>OZ250159.1:0-4388645 GCA_965237785.1 Candidatus Rariloculaceae bacterium
CTGGTCGCGTGGGTCACGGAGGCGCGACGGCTTTGTGACAAGTACGGTCGAGCTGAGATCGGTGATCAATACATCGGTCAAGTCTTGTCGAGGGCAATTGACGAACAGGATGGCATTTGGCCGTGTGTTGCGGTGTGTGAAGTGTTGGAAAGAATTGCCTCCCAGGAAATTAACAAAGGCTTTGAAATCGGTGTTCGCAACGCCCGCGGCGCGCACTGGCGCGAAAAGGGCGGCGCGCAGGAGCGCGAGCTTGCCGCGAAATACCGGGGCTGGTCAGATCGGCTGGCCATGGAGTATCCGTATGTCAGCCGTGTCGTTGAAAGTATTGCGGCCAGCTATGATCAGCAGGCCAGCTGGCAAGACGATAGAACAAACGTTGAAAATAGACTGTGGCGATGAGCTGAGAACTGTCGGGCCGTGAGTGAGAAAGGAGACCAATGGTGAGAATACATACCGTGGTTGGCGTACTGCTCAGCCTTGTCGTCGGGTTCCAGGCCGCTGCCCAGGACACCACGTCTCCGGATCAGGGTGAATCGTCGCCCGAGGACAGTGCGCCGCCGGTCCTGACCGGCCTGAAGGCGGAAGCAGCCGACAGCGTCGACGCGCAGCGCAAGCGGGTACAGGAAATCGCCGACAGCCTGTTTTCGTTCTCGGAGCTCGGATTTCAGGAATTCGAGACCAAGCGTTACCTGACCGGGATTCTCGAAGAAAACGGTTTCGCCATCGACAACGATGTCTCGGGGATCCCGAGCGCCTGGTGGGCGACCTGGGGCCAGGGCGAGCCGGTTATTGCGCTTGGCTCCGATGTGGACGGGATACCCCGGTCCTCGCAGCTACCGGGCGTTGTTTACCGCAAGCCGCTCATCGAGGGTGCGCCTGGACATGGCGAGGGTCATAACTCGGGCCAGGCTGTCATCGTCGCGGCCGCGCTCGCGGCGAAGGAAATCATGGAGCGCGAGGGGCTCGACGGGACGCTCGTCATCTGGCCGGGGATCGCCGAGGAACTCCTCGGCACCAAGGCCTGGTTTACCCGCGACGGTCGTTTCGAAGATGTCGATGCGGTGATCTTTACGCACGTCGACGACTCGCTGTCGACCGATTGGGGGCAGCCGCCGGGCACGGGTCTCGTCTCCGTTGAATACACGTTCGAGGGCGTCGCCGCACACGGCGCCGGGGATCCCTGGCAGGGCCGAAGCGCGCTCGACGCGGTGGAGATCATGAACGTGGCCTGGAATTTCCGCCGGGAGCACCTGCGGCCCCTGCAACGATCCCACTACGTCATCGTCAACGGCGGCGACCAGCCGAACGTGGTTCCTCCAACGGCGACCGTTTGGTACTTCGTCCGCGAGATGACGGGTGAGAGGATCCGCGAAAACTTCGATACGCTGCAGCGTACGGCCGAAGGCGCCGCGCTGATGACCGACACCACCGTGTCGCGCCGCATCGTCGGAACCGCGTATCCAAGGCACTTCAACCGGCCCATCGCCGAAGCCATGTACGAGAATATTCGTGCCATCGGCATGCCGGAGTGGACCGAGGACGATCAAGCGTTTGCGCGCGCCTTCCAGGAATTCATGGAAGCCGACGAAGTCGTTGGACTCAAGACCGAGATCGACGAACTCGGTGCACCGTCCGAGAACCCGCAGTCCGGCGGCTCCGACGATATCGGCGATATCTCATGGGCCGTGCCGACCGTGACACTGCGGTTCCCGTCCAACATCGACGGCCGTCAAGGCCATCATTGGTCGAGTGCGATGGCAATGGCGACGCCGATCGCGCACAAGGGCGCCGTGGCCGGCGCCAAGGTTGTTGCGGCGACATTGTTGGATCTGCTGGAGGATCCAGCCCTGGTCGAATCGGCGTGGACATACTTCCACGACGAACAGACGGCCGACGAGACCTACCTGTCGTTCATCACCGACGAGGATGCGCCGGCGATCGAGAAGAACGTCGATATCATGGCGCGGTTCAAGGAGCAGCTCGAACCCCTCTACTACGACCCGTCGCGGTTCGACACCTATCTCGAGCAACTCGGGGTCGAGTATCCGCAATTCGAGGATCCTGGACGGTAACGCCGTCATTTCGCGACGGTCGTGGTTAGACTGATCGTCATAGTGCTTTACGCCGCGTGGTGGTAACCATGGATACGATTTGCAGGGCTTTCGGTTCGATTGCTGGATTCGCGCTCGCGGCGGCGCTGGGGGGGTGTGAAATTCCGGCAACTGCCGAGCAGTCTCAGAGTGCGGTTACACGCGCAAGAAACGTGATTCTCTTCATTGGCGACGGCATGGGCATCTCGACTGTGACGGCAGCCCGAATCTTCGACGGTCAGTCGCAAGGCATGCCCGGAGAGGAACACGAGTTGGTTTTTGAGACGTTTCCCCACGTCGCGCTGGTCAAGACCTACAACACCAACCAACAGGTACCCGACTCCGCCGGCACGGCCACCTCGCTGATGACCGGTCAGAAGACGAGGGCGGGTGTGATCAATGTCGGTCCGCAGGCGCGCCGCCGCAATTGCGAGGAGGCGCTTGCTCATCCATTGAAACCGCTCAGTGTAATGGCCAAGGAACGAGGCAGGTCGGTGGGCGTAGTCACGACGGCTCGGCTCACTCACGCCACGCCGGCGACGGTGTATGCGAATTCGCCCGAGCGGGATTGGGAGAGCGATCGATACATGCCTTCGTCGGATCGGGCGCAGGGTTGCCAGGACATGGCGCATCAATTGACGCACTTTGCTGTCGGTGGCGGGCTCGATGTGGTTCTGGGTGGCGGTCGGGCGGAGTTTCAAGGCTCCGACCTTGGCGGAAATCGGCAAACCGCCGGAGAGGATCTGATTCAATCGTGGTTGGGCGCGGTGTCCGGGCGCGCGTACGTTTCCACGACAGACGAGTTGGCGGGGGTCGTGCCGGGACAACGGGTCCTGGGTGTTTTTGCCCGATCGCACATGACTTACATGGCGGATCGTACGCCGGAAACCACGGAGCCGACGCTCGCGGACATGACCGTCGCGGCGATCGATCTGTTGGCCGAAAATGAAGAGGGGTTCTTCTTGATGGTCGAAGGGGGACGCATCGACCATGGTCATCATGACGGCAAACCGGGCTACGCGATGTTGGAAACACAGGCCTTCGCGCGTGCAGTCGAGGCGGCGCTCGAGAAGGTCGATCTGAACGACACGCTGATCCTGGTGACGGCCGATCACTCGCACGTGTTTACGCTGAGCGGGTATCCGGTACGTGGCAATCCGATTCTCGGGTTGGTCATGGAGAACGATGTGAACGGCGAACCCAAGAATGTGCCAGCCGTCGACGCCAACGGCACGCCGTACACGTCCCTGGCTTATGCCAACGGTCCCGGAGCGATTGGTCAGCGTCCACGACCTGTGCCCGAGGTAGGGATTGGCGCGGTGTACCAGTCGTTGATTGAAGTGGAGCGGTCGAGGATCGACGGGTCGCTGGATCATGGGGAGACCCACGGAGGAGAAGACGTCGCGCTGTACGGAATTGGGGTGGGAGCCGATCAGGTCGGTGGGGTTATCGAACAAAACGTCGTGTTCGACATCATGCTTGAGGCGTTCGGCTGGGAGCGGTAAAGATCGCGCGTCGAGGTTGAATGGCTTGGATCTGCTACGCGTCCGTAGTGGGGAACGCAAAGTTTGCTCCCCCACGCACGCCGCTAGCAGGCCAACTTTGAGTCACGGTCTTGCGGCGCGTATAAAAGCGAATACTGTCAGGCCCGTAGGCTGCGAGATCGCCAAACAGCGATCGTTTCCAGCCGCCAAAGCTGTGCGATGCCACTGGAACCGGTAGCGGCACATTGATACCGACCATGCCGACGTTGATTCGATCGGCGAAGAAGCGCGCCGCCTCGCCGTCCCGGGTAAATATGCAGGTTCCGTTGCCATACTCGTGGTTGTCGATCAACTGCATTGCTTGCTGTTGACTTGCAACTCGAACAACGCAAAGCACTGGCCCGAATATTTCCTCTCGAAAGATGCGCATATTCGCTTGCACGTCATCGAACAGGCACCCACCGAGAAAATAGCCTTGTTCATGGCCAGGCACCACGTGACTGCGACCGTCGACGACGAGCGTTGCACCCTCTGCAACACCCAGATCGACATAGGAGAGAACTCGTGCCCGGTGCGGCTCGCTTATCAAGGGCCCCATTTCGCTGCCGTTCTCGAATCCGTCGCCGATTCTCAATTGCGAAAGTCGATCCGATAGCGCACCCACGATGGCCGTCGCCGTTGTGTCGCCGACGCAGATAGCCGCCGATATGGCCATGCAGCGTTCGCCGCAAGACCCGTACGCAGCGCCCATGAGCGCGTTGGCGGCATTGTCGATATCGGCATCGGGCATGACGATTGCAATATTCTTCGCACCACCAAGCGCTTGTACGCGTTTCCCGTTCGCGGCGCCTGTCGAATAGATGTACTCGGCGACCGGCGTGGATCCGACGAAACTCACTGCCTGGATGCGTCTATCGGATAGCAGGATGTCAACGGTTTGCTTGTCGCCGTTGACGACATTGAGGACGCCGTCGGGCAACCCCGCCTCGGTAAAGAGTTTGGCCAATATCATCGCCGCGCCCGGATCCTGTTCGGAAGGCTTGAGAACGAAGGTGTTTCCGCAAGCGATGGCCATGGGAAACATCCACATCGGAACCATCGCGGGGAAGTTGAATGGCGTGATTCCGGCTGCAACGCCCAGCGGCTGATGTACTGACCATGTGTCGATGCCAGGTCCGGCATCCTTGGAGAATTCGCCCTTGAGCAGCTCCGGCGCCGCGCATGCATATTCAACGACTTCGATGCCGCGTTGTACCTCGCCCTTCGCATCGCTCAGGACCTTGCCATGCTCAGCGGTGATTACAGAAGCGATCGCATCGAAGTTTTGCTCAAGCAACCGTTTGTATTGAAACAGGATTCGAGCTCGCCTGACCGGCGTTACATCGCGCCAGGTTGCAAACGCCGCCGCGGCGGCCTCAATGGCTCTGTTCGTCGTCGATTCGTCGGCGAGCATGACAGTTCCGGTGGCTTCGCCGGTGGACGGATTGGTGATGGGAGCGCGCCGACTACCGCCTGCGGCATATTGACCATTTATGTAGTGGCCGACGGCATCAGTAGTCACATTTGCGTGTCGATTAGGTTGAGTCATCCTGGACCTCACGTACAACCAATGGGTTTGAGGGTTCCGTTACTGCGCAAGCGAGACGTATACGCCTAATGTCGTCACTAAGAGGTGGCCCCATTTCTTTGGACAGTTAAACCCGATTCTATAAGTGGATCCAAGCCGGTCGATTAAGCAATCAGGGTTAGCGGCTGCTGAGAAAAATATACCTGAAGATACACTTCTTCGTATTTGACCGATCGCCACAGTCTTTCGACGAACACATTGTCACGCCAAGTGCCTCGTACGCTAACCGATCTCGCTGCACGACGAGCCCATCGCAAAGCAGGCATAGCAGCGATGATGACGCAGGAAGATGCGTTTCTCCAGGCTTTCTTCCAGCGTGCCGCCGAGGTCGTACGAAGGGTCATCATCCACCAACGTGCAAGCGTAGACGCGCATCCGACCTTTCTGCTTGACTACCATTTTGGAAAAATGGCACATGAAGGCGCGGCGGGATTCTTCCGTGTGATAGGTGGTCATGCAGCTTTCGGTAATGTGGGTAACCGGTGGCGCTGAGCCCGGCGGCATGAAATCCGGAAACGATACGATCCGGGTATCGCGGGGCAGTCCATGGCGCTGGAAGAGTTGGCGAAACGAATTGTCCACGGCGCCGCTGTCCTCGTCGACATCCATCTGCCGTGCCACGGAAACCTTGAATCCGCGGGCGCTCAGTTCGCGCAGGCTGCGCCAGGACTTGGCGTAGCTGCCGCGGCCGCGGGACGCGTCGTGGCGGTCCTCGTTGGCGTAGTCGATGCTGATGCGGAAGGAAACCGGGTGTGGCTGCGCGGCCAGGGTGTCGATCTGGTGCAGGCGCTTGAGCACGGGATCGGTGCCGTTGGTCAGCACCAGGCAGGGCTTCAGGTTCGAAGCGTAGCGCAGAATGTCAATGAAGTCCTTGACTATGAAGGGTTCTCCGCCGGTAAAGGACAATTGCGCCACGCCCAGCGACACCGCCTCCTCGATCAGGGGCCGGGCATCGGCCAGGGTGATGCGCTGCAGACGCCCGTCACCGGGCTTGGAGCCTTCAAAACAGAACGGGCAGGCCAGGTTGCATGCGGTGCCGGTGTGAAACCAGAGCTCACGCAGAGCACCGGGCTGAATGTATCCGGTAGGTTCCGGGCTTGGCAGGATATGTGCGGGGACGGCGTTCACGGTTGCAAAGTCCCCTTGGGTGGATTTCGAGGCGCCCGATTCGAATCGTTGTAACGGGTTGCAAGCTGTTGTGCAGTTTGCCCGCAAAGGTACGCCAGCGCCAGTCGGCGGTTGGCCAGACTGCGGCGAATCCAGCCGTCCCGCTCCCAGCGCCGGGGTGAGACGCCGATGGGTTCTGCAAGGATTCGAAACCGTCCCCGGGCGCGGAGCTTCCTCACCAGCGTTACCTCCTCGAACAAGGGTTGGTGAGTAAATCCGCCGCACTTAAGGTAGGCATCCCGGCGCACGAAAATGCCTTGATCGCCGTAGGGGATACCGCCGAGGCTGACGCGGAGGTTGACGAGCCAGGCAAACATCGCTTTGCGCCTCATTGGCGGTCCCGAGAACTTGAACCTGAAGTGCCCTCCTTCCGCGCCGCGGACACATGCCCGGGCGATGGCATTCAGACTGGATGGAACGGGCGCGGCATCGGCGTGGAGAAACCAAAGCACCTCGGCTTGAGCGATCCGGGCGCCGCTGTCCAGTTGTCCGCCCCGGCACGGCGACGACTCAAGATAACGGCAATTGCTTGTCTCGCAGAAGGCCCTCAATTTCGGGTCCGCGTGAGCAACGACCACGACGATCTCGCGCGGCTGATCGTTCCAGGCATGAATTCGGTCGAGCAGGGCGTGAAGGGCCGGCGTGTCACCCAGCACGGGCACGACCATGGCGACGCTGCACGTGGCGCCATGGCCGCCGTCGATGCGAAGGCCCGCGGCCTGCGCTCTCGCGCTCCTGCTCAACCGCCGCCACCCGGGAGTTCCACGGCCGACAGTGCTCCGCGATTTACATTCAACCACTTGGCCAATTCACGCCGCGCGGGGCGTTCGTCGCGCGACAGCACGGTCGCGGCGCCCAGCAGGTCGTTCAACGTATCGATATCTTCGCGAAGCCCGAGCATCGCCACGCTCCATCCGCACCGGCGGCAAAGCTCGGCGAGTTCGGTGCCGAACGCTGCGGTACTCCACTTCAGGCCGCGCAAATCCGGCCACGCACGGCGTGCACCCATCAGTACAACGCCCCCGTCCCGGGCTGGCCCGAATACGGCATCCACATGATCCAGCCGGGCCGCCGCCAGCTCCAGGTAGCCCGTGTCCAATCCCGGACAGTCTGTGCCGACGAACAACAGTTTTTCGGCGCCGCGGCGACGCAGGTCGCAATCCAGACGGTTGATGCGCTCGCCCAGGTTTCCGCCCCGCTGGGGAACGATGGGTGCATCGGTGCCGAGTTGGGCGAGCAGCCACTCCCGATCCTCGGGCTCCGCCGGGGCGAACCAGGCAGACCCTTGCCAGGCGAGTGCATCCTCCAGCGCGCAGGCCCACATATGGCGAGCGGCGTCGCAAGCCAGCGCACCGATCACTTCGGCCAGCCGGCGTTTGGCGTTTACCGGCGCCTTGAGAAGCACCACCAGATCGACGCCTGAAGCCGGATGAGTGGATAAATTCGTTGGATTCGAAACCGGTATCTGCATTCGTGTGGATCGCCGGCTAGTGCCGGTTATGCTGTGGGTGCAACAGTAGTATAGTGCGGCCTGTCCAGGCATCCACGGGCGAATGAAATGGTGAAGTTGACGGTGACCGATCGGGAAGGGCGACAGGTTGAAGTCAAGGGCCAGACCGGGATATCGGTCATGGAGAACATCCGCGAGCTGGACGACAGTGTCGACGCCATTTGCGGAGGGCTGTGCTCCTGTGCGACCTGCCATGTCTTGATAGATCCGGACTGGATCGACAAGTTGCCGCCACGGCACGAAGAAGAGGATTTCCTGGTCAGCGAGTCGATGTACTTCAACCCCGAGCGCTCCCGTCTGAGTTGCCAGATCAAGCTCACCGACGAGATGGACGGGTTGACCATGACGGTCGCGCCGGAGGAGTTTTGAGCCCGTGAAAATATTGTCCATCCATTCAATTGGCACGCTCTTGCTTGCAATTGCCGTCTCTGCCTGCACACCGTCCGAGCCGGCCGTTGAAGGGGAGGAACTGGCCATACTGGTGGAAACCACCGGTGTCTATACTCGTCCGATTTCAACCGACTCGGCGCTTGCGCAGCAATTCTTCGATCAGGGTCTGAGGCTCACGTGGGGCTACCACTTTCCCGAATCCGTCGCTTCCTACCAGGAAGCGCTGCGCCACGACCCCGATCATCCGATGATCAACTGGGGCCTCGCCCTTGCGCTGGGACCGAATCCCAACAGCCGGGGCGGGGGTCTTCCCGACGATCCCCAGGGGGAGGCGCGCAGGGCCATCGAACGGGCGGTGTCGTTCATTGACCGCGGAAACGAGTCGGAGCGGGCCTTCGTGAGCGCGCTTCACCGGCGCTTCGACGCGGACACCTATCCGGACCGTGACGCGAGGGATCAAGCTTACCTGGCGGCGGCGCGCAATTTGTTCGAGCAGTATCCGGACGATCCCGACGCGGGCGCGCTCCTGGGCGACGCTTATATGATCACCCGGCCCGGACGCGCCTATTGGGGTGCCGACGGCCAACCGCTGCCTGGTACGGCCGAGGCGGCGGCGGCGCTTGAACGGGTCATGGAACTACGTCCGGACCACCCGGGCGCGAATCACCTCTATATACACCTGCTCGAGTCATCGAATACGCCGGAACGGGCGCTGCCGGCCGCGGACCGTCTCGCCGCGCTGATGCCCGGCGTCGGCCATGTGGTTCATATGCCCGGCCACATCTATGTGCGGGTGGGTCAGCACACCAAGTCCGTCGAGCACAACCAACGCTCCGCCGATGCGGACGCGGAGTTCCTCGCGGCCTGGGGCGATCGCGAGTTTCCGCAGACGGGGACCTATTTTCTTTCCGCCCAGAACCACCGCCGCCACGCATACGATTTCATTCGCTATTCGGCGGCCATCCAGGGTGACTATTCCAGAGCGGTTCAGGCAGCCACCGACGCCCGCAGCCATGAGCCTGAAGAGAGAATTCTCCGCGGTCCGGCGCATAAGACCATCGCCACCCGCTGGCTGGTACACAAGATGTTCGGCCGCTGGATCGAGGTGCTGGCCGAGGAGCGCGTGATGGAGGGGCGCCCATACCTTGACGGTATGTGGTACTACACCCAGGGGAGCGCGCATGTCGGGCTCGGGAACTTCAGCGATGCCGAGGCCAGCCTGGAGCAGCTCAGGGCGGTTGCCGCGGATCCCGAATCGGCGACGGTCCGTCGCAACGCCAACACCGTCGCAGCGTTGATGGAGCTGGCCGCCCTCGGGCTCGAAGGCGAGTTGAAGCAGGCGCAGGGGGATATCGAGGGTGCCGTCGCGGCGTTTCGCGCAGCGGTAGCCATCGAGGACGGTTTCGCCTACACGGAGCCTCCCGACTGGCCTCAACCCATGCGGCACTATCTTGGCGCGGCGCTATTGGAGGCGGGCGATGCCGAGGAAGCCGAGCGCGTGTACCGCCGCGACATGGAGACCAACCGCAACGACGGCTGGGCGCTCTTTGGCCTGTGGCAGAGCCTCCAGGCCCAGGGCAAGGTCGCGGAAGCGAACGAGGTCTTTCAGGCCTTCGAGCAGGCGTGGCAATACGCCGACGTGGAACTTACGCGCTCGCGATTCTAGCCGCCTGTTTCACCACGCCAATACTGCGGCCGACCCGATGCCCTTGCGACGCGCATCGGGAGCAACGCGGGCTCGCAGTCTGTCGGACCCGTTTTAGGGCCAAAGCCAACCGAACGCACCGCCGGTCAGCAGCGCGAATATCAGCGCGTCGCCCCATCCCTTGACAACGCCGCTCCACGGGCGGCCGAACCAGATCGCCTCGGGCACGACGCCGGCACCATAGGCCAGCCAGGCGATCGTCGCAGTAAGCCGGAATACGGACATGTAGTCCGAGCCTGGAGCCAGTGACAGGCCAGCCACGTAGGCGACGAGAATTCCCACCACCAGGTAGAACGCGAAAACCAACGCCATGTTGCGCCCCATATTGGGTATGCCTCGGGGCAGCACTGTCATGAATCCCGCGGCGCCGTCTTCATACGCCTTGCGTACGCGCTCATCCTTCATCGCCTCCGGCGTGGGCGTGTGGGGGAACATGTACTGCCCAGGGTCGAGGTTCTGCGCTGCGAGATTGGCCAGCGTGCCCTCCTCGTCGGGCAACCCGGCGAAATCCTTCTTGTGCCAGGGGAGTACCGTCCAGACGAGCGCGGCGGCAACCCACACCAAACCGGCGGAAACGACGATCGGAAGAGCTAATGAGGAGATGGACACCATGGCGTGATTCCTTCAGTGAGTACGGATGCACACCGGATCATAGCCCGGCGGGCGATCTGCCGAAAGTTCCCGCCCCGTGATTCCCGCCCCGTCGTGGTGCACCGCGGTTGCCACGGTGGTGCGCCGACCGTGTCCCGGCCTTGGGCTCAAAATTCAAGTCATTGATATCCGGGTTAAAACGCATCTTGGCACGGATAGTGCATTGCAAACGGGACGCTTCAATCTCAACTCCAGGAGGACATCGCGATGGCGTTTGCACGACTTTTGATATTACTGGGTCTCGGGGCGGCTCCGGCCGTGTCGATGGCTGACATATCTGCCAATTTCGGCATGGTCAGCGACTACATCTACCGGGGAATTTTCCAGTCGGACGCCTCGGCCTCCGCGGGACTCGACTACGAGCACGAAAGTGGATTCTACATTGGCACATGGGGCGCAGAGGTCGGAACCGGGATCGAGACCGACCTGTACCTCGGGTTCGGTGGTTCGGCTGGCGATGTGGGCTGGGGTGCGGGCTATACCGGCTACTACTACACCGACGACTGGGATGACACCTACGAGGAATTCAACCTCGGCGTGAGCTACGGCGGCCTCGCCCTGGATGTGGCGCTCGGAGAATGGGATGGTGACGGTGGCCAGGATTATACCTTCGTTTCCGTCGGGTATTCGTTCGAGGGTGGCGCCTATATCACTTTTGGCAGTTTCGGTCAGGACTTCGACGGCGACTATGCGGAAGTCGGTTACGGCTTCGACTTCATGGGTCTGGACCTGTCCATGGCCCTGGTCGCCAGCAGCGATCTTCCGGTGAGTCAGGACGGCCCGGCGGACTTCAACCTGGTCTTCGGGGTCAGCAAGGGCATCGCCTTTGGCGAATGACCAAGGCGATTCGAGTATGGAATTCGAATATTGGGAAGCAATAACGAGGTAACGAAATGAAATTGATTACGTCAGTGATCAAGCCCTTCAAGCTCGAGGACGTCCGCCAGGCACTTGCCGAGGCCGGCGTGCAGGGGATGACCGTAACGGAGGTCAAGGGCTTTGGTCGGCAGAAGGGGCATACGGAGCTTTACCGGGGTGCGGAATACTCGGTGGACTTCGTGCCGAAAACGAAGATCGAAGCGGCTGTAACCGATGAATTGCTCGATGCGGCAGTGGAGGCGATCGTCGCTTCCGCGAGCACCGGTTCAATCGGCGACGGCAAGGTATTCGTATCCGAATTGGTCCAGGCCACCCGGATTCGCACCGGCGAAACCGGCGATCGGGCGCTATAAGCAGGAGGATAGAAAACGATGAAGATGTTTAACCGAGCGCTCGCGGCTGTGAGCGCATTGCTAGTGGTGCTGAGTCCCCGAATCGCGTCGGCTCAGGACGTTCTGGATTCCGGCGATACGGCCTGGATGCTGACCTCGACGGCGCTGGTCCTGTTCATGACCATACCGGGGCTGTCGCTGTTCTACGGCGGTATGGTGCGGGCCAAGAACGCACTTTCCGTGATGATGCAGTGTTTCGCGATCACTTGTCTGATGACCGTGCTCTGGGCGTTATACGTCTACAGCCTCGCCTTCGGCGAAGGCGGCGCCCTGGTGGGCGATCTGAGCAAGGCATTCATGGCAGGGGTCGGCGTGGACGCGGTCAGCGGAACGATTCCGGAGACCGTGTTCTCCATGTTCCAGTTGACTTTCGCCATCATCACCCCGGCGCTGATCGTCGGTGCTTTCGCCGAGCGGATGAAGTTCTCGGCGATGCTGGTGTTCATGGGCGTGTGGGTCAGCGTCGTCTATGCCCCGATCTGTCACTGGGTATGGGGTGGCGGTTGGCTCGGCGAGATGGGCGTGTTGGACTTTGCCGGCGGTACGGTCGTGCACATCAACGCCGGCGTGGCCGGCTTGATGGCTGCCATCGTCCTCGGGAAACGGCGCGGTTTCCCTCGGTCGCCGATGAAGCCCAGCAACCTGGTGTTGACCATGGTCGGCGCGGCCATGCTGTGGGTTGGCTGGTTCGGCTTCAACGCCGGCAGCGAACTCGCCGCCGACGGGACCGCGGGCATGGCTATGGCGGTGACGCAGATCGCGGCCGCGGCCGCGGCGCTCACCTGGATGTTCGCCGAGTGGATCAGCCACGGCAAGCCGAGCGCCCTCGGGCTCGTTTCCGGCGCCGTGGCAGGGTTGGTAGCCATCACCCCGGCGTCTGGTTTCGTGGGGCCCATGGGGGCGCTGGTGATCGGCGCCGCTTCGGGCTATGCGTGCTACATCGCCGTGGTCAAGGTGAAACGCTCTTTCGGATACGACGATTCCCTCGACGCCTTCGGTGTGCACGCCATAGGCGGCATCGTCGGCGCGATGCTGACCGGTGTGTTCGTCGACGCGGGCCTTGGTGGCGCCGGGCTGGCCGAAGGCGTGAGTATCGTTGGTCAAGTGGGTAAACAGGCGGTAGGGGTCATCGCAACCATCATTTATTGTGGCGTGGCGAGTTTCATTATTCTCAAGATCCTCGATCGGGTCATGGGACTGAGGGTCGCCGACGAACTGGAGGAACAGGGGCTCGACCTGTCGCTCCACGACGAGGCGGGTTACAACCTCAGCTAGGCTGGAAGGAGATTGCGGCCGGGGGCCGTTCCTGCGGGAAAGCCCGTAAGGACGGTGGCCCGGCCGTTTTTTTTTTGCTTTTCGACCCGCTCAATGCACTGGCCCACATATCTCACCGATGTGCATAGCGGGGCCCATCACCGCGAGCGGATCGGCGGCGGCAGAAGATTGACGCGATATCCGGGTCAGATCCGCGCCGCGCCGTCGATCTCGATCACACGTCCGTTCATGTAGTCGTTCTCCAGCAGATAGAGCGCCGCGTGGGCGATCTCCTCGGGCTCGCAAAGGCGTCCGGCAGGAATCCCGGCGCTGACCTTGTCGAGGATCTCGGGCCGCATGCTGGCAACCATTTCCGTCTTCACGAATCCCGGGGCGATCGCATTGACCCGAATCCCGTGCCGTGCCAGCTCCTTGGCCCAGACCACGGTCAGCGCGGCGACACCCGCCTTGGAGGCGGAGTAGTTGCTTTGCCCGAAGTTGCCGGCACGGGCGACGCTGGACATGTTGACGATGCAGCCGCGTGCGTTCGACCGGATCATCTGAACGGCCGCTTCCCGGCCGCACAGGAAGACACCGGTGAGATTGACGTCGATGACGGCCTGCCAGTGCTCAAGACTCAACTTGCCGGTGACTTCGCCTTGCTTTGCCTTTACCAGGAGCCCGTCACGGAGGATGCCGGCATTGTTGATCAGCGCATCCAGCCGGCCGAATTTCTCTATTATTCGCTCGAACAACGCTTCCACGGCGGATTCGTCGGTGACGTTGACCGCAAAGCATTCGACCTTGGCACCCAGGTCTTCGCAGGTTTTTCGCGTGGGTTCGAGGCTGACCTCATCCAGATCCACCAACGCGAGGTTCGCGCCGCGAGCGGCCAGTCCCCGGGCAATTGCGGCGCCAAGGCCCCGGGCCGCGCCGGTTACGAGTACAGCTTTGTCGTTGAGTTTCACGTTTGGTGCCTCCAGCGAAGCGTCGAGCCATGCAATCCTTCAGGCAGCACTTGGGATCGCACAATCCTGCCGCCGTGCATTTCCAGTATCCGGTTGAACACTTTCTCGTTGCCGTGCACGTGGCTGGCGCATACCAGGTGTGTGCCGCGAGCGATGATCTGTTGGAGTTCCTGTGTGACCAGTTCCATGTTGCCCGGGTCCAGGCCTTCCCAGGGCTCATCGAGAAGCAGCACCCTGGGTTCGTGGACAACGGCCCGGGCGATCAAGACCCGCCGAAACTGTCCATATGAGAGGGTTCTGACGTTGCGGTCCGCCAGATCCCGGAGGTGGAATTGCTCGAGCAACTCTTCCACGAGCGCCGTCTCGGCCGCGGTCATCCGCCGTGTCTGGCCGATGCTGGAGTCGAAGCCCGAATAGATGCACTGTCTGGCTGTCGACGGATACCAATAGCCGGCCTGTAGTTCCGGCGACACCCACGCGACCTGCTTTCGCAGCGTCCAGACGTTCTCTGGATCGTCGATGCCCGCAAAGCGGATCGAACCGCCCAGCGCCGGACGCAACTGGCCATGGAGCATCCGCAGAAAGGTACTCTTGCCGGCGCCGTTGGGACCGAGAATCACCCAGTGTTCGCGTTGCCGCAACCGCCAGTCGATGCCGGTCAGCACGCGGCGCTCGTCCAGCCAGACGTCCCCCTGTTTGACTTCGATGATCACGTCGGGAGCCGGTTCGATCGATGCGCGTTCTTCGTGGAGCCTCGCCTTGGAATCGGTTTCGCCCGCAACGGCAGTTCGCGGAGCGCGCGTGCGCGGATCTGCCGACTGCAGCGGGGCGTTCGCCGGTACCGATTCGGTGGCAAACGCGTCGCCTCCGGGCACATGCGACGGGTGCGTTCCACGCGACGAATCCGGCCTGCCGAGGATTCCCGATTCCACCACGCGACCAGCGTTCAAGCGAATGATTCGGTTGAGAGACCGGGGCAGGTCGGACCTGTCGTGATGGGAGCAAATTACGTTCTTATGGGCGCTTATCCCATCGATGGTGGTGTTCAGGTTCTGCCGGGCCTGCCAGTCCAGACCTGCCGCGGGTTCGTCCAGAAGCAGAACCGTCGGCTTGAACCCCAGGCTGCGCGCGATGAGTACGCGGCGTTGTTCACCCCTGGAAAGCTCCAGGAACGGACGCCGCGCCAGGTGGCTCAAGCTGAGCTCGTCGAGAATCCGCTCCGCCAGTTCCACCTCTCCTGCCTCGGGTTCCCGCCGCGGCACGTCGGTCCGAAAGATGCCTGACAATACGACGTCGACAGCGAGGTAATTCCATTTGAGCTGGGTATAGCGGTCCTGGAGTTCGTGCCCCACCAGGGCGATTCTGCTGAGTGCCTCGACGGCGTCGGTCTGCGGTTCACCGCCGAAATCGTAACGACGGGTGCCACGGTCGGGCGCTGGCCAGAGATGACCGGCGATCAACTTCAGAAAACTGGTCTTGCCGCTGCCGTTGACGCCCGTCACGGCCCAATGTTCGCCGGGCACGAGTTCCCAATTGAGTCCATGCAGCACGGTACGCCCCAGCAGCGCGACGTCGACGTTCTTCAGCACAACGATGGGCCGCAAGCCGCTCGTGCTCGGCGGCTGCGCGCTTGGGTCGGGGCGAATCATCGCGCGGATTATACGGGGAAACCGCGTAACCCTGTCGGCGGCCGCAGGACCAGGTTGGTGATATGCGGGTTAAGTCCGGCAGGCTGCTAGTATTCCCGGCAGATCGTCAAGACGAGCGAGAATGACCGACTTAACCCCGACCACTCGGGACGTGGAGCAAGCCTGGGACCGGATTGATGGAAGGGTCGTGGCGACACCGGTTCTTGAATCGGAGCTTCTGAATCGCCGCGCCGGATGCCGTGTGCTGGTCAAGGCCGAGTCCGTGCAGCACGGGGGCAGCTTCAAGATTCGTGGCGCGCTCAACCGGCTCTTGCAACTCGGGCGTGCGGAACGACGCGCGGGCGTGGTGGCGTATTCCTCGGGGAACCATGCCCAGGGGGTTGCCCTGGCGGCCAAATGGTTGGGCGTCAAGGCAACCATCGTGATGCCGACGGATGCGCCCCGGGTCAAACGACTCGGAACGCGGCAATTGGGTGCCGAAGTGGTGCAGTACGATCGACACACCGAGGACCGGGAACTCATCGGGGCGGAAATCTCCGAGCGAAGCGGTGCCGCGCTGATCCCACCCTATGACGACCCTCAAGTCATTGCGGGTCAGGGCACGGTGGGTCTGGAAACAGGCCGATATGCCGGTGTCGGTGGAATCGAATTGGATGCGTTTTATTGTCCTTGCGGCGGCGGCGGGCTGGTTGCAGGGTGTGCCCTCGGCCTCGAAGCGGCGTTCCCGAAGTGCGCCGTATTCGCTGTCGAACCAGAGGGTTATGCGGAGACGAAACGCTCGTTGGAAAGCGGCGAACGGCAGCGGGTTCAGGGTCATCCGCCCACGCTTTGCGACGCACTGATGGCGCGCACGCCCGGTACCATGACCTTCGCCATCAATCGCCACCGGCTCGCCGGGGGATTGCAGGTTAGCGATTCCCAGGCCGCGCGCGGCGTGGCGTTCGCCGCGCGGCACCTGAAGCTGGTCCTCGAACCCTCCGGCGCTGTGGCGCTTGCCGCAGTTCTGGACGGAGCCGCCAGGGAATATGATTGCGTTGCGCTTGTGTTGAGCGGTGGAAATATCGATCCGGAAAGATTTCGCAAGATCCTTGCCGAGTACCCGGAGCCATGACGCACGCGGCGGCGCGGCCGGCGACATGCCCAGCCGAAATTCGGGATAAGATGTAGTGCTGACCGGGTGAGTAGATCGGAATCGAGGGCGAACGTGTCGTCGGGCGAACGAATTTTGCGAATTCGGATGTCTAACTTGTAGTTCGAAAGCATACGGTCATTTGAATCGGCACCATGGGATTGCGACAGATCGAAAGCCTTGAAGAGCGCTACCGACCCGGGGCGGATACGTTCTATGTCACGGGACTGCAGGCTCTGGTCAAGCTGTTGCTGCTGCAGAGCGAACGCGACGCCGAGGCAGGACTGAATACCGCGGGTTTCGTATCCGGCTACCGGGGCTCACCGCTTGCCGGTCTGGACCAGGAACTTTGGCGGGCGAAGGGTTTTCTTGAGGAGGCCGAGATCCACTTTCAGCCCGGGATCAACGAAGACCTGGCGGCTACGTCGATCTGGGGTTCCCAGCAGATCAATCTATTTCCCGGTGGCCGGTACGACGGAGTTTTCGGGCTTTGGTACGGGAAAGGCCCGGGAGTGGATCGGACCGGCGATGTCTTCAAGCACGCGAACAATGCGGGAACCTCACGCTACGGCGGTGTGCTCGTCGCTGCCGGCGACGATCACATTTGCAAGTCGTCGACGCTTCCCAGTCAAAGCGAATACAGTTTCATCGACGCGAGAATTCCGATACTCAATCCGACCGATTTGCAGGATGTGCTGGAGTTGGGGCTCAAGGGATACGGGCTCTCGCGGTTCAGCGGCTGCTGGGTGGCACTCAAGCTGACCGAGGAGAATGCCGACTCGTCGCAAACGGTGCAACTCCCAGGTCTTCCGCGGATCATTGAACCGACTATCGAGTTGCCCGACGGCGGATTGCACATACGCTGGCCGGATCCGCCGATGGATCAGGAGACTCGGCTGCAAGGCTACAAGCTGCCGGCCGTATTGGCATTCGCCCGGGCCAACGGACTGAATCGCCTCGTCATCGACAGCCCGAATCCCCGCTTGGGCATCGTCTCCTGCGGAAAGGCCTATCTGGACGTAATGCAAGCGTTGGATGACCTTGGAATTGATCGGCGTCGGGCGGCGGACCTGGGAATCCGGTTGTTCAAAGTCGGCCTGAGTTGGCCCCTGGAGCCGGATGGTATCAGCCGATTTGCCGCGGGGCTCGACGAGGTGCTCGTCGTCGAGGAGAAGCGCGGCGTCATCGAGAGCCAACTAAAGGAACAACTCTATAACCTGCGTGCCGATGTTCGGCCCCGGGTGGTGGGCAAGTTCGACGAGCATGGCGAAAGGCTTCTTCCCGTGGTGGAGGAAATGACACCGTTGAGGGCCGCGCGGGCGATTGCCAGCCGGCTGGCTGGAATCCATTCGAACCCGGAATTCGCGCGGCTCCTGCAGAGTATCGACCAGAAGGAACGATCCTTGCTGAGCGTGGTTGGCGGATCGCCGCGGCTGCCGCACTTCTGCTCCGGATGCCCGCACAACACGTCCACTCGCGTTCCCGAGGACAGCCGGGCTGTCGCCGGTATTGGCTGCCATTTCATGGCGACGTGGATGGACCGGGATACGGCGACATTTACGCAGATGGGCGGCGAGGGGGCGTCCTGGATCGGCCAGGCGCCGTTCACGGAAACGCCGCACGTATTTCAGAATCTGGGTGACGGTACCTATGCCCACTCGGGCCTTCTCGCCGTGCGGGCCGCCGTCGCCGCCGGTGTCAACATCACGTACAAGATCCTCTACAACGATGCCGTGGCAATGACCGGCGGCCAACCGGTGGAGGGCCAGTTCTCCGTGGCACAGATCGCCCGTCAACTTGCCGCCGAAGGGGTGACCCAAACCGTCGTGGTCACGGATCGGACGCGGAATTATCCCCGCCAGGGCCTGCCTGACGGCGTGACCGTGCATCATCGCCGGGAGATGGACCCGTTGCAGCGCAAACTGCGGCAACACCGCGGCGTTTCGGCGCTAATCTACGATCAGACGTGCGCCGCGGAGCTACGGCGCCGGCGCCGGCGGCACCAGGTGGCGGATCGGGACCGATGGGTTGCCATCAACCCACTGGTCTGCGAAGGATGCGGGGACTGCAACGCGGTATCCAACTGTCTTTCGGTCGTTCCCGTGGAGACGGAATTCGGTCGCAAACGCACGATCAATCAGTCCGCGTGCAACAAGGACTTCAGTTGCCTCAACGGTTTCTGCCCCAGTTTCGTGACCCTGGAAGGCGTCAGACCGAAACAACTCGCCCCGCTGTCGGGGCTGGATGCCTTGCCCGAGCTTTCGGAACCGGCGCAGCCTGACGGCTCACCGTATAATGTATTGATCAGCGGCGTGGGCGGTACCGGCGTCAGCACGGTTGCCGCCATACTCGGGATGGCGGCCCACCTCGAGGGCCGCAGTGTGCTGGCCTTGAACCAATCCGGTCTGGCCCAGAAGTTCGGCGCCGTCGTCTCACACGTACGCATCGCCGCTGCCCCGGAGGATCTGCACTGCGCGCAGATCCCGGCGGGCAAGACGGACCTGCTGCTGGCTGCGGACCTGGTGGTGGCGAGCAGCCGCGACACGCTGGCAAAGCTCTCCGCGGAGCGAACTCGACCGGTCATCAACACCCACGTGGATATGCCGTCCGGATTCGTCGCCAACCCCGATATGGAGTATCCGGAATCGGCGATGCTGACGTCGTTGGCTGAGGCGACGCGCGCACTGACAACCGTGGACGCTACGCGGCTGTCGACAGCGCTGCTCGGCGACAGCGTCGCGGCCAATCTTTTCCTGCTGGGCGTGGCCTGCCAGAAGGGACTCTTGCCGGTTTCTCCAGACGCAATTCGTCGCGCGATCCAACTGAACGGGGTCGCGATAGACATGAACGAGCGCGCGTTCGCGTGGGGCCGGCACGCGGCTCGGGATCCGGCCGCGGTGGAACGATGCGCACAACCTTCCGGCGCGCCCGAGCCGCTTTCCGCCAACCTGGAGGAACTGATCGAGCGCCGGGCGCAGTTTCTCGTCGGGTACCAGAATACCGCCTATGCCGAGCGATACCGGGAGTGGGTCGACCGCGTGCGGGTTGCCGAGCAGGGAGTTTTCGCGGACAGCACACTGTTGACGGAGAGCGTTGCGCGCCACTACTTCAAGCTGCTCGCCTACAAGGACGAGTACGAGGTCGCGCGGCTCTATGCACAGACCGGATTCCTTGCGGAAACGAAGGCAAAATTCGACGGTTCGGCCCGGCTCAGGTTCTATCTTTCGCCGCCCGTGATCGCGCGTCGGGACCCTGCCACCGGCCGGCCCCGCAAGTACGCCTTCGGCGGCTGGGTGCTGCCTCTGTTCGGATTGCTCGCCCGATTGAAATGCCTGCGAGGAACCCCGCTGGACCTCTTCGGCTTCTCCGAAGAACGCCGTGCCGAACGGCGGCTGATCGTCCAATATGAAGCACTGCTGGAGCGAATCGTTGCGGAACTCGATGAGCCGCGTCTCGATCTCGCTGTGAGACTGACGGAGCTGCCGGCAAGGATTCGCGGCTACGGGCCCGTCAAGGCCGGTGCCATCGAGAAGGCCAGGGCGCTGGAGACGGGGCTACTCAAGGCTTGGGACGATCCGGGCATTGCGCACGGCGACCACCCCCGCTCGGCGGCGGCCTGAGGCGCGCTAGCGTCCCGCCCTGGCCTCGGCGGCGGTTGCGCAGCGGATGCACCGGTCCGCGAACGGATAGGCTTGCAAGCGCGCCAGCGGGATTTCCTCGTCGCAGTCGACGCAAGTTCCGTAGGTGCCGGCCTTGATTTGTGCAAGGGCGCCGGCGATCTTGCTCAGTTCCCGCCGCGTTTCGTTGCCCAGCGCATCGACCACCTCGGCATTCTCGAGTTCCTGCGCCTGTTCCTGCGAGTCCGCGCTGTGGCCGGCGGTGATGTTCATCTTGATCCGCTCAAGACGGCTCGCCAACTCCTCGCGCTTGGCGATAAGAACCTGCTCTGTTTTTGCGTAATCCCGGTCCAAGGCTGCATTCTCCCGACTCGATCAATTTCGGGCACATTAATTTGTCGAGCAATTTACAGGATAGCCCGGTTTGCCTGTCGGCCCAAGAGAGAACTCACGCTTGGGCGGTCGCGGTGAAGGCTTGGTGGGGTATTCGGGTCAATCCGTGGCCCCGTCCCGCCGGCTGCGGAGGTCCCTGAAGCTGGCGTAATGTCTCAGGGCTGCCTGCCGATCGCCCTGATGTTCGTAGAGCCGGGCGATATTGTAGTGGACGTCGGGCAGGGCAGGGTCGAGCGATAGCGCGTGCCGGTAGGTTTCCATGGCTTCCTGAAGCGCGCCCTGATCTTCCAGGACCACGCCCAGATTGAATGCCGCGATGGCACTTTCGGGGTCAATCGCGAGAGCATCCCGGTACAGGCCTTCGGCCTGCCGGTAGCCGCGCTCGTTGTGCAGCAAGCGGCCGAGATTGATGCGCGCGTTCACGTGGGTGTCATCCAGGGCAATGACCTCCCTGTAGGCAGCGCCGGCATCCTCGCAGGCGCCAATCTGATCGAACTCCAGAGCCAGCGCGAACCACTCGTCGCTGGTGCTGGCTTTGGCACGGGCCTGCGGCGCGGCGGCCATCACCAGAGGTGCAACCTGCGCGGCGAGTTCATCCACCTCGAAGTCGAGAATGGTTTGACCGGTTTCCGGTTCCCAAGCCGTATTCCGTTCCCGGATCACTACCCGCTGGCCATCCGCCAGCACCCGCACCGAACTTAACGGTTGACCCACCGGCAGCCGGTCGCGAGCGGCGCGCAAGGCCCGCCATACCCGGCGCGGCCTGAGCCCGGCTTCGAGCAGGCCGTTCGCGGTACGCAACAGCACGATATCCTGAAATGAGAACCGGTATTGTCCCCGGTCGTCACGACTGGGGTCGAAAAACTCCTGCCGCGACAAGGATCGTACCCGGGATGTTGGGATGCCGAGCAGTTCCGCGACTTGTCGAGTGTTATAGGGCCGCATGCGATTGCCTACTCGCCGATGGTATCGGTCGGAATTGAAGAAGCATGTGCATGCATGGCGCGATGATATATGCCGTTGTCGGCGCTAGCCACCCATTTCCTTGGTGGAATCGCCCGGAAATGCGTTTCGTCATGGCGGGCCGATCGGCGGCCGCAACCGCCGATTGGCGAGATATCCGGGCTTGGAGTCAACGTCGCACCGGATGTCGAATCGCTCACAGTACCGGGCAAAGCGCTGCGTCTCCTCGCGAACGTCGAGCCCGAACGCTTGCAACGAATACCGGTGTACGCCATGGGTGTCTTTCGGATTCTCCGTCAGATACCCTTGCATCGCCTTTCTCACCGGCAGCGTCAACGGCCAGCCCAAATGCGCATAGATGCGCTCCATTGCAGCCATCGGTTCGGTGGTCAACTCGGAATATGCCATGTCCATCAATCGCTCCTGCGGTAGCGTGTCACGCTCGCGAAGGAAGCGATCCAGCGCGCGGCCCCATCGGATCGCGCAGTCCCTGCCGATCTCCCCGCAGTCCACGCGCTCACTGAACACTTGGCGCAATGCGGAATTGAGACTGGCGATGGAGGGCATCGCCCGTAGCGGGTCGCGATGGGTCTGTATCAGTCGAGCGTCGGGGTAGCGAGCCAATAGAGCCTTCGGGCTGAATAGATGCGCGGGTCCCTTGAGTACCCAGCGCGTGGCGCCGCGCCGGGACTGCAGTTGCTGCAGCATGCGGTAGTGAATGTCGAACCCCTGTGTCTGCGGATCGGCCTCGAACCAGTCCTGATAGGAAGGAACCCGGTACAACGTGTGAAACAGTGCGCTGGTGAATGCCGGCGCCATCAACGCGACACACTCTTCGGGCCGATCGGCTCCCAGCGGATGAATGCGCCTGAACCCGGGCGAAAACCGATGCGCCCAGGCGAGTCGTGCAACGGCTCGTCGGCGGGTCCGGCGCAGCGCGCCGGGCGTTTCGGGAAAACCCGCCGGAAACATGACCTCCCAGGTCAACGGTGCCCGCGTGTCGCGGTCCTGCGCCATCAGATTGTGAAGTAAACTCGTTCCGGATCGCGGCAAGCCGACGATGAAGACCGGGGCGGAGATGGGCTGTGCTTCCACCGCAGGGTAAAGCGAGCGGTCGTGCTGCAGGTCGAGGGCCGTTTCCAGCAGGCTTACCAGGTGCCGGTGAACGGTCAGGCGTCCCAGAAGCGACAGGTTCGCTTCGCGTTCAAGGGCTACCACCAGGCGCTCCAGAGGGAGGCGGAACGCCTCGGAACCAAAGTCGGTCAGGCCCGTGCGCCGCTGCGCGGTGGCCACCAGCCCATCGGGACCGAGATCGGGCAGGTCTCGACCCCTGGCCCGCATTACCCGTCCGCCGTGATTGAGCGCACTCAATGCGGTGGAAAGGCACGCCCGGGCAAGATTCATGGCTGCGCTATCGGGACCGTTGGACGGTGTAGTCGGCGATCCAGCGCAAACCGGCGGCGCGGATGAGTGCGCCGTCATCGCGCGAAAGGCTGTGCTGCAAGCGCGCGTCGACGCGCTGAGCGAACCCTTGTTCGGAGGCGTGTGCTACCATCGGTAATCATCCTAACACCGCATGGGTGTGCCGGATTTGAGATGTCGGTCCCATCAACCTCCAGCCAAGCCGTTACCGCCCCACGCAGCGACTTGTCCTATCGGGAACGTGTCCTTCGGGGCTGATTCTCCCGTCTCACCCATGGGCTTCTGCCGCGCCCGCCGCGCCCGCCGCACAGCATGAAGGCGACCGCGCGGGCATGCGCCAATATTGCGCTCATCAAGTACTGGGGCAAGGCGGATAGTGGTCCGCTGAACATCCCGGCGGTCGGCTCCATCTCGGTCACATTGCAGGCGCTATGGTCGGAAACCGAGGTCCATTTTGACAACGCCTTGCCAGCGGACGAGTTTATCCTCAACGGGCGCACCCGCACCGGGCAACTGGATCGCGTGAGTCGGTTCCTGGACCTGCTGCGCACGCAAGCGGGCGTGGACTCCCCGGCCCGTGTCGCGAGCGTGAACAATTTTCCTACCGGCGCCGGGCTCGCCTCCTCGGCGTCCGGATTTGCGGCTCTTGCGGCAGCCGCCGGTCGGGCACTTGATCTGGGTCTGTCTGCGAAGCAACTCAGCCTCATCGCTCGCCAGGGATCCGGATCGGCAGCGCGTTCCATTTTCGATGGCTTTGTCGAAATGCGAGCCGGCACATTGCCGGACGGCTCGGACAGCTACGCTGAACCGCTCGTGCCGGCAGAGGCGTGGCCCCTGGAAGTGGTCATTGCCGTAACCGAGCGTGGCGAAAAGGCCGTGAGTTCCCGCGCCGGTATGGGGCGCTCGGCAGCCACTTCGCCGTACTATCCGGCCTGGATTGCCATGAGTCCGGCGGATCTGGAGCAGGGTCGCCAGGCGATCCTGGATCGAGACTTCGATGCGCTTGCGGACGTGGCTGAGGGCAATTGCCTCAGTATGCACGGCGCCGCGATGGCGGCGCGCCCGCCGCTGATTTACTGGAACGCCGCCACCCTGGCGTGTCTGCGCGCCGTTGGCGAGCTTCGACGCTCGGCCGTGCCGGTTTTCTTTACGATCGATGCCGGGCCGCAGTTGAAAGCGGTCTGCGCTCCGGGCGCCGCGGCCCGGGTGCGCGAGACGCTGGCGGCAATTCCGGGTGTCGTCGACGTGCTGGTGAGCGGTCTGGGGCCCGGCGTCGAGGCGGTCTGAACATTGAAAGCGGTCGGCGCAGTCGCGACGGCGCCCGGCAACGCGGTCGTGCTTGGAGAATACGCGGTGTTGGAGGGCGCGCCGGCCCTGGTCGTTGCGGTCAACCGGCGTTGCCGTGCGCAAATCGGTCCCAGCGACGACGCCCGTTGCCATCTCCGTTCCACTACCGCAACTGAGCGGGAATTCATGTTCGAGCCGGATAGGTCGAGCGGTGCGGCTCTGGTGGACCGCGTTGTCGCAGGCTTGCCGGGCGGGGCAGGATCAGGCTGGCGGGGTAGCCTCGATTCCAGCCGTCTTTTTGCTGGCGGCAAGAAGCTCGGTTTGGGATCGAGCGCCGCGGCCCTGACCGCCTGGAGCGGGGCCTGGATGGCCTGGTCGGGGCAAGGGATCGCAACTGCCTGCGCGCGCACGCTGCGCACGCTGGTCGGCTTGCACCGGGCCTATCAGGGGGGCGCCGGCAGCGGCCTCGACATCGCCGCAAGCCTTTACGGAGGCGTGATCCGGTTTCAGTTGGACGCGAATTCGGAACTGCAAGTCAGCACCGCCAAGCTGCCCACGGGCGTCGTTCTCACAGGAGTTTTTGTCGGCTCATCGGCTTCGACGCGGCAACACGTGGCGCGTTATCGGGCCCGGGCGGCGGCCAGTCCAGCGGCGGCCGCGGCACGGATCGAAGCGCTCAGCCTCGTGGCCCAGGTTGGCATAGCCAGCGTCGAGGCGGACGATGCGGGCGAATTTCTCCGCGCCATACGCGAGTATTCCGATGCGCTTGAAGCTCTGGGCGAGTGGATGGGCGCAGCGACGTTTACGCCCGAGCATCGCCACATCAAGATGCTCGCGGCGCGCTTCGGTGTGGCGTACAAGGTCAGCGGCGCGGGGGGCGGGGATCTGGGACTGGCGTTCAGCGCCGATGCGGAGGCCCTGGCGCGATTCAGGAAAGTGGCGGCTGAGCGCTATGATATGATCGAAATTGCTGTTGACCCTCTGGGATTGACCGTGGAGGCAATAGGTCAATGAGTGACGATCAACGCAGAATCCCCGATTTCTACAAGCTCAGCGTCGCCGAACGCGTTCGCGCCGTGCATGAACGCGGTATCGTTACCAGCCGCGATTTTCGGGCATTGGCCAGCGGCCGGCATACACTCGATCTGGCCTCCGCCGACAAGATGGTGGAGAACGTGGTGGGCGTCATCGGCTTGCCCCTGGGCCTTGGCATGAACCTCCTGGTCAATGGTCGGCGGCACGTCGTGCCCATGGCGGTGGAGGAGCCGTCGGTCATCGCCGCACAGGGCTCCGCTTCCAAGCTGATCGGTGAATACGGCGGATTCGTCGCCGATTCGACGGATCCCGTACTGATCGGGCAAGTGCAGATTATCGATCTTCCTGACATCGATTCAGCCAAGTCGGCACTGATAGAGCGCAAGCAGGACATCCTGAACCTGGCGAACAGCTTCCATCCCAACATGGTCGCTCGGGGCGGCGGCGCACGGGACATCGAATTGCACGTACATCCGCTGCCGTCCAGCGGCAAGACCACGCTGGTGGTGCATCTGCTGGTCGATACCCGTGACGCCATGGGCGCCAATGTCACCAACGGGATGTGCGAGGGCGTAGCGCCGCTAATCGAGTCCATCACCGGGGGGCGGGTATTTCTACGCATTCTTTCGAATCTCACCGACCGTTCCCTCGCCCGCGCTGAATGCAGGGTTCCACACGCGGCGCTTGGCGGCAGCGACTACACGGGGGAACAGGTTCGTGACGGGATCATCGTGGCGGCGGACTTCGCGGTCGTTGACGCGTATCGGGCGGCCACCCATAACAAGGGGATCATGAACGGCATCGACTCCGTCGCGATTGCCACCGGCAACGACTGGCGTGCCATCGAAGCCGGCGCCCACGCCTACGCGGCCCGTGACGGGCGCTACACCTCATTGACCAGGTGGTGGACGGATGACGAAGGCAACCTGTGCGGCAGCATCGAGGTGCCGATCAAGGTGGGAACGGTCGGCGCGCCGCTCGAATCCAACCCGACGGCCGCGCTGAACATGCGCTTGCTGGGCATCGAATCGGCCACGGACCTGGCCGAGATCATGGCCGCCGTGGGACTTGCCCAGAACTTCGCAGCCTTGCGTGCACTGGCGACCGAGGGTATCCAGAAGGGACATATGACGCTTCACGCACGCAGTGTCGTGACGGCCGCGGGCGCGCCCGGGGAACTATTCGACGAGGTTCTCGACCGGCTGATCCTGAGTAATGAAATCAAGGTCTGGAAAGCCCAGGAAATCGTCGCCGAACTGAAAGAAAATCCGGCGCGCCGACACCTGTGCGGAGGCCGGACGGCGCCCGAAACGGAGGCTATGGGTGTGGGCTACGGCAAGGTCGTGCTGCTGGGCGAGCACGCAGTGGTGTATGGGCGGCACGCCATCGGGGCCCCGATTCCGATGACGGTGAAAGCCGTGGTGGAGGACTGCGACGACGGAATACACTTGATCATCCCCCGCTGGGGCGTCGAATATCAGTTGGCCAGGAATCCGAAGGACCGCCGTTCCTTCGAGCACACCGCCGGCGTGGTCCTGGACGAACTCGGCCTGAGCGGGCGGGCCATGCGCATCGAGGTGTTTTCCGAGGTGCCTCGGAGCATGGGCTTGGGCGGTTCGGCGGCGATGGCGGTGGCGATCGTGCGGGCGCTGGACAAGCACTTCCAATTGGGCCTGTCCGACGCGGAGGTGAACCGCCTGGCGTTCAAGTACGAGACCGTGGCCCACGGAACGCCCAGCGGTCTTGACAATACATTGGCTTGTTACGGTCAACCGCTGATCTTTCGGTCCGGGGACCCGCTGCTGGTCGAACCGCTGGATATCAAGACCCCGATTCCGGCGGTCATCGGCATGACCGGCTACGAGGGATTGACCGCCAAGACCGTGGGTCGCGTGAGGCGCGCCTGGAAGCAGGAACAGCGGTTGTACGAACACATCTTCGATCAGATCGATGCGTTGGTGTTACGGGGCGTTCAGGCCATTCGGGACGAAGATTTGGCCACCCTGGGCGGGTTGATGAACATTTGCCATGGGATGCTCAACGCGCTGCAGGTGTCCACGCCGGAACTGGAACAGTTGGTCGACATCGCCCGGGAAAGCGGTGCGCTGGGCGCAAAGTTGACCGGTGGCGGGGGGGGCGGATCCATCATCGCGATTTGCGACGGGGACACCACGCCGGTGATCTCGGCGATTCGCTCCGCAGGCTTCCAGGCCGTCCCGATCAGCTTCGGAGGGGCCCTGAATGGCGCGTAGGGAGATCGTTTCCAATTCCGGCGAGGAACTGATCCTGGTGGATGAACTGGATCGGGAAATAGGGTGCCGTACAAAAACGGAGTGCCACCAGGGCAACGGCTTGCTTCATCGGGCGTTTTCCATATTCATATTCAACGAGGAAAATGAGCTGATGCTGCAAAAACGCAGCACCGAAAAACCGCTCTGGCCGGGCTATTGGTCGAATACCTGCTGTTCCCACCCGCGGGTCGGTGAATCCATGGAGGTCGCCATATCCAGGCGACTGCAACAGGAGTTGGGATTCGGATGCCCCATGATGTTCCTGTACAAGTTCAAGTATCACGCCCGGTACGGTGCAGTCGGCGCCGAGCACGAATATTGCTGGGTATACCACGGCCGCTATTCCGGCGAGGTCAACGTCAACGTCAACGAGATCGCAGACTGGCGTTTCGTGGGCATACCGGCGCTGGAAGCCGAACTGGAGTCCTCCCCCGAGCGGTTCACCCCCTGGTTCAAGATGGAGTGGGCCGAAATCCGTCACAACCATCTCGACACAATCGTCCCCAGGGCCTGATTCGGTAACGGACGGCTGCGGATATGGCGGAAATCGACAGGAGCAAGTCACGCAAGCGCGGCATTTACCTGCTGCCCAACCTGCTGACCACCGGGGCGTTGTTTGCGGGGTTCTACTCCATCGTCGCGGCCATCGACGAAAATTTCCTCGGTGCGGTCTGGGCCATTTATATCGCCATGTTCCTCGACGGCCTGGACGGTCGCGTGGCCCGAATGACCAGTACGGAGAGCGATTTCGGCAAGGAATACGACAGTCTGGCGGACATGGTGTCCTTTGGGCTTGCGCCGGCCATCGTAACGTATCAGTGGGGCGTGGTGCGGCTCTCGGAATACGGCCTGCTTTGGGGGCGGCTCGGGTGGCTGGCAGCGTTCCTTTACGCGGTGTCGGCCGCGCTGCGCCTGGCCCGTTTCAACACCAGCGGATCCAGTGACAGGCGGTTTTTTCGCGGGTTGCCCAGCCCGCCGGCCGCCGCGGGTATCGCGGCGATGGTTTGGGGGAGCATCGAGTACGAGATCGGCGGGTTGGTCGCGCTGGTGGCCGGCGTCGGAATTACGGCGCTGGCGGGTATCGTCATGATGTCCAATTTTCGCTACCTGAGTTTCAAGGATTTCGATTTGAGCAGCCGCGTTCCGTTCGGCAATCTGATGTTCATACTGGCGCTTCTGATCGTGGTAGCGCTGAACCCGCCAGTTGTCATTTTTTCCATGTTCGCCGTGTACTCCTGTTCCGCACCGACACTATGGGCCTGGCGGCGGA
This sequence comes from Candidatus Rariloculaceae bacterium, assembly GCA_965237785.1. Lineage (GTDB taxonomy): Bacteria > Pseudomonadota > Gammaproteobacteria > Steroidobacterales > Rariloculaceae > UBA6522. The sequence goes on from OZ250159.1 coordinate 29,174, forward strand.
TTCGACGTCGCCAGGCCTTGGTCAGAGGGTCCCGCTGACATGCGAAGATCAATCGAATGAAACTGAGAATTCTTGGAAATTCGGTAAGAATTCGCGTGTCTCAGGTAGAACTGGCGCAGATCGTGAGTGCCGGCCAGGTGGAGGAGATCGTGGAGTTTGGCGGCGGCGCACACCTGACCTATCGGGTCCGTACGGTACCGGTCGGCGCCATTGCGGCTTTCTACCACGGACACTGTGTGAGCGTGGAACTGCCCAATTCGGCAGTGGAGCGCTGGCAGCAGCCGGAGGAAGTGTCGATCCGTGGTGAGCAGGTACTCCCGGGCGGTGGCAAACTGAAAATTTTGGTGGAAAAGGACTTCGTCTGCCTGGCGCCGCGGGACGGCGAAGACCAGTCGAGCTTGTTCCCGAATCCAGGAAGCAACAACAATTGATGCACCGCCAATGCGCGCCGTCGCCCGGCAACGTTCCCGCCATCACGGCTGATTTTCAATTAAGCGACAATGTCGTCAACGGCGGCGCAACCTCGGGTAAAATGACCGTTACCGATTTGTCATATTGCGGAGCTTGCGTTGAATAGCTCATCGTCAGGGAATGGAGAGACCGCGGCGCCAGTCCGTGAAATTGCCGAGCGCCACGCCACGCGCCCAGGCGGGTTGCTCCCGGCTCTGCACGCCATTCAGGACCATCTCGGGTACGTACCGGACGAATCCGTTGCCACGATCGCCGAGGTATTCAACCTCTCCCGGGCTGAGGTGCACGGCGTCATCAGCTTCTACCACCTGTTTCGCACATCGCCGCCTGGCCGCAAGACCTTGTATCTTTGCCGCGCCGAAGCGTGTCAAGCCATGGGCGCCCGGGAACTGGAGCGTCATGCAAAGGCGCGTCTCGGCATCGGATTTCATGAAACCACCCGCGACCGGCGTTTCAGCCTGGAGCCGATCTATTGCCTCGGCAACTGTGCTTGTTCGCCGGCGGTCATGATCGATGACTTCGTACACGGCCGGGTTACGCTTGAACGCCTCAATGCGTTGCTCGACGAGAATTGAGCGGTGATGGAGACGGGCAAACCCAGGGTTTTTGTTCCGCGGGATACGACGGCGCGTTCGCTCGGCGCGGACGATGTGGCGCGGGCGATCGAGTCGGAGGCGTCACGCCGCGGAGAGTCGATCACTCTGGTGCGCAACGGTTCACGCGGGCTCTACTGGCTGGAACCACTGGTCGAGGTCGAGGTTGGCGGTATCCGTCACGCTTACGGCCCGGTGCAGGCCGGTGATGTCGCGGGATTGTTCGATGCGGGGTTTCTCGGCGGCGGTGCGCATCCAGTCGGACTCGGTCCCACCGAGCAGATTCCCTACCTGGCGAAGCAGACGCGGCTCACTTTCGAGCGCGTCGGAATTACCGATCCGCTGTCGCTGGAGGATTATCGAGACCATGGCGGTTACAGGGGGTTGGCGAACGCATTGGCGCTGACGCCCGCCGAGATCGTGGCAATGGTCACGGAGTCGGGTCTGCGGGGGCGCGGCGGCGCGGCCTTCCCCACGGGTATCAAGTGGCGCACTGTGCTGAACGCCGAAGGCGGGCAGAAGTACATCACCTGCAACGCGGACGAAGGCGATTCGGGCACGTACGCCGATCGCATGATCATGGAAAGCGATCCCTTCGTACTGATCGAGGGAATGACGATCGCCGGTTTGGCGGTCGGCGCGACCAGGGGCTATGTTTATCTGCGCATGGAGTACCCGTTGGCGATCGAAATCATGAACGATGCCATCGGGATTGCCGAGGCCGCCGGCCTGTTGGGGGCGAACGTGATGGACAGCGGCCGCACTTTTGAGATGGAAGTTCGCGAAGCCGCCGGCGCGTACATTTGCGGTGAAGAGACGTCCATGCTGGAAAGCCTGGAAGGCAAGCGGGGAGAGATCCGTTACCGGCCGCCATTGCCCGCGATCAAGGGCCTGTTCGGCGCGCCGACCGTTGTCAACAACGTCATTTCTCTGGCATCCGTGCCCACGATTCTGGCCAACGGCGCGGCGTCCTACCGGGATTTCGGCACCGGGCGATCCAGAGGGACGCTGACGGTGCAACTCGCGGGCAACGTGCGCCGCGGCGGTCTGGTCGAGATCGGCTTCGGTAAAACGCTGCGGGAGCTTCTGGAGGACTTCGGCGGAGGCACCGCCACGGGCAGACCCATTCGTGCCGTGCAGGCGGGCGGGCCGCTGGGCGCCTACATCCACCCGTCGCAGTTCGACACATCCCTGGATTACGAAGCGTTCTCGGAGATCGGAGGCATGATCGGCCACGGCGGACTGGTGGTTTTCGACGATACCGTCGACATGGGCGAGCAGGCGCGTTTCGCCATGGAATTCTGTGCGATCGAGTCCTGCGGCAAATGTACGCCCTGCCGGATCGGCGCGGTGCGCGGTGTGGAGGTGATCGACCGGATCCTGGGCGGTGTCGATGAGTCTGACAACCTGTTATTGTTAAGGGACTTGTGCGATACGATGGTCGCCGGTTCGCTCTGCGCATTGGGCGGGATGGCTCCCTTCCCGGTGATGAGCGTGCTGGATCACTTTCCGGAGGATCTGCGCGCGCGCTGATTCTCGGGCGAATTGCTGGAGTCTAGTCTTGAGTCAAGTCTACGCAGCCTACCGGCGCCCCGAAGACCTGGGCACCCCGGCCAGCGAGTCCGGGACGACAGTACAACTGACTGTTGACGGCAAGACCGTGACCGTTCCCGAGGGCACCACGGTCATTCGCGCGGTCGCCCTGGCGGGCATCAATATTCCCAGGCTCTGCGCCAGCGACATGCTGGAGCCGTTCGGTTCCTGCCGGCTGAGATCGCGGAATTCATGCGCACGGGAGAGGCGGAGCTTTCGGCCCTGGCCGAACAGGCATTGACACAGGTCATCGCCGAGCGGAACGCGGCTGATCGCGGCAAGGGATGATGGGACGCGGGCTCAAAAGCTGTTACAACATCGCGAAACTGCGCGAGCGCGCGTCCAAACGGCTGCCGGCGCCGATGTTCCACTACATCGACGGCGCGGCCGGCGACGAGTGGACGATGCGACAGAACACCTCCGCCTTCGATCGCCACGAGCTGGTTCCCCGGTTCCTGGTGGACGTCAGCCATATCGATCTCTCCACCACCGTATTCGGGCAGACGATCAGCATGCCGCTGTTCTGCGCCCCCACGGCAATGTCGCGGCTCTTTCATCACGAAGGCGAGCGTGCCGTGGCCCAGGCCGCCCAGCGGGCGGGCACCATGTATTCGCTGTCATCCATTTCAACCACCAGCATTGAAGATGCCGCCGCGGCAACGGCCGGACCGAAACTGTTCCAGGTCTACGTATTCAAGGATCGTGGGCTCAATCGGGAGTTTATCCAGCGCTGCAAGGCGTCGGGATATCATGCTCTTGCGCTGACGGTCGATGTTCCTGTAGCCGGCAACCGTGAGCGGGACTTGGTGACGGGAATGACAATTCCGCCAAGGTTGACGCCGGCAAGCCTGTTCAACTTTGCGATGCACCCGCGCTGGGTGTGGAACTACTTCACCAGCCCGCCCATCGAGCTGGCCAGCGTCAAGGATCGTATCAAGGGCGATGTCACAACGCTGGTGAGTTTTTTCAATGACGAGCTGGACCGTACGGTCAGTTGGGACGACGCTGCATGGATGATCGAGGAATGGGGCGGGCCGTTCGCCATCAAGGGGATTCTTTCCGTTGAAGATGCCCTGCGGGCGGCGGATGTTGGCGCCAGCGCCGTCATGGTGTCGAATCACGGCGGTCGCCAGCTCGATTCATCCCCGGCGCCCATCGAGATTCTGCCCGAGATTACTGCCGCTGTGGGCGACCGCATGGAAGTCATACTCGAAGGCGGTGTGCGGCGCGGGGTCCACGTGCTCAAGGCCCTGGCGTTGGGGGCCACGGCCTGTTCCGTGGGTCGCCCGTACCTGTTCGGTCTGGGCGCCGGAGGCGAAGCCGGGGTCGACAGGGCTCTGGAGATTCTGCGCACCGACATCGAGCGGGACATGCGCCTGCTGGGGTGCCGCAACGTGAGTGAGGTGACTGCCAACCGGATTCGGCGGGTCGAACGTTGAATGCGCCGGGCATTGCCGCGCTGAAAAGCGTCAAACGCCTGGAGATTCAGCGAATCGGCGAGGGTGCGGGGACGTTCGACGATGTCGTCGCCACGGAAGAACCGCTGGAGATCCGTCTGGCCTATACGCGACCGGACGGTCGGCGCGCGCAGCAGAGCATCTCGATCACCATGCGTACACCCGGCAACGACGGCGAGTTGGCCGCCGGGTTCCTGTTGAGCGAGGGTATTATCGCAGGCGCGGCGGAGATCGCTTCCGTGGCGCCCTGTGGACCGCCGGCGGCGAATGGCCTGATCAATGTCGTGCGCGTGGAATTGGCCGCCGGAGTCCAGGTCGACCTGGGGCGGCTCGAGCGCCACTTCTATACCTCCTCCAGTTGCGGCGTATGCGGCAAGGCGTCGCTGGAAGCGGTTGCGGTCCAAGGCCGCTACGATTTGCGGGACAACGCCCTGGGCATGAGCGCCGCCGCGCTGGGTTCGTTGCCGGAGCGGCTGAGGGAGCAGCAGAGCGTCTTCGAGCGCACGGGTGGTTTGCACGCTTCGGGGCTATTCGACGCGCAAGGGCAGATCCGTGTCAGCCGGGAGGATGTGGGGCGTCACAATGCGCTGGACAAGCTCATCGGCCAGGCGCTGTTCAAGGACGAGATTCCCCTGGGTGAGTACGGTATCGTGGTCAGCGGACGTGCCAGCTTCGAGCTGATGCAGAAAGCCATGATGGCGGGTATTCCCATGCTGGCCGCCGTCGGCGCCCCGTCGTCGCTGGCGGTGGAATTCGCCGAGGAATTCGGCATGACGCTGGTGGGCTTTCTCAAGGCGAACCGGTTCAACGTCTATTCCCGTCCCGATAGGATCCTGTGATTCTGTAGCCAGGATGTCCCAAGACATCTGCTGGGCCCCCGCAGGTACTTGGCGACCCCAACGAAAACTAAGTCATTGACTTATCCGTTCGAATTCTTATCATTTGCATTGTAAATTTTGAATGGGACGAGACGAAAGACCTGCAAAATCAGAAAAAGCACGGTCTGTCGTTCACGGAGGTGCGGCAACTATTTGAAATAGGTGACTATCTCGAAATCTTTGATGCAGCACATTCGGAGCACGAAGACCGTTTCATCGCGATCGGACCCATTGAGCGCGGCGTCGCAGTTGTCGTTTTCACTGAACGGGAAGAGGGCGTAATTAGAATCATCGGCGCTCGTTTGGCCGGGAGACGCGAGCGAGCTTTCTACTATTCGAGAATGGGCTATTACAAATGACAGATATACCGGAAGTTACAGACGAACAGTTGAAGACGGCGATTCCGGCGCGTTTACGCCAGCGACTCAGGCAGGGGCGCTTCGAGTCTGGAGAGGATATCGCCGCGCTGCGGCGTTTTATCGGCCTGACGCAGACAGAGTTTGCGAGGGCCGTGGAAATCAGTGTTCATACCCTTCGGAATTGGGAACAAGGCAGAAGAAAGCCGGAAGGTCCCGCGCTCGCGCTCCTGAGAATTGCGGCCCGACACCCAAGACTAATACGCGAGCACCTGGAATCTGCAGCTTGACGACCTTTTTCACCAGCTTGCGTGATGGGGCCGTCTGCGGGCTGCCCTTGCGCAGTGTACTGACCCGCTTCGCCCTCTTGGTTCGTCTCGGATAGGGGGATCGTTGCAAACGCAATCGGCCACGGTCGCAAGTGGCGTCCTACCAGGGATATTTGTTGACTCCTTGCTGTCCAAGGAGTAGAAGCCTCGCATGAATGGAAAACTGTCAAAGTTCGGTGAACGCTTCGCCCGGGAGACCGGGACAGCGCAGTTGATGGGCGATTTGGGACGGGCGATCGCCGAGGATCCGACGGCGCTTCTGCTGGGCGGCGGCAACCCGGGGACGGTTCCCGAAATGCTCTCGCTGTTCCAGCGGCGTCTGCACGAAATCGCCGACAATCCGGACGAGATCCAGCGGATGATGGGCAACTACTCCCATCCAAAGGGCGAAATCGGGTTTCGAAAGTCCCTGGCCCGGTTGCTCTCGCGCAAATACGGTTGGCCGCTGACAGCCGACAATATCGCACTGACGTCCGGAAGCCAGACGGGGTTCTTCCAACTTTTCAACATGTTGGCCGGCGAGTTTTCCGGCGGCGGCCGCAAGCGCATTCTGTTGCCGATGACTCCGGAGTACGCCGGCTACAAGGACATCGGCTTGATCGACGATCTGTATGTCGCCCACCGGCCGGAGATCGAGGATCGGCCCGGAGGATTCTTCAAGTACCGGGTGAATTTCGATGCGCTACGAATCGACGAGGGCATCGCCGCGGTATGTGTTTCCCGCCCGACCAATCCCACCGGCAACATCATCACCGACAGCGAACTGCATCAGCTTGACGCCATGGCGAAGGCGGCGGGCGTGCCGTTCATCATCGACAACGCTTACGGGGTGCCCTTCCCCCGAATCATCTACTCGGCCGCGACCCCGTTGTGGAACGAGAACGTCATTCTCTGCATGAGCCTTTCGAAGCTGGGGCTGCCGGGGATACGCACGGGAATCGTCATCGCCAGGGAGGAATTCATCGAGGCATTGGGCAACATGACTGCGGTTCAGAGCCTGACGATTCCGAGCACCGGCGCGGTTCTGGTGCAGCCGTGGGTGGAAAGCGGCGAGATCGAAGACATCGGCCGCCACGTTATCCAGTCGTTCTACCAGCGCAAGATGCAGTTTGCCTGCGACGTGGTCCAGCGCGAGTTCGAAGGCGTGCCCTTCAGGATTCATACGCCGGAGGGCGCTTTCTTCCTCTGGCTCTGGTTTCCGGAACTGCCCATTACCAGTGACGAGTTGTATCACCGACTGAAGGCCAGAAACGTCCTGGTGATGTCTGGGCACCGGTTTTTCCCCGGGTTGAAGGAGCCGTGGCGTCACGCCGATGAGTGTCTTCGCCTGTCCTACGCCCAGGAGGACCGCGTAGTGGAGGAGGGCATGCGTATCATCGCCGAGGAGGTACGCAATCTCTATTCCGGGCGCGCCAGCGCGAGCGGTACCAAAACCGTCAGGCCGGCTCGCCGGATCGCTGCGAGAGCGATAGGGCTGAAATAGCAACGCTCTCGTCAGACCCGGGTCGGCTCCTGTTCGACGCGCTTCAGGGGTACGAGAATGGTTTCGATGTGCACCATGTCAACCGGCGTGGCTGACAACCCTGCCACGCCAGATTCCGTTATGGTTATAGGCTCGCCAGGCCCACGGGATCCACCGCAGTAACGCGAAGCTGAGCCACAGGGCCCAGGCAAGCATGGCAATTCGGTAAAACCATATTGAAATGGTAACCGCGCCTGCGACCGGAGTAGCGCTGGCAGCCCGATCGGAAAACCACGTCATCGGTCCCAGACCGCTCGGTGCGGTGATTTGCATGTCCGGCTCGCCGAGGAGACCACCTGGAATGGATGCCACGACGGCCGCCAGGGTAATAACCGTCAAGAGACCCAGACCGATTTGCATTGCGTTGAATGATTGTCTTGTCAACTCGACCTGCGTTTGTCCGCGCCAACTGAGGATGAAGGCCCACGAGGCGAATAGCAGCAGGATCGGCCAGGCGAAAGTCGATAGCCCAATTCCCAACAACAACCACTCGCGGGTACGGAGTGGACTCCAGGCGAATCGGCCAAGCAGCACCGCACCGAGCCCCAGCAACAGTAGTTCCGGCCAATACAGGACAGCGGGCCCCAAGGTCGGACCGAAAGCGTAGACGACCCATCTGTTTGGAGGAAGCTCAATCCGCGAATATAGATTGCTGGCTCCCACACCGAGGTTCACCTGGGGCAGGACCGAGTTCAGGCCGACACCCTGGGGCATTCGCCAACTGACTTCAACGGTATGGAATCCGGGGCTGATGGGTATCTCCAGGCGGTTACCCTCCAGCCTCAGGGGAATCTCCGCCGAGTCGATGAACACACCATCGAGCTCACTGTCCTCGGGGAGTTGCAAGACATGTTGCATGCCCCGGGTGCTGCGGTAGTCCAGTTCCAATGTGAGCGCGGATGATCGATCCCCCACGCGCATTGTGTAATCTACTTCGTCAATGGCGATCGTATCGCCCGAACTCGGTTGCGGTTGTGTCAGAGAGAGAGTCAACGTCTCTCCGGGCCTTGGATCGTATTCGGGCACGAAAAACGGGTTGAAGGTTTCCAGGGGTGGGGTACGAGGAATTCCGTCGAACTGGACATTCCAAACGGGACTGATAACGAATCGCCAGCGCTCGGTCCATGGAACATCCTCCGGTGCCGTCAGCGCCAGGCTCTCCGCCGTGGGCAGCCGGGACTCCCACTCGGCGTAGTCCTCGGCTGGTTCCAGGGCGATCAGGGCTCGACCGTCGCTGACTTCGATGCCGGGCGACACGACGACCTCGCCGGGCAGCAAGTTAACCGCCAGGGTAAAAGCGCCGTCTGTCGGCGCGATACGCCTGACCTCGGTCCATACAGACCAATTCAGGCCGAGGGTGATGTTACGTACCACGCTGACGTACGGTGAAAACGAAGTGGCCGGGGTTCCATCGTCATCCGCGGTGTCCGGCTCCTCCTGGCGCACGAGTTCCAGTGCACCCGAGAGGAGTTGGCCATCGACGATTCCCACCGTCTCCCATTCGGGCGTATCGACTTCGATGTGCCTCGGTACCAGGGGGAACGGAAGGGAGAAACTGTTTTCGCCGGGTACCGGTCCCAGCAGAACGACTTCGTGTACGCCTTCTTCCAGGCGGATCCAGGACGTCCCACCCGGGTATCGGTAAAGCTGTGAGGCAGGCTGGCCATTGACGACGATGGAATCGGCACGCCATCCCGCGGTGGATCCGGGCATGGGCACCGCGACAGAACTCTCCACGGCAACAATTGAGTCGATGCTCAACGTTGACTCTCGGAGTGTCACCCGTGCCCGGGTGATCTCGGCGCAGGCGGGGTGACAGGGGTGGGGTGCAACCAATCGGCGCTGGAGTTCCTGCAGCAGACCTGGCGATGGGAACTCGCTCATCTCCTGGGCCGGGCTTTCCTGGGGCATTATCAGCATGGCGAGAACAACCGGCACAGCACTTCGGCCGACAAAAAACCTTCGCCGCACCTGGCTGATGTGTGGCCGCAGCAGGAAGTACAGCAGCGCAAGCACGGAGACAACGCCGAAGATGCGCCATGCGGCAACCAACCACGGGCCGAATATCACCATTCGAAATGACTGTGCGGCTTCTACCGGGCCGCTCCACGCGAGCGTATAGCTGTTCCAGGTCCAGTCCGGCAATCCCGGCCCCGTCTGTACCACGGCACCCGGGAGATAGCGCGGAAGCGTGTCGCCGATCTGCGATGCCGATACGACCACCTCTTCCAGAGCCGAACTTTCTGGCGGGGCGCGGGAAAACCTCACCTGATCCCTGAGACGATCCTGTGCGAACAAGGTGATTTCACGAAGGTCCCCGCGCTCCTGCTCGAGCTGAGAAAAGACCACCGCTCTGGTCTGCACGGTGACAAAGGGTACGAGCGCGACGATCAATGCGAGCAGGCTGGCGTTGCGGTACCAGCGCCCGAACGTCCGCAGCCGCCCCACCGGTGCTGCTTGAAGCATCCCCACCGCCACCAGCGCGTTGAGCCACAACCACCGTGGCGCGAAAGGCTCGTGGAACACCAGCACCATGGCGATCAACGCCGCGATTCCCGCGCCTGCGCCCATAAGCTGCCAGGCCGCCACAGCAACGATGAGCACCAGGAAAATGTCCAGCAGCCTCCAACTGTTGAGCCACGCACCGACCGCCGCGTCCGCGCCGGGGGCCGCCATCAGCCGATGTGCGGGGGGTAGATTCAGCGTGGTCACCGCGCTGTCGAACGACTGCAGGTAGCCTGTGACGGCCAGGCTTCGATGGGGACCGGTTCGCGCCGTTGCCATCACCGACAATTGCGGGTCGCGAAGCTCCACACCCTGAACGCCCGGGTCCTCGCCCTCAGTGACCAACAGGGTTTCGCCGTCGACGGTAGCCATGGTCATCACATATGGGTCTGCCATGTCGAGCCGCCAATCGCGGTGCATCGAGCCCTGAACGGTATCTTCGGCGGTGAATCCGCTTCCGTCGAAGTCCAGCCACAGATTACGTCTGAGGTGGAGCGCATTGCGCGTATCGGCGTCGTTGCGGCTTCGTTCGACCAGGTTCAGCGACTGCCCGGCAATGACCTGGTAGGCCGGAAAGTCTCCCCACTCCGGGGGGATGCCGGCAAGTGCGGCGTCGATCGCGGGTGCGCCCTCAAGCCCCGCGACGCGCAATCGCGGATTTCCCTGAAAGCTCCAGATTTCCTCCTCCGGCCACGGTTCGACGGCCTGCGCAACGTCCAGTTGTCCGATAGTATTCGGGGCACGGGAGACGAACGACAACGTCCAGCGGCCAGGGCTGACCTGTATTCTCAGTGTGCCGTCCTCGTCCAACCGGGCGGGCAGTTCCGAATCCAGCCGCTCGCCTGTGAATGCGGGCAGAAGTGCACCGGAAAGCGCGACCTCGCGGTTCTGCCCGGCGACGTCCACTTGAATCAATGATTCCAGCGTGATGGGAAGATCATCCCTCAGCAACCGGTACACGATGACATCGAGCCGGTCTTCTTCCAAAACGCCATCCGGTCGAATCCCAAGCCAAAGCGTACCGTCTTCGAGTTCCGGAATGGCCACCCGGGCGCCGTCCAATTGCAACGAGATCAATGCGCTTTCCGCGGGAATTGCGATCGACGCCGGACGGCTGTTCCAGACCAGCGCCCCGCTTACCCGGTGCAAACCGGGCTCGAGTCGAATCGATGGGCGATCGCCCCAGGTCACCACCGCCGCGGAGGCGGCGTCAGCAACGACGTCAATCGGCCAGTTCGCCGGATCCCCCGGCAGCGGTATCCAGTCGTCGGCAAACAGCTCCCATTCCTGGTTGAAGGTTGCTCCAGACTCCGTGACATTCAGTGACAACTCGCCGGGCCAGGCGCAAACGTGGTTCGCGGGTTCCCCGGGTTGGAAACCATCAAGCGCCGGACACGCGTGGAATTCCTGACCATACAGGACCCAATCGCGCCAGGGCTCAAGCGCCTCGGGAACATCGATCTGACCGTGGCTTGAGCCCGTTCCGAAACTTCCGATAAGCAGCGCAAGGCACGCTGCAATCACATTCGGTCTCACTGCACTCACTGTAATACCCGGTTCGCGTCAGCGCGTGGTTTGCAAGCGGCTAACTCATGACGCGGATTCTGAGATTAGTGCGCGTCACTCCCACGCACTGTAGTGCGGGCTACCGATCACGTAGTCGGGGTTCGCGCCCTCCCGCGGCACGAATTTCTGTACGCCGCCCTTGTTGTCCACCTGGGCCAGGTACAGGTTGCCTTCCTGATCCACGCTCATGCCATGCACGCCGGCGATGCCGCCGGGGAAATCGCCGTAGGTGCCCCAGGAGTAGAGGAAGTTGCCGTCAAGATCGTACTTGAGGATCTTGTGGCTGCTGCGGTCCGCGGCCCACAGATACCCGTCTTCGGTGATGATGAACATGTGCACGTTGGCGGGCCGCGCCCCCACGCTCCACTCGAAAAGGTACGTTCCGTTCTCATCGAAAACCTGGATTCGGCGGTTGCCGCGATCATTCACGAACACCCTTTGAGTGGCCGGATCGACGGCGACGCCGTGGACGTTATTCCAGTATGCGGGACGCATTTCGTCGGGCGTCGTGCCCCTTTCGCCCCAGGAGGTCAGGTAATTGCCATCGGCGTCGAACTTGACCACGCGGGTGCCGTTGTACCCGTCGGCAACAACGAAACTGCTGTCGGGAAACCAGGCCATGAACGTCGGGCGGTTGAAATGGGTTTCATCGGCGCCCAATTCGCCGTAGGTTCCGATGGTCTGTACCAAGGTGGTGCCGTCATTGGTGAACTTGTGGATGACGTGCTTGTGGTCGTCGATGATCCACACGTGTTTTTCGGGATCGTAGGGGTTGATGGCGACGTAGTGCGGGCGTTGCAGCATGGAGTCCCACTGGTCCCAAGACTCCACTACGTTGCCCTCGCGATCGAAGACCAGGATGCAGTATTGCCAGCGGGCATCGATCCCGAGCCGGCCGCCGGCCTCGATCCAGCCGGTAATCCCTTCTTCGGCCAATCCGCCGGTGCCGCCGCTGCCCGGGATGCTGACCCGGGTCGCGTTGCGCCAGATACCGGTTGGCGGAAAGGTCAGGCTCGGGCCGATCTCCGGGACGCGCCGGTTTTGCGGCGGATCGATCCTCGGCAACAGGCCGCGTTGCAGGTAGAACACCCGATCCGGGCTTTCGGCAAAGACGCTCTGCCCGGCGCCAAAGGTCCAGCCCTCCGCGCCGGGTAGCCCCGATATGTCACGCGGCCAATCGGCCGCCACGTCGTAGGCGCCGAACATGTCCTGACCACCGGTCTGACCCGGTACGGCCGCATAACTGTTGGAAGTCGCTTCCTGGGACGCTGCTGTATTCAGCAGACCCGCGGCGAGACCGGCGAAGGTGGCCAGCGCGATGGTGATCGCATTCCGAAACATTTCATTCTCCCGTAAGGCAGGCAGGCGGCTAACGGCTTTCTGCCCGGCACGTTGTCTTATGAATTTGCCGCTCTATTCTGCGCCAAAACGCCGCTATCTCAAAATTCCATGAGGCTGCGACTCATTCGCCTCGCGCCGACAGGCGTGCCAGTGACCGGCCCCGGTGGGCGCCCATGTTCAGCGGCACATCATGAACCCGCAATATGTCGACACCCTGGTCGCACAGGTCCAGCGACAGGCTCGCCGTTGCCGCGTCTCGGGCGGCCATGTCATCGCCGACCAGGGGTTTGAGAAACGATTTTCGAGAGTGCCCCACCAACACGCGGAATCCATGCCGGCGCAATTCACCGGCGCGGCGCAACAGTTCAATGGATTGGGAGGGGTTCTTGCCGAACCCGATGCCGGGATCGATGATGATCCGGTTGAGGTCCAGGCCCGCCTTGCTCCACAAGTTGGCGCGCTCCGACAGCCATTGTTCAATCGCTTCGAGCGGATCCGCATCCGGCGGCAGCGTCCTGCCCGTGTCGACGGGCAGCGAAAGCTGATGCATGGCAATCCAATCCACGCGGCTGCCGCGGGCCATCTCGATCATTCGCGGGTCACGGAGACCGCCGACGTCGTTGACGATGTTCACACCCAGCGCCAATGCCTTGCGTGCCGTTGCCGGGTGGTATGTGTCGATACTGATGAGCGGACCGAGCGGATCTTCGCCGTACCTGTCGACAAGCCGCTCAAGTACAGGTCCCACGCGCTCCCATTCAGCATCACCGTCCAATGGATTTGCCCCCGGCCGGGTGGATTCCCCACCCACGTCAATGATGTGTACGCCCGACTCCAACATGGTATTGACGTGGGACTCGATGGATTCCCAACCGAGGAATTGGCCGCCGTCGGAGAACGAATCGGGCGTCACATTGACGATGCCCATCCACAGCGGGATATGGTCCGGCAGCCGGCGGGAACATTCCAGCAACGTTGCCCCGTTGGCGCCCGGCGGTACGAGTCCGGGCTCAAGGGCCACCAGCGGCGTGAGCACGAAGTTCCGCTCCCGCAGGCCCGTGTGGGGAATCGTCAGCGATTCGGTGTGCAGTTGCTCGTTCCCCCACAGCAGCATGTCGATGTCCATCGGCCGCGGTGACCAGCGTGGCCCCGGCGCGCGCCCGAGTTGCTGCTCGATCTCGACGGTCCAACCGCGAACCGCCTGTGGCGACGCCTCGGTCTCGCACTGCACCGCGAGATTCAGGTAGGGTCGGTCCCACTCCGGCGCGGATCCCCTCGGCAAGAGCGCCGGCGATTCAACCACCGGGGAGATGCGCCCCAAGACCAGTTCCCGCTCTGAGAGCAGCTTCAGCGCGCGCGCCAGGTTTGCACGCCGGTCGCCCAGATTCGAGCCCAGTCCCAGATAGATTTCCACAGTGATAGCTTACAATGACGGCATGCTTCACGGGCCACTGTCGCTCTCCCCATCTACCGGGGCATTCAAGCAGCGCGTATTGCCGGAACCTATGCGATGTGACCGGTGCGCCGGCAAACTTCGCCGCGTCCTGGGGGCAGTTACGGCCGTCGCGCTGTTCACCGGGGGACTCAGCGGTAGCGCCCAGAGTCCGGCGCGCCTTTCGGAGACGGATGGTTCGCCCGCGTACACCGTGAATTGCGCGCAGGGCGCTCGGGACGCGGGCGGCTGCACCGTTGATCGGGTTACCTACGTTGGTTGGCAGGTATTCCATCGCACGTGCCACGTGTGTCACGCAATGGATGCCGTGGGCAGCGACTTCGCACCGAACCTTTTGTCCCGCATGGGCAAGATGGACAGTCGGACGTTTCTGAGCGCCATGGAGACGGGCTACGCCGGAGATGCGGAGATGCCTCCCTGGGGACAAGACCCGGACGTGCGTCCCTACTACCTTGAGTTGTGGGCATACTTGTCCGCGCGCGCCAATGGCGATTTGCCGCGCGGCGAGCCGCGGCGGGCAGCAGGTTCGTCAAACTAGCCCACATGGCGCATTAATGATGAGATTCACGCTGGAATCGTTGCAGGCGGCGGCGGAAATTGTGTATCGACAGGTGCCGCCGACGCCGCAATATGTCTGGCCATTGCTGAGCCAGTACGCCGGGCTCACCGTTTGGGTCAAACACGAGAACCACACGCCCATCGGGGCGTTCAAGATTCGCGGTGGAGCACTCTATATGTCCCGGCTCAGGCAGCGGGAGCCGGGCTGTCCCGGAGTCATCGCCGCGACTCGCGGTAACCACGGTCAGTCGATCGCCGTAAGCGCAACCCGCCAGGGCCTGCGTTCCGTCATCGTCGTGCCGGAAGGAAACAACCCCGAGAAGAACGCCGCGATGACTGCCCAGGGCGGTGAGTTGGTTATTCATGGGAGCGATTTCCAGGAAGCGCTGGAGCACGCCTTACAAGTGACAGCTGCAGAGGGCCTGCACATGGTGGCTGCCTTCGATCCCACTCTCGTCCAGGGGGTCGCTTCCTATGCCCTGGAGCTGTTCTTGGCAGCGGGTCCGTTGGATGCAGTCTACGTACCCATCGGGCTCGGTTCGGGAATCTGCGGTGTCGTCGCCGCGCGCAACGCACTGGGCTCGACCGCTGACATCATCGGCGTGCAGGCGGAAGGAGCCCCTTGTTATGCGTTGTCGTTCAAGGCCGGCAAGCCCGTATCGACTCCCCGGGCGGATACCTTTGCCGACGGCGTGGCGACGCGGGTGCCGGTGGCCGAAGCGGTTGAGGTGATCAATCGGGAAGTCGCGCGAGTGGTCACGGTTAGCGATGCGGCCATCCTGGAAGCACAGCGTCTCTTGCTGCGCCTGACGCACAACCTGGCGGAACCGGCCGGGGCGGCGGGGCTTGCGGCCCTGCTGCATGAGCGGCGTCAAATGGCGGGCAAGAACGCCGCGATCATTCTGAGCGGCGGTAACGCGGATGCTGCAAATCTTCAGGAGTTGATGCGCGGAATGTAGTCCCAATGCAGTGTCCGTCACCGAACCGGCCCGAAGTTCTGTAGAATTTATTTTCTTCTCGCCCGCATGAGGACCAGTATTGCCCCGAACGAATAACACACCTGTTTTCGGGCGGCGTTACCATGACCCGTTTGCCAGCGTCCGCCGTCCGTGCGTCCAGTCGGGTATCGATGCCGGCAATCTTTCGAAGATCATCGGTTTCCGACAGAGGTATTCGGTCTCGCATGCCGCCCGGATACCCGTGCTCCACAATCGGTCCGTCCATACGCTGCGCCGATACACCGACGCCATGCGGAATCTCCGACGAATGCAGGGTTTCAAGCCGGTTAAAGGGCATCGCTATTATTTCCCGCCAATAGCCCACGCCGTCGTCCGGACGTTTTTCATCGCCCCATCGGCCTGAATGATTGGTATGCTTCATGAAGATGGTTTTTCCGGGATTGATGATGGTTTCATGAACCGCGCGATTGCAACAATTCTTGGTGTCGCCGTATCCGTGTTCGCGACGGGCGTCGCGGGCGAAATTGTCTATCCGCAAACCCGCACCGTTGGCGTCGAAGACGAATTTCACGGACAGATCGTGGCGGATCCCTATCGCTGGCTTGAGGACGATATCCGCGAATCCGACGAGGTTGCGGCCTGGGTCGAGGCCCAGAACGAAATCGCCTACTCTTACCTGGAAGCCATACCCGAGCGGGGAGCGATTCGGGCTCGCTTGCAGGAACTTTGGGACTACGAGCGCTTCGGCTCTCCCCGCAAGATCGCCGGACGCTATTTCTTCACACGAAACGACGGCCTGCAGAATCAGTCGGTCTTGTATACGCAGACCACTCTGGACGACGCGCCGTCGATGCTGCTCGATCCGAACGCCTGGTCCGAGGATGGCACGGTGTCGCTGGGCGATTGGGTGGTGAGCGAGGACGGTCGTTATCTGGCCTACTCGAAACAGCTGGCGGGCAGTGACTGGAGCGAATGGTTCGTGCGCGAGATCGACACGTTGCGGGATCTCCCCGATCGTCTTCAGTGGAGCAAGTTCTCGTCGGCAAGCTGGACCGGCGATTCTCGCGGATTCTTCTATACCCGGTTCCCGGAACCGCGGCAGGGCCAACAGTTTCAGGCGCCCAATACCCACCAGAAGGTCTACTACCATCGCGTGGGAACGCCGCAGTCAGCCGACGTCCTGGTCTTTCAGCGCTCGGACGAGCCCGAATGGATATTCGGAGCCCGCGTTACGGAGGACGCGCGGTATCTGGTGATCGATGTGTGGAAGGATACCGACAACAAGAATCAGGTCGTGATCAAGGATCTGCTCGAACCCTATGGCCTACCCGTCGAACTCATCGCGCGTTTTGACCATGGTTTCGAATTCATCGGCAACGATGGACGGTTGTTTTTCTTTGAGACGGACTTTCTGGCGCCCAAGGGGCGCGTAATCGCCATCGACATCGCGGAACCAGGCGAAGCAGACTGGCGGGAAATTGTCCCCGAGGCGGAGGAAACGATGCGCTCGGCCTCGTTCGTCGGGGGCATGTTGTTGGTCTCATACCTCAAAGACGTGACCCCACAAGTCAGGGTTTTTAGAACCGATGGCTCTCACCTTCGGGACGTGGTTTTTCCCGGTCTCGGAAGAGTAGGGGGCTTTGGTGGACGTCGCGTCGACACCGAGACATTTTTCAACTATTCCAGCTTCAATCAGCCGGCGAGCATCTACCGTTACGACGTCACGACGGGTGAGAGTACCCTCTGGCGGCAGCCCGACGTGGACTTCGAGCCCCGGGAGTACGTGGTTCGGCAGGTCTTCTACGAGAGCAAGGATGGCACGCGCGTGCCGATGTTCGTCACCCATCGCCAGGACGTGAAACTCGACGGCAACCGGCCCACGCTGCTCTACGGTTACGGTGGATTCAACATTTCCGTGCTGCCGTCCTTTTCGGCGGCCGGTCTGGCATGGATGGAGATGGGCGGCGTCTATGCCCAACCAAACCTCCGCGGGGGCAGCGAATACGGAGAGTCCTGGCACGAAGCCGGCAAGAAGCTGAACAAGCAGAACGTATTCGATGACTTCATCGCCGCTGCCGAATGGTTGATCGAAAGCGGCTATACGCGGCCGGAGAAACTCGCCATTCAGGGCAGAAGCAATGGCGGCCTGCTCGTCGGCGCGGCCATGACGCAACGGCCCGAACTGTTTGGCGCGGCCCTGCCTGCCGTGGGTGTGATGGATATGCTGCGGTATCACCGGTTCACGGCGGGCCGCTACTGGGTCGAGGAGTACGGCAGCGTGGACGTGCGCGATGAGTTCGAAGCCCTGCGCGCCTACTCGCCGTATCACAATCTTCATCCCGGTACGACCTATCCGGCGACGCTGGTGACCACCGCCGACACCGACGACCGGGTCGTTCCGGGTCACAGCTTCAAGTTCGCCGCGGCGTTGCAGGCGGCGCATGCCGGCGAGCCGCCGGCCCTGATCCGGGTGGAGACCGGCGCCGGGCACGGCAGCGGCAAACCGACCGGAAAGCGCATCGACGAAGCCGCCGATCTGCTGGGCTTCCTGGTGGACACGCTGGATTTCGCACCGCAAGTCTCGCGATAGCACCCTCTTGCATTTAGCCGATCGGCGCAAGCCGAGACGCCCGGCTACGCACATCAAAGTTAATGCTTGCGTTTAACAGATAAGAATAATTATCATTTGCGTGTCCAGGTGGGAATGAATCAATGACACTTGCCGATCTCAAGCGGGGCGACCGCGCGCGTATCGACTCGGTAGACACGGTCGAGCCGAGCGTGCAACGGCTGATGACCATGGGACTGGTGGAGGGCGTCGAACTGGAGTGCCTGGGGGGATCCCTGGGGGGTGACCCGCTGGAACTCCGCATTCATGGAAGCGCGTTGTCGCTGCGGCGTGCGGACGCACGTCGATTCAAGGTCGCTTCGACTCGCCGCTCGGTTGACTGATGGCTGATTCGGCTACCATCGCCATTCCGCTGGAGAACGTTACGTTCTCGCGGACGGTCACCATCGCGGTCGTCGGTAATCCGAACTCCGGCAAAAGCACGTTATTCAATCGCGTTACCGGCCTGAATCAACGCACGGCAAACTATCCGGGCGTTACCGTCGAGAAGCGGACCGGCAAACTGACCCTGGGATCGACGGTCTTCGATCTCATCGATTTGCCGGGCGTCTTCTCGCTGAGCCCGGAGTCAGCCGACGAGCGCATCGTCGTCGATGTGCTGTTGGGCCGCGTGCCGGGAACGCCTCGGCCGGACGTCATCCTGGCAGTGGTGGATTCAACCCGGCTTTACCAGGGGCTGTTTCTCCTGCAACAACTGGCGGAGTTGGGGCGGCCCACGGTGGTGGCGCTCACCATGGCGGACGATGCGCTGGAGCAGGGTATCGCGATTGACTGCGACGCCCTTGAGGCGAAACTGGGTGGAATTCCGGTGTGTCAGGTCGTGGCCACCACCGGACGGGGTTTCGCGGAATTAAGGGCCGGGATCGCCGCGGCGGTTGAGCAGGTGCCGGCGGAGCGACCGTCTTTTTGGCCGGCGCTGAGGCGTGCGGCCCGGGCAATCAGAGAGAGTGCGCGCGAGTCCACGCTTCAGTTGGTGGATATAGAGCGGGCCCTGATCGACGACGACCCGGCTTCGGTTCAATATCTGAGGCAGTCGCTTGGCCCAGGAGCGGACCAACAGCTTGCGACGCACCGCGAGTCACTATGCGCGGGGGAGCCGCCATTGGCGGTGGAATCGAGAGAGCGCTACCGGTGGATCGCCCAGGTTTTGCCGCAGTTGCAGTACAGGGCCCCCGGTCCTGTGCGCCTGAAGCGCCGGATCGTGGATTGGATCAACCGACCCTATCCGGCCACGGCGTTGTTTCTGGCGCTCATGGCGACCGTATTCCAGGCGGTCTTTGCCTGGGCGACTCCGATGATGGACTGGATCGATTCCGCGGGCAGCGGCCTCGGGGGCTGGGTACACAACGCACTGCCCGCGGGCGCGCTGGCCAGCTTCCTTGCCGATGGCGTTATCGCCGGCGTGGGCAGCGTGATCATCTTCCTGCCACAGATACTGATCCTGTTCCTGTTCATCATCCTCATGGAGGATACGGGTTATCTCGCGCGAACTGCGTTCCTCATGGATCGGGTCATGCGCTCGGTCGGACTGTCGGGCCAGTCCGTGATCCCGCTGATCTCCGGTTTTGCCTGTGCGGTGCCGTCGATCATGGCGACGCGGGTGATCCCGAACCGCCGTGATCGCATCGCCACCATCATGGCGACGCCGTTCATGACCTGCTCCGCGCGCTTGCCGATCTATGCCTTGTTGATTGCGGCTTTCGTGCCAAACCAGAGCGTCGGGTTTGCCAACCTCCAGGGGCTCGTGCTCTTCGGGCTCTACCTGGTCGGAGTCGTCGGCGGCGTCGGAACCGCGCTGCTATTGAAGCGATCCGCGCTACGGGGGCCGAAACCGACATTTATCCTGGCGCTGCCGGAGTTTCGCGTGCCGAGCCTCCGTACCGTTCTCATCAAGCTCCTGGACCGCGCGCGGATATTCCTGCGCCGGGCCGGAACGGTCATATTCGCCGTCGCCGTGATCGTCTGGGCGCTGGCGTATTTCCCGCGCGCCGCCGACATCGAGAGCCAGCGCCTGGACGCGCAGATCGAGCTACAGACCACCCTGCAGGGCGAGGCGTTGGCGGTGGAGGTCTCGAGAATCGACAACGAGGCCGCGGCGGCGCAATTGGCGCAGAGTTGGCTGGGGCGCATGGGACATTGGGTCGAGCCGGTGTTTGCGCCCCTGGGATGGGATTGGCGCGTATCCGCCGCGGTCATTGCAGGTTTCCCGGCCCGGGAGGTGGTCGTCGCCGTGCTTGGGACCATCTACGCAGTCGGCTCCGAAGCCGACGAATCCAGCCTGGCTGACCGTTTGACGACCGCGCAGTGGCCCGACGGGCGGACCGTATTCACGCTGCCCATGGTCCTTGGATTGATGCTGTTCTACGCCTGGTGCATGCAATGCGCAGCCACGCTGGCGGTGATCAAGCGCGAAACGAATACCTGGCGGTGGCCGATTTTCGCTTGGGGCTATATGACGGCGCTGGGGTATGTCGGGGCGCTGCTGATCTTCCAGATCGGCAGTGCGTGACACGCCGCAAAGCACGAACCAGGAGCCGGCTTTCTTCCGAGAACGCCAGAGCATGGAAGATATCGGTTCCGGTTCAAGCCCGAAAAGGACACCTTCAACGCGGCTGAGTTAGCGATCAATGCCGTCCCGGCGTGCGGACTAAGCTGCGAAGTCCCGCGTCAGTTCCTCCGAGACATCCCACAGCCGTGCTGCCATGTCCGCATCCTGCATATTGGCTGAGGGTGTTTCCGGGTTGCAGTCGGAGAAGTAGCAGCCGCTGACGTGTTGCAAATCGGGGTTCGTGGCCACGTAACAGGTGGTGGCCGCGCCCTGTTCCGGCGATTTCAGGAACAGGTAGCCCGCCATGCGGAAGGCGGCTTTCTGCCAGGCCGGCAGGTTGCGCGCGATATTCGTTCTCACCACGCCGGGGTGGACGGCGTTGGACGTGGCGGTGGTGCCCTCGAGACGGCGCGCCAGTTCCAGTGAATGCAGTCCGTTGGCGAGCTTGGAGTGCCCGTAGGCCCGCTGCGACGCGAACCAGGATTCTCCTGCGAGCTCATCGAACTGGATGCCGTCATCGGGAGCGCTTTCGTGCGCGCGGCTGCCGACGATGACGACACGGCCCTGGGGCGCGGCCAGCACCTGGTCCAGCAGGTGGTTGACCAGCACGAAGTGACCCAGGTGATTGGTGACGAAGTGCGCCTCGATCCCGTTCACATGCCACAGTTCGTCGAATATGGCGCCAGCATTGCAGATCAGGATATCCAGCGGCGCGCCCATGGCGCGGACCTGCTCCGCGCACTGCACCGCCGTCTCGAAGTCGGTCAGTTCGAGCACCAGCGGGGTTGCCAGTCCTTCGACGCTGTCACAGGCCTCCTGACCCTTTTCCAGGGTACGCGCCGTGCCCAGTACGTGGGCGCCGCGCAGCGCCAGCGTACGCATGGTTTCGTAGCCGATGCCCGAGTTGCAGCCGGTCACCAGGGCCGTCTTGCCGGTGAGGTCCAGTCCGGCCGTCACGTCGTCCGCCGTTGAGCGGCGGCCGAATTCGCTGCTGACATCCTCGCAGGCGAGGGCGGCAACGGACCCCAGGGCGGACCCTGCGGCTGTGAGCAAGCTGCCTTGCACGAAGCGGCGTCGATCGATTGGGGCCAACGCATTCTCCGGATAAGTTCATGGGGCAATCAGAGTGTCGCTGAACCCGGTGGTGCGATCAAGCAGCCCGGCCTTGTCGGATGTTCAGATGCATCGAATGGCCGTCGCCAGGCGGCTGGCAATGCTGCAGACCACGCCTTAGACTAGCCCGAATTCTCAAGGAGTTGCGATGAAAAACGGCAGCACAACCGAGCGGTATTGGCGAGCGAATCTGCGTTTGGTGGCCGGTTGTCTGGCCGTTTGGTTCGTCGTCTCGCTCGGCTTCGGGGTGATCCTCGTCGAACCGCTGAACCGCATCCGATTCTTCGGCTTCGAGCTTGGATTCTGGTTCGCGCAGCAAGGATCGATTCTCTGTTTTATTGCGTTGATCTTCTATTACGCATGGCGCATGAACCGGCTTGACCGCGAGCACGGCCTGGACGAGGACTAAGGGGTCGCCATGGACTTGAGGACGCTGACGTATCTCGTGGTAGGGGCGAGCTTTGTTGTATACATCGGCATCGCGATCTGGTCCAAAGCCACCAATACCAGCGAATTTTATGTAGCCGGCAAACACGTTCATCCGGTGGCCAACGGCATGGCTACCGCCGCCGACTGGATGTCCGCCGCGTCCTTTATCTCGATGGCCGGCCTCATTGCCTATCTCGGCTACGACGGCTCGGTGTATCTGATGGGTTGGACCGGCGGCTATGTGCTGCTCGCGCTCCTGCTCGCACCCTATCTGCGGAAATTCGGCAAATTCACCGTGCCCGAATTCATCGGCGAGCGGTACGATTCCCGCGCCGCGCGCATTGTCGCGGTCATCTGCCTGATCATGATTTCCTTCACCTACGTCGCCGGGCAGATGCGCGGTGTCGGTATCGTATTTTCCAGATTCCTGGAAGTACCCATCGGTCTGGGGTTGGTATTCGGCATGGGTGTGGTCTTCATCTACGCCGTTCTCGGCGGCATGAGGGGCATCACCTACACACAGATTGCCCAGTACTGCGTGCTGATATTCGCCTATACCGTTCCTGCCGTATTCATCGCCATGCAGATTACCGGCAACCCCATTCCGCAACTGGCCTTCGGCAGCACCGTTCAGGGCGATTCGGTGGCGCTGCTGGAAAAGCTCGATCAGGTGGTGACGGCGCTTGGCTTTCCCGAGTATACCTCGGGCACCAAGGGCGCCTTCGACGTTTTCTGCATCACGATGGCGCTGATGATCGGCACCGCCGGGCTTCCCCACGTCATCGTGCGTTTCTTTACCGTTCCCAAGGTCCGTGACGCCCGTTACTCCGCGGGTTGGGCGTTGCTCTTTATCGGTCTGCTCTACCTGACGGCGCCCGCGGTAGGCTCCATGGCCCGGCTGAACCTCATGGAGACGATCCAGACCGGCCCGGTCGGCGCCGCGAACGGCAACCTGCTCTACGACGAGCGGCCGGACTGGTTCAGAACCTGGGAGGGGACCGGCCTTCTGGAGTTTTCCGACCGGAACGGGGACGGGCGAATCCAGTATTACAACGATCAGAATCCGCAATTCGCGGCCGAGGCCGAGGCATTCGGCTGGAACGGCAACGAGTTGCAGGTGGATCGGGACATCATCGTGCTGGCAAACCCGGAAATCGCCTCGTTGCCGGATTGGGTTATCGCGCTGGTGGCCGCAGGGGGTATCGCCGCGGCGTTGTCCACCGCCGCCGGATTGCTGCTCGTGATATCCGCGGCCGTTTCCCATGATCTGCTCAAGGGGGTGTTCCTGCCGAATATCTCAGAGCGCAAGGAATTGCTCGCGGGGCGCATTTCCGCGGGGTTTGCCATCGTCATCGCGGGCCTGCTGGGTTACTTCCCGCCGGCGTTCGTGGCGCAGGTGGTGGCCTTTGCCTTCGGGCTTGCCGCCGCCTCGCTGTTCCCGCCCATTCTGCTTGGTATTTTTTCAAAGCGTATGAACAAGCAGGGTGCGATCGCCGGGATGCTCACCGGATTGATTTTCACCTATGCCTATATCGAAGTCTTCAAGGGGCTGTTTCTGCGCTGGGCGGGTTCCCCATGGATCGACGACGTGGCCGGGAACTGGCTGCTGGGAGTCTCCCCGGAGGGCATCGGAACGATTGGCGTTGTGTTGAACTTCGTCGTCGCCTTCACCGTCAGCCGAATGACCGCCGCGCCGCCGGCGCACGTTCGGGCGCTTGTTGAGCATATTCGGTCGCCGCGGTAGGTGGTTGGGTTGGCCATGCTCGTGGTCGCGGCGGGGCTGCTTCGCTACGCTATCTTTCTCTCCTTCAATGTCCGGCCTCTCCCGGCGACGCACACGATTTCCGAGAAAGGCTCGTGACTGACCGGTTTTGAGGCGGGCGATGGTATGCTTCTCGGATGTTGGCATTCGCGCGGAGCGACAATAGCTGCTCCGACCCGGTCGAGAACTGCTAGGTTTGGCACGGGTTCGGTAGACGCAGATGGCATATGTACCTAGAAGGGCGTGAGAAACTCTGTCGAGTAGGCGCTAGTGGAGGCTCCACAGTATCTTTATTGCGACGCTCCTTTCTTCACCTACCACGCATCGGACTGAGGACCGAACAGAACCTCTGGCGAGAGGGTATTAGGACTTGGGACGATCTCGAAGCTGCCCGCCGCAAACAGCTGGACCTGTTTGGGCGCGCCACTAGCCCCCTGCTCGATGCCATCGCTGCCTCGCGCAAGGCACTTGACGCCCAGGATACTTCCTTTTTCGCAGAGAGACTTCCCGCGCGTGAGCACTACCGAATCGCCGCTGCATTCCCGGCCGAGACAGTGTTCCTGGATATAGAGACGACTGGTCTTAGCCTTTACTACGACACGATAACCCTAATCGGCTGTGCAACTGGCGACCGTTACGCGTGCCATGTCGTGGGAACTGGAAAGGACTTGCGCAACGCGGTCACGGAACTCATCCAAGAAGCAAAGTGCCTTGTAACTTTTAATGGCACGCTATTCGACCTCAAGTTTCTGGCGAAGTACGAGCCTGACCTCTCATTTCCGGCCGCACACGTCGACCTCAGGTACCTCGTTAGGCGCGCGTCATTGACTGGCGGCCAGAAACAAGTCGAGGAGGCGCTTGGACTAAAGCGCCCCGAGGATGTAACGGAAGTTGATGGTGCGCGTGCCGTGACGCTTTGGTACGAATACGTCACCGGCAATATCGAGTCTGGCAGGCAACTTGTTCGTTACAACCATGCCGATGTCGAAGGTATGAAGGGTATCCTGGATCATGCGATTGCTAAAATCTGTGATAAAACCGAGTGGAACGCTAATGGCGAGGTTCGCACCGGCTTCGCATCAAAGGCATCCTCAGTACGTTTCGACAAGTCGGTAAACGGCGTATACGTACCTACATTTCCGAACGCTACCGAATCGGCCGTGAGCTTCGATCAACTGAGCAACGGCATTCCAGATGGACTGCGAGTGGTCGGCATCGACCTTACAGGTTCGGAGGCCCGACCGAGTGGCTGGTGCGAACTACGGGGTCCGGTTGCCACGACGCGCATGATTGACTCTGATGACGCGATATTAGAGTCAATAACTGTAGCCAAGCCCCATCTCGTCTCGATTGACTCTCCCTTGTCTCTGCCCACGGGACGCCGCCATGTTGGTGACGACGACCCAACGCGCAAAGAATTCGGAATCATGCGGATTTGCGAGCGCACGCTGAAGCGCCGCGGCATAAACGTTTACCCGAGCCTGATTCCCAGCATGCAGCGTCTAACGGCCCGTGGTATCCGACTTGCCATGGCCTTGCGCGAGCGCGGCATTCCCGTCATCGAGAGCTATCCTGGGGCCGCTCAAGATATAATGAACATCCCTCGAAAGGGAGCTGGGATTGAGCATCTCAAGAGAGGGCTCCAACTCTTCGGCATTACCGGCGAGTACAGCCGCACGAAGGTCACGCATGATGAACTTGATGCCATCACGTCCGCGATTGTCGGTGTGTATTTCTGGAGCGGCTGGTTCGAGGCACTCGGAGACGTGAACGAGGACTACCTTATCGTCCCCGACTTGAAACAAACTGTCCCCCCGCGCTGCGTGATCGGCATCAGCGGCCCGATCGCGGCCGGCAAGACCACTGCCGCCCGCCTCTTGGAACGTGTCGGCTACCAATACGGCCGATATAGCGAAGTCCTGGTTGACTTGGCAGCACAGCAGGGCACGTGCGCCGACCGGGACACGCTTCAGCAACTCGGGCACACTGTCCACCGCGACCCTGGCCAGCGATGGCTGAACAACCGCCTCCTTTCGCGAATGGATATAGACGGCGTTGATATGGTCATTGACGGCCTTCGTTGGCCCGAGGACCATGCATTTTGGGTAGAACGTTTCGGTCCCAAGTTTCTTCATGTCCATGTCTCCGCGCCAACGAATTTGCGCCGTGCCAGATATCCCAACGGCGGTGGTTCCATTGCTGAATTCGATGCTGTTTCAAGGCACGAAGTCGAGAGTGGCGTGCCCGATTTGGAAGCCCTAGCAGATGTTGTTGTTGAGAATGACCAGACGGTAGATCAAATGCAGCGCGTCCTCGCCAATCGTATCGACAGGCGCCTTCTGGCGGAGAACGACTAGCGTGCCGGTTACCGTCATAGTGGGAGGCCAGTTCGGGTCTGAGGGCAAGGGCAAGGTCGCCCACATCATGGCAAAGCAAGCTCAAGCGAAAATCGCGGTCCGCGTGGGAGGATCCAATTCTGGCCATACTATGCATGATGCCGACGGCCGCAGGCATACCTTCCGTCATCTCCCGACAGCGGCTCTTCTGCCCAATGTCCTATGCGTCCTCGGGCCGGGCTCGCTAATTGATCCGGATATAGTGCGCGACGAACTCGAACGTATCGCACTGCCCCCTCAACGCCTGCGTATCGACCCAATGGCATTCGTTATCACTGAAGCGCACAAGGCCCGCGACGCGGCATCCGGGCTCGGAGCCCGAATTGGCTCAACTATGAGCGGAACCGGCACTGCCATGCGTGATCGAATCGAACGGCGCTCCGACGAGAATCTCGCCCATCGCCATCCATTTCTACGCCAATTCATCGGTGGTTCGATCCGCGATCTTCTCAGGCATGCATTGGAACGTGGCGACCGCATCATCCTGGAGGGAACGCAAGGTTTCGGACTCTCGAACCTGCAGTCTCCTGACTATCCTTTCGTCACTAGCCGAGACACCACTGCGGCTGCTTTCGTCGCTGAAGCAGCGATTAGTCCCTTGGACGTCGACCAGATCGTCCTCGTGATTCGCGCTCATCCCATACGCGTCGCCGGCAACTCCGGCCCTCTCCCTCAAGAAACGGATTGGGCCGAAATCGGCCGTCTTACAGACCGAGCACAGTTGGTCGAATACACCTCAGTGACGCATCGTCGGCGACGTGTCGCACATTTTGATGGTGCGATCGTGCGGGCAGCCATCGCGGCGAATGCCCCGACATCCATTGTCCTCAACCATATTGACTACGTGGGCGCACAAATAGCCGAGTTCGTCGAACAGGTGGAGGCATCGATTGGCCGAGCTGTCGACTGGCTCGGCACGTCACCATGCGATCTCACGCCACGGGATCTCCTACCCCATGTCGCGAATGCGCTTTCGTCCGTTCGACCCTCAGGGTCAGACGTCTCCGCAGAATCTGAAGAGCCATACCATGCCGGATAACGATTGGACAAAGAACATCCACTACTCGATCGACCCGTTTCCGGAGATCGCGCCTTCCCTGCTGAACTCGGCCGACATAGTTCGCTACGCCAAAAAAGGTTGCCTGATCCATCCGTTTTGCACCAAAAGCGGTCTTCTGAATCCCGCCACGTATACGATTAGGCTGCTCGGAACTCGCTACTGGTGGGAACCAAACGGAAGCGGGTTGCGCAGACGTGAACAAAAAATCACTGTTAAGACACCGGTCAAGATCAAGGCGAACTCGATCTCGTACCTGTTCACCGAAGAAGAGTTTCGCCTGCCGCAATATATAGCTGCACGATTCAACCTCCACATTCGCTACGTTCACAAAGGGATCCTGCTCGGAACCGGGCCGCTGGTGGACCCGGGGTTCTCAGGGTCTTTGCTCATCCCGCTCCACAACCTCACCGACAATGACTATAAGGTTCAAGGTGGCGACAATCTACTTTGGGTGGAATTCACAAAGTTGACTCACCATGAATATTGGTCCAGACCACCGGAGAAAAAAGACGACCAACCTACGGCGGACCTAGTATTGTTCAATGCTGCGAAGTTTCAGATTGATGCCGATAAGTACTTCGCAAAATCGGGCGTATCGGCCGCACCGGGAGTGCTAAGCGCTTTCAAGGGCGCATTGGAGGAATCCCGTAGCCAAGCAGAAAAGAGCAAACAGGCAGCCCAGACCGCCCATCTAGAAGCGTCGACCGCCGCAAGGAAAATGGAAAAATGGACGTTGGGGGGAGGCTTCGCCCTTGGTATCGGCATTTTGACACTTGTTTTTGCCGCATGGGAAATCTGGCAAAACAGCAGCGACATGGCGGGCCGCATCCATGATCGTCTTGACCGCATCGAACGCGAGATCGGGCTATTGCCGCCCTTGGGGAGTGCGTTGCCAACGAATGAAATCGGGACCACAGAGGATACGGAGCAGCCCGCGGCTCAGGACACAAACGCCGATTAATAGGCAGAGGGAGATGACAACGCTTCGCTTGGGACATTGCGACCATCGATCCCGTTAACGAGCGTTATCATGTGAAAATCGTATTATCCCAATTCGAACCCCGAATCCCCCGAACACATTGATTAAGACGGATAGTCGGGTGTGCCTGTCAAAGTCGATGTATTCGTGTCCGTGTTTGGTGTGATCGTGGTGGATACTGTCAATGCCGAGGTAATTTTCCTCATTTCCCGGCGAAAAACGGACATCGGTCCGCGGAGTTGAGATGGGAACTACCTCGACGGTCTGTAGCCGTAACTCTTTGGCTGTCTACTTGGTGCCGAAGGTCGGGCTCTCCAGGAAAATCGGTGAGCTATTGTCAAAAGTGGTGTTTGACCATTTGATTCAAGCGGCGACCTGGTCGACATCTGTTACTTCGATTCCATCTTTGAATTCAACTCCCGTGATCACCTTCGCCAGGTAATCGAAACCGCGTAAACGACGCCATTTCTTCTCCGCACATTGCCCCAACTTGAACATCATATGCAGCATGCCCTCGCGGGTCAGGCAGCCCTTGGAGCGTTTGGTCCGGTGGCGGATGGTGGCGAAGACGGATTCAATCGGGTTGCTGGTTCGTATGCTCTGCCAGTGTTGAGCCGGAAAGTCGTAAAACACCAGCAACTCATCGCGATCCTTGTGCAAACACAAGGTGGCCTTCGCGTATTTCGCTTCATACGTTGCAATGAACAGATCAAACGCCTGGTTCGCATCGGCCTTCGTTTCCGCCTGCCCAATTGCGTGCAGGGCCTGTTTGGCTTTCGGTTGTGCCGATTTCGGCAGACAGTTCAGCACATTCACGGTCTTGTGCATCCAGCAGCGCTGCTGACGGGTTTGCGGGTACATTTCATCCAGTGCCGCCCAAAATCCCATGGCACCATCGCCCACCGCCAGTTGCGGCGGGTTCAGGCCGCGCGACTTCAACTTCAGCAGCACCTCGCGCCAGCTCTGGGTCGATTCGCGAACGCCGTCTTCAATCGCCAGAAAATGCTTCTCACCGCGCTCATTGACCCCGATGATCACCAGGGCACAGAGCTTGGCCTGTTCCGCCCTCAGCCCGCTGTAGACGCCATCGGCCCAGACATAGACCCAGCGGTCCTTGTCCAGGCGCGTATCATTCCAGTGTCGGTATTCATCCGCCCAAACCCGTTTCAGGCGCGATACCGTGCTCGCCGATAAACCCGTTGCCTGGGAACCCACCAGGACCTGCAAGGCCGCTTGCATTTCGCCGCTGGAAACACCTTTCAAATACAGCCACGGTACGGCCGCTTCCAGCGAGGGCGTCTTGCGAATGTAGGGCGGCACCAGCACCAACTGAAAACTCACCGGTTCGCCGGTCCTTGAACGAACCTTGGGGATTCTTACCCTGATGGGTCCCAAACCGGTTTGCAGCTCACGTTCCGGCAGGTATCCATTGCGCACCACGCCGGCATGACCGCCTTGCGTGCGACAATCCCGATGCTCTGCCAGCAGATCCTGTACTTCGCTCTCCACCGCTTGAGCGATCAGCTTCCTGGCGCCTTCTTTGAGCAATGCGGTCAACGGATCGGCACGATTAACTCGACGTTCCAGTCCAATAACATTATTCTTTTCCATAGTGGCGTATCTCCTTTGGTTGCTTTGACGTGTTGCAACAACAAATCAACCAGATACGCCGCTTTTTTTCAACCGCTCAAACACCAGATTCGGTTATAACTCATCGCTGGTACCGTCTAGCCTGCTTTGATTTATGTAACCAATTGGCCGCCATAAGACACGAGCCTACAGGTACCGCACCACCACCGCCTTGCTAATCACTTGCCCAACCACAGCGGGAGAGATCCCACGAAGTGCATGTCGAGCAGTCCGTCGAACCGGATTCCGGCCGCCGCGGCGGCAAGGCCGCTAAGGCCGATGGCAACCCGTCGCACCGTGAGCGATGTCGTTCCGGCAATGCGGATGAACGGATTGAACAGCCACCGGGCGAGTGTCATTTCCCGTTGCATCATTTGACTAATCTCCTGCTTCCTTGTCGTCGCTCGCAGGGGCCTCATCGATTTCGAGAAGCCGCGCGAGTGCGGGTAGCGCGTAGACTCCGCGTCCGTCAGTTCGGGTATACCGGGAACTTACATACGGGCCGGCATTCTGCCGATGAGTTGCGTACGAACAGCGTCGGCAGCCGCTTCAATGTCCCAGGTAAAGCCATCGGCAAGCAGCGCGCCGATATCGGCGGTGAAGCGACGGTCACTTAACTTTGCGCCCAGGTTGCTTTCGAATTCGGTGCAGGACACAGCATGGTTGCGGTGCTTCATGTACTCGATGAACGCGTGGACGACGCGGTCGGGATCGACCGAAGTGCTGGTGAGCCCAACGGCGAGGTCGAAGAGGTCGCGGCCCTTGCTGCGCTGGTAGAGGGCGCGAAGGTTCGTGGCCAACAGTTCGTTGAGCGAATACGTGTTGATTCCACAGTCGCCCCGGAACCACCGCGAGTTGACTACAAACGGTTGTCGGATAAAGCCATGAACTGCGAAGTGCTCTCGCGTATTGATCTCGACCTTAAGTCGAAGCAGCAAGGGGGGCACGTCCTCGGAGTGGAAGCGGTAGACAAAGGTGACGCGCCCTTCCGATTGCTTCCATTTTGGCTCACCCAACCAGGGGTTGAGGACATCGCGCAACGCCGTCAAGACCGGCCCGGCTGGTTCCGCCTTTACCTGCACTAGGTCGATGTCTTCGGAGTAGCGTGCCGGCGGGTTGAGGTAGAGCTTGTAGAGTGCGGTACCGCCCCGAAAGGCCAGACACGAGCTAAGGAGCGGGTGCGAGAATATTGCGATCAGCGCGCGGCAAATAATCAGGTCCTGCTCGACCTGGGAGTCGGATACCCATGGCGCCTGCGCCCGCCATTCGGTGATGTAGTCGCGCGGGATCAGAGGTCGATCTCGATATCGGCGTTGATATGAAGCTTCCAGTCTTCTGCGCGGCGCGCATCGCTGTCGGTGGCACCGGGAAGCAATGCGACGGATCTCCTGGCGTATCTCCGGACGTAGTCCTTCAGGGGCGCGACCGTATTGCCCGCATCGACCGTTTCGAGGAGGTAGCCCAGCCGCTGAGCCCACGTGACCGGCGCCGTTTCAGCGGCTGCGAGCAGCTTGTGCGGATCCATCATCTCGGCGAGTTCGGACAATACGGTTGCGACGTGATCGAGTCCCCCTGCGCGGTAATGGTATCCAACCAGGTCGACCGCCGTCGCTTCGGGGGTTGAGACCTGGAGGGCGCCGCGGGGCGTGTTGAAACTCTGCACCGGTACTTCGCGCAAGCGTTTGCGAACGATGAAGGCGACGCGAACATGTCCGCAGCGAATCGGGCGTCGAGGCTTGGTCAGCAGAACCTGGAATTCCTGCGGCCGGTGATGGGCGGCGCCGTGGAACTGGGCGGCTGAAAGCAAGCCGGCGTAGTAGGGCTGGTTCAGCCAACTCATTAACTCTGGTATGAATTGTTCGGCCGGCAGGCAAGCAAGTGAACGATATTCCGGCGGAAGGATGACGTGAAACCCGCGCGCGGGACTTGAAATGAGTTTTCTACGTGCGAGGCGGTTCAGTGCCAGCTTGGTGGCATCGGCAGATACGGCGAGAGCCTCCCGAGCGTCGCGCGAGGTGAAGCACTGGCGACCGGCG
Source organism: Candidatus Rariloculaceae bacterium (assembly GCA_965237785.1). GTDB lineage: Bacteria > Pseudomonadota > Gammaproteobacteria > Steroidobacterales > Rariloculaceae > UBA6522. The sequence continues at coordinate 61,336 of OZ250159.1, forward strand.
GCCGCGAGGTCGGCAATGTATTCGTGGGCTCGCATTGACTCTTGTATAGCAATTAAAGTTCATAAAGTATCATAATTCGATTTATTACGCGATCAATATCTCACACTGAGCAGACAGTTAACACTTGCCTATAAAAAGCGCAGCACCACCGCCTCGCTAATTACCTCACCAATCACAACGGCGATAACGAACAGGGCGATGCCTCGACCGCCCTTCATGTGGCACGAGACCGCGAAGTCGTTCCGGCGATGCGAATGAACGGATTGAACAGCCACCCGGGCGAACGCCGGGGCCGGACTAACCGGGCTTCGACTTAGTTGAGGTGATACCCGAAACTCAACCCGATCATGCGCGGTGGCCCAACCTCCCAGCGATGAGCGCCGACACCCGCGCCGCCGCCGCCGATCGAGCCATCCGGCAGTATGCGATGGCCCGACATGTCCGTGGCGCCCCTTACGACCTCGTCGTCCATACAGTTCGTGCAGGACACGCTGAGGTGCCAGTCACCGCCTGGCGCCCAGTACTCGCCCCGTAGCGTGAGCAACGTGTAGGCGGCGATGAGCGCCTGGTGGTTGGATGAGCTGCCGTTGTAGAACTCGTCCGTGAATGCGGCATTCCCGGACAACACCAACTCCCCGCCGTTCTGCAGGTTCGATGTATGGCGAAGTCCCAGAGTGGCACTGAAGTCCGGCATGCGTTCGCGGGGCGTTTCGTTGAATACGCCACCGGTAAAGGACGGATCGATGCCGGAATACATGGAATCCAGCGTACCGACCGACGAAGTGAGCCTCAGGTTGTCCGTGACCGCGTACATCAGATCGAACTCGATGCCGTTGATGTCGAGCTGACTGGCGTTGGCGGTGAAGGGCGGATTCTGGAAGAACCTGTCCTGCGAGCGGATGTGCCGGTCCGTAAACACCATGTCGAAGATCGCCGCATTGAACCGCAGGCGCCGGTCGAGCCACTCCGAACGCAGCCCCAGCTCGTAACCTTCCACGTACTCGGGGTCATAGGGGATCAGACCGAAACGGGGCTGTATTTCATCGCCGGTTCCCGGAACACCGTCGCGACCCTCCCGTACCGCGGCCGAACGGGTATCGTCATTGATGAAATCGGCAAACCCGCCCGCCTTGTAGGCGGTGCTCCATGAGAGATAGGTGAATATGTCGTCGTTCCACTGATAGTCGATCACGAATCGGTAATCGTCCGACGTCCACGAGTTGTCGCGGAAAACCATGACATCGTTCGTCGCCGGATCCACGGATGTGACCAGTGGATTCGCGCCGAACTGCGCCGCCACTCTTGGACTGTTCAGAATCAACGCTCCGGCCCCCTTTTCGTCTTCCGTGGAACGATAGCCGAGGGTCACATTCATCCTCTCGGCCACATGGAATACGATTTGACCGAACAAACCGGTCGCACTGCTGTCGATGACCTCCGTCACTTCACTGTCGTCAGGTTCGCAACTGTCGAGATCGATGTTCATGCCCATGGGGCTGCAGTCATAGTTCATTCCATGCCCGTAGGATGACGCCTCCTCTTCGAACCAGTAATAGCCACCTGTCCAACTGATCCGCTCGTGTTCGCCGGAAAAACGAAGCTCGATAGTTTCGGAGTTCCAGGTCTCATCGGTGATGTTCGAGAGAATCGGCAATGGGGTCATGTCACCGTCGTAGATGTCGTCCTGGGCGCCGTCGATGGTGCCGCCCACCGCCGTGAGCGTTATGCTGTCACTCAACCCCCAGTTCAACTCGAACGTCGTGAATTCATTTGACGAGGAACGCGAATCGTAATCCCCGCCCACGTAGTTGTAGAAGCCGGGCGCGGTGGCATATTCGTCACTGTAGTAGGTCGACGGGTCGTTGGGATCGAAATCCGGGGTCACACAGGGCCCGGTCAGCGTGCCATTGCCCCCGCTCCAGTAACACCCGAACGTCGGCTCTTCGTAGATCAACAGCGCCCTCCGTATCATTCTGCCGTCCGGGTGCAGCATCAAGGGTTCGCGGATTTCGGGACTACCCATGCCGTCCGCGAGGATGCTGGGATCAAACTCGTCCACTCCCACGTAAATGCCCGTGCGCCCATTGTCCTGGCTGTCGTCCGCCGAGTACGCAACGGTCAGGTCGAAATTATCCGAAGGCGCGAACCGGAATTGAGCGCGCGCAACAGCCGTATCCATATTTCCCTTTACCTGACCGTTTTCCCCGAAGATATAGCCGTCCCGCGACAAGCTCGCACCGGTGAACCGGAAAGCCGCTGCGTCGCTCAGCGGCACGTTGACATGCCCCTTGACATCAACGCGATTGTATTCTCCGCCGATCAGTTCCACGTCGGCGTTGAATTCCTGCTCCGGTTTCTGCGAGATGTAGCGAATCGCGCCGCCGGTATTGTTGCGGCCGAACAGCGTGCCCTGGGGCCCGCGCAGCACCTCGACCCGCTCCACGTCCATGACCCGCAATATGGCCCCCGCGTTACGGGGATAGTACATCTCGTCGATATAGAGCCCGACGCCGCGGTCGAAGAATGTGGTATTACGGAATTGTCCGGCGCCACGGATGGAAAAGGTGGCGACGGAATCACCGGTACCGAACGCAGTGCCCACACTGACGTTCGGGATGAAGTTGGCGATGTCTTCGGCGTTCTGGAGACCGAGTCGATCAAGTTCCAGTTGACTGAACGCCGTCACGGAAATAGGCGTCTGCTGCAGGTTGAGTTCGCGGCGTTCCGCGGTCACGATGACCTCCTCCAACGCCTGGCCGGAGGCCGGGGCGGAAACGAACTGCAGGCCAGGAAAAACCGTCAGGCAGATTGCGAGAACAGCGCGGTGTGAATGGTACATTTCGTTTTCCCCTGATCTGGAAAAATACACAGTTTGTTACAAGTTGTTGCATGCGCACTACAATTGAAGCTGCATTGAAGTGCTGAATTTTCGTATTTGACATGTGAACGCTGGTCGATTTCAGTTTAGGATGCGGCTCCGCACTGCGCAACTTGATGGACGCAAATCGAATACTAATAAAACCAAAAGTAATGTGTCAAAAGTCGTCGGGAGGAACTTGCCCAGCGATAAGTTGCTGCGGTCGTAAAATCACGACAACGCTTGCAGGACCCGAACCGTTACCGCGGTGCTCGCCGCTGACCTACGGAGTTCATTCCGCAGGTCAGCTATTTCAGATATCGGTCGATACCCTCAAAGGCCGTAGGTCCACTGAACTCTGGATTCGAATAGTTGTTTAGCTGCCGAATCTCCTGGACCAAGCGTTAGCCACATACTACTATCTTGTTGACGCGATTTTAAGGATCGGACACCCATGGTGCCTGTGCCCGCCATTCGTTGATGTAGCCATTCGGGACGCATATCCCGACGCAGCGGACGGATTCTCATCAGCGTTGTCCAATGAGAACATGATGCTGAACTGGGGCGAGCGCAATGTTTCTGTCCAGCAGCGTGTCGCTTGATTGTTGCGGGCATGATTGCGGACTTCGAGGATGCAATGCAGGTTGCTGCCGCACGGGCGTGCGGCGCGCGGCACATCGTGACGCGGAACGTCAGGGACTTTGAGCGCTCGCCGATACCCGCCATAACCCCAAGGGAAGCACTCGGGCAGTTGTTCTGAGGGCCAGCGTCACCGTCCGGAATTTCGGGAACCAGCCCGTCTAACGGTGAGATATCCGGTCTACTTGTCCGTATACGGACTAGCGACCCGGTCGGCCTCGGTCGGATCGATCCCCAGCGGCGGCGTTGGTACGTAGTGGTCCGGGGTCGCTCCACCGCGCGCCACCCGCGCGGCAGCCTCTTCCGGAGTCTCGATCAGTGCGCCCGACGCGATTGCCGCCTTGCGGTCCACCTTGACGAGGCCGGGTGCATCCGGCGGCGGCATCGCGTTGGCGTTGTAGTAGGCAATTTTCTGTTTCTTTGGATCGATGTACCGGTCAATCCTGAGATCTCGTTGGTTGGTTCCCTTCGGCTTAACCGCCACGCCATCCACGACCTCGTGGTCGAACCACCATTTCTTGGCTGGATTGCGCTTGCCGTTGCCCAACTTGTCGTCCAGCCAGGTCGCGATGGGAACCATCAGCGGTTTGAGCCACATGGCGTTGATTCCGAGCCAACTGGCCAGACGGGTCAGCGGCGGGCCATCCAGATCCACTACCTTGTTCAGTGGGCACGTCTTCATGCAGCGCCCGCAAGCAGCGCCCTTGGAGTTGGTCAGCCGGTAGCGGGCACAGCGCTCGGCGTCGATCTTCCACATCTCGTAGGCATTGAACATGACCTTGGGCCCCCACGGAATGGCGTCGCAGGGGCACTCACGGGCGCATTTCCGGCAGTTGTCACAGAAGTACTGCAGGCGGAAATCGATGGGCTTGTCCACCTCCATGGGGAAATCCGTAGTGAATACCACGGACTTGAAGCGGGGGCCGACGAACGGGTTGAGCACCAGTTCACCGATGCGACTGAGTTCGCCGAGCCCCGCCCACAGGATCAGCGGGATATGCAGGACATCGCTGTCGGCATTGGTCTGGGCGCGCGACGAATAGCCTGAACCGCGCAGATGCTCGGACATGATCCCGGCGATCTCCGCGCCCCTGAGATAGCCGCGCATGGACTGGGTACCCGAGATCCAGTCGTCACCGCTCGCGCCCTCCATGGTGTCGAATCCCTGGTCGATGAGCATGACCACGGCATAGCGGTGGTACATATCGATCGGACGCCCGTCTTCCTTGTGGGAGTGCCAGGCATAACGAGGCACTTCGCAGATCCCGGTGAGATCGGAGCCGAGAAAATAGGACAGCGCCTTGATCGCCCGGGCGTTGGCTGCCGGGTCGCCATAGCGGCCGACATTCCCCGTAGCCGCCACGTCGCCGTCCTGGTAGGGAACGAGCGAGCGGATCGCCTTGAGCAGGCTCTGGGACGTGGGATGCTTGAAGGAGAAACGGCTGCGTTCCTTTTGGGCTCTGGGGCCAAGATCCCCCTGCAGGGCGCGCTCGAAAAACGCAGCGCGCTTGGGCACCCTGGGAACCTCGTCGTCAATGATCAGCGTCGTCGGCCGATCGACCTGCTTGACGGTCTCCATGGGATAGCGGCTGTAGTGCGACGGGCGTGCGGCGCGGCGATTCCGTTCCCGGCCCGACTGCGCGCCGTTGATGCCCCACCAGTAGCGCAATCCCCTGGCCTGCAACGCCTTGGTGTGCAAGGGCTGGTCTGTGGGCAGTTCATAGCTGGTGGCGATCGCGGCGATGGAGAAATTGTCGATGAACGGATTGCGGATGCGGTCGCCGTCGCGTACGCCGAGTCCCGCGAGGATTGCAAGCCGCTGGGCGTCGAGGAATTCGTGGCCCCGGATATGAGCGCGGGCCGAGAAGCCCATGTGCCGGATATGCCCCGACACCACTGCGGCGATCTCGGCTGCGCGCATGTCCGTGGTGGCTCGCACGGCGGGGGCGACCCAGCGATGCGCCAGATTGTCCTCGTCCGGAACCTTGCCGTCCTCCACCAATAGCACCACGGCGTAGTCTTCGGCGCGGCGCTCCGCGCCGTCGAGCCAGGCATTGTCCGGAATCTTGCAGATTCCAACCTGGGCGGCGTCCATGAAGTAGGCTGCGCCCTTGATGTCCGCCGCTCGCCGGTCCAGATCGTCGGGGACCGGCGCCCGCTTCGGCGCGACCTCGTCATTCACGAATTGGGCGAAGATCGATCGATAGTGATTCACAACCTGGGCGAGATCGCCTTGGTCCGAGTCTCGTACCGGCGACGCCCGCGGCGGCGCTGACGACTCCGTTGCAATGATGTTTTCGTTCCGGAGGAGCGATTCCATCGGGAACAACCCGTAGTGAAACGGCCTGTGTCTCGATCGAGCATGAAATACCATTGCGCCTACTCTGGTTCACTGGGACAGTTAATTGCATTCTACTTGAATGCGTCGGCGCGGAAAGAATCCACAGATGCTGTGGATAACTCTGTGGATAACGCATTGATTGGGGGGCTTCTGGCTTGACGCTGCGCCGATTCGTGTCGAATTGGTCAAAAAAACGTCAATTTTCTTTTTTCTAAAAAAATCAAATGGTTAAAGTATTTTTCATCAGCGATATGCGAAATTCTCGCTCCAACTACCGGCATTTATTACCGCGAGGAACCACCACACCTGCGCATGTGGAAAGAAAATGCGGCATGACAGATGCCTCTTTCGTGCGCGGGCCGCATTCGTCCGGCTGCGGCTGGTCAACAGTTGCGGATTCGATCGTCCACTGATTCCTCGCCGGAATTCCTGTCTTGAGCCGGACACTGGTGTATTCTACCGCTCCGGCGTTGCCGACATCGGTAACCGCGCTCCAGAGACGATTTGTGAGGTGTTCAACATGAAACATGCAACTATCGCGCTGCTTTGCCTGGCCGGCTTTATTCTGGCCGGTTGCGAACCCTCTGGCGAGATGCCCACAGGGGAGGAATCGTCGGCGGAGATGGCTTCCGACGATGGCGCGTCCGAGACGATGCCCAGCGCCGACGCGCCCGATGCGCCCGACTCAGCCGCACCGGCCCAGATGGCACAGACCACGACGCAAGCTTCGCTGTTGAGCGAACCCAACTGGGTTATTTTATTCGCTGGACACGACTTGAGTTCCTTCAACGCGGTCGGTGACGCGGAGTGGAATATCATCGACGATTACGTGGAAGCGGACGGTTACGTGAACTCCTTTCTGGTCACCAGAGGTCGCTACACGGACTTTCTGCTGCAAGCCGAGTTTTGGCCTGGGGCCGGCGCGAACAGCGGGATATTCATTCGCAACCTGAACGCCGATGCGATCAGCGCGGCGGACGGCTATGAGATCAACATCTACGATACGAACCCGAATCCCGATAACCGGACGGGTTCGGTGGTGAACCATTTGCCGCCAATGACGACCGTGGCGACCGAGGAACAATGGAATACTTACGAGATCACCGCGCAGGGCAATCGCATCACCGTGACGGTGAACGGCACCCTGACCGCCAACCTTGAAGACGAAACTCACGCCAACGGCCCAATCGCGTTCCAGAATAATGGCGGGCTGATCAGGTTTCGCAATATTCGGCTAAGGCCGCTCTGATCGGTTGCAGGCGCTCGGGAATCGCCGAGGACACGGATCTTGTCCAATACATATACCGCAATTACGATGCAGGATGGGGACTGGTGGATCGGGTGGTTCGCTGAAGTCCCCGGTGTGAATTGCCAGGAACGCACACGCGAGAAACTCCTGGAAACCCTCAAGGTTACCCTCAGTGAAGCATTGGAACTCAGCCGCGAAGAAGCTATCCGGGCAACGGGTGGTGAATACACTGAAGAACGAGTGTCTATTTGAAGCGCTATCAGTTCATTCGCCACCTGCGCGAACATGACTGCGAACTATTGCGTGAAGGCGCCCGACACTCCTGGTGGTGGAACCCGGCATTGGACCGGCGTACTGCTGTCCCACGGCACACCGAGATCCGTGATCTGTTGGCTCGAAAGATCTGCCGGGATCTCGGCATTCCGCCGCTTTGACTTCAGGCTGCATCAGTCCGGTTCATGCTGTCGAACACGGATTTGTTTTCGTCGTGCAAATGGACGGGACGGACTTCAAGTCGCAGGTCGTCGCCGTAGTCGAAACGTAGGGGATTTCTGAACCGATCATTCCACGGATAAAGCAAGAAAAGCACTGGAACGCGCTTGTTCCCAGCCTCGTATTTTCTCCCGTAAGCATAGAGTTGGTACAGGTCGGCTTGGCTGATTCCGGCATGTTTGTCATTCTCTGTGAGTCGCTTCCACTTAGCGTCCATGACCCGTGTGGCCTGACCGTCTTTTCTAGCAACGATATCAGGCTGCAGTTGGAACTCGGGTTTGCCCTTGGAGTTTCGTTCAACTAGGTAATTACGGCGTTCCTGGGCACGAACGTCCCAGCCATGCATCTCCCATCGCACCCTGTGAGCGACATAGTCTTCGAAAATCCGCTCCATCGGAAACAGTAGAGCGAAAGCCAAGTTCCGGCCTTGGTATGTCGTGGGAGCGCTGCGTTCGAGAAACAGCTTCGCCCATGGAAATAGCCGTGCAGTTAACGGCATCGTTCGATCTACCTTGGCGCGGATCGGATAGGCCGCGACATTCGCCGGTCCTGGCACATCCTCGAACCGCGACAACGCCTGTTGGATTAGGCTCTGATTGTTCGCATTGCCGTTCAGTTGGCGCAATAACAACAACGTGGACTTGAGCAGACGGTTGACGGGCCGATTCGTCGAGAACACTTGGTACCGAACGTAGAAACGCTCGGCATGAGCCAAGTTCTGCCGCAACTGTTCCTTGATGATCAATCTGCCTTTCAGCACGTGCAAGTTACCCTCCATCCGGTGATAACTGCGTGCGAGACCCCGGCGGTCTTTCGCTTCTCAGGAACCCGTTCTTGTTAACAACTCGGTCGATCTTCTCCCGGTCATCGTAGAAGTATTCTTGCAGCAGCGGAAGAATCTCGTAGCGAAAGATTTGCGCCAACTCCGCGATCACCGCATTTTCCCTCTTCAGCGGGAGAAAATAGGGTTGCCCTAATTGGTGATCCCGGTCATGCAGAGCCTCTATACGCTTGTTCATTGCGGCGAGCATCTTCGAGATCTCGACGCCCTCTATAGTCAAGTCAACAAGCAGACTGAGGTCCGGCATCACCTCTTCGAACCGGAATCGGCGCCGTAAGGCTGTGTCGAGCAGGGCGATAGATCGGTCTGCGGTATTCATGGTGCCGATGATGTAGAGATTGCCGGGCACGCTGAAAAGCTGCTTGGAATACGGTAGGTGAACTTCCAACGCGTCGTGTTCCCCGGCCCGCTTAGACCGCTCGATCAAAGTGATCAGTTCCCCGAAAATGGCGGATATGTTGCCGCGGTTGATCTCGTCGATAATAAGTACATAAGGTGGCGCTTCGCCGTCAATTTGTTCGCTTTGATCCGCGCGACGGCAAATCTCCTTGAATATACCATTTTCCACTTTGTAGCTAATTCGCCCGCGGTCATCAGTTGACGCCTTCAATCCTTCGATGAAGTCCTCATAGCCGAAGCTCTGGTGGAAAGTCACGAATTCCAGTCGTTTCTCGGCCTTCATCAATTGTTCACGGCGATCGCTAAGCGCTTGCCGGTCGGTCTGGTTATTCTCGTGGAAATCCGGATCGAGTAGTTCTAACGCATCGTTAACCGCGCGGTACGTCTTGCCAGTTCCAGGGGGGCCGTAAAATATGCGATTAAAAGGTCAACAACTCTCGCCATTTATAGCTAAAATATGCTTGTCTTGGGCTTCCAAGGCCTTCGAGATATTGATCTTCCAGGAATGAACTTCGAAGTCTCGACTTCTCTTGCCTATCGTCTCCCTCCGCGTCGGGTTCGCTACTGCTCCACATTTCTTCTATTCGTTGGCGCTTTGTTGATGGATTGGTTTTGTCCTTGCTTACCGGCAGTTCGAGCACCCACAGCATTTCGGCAATCAATTTTTTTACTTCCGAAGGAACCGGCCTGAATCGCTGCGCCAGTTCAGGAATAAAGTTCTTTTTTTCTCTGGTTTATCAACGTAATTTTTTTGAAGAGATTCTCTAAAGTGTTCTTCCCTCCAAAGCTGTGCATCGGTAAACACCGACCCGTTACCCAACAGACAACGGTCACGCCAGCGTTCAGCCGCTTGGTAAACCAGCTCAGCGTTCTGCCAATCGGAATTGTATCTGCTCATCGAAATGACGCCTCTGGTCAATGTCGGACGGTCGGGAGTTTAGCATTCGTTGAGTCGCCGGACGGAGTGATGGTGCGGGCGAAAGCAGGTCGTCGCGCGGCCCTTCGAATCGATCACGCAGCGATCGGATTCACAAGACACTGAAGACTTGATATGGTGACGAATGCTTGATTAGCGGCGCTGATGCCTTAATTGCAGCGCGGTCTTGCGGCCATCGGCCGAGGGCTGATACCAGACGTCAAAATCGCCGACGGCGATCTGCAGGTCGCGCAGGGGATCGTCGCTATGCAACTCGAAGGCGTCGAAACCGGTGCGCTCCATGAAATGGAGCTGCTCCAGCAGCACGTCGCCCACGGCTCTGATCTCGCCCGGGAAGCCGTATTGATCGCGGAGCAATCGCGCATAGGAATAGGCACGGCCATCCCGGAAGGCGGGGAACTCCAATGCGACCATGGTGAGTGAATCAAGGTCTTCGGCGATCGAATCGGGTGGTTGATCGCTCTTCAGCAACACGCCAACCGGATCGGCCCGTTCGCGGAGATGGTCCCGGTTGGCTTGCCATTGATTCAGGTCGACTAGCACCGCGCCACGGGTGGGTAGGTGCTCCTGCCCGACCGCGTTGACGTAGGGGTCTGCGATCACCGCGTTGTTCTTTACAAGCGCCATCAGGCCACGGCCCTGGTCCGCGCGGGACCGTAGACCGTCTCTCTGAACGGTTCGATCCCGACGCGCCGGTAGGTATCCAGGAATCGCTCGCCGTCGGTTCGCAGCGCCAGATACGCGTCCACGATCGCCTCCACCGCCGCCGGAACCTCCTGTTGGGGCAGGGCGCGGCCCAGTCGATCGCCAAGGGAAGCATTCTCATTCGAGGATCCGCCCAAGGTGAGCTGGAAGAATTCCTGGCCGCGTTTGTTGACCCCGAGAATGCCGATATTGCCGACATGGTGGTGTCCGCAGGCGTTCATGCACCCGGAAATATTGATCGTAAAGTCACCGATCGCCGCCAGTCGGTCCACGTCAACGAAATGCCGGCTGAGATCCTGCGCCACGGGAATCGACCGCGAGTTGGCCAGGTTGCAGTAGTCCAACCCTGGGCAGCAGACGATATCGGTCAGTCCCGCGATGTTGGGGGTGGCCAGCTCGAGCGCTTTCAGTTCCTTCCAGAGCGTGTACAGATCCCACTGGCGCACGTCCACGAAGCTCAGGTTCTGCCGGTGATTGACTCGAATCTCGGCCATGCTGTAGCGGTCCGCCAGATCGGCAACGGCGTCCATGGTATCGGCGGTCATATCGCCCGGCGCGCGGCCCGGCGCTTTCAGGGAAAGATTGACAATGCTGTGGCCGGGTTCCTTGTGTTCCACCACGTTGGCGGCCATCCAGCGATCGAACGTCGGGTGTTGCGCTCGAAGGGCATCGAGCTCATCGGGGATGTCCTCAAGGCGCTCGTACACCGGCGGTTGAAAATAGGCGTTGATGCGATCGACCTCTGCCTGTGGAACCGTCAGTACGCTGTCCTTGATGCGCTCCCAGTCGGCATCCACCAGTTCCCGGTACCGGTCGATTCCCATTTGGTTGACGATAATCTTGATGCGCGCCTTGTGAATGTTGTCGCGTCGGCCGTACATGTTGTAGATGCGCAGAATCGATTCGACGTAGGACAACAGGTGCTCGGGCGCCAACCATTCGCGAATGGTATGGGCGATAAAGGGCGTGCGCCCCTGGCCGCCGCCAACCAATACCTCGAAACCCGGTTCACCGGCCTCGTTGCGATGCATTCGCAGTCCGATGTCGTGCAAGGCCACGGCGGCCCGGTCGTGGGGCGATCCGGTGAGTGCAATCTTGAACTTCCGGGGCAGGTAGGAAAATTCCGGATTCAGCACCGTGTACTGCCGAAGCAACTCGCAATAGACCCGAGGGTCGGCCAACTCGTCCCTGGCTCTGCCGGCATAGTGGTCGGAGGTGATATTGCGCACGCAATTCCCGGAGGACTGGATCGCCGTGACTTCGACTTCGGCCAGTTCCTCTAGAATGTCCGGTGCCTCATCCAGTTTCACCCAGTTGTACTGAATGTTCTGGCGTGTGGTGAAATGACCGAATCCCCTGTCATAGGTGCGGGCGATGTGGGCGAATTTGCGCAACTGCTTCGACGACAGGCTGCCGTAAGGGACGTTGACCCGCAGCATGTAGGCATGAAGCTGCATGTAGAGGCCGTTCAACAGGCGCAACGGCTTGAACTGGTCCTCGGTGAGTTCGCCGGACAAGCGGCGCTTGACCTGCCGGCGGAACTGCCTGACCCGCTCCGCCACCAGCTTGTGGTCGAATTCGTCGTATCGGTACACGGCTATTCTCCGCCACCGAAACCGGCATCTACCGACGGTCCGAACGCGCGAATGCGCTCCCTGACCAACACGGGTTGCCGGCGGTCGTTCCTGGTTTGAATGTCAATGATGTAAGGGTCCACGATCACGTTTTGTTCAACGCCGCGCTGAGCCTCGAGCAGACGTTGCGCGGCATCGCGCTCGCCAAAGAACACCACACCGCTCGCGATCTCATTGACCCATCCGCCGCGATTGTTCAAGAAGACAACCCGACCGTCGGTGAGTCTGTTGGCGATAATCATCTGCGTCTTCATTATTCGCACGCCGCGCGTTTGGACGATGGAACGGTTGTTCCGCCGCCATTGCTAAAACGGACAGATAGCATACACGCACTAAGCCGCTGTATTTATTCCACTTTCGTAGAACAATATGCAGAAAACGCAGGTGCTGAACAGCGTCGAATTCCGAGTTTCTCGGGGTTGGATTACTCGCCGCGCCGGGATGCGGGCAAGCCCTGATTCCTCACCCATCCGCTATTGCGGCAGATATCGCCGGGTGGCCTCCAGGTCGCAATCGAAAGGCGTCAATTCCAGATGCGGAGAGTAGATCAAATCCCGATCGTAAGTCATCTGGCCGACGATGTGCTCGGGGTCTTCAAGCACGAACTCGATCTGCATCGGGTATAGATCGGTATAGATGATTCCCCCCACGCTTTCGCGGTCCACGATCCACACGCCTTCCAGCGTGGTTGTGGTGCCCGATGACGGGTGAGGCGAGCGCAATCGACAACACCGCCAGGATGGTTGTTTTGTTCACTTGATTCTCCAGGAGCACCAACCTATTCAGAGCCACCCCACCGCTCGCGATGTTCTCGCTCGGCGACGTTGCGGACTCTATTGTGACGCTTGGACAGCAGCAGGCTGTCCGGTGAACACACTCGTGCCCTGATGATGCCGAGATCGCGTGCAGCTTCGAACAGGCTGGGATACCAGCGATTCCAGCCAGGTAGCAGTTGCTCGATTTGATCGCGTAGACTCAAGTGCGCGCCTACTTCAAGAACGGGTTGGGGTCCCGGGCGCCGCCTCGGTTGCGAATGTAGACCCCGAAATGCAGGTGGGGCGGGGTGGTCCGCGCGTTGCCGGTATTGCCTACGGTACCGATGGTCTCACCCGTAAAAACGTACTGGCCGGGCGCTACGTTCTGGGTATTCAGGTGCGCGTAGTACAGGCGCGTACGGCCGGACAGCGGCTGCAGCCACACCACGTTCCCCCCCAAATCGGTGGTCTCGACGCGCGCTACGCGGGCATCCAGCGAGGCCACTACCGGCGTGCCCCGGGGCGCGAAGATGTCAACGCCACGGTGTTCCCGGGCGCCACCGTCTCTGGAGGCGCCAAACCCGCTCTGAATCGACCGGATATCGTGACCGTGGACCGGGAATGCCAATTGGGGTTCCGTACTAATGGTGAGCCGGTACGTTCCGACGCGCTTGCGGAGGCTGGGTTGCACGCGCACCACGTAGTCGCCGTTGCTCGGCACGTCAAGGGCGATGTGTTGGTTACGCAACGCCGGTCCGAACTGCGGCGCGGCCGGCGTGCTGGTCACGTGTACGGGAAGATCCTCGTCGAGCCGGAACAAGTCGACGAAGAGTTCGGCGTGTTCAGCGCCGTTCTCCAGGAGCAACTCCACCCGCACGCGTCTGCCGGATTCCGCCGAGAAGCGATATCCCGCCGCCGCCGCGTCGACCGGCTCAAGTTCCGCGGCCATTTCAAACGGTAACGCGACAGGCTCTGGCCGCAGAATGGCGCGGTCCGCCAGGTCAGCCCATTCCTGCATCCAATCCGAGCGCGCTAAATCACTCTGGGCGAGCACGAAGCCGTAGGCGCGATGCGGCGATTCAGGAACGTACGGCTTGAGTATGGATGCCGTCGAGGTCGGTCCGATCGGAGGAGCCGACAAAACGAGCACCAGACCGCAGACCGAGCCGAACAGCAACCTGAGGTAGCTCTTGCCTGCATAGCCTCCCAAGCTTCTGCTACGGCCGCGAATCCACTCGATGTGGCGGCTGACGCCTTCGGCAGGTCGGTTTTTTTCGGCTGATTGTTGTATGTCGAGTTGCCCGTTCGCGCTGTCTTCCCGGTAGCGCCATCGTACAATCTGCCGGCGCAGTCTGTCGAGCCACCCGGTTTGCGGTGCCTGCGTGGCTGGGCTGGTCGCGGCGTATTCCTCGGGATACTTCTCCACAATTCTTCAGGCAGTGTTTCTTGACCGGACCATGAAGGCTGGTAGGCTTGCGGTGTAAGTCGAATCGAACTCTGGAGTAGTCACGGCCCATGCTGATCGGAGAGATCATCCGCGTCGCCTTCCAGTCGATCCGGGCAAATTTGTTCCGCGCGATGCTGACCGCGCTGGGCATCATCATCGGTGTGGGTGCCGTCATCGCCATGCTCGCCGCGGGTTCCGGCGCGCAGAAACGCATTGACGACCAGATTGCGGCGCTGGGCGCAAATATTCTGACGCTGACCGCTTCGCAATTCTTCTCAGCGGGCGTGGCCCGGAATCAGATGACGCTGACGGTGGACGATCTGGACCCGCTGGAAGAGAACTCGCGTTACCTCGAAGCCGTCGTGCCCGAGCTTCAGATTCGGGGGCAGCTCGAATTGGCGGATAGCAACACCAATTCAAGAATAATCGGAACGACGTATCATTACGCCGAATTGTTCAACTACGGGGTTGCCTTCGGTCGATTCTTCAGCCGTGACGAGGACGAGGCGCTGCGCCGGGTCATCGTGGTCGGTAACGATATTCCCACCCAACTCGGCGAAACGCCCGAAGCAATTCTGGGCAAAACGCTGCTTGTCAACAGTCAACGCTTCGAGGTGGTGGGCGTGCTCGATCGCATCGGCAGTTCCGGTGGGCCCAGTCCCGACTCCGCCGCGTACATTCCAATTAACACGGCCGAGGACCGGGTGACCGGTACCAAACGAATTTCGTCCATCAATCTCCGTGTCATTGACGGCGTGGGCCTGGAACGAGCGATGGTGGATATCGAACAGGTTCTTCGGGCGGAGCACAAGATTCTGCCGGGCCAGGCCAACGATTTTGCCATCATCGATCGAAAGCAGTTCCTCGCCACGCAGCAGGCGGCGCAGCAGACGTTCACCTTCCTGTTGGCGAGCATTGCCGGTGTGAGCCTCCTGGTGGGGGGGATCGGCATCATGAACATCATGCTGGTCAGCGTCACCGAGCGCACCCATGAGATCGGCGTCCGCATGGCACTCGGCGCGACAAGAATGAACATCATGCTGCAGTTCCTGGTGGAATCCGTTGCGCTCTGCCTTTTCGGTGGGCTGGCCGGTATTGCCGCCGGCATGGGTGCGGCCAACGCGCTTTCCAGGTACGCGGGCTGGGAGACGTTTGTTTCGCCCGAGTCGGTCGCGCTGGCGTTTCTATTCAGTATCGGCGTTGGGCTTTTCTTCGGTATCTGGCCCGCTCGACGCGCGGCCCGCCTGGACCCCATCGAAGCCCTGCGATACGAGACCTGAGACGCACCAGGCTGCGTCGCCCACCAATTTTCTGCTGCGCGGGTTGCTAGCGTACGCGCTCGGGCGAACTCAGCAGCAGCCCGATGGTTGCGGTTTTCTCACTGGACTCCAGGGCGATCTTGGCGGTCATCGTCAACGGTACCGACAGCAACATGCCGACGGGTCCGAAGATCCAACCCCAGAAAACCAGTGAGAGAAATACGACCAGGGTGGAGAGTCCCAGACCGCGGCCCATGACCCGTGGTTCGATGACCCCGCCGATGGAGATGTTGATCACGAAGTACCCGAGCGCGATCAGGGCTGCATTCAGTCCGCCGAACTGGATCAGTGCGAGCAGTACAGCCGGAATCGCGGCGATCAGCGAGCCGATATTGGGAACGAAATTGAGCAGGAAAGCGAGCAGGCCCCAGAGAATCGGGAAGTCCAGCCCGAATGCGGCCGTAAGTCCTCCCACCGTCAATCCCGTGGCGAGGCTGGTCAGCGTCTTGATACCGAGGTAACGCTGCACACTGCTGGTAAACCGTCGGAAATACTCGGGCTCTCCGCGCGATGCGCGCAGCACCAGCCGAATCTTGGCAGGCAGCGATGAGGATTCCAGCAGCATGAATATCACAGAGAACGCGATCAGGAAGAAGTTCGCCAGCAACCCCTGGATTCCATTGAGCAGTGTGGCGACAAGTCCCATCGCGGCGCCGGGTTGGATCATCTCCAGTAGCCGGCCCACGCTCACCTCCTGGCCAAAGAGGGCGGCCATCTCCGTGAAGACTTCATCAAGCCTGGCCTGGTAGAAAGGCAGCCGACTATTGAAATCCGCAAGGGAACCGCCCACGAATGTGCCGACAAGGGTCATCGTGGCGATGATGAGAATGATCACGATGGCGACAGCCAGGCCGGTCGGAATGCGAATTCGCTCCAGGAGGCGAGTTATCGGTGTGCAGAGCACCGCGATGAAGACCGCCACCAGGAGCGGCACCAGGATGACGCGAGCCGCCTGCATCCCGTAAATAGCCGCGACGACGGCCACGACGGTGACCGCGATCGACAGTCCGGACCGAGGCTGCGCGTCGGGTTCGATAGTAGGACCCCTTCGATTCAAAGCGCTAACTGTACGCGCAAGCCTGCTTCAACCCAAGTCCCCGATCAGTCCTGAATTGCTCCCGAACCAATCCCGGAGTGTCCCTGAAGTTACGCTGGCGGTGTCCCGGTGTTGTCCGGGAGCCGGGTTCTCCGGTTAGCGATACGGCGATTCCTTGGGTAGAATTCGCCGTCGCCGCCGAGCGTCATTGGCGCCGGAATCAAGCAGTCAGGAACAGGTACTGCTGAGCGGGATTATCGCCAGACGGAGGGTCGAAAGCGTCAGACGCAAGAATCAATCGATGTTCGATCGTCACCGACTCAGAATTTTGGCCGCATTGGGGGTGTTATCCCTCAATGCCTGTGTAGCGCACTACACTCGCGATCAGCGGACGACGGACAACTACCGCTACACTCCCGCGGTGACGGATTCGGTGAGGGAGCACACGATTCCCGGCCCCGTGGAACTCGGACCCGCCGAACGCACACTCCGTCATCATGACGTCATTCCGCTTTCCTACGCGTCGACCGGCAATAACGGGCACGCCGGGAATCGCGTTGAGGGCCTGTACTTGCGCAGCCGTCAGCCGGGATCGAAAAAGCTCGTGATCGTGTTGCCGATCTGGGGGTCCAGCCGGTATCCGCCGCGGAAGATTTCCTATGGGTACGCGGAACACTCCAGGGGAGATGCCCACGTTGTCTGGCTGTTTGGTGAGCCACCGCTGTTCCCCTGGCAAACGCTTTGGTCCACGTCCAGCGAAGATGAATGGATCGATGTTACCGAAGAGGGCATCGAGCGGTTTCGCACGGCGGTGAACGACACTCGACGCCTGATCGACTGGTTGGGTACTCGCGAGGAGGTGGATCAGGATCAAATTGCGATCATCGGGTTCAGTATGGGCGCGCTCGCCGCCGCCACGATCATGGGTAGCGATGCCCGGGTTTCCGCCGGTGTCTACATGGTGGGCGGCGCGAAATTTACCGAAGTGATGGCGCGGTGCCGTGGCAAGGCAGGCCGTATGCGCGAGCATGCCCTCAAGAGTTTCGATTGGTCGCTGGACGAGTATCGCAGGTTCTTTGCGGAGCGCATCGGCCCGGTGGAACCCACCCTGTACGCCGGTCATTTCAATCCCGACAAGATTCTGATTATCGACGCGAGGTTCGACAATTGCATTCCTCGGGTTTCCAGGGATGCGCTTTGGGAAGCAACGGGTTATCCGGAGCGGATCACCATGTTGTATCGGCACAAGAGCGCGTTCTACTCACTCACACCGCTGGGCTTCAACTTCGCCCGGGGAATCATCTACCGGTTCCTTGACGAGGCGCTATGAGGTCCTCGATTTTGGCGGTTCGGGCTGAAGGAACGGCCAGGGTGAGGCCTCGCTTCCGGGTTCCGATCTTACCTCGATGACCACCGGGGCATTGTCTTTGAATGCGCGTTCCAGGACCGGCCGGAGATACGCCGGATTGTCCACCCTGTAAGCGACGGCCCCGAAACTCTCGGTGAGCGTCACGAAGTCCGGATTGGTCAGGTCGCATCCCAGCAGGCGCCCGTCGTAGAGGTTGATCTGGTCGCGTCGCACGTTGCCGAAGCCACGATTGTTGAAGACGACGGTCACCAGATTGATGCCGTGGTGCACGGCCGTCGCCAGTTCCTGCACGCCGAACATGAAGCCACCGTCACCGCAAATAGCGACCACCGGGCGGTCGGGATTCGCCACTTTCACTCCCAGGGCGGTGTTGAACCCGAAGCCCAGGTTGTCCTGGTAGCCGCAGGTAACGTATTGCCGCGGTTTGTACACCGGGAATCCGAAACGGGCGGTGAAGCCGACCTGCGAAATCTCTTCCACGAAGAATCCGTCGTCCGGCAGCACGTCCCGAATCGCGTCCAGGTAGGCAAGCTGCGGCTGGACCGCCTCGATCCTGGTGCGCGCCTTTTGCTTCAATGCCGTGAATTCGTCTTCGCGCGAGGGGCGGTTGCCGATCCGCTTGCCGAGCGCGGCAGCCAGGGCGCTTGTGCCCACGGCTGAGTCCGAGACGATACCCACATCCGGCTTCAGGCGGACGAATTCGGTGGGATCGATGTCGATGCGAACCGTTTTCAGTCCTTCGGGAAACCAGCGCCAGCGGAAGTATTCCAATTCCAGGCGGCTGCCGATGCCGATCAGCACGTCGGCGTTCTGCCAATACTCGAATCCCGCGACCATCGACATGCCGTAGGGTGAAGCCTCGCTGACGATGCCCTTGCCGCTGCGATGGGCTGTCACGGGCGCCTGAAGAAGCGTGGCCAGCTCGTGGATTGCCTCACTCGCGTGGAGCGCGCCGGCGCCCACTGAGATCAGTGGATTCCTTGCCTTGGAGATGAGTCGCGCGGCCCGTGAAATTGCTTCCGGGTCCGGTTCGGGCGGTGGGGGAATCTCGATGGCGATATCGGCGTCCACCTCGGCCTCAAGACCGAATACGTCCCAGGGCGCTTCGATGGCCACGGGTCCGATCCGGCCGCATCGAAGTTGGCGAAATGCTTCGGCCATAATCTGCGGTGCTTCCGTTGGATGATTGATTCGTTGCGCCCACTTGGTCAGTCCCCGCAGCGTGGCGAGTTGGTCGGGCAGTTCATGCAATTGCCCACGGCCCTGACCGATCAGGTGGGACATGATGTTCCCGGTTATGCACAGGAGCGGCGTGTTGGCGCCGTAGGCGGTGCACAGCGCGGCGCTTGAGTTGAGCACACCCGGACCGGGTACGACGGTATAGACGCCGACCTTGCCGGTTGATTTTGCGTACCCGAAGGCCATGTAGCCGGCGCCCTGCTCGTGGCGTGTGACGATGAATTTGAGGTTATCGCCGTGCTGTTGGCAGGCGTCGTTGAAGTCGTACATATGGGCGCCGGGTATGCCGAACAGGGTGTCGACGCCTTGATTGAGCAGCGAACGGACAACGGCTTGTCCGGTTGTCAGCGTTGTCATCGAGGGTCCAAAAGCCGCGTGCTTTCCCATTGTTGCGATTCGTGGCGTATTCTATCCCCTGCAACTGCAGGGTGAGGATGATGAAAGCGCAATTGGCAGTCTCAATTTCGTTCGCGGTCATTGGCTCGCTCGGCGTCAATGCGCAGCAGGGTTCGGAGTCCGCAGTGGACTTCCTCGGCATTTACGCGACGCCGGTCTTCGATGGCGGTGGGCCGCCGCGAAGCGAACCGGAAGTCATTCCTTTTACGGTGGAGGGCCGGCGAGCCTCCGATGCCTACGTACCGGAGCGCGATAACCCCAGGGTCCTGAATGATTGCGTGCCGGAAACCATGCCCAGGATTCTCTGGACCGGCAATCCGATCGCATTGAGTCAGGGAGACGCCGGCACGCTCGTAATTCGATATGAACGCGCCAATACGGTTCGTTCGATCTCTATGGACGGTGCGCTCCCGTCCGCGGATCGACCGTACACTGACCTCGGTTTTTCCGTCGGGCGTTGGGAAGGAAACGTCCTTACGATTGAAACAACGCATATGTCGGGTGGAGCCATTACCAACGGCGATCGTCCGCTGAGCCGCGAGGCTCGGGTGACGGAACGCTATAGGCGGGAACCCGGATCGATGGACCTGCAACTGGAATTGGCGATCGACGACCCGGTGAACTACACCGAGGCATTCGCGATGGGACGGGAATTCATCTGGGCGCCGGAGGAGGAAGTCCGCCCTTGGGTCTGCATCGACCTCGGGCCCAAGGACGAGCCGCCCGATATCGATGAGTTGACGCGAATGCTCGAGGAACTCTAGTCTGGAGAATGTGCACCAAGGGACTGTGTTGAACCAATTGGAGCAATGACCATGGGCGTCAAACAATCCGTTACTTGCCGGCTGCGCGGAACAGTCTTTCTTTTCGGCGCAGCGGTCTTCTCGCCGTATTTGGCATCCGCGCACCATTCTTTCAGTTCGCTGCTGACCCCCGATGGGGACGAGGCAATCCAGGTGCTGGAGGGCTCCGTAAGGGTCTTCCGGATTCTCAACCCGCATGGCGCCCTGATCGTCGACGCGGTGGATGAGACGGGAAATTCCGAGGGTTGGCTGATCGAACTGAGTCCGGCATCGCAGCTCGCTCGTGAGGGGTGGCATGACGAAACCGTGGCGCCGGGGGACCCGGTAACCGTGGCGATCTTTCCGTCCGTGACTCCGAATCGAGCCCGCCTGCGAGCCCTGTTGATCCCCGGAACGACTGCCGGGGAGCCCGCGCAATTGCTCGTCTCCTACGGAATTCGAGGCAATACGCCGGTCATGCGCCGGTTGCGAGAGCGGCTCCCGGTATGCGGAACCATTGACCCGAGATTCCAACGAACCGAGTGCTTTCTGGTGAATGAGGAAGCTTCGGTTGCGCTTGCCGAGGAGTTTCCGGGGCCTCTGGGGTACGTGATGCCCTAGAAGGGGGTTGCGCCGTTGTGGTAGCCGCCTCGATCCTGACCAGGTCTTCTCTCGGCACGCCTTCGCGAAACCGGCGCGCAAACTCCGCAATGTCGTCGATCCGCGCGCCGTCAAAGTTTCGCTGGTACGCCTCGGTCTGAAAATAGCCGAGGTAGTCCTCCTGATTGTCGAAATTCGGCGCGGACAACTCTGCGATGTTTTGATCGGGATCCTGATAATACATGCTGGTTCCAGGCCCGTGGTTGAAGACCTGCAATGGTTCGATCCCGCATTGGCTCATGCGTTCGTACTTGGTGATCAGGTCATCGAAGACGGGGATTCGGAACTGGAAATGATGGATGCCGGGTCCTTGCTCGCCGACCGCGTTACGCTGAGTGGTATCGAGATCCGGAAACTCGAAGATACCGAAGACCTCCGACCAGGGAAAATCCGCGTAAACGCGGAAAAACGCGACTCCCTTGTTACCCTTCCACGCCATCGCCCCGGAGTCCGGTGTCAACACCGTTGGCCCTTGACCCAGGAAAATCTCGTACCAGTCGATCATGGTCTGGAACTGTTTGGTATAAATGACGACTTCGCTCATGCGCAGCGTCGTCAGCCCCGCGTTAAGCTCTTTCTGCTTCTGAATGTCAGTCACAATCCCTTTGTTCGTCATGCGTTGCCTCCAGAACGACCGACTTGAGGCAGGTAGGGTGAAGGGCTTGAGCTTACCGTGCTACTTCAGGAAGAAAGAAACTCCAGTTGACTGCAACAACAATACACTCTAATTTTAAGAGTACAATGTTAATTCGAGTATATCGTCGATGTGGAAATGGAGAAAAAAATGACCGACACACAATCACTCAAAGAAGATATCGCCTATGTTCGCGCCGCGGCCGAACGATCGGTGTGCGTGCATATTCCAGCGATCTACCTGCTATGGGCCGTGCTCTGCCTTTGCGGTTTCGCGCTGGTGGATTTCGTAGGCCCGGAATCGTGGCGGATTGGGATGTACTGGCTCATCGCCGCGCCGACCGGTATGTGTCTCTCGTGGTGGCTCGGTAGCCGAGCGAACTTTCGAGCCGGGCAGGCTGATCGCCGGTGGGGCAATCGTTGGATGCTTCACTATCTGGGATTCATGGCGACCGGGATGCTCGGATTCGGCCTCGTTGCAGCGGACCAGATGACGTGGACCGGACTAAGTTCGCTCTGGATACTGCTTCTGGGGTTGACGTATTTCCTGGCGGGGTTACATCTGCAACGACGCCTGCTGCCGGTTGGCGTGTTGCTTGGCGTCGGCTACCTGCTCACGCTCTTCTTACCGGGGTATAAATTCACAACGGTGGGCGTGCTCGTCGCCGCCGCGCTTACCGCGCAGGCATTCCTTGGAGCGCGGGACCAACGTGCCACGAACTGACCCGGACATTGGCGGTCTGGACGAGCTCGGTTCGCTCGGTGGGCTACTCGGACACCGGGTACGGCTGGCGATCTGCGTCCT
Source organism: Candidatus Rariloculaceae bacterium (assembly GCA_965237785.1). GTDB lineage: Bacteria > Pseudomonadota > Gammaproteobacteria > Steroidobacterales > Rariloculaceae > UBA6522. Next base: position 83,871 of record OZ250159.1, read on the forward strand.
GCTCTCCAAACATGACGCGATGTCGTTCAGTCGGCTGAAGCAGGTGCTTGAAGAGAAGGACGGTAGCCTCGGCACGCACCTGCGCAAACTTGAGGAGGCCGGATACCTGGCGATTGAGAAGAGCTACCGTGACCGACGGCCGGTGACCTGGTATGAGCTGACTGATGAAGGGCGGAAGCAGCTCAAGACGCATGTCGCGAGTCTGATGCGACTGATCGAGCGCGCGGGCTAAGCACGCGATCGGCGCGAGCCCGTGCCAACGGCAGCACTGACGATACGTTCAATGCATCATCGTCATGAAGACGCTGTTGCAAAGTCAGTCGGCATCGGTCTCATGGGGAGCTGGCCTGAAGTAGTAGTTGAACGCGCGGCCTTGTCGCCGTGCATACAGGCGCACCATCAACATGTCTTCGCGCACCTCGGCGTATTCGATGGGTCCCAGGTTCGAGGACTCAAAGCCCAGGTCGGCGATTAGTCGGGCAACCGCGGCTTTCGCTGCGTCGTCGTTGCCGGCCATCGGGATGGTGACCGTTCTGCTATGGTGACGGTGCCATGATTTCACGAGTGAGAGGCGGTGTCCTCTATCCCTGCGGGAGGCTGATGCATGCCGATGTGGAAAATGAACAGGCGCCTCAAGGCTGCGGGTACGATTCTTGCGATGGCCTGGGGAGTCGGTGTGCTCGCTGAGGCTCAGGAGCCCGATCACGAGCCTGACAGCCTTGCAACCCGTCCGGGCGCCGTCACGAACAGGGCGACACGAACTTCGCTTGACGGCACGCTGATCGTTGCCAACCGCTCGGGTGGCAGCATCTCGTTCATCGACTTGGCCGCTGGCGTGGAGATTGCCCGCGTGCCGGTCGGACCGATCATTCCCCATGAGGTTGCCGTTTCACCCGACGGAACCAGGGTGCTCACCGGAGAGTATGGACCTGAGGACGACCACGGGCGCCACATTGTTCTGATCGACGTCGCAAGCGCCAGCGTTGAGGCGCGCATCGACCTTGGCCCTGAGTCCCGTCCCCATACTCCGCTGTTCCTGCCCGGTGGACGGCATGCGGTGGCTACCATGCAGGAGTCGGATCAACTGGCGCTCGTGGATCTGGAGGCGCGCAGCGTGGTGCGAACGTATCCGACGGGCGGACGTGAGGGTCATATGGTCCGACTTAGCCCCGACGGCTCGCGGGCGTATGTCACGAGCCGCGGAGCCGAGGGCACGTTGTCGGTGATCTTCCTGGAAGAGGAACGTGCTCCGGTTGTGATCGAGACCGGACTCGGCGCGGAGGGGCTCGACGTCAGTGCGGACGGCGGCGAGGTCTGGGTGGCGAACCGGCGCGAGGAAACCATTTCCGTGATCGATGCGGAGTCGCTGGAGGTCGTGGCGACCCTGGAGTCCAGGCCTTTTTCGGGAAGAATCGAGATGGGTCCCCATGGCTATGCCATCGTGCCGAACGGCGGTGGCCAACGATCGCCGGTGCCGAGGTTCGTTCGCTTGTGGGATGTGAAAACCCGAGACCTGATCGCCGAGGTTCCCATGGAGGGCGAGCCCTACGAGGGCAACTTCGGGGCCCTGATCCACGGCGGGATGGCGCTTGTCAGCGACCCGGGCGAGGGCCTGATTCAAGTGTATGACCTGAACGGCGGGCTGAGCGCCCGCCGCCTGTTGATCGATAACCACGATGCCCCGGACGGCATGGCGTGGACGCCCGTCCGTGTCGACGTCATGGCCATGGCGGGGATGGCGGGCGCCCAGGAAATGACTTATCGCGAAATTCCAGACTGGATTCAACCACCCAACTCCCGGGCGATGGGGTCGGTCAGTTCCGTTTACGCCGATGGGGACGGAAATCTATGGATTGCCGAGCGATGCGGCCGGAACAGTTGCGTCGACCGGGACGCGTTGGCGCCGATTCACATGTACGATCCCTCGGGCCGATGGATCCGGGGATTCGGCGCGGGCATGTTCGTCTGGCCGCACGGAATCTACGTTGATTCCGACGGCAATGTCTGGGTGACCGATGGGCAGGGCGACAGTCAAAGGGGGCACCAGGTTTTCAAGTTCAGCCCCGACGGCGAGGTTCTCATGACGCTGGGCGAAGCGGGCGTCGCCGGATCCGGCCCTGGCCAATTCAACGGTCCGACCGATGTCGTGGTCGCTCCCAACGGCGACATTTTCGTCTCGGATGGTCACGACCCCGACTCCAACAATCGCGTCCAGAAATTCTCCGCGGACGGCCAGTACCTGGCGAGCTTCGGAAGTACCGGTTCCGGCCCCGGTGAGTTCATCGTGCCGCACGCCATCGCGATGGATTCCCGCGGCAGACTCTTCGTTGCCGATCGGGACAACAATCGTGTCCAGATCTTCGATCGGGACGGCGTTTTTCTGGACCAATGGCATCAATTCGGCCGTGCCAGCGGGCTTTACATCACTGCCGACGACGCCCTCTACGTGTCCGACAACCAGTCCAATACCGAGAGAAACCCCGGCTGGGAAAGGGGGATCCGCGCAGGCAGCGCTGTCGATGGCGTGGTCGAGGCGTTTATTCCGGATCCGACTTTTGACCCCGCGAACGCCGCGGCAACGGGCGCCCACGGATTGTCGGCGAACTCGGCCGGGGAGATATTCGGCGCGGAAGTCGGTGCGGCCACCGTGCGAAAATACGTACGCCATTAACGGCCTGTCGGGCGCTCTCTCGCTGCGAAAGGTTTGTTCCGGCAGCCTGCCCGGCTGCATCGCTCACCGATGTTTGTGGCCGGGGCGGTCAGCGCCTGTAGTGCTCCATGAGGATATCGGCGACCTCCGGCCGGGTGAGTTCCGGCGGTGGCTGGACGCCTTGCTGCAGCATCTCCCGCAACTTTGTACCTGAGAGCAGGATGTAGTCCTCGGGTGCATGGTCGGGTGCCTCGCGCATCATGACCACACGCCCGAGTTTCCTTGAATAAGCCGTGTGATCGGCCGCGAAGATCTCGATCTCAAGCGCAGCCGCGGGAATCCGCGCGAATATCGCCTGCGCGTCGAACGGCCCGTAGTAGTCGCCTACGCCGGCGTGATCGCGCCCCACGATCAGATGAGTCACGCCCATGTTCTGCCGGAAGATCGCGTGCAACAGAGCTTCCCGAGGACCGGCGTAGAGCATGTCGAAGCCGTAGCCTGTCACTATGACGGTATTTTCAGGGAAGTAGTCCTCCACCATCTTGCGAATACAGGCATCGCGAACGGTTCCGGGGATATCCCCTGCCTTGAGTTTGCCCAGCAACATGTGGATGACGAGGCCGTCGGCACGCAGCCGCTCCATCGCCATGCGGCAAAGCTCCTCGTGTGCGCGGTGCATGGGATTGCGTGTCTGAAACGCCACGACCGTACCCCAGCCGAGACGAGCGATCTCCGCGCGAATATCCGCCGCGGTCCGGAAGGTATCCGGATAATCCTGCTCGAAGTAACTGAAATTCAAGACCTGGATGCTCCCCGCGACGCAATGGTCACCGAGGTTCCTGAACACGTCGACGCCCGGATGACCGGGATCGAGCGTGCCGAAGACCGCCCGGGTCATCGTATCCAACTGTTCGCCGTCAACCGTTTCGATACTGGCGACGTCCATCGCCGCGAGCACCGGGTTGCCGGCGACGTTCGGGTCGCGCAGCGCGATGCGGTCTGCAGTCTCGATGCCACGAACGCTCGCGGTCAGATTGAGGATCGGCACCGGCCAGAATAGCCCCGAGGCGGTCTGCATGGTTTCGGCCACGCTCAGCGCCTCGGCAACGTTCATGAAACCGTCAATGGGCGTGAAATAACCCCCGCCCAGCATCACCGCGTTGGCGGCCGCCGCGGAATTGAGCACCATCGAGGGCAGAGTTTCGGCCTCGGCCAGCAACTCTGTACAGTGTTTCTGCTCGGAAACAAAAAACGGCTTCAGGGCTTCGGCCCCATGGGGACGTTTCATCACGGTTCGCCGTTGTCGATGATGCCATGCCGTTCAAGATAGGCCATGATGGCCGCGACTTCCTCGGCTACGGTCATCCGATCGGTTCGCAGATGCAGTTCCGCCTTGGCCGGTTTCTCGTACGGATCATCGATGCCGGTAAAATTCTTGATCTCGCCCGCCCGCGCCCGCTTGTAGAGTCCCTTGGGATCGCGCCGTTCCGCCTCACTCAAAGGGCAGTCGACAAAGACCTCGACGAAGCGGAGATCGGCCGTCTCGTGCAGTCGGCGAACCTCATCGCGGTCCGCGGTGTAGGGGCTGATGAAGCTCGACAGCGCAATCGTCCCGGCATCGCCGATCAACTTGGCGACCTCACCGATCCGGCGAATGTTTTCCTTGCGGTCCTGTTCGGAGAAACCGAGGTTCTTGTTGATTCCGAGCCGGACGTTGTCTCCGTCGAGTCGGTACGAGAGCTTGCCCCGGTTGAACAGCGCGCGCTCCAGCGCCACCGCGATGGTGCTCTTGCCGCTGCCCGACAGGCCGGTCAACCAGATCGTCGCGCCTTTCTGGCGCAGGATCTGGTATCGATCCTCCCGCGATACCAGGCCCTCTTCCCAGGTGACGTTGGTCGCTTTCTGCTTCACTGCCGTCATCGCGTCCTCGACGTGTCCATATATTGCGAGACGGCCGGTTTCGGTGCGGCGCGCCGCGTCATGCTTGCCCCGGCGGACTACGCCGCGGCGCGTTCCAGTTCGCGAGCGGCCTCGTGAATGCTCGCTATATTGATCGCACCAAAATAATCGGCGCCGCTGCCGTGAGCCCGTAGCGTCTTCTTGACGACGGATTCCAGGGTGGGTCGCTTTGCCTCGGGCCCTTCGCCCCGGCCGATTCCGCCGCCGATCTCGACAATGGCATCCACACCCGCTGCGAGTGCCGCTTCCATGCATGCTTGCCAGCGGACCGGGTGGAATAGCTGGAAGAACAATCGCGATCGAATGGCGTTCGCGTCGGATTCGTGCAGATCACCGGTGTAGTTGGCTAGCACGTCGGTGGTCAATGGTTTGAATTCAACCGATTCGAGCACATCCCTGAAGCGGCGTGCCGCGTCCACCATCAGGTAGGTGTGAAACGCGCCGCCCGTCTTGAGCCGCACGGCTCGCTTGCGCGGGTAGTTGGCGGCGAGATCGGCGGCCAAGCGGTCAAGATCCTGCTCCCGGCCGGCGATCACCGTCTGCTCCGGGAGATTGCAACCGCCGATACCGCAGAAGTGCCGGTCCGCCAGCGCGCGGGCGGTCGTCACATCAAGGGCCGTCGCCAGCATCCCGCCCTCGCCAAATTCGTTCATTAATTCCGCGCGACGCATCACCAGCGTCAGCGCGTCACCGAAACTCAGTGCTCCGGCGGCAACCAGCGCAGTATATTCTCCCAGGCTGTGTCCGGCCGTCAGCGCGGGACGCAAATCCGGTACGAGGCTCCGGAGCGACTCCAGGCAGGCCATCTGGTGGGTCACGATGGCCGGTTGGGTAAAGCGGGTGTTGTCAAGCTGAAGTTGCGGATCGTTGCAGCACAAATCCGCCATGTCATAGCCCGCAACCTCGCTGGCCTGGTCGAATATTTCGCGGGCCGGAGCGAATTCCGCGATCAGATCGGAGCCCATGCCCCGGTACTGCGATCCTTGCCCTGGAAAGATCAAAAAGTTCCGTCTGGGATCAGACACCGGTTGTTTCTCCGCGGACCTGCCGAAAACCGCGCAGCATACGCACCGGAGCGGGGTAGCTCAACCCGGCGCCTCACCCGGCGCCTGACGAAGGAAATCCTGCGCCAGGCGGGCCCAGTAGGTGGCGCCCAGCGTCAGGATGCCGTCGTTGAAGTCGTAGTCCGGATTGTGAATCATGCAGCCGCCCTCGCCGGCACCGTTGCCGATCAATACGAAGCAGCCTGTGCTGGCCTCGAGCAGATAGGCGAAGTCCTCCGACACCATGACAGGGTCTGCCTGGGCGTCGACGTTGGCCGCGCCGACGATGCCGGCGGCGGTTCCCAGGGCCAATTCGGTGCTCGCGGCCGCGTTGATCACGGCAGGGTAACGGGCGGTGAACTCCACGGCGCCGCTCGCGCCGAGGCTGCTGCAGACACCCTCTACTATCTCGACGACCCGCCGGCACAACAGGTTCCGCACCGCTGGATCGAAGCAACGGATGCCGCCGCCCAGTTCCACTCGCGGCGGAATCACATTGTCGGCATCGCCGCCGTGTATCCGCGTCACGCTGAGGACCGCGCTCTGCCGCGGGTCAACATTGCGGCTGACGATGGTTTGCAGTGCGGTAACGACTTGTGCGGCGGTCGCGATCGGGTCGACGCCGTCCTGGGGCGCGGCGCCGTGAGCGCCCCGCCCTTGGATGCGAATGTTGAACGTATCCAGGGATGCCATCATCGGTCCGGCGCGGGCGGCAAATCGACCGGCTTCCAGATTGGGCCAGTTGTGCATGCCGAATACGGCGTCCACCGGCAAGCGCCCGAATAGTCCGTCATCCAGCATCCGCTTGGCGCCGCCGGCGGCTTCCTCCGCCGGCTGGAAGATGAACCGGATCGTCCCGGAGAATTCGCCGTGCTCGGCGAGGTAGCGGGCCGCGCCCAGCAGCATGGTGGTGTGCCCATCGTGGCCGCAGGCGTGCATGCATCCCGGGTGGCGCGAACGGTGCGCGAAGGTATTGGTTTCTTCCATGGGCAGGGCGTCCATGTCCGCCCGCAGCCCGACTGCCGGCCCATCGCCCATGGTTAGTGTGCCGACCACACCGGTTTCCGCAAGACCGCGGTCGACGTCGATACCCCAACTGCGAAGACGCTCGGCGACGAATCCGGCGGTTCGGTGCTCCTGATAGGCAAGTTCCGGATGGGCGTGCAGATCCCGCCGCCACGCCACAAGATCCGATTCGAAGGCCTGGATTTCAGGAAGGATCCGCGTCATGGCGTTCACCGGGAGTTTAGGCGAGGACGATCATTAGGCGGGGACGATAATAAGGCCGCCGCGGGCTTTGACCAAGGACGTAATTGCCGTCATCCGCGCTCCGCCCGGGAAATTCCTTCCTGTTCGTCCAGCGGAATCATCAGCACCAGCCCCGCGGCGAACAAGACAAGCACCACGGAGATGCCCCAACGCTGGGATCCTGTCCATTGAGTGAGCACGCCGAGCAGGAACGGTCCGACAAAGGCTGTCAACTTGCCGGAGAAGGCGAAGAAGCCGAAAAATTCGTTCTCGGTTCCCTTGGGCACGAATCGGCCCAACAGGGAGCGGCTGGCGGCCTGATTGGGTCCGAGGAAAATGCCGGTGATAACGCCCGCAACCCATAGCCACAGCTTGTCCGTCGCCACGATGGCCAGCGCGGTAGCCACGGTGAGTCCAATCAAGGAAATAATGATCGTCCGCTTGCCGCCGATCCGGTCGTCGAGGTAGCCCATGGCCAGTGCTCCGGCCCCCGCGGCGACATTTAGCGCGATCCCGAATACCAACACTTCCTGAAGCGTGAAGCCGAATGATTCGGCGGCGTAGATTCCACCGAACGCGATGACGGTGACCAGGCCGTTGTTGTAGAAGAAACGCGCCACGAGCAGGCGCACGATCTGACGGTACCTGCGAATCTCCGCGAAGGTATTGCGCAACTGTCGCACCGCGTCGCCGACGACGCTTCCTCGGTCGGAGATAGCGGAGCGGTCCTCGGGGACCCAGAACAGGAAGGGCAGCGTGAAGACCGCAAACCACGCCGCCGTCAGCAGATTCGTGGCGCGAATATTCTCACCGGCTTCCGTGCTGAAACCGAACCACGGATTGGCTGGCTGAACCAGCGCGACCAATGCCACGAGCAGGGCCAGAAGGCCGCCCACGTAGCCCAGCGCCCACCCATAACCGGAAACTCGCCCGATGCGTCCCGGGGGCGCGATGTCCGGAAGAAAGGCGTTGTAGAAAACGGTGGCAAACTCATAGCCCAGATTGGCTACGATCACGAGCACCAGGGCAGCCGCAATCTGCCCGGGCAGGACCTGGTAGAGTCCGGCGGTGGCGAGCACGCAAACCAGCGATGACAGCAGAACAAATGCCTTGCGATACCCGCCGCGGTCCGCAAGGGCCCCCAGCAGCGGTGAGCAGATCGCCGTGATTAACGCCGTGATCGCGATCGCCCGCGACCACAGCGCGGTGCCGGTGATCGGATCGGGCGCGATGGCCTGGGTGAAGTAGGTGGCGTAGACGAACGTGATTACCAGTGTCGTGAACGCCGAATTGGCGAAATCGTACATCGCCCACGACCAGATGGCGCGGCGGCCGTACAACGGCTTCAACGACCGTCTTTCCGCAACTCCCGTCATATGAGCGGTGTCTCACCGAATCGCGCCAGCCACTTGGGGATCGCATCCACATTGTAGACGTGCTCCGGAACCCGGCCCCTGAGCGCCGCCAGGGTGGCGTCCGTGGCCCAGGGAATGGCCGGCTGAAGCGTACCGGGATGGTTCGCGCTGACCATGTGTGGGCAGAGAAGCACCTTGTCCCCCAGCGTGAGTATCCGGGCGTGCTTGGCCGGGGGTTCCTCCGGCAGCACATCCAGTGCGGCACCGGCGATGCGGCCATCCTCGAGCGCGTCGCAGAGCGCGTCCAGGTTGACCACCGCACCGCGGCAGGTATTGATGAGTATCGCCTTGGCTTTCATCGATTCGAGTTCGTTCGCGCCGATGAACCCGCGCGTCTCCTCCGTCAGGGTGACATGCAGGGTGATCACATCGGATTCCTGGAGCAGTTGCGCCAACTCGACGCGGGCAGCGCCGTAACGCCTGAATTTCTCGTCCTCGACATAGGGATCGCAGGCGAGGAGCCGAACCTTCCAGGGTGCCAGCAACTCCGCGACACGGGAGCCGCAACGGCCAAGCCCGACGATACCCACCGTGAGGCCGGGATAGCCGTCTTCACGACGGCCGAGATGCGTTCCCAGCAGTTCGTTGTCGCGCCAGCCGCCGTCCTTGACGCGGCGGTCCCGTTCCCGAATGCGCTTGAACAGTGTCAGCATGAAGGCGACGGTTCCCTCGGCGACACCGCCCCAGTTGGCTTCCGTCGGGCAGTGCGTGACGAGCACGCCGCGGGCGCTCGCTGCCGCCAGGTCCACGTCTTCCACGCCGATGGTGTACTTTGAGACGATTCGCAGATCCGGGAGTTGTTCAAGAAAAGCGTCGTCCACGGGGGTTCGCTTGATGGTCGCACCCATCAACGCGTGGGCCCCCCGGGCCAGTTCAAGCAGGGTGTCGCGCGCGATGCCGGCTCTCCAGGAGGACTCGCCGAGAGTCACCTCGCAGCCGGCATCCTGAATACGCCGATGGGACGCACCGGATGCGTCAATGGGGATATAGATGCAGACCCGGGGGCGGCTCAGGAGGCGCTCCGCATTCAGAGTTCGCCGCCGGACCCTTCGAGGTAGTACACACCGGCGGCCACCAGTCCCAGGAAACCGACTCCAAAGGCGATTCTCATGACATATCTTCTTGTGTCCAGGTTGGCGTGTGTTGCGTTCCGCTATCATACCCGGCTGGCGGAATTAACTCATCCGCGGTAGAAGGAAAATAGGAGACTCCGGCGGCGCGCGCCGTCGATTCGGGATCAGCTCGATGGGTAAAAAACGTCTGCAAGTAGACAGCGTCGCCGAGGGGTTCCTGGAACTGTTGGAAACGCGCGGTGTCAGGTATTTTTTTGGCGCCGGGGCCGGAACGGACTTTCCCCCATTCATCGAGGCTTTTGCCAAGCGCGAAGCCCTGGGTCAAGGGGACGGTTTGAGGCCGATCACGGTGATTCACGAAATCACGGCGATCGCAATGGCCCACGGCTACACCATGGTGACCGGCGAACCCCAGGCGGTGATGGTCCACACCATCGCCGGAACCGCCAACGCCGCCGGTGGGATCATCAACGCGGCCCGTGCCCGAGTTCCCATGTTGGTGGCTGCCGGGCGCACCTCGATTACCGAGAAGGGCCACGTCACGTCCCGCGCCGCCACCATCCACTGGGCCCAGGAGTCGTTTGACCAGGCGGCCATGGTGCGCGAGTTCGTGAAGTGGGATTATGAATTGCGCCGCGGCGAGCAGTTGGAAACCGTGGTCGACCGCGCGCTGGCCATAACCGCCAACGCGCCGTCGGGACCGGTCTACCTGACGCTGCCTCTGGATGTGGCCGGGGCACCGTTGCAGGAGCTCGAGTACGCCGCCACCGCTCGGATGAGTCCCTCGGCGCGCGCGCAACCTGAGCCCGACGCCATCGACCGCGCGGCAAGGGTACTTGCAGGGGCGGACAATCCCCTGATCGTGGTCTCATCCCTCGGCCGCGACCCGGAGGCGGTAGGCGCGCTGGTGGCGCTGTCGGAGCGCCTGGCGATTCCCGTGGTCGAGTCCTGGGGCGCGTACCTGAATTTCCCCCATGATCACCCGTTGCATCAGGGGTTCGAGTCCGGCGGGTTGATTGCCGGGGCCGATGTCATTGTTGCCATCGAGTCCGATACACCGTGGTTTCCGAACCGCGCTGAGCCGCGACCCGACGCCACCGTGATCCAGATCGACGACGACCCGCTTTACGAGCGCTATCCCATTCGCGGCTACGCCACGGAACTCGGGCTTGCGGGACACGCGGGGAGCACGTTGCGAGCGCTGGATAACCGGATCGCCCGGCACCCATTGCCGGAAGACAAGATCGAGGCGCGGCGCCGGCGCTGGGCGGATGCGCACCAGCGGCAGCGTCGGGGATGGCGTAAAGCCGCTCGCGGCGTCAGTCAGGACCGGCCCATGGACTACCGGTGGATCTCCCGATGCGTTGGGGAGGCACTGGACGATGACGACATCGCCGTCACCGAGATCTCTCTGGACCCGACCCAGACCTGCTTCAAGAGGCCGGGAACGTTCTTCAGTCATCCCCACTCCGGGGTGTTGGGTTGGGGTCCGGGGGCGGCTCTCGGCGCCAAACTGGCCTGCCCGGACCGCACGGTGGTTTGTGCCATCGGCGACGGCAGCCATGTATTCGGCGTGCCCACGGCGACTCACTTCATGTCGGCGGCCTGCGATCTGCCGGTGCTTTTCGTCATCTACAACAACGGCAGTTGGCAGCGATCCCGGGAAGCCGCGTTCCGGTATGCCCCGGGCGGCTGGGCGGCGCGGGCCAAGTCCGTGCCGCTCTGTGAGTTGGAGCCGTCACCACGCTTTGAACTGATCTGCGAGGCCAATGGCGGCTACGGTGAGCGCGTCGAGGATCCAGGCGAGCTGCCCGCGGCGCTTGAGCGGGCGTTGCACGTGGTCGAAGTCGAGAAACGGCAGGCGTTGCTCAACGTGATTGCCGGGAAGGGCTAGACCGGATATCTCTATATGGATGCCACCGATGACTACCGCCCTGGCCCTACGCTGCATCGGCACCTGACATACCCCAACCCGCGGACGGCTGCTATTGTGAAGGAATTTCTCCTTCAAAAAAGTCTTTGTATGGGATCGCCGACTTGCGGCAGGAACCTCGGCGAAATCGTCTACAATCCCTGCAATCCTTGCCGAGGGACCGTCAGGCGGCCTGTTGGCGCCTAACCCGGTCCCGCTGAAACCCTGAGCACAACGAGGAGACAGCGACCATGCAAGACCAATCGGCGGTTGCCCCGGCCAACCGGGAAGCGGAAAACAGTGCGAAGCCAACGACGGCAGATGTCGTGCGGCAATACGAAGAGTACATTTTTCCCCAGGTGAAGAGCCTGCACACCGAGCCCATGGTCGTGACCGACGGCCGTGGTGGCCGTGTCAAGGATCTTGAAGAGCGTACCTATCTCGATTTCTTCGGCGGCATTCTCACGGTATCCCTTGGCCACGCCAACCCGGAGGTGAACCGGGCCATCATCGCTCAAGTGCAACGGCTCTCCCACATTTCCACTCTCTACCCGACCTTGCCGATGGGCGAACTGGCGGAGCGCCTGGCCCGCATTACCCCCGGGGCGCTGCAGAAGTGCTTCTTCACCGCTTCCGGCAGCGAGGCTGACGAGGCTGCGATCATGATGGCGCAAAGCTACACCGGCAACACCGAGGTCATCGCCTTGCGCCACGGCTATTCGGGCCGCACCCAACTCGCCCAGGGTCTGACGGGCAATGCAGCCTGGCGCGCCTCGGGGGACCGGGCCAGCGTCGTGCGTCATGCGCTCTCGCCCTATTGTTACCGCTGTCCGCTGAAGTTGACCTACCCCAAGTGCGGTGTGGCCTGCGCCCGGGATGTCGAGGAGTTGATCCAGACCGCAACTTCCGGCCGGGTGGCGGGGATGCTGGCGGAGCCGATCCAGGGTGTCGGCGGTTTCGTCACGCCGCCCGAGGAGTACTACGCCATCGTTGCGGAAATCGTGCGCAAGTACGGCGGCGTCTTCATTGCCGATGAAGTACAGACCGGCTTTGGCCGCACCGGGCGCATGTGGGGCATAGAGCACTACGGCGTGGAACCGGACATGATGACCATGGCCAAGGGCATCGCCAACGGCATGCCGCTCGGGGCGTTGGTCGCCACGGCGCCGGTGGCGGATTCACTGGACAAATCCACCATCTCCACCTTCGGCGGCAATCCCGTGAGTTGCTCGGCGGCCAATACCGTGATCGATATCGTTGAGCGGGACAACTTGGCCGCCCATGCCGGTCGGCAGGGAGCCCGTCTGCGCGACGGTTTGCTGCGCATTCAGCGCCGATTCCCCGCCTGCGTCGGCGATGTGCGCGGCAAGGGGCTCATGCAGGCTATCGAATTGGTGACCGATGAAACCGCCGGCAACCGCACGCCGGAGCCCGAACTGACGCAGGCGCTGCTCGACGCCGCACGCGTGCGGGGGCTGTTGATGGGCCGCGGCGGCACTTACGGCAACGTGATCCGCATATCGCCGCCGCTCAACGTCAGCGCTGCGGAGGTCGATGAGGCGCTGGCTCTTCTTGAGCAGGCAATCGCCGCGGTCGCGTAGCCCGGCGTCAGCAGCGGATGCGCCTGCTTCCGGGGTCGTACATCGGGGTTGACGAAGCCTCCGCCGGCATCCGCTCCCCGGCCACTTCGATGCTGAACCCCCCGTCTGCCGGGTCTGGCTCGTTGGCGGTATCGACGTAGCCGAGGCCGATGGCGCCGCCGAGGGTGTGGCCGTAGGCGCCGGACGTGACGTAACCGACCAAGGCGTCATCGTGCCAGATGGGTTCGTTGTGGTAGAGCAGCGGCTGTGGGTCCAGCAGCCGGAACTGCAACAACCGCTTCGCCGGCCCTGCCGCCTTCGCTTTCAGCAGCGCCTCTCGCCCGATGAACCCGCCCGGCTTGTCGAACTTCACGGCGAAGCCCAGGCCGGCTTCCAGCGGGGTGTCCTCGTCGGTGATGTCGTGGCCCCAATGACGATAGGCTTTTTCGATGCGCAGCGAATCCAGCGCGTGATAGCCGGCGTGGGCCAGGCCGAAGGGTGCGCCCGCGGCGACGATGGCGTCGTAGACGCCGGCCGTGAACTCGGTGGGGATGTAGAGTTCCCAGCCGAGTTCGCCGACGTAGGTGATCCGGGCGGCGCGCACCAGGGCGTAGCCGAGCTCGATTTCCCGGCTGTGGGCGAAAGGGAAGGCCTCATGCGAGAGATCGTTCGGGGTCAGGGACTGCAGCAGCGCCCGAGCGTTGGGGCCCATGATCGAAATCACCCCCTGGGCCGAGGTCACATGGGTCAGCACACAATGGGCGTCGGCCGGAATGTGCCGTTGCAACCAGTGAAAGTCCCGCACTTCCGTGGCAGCGGCGGTCACGATCAGATAGCAGTCTTCGGCCAACCGGGTGACGGTGAGATCCGCTTCGATGCCGCCCTGGGCGTTCAGCCATTGGGTGTAGACAATGCGGCCGGCGCGCACGTCCACATCGTTCGCGCAGACGGTATTGAGCACCCGGGCCGCATCCCGGCCCTGGAGCCGAAATTTGGCGAAAGAGGACAGGTCGAACAGCCCCACCTGCTCGCGCACCGCCCGGTGTTCCGCCGCGGAATGCTCGAACCAGTTCTGCCGCCCGTAACTGTACTCGTAGCGGGCCAGGCCCGGGTCCGGCGCGTACCAGTTGGGCCGCTCCCAACCCGCGACCTCGCCGTGGCACGCCCCGATGGATTGCAGGCGATCGTAGAGGGGCGATTTGCGAACTCCCCGGGCGGTGTCGTACTGACGATAGGGGTAGTGCGTGGCGTACAGCAGGCCGAGGCTCTCGGAGACCCGTTCGCGCAGGTACTTCCGATTGCGCTGGAACGGCTGATTGCGGCGCACATCCACTTCCCAAAGGTCCGACGGCGGGTGTCCGAGGCGAATCCACTCCGAGATCACCTTGCCGATGCCGCCGGCGGATTGCAGGCCGATGGAATTCAGCCCCGCCGCCACAAAACAGTTGTCCAGTTCGGGCGCCCGGCCGACGTGGTAGCGCACATCCGGCGTAAAACTCTCCGGGCCGCAGAAGAACTGCTGCAGCCCGGCGGATGCCAGCGCCGGTATGCGCACCATGGCCTGCTCGAGAATGGGTTCGAAATGCTCCAAACTGCCGGCGATCTCGTCGAAACAGAAGTCCTCCGGGATGCCCTCCGTGGCCCAGGGTCGGGCACGGGGTTCGAAGGCGCCGACGAGCAACTTGCCCGCGTCATACTTGTAGTAGGTGCAGGCGTCGTAATCGCGCACGACCGGGAAGTTCGAATCCAGCCCCGCCACCGATTCGAACAGGGCGTAGTAGTGCTCGCAGGCGTGCAGGGGCACGTTCACCCCAACCGTCTGCGCCAGCTCCCGGGTCCACATGCCGGCGCATAACACCACGCAGTCGGTGTCGATATCGCCCTGTTCGGTGGCCACGCCGGTTACGCCGCCGGGCCCGGTACGGATGGCCGTGACCGGCAGGTTCTGAAAGATGCGCGCACCGGCGGCGGCGGCGCCCTTGGCCAGGGCGTTGGTGATATCCACCGCATTGGCGTAGCCGTCGGAAGGAATGTGAATGCCGCCGAGCACGTCGTCGGCATGCAGCAGGGGAATCCGGGCCTTGATGGCCGCGGGCGTCACCACCTCCACCTCCAGCCCGAATACCTTTGCCATCGACGCGCTGCGCCGCAGTTCCTCGAACCGCTCCTCGTTGGTGGCAAGGGAGAAGGAACCGCAGCGCCGGTAACCGACCGCCTGGCCGGTTTCCGCCTCCAGGCGCCGGTAGAGCGCGCTGGTATAGCGCGCCAGCTCGGTCATGTTGATGGACGTGCGGAGTTGGCCCACCAGTCCCGCCGCGTGCCAGGTGGTGCCTGAGGTGAGCTGCCTGCGTTCCAGCAGCGTCACGCCGGAGACCCCGGCCCGCGCCAGGTGATAGGCGACCGAACAGCCGATCACGCCGCCGCCGATCACGATCACGCCGGCGCGACGCGGCAGGTCGGCAGGGCGCTCGGGCCGGGTCCTCATGAGTCGTCAGGCGCGCAACCGGAGGTTGGCCGGATCATGGACCGGGTTTGTCCGCACCGTCGCCTGCCGCCGATGTCCCAGCACTTCGACCGTCAACGCCGTGTCGGGGCCGGCCAGCGGCGGCGGGACGTAGCCGAAGCCGAGGCTCTGCCGGACAAAGTGGCCATAACCGCCGGTAGTGGTCACCCCCACGCACCGGTCACCGGCGAAGATCGGCTCCCCGCCCTGAACATCCGAATCGCCGGCGTCGAGGCTGAAGTAGATCAGTTGCAGCGTGCGGTCCTGCTGTTGCAGGGTCGCTTCCCGGCCGATGAAGTCGCCCTTGTCGAACTTGATGAATCGCTCCATGGCCGCGTCGATCAGGGTGACTTCGTTGGTCAGTTCCGCGCCCCAACTGCGATAGGCTTTTTCCAGCCTCATGCTGTTGACCGCGTAGAGGCCGAAATTGCGCATGCCGTATTCCGCCCCGGCCTCCACCAGCGCGTCGTACAGCGCCTCAAGATGTTCCATGGCCGGGTGCAGTTCCCAGCCGAGTTCGCCCACGTAGTTCACTCGCAGCGCCCGCACGGGCATCCCGGCGATGTCGATTTCCCTGCCGCTCAGCCAGCGAAAGGCGCTGCTGCCGAGCGGCGCATCCGTCACCTGGGCCAGCACGGCCCGGGCGCGCGGCCCGGCCAGCACCAGAACGCCGCGCCGGTCGGTGACATTGGCGATGTGCACCTGCTCTCCCGGGCGCCGGCCCTGTTGCAAGTGGTCGAGATCGCGCAGTTCGGCGCCGGCGGCGGAAAGCACGTAGAAGGATTCATCGTCAAGGTGGGTGATAGTCAGTTCCGCGCCGATGCGCCCGCCCTCGGACAACAAATGGGTGAGCGCGATACCGCCGCGCTTCGGCACCCGGTTGGCGCACAGCCGATTCAACAGCGTCCTGGCATCGCGGCCCGTCACGTCGAATTTCGCGAATCCGGAGAGATCCAGGATGCCGACCCGCTCTCGCACGGCCAGGCACTCTTCGCGCACCAGATCGAACACGTTGTTGTGGCGGAAGCTGTAGTGCTCCTCCCGGCCGTCCGGCGAGAACCACTTGGGCCGCTCCCAGCCGAAGGTTTCGGTATACACGCAGCCCTGGGCCCTGAGCTTGTCGTACAGGGGGCTGGCCCGGCACCGCCGGGCCGCCGGCAGTTCTTCCCCCGGCAATGCCGTGGCGTAGGTCCTGCCGTAGTCCTGGCGGCCCCTGGCCCCCATGTAGCGGGCATCGGCAAAGACCCCGAAGCGCCGGGGGTCGAACCCGGTCATATTGATTTCGGAGTCGCCGTGCAACATCCACTGAGCCAGGTACTTGCCGCAGCCGGCGCCCTGGGCAATGCCGAAGGACGAGCCGCAGCAGAGCCAGAAATTGCGCAGCCCGGCCACGGGGCCGAGCAGCGGCAGACCGTCGGGGCTGTGGGAGATGGCCCCGTTGACGATGCGCCGGATGCCGGCCGGTTCGAAAATCGGCATGCGCTCCATGGCGCGGCCCAGCCAGGGCATCAGGCGTTCGAGATCGTCGGTAAACAGTTCGCTGTCGGAATCCCAGGGCGGCAGTCCACTCGGCGGCCAGGCTTCGGCGAGCCCATCGGCCTCGTAGATGCCGATCAGGCCGGACTCCTGTTCCTGGCGCAGGTAGGCGGAGGCGTAGGGGTCGCGAACCACGGGGAGTTCGTCGCTTCTGCCGTCCAGCTCCGGCACCGGGCCGGAGACCAGATAGTGGTGCTGAATGTTGCAGATGGGAAGGCCCGTCCCGACCATTTGCGCCACTTGCCGGGCGAAGCAGCCGGCGGCGTTGACCACGGTTTCGGCCACGATGCTTCCGTGTTCCGTCGCCAGTTCCCATTCGCCGCCCGGCAGGGCATTGATGCCGGTCACCCGATTGCGCCGCATGATCCTGGCGCCCAGTTCGCGTGCCCCCTTGGCCATCGCCTGGCAAAGTCCGAACGGGTCGGCGTGACCATCGTTGCGGGTCCAGGCACCGGCCAGTACGCCATCGGTCGAAACAAAGGGATTCAGCTTGCCGATCTGTTCAACGTCGACGATCTCCATATGGTAACCGACATTGGCGGCGATTCCGCGCAGGTAGCGGAACCAGTCCAGATCCCGCTCGGTGAGGGCGAAGCGGACGCTGCCGCAGCCGTGCCAACCGACGGACTGACCGGTTAGTTGCTCCAGTTTCCTGTACAGGGAGACGCTGTATTCGTGAATCTTGGCGAGGTTGTAGTCGCCAACCAGGTTGGGGCATTGACCGGCCGCGTGCCAGGTCGAGCCCGACGTCAACTCGCCTTTCTCGATCAGCAGGACGTCACCGCACCCCTCTGCCGCCAGGTGGTACAGCAAGCCGACGCCCATAATGCCACCGCCGACAATGACGATTCGAGCTTGGTCATCCATTCCATTCTCCGACCGTGGATGGTAGCTGCTCGAATTTTCTTAGCATTTGGGGTTGACTAGCAAGATGGAATACCACAGGAACTCCCGCTAGCGTGGCAAGGACTTTGGTGGAGTTGAGGGGAAACACCTGAGTCGTGAAAGCACAAGCCACTATTGCATTTTCGAATGCCAGTCTGAGGCAGAATCCAGATCCGTGCATCGCCGGATGCGACATGGAGCTAATCGCAAGCGACATGGCGGCGCCTCCGGCTGCTGTTGGCGATACGCAACAATTTGTCGTGCGATGGCCGAAGACCCTGGGATACCTGTCCATTTTTGACACTCCGATGTCGCATATGCTTCATCGGGCGCCGCATCGCGGTGTTATTCTCGGTTCACCTGGAGTCGAGATGGTACAGCAGGCCGATGCCCATGATGTCGCCGCCGACAATTACAATCCGAGCCTGGTCATCCATGGCATTCTCCGACCGTGGATGGCCACCGCCCGATTTTCCCGGAATTTGGGTTTACGTTGCACTATAGATTACGATGGCAGTTAGCATTCGGGGGAGCGGGAGAATTCTAATGGCGAATAATATTTGGCGCAAAAACAAACTCAGCCTGGCGGTTTCCGCTGCCATTGCCGCGCACGCTGCCGGCGTCGCCGACGCTCAGCAAATTGAAGAGATCGTCGTCACTGCAACCAAGCGGGCGGAGCCCGCACAGGATGTGCCCATCGCCCTGCAGGCGGTCACGGGAGACAATTTGCGCGAGCTACGGGTCGATACCTTCGACCAGTATGTCAAATACCTGCCGAACGTTATCCACACGGGCAACGGTCCCGGCAAGAAGGAAATCTACATTCGCGGCAGCGCCACCGAGCAGGCCAGCGTGACGGTCGCTCCGGCCAATGGGTCGGCCCCCGGCGTCGCCCTGTATGTGGACGAACAGCCCGTGTCCTTCGGTGCCCGCAATCTGGATGTCTACGCGGTGGACCTTGAGCGTATCGAGGTGCTGTCCGGTCCTCAGGGCACGCTGTTCGGGGCGAGTTCGCAGTCGGGCAACATGCGCCTGATCACCAACAAGCCGAGTACGGACGGGTTCGTATCCGGGTTCAACGCCAAGTTCGGGTCGACCTACGACGGCGCCGACAGCAGCGCGGTGAATGCCTACGCCAACCTCCCGCTATCGGAGCAGGTGGCCATTCGCGTCGCCGTCTACAGCGACGTCCAGGGCGGCTGGATAGACAACGTACCGGCTACTTACACTCCCAGCGCCGAGGTGTTGGACCGCAACCGCTTAGGATTCGGGCCGCTGATGACCGACGCCGGTTCGGTGGTTACCGCCCGCAACGACACCCTGGTCGAGGACGACTGGAACGACGCGACCTACCGCGGCGGACGCGTGGGCGCGAGTTTCCAGCTCAGCGATGACTGGGACCTGCTGATTCAGCACACCGCCCAGACCCTGACGGCGGACGGGACCTTCCTGACCAACCCTGAGCTGGACGGCGACGACGATGCGGCCGCGTTCGCTCCGGACTACAACCGGGACGAGTTCGGCCTCACCACCTGGACGCTGAACGGCCGGCTGGCCAACCTCGACCTGATCTACACCGGCGGCAATCTCAGCCGGCAGATTAACAGCATCATCGACTACACCCACTACAACAATGGCGGCGGCTACATCACATACTATCTGTGCAGCGGTGCGTGGGGCAAGCCCGCGGATAATTGCTACGACCCGAGCAAGCAGTACGCGGAAGACACCAGGAACAGGCGCACCACCCACGAGTTCCGGATTGCCACGGATCCGGCCAACCGGGTGCGGCTGCTGGCCGGCGCCTATTTCAACGAAGTCGAATCCAACCACCTCGGCGATTTTCAGTACGCTGCTACCGAGCCCACATTTCGCGAGGTCATCGGCGACCCCGATTTTCAGTTAGGCAACACCACGCTACCCACACCGGGCGTGAATGCTGTCGGTCCGCGCTCGCCGGCCACGGTCTTTTTCAACGACTTCACCCGCACGGAAGAGGAATCGGCGATATTCGGCGAGATCGCCTTCGATCTCTCGGACAGCGTCAGCCTGGCCGTGAGCGCCCGCGCCTACGACCTGACCTCGCAACTGCAGGGCGCCTCCAATTTCTCCTTCGGCTGCCGCTTCGGCATCGGCGCCGATGCCGAGGAGACGCCGGACGGGCGTTGCAGCGGTACCGGTTACAGCAATGACGTCAGCGAGCGCCTGGAGACCCTGGGGCGGTACAATGCCAGCGGCGACGACAGCATCATCCTGAATGCCACGAGCCCGCTCGAACGCAGAGATCTGTTCCGGGGCGGCGGCAGCAATCAGGCGACGCTGGACGGAATCAAGGCCGGGCATATCGACCTGTCCGGGCTTCAGGCGGACGGTTCGCTGGTGGAAGACGACGTCATCCTCAAGGCGTCGCTGGAATGGAGGACAGCGCCGGACGTGATGCTGTTCGCGAACTTCTCCCAGGGCTATCGCCCGGCCACTCAGAACCGCAACGCCGGCCAGCTTGCGGGCAACCAGACGGGCGTGTATCAGAACTACGCGGTGCCCGCCGCCGCCAGGACGGACGAACTGACCAGCTTCGAGTTCGGGATAAAGAGCTACTTGCTCGACCGGTCCGTGCGCCTGAACGCGACCCTGTTTTCCACCGAAATCCAGGAGTTGCAGATCTCCCGCTTCGACCCGTCCAATGTCGCCTTCCTGTTCTTCATCGAGAACGTCGGCGATGCGGAAAGTACCGGCCTCGATGTGGATTTCCAATGGGCCGCCAGCGACGCGCTGACCTTCTCCGGCGCGTTCAGCCTTCTCAACACGGAACTGACCCGCCTCAATCCCCAGCTTGAGGGGATTGCCGTGCCGGTCGGCAGCGAACTGCCCTTTGCCAGTCCCTTCGCGGGCAATTTGCGGGCGCGCTACGAGTTCCCGGCGATGGGCGGGCTCGGCTACGTCACCGCCAGCGTGCATCACCGGGGCGAGAACGTGACCGGCATCATCGGCAGCGCGGAGTTCATGGAAGACACTCTGAGGCTGGCAACCGGCGGATCTTCGGGTTTCGAGATCAGGGAAGAAAGCGGCACCTTCGGTACCGTGGAGATACCGGATGGCGCCGGCGGTAGCCGGTTGCCGGTCAGTTCGCGCTATGTCAACCCGAGTGCCACTACGGTGAATCTCGGCTTCGGCCTGGAGAAGGACAACTGGGTGGCGGAAGTCTTCTTCGATAACGCCAACAACGAAGCGGCGCCCACCGTCCAGGTGGCGGGTTACTTCACGCCACAGGTCCTGATGCAGCGGCCCCGCACCGTCGGCTTGCGCGTGTCCTTCGATTTCGAATGAGCCGGCACGCCTTGACGGCGGGATGCGGGCACTGACGGAGACCGAGCGCCAGGTTCAGGAAGCGCAGCGGCTGCTGAGCGGTGGGGAGCCCAACCGGGCGGAGCGCCTGCTGCGCGCCCTGTTGCGCGATGCGCCGGACGATATCGAGGCGCAATACGCACTGGCAGTATCCCAGCGTCACCAGCACCATTGGGACGCTGCCCTGGCCACCCTGTCGGCCATCGTCCACAGCCGCCCGGAATTTGGCCGGGCGCATCAGGAGTGCGGCTACAACCATATCGCCAAGCGGGATTTCGCCAACGCGCAGGCCGCGTTCGAGCGGGCCACCGGATTCGACCCGGCGCTGGTCAATAGCTGGAAATGCCTCGCCAAGCTGTATCGGGACGGAGGCGACGAG
Source organism: Candidatus Rariloculaceae bacterium (assembly GCA_965237785.1). Taxonomy (GTDB): domain Bacteria; phylum Pseudomonadota; class Gammaproteobacteria; order Steroidobacterales; family Rariloculaceae; genus UBA6522. The sequence goes on from OZ250159.1 coordinate 105,399, forward strand.
GCGCGTCTGGCGGCGGTTCTGGAACATATTGCCTTTCTCGACGGCTTGCCGGCCGAACTCGTGGCGGTTATCAGCTACATCTCCGAAGACCGGTTGCGCGAGGCCGAGACGCGGTGCAAGCAGTTTCTGCGCACCAACCAGACCCACGTTGAAGGCATGCGGCTGCTGGCCGAGATCGCCACGCGCAACAAGATCTATGAGGATGCCGAGTTTCTGCTGGAGAGCTGCGTCGAATTCGAACCCGGGCACCGCGCTGCCGGGGCGCAATATGTCCATCTGCTGCTGAAGGTACAGAAGTTCAGCAAGGCGCTGGCGGCCGCGGAAAAACTGCTCGACCGCTTTCCGCAGGATGCGGACCTGATCCGGCCCCTGTACGCCTCGGCCTGTGCCGGGGCAGGCAGGAACGAAGCCGCCGTGGAGGGCTACCGAATCATGATGCGGCAAGAGCCCGGCAATCCGTTTCATCCAGTCTTGCTGGGCCATGTGTACAAGTCCGACGGCGAGTTCGACCGGGCCGTGGAGCTGTACCGGCAGGCCTACAGGATCAAGCCGGACTACGGCGATGCCTGGTGGAGCCTGGCGAATACCAAGTCCTATCGGTTTACCGATGACGAGCTGACCCGGATGTCTGCAATGGAGCGGCATCCCGGCACCGGCGCAGTGGACCGGATTCAACTGTGCTTTGCGCTCGGCAAGGGGCATGAAGACCGGGGCGAACATGAGCGCGCCTTTGATTGCTACGCCAGGGGCAATGCCCTGAAGCAGCCCACCGCTCATCACAGCCCCCGCCACTTGCAGGTCAGGGTGGAAAGCCAGATCGAAGTGTGTACGCCGGAACTGTTTGCCGCGAGATCCGCGGTGGGGTTGCCGACACCGGACCCGATCTTCATCGTCGGCCTGCCGAGGGCGGGGTCCACCTTGCTGGAGCAGATCCTCTCGTCCCATTCCCAGGTGGACGGCACCATGGAACTGCACAACGTCCTGAACCTGGCCAAGCGGCTGCGGGGCCGGGGCGGTGAAGATGACGGTGAAGGAGACGGTGTAGGCCGGCCGCGCTACCCGAAGATTCTCGCGGAACTCGAACACAGCTATTTCCGCCGGTTCGGCGAGCAGTTCATCGACGACACCCGCGGCTACCGGGGCTCGGCGCCCTACTTCATCGACAAGATGCCGAACAACTTCTTCCACGTCGGGCTGATCAGGCTGATCCTGCCCAACGCCAGGGTCATCGACGCCCGCCGCCACCCCATGGCCTGCTGCTTCAGCGGCTTCAAGCAACTTTTCGGGGAGGGTCAGGAGTTTTCCTACGGGCTGCGGGAGATCGGCAACTACTACCGGCAGTACGTGAAGCTCATGGATCATTGGGACAGGGTTCTGCCGGGATTCGTCCTGCGCGTGCAGTACGAGGAGGTCGTCGGCGATCTCGAGGCCCAGGTGCGGCGCGTGCTCGAGTTCTGCGGCCTCCCCTTCGAGCAGGCCTGCGTGGACTACCACAAGACCCGGCGCACCATCCGTACGCCGAGCGCCCAGCAGGTGCGCCAACCCATCTATACCTCCGGGCTGGAGCAGTGGCGCAATTTCGAACCCTGGCTCGGCCCGCTGAAGGACGCCCTGGAGCCCGAAGTGCTGGCGCGTTATCCGATAGAGGCCTGACCCGCCTCAGTGCGCCGTGGAAAGGCGCTGGTTCCTGCCGGTCGGCACGCTATGTCACGCGGGCGTCCGGGGCCAGGGCCGCGTTCAGCACGCGTTGAGCGAATACCGCGTTGACTCCGATGCCATTGCTTGCCGTGGTCAGCGCCCGCCGGTCCGGATGCAGCTTTTCGCGGGTGCGCTCGATCAACCGCCGATAGCTGGAAAATTCCTCGGGGCGGTGGCCGTGCAGCAACCAAAGTTCGCGCCAGTCCTGAGCGAAAGCACGCAATAGGCCGGCGTAGGCCGTCACCAGGGTGCTGTCGTTGCGCGGGTTGGCGGAAAAATCGGCGATCAGGTCCTCGATCAGCGCGGAGCATTCTCCCGGCGCCATCACCGGCAGGCTGCTGAACCGTTCCGTCTTCAAGGCGGCGGTCCGGCCCGGCTCGAAGGGCACGTGCGTCAGGGGGAACGCGGCAGCGTCTTCCAACAGGGCCTGAACCCGGCGCCAGAAGCGCGCGGAGCCGCAGGTGTCGATCACCAGGTGCACGCGATGCCCGGCGAAGTCGTTGACCACCCGGTGGCGGCGCCAGGAGTCGAATATCCAGCATTCCCCGGCGGCCATGTGCAGCCGCTCCGGACCGCAATGAAAGATCACCCGGGGACCGGTGACGATCGGAATGTGAATGCGTACCCGGCTGAACCAGTGGTAGTTGAAATCCACATGCAGGCTGACTTCCGCACCTGGCTCCAGCCGCATCAGCCGCGAGCGAGAAAGCACCTCACCGAAGCTGGCCATCACCTGGCGCATATAGGGGCAGCGGGCCAGATGCGGCGTCGGGCGCTTTTCGCCTTCGAAGGAGTTGTTGTCGCCGCCGCCGCTTGAAATCAGGGCGATGGCCGAGTTGCCGGCCAGGCCGCTCGGATGCGCCATCCACTGGCGGTCGGAAAACTGACGCACCTCGGCTGCCAACCGCGTCGCGTCGAACTGGTACGGAAGCCGGATGAACGGGCGGCTCAGGCGCATGACCCGCCCGAAACTTCGGCGGACAACCGGCAAGTTCCCGCTAGCCCGGAAACGGAACGAATCAAAGACATGTCAGCGCCTCCGGGGTCTCGGCCATGGGGTAGTCGAACTGCTCGAAATCGGCTCGGTAGAAGGCGTTCACCTGTTCGAGCAAGGCCTCGTCGTAGTAGCGCCGGTAGTCGCCGTGATGCGAGGCGTTGCGGCGGGTCAGGCGGCTCGGGGGGATGCCGATGCGCTCGCACACCTGGTCGAAAGACTGTTGCAGCCGTTCGTAGCGGCCCACGAAATCCATGCCGACAATGCCGGCGCCGTTCACAAGCAAGGTCACTTGCGGGCGTACCAGCGCCCGCCGGCGAAACCTTTGCCGCGTCAGGGCCGTCTTCATGAACGCCGTCTCCCCGCCAGCGTAGCCGGGATTGCGCCTGTTCAGGAACGTGCATGCCGAAATGTAGCGTTCATAGGGGTTTCTGACCATGCTGAACTTGAAATATTCGCCCCAGATCTCGCTCGGCAGGCAAGCCTTCACCTGCTGCAGGGAGATATGCCCGTGGCCGATGCGCGCCAGTTCCAGTATCGGCAGGCGCAAGGTCCGGGTCAATGCTTCCTGCTGCCAGTCGTCTGCGCCAAGATGGGGTTGCAGTGCCGCGCGAATGGCGTGAGTGCCGGTTCTCGGCTGTGCGAAGAAGATGAAGCGGTGTTGGTGCGAAACGATCATCCGCCTGGCGTCCATTCTTGCATTGTCGAGTCCGATTGATGACTTCTAATATACCGCGACGGGGTCGCTGGAGTGGCCGTGAGACGGGGCAGCAGGTCCAATAACCGCGCCGGTGCGGTGCCGAAGGCGAAGAATTCAGCTATGACCTGGAGGACCTCGGGCGGTATTATCGCGACTACGTCCGGCGTCGCTTCGGCATCCGGCCCGCGAATCCATGACCCGCACCGGCCCGGCTATTCTCATGGTATTGGTATGAATGACATCAACAGCACACGCGCAGACCCGGCCTTGACCGAGCCTGCGGTTCCCGATATCGGCCACGAGATCGGCGAGCACAATATCCAGGTCCTGAGTCTCGACATCCATAACCCGGTCTTCATCGTCTCCGCGGCGCTGGCGGTCATGCTCGTGATCGGCACGTTGCTGTTCCCCGAGCAGGCGACGACCCTGTTCGCCGACCTGAGGGTCTGGACGACCGTGACGTTCGACTGGTTTTTCCTCGGTGCGGTGAACCTCTTTGTTGTTTTCAGCCTCGGTGTCGCCCTGTCCCCGCTGGGACGGATTCGCCTCGGCGGGCAGGATGCCGCTCCGCAGTACGGCTATTCCGCGTGGCTGGCCATGCTGTTCGCGGCGGGCGTGGGCATCGGCCTGATGTTCTTCGGTGTCCTGGAGCCTGTGACCCATACCCTGGCACCCCCGCTCGGCATCGACCCCGCCGACACCGGCGCCGCACGTGCCGTCGGCATGTCGGCCGCGATCATGCATTGGGGGTTGCACGCATGGGCGATCTACGCGGTCGCCGGCCTGTCGCTGGCGTTCTTCTGTTTCAATCGCGGCATGCCGCTGACGCTGCGCTCCGGATTCTTCCCGCTGATCGGCAAATCCGTCTGGGGGCCTTTCGGTCACGCGGTGGACATCGTTGCGGTGCTGGCGACCCTGTTCGGGCTCGCGGTATCGCTGGGCTTCGGCGCCGAGCAGATCGCCGGTGGATTGCAATACCTGTTCGGAATCCCCGTGACCACCGCCACCAAGGCCATCCTGATCATGGTCATCATCGGCATCGCGCTGGCGTCCGTCATCGCGGGCCTTGACAAGGGCGTCAAGCGCCTGAGCTGGATCAACATGGGACTCGCGGGCCTGCTCTGGCTGTTCGTCCTGATCGCGGGGCCCACGCTGGTCATTCTCGCGACGATCGCGAAGGCGAGCGTCGATTACGTCTACTACCTGCCGGGATTGAGCAACTGGATCGGCCGAGAAGACGTGGCTTTCGTGCATGACTGGACGACGTTCTACTGGGCCTGGTGGATCGCCTGGGCGCCGTTCGTCGGCATGTTCATCGCCCGCGTCAGCTTCGGCCGTACCGTGCGCGAATTCATCACCTGGGTGCTGATCATTCCTACGATCATCGGCATATTGTGGATGGCGACGTTTGGCGGTACCGCGCTTGAGCAGTACTTTTCCGACGGGTATACGGGCGTGGCGACTTCGGTGCCCGAACTCGCCCTGTTCAAAATGTTGGAGCCATTGCCGCTGACGGGATTTGTCTCCGCGGTCAGCGTGTTCCTGATCACGATCTTTTTCGTCACCTCTGCCGATTCGGGATCGCTAGTGATGGACACTATTACGGCCGGTGGCAAGATGGACGCACCCGTGCAGCAACGCGTCTTCTGGTGCCTGCTGGCCGGCATGGTCGCGATGGCGCTGATGCTGGGCGGCGGGATGGCGTCGCTGCAGGCGTTGACCCTGACGGTGGGTCTGCCCTTCACCGTGGTGCTGCTATGCATGTGCGTCGGCCTCATCAAGGGGCTGCGCGAGGAACTGGCCATCCGGAGCTGAACAATCCTCGTTCGCCGCATCGCCCATCACCTGGCCACGCGATCGGCGCTCGGCGTGTTGCCGTAGAGTTCCTTGTAGGTCGTGCTGAAATGCGAACTCGAAACAAAGCCTGTCTGCGCCGCAATCTCGACGATGCTTAGTTCCGTCTGGAATAGTAACTGGCGGGCCCGTTCCAGCCGCAATTGCAGGTAGTAGTGCGACGGCGAACAGAGCAGGTACTTCTGGAACAACCGCTGGAGCTGCCGGCGCGACAACCCGACATAGGATGCCAGTTCAATCTGGCTGAACGGCTCGCGGATGTTGCTCTCCATCAGCTCCACAGCAGTCACGAGCTTCGTGGATTTCCCGCCGACGACATGGCGCAGCGGTATGTGTTGCCGGTCTCTCGTATCGCGGATTCGCTCATGGACGAACTGGTCGGCGACGCCGGCACTGATCTCCGTACCCAGCTCACTTCGGACGAAATACAGCATCATGTCCATCGGCGCCGTGCCACCGGAGCTCGTGAAGCGACCGCGATCGATGGTGTAGATGCTCCGGCTGACAGTGATCTTCGGGAATCCCAGGGTCAGGGCGGCGTAATTTTCCCAGTGGATGCTGCACCGGTAGCCGTCCAGCAACCCGGCCTTGGCCAACACGTAACTGCCGGTGCAAGTAGAGCCAAGCGCGAGTCCACGTCCGCTGCACGCGCGCAGCCAGCGCAGCACCGGCTTCGCGGCGAACCGCTCAACCCCCTCGCCGCCGCAGACGACGATCGCGTCCACGGCTCGGGACTGGATTTCATCGCCGATACCGAAGTCGGCATTGACCGAGAGTCCGTCGCTCGCGGTGACGGCGCCACCGTCCCTGGAAATTGTCCGCCAGCTATAGACCCGGGAGCCGGCAACGCGGTTCGCCATGCGCAACGTCTCGATCGCCGACGACGTCGATATGAGTGTGAAATCGTCTAGCAGCAGGAAGCCGAAAAACGTCGGCAACCCTTGCGGTTCGACCTTTGCCATCGCGCAATACGGTGTTCGTTGACTAAATGAAGTATGCGGCGACAAAGGATCAAACTCAATGTCGTACTGTTGAAAGAACGCTACCTAAAGCATCGAGAAACGAACGCCGTGCGGCCGCGCGGCATGTGCGAGCCAGCGGCACAGGTAGTCGGAGAAGCTCCTGCGAACGATGATCGTATAGGTTGATACGTTGTGGGCAACGCCCAGCAGCACGATCGCCTTGGCCAGGCCTGTCTGCGCACATTGCCCCGGGCCGAACTCCCGCGGATGCAGGTCCAGGGTGCAGCCCTTCGCCAGCACCGTGCGTGCATCGACGCCACTGATGCGCAGCGCGACATTGCCGCCGCTGACGTCGTTGATCGCGGCGTGGAACCCGACAAGCGCCTCGGCGAGTTCGCTGCCCAGTCCGGCGGCGCCCTCCCCGCTTGTCACGATCAGCCACTCGTTCGGGCCGAGCCAATAGACGCTATGCTCGCCGGTCGTGGACGTATTGGAATCGAGCGGCATGGGTTGACCCAGGACCCGCACGGCGGACTCAACGGCCTGCTCGCGGCGCGGATCGAGCCTGACGTTGAGAAATCCGCAGCCGGACAGGACGCTGATAGCGACACGTGCCTCCGCCGCGGATTCCATCGAGGCGAAAAAGGGTTCCAGCCCGTGGCCGCGTTCGGATGTCTCAGACATGTTGACGCTGTCCCCTGGGGTCGTAAAAGATCGGCGAAACGATCTGCACCGGCAACGGGTCGCGTCCAGGCAACGCCGCGTGGATGGTTTCGCCGCTGCGCCCCCGCCCGCCGGCCACCAGGGCCAGCGCAATCGGGTGACCCAGGCACGCGCTCCGGTAACTGGACGAGACATGACCGCACATGGGTACGGGCTTGGGCTTGCCGGTCTCGTCGATGAGCTGGGTTCCCTCCGGCAGCACGGTTCGATTGTCGGACGACAACAATCCAACCAATTGCTTGCGATCCTTCCTCACGCAGTCCGGGCGCCGCAGGGAACGCTTGCCGAGAAAGTCCTTCTCCCTTGAAAGCAGCCAGTTCATGCCGAGGTCCGCGGGTGTCACGGAGCCGTCCGTGTCCTGACCGACGATGATGAAACCCTTCTCGGCGCGGAGCACGTGCATCGTTTCCGTTCCGTAGGGCGTGATATCGAATTCCTTGCCAGCCTCCATGACCATTCGCCACATGGCCAGCGCGTGGTTGCTGTCGATGTTGATCTCAAACGCCAACTCACCGGAAAAACTCACCCGGAACAGCGTCACATGCAACCCTGCCAACACGGCTGGCTTCATGGTCATGAACGGAAACCTTTCCTTGTCGAGCGGGATGTCGCAGCCAAGCTTTTCCAGCAATTTACGGCTATTGGGTCCGGCCGCCGCAATGGTCGCGTAGTGATCGGTGAGCGATGTCAGGTAGACATCGAGCTCCGGCCAATCGGTCTGAAGCCACCTTTCCAGCCAGTTCAGCACGTTCGCCGCACCGCCGGTCGTCGTAGTGAGGTAGAACCGGTGCTCGCCGACCCGCGCCATCACGCCGTCGTCCATGAGCATGCCGTCCTCGCCGAGGATGATGCCGTACGCGCAGCGCCCGACCTTCATCCTGCCGACGTTGTGCGTGTAGATGCGCTCCAGAAACTCGACGACATCGGGTCCGCGGGCGTCGATCTTGCCCAGCGTGGACGCGTCCATCACGCCGAGCGAATCGCGCACGGCCAGGCATTCCCGCGCCACCGCTGCATGCAGGTCTTCGCCGCCTCGCGGAAAGTACCAGGGCCGGTGCCACTGGCCGACGACCTCCATGGGTGCACCCGAGGTCGCGTGCCACTCGTGGATCGCGGTCTTGCGCACCGGTTCGTAGAGCTCGCCGACGCTTTCGCCGGCGCCGACACCGAAACTCACCGGCGTATAGGCCGGCCGGAACGTGGTCGTTCCGACCTCGGGAATCGCCTTGCCGAGTGTATCCGCAAGCACGGCCATACCGTTGATGTTGCCGAGTTTGCCCTGGTCGGTGCCGAAGCCGAGCGCCGTGTATCGCTTGACGTGCTCCACGTTGCGATAGCCCTCGCGCACCGCGAGTCGAATGTCGGCGACGCTTGTGTCGTTCTGCAAGTCGATGAACTGCTTCGGGCAGCGATCCGCGTCCTTCACGGCCGGCACGCGCCACAAGGCTTCGATCGGGTTTTCGCCGACACTGCTGACGGCCGGTTCCTCGATGGCCGGTGCTTCCAACCCGAGCCTCGACACGGCTTCCGTGCCGGCGCGCAGCCCGTCGGCCAGGCACTCGTCGAGGGACCACTTGCCGTTGCCTGCGCCGGCCGAAACGTTGGCCTGTCGCGCCTCCGCGGGCAGAAAGCAAAGCCGCGAATCATCCCAGGTGAGTCGGCCGCCCGCCTGGGAATGCAGATGAACTGCCGGACTCCAGCCGCCGGACATGACAACGAGATCGCAGTCGATGCGGATCGTACTCTTGACCCTTGCCCAACTGTCGCCGTTCCATTTGGCGATACTGGCGCGCCGGACACGATGCCGGCCGGCCACATCGCTCACCACGTGCCCCGCCAGCACCGGGATACGCAGGGCTTGCGCCCGGATGCCCAGTTGCCCGGCGCCATTGAGGCGGCTGTCGACGATGGCGGCAACCTCGGCGCCGGCCTTCGCCAGGTCGATCGCCGCCTGGTACGCGGAATCGTTGTTCGTGAAGACCACCGCGCGGCGGCCCGGCAAGACACCATACCGATTGATGTAGGTCGAGGCGGCCGATGCCAGCATCACGCCGGGCCGGTCGTTGTTGCAGAACACCAGCGGCCGCTCGAAGCTGCCTTGCGCCAGTACCGCCACCCTGGCTCGCACGCGCCAGAGTCGCTCCCGGACGCCTTCGCCACCGTGGCCGTGGCGCCTTTCGGCAGCGCCGTCGCCCAAGCTGCCCAGTTGGTTGGTACAACGCTCCGCAATGGTCAGAAAGTTGTGATCGTAGTAGCCGAACACGGTGCCGCGGGGCAGCAGAGTGCAGTCCGCGTAGTCGCGGAGCTCGGCGACAGCGCCGGCGGCCCACTCCGCGGCCGGTGCTCCATCGATGCTCGCGGTGGAGGCCAGCAAACTGCCGCCGAACTCGTTCTGCTCGTCGGCGAGAATCACGCGGGCGCCGGACCTCGCGGCCGCCAGCGCTGCCATCAGGCCGGCTGGCCCACCGCCGGCCACCAGCACGTCGCAGTGCGCGTTCATGTGCTCGTACGTGCCGGGATCGGGCCCCGCCGGCGCGCGGCCGAAGCCTGCCGACTTGCGGATCGCGTGCTCGTAGTACTTCCACCAGGACCGCGGGTACATGAACGTCTTGTAGTAGAAGCCCGCGCCCAACATTCGCCCGAATGCATCATTGATTGCGCCGATATCGAACCGGACGTTGGGCCAACCCTTGGTCGTACGCGCGACCAGGCCGTCGTGGAGTTCGACCTGCGTCGCCAGGAGGTTGGGCTGCGCGGCGGCGCCCTCGCCCACCTGCATGATCGCGTTCGGTTCCTCGGCGCCGCTGCCGACGATCCCGCGCGGCCGGCGCAACTTGAAGCTGCGCCCCACCAGCGATACGCCGTTGGCCATCAGTGCGGACGCGAGCGTGTCGCCGGCAAAGCCATCGTAAGCCTTGCCGTCGAAGGAGAAAGCCAACGGTCGGGACCGGTCTATCCGCCCACCCCGCTGCAAACGATTCGGCTGCGCGGCTGCCATCGTCAGCCACCTTTCCCGGTGCTGCCCCCGGTACCGGCCTCGGCGCCGGCCTCGATAGTGGCGTCGGAGCCGGTCACCGCGTTGGTCTCAGTGCCACTCAACGTGTAGCTGCGTTCGATGCGGTAGGTAATCGTGTCGCGCTCGACGCCGAACCACCGCCGGCAGCCCTGGGCGTGATTCCACAACTCCCGGTACGCGCCGCGCGGGTTGCTGCGGTTAAACAGGTAGTCGGCCCATTCCGCGTCGCTCAGCGCATACGGGTCGACCGGTCGCACGATGCCCGCCTCGCCGCCATAGCTGAACTCGGTCTCAGCCCGAGATCCGCACCATGGACATTCGATCAATAGCATGGTCTATTCCGATTGACGTTCGAACGAGTGCCCGTCCGGCGAAACACGCACGCTAATGCGCCACCGCCGCGGCGCCGTGCTCATCGATCAGCGCACCCGACGTGAACCGATCCAGGCTGAAGGGTGCATTGAGTTCGTGGGGCTCGTCGTTGGCGATCATATGCGCAAACACCCACCCGGAGCCCGGCGTGGCCTTGAAGCCGCCGGTGCCCCAGCCACAGTTGAAGTACAGGCCCTCCACCGGCGTCTTCGACACGATCGGACACGCGTCCGGGCAGACATCGACGATGCCGCCCCAGAGCCTGAGCATGCGCACGCGGCTGAACATCGGGAACAGTTCGACGATCGCCTGCATCGCATGCTCGATGACCGGGAAGCTGCCGCGCTGGCCGTAGCCGTTATACGCGTCGATGCCGGCGCCGATCACGAGTTCGCCCTTGTCGGACTGGCTGATATATCCATGCACCGCGCCGGACATGACCACCGTGTCCAGCACGGGCTTGATGGGCTCGGATACGAACGCCTGCAAGGGATGGCTCTCGATCGGCAGGCGCAGATCCGACATCTTCGCCAGCACGCTCGCATTGCCGGCAACGACAACACCGATGCGATCCGCTGCGATCGGGCCGCGCGTGGTCTCGACACCCACCGCCTTGCCTCCCCGGACATCGATGCCCACGACCTCGCACTGTTCGATGATGTCGACGCCGAGCGCGTCGGCTGCCCGCGCGAAACCCCACGCGACGGCGTCGTGGCGCGCCACGCCCGCACGGCGCTGCAGCGACGCGCCGAGTATGGGATAACGCGCGCCGCGCGAGGTGTTGATGCACGGAATCGCCTTTTTGATCTCGGCCGCACTGATCACCTCGGCGTCGATCCCGTTGAGACGGTTGGCGTTGACGCGCCGCTCGATGTCGCGCATGTCCTGCAGCGAGTGGCCGAGGTTGTAGACGCCGCGCTGGCTGAACATGACATTGTAGTTCAGCTCCTGGCTCAGTCCCTCCCAGAGCTTCATCGACTTCTCGTACAAAAGCGACGCTTCAGTCCACAGGTAGTTGGAGCGAACGATACTTGTATTGCGCCCGGTGTTGCCGCCGCCGATCCAGCCCTTCTCCAGCACGGCGACGTTCCTGATGCCGTGCTCCCTGGCCAGGTAGTAGGCGGTCGCCAGGCCGTGACCACCCCCGCCGACGATGATCGCGTCGTAGTTTTTTTTCGGTTCGGGACTGCGCCAGGCCTCGCGCCAGTTCCTGTTGTAGCTGAGCGCGTTGCGTAGCAGGCCAAACGCCGAGTATCGTTTCATGCCCTCACTACCCGTTGGCTCCATTGACGTCGCGCAGCCGTTCGTTGGCCGGGTCGAACGGGCTGTCCGGGATGACCGTCGCCCTGAAGATCCTGTCAAGAATCTCGATCTCGACCTCGGTGCCCGGAACCGCCAGGTCGGGGCGCAGCATGCCCAGCGCCAGCGATTTGCCCGTGCGGAATCCGTAATTGCCGCTGGTCGCGCGACCGACCGTTTCACCGTCTTTGAGCAGCGCATTGTTGCCGAGCACATCGGCGTCCTCGACGTCGTGGACCTCGAGCGTGACGAGAAGGTTGTTGAGTCCCGCCCGCCATGACGCCAGCAGGCCATCGCGTCCAAGGAAGTCGCCCTTGGCGGGCTTGACGAAGCGATCCATCACCGACTCGAATGCCGAGTACTCAATCGACAGTTCCGTGCCGACCAGTCGGTATGATTTCTCCATGCGCATGGAGTCCATGGCGCGAATTCCGAACGGCGCCAGCCCCAGGTCTTCGCCGCCCTCGAACAGCGCGTCGAAGATGTGATTCTGGTACTCCATCGGGTGGTGCAATTCCCAGCCGAGCTCGCCTACAAAGTTTACGCGCATGGCGTTGACCGGCGCCGAACCGACCACGATATTGCGGGCGGTCAACCAGCGGAACGCCTTGTTCGACAGGTCGGCGCGCGTCACACGCGACAGCAGTTCCCTTGCCCTGGGGCCGGCCACGACCAGCACGCCGGTCGCGCCGGTCAGGGGCGTGAACTGCACCGACCCGTCCCGCGGCATGTATTTCCGCAGGTAGTCATGGTCCAGCCTCTGAAAGGCGCCGGCCGACACGAGGTAGAAGGAATCGCTCGACTCGCGCCGGATCGTGAACTCCGAATGCACGCCGCCGTTGCGGTTCAGGGCGTGTGCCAGGCACAGGCGCCCGACCTGCTTCGGCGCGCTGTTGGCGACGAACCGGTTGAGAAAGTCTTCCGCGCCCGGGCCGGACACACGGCACTTGGCGAACGCGGTCATGTCGAGCAGGCCGACATTGTGCGTGACATTGTCGACTTCCCTGCGAACCGCCTCGAACCAGCGCGAGCGGCGGAACGACCAGTCGTCTTCCCGCGGCATGCCGCCGGTGGCGAAGAAATTGGGCCGCTCCCAGCCGAACTTCTGCCCGAATACGGCGCCGCGCGCCTGCATGCGCCCGTAGCAGGGTGCGGTGCGCAACGGACGCGCGGCGGGGCGCTCCTCGTCCGGGAAATGGATGACGAACACGTGCGCGTACGCCTCCTCGGTCTTCTCGACCAGGTAGTCCCTGGTCGCGTAGTCGCCGAAGCGGCGTGGCTCGACCCCCAGCATGTCGATGGTTGGCTCACCCTCGACGATCCACTCGGCGAGCTGCCAACCGGCGCCGCCCGCCGCCGTGATCCCGAAGCTGTGCCCCTCGGACAGCCAGAAATTGTCGATATCCCACGCCGGTCCGATGATCGGGTTGCCGTCCGGCGTGTAGGCGATGGCGCCGTTGTAGACCTCCCTGATCCCGACTTCGGCGAACGCCGGCACCCGCGCCATCGCGGCTTCGATATGCGGCATGAGGCGGTCGATATCTTCCTGGAACAGCTCGTACTCGGCCTCGGGGTCCGGGCCGTCGATGTAGCAGCAGGGTGCATCCCTCTCGTAGGGACCGAGGATGAAGCCGCTGTTTTCCTCGCGCAGGTACCACGAGCCGTCCGATTCGCGCAGCACGCCGAGTTCGGGCAGGCCCTTGCGCTTGCGTGCTTGCAGGTCGGGATGCGGTTCGGTGACGATGTACTGGTGTTCCACCGGCATCACGGGGAGGTCGAGTCCCACCATCTCGCCGGTCTGGCGGGCGTAATTCCCGGTCGCGGAGACCACGTGATCGCAGGTGATGTCGCCCTTCTCCGTGTGCACCAACCAGCCGCCGGAGGTCGCCTGGTCGATCCCGACCACCGCGGTCTTGCGGTAGATCGCGGCGCCGCGCGCGCGGGCGCCCCTGGCCAGCGCCTGGGTCAGGTCGGCGGACTGGATGTAGCCGTCCTGCGGATGAAAGATGCCGCCGACCAGTCCGTCGATATCGCATAGCGGCCAAAGCGCCTTGATCTCGGCCGGCGTCAGGAAGCGCACGTCGACCCCGATGGTCTTCGCCGTCGCCGCGTATTGATAGTACTCGTCCATGCGGTCGCGGTTCATGGCCAGCCGCAGGTTCCCGACCTGGCTGAACCCGACCCGCTGCCCCGTCTCCTTCTCGAGCTGCCGGTAGAGGTTGACCGAGTACTTGTGTACCTGGCCCACCGAGTAACTCAGATTGAACAGCGGCAGCAGACCCGCGGCGTGCCAGGTCGAGCCCGACGTCAGCTCGCCCTTCTCGACCAGCACGACATCGTCGCCCCAGCCCTTCCTGGCCAGGTGATACAGGGTGCTGACCCCGACGACGCCGCCGCCGACGACGACAACTCTTGCCCGCGTTTTCATCGCTGTGGATCCCGTCTCAGAGGAATAGCCGCGGCGGCCGCGCGAACAACTCGTGTACAAGGGGATCGTCGAGCCATGCAACCCGCGACCAGCTAATCTCCGTCGCCATCAGATCGTCCTTCTGCGTCGCCGCCGGCCGGTCCCGATGCCGGCGGAAACCGGCCTGGACGTTGGCTGTTCAACCACTGAGAACAGTCTTGGAAAGGCGTCTCGCTTGTTCGGGATCGCCATGGCGTTCACAAAATATTCCTGGAACTTCGGTTCCACCGCTGTCTCGATCTTTTCGATATTGCGTACCGCGGCCTCGATCCTTGCGCGGGCCGGCACGTTCAACAACGCGATCAACGCCCCCATGCCTGCCGCGTTGCCGGCCGACTCAACCCGGTTGAGGTCACAATCCGGAATCAGCCCCAGGACCATCGCGTATTTCGGATCGATATGGGAACCGAACGCGCCGGCAAGCCGAATGCGATCGATCCTGTCGATGCCGGCCCGGTCCTGCAGCAACCTGACGCCCGCGTACAGCGCCGCCTTGGCGAGCTGCACCTGGCGCACATCATTCTGCGTGACGACGATTCGCTGCGGGCCGTCGTGCAGGAGATACGAGAAAGTGCGCCCATCGGCGACGATTCGTTCGCTCCGGGCCGCCAGCGAACCGTCGACGACCCCATCCTCGTTGACGATCCCGGCCAGATACATCTCCGCGATGACCTCGATGATGCCGGACCCGCAGATGCCCGTGACTCCGGACGTCCGCACTTCCGCGTCGAACCCCGGGTCGTCCGACCACAGTTGTGAACCGATCACGCTGTAGCGCGGCTCAAGGTTCCCCGGATCGATGCGCACACGCTCGATGGCGCCGCGCGTGGCCCGCTGGCCGCAGGAAATCTGCGCGCCTTCGAACGCGGGACCGGTTGGACTGGAGCAGGCAAGCAGCCGGTCGCGGTTGCCGAGCACGATCTCCGCGTTGGTGCCCACGTCCACGACCAACGAGATCTCTTCCAGCAGGTGCGGCTCCTCGGCGAGTACCATCCCGGCCGCGTCGGCCCCCACGTGCCCGGCGATGCACGGCAGAATATAGACATTGGCGCCTGGATTGATCCCGATGCCGATGTCGCGCGCCTTGAGGTCGAGCGCGGTATCGATGGCCAGTGCGAAGGGGGCGCCGCCGAGTTCACGCGGATCCAGCCCCAGGAACAGATGGTGCATGATCGGATTGCCGACGACAGTCAGTTCGACAACATCCGCCGGGCCGATGCCGCCCAGGCTGCAAACGTCGCCGATGAGGCCGTTCACGCCCTGGCGAACAGCGCGCGTCAGCTCGCCGGCGCCTTCCGGGTGCATCATCACATAGGAAACCCGGCTCATCAGGTCCTCGCCGAAACGAATCTGCGGGTTCATGATGCCGTCCGTGGCGATCACCTTGCCCGCCGTCAGATTCACGAGGTGGGCGGCGATGGTCGTCGAACCGATGTCGATCGCGACACCATGTGCGCTGGGCTTGAAGCCGGGCCAGACGGCGACGATGGTCGATTGGTTGTGTACGGCCACGGTGACCCGCCACTCACCCTCGCGCAGTGCGGCCTGGAGACCCGGCAGGATGACGGGGTCACAGACCAGGTCAGCCTGGTTCCACTCCCAGGCCAGCGCGTCGCAGAGCCGCTGCAGGTCGCCGACCGATTCGAGCAGGTCGGCAGGCTGCACCTCGACATGGTAGAGCCGCGTAGCCGGATCGAGCTTGATGTCGCGATGTTCGGCATCCTTGCGCACGACCTGGCGATGCATCTGGCTCTCGGGCGGCACGTCGATGACGAGATCGCCCTGAATCACCGCCTGGCAGCTCAGGCGATGGTTGTTCTCCAGCTTGCGGCGGCGCTCACTGTACCGCACCTCGATCTCGTTGACCGCCGACAGATGCGTTGGGCGGGAATTGATCGCGTGCTTGGCAAAGTCCCCGTCCATGCAGACGACGCGGCAGCGGCCGCACAGCCCGCGGCCGCCGCATACCGAGTCCACGTCGACACCGATACTGCGGGCAGCATCCAGCAACCGCGTGCCGTGCGGAAACGAGCCGCGGCGCCCGGAGGGCGTAAACACGATCCTGGCATCCTTGATAGTCACGTCAGATCCTCAAACAGTCCGTGGCAAAAGCCCCGCTGCATTCGAGCGGCGTGCTCACGCAACGGCTGAACGACGCCGGCGGCGCCTGCCGCCGCGCTCGCGCTCCGGCCGCACGGCCGATGGCTGGCGATACTTCCCGATCCAGTTCGCGCAGTCCGGATCGTGTCCCATCATGACGTCGGCCCCCAGCACGGCCTGCATCACCTCGGTGTGCAGCGGGCTCGTGATCGCGGAGGTCATGCCCGCGCCGATGGCCATGGTGAGAAACGCGGAATTGATTCCGTTGCGGTTCGGCAATCCGAAACTGACGTTGGATGCGCCGCAGGTGGTGTTGACCTTGAGTTCTTCGCGCAGCCGCCGGACGATGTGCATGACCTGCCTGCCCGCCGAGTTGATTGCGCCGATGGGCATCACCAACGGATCGACCACCACGTCCTCGCGCGGGATGCCGTAGTCGGCGGCGCGTTCGACGATCTTCTTCGCCACTGCGTAGCGCACGTCCGGATCCTCGGAAATGCCGGTTTCGTCGTTGGAAATGGCGACCACAGCCGCGCCGTGCCGCTTTACGAGCGGCAGGACCGTCTCCAGACGCTCTTCCTCACCGGTCACCGAGTTGACCAGCGCCTTGCCCTCGTACACGGCCAAGCCGGATGCGAGCGCCGCGACGATCGACGAATCGATGGACAGCGGCACGTCGGTGATCGACTGCACGAGTTTGACGATGTCCGCCAGCATTTTCGGCTCGTCGGCGAGGGGCACGCCGGCATTGACATCGAGCATGTGCGCGCCGGCTTCGACCTGCGCGATCGCGTCGGCCTCGACCCGGCTGTAATCGCCCCGCGCCATCTCCTCGGCGAGAATCTTGCGCCCGGTGGGATTGATGCGCTCACCGATGATGACGAATGGCCGGTCGAAACCGATCCGCACTTCCCTGGTGGGCGAGCTGACTACTGTTTCCGTCATGAAATTGCCTCCACCGCTTGCACGGTTCGCGCGTTGGATACGGCGGGGTTGCCGTGAACCGATGCGATGTTCTTCCAATCGAGCGTAGGCCGCCACGGCGTACGACCGCCCAGTACACCGGAACGCTCGACGATTTCCGCGACCCGGTGCTCCTGGCGGTACGCCATGATGTGAATGCCGTGCACGCCCTCGATCTCCCTGATCCGATGGATCAGGTCGATGCAGAGTTTCACGCCCTCCCGCGGCTGGTTCGCGGCGCCCTTCAGGCGTCGGATGACCGCGTCCGGAATGTGAATGCCCGGAACGTTGCTGCGAATCCATTCGGCCGAACGGGCCGACGCGAGCGGACCGACACCCGGCAGGATGAAGACCTTCTCGTGCATCCCGGCGTCACGCACCGCCGCCATATAACGCTTGAACATCTCCACGTCGAAACAGTACTGGGTCTGCACGAACTGCGCGCCTGCCGCGACCTTCTTCGCAAGCCGGTATGGACGATAGTCGAGCGGCGGTGCAAACGGGTTCGCGGCAGCGCCCAGAAAAACCCGCGGCGGCTGGGTCAGCTTGCGCCCGCTCAGGAACCTGGCGTCATCGCGCATGCCGCGAACCATGCACAGCATCGACATGCTGTCCACGTCGAATACGGGCTTGGCCTGCGGGTGATCGCCGACATCGATGCCATCGCCGGTCAGGCAAAGAATGCTGGCCACGCCCATGGCCGCTGCGCCGAGCACGTCGCCCTGGATCGCGATTCGATTGCGGTCCCGCGCCGAAACCTGCATGACCATCGCATAGCCGCGCCGCGTCAACAGCGAGCACATGCCGACGCTGGACATATGACAGTTTGCGCCCGATCCGTCGGTTGCATTGATCGCATCCACGTAGCCGTCGAACAGCGCGGCGCGCTCGTATACTTCGGCTGGATTCGCAGAATCCGGCGGCGCGATTTCGGCGGTCACTGCGAAGCCGCCGGCCCGCAGCACGCGCTCGAGCCGGCCGAACGAGGAGTGCCCGGGCCTGATCGGCAACGGATCGCCTGGAACCCGCGGTTCGTCTTCAAACTGCATGTCTTGCACTCTCGACCTTGATGCGCACCTCGCGCAGCCACGCCGACCGGCCGATCAACTGGTGGTCGACCGGCGGCTGCACGACCTGCAGCGGGAATTCGTCTTCACGCAATCGCTTGTTGCCTTCCCACGCGAGCACCCAGACGCACGGCATCTCGGGCTTCACCTCGCAGTATCCGTTGGCGCGGACGCCGCCGCAGGGGCCATTGCGCATCTTTTTCGGACAGTTCATCGGGCACGACAGCCCCGTGAACCCGACAATGCACTGGCCGCAGTTCTGAGAATCCAGCAGGAAGCCCTTGGCGAGCGACTCGATCTTCGTGAACGGCTTGTCGAGTCGCGCATAACCGATGCGCCGCAACAGCGGGTTGCACCAGACCAGGATCCGCTCGATAGCGAAGTAGAGTCGCTTGAGGTAGCGCGCGTTGCGCACTGACCATCGCCGCATTCGGTACATGACAACCTGCTCCGTGGCTGTTCCGGGGCCGTTTCGGCGCTAGGGTCTGTTAACGCTGTCCGCGGCAACGCCGTGACTGCGGATCAACCCGTTGAGCCTCTCCTGCGTAAACTCGCCCTCGATTCGGCTCGCCTCGGCTAGCGCGATCTCGTGCAAGTCGGCGGCGGCGTCAATCGCCGTTGTCTCGCGGTGCCAATCCGCGATGTAGGCCGCGCTACCGCCCTTGCCGGCGCGCATGGCGGCACGGTCGATCGCCTCCTGGAAGCGGCCGCTCAGCATGACCTTCTCGCGCCGCCGGCCGCGCTGCAAGATGAGCTGCGACGGAATGTCACGCCAAAGAATGAGAACTTTCTTGACCATTTTCCGATCGCGTGAAGCGCGCCGCCAGGCTCGTTTCAAGCTCGCCGTAACCGCAGTGCACATGCTCGAAGTCGAGTTCGAGGCGTGCGGCGGCCTGCGCGGCGGATTCGAGTAACCGAGCGTCTTCTGTCTGCGAGAGGTACACGAGTTTGCGGTAGTTGCCGAAATACGCGTTGCGGAGTTCCGGATGCCGATCCAGGCCCAATGGTTTCACGACGAATCGATCGAAGTGGCGCGCCAGGAAGTCGGTCAGGTAGAACGTGCCGGGTTCCGCCATGGAAAGCGCCGCGAAACGTTCGCGGCCGGCGAAGAACTCGTAGCAGTGCGCGCCTTCCAGCCGAACCGCGCCTTCCTCCTCCAGCACGCGGTCGATGCCGCCGGCGGTGCCGCAATCCGCATAGGCGACCAAGATTTCGTCATACGCGGAGCGATGCCGGCGAATCATTTGCCGCAGGCGCCCGGGAATTTCGGCCGGGCGGTTGTGGAGTTTCGCATCGATACACTTGAGATGCAGGTGCCACCAACCCCAGCGGTGCCTGAGCGCGTCGATCTCACGCGCCAGGGCGCCGCAGGCGATGACCAGGATCGGCTCAGGCATGGACGATCTCTCCCTCGTCCGGGATTGCGTATTCGGTGGCCATCAGTAGGCTCGATCCTCGAACGCCGACTTGCGCCGATGGATGAACTCCACGAGCGCCTCGTCGATCGCGGGATCGAGCGGCGGCGCCTCGTACTCCTGGAGCATTTGTTTCCAAATCCCGTTGGCACGCTGGGCGGCGTCGAGCGAGCCGTCCTGCTGCCATTGTTCGAAGCTGTTGTTGTCCGCGACGTTGGAACGATAAAACGCAGTCTCGAAATTTTGCCGGGTATGCGCGGCGCCGAGAAAATGCGAGCCGGGCCCGACCTCGCGCAGCGCGTCCAGGGCCTGGGCATTCTCCGACAGGTCGACCCCCTTCAACAGGACCGCGATCATGTTGGCCTGGTCGGCGTCCAGGATGAACTTTTCGTAGCCCATCGAGAGGCCGCCCTCGAGCCAGCCGGCGGTATGAAGCATGAAGTTCACGCCCGCCAGCGCGGCCGTCTGCAGCGTGTTGGCCGCCTCGTAGGCCGCCTGGGCGTCGGGAATCTTCGACGCGCACAACCCGCCGCCGCTGCGAAAGGGCACGCCCAGGCGGCGCGCCAACTGCCCCACGCCATAGAGGACGAGGCTTGGCTCCGGCGTGCCGAAGGTCGGCGCCCCCGACTGCATGGACACGGCGGCGGAGAACGCACCGAACACCACGGGGGCTCCGGGCCGCACGAGCTGAGTGTAGGCCATGCCGGCCAGCGCCTCGGCGAGGATCTGGGTCAGCGTGCCGGCCACGGTCACCGGCGACATCGCGCCGGCGAGCAGGAACGGCGAAATGACCGTCGCCTGGTTGTTCTCGGCGTAGACCGTCGCCGCGCCCAGCATGGTCGCGTCGAAGGTCAGCGGCGAATTCGCGTTGATAAGGCTCGTCAGTACCGTATTGTTCGCTACAAAATCTTCGCCAAACACGATCCTCGCCATGGCCACGGTGTCCTCGGCGCGCTCGGGATGCGTGACGGAACCCATGAACGGCTTGTCGCTGTACTTGATATGGCTGTAGACCATGTCGAAGTGACGCTTGTTGACGGGGACGTCGACAGGCTCGCAGATCGTGCCGCCGGAGTGGTGCAACCCCGGGCTCATCCAGGCGAGCTTCACGAAGTTGCGGAAGTCCTCAATGGTCGCGTAGCGGCGCCCGTGGTCAATATCTCGCACGAACGGCGACCCGTAGGCGGGCACCAGCACGGTGCGGTCGCCTCCGATGATCGTGGTGCGTTTCGGATTGCGCGCGTGTTGTCTGTACTCGCGCGGCGCCGTGGCCTGGACGAGCGACCGGCACATGCCGCGCGGGAACCGCACGCGCTCGCCGTCCACGTCCGCGCCCGCTTCCTTCCAGAGTGTGAGCGCCCGCGGGAATTCGCGGAACTCGATGCCGATTTCCTCGAGCACGGTATCGGCGTTGTGCTCGATCAACTCCAGCGCTTCGGTATCGAGAACCTCGAAACAGGGAATCTTCCGATCGATCCAGGCCGCGAACTCGTCCCCCGGCCCGCGCCGGCGCGCGGCGAGCTTCGCCGCCCGGCCACGCCGAACGGTGCGGCCGGTGCGGCCGGTGCGGCGCTTTTGGCCAGGGTCTTGCCTGCATCGCGGATCGTCGATCATGCGCGGCCTCCTGCTGCGGGAAAACGCCTGAGTCGTGAAAGAGCAAGCCCCTATTGCATCTTCGAATGCCAGTCTGCGGCAGAATGCCGATCCGTGCATCGCCGGATGCGACATGGAGCCAATCGCAAGCGACATGGCGGCGCCTCCGGCTGCTGTTGGCGATACGCAACAAGTTATCGTGCGATGGCTGAAAACCCCGGTATACCTGTCCATTTTTGACACTCCGATGTCGCATAGGCTTCATCGGGCGTCGCATCCCGGTGCTATTCTCGGTTCACTTGGAGTCGAGATTGAGCCACCGAAGGGGGGAGGACACAATGCCAGTTTCCCTGCAATCAAAACGTACCGCACCATGTGCTGCCGCCGCCGTGTCCGCCCTGGGGCCCGGCGATATCGATGACCCTGGAATCACCAATTTCTCCGATTACGTCCTGAGTTTGCCGAGCGTGACCGCCGGCGGCAGCGGACCGGGTCAGAACACCATCGGCATTCGCGTGAGCATGAACTTCTGACCGACCAGAACCTGACAACAGGCCAGAAACTACTGAACTTTCACAACGGGAAATTGGGTGGTTGGAGGCAGTTTGCATGAACGAAGACGTTTACGCCAAGGACGCGGCCGCAGAGCAGGAGGACGATCTCGTCCTCTCCGAACTTGACGACGATGAACTGGTCGAGCAGATGCACGATGATCTGTACGACGGCCTCAGGGATGAAATCGTCGAGAGCACGGAAATACTGCTTGAGCGGGGCTGGGCGCCGGACAAGGTACTGAACAATGCCCTGGTGGGCGGCATGAAGATCGTCGGCATCGACTTTCGCGACGGCATCCTGTTCGTGCCGGAGGTGCTGCTGGCCGCCAATGCCATGAAGGGCGGCATGGCCGTGCTGCGCCCGTTGCTGGCGGAGACGGGCGCCAGGCCGGTGGGCAAGATGGTGATCGGTACGGTCAAGGGCGACATTCACGACATCGGCAAGAACCTGGTCGGAATGATGATGGAAGGCGCCGGTTTCGAGGTCTTCGATATCGGCATCAACAACAGCGCTGAAAACTATCTGGAGGCGCTGGAAAAGCACCGGCCGGACATTCTCGGCATGTCGGCCCTGCTGACCACTACCATGCCGTATATGAAGGTGGTCATCGACGAATTGGTGGCCCGATCCATCCGCGACGACTACATCGTGCTGGTCGGCGGCGCGCCTCTGAACGAGGAATTCGGCGCGGCGGTGGGCGCCGACGCCTATTGTGGGGACGCCGCCACCGCGGTGGATACCGCCACTCATCTGATGCGCAAGAGGCACAACTACCGATGATGCGGTTTCATGATTTCTCCAGGGAGAGCTGCCATGCCACGACGATCGGGCGGTAGACGGGCGCGTAGGGCCCTGCGCGCCGCGCCCTTGGCCGAAGCGGTCAAGCCGGTTCGGCCGGGTGAGACCGGCGGACAGTTCCAACCCTTGTCCGCTGCCGGCGTTGCGGCCATTGTGGACAACGCCTTCAGGATTCTCGACCGGGTGGGATTCGCCGATCCGACACCTCACTGCATCGAAACCTGCACTTCGGCCGGCGCCGTGCTCGGCGACGATGGGCGTTTGCGCATGCCGCGAAGCGTGGTCGAACGGACCTTGCAGCAAGCCCGGCGGAATCTGGTGCTGCACGGTCAGGATCCGCGGTGGGATCTGGACTTGAGTGGCGCCAGGGTGCACTTCTCCACCGCCGGCGCCGCGGTCACGGTAGCCGACTCGGAGAACGGCCTCTACCGGGATTCCAAGGCGCAGGATCTCTACGACATGGCGCGCATCGCCGACACCTGCGAGCACATTCACATGTTTCAACGGACCTGCGTCCCTCGGGACATTGCCGACAACTATGCACTGGACATCAATACCGTCTACTGCGCGGTGATGGGCACCAGCAAGCACGTCGGTTCCAGTTGGTCGGTATCCCAGCACGTCGAGAAGAGCCTGCAGATGCTGCACATCATCGCCGGCGGCGAGGCCGAGTGGCGGGCGCGCCCCTTCGTCAGCCAGTCCAACTGCTTTGTGGTGCCGCCGATGAAGTTCGCCACCGATGCGCTCGAATGCCTGCGGGTCGCGGTGCAGGGCGGCATGCCGGTACTGCTGTTATCGGCAGGCCAAGCCGGCGCGACCACGCCCGCCTGTCTGGCCGGGGCGGTCTCTCAAGCCTGGGCGGAGTGTCTCGGCGGGCTGGTCTATGTCAACGCGATCGAGCCCGGCGCGCCGGCGATTCTCGGCGCCTGGCCGTTCGTTTCGGATCTGCGTACCGGGGCGATGAGCGGCGGCTCGCCGGAGCAGGGCCTGCTGTCCGCCGCCTGCGCCCAGATCGGCAACCACTTCGACCTGCCCTTCGGCACCGCCTGCGGCATGACCGATGCCAAGTTTCCGGACTTTCAGGCCGGCGCGGAACGTGCCGCAACGGTGCTGTCAGCCGCCTTGTCCGGGGCGAACATCGTCTATGAATCCGCCGGCATGTACGCCAGTCTGTTGGGCACGTGCCCGGAGAGCCTGTTGCTGGACAACGACGTCCTGGGTGCCGCCGGGCGCGCTACCCGCGGAATCGAAGTCAACTCCGATACGCTGAGCTTCGAGGAGATCCAACAGATCTGCACCAGCGGGGTAGGCCATTACCTGGGTTCCGGGAACACCTTGCAGGTGATGCAAAGCGAGTATTTTTATCCGGACTTCAGCGACCGCACCAGCCCGACCGTCTGGGAGGAACAAGGCAAGCCGGTTCTGCTGAACAGGGCCATCGACAGGACGCGGGAACTTCTCGCCCATCATGTGCCGCGCCACGTCAGCGACGAAATCGACGCGCGAGTGCGTGCCGGGTTCCCGATCTTTCTCTCCCGGGCAGCGATGGGGCGATGACGGGCACCTTCTTTTCGAGTGATTGCAGCCGTATTCACGTTATCCGCTTCCCCGAATAGAGATTTGCGATGGCGGTCATCAACACCATTCTTGTTCCTCTGAAACGCGTCGTGGACTTCAATGTCCGTGTACGCGTGAAGCCCGACGGCTCGGGAATGGCGCTGGACGGCGTCAAAATGAGCATCAATCCCTTCGACGAGATCGCCTTGGAGGAGGCGCTGCGAATCAGGGAACGGGGCGAGGCCGAGGAGGTCGTCGTGGCATCCGTCGGCGCCCAGGAATGCACTCAGCAACTACGTGGCGGGTTGGCCATGGGAGCCGACCGGGCCATTCTGGTGGAGGTTAGCCGGGACCTTGAACCCCTGACCGTCGCCAAGACGTTGAAGGCCCTCGTCCACCGGGAAAATTCGCAGTTGGTGATTTTGGGCAAGCAGGCCATCGACGGCGACAACAATCAGACCGGACAGATGCTGGCCGCTCTTTGGGGGCGGCCCCAAGCGACTTTTGCCTCCGAACTCAGCCTGGGCAACGGCGTGGCGACAGCGACGCGGGAAGTGGACGCCGGGTTGGAAGTCGTCGAAGTCGACCTGCCGGCCGTGGTGACCACGGACCTGCGTCTGAACGAACCCCGTTACACAAAGCTGCCCGATATCCTGAAGGCCAAGAGGAAGCCTCTGGAGACGGTAACCCTGGCTGAGTTGAACGTGGAACCGGAAGTACAATTCCGAGTGTTGGGGGTCGAACCGCCGGCCCGGCGCCCGAAGGGCGTGATGGTGCGCGATGTGGCGGAGTTGGTGCAGGCGCTACGGCAAAAAGAGTTGGTTTGATGGCCCGGGTTCTGATCGTTGCCGAGCATGACGGGAAGTCCCTCAATCCCAGTACGGCGAAATGCGTGTCCTGCGCCCAAAGCTTCGAGCCGTCAGCGATCGACATTGCGGTGCTGGCTGGAGACGGCGGCGCCGTTGCAGCGCAGGCGGCGGCGCTGGTCGGGGTGACCGGCGTCATCAGAGTCGATCATCCGGCAAACGAGTTTGCCCTGGCGGCGGTCGCCGCGCCCCAGGTCCGTGACCTCGCTGCCGATTACACTCATGTCTTCGGCCCGTCAACCACGTTCGGCAAGGATCTGATGCCGCGGGTTGCAGCACTCCTGGGCGTGGGACAGCTGAGCGATATCATGAGCGCCGAAAGCGCCTATCGGTTCAAGCGGCCGATCTACGCCGGCAATGCCATTCTCACGGTGGAGGCGCCGGTGGACCGCACTGTGGTGGCCACCGTCAGAACCGCATCGTACCAGGCGGCCGAAGCCACTGGTGAGGCCGCGATCCGGGAACGCTCCACGGATTCCGAGCTTCCGGCCCATACGCGGTTCATCGAACTTCGCAGCGAGACCGGCAATGGGCGGCCGGATTTGCAGTCCGGCGCCCGGGTCGTCTCCGGCGGACGCGCCCTGGGCAGCAAGGAGAACTTCGAACTCATCTATCGGCTGGCGGATACGCTCGGCGCCGCCGTGGGCGCATCGCGCGCCGCGGTGGATGCAGGGTACGCAGCTAACGACCTGCAGGTCGGCCAGACTGGAAAGATCATTGCACCGGACCTCTATATCGCCGTGGGCATCTCCGGAGCCATCCAGCACCTCACCGGAATCAAGGACGCGAATGTCATCGTGGCCATCAACATAGACGCCGAAGCGCCGCTGTTCGAGGTCGCCGATATCGGTCTGGCGGCGGACCTGTTTACCGCCGTGCCGGAACTGATCGAAGCGCTGGGTGGATAACGCGGGCATCGTCCATGGAATCCACGACCCGATCATCCGGCACACGCTGCAGAATATTAAGCGTGTCGAACGTGGCGGCGATGGAACCGCGCAGCCTTACGATGATGATCTCTGTCTGCGCCGTGGCCGCAACGTCAATGAGTTGCTCGATAACGATGGCCGCGCTGTCGTCAAGATAGGTAGCCCCCGTAAAGTCGAAAACGACGACTTCATGTTCCCTGATATCCACGCCAATTACCGAGACGAGTTTGTGAGACGAGGCAACCGTAAAGCTGCCGCGAAGCGCCACCAGGCCGACCCGGAACACGCCCAGGAGAACCTGGATCAGCCCTCCCATGACCACTACAGTCAAGGCTTCGGCGAGGTTGTTCGCGTGAGTGGTGACGATCACCGCCATGGCAATGGTCATCGATGGCGTGGGCCCGGATATCTGTGATCGTGTGCCGCCGAAAATATCCCCGCGGAGCGTACGGAAGTCGTAGTTCAACTGATAGTGCCTTCGTTTCTTGTCTTCAACCGGGGAACCCCCACCCTGATGGGACTTCGCCGCCCGCATTGCGGCCATTCCGCGGGAGGGCCGCTACGGTTTGCTCAATTATGGCCCATCTATCGCCACTCTCAACCCAAACCCGTCAATCGCCTTAAACACACCAGTTTCGGAGGTACGGTAGAAAACACGCGTAGTCCAAGCTATTCTCCATATCGTGCACGCGAATCGCTCATGGCAACCGATACGTTCGACACGCTCGCCGCCGCGCGCGAGCTTCAGGCGGCGGGAATCCAGGCCGGTCAGGCGGAAGCCATCGTGACCGCAATCCGCCAAGCTTCCGGCGAGCACGTCACGATCACGGACCTCAGAGTCGAACTTACCCGACTGCGGGGCCATGTCGGCACCTCGGTCACGGAACTCAGAACTGAACTGACCGAGCTACGCGCTCACATCGATACCTCGGTCACGGAACTCAGAACTGAACTGACCGAGTTGCGGGCTCACATCGATACCTCGATTGCGGCGCTTCGCGGCGAAATCTATCGCAGCCTATGGCTTCAGGGCGCCGCCATCGTCGGCACGCTCACGGCATTGCAACTCACGGCATTGCAAGTTTTCTTGGGGGAATGACCGAACCGCTTCGGATTCTCAAGGACGTTTTCGGATTCGACGCGTTCCGGCCCGGCCAGGAAGACGCCGTCGATGCGCTGCTTGCCAACCGTAACGTGCTCACGGTGATGCCGACGGGGTCGGGCAAATCGCTGTGTTTTCAGGTGCCGGCACTGATCTTTGACGGACTTACCGTGGTTGTCTCGCCCCTGGTCGCGCTGATGCAAGATCAGGTGGCCGCGTTACAGCTTGCTGGCGTTGCGGCGGATAGTATCAATTCCTCTCGCGACCGCACGGAAAATGTCGCCGCCTGGCGACGTGTAACGGTTGGCAAAACGCGGCTTCTATACATGGCGCCGGAACGGTTGATGACTGAACGCATGCTGGAGGCACTGGCCAGGCTCCCTGTGAAGCTGTTCGCCGTGGACGAGGCGCACTGTATCTCGCAGTGGGGACCGTCCTTCCGGCCGGAATACGAAGGCCTCTGCCGATTGCGGGACCTGTTCCCGCGGATCCCCATCGCCGCGCTGACGGCAACCGCCGATGAGACTACCCGAGAGGACATCGCCCAACGCCTTTTCGGGGGCGATGTGCAGAGCATCGTGCTCGGGTTCGACCGTCCCAACATCAAGTTGTCAGTGGAGATGAAGCGCGACTGGAAGCGCCAGTTGCAGGCGTTCATCGCCCGCCATGCCGGTGAGAGCGGTATCGTTTATTGCCTGTCGCGCAAGAAGACGGAGGAAACGGCGGCCTTGCTGGCGGCGGACGGCGTGCACGCGCTCGCCTACCACGCGGGTATGGACAAGGCCCGGCGGGAGGCCAATCAGAACGTCTTCATGACTGAACCGGGCGTCGTCATCGTCGCTACCATCGCCTTCGGCATGGGCATCGACAAGGCCGACGTGCGTTTCGTCTTCCACACGGACCTGCCGGGCAGCGTCGAAGCCTATTATCAGGAAATCGGCCGAGCCGGCCGCGACGGCGCCGCGGCGGAAGCCCATATGGTGTACGGGCTGGGCGACATTCGCATGCGCCGCGTGTTCATCGAGGACGAGGAGGCCGGCGCCGAACGCAAGCGGCGCGAGCACAAGCGGCTCGACGCGCTGCTCGGCTATTGCGAGGCGCCGGACTGCCGGCGCATTGCCCTGCTCGATTATTTCGGCGAACGCATCGATGCCTGCGGAAATTGCGACGCTTGTCTGGATCCGGCGGAGCGGATGGATGGCACCGAGGAGGCTCGGAAAATCCTCTCCGCGGTCCACCGGTCCGGCGAGCGGTTCGGAGCGGCGCATATCATCGACATCCTGCGGGGGGTCGAAACCGAGAAAATCCGCCGTTTCGGCCATCACCGGCTGTCCACCTTCGGTGTCGGCGAGGCGCGCAAGAAAAACGAGTGGCGGTCGCTCATCCGCCAGATGGTGGCCACCGGGATGCTGCATCTCGACATCGCCGGATACGGCGGGCTTGCGGTCACCGACAAGGGCCGCGCGCTGTTGCGGGGCGATGGCGTTTTCCGGTATCGGGTGGATACGGTCCCCGCAACCCCGGCCGCACGCCGAAAACCGCGCCCCACGGAACTCGATCGGCCCTTGACCGACCGGCAGACCGCGCTGCTGAGCGCCCTCAAGGACCTTCGGCTGCGGCTGGCCAAGGAACGCGGCGTGCCGGCCTATGTGATTTTTCCGGACCGCGCACTCATCGACATGGCGCAACGGCTGCCACGCAGCGTCGAGGAATTTGCCGAGGTTCACGGCGTCGGCGCCGTCAAGCTGAAGGAATTTGCGGAACCGTTCCTTGCCGCTATTCAGGTGACTACCGGTGGCTACCCGTGACTACAACTGCCAAGTTGCCCGCATGTAGTAGTAGCCGCCGTTGAAGCCGAACGGGGACTGTTCGGGGTAGATCAGTCCGGCCACTTCGCCGTGGGGGTTTTCGGAGGGGTATTCGTCGAATGCATTCTGCGCGCCGAACAGCACCGATACGGAGTCGGTGACGTCGAAGGCGGCCTCAACGTCGAACAGCAGGCTCGGATCCGGGAAGAACGACACGGTGCCGTCGTTGGTCGGCGCGTCGTAGAACTCGCCGTAATAACGGGCCCGCGCCATGACACGCCAGGTTCCCTGCGCATGGCTCCAGGTGGCCGAGAACCTCGAATCCGGACGACCCTGCTCGATTTGCAGCCTGCGGTTGTCGCTGGTGAAATCGGGATTGAACGCGGTCAGTTCCACATCCGACCAGTTGGCGACCAGCGTGAAGGTGGAGGCGCCGCCGCCCAGATCGAACGGCACGCTGGCCACCACATCGACGCCGGAGGCCTCGACGGTCTGCTGGTTGGAGAAAAAGCGCACCGAGGAGAAGCTGCTGGCGTCGGATACGCCGACGGCGAGGAGCGCCGCTTTGTCTTCCGGGCTCAAGCGGAACCGGCTGGTGAAGGAGATGCGATCCTCGATCTCGATGTTGTAGTAATCCACCGTCACATTGAAGGCGCCGGCGTCGAACACAAGGCCGAGCGTGGTGTTGACGGACTCTTCCGGTGTCAGCGCCGTGGCGCCCTTTTGCTGGGCGATGGGGTTGGTCGGCGGCAAGGTGGCGATGTCCGCGAGCTTGCCGTCCTGGAACTCGGTGGTCACGTTGCGCAGGTTCGCCTGCCCGGCGGTGGGCACGCGAAAGCCCGTGCTCACCGCGCCGCGCAGCGCCACGCCATCGGAAAGTTGCACGCGGGCGGCGACCTTGCCGTCCAGCGTGTTGCCGTAGTCCGGGTAGTTCTCGTAGCGTAGCGCGCCGCCCAGCAGCAGACGCTCGCTGACATCGGCCTCAAGATCGACGTAGGCACCGTAAGCGCCCACCGTGTGTGCGCCCGCATCGCCGGGCTGGAAGCCGGCAAAGCCGTTGGAGCCGACCCCGAAGCCCTGCGCCGCCAGCCCGTATTCGATATTGGGATCGATGTAGAACGAATTGGGGTCGCCGTTGTGGATGCGGAACGTCTCGTCCCGGTACTCAAGGCCGAAGGCGACATTGAGCGGCGACCAGAGACCTATGTCCATCGGCTTCGACATGTCGAAGTTGACCACCCGATCCGTTTCCGTATAGGCGCCGGCGTTGTAGTAAACGGGGATGTCGTTGCGCTGCGCCAGCAGTTGCGGATTGATGGTGTTGTAGATGTAGAACTGCGCGAAGCTGCGGCCCGCGTTGGCGCTCAGGTCGTAGAACCAGCCCGAGTCCAGTTCGCCGCGGATACCGCCGGCGATGCTCAGGTCATCGATATAGCCGCCGAATTGCGGGGTGAACCCGCCGGGAAACTTCTCGATGAGCGAGTAGCAGTTTGGATCGTTGCGTATCATCCCCAGCGCGGCGGCGTCCGGCACCTTGTTGGCGATGCGCACCAAGGGGCAATTACCGGACCCATCAGACGTCAGATCCGCCACCTTGACGGTCGGAATGCCTACTGAGGTCATTTCGCCATTCTCATTTACGAAGACATCCTCGACCACATCGCCATTCTCATCCTCATACGGTACGACCGCTACGCCATTCTCATTTACAAGACCGCCGTTGAACACGCCGTTACGGGTATGCGGATTTCGATAGTAGAACCCGCCTTCCACCTGCCTTTCCGCCCAGTTGCCGAAGGCGTAGGCTTCGCTGCCGTTGCCCAGATCCAGGCCGAAGTTGCCGAACAGCTTGATGTCGCCGGAGATTTCCGGCGCGCCCCAGATCTGCGCGGCCGGTTGGCGCACATGGGCGTTGCCGGCGTCGATCAGGCCTTGCGCGTCGCCGCGTTGCCGGCTGCGGCTGGTGGGGTCGGCTTCCTTCCACTCGAAGCTCAGGTTGGCGAAGCCGTCACTGCTCAGCGGCAGGCCGGCGTTGC
Organism: Candidatus Rariloculaceae bacterium; assembly: GCA_965237785.1. Classification (GTDB taxonomy): domain Bacteria; phylum Pseudomonadota; class Gammaproteobacteria; order Steroidobacterales; family Rariloculaceae; genus UBA6522. The sequence continues at coordinate 136,273 of OZ250159.1, forward strand.
CGGCAATGGTCACCGAGCTGCCGTCGCCCTCGAAGTAACTGCCGTACTTGGCGTCCAGGGTGACGCCGTCGGCGTCTTCCTTGAGCACGAAATTCATGATCCCGGCAATGGCGTCGGAACCGTACTGCGCCGATGCGCCGTCGCGCAGCACTTCAAGGCGGTCGAGCGCGATGGGCGGAATAACGGACAGGTCGGGCCCCTGGGAACCGCCGGAAATCCCCGCGCCGAGCAGCGCGATGACGGCGGCGCGGTGGCGCCGTTTGCCGTTCACCAAGACCAGCACGGCGTCGGGCGGCAGCGAGCGCAGGGTCGCCGGGCGAATGAGCGTGGCCGCGTCGCTGATGGGCTCCTGGGCGACATTGTACGATGGCACGAGTGCCGACAGCACGTCGTCCAGATCGCTGCTGCCGTGGGCCAGAAAGTCATCGCCGCCGATCACGTCCACCGGCACCGGCGAGTCCGAGGCCGATCGGTCCCGCCGCCGGGAACCCACCACGACCACTTCTTCAAGCGGACCAGCCGCCTCCGCGGCGTCCGTCTGCGCGGCAACCCGCCCCGGCCATGCGCCAGAACCTGCCAGGAGCAAGACAGAAACTGCGGATAAGATTTGCTTGGGAAACGACATGCTGTGTCCCCTGATCGGTTTGGCTGTGCCGAAAGATTATAGTGAATTCAACGCCACCGCTGCACGCGCTCTTCGTAGCTCGCCTGCATTCGCATCCAGTGCTCGGCGGTCCCCCAGCCGATGCCTTCCAGCACCAGCGCCATGCTCACCGACACCCCAGCGTGCCGGTTCAATACGCGAGACAATGTCCCGCGCTCACAGCCGAGCCGCTGGGCAGTCTCGCCAACCGGCCAACCGACTTCGTCCATGCTCTCGCGGATCAATTCTCCCAAGTGCGGGGGGTTGAGCATGGGCCTACGCGTTCACTATCGCTGGTGTTCATGATCCGCTGCTCGTGTCTCAATAATGATGGTAATCGATAAAGTCCATATCGACGACTTCGCCGCGTTCAAAGCGGAACACGACCCGCCAGTTGCCGGACACCCGCACGCTCCATTGTCCGTCCCTCGTTCCCCACCGGCGAATTCAACTCCCAATGGCTTTCGACCAGGAGAAATTACCGACTCTTGCAACGGCAACGCCGACTTCAAACCTCCCGCCGCCCGGCAACATTCCCCGACATCCCCCGGCAATCCGCCACGCGAAATTTCGCCTTCCAGTGCTTCCTATTTCGATCTCCGTCCACTCTGCTACGGTTTCGGCATCAAGAAAATCGACCGCAGCAGGCTGCCCATGGCGACACGGCTTGTCCCGAACGGCGCCTGGCTACGCTGGATCCACGCCTAGGGCGCCAGTTCACGACACGGGTATCATGGAAAAGGCGGGTGCGTTTTGTAACCTGCGCGTATACCGGTCCGGCATACGCAGAAAAATTCCTGATAAATTTCATTTCGTTATCCGTAACCGCACCGATATACGTCCGGCATACGGCGCTTTTTTGAGGCCGTTGGTATTTTCCTGCAACATGCATTTTGACGGCGCGCTCGACTGCGCAGCCAAGCTGTGTGGGGTGTGAAAACGCACCGCCGCCCGGCGTCTGTTTCCCGCTTCCTCGCCCCTCAAGCGCTCGGGTTCCGCAAGCCGGTGTGCATACGGCAGTTAGCCCGAGCGGCGGTGCGTCACGGGGTAGACATTAGACTATAATGCGCGCGGCGCGGAACAATCGAACCGCCCCGCCTCGGTTATTTACCAATTAGCAAACGATCGGCCTATTGGAATTGCTTACAAGGAGTTGCAGCCTTATGGATCGCAATACACAGGCATCCGGCCCCAGTTTCTTCGCCCCTTCCCTGTCCGTAGCGGGCATCCTGATGTTAATGGCGCTCCCCGCCGCGGGACAAACCGTCGCCGGCAGCGAGGTCATTGAGGAGGTCGTGGTCGTGGGCACCCGCGCGGCGCCGCGCTCCGTGCAGGACTCCTCCGTTCCCGTTGACGTCATCGGCAGCGAAGCCTTCGAGAATCAGGGCGGCAGCGACATGACCAACCTGATTCGCTCCGTGGTCCCCTCCTTTCACGTCAGCGACAACCCGTCCCGCGACCTGGCGGCGCTCTTGCGGCCCGTCAATCTGCGCGGCCTGGCGCCGGATCACACGCTGGTGCTGATGAACAACAAGCGCCGCCACCGGGGCTCGGTGATTCAGTGGATCTCCAACGGCGCGTCCAACGGCGCGCAAGGGCCGGACATCTCCGCCATCCCCTCGATCGCCGTCGAACGCATGGAGGTGCTGCGCGACGGAGCCTCCGCCCAGTACGGCTCCGATGCCATCGCCGGGGTGCTGAACTTCGTGCTCAAGGACGCAAGCGAAGGCTTCTCCCTTTCCGCCAAAAGCGGCTATTACACCGAGGACACCGGCGAGGACAGGACCAGTATCGCCGGCAATATCGGCTTGCCGCTGTCGGACAACGGCTTCGCCAACTTCAGTTTCGAGTACGCGCAATCCGCCCCCACCGACCGTAGCGTTCAGCATGGCCACGCCACCCAACTCATTGAGGCCGGCATACCCAACGTGGCCGTACCGGCCAAGCCCTGGGGTTCGCCCGAGATCAACGACAGCATCAGCCTCGTGGCCAACATCGGCATGGACCTTGCCGATGGCCACCAGCTCTATGCCTTCGGCAACTCCTCCAGCCGCGAGGTGGAGACGTTCTTCTTCTTCCGCAGCCCCATGAACCGCAACGGCGTGTACAAGACCGGCGCCAACAAATTCCTGGTCGGCGGCCCAGGCTGCCAGGCCAAATACGATGTGGCCTCCACCGCCGCCAACGTATCCCCCTTCCACGATAGGCTGGTCGCGGACACCGGCTGCTTTTCTTTCGTCGAACTCTACCCGGAGGGCTTCACGCCCATGTTCGGTGCGGAGATAAGCGACACTTCCGGCGTCGCCGGCGTCAGGGGCGACCTGGCGAACGGCCTGTTCTACGATGTTTCCGCGAGCATCGGCAAAAACAGCATGGCCGGCTACCTCAAGAACTCGCTCAACGCGTCTCTCGGCCCCGACTCCCAGCGCGACTTCGACATCGGCGATTACACCCAGACAGAAACCAACTTCAACATCGACCTCGCCTATCCCGTCGATGTGGGCTGGGCCTCCGACCTCAACATCGCCGGCGGCCTCGAAGCGCGCAATGAGGAATTCAAGATCACCGCCGGCGAGAAGGCCTCCTATGAGACCGGCTCCTATGGGCAGTACGGGTTCGCCGCCCGTTCCAACGGCTTCGGCGGCTTCAACCCGGCGTCGTCCGGGGCGTGGGACCGGGCCAATGTCGCCGGCTACCTCGACCTGGAGGCCGATGCGACGGAAAACTGGCGCATTGGCGGCGCCCTGCGCTGGGAGGACTTCGACGGCTTCGGCTCCACAACCAACGTCAAGCTGGCGACCCGGATCCAGGTCTCCGACGCCTTCGCACTGCGCGGCTCCGTCGGCACCGGTTTTCGCGCGCCCACCCCGGGGCAGTCCAACGCCCGCAACCTGTCCACGGTGGTCAGAGCCTCCGACAACGTCTTCGTGGAGCAAGGCACGATCGGTTCCACGCACCCGGTGGCGCTGGCGCTGGGCGGCCGCGAGCTTCAGCCCGAGGCGTCGGACAACCTCTCAGTGGGCGCCGTGTTCGCGCTGGACAACGGCCTCAGCATCACCGTGGACTACTTCAGCATCGATATCAATGATCGCATCGCGTTGTCCGGCAACTTCGCGGTCACCCCGGAGATCCAGCAGGAACTGATCGCACAGGGCGTTCCAGGGGCCGCGGAGTTCACGTCGGTGCGGTACTTCACTAACGACTTCGACACCGAGACCACGGGCGTGGACGTGGTGCTCAGCCACGGCTGGGAAACGCGTGCCGGCGCCACCGACCTGCTGTTCTCCTACAACCACACCGAGACGGACGTGGTGAATTCGACCCTCGTCGGGGGGAGCACCATCACGAACCTGGAGCGCGGTTCGCCGCGGACCCGCTACAACGTGACGCTGACCCACGCCACGAACAACTGGTACTTGATGGCCCGCTACGGCCAGTTCGGCGAGTGGTACGACGATCACACCGGGAATTTTGAAGGCGGCTATGGCCTCCTGGATGTGCTCGCGGAGTACCGTTTCGATGGCGGCTTCTCGGTCGCGCTGGGGGTGGAAAACGTGCTGGACGAATACCCGGACGAGGCGATCAACTTCGGCAACGGGCGCAAGTACCCCCGCTACTCACCGGGCGGCCACAACGGTTCCCTGCTTTACGCCCGCATCAACTACTCGCTGTAGGTCGCTCGCCGGCGAGTTGTTCGCGCCCCGCTTCCCGGCGCCGAGCCGTTCGAAGTCGTCACCCGGCCCACCGCGCTACAGCGCGAGGCCCTCGAACTGCTCGGCGACTTTGCGGCGAAGGGGCCGCGCTGGAAACAGGCTAATGCAGGTTTCCAGCCGCAAACAGCCGGCCGTAATGTTCGAGAAGCGTCGTGGCTTCCGCCACCAGGGCCCCGCCGTCGATGCCGTCCCTGGCCACGACCGAAATCCAGCGTTCGGCAACCTGGCGCTGACTCCGCAGCCTGAGAAGTTCAACCTCGTCGGGTGAAAGGTAGATGAATTCACCCGACGCCTGGGCCGCCTGCTCGCCCGCCACTTCCATGGCGACCCACATTTCGCCCATCCACCTGGCGACGTTGCGCCCCGAATTGGCGTCGATCACGGCCTTGAGATCCGCTGGCAGGCGGTCGTAGGAGGCCTGATTCATGGACAGCATGAGAACCTGGGCATTCAATCGCGGCCAGGTCTCACTCTCAAGCAGAATGTGATAGTCCACCAGATCGTGGACCTTGAGCCCGAACGACGCCTCGTACGGGATCAGCGCGGCGTCGACAATGCCCTTGGAGAGCATTTCCGGGATTTTCTGAACCGTCGTGCCGATGGCCGTTGCACCCCAGGATTCCACCATCCAGCCCGCCACACGGGTAGGAATCCGGTACTTCATGCCCGCCAACTCCGCTGTGGTGCGAATCGGTACCTTGGAATGGATGAGTTGACCGGCGTGCACGAACACCGAAATGAGCTTGTGGCCCTGGAATTCCCGCGGGTGGTTGTCGATGAAGTCCTGGATTGCAAAGTTCATCACCACGGGATGGGCGGCGAGAAAGGGCAGTTCGAAGACCTCGATGCGGGGAAATCGTCCGGGCGTGTACCCTGGAAGGGTCCAGACGATGTCGACTATGCCGTCGTAAGCTTGGTCGATCAGCGCCGGAGCCTGACCGCCCAGATGCATCGAGGGGTAAATGTCGATCTGAAGGCGCCCACCGGAGTCGGCTTCGACTTTCTCCGCCCACGGCGCCAGCATCATGGCATGTCCCGGAGCGACGGGCGGCAGCATGTGATGCGCCTTCAGACGGTATTCCTGAGCGTGGATCGGCGCGGCAGCGAAAGCAAGCAATAACGGGACGATTCTTAACATGCGTGCAGCATAACGCATACCGGGACGGGTTGAGACGGGGGAGGGCAAAAGAGGAGGGGCGCCCCCAAGGCCGCGCCCCCAATGTCCGGCATTGCCGCTGTCAGTGGATGCTACTCCCCCGGATTCGTTGTCGCGTGTTGCGTATTCGCAACATCCCGGGCGACGCCAACATTGTACCACCGGGCAGCGAAATTGTCGCTGCAATTTCCGGCTTGTGGGAATTTCGCACTCACCGGGCAAAATCGACACTCAGGCGAAAGTACGCAAACCGCCCGAAAAGTCCGAAAGGCGTCTCGGTCGGGTAACGGATCCCCCAGAGAATGTTGGACAGGTGCGTCTTCGGGAGCTCGGATGGCAATTCGTCGGCTATGTTGTTGATGCCCAGCGCACCGCGCACGATGCCGGCCCGGAAGCGCGCCTCAACGTCGACGGTGGTCGCCGCGTCAATCCCGATCATGCCCGTATCCAACGGGTGCTGCGTCGTGGCGCCAAAGTGGTTTAGGCGCAGCAGCCCGCCAACTACGGCGTGTTGCCAATCCGCGGTGAAATTGGCTTGGCGGCGCGGTTGGCCATGCTCCAGGATTTCTTCCGTCCAACCACCGAAATAGTCTGAAAAACTCAGATCGCCAGGCGCGCCGGCCGGCATCTTGCGATCGACGATGCGGGTCTTGTTGAGGTTGGCATTGGCGGAAAGCAGGAGATGCCCGGCGGCGGCCGGCGTTCCCCAGCGCACGGAAAAATCGGCGCCCTGGGTTTCGGTGTCTACGCCATTAAAGAAAAACGCGGCTGTCCCCACCCGCGCGGCATCGCATGCGGCGACGCCGGCGCAGCCGATGCCCCGGGACCGGACCACACGGTCTGCAACGTTTGTTCTATAGGCGTCGATGCTTAGATCGAAATTATCCAGCGTCAGGACCAGGCCGCCGCTCACATTGGCCGACGTTTCATGCGCCAGGGACTCCACGCCGAAGACCCGGGCGACATCGTGGCCCTCGTTGACGGCGAATACCGTCGTCAAGCCGGCTTCGCTGCCGACGAACAGGATCGAATTAAAGCGCCTCTGGGAGAGGCTCGGGGCGCGAAAACCCGTGGACAGCGCTCCGCGCAATGCAAACCCGCCACCGAGGCGAAGTCGTGCCGCCAGTTTTCCGGTGGTCTGCGAGCCGGCATCGCTATAGCTCTCGGCGCGCAGTGCGGCCCCGACGTATAAAGCATCCGTGGGCTGGAACTCCAGTTCGACATAGGCACCGTCGTTGTCGCGGCCATCGTCGCTCAAGCGCGCGTTCAGCGGGCTGTAGCCCGGATACCCCTGGAATCCGCAGGCGGCCACGGTACCGGTAAGGGGGACGCCGCCGGGTCCGACTGCGAACGCGCCGTAGTCCTGCGCGTGCGGCAATCCGCACGACCACGAGGCTACATCGCCCGCGACCTGTCGGTAATTTTCGAGGCGGTGTTCGAAACCCGCGGCCAGGGCGCTCAATACGCTGTCGTCGAACGTTCGGCGCACATCGAAGTTGAGCGTCAATTGATCGAACTCGATGCCCCCGCTATTGCCGTCGAGCGGTCCGGCATTGGCGACGATGTCGGTGACCGTCGCATCCGGGTTGCGATCGAGATAGTGAGCACCGATGGATGCGTTGATTGTGTTGGTCACGCTGAATTCGTATTCGTTGCGGCCGTAGCCGGCGCTCAGGTCGAGGTCCCAGCCGGATACGGTACTGCGCCAACCGGCGACGGCGGAAACGTCATCGATGCGGGATTCCTCATAGGGCAGAAAGCCGTTCGGGTAGACCGGGTGCGTGTTTCGCTCGTGGAAGTTGATGAAATTGGGCACCACGAAATCCCACGTGTCGTCACCCGATTCCAGGCCTTCCCAATAGTTGTAGCGGAACCGATAGGCTCCGCTGGCGCGGCCCTTGCGGCGAGAGAGGCCGCCAAATGCGTAGAGTTCCGCTGCGTCGCCCATGGGTAGCGCGGCGTTGAGGAATAGAAATGCGCTGTCGATCGCCGGCGAACTGTCTACAATGAGTTCGTCCTGGAAATCGGGGTCCAGGCCGCCGTTGCCACCGTTGCGTTGCAGCGGGTCCTCCTCGTACCATTCCGCGGTGACGTTGAGGAACCCGTCATCTCCCAACGGGATTCCGCCGTTGAACGCCGCGCCCAGCCGCGAGCCGTTACCATCGCCCGTACCGCCTTGAAGGGTGATTTCGCCGCCATCTGCGCGGTCCCTCAATTCCAGATTGATGACTCCGGCAATCGCATCGGAACCGTATTGCGCGGCGGCGCCGTCGCGAAGAACTTCGATACGGGACACAGCCGTTGACGGCATGGCGCCAAGGTCCGTACCGCCGGTGCCGTAGCCGATCACCCCGTCGAGCACGCGCAGCCACGCCATGTTGTGACGCCGCTTGCCGTTGACAAGTACCAGGGTCTGGTCGGGATTCAAGCCCCGTAGCGTGGCCGCACGCAGCAGTGCGCCGTCGCCCACGGACTGGCGGGAATAGTTGAACGATGGCGCCAGTTTGGTCAGGGCGGCACCGAGGTCGGCCTCGCCGGCGCGCTCGACATCGACGCCCTGGAACACGTCCACGCCGACCGGCAACTCGTTGGCCAGGGTCTCCACGCGGGCTCGGCTGCCGAGAACGACGATCTCTTCGATACCACGTGGGTTTGCCTGATCGACCGACGCCCGGTTCTGGGCGAGTGCGGGCGCGGCGGCCGCAAGAACCGCGGTATAGCCTAACGACAGTCGCGTACAACGAACCAAGGGAACGCGAATTGAATGGCGCATAGTAGTTCCCCAAAGAATTTTTCATGCACTGCTACACGCAATTCTATCGCAATAATGACGTTCTGCTGACCGTGGGTCTGTACCGTGGGTCTGTACAGTGTGCGCGTCGGGACGAGAATGCCCGAACTCGTCCGCGGGAGCGTGGACTAACCTTCCCTCAACAAGGTCGCGATCGGCGCTCGGGAGGCCGACCAGGCGGGGAAGAAGCCGCCGATGACGGCCGTGATCATGGCGACGCCGATCCCCGCGCCGAGCACATCCGGTGTCGTGCGCAGTACGAAGCGCATTTCGCTGAACATGAGGAAATTGGTGGTTCCCGCCGAGACACCGTTCAAGGGCAATGAGAGCAGCGCTCCAAGAGCGCCGGCCGCCAGCCCGAGCACGGCCGCTTCGAGCACGAATACGCTGAGAACGGTCCGCCGCTTGAAACCCAACACCCGCAGGGTTGCGATCTCCTTGCTTCGTGCGGAGACCTGCGCGTACATGGTATTGGCGGCCGCGAAGCAGGCGCCGAATCCCATCATGAACGCTATCAGGTTGCCCAGTAACAGAAACACGCCGCTGGAGGCGCTGCTCTGCGCTTCGAAGTAGCTGGGCTCGTCGCGGGCATCCACATCGATCTGCTGGTTGTTTTCCGCCGCGTCGATCAATGCTTGCACCTCCGCCGGCGAGTTCGCTTTCAGGCGCGTCGACGAATAGGTGTTCGGCCGGCGGAAGGCATCGCCGAACTCCTGCACGTTGCCCCAGATTTCGGATCCATAGCTGGAGCCGGCGGCATCGAAAATGCCCGCCACGGTAAAGGTGTATCGCCCCAGTTCCAGCGTATTACCCAACTCCAGGCCCGCGACTCGGCCCGCGAGTTGGTCGCCGACGATGATTTCGGTTTGCCCGGGCTCGAATTGCCGGCCTTGGGTCATGCGGATGTAAGGACGAAGGGCGAACGCTTCGTCCTCCACGCCGCGCAACATCGTATTTGTCTCGCTGCCGTCCACGCGCTCCAGGATCTGCAGAGTGATGGTCTCGCCGGACGCCAGAAGCTCTCCATCCGCTGTGCGGGCGACTCCGGGCAAGGCGGCGAGGATGCGGCGAGTCTCCGCCGGGAAATAGCTCTCCATCTCGGTATTGGAGCCGTCACGCAGAACTATCACCGTGGAGCTGTCGCCGCTGGTGGCGAAAGCCACCCGCAGGCCCGCTCCGAGCGCCAGCACGCCGATGTAGACCAGGACGACGAAGGCGATGGAGACGACCGTCATGAGGGTATTCGCCTTGCGAACGAACAGGCTCCTGACGTTGTACTTGAGCGGAATCATCAGGCGACGCGCCGCAGACCGTCGACGATCTTCATATTCATCGCCTGCAGCGCGGGGACCAGACCGGCCGCCAGGCCGAGCAGTACGCCGATGCCGATCACCAGCCCCAGTGTCCGGCCGGTCAGTCTGAGCGCCGTGAATACGATACCCTGGGTTTCCAGAAACGAGGTCAGCGCGCTGGTCACCACGGGGATGACGGCGGCGCCGAAGGCCGCGCCCAACACGCCGACGCCCAGCGACTCCAGGAGCACGATGGCGAGCACCTTGGAGCGGGTGAAGCCCAGCGTTCTGAGTACCGCGACCTCGGTGGCTCGCTCCCGGGACGCCATGGCCATGGTGTTCACCGTGATGAAAAAGATGGACGCGATCACGGCCAGGCCGATGGCGGAAAACAGAAACTGGACATTGCCCAGCATTTCCAGGAAGGAGAGATAGAAAGCCTCCTCGGTCTCGACCCGCACCCGGTCCGGCGAGTTCTCGAACATGACTTCCGCCTGGGTGATGGTTTCGTTCATGTACTCCGAGGAATCCAGCCGCAGGTAGTACATGCCGACGTTTCCGGGGTTGCCCAGCGCCTCCTCGACGTACTGCCAATCGAAATAAATCACGCGTTCCTGGGCCTGATCGTCCACATGGGTAAAGATCCCCCGGAGGGTCAGCTCAAGATCCACCGGGAAGATATCTCCGGTCACGGCGATGACGTCGCCCAGCTCCCATCCCTTATCCTCGGCCAGCGCCCGGCCGGCGATAAACGCGGTTCGCTCCGCGCGCCAGGCATCTGCCTGTTCGGGACTGATCTGCAACTCCGGGAGAACGTCGAGCAGGGTGTCCGGGTTGGTGCCGAAGCGAGGGAACATGTTTTCGGGCCGGTCATCGATATAGCGTCCCTGAAACCAGTTCATCGTGGTGACGGCGCTGACGTGTTCCAACGTCTCAAGCCGCTGCTCGTAGGCGGCGGGCAGCGTGAAGGTCAGCGAGATGGCGTTGCGCACCACCAGACGGTTGGCCGCCGCGGCGTTCGCCCCCGTCATGGCGGCCAGCATCAGGTCCAGGAATGACAGCAGCACCAGCGCGATCGCGATGCTGAGCACGGTGAGGATCGTGCGGCGCTTGTTGCGTAAGAGATTGCGGCGGATGAGCTTGAACATGTGCTACACGGCCGCGGCTGAGTTCAGGCGCCCCTTGTCCAGGTGCAGCTCCCGCCCGGCGCGCTCCGCGGCCCTGGGATCGTGGGTGACCATGACGATGGTTTTGCCGAACTCCTCGTTGAGTTGAGCCAGCAGGTCCAGAATCTCCTGGGCGCTGGTGGCATCGAGATCGCCGGTGGGTTCATCGGCGAGTACCAGGCGCGGGTCGGTGACGATCGCGCGGGCAATGGCCACCCGCTGTTCCTGTCCCCCGGAGAGTTGCCGCGGGTAGTGATCCTTGCGGTCCGCCAAGCCGACCACGCGCAAGGCAAGATCGACTTTTTTTCGGCGTGCGGCTCGGGAGAGTTTCGTCAGCGTCAGCGGCAGCTCCAGGTTCTCGAACGCGGTGAGCACGGGAATCAAGTGGTAGAACTGGAAGATGAAGCCCACGTTACGTTGCCGCCACCCGGCGAGTTGACTGTCGTTGAGGCCGCTCAGTTCCTTCCCGGCGACGCGGATGCGCCCGGACGTTGGGCGATCGATGCCCGCGAGCAGATTGAGCAGGGTGCTCTTGCCGGACCCCGACGGCCCCATCAACGCGACGAATTCGCCTTTAGCGACATCGAGCGAGACGCCGGCCAATACCTTGATATTGAACGCGTCGCGCCGATAGTTCTTGGTGACATCGGATATCTCGACCAGTTTTTCAGACATGCAGGGCGCTCCTGATTCGCCAACAATCCAGGTTCCGCAATGCCCCGCAGAGCGGGCCAAGTTGCCCCCGCGCCAGCGGGCGGCACGGCGGTCTCGCCGTTGCGCATCGCCAGAAGCCAAACGGGGCATCGTATTCTAGCCCTCATGCAACCGGATTGCGCCACCTCAAACCTGTGAAGCGGGCGAAATCGGTGTCGTTCGAGTGCAGCTCCGCCTGATGCTCGATCGCCAGGGCCGCAAGATGCGCATCCGTGACCAGATTGGGACCCATGGGACCCGCCAATAGTTCACTGAATATGTCTAATGGTCGCCTTGCTCCGGCCGGGGACCGGATGTAGGCTCAGCCAAAGAGCTACTCAATAAGAAACGTCTGCCGGCAACGCTGCTTCGTCGCAGTATCGGGGGAACCATGGATCGAAGAAAATTTCTCAGGGACGCATCCTTCGCAGGCTTGGCGCTGGGAACGGCGCTGAGGCCCGGGAAGCATCTGCTCGCGCAAACGGCCATCAATCATCCCGGGCGCATCGACGTCCATCATCACTACCTGCCTCCGTTCCTGGATGGCCCCACGTGGCCCTGGTCGGCGGAGATCGCTCTTGGCGACATGGACAGGCATGAAGTCGCCACCGCGATCGTATCCGGCACGACGTTCCCCGAACCTCTGAATGACGGTACCGCGCAGGCGCGTGATCTGGCGCGGCGCGCCAACGAGTTCGCCGCCTCCCTGGGGCAGAATCATCCCGGTCGGTTCGGGTTTTTCTCGGCGGTGCCACTGGCCGACACGGACGGCAGCCTGCGCGAGATCGAGTACGCGTTCGACACGCTGAACGCGGATGGCGTCACGATGAACTCCAGTGCCGCAAAGATGTGGCCGGGCGATCCTTCACAGATGCCGGTCTTCGAAGAACTCAATCGCCGCAAAACGACCGTGTTCCTGCACCCGAACACGACACCCCACTGCTGCTTGAACCCACCCGGAGTTCCCAACAACGTGGCCGAGTTCGACAACGACGTGAACCGGGCCGTACTGAGCCTGTTGTGGAACGGCGTGCTGACGAACTATCCCGACATCAATTTTATCGTCGCCCATACCGGGGGCACCGTGCCGGCGTTGGCGGGGCGTATTCAGGATCGTGTTCCGGAGGACCGGCCCGATCTTTATCCGCACGGGGCATTGGACAAGCTTCGGCGGCTGTACCTCGAGATCGGCCACGCGAGTTTCCCATGGGTTGTGGAAGGCGCGCTGGCGTTTTCGGGGCCCTCCAGGCTGTTATTCGGCACGGACTATCCGGTTGAGCCCCATGAGGTGACGACGCGGCATATTCCCGCGCTGGGGTTGCCGCCCGACGTTCTCTATGCGCTGAACAGGGGTAATGCCGAACGGCTCTTTCCCAGATTTCGAGTCTGAGTAACCGGCGTCGCGCGCCGAATTTCGCCGCGGCCCCTCGCCGCGTCAACCGCATTGCGCACCTCAGGTCCCGGCGACGCGGACGCGTTGCCCGTCCTTGAGCGCGTCCACGTCTCGGCTGACGATGGTCTCGCCGCCAGTGACCCCTTCGAGTATTTCAACGCGCCCGTCGGCCGACTCGCCCAGCACCACGCGCACGCGGCGCACGACGCCGTCATCGACGCGGAATACAAATGCTGCGCCGCCGGCAGTTTGCACGGCCTCATCCGGTACCAGCAGTTTGGGCGGCTGGACGAGTTCGGCCTCATCGACGCCTTCCTCCAGAAAAGTCACCGTGCAACTCATGTCCGGCACCAGCCTGAAGTCGCGGTTGTCGATGCTGACCTTGACCTGGACCACGGCCCTCTGCCGGTCCGCCGTGGGCACGATCTGCCGTAGCGTGCCGCTGTAGTCGAAGTCAGGGACGGCATCCACACGGATGCTGGCGGGCTGACCGAGGCGCAACCGCGCAATGTAGCTCTCGTTGATATCCGCTTCCACTTCAAGCGACGTCGGGTCCGCGATGCGCACGATCGAACCTGTGGACTGCTGGGACGTGAATCCGCCGGGCGCCACCATCTCGCCGATTTCGATGTTTCGTTCGATGATCACGCCGTCAATGGGCGCACGCACGACGGTATAGTCCAAGATCGCCTCGGCCGATAGCAGGCGCGCCTCGGCCGTGCCCACCTGAGCCAGCGCGACGGCCCGCTGGGTCTCGGCGGAGTCGTATAACGCCTGCGACGTCAGTTGTTCATCGACAAGGCTGGCTTGCCGGTCCAACTCCCGCGCGGCGTCAGCCAACCGCGCTCGTGCCTCGTTGAGCGAAGCCTCGGCCAGGCGTACCGATGCCGCGAGATCCTCGCTGTCGAGCACGGCGATGATGTCGCCCGCAGCCACGGTATCGCCTTCGTCCACGGGAAGTTCCACCACCCGGCCGATGATCTTGGCGCCCACCGCAGCACGGGCGCGGGCGTAGGTGTAGCCGGTTGCGGTCAACACGGTTGATGCCTGGGTGGGAGTGAGCACCTGAACCCGGGTGGTTTCCACCTGGGGTAGCAACAGCGGGATCGGCAGACGGAATGCGAAGTAAACAGCGGCTGCAATCAGCGCTCCGCCCAGCAACCAGAACCACCATCGCGCACGCCGGGGCGAGTAGTCATCCTCGCTCATCCGCAGCGCCGACAGGTCCGGCCGCTCGTCTTTGTTGCCTTCATTCATGGCTAACTCTTTACTCCCGTGAACCGCGGCGAAGTAGATTGTACTCACCGCCACGATGAGTGTGGCAGTATCCGCATAATTCAGCCGCGTGGGTACCTCGCGGCGATGTCCGACCCTTGCCGGAGGAAAACGACATGAAGCACCCATTCCAGGTTCAATTCTTGCTGTGGCTGGCGCCGCTGACGTTGATCGCGCCGGTTTTCGCACAGGATGCCGACGAGGCCGAGGACGAGGACGACGATCGCGAGACGATTGCCGCACTCACCGAGAACAGTGACCGCTTCGACGGCTTGTTCACTCTCTACCGCGACCGTGACACCGGCGAGACGCACATGGCGATCATGCCGGAGCAGTTGGGTCGGGAGTATATCTACTTCGCCGTGAGTACCAACGGCGTGGTGGAGGGCGGACACTTCAGGGGTGGCTACCGGGAGAACCGAGTGTTCTCGCTATCGCGTCACTTCGATCGCATCGAAATTCGCGCCGAGAATGCCGCCTTCTACTTTGATCCCGAGAGCCCGCTGAGCCGCGCGGCCGATGCCAACATCAGCCCGGGTCTTGTGGCTTCGGAGCCAATTGCCGCCGAGGACGAGGACACCGGCGCCATGCTCATCGCCGTGGACGATCTGTTCGCCAGCGAAACGCTGGCGCAAGTCAAGGCCTCGCCGAATCCCGATCGCGGCGATCGGGACGAGTTCGAACTCGGCGACCTGAGCGGTGAGAAGAGCAAGATCACGGAAATCCGCAATTACCCGCTGAACACGGACGTGCAGGTTGAGTACGTCTACGAAAATTCCGCGCCCGTGGTTTCCGGCGATGCCGACGTGACCGATAGCCGTTACGTGAGCATTTTCATGCAGCACTCTCTGATCGAGATGCCGCGGAGCGACTACGAACCGCGATTCACCGACCACCGCATGGGCTATTTCGCGGAGGAGGTCACGGATCTTACCGACGATACGGTGACGCCGTTTCGCGACCTGGTGCAGCGCTGGCACCTGGTCAAGCGCGACCCCTCGGCCGCGATATCCGAACCGGTCGAACCCATCGTCTGGTGGATCGAGAACACCACCCCGATGGAATTTCGCGAATCGATTCGCGAGGGCGTCCTCGCCTGGAATCTGTCGTTCGAAAAAATCGGCTTCCGCAACGCCTTGGAGGTACGGGTACAGCCCGATGACGCGAATTGGGATGCCGGCGATATCCGCTACAACGTGCTGCGCTGGACGTCATCTCCGAACCCGCCGTTTTCCGGTTACGGGCCGTCGTTCACGAATCCGCGCA
The DNA here is from genome assembly GCA_965237785.1 of Candidatus Rariloculaceae bacterium. Lineage (GTDB taxonomy): Bacteria > Pseudomonadota > Gammaproteobacteria > Steroidobacterales > Rariloculaceae > UBA6522. Next base: position 151,661 of record OZ250159.1, read on the forward strand.
CCGGACAGATCATCGGCGCGGACATCATGCTGGAGTACTCCGGCGTGACGCGGCGCGTGCATTACCAGCGCATCCTCGACAATCTGGACAACTCGCAAGTGCCGGCGCGCCTTGAGCCCGGCTACTGCTCCTTCGGGCACGAACTGCACCTGAGCCAGGTCTTCGGCCGATTCGCCGTGGACGCCCTGCAGATGGGTGCCGCGGCGGAAGAACAGTTGGTCCATGAATTTCTCGTCGATCTCGTATTGCACGAGGTGGGGCACACTCTGGGCTTTGCGCACAACTTCGCGGCATCCAACATGCTGGCGCTGGACGAGATCTACGACCCGGAGTTGGTTGCAGAGCGGAGTTTGCAAGCATCGGTGATGGACTACACCGACATCCATATTGCCACGGGAGGGCGCGAGCAGACGGCGTATTTCGGGATCAAGCCCGGTGCGTATGACGACTGGATCGTTGAATACAGCTATTCGGCCGCGTCGGCCGATGCCGAGACTGAGGAGGAGCGGTTGCGCGCGATCGCGAACCGTTCAACCGAAGCGCAATTGCTTTTCGGCACCGACGATCACGTCATGCGCGCCCCGGGCTGGGCGATGGACCCGCGCGTGCACTGGTACGATCTGACCAGCGATCCGGTGGGTTATGCCGAGGATCGATTGAACCTGATCGAGGAGTTGCTGAGTACCGCCAGAGAGAAGAATTCCACTGAAGGCGAGTCGTATCACCAGTTGCGGGACGCCTACGCGGTCATGCTGTCCCAGTTCTCTCGCTCCATCGGCGTGCTGACGCACCAGATCGGCGGCGTCTACGTGAATCGTTCCGTGGTCGGCCAGCCCGGCGCCGATGTGCCCTTCCTGCCCGTCAGCCTGGAGAACCAGCAACAGGCCATGGACGGGCTGGCGAACCACTTGTTCTCTCCCGGCGCGCTCGAGAGCTCGCATGAGTTGTACGGTTACCTGCAGGCGCAGCGCCGGCTGTGGGATTTCTGGGGCGATACGGAGGATCCGAAGGTCCATCGTATGTTGCTGTCGATCCAGCGCGGCGTGCTCGCCCACCTGTTGCACCCGACCGTGATGACGCGTATCACCGACTCGCGCCTCTACGGTAACGAATACGCGCTGCCGGACATGATGGAGGATCTTACGGCTGCCATATTCGACGCCGACAGACGCGGCGACGTCAACACCTTTCGCCAGAACCTGCAGGTCGAGTACGTGACCAGGTTGACCGATATCGTCAATGGTGACGACCATGACTACCCGTCGCAATCGATGGCGCTATACCAGTTGCGGCAGGTGGAACAAATGTTGCGGGGCAAGCGCGGCGGCAACCTGGAGACCCGGGCACACACCCAGAATATCTTGTACATTATCCGCAGGGCCCTGGAAGAGGACGCTTAGCCGGAATACATTTCAGGGTTCCCGCACAAACAACATCAGGGGAAAAATCATGAGCCGATTGCCATTCCTGGCCGCCGTCCTGGTCGCCGTGCCGTCACTGGTCCTGGGACAGGACGTTGTGCCCTTCAAGCTTGGAACGTTCGAGGACGGTGGCGAGCAATACCTGGGCCTCGTTCTCGACGATACGCGTGTTGCCCACATCGTCCAGGCCAACGAGGCGCTTGGCGGCGAGCGCCCTGCGATGCCGGCGAACATGACGGATCTCATCGTTCGATATGATGAGTTGGCGCCTCGCCTGCGCGCGATCGCAGCCGCGGAAGCGTCCGATTCGGACGCCGCGTACGTCAAGGACGTAAGCGACGTTAACGTGCTGCCGCCCATGCGGCCGCACATCATCTACAACGCGGCGTCGAACTACCCGCTGCACTCCGCCGAGATGTCAGGACGTCCGGGGGAGATTGTCGAGGGGCCGATTCCGGATCCGATTCCGGGTATCTGGGAACGTACGCCGAATGACCGCAGGCAAAACCCCTATATCTTCCTCAAGATGGCCAATACGATCATCGCGGACGGTGAGGCGATCCGCGTCCCGCCCGAGCGCTCGAATGTGGATTGGGAGTGCGAGTTGGCGGTAGTGATCGGGACACCGGCGAGCCGGGTCGCGGTCGCGGACGCCGAAGAGTACATCTTCGGCTACACGCTCGAGAACGACGTCTCGGATCGAGGCGGTCGCGGCGATGGCCGGATGGGAACGGATTGGTTCCTGCAGAAGAACCACGACACGTTTGCACCGCTCGGACCCTTCATCGTTCCAAAGGAGTTCGTGCCCGAGCCGATGAATCTCAGGCAGACCTTGACGTTGAGCGGCAACGTGATGCAGGACTCAAACACCGGCCGCATGACCCACGATATCTACGATCTGTTGAGCTATGTCTCCCACATCGCCACGATGCAGCCGGGCGATATCTACGCGATGGGCAGTCCTTCGGGAGTCGGCACCGCCCGCGAGACGCCGATCTACATGCAGCCGGGCGATACCGCCGTGTGCGAGATCGAGAGCATCGGAACGCTAACCAATCCGGTGGTCGGTTCGGAGGGATAGCCCGCGACTCTCACCGGTTTCCTGCTGCAGCCACCGGTCCGCCCCGATTGGCGGCGCGTCTTGGCGTGGCTTATGGAAAGCCGATCAATCTCCCTCCGAGAGAAACGCTGAACCATAGCGACAGCGACGTAAGGGCTACCAGGGCGCGCTTCGGTCCGGCGATCATTGGGTCCGACAAGGCACGCCGGCGAATCGTGAACGTGAACACGAGCACCGATCCGAGGGACGCCAGCTTTATCCAGAACGGCGTCAGGTAGTAGTACTTGGTCGCGAAGCACATGAACAGCCAGGGTCCGGTCAGCAGCATGATGGCGATGCCGGTCAGCAGCAACGGTTCGGCGCCGCGAGCGAGTTGCGGTACGGGCCGACGGGTCAGGCCCAGGCCCAGCAGGCGAAGGTCGACCACCAGCACGGCGCCACCGATGATCGCGAGGCCAAGCAGGTGAAGCGTCGCGATCACGGGAAAGAGCCACGGCGAGCTGCGCATCTCGATGAGCAGCGGCGAGTGTTCCAGCCAGTAGAAGATCTCCAGCAGCGACATCATTCAAACCAGTACTGCTGATAGGGAATCATGCGACCGGCGACGAGCATGCCGACCCAGAGCATCAGCGTCAGCCCGCCGGCAACACGTGCCGCGGTGGGCGGGACAGGGTCTGAATCCCATTCGTCGATCCGTCGTCCAACACTCCGGTAAAACAGCCATACCGTGATTCCGGCGACGAGCAGCATCCCCATCTTGGCGCGAAAGAACAGGTTGACGTACTTGTCTACCGGCGCGGCATAGAACATGAGCGACCCGCTGGCGGCCATCAGCAAGAAACCGCCGGTGGTCCACGGCAGCAGTTGCGACAGGAATTCCGATACCGGCACGCGCCGCATCGCGAGGCCCAGAAGGCGCAGATCGACGATCAACGCCGTCCCGAAGAATAAGCCGAGCGTGAGGACGTGCATGGCCAGAATCGAGAGGTAGAAATAGTGCGACTCGCGCAAGGCAATGCTGGCCGGCGTCGCCTCCAACCATTGGCAGAATTCAAGCAATGACACCGCTCATCAAGCTTCTTCTGCGAGGCGAGATTAAGTGGGCAAATGTTGCCCGCAGGCGCCCACGGTTGCAGATTGGTGACCGACGCGGGCTAATGATCGCCGTCGGGTCGCGGGTTGCCGTCGGCGCCGGGCGCCGAACCGCCCATGAACACCTTTCGGCCATCCAGATATTCGAAGAATACCGCTACGCCCTTGTTCTCACCGCTCTTTGCCTGATAGGCGAAGACCTTGATCTCCGATCCCACCGGCAACGTATCCCTGGTCAGGCCGTGCCTGAATAGATTGACCGGCGGTCCGCCTTCGAAGCCCCAGTTGGTGACGGAGCCGTCGTCGTTGGTTACGTCCACCCACAGCCAGGAGTGCGGATTGGTCAACTCCACCTTTGTGACAACGCCCTGCATGTTGAGCGGCGCGGTTTCGTCGTACGCCGCCGCGAACGAGTGGTGCGCCGCCGCGGTCCCGGCAGTGAGCCAAGCCGCGATGCCCGCGATCGTCAGGGCCAGTCCGAGTACTTTCTTCATGATTCGCTCCCCTGTCGTTACTCGGTCTCCTGAGTGGCCCGATACTCCGCCGCCCGGACTCTGGCCCCTCTAAGAACGTTGATGATGCCATAGTTCTGTTCGTGGCAGGCGAATTCGAACAACCCCGGCGGATCCATCATTGGCCAGGGGATCTCGATGCTCCAGGGGGTCTCCCATGTGGTGGGATCCGTGATCGTGGCTTCGTAGAGTAGCGTGTCGTCCGCGACGCGGGTGAGCCGTTCCTCAAGATGGAGATTTTCGTCGGAGCCGTCCCATTTGCGGTTCTTGTGGAAATTCGTCGTTTCGATGACCAGGGTGTCGCCCTCCCATCGCGCGCGCGAGTCCCCGAGATAGCCGCGCACCGAATCCGGAGCATGAGGTGAACCGTCGAGGTGCAAGATTCGCACATCGCTGTTGGCCTGGGTGAGGAGAATCACGGCTTCGGGCGTCTGCACGATCTGGGACTGACCGGTATTCTGCCGAAACGGCACTCGTGGCGGTCCCTGGTTGCCCTGAATGCAGCGCTCGTATAGTCCCCGGGATTCGAGCGTATGCCGGCGCGCCTGTTCCTGGAGACGCGCTTGGCCTTCAGGCGTCAGCGGCGGGACCTTGCCGTCGGGGGGATCCACGACAAGCGACGTTCTGAGATTCGGCCGGATCGGGCTCTGCCAGTTATCCATCCCGAACTCGGTCCAGTCATAGTGCACGGTGGCCGGGTCCACCGAAGCGTCCCGGGTCGCCCAACGGATGAACGCCGTGATGGCTTCGTCTTCGGTATATAGCGCCGTTCCCGCCAACTCATCGGGGCGTTCCAGCGGCACGTAGGCCACGTTCAGCCAGTAGCCGGCCAGATCCGGATCGCCCCACGGCGTTCGCGGCGGCTCCCCCCGCGGTGCGTTGGGATCCCAGATTCGCTGGGTGGATTCCTCCATGAACGCCTCGGCTTCTTCCCTGAAGTAGGCGTAGGTCGAATCGGACGTGTGCGGGGACGCGGCCCGGGCCGCCTCAACGGTCTCTTGAGATTGCTGGTTGATCAGGGCCGATGGCGGCGGAGATTGGCCGCTCGCCGGGAACGCCGCTAGCGCGGCGATGACGGAGGTCAGCGCAACGCCGAGGGAAGTTCCATTCATCATATCGGCCCGTTCCGTCTCGACTACCTCGTTACCTATCTTGATCATTGGAGACGTCCTCGTCATAGAATCCGAGCGGTTTGTACATCATCGGCTCGACGATCGGAATGCACTGAAACTCCTTGAGTTTGGCGTTCGTATCGACATGCCGATAAAGCATGAAACCGATATTCCACGGCCGCGTGAATACATTGGGATCCTCGATGGTTGCCTCGTATCGCATGTGCCATGGGCTGACGGGTGTCCATCGTTCGACAACGTGCAATGCGTCGCTGGCGAAATTGCCTTCGCGATCGAACCAGGTGTGTTCGTTGAAACCCTGGACGTCGACGACCAGCGTATTGCCCTCCCAATGGCCGTTGGAGGTGCCCATCCAGGATTGGTCGTATGCCGGGCGATCCTCGTCCATGTAGACCGTCCGATAGGCGCCCTTGTACTCGTAGACGATGAGCATCTGTTCCGGCGTCTGGAAAATCTGCAACGGATACGGCATGTAGTTTGCGCGCGGGACGCCTGCGCGAAAACACTGCAATTCCGGATCACCGGTATCGAAGCGGCTGGGATCGTTGCTGACGTTGACGACCGCCCGATTTTCAAGATTCCTTTGCTGCGCCGCCGCCGCCCATTCCCGGTAGGGAAGTTCATCGCCCTCGACGATGCCGAATCCCGCCCGTCCGGCTCCCCAGGCGCCGGTGATCTCCGCAAACGGACCCGGCTGCACGGAGTGGGAGAGAATGTTCCAGTTCGCCGTCGTGAAGGATTGCCAAATTCCGCTGATGTCGGGGGTCCCGTGCGTCGTGCGCGGTGGCGCATAGTCCGGGAACGGCTCATGGATCGGCGTCTGGGCCGCGCCCGCGCCGGAAAGGATTGCGAGGATCGCCACGGTAGCGGATTGGCGAGCTATCCGGGTTAAGGGGACATCTCTCGGTCGGATGTTTTTCAAATTCGTGACTTCCCTGATTCACAGGATAAGTCATTCTATCGCGTTAGACGTGTCTTACGACGACTATCGGAGCGGCGTCGGGATCAAAAAAACCCGAGCGCGCCGCGCTCGGGTTTTACCGGGATGGGTACAGGGGTTACCCGCGGTCGAAGAGCGAAGGCCGCATGATTCGAAGCCGGGCCAGCATGCGGTCACGTAATTCCTGCCGGCTGGCCGTTACAACGATTTCTTCAATGTACAGATGCTCAGGCGCTTGCGCGGTGACGACGATCTCTTCCATGTAGAGGTGGGCCGGCGCCTGCGCGGTGACGACAATTTCTTCCATGGAGAGGTGGGCCGGCGCCTGCGCGGTGACGACAATTTCTTCCATGAAGAGATGTGCGGGCGCCTCCGCGGTCACCACCACTTCCTCCATGACGAATCCTTCTTCCATCCAGGCTGGCGTGGTCTCCGCTCCGGCGGTCTGGCTGCCCAGGAAAAGAAGCGTCGCAATCGTCGTTAGCTTGGTCGTGTTCATGCTTGGCTCCGGTTGTGTTCGGTGCGTATCGAAGTTGGTGCTACCTTACGCGGCGGGGCCTCAAGTGTGCGTGCAGAAGTCTGAAGAACTATCGAGAGTCTGCAAATAAAGTCGAAGATCGACGCGGCGAGCGAATCGGCGGCGATGACAGTTACAATGACCCGCTTGAAAGAAGATCCGTTTGAAGGAAAACGAAAGCCCGCATCGCGACTCCGGACGCCGCCGCCGGCCCACGGCGGTCCGCGGCGGTCCGCGGCACAGCGATACGCGGGCAGGTGAGACATCGATGAACTGGATAGTTAAAGAAATACGAACGAACGGCCTTGCCGTCGCGATCGCCGGAATCGTTGCGCTGCTGGCTACACATGGCGCTGTCGCGCAAGACGATGTTGTCGTGCTCGGGGGCACGGGATGGCACTGCGGGGAGGACCCCGAGTGCTTCAACCGCCTGCATCCGGATATTCCCATGGCCGCACGCGCGCAACCCGGCCAAACGATCCTGCTCAAGACGCGCAATTCCGCCGATCTGCAACTGGATCCCGACAGCACCTACGTGGATCCCCGCGATGCCGATCCGGTACGGGGCACGGTGCATCCGCTCACGGGTCCCGTCCACATCGAGGGCGCCGAGCCGGGAGACGTTCTCGCGGTGACCATTCTGGATATCGCTCCCGGGCCGTTCGGTGTCACGCGAATTACGCCCAACGCGTTCATAGCGGACCGGATTCCGGGGCCGCTTAGCGTTACCTGGCGATTGAATCGCACCGAAGCGGTGTCCGATGCGCTGCCGGGCATCCGCATCCCGAATGCGAGCTTCCCCGGAATCGTGACCGTGTTGCCGGGGCCTGAGCAACACGCTACGGCGCTGGCCCGCGAGGCGGCGCTGGCGGCGGCTGGCGGCGCCGTGGGTCTGCCGCAGCCTGTTCATGCATCCCCGCAAGACATCTGCGGTCCCGAGGGCAGTCACCGTGACGAATGCCTGCGAACCGGTCCTCCCCGGGAACACGGTGGCAACATGGACATTCGCTACCTGGGCGTCGGGGTCACGGTCTACCTGCCCTGCTATGTGGAGGGGTGCGGGCTTGGCGTCGGCGACCTGCACTTTGCCCAGGGCGACGGCGAGGTTGCCGGCACCGCCATCGAAATGGACGCCGATGTGACGTTGACGACCGAACTCATCAAGGGCGGACCGGTGCTTGCGCGCGGCCCGCACTACGAAGGCTCCGCTCGCCTCATGGATGTGCCCTCGCGGCGCTTCTACGCGACCACCGGCCTGCCGTTGAAGGCGGCGGGCGAATTGCCGCCGGACATGGCTTATCTCGAGTCGCCGAAGGCAGGACAGCTTGAAAATCTCTCAAAAGACATTAGTCTCGCCGCGAGGAACGCGCTGCTGGAGATCATCGACTACATGGTCGCGACCTATGACTTGACCCCGCAGCAAGCGTATATCGTTGCGAGCGTGGCGGTCGACTTGCGAATCGGTCAATTGGTGGATGTGCCGAACGTGGGTGTGACGGCGATATTGCCCCTGGATATTTTTGAGTAGGTTTGCCGGAATGATTTCAGAATGGTGTCGGTTTGATATTGCCGGGAGGGTCGCATGACGACGAGCCGCGGGATTGCGGCGCTGGCCGCCGCGCTGGCCATTGCGCTTTTGGTTCCGGGGCTCCTCGGTGCACAAGGCGTCCCGGCGGCGTCGAACGGCCTTGAGGAAATCGTCGTCCAGGCGACGCGAATGAGCCGGCCTCTGGATCGCGTTCCGGCCGCGATAAGCGTGGTCAGCCAGAACGAGATTCAACTGGGGCGGCAACAGCTTGGACTGGACGAAGCGCTCACGCGGGTGCCGGGGCTGTTCATGCAGAATCGCTACAATTTCGCCCAGGATCTCAGGGTTTCCATCCGGGGATTCGGCGCGCGGTCGAACTTCGGCATCCGCGGCATCAAGATTCTCGTGGATGGAATTCCGGAAACGCTGCCGGACGGCCAGGGACAGGTGGACAGCATCGACCTGGGCGCCACACGGCAGATCGAGGTGCTCCGCGGGCCGAGCTCCTCGCTCTACGGCAATGCATCGGGCGGCGTCGTCAGCGTGACTTCGGAACGGGGCCCGGAAGCGCCGTTCGCCAATGTGCGGCTCACCGCCGGGGAGTACGGCGCGCAGAAATTCCAGGTCAAGACCGGCGGTCAGACGGACCGGGTCAATTACTTCGTCAGCTTGTCCGACTCCCGTATCGACGGCTATCGCGAGCACAGTGAAACCGAGAACACCCAACTCAGCGGACGCTTCGAATTCGACTTCGGCGACAACGGCTCATTGCTCACCTTGCTCAACTATACCGATCAGCCCATTTCCAACGATCCGGGTGGAATCAACCTCGCCCAGGCCACGGCCGATCCCCGGTCCGCCCGGGACCGCAATCTGAGCTTTGACGCCGGCGAGGCATTGGAGCAGTCACGCATCGGATTCGTGTACACGCGGCCGGTGGGAGCAGGCGGTGAGCTACAAGTCCGCAACTACTACGTCTCGCGCGGCTTCAACAACCGGTTGCCCTTCGGCGGCGGCGGCGCGGTGGACCTGCAACGCTTCTTTGCCGGCGGGGGCGTCAGCTACATTCATCAAGGAAGTCTGGCGGGCAAACCCAACCGGGTCGTCGTGGGTCTGGACTACGACGATCAGGACGACCACCGGCGACGGTTCAATAACAACATGGGGATACCGGGCGCGCTGACCCTGGATCAGGACGAGCATGTGACCAGTACGGGCGTGTTCATCCAGGACGAACTCAGCCTCACGGACAATCTGCAACTCTCCTTCGGCGTGCGCTTCGATGAAGTGGAATTCGATGTCGGCGACCGCTTCCTTGGCAACGGCGACGACTCCGGCGTTCGCAAGCTGGACGGTGTGAGTCCGATGATCGGATTGCTCGCAACCGTTTCGCCCGCGTTGAGCGTTTACGGAACCTACTCGACTTCCTTCGAGACGCCGACCACGACGGAATTCGCCAACCCTTCAGGCGCCGGTGGATTCAACCCCGGACTGGAGCCCCAGGCCGCGGCCAACCTGGAATTCGGTCTGCGCGGCAGGACGGGCGAGCGGATACGATACGAACTGGCCGTATTCGACATTGAAGTGGACGATGAACTCATTCCGTACGAAATTCCCAGCAGCCCGGGGCGGGATTTCTTCGCCAACGCCGGCGGCTCGGACAGGACCGGCTTCGAGGCATCCTTGTCATCCCAGCCGACCGAGCGTGTCGGTATCACGTTGAGCTATACCTATGCGGACTTCGAGTTCGCCGACTTCACGGACGACAACGGTAACGATTACTCCGGCAACCGCATACCGGGCACTGTCGAGCAGCTGTTTTTCGGCGAGATCGACTATAGGCACCCCGCCGGCTGGTTCGGCGCGCTCGATGCGCTGTACGTGGGCGATCAGTTTGCCAACAACGCCAACACCGTGTCCGACGGTGCCTATACCATCTCCAATCTGCGCCTGGGATTCGATGCGGGCCGGGGCGGGGTGACCTTCTCGCCGTTCCTCGGCATCAACAACCTCTTCGGCGAGAGCTACAACTCCAATATCCGCATCAATGCCTTCGGCGGGCGGTTCTTCGAGCCGGGGCCCACGCGCAATGCCTATGCCGGCGTTGCGGTGAATTTTGATCTGCGTTGAGGGTGGGCAGTCTGCGAACGGTCCGCGGACAGGGACTGCTCGGCGGTATTCGTCAATCAGAAAAATTAAGTGGACATAGTTTCACCGGCAAACTAGCCGGTGAAACTTGCTATATATATTTTCGCCTCTATACTGCTCCGCCATGAACGCGGTGTTCCACCTGGATTTCGACGCGGCAGTTGCCGGCATCCCCGAGCAAAGCGCCGCCGTTTGGGGCTTCCGCTTGGGGGAAAGGGGAACACACTCCAGCCGGACGATCATGTTCCAGGAGCTATCGCATCTTCTGGAAGTAACCGCAGGCGATGCGTCCCGTGAAGATTATGCCGACGCCGTTATTGGCGAGAATTGTTTGGGCAAGAGGACGGTGGCAAACCGCAAAATCTCGTTGCAGCACTTGCGGGAATTGTACGCGCTGGATCCTCGCGTTGTGCTCTTCCGCGCGCTCCGGGAACTGTGGGGCCGCGATCGGTCCAGCCGCGCCCTACTGGCGCTGTTGCTTGCTCTGGCGCGGGACCCCTTGCTCCGCGCGACCGCCGCCGCCGCGTTGCGCACACCGTTCGGCCACGAGTTTGCGAGGCAAGCCATGATGGACGCCGTAGCGGAAGCCGCCGGAGATCGCCTCAACAGCAAAACACTCGACAAGGTGGTGCGCAACGCGGCCTCCTCGTGGACTCAGTCCGGCCACCTGCGGGGGAGGGGGCGCAAGACGAGGGAAACGGTCCAGGCCACGCCGGCCGTGGCTGCGTATGCGCTGTTGATCGGATTCGCAACAGGCCGCCGCGGTCGTCTGCTGTTCGAGACGCCTTGGTGCAGCGTCCTGGACACCGACGCCGGCGAACTCATGGAACTGGCGGTCGCGGCGAAACGTCTCGGGTTGATCGGCTTCAAGCAGTCCGGTTCGATCATCGACGTGTCGTTTCCTGAGATGCTGATTTCACGGCGTGGGAGTTGATGCATGGGGCGTATGGACAGGTTGGCTGAGCGCTACGGGCGGTTTATCTCGCTGCCTTGGCAGAAGGGACTGGCCGGAGCACAGCGCGCCATTTTCGTCGTCTATGACAAGAGCGACGAGCGGCGGTTGCGGGCTCGTATGGGTCGCTTCGAGTTGGCGACCAAGCAGGCCGGGCATGGCTGGATCCAGTGCGACCTTACCGGGGTCTTCGCGCAGTGGATGGCGAGCACGGAGTACCGGGAAATTTATTTCGAGTCGCCGGAAGATCTGGATCTCAAGTTGGAAGACGAATTTCTCGCGCATGTTGTCGAGCGGGTGCGGCAAGCGCTGTCGGCGCCGCAAGCGGATAATGGCTCCGTGGTCGCGGTCTTCGGTATCGCGTCGCTGTTCGGGTTCGTGCGCGTGTCCGAGTTGATGAAGGCGCTTGAGCCGGACATAAGAGGCCGCATCCTGGTGTTTTTCCCGGGCGAGTACGAGGACAATAATTACCGCTTGCTGGATGCGCGGGACGGGTGGAACTACCTCGCGGTCCCGATTACCTTGCAGGAAGATCGAGGAGTGTACGAGGTATGAAGAACCGGGAGGTCTACCAGAGAAACCCTGACGAGATCATCCTCCTGAACAACGGCGTTGCGGTAATGACCGACGCCGAGACGGGGGATGACCGCCGCACCCTGCGCTTCGAGTTGGAGCACTTCGTCTGCGAAGGCCAGTACCGGAGCGGGCTCGTTCGGATCCTCAATGCATACGTCAGCCACCAGGGCCAACCCGAACAGCCGGCTGCCTGGATCAGCGGTTTCTTCGGCAGCGGCAAATCCCATCTGGCGAAGATGCTCCGTTTCCTGTGGACGGACTACACCTTTCCCGAGGATGGCGCCAGCGCCCGCGGGCTGGCGCGATTGCCCGACGAAGTGCTGGATTTACTCAAGGAAGTATCAACGCTGGGCAGACGGGGCCATGGGCTGCACGCTGCATCGGGAACTCTTGGTTCCGGTCCCGGGGGAAGCGTTCGGCTTGCCTTGCTCGGTATCGTATTCAAGTCCAGGGGACTCCCGGAAGGCTTGCCCCAAGCGCGCTTCTGCCTCTGGCTGGAAAGGAACGGAATTTACGACCAGGTCAGGACTGCGGTAGAGGCCCAAGGCCGCGAATTTCGGCGGGAGCTTAACGACCTGTACGTGAGCCCGCACATCGCCAACGCGCTGCTCGCCGAGGACGCAAACTTCGCAACCAGCGCGCGGGATGCCCGAGCGGTATTGCGTGCGCAGTTTCCCAAGCCCAAGGACATTACCACCGACGAATTCGTGGATGTGTTGCGAGATACCCTTGCGCCGGAGGGCGAGATGCCCTGCACGGTGGTCATCCTCGACGAAGTGCAGCAGTACATCGGCGAGGACACGGCCCGCTCCCTTGCGGTTCAGGAAGTCGTTGAAGCCTGCAGCAAGCGCTTCGGCGACCGCCTGCTCCTGCTGGGCACCGGGCAGACCGCTCTGTCCGGGACTCCCGTGCTGCAACGCCTCCAGGGCCGCTTCACCGTCAATGTGGAACTCTCGGACCACGATGTCGAGACGGTCACTCGACGGGTCGTTTTGGCCAAACGCGCCGATCGGTTAAGCGATATCCAAGCGATGCTGGAGGCCAACGCCGGAGAGATCGACCGGCACTTGGTCGGCGCCAAGATCGCTCCGCGTAGCGAGGACCGATCAATTCTGCCGGACGACTACCCGCTGCTACCCGTGCGTCGGCGCTTCTGGGAACATGTGCTGCGCGCCGTCGACCGCGCTGGCACGGCCGGTCAACTCCGTACCCAGCTTCGCATCGTCTATGACGCCATCCGCCACACGGCGGGCCGTTCTCTCGGTACCGTAGTGCCGACCGACTTCCTGTTCGACGAGATATCGGCCAACATGTTGAATTCCGGGGTACTCCTCCGCGAACTCCACGAGACCATCGTCAAGCAGGGGAGCGACGGTACCGCCGATGGCCGCCTCAAGTCGCGGCTCTGCGCCCTGGTGTTCCTGATCCGCAAGCTCCCGCGCGAAGCCGGGGCCGACATCGGCGTGCGGGCAACGATGGAGGTTCTGGCGGACCTGCTGGTGGAAGACTTGACCAAGGACGGTGCGGCGTTGCGGGCTCGGTTGCCGGCCCTCCTGGACGAGTTGGTGGATGCGGGCACATTGATGAAGCTCGACCGCGAGTACAGCCTGCAAACGCGGGAGAGCAGCGATTGGGAAGCGGAGTTTCGCAACCGGCGCAACCGGATCGCGAACGATCCCACGAATATGAGCGGGAAGCGCGCCCAGCTTCTTGGCGCCGCCGTGCAGGAGGCGGTCGGTTCGACCAAGCTGCTACACGGGTCCAGCAAGGAGCCGCGAAAGCTCTCGCTGCACTTCAGCGCCGAGCCGCCCCGGGAAGGCGGCCCGGAGGTCCCGGTGTGGATTCGCGATGGTTGGGGTGCTGTTGAGAGCAGCGTGATCGCCGACGCACGCGCGGCCGGACCGGACAGCCCAGTTATCAACGTATTCGTACCGAAGTCCCGCGCTGACGGTCTGGCGCGCCTCATTGCCTCCCGGAGCGCCGCCAACGACACGCTGGAGTACAAGGGGGTGCCGTCGACACCCGAAGGTGTGGAAGCTCGCCAGGGCATGGAGACACGACTCGCCGACGCCGCAAACCAACTGCGGGCACTGGTAGCGGAGATTATTGGCGGCGCGAAGGTCATTCAGGGCGGTGGAAACGAACGACATGAGTTGACATTGGCCGACAGAGTCCGGGAAGCCGCCGGCGCGTCTCTCGCCCGGCTCTACTACGAATTCAATGATGCCGACGACCACCGTTGGCCCAAAGCGATAGCGCGCGCCCGCGCGGGCGATGAGCACCCGCTAGCCGTGTTGAACTACAGCGGCAAAACCGAGGAGCATCCCGTGTGCGCGGCCGTGCTCTCCTTCGTCGGCTCCGGCAAGAAGGGGAGGGACGTGCGTGCGCACTTTTCCGGCCCGCCTTTTGGCTGGCCCAGGGACGCCATCGACGCCGCCCTCATCGGCCTGTTCGGAGCCGGGCACCTGCGCGCCACGGCAAATGGCGTGGTGCTGCGGCCGCCCGGACTCGATCAGGCCAAGGTGCCCAGCGCGGACTTCCGGGTCGAGAGCGCGACCGTTGACACACGGCAGCGCTTGAAACTGCGCAAGCTGTTTCAGGATGCCGGCATCGACTGCAAGCCGAACGAGGAGTCAGCGGCGGCCGGGCAGTTGCTGGAAAAGCTAAGCCGTTTGGCCGAGGATGCGGGCGGCGATGCGCCCCTGCCCGAACGTCCGGATACACTCCACCTGTCGGACCTTCAGTCGCTTGCCGGCAACGAGCAACTCCTGGCCATTCTTGGGCGGGCTGACGAACTTGAAAAAAACCTGGACGACTGGAGAAAGGCGGGGAAGCTTGCCGGCGAGCGCGTTCCTGCGTTTAAGCGTTTGCAGGCCCTTGCGCGACACGCCGATGGTTTGGATGCCGCGAAGGATGCAAAATCCCAGATCGGCGCGATCGTCTCCGGTCGGCGCCTGCTCGATGCGTCGGACCCGATGCCCAACCTCGCCGGGAGCTTGGCGGATGGATTGCGGGCCGCGCTGGCACAATCGCAAGATCGTTACGACGAAACCTATGACGAGGAGCGGAAACGCCTGGAAGCCACCGGGAGCTGGCAGCAGATCAAGTCGGAGGACCGTGAAGAAATACTTGCCCGGTTTCGTATTGAGAAGGTATCCAAGGGTGCAACCGGTACCGAAAGAGAAGTGCTGGAATCCCTGGAGCGCATATCTCTTGACGGCTGGCGAACGCGCACTGCGGCTCTCACCCAGTTGTTCGCGAATGGCCGGGCCGAAGCGGACCGGCTTGTCGAGCCGGAGATACGTCACATGAAGCTGGGGAGCGCTACGCTCCGTACCCCGGAGGACGTCAAAGCTTGGGTTGAAGAAACGAAGCGGGACCTGCTGAATCAGGTCGAGCAAGGCCCTATCGTAATCGGCTAACGGAGGCACGCGATGTTACTGCACCGAATCAGACTGAAGAACGTGCTCTCGTTCGGCCCCGATGGTCAGGACCTGGAACTCAAGCCGCTGAACGTGCTGATCGGCCCGAACGGTTCCGGCAAGTCGAATCTAATCGAGGCGATTGGATTGTTGCGGTCTGCTCCAACGGATTTGCAGAAGCCGATTCGCGAGGGCGGCGGCACCGGCAACTGGATATGGAAGGGTGAGCCAAAGGAAACCTTCGCCGAGTTGGAAGTCGTCGTTCCGTATGGTGGTAACAGGTTGCTTCGCTACAGACTGACATTCTATGAAGAAGATCAACGGTTCCGGTTGCACGGAGAGCGTTTGTGTGCCGAAGGCGATGACCGTGATCCGGATCCAATTCCTTACTTCGACGCTGGTGCAAACAACGTCCATCTGCTTTACGAGGACTCGCGCCGGGAAACTGGTCGAACCATAGTCAAAGTTAAGCCCGGAAGTTCCAATCAGTCTGTTTTCGCCAGAATCAAAGGCCCCACGTACCCTGAACTTACGCACACAGGGGAGCAATTCCAGCGCATTCGTCTCTTCCGAGAGCCGTTTTTCGGTAGGCGCACACCGCTACGGTGGCCCCAAAAAACCGACGATCCCAACGACTTCCTCATAGAAGATGGGAAGAACCTCGGTTTGATGCTGAACCGTTTGAAGCGAGAGCCAAAGGCCAAGACTCAACTTTTGAGCGAATTGCAGAAGCTCTACGAAGGTATCGTGGACTTCGATGTGAGCATTGAGGGTGGCTCAGTCCAGGTATTTCTGCAGGAAGGCAACATTACCGTGCCCGCAACTCGTCTGTCGGACGGCACGCTCCGCTACCTTTGCTTGCTCGCCATTCTCTACCATCCAACACCTCCGCCACTCGTTTGTATCGAGGAACCGGAGTTGGGTCTACATCCGGACATTCTTCCGGGTTTGGCGGAGTTATTGCGAGACGCCTCCGAACGCTGTCAATTGATCGTCACAACCCATTCGGACGTACTGGTGGATAAGCTCACCGATACACCCGAAAGTGTCGTCATCTGCGAGAAGCACGGCGGGCAAACTCAACTGCAACGCTTGGACAAGGATGAACTCACCCATTGGCTTGAGCGATACAGCCTCGGGGTCCTGTGGACGAAAGGCGAATTGGGAGGGAACCGCTGGTGAGCTCGATTGTATATGTGGAAGGTGGCGGAGATACCAAAGCGTTGAGAACAGAATGCCGAAAGGGCTTTGGTGAATTCTTCGACAAGGCAGGACTGAAGGGCCGCATGCCAAGAATCTCGGCTTGCGGCAGCCGACAGCAAGCATATGATGATTTTCGCCACGCTTTAGACAAACCAGGGAATGACCGTTTTGCGGTGTTGCTGGTCGACAGCGAAGGGCCGGTCGCAAAGGTGTCCGACGCATGGTCACACTTGAAGACTCGCGACAACTGGAATCGTCCGGATATGGCCACGCATGACGGCGCCCATCTGATGGTTCAATGCATGGAGGCATGGTTTTTGGCCGATCAGGCCACGCTGGCGGAGTTTTTCGGAGTTGGATTCAACCGAAACGCCCTCCCGGCCCGCCCGGATGTCGAGAACATTCAGAAAGCTGATATTGGGCAGGGATTGAACAGAGCCACGCGCCGGTGCGCGTCAAAAGGCGCGTACCGCAAAGGACGACACTCGTTCGCGATTTTAGCGAAGTTAAACCCTGAGAAGGTGGTTGCTGCCTCGCCGCATGCAAAGCGGTTGGTAGACACTCTCTTGGCCAAGGCGTCGTAACGGCAGGCGGAAACGTGAAAGAGGAATCTCTAAGTATTCCATTCATTGAAAAATATGCGATCAAGAGAGCAACATGGCCAGACAACTGACAGCGATCATCGAACGTGAGGACGAGGGTCATGTCTCCCGCGGTCCAGAGATGGACACTGCGATCACAGTACCGGAAACACTCGCCATCCATTGCCGCGAACCCTACGAACATATGAACTTCGATAAGTACACGCCGCGCCGCCGACCGCGCGCTCACACGCGCCAAGTCGGCGACCGGTGTGCCCCACGTTACTGAGACCCAAATATGGCATTCAAAAGAACGGAAAATACCTTTGATACTGTCCTCGATTGGGCCGGTTTCATCGCCATAAGTGTGATCGCGACGGCTGTACTCAGCGCGGTAATCCACCATTTTCTTCATGTCGAGTTTCCGGATGCCACAATCAGGGTGTTGATATTTAGTGTCGTAGCGGCTCTCATCGCCGTGCTAATTTCGGCTCACTTCATCGCCGTTTTTACGCGAGATTTATCAGTCAATGGTTCTAGTAAATCCAGTCAAAATAACGAGTCGTTTCCGCCTCGGTTAAAAACGGTCTTCGTTTATGGGTATATCCTTATGTTGGCGGCCTTGGGTTTGTGCGCAGCGCCATTTGTTGTTCCTATTGACGCGGTTGACCATTCTTCTAAAGAAACGTTCGCCGTCGGCATTGTTGCTGGCTGTCGTTCCGATGACTGCGCTGAGACTGTCAATGAACCGCAATGGTTCCTCCACATTGGAAGTAGCATCTCGACGCTTGCGATAGACGGTCAGCCCGCGAGCAACGAACTCAAGGGCGGGCTTGTAGTTCCCCTCTACATTGTATTACTCGCCTTGATGGGCGGTTCGGTGAGCATGATACGGCGAGTACCGGAATATCAAAAACAAGCAGCAGGCCAGAGTAGCGATAAGAACCCTGACAAGGTGTCATCCATCACGCCGATCCGTGCTCGGGAATTGGTCGTTTTCCAGATAATGCAGGTCTTTACAGCTCCATTGATTGCTGTTACTGCCTTTGCGGTATTCGATCCCGACACCGTCACATCGGGAGCGTTGCTTGGATTCCTGTCAGGTTTTACATCTGAGACGATTCTCTTACGTTTGCGCGTTGCGACAGACGCACTCTCGGGACGAACAAACAAGGTTCCAACCAAAGATGCCACCTCGCCCGCGTCCTCGGCCCCGCCCAGCGCTGCGTCGGGACGGAAGGATACAGATTTAAATGCAGGGGCTCAGCAGGCACAGGACGGGGCGAATGCGAACCCTGGAGGCTGAATATAGGAAACAACTTGAGCGAGTTGTCTCAGAGGCCCGTGACGTAGCGGAGTCTGGGGCTCGCACGGCGCTGGAGGCACTCGCCGTGCATCGGCGCGAGCCCTACGAGCATATGAGTGGGAAACAGCGGTTGCAGCGTCGGCGGCTGCGCGCCCGCGGCCGGCAACTCGGCGACCGGCGCGATGCACGCTCCGGAACTCAAGTCATCGGCCGCTTGGCGCACGAATGCGCCTACGAGCGCTGGCACGGTATGCTGTTTGCCCGTTTCCTCGCTGAGAACCGTCTGCTCATCGAACCGGAGTTTAGCGTCGCCGTCACGCTGGCGGAATGTGAGGAACTGGCGAAAGAAGGGGGCATTGACAAGTGGGCGATGGCCGCGCGCTTTGCTCATCGGATGCTGCCCCAGGTGTTCCGTCCCGATCATCGGGCTTTCGAGGTTCCGTTTGCGCGAGAACACCGGCTGAAGCTGGAGGAGTTGGTCGAAAGTCTGCCGGCTGGCGTGTTCACGGCGACGGATTCTCTCGGCTGGGTCTACCAGTTCTGGCAGTCCAGAAAGAAGGCCGAGGTGAACCGTTCCGAGGTCAAGATCGGGGCGGACGAGTTGCCGGCGGTGACGCAGTTGTTCACGGAGCCCTACATGGTGAGCTTCCTGCTCGACAACGCCCTTGGAGCTTGGTGGGCGGCGCGCCGTCTGAGCGACACTGAACTGAATGCCGCCACCGGCGAAGCGGAGCTACGGCGTAAAGCAGCGATTCCCGGTTTGCCACTCGATTACTTGCGCTTCGTACAATGCGAAGATACTGCGGAGCGGGCCGAATGGCGCCCCGCGGCCGGCACCTTCGACGGTTGGCCGGATGATTTGGGGGAGCTGAGAGTCCTCGATCCCTGCTGCGGCTCCGGGCATTTCCTGGTAGCGGCCTTCTCGATGCTCGTGCCCATGCGCATGGCGCGGGAGGGGCTCGCCGCCCGCGACGCCGTCGATGCGGTCTTGTGGGAGAATCTGCATGGACTGGAGTTGGACCCGCGCTGCGTGGAACTTGCGGCGTTCGCGCTTGCGCTTGCCGCCTGGACGTATCCCGGCGCGGGCGGGTATCGGTCCCTGCCGGAGTTAAACATCGCCTGCTCGGGGCTCTCGGTCGGGACCGCAAAGGAGCGCTGGACCGAACTGGCGGAGGGCAGGCACAACCTGCGGATCGCATTGGACTGGATGCATGTCGCGTTCAGGGATGCGCCGGTACTGGGTAGTCTGCTGGACCCTGCCGCAACGGAAGCTGCCAAGCTGATGGACTGGCGAGACTTGTCGGCTGCCTTGGCGGAGGCTCTCGCGCGGGAGGAGTCCGACGAACGGCGCGAGACCGCGGTTGCGGCCCGGGGACTCGCCAGAGCCGCCGAGTTGCTGTCCGGGCGGTATCACTGGGTGATCACCAACGTGCCGTATCTCGCCCGCGGCAAGCAGGGCAAGACGCTGCGCCGCTTCTGCGAACAGCGTTACTCCGCCGCAAAAAACGATCTGGCCACGGTGTTTTTGGAGCGCTGCCTGGAACTGTGCATGGAGGGCGGAACCGCCAGCCTCGTGCTCCCGCAGAACTGGCTGTTTCTCACCAGCTACCGAACACTCCGGGAAAAGCTGCTAAAGACGGAGACTTGGCATTTGCTCGCTCGACTTGGTCCGAAAGCCTTTCGAACGCCCATGTGGGACTTCAATGTTCAGTTGCTCACCCTAAGCCACGATAACCGTGCCAGGCGCGCAGGTGGATTGTTCGGCGAAGAAGAGTCTCTCGGCACGATGTGCGGTCTGGATGTTTCCGAATCCCGCACCGCTAGTGGCAAAGCCATTCAGTTGGCAGATACGGCAATCCAAAGCGTTGAGCAGGCTCGACAGTTGGAGAACCCGGATGCGCGGGTGTCGCTGGACGACATCTCTAGTCAAGGGAGGCTGGATCGCTATTGCATAAGCATCGAAGGCCTGACGACGGGGGATTTGGGGAGATTTGTCGGCAAGTTCTGGGAGGGAACGCTTTTAGACGGTTGGGACCCATATATTCAGAACGTAGATTCCACAACACATTTCGGCGGTCGTACTGACCGAATCTTCTGGGAAAATGGAAACGGTGTGCTATCTCGGTTTCCAACTGCACATAATTTCCCCAGCGAAATCATGAACGGTAAAAGAGTTTTGGGGAAGACTGGGCTCCGTGTAACTCAAATGGGGGCACTCCCGGTAACAACCTACAAGGGTGAAGTATTTGGCAAGAACGGGGCGACGGTTGTACCAAATGACCCGGAGCATCTCCCCGCTATCTGGTGCTTTTGCTCATCTCCAGAATACAGCGAGGCGGTGAGGTGTATCGACCAGGCGCTCAAAGTCACCAACGCAACCCTGGCTAAGGTTCCCTTCGATTTTGACCGTTGGGCCAAGGTTGCCAACGAACGATACCCGAGCGGTTTTCCTCTCCCATACGCCGATGATCCCACCCAATGGATATTCCACGGTCATCCGTGCGGATCGGTCGTTTGGGATGAGACGGAGAAACGAACTGCCCATGGTCCAGTTCGCACCGACGTTACTGTATTGCAGACCGCCGTCGCCCGCTTGCTCGGATACCGCTGGCCCGCAGAACAGGATGCCGACATTGAATTGGCCGACGAGCAGCGTGCGTGGGTACAGCGCTGCAATGTACTCCTCGCCCACGCAGACGAGGACGGCATAGTCTGCATCCCATCGGTGCGCGGCGAACCGTCGGCTAGCGAGCGCGTGTTAGACTTTCTGAGGGCTGCCTTTGATGATGGTTGGGATAACGACGTCCTCAATACGCTGCTCGCCAAGACAGGAAGCTCTACCCTCGATGATTGGTTACGGAATCGTTTCTTTGGCGAGCACTGCAAGACGTTTCACCACCGTCCGTTCGTCTGGCACGTCTGGGACGGTCGCCGAAATGACGGCTTCCACGCGCTTATCAACTATCACAAGCTGGCGGCGGGTGACGGCAGGGGCCGCCGACTCCTGGAATCCCTGACCTATAGCTATCTCGGTGACTGGATCGCCCGCCAACAAGACGGCGTGAAGCGCGGCGAAGGCGGCGCCGAGGACCGGCTGGCCGCGGCACTGGAACTACAGAAACGCCTGGTTGCCATCATTGCGGGCGAGCCGCCCTTCGATATCTTCGTCCGCTGGAAACCTATCGAAGATCAGCCTATCGGATGGGAACCGGACATCAACGACGGAGTGCGCCTCAACATCCGCCCGTTCATGGCCGACGATATCCCCGGCGGCAAGAAGGGAGCCGGCATCCTCCGTGCGAAACCGAACATTCACTGGCGGAAGGATCGTGGCAAGGAGCCGTTCCGAGAACAGGAGCAGTTCCCGTGGTTCTGGCACAATGGCGAATTCACCGGCGAGCGAGTAAACGATGTGCACCTGACAGTCATGGAGCGCTCGTGATCGACTTTAGTCTTATCAAGCCGGCAGCGTCCATTTTCGCACGCATCGTGCCGCGCTTTCGCCGCTTGGCGGCTGAGCGGCAAGTGGCTCGCAGTCCCCATAAGGTGCCTCCAGATCACGCAGATCAGATATTCGAAGAGGCGTTGCGGCGTCTTGGCGCGGTCAATAGCGATGACCCTGAATGGAAACGGATCGTTGGATCCGCGATCAGTGGGATCATACAACCCGCGCATTTCCGCAAGCCCCAAGTAAAGGAGTGGCTTTCCCGGACGGATACCAAGCAAGACTTGAAGATACTCGCGAAGGCGGCGCTTGTCGGCGAGGCTGCGAATGGTGAAGCAACAAATCGGTTGATATCCACATACATGGATATCTCCGGTGAAGACAAGCATTGCGCAGAGTCGGTCATCCAGAGCGTGGGAGCGGTTCTCAGGACTAGTTTGACCGCGACGGTCCAGGACCCCGGAACAGCGGCCTACGTTCAGGCAGGGTTCGCATCCTTGAATCGTCGCATTGACGCGACGGGCATCCCGTCGCTGGTCCCGATCACGCACGGCGCGACCGAGCCTACCGACGAGGGCGCGAAGATCGATGTCTCGGTTGTTCGACGTGCCTTTGGAGAAGCTTCGCGTTTGCTGCTGGGTTGGCCTCAAGATACGGACGGACATTGGATCGACCGTCCGGAACTAGATCAACTACACAGTCGGGCCACGCAGGAAGAACCTGCACTTACTGTGCTACTGGGGCGTCCCGGAGCAGGAAAGTCGGCGATCCTTGCGCGGCTGGGCGCTAGGCTTAAGGAAGAGGGAAAAATCTTGTTGGCGATCAAGGTCGACCAGATTCCCGCAGGCTGCTCTACGCTCGCTGATATTGATGAGTGGGTAGGGTGCGAAGACGTAACGAATGCACTTCGTCAGTTGTCGGAAACGCGGCGCGTCGTGGTGTTGATCGACCAACTCGATGCGTTGGCCGATCTGATGGATCAGCACTCAAACCGTCTCACGGCGCTCCTTCAGCTTGTTGGGTCGATAAGGGGAACGCCGAATCTCCAGGTCATATTGTCGTGCCGGGAGTTTGAATTTCGCAACGACGTGCGGCTGAGCACGTTGGGCGCCGAAGCGGTGACGCTGGAACCGCCGCCTTGGGAAGCTGTGGCGCCTTTGCTAAGCACGTATGGCGTTTCGGTTGAACAGTTCGGTGAGGAGCAGCGCGAAGTTCTCCGCACACCGCAACACCTGGCCGTATTCGTCCACTATTTCGTCAAGCGGGATCGGCAACCGGTGTTCTCAACGTATCAGGCGCTTCTTGACCACGCCATCAGGGAAGATATCGAGGGCGTGTACGGCCGGCGGACGGTGTCGGCGGCCGAACGTGTTGCTATTGAGATGGCGAGTGATGAGGAACTATGGATAGCTCGGGGTCGATTTACGGCGGAATACAACGATGAGCTAAACAATCTTTTGGCGGCTGGGTTCCTGGTGCAATCGGAGAATGGCCTCAGCATCGCGTTCCGCCATCAGACTGTATTCGATTTCCTCCGCGCAAGAGCCTTCATGGGCGGTGGCCGCAATCTGGCCGAGTACGTCCTCACCGAGAAGCAAGAGTCTCTGTTCGTTCGGCCGATTCTATGGAGCGCGTTGACTTACCTGCGTGAAAGTGACCGCGCGGTGTATCGGCGAGAGCTTGACCGCTTGTGGAGTCACGATGAGTTGCGATTGCACCTGCGGTTGCTGATTGCCGCCTTTTTGGGGCAACTTCCGGATCCCGATGAGGTGGAGGCGGCCTGGTTGCTGCCGAAGCTGGATGATGCGGAATTCAAGAGGAAGATACTGCTCGCGATGGCGGGTAGTCCCGGCTGGTTTAATAGAATGAAGGCTCGTCTGCCCGGTCTTATGTCGGCGGGGCGGGAACAGGCATCGAATTTGACGCCACTACTCGGCAGGGCGATGGCCTTTGCCCGCGACGATGTGTTGGCCCTTGTTGAGAAACACTGGTTGACACGCGATGAATGCTGCTCGCTCGTCTATTGGATGCTCTATGACCTAACTTCATGGGACCGTAAAAGCGTGGATTTGGCGGGGCGATTCGCAGCGAAAGTTGCCGACGGCTCGTCCGGAGATAGTCATCAAGCGCTCCATATTGCGAAACAAATTGCGAAACAGAAGCCCGATATGGCGCCCGTCGTGCTGTTCCGATACTTGCAGGAACGTACTGATCGGATGTTTACCAGCAGCGAGTCCGGCGGACAGTCGATGGATCGCGAAATTGCAGGACTGTTCGGAAGCAGTGGCGATTGGTACGGCGTGAACGAACTGGCAAGCAAGGCGCCCAACGAGTTCATTCGGCACGGATGGCGCTGGTTGACGAAGACACTCGGGAGGTTGGCCCAAGACGCGAATCCCTTCATGGTCGAATATCGGGGTTGCCATAATTTTCCAAGTTGGGGCGATAACGACGAAACGCTGTGGAGCGCCTTTGAAGCGGCAATGCGGCGGTTCGCAGAGACCGAACCCGACGAATTCTTGAGGTTCGTCAACGAGAACAAGCAGTTAGACCTGATGCTGGTGCATCATCTACTGGCGCTTGGCCTTGAACGAATTGCGCCGGAAGATCCCCAGGCCGTTATCGACTACCTGCTTGGCGACGCCAGGCGCTTCGCGATTGGGGACGTCATGAGTCGTCATCGCTTTAGCCGAGGATTGATCGCCGGCGTCGTGCCCAAGGCGTTGAACGTCGACGTATCGCGTTTAGAACTGGCGATCCTAAACTGGCGGTACTATCGAGACTTGGGCGAAGACCCCAAATCGCGTTTCGGGAGGATGAAGTGGATAAGAGAGTCTCGGATGAGGCTTTTGCGTTGCTTTCCATCTGAACAGTTGTCTTCAGAGACGCGAGGATACCTACGGGAGGAAGAACGAGCGCTTCCGAATGTCAAGGATGACGAGATCGGCCCTTTGCGAGGTGGTTGGGTCGGCAGTCCAATGACCGCGCAGCAGATGGAAGCGGCTACAGACGATCACATCCTCAACCTCTTTAGAGAACTGAGTGACGACACGGAATGGCACCATCCGAGAAGACAAATGGAATTCGTGGGCGGCTCCATTCAAGCGTCCCGAGCATTCGCGGAGTTTGCCACGCACAACCCGGATCGCGCACTCAGGATCATGGATAGCTTTCAGGCTGGTAAGCAGGAACGCCCCGCAGGGGAAGCCCTTGCAAAATTGGGTGATAGCGCTGTTTCGCCGGACATACTGATTGCGTGCATTCGCCGTTTGCACGTCCGAGGCTTTGCATCGGAGCATTTTCGTAGCGATGCGGCGAGATGCTTAAGCGAAGTCGCCTGTCGCAACGAGGGTCTCGACGACAATACCTGCGCACTTCTGGAGAGTTGGATCACGGACACGCCGCCGGAGATGCAACGTCCCGGGACCGACAATCCCACCGATGTTGATGAGACGGACCAGGGTGCTACTAGCGTAGCGCAACATAGCCTGCTTTGGGACATCGGAGGAAGTCATATCCTTCCTCACGGCAACTATCCGGTCATAGAGGCTCTGGCGCTGGGTTACCTGCACAGAGATCCAATGGATGCCGACGGGTGGTTGGGTGTTTTGATTCGGCACAGTGCTCGCGAAGAGGCTGACGAAGTTTGGTTAGCGATTACGCAGTATCTACCCTATCTTGAGAAAGCTAATCGTCCACAGTCAGTCGCATTCTTGCGCCAGTTCTTCGACGCTCATCCAGATGTGCTCCTTTGTCAAATGGGCGTTCGAATGGTGTATAGCGTTCTAGGTTGGCTACCTGAACCCATGATAGACCGCATCATAGATACTTGGGCAACAGCTTCATGGCCGCAGGGTCCTCAGGCAGCGGGCGAGGTTGCTCTGGTGCCATATCTTAGGGGTCCCGAACGGAGTGCAGCATCGGAGCGGGTTGAACGAATGCTGGACGGATCCGCGTACGAAGCAGATACTTTGGAGGGGCTATATATTGGATTCGCGCATACGCTGACTGTTGCGTGGCGGGAAACCGATTTGCGCCCACTGGCCACACGGCTGCTAATTCGGCTCATGTCCTTCCGGAGCGAAGAGCTATCGAAGGCCGTTTCCAGGCTTTTCCTTGGCAAGGAATCGTTGCCGCCGGACCAATATACCGAGCAGATCCTGCGGGCGTGTCTTGACCACCCTCACATACTTGTCACGGCACGCGATAGCTTCCTGGTAGATCGACTACGTGAGCTATTGGCCAACGGCTGGAACCCGCTCTTGGTGCATGCGGTTGCCAATAGGTATTTGGAATGTAGTAGCCAGCGAGGGCGTCGCGACGGGCGGAAGATGCGCGCGCATGCAGATTTAGTTGAACTGGCGCTTACGTTGCATCGCCTTCCCGATACGCGGGCGCAAGGGCTGGACCTCTTTGAGAAACTCTTGGTGTTGAGTGCATATGACGCCGAGGAGCGGCTTAAGACTTTGGATCGGCGAGCGCAATGAAGGTGCCACAACAATGCCGGTTGACGCTTTATGCGGCGCAAAGCGAGTCTGTGCAATGGACAAATCGGGCGTCATGCGGCACTAGTATTCGGCAAGCCCGCGAGCGTGAACGAGTCGATGCGCCGGGATGTTAAAGGTGAATCATGAACTTTGAACGAAAACGAACCGAGAAATGGCAGCGCGAAATACCGGGGGCGCGTTGGTTCAAGGCCGACCTCCATGTGCATACGATCGACGACCTTGCCGGCGGGCGCGCCAAAATGCCGGATGGCTTGTCGGGCAATCCGGAGGACCCGAGCGTACTGTCAGCGTATGCGAGACGTTTTTTGCGAGGGGTTGTTGCTAGCGGGGTGCAAGTCGTTGGCTTGACCCCGCATTCGCCACGAGTTGGAAGCGATCCCGGTACAAGCGCTGTTTGGAAGATCGTAGAGGAGTGGAACTGCGCGGAAGACGACGACGGTATTCCCTTTCGAGAGAAGATTTTTGCCGTATTCCCGGGGTTTGAGCCATCATTCAAAAATGGTTCTGAAGGGTTGCATCTCCTCTTTCTGTTCGATCCGGAAATCGGCTGTAACAACTACTTGAAATTGTTCGATGTCGTCATGGCGGGCGTTTCTGTCTGGAGAGACAGAAATTTGAATATGTCGAACATGAGTGCAGATGACGCTTTCGAGAACTTGAGGGATTTTCGTAGCCGCGAGCGCACGGTTTGGAGCCACATTGTGCTAGCCCCGCACATTGATGCGCGCAAAGGGCTATTGGGGGCGCAAAAGGCCCAAGTCCTTGAAGTATTCAGCCATGATGAGTTGGCAGGGCTGGAATTAGGCGATGAAAAGTTGCCGGCAGATACAATCCAGAATCGACCTTGGCTTGTCCACGGCATGCAAACCCACCGTCAAGCATTCTTTCACGCCAGCGACGCCTACTCGATTGGTGAAATCGGCAAACGGCATACATGGATGAAGCTCGCGAGTCCCCGCATTGAAGCCTTGCGTCAAGCGTTCATCGCCAGCGATTCAAGGATGCGCATCGGCTTTATCCGAGACGAGAACAATGGGCTGAAGGAACTCCCGGCGCCACCGGATGTGACGCTGAACAATCGACCGTGGCTGAAGTCGGTTACCGTGCGCGGCGGGGCGTCTTTCTTCGGCGGAAATGAAAAAAACAAGCCAAGGGAAACGCGCTTTGATCTGAGCCCTGACCTGACTTGCATCATCGGCGGGAGCATGACTGGCAAGAGTACGCTGCTCGATGGCTTGCGCGTATACCTCGGCGCTCCCAAGCCCGGCGATGACTCGATTAATGAACAAGTACAGGGGAGGGGAAAATTTCGTTTCTTGTCGGGCTCTCCGGAAATCGAAATCGACGCTCCGGGTAGCGACCCGACAGCTTCGCCCCACGAGCGGTGGCCGGCGGATTTTTTCGCGCAGAGTGAACTACAGCGGCTTGCCCAAGCGAGGTCAATCGAGGAACTTCTCGCCAAACTGACTTCCGTCGAAGTTGCGGAAATTGATGATCGAAAATCAGCGCTGAAGGGACTGGATAGGCAACTTTACGATGCAGCAAAACGCTTGGACAAACTCGACGAAGCGCTTGCCGAAGCAGAGCAGGACCATGCGCGCGCCAAGCAAGCCAAGAACGAACTCGATGCGTTTGAGGACGCTGGCGTGAGCAGGCTCCACGCGCTTGGCCGCCGCCGGCAAATCTGGAAGGCGGCATATGATGAAGGTCAAAGTTTGCGATCGGCGATCGATAAGGTATTCACTTCAGCTCGGTCGCTGACAGTCCCTAAGGTCGATGAGGAACTGAAAAATATTCTGGCCGAATCCAGCGTCAATCCGGCGCTGCTTGACCCGGAGGGTTGCTTGTCTTTGGTCCCGGGACACTTGCAGTCGGCGAGCGGCGAATTGAAAGCCTGGACTAACGCGGTCGCAAAAACCGTCGAGATGTTGGAGCACCGTGAGTCTACCGCCAAGACCGAAGTCGAGCGAGCTTTGGCAGCGTTGGGCTTGGAGTCGAGCAAACTTACAGAATTTCAGAAACTTAACCAAAAGGCGGCGCTGCTCACAAGCTATGAGGCAAACCTTGAGCACACGCGCGTTCGAGTCCAAACCGCGGAACGCTCCTTCGCAACATTGCGGCAACAACGTGACGGCTTGGTTCATGAGCAGCGCAGGGCGTTTGACCGCGTGCTGGAATACGTTGCGCGACAATTCGGCCGCCGAATTCGCGCGCGGCGTATTGAGAACGGAGACACGAAATCCCTAAACAAGTTTCTGTCCAATTTGGCTCAAAAGGGAGTGACCCGGTGGTGGAACGGGCTGGAGTCGAACAAAAAACCTTCGCCCGGAGAATTGCTCGATCGTCTTGCCAACAACACCCTCGACAAGGTTGGAATGAGTCCGGCGGTGCAACAGACGTTTCGAGAATCCGCCACCAAATCCAGGCGGCGCGAATTAGCCGCCCTTCGCGCGCCGGACATCTACGTTCTTGAAATGCGTCTGGACGACGGCACCTATCGTCAACTGGATGAGCTTTCCGGTGGCCAGAGGGTCAGTATCCTGCTCTCGCTTCTTCTTGAGACCGCCGACAACCGACCGCTGGTAATCGATCAGCCGGAAGATGAACTCGACAACCACTTCTTGTGGACGACCATTCTGCCGGCTCTAAAGAAACTCAAGGGGCAACGTCAGATAGTGGTCGCCACCCACAATCCGAACATCGTCGTGAACGGAGACGCGGACATGGTTATTCAACTTGAAGCCACCGCGCAACGTGGATCGATCGCGCAAGCCGGAGCGATTGAGGAACCGGCCGTTCGAGACGCCATCGTTCGAACGGTTGACGGCGGCGACGAGGCGTTTCGCCTACGGCGGCGAAAATACGGTTTCTGAGGAACAAGACATGGAATGGCCCGACGTATTGCGGCGCATCGAAGGCGGGGAAGACGCCCTTACCGAGTTCAAGCGCGGTCTCGGAGACTTCAGCGGCGTCGGCAAGACGCTATGTGCATTTGCGAATGGCGATGGCGGTCTTATCGTGGTTGGCGTCGTCGATCCCGGGGTGATCGTCGGTGTGAGGGAAAATCCGGAGGCCGTGCAGGAACGGCTGACGAGCTTCCTTAACAGTGGCTGTGGAAAACCCATCACTGCCCAGTGCGGCCGTCGCGAAACGACCGATGGATGGGTGCATTGGGTCGAAGTTCGCCGCCATCAGCGAGGATATGAGCCGTTCAGCTATGACGGGCGGTTCTGGATTCGGCGGGTGCGAAGTACGGTCCACCCATCTCCCTCGGAGTTACAGGAACTATTGAATGTTTTCGGCTTGGTGCTAACTGAGCAACAGGTCATCTCGACAGCAGCGGTCAGCGATATCGATGTGGGCGCTTTTCGCTCGTTCATGCAGGCGCAGGGTATGCGAATGGAGGAAGAGCCGCAGCCGGACATCGAAAATGACATGCTAAACGCCGCGGTGTGCGACTGGTTGGAGGGCGTGCTTCGCCCAACGCTATATGGAGTAATGGTTTTCGGCAAAGAGCCGCAGGGACATCCGCACACAACCAGCCTGTTCATTCAGTGTGTCGCCTACGATGGCGTCGACCAAGCCGCGGAAGTGCTGAGCGCGGGCGAGGGGAAGGGCCGCCTAGACGAACAGGTGAGCCATTCCATGGGATGGTTTCGCAGCTTGGGACGAGGAGAGGCTTATCGAGGGCTGTATCGCGAGGATATACCCCTCGTACCGGAAGGAGTTCTCCGGGAAGCGCTCGTCAACGCCGTTATTCACCGTGACTATGCATTGACTGGGTCGCAGGTACTGGTGGAGGTGTTCAGTGACCGGATTGACGTAACCAGCCCTGGAACTCTGCCCAACCATATGACCGTCGAGCAGGCCCGTTCCGGAGGGGCCCCGCGTTCGCGCAACGAGATGATGGCCAACGCCATGGTGGTCAGGCGATTGATGGAACGGCGCGGCCGGGGATGGCTGCTGATGAGGCGCGGCATGCTGGAATTTAACGGCACCGAGCCGGAGCTGATCAACGCGGAGCAAGATAGATTCACTCGGGTAACGTTCCGTTTGGGTGCAGCAACGCAGCCTTCAAGCGCGGGCCAATAGGGGAATGAACGAGCGAGCTTCCTTACCAGGCATATGGCACGGAGATTTGTTGTCTGGCTCCGCGGAGCGTTCGGAATCGATTCCGAGTAACGAAAATACGTGAAAGTATCTCAATGAACCGGTCTGCCACGACAGTCGTCGAGAGTCTCAAGGCATCGCTCGAGGCCGCCTCGGCCCATAACCCCAACGACGCCGAGAAGCCCGCGGCCATCCTGTGGACCGACCGTGACTCGCAGTGGCTGCCCATCATCGCGCGGCTCCGTGGTTTGGCGCCGCAGTTCCTGACACTCGGCGAGTACGAGCCCGGACACGGTGTTGGCCCTTCGATCTGGCTGCGGTGCGTGATCGATCAGGCGTTGGAGTCCCCGGAGATACCCACCGAGATGACTCCAATCATCTACCTGCCCGGCGTCAGTCGCCAGGAACTCGGTACCGCCGCAGCCTGTCCGGACCACCTTAAGCCGCTGCTCGAACTCCAATACCGCGGTGCCTGCTGGACGCAGAAGAACGGCAAGGACTGGACGTTGGAGGCGTTTCTGGTTTCCAAGGATGGCGGGCTCGGTCTGGATGTCGCGCGTGACGCAGCAACACGGCGATCGATACTGCGCGCGGCAGCGGAGCTGGCTGCCACGTCCATTCAAGCGTTGCAAGGCAAGCGCCTTGAAGCGGAGGACTTCGACCGCCTGTTCTCCGATGATCCTGTAAGGGACACGCTCACTTGGCTGAGCGATTCAGAATCAGCCAGAGCCGGCTGGGATCCTGGGCGTTGGAGCGCCTTCGTGTCGCGCTGCAAGGTGGATCTCCAATTTGACCCGGACAAAGACGGCAAGCTAGTGGCGGCGGAACGGCTCGGCCGGCGGGAAGGACCCTGGCGATCGGTATGGAATCGTTTTGCTGAATCGCCGGCACTGTATCCAGGGGTGCCCGAGCTGTTACGCGGCGCAATGCCAAACGACCTATTCCCGGTACCGCGGTCTTCTTGGCCCCAGAGCAACGAGCAAGACGAGGCAGACCTGCGAAAAGCCCTACGGGCGTTGGAAAACATGGCACCGGCGGCGGCTCGAGCGCAAGCGATCGAGCTCGAGAAGGGGCATGGCCCTCGGCGCGGATGGGTCTGGGCGAAGCTCGATCAGGCACCGCTGGCAGGCGCTGTCGCACACTTGGCGGCGCTTGCGGAACACGCGTCGAATGAACTCGGCGGGGCAACCGTTGCTGATATGGCCACGCTGTACGGGGCCGGGGCGTGGGAGATCGATGCGGCCGCGCTCTTGAGCATGGCCGCCGTGAAGTCCTCCGCGGATGCCCAAGCCGTGAGCGGGGCACTGAACTCGATATACCGTCCGTGGCTGGAGTCCGCGGCCCGGCATCTACAGGCGCTCGTCGAAGAGGAGCCGCTCCCCGGCCACGGCGCGCAGAACCAGGATGATGCGCGTGTCGAATCCGGCGGAGCCATCCTGTTCGCGGACGGTCTTCGATTCGACGTGTCTCAGCGCTTGGTGGAACGACTGCGAACGGGGGGACGAGAGGTGACTGCTTCCTTGCGTTGGGCGGCTCTACCCTCGGTCACGGCGACCGCAAAGCCTGCCGTCTCTCCGGCGGCGGAGAACATCAAGGGCATCTCCCTCGGCGAGGATTTTCTTCCGGTAACGGCGGACACTCAGCGCCCCTTGACTACTGACCGGTTCCGTAAACGCTTGGCCGCCGCCGGCTATCAGTACCTGCGTGCGGATGAGACCGGGGATCCGTCCGGCCGCGCCTGGACGGAGGACGGGGAACTCGACAAGCTGGGCCATTCGCTGCAAGGGAAGCTTGCCGCCAGGATTGATGAGCAGATTGAGTTGCTGCTCGAACGTATTGAGTTACTCCTCAATGCCGGTTGGCGCGAAGTTCGCGTCGTCACCGACCATGGCTGGCTTTGGCTTCCGAGCGGGCTGCCGAAGGCCGATCTTCCCAAGTACCTTACCCGGAGCCGATGGGCCCGCTGCGCCTGTATTGAGCAAGGATCGGCGGTGGAGGTTCCGACGGTTCCCTGGCATTGGAACGCAGGTGAACGCGTCGCCGTGGGTCCCGGCATCGCTTGCTTCGGTGCCGGAAATAAATACGCTCACGGCGGCCTGAGCCTTCAAGAGAGCTTGATCCCCGTCCTGCGGATAACCGCTGGCGCAGGTTCGGCCAAGGCGGACGCGAGCATCGCTGCCGTGTCCTGGGTTGGGTTGCGCTGCCGGGTACGGATCGATGCCGCTCAGGGCGGACTGTCCGTGGATCTGCGAACGCGGGTCAACAACGCGGATTCAAGCGTCTGTGGCGTACGTCCGGTGGATGCCGAAGGCGCCGCCAGCCTGCTGGTCGCGGACGACGAACTTGAGGGTGCACCGGCCGCTATCGTTGTCCTGGATAACAGCGGTCAAGTCATCGCAAAGCAATCGACAATCATCGGAGGTGAAGATTGATGCTGGAACTTGACCAGCTAGACCAGCGAGCGGCCAAAGCCTTCGACGGCTATTTGGTACGTAAGGACCTGGTGCGCAAATACAGCCGCCAGTACCCGGTGCCCACGTACGTGGTCGAGTTCCTCTTGGGACGCTACTGTGCGACGACCGACGAGCGAGAAATCGAGGAAGGACTGGCGATTGTCGAGCGCCAGCTTGCCGATCGGACGGTACGAACGGGCGAGGAAGAACTTTTCAAGGCGCGAGCCCGTGACCGGGGCGCCATCAAGCTGATCGATATCGTCAAGGCGAGGCTGGACGCGAGGACGGATTCGTTGATTGCGGAGCTTCCAAGCCTCGCGCTCAAGGATGTTCGAATCGACGACAACTTGGTGAAACAGCACGAACGCATGCTCACCGACGGCTTCTATGCCGAGGTCACGCTGAGCTACGACGCCGCCATCGCTCAGGAGAAGAACGGACGTCCCTTTGCGATCGACAGCCTTCGGGCCATTCAGCTTTCCAAGGCGGATTTACTGGATACGTTTTGCCAGGGCCGGCGCGGTTTCACCAGCGATGAGTGGCGTCGCCTTCTGCTACGCAGCATAGGCTTGGAACCCGACTCGCTATCCGATCGGGCTCAAATCGTGGCCTTGATTCGCATGGCGTCGTTCGTCGAACGCAACTACAACATGGTCGAGCTCGGTCCTCGCGGCACGGGCAAGAGCCACCTGTTTCAGCAGATCTCCCCCTATGCGCATCTGATCTCCGGCGGCAAGGCGACCGTGGCAAAGATGTTCGTCAACAATGCGAACGGGCAGCGCGGGCTAGTCTGCCAGTACGACGTGGTGTGTTTCGACGAGATCTCGGGCGTTTCTTTCGATCAGAAAGATGGGGTGAATATCCTCAAGGGCTACATGGAGTCCGGCGAGTTTTCCCGCGGCAAGGAGAGTATCCGCGCCGAGGGCGGCATTGTCATGGTGGGCAACCTCGACGTTGAGGTCGAGCACCAGCAGCGAGTCGGGCACCTGCTCAGCCCGTTATCGGCCGACATGCGCGATGATACGGCGTTCATGGACCGCATCCACGCCTACGTGCCCGGCTGGGATTTCCCGAAGCTGAATCCAAACGAGCACTTCACGGATCACTTCGGCTTGGTCAGCGACTTTCTGTCGGAATGCTGGAGCCGGCTGCGCAGCGGCAGCCGGGTGCCGCTGCTGCAAGGGCGGGTGAACTACGGCGGTGCGCTCAGCGGACGCGATATCACCGCAGTCAACAAGACCGTCAGCGGCCTGCTCAAGTTGTTGTACCCGGATCCTGCGATGGAAGTATCTGACCAGGAGCTTGAAGAATTGGTGCGCATCGCGCTCGAAGCACGCCGCCGTGTCAAGGAACAACAGAAGCGGGTGTTCAGGAGCGAGTTTAGGAATACCCATTTCAGCTACACGATGGGCGAGGACGGCATCGAGAAGTTCGTTTCTACCCCGGAGCTGCACAGCGATGAGGCCATCGATACGGATCCGTTGCCGCCGGGGCAGGTGTGGGGAATCAGTCCCGGCGGGACGGAGGCGGGGGCGAGCCTTTATCGGATTGAGGTCACTGCCGGTAAGGGTAGCGGCGTCAGGATATTGAACGCGCCGGTTCCGGCGCCGTTTCGCGAGAGTGTCCGTTACGCTGAACAGAATCTGTACACCAGAGCCAAGGAATTGGTGGGTGACCGAGACCCTCGCGCTCACGAGTTCTCCGTACAACTCCGCGCCATGGACAACGACCGTACCGGGGCGTCTCTCGGGCTGCCGGCGTTGATGGCTCTTTGCAGCGGACTGTTGGAGAAGAGTATGAAAGGCGGCCTGATCATTGTCGGGGCGCTCAATCTCGGGGGCTCCGTCGAATCCGTGGTGAACGCCGTCAGTATCGTTGAGGTCGCCGTGGAGAAAGGCGCCGACACGGTGTTGATGCCAATATCGGTACGTAAACAGTTGTTCGATCTCTCCGACGATATGGCCACGCGCATCAATGTGCAATTCTATTCCGATACCCCG
This sequence comes from Candidatus Rariloculaceae bacterium, assembly GCA_965237785.1. Classification (GTDB taxonomy): domain Bacteria; phylum Pseudomonadota; class Gammaproteobacteria; order Steroidobacterales; family Rariloculaceae; genus UBA6522. Next base: position 186,568 of record OZ250159.1, read on the forward strand.
GACGCGCTGTTGAAGGCGTTGCTGGAATAGCAGATCCCGACCACGGCCATGACCCATTTACGCTTCGTCCACGCGGCTGATTTACATCTCGACAGTCCGTTCAAGGGTTTGCGGGCCGCCGCGCCGGATCATGTGGCGAGCGCCCTCTACGACGCGACTTTCAAAGCCTACGAGAACATTGTCGAGTTGTGCATCGCCGAAGGGGTGGACGCGCTGCTCGTCGCCGGGGACGTATACGACGGGGCCGACCGCAGTCTCCGCGCCCAACGCAAGTTCGTCGATGGCCTGGAGCGACTGCACGGTGCCGGCATACGGTCGTTCGTTTGCCACGGTAACCACGATCCACTCGATGGCTGGGAGGCGCGGCTCGCATATCCGCCGAGTTGCCACCGGTTCGGGGCGGAGTTCGAGGGGGTACCTGTATTCGAGGCCGATCCCGACCGCGCCGTCGTCCACGGCATTAGCTATCCGCGCCGCGATGTCACCGAGAATCTGGTCAGCCGCTTGGGCTGCGTCGACCCCAAGGCGTTTTCCATCGGGCTGCTGCACACCAACGTCGGCAATGCCCCCGGCCATGCCCCCTACGCTCCGTGTTCCCTGAACGATCTCCGGCTGGCTGGAATCGACTACTGGGCGCTCGGTCATATACACACTCGCCAGGTCCTGCACGAGCGGGATCCGGCAGTGGTCTACCCCGGCAATCCGCAGGGGAGACACCTGAACGAGACCGGCGCCCGCGGGGTGTACCTTGTGGACGTCGACGATGGCGGAAACGCCCATCCGGAGTTTCGCGCAATGGACTGTATCCGCTGGGAACGGCTGGCAGCGGACATCGGTGCGCAGGAGACGGAACAAGCTCTGCTGGACGCGCTGCACGAGGGGATGCAAGGTATGTTGGACGCCGCAGCCGACCGCCCGGTCATTGTCCGCGTATCGCTAACCGGCCGGGGCAAGTTGAACCGGTTTTTGCGGCAGGCGAACACCGTGGACGATCTGGTCGAGCAAATCAACAATACGTGGGTAGGCCGGACGCCGTTCGCATGGTGCGAACGGGTCGAGGACCGGACGAGAGCGCCGTTCGATCGGAAAGAGCGATTGGCCGGCGCGGATTTTCTCGCCGAAGTGCTGCAGACGACCGACCAAGCCAGGGAAGATCCCGTACGGTTGGCGCGCCTGCGCAACGGACTTGCCGAACTTTACGAACATCACCGCTTCCGCCGTTACCTGGACGCCCCCCCGAACGACGACGAACTCGCCGCGCTCATCGACGAGGCGGAGATGATGGCCGTAAACCTGCTTGCCGAGGACGAGGAGTGAGGATCCGCAACCTGCACATCGACGGCTTCGGGAAGTTCGCCGGCTTTGACAGCGGTCCCTTCGAGCGGCCCGTGACGGTTTTCCTCGGGGCGAACGAAGCGGGCAAGAGTACGCTGCTGGCCTTCATTCGCAGAGTGTTGTTCGGATTTCCGGACGGCCGCAGCCGGAGCAATCCCTACCCGCCGCTCGCCGGCGGCCGGCACGGGGGTAGTGTGACCGCCGTTAGCGATGAGGGTGAGGTCGTCACCCTGAGTCGTTTCGGCGGCGCGGGAGGTGGAACGGTCGCCCTGACATCCGCCGCGGGCGAGCCCATTGTCGCCACGGAGCTACCGAAGCTGCTCGGCAACCACTCCAGGAGCGTATTCGAGAACGTCTTCGCCTTCACCCTCGACGAATTGCACGACGACGCGCTGCTGAGGGACGAGAGCATCAACGGCCAGATCTACAGCGCGGGCATGGGTGCGACCAAACTGCCCGGCGCACTGAAGGTCCTCGGTCAGGACAAAAGCCGGCTGTTCCTCAAAGGCGGCAGCAAGCATGCAATCCATCAGGCCGCGGGCGCTTTCGAACAGGTCGATTCCGGTCTTCGGGATGTTCGCAACAATGCTGAACGGTACGGGCGGCTGTCGTCCCGACTCGCGCAGATCGAGCACGAATTGGAGGAATTGAGCGAGCGCCGCCTTAGGGGCGAGTCGGAGTTGGAGGGTTACCGCGATCTCAAGCGCGCGTGGGACGATTGGCACGATCTGCTCGACGCGAAACGGCGGTTGCAGGAGCTTCCGGAGATCGCATCGTTTCCTCAAAATGGCGTCGGCCGGCTGGAGACGCTGGAGGAACGGGCCGCGGCGGCGCGTGAAGAATGGGAGAAGGCGTCCCGAAAGGTGCAGATCGCAAAGGACAGGGCAGCGCAGCCCATAGAGCACGAGTCGATCCTCCAGAAATCCGCGGCCGTGCGCGGGCTTGGGCGCGCGCGCGACGCCTTCGATCGGTCCGTCCGCGACCTGCCCAAGCGGGGGGCGGATCTCGCGGCGAACCGTTCAAAGCTGGAGCAAACTCTCGCCGACCTGGGGCCCGACTGGGATGCGCAGCGCCTGTCCGGATTTGACCTATCCATCGTCGTGCGCGAGGAAGTCGCGGCGCACGCGGCCCGCCTGCGCGAGGAGGGGGCCAAACTGAACCGCTTGCAATCGGTCTTGTTCCGGGACGAGAAAGCGGTGGAGGAGGAATCCAAGGCCGCCGAACGGGCGCGAGAGGCATTAAACGGCCAGCCGCGGCCGGCTCTGGACGCGGATGAGATCCACGAGCGGCGCCGGCGGATTCGCAGTACCAGAAACACGCTGGCCGAATTCGTTCGCCTTGAGGGCCGGGCGGAGGATCTGCGCAATCAACTTGGCGACCCCTCGGAAACGGCATCGCCGGCTCGACCGGCAGGCGGCGGCAGTACAGCGCTCGCCGCGGTGCTGGCCGCCGCAGGCCTGGCTTGTTTGCTTGTCGGCGGTGCTTTCCTGGGGGATTGGGCGCCATTCATCGGTAGCGTCGCCGCCGGTCTACTGCTGTTGGCCGCTGCCGCCCACCTGTTTCGCCGCGCCGGCCCGCTGGCGCGGCCCGCCGCGGAGGTTTCGATAACGGCGCGGATCCGCCGCCAGGTCGATGAAGCGGAGCAGCGGTTGGATCCGATCCGGGCGCGGCTCGCGGCTCAAGCCAAGGACCTTGGCATCGACTCGCCGGACACGGACTCGCTCGATGCGCAGGCGGATTCGCTGGACGCGGAAGAAGCGCGGCTCGTCGAGTGGCACGGATTGAGAAATGCCTTGACACAGGCGGAGACCCATTTGAAACGCCGGCAGAAGGCCTGCGCAGATTCGGCAAAGGCTGTTAAGGACGCCGGGGCCTCGTTTGAATCCGCCGAAGGCGAATGGCAGCAGTGGCTCGCCGCCCGAGGCCTGCAACAGACGTTTTCGCCTCAGAACATCGAGGTATTGGAGCGTCTCGTCGCTCTTGGTCGCGCCCATCATGCGGAGGTCGTCGCGATGGAAGGCCGAATTTCGGCGATTCGGTCGGACATCGACCGATTCACCGCAGACGTTGAACCACTGGCGGTGGCCCTCGGAATCGAGTTTGACGGGAGCGACTACCCCAAGGTTGCGAACATCGCGGACGACTTGATCGAATTGCACTCCGGCGTTGCGAAGCAGGTGCGGGCACGAGAGGAAGCGCAGGCCGAGCTGCGGAGCGCAGAGGAGGAACTGGCGAATCGCGAGTCACGTCTGCGGGGTGTCGAGGACGAATCGTTGGCGCTCGTGAAGTCCGGCGGTGCGGAGAACACCGAGGAATTTCTGCAGCGAGCGGCAACGTATGCGGAGCGCGAAAAGCTGCAAGCCCAATTGGTTACCGCCACCGGTAAACTTCGTCGTATCAGCGGACCGGGGGCGGAGTTGGAGGCGTTTCAAGATCGGCTGGCTGCATCGAAACCACAGATCATCAGTGAAGAAATCCGCCGTTGCGAAGCGGAATTGGAGAGAATCGCTTCGGCACGATCTGAACTGGATACCGAGCGCGGCTCGGTCGCGAAGGAGCGTGAGCAATTGATCGGCGAGGAAGATTCGTCGAAGCTGCGGGCGGAACGAAACCGGCTGCTGGAAGAGATGAACGGTCACGCCAGGGAGTGGGTCGTTCGCACGATCGCCGAGAATCTTCTCCGGGAGGCGCAGGGCAAGTTTGAGAGGGAGAGGCAGCCCAATGTGCTCCGTCATTCCGAGGGGTTCTTCCGCGGCATGACCGGCGGACGTTACCGGGCGGTGTTCTCTCCGCTAGGCAGTTCCGAGATTCATGTGACGGATGACGACGGTAGTACCAAGCAACCCGCCCAACTCAGCCGCGGCGCGCGGGAGCAATTGTTCCTGGCGCTGCGCTTCGGCCTCATTCGTGAGTTGGGTCAGCGCTCGGAGCGATTGCCGGTGATCGTCGACGAAGCCCTGGTGAACTTCGACCCGGACCGGGGACTGAGGGCGGCGCAGGCATTTGTGGAGCTTGCCGAGCAGAATCAAGTGTTGGTTTTTACCTGCCACCCGCAGATCGTGGATTGGTTCGTGAAGGCAGCAGCCGAACGCGGCGTCCGGCAACCACAGATGATCACGCTCGACTAACTGCGTCGGTGCATCCGCCATCGGAGTTGAAACGGTTGACCGACGATCTCGCGATGTGTATCAAAATACACAAAACGCGGAACTGTTATGTCAATCTACAGGCAGGCGGGCTGGAAGTAGCAGGAGAACGACATGCGCTACGTCGCGTTCATACACAGCGATACCGATCCCGGGTTTGGCGTTAGTTTCCCGGACTTTCCGGGATGCGTATCCGTTGGCGACAGTATTGATGAGGCCATCCACCGCGGCACTGAAGCGCTCGCCTTTCACGTCGAAGGAATGATCCAGGACGGAGAGCAGATTCCCGAGCCGCGTCCTGTTCAGGACATCGAGGCCGATCCGGACCTGGCGGAGTGGCAGGACGGGGCGGTCATCTGCCTTGTCCCCCTGATCTTCGACAGAGGATCCCCCCGGCGCGTCAACATTTCCCTGGATTACGGTCTTCTGCACGCTATCGATCACGAGGCAAAGCAGCGTGGCATGACCCGCTCGGCTTTTCTGTCCAGCGCGGCGCGGAACGAAATCGAAAGGCGATAGCGGCGACTCGATGCCCTCGCTACGCACATCATTGCGATCTGCGGGCTAGTTTGCGGGCGCGCGACGTAATCGGGCGAATGACCCGGCGCGAAGTTGGCCGCATCAATGCCCGCAATCAGAGCGCCCGATACAACCGCTCGTCGTATAGGGCGCCGGCCAGGGGATAAACGTTCCCGCGAAAAGTCTGGCTGTGGGGCGCGTCGACGTGTTCCAATTGAGCTTGCGCATTTTCCCATCGCTCCACGATCGTGAAATGGTTCATACGGCTGGACTGCACGAGAACGTCGAATCTCCGATTGCCGGATTCATCGCGGCTCGCGGGAGCAATCATGCTCAGGTGCTCCAGAGTGGGCTCGACATTGGCGGGCGTCACGTCCAGGTGCGTCACCGCGTAGACCGCTTCCGCACCGGTCTCGCCGAGTTGCGGATCGGTATGAACCTGTACGTGAAGGCGTTCGTCGTAGGGGCTGTACAGCAACGGCGCCAGGGCTTCGCGAAAGTTCGTGGTCCGAGCTGAGTCCCGATGGGATTGCTGGGCGTCGAGATCCGTCCACGTCTCCAGTACTACGAAGTGATTCGGCCGGCCGATACGCTGCAGGGGCTCGAAAAGCAGGTTGCCGGGATCGTTCCGGCTGGCCTCGGCCTCGGCGGCAATCAAATCCGCGGCTTGTTGGATGGACGATGGGGAAACCTCGATATAGGCCACGACGTAGGCCGCGGAATCGTCTTGAGCGCGTGCTCCGTGAGCCAGAACCAGCGCCATTGCCGCGCCGATCAAGCCAGTACGCGAAATTATCCTCATGATATTGCCCCTGTTGGTTGCTTCCATTGTTGATTCTAACCCGGCCTTTCTCGCAGTAGAACAGGCTCATGCCCGTATTGGAAAACGCTCAGGTTGAGTCCGACAGGCTGGTCGCCCGAACTTTCACCAAAATCCAGTTGCGGTCGCCACGCCGGCGTCAGCCCGCGTAACGTCGTACCCGGATATCCGCCTGTTCCTTGTGGCCCATGAAGCCTTCGAGGTCGCAAAGCCTGGAACAGTATTCGCCGACCTTCAGCGAAGCCTCTTCGGTCACGCGCTGGTAGGTGCAGGTCTTGATGAACTTTCCGACCCACAACCCGCCCGTGTAGCGAGCCGCCTTGCGCGTGGGCAGGGTGTGGTTGGTGCCGATGACCTTGTCGCCATAAGCGACGTTGGTTTCCGGTCCGAGGAAGAGCGCGCCGTAGTTGGTCATGTTCTCCAGAAAGTACGATGGGTCGCGGGTCATGACCTGAACATGTTCGGCGGCGATCTCGTTGGCTACCTGGACCATTTCCTCCACACCGTCGCAGACGATGACCTGGCCGTGGTCTCGCCACGCAATCCCGGCGATGTCGGCGGTGGGCAATACACCCAATTGGCGTTGCACTTCCGCAATCGTGTCTTGTGCGAGGGCTTCGGAATCGGTGAGCAGGATTGCCGGCGAAGTGGGGCCGTGCTCGGCTTGCCCCAGCAGGTCCGCCGCGCACAACTCGCCGTCGACGCTGTCGTCGGCGATTACCAGCGTCTCCGTGGGACCGGCGAGCAGGTCAATACCAACCCGGCCGAAGAGTTGGCGCTTGGCTTCGGCGACGTATGCGTTGCCGGGACCGACGATCATGTCCACGGGGTCGATGCTCTCGGTTCCCAGCGCCATGGCGGCCACAGCCTGGACGCCGCCGAGGCAATAGATTTCATCGGCTCCCGCCATATCCATCGCCGTCACGATGGCGGCGCTGGGCGCCCCTCGATAGGGCGGCGCCGCGGCGGCGATCCGGCTCACTCCGGCCACCTTGGCGGTCACCACGCTCATGTGGGCCGAGGCGACCATGGGGTACTTGCCGCCGGGGACGTAGCAGCCGACGCTGTTCACAGGAATATTTCTGTGTCCGAGGACGACGCCCGGGAGCGTTTCGACCTCCACGTCCTGGAGTGCGTCCCGTTGTGCCTGGGCAAAGTTGCGTATCTGGGCCTGGGCGAAACGGATGTCCTCGATCACCTGCTCGGACAGCGTCCGCCGACACGCCTCGATGGCGTCGGCCTCCAGGCGGAATGAATCCGGCGACCAGCGGTCGAAGCGCTCCGAGTAGTCGCGCAACGCATGGTCCCCGCGTGAATCGATGTCCGCGATGATTTGTTCCACGGCCCTGCGGACATTATCGTCCTCCCGAGCCGTGATTTCCGCGGGCTGACCGCGCTTGAGGTAACGTGCCATCGTGCTACTCCAGATTGTCCGGCGACGCTGCTGACAGCGGTTTGGCAATGCCGCTCGCGGGGCATATTACGATTTTATCGGCAGTGCCGCTGGATTGCCGAACGTTGGATCTCGCACGCGCTGTCCGCACGCACCCGGGGGGGCCTCATTTGCCCGGTGGGTGCCGGCGGTCCCATTTGACGCTGTCCGCACGCACCGGGGGGCCTCAATGCCCGCCCAACGCACATCGGCTGGTGGCGGTTCGCCAAACGCGTAGTACACTCTGACCGAGCGAATTGAGGATGATAACCATGAAAGGCGTACGATCTGTCGCGGCTCTTTGCTTTACCGCCATGGCCGCTCCGCTTCCCGCATCCGCGCACCATGCTGCGGGCGCGGTTTTTACGGACGAAGAAATCGAGGTTGAAGGCGTGGTGACCGAGTTCAACTTCGTGAACCCGCATGTCAACATCATGCTCAACGTGACCGACGAGAACGGCTCCGAGACCGCGTGGATGGTCACGGGTCCGGCCGCGCCGCCGATGCGCCGTTGGGGCTGGACAGCCGACACGGTTCAGGCTGGGCAATTGATGCGATTCGCAGGCAAGAAGAGCCGTACCGGCGCCCCGATGCTGCTCATCGAATCCGCGGAAATTCAGAGCGGCCGATTCGCCGAACTCGATCCGGCGGACGGTTCGATCATTCGCCGCCTGCAGGAAGCCCCCGACGATAGCCAGTCCCCGGATGCGAGCATATCAGTGGCGCTTGCGTTGGACGACGGACGTCCCAATCTGACGGGCATGTGGCTCGGCGGCCTGGGTCGAACGCCAAATCCGCCGCCGCCGTTCAATGCGGTCGGGGCGGCGCTGCAAGCGACATTCGATTCGCTCAACGATCCGGCGTTTTCGGAGTGCGCCGATCACGGCCTGGTACGCTAGGCCATGTCGGGACACCCCTTGCGAATCACCCAGAACGACGATCGCCTGATCTTCGAATACGAGCAAGGCGCGGTCAGGCGCGTCATCCAACTGGACGGACGCGGAGCGGAGTCGGACGAGCATACGGACTACGGGCACCACATCGCCCGCTACGAGGGTGACGCGCTTATCATCGAATCGACGCAACTTGTCGGCAGGCTCACCGGCGTGAGGGGCAACGCACTGAGCGACAGCAGCACGGTCACGGAGACGTACCGGCGTGCTGACTCGCCGGATTTCGGCGCACTATTGGAGATGACTCTGGTCGTCAACGATCCGGGGCATCTGACCGGTCCGTGGCAGATGACATGGCGAAAGAACTATGCTGCTACCGACTACCGGTTCATCGAAGTCGATTGCGCGCTGCCCCTGGCGCCGACCGACTAATCGCAATGGCGCTGCATCCGACTCGAATCGGAGCGCAGCTTGAGGATCGCTGAAATGATGAAATTGACTATTGGCCGGCCGCTTTTCGCCGCTGCGATCGCGCTATCGACAGTTCCCGCCGTGACGTTTGCGCACCATGGTGTCGGCGCGCAGTTCGACCTCTCCCGGTCCATTGAATTGAAGGGCGAAGTCGAGCGGGTCATGTGGCGAAATCCCCACGTCCGGATCGCGCTGCGCGTGCCCGGCGAGGCGGGCGGCGACGAGTTATGGGTTGTCGAGGCGCAGTCCGTCAGCATGCTGCGGCAGCGGGATATCACCGAAGTACTGCTCGAAGTCGGCGACGAGATCACCCTTGCCGGTAACCCGGCGCACGGCGGCGACACCGAGATCTACGTGACCAATGTGTTGTTACCCGACGGTCGCGAGATCATCTTCTCGCAGCGCGCCGAGCCGCGATGGAATGACGAAGCGATGGGAACGACCGGACCGCGTTTCGTGAATGAAGGGGACTCATCCGCCCCCGAACTGGGACTCTTTCGCACATGGAGTTACGCGCCGGGTCAGGGACTCTATACGAACGTCTCTTTTGACAGCCACCCGATGACAGACGTAGCGCGCGCCGCCTGGGATGCATACGACCCGGTAGCGGACAATCTTGCCACGGGGGAGTGTGCGTCTGGCCGCATGCCGTCGATCGTCGGGAATCCTTATCCGCGAGATTTTATCGACCAGGGCGATACGATCCTCATGCGCCTGGAGGAATACGATACGGTTCGCACGATTCATATGACCGATGCCGCTCCGGGCGAGGCGTCGGTCCTCGGGCATTCCGTCGGGCGCTGGGTTGACGGCACCCTGGTTGTGAACACGACGAATCTGACTCCCGGGCCGTATCGACGTGGCATCCCGCTCAGCGAGCGCCTGGAAATTGACGAGCGTTATACCCCGAGCGCCGATGGCAGCCGTCTCGACTACCAGGTAACGATCACCGATCCGGCTGCCTTTCTGGAGCCCGTCGAACTCGGGATGTACTGGATCTATATCCCGGGCGTTACGGTGGAGCCATATGAATGTATTGAGGGTTAGAACCGGAAATCAAAGGATCCGATGTCCTGCAGTCCAATTCACACGGGCCAATCCCCGTGGCCGCTACGGCGCTCAGTCGAGCACGTTCAAGCCGCCATCGTCCAGCCTGGCTGGTCGGCTCCAATAGGCGTATTGGGGCGTCCATTCCTCTTCCCCGAGCCCGGCGAGGCCAAGCAGGCTCCACATCGAACAATAGATGTCGCCGGGGCCGAACACGCACGCGTTCTTGCGCAGGATGACGTCGCCGTCGCGTTCGTAGACGACAGCCCCAGGATAGTTGTCTTGGCCGTTTACGACCGACTGCTCGCGAATGTAGTCACCGCCACCGTGCGAGGCCAGTCGAAACCGCCAGCCGCGGGCGTTGGCCAACCGGCGCTGAGCTTCCGGCGGATCCTTCGAGAGCAGCACGACTGACAGGACCGACTCCAGGTGAGCAAGCAATCCGTTGAAGCCGTCCGCCCACAGCGTACAGTATCGGCAGCCCTGTCCCATGTTGTGGATCGCAAGCAGCTTGTCCCTTTCGCCGAACAGGTCGAGCAGCGTCGCCTGGCCGGTCAGCGTCATAAAGGTGTAATTGCGGACCGGCACCCCCGGGCTGGTCTTTCGCAGCGTGTTGAGCTCCGCCGTTAACTTGCCTATCCGTTGTTCGAGTTCAGTAATTCTCTCATCCGCCATTCGTTGCCTCACGATCTCGTCCAAGCTCCAAAGCGCCCCTCATTGGTCTCGGAACACCCGTCTGCCATTGGCCCGTAACCTAGCGTCAAAATAGAAATTCATCAAACCGAATAGACATCCGAGCCCGGACGGCAAGCGGGCTCTACTTTTGTTAGCATTCCCTCCGACGAGGTCGGACCCTCGGTCGCTGCAACGGGAACGCTTCCAGCGGCGAGGGTAGCCTCGGCGAGAAACGAAGTGAGACCGTAACGTGGCGTGACACCGGATGTCGACATGAAGAATCCACCCGAAGGCTGGCCGAGAATCTCTTCCTCGGTGTTCTACGATGATGCGAAGGCGGCGATCGACTGGCTCGCGCGCGCGTTCGGTTTCGAAGTGCAGGTCAAGGTCGAGGGCGAACAGGGGCAGATCGTTCACTCGCAGCTGACGCTTGACGGAGGACTCATCATGGTTGGCCAGGCCGGGCTCACCAGGGACCGTCCGTTCTGAAAGTCCCCGCGTGGCGTCGATGGAACGAACACGCAGGCATTGTGCGTGTTCGTGGACGATGCAGATGCCCACTGCGAACGGGCGCGGGAGGCCGGTGCAGTTATCAGGATGGAGCCCACCACACAGGACTACGGCGAGGGTTACTGGGCGGACCGTACCTATGAAGCCGAGGACCTCGAAGGACATCACTGGTGGTTCATGCAGCGGGTGCGCGGCTAGGGCAGACAAACCATCGACCATGCGCTTGGAGATTTTGTGTGACTGTCGTTTGGGCCCGGATATCTCGCCAACAATCGTAGCGAAGGCGCGAAGTCGCCCCGCTACGGTTTGTGACCGCGCGAACTTCAATCGAGAGAAACGATTAGGTTGACCAGCATGAGTTCAGCAGGCGATGCACCGATGCCAACAAAATGGGACCTCAGCGGCCGCGTGGCGTTGATCAGCGGTGGCAGCCGCGGTATCGGCGCGGGTTGCGCCTACGCCATGGTCGATGCAGGCGCTCAAGTCATCGCCGTGGCGAGAAACCGTGGCGATCTTGACCGGTTGAGCCACGATCTGGGCGGCGCGTTGGAGACGTGGGTCGCGGATGTCAACGAGCCGGCGTTTCGCCGGCGCGTGGAAGGTCTCGAGCGGCTGGACATCCTCGTCAACAACGCCGGAACCAATGCCCCTCAGCCCTTTGTCGACATTCCGGAAGGTGTTCTGGACGAAATGATCGCGGTCAATGTACGGGCGATGTTTCTCAACGCCCAGAGCGCGGTGAGGGTCATGCTCCGTGCCGGCGGCGGCGGTTCAATCATCAACATGTCATCGCAGATGGGCCACATCGGCGCGGCGAACCGAACCGCTTACTGCATGACCAAGCACGCCGTGGAGGGGTTGACCAAGGCTCTGGGTGTAGAGATGGCCCCGCACGGCATTCGTGTCAACAGCGTTGCACCGACGTTTGTCGATACGCCGCTGACTCGCCCCATGTTTGAGGACCGGGCATTCAAGCAGTGGGCGCTCGACTGCATCCCAATGGGGCGCATCGGGCAGCTTCGTGAAGTCGTCGCGGCGGTGATGTTCCTGGCCTCGGCGGATTCGTCCTTGATGACCGGGTCAAGCCTCAGGGTGGATGGCGGCTGGACGGCGCGGTAGCCTGAACTCCTCCTTGCGCAACGTCCCGCGTTCCGTTTGAAATCCTGCGTCAGTCGCCGTGTCGGTGGACTTTCTGGAGCCGCGCGTAATTGGGCTCGATTGACTGAAGACGTCCAGACGTCATAGTCTTCGTGAATGCGGTCTTCGGGCAAACAACCTCCCGGTCGGGTCCGCGACGCGATCGTCAAGGTTTTTGAGGAATCCGATGCGCCGCTTAGTATTCCTGACATCGAGGCGGGTGTTCGCAAGCAGATCGGCGAGACCCCGACGTCGTCCATCAGGTCGTATCTGCGGCTCAATACCCCACAACTTTTCATTCGCGAACGTCGAGGAGTATATCGCGCGAGGACGCGTCAGCCGAGCCAACGGCAACGATTCTTTGCACCGGTCGAAACCATGGAGAAGCCCTTCTCGTTTCGAAAATCCACCCTTTATCATGAAAATTGCTTTTCCTGGCTGGACAGAGCATCTCCCGGTTCAGTGCACGCCATCGTGACGGATCCGCCCTACGGTCTGCATGAGTACACGGATGAGCAACAGAGGAAATTGCGTGCCGGCAAGGGTGGCGTCTGGCGTATTCCCCCGTCCTTCGACGGTCACCGGAGATCGCCGCTGCCCCGATTTACGACGCTGGACGAGAGTCAGCTTCGAGAGATAAGGGAATTCTTCGTCGCGTGGGGGAAGATCGCCCAGCGCGTACTGGTGCCTGGAGCCAATGTGGTAGTGGCTTCCAATCCTCTGGTTTCCCACATTGTCGCGATTGCTTTGGCCGAGGCCGGATTCGAGCGAAGGGGCGAGATCATACGGTTGACCATGACCATGCGAGGCGGCGATCGGCCCAAGGGAGCGCATGATGAGTTTCGCGACGTGAGCGTCATGCCGCGCTCGATGTGGGAGCCCTGGCTGGTTTTCAGAAAGCCGCTGGAGGGCAGGGTTCAGGACAATTTAAGGAAGTGGAAGACCGGTGGATTCCGTCGGCCGCAGGAATCGAAGCCGTTCGGCGACGTGGTTGCATCGGCGCCGACTCGGCGGGCGGAGAAAAAGCTGGCGCCGCATCCCAGTTTGAAACCGCAAGCCTTTCTTCGTCAATTGGTTCGGGGCGTGCTGCCGCTTGGCGAAGGAATCGTGCTCGATACCTTTGCAGGCGCGGGGGCTACATTGGCGGCAAGCAACGCGGTGGGTTACAACAGCATCGGGGTAGAGAGAGACAAAGACTATTTTCTAACGGCTGTCAACTCAATTCCCGAGCTTACTTCTTACGCGCCCAACGGGTCCACTAAATCTTGTAGACCCAATTCTCACGCAGTTTCTTGATCGCGGTAGAACGAGGGTGAAATTCGCGGGCCAACTGTCCCGCTCGGCTACTCCACCGGCTGCGGCGGCAGCGACCGCAGGTAGACGACCAGCGCGTCCAGATCCTCCTCGGTCATGTTCCGGTAGTAGCGAAACGCCATGCTGTCGAGCATCTGCCGTCCGTCCGGGCGGATGCCCTCGGTGATGGCGCGTTTGATCTCCTCGTCTGTCCATTCACCGACCCCTAGTGTCGGGTGCGGAGTGACGTTGGCGGAGATGACCGTGTACTGGAGCCCGAAAATGTTGACATAGGCATTGCCGCCGAGCCCCGTGCGGTTGAAGTCATGCCGGCCTTCCACCATCGGCGTGTGGCATTCGGTGCAATGACCCAGGGCGACGGCGACGTACGTGCCGTAGGCCAGCGGGTCGTCCCGCGGGACGTCGGGAACCGAGACCACGGGCGGACCCCAATTCGGCGGCAGGGGAATCCGGTACTCGGAGGCTGGCACCATGCGGTTTACCGGCTCCACCGCGCGCAGATACGCCACAATGGCTCTCACGTCGGTATCGGAGATGTCCCGGTACCAGGGCGTCGGCATCGGCGGACCGATCAAGGTCCCGTCGGGCCGGAATCCTTCCCGGATGGCGCGAATGATGTCGTCGTCGCTCCAACTGCCGATACCCGTATCCACATCCATGGTGATGTTGGGCGCATACGCCTTGAGTCCGGGTTCCTCGATCACAAACCCGCCGCCCATGTGCAGGCCCTCAATGGGGGTGCCGTCGGCAATCTTCGGCGTATGGCAGTTACCGCAGGCGAGGATGCTCTCCACCAGGTAAGTGCCTCGCTGGAGCAATTCATCGGCTTCCTGAGCCGACGCGAATTGGCTGCAGAGCAGCAGCGCGATCGACCCCGCAATCGCGCATGGCCGGGTGTGAAGTTCCATGGTCGGATCGACTACCGCGGCGACAACATGAAGTCGAGCAACTCTTCCTCGAAAATTCGGTCGCCGGTCCCGATGGCGGATATGTACGAGATGTGCCCGTGACCGGGGATTTGCCTCAGACGCGGCCTCGCGCCGTAGTCCTCGATAAGCATGCTCATAAGGCGGGCGCTGGTGCGGTGAAAGTTTTCGGGATCGAATTCGGCCACAGTGACCAAGACCGGTATCGAAGCGGCTTCGAGATTGGCCAGGACACGCATCTCTTCCATCGACCGGTCATCGACGTCGTAGTAGGCGGAACCGATCTCGTCCGGAGCGCCAGGCATCTGCAGGGCCGGCGAGGCGAGAATGGCGCCGGCCACGCCGCTGCCGTCCGCCGACGAGAGGCTCGGCCGAAACACGTAGTTGGCTACATGGTTGGCGCCGGCGGAATGACCAAGGACGTATAGCTGCGCGGGATTGCCCCGGTATTCGCCGATATTGGCATGAACCCAGTCCACCGCCGCGGCCACGGCCTCGGCGCCACTCGGCCAGGTGTGTTCGGGCGCCAGTGGATAGGTCATGTTCACCGCCACGAGGCCCAGACCCGCGAAATAGGTCGCGGCATGGTCGAGATTGTTCAGGTTACCGGCCGCGAATCCGCCGCCGTGAACGAGCACAATGACGGGTGCCCCCATCCCCGGCGGATTGCGATTGGCGCCTTCGTAGACCCGTAGGCGATGCCGATCGTTGGGGCCATACGCGATTTCGTCGGATATGGTCACGTCGGCTGCGCTGAAGGTCCGTGGGGCGTCGGCGTAGATCGCCGCCGTCGCTCGGGGGTCGACGGCGGCGCCGATCTCGCGGTTGGCTTCACGGGCTGTCGCGGGAATGCCGTTGCGCAGGCTGTTGGCGTTGTAGGTCGTCATTTCGTCGGTCTCCGACCAGCGCCATTGTTGCCGGTACGCGTCGGCCGCGGTGCAGGGTTCTACGCTCACGGCTCTGGACGAGTAGGGCGGTACCGTCGCGATCGAGGAATTGACGAAGACCCGTTCGGCCGCCAGCGTCAGGCACATGTTGGCGCCATCGGCGGGAGTCACGCGTCCATCGCCGTGGACCTGCCATTGATGAGCGTCGGCGCAGTCGATGGAGTTAACCTCCCGGCCCGCGGCGTCCATGGCGCCTGCGGCGAGGCAACGGTCGTAATTGACCAGCCGAAGCATCCCGTCCGAGTGTTCGAAAATCTCATCCACGTCGAAGCCCGGCAGGCTGTATTTGCAGGTATGCGTGGTGATCGGCGCGTCAAGCTGCATCCTGGGGCCGAACCCGGGGATGTCCAGACAGTAGCCCCTCGGGTCCTCGAGTTCGTGCATGGAACGCAGAAACATCGATTGGGCCGATGCCTGGAGCGACAAGCCCAGCAAAATCGGAGAGAGGGTCAGAGCAACCGAATTGATTTTCATATTTGTGCCTCCGTGGGGGCTTGTTCTTGCAGGACTGTGTCAACCGGCCGAGCACTCGTAGGGTGCGATCGTTACATCCGGTAGCCAGACCCATGCCTTATCCATCACCACAGGTTCGCTGAAGGTTGCCGGATCCGTCACGGTAATCTCGTACGCAAGCTCGCTGGCGTCCTCGTTGGGCGTGAACCGTTCCACAACTACGGCGTCGTCGGTGAGTGGGATACCCCTCGTGTCGAAATGTCCCCAATTGATCGCGGTGGTTTCCACCACAAGGGTGTCGCCCTCCCAGCGGCCGGCGGAGTAGCCCTGTATCGATGGCTCGGGGTCGTCTGTTTGCGGCTCAAGATGAATCATACGCCGCAGGTCGTACTCCTCTATTCTGAGCGCGATGGTGTCGCCCTCGTCGACGAACTCGATCGGGTACGGCGCACCCATGATTGCGGGCATGCCCTTAGTGGCGCAATCCAGCAGAGGATCGTCCACCTCGGGGTTGTAGGCCGCGATACTCGCGCGGGCAGCCTCGGTCAATGGGTACTCGCGCAGCCAGAAGAATCCTTTTCCACCCGCGAATGTCGTGCTCCATACCTTGAACAGTCCCTGCTCCGCGCCGGACGTGTCGCCAGCCTCCGCGAACCATCTGTCGTTGGTTCCCCAGAGCCGATCCGACCACCTCAAATCGGCCGGTTCCGCGGTGAACTCGAACACGAATTCTTCTCCGCTCGGCAGCAGCATGTTGTTGACGAACATCCCGTTAGGCGCCCGAAGGGCCGGCCAGCCCGCGGCCTTGACCCGGTCGCCGATTTCGACGAAGGGATCGGCGACGCTCATCCGCCGCATGATGCTCAGTGAATGTGTTTCGATTTCCCACTGTTCCACTTCTCCACCGTCCCCAGCCACGGCCAGCGTGAATTTCACATGCGGGTTGCGCCAGTGAATCCCCGTGATCTCACCCTCGATTTCGATGGTCATGTTGGGGTCGAAATTGCCCCCCACGCTGTGATGGGCAACGGTTCCGCTCGGCAGCGCTGCCGCAAAAACCAATCCAATGACGATACGAATCCGCATTACGTCTATCTCCTCTTCGAGTCATCGAGCCAGTTGCATTTTGGCTCGGGAATTCCAATCCTGCGGCTGCGGCCCGCGCACTTGCAAGCGCCGAGTCGCCTGCTCACCGTTGTTGCCGCACGGCGGGAAGCTGGAGTAGGCTAACACCCTCGCGACCAAACCATTGCGTCTAACACGGGGAATTATAGGATGCTCTCACTACGAGTAAACCTCAGGCCGGCAGGGATATCCGGGATTAACCGCGGTATCGTTTGCCTGATTCTTGCTTTGATGATGGGTACCGCGACCGCCCAGGCCGACTTCGAAGGCATCTGGAATCCGCAACACCCGCCCCGCATGGGGCAGCCGGATCCGGCGACCGTCATGCTGACACCCGCCGGGCAAGCCGAGTTTGACGACTTCAGCGCGGACAAGGATCCAACGCTGCGGTGCCTGATGCCGGGCATTCCGCTGGGTTTGGTGGATCCCTATCCCATCGAGATCGTCCAGCAGGAGCACCAGGTCCTGATCCTGTATGAACACTTCCACCAGGTGCGCCGGGTGTTCATGGACGGACGGGAAGCGCCGGAGCACTGGCTGCCGTCGTTCATCGGCTATTCGACCGGTCATTGGGAGGACGACACGTTGGTGTTTCGCACGACGCACATGTCCCCTGAAAATTACATGTGGACCGCCGGATTCCCGTTCTCGGGCGACGAGAATACCTACGTGATCGAGCGTTGGTGGCGCGAGGGAGACGTATTGCAATTCACCGGCGAGGTGCACGATCCGACCTATTACCAGGAGCCCTACGTGGTGGGCGGGCGTTGGAATTTCGCGCCCGATGGCGAGATTTGGGAATATGAATGCATTCCCGAGTACGGCGGAATTGAGTGAGGAGCGAGCGATGAGAATCTCTGGAATACTGGCGGCGCCGATGGCGCTGGGTCTGTTGGCGTTGTTTCCAGCGGCGGCGCATCACAATGGGGGAACCTATTTCGATGTGGCAACGACGATCGAGCACGGCAATGCCACCGTTGTCTCATACGCACTCGTGAATCCGCACGGCCGGCTTAGGTATACCTTCACCGACGCCGAGGGCAACGAACAGGAGTGGAGCGCGGAGTTGGCAAGTGCCAACAACCTGCGTCGCCGCGGACTGGGCGGCGAGATTTTCAAACCTGGCGACCAACTGGCCTCGGTGACGGGTAATCCGAGCCGGAGCGGGGCGAACTTCATGCGCCTGGAGCGGGCTGAGTTTACGAATGGAGATGTGGCAACGTTCACCGGCCCCAATCGCGGGATCTCCCTGGCTGAAGAAGCAGGAGAGTAGCGTCTGCTCAAAACTCAGGAGGCTTTACGGGATGATTGTTCGTAGCTTGTTACCAGCGATTGCGGCTGCGGTCATGTGGCCGGTCGGCGTCGCCATGGCTCAGGAGGGAATGGGGATAGTCCCTCCGGAAGGCCGATTTGCAAATGCCCCGGCGCTCGGCGAGCGCATCCCCGATGTGACCGTCGTCGATGACCAGGGCAATCCCGCCAATATTCGGGAGTTGGCCGAGCGCAGCCCCTATACGGTGCTGACGCTGGGCTGTCTCACGTGACCCCCCTTCCTGCGTAACGTCCCCAGTTGGGAGACGGTCAAACTGGACTACGCCGCCAAGGGCGTGCAGTTTTTCTACATCTACAAGCCGCTGGCGCATCCCGAACTGAATAACTACGTGAGTCCGTTCAGCATCGAGGAACGGCTGATGCACGTTGCCGAGGCGAAGCGCCGTCTGGGTACCAGCGTCACTTGGCTCGCGGACACCATGGACAACGCCTACCACGAAACCGTGGGCCGCACACCCAATAGCGAATTGGTGCTGGACTCCGAGGGAATCGTGGTTGCGCGACGGGCGTGGAGCGATCCGGATGCGTTGCGGGCCGACATGGAGCGCCTGGTGGGCGCAGTGCCCGAACCCACGGGCATCGCCGATTTGAATCTCCCGGAGCAACCGCCGATCCCGACGGTCGCCAAGGGCATCGTACCTCGCGTGCCCAAACCCGAGGGCGCCTTGCCGATGGAGATCGAGCCGCGGCACGACAATACCGACATCCCGTTCTACGCCAAATTGCGAGCCGAGGGTACGCCGGAACTGTTCCAGACCGGCAAGGGTACGGTCTACCTCGGTTTCCATTTGGATCCCCTGTACCGGGTCCACTGGAACAACGAGACGGATCCGGTGGAATTCTGGATCGACGCGCCGGCGGGAGTCGCCGTCGAACCCGCCAATGGCGTCGGCATGGATCCGGAAGAACCCGCCGACGCGGATCCGCGGGAGTTTCTCGTGGAGGTTGACGGGCAACCCGGGGATACGCTGGACCTGCGGGTTCAGTACTTCGCCTGCGACGACGCGCTGACCTTCTGCATCCCCGTCCGCCAGGATTACCGGGTGCATCTCATGCGCGACGAGAACCACGATTGGAGCGTTCGCACCGCTCCGGATGGCTCGCTGGACATGCGGCGACCGGGCGGCATGGGAGGCATGGGAGGTCCGCCGGGCGGCATGGGCGGCCCGCCGGGCGGCATGGGCGGTCCGTCGGGCGGCATGGGCGGTCCGTCGGGCGGCATGGGCGGTCCGTCGGGCGGCATGGAGGGTCAGGGGGCTACCGGCGGAGATTAGCAGCCTGCCGATACCTGGCCGAGACGACCATTTTCAACAGCCCGATATGTACCGGGTTGACTGACAGGGGTGAACCATGCCAAATCGTAGAGACTTCCTGAAAACCGTGGGTGGTGCGGCAGGCGGCGCGTTCCTGATGGGCTGTGGCTTGAATTCAGGGGCTCAGTCGGCGCGCCGAGAGATCATCCGGAGACCATGGGTCTGATTATCGACTCGCCCACGCTCAGCGATGCCGAGAAGGAAGCGATCCTCGGGGGAAACCTGATCCGCCTGCTAGGAATAGATGGTTAAAGACAGGGGGTTATCGATATGATCATTCGAAGAGTCTTTTGTCTCGGTCTCTTGGGCCTCCCTGTTGTAAGCCATACCCACCATGCCGTTGGCGGCAACTACGATTCCTCGACGGTGATCGAGGTCGAAGGCGAAGTGACCGATGTCCTCTGGCGAAACCCTCACGTGCAGGTATCGGTGCGAGTGATCGATGACAACGATATCGCCCAGGACTGGGAGATGGCGACCACGGCGCTGAGCAATATGCGCCGGTGGCAGATCGATCCGTCCTTTATCGAGGTAGGGGATACCATACGCGTCGCCGGCAATCCCGCTCTTCGTATCGAGCACGCCCTCTACATTCGCAACGTGCTGACCAGCGGCGGCCAGGAAGTCTTGTTGTCTGCAAATGTCGAGCCGAGATGGACGGACCGCGTCATCGAGATGGCGGAGAGCAGGCGCCGAGGAATCGGCGATACTTCCGCCCCGGAGCTGGGCGTATTTCGCATCTGGAGCTCGCCCGACGGCATCCCGACGCTGATTCCGAGAGACATTGGGACAACTCCCGAGGGCCGCGCCAAGCTGACGGAGGCCGCATTACGCGCGGTCGACGCGTTTGTATGGGAGCGGGACAATCCGCTGCAAAACTGCGCACCGAAGGGTATGCCGTTGATCATGCATGCACCGTATCCCTTCGAACTCCTGCGGGACGCAGACAATATCCTGTGGCACAACGAGGAGTACGACACGGTTCGCACGATCCATATGGCGCCGGCTGCGTCGCCCGAGGGGCAGCCGGATTCCCTGCTCGGCTATTCGGTCGGTCGCTGGGAAGGTGATCGTACGCTCGTGGTCGATACGACCCATATGAACTGGGGGCACCTCGACGGCCAGGGCATCCCGGTGAGCACGGCGGCGAAACTGGTGGAACGTTTTACCGTCAGCCCGCGGGGAGACAGGCTGGACTATCGTATGACAATCACCGATCCCGAGAACCTGCGTGAATCAATGACATTCGGGAAACACTGGGTCTGGTACACGGACGCGGAGGTGGGGGACTACGATTGCCTGCTCGCTGCCGAAGACTAGTCTGCGCGGACCTGGCAGTCCGGCGTGAAGATCAAGCCGTAGGCGTACGCGTGCCGCATTATTGACCAGCGCACCGTCAGCGGTACCAAAATCGCGGTAATCCCGGACGGGGACACCGTCGAGAATGAAGGCGGCTTGATGGAATACCGGCCGCAGCGGGGTCGAGCCGATGCCGAAGGAGATGACTGCAGGGGAATGATTATGTACCACGGCCATCACGTCGGGTCGGGCCTTGTAAATTTTCCCGTGAATGAACCGCTCCAGGTAGAACGAGCGTCCCTTCGGGTCGACAGCCACGCTATCGAGATCGAATTCGACGATGTCGCCCACCGTGACCAGCTAGAATTGGGTGTCCCGGACAATGGTCGTCACACTCGGAGGAAAGCGGCCGATGTCTTTCACATTGATTATCAACGGCACAGCCCATGAGGTCGATGCCGAACCCGAGACACCCTTGTTGTGGGTATTGCGTGACAATATCGGTCTGACGGGCACGAAGTTCGGTTGCGGCATCGCGCAATGCGGCGCCTGCACGGTACATATCGACGGTCAACCGGCGAGAGCGTGCAGCACGACCGCGGCGAGCGCGGTCGGCCGCGAGATCACCACGATCGAGGGCTTGTCGGACGACAACAGCCATCCGATTCAGCAGGCCTGGATTGAGGATACGGTGCCGCAGTGCGGCTACTGTCAGTCCGGGCAGATCATGTCGGCCGCGGCCCTGCTGTCGCGGACGCCCGATCCGAGCGACAGCGAGATCGATACGGCAATGGCGGGCAATCTGTGCCGTTGCGGCACCTACCTGCGAATTCGGCGAGCGATTCATCGCGCTGCCGAGATCGCGAAGAGTTGAGGGGGGCGCATGATGGACATGGATATGAAGCTGTCCCGCCGGACAATGATTCGGACAATGGCCGGAGTCGGCGGAGGCATGCTGCTCGGTTTCCGCATCCCCGGCGCCGTTGCCGCGGCGGTGGCGCCGAAGCCGTGGACGACGCCGACGGGCGGCGAGGAGATCAATGCGTGGCTGGCGATCGGTGCAGACGGCACGGTGACGGTCCGCGTCCCCCACACGGAGCAGGGTCAGGGCGCCCTGACATCCGTCTCGATGATGATCGCCGAGGAACTCGATGTGCCCTGGGCGAAAGTCCAGGCGGTGTTCGCGGATATGAACCGTCATGTCAATGACGGCGAGGAGTATATCGTCACGACCACCCACGGCTCGCAACTGGTCCGCCAGCAGCACCCGCACATCATGCAGGCGGGCGCGTCGGCGCGCGAGCGGCTGAAGGCGGCGGCGGCGCGAGCCTGGCGTGTCGAGCGCTCCGAAGTGGTTGCGAAGCAGGGCGTGCTCAGCGCCGGCGGTCACAGCGCCGGCTATGCCGAGTTCGCCGGCGCCGCGGCTGAGATCGCATTGGATGAGGAACCGGCGATCAAGCCGCCGGGTGAGTGGTGGCTTCTGGGCAAGCCGACCCCGCGTCTGGACGCACCGGCGAAGGTCAACGGCAGTGCGCACTTTGCCATCGACACGCGCCTGGAGGGGATGGTGTATGCGGCCGTGAAGTGTTGCCCGGTCCCGTGGGGCGGGCTCAGGAGCTATGACTTTGACGCGATCGGGGATCGTGCCGGCGTCATTGCCGCGGTGGAGTTCAACGCGGTCGAAGGCAAGACGTCCACCTCCGACATGCAGAACGGTGTCGCGGTCGTAGCGGATACCTGGTACCGGGCGAAGACCGCGCTCGACCTGATGCCCATCGAGTGGGATATCGGTCCGGAAGGCGATGTCAGCAACGCGACACAGGCGGCGCACGCGCGCAGGCTTCTCGAACAAACGGGCGAGGTGAGCAACGAGGTGGGCGGGGACGCACTCGGCATGATTGCCGCCTCCGAGCATAGGTTGGCGGCCGAGTATCACCGGCCCTGGGAGACCCATGCGCGGATGGAACCGATCAACGCCACGGTGAGCGTCACGGACGAGCGCGTCGACGTGTGGTCGCCGGCTCAGGATCAGTCGGCCCCGCTGAAGGTCGTTGCGGACCAGTTGGGCCGCGACACCCGGGATGTGTTCGTCCATACCGGCTTTATCGGTGGCGCGTTCGGCGGCAATGGAGGCGGTTCGACGGCCGTGACCCGGCAGGCGGCGGAGATCTCCCGGCAGGTCGGCCGTCCGGTCAAGGTGATCTGGACGCGCGAAGAAGACGTCATGCAGGACAAACAGCGGCCACCGGTACACACCCGGCTCACGGCCGCGTTGGGCGACAATGGCCTGCCGGAGGCATTTTTCTCGCGCGCGGTCTGGTTCACGCACCGCGGCGTGGAGCGCGTAGGTCCTGCCACGGCAGACTATGCAATCGGCACGATGCCCTATCTCGTTCCCAACAGGCGGCATGAGCGGCATAACGTGGCCGCTCACATCCCGACGGCGACCCATCGTGCGCCGGGTGCGAATCAGAACGGATTCATCATCGAGCAATTCGTCGACGAGATGGCGCTGGCCGGGGACTGGGACCCGCTGGAGTGGCGCATCGAGATGACGAAAGGTCTCGAACGCTGGCAGAGAGTCCTTCTAAAGCTGAAGGAGGTCTCCGGATTCACCACCGAGCTGCCGCGGGGCGAGGGCATGGGCGTTGCGATCGTCGCGGATCACGGCTCGATTTGCGGTGCCTGCGCGACGGTATCGGTGAGTCGAAGCGGCCAACTTTCCATTGAGAAGGTCGTGCTCGTCATGAACAGCGGCTACATGATCAATCCGCTGAACGGCGCCGAGCAGATCGAGGGCTCGGTCTGCTGGGAGCTCTCGCACGCGTTGTACGGCGGACTGACTCTTTCGGACGGCCGCTTCGTGAACAGCAACTTCGACACCTACAATTTGATGCGAATGCATCGGATGCCGCCGGTGGAGGTTCATTTTGCCCTGTCGCAGGACGGTTGGTGGGGTGGGATGGGTGAACCGGGCGGTCCGCCGACACCTCCGGCGGTTGCCAACGCGATCTACTTTGCCACCGGCAAGCGGATTCGCTCGACGCCGATCGACAAACACGACCTGAATTGGTCGTGACGTAGCGAGACGCGACGCCTGCATTCAGTGCTGCGCGCGCCGCGTTAGTGGTCTCAATGACCTTCAAGACCCGAGCGCGTGCGAACAGACTTGCTTAATCTCGCCACGCCGCCGTGGGACCGGGATGGGACGGCGCACGAAGTTGAGCCCGTGTCTCGCCCTGCACCGAGTTGATCAGCGACAATCGGCCAATGTGCGGTAGTTCGTCCTTGTGAATTTTCCATTCGCGAACCTCGCCCCTGTCCAGTAGCCACTGCCGGTAGGTGCCGCACAGCAGCCCGCAGGACACCGGCGGCGTGACCCGTTGACCGTCCACCTCCACAACGATGTTGGCGATGCTCGTCTCGGTAAGGAAGCCATCGGGATTCCACAGCAGTACGTCGTCACAGCCGGCGACTGAACGGCGGGCCTGCTCGTGGATTTCCCTCCGGGTGGTCTTGTGATAGAGGAACGGATTCTCCGGATCGATCGGCTCCGGCGCCAGACCGACAACCGGAGGCGTCACGCTCGCGGGCTCCGGGATCACGTCGTGCTCCAGCTTCGGTGCTGCGTTGCGGTACTGAAGCAGTCGGATCCGGTAGCGTTGCCCGTCAAGTGTACGAACAAGCGATTCCAGCGTTTGCCTTGCGGCGTCCGCATCGAAGGCAAACCCGAAGTACCGTGCCGAGTCGGCCATTCGACTCAGGTGGTAGTCCAGCAGGAACACGCCCTTTGCCGGGGTCCACAACATGGTTTCCAGCAAGGCGAAATCCAACGGGTGTACAGGTGACGTGAGAATCCTTGCCTTGCTCAGGCATTCGGAGAATTCTTCCCCGGGATCCGAGTCCGCCACGATGCCGCCGCCTACGCCAAAGAAGGCCGAACCGGTCCGTTTTTCCACGACCGCGGTACGGATGGCGACGTTGAATTGCGCTCGCCCCTCCGGGGCCAGGTAGCCGATCGCGCCGGTGTAGATTTCCCGCGGATACGGCTCCAGCGATGCAATCAGGCGCATGCTGGAAACCTTGGGCGCGCCTGTTACCGAGGCACTGGGGAAGAGTGCGTGCAATATTTCGGATACCGGCGCGTGGGTCTGTGCTTCCACGGTCGAGGTCATCTGCCAAACCGTGGGGTACCGTGTCAGAGCGAATAGCTCGGTTACCTTGACAGAGCCCGGTGCCGCGATCCGGCCCAGATCATTTCTGACCATATCCGTGATCATTACATTCTCGGCGCGGTTCTTCGCGGAGCCGGAAAGCCATGCCGCAAGCTCCTTGTCTTGCGCAAGCGTCATGCCGCGCCTGGCCGTACCCTTCATGGGTTCGCAGCGTATGCGCGCGCCGTCCAGACGGAAAAACAATTCGGGCGACGCGCAGACGATGGCGTAGTCGTCGCCTTCCACGTAGGCGGCGTAGGGTGCTTCGGCGGCAATGCGGTGGAACAGGCCCCAGGGATCTGCGATGCCCTTTGCGACTTGCCGAGTGGTGTAGTTGATCTGGTAGGTATGGCCTTCCCGGATTCGGTCCTTGATCGCGGCAATTTTGCGGAAGTAATCGGGTCGGGATTCGGCCATTCGCCACGCCGGCGCGGTCTGCAAATGGGTTTTTTGCAGGTCTCGGGCCCGCGTGGCCTCCCGAAACAGCCCGAAGCAGATCAAGGGAAGCTTCGCCCC
The DNA here is from genome assembly GCA_965237785.1 of Candidatus Rariloculaceae bacterium. Taxonomy (GTDB): domain Bacteria; phylum Pseudomonadota; class Gammaproteobacteria; order Steroidobacterales; family Rariloculaceae; genus UBA6522. The sequence continues at coordinate 211,992 of OZ250159.1, forward strand.
GGAGTGGGTCCGGTACGCGGCGTCGAAGCCCCGCGCCGCCTCGTAGGTCAGATAGCCCGCGGCGTACAGCCCCTCGTCCCTTACCCGCCGCTCAGTCTCCTTGAGTACGTCGACAACCTGCGCCGGCTCGCGGGCCGCCAGAACGTCCACCGGATCGTCGAAACGAAGCCACTCGCCCACGGATGAATCCCGCAGGAGAAGCCCTCTGAGCAAGGATGTCAACTCAGGCGGGTCCATAGGCCGATTGGGGCCAGCCCCCATATGGCAAAAGCGCCGGTTAGGGATAAAGACTCGGCAAGCGGTCCCCGCGGTAGATGGACCAATTCGAATCGTCTTGCTGAAGGCGCATCTCCCAAACCTTTTCGGGCGGATCGGTATGCGTGACCTCCATGAGCCGGGCCCAACGCTGTGCCTGACCCGGCGGTACGTTCACGCCCTCGGCATTGGTTTCGGCGCCGCCGACGTTGATCATCACGGTGTCGGCTTGCGGATGCCAGTCCACGTCCCCCAGGTACCGGCCGTAATACACCTCGTGCTCCGGTCCGTACACCCAGGGCTGGCTCACTTCCATAGTCTCCTCGTTGACCGAATACTCCACGGCTCGGCTGTAGCTGTCCGCCAGGGGCATTTTCTCTTCAAAGGGGCTCGCGCGGGCCGTGCCGTTGTCGAACAGCAGATACGTGCCGCTCTCAGTGTGGCTGATGGCGTGATGCTTGTACGACCATTCCACGTCACCCACGGGCGTGAGGAGCTTCTCGCTCCAGGGCTCGTTCCAGTTGTCGTGATTACCCAGAATCCATACCAACTCGCCCGTATCCATGCTGACCTTGATCACCGCATCCTGGTAGGGCACGGACATGAGGAAGGCGTTGTCCTCTTGTTCGTAGATCAGGGCATTGCCATGGGTCCAGTCGTAGACGATGCCTTCGACCACGCCGTCGTAGTGGTTCGCCCAAAAGTCCTCGCGCAGCGAGTTATAGCCGATGCGATTGATATCGAGGATATCGAACAGGCTCCACTCGTTGATCACTTCGCCCTCGGGTGTGAATTCCACGACCAGGTCGGCTATGACGTTGGCGGGCGCTCTCGGCGCGTCGGGATCGGTCTCGCTCGTGTACCAATCGTCGATCACCCGGTGCTCGGTACTCAAGAGCAGGAAGTTGCCGTTGGGCAGTTCCACGAAATCGTGATGGAACGAGTCGGTTGCCACCGGAATGCTGTCCGGCGCGGGGTCCTTGGCGGTGCCCGTGAAATGCCAACGGCGCTGAATGTTGCCGAGCATGTCGATCTCGAGCATGCCGTCGGTGCCTGGCCAGACCTCGTAGACCAGGTTGCCGTTGGCGAGCCTTCGCACATCGTGAACGCGATGATTCCCCGGCAGGTAATACCAGATGATTTCGCCCTGGTCGTCGACGACGATGGCCGGCGAGAAGTTTGCAGGCGTGGAATTGTTTTCCGTATCCCAGCGGCCGTTGACGTTGAAGATCGTGACGCCCGGCTCCGTCCGCTCCGGATCGTGGGCCGTGATCACGGGAGTCGGGAACGCGTCCGGCAGCGGCGGCGTGGTGAACGATTGGGCATCCGTTTCCGCACTCTGCCCGCCCTCGTCTTCCAGCGTAGCGGAAATGGAGTGAGTCCGACCGGCGCGTAATCCGAGCACGGGCACTTCATGGCTGGTTGCCATCGCCTCGTCGGGTGTGACGCTCCAACTGCGCTCGCCATCGTCGATGTTGATCGTCAGGCGCGTGGGAACATCCGTGGCAACGCTCAAAATCGCCGCCAACGGCACGGTCGGATTTGGATTGCCCATCAGGGTGACGCTTTCAACGGAGGGTCCGCTGGCTTCAGGCGCGGCCGTGCCCGCGTCATCGTCGGCGGGCGAACCGCAGCCGAAGAGCAGGAGCGTCGTCGCAAATAATGGTGCCGCAGACGCAGCAGATGAACGATTCATTGGTATTCTCCCTGGGGTTTCGATGAGCGTTGCAACCCTGCCTGACACTTGTTTCGGGTGTCTGACTCCCGGTTTCTCGCGGTCTACCCAGCCACGCGCCCGGACAACGCTCCAAACGCGCGTATGATACACGCTCCGCATGGGTTGACGGACCGGGTTTTCATCGATTGCGTCGACGGACATCGTGGAAACCGAGCGCGCGGAGCGGTTCAAGGATAGCTGGTTTGTGCGCTAGTCTGCGGTACGGGTGCGGTAGAATCGGCCCGCCAGAAAAGGCCTTTACTCAGGAGCGAATGAGAATGAGGAAGCCTTATAGCGTGCTAGCGCTCGCGTTGATCGGACATTCCGGCGCATCGGCTCAGCAGAGCGAAGCCACCTTGCGCTTGCTCGAACGAAACAACATGTTTGAACCGGCGATCATTGAGGTCGCCGAAAACGTCTATACGGCAATCGGTTATCAAGTGACCGCCAACTCCATGATCGTCGGCGAAGACGGCGTGATCATTGTCGATCCCGGCCAGCGGATCCTGAGCCGAAATTGTTGATGGCGGACGCGCTCGCGGTAGTCGGTGAACGGACCTTCAATGCCCCCGCGCGGAATTACACGCTGTCTTCGGCCAATCGGTTTCGGCTTCAAGCTGAAGAGGGCCAGTGACGTTGCGGTGTCGCACCGCGAGTACTTAGCCCACGGCCACTCAGGCCGCGGGGTCATTCAATTCGGTTGTGACTGCCGTCGCAGAGCGGTTGGTTGGCCGTGTGCTTGCAACCGCAGAAGTACACGACACTATTTCGGTTCGGCACATGTTTTACGGGGGAAAACTCCGTGCCGCTGTGGGAGCCATCGCAGAAGGGCTGATTCGCGCTTCTGCCGCAGCGGCACCAGAAATAGGCTTTCCCTTCGGCGACTTCGACCGCAAAGGGGCCCCTCTGTGCAACGATTGGTTCAGACATCCTGGTTGTCCTCCTTGCTCCCCGTCGAGAGGCCGGATCGAATTATTCCGATAGTCAAGGAATCCGGCGTTGCCACGATTGTAGTTTAGTTCTTGTCAGAAGGCGCTCACGCCGGTGAGTTCCTTCCCGACGATCAATTGATGCACGGTCTCGGTACCTTCGTAGGTGATCACCGTCTCCAGGTTTAGCATGTGACGGATGGCACAGTATTCGGCGCTGATTCCGCTCCCACCCAGCATATCCCGGCTGTCCCGCGCGATCTCCAATGCCATGCGCACGTTGTTCCATTTAGCCACGGAGATCCGAGCCGGCCGCAGCGAGCCCTCATCCTTTAGCTGCCCGAGCCTGAGCGCGAGCAATTGGGCCGTCGTGATCCGGCGCGCCATCTCGGCGAGTCGCACCTGGATCGACTGGGTATGGGACAAGGGACGATTGAAAAGTACGCGGGATTCGGTGTATTCGAGCATTTCCCTGAAGCATGCCTGGGCCGCCCCGATGACGCCCCAACAGATCCCGTATCTCGCCTGGGTCAGGCAGCTCAGGGGATAGCGCATCCCGACCGCCGCCGGCAGCACGTTCTGTGCGGGCACGCGGACGTTGTCGAAGAAGAGCGCCGAGGTGATCGAGGCCCGCATCGAGAACTTTCGCTCAATATCGGTCACTTCGAATCCCGGCGTACTCGGCTCCACCAGGAATCCACGCACGCCATCGTCGGTTTGCGTCCAGACGACGGCAACATCGGCGATGGAGCCGTTGGTGATCCACATCTTCGATCCGTTGAGGATCCAGTCGTCACCGTCCCGTTTCGCGTATGTTTTCATGTTGCCCGGGTCGGACCCGCCCTGGGATTCGGTCAGTCCGAAGCATCCCAGCGCCTCTCCACGGGCCATCGCCGGCAGCCAGCGATCCTTCTGCTCGTCCGTGCCATATTGGTGGATCGGATACATCGTCAGTGAGCTTTGCACCGAAATGAAGCTGCGAAGCCCGCTGTCGCCCCGTTCCAGTTCCTGACAAATCAAGCCGTAGCAGATGTTGTTCAAGCCCGCGCAGCCGTAGCCTTCCAGGGTCGACCCAAACAGCCCGAGTTCGGCAAGTTCGGGGATCAGTTCGGCGGGGAAACGGTGTTCCTCGAAGCACTCCCTTATGATCGGCATGACTCTGTCCGCCACGAATCGGGCGACAGCGTCCCTGACCAGCACCTCGTCGTCGCTCAGTTGCGAGGTGACATCGAAGAGATCCATGGCATTCAACGCAGTCACTATGTTCTCCACTAATGCAGGGTCACGACACGTCGGCGGAGCGGCGCATCCGAATTCGCCCTCACAACAAAATCAGTGAGCGATGCGGGCCAGTTGAGCGGTACACTAGTTGCCAGCGCAGCTTTGATCGCAGTCGGGACGGGTCGAGCAAATGAGAACGAATTATACGGGCGCAGGGCGCAATAGGAACCGGCGAGGCTTCTGCGAATCCGGCGCACTCGCTTTCACCTGCCGGGATGGGGCGGCAAGCATACATTGGTCAACAAAGCGATACATGTGGACAATAGGCCAATGAGCACACAGCGAATCCGGACCAGCCCGCCGCGAGCCGGCTTGTTGCTACCTCTTGCCCTGGGACTGGCGTGGTCGCTGTCGCCGCACGACGCCGAGGCGCAACTGCGGCGTATCGCCATCGGCTCGAATCCGGCCGGAACCAATTACTACGTCGTCGCCAGCGGTATTGCCAAGTTGCTCCAGGATGAGATCGGCATACCCTCGACCGTTCGTCCGTTCTCCGGTTCTTCGGTTTACATGCCGATGCTGCAGCGGGGCGAAATTCCACTCGGCATCAATACGCAGATCGATAGTTTGTCCGCCTATACGGCGCTTGATCCGTACACGGCGCCGATGTCGAATCTACGGCTGATCAGCGCGTTGATGCCGCTTCGGGACAACCTGATGGTAAGGGGTGATTCCGGGATTGCCGCCATCGAAGATTTGCGTGACCGCCGGGTCGTGGTGGCCATCCGCTCAAACGTGGCGCTGGAGCGGTGGCACTGGGCCATCCTTGCGACCGGAGGTCTCGGTCCGGGCGACATCGACGTGGTCAGCGTCGCGAGCCTCCCCGACGGCGTGCGCTTGCTCACGGAGGGGCGCGTCGATGCGGCGCCGATCGGTCTGGCGACGGCGCTGGCGCGCCAGGCCGAGGCGACAATCCCCGGCGGAATCCGCTTTCTCGCCATCGGTAGCGACGAGGCCAAACTGATGAACTCGGTGCCCGGGGCGCATATAGACGTCATGACCCCGGATACGGCTGCGGTGGGTATCGCTGAGCCCACTCGGCTCGGACGGTTCGCGACCTATCTCAACACCGGCGCCCACCTCGCCGACGAGGATGCGTATTTGATCGTCAAGACCCTTCACCAGCAATGGGAATCGTTGCGGCGTGACTATGCCCTGCTGAGCACCGTTTCCGCCGACTCAATCGCCCCGTCCGATAGTCCCCACCCGTACCATGTCGGCGCGGCCCGGTATTTCCGCGAGGCGGGACTTTGGACCGACGCACACGAGCGCAACCAGTTGCGGGCACTCGGCGGCGCGGAGCGCTAGCCTGCCACTCGCATCGGGAATCACCGCAACGCGGCCGCAATCGAGGGGTCTGATTTGGGCGGGTTCGTGAAGCGGCTTGAGCAGGTCTATCTGGGGGCGGTTATCGTCCTCGGAGTCGCGTGGATCATCGACATTCCGCAGTACTTCGGCATTTCATTGATTTCCGCCGAATGGATGGGTCCGCTGCTGGCGCTGGGTATCGCGGCGGCGTATCTGCGGCATCCCTACGGCAAGCGGGCAGGTCCGGTTGAGGTATTGCTCGGGTTGGCCGGCATCTGCAGTTGGTGCTGGATGTCGTTGAACTACTCCGACTGGATCATCGATATCTCCGGCTATACCCCGCAGAAATATGTTCCGGGGATCGTGGCGATCCTGCTGTTGATGGAGGCGCTGCGCAGAGCGGCCGGGTTATCCATCACGATTCTCGTCTGGTGCCTGATCGCCTACGGGTTCTTCGGATTTCTCCTGCCGCAACCGTTTGAGGCCGAGCAACTGCAAGTGTCGCGGTTGGTCATGTATCTGTACGCGGACACGAACGGTGTGCCCGGGCAGGTATTGACGGTTGTCGCGCGGCTGGTGCTGGCGTTTATCGTTCTCGGCAAGCTGATGGAGGTCAGCGGCGCGACGACATTTTTTACCAATCTGGCCATGGCGGCGATGGGGCATCAGCGCGGCGGAGCGGCCAAGGTGGCCGTGGTTGCCTCAAGCATCTTCGGATCCATCAACGGCACGTCGGTGGGCAACATCATGTCCACCGGTATCGTCACGATCCCGTTGATGAAACGATCCGGTTTCAAACCTCATTATGCCGCCGCAATAGAGGCCGTCGCTTCCAACGGCGGGCAGTTTGCGCCGCCGGTGATGGGCGCCACCGCGTTTCTGATCGCAGATTTCCTCCAGGTGAGTTACGCGAGCGTGGTCATCGCCGCCGCGGTTCCGGCGATTCTCTACTACGTTTGCCTGTTCTCCCAGGTCGATGCCATCGCGCTGCGATTCGGTCTGCACGGCCTCCCCAGGGAAGAACTCCCCAAGGCTCGCGAGGAATTGCGGCAAGGCTGGATATTCCTTGCACCGCTCGCGCTTCTTCTCTATCTGCTGTTCTGGCGAGGGTTCAACCCGGGCGTGGCGGCGCTCTGGTCAGTAGGCGCCCTGTTGCTGTTAACCGTGATACGCAAGCGACGGATGCTCAACAAGGCGGAGTGGTCGGACCTCATCGTCGGCGGCGGCGCCAACATGCTGCCATTGCTCATGATCGCCGGTGGCGCCGGGATCGTCATCGGCGTGATGAATATCACCGGACTCGGGTTCTCGCTGTCCCTGGTCCTTACCCAGATCGGAGAAAACGCCGGCCTGCTTGCCATGCTGCTGCTCACAGGTGGGATTTCCATCATTCTCGGCATGGGAATGCCCACCGCAGCCATCTATGTGGTCCTCTCCGTCATTCTTGCTCCGGCCATCGTGGAGATGGGCGTGTCGCCAATAGCGGCGCACCTGTTTATCTTCTACTTCGGTCTGCTGTCCTTCCTGACACCGCCGGTGGCAATTGCCAGCGCGGTAGCCGCGGGACTGGCCGAGAGCAAGATCTGGCTCACTTCCTGGATCGGTGTGCAGCTCGGGGCCGTAGCGTATCTGTTGCCGTTTCTGTGGAGCTACAATGACGCGCTGCTGCTGCAGGGTTCCAATCTGGCCAACGTCTACGCCGTCGGCACCGCGCTTGTGGCTGCGCTGCTCACGGCCAAGGCACTGCAGACCGCCGTGCTCGGCACGTGGATCGCGATATCGAGCGGTCTGCTCGTCTTCGCCGGTGCGCTGGTCGTAGGCAGCAGTTCGATTTGGTTGGGAACGGAGGCGCCCGGGGTTCCTATCCTCGCCGTCGCCGGAATCGCGGTTTTCATCGGTTTTCGTCCTGCTCGGCGTCCTACTCACAAGGAAAATTCATAACACATTGAAGTTATTAAATAAAATTCAATTTGTGGATCTCGGATCCTGTTCACTTCCAGTGATCCGCCATCATACTGGCCACACAAATTTTCAAAATCCAAGCGCACCGGAAGAGACGTCTGTCCGAATCTCGCTGACTTGGTGGATCAACAACTGAACACTGGAAGTCCTTCATGACCGAGAATTTTCTCACTTGAAATGGTCCAGGTTTTGGGTGGCAGTTTAGGATCCAGCTGCGGTCCTGAAGCAGCCGTGGAAACCGAGCGGTAATGGGTAGGGAAGCCACGCGGTTGCCAAGGGCCCGTCCGAGGGGCGCCGCGCATTGAAAACCCGCAATCCGCTCACTCCTCGCTCGTAGTCTAGAAAAGTGCCCAGCAACCAGCCTTCATCCTCGTCACCGCCGGGTTTTGACGGCACGAAGAGATGCTCTTCAGGGATCTTGCCGGGTCCGAAGTCAAAGGACTCAACGTGGCCATTCATTGTGTCCCGCTTGACCAGTGTGCGGAGATACCCGCTCTCTTCCTTTGGCAGGCCGAGGTGGTACACATAGCGGTTGCGCTGCCCAACCATGCTCGGTGAGACCTGCGGGAACTCGGCGGCGTCTTCGCTGACTTCCATCCGCGCGCGCCCATCCCGGTGCAGGCTCAGAAGCGCGTAACGTGGCGTCGAGAATGCATCGATTTCCCCGCGCATGACGGTGCGCAGGGAATCGGCCACCAAGCTTGCGTCCTGGGCCAGGCAGTGGTCGAAACGAATGGTTCCGTCCGTATCTTCCCAACCGTTGCCATGATGAAAACCGAAGGCGGCGGGCAATTGATACCAGCGTCTATCATCGAAGTCATCCTTGCTCACTACAAGGACGCGCGATCCGAGTTCAGGACGCCAGACATGGCTTGAGAGAAAATCGGCGCCGCTATGCTTCTCGGAAACAAAGGGCGGAATCACGATCGCGAGTTGCTTTTCCGTGACTACAAAGTCATGCACCATACCCAGGGGATCGACGGGAACAAGGCTTGCCTTGACCAGGCTGCCCGAAGGGGAAACCTGATATAGAACAAGCGTCGGCCGCGACCCGATCGAGTAACCGAACGCCCAAAGAGTTCCATCCGGGTCGAGTTTTGGATGCGCGGTAAAGGGAAAGCCTTCGAAGCCTTGACCCCATACCTTGAAGTCGCGCCATGCAAGCGTTTCCTCGTCGAGCAAGCTCGCGGACCCGGCCTCCCAGAGGGCAAGCAATTCGCCGTGGTGCTCAAGCACGGAGATATTGGCGGAATTGATATCGTCAGGCTTTCGCACTCCCAGCCCATCGGCGAGGTGGGTTCCAAAGCCAGTAAAGAGGCGCCTGCCAGCCTCGTCTTCCCGACTGAGCTTGGGCGTGGCGATCACGCGCGCCCGGTGCGACACGGCTCCGGCGACGATGCGGAATTCCTGGATCATGCCATCGCCATCGAACCAGTGACGGTAGCGCAGACCATGCCGGTCATGAACAGCCGGACCGTTTCTCCACAGGGTACCGCCGAGCGCCGCCGGCCACTCGCCCTCGATGTTCAGCGGGCCGGATTCGACTCGATCAAAGGCTGGTGTTGACCAGCCCAGCAACCTGGGATCTTCCTCAAGCGCCTTGGCGAAAGCGTCACCCCAGTCGTCAGCTTCCGAACCAGAAGCCAGGGACCAGCTCGGCAGCATGCTGGAAACACCCAGTAGCGCTCCTGCCTTTTTTACAATGCTTCGTCGATCCATCATTTCGATACACTCCAGGTGATTAGGTCAATACATCATTTCGGCGGAGACAGTCGCGAAATCTCCCCCAATGGTTACCGCCGCATCTTTAAAGGTCGGAGGTCCCAGGAAACCCATGGCATCGTTCCCGAATGCATAACCCTCGGTGGGGATGCCCAAGACATTGCGGTCAAGTTCACCGCTGCTATTCTCATCATGGAATGCCGAGATCGCATAGTCACCGTCCGGCAGGTCCTTGAGCACCACCGTGACGGTTCCTTCGCGCGCGGCGAGGTTGAAGCTGGCGACGGTGCCGCTTGCGTCAGGAAACTTGATATCGGGAGACTTTTGATGAACCGCCACATAGGCGCGACCCTCATCGGAACGAATACCCTTGATTTCGACCACCAGATCACCCGCATGGAGCGGTGTCGCCAATGGCAGGAATATGTACGGAATCAAGCAGGTCGTCTTGAGTTTCATGTCCGCTCTTCCACGTGGTAGCGTGGGCAACCGGGCAATACGCCCGCGTTCCAGTGTTAGGAACTCCGCGAATGATCACAAGAGGAAATTCGTGAACAATCCACGGAATTCGCGGTTTCGAACCAATTTGTCGTTCACGATTCGTGAGTCGATACGTCCACTGATCACGCGGCGGCACGCGGCTGTGCTTGGCGCAACGATCCTGGTATTCGCCTGGCTTGGCCCCTTCGGCACCGGGGTGCGCCTTGCACCGCTTGAACTTTTCCTTTACTGGGCGCTGGCCATTGGCCTCAATTGGGCGTTGGGCGTGTTCATCTTCGCCGTCGCGTGTTTTCTCAAGAGGCAAATCGGGTGGCCTCAGTGGATCGTCTTGGTTCTCGGGGCGCTGATTGCTGCCCTCCCAGGCAGCGGGCTCATATTCCTGCTCGAATCCTGGCTTGCCGAACCGCTGCACCTCGCCTCCGAACTTGCCTATGTGTACGCATCCGTGACCCTCGTCCATGTTGTGATTGGCTACGTGGCCGGAGAACTCGTCGCACCGCAAGCTGTCCGCGAAGTTTTGGCATCCAGCGTGTCCAACCCGGGAAGACCGGCGTTCCTGGCTCGCTTGTCGCCGGAACTCGGTGACAACCTGCTCCATCTCAGGATGCAGGACCACTACGTCGAAGCACGCACCGACAGGGGATCGGAATTGATTCTCATGCGATTTGGCGATGCCTTGAAAGAGGTGAAGGGTCTCGATGGGGTGCGCGTGCACAGGTCGCATTGGGTAGCCGCCCATGCGGTGCACGCGGTACGGCGTGAGAAGGGACGGTCCATTCTGGTACTCCACAATGGCGAAGAAGTGCCAGTGAGCCGCTCGTTCAGGGAGGCGCTTGCTCGTCTCGATACGACCTGAGCGCCGTCGATCTTTTCAGCACCCGGACCGCCACCGTGAATGAGGACTAAATCCGCATGGTTCCCGTGCACGTTGTCCAGTCCGGAACAGATGGCTTGGGCGTTATCGACGGGCTTGCTGACGATAACAGGTATCCCGGCGTGTGATTCGATGTTCGTTTCCGCTTCGGTATTTTACATATTGGTCCTTATATCGCGTCAAGATGCGCAGGCATGGGCGTGGGTAAGGCGCCGCACTACGTGGCGGTCGAGGCGCCGCGCGATGAGTACCCGGTGCGATCGTGCTACAACGGGAGAACGGAGCGTGACATCGCCTGGTTGAGGATGATCGTCGTTTCGATATCGGCGACTCCATCCAGTGTGGCGAGATCGGCTTTTATAAACCTCTCGTAAGCATTCAGGTCATTTGCGACTATACGGAGTACGTAGTCGTGAATCCCCGTGACCACGCAACATTCCATGACCTGCGACAATAGCGCCACTGCCTTTTCGAATGCCTCACCTTTCTCCGCGGTATTTTTTTCGAGTTTTACGAACGCAAAAGCGGCTACGCGGAGCCCTACGGCAGCCGGGTCGACTACGGCCACGTAACCTTTGATAATGCCGCTGGATTCGAGCTTGCGTACTCTTCTGAGGCAGGGTGTGGGCGACAGGTTGATCCGCTCGGCCAACAAGGCGTTACTGATACGCGCATTGGACTGTAGCTGGCGCAATAACTCCTGATCAGTTTTATCCAACATTAGAATATTATACCTATAAAATAATGTATATTAGCATAATATGCTACTTAGTGCCGGTTTATTGAGCATAAATAACCATATTTGACTCATGATGTGATGCTATAGTCTGGTTTCTTCGATTCTCTTCCCTAAAGGACCCACAGGTGGATAGAGCGCATTACTACTCGATCATGAATCACGACGGTAATCTCGACTACGAAGTCTATCTCAATACCAAATCGCTCCTTTCCTGCCAGAAGGACTTCAGTGAACTATGCAATGCGGACGAACTGCAGTTTCAGATCGTCCACCAGGTCGAAGAATTGTGGATGAAGCTTATCGCCTATACGCTCCTGGACATCGATGCCTGTCTTCGCCAACGCAACACCAACCGCGTCGTGACGCTATTCCGGCGGGTTCGCCTGACCTTGCGATTGATGTCGGATCAACTCGAGCTCCTCGAAACCATGTCGCCCAAGGAGTATCAGGAGATTCGCCTGCAGCTCGGCAACGGCAGCGGCCAGGAGTCCCCTGGATTCCGTACGCTGCTGCAGATGCCCAGGGAACTGTGGCGCAGCTTCGTCGAGGGGTATCTCGAGCCGTTTGAGCTCACGGTAAAGAAGATATACGACACCGAGTACAGGCACTGCGATGCCTACGCGCTAGCGGAGCAACTGATTGACTTCGACGAGGGGTTTCAGAAATTTCGTCAGAATCACATGCAGCTGATCTATCGTTCTATCGGCATGGACTCACGGTCGCTCAAGGGGCGTTCGGTCGAGTTGCTGCGAAACGGCGCCGAAGCGCGGTTCTTTCCGGAGCTCTGGAATATTCGCCATGAAATGACCAAGACGTGGGGCAGCGAATACGGCGGCGTGCGCGACAGTATCGGTTGAGCCCGTGGAAAATGACCGTTACAGGGCGCTCTTCGAGGTACCGGACGGCGCGTATTTTCTGAATCATTCGGTGGGATGCCTACCCGTTGCGGCGGCGCGGACGCTGCGCACCGCCGGACTGGAACCATGGCGGAACCGCGGGGAAGCCTGGCCGCAATGGATTGAGGGCATCGAGTCGTTCATCGATGCGATCGCGAGCTTGCTTGCGGTTCCCGCGCACACCGTATGTCCCCAGGTCAACTTATCCAGCGCCCTGGCAAAGATCCTTTACTCGTTACCGAAGCGGACAGGTCGGTGCAAGCTATTGTTGTCCGAGGACGACTTCCCTTCACTCGGCTTCGTAATGGCCCAGGCGCAGCGAAGCGGTTACAGGCTTGAGTATCTTTCCCGCGGACTCAATCTATCGGACCTTTCGGTCTGGGACGAAGTTCTTTCCGATGACGTGCAACTGGCGCTGATAACCCACGTTCAGTCGAATACCGGCGTACGATTGCCCGTCGAGGCGATCGCACGGAATTGCAGGGAACGCGAGATATTCAGTGTGCTCGATTTGGCGCAGTCGGCGGGCGTGATCCCGCTGGACCTCGGAGCATCGCAGGCCGACTTTGCCATCGGCTCCTGTATCAAATGGTTATGCGGTGGGCCCGGCGCGGGCTTTCTGTATGCCGCGGATGAGGTGTGCGAGGTCTGCGAGCCCGTGGATGTCGGCTGGTTTTCCCACGAAACACCCTTCGAGTTCGATATCCGGGGTCTTCGCTATGCTCCGGGCGCCAAACGCTTCTGGGGCGGTACCCCGAGCGTGTGGCCCTTCCTGGTGGCCGAGGCCGGCGTCCGGCTGATGATCGGGATCGGCCTGGACGAGATTCACCGACACAACCAACGGTTGGTCGATCGCATTCGCAATGGCTTCGATGAGGACCGGCTCGTCTCCCCCGCCCACCGCGACCGGCGGGGCGGGACAGTGATCGTCGACTTCGCGGACAACGCTGCCGCCGTCGACAGCCTGGCCAGAGAAGGGATCGCCTGTGACCGGCGCCGCGAGGGCATTCGGCTATCACCCCATATCTACAACCGGATCGAAGAAACCCGGCGTCTGCTGGAGGTTTGCCAGGCACTTCCGGACGTGAAGCACGAAAAAGCGCGGATGTTCTCATCGGGCTTCGTTTCGTAGCTTCTCGCCGCTAATTTCGTTATCCCGGTAAATGTGGCAGTGCTATGATCGTTCGCTGCGCCTCGCGCGGAGAATATGGACGATGGGACTATTGCGATCGATCCTGAGTCGCCGTCGACTTATGGGAAACTCTGCAAATGTTGGCGCGGCACTTTCGATGCTGATGTTCACCCCGAAAATAGCGCGCGGGGAATTGCCAAGCGACTTGACGTCGCTGTCCGCCGCGCAACTCTCCTCGGCGATTCGGTCGGGCCAGGTGAGCTGCGTCGAGACGATGCGGGCCTATCTTGAGCGAATCAAAAAATACAACCCGGTCTACAACGCGATCGTAAGCAGGCTCGATGACGATACCTGCCTCGCGGAGGCACGGCGCGCGCAACGCATACGATCCGGCGCTCGCGGCCGGTGGTAGCAGCGGCGGCGCCGCGGTCGGCATGGCGGCAGGCATGCTACCGATCGCCGACGGCAGCGATATGATGGGCTCGCTCAGAAACCCTGCGGCGTTCAATAACGTCTTCGGTTTCAGGCCGAGCCAGGGCCGGGTGCCGCGCACCCCGGCCGACCTCTTCTACAACCAACTCTCGACGAACGGGCCGATGGGCAGAAACGTCGAGGATACGATCCGCCTCCTGGATACGATGGCGGGCTTCGATCCACTAGCGCCGATGATGATGCGTGACGAGTTGCCGGGTTTCGATGCCTACCGCGTGCGAGAGCTTCCGGATCTGCGAATTGGCTGGATGGGCGATTTCGACGGCTATCTGGCGACCGGGCCGGGGGTGCTCGATCTCTGCGAACAGTCGCTCACAAACCTCGAAACCCACGGTGTTCGCGTGGACCGCGTTTTTCCGGATTTCGACATGGACCGGTTGTGGCATGGCTGGCTCACATTGCGGCACTGGTCGCACGCCGTTCGCCAGCCGATGCTGGAAGACCGCTCCCTGCGGCGACAGTTGAAGCCCGAGATGATCTTCGAAATAGAAGGGAGTCTTCGCGTCACGGCGGCCGATATCACCACGGCATCCGAAACGCGCGCGGACTGGTATCGCACGTTGCACGCACTCTTTCAACGCCATGACTTTCTGGCGCTGCCGAGTGCTCAGGTATTCCCGTTCCCAGCCGACGTGCACTGGCCGCGTGAGATCAACGGACGCTCAATGGACACGTATCACCGCTGGATGGAAGTCGTCATCGGCGGGACGCTGGCCGGCGTCCCTGTGCTCAATGTACCCGTCGGCTTCGACGCGCGCGGCCGACCGATGGGCATGCAGTTGATCGGCCCGATGGGTGCCGACCAGGCTGTGCTCGAAGTCGGGTTGAGCTACGAACTGGTGACCGACCACCTCGAACGACGTCCTGACCTTGTCGACAGGCTCGCACAGGACGGCCTATCAGGCTAGATCAGGTATAGTCGGAAGCACTCTTGCTTTCATTCCTGTTTCTCGCGCACGAACGGGTCGATCCAGAGTACGAGTATGCGCGCCGCTTCGACCCTACCGCTTACCACTGAAGCCAGAGTTCCTTTGGGCCGCGAAATGTGAAGTTCGGGAAATAAGCGAATGTCTGGTTTTCGACAAGGCGCAGCGACGGCACGCGCTCCACCAGCGTTTCCAGCGTGATCCGCGCTTCCAGGAGCGCGAGCCGGTTGCCGAGGCAGAAGTGGATTCCGCGCCCGAACGAAATGTGGGTGCGGGCATTCTTTCTTCGAATGTCAAAGGTTTCCGAGTCGTCGTAGAGATTGCCGTCGTGATTGGCCGAACCCAGCGAAAGAAAAATCTGTGTACCGGCCGGGACCTTTAAACCGCCGATCTCCGTATCCCGTGCCGCCACACGACGCCAACTGGTCTGCGGAGAATTGAAGCGCAGCACCTCCTCCAGGGCGTTCGGGATCAATGCGGGATCGGCGCAGATCGCCTCCCAGTTCTCCCGCCTTGGCAGCAGGCAGACCAGCGAGTTGCCGAGGAAGTTGCTGACGATCTCATGCCCCGCGAATGACAACCCGTAGACCACGGATTCCACTTCCCTGTAAGTGAGATCGTCAGGGTCGGCATCGTGACCAGCCAGCAGTTCCGAGGTGAAGTCGTCGGCCGGTTCCTTATGACGGTGCTTGACGAACGAAACGCAGTACCGCCAATAGGCGAGCATCTTCTTCGCGATATCGACCTGTTCGTCTTTCGTCGCGTTGCCCCAGGTAAAGGCCAGCCGGTTGGTGGTCCATTCCTGTAGCTGGGGATCGTCCTCACGAGGGAAGCCGAGCAGGCGAAAGATTGTCTCCCCCGGTAAGGGATGCCCTATCGTGGACACGAATTCGCAGGGCGCACCGGCCTCGAGCATCCCGTCGACGAGCGCCTCGCAGCGCTCTCGAACGTAGGGCGTCAACGCCCGGATACGCCGGCCCGAGAATCCGGCCTGGGTGTACTTGCGAATCCGCGTATGGTCGGGCCGGGCGCGGTTGGACATGACCGCGATGGGATCGTAGTCGGCGGCCGACAGCACGTCGGCGGCGGCATCGCAGATCGGCAGCACTGGATCCTGGACATTCTCGGAGGAAAAGATGTCCGGGTTGGTGAATACCGCCGCTACGTCTTGCATACGGGTAACGACCAGATAGCCCAACTCCTCGGAGTAGAAGATTGGCGAGGTTTCGCGACGCTTTGCCAACTCCGCATAGGGGTTGGCGATGTATTCCGGGGAGAAGGGCGAGAACGCATGATCGACCGGACAGCCCGAAGGCGTCGGCGCCCGTTCGGTGCGAATCTTGTGGTATGCAGTTTCCGCCATTGGTTAATGTCGATGCAATGCTGGCAGGTGCCGTGGCGACGCACGCCGCTTTAGAGACCGACCATCGCCAGGAGGTCACTCGGATAGCGGCTGCGGGCTTCGGTGTAGAGTGGCTCGACCGCCGCCACGAACGCCGAGCGCGCCTCGGGCGCGAGTGCCACAATTTCACCGCCCGCCTCGCGGATCACCGCTTCGGCTTGCGATTCCTCCACATCGTGCAGTTCCCGTTGCAACGCCACCGCCTCGCGGGCCGCGGCGCGCGCGGCCTCTTGCATGGCCTCGGGCCAGGCATCGAATGTGGGCCGATGGACAAAGATGGGGCGCGACAAGTAGGAGTGGAAGGTGGCCGTGTGGAATGGTTGGAATGGATAGATATTGTAGGTCACGGAATTGGCAAAGGGGTTCTCCTGGCCGTCCACCGTTCCCGCGCGGATGCCTTCTATGGCCGCTACCAGGTCAATCGCAATCGGGTCGGCGCCGAGTAGTTCGAAGGTGCGTCGCTGGGCGCCCAGCACGCGAATCCTGAGGCCCCGCAAATCGTCCAGCGTCGCAACCGGACGGACATTGTTGGAGATATGGCGAAACCCGTTTTCGAAATAGCCGAGAATGCGGTAGTTGTTCGCCGCTTCCAGGCTGGTGACAGCCGATGCTCCCAGCGGGCCGTCCATGGCAGCCCGCGCCGCCGCGGTATCGGCGAACAGGAAGGGCAGGGCGGCCAACTCCAACTCGGGGACGTCGGCGATGGTGGCGTAGGCAACCGTGAGCACACCCGCATCCACCAGCCACCTGAGGTCGCCGCCGCCGTAACCGATCTCAAGTACGTTGTAGAGGTAGTCAACGTCCAGGCGACCGCCAGCTTCGGCCTGGAGCCGATCGCCGATAATCTTAAGTCCTTGGCTGAAACTTGTGGTGGACGGCGAGTATCCGCCCATGCGAATGCGCCTGGGTCGGTTCGCGGCGCCCGACAATGGGGGCTGCTGGGCGGTTCCGGCATAGGGGCCGAGCGTAGCAGCCACCCCACCGGCGCCCATCAGCGCAGCGGCCTTCAGAAAATGGCGCTTGGAAAGCATTTCCGTCATCCCATCGACTCCGTGCGCCCAACCCCGGCGGTCACCCCGGATATCTCAGCAAGTTTCTACTGCGGTCGCCGATCCACGTGGTGGGCCGTACTCCCTCAAGCCGCCTCATCATAGTGTAACGCTTAAACGACTACGTGAACTGCCCGATGAAAGCGTTCATTGTGTCGTCACGTCACCGCCGTATTGGCAATTGCGCGACTACCAATGCGTTGGCCAGCTCGGACAAGAGCCTACGGTTGCCAAACAGATCGAGAATTTGATTCCAGTGTGTCGCGAGATTCGCCGCGTGCTGCGGCGCGATGGCACTTTCTGATTGAACTATGGCGATTCTTATGTCGGCGGTGGCCGTGGGGGTAAGCCAGGGAAACAGAGCCGCAATTGTGGTTCGTTGGTGGGGCCGCGGCTTCGAGCACCGGTTCGAGACCGCACCGGGCGAGCAGGCGCAAGTGGCCTGTGCGGGGCAGGTCGTCCAGGGCCGCCAGGGCGCCGACCTCAAGCGCCTTGCGGACACACCGGTCCGCCTTCTGCCGGTTGGTGTTCAGCGACCCGGCGATCGCCGACACGGTCTCACCGGCCGCATAGTCCAACAGCATCTTCGCGCGTTCCACGCGCCGCGCGGACTCCGTTCGCGAACGGCTGATGCGATACAGTTCCAAATGAACGTTTTCGTCGACGGCCAGCGTCGCTCGTTGGCGTTGAAAGGGTATTCCGTTCCTCCTTGAAGACCATCCTTGTCTTCTCAAGGAGAAAGACTACACTTTTACACCCCGTTTGCGATGTTATTTTGGAAATGAAGTACTAGTAACCGAAGGGCCACGGCGAGTGGTTGATTCTACCCATCATGTTGCTTCCAATATCATTGATAATAACTGTTTCTTGAGACACAATGAACAATAGTAGCCAAAAACAAGCGGCGTAGGTCGCTGTTTTCTTGACGCTCTTATCGCGATACCCTTTCGTAAGGCGGAGACTTCGCTGCGGCACGAACGGGGTGTTGTATGTAGCCAGGAAGGGGGACACGGCGTATGAACGGACAATCAAGATCGATGATGCGTAGGAGTATCGTTGCGTTACTTTTAACAATGTTGATTCTTCCTGATCATGGACTTTCACAAGAACAGGTTTTGGAGGAAATCGTTGTTACGGCGACCAAACGAGATACCGCGTTGCAAGATACGCCGCTAGCCATTTCTGTCGTGAGCACCGATACATTGGAACGGTTGGACATCCGGGACTTCAACCAGTTTGCCGACAGGGTGCCCGGGCTGAATCTAGTCGAGGTTGGGCCAGGGCAGACCAAGTTAATCATCCGCGGTGTCAGCAATACGATTGGTGAGGCTACGAGCAGCGTTTACTACGATGAAATCCCGGTAAACGGTGGTCCCGGCACAGTCGGCGACAGCGGCGTGTTCGAGCCAGCGATGAATCTTTTTGATGTCGAACGGATTGAGGTGTTGCGGGGACCGCAAGGAACGCTCTACGGTGATTCATCGATGGGCGGTACGGTAAGGATCATCTACAAGAAGCCGCACCATGATGGCTTTGAAGGCAGGGTTGAGGGCGGTTTTTCGAGCGTCAGCCACGGCGGCATCGCTTATGACGCTGCCGGCGTTGTCAACCTGCCACTTGTCGAGGACGTCCTTGCAATGAGGCTCGTCGGCTATTCTCGCGACAGCGGCGGATACATCGACAATACGTTTTTCGACTTGGAAGACATCAACGCGAACGTTACTTCTGGCGGCAAATTCATGCTGAAGTACGATCCGTCCGAGCGGTTTTCTTTGCTCGCGACCGCTATCGTCCAACGATCCGACCAAGACGCATCGAATCAGTTCATGCCTCTGCAGGGGTTTCTCTCGACGATCCACGAAGTCAGGGAGAACATGGATGATGAACTGGATCTGTACAACCTGACGGCGAACATCGCTATTGGCGACTCGGCTGATCTCGTGCTCACAGGCTCTCTGTTCGAGCGCGATCTGTACAGGGAGTTTGCTGCCGAGCCCATCGAACGCTTCGCTACTGGGAATCTGTCGAGATTCTCCTGTGCGAGGCGCAACGGACTGAGGTTCCCAGTTCAGATGTGCACCCCTGCCCAAATGGCGGATCACCAGGCAGCTCTAGGCCTGTTTATTCCTTCCTCGGGCGAGCAACCCATGCAGATGAAGATGGTCAGCTACGAGGCGCGGCTTTCCTCCAACTGGGAATCCCGATGGAACTACACGGTCGGTGTCTTCCATCAAACTCGTGATTTTAATCTGACGAGTAATATTCCCGGACACGACCCCGATGGGTACATCGCCAACCCGCCGAACTACGCCTTTCGAGCGTTGACGTTCGAAGACACGGATCAGTTGTCCTTTTTCGGCGAGGTCTCTTATGACGTGAGCGACAGATTGACGTTGACGGGCGGCCTACGCCATTTTGACATCGACCGGAACAACGGTGGATATACCGAAGTCGGGTTTCAGCCCTTCAATGTTCCTTCGGGGCCTGTGCCTGCCGGCATGGCCAAGGAAGACGGGACGCTCTTCAAGCTCCATATTGGATATCAGCTAAGCGACGATTTCTTGATATACGGCCAAGGCGCAGAGGGATTCCGCTCCGGGGGCGCCAATCGGCTCCTGAGCCCGGCCATACCGCCAAAGTTCAAGTCGGATTCGCTGGTCAACTACGAATTCGGTGTCAAGACTACTTTGCGCGATGGTCGCGTGGTGTTCAATTCAGCCTATTCCCACATCATCTGGGATGATATCCAGTCGGCCGCCGATGACCCGAATGCGCCGGTGTCTTTTACGGGAAATGCGGGTGAGGCTACTATCGACAGTCTGGAGATCGAGGTCACGGCGGTATCGTCGAGGATCGATGGGCTGAGTTATTCCGGAAACGTTAGCTATAGCAATGCCCGATTGACCGAAGATCAGGTGCTCGAAACCAATCCTTTCGGCGCCGGGAGGGACGGCGATGACCTGCCATACGTCCCCGACTGGACTGTAGGATTCTCACTCGAGTACGCTCGACCGATCGGAGGCGGGGCCCTGCAGGCCTTTGGTCGCGTGGATCTATACTGGACCGATGAGTCGAATTCCGCGTTCAATCGAAACGTGCCGTTCGACGTGATGGACTCTTATTCCACCGTAGCCCTACGCGCCGGTGTCGACAATGGCGACGATTGGGGAGTCGACCTCTTCGTAACGAACGTTTTCGACGAGGATCCTCACGTCTACGGAACACGCGGCAACTTCACCAAGCCCGGCTGGGACCGATGGGCTACGATTCGGCCAAGAGCCGTGGGAGTGTCCGTGCACCGCAACTTTTAGCCATCCCGCTTGCTGCAGTGAGTCATGGCGTCTGAGGTAGCGTGCCTTAGGCCGCACTTAAGCCCTCGTACCACAAGAATTTTTTGGGGGATGTGTGATGAACAGGTGGGCGAAATATTGCATGGGCTTGTTCCTGTTGGGCCCAGTCTGCGCAGCTGCACAACAGACCGGTCAACCGGCGAGCGACGTTCTGCAGCAATTTGACCTGTGGGGTAACCCAACGTTCCGTGGCGGCGTTACGAACAAGGGGCCGACTTCTCATAGCATCTGGTGACCCGGCCATGTGGCGCTGGACAGCGTCAATGATCGCGTTTTCATTCCTGGGCCTGGCAACATACGTATCGTCACCTATCAACTCGACGAAGACGGTCGTCATGTCAGACCGAACGCTGACTATGTGATTGGTCAGAGTAGCCTCCTGGGTAGACGAAAACTCTCCCCAACGACAGCCCAAGATGTAGGGGCCGGAGGCATTCTTGCCTTCGACAACCGGTTCCAGCGTCTATTCGTGCTGGATAACACGTTCGGTGGCGCACCGGGATCGCGGATCCTGGTCTTCGATATGGCCCCGCAACGGATGCGAGACTACCCCAGAGCAATCCACGTAATTGGACAGCCGGACTTCGAAACCCGGGTCCCCGGCGGAGGAAGCCAGAGATTCGGAAGTGGAAGTCTGGCCATCGACGAGCAGTCGCAGCGTTTGTTCGTTCAAGACAGTGGCAAGGCTCGAATTCTCGTCTTCGATGTCCATCCCGAGCGCCTAAGCGACTTCCCAGAGGCACGAACGGTGATCGGTCAACCCGACTTCGACGCGAGTGACCCTGGCATCGGCCCGAACAGAATGGGCACGGGTGGCGCTCCGTTTACCGGGGCTGGCATGACACTGGATCCTGTCAACCAGCGCCTTTTCGTCTCCGATCCGCAAAACAATCGTATCCTGGTCTTCGACGTCGACGAGTCTCGTCTAACCAATTTCCCGGACGCCATCGCCGTGCTCGGACAAGCTGATTTCTTCTTCCGCGAACCCCACCGACCTGGCGCCCAGGCAACCTTGCAGGCGCGCGATCTGACGTTGGAGGGGGATCCAGAAATCGGCGCGCGGGCGATTTCACCCGGGGGACTTGGTTATGACTGGGTCAATCACAGGTTATTCGTCACCCAACTTTGGGAGAACCGCATCCTCGTATTCGATGTGGCACCCGAGCGACTTCAAAACTATCCAGAGGCGATCACCGTTCTGGGACAACCCGATTTCTTAACGTTCGAGCCAAGAGTGTCCCAAAACCGTTTCGCTTTCCCGAAGGAACCGATCGTCGATTCCACTAAGCAGCGCCTCTACGTGTCTGAAGGATTTCCAGGCGGCAACCGCGTGCTCGTATTCGACATCGAGCCAGAGCATCTCCGTAGCGGCGCCGCGGCCATCGACGTAATTGGACACATTGACGATCAGGGCCGGCCGGATTTCGATCGCCGAATGGCTAATGATCGACTGGACGGCGGTACGCTCTCTTTCGCTGGCGCCGTAGCAGTGGACTCTGTCGATCATCGTCTCTGGGTGGCCGACCAGTACAACCACCGAGTCCTGGGCTTTCAGCTAGACCGTCTCAATCGCCCATTGGAACGCGAAGCCCGCTGGGTATTCGGTCAGTCGGATGTGTTCAGCTCAGAGCTTGCTCGGACTAGAAACAGAATCACCATGCCGGTCGCCGTCGGCTACGATGAAGTTGACAAGCGCTTGTACGTCGCTGAGGGCTGGAACGACCGAGTTCTAGTCTTCGATGTGGATCCCGCGCTCCTGTCGCCAGGCGGAGATCACGAAGCAGCGGTTGTGCTCGGACAGGATGATTTCAATTCCCAGGAGCCGGCAGCCACTCGCGATCGTTTCGACTTTGCCCCAGGGCCGGGGACGGGCCTCCTAACTTCCGGTTTCGCTTTCGATAATGTCAACCGCCGGGTCTTCATCTCCGACGGAAAAAACAATCGAGTGCTGGTCTTTAACAACGACCGCGACCGTCTCGTCAACGGAGCCGGCGCAATCGGCGTTCTCGGGCAACCGGACTTCAACGCTAACGAGCCGCGACTGAGCGCTGATGGAATGAATTTCCCCGGCCATCTCGCCTACGATCCGGGCCACGAACGCCTATTCGTTCTCGACTCTAGAAACGAACGGGCACTCGTATTCGACGTCGCGCCCGAGCGCTTCGAGAACAGTGTGCCAGCCCAGATCGTGATCGGGCAACCTGACTTCGATACCAAGCTCTCCCCCCAGCAGAGACAAACGACCTCCATTTCTGGCGCCTTCGCCAGTGAGTTCGGGGAAGGTAGAACGACAGCGAGTCAGATATCCAGCGCACTCGGCATCGCCTACGATTCCAAAAGGGAACAGCTTTTCATCACGGACACCAGCCATGACAGGATCATGGTGTTCGACGCAGCGCCCGAACGGCTACAGAACAATCCCACTGCGATTGCTGTTCTCGGACAGGGATCAACGACCAGCCACGCCCCTCAATCCCTGGGACAATACTCAGCCCAAGATCAGATGGAATCTCCCAAGGGTCTCGCCTTCGACAATCAGCATGGGAATCTCTACGCGGTAGATTCGTACTGGGCAAGGGTATTAGTGTTTGGCTTTCCGGAGTCAGCGCGTCGCGTGGAGCTGCCAACAAATGGCCTGCAGGAATACAGTAGCCTGGACCCGGTCGCCGCCTTAACTGACTGGGTGCCAAGAGAAGGACTGGGCCTCCTGCGATCCGCAGAAGAAGTTGAGGGCGCCTTCATGCTGAGCGCCACGCGATTAGAGCTCGATCCCGCAACCGATCAACAAAGCCGGGTGCTCGTCAGTCAGGCCGCAGCCACCGCTCTTCCTCTTGATAGCAGGGCACTCGTTTACGTTGAACGGCAGGAAGCTGGCAGGAACATACTCTTTCTGGCTAATCTTCAGGAACAGGCCACGTCTGTGGATCTGGCCTTGTCGGGAAGGAATTCTGTACGAACGATCAGGCTCGGTTCACGGGAGCATCGGAAGCTTGCCGTTGAGGACCTATTCGAGGACCTTCCGGATCAGACGGCGCTTCAGGTGTCCGCGAGCGCCCCGGTGAGCGTGGGAGCCTGGAGTGAGGTTTCGAATCGGCGGGGCGAGGACGTCGTCACCATGTCACCTATCGCACGGTCCGGCGACGACTCACACTCGTCAATTCTTCCGAATCTCGTTGTCGGTGCAGGCTTTGAATCCGAGGTCATTCTCCTCAACCCGTACGCGCAGGAACTGAGTGGCAGGCTCATTTTGCACGACGAGAACGGCCACGAGATCCGAGAGGCCGAATACCGAATCGCTCCCGAAGCAACCTTTCGGCAGCCCGTCCTCACACAGGAGCGCGTTGCAAGCAGCTATTACGCCCGAATTCAGAGCGTAAACTCTCCACTCCCCGCGTCCGCCGGGATCATCCGGTTGGTGGACGGTGGCCTCATTGGTGCGACGAGTATCCCCGTACAGGGTCCGCGCCGATTCGCTACCATTCCAATCGACACCCAGCCCGATCTGATTCGTCAAGGACGCCGAACGCGCGTCGAGCTGACAATAGCGAACGGTAATGCTCAAGGCGCCTCCGTTCGCATGGCTTTGACGGATACCGAAGGTGCTCAGATTGCTCGCTACGAACAGCTCTTACCCGCCGGTCTGCAGCGCACTTTTCATCCATTAGATTTGCTCGGTCGTGGCCCATTCACTGGAATACTCCACCTTTCGATCGACTTGCCAGTCGCGATCTCGGCCCGCCAGATCACGACCAATCTTCGCGGAGACGACGTTTTATCGGAGCTGCCAATCATGAATGACCCGAGAACCGGCTCCGTTCTTCCATTCATCGACGGTCAGGGTGTGTCGACTCAGATGCTTTTTACGTCTGAGATGGGAGAACCAATCGAAACGCAGGTCGACTTTTTCGATCGCGATGGAGACGCGATGGAAATCATTCTAAGATAGAGCGATAAGAAGAACATGCTGAACGTCGTTCAGACAAGCTGACTCATTCAGATCTGACAGTTTTGCTCGTGGAGGAGATTTCATGAACTTTCATCCAAAAGATCCCGCGAACATTAGGCCAACCGCCGCGTGGCGGAAGAGCCTCATCCTTGTGCTGGCAATAGGTGGCTTACCGCCCGCCATGGCCCAGGAGGAGCAGACTGAAACGGAGCAGGAGCTCCCAATTCAGGCGGTCCGAGCAGCCGAAGTCATCGTAAACGCGTACTCCCCACCGATAGCAGATGGAGTGGTCTTGATTCAAGGAAAGGAAATTATTGAGGTTGGCGCAGAACGAGACGTCGTGATTCCGGCGGATGCGAGGATCATCGATCTCGACGGGCGAACCGTCGCCCCCGGCCTGATCGACAGCCATACGCATTTGTCTACCGGCAATCTGTTGTCGGCCGCCGTTCCCCCCGCACCCCTCGCCGCAATTCGTGCAATCGAAGGAATCGTACGCGCCGCCCGCCGAGGAATCACCACGATGCGGGTTGTGGGAAGTCGTGATTTCATCGACGTTGCCTTGCGTGACGCAGTGAACGAAGGACTCGTGGCCGGGTCGAGAATCATTCCGGCCGGTCATGCGTTCGGGCCGCCGGGAGGTCATACGGACCGTTTCACTTTTCCGGCCTCGATTCCAATGGAGCAGTATTACACGCCGCTAAACGGATTCGTAAGCTCAACGGCCGACGCCGAGCTCGCCGTTAACCTGCAATACAAGTACGGCGCAGAGGTCATCAAGGTCAACGCGAGCGGTGGCTACAGCTCGCCACTCGACAATCCCTATCATCAATCTTTTTCGGACGAGGAGCTCAGGGTCATCGCCGACACGGCGCACCGCCTGCACATGAAAGTTACGGCACACGCGGAGAACGTCGGCACGATCAAAGCGGCCGTTAGAGCCGGTTTCGATTCGATTGATCACGCGTCGGAGCTTGATGACGAAGCTGTCGAGCTGCTGCTGGAATACGGCACGTGCATCGTTCCTACGGTCATCGTTCCAGCATTCACTTCGAGGCGACTCGAGGCGGGTCTCATGCCGCCGTTCGTTGCGAACAAACTGCGCGAATACCCCATGGACGCGCACATTCCCAGCTTTCAGCTAGCTCTTAAGGCAGGTGTCAAAGTTGCAGCGGGTTCAGATGGAAACTACGGTCCCGACGCGAGTACGGATCTTTTCTCTGAGCTGGAGACTCAGGTCAAGTACGGGATGACGCCTACTCGAGCCTTGGCTTCAGCGACCGTCGACGCGGCGAGCTGCATCGGATACGAGGATCAGATCGGTACCTTGGAGCAAGGTAAGAGCGCGGATCTCGTTGCGATGGAAGGAAATCCGACGGAAGACATTTCCATTCTGCGGCAGATCGACTTTGTTATGCGGCAAGGGTGCATTCTTGCGAGCCCGATCGAAGACGCTCGTGCCGAGTCATGCCGCTCAGACGAACGGTAAAAGCGAACCCGGTATAGAGATATTCGGGCTACGAGTTTTCGCGGCCGGCAGCGCAACATGTCCGGACCGGATTCACTTCTGGGTTCCGAGCATGGTCTCATAGTTCTTGCCCATGACCTCGGTCACCGGTTGACCCTTGAGGACATCCGCGGACATCAATTGTTCGCGGGCGGCGATGGTTTCGGCTCTCGCGACCGCCGCCTCGGCGATGCGCGCCGGGACGAACACCACACCGGTGCCGTCCGCAATGACCAGATCGCCCGGCTCCACCGCGATCTCGCCCACCTGGATCCCGACGTTGGTCGCGGCCTCGTGAATTCTACCTCGGGCCGTGCGCGGCGTTGCTGACCGGGAGAATACGGGCAGGCCTATCCGCTCGTATTCGTCGATGTCCCTCGCAGGTCCGTCGACGATGACACCGCGCACACCCTGCTGTTTCGCCGCGGCCGCCAGCACACCGCCCCAACCGGCCGCCTCGATGCCGGTCCGTTGCTCAACGACGATGACGTCGATGTCGCTGGCCTCGACGATGGTCCGGGTACCCAAATGGCTCATGGAACCACCCTCGGGTTTGCCAGCGGCGAGTTTGATCGTCTGCACTCGTCCTGCAATCGTCGCCGAGGTGGAGCGCCGCTTGAGGCCGGTGACGGCGCCGCTCACGCCGAGGCTGTCCAGCGCATCGGAGACCGCGCACGTATCCAGTGCGGACAACCGGTCGACAAGTGATGCGTAGTCCATTGGGTGGCGTCAGTTGGCTGGGCTTGGCCGGGACGTGCTCAGGTCCAGGCGATCATGCCTTGCGCCGTCCCGGTTCCGGCTTCGGAACGGTAGCACGGCTGGTAGGTGAGAACATCGCCGGAAAGATCGGTGCCGAACAGGCAGCCGGCCGCGGAAATCCAGTTTCTCAATTCCGACGTGCCGTCCATCAGCACATTCTGGGGCAGGGCGCGCAGCGGTTCGGGGTCGCGATCGGCGATGGATTTGAAGAACAGTTCATCGATTTCGCTGTTGATGACGAAGTGGCTCATGCCTCCGGAGCCGCACACCGCGACCCGCAGATCGCTGTCCCAGGCGGCGATCGCACGACCCACCATTTCCCCGAATTCGAAGCACCGCGACGCGGTGGGTTGATTGGGGGGGAAGAACGTATTCGTCACCAGGGGCAGGGTGGGGACCACCTGATCCTCCATGACCCGCCGAAAGATCCAACTGAAGGCATGGGGTGTGCCGCGATGCCAGGCTTCGGCCTTTTCGGGCCAATACAATGACCAGGAAAGGTCGAAGCGGCTCCGGTGGCCTTCTTCCATTACGCCCCGGGCCAGTTCGGGCAAGCCCGGGTACACCACGGGATCAGGCGGCCGGTAGGCCCACTCGGATTGCAGAATGCCCGGGGGCAAGCGCCGCTCCTGTTCTTCCTCAAGCGGAACCTGACGGATTTCTTCGCCGCCGTAGACCGTGAACATCGGGGTGATGTCCTCGTGAAAGCACTCGCGCTGATCGTTGCCGAAGATGACGCACACATCCGGATTGACTTCCCGCCAGACGGCCGCGAGTTTGGCCACGGCGTCCTGGCAGGCGTCGTATCGCTCCTGCCGGACGGACATGGCGCTCTCATCGGCCAGATTTTCGGCGCCGCGAAGCTCGATCAACTCATCGAATCCGTATTGCTTGCCCTTGTACCAATGCGCGCGCTGCCGGTCGGCGGGCAGGCGCAGTTGCCATTCCTCAGGCGTGGTATTGAGTTGCGGTCCGTGGGTTGTGTAAATGCCGAGAACGATTTCCGCCACGCCTATTCCTCCGTGAGGTTGCAAGCGGCGCCGAGACAAAGCAGGTCGGCGCCATCGTCGAGTTGCGCGCGATTCAGATACACCACGCGGTCTCGCCGTCCTGGCCAGCCGGTAATGCTGACGCGGCTGCCCAACGAAAACAAGTGCGTCTCGAATCCCGCCCTTCGCATCGTGTTGTAGGCTCCCATCTCCACAAGCCATTGCACGGTGGCGCCGTCATCGTTGGTGACGTCCAGGCGAAAATGCGAGTGCGGATTAAGCCATTTGATTTCCGTGAGAACGCCCTCCACGGTGATTTCCCTGGACTGGTCGAAGTTGACCGGCACCGAATGGTGAGCCCGCGCTTCCGCTGCCGTCACGAGGAGCCATAACGGGAGCGTGACGATGACCAGCGCGTGTTGTCGAAACCGATTCAATGGCGACATTGACATTCTGGTCGTCCTTATTCCGGGGCGACGACGGCGGCATCTTCCGGCGTGCAACCGTATTCGAGCAGGTCAAAATCCGAACGGGCATAGGGAATGGATACCACCAGGGGTTTGCGGTAGTTGGCCGGGTCCTGATGTGTCGTCTCAATGGTTAGCCGGTCCCCGTCGCGGCGGATGCGCTCCACCGTACGCATTCTTCGGCTCTGCGGCATCCCGGCCCACTCCGCCATGGTGGAAACGTAGCCTGGCGCAAAGTCGACGGTGTCGATGACCAGGGTGTCGCCGTCGTACCAGGCTGCCGAGCGGCCCAGCGCCGGCATGCCTTTGATTTGCGATCGTTCGGGGTCGGCGTCGTGCGGATCGGTCAGCCGTACGATTCGATCGATATCCATCCACTCGTATTGCAATCGAACGTGATCGTCAGCCTGGGTGATTCGTACCAGGACGTTCGGATTCAACCAGATCCGGGTCCAGCTCGCGCCGATGCAGTCGTACGCGGGATCGTCGCGGGTGAAATCGTAGTCATCGAATGCTTGCTGGCCCGCCTCGGTAAATTCCCATCCGCCGAACTCGACCCCGCCACTACGGATCCAGTTCGCCGACAAATCCGGCGCCTGAGCGGCCGCGAGATTCAAAAAAAGTGGCAAGGCGAAAAGTGCTGCTGCAATCGTGAGCATGGCGCGAGCGTGCATTGACGACGGTTTAGCGTCCACAGCAGATGGTCGATGGACTACGCTCGCTAGACAATTCTTCACAGACCAGAGTCCGGCAAAAAGTCGATTTTCGGTCGATCTACGGAGCATTCGTTCTCGGTGCTCAGGTGCATCGGCGGGACGTATAGTAAAGTATCGATATATACAGTTCCTTGGAGATATTGACGGTGGCCGCGCGCGACAACGAACTCATCAAGAACTGGCCAATTGTAGCGGTTACCTTCACCCTCGTCTTTTTCAGCTTTGGCGTGCCCACGTTCTCCCTGCCGTTTATCTATGAGGGCGCTGTCAACGAATTCGGCTGGAGTCGGCAGGAAGCGACCCTGTTGGCCACTGCAAAATTCGTCATCGGCGCCGCCGCGGCGCTGGTCATGGGACGGCTGCTCGACAAGTATTCGGCCAGTCCCATTGTCGTCATCGCGGCCTGTATGGGCGGTCTTGGTCTCCTGTGCATGCTCTGGGCCACCAATCTCAGCATTTACTACATCAACGGGCTGTTGCTCGGTATCGCTGCTTCCGGGGCTTCGGCCTGCATGAAGGTCGTCGTGGCCCGGGTCTTCCAGCGCCAGATGGGCACGGCGTTGGGGGTGGTATTCGGCGCGACCAGCGCAGCCGGCATCGTCGTGCCGCTGGTGGTCGCACCCTTGATGGTCGAGGTCGGCTGGCGCGCGGCGCTGGCCATCATGAGCACCGGTGTCTGGCTGGTATCGATCCCCGCGTGGCTGCTGCTGTTCCGCCCGGGCAGCAAATACGCCGCGCGCATCGCCGTGCCGACGGACCACAAGCCCAGGGCAAGCGTCTGGAAGCACTTCAAGGGGGTCGCAGGGAAGCGAAACTTCTGGCTGATCGCGATCAGCATATTTCTCGTCGCCGCGGTGGATCAGGGAATGACTCAGAACCAGGTGCTGTTCCTGCGCGTGGACAAGGGGATCGACATCCGCAACGTCGCCTGGGCCTCAAGCTTGTTCGCCGCCGTGGGGCTGTTGTCGAAGATCGCCTGGGGCTGGGTTTACGACAGGAAATCGGTCCGCGGCATTCAGGTCACCTACCTGATGCTCGTGGTGGCCATCGTCCTCGCCTTTCCGGTAGCGGGCGTGATGAGCATGACGGTATTCATGGCCATGCGCGGCTTCGCCCACGGCGGGCTGATCGTCGACGTGCCGGTGTTGACCAAGCACTACTACGGTCCTCAGAATATCGGTTTGAATATGGGCATCATGGCCGTCTTCATGAATCTCGGATTTTCCGTGGGGCCACCGTTGCTGGCCCGTTTCGCCGACACCCAGGGCACCTACTACAACGGGTTCATATTGTTCGCGGTGATCGCACTTGTGGCGGCCGCAATGCTTACGCCGATTCGACCGCGTTTCTGGGAGCCGCCGGCAAGACGGGACAAGATGGTGGGGCTGCCGGCGCGCGCCGCGCGGTGAGCATCGTGAAGCGTCGGCATTTCTTCTGCGTGATTCTGGGTGTGGTGGCGAGCGCCGCTTCCGCCCACCATTCAACCCGCGTGTTCTACGACTATGACGACGATCTGGAAATAACAGGGGAGATCACCTGGGTGCTCTGGAAGAACCCCCACGTACGCTTCAACCTGTTGCGCCTTGACGAGGCAGGCAACGAGGAAGTCTGGGAACTGGAGGCCGGTTCCGTGAACACGCTGGACCGGGTCGGCATCGGCGAAGACACGCTGAACGTGGGCGATACGGTTCGGGTCGCCGGTCCACCCTCGCGCCACGGTCTGAATACCATCTACGTCGGCAACGTGCTATTCGACGACGGGCGCGAGGTTTCGCTGCAGGGCAATCAGCGGCTGCGCTGGACGAGCGCGCCCGCGGCTGCTTCCGCGGAGCGTGATGTGGCACAGCAGCAGGTCGAGAACGCGGCGGACCTCGAGGGAATCTTTCGGGTCTGGAGTCGCGACTACCGTGGCGATACCGATTCGCTGCCCTTCAGGGCGGCCGCTGTGGCTGCGCGCGAGTCATGGGACCCCATCGTCGAGGATCCGGCACTGCGTTGCATTCCGCCCGGAATGCCGGTCGCCATGGATAATCCATATCCCGTCGCCTTTGCTCGTGAGGGCGACGACATCATCTTTCGCCTGGAAGAATGGGATGGCGTTCGCACCTTCCACATGGGGAGCGACGCGGCGGTTGCAGATAGTCCGCGCACACCCATGGGCTATTCGGTCGGGCGCTGGGAGGGCGATGTCCTTGTCGTGTCCACAACCCACATCGATTACCCCTATTTCGGCAGTGACGGATCGCCCCAGGGCGATGCGGTGGAAATCGTGGAACGCTTCAGCGTGAGCGACGACGAAAGTCGTCTGGACTACCATGTCACCGTCACCGACGAGGAGACCTTTACCGGCCCAGCGGTCATGACCCAACATTACGTCTGGGATCCGGGCGAGGAAATCAAGCGCTACGAATGTACGTTGCCGGAGTAGGTCGGGACTGCGTTGCAGTACTCCGTCCCGGCTGTTTGTCGTCATTTCGAGCGACAATGGAGCGAAAACCCTGATGGAGGAGATGTGCTGATTCGACTACTTGTAATCATTGCGCTCGTGGCCGGGCCGGTGGCCGTCGCGGCGCAAGAGAATTTTTCATCGGCTGAACTCACCCGACTGCCCACGCATTCGTGGCTTACCAACGGCGGCGATCTCTACAATCGGCGCTACTCACCGCTCACCGGGATCAACCGGGACAACGTGGCGGGGCTCAAGGGCGTGTGGCGAACGCAGCTTGGCGGCTCGGGTGTCGGTTCCCAGTATTCCGGCGAAGCCGAGCCCATCGTCTACGAAGGGTTGCTCTACATCGTCACCGGGGCCAACGACACCTTCGCCATCGACCTCGATAGCGGCGAGATCGCGTGGAGCTACGAGGCCGATCTCGACCCCGATATCTCAACCATCTGCTGCGGTTGGACCAGCCGCGGGGTAGGATTGGGCGAAGGCAAGGTCTATGTAGGTCAGCTCGATGGCAAGCTCGTGGCGCTCGACCGGCACACGGGCGAGGCGGTATGGACGACGCAGGCCGAACGCTGGCAGGACGGCTTGACGATCACCAGCGCGCCGCTCTACTACGACGGCCTCGTGATCACCGGGTTTGCGGGCGCGGAGTACGGTGTTCGCGGGCGCGTCAAGGCCTACGACGCCGACGATGGATCCCTCGTCTGGACCTTTTACACCGTGCCCGGTCCGGGCGAGATCGGCCACGATACCTGGCCCGCGGACAACGAGGTCTGGAAGTACGGCGGCGCGACAGTGTGGC
Source organism: Candidatus Rariloculaceae bacterium (assembly GCA_965237785.1). Lineage (GTDB taxonomy): Bacteria > Pseudomonadota > Gammaproteobacteria > Steroidobacterales > Rariloculaceae > UBA6522. Next base: position 244,162 of record OZ250159.1, read on the forward strand.
AAACACCCGCGGTGGATCCGGAGCTGGGCCTGCTGTACTTCGCCACCGGCAACCCCGGTCCGGATTTCAACGGTGCGATACGCGCCGGCGACAATCTCTTCTCGGTTTCGATCGTCGCCGTGGACGTGGCCACGGGCGAGTACCGCTGGCACTTTCAGCAGGTTCGCCACGACATCTGGGACTTTGACGCCGCGAATCCGGTGGTCTTGTTCGATGTGGAAATCGAGGGCGCCACTCGCAAGGCTGTCGCCGAGGTGAACAAGAACGGTTACGTTTTCGTGCTCGACCGGATCACGGGTGAACCGCTGCTGGGAATCGACGAGCGACCCGTGCCACAGGAACCTCGCCAGGCTACCGCGGCGACGCAACCCATTCCCCGCGGCGAGCCGGTGGCGCCGCTCACGATCGATGTGCCCCCGGAGGGCTTCACCCTTCCATACGATGAGCATGTTTATGTTCCGTTCTGGACTGAGCGCGTCGTCGGCAAGCGCAGCGGCGCCAACTGGCCGCCGAGTTCCTACGATCCCGAGCGCCAGGTGCTATTCGTCTGCGCCAGCGAGCGGCTATCGTTTTACCTGGTCGATGAAGATGAAACCGCGTCTCCTCAAGGTGGCGAGCGTTACATGGGCGGCCGTTTCGGCGGCGTGGGCGGCATGCCCAGCACGGGTATTCTCGCGGCCATGGACATGACCACCAATACCGCTGTCTGGCGGCAGCGCTGGGCGGACCGCTGCTATAGCGGTTCCGTGGCCACGGCCGGTGGGCTGCTGTTTGTGGGACGTAGCGACGGCCGCTTCATGGCGCTGGACTCCGATACCGGCATGGCGCTCTGGGAATTCCAGACCGGAGCCGGCGTCAACACCACGCCCGCGATCTTCGAATATAAGGGCGAAGCGCATGTGGCGATCTTCTCCGCGGGCAATGCGTTCGCCGGTTCACCGCGCGGCGACAGCGTTTGGCTGTTTTCCCTTAACGGATCCCTGGATCCGGTGCCGGCGCCTCCGCCGGGGTCCGGAGGTCGCGGCGGGATGGGCGTGGCGGCCCGTTCTCCCATCGGTTTTCCAAATATCGACAACGGCGAGACGCTCTATGCGCGCACGTGCGATCTCTGTCACGGCCCGGATGGTCAGGGCGGCCACGCCGAGGGGGCCCCGCTATTGCCCGGCAAGACGTTGGTGGAGGTGGTGGGAATCGTGACCGCAGGGCAAAACACCATGCCCGGATTCGGTGCGTCGTTGTCGGTGAACGATATCCGGGATGTGAGCGCCTACGCGATCGGACTGGTGGATGAGTAGCTCCGCCGTTCTCGCCGCGACGCCGGGCTCTTGCCACGGGCTGCCAGGTGTCGCGGGCATCGTGTTGTTGACTCTTGCGTCCATGATTCCGCCGCCGGAAATTGCCCGCCATTCGATTCGAAGAACATCAAGGAAGTAGTCGGCGAGGACAACTTCTTCAACGGAGTGGCGAACAGCCGCAGTGCCGTAATCGCCGTCTGCGATATATGACGAACTCCCCGATTCCCGTATCCGCAAGATTTTCATTTGTGGGGAATTCGCAATGATTCGAGGCGTTGCCTGCGAGTCTCGGCGGGACTAAGATGGACTCATGACCGAGGCGATCGCATTCGATACCCATCGGTTCGTCAAGAACCTGACCTCCGGCGGCTTCACCGAGAAGCAGGCCGAAGTCCTGGCTGACGAACAGGTTCGGTTGCTCAACGGCAATTTGGCTACCAAGACCGACATCGAGAGGGTCAAGGCCGATATATTGAAATGGATGGTGACAGCGATGACTGCCCAGACCGGATTGATCGCTGGGTTGATCGTGGGTCTGGTCCGGTTTTTCTGACTACGCTGGGTCCGCGCGGTTCATTACCGCTCAATAACATCGGCGTTGTAGACGACTTCACCGCCGACGACCGTCAGTACCGGCGCCGATCGCCACCAAACCTCACCGGATTTCGGGGGCGCAAGGGCACGTCGGTCTTCTTCGATGAGGCGATCATCAGCCTTGAGGATTCTTGACTGACACTCGGCGGAAGGGGTTCTACCCTTGGACTCGGAAGGCGCATACGCCCATCGGAGCCGAGGGACCCTGCCATGAAGAGAATCTTCCCCACGTTCATGACGTTGGCCGCTGTCGTTGTCCTGGTATTCGGTTTCGCGGAGCTGAGTGAAGGGCAGCGGGACGGCAGAGACAGAGACCGAGACCGCGACAGGGATCGCTTCGAAGGGCCCATCGATGACTTCCCGCTCACGGCCCTGCCCCAGGATATTGCCGCGCCGCCGGACAATCCCCAGACCCCGGAGAAGGTGGCGCTGGGGAGGCTGCTTTTCTGGGATCCGATCCTCTCCGGAAACCAGCAGGTCGCGTGCGCCACCTGCCATCATCCGAGTTTCGGATACGCCGAGGACCTGGACCTCTCCATCGGCGTCGACGGAGCCGGACTTGGCAGCGCCCGCCGTTTCGTGTCTCCGTCTTCGATTCCCCTGGTCAAGCGCAACAGCCAGACGGTTCTGAACACGGGTTACAACGGTATCGATCTTGAGGGCGGGTACGACCCCGCGACGGCGCCGATGTTCTGGGACGTTCGTGCTCAGGGACTCGAGGCGCAGGCGCTGTTGCCGATCCTCACGTTCGAGGAAATGCGGGGGCATGCCTACCCCGAGGAAGACGCCGTCGACACCGTCGTCGCGCGCCTTCAGGCTATCCCCGAATATCGCTCACTATTTGCCGACGTATTCGAAGGCGATGACACCGTGAGCGCCGAGAATCTCGGCAAGGCGCTGGCGGCCTTTCAACGCAGCCTGATCGCGAACAATTCACCCTACGATCGCTACATGCGGGGCGAAACCAACGCCATGACCCGTCTGCAGATTCGGGGTATGCGGCAATTCGAGCGGGTGGGTTGCATCAACTGCCACAATGGCCCGATGTTTTCCGACTTCAAGCTCCACGTACTGGGCATTCGAGATAATCGGCAACTTCCAGAATCGGACTCCGGAGCCATCGATCAGCCTTACGCTTTTCGAACGCCTTCGCTGCGAAACCTGGCATATACGGCGCCCTATATGCACAACGGTCTGTTCCGGACGCTCGAGGATGTCGTCGAGTTCTATGACGATGTCGGGGATCGCAATGAGAGGAACGTGAACCTGGCACGAAATCAGATGGATCCGCTCACCCGGACCCTGGGGCACGGCGGACGCGCCCGCGGGGGCGGGGAAAAGCGCCCCGGCCCGCCGCGGCGAACCGGAGCGCCGGTTGGGGTAGCCTTGGTAGTTACAACACAAACCAGGAGCCCGAACCATGCAGATCAAATCCCTGCGCACCAAATCCTACCGCAGCTTCAAGGTTGACGATACAACGCCCGCCGATGCCCTCGAGCGGCTCGGCGGCCAGCTCGGGGTGCTGCAACGCCACTGACGTCAGCGCGACGAACCGGTCCGGATGGGCCGCGACCCACTCCGCGATCCCGTCGTCCTGCGCTCTGATGATGTCGCGCGCCAGCTCCGGATCCGCCCGGTACCACCAGTACTGGTTTGCGCTCAGCACCTGGATGTCGATGCCCCGCTCGTTAAGCGCGTCGATCCGGTGCGGGCCCAGAATCCGATTCTGAGACATCTCGCGCTCGAGATCGGTGCCGCCTTCGACCGGTAGCAGCGCGAACATTATGAGGAATTCGTAACGGTCGAGTTCCCTCGCTGTGGTGACGGCCTGCTCCAGATCGAGACACCCCACGCTTCGGGGTCCGCCCTCGCGAGCGATCCAATCTCGCCCTTGATACCTCGAAAACACCAGAATCAGGTGCCTATAGGTAGATTGAGGACTATTACGAGTCCGTGTGGGGTGTACACTTCTACACCATGAGCCAGCCAGGCCCGAGGCAGTGACCAGGGACACGAGAAGATGAGTCCGGAACTTATTTCAATTCTTGGTGTAGGCATCACGCTCGCTGCATTCTTGTGGAGCGTGCAGAAATCAGTGCATAGCGATATCGCCGACCTGCGCGAACGCATGGCTCGTCTGGAAGGCCTTCTGGAAGGATTTACCAGGGCCAAAGGTTATTCTGAATCCTAGCCCTTTCTCGGATTCCCTTGTCGCTGCCCGCACCGCCGTGCATGAGTACCTCTTCGACCCGCTGACTGCCGGCGCATACATCGGACAACAAAATCGTGCAAGAATGCGGGCACACTAACCTGACAGGCAGGAGGGCCGAAAAATGTCCGATCTGATCAGCAGGCGGCGCCGCTCCCTATATCGCGGCGCGCCTTGACGACCAGGCTGTCCGCAATACGCCCGAGGTATTGGAGCGGGCACCGGAAGGCATCCTGCATTACATGAAGACACTTTATTACGGCACGGCTCAATCAGCGTCGCCGTATTCCCTGGCTGCGCTCCTCAAGCTGGTTGATTCATCTAAGGTAGTATTCGGCACTGACTTGCCGATTTCGTCGCCGTCGTTAGTCTCACAGTCCGACACGGTGCTGCAAACTCTCCCGAACTAAGCCAGGAAGACATCGTACTAATCGAACGGGATAACGCCGCGCGCCTATTCCCGCGTCTTCGCCAAAATCAGTAAAGTCCGGCGGTTAGTCGGCTACTCGCTGCTACGCAACGCGCGTATTCGTGCCTGCAGAGTCTGATACTCAGCCCGTTCGTGAGATGAAAGCTCATCCGCAAGAAGATTATTAAGTTCGTACGGATCCCCGGCAAGATCCAGCAAGCTACACGCAACCCGTAACGATCAGTCGTGAGTGGATCTGGTCAGCCGATGAAGTTGTCAAACCTTGGAGCTGCTTCAACCTGGGGCCGCGTGAGTCCGAACCTCCAGATATCGAAGAATTGAAACGGAGGTTGGGGGAACTCTAACTCGCGAAGCTTTTATTGAGGACACTCGCACCTGGTGCATAGCCGCTGGCGCATTAGCGAAAAAATAGGCACCCTCACCCCCGACCAGCTAAACCAACCCGAATCAGGCCACGCGTCTGGCTTTCGCTGCTTTGTCCAAATCGTAAGTAGCCTGGAGATTCATCCACAGTTTGGGTGATGTTCCCAGCGCATCCGAAAGGTCGAGTGCCGCAGCTGCCGTAATACCTCGCTTGCCTTTGATCAGTTCATTCAGCCGAGTTGTCGTCCAGCCGAGTTTCTCGGCCAGAGCAGCTTGTGTCACACCCGCAGGCTTCAGAAACTCCTCAAGCAGTATCTCGCCAGGATGGAATGGATTCTCTGGTTGCCTTGCCATTGCACAACTTCCGTCAGAGGTAATCAACAATTTGGACATCTGAGGCGTTTCCGCCCTTCCATCTGAAGACCACTCTCCATTGATCGTTAATCCGGATTGAGTGGAATCCTTTCCAATCTCCCTTGAGGCCTTCCAAGCGGTTTCCTGGAGGTACTCGCAGATCCCTCAACTCAGCTGCATCATGCAGATAGAGCAGTTTTCGTCTGGCTGCACGACGAAGCTTGGGTGGAAACGCTCTCGTAGCTCTTGTCCGTTTGTCATCGAACAGATCCTCGGCCAAAGTATTTCCGAAGGTCTCAATCACATTCCGATATTATCGGAAGTCGATAATCTGTCAAGAGGACAGTCCACATATTTGACGTGAGACGCGGTCACGCCATGATAGCGCAGCGTACTGGTTCGTCCGTCTACAGGCGGAAAATCTCGACGACCACCAGTACGAGAAGTTCAAGTCATGGCTTACGTCCAACGAAGACAACGCAACGGAATTTGCAGCTGTCACCCATTTGTGGAACAGCATGGACGACATCGAGTCGGCGGATCGGATCGAGCATCTGGCGTTTGCGACGAACGAACGCAAGTGGAAGCAACCGAACTCAAGGCGTCGAATCGGGACAGGCATGGTTGCCGTGCTTGCCCTCCTCTGCCTCCTTCCGATCGGTTTCTCACTGCTGAGCCGGGATAGTTTCCAGCCGCTGACGTATTCCACTGCCACGGGTGAGAACAGAACCGTTCTTCTGGACGACGGGAGCGTCGTTCATCTGAACACCCGTACAACTCTCCGCTGGCAATTCGACGAAGACATACGGCGTGTGGACCTCATCGAGGGTGAGGCATTGTTCGATGTGACTCCGGAAGCGGATCGGCCTTTTGTGGTTCACGCAGGGGCCGGGATGGTTCGCGTCCTGGGCACGCGCTTCAATGTCCACCGTAAGAACGGTTCCGACGTCGTCGTGACGGTTCTTGAAGGTCGCGTCGAAGTAGCCGATGTGGACGTGCATATAAGCGAGCCGAACTGGCAGAGAAGCCTGACTGCCAATCAAACAGTTCTGTATCGAGATGCAGGCCTGGCCTCCGAGGTGACAGAGACGGTAGCGGCCGAAACAATTGGCTGGCGCGACGGCGTCGTGATTATCGAGGATCGGACCCTGGTGGAAATCGTCGCGGAGTTGAATCGGTATTCCGAGCGGCGGATCGTGATCCTCGATCCGTCGCTAAGCGACGTACGCGCGGGTGGCGTAGTCAGCGTCAGAGACATCCGCGCGGCTCTGGAGTTCTTCGAGAATAGTGGGGTATTCAGGCTGATCGAGACGTCGGACAGCTTTCTGTTGACGACGACCTTAGCAACTGACGGGGGTGAAGCTTAGGCGGGAGTGAGCAGTCTCGCTTCATATTGAGAGTTGAACACAAGCAGGACAACGAAGCACGCAAGAATTGCCATGGCCAGGTTTACGCAAGTGGTCTGGTTCCCGCTGATTGTCGGATTTTACGGGGCGGCCGCGTTCGGCCAGGGTCCGAACAGCTCGCTCACGATTGATGTTCCTCAACAACCGCTGGCGGCCGCGTTGAACGCGCTCGCAGAGCAAAGCGAAATGGAGATTCTCTACCTCTCGAAGGACGTCCAATCGCTCGAAACCAATGGAATTCAGGGCGAATACGATATCGAGCAGGCACTCGACCTGCTGCTCGCAGACACTACGCTGACCTATTCCATGGATGGAAATCGGCGAATCTCGGTACAGGCGGCATCGGAGCACGCCAATTCAGATATGGAGGAGTTCGAAATGAGTACTACCAGTTCCAATCGGGTGGTTTTAGCTGCCGTGGCGTCCACGCTAACGGGTGGCGTGGTCGTCGGCGACGCGGTTGCACAGGAAGAGGGAGTTCTCGTGGCTCAAGCCGATACAGCCCCGACGAGCACAACGAGTTCCGCTCAGTCATTCACGTTGGAAGAAGTCGTCGTGACGGCCCGCAGGCGTGAAGAGAGCCTCCAGGACGTCCCTGTGGCGATTACCGTCCTCAACAGTGACTTTATCGCTCAAGCGGGGATTCTCGACCAGTTCGACCTGTTCGACGAGACACCCGGCATGTTTTACAATCAGGCCCGGGATCGCAATGGCGCCCGTCCGGCGATCCGCGGAGTGTCCGTCCGGCAGAGCCAGAGTCTCCGCCTTCAAAAGGTCACCGCGTTTCTCGATGGTGCGCCGCTGTATGGAAACACGGGGTCACTGGCCTATGCCGACATCGAGCGCATCGAGGTGATGCGCGGGCCGCAGAGCAGCGCTTTTGGGCGAAGCACGTTCGCGGGCGCCATCAACTACGTATCCAAGGACCCCGGCGACGAGTTCAGCTCCGAGTTCAAGTTCGCGACTTCGGATCTGCATAGAAATGTGGCGGGTGTTTCTCTTAACGGTCCGATTACCGAGACTCTCGGCTTTACCGTCGACGCCTATTTCGATGAATTCGAGGGACCGGACGAACGGGTGTCCACGGAAGGGATCCGGCTGGGTAGCACGTCCTCGGACTACGTCACCGGCAAGCTGGTGTGGGCGCCCAACGACAGGTTCGAAGCAAAAGTTCGTTTGGTGAGTCTGAAGACCGATGACGGTCCACCCATGGAAGCATTCCTTTCCGAGGAGGCACGGGACGCCTGCATCGCTGCCAGTAACAACTCGACACTGCCCAATGGCGACCTTGTTTTTGCCGGCGAGTGGAACTGCGATGTCCGTTCGGCGACGCCCCCTGGAGGTGTGCCGCAGAATCTTCATCCGGAAGAATCGTTTGAGCCGGGAACGCCCAGTTGTCGGCGATTACTACCTGGTCCAGAGTTACAGCGTGCTCGAACCGGGCGCTTTCCTCGAGCGCAGCCGGATTCAGGCGGAGTTCAATTACTCGACGGACGACGGCAGCATGCTGCAGGTCCTGACCTCGTATTCGGAGGATGACAGCCGGCGGTGGTTCGATGGGGACAGAAGCGGCGCGGTACCCGTTATCAGGAGGGGGATGATCTTCGGCGTGAACTCGATGGCCGACCCCAGGCAGGTCGAGGAAACCTACCTCGACGCCCGCTGGCTGTCACCGGATGACAGGTCGGTCCGCTGGATGGTCGGCGCTTCCCTGTACGAATTTACCCATAGCGTGGATGTCCACACTCAGCTGGCCGGCATCGTATTGGGTCTCGAGGACGAGGCCAATGGCGGTCGACCCTTCATCCCCCGTAACAGGACGAATGACGACGCCACCAACGTTAGCATCTACGGCAACCTCACCTGGGATGTCACCGACACCACCACGCTCTCCTTCGAGGGACGATGGCAGGATGACGATGTCACGAGCCTGAGCGTCCTCGACGGCCGTACGTTCAACACCGTCACGGAATCGTTTCAACCGCGCCTTGCGTTCAATCACAGTCTGAACGACGACTGGTCTCTTTACGGCCAGTATGCGAGAGGCACCAACCCGGCCGGTGTCAATCTGGCCTTTCGGGTTCCGATTCTGGCTGAGTCGCTCGCCGCCGCCCGAGCCGCTGGTTACATCACTTACGATGAGAACACGTTTGTGGCATTCACCGAAGAGCAGCTCACCAACTATGAAGTCGGGATCAAGGGTAGTACGCTGGACAATCGATTGCAGCTTTCGGGCGCTTTGTACCTGATGGAATACGAAGACGCCATTACACGCACCGTTTTCAACTGGAATGGCGCCTGGAACGATGGCTCCTTCGATCCACAGGGCAGGAGATTTGGTGCCCGGGATATTAGGACGTCTGCGACCTTTATCAACACTGGTGACCAGGAGCTGAAGGGCATCGAGCTCGAGGCTAACTATCAGGCCAACAACAATTGGAGCTTCAGGGGTATGCTGTGGCTGTCGGATAACAAGTACACGGACAGCTGCGATCAGGGCCCGGTCAACGACGGATTCCCGGCCGACTTCACCATAGCGGATGATGGCGTGCCGTTCGATTGTGCGCTGATAAGTGGGAACACGGTCTTGCGCCAACCCGAGCAGACTGCCAGCCTGTCGAGCACCTATCGCGCAGCGCTGGGCGGTGGCGGCTGGGCATGGATGGGGCGTTTTGGAATTCGGTATCAGGGCTCTACATTCAGGGACGAGAGCAACATCATGAAGCTGCCGGCCACCGAAGACATCAATGCCTCCCTTACGTTCTTCAACGAGAATTGGGAGCTGATCCTGTTCGGCAATAACCTGACCGACGAGAATACGCCCCAGGACATTTGGGTCGACGAGGATGCCAATATCTCTCCGTTAGAGGATGTACAGAACTACGTGCTCAATTTGCGACTTCCCAGGGAGGTCGGATTCAGACTCAACTATCAGTTTTGAAGTAGCCACTACTCGTCGTTGGGAAGTGTGGGGATGACAAAATCGTCTTGTTGTTTGTTGGTAGCAGCCGGGCTCGCCGCCACGGCCTACGGGCACCATTCGAGAAACTGGCATTTTGACACCGATGTCGAGATCACCATCGAAGGGGTCGTCAAGGAATACCAGTTCGTCAATCCTCACTCGCGCTTGTTCGTGGACGTTCTCGATGACAATGGCAATACCGTGACCTGGAATTGCGATCTCATCAATGCCGCGGCTGCAACTCGATACGGTTGGACGAAAGAGCTGTTTCAGCCGGGACAGCACATCGTCATCACCGCCAATCCCCCAAGACGTAACGAGAACGAATGTTTCTACCTTTCTGGGCTTTTTCAGGACGGCAGCCGTATAGCACGAGTCGAGCGTTTCCTGGAACAAGCCCCCGACGATCGCCGGGCTCCGGAGGAACAGGCGAGCAGGGCCACCGGCGGCCCTTCCGGTCTCAGTCGCAACTGGGGAGCGGTCATAAGGGAGAATACCGGTGGCGGCGGCGGTCCACCGGATCCGGGCGAGCCCAATCGCCGCGCAGCGATACTTTCCGACGCAGGGCGCCACGCACTCGAAGCTTACGATCCGGTTACGGATGACCCAAGTTTGCAGTGCAAGCCCATCAGCATCGCGCGTTTATGGGGCCACGGTAGTCCCATGCAGATTCGCAAGGAAGAAGATGTCGTGCTGATTCATCACGAGTTCATGGACACGCGGCGAACCGTGCATCTGGACCGGAGCGAGCACCCCCAGGACCTCGCCTACAGTGCGCTGGGACATTCCATCGGCTGGTATGAAGGAAGCACGCTCGTGATCGATACCGTTGGCTATGAGGCGGGCGTGCTCTACCAGTTTCCGGGGCTGCCCCACAGCAACCGATTGCATACGGTGGAGCGTCTGACCCCGAGCGACGACGGTCAGGTCATCGAGGTGTCCTGGGTAGCCGACGATTCGGAATACTTCACCGATTCCGTGAGCGGAAATCTTCGCCGGGGCATGACAACCGATCCCCTCGAAGAATATGACTGTGTTCACCCGGACAGCCCCAGCGAAGGCTGAACCAGGATGATCATTCCGGTTCCCATGGGTCCGGGGTCCGGGGTCCCGGGTTCGGGGTTCTGGATCCGGGGTCCGGGATGACGACCGGCGCGTGAAAGACGCCGAGCGGAGGGAACGATGAAGAAAATTTTGCTGGGATTTCCGGCAGCGCTTTGGGTGGTCGCCTGGCCGTTGCAGGCTCATCACTCTTATGCGGCATTCTTTCACACGGATGAGCGGATCCGGATAGAGGGCGTGGTCGAGGAGTTCCTGGCCCAAAACCCCCATGGCTATATCGTTCTCAATGTGGTCAATGAGAACGGCGAGTCGCAGCAGTGGCGAGCCGAGATGCCGGGCTGGGTCGGCCTGCGCCGTGGCCGAGGATGGCTGGCCGATGATCTCAAACACGGCGATCGCGTCGCGATCGTCGGGGCGCCTGCGCGTTTCGACGACGCAACGCTCATTCGGGCCGACGATATCGTGATGCCGGACGGCTGGACACGGCACTTGTTCAACGACCCGGCAACGGGCAAGATTCGCTCGCCAACGCCTCCCGCCGGGCTGGTTGCCGAATCCAGCGACACGCCCGAGACCCCGACGACCGTCGACCTGGCTCTCGGGACCGGCGGGGAATGGCCAGGACTGGATATCGTCTGGCAGCCAAACACCGGATCGTCCCATGATCCGCTGGATATTCCGGCCCCGCGGATGAACTTCAGAGACGCGCCCTTGACGGAAGCAGGGAGTGCGGCATGGGAGAATCGCCTGCCCGAAGACGACCCGGGACTGCGTTGCGAGAAACCCACCCTGACGGTCTCGATGAACAGTCCGACGCCCATACAGATTACCCCGGATGGCGATCACCTGACGGTGCGCACCGAACACTGGGATGCCGTGCGGACGGTCCATATGGATGGTCGCGCGCCCCCGCCCGGAACGCCGCACACGATCAACGGGTTCTCGGTGGGTCGATACGTCGGCGGCGAACTGGTTGTCGAGACGAGCCACATCGCCGCCGGATTCGCACTGAGAGTGGGTGGCCCGCCACACAGCGATGCGCTTCGTGTCACGGAACGCTACCGGGTCGTGGAAGAAGGGCCACGCCTCGAGGTGCTTTTCACCGTGGAGGATCCGGTGACCTTTATGGAGCCGGTAAGCTGGCAGCGATACTTCCGGCCCGCAGCCATGCAGAGGATGCAGACGTACGATTGCCAGCCCTCACCCGGGCCGCAGAATTAAACCGGTTTGAGAAAACGATATGACTCGAATAAAAGTTCGATTGGCCCTATTGGCATGGGCGTTCATGGCCGGGATGATTTCCGCGGCCTCTCACGCGTTCCCCACGGTCTACCCGACGGGCACGACGATCTACGACCCGGACCGGGCCTGGAACGGGTACACGGTCTATCGGACCCCCGACGACAGGGGGGTCGTGCTGATCGACATGAACGGCAACATCGTCAGGCGCTGGACCGACATCGTGGGCCTGGGCAGGCTCTTGCCGGGCGGGCACATCGTGGGGGTGGCGCCTGAGGATTCTCCCGACGGAAATGATGGGGCCGAGCTCGTTCAGAAGGACTGGGACGGCAATGTCGTCTGGAGCTTCAATAAAACGGAGCAGATGGAAACGGAAGACGGGAGGACCGTCTGGTCCGCGCGGTTACATCACGACTGGCAGCGCGAGAGTCTGCCCGCGGGCTACTACGCCCCCGAAAGCAGCCTCGCTATCACGGGTGGCAGGACACTCATTCTGGCGCACAGGAATGTATCGGTGCCGGAAATCAGCGGCAGGCTTCTCCGCGACGACCTCATTCTCGAGGCGTCCTGGGACGGCGAGGTGCTCTGGGACTGGCTCGCCAGCGATCATGTCGACGAGATGGGTTTTTCCGAGGCAGCTCGCGACGCGATTCGCGCCCAGAGGGACGCTCCCACCCAGAGCTTCGACTGGCTGCACATCAACGCTGCAACCTACCTTGGGCCCAACCGCTGGTACGACGAAGGCGATGAGCGCTTTCATCCGGACAACGTGATCTTCTCCAGCCGCCACGCCAATATCGTCGGCATCATCGCCCGCAGCGGCGAGATCGTCTGGCGGATGGGCCCCGACTTTCGGGAGACCGAGGCGCTACGGGCGATCGGCCAGATCATCGGGCAACACCATCCGCACATCATCCCGAAGGGTCTTCCCGGCGCGGGAAATGTGATGGTATTCGACAACGGCGGCGCGGCCGGTTACGGCGAACCGACTCAGGTTGCCCCGGACGGCCGAAGCATTGTCGAGAGGCGCAGCTCGAGGGTGCTCGAGATCGACCCGGTAACCATGGAGACGGTCTGGGAGTACTCGATTTCCGGTCATGGGAGCTTTCGATTTTTCAGTTGGAACGTGAGCGCGGCGCAACGCCTGCCCAACGGCAATACACTGATCACCGAAGGTGCGCCCGGGCGTGCCTTCGAGGTCACGGTCGATGGCGAGATCGTGTGGGAATACATCAACCCTTTCTTCTACGAATCCGATGAGACGCGGCAAAACATCTATCGTGCCTTCCGCGTTCCGTATGCCTGGGTCCCGCAGCTGGATCAACCGGAGGAGCGAGCCGTCGTGCCGCCGCACCCAAGCGAGTTTCGCATCGAGCCACAATGAGGATACAAGCCATGATCGGTCGATCTCTCTGTGGTGCCCTGTTACTTGTCTTCGCTATTCTCGACGCTGCGGCGCATCACTCCAGGGCGACCTTCTATGATTCGAGCCAGGTAGTCGAAACGGAGGGCGTGATCACCCGCGTGATCTTCCGAAACCCTCACACCCGTTTCTGGCTCGAAGATGACCAGGGCAACGAATGGGCGCTCGAGACCACACCGCCGGCGATGCTGTCCCGCCGCGGGATCGGGCCTGAGTTCTTGACGGTGGGGACACGAGTACGGGTGGCGGGCCCACCCGCGCGTTTTGTCGCCAACTCGATGGAGGTCAGCAACTTGCTCCTTCCCGATGGCGGGGAAGTGCGAATTCAACCCGGGGCACAGCCGCGCTGGTCGGAGGGGGCGCCGGCCCTGGCGGCACCGACGTTCGCGGAGGCCGACGTGAGAGCAGCTGAAGCGGCAGCGAGCGGGATTTTCCGAGTCTGGAGCCGCGATGCAGGCATCAGGCTCGTCCTGGAGAATGGCTACCCATTGACGCAAGCCGCCCTGGCGGCCCGAGACGCCTACGACCCGGTCGCCGACAACCCGATCCCAGGCTGCACGCCAAAGGGCATGCCGATGATCATGACGAATCCGTATCCCTTCGAGTTCGTCGACCAGGGGGATGAGATTCATCTGCGCATCGAGGAATATGATCTCGTGCGCGTCATTCACCTGGAGCCGGAGACGGATGAGCCACCGCCATCACCGTTGGGTTACTCGGTAGGTCACTGGGAGGACGGCGACCTCGTCGTGACCACCACCCATATCAATTTCATGCACTTTGGTTCCGGAATACCCTTGAGCGCCGACGTGGAGCTCCTTGAGCGCTTCGCAGCGAGTGCCGATGAGAGTCGGCTCGACTACACCCTGGCCGTCACGGATCCAGAGACGTTCACCGAGCCTCTGACCGGCCGCAGGAATTGGGTGTGGGTCCCCGGCGAAGCGGTCAAGCTCTGGGCTTGTTTGGACGATCCTGAATAGCGAGACGCCGATTGATGTGCAAATACGGTGATGAGCACTGACAACAGGACAACAACGCGTCTGTTCAGGGTGCTGCCCTAGTCGTTGCCGCTCGCCTGCTGGCGATACCGGTTCGCCGAGGAAAGCGTGTAATTGCGGGCCGGCGCGTTGAAAGTGCGTTCGCCGATGATGTCGAGCGCGTCGGCCATCAGCAGCTTCGGCTCCGGATCATCCGGACGCAGTCGTATGACATGCTGCACCAACTGCGCGGCGCCCAGCGGATCCTCCTGGATCATGCTGTCGATACTCGAGATCCAGTCGCGAATGGAGCGGCGCGCCGTGCCGCGCAGCGGATACACGTTCGGCCAGGACTGGTAGAAGTTGTCGCCCGCGAAGACCACCCGTTGCTCGGGCAGCCAGACGTAGAGCTGGTCCACCGTCTCGCCCGGGGCAGCGACGAGCTCCAGCGTGACGCCCGCGATCTCAAGCGTCACCCGGTCCTCCGAGAACGCGTGCGTCGGCGCGATCCCCCGGGGCGCCGGGGTCCGCGGCTGTGCCACGCCATCGGTCATATTGGCGCCGGCCGGCAGACGTTCCGGGGGGATGGCGATTCCGACGCTAATCTTCTGCTCGGGGAGCAGATCGAAACCCTGGGTGTTCGACGGCCGCGCCCCGCCCTCGAGCCCCGCTGCCGCGACGCGGTTCGTTTCCGAGCCGTAGTTGGAACGCGCCCAGACCTCGATACCCGCATCCGGATCGTAAAACGCGGGTGAGCCGTTGGTGTGATCCCCATGGCCATGGGTATAGACGATCGCACGGACGGGCTTGTCCGTGATCCTCTCGAACTCGGCGCGGACCTCTTCGGCGCCGGCCACGCGTTGACCGGGGTCGATGATGATCACCCCGTCGTCGCCGACGATCATCGTGTTGGCGGACACCTGGTAGCCGATTGCCGTGTAAACATTCTCGGCCACCTCGATGATGGCCGGCTCGAACATCTCGTTTCGCTCCAGTAGCCTCTGAGTGGCCGCGCTCTGCTGAGCCGATGCACTGGTAATCGTCAGGGACGTTAACGCGATGAGATAGCAGATCCTTTTCATTCTCGTTCTCCCGACGTGCCTGGCCCCCCCGCGGCAGTGCCCACCAGGAAATGTTGATCCGCAACGACCTCTCGAAGCTTGTCGAACTGGTGCTCAATGGCGACTGCGAGACGTCGTCCTCGATAGAACAAGCGTACCCCGTTTACTTTATATATCAAGTCAAGAGTGACTTGGGTTTGCCGGCGGCGGCGCTCAAGTCCAACGGCGACCTGGCAAGACTCCGTCCGCAGCCCGACCAGGCAAACTAGCAGCCCGCGGCGAAAGTCCCGCGTCGCACCGAGACCGGCGAGGCGCCCGGCTGACAAGGCGCGAGGAGGGAGACCTGTTGCATGGCATTTCTCCATGCTGAATTTCGGGCATTGCAGCTTTTGATTAGATATTTCAAGCACGACACGGGGAAGACCCTAATGAACACAACGTGCAGGATCCTGCTGGTGCTTTCGTTCTTGCCGCTGGTCGCATCGGCACACCACTCGCGCATGGAGTTCTCCCGCAACGAGATTCGCGAGATCGAGGGCGAGGTGGTCAGCGTTTTCTGGTGCAATCCTCACGTGCACGTGCGCGTCCGAACGCAAGACGGCGCTCTGTGGGATCTGGAGGGGGGGCCGACATCGTGAGCCGCGCTGGTCGGACGATACCGCCGGCCATGCGCCGGCAGCGGACACCACGGCACCGGACTTGAGCCTTGCTGCGGCCGCATCCGAGAGGGGGATCTTCCGTACTTGGCAGCGCGTTCGAATCAACCTCCCCGAGCTTTCCGAACTCCCCCTGACCGAGGAAGCGCTGAGCTACCACGCAGCCTATGAGCCGCTGGTCGACGACCCGTTGCTCTCGTGCACGACGCCCGGCTTGCCCCGAGCCATGACCTTCGCGGGCCCTCATCCCATCGAGTTGTTCGAGGGTGAGAATGAGATCACACCGCGGATGGAGTACATGAACAACGATCGGGTGATTCACATGGAGCCGGCGACCGACCCGGCCCAGCAACCCGCCTCGCCGCTGGGGCACTCGGTCGGCCGCTGGGACGGTGACGATCTCGTCGTCACCACGAGCCGGATCGACTGGCCCCATTTCGATCTGAACGCGCCGTTGAGCGGATTTCCGCAAAGCGAAGCGGTGGAGATTACCGAGCGGTTCGCACTCGGACCCGGCGGCAATGAGTTAACCTACGACATCACGATAGTCGACCCTGCAACTTTCACGGAGCCGCTGATGCTGGATGATTATCTCGCCTGGCGCTGGGATTCCAACATCCGGCGGGAGCCTTTCGTATGCGAGGTCAATGAGAGCCTCGCCGCCGAATGAGACCGATCAAACTGTTCATGGGTGTCAAGAAACGCTATGGCCACCTTCACCATTAATGGCGAGCGCGTCGAGATCGATGTGCACCCGAACACCCCGCTGCTGTGGGTCGCGCGCGAGCACCTGAAACTCACGGGCACCAAGTTCGGCAGCGGCACCTGCAGCCGCATCGTCAGCGCGATCCAACGCGCTACGCGGGAGGCCTGAGATGAAACGAGACAACCTGCCTTCCGATCATCCGACGACCCGCCGGGAGTTCATTCAAGGCGCGGGCGTGACCTTCGCGGTCGGCGCGACGGGTATCGTCGGCGCCTGCACCATGGAGACTGGCGGCGAGGCCACACGCGCGGCGAGCGCGCCAACCAACGAGGCCATCAGTCCGAATGCCTGGGTGAGCATCGGCGCCGACGATGCGATCCCGATCCAGTTCGGCGGTACCGAGATGGGCCAGGGCACCATGACCTCCCTGCCCCTGGTGCTGGCCGAGGAGCTGGATGCGGACTGGGAAAACGTGCGGGTCGAGACCGTTGCCACCCACGATCCGACCTACGGCAATCCACGGGCCTTCGGCTACTACGGCTTTCCAATTCTTTACACGGCCGGGAGCCAGACGCTGCGCGGCTACTTCACGGCGATGCGCCAGGCGGGCGCGCAGGCGCGCAAGTTCCTGATCGAGGCGGCCGCCGCGGAATGGGGAGTGCCCGCCGAGGACGTTCAGACGGAGCCCAGCCGCGTCGTGCACCGGCAGACCGGTCGCAGCCTGAGCTACGGAGAAATTGCCGCCTTCGCGGAAGTCCCGGAGACGCTGCCCGAGGTCGATGAGAGCTCGTTCAAGCCGGCCAGTGAATTCCGCTATCTCGGGACGGATGTCGGGCGGATCGACGTTCCGGCGAAAACCGATGGATCGGCGAAGTTCGGTATCGACGCCCAGGTGCCAGGGATGGTCTATGCGTCGATTCTGCGCACGCCCGTCGAGGGCGAGAGACCCATGGAGGTCGACGACAGCGCGGCGCGCCCGCGGGGGCGGGGAAAAGCGCCCCGGCCCGCCGCGGCGAACCGGAGCGCCGGTTGGGGTAGCCTTGGTAGTTACAACACAAACCAGGAGCCCGAACCATGCAGATCAAATCCCTGCGCACCAAATCCTACCGCAGCTTCAAGGTTGACGATACAACGCCCGCCGATGCCCTCGAGCGGCTGCGGCGAATCGAGACCTACCGGGCGCTGCGCGCCGAGGGCTGCACCGAGGCCACCGCCCTGCGCGCGGTGGGCTGGTCCCGCTCCACCTACTTTCGCTGGCTGAAGCGCTACAACACCCAAGGCGTGCGTGCGCTGGCCAACCGAAGCCGCCGCCCGCGCCATACCCAGCGCCCCCGGTGGACCCGCGGCGACGAACGCCGCGTCTGGGCCATGCGGACCCGGTTCCCCTTCATGGGCAAGCGCCGGCTGCGCGTCATGCTCGCCCGCGAAGGCCTCCAGTTCTGCGAGTCCACGCTCGGACGCATCCTCCGCCAAGGGCGTGCGCCTGGGCCGCATCCAACCCTGCGCCTTCTGTCGCGGGCGCGTCAAGGTCAAGCGCCGCCGAGGCTTCAACGGCCACGCCCAACGCTGGCGATACGGCCAACGCGCCCAACGACCCGGGGAACTGGTGCAGATCGACCACCTGTCCCTGCACCGCGACGGCCGACACCTCAAGGAGTTCAAGGCCGTCTCCCCCGTCGGTAAACAACTCGTCGCCCGCGCCTACTCCCGGGCCACCGCCCATAACGCCAAACGCTTCCTGGCGGCCGTCCAAGCCGATCTGCCCCACCGCCTCGTCTCCATCCAGGTCGACGGCGGCAGCGAGTTCATGGCCGACTTCGAGCAGGCCTGCCAGGACCTGCACATCCCCCTCTACGTCCTGCCACCGCGTCGGCCTCAGTTCAACGGGTGCGTGGAACGCGCCAACGACAGCACCCGGGTGGAATTCTGGAACCTCTACGACGGCCACTTCACCGTCGCCGATGCCAACCGCGCCCTGGCCGACTATCAACACTTCCACAACCAGGTGAGACCTCACCAAACCCTCGACTGGAAAACCCCAAACGAGTATCTTCAATCCACCAAGGACTGCACCACCCAGTCCCACATCACCTGAACCCGCACATGACCTTTACCGGTTTCGCGCGTCGTGCAATCATCACACGCACGAGACCTGTGGGAAACGGAGCACATGAATCACCCGACAAGAGGTGTGATGACGAGCTTGGCGGCGCTGTTGGTCATGCTCTCATTGACTGGTGGGTCGGCCGCGGCGCAGACCGCCGGGATCGACTTTCCGCGTGCCTGGGACGGCAATCCCGACTTGAACGGGGTCTGGCAGGCGATCGGGACGGCGCACTGGGACATACAGGATCATCCTGCAAGCGCCGGCCCTGCCGAGCTCGGCGCGGTCGGCGCCATCCCCCCCGGACTGGGCGTCGTGGAAGGCAACGAGATTCCTTACCAGCCGTGGGCGCTGGAGCAAAAGCAGAATAACTTCGCGAACCGCTACACCGACGACCCGGAAATCAAGTGCTATCTGTCCGGCGTGCCGCGCGCGACCTACTTGCCCTATCCATTTCAGATCATCCAGGGCGACACGAAAATCATGATCGTTTACGGATTCGCCGAAGCGAATCGAACGATTCACATGGACAAGGCGAATCCCGAGCCCGCGCCGATCGACACCTGGATGGGACGCTCGCACGGCCGCTGGGACGGAGACGCGCTGGTCGTGGACGTTGCCGGATTCAACGGCCAGGCCTGGTTCGACCGGGCCGGCAACTTCGCCAGTGACGCGCTGCACGTCGTCGAGCGGTATACGCCGCTCGGTCCCAACGCGCTGATGTACGAGGTGACGATCGAAGACCCGAACGTCTTCACGCGCCCGTGGACGATGCGCATGCCGCTCTATCGGCGATTGGAAGAGCGTGCCCGGGTGCTGGAATTCAAGTGCGTGGAATTTTCCGAGGGCCTCTTGTACGACCATCTGCGTAAGCAACCGACCGGGTGAAACAGCTCGAATGCGGAGGTATCGCGTCATGAAAACGAACCCTTTCGGCAGTGCCGTGTTGGTGGCAGCCGTCGCCTTGCTGCCTGCTGCGACGCTCGCAGCCAGCTACCATCATGTGCACATCACTGCGCCCAGCCCGACCGAGGCCGTCAAATGGTACACGTTGCACATGGAGTGTCAGCCGGTCGCCGAGCGGACCGACGTCGCGAATTGTCACGGCGTAGAGCTGGAGTTCGCGATTCAAACGACGCTGGGCGGAACCCAGGGCACGGGCGTGAACCATATCGGCTTTTCGTTCCCGGATCTCGCGGCCAAGATGGCCGAACTGGAGGCCGTGGGCGTCCGCGGCGCGGGCGTCAGGCTGCAGAGATTCGAGGACGGTTCGACGTTTCGCGACGTACCGGGACTGTTCAAGCTCGGTTTTATTTTCGATCCCTGGGGCACGCGGATCGAGCTTGTGGAAGACCTCGACCGGCTCGGTTTCCACCATGTCCACCTCAGCGCCACGCACCCCGCAGCGACGCTGGCGTGGTATCGGGAGGTGCTCGGCGGCGAGCCGGCCCGCCTGAAGGGACGGCTGAACGGCCTGCGGTTCGACGATATCTGGGTGCTCGTGTCGCAGCACGACGAGGGCGCGCCGGCGCCGACCGCAGGGCGTGCACTCGACCACCTCGGCTTCGTCGTGCCGGACCTTGACCTCTTGGCGGCGGATATGCGCGAGCAACGCGTCGCGTTCGAACAGCAGCCCATGGTGCCGGAGAACGGCCGCGGCGTTGCGAAACGAGCGTTCCTGGCAGGCCCCGACAACGTCCGGCTCGCGGTCGTCGAGCGCGGTTGGGCAGGCGTGGTGGCAGAACAAGCCGTGGCGGTACTGACGAGTGCGGCAAGCGAACCGTATACGGTTTCGCAGACCCCGTGGGGAGAGCCTGACCTGCAGGGCATCTGGACCGGCGACGCGGCCCACGGCATCCCCCTTGAACGACCGCTGGAGGCCGCGGAGCTGGAGGCGCTGACACCCGAGGAAGCCGCGGCGCGGCGTGAGCGAGGCACGCTGCGAAGCATCTGGGGCTATGAGCGGGAATGGCGCGATACGACGTTGGGCTACGCCAAGGCGGCGCCGTCGACGCAAGTCGCCATGGTTATTGACCCGCCGGACGGCAGGATTCCGCCGATGACCCCGGCCGGCGAGGCGCTGATCGCTGCCGCGGCAAGCGCTGAGGGCGGCCCGCCCGCGGGCCCGGAGGACCTGAGCTCGTGGGTGCGGTGTATCACACGAGGACTGCCGGGCATGATGATGCCGGGCGTCTACAATAACGGCCTGCAGATCGTGCAGAGCCCGGGATTCGTCGCCATTCAAAAGGAGATGATCCACGAAACCCGCGTGATTCCCACGGACGCGCGTCCGCATGTCGGTCCGGACGTCACGCAGTGGCTGGGCGACTCCCGCGGCTGGTGGGAGGGCGATACCCTTGTGGTCGAGGTCACGAATTTCAACGGACGGGTATCGTATCGGGGGGCCGGCGAGAACATGACACTCGTCGAACGGTACACACGCACCGGTCCCGATACGCTCGAGTACGAATTCACGGTCGACGATCCGGCGATCTGGACGAGACCCTGGACGGCCACGTTCACTTTCGGGAAGGATGACGATCAATACGAGCTCGTCGAATATGCGTGCCACGAAGGAAACTACGGCATGAGGAACATCTTGAGCGGTGCGCGCGCCGACGAGCGGGCGGCCGAAGAAGCCGACAACCAGTGAGGTAGAGCCGATGCGAACGACATCCGTAGCCGTAATCGGGACCGGGCTCGGCCTGCTCGCTGCTGCAGCGCCGACCGCGGCGCATCACGCGTTTTCGGCCGAGTTCGACGCGACCAAACCCGTGCAGTTACGCGGCACGATCACGAGGATGGAATGGATCAACCCCCACTCGTGGATTCATCTCGACGTCCCGCAAGAGAACGGCACAGTGGAAAGCTGGATGATCGAGGCCGGCCCTGCCGGCGTGCTGGTCCGCCGCGGCTGGAACAAGGACTCAATCCAGCCCGGGACGGAGGTCATCGTCGAGGGATATCGGGCGCGGGACGGCTCGCAGCGTGCGAACGGCCGGGACGTCACGTTGCCCGACGGTCGGCGGCTGTTTGCCGGCTCGTCCGGTCCCGGCGCCCCGCCGGATAACGCGAACACCACGGAGCCGCCGCAGTAGCGCTGGTCGCTGCGGCGGCCGATACCGGTCCGGAATCCGTAACGGCCCGTGATCACCGTCGCGCGCGTGGGCGAGCAGGCGGGCTGCGACCAGACATTGGTGAAGCGCACACCTTCTCTGGCCAGCTCGTCGAGCGCGGCCGTGGTGGGTGGGTTTTCCCCCAAACCATAGGAAGCCAGGGTCTCCACGCCCATATCGTCGCCGATGATGAGAAGGACATTCGGTGCCGTTCGGCACGTAAAGCCAGAATTTCTCGGACTGGATAGGCTCGGGCAACACTGAGGGGTCCGTGACGATCGCTCGGTAGTCCAGGCGGCTCCCGTCCGAGCTCGGCGTGAAACGCTCCACGTGCGTGCTGCTTCAGCGATATAGGAACATGACCCAGGCGACCATTTCCGCGTTCTTCGGCGTCGCGTACTCGAAACCGTAATAGTCTCCGTAGGTTGGGCGGAGCACATCTGTCGCGTATCTGCCAAGCTCCGTAATCCAGCTCGACGTATACGCTGCGTGATTATTGATTGCTTCGGGGTTTTCGATCCCCGCGGCGCCCCGCGGCACGTTACCGAGCGCCTCGCTCACAGCTGCCTCGAGATCGTCGAGGAAAGTCAGATAGAACTCTATGTCATCATGAGAACCCACGTTGCCATGGCCGCCCGAGAGGTAGTCCCATTCCAGCGACCCGACCGTCTCGACCATGTCGCGGTAGCCGAGATAGCTTTCGGCCCCCCCAAAGGCCCAGTACGGCGGCTGATCGGGGTTGAAGAGATCCGGTACATGGATGACTCCAGTACCTTCGGGCACGTATATGGCGTGATCACGCGCGTGACCGGAATGCTCCAACGGCACGACGCGCACGGTCAGGTCTTCGAAGCTGAAGGTATTTGTATCGGCGTCGATCACCTCGGTCGGCTCCGGGTGATTGGAGCCCAGGCGCTCCATGAGCCCAACCGTGGCCTCGGTAGCGATGATGCGCAGACCAGGAATCTGCTCCGCCAGGACGGACGCATCGCCGATGTGGTCGGCGTGGTTGTGGCTATAGAGCAGCGCGCTTATCGGCAGATCGGTCACCTCGTCGATCGCCTCGTTGATCTCATTGGCGCGCCCTTCCGCCGCATCGATGAGCAGGACGCCCTCGTCGCCCACGTAGAACATCGTGCCAGAGAACTGAGTCTGGAAGAACCAGATGCGATCGGTCAGTCTCTGCAGGATGTAGTCCTGAGTGACGTTCTTGGCGAAGAGGTCCTCGATCTTCTCGCCGGGCTCAAGTGCGTCGGTGGCCGATTCTGCCACATAGGTTGCGTTTACCGTTGAGGGAGCTTCCTCGACCTGTTGCGTGACGGCCGGCGAGGTGACGGTGACGCTCAGCGCGAGCGCCGAGACCATTATTCCTGGCCGCGGAGGTATATTCATTCTGGCAATCCTCCAGATGTTCGAAACGAGATTCGCTTCCCTTCTAGCTACTATCTTCTCTATCTACTATAGAGAGTTTCTGGTCGGCGGGGTGAGAGGATTTGACTCGCGGATACGCCGCTAGACCTCCGAGACTATCGAGAATTTCGTGCCGGGGGCAGCCGCGATAGCTGGCGTTATCGTCCGCGGCTGCCGCGGGAGATCGGTTTGCGGTTGAACAATACGTTCTAAGCGTCACGGATTAAGAGTCGGAATGCGCCGACCATCGATCACGTGATCTTTGCGTACAAACGGGGTGCAGTGAGGTGTATATTCGTCTGGACGGGCGTGGACCTGCGTCGGGCGAACACAAAGCCGCTGAGGAGTAGTTATCCAACAATCCAGCGGCTCCACTACAGAATGAATTGCGAACTAAGGAGTAGGCCCAGGATGAATTTTCTCAGACACATGACAGCGTTCGCTGCAGCACTTCTACTTGCCGCGCCCGTGTCGGCCCATCACAGCGACGCCGGTATGGACATGGAGTCGACGATTACCTTTGAAGGCACGGTCAAGGAGTACGCGTGGCGGAATCCCCATGTCTACGTCATCGTAGAAACCGAGCAGAGCGGCGAACCCGTCGATTGGGAACTGCAAATGGGCCCGGTCCACACGAGTACACGAAGAGGTTGGACGCGGGACTCGCTGTCACCAGGCGACCAGGTCAGGGTTCAAGCCAACGCGATGACTGACGGGCGACCGTATGGCATCCTGCGTTCCCTCGACAAGGAAGGACTCTCCATGATCCAGGGGCTGGCCGGGCTGATTGCTGGTCAGACGGCTGAGGGAGACACACCCCCCGCCACGAGCCTGGCGGGTATATGGCGGTCGGACCTCACAAAAATTACGCGGTACCCCGGGGGCTTCGACGGCTTCTACCAAGCCCAGCTGACGCTGAACGACGCGGGACGGGCGGCGCAGGCCGCGTACGATCCTCTGTCCGCCGAGAACCCCGAATCGACATGTGTCGGACGGCCAACGCCTTCAATGCTGGACTCCACGAGCATATACATGATGGAGATCGATCTCTCCCAACAGGAGGAGGTCGTCATCATTCGGGGCGAGGAGGGGCATACGCGGATGGTCTATATGGACGGGCGCGACCATCCCGATCCCAGCGAACGTTTTGTCACCGGCCACTCCATCGGCTGGTGGCAGGACGATACGCTGGTGGTGGACACGGCGAATTTTGAGGATCACCGCTCCCCTTACCAGATCGGCGTGCCGTCGGGTGGGCAGAAGCACGTGATAGAGCGATACCGCCTGGCGCTAGACGGCACTTACATGGATGCCCAATACATTCTGGAGGACCCCGAGTATCTGGCGAGGCCCATGCTGCACTACAGGCTGTTGATTCCCGCCCCACATCTCGAAATGATATACGGGGAGTGTGACGAAGTGAATGCGGGCCGGTGGCTCACGCCGGTGGCTGACTGATTAGTCAGCGGATCTCGGAATAATAAGGAGAGTTCGAGATGCTACTTCCAGGACAGAAATCTCATTTCGTCGGCGAGGTCATAGGATGTTTGGGTGTGCTGTTGTTGCTGCAAGTGCCGCCGGCATTTGCGCACCATTCCTACGCAGTGATCGACAACTCGAGAGTGCTTGAGGTGAGTGCGACAATTGCGAAGCTTGAATGGACCAATCCGCACGTTTTTCTCTGGGCTTATGTGGCCGACGAATCACAGGAGAGTGGCTATCAACTGTATGCGTTTGAGACTGGCAGCATTACGATGATGGTGAAAGCCGGCTGGACGCGCGAGGACACCTTCGAAGTCGGCGAGAAAGTTACGATTGAGTATCTTCCGCTACGCAGCGGCGAGCCAGGTGGATCGTTGGGGACATTGACGCATGCGGACGGCACGGTTACCCCGGGCGATATTCCCGCTCTCAGGTTTATTGACCAGATCCGCGCGGCCGACAACGGAGAGGCGCAATGAGTGTCGGCCGTTGTATCGCCCAGAAACTGCTTACTTGCGCTGCTGTGGTGCTACTGGCCGCCTGCGGACGGAGCGCCGATACCACGGCCACCGACGACGCGGCTGCCGCATCAGCGCAGCAGTTACCGGACTGGAGCGGATGGTGGGAGGCGGAGGGGGGATTTGCCGCGGTGGCTGCCGCATCCGCGCAGCAGGAGGGGCTCAGTGGCAACGGGCTGCGCGCGGCGCTTCAGAATCTGGACGTGTATCAGCCTGAAGCCAGGCGCATCATCGAGGCGGCGCGTGTACCCGGTGCGAATCTCGGCGGTGGGGCGGCGTACTGTGTTCCAACCCGTTTTAACGGCGGAAGTAATGGTGGGGCGACCAATGACGTCGAGTTCCTGTTGATGCCACAAAGGCTCACCATTACCAACGGAGACGGACTGCTGCGACGCATTCCCATCGACGGCCGTCCTCTACGCGAGAATCCCGAACCCTCCAATGGCGGTACATCCGTCGGCAAGTGGGAAGGCGATACCCTGGTTATCGAAACCATCGGTCTACACCCTGATACGACCTTTCCCGGGGCCTCGAATCCCAATCTCCCGCCGATTGGAGAGAACGTTCATGTCGTGGAACGCTTACGGCTCAATGAACAGGATCAGTTGGTCATTGATACGGAGTTAACTGCGCCGCAATTGTTGAAAGCGCCGCTCAATTACACCACCGTCTATCAACGTGACCCTGGGTACGTTTACCGTGACCACGACATATGTTCGTTGAACGATCGCTCGATTGATCCCGAAACGGGATTTGAGCGCTTCGACCTGACACCGCCGGCTGATCTGCCGCCACCACCACCTAATTAGGGCCGTCGACGTCGTATGGCGCAACCCGCACGTGCGCTTCACCATGAAGGTGGTGATTGTGGGAGGCGGGCAATGATTCTGGAGTTTCCGATGGATAAAAGCAGGATGGCACATCGAATCGCCGCTTTCGGTGCCTTGACCGTTTTCGCCGTCAGCGCCGCAGCACATCATGGACCGAACGCCGAGCCCCTGTACGACACCAGTCAGCTGGTGGAGCTCGAGGGCGAGGTGACCGACGTATTCTGGCGCAATCCTCACGCGCGTTTTCGAATCCGGGTCACCGCCGGTCCGCAGACCGGCGAGATCTGGGAGATGGAGACGAATCCGCCCGGGCCATTGTCGCGCACGGGATTCACGCCCGAACTCATACCCATCGGTTCCCAGGTCAAGGTAGCGGGTGCGGTATCGCGGCGGAAGCCTCGCTATATGGGTCTTTTTAATGTGTTACTGCCGAACGGTCTCGAGTTCGCGGATATGGCCCGACCCAATCCTCTGCGGTTCGCCGACGAGAGACTCAGTCTCGAGCAGGCGAGCCAGGCGAGCCAGGCGAGGGTAGAGGCCGCGATTCAGGAGGCCGAAGGCATCTTCAGGGTATGGCAACGCAACCGTAACGCATTCGGAAGTCTCGCAAGACTGGACGACAGCGTTCTGACGGCGGCTGCCTTGACGGCGAAGGCGACTTACGACCCGCGGACCGATCTGGCCATTCTGGATTGCATCCCGCCGGGTATGCCCACAGGCATGATGGTTCCGAGTAGGTTCGAGTTCGTCGACGAGGGTAGCACGATCAAGCTCCGCATCCAGGAGTACGACCTGGTGCGCACCATCCACTTGAGCTCAGACTTGGACTCCGAAGCGCAGCCGGCCACGCCGCTCGGGTTCTCCGCGGGGCGCTGGGAGGGTGACACCCTGGTGGTCACGACGACGCGCGTCGACTGGCCCCTTTCCGAGAACACCGGCGTTCCCCAGAGCTCCGATGCCATGCACATCGAGCGGTTCACGCCGTCCGCGGACGGCCAGACCATGGACTACGAGCTGACTTCCATTGATCCCGTCTATCTCATCGGATCGGCGGTGCGCCCAGGGAGCTTCACCTGGCGGCCGGGGCTGGAGATCGAGCCTTACGAGTGCGTCGTGTGGGAGGAGGACGCGCAGTGAGCGCCCGACAGACCAATGAGACCGGCTATATTCTTACTTAGACAGGTGTAAAGACAAATGAGTACCAGGCTTACAAATCTATCGGTTGGCTTCGTTGCGGGCTGCTAGCCGAAGCCAGAACACGCGCAACCTAGCGACCACCCGTCATAACCGGGGCAAACTTCTGAATCCGTTTGGCAGTATCGACTTCGCCGACAAAGACGTTCCCGCGCGTATCGATTCCGATCGCATTAGGAAAGTGCAGCTGACCGGCGAGTCGACCGTTCCCGCCGAAATACCCAAGTGTTTCGCCGCTCTGCCGATCGACTGTCCATACGACGTCGTTATGCGCATCTGCGACGAACAAATACTTCTGTTCCGGATCCTTGGAAATAACCATCTTGTACATGCTGCCGCAGATCGAGGAGTAGAAGGTTCCGACAGGCATGGGAGAGGCGGGATCTTCGCGCAGACCAGCGCATCGGCCGCGTTGCGCAGGCGTGTTTGGCGAGACATAAATGTCCTGTAACCACTCCCCTTCCGTGGTGAACACCTGAATCCGGTTCTGGCCACGCTCTCCAATATAGACGCGACGGTCTCTTGAGATCTCGATAAAGTGCAGCGTCGGAGCGAAATTCCTCTCCTCGGGCGGTGGTTCTCCCGTCCATGTGTAACCGGAAATCGGCTCGTTCGAGATCTCGCTCAACGGCATCCCGTGCCCGCCCCAGCCACGTTTGAATTCACCAGTCGAGGCGTCGAAGACAGTGACGCGCTTCTGGTCGATGATGTAGATCTCGTCGGCGACCTCGTCGAGTTGAAAGCGCCCCACGTTTACAATCGTGTCAACGTCCTGGTTGTTCTCAGGTGTCTGGGACGTCCGGTTGTCGGCATCGGTGCCAAGTCTTGGCGGCCTGCGACCAAAGTCCCAGACAAACTCGCCGTCGCGCGTGAACTTCAGGATACTGTCCTGCGCCGCCTCGCCCGCAATCCAGACGAACCCCTTACTGTCGGCAATGACGGTCTGGAGGTACGTCGGCCACAGCGGATGATATCCAGGGCCTCCCCAGGCATTGAGGACGTTGCCCTCCTGATCGAGCTCGATTATTTCCGGCCCGCGCACGCAGCAGAGCGCCGCTCCCGGCCCGAGTTCCGCCGCCAGTTCGATCGGCAGGGCGGCTCTTCCCCGGTTTATGAACCAGATATGGTCCATGTGGTCGACGTGCATGCCCGTGACCTGCTGCATACTCCACTGGTTCGGCAGCGGCTTGGGCCAGAACGGATCAACGCGGTACTGGGGCGCGCCTTCAGCGTCGACAGCCTGGCCCTCCACCACCTGCGCTTCAGCGGCATACGCCACGATACCGCACAGGCCTGTGACGACGGCTAACGCTCTGCTCTTGATCATCATGATCTCCTTCCTCAACTCGGGCGCCGGGCGTTGTATCTAAAGTTCTGAGGTAAATTCGTACTGAGCAAGCTGCTACCTCAGTCGGCGCTTGCTGATTTTCCTGTAGCCGTGTGAGGCAATTCGTCTGCAAACTCCACGTCTTATCTGGTGCGAGTTCCCATTACCGGGAGAGCGCCCATCGGAGTACCGAATTCACCGGTAATAGTGTCTCCTTCGACCGTACCGGAGAACTCCAGCGGTATACCTGCAAGAGTATTCTCCAGACTAAACGCAATCGAATTGCCGTCGCTAGTACAATTAGAAAGCGCGACGTCACCCAGCTGTTCCGACGCGAAAAAACCCGTGCCATCATTCGCGATGGTTAAAGCTGCAGTTCGCTGACCCAGTGGTGTTTCGAAATCGAGGTTCCAGTCGCCGACGGCCGGGATCCCTCGAGAAGAGCGTCGATCACCCCCGTCAACGTGAACTGCCCGACGACCGCATTGGCCTGTCGGTTTATGACGAGATCGCAGGGAAAAAGCAACACCGCGCCGGTCTGCTCAGCTAGCTCGTTCAGCGCTTCTGCAGCATTCAGCGACGGGATGTCGATGTCGTGGAGCTGCTCCTGCGCGACGACGACCGGGCTTGCTATCAGCAACGCCAAGCCAGCTACCAGGTTGCACACCCTGCTGCAGCGTTCTGCTTGTCCTTCCCTCCGAATCGGTCGGTTACACGAGTCTTTCGCTAAGACCATCGTTGCGGCCTTGTTATACAGAGAACAGATGAAGTGAAAAAAACCGTAATCAAACGCAGAAAAGGTTTCCGCCAGCCGAGCTACAAGGCGGGAGAAAGATAAATTCGAGCTTCCGAAACCGACGCTTCCAGCCCCCACGATTTCACCAGCCTCTTTCGTGGTTTGATCGATATGGTTAGTCAGCCCGTTACTCGGCCACTGCCTCCCGCAAAAGTCCCGCAGTCCTGGGCGGGGAGGGCGACTGTCAACTACGCGCAATCCAAGCGTGAGCGCTAACGAGCGCCTGCTCCGGCCCAACAGCTGTAGTATTCATCAGACCCGAAATGGCCTCTGGATCGGGGCGCTAACGCAGAGACAGCCCGTTCTGATCCAACCGCCAGACCAGCAGATCGAATCTGTCCTGGCCGAAAAAGGGCTCGCCCTGGAAGACGAACAGCGGCACGCCAGTGTGGCCTGATTCGAGTTGACCAGATTGATTGGCCTCGATGATGCGCTCGAAATGCTGCGGATCAGCTGTGATCGCGTCTTCGAGCGACTGAGGAGTCAATCCGGCCCGGCCGATTGCGTCGGCAAGGTGGTTACCGTCGTTCCAGCCGTCGGTTCGCCCGTCCCATATCAATCGCATCACCTGATCCTGGAACTCGAGCCCCGCCCCCGCCTCCGCGGCAGCCACGGCGAGGTGGGTAAGCCGTCCTATCAAAGGTTGCTCGGTCGCAATCTCGTTTGTTTGCATGTCCTGGGCTATGGGATCCGGTCGAGGCCGTCGATAGGGAATACCCAGGAAATCCGCTACGCGTTGCGAATCCAGCAGGTGGTACGGCCGATAGTGCTTCGGTGCAGCACTGAAGAAGTCTGGGTTGCGAACAGCAACAGGGTAGACGATGCGCAAGTCGGCTTGAACATCGTACTTCGCGCGTAGATCCAATATCCGGTCCAGTGCCAGATAGCAATAGGGGCTGCGCATGGACCAGTAGATTTCGAAGGCCAACGTCATTCGGCCAGTCTAGCCGAAGATCTGACGTGACGTCGGGCCAACCGAGTGGATCGGCCGAGCTTGAAGTCCCCCTTGTTGTTCTTCAGGACTGACTAGTCCCATTCAATCTCTTCGCCGGCTTCCAGGGCCCAGGACTCCATTTCACCCTGGGCATTCTCGACTTCCATATAGACCCAGGAATGCGGATTGATCCAGTAGACCTCCGTCACAGTACCTTCAATCTCGGTGTAGTCCGTCATCGTATAAGCACCGTGCGAGTGATGTGCCCAAGCCGTGACGGCAACCGCTTGAGCGGCGAGATTCGCGATGAGTAGCTTCTTGGCATACATTCGAAGACTCCCTAATCTTCTCGGGTCGGCGGAAGAGAGGTTTCGCCTGACGCCGGAAGAACTTTGTAAACATCATCAACAAGCGAGCCCTGGCTGATCTTTGGGTAGAGAACTACCCAGCGCGCCTTCGCGAGAAGCTGATACTCGGTCGGTATACCACAACGCGCGAGCGGTGAAGGGTACTTTCCTCGACGGTCGTCTGAACATGAATGCCGCCCTGTTCAGCATTGAAACCGACGGTTATTCGGAAGTGGGCAACCTCTATCTTCTTCCCCGAAGGATCGGACTCCAACAATGTGCTGGCCGCATTGGAAGCGGTGGGATTGGCTACCGGCAACAGGGGGCCTACCAACAATACCGGTCTGAATGTTGCAATTGCCTACCCGAGAGAAGCCGGACTGAGGTTTAGCTTCAGTTTTTAGTGCGTTGCGGTTCTCTCTGGGTCCTCGTGGGGTTCCATGACCGTGGCCGTGCACGATCATGAAGGGGTTACGGAGTTTTTTCGAAAACCCGTATATCATGTTCCCATTGCATGAAAAGTTGAGCCGGAACTCGCAATGAAAGCACTGAAGAGCCTCTCCGTATGCCTTTCCTTCGCTCTGCTTCTCGGCGGGTCGATCGCCTTCGCCCACCACGCGGTGCAGGCGCAATTCGACACGCACGACTTGCAGTCGTTTACGGGCACCATGACCCGAGTGGAGCTGATCAATCCCCATCCGTATTTCCATCTCGACATCGAGACGGACGATGGAGAAGTCGTCAACTGGTCCATCGAGTCGGTGGCGTTGAACGCGCTGCGCCGGATGGGTTTGATCAGGCAGTTACAGGTCGGGTTGGAGTACACCGTGGAATATCATCCGGCCCGCAACGGCGAGGCCGTCGGGCTCATGACTGCGATTACGCTGCCGAACGGCAATCGTCTGCTGATGCGCAGTCAGGATCCGTCGCTCGTTCAGCAATAGCGGACCGAATGACTCTACCGGGTGAGTATCGAGGGTAACCGACATGACTACAGCGCTGTTCTCGACGGGCCGGGCGACGATGGTGTTGCTTGCCTCGACGGGCCGGGCGGCGATGGCGTTGCTCGCCTTGTCGCTTGGCTATCTGCCGACGATCCACGCACAGGAAACGCCGCGAACCGCCGACGGGCACCCGGATCTCTCCGGCTACTGGATTCCCGGCGGCGGTGCGGTGAGGATCTCCGACGAAGGTGGCGACATTGCTCTGAACCTGCCGTCCCGGGATGGCGATATCCAGAACTTCGAGAAGGACTCCGCCGTCCTGCAGCGGGCCCACACGAACAAGCCGCTCTACAGGCCCGAGTACTGGGACACCATCCAGGACCTGGATTGGAACGGCCTGACGCTGGATCCGGTCTTCAATTGCCGGCCCTCGGGTGTGCCGCGGGTCGGGTCGCCCCACAAGATCGTACAGACGTCGACCGAGATCGTTTTCTTCTACGAATCCGGTACCAACGAGGGTCCGGCCACCCACCGCATCATCCCCATCGACGGGCGCGAGCACCATCCGCTGCAGATCTCCGACACGAGCTGGATGGGCTACTCCGTCGGCCGCTGGGAGGGCGATACGCTGGTCATCCAGGCGGTCGGCTTCAACGACGAGAGCTGGCTCGGCTGGACGGGCTACATCCACAGCTGGGACATGACCGTCACCGAGCGTGTTCGCCGCGAGGGCGATACCCTGCACTGGGAAGCAACCGTGCATGACCCCACCATGCTGCTCGAGCCCTGGACGCTGGATCCGGAACAGCGGGTGCTGGATCCGGATCCGGAGGCCTTTTTCTTCGGCGAGACCCCGTGCGAGGAAAGGGACGCCGAGCACATCGTCGATCCCAATGTGCGAGGCTGATCGGCTCGCCGAGTGCGCCCTCCGGACCAATATCAGCGATCGATTCGCGTCAGGACACCGGCGTCGTAGACGATCTCGCCACCTACGACCGTGAGGACCGATGACATAGCCCGAATCTCCTCATCCGGTACGGCGTCGGGGTCGAATACGTCGGCGCTCAACACGGCGAGATCGGCGAAACGCCCGACGCCGATGCCTCCGAGCAGGTCGTCTTCCCTGGTAAACCATCCCTGTTCGTGGGAGGCGTAAAGCCGCACCGCCTCGTAACGGCTGATTTGCTCACCGTCATTGATCAATTCTCCGGACACGTCGCGCCCGGTGACCATGTAGTAGACCATGCACCACGGGTTGAGCGTATTGATGCGCGCGCCGTCGGATCCCGCGCCCACCGCCACCAACCCGCTGTCGAGCACGGTTCGCCAGGGTGGGCCGCCCATGCCGCCGGAGTGGTAGCGTTGCCCATGGACGCCGAGCCCGAGTCCCATGGCTTTCGCTCGCTGGATGAGTTCCGGCGTGATGAAACTCAGGTGCCCGGGAGTCCAGCGCATGGCCGCCAGATCGAACTCCCGATCGAGTTCTTCCCACACGTCCAGATGAGCGCCGATTTCTTCCGGCGTGTGTATGTGCTGGTGATACGTCCAACCTCGCTCGGCAATCCGTCTCTGAGCGAGCCTTGCCGCCTCGCCCAGGGGTTGTTCGTTGAACAGCGTCCGGCCGACAGACCACTCACCGATGCCGACGATCTTCGCCATCTCCGGACCGTAGTCGGGCCACTTGTTGTCGAGGTATCCCATGAGTTGGGTCAACTCGGAGTCCTCGTCAAGACCCGGGAAGTAGATTCGCGTGCGGACCTTGTGGGAGCCCTCGCGCACCAGTTCGAGAAAGAAGTCGTAGCCGGTGGTCTGATCGATGAATCCGACACCCGGGACCGTTCCGGACATATCCATGACCGTGGTCAATCCCACCGAAAGCGCATAGTCGGCTACTTCGAGGAGCTGGCGCTTGCGGTCCGCGTCGGTCAGGTCCGCTGCCAGCACATCGTACGCCAGGGCCGTATCGCCGCCGGCGGCAATCGATCCGTCGTCGGCAACACCGACCCCGAGCGTGCGCAGCAGATCGCGCGCGGCGGTATTGGTTTGACCCGGACCGGCGCCGCGCTCGGACAGATAGACGGGGTTATCCGGCGCTGCGGCATCCAGCTCGGCACGGGTGGGGAATCGCTGCTCGGTCCACTGCGTGCGGCGAATACCGCCGATGGTGGTGATCAGCGCGCCCGCGGGTACGGCGGCGGCTTTTGCACCGATGGCGTCCAACGCATCGTCAATGGTGAATGTCGTCTCCAGCGACCGGTTGTCGTAGCCCGGACGATTGGCGATCCGAATGTAGTGCACGTGATTGTCGATCAGACCGGGAATCACGATGCGGCCCTGCAGGTCGATAACGTCGGTACATTCATCAAATGCATCCGCACCGGGGTCCAGCGCCGCAAATCGCCTGGCCTTGACGAGTACCGACGAAGCGACCGAGTCCTCGGGACCCATGGTATGGATGCGTCCGTTGACGAGCCCGAGATCCCGCGTCGCGCAACCGGTCTCCTGGGCATCGGCCGCGGTGGCCAGAAGTAGGCAAAGGCATCCGGCGATCGCTGCGGACGATGCGGAAACCGGCATACAGGGTGGATGTATTGACGATCGTCGATTCATGCACGCCTCCAAAAGTGTGGCGTTGGCCCAAGGTGGGTCAGGTGGTAGGCTGGCACTCTCGCGTGTTGCGGAGTGGATCGCCATAGTATGGGGATCGCGCACCTCCGGCGAGTTTATCATGCGCTCGATCGACCGGGTTTCGGGCGGTCGCGGGGTGCGAGTTCAACCAGGAGAAGTGCAATGAGGTGGGTATTCGAACTGTTGAGGAAACCAATCGGCTACTTTGGATCGGCTGCCACGGTAGCGATGGGATTCGTCACCTGGGTACATGCCTACGAGGTGTTTCAGGGGCCGACGGAACTGATCCAGTACGACCCCGCGAAGGCGTCTCCCGGATATACGATTTTCAGCCCGTTTCGGGGCCGCAATACATATTTGATCGACATGTACGGAAACGTTGTCCACTACTGGCCGTACCCATCCGGTTGGTCCACTTCCGGTGCGGAAGCGGTCGAAAAGCATGCGCGACTGCTGGAGGACGGCACGCTGCTACGGGGTACGATCGATCGGGCAGGCAAGGGCGGCATGAGCGGCGCGATCTATCAACTCCTCGATTGGGACGGAGAGGTGATCTGGCAGCACGACGAGGAGCGGCCCGGCTACACCCCCCACCACGACTTCCGCATGATCTGGAACCCGAAGCTCGAAGCTCGAACGCTGCTGTACGTTGCCTCGCGCGCGATCACCCATGAGCAGGCTCTTGCGCTGGGGGTCGACCCTGAGCTGCGTGACGACTACACCTCAGTCCCCGACGGCGTGGTGGAAGTCGACATGGAGGGCAACGTGATCTGGGAGTGGAACATCACGGATCACTTGGTTCAGGAAGTCAACGACACGCTATCCAATTACGGTGTCGTCAGCGAGCACCCCGGCAGGATGGATCCCAATTTTTCCAACGGCGTCGGCGGCGACTGGATTCACATCAATTCCCTGGACTACAACGAGACGCTGGATCACATCGTTGTCAATAATTCGAGGTTCAGCGAGTCCTATATTATCGATCACGGCGGAACATTCGTACCGGGGAACCCGGAAGAGAGCATTGCGCTGGCCGCCGGCGAGGCCGGTGACTTCGTTTTCCGCTGGGGCAACCCGTGCGTCTACGACGCCGGCACATGTCCGACGTCGATCAACGAAGGCCAGTCCAGTACCAACGGGCACCAGCAAGTGTTTTTCTCCCACGACATCCAGTGGATTCGTGAGCGGGAGATCGGCATGGGGGACGGACTCCCGGGTGCCGGGAATATGTTGATTTTCAATAATGGTGCACGGCAGTTGGGTACCACGTTCTCGTCCGTCATCGAGTTCAACCCCTATGACGGTCCCATGGAAAACGGGGGTTACGTCCCGGAGATGGAAGCCGGCCACGAACTTGTATCGCCGGGTATGGGCGCGGGTCGACTCGTCTCGAATCAAATCGTGTGGAGTTTCCGTCCGACCGTTCCCACAGCGTTTTACAGCAGCTACATCGCCGGCGCACAGCGAATGCCAAACGGCAATACGCTGATCTGCTCCGGCGCGAACGGTCATCTCTTCGAGGTGACAACGGACGGCGAGGTTGTCTGGGAGTACATCAGCCCGGTGGGTGACCGCACCGGTGAAAAATACGGCATTCACGCCCTCATGACCGATGCGGCGGGTACGCGGTTCAACGCGCTGTTCAAATGCGCGCGCTACCCGGTGGACTACGCGGGATTGGACGGTCGGAACCTGACGCCGATGGGCAAGATAACCGAACTCTGGACCAGCGAACCTGCCAGACCTTGAGAAACCGTGGAATGAGCACTCGAGAGAACGTCAGTTTGCAGTAGTCAGATCGGAAGGAGACAGCCGCGAGTGATCCGTATGGCGGCCGGTGTGCAATTGCGTACCGGCCGTTTTTTCTTCGGTACCCGCGAATTTCTTTCGCAGCGTCAAGCAAGCCCAGGTATTCAATAGGGAAAGCGGTGCACGTTCACGCTATCGCCGATTTCCAAACGCATCAGGTCATCGCCCGCCTCAAGCGGTCCCGCATATTCCGTGCGGGTCCGCTGCAGAAGTTCATCAATGGAAACTTCGGCGACGTCCGGGCTGCTGAGCAGCGTAATGTGGCTGTAAACAGCGAGCTTGGGACCGACGCGGTCAAAGACAATGCCGGCCTCCTCTGGGGTCGTGTGATGATCCAGGATGAGTTGAATTCGTTCGTCGAACTCCAGTAGTTCGTCGCGGGCCGCGGCGACCTCGTGGATGATGACATCCACCCCCTGGGCGGCCTCGATCAGATTCTCGTCGAACCGCGTGTCGCCGGAGAGGACCACCGAGCGGCCGGAATAGTCCACCCGATAGCCATAGGAAGGCTTGATGAATTGGCCGTGATCCACTGCGAACGCGGTCACGATCACACCGTCCCGGTCAAAGACCACGCCATTCTCCGAAAACTCGCGCACGTCGAACTCGATCCCCTGCGGCGGCAGTTTCTCGTCGACGATGCGAATTTGAATGTCGGGATCGAAGGCCTGGCGTAATCCTTCGAGAATATTCGACACCCCTTCGGGTCCAACCACGCTCAGCGGCTGCGTTCGCCGGCCGAAGGGCGGCGGAAGCCAACCGGTCAGCCACAGGTCCGGCAATCCGGACAAGTGATCGGAATGGAAATGGGTAATGAAGACGACGTCGATCTCGCTGAGCGAAATGTCCAGTTGTCCGAGGCGCTGGGTGACGCCCCGCCCGGCATCGAACAGCAGCCGATGAGGGCCGGCCTCTACCAGGATGGCGGGTCCGAACCGGTCCACTCGCGGTACCGGGTCGCCGGTACCGAGGAGGGTGACATCGAGCGTCTGTGCCTGTGCGATGCCGATCATCGACGCACAGGCCGTCAGCAACACGGCGATCGAGGCTTTTTTTGTCGGCACCATTCGCGCTTTCCGGACTCTTGCGCCAGCACGCGCCGGCCTGATCCAAACGAATTTCAACATCTTGTAGCCTCTTGGCTGCCGTGTCCCGGCGACAAAGTATGCCCGAGAATATAGACTGCGCGATACGGCGCGATTGGTTGTCGGGGGCCGCGAACCTGGAGAATCAAGCATGCACAAGGCAACGGGCACGATCACCGCAACGGGGTCGATTCACCACGCAGCCTCACCGGGAGCCTGGTTGGGCAAGGTCCTGGGCACACTTGCGGTAACGCTGGGGTGGGCCTGTCCGACCGTGGCGCATCACGGCATCGCTGCGCAGTTCGATACGTCGACCACGTTCGAGATTTCCGGTGTGGTCACAGAGCTTGAGTTCGTGAACCCACACGCCTACGTCTATTTCGATGTAACCGGGCCGTCCGGTGAAGTCGTGCCGTGGCGATGCGAATTGCGAGCCGCGATGGGCATGGGTGCGGGTCTGCAGCCAACGGCGGCCGGTGCTGCCGCCGTGGAAGGCTACCAACGGGAAGACAATCCCCGCTTCCACTGCATGGCGGTGAACATCTTTGCCGACTGGACATTCGACCAACACGTCAATCGCATCATCCAGGAAGAGGACCAAATCACGCTGATGTACGGGTTCATGGATATTGTCAGGGGCATCCACCTCGATATGGACGAACACGCGAGCGACATCGAACCCAGCCGCGCGGGTCACTCAATCGGCCGCTGGGACGGCGATGAGTTGGTCGTCGATACCGTGGGTTTTGCCCCGGGCTACCTGGAAACCCGCGAAGCGGTCATGCACAGCGAAGGGCCATCAGAAAGGGCAATAAAGAAAGGGGGAAAAACATGAAAGCAGGCCATCCAGCATTTGCATTGATTTGTCTGGCCGCCGCCGCGGCAGCGCCGGCGGAAGTCGTACGCGTGGACGTGGAACGCCGGGACGACGTCGCCGGCGGCAAGGCGTACGGACTCGCCGGTCCGTACGAGCGGATCGCCGGCCGGATTCACTACGCCGTCGCGCCGGATAATCCCGCCAATCGCATCGTCACCGATATCGACTACGCGCCGACCGACGCTGCCGGTCGGGTGGAGTTTTCAGCCGATTTTGTCCTGATCAAGCCCAGGGATATCGAAGCCGGCAACGGCGCGGTCTTCTTCGAAGTAGCCAATCGGGGTCGAATCGGAGCGCTTGCCCGGTTCAATCGCGCGGAAGGCTCGCAGGACCCCCTGGCCGCGGAGCAATTCGGCGACGGTTTTCTATTGCGGCAGGGATACACGCTGTTGTGGGTCGGTTGGCAGCACGATACACCCCTTCAGGACGGGCTGCTGCGGGTCAACCCGCCCTCGGCCGGGGACGCAAGCGAGCCGATCGAGGGATTGGTACGCAGCGACGTCTTTGTCGGGGAGAAAGTCTTTTCGTCCTCGCTCGGAGACCGGGGACACATGGCCTACCCCGTTTCCGACCCGGAGGATCCCCGCAATGTTCTCATGGTGCGCGATGGCCTCTACGGGGAGCGGCGGCGGATCCCACGAGAAGATTGGCAATTCGCCCGTGTCGACGGTGACGATGTCGTGCCGGACCCGACTTCGGTGTACCTGAGTGCGGGATTCGAGCCGGGCCGGGTCTATGATGTAGTCTACGTTTCCGAGGCTCCACCGCTCGCCGGCCTGGGGCTTGCGGCCATCCGCGACGCAATCTCGCTGCTCAAGTACGGTGAGTCCGAATCGCTGGGAATTTCGCCCGGCGCGATTGATCGCGCCATCAGCTACGGATCGTCCCAGAGCGGCCGCCTCCTGCGGACCTACCTATACGATGGCTTCAATGAGGACGAACAGGGAAGAAAGGTATTCGACGGTGTCATCGCGCATATCGCCGGTGGGGCCAGGGGCAGCTTCAACCAGCGCTTCGCGCAGGCGTCGAGAGCGCCCGGCGGCGCATTCGACTATCCCAATCGGTTGTTCCCGTTTGCCGACGCGGAACAGACCGACCCGGTGACGGGGCGGACGGACGGACTCCTGTCCGGCATCAGCGAGACGTCGATGCCCAAAATCTTCTATACCAATTCTTCCACCGAATACTGGCGATCCGTGGCGGCCCTTGTACATACGACGGTGGACGGGAAACAGGATCTGCAATTGCCGGGGAATGTCCGCAGCTACCACTTCGCGGGCACGCAACATGGCCCGGCGCGTTTCCCGCCAATGTCCGGACGGGGCGAACATCTGCCCAACCCGAACGATTACGCATGGTTCCTGAGATCGCTCCTGCTCGGATTGGACCGTTGGATAACCGACGATACGCCGCCGCCGCCGAGCCGCATCGCAAAGCTCGACGACGGCACGCTGGTACATCTTGAGGATCTGTCGTTCCCCGACGTGCCCGGCGTGGATGTCCTGACCGAGGTCAATGGGCTTCGCGCGCTGGACTTCGGGCCCGATCTCGCGTCCCGGGGCGTTATCACGCAGGAACCGCCCGATCTCGGTGCGGCGTATCCGTTCCTGGTCCCCCAGGTCGATGAGAGCGGCAATGAAATCGGCGGTTTGAGGTCGCCCAACATCGCGGTGCCGCTGGGGACGTATACGGGTTGGCTGCCGACGAACCCGGTCTCCGGCGCCGGCGTCTACGCACCCTTCGCGCGAACAAGCGCCGAGCGGGAAGCCAGTGGCGACCCGCGCCCGTCCATCGAGGAGCGTTACGCCGGCCGAGCCCACTATCTCGGCCTTGTGGCGGAAGCGGTGCTGCCGCTGATCCACGAGGGTTATCTGCTCGGCGAGGATCTGCCACAGATTCTTTCCGCTGCGGCGAACCATTGGGACTACCGGATGGACAGCCAGGTAATGTCAGAGCTGAAATGAACTCACTGTATGGGTACGGCACCGTCGTTACATGGCCCAAACTAGCGCGCGCGACGCCGAATTTCCGGAGGAGCATCAAATGTTGAAATCCATGACCCGCTTGTCTGTCGTTTGTACACTGATCGCACTGCTTGGCGTTGCAGGAATGACCGGCGCGCAAACCATCGAGCGCGTATTGCTGCCGGACAGCGACACGATGATGCTGACCGTGTTTCTGAAACACGACCAATCCATGAACAACGTTGAGCGCGGCGAATTGCTCAGAGACGCCGGATTCAACGAAATGTTCCCGCCCGAAGGCGTCGAGATCGTCGATCACTATGTCATGATGGGCATCGGTCAGGTCATCGTCCTGCGGTTTCCGCCCGATCATCTGCGGATGGTCAACCTCGCCATCGAGCGAGGCGCATGGGGTGCCTATCAAACGGAGTTCTACGTCACGTACGATCTGCGCGAGGCCAGGCGGGCTGCCGCGCAATAGATCGCGCTCGCATCACGCACCGAATCGAAAAAGACGATTGGCCATTCCTAAATACCCCTGTCTCCCAAAGCCGCTCTGCCAAAACGCTCGACTGCCTCCAGGGTCTCGCGCACGTCGTCCCAGGTCGTGTTGTGGTTGACAATGCAAAGTCGTAAAGAGGACTTTCCGTGCAGGGACGTGGATGAAACGAAGGCAGGATCGTCCCAGAAGACCTGGGCGAGCACATTCCCGTTGATCTCCTTCAGGTCTTGTTCATCCAGGCCGGAATTACCGGGGTTGACGCGCAAGCAAACGATACTCAGCGACGCGGCGGACACGATCTCCAGGACCGCACTCGCGCGCACGTAGTCCTCGGCCCGAACGGCCAGGCCCATGCCATTGCCAACGGCGCGCCGAAATGCGGCCATCCCGAAGGTCTGGATTGACATCCAGACTTTCAGGGCGCGAAACGAACGGCTCAGTTGCAGGCCCCGATCCGAGAAGTTCGGGTGGTCCGAACCCCAGATCGTATCTTGCAGTACATCGTGGTTGACCCGCAATGCGTTCTCGAGCGTGCGCAGATCCTTGACCAGCAGGCAACCGGCCTCGTACGGTTGAAACAACCACTTGTGCGCGTCCACGCCGATCGAATCGGCGCGCTCGATCCCGGCAAGGAGCTGCTTTCCCCGCTCGGCGAGAACGGCGAAACCGCCGTACGCAGCATCGACATGCAGCCAGATGCCTTCCTCCGCGCAGTAATCCGCCATCGCCTCCAGCGGGTCGACGGCGCCGGCGCTGGCCGTGCCGGCATTCGCGCAGATCGCAATCGGGTTGTACCCGGCGGCGCGGTCTTCTGCCACGGCTTGCGCCAGCGCCTCCATGTCCAGGCGAAAGTGCCGGTCGCTGGGCACCTTGCGGATGCACTCGCGTCGAATGCCGGCGATGATTGCGGCGCGCAGGAATGCGGTGTGACTCTGATCGCTCATGTACACGGTCGCACGCTCCGGGTGACCCGCGGCTTCCCTGGCCGCGACGAAGGCGTCGAGGCTCCGCGGCCGAGCCGCCGCTGGTGAAAAGCCCTCCGGCGCCCTCCGGATAGCCGAGCCAGCGCCTGAACCAGTCGAGCACGACCAACTCCACTTGGCTGGGACCGCTTGCGACCAGCCACGTGCACGCGTTGATGTTGAAGCCCGCCGCCATGAATTCAGCCAGTATTCCGGGCCACGTGGGGGAGGTCGGCACGAACCCGAAAGAACGCGGGTGATCCAGCCGCAGCGTCCACGGCAAGACATCGCGCGCGGCCTGCTCAAGCACCTCCGTCGCCTGGCGCCCTTCCTCGGGAGGATCCTCCGCCAGCGTCTCCATGAGCACATGCCGGAACTCGCCGTCCCACGCGCCGTCTCCAGGCAGCTTTTCAATACGCTCCACCACAATTTCCGCAGCCCTGCGCGCGAGATCGAGCATGCGATCGCGCGGCATCTGCAGGCCGCCGAGCGCCTCACCGCCCGGATATGCTTCCTCGGCGCTTGGCATGGGGGCAGATTCAGTATCTTGTTTTTCTTGCGAGCGCATTATCTTGCCAATAAACGCACAACGCCGCGACAGGAATGCTCGCCGGACTGGCCGGCCCCTATCCCGAGTCCAACCAAAAAAGTGAGAGTCCGAGTTCGGACGGGAGTATATCGGAAGGTATTCGCCAACGTGGGATAGAGTCTCCGGAATTCCCGGGCGGTTCAGGTCTCAATGAAATAATGTGGGGAACAACAGCACGAACAGGGTCGCGGCGAGCGGTATACTTTTGCCCAATACCGCAAGAGGCGCGGAGCCCGAGACGAACAATGAAGCATCGATTCCTCACTGTGGTTCTGGTCCTTCTCGCGAATACGTCATCGGCACAGGAGGACTTGCTGGCGTGCGTGGACCCCGATGTCAGGGATGTTCTGCAATTTGGATACACCAATGCAGGTGCGCTCGTGAGTCGGACCGTCCCCGACGTATTGGCTGGGTTGCGGGAATCCCGCGATCTGGAATTTGTTGCGAGTTCCGTATCGTCGTTCCGAACAGTCGCGGTGTACAAGACGGCGTTGGCGCGCAGCGATGCAATGGACAGAATGTACGGGTTTCTACGGGAGGCGGGCTGGCGTGATTACGAGATCACGCCCCCACGCGATGGATTCCTGAACGTCTTTCCAGGGTTGGACGGAGTGTTTTGCCGGGAAGGAGCGATGTTGGTTGTTGTGAGCCTCCCATCCGACGATACGACGTACGTGCGCCTGCAAAACCGGACGGATGGCGGCGGGGTTCCTTGCGACGAATTTCCGGACAGTCTGGGGGGGATCGCTAGAACAACCGGTGGGTCGAACTTCCAGGATCACATACCAACGCTTGCGATTCCCGGGAGTGCCATGGCAATGGACCCACAAGCGGGACTGGTCTTGGGCCCCAGCGCGTCTTGGCAGTCGGACCGATCAGTGATTATCCAAGTCGATCTGCAGACGGATCTGATGTCGGCGGAGGATATCCTCGACCTATACGCGCAACAATTGGAGGAACAGGGCTGGAGCTACGACACCGGGTGGGCCGGTCAGTTTTCCAGCGGCTCGAGCTGGACGCGGTCACCGACCGCGGAACTGGAATTGGTCGGACTCCTGGACGTCGTTGCACTGGGCAATTCCGCCTACCGGGCAATGTTTCGTGCATCGTCGCGGGAATCCGAATAGCACCATCAAGCCACTTTGCCCATTCGAACGAGCGATTGCAGTTTTCCCCATGCGCAGACCCGGCAAGAATTTCGCCATGACAGTTCCGGCGATAGCGCTGCTGCTGGCGCTTTCGCCACCGAGACCGAACGCGATGGCCTTGTAAACCGTCTCCCAGTCGGGGGCAATGGGGCCCCGGGACAGTCTCCGACCCTCGTTCCAGAA
The DNA here is from genome assembly GCA_965237785.1 of Candidatus Rariloculaceae bacterium. Lineage (GTDB taxonomy): Bacteria > Pseudomonadota > Gammaproteobacteria > Steroidobacterales > Rariloculaceae > UBA6522. The sequence goes on from OZ250159.1 coordinate 287,648, forward strand.
GTACAAGGCGCGCCGCCCACAGGCTCCAAAATGGAAATGTCGACCACGACAGCAAGGCTTTGGGGACCACCTATTTGGAATCATCCGGACCGAGCCGCACGCATCCCCAATTCACCGACGCTGACCTGGTGTTCGCTCGCCGCGTCCCGGTAATGGAGGGCGCAGACTTGGTTGCGGCGAGGCCACTCGTGGTGCGTTGACAAGAAAAATATTGAATGAATATTGCTTCGTTCCGAGTACGGGGTAGTAGAGTCGCCAAGTGAGACGGTCGTCGATGGAATGAAGCACTCTCAGAAGCACATCTCTGGCTGGTTCACCATTGACGACCTCAGTTCGTCCACGATGTCTGAAGAACAGATCTGCCGGCATATTGCCGACGCCGACCGGGAATCCCGTCGCCGTCGCGATTGCGTCGGCCACGGGAACCACGAGTTCGAGCCCTTCGCCTTCCAGGGCAGGTAACGAAATCGGGGTATCGAGAATAGACGTGTTCTCAACCCACTGGCCGCTGCTGTTCCTGGCATGGGTCGGAACAATGTGAAAAACGTCTCCTGATTGTTGAACTCGAAACCGTCCACCCTTGCCGCCGACCTCATAGTCACTGATCAATTGCCGCAGTGTCGCAGCCCAATCCTCCGGCTCACCTGTCTCCATGGAAACGTAGTAGGTTGCGTTGAATATCTCGGTTGAAGGAAATAGAACTCGTGGAACTTCGTCCGGAGGGTAGCGATCGAGATCCCGCCTCGTATGAGTAAGGTCCTGGATGTCGCCTGAAAACTCTAACCGCGGATCCTCGTAGGTAATCACCACCGGATATTGCGAGACCAGTGTTCTGGCCACTTCGGCGATTGGTCGAGGCGAGTCGACGAACAGGTCGATGAGTTCATTCTGCCCTTGGGCAGACGGCATGAGCAAAACATAGGCGAGAATGATCTTGACGTCGGCCGCCAAGTACAGAGGTGGATAGTTACGCATTAGCATAGTGTGCAATATTAATCCTCGCGAACCGCTATCACGGTGACATACGGGATGTCACGCTCAAGGTTCGGAAAGATCGTCGAATCATTCCGCGGGTGACTGCGCGACGCGGAAGCCAGTCTGGTTGTCAGCTAAATGCAGGCTGCGTGTTGGGCCACGAGCTTCGTGTTGAACATAGGCGAGCCCCCAGCCGCCACCACGGCCAACTCGGTTTTGGCAATTCTCTCGGGTCAAAGCAGACCCGTCCGACGGCGCGCCTGCAAAGCCGGGACGAAAGCAATCCTCGACCCATTCATGGGCATTGCGCTCCATATCGTGTAGACCGAATGCATTCGGGCCCTCATGTCCAACCGGTTCCGTGTAAGGCTCCCCTACACAGCGCCGAATGTCATTACGATCCTCCATGTCGCAGAATGACGAGGCATCCACGTCCGGATTCGACGCGCCTGCGCGCGCTGCAAATTCCCACTCCGCTTCACTTGGCAACCGGTAGGGCCGTCCCGTTTCCGATGCGAGCCATTGCACGTATTCATTCGCGTCCGACCACGTGATGCAGACCACCGGATGGTCATCCGATTGCGAAAAACCGGGTCGCAGCCAATTACGAAGTCTTGCTATGACGTTGTAGTGCGATGAACGCCAGTCGGCCAGCGAAAAGCCTATGCAGCCGCGCCGACGCCGCAAGGCGGACAAGGCGATGTCGCCGGCGATACCGGCTCTTTCGGCATTCGTTCGATAGCCTGTCCGTTCAGCGAAAGTGCGAAACTCGCCTCGCGTGATCTCGTAGACGGATAGCGCAAACGGACGCTCGATGTTGACCTCACGGACCGGGGTGTTGTGCGTGCATCGAAATCCCGACACACACCCCATATTGAATTGGCCGGGCGTTATGGTGACCATCAGCGGTCCTGTGCCACCTGAAGCCAACGCATCGGAGAATTCAGCTCCCGCCTGGCCGAGTCCGTCTGCACTCCACAACAACCACAGAACGCCAAGTACAACTCCCGCTTTCGTACCGTGAGTACGCGGCAGTTGCTGTCTCTCGGAGGGATGCGTGGTGAGCATGGCCTGAAAGAGAATATCACGCACCGTGTGCTACAGATCGCTTGCTGGAATGAAGATCAATGACGTTCCAACCGGTCTCTCTGCGCAACGACTCGAGGCTGAATCGTGCTCACGGCATGCTGAACGAAACCGGCGCGGCCGGACCTAGCGGCAGCCCCAGAAACACCCAGAGTATCGTCAATACCAGCCCCGCCAGCAGCAGGAACATGGAGTAGGGCAGCATGGTCGCCACCAGGCTGCCGAGGCCGAAGTCCTTCTGCCAGCGCTGGGCGAACACCAGTACCAGCGGCAAGTACGGCATCAGCGGCGTAATGATATTGGTGGCGCTGTCGCCGACGCGGTAGGCCGCGGTGCTCATCTCGGGAGAGATTCCCACCAGCATCAGCATGGGCACCAGCACCGGCGCCAGCAGCGCCCACTTGGCGCTCGCCGAGCCGATGAAGAGATTGAGCAAGGCGCCGAACAGAATGATAGAAGCCATCAGCAGTGTGTCGGGTAGATTGGAGCTTTCCAGCACGGCGGCGCCCTGAATCGCGAAGATCAGGCCCAGGTTCGACCAGTTGAACATGGCCACGAAATGCGCCGCGGCGAATGACAGAACCAGATAGTAGGCCATGTCCCCCATCGCGCCCTTCATCATTGCGATCAGGTCTCGGTGATTCTTGACGGTTCCCGCCGCTGCCCCGTACGCCCATCCCGCTGCCAGGAAGATCACGCAGAATCCGGCCACCAGGGACTGGAAGAGGGGATTGAAACGCGACTCGATGGGAGCGGATTCGTCGATCAGCGGAGTGCCGGGGACAATGCACAGAAACACCCATAGCGCTACGACACCGAGGATGGCCCAGCCGGCCCGCGTCAGCCCACGGCGCTCGGCATCTTCGGGGCTGGTGTCGGGATCCTCGATGTCGCCAGCGCTGGTTTCGGGACCCTCAATGCCGCCAGCGCCGGTTTCCGTATCTTCGATGTCGCCGGCACTGCTGCTTTGCAGGCCGCCTCCGCCGTAGGGACCCATGCGCGGTTCGATTACGCGGTCGGTGATGTACCAGATGATCGGCAGAAACACCAACGTCATGGCGATGATGAAGTAGGCGTTGCCGGCGATATTGGCGTCCCAGGTCGGCAGGATGGTCTCGGCCGCGGCTTCGGTGATGCCGAACAGCAGCGCATCGAGTTGGCCTGGCAGCAGATTGGCGGAAAAGCCGCCGGAGACCCCTGCGAACGCGGCGGCGATGCCGGCGACGGGATGCCGGCCGGCGGCGGCGAAGATGACGCCCGCGAGCGGAATCAGCACAACATAGGCGGCATCCGCCGCCAGATTACCGAGCATGCCAACCAGCGCAACCGCCGGTGTCAGCAGCAACTTCGGCACATTGCCGACCGCCGCGCTCATGGCCGTGCCGAGCAGGCCCGAGCGCTCGGCGACGCCGGCCCCCAGCATGACGACCAGGACATAGCCCAAAGGGTGGAAACTGGTAAAGGTGGCCGGCATTTCCACCAGCAGGCGCCGGATGTTGTCCGCCGACAGCAGGCTTTCGGCCCGGATCGCCAGGGCGTTGCCGGCCGCGTCGAACTGCGTTGGATGCAAGGCGTAGGTTCCGGTAGCGGCGGCGATAACGCTGATCGCGATGACGGCCAATATGCAATACAGGAAGATCACCACCGGATCGGGCAGCCGATTTCCGCCGCGCTCGATCCAGCCGAGGATGCGTTCGGTTCTGTTGTTGTCAGGTATCGGATCAGACGTCATTTCTTTCTCCTTTGGAACACCGGCGGATCACCGATCTCTCTTGTATCAAGGCTGCCTAAAGTAATTCGATGGCGTCGGCTCCGAGTGGACCGCGGGTGGTTCGACGTCGTTGAGCCGCGAGCCACTCCGGATCCCGGTAGGCGGCGGCGGGTAACGCGCACACTAGCTTGAACCGGACGGCATGACCCGCTGGATCAACCGGCCGACGGTCAGTCCCTGCACGATGATGGAGAACAGGACCACGACGTAGGTGATGCTGAGTATGAACGGCCGGTATTCATTCGCCGGCAGCGACAGCGCCAGGGCGACGGCGATGCCGCCTCGCAAACCACCCCACGTCAACACCGGGACGGCGCCACGGGCAAACGTCTCCCAACGGCTCAGCAGCGTTGTCGAAACGTAGACGCTCAACCAGCGGCCGGCCAATGCGATGGGGACCACGATCAACCCCATCCACGAGCCGGTCCCTGTTCGCGCGATGATCAGGAGCTCCAGCCCGATCAAGAGAAACAGCACGGAGTTGACGATCTCGTCGAGCAGCGACCAGAACTTCTGCAGGTAGTCGCGGGAATTCTCGCTTACCGCATATGTCATGCCCTCGTTGCCGATGAACAGCCCCGCCACGACCATGGCGATGGGACCGCTGATGCCGAGTCGAATGGCCAGGGCATAGCCCACCATCACCACTGCGAGGGTGATCAGGACCTCAAGAATGGGTTCATTCACCCGGTACATGGCGCGATAGCCGATGTAGCCCCCGACCAACCCGAGTACGCATCCGCCGAGGACCTCGACGACAAACAGTTCGCCGATGTGCAGCAACCCGGGGTCGGTGCCCTGTACCGCGATACCGACGATGACGGTGAATACCACCACCCCCAGGCCGTCATTGAACAGCGATTCACCCGCCAGCGTGACCTTGAGCGATTTCGGCACGCGGATTGTCTTGAACAGCCCAAGTACCGCTACCGGGTCCGTGGGACTGATCAGCGCCCCGAAAATCAGCGCCCAGAGGAAGGGTAGCGAATACCCCGCCAGCCCGGCTGCGATCCATGTACCGGTGGCAATCAACAGTGTCGAGAGCAGCGTGCCCAGCGTCGCCATCAGGCCGACGGAGCGATACCGGCTTCGCAGCGCGGAAAAATCCACGTGCAGTGCCCCGGCAAACAGCAGGAAGCTCAGCATCCCGTGCATCAGCGTTTCGTGAAAATCGATCTGGTCGAGCACGCTCGTGATCAGCGCATCCACATTCGCTCCCGGGATCAGGGACTCGATGAGGAGCAGCGCCATTGAAGCGGCGAGCGCGATCAGGACCAGGCCGATCGTCTGCGGGGCCCGAAGATACCGGTGGTTGATGTAGCCGAACAGCGCCGTCAGCCCGATCAGGAAGGCTCCGATTTCAAATACGCTCATTGCGTCACTGGGTAGTTTCCGGGCGGGTAGGGCACCGGGCCGCTCTCAGCACAGGGCGTTCCGCCGGCGAGGCCAGGCTTGCAGCGAGCGCCGCGGCGACAAAGAACGACGCCGTGAATTCAACTTGACGCGACATGGGATCACCACCTTTCGTTACCGATTTCGATTGCACGCGATTGTACCTGTAAACTCAGTACCATCAGCCTGGGAGGATTTCCAATGTCCAGATCTACTCAGTTCGGCCGCTGCGCCGCTTTGGTTGTTTTTCTGCCCCTGTTCGTGGTCGGATGCAATGCTCCGCCGGAAACCGGCGCAGACGATTCGTCGGCTGCAACAAATCCCGCGGTGGCAACAAATCCCGCGGCGGTAACCGCCGCGCCGGCGAGCGACCCGCAGGCGTGGAACATGGCCCTGGTCGGTTACCATGACCTGCAAGCCCGCTCGGCCTATCAACCGATCGTTCACGCCTATGGGGACCGGCGAATTCTGTTCGTCGGCCAACACGCGGGCGAGGCGGTTAACCCGATGACGGGCCAGTCGGAGGTCAACGGCCTCTCGATTCTGGATGTCACCGACCCGAGTTCCCCGGAGATGCTCGCGCACGTCCCGCCCACGGGCGACGAAGCCAGCGGCGCACAGCATGTTCAGATCTGCGATGGCAGCGCGCTGCCCGAGGGCGACCCGGAGCGTGTCTACGCCGTGCGAACCAACGGGCTGCTCGGCTATGAATTGCTGGATGTCACCGATCCTGCCGCGCCGGAAATCCTGTCCACCATCGCCGAAACCGGTGTCTCGTCGCGCCCGGAGTCAAGCCGCGGCAATCGCGAGACTCACAAGATCCAGTGGGAGTGCGAGACCGGAATCGGTTACTTCAACGGTACGCCGGAAGGTTGGCGGGTCACCCGCGTTCTGCAGGTATTCGATCTGAGTCGCCCGGAGGAGCCCCGGCACATTCGCGACTTCGGGCTCCTGGGTTGGGAGCCCACGGCTCAGGGCCCGATGCCGCACACTTCGATCTCCGGACTGCATCAGCCGTTTGTCGCCGGGGATCGCATGTACCTGGGGTACGGTAGCGGCAACGCCGGCACGTTGCAGATCCTCGACAAGGACAGGTTTCTCAACGGCGATCCCGACGCGGAGGATTCCTTTGCGCCCACGCCCGAAAACCTGCTGTATCCCGAAATTTCAAGGCTCGACATGCCCTCGTTCTGGGGCGTGCATACGGCAAAACCGGTGCTGGGCTTTGAAATTCCGAATCCCGGGGTGGCCGGCGGGTACGAAGTCCGGGACTTCCTGATCGTGCCCTCCGAGGCCGGTGGCGACGCCATGCGATGCCGGGGACCGCGTGACGTGGTGTTCATGATCGACATTACCCAGGATGACAAACCCTACCCGGTGTCCTCGTACCAGGTGTCCGATGAGCCCGGCGGCTTCTGCGGACGCGGCGGGCGCTTCGGACCGCATTCGGTACATGACGAGTTTCATCCCGGATTCGATCGGACGCTGGCCGTATTCTCCTATTTCAATGCCGGCATCCGCGCGGTGGACATCAGCAACCCCTTTCTGCCGGTGGAAGTCGGTTACTACGTCCCGGAAACCACGGCCGACACGATCGAGATGTGCGTGACGATGGACGGCGAAGAACTCTGCGACAACGTCATCCAGACCAATAACGTCAATATTGACGATCGCGGATACATCTACGCCGTGGATCGGTCGCATACCGGGTTACACATCGTGGAACTGACCGGAGATGCCCGGGAGTTGGTCGGGCTGTAGTCTGCGGGACATCGGATCAGGCGCAAACCTGGTTGAACCCCGCCATTTGATCGGGAGTACCGAATGCCTCGTCTGGACTATCTGCAGGACGGTGAACTGTCGCCCGATGCGCTTGCCCGCCTGGAGCACGCCGAAACCGCCGGATCCCCCGATCCTCGGGTGTTGCGTGTCCTGTTCAAGAGCCCGATGGGACTCGCCTGGTACCGTTACTGGCTTTCGCTCTGCAACGAGGGCGAGTTGCCCAGGGATCTGAAGGAACTGTGCCGGGTCAAGATCGCCTTCGATCACAACTGCGGCTACTGCGGTACGGTGCGGTCAACGGCAGCCATCGAGGCGGGGTTGACCGAAGAGCGGGTACAGGCGGTGTGGGACTTCGAGAACTCGCCGCTGCTGTCCGCGAGGGAGAAGCTGGCGCTGCGCTTCGCCGATCACCTCAAGCATGATCTCGCCAAGGCCGACGATGACGAATTCTATGCCGAGCTTCGCGAGCACTTCTCCGAATCCGAAATTGTGGAACTTGGGTTGTGGTGCGCCGAGAACGTGGGCGCCGGCAGTTTTGTGCGCACGTTGAACATCATCAGTTGGGCCGATGCGTGCCGGTTGAATCCACTCACCGCAGAAAATGCCAGCCGAAAGGCGGCCACCAGGACGGCAGCCACTTGAGTATCGGTCTGTCGTTCTCGCGCGTCGCTGCGGTATTCTTCGCCGCCGTCGCAGTTGCCTCTCTGCCGGTGGCGGATGCAGCCGCCGAGCGCTATACACTGCGGGTCGGCTCCGGACACCCGGCGGGCGCGACCGTATACGTCACCGTTTTGCGCGACTATCTCGTTCCCGAGCTGCGGCGGCGGGTGGCCGAGGAAACCGGGCACGAACTGCGGATCATCGAAGGTTACGGCGGCTCGATCGCCTCCGTGGCGGAAACGCTGGAGGCGGTACAGATCGGGATACTGGATATCGGCGCGTACTGCACGTGCTTCGAGCCCGCGAAGCTGTTCCTGCACAACTTCCAGTATTTCGTTCCCTTTGGTCCGCAGGACGCGCAACTGGCCGTTCGGGTGGCGCGCGAAGTGTACGACGCGTACCCGTGGCTGGCGGAGCACCTGGAGGAGAACTACCGGCAGACGGTCATCGCGATCAATGGCTGGGACAACTACCACCTGGGGTCGAGCATTCCCTGGGAGACCGTGGACGACCTGCGGGGCGTAAAAGTGGCCGGCGCGGGGCCGAACCTGCCGTGGCTTGAATTCGCAGGGGTCATTCCGGTGCAATCCACGCTGCCGGACGGCTATATGTCCTTGCAAACCGGGGTTTACACCGGCTGGGTGATGTTTCCGTCGGCGTACGCGGCGTATCGATTCCACGAGCCGGCGCCGTACTACACGCTGATCGGCTTTGGCGCCATGGGCGGCGCCGTGGTTGTCACCATGAACAGCCGTTCGCTGGAGCGACTGCCGCCCGAGGTGCAGCGGATCGTGAGACAGGTGGGACGCGACTACGAAGCCGAGGCGGCGCGCGTCCTCGACGTTCGGCAGGCGGCGGGGCTTGAGATGCTGAGGGCGTCGGGCGCCGAAGTGCGCGAACTGCCGGCCGGGGAGCGCGTCCAGTGGGCGCAGTCGTTGCGGGACTTCCCCGACCGCATGGCCAAGGAGGCCGACTCGCGCGGCATGCCGGGTTCGGCGGTGATCGCCGCCTACATCGAGACGGTGACCCGAAGCGGCTATGTTTGGCCGGTTCGATATGCCATCGAGCAGGCATCGCTTGAACCGGACGGTGACGGCGAGCAAAACCCGGACGAGCAGAACACGGATTTGTAAGCAAGCGTGTGCGGCAGCATCGCCGCCGGAACGAAAGAGAGGTATCGAGTGATCAGAGCGGCAATGGTAGGGCTCGGCTGGTGGGGCCGGCACATGGTGAAATCAGTGGCAGGCAGCGACAAGATCGACATCGTTCGCCTGACCTCGCGCAGTCCCGAGCGCCACCGGGCGTTTTCCGAGGAACGGGGCATTGCGCTGGCGGAGAGCTATCGGCACGTGCTGGAGGATCCCGAGGTGGATGCGGTGATTCTGTGCACGCCGCACTCCCAGCACGAGGAACAGGTGCTTGCCGCGGTGGATCACGGCAAGCAGATTTTTTGCGAAAAGCCCTTGTCGCTTACTCGCGCGAGCGTCGAGCGGATGCTCGCCGCGGTTAACGACGCGGGTCTTGTTCTCGGCGTGGGGCACGAGCGCCGTTACGAGTCCACCATGGAAGCCATCGCCGAGATCGTTGCTTCGGGGGCGATGGGGACGCTGATGCACATTGAAGCGAATTTTTCCCACAGCATCTTCGCATCCGTTGAGGCCGACAACTGGCGCGGTTCCCCGGAGGAGGCGCCCGCGGCGGGGATGACCGGCATGGGCGTGCACTTGACGGATCTCTTCATTTCGATGCTCGGCCCCGTGGAGTCGGTGATTGCACAAACCGCCCGGCGCGTGCTCGACTTGCCGACGGGCGACATTGTCACCTTGCAGATGCGGTTCAGCAGCGGCGCCACCGGTTTTGTGGGCGCGATCTCGGCCACGCCCTATTACGGGCGCCTCAGTATCTTCGGCGAGCGCCTTTGGGTGGAAGCCCGGGACGATGCCCATCCACAGGAGGGCGGGCGCACGCACCTCATCAGCTGCGGGCAGGATGGCGTTCAACACAGCCAGACCTTCGATGCAAAGGATCCGGTTCGGGCGAACCTGGAGGAATGGGCGGATGCCGTGGCCGGTCGGGGAGACTACCGTTTCGACGATGACGAGCGGGTGGGCAACGTGGCGTTGCTTGAAGCCATCGCCAAGTCCGCCGAACGCCGTGGTTGGGTGGATGTTTGAGTCGCGCCCGGAAGCCTCGCCAATCGCCTGCTGCGGTATTCTGAAGACGCAGCAACAATATCCGTAGGATTCCACCATGACGTATCAACACGTGTCCCTGGAAAGTGCAGACGGCTTTGCAACGGTAACCATGCGTCGTTCGCAGCGGCGCAATTCGCTGTCGGAAGAGCATCTGCGCGAATTGTTTTCTGCGTTTGAAGCGGTCGCAGAGGGCGGCGCCCGCGGGATTATCCTCGCGGCCGAGGGTCCGGTCTTCTCTTCCGGGCACGATTTCAACGACATGCTTGGCCGCAATCTGGATGAAATGAAAAGCCTTCTCGGGGTCTGCGGGGAGTTCATGCAACTGATCCAGCGGATACCTCAACCCGTCATCGCCCAGGTTGAAGGGCTGGCGACAGCGGCAGGTTGCCAGCTTGTCGCGTCGTGCGATCTGGCCGTGGCAGCGGAGTCCGCCCGATTCCAGACGCCCGGGGGACATGGTGGCTGGTTCTGCCACACGCCCGGAGTTGCTCTTGTGCGCGCGGTGGGGCGCAAACGGGCGCTCGAAATGCTTCTTACGGGTGACGCGATCGACGCACGAACGGCGGCCGATTGGGGTCTGGTCAACCGGGTGGTGCCGGACTCGGACGTCGCTCGCGAGACGCGGGCATTGCTCGAGCGGGCGACACGCGGCAGCAGTGACTCGAAGGCAAAAGGCAAGCAAGCCTTCTATGCCCAGGCAGACCTGGATACAGCGGGCGCGTACGAGTATGCATCGGAGGTCATGGCTTTCACCTCGCAGTCTACCGACGGGCAGGAGAGCATTCGTTCCTTCGTTGAGAAGCGCCGTCCGCGGTTCGTTGGGCGCGAAGGCGCGTGAGCAGTCGGTGAGCAGTCCCCTATGGATTGAATCCGAGTTCCCGGGCTCGCCGTAGCTCACCGCAGGACGAAGATTCGTTGTCGATGATCTGGCGACTCGCACGCGCAACCCACGTCATCTCGGCGTTCTGGGTGCTGGTGCTGGCCGTGATCATCTTCGTGGATGTCATGGGCCGCTATCTCTTCAGCCAGCCGTTGCTGGGCGCCACGGAGATCATCAGCAATTCGGTCGTCTCGATCACGTTCCTGCAACTGCCCCTGGCGATCTACCGGGGCGGGATGATTCGCAGCACGCTCGTCTACGATGCGCTGGGACCGAGCGGGCAGCGCGCACTGCGCACACTCGCCTACCTGCTCGGCCTGCTGTTCTTTCTGGGCACGGCGTTCAGCGCCTGGGGGCCGGCGGTGGAGGCGCTCGGCGTCGGCGAGTACGAAGGGGAGGGCGCGCTCAGGGTGCCGACTTATCCGGTGCGTTTCCTGGTGGTTGCAACGTCGATCTTCGCTGCCTACGTGTACCTGCAACTCCTGTACCTGGATTGGACGAACCGGGTTGAGCGCGAGTCCGGCCCCGAAACCACGAGCCCGCCGACGTGATGGGGCCCGAAGTCATCTTCTATTCGTTGATGATCCTGCTGGTCTTGATACTGGCCAGCGTTCAGATCGGCATCGCCCTGGGCGTCGCCAGCGTCATCGGCGTCTACCTGGCCTACGGCGATGTCCAGATCGCACTGTCGATCCTCGGTTCCACCGCCTACGACGCCATCCGCAGCCACGCGCTGGCCGTGATACCGCTCTTCATGCTCATGGGAGAGGTGATCAGCCGATCCGGCGCGGCGGGGGATCTTTACCGGCTCTGCGACCGCGCCATGGGGCGCTTGCCCGGTCGCCTCGCCGCGGCCACCGTGCTCGGGAACGCCGCCTTCGCCGCAGTTTCGGGCGTGGCCATCGCCTCGGCCGCCACCTTCAGCCGCATTGCGTATCCCGAAATGCGCCGCAGCGGCTACGCCAGGTCCTATGCCCTCGGGGTGATCGCCGGCAGCGGTTCGCTCGGCATGTTGATCCCCCCGAGTGTACTGCTCATCGTCTGGGCCATCCTGACCGAAGGCTCGGTGGGAGCGTTATTCGTGGCCGGTGTCATTCCAGGGCTGCTGCTGGGGCTCGCGTTCGTGCTCTATTGCACGACAAAGGCGGTTATCAGTCCCTCGGTGGCTCCGGCCGTGCCGCCCGCGGCGGACGCTGTGGCCGATGGTGGTGAAGGACGTATTGGCGCCAGCCACGGTCCGCGTGGACCACGACGTGAATTCATCAGCGCCATCGGCATCGTCGGATTGGTCGTATTGGTGCTGGGCGGCATCTGGTCGGGTGTCTTTACGCCCACTGAAGCGGCAGGATTCGGTGCCCTCGGCAGCCTCGTGCTCGGGTTCTCCAACGGCATGCGGGGCAGGGCGTTCATGGAAGCCATTTTCAGCGCCGGCCGTTTCACCGCCCCCATCATGTTCCTGCTGATCGCCGGTTCCATGTACGCGAAGCTCCTGGCGGTCAGCGGCGGCATCAATCTCATTCAGGACCTTGTGACGGGCGCGGGCCTGAGCCCGGTGGGGCTCATAGTCCTGATGACCGTCATCTGGCTGCTGCTCGGCGCACTGATCGACTCCATCTCCGACATCCTCCTGACCGTGCCGGTATTCGTGCCGCTGGCGGCGGCCGCCGGATTCGATCCCATCGCCTTTGCGATCTACGGCATCATCGTCATCGAAGCGGGACTGCTGACGCCGCCCATGGGCCTGCTGATCTTCACGGTCAAGTCTTCGGTCACGGATCCGGATGTCACGCTAGGAGATATTTTCCGGGGTTCGGTGCCGTTCTGGATCCTGATGTTGGCAGTGGCCGTATTGATCCTGTGGATTCCGCGCTTGGCGACCTGGCTGCCGACACTAATGTTTTGAAATGCCTGGACTTGCTCACCCTTTCGATAATCGTCGCGCCGCTGCCCCCGCCCGTGGGGTCCCGATCTCTCTTGTAAGGTCCTCGGTCACGGAACCATAGGTCACGCTGGGGGTCATGCTTTGGGGCCATTTGTCGTTTCTGGCAGAAATCACTGTTTTCGATCATTCCCCGTCGACGTGGTGCGTGCTTATGATCACCCGTTTGTGCCGCCTTACGGGAATACGAGGAGAAGATCGATGAGTCTGTTTGACTCAATGATGTCAGTGAATTTCGGGGTCGACGAGAAGGGGGAGACGACGTTTTTCTTTCCGGTTGTGGCGGGGGTGTGGTGTCCGCACAAGGGTTACAAGATCACGTCGGATGAGGACGTCAAGAAGCTGAAGAGATATCTGCGAATTTATTTTGGGGTATTGACCGCTGCAATTGTTCCATTGGCGGCGATAGTCGCAGTAAGACTCATTGAAGGAACCGTCTATTCCTGGATGTTTGCGGTTTTGCTGTCTGTAGGTGCAGTTCTGGCGATCTCCGGGAGGGCATTCGAGCGAGTGCTGATACGCGAAGTTGTCGGCAAGTACGAGAGAACCGGAGAAAGGCTGCGGTTCAGACAGCTGCAACGGATACAGGGTGAGTCCCGGACGTGGAAAGCGATGTTCCTTTCCGGATTCTTTTATTTGTTTTTTCTTGCATTCGGGCTGTACCTGATCTTGTCCCGCTTTTCGGCAGGAGTGGGAATCCTTTTGGTTATCATTTTCGCTCCCTTGGGCATGCGGATCGCGTATCAGGCGGCATTGAAGAGGCAGGGTACGAGTGACTCCGCTCGCAATTGAGCGGCGCCTCGTCCGCCAGGCAGTTCAAATGCGCACGCATCGGTCCGCGCATTCCAGTACCCGCGGGTCATGGGTCACGGCGATCATCGTGATGCCAAGACCGGCGAGGTTGGCGAGTACCTGCCGCTGCAGGGCATCGTTGAGATGCGCGGTGCCTTCGTCGAGCAGCAGGATTCGCGGGCGGCGATAGACGGCGCGGGCGATCATCACCCGTTGGCGTTGCCCCCCGGACAGGGTCGAGCCCATGTGGCCCACCAGCGTCAGATACTGCATGGGCATGCGCCGAATGTCCTCATCGATGCAGGCCAGTTGCGCCGCCTGCGCGGCCCGTACCACATCCGGCCGCGCCTCGCCGACGGCAATGTTCTCCAACAGCGAGCCGGATAGCAGGTCGTCGTCCTGCATCACCACCCCCAACTGACGGCGGTAGTGCGCGGTATCCAGCAGCCGCAGATCGTGGCCATCGACCTGCAATACCCCCTCATCGGGCGTCAGCAGCTTGGCAAGCAGCTTGACCAGGGTCGATTTGCCGGCGCCGGATTCGCCGGACACGGCCAGGAATTCTCCCGGCGCCACGTTCAAGTCCAGGTCCCGAAGCACGGCTCCTTCCTCATCGTTGTAGGCGTAGCTCAACGACCGAACGGAGATTGCACCGTGCAGTTCGGCGCGGATGCCGTGCCGCCCGGCCGGCACTTCGCGTTGTTCCAGGCCAATGTCCGCGATGCGTTCCCGGTGCAGCGCGAGCATACGCATGTCGATCAGCGCTCGAACCAGCGCATGCACGCGAGCGGAGAACATGCCGCCGTACGAACTGAAGGCGAACAGCATCCCCAGGGTGAATGCCCCGGCGATGACCTGGGTTGCGCCCAGCAGCAGCATGATCGCGTTCTCGGCACCGGTGATCGTGGACGCGGCCAGTTGCAGGTGGATGCCGAACCGGCGCAGCCGCGCATCGGCGTTGATCGAGGTGACGTAGCGTTGTCCCCAGGCGTCTTCCCGGTCGGCTTCAGCGCCCAGGAGCTTGATCGAACGGTGGCGCTGAAGGTTCTCGATGAAACTCGATTCTTCCAGCGCGCCGGCGGCGATGGACTCGTGGGTCAGGTGCTTGAGCGGAGCGTAAGTGGCCAACTTGAGCACGGAGGAAAGCGCAAGGAACCCGCACAGCGCCAGGGTCATTTGCCACGAGTAGAGCAGCAGGACCGAGAAAGCGCCGATGGCCATGATGGTGTCCACCAGTATCGTGAAGGCACCGCTCATGAGAAAGTCGCGGACCGGGGCAATCGAATTGAAACGGGACAGAATGTCTCCCGGATGGCGGGCGGTGAACCAGGCGTCGGGCAGGCGCAGCAGATGGTGCGCCAGTCCTCCCACCATGCGGAACGCCGCGGTATTTCCCGCATAGAGCACGAGCAGCGAGCGAAAGTAGTCCGTCAAGGCGGAGATCAGGGCGATGGCGCCGAACCCCACCGCCAGGGCTACGATGATGTTCATATCCCCCTGACGAATGCCCTGATCCACGGTGAACTGCATTTGCAATGGCATCGCCAGCGCAAAGACCTGCAGCAGCACCGTCATGGCGAAAACCGCGCCCAGCGGTCCGGCCAAGCCCCTGAAGGCGTTCAGGAATGAGGAAAGCTTGACCGAGTCCACGGCTTCCTTCCTCGTAAACGCCGGCGTGGGCGCCAGTTCCAGGGCGACGCCCGTAAAGCGGCTGCTGACTTCGTCAAAACTGAGCCGGCGCGCGCCCAGAGCAGGATCGACGATGCTCAGCCCACGTCGGTCGACAGACTTCAGAACGACGAAGTGATCGAATTCCCAGTGCAGGATGGCGGGTGCCCGCAACTGCTTCAGTTCTTCCAGTTCGGCGCGCACGGCGCGGCAGTTCAGGCCCATTTGCCCGGCGCAGTCGTGGAGTTTTCGCAGCGTTGCGCCACGCATGGACATTCGAAACCGGGCTCGCAGTTCCCGCAGCGTCGCGTGGTGGCCGTAGTAGCCGGCAACCATCGCCAGACACGCCAGACCGCACTCGGCGCGGTCCGCTTGCAGAATGACAGGCAAGCGCATGTTCGTGAAGTCGGCGGCGATGCTGAATCAGAGGCGCCGGGCGGCGCCCTGGAGCGGTTCCATGATCCAGTCCAGCAGCGTGCCGTAGTCGCGTACCAGGTCCGCGGTGACTGTCATCCCCGGACGCAGCGCTTGCATCTGCACCGGCGATAGCGCGAAACCGTCGGGAAACTCCACGTCCACTCGGTAGTGGGCACCGCCCTGGATCTGGCCCATCGGTGCTTCGCCCTGGGTCAGAGCTGTGGCGGAGACCGAACTTACACGCCCTGACTGGGCGCCATGGCGTTCGTATGGAAAGGCGTCCAGATACACGCGCACTTCCTGGCCGGGTTCTACAAAGCCCATAGCTGCCGACGGTACGAACAGCCGTCCCTGCAGGACGCTGCCCGGCGGGACTATGTCCAGCAGCACGTGGCCCGGCTGAACGCCATCGCCGGCATCGACCCGCACCGAAACGACCATGCCGTCTCTGGGGGCCAGCACGCGGTGGGCGCCTTCGCCGCGAATGCGCGACTCCTCCATGGCCAATGCATGAGCCTGCTCGCGGATGGCGGCCGTATTGAGGTCTCGGTTGATCTCGAGTTGTGCGAGGCGCGCGGCGTTGGCTGCGAGGGACGCGCGCAGCCGGTCCGCCGCGCGGCGCCGCTCGGAAAGCACCAGGAGCCGCGTCTGCATTTCATCTTCGAGGCGTATCGTCTCGGCTGGCGCCAAGGCGCCGGAGTCGGCCAGACCCAAGCCATCCAGGTATCGCTGCCGCGCGATCTGCGCGCGAACCTGGGTCAATTCAATCTCTTCTTCCAGCCGCACCAGTTCGCGGCGGTCCGCCTCATCCGCACGCTCCAACAACGCGGTTTCCTGCTCGTATTCGCGCGCGACCAGGTGGATTCGCTCGTTTTGCGCCGTGCGACGTCCCTGGATTTCTTCAAGCATCCGGTCCTGGACCGTGAGTGCCTGCTGCACGCCGTCGCCGGAAGAAATTTCCAGAAGCACATCGCCGGTGCGTACGTCGTCTCCCGGGTTCGCCAGTCGGCGGCGAACGACGCCGAAGGATTTGGCCGTTACCCGAGACCAACCACCGGCTGGGGTCAAGAAACCTCGTACCTGCTCCTTGCGGGCAAACTCGAACGTGGCGGCGAATGCGATGAAGGTAGCGGCGGCGATCAGCGCGAGCGCCGCCAGCGACCATGCGGAAACCGGTCTGGACAGCAGAGGCGGTTGCCACGCCGTGCCGCGAAAGCGCTCCAGGGCTTCGTTGCGGAACAGCGGTAGATTGCCACTGGCAACGGTCTGGGTGGACACGGTGTAATGGCGCTCGTATGAAGTCGGACGGCGGGGCGCAGAATGACCTGCGCCTTCGCCGTCCTGTGCGTTTAGCGGTTTCGCTCCTCCATGGCTTTAATTGCAGGGGCCTTCATGCCACGGATCGCCGCAAATTTCCGGCTGTATCCAGAAAAGCTTCAGCCGGTAACCGTCCTCGTAATCCGGTCTGATATCGGGCTCTGCCTCAGGCCAGGGAAGTGGCAACACGCCGCCCGCGGCAACGCTCATTTCCGTTTCATTCAAAATCCTCATCGAAATACTCCTCATCAAATTGGTGGTTGGGGGTTCGGCCTGGAATCCATATGGGCGGAATCGTGGATCGGGAGCTATGTTGCCGTCACCGCGGTCCGCCGCCGCACCAGGTGCGTGCCAATGAACACCAGGAAAGAAGGCGCCAGTCAATATGGCTTCGGCAGGGCGTTGCAGGCGTCAGAACCGAAATTGCCGGCGAACAAGCCGAGGATGAACAAGGGAGCCGTGGCGACGCCCCCCGTGGCTGCCCCAAGCGCCGCGCCGGCAGCACCACCAATCAGTGTGTCAACCGTGCACTGGCCAAAGTTTTGGAGAAACGATTTCTCCCCACCCGCGACAGCATCCATTTCCATTACAGTTAGCATTCTCATGAACATCTCCTTTTGTTCAGCTATTTCCCTACGCGGTCCGAATTGACCGCTCCTTGTGGTTCGCGTTGCATGAAGCGACGAACCGGCAACTACCGTAACAACCGGACAGCAGACTTTCGCCGTTAGATACTGGGCAATATCGCGAGTTTGACCTTTGTGTTGCGGTCGACAATCTGCCTGTAATTCTGTGTTTGATCCCGGTGGTTGACGGAGACGAAAGCTATTGAAGATATTCGAGATGATGTCGCGACAGCGGTGCACGCGCATTGCCTTTACTGGCCTGCCCGATCTCGTACAATGACCCGGCGTGTCCGCATGACCGCGCCCAGCACAATTGACGACCGCCGCAACCGGGAGACACTTCATGAAACAAATCAACGTCGGGATCATCGGCACCGGCTGGTGCGGAGGCATCCGCGCAGAGACCTGCGCGGCCAGCGCGCTGGTGGACGAACTTCACATTGCCGAGATCGACGAAGAACGGTTGCGCGAGGTGGTGGCGCTGACCAAGCCCGCTTCGGCGTCCACCGATTACAGGGACGTGATCGCCAACGACTCCATCGACACCATCATCATTTCGGCGACCCCGGAGACCACCCACTATCCCATGGCGCGGGAGGCGTTGCTCGCCGGCAAGCACGTCTTTCTCGAAAAGCCGCTGGCGCTGACGCTGGACGAGGCCGACGAACTCATCCGCATCCAGAAGGCCCGCGGCCTCAAATTCGCCATCGGCTACTCGCAGCGCTTCAACCACAAGTTCGCCTACGCCAAGAAACACCTGGGCGAGGGGACCATCGGCGATCCGGTCTGTGCGCTGGTGAGCCGGCACATCACCCGCGGCCTCGGCAACAAGATCAGCGGCCGCATCAAGCTTTCGCCTGCCGCCATGGAAGCCACCCACGATATCGATTTTCTGCTCTGGCTCATGGAGCCCGCGCGCCCGGTGCGCGTCTACTCCCAGTCCGCCTACGGGGCCATGAAGGACATTACCGGATCCGAGGATGCCCAGTGGATCATGGTGACCATGGACAACGGCGTCATCCTCAACATCGGCGCCGGCTGGACCATGCCGCCGGGGTATCCCAACTACTCGGGCACCTGGATCGAGATCACCGGCACCGACGGGATGCTGGTCATCGACGATACCCACCGGGACGTGATCGTCAACACCATGAAGAACGGCATCCAGTTGCCGATGTCGCCCATGCCCGGCGAGCGCGTCGACCATGTCTTCGCCGGACCCATGCACAATGAGACGGTCCACTGGATCGAAGCGGTGGCCTTCGACCGGGCCGAAATGTGCTCGGCGGAAGCCGCGCGCCGCGTGATGGACGTCTACATCGCCGCCGATCTCTCGGTCGAGCGCCAACAGGCGGTGGAACTGCCCCTGGGCGCAGCCGCACTGGCCGCAGCCGCCGCGTGATCCGCCGGCTCCTGGGCGCGGCCCCGGCACTCGCGCGTCACGCGGACGCGCGTTTCACCGCCGTGGTGCTGGCGCTCTCGGCGCTTGCGCTCGTTTTCAGCGGACAGCTAATCGTCGATCCGCCGATACCCCTGAGCGGCGATCTGCTGGCGATGAGTCCGCGGGTTTTCCCGTATCTCATTCTGCTGAGCACGGTTGCGGTGGCGGCGACTTTCCTGGTGGTTCGGGTCCGCGAGGGTGAGCCTCATCCCTCCGCAAGCGCCGGCACGGACGTCTCCCGGGTCGCGATCGCCCGGCAGTTGGCCTTCCTGGTCATCACCGTGACTTGTGCGCTGCTGCTGAGCACGCTGGGATTCATCATCACCATGTTCACCCTGATGGCGAGCACATCGATCCTGGTCGGTAACCGAAATCCCGTGCAGATCGTGGGCATCAGCATCCTGATTCCGCTGGGCTTCTACATCGCGGTCACCCACGTGATGCGAACCGCGCTGCCGGAGATCGATTTTGTGCAGCGCGGGTTGGCGCCCTTGCTGCGGCTTTTGCCGGCGTTCTAGCGCCGCGATTGCGCCGAGACCGTGCCAAATGAGCGGCAAAACCTGCGGTTTTCCCCGAACGTTCGCTGTCATGATTTCTACGGCGCAGGCTTGCATGGAACAGAAGTTCCTTGCGCGTCAGCGCAGCGGCCCCGCTGCGAGAACTCCTAGATGATTGAAACGCTTCTCGCCGGGCTGGACGCCGCACTCAGGGTCGACACCTTTGTATGGATCAGCGGCGGGCTCTTGCTGGGCATGCTGATGGGCTCTCTGCCCGGCTTTACGACGTCGATGGGCATGTCGGTACTGGTGCCCATCTCCTTCCTGGTGGGCGACCCGTTGATCGGGATTCCGTTTCTGATCGGCGTCTACAAGGGCGGTATCTACGGTGGCAGCGTACCCGCCATCCTGATCGCCATGCCGGGGACGGGCGCCTCCATCGCAACGGTATTCGACGGCCACGCGCTGACCAGGAAAGGGCAGCCGCGCAAGGCGCTGGAGATGGGCCTGTACGCCTCGGCGATCTCGGATTTCTTCAGCGATATCTTCACCCTGGTGATGATCATCCCGGTCGCGGCCGTCGTGCTCGGATTCGGCCCGCCGGAGATCGCCGCGGTCATGTTTCTCAGTCTGGTCATCATCGCCGTGACCTCCACGGGTCCGGTGCTAAAGGGACTGCTTATGCTCTGCCTCGGGGTATGGTTCGGCTTCATCGGCGCCGATCCCTTCTCCGGGATGCCCCGCTACACGCTTGGAACCAACGAACTCTACGACGGCTTTCACCTGATACCGATGTTGATCGGGCTGTTCGCGCTTCCCGAGATCTTTGCGGCGGTCAAGGAAGGCGACCTCGCCGGCTCCCGCGCCGTGCGATTCGTCGGCGATCGACTGCGCCTGGCTGAATTCAAGCGGAGCCTGCGCACGATCTTTCGTTCCACCGCGATCGGCACCGGGATCGGCCTGATTCCGGGGCTGGGGCAGCCCATCGCCGCGATGATGGGCTACATCGCGGCGAAAAATTCCTCCAGGCACCCGGAGCGCTACGGCAAGGGCGAGCTTGACGGTGTGGCGGCGGCCGAAGCCGCGAACAATGCCGTCAACGGCCCGACCATGGTGCCGTTATTGACGCTCGGAATTCCAGGGGATGCGGTGACGGCGCTGCTTCTTGGCGCCTTCATGATGCAGGGGTTGCGGCCGGGTCCAACGCTCCTTGAAACCAACGGCGAGACCGTATTCGCGATACTGATCGCCATGGTCTTCGCCAATATCCTGTTCGTGATCATCGGCTATCTGACGATTCCCTTGTTCGCCCGCGTGGTCACCATCAAGCGCTCGCTGCTGATCCCCATCACGATCATGCTGGCATTCGCAGGCACCTATCTGGCCCGCGGCAACCCCTTCGATATCGTTACGCTGATCGGGTTCGGGCTAGTGGGCATCGCCGCGCGGGAGGCGAAGTTCGATGTGGCGCCCATGGTCATGGGTTTCATTCTCGGGCGCGAACTGGAGTACAGTTTCGGACAGACCCTGGCGATGGCCGGGACCGATTGGGTTCGGTTCGCGTTCACGGAGCGTCTCGGCATGACGGCGATGGTGCTCGCGACGCCGGTGGTCGGCACCTTGCTTGGGATACGGATGAAGCGTTTCCGGGAGAGAGCGTTGGCGAGGGAGTCGGTATAAGGGTATGGGAGCATTTGTAGCCAAGCAACCTGCGTACTTCGCCCGCCTCGTGACAGAGGTTGGCGAAATGTTTTTCCGGAGCATCGTGTCCCGCGCCGGGCTATTCCCGCTCCTCGCCGGGTTATGCGCGCTGTCCGTACTACCCGCCTACGCCCAGTACCCCGAAAAGCCCATCACGCTGGTTACACCCTTCGCGGCCGGCGGCTCCAGCGACCTCAACGCGCGGGTCTTCACGCGATTCCTGAACGACTATCTCGGTCAGCCGGTGCTCATCAAGCTCGTTCCCGGGCAGGCCGGTCAGAAGGGCACGCTGGAAGCGGTGCAGGCGCCGCCGGACGGCTATACGCTGCTGTTGACCGACAACTACCGGGACCAGCTTCACCGGCACACGTTTCGCAACGACGCCTACGACACCAACCGCGACCTGGTGCCCGTGGTGCGCGTCAACTACGGACAGATCGCAATCATCGTGCGCTCGGACAGCCCCTATGAGACGTGGCAACAACTGGAAGCCGACGCCCGGGCGAGACCGGGAGAAATCACCTTCTCTCATAGCGGCCTGTGGGTAGCTCTTTTCGTCCCCCAGTTACAGATCATGAAGAATCTGGATCTGCGTTTTCGGCTCGTGCCGTACCGCGGCGGCGGCCCGGCCAAGGCAGCGCTCATGGCAGACGATGTCGATGTCTCCATGGCCTTTCCGGCCACGGTGGCCGCCGATGTGCAGGCCGGTCGGGTCCGCTTGCTGGCTACCGCCGGGACGGAGCGGATCGACCCGAACGTGCCGACGTTCGTGGAGATCGGTTTACCGCCCACCACGGGATTCATTCATCGAATCGTCATGGCCCCGTTTGGTACCCCCGAGGACCGGTTGTCGACGCTGCGCGACGCGTTCGCGCGCATGCAGGATGAACCCGCCTACCTGCAAATGATGGCGCAACTCGGCGAGAATACCGAATACCTGGATGGCGACGACTATGAAGCGGTGCGAATCCAGCAGGCTCAGGACTACCGCGAGTTGGCGCAGTCGCTGCTGGAACCGTAGGGGTGGAGCCGATTAGCGCTCAACCACTCATAGTGCTCCCGCGCGCCGGCGTATAGCGCCTGATATTTTTCCGGCAGCTCCGAAGCCGAGCGCCGGAACCTGTTGAAGCCGGTGGAATTTTCAACGTTGCGGTACCAATGAGCGGCCCACACACCGTCGGACGCGCGGCGGCCAGGCGGCCAGGAGAGCATCGACTGCGACAGGTATTCGATGTCCAGCAACTCGCACAACTTGGCCAACTCGGCATCGGGGTTGCGCAGGACATCGGCGGAGTCGATCACGCAAGGTGTTTCGCCGGTCACCGCGGAAATCTCCCGGAACAACTCGGCCTGCCTGGCGATACCGATATCGTGCTCGTCCACCGAGGGCATTTTTTTCAGATAGGAGGCAATGACTTCGGCGGGATCGCGAATCAGGAAACAATGCCGCAAGCCGGCGCACCACTGCATGTCCATGTCCCGTGGCATGTGCTTGGTCATGTGTTTCTGATAGAACAGCGGCGTGGCCACGGGCTGCTCCGTCAGTTGGCGGATCACCTCGGCGCGGTCAGTGCTTTGCGAAGCGACTACGGCCTTCCGGCATGGGTGCTGAAGGCCTGTCTCAAGCAGGTAGCAGGCGTAGAAGGGTTCGTCGACCACCGTACAATCAGTCCTGTTTCCCCAACTACGCATCATTGCCGTAGAGATGTTGCGCGGGCCGGACCACATGGCGATGCGTGTCGTCATGGCCGGCCGCGGCCGCACTCGGTGTCGATCGATTGCCGGTAAAGTGCCTGCAATCGTTGGGTCATCGCCCCCGGTATGCCATCGCCGATCGTGCGGCCATCGATCTCCGATACCGGGGTCAGGCCGGCGAAGGTGCCGGTGACAAAGGCTTCCTCTGCCGCATAGGCCTGCATCACGGAGAAGTTCTTTTCATGCACCGGGAGATCATTCGCTCGACAGAGATTGATCACGTTGCGCCGGGTGATGCCGTCCAGGCAGTAGTCGCCGCTGGAGGTCCAGACCTCTCCTTCCCTCACGATAAAGAAGTGCGTGGAATTGCACGTAGCCACGTGGCCGTGAGGGTCCAGCATAAGGGCCTCGTCGTATCCGGCTTTGTTGGCCTGGATGCAGCCAAAGATACAATTCAGCTTGGAGTGGCTGTTGATCCGCGGGTCCTGCACGTCGGCGTAACCCCGGCGCACGTACACGGTATAGAGCCGCACGCCGCGATCATTGAGCCCCGGGTCCGGCAGCTTGTACTCCGGAATAATGACGATGGTCGACCCGCCGATGGTCATGGCCGGGTCCTGGTAGGGGGTTGACTTGATACCCCGACTGACCATGAGGCGAATGTGGACGCTGGATTCCATTTCGTTGGCATCCACGGTGTCGTAGAGCCGCTGTTTGAGATCGGCCCGCGGTAGCCCCGGGTCAAGATCCAGGGCCTTGGCGCCCTCCCAAAGGCGCGCCATGTGACGGTCGAGGAAGGGAATGACACCCTGGTGCAGCCGCAGACCTTCCCAGATCCCGTCGCCGAGAATGAATCCGCTGTCGAAGACGGAGATAACCGCTTTGTCTCGCGCGTATAGCTCGCCGTTGATGTTGATCTTTATGTGTTCGTTGCGTCTATCCGCTTGAAAGGTATGGGTACTTGTGCTCATTGGAGTCAGCCTTCCCGTCCAGATCCCGATCGATGTTGTCGCCAATTAATTACCGGACTTTACCGAATCGATGAACCGGTCAATTTCCCGATCGAGCATGTCCAGCGGCACGCCACCGGTCATCATGATGGTGTCGTGGAAATCCCTGATGTCGAACTGCTCGCCCAACTCCTCCGTGGCCCGGGCCCTGAGTTCCAGGAATTTCAGTTCCCCCATCTTGTACGCGAGCGCCTGAGCGGGCCATGAAATGTAGCGGTCTATTTCCGTCCGAACATTCTGCAACGACAATGCCGTGTTATCCGCCAGGTACCGCTGCGCCTCGTCCCGTGTCCAGCCCTTGTAGTGCATACCGGTATCCACGACCAGGCGCACCGCGCGCCACATCTCGTAGCTCAGGCGTCCGAAGTGATCGTACGGCGTTTCGTAGATGTCCATTTCGATGGCGAGTTTCTCGCAGTAGAGTCCCCAACCCTCCCCGAAAGCATGGGGGTAGAACGCTTGTCGAAAATCGGGCAGTTGGGCCAGCTCCTGCCGCAATGAGATCTGGTGGTGGTGCCCCGGCACACCTTCATGAACGGTCAGTGCCGCCAGGGTATAGAGCGGCCGCTTGTCGAGCGCGTAGGTGTTGACCATGTAGTAACCGCCGCGGCGGCCACCGACCGGCGCGCTCCAGTAACGGCCCGTGGTGTAGTTCGGCGCGAGATCGTCCGGCACGGCCATCACGCCGTAAGGCATGCGCGGCATGGTCCTGAAGAATGCCGGCATCTGGCCGTCCACTTTTTTCGCGATAAAGGACGCTTCCTTGAGCAGCTGCTCGGGATCATCGACATAGAATTGCGGATCGGTTCTCAGGTATTCGATGAATTCGGCAAATGTGCCCTCGAATTCCACCTGTTCGATGATCGCTGCCATTTCCGTCCGGATTCTGGCGACCTCCCGCAGCCCGAGCTCGTGAATATCATCCGGC
The DNA here is from genome assembly GCA_965237785.1 of Candidatus Rariloculaceae bacterium. Classification (GTDB taxonomy): domain Bacteria; phylum Pseudomonadota; class Gammaproteobacteria; order Steroidobacterales; family Rariloculaceae; genus UBA6522. Next base: position 312,420 of record OZ250159.1, read on the forward strand.
GTCGCGTCGTCGAGCGAAGTGAAATACCGCGTCAGGTCTTCATAGTATGCCGTGCCATTCTCCACGGAAGATAAACCGAGCGTCTCGCGGGCCCCGCTCATGTATTCGTCGGTGAAGAATTGCAGGAATTCCCGGTAGGCGGGGATGACCGTTTCGGCAATTGCAGCCTCGCCCCGCGACCGCAGCCAGTCTGCGTCCTCGGCACTGAAATACTCGGGAATGCTGCGAAAGGGAGTAAAGAAGATGCTGTCCTGCGCACTCTCGCCGATTGCGCCGGATATCGACGGCAAGATCCCATCCAGTATCACTTTCGGCTGGGTAAATCCGTCGTCAAGGCCATTACGCATGTTGTCGATATTCTGGGCGAAGTATGGAGCGACGGCATGCAGTCGTGACAGGTACTGCTCATAGTCTTCGATGGTGTTGAAGGGCATCGATTCATACATGCGCTGAATGCGAATGTGAAAGCCCGAATCGCTCTGGATCGGCATTCGGTACAGGCGATAGTTCGCCAGCGTTGCCCGATGACCCACGACGAACTCAAACAGGTCATGGTTTGTCGGATCGTCGCCGGACAAATTTGCCCTGTCGATCGCTTCCAGTCGTTCCAGGAACCGCAGGTCTTCATCCAGAGCGCGCTGGTGGGCATCGGCCGTCATATCCGGCAGGCGATCGTTGTAATCGGCGACCCCTCTATCGCTCGCAAACAGGGGATCGCGCTGCAAGCGGCGACTCCATTCATCTGCAAACAACTGATGCAGTTCCGCACCCGCGGTTGCTTGCTGCCCCGTCGGCGCCCGCGTGCAGCCGAATAGCAGAACCGTGCCAAGGATACATACGACCAGAGAAAATCGATCCAACATGTCAATCTCCGGGGACGTCAGCCGTCCCGGCTATATTGATGCACGATATCCACCATGTCGATCGCGCAATGGCGGTTGCCATATTGTCACAAAATCATTGCGACGGGCGGGCTGGAATCCCGCGCGATCGCGATTCTCGGTCCCAGGGACCGGCTAGGCGTCACGCGGTCAGGGCCACGAACAGATCCTCAATTACGATGTCGTCGAGGCGCACGTGGGGGGGCAGTCCGCACGCTTCCGGATCCCAAAGCCAATAGCGGTCGCCGGACTGCGCCAATACATTGTCGGCCGGCGGGCGAATCGAATCCGTCAATGTGACGCTGCGGACCCGGTCCTTGATCTCGTCGAGGGCCGCGTGACAAACGATTCGGCCGTGGTGCAGTACCGCGATGTGGGAGCAGACGCGTTCGACATCGCTGGTTATGTGGCTGGACAGCAGTACGGTCTGACCACGGTCCGCGTTCAGCTCAACAAGTGCTCTCAGGAATTCCCGCCTGGCCGCGGGGTCGAGGCTCGCAGCCGGTTCGTCGAGGACGAGCAAGTCGGGTCGGTGGCCGATCGCCAGCAGAATCGAAACCTTCTGTTGGTCACCCGGCGACAGTTTCGAAATCCTGACGTTGCCAAGGCGCCATTCTCGCCTGAGCGAATTGACCAACTCCTGGTCCCAGGTGGCATAGTGCCCACCGATAAGGTTCAGGCAGCTATCGACGTTCGCGAGTAAAGTGCCGTGAAAGTCCTGCGGTACGAAACCTATGCGCTTGCGCACCTCGGATGGCGAATTCCAGGCAGGCGCCTCAAAAACCATCGCTTGACCCGAAGTCGGTTTCATGAGTCCGAGCGCAACATGCATCATCGTTGTCTTGCCGCTGCCGTTACGGCCCAGAAGGCCCGTGATCGTACCGGGTTCGAGTTCGAGATTTATCCCCTTGAGAACCCTGTTTTTGCCGTATCCGGCGACGATTTCAGTGAGAGCGAAAGGAAGTGGTGTCATGATTTCTCCCAAAAGTCATTGATTTGAGCCAGCAGATCCGTGCGGGACAGGCCGAGTTTCTTCGCGGTCTCGATCAGGGCTTCAGCCTCCGATGCGATGGCCTCGCTCGCATCCAGACCGGCGTCCGCCACCACCATCCCGACCCCCCGCCGCCGCTCGACGATTCCCGCACGTTCAAGTAGCGAATAGGCTTTGGATACCGTCATCGGGTTGATACTCAGTTCGCTTGCAATAGCGCGCACCGACGGCAGGCGCGTGCCCGGCGTGAGTTGATCGGTGGCGACCAATAAGCGTGTTTGCTCAACGATTTGGCGGTAGATGGGGACACCGGATGTGGGGTTCAACGAGAACATCAAGGCCGCTCTAGCGCAGGTGATCGGCTCGCGCCAGGACCGCTTCCGCTGCCAATAAAAACACGAGCATGGGAAGGGCGCCTGCCACTACGATGCGAGAGACCAAGACTCGTGCAAAATCTTGCCTCGTGCGGCCGAGTCCCGTGAGCCATGCGCCCCGCAAGTCGATGCCGTGGGTGATCATCATGGATGGCCAGTCCATGATCGCCATCGCGGCGAACACAACCCAATTGTTACCGGTGAAAGCCAACCCAATCGTGAGGTCTATCGCCAGCGCTACCGCTGCGACCAGCACGGAGAGCTTGGCCATCGCCACCCGCTCGCTATATATGCCGGCCAATAGCCTTGGGAAAATGATGGCATAAACGTTGTTCTGGATAACGTTAACGAGATCGGGGTATTTGTCCAATCTTTCGCCGCAGGCGCCGCGAGCCGGGGCTTTAGGGCTACTGCCAGGACAACCGCCATTACAAGCGTCGGAATCTGCACCTTTATGTGGGACAGCGCCTCGAGCCAGGGATGGCCCGCAAATTGCTTGAAATCCAGCGAGATCGCCAGGAATATCGGTACAAGAATGACGAGTATCGGTATCAATCGCCAAGCCAGCCGGCGGGCGCAACAATAGGCCATCAATAGCCCCAGCAGCATCGCCGGTCCTACCGGCGGTAAGGAGCCGCCCACGTTCCACGACACGGCGAAGACGGCCAATGTTGTCGCGACCATGGCGATCAATATCAGCGTGAACAGCCTTTGTGAAAGGCTCGGCACAAGAATAAAGCAGGGCCACTGCCGCATTTGTCGAGCCCAGGCGCCGGTCCAGGTACCGGTGAGCACGAGTGCGACCAGGAGCCAGGCGTCGGGCGCGTAAGCCGGCAAAAGTAACAAAGGCGACACAATGATCGCGAAGAGATACCAGGTAAAGGACCGACCCAATTGAACCCATGCAGCCATAACTCATTTTCCTTCCGAATAGTGTCTCGGACGTATGTGTATTAGTTATAGTAATACACTATTCGGGGGCGCCGTCAACCCCGCACCTAATCCAGCAATGGGGTGTTGAACAGCTCGCCCGTAGCGCGAAAGGTCGAAAACTACGCGTCGTATGCAGCAATGAAATCGCCAGCCACGTTGACTCAAGCTGGCACTAGGGCTGCGGCGTGGCTAGAGTCCCCCGCGATTGCGGCCTTTGACGGTCCGATTGACCACGTTTACGGGCCGGCGGCCTTCGTTGGGCGCATACCGTTGCAGCCCTTCCATGGCCTGCTCGCTGTACCAGGCTGACTGGCCCGTAAGGTAAGACTACCGTCGGGAATCACTCGGTTTGAGGGAGTTATCCGCGTCGGAGAAGTTGGTGATGACGACACTGCCCCGAGGAAATTCAGCGACAATCGTTAGTCGTCCTCCCATTGCTTCGATGTAGGCACGCAGGTTCGATACATACATATCCGCTCGCCGCTCCAATTTCGCGACCGCCGGCTGATTCACTTTCAACTCCTCGCCAATAGCCTTCTGAGTCATGGCGCGGGCCTGCCGCAACTCATGCAGGGGCATGGCCGCTTGAAATTCGATCTTTCTGGCGTCAACGCGCGTACGGCGCTCTTGCGCAAAATCCTTTGTCAGGTCGCCGAATGCATGATGTCCGCTCATTCGATCCGCCCTTCGTGTCTCAGTTCTTCCAGATGCTCGTCATAGAGTCTGTCGACGAGCGGCAAATATCGCTTGTAGAACCGATCATTTCCGGTTTTCCGGCCACCGAAGGAATAGGGGAACGGCAGGCTCGGTCCGTGTTCCATAAGCAATTCGACCACAGCAGTCACATCTTCCTGCTCGCCGTCGGTAAGCACAGCCCACCACGCGCCGAACTCGTTCGTGTATTCGACGGCCCAACTCATCTGTGTATATATTCCATATATGGAATGTAGTCAAGCTCGTCAACAGCGCGCAAGGTCGAAAACTACGCATCCAGTGCAATAACGATTTCGCCCAGCTGTGTTTTCCCGAGTCGGGGTATTGGCTGCCGCGTGACTGGATATCGGCGCGATTGCGAACTTCGCTCCGGCTCCCTATCGGTGTCGGGATTAACACCGAGCCTCAGGCGAACTCGTTTCAAATATGCTGATCGATGAGAATCGGATTGCCGTCGGGATCGAAGAGCACGCAACTCGCCGGGCCGGCATTGGTTTCGTCAGCCTCGCTGGCGAACTTGACGCCCTTCGCCTTGAGCGTCTTTTGAATCTCTCTGATATCGGTGAACGAGTCGAGGGTTTGCCCCGCAGCATCCCAGCCGGGATTGAACGTTAGAGTGTTTTTTTCGAACATACCCTGAAAGAGGCCGATCGCGCAGGTGGGGCATTTCATGATGAGCCAGCCCTGGCTTGCGTCACCGCCGACCGACTCAAATCCAAGCTTTTCGTAAAACTCTCGCGAAATCGAAATATCTTCGACTGCCAGGCTTACCGAGAAATTTCCAAGATCCATCTTGTTTCTCCGTCTGTTCTCGATACCCCTTAGAGCCCGGCGCGGTGGCGGCCCTTCACCGCCCGATTGACCACGTTGATGGGCCAGCGGCCTTCGAGCACGCGCCGGACTTCGTTCGGCGCGCCCCGTTGCAGCCCTTCCATGGCCTGCTCGCTGTACCAGGCGGCATGGGGGTTGATGATGACGTTTTCGCGTTGGCGCAGGGTGTGGTCTTCGGGCAGCGGCTCCGGGTCGGTGGTGTCCAGCGCGCAACCGGCGATCTGCCCGGCGTCAAGTGCATTGACCAATGCCGCGGTGTCGACGATGGGACCGCGCGAGCAGTTGATGAGCACGGCCGTGGGCTTCATCTGCGCGAACGCTTCGGCGCCGAGCATGCCTCGGGTCTGCGGTGTCAGGGGGGCATGCACGCAGACATAGTCCGCCCGCTCCAGGACGTCGGCGAGTTCGGTTTTTTCACCCGGTGCGTCGAACTGACCCTGCTCCACGAAGGGGTCTGAGTAGAGCACGCGCATGTCGAGCGCCGCGGCCGCCGTAGCTACCCGCCGGGCGATGTTGCCGAAGCCGATCAGCCCGACGGTGGCGCCCGCCAGCCGGAACATGGGCTTGCCCGGGGGCACTGCCCAGCCGCCGGTGCGAACCAGGCGGTCGTAGAAGGTGATCTTTCGCGCGGCGCTCAGCATCATGGCCACGGTGTGCTCGGCCACTTCCTCGATGCAGTACGTCGGGTTGTTGGTGACGATGATGCCGGCCTCGGTGGCCGCATCCAGGTCGATGGTGTCCACGCCGATTCCGTAGCGGGCGATGATCTTGCAGCGGGGCATTCGTGCCATCACCTCGGCGGTGATGGGGCCGCCATACGTGTTGAGCAGGGCATCGCAATCCCCGGCCTGCGGAAAGAACGCCTCCGGATCGGTCACTTGCAGCGGTACAAGATCGGCCAGCCCGTCGAGGATTTCGTGCTCGACATCCAGGGACTCCCATACGTAGTCGGTGAGAACGACTTTAGCCATGGATTCCACCATACAGACTCCTCGGAAAAGCGGATGGTGGACATGTCTTGCGACGTTGGCAAGGTTGGGCGACGCATGGAAGGGTCAGGTGACGCATGGAAGGGTCAGGTGACGCATGGAAGGGTCAGGTGACGCATTCATTCACAAGGCGTCTCGCCTCACCGGCGAGATAGAGCGGAAGCGACAGCAGGCGATAGGTGACCGGCGCACCGTCGGAGACTTTCTTTGTGTCGCGAAGCAGGCTCGGTACGTCGGCGTTGAACCGCAGCGCAAATTCTCGGTGCTTTTCCCTGAGGAAGAGGTGTATGGACCGGAGGGAACCTGAAGACCCGGCCTTTATTTCGACCGGTACGACGATACTGCCCGAGGGCATGACATAGTCCACCTCTGCCGAGGCACTTCTGGCTTCCCGTGCCCAGTAGTAGAGTTGAGGCACTTCATACGACATGCCGCTGTACAGCAATTGCTGGCCGACGAACTGCTCGGCAAGGGCGCCGCCGTTCACGAGAGTCATATCCGTTGCGCCTAGGTCAAGGATGTTCAGACGCAGGGCCGCGCACATCAACCCGACATCCATGTAGAGACATTTGAAAAAACGCTCCTTCATCTCGGCGGCCAGCGGCACGCCGTTCGCGGCAGTGTGGAACACCTTGTACGCTACGCGTGCCATGCATAGTCGGGCAAGCGCGTCTGCCAGCTCGGCAGCGCGATGATCCCGGCTTACCTGAACATACTTGAATTTTCGCCCAACCATGCCGGGCAAGGCGTCGAATACCATTTGCATACGGTCCCGGACGCGAAGGTGACTGTATTTGCTGAAGTCGTCCCGATAGGTCGCGACGATGCTTTGCTGTACGCGGTTCACCTGGGCAAAATCGGTGACTCCATTCGTGCCCGTTTCGGCGTAGCTCGATACCGCTTCAGGAAGGCCGCCGACGACCCAGAATTGCGCAAGCAGATCGAGGTACTTTTCGTGAACCGGACCGGGAAAGGCGGTTTCCAGATCGGATAGGGAGACCTCGCGCAAATGTGCGGCCAGCTTCGGTTGCCCGACCGCATCGACGAAGTCCTCAAATGCCATCGGTCCCAGATGCATGTATTCGACGCGACCGACGGGCATGGAGAATCGCCTGTCGGCGAGCGCAAGCTCTATCAGGGAACCCGCCGCCACCACATGCAATTCCGACAATTCCTCATGGAAGTAGCGCAACGATGCCAGTGCGTCGGGCGAGGTCTGTATTTCGTCCAGAAACAGCAGGTGCTTTCCGGGTTCGACGGTTTGGCCGGTGAGCAGGGCCAGCGTGGAAAGTATGCGGCGCGGGTCCCTGACCTTGAATGCCTCGCAGAGTTCGGGATTACGCTCCAGGTTCGCAGTGACGAGGGGCATTCCGGCCGACCGGGCGAATTCGCGCACCAGCGTTGACTTGCCAACCTGCCTGGCGCCACGGATCACGAGCGGCTTGTGCCTTCGTTGCCCAATCCATGTAGTCAGATGGGCGATTTCACGACGTTTGAGCATGTCAGGCATGGAATTTCTATCGATGACGCTTAAAATGACCCGATAAAGTTCTACAGTAATGAGTTTTTACAAGGGTTTTTTATTATATTTTGAGATTTTTTACAAGGTCGTTTGCGCAAAAGGGGTTTTTTGCCCAATTTCAGGAACATTCGCGGTCAGTCTTCATTTCTGCCCGATTGCGTACTTGGCCCATCCAGCGAACGATTCCCGCAACCCCGTCCACGGCCACGGTGGAGCCTTCCGGAATCTCGCCGGTGGCATCGAGCACGCCCAGCACCATCGGCACGCCGCGCTCCCGGGCCAGCGACGCCAGGTGCGACGTGCTGCCACCCAGTTCCGCGACGATGCCGGCCACACGCGGCAGAACCTCGGACAATGCCGGGCCGGCCACTTGCGTGACCAGGATATCGCCCGGAGCGACCCGGGAGAGTTCGCATTCGCAGTTGACGACGCAGGCGCGACCCGTGCCCCAGCCCACGCCCCCGGGGTGTCCCCGCAGACGCGGGTGCTGTTCCCATACCTCGTCGGCGGAAACGGCGGATTCGACATGCAGCGGCCGCGCCTGAAGCAGTTTGATTTCGTCGCTGTGCAGGCACCATTCGATTTCCGCGGGTCCCTGGACCACGTCTTCGGCGGCGCGAAGATAACCGCCCAGTTCCCGAACCTGTGCGGTGGTGAGGCAGGGCTCCTGCGCTTCGCCGCGCGCCACCGAGCGTGTGCCGTGGGCGCAGCCGACGGCGTGGAACTTGCGGCCGGCCGTGACCTCGAGCACATCGCCGCTTCGGCTGAGCCGATAGCGATCGGGCACTACTTCGCCCTGGGCAATGGCCGATCCCAGGCCCCAGGTGGCGCTCACGAGCATGTCGCCTTCGGCCGTCCGGCTCAGACCGCCGCCGGAGACCGTCGCCTCCACCAGGGGCTGGACGATGAGTCCCATGGCGGTGTCGGCGGGGTCAAGTTCATGGGTTGCCATGTAGCGTAGCGCGCGGGTAGCCCACAATGCGGCCCAGCAGGAACGGACGGCGGTGAAGTAGTCGGTTTCGTTCTCAAGCCCCAGAAAGCTCTCGAACTGCCCCGCGAAGCTCGAACTCGCTCGATCTTCCACCAGCGCGGAGGAGCGGACCACACCGAGGGATCCCGGTGTCGATCCCGCGGTCGATCCCGCGGTCGATTGCCCATTTGATCCCGAGACCGATTCGGATGCCGCAGTCACCGTTCGCCATGCCTCCACCAGCGGTTCCACAACCGCGGCGTCGATGGGGCTCTGCAAGAGGTCAAGTTTTATTTTCAGGGCGCTGCGGCGAGCGACCATGTCACTCCCGCCGAAGACAAGCCGGGCGGCGGATTCCAGCCCGAGCGAGCGCATCTGCAGCCGATACGCTTCGGCATCGACGCCGTACCCGCCGGGCGTGGGCAGCCCGGCGTGTTCCAGGGCCGCCAGGTTCGCGGCCTTGGGGCCGAAGCGGGCGGAATCCGCCGCTTCGGCCGCGCTCAGCGGAACGACGATCCCGTTCATGGCTTCGGTTGACTAGAAGGTCGAATACCCCGGCAGCGGATCGACTACGGTGATCTGCTCCACCGGGAAGTTGGAAATGAGTTCGGTCCGATCCTCGTGGACGATGAGCATCTCCTCGATGCGCACGCCCCACTGGAACGGCTTGCCGTGCTGCGTCTCCAGGGCGAAAACCATGCCGGGCTTGATCTCGATGGGGTGGTCCAGCGACCAGATCCTGGAAATCACCGGCGGGTCGTACTGGGCGAGTCCGAGACCGTGTCCCCACAAGTTGGCGGCGGCCTGATCTTCTTCCTCGTAACCCCAGGCTTCCTTGGCCGATGGCCAGCACTCGGCGATTTCCTTCGTGGTCGTACCGGCCTTGACCGCGTGGATCGAGTCGTAGAGCCACTTCAGCGCCGTGGCGTAGACATCCTTCTGCTCCTGGCTGGGTTCCTTGCCGACGCAGTACGTGCGGTAGTAACAGGACTTGTAGCCGTTCCAGGTCAGCGCAGCCAGATCCATGAAGACGATGTCGCCGGGCTTGATGATGCGGTCGGAGAAGTTTCTCCAATTGGGCCAGGTATTGGGTCCGGAGGAGACAATGACGTCCTCCACGTCCTCCATCCCGGGTATCGCGTAGAGATACTCCATGATGTGCGCGGTGACCTGGTTTTCCGTGATGCCCGGCTTGAGGAACTTCATGGTTTCCCAGTGGGCGCCGTCGCCGATGGCGCCGACGATCCGCAGACATTCCTGCTCGTCCTCGTTCTTGACGGCGCGGGCTTCCATCATCGGCGACATGCCGTCGGTCCAGTCGATGCCCGCCTCCTTGAACGCAGCGATGATATTGATGTCGACAAAATCGATGCCCACCTTCTCACCGGCGACGTTGCTCTTCTTCATTTCCTGGAGCACGGCCTTGGTGAACTTGGTTACCTGCTGGTTGGAAGCGGGGCCCGCCGCGCCCTTGATCCAGGCGTAGGAGTAGCGGATATTCTCTTTCGGAATCCACGGCGAATGCCGCGCGATCTGCATGCCGATATCGCCCTGCTCGAACAGCACCGGCGGATCGTCTCCGCACAGCATGGCGTAACGCAGTCCGGGTTTGAGCCGGTTCCATCCCGGCGTCAACGTGCTCGTGATGTAGCGCACGTTCTCGTCATACATGAGCACCAGTGCGCTGAGCCCATGCGCCTTCATGCGTTCCCTGGCCCGTTCGAGCCGATACGTTCGCAACCGGTCCCAATTGATCCGTTGCTGCCAATCCAATCCCACGGTGCCGAAACTTGCCATGCCTGATCCTCTGAACGTGTTCCAAACAAGAGGTGAGGCCCGTAGCCCCACCCCACTTAACCGGCGACGGATTCTAGCACAAGGCATGGCGCCGACCCACGTGGACTTCCAGCGTATCGTTGCGCTCGCCGAGAGCCGTTTATCTATTCCCCGCGAATCCCGGCGAATCTCGGCGAATGTTGCGCCGAAGGTGCGGTCTTGCAAGAATCGAAGGTGCCGTAGTCCATAATATCCGCTGCGTCGAGGGGTGCCGTGTTGCAGAATCAAACCGGGTCAAATCTGAAAGACATACCGCCTCCTGTAATGGGAGGCGCAGTGGGAGGCGCAGTGGGAGGAGCCAGGCACAGGGCAGCGTGCGGGTGGCTGGCGCTGTTGCTTGCGTTACTCGTCGGACTGCCCGGCCCGGCTTCAGCCGACTGGCCGGAACGACCATTGACGCTGGTGGTGATGTACGCGCCCGGCGGCGGGACCGACACGATCCTGCGGGCGTTGGCTGCCGAGATGGCCGGCGCCACCGGCTGGCGGATCAACGTCGTCAACCGTCCCGGTGCGGCGGGCGCCGTGGCGACCCGGTTCGTCCTGAATCGCCCCAACGACGGGTATACGATGCTCGGCGCATCCAACTTCAACAAATACGCCCGCATCAACGGCGGCGGCGATTCGGTGTCGTGGCGGGACTGGTACTACATGCGCGCGGCATCGGGCTCCGCCAGTTGGTCGGTGCGCCCCGACTCGCCCTTCAAGACCTTTGCGGACGTGGTCGAGGCCGCGAAGGCCAATCCCGGGTCCCTGACGATTTCCACCTCCGGGACCGGCGGCCAGTGGCACGAGTTTGCTGCGGTCGTGGCGCGCGCCGCGGGGATCGAACTTCGGTACGTGCCCTACAACAGCGGCCAATTGGCGACGCTTGCCGGGCTGAACGGCGAGGTGGATATTGCCGGCGGGGGCGTCCACGAACACATCCAATTCGTCGATGCCGGCCAACTGGTTCCCCTGCAGCAGACGAGCCTCGACGACATCACCACGCCCAGCGGGCGAATCATGCCTTCGCTGAGCAACTTCATTCCCGGAATTCGCGATCGGCTACCCCCGAGCGGCGCGTACAACCTCGCGATTCGTCGCGACACGCCACCAGAGATCATTCAGCAGGTGGAAGCGGCATTCGCCGCGGCCGCGCAATCCGATGCTTTTCGAACCCAGGTTGCGGAACGCCATTTCGCGGTCGATCTCCTCCTCGGTCCAGCGGCGGATCGGCGCGCAGCGGAGGTCGAGACGATGTCCGCGAACGTATTCGAAGCCTTGATGATTCCGGGCGCGAGGACGGCCGACGAGCTTGGATTGCCGCAACCGGCTGAATTCGATGAGTGGTGGCCGCCGCCCGACTATCGCGTCCTGCCGATCCACGATGGCGGCTGAAAATTCCACGCGTCCGGCCGCCGAATCACAGCGGTCGGAGGGCAGTGGGGAAAGCGAACGTCTGGCGGCCGCGAACAAGGATCTGGCCGCCGCCGTTGTAATCGGCCTGTTCTCGGCTCTGGCAGTACTTCTGTCAATCCGGCTGGAATTGCGCGGATCGGTTTATACGGCGCCCGGGCTGGTTCCATTGATCGCCGGGTCGACGCTCTTTGTCATGGCGGTGGTATTGGGGTCGCGGGCGATTCGGGCCGGGGCGGCGATCGGCCCGCTCGCGGTACTGGCGAAACGGTTGAGGAACGTCCTTCGAGCGTTCACGTTCGCCGAGGAAACGCGGCGGACGGTGATGCTCGCGGCCATGTTGACGGCCTACGTGGTGCTGGTGGGCCTGATCGATTTCGAGTTCAGCCTGCCGCTACAGATCTTCACGGTACGGGTCAGCAGCTATGAAGTGATTTCCGTGGTCATGGTCGGGTGGATCCTCAGGCTGTTCTGGCAAGCTTCGGTGGCTCGCTGTTTCCTCACCGCGCTGATCGCAGTCGAGGTTCTGGCGGCGATCTTCCGCTACGGATTCGGCATCCCGATGCCGGCGGCGTACTGAAGCCGTGATCGAAGCGCTCGCCCAGATTCAGGATCAGCTCGTGCTGATTGCGCTGGACCCGTGGCTTTGGCTGGCATGTTTGGGCGGTGTCACGCTGGGAATCATGTGGGGCGCCATGCCGGGGCTGTCCACGACCATGGCCATGACCCTGCTCATCGGGCTTACGGTGGGAATGGGCCAGTACACGGCGATCATGTTCATGCTGGGCGTCTATACCGGCAGCGTTTTCGGCGGCGCCATCTCCGCCGTACTGGTGAATATTCCGGGTACGCCGGACGCCGTGCCCACGATGATCGAAGGGTACACGCTGGCAAAGCGCGGCGAGGGCGGTCTGGCGTTGGGTACGGCCATTTCCGCGTCCTTCGTCGGCAACTGGGTGGGCATCGTGCTGTTGATTGCGCTGATTCCCGCCGTGCTCTTCCTCGCACTTCAGTTTCGGTCCTGGGAGATGTTCCTTCTTTCGCTCTGGGGCATCGCCATCTGCGGCTCCATGTCTTCGAGGGAGGCGCCGCTCAAGGGATGGATTGCCGGCTGGATCGGCCTGCTGGTGTCGTTCATCGGTCTCGACGCAATCCACGGCGTTTCCCGGTTTACCTTCGGTTCCTTCTATCTCGACGACGGCGTCGGCTTTATCCCGGTGCTCATCGGTTTGTTCGGCGTGGCGGAAATTCTGCGCGTATTGCCGCAGAAGAGTCCGCCGCAGATTCCCTCGGAGGTCGGCCCCGTACTGCCGTCCATGAACGCGTTGATCAAATTCCTGCGGCCTGCGTTTCGCTCGGGCATCATCGGCACGGTCATCGGCGCGATCCCGGGAGCGGGCGCCAATGTGGCGTCGTTCTTCGCCTACGACATCGGCCGGCGCCGGGCCTCGGCCGAGGAGCGCCGCAAGTGGGGCAAGGGCAGCTACGAGGCCATCGTCTGCTCCGAGGTCGCCAACAACGCCAACGTCGGCGGCTCGCTGTTGCCGACGATCGCCCTGGGTATTCCCGGAAATGCCGCGGCGGCGGCCATTCTCGCCGCGTTGCAACTGAAGAACGTGGTCCCCGGACCGCTTATCCAGGTGCAAAACCCCGGTCTGATCTACTTCGTTTACATCGGCTTGATCATCGCGAATTTCTTCATGTACGCCATGGCCATTGCGCTGATCAAGCCCTGCGTCAAGCTCTTCAGTTTGCCCAAGTCGCTGTTGATGCCGGTGATCCTGCCGGTCTGCGTCCTCGGCGCGTTCGCGGTCAACCTGAACTACTTCGACGTCTACGTGATGCTCGCCTCCGGGCTCATCGGATTCGTTCTCCACCGTTTCGGGTTTCCACTGGCGCCGCTGGTGCTGGCGGTGATCCTGGGTCCGTTGGCGGACGAAAACCTGCGCCGTGCCTTGCTCGTATTCGAGGATACGGGCATTCTCACCGTGCTTTGGGAACGGAAGCTGGGCACCGTCCTGCTGCTGGTGGTGATTTACACTTTTTACGACGGTATTTTCAGGCGCGTTAAATCAAGGGATTGAATTCGTATGGGCAATTCTCACGAGCCAATTGGCCTTGCCATTGTGGGTTGCGGCACGATCGGGCGCATTCGGGCCAATTGCGCCCGGCAGTATCCGGGTATCGGCTGGCTTGGCCTCTGCGACATCCGTGAGTCGGCCGGCCGGGCGTTGGCCCAAGAGACGCAGGCGGACTACTTCACAACGTCGTTCGAGGAGTTGCTGCAGCGCCCGGAAGTGAACGCGGTGATGATTCTCACCGATGAGAATAACCATACGCAGCCTACGCTGGCGGCAGTGGACCAGGGCCACAAACTGTTCATCGAAAAACCCCTGGCGACCGACGCCCGCGAATCGGCGCAAGTCCTCGCGGCGATCAACGCGACCGGCGTCGATGCCTGCGTGGCTTATACGCAGCGCTTTCGCCGCCGGTTCCTCACCATCAAGGAGCGATTGACGGCGGGGCAGATCGGCGAGGTGCATTCAGTGATCACCCGTGCGCTGATGAATCGAATGGTGCCCATCGCCACCATCGAAAAAACCAGCGACCGCAGGAACCTCACGCCCATGGTGGTCTCCGGCACGCACAGCCTGGACATGTCCATGTGGTTGATGGAGGGCAAGGAGCCGGTGAGCGTCTACGCCCGCTCGACGGACAGGGTGCTCGCCCGTTTGGGCACCAAGGATTCGACCTTCGGACTGTTTACCATGGACGACGGGACGATTTTCTCCATGAATATCAGTTGGGCGCTGCCCGTCGTCTGGCCCGGCGCCGTTTACGGCATCGAAATCGGCATCGTCGGGACCAAGGGCGTGATCGACGTCGAGGACACCCATCGGGACCTGGTGCTGGCAACGGAAGACCCGCTGCCGGCAGGCTATACGACGAGGGAATTCGAACCGCCCATGGCACGTCACGTGGATTTCCTGACCAGTTATCCACCGGGCGATATTTGGAACAATCAGCTTTGGGGCCCGATGCGGGAAGAGACAATGTCCTGGTTTGCCCGCATCATGATGGGTGTTGAAACGCCGCATGCCAGCGCGGCGGACGGCCACAGGAACCTGCTGCTGACCATGGCGATGGATCGTTCGGCGCGACTCGGCAAGGAGGTCAGCCTGCCCATCGAGCCGGACGTATTTTATGAGGACTGATCCATGCTCCCGGAACTGATCGGGGAGGAGTTTCGGTGATAAATCAATTTGGGCCTCAGCGCGCAATTCTCACCAAGCTGCTACTGTGGCCGCGGATCCTCCGTACGCTTGTAACGCCGGTTGGTGGGATAGTCGGGCTGGCGCTGGCTCTGAGCACATCGCCCGTCGGCGCCCACCACGGTTTCGCGGTCCACTACGACCCGAACAGACCCGTTCGCATCGCGGGCACCGTGGTGCGTTTCGACTTGCGCAATCCCCATTCGCTGCTGCAAATCGAGGCGCTGGACGAGACCGGTGCGACGGTGTTGTGGACCTGCGAGATGCAAAGTCGGGGTCAGTTGTCGCGCAAGGGTGTGACGGAGGCCAGTTTTGAGCCGGGCGAAGCGATCGTCGTCGATGGCGTGGCCGCGCGGCGCGATCCGTTGGGATGCGAGTTCGGAACCAGCACCCATGCAGACGGTCGGGTTTTCGTGGGCCGGACACTCGACAATCGGCAGTCGTCGTTCAATCTGGAATTCGCGGCCGACGACCCGGGGACCGTCGCCGGCAACTGGATTCGAAAGAGATTCCCGGGCGGCGGGCGCACGGACCCGTTCCGTCACCTGTACACGCCCGAGGGCGAGCGGGTTCACGGCGACTACGACGAGGCCGTCGACAGCCCGGCGCTGCGGTGCAACCCCAGCAGCCCGCTGAAGCTATGGGATCAGCCGGGACACCCCGTGGAAATCCGCGTCGATGGCGACGAGGTGGTTATTCGGGCCGAGTTCATGGACTCGGTACGGATTGTGTACCTGGATGCGGCCGGGCATCCCGAGAAGGTTGAGCCCAGCACGCTGGGGCATTCCATCGGCAGATGGGAGGGCGAGGTTCTCGTGGTTGAGACGGCGCGGTTTGAACCGGGGGTCCTGCTTCCCAACGGAGCCGGCATTCTCAACTCCCCCGAAATGGTTTTGACGGAACGATTGTCGGTGAACGAGGAAGGCGACCTCTTGATCGACTGGACGGCCGTAGATCCGGTCCATTTCACCGGGCCGGTGACGGGTCAGCGAGTCATGGCCCGCACCGACTCGCAGGTCGAGCCTTACGAATGCGTTCCCGAAGCGGTCGATTGACCACGCTGCGCTGACCGCACTGCGCCAATCTCCCTGACGCGATCAGCCTCCTGCTGAACCGGGACTGAAATAACGGCCCGGCACCGCGGTGAGCGCGTCGATCGCCTCATCAACGATCCGCTCAACCAGTACGCCGGCGCGCGGCCGATCGGCGATCAGATCCAGCCCTTCGCCGGCGTAGGTGACCGCGACCTCCGTATTGCCGTCGCGGTTGGCTGCAAAATAGCGTTCGCGCATCGGCCGGCCCTTGGCGCGCAGTTCGTTTTCGCGGCCATGCCAGGCTTCGGCAAAGGCGTTGCGGATGGCGCGCCCGGTATAGGGTTCCGGCCACGTAAGGCCGCGGGCTGCGTCGAACGCCCTGGTCCGCAGCGTGTCATCCCCGCCGGTCCGCTCGATCAGCGCCTTCTGGTTCGGATGGCCCAGCGCCTCCTGCGTCGCCCAGAATCGGGTGCCAATCAGCACGGCCTCGGCACCCAGCATCAGGGCGGCCGCCAAGCCGCGCCCGTCGGCAATGCCGCCGGCCGCGGCGACCGGGACCGGCGCCACCGCATCGGCGACCGCCGGAACCAGCGGCAACGTGGATCGGTCGGCCCCGTGACCGCCGGCCTCCGTGCCTTGGGCGACAATGATCTGGGCGCCCTTCGTCACCGCTTCCCGGGCATCCTTCAGCGACTGAACCTGGCAGATTAGCGTCGCGCCGGCGGCCCGGATCTTCGCGGCGTAGGGCGCGATATCGCCGAAGGACAGCATCACGGCTCGCGGCTGCCGTTCCAGCGCGACGTCGAGCACGCCGGGCCGCCGGTCCAGCGCCCAGGTAATAAAGCCGATTCCGACTGCATGGCTGCCTGCCTTGTCGAACTCGCTCCCGATCCAGTCGTCGGAACCGTAGTCGAGCGCAGGGTCGGCATAGCCGGCGCCGATCAGGCCCAACCCACCAGCGGCGGCGACCGCGCCGGCCAAAGCGCCGCCGGCAATGCCGCCCATCGGGGCGAGCAGGACCGGGTGGTCGATGTCCAGCAGGCGGGTGATCGCAGTCGTGATCTTCATGCGTTCCGGCATGACGGCTTTGCCGACGGATGTCACTATTTGATGGCGATGGGATTGAGCGGCGAGCCGCAGCCGCCGGTGATCGGCAGCGGCGGCGCGCAGAAGAAAAATTCGTAGACGCCGTCCGCAGCGCAGTCGTCCGCCAACTCGTCCACCACGAAAATTTCACCCATGGTGATGCCGATCATCGGGATGACCACCCAGTGCCACGGTTGCTGCGCCTCGGTGGTTTCGTTGGGACGCACCTCGCAGCCCCAGGTGTCCACGCAGATCGCGGCGATCTCTTTCTCGTAAATCCAGTCCGCGGTCTCGAACGCCAGACCCGGTGCATCGCCGCCGGCATAGCCTCCCCAGTCGCCCGCCCCCTGGCGCTGGCCCATCATGCCCGTGCGCACGATGACGAAATCTCCGCGCCTGATTTCCACACCCTGGGCGGCGGCGGTTTCATTCAGGTCCGCATTGGTGATGGCCATGCCTTCGTCCAGGGATTCCACCCCAACATGCCGCGCCACGTCCAGCAGCACGCCGCGGCCGACGGTCCGATCCTTGATCTTGTCGATGGCGTTCTTGTGGGCGCCGTTGCTGTCCACGAGGCGCGCGTCGTAGCCGTTCCACATCTTCTCGCCATAGAAAATATGCCCCAGGGCATCCCACTGGGTACCGCATTGCAGGGGCAGGGAGATCATGTCATCGGCGTAACGGAACTTGCCTTCGTCCTGGTTGCCGGCGACGGCGTCGGTTCCGGTCGCTGTCATGGTATGGATCGGATTGAAGCGATTGCCCCACAGCCCGCTCTGGGGGCCCTTGTTGTCGAAATTGAGCCCAAGCGAGAACACTTTGCCGTTGCGAATCAGCCCGGCTGCGGCAACGACATCCCCTGGCGTGATGAAGTTCAGCGTGCCGATTTCATCGTCCGGACCCCAGCGGCCCCAATTCTTGCACCGCTCCGCGGTCTCGTGGATTATTTCCATATTGAGCTTGCCTTCGTCGTACCGTCTTGGCATCGGTGTTCCCCGGAGTTGCTGGTCGAAGGGGCAATTACCGTGGATTCGCCGCCCGTCTGTCAACCTTGCGTTATGGTTTGCGTGCCGCCGGCGGCTGCATCCGCTCGACGGTTGGCGCGATGGGCGCCTCCAATTCGGGCTGTTAGAACGCAGAAGTCGGTGGGTATAATTCACCGCCGCTCACGCCGGGCGGACAGACCGTTGCCGACCAGGAGGAAAGCGGACATGAAGGGCAAGATTGCATTCGAAGAGCACATGGCGATCCCGGAGACGTTGGGGGAGACGCGCAGTTTTGCTGGGGACTCCGGGCGTTGGGATGACTTCACCCATCAGATCCTGGATATGGATTCGCGGCGTCTCGACAACATGGACGAGACCGGCATCGAGTTCGCGCTTCAATCCCTCAACGCGCCCGGGGTTCAGGGGATTCTCGATACGGCCCGGGCGATAGAGGTTGCCAGGAAGGGCAACGACACCATCGCCGAGGCCATGGCCCGGCATCCCGACCGTTACGGTGGATTGGCCGCGCTGCCCATGCAAGACCCGGACGCGGCGTCCGCGGAATTGACGCGCTGCGTCAGGGAACTGGGGTTCAAGGGCGCGATGGTAAACGGCTTTACCCAGAAGGACGTGCCGGACTCGGCGATCTATTACGATATCCCTGAATACCGGACTTTCTGGGCAACCGTGTCCGAACTCGACGTTCCCTTCTACCTGCATCCGCGAATGCAGATTCCGTCCCGTGCACAAAACTACGAAGGACATCCCTGGCTCATGAGCGCACCGTGGGGGTTCGCAGTTGAGACTTCGATACATTCGCTGCGATTGTGCGGCTCGGGACTTTTCGATGACTATCCCAACCTGAAGATCATCATCGGCCACTTGGGCGAGTTCATTCCCCACGGGCTGTGGCGGATCGACGCGCGGATGCGGTTCTCACGCCGCGACTATCGTGGTAATCGGCCCCTGGGCGAGTACTTCCTGGATCATTTCGTGGTCACCACCAGCGGATTCTTCAACGATCCGGCCTTTCGGAATACGCTCGACGTGATGGGCAACGATCGGGTTCTGTTCTGTGCCGACTACCCGTTCGAGAGCATGCACGATGCCGCCGAATGGTACGACGCAACACCGGAAGTATCCGAGGAAGATCGAGTCAAGGTCGGCAGAACCAATGCCATCGAACTGTTCGGACTGGACATGAGCTAACCCACATCCCTGGCCAATCTGCGACTGTGCGCCCGCGCCTGCGGTCAAAGGCTGCTAAAACGCCAGATTTGGCAAGTAGGTGGCGATCTGCGGGAAATTGACGATGGCGATCATGCCGACGAGCATGATGACCCAATAAGGCGTGGAACTCTTGAAAATTTCCATGACGGAGATGCTATCGTCCTCCTCGCGAATTGCAGCCTTTACCGTGTAGACCAACAGGCCGAACGGCGGTGTGAGCAAGCCCGCTTCGATAGCGAGAATGCCGATAATCGCAAAGGCGATGGGATCGTAGCCGAGGCTCACCGCTATCGGCTCGAAGATGGTCAAGGTCAGCAGCATGATGGAGATGGAGTCGATGACCATACCGAGGATGAACCAGATGCCGATCATGGTGGCGAGCAGCATCCACGGCAGCAACTCCGTACCCAGAAAGGCGCCCTGAATGCCGCTGGACACGCCGGTCATGGCCAGGGTGCGCGAATACAGGGCGGCAGAGACCAGGAGCAGCAAGATAGGCGCCGAGGTTCGCCCCACGGAGAGAATCGACTCGATCGCGCCGTGGTAACGCATTCCCTTGGCAATCGCCATGATCAAGCCGATCAACGCGCCGGCGCCGGCGCCTTCCGTCGGCGTAAAAACGCCAAACCAGATGCCACCCAGTACAGCGATGATGACGGACAGGATGCCCAGGCCGCTGGTCCAGGTTTGCCATCGGCTGGCCTGCGGTTCGTCGTCCGATGACGCCGCCGCCAGCTCGGCTTCCCTACCTCCGCCCACAAGTGCCGGCCGCGCCACCGCGGACACCAGCACATAGCACACGAAGAGGCTGACCAGGAGCAATCCGGGCAGTACGCCGGCCAAAAAGATCTGGCCTATCGAGCGTTCGGTCAGGAGGCCCCAGACGATCATGAGCACGCTGGGCGGAATCAGCATGCCCAGGCAACTGGAGCCGGCAACCGCGCCCAGCGCGAATCCGCGATGGTAGCCGAAGCGTTTCATTTCCGGGTAGGCGATGCGTGAAAACGCCGCCGCCGAGGCGATGCTTACACCGGTCACGAACGAGAAGATCGCGTTGCCGAGCAGCGTCGCCACCGCCAATCGTCCGGGTAGATGACGAAGTCCGCGGTGAATGGCCCGATAGACATCGGTCACGGCACCCGATCGGCTGATGAACTCGCCCATGAGCATGAACAGCGGGATGACCGCGAACTCGTAGGCGCGCAAGGCCTCGTACGCCGTGCTCCCGAGCATGGCCAACACGATGTCGAAGCTGCCGCCGGTGACCAGGAAAATTCCGAGCGCGCTGGCCATGCCCAAAGCGATGGCGATATGGACGCCCAGACCCACCATGACCAGCAAACTGATAACGAGGACGGCGGCTATATTGACGTCAAACAATCTCGCGACCCCTCGTGATCGACCTGGCCGGCCGACTCACTCGGTCGGCTCCAGGTCTGCGGCGGGACGCAGTTCGTCGGGCCGAAAAATGTCCAGATACGCCATCAGCAGGTAGTTGAAGCAGGCCAGGGCGCTGCCGATCAGGATCGTAAAGCGGGTCGGCCATGCCGGCACACGCAAGGCGCCTTCGCCTTCGTACTCGCCGGCGACCCAGGAGCGAATGGCCGCTTCCCAGCCGCCGGCGAGGATCATGAGAAAGAACGCCGCACCCAGGAGGTAACCCACCGCCAGGACGACGCGTCCGAACAGCGGCGGAAACCGCTGTGCCACAAAGTCCGCGCGCAGCATGGAGCCGCTGCGAATGGCATATCCCGCTTGAAGAAATACGATCATGACAATGGAGTTCATGACGATTTCCGGGACGCCGTAGACCGGCGAGTTGAAAACGCTGCGTCCGACGATGTCGGCGACGATGAAAAACGTCAGGACGAACGCCCATACCGCGGCGAGCACCAGCAGGAACCGGGTCAGGCGGTCGCTTAGCTTGACGATGGACAAATCAGCTATCAGCTGAACCGGCAGGCGTCGTACAAACCGGGAAAGGCGGTCGCCTGGCTTGACGATGGACACGGGTTATCCGGGTCCGCTGCAGTCAGCCGGCTGAGTCGGCGGGCGCGCCGATGGTCGTGCGATGCTATGCGCGCGAATGCGAATGGCGCACGCTGCTACTGGATTTCGTAACGCACCGGCCAAACGTGGCCATGCCGTTCGGCCGATTCCAGCGCGGTTTCCAACACCAACGTACCGGGTAAGCCTTGAGCGTCCAGTTCCGCCGCCATCTCACGCGGCCAATCGGCGAGCGATCCGGCCCATTCCGAGCGAACTTCCGGACCCAGTTCCTTTACGGTGATCAGCTCCCTTAGCGCTGCCACATCGTCCGCATACCGTCCCAGGTTGTTCGAGCCGGTTCGTTCCTCATAGTCGGCGGCCACCTCGAGCAGTATCGGCTTGACGTCTTCCGGAAGCCGGTCCCAGGTATTGAGGTTAATCGTCAGTCCGTGCCAGGTGATGGAGCCGAAGCCGATCATGGTGTAGTAGGGGGCCGGCTCGTACAGCTTGAGTTGCACCCAGGCGCTCGGAAACATGATCCAGCCTTCATAGACATTGGTTCGCAAACCGGTATACGCGTCGGGCAGGGCGCCCTGGACGGGGGTCGCGCCCGCGTAGCGAAGCCAATTCAGGTTGAGCCCGGCGCCCGCAATCTTGATACCCCTCAAATCCTCGACCGTATCCCATTCGAACGACGTGCCCAGGTTGTAACCTGCGTCGGCGATGCGTGCCAGGAGTTTCTGGTTGAACTCCTCCTCGAACACTTCGGTGAGGTAGGGGATTTCCCGGTAAACGTCCTGGGCGATTTTCAGGCTGACGGTCGGGTCCATGGTCCCGAACGGCAGCATGACCTGAAAAGCGTGCAGGGGCAGGTTGGACGGTTCGAAGCAGTAGCAAAATCCACCGATGTCGACGATGCCGTTCTGCACGCCTTCAAGCGTCTCCGACGTCTTGACGATGGAGCCGCTATAACCCTCGATGAAATTCAACGTGTGGTCGGTCCTGGACTCCACGCGGCTCTTGAGTTCGGTTTGAAAATAGTCCTGCATCAACCCGGCATAGACGACGCCGGGTGGATGCCCCGTGGCGATCCTGAGAGTGATTCTATCGGCCTGGGCACTGCCGCTGGCGGCGACAAGTAACGCAACGAGAAAACCATGGGCGAATGGCGACAGCCGCTTGTTTGCAGGAGATTTCATAGGAACTCCACGACGATGAACTGGATCAGTCCGTGAGGGTTTAGCAAAGAACCAAAAATGAACTATATAAACCCATATCGTGGATTACAATAACGCTGCCCTGTCCGGCAACGAAGCAAGTTCACGGCACGTTGTCAAACGACTGATTTTGCGGGATATGTTATGGCCACTTGGAAAGGCGAAAGCAAACATCTTACGGCGCAACACGGTTCGCGGGCGGCGGTGTCCGAGACGATGAATCGATTCACGGCCTTTGGAGCCTTTGGAGCCTTTGGAGCACTGGCGCTGTTGGCGGGAGCGTCGTCGATCGCCGATGCGCAAACCGCGACCACGGCTAGTGACGTTCTCGAGGAGATCGTGGTCATCGGCACACGCCGGCCGGGTCGTTCGGCGGCGGAGTCCACCGCGCCCATCGACGTGATATCCGGCGAAGACTTTTCCCAGGTGGGCAATACCGGGGATATCACCGACAATCTGCGCTTCAATATCCCGTCGTTCAATGCCACAGTCGCATCGGGCGACGGCGATACGTTCGTGCGCCCGACGTCGCTACGCGGCCTGGCGCCGGATCAGACGCTGGTCATGGTCAACGGCAAACGCCGCCATCGTGCCGCGTTGATCGCCGAATTCGTGCCGTCGGCCGGCAAGGGCGCCCACGGTCCCAACATCGGCATGATCCCGAGTATTGCGCTTGAGCGTGTCGAGGTCCTGCGCGACGGCGCCTCGGCACAGTATGGGTCCGACGCCATCGCGGGCGTCATCAACTTTGTCACCAAGAGCGCGGCGGACGGGGGTGAGATTCGGCTGCACTACGGCCAGTTCTACGAGGGCGAGCAATCCTACACCCTGGCCGGCAACTTCGGTTTGCCCTTGACCGAGCGCGGTTTCCTTAACGCGAGCGTCGAATACGCGGCCAACGAGGCGCTATCCCGGGGGATCCAACGCACCAACGCGCAGGCGTTGATCGACGCCGGCATACCCGGCGTGGGCCAGGACACGCCATTCGACGACGCGCCCTTTGTGCAAACCTGGGGCCGGGCCCAGACGGACAACCTGCGCATGTTCTTCAACGCCGGCGGCGAGATCAACGACAGAGCTTCCTTTTACGCGCAGAGCAACTACGCGGATACCTTCGGACGGTACCGTTTTTTCTACCGCAATCCGAATCACATTACCCTGCGGACTTTGCGAGAAGAGCACGGCTTTGATGGCCTGCCTGCCGGGTTTACGCCGTACTTCGATGGCGATCAGGAGGATTTCAGCTTTGTCGGCGGGGTCAAGGGAAATTTTGCCAACGGCATCCTTTACGATTTCAGTGCCGGCTACGGCTTCAACGCAATCGACTTCCTGCTGAACAATACGATCAACCAGAGTCTGGGATTGGGTCCTGACGGCAACCCGGCGCAACGGGATTTCGATGTAGGCGACCTGCGGCAGGAGGAGCTCAACCTCAACGCCGACTTTTCAAGGCAGCTCTCGGACACGGCGCATTTGGCTTTCGGCGCTGAGTTGCGAGAGGAAACGTTTACGGTCATTGCAGGCGAACCGGCATCGTATTTCGGCGCGGGCAGCAGTGGTTTCAAGGGGTTCGAGCCCCAGAACGCCGGCGATTTCGCCCGCGACAACTACGCGCTTTACGCCGAAATCGAGCAGGATTTGTCCGCGGACTTCGTGCTTCAGTATGCCGCGCGCTACGAGGATTTCTCCGACTTCGGCGACACCGTCAACGGCAAGATCGCCGGCCGCTACGATGTGACTCCGGATTTTGCCTTGCGCGGCGCCGTTTCCACCGGCTTTCACGCTCCCACACCCGGCCAGGCCAATATCCAGAAAATCACCACTACCTTCGACAACGATCTCGGGTTGCAAGTGGAATCCGGTACCGTTCCGCCGGTTCATCCATTGGCGATTGCCGCGGGCGGTTCACCGCTGACCGAAGAGCAGTCAACCAACGTGAGCCTCGGGTTTATCGCCGGTATCGGGGCCGCGACCTCGATCACGGCGGATGCTTACCGGATCGACATCGACGATCGCATCTTCAAGACCCAGAACCTGCCGTCGACCGATCCGCTCACCGGCGTCGGTTCCAACGTGCAGTTCTTTACCAACGCGTTGGGTCTTGAGGTCACGGGCCTGGACCTGGTACTGGCAACCTCGTTCGACTGGGGCGGCAGCGGCGCGAACACGGGGCTTACCGTGGCCTATAACCGCAACGAAGTGGATGTAGTCAGTCAAAGAGCCGTCAATGGCGTCCTGCCGGTTTCCGCCGCCAGCGTGGAAGATATCGAGAAGAGCTATCCGCAAGATAACATCACGTTGACCTCAACCACGTCCGCGGGAACGAATTGGAGTCTGCTCGTGAGGCTGAACTATTTCGGCAGCCACTACGATGAGCGCGGGCGCATCGGCGGCGTGGACGGCGGCGCGCCGACCCAAAAGGTCGGTTCCACGGTGTTCGTGGATGTCGAACTCGGCTACGAGATTTCAGACGACTTGAGGCTCACCCTGGGCGCCGCCAATCTGTTCGACGACTATGTCGATCGTGTCGAACCACCGTATGCCAATCGAATAGACGTGGGCCTGCCCTATGCTCGCCGCACGGCGACGAATTTTGAGGGCGGTTCCTGGTACGCGAGAGTCGTCTATGACTGGTAGGTCACAGCACCGGCTCCTCGCCGGCGAGTGACCCATCGCGTCGATTCACGCAGAGCCGGTTGGAATCGGTTCCGGTGGTGTCACCCGGATGGTTACGATGTCGGTATCGTGAAATTGCTGGTGACGCACCGAGGACGCGAGGTGCCGCAAAAGCCGTAGCGAAACTTCCCGTTCGAACGATGCCGCGGCGGTCTGCTCGCCGAGCAATGCGATTCGGTCCTCGAGATTGGCCGTGCCCGGTGCTGCGACGAATTCCATTACGGCTTCGCCGGCTTCCTTGTGAGCAACCACGAGCAGTGCGCCTCTGGCTTTGAGGCCGATGCCGACTATGACGGCAATCGTGACAAGTGCGCTGAGCGTGGCTGCCTGGGTTGGGCTGCCTTCCGGCACCTCGGTAAGCATATCGAATACGATCGGCATCACCGTCACCGCGATCAGCATGATTACCGTTCCGGCAACCGTCGGCGTGAGGATCCGCCTCAGCAAAGACAGACGGCTGGAAAGCGTGAACTGGAACAGTGCCGAGATGACGACCAGCGTGGCCAGCAATGCCGGACCGCCCTCGGCGATCGCGGTCACGCAGATTGCGATGAAGGCCCCGGAGGTGCCCATCAGCAGAACATAGCCGGCTCCCAACCGGCCCAACCTGACTGCCTGCAATATTGTCGTCAATCCGCTTATCGCAACGGCGGCGAACAGCGCCCATGACAGATACGCTTCGGATCCTCCCGCGGCGCGTATGACTATTGCCGGAGTCAGCACAATACTGGCGATGCAGAGAATCGCCAGTTGCAGTCCGAGGCCGAAACTGATTGCTATCGGAGGAGATTCGTCGGCCTCATAGCGAACGGCAAGGTTCTGGTCGGATTTGTCTGCAGCCAATCGGTAAACCTCGTCTCGTCAAGTGTGGCGCCGCGCTGGAACTCGTTATTTCACAGCCCGAAGTTGTACTGGAAGTTGGCTCCCCAAAACCGCGGCGGTCCGACATTCACAAAGGTGATCCCCGGAGGCGCCGTGTTCAACGCTTTACGTATCCTGTTTCTCCACCAATCATACTGGCAACGCTTCGCGATATAGTAAATAGAGGCCAGAAGCCGGGTACCCGATGAAGCAACCTGTACGGAGTGCGTACCGGAAGAATAGGAGCAATCGTTTGCGTATCGGCGAAACTGTACAAATTGTCAGGCATCCACATTCAATTGGCTCGACGGCGATGTGGGTCGTAATTGCCATCTGCTGGCTGGCTCTCGCCGATAGCGGCTCGACGCATCACTCGACTGGAGCCTTTTACGAGCGCGACGTTCAAATTGAGATCGAGGGAACGGTGAACAGCGTTTCATGGCGCAACCCTCACGTTGGACTCAGCATCCTTGTCGACAATGACGACGGAGAAGTGCGGGAGTGGAAACTCGAAGGCGGGGCACTGAACAGCCTCAGGCGGCGTGGGTTCGTCCCGGAGTCGATCGGCGTGGGCGATCGCGTGCGTGCCGCCGGACGACGGGCTACACAAGGCCGAGCGGCAATATTCCTGTCCAGTATTTTTCTGCCCGACGGGCAAGAGATCCCGTTCAGCGATATTTTAGAGTCCCAGCGTCTCGAATCTCTGCGGCAGATCGAAGAGCGACAGTCCGCAAATGCGACATCCTCCGCGACCGCCCGCGCCGCGCCCCAAGATGTCGAGGCAGCCAACCCCAGGGACGGAATTTTCAAGGTTTGGAGCTTTGGGCAGAGCTATCGCCTTCGTGCGCCCCGGGTCCTGCGACCGGTTGCCCAGGCCGCCCGGGAGTCCTGGAACGCGACCACCGACGACCCGAGCCTTCGCTGCGAGGAGCCGGGCATGCCCAACGCGATTCTGAACCCATATCCGATTGAATTTGTCGACGAGGGCGACCGAATCGTATTGAAGATCGAGGAGTGGGACGCTGTCCGAACAATCGAATTGTCTACATCGGAAGCGGACGAAGAAGTTCCTCCCAGTCGTCTCGGCCATTCCCGCGGGCGATGGGAAGGCGGCGTACTCGTCGTCGAGACCTCCCGAATCAACGCACCCTATCTGGACGGCTCGGGAACACCCCAAAGCGAGGACGTCCACATGGTAGAGCGTTTCTCTCTGAGCGAGGACGAGACTCGCCTCGACTACGAGATCATCGTCACCGATCAGCAGAATTTGCTTGAACCGGCGGTGTGGGAGGGCGCCTGGGCGTGGGAGCCCGAAGCGCAAGTCATGCCGTTCGAGTGCACGCTGCCCTGACCTGCGAATTCACCGACATTGACACCGATCCTCCGTACATTGCCGAGCCGCTGGTACGAAGCGGCGTTCTTCTCAATGTACCCTGAGGCCAGCGAGCGAAGGGATTTCGCGCTAAACTTCGCGCCGCGAGAATCGCACTAAACTTGTCCGCGCACTGTGCGCATCACAAAAAGTTACTGGGAGAATTGGATATGAGTCCTACGGTTGGCGTCATCGGCCTGGGCCCGATGGGCGGGAATATAGCGGGCAATTTGCTCAACAGCGGCTTTACGGTCACCGGCTTCGATATCAGGCCGGAAGGCATAGCCGCGCTGACCGGCGCAGGTCTCAAAGCAGCCGCATCGGTTGCCGAGGTGGCGGATGGTGTCGATATTCTAGCGACCTCGCTTCCCAATTTCGCAGCACTGCAAAATGTGATCGACGCCCTGCTTGAGCAACCCAGGGCAGGCCAGATTCTGATCGAGTGCAGTACCTTGACGGTGGAGCAGAAAGTCGCTGCGCATGCTCGACTGGAAGCTGGTGGAATGCGCTTTCTCGATGCCCCCATCAGCGGGACGCCGCCAATGCTGGCAAAGATGATGGCCTCCATTTACGTAAGCGGCGACGAGGGCGCCTATGACGAATGCGTGCCGGTGCTCGAGGGCTTCACGGCGACGAACTTCTATGTCGGCGAGGTGGGTAACGCCAGCCGGATGAAGTTTCTGGCGAACTACCTTGTCCACGTCCACGTGGCGGCGGCTGCCGAGTGCATGGTCCTGGGTCAGCGTGCCGGTCTGGACCCGAAGCTCATTCACAAGGTGCTCAAGGAAGGCGCCGGCGGCTCGAAGATGCTGGATATCCGCGGCGCCATGATGGCCGTGTCGGATTACCGCGAGGGTGGGGGCACCATGTTCGACGTGTACGAAAAAGACGCATCGATCATCACGGAATTCGCCGCGAGCGTTAAGTCGCCGATCGATCTCTACGTTTCATCCCGGCAGAAATTCAACTCCGCCATCGCACTGGGCCTTGGCCACCTGGATACGTCGGCCGTCTGCAAGGCCATCGAAACGGCAGTGGGCATCGACCGCGAATTGGTTGAGTAGCGCTTCGTGCGCGCCGCCACGTAGGGCGGGCTGAGTTGACAGGAACTTACGGGACAGGACACCAAACCGCCGCTCCCGTTGTGTCGGGTAGGCGACGATAGGCTCCGGCGTCAATTCAGCTTGTGGTAGAGCTGGGCGGTGCGCTCGACTTTCTCGCCAAGTTCCTGCAGCAGGCTCCAATAGTTGAGAAAGTGTGACTTCTTGCGGTGCGCTGCGAGCGCGTCTGCATCCTTGTAGACCTCATAGAAAAGGAAGGTGTTTGGATCGTCCTGGGAAACGTTCACGTCGAAACCGTAACAGGTCTCCTCCAGCCGGGATTGGGCGGCGTTCTCAAGCATGGCGGGTTTCAATTGTTCCACACAGCCGGGATCAATTTTGACCGTTACAATCAGAACCAGGTTGGACATGAGCTTCCTCCAAACCGCGTCGGGCAAACGCGCGTCATTCAACAAACAATCCTGGCCGGCGCCATCATACGGCGTCTCGGCGTCCTCGCCAGGTATATCGGTGAGATTGGCGGGCTGGTTGTGGCCTGTGAATCGCGGCGACCGGGTTAGTTCGCCGCGCTGAGAATGTCGTGCATCTCACCGACGAGATTGGCTCGCCGTTGCTCATAGAGCAGCCAGTCGCTGTAGTCCGCCAAGAGGATCGTTTCCTGAAGCGTTTCCCGGTCGTGCCCCTCAGCGATACCGGCCATGACGTCGGCTTCCAGAGTGCGCAGGAACGTCAAAAAGGTAGCGATATCGGATTTCTCGCCCCTGGTGCCGTGTCCGGTAACCAGGATATCGAAGTCCAGCGCCTCGACCGTCTCCAACGCCGCCATGTAGTCGTCCACGGGATAGCCGGCTAGATTTCCGGGAAATCGTTGCGCATGGAGGTAGTCCACGGCGAAGGCCGCCCGCTCATCCGGGAAGAGAACCACGGTTGAGTCGTCGGAATGCGCGGCACTCGGGTGATGCAGTTCCACGGTGCTATCGCCCAGGGTCAACATCATTTGTTCGGTGTAGGTTACATCGAGTGGCTGGGTGCCGGCATTGATCTCAATGCCGGTGAGGCTGCCGTCCGCGTCGGTATCCAGGCTGTCGAAGTTGTTTTGATAGGGTCCGGGTCCAACCGCCTCGTCCCGTTCAATCGCGCCGCTGCCGTCCGTGTCCAGGTTAGCCGCATTGCTCGGCAAACCTCCCGCCAGCCGCGTCGCGGTATTCTCGTGGCCGACGAAAATGGCTGTGTCCGCAAACACACGGCCACCGGCGGCGTGGTCCGGATGATGATGGCTATAGATGACGTATTCCACGGTTGCTCCGAATCGCGCCGTAATCTCGTCCTTGAGCCATTGGGCAAAGTCTTCGCGCAGCGGGTCGACCAGAATGACACCCCCCGACGTCACCAGAACGGCCGAATTGTGACTGACTGTGCGCGCCTCATAGAGGTTGCCTGAGACCTGGTCAATGCTGAATTCGGGTTCAGCCGGTGTTTCTTCCGGCGGCGCTTGTTCCATGTCGCAGCCAGCTATGGCAAAGGTAAGCCAGGCGCCATAAATCAACGCTGCCCGTGTGGTCTCTTGCTGCCTTGTCGCCATGATCGGTCTCCCGTGGAGTACTCGTTTGGTTGCGGAGTCGATGGTTATCGGAAGTGCCTCCGGGCACGTCACCGGAAGCGGGCTCCGCGGATCAGCGAGCCGTCGTCGGCCCAGTCGTACCGAATATTTCTGCCCTGTTCATCGATAAATCCCAGGGATTGCTGAAACTGGCCCTGGGGCGGGTAGCCCTTGGGCACGGTGGCTTCGATGATGTACAGGCGCGCTTCATGAAGATAGATCCCCACGAAACTGCGGGATTCATCGGGATTGGTGATATTCAGCTGGTGGCCGGCGACCCGGTCCACGTGGTGCCACGCGTCGTACGTGACTTCGCCGCCACGCTGGCGAAATTGGCGCGCGGCATAGGCGATCGACGCAATCACGTCGATTCGCCAGTACTCGTAGGTCAGTGGCGAATCGGCTTCGGTACTGTTGCTCCGATCCAGGTGGATTTGCTGTGAATCGGTGTAGTCGATCACGGTAACCGAATACTCGGCCGGTCCGTCGCTCATTGTGTAGATCCGCCCCGGGAACACTGCACCGTACTCCGACGGCCAGACGATTTCCCGCACCTCGGGCTCGCCCGGCGCCGGCATGTTGATGGAGAAGAAATCCGTGCTGTTCTTGTAGTTGGTCCAGACTTGGGCGAACAGCGTACCTGTCGGAACCAGGGCGAACAGGGTCAGGATCAATATGCGCATGGGGCCAGCCTGCAAACGTTCGTGCGATTGCGTCCGATTCTACCCGGATCGGCTCGGCGATGGCAGCAGGCCGGACTTCAAGCGGCCGTGGCGGGCTCCATTTCTACCCGGATCGGCTCGACGATGGCAGCAAGCCTGACTTCAAGCCGCTGTGGCAGTCTCCATCGCGGGGCGGGCATCGTCTACGTCGGCTGCGGCGATGGCCTCGGCGACGGCCGGGTGCGTGATTTTTCCCGCGCAGATGTTGAGTCCGTTACGCAAGTGAGGATCGCGCTGGATCGCCTGCCGCCAACCCAAGCGCGCCAGTGACCGCACATGGGGCAGCGTGGCGTTGGTCAGCGCCAGCGTCGCGGTTCGCGGTACCGCGCCGGGTATATTGGCCACGGCGTAGTGAACAGTGCCGCTTTCGATGTAGACGGGATCCGCATGACTGGTGGGCCGGCTGGTTTCGAAGCAGCCGCCCTGGTCAATGGCAATGTCCACCAGTACCGAGCCGGGACGCATGGTCCGAACCATCTCGCGGGTGACGAGCTTGGGCGCCGAAGCGCCCGGGATCAGAACCGAGCCGATCACCAGGTCTGCATCGCGCACCGCGCGGGCAATGACCTCCGGCGTGGAGTAGAGCGTTCGGATGCGGTTTCCAAACCGCGCCGCCAATGCCTCCAATCGGTCGAGATTGATGTCGATCACGGTTACGTCGGCTTGCAGGCCCACTGCCATTTCGAGGGCATTTGTGCCGGCGACGCCGGCGCCGATCAGCACCACCCGCCCGGGAGCAACTCCCGGTACGCCGCCGAGCAGCACTCCGCGGCCGGACGGCATCTCAAGGTAATGAGCGCCCACCTGTGTGGACATTCTGCCCGCAATGCAACTCATGGGCTTCAACAAGGGCAGCGTTCCGTGCGCATCGGTCACGGTTTCGTAGGCGATGGCGGTCGCGCCGGAGCGCATCAGCGCATGGGTTTGGGCGGGGTCCGCCGCCAGGTGCAGGTATGTGAAGAGAATTTGCCCGGCAGAAAGTCTGGCGCATTCTTCGAGCTGGGGTTCCTTGACCTTGACGATCATTTCCGCCGAGTTGAACACCTCATCGGCGTTCGGAGCGATTTCCGCGCCAGCGGCGGTGTACTCTGCATCGACGAAACCCGCGCCGGCGCCGGCACCGGTCTCAACCAGCACCCGGTGACCTTCCTGGTTCAGTCTGGCCGCGCCGTCCGGCGTCAGTCCGACGCGGTACTCGTGAATCTTGATTTCTTTCGGTACGCCGATTCGCATCTCATTTCTCCGCAGGTGGCTAATTACTAGGCTACCCGAAATGAGCCAAAAGCCGCTTGCAAAGAGCGCGAAATATCGGCTATCGTTTAAAAGATAATTCAATATATTTCTATATTATTTAATTTTCTTGTGAATATAGACAGAAAAGACAAAATTATCCTCAGTGTGCTTCAGAAGGACGGGCGCGTCAGCAATGTGAAGCTTGCCGAGGCCGTGGGACTTTCCGAAGCGGCTTGCCTGAGGCGTGTCCGGACGTTGGAGCAAAGCGGTTACGTCACCGGATACGCCGCGCGAGTAAACGCGTCAAAGTTGGGGCTGGGCGCCAACGTCTTTGTGGAAATTGCACTGCACCAGGAGCAGCAACGCGACTTGCAGGCATTCGAGGTCGCCGTGGCGCGCGTGCCGGAAGTCATGGAGTGTTATCTGGTCACCGGGCAGTACGACTACTTGTTGCGGGTCGTGGTAAGGGACCTCGCGGATTTCGAGCGCATTCACCGGGAGTCCATTACCAGCCTGCCCGGCGTGTCCCGGGTACAGACCAGCTTCGCCCTGCGGGCGGTGAAAAAGGAGGCGAGCCTACCTATCCGCTGACGCGGAATGCTCGCGAAAAAATCGCGGCGCGTTGCGCCGACTCGCCGCTACAACCGGCTGGGATAGAGGTCGTAGTTGTGGTCTTGAACGGTGATCCGCCGGGTCTTCATCTCCAACGTCTCGGCGTCGGCGTGACGATTACCCAGCATGGTCACGGTATCCCCCACGCTGACCACGCTGTCGTCAAACCCGGCCCGGCGACTGCGGTCCGGCGGACTCATCACCACGTTCCACATCTGCCCGTTGGCTTCGACGGTGAGGCGGTCGTGAGGGTTGCCCAAATGCGTGGCAACAACGGTGCCGGTGAGTGTGAAGTCGGCTCGCGTATAGCCGCCCCAGCCGTGATGAGCGACGGCGCTGGCCGAAAGTGCGCCGAACAGGATTGCTGCTGCTGCAAGGTGCCTGTACATGTCTGTTCCTCCGTCAAGGATTCGCGCTGGTAAGACACCTTTATGAACTAAAGCCTCGCGCGGCGCAACAGTGAATTCGGTCCGGGCGAGCTCGTCACCGCAACGCCTCGACGCTCTCGCGACGAAAATCGGCGAGCGATGCGGTCTAGCGCAATTCCAGCAAGAGATCCTGTGTCTCGATCTGCATGCCGACGGTTGCGGGTATGGAGGCCACGGTTCCGGGGCCTTCGGCGCGCAGCAGCGTTTGCATCTTCATCGCTTCGATGGTCAGCAGTGCGGAACCCTTCTCAACCGTTTCGCCGGGTTTGACGTTGATCTCGACGACCTTGCCGGGCATGGGTGCGGCGATGTGGTTGGGGTTGGCCGGATCGGCCTTGGGATGCGCCTTGACGGTCGTGGTTGCCGATCGATTCTCCAACTCCACCGTTCGCGGTTGACCGTTCAGTTCAAAAAATACCCGTTGCTCGCCTTTTTCGTCGATGTCGCTCACAGCCAATAGCCGGATGACCAGCGTCTTGCCGCGCTCGATTTCCACCGCGATCTCTTCCTGGGGCTTCAGGCCATGGAAATATATCGGCGTGGGCAGTGTACTGACGGCGGAGAAGGTCTTGAGGTGAGCCGCAAATTTCTCGAACACCCGCGGGTAGAGGAGACAGGACGACAGCTCGCGATCGCTGATCCGCCGGCCGACGCGCCGCTCCGCGCGCTTACGTTCGGCGTCAAGATCGGCCGCCGGCAGCGTCGCGCCGGGCCGCCCGATCATCGGTTTTTCCCCCTGGAGGACCTTGCTTTGCAGCGCCGCGGGGAATCCCCCAACGGGCTGACCGAGATCGCCGCGAAAGAACGAGACCACCGACTCCGGGAAAGCCACCTCCTTGTCCGGATCGAGCACGTCAGCGGCGCTCAGTCCGCCGGAGACCATGGCCAGCGCCATGTCGCCGACGACCTTGGAGGTCGGCGTGACCTTGATCACATCCCCGAATAGCTTGTTGACTTCCGCGTAACGATTCGCCACCTCCGGCCAGCGATGCTCGATACCCAGCGAGCGCGCCTGTTCGCGCAGGTTCGTGTACTGCCCACCTGGCATGGCGTGCCGATAGACATCGGCGGTGCCGGAGCGAATCTCGCTTTCGAAGCCCGCGTAGTGCTCCCGCACCAGTTCCCAGTAGCGCGAGATCCGCCGAATGGCGGCCGGGTCCAGTCCAGGGTCGCGCTCGTGCCCGCGCAACGCGTCGGCGATTGAGCCCAGATTGGGTTGCGAGGTCAACCCGCTCAAGGCGTCCATGGCGCCATCGACCGCATCGACGCCGGCATCCACCGCCGCCAGGACCGCGGCCGCGCCGATACCGCTGGTATCGTGGGTATGAAAGTGGATCGGGATACCCGCCTCCTGCTTGAGTACGCTGACGAGCCGACTGGCCGCGGCGGGCTTGCACACTCCCGCCATGTCCTTGATGCCAAGGATGTGTGCGCCCGCTTTCTCCAGGGCTCGCGCCATTTCCACGTAGTAAGCCAGGTCGTACTTGTTGGGTTTGGGGCCGAGCATGTCGCCGGAGTAACAGATGGCGGCCTCGCAGAGCTTGCCCGATTCGAGCACCGCGTCCATGGCGACGCGCATGTTGTCGACCCAGTTCAAAGAGTCGAAGACCCGGAACAGGTCCACCCCCGCGGATGCGGCCTGCGCAACGAAATGCTCGACCACGTTGTCCGGATAGTTCTTGTAACCGACCGCATTGGCTGAGCGCAGCAGCATCTGCAGCAGAATGTTCGGCACCCGCTCCTTGATATCCGCCAGCCGATCCCACGGATCTTCCTTGAGGAATCGCATGGCCACATCGAACGTGGCGCCGCCCCAGCACTCGAGCGAAAGCAACTCCGGTAACCGTTCCGCATACGCGGGGGCGATCCGGAGTATGTCGTAGCTGCGCATGCGCGTCGCCAGCAGCGATTGGTGCGCGTCGCGCATGCTGGTGTCGGTGAGCAACACCGCCCTTTGTTCGAGCATCCAGCTTGCAAACCCTTCGGGGCCCAGCTCGGCCAGGCGTTGCGTGCTGCCGTCGGCAAATCTGCCGGCGCGTTCGGGAACCGGCGCGGGCGTTCGGACGGCGGCCTCGACGCGCCCGGTCGCTTCCGGGTTGCCGTTGACGATGACATCGGCGAGAAAGTGCAGCAGACGGCTGGCGCGGTCGCGGGGTTTGCGAAATTCAAACAATTCCGGCGTCCGATCGATGAATCGCGTGGTGTAGTCGGCCCGCAGGAACCGCGGATGGCGGATGACCTGCTCGAGAAAGGCCAGATTGCTGGCCACACCGCGAATGCGGAATTCGCGCAGCGCCCGAACCATTCGGCTGACGGCTTCGTCGGGCCTGGGCGCCCATGCGGTCACTTTGACCAGCAGGGAATCGTAGTAGGGCGTTATCAACGCGCCCGCATAGGCTGTCCCGCCGTCGAGCCGGATGCCAAAACCCGATGCGCTGCGGTACGTCCGAATGCGTCCATAGTCGGGGATGAATTGGTTTTCGGGATCCTCGGTGGTGACGCGGCACTGTAGCGCGTGACCGTTGAGGCGCATGTTTTTCTGTGTGAGCACGCCGCTGTCGCGGTCGCCGATCCGCGCGCCCCGGGCCAGACAGATTTGCGCCTTGACAATGTCGATGCCGGTTACTTCCTCGGTCACGGTGTGCTCGACCTGGATGCGCGGATTGACCTCGATGAAGAAGAACGCTCCGGTGTCGGCGTCCATGAGAAATTCAACGGTGCCGGCGTTGCGGTATCCGGCCGCGGCCGCAAGCTTGAGGGCGTATCCGCAAAGCCTTTCGCGCTGCTCGCCGTCCAAATAGGGTGCGGGCGCGCGCTCAACAACCTTTTGGTTGCGCCGCTGAACCGTACAGTCTCGCTCGAAGAGATGAACCAGATTGCCGTGGGCATCGCCGAGAATCTGCACCTCCACATGGCGGGCGTGCTCCACCAGCTTTTCCAGGTAGACCTCGTCATTGCCGAACGCGGCCTCGGCCTCGCGGCGTGCGACCGCCACATCCGAGCTCAGGCTGGACGGGTCCCGGATCACCCGCATGCCCCGCCCGCCGCCGCCCCAACTGGCCTTGAGCATCAGCGGGTAGCCCACCGCTTCGGCAAGCGCATGTGCGGCTTGCGGATCGTCGGGCAGCGGCTCGGTGGCCGGCATCACCGGCACGCCCGCCGACTCCGCCAGCAATCGCGCGCTCACCTTGTTGCCGACGTTTCGCATCACTTCGGCCGGTGGACCGATGAAGATCAGTCCAGCCGCGGCGCATGCGTCGGCGAACTCGGGGTTCTCGGACAGAAAGCCGTAGCCCGGGTGAACGGCGTCGACCCTGGCTTCCTTGGCGACGCGCAAGATGGAGCGGATGTCCAGGTACGCGCCCAACGCCTGGCCGGCTTCGCCGACCGGATAACTCTCATCGGCCTTGAACCGGTGCAGCGCGAAACGGTCCTCGTCCGCGTAGACGGCGACCGTAGCGATACCGAGTTCGGTAGCCGCACGCATCACGCGTATGGCAATTTCGCTGCGATTGGCGACCAGCAGTTTGGTAATTTTCCGGGGCACTGACTTCAACCGGTTATGAGCCGTGGCGCAGTATAGTGCATTGGTCGGCGGTTCCGAGGTAGCGCGAAATGCAGCAAGACTTGTAGATTCCGCACCATGCCGAGGATGTTCAATTTCAGGATGGGCTCATATCCTGGCGAAGCCCAACTTCCCTGGTTGTGGAATCCTTATCCCTCCCTATATAATCGCGATTATATAGTTGGGAGGTGTCAAATGCTCTCGTTCAAGGTGACTACGGTCGGCGCGTCTTCCGGCATCATTCTGACGAAGGAGGCGATGGCGCGGCTCAGGGTAAAAAAAGGTGACACGCTCCATTTGACCGAGGCGCCTGGCGGCGGCTATCGGCTTACCCCCTACAATCCCGAATTCGCGCGCCAGATGGGGCTCGCCGAAGACATCATGCATGACGACCGGGAGGTGCTCCGGGCGCTCGCCAAGTGAGTGCCGAGAAACCCGGTCTGTGGCGCTGGGTTGCTCCTGGCGTGGTCCTGGCGATCCACGACCGCCAGATCGCCGAGCATGGCGGTATCGGCGGCATCCGAGATATCGGCGCAATCGACTCTGCCCTTCAGCGTCCGGTGAACCGGGCCAGCTATGGGGAGCCCGATGTGGCTGAGCTTGCAGCAGCCTATGTCTATGGGTTGTCCAAAAATCATGGCTTCATGGACGGTAACAAACGCACGGCTTGGGTGATTGCCCGCTTGTTTCTGGCCGACAACGGCCAAAACCTCGAGTTCGACCCCGCGGATGCGATCCGGACCATGGAGGGTGTCGCTGCAGGGCAAATCAGCGAAGCTGAACTCGCCGCGTGGTTTCGGTCGCGGCTTGATGGCTGATTCCGGCGCCGCTATTGACGCCCGCCGTCATCGATAATTCCGTATTTCTCGCAACAGGTCGTGGCTACCTAACCAATATCCGGCTGATCCCCGGCTTGAACACCATGAGCCCGAACAACACCAGTGTCAGCGCGAATGCCGGTATGCCAAGCGCCGTCCAGATGCGCATCAACGGGGAAAATCGCTTTGGAATCTCCGCGCCATGGCACTGGTCCATGAGTCGGCTCAGCTTAATCTGAATCCATACCACCGGAAGCCAACACATGCCGACCAGCGCAAATAACGTGAGCACGGAAATCAGCCAAGCCGAACCATAAGAAATACGCAGATGGGACGTCAGCCATAGTCCTGTCGCAAGCTGTACCACAACCGCCGGCGCCGTAAATAACCAGTCGGCCAGGACCACGTGATGACTCGTGACCTTGATCGCGGCAGGATCCCCGCTGCGGTATGCGGTCAACATGAAGAAAGCCGTGCCGATCCCCGTACCGAGGAGCAACGTCGCACTGACAATATGAGTGAGCTTGATGAAGAAGTAGAGCGTCACGACTCACCCGGTCTGATCGGTGATAGCCCAATCGATATCGAATTCGGCCGCGGTGGAGGTGAACTCCTCGAGTGACATCAAGCCGATGCATGGCATGGCGCCGGTTAGCCGCAGCTCACTCCTGACCAGCTTAGTGGTCACGACTCGGGCGGGAATACAGGGGATCTCGGGGCCGTGATTGCTGCCCGCGGTTAGATCCCAAGTCCTCCGGACTCGCCTGCCGGCGCTGTCGCTGCCGACGATGCGAATCTGCATTCCTCCGATGTCGGATCCACGCGAGATGAACCGATCGCTGATTCGCCCGAAGCCACTCGCATATCTCGACCAATTGGGAACAAGTCCGAGGCGAGTAAGCCACGCCATCCACCACATGCCCCGCTGCTGCCAGGCAAGCTCAATTCCAGCGTGAAAGGTGACTGTCTGCACTCCAGGATAGTAGTCTTCGAATAACTCCAGGTCGGGAACATCGCAAACGCCAGCCAGGCGGGCGCACGTCGGATGATCGATCCAGCGTAGATCCTGCCAGCCGTACTTGGTCGTCCAGCGACCATTTTCCAGAACCGAAATTCCCTTGCCGACGTACCCAAGGACGGCGGCGATCGTGCTCCGGCCCGGCGCGGTTCGATTCGCCGGTAGGATTGCGGTCTGGATCCGCTCGATGTTCGATAGCTCTACGGTGAGATGATCGACGACCGCCGCCGACACGCCGGGCAAGGTACTCGCGCCGGTGACCAGCAGTACGCCGGTGCGCTTCGCCGCCGCGTCAAGCTGCGAGAACTCGGCAACAAAATGGCGACCGTCAGCCAAATCGAGGTAGTGACTACCGTGTTGAAGGCATGCCTCTGCGACACGGTAGTCCTGGCCCTGGTACGGACCGGCGGCATGCACCACGATCGATGGCGCCAGGGCTCCCAAATCGTGTTCAAAATCCGGTGCTGAGTGGTCCAGGACTGCAGGTCTGATGAGTTTGGTTGTGTTGACCTGCCGTAGCTCGTGGACGAGTGCGTCGGCGCGAGCGGCGTTTCGCCCGGCGACGACAAGCTCCGCATCGCTGTCGCTGGCCAGGGCGCGGGAGATTCTCGCGCCGAAGTGCCCGTAGCCGCCAAGGACGACGACACGTTGGCTGCCCGGGTGCGGTCTAGCCATGGTTATTCCCGATCCACTGGTACAACCCTATACGTGGGCCGGTGGCGTTAGTCAATCGACGGCGGCTTTTCTCTTGCTGCGTAATTTTTTGCGCGCAGTATTCGAGGATTATGCGCGGGATATTTTGCGCATAGACTTGAATATTGCGCGTATATTACTTAAATTGCGTGACAAGCTTACGCGCAACAAAGAGAAACACGGTGGCAAGGCGCATTCAGGAAGAGTATTTGCTGGCTATCGAGGGGGCTGCGCTGGGCCATCCGGAGGGCATGACCGCGCAGCAGATCAGGGATGCGTTGGAGCCTGCACCACCGCACCGAACCCTGCAATACCGCCTCAGGTTTCTCGTCGATAACAAGCGTCTGATTATGGAGGGCGCGGGCCGCTCGGCGCGTTACCGCGCGCCGCGAGTGATCTCGCTGTCACTCCGAGCGACCGCTGGAAAACCTACAGTTAGACCACGGCTCACAGTTCTGCCGCCACTCTCGGAACCTGGCACAGAGATTCGGGAGCTCGTCCGCCGGCCGCTAGAGGCGCGCGAGCCGGTTGGCTACGATCGCGCGTTCCTCGACTCGTACCGGCCGAATTACACCTTCTATCTCTCGCAAGCCGAACGAGCGCAACTCCACGAGGCCGGCAGGCCTAACATCGCCGAACAACCTGCCGGCACTCATGCCAAGCAGATTTTGAACAGGCTACTGATCGATCTGTCGTGGAACTCAAGCCGCCTTGAGGGCAACACCTATTCGCTGCTGGATACCCAGCGTCTGATCGAAGTCGGGGAAGAAGCGGAAGGCAAGGAACGACTCGAAGCGCAGATGATCCTTAACCACAAGGAGGCGATCGAGTTTCTCGTCGACGCGGCAGAGGCGACCGGCTTCAATCGCTACACCATTCGTAACCTTCATGCGCTGCTCGCGGACAACCTGCTTGCGGACCCGGATGCCCCGGGCCGCCTTCGCCGTATCGGTGTCGGTATCCAAGGCTCGGTCTTTCATCCGCTGGAGGTGCCGCAACTCATCGAAGAGTGTTTCGATCAGGTTCTCGCCACCGCCTCGGAGATTGCCGATCCGTTCGAGCAGGCCTTTTTCGTAATGGTTCAGCTTCCCTATTTGCAGCCGTTCGACGATGTCAACAAAAGGGTGTCGCGACTATCCGCGAACATTCCACTGATCAGGGCGAATCTGTCGCCGCTGTCCTTCGAGGATCTGTCGCGGAATCTTTATACGGAGGCCGTGCTGGGCGTTTACGAACTGAACCGAATTGAACTGCTTCGCGATGTGTTTATCTGGGCCTATAAGCGATCCGCTGCCCGTTACGCCGCGGTACGGCAATCGCTGGGCGAGCCGGATCCATTTCGGATGCGGCACCGGACGGCGCTACGTGAGGTGGTCGGCGCCGTCGTGCGCGGGCGCATGGACAAGAAGCAGGCCACTGCCCATGTCAGCGCGTGGACACAGGAGCATATCGATCAGCCGGAGGACGAGCAGTTTCGCGGGGTCGCTGAGCGGGAGCTTCTGAGCCTGCACGAGGGAAATTTTGCACGCTACAGGATCGGGCCGTCTGAGTTTGAAGCATGGCAGGAAGCTTGGGGGAATTGATGACCACGATTGACGAGGGGTACCGCTGCGGACGCGAAACGCCCTTTTGGAGCAGATGTCGCGTTCGCTGAGGCTTTTCTTGTTTATTGAGAACGGTCGGGGTCTTCGTTCGTTCCGTCTGCGCCCGTGTGTCGATTTTGCCCTTCGTCTGTTTTCTCGCCATCTGGGTTCCGTTCATTCTGGTCCGGGCTGAGCTGAGCCAGCAAACCCAGGAGGGACCTTGGCGAATACACGGGCATGGGTGAATTGGCGAAGTCCTTTTCGTTACGGGTGACGATACACTCCGCGTTAGCCTGCCGCCCGGATTCAATAATGACGGCATCTTCAAAGTCGCTTACGATGCTACCGACCGCATGCTCCAAAGTCGCACGATTCACGGGTGCGACCTCAAGGATCGACAGTAAGGCGGTGATGTGGCTTCTGGCGTCGGCCAAACCAACCGCCTTCTGCGCCAGGTAGAAGATTGTCGTGAACGAGTTGGCACACGCCACTCCTTGGATCTCGCCGCGGTCGGCTCGCGAGAGGAGGTCGGCGGCGGCGTCCGCGAACGGCGACCGGTCAAGAAGAAAGTCGATCAGGATATTGGTGTCAAAGAGCACTCGCATGGGGCTAAATTTGTTGCCTCAAAGGTGCTTTTCCTCCAGATACGCATGATAGTCTCGCGCGCCGTCGACCTCGGTGTTTTTCAGTATCCCTCTGAGCTTCGACACCGTCGGCGTCGGCTCGAACTGTGCTTGATCCGGCGACGTGATGGCGGTGAAAAACTCCGCCACAATTTGAGACAGGGACTTGCCAGCATTCTTCGCATAGTCCTTGGCTCCAGAGATCAGGCGGTCATCGAGCCGTAGCGTGAGCTTTGTATGCATGAGTATGGATGACGTACAAGAGGTGCGAAACTATACGTCGGCCAGTGGCTTTCGTCAATCGGCGTAGGCTTCCTCTCTTGCTGCGCTGGGTCATCTGGAGGGCATGACCGCGCAGCAGCTCGATGCTGGCATCAACGGTCAGTTTCACCGATCACGATCCGCGCGCAGCAGCTCGACGCTGTCTGTTTGTTTTGTACCGGCAGTCAGCGAGAGGAGTCCCCGCGTCCGCTCGCGAAAATCCGCGATGCGGCCGGGGCGGCCCACCCATTGCGTCAACACATGGCGGATCTCTTCTTCGAGCGACCGCCGGTTCGCCTTGGCCTGCGCCTTGAGTTGCTCGATGACCCGAGCGTCGAGGTTGCAAATTATCGGATGGCCCATGGCAGTGGTCTCCGGAGCATTGATAGTTGCATGAAAGAATCCAATCTGAATCGATTTCCGGATGCAGTGACCGTTTTTCAGGATAGGCGCCTACCTGAATGGGCAACGCCAGCCGGCTACAGTGCTCCGATCGATGCTTATGGTCTCGCTGTACCCGTTCCGCGCACGCTTTGCGCCATTGGCCAACGACATCGCATTGTAGAGGAGGGTGGCTGGCGCATCCTGACGCCGCGCCATGCGCCCAATCCGACATTGGAAGGCCATCTGACCTTCGCCGGGCGTTATGTACCGGTTGTAGACCCGGAGCAGCAATGGGCGACGGCCGGTGAGACTTCGCGATGAAGGCGGATTCGTCGGTGCGCATGATCGCGCTAGTCACATGCCCTTGCCCGATCATATCAGCGTCCGCGCCGAGGATCTGCCCGGCTTGATCGAAGGTTTGGTCGCGTTCGATAGCGGCCCGCAACGGCACGATCAGTGACCGGCACTACGGGTCTCTAGCCGCTTCGTCTTGGTATAAGCTACGCTTTTCCCATCTCTCAGTCCTGTCCCCGCCAATGCGGTGGCTTGACCTGCTGTCGACGAACAGGGGCGCGTACCCGGATTAATATGGCGACGGACGAAAAACGCAATGTAGCGATCCTCTTTCTTGCGCAAGGCATACTCGGCGCGCAAATTCCCATCAATTTCATCCTTGGCGGGTTGGCCGGAGCGCTGCTGGCGGAGAATCGCGCGCTTGCGACGCTGCCGATCTCCCTCATCGTGCTCGTTGCGATGTTTGTTGCGCCAGGTGCGTCGCTCTTCATGGGCCGCTTCGGCCGGCGCGCCGGGTTTCTTCTCGGCTCCGCCGCGGGGGCAATCGGCGGCGTTTTGGCCGTTCGCGCGCTATTCATTGGGCAGTTCGAACTGCTGTTACTCGGCGCAGCGTTTACCGGCGTGTTTCAGGCGTTTCTGAGTTTTTTCCGGTTTGCCGCGGCCGACACGGCGTCGGAAGAGTTCAAACCAAAAGCGATTGCCCTGGTCCTGGGCGCTGGCCTAATCAATGCGTTGATCGGTCCGGAAATCGTTCGGGTTCTGAGCGATGGACTCGACCCCGTCCCATACGCTGGC
This sequence comes from Candidatus Rariloculaceae bacterium, assembly GCA_965237785.1. Classification (GTDB taxonomy): domain Bacteria; phylum Pseudomonadota; class Gammaproteobacteria; order Steroidobacterales; family Rariloculaceae; genus UBA6522. Next base: position 355,269 of record OZ250159.1, read on the forward strand.
GCTTACGCCGCTGTCGTCGGGCTCAATTTCATCGGTGCGTTCATCCTATTGTTCTTGAGGATTCCGAAGCCTGCGCAGCGCGACTCGGCCGGCGTCGATGCGCGCCCGCTGAGTGTCATCTTTCGCGAGCCAAAGGTCATAACGGCCGTGCTCTGCGCCATGGTGAGTTACGCAGTCATGAACCTCGTCATGACATCGACCCCGCTCGCAATCGTCGGCCAGGGTTTCACGACCGGGCATGCCGCGGACGTCGTTCGTTGGCACGTCCTGGCGATGTTCGCACCGAGCTTCGTGACCGGACACATCATCGCCCGATTCGGTCATCTGCGAGTCATTGGTACCGGACTGGTCCTGCTCGGGAGTTGCTCGGCGATCGCGCTGTCGGGTGTGGAGTTGCACCACTTCTATATCGCGCTTGTAGTGCTCGGCATCGGCTGGAACTTCGGCTTCATCGGTGCCACGAGCCTGCTCGCCACGGCGCACTCCCCCGGAGAGCAGGCGAAGGTCCAGGGGCTTAACGACTTCCTGGTATTCGGGCTCGTTGCCCTCGCCTCGTTCAGTTCCGGCGCACTACTCAACGCCTTCGGCTGGACCGCGGTTCAGTTGGCGATCGTGCCAAGCGTGCTCGTCGCCCTGGCGGTGATCGCGTGGTATCGACTCGCGCGCTCGGCGCGCACATCGGTGAGACACGCGGGCTAACGATTCCGATCGCAGGATGCGCCGGCGCAAATAAGTCGCGTTCTGTCGCCGTTCGATGGTCAGGCGGTCCGGTCCGATGCCTTCTAGTCGTAAACGATATCGTGTTTGGCGTCGAACTCCCGCATGAAATCCTCGTCGGCTTGCTGCTCGTCGGTCAGGTCCAGCCCTTCAATCACGCCTTTTCCCATCCGGCCGGTTTCGAATCCGAATGAGATGCTTTCCGCTTCCTCGGCGTGTGCTCCATATTTCCTGCACATAGAGGTTTTATGCTGCACACGATCAATGTCATAAGTGCCAAGTTTGCTCGGTGGAAAGCATGAACAGATTTCTCTCGATTGTCCTTTTTCTAAGCGTCGCTCTGGGCGTTCGCGCCCATCATTCCGGGGCGCCGCACTACGTCATGGATCAACCGCAGAGCCTGGACGGGGTGGTGACCGAGTTGAGGCTGGTGAATCCCCACGCTTACGTTTATTTCGACGTGGTGGATGAATCCGGAGAAGCTGTGAACTGGCGTTGTGAATTGTCGTCGGCCACCGGGATGAAGCGCCTGGGCTGGACCGCCGATAGCCTGGCTCCGGGACAACCGATTACCGTAAACGGCGCACCGGCCCGGCGCGAGGATCACGTGTGTTACGTCAATTTCATGACATTGGAAGACGGCACGCGCATCGCGCGCAACGGCCCTCCCGGCGGTGACAATCCTGTCGGCGAGGTCGCTGCGGCGGAGCCGCCGTCGCTTGAGTCTCGGCCCGCCTACCTGGCAAACGGCCAGCCGAATCTTGGCGGCCCCTGGCTCTCCGTGGGAATGGGCGGCGGCATGGGTCCTGGTCCCGGCGGCGCGGGCCCTGGTCCCGGCGGGATGGCTCCGGGTCCCGGCGGGATGGCTCCAGGTCCGGGCGGGATGGCGGGAGGCCCTCCGGGGTTGCCGGCGCCAACCGAGGCGGGTGTGGCCGCGGCCGCCGATTACGAGCAGCCGTTCGATGATCCGGCCATCTTCTGTCATCCGGCCAATATCATCTTCGGATGGACCCACGACCGGCATCCCAACGACATCTACCAGACCGACGATACCGTCACGCTCCAGTACGGCTATATGGATCTCGTCAGAACGATTCACCTGGACCAGTCGGAGCACCCCGACGACATCGTCCCGAGCGTAGGGGGGCGTTCGATCGGGCGTTGGGACGGCGATGCCCTGGTTGTCGGCACTGTTGGTTTCGAGCAGGGCGTTCTGTTTCCGCTCAACGGCCGCATGCACAGCGCCGGGATGCAGGTGACCGAGCGGTTCGAGGTCGTCAATGATGGACAGACCCTGACCCGGGACTACACCGTTCACGATCCAGAATTTCTGCAGACCGACTGGGTCGGCGAAAGCGTCATGCAACTCACGAGCGAGCCGTATGAGCCCTATGCCTGCGAGGATTTGAGCGGTGTCAACAACCGCCGTCCCGCACCGGAGTAGTGCCTACATGACGGTTCGGAGTGCCTCGAGTTCCGGACCGCGGGACGCCGTCAGGCCGAAAGCGGGCGCGATTGCACGCTCCGCATCCATCGTGCCGCCGGGGCGCTCGTCGCGTTGGCAGGGCCGACCGCCCTTACGGTCAATTTCGTGCTCGCAGTGCTGATCGTGCCGCCCAATGCGGCCGCGCAGGACCGCGGGTTCTTTCGCGTCTGGAGTCGCCCGGTATTGAGGCCTATCGACTACGGGGAGGATCTGCCTTATCGACAGGCGCCGTCCCCGAGGGACGGAGATTGGATCGGCCGGCTGGATGGATTTGCGGCGCGCTGTGAACCGGTCGGGATGCCCGGCGTCATGGCGACACCGTATCCGTTCGAATTCCGCGATCACAGTTCGTGGATCCAGTTGCTCGGCTTTTCCAACAATGCGCGGATCGACCGCACGATTCACATGGACGGTGGGGCGGGCGAGGCAACGCCTGAACCGGGTCGGTTCGGATACTCGATCGGCCGCTGGGAGCGTGACAATCGGCTTGAGGTGAGGACGACTCGTATCGATTGGCCCTATTTCGATGACAGCCTGAGAACGTCGTTCTGCTGGGCCCACCGGGTGTCGGGAAGACGCACTTGGCGATCAGCTTGGCGATCGCTGCTGCCGAGTCCGGCCGCCGCGTGTATTACGGCACGCTCGCCGCGCTGCTGGAGTCGCTCATGGAAGCCAAGACCGCCGGCAACCTGTCCCGGCGCCTTCGCGTGCTGACGCATCCGGCACTGCTGGTCGTGGACGAGATCGGCTACCTCCCGGTGAGCCAGGACGATGCGGTGCTGTTCTTCCAGCTGATCAACGCCCGGCACGAGCGCGCCTCCACGGTACTGACCTCGAACAAGGGCTTCGAGGAATGGGGCAGCGTGCTGGGCGACGAGGTCATGGCCGCGGCGTTGATAGACCGTGTGCTGCACCACTGCCACATCGTCAACATCCGGGGCAACAGCTACCGGATGCGGGCGCACCAGGATCTGTTTCGACCCGCGCCCGAGGATCGTCGAGAAGGCGTCGCCAAGTGACCGTCGGACCCGAGGTGCCTGTTGGGCCGGACTTAGGTCGCTTCGCTCCCGGCGTCCGGCCCAACAGGCACGGTCCGGATGAACAGCGGAACGTCAGCGCCCAAACATCCTCCCCAAAAGTGTGCAGTTTTCAGTTGCCACAAATGTGCAGTTTTCGGTTGCCATTGACATCCAGTGCCCGGCGCATGTGTTGAGGGTCGTGATGCCCGTATACGCGCTCCAGGACGTCCAGCGATACGCCGAAGAATGCCGAAGCTGCCCAGCGGTCCATACCCGCCTGCAACGCCCAAGTAATGCTGGTGTGCCTCAGGTCGTTCTTCGTGCAATGGTCGATGTTCGAGGCCTTGAGCGCAACGCCGGGGTGGCCGAAGGGCGGCTCACCCGCAAGGGCGCGCGGGAGATGCGTGCGATGTTCCGCAAAACAGTGCTGGTGGTGGACGAGGCTTCGCTCGACACAATACCCTATAAATGCTACAACGTAATAGCCTATGAGTTGTACGGCGTAAAACCCTACGAAAGGCACAGCAGCAAACCCTATAGAAAGCACGAGATCATGGCGACCCCTTCGGAAAAACTGGCTGACTCTCTGGAAGCCCTCAAGGCCCTGCAGGACGCGGGCATTGTGGCGATCCGCTCGGCCGATCTGAGCCGCACGCACCGTGAGCGCCTGCTTCGGGCCCGTTTTTTGCACGAGGTCATGAAGGGCTGGTACATCCCGGCGCGGCACGACCAGAGCGCGGGGGAGAGCACGGCCTGGTACACCTCCTACTGGGATTTCTGCGCCGCCTATCTTGAGCACCGTTTCGGCGATCTGTGGTGCCTGTCACCCGAGTACTCGCTGGCGCTGCATGTCGGCAACCGCACGGTGCCGCAGCAGCTTCTCGTCCATGCGCCGCAGGGTGGCAACAAGCCAACGAGTCTGCCGCACAACACCTCACTTTTCGATGTCCGCTATGCATTGCCGGACAACGAAAACATCAAGGTCATCGACGGACTGCGGGTGTTCTCGCTGTCGGCGGCGCTTGTCGCCTGCGGCGCAGGATTGTTCGAACACAGAGCAACGGATGCCAGAGCGGCGCTCGCCATGATCCGTGATGCATCCGATGTCCTCGCCGTATTGCTTGAGGGGGGCCACAGCACGGTGGCGGGCCGTCTGGCGGGCGCGTTCCGCAATATAGGGCGCGAACGCATCGCCGATGAGATTATCAAGACCATGAAAAGCGCCGGATACGACATTCGCGAGAGTGACCCGTTCGCGCAAAAACCCGCGCTGACTCTGCCGCTGCGTGAGCCCTCACCCTACGTGAACCGCACGCGGATCATGTGGAATGCGATGCGCGAACAGGTCATGGAGACATTCCCGGCTGCGCCGGGCCTTCCTGACGATACCGGCACATATATGAAGCGCGTCGAGGAAGTCTATGTCACCGATGCCTATCACTCACTATCGATAGAAGGCTATCGCGTCAGCGCCGGTCTGATCGAGCGTGTACGCGTGGGTACATGGAATCCCCATGAAGACAGACAAGACCACGAACGCGCAGACGCACTTGCCGCGCGCGGGTATTACGATACGTTTCAGATCGTAAAAAAAAGCGTTGAACAAGTCCTCAAAGGAGAAAGTCCCGGTGCGGTGGCTGAAGATCAGCACGGCGACTGGTATCGCGCCTTGTGGGGACCAAGTGTGGAGCCCGGCATCATCACGGCGGCCGATCTCGCAGGGTACAGGAACGGGCCCGTGTATATCAGGCGCTCGATGCACACGCCGCCGCCGCGTGAAGCAGTGCGTGATCTGATGCCGCTGCTATTCGAACTTCTCACCGAAGAACACGACCCCGCCGTCCGCGTCGTACTCGGGCATTTCGTATTCGTTTACATTCACCCGTACATGGATGGCAACGGGCGCATGGGCCGTTTCCTGATGAACGTCATGCTCGCCGCCGGCGGCTATCCGTGGACGGTCATCCCGGTTGAGCGCCGCGATGACTACATGACCGCGCTCGAAGCCGCCAGCGTGGACGGGGATATCAAACCCTTCGCCGCATTCCTCGGCGGGATCGTCAAAGACAACATCGAAGGCAAGCCGGGCCCCGAGGTTCCGGGGACATAGGACGCCTCCGAGGACCATCAATGGCAATGACAAATTAACAGATGACATCTGATAATTCGGCCATGAACATATACAAACGCCACCGTTTCCCGCCGACTGATACGGCGTCATGGAGACGAGCCTTGGACCATCGTCACCGACAAACTGGGCAGTTATCGGGTTGCGCATCGGGCGTTGGTCCCTGATTCATTGCATGTGACGGATCGGTACCGGCATGAACTGCAGGCGAAGGATGGCTTCGCGGCGGGTCCGCACGTTGAGTTTGCCCATGCTGCCGGGGACTGCTATTTTGCCGCTGCATTTCAAGTTCGCGCTTTAGCAATCAACGAGGCCCGGCCATCCGTTCCGAACTCTTCAGCCGCAATTTGGCGATCCTGCTATTCGCGCAGGCAGTGTCGGTCACCGGCTGGTTCGCTGTCGTTACGGCTGGCGGCATCCTTGGCCGTAGCCTGGCGGCAAACCCGGCCCTGGCGACCTTGCCGGTGTCACTGCTCATCGTGGGCACGGCCGTTTCCACGATCATCGCCTCGTGGACCATGGCGCGCGTGGGCCGCGCCCGTGGCTTTGCGATTGGCGCCACGGTGGGCGCCTTCGGAGCAGCCTGTGCTTTCCTTGCAACCCTGACTCACAACCTCGCGCTGCTTTGTGGCGCCTCGATCACGATCGGCTGCGCGTCCGCGTTTTCTGCGCAATACCGCTTTGCCGCCACTGAATGTGTCGATGCGGCGGCCGCACCAAAAGCGATCTCAATCGTGCACTTGGGCTCCATCTTTGGCGCTTTCCTCGGCCCGGGACTGATATCGTGGGGCGAGGCCTGGGTCGCAGGCGCACCGTTCGGTGGCTCATTCGTCGCTATTGCGGGGTGCTATCTGCTTGGCGCTACCGTCCTCCTTGCCTTCCGGCCGATGACTTCCTCGAACGAGGAAGAAACAACCGGGGGCGCTCGTCCTCTGCGCGTCATAGCTCGCGGCCGCTTCTTTATCGCGGCCGTCACGGGGGCCGCGATCGGGTGGGGCGTCATGACTGTCGTGATGACCGCCGCACCGCTGGCCATGCATGTTGTCGACGGGTTTTCCCTGGCGGCAACGGCGGCGGTCATCCAGGCCCATGTGCTGGCCATGTACCTTCCTTCATTGATCAGTGGTGTTCTCATCGGACGCTTCGGCGCCGGGCGGGTGATGATTGGGGGAGCGGCGCTGCTTGGCGCCACCCTGATTGTGGGTCTGGCGGGCCGCCACTTGCTGCACTACGGCCTGGCCATGGTGGCGCTCGGCGTCGGCTGGAATTTCCTCTATGTTGGAGGAACGTCGCTACTGGTCCGAGCCCATCGTCCAGCCGAACGCTTCCGTGTCCAGGCGCTGAACGATTTCAGTATTATGGGTATCTCGGCCTTTGCCTCCTTGAGTGCGGGGGCAGTCATGCAGGTGCTTGGCTGGAACGGGGTGCTCTACGGCTCGATTCCCGCCATCCTCGTTGGGGCTATGGTTATTCTCTGGAAGGGATCGGGACATGGCCATGAAGAATCCACCTCATCCAGGTCTTTCGGTTCGCCACGATTGTCTTGAGCCCTTGGGACTCAGCGTAGCCGGACTCAAACGGCCGTTCCGCCGCCGGTCCTTCCGCTTGCAGGCAGAAAATCATGCCAGGCGGAATCTCGGTGTCGGCCGTTGACGTTACCGCGTACACGCCGAACGGCGAGGAATCCAAGGATAATGCGCACCGGGTTCCAATGGATGTCCGAGCGCGCCCGCTACGCGAAGTCCATCGTCGCAACCTGCGCTGTCTGTCGCAAAAGGTGTATCTGGTTCGATAGAAAGGCTGGAAAATGCCCCTCCGGCCTTTCTTTTTGGGTGGAATCTGTACGATCGTACAGTTTCCACCCGGATGCGCACCTGGTGATTGTGCGCTAAGTAGTTGATTTTGCTGGTCGGGGTGAGAGGATTTGAACCTCCGGCCCCTGCCTCCCGAAGCCAATTCAACACTCGCTTGTTATCAATGGCTTACGAGAATATCACGAATCAGATCAATCACATAAGATCATATTCGATCACGTTCGATCATATTGGATCACATTCGCACTGTGGCAGAATTGTGGCAGTGATAACGAGTTGAATGGACTTGGAAATCTTTCGGATCGATACAAAGAAAATGATGGACGAGGTTGACACGATGGGGTTCATTGAACTATAGTATGGTTCATTGGGTCATAGCTAATGCAGACACTGGTTCCGATAGGCACGTTTGAAGGCAAAGCCCGCAGATTGTTGGGTAATGTCGGTTTTGACGACATGTTGGAATTCTTGGCCAGGCGACCGAAAGTAGGTCGAGTGATCACTGGTACGGGCGGCTTGCGTAAAGTGCGTGTTGCACGGCCCGGTAGAGGTAAGAGTGCGGGCATTCGGGTGATTTACTACTACCACAACGAGGACAAACCAATGTTGTTGTTATTGATCTACGCGAAGGCTGATCAGGACAATCTGACCGACGCACAAAAGGCACACCTGAAAAAACACGTCGATGCCATCATCGACGAATTTGGATAGGAGACACACGATGGACGACAAGCTATTTAGAGAGCTCGACGCCAATTTGAAAGAGGCGGTTAAGGTGGCGAAAGGCACCTCGGCTCCGAAGTCTGTGTACGTGATGTTGACGCCGGCGAACATCAAAGCTATTCGTGCCAGTGTCAAAATGTCTCAGGCCGTGTTTGCCCGCTCGTTTCAATTGAGTCTCGATACCGTTAAGGGTTGGGAGCAGGGGAAGCGCAAACCAGATGCTGCGGCCGCGAATTACTTGCGTATGATTAAGGCAGATCCGAAGTATGTGCAGCGCACACTTGCTGCTTAGGGCCTTCCCTCCTGAATAAACAAAATGGCTGTATCAAGCAGCTACTCGCATGTATTGGTGGTGGAGTCCACCGACTTTTTTAGGTTCGACGATTCGGCCTTCGCCAGAAAACTGGATCGGCCTTTGATCCGGGGAGTCCTTGCCCAAGGAAAGGTGTGTTCTCACTCCGTTGTAGTAATCGACGTATCGGGTCAGGACTCGCTTCAAGTGGGTGGAGCCAAGTACGACGACATGATCCAGGCACTCTCGCTGAATGGATCCAATGACGCGCTCTGCATATGGGTTCTGCCACGGTGAACGATAAGCTGTAATGACCTCATTAATGCCGAGCGTTTGAGCCCGTTGGGAGAATCTCTTTCCGTAAATCGCATCGCGATCACGGAGCAGATAGTTCGGTTTGTCATTCATGCCACAAGCCTCAACCAATTGCTGTGCAGTCCAGGCAGCGGTTGGATGGTCGGTTACATTGAAGTGCATTATTCGGCGGCGGTCGTTGTTGAGAATCACGAGCACAAAAAGGATTTTGAAGCTGGATGTTGGAACCGTGAGGAAGTCGAGTGAGATGAGCTCTTTGGAGTGATTCTGTAAGAACGTTCGCCAGCCCTGTGACGGTGGACCGCGGCGGCGAACCATATAGTTTGAAACAGTTGCTTCCGAGATGTCGATGCCCAGTTTAAGAAGTTCTCCATGTATTCGTGGTGCGCCCCAAAATTGGTTTGCCGAACACATTCTCCGCACCAGTTGCCTGGTTTCCCTATCAATCCGGGGACGCCCGCGGGGTCGGCTTTTCCACCGCCAGTAGTAGCGATAACCCTGACGATGCCAGCGAATGACCGTCGCCGGTTGCACAATATGGACGACACTCGTCCAATCGGGCCAAAAGCGACTCAATACAACCCAAAACAAACGGTCGGAATCCGTCAGGTTTGGGCGGGGACCACGAAATTTCAGTGTTGCCAGCTGTTGCCGTAGCTCCAGATTTTCAAGCGCCAGGTCATGCTGGCTGCGAACGCTTGATCGAAGCGTTCCGGGGATTACTTTGAGCCACTTCCACATAATATCTCACTCACTTGATTCACCGAAAAAAGATAACAAAATCAAGTGTGACGATTAAATAGGAGGGACAGGTGGCACCGCCGAAGGCTCTACGAAGCGATGGGACTCTTTAATGAGTATTCCATTGCCTACCTGCCTTCAGCGATAGCGGCGCCAGCAGGATAAGTCTCATAAACCTTGAGATGAAGTGTGCAGGAACGCGTAGTGCGGGAAATCCGCATGCTGCGTGTGAAGTGGCGGGAGCTGGAAACGGGATCACGAACATCCCTAGCCGGGCACGAAGGGGGAAACCCCGGATACAGACAAGGGCTGTTCTGTCGGATTACCGCGCCCGCTCTCGACCCTACCAACGGAATCATCGGAAAATCGCTTACGTTATTCTTAATATACAGGGTGAATAGAATCGCGTTATCGGCAATTCTATGGTCCCGATAGAGTTCTTGCGCCCTTCAGCCAGCAAGCATAAGGCGTGAGAATCCACAGGATTCTTGAGTGTGAATACTAATTCGCCAGGTACAGGCTAGTCGTTCAGAACATATGTAGAAAAGCGCACAAAAACCTCCAGCTCACAATCCCCAAGGAAATTGTTTCTTCACATTTGCCGCGTGTCAAATCGGGAATCGGTTTGCTATTGCCACGATCGGCAACAGAATGAGCACTAATCGGACTGCAAGCTCAATTTGGGGTGCTGGGACGTGCTAATCAAGCTGTTGAAAAACACAGCGAAGCTGGCCTACGGCTCTTTCCGCATCGCCTTCATCCATTGTCGCATAACCCAATATCAATCCCTGCGTGGGAGAGCCATGCAGGTAGTGGATTGACAGGGGGGTAATTCGTAGATCGTTTTCGATTGCTTTATAACAAACCTCACTATCAGAAAAGTTGCCACGCAGCCTCCAGGCAGTTTGTAGTCCGGACCCTGCATCAAGTGGCTCCAACCATTTGCCTAACTTTCTTTGTACTAGATCAGTAAACATGGTTCGTCGATTACCGTAAATTCTTTTCATCCGACGCAGGTGTTTGGCGAAGTGGCCATGCTTAATGAATTCAGCGAGCGCCGATTGTAGAAACAGGGGGGCAGTACTACCCAGTAAAAAGTTGGCTTTGCCTATCTCATTGGTGACTGGGCCGGGAAAAGCGACGAAGCCTATACGCAAAGCCGGAAAGAGTGTTTTGGAAAAGGTGCCAATATAAAGGGTGCAGTCATTTCGTGCAATTCCCTGCAAAGCAGGAATGGGTTTCGTCAAGAATCGGTACTCGCTGTCAAAATCATCCTCAAGTATCCATGCTCCGCGATTTATAGAATACTTGATGAGTTTTAAGCGTTGTTCCATACGCATCGTATAGCCAAGCGGAAATTGACATGAAGGGGTTAGGTAAATCAGTTTTGGCCGGATTTTGCCCAATTTATTGATTTGCCATTCACCATCTCGTACATGTAAAGGCCGCAATTTGGTTCCAGCTGCAAGAAAGGCACCCTGGGCTCCCGTGTAACCCGGCTCTTCAAAAAGTATGTCATCTCCTGGGTCTGTAAAAAGGTGCGCCACCAAAATCATGGCACTTTGAGCGCCATTGGTCACGAGAATTTGTTCAGGAGAACATCGCACAGCCCGTGCCGTTTCTACGTAGGACGCTATCTCTTCCCGTAATGGCTGGAAACCGCGAAAACTGTGGTAACCAAACACATCTTCTGAATTATACTTCAGTTGATCATTTACAAATCGGCGCCAAAGTGGAAGTGGAAATTCCCGCATATCCGGCATTCCGGGCTGGAAGAAATTGATCGGTGGGTTTCCCGGAGCGTGGTTCTGGTCCACGAGTGAATGCCCACGTACCGATATATGGTCAACGAGTTTTATCAGTCGCGTTTTGGAGGTGCTGGTTTCAAGAGAGGGGAGATTGGTGACACGAGCGAGTGAGCCAGGGGATGTTTCAATATACCCTTCAGTTTCCAGCTGCCCATATGCGGTGATGACCGTGTTTCGCGCGATACCTAAATCTCTGGAAAGTGCCCGTGATGACGGTAAACACATTCCGGGCTGTAACGTACCCTGACGGATCAGCGCGCGCAGCTGTTCGTAGAGCTGCTGGTACCGAGGTGCGCCGGACTGTTTCTCGATGTTAACCATATCGATTACGACTTCATGATCGTCTATGGTGGTTCTATCTTTAGCCATGTAAGTGGATCTTCTATTGGGTCCGGATAAACTATAACATTGATAAACTAGTGTATTGCGTCATAAATGAATTGAATAAACAGGCGATCCATGTCATGCTCGATTGGAATCGACGACGAGGGCATGTCCATGGCGCGACCGGTCACCGTGCTGGAACTCACGGCGGAAGAGGAAACGGAATTGAATCGGCGTGTTCGAGCGAGCACGACATCGACGCGCGATTGCCTTCGCGCGCGCATCGTGCTGTTGCGTTCCAAGGGCATGAAGCAGTCGGAGGTGGCGCGGGTCGTGGGCCTGTCCACGGCCTCGGTCAACAAATGGTCGCAACGATTCGAACGCGAGGGGCTCGACGGGCTGGCGGATCGCGCGGGTCGCGGGCGCAAGCCGAGCATCGCGCCGGAACTCGTCGAGCGGGCGCTGGCCAAGGCCGCCCAGCCGGCACCGGGCCTTCGGCGGCGCAGCACGCGCACGACCGCGGCCGAGCTCGGCATCTCCGCCTCCAGCGTCGGGCGCATCTGGCGCGGCCATGGGCTCAAGCCGCATCTGAAGTGCACCTTCAAGCTGTCCAACGATCCGCGGTTCGAGGCAAAGTTCTGGGACATCGTGGGGCTGTATCTGGACCCGCCGGAGAAGTCCATCGTCCTGTGTTGCGACGAGAAGACGCAGATCCAGGCGCTGCAGCGCACCCAACCCGGCCTGCCGCTCGGCCTCGGCCACATCCGCACCCAGACCCACGACTACTATCGGCACGGCACGATCACGCTGTTCGCGGCGATGAACTACCTCGACGGCAAGCTCATCGACCGCATCGAGGCCAAGCACACGCATGTCGAGTGGCTGCGGTTCCTCAAGCAAATCGACCGCGAGACAGCGCCCGAGCTGACCGTGCACGTCATCGCCGACAACTACGCCACGCACAAGCACGGGAAGGTCAAGGCATGGCTGGCGAAGCACCCGAGGTTCCGGATGCACTTCACCCCCACATCGGGCTCCTGGCTCAATCTCGTCGAACGGTTCTTCGCCGACCTGACCGGCGTCATCCGCGACGGCAGCTTCGACAGCGTCGCTCACCTTCGGCGCGAGATCGTACGCCACCTGGCCGAATACAACGAAAACCCGCGCCCCTACAAGTGGGTCGCCAAGGGCGAGGATGTCCTCGCCAAGATCAAGCGCGCGCGAGCGCGACTGGCGGAGGTCCAGAACGATCATGAAAAGTAAATCTATTTGTGGCGCAGTACACTAGCACCGCAATCGCCATCCCAAAAATTTGCATACTGGAAAACAAAACAATGACTGTAGATTCGCTACGTTTCAATGACAGAATCAATAGCCAAGAACAATGCGAGGGTCTGGATGAGATGGCTCGCGAAAACACAATATTTTCTCTGGTATCTAAAGAAGACCTTGAGGCACAAGGGCCCAGCATCTATCTGTCGGGAGAGGGGATGCATATTACCGACCAGAAAGGGCGTAGGTATCTTGAAATGTTGAGCTCTACCACCCGCTCAAATTCTTTGGGGTACGGTAGTGAAGAAATTGCTCAGGTCATGTATGACCAAGCGATCAAAATGCAATATTCCGGCGCTGGTCTATATTTAAGTGAGCCTCAGGTTGTGTTAGCTGCCAAGTTGGCAGAACTGGCGCCAGGTGATCTTTCCAAAATTTGTTTGGTAAGCGGTGGTTCTGAAGCTACTGAAACCTCGATTAAGCTGGCGCGACAGTATCTGCACCAAAGTGGCAACAAGCCCCGTGCCTACAAAGTAATTTCACGTTGGAATGCCTATCATGGTTCCACGATGGGCGCCCTTTCGGTGACGGATTGGTTGGAAGTTCGCGAAATTGAAGCGCCACGTGTTCCTGGGGTTAGTTTCGTAGCCAATCCCATGTGTTATCGCAACCCGTTTAATATGGATGAAGAGGCCTATTCCGAACATTGTGCCCAGCACCTGGAGCGACAGATTTTGCATGAAGGGCCAGACCAGGTGATGGCCTTTATCGGTGAACCGATTATGCAGGCCAACGGTGTTCAGATCCCGTCCAAAAAGTACTGGAAAACCGCTCGTGAAATCTGTGATCACTATGGTGTGTTGCTGATCATGGATGAGGTAATAACTGGCTTTGGCCGAACCGGCCATTGGTTTGCAGCGGAGTACTTTGGTATTGAGCCGGATATTCTAAATTTGGCCAAGTCGATGGGTGCCGGTTTCGCACCCATTGGTGCCGTCATGACAACACCTGAGATCGCAGAAACCATGCCACTGTTCCGCCATGTACACACCTTTGGCGGCCACGCGATCTGTTCTGCTGTAGCGAACAAGGTTATTGAGATCAAAGAACGTGATGGGCTGATCGACAATGCCAAGAACTTGGGCGAGCAGTTTGGTGCAGACCTTAAAGCTGCCCTTGGTGATCATCCGATTGTTGGTGATGTTCGCGGTTTGGGTTTTTGGCACGCGATTGATTTTACCAGCGACAAGAGTACCAAGGCTGTGTTCGAAGACGATACGGTTAGGGCGGTCGTTCAGCGAATTCGGGATCATGGTGTGATCGTGGGGCCAATTGGTACGTCACTGGAAATTGCACCACCACTTATTGCCGCTAAAGAGCAGCTCGATGAATGTGTCCGGGTGTGCGCTCAAAGTATCGACGAGATTGCGAAGGAAAGATCGCTGGTTTGATAGACCGATGATCCAATACTGTGTCAAGTGAGAAATATCAAATGGGTCTGAATTGATGGGTGCCGTGAACAGCTATGCAATGCCGTTTTCCAATGTGTCGCACTTGCATTTCGAGGAAAAACTGCGTGCTACGCAGTTGGCTGGTTGGAGTGAAATGTCGATTATGCCCATTCAGGTACAGCAGATTGTTGCCCGGGGTATGAGCATACCGACCATGCTCCTTATGGCTGCTGACTATGGTGTGCGTATTTCGCGACTTGATCCGCTGAACACTTGGACCAGGATTTGGCTGCCAGATAACATGGATGATGAATATGTCGCAACAGTGGATACAAGGGCAGATGTTTTTTTTGCTCTGACTGATGCACTTGGCTGTAGTCATATGAGTTTGAATGCCACTTTCCCTCTTAATGCCATGCCTTTTGACGAAATTGTCGAGCACTACGTAGCAATTGGCGAGCGCGCCAAAGAGCATGGATTGATATGTGATCTGGAGCCGATCCCTCTCTGGGGAGTTCCGACGCTTGCAATGGGCTGGGACATTGTCAGGGAGGCAGGCGCATCAAATGGAGGAATTGTCTTTGATACATGGCATTTCGTCCGCAGCAAATCCAGTTTAGATACGCTGAGGGAAATTCCCTGCGATCAAATTCATTGCGTGCAACTGTCGGATGGCCCTGTCGAACTGCCGGCAGGTGTCACAATTAAGGAAAACTGCTATGACAGATTGTTTCCCGGTGATGGTGAGTTTCCCAATGCCGAGGTTGTTCAAATCCTTGCCGAAAAGGGTGCGCTCAACGAATTGGGTCCAGAAGTCTTCTCACCGATGCTGAATGATATGACGACTGAGCAAGTAGCCAAGAAATCCGCTGCGTCCATAGAGCGCACTCTGGAAGCGGCAGGCGTTGCAGCTTAGCCGATACAAAGTGCGAATGATCGAGAAAAGACATAGATTCAAAATTACCGGGAAAAAAGTATGAAATTAACAGGCGGACAGATTGTTGCGAAAGCCTTAAAAGAATATGGGGTCGAATACGTAGCGGGTGTTCCCGGTCATGGTATTTGGTCTTTGTTTGACGCGTTCTTGCAAGAAGGTTCTGAAATTCCTTTTGTTCAGGTGATGCACGAGCAAAGCGCTGTGCATATGGCGGATGGCTACTATCGTGCCTGTGGCAAACCCATGGCCTGTTCAACCTCGATCGGCCCGGGTGCGACTAATACCATTATTGGTCTGGCTACCTGCTACGCTGATTCAACGGCCGTGTTTTATGTGTCTGGTGGGCCGGCCACCCATATGAAAGGCCACGGCGTGCTGCAGGAGATTGAACGCCAGCAGGAAAATGCTTTTCCGCGGATTACCGAACAGGTTACCAAGCGTGTTTATAAAGCAGGCCGTGTCGATGAATTGCCCTTTATGATGCACCGTGCGTTTAATACTATGCTTACCGGCCGCCCAGGACCGGTACATCTTGAAGTGCCCATGGACATACAGACTGAAGCGGCGGATGTAGAAATTCATCCCCTAGAAAAACGTATGGCAGTTGGTACTAGTCATCCTGATCCGGTAGCCGTAAAAAAGGCGGTTGCCTTATTGTTATCCGCTGAACGCCCAGTGATCGTAGCCGGTGGCGGTGCTATCTCAGCAAATGCCTCGATAGCTTTGCGTGCATTGTCGGAAAAGATTGGTGCGGCAGTATCCGCAACCTGGAACGGTAAAGGCGCCTTTCCTGAAGATCATCAGTTGAGTATTGGTGCTGTGGGTCAAACCGGGACCAGTTGCGGTAACGAAATCACTGCAGGTGCCGATGTGGTGGTGTCGGTGGGCTGTCGCTTTACCGACTGGTCGGCGTCAAGCTATCGCAAGGGAGCCAGTTTTTCGCTACCGCCGGGTAAGTTGATTCACATAGATCTGGACCATCATGAAATTGGTAAAAACTACCCAACCGAGGTTGGCATTGTTGCCGATGCTCGAGTGACGTTGGAAGCTATTGTTGATGCGATTTCAGTGGAGCAGTCTGCAGTTGTCTTAGGTAAGCGAAAATCGTTTTTTGCGGATATCCAGGCAAAAAAGGAAGCTTGGGAATCCATGCTGGCTGCACGACGGGATTCAACGGAAGCACCGTTCACGTCACAGTTTCCACTGGGTGTGCTGCGCGAAGTAATGGATCGTCATGGCATTGTTCTGGCTGGATCGGGTAACACCCAGGGCGCAGTTAAACAAACCTTCCCAGTTTATGAACCGAGGACTCATCTGACCTCTGGTAGCTATTCACCCATGGGCTGGGCTGTTCCTGCTGCACTGGGAGCGAAGCTCGCCTGCCCGGACAAACAAGTTGTTGCTGTGCTTGGTGATGGTGATTTTATGATGTCGTTGGCAGAAATGGGTACAGCAGTGATGAACAATATCGCGGCGGTTTTTTTGGTTCAAAATAATAGCGGCTATATGTCTATTCGCGGCGGGCAACGCAAATTTCTGGGTCGTCATGTCGCCAGTGAGTTCAACTATCATCAAGGCAATGGTAAGCCTTATTCAGCGAAAATCAGCGAATTGGCGAATAACTTCGGCCTGAAATCCTGGAACGTTACCAAAGCAAGAGAATTACGTCCCGCCCTTGAAACAGCACTTTCGTGCGGTGGGCCGGCATTGGTTGAGGTCATTACGTCCCGTGATGCAGCCGGACCTTTCACGCCGGGCTGGTGGGATTTCCCCTCTCCTGCTTACTACGAACCCGAGCAAGAAGCATATGCTGAAGGCCGTGCGCTAGAACAGCATATGTAAGTCGAGTATATGTCGCCGCTGCAAACAAAAAGGGGTTGTCGGATGGCGACCCATTGGTTAGAAGACCTGAGTTTGCATCGGGTTGGGAGGTCTCTGTTTGTTCCAAATCTCCATCGGTTTACACCGCTTTCCTAGGTTATAAAGATAGGGTTAAAGATAGGGTTTAAGGATAGGTTCTTGAGATGACTTACAAATTAAAATCTCGTGTTGAACATGAGCAGAATGCTTTGTCGGGTGCCCAGTTGACCGAGATAGTGAACAAAATTGTGGATGATGTGGCGGCCCGAGGTGATGCTGCAGTTCGAGAAATGTCGCTCAAATTTGACAACTTGGAACGCGACAATTTTCAATTTTCGGATGCTGAAATTGATAGCTGCGTCGCGAGTCTAAGTGACAGTGAGCGGTCGGATATTCTATTTGCACGAGATCAGGTGCGGTGTTTTGCTGAGGCGCAGCGCACCTGTATAACAGACCTGGAGGTTGAAACCCTGCCGGGTGTTGTTCTGGGCCACAAAAACATTCCCGTACAAAATGCAGGCTGCTATGTGCCAGGTGGGCGTTATCCTTTGTTGGCTTCGGCACATATGTCGGTATTGACCGCCAAGGTTGCCGGCTGCGAGCGGGTGATTACGTGTGCGCCACCCTTTAAGGGCCAGCCGGCTAATTTTATTGTGGCCACACAGTACTTTGCCGGTGCTGATGAAATTTATTGCGTGGGTGGTGTTCAGGCAATTGCTGCTATGGCGTTGGGCACGGAGACTATCCAGCCAACAGATATGATCGTTGGCCCAGGAAATTCCTACGTTGCTGAAGCCAAGCGAATTCTGTTTGGCCGAGTTGGTATTGATCTTCTTGCGGGCCCTACGGAAACGCTAGTGATTGCGGATGACACAGCGGATCCGGAAGTTTGTGCAACAGATTTGATTGGGCAGGCTGAACACGGCCCGGATTCGCCGGTTGTCTTGCTGACCAATTCGGAAGCGTTGGCGAAAGCAACGATTAAGGAAATTGAGCGTCTTCTAACCATTCTGCCAACCGCAGACGTCGCTCGTATCGCTTGGGATAACCTCGGTGAAGTGATCGTTTGTGAGAACCACGAAGAGATCGTGCGTGAAGCGGATGCCCTTGCATCAGAGCACGTTCAGGTGATGACCGAAGACCCGGACTACTACCTGAATAATATGAAAAACTACGGAGCCTTGCTCCTTGGCGAACGCACGAATGTTGCCTATGGCGATAAAGTTATTGGTACCAATCATACCTTGCCGACCAAACAGGCCGCGCGTTAAACGGGTGGTTTATGGGTTGGAAAATTCCTGAGAACCTGCACTTTCCAGAAAATACTGACCGATGAAGCAACCACAATGGTGGGTGAGTACTGCTCGCGCCTATGAGTGCTGGAAGGTTTTGCCGGACATGCTGAGCAGGCAAATGTTCGAGTGCGAAAATTTGGCCACAAGAAAGTGCCTTATGCTCAGTCGGCTAAGGTTGGCTTGTAGATTTTGTTTTTTGGAAAACAAAAAAGGTTATTCAGAATCTGATGCTAGTTCTCTAACTAGTAGTAGATTCATGAGAGGTGGCTAGAAAGATGAAAAGGTAGTGATGTATTTTGGCAATAATTTACTGAGGGTGTTTTGTGAAAGGTATTGATTGGACGATTGTTGTCGCCTTTTTGTTGCTTACGCTGTGTATTGGTTTGTGGACAAGCCGCAAAGCAGCTGTTGACAAATCGAGCTACTTTTTGGGTTCCAGAAAAATGCCCTGGTGGCTTCTGGGTATGTCTATGGTGGCCACTACCTTTTCTACAGACACACCTAACCTGGTCACAAATATTGTTCGTACCAGCGGTGTAGCGGGGAACTGGTCCTGGTGGAGCTTTCTGTTAACAGGAATGTTGACTACCTTTGTGTATGCTAGACTCTGGCGGCGTCTGCGGGTGACCACTGATGTGGAGTTTTACGAAGAACGTTATGCGGGCAAGTTGGCCGCATTTCTGCGCTGTTTTCGTGGTATTTATCTGGGCGTATTCTTCAATGTGATGATTATGGGCGGGGTGACACTAGCGGCCATAAAGATCGGTGGTGTGCTATTTGGTATCTCCCCGGTGGCTGTGGTTTTTGTTGCTGGGTTGGTGACCGTTATCTTTTCTGCAGCCGGCGGTTTCCTTGGTGTGATAATTACCGATATGGTGTTGTTTGTCACCTCCATGGTCGGTGCCATTCTGGCCGCTTGGTTTGCATTGGACCACCCGAGTGTGGGTGGTTTGGACGGACTGCTATCCCATCCAGCCGTTGCAGGAAAAACTTCCATTTTTCCAGATTTTTCTGATCCAGCTGCGTTTGTTCCTCTACTGATAATCCCGTTGACATTACAGTGGTGGACTGTCTGGTACCCGGGTTCAGAACCCGGTGGTGGCGGTTATGCAGCACAGCGAATGCTGGCAGCTAGAAACGAACAGCATGCGATGGGCGCTTCGGCTTTTTTCAATTTCACCCACTATGTTGTGCGACCTTGGCCTTGGATTATTGTTGCCCTTGCGTCGCTGATCGTATTTCCCGATCTAGAGGTTTTGGGCACCGCGCTACCTCACGTAGACGAGTCGATCATTGGCCATGACATGGCCTATGCCGCTATGCTGAGTTTGCTGCCTACGGGCATTTTGGGTTTTGTAGTGGCTTCGTTAATCTGTGCCTATATTTCAACTATTTCGACCCACCTAAACTGGGGGTCATCCTACCTGGTCAACGATATTTATCTGTGCTTTATTAGGCCAGATGCTAGCGCAAAACGACAGGTGATGGTGGGTCGGGTAACTACGGTATGCTTGATGATTCTGGCTTGCATTGTCGCGTTGATTCTTGACAATGCGTTACAGTTTTTCCGCTTATTACTCACGGTGGGTGCCGGCACGGGTTTGTTATTCCTGTTGCGTTGGTTTTGGATGCGTATAAATGCATGGAGTGAAATCAGCGCTATGATTATCTCGTTTGTGGTGGCAGTGACACTGGAAATTGTGGACCCAGAAGTACTTCAAGGTTGGCAACGGTTTGTGGCCAGCGTGGCAATAACCACCATTGGTTGGGTGACAGTAACTATGTGTACAGTACCTACTCCCTCTGAGACCGTCGATGTATTTAAGGAGAAATTGGGTGGCGGAACGGCTGGAATTGCACCGGCAATGCGGCTTGATTTGTTGATGGCGCTGATGAGTTCTTTTGCCATCTACGGCCTGCTATTTTCAATCGGCAGCATTATTTTCGGTGATATGAAGGGGTTAATGATTTGGCTTGTTGTTGCAGCGATTTCTGCAACGATAGCCTTTATTGCTTATAGACGTCGCGATGAGCAGATATTTGGCACCATTGCATTGGAGTGATTGCTGATGACTGTAACCGGCCCATGAAGGAATAGTTTGTTCAACGGGTGTTAGTGCGACGGGTCCCTCCATTGGGGCGTGGCTGGCAGATTCTGGCGATAAACACTACCAGTTCTTTGGCCCAGTTTTTTGGGGCAGTATGATCAAAACTATTTATTTTGGAGTTTAGCGACCTCATATGTTAACCGGATATTCTGATCGATTAAGCGTACGGCCCGCGGAGGTCGTGCGTTTTATGATAAGTACCGATGCAGAACAATATCGTGCAGATATTGTGCGCCTTATCCACGGTGACCCAAACGCTAATGGGCCTGGCTTTAAAGAGACAGTGATTGAGGCACCAGTGAACGGGACCTACGCTGGGCAGAAACAAGATTTGCACCCTGGGTCCTATTTGCTGGTGCCCGACCTGCCGTTGTTGCAATTTGCGGAAAGTTTTACGTTGTCAGCCTGGGTTTATCCCACCGCTTTACGAGTTAGTCGGCAATGTATTGTGTCAAAGTGGTCCCAAAAGGATAACTCTGGCTTTGAACTATTTCTGGATGAAACAGGAGTACTATCTTTTGAGGCTGGGGAAGCCTCTAAGGTCGGCGAGGCTTCTAATGCATGGCAGGATAGCGATTGTAACGATAACACTAACGTTAATAGAGTCGTTAAAATTTCTATGGACCAACCCTTGTTTGAGAAACGCTGGCAATTTGTTGCTGTGAGTTATGACGCGGAAGATAACAGGGTTAGGCTGCATAGAAAAATGCACCACCGGGATTTGACACAGGTTGTCGAGCAAGTGCGGCGGCGCAAAGTGAGTGATTTGATCACTACGGCTGCTGGGCAGGCATTAACCATCGCCGCCTCGAGCGTTAAAGAACGGCCCAAAGATTGTTTTAACGGTAAGGTTGCCTCCCCAATGATATTCAATAGGGTTGTCGCTATTGAGGAATTGTCTGCGTTTATGGAAGCCCGATCTGGCCAAATAGAACCGGATAGAAAAAATGAAGCAGACCGATATGGATTGATCGCTGCATGGGATTTTTCAGTTGCTATGGAAGGGGAACATATCGAAGATCTATCTGGAAATGGTTTACATGGCAAGGCATTCAATATGCCAATGCGTGCTGTCACTGGGCCGCACTGGAACGGTTGTGAAGAGAATTTCGCCAATGCTCCTCATGAATATGACGCAATACACTTCCATGATGATGATTTGGAAGATGCACAATGGGATGTCAGCCTTGAATATGAAATCCCTGCAGACCTAAAAAGTGGAATTTATGCTGTTCGATTATTAGCCGATGAGGCAGAAGATTACTTGCCCTTCTTTGTCTGCCCTGCACGAGGCACATCAACAGCGGCAGTCGCATTTTTATTGCCAACCTTTACCTATCTTGCCTATAGCAATGAAGGTGTCTTTATACCCGGTCTGCAGAGCTTATACAGTGAGCATAGCGATGGCAGTGGTGTGCCTCATGCCTCGCTACTTAAGCCACTGCGGAACCTTAGGCCGAAGAAACACGGCTATCGGCGCTCTGTTGCGGGCTCTCTGTTTGCCCGTCACTTAAGCGCAGATCTGTATTTTGTCGATTGGATGGAGGCACAGGGTTACGACTATGACATTATCACTGATGAGCTATTGGCTGCTGGTGAAGGTGACAATTTACTAGGTCAGTACAAGGTTGTGGCAACCGGTTCACACCCTGAATATGTCTCGGAACGCATGCTAAATGGATTCGAAAGCTATCTGCACAATGGCGGTCGTGTTATGTACTTTGGTGGTAATGGCTTTTATTGGGTCACCTCACAATTTATGGACAAGCCGCATATTATTGAAGTGCGGCGCGCTAATGGCTCCCGCCCCTGGATATCGGAACCGGGAGAACACTACCATGCATCAACGGGCGAAAAAGGTGGGCTGTGGCGCTTTCGTGGTCGGGCGCCCAATAAATTGGCAGGTGTAGGTTTTAGTGCCCAGGGTTGGCGAGCAGACGAAGCTTGCGGTTTAAATCGTCCTTACAGGCGACAACCGGCAAGTTTTGATCCGCGCGCAGCTTTTATCTTTGAAGGTATAGGTGCGGATGAGACAATTGCAGATTTCCCATCACTTGGTTTGGGTTATGGTGCGGCGGGGGACGAGATTGACCGTCTGGATCATGACCTGGGTTCGCCCAAACACGCTTTAGTATTGGCCACTGCAACGGGTTTTGATGCGGACTACCAACACGTTATAGAAGAGCGTAAAGATGTTCATGCGAAGTCTACTGAAGTAGGTGATCCAAAAGTACGCGCGGATATGGTTTATTTTGAATGCCCAAATAATGGGGCAGTGTTCTCAGTTAGTTCTATGAGCTGGTTTAGCTGTTTGTCCTACAACCAATACGCCAACAATGTTTCTAAAATTACCGATAATGTACTAAAGGCGTTTTCTACAGATGAACCTGAATAACTTAGCGATGTTGTAAACGTAATGACCGTATTTTTCTTGAGTAGGTTAGTCGGCCCTGAAAAAGCCGGTTTTCAGGCCGTGCACGGTGAAGATAATAATGGTTTGCACATGAAAGTCCGTTGGATTTTGATGCAAAAAATCCTCAGATGCCTGAGGATCAGTCGCAGATTCTGGCCGGCACCACAGAGGATCACGTTGATGGCATCACCCTCGGTTCCTTTGAGATAATTGCGCTGCATTAGACCGTCATTTTTCATGTGTCCGATGATCGGCTCGATGGCATTTCGGCGTTTGAGTTCGCGCCGGATGCTGCGCGTCACACCGCGCTTCTGTCGTGCTTTGAATACCTCAACATCAGTCACGTCGTGACCACGATAGCCAAGATCCACATAATAACGCTCGGGACGAAGGCCTGTTATTTGCTCGACCTGTACCAATGTGCTATGGAGTGTGTGACCATCGTGTGGATCACCCGGCATTGATTGCGGGCCTGAACCAAGTTGGAGCGGTTGGTCGTGGCGATACTGGCTTTGACACCGAACTCGTAGCGGTTGTGTGCTTTGCCTTTGGCAATGCACTCGACCTCCGGTGCGTGCAGCGCGTAAAGCTTCTTCTTGTCGTGACGTTGTTGATCCAGTAATCGTTTGGTTAATGCCATCGACTCGGCAAAGGCGGCCTGAACTGACTCGGGTTGCTCGGCAAGTCTGCGCCCAATGTCCGGATACACGAGACTGTAAAAATAAGCGTGTAAGCGCTGTATATCCACTATGTTAAAGGAGAAGTGGGATGCAAAGCGAAGCGATGAAACAAGAAGAAATCGAAGCCCTGGCCAGAGAGATGACCAAAGGGGTGAAGACAGAAGCGAATCTTGAGGCGGTCACGCGGACACTGACCAAGACGCTGATCGAGACAGCATTAAAAGCTGAGATGACCGATCACCTGGGCTACGCGGCGCACGATCGGTCCGGTGTGGGTTCCGGCAACAGCCGCAACGGCACGGGCGCAAAAACGGTGGTCAGCAGGACCGGACCGCTGGAGATAGAGACGCCCAGGGACCGCAATGGTGATTTTGAACCGCAGCTGGTGAAGAAACGGCAACGGCGTGTCACGGTGATCGACGAGAAAATCATTCCGCTGTATGCCAAGGGCATGAGCACCCGTGAGATCGCGGCCACCATCGAGGATTTATACGGTGCCGAGGTCTCGCCCTCATTGATTTCCAAGGTAACCGAGTCGGTCATTGATGATGTTATTGCCTGGCAGGCGCGACCTCTGGACAGTGTCTATCCGATCGTTTATCTGGATGGCCTGTCGGTTAAAGTGCGGCACAACAAGCAGGCGATCAATAAGACGATTTACCTGGCCTTGGGGCTCAATACAGCCGGCGAGAAGGAGCTTTTGGGCCTGTGGATTGCCGAGACTGAGGGCGCCAAGTTCTGGCTGCAGGTGTTGACCGAACTCAGGAATCGCGGCGTCGCCGACATCCTGATCGCCTGCGTCGATGGCCTCACCGGCTTCCCGGATGCGATTGAGAGCGTCTACCCGAAGGCCAAGATCCAGCTGCGCATCGTGCACATGATGCGTAACAGCCTGAATTTTGTTGCCTGGAAGGACCGCAAGATGGTGGCGGCGGATCTCAAGCGTATTTATCAATCCACCACCGTCGATGACGCCGAAGCCGAGCTCGATGCCTTTTGCGAAAAATGGGAGTCCAAGTTCCCGTCCATCGGTCTGATGTGGCGCTGGCACTGGCCGAACCTGATTACGATTTTCGATTACCCGCCGGAAATCCGCAAAGTTATTTATACGACGAACGCGATCGAATCATTGAACAGTGTGATCCGAAAATCCGTGCGCAAACGAAAACTATTTCCAAGCGACACCGCGGCACTCAAAGTGGTGTATCTTTCAGCAATGGAGGCATCGAAACGTTGGAAGCGTCCGGTCAGAGACTGGAAAAATGCACTCAACCAGTTTGCCATTCAATACGATGGCGAATTGAATTTCCAATCATGAATTAGCGTTTACACAGTTAACTGCACAGACTCGGATACACCCGTCCCAGCACGATCTTGAGCTTTGCGGTGGTGCGCCGCTGGCGGCGCAACTGTCTTGCATGGCCGAAGCGATTGTTCTTAAACAGCAGCCGGGGACTCACTCGCACGTAGCTCTGGCGCAGCGGCACACCGTGCGCTTTCGCCAACCGTACCAGGCGCTCGCGGGCGCGATTGCAAAGCCTGGAGTCGGTCGGAAACGCGATCGCTTTTTCCTGCACCGTCATATCCACCATGACGCGTTTCAGATCACGTGCATTCACCGCCTTCGATTCAAGTGCCGCATCAATCGTCGCACTCAATAACAACTCCATTCCCTTGTCACCCAAACACTGACGCCAACGCGTCAAGGAACTTGGGTTCAATGGCAGTTCGTGTCGAAAATAAATCTCACCACAGAAGTATTGCCAGAATGGATT
The DNA here is from genome assembly GCA_965237785.1 of Candidatus Rariloculaceae bacterium. Taxonomy (GTDB): domain Bacteria; phylum Pseudomonadota; class Gammaproteobacteria; order Steroidobacterales; family Rariloculaceae; genus UBA6522. The sequence continues at coordinate 380,427 of OZ250159.1, forward strand.
TTCCGCCCAGCGTTGCACCACTTGTTCATCGGCCAAGCCGGAACCTGTCAACGACTTTGAGACACTTTTGATTGCGATTTACTGAGCTATTTCTCCTGTTGCGGAAGTAGTGGGTGGATTGATCCAGACGGCTTCGGGAAGGGGGTCTGGTTTCGGGATACCTCGAACGAAGCGTTCGGGATGACGGGTCCAGGCGGCTTGAAGGATGCGCCCGCGCTGGTCGAGCACGCTCTGGGTGCGATGGTGATGGACGTCGTCCGGGGTGAGCATGGCGATTCCGCCATGGCGATGCCCGGTGTTGTACCAAGGAAAGAACGAGCGGCAGAAAGCCGTCGCGGCGGCGATGTCGTCGAACCGGCCGGGGAAGCCGGGGTGGTACTTCAGGGTTTTGAACTGCGCCTCGGAGAAGGGGTTGTCGTCACTGACCTGGGGACGGCTCAGTGAGCGGGTGACGCCGAGATCGGCGAGGAGTTGGGCAGTGCACTTGCTGGTCATCGGCGCGCCGCGGTCGGAGTGCAGTGTGAGCACCTGGGGCTGGACGCCCTGTTTGTGGCAGGTCTCTTCGATGAGCCGACCGGCCAGCGCCGAGTTCTCCCGCTCGGCCACCATCCAGCCGACCGCGTAGCGGCTGAAAATGTCGAGCACGACGTAGAGGTAGAAGTACGTCCACTTCGTCGGCCCCAACAGCTTGGTGATGTCCCAGGACCAGGTCTGGTTCGGCGCCGTGGCCACCAGCTCGGGTTTGCTGTACTGGGGATGCTCACGTTGATTGCGCCGCTCGCGGACCGGCTGATCCGCGGCCAGGATTCGATACATCGTCCGCTCCGAGCACAGGTAGCGGCCTTCGTCGAGCAGCGTCGCCACGACTTCCGCTGGCGCACGGTCGACGAAGCGTGGGTCGGCGAGCACATCAAGGACCTGCTCGCGCTCAGCTTCACACAGCGCCCGGGCGGGCGTTGGACGGGGCTGCTGGTGCCCGGGAGTTGACCTCTGACGACGGTAGAAGGTCGCCCGCGACACGCCCAGCGCCTGGCAGGCCGGCGCCACGCCGACCTGCACTGCAAGCGGTTGGGCGGCCATCAGGAGCGCGTTGCGTGTTCGAGGTTCAATCCCAGCAGCCCGGCAACTTTTCCCTGCACGTCCAGAATCGTGTGCGCGGTGTGCAACTCGTGCTCCAGACGAGCCACTTGTGCCTCGAGCGCGCGCACCTTCGCATCCAGCGGGTTGCGTTCGGCCGGTTTCGCGCCGCGCTTCTTCGCGGCCAACTCCCGCAGCGAGCCCTTGCGCCGCGCCTTGCGCCAAGCCGTCAGATGCGAGCTGTACAGCCCCTCGCGGCGCAGCAGCCGACCCACCTCGCCGCGCTGCGTGCAGCGCTCCGCCTCCTCCAGGATCCGCAGCCGATACGCTGCGCTGAACTGGCGCCGCTTCGGCTTGGCCACGACCTCCGGATCCGGAGTCGGTCTGGCGCGTCCGGCCCTGGGGGCCTCGTCGCTACGCTCCTCGACCCCCAGGGCCGGAAGGGAAACCTCATTCAATGTCATCGCGTCTCTCTCTGCGGTCATCAGTCTTCATCTCCACCGCCCTACAGTAATTCCTCGGGGTGTCGATGTCTCATACATGTTGGCAGAGAGGGAGCCATAGGTGTGTTTCAAGTAGTGCAGGCCAGCAATCAATCGTGTCGCGATACCCGGCCGGCCTCGCAAAATGTTCCTCCCCATTGCGTATTGAAATGCTCCCAGTCGATTAATCCGGCGAGCTTGACCAGCTCGTGACGCGCATCGATGAGGTTTTCCAGGCGATGACGAAAAAAATCGTCCGTGGGGGACTCTGGGGGCGTTTGAGGCTTCATTTTGACGTCCGAAATTGCCAGCTTCGGAACGAAATTATACCATTCGGTGGCAATTCCTGCCCAACAAAAACACCTTTTCTTAAATACTTTCAGATGCTTATGACTTCTTCAGGGCTGACTATCTAGGCATTGCATGCCGTTGCGCAGAGGTGTCACTTGTTTTGTGAGTTTTAGTTTGTGTCTGACGAAGGCTAATCAAACTGGTTCTAATTATTGTATCGGAGCAGGTACTTTTACCACGGCCAGTGCTGTACTAGGATAAACCTACACAAAGTTGCTAAATCACTTTTCGTGAAGAGGTCTGGAAGGAAGTCCAGTTACGTAGCCACAGTTGGTTATGTTGTTAGGGACATCTAAAGAGATTTCAATTTTGGGGGAACTCAAGAATGTACAGATATAAGAAAGCGCTATTATCACTAGCAAACATCTTGGCACTTGGCACGCTTGCAAGTCCCATATATGCCCAGGATCAAATCGAAGAAATTGTCGTAACCGGCAGCATTCAAGAGGCGTTGTTGCAGTCGCGAGAATTCAAAAGGAATTCATCGGGCGTCGTTGACGCTGTAATTGCTACAGACATCGCGAAGTTCCCAGACGACAATTTGGCCGAGGCATTGCAACGTCTGCCTGGCATTACAATGTCACGGACAGAAGAAGGGCAGGGCGGGACATACTCCGTGCGAGGATTGGGCTCCGACTTTACCAAGACATTGGTGAACGGTATGTCTGTGCCCTCAACTGGTATCATTACCGGAAGTTACGCAGGTGGATCTGGCGGCAGTCGCGGCTTGGACGTGCAAGCCTTCTCCGCGAATCTTTTTCAAAGTGCTGTCGTCTACAAGACGTATTCGGCTGAAATTGCTGAAGGCGGCATTGCCGGAACTGTGCTCTTAGAGACTGCGAGCCCCTTCGATTATGACGGCCAGCAATTGTTGTTTTCGGCCAAAGGCAGTCAGGCGAGTCGCGCCGAGGAAAGCGATCCGGGATACTCGTTCTTGTACAGCAACACGTTTGCGGACGATAAGTTTGGGCTCCTGTTTGCTGTAAACTATAACGAGCGAACGGCGCGAACAGACGATGCAAATCAAGCCCGAGCAAATTATCTATCCCGGTTTCCGAGCGTTGGCGCCGGTAGTCCGCTTTCGAATGTGCTTGGACCCGAACTGCCCAGGACACTGACGTTCTCCGAACATCTCGAGCGCACGGGATTTGGTCTCGTCCTGCAGGCTCGGCCGACCGAAGATTTCGACATCAATCTAAATGTTCTGTCCGCAAACTTGGACAGGCAGCACGAACGGCACAGCATTGGCGCTTGGCTGCGCGGCAATTTTTTAACCGCGGACGCACAGGATTTGGTAAATCCAGTAGTGGCGAACGGCGCGTTTGTTTCTGGCACCTTTACAAACACGATCGTCTGGACTGACGAATCTAGGGTGAATCGAGAAACGGATTTCCATCAGGTGGTGCTGGATGCAGAGTGGCGGGTCTCAGACGATTGGACCGTTACCGGGTTGTTGGGCACTAGCACGGCAGAACTAAGCACCCCGGTCAATCTGCGGCCCTACGCGGCGTTGGTGACCGATGTGTTTGTCTCTCTTGAACATGACAATTTTCCGGTTTTCACTCCTGCCAATACCGACTTCTCCAATCCCCCCACTGGGTGGATCATGCAGCGCCACCGAAATCAGTCCTCGCAGTCTGAGGACAGCGTGAACTCGTTTTCGCTTAATGCGGAACGGCTGTTCAATGACACGGGTTTGACTGGGATCAGTTTTGGAGTGCAGCTTGAAAACAAGGAGATCCAATTCGATCGATACCGAACGCAATTTGGTAGGCAAAACTTCATTGACGCGGGCTTGCCGGTTGATTTAGCAGTCGCGAATGTCACGCGCTTGATCTCAGATCAGATTCCAGGCGGGCCGTTTCTCAGCGGCGTAAATCTTCCTGCTGGCTATATTGATCCAAATTTTTTCACTCTGAATTTTGATGCAGTAGTGGATCTCTACGAGCAAGCTAACCCGACACCGGGCTCGTTCCCGGCGATCAGGAGTTTTAATATATTCGAGGTTGGAGAGGACACCGCGGCGTTCTACACAAAATTCGACTTTGAATTTGACCTAGACGGCATGCCGCTTGTTGCAGATGTCGGTTTGCGCTACGTCGAGACAGATCAACAGACAACTTCGGAGGAAACTGATGCGAACGACGTCAATAATCGAGCCATGGTGACGCGAAATCGCACTTACAATGACTTGTTGCCGAGTCTGAACGCACGATTGGAATTCAATGACGAATGGATCGCTCGGCTATCCTACTCGAAGGTCATCAACCGACCGACAATCACCAGTCTGCCAGCGTTCCTGAACATTGACTCCAGTGGTTTTGAGGCAAGCGGTGGCAACCCCGAATTGGAGCCATTTCGTGCTGATCGCTTCGATCTTGCGCTCGAATACTATTTCGGCGAGGCAGGGCTGGTGGCTCTAACGTACTTCCAGTATGACGTCGAGTCCTTCATTCAGTCGGTAAGCGCGTTCGAATACATCCCAGAACTTGTCGGCGGCGGCATTAACGGCGACGCCGATGGCAACGTTAATGTTACAAGACCTCGAAATGGCACGGGAGCGAGCATCGACGGGTTTGAATTCAGCATGTTATTGCCATTTTCGTTCCTTCCGATTGAGGGTTTTGGCAGCGTATTCAACTATACGTCCTTGGATTCGGGAGCAACCAACACAACGGCGACCGGTTTTCCGGCGCCACTGCCAGGCTTATCCGATGATTCGTGGAACGCGGTGTTGTACTACGAGAATGATAAGTTCAACGCGCGTTTTGCGTACAGCGAGCGTAGCGAGTATCTCCTAGAAATCACGAACGGATTTCCCGAGTTCATCGACGACTACGGACAACTTGACTTCTCTGCGCGATACAATATCAACGACAATTGGCAGATTACGTTCGACGCAATCAATCTCACGGAAGAGAACCAGACTGGTACGGTCAAAGCGGTTGGCGCCAGCATTGACGACGGTAATCAGTTCTTTGAACGTAGACTTGGGTTGGGCGTACGAGCGACCTTCTAATCGCTAACGGCCGGTGAGTGCAGCATCTTCCCCGGGACTGCCTCGCCGGCCCGAATGCCCCAAGGGTTAGTATAATTGGATCTAGCGATACTAATTCGAGACTTTGAGAATAGATGAATCAACAACCCGAAAAAACTAGGGCATTGCTTTCTTGGTGGTTATTATCATGGCCTGTAACGGCTAGCGACCGGGCGCGGCGGACAGTATTAACGGCAACAACGCACCGTCAACTAAGGGTGAACCAAGCCTTCGGATCATGACATTCGACGTTCGCAATGAAAGGCAGGACGCTGATCAAAACTCTTGGGACTATCGCGGAGTGCTAGTAACTAAGTTGGTTGAAAACTATGCTCCGGATGTTGTCGACCTACAGGAGTCTTCGGGCGGATTTCAAATTGAAGACCTAAACACCGATATTGAGGGTTTGCCCTTGGTGAATTTGTCCGGTCATCGTCAGGGCCGCCGAAACGCGGTGCTATTTCGTGAGGATCGTTTGTCTGTTGCGGAAACTTGTACGTTTTGTCTGTCGGATACACCCAACGAATTTACGGCTACTTGGGGAAATATCTATCCTCAAGGCGTAAAGCTGGGTCCGGTTTGTAGACAAGAACAATGAGCGTGGATTCTGCGTCTACAACACGCATCTTCATCATGAGAGTGAGAACGCACGCAGGCGAAGTGTCTTGCTAATCCAAGATAGAATTGCCGCGCGGAGACACCTCGGCGATCCATACTTTCTTATGGGCGACTTTAATTCTGCCGAAGACGCATTGATCGTGAGGTACCTGCAGGGCCAAACAGACATGGAAGTAGGCGGCGAGGTGGTGAGCTCCAGCTCCTCCAGACAACTAGTCGACACCTTTCGCTTGACGTATCCGGGTGCCAAAATACTCGGTACCGCAGCGCCTTTTGATCGAGGTCGCCTACCGCAAAAGTTTGACTACATATTTTTTGGGCACAATCAATGGACCATTGAGCCATCGGCGATGTCGGATGACAAGCTCGGTGGTCGCTTTCCGTCCGATCATCGTCCCGTGATTGTCGACGTGAGTTGGGTGGCGGAACAACATGCACGACACTCGAAGTCGATTTTTTTTTGGGCCGGCGGGCAACGTGTGTGAATTGAGCGGTTTAGCTGCAATGGTGCGTCGAGTTCTTACAATCGCACTGGTGCTCCTTTCGAGCTGTGTGCTGGTGGCATGCATATCTAATTCCCAGTCCCACACAGCACCGCTCTCGCTTGATTCTGCGATCGAGCCCTCGCTGTCGCGCCGCCTGCAAATTAGTCCTAACACGGCACGAGCCAAGAACGTAATCTTGTTCGTCGGGGACGGCATGGGCGTCTCGACCGTAACCGCAAGCCGTATTTTTGACGGTCAAAGTCTGGGTCAATCAGGTGAAGAGCATGTGCTCAGCTTCGAGCAGTTTCCCCACGTGGCCTTGGTCAAAACGTATAACACCAATCAACAAGTGCCGGATTCGGCGGGTACGGCAACGGCCTTGTTGACGGGGACCAAAACCCGCGCTGGTGTTGTGGGAATCGGACCAGCGGCAGAACGTAGAAATTGCTCACAGTCACTTACCCATGAGCTGCAGACGATTGCCGAACTCGCGGAGCAGCGCGGGTTGGCGACTGGGATCGTTACCACCGCACGATTGACCCATGCTACACCCGCCGCAGCGTACGCCCACGTACCTGAGCGTGACTGGGAGAGCGATAGATATGTCTCAGACGCGGATTGGGCACAGGGGTGCCGTGATATTGCGTACCAGCTAGCTCATTTTGCTGTCGGGGACGGGTTGGAAGTTGTTTTTGGTGGTGGACGGCGAGAGTTTGTTAACCAGAGCGTGGGCGGAGAGCGACGGCGCGCCGACGACCTAATCGATTCATGGGTCAACAGCGCGAGCGGTCGGCAGTTCATCACTTCATTGGAAGAGATCAGATCCGAGAGAACGCCCACCCAGGTTCTCGGATTGTTTGCCGATTCTCACATGACCTACATGGCGGAACGGCGTTTTGACACAGACGAACCGTTGTTATCCGAAATGACGGCTGCGGCGTTGGACCTACTGTCGCAGTCGTCGAACGGCTTTTTCCTTTTGGTAGAAGGCGGTCGAATTGACCACGGCCATCATGAGGGTCGGGCGGGCTACGCACTTTCGGAAGTGCAGGAGTTCAACCACGCCATCGAAGTGGCGCTGGCAAAGGTGGACCTCGCCGAGACGCTGATCTTGGTAACGGCTGATCATTCACATGTATTTACGATTGGCGGTTATCCGACACGCGGCAATCCGATACTGGGTCTTGTGCACGGTAATGACCTTCGTGGCAATCCCAATGTCCAGCCTGAACTCGCGGACGATGGAATGCCGTATACAACGTTGGGTTACCAGAACGGTCCGGGTGCGGTACGTCATAGTGCACGACCGGCACCAGCGACCGGCGTGCATGCGAAACAACAAGCACTCTATCCGTTGCGAGCAACAATGATCGATGGTAGCGATACTTACGACGAATCACACGGCGGTGAAGACGTCGCCTTGTACGCCGCAGGGCCTTGGGCTCATTTAGTCGGTGGTGTCTTGGAACAGCACGTGGTCTTTCACATCATGACCTATGCCTTCGGATGGGATCGCTAACCAAATGGAAAATTGAGAAGCTGGAAGTTACAGAAATTGAGGCGACTTTTGATAAAGCCTTACGTAGGCATCTCTAGCAATATCGCTCCAAGGGAGGGATTTCCTTAAGACGCTGTTTAGCCGTGGCAGCACCAGCAGAAATGCGTTATGTCGGAATGCTGAACAGTTGGGTTGTCGAGCCGTTGCCTGTAGCGGTGCCAAAGAGGCGAAAGACGAAGGCCGTTGAAACGATCGCTCTCCTCGTTGTCCCTACCGTTTATTAATCCGGAAGATATTTTCAAGCGGCTCGGCGAACGTACTCATGATGCAGTCCGCCAACACGCTTCAACTCAAGCACTCTGCCCTGATCTGACCGCTGTATCGGGCGTCCCTCCGGCGTGTCCTTGTCCAATGAGAGATGAGTTCGAGTCGAATAGTAATAATCGACATAGCTCCGGAGTATTCGCCTGAGGTGACGTTCGCCCAATACGATCATGTGATTGAGACACTCTCGCCGAATGGAACCAATCACACGTTCGGCATACGCGTTTTGCCAAGGTGAGCGCGGTGCGGTTGGAACCTCCTGGAACTTGAGCGCTGTGACTTGGCGCCGGAATGTCTCGCCATAGATCGCATCTCGATCACGGACGAGGAAACGCGGGGCATCGTCTGCCCCACACGCCTCCAGGAGCTGTCGGGCTGTCCATGCCGCCGTCGGATGCTCTGTGACGTTGAAGTGCAGGATTCGCCGACGATCATGACTCAAGATGACCAGCACGAATAAGACCCGGAATGTCGCCGTCGGGACGGTGAAGAAATCGAGAGCGATCAGCTCCTTGGCGTGGTTCTGCAGGAATGTTCGCCAGTTCTGGGACGGTGGCCCCCGATGCTTGGTCATATACTTGGATACGGTGGTTTCCGAGACCTCGATCCCGAGCTTCAGCAATTCACCGTGGACTCGGGGCGCGCCCCATAACGGATGGGCCCCGCACATTCGGCGGATCAACTCTCGGGTTTCGGGATCGGCCTTCGGACGACCTCGGTGACGGCTTTTCCATCGCCAGTAGTAGCGAAAACCCTGACGGTGCCAGCGAACGACGGTTTCTGGCTTAACGATGTGAAGTGCGGCATGCCAGTCTGACCAGATTCGGGACAGAAGCACCCAGAAGAGACGATCTGCATCGATGAGCCTGGGTCTTGGCCGCTGGTACTTCATCACGGCCAATTGCTGTCGAAGAGCCAGGTTCTCAGTCGCCAGATCATGCCGACAGCGAATTGCGGCCCGCACCGTTCCGAAGACAATTCCCAACCACTTAAACATGTCCCGAGACTAGCCGAATGCTCGGAAAAAACGCAATAAAATCAAGCCGGACGAATAAACGGGAGGGACAGGGGTTCGCTTCGTTAGCCGGACGAATCTTTGCGGTCGCAAAGTTTCGGGCGGTTTCGAGCGTCCGCGCGAATCTCCCAAGTCGTTGATCTAATTGGTCGGGGTGAGAGGATTTGAACCTCCGGCCCCTGCCTCCCGAAGACAGTGCTCTACCAGGCTGAGCTACACCCCGACTTGCTCGATTCGCAATGGACCCGGACGCGCAAGCGACGTATGTTTGCGAGACATCCGAACCCAAACAATTATATCGTACTCGTACGCGTTCCACAGAGTCGCTCACCAAGCCAGGATTCGGCGGCACTGTATGAAGTCGGAGGCGAATATCTCCGCAGTATGTAGAGCCGGCCGCGACATGTAGCGCCGGCCGCAACTTGCGGTCGGCTTGCCCAAAATATCGGAGAACCGGATTTGGAAATCATCGCAAGCAACAAGATCATGGTCAATAAGGTCGGAATTCAGTTCGGGTTCGCTGTCGCGTTGCTATCTTCGGCCGCGCCCAGGCTCGCCAGCGCTCACCACTCCGTTAACGGGTTCTTCGATACAAGCGAAACAGTCGAGATTGAGGGCGCCGTAACTGCAACGATCTGGCGAAACCCGCATACGGTATTTGAGCTCGACGTAGAGGACCCGTCGGGTGAAGTGACCGAGTGGCATATAGAGACCGGAGCCCTGGGTGTACTGCAAGTACGCGGTCTGAACCGTGAATTCATGCGTGTTGGCGATCGCATCTCGACTCGTCGTGAAGCTTATTTTCTCGGCACCAATGCTCTGCTGGCGGGCGGAACCGAAGTCCTCATGGGGGTGGGATTCGGACGGCATTGGAATGATGGACCTGTTGTCGGCGGCGCAACGCAGTTTTCCGGAAATAATCCGGTGCCGGTGGATGCCGCGTCCGAGAACCTCGGCTTCTTCCGGGTCTGGAGTATTCCGGGTCGCGGAGACGGCACGCCGCAGAGCGAGGCCATTGAGGTAACCGAGAGATTCACGCTGAGCGACGACCAGGCCAGGCTGGACTATCTTATGACGATCGTCGACCCCGTTTACCTCTCTGGGCCGGCGACTTTCGAAGCGTATTACCTGGCGTTAAATCAGGAGTACTTCGCTATCGAGTGCAACGTCTTCTGACCCTAATACTCAATAGCGGATGGATTCTTCCAGCGTCACCCAGCGACCGTCCACCACGGTGGTCAACACGGACTCATCCACACCTTTGTGGTCGTCGGGGCCGAATGTCAGCCGGTAGCCGAAGATGTCCTGGTCGTCGGTCATGGACTCCAGCGCCGCGATCAGCCGTTCGGTGCTGAGATCGCGTCCGGCTATTTCGAGCGCATCGACCAAGATACCGGCGTTTCGGTAGCCCTCTATTCCTAAATACCCCGGCTCGGATCCGAACCGTTCGGTGTAACTCTCGTACCAGCGCCCGACTTCCGGGCTCATCTCGTCGTCGCCGTAGATGGTGGCAATATGAACGAACGCGTAATAGCCTTCCGCGGCACCGCTTTCGGTTGCGGCGATCGCCTTGTTGTATGAAGCGTTTTGTCCGACGAATGAGACATTGGTCCAGCCCATTTTTCTTGCCGCCTCGAAGATCAGAATCGTGTCTCTGTTGATCGTTCCCATCATCACCGTATCGCAGCCCGCATTGCGAAGGCGCAACACGGCCGCCGTAAACTCTGTATCCGTCGGTTTGTGCGCGGTGACCTCTGCGACAGTCATGCCCATCGCCTCGGTCTGATCGCGCGCCGCCTCCAGAATTTCCTGGCCGTAGTCCGTGTCCTGATACATGACACAGATATTTTCCGCGCCTCGCTCCTCGACGAAGTAACGAATGCCCGCGCGAATCTCGTCGTAATAGATACTGCGCGCCGTAAACATCATGGGTCGAAAGGGCGCGACCATTTGCCGCGCGCCGGAGATTGGGAAGAGATTCGGGACACCGGCGTCGAAGAGAGTCTGCATCACCGCGTTGTTCATCGGTGTACCCATGCTCAGCAGCATGGCGAAGATATTGTCGCGGTTTACCAGTTTGTTGGTGGCCTGAATGGCTCTCGGTACCTGATATTGTGCATCCTCGACGATGAATCGGATCTGTCGCCCGTGGATTCCGCCCGCCGCGTTGATCTCTTCGAAACGCAATCGAGCGCCGTTTACGGCATCGGTGCCAAGCATTCCCGCGGGGCCGGAGAGGTCGTTCTGGCTCCCAATCACGATCTCGGTGTCGGTCACGCCCCTGACGGTGGCTCCGGCATCGTTATCGGCGCTGTCCCCGCCACCGCAGGAGGCCGTCAACGACAGAGAAAACAAGATAAGCACTAGTTTTCCAGACATGATTCCCTCGCCAATTCGGGCTGCCCGAGGAAATACCCGGAGGCCTATCCCGGATTTTCTCAGTGTGCGGACTAGCATCCGTACATACTATCAATGAGATCGGCATACTTCACGTTAACGACCTTGCGCTTCAGCTTCATGGTCGGAGTCAACTCCTCGTCCTCCGGATCCAGCAACTGATCGATGAGGCGATACTTCTTGATCGTCTCCACGCGCGCAAACCGTGCGTTAACCTTCTCGATCTCCTGGCCGACGAGATCGACCACGGCATCGGTGCGACAAAGGCTGGTGTAGTTGGTGAATGGTACGTCGTTCACCTGTGCATACCTGGAGACGTTCTCGTGATCTATCATCACCAGACACGTCAGATACGGCCGCTTGTCGCCGACGACGACGGCATCCGATATGTAGGGAGAGAACTTGAGCTGATTCTCGATCTCACTCGGAGTAATGTTCGTACCCCCCGCCGTGATGATGATGTCCTTCATTCGATCCACGACGTAGATGTATCAGTCGGCGTCAAACCGTCCGACGTCGCCCGTATGCAGCCAGCCGTCGACGATCGTTTCGGCGGTCTTGTCGGGCTTGTTCCAGTAGCCTTGGATCACGCCCGGACCGCTGATCAGGACTTCGCCCTCGTCCGAGAGTTTGATTTCGATGCCGGAGATCGGCCTTCCGACGCTGCCGATGCGGCAACCCTCCAGGGTATTGGCGGTCGCGAGCGCCGTGCACTCCGTTTGTCCGTAAACCTCGTACATGGGCCGGTTGAGTGCCCAATACCACTCGATGAGGTTCGGCGAGATGGGCGCGGCAGCCGTGGATAGCCACCGGCATCGGTCGATGCCGAGCGACCGGCGCACGTTCCTGAAAACGAGCAGATCGGCAATGTAGCTCAATACCGCCAAGCCGGCTGGAAGTGGCTCCTGGCGCTTGCGATATTCCGCGGCGCGCCTCCCGATTGCCAACGCCCGGTCGTAGGCGAACCGCCCGAGGGCTGTGGCCTCTTCGAGTTTGATCGCGATAGTCGAGTATTGCTTCTCCCACACGCGCGGGACTGCGAAATGAACGGTCGGAGATACTTCCTGCTGGTCCTGCACCGTCGTTTCCAGCTTTTCCACGAGATTGACGGTCGCGCACGATTCGAGTGGAGAGAATGTGTAGAACACACGACCCGCCACGTGAGCGAGCGGTAGAAACCCGAGCTGCTCATCGCCTCTGTGCATGGGCAGTGCTTCACGCAGGCAGTTCATCTGAAAAATCATATTTCTATGACTGATCATTGCGCCCTTCGGTCTTCCCGTCGTTCCCGACGTATAGGTCAAAATCATCAGGTCCCCTGGTTCGGCCGCGAGAAGTTCTCGCTCCCAAACCTCCGGATGGTCCGCGAGATAGGCCCGCCCAATATCGAGTAATCCCTCGATACTGATGCGCTGCTCGTCGTTGAAACTCCGCAGCCCTTCCATATCGAAGATGATGATCTTCTCCAGAGTGGGCGTGGACTCTCGGACTTCGAGAACCTTATCGAGCTGCTCCTCGTCTTCGGCAAAGTAGAAGCGTGTACCGCTGTCGGTGATCAGGTACTCGACCTGATTGGCGCTGTCGGTGGGATAGACACCGTTCGTGACACCGCCTACGCAGATTATTCCGAGATCCGAGAACAGCCACTCCTTGTTGATTTCCGACGCCACGGAACAGATATCGCCGCGTTCGAGTCCCAGCGCCTTCAACCCGAGACCGATCAACCAAGCCTGCTCTCCGTAGTGCCGCCATGTGTACTCGTTCCAGATGCCGAAGTCTTTTTCACGCATTGCCACCGCGTCGGGCACGGTGATGACGCGATACCAGAACAGCCCTGGTATCGTATCGAAACCCTCTACTGTGGTGAGATCCTTGTTGTCGTTCGACATCAGCGCCAAGTCTTTCTCTGCTTCCAGCGGCGCCGGCCACGCACCCCTTGATCTTTCATGCCCAGATAGAACTCCTTGATGTCTGTCGCGCCTCTCAAACGTTCCGATGTGTCCTCCATCGCGATACGGCCGAGCTCCATCACGTAGCCAAAGTGACTGATGTCCAGCGCGAGTTTCGCATTCTGCTCGACCAGCAAAACGGTTACGTTGCGCTCTTCGTTCAATCGGCGAACGATGGCTGCAATTTCGCCGACCAGGCGCGGCGATAGCCCGAGGGAGGGTTCGTCGAGAAGAATGACGTCGGGCCTCAACATCATCGCACGCGCGATCGCGAGCATCTGTTGCTGGCCACCCGACAGAAAGCCTGCCTCCAGATGCCTTTTCTCCCGAAGCGCGGGGAAGTAGTCGTACATCAACTCGAGATCGGCCGCGTCGTCTCCGTCGCTGCGGCTGAAGGCGCCGACCTTCAAATTATCTTCGACTGACAGGAAGGGAAAGACCTCACGGCCCTCCGGCACGTGGGCTACCCCCATTCGTGCCACTACATCGGGATCGCGGCCCTGTATTTCCTGGCCATAGAGCGTGACCGTGCCCTTCTGGGGCTCCATCGCGCCGCTGATGGTTTTCAAGACCGTCGTCTTCCCGGCCCCGTTCGGTCCGATGATGCTGAAGACCTCGCCGCGTTCGACCTGGAACGACACGTCGCGCACGGCATGCACGCCGCCGAAACTCAGATTGAGACCCTGCGCGCTGAAGATCGCCTCGCTCATTTCACCCGCTCCGTCCGCAGATAGCTCCTTTGGCGTTTGTGAGTCGCTTTGCGGTACAGCGGAAAGGCCTCGAAGAAGTCTCGAATCTTCCGCCACCGTCCGTAGATCCCCAGTGGCTCGTAAATCAGGAAAAGAAGCAGCACGAACCCGAAGAGGCCGGGTTCCAGTCCCGGCAGTTGTCCCACGGTCGGTGGCAACCAGTCCCGTAGAAACGCGATACCTTGGGGCAACAGGACGATAAAAAACGCGCCAAAAACGACTCCGTGGAGCGAGCCGAGGCCGCCGACCACGACCATGAGCAACAACTGTATGGAGGTCAGAATCGTAAAAGTATCGGGGGAGAGATAGCCGAACAAAACCGGGCGCGGGACTACCATGCCACGAAACCCGCCGGTCAGCGTCTCCAGGTGCGCGATCGTGTGCTCGACGATGAACGCGAAGGCCAGCGTTGCAATCGCGAGGTAGATCCCGGTCATGCGCATCGCCGGCAGGCCGATGATCGCGCCGATAACCGTACAAACCAGGCCCGCGAGAATCAATGACGCGGGAAACGGAAGTCCATTCGTCATGAGAATCGCGTGTGTATAGGCGCCGATGGCGAGAAAGGCCGCGTGACCGAGACTGACCAGTCCCGTGTACCCAACGAGCAGCATCAGGCCAATTCCGGCAATCGCACAGATGTAGACGAGCGCGAGTTCGCCCAGATAGAAGGTATCCAGAACGAGCGGCGCCAGCAGGACGGCGATCGCCAGAATCCCGAACCAAAGACGCTGTCCATCGTGTTTGAAGATCGCAATGTCCTGTTGGTAACGAGTTTTGAATATGAACCGCATCAGACCTTCTTCCGCTGGATGGTTGCAAACAGGCCTTCCGGCCTGACGAACAGCATCAGGAGCAGGATGACGTAGGCGCTGATATCGGCGGAACCCGCTGGACCGTAGAGACCGGCGAATTGCTCGGCGATCCCGACGACCAGACCACCCAGGATGGCGCCTGGGAGACTCCCGAAGCCGCCCACAATGGCCGCTGCAAACGCCTTTATGCCGATGAAACCTATCGTGGGATCAATGAGCGACACGGGGGCGACGAGGATACCGGCCACCGCGACGATGGCGCACGACAGCGCCCAGACGATGGAGAAGATCCGTTTGACCGGTATGCCGATATAGAAAGCGGCGAGCTGGTTCTACGATGTGGCTTGCATGGCGATACCGAGCCGAGTGAACCGGAAGAACAGGTAAAGGCCCACGCACAGGACGGCGGTGCCGGTAATCACCGCGAGATGCTCGTATCCGACCGTCAGTTCGCCGATCCTCAGCACGCCCCCTGTCAGCGGGGACGTAATCGACTTGGGTTCGTTTCCCCAGATCGCGCCCGCGGCGGCGCGAAAGACGAAGCCGAGACCGATCGTGATCATCAGCACGGCGAAAGGCGGCTCGCCGATCATTCTTCGCAAGGCAAATCGCTCGACGAGCACACCGAAGACGGCCATCGTTGCAATGGTTGCGAGCACGCCCCACAGGAAGGGTAGCCCCAGGATATTGATGTAGGTAAACGCAACGAAAGCGCCGAGCATCATGATATCGCCCTGCGCGAAGTTCACCATTTCCGTCGCTTTGTATATGAGTACGAAGCCGAGCGCGATCAAACCATAGACGCAGCCCAGAGAGATACCGCTAATCAATAGCTGCAGAACTTCCATTTTGCTGGTATTCGGTTCCCCGGCGCCGGTTCGACCTCAGCCGGACTCGATGTGGAAGCACTTGCTTCGGGCGTATCGCGTTGGGAAGCGAGGCTACGTTCTCCGTTTGCGATTAGCGTGGCACTGCCTCGCCGAACACTTCGATCGTGCCGAGATGGATATAGCCGCCGAAACCATGTCCACTGGCCGGCATCAAGTCCGCGAAACCCACCTCATCGACTCGACTGAGATCGGGATTCTCGACCCAGATCTCCCCGTTGGGTGCAGGGGTATTGTTGATCGTCACCACACGCTCAGGGTCCAATTCGATCCAGCGTACCCCGGCAAACGTGAATTCAACTTCCGTCATCATCGGCAACGCGGATGACTCCACATCGCCGATCAGCATGGTACCGTCCGCAAGTTTGACTACCGGACGAACAACGTGAAACCCGGACGTTTTCACTACCCAGCGCATCTTCGCGAGACCGGACAGATCGACATAGCTGTCCTTATGCCTGAACGTGATTGCAAATGGCCCCTCCGCCTCGCCCGACCAGACGCTGAATGGACGGCCGGGATTTCCGGGCGCGCCGGAGGTCAGCAGTTGTTTGGCAGCGGCACCGTACGGTTTGTACTCGAGATCCGAGCTCCCTACGTGCGCGGGAACTACGGGAACCTGCCCGGTCTCCCCCGGCGGTTGGCTCCAATCCACCTTGAAAAACGAACTTGACAAAGATATTCGCGGTGAGCCCTGTCCAAGTGCTGCCTGCTGTGCGCTTAAAACCAGGCACGCAGTCAGAATTCCCAGACTCGATCGAACGGTGATAATTCGTAGCATTTCGGATCTCCCCTTCTTGAGTTCGCCAGCCCGATAGTTACAGCTACTACGTTCGAGCCTGGTTTACGCGTCGAAACGAGCCGAGCCTTTTCACTCAGGCCGGCGGTATGTCGAACAACGCTTCCGCGTTGGAATGATAAATTTTATGTCTGTCCTCGGTTGGGACATCGACGGTGTCCATAAATTTAACTGCATCCGCAACCGACTCGTACGGGTAGTCTGCCGCGAACAATATTCGCTCCGGGCCCAACACTTCGTTCGAGAGTTTCAAAGGCGCCGTATAAGTCATGCCGCTGGTCGTGATAAGAAAATTCTCAAGGAAATATTCGCTCGGCAGTCTGGCCATTTTCTCAACTGCGCCGATGTTCACCTGAAGCAGGTAACGGTTGTCGATACGATCCAGCCAGAATGGAAGACCCTCGCCCATATGCCCCAGAATTATCTTCAGGTCCGGATACCGGTCGAACACGCCAGCCATGATAATCCGCATGGCATGCAAGCTCGTCTCTATCGCGAAACCCCAACCGGCAAAATAAAGCCCATAGTCAAGATACGGTTCGATGGTTACCGGTGAGGGTGTCCGCGGATGCAGATAGATCGGCGCGCCCATCGCTTCGGCCGTCTCG
This sequence comes from Candidatus Rariloculaceae bacterium, assembly GCA_965237785.1. Taxonomy (GTDB): domain Bacteria; phylum Pseudomonadota; class Gammaproteobacteria; order Steroidobacterales; family Rariloculaceae; genus UBA6522. The sequence continues at coordinate 397,518 of OZ250159.1, forward strand.
AATATCGGCCAATATTTCTCGAGGTCGAGGTATTCGCCCTTGGTGTGTGAGTTGATAATGATGCCCTTCAGGTCCAGCGAACCGACTGCGCGCTCGATTTCCGCTGCAGCCGATTCCGGCAGCTGTGGCGCGACTGCGGCCAGGCCAACAAATCGGTCCGGATGATCTCGAACGGCCTGCGCAAGCCGATCGTTTGCGTCTCTCGCAAGCGCCGTTGCAACGTCGCCCTCGAATACCTGCACTCCAGGGGACGTCAGTGAGATAACCTGGACGTCGATACCGGCTTCGTCCATGTCTCGGATTCGTCCCGCGCCGAGATCGATGAGTCGCTCGTGGATAATTCGTGTACCGGGCGAATCGGCGAGCATCGTCTCACCCATTTTCCGAAACCCCGGCTCACCGACCGAACCGGCTTCAAGTACGGCGTTCCATTGATCCGCGATTTCCTGGGTAACGAACGCCTCTTCTATCGCGATTCGCCGCATCGAGCCGCCGACAGTTTGAGCCCGAACCGAGCCTGCGGCCAAGGCAACCGGCAGCGCAGCCGCAACCTTCAGTAGAGATCTTCTGTCCTTGTTCATCGCGAATAATATACGCCGGAGACGCTCGAGTTGCACAGTAGCGTCATACCCCTGTTCCCCGATGACTGGCTGATGATTAATGTTGAATGCCTGACGATTTGAGCTACGATCGGTATTCGTCATCTGGGCGTCGAGACGTCGACCGCGCAGATGATCCAGGGCTGGGCGCCGAATTCGATGGTCGTCAAGGCATTCAACACGCTCGCGGCTGGGACCATGGCCAATCCGGCGAGCGCCGGCGGCCCGGTCACTATCCCGATCGCCGGCAACGACGCCGATGCGAAAGCGGTTGTCGCGGGCCTGGTGACCGGCATCGGCTTCGAGGTCGTCGACATGGGCGATATCACCGCCGCTCACGTGATCGAGCATATGCTGATCGCGCGCGGCAACGCCCGCGGCCCGGGAGCGCCATTCAACTACTACCTCCGACCGGTGCCGCAGAACTGACACGGAGGCCCTGAACGTTCCAGTTTCGGCGCTCGTACACTCGGTGGGGCGTTGAGCTTCAGGTGTTCGATTGCATTGCCGACTGGGAGAACACGGCGGGTTGATCTGACACCTTAACCTGCCGAGGCCTCGCTTGTGTGTGCCGGGCCGCGATTCCTAGCGGGCAAAAAACGTAATCATCCGGCCACAGACGATGACGCCCGCCCACAGCAGCAGGGAGCAATAACCGACGAACTTCGATACCCCCGTAACCTCCTCCGTGGCCAGGAGATGAGACAACCTGAACTTGAAGTACACGGCGTTTAATCCGGCGAGGATGATCAGGCTCAGTTTTATCTCAAAGGCCGGGTTATCAATATACTTGGGCGCGTTACCGGCAAAGAATAATGCCCCCGAGGTGAAGTTCACCAAGAATGCGCCGAGTACCAGGCGCAGCAGCCTGTCGATCATGTCGGTGCAGGGATCCCGGTAAAACCCGGTTAGCCGGAGATCGATCGCCAGCATGCCCCCCATAAAGAAGCACAGGCTGACGAAGTGGATGCATTCAAGAGTCGGCCAGATGGCTGCCGACGAAATGACCCACGCCCCAAGGGAGGTGTCGGCGAGCCAGGCTAATTTTTCCAGGCCCATCAATAGATCGTCCCCACGTAGGCAATCAGGCGGCCGGTGATGATGGCGCCAATCCAGGTCGCACTGCACACCAGGGACAGGCGACGGGCCGCGACGTTATGACACACTTCCCTGGATCCCTTCGCGAGTTCGGCGAGATGGGACTTGAGCCATACGAGAATGGCGCCGCTGATCAATACCAGCAGCATCTTCACCAGGAAGGTGATGTTGGTGATGTAATCAGTCCCGCGGGCTACAAAGAGTGTGAGCCCCGTTACCAGGTTCAGCATAAACCCCCACGTCGCGATGCGAAGAAATCCGGGCAGATTCGCATCGGCAACGCCTGCCAGGAAGCGGTTGAGGTACAAGGTGACAACGATCGTCAATCCGGCTGCAACGGCCATCCCGATCGAATGCAGGGCGATCAGGGTCGGGAACCCGAGCATGGAGGTCAATACCCATTCCGAGAAGGCGGTTGCCTCAAGGATTTCCAGGAAATTCAATCAAATCTCCGTTTTCGCTTGCGGGGCCGCAGCTGACATTAGACCATCACAGCCGGGATATGAAGGTGACTGAACGGGCGCACCTCGGGGGCGACTCGATTCACTGGGTCGTCGCGGTGGAAGATCCGATGCTGAGGATCGACTTGTCCGCTATTCCATGAGCGCTCGTTCCACGTTCCGCGCCGCGCCCTCGAGAGTGTCGATAAATACGCTGGCGTCGTCCACGAACGGATGAGGATCCGCGGGGGCGCGGTTTTCGAGCCGCCGTTGAAGCTCGAAGAGGCTTGCGCCACCGGTGCTGCCCCCGCCGCTCGGGTGACCGGCCAGGCGGACCCGAAACGGCGGTGACTGCTCGGCAAGGGTCTGGAAACGGCGGATATTCCCGAGCGCGGTCTGGTTTTTCCAGAATTCGGTGGCGGTCCCACCACCGCCGAATATGACGGTTCGATAATGGTTGTCGCCGTCGCGGACATGAAACTCCATGGAGAGCACGCCCTCGGTGTGGCCGGGCGTGATATAGAACTTCACGGTCTGATCGCCCAGTGTCAATGTCTCACCGTCCTGAATGACCCATTCCGGGTCGGCCATCTCCATGCCGAAGACCGGTTGCTCGGCATCGGTCTGCGCGCGCTTCCAGTCGGCGGCGGTCAGGCCGACGCGTGAGCCGAAGTTGCGCTGGTAGTAAGCGTGTCCGCCCATGTGATCGAAGTGACCGTGGGTGCCGAGGACGTATCGAACGTCAGCCGGGTCGAAGCCGAGCCGACGGATGTATTCGACACCGGTTTCGACATAGGGCTCGTGAAGGGAGTCGATGAGGATCAGGCCGTCGGTGGTGACCAGGAGATAGCTGGCTACCCATTCGATCCCGACGTAGTAAAGGTTATCGAAGATCTTGAAGGGCTCGGTGCTCCTCTGCAGCGTTTCGTTCTGGAACGTCTCGACTCTCTCGGCGTCAACATAGCTGAAATCGGTGAGCTCGAGTTCCGGAAAACTCTCCACCGAGAGTTGCGCGGCGGCGTTCTGCCAGCCCCACTGAAGGACGAATGCGATTGCGATCGTGCCGATCGGGCGGGACTTCTTACCCATGGACGCCTCTCTGTGCCGAGTCTCCGATATTCGGGTCATTCTAGTGCAAACCTGTGGGCGGTGAATTCTTACTTGTCGGCCGTGGCAGGGAGCGACTGCTCCGACGACGGGCTGCTAGAGGTCGTCTCTATCCCAGATGCACTCGTAGGGCCTGATCGCCTCGCCCGGTACCCAGATCCATTGCCGGGTCAGGGCGACGGGTTCCGTGAAAATTGCGGGGTCCGTTGCCGTCAACTCGTAACTCAGGATGCGCCCATCGGCGCTGGGCGTAAATCTTTCGACCAGCTTGAGCTCGTCCTGTGGAATGCCGCTCTGATCGAACCACGGCCAGTCGATGTCGGTGGTGGTGACGACGAGCGTTTCGCCGTCCCACCGCCCCACGCTGTGCCCCAGGGGACCGCCGGACTCGCTCCGGGTCGGCGCATCGGCCGCCATATGGATTCGCCGAACCGTGTCCAGTTCCTCGAGATGCAGGTGAATCGTCTCACCCTGCTGGGTAAATTCCAGGGGAAACCCCTGGTCCATTATGGCCGGCATGGCGTTCTGACAGAGGATATAGGGATTGTCTTCGACGGGATCCCAGTTCGCCCGGGCTTCCCGTGCAGCCGCGGTCAACGGATACTCGTCGATCCAAAGCGCTCGCTCGGTATCGTCGATCCCGGCCACCGACCCGTCGCGGCTCCACACCCTGAAGAGACCCGTGCCGGGGTCTTCCGACGACGCCTCGATCTTTGCGGCCTGGTAGTCCCGCAGAGCCGTGCCGGCCAGCGTGTCGCTCCAGCGCGGCCCGGTGAAATTTTCGGCGATCAATTCGGAACCATCCGTCAAGAGAATGTTCGTGACGAACATCGCGGTCGTGTTGCGACGACCGCGGAATCCAGCCAGTCGCAACTCGTCACCGACCTGAAAAATATCGGGTGTCAGATTCGCGCGCGCCATCTGTGTGGCCGCACGGGTCTCCGCAACCCAGACCTCCGCCTGCCCGTCCTCGCCGACCGTCTCGATCAACAGCGTCGTATGCGGGTTCCGCCAACTGACCTCGATCAGCGTCCCGGAGATCTCGGCGACGTCGCCTCGATCGAAGTGAAGGTTTGGAGAGTGATGTGCAGCCGCTGTCGCCGCCAGCGTGATCGCCCCGAACAGTGTAATGCCTCTCACCATGACGCCGATCCCGCACGTTCCTTCTACGGGGGATTATCACATTTTTTCAAGCGCCATCCTCACGCATCCACATCGGCACCGTGTGCGTGCGCCGCGATATTGCGGGAAGGCTTGCCGTCGTCGATGTTTTTGCCGGTAGGCAACCAGGCACAGACCAGTTCGGGATTCACCCATCAAGTCGAAGCCTGACGATCGGACTGGGCGTCGAATGCGAGTCGCTCGCGTTCCTCGATTACCGCTCGCATTTCATGCTGTCGCTCGCGGCTGATTGGGTACCCGACCAGCATTAGAACCACGCTCGCGTAGGCCAGCGCGGGAAACCCTACGATTAAATACCGTAGGTTGCGAAGCGCCTCGGCGCTGTTATTCACCCCTGCCTCCGGGTCGAATCCGATCACGCCAAGCAGGGAAAATCCAATAAACAGGCTGAAACCAGCTGACACCTTACTGGAGAGCTGCAAGAGCGAGTAGTACAGCCCCATACGCTCCGAGCCGCTCTGGATATGATCGTGATCGCAAACATCGGCCATCATCGCTCGCGGCAAGAACTCCAGTGCGGATGAGTTTGCACCGATCAGCACGAACGCGACCGCGGTCAAGACGACATTCTGCTCTGGAAGTATCAGCAGCAGCAAGAGCGTCACCGCTCCGGTGACCATGGATGCCTGCATGGCAGCGTGCTTGTTCCACACTTGGGACAATTTCACCCAAAGTGGGAGAAACAGAAGGCCGCCGACAATCAGACAGGCAAGCATAAAGCCGATCCAGTCCTCCAGGCCCAGTGAGTAGGTCACCAGGAAGACGAACAAAGCTTGCAAAAGCACCCAGGAAAAGCCGAGCACGGCGTTGGCGAAGAGCACTCGCAGTAGCGGCATGTTGCGAAATACCAGCGCTGCACCTCGCCTGAAGCCGATATGAGGACGATTTGCCGTGCGCCGCTCCGGCACGCTCGCCAGACAGATCGCTACAGTAAGCGGCAGTAATATGATCATGAACCAGCCTATCGCCGAGGCTTTGTCGTCATAGGTCGGCGATGCAACGCGCTCCATGATCGCGGGGACGAGAGCAACCATAATTCCGCCAACCATACGCGGGAAGAGAGAATCCAACCATCCTTGGGTAGGTGGCCGTGACGTCGCTCGTTGGCGTGTTGGAGTCCACTTTCATGTTGGCTTGGAGACCTTGGCAGGGCGAAGCGCCTCTCCGGCGCTAGCGTGACGGGAAATTATGCAAATCGGGGGGAAGCACATTTTTGTCAATGCGGCATCTTACCCCACGAGGTCCCAAAGGCTAAACTTCGATTCCGGGCTGTTCGAATTCGTGCACGGGAACGAGCGCGGATCAAAGCCCTCAGAGGTTACTACCCTTTTTTAAGGAGGCTATGAGCCATGATGACACCACGAGCAACCGGTCTCGATCCAGAGACCGCTACGGGAAGAGTTGGCGAAATTTTCTCTGAAACGATCCGCCAGTTTGGCACCGTCAGCAACTTCTCCAGGATCATGGCGCTTGCTCCCGGGGCGCTCGAAGCATGGATGACTGCTAACCGTGGTATCCGAATGCGATACGTCGAGGAGGACCCGGAGTTCCTCAAGGTCGAACAAGCCGTGATCATTCGAACCTCGAGCAAGAACAGATCGGAGTATTGCCTGTTGCACAACATCGATCTTGGCGCGGAAGCGGGACTCACGACCGAACAGATCAGGATGATTCAGGCCGACGACTACCAGACGGCCGACGTCCTTGACGAACGAACGAAAGCGGCGATTGCATGGGCTGATGCCGTAACTTATATGACCGCGAGCGGCGACGAAGACGCATTTCAGCGAATGACGACCCGCTTCAGCGAGCAACAGATCGTTGAACTCACCGTCCTGTGCTGCATGTGGAATTTCTCCAACCGGTTCACCGAGGCGTTCCACATTCAACCCGAATCTGCAGGGAAAAGACTTCGATTTCGTCCTTCCGCGGCCGCCGCTTGAGTACTTGTTGAGTGGAGCCATGGGCTGTTTCGCTGCAGTGTTTGCGTTCTACGCCGCCAAGTGGGACGTCAGGTACGACACCTTCGAGGCCTCGGCCAAAGCGGAGCTTGACGTGAGGGGACACATGATGGAGGACGCGCCGCCGTCGGGCTTCCGCCGGGTGACGATTCACGTGGATATCGGAGTTTCGGAACAGCCGGATCGGCAAGCCCTGGATCGGGTTCTACAGGCCTCCATGCGCGGCTGTCCGGGGATATCGACGCTGAAAGATCCGGTACATCTCGAGGCGAGTATGAACGTGTGTTCAACTTCGGCGCCGGCAGAGAGAGCCCGAACTTTCGCAAACTGAAGGCGTTCATGTCCGAATTAAAGACAAAGAAAACGCGTGCGAGTGTGACGGAATTCCTGAACCGCGTAGAGAACGATCAGCGGCGGACAGATAGTCTCAAATTGTTGGAGATATTTGTGGACGTGACAAAAATGCAGCCGAAGATGTGGGGAGATAGCATCGTGGGCTTTGGCGAATATCACTACAAGTCCACGCGAAGCAGGCAGGAGGGTGTTTGGCCGCTTACGGGATTTTCGCCGAGAAAAAGGAATATGACGGTGTACATCATGCCGGGATTTTCAAACTATAAAAATCTGATGGATGGGCTTGGGAAGCATAAATCGAGCGTGTCGTGTGTCTACTTCAATAAGCTGGAAGATATTGATACGAAAGTGTTGCGAAAGCTCATCCGCAGGTCTGTCGCGGACATGAAGAAAAAATACGACGTGAAGTAGCGACGCCGTACTCGAATTTGCCGTCGCTCGGCGGGCAGCCGGTCGCTAGGCAGCCCTCGTCGCCGTCCGTGTCGGCCCAGACCGACGTGTGATCAATCGGCTCGCCCGGATGGTAGTGCAACCGACGCTGTGCAACTGACGTTGCTTATCCAGCGTTCGCCGCACCGACAAGTTTGACTGCTCGACCTGTTGGATGATCCCCGGCTTTTCAGAGCGTTTCGGAGGCGCCGCGGTTTCGATGCCCGAGGACTTTGGCCCTCAGGGACTCGGCGATCCAGGCATTCAGGCTGGTTCCTTCCCGAGCCGCTTCCAAGTAAGCGTCGCGATGCAGATCCGGGTCGATGCGCTGTCTCAGATCCTTTGGTCTTGTCTCGCCCCGCCTTCACCGGGGGCGGTCTCCCGCGATGGTCACCCGGTGCAGCTTGCGGTGCTGGAGGAAGAAATCGTTGACCGGTTTGTGCTGCACCGAGCGGTTGTCCCAGATGACCGCCGTATGGCGCTGCCAGGACAGGCGGACGGTGAACTCGGGGGTAACGATATGCCGGTAGAGGAAACCGAGGATGTCTCGGCTCTCGGATGCCGTGAGTCCTTCGATCTGGGTGGTGAACAGCGGATTCACATAGATCGCCTTGCCGCCGGTTTCCGGGTGCGTGCGGATGACTGGGTGACTGACCGGCGGGTTGGCCGCCACCGCCCCGGCCAGGCGTTCCTCGCCGCCGGGCTCATTAAGGCTTTCCCGGAAACCGTGACGGAAGTCATGCACCGCCCGCAGGTCCTCGAGCAGTCGCCGCATTGGAGCCGACAGCGCGGCATGAGCCGCCACCGCGCTGGCCCACAGCGTATCTCCGCCGAATTCCGGAATGATCTGGCCGTGCAGCAAGGTAAAGGTCGGCGGGGTGGCGCTGAAGGTCATGTCCGAGTGCCACTCCTCGATCTTCGAGCGCGCCTCCGGCGTGCTCTCGAGAATCTGTACATCCTCGGTACCCGCCACCAGTGGGTAGGCCGGGTGCCCGAGCACCGGGCCGAAGAGCCGGGCAAAAGCCTGGAAGTCGAGCGGTTCGATATGCTGGTCCCGGAAAAACAGCACTTCGTGCTCAACGGCGAGACCATGCAGCTTCGCAAAGAGCCCGCTATCGCGCGCAACATCCGCAAGCGATTTCCCGCTCACGTACGCGCCCAGCGCACCAGCCGCTTTCCGAACCCGGAGCATGATGTATGAATCCCTATACGAATCCTGGATGAAACCATTCGGACTGTCCGCGTTCCGGCTGCGCTCCGGCTGCGCTCGTCAAGAGTCTGTCCCGACCCCGAGTTGGATTCGGTACCACGGGCAGGCGTCACAGGACCGGTGTCGGTACGCTCGGTATGCCGGCCGACGACGAGACCGGCTCGGCCCGCGCCGGCTGATCGCCTTCGAGCCGTTGCCTGAGCCAGCCGAGGTCGTCGCCGCTCTCGACGAGCGCCTTCACCGTGGGGCTCGTGTCGAGCGCATCGGCGTCGATGGAATCGGCTCTGAGCTTCAGATGGGCGAATATCGTGCGTTCGCTGCTGCTTACCGAGCGTACCGTGGCGTCTCCGTCCCCATTCGCACCGAACTCGGCCGCAAACAGCTTCAGGCGCACGGAGCCGCGGACGTTTCCGCCTATGACAAGAACCCTGTCATTGTGCTCATCGACCCTGATCGTGATGTCGCAGTGAGAGCGAACCCCCTCGCCGATGTTCCTGCGCCGCTCCGCGATCGAGCGATACGCCGAGCGCCGCGCGGAGCACAGCAGATCGCCCGGCTCGACCGGCATCTCGCCGACGTCGTATGCGACGTACGCGGCGTCCGGGTCATCGTCGTAGCGCGCTTCGATCGCCTGATCGATATACACGAAGTGCGCGATGTGGCGTCGGAACAGGTCTTGCTCGCCAAGACCGCCCTCGCACATGACCCACGATATGAACGCCGCCGACCATGGGTCCCGCCAGCGCGCCGCGCCGCCGTACGGCCCGTTCCAGAGGGCGTTCTGCCGGTCGAGGATCCACGCTCCGTCGTCCGTAACGGCCCAATAGCCCGCGATCGAGTCCGCTACGCGCGCCGATTCCGTGAGGTCGAGCCACGAACGCGGGAGCCGCGGGCCGGATCGCCGCTGTTGCGAGTCGTTGGTGTTCGCTTGGTCGAGGACGGTGAATCCGAAGAAGCCCCATTCCTGCATCGCGATGTTGACGATCCTGCGCCTGAGCTTGTCCGCCGGCACCATCCGGCACGCACGTTCGACGACCTGCATGCGGCCCGGCGCACCGGTCACGCGTTCGGCGGGAGGCGATACGTCGAGTCGCTCGGGCGCGAGCCGATTCAGGTGGATCTGCTGCGCTTTCGCGCCCGATGCCGCGGCCAGCGCAACGGCCAGCGCGAGCAGGAATTTCTTTGTGGAATCAGTACGGTGGATCATCGCGGCATCAATTTAACAGATTCGGCCGGAGAAACAGAAATGAACGGGTCCGGCAATCCGGGGGATCGTGCATTGCCCCGCGGCAGCGGCGGCGGACCGAGTGGTTTCAGCGGTTCCAGTGGCGGAGGAAGTGGTTCTGTCAAACCTCTTGAATACATTATGATGCTGTACGAAGAGGGGCATTTTCAGCTCGACGATCCCGTGTCACGGACTATCCCGGAACTGTCCGGGATGCAGCCTGAGACGGTGTATATCAAGCGCTAATTGACTGAGAAGAGCCGTAGCCCCCCGATTCCCTGTGCCAGGTATCCCGTCGTCCCCGGGACGATTTCTGGCTGGAACAATGGATAGACCATGACCAACGTCACGATCCGCTCCCGCCGTAGTTTCATCTTCTCACCCGGGCTGCGCCCCGAGATGTTTCCGAAGGCCCTTGAATCGGGTGCGGATATTGTCTGTGTGGAACTTGAGGACGGCATCGCGCCAAAGGATAAGGACACCGCCCGCGCCCATACCATGAAGCTCTTCGAGACCCCTCAGGCCGAAGACGGTGTGGAGCGGATTGTGAGGATCAACTGCTTGCGCGAATCGTTCGGAATCGGAGACGTGCAGGCGGTGCTGGCGACGGACTCCCCGCCGCCTGCACTGATGCTGCCGAAGGTTCGGACGCCCGAAGAGGTTGTCTTGCTCGACGACCTGCTGACCGAGCGCGGCCACGACACACGTCTCCACGTCATCATCGAGACCAATCGCGCGCTGGAGGCGGCGTTTGAAATTGCCCGCTGCAGCCCGCGAATCGATGCGCTTTTCTTCGGTGGCGTCGACATGGCGGCGGAACTCAGATGCGAGAATGCCTGGGAACCACTGCTCTACGCACGTTCGCGTGTGGTTCATGCCGCGGCTTCAGCGGGACTCGATGCGATCGACGTTCCCTATCTCGATCTTGAAGATCCGCAGGGGATGGTCGTGGCCGCCAAGCAGGCAAAGGCACTGGGCTTTTCCGGCAAGGGGTCGATCCACCCGAAACAAATCGCCGCGCTCAATGAAGTCTTCACACCCAACGCGGAAGAAATCGCTCGTGCGCAGCGGATCACCGAAACGTTCGAAGAAGCAGATACCGGGTTGGTGGTTATCGATGGCAAGTTGATTGAAAAACCGGTCTTGCGCGACATGTACCGGATTCTCGCGATTGCGGAGCGGACAGGCGCTTGACCATGGAATGCGCGGGCGTAAGAAATGCCAATACTTGAAGACATTTCCAATTCGTCTCAACAATGCCCCTGGTATTTGCGGGTGACGAAAATGGCTCTCATTATATGCACGATCTGGTGCTCGATCAGGATGGTCGTGTCTGGTACACGGTAAGAATTCGCCGACCCGAGACACCGGACTTTTGCCGTGAGGGTTCCGAGCATCCGTCTGCCAAACTCTTTCCCGTTCTGCGGAACAACCGGCAACTCGCGTTCTATGATCCCGAGACAGGTGACTATGAATTCGTCGATACCTGTTTCGACACACACCACCTGCAATTTGCCGAGGATGAGGACAATACCCTTTGGCTGAGCGGGGGCGGCGATGTCGTCGGCTGGGTGAATACGAGGCAGTTGTTCGAAACCGGCGATGCCGAGAACGCGATTGGCTGGACGGCCTGGGTCCTCGATACCAACGGCAACGGCCAGCGCGACGAATACACGGAACCTGACGAGCCGTTCGACCCGTCTTTGGACAGGCGTGTCAGCGGTGCCGGGCAGATAAACGGTTACGGCTTTTATGCCGTAATGCCGAGCCCGGTCGACAGTTCTGTCTGGGGCTCCAATACCGGCGTGCACGCTTGCGCTACAGCACAAAGGGGATTAGGTTACATGTAACCAGTTGCAGGGCGGTTCGTGACAGGCACTCCGATGAGTTCGAAGCCAGCATCCGACAAGGTTAGCCGACATCGCGCCCGATTGCGCGAGCAAGGGCTGCGGCCAGTGCAAATATGGGTGCCCGACACTCGTGCGCCGGGTTTCTCGGAGGAGGCTCGAAGACAGTCGCTGGCGGTGGCCAGCAGCGGACACTCCGAGGTTGATCAATCCTTTATCGACGCCATCAGCGAGCTTGATGCCGAGTGAAGCGGGGCGAACTGTGGGTCGCATCGGGCGGCGGTGATTACACGGGCAAGCCCAGGCCGGTCGTGATCGTCCAAGACGACCGTTTCGAGTACTCAAGCTCGGTGACGGTCTGTGCGTTGACCACTGATCCCGCCGATGCGCCGCTGTTTCGCGTCGCGCTCTCCCCCAGTCCGGAGAACGGTCTCCACGAGGACTGTCGTGTGATGGTCGACAAGATCACGACCGTTCGCCGGGAACGCCTGAGCCGACGAATCGGTTCTCTCTCCGCCACGGATATGCGGCAGGTCGATCGGGCCATTCTCGTGTTCCTCGGCATGACCGGATAGAGCGCACTCTTGCCTTCTACTACAGCATCGATAAGACGTGGTTCCTACCCGAAATACATCGCGTACCTGGACAGTTTTCCATTTCTCCAACCGATTCGAACGGTGCTGACGCTATTGCTCGCCGAAGTGACTCAAGCCGGTTAAAGCATGTTGTGATCACAGGCTTGATGCGCCAGGCATCGTCTATCGCGCCATCTCAGGGCACCTGATCGGGCAGGCGGGTAAGATGCGGGCGAGCGCTGCGACCGGGCTGCGGGTGATTGCGAGCATCGAGGAGCCTCGGGTCATCGAGCGGATCTTCGAGCACCTCGCCCGGGACCGGCAGTCGCTCGATCCGGCGCATCCGAGCCGGGCGCCGCCACACGCTCGCCTGCCGATCCGATCCAACGCGATACGCGCGAAGCAGGCGCTTCCACGGGCGGGTTCGGCCTCGCCCCGCGCAGTGCGCCCGTAGCGTCGGCGTTTCTTGCCACGCCGGGGAGATTCGCAAGGACGATCGAACGCCGTTGGCTGGCAATGATCGCAAGACCCAATGCGCGCCGAGTTACGCCCTCATCGACCCTCTCAGCCGCTCCAATACGCCTGCCATAGGGCCTTTAAAATTACTATCCTTGTCCGACACCGGCGCGGCCGGCCTCCTCCGGATCTGGTCGCAGGCCTGGCGAGGTGACGCGGTGGTGGGGCGCCCCGTTGCGGGGTCCGATGCTTGAGTGCACGTCAGACAATCTGTATTCTGCGGACTAGGCAGGTTTTCATCGACGGACATGCAACGTATCACGTCCCGCGACTTTCAGCGCAACTTCGGACGCTTCCAGGATGAAGCGCTCAAGGCGCCATTGTCTATTACCCGCAACGGAAGGGAGCGCCTGGTAGTCCTGTCGGTCGAGGAGTACGAGCGCCTCGCGCGCCGAGACCGTCAGGCCGTGGCTGTCGAAGACCTGTCCGACGGCGATCTGGAAGCAATACGCGTCGCCGAACCGCCGGTCGAGGCAGCGCAGCACGATCATGAGTTGGCCGCGGAGCGTGGCACGGCTACCTGACCCTACGCCCGGTCTCGTCATCCGTTACGCTTATCTCTGGCAGCGCGAGGCCTTACTTGCTCGTGAGGAGGGGACCAAGCACCGGCCGGCGGTGGTCATATTGGCAAGTACGGCCGATGAGAACGCTGGCACAACGGTTCTCGTTGCGCCACTCACACACCGCCGGCCCGACAATCCGAATACCGCGATCGAGGTTCCCCCGCGCACGCGCACACGCCTCGGCCTTGATGATGAGCGGTCGTGGGTTGTCGTTTCGGAGGTCAACCGCTTCCAGTGGCCTGGGCCGGACCTGCGGCCTGTCGCACCAGGGCAATGGGCCTACGGGTGGTTGCCGGCGGCTCTGTTCCGGACTGTACGCGATCGTCTGGTCGCGCTCGCCCGCCAACGCAAACTCGCGCAGGTGAGGCGCACGCCGTGACTCGGGTGGCGGTGCCGGTGGCGCACCTTGGGTTCTTCGGATCTCGAGCTGCCGGGCAGATGGGTGTAGGCGGCGCGGTTCGACGCCGGGTGGTTGCCATCTCCTGGTCTGGCGCCTGGCTGGTCATAAACGGCCGTGCGCGCTAGTCCTTGTCTCCGCCGGGCATCTCGAATGACCCTGCGACCGCCACGAACACCAGCACACCAATCAGGATGAGCGTTAGATTTCCGTCGAGTGCATCCAATACGAGCCGGCGCCCGCCGGGCACCACCCGCCCTTCGGCGTCTAGCCGGATGAGCGGTTCACGCACCGGTCCGCGCAGGCACTCCGAAATCCGCGTGACGAGTCCCTGCGGCGCCTGCTCGGTGCGGGGCCCATAATAGGTTTCCGTAGTGTAGGTGTCGTGATGTCCGGCTTGATGCGCCAGGCAGAAAGCGCAGCGAGGACTCGGTCCGGTAACAGTGGCAACTCCCTTACGCGCGCGCCTGTCGCTGCGAAAACGGCGTTGGCAACGGCTGCACCGGTCGTATCGAGACCTAGCTCCCCGACACCGGTCGGGGGGTTGTCATTCGAAAGCACTCTCACGTGTATGTCCGGTACCTCGTTCATTCGCATGATCTGGGAAATGGGTCTGCGGTTCGTGCCCGTGTCCGCACCGAGTCGGGCGGCGCTCGAGGGCTTGGTGCAGACGATCGCCGAGCGGACCGGGCGCTCGCTCGAGCGCGCCGGGCTCATCGCGCGCGACATCGAGAACGCCTACCTGGCCTTCGATCCGAGCGAGGAAACACCCATACACAGCTTCTCTGTTCAAATCTTCCCAGTTTTCTTCTATAGGACCAGTCGTTAATCTTTGACTGTGGGTCTTGGGAAAACCCACCCCTCGGCGCCGGGGGTGGCGCCCGCCGCGAGGACCGAGGTCCAGCGGCATCGCTCAATGACCTGGGCGCAGCGGCTCAAGCGCGTGTTCGCCATCGCCATCGACACCTGCCGTCGCTGCGGCGGCACGCTGCGGGTGATTGCGAGCATACAGGAGCCTCAGGTCATCGAGCGGATCCTCGAACACCTCGCCCGGGACCGGCAGTCGCTCGATCCGGCGCATCCGAGCCGGGCGCCACCACACGCTCGCCTGCCGATCCGATCCAACGCGATACGCGCCAAGCACTTCCACGGGCAGGTTCGGCCTCGCCCCGCGCAGTGCGCCCGTAGCGTCGGCGTTTCTTGCCACGCCGGGGAGATTCGCAGGGACGATCGAACGCCGTTGGCTGGCAATGATCGCAAGACCCAATGCGCGCCGAGTTACGCCCTCATCGACCCTCTCAGCCGCTCCAATACGCCTGCCATAGGGCCTTTAAAATTACTATCCTTACAGACATTCGCAATGTTTTGGAAGACAATATTTCATCTTGAGTCTGTGTCTCATCTATACAAGAAACAGGTTTAGTAGAAGAATCCAAAAACTTGAAATTGACCACATTTGTTTTTTGCGGGGAGTAACGAATGGTTAAGAAAGTTAGCGTTTTGTTTCAGCGATGTATATTTGTTGCTGCGATTGTATTGACATCCTCAGCTGCCACATGTTCCTAGGGGTGTCGGGAAAGAACAATTATGACACCTGATGGCCCCCAAAAAGAATACTCTTGTACATTCACGGCGCCGCTATGTACTGATGGATTGCCTCCCGATAGTAACGGCAATTGTTTCGTTCAATTCGTTGTTCCAGAAGATTCAATCGAACCCGGCCTGAGTTGCATGAGCATGTCTTTTGATACCTTATATCATGTCCAGGGATATGGCGCGTCGATCTATCAAGGCTCTCCCGTTGGTATTGTGGAATTATACGATGGCGATGAACTTGTTGTGGATAGGCTATATACTTTGTGGCAAACTTCTGGAAATGTTCAATCATTAAGCAATCCACACGACGTTTACGCTTGGGCGGTTGCGCGCGTGAAGGAGTATGATAGTGATAGGCCGCTCAGAGTTGAAATTCGCCCGCCTGCTGTTAGAGTAACGACGAGTGCCAGTGATGGTGATAATTCGGAACTGTTTGCAGTTGGTTTTTTCAATGAATTTCCCATAGGCAGCGCGTCAATTGAGTATATAGAAAGTTCCAAGTTCCGATGATGGTGAGTCGGCCCAAGCAATTGCGGGTTGGCAGATGAATCGCGTATAGTGAAATAGTAGTTATTCGACTTACGTCCGGAATGTGTAGGCCGCTCAGCCGTGCCTTTGTTTGACTGCTCGGCGAACGCGTGCGCGCTGATGCGTGTGTCTTAGCGCGGCGCCCAACTGGGCTGCACCAACGGCGCCCTCAGCAACGCGGGCTCGTCGACAAAAATTCACAAAGCATTGCTCCGCGTGGCGTTTTTTCTCCGCAGCCAATCAGTCTTTGCCCGCGTGGCGATGGCGATTTTATCGCGCTCGCGGCCTTGTTGCAAGGCTTGTGAATTTCCGACTGGTCGCATGGGGATCCTACTCCCGGTATACTAGGACGATATTTATTGGAAAATCCAACAGTATGTTGATTTTATGTTGATTTCTCAATCTATAGTGGAAGTGGTTCGAAGGATTATCAGTAGGGTTGTGCTGACGGCTTTTCCGATTTTTTTTGTATCTGGATGCCAAAGCGGCCTATTAATCAGGGGCAATACAGCGTCCTTATCAATAGAAGTGAATGTCCCAAACAAGGCCCTGTTATTGACATACGAGTTTGAGTCGCCTGTTCGAGCGGTACAATTTGCTTACTCGCCGGAACGTGCCCGCAGCTCAGGTTGGAGCGTGCTCGATTCAGAAATTGACTTGAAAGCGAATGTCTTGTCGCGGCCCGATTTCAAACCATTTCAGAGGGTAACTGTCAAGGTAGGTATAGAAGAGGATTTTACCGAGCAGAACGAATCTGCACTGAGTGCAATAGGAGATGTTGGTCTTGTCCTTTATAATGGGTATCTTTCTCTCAGGTGGATTCGGGTAACCGACATAGTCGCTAACATTGCGCGGGGGCAAGTAGTAGCCCATGGGGGGTTTATCTCCGACGTTGGCGCAGAGAAAGTCTTGCTTGAGGGCATTGTGAGTGAACTTCACCATGTCTATTTCGGTGATCGAAAAGCGCTTTCTTATGTTGGTAATTCCATTATCGTGTCTCGCATTGAACCTGAAAACAATACGCTGATGGTCATAAGAGACAGCATTGGTCCAGCGATGCAATGGATCGATGCGTTCTTTGAATCGTCAGGCCAAAATCGACCGGTCATTATCGTGATCTTTAGTGAAACCGACGATTCGAACCGCGCTGAGTTCTCAGGTATTGCAGCGATGACGCCGAGCGGTCTGCAAACGTCGAGTGGCGAGATTCTGTTGAGATTTAAGGGTGACTCAAGGACGTGGGAAGGCGATGGAAACGAGTATCTTGTGCAGCATGCTTTGGTTCACGAACTGGTTCATTTTTCGCACTATATATGGTGGGGGTCTCTAAGGTTCGGGCAATTGTGGTTAATGGAGGGTCTGGCGGATTACCTAGCCATCAAATACGCTCACAGTGTTGGCGGCTATGCGGGCGATCAGACGTTTCTTTCCGAGATCGAACGGCTGGCTAGTGAGTGCCTGAACATATTGGAAACGGGGAATTTCGGAATCTCCCGGACCCATGCTCAAGTTGGTATGACTCCTTTTGATGAATGCGGCGTGCTCGCATACTGGCTCATCGACGGACGGCCGAGCGTGGCGCATCATGCGGACCGGCTCGGTATGGTGCTGGCGCGTATGAAGGAAACGCCCGGCACGTTCAGTGTAAGGAAACTCAGACGTGCTATGGAAACTGGCGGGGAAAACGAGGCATCGGAACTATTGCAGATGTTGATTGAAGGTCCTCGCAGCAGAATATGGCAACGACGAGACGAAGTAATGCAGGAAGCAGGTATCAGCGTGCCAAGCTCGTCTGATGATCCTTCAGAGTTAGGGACAGAAGTGGTCCGCAATATTGGGACAGGGTTGTAAGGTGGAATTTGCGCTGATGAGATGACCTTACGACGATGGCGAAGCGACGCAATTTTTTCACCTGATTTCGAGGCCATCGAACGCCACATCAACGCCATTGACACGCGCATCGAGCAGCTCCTGAACCGCGGCGACGCCTTGGCGCGACGCCTTGAGATCCTCACCTCGATCCCCGGTGTGGGCAGCGTCACCGCCGCCGGGTTGCTCACCGACATGCCCGAACTCGGGGGGCTTCACGCCAAAGCCGCCGCCAGCCTCGCCGGCCTGGCCCCCCAGGCGCGCGACTCCGGACGCTGGCGCGGTCGGCGCTTCGTGCAAGGTGGACGCCGTCGCGTGCGACAGCGACTCTACATGGCCGCCGTCTCCGCCTCGCGATGCAACCCCGATCTTCAACGCGTCTACACCCGACTGAGCAGCGCCGGCAAACCCCCCAAGGTCGCGCTCACCGCCGTCATGCGAAAGCTGGTCGTGCTCGCCAACGCCCTGCTCGCCGACGACCGGTTATGGTCCTCAGAACCCGCCATAATCGGCAATTGAAAAGGGTCCGCAAACACACACCAAAATGAGAGAAAATTATCGACTTGACAACATGGATACTTGCTCGGCCATTCGATTACGTACCGGATCGCGACCGGACCGCGCGAGGGGCAGAAGGTGTTCACGCTGCAGACTCTGGCGCCGGACACGGACCGCTCAAGTGCCAACGTGGCCGAGAGCTCTGGGTTTTCACTGCATGCAGGCGTGGCAGCCACAAGCGCCGAGCGCGACAAACTCGAGCATCTGGCCCGCTCTGTCTCACGCCCGCCGATCGCCACCGAGCGCCTCGCGCTGACCGACAGCGGGCAGGTTCGCTATACGTTGAAGACCCCCTATCGTGACGGCACCACGCACGCGATCTTCGAGCCTCTCAGCCGCTCCAATACGCCTGCCATAGGGCCTTTAAAATTACTATCCTTAATTTTCTGGCGGCGAAGGCAGTCGCTGCAGCCACGGTAAGAACTTTTCGTATCGACATTGAACTCATACGATGGTCTCCAGTCAATCAAACTCGCTCAGTTCGAGAGCGTGTTCTCAATAGATTGCCATGCCTCGAGTTCACATTCGTACGGATTCACGGCATCTCCGGGCTTCCACATGAATTGCCCATCAAATACGAACGGCTCGACCAGGGTGGCCGGATCATCGACGGTCAGGATCCAGTCGAGCTGATTGCCGTCTTCCTGGACCGTGAATCTCTCGTTGATCCTGACGTTCGGCGTCTGAGGCGCGCCGGAGCGGTCGAAATAATGCCAACTGACCCGGGATGTATCGACGACGAGAGTCTCACCGTCCCAGCGGCCTACCGAATACCCCAACTTGGAAAGCGGTATGGTTTCGGGGTCCGCGACGTTATCGCCCATATGAATGACGCGCAACATATCGAACTCCTCGAAGCGTACTTCGATGTTGTCGCCGACCTGCGCGAACTCCATGGGGTAGGGGTTGCCCATCAGTGATGGCATACCCGGCCCTATGCATTCCATAACCGGGTTATCGATGATGTCATCCCATTCGGCTGCTGCCGCGGCCGCGGTCTCGGTCAGTCGATAGGTCGCCTGTCTGCGGCCCGCGAAGTACCAGGCGTTTGGCGTTCCCTGACTCCAGATACGAAAGATGCCGTTACCTGTTGCCGCGGCGACTCGTTCCGTGTCGAAGACGTTTCTTTCACTCCCCAGCGTGTTAGTCGACCAGCGCGGCTCACGTGCGGCACTGATCAGCATCTCGACGCTATCTTCCAAAAGCAACAGGTGCATACCTTTCAGGAAGTTGTCCCTGCGGTACGATGGAAAGCCGGCTATGCGGACCGGATCACCGACGGAGATCTCATCGCCAGTCAAGCCCTTGCGTCGTTGCCCACTCACGGCACCTGCTTCGAGTGCCCAGGTTTCTTCGGCACCATCGGCGTTGGTGCTGGTTAACTCAAGCATGATGTGTGGGTTTCGCCATGAAAGCTTCGAGACCACGCCTTCGATCTCCATCATCTCGCCTCGGGGTTCGAATTCGGACATCGAGTGATGCGCCGTGACCGAAAGAGGTACGGCAACGAGTGCGCTGACGATTATTGTGGCCGAGAGGTTAAGCTTGGGAGTCATGGCGTCTTCTCCGACTTCCCGATGTCTTGTTCATGGGATCCGATTCAATCTTCGGACTATCGAGCCCTTCAGTCAATTCAATGCAATACAGGTACCGAACGGATCGGTGAAATACGCGACAGCGATGCCCGGACTCGCAACATGCATGGTGTACATGGTGGCGTACGTTGCCTCGCGGCGTTCGAAGCGTGCCGGTGTACAATCGACGAGACTAGGCAGCGCGTACCGATCTGGAAGAAGGAGCACTACAGAAACAACGTGTCCAGTTGGGTGAACTGCGCGCTGCTTGCGGTCGCGGCCGTTGAATCGCCGGAGATAGCCGGGAGGTAGCCCGCAAGCGGAGGAGGAAGCGATGATGAAGAAGTTGGCGATTGGGGCATTGGGCCTCATCAATTGTCTGGCGGCGCACGCTGGGGGAATCCAGGCCGAACACATTGTTACTGACCGTTCCGAGGACCACGAGAGAGTCGAGGTCGGTCGGTGGATACAGGGCGAGGCGGGAGGTGCCCGGTTCGAGATCGACGATTGGACGTGGCAGATACAGCGACTCAGATCATGAATCCGCGTGAAGGCGTCATGTGGAACGCGAACTCGAAACGTGGCAGATACAGCGAAGCCCCCATTATGTTCGCTATTCCTCCGATGGGCACCCCCCTGATCGGCCCGCCTGGGTCAATGAACGGGCGCGGCAGTCAGGAGATCTCCCGGGTCGGCCTCGGCACCGCCGAGATCAACGGCGTGGAGTGCGAGGGGACGTTGGTGGAGGTCGTGGTATCGGCCGGGAACAGGACAATGCGGATCGAATACGAAGCGTGGAAGACCGAGGCGTTCAGCTTCCCGTTCAACATGAAGTTCTCCGTACGTAGTCAGGGCGACGAGCAGACAACGGAATTGCGAGACATCGTCGAACTGACGGATGCCGAATTGGAGGGGCGTTTCAGACCGGACGACGACTGGAAGGAATCGCGCTTTGAGATCGTGCGCACCAACGTGGCTTGGAGCGGGCCGTTCGCGCTAAGCGGATCCAAGGTCACTGGCTCCATCTCTCCGTGGCCATGGCCTCGGCGGGAACGCGACTGGTAACGCCTGTGCGATATCTTCACCGGTATCCTAAGGATATTGCTTCCCCATACGCAGCACTATGGGTAATATGGGTCCATGAAGACGACTCTCGATATCCATGACGAACTCCTCATGCGCGCCAAGCATCACGCCAAGAACACGGGGCGCCCGCTACGCGCCGTGGTTGAGGAAGGACTCCGCAACGTGCTCTCGCGTACCACTCCTGAACGTTCATACGCGCTCGCCGATCTCCGGGTAGGCGACCCGAACACGGCCGATCCGCTGGAGCGGTACTCCTGGCCGGAGCTGCGCGAGTTGATCTACGGCGACCCCGGAACCCGGTGATTGCCGTCGATACGAATCTGCTCGTTTACGCGCATCGCCGCGAGTCTCGCATCGGCGATGCGGCGCATGAAATCATGATCGGGCTCGCCGAGGGAACTCGGCCATGGGCGATTCCCTGGCCGTGCTGCTATGAGTTCCTGAGCGTGGTGACAAACCGGCGTATCTGGAAGGACGCAGCGACAACCCCCGAGCAAGCGTGGCGGCAATTCCGAGCCTGGGATGCGTCGCCGTCAAATCGCATGATTGGCGAAACCGATGATTTCGCGGACATCCTGCAGAGGTTCGTGAGCCGCCCCCACGTTGTTGGCGGTGTAGTTCACGATGCCCGAATCGCCGCGCTGTGTGTTGCCCACGGGGTCGAGGCGCTCTTCACCCGCGACCGCGACTTCGCGCTGTTTCCTGAATTGAGGACGCACGACCCATTGGAAGCAGTGCTTTGACACTTATCTGGCATGCGCCCCGAATGCGGGAATGAACGGACACTCTAAAGCTACCAACTGCAGAACCATGATTTGCCAGCCACAATACTTTCGGCGTGTAGCGCGATTCTTGCTGTGGCTGTCCATAGCGGTTGTCCCATTCGCTTGCGGAGACGTCGACCAGAACGAACTGGACAGCTTGGTTCTGCGCTTTCAGGCTCAGGACAGTTTTTGGCGCCAGTTCGAAGTAGGGAACGAAGTTTCCGAGCTTGCCGATCCGCGCGCGCTAGTCAAACTGGAGCCGTGGCTACGGCATAAGGATCGTCATGTGCGTGGGAATGTTGCATTCATCTATGCCAAGCTCGGCGACCCTCGCGGCTTGGCGACGATCATGGGAATCTTGGACGACTACTCGGGCGACAGGCGAGTGGAGTGGCAGGGCGGCTCTCTCCTTTTTGGGGAGAATGAAACCCTCGATAGGGCGATGGCCAGGATGTTACGAAGCCCAGCCGGGCTGCGTGCCCAAATTCGAACCGATCGCTATTACGCCGTTCACTTGTTGGGTGTACTACGCGACCCGCGGTCCGTCGAAGTGCTCGTGCCGTTGCTCGCTGATGAAACCATCAACCACAAGGTCGCGTGGGCGCTCGGTGAGATTCAAGACGACCGCGTAATTCCGCCTCTCATGGCGGCGTTGAGTGATTCTGACGCACTGGTTCGAACTAACGCCATTCAATCCCTTGAAAGGCTCCGAGCGGCAGAGGCGATACCGCGGTTAAGAGCCATGCTGTCAGATACAGCGTTACCCAGCGCTGGCCCTCGACAACCCGTTGGACGGGCGGCAAGAGACGCCCTGGAAACCCTCCAACGCGAACCATAAGGCAGTGATCGTTAGCTGCGCGAACGTCGGAAGCCGGCCGACTCGAGACGGATGATGGCTGGGCGTTCATCAGTGTCTGAGCCCGGACAGGCCTACAGACGCTAGCGAGCGTCGTTGCCACCCGTTCCGTATTGCAACACGCGCACTTTTTCGAGTGTGACCAATCCAAAGGTAGTTCACGCCGCGGCAAGTTCCTCGAAGACCGTGTGTCGCGCTGACGGCGCTATTCGGTCAGCCGCACATGTCGGTCACCCGAGGGCAACCGGTAGGGGTTCCGACCTCAACCGACCTCGTGACCGGATGGGAGCCCGAGGAAACACCAATACACAGTTTGCTCGGCCATTCGATTACGTACCGGATCGCGACCGGACCGCGCGAGGGCCAAAATGTGTTCACGCTGCAGACTCTGGCGCCGGACACGGACCGCTCAAGTGCCAACGTGGCCGAAAGCTCTGGGTTTTCACTGCTTACAGACGTGACAGCCAAATGCGCCGGGCGCGACAAACTCGAGCATCTGGCCCGCTATGTCTCACGCCTGCCGATCGCCCCCACAACGTCTAGTTTGTGTTTCAGGATCCGCGCTATCCTTCACGAGTAAAGGTGGGCTACGGTCATCCGGATCTCCAGGCAAATCGAATGTCCGGCCGACCCTCGTCGAGCTCCGCCAGCCGTTCGTTGACAGCCGCGAGGATCGGGTCCGCCGGTGTCAGAGCCGTGGCAATACGCTCGAGTTCCCCGACGACCGACGCCGCATCTCCACAGGCGCAAGTCGACCCTGTTATATCCGACGCGACCTCGTCCCGCTCCCGGGCCACGGCCGCTATTCGAGAGGACGGACCAATCAATCGGCAGACTGAGGTAAAGCGACCGAGACGCCGGGTAAGCCGTTCAGCTTTTCGGGGTGAGCTTAAGCAAACGTCCCATGCTGCCTTCATCCTCGTCCTCGAGCACCCAGATAGCGCCGTCCGGCCCCTCGAAGACGCCTCGAATCCGAGCACCCATGTCATAGCGCTCGACTTCGCGCGCAGCGTCGCCGTTGAGCTCGATACGCACGATCACCTGGGAGGACAATCCCGAGACGAATGCATTGCCGCGCCAGCCCGGGAACAGGCTGCCGCGATAGACCATGAGGTTGCCCGGCGACAAGACCGGCGTCCACGAGATCGCCGGCGTCTGGAATTCCGGACGCGTGTCGTGGTCGGGAATCTCACGGCCATCGTAGTGGTCGCCGTTTGAGACGACCGGATAACCGTAGTTGGTGGCGCGCTCGACGCGATTCAACTCGTCACCGCCTGCCGGTCCCATTTCCATGACCCAGATCCCGCCGTCGAGATCGAAGGCGAGCCCGAGCGGATTGCGGTGGCCCAACGACCAGATCTGCCCATACACGCCGATGTCATCGACGAACGGGTCTTCGCCGATGAAGTCGACGAAGGGGTTGTCGTCGGGAATCGATCCATCGTCGTGCAGGCGCAGGATCTTGCCCATATTCGATTGCATGTCCTGAGACGGCGTGAACTTCTGCCGGTCGCCCGACGAGATCCACAGATAACCCTCGTTGTCGAACTTCAATCGGTGGCCATAGTGGCCGAAACCGACGACCTTGGGGTATTGGCGCCAGATGACTTCCACGCCCGACAGGTATCCGGCGCCATCGGCCTCGCTTAGCACCGCCCGCGCAACAGCCGCGCCGCGGGTATCGCCAAAGCCGCTCTCAGCGTAGCTCAAGTAGATGATGCCGTTGTCGCTGTAATCCGGATGCAGGGCAACATCGCCGAGGCCACCCTGACCCCCGTAGGCAATATCCGGTACGCCGTCGATCGCATCGGACCTCTGTCCCTCGCGGGTGACGATGAACAGATTACCCTTCTTTTCCGTCACGAGCATGCGCCCGTCCGGCAGGAAAGCAAGCGCCCAAGGCTCATCGAAAGACGTCACGGGTTCTACGTCGAACGGCAAATCCGATTGCGCCTGCAGGCAGGCGGCGACGAACAGGTTCAGCGTCATTGCCAGGAGTAATTTTCTCATTTGAAAGCCTCGCTTTGTTGCGTAGTAGCTATGCGGACAGTCCGTGACCGGCCAGGAGCAGACATTCACTCCGCACGATTCACTAATTGCACGAACGTGGACATAGGGCCCGGCCGACCATGAATTGGCACGATCGTGTCAACGTCAAGACTCAATCGTTGCAGATTTTCGTAGAGGGTCAGGTTGCTGCCGCTGGGGCTGGCCGGCAGTTGAGTACCGGGAGCCGGCGGTGTGTAGAGATCCGCTTCTACCAATAGCTTCTCCTCTGGGAAGTATGCCACTAGCATGCCTGCAACGTGATCGAGACCTTGAATGTGGTGAAGTTCCATGATTCGTGTCTGATCTCCGAGTATGTACTTCTCTCGAACCGTCTCGAAGATGTAGCCTTCCGACCACTCCTCGGGGGGATAGAGCGACAAACGATCCGGCTCAAGAAGCCACGGCCTCGCTCTCAGGACTTCCTGGTAGTACGGATGGTTCCCTTCATGCGTGATAACGGTCGCGCCTTCATGAACGTATGTACGGAGTCCCCCAAGATGATCCCAGTGATGATGCGTATTCACGATGAATTTGATCGGCTTGTCTGGAACGAGGTTCGCGACTTCGTCGATGACTGCCAGCGAATGCTCCTCATCCAGCGGAGCCTCGATGACCGCCACATAGTCGCGAAACTCGACGAGGACGCTGTTATGGGAGCCGCCGGCAATCAACCACACACCATCGGCCAACCGTTCCGTTTCGACGCGAACGCGAGGAACCGTGACGTCGGACACGCTATCCGGAACCGTCAGTGCAGCACCGGGTATGTTTATTCGGACGTCGCTGATGGACTCGAGACCGAACGCGTGATCGCCGCCGCTGACGTTCGGCTCTTGGGCACCATCGTCAAAATCCCGATGCTGGTGCCATCGGCCTGGAAACGGTACACCGCCGATATCTCGGTAGTTTGTATAGACGGTTTCGAAATACAGATCCCCAACGACCGGATTCGGCAGCCAGGTTTGGACCCGGCGAACAAGACTATCCTCGGTGATCGTGCCGTTCACCCGGTACTTCCCGAGCGCGAGAAACGAGACGACAGTCACACGTTCCCCGTACTCGTTGCGCGTGACGGCTGTCGGGTTGCCATTCATCGCACCTTTCAGGAAACCATGCGGAGTGAGAAAGATGTCAAGCAATCGTTGCTCGGCAGCTACCGCAACGGGAACAACGCTGTCTCCCCTCATGTCCCACGCATAGTCACCGCTGACCAACAGCGTACTCCGCCGCTCCCCCTGGATCGGTTGGCGGCCGCCGCCGCGAACGGGATTGTTCCCCTGAACGACAACCATTTCCTCGCGAGAGGAGTTCGTGCTGAAGTCAATGGTTCTCGTGTAGCTCGTCAAATCGAATCGTGGCCAATCTTCCGCAGGCGCAAAATTCTGGCCTACTGCTCCCACCCAGCCGGTTCCGGAGTACTGGAGCGACGTCATATCAGTCACCCCCAGTCTCTCGGCAGCGGCTCGAAGCGTGCTCCGAGCATCTTGGGCCGTGGCGGACCCGGCTATCATCACCCCGAAAAGAGCGAAGAGCGACAATTTCCTTGCCATCGTAGTGCTCCCTTATAGCGAAATTATGAAGAGGATGAGAAGGGGCGCTCGCAGCTAAAGTCGACTATTGATAGACCGAATCAACCGTGTCCCGAAGTTCGCACTCGAATCGTTCACCTTCTTCGAAACCTGGCAGTACTTCATCGCCGGGCTCATAGACCCAGCGGTGATCCCAGATTGCGGGTTCCACCAGATTCTCCGGATCCGTGATGATGATTTCGTAATTTAGCTCGGTCTCATCCTCGCTCATCGTGTAGCGTTCGAGCATCGAGACGTTCTCGCTCATCGGCCTGCCGTCTTGATCGAGGTACGGCCAGTCAATCTGTGTCGTGTCGACGACGAGTGTATTCCCCTCCAAGCGCCCAACCGAGTACCCGAGATGACTTGGTGCCTGAGTCTGGCCGCGCTACCCAGCTCTCTTCCGCCTTCCAACGGCAAAGGCGGTCCCAGGCGCACCTCCTCGCCGCCAGGTAACAGCAGATGAGAAGGAGCACCGCCGAATATCATGCGTTCGCCTCGCCGCGAAGCTCTCCCAATATACCTGACGCGGTCACCAACGTTCACGGTGTCCCTATAGAACCCCCTTCGTACCAGTGCGCTGGTCGGACTGCCTTCCGTGATCCATTCTTCGACCACACCTTCAGCATTCACCACTTCAATCGTGAAACCGGTATGGGGATTTCTCCAGAAGACTTCGGTGACGGTCCCCTCGATCTCCGTTGTCCTGTCTTCATCGTAGAACGCCACAACGGAATGGTGTCCCAACGCCGGCGAAGCGAGTACTAGCGAAGTTAGAAAAACAGTAGTTTGTTTCATAATCGTTCCAGGGAGTGATTGAACCAAGCGAGTGAACCTGCGCGCTGTGTGGTCTCGGCCTTCTCTACTGGCTACTCGCCTCGTCTTGTCTCCGAAGGTAGCTCGCGGCGGGCGTACGGCTGCGGTCCGGCTGAAGTTGATAACGTATCCTTATACCGTTCTCATCCAGGAATGATATTGACTGCTGAAACAATCCCGGAGGTAAACCGCCGGACGGCACGGTCGCCTCCAGGATGTAAAGGCGACTATTTTGCAAATAGATTCCGGCGAACGTTCGAGACTGGTCCGGATTGGTAATTTGCATCTGGTGACCCTCAACCATGTCGATATGGTGCCAGGCATCGAACGTCACTTCGCCGCCGCGCTCACGGAACTTCCGGGCCGCGTAAGACGTTGCCGCGAGTTGGTCGTAAATCCAGAGCCATTGCGAGCTGGCCTCGTCAGTCTTGTCCGGCAGCTCGAGGTAGATCTCCCGGGCATCCGTAAAGTCGACGACACTGATAGAGTAAAAGTTATCGCCAGACTCGGCCGAGTAGACCTTGGAAGGAAACGTCGCGCCATATTCCGATGGGTACGGAACCTCTGTGATTTGCGGCTCGCCCGGAAAGTTGACGGAGAAAAACTCCGACTCGTCGCGAAACTCCGCCCATTCCAACTGTGCGGCAGCCTGAGTACTCACTAGTACGAGCAAAGCCATCGGGACCAGTACAAAAGTGCGCATGTTCAGTTCCTTCGTCCAATCGAATGAGCCAGCCGATATCGAGAGCGTTCAGTCGAACTCTGTCTCGACACCGCCTTCCGTCGTCACGAATCCCAGCAAGCACCCTTTGGAGAGATCGCGGAGTTGATGGCAGCGAACTCTTATCGTATCACCTGCGACAATGTCATCGCGCTCCCAGACGATAGCGGCCGCTGTAGAAATAGCCGCGTATTCCTATTTTCAATTGGTGGTGCTCTAATCTATTCTACAGTCATCCATCTAACTCAAATTGTCTGCAGGAAAACTTATGGCAACACGTAGCGCACTACAAATGTTCGGCCGATCTGGAAATCCAAGTCTAAGTAACACCACCTTCAGAAACGAAGGAGCTGCCGGCGACCATGCCATGACACTGCAAGGCACGGTTAATAAGACAGGAGTCTTATTAGCCTTGGTAGTTATAGGGGCTATGTATACGTGGAATTTATTTTTCCAGAATGGAACCCCGGAAGCGGTAATTCCAATAGCCATTGGTGGAGCAATCGGCGGACTCGTTTTTGCCCTTATAACAATATTCAAGAAAGAATGGGCGGGCATTACCGCTCCTGTTTACGCTCTTTTGGAAGGACTTTTCCTGGGCGGAATATCCGCTATTTTCGAATCCCGGTTTCCCGGCATTGTTATCCAAGCCACAGGTCTGACTTTAGGCACTCTAGCTTCACTGCTGTTGCTATATAAGTTGGGCATCATCAAGCCTACGGAAAATTTCCGGCTGATGGTCGTCTCTGCGACTATGGGGATAGGTGTTCTTTATTTAGTTAGCTTCTTGATGAATATGTTCGGCTCTGGCGGTATAGGTTTCATCCATTCTAATGGCCTTATCGGCATTGGCTTTAGCCTTTTTGTTGTTGCTATAGCGGCTCTTAACTTGGTTTTGGATTTTGATTTTATCGAGCAGGGTGCCGAACAGGGTGCGCCTAAATATATGGAGTGGTTTGGAGCTTTCGCTTTAATGGTCACTTTAATATGGCTGTACCTGGAAATGCTGAGACTGCTCTCTAAGCTAAGAAGTCGATAGTGGATTTAAACACGCTTTTCTTTGGGGCAGTCATTCTCCTGTCACTCGGAATTTTCTTTTACATCGGTAAATTCCGAGCTTCGTCAAAACAGAGAGATAGAGACGATAGGATAAGCTGGGGGAAAAGCAGATTCGCTAGCCTCAAAATTTTGATATGGGTCATGGTTTCCATATTGGGTATTGGACTTCTAATAAGGATGTTTATTGCCTGAACAGTGAGGTGGTCCTGGTTTGTTGGACAGTCCGAGGGCTTTCAGGCTTTGTCTATTTCGCATCGTGGTTACCTCGGATAGTCAGGTTGTTCTAATTGGAGTGATTCTCACGAGCTTAGCGTATGAACTGGTAAGTATTCGGTCAACCAATCGCAAGATCGCTAGTATTTCAGCCACGAGATGTTGACTTCTATCTGGCCTGGGAAGATTCTGGAAGCTTGGAGCAGAGGGACAAATCGTTATGATCTCCGGCGACCGGATATACGTCATTGGTAGCTCGAACACGGACATGGTTGTAAAGGCGGCGAGGCTGCCTGCGGCCGGCGAGACATTGTTGGGGGGTGATTTTTTGATGGTCCCCGGCGGCAAGGGCGCCAATCAGGCCGTGGCGGCGTCGCGTTTGGGCGGACAGGTTGTCTTTGTGGGGAATGTCGGGAACGATGTTTTCGGCGAACGCACGATTGAAGGCCTTTACAAGCAAGAAATCAACTGCGATTTTGTCAACCGCGATCAGGACCTGTCCTCGGGCGTTGCGTTGATCATCGTAGATGAGCGCGGCGAGAACCAAATCGTCGTCGCCTCTGGCGCGAACAATACGCTGAGCGCGGCGCAAGTGGATGGGGCGCTGAGGGGCGCGCCGGAAGGCGCTATTGTCCTCACCCAGTTGGAAATTCCTTTGCCGACAGTCGCGCATATTGTTCGACAAGCGGCGGAAAAACGATTGCGCGTGATAGTCGATCCGGCGCCGGCTCCGCCGGACGGAGTGCCGCCGGAGATCATTGAAGGCGTTTATTTGATCACGCCGAACGAAACCGAGGCGAAGGCGCTCACGGGCGTTAAAGTCGTCAATGAAAGCTCGGCGCGCGAGGCCGCCAAGGCGCTGCTCGCTGCCGGCGCGCAGAATGCCGTCATCACGATGGGGGGCAATGGCGCGCTGCTGGCAAATTCAGCCGGATACGAATTTTTCGCGCCGTCGAATGTTAAGGCGGTCGATACGACGGCGGCAGGCGATTGTTTCAACGGCGCCCTCGCCGCGGTGCTTTCGCACGGCCGGTCATTGGGGGAGAGCATTCAATTTGCCAGCCGGGCGGCCGCGATCTCGGTCACCCGTCTTGGGGCGCAAATTTCTCTGCCTTACGCAGACGAAATTCCAGACGCCGATGGAGTTGCATAATGTTTGTCATTACCTGATTCAGCCGCTGGGCTACTATCGGGTGAGAAGGAGAATTTGATAAAACTTTCGAATGCTATGTTGCCGACTGATATGAAATATCTTGGGATAGTGGCCGCGGCATTCTTTGCTACGGCTACTATCTCAGGGGTGGCGCAAGCAGCCCCGAACATCTTGTTGATCATCGGTGACGAGTTGGGTGTTGAGACCCTTGCGTCCTACGGACTCGGGGAGAATCCGCCGAAGACGGCCACCCTCGACGAGATGGCCCGGCAGGGCATGCGCTTCACGAATTTTTGGGCGCAACCGGTATGCTCGCCAACGCGGGCTACGATTATCACCGGCCGCTACGGCTTTCGGACGGGGATCGGTTTTGCTCTCTTCAACCTGGATTTGCCGGAAGTCCCTGAAATCCCCGAATGGGCTTCCCCTGCTCCCGGTGCGCCGCGTGTAATGGCTGGCGGCAATGACTACTTCACCCAGCTACCAGGATTTGATTTGCCGCGCCACGCTTTGATTCCGGAAGAATACACACTGCCGATGGCCTTTAATGCCAATCCAGACCTTGGTTATTCCACGGCGGCTATTGGCAAGTGGCATCTCGCTGATATATCCAACGGTTGGATAGAGCATCCAAACCGCGTCGGCTTTGAGCACTATTCGGGGCTGATGAATGGTGCTCCAGGAGACTCGTTTTTCTCGTGGAATAACATACTCAATGGTGAGGTGACCGGCGAAATTGGTTATGCGCCGGTCGATAAGACCGACGATGCTATCGACTGGATAGCGAAGCAGGGCGATGAGCCCTGGTTTATGTGGTTTGCGTTCAACTTGCCGCATGTGCCATTGCACCTGCCGCCCGAAGAGAACTGGCAGTCCGATCACTCGAACCTGGATTCGAAGGAGATTGATGAATCCGATAGAGCGGGTTATTTCGATGCGATGATCGAAGCGATGGACACGCAGATTGGTAGGCTACTCGGATCGATGGACGCTCATGTTCGAGACAATACCTACGTGATTTTCCTCGGCGATAACGGAACCGCAGCCGCTAATGTGCGCGCGCCATTCCGGAATGGTCGGGCTAAAGGTAGGATTTATGAAGGCGGCGTCAACACGCCGCTGATCATTACCGGTCCGGGGATCGAGCCTGGCACAGTGCCGGATGCGCTTGTTAATGCTTCGGACCTTTTTGTAACGATCATGGAGATGGCCGGGATCGACGCGCAGGAAACCGTACCCGAAGACGTTACCCATGACTCCATCAGTTTTATGCCGGTGCTCGCAGACGCAGACGCGCCGTCGCCACGCGATTGGCTATATGCTGACCTGTTCTTTGGTGATTTCGCTGGGGTTGAGACGGCGGACTATGCAATGCGCAACGAGCGCTACAAGCTATTGCGTTTCGACGGCGAGGAGGAGTTTTACGATCTTCGGAATGATCCGTATGAATACGAAAATCTCTTGAGCGGTGACCTGACGACCGCCGAGCGTGTTGAGTACGAAACGCTACGGGAACAGATCACGGAGTTGCGTTCCAGCGAGTAGTCATAGGCATGCTCTCGCTGTGGATCAGGTGCCAGCCGCAACGATGAGAACCAAACCCAGAATAAAGCTGATGAACATCATGCCAATTAGCCGATTGGTTCCGGGTGGTGCTTCCCTGAACTCTTTCCAGACAAACACGCCCCAGAGTGCCGCTACCATCGTCGCGCCTTGTCCGAGCCCGTATGAGATCGCCGGTCCTGCAATGCCGAATGCAATGATTGAGAACATCATTCCGACACACCAGATCATTCCACCGGTTACACCCCACAGGTGGTCAATTCCGCTACCGCTAAAATACTGCATTGGAGATATTGGCTCACCCTGAAACGGCTTGAGCATGATGATTGTGTTCAGAACGAAATTGCTCAAGAAGATTCCGAGCGCGAAAAAAACGATGGCGGTATAGGGGCTAAGCATGCCCGGTTGCATATCCACAAAGTCAGGCGCCATCGCTGCCGCTACGAACCGATAGAAAAAGCCCATGAGAATGCCGCACAAAACGGCCAGACCGAGTCCGAGCGTTCCGCGCGAACCACCCTGGCCGGGGAGGCGCTTGTACGCCATGGCAACCAGGACAATCGCTGCGGTAACCAAGCCGACACCGGCGAAGAGCATCAGCGGATCGCCCTGCGGTTGTGCAACGTAGTTTACGACAACGCCAATAACCAGGGCGAGGCCAATTCCGACGGGAAACGCCACGGCCATTCCGGCGAGCGCGATGGCCGACACGAGCAGGATATTGGCCAGATTGAATATGACTCCCCCAATTACTGCAGAGCCGAGACTCGTCGTAGATGCCTGGGCTAGATCTTCGAGAAAGCCGCGGCCTTCGGCACCCACGCTGCCCATCGTAAACGCAAACAATATGGCCGCAAACAATACGCCGAGCACATAGTCCCAGTAGAACAACTCGAAGCGCCATGCCTTTCCTGCCAATTTTTGCGTATTGGCCCACGATCCCCAGCAAAGCATTGTGATGACACAAAAGACGACGGCCACCGTGTAATTCTGCAATACAAACATACGATCAATTCCCTAAATCGGACGTCTAGTCGGCCGTCGGTATGAACCATTGGTTTGTCGAAAGATCGACGCCGCCGCCCATTTCTTCCTGCACTACCCGATCGACGACGAACACGCCCTTCTCGGCCATGGCCTGAAATGTATCGATGCCATCGTTAGGGAAGCCACCACGCGTCCTGTGGATGTTGAAGCGATCGGCGAACGTCTGACCGAAGGCCCGTTCGACTCCCTCTTTGCCAATCATGAAGCCGAGCAGACCACCCCACGTCGCGGCGGGATTGTCCGAGTCCCAGCCCGCCAGGACAGCGATCTTGACGGTTTCCTGGTAGTCGCCTTCGCCGTAGAGCAGGCTGACGATGCTCGCTGCGAAATTGATGCCTGCAGCGACGCAGCCGTCGCAGCGCACAATCATGTCGTAGATGGGGTTACTAGCCAGGTCGCTAGTGCCAGGCGCCACCTTTGTCGATGCAATGTCGTAGCCGTCGAGTTGCTCGACCTGGTAGCGAACATAGACGTCGTCCCGTGCCTGCTCCCAAGGTACGCCCGACTCGTAACGGCTCTTCACGAAATCGAACATCTTTGCCGTATAGGAGTTATCCGGCAGTCGAAGTCGGGCCGTATCCGCCATCCACTGGATCTGGTCTCTTATTGACAGGTCCTGATCGACCGATGAGGCCAGTGAGTGCATCTCCACGTAAAATTCCGCCGCCCACTCCGCGTTTTCGTAAGCCGTTACTCGGATCGGCAGATGCGCCATCTCGAGCGCGACATCGGGACGCGCCGGTGCGAACAGACCGAAAATCTCGGTCGTAAGTTGCGCATCGATCATGTCGTAGAAGGGGTTATTAGCAGGGTCGCTGGTGGCAGGCGGCAACAAACCCTCTTCAAGCATCAGATCATGTGCCTCCTGATTCGACACCCACAGAAAGTTTTCCTTATCGCCATTGCCGTTTGTAAACGGCGAGTTCTCGTCAGAATAAATATGGGTGAGCCAACCATCGCGAATCTGTTCAGCACTGAGCACGCTAGTCCCATGTTCGAATAGCAGGTGTTGATAGATATACTCGACATCCGTATCGTCGTCGGCGCCCCAGATCTGAGCGTCACCTCTTAGCACCCAATCGATTGTGTCGAAGACCTCGCCTGCGCCTGGATCGGTGCCTATTCTGCCCATAAAATTAATCTGGTCAGGCTGTCCCCAATCGGCCCGCGTATAAAAAGGGCCGCCATTCACCCCGTCGCCACCGATCCTGTCCATTTCAGTCACCTTGCCTGTCCAGTTGGCAATGGACTGGCCGAGCCAGAACCCATAGAGCTTGTCACGGTAGGCCTGCCGCGAAACAACCAAGTCATCCGGCGCCGGTGTATAGGAAAGGTATTGCATTGATGGATTGACCAGGTCCGTCTGAATCGCGCCATCATTGCGCTGTGAATTTTCTGAGGTTTCGGGCGCTGCCCCATTCTGTTGCTGCTGACAAGCGGACAGGGCGAGAGCGCTGACTACGAAGGTGCAAAAGATGCCGATAGCTCCTGACCGGGTAGCGCCTCGCGTGGAGAGGGTATCCTTACGAACGAAACGGTCCGGCAGCACTCCAGGAATGTTGTTGTGCTTCTTCATGTACCTGTATCCCCATGCTTTGATTTGCCCGGATTGTATGTCATGGAGCAGCTTGCTGCTCGTGAGTCATACGTGGCTAGTGACGACCACTGAGTTAACCCGCCTTCGCTTCAATATGCACGCGACGCCTGAGGCGTGGGAGGCAAGTAGAACGTGTACGCCGTCAGCGCCTCTGGGACAGATATAATTCTTGGTTAATGGAGTGTTTTTGTCCATCCTAACTTGAGGAGTTGAGATGAAACAGAAACCGAAAGGACGGCCATTGTCGTCAGAAAAGATCATTCGTGATATCAAGCGCAAGACGCGCAGGCGGTACAGTGCGGAGGAGAAAATACGCATCGTACTGGACGGCGTGCGTGGCGAAGACAGCATTGCGCAGCTGTGCCGAGCCAACGTCGTAGAAAAGCCGAGATTGCTCTCCGACAATGGTTCAAGTTACATCTCGAACGACCTCGCTGACTGGCTCAGCGACAATGGTATGAGCCACGTTCACGGTGCACCGTATGCGACGCTTCTCACCGAGTTCAGGATTACTTGCCGACGCAGCCTTAAGGCTATGGAGTGATCCTCAGAGCTGCGGCGGGCCGTAATAGCCGCTCTTGTCGGCCGCTTTCTCACGCAGTAGCTGCGCACCCTCGATGACGCGTAAGTCAAGACCGTCTCCGCCCGCATCAATGTGTGCGAGAAGCGCGTTACGCATGCGCGGGTCCCAGTATGTCCGCAAATGGTTGCGCAGCCCTTCGCGAGAGCGCTCGGTCGGGTAAGGCGCAAAGAAGTCGCCAATCTGATTTGCCATCGTGATCAGGCGCTCCAGATCGATGACGTTACCCGCAGCGGCCGGTCGCTCGTCGTCGGTCATGTGCAGACCTCCTCCGTCACGGCAATCTGCTCCACCTCACGTTCTCGGTGCGCCGGGCGTTTGACGCTCGATTCTGCGTGCCTCGACTTGGGCGACCTGACCTTTTCCACTTCCACCGCTGTAACCTTGTACTCGGGACAGTTCGTGGCCCAGTCGGAAAGGTCGCTCGTCACGGCGTTGGCATTGGATTCCGCGTGGTGGAATGTTGTATAGACCACGCCTGGATTCACGCGTGCGGATTCCACAACTTTGAGCCGTGTCGAGCCAAAGCG
Source organism: Candidatus Rariloculaceae bacterium (assembly GCA_965237785.1). Taxonomy (GTDB): domain Bacteria; phylum Pseudomonadota; class Gammaproteobacteria; order Steroidobacterales; family Rariloculaceae; genus UBA6522. Next base: position 432,748 of record OZ250159.1, read on the forward strand.
GCTAGTGATCGTGACACTGTCACCAACACGCAGGCCACGCATTTGCATGTCGCCGAGCGACATTTCCAGAACGTCCTCGGAATGCCATTGCGAATTCGCGGTGCGGCGCGTCTGCGTGCCGACGTTGTACTGACTCAGGATGCGACCAGTGGTCAGGAGCAGAGGATACTGCTCGCTAACCCGCTCGCGCGTCGGAACAAACCCAGTGAGCATGAAGGTCCCCAGACCGTTAGCCCGGGGAAACTGCTCGGTGTGCAGCACCTCAGTGCCGACGGGCGCGGCCGTGTTGACCGGCCACTGCGCCGACCCAACGCGGTCGATCAGCTCGAAACTCGCGCCGCCGTACGCCGGCGTCAGGCGCGCGAGCTCGTCGAGCACCTCGCCGGCATGTGCGTATTGGACGTCGTAGCCCATCGCATTCATCAACTTCACCGTCACTTCCCAGTCCTGATAACCTGCCAGCGGCTCGACGACTTTGCGTACGCGGCCAATTCGTCGCTCGGCACTCGTAAACGTGCCGTCTTTCTCGAGTGAAGAGCTGCCTGGCAGGAAGACATGCGCGAATTTCGACGTTTCGTTGAGGAACAAATCATGAATGATGACGCATTCCATGTTGCGTAACGCTGCGATGATATGGTTCTGGTTCGGATCGGACTGCACCGGGTCTTCGCCCATGATGTACATGCCCTTGAAATGTCCTGTCAGCGCAGCGTCAAACATATTCGGCAACCGCAGGCCGGGCTCACTGTCGAGTTCGACGCCCCACTCGGCTTCGAAGCTCTCGCGGGTCGCATCGTCGGTGACAAAGCGATAGCCGCTGAAGACATGCGGCCAGCTGCCGAGGCAACTGCCGCCCTGAACGTTGCCCTGGCCGCGTAGCGGGTTTACGCCGACACCTTCACGACCGTACATGCCGCAGGCGAGCCCAAGGTTGCCGAGGCACATGACGCCTGTCGACCCTTGCGAGTGCTCGGTCACGCCGAGGCCGTAATAGATAGTGCTTCGCGGTCCCGTTGAGTAGATCCTCGCGGCGCGCCGAATATCCTCGGGATCGACGCCAGCGATGGGCCCGATCTTGTCAGGTGAGTACTCTTCGCTGCCGACCAGCTCGGCCCAGTGCTCGAACTCCTGCCATTCGCAACGCGACTTGATGAATTCCGGATCGTGCCTGTTCTCGCGAACGATGACGTGGGCGATGCTATTAAGGATCGCGACGTTGGTGCCGGGCCGTAGCGCCAGGTGGACATCAGCGCGGCAGTGGGGACTGTCGACGGTCTCGGTACGGCGAGGATCGATTACGATGAGCTTCGCGCCCTGACGGATGCGGCGCTTCATCATCGAGCCGAAAACGGGATGACCCTCGGTGGGATTTGCACCGACCACCATGATGACGTCGGCCTGGAGGATGGAATCGAAATGTTGACTCGCAGCCCCGGCACCCACAGTGGCGGAGAGCCCGAACTGGGTCGGCGAGTGACATATGCGTGCGCAGTTATCGATATTGTTGTTGCCGAGCACAGCGCGCACGAATTTCTGAGTCAGAAAGATCTCCTCGTTAGTACAGCGCGAGCTCGAGACACCACCGACTGAACTGCGGCCGTATTTCCCCTGTATGCGTTTTAGCTCTCTCGCGGCGTGATCGAATGCTTCGTCCCAGCTGACCTCTCGCCAGGGCTCCTCGATGCTGTCGCGGATCATTGGCGTCTTGATCCGATCGGGATGGCACCAGTAGTCATAGGCGAAGCGGCCCTTGACGCAACTGTGACCATGGTTGGCCTTACCTTCCTTCCATGGCGTCATGCGTACGATTTCATTGCCGATCGTCTCCGCTTTGAAACCGCAGCCTACGCCGCAGTAGGCACAGATCGTGATGGTCTCTCTTTCAGGCTTACGTGGGTTAGGCACGTTCATACCCTCCTGGGAACAGGCTCTTCTCTACCAGCGCATGGCTCGGACACGCCTGAACACAGGCACCGCAGCTCACGCACTCGGATTCCATAAAAGGTTCGTCCTGACCCGCCGCAACTTTGGATTCGAAGCCACGACCCTGGATCGTCAAAGCAAATGTTCCCTGCACTTCCGCGCAGGCTCTGACACAGCGGCTGCAGACAATGCACTTCGCCGGGTCAAACAAGAAATAGGGGTTCGAGTCGTCGACGGGCAGATCGAAGTGATTCCGTCCCTTGCCGTAGCGGTGGTCGTTGATGCCGATTTCCTCAATCGTGCGATGGAACTCGCTCCAACCGTCGGGAATCTCGGACTCGGGAAAGTCTGACAGATAGAGTTCCATAACACCCTTGCGCAGCTCCGCAAGACGGTCGGACTGGGTCCGTACGTCCATCCCGGGCGCGACGAGCGTCGTGCAACTCGCGGGGTAGCCGCGCTGCCCCTCGATCTCGACGAGGCAAACACGGCAGCTGCCAAAAGCCTCGAGCATGTCGGTAGCGCAAAGCTTGGGCACGGCGCGGTCCGCCTCCGCCGCTGCGAGCATGACTGAGCTACCCTCGGGCACCGTCACCTCCACCCCGTCCACGGTCAAAGTGACCGGTTCACCGTCACGCGGCGGCGTGCCGTAGTCTATGCCATCGCGCAGGCCCCTGACTTCATTCCACATGTAATTCCTCCGTGTCCCTTGAGGCCAAAGTCCGCTTGAAAAGCAGCAAGGCGGAAAGCACTCGAAGCGGCGCCACGCCGCCCACCTCGCAGACGCTTGCATGCTCCATAGCGCCGCGGCGCAAGGCCACCAACTGCCGATAATTGTCCGCGAACTTCTCGCCGGGCACAATACCAAAGCTCTAGATAATTTTTCGGACCCACTACGATATAGACAAAGCCCAACAGCCACGGCGCGCAGCCTAAGAGCCCCGATAGGGGCAAGCGGTTCCGCGTCGCCCGGCCTCAGCACGTGTGGTACCGGGAAACGGACGCGCGTTATTTCAAATCAACTGAACTCGCGTTTATCGTCGCGTTCGGGCGTACCCCTTTCGAGTCCGGTCTTGCCAAGACCTCAGACGTCTCCTTTATTCAACACCCGCTTCAGTGTCCACTTCCTGTTCCCACTCCTCAAGCAAGCGCCTCAACTCGCGCGCCACGTCTGGCCGATCCGAGATAAGAGTCTCGCGTTCGCTGATGTCGGTTTCCAAATCGAAGAGCAACTTCAGTTCCCCATCGAGCAAAAGTTTCATGTTGCCGGAACGCACAGCTCGCTGTGATCGTTCGTCGATCACACGCCAGAATAACTTTCGTTCCACTTCCGCGGTGCGCCCTTCGAGGATCGGGAGCAAATCGATACCGTCCAGGCGGGCCTCCGAAACCAGGGCTCCTGCCGAAGAAAGAATCGTAGCTGTGAGATCCATGGTAATTCCCACTTGACTAGACACGCGGCCGGCTGGTATTCGACCCGGCCAGCGTATAATCGCAGGAACGCGAATACCTCCCTCCCAGGCCGTATTCTTATAGTGGAAAAGGGGCGTTCCGTCCGATAACCATTCGCCTCCGTTGTCATTCGTGAAGATCACGATCGTTTTATCCGTTAGGTCTAGTCTGTCAAGCGTTGCGAGTACTTGGCCAATTCCTTGGTCCATACGCTCGACCATGGCTACGTAGTCTGAGCGCGTACCCGGATGCGTGTCGAATGGTCCACCTCTTCCACCGCTATAAACTGAGGACGGTTCTCGATCGGGAGGCTGATAAGGCCAGTGCGGAGCGTTATACGATATGTCTATGAAAAATGGCCGCGCCGCGTTTTGCTCAATAAATTGAACCGAACGCTCTGTTATCAGGTCGGTCATATATCCTTCGAGTTCTATCCTACGATCATTCTCGAACAAGTCAGGTTCGCCGCGAGTGGAAGTATGCTGGTAATAATCAACCCAGCCGTTCTTAAAACCGAAGAAATAATCAAACCCGTGAGCATTAGGGCTATTATCCACTTCCCAACCCAAATGCCACTTTCCTGTAAGGCCGGTAATGTAGCCATGATCTGAAAGAAGCTGAGGCAGCGAAAATCCTGTAACCGGAAGGCCATCACCCTGTTCTCGGTGACGAGGAATTAATTGCATCTCCAATCCGTAGCGCTGCTGATATCGTCCTGATATTAGCGCCGCACGAGTCGGCGAACACGTCGGTCCGTTGGAGTAAAAATCCGTTAGCCGAACACCTTCGCGGGCTAGACTATCGATGTTGGGAGTCTGTACATCAGTCGCGCCGTAACTTCCGACATCACTGTATCCAAGGTCGTCAGCCATGATTAGCACCACGTTTGGCTGCGTAGTAAGAACCTGTTGTGCGACTGCGAGCGAGCAAAAACCAAGCGATAGAGCGAACGGAACAACGCAGAGGCACGTTGCGTTTCCAATGTGATCTTTTATGAAGTCCGCGATCTGAGATAATCGCTGCTTGCTTGAGTTAACTTCTGTAGAGAATTTCATCGATCAATACGCTCCCAAGTCAAGTTTTTATCTTCGCGAACAATGGTTTTTTTTTGGCTCGTTAGTCGAGACTACTCGCCAAGTACGGCAAGTACGGCAAGATGGCGCTAGTCTGTCGGAAGAGGCCGAGAACGTCTCGCGATTCAGAATAAACCCGCTACTCAACCGTGACAATGTACTATATTTGATGGAAAGACCAAGTAACTATTAGGGTGTTCTCAATGAGCGTCTCGAACGGGCCAAGAGCCTCGATTCACGGTTGTCGTTCCCTCGCGCAAGTCGCGGCATGCATCGCGTTTGCATTTCCCGTATACGCGCACCATTCGTCGAGGGCGATATTTGACAGGAGCGATCCGATCGAGGTGACGGGCACGGTGACATCGGTCGAGTGGATGAACCCGCATATTTGGTTCTTTGTTGACGTAAAGGAAGCAGGAAGTGATGTCGTCAACTGGGGATTCGAGATGAGCAGCCCGAACGATCTCATGCGCGACGGCTGGAACCACAACTCGTTGCGGATGGGGGACGTCATCACCGTCGTGGGGTCGCGCGCGCGGAACGGCGAACCGACCGCCTCAGTGCAACGCGTGTCGCGAGACGGCGAAGAGCTTTTCATACCGCGCGAACAGTCGAACTAGCTTCGAGGCGTGAATGGAGTTAGCGTTGGCACGGAGGGGATGATGCAACTAGCGACGGGAATACATCGGTGGCTGGCGGCGAGCGCCGCGCTCTCGCTCAGCATGCTGGCGGCGACGCCTGCGCCGGCCCAGTGGATCGACGTACCCGAGGCCGAAGTTCCGCGAACGGCGGACGGCGAGATCGACCTGGACGCGCCGGCGCCGCGCCTGCCGAGCGGCAAAATAGACCTGCAGGGCGTCTGGGGTATCGATGAGCGGCCCAGTCATCTGCACAATCTCGCCCTCGACATGGATCCCGACGATGTGCCTTTTCAGCTCTGGGCGAGAGAGTTATTCGAGGAGCGCGTGACCGGTGCGCACTTCGGCAGGGACCCGGACTCGAATTGCCTGCCACAGGGCGTGCCGCGGGTGGCATTCGTCCCGGGACCCTGGAAAATCGTCGAAACGCCCAATTCGATCGTCATCGTCTATGAGGCCTTTACGCTGTGGCGGCAAATTTTCACCGATGGCCGCGAGATGGGCCCGAATGCCTATCCGAATTGGCTAGGCTACTCGACGGGCGCCTGGGAGGGAGACACGTTTGTAGTCGAGACTCGTGGTTTCAACGGCAAGATCTGGCTCGACACCGAGGGACGGCCATCCACGACCGAGCTACATGTCACCGAGAGATTCACGCGAACCGCATTTGGCCGCATGACTATTGATGTAACCATCGACGATCCTGGCGCCTACACGGACCTCTGGCACGCGTCGGTTCCCGTTGTTCTGCAAGTCGGCTGGGAGCCACTGGAATACATCTGCGGAGAAAACAACAAGATCGATGAGTATTGAAATGAGGAGAAACCACGAATAACCAACGCCCTCACGAGTTCGCAGTAACCCCCATCAGACTTGGCAAATGGCTCAGGCACGCAACGAAGTTCGGCGCATTTACACAGACGGACGACAGCACACGCCGGAAGATTGGGCTTACAGCACTGAGCATGGAGACACGATCGGATTCTGGAACGGCGATCGGCTCGTAACTCACACCAAGTTCACGGATGGCGGCTGGGTTGGGCGTAGGGACCCGTACCTAAGCGATCAACTCGAGGCGACTGAAATTTGGCAGAAGGTAGATGCGGAGACTATCAAGGCGCACGTTTGGCTCTACGACGCCGAGGCTTTGGTGGAGCCTTGGTACACCCTACAGATATACAGCAAGATGCGGCAGGCGGAAGGGTCGCCGAATCAGTTAAGGGGCGAATATCGTTGCTGCCGGTCATATATCAGAATCCAAGCAACGAGGAATCCAACATAGTGAGCAACTCCGGCCTGTCACGAAGAGACTTTGTGGCGCTGATGGGTGCCGGTGCCGCCCTGACGGGTATGCCGGTTGTCGCCCGGGCGCAGTCATCCCAGTCGTTGTACGCCTATGTCGGCTCATGGACTCAGGGACCGTTCGGATCCGGTGGAGGCGGCGGTATCGGCGTATTCTCCGTCGATACGCGGGACGGTTCGCTGGCGTCAGTAAGCCGAACGGGCCCCGAGTTCGACAACATGCATGCCGGTTACCTTTGTCTCTCTCCAGACGGACGCTTCCTCTACGCCAATCACGAAGTAAAAGACATTAATGACGACAACGGGGACGGCTCCGGCACGGGCGGCGTGATGTCTTTTGCTATCGATCCCGACGACGGCTCTCTGACCTACGTGAATACGCAATCATCAATGGGTGCCTATCCCGCGTACAACACGATCGACACAGCCGGCACTATCGTCCTGGTGAGCAACCACGCTTCCAGCGACGCCGCGGTTCAGGTTGTTGATCAGGATGGTAGTCCGGAAGTCGTAAAAATCTACGATGACTCGACCATCGCCATATTCCCGGTGGGTCCGGAGGGAGCATTAGGCGCCGCTTCCGACGTCGTGGTACTGGAGCGAACGGGTAGCCTCGACCCGACCTCGGAGCGCAGCCCGCATGCCCATTCGGTCAATCTCGATCCAAGCGAGCGCTTTGCGCTCGTCTGCGACAAAGGCGCCGATCGAGTCTATGTTTTCGGCGTCGACCGACAGTCCGGAACCTTCACGAGCGAGCGATACCTCGCCGTCGAGTCAGGCACCTCACCGCGTCATTCGGCTTTTCATCCGAGCCTGCCTTACGTATTCATTAACTACGAGAAAGCGCCGAATCTTTCGTCGCTAGAGTTCGATCCGAACACCGGCGAGATCGAAATCATCCAGACTCTGTCGGCCGTCCCCTCGCAATTCGAGGGATCCGGCGGCGGCTCGGACATCCGCGTTCACCCGAATGGGAGATTCGTATACGCTTGTACTCGCGCCAACAGTAGTATTGCCGTATTCAGCATCGAGGAAACGAGCGGCCGTTTGACACAGATCGACATCGCCCCGACTCTCGGTCGCGGTCCGCGGAACATTAACTTCACCCCCTCGGGGCGCTTTCTCTTCGCCTGCAACTTCGGGTCGGACGAGGTGCATACGTTTGAAATAGATCCGGACAGCGGCCGATTGACACCGACGGGCGCTGTGGCCAGTGCTCTGAAACCGGCCTGTATCAGGCTTCTCGCGCTCTAGCGAATCGGCCGGACGCTGCTCGACACGAGGAGAACAACGAAATGAGATTCGAGGTCCGACTATTCGCACTAGTATTTTTTGGTGGGCTCTTCGGCTGCTCGCCGAACACCGAGGCGCCTGCAGGCCAACGCGCCTGATGCTGATGTCTAGCGCTGGAACTGAAGCAGCATTTCAACCCTACGAAGGTGCTAGCCGCAACGGCGTGTTGACTCTGAATTTCGCAATTATCCCCGAGCTGCTACAGGACGCAGGCTACGCGACCCACGGCGCGGGTAAATGGGACCTCGGGAATGTGGACGGCTACACGCCGGCGGATCGCGGATTCGATCGCTACGCGGGCCGCTACGACGACGGCTATGACGCCTTGCGGGCACGGCGTTTCGAGCAAGCGTCTGAGGCAGGTGTGCTGCCGCCGGGATCGAACCTCGACGATTATCGATCACGCGCAGAATCCTGGTCTAACCTAAGCCAGGACGAACAGCGCCGCTACTCGCGCGCGCAGGAAATTTACGCCGGCATGGTCGAATACTTCGACATGAGCGTCGGTCCAGTCATCCTGCGGAGCGAAAGACCGACGTGTTATCGAGAGGGCGGCGCGGTGCCATTAAACAGGCTTTCGCCGGTGACAGTCAGCGTGACAGTCTGCGCGCTGGCGTTCGAACTATCGTCGCGCGCCTGCCGTCCTTCCACGGTCACGACGTCACCGACATTCAGCGCGTCGCGCATCCAACCGCGCCGCATGAGTTGATTCGGACTGGCGAGCTCGAACCCCCAGTTCGTTACCGTACCGTCCGGGTCTTCCACATCAACGAAGAACCAGGTATGGGGATTCATCCACTCGATACTCGTGACGGTACCTGTGACCTTCACCGGCTTGTCGGCGTCGAAAGCGGCCTGAAACGAATGGTGCGCCATGATCTGGCCGGATACCGCAGCCATGGCGATGCCGATAATAAATGTGAGTCGAGCTTTCATCGTTCTCTCTCCGCTGTGCCAGGTCGTTGCCCGCCACCGTAAATATCCAATAGACGATCCAGATCCCGGTTGTTCTCGCACAGGTGCGGGATCAACTCCGTGTCGGGCATGAGATGCATGCGAATCGTGTCCGAAGTCCAGGGCTCCGTATACGCTTCGGGATCGTCGATCGTGACGACGATCTCCATGTAGCCGAAGTTCACCCGCCGGTAGCGCTCGGTGACGCGCAGCGCTTCCGTATGCGGGGCACCCTGATTAGTGATCCAGCTCCCTGCACTGAAGCCGTCCGACTCGACGACAAACGTATCGTCTTCCCAATGGCCAACCGAGTACCCGTACCATGCAGGGGTCGGATCGACGGGCAGCTCCCGCCCGTCGGTGTGGATCTGACGGTACTTCGTGAACTCCTCGTAGAGGTGAATCATGATGTTCGGTGTCTGGACGATTTTGTAGGGGTGTCCATTCACGAGCTGGGCATCGGGCACACCGTGCGGCATGCAGAACGTCATTGGCAGCTCGTGGCTCCGCGTGGACCGGCGACGCTCTGCGAGTTCGGCCGCCCAGGGCTGAAACGGCTCCACTTCACCCGGCGGCAAGAGATGGTTCACCCACTGGTAGCTCTCGGCCCGCCAGATGCCGGACAGATCCGGTTTGCCGTCGGCTGTGCGCGGCGCGGGCGCTTCAAGATTCGGGGCCGTCCGGCGTGCGCGGGATCCCGGGAACCGGTACCGATATCCACTGTGCGGAAGCTTGCATTGACCATAAAGCTACACTCAGCAAGGCCATAACAAACGGCGTCGAAAGATCGGATCGCATTACTCTTCTCCTTCGTATACCAGTGCAGATATTCTGCCAGCATTTCAGAACGCGAATCTAGATTTTATCCAGGAGTCCCCGTCCCTACCGTTTAATCATCCGCATACGGAATCAGGCGGCCATCCTTAGATATTCATGATGGAGGCCGCCGACTCGCTCAAGCTCGACGACTTCGCCACGCTCTGGCGGATGCGTTGCCCGGTGGTCTGGCGAGTCCTTGGATAAGGAGAGATGAGTTCTCGTGGCGTTATAGTAATCAACGTAGCTTGAGAGGATACGCCTGAGAGAGCTGCCTTAGAGCGTCCGACTAGGCCACCGTTGTGCACTCATCTTGGACTTATAGTGGACTTACGTAACGTCAAATCTCGTATTCTCGATACCGTGTAGCAGGCTAAGCGATTGATATTATTGGTCGGGGTGAGAGGATTTGAACCTCCGGCCCCTGCCTCCCGAAATCGACCATGTGGGGAAAATGGGCGTAAGTGATTGTTTTTCAGTCGCTTCAGGTGCTTTCACGAGCTTTCAGCCCCTTTGAAAGCGCCTGAAAGTGTGCTGCAGCACACTTTTTTTGACCGGCTACCCAAAAACTGGTCCAAGAAGGAGGCTATTTCTGACGTCGGATTCTCATCCTTTTGGGTGGGTCGTCATGTGGTGCGACGTGGTGGCGTTTCGGAGAGGGTCGGTACGCTGAAGTACGAGGGTTTGCTATTCCCGTTTCACAATGGTATGAATTTACAACTTTCCGACAAACTCACGCGAGGCCAAAATGCCATTCGTAACCGTGAAACCGAAGTTCCAGGTGACCATTCCAGCCAAGCTGCGCAGAGACATCGATCTTCGCGAAGGCGACATCATGGAGGCGACCCTCGTCGGCGATGCTATCTTGTTCAAGCCCAAGGAGGTGATTGACAGGAACGCGGCCGCCGACCGCATCGCCGCCAAGTTTTCGGCGGCTCGTGCATCGTCCGACGATCTCGGGCGGTCCGAGGACGAGATCATGAGAGACACGATCGCCGAAATCGCCCGATCGCGCCGTGAACGCCGCGGCCGCGAGGCATGAGAGTCGTCCTGGACTGCAATGTCGTAGTGTCAGCCGCGAGAGTCAATGGCACCTGCCGCGAAGTCATTGACAAGGCGGTGCGAGGACACGAAATTGTGTTGTCCGGGCCAATCTTGTCCGAGTACCTGGAAGTCGCCGGGCGGCGCAGCCAAGCCCCATACCGCGAGACTATGGAGTTCGTGATCCGGGAGATCGAGCGATTGGCGATCGTTGTCGAGCCGGCCAATGTCGTTTTCGGTCTTCGCGACGCTGACGACGAGGTATACCTTGCGACTGCGGTGGCCGGTGCCGCGGCGTTGATCACCGGCAATAAACGCGACTTTACAGAGGCGCGATACGGCCCGGTCGAGGTCTGGTCCCCTCGCGACTTTCTCGACCGGGCGTTTTGAGACCACGGCGACATATGCCGGAGACAATGGTGGCCTGCGGTGAATTTGATCCATGATGTACGCGACGCTCATGAGCCGTTTCAAGGATCCGTTCAGCCTCTGCCGATGTCAGCCCCCGTGGCTGGCCCCAGCCGTGGCACCTGGCATGTCTGCGCAACATTCACTAAAAGCCCCCTAGCTACCCTGGCGGCAACTCGAAAAAAGTTGTTCAAGGCAGCTTCAAGAAATTCTTCGTGGCCATCTCCGAATCCGGCCTCGAGCAGCCGGCGCTTGACGTCGCTTTGTTGAATTAACGCAATGATGCGTCTCTGCGTCTGTATGTGCCACCCGATTCGCCCGACAGGTACCCACTCAAACTCGCTAGCAGACAAACACGTTTGTAGGTGCTCCAGCGTGAAGCGTTCACTGTAAGCAATTGCACCCAGGATCTCCCACGTCTCGTAGACCTGCTCGAAATTCCCGACGCCGACAAAGCTCACGCCCCATTTGCTCAACAACTCGCAACTGTGGTCACTGAGAGGTGTGTTTGCCTTGTCTAATCCTTCCAATTTTCCCCAAGAGTTATCGTCTCCTCCGCTCCAAGACCACAGAAAAAACTTCTCGATAGCTCGTCTGGGATCGTCACCTTGGCTTCTTACGATCAATTCTGAAAACAGATCGTGCAAGATGCTCCATCGTTGCGAGCGGACGAGCCCGACACCGTAAGCCGCAAACAACAACGTTACCGGATACGTATGCAGGTTCAGCCACGCGACTGTTCCGCTTCTCGGTCGATCGGCTCTGGTTTGCACAGATCGCAATACGTCCACTACCTCACCGTACTCATTGCCATCGCCCCAACGGCCCAACACTCCAAATATCCGGCCGAGCGGCTCCGTCGCTGCCTCGTACATGTCGACACGCTCTCGAAACTCTTCCGTGTTGTAACGGTTCTCCGGTGAAAAGTCGGCAGAATCCAGCCTTTCGACGAGCGACTCGGCATTGGAGGCGATAAGTTCGTCCAGTTGGACTCGATATTCCGGTTTCGCGACGTAACGTTTCGCGCTGTTGACCAGATGTTCGATACTCTGAGGGCTTGTACGATGTGTTCGCTCAAGCGTTTGAACGTTGTCATAAAGTTTCCCGAAGAACTCGTCGGCGTCTGTTATCCGAACCAACCGCGCATCTCGATGAGCGATGAGCTCTGCCGCTCTTTCGCCGGGGTCTTTGCGCGCTCCCCAGAACATGGGATAGCGCCTTGCCGGGCTTCGAAGGATAGCCGCCCGCAGCGCATGGTCCCATTCCCCCGACCATCCGCACACGATGAGCCCATGTTCGTCGAAGATGCGGTCCAACAACGCATCGACTTCAGGCGAATACTTGCGATCACACGCGGCCGCACGAGACCGTGCCGGGCGGAGCTGTGCCCGTCAACAACAACCCTTTCAGTGGCACGCTGACAAATTCGTTCGACTGGGGCCCGATAGTCGCCGAAGATTCCGCGACCAGTGACGGCCAACTGGCCGACTGGATGGCTCGGCGCTTGAATGAAGCCAGTGTCGGTCCGCGTTTCGATGCCGTGGGTTTTCGCCGCCCGCATCAGCCGTGGTTCGTGCCGCAGAAGTACTTCGACATGCATCCGCTCGAAAATGTCAAGCTGCCGCCGATCGTCGAGAACGATCTGGGCGACGTCCCCGATGCGGCATTGCGCGGCAACTTCGTGACGGAGTGCTGCACGATCGGACGCACGACGAATCGACAGCTGCATGAGTGGGTGCTTGAAACCGGGCGGTGGCCCGAAGCCGTGCAGGGCAATCTGGCGAGTATCAGTTTTGTCGATGCGATGCTCGGCCGGGTGCTGGACGGGCTCGATGCCAGCGGGCGCGCCGACAGCACGATAATCGTCGTGTTCGGAGACCACGGCTATCACGTCGGCGAGAAATCGTCCTACGCGAAGAGGACGCTGTGGCGTGAATCGACGCGCGTTGCGATGTTCATTGTCGCGCCCGGCGTTACACAACCGGGTACGCGAACGGATGCGCCGGTCAATCTGCTGGATATCTACCCGACGCTGACGGAACTCGCCGGACTACCGTCGCCCGATCACGTCGAAGGAACGAGCTTGGCGCCGTTGCTCGAGAACCCCGACGCGGACTGGGATCGCCCGACGCTCACGACGAACGGTTATCGCAATCACGCCATCGCCGGCGATCGCTATCGCTACATCCGCTGGGCTGACGGGTCCGAGGAGCTCTACGATTTCGTAGCCGATCCCCACGAGTTCACGAATCTCGCGGGCGATCCTGGAATGAAAGCGATCAAGGATGATCTGGCAGCCTGGCTCCCCGACGAGAATGCTCCCGATACTGCACTTGGCCTGGGACTATAACGATGAGACATTTTACATCGACGAGGTCTTTGTCAGGATCCGGGGGAAACAACAGTATCTGTGGCGCGCTGTCGACCAGGACGGAGATGTCGTGATGTCCGGCTTGATGCGCTAGGCAGAAAGCGCAGCGAGGACTCGGTCCGGCAACAACGGCAGCTCCCTGACGCGCGCGCCTGTCGCTGCGAAAACGGCGTTCGCAACCGCTGCACCGGTCGTATCGAGACCCAACTCCCCGACACCGGTCGGGGGGTTGTCATTCGAAAGCACGCTCACGTGTATGTCCGGTACCTCGTTCATTCGCATGATCTGGTAGTCATGGAAGTTGGACTGATCCACAGAACCACCGGTGATGGTGATCCGTTCCTTCAAGGCGTTGCTGAGACCCATGACGACGTTGCCTTCCATCTGTGCGACGGAGTTTCGAGGCGACACGATGAATCCTGCATCGATGGCAATCCAGAAATTGTGGACCCGGACCACACCCGTTTGCTCGTCCACCGAGACCTCCGCGATGCCTGCGGACTGGGAGCCGCCACGGTCCGCGAATGCCACGCCCAGCGCAGTGCCCTCCCGTGGCCGGGACCATTCGGCCAACCGCGCCACCTCCTCGAGCACGGCGCGGCCACGTGGATTACCGGCGAGCTCGAGGCGGAACTCCAGCGGGTCTCGGTTCTGCAGATGGGCGAGTTCGTCTATAAAGGACTCGTTGCCGAATCGAGTGTAGCTGCTGGCGACACCGCGCCAGGCGGCTACGCGGGAGGGACGTTCCATCAACAGATGCTCGGCACGGAAATTCGGGATGGCATAGCGCCCCATTTCCGCACCGCCCATGGACAAGCCGGACGTCTTGCGGGCGCCCGTCATCCTGGCCCAGCGTGGCTCGTTCATGTACTCCAGCACGGTGCATGTGGCGATCCGCTGCTGCACGGCGGTAACCCGCCCGTCCGCATCGAGCGCCGCGCGCAAACATTGCGCGTTGAGCGGTCGAAAGGCACCGTCTTTCACATCGTCCTCGCGGCTCCAGATGACCTTGACGGGCTTGCCGATCGCCCGCGATACGAACAAGGCGTCGTCGATGTACTTCTGGCGATACTCGGCCCGGCGACCGTAACCGCCACCGATATACATCGGGTGCAGCGCGATTCGGTCCATCGTGGTTTGCAGGGCATCGGCTGCGCCCATGACGCTCAGGCTCTGCGTCTGCGTGCTGACCCAGATCTCGGCCGATTTACCGTCCTCCGACACGCTTGCGGTCGCGTTCATCGGTTCCATCTGGGCGTGATAGGCGGGATCCACTCGATAGACGGCCTCGACGACCCGACTGGCGTCGGTGAAGGCGGAGTCGATATCGCCGATCTCCGCGGGCGATTCATTCCCTGTGTCGAAGCTCAGGTCCCGGACCCGGGATTCGTACTCGTCGAGATCCCGGCTCTGTTCGACTTCCCTGAATCGCGAAGTCTCGCTCCAGGTGACCGCCAGCGCTTCCTTGCCCCATATCGTGGCTTCCACGGTATCGCCGACCACCGCCACGCCGTAGGGCAGGACCACGATGTCGGTAACGCCGTCGACGGCTCGCGCTGCACCATCGTCGACTTCCATGGGTGTCTCGCCCTCGACGGGCGTGCGCAGAATTGACGCATAGACCATCCCCGGAACCTGGGCATCGATACCGAACTTCGCCGATCCATCGGTTTTCGCCGGGACGTCGATCCGCCCGACATCCGTGCCGAGATAGCGGAATTCACTGGCCGGCTTGAACAAGCTCTCATCGACCTCGGGCAGGGCCTCCGGGACTTGCGCGAAGGCGGCAATTTCTCCGTAGCTCAGGCTGCGACCGGTGTTCGAGTGCACGACGCGGCTGGGTTCGGTCTGAAGGTCCTCGGCAGGCACTCCCCATTCCGCGGCGGCCGCGTCGATCAGGAACTTGCGCGCCTGCGCGCCCGCCTGGCGCATCGCCGTGAAATAGCCGCGCAGCGTCTGGCTCCCGGCCGTGTAGAGAATTGGGAAGCCGTAGTAGCCAAAGGCCCGTGGATTGCCATAGGTCGGATCGTGGGTGGCAACGGTCTCGACACGCACGTTTTCCCAGTCCGCATCCAGCTCCTCGGCCAGCACCAGGGGCAGCGAGGTCATGGTGCCCTGGCCCATCTCGGTCCCGCCGAACTGAATCGTGATCGCTTCGTCGGCACCGATGCTCACCCAGGCATTCGGGCTGATGGCCTCGTTGGCGGGCGCGCCGGGCACGCGCGCGGTTTCGTCGCCGGGCTCCATGGTGCAGGCGCCGACGATACCCGTCGCGCCGACCGCGAAGGTTACGCCCACGCATTGAATGAACTCCCGGCGGGTCGGCGGATGATCGGAAAGCAGGTTGTCTCGTTTCATCTCATTCCTCCCGCGTGGCGCGTTGGACAGCTTGATCGGTCGAGTATGGACCAAAAAATGAAATGGAGTCAGTCGTCGGAACCGGCCCGCGTCTTAAACGGGCTCGACACCGGCGCGAAGACACAGGTATTCCCAGACCCGGTCCACGGCCAGAGGGGAGAACTGGGCGCTTGTCGAGAGTCACGATGTCCGCCCCTCCAGATCCCACAGAGCGCCGTCTTCCGCTCGGACGCGCACGTGCACGTGAGGATTGCGCCAGAAAACGCTGACCACCTCGCCCTCGATCTCGCGAATCTCGCTGCGAGAGAACTCCATGCGGGAGTGGTGCGCCGTGGCGGCCATGGTCAACAACATTGAGGCCAAAATGAATTGCTTGCGGGCCGTTTTTCTATCGAAGGATAGATTCAACGGCTGTGCCGTTACTGCTGCGAATCGCCAGATTTCCGCTATGCGCTTGCCGGTCAGTGTTGATCATCAGCATTTCTGTGGCATGACCTTCACCATTCCTGAACAGGGGGAATATCATCCGTGAACTGCCTTCCGATGGTGTTGTCTGTAAGGGCACATCCATGACCACCAACTGATCCGTTACAGTTCTGGTGCTTTCCAACAGGGACACGCTGACACCTGAATCGGAAAATACGCGCAATGTCCCCCTGATAGGACTCTGGCCGAAAACCTCCTCCAGGGACAGATTCGCCCTGTCGCCGACATTGAATGTGCGCTCATACTTTCCGGCTGAATTGCCATCAATATCGAACCATTCCAGGTAAATCGTTGCCGGAATTGTCTTCTCGTTGACGACGTGGAGATTCGCCTCAATGTCCCCATGGTGAAGCACATCGGGATAGGTATCCAATGGCGCCCAAAACAAGGTGCCTTCCTGATGGGAGGTCACGGTGTGAATACTGCTGATGGATCCATCTCTCCTGATACCCGATACCAGCGCGAAGGCCTCCGGAGCGGGCCCACTTTCTGCTCTGACTAATCCAATACCCTGTAGAAGCGGACGGGCATCCGAAGGAATCTCATGAATGAAAGCCTGGCCCGGCTCGACTGAGTAAGGCACGGTTTGCTGATCAGTGATTTCAATCGTGCCCGACAACGTGTCACTACCGGGATTAAGCAGTACTACCCTTACCTGAGAACCGGCGCCGGTGGGAATCGAGGGCAAGATACGACGGGCCTGCATCAGATTACCGACATAAGTACCGGTTTCGCGGTCACCGGCCTCTTCGTCACTGGAGATTGTCGGAGCTGGGCTCACTAGCCGGTTGCCGTTGCCATCGTCCGACTCCAGCAGAGCATGCACATTTACACTGGGGTTGCTGCTGACCTTTATCGTACCGGTAAAGTCACCTGAGCCAGTGAACTCGGACGCATAAACCGACAACTGGCTGTGCCCTTCGATGGTACGTCTTGCACTGGTTCGATCTCCATTCAGGTCCAGCAGAGTAAACTCGATGTCGGTAGATGAATCGTTGTCGTTAACGATGGAGATTCCGGTATCGGTACTCGCCGTGCTTTCTGCATAGACTGTTGCATCATTCACAGCGTTTGTTGCCGCCAGCATTGCCACTGATACCAGATCCCGGCTTTGGCGCAAGCTTCCTTCACCTCTGAGTGGATTCGTAATGTAATGCGTACTGACGGAAGCCAGCTTCGCGCTATCGTCTACCGTGGTCACTGAATAGCCTGAAGTCAGTGGTTCCCGACCCGAATACATCAGCGCATCCGTCGAGGCATAGCGCAGACGTGAGCGTGCCGGCAAGTCCACTGGATATTCTTCCCGAGGCAGAGTAAATACCGTCATACGGCCGTTGGTTCCCTCGCTCTGATACAGCCGACGACCAACAGGATCAAAGTAGTTCCCTCGGGGATCAAAGAGCATATCCTGATGATCTCTATAGACGCCGGGCCCGACTGTTGCAGCATCGAAATCAGACTCGCCAATAGCGGTTATCGCTTCCGGCATATTGGTCATTCGGTCGGGGTGCACATCAAAGGTCAAGATGCGGTTATTGTATTTATCGGTCACGTAGAGGTGATGGTTCGAGGGGTCATAGCTAACGCCATCGGGCTGACGAATACCTGATCGTGAAAGACCCGGTACGCTGGTGGTGAAATCCGGTTGCCCGATAACATGGGATGCACTCAAGCCGTTCTCAAAACGGCTCGGGTCCACATCAAACACCAGTATCCGATCCTGAAAAGGCAACTCGACAAACAGCCGTTGATTTTCTTCATCCATGACCATATCGCCCGGCAGCGAAAACCTGGACGCGGACAAACCTGGCGCATTCGAGGTGAAATTATCCTGTCCAATGACGCCGATTGCCTGTGCGCCGTTCTGGATTCGATCCGGGTGCATGTCGAAGATCAGTACGCGATTGTTTTCGCCGTCGGCAACGAATAGTCGTTGATTGACCCGATCCACGGCCAGTTCGGCTGGACGTCCTCCGGACGGTCCTATGCCACGGGCATTACGGACCCCGAAACTGATCCTGTCAGCGGTGATATCCGGTTCATAGGAAGCGAAGTCTCTTTGACCCAGTACATGACTGGCGGGCATGCCGCTTTCGACCTGGCCGGGTGTCATGTCGAATGCCAGCACCCGATTATTCCAGGTATCGGCAACAAACAGGCGTTTATGGGAGTCGTCATATTCCACCGCCATGGGCAGTTTCATGGTCGTGGCATCCCGACCCGGGAGCATCACACTGGTTTCTGTGTCTACCTGACCCAGTGCCCAGCTAGCGCCCCGATCCAACAGGCGATTCATTCGGTCGAGTTTGAAGATCAGAACGCGATGACCGTAGTTGTCACTCATAAACAGACGGTGATCGACGGTGTCGACCGTTACGTCTCGACCCTGTGTCCAGTACTTGGGTGAACTGCGATCATGAGCAGAACGCGCCAGGAAGTCCGGATCCCCGTCCGGATTGATGTGGCCAATCTGATGTATCTGGGGAGTCAGAAATTCCTGCATCCGATCAGGATGAATATCGAAGATATTGATGTGATTACCGGCCGGGTAACCATCCGGGACATAGGCGAGTTGGCGCTCACTGTCCACGGTTATCCGCGTCATGGTCAATCGAGTCCGGGTGACGGCCGGATCGGTGGATTCATAGTCGGGCTGTCCCAGCACGGCGATCGCGTCCGGGTTACTGGCCCCGATCAGATTCTCCGGAGACGTATCGAATACCAACACGCGATTTTCCGTAAAGGTCGCAGAAAACAGCCTGTTATTCAGATAATCTACGCTGATGGGTCCGCCACCGCTGAACTTGCGCATAGAGGTACGGGGTGCATCGGAATCAAAATCTTCCTGCCCAATAACTGCGAACGCCTCCAGAGGTCGGACTCTGTCCAGGCCCCGGTCACTGACATCAAAGACCATGACGCGTTTCTTGGCATCCGACACAAAGAGATGTTTCTCGATGTGATCGTAAGCCAGGTAATTCGGGCGCAATAGACCGCTGGTGCCTGATCCCGGTTCTGTCGTGTTGAAATCCGGCTGACCGATAACGTCAATGGCGTCCATACCGGTCTCCAGATTCCGCGGATCGATATCCCAAACCATCACCCGGTTGTTGGGAGAGTCGCCAAAGAAGAGCAACTGGCGTTCATCGTCGACCACTACTTGCCCCGATGCGCCGATACCAGCAGATCCCGACCTGGGATCGATGGTATTGAAGTCGGGCTGGCCTAGTACGGCTATTGCTCGGGGGAGTTCTCCGGGCTCCAGTGCAGCGAGGGATTCCGGTCGGATATCGAACACCATAATGCGGCCGCCAGGGCCGCCGGTCATGGCTCGTTCCGGCACAAACAGACGCTGGTTGACCTGATCGATGTCTCCACCGCTGGGCCAGCTCAAATCAGTGTCATTTAGCTCCGGAGTACTGAATCCTTTCCCAAGAAGACTGGCGCCGATGCTGCCAACAGCGTGCGGTTCAACGGGCAAGCCTTCGTCATCAATGTTGTATATATCGTATCGGCTGTTGCCGTGATGCCCTATCAAGAGTCGGTCATTGACCTTGTCCAAGGTCACAGAGCCGGGTCACCATACTCCGTGGGCCGTTCCTCCGCCATTGGCAACACCGCCGATGAAAGAGGGATTCCCCGCAAGGTCGTCCGCCCCCAGCGTGTCGCTGGCCGGGATACCGGCGAGTTGAGCGTTGGCTCCTGCGGCCAGTGCAGAGATCAGGATGGCTATAGGTATTCTCACTACGGTGTCCCCCTCAGGTTATTTTCAATGAATCTAGCACATGAGCGTGATGGTGACATGGGGATTGACGAAGTTGAAATCCGTAACGAAACCTTCGATCTCCATGTCCTGAGACGTATCGAATGTGGCGGTCGCCGCATGATGTGCATGAGCGGGATGGGCACCCAATGCGGTAAGCAATGCAGCGAAAATGAGTCGGCGATCAGTCATTTGCTCTCCTCCATCCTGAGGTCTGCCCGGGGCGTTGTCCGCCGGCGACGGGCGACGTTGCATCGCAATGTGAGTTGCATGCTCGGTGACCCGGCGGAACCAATGAACGGAAGTGTCTCAATATACTGAGACAGGCGGTAAATTCTGCGCCAGCGAGATTGTAGTGTAACTGAAGATTCATCCAGAAATCCGGCGTTGTGCCAAAGTGACGCGCCAAGCGCGGGGCTGTATCAGCGGTGATCGCGCGCTCGCCGCTGACGATTGCGGTAATCCGATTCGAAGGCACGCGGAGCGCCTTGGCCAGCGCCTGGCCTTGCCAGTTCGTCGACAATGGGGATGTCGTCCGGCTGCTTGCGGAGGAGTTCGATCGGGTACGTATCATTCACCTGCAGGGACCGGCCGGGGAGGTAACGCCTTCACCACTGGGTCACTCCGTGGGTTATTGGGAAGAGCGAAGTCTCATCGTCAATACGACTCATATCAACTCGATGAGCTTCAATGGACGCAACACCCCCGATGAGCGCGGACGCTGAGATACTCGAACGCTATACTTTCAGTGCCGACGAAAACCGGCTCGATTATGAAATCACGGTCATCGATCCCGCGACATTTACGGAGCCCGTCACGATGAACTCATACCGGATCTGGCGACCGGGGGAGACCGTGAAGCCGTACAACTGCATCGAACGCCGGGTTCCTGGAGTAACGACGAGGACAAGACGCTCCTCGAATGATGCGCTGTGACCGAGAGGGGCAAGGTGACGAGTGTGCCTAAGGCGAGTTTGATATGGAGCTTTTTATTAGCAGTCATATGTTGACCTTAATGTCAGACAGTCAAATCCAATCGCGAGCATTACGTATTTCAAGTGAAATATTATTCATAATATATTTGCTTGGCGACTTTGGCGTGGAGCAATGAGGCGTCACCGTTTCCATGGCGCCGGTTGACATCGCAGGGGTCTGGAGTGGCCGGTTCACCAAGATCTTGCTGACCACCTGACGCCCGAGGGGTCGGAGCTGCAGGCGGCGATTGGGCCGGAAGACGATCCCGGCATTCAGTGTGCGCCCTTTGGGTTCTTCAGGAAGGCGTTGTCACCGCTGACAGTCCAGATTGGCCAGGACGATGACCGAATTACGTTTATCGATGATCGCCGCAGAAACAGAGCCAGATCGGATTGACCGTCAGCTCTTGCGAATGTCCGCTTTTGGCGATAGGGGACCCTGATTTGCGGTAAGGTGATTGGAGACAATGAAGAAACGGATTGAAGTAAGCCGACGGACCTTCCTTGAAACAGGCGCGATGGCCGCCGCGGGTTTGTTCGTCGGCGGCGCGGGAGGTCGTGCGTTTGCCCAGGAGGCACGCCTCACTGAAGTCGGGGGGACCGCGCGAACTCGATACGGGCGTGTCCGCGGCCGACTGAAGGACGGGGTTCACCAGTTTTGGGGCGTGCCCTATGGTGCGCCGACCAGTGGTGAGAACCGTTTCATGCCCTCTCGCGAGCCTGGTGCGTGGACGGGTGTACGGGACTGCTTCCAATACGGGCAGAGGGCCTTGATGAACCCCGATGGCGGTGAGCCTGCACCGGTGGTGCGGGCGCTGAACCCCCAAAGCGAGCAAGGGGAAGACTGCCTGAACCTGAACGTGTTCACCCCGGGGGTCGACTCGCGGGCCCGACCGGTCATGGTCTGGCTGCACGGGGGTGGCTTCACGGCCGGTTCTGGAAATTATCTCCTTTATGACGGCACGAACCTGGCAAAGAAGGAAGACGTGGTGGTGGTCGGCGTCAATCACCGTCTGAATCTGTACGGCTTCTTGCATCTGGGGGATATCGGTGGCGAGAAGTGGGCGCAATCGACCAACCTGGGGATGCAGGATCAGGTCGCAACGCTGCGATGGGTTCGGGACAATATCGAGAACTTTGGCGGCGACCCGGACAGAGTCACGATATTCGGTCAATCGGGAGGTGGAAGCAAGACGACGACTCTGATGGCCATGCCGTCGGCACGAGGCCTGTTTCATCGCTCGATCGCTCAAAGCGGCTCGCGGTTTCGGGGCACACCGGCTTCCGACGCGAGCGCGGAGGCGGAGCGCTTCCTGAGCAAGCTTGGTGTTGCCACGCATGAACTGGACCGGTTGCAGCAGATACCGGTCCAGCGAATTCAGGAGGCGTATTACAGCGAGCCGCGGATTCCGGGTCTGGGCTCGGGTCCGGTCATCGACGGCACGGTCATACCGCGCCACCAATGGGATCCCACTGCACCGTCTTATTCGGCCGACGTCCCATTGATGATGGGTTCAACCGAAACTGAGAATGGTTGGCTCGGTCCTCCGCCTTACGACCTGTCCGACGAGGACTTGCTGGATAGATTCACGTCTCGGCTGGCAGATGGTAATGCAGCTAGCGGGCGGACGTTGCTTGATCTCTACAAACGGCGCCATCCCAGGAAGAGAAACCAGATGCTCTGGCTGACCGCTGAATCGGACGATGCGCGTCGCTGGAACGCGCAGGCGCTGGGCCGGCTTAAGTATGAACAGGGTGCAGCACCGAGCTATCTGTATTTCTTCGATTGGTACTCGCCCGTCCACAACAACCGCATGGGCGCCTACCATACCCTGGATATTCCATTCGTCCTCTACAATCTGGATATCGGGGCATCCATGACCGGCGCCTCACTGTCGCGTTACGAGCTTGGTCACGTGATGAGCGCGGCCTGGGCCGCATTTGCGAGAACCGGCAATCCCAACCATGCGGACATGCCGACTTGGCCGGCGTTCGATCCTGACGACTACCCAACCATGATCTTTGGCGAGGAAGTCAGGGTTGCGGACGATCCCAACCGGGAAGAGCGCTTGGCGCTGACGGATCTGAGGCGAAATGGTGTGAGGTCGTAGCCCGTTCCTGCCGTCTCAGCCGCCCGTTTCGCGGGAGAATCAAGATGTTTGATGTTGGAGTTACTCGATACCTGAACGTACTTTGGCTTTCGTTCCTTCCGGTCGTCGCGTTCGCGCACCACTCGCTGCTCAGCTATGACCAGAGCGAGATCGTCGAATTCGAGGGCGAGGTCGTCGACGTGTTCTGGCGAAATCCGCATATTCGCCTGACCGTCCGGGCTGTCGACGAGGATGGCGGAGAGAGGATCTGGACCGTGGAAGGCACATCGGTCAATGCGCTGGAGCGTACCGGAATCAGTGCGGCAATCGTGAACGTCGGCGACCGCATCAGGCTCGCGGGTCACCCCTCGAGCAGTCGTGACGACGGCGTTCAGCCCGTGCTTCTCACGTTGGCGACCGGTCCGTCGTTCGTGTTGAACGAGAATTCAGCCGCCGAATTCGGGTTGGTCGATGGGGCTCTGCGAGTGGAGATGACCGGCGACGCCTCCGATGCGAGCGCTGCGGCGAATCTCGAGGTGGACGTGGCGCCCTCACGGCTCGGTTACTCCGTGGGCCGTTGGGAGGACGGCACGCTGATCGTTGAGACAGGCCGCATCGACTACCCCTACTTCAACGATCAGGGTATACCGCAGAGCGAGGCTGTCGAGATCGTGGAACGATTCATGTTGAGCGCGGACGAAACGCGCCTCGACTGGACGGCGACCCTGGTCGATCCGGAAACGTTCACGGAGCTCATCACGATGCACGACATGCACTGGGAATGGATCCCCGCGAATGAGATCAAACCTTATAACTGCGTGGTGGACGGCAATTTCTTCTCCGGGCTCGTGCAACGAACGGCGCTGATTCGTTATGAGCCGCTCTGAGAAGTCGCCGGTTGAGCATACAATGCCACTCGGACATTCGGTCGGTCGCTGGGAAGGGAGGTACTCAATGAGGCATATCGTTTCAGTATTATTATTTGTGCTCGCCTACGCGTTGGCACTGACGGCGTCTTCCCAGGTCGAGGGCGAGCCGGTGCCCATGGAAGAGGCGCCGTTCCACGTCCCGGTCTTCTCCAATGATTACATCACTCTGATAAGCATCAATATTCCACCTGGACGCAACACGGGATTTCATACTCATTTCGCCGACTCGGTGTCCGTGAATCTGTCGCCGGCCTTGCGGACGAACCAAATTTACGGCTCTTCCGAGGTGAGCGAGCCGGCTGTGGGAGAGCCTGTTCCGGGCCGTACGTCGTTTACCAATGTGACCAGGAACGGGCCACATACGCACAAAGTAACCAACGTCGGTCCAATGCCGTTTCACAACGTCTCCTTCATCCTTAAAGATCGATCCGCGGCCGAAGTTCCAGTTTCCGACCGCTCTGGAATCTTCGGCTACACTCAGATCCTGGATAACGAGCGCATACGAGCCTGGCGGGTAATTCTGGAGCCAGAAGAGGCGACTGGACAAATCATGCAAACGGCGCCGGGACTCAGAGTTTACGTCCGCGGCGGGGTACTGGACGAAATCGTGCCTGGCTCGGCCGATCGTGGTATGGCTCCGTACGACGGAGATTTCATCTGGCAGGACGCTGGGCAGACGAGGGCGGTAAAGAACACCGGTGCAACCGTGATCGAGTTCGTGGAGTTCGAGCTCAGGTAGGAAGGAGCTGGAGTAGATGTTCCCGCTATCGTCGGCCGCAACGTTTCGGATCAGCGAAATAAACGAACTGCTAATTTCCAGCATCGCAAAGGAGAGCGTAGTCGAATGGGGCGCGACCCCGATGCCTTTAGCTCAGAGTTCCTCCAACATTCGCGTCAATCCATCGAGGTCGGGTGGCGTATCTTTCGGCCCCAGGTTGACACACACCCACGGGCGGATTTCCTCATCCGGCGCCCAGATGAACTCCCGGCCCACCTTGAAGGCCTCGGTGTAGTTCACGGGATCGTCGATCTCGACCTCAAGCTGCAGATCATTCGATCCGGGCTCGCGCCAATAACGTTCCGTGACCCGGGCATCCGGACTGAGTGGCCGCGCGTTGCCGCTCAAGACGCCACCTGACATGTGCGTCGTCTCGATGATCAGGACGTCTCCCTCCCAACGTCCCACCGAATAACCGAGATGAGTGTTCGGCTGGTTCGCTGCCGGGGGAGTCCCATTCATGACGATGGAACGGACGGCGCCGCCCCGCTCATAATGAAACACGAGCTTTCCGTCCTCCTCACGGACCTCCATGGGATCGGGGGTCCAGAGGACTCTGCTCATGGTCTGCGGCGCGCAGTCGTCGAGAACTCTGGGGTTGAGCTCCGGGACATACGCATCGAAAGCACGCTGCCCCTCCGCGGTGTAAGGAATCGCGTCGGGTTCGGTATCGGGCGTGGCCGGGACTCCTCCCTCGCGGATCGGCTGGGCATAAAGGCCGAAGAAATCCGCTCCGGAACCGTCTTCGTACTCTATCAGCGTTCGCTCGTAGTCCGTGAAAGATTGATTGTCGAGGCAGACGCTCTCCTCAAGCCTCCAATCGACGCTGCCGAAAATTCGCCTTGCCGACCAGGGTTGGGTATAGGCGATGGGGTCGTCAACCGTAATATCGATTGTCAGCTCGTCGTCGCCACTTCGCCGAATTCGTTCCACTACGCGCAGTTGGTCGCTATGAGGTAGACCGCGGCGGTCAACCCAGGTCCTGTCATTAAAATTCACACTCTGCACGACCAGGGTGTCGCCTTCCCAATGCCCGATGGATTCTCCCATCCACGACGGCGGGCGACCTTCACGATGATCGCGGCCGTCCGTGTAGATGTGTCGGACGAGATTCATCCATTCGTACGCGATCAGGACACGGCCGGGTGTCTGCACAATCTCGAACGGGGCTGGATGGGCGTAGATGCGGGGCGTGCCGGACGGCAAGCACTGGTAAGCGGGATCGTTCGTATCGGAAACAGCCACTCCACGCGGGCCAAACGTCGGTTTCGATGCCTCGAACCGTTCCCTGCCCCAAGGCGTCATCGGCGGCAGCTCGGCCGTAAACGCGTAGTTCTCCCAACTATGGCTGTAGCGGTAATTCCACATACCGCTCAAATTGACGCTGTCGGTGGCCGGCGGCGCCGCGCTGGCGTCCCCGGTTTCCACACGCGAAGCAGTATCGCTTGCGGCTCCACCGACGACGAAGGCGCCGTCAGCGTCGACGATGCTGAGAATTCGCATGGACGGGGCACCGTTTCTGGCAGGACTGCCGGTAAGCTCGATGACATCGCCTGGCTGGAGCGTATCGCTTGTCCAGCCAGCGTGCGTGGTACCGCCGGGGCCGATACCGCGAGCCAGGCGGTTGGGCGTGGTGAGTTCGCCGGACCACTCGACGATGTCGCCGTTGTCGGATTGCGTTGCGATGTAGACCAACGCATGGGGAAACACGAACCGAAACTGAGTCACCGGTCCCTTGAGTGTGATCGTTTCAGCATTGTCATATAGCGCCGCGCCGTGGTGTGCGGACAGGTCGATACTCACGAGGAATGAAACTGAGACCAGGAAACTTGCTACGCGCCGGGTATTCATATTCGGCTACCCTCTCTAGTTTGACTGAATTCTACTGGCTTTCGAGCCAGGGACTGGCAATTTGATGCAGACCTCGCCAGTTTGTCCAATGAGTTATGCAATTATTCGATTTGCGGGATGTGGGAAAGTCAGCGATGCGGGTTAAACGCGTAGGTAACCCTTCGGTGGAGCCGTGATGGGGCCGGCTGATTTTACCGATTGAGTGTACGTTTCCAATCTTTTCTGAGGGGCCTGAGCCAGACGTCCTTCTTGGGTTTGTCGTACAGCTTGTCCCGGTCGTGGCGCCATCCGGACATCAAGGACCAGACGGTGGATGTGCGCGCCTATGCCGGTCGGATTGTCATCCGCCAGGATGGGGAGACTGTCGCGGAGCATCCGCGCAGCTTCGAGCATGGCAAGACCATCTACAATCTCACCCATCACGGCTCAGAAACCATTTCTGCCACGGACTGCTGGTCTAGACGGCCTTGCGGAGTTCCTCGCGGACGACACGGCGAAGCGTCGCTTCCAGCTCGTCGCTGGCCAGGTGCTCCCGGAGCGCCTGGTTGATGGCGGTCTGGTAGCCGCGGCCCGTGTCGCTGGCGCGCGCGCGGAACGCCGCGACGATGTCCCGGTCCAGCAGGATGGTGATGCGGGTCTTGCCCGACGCCTTCAGCGCCGGGCCTCGCTCGGCGTCCGTGAGGTCATATTCCTTGCGCATAGGCTTTCTTCTCCTTTCGTGTGGCGGGGCGCGCCGAGATCAATCTGACATCGTCGTTCCGGTAGGCGTAGACCACCGCCACGATTCTGCCGAGCGCGTCCGCGCCGACGGTGACGAAACGCTCCTCGCCGCGTGCGTCGGGGTCCCCGCGGGTGAGCCTCAGGGGATCGCTTAGGGCAAGCTCGGCATCCTCGAAGGCAACGCCGTGTTTGGCGAGGTTCGCGCGTGCCTTGAGCGGATCCCAGTTCGCTTCCACGGCAGATTATATGTATGAACGTATGCATCCTGTCAACAATGTAGTCGACAAGTGGCACGCAGGCCTGGTCGCGTCAGGCGACCGGCGTCGGCGGAACCGGTGTCTGGGGACGACGCTTGAGGCGCCACAGCACGATCGACCAGCGCGTGGCCCGAGATGCTCAACGCGCCTGCCAAGATCAACAAGAATTGCCGGATGGGGGTAGCCATTGGTTTCGGATATGATGCCTTAGAGTAATGCAGCCGATTTACCTAAATATGTCGTCCACAAACACCCGCACGACTCTTTATTGCCTGGCGCTCCTCGTCCTTACTGCCGCTCGCACGGTCCAAGCGCAAGATGCCCGCGTCTTCGAGTGTGGATCCGTCTTTGGCCCCGATACCACCCCGGCAAGCCTTGCAGCCGTGTTCGGTGTGCTTGCGATACTTACTCAAGATCAAAGACGGTCCGCGGTCTATCTGAGAGTTCTGAGATAACTTTAAATAAAACAATCATATAAAAATCAATTCGCATTGTAGGACATGGGGAAATTCAATATGCGGGTTAGACTCCGGTCGGCGGAAGCCGCCCAGGTGATGGCGAGCGCGCCCAAAAGCGGGGATCAGAAGATGAGACGATTGATCGAATGGTGTGCCGTCGGAACAATTCTTGCGGTTGGCCTCACCGGCTGCGGCGCCGACGACACCGGAACGCAGCTTCGGGAACCGGCCGCCGAACAGGACAATCGCCCCAATATCCTTTTGATCGTCGCTGACGACATGGGCTTTACGGACCTGGGTTCGTTCGGCGGTGAAATTCCCACGCCCCATCTCGATGAACTGGCGTACGCCGGGATTCGTCTGGCGAATTTTCATGCGGCACCGGTTTGTGCGCCGGCGCGGGCGATGCTCCTGTCGGGAATGGACAATCACGAAGCCGGCATCGGGTCGATGACCTTGAAGCGCGCTTACGATGCCGGGCAGGCGCCGCGCAGGGACCAGCCCGGGCACGCCCGTCCCGGCTACGAAGGCTACCTCAGCTACCGTGTAGCGGCATTACCGGAGGTGCTTCGGGATGCGGGGTACCGCACCTATATGGCGGGCAAGTGGGACCTCGGCCGGGCATTGGTTGAAGAGCACAATCCCGCGGGTCGTGGATTTGAAGCGTCTTTTGCCTTGACGACGGGCAGCGCACTGCATCTGAGCACGGCTGACGGTGGCGCGCACGGCGGCATTTTGCGCGCGGACCCGCTGGTCTACCGGGAAAATTGGGACAGTGTGGACTCGCTGCCGGAGGACTATTTCTCGACCGCGATGTTCACCGACAAGATCATCGAGTACATCGATGCCGACCAGGGCGACGGCCAGCCGTTCTTCGCGTACCTTGCGTTTACCGCGCCGCATTTCCCGCTGCAGGTGCCTGAAGACTGGCGGGACCGGTTCGCCGGCGACTACGACCAGGGCTACGACGCGATTCGCGACCGGCGGGTCGAAGCAGCGCTGGACCTGGGCGTTCTGCCTCCCGGTGCCGATATGGATGGCTACCGGCGCCGCTCCGTCCCATGGGCGTCCCTGGATTCCGCCGGCCGCGCCGATCGGGCGCGACGCATGGAGATCTATGCGGCCATGGTGGCGAACATGGATTTCCACGTCGGCCGCCTGATAGAGTACCTGCGCGCGATCGGTGAATTCGAAAATACCTTCATTCTGTTCATGTCCGACAACGGCGCTGCCTCCAGCACTCCCGCGGGAATGGACGAGGGCTATGACAACAGCGTGGCCAATATGGGGGACGTCGATTCTTTCATCGATTACGGGATGGGCTGGGCCGAAGCAGCCATGGCGCCGTTTCGGGATACCAAGAGTTCCATGGCCGAAGGCGGCGTGCTCGCCGCGGCCTTCGCCACCCACGGACCGGTTGCAAGCCCCGGCGGCGTGTCGCGGCAATACCTCACGATGCAAGACGTGATGCCGACGCTCTTGACGATCGCGGAAACGGAGTATCCAATGGGCGAATACAATCATCGACCGATTCTGTCCATGCGAGGCAAATCCTTTCTGGGTCACCTGCAAGGCGATGCGACCCCTGTACACGACGCGGATGAGCCCATCGGATGGGAGTTGAGCGGCCAGCGCGCGTTGGTGCGCGGCGACTGGAAGTTGTTGTGGACGCCGCGTTCGGGGGAGGCACCGGGTTGGGAACTCTTCGACCTGTCCGTCGACCCGTTCGAGCGGAACGATGTATCCGCGCAATTCCCCGATCTGACCGCTGAACTGGTTAACGCCTGGAACGAATACGCTGACGAAGTCGGCGTCGTGACTGGCGACTGAGCGCTCGCCCGGGAAGAACCATGTTTCCAATCCGCGACGACAATCCGCAAATACTCACGCCCTACACGACCTACGCGATAATCGGCTTGAACGCCCTGGCGTGGGTATTCCTGCAGGGATTGGGTTCCGACCCGGCGTTGGCGGGTTCCGTTTGCCGGCTTGGACTGATTCCCGGGGAACTCTTGCAGACGGTGCCCGCGGGGACTCGCTTCCAGGTCGGTCCAAACAGCCTCTGCGTGCTCGGCGATGCCTCGGCCTGGCATACCACGATCACGTCGATGTTCCTGCACGGCGGCTGGTTACACCTGGTCGGCAATATGTGGTTCATGTGGATTTTCGGTAACAATGTCGAAGATTCCATGGGACATGTGCGGTTCGCGCTCTTTTACGTGCTTTGCGGTCTGGCGGCCGCCGCCGCGCAGATCGTGTCGAATCCTGATTCCGCCGTGCCGATGGTCGGTGCATCGGGCGCCATTGGCGGCGTTATGGGCGCCTATATCCTGCTGTACCCACGCGTGCACGTTCATATGCTGGTGTTCTTTGGATTCTTCATTACGACGATTGCCGTGCCGGCCGTGTTGATGCTGGGTTACTGGCTGTTTGTGCAGGTCTTGAGCGGGTTCGCGTCGCTGGGCGCACAGGGCGGCGGGGTCGCATTCTGGGCGCATGTGGGCGGCTTCGCTGCCGGAGCCGTGCTCATATTTCTGTTTCGCGATCCGGAGTTGCTGCGCAGGCACCCCTACCACGGCTGGCATCAGCGTTCATCGCCGACCCGAAACTGGCGCCGGATAGGGCGCTAGCGTCAGGTTAACAGTGGACCCATTCAGCGCGCTGGCGCTTGTTTAACAGCAGACTCATTGAGGACCAGGAGACTATGGCAAGCATCAAGGACATTTCGATCATCGATTCGAACACCGCGGCGGCGAGCGCCGTTCCCTCCGGTCTGGAGCGCACGCTGTGCAGCTCCGGGCTTTGCGGTTCCGAGACGCTGACGGTATACAGGCGGACGGTCCTCGCGGGGCGGAATTTCGATCTTAAGGCCAGCGATGATTACCACGTCGCCTACATCATCGAACAACCGACGAGTGGCGTCGTTCACTACACGGGCGAAACGCATGACGCGGGCGAAACGCATGACGCCGGAGAAGGCGCCGGCGTCCTGCTCGCACCCGGCGAGACGGCTCGGTTCGAAGCCACCGGATCGAATATGGATCTGCTTCATATGGTGGTACCCAAGCCTCCGGCGGCAGTCGAGGGCGGGCTGCCGGGCGGGCCCGGGTACTATTTCGACAGAGGGACTCTGCGCGTGCTCACCGACGCGAGCGGCGGGCGCGTGCGCCGATTCTGCGCCGAATCCAGCGTAAGGCTGCTGGACGGAACCCGGCTCACGCCCACCAACGCCATTCAGGCGGGAGAAATGCACTATATCGAAGGCGGTTCATCGCCGTACCACTCGCACGTTGGCACAAGCGCCAACCCCGACGGGCCCGACCACTGCTACATGACTTTCAAGGGGCGTGGACTGGTCGAGGTGGAAGGTATCTCCCAGGAGATCGAGCCGGGCACGCTTGTGTATTTCCCCTCGGGCGTGCCACACCGGCTTAGCTCCCTGGGTGGCTCATTGGACTACTTCGAGATCCAGGCCTGGAGGAGCTTCAAGACCCATGTTCTGAGCGAGGAACCCCTCGGTCTGAGGTGGTACTACGAGCGCGAGAACCCGGATGCCGATCGGGTGGAGTGGAACCAGAGTTAGAAACCAGAGCAAGCCCGTGGCAAAAGTCCCACCGCCTCGCCCACCAATGTTCACGGCGAGTTAGACTCCGCGTTTCATTTCGCGGCGAGTTCGAGGGGAACAGATATGTCGCAATCCGTTCAGGCGTTGCTGGCCGTGCTGCCGATTCTGGTTGCGGCGATTCTTCTGGTTGGTTTTCGTATGCCCGCGCGCGTCGCGATGCCGGCCGTGTACGTGCTTGCGGTGGTGATCGGGCTGTTTGCCTGGACGATGCCGGTCGCCCAAATCGCCGCGGCGTCGATTCAGGGTCTTTTCATCACCTTCGAGATCCTGTTCATCATTTTCGCGGCGATTCTCCTGCTCAATACCTTGAAACGCTCGGGTGCCATCGCCGCAATTCGGGCGGGCTTTGCCACCATCACCCCGGATCGGCGGGTGCAGGTCATCATCATCAGTTGGCTCTTCGGAAGCTTCATCGAGGGCGCATCGGGTTTCGGGACGCCGGCGGCGATTACGGCTCCGTTGCTGGTTGCGCTGGGATTCCCGGCAATGACCGCGGTCATGCTGGGGATGATGGTTCAGAGTACGCCCGTGACGTTCGGCGCGGTGGGGACGCCGATTCTGGTGGGCGTGAGCGGTGGGCTGGATAGCCCGGAAGTGTCCCGGCAACTGGCGGCGGCAGGGATCGAGTTCGGAGACTATCTCCAGATCATCACCGAGCATGTGGTTTGGCTGCACGCGATCGTGGGGACGGTGATGCCGTTGTTCATGGTCGTGATGATGACGCGGTTTTTCGGCCGGAACCGCTCGTGGACGGAGGGCTTGTCGATCTGGCCGTTCGCGCTGCTCGGCGGAGTTGCCTTCACGTTGCCGTATTTGCTCAGCGGCATTTTTCTGGGACCCGCGTTTCCATCGCTGCTTGGCGGATTGGTCGGTCTGGCGATTGTCACGACGGCGGCCAGGAAGCGGTTTCTGGTTCCCGATGACGAGTGGGATTTCGCGCCGCGCGCCGACTGGCCCCTCGATTGGGTCGGGCGCTTGGAAATGCGCCTTGAAACGCCCAAAAAACAGATGTCGGGCGTGCGAGCATGGTCGCCCTACCTGTTGGTTGCCGGATTGCTCGTCATTTCGAGGCTCCCGCAACTTCCTGTCGGCGAACTGTTGCGGACGCTGGTTTTTCGCTGGGAGTCGATCCTGGGTACGTCAGTGACGGCCACTACGACGCCCCTGTATCTGCCCGCCACGATGGTGCTCGTGGCCGCGCTCGCGACAGTCGCGCTGCACCGCATGCGCGGGCGTCAGTTTGTCGCCGCGTTTACGGAATCGTCGAGAACGCTGTTGGGCGCCGGTTTCGTGCTCGTGTTCACGGTGCCCATGGTGCGCATCTATATCAACTCCGATGTGAACGCGCTGGGGCTCGAGAGCATGCCCATCGTGATGGCCGACTGGGTTGCCGTCAATGTCGGCGCCGTGTGGCCATTCTTTGCGCCGTTCATCGGCGCGCTGGGGGCGTTCATCGCCGGCAGCAATACGGTCAGCAACCTCATGTTCGCCCTGTTGCAGCACGGTGTGGCCACCGCGCTGGGGATTTCCGCGGCGTTGGTGGTGGCGCTGCAAGCCGTGGGTGCGGCCGCGGGCAACATGATTGCGATCCACAACGTCGTTGCGGCATCGGCCACGGTGGGGCTGCTTGGCCAGGAGGGCGCCACGCTGCGCCGCACGGTGATCCCGACGATCTACTATCTCGTCATGACCGGCGCGCTGGGCATGCTCGCGGTGAGTTTCCTCGGGTAGAACCGAATTTGTGCTCGGCGAACCGGAGACTGGATTCGGGCATACTATGCGCCCATCTCCACTTAGGAAGGCACCAAGTAGAGTTGGTCCCTTTCCGTAATTGGTTTCGGTGCCGGCAACGCTTGACGCGACCGTGCCGGGCACGCTTTATGAGGATGTAGCAGGAGCATAGGTGGCACGTAAGAAGCAGGCAACGGGCCGCGCTGGCGCCCGTAAGAAAGGGCGGAGTGCCGGAAGTTACGCACATCCTGAAGCAAGCGCGCTGCTCCGGCCCGACATAGGTACACAGGCGCAGTTTCGTAAGAAAAAACCGCTGGCCAGGTACCGTTACGACTCCTCGCTTTCTCCAGCGCTTGACTGGGATGTGCAGAACCCCTCGCGTGAGCACGCTGAGGCGAAAATTGCGGCGCTGTCGGATCGAATTGCAAAGTTATCCGGGATTCTTGATTCGAAAAATCTGGCAGGAATTCCCGAGAGCGACCTCGCTGAAGTAAGGGCTGAATTAGCTGCGGCACGGGAAGATGCCGCTCAATTGGCAACGCTCTCCAGACCGTTTCTCAACTGGACGGGCAAGGCCGAGCGGCTCTCCTTCGACGTACCGACACTGCCGCTGTTCGTCCATGAACGCCTATCGACATCGGCAATCCTGGAAACCCTGAAAGGGCACACCCGCGACCGTCAGGTGAATATGTTCGATCTGTTCGGGGAGAGTGATCTGCCGATTCACGAACGGTTGCTCAAGGCATATGAGCACCAGAACGGCTGGGTGAACCGGTTGATCCTTGGCGACGCCCTGGTAGTGATGAATTCCCTACTCAACTACGAGGGGCTCGGTGGTCAAGTGCAGACCATCTACATGGATCCCCCCTATGCCGTGAAATTCGGTTCGAACTTCCAGCCGTTCGTGCGCAAACGCGGCGTTACGCACGGCGACGACGAAAACATGATCCGCGAACCGGAGATGGTGCAAGCCTACCGGGACACATGGGAACTGGGCATTCATTCCTTCCTGACCTATCTGCGGGATCGGCTGACACTGGCGCGGGAAATGCTTCATCCTTCCGGAAGTATCTTCGTGCAGATGTCCGACACTAATCTGCATCACGTCCGCGAGGTGCTGGACGAGGTGTTCGGACCCGAGTGCTTCGTCTCGCAGATCAGCTTTCAGACCACCTCGGGCTTTCGGACCAAGACACTGGCGACACTCGGCGACTTCTTGCTGTGGTATGCGCGAGACCCGGAACGGCTGAAAGTTAGAAAGTTGTTCGAGGAGCAGCCTGCCATACCGGGCGAGGGGAATGCGAGATGGGTCCTGCTTCCGGACGGAACCTATCGGGGCGTGACCGCTGCGGAGAAACGCCGGGAAGTGCCACTGCCTGCCGATGCCCGGTATTATAATCCTGATAATTTGCAGTCGCAGGGAGCGGCCCGGGACCCGCAGCCCTTCGAATTCGGGGGTAAAGTTTACCAACCGGGCGCCAATTCGCACTGGAAACCCAACTACCCCGACGGGCTTGAGGAGCTTGTCGCTGCGGGTCGGATTCACGTGGCCGCCAACAGCATTAGATACCGCCGGTTTGCCACGGATTTTCCATTCAAGGAGCGGGGAAACCTCTGGACGGACACCCTCACAGGCAGCTTCACGGGCGAGAAAACATACGTCGTGCAGACGAATCCCAAGGTTATCGAGCGCTGCCTGCTGATGACCACCGATCCGGGCGACCTCGTTCTGGATCCTACCTGCGGTTCGGGGACGACCGCCTATTGCGCGGAGAAATGGGGGCGGCGGTGGATCACCGTCGACACTTCCCGAGTACCCATCGCGCTCGCCCGGCAGCGGCTGCTCACCAGCACTTTCGACTTCTATCAACTCAAGGAGCCTGATCGGGGACCTGCCGGAGGCTTCGACTATCGTCGCAAAACGAACTCCAAGGGGGAAGAAGTCGGCGGAATCGCGCCACACGTGACACTCGAATCGATCGCTAACAACGAGCCGGCGAAGGAGGAAGTGCTCGTTGACCGGCCGGAAAAGGACGGCGGCATAACGCGCGTGAGCGGGCCATTCTGGATTGAAGCGACCATACCGACTCCGGTGGATTGGGAGGGGGACGGTGAGGAGGACTCGGGCGACATTCTTGCTGCCGCCGCTTACACGAACCATGTAGAGCGTATGGTCGAGGTGCTGCGGCGTTCGCCGGTGCTGCATCTCGGTGGCGGTCGAAGGCTCAGCCTGTCCAAGGTACGTCCGCCCGCCCGTTCCATGAGTCTGTCCGCGGAGGCTCTGGTGGAAGATGACGGCAAGCAGAGGGTTGCAATTGTCTTCGGACCCGAGAATGGCGCAGTCTCGGAAACTCTGGTGTTCGAGGCGGCACGCGAAGCCTACGGCAAAGCATACGACCACCTCTACGCGATCGGATTTGCCATCCAGCCCGACGCAAGGCGTCTGGTCGAGGAATGCGAGAAAGCGGTCGGAGTGGCCGCGACTTACGTGCAGGCGAGCATGGATCTGGTGATGGGAGACTTGCTCAAGAACCTGCGGTCGAGCCAGATTTTCTCGGTCTGTGGGTTGCCGGACATACGGATACGCCGAGCAGAAACGAAAAGCTACCAGGTTGAACTTCTCGGACTCGACGTTTTCGATCCCGTGGAGATGGATTCCGACCATCGGAGCGGAAATGACGTCCCCGCGTGGTTCCTCGATACGGACTACAACGGACTCTGTTTCCATGTCTGTCAGGCGTTCTTTCCGCGGACTTCAGCGTGGAGCGCACTCAGGCGTTCGCTTCGCGGCGAATTCGATGACGATGTGTGGTCACATTTATCGGGCACGGTCAGCACTCCGTTTCAAGCGGGTGGACACGGCCAGATCGCGGTGAAAGTTGTCGATGATCGAGGCAATGAACTGATGGTCGTCAAGCCGCTTTCGGATACCGAGACGTGATCCACACAGTCCGAATTTGCGGCTTCAAGCGATTCCAGGATGTGGAATTCCACTTGCCGGGGCACCTGGTTTTAGCAGGTCCCAACAATACCGGTAAAACTACAGTGCTTCAGGCCATCGCCTCATGGTCGCTTGCCTTGCGGCAGTGGAGAGCGCTGAACGACTTCAATCCTCGACAAGGATACACGAATGCGCCGATTGCCCGGCATGCGTTCGCGTCGGTTCCCCTCAGGAGCTTCGATCTGATGTGGACGGACCGCCAATATCGGGGGAAGATCGAGATCGAGATTCGGCACAACACGGGCTGGTCAGTGACGATGGAGTTCATCGCCGACAGCACGGAGCAGATATACGTTCGGCCAGCGAACACGCCTGCTGATGTTTTACGAGAGCTCGATCTTCGTGCGGTATTCATCCCTCCCATGACTGGTCTTGAAGTCGACGAGCCACTTTATCAGCGTCCGAAAATTGAGCAGCTTCTCGGCCTCGGCCGTCCAGGCGATGTCCTGCGAAATCTGCTGGTGGAAGTGAACACCAACGAGTCTGCTTGGGATGCGCTCCAAGCTTCCATAAAAAAGCTATTCGGCTACGAACTCCTGCCTCCCGATTCCAGCGGCGCGCACATTCTTTCCGAATACAGGATGGTGGAAGGCGGGCAATCTTTGGACATCGCGAGTGCCGGCAGCGGTTTTCAACAAGTTCTGATGCTGCTCGCGTTTCTCAACACACGAGAGGGCGCGGTACTGCTCCTGGACGAACCGGACGCGCATCTACACTTGATTCTCCAGGACGCGATTTACCATGAGTTACGGACGGTTGCCGCCCGGCAGCATTCGCAGCTCATCGTTGCGACCCACTCTGAGGTCGTGATCAACACGGTCGAACCTCGTGAGTTGTGCGTCTTGGTCAACCAACCGCGTATGGTTGCCGACAACGTTGAGCGAGGGAGACTAATTTCTTCGCTTCGCGTATTGAGCAACGCGGACGTGATGCAGGCCCTGAGTGTCCGTGGCGTCCTTTATGTGGAGGATTTTACTGACATCAATATCCTTCGTTCGTGGGCTGCCCAGCTCGGACACCAGGCCGAGAATCTATTGACCACGGAATTGATGTGGAAACCGGTGGTCTTTCAGGCGCAGGACGGACGACCGGGAATCAGGGCGCGGGATCATTTCGATGCCTTGCGGATCGTGCACGACAATCTTCCTGGACTCGAACTCGTCGACGGTGATGCGCATCCGGCGATCCAGGCCAGCGAGATCACTGGGACTGGCTTGCAGCGGCAACGCTGGCAGCGCTACGAGATCGAAAGCTACCTCATCCACCCGGATGCGCTCGCCCGTTTCGTGACAGCCATGGTAGGGGCAGACTCTGCTGCACCGCATGTGGAGGACATGCTTGCCTACTGGCGCGACGAGTTTCCGCCGGCGGTGGTAAGGAATCCGCTCGCTGACCACGAATTCCTGAATACGACCAAGGCTCGTACGCGGCTAATTCCGCCGCTACTGGAAGCGGCGGAAATCTTCATTCCCTACACCCGCTACCATGAGATTGCAGCGTTGATGCTTCCTGAAGAAATCCACCCCGAAGTCGTGGAGAAACTGGATGCAATCTGCCTCGCATTCCGAGTCGAGCCGTGAACCCTCACGAGGTTCCCGAGCCAATCCTGAACTCGCCTTTCGAGGAACCGAGGGAGCATTGGCGCATCGTGGAGTACGAACCGCCGGAGCGGCGGGTTGGCCGGCGCCCAGCCATGTACTTCTACCGGCCGCCCGGAAGCGAATCCTCGCCGGAACGGCAGGGAGTCGGAACGGCAATCGGGTTGAAGTTGGTCAACCGGATTCGCGCCAAACTCGCCGAGTGGAGAACATTGGCGCTACGGGGCGAAGGCGGCGTGACTCGAACCACAATGGAGTTGTTGCGCTATTGGCGCCGGGAGGATCGCAAGCACCGGCTGTTTTTCGCGCAGCTTGAAGCTGCTGAAACGATCATTTTCCTCGCGGAGGCACGGGCGGACTTCTTGCAAGGGATCGATGTCCCGCTCGACCAGCCCAGTGCGGATGCGCAGGCCGACGGAATCCGGGCTTTCCGGCGTTACGCATGCAAGATGGCGACGGGCACGGGAAAGACGACGGTCATGGGCATGCTTGCCGCCTGGAGCATTCTCAACAAGGTGACGGATCGGGGAAACGCACGGTACTCGGACGTGGTACTCGTTGTCTGCCCTAACGTAACAATCCGAAACCGGCTCGAAGAACTCAAGCCGCAAGGGGGCGAAGCCAGCCTGTACCGCACGCGCGACCTCGTCCCGCCGCGCTTCATGCCGCAACTCGCTCAAGGACACGTGCTGGTCACCAACTGGCACGTGTTCGAACCAAAAGCGATTCAAGTTGCGGGCCAGTCGGCGAAGGTCGTTCGCGCCGGTCGCGAGGTCCGGACAAGGGAAACTATCCGTATCGGCGCCAAGACAACGACAGTGCGCGGTGTGCGCTATCTGACCTTGAATGCTCTCGAACGGCAAACGGCCGCTGGGCTGATTGACATTCTGGATGAACACCGGGATCGGCAAGACAACCTCAAGGCCGTCTCGGTGGAATCGTTTCGGTATGTCGAGAGCGACACCAAGCTCATCGAACGCGTGCTCGGGCGCGAAATCGGAGGCAAACGAAATATCCTGGTCATG
Organism: Candidatus Rariloculaceae bacterium; assembly: GCA_965237785.1. GTDB lineage: Bacteria > Pseudomonadota > Gammaproteobacteria > Steroidobacterales > Rariloculaceae > UBA6522. The sequence goes on from OZ250159.1 coordinate 471,663, forward strand.
AACGACGAAGCCCATCACGCTTATCGGTTACGGCCCACCGAAACGGACGAAGGCGAGAAAGACTTGTTCGGCGAATTGGACGATGTAGAGGAGTACTACCGAGAGGCCACCGTGTGGGTCGACGGTCTGGATCGAATTCACAAGCATCGCGGCATCAACCTATGCATCGACCTTTCCGCGACGCCGTACTTTCTGGGGCGGGCCGGACAGGACGCGAACCGCCCGTTTCCCTGGGTCGTCTGCGATTTTGGGCTCATCGATGCCATCGAGTCGGGTCTGGTCAAGATCCCGCAACTCGCTGTTCGCGACACCAGCGGTAACGCGGTTCCCGGTTACTTCAACATCTGGCGCTGGATTCTTCCGAAGCTGACGCCAGCGGAACGCGGTGGGAGGCGCGGACGCGTGAAGCCGGAAGCCGTGCTCAAGTACGCGCACGTGCCGGTGGTGATGCTCGGTGGTTTGTGGGATGCGCTACGTGCGGAGTGGTCGCGGCGCGAAGGAGATAGCCGGCCACCCGTTTTCATCATCGTTTGCAACAATACCGCGCTCGCCAAGGTTATTTTTCAGTGGCTCGCCGAGGACAAGGCGCCGGTGGGTATACCCCCGGCGCGGATCGACGAATTGCGTAACGCGAACGGGAATAACTACACGATTCGCGTGGACTCCAAGGTCGTGCGTGAATCTGACAGCGGGCAGGCGAAGTCTGACGAAGATCGGTGGATGCGTTTTACGCTGGATACGGTCGGAAAGATCGATTGGCCAATGGACGGGCAAAGGCGCTCTATCTACCCGGAGGGGTTCGAGGCGTTAGCGAAGAAACTTGAGCGCACACTACATCCGCCTGGCCGGGATGTGCGGTGCATTGTAAGCGTGGGAATGTTAACAGAGGGATGGGACTGCAATACCGTTACCCATATCATCGGACTTCGCCCCTTCATGTCCCAATTGCTTTGCGAGCAAGTTGTCGGTAGAGGTCTGCGGAGATCCAGCTATGCCGTGGGAGAAGATGGCAAGCTGGGCGAGGAAGTCGCCAAGATCTTCGGCGTCCCGTTCGAGATCGTGCCGCTGAAGGAGAACCCTCCGGGCGTTGACCCGAAGCCCGACGCGAAGACCTGGCGGATCCGGGCAGTGCCTGAGAAGGTGCATCTGGAGATTCGTTTTCCGCGCGTGGAGGGCTACATCCAGGGGATCCGGCACCGCGTGAAGGTGGACTGGGAGAACATAGCCCCGCTCCGACTCGATCCGATGGACATCCCGCCCGAGGTGGAAATGAAGGCGGGGCTTCCGAGCAACACGGGCAGGCCGTCCCTCGTCGGTCCGGGACATCTTGAGCGCGTGGATCTCAACCCTTACCGCAAGGGGCGTCGCCTCCAGCAACTGGTATTCGAAATGGCGCGAGACCTTACTCGGGAATACCGGCAACAACCCGGCTGCGATGCGCCGGCGCATGTGTTGTTTTCCCAGCTTGCGCTCATCGTCACTCGCTACCTCAAAGAGAAGGTTCATCCCATCGATCCGGCGCGGGACGTCGACGCGTTCCTTTCTCCTTGGTACGGGTGGCTCGTGGAACGGCTTGTAACCGCCATCCAGCCAGACAACGAGAGCGGGGAGGATGCCGAGTTGCCACGTTTCGAGAGCGGTCGGCGACCCGGATCAACGAACGAGGTTGACTTTGACACGCGTCAAGAACCTTATCCGGTCGTCAAGAGCCATATCAATGCGGTCGTGCCCGATACGGCCAAGTGGGAGCAAATGGCTGCGTATCGACTGGACAAGCATGACCATGTGCAGGCTTTCGTAAAGAATGCTGGGCTCGGTTTTGCAATCCCGTATTTTCACAATGGTGAGCACCATGAGTATCTGCCCGACTTTATTATCCGGCTGACGGGAGACCGAGAGCGCTACCTTATACTGGAAACGAAGGGCTACGATCCACTTGAGGAGGTAAAAGCGCAGGCGGCGAACAGGTGGGTCCGGGCTGTGAATACCGACGCGGGCTTCGGCACTTGGGATTATGCCGTCGTATCGGATATGAGCAAGGTTGGAGATGAGGTCGACCGGTCGGCGGCCTCATTGTAGTCATCCCGTACTCGGCAGGATTAAAACTTGATTAAGCGATAGTAGCGGCCTACTGGAGGACAAACTTCTGCACGCGCTTGCCGGTCAGGACCTCGCCCGTGTAGATGTTGCCCTGTGAATCGCTGGCGATGCCGTCGATCCAGTAGAACTGCCCGGCGTTGCGGCCGGGGCTTCCGAATTGCCCCACCTCCTCGCCGGTGAAGCGATCATGGATCCACACCCTGTGGTTCGTGCCGTCGGCGACGAATACGTATTGCTGGTTCTCATCGTGGGAAAACGCCAGGTTGTAGGTGGTTCCGCACATGGGCCACTCGTTGCTGCCGGGGCCACCGCAGCCGGTTCCGTCCGGATTGCTGCGCGCCTGCGTGTTCGGGGACACCATGAACTCCGATACGTACTCGCCGGCCTTGGTGAAGACCTGGATTCGATTCATGCCGCGCTCGCAAACATAGACCAGTCCATCGTCGGAAAGCATGACGCAGTGAACGGCCGGGACAAAACCGTCGTGATCGGGCGGCGGCCCACCGGTCCATAGGTAACCAGGCTCGGGGTCGTTGCTGATTTCACTGAGCGGTTTGCCGCGTCCGCCCCAGCCTCGCTTGTAGTCGCCATTGTCCATGTCGTATACAAGCACGCGCTTGCCGTTTTCGAGCACGTAGATCTCGCGTGCTTCCTCATCCAGGGCGATGTTGAATACGCCGTTGCGGAGGATTTCGGTTTCCTGATTGTCCTGGAAGTTGCGCGGCATCGGCGCCTCGCCGGGGGCGGGCCTCGACCCACGATGGGGAAAATCCCAGAGAAACTCGCCTTCCCGGGTGAACTTCATGAGACCCTCGCCTTGACCCAGCGCCGCGACCCAGACGTTGAACTCGCTGTCGACAATCACTGTCTGCGGCCGTGTGGGCCAAAGGGGATGGTGATCCGGGCCGCCCCAGGCATTGACCACGTTCCCCGCCGGATCGAACTCGACGATATCGGGCGCGGCGATGCAGCAATCGCCTCGGGGCGGATCGTAGGAGGCCATGGCCTCATCGGGCCGTATGTCGTCGGACCGACTGATGATCCAGACGTGGTCCCGGTCATCCGTGGTCATGGTCGGTACCCCCTGGACAATCCAGGCATTGGGCAGTGGCACGTTGGGCCAGAAAGGATCCACCTGGTACTGCGGGACCGGGACGTCTTGAGCCTGGACGCCCGAAAGCGGAATGAGCCCGAAGAGCGCGATCGCGATTAAAGGAGTTGACGGCCGAATTCTCATTTGCGTGCCTCCTGTTTTGGACAGCTGTTGGCGTCGGCGAATTTCATTGTCAATACGCCATGGCGTAACAATCCCGCCGCACGTCGGCGCCCGCGATGCGTGCGCCGTGGTTAGGATCGAGCAGGACGACGGTGCCGCACGATGGGATTCCAAGCGGCTGGAGTCGATTCACGGCGTGACCGCGTTCTTCCAGGGAGCGGATGACCTGTGGCGGCAGATCATTCTCGACGTTGAGTCGATTGAAACCCGTGTCGTGGGGCCAGAACGACGCGTAGTAGTGCAACGTCTGCACCCGCGGCGCCTGGATCGCCTGATGCAGATTGGGGTACCACTGGGACGGAAATTCGACGATGTTCAGGAACATCTGCAATATCGTCTGCTCCTGGCTGTCGCCGCCCGGTGTACCGATGGCGAGGAAAGGCTCGCCATCGCGCAGCACGATACTCGGTGTCAGGGTATAGCGGGGCCGCGAGCGGGGCCGCAGTTGCGCGGCGCGGGTCTCGTCGAGCCAGAACTGCTCGCCGCGAACGCTCATGCCGATACCGGTATCGCCGAGAATGACCGCGCCCCCGATCCAACCGCCGCTCGGCGTGCTGTCGAATATGTTCCCGTCCTTGTCGATGACGGCGATGTGGGTCGTATCCTTCATGGTCCCGTCGTCGTCCACCGCGGCCACCCGCAGTCGTTCCCCGGTCTCGCTTTCGGCGGCCATCCAGAATGGCCAGTCCTCGCGGTCGAGCGTCTCGTCGAATGGAAACGGATCGCCGGCCATAAAGGATTCCGAAGCCTGCCGCATGTCGATGAGTTGCGCGCGTTGCGCGGCGTACTCCTTGGACAGGAGTCCCTGGGCCGGGATGTCCACGAATTCGGGGTCGGCGTAATAGGTATCCCGGTCCGCGAACGCCAGTTTCAACGCTTCGACGATGGTGTGGAGGTAGTCGGCGCTGTTGTGCCCCATTCTTTGAAGATCGAAATTTTCGAGGATATTCAATGCTTGCAGAAGCGTTGGCCCCTGGCTGTTGAACGACTGCTTGTAGATCGTGTAACGCTTGTAGGTGGTGCTGAGCGGTTCCTCCACCCTGGCGTAAAACTCCGCAAAGTCGTCGAGCGCAAACGGGGCGCCGTACGCCTGCAGGAACGCCACGATCTCCTCGGCGATGTCGCCCTTGTAGAAGCGGTCGCGTGCCGCGGCAACACCGGCTTCGCGCCCCTCGGCGCGGTGCTCGCGTTCGGCTTCCACCATCTTCTTCAGCGTATTGGCAAGGGTGGGAAGCTGGATGAGTTCGCCGGGCGTATACAGCGAGCCATCCGGGTGCGTCCAGTATTCGCGGTTGTCGGGCCATCGATTGATGAAGTCGAGTTCGCGGCGAATCGTATACACCGTTCGGGATCGCAGGGGAAAGCCGGCCTCCGCGTAGTCGATGGCGCGAGCGGCGACTTCCTCGAAACTCATGGTGCCCCAGCGCTCGAGTACGGTGAGCGCGCCGTGCAATGCGCCGGGCACCACCGCGGGGTCCAGCCCGTAGCCGTACAAGGTCTTGGCGTGCTCGTTGTACCAGTCAATGGTCGCCTCGCGCGGCGCCCAGCCCTGGCCGACGATAGAGGTTACGCTTCCCTCGCTCCGGGGATACACCAGAATCAGCGCTTCGCCGCCGAGACTGAAAAGGTCCTGCTCGACCACGCCGCCCGTCAGCAGGGCAGCCACGCCCGCGTCGAATGCATTGCCGCCGTTTTGCAGGATTTCGATGGCGGCGGCCGTGGTCAGGGGATGGCCGGCGGACACGCCGCCGCTGCTGCCCATCACGGGGGGTCGCAGGAAGTTCGGAACCACGGTGACGACGTCCACCGGCGCCTCGGTGACGACATCCACCGGCGCTTCGGTATCGGCGGTTTGCGGCTCACAGGCACCGATCAGGCCCAGGGCGCCGGCGGCGAGTATCAATCGGCTGATGGATCGGCTCATATGCGGTCCTTGCGTCATGCGTTTGAGGGAAAGAATTTTTCCAAGAGTGGTTGGTACCCCTGCACGGCAGTGCGCTGCAGGTAGAATGACAGTCCGCGCAGGCCGCCCAATTCCTCGCCGCCGCCGGCACGGCCCGGTCCGCCGTGAACCATCGCCGGGGACACCACGCCGGGACTCGGCGCGAACGCGGCAACCTTGTTCCCGCCCAGCGTGAGCCGGCCATGAAACGGCGCAAGCGCCAGCAACATGGACCGCGCGAATCCCCGGTCATCGGTGTAGACGGATGAGACCAGCGCGCCGTTCCCGCGAGCGCAGAGATCGGCTGCATCTTCCATCGACTCATAGGCCATGACCGTCACGGCGGGGCCGAACACCTCGCGGGCGTGTATGGCGTTGGCCGCGCCGGCGTCCTCGCACTTGAATACGTGCGGGGTGACGAAATAGCCGCGCCCGTTCTCAACGCCGGGCAGACCCCCGGGCGCGGAATCGCCTGTTACGCGGGTTGCCTCAGCGCCAATGGCGTCAAGGCCCGCGCGAACATCGTGCAACTGCGCCTCGTTGACAAGGGGCCCAATTCGCACAGATGCGTCGGCCGGATTGCCCACCGTGAGAAATCCGAGTTCATCTTCGAGCGCTTCGACGCAATCGTCGAGACGGCCCGGAGGGACGAGGACACGCCGGATGGCTGTGCACTTCTGGCCAGCCTTCTGGCGGATGTCGGTAGTGACATCGCGGATCAGTTGTTGCCACGCCTCGGTTCCCGGGCGGACATCGGGGCCGAGTATGGCTGCATTGAGGCTGTCCGCCTCTACGTTGATGCGCATGGATGACCTGACGTGCGCATCGAGGCTGCGCAGGCGCTGAGCCGTATCGCTTGAGCCGGTGAACGCGAGCACGTCCTGTGGCCCGAGATGCGCCAGGAGGTCGCCCGTGGAACCGGCAATGAACGACAGCGCACCGGCCGGCACGACCTGGGCACCCACGACCAACTCCATCATCCGGTAGGCCAACAGCGCCGTGCTGGTGGCGGGTTTGGAGATGACCGGCATGCCGGCGAGCAAGGCCACCGCGGCCTTTTCCATGAATCCCCACGCAGGAAAGTTGTAGGCGTTGATATGAACCGCGGCGCCCTGCAGCGGAGTCAGAATGTGCTTGCCTGCGTAGCGGGGGTTGCGCCCCAGGCGCTCGGAGTCGCCGTCCACAAGGAGCGTCCGCTCCCCGAGCGTCTTGCCGTAGGCCGAATAGGCCAGCAGGGTTCCGGTGGCGCCATCGACGTCGAACTTGGCATCGTTGCGGGTGTTGCCGCCATTGCGGATGGACAGTTCGAGCAGTTCTTCCCGGTGCGCGTATAGGACTTCATAGACGCCTCGCAGGCATGCGCCGCGTTCCCCAAACGTCAGTTCACGCAGCGCCGGGCCACCGACGTTCCGGGCATGATCCAGCGCCGCGGCGAAATCGATGCCGCCGGTGCCGGTTTCGGCCAGTCGTTCCTCCGTGGCGGGATTGAGCAATACGGCGGACTCGCCCCGGCCTTCCTGCCAGGCGCCGTTGACATAGCTCTTGAGCTTGATCACCCGGATAAGCCTCTGTAGTCGAGTCCGTATTCTACGTTGGCGGCGGGCTGGCGTCTGCCACCGCTGGATTTTCGGAAAATGTCCGTCTTCCTGAAGAAAACTTAACTGAGCGTCGCTGTCTCTTTTGGCAAAATATCACGGTATGAGCGGTTCACATCAACTCGCGACGGCGCAACGGCGAATGAGTCGTCCGTGCCTGCCTGCCGCCGCCGCCCTGGCGACCGCGTTGTCGTTTGCGATCGCCACGCCTCTCAGCGCCCAACAGGCCACTGTCTCGGCGTCAGGTGGCGCCAAGGTGCTGGCGGTAGCGCGCACCGACGCACCCCCGGCGATCGACGGCGTGCTGGACGATGCCGTTTGGGCGAACGCGCCGTCCATGGACGACATGCACCAATATGCCCCAATCGACCAAGCCGATCCATCCGAGCGCACCGAAGTCTATATCCTCTACGACAGCGACAACCTCTATGTCGGCGCGCGGATGTGGGATAGCGATCCCGAGCAGATCACCGCCCGGCAAATGGTTCAGGGCGGTACGCTGCGGTGGGACGATTCGATCGGGATTTATCTCGATCCCTTCAACAACAATCGCAGCGGATACAGCTTTCAGGTCAATCCCAACAGCAGCCGCGAGGACGGCATGTTCGAAACGCCCACGCGCCTGAACCGGGATTGGAATGGCGTGTGGTTCGCGGAGGCTGCCATCGATGAACATGGCTGGACGGCCGAGATCGCCATTCCATTCAAGACCTTGAACTTCAATCCGGACAACCCGGATTGGGGATTTACGGTAGAGCGCACCATCGCTCGCCGCCAGGAAGAAATTGCCTGGGTATCGTTCAACCGCCAGGTCAATCCCGGCACCACGGGAACGATTACCGGCCTGACCGGGCTCCGGCAGGGCAGGGGACTCGATGTAGTGCCCTCTTTGGTGACATCCGGTGTCAAAAACTTCGCCACGAGCGTGAGCGATTCGTCCACGGAGCCGGCGCTGGACATTTTCTACAACCTCACCCCGTCTCTGAGCGGTGTGCTGACCTTGAATACCGATTTTTCCGCCACCGAAGTGGACGATCGGCAGATCAATCTGACCCGCTTTTCGCAGTTCTTTCCGGAGAAGCGGGACTTCTTTCTGCAAGACGTGGACATTTTCGCCTTCGGCGGCTTGCGGCGGAACGGCATCCCGTTCTTTTCGCGCCGGATCGGCTTGAGCCTACGAGGTCAGCCAGTGGACCTGGGCGTGGGCGCAAAGCTGACCGGGCGTATCGGCCGGTGGAATGTCGGCGTATTGGATATCCAGCAGGATGAATTCCAGGGAGTCGACAGTACCAATCTGTTTGTCGGTCGCGTTGCGGCCAACGTCCTGGAGGAGTCCAGCGTCGGCATGATCGTTACCAACGGCGACCCCCGAGCCAATCTCGATAACTCCCTGTTGGGCGTGGACTTCCGGTATCGCAATACGCGTCTTCCGGGTGGCCGGACCCTGGAAGGAGAAGCCTGGTACCAACAGTCCGACACCGAAGGCGTCACGGGCGATGAGAGCGCCTGGGGTGTCCGGTTGTCGACGCCGAACAACACGGGCCTGCGCGGCGAAGTGGGCCTGGAGCATTTCGATGAGGATTTCAACCCTGCTTTGGGGTTCGTAAACCGCCACGGGATCGAGCGCACCGAGGTCGGAGTCGGTTACACGAGCAGACCCGTCCATCCGTGGATCAGGGCTGTATCCCATGGTGTTTTTTATGAGGGCTACGAAAAAATTTCCGGCGGGCTGGAGAGCGAACGCCTGTTCGCCGAGTTGATCGAGCTGGAGACCAATTCCGGCGATGACTTCAGCATCAATCTGAATTATCGGCGTGAGGTGCTGTTCGAAGAATTCGAAGTGGTGGACGGTAACGTTATTCCAGCAGGCGAATATGAATACGGTGGATTTAGTTTCGAGGTTTCGGGAGCCTCGGAACGGGTCTTCGCGCCGGGATTCGAGTATTTTCGTGGGAAATTTTTTAACGGCGACCGGGTGGAAATGTCCGCGGAACTGGACTGGCGTCCGAATCGGCGGCTGTCGATGGGCTTCGAGTACGAATACAACGACATCGAATTGCCGGGCGGCCAATTCATCACGCGGTTGATCGCCGTCAACGCCGATGTGGCCTTCAACGTCCGCTGGTCATGGCTCAACCTGATGCAGTATGACAACGAGTCGGAATCTCTCGGTATCAATAGCCGCCTGCGGTGGAATCCCCGCGCCGGGCAGGATCTGTTCATTGTCGTCAATCACGGCTATTCAGCCGAGGGCGTGTTCTCCGGGCTGAGTTCCGAGCAGTCCCAGATCGCCGTGAAATATACTCATACGTTTCGTTTTTAAGCCTCGCGGCGTCAAGCCGCATTCAGACAACGCGAGAAGGTGCCATCAGTATGAATCGATGTACGGCGCTGGTCGTGGTCGTGCGTACCGGTCGAGATGGTCGCACGCGGTTGATTTCCGCCCGTCCGGCGTCCCGTAAGGAAAGGCTGGCTTATCATGAACGAATACGATAGACCTCTTACACCCGCGGAGATCGCGGCCACGAAGGACGAGCGCATCGGCTTCAGCGATATACCCGAATTAGATGAGGCATTCTGGCGGCAGGCGAAACTTGTCGAACCTGCCGTACTTGGGCGCAAGCGAAAACAAGTCCGGTTCCAGGGTCCGCGGCGCTGCAGTAAACAGAACTTCATCGTAGTAAACGCGGTTCATCCCGTGGGTAACGATTATGGACCCGCGGGCGGCGTATGTGCGAACCCCACCCAAGTGATCGAAATGATGATGTGTGTTGACGAGGTATCGAATTGGCTTATTGGAAGTCAGCCGATCGACTTCCGCAATCACCGCCAGCGAACGAGCCTCGTTTACCGGCGCTTCGATTACCGTGACAAAATCGCCGAACTCGACAGCTACGCTGTTGTGCGACCCTCCGCCCAGAAACTACACTCCGTCTGCTATCTCGCGAGACTCTACCCGAACTGGCGGAACCTTCGCCTGTCGCACAACTTCGGGAACCGGTAACGCAGCAACCGCAACATTCGGTCTAACGTCGTTCACCGTAAGCAGCATAATATTGTGGGCCGCAGTGACTCGGGCATCTCCGAAATGTTGGTCCATGTCGATTGGAAATCCGATTTCCCCAAAATCCTTGTAACCACCACGGTAAAAAACTTCATATAGCATGTCCCCCAGAACCGGGCGAAAGCCGCCGTTGCTCGCCCTGGATAGGAAAACCGGGACCGCCGCCGAGGGGTCGCCAGTTAAGTCCAGTTGCGAATGAGCAAGCACATCCTGCCCGGCTTGGGCGACCTGCTGGTTTCGGAAGTGGAGCGCAAGCACATCCTGAAGTTCCAGTACGGGCTGAGGGAGATGCCGACCGTCGCGAACCGCACGGTCGACATGCTGGTGAAGATGTTCAACCTGGCCGAACTGTGGGAGATGCGTCCTGCGGGACGAAACCCCTGCAAGTCGGTGCGCCGCTACAAGGTGCAACGGCACAAGGAGCGGTTCCTGACGTCGGAGGAACTGGCGCGGCTCGGGCGTGTACTGGACGTCGCCCCGGCGAAGCGGCTGGCGTCGCGGCATTCGGCGGCGGCGATCCGGCTCCTGATCCTGACCGGGTGCCGGAGAAACGAGATCATGGGACTGGCCTGGGACGATCTCGACTTCGAGGCGGGCGAGATGCGATTGAGGGACAGCAAGACCGGGGCGCGGATCGTGCCGCTGCCGCCCGCGGCCGCGGAGGTACTGGCGGACCTCCCGAACGTCGCGGGCAACCCGTGGGTGTTTCCCGGCAGGAAGAAGGGAACCCATCAGGTGAACATCAACGATTCCTGGGATCGCATTCGCCGGCGCGCCGGTCTCGATGGCGTGCGGCTGCACGATCTGCGCCACACCTTCGCGTCGAGGGCACTCGCGCTCGGGGAGGGCTTGGCGATGATTGGCGAACTGCTCGGTCATACGCAGGTCAACACCACGGCCCGCTACGCGCACCTGGCCCGGGAATCCATCCAGGCCTCCACCGCGAAGGTCGCCGACAGCATTGGCGCGGACATCCTTGCGGAGTAGTGGCATGGCGAAGCTCGACCGGCAAACGATTTCCAGGCGGACCGTCGAGTCGCTCCCGGTGGGCGGCCGCGAAGCGGTGTACTGGGACACGGAGCTTTCGGGCTTCGGGGTCCGGGTGTACCCGTCGGGATCGAAGGTCTTCCTGGTGCAGACGCGCGCGGGGGGCAAGTCGCGGCGGATGACCGTCGGACGGCACGGCCTGATCTCGGCGGAGCGGGCGCGGCGCAAGGCGGCAAAGCTCATCGCGGATATCAAGGCCGGAAACGAGCCCGATGCGGTCAACGGCGCCTCCCGGCGCGACGCCGGCCCCACGGTGGCCGAGGTGGCGGAGCGGTACATGACGGAGCACGTTGCGGTGCGCTGCAAGCCCGCCACAATGCGGCATTGCCGGCACATTCTGGACCGCCATCTGCTACCGGCGCTGGGCAACCTGCGCCTCGGGGAACTCGGGCGCGAGCGCGTCGCGGCCCTGCAATACGCTCTCCACGAGACGCCGGCGATGGCGAACAAGGCGGTGGACATGCTTTCTCGCCTGTTCCACATGGCCGAGCTCTGGGGCGTCGCGCCGGAGGGCGGCAATCCCTGCCGTTTCGTACGCAAGTACAAGGAACGCCCGCGCGAACGATTTCTGTCGGACGGAGAGTTCCAACGCCTCGGACGCGTACTGTGCGAGGTTCAATCCGAAGGCAAGGTCTATCCGAGCGCGGTGGCGGCGTTCCGTCTGCTGATGCTCACCGGTTGCCGGAGAAACGAGATCCTGACGCTGCGCTGGGAGGATGTGGACCTCGGGGCCGGAGAGCTTCGATTGCGCGACGCCAAGACGGGTGCGCGATCCGTCGCCCTATCGCCTTCGGCGCGGAGCGTGCTGGAAGGTCTGCCGCGCCAACAGGACAATCCCTGGGTAATGCCCGGCGCGAAGCCGGGCCAACACTACAGCAATCTCAACAACGCCTGGGCGGTCGTGCGGTCCCGCGCCGGCCTGGACGATGTGCGCATTCACGATCTGAGGCACAGCTTCGCGTCTCGTGCGTTGGCTCTGGGCGAGAGCCTGCCGATGATCGGCAAGCTGCTCGGCCACCGGAAGGTGCAGACCACGGCGCGCTACGCGCACCTGGCGCGGGATTCCGTGAAGGTGGCCGCCGCGCGCGTCGCCGAAAGCCTGCGGGCGGATCTGGCGGGCGAGCCTGCCGCGACGGGACCGTGACGCGGCCCGCCCCGGAAACTCGTTCAGCATACTGACAGGCCAATGATAATGAAGTGACAGCCGCCGGAAGGAGTCGATCCCGGTTTGCCTAACTCTTGTCATCTAGAAAAACTCAGGAGCACACGCCATACACGGCTCGGCGAGCTCGGGTCCCTCGGCCACCGGCGCGCCGCGTGTCGTGTTGTAGGCGAAGCGCGTGCGATGTACGCTGCAAGAACCGCCACGAATGAACTTGAGGTCGGATCCTTGCCGTTCCCCGCCATGAGGCGCCCTGACGCCGTTTCCCACTTGTTTCGGGCACTTCTCTTCTGTCTTCTGGCCTGTCTTGTTCCCATCGGGGCCACCGCCCAATCATTGGACACCCTGTTTGGTGTCTACCCGGGACAGATGAACGATAGCGGCGTGACGCTGTACGGTGTCGTCGGTCGGATACCCGATTCCCCGACGGCGATGGGCACCGTGCTGGCCGTGCAGATCACGGCAGCCGACCCGCAGGCGACGACGGCCGCGCGCGAACAGGCTGGCGATGCACCGTGCGCGAACTGCACCGCAGCCCACTACTTCCTCCTGAGCGAGCGTTCCCGGACGCGCCCGAACGTCTTCATTCACGCACCCGGACCCGTGACGTATCTCGTCGCGAACGACAAGGAGTACATGCTTACGAGTATTCGTCTGGCGTGGACGGACGACCGTCCACGCCTCGAGCGAGCCACGCTGATGCGCACCGGTTTCCTCCCCCCTCTCTTCAAGCAGAAGATCAGGATTCACTTCGACGCCCCGCTGGAACCCGGTACCCGCACCGAGGAAATCGCCGGCATGGCCTTGGCGGACATGATGGAATCCGAACGAATCGCTCAAGCAGCCTACCAAAACGCCCTGAACGCCCATCGGTGACCGTCAGCCGCTCGCCTGACAACGTCGCGAGCTCAAGGGTTTTGGTCCGACGCCGGCCGATACACGAACTCGTCCTCCGAGAGAACCAGCTTGCGCAGGCGCGCGTTGGTGAACTCCTGATTCGTTGTTGCGGTTTGGAGAACGTCCCTGAACGCCGGCAGCTCGGTGAACCGCGCGGTGAACGGCTCGAACGTGGTCGCGCTCGCCTCGACCACGGGACCGAAGGTACTGGTGCCCGTTTTGTGCCTCAGCTTGAACGCGTATTCGGTACTCGAGGCGAGGTTCGGGACCTCGTACTGGTTGCCATTGGGCTCGCTCGGCCTGCTCAGGGGAATTTCCGTCCAGGCACCGAACGATCCGCCGCTCGCCGCGACTTGGTACTCGATGTCCGAACGGTCGGGGCGACCCCGGAATACCCAGGACAGCACCACGCTGTTGTGCGTCGGGTCGGCGGCGGCACGGTTGGGAGCGGGTGCCGCCTCGTCTTCCTCGATCGCGACCGTGCTGGAGAGAATGTCCACGACCGCGGTCGTGGTACCCGAAAGCGTCACGCGTCGGTCGCCGGTGTAGGTGTCGTCCGAAATCCGCGTCGCGAAGTACCGGCACGGCGAGCCCCGGCACCCCTGAATTGGATGTGTACGGGGCTCGACGGCAACCTACCAGCGCACCGAGCCCTGAAGCCGGAACGCGTCCTCGGCCATGCCGCGCGTGCCCGTGCGCCGGCCGAGCTCGAGCCCCGCCTCGAGGTTCGCGCCCGAAGTGAGTTTCAGGCCCATCCGGTACGCCTGTTGCCCGGCCGAGGATTCGGTGGCGAAGAACGGGACCCAGAGCGCGCGGCCCTTGCGTCCCTCGAGACCGTAGCCGAGCTGGGCGTGGAACCGCTGTGCCGTATCCATCGCCGCGCCCCGCGGGGCAAGCCCCGAGGCATCGGCCCGCGACCACAGCCCCTGTACGCCGCTCTGCGTCGCGCCCCAGCTCGAACCCACGTCCATCGCCCAGCCTCGTCCGTCCGGGTTGGGCTGCCACCTGAGGGCGGTACTGAACCCCCATTCCTCGTACTCCGCATCCTCGTGCGCGAGCAACCCCCGCACGTTGAGCTCGACCGACAGCCGCCCGGCCGACCAGGCCAGTCCGCCGCCGATCTCGATACCCGCGCCCGTCTCCGCGTCGCCGCCGTCGTACCTCACGCCCGCCTCGAGCGTCGGGCGCAACACCGCGCCGTTCGGGAGCGGCATGGATCCGGAACCTTCCAGCATCAGCCGCACGCGGCTCGACGCGCCCTCGGCGCCCATCAGACCCGTCGCGGCCTCGGACACTGTGTTCGTGAACAACGCGTCGGACACCACCGCCAGCTTCAACCCGCCCGCGCGGCGGGAAAATACGCCCCGCCCGCCGAACGCCGCCATGGTGGATTCGAGGCCCGTCTCGATCGCGTCGTCGGCGCGCTTGCTTTGAAGACTCAGATCGCCCACGCCGTAACCGACCGCGCCCCACAGGCTCAACCGCTCGTTGAGCGTGAAGTTCGCGTACGGGTTGATGCTCGTCAGGCGGCTCGTCACATCGCCGCCCGCGGCGGTGGCATGGCTGTAACCGCCTTCGCCGAAGCTGTGGGACACCGCCACGCCCGCCAGCCACCGGCCCCACTGGGCGTCGGCGCCGACGGTGGCCGTGGCCACGGCTCCGTCGATCGAAAGCTCCCCGTCGGCACCGCTGAACCGGATCTCCGCCGCCCGGCCCCAGGCCGTCCAGCTTGAAAGTCCGTTCCGCGTCTCCGTCCCGTCCGCAAGCGTTCGCGAGTAATCAAACGAACTGCCTATGAGCAGCGCCCGCCAGTCGTCGCGTCCCCTCGACAGCAGGTCCGCGAACGGCCGCGCCGCGGACAACAGTCCTGCGGACGACAGTCCCGCCGGCAGCACGCCCGCGGACGACAGTCCGGCGGACACCAGATTCTCGAGTCCCGCGCGTGCCGCGGACGGCAGTCCTGCAGACGGCACGCCTGTGCTCGGCGGCGCCGCGGGCGACAGTCCTGCGGACGGCAGTCCCGCGTCGTTCGATCCTGAAGGCGACGCGCCTGAAGACGAAAAACCCGTGGGCGCCGGTCCGCCCATCCGCGGCGTCCCGCCCGCGGACTCGCCCCCTGCAAGCCCAATGCCGCCGCCTGCAAGCCCGCTGCCTACAAGGCCAGTGCCGCCCGGCGCGGTCCCCCAACGCATGGATTCCGCTTTGAGGCGGTCCATGCGCTCCCAGGCCGACTCGTCCTCAAGACGCCTGTCCGGCGCGGCCCGGTCCCCGGTCTCCTTCGCATCGGCGCCCCGGGCGGCGTTGCGGAAGTCGTCGAACAGTTGGTCCACGCGCCGTCCGCCCACCGTGAAGTGGTTGTCCGCCGAGCGCCGCGGCCCGCCGGCGAGCCGTTCGCGGATCGCATCGACCGTCTGAACCGATGCCGTTCGCCCGAACCGCGCCAGCCACGCCTTCGGCATCGGGTCGGAATTCACGATCGTGCCCGTCGCCTCGGCGTCGGCCAGGTACGCGTTGCCGCCCGCGGCGTTCGAGAGCCTCAGCGTCAGGGTCTGCTCGCCCTCGTCGTGGCCGTCGTCGAGCACCGCCACCGACACCGTCTTCGACGTCTCGCCCACGAGGAACGTCAGCGTGCCGGAGTCCGGCTCGTAGTCCTCGTCCGCCGTCGCCGTCCCGTCCGCGGTCGCGTAGCCCACGCTCACCGTCTCCGGCGACGCCCGTGCGAGCGTCACCGCGAAGTCGAGCGTCGCGTTTTCCTCGGCCTCGTCCACGCGCGCATCGGCCACCGAGAGTCCCCGCGGCCCGAGGATCGTCTCCGACACTTCGTTCGCGAGCACCTCGCCGTCCGCGGTGCACACCGCGCCGGTGTCGGTGCAGAGCGAGAACGGCCCGATGGAGACCGTCACGTCCTCCTCCGACCCCGGCGCGACCCTGACCTCCCACCGGTCGTTGTGCGGCGGGTTGAGGCGCCGCACCTCCGGCGTGAGCCGCGTCTGCCCGCCCCGGCGTATGTTCAGGGTGCTGCCGCGCAGCGTCGTGTAGCTGTAGTCCGCATGCGGCTCCTTCGTGAACTCGACCGTGAACACGATCTCGCCCGTCCCGGCGTGCTCGTCGGGAAAGCCCACCAGCCGGACCCGCAACGGCGCCGCCTCCTGCACCGCCTCCGGCACCGTCTCCGCGCTCGGCTCCCCGGCGCCCGGCGCCGCGGTCGGCTCCGTGGCGTCATGGCGCAGATCCGCCGCGATCCCCGACGCCAGCGACACGATGTCCACTCCGTTCGACGCCATGGCATTCGCCGCGATCGCGACCTCGCTGAAGTAAAGCGTCCTTGCAAGCGCCACCCACGCGAACACGAGCGTGTCGCTGCCCGAGCCCGATGTGTATCCGACCAGCGCCGTGTGTCCCTTGACCGTGAGCTTGATGACGGGAATGAGGTCGGTGATCGTCACCGCGAGCGGCTCGTTGAACGTGACATGCACCTCGAACGTCTCGTTCGCAATCCATTCCAGGGCGCCGGGGTCGTCCGGCGTGATTGCGATCCCGGTCACATAGGGTGCGACGGCGAAGCCGAGCTCGACGTCGTTCCCGCGGGCGTCGAGGATCCGCGCGCCGCCGGTTGCCAATCCGTTTGCCGCCACGCGCGCCCGCCGCGCGCCTTCGTCCCCGGCCGTCGCGGTGTAGCTGAACGTCAGGGTATCGGTGCCCGATCCGCCGCTATAGGCGGCCATGCGTGGCGTGCCGCCGAGCACGATCTTGAGTGTCGGCCCGGCGTCCGGCGCTCCGTCGACGGTCACGGTTTCGGTGAAGCGCACCTGCGCCTAGACGGTTTCGCCCTCGTTCCACACCCCGTCCTCGCCGGGCCCGGAGGTCACGCCCGCACCGCCCGCCGTCACCTCGACGCTCCCCGGCAGTCCCGTGTCGAACGCCGGCGCGCCGTAGACCGGTACCGTGACGGACGCGCCCTGCGTCAGCGGATGCAAGGCAGCACTGCAGATACGAGCGGTCTCGTCCGGCGCGCAGCGAAGCTGTGGAGGCTGCTCGGCGTTGACCCCGACGGTCACCTCCGTTGCGCCCGAGTCCGGACGAATTGTCAGGTTCCAGGCGCGCCCCTGGCCTTGGCCCGCCCGCGCGAGTCGTTCATAGGTTCCGCCCTGAACGACGACCTGGCTCGTATGCTCGTGATGCAGCCCTTCGAAGCGCAGAAGATCCGCGCTGAACACGACCGTTACCTCGAATGCCTCACCGGGCAGGAAATGTGTCGGCGGATCCTCCAATTCGACGGTGTACTCGGACAGCGTCGTCACGTCGGCGGATCTCGCGACGCTCACGATGTCCGTTCCGGCCCTGGCGCGGACTTCGAACGTGTAGGCCGTCTGCTTCGCAAGCCCGGACACCAGGAAGCCTGAATGGTTCGCCCCGCCCACGCCGCTGTCGGGGACGTCCTGCCAATCGGGCGCGGTTCCGGTGCGCCAGTACCGGTACTGGTAGGTGTGCGCCGCCGCGTTCACGGACGGGTCCCAGCTCAATCGGACCGCCTCGGGTCCCGGAGTCGCCTCGAAATCGTCCGGCGCCAGCAATCCCACATCGTCTTCCTCGATTTCAAGCTCCACGCGGCCGGTCTCGGAATCCAGCGCGACGTGCCCTTCGGAGGGCGTTCCCGCGGCGATCGCGATGCGCCTGTTCCCGGTGGCTTCGCCGTTGTCGCGCGCGGTCAGCGCGATCGCGTTCGAATCCCGCGAGCCGGCGGGAATCGTGAGCCGCGTCCCGGAGGCTTCAACGTCGCCCGCCTCATCCGTGATTTGAACGTCGACGTACACGTCCACGTCGCTCGTTTCGTTGACCGGATCGGTTTCCCGGCTTCTGGGCTTGTAAAGCCTGGCGGTCAGGTTCGCGACGCCGCCGTTTTCGGAGATCGACGCGGTGTCCAGGGCCAGCCGGACCTCCCTCCTCGCCCTGACGATGCCCGTGACGTCCTCGCTGAGGGGCCGCAGGTCGGCACTGCAGAGCTTCCGTATCGGGGCGGAGCTGGCTTCGGCCTCCGTGCACCTCACCTTGGGTCCGTCCGGCGCCTTCAGGGTGATCGCGACCGACGTGGTGTCGGCCATGGCCCGGAGCTCCATCCAGAAGCTGTCCGGGTCGCGTCCGTCATCACGGCCCACGTAGACGGCGCCGTCGACCTCGACCAGGCCGTGACGGGGGCCCAATGCCCTGCTGGTGCGCAATGCGCTGCTGTACTCCCCCGTCACGGTGAACAACTGATCCGATCTTGCGGTTGAGCGAGTGTCGCTGAACGCCGGCAGGTCGGTGAACCGCGCGGTGAACGGCTCGAACGTGGTCGCGCCCGCCTCGACCTCGGGGCCGGGACTGTTGTCCCTCTTGTATCTCAGCTTGAACGCGTACTCGGTACTCGAGGCGAGGTTCGGGACCTCGTACCGGCTGCCGTGGCTCTGGTACGGCCTGCTCTGGGGAATTTCCGTCCAGGCACCGAACGATCCGCCGTTCGCCGAGAGCCGGTACTCGACGACCGAAGTGCGGGGTCGATACGGGAATCTCCAGGACAGCACCGCGCTGTTGTGCGTCGGGTTGGTCTCGAGACCGGACGGATCCTCGTCCTCCTCGATCACGACCGTGCTGGAGGGAATGTCCACGTCCTCGGCCGAGGCGCCGGAAAGGGTCACGCTTCGGTCGCCGGTGTAGGTGTCGCTGTTCACCGCGGTGAGGGTGACCGTACCGGTACTCGTCGTCTCGCCGGCGGCGAACGAGAGCGTGGTGTTGGCACTCAGCGTAAAGTCCGATGCCGTGGCGGGAGCATGAGGAGAAAACGCCACATCCACCGTAAATTCCGTGTCCAACGCCGGACCCACGGTTCCGGTAACCGTCGCCATACCGCCGTCCTGGGTGATGTTTCGAGGGGTCGCACGCAGCGTGACAACGGAATTGCTTCCCACCCGTGTCCCCAAAACCTTCATCTTCATTACATCGTCTCTGGTCCCCCACCGATATCCAGTCCGTTTCCAATAGCTATTATCTGCAATCGACCAATAATCCAGTTGCGTTTCACGATCGCTGTCAGTGGCATCTATCGTGAACCAACGCAGGGTTCCCGGGTTGTCGAGCCTGAATTGAACTACATAGTCCGTATTGGGCAAGAGCGTCCTGCTCTCCTCGGATGTACCGTCGACAGGAAAAAAGCTCATGGCGCCGCCGGCGCCGATGTACGTCCCATACGACGTCGGAATTGTAAAATCCAGAATCTTTTTTCCGAGCGGGTTCCTGGCGTTGCCGAACAAATGGAGCGATGCCTCCAAATTCTCTCCGTCTATTTTTTCGTAGTCGACCCAAACGAATTCCACCGATGACAGCTTGTAGCCATCCCTTGCGTCCCCGGTGGTAAAAAGCTGCGCCCCTCGTTGGTTGTAGCTCTTGGTGGAGCTTGGATGTTGCTCTTCCCTGCCCACCTCGGGTCGCGCATCCATCCGTTGGTTCATATTGCTGACGAATGTAATGTCTTCCTGACCTTGAACGGCCGCGGAACCCAGTGACACCGCGATGACGAGCAAGCCGGGAGTGAATTTGGCGAGCATGAGGCTCTTCAGGACCGATACGACTCTCCTCGCGCGAGACCCGCGGGGGGCGTCCCGGAGGGTCTTCGGCGCGGATCGAGCATCGGCCTGGCGTTCACCAGCGCACCGAGCCCTGCAGCCGCAACGCTGCCTCGGCCACGCCGCGCGTGCCCGTTCGCCGGCCGAGCTCGAGCCCCGCCTCGAGGTTCGCGCCCGACGTGAGCTTCACGCCCATCCGCAAGGCCCGTTGCCCGGCGGAAGCTTCCGTGCCGAGGAACGGCACCCAGAGCGCGCGGCCCCTGCGTCCCTCAAGGCCGTAGCCGAGCTCGGCGTGCAACCGCCGGGCGGCATCCATCCCTGCGCCCCGGGCGATTCCCGAGGCGTCCTGGCGGCTCCACAGCGCGTTCACGCCGCTTGCGGTGTCGCCCCAGCTCGAACCCGCGTCCATCGCCCAGCCGCGCCCGTCCTCGTTGGGCTGCCACTTCACCGATCCGCTGAACCCCCATTCCTCGTACGCGGCGTCCTCGTGCGCGACAAGCCCCCGCACGTTGACCTCGACCGACACCCGCCCGGCCGTGTAGGCCACTCCGCCGCCGAGCTCCACACCGGCGCCCGTCTCGGCGTCCCCGCCGTCGTAGCGCAGCCCCGCCTCGAGCGTCGGGCGCAGCACCGCGCCGTTCGAAAGCGCCATGGATCCCGAACCTTCAAGCATCAGCCGCACGCGGCTCGACGCGCCCTCGGCGCCCATCAGACCCGTCGCGGCCTCGGACACCGTGTTCGTGAAGAGCGCGTCGGACACGACCGCGAGCTCCAACCCGCCCCCGCGGCGGGAAAACACGCCCCGCCCGCCGAACGCCGCCAGAGCGGATTCAAGACCCGTCCCGATCGCGTCGTCGGCGCGCTCGCTCCGAAGAGCGAGATCGCCCACGCCGTAACCGACCGCGCCCCACAGGCTCAACCGCTCGTTGAGCGTGAAGTTCGCGTACGGGTTGACGCTCGTCAGACGGCTCGTCAGTTCGCCGCCGGCGCCGGCGCTTGCATGGCTGTAGGCGCCCTCGCCGAAACTGTGCGACACCGCCACGCCCGCCAGCCACCGGCCCCACCGGGCGTCGGCGCCGACGGTGGCCGTGGCCACCTCGCCGTCGATCGAAAGCTTCCCGTCGGCGCCGCTGAACCGCGTCTCCGCCGCCCGGCCCCAGGCCGACCAGCTTGCAAGCCCGTTCGCGGTCCCCGCCCCGTCGTCCAGCGTTCGCGAGTAATCGAACGAACTGCCCATGAGCAGCGCCCGCCAGTCCTCGCGCCCCCTCGACAGCAGATCCGCGAACGGCCGGGCCGTGGACAGCAGTCCGGCGGACGACAGTCCCGCCGGCAGCACGCCCGCGGACGACAGCCCGGCGGACACCAGATCTTCGAGTCCCGCGCGTGCTGCCGACGGCAGTCCTGCGGACGCCAGTTCTGCGGACGCCAGTCCTGCGTCGTTCGATCCTGAACGCGACGCGCCTGAAGACGACAAGCCCGTGGGCGCCGGTCCGCCCATCCGCGGGGCCCCGCCCGCGGACCCGCCCGCCGCAAGCCCGATGCTGCCGGGCGTCGCCCACCAGCCCATGGATTCGGCCTTGAGCCGGTCCATGCGCTCCCAGGCCGATTCGTCCTCAAGGCGCCTGTCCGGCGCGGCCCGGTCCGCGGTCTCCTTCGCATTGCCGCCCCGGGCGGCGCTGCGCAACTCGTTCAACAGTTGATCCACGCGCCGTCCGCCCACCGTGAACTGGTTTTCCTCGGGCCGGCGCGGCCCGCCGGTGAGCCGCTCGCGGATCGCATCGACCGTCTGAACCGACGAGGTGCGACCGAACCGCGCCAGCCACGCCTTCGGCATGGGGTCGGAGTTGTTGATGGTGCCCGTCGCCTTGCCGTCGGCGATGGTTGCGCCGGAAGGGTTGGAGAGCGTCATCGTCAGGGTCTCCGCGCCCTCGTCGTGGCTGTCGTCCAGCACCGCGATGGAGACGATCCTTCGCTGCTGCCCGCGGGCGAAGGTGAGCGTGCCGCTGCGCGAGTGGTAGTCCTGGCCCGCGGTCGCGGGATTCGCGCCGGCGCCGTCCGCGGTCGCGTAGTCCACCGTGACCGTGGTGCTCGGCGCCCGGTTCAGCGTGACCGCGAAGTCGAGCAGCGTCGCGTCGTTCTCCTTCTCGTCCACCGACGCGTCCGCCACCGAGAGTGCCGGCGGCGGTGGGCCTTCCTCAACGGCTTCCTCCTCTACGGGGTCATCCTCGGCCGGGTCATCCTCGGCCGCGTCGTCCTCGGCCGGGTCGTCCTCGGCCGGATCATCCTCAGCCGGGTCATCCTCAACCGGGTCGTCCTCGGCCGCGTCACCCTCGGCCGGCTCCCGGTCCGTGTCGGCTCCGCTCGCGGAGTCGCCCGGAGCCTCATCCTCGCGGTTCAGGATCGTCCCCGTCGCCCGGTCGTCGCCGATTTGCGCGCCCCTGGCCTCGTAGAGGTGAAAGTAAAACGTCTCGCCGCTGTCCTTGTCCTCATCGTCCACGATCGGCACCTCGACGATTTTCCGCCACTCGCCGGCGGCAAAGGTCAGCGTGCCCGTGGTCTCCTCGTAGTCCGCTCTCACCGTCGCCGTGCCGGACGACGTGTAGTACCGCACCGTCACCTCCCCGGCGGCCGCCGGCGACAGCCTCACCGCGAACCGGATCGCCGGGTTCGTCCCTTCCCGGCCCTCGGCGTCCGCCACCGACAACGCCGGCGTCGTCCCCACCGGGTCCGCCACGATCCGGCTGAACTCCGCCACGTGGGGCACGGAGTGCCATTTTCCCGCGGCCCGCAGGTTGTCCGATTCTTCGTACGACTTCCAGTAGCTGACCGAGACGGTCTCGCCGTCCGACGGCCCGTCGTACTCCGTCCCCCCGCGTATCACCGGGTTCAACGTGAGCCGCACGATCCGGCAGGCCTGGCCGTTGGACGTGCAGGCGCTCCCATTGCGCGCCTGCACGATCTCGGTCAGGTTCACGCTGTTCGCGGCCAGGGTGTCTGGAAGACCGGCCGGCGCCGATTCCGAATAATGCACCCCGAACTGCGGCGTCAGTTTGTTGTGGCGCGCAACGCCCGTATCGAGGTCGCGGTCGAAGAAGATCCAGACCTTGTCGCCATGGCGCTCGATGCGCTCGACCTCGGGCGCGCCCCGGTTCGAACCCTGGCCCGTCCCGCCGACGTTGTACACCGTCGTCCACGGCCCCGGGCCGCGCTCGTTCTCCCAACGCACCCGCACGTCGTAGGCCTGCCCGGCCGCGACGTCGAAGATGACGTCGCTGTCGCGTCCGGTGCGCTTCTGGCCGCGCCAGCCCTCCCTCTCGCCGGGCGATGCCCACGCCTTGCCGGCGCGCTGCCACTGGATGCGGTAGTCGACGCCCACCGGGTCCAGGTCGAAGTTCACCCGCAGGTCCGGCTGCGCGTTCCCGTTGTAATCGATCGGTTCCACCGTGACGTGCCCCGGCGCCTCCGGCGGCCCGGTCACCCCGCGCACCGTGAGGGTCAGGCGCTTCGACAGCCCGTTCGACCCCGCGCACATCGCGCCCGCGCCGGGACACGGCAGCGGCTGGACCCTCACGGTCACGTCTTCCGTGCCCGTCGGCGTCAGCTCCATCCGAATGCGGTGGTACGCCGTGTCGATGAAGCGCACGGTGGCGCCGGTCACCCGCAGCGCCCCGTTCGGCCCGAGCCACTGGTCCGGGGCCGGGCCACGCGCGCATACCGTGAATGACGAGAGGCTCTGGTACTGCTCCCAGGTGAGTGGCTGGCACCGCTCAGTCAGCAACACGTAGTCGCCCGCCCGCCGGAACTGCACCGCGAGCTGGAACGGCTCGCCGAAGTGGATGTCCGGCAGGGGACCGCCCCACCCGGCCACGTCGTCCGCGCCGCCTCTCACCGCCGTGAAATGGGCGTCGATCGAGCCGAAGGAGCCCTCGTCGTCCGTGACCGTAACCTCCACGTCGCCCGCCGTCACCCCGTTGTAGTTCGCGCCCCTCACCCGGTGGCTGACCGTGGCGAGGTCGTCCTCGTCGTCCGCGTCATGGTCCGCCGACACCGTCACGTCCTGCGGCTCGGCCCAGTTCATGGCCGTGAAGGTCAGCGCAGCCGATACCCTCACTTCGGCGTTGTCCACCACCCGCGGCGTCACCGTCACCGGTCCCGTGGGCGGCGCCTTCAATACGACCGTGTAGGTCGCCTCGGCGCCCTCGTCGACCGCCAGCGACGTCGCGCTCAGCGTCACGCCCGCGGCGGTGGCGGTGGCGCCCGAACCGGGTTCCGACCACTCGCTGTCGGTCTCGCCGTTCAGCGCCCGCACCCGCACCTGGTAGCTGGTGTCCGCGGACAGGCCCGTGATCGGCGCGCTCGTGCCGGTGACGTTCTGCGGGCCGTCCATGAAGTCGTCGCCGGTGCCCGGGCGGTATTGCAGGTCGTAGCCTGCGATGTCCGGGCCGCCGTTCAGACCCGGTTTCGTCCAGGTCACCTCCAGGCTCGTGGTCGAGCCCGGCGTCGCGCCCACCGACGGCGCCGCCGGCGTCTCCGGCTGCTCGTCCGCGTCGGTCACGTTGATCGTCACGGCGATGCTTTCGGCGCCGCCGTTGCCGTCGGAGACCGAAACCGTCACCGCGTAGCTGGACTTCGCCTCGAAATTCAACGCCGCCTTGGTCCGGAGCTGCCCGGAGGTCGAGACCATGGCGAAGGCCGCGGCGTCCGTCCCGCCCAGGGTGTAGGTCAGCGTGTCGCCCGTGTCCGTATCCGCGGCCGCGACACGATCCCCGATATCGGCGCCCGCCGCCGTGTTCTCGGCCACGCTGCGCGTGGCGCTCGCGCCCTCGGTGAAGGTCGGGGCATTGTTGGCGGGCGACCCGGTGTTGCCGGTTCCCGACGGGGACCACTCGCTGGGGGTCTCGCCGTTCAGCGCCCGGACCTGCACCTGGTACCTGGTGGCCGCGTTCAGGCCCGTGATCGGCGCGCTCGTGCCGGTGACGTTCTGCGGGCCGTCCATGAAGTCGCCGCTGGTGCCAGGGCGGTATTGCAGGTCGTAGCCGGCGATGGCCGGGCCGCCGTTCAGCCCCGGCGCGGTCCAGCTCACCGTCAGGCTGGCGGTGGTTCCGGCGGTGGCGCTGACGTCCGGCGCGGCGGGCCTCGCCGGCTGCTCGTCCGCGTCGGTCACGTTGATCGTCACGGCGATGCTGTCGGCGCCGCCGTTGCCGTCGGAGACCGAAACCGTCACCGCGTAGCTGGACTTCGCCTCGAAATTCAGCGCCGCCTTGGTCCGGAGCTGGCCGGAGGTCGAGACCATGGCGAAGGCCGCGGCGTCCGTCCCGCCCAGGGTGTAGGTCAGCGTGTCGCCCGTGTCCGTATCCGCGGCCGCGACACGATCCCCGATATCGGCGCCCGCCGCCGTGTTCTCGGCGACGCTGCGCGTGGCGCTCGCGCCCTCGGTGAAGGTCGGGGCATTGTTGGCGGGGTCAACCGTCCCGCTCAAGGGATAGGCCGCGCTGGTCAGTGCCTCGTCGTTGCCCTCGTTATCCTGGAAGCTGACCCGCACCTTGATCTTCTTGCCCTCGTCGTCCGCCACCAGCGCGTAGGTGTACAAGTCTGTCCCGATGTTCACCGGGTTCGTCCCGTCCGCATTCACCCGGACCCACTGCAAGGTGTAGTCGTCCGGGAAGGTGTCCGGCAGCCCGTCGGTGTCGGCGATGTTGTCGATCGCCGCGGTCAGCGTCTCCCCGACCCGCGCCGTGCCGGATATCGCCGGCGCCCCGGTGGCGGGGTTGTTGGCCACGCCAACCGTTGCGGTGCCCGACGGGTATGGCTCGCTGGTCACTTCCTCGTCGGCGCCACCCTTGTCCTGGAAGCTCACCTCCACCTTGATCTTCTTGCCCACGTCGGCCGCCACCAGCGCGTAGGTGTACAAGTCTGTCCCGATGTTCACCGGGTTCGTATCGTCCGCATTCACCCGGACCCACTGGAAGGTGTAGTCGTCCGGGAAGGTGTCCGGCAGCATGTCGGTGTCGGCGATGTTGCCGATCGCCGCGGTCAGCGTCTCGCCGGCCCGCGCCGTCCCGGATATGGCCGGCGCGCCGGTGGCGAAGTTGTTGTCCACGCCAACCGTCCCGCTCGCGGGATAGGCGGCACTGGTCACTTCCTCGTCGGCGCCGCCCTTGTCCTGGAAGCTCACCTCCACCTTGATCTTCTTGCCCACGTCGGCCGCCACCAGCGCGTAGGTGTACAAGTCTGTCCCGATGTTCACCGGGTTCGTATCGTCCGCATTCACCCGGACCCACTGGAAGGTGTAGTCGTCCGGGAAGGTGTCCGGCAGCATCGTCGGTGTCGGCGATGTTGCCGATCGCCGCGGTCAGCGTCTCGCCGGCCCGCGCCGTCCCGGATATCGCCGGCGCGCCGGTGGCGGGGTTGTTGGCGGCGGCCACCGTTGCGGTGCCCGACGGGTATGGCTCGCTGGTCACTTCCTCGTCGTTGCCGTCGTCGTCCTGGAAGCTCACCTCCACCTTGATCTTCTTGCCCACGTCGGCCGCGACCAGCGCGTAGGTGCCGGAGTCTGTCCCGATGTTCACCGGGTTCGTCCCGTCCGCGTCCACCCGGACCCACTGCAAGGTGTAGTCGTCCGGGAAGGTGGCCGGCAGCCCGTCGGCGTCGGCGATGGTGTCTTTCGCCGCGGTCAGCGTCTCGCCGGCCCGCGCCGTCCCGGATATCGCCGGCGCGCCGGTGGCGGGGTTGTTGGCGGCGGCCACCGTTGCGGTGCCCGACGGGTATGGCTCGCTGGTCACTTCCTCGTCGTTGCCGTCGTCGTCCTGGAAGCTGACCTCCACCTTGATCTTCTTGCCCACGTCGGCCGCGACCAGCGCGTAGGTGCCGGAGTCCGTCCCGATGTTCACCGGGTTCGTCCCGTCCGCGTCCACCCGGACCCACTGCAAGGTGTAGTCGTCCGGGAAGGTGGCGGGCAGCCCGTCGGCGTCGGCGATGGTGTCTTTCGCCGCGGTCAGCGTCTCGCCGGCCCGCGCCGTCCCGGATATCGCCGGCGCGCCGGTGGCGGGGTTGTTGGCGGCGGCCACCGTTGCGGTGCCCGACGGGTATGGCTCGCTGGTCACTTCCTCGTCGTTGCCGTCGTCGTCCTGGAAGCTCACCTCCACCTTGATCTTCTTGCCCACGTCGGCCGCGACCAGCGCGTAGGTGCCGGAGTCTGTCCCGATGTTCACCGGGTTCGTCCCGTCCGCGTCCACCCGGACCCACTGCAAGGTGTAGTCGTCCGGGAAGGTGGCGGGCAGCCCGTCGGCGTCGGCGATGGTGTCTTTCGCCGCGGTCAGCGTCTCGCCGGCCCGCGCCGTCCCGGATATCGCCGGCGCGCCGGTGGCGGGGTTGTTGGCGACGCCAACCGTTGCGGTGCCCGACGGGTATGGCTCGCTGGTCACTTCCTCGTCGTTGCCGTCGTCGTCCTGGAAGCTGACCCGCACCTTGATCTTCTTGCCCTCGTCCGCCGCGACCAGCATGTAGGTGCTTGAGTCCGTCCCGATGTCGACCGAGTTCGACTCGCCGTCCGCGTCCACCCGGACCCACTGCAAGGTGTAGTCGTCCGGGAAGGTGTCCGGCAGCCCGTCGGCGTCGGCGATGGTGTCTTTCGCCGCGGTCAGCGTCTCGCCGGCCCGCGCCGTCCCGGATATCGCCGGCGCGCCGGTGGCGGGGTTGTTGGCGGCGGCCACCGTTGCGGTGCCCGACGGGTATGGCTCGCTGGTCACTTCCTCGTCGTTGCCGTCGTCGTCCTGGAAGCTCACCTCCACCTTGATCTTCTTGCCCACGTCGGCCGCGACCAGCGCGTAGGTGCCGGAGTCCGTCCCGATGTTCACCGGGTTCGTCCCGTCCGCGTCCACCCGGACCCACTGCAAGGTGTAGTCGTCCGGGAAGGTGGCGGGCAGCCCGTCGGCGTCGGCGATGGTGTCTTTCGCCGCGGTCAGCGTCTCGCCGGCCCGCGCCGTCCCGGATATCGCCGGCGCGCCGGTGGCGGGGTTGTTGGCGGCGGCCACCGTTGCGGTGCCCGACGGGTATGGCTCGCTGGTCACTTCCTCGTCGTTGCCGTCGTCGTCCTGGAAGCTCACCTCCACCTTGATCTTCTTGCCCACGTCGGCCGCGACCAGCGCGTAGGTGCCGGAGTCCGTCCCGATGTCGACCGAGTTCGACTCGCCGTCCGCGTCCACCCGGACCCACTGCAAGGTGTAGTCGTCCGGGAAGGTGGCCGGCAGCCCGTCGGCGTCGGCGATGGTGTCTTTCGCCGCGGTCAGCGTCTCCCCGACCCGCGCCGTGCCGGAAATCGCCGGGACGCCGGTGGCGGGGTTGTTGGCGACGCCAACCGTTGCGGTGCCCGACGGGTATGGCTCGCTGGTCACTTCCTCGTCGTTGCCGTCGTCGTCCTGGAAGCTGACCTCCACCTTGATCTTCTTGCCCACGTCGGCCGCCACCAGCGCGTAGGTGTACAAGTCTGTCCCGATGTTCACCGGGTTCGTCCCGTCCGCGTCCACCCGGACCCACTGCAAGGTGTAGTCGTCCGGGAAGGTGGCCGGCAGCCCGTCGGCGTCGGCGATGGTGTCTTTCGCCGCGGTCAGCGTCTCCCCGACCCGCGCCGTGCCGGAAATCGCCGGGACGCCGGTGGCGGGGTTGTTGGCGACGCCAACCGTTGCGGTGCCCGACGGGTATGGCTCGCTGGTCACTTCCTCGTCGTTGCCGTCGTCGTCCTGGAAGCTGACCTCCACCTTGATCTTCTTGCCCACGTCGGCCGCCACCAGCGCGTAGGTGTACAAGTCTGTCCCGATGTTCACCGGGTTCGTCCCGTCCGCGTCCACCCGGACCCACTGCAAGGTGTAGTCGTCCGGGAAGGTGGCGGGCAGCCCGTCGGTGTCCTCGATGCTGCCCCGCGCCGCGGTCAGCGTCTCCCCGACCCGCGCCGTGCCGGAAATCGCCGGGACGCCGGTGGCGGGGTTGTTGGCGGCGGCCACGGCGAGGGAAACCTTCACCCTGTCGCCTTCGTTCCAGGAGAGCCCGGCGGCGTCGAATGCGAACACAAGCTGGCTGCCGAGGCCGGCGGTGAAGGTGAAGGTTTCGGAGCCGAGGGTGAGGGCGAGCTCCTCGCTGCCCAGCAGCCCGTCGGCAGGGGTGGTGCCGGAGATGCGGCGTATCTGGAGACTGAGCTGCCCGCCCGTGCCACTGTTGTAGGCGACGTAGGGGACGCCGACGACGGCGGTGCCGCGGGTAAAGCTGTCGGGGGAGAGCGAGCCGATGTCGACGGGAGGTAAATCGCTGTAGCCGTAAAGGGTGCTGAGGTTCCCGACGGTGAGGGTGGCGCACCACAGGACCTCGCAGGCCTCCGCCACTGTTTCCATCCCCGAGGGATAGGCGGCGCCGGTCAGTGCCTCGTCGTTGCCCTCGTTATCCTGGAAGCTGACCCGCACCTTGATCTTCTTGCCCTCGTCCGCCGCGACCAGCATGTAGGTGCTTGAGTCCGTCCCGATGTCGACCGAGTTCGACTCGCCGTCCGCGTCCACCCGGACCCACTGCAAGGTGTAGTCGTCCGGGAAGGTGGCCGGCAGCCCGTCGGCGTCGGCGATGTTGTCTTTCGCCGCGGTCAGCGTCTCGCCGGCCCGCGCCGTCCCGGATATCGCCGGCGCGCCGGTGGCGGGGTTGTTGGCGACGCCAACCGTTGCGGTGCCCGACGGGTATGGCTCGCTGGTCACTTCCTCGTCGTTGCCGTCGTCGTCCTGGAAGCTGACCCGCACCTTGATCTTCTTGCCCTCGTCCGCCGCGACCAGCATGTAGGTGCTTGAGTCCGTCCCGATGTCGACCGAGTTCGACTCGCCGTCCGCGTCCACCCGGACCCACTGCAAGGTGTAGTCGTCCGGGAAGGTGTCCGGCAGCCCGTCGGCGTCGGCGATGGTGTCTTTCGCCGCGGTCAGCGTCTCGCCGGCCCGCGCCGTCCCGGATATCGCCGGCGCGCCGGTGGCGGGGTTGTTGGCGGCGGCCACCGTTGCGGTGCCCGACGGGTATGGCTCGCTGGTCACTTCCTCGTCGTTGCCGTCGTCGTCCTGGAAGCTCACCTCCACCTTGATCTTCTTGCCCACGTCGGCCGCGACCAGCGCGTAGGTGCCGGAGTCCGTCCCGATGTTCACCGGGTTCGTCCCGTCCGCGTCCACCCGGACCCACTGCAAGGTGTAGTCGTCCGGGAAGGTGGCCGGCAGCCCGTCGGCGTCGGCGATGGTGTCTTTCGCCGCGGTCAGCGTCTCGCCGGCCCGCGCCGTCCCGGATATCGCCGGCGCGCCGGTGGCGGGGTTGTTGGCGGCGGCCACCGTTGCGGTGCCCGACGGGTATGGCTCGCTGGTCACTTCCTCGTCGTTGCCGTCGTCGTCCTGGAAGCTCACCTCCACCTTGATCTTCTTGCCCACGTCGGCCGCGACCAGCGCGTAGGTGCCGGAGTCCGTCCCGATGTTCACCGGGTTCGACTCGCCGTCCGCGTCCACCCGGACCCACTGCAAGGTGTAGTCGTCCGGGAAGGTGGCCGGCAGCCCGTCGGCGTCGGCGATGGTGTCTTTCGCCGCGGTCAGCGTCTCCCCGGCCCGCGCCGTGCCGGATATCGCCGGCGCGCCGGTGGCGGGGTTGTTGGCGGCGCCAACCGTTGCGGTGCCCGACGGGTATGGCTCGCTGGTCACTTCCTCGTCGTTGCCGTCGTCGTCCTGGAAGCTGACCTCCACCTTGATCTTCTTGCCCACGTCCGCCGCGACCAGCGCGTAGGTGCTTGAGTCCGTCCCGATGTCGACCGAGTTCGACTCGCCGTCCGCGTCCACCCGGACCCACTGCAAGGTGTAGTCGTCCGGGAAGGTGGCGGGCAGCCCGTCGGCGTCGGCGATGGTGTCTTTCGCCGCGGTCAGCGTCTCGCCGGCCCGCGCCGTGCCGGATATCGCCGGCGCGCCGGTGGCGGGGTTGTTGGCGGCGCCAACCGTTGCGGTGCCCGACGGGTATGGCTCGCTGGTCACTTCCTCGTCGTTGCCGTCGTCGTCCTGGAAGCTGACCTCCACCTTGATCTTCTTGCCCACGTCGGCCGCCACCAGCGCGTAGGTGTACAAGTCTGTCCCGATGTTCACCGGGTTCGTCCCGTCCGCGTCCACCCGGACCCACTGCAAGGTGTAGTCGTCCGGGAAGGTGGCCGGCAGCCCGTCGGCGTCGGCGATGGTGTCTTTCGCCGCGGTCAGCGTCTCGCCGGCCCGCGCCGTGCCGGATATCGCCGGCGCGCCGGTGGCGGGGTTGTTGGCGGCGGCCACGGCGAGGGAAACCTTCACCCTGTCGCCTTCGTTCCAGGAGAGCCCGGCGGCGTCGAATGCGAACACAAGCTGGCTGCCGAGGCCGGCGGTGAAGGTGAAGGTTTCGGAGCCGAGGGTGAGGGCGAGCTCCTCGCTGCCCAGCAGCCCGTCGGCAGGGGTGGTGCCGGAGATGCGGCGTATCTGGAGACTGAGCTGCCCGCCCGTGCCACTGTTGTAGGCGACGTAGGGGACGCCGACGACGGCGGTGCCGCGGGTGAAGCTGTCGGGGGAGAGCGAGCCGATGTCGACGGGAGGTAAATCGCTGTAGCCGTAGAGGGTGCTGAGGTTCCCGACGGTGAGGGTGGCGCACCACAGGACCTCGCAGGCCTCCGCCACTGTTTCCATCCCCGAGGGATAGGCGGCGCCGGTCAGTGCCTCGTCGTTGCCCTCGTTATCCTGGAAGCTGACCCGCACCTTGATCTTCTTGCCCTCGTCCGCCGCGACCAGCATGTAGGTGCTTGAGTCCGTCCCGATGTCGACCGAGTTCGACTCGCCGTCCGCGTCCACCCGGACCCACTGCAAGGTGTAGTCGTCCGGGAAGGTGGCGGGCAGCCCGTCGGTGTCGGCGATGGTGTCTTTCGCCGCGGTCAGCGTCTCCCCGGCCCGCGCCGTCCCGGATATCGCCGGCGCGCCGGTGGCGGGGTTGTTGGCGGCGGCCACCGTTGCGGTGCCCGACGGGTATGGCTCGCTGGTCACTTCCTCGTCGTTGCCGTCGTCGTCCTGGAAGCTGACCTCCACCTTGATCTTCTTGCCCACGTCCGCCGCGACCAGCGCGTAGGTGCTTGAGTCCGTCCCGATGTCGACCGGGTTCGACTCGCCGTCCGCGTCCACCCGGACCCACTGCAAGGTGTAGTCGTCCGGGAAGGTGGCCGGCAGCCCGTCGGCGTCGGCGATGGTGTCTTTCGCCGCGGTCAGCGTCTCGCCGGCCCGCGCCGTCCCGGATATCGCCGGCGCGCCGGTGGCGGGGTTGTTGGCGGCGGCCACCGTTGCGGTGCCCGACGGGTATGGCTCGCTGGTCACTTCCTCGTCGTTGCCGTCGTCGTCCTGGAAGCTCACCTCCACCTTGATCTTCTTGCCCACGTCGGCCGCGACCAGCGCGTAGGTGCCGGAGTCCGTCCCGATGTTCACCGGGTTCGTCCCGTCCGCGTCCACCCGGACCCACTGCAAGGTGTAGTCGTCCGGGAAGGTGGCCGGCAGCCCGTCGGCGTCGGCGATGGTGTCTTTCGCCGCGGTCAGCGTCTCGCCGCGGTCAGCGTCTCGGGAAGGTGGCCCGTGTCTTTCCCGCGCCGTCCCCGGCCCGCGCCGTGCCGGATATCGCCGGCGCGCCGGTGGCGGGGTTGTTGGCGGCGCCAACCGTTGCGGTGCCCGACGGGTATGGCTCGCTGGTCACTTCCTCGTCGTTGCCGTCGTCGTCCTGGAAGCTGACCTCCACCTTGATCTTCTTGCCCACGTCCGCCGCGACCAGCGCGTAGGTGCTTGAGTCCGTCCCGATGTCGACCGAGTTCGACTCGCCGTCCGCGTCCACCCGGACCCACTGCAAGGTGTAGTCGTCCGGGAAGGTGGCGGGCAGCCCGTCGGTGTCGGCGATGTTGTCTTTCGCCGCGGTCAGCGTCTCGCCGGCCCGCGCCGTCCCGGATATCGCCGGCGCGCCGGTGGCGGGGTTGTTGGCGGCGCCAACCGTTGCGGTGCCCGACGGGTATGGCTCGCTGGTCACTTCCTCGTCGTTGCCGTCGTCGTCCTGGAAGCTCACCTCCACCTTGATCTTCTTGCCCACGTCGGCCGCGACCAGCGCGTAGGTGCCGGAGTCTGTCCCGATGTTCACCGGGTTCGTCCCGTCCGCGTCCACCCGGACCCACTGCAAGGTGTAGTCGTCCGGGAAGGTGGCCGGCAGCCCGTCGGCGTCGGCGATGGTGTCTTTCGCCGCGGTCAGCGTCTCGCCGGCCCGCGCCGTCCCGGATATCGCCGGCGCGCCGGTGGCGGGGTTGTTGGCGGCGGCCACGGCGAGGGAAACCTTCACCCTGTCGCCTTCGTTCCAGGAGAGCCCGGCGGCGTCGAATGCGAACACAAGCTGGCTGCCGAGGCCGGCGGTGAAGGTGAAGGTTTCGGAGCCGAGGGTGAGGGCGAGCTCCTCGCTGCCCAGCAGCCCGTCGGCAGGGGTGGTGCCGGAGATGCGGCGTATCTGGAGACTGAGCTGCCCGCCCGTGCCACTGTTGTAGGCGACGTAGGGGACGCCGACGACGGCGGTGCCGCGGGTGAAGCTGTCGGGGGAGAGCGAGCCGATGTCGACGGGAGGTAAATCGCTGTAGCCGTAGAGGGTGCTGAGGTTCCCGACGGTGAGGGTGGCGCACCACAGGACCTCGCAGGCCTCCGCCACTGTTTCCATCCCCGAGGGATAGGCGGCGCCGGTCAGTGCCTCGTCGTTGCCCTCGTTATCCTGGAAGCTGACCCGCACCTTGATCTTCTTGCCCTCGTCCGCCGCGACCAGCATGTAGGTGCTTGAGTCCGTCCCGATGTCGACCGAGTTCGACTCGCCGTCCGCGTCCACCCGGACCCACTGCAAGGTGTAGTCGTCCGGGAAGGTGGCGGGCAGCCCGTCGGTGTCGGCGATGGTGTCTTTCGCCGCGGTCAGCGTCTCCCCGACCCGCGCCGTCCCGGATATCGCCGGCGCGCCGGTGGCAGGGTTGTTGGCGGCGGCCACCGTTGCGGTGCCCGACGGGTATGGCTCGCTGGTCACTTCCTCGTCGTTGCCGTCGTCGTCCTGGAAGCTGATCTCCACCTTGATCTTCTTGCCCACGTCCGCCGCGACCAGCGCGTAGGTGCTTGAGTCCGTCCCGATGTCGACCGCGTTCGACTCGCCGTCCGCGTCCACCCGGCTCCACTGGAAGGTGTAGTCGTCCGGGAAGGTGTCCGGCAGCTCGTCGATGTCGGCGATGTTGCCGACCGCCGCGGTCAGCGTCTCGCCGGCCCGCGCCGTCCCGGATATCGCCGGCGCGCCGGTGGCGGGGTTGTTGGCGACGCCAACCGTTGCGGTGCCCGACGGGTATGGCTCGCTGGTCACTTCCTCGTCGTTGCCGTCGTCGTCCTGGAAGCTCACCTCCACCTTGATCTTCTTGCCCACGTCGGCCGCCACCAGCGCGTAGGTGCCGGAGTCTGTCCCGATGTTCACCGGGTTCGTCCCGTCCGCGTCCACCCGGACCCACTGCAAGGTGTAGTCGTCCGGGAAGGTGGCCGGCAGCCCGTCGGCGTCGGCGATGTTGTCTTTCGCCGCGGTCAGCGTCTCCCCGACCCGCGCCGTCCCGGATATCGCCGGCGCGCCGGTGGCGGGGCGGTTGGCAATGGCGAGGGAGACCTTCACCGTGTCGCCTTCGTTCCAGGAGAGCCCGGCGGCGTCGAATGCGAACACAAGCTGGCTGCCGAGGCCGGCAGTGAAGGTGAAGGTTTCGGAGCCGAGGGTGAGGGCGAGCTCCTCGCTGCCCAGCAGCCCGTCGGCAGGGGTGGTGCCGGAGATACGGCGTATCTGGAGACTGAGCTGCCCGCCCGTGCCACTGTTGTAGGCGACGTAGGGGACGCCGACGACGGCGGTGCCGCGGGTGAAGCTGTCGGGGGAGAGCGAGCCGATGTCGACGGGAGGTAAATCGCTGTAGCCGTAGAGGGTGCTGAGGTTTCCGACGGTGAGGGTGGCGCACCACAGGACCTCGCAGGCCTCCGCCACTGTTTCCATCCCCGAGGGATAGGCGGCGCCGGTCACTTCCTCGTCGTTGCCCTCGTTATCCTGGAAGCTGACCCGCACCTTGATCTTCTTGCCCACGTCCGCCGCGACCAGCGTGTAGGTGCTTGAGTCCGTCCCGATGTCGACCGAGTTCGACTCGCCGTCCGCGTCCACCCGGCTCCACTGGAAGGTGTAGTCGTCCGGGAAGTTGGCGGGCAGCCCGTCGGTGTCGGCGATGTTGCCCTGCCCGGCGGTCAGATCTTCGCGCACCTGCGCCGTGCCCGTGATCGCCGGGGCGCCCGTGGCGGCGTTGTTGGCAGCGGCGACCACGCCCGTGGCCGCGCTGGTGAGCGACTCGGCGTTGCCGTCGTCGTCCTGGAAGCTGGCCCGGACCTTGATCGTCTTGCCCTCGTCAGCGTCCACCAGCGTGTAGGTGCTTGACGTAGCGCCCGATATATCAGCAGGGTTCGAGCTGCCGTCCGCATCGAGCCGGATCCACTGGTAGGTGTAGCTCACGTTGGTAAGCCCGTCCATGTCCATGATGCCGGTGGTGGCCGCGGTGAGTTCCTGGCCTACCTGCGCGGTGCCGGTGATGGTGGGGGCGCCGGTGGCGTTGGCGCTGTCCACCTCGGTGACGGTTACCGTGGGGTACGGCGCGCCGCCGTAGGTGCCGATTATCGCCACGTGGGCGATGGTCGTCGTGCCGTTCTCGGTGTCCGTGTCCGCAGCGGCGTTCACCGTCACGGTCTGGGCCGTGCTCCAGTCGGATGTCGTGAAGGTCAGCCCGGCCTCCGAGTCATGCGTGATGTCCTCGTCGCCGCCGTCGGCTAGTGCCACCCGCAGTATCACCGTCGCGGTTGGCGCCGTGGCGAACACCACGGTGTAGCTCGCGCTGCCGCCCTCCGGAACCTTCAGCTCCGTCGGCGTGATCAGCACCCCAGGCGTCTGGTTGATCACCGCCTGGTCCGTCAGCGCCGCCGCGGCGTTGCCATCCTCGTCCCGCACCGGATTCGACGCCGGCACCCTGTAGCTCACCGTGACGCTCTCGCCCGGCCCGGCCGCCGTCGACAGCATCAGCGTCACCGCCTGCCCGGCCACGGCCACCGCGCTGCTCGACGCCAGCGCGCGCTCCGCGCCCGCCACCATCACCGTGAACGCCGCCGCGTCCGTCTTCGAGTTCTCGTCCAACGCCACGTCGTAGGTCAGCGTCAGCACCGCGCCGTTAATCGTCGCGCTCTCAAGCGCCGGCGTCGTGTCCGCCGCGGCAACCGGCGTCGCGGATTGCTCCGCGCTGGCGACGCCACCGCCCACGTCGTTCACCGCCCGGAGCTGGAAGGTGTGGGCCGTGTCGTTCGGCAAGCCCGTGACGGTGAAGCTGGCTTCGTTGGCTTCGCCCGGCGCGCTGTCGGCAATCGCCGTCCATGCACCGTAGGCGGCGGTTGTTTTCACCCGGTACTCGTGGCCGGCGATCCCCGACGCGCTCGGCACGGTCCAGCCCAGGGTCACCGCGCCGTCGCCCGCCGTGGCCGCGAACCCGGCCGGCGCCGCCGGCGCCAGTGCCACCGTCCCGGTGCGCGTGAACACGAGCCGCGCGATGCGCTCGCCGGTGAACTTGCCCCTGCCGCGCAGGCTGGCGATGGGCGCCTTCGGGTTCGTGCCGGCGTTGCTCATGTCGAACCCGGTCCCGTCCTCCGTTCCCGCGTCCCACGGATACAGCTCCACCGTGCGCGACGACAGCCAGTCGCCGGACGAGTCCAGCAGCGACAGCCCGGAGACCCCCACGAACCAGTCCGGCGTCGGGGCGATCATCGACGTGAGCGTGATGCGCGGGTGGTCGCTGGTGAAGACGACGCCGGTCTCGGTGCGGTTGCCGGCGATGCCGGGCGCGTCATAGGTGACCGCCGCAAGCGCATCGGGCTTCCCGGCGTTGACCTCGCCCGCCAGGGTAGCCGTGGTCCCTTCCTCGGCCATGGCCTCCACACCGGCGCTCGCCGTCTCGCCGGCCTCGAGGAACGCGACCTGGTCGTTGTGGATGCCGCCCACGAAGGTCGTGAAGTGGGCGCCGGGCGGCACCCCGCCCGGCGTGACGCCGCTGTCCCAGTCCCCTTCGATCCGAATGCTGTAGGTGGCCCGCGACGTGCGCGCCACCGCCGGGTCGTCGTCCGGCGGCGTCAGCGAGTCGTCCCCGGTGTCGCTTTCATCGGTGACGCTGACGGTCACGGCGTGGGTCGCCGAAGCCCCGCCGTCGGACACCTTCACCGTCACCGAGTGGCTGATCTTGGCCTCGTGGTCGAGGTGGGCCCTGGTTTGTATCCGGCCGGTGTCCGTGATCGCGAAGTTATCGCCGTCATCGCCTTTCAGGGTGTAGGTCAGGGTGTCGCCGGCGTCCGGGTCGGTGGCCGTGAACGGGTTGCCGATGTTCGTGTCCGGCGCGGTGTTCTCCGCCACGGACAACGTCGCCGGCAGGCCGGTGTCGAACACCGGGGGAGCGTTCGGCAGGAGCTCCACGGTCACGAACGCCCCGTCGGCCAGGCCCCGGATCGCCGCGGGCGCGGGGGTCCACCGGTAGTTGTTGGCTACCCCATCTTCACCGTCTCTATTGCCTCTGGTCGCGCTGCCCGGGGCGAAGAAATGCGACCCCACCCTCAGCGTCACGCGGCCCAGGCCGGCGGCGGGAAAGTCGCGGTCCAGGGTCAGGTGGAGCGAGCCACTGCCATCGACAAGATCAGTATCCCATCTGAGGCTCTCGACCGTGTAGGGCGCGCCGTCCAGGTCGAAATCCGTGTCGCTGAGCCCGCCGTAGGGTGTCGAACACCGTCCAGCCGCGGCGTCGCAGTACCCATGGGGCACGTCTTGATCCCCCACCTGTACAGCCCCCACCGTCAGCGTCGCGCACCAGATGTGTCCCGCGGTGCAGGCCGGGGGCGGCACCGTCGCGGCGCTGGTCCGCGCCTCTGCGTTGCCCTCGCCGTCCGTGAAGCCCACCCTGACCCGGAACCGCTTGCCCGCGTCGGCCGCGACCAGCGTGTAGGTGCGGGCGCTCGCCCCGGAAATCTCCACCCGGTTCGACTCGCCGTCCGCGTCCACCCGGACCCACTGCAAGGTGTAGTCGTCCGGGAAGGTGTCCGGCAGCCCGTCGGCGTCGGCGATGTTGCCGATCGCCGCGGTCAGCGTCTCCCCGACCCGCGCCGTGCCGGAAATCGTCGGGACGCCGGTGGCGGGGGTGTTGGTGGACATTGCCGGGAGCGTTGTCAGCCGGACGTTGACCGTGTCGCCGTCGGACCAGGTCAGACCGCTATTGGCCCAGCGTAGGTCCCGGTTGCCCCTGAGCCGGCTCGCATCGTCGAACGCGAACGCGGCGTCGTCCACATGAAGCGTCCAGCCGGACGGCGGCTCCTTGTCGAATTCAAGGGACAACTCACCATCGCCCAACACGGCGAGATAGATGATGGTGTACCCAGTGCCGTCATATGTGAAACTGCTCGGGTTGAGCGACCCCACTCTGCCGGAGGAATAGCCCACGGCTCCTGGCGTTGGTGCTCCCGCCTCCATTGTTGCGGAGTGGATTCCCTGGACCGAGAGCGACGCGACCGCCTTGGACGCGGGATACGCCGCGCTGGTCAGTTCCTCGTCGTTGCCGTCGTCATCCTGGAAGCTCACCCGCACCTTGATCTTCTTGCCCTCATCGGCCGCGACCAGCGCGTAGGTGCTCAAGGTCGCCCCGGGGATGTCAACCGCGTTCGAGCCGTCCGAATCCTCCCGAATCCACTGGAAGCTGTAGTCGCCCGGGAAGTTGACCGGCAGCCCGTCGGCGTCGGCGATGTTGCCGATCGCCGCGGTCAGCGTCTCCCCGACCCGCGCCGTGCCGGAAATCGCCGGCGCGCCGATGGCGTTGCTGTGGCCCGTCGGCGTCAGACTGCCGTCGACCTTGTGCTCGGATTGCCTGCCGGGGCCAGCGTGGTTGAGGAAGGCGGAAACCTGGTCGTCGACGGCGCGAATGTATTCGCCGTCGTCAAGCTTGATGGTTCTCGTTTGATTCCCGATCCAGATGCCGTTGTCGTCCATGTCGGCGGCCAGCACCGTGTAGACGAACACCAGGGCCGTCGTGCCCGAGCCCCTCTCGTAGGCCGCCCGCGTGTCCGTCCCGTCGAGCGAGAACTCGAAATGCGGCCGGCTCGCGCTCACCTCCACCTCATCGGTGAAGGTCACCGTGAAACGGATCAGCTCGCCCACCCCGTAGGTGTCGGATTCAGCGGTCGGCGTCGAGGTGACCGCCACCGAGGAAACCGTAGGGGCGGCGGCGCCAACCCGAAAAATTCCCGACAGGCCGTAAAAACGGCGAAGGTCTGTTTTGGCGGTGGGCAAGGCATCAATTTCGAAGCCTGCGGAGGCAGGATAGCCCTGATTAACCCGATCTGCACCGAGGTAGTTGCTTCCGCTACTCGCGCCTGATTCCAAACAACCGGTAAATACTCGCGATTCCGCCCCGCTTACCGGGGCATTCGTCCCGCCGGGATATTTGGGCCTGTTGGAATCCCAATTCCCGTCGTAAAGATCCGCGTAGTTGTCCGCGACCTTCGCCCCGTTGAGCCAGTAAATGGCGGCTGCCGTATCGGTGCTTCCAGTGTATGTATTCGCGATGGCGCTGGTAGTCTCGGTACAACCCAGTACATTGAAGCCTGCGGAATAACTTCGAATGTCCGCGTGACCGTCACTGGAAACATCGCCCTGGACCACACTGTTGTAGTCGGCGATAGCGGTATCTTCCGCGTCTTGTCGAGTGGACGTGACGATCAGCAGGCGGAAAGCGTCGCCCTCACTCAGTCCCGAAGGAATCAGGCCCCAGTTCGGCGGAACCTCCGCCGGCGGGGGCGGCGGCGGGGGCGGCGTCAGGCTGCCGTCCACCTTGTGGCCGCCCAGAAGCCCCAACCCAATATGGGTCAGCACGGCATCGGCCGTATTGCTGACCAGGTCCCGGATCGTCTCCCCGGCGTCCAGCTTGACGGTTCGCGTGTGATCCCTGACCCAGATGCCGTTGTCGTCCATGTCGGCGGCCAGCACCGTGTAGGCGAACACCAGCGCGGTCGTGCCGTCCCCGCTCTCCAGCGCCGCCTCCTTGTCCACGTCGCTTCCCGACGGACCGAGCGAGAACTCGAAATGCGGGGCGCCCGTCACGCGGACCGGACCGTTGAAGGTCACCGTGAAACGGATCGTCTCGCCCACCCCGTAGGTGTCCTCCATCGCCGTGGGCATCGAGCTCACCGCCACCAATGAAAGCGCCGGCGGCGTGACGTCGAGCTCGAGCGCGACGGCGACGATCTCGCCGTAGCTCCAGCCCAGCCCCCCCGCCGGCCGCGGCCACGCGTAGCAGTCGCTCGTCGTGATCGCCGTGGAGGCGTCGAACCGGAAGGTTTTGCCGCTGATGAGCAGAACCAGCGCGTTGCGCACCGCGTCCGGGGGGGTCGCGGAAGCGACAAAGCAGGCAACGACCGTCTCGGCATCGTAAGGGGTCGGGGCGGTCGCGCCGAACTCGCCGAGCAGGCCAAGCTCGTAGCGCGTGCTGTCGACCTCGAAGTCGGCGCCGGTTATCGCGCCGATCGTCGGCGAGAGGAGCGCGTTGTATCCGGGGAAGCCATCCCTCTCGCCCACCGTCATGCTGGCGGTGAGCAGCGCCGCGGGATGCGCGCTCGGCGCCGCGGCCTCGCGCACCAGCGTCACCGTGTAGGCCTCGGTCGTGTTGCCGTCCTCCGCCGTCACCGTCACCTTGACCGTGTTGCGGCCCGTGTCGAGCGACAGGGCGGCGGTGCCGCGCGTGGCGGCGTCGTCGTCGCCCGCGATCGCCACCGTGGCGGCCTCGTCGTTCTTCGTCGCCGTCACCGTCACCGAGTCCACCGGGTTCGCCACCCAGGCGCGGTACTCCGTCGTGGCGCTCGCGAACGCCGGGTCGAGCGTCACGCCCGTGCCGAGCGACAGCGCGCTCAGCGTGGCGTCGGTGGAGGCCGAGGCGCCCGCTACCCGAAAAATTTCAGACAGGCCGTAAAAACGGTAACTGTCTGTACGAGGAAAACTAACATTACTAAATTCGAATCCTGCGTTGCCAGGATAACCCACGTTAACATCCGCATCTGTTGAACCGAGGTACCCAAGTGCTCTGACCACTCCTGTGTCACCACAACCCGTAAATGCCACTGAAGCAAGGCCGATTGTCGGGGCATCCGTCCCGGCGGGATACTTGGGCGCGTTGGAATCCCAACTCCCGTCATACAAATCCGCGTAGTCGTCCGCGACCTTCGCCCCGTTGAGCCAGTAAATGGGGGCCGCCGTATCGGTGCTTGCCGTGTTTGTATTCGCGCTGGCGCTGGTCGTCTCGGTACAACCCAGCATATTGAATTTTGCGGAATAACCTTGAATGTCCGTGTGACCGTTGCCGGACACGTCGCCCTGGACCACCGTGTTGTAGTGGACGATATCGGTATTCTCAGCGGTTTGTTGAGTAGACGTGACGATCAGCAGGCGAAAATCGTCGCCCGCGCTCAGTCCCGAAGGAATCAAGCTCCAGTCCGCCGGAACCTCCGTCTGCGTCTGCGCCGGCGGCGGGGCGGTGTCGTCGTTGACGCGGATTTTCAGCAGGTGACCGTTCGTAACCCAAGCGTTATTCGACCCCCTCGCACGCCACAGCCGGTCGTCGTGAATACTCCAGCCCTCGGCGGATGTATCATCCTCCGCATCCGACTGCGTGCGCTGCACGAGTATTTGAATGTTCCCGCTGTAGCTCAAATGCACGAAGTAGTCCGTGCTTGCCGACAGCGTCGTATTCGGCAGCGCGCTGAATGTCCCCACGCCCTCCTCCGACAGACTCGCCGGATTGTTCAACGTGGCGATACTGCTGCCCGGGATATCGCTGTCGTTCTCATCCGCGGTCCAAAGTGTCGCCGTCAGGGATTGAAGCGCATCGTCACTGGCAGAAAAAAACTCGACTTCGATCGACCCCAGGGTGTACCCACCCGGTGTTGGTCCGGTCTCAAAGCCCATGGCCATTTCGTTGATCGCCAGTACTATAGTGCTTGAGTTATCCTGCCCGATGTTGCTGACCAGTTCGGCGGCCTGGGCGGACGCGGGGATGACCAGTAACGCGCCGAACGCGAGCCTGAAGAAGGCGCCCGAAGGGCGAAGCAGCCGCGGGGCCCTCACACACGTAATTCCTGACAGTCTGCGCCCGCCGTCCCGCTCGCCG
Organism: Candidatus Rariloculaceae bacterium; assembly: GCA_965237785.1. Lineage (GTDB taxonomy): Bacteria > Pseudomonadota > Gammaproteobacteria > Steroidobacterales > Rariloculaceae > UBA6522. Next base: position 513,639 of record OZ250159.1, read on the forward strand.
GCCATCAACTTGAGAATCGGCCCGGTATTCACCAGCGCACCGAGCCCTGCAGTTGGATTGCGTTGTCGGCCACGCCGCGCGTGCCCGTTCGCCGGCCGATCTCGAGCCCCGCCTCGAGGTTCGGACCCGACGTGAGCTTCACGCCCATCCGCAAGGCCCGTTGCCCGGCGGAGGCTTCCGTGCCGACGAACGGCACCCAGAGCGCGCGGCCCCCGCGTCCCCCGAGGCCGTAGCCGAGCTCGACGTGGAACCGTTGAGCGGCATCCATTCCCGCGCCCCTGGCCATTCCCGAGGCGTCCCGGCGGCTCCAGAGCGCATTCACGCCGCTCGCCGTGGCGCCCCAGCTCGATCCCGCGTCCATCGCCCAGCCGCGCCCGTCCTCGCCGGGCTGCCACTTCACCGAACCGCTCAACCCCCATTCCTCGTACGCGGCGTCCTCGTGCGCCAGCAACCCGCGCGCGTTGACCTCCACCGACACCCGCCCGGCCGAGTACGCCAGTCCTCCGCCGACCTCAAGCCCGGCGCCCGTCTCGGCGTCCCCGCCGTCGTAGCGAAGCCCCGCCTCGAGCGTAGGCGTCAGCACCCCGCCGCCGAGCGGGAGCGAGCCCTTGCCTTCCAGGGTGAGCCGCACGCGGCTCGTGGCGCCCGTGGCGCCGAGCAGGTTCTCCGACGCGCCCGATACCGTCTCGGTCAGCATGGCGTCGGAACGCACCGCCAGCTCGAACGAGCCCGACGCGCCGGTTCGCACCGACAGCACACCGCGCCCTCCAAACGCCGCCATGGTCGTGCTCAGGTCCGTATCCACGCTCGCGGCCGCCCCCTCGGGCGTCAGCGAAAGGTCGCCCACGCCATAGCCGATCGTGCCCCACACGCTGGTGCGCTCGTTGAACCGGTACTGCGCGTATGGGTGCAGGCTCGTGAGCGTGCTGGTCACGGAACCGCCGCTGGCCGTGGCGTGCGTGAAGCCGCCTTCGCCCTCGCTGTGCGCGAGCACGACGCCCCCGAGCCATCGGTTCCAGCGGGCATCCGCGCCAAGCATCGCCGTCGAGACCTCGCCGTCGAGCGACAGCGGCCCGTCCTCGCCCCGGAAGCGCGTCGCGGCCGTGCGGCCCCACGCGGACCAGTCCCTGAACCCGCCCGCGTCCGGCGCATCGGGATTCTGCTCACCGTTCTCCTGCTCACCGTCCGCGCTCGAATAGAAGAAGGAGCTGCCCATGAGAATGTCTCTCAGGCTCGGCAGCCCGCGGCCTGAGCCCGTGCCGGCGTGCGCCGCGGTCCGAGGCTCAACGCCGCCCGCAAGACCGCTGCCTGGGTATGCGGCGGTTCCGGGCACCCCGCCGCCGACCGCCGGGTTGCCGCCCGCGGGCCGCTGCGTGGCGTCGTCGCGGGCGAAAAAGCCGTCCACACGCAGCCCGCCCAGCGTGAAATGCGTCTCCCGGGGCGCGTCGGCGTCGCGCAATCGCGCCTGGATCGCCTCGACCACATGATCCGACACGGTTCGTCCGAACCGCGCGATCCAGGCCTTCGGCATGGGATCGGAGTTCTGGATGGTGCCTGTGGCCGTAGCCTGCACCAGGTACGCGTTGCCGCCCGATGGGTTGCTGAGCGTCAGCGTGAAGGTCTCCCCGTCGTCGTCGTGGGCATCGTCGAGCACCTCCACCGCCACCGTCTTCGAGATTTCCCCGGCCTCGAAGGTCAGCGTCCCGGAGGTTTCGGTGTAGTCCTCCCCTGGCGTCGCCGTGCCTTCGGCGGTCGCGAAGTCGACGCTCACCGCCTCGGTCAGCGCGCGGCCCAGGGTCACCGCGAAGTCCATGGTCGCGTCCGGTCCCTCCGCCACCCGGGCGTCGGCCACGCCGAGCCCCGGCGGGCCCTTGACGACCGCGTGAATGTTGTTCGCCAGCCTGCGCCCGTCCCCGGTGCACACCGCGCCCTCCCCGGCGCAGTCGAAGGTCGGGCCGAGGCTGATGGAGACATCGGCCTTCGAATCGGGCTCGATGCCGACCACCCAGTATTGGTTGTCGCCCGCTTCGAGCCGCGAGACGTCCGTTATCCGCCCGCCCGTGACCAGGAACGACGACGCGCTCAGCGTCAACCCGTCGAGATCGGGAGGCGTCTCCGTCGCCGGCGGATCGTCCTGAGCCGGGCCGTCCGTCTGTCCGGCGCCATCCGTCTGCGCGGTCCCGTCGTCGCCGGCCGTGCCGTCCGTCGAACCCGGTTCACCGAAACCGACCTGTACGCTGAACGCCGTCTCCCCGTCATGCGCTTCCGGCACGGAGTCCGGTTCGAAGCCGGCCGTCAGCGCTTCTTCCGGAGATCTCGCCAGGACCGTCGAGCCCTCGGAGATCGTCGTCAGCGGGTTTCGCAGGTTCGCCGCGTGACCGCCCGGACCCGTCGCATCCACGATCGTGGCGCCGCCGGAGATTGAGATCGCGTCCGCCGGCACGAAGATGCCGCCCGAGAGGTCGTCGCCCTCCTGGACCCGGTAGCGGAACTCCAGCCGGCTGCCGATGTGACCCGAACCGTAGTTCCGGAATGCCGGCGGTTTCGACGCGGCGGCGAACGCGGCCTGGCGCGTCTCCTCGCCGAACCCGATCCCGAGCGTAGGCGAGCCGTCCGCGGCCGCGACCCTCACCGGTTCGGTGAAGGCCATGACGAACACGAGATCGTCGTCCGCCTCGAACGTATCCACATCTACCGCGTCCAGCCAGAGTCCGACCACCCGCGGCGCCTCGTCCCTCATCCGCGCCTCGGTCGACGGCGCCGACACCCTCGGCGTCATCCCCTCCTCACCGGAGGTCACCGCGCGCACCTGGGCCCGCAGCTCGAACGTATCGGGCAGCACGTAGCAGCCGAGCGCCTGGGCGTCGAAGCGGTAGGAACGCGCGTTGGCGCCGTCCGGTCCGCTGTCCGGGATCCGCCACCAGCCGTCCGGCTCGAACGGCCGGTTGCCGGCGCACTGGAACGGCGCCGGCGCAAGCCCGTTGTACGACTCCGGATACCGCCCGAGCCGGAACTCGAACCAGGAAGTGTCCTCCATGGCCTCTTCCATGGCCTCGTCCGAGGGCTCATCCGAAGTCCCGTCCGAAGTCCCGTCCGAGAGCTCATCCGAAGCGTCCTCCGGATCCTCCGGTTCCGGCGCATTCCACCGCAGCGCGATCTCGGTCTGCACGGTGTTGTTGGCGTCCAGGCTCAACGACCGGCTCATTGTCACGCCGGTGGGCGCCTCGGGTCCGAGCGCCGCCTGTTGCTCCTGCGTGTCGATCAGCTCGATGGCGACCTCGACCGTGTCGGCGCCGCCCTGGCCGTCGCTGGCCGTCACCGTCACCGCGTGCGACGGCTTCGTCTCGTAGTCGAGCACCGCGCGGGTCAGGATCTGGCCGGTCTGCGGGTCGATGTCGAAGGACGCCGCGTCGTCGCCGTCCAGCGTGTAAGTCAGGCTGTCCCGGTCCATGTCCACCGCCGTGAGCGGGGCGCCGACCGGTTCGCGCCTGCCACTGTCCTCGGGGACGCTGCGCGTCGCCCTCTCGTCTGCGAACTCCGGCGGGTTGTTGTCCTCCCTGCCGGTGCTCCCGGCGCCCGGCTCCGACCACTCGCCCGGCGCCTCGCCGTTGAGCGCCCGCACGCGCGCCTGGTAGTCCGCGGACACCGCAAGCTCCTCGATCGCCGTGCGCGTCTCCGCACCCTCGTGCCCGTGGTCGATCCACTCGCCCTCCGTGCCCTCGCGGTACTGCACCTCGTAACCGGTGACGGGCGGGCCGCCGCCGGCATCCGGCGCGCGCCAGCGCACGTCCAGGCTCATGGTGGTCCCGGCCGTCGCCAGCACCAGCGGCGGCGAGGGTTGCGCGGGCTGTTCTTCCACGTCGGCGACGTTGACCGTCACCGCGAGCGCGGCGGCGCCGCCCGCGCCGTCGCTGACCCGAACGCTCAGCGACCGGGAGCCCCCGGCCTCGTGGTCGAGCGCCGCTCGGGTCCTGAGCTGGCCGCTGTCGGCGTCGATCGCGAACGCGGGCCTGTCCGGGCCGTCGAGCAGCCAGGTCAGCGTGTCGCCGTCCGTATCGGCGGCGGCGAAGGGCGCGCCGATGTCGGTGTCCGCGCCGGTGTTCTCGTCCACCGTCAAGGTGGCGGGCAGGCCGGCGTCGAAGACCGGCACGCTGTTGACCGCCCGGCCGGTGCGCCCGGCGCCCGGCGCCGACCACTCGCCCGGAATTTCGCCGTTCAGCGCCCGCACCCGGGCCTGATACTCGGTGGCCGCCACGAGATCCGCGATGCTCGCGCGCGTTTCCGCGCCCTCGTGCTCGTGCTCGATCCACTCGCCCTCCGTGCCCTCGCGGTACTGCACCGCGTAACCCGTGACGGACGGGCCGCCGTTGCGGCGCGGCGCGGTCCAGTGCAGGTCGAGGCCAGTGGTCGAGTCCGCCGTCGCCAGCACGCCCGGCGCCGACAGCGGCGGGGCCTGCTCGTCCAGGTCGGCGACGCCGACCCTCACCCGGATGGCATCGGCGCCGCCCTTGCCGTCGTCGGCCCGCACCGTCAGGAAATAGCGGGGCTTCGCCTCATGGTCGAGTGCCGCCCTCGTCCTGAGCTGCCCGCTTTCCGGATCGATGGCGAAGACGCGCCGGTCGGCGCCGTCGAGCCGGTACGTCAACGCATCGCCGTCGGTGTCGGTGGCGGCGAAGGGCGCCCCGATGTCGATGTCCGCGGCGGTGTGCTCGTCCACGGTCACCTCAACCGGCAGGCCGTCGTCGAACACGGGCGGACTGTTGACCGGTTCGCCGGTGCTGCCGGCGCCAGGCTCCGACCACTCGCCCGGGATCTCGCGGTTCAGTGCACGCACCCGCGCCTGGTACGCGGTGGACGGCTCAAGATACGCGATCGCCGTGCGCGTGCCCGCGCCCCGGTGCCGATGCGTCAGCCAGGGACCTTCCTCGCCGGTGGCCGTTTCCGTGGCTGTGTCTGTATTTGTTTCCGTGGCTGTTTCCGTGCCGGTATCCGCGACCGCGCGGTACTGCACTTCGTAGCCGGCGATGGCCGGGCCGCCGTTGATATCCGGCGCGCTCCAGTTCACCCCCAGGCTCGTGGTCGAGCCCCGGGCCGCGAGCACCGCCGGCGCCACCGGCGTGCCGGCCTGCTCGTCGATGTCCGCGACGCTCACCGTCAACGCGATACCGTCGCGTCCGCCGTTGCCGTCGTCGGCCCGCACCGTCAGCGAATAGCGCCGCTTCGACTCATGGTCGAGTGCCGCCCGGGTACGGAGCTGCCCCAACGAGTCGATCGCGAAGGCGTGCCTGTCGGCGCCCTCGAGCAGGTAGGTCAGCGTGTCGCCGTCGCTGTCGGTGGCGGTGAAGGGAGCGCCCAGCTCGGCGCCGGCGTCGGTGTTCTCATCCACCGTCAGCGTTGTCGGCAGCGCGGCGTCGAAGGCCGGGGCGCTGTTGTCCGGTTGGCCGGTGTTGCCGGAGCCCGGTTCGGACCATTCGCCCGGCGCCTCGCCGTTCAGCGCGCGCACCCGCGCCTGGTGTTGCGTCGCCGCCGCCAGACGCGCGATGGTCGCGCGCGTGTCCGTGCCGATGTGCCGGTGATTGCTCCAGGCGCCCGTCGTGCCGGCGCGGTACTGCACCTCGTAGCCGGTGATGGCCGGACCGCCGTTCCTCTCCGGCACGTTCCAACGCAAGCTCACGCTCGTGGTCGAGCCCGGGGCCGCCAGCACCGTCGGCGCCTCGGCCGTGCCGGGCTGCTCGTCCACGTCCGTCACCGTCACCACGGCCGCGAAACCGGCCGTCTCGCCGTGACCGTCGTCGGCCGTCACCGTCACCGAGTAGCGGGTCCTGGTCTCGTGGTCCAGTGCCGCCCGGGTGCGGAGCTGTCCGCTCTCGGGATCGACTGCGAAGCTGTCCGCGTCGACGCCCTGCACCGTGTAGGCAAGCGCGTGGCCGTCTTCGTCGGTGGCCGCCAGCAGTGGGCCGATGGCCGTGTCCACGGCGGTGTTTTCCGCCACCTCCAGCGTCACCGGCAGCTCCGCCGGGAACACCGGGGCGTTATTCTCCCGCACCGTCACCGTGTAGGTCGCGGTGGCTTCGTTGTACTCGCCGGTGCCCGCCGCCGTGGCGGTGACCGCGCAAGCGCCCACGCCGACGATCGTCAACTCGCCGGTGGCGGTGTCGACCGTGCACACGCCGGCGGGCGCGGCCGAGTAGCTCAGGCCGGTCTGCGCCCCGGTGGGGGCCGTGACGGTGGGGGCGATGGAACCGAACGTCACCGAGGCCGTGCCGTAGCCGAACCCGACGAGCGTCTGATCCCTCCTGGCCACCGGCGGGAGCGCGACGGTCACCGTGTCGGTGTTGCCGGCGGTGTCCGTGACCGTCACCGTGGCGTCGGCGGTGCCGGCCTCGGCGGTGTCCGGCGTGCCGCCGATCGCGCCCGTGCCCGGGTCGATGCTCAGCCCCGACGGCAGCCCTTCGGCGCTGTACGCGTCGATGCCGCTGCCCCCGGACGGATTCATCGCCTCCATCGGCACACCCACCGTCAGCGACTCCGGCGCCGTGTAGCCCGGCGCCTGCGGCGCCACCAGGTCCACCGTTAGCGTGCGCGCCACGTCATCGGGCGAGCTGAACCCGGTCTTGGCCGCCGACACGCTCACGGCCACGCTCGTGCCCGTGATGTAGGCGGCATCCGCCGGCACGCCCACCGACCAGGCGGCGGTGCCGGCGTCATCGGCCGAGGTGGCGGTCAAGGCGATGGCGCCGATCCCGACGGTCACGGTCACACCGGTCTCGGTTCCGGTGTCGCCGGCAATGGCGAACCCGGACGCCTTCTCGGCGATGTTGATCGTGTCGTCCGTGGCGATGGCGTTCACGTTCAGCACCAGCGTGCCGGAGGGCTGCACCGTGACGGTGAACGCGGCGCTGGCTTCGTTGTAGTCGGCCGTGCCCGCCGCCGTGACCGTGACGACGCACTGCCCGGCGCCCACCAGGGTAAGCGCGCCGGTGGCGGCGACGACCGTGCATACGGTGTCCGGGCTCGCCGAGTAGCTCAGCGCCCCCCGCTCCCCGGTGGGGGGCGTGACGGCGGGCGCGGCGTCACCGTACCTCACCGAGGCGGCGCCGTACTGGAACCCGGCGAGCGCCTGGTCGCCCTTCTCCACCGCCGGGAACGCGATGTCCACCGTGGCCGGGTTGCCCGCGGTGTCGGTGACCGTCACCGTGGCGTCGGCGGCGCCGGCCTCGGCCGTGTCCGGCGTGCCGCCGATCGCGCCCGTGCCCGGGTCGATGCTCAGCCCCGGCGGAAGCCCCGGGGCGCTGTATTCCTCGATGCCGGCCCCGCCGGTCGGATTCATCGGCGCGATCGGCACACCCACCGTCAGCGAACCCGGGGCCGTGTAGGCGGGCGGCGTCGGTGCCACCAGGTCCACCGTCAGCGTGCGCTGCTCCGCGGAGGGGGATGCAAAACCGGTCTTGGCCGCCGACACGCTCACCGCCACGCTCGTGCCGGTTATATAGGCGGCATCCGCCGGCACGCCCACCGACCAGGCGGCGGTGCCGGCGTCATCGGCCGAGGTGGCGGTCAAGGCGATGGCGCCGATCCCGACGGTCACGGTCACGCCGGTCTCGGTTCCGGTGTCGCCGGTAATGGCGAACCCGGCCGTCCGCTCGGCGATGTTGATCGTGTCGTCGCCGGCGATGGCCGGGACGTTCAGCACCAGCGTGGCGGTGGGCTGCACCGTCACCGTGAACGCGGCGCTGGCCTCGTTGTAGTCGGCCGTGGACGCCGCCGTCACGGTGACGACGCATTCCCCGGCGTCCACCAGGGCGAGCGCGCCGCTGCCCGGATCCACCGTGCACACCGTCGCGGGCGCGGCCGAGTAGCTCAACGCCCCCCGCTCCCCGGTGGGGGGCGTGACGGCGGGCGCGGCGTCACCGTACCTCACCGAGGCCGCGCCGTACCGGAACCCGGCGAGCGCCTGGTCGCCCTTGGCCACCGCCGGGAACGCGATGTCCACCGTGGCCGGGTTGCCCGCGGTGTCGGTGACCGTCACCCTCGCCAAAGCCGTGCTGGCGTTCGCCGTGCCGGGCGTGCCGTCGATCGCGCCGGTGGCGGTGTCGATGCCAAGCCCCGGCGGCAGCCCCGTGGCATCGTGGGCCGCCACGTCCACGCCGCCGCTCGGATTCATCGCCGCGATCGGCACGCCCACCGTCAGCGAATTCGGCGCCGTGTAGCCCGGCGGCGTCGGCGCCACCAGGTCCACCGTCAGCGCGCGCTGCTCCGCACTCGGCGGGGTATAACCGGTCTTCGAGGCGTTCACCGCTACCGCCACGCCTGTGCCCGCGATGTACGACGCATTCCCCGGCACGCTCACCGACCAGGTCGCCGGATTCGCATCGGCGGAGGCGGCCGTCAGATCCGTGCCGCCCACTGTCACGGTCACGTCCACCCCGCCCTCCGAACCGGTGTCGCCGCTAATGGCGAACCCGGACGCCTTCTCGGCGATGTTGACGGTGCCGTCACCGGCAATGGCCGAGACGTTCAGCACCAGCGTGGCGGCGGGCTGCACCGTGACGGTGAACGTGTCGCTGGCTTCGTTGTAATCGTCGGTGCCCGCCGCCGTGACCGTGATGACGCACTGCCCGGCGCCCACCAGGGTGAGCGCGCCGGTGGCGGCGACGACCGTGCATACGGTGTCCGGGCTCGCCGAGTAGCTCAGCGCCCCCCGCTCCCCGGTGGGGGGCGTGACGGCGGGCGCGGCGTCACCGTACCTCACCGAGGCGGCGCCGTACTGGAACCCGGCGAGCGCCTGGTCGCCCTTGTCCACCGCCGGGAACGCGATGTCCACCGTGGCCGGGTTGCCCGCGGTGTCGGTGACCGTCACCCTCGCCAAAGCCGTGCTGGCGTTCGCCGTGCCGGGCGTGCCGTCGATCGCGCCGCTGGCGGTGTCGATGCCCAGCCCCGGCGGCAGCCCCGTGGCATCGTGGGCCGCCACGTCCACGCCGCCGCTCGGACCGTCAGCGCGCGCCGCTCCGCGGAGGGGGAGGTAAAACCGGTCGTTCATCGCCGCGATCGGCACGCTCACCGTCAGCGAACCCGGGGCCGTGTAGGCGGGTGGCGTCGGCGCCACCAGGTCCACCGTCAGCGTGCGCCGCTCCGCACCCGGCGGGGTATAACCGGTCTTCGAGGCGTTCACCGCCACCGCCACGCCCGTGCCCGCGATGTACGACGCGTTCCCCGGCACGCTCACCGACCAGACGCCGGCGCCGTCGGACGTCACGCCATCGAGGGTGGTGGCGCCGATCCCGACGATCACCGTCACGCCGGTCTCGGTTCCGGTGTCGCCGGTGATGGCGAACCCGGCCAACCTCTCGGCGATGTTGATCGTGTTGTCGCCGGCAATGGCGTTCACGTTCAGCGCCAACTGGTCGATGGCCTGCACCGTGACGGTGAACGTGTCGCTGGCTTCGTTGTAATCGTCGGTGCCCGCCGCCGTGACCGTGACGACGCAGTCCCCGGCGCCCACCAGGACAAGCGCGCCGGTGGCGGCGACGACCGTGCATACGGTGTCCGGGCTCGCCGAGTAGCTCAGCGCCCCCCGCTCCCCGGTGGGGGGCGTGACGGCGGGGGCGGTCGCTCCGTACCTCACCGAGGCGGCGCTGTACTGGAACCCGGCGAGCGCCTGGTCGCCCTTGTCCACCGCCGGGAACGCGATGACCACCGTGTCGGCGTTGCCGGCGCTGTCGCTCACCGTCACCGTGACGTTGGCGGCGCCGGCCTCGGCCGTGTCCGGCGTGCCGCCGATCGCGCCCGTGGTCGCGTGAATGCTCAACCCGGAGGGCAGCCTCGGGGCGGCGTAGGCGGCGATGTCGGCGCCGCCGCTCGGATTCATCGCCGCGATCGGCACGCCCACCGTCAGCGAACCCGGGGCCGTGTAGCCCGGCGGCGTCGGCGGCACCAGGTCTACCGTCAGCGCGCGCCGCTCCGCGGAGGGGGATGTAAAACCGGTCTTGGAGGCGTTCACCGCCACGGCCACGTTCGTGCCCGCGATGTAGGCGGCATCCGCCGGCACGCTCACCGACCAGGTCGCCGGATTCGCATCGGCGGAGGCGGCCGTCAGATCCGTGCCGCCCACCGTCACCGTCACGTCCACCCCGCCCTCCGAACCGGTGTCGCCGCTAATGGCGAACCCGGACGCCTTCTCGGCGATGTTGACGGTGCCGTCACCGGCAATGGCCGAGACGTTCAGCACCAGCGTGGCGGCGGGCTGCACCGTGACGGTGAACGTGTCGCTGGCTTCGTTGTAATCGTCGGTGCCCGCCGCCGTGACCGTGACGACGCAGTCCCCGGCGCCCACCAGGACAAGCGCGCCGGTGGCGGCGACGACCGTGCATACGGTGTCCGGGCTCGCCGAGTAGCTCAGCGCCCCCCGCTCCCCGGTGGGGGGCGTGACGGCGGGGGCGGTCGCTCCGTACCTCACCGAGGCGGCGCTGTACTGGAACCCGGCGAGCGCCTGGTCGCCCTTGTCCACCGCCGGGAACGCGATATCCACCGTGGCCGGGTTGCCGGCGGTGTCCGTGGCCGTCACCGTCGCCAGCCCCCGGCGGTGTCCGTGGCCGTCAGCCGTGCTGGCGTTCGCCGTGCCGGGCGTGCCGCCGATCGCGCCCGTGGTCGCGTGAATGCTCAACCCCGAGGGCAGCCCCGGGGCGGCGTAGGCGGCGATGCCGGCGCCGCCGGATGGATTCATCGCCGCGATCGGCACGCCCACCGTCAGCGAACCCGGGGCCGTGTAGCCCGGCGGCGTCGGCGGCACCAGGTCTACCGTCAGCGCGCGCCGCTCCGCGGAGGGGGATGTAAAACCGGTCTTGGAGGCGTTCACCGCCACGGCCACGTTCGTGCCCGCGATGTAGGCGGCATCCGCCGGCACGCTCACCGACCAGGTCGCCGGATTCGCATCGGCGGAGGCGGCCGTCAGATCCGTGCCGCCCACCGTCACCGTCACGTCCACCCCGCCCTCCGAACCGGTGTCGCCGCTAATGGCGAACCCGGACGCCTTCTCGGCGATGTTGACGGTGCCGTCACCGGCAATGGCCGAGACGTTCAGCACCAGCGTGGCGGCGGGCTGCACCGTGACGGTGAACGTGTCGCTGGCTTCGTTGTAATCGTCGGTGCCCGCCGCCGTGACCGTGACGACGCAGTCCCCGGCGCCCACCAGGACAAGCGCGCCGGTGGCGGCGACGACCGTGCATACGGTGTCCGGGCTCGCCGAGTAGCTCAGCGCCCCCCGCTCCCCGGTGGGGGGCGTGACGGCGGGGGCGGTCGCTCCGTACCTCACCGAGGCGGCGCTGTACTGGAACCCGGCGAGCGCCTGGTCGCCCTTGTCCACCGCCGGGAACGCGATATCCACCGTGGCCGGGTTGCCGGCGGTGTCCGTGGCCGTCACCGTCGCCAAAGCCGTGCTGGCGTTCGCCGTGCCGGGCGTGCCGCCGATCGCGCCCGTGGTCGCGTGAATGCTCAACCCCGAGGGCAGCCCCGGGGCGGCGTAGGCGGCGATGCCGGCGCCGCCGATGGATTCATCGCCGCGATCGGCACGCCCACCGTCAGCGAACCCGGGGCCGTGTAGCCCGGCGGCGTCGGCGGCACCAGGTCTACCGTCAGCGCGCGCCGCTCCGCGGAGGGGGATGTAAAACCGGTCTTGGAGGCGTTCACCGCCACGGCCACGTTCGTGCCCGCGATGTAGGCGGCATCCGCCGGCACGCTCACCGACCAGGTCGCCGGATTCGCATCGGCGGAGGCGGCCGTCAGATCCGTGCCGCCCACCGTCACCGTCACGTCCACCCCGCCCTCCGAACCGGTGTCGCCGCTAATGGCGAACCCGGACGCCTTCTCGGCGATGTTGACGGTGCCGTCACCGGCAATGGCCGAGACGTTCAGCACCAGCGTGGCGGCGGGCTGCACCGTGACGGTGAACGTGTCGCTGGCTTCGTTGTAATCGTCGGTGCCCGCCGCCGTGACCGTGATGACGCACTGCCCGGCGCCCACCAGGGTGAGCGCGCCGGTGGCGGCGACGACCGTGCATACGGTGTCCGGGCTCGCCGAGTAGCTCAGCGCCCCCCGCTCCCCGGTGGGGGGCGTGACGGCGGGCGCGGCGTCACCGTACCTCACCGAGGCGGCGCCGTACTGGAACCCGGCGAGCGCCTGGTCGCCCTTGTCCACCGCCGGGAACGCGATGTCCACCGTGGCCGGGTTGCCCGCGGTGTCGGTGACCGTCACCCTCGCCAAAGCCGTGCTGGCGTTCGCCGTGCCGGGCGTGCCGTCGATCGCGCCGCTGGCCGTGTCGATGCCCAGCCCCGGCGGCAGCCCCGTGGCATCGTGGGCCGCCACGTCCACGCCGCCGCTCGGATTCATCGCCGCGATCGGCACGCCCACCGTCAGCGAACTCGGGGCCGTGTAGCCCGGCGGCGTCGGCGCCACCAGGTCCACCGTCAGCGCGCGCCGCTCCGCGGAGCGGGGATGTAAAACCGGTCTTGGAGGCGGTCACCGCCACCGCCACGCTCGTGCCCGCGATGTAGGCGGCATCCGCCGGCACGCTCACCGACCAGGTCGCCGGATTCGCGGTGGAGGAGGTCGCCGTCAGGTTCGTCCCCCCCACCGTCACCGTCACGTCCACCCCGCCCTCCGAACCGGTGTCGCCGCTAATGGCGAACCCGGACGCCTTCTCGGCGATGTTGACGGTGCCGTCACCGGCAATGGCCGAGACGTTCAGCACCAGCGTGGCGGCGGGCTGCACCGCGACGGTGAACGTGTCGCTGGCTTCGTTGTAATCGTCGGTGCCCGCCGCCGTGACCGTGACGACGCAGTCCCCGGCGCCCACCAGGGTGAGCGCGCCGGTGGCCGCGACGACCGTGCATACGGTGTCCGGGCTCGCCGAGTAGCTCAGCGCCCCCCGCTCCCCGGTGGGGGGCGTGACGGCGGGCGCGGCGCACCGTACCTCACCGAGGCGGCGCTGTACTGGAACCCGCTCGAGCGTCTGGTCGCCCTTGTCCACCGCCGGGAACGCGATGACCACCGTGGCCGGGTTGCCGGCGCTGTCGCTCACCGTCACCGTCACCTCGGCGGTGTCGGCGTCGGCCGTGTCCGGCGTGCCGTCGATCGCGCCGGTGGCGGTGTCGATGCTCCAGCCCCGGCGGCAGCCCCGGGGCGTCGTAGGCCGCGATGCCGACGCCGCCGCTCGGATTCATCGCCGCGATCGGCACACCCACCGTCAGCGAACCCGGGGCCGTGTAGGCGGGCGGCGTCGGCGCCACCAGGTCCACCGTCAGCGCGCGCCGCTCCGCACTCGGCGGGGTATAACCGGTCTTCGAGGCGTTCACCGCCACGGCCACGCTCGTGCCCGCGATGTACGACGCGTTCCCCGGCACGCTCACCGACCAGGTCGCCGGATTCGCATCGGCGGAGGCGGCCGTCAGATCCGTGCCGCCCACCGTCACCGTCACGTCCACCCCGCCCTCCGAACCGGTGTCGCCGCTAATGGCGAACCCGGACGCCTTCTCGGCGATGTTGATCGTGTCGTCCGTGGCGATGGCGTTCACGTTCAGCACCAGCGTGTCGGTGGCCTGCACCGTGACGGTGAACGTGTCGCTGGCTTCGTTGTAATCGTCGGTGCCCGCCGCCGTGACCGTGACGACGCAGTCCCCGGCGCCCACCAGGGACAAGCGCGCCGGTGGCGGCGACGACCGTGCATACGGTGTCCGGGCTCGCCGAGTAGCTCAGCGCCCCCCGCTCCCCGGTGGGGGGCGTGACGGTGGGCGCGGCGGCGCCGTACTCCACCGAGGCGGTGCTGTACTGGAACCCGGCGAGCGCCTGGTCGCCCTTGTCCACCGCCGGGAACGCGATGATCCACCGTGGCCGGGTTGCCGGCGCTGTCGCTCACCGTCACCGTGACGCCAAAGCGGCGCCGGCCTCGGCCGTGTCCGGGCGTGCCGTCGATCGCGCCCGTGGTCGCGTGAATGCTCAACCCCGGCGGCAGCCCCGTGGCATCGTAGGCGGCGCCATGCCGGCGCCGCCGCTCGGATTCATCGCCGCGATCGGCACGCGTTCACGTCACCGTCAGCGAACTCGGGGCCGTGTAGGCCCGGCGGCGTCGGCGCCACCAGGTCCACCGTCAGCGTGCGCCGCTCCGCACCCGGCGGGGTATAACCGGTCTTCGAGGCGTTCACCGCCACGGCCACGCTCGTGCCCGCGATGTACGACGCGTTCCCCGGCACGCTCACCGACCAGGTCGCCGGATTCGCCGTCGGCGTCACGCGGTCGTCAGATCCGTGGCGCCCACCGTCACCGTCACCGTCCACCCCGCCCTCCGAACCGGTGTCGCCGCTAATGGCGAACCCGGACGCCTTCTCGGCGATGTTGATCGTGTTGTCGCCGGCAATGGCGTTCACGTTCAGCGCCAACTGGTCGATGGCCTGCACCGTGACGGTGAACGTGTCGCTGGCTTCGTTGTAATCGTCGGTGCCCGCCGCCGTGACCGTGACGACGCAGTCCCCGGCGCCCACCAGGGTCAGCGCGCCGGTGGCGGCGACCACCGTGCACACCATGGCGGGCGTGGCCGAGTAGCTCAACGTCGTCCGCTCGCCGGTGGGCTCAGTGACGGTGGGCGCGGCGGCGCCGTACTCCACCGAGGCGCTGCTGTACTGGAACCCGGCGAGCGTCTGATCGCCCTTGCCCACCGCCGGGAACGCGATGTCCACCGTGTCGGCGTTGCCGGCGCTGTCGCTCACCGTCACCGTCACCTCGGCGGTGTCGGCGTCGGCCGTGTCCGGCGTGCCGCCGATCGCGCCGGTGGCGGTGTCGATGCCCAGTCCCGACGGCAGTCCGGGGGCGGCGTATTCATCGATGCCGGCGCCGCCGCTCGGATTCATCGCCGCGATCGGCACACCCACCGTCAGCGAACCCGGGGCCGTGTAGGCGGGCGGCGTCGGCGCCACCAGGTCCACCGTCAGCGTGCGCTGCTCCGCACTCGGCGGGCTATAACCGGTCTTCGAGGCGTTCACCGCCACGGCCACGCTCGTGCCCGCGATGTACGACGCGTTCCCCGGCACGCTCACCGACCAGGTCGCCGGATTCGCATCGGCGGAGGCGGTCGTCAGATCCGTGCCGCCCACCGTCACCGTCACGTCCACCCCGCCCTCCGAACCGGTGTCGCCGCTAATGGCGAACCCGGACGCCTTCTCCGCGATGTTGATCGTGTTGTCGCCGGCAATGGCGTTCACGTTCAGCGCCAACTGGTCGATGGCCTGCACCGTGACGGTGAACGTGTCGCTGGCTTCGTTGTAATCGTCGGTGCCCGCCGCCGTGACCGTGACGACGCAGTCCCCGGCGCCCACCAGGGTCAGCGCGCCGGTGGCGGCGACCACCGTGCACACCATGGCGGGCGTGGCCGAGTAGCTCAACGTCGTCCGCTCGCCGGTGGGCTCAGTAACGGTGGGCGCGGCGGCGCCGTACTCCACCGAGGCGCTGCTGTACTGGAACCCGGCGAGCGTCTGGTCGCCCTTGTCCACCGCCGGGAACGCGATGTCCACCGTGTCGGCGTTGCCGGCGCTGTCGCTCACCGTCACCGTCACCTCGGCGGTGTCGGCGTCGGCCGTGTCCGGCGTGCCGCCGATCGCGCCGGTGGCGGTGTCGATGCCCAGTCCCGACGGCAGTCCGGGGGCGGCGTATTCATCGATGCCGGCGCCGCCGGATGGATTCATCGCCGCGATCGGCACACCCACCGTCAGCGAACCCGGGGCCGTGTAGGCGGGCGGCGTCGGTGCCACCAGGTCCACCGTCAGCGTGCGCTGCTCCGCACTCGGCGAGCTATAACCGGTCTTCGAGGCGTTCACCGCCACGGCCACGCTCGTGCCCGCGATGTACGACGCGTTCCCCGGCACGCTCACCGACCAGGTCGCCGGATTCGCATCGGCGGAGGCGGCCGTCAGATCCGTGCCGCCCACCGTCACCGTCACGTCCACCCCGCCCTCCGAACCGGTGTCGCCGCTAATGGCGAACCCGGACGCCTTCTCGGCGATGTTGATCGTGTCGTCCGTGGCGATGGCGTTCACGTTCAGCACCAGCGTGCCGGTGGGCTGCACCGCGACGGTGAACGTGTCGGTGGCTTCGTTGTAGTCGGCCGTACCCGCCGCCGTGACCGTGACGACGCACTGCCCAGCGCCCACCAGGACAAGCGCGCCGGTGGCGGCGACCACCGTGCACACCGTGGCGGGCGTGGCCGAGTAGCTCAACGTCGTCCGCTCGCCAGTGGGCTCAGTAACGGTGGGCGCGGCGGCGCCGTACTCCACCGAGGCGGTGCTGTACTGGAACCCGGCGAGCGTCTGGTCGCCCTTGTCCACCGCCGGGAACGCGATATCCACCGTGGCCGGGTTGCCGGCGGTGTCCGTGGCCGTCACCCTCGCCAAAGCCGTGCTGGCGTTCGCCGTGCCGGGCGTGCCGTCGATCGCGCCCGTGGTCGCGTGAATGCTCAACCCCGAGGGCAGCCCCGGGGCGGCGTAGGCGGCGATGCCGGCGCCGCCGCTCGGATTCATCGCCGCGATCGGCACACCCACCTGCAGCGACTCCGGCGCCGTGTAGGTGGGCGCCTGCGGCGCGACCAGGTCCACCGTCAGCGTGCGCGTCACGTCACTGGGCGAGGCGACCCCGGTCTTGGCCGCCGACACGCTCACCGCCACGCTCGTGCCGGTTATATAGGCGGCATCAGCCGGCACGCTCACCGACCAGGCGGCGGTGCCGGCGTCATCGGCCGAGGTGGCGGTCAACGTGGCGCCGCCGATCCCGACGGTCACGGTCACACCGCCCTCCGAACCGGTGTCGCCGCTAATGGCGAACCCGGCCGACCTCTCGGCGATGTTGATCGTGTCGTCGCCGGCAATGGCGTTCACGTTCAGCGCCAGCTCGTCCTCGTCGTTCACGGTCACCGTCGCCTCGGTCGTCGACCCGTCCAGCGAGTAGGCGGTGCCCGCCTGCACGGTCGCGGTGATCGAGCCGTCGGCCTCGTCGACATCGTCGTCGTCGATCGCCACGCGCAACTCGGCGGTGGCCTCGCCCGTCTCGAACGCCACGCTCGCGGGCGGCGTGCCGTCGATGTAGTCGCCCTGCTGGGTCACCGACACGGTCACCGTCAGCGCTTCCGCCGTCTCACCCGTCCGGCTCACGACGAACACGGCCTTGTCGTCCGTGCCCTCGGTCACCGTCTCGCCGCCGCTCCTCGGCGCGATGGACACCGCCGGATCCGTGCCGACGATCAGCGGATTCGACCGTACCCCCAAGGCGTCGGAATTGCGCGCCCGTATCGTGACTTCGTAAGTCGTCGCCGGCGTCAGTTCCATGATCGTCGCGCTCATCGTAGACGCCGCCAAGATCTTCGTTTGCGGTGACGAAGAACTATCGTCCACCCGATACCTCAGTCTGTATTCGGTTACCTCCGGCAACCCCGACGAGCCCCGCGGCGGATTCCACGAGAACTTCAGCGTCATCCGGGTCCTTTCGTCCAGCGTGAAGGAATCCGGCGCACGCAACACCTCGCGCACATTGGTTACATTGACCGTCAGCGTCAGGTCCGCGCGGTCGGTTCCATCCGACGCCCGTACATCGACGACATAATCGTTGTTGGCGTTCGCATCCGCCGGCTCCTCGAAATTCGGACTCGTCACGAACGTCAATTCGCCATCGCCGGTGAGATTGAATGCGGCGGCGTCGGCGCCGCCGGTAATCGACCATTGGATCGGGTCGCTGTCCGCGTCGGCGGCGGTCAGCGTTGCAACCTCCGTCAAGTTTTCCCGGTGCTCGATGGGCGATGTCGTCGTGATCACGGGCCCGGCGTTGGGATTGTCGTTCACGGTCACCGTCGCGGCCGTCCCTCCGGGCTCCACCGCGTAGCCGGCGCCGTCCGTCAGGGTCACCGTGATCGACCCGTCGGCCTCGTCCTTATCGTCGTCGTCGATCGCCACACCCAGCTCGGCGCTGGCCGCATTGGCGGCGATCGTCACGCTGGTGGGCGGCGTGCCGTCGATGTACTCGCCTTGCTGGGTCACCGACAGGAGGTTCACCGTCAGCGCTCCCGTCGTCGCACCCGTCCGGCTCACGACGAATACGGCCGCGCTGTCCGTGCCCTCGGTCACGGCCTCTCCGCCGCTCCTCGGTGCTATGGACACCGCCGGATCGGTCGGCACGGTCAGCGCGTCCGACCAGCCACCGTCCCCTTCGGCGTTGGTCGCGCGCACCTGGATGTCGTAGACCGTCGCCGGACTCAGGTTGCGGATCCTGGCGCGGTTCAGGGACTGGTCCTGCGGCCCTGCGCGGTAGGCCGCGCCGCTCGCCCGGTATTGCAGGTCGTAGCTCTCGATCGGGGGTTTGCCGAGGTTGTCGGGATCGACCCAACTCACCGTCAGGCTCGTTCGGTCCCGCGCATCCAGCACCGGCGCGGCCGGTTTCCCCGGCGGCTCGTCCACGTCGGTCACGTTCACCGTCAGCGCGCGAGCCACCCTTTCCCGTCCGTCGGTGACCTCGATCGAAACGGAATAGCCCGTCTTGCCCTCGAAATCGAGCGCGCCTTTCGTCTTCAACTGCGCGCTCGACGAATCGATGGCGAAATGATCCTTGTCCGTCCCCGCGAGCGAGTAGGCCAGGGTGGTGCCGGCATCCGGGTCCGTCGCGGTGAACGGCGACCCGATGTCCGTGTCCGCCGCGGTGTTCTCGGCCACCCCGACGCTCCCCGGCAGCCCCGTGTCGAACACCGGCGGGTCGTTCGGCGTGTCCTCGTCGTTCACGGTCACCGTCGCCGTGTTCGCCCCGGGGTCCACCGTGTAGCCGGCGCCGCCGACGAGCGTCACCGTGACCGAACCGTCGGCCTCGTCCCGCAGATCGTCCTGGATCTCCACCGCCAGCTCCGCGGCCGCGGCGTCGGCGTCGAACGTCACGCTCGTGGGCGCGGCGCCGTCGATGTAGTCGCCTTGCTGCGTCACCGACACGGCCACCGTCAACGCCCCGGCGGCCGCGCCGGTGCGGCTCAGGGTGAACGCCGCCGCCGCGTTCGGCCCCTCCGTCACCGTCGCGCTCGCGGCCTCGATCGACACCACCGGATCGGTCGCCGCCGTCAGCGCGTCCGACCAGTCGCCCTTGCCTTCATCGCTGGACGCGCGCACCCGCACTTCATATCCTGTCGCCGGCGCAAGCGGCGTGATCTCCGCGCGCGTCCCGGACACGCCCTGCGGACCCGCGGTGAACTCGCCCTCGCTGCCGGCGGCACGGTACTGCAGGTCGTAGCTCTCGATATCGGGCTTGCCCTCGTTCGACGGCGCTTTCCACTCCACCGTCAGGCTCGTCCGCGCGCGCGAGTGCAGCGTCGGCGCCGCCGGCTTCCCCGGCGGCTCGTCCACGTCCGTCACGCCGACCGAAACCTCGTGCGTGTCGGAGCCGGTTCCGTCCGAAACGGTGACGGTGACGGAGTAGCTGCTCGTCGCCTCGTGGTCCAGCGCCGCCTTCGTCTTCAACTGGCCGGTCCCGGAATCGACCGCGAAGCTCGCCTTGTCCGTCCCGTCAAGCGTCCAGGTCAGCATATCGTTGTCGTTGTCGGTGGCCGTGAACGGCGACCCGATGTCGGTGTCCGCCGCGGTGTTCTCGGCCACCTCGACGCGCGTCGGCAGTCCCGCGTCGAACGCCGGCGCGGCGTAGACCGGTACCGTGACGGACGCGCCCTGCGTCAACGGATGCAAGGCAACACTGCAGATACGCTCGGTCTCGTCCAACGCGCAGCGCAACTGCGGCGGCTCCTCGGCGTTGACGCTGACGGTCACCTCCGTTGCGCCCGAGTCCGGCCGAATCGTCAGGTTCCAGGCGCGGCCCCCCCGGCCCAGGCCCTCCCGCACGAGGCGTTCATAGGTTCCGCCCTGAACGACGACCTGGCTCGTGTGCTCGTGATGCAGCCCCTCGAAACGCAGAAGCTCCGCGCTGAACACGGCCGTTACCACGAATTCCTCACCGGACCGGAAATGCGCCGGCGAATCCTCCAATTCGACGGTGTACTCGGACAGCGTCGTCACGTCGGCGGACCTCGCGGCGCTCTGATACTGTCCGACCGTGGCGCGGATTTCGAAGGTGTAGGCCGTCTCCTTGGCGAGCCCCGAAATCAGGAAGCTCGAATGGTTCGCTCCGTCCAGGTTGCTGTCGGCAATTTGCTGCCAATCGGGCGGGCTCCCCGTGCTCCAGTACCGGTAGTCGTAGGCGTGCGGGAACGGGTTCACGGTCGGGTCCCAGCTCAATCGCACCGCCTTGGGCCCCGGAGTGGCCTCGAAATCGTCCGGCGCCAGCAATCCCACATCGTCTTCCTCGATTTCAAGCTCCACGTTGCTCGTCTCCGAATCCACCGTGACGTGCCCTTCGGAGGGCGTTTCCGCGGCGATCGCGATGCGCCTGTTCCCGGTGGCTTCAACGTTGTCGAGCGCGCTCAGCGCGATCGCGTTCGAATCCCGCGAGCCGGCCCGAATCGTGAGCCGCGTCCCGGAGGCTTCGATGTCGCCCGCCTCGTCGGTGATTTCAACGTCGACGTACACGTCCACGTCGCTCGTTTCGTTCGCCGTAGAAGCTTCTCCCCAGCTTCTGGGCTTGTGAAGCCTGGCGGTCAGGTTCGCGACGCCGCCGTCTTCGGAGATCGACGCGGTGTCCAGGGCCAGGCGGACCTCCCTCCGCGCCCTGACGATGCCCGTGACGTCCTCGCTGAGGGGCCGCAGGTCGGCACTGCATATTTTCCGTATCGGGGCGGTGTCGGCTTCGGCCGCCGTGCACTTCACCTTGGCTCCGTCCGGCGCCTTCAGGGTGATCTCGACCGACGTGGTGTTGGCCCTGGCCCGGAGCTCCATGAAGAAGCTGTCCAGGCTGCGTCCGTCATCGCGGCCAATGAAGACGGCGCCGTCGACCTCGAACAGGTCGTTGCGAGGGGCCAATACCCTGTTGCTGCGCAATTCGCTGCTGAACGCCCCCTTCACAGTGAAATACTGACTCGTTGTTGAGGACAAGAGACTGTCCCTGAACGCCGGCAGGTCGGTGAACCGCGCGGTGAACGGCTCGAACGTGGTCGCGCCCGCCTCGACCTCGGGGCCGGTACTGTTGCCCCTTTTGTATCTCAGCTTGAACGCGTATTCGGTACTCGAGGCGAGGTTCGGGACCTCGTACTGCCTGCCATTGCTCTGGGTCGGCCTGCTTGCGGGAATTTCCGTCCAGTTGCCGAACGATCCGCCGTTCGCCGAGAGCCGGTACTCGACGACCGAACTGCCGTGGCGATCCGCGAATACCCAGGACAGCACCGCGCTGTTGTGCGTCGGGTCGGCCGCGGCACGGTTCGGAGCGGGTGCCGCCTCGTCTTCCACGATTGCGACCATGCTGGAGAGAATGTCCACCTCCGCGGTCGAGGTCCCTGACAGGGTCACGCCTCGGTCGCCGGTGTAGGTGTCGTCGTTCACCGCGGCGAGGGTGACCGTGCCGGTACTCGCGGTGGCGCCGGCCGCGAACGAGAGCGTGGTGTTGGAACTCAGCGTGTAGTCCGATACCGTGGCGGCGGTGCCGGCGGTGGGCGTCGCCGCCACGTCGACGGTGAACGCCGCCTCGGGCGCGGGCGCGACGCTGCCCCGGATCGTCGACTGGCCGCCGTTCTCGCCGATCGAGCCGGGGCTTGCAGTCAGGGTGACAGTCGTCGCGTCCGAAATCCGCGTCGCGAAGATCTTCATCCTGAAACTGTTTTGGTCCCTGCTCCAAAATCGATTCGTCGGGCGATCCTTGCGGAGATGCTCGCCGTCGACCTGCCATCCTTCCAGCGAGCTGTAGGTGTCGCTTGCCGTGCCCACCAGGTCGATGTGCTTTACGTTGTTTTCCCTTGAGGGGTTGACCTGCGCCTGGTGCACGTCGATGGCGTACCAGGTATTGGGCGGGAGCGTCTTTTGCGCCTCGGTGGCGGCCGAGCTCGGCACGAAGTCCTGCGCCTCTTGAGCGGAGGAAGGCGTCGGAATCGCGAATGCGAATAGCTCGCTCGTATTGCTGTGCGGGTCCCTGGTGGTGGTGCGGTTGTGGACGCTTCTCAACCTCACTCGAAGTTCGGGCCTGCCGCCCGCGACATGGTCCGACGACGTGAAGTCGTTCATGTACAGCACGAGCTTGGTCAACAGGTAACCGTCCGGGTTGCTCCCCGTGCGAAAGGCCTGGTTCCTGCGAACGGGTCCGTCTCTTCGGTTAAAAATCGAATCCCACTCGGAACCGATCTTCAGTTCGACGTCGGTGCCCTGAGTATCGTTGCCGAGAAATTCGACGGCCTGGCCGTGAACGGTCGCCGGACCGAACGCGGCGCCCAGCAGCAGGGCGATGCCCGCACCGGCGCGCAGCGCGGCGGCCGGCAGGCCACCACGCCGGGAGGAAGACGCGGGCGGGCGCAGGCATTGCCTCACCGACGGGAGGGCCGGGAGGAAACGGAGGAAGGAGGGCAGGCGCGCTCCGGCACGCCGCGGCGCGCTCGCACCGGTCACGTCCGGGTTTGACTCCGGCTCCTGTCCCGCCCGCGGTTTCTTCCCGGTCCTGACGCCGTTGCCTTCTTCCGGTCGGCTCCGCGACCCCTGCATCGCGGGCGCCCATTCCGACGCCTCCGCGCCACTGCATAACGCGGCTGTCCGCTTCGTTCCCACCACAAGCCCCGTCTCCGTCTGTCCCTTGGCCGAAGGCGCCTCGCGCACGCGGCCCTGACACCGCTCCTTGCCCGTCGCGAACACGCCTATTGGCGTGCCGCAGCGCCGTTTTTTGCACGCGCTAACTGTATTTATCGCAAGCAAAAAATGCAATCGGCGGGCGATTCCTCTGTTCCACCGACCCATCAAACGGGGCCGCGGCCGCGACCGCTTCATCACATAAGCAATTGAATTAATTAAGGAGTTTTTCCGGAACTGCGGCGTTTCCGTCCTCGGCCGTGGGCCCCGCCCACGGCAACCTGCGCGACGTTGCGGAAAAATCTCCGACGCTTTTGCTCGCGATAGCTGAATCCGAAGCGCCCCCGCTTGGCCGCAAAACCAACGGCGCCGCTCCATCCGCCGGCCTTTTTCGGCCGCGCCGAAAGGCCCTTTCCGACAGGGCGAAGCCCCCCCGTTGCCGCTCCCGGATCATTTCCGGTCCTGTAGCCGGGCTAGCTGCGCGGCGCCGCTTCTGCTCGCCAGCAACCGCTCCGCGTAGCGCTGCACCATGACCGTGCTCTTCCAGCGCCCGGCCTGAAGGATCGCCGGCATCTCGATGCCGAGCGCAATCATGTCCTGGGCCGCGCCGACGCGGGGGCTGTGACCGGACAACCCGTCCACCACCTCGTCGGGAAGGCCCGCCCGGCGCGCCATGGCCTTGTAGATCCGGGGTATCTGGCTCGCGTCCAGTTGCGTGCCCAACGAGCCGTTCTTGCGAACCGACCGGAACAGCCGCCCCCCGGCGACGCCGCTGCGCCGGAGCCATTCCTCGACGAGCCTGACGCTGTCCGGGGCGAGGAAGAGCATCGCGCCCGCGCCTTCGGCGTCGGTCTTGCCGCGGCGCACGAGCACGCTCGCCGAACCGTCCAATTCCATCAGAATATCAGACACTTGCAACGACACCAGTTCCGAGCGGCGCAGCAGCGTGTCGTACGCGACGGCGACCAGAGCGCGGTTCCTCGCGTCGATCGGGCGGTCCCCGCGGGCCGCCACCAATCGCTGGCGCAGCACCCAGGTCAGCCCCCGGACCTGGGCCTGGCGGCGGCCGTACTTGCGGTGCATCCGCTGCAGCGCGAGTTTCGCCACGACGCTTTCCGACGGGTTGTCGAGCTCCACCGCCTTGTGGAGCGTGGCGATGCTCGAGACGTACCGGCGCACCGTGGCCGGCGCCCTTTTTCCCGCCGCGGCGTCGATGAACGCGCCGACCGTGGCCGCCTGCGCGGGCAGCGCGGGCACGCCATGGCGTTCGCACCAGTCCGAGAAGATCTCCACGTCCGCCCGGATCGCCCGTTCGGTGTTGCCGCTGAACGCCCCGCGGGCGGCGCTGAGGTAGCTCCAGAGCCGCTCGCCGAGCGCCGCCGAAGCGTCAGCGGCGCCGGTTCCCTCGACTCCGTTTTCCGGCGCGGCGGCGTCTGGATTTTCCTTCCCGATAAATACAGTTATCGGGAGCCGACCGGTGCCGGAAAGGTGCGGTCCTTGCTGCCTGGAATCCATCGTAGATTACTGTTTTCCCATGTTTTTTTGGACACGCAAACGCCCCGCGAGTTCCCCGTCGCGGTTGAAACCGCGCCCACGCCGCCCGACGGCGGCGCCGGTTCCGTTCTGAGCCGCCCGCGCGCCACGCCCGGCCTGCGCCGCGCCCGGCGCTGCCGACCCGCATTCGCCGGCGCGCCCGCGCCCCGCGCGCGCTCGCAACAGCCGTGAACGACGGCCCGAAGGCGGCCTCCCGGCGGGCGCGCGCGGCGCCGTCGGCGTGGCTGCTGCCTCACCGCATCGCCGTGCCCGAACCGCCCGCGGCGTACTGCCGCCGCGCCTCGCTCGTGGCCCGCTGCGACCCGACGCGCCGGCGCCTCACCGTGCTCGCCGCGCCGGGCGGCTTCGGCAAGACCACGCTGCTGGCCGCCGCCTGCCGGGAGGCCGTCGCGCGCGGCGTCCCGGTCGCCTGGCTCGCGCTCGACGGCGAGGACGGCGCCGATGCGCTTGACGCCTACCTCGCCTTTGCCTTCCGCGGCGCGGGACTGGACGCGCCCGCGCCGCCCGGAGACGCCCGATTGCCCGCCCGGCATCCGCGCACGGCGCTTTTGCTGCGCGGCCTCGGCTCCAGAACCGGTCCCTGTGTCCTGGCGCTCGACGGACTCGAGCGCGTCGTCGACCCCGGCGCCGTCGAGCTCGTCGGCTACGTGCTGCGCAACGCCCCGCCGTGTCTGCACGTCGCCGCCGCCTGCCGCGTCTTTCCGCGCGGGCTCGACGCCTGCGGTGCGCTGCTCGACGGGGACGCGGAGATCCTGACGGCGGAGGATCTCGCGTTTTCCAGGGGGGACATCGCGAGGTTCTTCGGCCTCTCGCTCTCGCGCGGGGAACTGCGCGCCGTCGCCGCCGAATCCCGCGGCTGGCCGATCGCGCTGCGCATCTGGCGCAACGCCGCCGGGAGAAGGAGCGCCGCGGAGTCGCGCGTCGCCCGCGACGCGGTGAGCACCTGGATCGACGGGCGGTTCTGGGAGGAGTTCGCGGACGAGGAGCGCGAACTGGTCCTCGATGCGGGCCTCTTCGACTGGATCGATCCGCGTCTCCTCGACGAGGTCGCGGACCGGGCCGGCGCCTGGTCCCGCCTGGCGGACCTGCCGGGCCTCTCCGGGCTTCTCGAACCGGCCGGACGCGGCGCCCCGGGCGTGCACCGCCTGCATCCGCTGCTGCGCGAGCGCTGCGCGGCGCACCGCAGGCGCGAGACGCCCGGCCGTTACCGCGAGATCCACCGCCGCCTCGCCCGGGCGATCGCCGGACGCGGCGAAACCGTGCAGGCGATGCGGCACGCGGCCGAGGCCGGCGACGCGGCGCTCGGCGGCCGAATCCTGCTCGAAGCCGGCGGGCTGTGGCTCGGGATGCGAGAGGGCGGCCACCGCCTCGTCGCCGCCGACCGCTACCTGAGCGCCGGCGCCGTCGCGTCAAGCCCGCGGCTGGCCATGGCCCGGTGCATCGCCCGCGTCATGGACGGGAGGCTGGCCGACGCGCGCCGGACCTACGCCGCCGCGGCCCTCCCGCCGCCGGGCTCGGACCCCGACCTCGCCTTCGACGCCCATTACACCCGGGCAGCGCTCTTCCTGAACGGCTGCGAACGCCCGTCCGCCGACGAGGCCCGCGCGTACATGGCCCAACTGCACCGCATGGCGGACCTTGCCACGGCCCCGGCGGTGGTCCGCGCCACGATGGCGATGGGGCTGTGCATCCACGGCAACCTCTACGCCCGGTTCGACGTCGCCGCCGCCGCGGCGCGGCGCGCCCGCGCCATGAGCTCCGGGCGCTCCGCGTACCTCGCGCTGTTCCTGGACATGCATCTCGGCGAGATCGCCTTGGCGCGGGGCCGCCCGCGCGAGGCCGCGGCCCACTACCGCAGCGCGCGCCGCGCCGCCCGGGCGCGTTTCCTCGAAGACCCGCGCTTCGCCGCGTACGTGGAGATCCTGACCCTGGAACTGGCGATGGAACGCCGCCGCGCGCCGGGCGCCCGCGACCCGGTCCGCTTCGCACGCGAGATCTACCGGCGCGCGCCGCAGTTGCCCCAGTACGCGGCCGCCACCGAGGTGGCGCTGGCCTACCTCCTCGACACCGGGGGCGCCGACGCCGCCGTCGCGGCCGCGGACCGGATGTGGGAGCAGGCGCGCGACGCCGCCCTTCCGGCGCTGGAGCGGCTGCTGGCGGCGCTGCGCGTGTCGCTGCTCGCCGACGCCGGGTGCACCGGCGAGGCCGAACGCACCTGGCAGGCGGCGGGCCTGCCGTCGGCGGACGCCGAATGCCTGGATCTCGTGCGCCAGACCTGGCGCGAAATGGAGGCCGTGGCCTGCGCCCGGCTCAGGCTTCTCGGCGCGCAAGGCGAACGCGGGCCCGCCAGGCGGTTCGCGGCGGCGCTCGACGCGCTGGCGAAGGACCGGGATCTCGTGCGCACGCGCATGCGCGCGCTGGCGCTGCGGATCCGTCTCGAGCACGGCGCACCCCGCGGGGACCCGCGCCCGCACGTGGCCGAGTACCTGCGCCTGTACGGCCGCGCCGACTACGCCCGGCCCCTGATCGGCGCGGGCGAGGCGGCGGCGGCGGCGGTCGAGCGGTTCCTGGACACCGAACCGGACGGGCCGCTCGCGCCGGGCGCCGAGCGCCTCCTCGCCGCCGCCCGGGTTCCCGGGCCCGGGGTGCCGCGCTTCGGCGGCCGGGAAATGGCCGTGCTGCGCCGCCTCGCCACCCACCAGGACAAGGAGATCGCGGCGGCGATCGGGCTCTCTCCCCACGGCGTGCGCTACCACCTTCGCGCCATCTTCCGCAAGCTCGGCGTGCACGGGCGCGCCGAGGCCGTCGGGCGCGCCCGCGCGCTGGGCGTGCTGCCGCGCGCGGACTGACCCCCGCGCGCCTCCCGGGCCGCCCCTGGTAGTGGGCCGGAACCTGCAGTCCGCCGCGCCCGCCCGGGCCCTGCCGCGCGCGTGAGCCCCCGCCCGAGCGGGGCGCCGCGGGCCGCGCGCAAACCGCCGCCCCACGCGGCCTGCGGCGCTTCCCTGGCGGGTGCGGACGCCCTGGCGGGTGCGGACGCCGCCGCCGTCCGCCCCGCCGACGCGCGCCCGTTGCGCCGAGCGTGACGCCCTTCCAATCGGGCGGGACGGCGCCGACCATGCGCCCACGACCGCACCGGGGAACGACCCGCGGACCCGCATGCCGCCCGAGCAGCCATACCTTCCGGCGATCGCCGGTCCGAACGCCACCGCAACCGCGGAGCGTCTCGCCGCCTGGGCCGAGGCGGCCGGGGGCGCGTTGAGCCGGAACACCGTTCGGGCGCTGCGCTCGGATCTCGCCCTCTACGCCACGTGGTGCCGCGAGCGCGATCTTGAGGCGCTGCCCGCCGAGGGCGCCACCGTGGCCGCCTACATCGATCACGCCTCCGCCGGGCGGGCCCCGGGCACGGTGCGCCGGTACGTCGCAAGCATCGCGACGGCGCACGGGGCCCTCGGCGGCCGCGGGCTGTCCCGGAACCCGGAGGTGAAGCTCGCCCTGCAGCGCATGTACCGCCGCAACGGGCGCCGCCAGCGCCAGGCCCGCGGCCTCGTCTGGCCGCTGCGCCGGCGCATGCTCGCCGCCGCCGGCGACCGGCTCATCGACGCCCGCGACCGCGCCCTGCTCAGCGTGGCTTACGACGCCCTGCTGCGCCGCTCGGAACTGGTCGCGTTGCTTGTGGAGGACCTCGACGTCTCGGTGCCCGGCCGCGCGACCGTGCTGGTCCGGCGCGGCAAGACCGACCCGGACGGCGCCGGCGACGCACTGTATCTGGCGCGCGACACGGTGGCGACGGTGCTCGAATGGCTCGGGCGCGGCGACATCCATGACGGCTTTCTGTTCCGGTCGGTCGCCAAGGGGGGCCGCGTCGGCGAGAGTCTGGACGCGAGCCAGGTGCCGCGCATCTTCAAGGCGATGGCACGGCGCGCGGGGCTGCCCGCCGATGTCGCCGCGTCCCTTTCCGGGCACAGCGCCCGCGTCGGCGCCGCCCAGGACATGATCGCCGCCGGCATCGGGCTGCCCGCCATCCTGCAGGCCGGGCGGTGGAAGACCACGGCCATGGTGAGCCGGTACGGGGAACGGCTGCTGCCGGGCCGCAGCGGCGCCGCGCAGCTCGCCCGTTTGCAGCGGCGCGATTGAGGGGGTACGCGGGCGGCGGTGCCGGGCCGGGCGGCTCGGCGCGGGTGACCGATGGCGCTCCTGTGGGTCGCATCGACGGTCAAGACCTCGCAGCGGGGGATGGTACGCAATTTTGCGGTCAATTCGCGGAGGGTGTCCCATTCGATTGTTTTTTCCCAGCAAGACGGAGACAGGATGACGGCGCGCACCCTTTCCGGTGAGAATCTCCGGACAAACTCCTTGATCGCTTCCTCTTGGAGCCGGCGAAGTTTGAGTAACCATGGTCTCTCGGGCGGCAAGGGTCGCTTTGGGTAGTCCCATAGAGCGCGACCGACGTGCCTATCGTGGCCATCGGAGCTTGGCGCGCAGCGATGGCGGGCAGTAATGGCGCTAGCTAGTTCTTGTCCGTAAAGTCCTAATGGGTTGATTTAAATGGACAAACAGGCGTTTTGAGGTAGTGGAAAACCGGCGTTTCGGCTATTCTTGTCTTGGATTCGAAGCCAAACGCGGAAAACCGAGAACGCCGGAGGTACCATGCGCGCGAAACGCACCGCACAAACAAGTTTATTCGATCCGCCCGCCATTGACCATCCGCTCGCGGACGGGTTGGAACGGGCGTCGGTCTGGTTGGACGAACACCCGGAGTTGCTGGACGAGATCGCCGCCGATCTGGGTGCCGATACGGGGGCGTCGCGCGGTCGCCACGGGCTGACCTGCGAGACGATTCTGCGTTGCGCGGTTCTGAAGCATCTGCGCCAGGAGACCTGCCGGGGACTGGAGTTTGCGTTGCGGGACTCGCGTTCGGCGCAGCGCTTCGCGCGCGTGGACACGGCGCGCCTGCCGAAGAAGTCGGCGCTGCAGGCGACGCTGGGCGCGGTGCGCGCGACGACCTGGGAGCGCATCAATCGGCACTTGCTTGGCGCGGCGAGCGCGGCGGGGGTCGAAACCGGAAAGCGGTTACGCATCGACAGCACGGTGACCCATACGCATGTCCTGGAACCCGCCGACAGCCGCCTGCTGTACGACGGGATACGCGTACTGACACGGTTGCTCGGCACGGCGCGCAAGCGCTTGGGGCCGCAAGTCGTGGTGTTCCACGATCACCGTCGGGCGGCCAAGCGGCGCACGTTGGAGATCGGGTCGCGACGCGGCGCGGCCCGGCGCGCGAAGACCTACCGCAAGTTGTTGCGATTGGCGCAGCGCACGCTGGGCTACGCCGAGGGGGCGTTGCCGGCGGTGGCGGGCGCGGCGCCGCCGTGGGCCGTGTCATGGACACAAAACGTCAGCGAAACCAGCGACTTGCTGCGCCGTGTCGTGGACCAAACGCAGCGCCGCGTGTTCCAAGGCGAGACGGTGCCGGCGACGGAGAAGGTACTGAGCCTGTTCGAGCCGCACACGGACATTATCGTCAAGGGCGGTCGCGGCACGCACTACGGTCACAAGGTCAACTTCGCCACCGGGCGCAGCGGACTGGTGCTCGACACGGTGGTGGAGAAGGGCAATCCGGCCGACAGCGCGCGCTGCCTGCCGATGCTCGAGCGGCATATCGAACACTACGGCACGGCGCCGACGCACGCGGCCTTCGACGGCGGCTACGCGTCGCGCGAGAACCTCAAGCAGGCCAAGGCGCTGGGCGTGACCCATGCGATGTTCCACAAGAAACGCGGCATGAAAGAGACCGACATGACCCCCTCGCCGTGGGTGTACCGGCAACTCAAGCGCTTCCGCGCCGGTATCGAGGCGGGTATCTCCTACCTGAAACGCTGCTTCGGTCTCGGCCTGTGCCGCTGGCGCGGCTGGCCGCGCTTCCAGGCCTACGTGCACTCGGCCGTGTTCGCCCACAACCTGATGCGCCTCGTGCGACCGCCCCCGCGGCCCGCCTGACGCCTTCCGCCAGCCATCGCCGTGTACCGGTTCAAGCAGACCGGTGAGCGACCGTGCCCGAGGCCTGAAAATCGACGCTTTGCGCGGCCAAACGCAAGGCCGCGGTGACGCTCGACGGGCGCAAGCCCGTGCCGAATCTGCCTTTTTTGCCAACCAACCGGACTTGTGGGAAAATGCGAGGTCGCTTCCGACTCAACCACTCCACTTCGAAACCCGCCGTTTACGGACAAGAACAAGCTACCTCCACCAAGTCTGGGAAAAGGCTATCACGAGTTATGTTGAGCATGCGCAGTTCGTTGAGGATTATCGGTTTGGCCACGGCGGGGATAGTCCATGTGAGCTGCCCGTACACAGGCGTGTCGCAGGGGCAACGCGAGATGATGGACTGCTCGAAGCGTTCGTGGAACGCGGAAAGGAAGAACGCACCGGATTGAGCACTTATCCTGTTGAAGGAACAT
Organism: Candidatus Rariloculaceae bacterium; assembly: GCA_965237785.1. Lineage (GTDB taxonomy): Bacteria > Pseudomonadota > Gammaproteobacteria > Steroidobacterales > Rariloculaceae > UBA6522. Next base: position 544,363 of record OZ250159.1, read on the forward strand.
CTAGGTTCCACTACGAACACACGAAATAGATCTCTCGGGTCAATGGATTGACGGAAGTGGGGTTTCTCTTGGCCGATATGGTGGTAGAGCTTGGCCATTGCGCGACCGTAGTTCCCCGTGGCCGCGCGCCTCTTGCCGAGAAGCGTGCTCTGTTCGGCGAATGAGAGCTTGGCGAAGTTGGCGACTATGGAGATGGAGTCGCTGTCGTAGGACTTCACGAGTGCAGGCGGAACGGCGAAGACATGAAGCTGACCATCGGCATCGACCCCGGGGGTAGTTTCGCACGCGAAGAATAGCGCAACCAACGGATTCTTGGTTACGTCGAGGAGACGCGTCCTGAGACCGTGATGCTGGGCCAGCACCCATTGCTCGAGCGCGAGTTCGACCTCACCGAAATCGTGGGGACGGCGGGTGATGAGTTCGGTCAGCATGCGGCCTTCCGCTTTTCGATGTGGGAGAGTGCGTTGCACGGATGGCCTTAGCTTCCAGGGTCGAACCTCGCCGCGGAAGTAAAGGCGAGACGCAGATTCGGTGGTTTGGTCTTGAAGGTCGTTACACAGGCTGATCATGTCGGAGACGGACAAGACCGTAGCTTGTTTGGAGCGGATGGTAGGAGTCGGTAGCGAGCCTCTGTCGAACAGGAAGGCTCGCCAAGGGGCCGCGTAGGAGAAATCGACGTCCACAAGGTCAGCGTTATCAAGCCGTGCGCCATCGAGTCTCGTCTGCGTGAGGTTGGCTCCGCGGAGATTGGCGTAGGGGAATGCCGCTCCCTGGAGGTCTGCGCCGCAGAGGTCAGCACCTTGTAAGTTGGCACTGCCGAATCGAGCCGCGCGAAAGTCGTAGCCTATGGGTACAGCTCTGAAGTTCGCATCTCTCAGATTGCAGTCGCCAAACTCGGCTCTAGGGTAGGAAACCAGCGTGTCGAAAGTCTGTCCGACATCCGGGTCCCAACGCCGACGAGCGCGGAACCCGAGATCCTCACCGCTGAGGTCGGCAAAGTACTGGGCGTCGCTGCTGGTCGCCTGTGCGCCGTAAATTCGGTCTTCCAGGACAGTGTTCCACGCGTCCACGCCCTGTTCGAAGAGCCTTAGGTCATCGGGGTCGCTCATCCAGCATAGCTTATGGGATCAGGTCGTTTGGCACCAAGGAAAAGGGGAAGATGACTGGGTGGAGGGGCCGGTGGTGGCAGGGTTGTGAGTCGCCCGCTCATGGAATCGAGCATTAGTCGCTGGTGGGAGCTGAAGGGTGCCGGGACGGGATGGTTGTTATGGAGGCGGCCTGAGAGAAGCGCTCAAAACGAAAGATCATGGTGAGGTACCCGGGACGAGGCGTCGAGGGGACTCCGGGAAAGTCGGGGCGGTCAGTACTAGAATAGAATATATAAGTACATTACGTTTGTGTCGAGCAGGTATTCCACCGGTCAAGAACGGACGTTCAAAACCGGACGTCGCGTCCCGGTATCGATTCACGCGTGTCCGCGAACAACGCATCGGGATCGAGCGCGAGATGCGCCAGGTCGGTGTCTTGCGAGAATTTGCGATAGGCCTCCGCGAATCCCCGGCGTCCCGCCGAGAGCTGCTGGTACTGCCGGCGTCCTACGAGCACCGCGACCAGTTCGCCGCGCCGCCGTTTTCCACCCGACATCATCAGTTACGCAGTCTGGTTGTACCATCGATTCCTGGGCGTGCATTCGGCGGTACAGAACCTGTTCAATTTGGGTCGCCACAGGGTCAGGGCCAGCCAAACTCGTGATTTGAGACAGGGCGCCTTTGCGTTTTGGATTCAGGTCACGACAATCTGACGATCTGGAAATCGGGTTTCCCCAGCTTGAAGAAGTTGATTTGGCAATACCATCGCGAGCACTAATATGATCCGGCTCTACTTGGCATCTCGTTCGCCCCGGCGGCGGGAACTCCTGGCCGGACTCGGTTACCGGTTCACCGTGCTGAATGCCGGCGTCGATGAAACCCGGGCGGCTGGTGAGCCGCCTTCCCGCTATGTGGAGCGAATGGCGCGGGAGAAAGCGCTTGCCGGCTTTGGTCTTGCCTTGCGTGATCCGGCGGTGGCTGGCGACGAATCGGTGCGCGCGGTGGTCGGGCTGCCCCTGCCCGAAACCGTCGAACTGCTTGGGCGAACGGGCGTACCGTTCTTGTGACAACTCGGTATTCAGCGACTCGTGCTGGTCATCTGCGGTGGACTACCGCTCCACCAATCGCGGCGCTCGCTGCGGACTCGGTGTAATCGACCACGGTGACCGAATACCGGCTTGCGCCCTGGCTCGCCGTGTAGATGCGTGCAGGCAGAATTGCGCGATACTCCGACAGGTAGGTCGTCTCGGTGATTACGGGTTCAGCGGGAAGGTTTACGACGAAGCGATCGGCGAGGTTCGCGTATTCGATCCATCCTTGAGCGGAAGGCAGCGCACGGAAATCGTGTCGCCCACCTCGACCTTGAGGCGCACCCAGGAGTGCGGATTCTCTGGCATATAGGGATAATCGCCCAAGACGAACCAAATTTCGAGCAAGCGGTAAGGATCATTGAGCCATGGGCATGACGCCGAGCTACATCGTGCACGATGGATTCCTATTGCCGAAGAGCTTTCCGTGCGAGAATTTTGCGTCGGCGCTCGAATATCTAGCAGAGCCCGGCGATGTCTTTGTGAGCGCCTACCCGAAGTGCGGCACCACCTGGACGCAAAACATCGTCCACCTGCTGTTGCATGACGGCGTACCGCTTGGCGCCGGGGACAAGCTAACCGAATTGTTTCCGCACCTCGAGGAGGTAGGCAGGCAATTCGTGGAATCGTTGGCCCCTCCCCGATGCATCAAGACTCACCTGCCGTTCGCGATGACTCCGTACCACGCGGATGCAAGGTACATCTACGTCGCTCGGAACCCTTTCGATTGCGCGGTATCTTTCTTCCACCATACCCGAGGTTTTCCCAAGCACTACGATTTCGCCGCGGGCACATTCCCGGATTTCTTCGAGTGTTTCCTGGCCGGGGAGGTGGACTTCGGCGACTACTTCGACAACCTCACCTCGTGGTACGCGCGTCGGAACGACGACAACGTACTGTTCCTGACCTATGAGGCAATGAAGCGCGATGCGCGAGCCTCGATCGCCGAGATCGGCACCTTTCTCGGCGTGGCCCCCGCCGTGAATTCACGGCTGTTGGAGTCGGTCCTGGAGCACAGCCGCTTCGACAGCATGCGCAAAAAACAGGGCCGGTGGTCGAGTCGGCGGCCGGAAGGCATGCCGACGTTCATCCGTCGCGGCGTCGTTGGGGACTGGTCGAATCATTTTACGGCTGCGCACGCGGGTCGACTGCTGGAGAAGTTTCGCAACAGAGCCAGGGGAACGGATTTGGAGTCGCTATGGCCTGATATCCTCGATCAAGCCCGAGTATTTCAAAAGGAGAGGTCAATTCATGGATACGGCAACGCAGATCGAACTTGATGCCGCCGTGCTTCGTCGGCTACTTCGGCATCTCGACGAACACAAGGACGTGCAGAATATCGAGCTGATGATTTTGGCTAAATTCTGCCGCAACTGCCTGAGCAAATGGTATGTGCAAGCCGCCACCGAGCGCGGAGTAGAGGTGGATATAGAGGAGGCCCGTGAGCGCATCTACGGTATGCGCTACGACCAGTGGAAGCGCGACCATCAGCCGCCCGCCACTGAGGATCAACTAAGGCGCTTCAAGGCGATACAGTCATGAACAGCCTACCTATCGGCAGGCTCGACGGATTCGCCGGTGTAGAACTCGGTTGTGCGCCTTGCCGTCTCGATAATCAGAAGCTCCATTTTTCCAACTGGTTGATGTCGGGTCCCCATAAATTCACACTATTCGGGAGCCGTCTCAACCGCAAAACGATCCTGCGTTAGCAAACACTGCTAATAAGAATGTACCGTCGGCATCGGCGCAGTGCTCTCACCGGAGCAAGGCATGAATTGGCGAGTGGCAGACACTCCTGACAAATTACTTCGCATCGCACGGCCTCGGGACAGGTCAGCTACGCCGTCAGCGCCAATTCTGCTCCCACTCCTCGACGAGTTCGGCGGTCAACTCGGGCATTTGCTCCGCCAGATCATTGCGCTCGCCCGGGTCTTCCTCGATGTTGTACAGTCGCCAGGGGGTGGTTCCCATGCCGCCTACCGCCGGTGTATTGATGATCTTGTAGTCGCCGCGGATCAACGCACCGCCGCCTCGCCCCGACCAACCGACCGTATCGGCCGGGCGTGTGGACTGCGTCCGTTGCCCCTGTCAGGTGCGGCCAGAACGAGCGCCCCAGGATGCCCTGGATTTCCCGTCCCCGGTAGCTTCCGGCGCCCGGGTGCTCGCTACCCGCGATATCGACAAACGTCGGCAGGATATCCAGCATGCTCATGAAGGCGCCATTGACCTGCCCGCCCTGGACGGCCGCGGGGTAGTGGACGAAAGCCACAGCCCGGAGCCCCCCCTCGCTGAATGTTCCCTTGTGTCCCTGCAGCGGTGCGGTGGCCGCCTCGGCAAAGCCGCGGCCGTGGTCGACGAAGGAATTAGGGCGGCCCCAATTCTCGAACCGGTTGTCGATGTAATCCGGAGGCGCAGGCCGAACGTTCGGAGAATGCGGTTCGACACCGTGCGCACCCGCCGAGGCGCCGTGATCGGAGGTGAATACGATGACGGTGTTCTCAAGTTGCCCGCTTTCCTCCAGGTATTCGATCAGACGACCGACGTTGACGTCCAGGTTTTCCACCATGGCCGCGTACAACTCCTGGGCACGGGCGTAGTTTCGCTGTTGCTCGGCGGACAACTCGTCCCAGTGTGGAGCGACCGGCTCGAAATCGACCAGTTCCGCGCCCTCAGGCACGACACCCAACTCGGTGGCTCGCGCCACCCGGGCTGCTCGCAACACGTCGTAGCCTTCGTCGTAGCGGCCGGCATATCGGTCCAGCCAATCCTCGGGCACCTGCAGCGGCCAATGGGGCGCGGTGACCGGCACATAGCCGAACCACGGCTGCTCGCCGGAATCGATGAATTCGATCATCCTGTCGGTGTAGTAGTCGGTGGAATAAAAGTCTGCCGGCAGGTCCTCATATTCGACGGTTTCTCCGTCCAATCGATAGAGGCTGTAGTCGTCCCACAGAATTTCGGGAAAATGACTCGCCGAGGCGCCGATTTGTACGAAGGAACGATCGAATCCCCGGGTAGCGGGTGTATAGCCTGCCTCGAGACCGAGGTCCCACTTCCCGGCCATGTGCGTCGCATAGCCTGCATCCTGGAGAAGCTCGGGCACGATCGCCCAGTTCAGGCTCAGCCGATTGGCACGTTCACCGCTGGGGTGGGGTGTGCGTATTTCCAGCGCACCGGATACGCCGGTACTGGCCATCATCATCACCCGGGTCTGCTGACAAGCGCTATTGGTGTGGAAATTGGTCAAGCGCACGCCCGCGAAGGCCAACTCATCGAGATGCGGCGTGGGAATTTCACTGCCGAAGGCGCCGATATCCGTATAGCCAAGATCGTCGGCGACGATGTAGAGAATATTCGGCCGCTGCTCGGCAGTCGGTTGCGCCGCCGGTTCAGAAGCCGGTTCAGCAGCCGGTTGCGCCGCCGGTTCAGCAACCGGTTCCGCAGTCGCTTCGGCGGCCGGTTCCGCCGATTGTTCCATGTCCTGGGAGCAGCCGGCCATCGCTCCGAAAACGCTCAATATCGCGATCCTTGTCCAGAACTTCATTTCCGCTGTCCTCAGTCGATGTTGCTTTCGTCCCGGTACATGACCCGGTGGCGCTGCGTCCGCACCCAGTCGTCGATCTGTTCATTGGTCCAATAGTGCGACGGGTCGAACCGGTCCCAGTTGACGATTTCGTCCAATTTCTTTTTCCAGCGCTTGTACGGCGATTTCTTGGGCGGCCCGAAGCACATGATGTCCAGCACGGACAAGTCTTCGGGGATACCCAGCAGCGGCTTCATGGCCTCCTGCGCCTCTTGTTGACCGATGGCGGTGATCCACCAGACGTTATAACCCAACGCGGCGGCGGCCAGGTGCGCCGACATGGTGGACGCGGCCACGCTCTGCAACAGGATTCGCTCCGCGTTTTCCTTGTACATGGCGTTGAGCTTGGAATCGTCGTCCCGGAGAACAGGGAACGCCTGAACCCACCGGAAGTCGGACGCGACCACGATGACGCCTGGCGCGGTGCCGATTCCCCGGTAATCGGGTGTCGGGAATTTCATCTTGAGTTTTGCCCGCCGGCGCTGCTCCGCGACAAAATACTCGGCGATCCGGAGTTTGGTTTGAGGTTCGGTGACGACGATGTAGTGCCAGGGCTGCGCGTTGGCGCCGGAGGGCCCATGACGGGCGGCCTCCAGGATCAATTCGTAGTGCTCCCTCGGAACCTGGTAGTCAGCGTTAAATGCGCGCACCGTCATACGCGTTCTGACTACTTCCATCAGGGCGTCGTAGCGGTCGCGGTGAATCGGAAATTCTGTCTCGCTCATGGAATCATCGGCTCCGAAAGGCGGCCAAAAACAGCGGTTGAAATTTCCATCCGTAGGCGCACCGTGGACGCGTTCAGCGCAAGGATAGCGTATTTTGGGATCGGGACCTCGCCGGAATTCGGTCAACCCTCCTGAGCACGGGCCGGCGGGCTACCTGTCGTCGGCTTCGGTGAACGTGAAATCGGTGTACTCCGTGCTGCCGTCTTCGGTCTTGTAGACGTCGTTGTTGCGGTTCTCTCCGCAGTGCCAGTAGCGCATGCGCAGCACATTGTCCGGATTCGGTACCAGCGTTTTCCAATGAGATTATGAGCCTGAACGGCGGGGGGTGTGGTGGTGAGTCGGCCTCCGGTTGCAACAGCAGGGCGCCGCCCGACTCACGGGTCCAGAGCCCCGACCAATCCGGCAGTTGCCCGATCGGCGGTTTCCGCCGTGCTGGTCGATGCGCAGCAGGTATCGCCCCGTCGCCGGCACCGCCATCACATGAAAAAACCGCCCTAGCACACCGCAAACCAAGCGTCCCGGGCTGGATTGCCGCGGATAGCATTCGAAAATCGAGAGAGTCATTCATCGGCACGGCGCGTGCCTTCAGCGGTTGAAGTACCTTGGGTTGTCGACCACGATGGGGAGGTTTTTCTCGCGCAGTTGCGGTGTCCATCCGATGAAGCGGTCGCGGCGTCCCTACTTCCGCCCCCAGCACTGAACGAATCTCGGCGTCCCCATGGTCGTGCGCGGATCGTCCATGTGCGCGACGATCTTCGCGAGCAGCGCGTCGATCTCCGCCCGGTCGGCCAGATCCAGGGCGATTACCCACTCAGCCCGCTCACCGGTGAGCGCCATCAGGGTCCACCGCTTGAACTCCCCCGCGAACGCCATGTGCTGAAATAGGCTCATCTCGACACCGCTGAGCCCCGCGTCCAGAAACAGTACTGGCAGCCTGATGCCGATATCCGGAAGGCCCCCGGCCTGTCGCCGCAACTCGCTCATGATCTCCAGCGCTCGATCGAAGGCCGGTAGCTCGGGGTAGCAGTACCAACCGGTGTAGTCGGTGCACTCGGCGATCAGGACACCTCCCGGCCGCAGGTGGCTGCTCATTGTGGCGATTACCCTGTCTGGGTTCGCGAGGTGGTCGAGAACGAACCGCGAGTAGACCAGGTCGAACCGCGGCTGGAGGCTGCTCATGGTACGAAGGTCGGCAACCCGGAACTCCGTGTTCGGCAACCCGAGCCGCGTGGCTTCTTTCCGGGCCTCCTCGACGCGCACCTCGTCGATGTCCACGCCAACGACCGTCCCCTCTGGGCCAACCCGCCGCGCGAGCTCGAATGCAACGTCGCCAGTACCAAAGCCAACATCGAGACAGGCAATGCCGGGCTCGACACCAACTCGGTCAAGTAGTGTGAGCGTTGACGGGCGGAGCAGCTTCGCGAGATCCTCCAGGCGCGCCCTGTCCACGGTGCCTTCGCCGATCGTGTAGACGTCGAGTTGCATTCTCCTAACTCCCTCAGGTTGCGCTATAAGCAGCGCTATAAGCAGCGCTTATCGCACACGCCTACCGCTGACGCACACTCCGTATCATCAACCCCAAAGATGGCTACACCCTAATCAGATTAGTATGTTATGAGCTCGTGCGGATAGAAGGATGAGCTCCAGGACGTTAAGCGGTCAGAATCGTCGGTTGACCGCAAAATTCGCCAGCGTGATCAGGCCTTCCCTGTGGCGGTTGTCCGGTAGCGGGTCGAGCGCCGCAATCGCCGATTGCGCTTCGGCCCGGGCGCGCTCAGCCGTATACCGCAACCCGCCCGTGGTCTCTATCGCCAGGTGAATGGAGGTCAGATTCCGGGTTCCGCCGGTTTCGATCGCCTCGCGGATCATGTGACGCTCCGCCGCGCTACCCTGATCCATGGCGTATATCAGCGGCAGCGTCGTCTTTCCCTCGGACAGGTCATCGCCTATGTTCTTGCCCAGTTCCTCCGCGGTGGCGTCGTAGTCCAGGGCGTCGTCAACCAGCTGAAATGCAAGGCCCAGGTGTCGCCCGAACTCCACCAGCGTTCGCTGGGCCGGTTCGTGCCCGGCAAGAATGGCCGCGCACTGCGCGCCGGCCTCAAACAGCTTGGCAGTCTTGCGGAAGATGACCTCGAGGTAGTCCGCTTCTTCGATGTCCGGATTATTGCAGTTCATGAGCTGCAGCACTTCGCCTTCGGCGATGGTGTTGGTGGCGTTCGCCAGTACGTCGAGAATCCTGATCTCGCCGACCTCGACCAACATCTGAAACGCCCTTGAATAGAGAAAGTCGCCCACAAGCACGCTGGCCTGATTGCCGAAAACCGCATTCGCGGTCTTTCGCCCCCGGCGCAGCCCGGATTCATCCACCACGTCATCGTGGAGCAACGTGGCGGTGTGGATAAACTCGATGATGACGGCCACGGGAATGTGTGCCGTGCCGCGGTACCCGCAGGCGCGCGCCGCCAACAGGACCGTAAGCGGGCGCAAGCGTTTTCCACCGCCGTGAATGATGTAGTGGGCCACCTGGTTGACCAGCGCCACGTCGCTGCCCAAGCGCTGGAAAATCAGTCGGTTAACCGCCGCCCAGTCGTCCTTGACCAAGGATCTGAGCGCATCGAGAGAGGGGGCGTTTAGGTGGGTTTCCGCAGCTTGCATCGTGCGCATAATGCCCGATACGTGGGCATTTGGCGAGAATTCCGGACCAAGCCGAATCGTTGCTGGCATACTGCCCGCCGACCCCCAACCGCTTTTTCAACGGACCCCGGCGTGGCCACCAGCCCAACTACATCACCCGAGTCCCGTTACCGCTGCCGATTCCCTCGCAACGCACGCGTGTAACCGATGCCGTCCGGCAAACCTCTTGCGCCCTTGACCCATCGGGCCGTTCGCGCGATCGCCTTGCCGGTGATCGTCTCCAACGTCTCGACTCCCCTGATCGGAATTGTGGATACCGGGGTTGTCGGGCAGCTACCCGATCCGGCCTATATCGGTGCCATTGCCGTGGGCGGCCGCGGCTCCGCTCCTGGGCGTTCCAGCTTGACGGCATCTTCATCGGCGCAACCCGCTCCGCCGATATGCGGCGGGCCGGTCTGGTGTCGTTGGCCATTTTCCTTGCGGCCTGGTGGGCTCTGACACCGCTCGGCAATCATGGCCTATGGGCGTCGCTGTACGTTCACTATGTTGCCCGAACCGGGACGCTACTCTATTTCTATCCGGCGCTGATCCGGGCGGTTCCGGAGTGAAGGCTCGTCCCGGTTCCCGCCGCTGTCATCTATTGGATTTAACTCGTTCGTAGCCGAATCCACGAATCTCGTTGAGTTTCTGTACTGGCGCTACAGGCGGGTGAGCCATGTACCATAGCGGCATGGTGTGACCCGACGCTGGAAGGGCATGAAACAAGAAAGGTCTGACGCATGCGGGTCCGGGTCGCTTGCGATACGATAGCCGGCAAATCGAATGAAGTCACGAGAACAATGAGCGCGGAACTGGTGGCACTGATCGGCGTTGGCGTCGCGGTGATTGCCGTGGGCGTCAGTCTGGCTGCCCTGATCGTCAAGGGCTTGAGCGCGGTGCGGGCAGACACGGCGGAACTCCGAGCCGAATTCCGCGCGGAAACAGCCCTATTGCGGGCCGACATGGCCCAATTGCGGGCGGACATGGCGGATCTGCGCGATCGCATGGCGAGGCTTGAAGGGCTGTTCGAGGGGTTTACCCGGCAAGGCCTGCAATTTAACCCCCCTGCCGCCGTCCCGTAGAGCGGCGCACGCTCAACCCGCCAGGTGAAGCCGCCGCGCAAGCTGCTCATTGACCCGATTCGGCGAACTCACTACAATTCCGCGCGTTCTCGGCTTCTCAGCGAACCCCGGCCGACAGGAGTCTCCCCACATGTACGCGGTTTTTCGAACGGGCGGCAAGCAGTATCGCGCGAGCACGGGCGAGCGCCTGCGCGTCGAGCGGCTGGATGCCGAGGAAGGCGACTCGGTCGAGTTTGACCAGGTGTTGTTGGTGGGTGAGGGGCCCGATGTCAAGGTCGGCTCACCATTGGTTGCCGACAGTTTCGTGAAGGCTGTTGTCACTGCCCAGGGCCGCTCCAAAAAGGTGGTGGTGACCAAGTTCAAGCGACGCAAGAATTACAAGCGGATCATGGGTCACCGCCAGCACTACACCGAGGTGGAAATCACCTCGATTGGCGGCGCGGTCGATGCCGACAATGACGCGAGCAGCGCCGATGCCGGCGAGAGCACCTGACCCGGCAGGAGAATAGATATGGCTCACAAGAAAGCGGGCGGCAGCTCCAAAAACGGCCGCGATTCCGAATCAAAACGGTTGGGCGTGAAGCGCTATGCCGGCGAGCGCGTACTTGCCGGCAACATTATCATCCGCCAGCGAGGCACCAAGTTTCATCCTGGCGCCAACGTCGGGCTGGGCAAGGACCACACGATCTTCGCGACTGCGCCCGGTTTGGTCAGCTTCCAGACCAAGGGCCCGAAGAACAGAAAATACGTCAACGTAAAGCCGTCGTAACGCAGCCCGCGATCGTGGCTGCGCCTGGCAGCCGGGGCCGAATCTTCCTCGATCGGCCTGGAAAGAGTCTATGAAGTTCGTCGATGAGGCTACCGTGCGGGTCGCAGCCGGTCATGGCGGTAGCGGCTGTGTCAGCTTCCGCAGGGAGAAGTACGTGCCCCGTGGCGGTCCCGACGGGGGCGACGGGGGGCGTGGCGGCAGCGTCTATCTGATTGCCAGGTCCGGTATGAATACCCTGGCGGAATTTCGCGTTCGGCGCCGCTTTGCCGCCGGTAACGGCAGCGGCGGCGCGGGCCGGCGGCGAACCGGCGCTTCCGGGCAAGACCTCTATGTTCCGGTTCCCGCGGGTACGATTGTCTCCGATCTGGATACCGAAGAAATACTCGGCGATCTGGCCACCGCAGGTCAGACGCTCAAGGTCGCCCAGGGGGGGCGAGGCGGCCTGGGAAATAGCCGCTTCAAGAGCAGTGTCAACCGTGCGCCGCGAAAGTTCACGCCGGGCGATGCCGGAGAGTCACGGCACTTGCACATGGAACTCAAGCTGCTGGCGGATGTCGGCTTGGTGGGTCTGCCCAATGCCGGCAAATCGACCTTGTTGCGGGCACTGTCGGCGGCGCGTCCCAAGGTGGCTGACTATCCATTCACCACGCTGCATCCCCATCTGGGAGTGGTGTCCGTGGAGTCGGACCGCAGCTACGTCGTCGCCGATATTCCAGGTTTGATCGAGGGCGCCGCCGAGGGCGCGGGACTCGGAATCCAGTTCCTCAGACACCTGCAGCGTACGCGGCTCCTGCTGCACGTGGTGGAATTGGAGCAACCGGGCCGGCGGCTCGTGAACCCCGGTCGATGCCGTACCGCGGCGGCTTGACCCGGTCGATGCCGTACATACGGTTGGGGAGGAGTTGGCGATGCATTCGGCGAGTCTGGCGTCCCGGCCGCGTTGGCTTGCACTCAACAAGCTCGATTTGTTGCCGAGGTCCCGGTGGGGCGAGGCGGTCGACTCGTTGGTGGAGGCATTGGACTGGAAGGCGCCCGCGTTCGGCATCAGTGCGGCGACGGGGGAGGGCACCGAGGCCCTGGCGCTCGCGGTCATGAACCATCTGGAAGCGCCGGTGGTTCCTGAGGGGGAGGGCCCCGAAGAGGGCTCGTGACGGACGCCCGAATAGCCGGGCTTGAGGGATAGACGACTCTTAAGGGATAGACGACTCTTTGAGGGATGGCCGGCTCTTAAGGGATGGCCGGCCCTTGACGGATGGGCGGCCCTTGACGGATGGACGGCTAAAGGGCGCGAACCTTGGCGTTCAACCGGCTCTTGTAGCGGGCGGCCCGATTCTTGTCGATGATGCCCTTCGCCGCCATCTTGTCGATCTGGGGCACAGCCGTGCGATAGTTCGCCTGTGCGGCTTCCTTGTCGCCCGCTTGCACGGATCGGAGCACATGGCGCAACGCCGTCCGAAGGCGCGAGCGCAGTGTCGCGTTGTGCAGGCGCAGTTTGACGTTCTGTCGAGCGCGCTTCTTTGCCGATTGAATGTTTGCCATGAGATTCCGAACAGGGTAAGTCTAGCGGGGGGCCGGCTCGAGAAGGGCGGTATTATTCGTAGCTCGCCAATCTAAGTCAAGCTGGCTTGAGTTTCACCGGCGCAGTTTGTGTGGACGATTGGGTCGCCGGGCGTGGCGCGGCCGCGGTGGGGAAATGGCGGGATTGTCGGGGTGAAGGGCTAAGGAGTTCAACGTGGTGCGGTCGCTCAAGGTGACCTGTGAATAACGGCACGCCGGCAGCGGTGCGTGGCGACGGCAACGAGCCCGGGGGCTTGCTTCGCTCGACGTCCGTGGTAGGTGCGATGACATTGCTCTCGCGCGTCTCCGGACTGGCGCGCGACATCGGCTTCTCGCGGTGGTTTGGCGCCAGCCCGCTCATGGACGCGTTCTTCGTCGCATTCAAGATTCCCAACCTGCTGCGGCGGTTCTTTGCCGAAGGGGCGTTCTCCGCCGCGTTCGTGCCGGTGTTTTCCGAGTACCGGGCGACCCGGAGTCCCGAGGAGACCCGGGAACTCGTGGACCGAGTGGCGGGTACGCTGGGACTTGCGCTGTTCGGCATCACCGCCGTCGGCGTCGCCGCCGCGCCTTTGCTGATCCTGATTTTTGCGCCCGGTTTTGTCGACGATGACGGGCGCTACGCGCTCGCGCGGGACATGCTCAGGCTCACGTTTCCCTATCTGTTTTTCATTTCCCTGACGGCGCTGGCCGGAGCGATTCTCAATACCTTCCGGAGATTTGCCGTTCCCGCCTTCACGCCGGTGCTGTTGAACCTGGTATTGATCGGCTTCGCCGGCTGGGTGGCGCCAAACCTGCAAAACCCGGGAATGGGGTTGGCGGCCGGTGTTTTCGTCGCCGGCGTGGCGCAATTGCTGTTTCAGTTACCGTTTCTTGTGCGGCTGAAGCTGCTGCCCCGGCCTCGATGGGGATGGGCCTACGCGGGTGTGCGCCGAATACTCAAGCTGATGACGCCGGTGATCTTCGGCTCATCGGTGGCGCAGATCAACATTCTGTTCGACACCTTGATCGCCTCGTTCCTCGCCGCCGGAAGTATTTCCTGGCTGTACTACTCCGACCGGCTGATGGAGTTTCCGCTGGGTGTATTCGGAATCGCCCTGGCCACGGCGATCCTGCCGACCTTGTCCGAGCAGCACGCGCGGGCATCGCCTGATGCCTTCAACCGTACGCTGGACTGGGCGTTGCGGCTCGTGCTGATCATCGCCTTTCCCGCCGCGCTGGGGTTGATCGTGCTCGCGAAGCCGTTGCTCGCAACCCTGTTTTTCGGCGGCGAGTTCACCGCCAACGACGTCGACATGGCGGGCGCGGCGTTGGTCGCGTATGGGTTGGGGCTGGTGGGTTTTATTCTCGTCAAGGTGCTGACCCCGGGTTACTTCGCGCGTCAGGATACCAGGTCGCCGGTTCGCATCGCCGTTTACGCCCTCGGGTTGAACATGGTGTTGAATGTCGTGCTGGTGGTGAGCCTGATCCGGGTGGATTTCTACGCCCCCCACGCCGGTCTGGCGCTGGCCACGACCATTGCCGCGCTCTTCAACGCCGGGTTGCTTTACCGTGGACTTCGCAAGCGCAAGGTCTATACGCCGCTGCCGGGGTGGGGCCGGTTGGCAATTCAGGTGCTCGCGGCCGGCGCGGCGATGGCGCTTGCCGTGGCATGGATGAGGGATTGGGCCGGAGACTGGCTGTTGCTGGGCGCAATGCAACGCGTCGGCGCGCTCTTCATATGCGTCGTCGCCGGTATGGCAATCTACTTCTTGAGTGCTTACCTGTTCGGCCTGCGATTGGCGGCACTTCGGAAATCGGCGCCGTCGCGCCTATAATCGCGCAGGTTACTTCTTGCCGCCCACCATCTCCATGCTCCTGTATCGCCACCTGTCGCACCTGCAACGCTCGCACGCGCACCCGCGCGTGGTGACCGTCGGGGCGTACGACGGCATACACAGGGGTCACCAGGAGATCCTGCGCCGGCTTCGGGCCCAGGGCCGCACATGCGGGATGCCGGCGCTGGTACTCTCCTTCGAGCCGCTGCCCAGAGAATTTTTCTCTCCCGACAAACCCACGGCCCGGCTGACGCGTTTCCGTGAGCGTTATCATCTCTTGGCCCGGTTCGGGGTAGATGAGTTCTTCTGCCCTTCGTTCAGCCGCATCAGGCGCCTGACGGCGCAGGAATTCATCGAGGACGTTCTTTTGGCTGGACTGAATGCCCGCCACATCGTGGTCGGCGAGGATTTTCGCTTTGCCGCACGGCGGCTTGGCACGTTGGATGACCTCAGGGCCGCAGGCGAGATCAACGGGTTCGGAATCACGGCGGTACCGGCCGTCTATTGGCACGGCCGGCGCGTCAGCAGTACGGCCATTCGCGACGCCCTGGGCGCAGGGGATCTGGCCATTGCTCGGGATATGCTTGGACGGGACTACTCCATTTCAGGTCGCGTGATCCGCGGGATCGGTTTGGGCAAGGAACTGGGCTTTCCCACCGCCAATGTCAACCTTCATCGGCGCCAAACCCCGGTTGACGGTATATTTGCGGCGCGCGTGGGTGGGCTTGCCGAGGGGCTGCTCGACGGTGTGGCCAGCGTTGGAACCCGCCCGACGGTCGGCGGGGTGGAACCTTTGCTGGAGGTATTCATTTTCGATTTCAAGCGGGAAATTTACGGCCGGAACATCACCGTGCACTTCATCAGGCGCCTGCGCGAGGAACGCACATATTCCGATCTGAACGCCATGACGGTACAAATGCGCAGGGACGTGGCCGATGCCCGCGCGGCATTGGCGGCTTGAAGGACCATGACGGACTATAGGGATACTCTCAACCTGCCGCGGACCGGCTTCCCCATGCGCGGCAACCTGGCGCGGCGCGAGCCCGAGATGCTCGAGCGTTGGGAGAAACAGGATATCTACGGCCAGATTCGCGCGGCGGCAGCGGGTCGACCGCGGTTCGTGCTGCACGACGGCCCGCCCTACGCCAACGGTGACATCCACCTGGGACACGCGTTGAACCAGGTGCTCAAGGACATCGTCGTCAAGTCGCGCACGCTGGATGGGTACGATGCGCCCTACGTGCCCGGTTGGGATTGTCACGGGTTGCCCATCGAGCATCAGGTGGAGCGAAAGCTGGGCAAGCTTGGCGACGGGCTTGATGCGCGTGCCTTCCGCAAGGCCTGCCGGGAGTTTGCCGCCGAGCAGGTGCATCGTCAGCGCATCGGTCTCAAGCGCCTGGGGGCGTTGGGCGATTGGGATCGCCCCTACCTCACGATGGACCCTCAATACGAGGCCGAACAACTCCGGGGATTCGCGCGACTCCTCGAGCGCGGCCTGGTCTTTCGGGGATACAAGCCCGTGCATTGGTGTCTGGATTGCCGCTCGGCACTGGCTGAAGCCGAGGTGGAATACAGTGACAAACGCTCCGATGCCGTGGACGTGCGCTTTGCGGTGGTGAATCCCGATGAACTCGGCTCACGATTGAGCATGGCGGTACCGGTGGAGCGGGCGTCGATCCCCATCTGGACAACCACGCCGTGGACATTGCCCGGCAACCGGGCGGTGGCCTTGAACGAGACGCTGCTGTACAGCCTGGTGGAGGTCGATCCGGGGAATGGCAGCGAGCACCTTCTCATTGCCAGGGACATGCTGGAAAGCGTGGCGAACCGGTACCGCGCGGCACAGGTGTCGGTGGTGGGAACCGCACCCGGATCGGCATTCGAGGGGCTGCAACTTCGCCATCCGTTCTACGACCGGGTGGTTCCCGCGGTGCTAGGCGATCACGTCACGACGGAGGCCGGCACCGGCGCCGTGCATACGGCGCCCGGCCACGGTCACGATGATTTTGTGATGGGTATGCGTTTTGACCTGCCCCTGGATTGCCCCGTGGACGGCGACGGCAAGTACCGGGCCGGTACGCCGATGCTCGCGGGCGAACACATCGTCCCCGCCGGCCGACGTATCGTCGAGGAACTGCGCGACCGCGGCGCGCTTCTGCACTGCGAATCCGTGACCCATAGCTATCCCCACTGCTGGCGGCATCGGACTCCGGTGATTTTCCGGGCCACGCCGCAGTGGTTCATCGGCATGGACCGCGGCGGCTTGAGGGCCAGCGCGCTGGCGCAGTTGCGAGAGGTGCGATGGACGCCCGACTGGGGTGAGGAACGCATCCGTGGAATGATCGACGACCGCCCGGACTGGTGTATCTCGCGGCAGCGTACCTGGGGCGTGCCGATTCCGCTGTTCGTGCACCGCGAAACCGGCGACATGCATCCGCAATCCGCGGCATTGGCGCGACGGGTGGCCGATGTCGTCGAGCAGCACGGGATCGATGCCTGGTTCGAGTTGGATCCGCAAGAGGTTCTGGGTGACGAAGCGTCTTCATATGAGCCGGTCAGCGACGTCATGGACGTATGGCTTGACTCGGGATTCAGCCATCATGTGGTAGCGACACTGAGGGAAGAGGTTTCGATGCCGGCGGATCTCTATCTTGAGGGCTCCGACCAGCACCGCGGCTGGTTCCAGTCGAGCTTGCTGACCTCGGTCGGCATGTACGACCGCGCGCCCTACAAGGGGGTTCTCACCCACGGTTTCACCGTGGACGATCAGGGGCGCAAGATGTCCAAGTCCCTGGGCAACGTGATCGAACCGCAGAAGGTTTTCAGGACGCTGGGAGCAGATATCCTGCGACTTTGGGTGGCGGCCACGGACTACCGTTCCGAGATGAGCGTCTCCAGCGAAATTCTCACCCGCGTCTCCGATGCGTATCGACGGTTGCGCAATACGCAGCGGTTCTTTCTTGGCAACCTGCACGACTTCGAACCCGCAGCGCACGAAGTGCTCGACGATCGGATGATTTCGCTGGATCGATGGGCGCTGGACCGTGCCCGTGCCCTGCAGGACGAGGTGGTCACAGCCTACGAGCGTTACGAGTTCCACCACATCTACCACAAGGTCCACAACTTCTGCGTCGTGGAGATGGGCGGCTTCTATCTCGACGTGATCAAGGACCGGCTCTATACGACACCCGCCGACGGTGTCCCCCGGCGCTCGGCGCAAACCGCGATGTACCACATCGCCGAGGCCATGGTCCGGTGGCTGGCGCCGATTCTCAGTTTCACGGCCGAGGAGATCTGGCAGGAACTTCCCGGCGAGCGCGGCGACTCGGTGCTGCTGTCGACCTGGCACCGGATCCCGGACCCTGGCGGCGATGATGTCCGGGTGGACTGGCCGGCGATCCTGCGGGTTCGTCAGCATGTCACCGGGCAACTGGAAGCGTTGCGGGCGGCAGGCTCCATCGGCTCGTCGCTGGATGCCGACGTCGTTGTCGACTGCATGGACCCGTTGGCGGCCACGCTGAAGCGATTGGGCGACGAATTACGTTTCGTTTTCATCACTTCAAGTGCTGGTGTCAGTACCCCGTCGGAAGTTCTTCCGCCGGGATTCCTGGATTCTGACGCAGTTGCGGCCATGAACGTCGTGCCTGGAGTCGGGATCAGTCCCAGCCCGCACGACAAGTGCGTGCGCTGCTGGCATCGACGCGCCGACGTGGGTCGACATGATCAGCACCCCGAACTGTGCGGCCGCTGTGTGAATAACGTCGACGGTCCCGGGGAACTCCGGGTCTACGCATGAGTTCATCGAAGCGCACCGACCGGGAACCGCGGGCGATCCGCTCCGGGCTCCGCCGTCTCGGCAAGGCGGTGAGAGGCCCGTCGTGGACCTCCTCGGATGGGGACGCATCGTCCTGGCTCTGGCTCACGCTCGCGGTCGTCGCGCTCGACCAATGGACCAAGTTCTTTATCACCCAGAATTTCAACGAATTCGATACCCTGACGGTATTGCCGGTATTCGATCTGATACGCCTTCATAATGAGGGCGCGGCGTTCAGTTTTCTCAGTAACGCGTCCGGATGGCAACGCTGGGTGTTCACCTTGCTGGGTATCGGCGTCAGCATTGGACTGTTGGTGTGGCTGCTGCGTTTACCCGCCCGCGGACAACATCGATTGGCGGCGGCGTTGGCGCTCATCATGGGGGGAGCACTGGGCAATGTGATCGATCGAATACGATTGGGACATGTCATCGATTTTATACACGTGCACTATCAGGAATGGTATTTCCCGGCATTCAACGCCGCCGACTCGGCGATTACGGTGGGCGCCGGACTGTTGATACTGGATAGCCTGCTGAACGGCAGACATCCGGAGGAGTAGTGGACCCGGGAGCCTGCAGAGGATTTCGGGATAACTCGAACTTGAAAAAGATGAGCCTTTAGAGACTTCTCGGACAGGCATTGACCGATCATTGAGGGAATTGTCATGAGATATTCAGCAATCTTTGCCGCGGCGAGTCTCTTGCTTTCGCCACCCCTTTCCGGCCATCACAGTGACGCGGCTCTGGAGATGGACAGGGTGGTCACGTTCCAGGGCACGGTCACCGAGTTCTTTTGGCGTAATCCGCACTCCTATTTCGCCGTGGAAACCACGGACGAAGACGGTGAGCAGATCGAGTGGGAGGTGCAGATGGGCTCGTCGATAACAATTTCGCGCCGAGGCTGGACCCGCGATTCGCTATGGGTCGGCGACCAGGTAACGGTCGGGCTCCATCCCGCACGCGACGGGCGGCCGTACGGCTTGCTCGACTCGGTTGAGAAGGAGGGTGGAATCCCTGTGCCGGCGCCGGCTGCCTCGGGCCAAAGCGCGCAGACGCCGGCGAGCACGACCACACTGGAAGGCCGGTGGATCGTGGATCGGGCGAGCCTCGGACCCGACTACCCCGGAGGTCTCGATCAACTCATGAGTCGCGAACTCAATTTGACCGAGCAGGGCAGAATCGCCGCCGCCGCGTACAGCCAGAACTCCTCGGAAAATCCGGAACTCGCATGCATGACGAAGCCGACGCCCGGGGGACTCATCTATACCGACATCTACCCGATGGAGATCACCTTCAACGAAGGTGAAGAGACCATTACGATCCGGGTTCAGTATTTCGACCAGGAACGGACGGTGTACATGGACGGGCGCGAGCATCCCGACATGAGCGAGCGTACTCACGAGGGTCATTCGATCGGTCGGTGGGAGGGGGATGTACTGGTCGTGGACACCGCGAACTTTGCGGACAATCGATCGCCCTACCAGAACGGAATTCCTTCGGGCGCCGGGAAGCATGTCGTCGAGCGCTACGAGTTGGGCGAGGACGGCACCCGGATGACACTGGAGTTCGTACTCGAAGATCCGCAGTTCATCGTGGGGACGATGACCCATACCAGGGACTTGCTCTATTCCCCACATCTGGACATGTCGCCCTTCAATTGCGATCTGGAATCAACGAGACGCTACCTGCCCGACTAGCCGATTCGCGTTGTCCACAGGGGGTTTTTCTCGCGGCTGACCAACCTGGACACCGGGAGGTAGTCCTGGCTTTGCATGCGGCAATCGACGGCGAGCGCCCTCCATTCGCCATGCATTCCGAATTGGACGCTGGTATATTCCGAATCGGACGAAATAGTAATCCGAGTTGGACGATCATTCATGACGAATCGGACGACAGGCCCCGAGAAGTTCGTGCCTCGGCATGCCGAGACGCTGAGCCATCAAGAAAGAGGTCGATGAGGATCCGCGCCCAGGGCGCTACTTGATCACCGGTTCGGTCGATCTGTTCAGAGGCTCAATCTCTCCCGATTCACTGGCAGGTCGCGTCGAGACGGTCTGCTCGCTGCGCTCCGGCGAGTTGATGCGGCGGCCATAGGCAGGGATCGACAGAAACTGGGTCCACTTCTCGAATGTTTCGTCCATGCGGAGCTCGCGAAGGCGGCCGCGCTATGCGACAAGGCGACGTCGATCAGCCATTACCGCGACAAGGATCAAGTCGAAGTCGATCTGGTGTTGGAGCGTTCACCGGGCGAAGTAGTCGGTATCGAAGTCAAGGCGGGGGCTACGGTGCGCCCCGCCGACTTCAGAGGGTTGGCCCGCCTTAAGCAGGCTGCGGGCGAGGGGTTTGCCGGCGGTATCATCCTTCGTGACGGTGAACGGATTCAGCAGACGGCCCGCGGATTGTTCGCCATGCCCGTCAAGGCGCTCTGGGAAACGTGATGCCTATACGTTACGAATTTTTTTGCGTTGCAGGATGACTTGACGGACGCAGACTGGCCAAATGCGAGCTAGAGATGTTTGATCCAGACAGGAGAATACCTATGCCGAGTCGAAGAGATTTTCTAGGCGCCATTGGAATGGTGTCGGGAATGCTGGCGACGATGCCGGAGGCGTGGGCCCAGGGGCGCAAGGAAGTCTGGATCGCGGGCAAACGCATCAAGACCGTCGATATCCATGCTCACGCGTCGATCAAGGAGGTCGAGGAGGTCATTCGCGGCACGAACGTCGAGCGGAATATCGTCATGGAAGGAGCTGCTCTGGATTTTCCGGGCGATCTCGGCAACATCGTCGGCAACCCGCTGGAGACGGCGTTCTTGTTCACGCGCATGATTTTCGACGGTACGTTCGACCGGTTTCCGAACCTCAAGATCTGCGGCGCACACGGCGGCGGATTTCTGCCATCCTATTTCGGCCGCACCGACGTAGCCTGTAACGGCGGCGGCGCGGAAGATTGCCGCAACCAAAAGCCGCCGCGCGAGTATCTGCGCACCCAGATCTTTGCCGACTCGATGGTCTTCTCCGACGAGGGCCTTCGACATCTCGTCGCGGAGATGGGGGCGAGCCAGGTCGTTTACGGCACCGACATGCCGCTGGGTTGGCCAGACACGATGGATCTGATCATCGAGTCGCCGCATCTCAGCAACGCCGAGAAAGAGGCCATCCTCGGAGGTAATCTGATCCGCTTGCTGCGTATCGACAGGACGATTTGACGCTGACGGCCAAGCGCTACGGCCAAGCGCTACGGGCAAGCGCTACGGGCAAGCGCTACTTGACAGTGAAACTGAATGAGTTCAGCTCGGCAACCTGCCGGGCGCCTCTCCACACTTTCGCGCTGATATCGTGAGTGCCCCGGGACAGACTCCAGAGCAAGCTTCCACCGGCCGTTTGGTAGTCGTTTCCGTCGATGATCCAGTGGACCCGGTCTGAGGGTTCGGTACCGTCGAGCCGTAACTCGAATGCCTGGCTTTCCGGGGGCAGTCGCGGGTCCATCGCCATCAGCAGGCCGGGTGACGGCTGGCGAAAGGCGATCGGGCCGGCACTTGCCGGGCGGATTCCGGCGGCGGCCGGTTCAGTTCCGGGCGCGAACCACTCCTCACGATTCACGCAGCCCCGGACCGGGTTGCGCGGATCGGGTACGCATACGCTCAACCGTCTCAGGCTCGGAGCCAAATAAAGTGGTTCCGGTTCTTCGGTGCGCGAAAGCTCCGAGAAGATGCTACGTAGCAATAGAGCCGGCCCCGTCGAGCCGGTCACGCCCTGAGAGGGCGTCTGATCGAGATTGCCCATCCATACGCCAACGGTGTAATGCGAGTCGAAGCCCACCGCCCAGGCATCGCGAAAGTCGCTCGAGGTACCCGTCTTGACTGCCGTTGGCGCCGTGAAATTCAGCACGCTGTTACGGCCAAACTCGAGCGCTCGCGCACCGGGGTCGGACAGTATATCCGCTACCAGCGAAGCGCTTTCTTCGCTCAGTACCTGTCGATCCGAGGTTTGCCGGCCAGCCTCCGCCAGAACGGTCAAGGGTCGATAGACTCCACCGCGTGCCAACGCCGCGTAAGCCTGCACGAGTTCGTAAAGACTCACCGCACCGTTGCCCAGCGCGAGCCCGTCGCCGTAGGCGTCCGGATGCTCACTGAGACTGGTGAACCCCATCTCCCGTAGCGTACCGAGATACGCTGCCGTCCCGACGAATCGCAGTGCCTTGAGCGCGGGAATATTCAGCGAATTGCCGAGCGCGTCCCTTAAACCGATCGGCCCGTAAAACCGCCGGCTGTAATTCTGATAGTTGTGCAGACCGTGGCCGACGTCCGCAGCCAGGGGTGAATCGTCGATCACCGTCGCCGCAGTCCAGCCGGAGTCGAGCGCCAACGCATAGAGCAATGGTTTTAGCGCGGAACCGGGCTGGCGCGCCGACTTCACGGCATCGATATGCGTGCGCGGCCCGCCCGAGTCTCCACCCCCGCCGACCACCCATGCCAGAACCTCGGTCGTGCGGCTATCGGCCACGAGGACGGCGCCGTGCTCGACTCGTTTTTCGGCCGTGTAAGCGAGCCGCCGATCGAGCAGATTCTGAACCGTGCGCTGGAGACCCGCGTCGAGCGTTGTCGTTATCCATGGCCCCGACGCCGGATCGGCGGCAATGCTCGATTTCACGAAACTGACGAAGTGCGGCGCCGATACCGGCAACTCGGATTTCCTGAGGTTGAGCACTTCCTTGAGAATCCGGTCGCGCTCGGTTGGGCTAATCTCGCCGCGTTCGGACATTAGGTTCGCCACGCGCCGGATCGTGGCGCTCACGGCGTCGTCCTGCCGGTAGAGATCGAGGCGGCTTGGTGATCGTACCAGTACGGCCAGCGCCAACATTTCCTTCCGGCTCAGCGTGTCGAGATCCCGGGAAAAATAATAGTTGCCTGCCTGCCTCACGCCGCGGCGGTTGGCCGCATAGGGCACCTGATTCAAATAAAACTCGAGTATCTCGTCCCTGGTAAAGGCCGCCTGAAGCCGGGACGCTTCGAATCCTTCCAGCCAGCGAGTCCACAGCGTGCGCGGTCGCGGTTGCAGCATTCTTACAACCTGCTCCGTAATCGTGCTCGCGCCCCGCACAGCCCGGCCGTTGGCGAGATTCGTGCGCAATGCCACGATTCTGGCAATCCAGTCGGGTCCGCGGTGTTCGTGGAACCGCTTGTCTTCGGCGTGGATGAACGCGCGTTTCAGAAACTCGGGAATCTCGTGTAACGGAACGATCTCGTGCACGTTCCAATCGTTCTGGAAAGTGACGCTCAACGGCGTGCCGTAGCGATCGAGGATCTGCGGCGTAGAAGCAGTCGAAGTGATGGCGTGCAGCGATTCCGGCGGGGGAGTAAGGGCGTTCTGCGTGGCGTCGGTCAGTTGGAGTCCGGCAATTGCCAGCGCGGCAATCGTCAGTAGGCCGATGCGCGATCGCCACGATAGCCACGATAGCCCACCGCCGGTCAGTGCGCGGCTCATGGCGCCGATACCGTCAGTGAGCCGGCCAGGCCGATGCCGTGGACGTCCCGGTCGTACGTCTCTTCCGCCTTGACCGGCATTTGGCGGAATTGCCCTGCCGCGATGGCTTGGGCCGTGTATGCCAGATGGTAGTTCCCCGGGGGCAGGTAGTCGGAGTAGTACCGCACCGCGTCATGCCGGAATTCCTGATGGTGGAAGCTCCACCGGGAGACGTTATAGCTGAGCCAGTCGCCGAATTGAAACCACCACGATCCGCCGGCGCGCTCGAAGGCGCCGGCGTCCGCATCGACGAACGATGTATTGGCGAGATTCGGATTGAGCGGTTCGAGCCCGCCGGGCACGGGATCGTCGACGACAACGAAGTGCCCGGCCGTCGGCAGGGAAACGAACAGATCCACGCGAACGAGTTCGCCGCGCTGGATTTGGGCGTCCTCGCCGAGCAGGACCCAATCGCCTGCGCGCTGCACGCTGGTTTCGCGCCGAATGTCGATCCCCGCGTTGACCCGCTCGTTGCGCCGATCCGTTGTGGCATAGCTCATGCGTGCGCCGTAGTAGAGGCGGCCCGCGCCGCTGGGGCGAATGGTCAACGCGCTCGCGCGGCCCGGGTCTTCGCCGGTAATGGGTCGCGTGACGCTCACGGCGGCATCGCGAACACCGGCAAATGCCGCGCTCCCCATGGGCTCGCCATCCATGTCCACGCTGACCGCGAAGTCCGGTTCAACGGATTCGTAGCGTTGCGAGTAGTCGGTCAGCGCATTCGTACAGAACATGTTTTCCTGGGTATTCTCCCAGTGATCCCGATTTTCGCGAGTTTGAGTGATCGTCCTGAGGAGTTCGAATCGGCCTTGCGGATCCCCGGATTCACTGCCGGCGATCAGCGCGGATAACACAGCGCAATTGGATCGCATCGGGGTGCTCAATATCCGGTAGTAGCCGTCATCCAGCGATTCGTTAAAGCTCAGTTTTCCGGCGCTTCTGGATGAGCTTTGCATGATGATTTCAACGAGTTCCTTGGCGATGTCTTCCGCGCCGTCGACATTCAGCGCGGCGAGCAGGTAGTGGGCTTTGCCGAAGAGACTCATGTACTCGACGTACTCGCGATACCGCAACAGATCGCCGCGCGAAATCCTGCCGTGCGCGGCGAGCGCGGCCAGCGCGACCGAGCGGACACTCGACGTCATCCCGCGAGTGTAAAAGCTCGGCACGGCATTGCGCCGGAGCAGATTCTCGAGATACTCGTGCAGGCGCCTTTCCACGGGATCGGGGATCCGATGCCCGGCGTCGCGAAGCCAGTTGAAGGCAAGCGCCGTGTACGCGCTCAAGTACGGGCTGACGTACGCGTCGGCCGCGCGGAAGTAGGTCATGCCGCCGTTGGGCGCCTGATAGTCCGCGGCATCGGCCAGTACGGCAGCCGCAAGGTCCGCGCTTTCGGGCCAACTCAGACCGGGGTCGAGATAGGCGCGCAGACTCTGGAAGCGCGAGGCCATGACGCCCTTGGTCAGCTTTTGCTCCCAACCGGGGTAGTCAGAGTCTCGTATGCGTCGGAACGCGCCATCGAGGTTTCCGATGACACTCGCCGAGAGGTCCACTGCGACCTCGCCAACGCTTGTATCGATCCCCTGGGGGAACAGCAGCGACTCGGTCACCGGTTCACCCATTGTCGAACCGTAGCTCGCCGCTGTTTCGAGCATACGATATGCCTGCACCGGCAACTCGTGTTCAAGCGCATCGCCGTCGGAGGCGTCTCCCGCCCGGACTTTGAAGCGGATTCGCCCCTCGGTGGCGTCCCGGGAGGTGGCGAGTCGAGCGGCCTCGACCGGCATATAGACGGTCTCGCGCTGATACGGAGCCAGACTGAGTCGGCTTTCGATCATCGCTGTGTCAGGGGTGTCCCCGCCGACAGCATCCCCGCCGGCAGCATCCCCGCCGGCAACGATGCTTATATCGATCTCCCGGGCGTCGTCCGTCCGGTTCATGATGCTGAACCCGGCGAGAAAACGGTCGCCCTCCGTGACCTGATTCGGCATCACGGGCCGGATCTCGGTGGGCAGGTTGGCGGTGAACGAGGTTTCTCCAAGGCCCATGCGATCGGTCGGTGTCGTGGCGAGGACGAGAACGCGCCACCCGGTCAGATTGTCCGGCAGAGTGAATTCGAACTCGCCGCGGCCACGGCGGTTCAGCTCCAACGACGGATTCCAGTACGCGACGTAGTCGAAGAACGAGCGCATGCTCAACGCGCTGCCGCCGTCGCCACCGGCGTTGGCGCCCTTGAGTTCGATGCGCTGTCTGCCGACGAGTCGCGTCAGCAGGCTGTAGTTTCTGATGTCGAGGCCATCGAGGTTATTGAAGCCCGCGTACGGATCGAAGTATTCGGAGCCGCCCTGAATGAGGTCGAGAACGGCTTCGTCGAGCACGACGACGGCCGCCTCGATCGGTTCGGATTGTCTGCGATTGCGCGGCCGCGCGGCGATATTCACACGCACGGTGTCGCCGGGTTGATAGGCCGCGGAATCGGCATCGACGCCAACATCGATCTGTTTGTACGGATCGTCAACCGGAACCTGCACGTAGCCGAGCTTGAAGGCCGGTTTGCCCAGATCGACCTGGCCGGGCTCCGGCAACGGGGCCGCAACGCGAGGCGACGTGACGAGCACGGAGAGAAAGAACCCCGGCAAGTAGTCCTCTTCAACTTTGAACTCAATGACGGGCGTGCTGCTGTCCAGATTTTCCACCCACTGCCGAATGACTCCGTAACGTTCAATCGTCACCAGCGCCCGGGCCCCGGGATACGGGTTCTGAATCAGATAGCGCGCCGTATCGCCAACGGCATAACGGGTTTGCTCGGGTACGATATCGAGCCTGTCGTCATTGGAAGTATTCCAGACGACGTGGCCCTTGCCTCTCACCCACGCGCCGATCCGGGTGATATGCGCCCTGCCGGCGGTATCCTGAATTCGCGCCGTCGCGCGGTAGCGCCCCGGCGTCTCGGGTACGAAGCGGCATGGGCCGGGAGTGGCTTCGGAGCGGGCGTCGCAGTGGGCGACGTCGACCCAGGTGTTGACGAACTGAGTCAGATAGGCGGTTCCCGCGCCGCGCACTCGCGCGGCCCGAGTGTCGAGTCGCTGAATGTCGATCCGCACGTCCGTGCCGGCAACCGGCGTGCCGTGGGTGTCGACCACGACAAACTCCATGATCGCCTCCTCATCTTCGGTGTACGTCCAGCGAGTGTTCTTCAAGCCGACAAGACGGTCGACGGCGACGAAGCGCGCATTGGCCGTACCGGCAATGTATCGGCCCCGATCGTCACGTACGGCGCTCTCCACGCGCAACGTGCCGAAGACCACGTTCTCGCCGATGTCGGCCGGGATCTCGAAACGGTGCCGATGGTTGCCGTCATCGCCCACGTTGGCAACGATCTGAGAGACAGTCGTCGATCGTTGAGCGCTGTCGCTGTCGAATCGGAACGATGCAGCCACGGGGTGGGAACTGCGAAAGGCGCGTCTGTCGATGACCGCCGTGACGCGCGTCTCCGCCTGGGTATAGGGCCCACCGGAGAAAAGCGTTGCGTGCGTTTCTGCCTCGACTTCGGAGCCGGCGACAAAGGTGTCGCCGTTCAATGACGTGGTGACGCGAAACGAAGATGGCGTGAAATCGCTCACCAGAACGCGCATCGGACGGCGGGCGAACCTCAGAAAATCCGCATTCAGCGAGAAGCTGTACCAGCCGACGACCGCGTTCTCGGGGATTTCGAACTTGCCGTCGAAGGCGCCGAAAGCCGATAGCTCGATACCCGTTTCCGAATGAACCGATTTGCCCGTCGGGTCGGCAATCTCCAGCGAATACGGTCCAACGGGAGCCGGAACATAGGTTTCGTTGGATTGATCGCGCACGTAAATCTTGTACTCGATGGTATCGCCGGCTCGATAAACACCCTGAGCGGTGGTCCCCCAACTACGCAGATGACCGAATTGTTGCAGGCTGCGACTGTAGACCGTGTAGTTCGAGACTCGTGCGGTGCTGACCTCGAATCGCCAGTCTATCGGCAGCACCGCCATTCGATCGCGACGCTGCACGCGTACGAAGAGTCGTTCGCAATCGTCGGCGGACCTGCGCCGGCACCGCTCGCCGGGAAAGAGGTAGTCCAGGTCCGGATCCAATACCGACGTACCCGCGAGAATCGCCACGCCTCGCCGGTCCGTCCTGGCCGTATCGAGTTCCACGGATGGCGCCGATAACGCGGCGATACGATCCGCGTAAACGGATACTTCGGCACGGGAGACCGGCCTGCCGCTGGCGAAATCGGTTACCCATACCAGCGTGTTGAAATGGCCGAGCTTGACGTGAACCTGGTATGGGGTGACCTGAGCAAACAGCGTCTCCGGATAAGTAATAACGCCCGGGGTGGTCGCCAGCCGCCCGTAAATGGCCCCGTCCCGACCTTCGAGCAGCCCGCGAACGTCGAACGGGACGGCGTATTGGATATCTTCGATCGCTGGAAACTCGTAGTTTCCGGTCAGCCCTGAATCGCTTCGATCCGTCGTAAGACGGCTG
Source organism: Candidatus Rariloculaceae bacterium (assembly GCA_965237785.1). GTDB lineage: Bacteria > Pseudomonadota > Gammaproteobacteria > Steroidobacterales > Rariloculaceae > UBA6522. The sequence continues at coordinate 572,593 of OZ250159.1, forward strand.
TAGTGGAGAGTGGCCTTGTCGAGGTTTGTGACGTACAGCGGAACCGACGAATCGACACCTGCTTCCAGAACGGCCGTCGAGTGCGCGATGGTGTAGTTCGGGGGGCGATGGGCGGTGCGAAATTCCAGATCGAGGGGTATCGCGGGCGATCGACCGAATTCGTCGCGGGGCCCGGACGATCCGGGTGCCTGATCGATGCGATAGGATTCCACCGCGCGCAGTATCTCCGGCAGATTGACGACGTAGCGCCGTCCACGCTGATGGGGTGTACGGAGCCTCGACCAGTTTCCGGTATTGGCCCAAGGGTCGTAATCTGTGCGCCCGCCGCTGAGATCGGGAGTGATTCGGACGTGATCGCGCACCTCGGCATTGATCGTCGGCGCGGAAAACGCGAGTCCCACTCGCGACATCGGGTTGCATAAGCGATCGGGGTCGGAGTCGGCAACGGACAAGCCGTTCTCGATAAAAATCTGCTCCCCGGAGTTGTCATGACAGACGATCCCGAGCAGGCGATACTCGGGAAATGTGTCGAATTGGACGACCGCACGCCGCTCGTCTCCGGTCTCCGGGCCTTCGGCGGAGATCAGTCCCGGCTCGATCATGAGGGTCGCGCGCACGTCGTGATCAAGCTCACTTGCCGGACTCACCATCCAGGTACGGCGCGCCTCCTCGCCGGCGATTTCCGTGGTTTGATCATCGCTTGATGCCGTCTGTGCCGCGCCGAAGTCGACGATGATCGGTTCGCCCGGCAACGGCAGGAAACGCGGCAACTCGCGATCGTATTCGTCGGGTTCCACATGCAGCGACCGATGCCCGCTTGCCGTGACAATGAACAGGTGCTTCCGGACTGAAGATTCGGTGACCGGTTGGTTGAATATCACGCGAATGACAGGCAGGCCCGGCGCGCGCCAGGTCCTGAAGTTCGTGTAGGCGATGCGCGGTCGTTCCGTAACAAACGAGTGCTCGTGGCGCGAACCGATCGTCGCTCCGTCCTGGGCGCGCAGACCGGGATGCAGGGTCAAGTCGTAACGTGTCGACCGGATAAACGCCTGATCGTCGCCAAGCTGGCACGCGAGTGCGCTCGGATCGATCCATTGCCACTGGCAGGGAAGCTCCGGACTGATCTCTATCGGTATTTCCGCCGCATCTCGCGACATGCGCCCAATGGGGACCACCGGGCGATTGAATTGAATGACTATCTGGTGGCCGGGCGGCACGTTCGTGCCGCTTGGGGCGATGCTCGTGACCCGAAGCGAAGCACCGCCGCGATCCTGTGCCGATCCAACCGTTGAGAAACAGCAGCCCAGGATCAGGAGCAGCGTCGGGATGAGTCGTGAAAACAGATTCCCCGTATACACTCGAACAACCTATGGCCGTGCCCGGCCCGTGTCAATTTACTTGATATTACGGTCGGAGTGTGGCGATCCGCTGACGCAATCAGGGCGAAATATGGCAGTTGGCCACATCTGTCGGGTATCGATGGGTGAGGCTATCCACTCGCCGTTCAATTTCGGGACAACGCCAGGATGCCGGCGCTACGGTGTCTGCGCCGCCTCGTCGGGAGCGTCCGCATCCCTGCCCAGCAGCAGATTTATCGAATTTCTCATGAGCACGCCGAAGTCGTCCGCCAGCAAATACAGCGAGGGGATCAGGAACAGGGTGATCACCGTCGCAAAGACGATGCCGAAGCTCATCGAGATGGCCATCGGTATAACGAACTCTGCTTGAAGGCTGGTTTCAAGCATGATCGGCAACAGGCCGACCGCGGTCGTGATCGAGGTCAGCATGATTGCGCGAAAGCGCCGCGTTCCGGACTGCACCACGGCCTGCTTGATCGGCACACCGCTTTGTCTGGCCTTGTTTATGAAATCAACCATGATCAGGCTGTCGTTTACGACGACGCCGGTCAGCGCGATCAGGCCGAAAAGGGAAATCATGCTGATCGCCTTGCCCATGACGATATGCCCGATGACGGCGCCGATAAGGCCGAATGGAATGATGGACATGATGATCAGCGGTTGCGTATAGGAGTGCAAAGGAATCGCGATCAGCGCATAAATCAGAAACAGTGCGGCTACGGACGCCACCGTGATATTTTGGATGAACGCCTGCTCCTCCAGGCTGGCGCCTTCCAGCGCAAAATTGACGCCAGGATAGCGGGACAGCAGATCGGGGATGTAGTCGTCCTGAATTTCCTCCCTGATCTCTCCGGGCTCGACGAGTTCCGGATCGATGTCCGCGGATACGGTAATGGTGCGTTGCCGATTCTGGCGCGTGATACTGGAATAGGCCCTGTTGAACGAGAGTTCGGCGACCGAGTAGAACGGCACTTCGTCGCCCGCGGGCGTGCGAATACGCATGTTTTCGAGATCCGCAATCGACCGTCTGTCCTCGAGGGGATAACGGACCATCACCTTCAGTTCATCTTTTCCCCGCTGAATTCTCTGTGCCTCTTCACCGTAAAAAGCCTGTCGAACCTGTCGTCCCAGCGACGACAGGGTCAGGCCCAGTGCCTCGGCCTCGGGTTTGATATCGAGCTGAATTTCCTGGCCGCCCGCGCTTGCGGAATTGCGAATATCGAAGACGCCGTTGTATTGACTCAGCTTTTCTTCCAGCTCCTCGGCAACCCGCTCGAGTGTCGCGTAGTTGGAGCCGGAAAATTTGAAACCGAGTGCCGCGCTGCCGCCGACGTTGTCTCCACCCGAGAAGGTCAGTTCCTTCATGCCCGCGATCTCGCCGACTTTTTCGCGCCACAAGCCGATAATCTCGTCAGCCTGCATCGGCCGGTCTTCGCCCTTGTAAATCTCGGCGAAGACGACACCGCCGATATCGCCTTGTGTGAATACGCCGACATGATCGATGGGATCGACGGATTGCGGGTTGGCATCGATATATTCGGCATTGATTTCGAGGGCGGCGTTTTCCACGCGCTCGAGCGCAACGTCTCGAACCTCCGGAGCGGTGCCGTTCTGCATCGCCATTTCGACCTGGATGAAGTCGCCCGGTACGTCGGGAAACAGCACGACTCGCACGATGCCGCTGTTCATGACGCCGATCGTGAGAATCAGCACCGCGGCGAACAGGGTGAATGTCAGTCCTCGATTGTCCAATGCCTTTTCGAGAAGCGGCGCATAGCGGCGATGTATCAGCGAGTGCAATCCATGCTGAGTCCTGCGCTGAATTTTCTGAAAAAAGCGCGGAAATTTCTCCCAACGGCCGACCTCGCGCCGCGGATTGAACAAATCGTTTTCGTCGACGGGTTTGATGTTGGCGTGAACCAGGTGCGCGGGCAGGATCAACTTGGATTCCACCAGTGAGAACATCAGGCAAAGGATGACCACCACGGACATGGCCTCGAAAAACGGTCCGACAATGCCGCCGACGAACAACATGGGCGCGAACGCGGCCATCGTTGTCAGGACGCCGAAGGTCGCCGGGACAGCGACTTTGTTCGCGCCTCGTACGACATGATCGAGTGTATGGCCCTTGGCCCTGATCTCTGTATAAACGCTCTCGGCAATGACGATCGCATCGTCGACCACGATACCGAGCACCAGGATGAAGCCGAACAAGCTGATGAAGTTGATCGTGACCGGCCAGGGGCCATGCGGCATTAACCACAATGCGCCGAAGAACGTGATCGGTATGCCCACCATGACCCAACCCGCCACTTTCATGCGCAGGAACAGCGACAGGATCAGGCCGACCAGAAGCGCGCCCTGGATCATGTTCTTCGTCATCATGTCGAGGCGGCCCTGCAGGTACCAGGCGCGATCGACCCACGATTCCATCGTCACGCCCGCCGGCAAGGAGGCCGACTTTTCCTCGATGTATTCTTGTACGGCCGCCGCGGTCGCCAACTCGTCCTGGGCGCCACCGGCGAGCACGCGCATGATCGCCGTCGGCTGACCGTTGAAGCGCCCGTATCCGTTGGATTCGACGAAACCGTCCTCGATCGACGCGATGTCGCCAACCGTCAGGCGCGTGCCATCCGGATAGGTGCGCAACACAAGATCGGAGAACTCCGATCCGGTATAGGCCTGTCCCTCGGTGCGTAGCAGAATATCGCCGCCTTCGGTTCTGATGGCGCCGCCGGGCATGTCGATGGACGAGTTTCTGATCGCCTGCGAAATCTCGCTCATCGTCAGGCCGTATTGGCGCAGAACGTGCTCCGAGACCTCGATGCTGATTTCGTAGTCGCGGTCGCCGAGGATCTGCACCTGATTTACGGCCGGGATCGTCATGAGTTCGTCCCGGACCTCTTGCGCGATCTGTTTGCGCGCAAATTCATCGAGGTTGCCGTAGATCGAAATGAATACGATGTGCAGGGGGACTTCCTGTTTGTAGATGACCGGTTTTTCCGTCAAAGCCGGGAATGTCGAGATCGCGTCGACGCGTGTCTTGATCTCTCCAAGGATTTCATTGATGTCCTCGCCAATAGCGATCTCGGCGGTCACCGAACCGCTGCCTTCAAGGGCGACTGAATTTATTTCGACGATACCCTCGATGTCTTGAATCGCCTCCTCGATCTTGATGACGACGCCTTCCTCGACTTCCAGTGGCGCCGCGCCCAGGTAGGGCACGCGTATCTGAACCAGGTTCAGCTCGAAGTCCGGTGTGGTCTGTTTTCGAATCGAAAACGCCGACACGACGCCGAACGCGATGATCAGCAGCATGAGCAGATTTGCAGCCACGTGGTTGCTGGCAAACCAGGCAATGATGCCCGATTCCGTGCTTCGATTACGTGGTTTCAATGAGCTGTGCCGGTCGCCGAAGGACTACTTGCGGGCGTTGCCGGGCGCAAGTTTTCGGCTGCCGCGTCGCCCGAATCGCCACTGGTGCGTACCCTCATGCCATTGATCGGCGATTCGATCGCCGTGAGGCTGATTCGGTCGCCGGGCCGGGCGCCGCCGCGCAGGTAGGCGTATTCCGCATCCGCTCTCAATACGTCGACCGTGCCGATCCTGAGGCGACTGTCTTCGTCAACGAACAGTAGCTGATTGTTGCCTCGCAGCGACGAGCGTGGCACCCGGATCACATTCTGTACTGTCGTCCCCTCGATGCTCGCAGCGACAAAGGTGCCCATCGGCAGAGGTGATCGGGCTTCCGATCCGGTGCTCCGCCTGTAGGGATCTTCAATTCGCGCAACGGCGTAGGTGACGCGATTTGTCTCGTCGACCACACCCTCGGTACGGACGATCCGCGCCGGCCAGTGGGCGATGTCGCCGCGCTGCACGGCGGAAAGATCGACAAGCGGCCCGCCGGCTGTGGCTGCGCTGCCCGTGGCTGCGCTGCCCGCGGCGGGAAGTTCGACGAACGCCAGGTCCTGATCGGTCAACGGCAAGCGAACCTCCGCATGGTCCGTCGCAAACGTGACGCCCAGGCGCGTGCCTGTATTGACGTATTGACCGAGGTCGGTCTCCTTGGATCGCACCATGCCATCGTAGGGCAGGCGGATGACCGTTCTTTCGAGATTGCGATTCGCCTTGACCAGGTCGGCTTTGGCCGAGGCGAGTGCGGCGCCGGCGGAGGCCCATTCAGACTCGGCCCGATACCCCTCGTTCCTGAGTTGCTCGGCGCCATCGAATTCGATCTGCCGCTGTTTCAGCAAGGCCACTGCCTGATCGACGGCGACGTCGTAGTTCGTCGGGTCGATGCGCATGAGTTCCTCGCCCTTCGCAAAAACTCCGCCGGCCACGAATTTCGGCGATATCTGGACGATAGCGCCCGAAACCTCGGCACTCAGGACCGTTTCCGTCAGCGGCCTGACCGTACCCTGGCTGCGAACCAGGAAACTCGCCGTCATCTGCTCCAGCTGCAATACGTCGACCAGCAATTCGGTGTCAACGGCGGCCCGGGTTTCCGGGGATGGTTTCAGCGCGTACATGCCGGCCGCCGCGCCGACGGAGACGGCGAAGATCGCCACGATCAGGAAGGCCCGCTTTACCTTTCGTTGCATGCACCGATACCCGTGGGTCGATCTTGTATGTGCTTTTGAACCCTGCTGGTCTGACTGGCGCAAATCCAGAAAGTTTCCGCCGCTACTATATAGCTACGGCGGCCGGGGTGCTTATCGGCGTAGAATTTTGGCCCCTGTGCCTCACGAACGATCGAATACTCGGCACGCCGATGCTGGAACTGCGGGAAATTTGTAGCTGCGGGAAATTTGTAACTGTAGGAAATTTGTAACTGTCAGACATGCGGGCTAAGGGATTAATTGTCCTCGTGCGGCGATTTGCCGATGCGTTACGCGATTTGGCGCCCATCATCCTGGTCATTGCGTTCTTCCAGGTCGTCGTGATCCAGCAGCCCTTTCCGAACCTCGCAGGCGTGACGTTGGGGCTCGTATGCGTTGTCGCCGGTCTGGCGCTGTTCATTCAGGGGCTGGAGCAGGGCTTGTTCCCACTGGGCGAGGCGATCGCCCACGCCTTCGTGAACAAGGGCAGCGTGGTGGCGTTGCTGGCGTTTGCCTTTTGTCTCGGATTCGGAACCACCGTGGCCGAACCCGCCCTGTTCGCGGTCGGCGACAAGGCCGCGGAGGTTGCGCGCTGGCTCGTAACGCGCAAAGTATCGATGGTTGGGGGTGATTCGTGCTGCGTGCAGATTATGCCGCCGGTTTCGTCGGACAACGTACATCACATTCTATTCTTTCAGGAAGGCATCCCGCTTTTGGAGAATATGGAGTTGAAGGACGTGGCCCGCGAGCAGGCATACGAGTTTCTCTTTCTGAATCTGACTTTACGGATCAAGGGCGCGACTGGTTCGCCGACCCGCCCCGTTGCGGTTCTCTGAAACGACCGCGCTGACGTTGACCCTCGGCAATCACTGCATCTTGGCCGACGTCGAGCGGGACACCACAGCGGATCCCGCTCCGGGCGAAGCGCTGTCGGCAAAAGAATGAGTCAGGACCGCGCCAACTCGCTCCCCGGTCAGTTTGTCGATCGCGAACAGGTGCGGGGTTCCGTCGGTTCAGTACCTGAATCGATTTGACAAGACACAGCCGAAGATCGAGGATCCAAGGTCCCTTCCTGTCTGGACAGAAGGAGTCTCTTGATGGCCCGATTCTCACTGATCGTGAATGGCCGCACCCGCGTCGTTGACGTCGCCCCCGCCACGCCGCTCCTCTACGTTTTGCGAAACGATCTGGAACTGAAGGGTCCCAGGTTCGGTTGCGGGCTGGCCCAGTGCGGCGCGTGCAGCGTCATCATGAATGGCAACTCGATCCGCTCCTGCATCACACCGGTGAACGCGGCTCAGAACCGAAGTGTAACCACGCTTGAGGGGCTGGGCAGCGTCGCCGAGCCACACCCGCTGCAAGCCGCGTTCATCGAGGAACAGGCCGCGCAGTGCGGGTATTGCATGAACGGCATGATTATCAACGCCAAGGTGCTGCTGGACAGTAATCCCGATCCCAGCGATGACGATATCAAGCAGGCGCTGGACCCGATACTGTGCCGGTGCGGCTCGCACCTGCGGGTCATTCGCGCCATCAAGCGGGCAGCGGCCGGTAACACGGCGACGGCGTAGGGGGGCGGGCATGGACACGACAACCATTTCCCGAAGAGGGCTGTTGAAAGGCGGCGGGGCGCTGGTCGTGAGCTTCAGCGTCGGCCCGGTGCCGCGCAGCCTTGCCCAGACCGGCGATATTCCGGAAACGAGACCATTCGCCGCTGAGAATTCGGATCTGGGCACGTTTATGCCCGAACCCGGCGACTATCTGGACCCACGGGAGCTCGACTCGTGGCTGGCCGTCACGGAGGACGGTGACGTCGCCATGTTCACGGGCAAGGTGGATATCACCGGTACTCGGACGGCGCTTGCACAGATCGTCGCCGAGGAGCTGGACGTAGCATTCGACCAAGTGACCATGGTGATGGGCGAAACAACCCGAACGGTCGATCAGGGGCGCACCGTTGGCAGCAGCACCATTCCTCGAGCGGGGCGCCAGTTGCGACAGGCCGCGGCGGCGGCTCGGCAGGAGTTGTTGACGATGGCCTCCGCCCGCCTGGACGCGCCCGTGGAGAGACTGACCGTTACCGAAGGTGTGGTAGGCGTCGCGGGTGACTCCGCAAGACGTGTGTCTTACGGCGAGCTCATTGGCGGTCGGCGTTTCGATGTGCGGATAACGGCTTCGGGATACCAGCGGGGCCTGGAAGTGGCACCCGAGGTCCAACCCAAGGACTACCGCGATTACAAGATCGTCGGAACCTCGGTTCCCCGCGTCGACCTCCCGGCCAAGCTCACGGGGGAGTACGACTACGCGTGCGACGTTCGAGTACCGGGTATGCTGCATGGCCGCGCCGTGCGTCCGCACACCGCGATAGCCGAGCCGGCGAGCGTGGACGAGAGTTCCGTCGAGCACATCCCCGGCGTGGTTACCGTCGTTCGGGAGGGAAGCTTCGTCGGCGTGGTAGCAGAGACGGAATGGGCCGCGATCCAGGCGGCGCGGGACCTTAAGGTGACCTGGTCGACGGCACAGACACACATGCCGGCGGATCGCGACGAAGTCGCCCGCTACCTGACCGAAACGCAACCGGTCAGGGAACGCACCAGGCCGGAGAACAAAGGGGACGTCGAGGCAGCGTTCTCCCGGGCTTCGAAAACGCTCGGAGCCGTTTACCATTGGCCGTTCCAGAACCACGGCATGATGTTGCCCTCGTGTGCGGTCGCGGACGTTCAGGGCGACAGAGCCACTATCTGGACCCCCGCCCAGGGGCCGTTCACGACCCGGGATCGCGTCGCCATCATGATGAACGTGCCCAGGAAGAACGTCGACGTACGTTATGTGGAGGCGTCGGGCACGTACGGGCGACTGACGGCCGACGATGCGGCGGAAGACGCCGTGTTGCTTTCCCGTGCAGTCGGCCGGCCCGTGCGTGTGCAGTGGATGCGGGCTGACGAGCAGGTCTGGGATCCCAAGGGCGGGCAACACCTGACGCGCGTGCGCGCAGCGATCGATTCCGGCGGTAATGTCACCGCCTGGGATTACGAGAACCTCAGCATGCCGTGGACCGAATCGCAGGGCATGCCGCAACTGGCGGAGCGGCAAATCGGCATCGCGCCGACCTACTACGGAAATGCCAATGGCACCGGCGGCGCCGGGGCAATCTATGGCTTCGACAACATGAATATCAGGACCAAAACGATTCCCTGGATATTTGCGGAGCCCATGCCTTTGCGAACCGCTGCCCTGCGATCCCCTGGACAGCCGCCCCGGGTCTTCGCCACGGAGTCTTTCATTGACGAGCTTGCCGCCGAGTTACGCATTGACCCGTTGCAGTTCCGGTTGAGCTATCTTCACGATCGCCGGATCAGCGAGGCGCTTCGTGCCGCGGCGGACAAGGCGGGATGGATCGAGCGGCCATCTCCCCTGCCCCCATCGGGTGAACGTATCGTTCACGGAAGAGGTATCGCCGTCGATCAGCGCGGCGGCAGCGTACCGGCGGCCGTCGCTGAGGTGGACGTGGACACGACGACAGGCGCAGTGACTGTCAGCCGAGTCACGATGGCCTACGACTGCGGCCTTATCATCAATCCGGATGGAGTGAGAAACCAGATCGAAGGGAACATCATCCAGGGCGTGAGCCGCACCTTGCTGGAAGAAGTGCGGTTCGATTCCAGTGGCGTGAAGAGCGTTGATTGGCTGAGCTATCCGGTTCTGAGATTCAAGGAGATTCCCGACGTTGAGATGGTCCTGATCAACCGCCCCGAGATGCCCGCGTTCGGCGCCGCCGAGACCCCTATCGTGGTGGTTCCGGCGGCAATCGCCAACGCCGTCTTCGACGCCACCGGCGTTCGCTACCGGGAGATCCCTCTCACGCCCGAGCGTATCCTGGCCGGACTTCAGGCGAGACGGGTGTAGAGAGAGGGTGACATGGACCTGATCGGTCGTTTTTTCGTACTGATTGCTCTAGCAATTTCTGGTTCGCTTGGCTCTGTGTTTGCACATCACTCACATGGCAACTACCAAATCGGTCAGGAAATTCAGGTCCAGGGTGTGGTGACTGAATTCCATTTCGCCAATCCCCATGTCTGGGTATTTGTGGATGTCGAAAATGAAATAGGTGAAACCGAGGATTGGGCACTGGAAGGCGGGGGAGCCGCTTCATTCAGGAATGCTGGATGGGATGGCATAGCAGCGGGAGACAAGCTTACAGTCACGTGCACCCCAACTCGTGACGGCGACAACGGCTGCTTTATTACCGACCTGGAGATTAACGCCTCGAACCCGGCAATGGATGGAGTTTCCAGCTGGACAAATATTGCCTATCCCGATCAGCTATTCAGTGCCAACTTTCCGAGTGAACCCACGATCGGCAAGGCGCCTTACCTTTCAGAATACGGTGGCACCTTTCCCTCGACCATTTATGAAGCGCAAGAGGGCGATAACTATTATTCGGTGACCGTGGTGGATTTCTCCGAGGCCAAAAATATCTATCTGCAGTTGGCTGAAGAGATCAATGTTGCCGGAGCCCACAATTTTTGGCTCTACGATCAAATGGGTGCAATTTCGTATGCGGCGCAGCAGTTTCGTTTACGCGGTGGCGAAGTCACCTATGATGCCTGGCACCATGTGGACTTTATTGGCGGGCACCAGCTTTTCCTGACTAACCCGGATCAAACCCGCACTTACGCGGGTATTTACAGGCATGCAGATCGGCTCTATATCCTGGAGGCAACGGTAACAGCGGATGCTCCGCCTCAAGGAGTGTTTCAGCAGTCTCTGACGATTCTGGATGAAGAGAGCAAGCGGATTCGCTACGACCTGCAGCCGGATCATGCAAGAGTGCGGGTTGAGGTTGATTGATATCCCGTTCAATCAATAACTCTATCTTCTTACCAGCGATCAACAGGTAGCCGTCATTCCGCGACCCATGTAATTGGACGACTCGATCTCATCGATGATGGCCACGGCCAGGTCTTCCATCGAGACCGCGTGCCCAATCATGCTCATCGTGACTCCGCCGGGGTGAACGTCCAACCCCACGTACGCGCTATACTCCGTCATGGCCTGCCCTCCTCAATGTGGCTGTGTGTCAAGGTCCTGACCTCAAACATAACCCACGTCGTTTGAGGCTGGGGCAGGTCAATCCATGATGTCTAGGGATAGCCTCCCGCCACCTCCAAATCCGCCCTTCCGAACAACCCACCCGTCGCATCCAGGAACCGGGACCGCGCCAGCTCCATGTACTCCCAGTCAACCTCCACCCCCACGCTGTCCCTCCCCGTCCGCGCTGCCGCCACCGAGGTGGTCCCCGTTCCGAGGAAAGGGTCGAGCACGGTGTCGCCCACGAAGGAGAACATCCGTATCAGGCGCGTGGCGAGCTCCAGCGGATACGGTGCCGGATGCTCACGCGTGGACGCACCTGGAATTGTCCAGATCTGCCGGAACCACGCCTTGTGTTCAGCCGCCGAAATCACGCTCAGCGCCCGCGCGGCCGGGGACGGGCTGCGGTATCCGCCCGACTTCCGCTGCATGAGGATGAACTCGATGTCGTTCTTGACGACGGCATTGGGCTCGTAGGGCTTCCCCAGGAAACCGCCGGCTCCGGATGTCTCGAAATTGGCGTTGGCGATCTTGTGCCAGATGATCGGAGCAAGGTTGTCGAACCCCAAGCGCCGACACGATTCCTGGATGCTGGCGTGCAACGGCACGACGACGTGCCGGCCATGCTGCCGACGGGAAAGGCAGACATCGCCGACGACGATGATCAGCCGCCCTCCGGGGACGAGGACCCGTCTGCATTCTGCCCACACCCCGCTCAGCTCGGAGACGAACCGCTCGTAGTTCGCGATCGCCCCCAATTGGCGGTCACCTTCGTTGTACTCCTTCAGCGTCCAATAGGGAGGGGACGTGACGACCAGATGGACGGACCGGTCTCCGAGCGCCGACAGATCGCGCGCGTCGCCCAGGATGATCCGGTGGTTGGACTGTACTTCCTGCACAGCCGCCGCCACGCGGGCCGACTGCAAAGTACTTCGTGCGATACTCGGAAGTGCCGTCTTCAGAGCTTCATCCGATAACTGCAGCTCGGGCAGATGCCGCTCGACGACGGCTTTCAGATCCTGACGGCGAACGGCAGACTTGGGCTGCGTCATGACCCACGCTCCAGAATCGGATTCCGTTCTCGAACCTGCGCGACCAATCGGTCGAAGAAGGCGTCGGCGTCCGATTCGCCGGAGACGAGACGCGGACCACTGGAGAAATCAACCTCCAGGAAAAGGGACGCCTCGATCATTCCGATGCTCCAAGAGGGTGGCTGCCGGCCCGTCAGGCGGCCGATGCGTCCCTTGAGCAGATCCGCCCAAGTGCTCTGGTGTAGAGAACTGTAGGAGTCCTCGGCGACGTTGAACAGCATGATATAGCCGGTCACGATCTCCGGGGAGTACATCTGCACGTTCGTGACCTCCCCCATCAGGTCGTCAACGCGGTTCGGGACGGTTCCGCCGAGGTTCTTCAGGAGCGACTTCAGCGAAATCGCGAGCCTGGGTTTGTCGTCCATGCTCCAAGCGACATCCCAAGACTTTTCCCGCCCCCCTCCGGGCAGTTTGGCTTCGGCGGCTGCCAGCTCAAGGCCCCGCGCATGCGAAGCGCTCTCGGCAACGGCTCAGGGCAGCGCCATCGCCGCGAAACCGTCCTGGAGCTGGACGATGACATACTGCTTGCCTTCGTGCATCCAGCTCGACATACCGTAACGCGAGACGCCGGGAATCGCCACCGCGCCAATTCGCTCCCCGGTCTGTTTGTCGATCGCGAACAGGTGCGGGGTTCCGTCGCTGGTCTGGCCCGACGCCAGGAGCAGCGTAGGCGTCGCCACCATGGCCGACAGACCGTAGCGGCCGGGGTTCGTCGGGACACCCTCGACTCCCTGGAGTAATGGGTGATTTCGGATCATTTCCTGCTGCTCCCGCGGCGCATCTCCGTGGGGGATCGTCCAGAGGTGCTCACCCGTATTCATATCGATTGCGACGATCCGCCCGACAGGGCCTTTCCAGATCGAGAGCTCGTCCATGGTCTCGGGGCCCGCGCCCGAGTTGCCGTCGACGCTGCGAGAAAAGGCCGAGTGGGTGGTGCCTGTCGGATTGTCGTCGTCCAACGGCGATTCGGACGCCGGTGCGAGGTGGGCGGTCGAGCACGCACTCTGCGACGCGATAAAGATGACGCCCGCCACCGGATCCGCCACCGGCGCTCCGGTGATGTTTGCACCACCGCCCCCACCCGGACAGATTCGGGCGGGTACCACCAGCTCCGGGTCGCCCGCGTAGGTCGGCGGGTTGAACAGAGGCACGAACAAGTTGTTCCGCTGTGCCACCTCCAACGCCGCCTGCCGGATCTCGGGCGTATAGTCGATGAGCTGCTCCTCGGTTCTCCCCTGAATGTCGAAGGGCGCCGGTTTTGTGGGAAACGGCTGCGTGGGCGAGAGCTGCTCGCCGGGCACCCGCGACTGCGGCACCGGGCGTTCCTCGATGGGCCAGATTGGCTCGCCGGTCCGGCGGTTGAACGCGTAGACGAATGACTGCTTGGTAACCTGGAAGACCCCGGGAATTGCCAGGCCGTCGACGGTGACATCCATCAGGATCGGAGCGGTCGGCGTGTCGTAATTCCAGATGTCGTGGTGGACGAGCTGGAAATGCCATGCCCGCTCACCGGTCTCCACATCGAGGGCAAGGAGGCTCGTGCCGAAGAGGTTGTCTCCGGGATGGAAGCCGCCGTAGTAGTCGATCGTGGCTCCGTTCGTCGGAATGTAGACCAGCCCGAGCTCCGGATCGGCAGAGAGCGGTGCCCAGGACGAGACGTCGCCCGTCCACCGCCACGCGTCGTTCTCCCACGTCTCGTGACCGAACTCCCCCGGACGCGGAATGACGTGAAACTTCCACTTGAACTGACCGGTACCGGCATCGAATGCGAGAATGTCGCCGGGGACGTTCTCTACCCGGGTCTGGTTGTACCCCTGCTCGGCCGAGTTACTGACGACCACCGTCTCGTTCACGACGATGGGCGGGGACGACGAGGTGATGTAACCGAGCTCCAGAGGGAGCCCGTAGTAGGCATCGTACCCCTCGCTCCCGACATCGTACTCATGCCATGGGTCCCAGTCCGCGATGAGAGGCAGCAGAAGATCCACCACACCGGTCTCCGGGAAGCCTGGAATCGGTACCGGCGTGCCCCAATTCTCCAGCGGCAAGCCGGTCTCCGCATCGAGGGTGTGGAGGAAAAATGCGGGGGTGGTAATGAATATCACCCCGCGTCCGTCGACTTCGGCGTACGCGATGCCCTTGCCGTAGCCCTTGCGCATGGAGTAGTCGTAGCGCGCCGTCCTCGGTTCGGAGTAACTCCAGAGCAGCTCTCCGCTCGCTGGGTCGAGGGACACGACGTGCCGGCGTTCCCCTGTGACAGTGATCAGCTTCCCGTCGACATACGTCGGCGTCGCGCGCGGAGTGCTGGTGCCGAAGCTCGCCGCGTTCCACTGCCAGACGAGTTCCAGGTCCTCGAAGTTGGAGGCATCGATGTCCGCCGCCTCCGTGTAACGCGTGTGCCAGGCATCACCGCCGAGGTAGGTCCACTGCCCATTTTCGATCCCCGGTCCCTGCGCCACCGCCGCCGTGGGTACCGAGCCAAGCGCGCCCAGCGCCGGCATCAACCAAAGTAAGGACAACGGCCGATCCGACTGCTGCCATCTGTTTTCCGTGATCATCGTCTTTCCCCCGAATTCGCTCCGTCCCTTCGGCCTCGAAGGGTCGGCCAGCATGATTTCCACCGCCTGCATCCTGGTCTCTCACACGCGTTTCCGCCATCTGAAAAGCGTACCATGACTTGAATTATGCAAGAGGCCATTGCCGGCTTCTTTTCGGGACGGCCTGCCTGCTACCAGCACCTGCCATCGGGATCGGGGAACGCGCCGCGCCGGCCCAGGGAATCGATGGTAAATCGCGAGCATGCTTCGTCGCGGCTCACGTTGACGCCGTCGAAACCGCCGCCTGGCGTCGGCACGGCCGCGGCCTCGTAGCCTGCGGTGTCGGCCGCCGGGACGCTGAGCGTGTAGACGCCGCGGTCGCTGACGCCGGCCGCAAACCCCAGTGCCTCGAGGTCGTCGGTGTAGGTGTTGTGCTGCAGGTAGTGGCGCTCCTGGTTCGCCGCGAGCTGCAACAGCGCTGTCTTGGCTTCCGTGCGCCGGGCCCGAAGCGTGTGTTGCTGATAGGTTGGAACGGCGATGGCGCCCAGTATGCCGATGATGACCAATACGACCAGCAACTCCACCAGCGTCAACCCGGATATTTCACCGACGTTCGTCGTGAGGGCGGCGAGCCGCCGCGGTGGCGAGCCGCCGCGAAGGTGCCGCGGCCGCGCGGTCATTGAACATCCTCCTGGCTCCAGTACGTGCGCACCGGGTCGTTGTCGAAACCGGCCGGCAGGCACGTCAAACCCGCGCACACCAGCGGCGGCAGCGCGCAGGATGCGCCCACGCAGTCCGGGTCATCGCTTGGCGGAAACACGAATACCGGCTCGCCGGGAATCGAACCGGGCAATTCCACGTATCGGTCGGTCAAGGTGAGTTCCGCTGCCTCGCCGACGCCATCCAGATTGCGGACCGGATCGCCGTTGAAGAGGTCCAGCACGTAGAGTCTGTTGGCGCCGGGCGCCGGCGGACAATCGGCGGCGCCGTCTACGGCATTCTCCGCGGGAATGGACGTGGTAAGGAAGATCCGATTGTTGAAGGTCCGGCTTTCGGCCAGCACCTTTTCGCCGCGCCGGCCGCCTTCTCCCAGATCGAGCCGCCACCCCGGGCTGCCGGGCGGAATCGTTCGGTTCAGGTTGCCGGTGATGTCCACCAGGTCGGCACCGGTGACCGGCGTCATGGCCGCATATTCGCCCTGGGTCAAGGGATCGAAGGCGGCGTCGTCTCGCAGCGCGTGGAAGCGATCCCGGGTCAGCATGCTGTTTGGCCGGGCACGGTGCCCGGAGCCAATACCGATATGTAGGTAGCGACGGGCGCGCGTGTTCACCAGGGCCACGTCCGGCGCATAGTAGAATCGGCGCGTTTCCGCGGTGTCGGGAGAGGATTGCGGTGCGCCGCCGAGTTGGGCGATCACGCCGCCCGCCATCAGGCGGTCGGCGGGTTGTCCGTTGGCGACATCGAATCGCCAGACCTGCCCGCCCATGTCCGCGGCGTAGAGTCGATCGGCAAACCCGTCTCGGTCCAGATCGATGACCCGGACGTCGGCGGGGATGGAATATGCCATGTCGGCGGAATCGAAATTCGAGCCCTCCCGGCTTGCGTGCCAGAGCAGTTCACCGCTGAGCGCATCGGCGATATAGATTGCGTTCCCGCGACGATCCGTGCCGCCGCGTGGGTGGTCCTGGCTGGTGTCGTAGCCGCCGCCGAAAACGAGCACCAGCTTTCGCCCGTTCTGTCGGGAACCCTGAATATTCATGCGCGCCGCCATGGGCGCGGACCAGGTTTGCCCGACGCCAGGCAAGGATGAGCGATCCATTCGCCACAGCACTCGAGGCGAGTCCACACGCGTGACGTCGAGTCCGTAATAGGACGAACCGCCGCGGCGCATGCCGAAGAACAGATACACCCGCTCGCCTTCGTCGGGCTCGATGAACCCATCGGCGTCCGCCTGAAGATAGGCGCTGATACTGCCGTCGATGCCGTAGTGTTTGCCGGGGTGCGCGTCATTGGCGTGGAGGTGTAACTGGTCGTCGATGAACTCCGGCGGTACGAACGCCCAGCGCTCCGTGCCTGTCTGCGCATCGATGGCGTGCAGGTAGCCATCGTTGGTGGCCACGTAAACGATCTGATCCGTGGAATCGGGAGCTGCCGCCGTGCCGCCGTAGGTGACCAACGCGGGTTTTCCGTGGAGCGGATCGCCCATTTGAATCCGGGGATTTCCGTTGCCGCCGTCGCCACCGACCTCCGCACCGCGCATGAAGTCGATGAGTTCGTCGCGGCCGGGATCATCGGGATCCCCAATTCCGAACAGCGCTTCGTCAATCGATAGGTTGGCGCGGTGCACGGCATTGCTTGAATGGCTCAACAACGGATTTCCCAGGTAGGTATAAATCCTTCGCGAGGCTGGGTCGGGGATTTTGCCGGCGGCGCCGCCCAGCGCCACGTCCGAACCGTCCGCGGCAGTCGACCAGTAGCTGCGCGAGTCGGGGGCGAACCACCCAGTGAGACGGTCGATGGCGGGCCGGCCCGCCGCGTCCAGGATGGCACCGTCGGTGGCGCGCACCCGGTATTTCTTGAGGTTGCCTGGCCAGCGGGCCGTGCCGGAGGCGCGAAACACGGCCAGGTACAACTCGTCGTGGTTTCGCAGCCGATTGAAGGCATCTACCGGCACGTTCGCCGCGGCGAACGTGGTCTCGATGTCTCTGACGTAGTTGACGATGCTGTTCAGCACGGACGATAGCGAGGCGCTGTCATCGGTCGTGAAATAGGCCCCGCCGCCCCGCGCCGCCGTGGACGCAAGTATCGGGAAGTCCGCCGTGAACCCAACGGTGTAAGTAACGACATTCTGTTTGCCCGCAAGGTTCGGTGCCAGGTCCGCCGAGAACAGGTAGGCGGCCATATCGTCCAGGCAGGCGCCATCGCCACTCCCGTCGCAGCCCGAGCCCACGAGGGTCGAAAACCCCGGAAGCGCGGTGATCATTGCGTCCGCGTCGACGTCCAGGGTGGGAGCGCCGTCCGTCAGGAGGACGATGAAATTCTTCTGGCAGCTCAGGCGTAGCGGAGACTCGTAAGCCCTTCCTCCGCTGGCTGCGTCCCGGGCGCCGGGTACCGAATTCCGCGGGCCTTGTCGATCGCCGTAGTGGACATACCCTCCCGAGTAATATTGATGGGCCTCGTACAGGGTCTCGGCGAGCGGGGACCAACCCTCGGCAGTCAATGCGTTGACGCTGTCGATAATGCCCGCCCGCGCGGTTGCGATGTCTTCCAGCGGGAAGATGACCGATCCGCCCTGATCGACGTTGAATCTCATCAAGCCCACGTTGACGCTGTCCATCCGGCTCAACAGCGCCGTGGCGACGTCTTTCAGGACCTGAAGTCGAGTGGACGGAGTATCCGGGGAGCCGTGGAACCAGTTGAGGTAGTTGCCGTCATGGACGGTGTAAAGGCGGTCGGTCGGATTCTGGCCCCAGCCCGTTGCGTCGAGAGGATCGGCGCTCCAGGGGCGGCCGTGGTCCGCGTCACTGGCGTAGACCGCCCGGGGATCAACTCCGTTGCCGTGAACGCCGCCATCGTCTTCGCATTCCGCGAGCCGGGTTTTCCCGGCTGCATCGAGCCGTTCCCAACGGGTGTCCGTTCCGGCATCGTACTGGGCAAAGCGGTCGGTATGGCGTCCGATGCCTCGTGCGAATCCATCGAGACTCTTCCGGCATACCAGCGAACCGCGTTCGAACCAGCGGTCGCTGGAACACGCGGGCGGGATGCCGAGTCCCACTCGCCAGTACACGCGCGCCGGGTCGCAACCGCCCGCGTAGCGCACGGCGGGATCGTAGCTCGCCCGGGTCCCGATCGGAGTGCGCAGGCTGCCGGATGTATCCATGATGAACAGAACGTTGGGCCTTGAGTCCGGATGCCGGCGAGAATCGGTGACGTACAACTCCGTGTCGTCACCCACGGCCGGCGTCATCCCGACCAGGGCCCACAGTGCTCCGGCCGGCATCCAGACCCGGCTTCGAACGACTACCGGCCGGGTGAGTGCGCCTGTTTTCCGCAACACGGCGTCGAGAAGCCCCATCCGGACCCGCCCGAATATCTCGCCGGTGCCGGTCGAGAGCGAACCGATGCTGGTCGCAAGCGAATCGGCGGTGGCAGCCGGGGATCGGTGAGACAACAACGTCAGCCTCCGGGCCCGAGAACGTAAAAACCCTGCTTGTGGTTCGAAACGGCGTTGCGAGGACCCATTCCCACCGCAACGATTTCGAAATGAAACGCCCGCAACGCGAGCGAACCTTCGCCAAGGCTGAAGGCCAGGTCGGGAACCGGCGTGGACTGGGTGAAGGTGACCACGGCGCGCGTTGAGTAGCTGCCGTCGCCCAGTAAAGTGTCGGGCAGCGTGGCCGGCGACTCGATGTTATGGATTCGCTGCGCCATGACCAGGTCGATACCGGTTTCAGCGGCTTGAAACGCTTCCTCCTGGAATCGGGAGTTGCCCGCCATGACGAGCTGCAGCGTGGCCGTCTTCATGCTTGAGGCGCCGATGACGGTGAGCACCGTAAGCAGCAGCAAGCTCACGATCAGGGCAACGCCGGACTGGCGGTTCACCGCAAGCGTTGCGGCGTTCCCGGCGGTGTGCGGCTCAAACCGGTGGCTCACGACGACAACTTCGCCCTTGCGAGGCGGCGCCTCGATGTGCTCGCGGCGAACATGGCCGGGAGTTCCAGGCTGGCGTTGCGAAGCCGTATGGTCCGGATTACCACGAGGCGTCGGAACCGGTCGTTCATGGCCGGCTGGCGCCGGTCCGCGTAGACGTACTCCGCGGTGTCGACGAACCCCTGTTCCGGAAACTCGGCTCGCAACCGCAGCCAGACGCGCACGGTCAGCACCCGCGCCTCGGGCTGGAACGCCGGTTCGGCAGGGTCGATGACGGGATCGCCGGGATTCACGTAGCGATTGATCGATCCCCGCCCGGGGTGTCCCACCGGGTCGGTGTCCACGCCGAACTGGACCTGCAGGTCCTCGATTCCGGGCAGGACTTCCTGATCCACGATTCCGGGTCCCATGGAACCGCCCGCCAGTGTCTTCACCCTCAGCGACGGCACCGGATTGCCCGGCGCGTCCAGCGATGAGTGCCCGCTCACATAGTATCCTCGGGTGAGCAGCCGGAAACTCCGCGATCCGGTAGGCGGCGGAGAACCTTCCGGCGGTGCGCCGGATCTCAATATCCGACCGGCCCCGTAGCGCGCCGACTGGACGTACAGGGTCCCGGCGCGCAACTCGTCCAGGGGTGTCGGGTCCGTGCTTGTACGCCGTACGACCAACGTGTCGGCATCGGCTTGAGCCCCTTCCAACGGTGAACACGCTGCCCATCCGAAGCCATTGTTCGTACCGGCTACGACGGCATCCAGGTCGATTGCCCAATTGAGTTCGCAGTCGTTTCGAACGGCGAGGCCGGGGGGAATCGGCTGAGCGGCGGATGCGCGATTGTCGATCGCGCTTGCGCGCGCAGTGAGGCCGAAGTAGCCGGCCATGCGGACGTCGGATTCCAGAATGGCCACCGCCAGCCGGGCATTTTCCTGCAGACGTGCGGTGGACTCGCTGGCTCGAAAGGCCGTCTGCCCCTGGGTGAACACGGTGATCGCGCCGATCACGAGGAACGAACCGATCGCCATGGCGACGACGAGTTCTATCAGCGTCAGACCGGCCGTGGCCGGCCGGAGCGGTGCAGCGACGCTTGTCGTTGCCGTCGCGGTGCTCATGGCGGCGAAACCCGGATGTCGAGCCGGTGAGTCACCCGGCCCTGGCCGATTTCGTCCCAGAACACTTCAAGGCGGTAGCTTGGCGGTAGCGCCCCGGCATCGACCTGTATCCGCCACTCCCCGTTTGGCAGGTTCATCCGCAATGACCGCTCCCAAAGGTGCAGATCGTGGGCCGCCATTTGCGCCGGTGTGCAGTCGACGCTGCCGCCACCGGCCGCCGGCGCGCAATCGTGTTCCGCGCTGGAACCGGCGTAGGCGTCGAGTGCGAGCGGGTTGCCCCGAATACGTTCCGCCATGTCGGCGACCAGGTCGATCGCGTGGGTCCGGTAGTATGCGGTTCGCCCCGTGCCGATGCCCGAGATGTGCAACGCTGCGACGCCGAGCAGGCCCACCGAAAGCACGACGAGCGCCGCCAGGGTCTCGATCAGGGTAAATCCGGCCTGGGCGTTCCGGCTCACGATCCGCAGTCCAACGGTTTGAGTCCGGACCCGGGGCGGGAGATTCGGGGTCGCCCCGTATAACTCACGATGACGGCGCGGGCCTGGCCGGATCCCCGACGGTCGCAAAAAGTGACGGTGCCGTTGGTGCTGCGCCGGCCGAAGGTGCGAAACTCGAACAGACTTCGATTGGCCCGGATGCTCCCGGCCATCTCCGGCCGGTACACGTGGAGTAGCGGTTCCGCGGCGGCGCGACGGGGCGGACGGACTCCGTCTTCATTGACGAACACCAGCCATCCCTGGCCGAAATCCACATCCGCACCGCCGCAACTTGAGCCATCCGCTGTCTTGCAGAGCACGACCGGGCGGCCTCTCTTGAATGCCTCACTGCGCGCCAGTTGCACAGCGGTGACAAACCCGTTGACATCCGCCGTGCGGCGCGCGTTCAACACAAAGGCGCCGATGCCCGGTATGCTCGCGGCGCTCAATACCGACGCCACCGCCAGGACCAGCAACAATTCCCACAATGAGATTCCGCGGCAACCTTGCATTCGCTCGCTCCGACAACCAACGAAACAGAGGCTAAGCGGTCAGGCGCGGCCGCGGCAGCTTCGAATCTGGTCGGTCCTGGCGAAAAGGCGAGTTGCGGCCGCCGCCATCGATCTTCAGGTCAAGGCACGCGCCTGAAGGGCCATGCGCCCGAAACATGAACCTCGGAGACCTCGGTCGCCATCTCCACGTCTTCGGCTGCGAAGATGAACCCAAGACCGCAGCTACATTCGAACGCGGTCTCCGATAGCGCAACAAGCCGCGATCTCGCCGCCCCAATGGTTGCGTTCCTCGGAAGCTTCGTTGCAGACGACCTCGAGCATCTCATCGTCGGCAAGGAATTCCATCTGGATATCCGCATGCAGCGGCGACCCGAACGCGCCGGGATCCTCGTAGGTAACCTCCACCTGCATATGCCCAAAGTCCGGGCGACGGTAGCGCTCCGTAACGCGCAGGTCCTCGGTGTGCGACAGCCCTCGGGCGTGCAGCCAGGTCTTGTCGTTGTAGCCGTTGCTCTCGACGACCAGCGTATCGCCGTGCCAACGGCCGACGGAGTAGCCCGTCCAGGTTGGGAGGGGATTGGGCTCGAGTTCACGGCCGTCCGTGAAGATCTGCCGATAGTTGAGGTCGGCGTTGAGGAACGCAATGACGGTTGGGGTCTGCACGATCCTTCGCAGCGCGTTCAGTGTGCCGGTCAAGGTCAGGAAGCCCGGCCCGGTCGGCAGGCATTGAAAGCGCGGGTCGGCTTCGAAGAAGCGTGCTTCGCGTTCACTCATCAGCGTACCCGCCCACTCGTGGGCCCGGGCCGGATCGAGCAGGTTGCCGCTCACATCCGCGGGATACCACAGACCCGACAGATCGGGGTGGCCATCGGCGGTGCGCGGCGCGGGCGCCGACAGATCGAGCGCGCCGTCGGCCGTGCGCGGGATACCCGGCGTCGGCAGTGTCAGCCACTGTGCCGCCAATGGCGTGGTTGACGCCAACAAGACCAACGTCGCAAGTTGCCGTTTCATTGTTGCACCCCTCTTACCCGGAGCCGATACCGGGACTGGCCGATTATCCGCTCGGGGTCATTATTCTTCCGAACTGTCCCAAAGCTGCTCGCCCGTGTTTGTCAAAGTGACCGCCGATGCGTTTCCGGTATTGGCGCCGTCCCTTGCGCCGAACCCCGTCACGCCGACGATGTCGCCTGGTTTCACGCTGTCGCGTGTCAAGCCGCGCCGGAAAAGAGTGTTTATCCCGAGGAGTTCGATCGCCCAGTTCTGAACGTTCCCGCCGTCGTCTTCGACCTCGATGAAGAGCCAGGCGTGGGGATTCGTCCATTCGACTCTCGTGACGGCGCCCGTCAACTGGATGGGCCGGTTGACGTCGAACTCAGCGGTAAACGAGTGGTGAGACACGGCGGGTACGGCCGCCAGAAGCCATGCCACGCCGACAGAAAACACGGCTCTCATGATCGAACTAGCCCGGAGCACCAAAAGCCACTGAAACATGGTGACCAACTTAGAGACAGGCTGCGTTTCAGTCAAACCATTACGGGCTGTGACTTTGGCTTGCGCTTCCCCGACGCCATCGCCCGGCGCGGACGGGGGAATTGTGCAAGGCGGCAAAGAACGAGGATAATGTGCCCGCCCAGCGATTTGCCGGTGTAGCTCAGGCGGTAGAGCAACGCATTCGTAATGCGTGGGTCGGCGGTTCGAATCCGTCCACCGGCATACCAAAGTCCCACTTCGAACCGACATGGTCCGCCATGACCCGACATGACTACGAATGGCAATGGCAAATTCACCGATGTGATTCGGTAATCCGGGCATGAACATATGCAAGCGCCGCCAAGCGGTTTTTCAGGCGACCGATACAGTGTCATGGCAATGAGCCCAGGAAACGGGAACTGAGACGCTGCGCCTTTCGAGCTGGTACTACGAGGCGAATGGCGTGCTCCTGCACCGCATCTGGGTGGACGGCAGCGTCCAGACTGGAGCGCGGCGAGCTTGACTTAACCAACCCGGTTAGAGAAGGTTCTCACGATGTATTTCGGGCAGGTACCCTGCTCGCCATGGGAGTTCGCATGGACAGCGCTTCATGGGGGATCGTCGCGTGTTTCGCGGCGCTGCTGGCGTGCGCGATGATCCCGCGGGCCGGGCACGCGCAAGCCCCGTCGCCGGGGGTCTTCTCGGAACTCCAGACCGAACTCGTTCCGAGCATAGGCGCTGCGCTTGAGCCGGCCACGATGCGCAGCCGGGTGGTGCAAGTGGACATGCCGCAGATCACCGCCGCGCGTCTCCGGAGCGAGACGCTGAGGCTGAACCTGTTCGACGACGCGGTCGTAGAAGTGCGGATCGAGCGAATCCGCGCCACGAGGTCCGGCTACTTCATTTCGGGTCGTCCCGAAGGCGTGGAATGGGGCGAAGTACGGCTGGTCGTGAATGGCCCGGTCATGGTGGGCACCGTGGTGACGCCGGAAGCCAAGTTCACGATTCGCTGGGACGGTTCAGGCCGCCACGTCATCCGTCAGATCGACCCGTCGGCAGAGCCGCCTGAGCACGACGTGGAGGAGGACCTGATTCCTTCCGGTCCGCCGCAGGCCAGCTCATCCGCTGATCCCCTTGCTTCGATAGCACGACCGGCAGCGAACATGGCCGACGAAACACCGACGGAGGACGGATCGGAAGTCCGCGTACTGGTTGTCTATACGCCGGCCATGCAAACACGGCAAGGCGGGACCGCCGGGGTGGAAGCGCTGATCGATCTGATGATCCATTCCGCCAACCATGCCTTCGAGATCAGCGGAATCAACCCTCGGTTGGTGCTAGCGCATTCGGCGTTGGTGAACTATGTCGGAGAACGTCCCGACAACGATCTGGGTCCCCTGATAAGTCCCGACGACGGATATATGGACGAGGTCCACGGGCTTCGAAACGAGCATGCCGCGGACCTGGTGCATCTGCTTACAAGTTTCACCAGCGGTCCTGGCGGGTCTGCCGTCCGAATCCAGAGTGAGTCTTTGACTTTCGCAGTAGAAGAGGCGGCTTTCGCGGTAACTGCAACCGGCTCGGAGGAAACGTTTACGCATGAAACAGGTCACAACCTTGGCCTGAGGCATGACAGATATGTCGACGGTCTTCCATCCGCGATCTATGCGTACGCTTTCGGATACGTGAACAACCGTGCTTTCGAGCCCGGCGCTCCCGTGACGGCGCGATGGCGAACGGTGATGGCATATGACAACCGGTGCAGCGACGCGGGCTTTTTCTGTCCGAGGCTGTTCCGTTTTTCAAACCCGGACCAGACTCATGAGGGCGATCCGCTGGGCGTTCCCTCCGACGATCCGGCAACGGGGCCCGGCGGACCGGCGGACGCACGGCTGACGATAAACAGGAGCGCGCGCTGGGTGGGATCGTTCCGATCCGAAGCATGTACCGCCTTTACCATTTCACCGGAGACGCCTGTTGCTTCGGTCGATGGTGGAGAAGTTGTCCTCAAGGTCGAGACGGCGCCCGGCTGTCTTTGGGAGGCATCAAGTCAATCCGGGTTTCTCACGCCGGCGTCCGACGCTCGCCGTTCCGGGCCGGGCTTCGTAAACATAGATGTTGAGGCGAACCCAACTGAGGCGGAACGCATTGGTACGCTCAGTGTGGCGGGCAAGACCATTGAGGTGCGCCAACTCGCAACCGACGCAGGCATTTGCAGTCGGACACCGGCTGTGGTGCAGGCAATTGCAGGACGTCTACCGTGCGACGAAGTAACCGACGACCGTTTGACCCGGTTCACATCTTTGTATTTGGGCCGTGAAGGTCTCACTTCCCTGAAGGCGGGAGACTTTGAGGGCCTGTCGAGTTTGGAGTCTCTGAATCTGGAGTCCAACCGATTGACTGAACTGCCCGAGGATCTGTTCGCCGGACTTTCCAATCTGGAACAGCTGGCGCTCAACCGCAACCAATTGAGTGAACTGCCCGATGAGTTATTCGCAGGGTTGTCGAAGCTAAGGGTTCTGCGGCTGGACTACAACGCCTTAGAGGAATTGCCCGATGGCCTGTTTGACGAGCTTTCAAGCGTTGAACAGCTCTTGCTGGACAACAACCAATTATCTTCCTTGCCACAGGGGCTTTTTGCCAGCCTGTCGCGCCTGAACGAATTGATTCTAGCATTCAATCAATTGGCCGCATTGCCCGACCAGCCATTTGCCGGACTTTCGGAACTGGAGATACTGAATCTTTTTTCCAATCAATTTTCCGAATTGCCCGAAGATGCCTTTGCCGGCCTTCCCAAGCTAAAGAACCTGGACTTGGGCAATAACCCGTTTGCGACGCTGCCCAGCCAGCTATTTGCCGGTCTTGCCGACTTGGAGCAACTGATACTTGTTTTCAGCCGATTGACCAGTCTGCCGGAGGGCATATTCGGCGGTCTTTCGAACCTCACGCTCCTTGATCTTCGTGAAAACGAAATCGCGGAATTTCCGCCGGCCCTTTTCGCCGGTCTTTCACGTCTGAGCAGTCTTTTGATCTCAGGCAACGAGCTAACAACGCTACCCGATGGCATTTTTTCCGGACTGACGGCGCTTCAAGAACTCAATCTGTACCGGAATCAGTTGACCAGTCTGCCCCCTGGAGTGTTCGTCGGACTGACGGCGCTTCAAAAACTCAATCTGTACCGGAACCAGTTGAACAGCCTGCCCTCTGAAGTGTTCGTCGGACTGAGCGCGCTTAAAGAACTCAATCTTTACCTAAATCAGTTAAGCAGTCTGCCGGACGGCATTTTCTCAGGATTGACTTCACTCGAAACGCTTGTTCTCGACCGCAACCGCGTCGATCCGTTGCCGCTCGCGCTGACCCTCGAGAAAGTAGGAGACAATCAGTTCAAGGCGGTTGTGCCGACCGGCGCTCCGTTCGCGCTTCCCATTCCGGTCAGCGGCAATGGCGGAACGATCGAGCCCAACGCGAGCACCGTTACGATTCCGGCAGGCGCCGTGGAAAGTTCGCTTCTACGCGTTGCGAGGGCCGCCGACATGCAACAGCGGGTCACGGTGGATATCGGCATGCTGCCGGACTTGCCGGACACGCACTCCGGCTACGTGCTTGAGAAAGACGAAACCTTGCCTCTTTCGGTCCTCCCATCAATCGATCCTGCGGACGCGACGCTGAGCGGTCTTTCGCTGAGCGAGGGGACGCTTGATCCGGTCTTCGCTTCGGATACAACCCGCTACAAAGCATCCGTTGCACATGCCCTGTCATCCACGACGGTGACTCTGGCAACGAGCAATGCGAGGGCGGCGGCGGCGTTTCGTGACGGGAGCGACGCTGCGCTGCCAGACGCGAATTCAAACGCTGATGGCCACCAAGTGACCCTGAACGCAGGCGACAACCTCATCAAGGTAGAGGTCACGGCCGAAGACAGAGCGTCGACCCGGACCTACACCATCGTCATGACGCGCGAGGACAGCAACTGTGACCGAACCGAAGAGGTACTGAGCGCGATTATGGAAGCCGTATCCGGCATTGACGCATGTGGCTATGTGAGCAACGCGCATTTGGCGGAAATTACAATACTCGACTTAAGCGGCCAGGGTATCTCGTCGTTGAAATCTGGCGATTTCGCGGGCCTGTCCGCCTTGGAAACACTGCGGCTGTATGACAATCAGCTCACCGCCTTGCCGGCGCACGTTTTCTCGGGGCTGGTCACGCTTGAATCCCTTGCGCTGTATAACAATCAATTGGAAAGCTTGCCGGACAACGTGTTTTCCGGACTGTCCGCGCTTCGGTTCCTTAACCTGAGCGTCAACCGGTTGAGCCGCCTACCCGAGGGGATTTTCGCCCCGCTGTCACAGTTGGAACAGATCCGGCTTGACACCAACCAGATTACCAATTTGCCTGCGAATGCCTTTTCCGGACTGCCCTCGCTTCAACTCCTTCTGCTGAACGAAAACAAGTTTACGGTCCTTCCTGCGGGTGTGTTTTCCGGTTTGTCCGCGCTTCGGTCCCTTTTTCTGAGCCACAATGCGTTGACGAATCTTCCTCCGGATGTATTTTCCGGGCTCTCCGCGCTTCAACGACTCTTCCTTAGCGCCAATCAGTTGACCACTCTGCCGGACGGCTTGTTTGTCGGTCTGACCAAGCTCCGGGAGGTTAGTTTGGGCGATAACACGGTCAATCCTTTACCGCTCTCCGTCTCATTGGAGAAAGCAGATGCACACCGGTTCAAGGCCGTTGCTCCGACAGGCGCTCCATTTTCTTTTGAGCTTCCGTTAAGCGTTAGCAGCGACGGCGAGATAGAGGGTGGCGCCAACTCCATCACGATTCCCGCCGGCGCTGTCGAAAGCCTGTCGTTGGGCGTGACGAGGATTGCCGGGGAGAGCGATGCCGTGACCCTGGATATCGGGACGCTGCCGCCTCTGCCTGTGGACCACCGAGGCTACGTCCTGGAAAAGGACGCAACGCTGCCCATTGAAATTCCGTTGCCGGATGTGACGCCGCCCCCGGCGCAGTTGACGGGGCTTGAGATCACGACAGGCATTGAACAACTCGACGTGTCCTGGACCGCGGTGGCGGATGCCGATGGCTTCAAGGTGCAGTGGAAGTCGGGCGAGGAAGACTACGACGAAGCGCGCCAGGCGGTGATCGTCGGCGGCGACACGGTGAGCTATACGATCACCGGGTTGACCGCCAGCACTGAGTACACCGTCCGCGTGATCGCGACCAGGGAAAATGCTGACGACGGACCGCCCTCCGAGGAGGTCACGGGCATCCCACAAGCCGTGTCTCTGGGTCAGGTCACGGGGCTTGAAGTCAGGGCGCGCATGAATCAATTCCTCGTGTCGTGGACCGCGGTGGAGGATGCCGACGGGTACAAGGTGCAATGGAAGTCGGGCGAGGAAGACTACGACGAAGCGCGCCAGGCCGCAATCACCGGTGCCGACACGCTGAACTACACGATCACCGGATTGACCGCCGGCACCGAATACACCGTCCGCGTGATCGCGACCAGGGAAAACGCTGACGACGGACCGCCCCCCGAGGAGGTCTCCGCCACGCCGAGGTCGGCGGACCCTGACGTGAACGGCGACGGCGTGCTGGATCGCAACGATGCGCTGTTGATGTACTACGCCTACGTCTATCCCGGTCTGGTGGGCGATGGCGAGACGGGCGGTACGGCGGAGTTTCGGCAACGATTCCTGGCCGGTTATTCGGGCAAGACCGATCCGAGCGACGAGGAATTGCGGGCGATGCTTCGCACGGCGAACGCCTGGCGTGCCGCGGGCGACAATGAAGGCGGCGACATCAACGACGATGGTGCGATCGATGGATCCGATGCCTATGCGATGTACTATGCCTATGCCTTTGAGTCCTTGCTCGGCAACGGCGACGAGGGCGGCACCGCCCGATTCCGAAGCCAGTTGCTGGGCCCGTTGGCAGGTAAGCCCGATCCAACCGATGAGGATCTGAAGGCAATGTTGCGCAGGGCGAACAGGCTGCGCGAGGAGTTCAGCTAGTGCACATCAAATGTTCGCCGTAACCGGACAAGCATGCACAAACGGCGCTCCAAACCGGGTGGTCGCATGTTGCGCGGCGCTGCTGGCGTGTATGGCGCTCTCTCAGACAGGGCACACGCAAGCCTCATCGCCGGGAGTCTTCTCGGCCCTGCAGACGGAGTTCATTCCGCAGATAAGCCAGGTGCTCGAGCCGGCAACGGTTCGCAGCCGATTCGTCAGCGCGGATGCGCAACAGATTACTGCGGCGCGTCTCGGCGGCGAGATGCTGAGGCTCAACCTCTTCGACGACACTGTCGTAGCGGTGCAGATCGAGCGGATACGCCCCACGCGTTCCGGCTATTTCATTTCGGGCCGTCCCGACGGCGTCGATTGGGGCGAAGTCCGCCTGGTCGTGAACGGCCCGATCACAGTGGGAACAGTGGTCACGCCGCAAGGAAAGTACACGATTCGCTGGAACGGTTCTGGCCGCCACGTCATTCGTGAGATCGATCCATCCGCAGAGCCGCCCGAGCACGATGTTCAGGACGATCTGGTTCCTTCCGGACCGCCCCAGGCACCGCAGGCTGCATCGCCCCACGATCCGCTTGCTTCGACCGCACGACCGGCGGAATCGATGTACGAAGACCAGCCGACGGAGGACGGATCCGAGATTCGTGTACTGGTCGTCTATACGCCGGCTATGCAGACACGGCAAGGTGGGACTGCCGGGGTGGAAGCGCTGATCGATCTGATGATCCAATCCGCCAATCAGGCCTTCGAGATCAGCGGGATCAATCCTCGATTGGTGCTCGCGCATACGGCGTTGGTGGACTACGTTTCAACAGATCCGCACACCGATTTCGGCCGCCTGAACAGCCCCAGTGACGGATATATGGACGAGGTTCACGCGCTTCGCAACGAGCATGCCGCGGACCTGGTCCATCTGCTCACAGCTGCGACGCATGGCCAATTTCTTGTTGCCGGCCTGGGGAAGGTATTCGCTAACAAGTCGTTGGCTCAGGAAAGATACGACGCGTTCGCGCTGACTGCAGACTCCTCGGAGGAATCGTTTACGCATGAAATCGGCCACAACGTTGGCGTGAGGCACGATAGATATGTCTACGATTCTCGCCTCGTTGTATATCCGTACGCTTTCGGATACGTGAACAGCCGTGCCTTCGAGCCCGGCGCGCCTGAGACAGCGCGATGGCGAACGATCATGGCAACTCGTGATCGATGCAGCGACGCACGATTTGAATGTCCGAGGCTGCTCCGATTTTCGAATCCGGACCAGACGCATCTGGGGGATCCGCTTGGTGTTCCCGCCGACGACCCGACGACCGGGCCCGACGGACCCGCGGACGCTCGGCTGACGATCAACGGAGCCGCGCCGTGGGTGGGATCGTACCGTTCCGAAGCCTGCACGAACTTCAGCTTGTCGCCGGAGATTCCCATTGCGTCTATGGATGGTGGCGAAGTCGGCCTACGAGTGGAAACGACACCGGGCTGCCTTTGGGAAGCGTCAAGCGAAACCCCGTTTCTTGGCCTCGCATCCGACGCTCTCCATGCCGGGGCAGGCTTCGTAAGCTTCGCTGTCGAGGCGAACGGCACCGGTGAGGAACGTTTTGGCACAGTCACCGTGGCTGGCACAACCATTGAGGTTCGCCAGCTCGCAACCGACGACGGAATTTGCGGCCGGACTCCCCTTGTACTCCAGGCAATCGCAGGGAATCTGTCATGCGACGAAGTAACGGACGAGCACTTGAGCCAGATAGAGGAATTGCTTCTCCGCGATGAAGGCCTCACTTCCCTGAAGGTCGGCGATTTCGAGGGCTTGTCGGCTTTGCGGTTACTACATCTGTGGGGTAACCGACTGACAGAACTCCCGGAGGGTGTGTTCGACGGACTTTCAAACCTTCGATACCTCTTCATTAGTAATAATCAATTGAGTGAATTGTCCGACGGCCTGTTCGATGGTCTTTCCAACCTTCAAGCACTCACCCTCCGTGACAACCGACTGAGTGAATTGTCTGCCGACGTGTTTGCGGGTCTTTCAAGTTTGGAAGAAGTGAGCTTGCACGACAACCGTCTGACCGCGTTACCCGAGGGCCTGTTAGCGGGTCTTTCGAGACTGGAAGAATTGGGCTTGGAAGGCAACCGCCTGACCACTTTACCGGACGGCCTGTTTGCGGGTCTTTCGAATCTTTACGAACTGAACTTGCGTCGCAACGAGTTGTCGACACTGCCCGACGGACTATTTGCAGACCTTACCCTACTTAAGCGTCTTGACCTTCGCCACAACCAATTGACTGCATTACCAAATCGCGCATTCCAGAATCTTTCCGAACTGGAGACTCTGGATCTGGCGGTCAATCGGCTTTCTGACTTGCCCGACGATACCTTTGCCGGCCTCACCGCGCTGAAGGACCTGCATCTGATCTTTAATCCTCTTGGCGCTCTGTCCGATGGGCTGTTCGCCGATCTTGCCAGGCTGAAATCGCTGCGTTTGACCAATACCGAGTTGAGCATGCTGCCACCCGGTTTGCTGGAAGACCTTCCCGACCTGGAGTTCCTTGGTATTGCTTCGAATGCCTTTGACGAGATTCCCCCTCAATTTTCGCGGGGAC
Organism: Candidatus Rariloculaceae bacterium; assembly: GCA_965237785.1. Taxonomy (GTDB): domain Bacteria; phylum Pseudomonadota; class Gammaproteobacteria; order Steroidobacterales; family Rariloculaceae; genus UBA6522. The sequence goes on from OZ250159.1 coordinate 604,102, forward strand.
AGTCGCGCCTGCGCACGCTAAGGCTACATTCGAATAGGGGAGACGGAACTCTCAGTCTATCGGCCGGAGCGTTTGCTGGCTTGCCCGTGCTGGAAGAGCTGGATTTTGCGTATAACCTGCTGAGCACGCTCCCGCCTGAAGTGTTTTCGGGGTTGCATGCGCTTCAAGAACTCTCGTTGCATGGCAATCTACTGGAGGCCCTTCCGGACGGGGTTTTCTCGGGTTTGACTAACCTGAAGGTCCTTGATCTGACGAACAATTCTTCGGTTGATCCGTTGCGTTTGCCGGTATCCCTGGTGCAAGTGGGGGAAAGTCAGTTCAAGGCTGTCGCACCAACTGGCGCACCCTTTACGATGGAACTTCCCGTCAGCGTCAGCGCGAACGGTAGCATCAAAGACAGCGCGAATCCTGTCGCGATTCCTGTAGGCTCAGACGAGAGCGCGCCCGTGGACGTTTTCCGCGTGGCCGGCGCGACGGGCGACACCGTCACCCTGGATTTAGAAACGCTGCCGCCTCTACCTGGCAACCACGTCGGCTACGTCCTGGAGAAGGACGTAACGCTACCCATTGAGATCCCGCTGCCGGATGTGGCACCGCCCCCGGAGCAGCTGACGGGGCTTGAGATCACGACAGGCATTGAACAACTCGACGTGTCCTGGACCGCGGTGGCGGATGCCCATGGCTACAAGGTGCAGTGGAAGTCGGGCGAGGAAGACTACGACGAAGCGCGCCAGGCCGTGATCGCCGGTAGCGACATGGTGAGCTACTCGATCACCGGATTGACCGCCGGCACCGAATACACCGTCCGCGTCATCGCCACAAAGGAAAACACCGACGACGGGCCGCCCTCCGAGGAGGTCACCGCCACGCCGAGGTCGGGGGATCCGGACGTCAACGGCGACGGCGTGCTGGATCGCAACGATGCGCTGTTGATGTACTACGCCTACGTCTATCCCGGCCTGGTGGGCGATGGCGAGACGGGCGGTACGGCGGAGTTTCGGCAACGATTCCTGGCCGGGTATTCGGGCAAGACCGATCCGAGCGACGAGGACTTGCGGGCGATGCTTCGCACGGCGAACGCCTGGCGTGCGGCGGGTGTCAATGAAGGCGGCGACATCAACGACGATGGTGCGATCGATGGATCCGATGCCTATGCGATGTACTATGCCTATGCCTTTGAGTCCTTGCTCGGCAACGGCGAGGAGGGCGGCACCGCCCGATTCCGAAGCCAGTTGCTGGGCCCGTTGGCAGGCAAGGCGAATCCGACGGATGAGGATCTGAAGGAAATGTTGCGCAGGGCGAACAGGCTGCGCGAGGAATACAGCGAGTGAACAAGACTACTTCTAGAACATCCCGCTTGACTGCCGGCGTGCTGGCGTTATGCGCGGCCGTGATCCAGGTCCCCGTCGGGGCGACGGAGACCTGGACGTTCACTCCCGAACTGAGGCGCCTGGACGCCGATGGCAATGAACTGCCGGCGGGTCAGATCGATGTCGATCGGACCCAGAACTTGCGCGTGGGGCTGTATGTCAATGTCGCATCCGAGGGCGCGGTACCTGCCAACGACGCCGTGCTCGGATTCGAGTCGTTCATCGGTGCGATTCACTTTTCCAGTGACGAGATGGGACTCACCGATATCTCCCCCATCGTTAAAGCGCTTCGCGGAGGCCACGGTTGGGAACGGCGCATGGCGAACACGTCCTTTGAATCCACCGCCGACCGTTGGCTGGGTCCACCGGAGGAAAGCGAGACCGAGATCAGCTGGATATCGTTCTGGTCCGATCCCACGAACGTGCGGGACGATCATCGCGGTGCGTGGTGTGCGGCGGAAGACGGAACCTGCAGCATCTTTGTCGGGGTCTTGAACATACCGGTCGCGGAGATGCCGCCCGACGCGGTGGGAAGCCTGTCCCTGCGCCTCGGCGGCGTCACCTCCCCGGAAGAACCCGCGGCGGTGGCGTCGATGTTTGGCCGTGCTGACGAGAGTGTCGTCAACGGCAACACGATCACCTACTCCATCTGTCCCGCGCCGGGGTGCGCAAGCGCCGCGGATGCAAGCAAAGGCCCTGATCGGGAATCCCGTGCCGTGGCCATGAAGTATGCGCTGGCCGGTTTCGGCCGCGAAGTGGGCGGCAACGTGATCGAGATGATCGGACAGCGCGCCGCCATGCAAAACACGGGCCTGGACGAAGCCTACGCTTCGATCGGCGGGCGGGCATTGGATCTTGAGGCGCTCGGTTTCGGCGAGGGCAACGGCGGGGGTCTGTCCGCCTGGGCCGGCAGCGCGCTGGAACTGATCGGTGTGAACCTCGACAGTGAGCACGGCCTGGCCTGGGAGGCGGCGCAGGCGACGGGGATTTCTTCCGGGCGGTTGAATCTGGATCTGTTGCCGGATGTTCGCGACCTGCTCCGCGGCAGTTCGTTCGAGACGCCGCTCGGCGGCGGGAGCAACGGTGCACCGAGCCGGTGGACGCTCTGGGGCGTGGGTGGCGACATGGACGCGTTCGAAGGCCGCCCGGAGGACCGTTTCTCGATGGGCGGGGAGGTGTTCGCCGGTCATGTGGGCCTGGATTACCGCGTCAGCGACGCCCTTCTGGCGGGCACCATCGTCAGCCACAGCCACGGGCAGGTGGACTACCGGTTCCGCGGTCCTGCAGGCGACGACGGCGGGATCCGGATGCAGCTCGCCAGCGCCCATCCCTACGTGCATTGGGCGCCCGTTTCCGGTCTGAGCGTGTGGGGTTCGGTGGGCTTCGGCCGCGGCAATGCCACGCTCGTGGACGACAAGGGCGAGGCCGAGACCGACATCGCGATGCGAATGCTCGCCGCGGGCTCGCGGCGGGAACTCATGTCGGTAGGCCGCGTGGATCTTGCGATGAAGGTCGATGCGTTCCTGGTGCAGATGCAGTCCGATGAGCAGGAGTACCTGCCCGGCGTGGTTGCGGATACTTCGCGGGTACGACTGGCACTCGAGGGCAGTCGAAGCTTCGCGTTCAATAACGGTTCGCTGCTGACCGGAAGCCTTGAACTGGGTGGGCGTGCGGACGGAGGCGATGCCGAAACAGGCGCCGGCGCCGAGTTGGGGGCGGGCCTCGCCTACATGCATCCCGCCGGACTGGACATCCAGGCGCGTGGCCATGTCCTGCTTGCACACGAGGAAAGCGACTTCGAACAGTGGGGAGCCGGCCTGACGGTCAACTTCGACTGGGGCACGCGGGGTGAGGGCCTGTTCTTCGCCTTCATGCCGACATGGGGCGCCCCGCCCACCGGAGCAGAGGGCATGTGGAGCAGTACGCGGGCCGCGCAAGCCCTGCTTGCCTCCAGTGACGCCGAATTGGGCATGAACCTGGACACGAGGGCCGGTTACGGGCTGAATTTGCCCAACGGGCAAGGCCTGCTGACGCTGATCAGCGAGGTGGGCAGGCCGAATGGCGGTCCGGCGCACTTGCGGCTGGGAACCCAGCTCGGTCGACTCAGGACCAACGGTTCGCGACTGGATCTCGATCTTTATGGCGAGCGCATCAGCCCCATCCTGGAAGAAGAACCGGCGTACGGAATCCTGCTGAACGCTCGCGGGCGTTTCTGATCAACGAACAGGAATTTCGACGCATTCCGGAGTGCCTGCGTGATTTCTCTCTGCTCATCAATGGGGATTACGTCGTAATCCCTTTGCAGGTAGAGTTTCTCCCTTTGACTGTTTTCGTATTTCGGCACGACGTGAACATGTAAGTGCGGTTCGTGCAGAAAGCCTGCCGATCCATTCCCACGGCCTGCTACGCTGCTTGCTGCGACCTCGGCTGGATCGCTCTCTGGTACGGCGCGGGATCCGGCGGCACCGTCGGCGCATTGATGAAGCGCTGATGGGCTGCCGTATCGACGCTCTCGACGTACAGATCGCGAGCGATTGCCGACACCAGCCTCGGGTGATCCGCGGTGCTCGGGATGTCGCCCACCGGTTTGCCGAAGCTCAGGCTCGCCGAGAGATTGAAGCAGTGAAACTTGCGCAGGTAATCCGCGCCCGTTCCTTCGCGGGGCAGGAACTGGAAGCCTGCACCGAGGTAAGGATAAATGGCGCCCGTCGCGTTCTCCTCACCGGGTTCCGGCGCGTAGCGGTCGCGCCAGAGGGCGATGGACTCGTGGATGCCCGCGAGCTCGGGTTGAGCCGACAGATCGATCCGATAGCCGGTTCCGGCGATAACGTGATCGAACCGCCACGTTTCGCCTGCCGCATTCCCAACGACCGTGCCGTCGACGAGTGCGACGTCCGACAGCGAGCTCTCCAGATGCAGTCGGAATCCGTCGAACGCCATGACGCGCTGGATCGAATCGGTCGGTACCGTTGCCACACTGCGATCCCGGGCCACAAAGTTGCGCCAGCGGACGATGTCCGGCAACTCGTAGGTCATCTCGCGCACGTTGGGATGTCCCCGGTCGAGCGGCGGCGCCGAACCCGGCGGCCGCGGCGCCGGGTAGCCGACGTACGGCCGCCGGTTGAACATGTGCACCTCGGCGGCGCCGCTCTCGAGCGCGACGGCCGCCGCGTCGAACGCCGAAGAGCCGGCGCCGACGATCCCGACGACTTTTCCGGCGAACGCATCGAACCGGATCGGGCTTGCGGTATGGGTCCAGACGTCGGCCGGCAGCGCGCGTATGAAACCGGGCACGTTCGGACCTCCGGCGCCGGCATAGCCGTTTGCCAGCACGAGCTTGCGCGTCGTTTCAACGCGGCGCACGCCCTCGGATTCAAGGTGCAGGCGCAGCAGATCCCCCTGCGGCTCGATCTCCAGCAGCCTTGTGCGGTAGCGCACGGATATGCCGTTGACCTGCTGGTACCAGTCTACGTAGTCGGCCCACGCCAGGGTCGGAATTCGATCCAATGCGTCGTAGGCATCTGGACCGTGGAGCGTTTCGTACCAGGCTTGAAAGCTCAACATCGGGTTGTCCTGCTCGGGGCCTGCGAGGCTTTTGGGCGTGCGTAGCTGGTGCATCCGAGCGGTGGTCCGCCAGATACCCGTCCGGCCCGGCTCGGTCCGGTCGATGACCTCGACGCTGCCGACGCCCTTGCGCTTCAGTCCGTAAGCGATCGCAAGGCCGCTCTGTCCGCCGCCGACGATGACAACGGCATGGTCCACGCCGGAACGCGGTCGCACCCAATCGGCCGGGTCGCGCCCGCCCCAGCGCTGGGCGCGTTGCGTTTGCGCTTCGAGTTGCTCGGCTGCATCCGGGGGCTCGCAATCGGCTGCCGGGCCGACCGATGAACTCGTTTGCGCCAGCCCGGTCCCTGTGCTCAAGCCACCGACGGTCAGCATGGCGGCGCCGCGGACGAACCCACGCCGGTCGATTCGATTCGGCACCTCGTGAGCCTCCGGTAGCGGTGTTTGTCGATCGGATTCAGACGTCTGGTTGCGTTTCTCGGTCATGATTGTCAATTCCTCAATTTCAATAGCCGCCTTTCAACGGGCGCCAAAGGTCCGGGCGTCGATCGTTGGTTCGTTTCGCTGGCGTGATGCGCGCTCGCCAAGCTACTCGGGTTCGCCGTCAGGACTCGACACTCTCGACAGCTTCTTGCATTCTAGTCAGATTGCACCGCAAGTGACTGTCTTCGAGGGAACGATTAATGGCTTATACATTGCTCGGCAAAGACTTCACGCCGGCCGACGTGGAGCCGAAGGTAACCGGCAGAGCGAAATACGCCGAAGATTTCCGCGTCGACGGCATGGTGTTCTGCCGATTGTTCGCGAGCCCGATCCCGCACGGTCGCGTCACGCGCATCGACACCAGCGCGGCCGAGGCGATGCCCGGAGTGGTCGGCATTCTGACCGCCGACGAGGTCCCGTCGCATCCCATGAACCCGATTCTGAGCAATGAACCGCTCTTCATCGGCCAGCCGATACTCGCGGTGGCGGCGGTGGTTTCGGCTCCAAGGGCCACGCCTACCCGCTGATGGCCATCCCGGCGCTTATGTCGCGAAAGATCGCCCGGCCGGTGATGATGCGCGTGAGCCGGACGGAAGAATACTATCTGGGCGTCGCCCGAGCCGGCTTTCAGCGCCGGCTCAGGCTCGGCTTCCGGGACGACGGGCGCGTCCTTGCCGCGGACATGCGTATTGTCCAGGACGGTGGGCCGACCGAAGGGTTCTTCGATTTTCGATCCGCGGCGGAATACGTGGCCACGGTATTGACGCCGGTGGCGATGCGCACGCGCGGCGTGCCGATCCACACCAACACCATTCCCAGGGGCCCGCAACGTGGACCCGGACAGAATCAAATGTCCGCAGCCGTCGAACCGATTCTCGACAAGGCGGCCGGGCAGTTGGGGCTCGACCGGCTCGATTTGCGCAAGATTAACGCGGTGCGCCACGACTCGGTGGTCGAGGGCCGGCAGGTGCCCGTCACCAGCTCCTATCAGGTGGAGGCGCTGGAGCAGGGGGCAGCCGCGTTCAACTGGGAAGAGAAGCGTGCGCGCAGCGGCCAGCGTGTCGGCTCGAAGGTCCGGGGCGTGGCCATCGGGCAGGGTTTCCACAACGGCAGCTTCGCGGGTTTCGACGGCCTGGTACGGCTGACCCCGGAAGGGCGCCTGCATATTCACACCGGGGTAGGCAACCTGGGGACTTATTCCCACACGGGGACATCGCGTGTCGCCGCCGAGGTGCTCAGGTGCGGCTGGGAAAACTGCGTGATTGAGCGCGGCGATACAAATCGCCATCTGCCGTGGAATTCCGGTCAGTTCGGCAGCAATACCAGCGGCACCCAAACCAGGACGGCCTATGCGGCGGCGATGGATGCCGTGGAAAAGCTCAAGGCGATCGCCGCACTGGACCTCGGCGGTGAGGCGGCCGACTACGATATCGGCGACGAGAAGGTATTCCGCCGCGACGATCCGTCGATGGCGCTGACCTACCCGCACGCGGCACAACGCGCGATTGAGCTTGGCGGACGGTACGACGGTCACGAAATACCGGACAACCTGCATTCGATCACACAGCGGGCGGTCGCCGGCCTGGCCGGAACGGGTCTCGTCGGCGTGGCCCGGGATCAACTGGAGTTGGGCGGCGTGGTGCCGGCGCTGGCGGTGGGATTCATGGAGATCGACCTGGATATCGAGACCGGAAGGTACGAGATCCTCGACTACGTGGGCGTTGTCGATTGCGGCACCGTGATCCATCCGCAAGGACTGGCCACCCAGATCAAGGGGGGCGCGGTCATGGGCATCGGCCTAGCTGCCCTGGAGCGGATTATCTACGATCCGCAGAACGGATTGCCCGGCAACGTCGGACTGTACCAGGCCAAGCCACCCTCCTATCTGGATGTTCCGGCGAACATGCAGTGGGGTGCCGTGGATCAGCCGGATTTCAACAACCCCGTCGGTGTCAAGGGCATCGGCGAACCGGTGATGGGGCGGCCGCATCGGCGCTCGTTTGCGCGATTTCCGATGCGCTCGGGGGGCACTATTTCAACCGCACGCCCATCGTTGCGGACATGATCGTTAACGCGGTCTCCGCAGGGAACAATCTCACCGGCGCTTGCAGGTGAGTACAGCCTGAACCGCTAACGAATCGTGCCAAAGAGACCAGCAACACTGTTTCACGTCATCGATCCGCGGATATTCGAACGTCAACTCCTTGACGACCTCTGCGCGCTCGCGACTCGCGTGCGGGCCATTGCCAAGTCGCCGGCCGGGGCGCGGTTCCTGCAGGGTCTGGCACCGAATCGCCGGGCCATGCTCTACTTTACCCAACCCTCGACCCGGACGTTCCTGTCCTTCAGCAATGCCTGTCACATCCTGGGGATACGCACCAGCGAAATCCGCGATCCGGCGACCTCGTCGGAGGTCAAGGGCGAGAGCTTCGAGGACGCGATCCGCACCTTCAGCTCCTATGTGGACGTGATCATCATGCGTTCGAGGCACCCCGGCCGTGCGGCGCTGGCGGCGCGGCTCATGGACTCGATAGCGCGCCCGGTTCCGGTCATCAACGCCGGCAGCGGCAGCGATCAACATCCAACCCAGGCGCTGCTCGACATCTACACGCTGGACCGCAGCTTCTCCGACCTTGGGGGCATTGATGGCCGCGTCATCGGCATGATGGGCGATCTCAAGCGCGGGCGAACAGTACGCTCGCTGTGCGTGCTGATGAAGAATTACCGGGACGTTCGGCTCGTGTTCATTGCCCCCGGGCATTTCGCGATGCGGGATGACGTCAAGGGCTATCTGACCTCAAATGGTATTCCCTTTGTCGAAACCGACCGGCTGAACGATGCCTTGCCGGATCTCGATGCGCTCTACGTCACGCGCATGCAGTCGGAGTGGGACGAGGCGGGCGAGTCCGAGAGCGTGGATACCGAAGGGTTCAGCGTCGGCACGGAGGAGCTGAAATTGCTCAAGCCGACGGGCATCGTCATGCATCCTCTGCCCCGGGGCGGCGAGATCGACCCGGCCGTCGATGCGGACCCCCGTGCCATGTACTGGCGCCAGGAACGCAACGGCATGTGGATGCGAGTGGCCGTTCTTCTGAAGATTTTCAGGCTTGAGTCTCGGGTCCGTGAGGTCGAGGTTGACGCGTTCACCGTAAGCGCCGAGTGAACGATGCCGGCTGGCCCGCATCGAGCCGTAGGAGCCTGCCGAGGGCACGCGGGCACGGATCGGGCGACTTGGCGCCGTCAGGCGTAAACATCCGGAAACTTGTCCATGACTTCCCGCGCCAGTTCCCTGGAAGTCCGGGCGACGGCCGGGAATTCGCCGATCCGCTCATAGGGAATGCAGGCATTGACTACGCAACGGCTGTTGTAGAGAACATCTTTCGACTCCACCATCGGGTCGAGCCTCACCTTCCATCACGATCTCCGAGCCCGCGGGGAAGGGCAGCCCCGTGAGTTCGCCATGCAACACTTCGAGCGGCCAGCCGATAGCGTGGATCAGAACCGTTACCGGCGGCGCGCGTTCGAGCTCGGGCCCGGCGTTTTTCCCCTGGAGTAACCGGTCGATGTCCATGGCTAACGAGCCCTCATCGCTTCGTCATCCTTCGGGTCAGTACCCTCAACGCCGGCAGCGTCAGGCTGATGACCACGAGCGCCAGCAGGGCATCCGCCACAGGCCGGGTAAAGAAGATGCCGTGGCTCCCGTCGGAAATCATCAAGGACTGGTGATAGCTGCGCTCGGCCCAGCGAGATTCCATGCCCTCTAGATCAAGCTGCCGTTACCTGAGTCCAAGACGCAAAGGCGCGGTATCTCAGATCCCGATAGTGGGCGGCAATAAGCTCCTCAACCTTGTCTCGTCCAATGACCAATGCGGTCGCGGAGGCACTGATTTTCTCCGCAACCCCATGTGCGCCGATATCCCGGACATCTACATTCGGCAGATGATCGACAACCTTCTATGCGGCGTGACGATGCCTACCTGCTCGACATGCTGCTGGCCTCACGTATTGATCGTGACCAAGAAGAGAAAAATGAGTGCTGAGGGCGCTGAGCTTTTGAAGGCCGTCGAACAGATGAAGGCCGGGGAGAAAGGCCGTGTGTACACGCCGCAGCAGTTGGTTGCGATTTCAGCGCGCCAATCAATCGGCTTGACTCAGACGCAGTTCGCTCGATTGCTCAACGTGTCAGTCGATTCTGTCCAGGACTGGGAGCAAGTCCAGTCCTTGCGCTGTTGCTCACGGGAGACCCGGAACGAGAGTTTGAGTACTGCGTAATGAGACTTCGAACGCTGGTCGATGATGAGGGCGGCGAAATCCTCGTATCAAACCAGGTGGTTGGGGAAGCCTACGTTGCCGTGCAGCATCACTATGGTGTCACGAAGGCGGATGCCCGGGCTGCCTTGCTTGATGTTCTGCAAAGTGGGCTGGTCGCCCCATTGAAAGGGCGGTCCGTCACGTGATCTGAACCAGGGGCCAATTCCCGATGGGCAACCCGGTAACTTCCCAGTTTGTCGGTAACCCCGCCACCGCGGGCAGATGCGCGATGACCGACTCGGAGAACCCGCAAGTCCGACAGACTGCTAAGGTATGATTTAAAGCTCGTAAGAAGTCCGAAGTGGGGGAGAACATGTCAATACTGCGAATTCGTGTATCCATTCTCGTTTTTTCCGCGGTGGTCTCTCCCATGGCGGCCGCGCAGCACGGCATGCCGGGCGGGATTCCAATGTCCTTCTTCGTCACCAGTGAGCCGATTGGAGATGGCGGTAACCTGGGCGGACTGGAAGGGGCCGATGCACACTGCCAAAATCTGGCTACGGCCGTTGGTGCGGGGGATTTGGTGTGGCGGGCCTACCTCAGTACGCAGGATCGGCCCGGCAAGCCCGCTATCGATGCGCGCGATCGTATCGGTGCAGGGCCTTGGCACAACTATGACGGCGTAATGATCGCCAGTAATGTTGCTCATCTGCATGGAGACACTCTGGAGCTTGCCCGAATGGGCAACAACCTGCACAAGCAGACGGGGCTCACTGAGAAGGGGGCGATTGTGCCCGGGCTGTATGACTTTCTCGATCCCAGGGATAGAGATTGGGAATACGTCAAGACAACGCCTTATTCCAATCGTCACGAAGTGATAACGGGCTCTCAGCCGGATGGCCGGGCATTCCCTCCGGATCTCGATTACACTTGCGACAACTGGACAAGCAACGAAGACCCTGTCACCGACGAGCAGGTGGTGCCTGGGGTTTATGGTGGGCCCGGCAGGCCGAACGTGCAGATCGGGTTCCCAGACCGGGAAGGCGGCGGTAACGGTTCCTGGAATTCATCGCATGGTACTCGCGGCTGCAGCCAACCGGCGTTGCCGATAACACACGGCATAGGTCAGTTCTACTGTTTCGCGGTGGATTGAATTTGCTCCCATCCTCCGCATGATGAGCCTCTTCTGTTTAACGGATCCCATAATACGCTTGTTCCAGATCCGCCAAACCGCACCAATCGGGCTCGGCCAAATGTCCGCTTATGGCCGATAGCGGACGTTCGCCGGCGTCTCCGAAGGAGCGTATCGCAGAGCCAAATGGGGCGGACTCGATGGTATTCTCCAACCTCTCGTACAGCTCGGCCCGCGAGGCACAACTCCACCAACAATGAAGACAACAACTGTCGCCGCTGTCGCAGCGTTCGTTTTCGGCAACACGGTCGCGTTCGCCCATCACGGCGGAAGCATGTACGATCGCGAAGACGGGTTGATTCTGGACGACGCGATCGTCGTAGACTTCCTGTTCGTGAACCCACACGCTCGCTTGCTTTTCGGCTGGACGGACGGCGACGGCACTCTCGCCGAATGGGAAGGGGAACTCAGCGGCTCGAACGAGTTGGTGAGATCCGGCATCTATGCCGACCTGGTGGAACCTGGCGATCGTATTACGGTGAAGGGATTCCGGCATCGTTCTGTCCCACGAAACTTGCGTCTGAGCACGATCGTTCTGCCGGATGGCCGCGAGGTGGCATTGCCTTGACGCTGGGATAGGATGAGTGTCGTGAGAAGATCGAGTCAGTGGGGATGCGCGATTGTCGTCGCGACGCTGGTGACGCACGCCGCAGCGCAAGAGGGGACTCTGGAAGGAGGATGGGTGATGGATGTCCGTGGGGCGTGGGAAGGGCTCGCGGCAACCGATGCAGCGCAGCAGGCGATGGCTGAATTCGATCGTTCGGTCGATGATCCGAGCATGCGGTGCATCGCACCGGGCCTCATCCGAACCGCCGAGAGCAGGGCTCCCATCGAGCTCGTCGAGCAAGACCATCAGATCCTGATTCTTTACGAGTCCTTCAATGTGCTCCGTCGAGTGCATATGGATGGTCGTAGGGCGCCTGAATGGATGCCGTTCTCTCCCGTCGGGTACTCGGTTGGCGCTTGGCAAGGCGATGAGCTCGCGGTCGAAACGACGCATTTGACGCCGCACCTGTTAAATGATGACGGCTTCCCGTTTAGCGGTGACCCGGACGCACGGATTGTCGAGCGGTATCGGTCCTCCGGAGATCGTCTCGAACTCGAATTCACTGTGGAAGATCCGGTCAATCTGCGCGGGACGGCGACCCGGACCATGACCTTTGATCGCGTGCCTGATTCGCTGCTTCTTCATTTTCTCTGCGATCCTCTTGACGCGACTGGCTGGCGGTTGCCGGCAACCGGGGATTCGCCGAGAGATCTCCGCCGGTGGCGCGACCTTCGCCCTCCGCTACCCGAGTGACGCTGATCCCGTCTTGCCGAAGGCATCGTTCACGACGACTCATACCGCACCGTCTCATGGCAGATGTCGATGCCTCGTTCGAACAGAATGTCTTCGACCTGACGCAACAAAAGAGGAAATCTGACATGCATCATCACGGCAAGCCGGATGATTTCGGGCGCACTGTTGAAATAACGGAAGGGATTCTGCATTCCTGGAGGCCAGGAGACCTCGCTGGGTGGTTCAAGCCGATTTATTCTGACAACGCCCGCGGTACCGCTCCACGTTCTTGACGGTGTAGAGACTGGATCCTTTCTTCTCCCAAACGGCAGGATGCTCACCACCACACCCCCCGCCCCGGCAGGGGCGCTTTGTCCTGCAGCGCCCCTTCTCCGTCATGTCGATAGCGTGCGTACCAACGGTAGAAGGTGGTGCGTGCAACGCCCAGCATAGCGAGTGTTTGCTTGGCCGGCAGATGCGATTGCTCCACCAACCGGATAATCTCAAGCTTCTCGGAGGCGGGATATCTCATTCCAGGTCGTCCCCATCCCCGAGCATGCTTTTTTTGAGCAGCCGCAGTTCCAGCGTTTGCTCGGCGACAACCTCTTTGAGATCACGGGCTTCACGCCGAAGCGCTGTGACTTCACTCGTGTTGGCTTGGCGAACAATATCCCCGGCCAGGCGCTTCTTGCCGGCTTCCATGAAGTCCTTGGACCATTTGTAATATAGGCTCTGAGCAATACCTTCTCGTCGGCACAGCTGCGCAATGCTGTCTTCGCCACGCACGCCGTCCAGTACGATGCGTATTTTCTCCTCCGCACTGTATTGCTTGCGCGTCTTGCGCTTGATGTCACGAATGATTTTTTCTGACGACGACCCGCCGATACTTGAACGGGCGACCCTTCGATAGTGGAGCGACATCGCCGAGTGCAGACCCCTGCGGGCGAATGACGGCTTTTGGCCGAAAGCGGAAATAGAGACGGAGCCTGGATCAGGCCGTTTCACCGACCGCTTTCGCGCAAGACGCGGGCTCCCGTGAGCTTACTCCGATCCGCCCTCCCACTCATGGGTGCAATTGAACTCCTCAAACACGCTCCCGGGCGACCAGCGGCGCGGCCACTCGAGAACGATCGGCTCCGCGTACATGACAGGATCGGTGGCTGTCAGTGAGTGGTTCAGAACTACATCGCCATCCGATTCGGAGACCTCGAAGCGCTCGAGATACTCAATCCGATCGGACTGCGGTGTGCCGTAGGGATCGAGATAGGGATAGTCGATATGCGTCGTGTGCACGATGAGCACATCGTCTTCCCATCGCCCGACCGAGAAACCATAGGGCGTGGGAGCGGGCTCTCGGCCGGAAGCCTCGGGATCGAGCCAGATCGTGCGGCGCACGTTGTACTCGGCCTGGTGAACCGTGATGCGATCGCCTTCGTCGATGATCTCCAGCGGCGACGGATCCAGCATACTCGCCACCAAACCCGTGCGGCACTCGAGCTCGGGATTGTCGAGCGGGGCGTAGAACTGCGCCGCAAGCTCGCGGCCACGCTCGGTCAGGAGATGGTGATAGTCGTCGGCCTGGGGTCGCGGCCCGACTCGGGGGCCCCATGTGCGGAAGATACCGGTTGCCGTGCGCCGCTCTTCCACGGTTCTTTCCGGGTCGACGGCGAGCTGTACGTTGCCGATCCTGGCGCCGGTCCAACGTAGCTCACGCCTGCCTTGCGCATACTCGCGACCGTCCGGCAGCAAGATGTGCAACGCGCCAAGCGACTCGGGATCGCGTCGCGAGATGTAACCCGCCGCGCGAGCGGGGCCGAAGAGGTCCTCTTCATTGATGCCGAGCTGTTCCCATTCGCGCGGTGTGGGAGCCATCTCGATCTCCCACAGCTGCTCTTCACCGTTGTCGTCGACGACGCGCATGCGCGCTCGCGTATGGGGATTGCGCCAAAGCACCTCGACAATCTCGCCCTGAAACTCGACAAGGTTGTCGTTCAGGTAGAGCGACGGCTGGGTCACGGCGCCGTGGTGCGCGAGCACAAGCGGCGACGCTATTGCCGTCGCAAGCGCGGAGAGACTTGTCATTGTCAGCGATCGCGCGCCGGGCATTTGTATCTCCTGGGCGGCACCGGGTCGACACGGATAGTATATGTCAATAAAGTCGACGTTCTCACGGAGAAAACTGTACGCCGTCGGCGCCCGTGGAACAGATACAGTTCTTGGTCAAAAGGAGTGTTTTTGTTCATCAACGGACCCGCATACGAACGACTGGATGTTGCCGACTCCGGGTATCCGGACGGGAAAGTTGCCGAGAAGACAATCAACGATCTCACGCGTTTAAGAGAGTTTGGCTCACCCTTCTTGCTGGTAGTCGGCTTTCGAAAGCCGCACCTCCCATTTACTGCACCCGCAAGATACTGGTCGTTATACGATCCCGAGGATTTTACTCTTCCGTCTACCTACTACACGACACCGGACAGCGCCCCTTCTCATCCTGTTCATAACTCCGCAGAGTTGCGTGGTTACGCCGGAATTCCTCCAGAGGGGCTGCTTGAAGAGTCGCAGGCACTGCACCTCATGCACGCCTATCATGCGGCCGTCAGCTACGCTGACGCCCAGGTTGGCACGGTGCTGGACGGTCTCACAGACCTTGGATTGGATGACAACACGATCGTCATCCTGCTTGGCGATCATGGGTGGAATCTTGGCGAACATACTATGTGGAACAAGCATACTCTGTTCGACATCGCTCTACGGACTCCTCTCATCATCCGTGCTCCGGATCGGGCGAGCAGCCGCGTCAGTGCAGTCGTGAGTCTTCTCGACCTATTCCCTACGCTCACGGATTTGACTGGACTGCCATCTCCCGGAGGCCTGGATGGCGTGAGTCTGGCGCCGGTTCTTGACGATCCTCACGCGGTCGTCAGAACGGCAGCAATAAGTCGTTGGTACGATGGAGCGTCCGTCCGTACAAGCCGATTCCGTTATACGGATTGGCGTGACGAATCAGGGACCGTGAAGGCAAGAATGCTCTTCGATCTAGACGTCGATCGGGACGAGACTAGAAACGTTTCCGAGGAAAGCGGATACCAGGGCGTCGTCGCGGAACTTGGTGCGTTGATAACTGAGGATCGGAGCGGCCATCCATGGTCACAACTAGTGTGGAATTACGTTGAAACCAGGGATGGAGCGCAGAGTCCGATCGAATGACCGCTTTAACGGCTTCTGGAGCGGCCAGCTCTCTATAAATATATAAAAAACCGCGCGTTACTCCCAGAGGGTGCAACCGAACTCCCCGATCTCCCGTCCCGGCCGCCAGGTGAAAGTCCCGGGACGGATTGGTGCGCCGATCAGATAGGCTGGATCGACGGACGTCAGTTCGTAGTTCATCGTGCTGCCGTCGGCCGCAAGCGTAAACCGCTTTGTTCTAACGCTGGGAGGCGGATGTTTTGCGGGTTGGAGGGTGTTTTTCGTCATTTTCAGGTAGTCGAAGACGAGTCGCGGCTTGCGGTTGAGCTTGCGCACGGTGGCGGCGACGCAGTCGGACTTGGAGCGGATGACGCCGATGGCGAAGCGGCGCAGGCGGGTGGTGTTTTCGGGGCCGTGGCCGGTGCGGATGCGGCAGCGGTCCTCGTCCCAGCAGGTGTCGAGGATGTGGTGGGTGGCCTCGACGATCCAGTGTCCGCGGTTGAAGGCGAGCAGGCGTTGGGGGTGGGCGGTGCTTGGGGCGTGGCTGGTGATGCCGAGGGCGAGTTCGACGGTGTGCTTGGCGTTGCACAGCGTCTCGCCGATCTTGGGCAACGCACCCAGGTAATGATGCGCCTGCATCAGGCGCCGATAACGCGCTTCGTCGGCGGTCGCGACCGGCTCGACGACGACCTCCCGCAGGTCCATGTAACTCCCGGGCTATCGAGTGAATTCGCGCTATTTTTACCCCATCTGGGCCGGAATGTTCAGTATTGAACCTAAGATGCTGTTGCGGCGAGAATTCCTGGAGAGGACAAATCCGCCCTGCCCATTGGCCGTGGCGATTGCAATCCAAAGTCCACCCTGTCGGGGTCATTGATGCGCGCGTAGATGTCGAGAAGGCCGGGATCCCGGTTGACGCGGGCAAACTAACAGACTGCCTCGGACACCGCCATGCTGTGGCTGCCCGAGAGGCCAATTGCCTCCAAGCTGGCAATGAGCTTCTTCAGCCCAGACCGATTGGCCGCATAGCAGGGGGGAAATGTGGGTCCCCAGTCGGCGGAAGAACGCATTCGCTATCTCCGGACTGTGTGGTGCCAATTTCGATTCGTGTATGATTTCCACATTCTTACATGTATTTTAATGTTGGAAGCTATATCAATGAAGATCATACAAATCACCATGGATGCCGAACTGGCGGCGCGCGTGGACGAATGCGCCCGGCGCGTCGGCGCCACGCGCTCAAGGTTCACGCGCGACGCGTTGCGGACCGCATTGCAGCGCTACGAAGAACAGGATCTCGAGGCGAGGCACAAGGCCGGATACCTCAGGACACCGTCCCGACCGCGCGAGTTCGAGGTTCCGGAAGAAGATTGGGTCTGGGGCGATGAAGCATGGAGTGACGAATAATGCGCCGTGGTGAAATTCGCTGGTACCGATTCGCCCAACCGGATAAGCGCAGACCCGTACTGATTCTCACGCGGGATTCGATTATTCCCAGCCTTGGCGAGGTAACCGTTGCGCCATTGACCACCAGGATTCGGAATATTCCCAGCGAAGTGGTGCTCTCCAGGGATGACGGACCGCCTCGGGAATGTGCGGTGAACTGCGATCATTTGCAGACCGTGCCACGCAGCAGGCTCGGCGGGCCGGTCGGAAGCCTTTCCACAAGAAAAATGGAACAGGTGGCAAAAGCCGTTCGTTTCGCGCTTGCGCTGGGATGAGCGCGGACGCCCGTACGCCCCACCCCAGACCGATACCGCACATGAATACTCCAAATCCCCACAGACACCGTACTTCCCTCTTCATCCGCCCGGTCTTCTGGCTCGCATTTACCGTCAGCTCCCTCGGATGCGCGGTTCTTGCTTTCAGCAACGCCGATCGGGCGTTCTCCATCGTCGAGCTCGAGCTTCGCATGGACCGCGACACCGCGCTTGCCGAGGCGCGGCGGTTGGCGGAGAGTCTCGACCTGGGGCCCACCGGTATTCGCCAGGCGGCGAGGTTCCGCGTCGATCATACATTTGTATATGAACATACCAACCGTCAGGCAGGCGAAGGCCGTTACCGGCTGACTCTGACGGTGAGCGGGGACCGCCTGACCCAACTTACGCACTTTCTCCAGATTCCGGAGGGCTTCGATCGCGGGTACGAGGAAATGCGCTCGGCCAATGAGGGCATTGCCAATGGTTTGATCGTTTGACTGTCGAGGAATAGTCGCGCGGCGGTGAGCCCCCAGTTAATCGCCTTGAGCCTCTGCGCGTATTGCGGAGCGGCGATCGGCATTCGTGCGAATGCTGTTACGATTCGCGCAACGAAATATTACGCGACATAAGAGATGCGAACCGACAGCAGGCTCGAGACGACAGGCGGTTGCCTTTGCGGCGGCGTGCGCTACCGTGTCACGGGACCGTTACGGTCCATCGTATATTGCCATTGTAGCCAGTGTCGGCGGACCAGCGGCCATTTCGTCGCAGCCACGGCCGCGGCCAAGGATGCGCTAGTGGTTGTCGCTGAAAACAGTCTTGAATGGTTCGCCTCCTCGGAATTTGCGTCCCGCGGGTTCTGCAAGCGTTGCGGTTCGAGTCTGTTCTGGCTTCCCAAGGCTGAGGAATACGTCAGCATTATGGCCGGGTCGCTGGACGAATCCAAAGGATTGGAAGCTGTTGAACACATCTACATGGGCGACAAGGGCGATTACTATGAGCTGACCGATGACCTGCCGAAGATACACCGGGGCAAACAACGGACGACATGGCCGGGCGCCACGTGAAGTTAAAGTGGGTTCGCGTGTCGTGGCGCGAGAGAGGAGGTGGCCCGGGCCGGACTCGAAAAAATTAGATAAGCCGTTGAAAAAATAAACTTTTCTTCATATAGTTTTTTCCTGTACTGTAAGAAATACCGAAGTTCAGAAGAATATGAAACCGGCATCTTCCCGATCATGCACACCATCGTATTCCGCCGCGACGTGTACGAGGCCAACCCGTGGGCGGCTACCAGTCTGTACGCCGCGTTCGTCGAGGCGAAGCAGTCGGCGTATGCGCAGCTCATGGAGACCGATGCGCTGAAGCTGACGCTCCCGTGGGTTGTTGCCGAAGCCGAAGAAACCAGGCTTGTAATGGGCGATAATTTCTGGCCTTAAGGTATCGAGCCCAACCGCGTATTCGATTCCTTCCATCGTCGCGTACGCCCGAGCCGCGGCAGCAACGTTCAGATACTCATTGCAGTAGAAGATAACGGTTCCGGAAATCGGGAACATCTCTACGACAACCGATAAGCCGAGTCTTGCATTGAGTGCATCGAATTCCGAATGTCCGGTGCGCAGCACAACGGGGTTGGTGCTGTCGTCTTCCCTTCGCAGGAGCCGGTCGGCCAGGATGGCAGCTTCCGTCAGCGTGGGCGGCTCCCAAGCGTCTGAGATCACGACGACCGGCGCTGCGGCCTCGCCCGGGGCTCCGGGGTTGATCGAATCCGAACAACCTGTCAGCGCCAGGGCACAGCCTGCTGCGAGTCGAACGGCAATCACCGCGATGTGGCCTCTGAGATCGTATCCAAAAACCGAATTCTACCGCCTCAGGAAAATCGGCTGCCAATCAATGTAAGAAATCCGGCCTCGGATTGTCGTTGACGTACAAGGTACCCACATCCTAATATCCGGTAACGTAACCGGATTTGGTGCGCTGCCATGGAACCCGCAAATTTCAAGACTCGAGAGGCGTCACGCGTTGCCCGCCACCGCAAGAAGGTCGCGACCAGCGACGCCAAGCGCGTCGAAGTCACGGTTCCCTCCCGTGACGCCCCCCTCGTCAAGGCAATCGCCGGTGCCCTGCGCTCGGATGGGCGAGAAGCCGCACTCATTCGCCAGTCGTTGCAACCTATGCTGACCGCCCCAAGAGCAAGAACAGGCGCCGAATTGGTCGCCTTCCTCCGTGCGTCGCCTCTAACCGACACTGAATTGCCGATAGAACGCGACAGATCCACCGGCCGCTCTGCCGAACTGGACTGATGGCCTTTCTTCTCGACACAAACGTACTATACCGTTTTATATCGTGCTAATGCACTGTTTTATATAATCTTTTAATTTCGTCATAATATTACCGTAAGCATTTCGGAAGCGGATTGGAGTAAACTTCCGCGCAGTCGCGCGTTACCCTGTCTCCTGGTGACGGGACTCCGTTCGACCATTCGTGCATCTGTTCAGTAATCGGCGGCGTCAGCCCCGTGGTCTTCAAGCAAGCCTCATTTTGAGGCTCGGCGGTGTCCAACATCCCTGAGGCACTCCAATCCACACAAAGCAGCCTCCGGTATTCCCTAGCAGTTTTCGCAGCGGTGTCTCCGCCCCGTTCGGCAAGTCGGTCACCCCCTCGCTCAGCATTGCGAGCTGATCATCGAGGTTTACGTCCGCGCCGGCCGCGATGAACTCCAGGTCCGCCGAGTGACCATCGGCCCTCGCGACTAGCAGCAGATCCCGCTCGCCGCCCGACTCGCCGTCGCCGAGCAGCGTATGCACCGCTTCTTCGGCCACGGTGCGCAACCGGGCCACCTCCAACATCGCCTTACAGGCCTCGCACAGTCCCGGCCGGTCACTACGCTCCCTGCGTCCGGCTCGCAACGCAAAAGCCAAATGCAAGGGAGGTCGCTCGCCCGGGTGTGGCCGTACCAATACCCTCGAACGGGGTTCTACAGACGCTTCCCGGTCATAACATGCTAGCGGTTCTGCTTGACTGCGCGTGAATGGGCAAAACTAGTTCAGGCAAGATCACTCGGTTGACATCCAATGACTACTTCATCCGGACGCGATACACTCAACGGAGGCCGAAGCACAACCACCGGCGACACGTGACTGCAGGGCGACGTACACGTCGGTTCCCGCGATAACTCAACGAAGGCCGGAGCATCTCCTCCGGCGACACCATACAGCTTTCGATCGGCTCGTTCCCGATCAGGACCGCTCGACGAACGCCGGAGCTTCTCCTCCGGCGACGCTTCTACAGCGACAATCAAGGACAACCAGGCAATCGACATCAACATCGCATGCCTTTTTCTGAACAAGGTCGGATGCAATCAGGTCATCGAGACTTGGGTCCAGCAAATCGCGAGGGCAACCCACTTCGCGTTCCTTTCCAACGGTCCCTATCCATGTGTCTTCAACGACTATCGCGAGCTGATCGACCACCCCAGAAATGCTCCCGGATATCGAGCGGAAGCCACCGCCACCAGCCTGCTTCTTCCAACGCTCGCTGTCTGGGCAGCCATAATTGACGATACCGAAACCTTGCGTGCACTGGCCGATTTCGCGTCGGGACCCTATAGCCATTCCACCCTGCAACTCTGGTATCCCGGTTCAGACACCGAAGAACATCTCTATGGCGACAGCGACACACATGGTCTGGCCACCACCGACATCAAAATCGAGCGTGACTGCCGGGACATGCTTGCGCCCATAGAGTCCGAGTACGCAGCTTCACCGGCCTTCGAATCGCTCTCGGCCCTGAAGTACGGCCTTTGGCCGTTGCTCATCATGGCCAGCCGCCACCACCGTATTCCGGTGCCCCCGCAGTTCTGGCCGTTTTCCCAATGGGCCGTTGGAAACCTTCACTAGGCGCGTTGGAATGCTGCTCCACGGTCGAACCCCATTCGCCATTGTTGCCCGTGCTCTCCTTGCCACGCGTCCACGCATGTTTCGATCGCCGACGCGATATGCCGTGCCTTTGCTGGTCTTGACAGCCAAAACGCAAACTGACGGAATGTGCACCTTGAAGACCTGCGGCTAATCGCAAGCCAAAAGGCCTCCACAGCTTGGCTTTCGCCTTGGCCCCCGATCGCGCCCTGTTGTAGTCTCGCCCCATGGCTTGGTTCCTGTTCGTCGACGAAAGCGGTCACGACCGCGCCGCATCCCCCTACGAGGTTCTGGCCGGCGTCGCGATTCGGGATCTTGCGCTGCGCGAACTCATCGCCCGGCTGCACCAAGCCGAGCTCGCATCCTTCGGCCGCCGCTACAGCGACAGACACCGCGAGCTAAAGGGGAAGGCCCTGCTGAAGACAAAAGTCTTTCGCCACGCGCAATTGAATGCCGATCTGGACCCGGCGCACATCCCCGCGCTCGCCTGCGCGGCTCTCGACGACGGCGCAGGAGCGAGCCCCGTCATGCTGAAGGCCCTGGCCCTGGCGAAGCTCGATTATGTCGCTTCAGTCTTCGACATCTGCGCGCAGTTCGGTTCCCGCGCGTTCGCCAGCATTGTCGAGACCGATGCCCGCCCGACCGAACGAGGGGGCCTTCGGAGGGATTATGCTTATCTGTTCGAGAGGTTTTTCTACTATCTTGAAGACAACTCCGCCGACGAGCAGGGCATCGTGGTCTTCGACGAGCTTGAGAAATCGAAGAGCCACCTGCTGATCGACCAGATGCACCACTATTTCGAGGAGACCGCCGTGGGCCGGCACCGCGCGAGCCGCATCATCCCCGAGCCCTTCTTCGTGCATAGCGACCTCACCACCGGCGTGCAGATCGCCGATCTGCTTGCCTACGTCATCTCCTGGGGCTTCCGCATGCCCACCATGACCAAGCCCGCTCGGGAGGAGCTGTCACCCTTTGCCGACCAGGTTGCCCGATTGCGTTACCGGGCGGTGCGCGAGCACCACTTTAACCCGCAATTCGAGATTTGGAGCTTTGCGCGCATCACCGACCTGCGGACGCAGGCCGAACGCGAAGACGCTCCGTGAGGAAACAAAAAAGGCAATGAAACGCCGAAGCGCTCCAAAGCCTCCACAGCCAATCCTGATCGCATCCCAGGAGGATGTCAAGAGTGAATCTTTCCCGATCGCACTTGAGTCTCAAATCTCTCGTTTCAGGCCCGTCCCGCGACTTCGTCCCGCCCGTTCGCTGGACCGGCACGCCGAGCCGCGCGATCCTACGGTTCCAAGTCTAGCTCGACCTGTTTTTCGACGAGTCCCGACGAGAATTCGACGGCCGTACCGGCTTCGATCCCCTTGTCCGGAACGGGCGCGCTTTCAATCCCTTCGCTCGAACCGCGCATCGTCTGCGTGTCCCGCACCGCGTTTTCGGGCGCTTTCCCCGGCGTGCGCTCTGCGGCTCCGATCCCTTCGAGCGCCGAAATCCGCTCGCCGGTCGCCTCTTCCAGGTGCTCCTTCAGCTTCCCCGCATCGTCCGTCACCAGTTCGGCGCTGTCCCGGGCCCGGCTGATTTCGACATAGAAACTCTTCTGCGTCGTCAGGTGAGGATGGCCCGCCTCCATCGCCGCGATCACGTTGTCCACCGTACGCCCCTGAAACGCGTGCACCGTGGACGCCCAGGCGTGGTCCAGATGCCGCAGCGCGGTGTCGCCCCGGTCCAGTTCGAGCGTCCGCCCGTCTTCCAGCCTGAACGAAACCGTCCCGTCTTCCACCGAAACCACCTCCGCGGTGCGGCTGTTCACGAGCCCGAGCCCCGCGTCGTTTTTCGTCCAGCGGATGCGGTCCCCGGTGCGCAGATCGATGTCTTCGGTCCGGTAGACCTCGCTTCCGCCCCGGAACCCGGCCACCTGGCTCGGATCCCACTTCACGCTTTCGCCGCCGGGACCCTCAAGCAGGACCGTGCCGTTCTTGTGGACCACGTCCTCCACCGCCCGCTCGTCGCCTTTCGCGACGCCCAGGCGCTTGTACGGGCGGTGAAACGCGACCACGTCCCCGGGCGAATAGTTACCCGCAAGCCCTTTCTCGGCACGCGTGTAGCCTCTCGAAACCAGCCGATCGCCGCGGTAAGCCCGCCCCCGTATCGCGCCCTCGCGCGCAAGCCGCTCGCGGATGTGCGCGTTGATGTCCACCCGCAGCGCGTGGCTCGGCGCCATGACGCCGGTCCGCTCGCGCATTTCGGGCGGGAGTTTCAGCCACCGCGCAGCGACCGCGCCCGCGATGTTGTCCGGCTCGACCGCGGCGACGTTGTCGCCCAGTTTTCCGAACGCCTTTGCGATCTCCCCGGCCAGGCTCGCTTCCACCGCGACCTTCAGCTCCGGGTTTCTCTGCCGCATGATTTGGTCCATCGTCGCGGTCTGCATCCCCGCACCCTGAAGCTGCGCGAACGCCTTGCCCGCGTCCACCGCATCGAGCTGTTTTTCGTCGCCGACCAGCACCACCCGCGGCAGCCCACGGTCACGCGTTTGGACTTGCCCCCGGCCCTTGTCTGGACCACGTAAACCTTGCGTCCCGACGCTCGGCATTTAAGCCACCGCGCAGCGACCGAAGCCGGGTCGCCCAGTTTCCGAACGCCGGTCCCAGGCTCGAACAGCGCGTCCTGGCATTTGACGGCCGTACGGCCGCGGTCTGGGGGCGCCTCATGGCGTGACGGCGAGTTTCCGGTCGAACAGCGCGCCGGCCGGTCTGGGGGCGCCTCCCCAGCCGCAGCCGACGCCCAGATTGCAGCAGTAGCCATTCAGCATGAGCTGATCCTCGTCACCCGGAACGTAAAGGATTTCGTTAACTTCGATATTCGGCTGCTCGATCCGTGGCGAAATGACGAGGATAACGAATAGGAATGAACCGCCCCGACTTTCCCGGAGGCTCCAATTCGTGAGAGGGTGGAGCGATGGACAGGAAAACGAGGTATCCCCCCTGAGGTACGGGAACGGGCGGTGCGGTTCATCTTTCCTGCAAGGGTTGTTATCAGACACTCAACATGTTCGGTATCTTGTACGGTATCTTGTAGGGTGTCATGAGGTTTTTCTATTATTTTCAGCATGTTATCTTGTCCGGTCACATGTTTGGTAACTGCAGGGCGGCGGCGTCGAACGTGTAAACAGCACGCAGCTCATCGTCGATGGCTGCCGTCGAAAGGCGCCATGTCGAGGTCGTCGCGGTCCAGATCGAAGGAGGTAATACGGTTGGTGGCGGAGTACTGCGGCGGCGGCTTCGGTTCCAAGGGCCACGCCTACCCGCTGATGGCCATTCCCGCACTGCTGTCGCGAAAGATTGCCCGGCCGGTGACGATGCGCGTGAGCCGGACGGAAGAATACTATCTCGGCATCGCCCGGGCCGGCTTTCAGGGTCGAATCAGGCTCGGCTTCCGGGACGACGGGCGGGTCCTTGCGGCCGACATGCGAATCGTTCAGGACGGCGGGCCCACGGAAGGATTCTTCGATTTTCGTTCGGCGGCGGAACACGTGGCCACGGTCCTGACGCCGGTGGCGATGCGAACGCGCGGGGTACCGATTCATACCAACACCATCCCCCGAGGCCCGCAGCGCGGTCCCGGGCAGAACCAGATCGCTGCGGCGGTGGAACCGATTCTGGACAAGGCAGCCCGGCAGTTGGGGCTCGACCGGCTGGAGTTACGCAAGATCAACGCGGCGCGCCACGACTCGGTGGTCGAGGGCCGGCAGGTGCCCGTCACCAGCTCCTATCAGGGTATTGGCGTCAGGAGCGCAACGGCATGTGGATGAGAGTGGCCGTTCTCCTGAAGATTTTCAGGCTTGAGTCGCGGGTCCGCGAGGTCGAGGTTGGCGCGTTTACGGTGCACCCGGAATGAGCGCATGGATGGTTTGTTCCGGCCTCGCCGGCATTCGGGACCGAGGCCGAGACCGAGACCGGCGTCGCACCGGGACCGGTGCCGGCGACGCACCCGTCCGTTTATTCTTCGCCTGAGTCGATGCCGCATGCCCGCGGGTCCACGCAGGCTTTCTCGGGAACGCATCCCCACTCCAGTAGCGGGGCATCGGTGCGCGCGTAGGAAATGACTATCGTGAACGGCGTCTCGTAGTAGACCGGATCGAAATGGGTGACTCGCGCCTCCATGCGGTCACCGTTCGGGATATAGCGCTCCGTGGTCATCATTTGGTCGGACTGCGGGTACCCGACCCACTGAAAGGTCGAAAACACGCCGGCATGAATGCCGGTGGATTCGATGACAAGGTTCTCGCCTTCGTAACGCGCAACCGAGCGCCCGAGGTGGGGATATTCGGGCGCGGCGATCGGCGCATCCTGCGCATTCATCTGATCATCGAGCGGTATCCGGCGCCTCACATCCATGAATTCGTGGTTGAAGTCCACTTGATCGCCGTGCTGACGGATTTCCATCAGCGGGGAGGGCGTAATCATGGTGCGCGTCACGCTCGCGGGCATGCACTGCATGTGGGGGTCATCCGTAAGAAAGTCGTAGGCTTCGCGCCGCGCATCGCCGGCAACGTTGAGCGCGATGTCGGGGCTGGTGCTACCGGTAACGTTCCAGACGCCATCCAGATCGGAGCGCACGCCGGCGCCAAGCACGGTTGCCGACCATGCAAATGCGCCCAGTACCAGGGCAGTTTCCGCCCAGGTTTGTGCCGGAATTCGCCTTTCGTGTCCAGGTTGCATGCAAACGCTCTCCAGGGATGCCGCTACGGCACCAGATTGAAGGGATCCCTTTCGCCCTGGGCCGATTCCGCCTCGTCACAGGTCGCATAGTACTCGTCGCCGCGATAGATTCCCGCGCCGCAGTCCCGAACGATGGTGCCGTCGGCCAGGACCACATCGCGAATGTAGACCACTTCTTCGACCTTGCGGTGTCGTCGGGCGCGAATGGTCACTTCTTCCCCAACCTTGACGAGATCGATAGCCACGGCTCTGCGGCGTAGCGCGTTTCCGTCGGACCACTCGGCCAGCCATTCGGTCGTTTCGCCGTCGTTGTCGACCACGTCCAGCGTTATCAGCGAATGCGGATTCCGGATCTCTACTTCGGTGACGGTGCCGACAAGCACCACCGGTGCTTCGTCGTATGGGAAATAGTTTGTCGACACGGAATGATGTGCCAGGGCGCAACCGGAAAAGATCATCGTCGCGGCGGCCGTAGTCCTTGCGACTGTGACTCGAATGTCCATACAGCTTTCCCCCTTGCTGCAATGCTAACCGGTCATTCGCCGATCGCCGCGGCAAGTCTTGGATATACGCGCCGTGCGTTACCCTCGAATATCTGCATTCTATCGGCTTCGCTCAGGCTCTTGTTGCCCAGGATGTAACGTTTGGTGTCGTCGAAATGGTGCCCGGTTTCCGGGTCGATGCCGCGCACGGCGCCCACCATCTCGGATGCGAACAGGATATTGTCGATGGGCATCACGTCGACCAGCAGGTCGATGCCTCGCTGGTGGTAGACACAGGTATCGAAGAAGACGTTGTCCAGCAGGAGTTCGTCCAGCGGCGGCCGTTTCAACATGTCGGCGAGCCCTCGGAAGCGGCCCCAGTGGTAGGGCACGGCCCCGCCGCCGTGGGGAATGATGAACTTCAGGTCCGGAAAGTCCCTGAAGAGGTCTGAGGTGAGCATCTGCATGAACGCGGTGGTATCGGCGCTGAGGTAATACGACCCGGTGGTATGGAAGGCCGGATTGCATGCCGCGCTGACGTGGACCATGGCCGGGACCCGGAGTTCGCACATCTTTTCGTAGAACGGATACCAGTATCGGTCCCCCAGCGGCGGCGCATCGAACGAGCCGCCGCTCGGATCCGGGTTCAGATTGCAACCCACGAAGCCGAGTTGTTCCACGCAGCGCTCGAGTTCGCTGATACTCGTTTGCAGGTCGGTTCCCTGCGATTGCGGTAGTTGGCAAACACCAATGAAGTTGTTCGGATAGAGATGAGTGAGCCGATAGATCAAATTGTTTGACTGGATGGTCCAGGTATTGCTGGTCGACGCGTTACCGATGTGATGGCCCATGCCGCTGGCCCGGGGCGAAAAAATGGTCCGACCCGTGCCGCGTTCTCGCTGGAACTTCAATTGCGCGCCTTCCACGCTTTCCCGCAACTGGTCGTCGGTGATCTTCAGATCAACCGTTTCGGCCTGGTGAAACGGATCCTTTTCAACCTCCTGCTTCTGGCGTTCGCGATAGGCCTTGAGCTGCGGAGGTTCCGTGGTGTAGTGGCCGTGGCAGTCGATGATCATGGCGTGGTTGTGTTCCAGTGCTGAAGAGGGAGGCAGCCCGTTGCATCGTGCACATCGAGCGTCGCGTTACTCATGTCGACATATAATAACGAATGGGTCGAGGTGCGCGGCGGAGGATTGGATATGACGGAATCAAGCAAGTCGTCTGCAGGTGTCAAGGGAACGGTTGACCGAAATATTCTGGAAAACATCATCCGACGTGTGGTGGAAGTGGCCGCGCCGTATAAGTTTGTCCTTTTCGGTTCCGCCGCTCGCGGCGAAATGGGACCGCACAGCGATGTTGATCTGCTAGTGGTCAAGGACGGGGTACATCGGCGTGACATGGCAGGGCGAATCTACGAAAACCTGTGGGGCGTGGGTGCTGCGGTTGATATTGTGGTGGTGACGCCTGCCGACATACGACGGTTCGGGAACAGTCATGCGCTGGTCATCAAGCCTGCTTTGCAGGAAGGCCGGGTCATCTATGAAGCCGCCTGAGCACTTTCCGCCAGACGATCCGCGGGAATGGCTGAACCGCGCTGGCAGCAACTTGGCGCGTGCGAAGAGTCGGGTTCCCGGCGCTTGAGATGGTCGAAGCTGGCTCGCAGCGGGACTTGTGTCGCTGCTGAAGTAATACTCCCCATTTCTGCCGAAGTAAAAATCCCCAGTTGAGGAGTTCGGCGCGGTCATCCTGACCTCCAATCGCGGCTTCATGGTTGGACCGCCTCAAGCTTCGACACTGAGCCTTCCTTGTCGCTGTGAATGGGGCTCTCGAATGATGATTTCGACGTCACGCCCAAGAGCCGTCAACAGGCGCAGGAGTCGTTCCACGGAGTACTCCCGAAAATTTCCCCGTAGGAGACGCGAAACGTCAGGTTGAAACAGTCCGAGCAACTTCGCCTGCGTGTGCCTCAGTTACCGGCGGCCCGATCCGACCGCGATCTCAGCTCGTCACAGGCTTGCTCGAAGATCGCGTTGCACTTGCCACCATATCTCGAGCGAAGCACCAACATGACGATGAACGCGACGATTACCGCGAGCAGATGCACGGTGTAGTTGTCGAGAAAATACACGATCGTCGTTGCCAGCAAATCCGGCAGCAAGAATTCAAGCATGCTCGACAGGCTATTGCCGATTCGCCAGACGACATGAGGTTCGCCGACAGGCATGTAGATGCAAGCGCCGAGTATTGCGAGGGCAGCCAGGCACAGCACTTTCCGCACAGTTTGCTTCAGGTAGAACATGGTGGCGAGGATAGCGAATCCCGCGAATGCGGACGGCAGGTAGGACAACCAGCCGCCAGACGCCGACGCCGGGGCCGCATCGGGGCGGGAGATCAAGAATTGAGCGAGCGCGGTTGCGCTCAACAGAGTAAGCAGCACGAATGCGAGATGCAGCGCTTTGCGCTTATCGATCCACGGAGCTGCCTTGTCGAGAATTTCGCGCCGCCTCGTCTGTGAATGATCGATTCGCTGTTGATGCTCGGCGACCCTGGCAGCATCGTTACCTACTACTTTGACCGGTACATCCGCGGGAATCGTGCCGGGATTGTAGCCATCGGTCTCCAATTCGATGCGATCGAACACGCTGACATGGATCTTGGCTTTAATCTTGGCTTTGTCGATTCTGCCTTGTCCGCAAAGTAGCCCGACGTTGCGCGGCGCGTAGCGATAATACGCGGCGGCTCCAGAGCGAGAGTCATAAAGTTTGCCGTGCACGTTGGCGTTTTGTGCGACTTCGGTTTCGAACTCCGGGTCGAATTCGATGCCTTGCGTGCCGTTCCACTTACAGCCGGAGATCATCCACTCGAGCGCCACATGCTCCAGTTCCTGCTTCGGATAACCGCCGCCGACGTTCGAGTGCATGCCGGAAAACCACACCTGCTCGACGCCGTCCCGTGCATTCCACATTTCCGGATGAAACGTTCGCCGCTCGTCGTCGAGCGCGAGTGCGTGCCAGCCGCGTTTCACGCGTTCGCTAAGCGAGTGTTGTGCGAACTTGAACGGGAATATCCTGGAGTTGACGATCAATTGCTTCAACAGAATGTCGAACGGTAAACCGATTGCGCCCACCGTGTCCCAGACGCCGACGAACTGAATGTCGAGAGGGCCCGTAATCGGCACGGCGTCATAGTTCTCATCGATTCGTTTCTTGTGATAGTCGTTGACGAGTTTGTCAATTGCATCGTCGAGAGCTTTTCCGCGGGTGTCCTCGATCACGCCGCATTCGGCCACGAACGCTGCGAGCGCCCGCACGGTATACGCGCCACGGCTGAAGCCGAACATGTAGATGTGGTCGCCTTCGTTCCAGGTGTTCGTCAGGAATCGGTAGGCTCGCTTGACGTTATTCGAAAATCCCCAGCCGACGGCCCCGCCAAAAGCTCTCAAGTACTTGTTGTCGTCGGTGCCGACGCCGTCGTCGTAGTGTGTGACCTGCTCACGCTCGCTGCTTCGCAGGTTGACGGCGTTGTAGAGTCGCCAGACATTCGTGCCGTTGCCTTTGCCACCCCGGTTGCCGGTACCGTCCGAGCAGATCACTATGTTTTTTGCTGCCACGGCGGCACTCGACTGTCGGCCCTTAAATATGGGCGCGTATTGTTGGGGTGGTCATGCTTCTCTGTTTAATTATTCCAAGTTTTGTTCTACCAGACCAGTCGTTAATCTTTGACTGTGGGTGTTGGGAAAACCCACCCTTCGGCGCCTGGGCTGGCGCCTTTGCCTGCCCATGAAACAGAAGTCTCCGCCCAGTTCCAGAAGGAATGTCTCGAGACGGCGGATCAACGCTTCTTCCAGATCGCTTTCGGAGTACTCATCCTTGAGGTCCAGAAATTCGAGGACGAATGGATCTTTGATTTCTTCCTCGGGAAGGGTGCGGTTTTCAGAATGGGCCATCCGCCCCCTCGTCAACATGGCGGCCCTATTCTTTGAGCGAGCGCTGCGCTCGTAGAACTGGGAATTGATCTGTCGGTCAAGCTGGCGAACCGACCATCCCCCGCGCAGGGCCTCGGCTTCGTAGAATGTGCGGGCACGCATGTTCTTGACCGAAAGCAGCCGCACATAGGCGGACCAGGGGAGTGGAAAGTGTGAGGCGACGCTGGTTAGCGAAGATACTGCAGACGCCGTCTGCAGATTTCCTGCGTGTTTCGATTCCGCAGACGGTGTCTGCGGAATCGGCCATGCGAGGTAGAACGCTTTCATTTGCCAGACATTGCGCAGCGAAAACCCCCGACCGTAACGGGCGGAAAGGTCAGCGGCAAGCTGTTCTATAGTCTCCTCTCCATAGCCGGCACGCTTCTTCCCTTCCTGCTCGAACTCCACGATATGCTGCCCGATCAGCCAATACGCGGCAGTCATGGCGGCATTTACCGAACGGGCAGCCGACTGCCTCGCAGCATCGATGATTCTGGTTACATCGCCAAAGATGGAATGCCGCCGAGGCGATCCATGCGGCGTGACGATGCCTACCTGCTCGACATGCTGCCGGCCTCACGAGACGCTTTGCAGTTCGCTGCTGGATTGATGTTCCTGCAATTCGAGCGAAGCCGTCTACAGCGGCGGGGGTGATAAACCAACCGCCACAAGGCCGTCCGGCGGGTTCGGAGATCAAGCGCCCTGGCGGGAAAGATCGCGTCAGGTCGGCGCCGCGTCCGCAGCGGCACCTCTTGGAATTTCTTCGCCGCTTCCCTCAAAACCGGCCCAGCAACCGAACGAAGACCGAATCCCTCGCGCGCGAACCGGCACTCCGGTCGTTTCGCGTACGCGCCCATTCGATTTCCGCGGCCGCCTTGCGCACGAAAAACCAGGTCGCGGACACACCCACGAGGTCGCGGGAGCCGAACAGTTCCTCATCCGAACGCGAATACGCCAGGCGCACCCCCAGGGCGTCTGTCGGGAACAGCGCGCCGGAGAGCCCGTAGTGACTCTCGCGCTCCGATCGATGCGTTTGAATGAACGGTGACTCGGGCTCCGAGAGGGGGATGAGGCCCAGCGGCAGGTCCGTCGCCCCGCTCAAGAGGACGATCGGGTCGGTACGTCTTCCGTCTCGATTTCCGTATCGGCCACCACGACGGAAACCCGGACGATCGGGTCGGTAAAACCAAACGCCCCTTCAAGGAAATCCGTACGGGGCCGTACTTCCTGGCTCAACGTCCTGGACCCGAACCCCAGTTCCACAGCCGTTCGCGAGCCGAAGTATTTGCCCGCGAACAAGCCGGTTCCCTGCAGCGCCAATTTCTCTTCCACGAACCACACCTGCGGCCACGGATCGACATCGCCCCGTTCAGCGCGAGCCCCCGCATACCAGCCGCTGCCCGGCCACACGTACCGCCCGTACACGGCGTACTCCGAGGTGTCGATGCCGGCTTCCGAGGGAATACCCAACAGCGCCGGGGTCCCTTCGAACGGGACAAAACCCTCGGGCAACATGAAATCGCCGGGCACCTCGGAAACGCGTATCGTCGGCATGATCCGCTCGCGCAGTTTCGTCTGCGCGAGATCCACCGTCACGCGGCTGGCTCGACTCAGAAACGGCGCCAATTCATAGGGACCGGTGTCATCGTCCACCGGGGAGAAGTACCAGGTTGCGGTGAGCGCGGAGCGATTGGATTCCAGAATATTCGAGTCGGCGTCATCCCGATAGCTGCCGGAGACCTGCCATGAGAACTCCGCGCCAACGGCCGGGGAAAAAAGGATCGGGCCGGCGCATAGCACACCGGCAAGGCCGGACATTCGGACGATGGCACGGTTCATCGGCGTCTCGAATCCCGTTCAAGCCACGGTTTGCCGGGGAGTAACGCGTTGGGCGATCTCCCGGCCTGCCTCGAGTTTCTCGCGAAGGATTTCGCCGGGATGCACCGGCGTCATTCCGTTTCCGGCATTCATGGTTCGAACTCCTTCAGTGGTAGTCCACGACCGCCACGTCGCACGGCCCGTCGTCGGTCCAGCGAAAACAGATCCGCCTTGTCTTCCGGTCCCCAAAGCTGCGAATCATGCGGGTCACTTTACCCCTTATTAGGTTTTCCGTGCATGCGACTACTGCAACAGAGCCAAATTTGCCGCCGGGGACACGCACAAGCACGTGCACGTTGCGGTCGAGCTCGATGACCTGGGGTAGACGCCTCTGGGATGGGCACGTACCCTACCGGGCTGATATGACGATCCCAACGAAACGCGCCAAGACTTAAGGCGCGATAGTCGAGTGCCACGGTGGCAGTAAAAAACATAGTGATCTGCTCGGACGGTACCGGCAACCGGGGCGGCAAGGGCAACGGCACGAATGTCTGGCGACTCTACAACGCCGTCAACCTGCGAAGCAGCGAGCGTG
Organism: Candidatus Rariloculaceae bacterium; assembly: GCA_965237785.1. Classification (GTDB taxonomy): domain Bacteria; phylum Pseudomonadota; class Gammaproteobacteria; order Steroidobacterales; family Rariloculaceae; genus UBA6522. The sequence continues at coordinate 636,624 of OZ250159.1, forward strand.
AGCAAATCACACACTACGACGACGGCGTCGGCACCGACGACAACAAGTACTTGAGGGCTTTTGGCGGGGCCGTCGGCTGGGGATTTTCGAACAACGTCAAGCGAGCCTACCGATTTCTGACGAATACCTGGAACGAAGGCGACCGCATCTACATGTTCGGCTTCAGCCGCGGCGCGTATACCGTGCGGGCGCTCGCAGCGTTCGTGGCCGAATGCGGCGTGATCGAGGGCATCGGCGGAAAAGCGCTCGACGATGCAATTGACCAGCTCGTCAATGATTATCACAAGAAACGAATCGATGAGAACTATGACGCCGTGCCGATTACAGGCCCTATCGACATCCAGTTCGTCGGCGTCTGGCGGCTGGTTGACCTACCTGGCGCCTACTTTCGCGGGATTGGCTATCGTCGTCACTATGATCTACCTGAAGCGCATCGTGCGGAAAGTGCTGTGCCTGGCTGCCTTGGCAATACTCGGCGCTTGCATCTACACGCCTGTCGGCGAACCTCATGTCGTCTGGCGAATCGGCGCGCACATGTCGAGCATGCTCGATTTTTTGCTGCCGGATTTGCTGGCAACGACAATCGTGTATTTGCTCGATAACTACACTGTGCATCTGCTCGCAGTAATCGTCGCGTTCATCGTCATGTTGGTGTTTCGCTCGAGATATCGTGGCAAGTGCAACGCGATCTTCGAGCAAGCCTGTGACGAGCTGAGATCGCGATCGAATCGGGCCGCCGGTAACTGAAACTCACGCGAATGCGTTCGTCCTCCGAAAACCCGCCTTGTGCCGCCGACGGCCAACGCGGGATCGGATCCTTGAACTGGATCGTGAGACGATGGGCGTCACGACACTACTGTTCCCGATGAATCGGGCTTGTAAGACTGCCTGCGGGCAGCAGGCTTTATCCGGCGATGACAAGCCATGAACCGGTGACGCGCGCGCACGCTTGCGTCGCGGTACACTGGGGAGTAGGTTACATGTAACCTTTTCAAGGGCGGTTCGTGACAGGCACTCCGATGAGTTCGAAGGCAGCATCCGACAAGGTTAGCCGACATCGCGCCCGATTGCGTAAGCAAGGGCTGCGGCCAGTGCAAATCTGGGTGCCCGACACTCGTGCGCCGGGCTTCGCGGAGGAGGCTCGCAGACAGTCGCTGGCGGTGGCCGGCAGCGGACACTCCGAGGTCGATCAGTCCTTTATCGACGCCATCAGCGAGTTTGATGTCGAGTGAAGCGGGGCGAACTGTGGATCGTGTCGGAGCCATCGAACCGATCACCGAACGGCGCGCACCTTCAGATGCAGGCCCTCGCATTCTTGCAGGCGGCCAATGATCTCAAAGAGATTGCGGGCTTGGGGATTGCCGTGCGGACCGAGCATCCGTATCAGGCTCTTCGGCGACTTGTCCGTCAATCCGCCGAGCTGCCGAAACCCGATGGTGGCGTTGATGTAGTCGCGTAATAGCGACTTGCCGGTCTCGATGTCGCCGGCGAGAAGGCACTCCACCCCTTCCTCGATAAGCGCCTCGCGAAAGGCGGAGTCGCGCTCGGTCCGCGCCCGGACGGTCGCCTTGAAGTCGCGGGTCAATGGCATGGTCTCAACCCTCCTGCCGTCTGCGCCGCCGATACTCCCGCCAAAGGTTCCGGGCGGATTCGATATCGTGCTGTTGGCGGGCCTTTGTTCCACTGGAGTGACCCCCTGAGTTTGGACAACAGGGCAACAAGAATAAGGCCGCCTGCTGAGCATGTTGAGCCTTCGCGCACGAACTCATGCGATCACCAGTTCGCAGGTTTACAAATTGTCGTCCCTGGAATGGGATTCGGAAATTGCGCATCCCTCAACATGGCCGCTCGAATATGCCGGGCATAGGTTGAAACGTTCGCCAACTGCGGAGCCATCTGCCAACGCCCGGGACATACAACGAACACCGGTTTTTGTTGGTCGACCGCCACCATCCGGATCGGTGTTACCAGATCGGTATCGTTCGATATCACGGGTTCAGCCACTTGTAGGCCGTCCCCTTTAACGCACCGTAGTACAGATTGAATCCGTCGACATAGACCCTCGTTCTCATCGGTGCTCCCAAATAAAGCAAGGGCCGCTCCGAAGAGCAGCCCTCGAGCCGACAGCACGCTGCCGGCGGGTATTCTTTCTGCCTACTTGATGAGCATAATTTACGATGTAATCAATTGCCTTGCAACCTGCCAACACGGCCCGCCGGCTTCTCAGGGACGCTTGCGCCATGGCTCTCTCGCGCGTCATCGCTTCAAGCGCCGCGACGCGCTCGCTCACTCGATCACCCCGCCTGCCGCAACCCGGCGAGCACTTCGCGGAAGCTGTCAAGGCCTGCTTCCAGGTTTTCGATGATCTCTTCGGCGAGGTCGTCGGGTTCGGGCTGGCTTCGCGGTTGTCGAAGAAGATCACGTTGGCCTTGACGCCCTGTGCGTAGAACACGCCGGTCGGGAGGCGAAGGACGGTGTGCAGGTCGGTGTTGTCCAGCAGCTTCCGGCGGATCGTCTCGCCGGCGCCGCCCTCGAACAGGACGTTAAGGGCGCGCGGCGTGAAATACTGGCCCGCGCCCGACTTGGTGTCCTCGGCGTTCTTCTCAAGCAGCCCTCGTAGATGTCGCCCTTTACATCGGCGCCCATGGTGACCCATTCGGTGTCGTCCACCATGTCGATGAGGCGAAACAGCTTCGCCGGGTCCTGGATCTTGTTCTGAGCTTTGGTGAATATCTGGCCCAGCATGCCCGCCCTGGTACCAAGCTCGCGAAGCAGGGTGACGTAGTGGCCCTCGAGCCCGGCGCCTCTTTTCGACTTAAGGCTCTGCCAGTCGAATTCGGCTGGGATGCCGACATCGCGGCTGTACGGCGGTCTGGCGTACTCGTCGGCCATCTTGAGGAAGATGAGATAGGTGATCTGCTCCAGGTAGTCGCCGTAGCTCACCCCGTCATCGCGTAGCGTGGTGCAGAAGCTCCAGACTTTGGAGACGATGGGGGCGGTGTTCATTTGGACGTGTGCTTTTTCTTGATTTTCTCGACCAGCGCCTCTTCGATGGCGCCGATGGGAAAGTTCCAGAATCGCTCGGCTTCGGGCTTGTGTGGGTACTTGACGACGGTTTCCTTCAGATAATTCCGCTCAATGAAGCCAATAGCGTCTCTCAAGATGATCGATAGAGGCCCGCGGAATTCCTTCTCCTCGAACCGGTCGCCCCCCGGGCCATCCGGAAACCACACGACATCGATCTGGGTTGCCGGAAAGAAGTCATGGGGGCGGTCGTTGAAGAACATCAAGCCGACATTCTTCGGAAACAGGGCTTCCGGAGGCCCACCGACACTGTTCAGGCGCTGACCCAATTCCGCTATTGAGAGGTTGGCGGCTTCCGGGGCGAGGTCGCTGCCAACGTCTTTCAGATGCTGCTCAATCAAACGAAGGGAAAGGTCTTCCAGGGAGGCCGACTGATGGTATCGGTCGTCGAAGGGCACGGTGGCGGCCAAGCCAAGCAGTTCGCGTTCGTCGGGGCCTCTGGCGCGGACGGTACTGCTGTGCCGGCGAATGTAGTAGGCCCATCCCGTGCCTCCCTTCGACAGATTGACTCTGGCCTGTAGGGGCGCGTTTCGCCGCCGGGCAGCCACAGCACGAAGATGGTTCGGCCTTCCACGCGATAGGTCGCAGTGAGTGGATGATATTGGGGCTGTATGGCGGAATGCCCCAGATTCAACAGTTCATTCCGTATCCTGTCAATGCGAGCGGAGTCGATGCCCCTGGGCGGCAGCAATGGGCGTCCATCTTGTTCTTCGACCCCTAACACCACAGACCCATCGGCCAGATTGTTGAAGTTGTTGGCGAAGGCGCAGATTGTGTGCAACACACTTTTCGGACTCCAACCGGACTTGTACTCGATGCGTTCGCCCTCAATGGTGCTTTGGCGAATCAGGTGATCGATGTTGATGGGAAGCTTGCCGGTCATGCTGCTGCCTTGGTCCAGTGCAGCTTGTTTTACACGAACTGGAAAAACTGCTGCGTTTCCTGCGCTCCGGGATCGTAGTCGATGGTCCGGAAGACCTGCCGCTGCCCCTCCAGCCGAACTATTCGGAACTTCCTAATAGTTGCCTCCGGCTCAATCTCGCCCTCGGTGTAGAGGCTGATGAAGTGCCCAGGTGTTCCCTGTTAGTGCGCCAATACCCGCTTGATGGCGAAGCGTGCGAGCGGCGGTGGGCAACGCTTCGGCGTGGGCCACCGCGTCGAGACACTCGAAGGTCACGCCGGGATGTGTCCGTAGCCGAGCCACTTCCTGACCGCCGAGGCGTTCTTGCTCTCCACCAGGGCGTTGTCGTTGCTGTGCCGCGGGCGGGAGGGCTGAGCGGTACTTCGATTGTTCCCGCCCTGAGCCGACGACTTCCAATTCAAGTACAGTCTCCCGATTGGGCGTAATCCGTCCAGCCATCCTCGGCATTTCTCCGAGAAGCCGGCTCCGATGCGGCAGGCGGCCGGCAATTTCTTGCATTTGTGGGCGATTCGCGTGGATTCGCGCCGTTGCCCGCGCGTCGCGGTTGGATTAGGATCGCCTCATGACCGAGGCTATCGCATTCGATACCGACCGGTTCGTCAAGAACCTCACCACCGGCGGCTTTACCGAGAAGCAGGCCGAGGTCCTGGCGGACGAACAGGTTCGGCTGCTCGACGGCAACCTGGCCACCAAGGCCGATCTTGATAGGGTCAAGGGCGAGCTTCAGGCAGAGATTCATGCGGTGGACGCCAACCTTCAGTCGAAGATTCATGCGGTGGACGCCAACCTTGAGGCCAGGATTCAGACGGTCAAGGCCGATCTGTTGAAATGGATGGTGGGCGCGATGACCGCCCAGACTGGAGTGATCGTGGGGTTGATCGTGGGCCTGGTCCGGTTTTTTTGACTGCGCCGGGTCCGCGCGGTTCGCTACCGCGTGTTCCTTCGGCGCCCGCCAGGTAGCCCTTCCTGGGCGGGCAGCCGGTCCAGTTGCCACACGTCGTTTTGCTCCAGCAACAGCGCGCCGACCCGCCGGATGATGGCCGCTTCGTTGGCGAAGATCCTCACGAGTCCTGTAAGAATTTTTGTGTGCGAGCCGCCTTTCATCGTTCAAACCGCCAGCATAAATCGGTGGCCACCAGACTCTGGATAAACGCTCCGGACACCGTGGCGCAGCATCGCCTCGATCACGACGGGCACAACCGCCTTCAGCCACTTCCCGCAAATCCGGTCCGACGCCTCCCATAGTTCCAGCAGTGCCTCCCGTTCCGCCGCGCGGCCCGATGCGCGAACCTCCAGACTAGAGCCTATGCACTCGGAGACGACGACGATTGAAACTGATTCTGCACACCAGTCCGTTCCTCCATCGCCACACACACCATGTCGGCCTCGACACCGGCACGCATGAAACAGTTCGAACCGATAGTCAATTAGCGAATTCGCCAGACACCGTCTGGCGAATCGGTGATCCTCCTGCAAGCTGGCTGGCCTGAGCTGAATTACACGCCCTGGGATGATTGCAAGACCGAATACTTTGCCTCTATTCAGGCAGGGATGAGCGACTATGAACCGATGAAACGGCTGGTCAGGCCAGTGTTACGCGAGGCACCGCTGATGAGACGGGCACTCGGTCTAACCAAGGGGTCGAGGTTCGAGGACGCGATGGACGCTGGCGAGCGGTTCGTGGCAGAGATGGGTCTCGGTCCCGTGCCCGCGTTGAGGCTGGCGACTGCCATGGAGGACGAACTCGGCATCCTGGTACTCATGGTCGACGCCCATGAGGGCATCTCGGGAGCCGCCTGCCGCCTGCCCGAGCTGGACGCCGTCCTGATCGCGCGCGGTGAAGCGGCGGGACGACGGCACTTCGACCTCGCTCACGAACTGTTCCACATCCTGACCTGGGAGGCCATGCCGCCCGAGCATATGGAGGATGCGACCGAGTTCGGAGGCAACCGGGTGGAGCAGCTTGCCAACAACTTCGCGGCGGCTGTGCTCATGCCGACGGCGGCGCTGCAATCCTTCGAGGGATGCGCTCGACTGCATATGGACAGCCTGATCGCGCAGCTGAACGCTGTGGCGGACGAACTGCGAGTTACCTCGTCTGCATTGAGATGGCGTCTCGTGGCTCTGCGGCAGTTGACCAAGGCGAAGGCTCGGTCGATTCCCGAATCCGCGCTACGCAACAACGGTCGCGAGTCAGCGGTCGTGAGGGCGCCCGCGTTGTTTTCGAAACCGTTCGCGGAGATACTCGGGGCGGCAGTGGATCGGGGATTTGTCTCGGTTCGACGCGCGGCGGCGCTGGTCGAACTCCCGATCGAGGGTTTGGAGGAACTGTTCGCCGTCCACGGTGTTGAGCAAGCGATCGACGTGTGAACGGAATGGTCGACCGCACGGCTTCCGTGCTCGTGGACACCAACGCCATCATCGAGTCGCATCGGACCGGTTCCTGGCGGGCGCTGGCCGGGGGCTACCGGGTGGAACCGGTCGAGGACTGCGCGACGGAGACGCAGACGGGATTCCAGAGGCGAAGTCCGGAGCAGTCGATTGTGGCCAGCGAACTACGGGCATCGCTGACAGCGGTGCATCCTGTCAGCGAGCGGCAACGCGCCGAGCTGGCCGTGCGTATCCAGGACATCACGCTAGACCTTGGCGAGGAATCGCTCTGGGCCCATGCGCTTGATCGGATTCCGAGTGGCGAATTCCAAAGGGGCTATATCGTCAGATTGCTTCGCTCGCACAGGGTTCGGACCGGTGTTCCTACCTGCGAATACTGCTTTCCGCACCACTACCTCGGTTTGCTCGGCCACTTGGCCCGTTGTTCGCCCCGGGGCTTTTTGGCAGGTCATCGGTCAGCTCGTAGTAATCGCCCTTGTCACCCACGTAGATGTGTTCAACAGCCGTTAATCCGGTGGACTCGTCCAGCGTCCCGGCCATGATGCTGACATATTCCTCATCCTTGGGAAGCCAGAACAAGCTCGAATCGCGACGTGTGCAGAACCCGCGCGACGCAATCGAAGCAAGCCGGAACTACATCTGCCGAGCGGAGATACTCCAATCCGCCGAGGCGATCTATGCGGCGTGATGATGCTTACCTGCTCGTGTCAACCAATCCCAGATTGGTTCTCCGCAGGTTCGGGCGCGATAAAGTCCCCAATCCTCGCTCACTCGATCACCCTGCCTGCCGCAGCCCGGCGAGCACTTCGCGGAAGCTGTCAAGGCCTGCTTCCAGGTTTTCGATGATCTCTTCGGCAAGGTCGTCGGGTTCGGGCAGGTTGTCCAGATCGGTCAGGCTCTTGTCCTTGAGCCAGAAAATGTCGAGGCTGGTCTTGTCGCGCGCCCTGATCTCCTCGTAGCTGTAGCAACGCCAACGGCCTTCTGGTGCGTCCGCCTCGTCCCAGGTCGCCTTGCGCTTGTGCCGGTTCATCGGGTTGTAGCACCTGACGAAGTCCGACAGGTGCTCGAAGCGCATCGGCTTCTTCTTCAGAGTGTGATGAATGTTCGTGCGGTAGTCGTAGTACCAGACCTCTCTTGTCCACGGGTTCGGGCTGGCTTCGCGGTTGTCGAAGAAGATCACATTTGCCTTGACCCCTTGCGCGTAGAATACGCCGGTCGGCAGGCGCAGGATCGTGTGCAGGTCGGTGTTGTCCAGCAGCTTCCGGCGGATCGTCTCACCAGCGCCGCCTTCGAACAGCACGTTGTCCGGAACGACAACGGCAGCCCGGCCCGTGGTCTTGAGCATCGTGCGGATGTGCTGCACGAAATTGAGTTGCTTGTTCGAGGTGGTGGCCCAGAAGTCCTGCCGGTTGTAGGTCAGGTCGTGCTTGTCCTGCCGGCCTTCCTCGTTGGTGAAGCTCATCGAGCTCCTCTTGCCGAAAGGCGGATTTGCCAGCACATAGTCAAAGCGCTTGCCGGCATCGGCCACGAGCGAGTCATTCGGCGATATGGGCGCGCCGCCGTCGATCTCCCCGATGTTGTGCAGGAACATGTTCATCAGGCACAGCCGGCGCGTGTTGGCGACGATCTCGTTGCCATGAAACGCCTTGTGCTTCAGGAAGGCTTTCTGCGGCTTCTCGAGTTTGAAGTTGTCCGGGTTGGTAATGAAGTCATAGGCAGCCAGAAAGAAACCGCCCGTACCGCAGGCCGGGTCGGCAATGAGCTTGCCCGGTTCCGGCCGGACGCACTCGACCATGGCGCGGATGAGGGCGCGCGGCGTGAAATACTGGCCCGCGCCCGACTTGGTATCCTCTGCATTCTTCTCCAGTAGCCCCTCGTAGATGTCGCCCTTTACATCGGCGCCCATGGTGACCCATTCGGTGTCGTCCACCATGTCGATGAGGCGAAACAGCTTCGCCGGGTCCTGGATCTTGTTCTGAGCCTTGGTAAATATCTGGCCCAGCATGCCCGCCCTGGTACCAAGCTCGCGAAGCAGTGTGACGTAGTGGCCCTCGAGCTCGGCGCCTCTTTTCGACTTCAGGCTCTGCCAGTTGAATTCGGCCGGGATGCCGACATCGCGGCTGTACGGCGGTTTGGCGTACTCGTCGGCCATCTTGAGGAAAATGAGATAGGTGATCTGCTCCAGGTAGTCGCCGTAGCCGACTCCGTCATCGCGTAGCGTGGTGCAAAAGCTCCAGACTTTGGAGACGATGGGGGCGGTGTTCATTTGGACGTGTGCTTTTTCTTGATTTTCTCGGCCAGTGCCTCGCCCTGGGCGGTTCGGCGATAACGCTGGTACTGACTACTGGGTTTATCGGGGAGGGTCATTTCGATCAGGCCCGCCGTGATGGCTGGATGTAGATAGGTCGTGGTGAAGTGGCGACGGTGTCTGAGTTGCAATGCCGCCTGAAGCTCGCTGCGCCTCATCTCGTCGGTCAGCGCGTTTACAAGCTGCTTGACGTGACCCGTGACTTGGTCAGTATCTTGATCGGTAACTTGGTAGGTCGGATCGGTTTCGTGTTCCGTTGCCGCAGGCGAAGCCCGCTCATGCACCGGCAGCCGTACCAGAAACCAGGTGCGATCATCGTCGCTCTCGAAGATCGGTTCCGGGGAGCCGTTTTGCCGCATGGCTCGAAAAATCTTCGGTACACCCGTTGAACGCGCCTCGGCCAAGTCCAGTTCCTTGAGGAATTCGCCGATCCGGCGGTTGCGGTAGCGGCGGCTAACGGCCTGCCCCTTTCTGAAATCCTCCATGCGGATGGACCGGTCGCCCCCCGGGCCATCCGGAAACCACACGACATCGATCTGGGTTGCCGGAAAAAAGTCATGGGGGCGGTCGTTAAAGAACATCAAGCCGACATTCTTCGGAAACAGGGCTTCCGGAGGCCCACCGACGATGTTCAGGCGCTGACCCAATTCCGCTATTGAGAGGTTGGCGGCTTCCGGGGCGAGGTCGCTGCCGATGTCTTTCAGATGCTGCTCTATCAAACGAAGGGAAAGATCTTCCAATGAGGCCGATTGATGGTATCGGTCGTCGAAGGGCACGGTGGCGGCCAAGCCAAGCAGTTCGCGTTCGTCGGGGCCTCTGGCGCGGACGGTACTGCTGTGCCGGCGAATGTAGTAGGCCCATCCCGTGCCTCCCCTCGACAGATTGACTCTGGCCTTGTAGGGGCGCGTTTCGCCGCCGGGCTCCCACAGCACGAAGATGGTTCGGCCTTCCACGCGATAGGTCGCAGTGAGTGGATGATATTGGGGCTGTATGGCGGAATGCCCCAGATTCAACAGTTCATTCTGAATCCTGTCAATGCGAGCGGGGTCGATGCCCTTGGGCGGCAGCAATGGGCGTCCATCTTGTTCGTCGACCCCTAACACCACATACCCACCGCCCAGATTGTGAAAGTCGTTGGCGAACGCGCAGATGGTATGCAACACCCGTTGCGGGTTCCAGCCAGCCTTATAATCGATCCGCCCGCCCTCAATGTTGTGCTGGCGCAGCAGGTGGTCAAGGTTGATAGGAAGTTTGCCCGTCATGTAGTTGCTCTGGCCGTCTTTCGCTTCCCAATCGTACGTGAGGTCGCGTGCCTCGTGTTCTGCTCTCGTTCGGCTCTTATTCGATCTAGAAGAACCGAGGCCGGTTCGTCGTTTGAATCCTGCGGGACGAGCTCGCCGGAGAAGGCCTTCCTTAGAATTGACTGGCGAAGAGCGCCAGCTTTCTGGAGTTCATGGCTTATAATCACTTCCGTTTCGTCAACGTGTGATAGCGTCTTCTCAAGTAAACTAGCCAATCCGCGCTGTTCTTCAATCGAACATATCGGAAACGGCAACGGCTCGACATTCTTTTTGTTGATCTGAGGGACATTCGAGCCATCATAAATTGTTGCTAGATCAAGAGATTGAAACCAGTGCCAAAGATACTCTTTGGAAACACTCTGGACACGGTTGACCACTCCCATAGTATTGAGATCAAAGCAGGATGGGCGGGATAAGATCCGTTTTTTGTTTGTCAGAATTGCACCGCCTCGTTTGGGGAAAATTACAGTACCTTTGGGATGTGTTTTGAGTCCTAGTTCATTCCTTTCTGATTCAGAAAGGTAGATTGCGGCAGTACCCATCCTCGTTTCATTCCCAAGCGTGTTCATATCCGAAACTTTGTAAAAGGGAACATCGCTGCCATTGACTAAGGCTAATCCTTTTGGCGTTGCGCCGCTAACGACATCAAACAAAGAGGCAATTGATACCGATGTCCAACCAAACGGCAACTTGTCACTTCTCACCGTAGCGTCTACTGAGGATTTCGTGATCGGGTTTGGAGCAGACGGCTTGCGCGGTTTTCTGCCTGGTTTACCATCACTTTTCCACTTTCTTACCGAAGTTGCCCACTCCTTGAGTTGCTGTTCGTAGCACCCCTCACGCTCCCGTTCAATGCGGGCGATCAATTGCTCCGGCTCTTCGAGCTTGTCTTTGTTCTCCTCGCGCCATTTGCCGGTGAGCTTGCCTTCAAAGGCGTGCTTCAAAACTGCCTGGCGGTAGATCTTGAGCTGCGCCCGTGCGGTCTCGAGGCTCTCGACGCCCTTGTCGAGTTCGGAGAAGAGTTCGTCGATCTTGGCGGCGATGCGGTGTTGTTCTTCGGTGGGTGGCAGCCACAGAGGTTGGTCACGAACTTGATCATCCTTAACTGCTGGGTAGCTCACGCCGTATTGCAGCCCCGAAAGCGCGTTAACCATTTCCCTGGAGATTGCCTTATAGAATAGGAAGGCTGGACAGACACCTTCTGCAGGCCTCAAGACCGAGAATCCCGTAGAGGCAATCTTCCGGTCGTAGTTGTTAGGTACACGAGCAATGTTTCGTAGGTAGGGTCTGACTGTGGCGAAAAGGACGTCTCCCGCGCGTACAATCTGCCGTGCGCGCGATGGCGCATCTCCTAATCGATACTGCTTAACGTTGCCGATAACATGCAGGGTGTTGTCGATGCTGGAGATATCGATGTAGTCAATTTCTCGATCTTGATCGTCCTTGGGATCGATTTTCGAAACCGGCAAAGTCACTTGCCCGATAGAAGAATAAGTCCAGCCGACGGGTAACATGTTTGCAGAGTTGGAGCTCACTATCAGCCCGCCAACACTTCGTTCAATTCGCCAATCACGTCATCCATTCGGTCTCCGAAAAGCTTGTACATTTGCCCCATCCCGCCCTTGCCATCGAACGGAGCCATGTCGAGGTCATCGCGGTCCAGATGAAAGGAGCTGATGATGTGGTCGCGGATCATGTGCAGCCATGCCATTTGCTCCTCGTTGAATTTCTCCCCACTCCCGCTGTGGTGCGTCATGATCCAGTTCTGGAAGTTGCGGCGCACGGTGTCCGAATGAGGCGAGAGCGTCGCATCGATGCCGCAGGCGCGGCGGATCAACGCCACGAGCGCCGTCAACTCGCTGACAGGCTGGTCGCCCTTGTATTCGTCGAGCAGGGTATAGGCTTGCCAGACCCGCAAGGGGGACAGACGCGGCCTGTCGCTCTTCAGTCTGTCAAATACCTCCCGAATCATGGCGTAGGTCAGCTCGCGGCGCCGGTGCGGTTGGGCGTAGAAGATCGTCAGAGCTTCGATTTCATCGCGGTTGTCTTCCAGATATTGTCGGAAGTCCCGCGTCATGGTTTCCGCGTTTTCATGCGCGTCGCCCTCCCATTCGGCCCGAAGCACGGTGTCTAGGCCATCATGGTCGATGGTCTGTTCCTTGTCGCGGCGAATTGAGTCGATCAGTTCGATCAATTCACCGTTGAAAACGCTGGCCGCATCATCGACCAACTGCTTCTGAGCCCCGTCGCAGGCAGTTGCGGACGGTTCGGCGCCATCCGACACGGGCTCGATCTCGCGCGCCTTTTCCTGAATGCGGTCAGGGTCGATGGCCGCCAGCAGATTGCCGACGATTTGAGTGAGTCCAATACCACCGGCTCGCTTTTTGATCCGAGCCTGCTCGGCGTCGTCGAGTTGCCGGTTGAGCCGGGCAAGGCGGCCGGCAAGCGAACTCACCGTGTCTTCGTCGCGTGCGCCCATCATCACGCCCATTGCGAGATCCTTGAGCGGCACGGTAGGCTTGGTGATGAGCGGCTGGCTCGCGGTCTTGAGCGATTTCGTGACGCCGACGGCGTCTACGATCACATAATGGGTCTTCCCGCTTAAAGCCGAACGGGAGACTTTCTTGAGATCGTCACGGTCGAGGGTGCGGGTGCCGCGGCCCTTCATCTGCTCGAAATAATTGCGGCTTCTCACGTCGCGCATGAACAGCAGGCATTCGAGGGGCTTGACGTCGGTACCCGTCGCGATCATGTCCACGGTCACGGCGACGCGCGGATAGTAGTCGTTCCGAAACTGGGCGAGGATGGATTTCGGCTCCTCCTCGGCCTTGTAGGTGATCTTCTTGCAGAACTCGTTGCCTTCGGCGAACTCCTCGCGAACGGTCTGGATGATGTCATCGGCATGGCTGTCGGTTTTGGCGAAAACAAGCGTCTTCGGAACCTCTTTGCGGCCAGGGAATATTTCCGGGATCTTGTCGTGGAAGGTGCGGATTACCGTGCGGATCTGATCGGGGTTGACGACGGCGCGGTCTAGTTGCTTGGCGGCATAGACGACGTCTTCGTCCTGGATTTCCCAGCGCTTCCGGCGCGACAGGCGTTCGCGCTTCTCGACCTGCTGCTCAGCCTTAAGCTGGCCGCCGTGCAGGGTCTTCTGCGTATCGATGACATAGATTTCGTTGCCGACATTGACGCCGTCGGCGACGGCTTCTTCATGGCCGTATTCGCTGACGACATTCTTCTTGAAGAAGCCGTAGGTGCGGTTGTCGGGTGTGGCGGTCAGGCCGATGAGGTATGCGTCAAAATACTCCAGAACCTGACGCCAGAGGTTGTAAATCGAGCGGTGGCATTCGTCGATGACGATGAAATCGAAGAACTCGGGTGGAACCTTGCCGTTGTAGACAACCGGCATCGGTTGACTCGGTTGGACCAACTCCGCGGGGTTGATCTCTTCGGCGGCTGTATCCATCTCCTGGCCCTTCAGGAGCGAGTACATGCGCTGGATGGTGCTGATACAGACTTGGCTATCCCTGGCGACGAAGGACGAGGTGAGGCGCTGGACGTTGTAGAGCTCAGTGAATTTGCGATTGTCGTCGCTGGGCACGTAGGCCATGAATTCCTGCTCGGCCTGTTCGCCCAGATTCCGGGTGTCCACGAGAAAAAGGATACGTTTGGCGTCAGCGTGCTTGAGCAGCCGGTAGATCGAAGTGACGGCGGTGTAGGTCTTGCCCGAGCCGGTGGCCATCTGGATGAGCGCGCGCGGGCGGTCGTCCTTGAAGGACGACTCCAGTTTTTTGATGGCCTTGCGCTGGCACTTCCGGAGCCCCGTGGGGTCCAGCACGGGAAGCCCCTGGAGCCGTGAACGAAGCGAGGCCGGCTGGGTGAGCCAGTCCCGCATCGTTTCCGGCCGGGTAAAGCTGAACACCTCTCGGGAGCGGGGCTTAAGATCGCGTCCGTTGGTGAAGCGAGTGAGCACGCCCGTGCTTTCGTAAACGAACGGCAGGGGCTCCTTGTTGTTCACCCACTTGAGATTGGCGGCAGCGTAACGTCCGGATTGCTCCTCGACCGTGGTGATCTTCTGGCCCCAGTCCTCCGGCTTGGCCTCGACCACGCCGACGGGTTTCTTGCCGATGAAAAGTACGTAGTCGGCTGGGCCGGCATCAGTCTGATACTCACGGACGGCGATCCCGAATCCGGCACTGAAGTCGATCTTCTTGTTGTCCTGAACCACCCAGCCTGCTTTCGAGAGCATTTTGTCGATACTGTCCCGCGCGGCCTGTTCAGGTGTCTGGTTAGCACTCGGCATCGATTCACCCGCTCTTCGCGTTTGGCTCAGGGTTCGTTGCAGGATCATCCGCAAGCAACTCTTTGTGCTCGTCAACGTAAGTCCGCATGAATTCGCGGAGCACCCGGGACGCGGGTTTGTCCTGCGCTTGCCAGACACGCTCAAAGCGGTCGCGGAGATTGCGCTGCAGCCTGATGCGTAAACCAGTGTCGTTCATGCCGGCAAGTGTAGCCAATGGATGCACGTCTGTGGAGTTGAACTGGGCTGAAGGAGGTAGGTTGTGCCCCGACGCTAGTGCGGCGCTCCCGCTGCTTCGCGCAATTGCACCTGAGGTACGTGGTAGGGGTCAAGCACAAGTTGGGGGCCGAAGCGGCACTTCGGCTACGCCAAGGTGCGCTACCGAGGGCTGGCGAAGGACATTCAGCGCATCGCGCTGCTGTTGGAGTTCGCCAACCTGATGATGGCCGAGCGGCACCTCGCAGCCGCCATGATGGAGGATCATTCCGCCCGGAATCGGCACCGGGCACCGAATCCCGCGTCAAAGGACTCGTTCAATCCCCGTTGCGGCACCGTTCCCGACGCAATGCATCGGAAATTGAGCCATCCTGCCCTGTTGGCGGCTTGTTCAGACCTTTCCTAGCACAAACAAATAGGAGTAGCTGGTGAGGTGCAGAATACTAGACATCATGGATTGATCTGCCCCGGCCTCAAGCATCGTGGGTTATCTTCGGGGTTAGGACCTTGGACACAGAGCCACATTGAGGAGGGCAGGCCGCTACGGAATCAACACGAGACATGACGGCTCTGCGGTTGGAGGCACGAGAGGCCGACCAGGGAGTATTTTCTTGGCAGTTGCGGGGGGCTATGATGCGTGCGGTCCGGGCCATATGAAGTTGGACCCCGGTTCTCTGAAAGGGGAGGATTGTGGCGCACTATTCGATCGATCCGTTCCAGCGGATCGCACGCATCCCTCATCAAAGGGAGTTTTGATGCTTGGTGTTCCCGACTCAGCGCGGAGCAGATCGAATCCATTCGTGACGAACTTCGCAACATGATTGAGACTGGCGACGAACGGATTCATACGTCGAGTTGGATGCCGGGCAGCAATTGGGAAGACACAGTATGGCAGCCAATATACATGGATGCGTGCCAATACGACGAGATTGCGGCAGGCCTTTGCTTCGGGCTGTTTGTCTGGGAAGCGTTTCTGGAACATGCTGAGGTATGGTCGTTTGGAAGATACGAGATCAACGGACTTCCAATTCGGGGCTTGACCTACTTTCGCATTGAGCCGGTCGACTAGGGACGAATAGCATTTCTCAGTCCATATAAGGGCTCGCCTCAATGTCAGATTTTCAAGCCAAATTGCTTGATAGCCAATCGTTAGCGACGAAAAGGAAACGGAGATATGCCGCAACAAGTAACGGATATTGACCGTCTACGGGATTACCTGAGAGGCGTCATGGATCGCGCAGATCATCATGCTCAAGATGTAAATGAAGTTTCTCTCTCCGTTGCGGGAGGCGTTGTCTGGAGGAAGGACGATGATCCTCTTGAGGTTTATACTAGAAAAGGGGAAATGAAGAATGTCCTCTGGTTCAAAGTCAATCGCAAGCAATATGCACTATCGTATAATCATGACACTGGGGAAATTGAATTAAGACAGAACACGACTCAAGGTCCAGTTGTTGCGTCATTTTCGAACGCAACACCAAATGCACAAATTCGGACAATCTTCGGCGGGCTTTAGGTGAGATTATTCCGACTTTATCTGACACTTGGCGTGATGAGAGCGAGGGTTATCGGTTTTGATGGAAGTGCGCACTTTCAACCAAGTCCATATGGATAACCCCCATGAATCAGTCTAAACAGAGCATAAATAATACGAAACAAGATCGGGTTGCTGAATCTGGCCGAAGAGCTCGGAAATGTGTCCAAAGCGTGTCGGATGATGGGCGTATCACGGGACGCGTTTAGCGTGCGCATTCCGCGCATAATGTACCAGTGGTAACTTTCAAGCGAAATACGCATCATTTCTGGGGACGCTACTTCAGGTCAAATTGATTGGTATCAAGCACCTAAGATTCCGATGGAATTCCTTGCGGTGCTGTCGGTGGAGGCTGTGGTCCGTAAGCGTACGTACATTCGTGCCGAAGGAATTGGCCTATTGCTGGCAAGTCGATGTGCCCCGTACTAAAATCATTCGGCGAAATTGAAATTGTAAGATTTTCACAGAATCGTCCAACCTGCGCCGCAGCAACAAAGGACTTGATAATTTCTCGGAGGAGTTCCTCGCGCGTAGCGGCTACGCGAGCGAGTCCAGAACCAATTATCGGTATAGCAATTGGCTCAAGATCCCCTTGGGTTCGCACAAAATCCCACAATCTGGGCAGCGCGTCGAGAATATCTTCACGCGTCGCGGATGCGTTCCGGTTCGCGTTTAGGTTGGCGATAGCAAGGAAGTAGGCGACTTTGCCACTACCGTGAACCGAGACGACGGTGCCAATCGGGTATTCGCGCCTCTTTCCGTACGGCTTAGATACTGTGTTACGTTCTTCAAATTCGATTCCACGCAAGCCGTCTTCAAGCTGTCGGTCTAAATCAGCCAGTGAGTCACAAAAGCGCGATGTGAACTGACCTTGTGTGCTCGTTCTTGAGATTGTTCGGTCTTCCATTGTGGTGTCAAAAGTTGTGTTACTACTTACTACTAAGGCTCCCGTTTGGTCAAAAAGATTGCAGACCAGAATTTCGATCACTGCATCCGTTCCAGTTATCCGCGACTTTACTGACAGCCGAGGCCACGCTCGCCAAAGCCCAATGAGTGCACCAAGCGAAGGGAAGACCCACCAGAATTTTTGAACAAATTGAGCAAAGTTTGGAAACAGAAAGCTTGTTGGTTCAATCAATATCCACAGTGTGCCTAGGGACTGGAGAACCGATGACCCAAAAGTCAAGGTGGAAATTTGCTGCAAAGCAGCAAACTGAATGTTTGCCCAAGACTTCAACTTAAAGGCCTAGGCCCTTATAGACCTCGTTTGAATAATAGCGTGGTCCTGTTGTTCCTTGCGTTCGCAGGCGGGCATGCTCGTCCGGCCAGTTCTCTAGAGCGTGCTGAAGAATTACAGGCTGGAAACTGACATGGACTACAAGCCCGTCACGAATTATGGGCGGACAGCGATCACCGTCCTGAAAGCGACGTCCGTTGAGATTGACTCCGATTATGGGTAGACCTCGAGCTAGAGCTTGTTCAAGTTCCCAGCGCACAAACTTGTAAAGGTATCGCGTTCGTTCGCCAATTAGGGACACAACTACCCGAGCATTTGAAAGCCGTTCCGCAAGGCGGCGCTTTATAGTTTCTTCCGTGCTGGTGTCCCGAGCGGTATTGATGTCGTGAGCATCGACGAAGTTAAACGGAGATCGGTCGTTCTGCTTCCAAGCCTTCATCAGGCGATAGTAGTGAATGTCGTTATCTCCATCGAAAGATATGAAGACTCTGCTGCGATAAGGCATCGTAATGATTGCGTCCTATTTTGTAGCCTATGTGGTATCAATCTTGGCTCGATTTGATCAATTCTCAATCGTCGACCCTATTTAAAGAACAGGGTCGGTTGTCCATGTGCCATCGTAATCTTTCAAGCTGCGTATATGCGCGCATAATTTTGGTCCAACGGCAAGACACCCACTAATGCCGACGCCTCAGGGGGCGCCTTTCAAGTTTGCTGCGCTGTTATTCACAAATCCCGAACCGACCACCAAAGCGCTGCCGATTGTGCACACACGCTGAACCGTACCGCTGATTGTTCTAAGTAGTGCCGCCCATCACTAAACGCCAGCATCGCAAGTCAAGCCCCTGCCTCTGCTCGCACGCGTGCGGCATGTACCCTAAACCGCACTTCATCGTATATGTCGATGTTGAGTTCCTCGGCAATCTCCAAGGTCGTGGCGAGTGCGTACGGGACATCGTCGTCGAGAGCGCCAGCGCTCGCCCTGCAGCTCACCTGAATCTCCAGACTCTCGCCGTCAACGAATACACCTGCTTCTTCGCCTTCGAGAATTTCATGCTGCAATGTTCCCCGCTGAACTGCCTGCCAGTCCGCCTGCCTTCGTTTAACTTGTAGAGGCGCTTGCGGAGGGGCGAACCATAGATCCGCCCTCCGCCAACCTTGGTGCCGTGGATTGACCGGCGACAGCCAGGCAAGAGTAATCGTCAGCCGCCGATGTCCACGCAAACCGTTCAGCGACGGCGGCAAGGGAAGACGGTGAATATGCGACTCGTCTTCACAGAGAGTTCCTGCGCTGAGCGCTGTCACGCGCCGCGTTGTGCATTCGAGTACTCGATCGATGTTCATCGCACCGTAGCCGAGCAACCGTGTGATGTACTCCCTGAACTGACGACTGTTGTTCCTGTTCTTCAAGATGCTGGTTAGCGCCGTACCCGCCGCTCCCCACTCCGAGCCATGGGCGACCAGCGCCTTGAGCCAGACGGCGCGAGGGATGCTGTCTACGACTTCACCTGACGGCTCCGCGCTAAGCTCTTCCATCAGTTCATATAGCCAACTACACGCACGACTGACAATCGCGGTTGAGTTGCTCGTGCCTCTTGAATACCACATGGCGTCCTGATCACCGGGGTTGACGCCCGGAGAAGCGACCAACTGCCCAGGAGCGCCCAATCGTGTGTAAATTTCTAGCCCATTTTGTTGCCCCCTGGCATTTAACCCTCTCTGTACGACGACCCGACCGCCGGGAGCCAGAAGATCCGGTTTGATCCCTCGACGGTATCCCATTCCCTGCGCGTTTATTGGGCTGGGAAGGCCGGCAGTCGTGTAAGGATCGGTCCACCGAGGCGGGGGCGGATCGGTTGACTCGTCTGCGTGTAGCGCCGCTATCGTCAGAGCATTGACCGCCTCCGCGGGTGACAGCAGACGCCGATGACGCGCATCGGCTGCGATGGAACTAATCACCTGCTTCTCGTTGCCTGGCTCCCCTGGCCGCAACTTAATCATTTGCATGCAATTCCCGGAACTCACCACGAACAGAACCTGGTAGCGCCACGCCAGCCAGTCCAGCAATCGCGCCAATGGGCTCAAGAATTGCTCGAACGGTCGATCCAAAATACCAATGGACAAGTTGACGACCGTTACCTGCGGTGCCACCGGCGCCACATCTCCTTCTCCATCGAAGAGACGGCGCACCGCCCTGTGGATCAAGTCGACCACGAGCACCCCTTCAGGCACGGTCTCCGTGTGGTTCCGCCAATCTCGTGAATCCCGTTGAAGGATTGGGCGGACGTACAGCGGTCGTGGTAGTGCGGCGTTGCCCGCGGCCAAGTCGCCATGGAGAACAAGCGACGCCATCGCCGTGCCGTGTCGGCGTGTCGCCGCTGGATAGTCCAGTTCAAAGTCATCAGGATCGTCGACGATGAGGCGTCCTTGAAGTCGCCGGTGTGCTTGCAGCGGAAGTCCGTCGAGAAGTGCGACGACAGGCACTCCCACCGGATCCACCTCAGGCAATGCTTCTAAGTCTCGTTCTCGATGATAATCAGGAAGAGAGGAAGACATCTGCCCGCTGGCACGCAAAAATTGGACGTGCTCGCATTGGACCAGATTCACATCGTGGTGCAGTGACTCGATCAACGGGCGAATCTGAGCGATTGGGATGTGTGCCAGCAATGTGTGATAGGCGATCTCCTCGATGTCTGCCTCGCTCACCACGCTACCAGCCAACTCTTCGATAAGAGCGACAACCCGAGTCTGGGCCATGCGGCGATCTGCCGGGTTCCTTCTGTACCAGAGTTCGATTTCGCAAGGCACGACTTCCTGGCCGTATTCGACGCGTTCCCGCCAGTCGTCAAGCAGTCCAGTCTCGACCAGTCGGTCCTGGATCCCCCAACGGCGGACATCCCGAAGCTGCTGAAAGAGAATCTTCCACTTTCCAAGACCATGGGGCAGTCGGTTGTTGGACTGCCAGTCATCCCAGAGCGTAAGCATCTGCGCTAGCGCAGCCTGATTCGCGAAGACCATAAAAATTCGGCCCCGAAGGGCCTTGTTGGGCCGCCGTTCGCCTATTTCGTCTAAAGCGAAGAAGTCGTCGTCCGCTGGAATATCCTCCTCTTCGACCTCGGCGAGCCACTCCATTCCAGGCACGCGCTCCACCGCACGTATGAAGTTGTCAACCGTCCCCACGGTCTCAAGAACCACCACTTCTTCGGGAACAAGGTCACCGGCTTCGGCCTGGAGTCGTGCCCGTCGCGCCTCCAACGCTTCCTGCAGAAGTTGGAACCGCGGCGCGAGTCTTTCTGCCTGTCGCTCGGGACTTGGTCGGTGGAACTTTCCGCCGCCACCGCCTCGTCGTCGCCGACGCATAGGCTCTCCCGGATTTGGGAGAATCAGCAAGGGACGTTCAGGCATCACCACGATCCGAGTTTGTCCGTCCCGAGATCGTTACGGGAGCGCGGCACTGCCACTGCTTCAGCCGCTCCGCAACGATTGTGAAAATTTCGCCGTCTGGAAGATTGAGTACATACTGTCGCTGTACGTCCAGGGCGAACTGTTCCAATTCGGAGAAGCTCAGCCCCTTGAGCTGCTTCGCCAAGGTGGCCGGCTTGTACCCTAGACTTTTGCCAACCCGTTTCTCGAATCGATTGAACCACTCTTCTGCTAGCGTGGCCGTGGGTGCAGGAAGATTAAGTCGAAGCTGAAACCGTCGCCAAACCGCTCTGTCCAATAACTCGGGATGGTTCGTTGCCGTGACGACCACCACGTGGCTCGGCAAGTCGTCGATCTGCAGCAGCAGCGAGCTGACAACCCGCTTGATCTCGCCGGTCTCGTGAATGTCGCCACGTTCCTTGCCTACCACATCGAACTCATCGAAAAACAGCACACATCGGCGCGTCCGCACTTTATCGAAAAGTCGCGACAGTCGCACTGCCGTTTCGCCCAGGTAGCTGGCAATGACCGACTCGTACCGTACCGCGTACAAGGGAATTGCCAGCTCCGTAGCGAGTGCTTCGGCCAGTGATGTCTTTCCGTTGCCCGGGGGGCCGATGAGAAGCACCCGATGCCTCGGTTCCAAGTTATAGGCGCGCAAAAGATCGACCCGGCGAAACTCTTCCACCAGCTCCCCGACAGTGTTAGCTACCACGTCCGGGAGGACGAGATCTGCCAGCCGCCTCTCTGGAGTTACTTCGTGGAATGAGTCGGCAATCTGGCCGTTACGTCCTATCACGGGCGCAGTCGCTCCGCTTTTCGTTAGAACATGGGCGTTCAGATGTGCCGCAAGACGGTCTGCGAGAATATGGTGCTGCTTGGCACGCTCTTCGGCGATGAGTGCCTCTAGAGACTTGCGGAACAGAAGGTCGTCTCCCTTTGCACCAGCCCGAACGAGATTTAGTAACAGATCAGCACGGGCCATCCTTGTTACCTCCTTCGAATGAGGATTGACTCCTGAAGGAGGCATGAAGACACACGTGATTTAGCCACCGATCATCTCGATTTCTCGGCCGGATTCCGCCCAGTCGCTGCACTATTTTGCGATTTCAAGCACATGTGTCATGCGACACTCCGTCGTCAAGAACTCGATCGGACATGACGTGCCGCGAAAAACCCTTTAATCGCATCGACCGCTCCCGGTCACCACCTCGTCATCCACCGAATAATAACCCAGCCGGTTATTGAGTTTGCCGTTCTTTCGCCTCGCCAACCCGATGCCGTTCATTTTTCGAACGCTTCATCGCCGGCCTCGTAGACGACGCGTTTGCGAAATCCGTTCTGCGTCCTCCGTCGCTACGCGGTCAGTGACCGGCCATGCATGGCCATCGGTGGCATGCTCCTCTGTTTTTACGAGCGAATGCGCGCGACCCATCATAACCCCTGCGACTTCTTCGCTGCCGTTCAGCCCCGTGCTCCGTCGCCTTGTCTCTGCCGGGAGCCGCCGAAGGGGAGTTTGGCTGCGACCGGGACGGCGGTCGGTGTCCGGAGAGGCGTCCGGCCGCACGTCCGATGGCCGAGCTGTCGGCGCGCTACCAGGCGCACCCAAACATGATCGACAATTGGAAGCGGCGAGCGCTGGAGGGGCTGAAGACAACATTCGAGCGCGGGTACCTGTTCAGCACGCCCCGAATCCGTTTTGCCGTACTCGGCTTGCAACGAATGTCGACATGCTCCTTCAGATACCGCTTGGCCAACTCCGCCACCGTGGGACCGCTCGGCGCCCGTGTCGGAGCCGCGACTGCCGCCGCCCTAGCGGCTTCCGGAAGAATATGTTCCTTGATGCTGCCGGCGATCCGGGCGGTGGACACCTTTTCCGTGTCCCGTGCCAGGTGTGCGTACCGCGCCGTCGTTTCCACCTTTGGCTGGCCGCACTCCCTCAACCCACCTCAACAAAGTGTAACCACACCTTTAGCCCACAATGTTACGAACAACATCCCCCAGCCAATACCGCGGCCACGGCACCGCCAGCAGCCGATCGAACAACAACCAACAAAATGTAGTCATACCGAGCGCTAGCAGCAACCCGCGGGTCATGGTCTCACGGCCCCAGAACCGCACACAGAACGCGACGAATACGAAGATCGCGGCGAGCATGCCAATAAGCTTGGCTACGACGACGTAGCCTCCGCACCATGCAAAAAAACCGGCGGCGCGGGTAAGGTAGGTCCTAATATCCAACGCAGCTTCCCCGTCAGGCGCCGAGGCGCCGTGTGCAAGCCCCGCCCGTTCACCCGCTGCCGCGTCGGCGAGCCCCTCCGTTTCACCCGCGGCGGAAGCCGAACGCAGGAAGACTTCATTGCAAACGCTGAGGAAAGCACAAACCAGCGCCGTATAACCAACAGCAAGGGGAACGATCCTGGCCTCAAAGTTCCACTGCGATGCCACGCCGATGGAAACCGCAATGACTCCTAAGATCAGTAGCGTAAACAACGCAGAGCGGGAAAACCGCACCCGAAACTGCGCCCCCGAAGCCTTTCCAACCGTCGCACGCAGGTTATGCACCAATGGCCTCAAAAGCCCAAACACCGCAAGCGCGAAGAGCACGACAACCAGCGGTCGAGTCAACCAAGCCCACTCATACCGGCCGACGGAGATAAACAAATACCGCTCGACAATATCTCCAAGAACCACGCCGAGTATGAGCGGCGGGCGAGGCCAACCCTGCCGTTTCATGATCCATCCAAACACCCCGAATCCGAGCAGCACGTAGAGGTCTCCCCACTGCCGGGATCCCTGAAAAGCCCCCAGAAAGATGATGGCCAGGACCACCGGTAACAGGAGTCCCATCCGAATCGTGGCGACCCGGGCCAACTGGTTGCTGAACGCAAGACACAGCCCGGCTCCGAGCACGTTGGCCAGCGCTATGCTCCAGACGATCGAGTAGGTGAATTCCAGGTTGTCCGTGAGCATCCGGGGGCCGGGCACCAGGCCGTGCATCATGAACGGCCCCAGCAGAATGGCCATGGACGCACTGCCGGGGACACCGAAGGCGAGTGTCGGCACGAGCGCGCCACCTTCCTTTGCATTGTTGGAGCTTTCCGAAGCGATGACGCCGCGGATGTCGCCCTCGCCGAACCGGCCGGTATCCTTCTCCGTCTTCAGCGCGTGGCCGTAGGCCAGCCAATCGATCACCGCGGCGCCCAGACCCGGAACCGCGCCCAGGGCGGCGCCGAGCCAACTGCAGCGCAGCACCAGCCACCAATGATGCAGCGTGTCGCGGATGCCCTGGAGTTGGCCCGACCGCGTATCGACGCGGGCATCGCCGCCGATGCTGCGCCGGGCGATCGCCAGGTCGGCGAGCTCCGGCAGAGCGAAAAGCCCCAGCGTGACGGGCACGAGCGGCAGTCCGTCCCACAGGTAAAATGTACCGAAGGTCCAGCGCATGGTGCCGGTCTGGGGATCGGAGCCCACCATGGCGACCATCAGCCCCAGCCCGGCCGCGGCCATTCCTCGCAGGGGCGCCTTGCCGCTGAGGACCGTCACCATGGACAGACCGAAGATGCAGATCGCGAGCAGTTCCGGTGAGCCCAGGTAGAGAATGACCGGCCGCAGGACGGGAATGCTGACGGCGAGTAACACGGCGCCCGCGATGCCGCCCAGAAGCGACGCCGTGTACGCGGCGCCGAACGCTCGCCCGGCCTGACCCTGCTTTGCAAGCGGGTGGCCGTCGAGGATGGTCGCTGCCGATCCGGTCGTTCCCGGAATGCCGAACAACACCGGCGGCCAGGACCATGAGCCGGGAGGGATCGAGCATGATCCCGAGAGCGGTCGCCGCGAGCTCGAGCGCGCTTGCCTCCACCTGATCTCCCTCGAAGCACATCCACCCCGGCGCTACGGGATGCGGTGCATTCCCCTTGAATTCGGGCTCACCGGCCGCTGTTGGCGTTCACCCCGTCCGTTTTGGCGATCGCGTCCGCGGCAAGCCGCACGGCGCTGTCCGATGCACCGTAGATTCGGGTGATGAGGGCGTCGACCTCCTCTCCGCTGACGGGATTGAGTTCGAGCTGCAGGCGTTCGGCATCCGCGCGAAACTCCGGATCGCGGGCCGTCGAATCGAAAGTGCGGCGCAGCGCCTCGTGGCGTTCCGCGGGTAGTTCCGGCGGGGCGAGATAGGGACGGCCCATGACCTGGCGCGCGAAGATCAGCTCCATGGCCAGCAGGATGTCGTTGCCTCCCGGGTAGCCCGAGATCAGCCTGATGTTTGCCTGCAGGAGATTGCGGATGACGGTCGGCCGGACAACAGCGGTTCCATCGCCATGCCGCGGGCGAACGTGCCGATGACGCTGCCGTCCTTCGGGGCGACGTTGTTGCCCTGCGTGCGGGTCACGGTCTTCAATGCGGGCACGGTCATGACGTTCGGATCATGCCGGGAAGGCCGGGCTTGCGGCTCCCCGTGGGCTGGGTCGCCCACCGCCGTCGACGGCCACGAGGCGGCTGCCGATGTGGATTGCGGCGGTGGATAGCACCTTGCCTTTGTCGATTACGCTGAGTTTGGTCGTGCCCCCACCGACATCGATGTTGAGCATTCGTTCGCCGCGGTACGGTGTCAGACTGACCGGCGACTCGTACAAGGTCTCGCGCAGAATCACCAGATAGCGCGTGGAGAGATCCACGGCCTGGCGCCGCAGATGCATTCGCGAGAAGAGGATCTGGGTGCCCGCCGATCCGATGTCGATACACACGCTCGACAGCACAACGTTGTCCCGTTGCCATAGCGGGTGCTGCTCTATCGGACCTTCAAAGTCCGCACCGACGTGGTGCCCCTCCGGCGTGTGGTCGGTATCCGGGTCAGGCGCCGATGACCGTCGAGAGCCGCGGATAAACGCGCCGCGCGTTACCCTCGAAAATCTGCATTCGATCATTATCACTGAGCTTCGAATTGCCCAGTATGTATCGCTTGGTGTCATCGAAGTAGTGCCCCGTCTCCGGGTCGATACCGCGAACGGCGCCGACCATCTCCGAGGCGAAGAGAATATTGTCGATGGGCATCACGTCGACCAGCAGGTCGATGCCCCGCTGGTGATAGACGCAGGTGTCGAAAAAAACGTTGTCGAGCAGAAGCTCGTCCAGGGGCGGCCGTTTCAACATGTCGGCGAGGCCGCGGAAACGTCCCCAGTGATAGGGAACGGCGCCTCCGCCGTGGGGAATGATGAACTTGAGTTCCGGCAGGTCCGTGAATGGATCCGCGGTCAATAGCTGCATGAACGCCGTGGTGTCGGCGCTGAGGTAGTACGAGCCGGTGGTATGAAACGCCGGATTGCACGCGGCGCTGACGTGGATCATCGCCGGCACCTCAAGCTCGCACATCTTCTCGTAAATCGGATACCAATAACGGTCTCCAAGCGGCGGGGCATTGAACGAGCCGCCGCTTGTATCCGGGTTGAGGTTGCAGCCGACAAAGCCAAGCTGTGTCACACAGCGCTCCAACTCCGCGACACTGGCTTCCAGGCCGGTTCCGGGCGACTGAGGTAGTTGGCAAACGCCGACGAAATTCTTTGGGTAGAGACGCGTCAGCCGGTAGATCAGGTCGTTGCACTGGGTTGTCCAGGCCCGGCTGGTGGATTCGTTGCCGATGTGGTGCCCCATGCCGCTGGCTCGAGGCGAGAAAATCGTCAGATCGGAGCCCCGTTCCCGCTGAAGCCGCAATTGCGCGCCTTCAACGCTTGCCCGCAACTCATCGTCGGTGATCTTCAGGTCCGCGATCTCCGCCCTGTGCAACGGATCGCGTTCGACCTCCGTCTTCTGGCGTTCGCGGTACGCTCCCAACTGCGGAGGTTCGGTGGTGTAGTGGCCGTGACAGTCGATAATCATGATGGCGCTGAATCTCGGTAGATGTCGCGAGCGCAGTTATAGCATCGAACCCGCTTGCGATACACACCGGTGAGTTTTGGGGGCTACTCCGGCTCGCTCCATGGGTCGTAGGAGCCGATGTTCCACGCGGGCCAATCGGGCTCGGTCCATGCGGGTCGGTAGACGAATTCAGCCGGGGTGAAATTTCTTTCATGTCGGCGTGGATCGATTAAGGATAAAATTGGACGGTTTCCAGTACCGACGTGGTCAGATGCCGGTCGTGTTCCCCCAGAATTGCCATTTGCGCCACAGGCTGTTCGGCCTCGCCGAGGTTCAATCGCCATGTGCCCAACGTCGAACCCGCCGGCAGTTCATCCCATCCTCGTCCGTGGTCTGGATCATTCCCCTGATGTTTTGTTGGGCGCCATGGAGCTTTGCCAAAATATCGGACGAGTTTGTCATACCGTACATTGACCGAACGCCCGAGTTGGACGATTTCCCCGGCATGGTTGCCTCGCCGGAAATTGCCCGGATGATGGCGCGCGTGGAAGGGTTCATACAGCGTGAGCCCGACAACGGTCAGCCGGCCAGTCAGGACACGACGGTGTACATGGCCTACGACAACCGGAACGTCTACGCGATTTTCCTGGCCTTCGACACCGAGCCGGAACTCATCAGAGCCAACCTCGCGCCGCGGGAAAACGTCATCGACGATGACGTTGTGGCCCTGTTCATCGATACCTTCAACGATCAGCGTACCGCCTATGTCTTCGGCGCAACCCCGCGGGGAGTTCAAATCGATGGGCGCTGGTCGGAAATTGCAAAGCAATCCAATTTCGACCGTTCGTATGAGGCAGTCTGGTATTCGGACGCCCGACGTGCCGACGCCGGCTACATGGTGAAGTTGACCATCCCCCTGCGGACCCTGCGGTTTCCGGATACCGAAGAACAGGAGTGGCGGGTCATGTTCGAGCGGCGAATTCCAAGGTCGAGTGAGCAGGCTCACTGGCCGCGCTACGAGTCGACCATCGAAGGCCGGCTCAATCAGACCGCTGTCATGAAGGGTGTGCGCGACGTGTCACCCGGCCGGAATATCCAATTCATCCCCTTCGCCTTCGCGCGTACATTCGATGTATTGGATGCCCGCGCCGTGGATGGGCCGGCGTTCAATGACGATTCGGAGGAGAACATCGGCCTCGATGCAAAATTCGTGTTTCAGGACAGCCTGGTACTCGACGCCACCCTGAACCCGGATTTCAGCCAGGTGGAATCGGACGAACCCCAGGTTACCGTGAACGAGCGCTTCGAAGTGCGCTTCCCCGAGCGCCGTCCCTTCTTCGTGGAGAACGCCGACTATTTCAACACCGAGAGCACACTGGTCTTTACCCGCAGGATCGTCGACCCGAACGCCGGCCTGCGATTCACCGGGAAGCTGGGACCCTGGGGTATCGGTACCATGTTGATCAACGACGAGGCGCCGGGACAGGGTCGCGATGCGGGCGACCCGCTTGCCGGCGATGTGGCCGACATCAGCATCCTGCGCGCATTTCGCGATATCTCCGAGCAAGGCCGGGTGGGCATGCTCTACACCGAGCGGGAGTTCGGTCCGCAGACCAATCGGGTATCGAGTCTCGACGGCCGGTTCAAGCTGAGTCCGAACTGGACCACCGAGTGGCAGGCGATCGGCACGTCTTTCGATCACGGTAATGGCCTTACGACGAACGGCCGACAGTCCAATGTGCGCCTTGACCGCAGCGGGAGAAACCTCGTGCTTCACGTGCACCGGATCGATACAAGCGAAGACTTCAGGTCCGATCTCGGATTCTTCAGTTCCAGCTATCATCCCGATACCCAATCCACCCATGGCAACGTCAGATATACCTTCTGGCCCGAGGGCGGGGCCCTGAATAGCTGGGCGGGTAGACTGTTCTTCAACCGCATTGTCGACCAGAGCTCGACCGAACTGTCCTCGCAGATCATGCCGTCGTTGTCGTGGAGCTGGGACGGGCAAACCGAATTGACCTTGAGTTACGAAGACATGCAGGAGCGGTTGCGGCCTCAGGACTTTCCGGGCCTCCCGGGCAACAGGGACTACGCTCAGGAACAGTGGACCATGGCGTTCGAGACGCAGATGTTCTCTACGGTGGGATTCAGCCTGGAGTTAGGATCGGGCGAAACCATCAATTTGGCGCCTGCGCCGGGATTTGAGCCGGAGTTGGCCGAATCCTTCAACGCGCAGTTCGAACTGTTGTGGCGGCCGCTGGACCGACTACGGCACGACTTCGCCTACCTGTATACTCAGTTGGATGACCCGGACGGCCGCGGCAGAATTTTCACCGATCACATTCTGCGGTCGCGGTGGAACTATCAGTTCACCAGGGAGTGGTCCCTGCGATTCATTGCCCAGCATGAAGCAACCGATCCGGGACCGTTCACGTCGCTGGCGCGAGACGAGAACCTGAACTTCGATTTGCTGGCGCGCTACGTCATCAACCCCTGGTCGGCGCTGTACGCCGGCTTCAACACCAACTCCACCAACTTTGCCTTGGTGGATACCGAAACGGGCACCGAAGTGGTGCGCACCAACGGCCTGCAGCGCGATGGAAAGCAGCTCTTCGTCAAGTTTTCCTATTTGCTGCAGCCGTAACTTTTCCTGCAAGTCGGTGAGCTACCTACAGTTATCCGTTCGTATCCCATGCGCCGCCACAGCTAGTGGATCCTCGTCCGCAGTAGAAGGTTGGTGAGATATGCAGGCTATTACCGCTCCAGGTGCTCCAGCTTGTCCTCGACGTCCTCCCAGTCGTCGGCGTCCTCGGGCGGGTCCTTGGCCTCGGTGAGAACTGGCCATCCCTTTGAAAGTTCGGCATTCAACTCCAGAAACTGTTCCTGACCCTCCGGAACGTCGTCCTCCGAGCAAATGGCCTCGACCGGGCACTCGGGTTCGCAAAGTGTGCAGTCGATGCATTCCTCCGGGTCGATTACAAGCATATTCGGCCCCTCGTGGAAACAGTCCACCGGACAAACTTCCACGCAGTCGGTGTACTTACACTTGATACAACTCTCAATGACGACGTAGGTCATGATTCTATTCCTCGCTGGACATTTCCCTCGCTTCGGGCGGGGTATTGTAGCCGCAAGCGATTGGCCTGCCTATCTCGTCGGATCGAATGCAGCAATTCTCATTTTAGGCGATTCATGTTTCTGTTCTCTCGATGTCCGATGCGTTGGGTTGGGCGGATGGTGTAGGGGTGACGGTGTCGGGCCGATGTGCGGTTGGGGTGTGTCGGGTTCAGGGGGGTTGTGGAGGCGCACGGCCGGTGGCGAGCAGGGTCATCGGCGCGGTCCACGACGGGAAGACGCGATAGCAGGCGATCGTGCGCAGGTGTTCGAACATCCGGATTCTCGATCCGAGGCGTTGGCGTGCCTGCTGCCACAGGGTTTCGACCAGGTCGCAGGCGCCGTGCAGGGCGAAGGCGAGCAGGTTCAGCGCGAGCAGCACGCTGGCCAGGGTGTCCTTGCCATGGCCGTAGTTGTGTTCGAGGCGGTACCCATGGTGCTTGAGGACGTTGAACGTTTCGTTCTCGATTTTCCAGCGGGCGCGACCGCAGGCGGCCAGTTCGCCGACCGTGTCCCGGTTCACGGTCAGATCGGTGACGAAGGCGTTGCGGTAGGTGACGGCGCCGTTGGGGCGGGCGATCTCGATCTCGAACCAGTGGACGCGCAGGGCGTCGTCGCCGTCGCGCAGGGGCAGGTCGGTCATCCAGCGGTAGCGGTGGATGCGCCGTAGCCGGCCCCGGCCCACGGCGATCCGGTGCGTCTTCAAGGGGATGCCGTTGAGGTACTCGTACAGGGTCGGGTGGCTGTCCGGCTTGCCGGTGAGGATGAAGCGGCCGCCGACCGCCTGAATGGCCTCGCAGACCGGCTGGCAGGCAAACAGATCGTCGCCGAGGTAGACCGGGCGGAGTGCGGCATAGCGGGGACCGAGGCGCCGTAGCCAGCGCTTGACGGCCTGTCGCTCGCAGTCCTGCTTGTCGTGGCCGTCCTGGGGACGGATGAACTCCGGCGGCAGCGGCAGCGCCTGGGCATGGCCCGGCGCCACCAGGGTGGCGGCCAGGACCTGGTGGAAGTATTCCGTTGCGCCGTCGCGGCGTGCCCGGGTCGAGCAGTTCGGGCAGCTGAGCTTGCGTGAGCGGAAATATTCCGTGCCATCCAGCGCAATGAGTACCCGGCCATCCAGGCGACGCATCTCGCCGAGGCCGCCGGCGGCGTCGAGATCCTCGACGATGTGCTGGAACAGCCCGTCGAAGCGATCCGCCGGCACGCCGTCGAGCAGTTGCCGGATACGATTGTCGCAGGGGATCCGGGTCGGGCCGAACAGCGTGTGGGCGTTGGAGCGTCCCTGGCGTTCGGCCAGCGTGCGTTGGTGCGCCAGGAAGGAGGGCGATTGCATGAAGAACACCGACAGCGCCGCCAGCCCGATGTCCTGCATGGCGTACTGCCGGTTGCGGCCCCGGCGCGGGTCCGGCAGTTGGGCAAAGCACGCCCGCAGCCTGTCCAGATGGCGCGTCAAATGCTGCATGACGGTTCCGCCTCCACCGCCATGAGGGCCGCCAACACCGCGAGGCGCTCCGCCGCGGGCATCGAGCGGTAGCGCCGGCCCCAGTTCTCCGCCTTGCGCTTGACGCTCTGGCGGTGAGTGAAGTTGCGCCCCGCGTACCGGGCCCAGTGCACCCGGTCCGGCTTGAAGTTGAACCAGACCTTCTCCGTGACCGCCCCCGCCCGGTTCATCGCCTGCAGCGAGACGCTGCGCCAGCCGCGCAGCCGATCGTCGTACAGCGCCGAGGGGTACCCCGAGACCATCGCCGCGCAGGGCAGGCGCTTGAGCAACCCGAGCAGCGCTTCGTGGTCCTCGTCCTCGTAGTCGTGACGGTAGCGGCGCGCGGACTTGCGCGTGCGATGCAGGTACGGCGGGTCGCTATAGACCAGTTCGGAACCGTCGAACGGGAAACGGGCCAGGAACCGGTGGCAGCACGCGTTCGCCAACTCCACCGGGTAATCGCACGCGAACGCCTCCAACGCCCGCGCGTCGCGGTCGATGCCGATGTTGCGCAGCGCCGGCACCTTGCGCTTCATGATCGCCCCGCCGCCCAGGTGCGTCTCGATGTACACGCTGTGCGGCGGCATCATCGCAATGAGCGCCTGGCACAGCCCGGACGTGGCCTTGGAACCGAAGTAAGCGTTGCCCATACAGCGTTCGAACCGTCATTCGCAACAACCCCTACCATAGGACCGTAACGCTATGTTGTCAAACGTCACGATCGGGTGGGTAAAATCCTCCGCGGCGCCTGTCCACGCGGACCGCCCAGACAACCACGCCGTAACCGAATGACTGAGGCTGGCAGCCATAATGAGAATTGCTGGATCGAATGCGCCGCTGGCCGGCCCCTATGAAATCGGCGACCCGGTTACCCAGCGCCAACTAATTTCTTTCTTCGCGCCCGAAAAATCTAATTGTCGCTAAACACGTGAAAGCACTGAGTAGAAACCCCACCGCAGGATGAAGCCGCCAGAGGCGGTGACGCGTACGCGGACCGTGTCGAAGTCCTCGGTCCGCCGCCGCGGCAACATATCTACCTGAGGGTGCTCGGTACCTTGCCCGAAGTACAGATGCATATGGGGCGTTTTCTGGCCAAGACAGTGTGGAGGCTGCTTCCTCTTTCATCTTCGTCCTCCTGCCGACATGCGAATTTGCCCCGTCGAAAATGTGTTCATCGTACCCGACGATCTGACTTATCGTATTGTCAGGCGCGGCGATGGAGAAGGTGCGCCGGTTTACGGCGCCGCGGAATGGGGCGCGCACCTGTTCGTACAGGATTCCGGATGTCGCGAAGGACAAGCACCGTCAACGCATGAGTTCGTCTAATGCGGTCACAACATCGTCACGCATCTCGCCCCAGTAAATGCCTTCTGATTTGTCGCGGTGAAAATCCTCCAACCGATATACGTGAATCCTGTCGAGCGTTCTGTCGACACCAATCAGGTATCGCTCATTCGGACGAATGGCCCCGCCAAGATCGTAGATCGTCTGAGCGTGGATGGGAAATACCCCTCTTCCACTAGTCAAGCCATCTCTGTCCCGCCGTTGTTGACTGAGCGCAAGTAGCCTGTCACGTTCCACTTCGTACGCTTCGCGATCGATTTCTCCGGCTTCAATAGATCGCTCTAGGGCGTCTCGTTGCTCCCTGATAGGTGCCAATTCCTTCCATCGATCCTCAAGGATTCTCCACCGCATGGCATAGCGCGATATGTCTTCCCCGGGAAAGACCAGCATGTCATTGGTGAGCTCGATTTCGATGGACTCCGGCGCCACTCCCTTATAAAGCCTGTGAATTCTAAATCGAATCAGCATGTCCTCGGGTTCCAGCGCCCTCAACTCCTCCGGAGATGCCTCCGGAAACGAATAGAACTCCCCATCGGCAACGAGTTCGTAATCCTCCAACAGCCATGTCGCGCGCTCCCGGGCCGGTATCGGCCCTTGACGCGCTTCCGGGACCGCGACGGCGTCCCTGTCCTGGCCAGGGGAAGGTCCGCAAAGCATCAAACTGCACAGCCAACATGGCATGATCCGGCACGCAGCCGACCACCGTTCAGTCAACTTCATCGCTGCATACCCCTAGTAAGTGTTGTTCGAACAAATCACTCCGCGCGTGCCGCACCGAACTTCTTCCGTGCTTCCACCGGGTGCTAGACAAATAGACACATAGTGCGGTTCCCCCGCAAAGCCTACATGACTTAATTGCGCTGACCGCTCACTAGCAAAATCCGTCCCCAAAGCTTCGCGCAAATCATTAAGCGCAGATTCACACATCGTCAGCGAACCATACTCCGTACCGATGGAGGCCTTGTGGCGGTTGATGACACCCACGAGGGCGTTTGCGTGCGTTAACTCATGCGCTCTTGTGCGAGCGATATTGGCTGGTGTTCGGGAAGCAGCAGAGCACATGCCCCCATTCGGATCTTGTGTGCTTGGCAAACTCGTACTGACTTGAATATAGGAGGCGGATGTGATCCTGATATCCCCTTCAAGGCGATGCCTTCCGTCGCACGTTGCCGAACACGTCAGGTAACTGTCGGCATAAAAAATCTCTGTTGCTCCCCACGCGCTTCCCCGATTGACAAGGCCAACCTGAGTGACGCGCGGAGGAAAGGAACTCGGCGGCGGAGCGAAAAGTGGAGGTGTGCACAGATCGGGCAACAATGTGGGAGTGCAATAGCAGAAGAGTTCTCCTTGATAGATCCATTCGTTCAGAAACGCCACATACGAATAGTCGGGCACACAAGTTTCGATACAAGTCCCGACCGTACAACTAATGCAACAATTGGTCGAACGGTACTCTTCCGGTTGAAATGCCGGATTGGAGGGCTTCTCGAAGTTGAGCATGCTGGCCCGATCGTCCAGCATGAACAATTGCGCGCCGACTGCAAGAAGTTGGCGCGCCTCGGCGAGACCTGGTACTTTAGATTCCACCGGATCGCCGACGAGCGGCGCAAACGTGTGCTCGTCAAAGCTGATCGCCCCATAGTCCAAGTGGGCGTATCCAATCGCATCGCGAGATAGAACGGCGTGACGCGGATCGATGCGCTGCGACGCGCGGGCACGTTGGGTTGTATCGGGTTGCCAAATGTCGCCGGTGTATTGCGAGACGAGGCGGCTTAAGGAGCCAAGAGGCGTGTACTCCGCCAAGACGACATCCTCCGTTGCATCGAACCGAACCGGTTGGCCCATCCGGTCGTAACTTATATCGATTGTTCCAGCGTTGTTGTAAAAGAGTTTTTGCACCTGATTCATGTCGCCGATCTCGACCGTCTGTCGACGAATTGTGCCATCGAGTTCGGTCACTTCAACATGGGTTATATTCCCGGCCGCGTCATGTGTATAGCTCACGGCACCGCCCTGGCCGTATTCAACAAGGGTGCGGTTACCCAGGTCGTCATAAAAGTATCGATTCACCTGACCATTGGCGTGCATGGTGTCGATGATCCGGCCTAGCGGGTCGCGGGTAAATCGTACCGAGCGCGTGCCTTGGTGAAGCGCCACTAGATTCCCGGCTGTGTCGTAGTCGGCCGCGACCTGCAGATCGTCCGCTTTTGCATGCGATACGCGACCGTTTGCCGTCAGGTTGAATTCGATTGATTTATCTGAAGTCGACACATTCACAGCCCTACCGCTGTAATGGACCGCAGCTGACCTACCATCCGATGATGTGGTGCCAGTCAGCCGACTCTCGGCGTCGTAGATGAATTCGCGGCGATCTTCGCCATTTGGAGTAGACTCGACAATGGCGGCCAGTTCCCCGTCAGCGCTATAGCTGAACCCATACCGGCGGACGGACTGCTCCATCGGACGTTGCGCATCGTCATCCAGTCTTGCCCCGCCTGGGCCTGGCCCCACGTCGTTCCCATTTAGATACCGGTCCGTCCACTCCGATAGATCGAGGGATTCTACGCGCTGGAGCGCATCCAAGGTCAGCCGCCAAGCCATCCCGGTGGTGGATGAGAACACGGCGGTTATTCCTAGCGAATTCTGTTCGAACAAGTGTACGGGTCCCGTACCTTTCATTACCGTGGTCCGGCCCGGTGCGTAGTGGAACGTATAATCCCGCCCTGAGCGCGAACCAACGACGCGGCCATCGCCATCGTAGCTCACGTACAGGAACGGCTTACCGTTGGCGCCGATAGCTTTTGTCAGCCGACCGGATGGTCCGTACTCGTACGACCACGCATTGCCGGCAAGATCTCGCACTTCGGTCAGGTGGCCATCGGTATAGCGATAGGTAACCAAGCGCTCGTGGCGATCCGAAACCGACGTTATGCGACCGCTGCCGCTGCTCTCACGGCCGATGCGGAAAACCAGCCCACTGCTGTCCTGCACTGCTTCAAGGAGACCATCTCGGTAGAGGAGCGCGTACTCTCGACCATCATGAGCTACGAATCCAGTGACGAGGAATTCATTGGCAGCATGTTCGGTGAAAGTGCGAATCGTGTCATTCCCCTCGTGCAGCACGGCTCCATCCTCCGTTATTGTAATGAGGGTGCGGGCGTGTTGCGGTGTAACGGGATCAGCAGTATAGCCGTCGGCGGTTTGCGCAAAACGGTGCTGCACGCCTGCGCCATCCACGTAGGTTAACGCACCATCGCCGACATACAATTGCTCCGAAAGCGACAGTCGCCACCCGGGCCCGAAATCCGCATTCTCCTGAATGCGCGAATCGTAGTTGCGGGAAAATGCGAGCGGCCCATTACCCTGGTTCACAATATCGCGGCGGGTGAACGTCAGATTGCCGGAGCCAACGTTAACGAAACCGATCTGTAACCCATCGAACAGCGATTGCGCGTTTGGGTACAGGACATTTACCCGCTTTCGCAGATCAAGCTCTTCAACGAGCCCTACGTAACTCTCTAAGGATACGCTGTCTAGCCGACGCGCAGTCGTTTCATGTTGAGGCGCGATCCCCCCCCACATCGCCGCAACCACCGAGGTGCAAAGCACCGACTGCGGCGCTGGTAACCACTACGGCAAACAACACGTTTTTCAATCCGTTCACCATTCTGCTAGACATTATGGATTGACCGTAAGCGCCGTTTCAACTGGTTGTTCTCTCGTCGGTCCCATCGATAAATTTTACACTGGCGACGACATCGGCCAGTTGTCGAAAGCCGCGGAGTCGTCGCCAACGTTTCTGCGCGCTCATCGCGAGTTGATGCATGAGTGCCAACCCGCTTTTGGCGCTGACACAGTTTCGAGTTTTGCGGGTCCGCAACCGGATCGTCGCGAATGTCGACTCGATCGGGTTGGTCGCGCGAATGAGCTGCAGTGGGCGGCTGGAAAGTCGTAGAACGCAAGGCGCTCGGTTCGGTCCTTGACGAGGCACTCGACGGGCTTCGGATACTTGGCCTCGTAGGTGGCGACAAACTGATCGAAAGCCCGTTGCGCGTTCGCTCGGCTGTCGGCCTGCCAGATCGCGTGCAACGCCGATTTGGCGCCGGCGTGCAGGCTCTTCGGCAGCTTGTCGAGCACGTTCACGGATATCGGCGTGATCCACCGTCGCTATCATGCCGCCGGTCTCCTGAGTCCCATCCACGGGGAGACGATCCATCCAGGTCCACTGGGATCCAACCAAGACGGTTCCGCTCACGCCGGCCTGTTCCGTTGTTCCCATGGTGGCGCGTCCTGCGGACCGGCGCGAACCCAGCGGGCCGTGTGGACAAGCCCGTGGACAACTCCGAGGCGTTGCCCACCGCCTGGCCCACACTCTCGCGCCTCGCGCCCACGAACTCCACAGGACCAACAATAATGATTTCAATGAAAAGAAGAGCCGGTCGCCAAGTGCTTGTTCAGACCGAAGAGATGCTCCAATATGGAGTCCGGTTCAACACAGGTCCCGACTCCGCCTGCAACTCAGTCAACCTCCGGCTTCTGGCTCGGTATTGGATTAGACTTCTCTGACATTGCGGTTTTGAGCGAACATCTATCTCTGACGATGATTTGCCCGCCTGTGGTAACTGGATTGCGGATGATTACGCCGCTGCCGTTCAGAGACCTTCGGGTCAAATGTTATTCTCCCGTCCGCGCCAATAGGGCTCGCGCAGCACGGTCTTCCGGATCTTGCCCACCGGTGTGCGCGGCAACCGGTCGACAAAGCGCACCAGCCGGGGTCGCTTGTGGCGCGGGATCCGTTGCGCGCAGAAGTCGATCAATTCGTTCTCTGTGGCTGTTCGGTTGCCGGCCAATACCACGTGCGCGGCGGGAACTTCCCCCCAGCGCTCGTCCGGGATGCCGAACACCGCGCACTCCGCCACGGCCTCATGCCCATATAGCGCGTTCTCAATCTCTGCCGGGTAGACGTTTTCGCCGCCGGATACGAGCATGTCCTTCGAGCGGTCCACAAGGGTCAGAAACCCGTCGCCGTCGAGATACCCCACGTCCCCGGTCCATAGCCAACCGTCACCCATCGGGAACGCCGCCTGGGTCTGCTCGGGGTCACCGTAGTAGCCGTCGAAGAGCTGGTCGCCCCGGGTCACGATTTCGCCGACCTGGCCCGTGCCCAACGAACGCCCGCGGGAGTCGACGATGTCGAGTTCGACGTTGAAGGCGGGGCGGCCGACCGTGCCGAGCTTGTCATCGCCGTGGCCGGGCCGGCGGATGGTCAGCGGACAGGTTTCCGACTGGCCGTAGTTCTCCGTGAACGCGACCCGGGGGAGGGCGGCCCGTACGCGCTCCAACAGGGCCGGGCCCATGGGGGCGCCCGCGTAACCGGCGTTTCTCAATGTTCGAAGCCGGGCCGCCGAGAACGCCGGGTGAGATATCAGGTCGTTGAGTTGACTCGGCACGAAGAACGCGGCGGTAATCCCCTCGCGTTCCGTCAACTCGATAAAGTCTTCCACATCCCAGGTTGGCTGTGTGACCACGGTGGCGCCGAGCATGATGGCCGGAGCGAACCAGACGAAGAGCCCCGCACAGTGAAACATCGGCGTGGTGGCGGCGACGATATCTTCTTCGGTCAGCCCAAACTCCATGACGGCGGCGTAGGCGGTTGCCGCCCGTGCCCGGTGGGAAACCAGCACCGCCTTGGGTAGACCCGTGGTCCCGCCTGTAAAGGTTATCCCGAGGGGAGCGGTTTCGGGCACGCTGACCTCGGGCTGCCCGGTAGGCATTGACGCGGTGAGGTCATCCAGCGACAACGGACCCTGTGAATCGCTGACTGTTTGCGGTCGATCGAGCAGAATAAGGCGCTTCAGATTTGGCAACCGCGCGCGCGCCTCGCTGACGACGGCCGCGGACCGGGCCTCGTAGATCAGGACATCGGCGCCGAGCTTGTCCAGCATGTAGACCAAGTTGTCGGCGGTGCTGCGCACCGAGACGTGGGCCAACAGAATGCCCGCGCGGGCGGCGCCGAAGTAGGCGATGGCATATTCGGGCCGGTTGGTGGACATGATGGCAACCCGGATCTCGCGCCCGGCGCCCAGGTTCAACAGGCCGTGGGCAAGGCGATTGGCTTCGAGGTCCAGCTCCCGGTAACTGAGTCTGCGGTCCGGGCCAACGAGGGCCGTGCGCTCGGGCGAACGCCGTGCGGACAGCCGGAGAAATTCACCCGTCAGCATCACCCGAGCCGCTTGTGTTGCACGGTGTCGGCGCCACCCCGAACTGCCGCCAGGGTCCGGGGAAGGCAGCGCAAGAGGTCTTGCAGCGACTCGGCGACCGACTGATCCGTCGTATCCACGGTGGCGTGCGCCTTGCCGTAACAGG
Organism: Candidatus Rariloculaceae bacterium; assembly: GCA_965237785.1. GTDB lineage: Bacteria > Pseudomonadota > Gammaproteobacteria > Steroidobacterales > Rariloculaceae > UBA6522. The sequence goes on from OZ250159.1 coordinate 675,500, forward strand.
GCCGCCGATCATCCAGAAGCCGCCGCAGGTCCGCCATGGCATCCGGACGATTCCGCATCGGGCGAAGATCGCCTTGTGCCACCACCCGCGCCATGTACTGCTCCGGGCTCGTCCGCAACCAGACGACAAAACACGTCGTCAACAGCGTGTTCAACAGCGTTGGCTCGGCGACGATGCTGCCACCGGTCTCAATGATGCAACGCTCGTAACGCTTGAGCGTTTCGTAGAGAGCCTGCTCCTCGATCCGCCGGTAGCCGGCCTCGCCGGAAAGTGAAAATATTTCCGCCACGCTCATTCCGGCCAGCCCCTCGACCACACCGACGAGACCCACGAAGGGAAGATCCAACCGCTCGGCGAGCTGTTGACCCAGGGTGCTCTTGCCGGCGCCCCGCAAGCCGACCAACGCCACCCGGCGCTTGATGCCCGGTTTGACCGCGAACCGTTCGTAGAGCATCTGCAAGGCGCGATTTTGGTCCTCCGGAGGAAGCGCACGCACAAATTCCACCATGAGGTTTTCCTCGGGCGTTTGTACCGCGGCGGAGTCCAGCAGTTCCGCGATCCCGGACTCAAGCGCCGTGGCGATCCGAGCGAGGAGGCGGATGGATATGTTGCCGCGCCCGTTCTCCAGGTCAGCGAGGTATCGTTCAGAGACTCTCGAGGCGGCGGCCAACGTGCGGCGCGTCATGCCCCGGCGCGTGCGAAGGTAGCGAACCCGCAGGCCGAGCCGCTCCAACAGGCCGTCCGAATCGCGCAGATGTATCGGATTCGTCGCCATCAACCGCACCATGCAGCAGTGCGGAAAATGAAATATATATTCAGTGTGCTTGCCGATTGCCGGAAAAGTTGTATATTATCATGCACCTTTCGCCCGGAATATTGCAATAGAAAGCAATATAATGCAGTTCATGATGGATGGTGCGGTGACTCAACTGGACTTCAGGACGCGGCCGGATCGGTACCGGCATTGGTCGATTTCCACCGATGGAGCGGTAGCGCGCCTGGAAATGAACGTGGACGAACGCGCGCCGAAGTTCCCCGGCTACGAACTGAAACTGAATTCCTACGATATCGGCGTCGATATCGAACTTTACGACGCGGTGCAGCGCTTGCGGTTCGAGCACCCGGAAGTGCGGACGGTGATCCTGACGTCGGCAAAGCTGGGGATGTTCTGCGCGGGGGCCAACATTCGCATGCTGGGAACCTCCAGCCACGCCCACAAGGTGAATTTCTGCAAGTTCACAAACGAGACCCGAAACGCGTTGGAGGGTGCGGGAGAACAGTCCGGACAAAGGTACCTCGCGGCACTCAACGGTCCGGCGGCGGGTGGCGGCTACGAGTTGGCCCTGGCCACCGATTACATACTTCTGATCGACGACGGCAATGCCGCCGTGTCGCTCCCGGAGGTGCCGTTGCTCGCGGTTCTGCCCGGGACCGGCGGCCTGACACGAGTGGTGGACAAGCGCCGCGTGCGCCGGGACCTCGCCGACGTGTTCTGCACGGTGGAGGAGGGCATCAAGGGCCAGCGGGCAGTGGACTGGCGGTTGGTGGATGAAATAGCGCCCCGCTCCAGATTCGAGCAGCGCGTGCGGGAATGCGCCCTGGAGTTGGCCGAAAAGTCCGACCGCCCGACGGGCGAGCCTGGGATCGTCCTGACGGACCTGGAGAAGGACGTGTCCGCGACCCGGGTACGGTATCCGCATGTGACGCTGGACCTCGATCCGCAAGGGCGTACCGCCACGCTGATGTTGGACGGGCCCACGGAGGGTTGCGCGGACGCCGATGAGGCCAAGCGCCAGGGCGCGGCGTTCTGGCCGCTGGCGATGCTGCGGGCGTTCGACGATGCGCTCTTGCACTTGCGGTTCAACGAGTCCTCGCTGGGCACTCTGATCATCAAGACCCGCGGTGACGCCGAGGGCGTGGCCGTCTACGACGCGCTGCTTCAGGCACATGCCGAGGACTGGTTCGTACGCGAAGTGCTGCTGTTCGCGCAACGCGCCATCAAGCGCCTGGACGTCACCTCGCGCACGACTTTTGCATTCGTCGAACCGGGCAGTTGCTTCAGCGGTCTGCTCGCTGAATTGCTGTTCGCCGTGGACCGAAGCTATATGCTCGATGGTTGCCTGGAGGACGATCCCCGGCCGGCGCCCGCGATTACGTTGTCGGCGCTGAATTTCGGATGCCTGGAGATGGCCAACGGCCTGACGCGCTTGCAGACGCGCTTCCTTGGCGAACCCGAGAGCGTCGATCGCGCCGAGCAACTCATCGGGCAGCCGCTGGAGGGGCTGGACGCGCTGGGTGCGGGTTTGGTGACCTTCTCACCGGATGACATCGACTGGGAAGACGAGATTCGGCTATTGTTGGAGGAGCGCGCGAGTTTTTCCCCGGATGCGCTCACCGGCATGGAAGCGAATCTGCGTTTCGCGGGCCCCGAGACGATCGAATCGAAGATCTTCGGGCGCCTCAGCGCCTGGCAGAACTGGATTTTCCAGCGCCCCAACGCGGTGGGCGACGAAGGCGCGCTGAAGCTCTACGGAACCGGCCGCAGAGCGCACTATGATCGGAACCGTGTGTAGCTCCGGCTATTTGCGCGGCATCGAGAGCCGGACAATTGACCAAGAGCGAGCTTAGCCATGGCGACAGACGTTAACTACGACTCATTGATTCCCAATAACGTGGGCCTGGCGGCCGATGCCAAGCTCAGGCGTGCCATGGAGCGGTGGTATCCAAAATACCTGGATTGGTGGAACAGCATGGGGCCGCACGGGTACCAGGCGGTTGACGTCTACCTTCGCACGGCGGTCAGTGTCGACCGGGAAGGGTGGGCGCAGTTCGGGTTCGTGAAGATGCCCGAGTACCGGTGGGGCGTGCTGCTGGCGCCGAAGGAGGAAGGCCGCAAGATCGGGTTCGGCCAGCACAAGGGTGAGCCGGTATGGCAGGAAGTGCCCGGCGAGTACCGGGCCATGCTGCGGCGGCTCATGGTCATTCAGGGCGATACCGAGCCCGCATCGGTGGAGCAGCAACGTTTCCTCGGCACGACCGCGCCGTCGCTCTACGACATGCGCAACCTCTTTCAGGTCAACGTGGAGGAAGGCCGGCACCTGTGGGCGATGGTCTACCTGCTGCAGAAGTATTTCGGCCGGGATGGCCGGGAGGAGGCCGAGGCCTTGCTGCAGCGCCGCTCCGGGGATGAAGACAAGCCAAGAATATTGGGGGCATTCAACGAGAAGACGCCGGACTGGGTATCGTTCTTCATGTTCACGACGTTCACCGACCGGGACGGCAAGTTTCAGCTCGAAGCCCTGGCCCAATCGGGGTTCGATCCGCTGGCCAGAACCACCCGGTTCATGCTCACCGAGGAAGGCCACCACATGTTTGTGGGCCGAACGGGTGTCGAGCGCATCGTGCAGCGCACCTGCGAAGTCATGAACGAACAGGGTATCGAGGACCCGTACGACATCGAGGCGGCGCGAAAATTCGGGGTTATCGATCTGCCGACGATACAAAAGAAGATCAATTTCCACATTTCGGTGACGCTGGATCTGTTTGGCGCCGAAGTCTCCACCAACGCGGCGAATTCGTTCAATGCCAGTCTCAAGGGCCGGTTCCGCGAAAACAGGATCGACGACGACCACCAGCTCGCAAACGCTACGTATCCCGTGGCCCGGGTGGCCGGGGATCGCGTCGAGGTGCGCGAAGTACCGGCTTTGAGCGCGATCAACGCACGTCTCGCGGATGACTATATTGCGGATTGCGAGAATGTGATGAAGCGCTGGAACCGGGTGCTGAAGGCGCACAACATCCCATTCCGCCTGAGTCTGCCGCATCGGGCGTGCAACCGCGCCGTGGGTGAATTCGCCGAAGTTCACGCTGCCCCCGACGGCACGCTCATATCGGAGACGGAGTGGGCCGAGCGGCAAGGCGAGTGGATGCCGGGCGACGCGGACCTGCAATACATCCTTTCCCTCATGGAGCCTTGCCTGGAGCCCGGCCGCTTTGCGAGCTGGATCGCGCCGCCCAGGGCCGGAATCAACGGCATGCCCGGTGACTTCGAGTACGTGAAGCTGGCGGCTTGAAGGGATGAGTCTGGAAAAGTTCGAACGACTGGTTACCTCCGTGGCCGAGCGTATCGCCGGCGAACCGCTTGACGAGCGGCTAGCGGGAGTGTTGGAAGCCGCCTTTCCCGCGGACGGCGAGACGTTCGGGTCCCTGGCGGCGCTTTGCGAACAGGGTGTGAGCGAGGGGTGGTTGGCCGACCGGGAGCACGGCGGAATCAAGTTCGGGCGGGTCATCAAGCCAGGTGCGGAATCCTTCGGGTTCTCGGTGGACGTCGTGGAGATGGATGACGTCGTCGGTCCTCATCATCGTCATCCGAATGGTGAGATCGACATGATCATTCCGCAGGATCCGCGGGCGAAATTCGACGGGAATGGCCGCGGTTGGCTGGTATACGGACCCGGTTCAGCCCACTTCCCCACGGTGAAGGGCGGGCGGGCCATCGTGCTGTACCTCCTGCCCGAAGGCGCCATCGAATTCACCCGGCCGGACGCATAGCGTCGTGGCAACCACAGCAGCACTCCCACCGGGCGTTACGGCGGCGCTGTTGCGGGTCAACGGTCAGCCCTATCCGGTGGTATTCCCCACCCACCATTCGTTGCTTGAGGTCTTGCGCGAGCAATGCGGGCTGACGGGCACAAAGCACGGCTGCGAACTGGGGGAATGCGGGGCTTGCGCGGTGCGCGTGGACGGTGAGGCGGTGCTTTCCTGTCTGCGGTTGGCCGTGGAAGTCAAGGACCGCGCGGTGGAGACCGTGGAAGGATTGCAGCGGGACAACGACCTGCACCCCCTGCAACGGACCTTCGCCGATTTTGGCGCGGCGCAATGCGGTTATTGCACGCCGGGAATCCTCATGGTCGCCAGTGCGCTGCTTGACAGAAACCCGGACCCCAGCGAAGCGGAAATTTACGAAGCGCTTTCCGGCAACCTGTGCCGGTGCACTGGTTATCACCGCATCGTGACGGCGGTCCGGTGGGCCGGCGCGATCGGCAGGGGCGACGACTGGCGCCCGCCTGAAGAGGAATTTCACGGCACGCCGGTGCACGTGGAATTCCCCAGCCTGGGATCGGTATCCGATGGTTAGCGTGCCGGCGGAAGCCCGGGGTCGCGAGGCGCGTCCGGAGAAGGAGTATCGCCTGATCGGTACCGCCTTTCGGCGCGTGGATGGCCGCGCCAAGGTAACTGGACAGACACAGTTCGCCGACGATCTCCATTTTCCGCGCATGGCGCACGTCAAGCTGGTGCGCAGTACCGTCCCGCACGGGCGAATCAAGCACATCGACCTGTCCGCGGCGCTCGCCATCGACGGCGTACTGGGTGCGTTGGTCGGGACCGAACTGCCGAACCCGTTCGGCATCCTGCCCGTTTCCGAGGATGAACACGCCCTGGCCGTGGACACCGTGCGCTTCGTGGGCGATCCCGTGGCGGCTGTCGCCGCGGTGACCGAGGATATCGCCCACGCCGCCGCGCTCGCGGTCGAGGTGGAATACGAGGTTCTGCCCACCATTGCGAACTTCAATGAAGCGTTGGCGACACCCGAACCGCGCATGCACGATTACGCCGACGACGGCAACATCCACAAGAAGGTCTCGCTCAAGTTCGGCGCGGTGGAGGAGGGGTTTGAACAAGCGGACGAGATCCTCGAAGACACCTGTTACTTCGAGGGCAATACGCATCTGGCCATTGAACAGCACAGCGCCGTCGGGGTGCCGGAGGATAATGATCGGGTGACCGTGTATTCGTCCACGCAGACGCCTCACTACGTGCACCGCGCCCTGACCAAGGTTCTGGGGTTGCCCGCGGCGCGCATTCGCGTGGTCGCCTGTTCGAATGGCGGCGGCTTCGGCGGCAAGAGCGATCCATTCAACCATGAGATGGTGGTTGCCAAGCTTGCCTTGAAGCTGGGGCGCCCCTGCAAGGTAACGCTGACGCGAGAGGAAGTCTTTTACTGCCATCGTGGTCGCCACCCCGTGCTGATGCATTTGAAGACGGGCTTCAGGAAGGATGGTTCCATCACCTCGCAGCATCTCCGTACCGCGTTGGACGGAGGCGCGTTCGGCAGTTACGGCGTCGCGAGCACGTATTACACGGGCGCCTTGCAGACCACGACCTACAGGATCCCAAACTACTGGTTCGAAGGGGCCCGAGCCTTTACCAACAAGCCGCCCTGCGGGCCGAAGCGCGGACACGGAACACCGCAGCCCCGTTTCGCGTTGGAGGTGCATCTGGACAAGGCAGCCCGCCACCTGGGGATCGATCCCGCGGAGTTGCGGCTGCGGAATCTCCAGCCCCCCGATTCGGTGACGGCGAACTGGCTGCGCATCGGCACGATCGGCTTACGGGAGTGTATCGAAGCGGTGGTTCGAGGCAGTGGCTGGAAACACCGCTACGGCAAGCTGCCCGAGGGCAAGGGCCTGGGACTCGCCTGCGGCGCGTATCTGTGCGGCGCGGGGTTGCCGATTTACTGGAACCACATGCCTCAGTCGGGCGTACAGATCAAACTGGACCGCAGTGGGTGCGTCACCGTCTTCTGCGGGGAGATCGAGATCGGCCAGGGTTCGGACTCGGTTCTCGCCGCCATCGTGGCCGAGGTTCTGGGCGTTGATCTGGCGGATATTCGACTTTGCGTGGGCGATACCGATCTGACGCCCGTGGATTTGGGCAGCTACTCCTCGCGCGTCACCATGATGGTGGGTCATGCCGCCATGCAGGCTGCCGAGCGGGCACGGGACACTATCGCCGGCGCGGTGGCCGCGCAACTGGACGTCCCGGAGGCGGAACTGGTATTCGCCGATCGCCGCGTGTTTCCTGCCGGCAATCCCGATGCCGGACTCGACTTTGACGAGGCCGTCGTCGTCGCCGAAGCCCGCCACGGTACGCTGGGTACCACCGGTTCGTATATCCCGCCCCGCGCCCCGGGGCGCTACCGCGGCGCCGGAGTGGGCCCTTCCCCGACTTATTCCTATTCTGCCGCCGTGGTGGAGGTAGACGCGGACACCGAGACCGGTGTCTACGATGTCAGCCACGTCTGGATGGCCCACGATATCGGCCGGGCCATCAACCCGGTGCTGGCACTGGGTCAGATCGAAGGCAGCATCTACATGGGACTGGGCGAAGCCATGATGGAGGAGCAGGTGTTCCGGCGTTTGCCGAAGAGACTGTCGCCCGCGCTGGTACACAAGATGCCCTCGATGCTGGAATACAAGAGCCCCGGCTTTCACGACATGCCCGGCATCACCAGCTACCTGATCGAATCCGACGACGAACGTGCGCCCATGGGCGCGAAGGAGGTCGGCCAGGGTCCGCTGCTGCCGATCGTGCCGGCGGTTGCGAATGCCATATTCGATGCGGTCGGCGTGCGCGTCGATCAAATCCCGGTGACACCGGAATTGGTGCTCAAAGGCCTCGAAGCCAAGGCCAGGGGGCGTGCGCCCAGAGTCGGACCGACAAGATTCCCCAAGGTCGACTACGGCGCGCCCGTGGAAGTGCCCACGCCGGACCAGGGCGGCGACGGACGTGCCAGGAACGACCCCAAACACCGCAGTGTGCGTTCGGCTTCCGGCACGATGAAGGACCGCGAAGAGGCGTTGAAGGAGCGGCGCAGTGCTACGCTTACCACCGCTTGAGTTCAGCGCGCCCACCGAATTGGGCGAGGCCCTGGCGGCGCTCGCCGGGGGCAAGACCCGGCTTGTCGCCGGCGGCACGGACCTGTGGCCCAACATGAAGCGCCGCCACCAGCAGGCCGACGCGGTTGTCAGCTTGATGTCGATCGACGAATTGCGGCAAGTGGAGCAGAATTCGCGGGAGTTGGTTCTGGGCTCGACGGTCACCCTGACCGCGCTGCTGCGCAACGATTCCGTCCGCGAACGCTATCCGGGATTCGCTCGCGCGGTGGCTGCCATCTCCTCGCCACCGCTTCGCAACATGGGAACATTGGGCGGCAACCTGTGCGTGGATACCCGGTGTACCTACTACAACCAGACCGAGGAATGGCGCCGCTCCATCGACTACTGCATGAAGGAGCAAGGCGCCATCTGTTGGGTCGCAACCAAGTCGCCGCGTTGCTGGGCTCACTCCGCCAGCGACACCGCGCCCATGCTGTGCGCGTTGGGCGCCCGGGTGCGGTTGGTTTCCGTCGACGGCGAACGCGAGATTCCGATCACCAGTCTCTACCGCGACGACGGCATCGATTATCTTGGTATGAAGCCAGGCGAAATTCTCACGCAGGTGATTCTTCCCCGGGAGGCGGATAGCGAGCATTGTCGTTCGGCCTTCTGGAAGTTGCGCCGCCGAGGGTCGATCGACTTTTCCGTGCTATCCGTTGCGGTGGCGTTGTGGACCGATTCGCGGAACGTGGTCGAGCGCGCCGCGGTCTACCTGGGGGCTGTCGGCTCCAGCCCGGTGGCGGTCAGCGCGGCCGAGGAACTCCTGGTGGGCAAACAACTCGATGAGGACCTGATTGCGGCGGTGGCGCGTCGGGCTCGCAAGGACGCGACTCCCATGAGCAATACCGACTTCATGCCCTCATGGCGCGGCAAGATGGCCGAACACTATACCCATGCCGCGCTATGCGAAGTTGCGGGGCTTCCGGTGCGCCGCCTGGCGCCGAAGCATGGTTTGACGGTGGTCTGAGCCCGGGTCCACTATTCGCGTAGGTCCGTTATCCGATTCGGTCCGCTACCCGAGTCGGTCCGCTGCTCGATCCTTCGGCGTCAGATCGAATTCGATGCCCTGGGCCAGGGGCAGTTCGCCTGAGTAGTTGACGGTCGCGGTGCAGCGGCGCATGTATCCCTTCCAGGCGTCGGAACCCGATTCGCGGCCGCCACCGGTTTCCTTCTCTCCGCCGAATGCTCCGCCGATCTCCGCACCGCTGGGACCGATGTTCACGTTCGCGATACCGCAGTCGCTGCCAACCGCGGACAGAAACGTCTCGGCTTCGATGAGGTCGTTTGTGAAAATGCATGACGACAGACCTTGCGGTACGTCATTGTGCATGGCGATCGCATCGCCCAGCGTTCGGTACGGCATGACATAGAGAATCGGCGAAGGTCTCAGTGCGGACGATCTCGTGTTGAAAATCCGCTTCGACGACGGCCGGCTTCACGTAGTAGCCCCCTTCCAACCCCGGAACGATGACGCGCTCGCCGCCATGTACGCGAAAACCGGCTTCCTTGGCAACGGTCAGGGCCTGCTGCATACCCTGGAAGGCCTGCCGGTCGATGAGTGGGCCCATTAACGTATCGCTCGAGAACGGGTTGCCGATACGGATCTGGCGGTAAGCAAGACTCAGCGCTTCCACCAGCGCGTCGTAGACACTTTCGTGCACGATGGCGCGCCTCAATGTCGTACAGCGCTGGCCGGCCGTTCCCACCGCCGAAAACAGGATCGCGCGAACCGCCAACTCGGGATCCGCCGACGGTGTCACGATCATGCCGTTGTTGCCGCCCAGTTCCAGGATACAGCGCGCGAAGCGTTCGGCGACAACCGGCGCCACGGCACGCCCCATCCGCGTGCTGCCGGTGGCGCTGACGATCGGGACGCGGCTGTCGGCGACCAGCCCCCTGCCGGCCTCCGAACCGCCGATAATGACTTGCGAGAGACCATCGGGTGCATCCTTAAACTCCCTCGCGGCCAAGTCCGAAAACTGCTAGCCTGCGTTGGACATGTCGCATTGTAAAGTTTGCTACAGCGAGGTGCTGCCGCGCTGGTGCGCCGGGATAGACGCGGTGAGGGTGCCCGAGGCGTACCGCGACATCCTGTGGATCGGAGTCTACACCGCCAACTTGGGCGAGGTTATGTCGCTACGTTGGGAACGGATCGATTTCGTGCAGCGGATTCTGCGCTTAGACGAAACCAAGACGGGCAAAGTACTGGAGCTGCCCATCACCCGGCAACTGGCGGCGATCACCAAGGCAGGCGGCACGAAATTCTGGTTCCACGGCTTACGGAACAGTTTCATGACCGTGGCCGACAGGGGGTTGCTGCTGCCGCGCTCGAAGACCAAGCGGCTCGTGAACCACGCCCTCGGCGCCGACGTGACGGAGGGGTATGCCGCCGACTGGACCGTGGAGCAGCTGCGCGACCCCGTACAGTAGGAATCCACGTCATCGAGTACGTGGAGCTCGCCGATGTCAACAACGTTCATGGAGTCCAATACCAGGCCGTTTCCTTGACGCTCCCGTTACCAACAATGCGTGGCCGAATTTCGAAGTACTACGCCAGCATAACTTGGTAGATCATCCGCGTACTCAACCAACCAGCATACCTCGGCACCCCCCCGAATCAGTTCGCGCAGAACAGGCGCTGGATCACTTGTTGTGGGATTGTCTCTCCAGGCCTCCACCGGGGTCAGGCCACCCACTCGCTCCAACGGGTCCGCCTCACTGGCCAGCAGAAATCTCACCATTCCGGGCGAACTCGCCCGGGCGGCCTCATGCAGCGCTCCGCCGCTCACGGGCGCGCCAGACGCAAGCAACATTCGAGCGATGTCATCGTGATCGTGGCGAAAGGCCATGACCAAGGCTTGCCGCAACGACTGTTCACCGATGAGATTGCCGTCACTTTGGACAAGTCCGAGTGCCACGTCGTAATACCCCAGGCGAGACGCGGCGACGAGCCTCATATCGGGTTCCTGGATACGCCCGATTTCGGCAACCCCGTCTTCCGCAATACTCAGGAGATCCGAATCGTCCGCGGCAACACCGGCGCGCATGAATTCGTAGATTATCCGCACGACATCCCTATTCTCCGGTTCAATGCCGTCTGCCAACATCAACTGCAAGTCCTCGTATCGCCTTCGAGCAAAGTCCATCGGTGTGCGCTCCAACACTATCGGGTCCTCGGGCAATGCCTGAGTGGGATCGACCCCGCGGCTCAACAAGTATCGGATCATCCCGGGTGAACTGAAGCGTGTCGCACCATGCAGCGTGTGAGTCAGATCCGCGGTCGATTCAAGAAGCAGTCGGGCTATGTCATCGTACCCCACAGCCATCGCTGCGCCCGCGGCGCGATTCATCTGCATTTGCCACGCCGCTCCCAAGTCGCGATCACTCGCGAGTCGAAGTAGAACCTCTACAACATCGTAGTAGCCGTTAAGTGCCGCACCGCCCAGTCCGACGACCGCGATATCGAATCTCACCAACCCGAAGTCGATAAGGTGCTCGAGGACTCGTGTCATGCCTCCTCTGGTAACTTGGTACAACTGTACGCCGCTGGCATCGAAATCCCCGCCGGCGCGTAGCAACGCGATAGCGATGTCCTCCTCCCGATCGTAGAGAGCAACCTTTAGCATTGGCCAGAACTCGCCGTTGCCGACCTCAATCGAGCGATTCGGATCGCCCCCGGCCGTCAAGTAACGCTCGATCGATGCTATGTCGCTGGTTCGAATACCTTCATACAAGGCTGAGTCCGTATATTCGACTCCTTGCTGTTCGACCAAGACGAGCCAAAGGACGATCCCAATCAGAGCACCGCCACACAAGACTCCCATGACATGGCGCTTTGTCATGGACCGTACGTCTCGATCAAACTTTTCATGTGATATCCCTGCACGTCTCTCGGAACACCGTCAGCGTCCAAATGTACGATTCCCCGTTCGCCCATGCGAATTCATCGCCAATTTACGGTATTCACCCGGTCGCGAATCGTCCTACGGCGCAGGCTCTCAGCACTCTGCGAAAGCCCAGCGTGCAAGAGCAATTTCGAAAACAGTTTTACTATCAGTGACTAATCGGCGAAATATGCACCCTGGCACGCTCACCACCCAACGGGGAGCATTGCTTGAGCCAATCAGGCGCTTCACCCGTGTGGGCGCTTTAGTCCACCGACATGAAGCCGGTGTGACATATGCCACCGGTTAGGAGGACTTCAAATGGAACATCCCGCAAATCAGCCTGACTGACTGGACGCCCTTCGTGGTCGACAAACGGTCGCTGTTCCGTGCTGGTTGGGTAAGGTAGCTGAACCGAGAATCCGGAAAGAGACGCCCCAGGCGGAATTCTCCTATCTGAATCCGTGGCTCTCCAGAGATATTGCATGTACACACTGGGGTGATCGTCTGAGAAGAAATAGTTTCCCTCCCAGCCCGTTGGAGAACCCACGCTCGTCGGGATGTTGTCGCCAGTGATGGGCAGAAACGGCTCCGTGCCCCATCCAATACTAAGGGTACGGATTGGAGTGTCCGCGTTGTTGATCACCATGAACGCGTACGCGGGCGGGCCTTCACTGAAGCGATAGACGCGAACCACCACCTCGGAACTGTCTTCGACGCAGGCGGCGGCCAGCGCATGTGGGTTGAGCGCGGAGAGCAATGCGAGCAAAAGCGATGACAGCGTAGCGTGGATATTCATTTAAATGCCCTCCTAATTCGAATATACGAAATGATACGGATCGGCGCTTTTCAAAGGCCGTGACAAATTGCATGAAGCAGCGAGTGTATCGATACTCACGTCCTGCGGGAGCATCGTCCAACTGGCATCGAACGCGTTGCCCGCCGTATGGGGAGAAACCTTTGCGGGTTGATACCCCAGGCGGTGACTACGCCATTCGTCATCTACATTATCGCGAACCTCCGAGCATTGACCGCTCGGCCAGTCCTTCACGATCTGATACTTGTCCCAGACCTCTCGCAAATGGTCCTGGTACGACTGAGACCGGTATCCCGATATGACGTTCAGCGTGCCTCCGGCCCCGGAAACCGCGCTCCAGAGACACGCCAGCGCGTCCTGCGTTGCTTGCGTTAGATTCCCGATGTCAAGGGGTTCGGGGTCGGGACTGTATGGGGTGACTTTGCTCGTCTCGCAGACCTCAATCTCCTCACTCGCCTGCGCCAGAAAGATCGACGCACCACAACTGCAATCTATATCGTCCACAACTGTGTACACGCCAGGTGAAGAGTAGGAATGCGTGAACCGAAGATCTTCGTGGTTATACCAACCGAGGGGCCCAAACAACCTTCGAGCGCTCCCGTCGCCATAATTGACATCGTGATTAAAGCGCCCAGGGAGGAAGCTAATATCTTCTTCCGTCTGGCCATAGTAATACATGATCCAACACTCGGATGCGGATCCATTGGCCTGAAACGTAACCTGCTGACCGGGAGTGATCGTTCTTGAACCGACTCTCGAAAGATTGAAACCGGTCACCCAGTCCAGACAGATGAAGCAGTTTGCGGTAAAGAGTTCGGGAGGTATAAACAGACTGTTCGACGCCTTGTCGAAACCGGCAATCGGCGTAGGCGCAATGCCTCCCTCCGAAATCAATATTCGATGTTGCAAACTGGAATACAACACACTATCGGGACTTGGGACTACGGTTTCGCGCACCACGAATCGAGCCATGCTGGGCACAAACCGGACCGCGCCAAACGGAGAGCCAATCGGTCGAGTGTGTGCGATGAATTCTTGGCTACCAAAGGTGCTGGAGGATACGGGGAAATTAATCGGCGTGAAGCCTGTCCTGTCATCAGCATCGAGCACGGGGTCCCGGTCCATGGGGTCGTAATCCGACGTGATCATATGGCGATCGTCAAGATATACCTCCGCCAGTCGACCCAGTTCGTCGTACACGAACTCGGCCTCTCGATTGCCTGCCGTGGATCGTGTCAACCGACCGGCGGCGTCGTACTCGAAAGCCGTTTCAGGCCGCACTCGACCAGCGCTGGCGCTAAGGATTTGGTTTTGTGCCCCGATTACATACTGGTCGTTAATCATTCCACCATCTGGCGTAGGTCGGTTCATCTGAATCGCGTTGCCAACTTCATCATAGTCGATGGATATGGAGATTGGAGGATTCTCACCCGGCAAGTATCGAGCGTTGGTTCTCAGTCCCCGCGCGTCGTATTCGTACTGGTGGCGATAGATTCGGTCTCCTTTACGGATTTCCATCTCCTCAACGCGATCCTTACTGTTATAGCGTATTCGAACCGATCTGCCGTCTGACCACGAGAACGCTGCAACGTGACCCACCTCGTCCGTATCCTCAATCGAAACGCTGTCTATGCAGCCTGTCCGATCGTGCCCGTAGCGACTCAAGCAATCCAAATCGGGGGCCAGCACAACGTCGCCGTTAGCGTTGTATGCGTATCGGGCGACGAAACCGACGTCATCGGTAATCGACACCACTCGCCCCCTCGCGTCATATAGAACGTTGCTGGTTGTCATCACGCCATCGACCAGCCGTCGAACCGAAGTAAGCCGGCTGCCCTCGTACTCGATGCTTGCGACATCTACGCCATCCAGCCTCAGACCCCTGACGCGAAGGTCATCGTCTATCGATAGCTCATTGAGCATTCCCGCAAAATCTTGAACGGCAGTAGTGAGCCCGGTTGCGTGGTGCCAGAAGACCGCTGCCTGCTGCATTGCGTTCCTGACCGTCGTGCTCGAATGGGCGTATTCGAACGTCATCGAATCGTGCTGGATGTCCACTCGAGTCGCACGCGCGTCAGCGTCGTGTATGGCGGCGATGTTCAGAATCTCGCGGGGATCCCGAATCTCTCGTAGTCGGCCCTTGTCGTCATAGCCCATACTCCAACTGCCACCGGCCAGATCGACGACCTCGCTAAGCAACCCGAGTGCGTCGTATCTATATCGTACAGTTCGCCCAGAGTCGTCCTGCGGCGATGGACAAAGTGAAGTGAAATGGACCCAATAGCAGGTTGCGAAGCCGCTGAAGGGCCAATTTCAGCCGGTTCATCGAGCCTGGATGCCCATTCAGGGTGCCGAGCGGCGCGATAAACGGCTTGACAGCCTATTTTATTACATGTTATATGGCATTAACATTGAGTTTATGCATGGAGGTTCGATCGCCTAGTTTCGTCCCGCTCGTTTCCCGGCAAGTGGGTCGCCAACGATCAAGTGAGTTCGCCACCATGAGTCCCAGTACTGCACGCGCCTATTCCGGTGCCCTGCGCCGGCTTGAGGCTTGGCTCGACGGGCGGGCGCTGGACGATGCCGCGTTGGCCAACTACGTCCACCACTTGGCCAACGTCGACCGCGCCTACCCCTCCGCCGCCGTGGCGGTGTCCGCGGCGCGCCTTCGCGCCAAATCCCAGGATCAACCCAGTCCGGCTGGGAACCTCACCACCGCGGCGCTGAAGAGTTTCAAGCGCTCGGGGCGCGGTCGGGGCTGGGGCCAGGCGCGGGGGCTGACCATGGCCAATGTCAAGGCCATTCTGGACACCGCCTGCCGTCGCCGGACGCATCCGAAGAGCGGTCGAAGGGAGACCGAAGCGCGCGCCATCCGGCGCGGACACCAGGATTGCGCGATCGTCGCGGTGCTGTTCCAAGGTGGGTTGCGACGGTCGGAGGCCGCAACGCTCACATGGCGCGATGTCACGCAAGCCCGTGACGACCAAGGCGTGCTCCTGCACGTGCGCCGGTCGAAGACCGACCAGGACGGCAGCGGCACAGATGTGCGCTACATCAAGGACGAGTGCGCGGCGGCGGTCTGGCGTCTTCGCGTCGAGCGCAAGGGTACCGAACACCCCGAGCGGAAGGTGTTCGGGGGGCTGAGCGGTGCCAGCATCGCGCGCCGGCTGGCCGCCGCCTCCAAGGCCGCCGGTATTAAAGGACGTATCACCGGGCACTCCGGGCGAGTGGGTCTGGCGGCGGAATTGACTGCCCGCGGCGCCCCGATGCAGGCGGTGATGCTGGCCGGAAACTGGAGATCCCCCGCCATGGTCGCCCATTACAGCGCCCAGGCGAACGCTGAACGCGGCGCCGTGGCGCGATATCTATAGTCGGCTACACCCCCAGAACCTCGTACCAAGGGTCTCGAGCCAAGGCGCGTTCTTCCACGAATGCCGTGGCGGGGACCACACGGCCGCTCTCGATCAGGGCCAATTCGCGGGCACTGACCCGGAGCGCAGGCAGATCGACCGAACCCGGGACCGCTGCGGGTGTTCTTCCGTCGGATTAGGGCACGCAGCGGCATGCAGATCGCCGTGGCCGCCACGGCAAGAAAGCTCACCGGCACTATCGCCCCCATCGGTGGCACGCCGAAGCCAAGCTGCACAACGGATTGCGCCGAGCAGTGCGCCGTGGTCGGAGAAATATCGCGATACAGGTGTATCTGACCGCTGCGGCTAAAAGTTTGAAGCAGCTTGTCATAACGACGGCGTATCTCATACGGCTTGCACTGGATTGTCGCTTGCTCCGCCGTGTCTGGGGCCGCTGACCGAAAACGGGTTTTTCAATAGACCGACAATGCAGGTTTGAACCACACAGGCAGGAAACACTGCTGTGATCGCTTCGGGAAAACCCTTCAGCCCGTTGACCACCGCAATCAGTAGATCCTGCGTGCCGCGGGCCTTGAGCTCGTTCATCACCCGTAGCCAGAACTTCGCCCCCTCGGTTTGCTCGATCCACAGCCCCAGCGCCTCCTTGTCGCCGTCGCAGGTGATCCCGGTCGCTAGGTACACCGCCATGTTACGCACCAGGCCCTCGTCGCGGATCTTCACCCGCAGCGCATCGAAGTACATGATCGCGAACACCGGCTCAAGCGGTCGGTTCTGCCACGCTACCATGTCCTCGAGCACCGCGTCGGTGACGGCCGAGACCAGCGCCGCGGACACTCCAATGCCGTACAGTTCCTCGATATGCGCCCCCTCGCCCGGTGTGGTCTCGAAGCGGTGCTCGCGGCGGCGATATGGACGAACACCCGGAACGTCGTCACCCACGCCGCGGTTTATCTCGGGGCCGTATCGGCGTCCCTCCCTCCCTGCGCGCCGTCACTGCGAGCGGATCCGCGTCCGCAGTAGAAGGGTGGCGAGATATACAGGCTAAGCGCCTGAATCGAATTCGATGCCCTGGGCCAGGGGCAGTTCGCCTGAGTAGTTGACGGTCGCGGTGCTACGGCGCATATATCCCTTCCAGGCGTCGGAACCCGATTCGCGGCCGCCACCGGTTTCCTTCTCTCCGCCGAAAGCGCCGCCAATCTCCGCACCGCTGGGACCGATGTTCACGTTCGCGATGCCGCAATCGCTGCCAACCGCGGACAGAAATGTTTCCGCTTCGACGAGGTCGTTCGTGAAAATGCATGAAGACAGACCCTGCGGTACGTCATTGTGCATGGCGATCGCATCGCCCAGCGTTCGGTACGGCATGACATAGAGAATCGGCGCGAAGGTCTCAGTGCGGACGATCTCGTGTTGAAAATCCGCTTCGACGACGGCCGGCTTCACGTAGTAGCCCCCTTCCAACCCCGGAACGATGACCCGCTCGCCGCCATGTACGCGAAAACCGGCTTCCTTGGCAACGGTCAGGGCCTGCTGCATACCCTCGAAGGCCTGCCGGTCGATGAGTGGGCCCATCAACGTATCGCTCGAGAACGGGTTGCCGATACGGATCTGGCGGTAAGCAAGACTCAGCGCTTCCACCAGCGCGTCGTAGACACTTTCGTGCACGATGGCGCGCCTCAATGTCGTACAGCGCTGGCCGGCCGTTCCCACCGCCGAAAACAGGATCGCGCGAACCGCCAACTCGGGATCCGCCGACGGTGTCACGATCATGCCGTTGTTGCCGCCCAGTTCCAGGATACAGCGCGCGAAGCGTTTGGCGACAACCGGCGCCACGGCACGCCCCATACGCGTGCTGCCGGTGGCGCTGACGATCGGGACGCGGCTGTCGGCGACCAGGAGCCTGCCGGCCCCCGAACCGCCGACGATGACTTGCGACAGCCCATCGGGTGCAGCCCGAAACTCCCTCGCGGCGCGCTCGAAAAGCGCATTGCATGCGATGGCCGTGATCGGGGTCTTCTCCGAAGGCTTCCAAATCACGCTATTGCCGCAGACCACCGCCAGGGCCGCGTTCCAGGACCACACGGCGACCGGAAAGTTGAAGGCCGAAACGACGCCCACCACGCCCATTGGATGCCAGTACTCGGCCATCTTGTGACCCGGCCGCTCCGACGGCATGGTCAGTCCGTAGAGTTGTCGGGAGAGGCCGACGGCAAAGTCGCAGATGTCGATCATCTCCTGCACTTCGCCCAGGCCTTCCTGGAGAATTTTCCCGTTCTCGATGGTGATCAGCGCGCCCAGCGCGGCCTTGTGCGAGCGTAGTTGCTCGGCGAACAACCGAATCAACTCGCCCCTGCGGGGTGCGGGAACCGTACGCCAGAATTCGAAGGCCTTTTCGGCGCGTTCGATCGCCTTCGACACGCCGGCCGGGGTAACGGCCTGGACGCTTCCAAGCGCCTTTCCGTCCATGGGGCTACAGACGTCGATGCCCTCCGCGGACAGGATGTCGGCCGGTACACCAAGGGCGTCCAGCACGCCCCCCAGGCTAGTGGGGCCGTTCAATGCGCCGCCCCGGCGTGGGCTGTTGCTCCACTCGCTTCCTGAACGAAATATCGGCCGAAGCGGTTCGAGAGAAAATCGTCCAGAGAAGCCTGTTCCTGCCGAACATAGCCGGCCTGGGGCAGCTTGGCCTGCTGCAACAGGTCCAGCATGGTGCAGATACTTGCCGCGGTAGTGATCTGTATCGCACTGAAGTCGTGTCCAACGATCCGCCGGCCATAAACCTTGTTGGCATAGGTCTCCTGAACGAGTCGGTCCGCTTTCGTGCCGCTGATCGTCACCAGGATGACGACCACGTCCTGGGCCGTCTCGGGCACGGCGTATTCCAGTACGCTCCTCAGAAGATCGCGCCGTTCCGCGAGGCGAAGATCCTGCAGGAGCGTTTTCATGATCTTCCGGTGACCTGGGTAGCGGATGGTCTGGTAGCTGAGATTCCTGACTTTTCCAGCCAGTGTGTCGGCCAGTGTTCCGAGGCCGCCGGACGTGTTGAAGGATTCGTATGCGATGCCGTCGAGCGAGAATTCCTCACGCCGCGCCAGCGCCGGAACCTGCGTCACAATCCCGTTTTCGATCGCAATACAGGGTTCGCAATATTCGTTGATGACCCCGTCGGTATTCCACGTCAGGTTGTAACTGAGCGAATTCGTCGGGTACTCCGGAAGCGCCCCGACGCGCAAGCTCACGGTGTCGAGCGCATCGAATGTTCTCGCCATATCGTTTGCCACGATGGAGATAAAACCCGGAGCCAGGCCGCATTGCGCGATGAACGCCGAACCGGCATCGACCGCCAGCGACTGCACTCGTCGAGAACTCGCGACGTCTTCGGTGAGGTCGAGGTAGTGCACTTGCGCTGCCTTTGCGGCGTTGGCGATGGTCTCCGTGAGGTAGTAGGGACCCGCATGCAAGACCGCAAAGTGCCCCGCCAGCGCGGCGGTCAGGGCGTCCGTATCCGTTACATCCAGCCTGCGCTTGGTCAGGCCCGGGAGGTCGGGAACACGGTCCAGGGCCTGCCGCGAAATGTCGATCAATGTCACGGAGTATTCCCCCGACTCCTGCAACAAGGCGCGGATCGCTTCACCGATCCTTCCGCTGCCGATCAATGCGATCTCCCGCATGAGACACCCCGCCAAGCCTTTCATCAGTATCGGCGCGGGTGGAGCCGAAATAAACGGACACTTTGCTGTCTACACGGCACAAACGACGCATTCTGACCATTCCATTGGTCAAATTGGGTAATCGGCGTGCCCATATGCCTTTTCCCCATGCGCGTTCCGGCATGTATGCTTTTCAAGGAGGCTGCCGCCAGGATGCGTCACTCATGACGGCAGGCAGTCTCAGGCTCGAAATATGGACGATCTGGACAACCGATTGCTGGCGCTGCTGCGTGTCAACGCGCGCACGCCCACCGCCAGGCTGGCGAGAGAACTCGGCGTTTCGCGTTCCACCGTGCAAAGTCGGATGAGGCGACTCGAACAGAGGAAGATCATCGCCGGTTACACCGTAACATCCGGCAGCGACTACGAGCGGAACCTGATCTCGGCTCATGTCCAGATCAAGGTGGCGCAGAAACTGACGGCTAACGTCTACGTCGCGCTCAGGAACATTCCCGAGATAGGCGCCCTTTACACCATTAGCGGCGACTACGACCTGATTGCCGTCGTCGCCTCTTCGTCGACCACCGAGTTGAACGCGCTCCTTGACCGGATCGCGGATCTGCCGGGGATCGAACGAACCAATTCCTCCGTCATCCTCGAGACCGCGTTCTCCCGTTAGTATCCACGTTGTCAAAAGGGTGCTGTTGTATAACACGCCTTCGTATATCAGCCGTTGGCAATGATCGGGACGTTGAGCGCCGCGGACCTACGTAGAAGGTCGAGTTATTCCGCGTCGGGGTGGACCGGCAAGGCCTCGCGCAGCCGATCCGGCGGCGTGACCGCGTGTATTTGTCCGTCCGTTCCTGTCGCAACGACACGGGTTTCTCGACCTTTGGCGCAGCATTTTCCGTCGACACGGATCCGGTGCGAGATTTGAACGGTCTTTCGTTGCCAGGACGAAACGTAGCTGGTAAGCGTGATCGTGTCGCCGAACCGAATCGGACTCAGGAACCGGCTACTGGCTTCCACCAGGGGCAGTCCCATCAGCCCAAACTCGGTTTTAAGGGATTCATACGGCACGCCCGCTGCGTCAAGAAGATGGCGCGTGCCGATATCGAACCACTTGAAGAAATTGGGATAAAACACGATCGCGGCTTGATCTGTGTCACCCCATTCAACAGAAATCTCGATTTCATTCTTCATGACTTTTATCATGTCACAGTAATGACATCCTGTTAGTCCGCTTATCTCACCGATGTGCATCGCGAAGGCGCGGAAGCGCCGCAGTGGCGCGTGCGCCCACCGCGGCAGATGGGCGGGAAAGGCGGGTGTATTTCAAGCGAACCAGGAGAACCAATGAGCGTCGTCAGCCTTCAGTTCAGAGACAACTTGGCTATCGTCACGATAGATAACCCGCCGGTGAACGCGCTGTCCCAGGCAGTGCGTGCGGGAGTCGCCGATGCGATGGAGCAGGCCGAGCGGGGCGGCGCGGCGGCGGTCGTCCTGCATTGCGCGGGCCGCACCTTTGTTGCCGGGGCGGATATCCGCGAATTCGGCAAGCCTCCGCTGGCGCCTTGGCTTCCCGAGGTCATTGCCCGCATTGAAGCGCTCGAGCAACCGGTTGTGGCCGCAATCCATGGAACGGCGCTCGGCGGCGGCCTGGAGCTTGCGCTGGGGTGTCATTATCGAGTCGCCGTGCCGACCGCGCGCGTCGGGTTTCCCGAGGTCAACCTGGGGCTGATCCCAGGCGCCGGAGGTACGCAGCGGCTGCCACGGCTTGTGGGTGCGGAACGTGCCCTGGACATGATGATATCCGGCAAGCCAGTGAATGCCGCGGTCGCGGCGCAAGCCGGCATCGTCGACCGCCTCATCGAGAGCGGGGAATTGCTCGACGGGGCCATCGAATACGCGCGGGAATTGGTCGTGCGCGGGGAATCGCCCCGGCGCATCGGGGATCTCGCGGTGGAACCCGTGAGCGAGGAGTTCTTCAACGAGTACCGAAGTCGCATCGCGCGCAGGACGCGCGGTCTCATGTCGCCGGAGCGGATTGTGCGTTGCGTCGAGGCGTCGCTGGCGGTGCCATTCGACCAGGCGCTCAAGCAGGAGCGGGCGCACTTCTTCGAGTGCATGGCGTCGCCGCAGTCACGCTCGCTGCGCCACCTCTTTTTCGCCGAACGCCAGGCGGTGAAACCGCCTCCTGGCGTCAGCGTGGCCGATCCCGGTCCGGGGATCGAGAAAATCGCCGTCATCGGCGCCGGGACGATGGGCGCCGGGATTGCCTGTAGCTGCCTTGGGGCCGGATTCCGGGTCACGGTGCTAGACAACGACGAGTCAGGCCTGGCTCGCGGGCGAAAGACCATCGAGAGCTACTACGAGGGTGGTGTCGCTCGTGGCCGGGTCAGCCGGGCGGCCGCTGAAGATGGCGTGAGTCGCCTGACCACCTCTCAAGATTACGGCGCCCTGGCGGATGCGGACCTGGTGATCGAGGCGGTATTCGAGAAAATGGAACTCAAGCGGGACGTGTTTGCGCGCCTGGATCGGGTATGCCGGCCGGATGCCATTCTCGCCACCAATACCTCGACGCTGGATGTCGACCGCATCGCGGCGGCCACAGGCAGGCCCAGCAAGGTCATCGGACTGCATTTCTTCAGCCCGGCCCACATCATGCGGCTTCTCGAAATCGTCCGCGGCGCGGCGACCGAGGACGCGGTCATCGTCGCGTCGCTGGCGCTGGCGAAGCGCTTGCGCAAGGTGGGCGTGGTCGTCGGCAACTGTTACGGTTTTGTCGGCAATCGAATGCTCCACGGGTACGGGCGTGAGAGCCAACTCCTGTTGCTCGAGGGTGCGGCGCCGGAGTACATCGACCGCGTACTCCAGGACTGGGGAATGGCCATGGGTCCCCACGCGGTGGGCGATCTGGCCGGCCTGGACGTGGGTTACCTGACGCGCCGGGAACGTGCCGACCGGCCCGACGATCCCCGCTTTTACCGAATCGCGGACGAACTGGTGAAAGCCGGGCGTTTCGGTCAGAAAACCGGCAAGGGCATGTACGTGTATGAGTCAGGGTCGCGAAAACCGCACCCGGATCCTGACGTTCAGGCGCTGATCAGCCGCGAGGCGTCGGCCCTCGGCATCGAACAGCGGCAGATCGACCCGCAAGAAATCGTCGAGCGGTGCATCTACGCACTGGTGGTGGAGGGCGCAAGGATTCTGGAAGAGGGGATTGCGAGCCGTGCCGGCGATATCGACGTCGTATGGGCCAACGGATACGGTTTCGGGCGGCATCGGGGCGGCCCGATGCATTACGCCGACGAAATCGGCGTAGACAAGGTGTACGCGGCCGTGAGGGAGTTCCGCGATCGATTCGGACCGATGTACTGGGAAATCCCCGACTTGCTGGAAGATCTGGCCCGGCGTGGCGGCAAGTTTGGCGATCTCTAGACCGCATATCTCACCAACATGACGTCGATCGGCTTTGCAGGTGGATGGCAAGTCTGGACGCGCCCTTGGCGACGCGCTTCTCTGAAGCGCTCCGAGAGAAGGGGTTGGAAGTATGGAATCCCGACCTTGATCTGATGCCGGGCGATAATTGGGCTGCAAAGGTGGCCCGTGAACTGAACGAGTCCCAAGCGATGGTCGTGCTGTTGACGCCTGACGCGATCAGTTCTCCGCATGTCAAGCGAGAGATGGAATACGCGCTGGGAGCGAAGAGTTACAGTAATCGTCTGATTCCCGTTGTGATCGGTGACCGCCAGCGACTTCCCACGCACGAAATCCCGTGGATCATCCGGCACTTGCCTTGGTTTGAATTCGATAATCGGGGACGTGCAGACGACCAAATCGAACGCATAGCGAACGCGATTCGTAGCCCCGCCTGACAACACACCGCGCCTTCTTTCCTCGCCCATGCCGAACGAAGTCTTTCTTTCGCATTCAAGCCAGGACCGTACCTTTGTCGCAAGGCTCGGTGACATACTGCGCCGGCACGGTATTGCGTACTGGTACAGCGACACCAACATCGTAGGGGCGCGAATGTGGCATGACGAAATCGGCGCGGCGCTCAGGTAAGAGGTTTTTTCAACTCCCAATTGACACCCGAACTGATCAAGTTGATCAAGAGAAGCTTTCGCGGCGTTCGTGTGCTCGCGTACCTCAAGCG
Source organism: Candidatus Rariloculaceae bacterium (assembly GCA_965237785.1). GTDB lineage: Bacteria > Pseudomonadota > Gammaproteobacteria > Steroidobacterales > Rariloculaceae > UBA6522. Next base: position 699,099 of record OZ250159.1, read on the forward strand.
CGATGAATTGGCACAAATGGGTCAGACCGAAAATTTCATTCTTGGTGCCAATGCCGCACGGATCGCCCAGTCCGACACGCTAGGGCCCAGGAGCGAGGATGAAAATTCTTGAGTCCAAAATCGTTTCTACCCAAATTCCGACACAGCGAATTCGTCGATAGCGTCAGTACGCCATCTCAACTCATCAATTTTTGTGCGCGTTTGGCAAGCGAGAGCCGTAAGATTTCGCGACATCGATCAAACAAATGCCAATTCTTCTCCGCTCCTCCGCAGAAAGTCCGTCCAATAGACGTTGCTCAACGTCTCCTGCGCTGCTTGGTATCCCGCCGATGCCCGGTGTCGGCCGGCAATGTTCCGTGTCCCCAAACCAGAATACGACGTAGATTCCATGGCCGTCTGCGCCCGGATCACGGGTGTACTTGGCAATCAACTGACATCTGATGGCGCTCCAGACATCACGATGACAACTTTTCTTGATTTCAACTGGTACATTGAACCCACTGAAGCTGGCACGAATGTCCGACCTTTTGTCATCGGCGTACGTCCCTTCCGGTTGCGCATCGACTCCAAGTACTTCGACTCGGCTGCGCAGATCCGACAAAAGAGCATCGCGGCACAAGTCCTCGTGTTTCGGATTCTTGGGACGTTTGTTGCTGTCTTCGTTCCAATATTGCCGCCAATCGGACGTGTTGCCATGGCGAATTTCAGTCGCTAACTCCTTAAGAACGTTTTGCAGGAGTGCCGCGAGGTCGGCGACATTTGCCGGTTGCCCTTCATTCAGCACGTCTACGACTTGTCCAACGCTTGCGTACTTGAAGCTGGCGTCTCGCCGAATGGCGTTCTGGCGGCTTTTTGCGTCGATGAGTTGGGCACGCCAAGCGACGAGTCCGTTATCCACGGACAATCTTTCGAGGCGTTTCGATGCCTCGCCTGATGGGTCGCTCGCGAGTTGATTGATCAATCCATGCACGCGGTCCGCCGCCTCCATGCCCGGCGTGACCATGGCGCCCTCGTCGGAATCCGAATCAAGCGAATACGGTCTGTGCATAGCCCCCATCACTCGAATCAACAGCGACAATACCGCAACATCCAGTTGCTGAATCAGCACACTCGGAGTATCGAATCTGCTGGCGAAAAATTGACTCAGCCGCCAGACGCGCCGCTCGTTCCCGGCAACATACGATTCCAGTCTCGCCAGAAACAGCGCCGAGCGAACGATCAGTCCGGCGGCCAGCCAGTAGACCCGCGGCGCCACGTTCATGCTCCGGAAGGCCAGTTTCCTTTCGATCAACTCGACGAGCGGTTCGCGTTCGCAGTAGAGGCACGCGGCGAGAAGCACGTTCCTTAGAGTCGAAAGCTGCTGTTCGGTGCATCGCACCGGAAATGAACTCAATATAGGCAATGCCGCAAGACGGGCCACGGTTTTGTGATCCGCGGAATGCGCCAGGTCGTAGAAATGTCCCGACAAATCGCCCCTCTTGCGCAGCCTTGACCTCGCGGTTCCTACCAAAACGTCCGCGACCAGTTCCGGGCGCTCGTTCAGCAATGCCGGTAACCATCTCGGTTTCCCGTCCGCCTCTTCCGATGAACGAGGCCAAACGGAGACGTTGTAGTGCATCGTCAGTGCCAGTCGCGCCTGATCTCTATCCAGAGAGACGTCCCTGGCTGTCTGTCCACCAAAGATTTCATCGAGTCCCGCCAGGAACGGGTACGACAGATAGTGCATGCGCTGCTGAACACTCAGGCGTATCACTTCTTCATCGGACGGAAGATCTTCACGGGATACGGCACTACGGAGTCCCGCCAGTGCCGTCTCGACCAACTCCTCGTCGCCTCCCAGCAGATTGCTCAATCGCTCCCGCGGTGTGGGTTCGACGACATCGCCGTATCCGCCCAGATACGCCTTGCCCAACTGGTGGAGCAACTGCAGGCTCGCCCGGTTCTCGCGCAATTCGATCTGGCATCCCCTCACGAGTGCCTGCCATTCCGTCTGACGCTCGTTGAGCCGCTGTGCAGGTTTCTCTCGCGATTTTTGTATCGCCGCCTCGTTGGCCTTCAGCGCGTCCAACCGCTCATCCAATGCACGCTGCAACACGGCGTTGCCGGTAATCCGCGCATCGACCACCTTTCCAGAGACTTCCTTGCCGTTGGAACGGTGTATGGTCTCTGCAACCCGGTGCATGAGCCAGGCCGCTGCCGTGTGGTTGTCCGTAGCAACCGCCCGATCGAGACACCAGGACGCAAAATCGAGTGGTAGCGGTGCGTCAAATAGCCTGCGTTCCCGTTCCATCCAGATCAATTGGTTGAATGTGTATTGGTTGGAACTCTGCATTGAGTCGATGCAATGCTGAAGCCCCAACTTCATCAGCGTCTTCAACAGTTCCGGGCGCTCGCCTATCCAGTTACGGATACGGTGCCTCGCATGAGAACCCAGCCTGATATCGTAGTTCCAATCGCCGACCCATCCAGCCACGCCCAACCAGTCAAACAACCTGCGCGGATCAGGCTCGTCCTGGCAAGTCGACAGGTATCGCTCCAAAAGATTGGACGGCACCCGCCGCAATGTATTCGCCCGTTGCCCGTGGTCCCGAACTTCCGCGTACAGCCAGTCACGCATTTCCACCAGATGATCGAGTATTTGGGCCATTTGGTCGCAACTCGACCGCTTCGCAAGTTGGCGTGTCCAGAAATATTCGTACGACAGGATTTGATCGGGCCGCTTCGGCGCTCTCAGGTAGTCGAGCACTTCCGATTCCGACAACGCTTCCGGGTAGAGTATGTCCATCAGCGAACCCAGCAGGTCGTCATCCGGATCTGCAACCGCTCCCGCGTGCACATCCTGCGTGAGTTCCTTCAGGTCAGCCAACGCCCGCGCTCGCTCGCCCCGCTGCCGCAAAAACGCCTCGATGGACCCGTACCTGATTCTCGGCCACCATGTCTCGTCGCGGACGATCTCGAGCAGGCGAGGCGCAACGCCTTCAAGTGGTTTCCCATGCGTAAGCATCTCGACCAGCAAGAGCACAAAGGATTGCCGCCTGTCATCGCGTCTGGAATCCGTAGTGCGGTCCAGAAATACGTCCGCCATGCCCTGACAGACCAGGTCTCCGAGCCGCGAATCCATCCGAATGTCTCGCACGAACCACGGATTGTCCTTCGCGCTTTGCTCCAGGTGGCCGAGGATCTGGCGTTTCTCGTCGCTGAAGAACGCTTGAACGTCGCCGTATAGAACGGTTCCGAGCGGATCCCTGGCGATGATGTCCGCCCGGCCAGGCTTGCTCTGCGCCGCAAGCCACGCGCAAAGCCCGCGCAAGTCCGTGACCACGGCCCCGTCGTGACCGGTCATAAGAGCCAAGACCCGGCCCAGTGGCAGCCCGTCGGCAATCAGATCCGCCAGGTATCGGCCCGCAACAAACTCGGCGATTTGACGATGAAAAGGCAGGGCGCGGTCTCCGTCAGGCATCGTGAACAACTGGGTGTGCAGCGCAAGACGGAGCATGTCCTGGTTCCCGTCCGGCACGTCTTCCAACGCGGGATAGTCCCGCGTGCCCTCGCCATGCAACCGTTCGTATCCCGCCGCACCCGTCAACAACTGAACCGCGAAGAGCTTTCCGGCCGCTCGCATCAGCCCGGCGGTATCGGCCACCTGCGGTACGGCCATGCGGTGCTCCTGGTTACGCTCCCTCAGCAGGGTCCGGCAGGCCATTTCGAATGTCTCCGTCCGAGTAGACGGCCAATTCCCGTCCGCGACCGCTCTCGCCAGCATCCCAAGGCTCTGGGGATTGAACAGCAATTCGCCGACGCCCCGTTCCCGGGCCGATCCGATAAACGCGCCCGGATCGTCGATCCCGAATATCCCCTGCAAGATGTCTGCAGCGTCCTCCTCCGAAAGCGGATCGAGGTGGACGACGCGAACATTGCGATCGGGCGATACAGCCTTCAAGTGGTGGCGGTCGTTGGACCCAAACCAGTCCGCCTCCCGGCAGGACAGACGAAACCTGGGGCATCCGAGCCGCGCGAGTTTCGCGCGGATAGCATTCAGGGACGTCCGACCATCGGTGCATCCCGCCCGCTTTTCGTCCAGCCCGTCGATAAACAGCGTCACGCCATGCCACCCGGGATCATCGTCAAACGTAACGAAATCCCGTGCCGTGACGTAGTGCCCCTTCGATGCAGCAGCCTGACGCTGAAATTCGACCGTCTTTCCCGACCCGGGCGCCCCAAGCAGCACATACGCGTCTGCTTCGCTAAACAACTCGAAGGGCACGGGCCTGCGTTCCTTCGGGGCGGCCGGTTCACCGCGCCCAATCTCAGTACATGTGCGTTGAACGAAATCGTTCACGGCGTTTCGAACCATTCCTCGGCCGGAATCGACAGAAACTCTTCCAATGGCACACCCTCTTCTCCGACAATCACCGCACGTGCTACATCAAAGCGTTCCTCAAAAGCCGCCAGTCCCTTCAGGCTCGGCCTTCGCCGACCGCTCTTGACCTCGACGCTCACGAGCCGCCGGCCGCGCTGCAGCACGTAATCCACTTCTATTGATTGATCCCTCCAGTAGTGCAGCCGAATGTCCGGCATCGAGGTGTTGAACAGATGCGCACCGACGGCGCTTTCCACCAAGCGTCCCCAATAGCTGCGATCCGCCTTTGCTTCCTCGAACGTGTACCCGGACAACGCCGACATGAGTGCCGTATTGAGAACGATCAACTTGGGGCTGGACGCCCTTCGGCGAAGGGCGCTCCCAGCGTACTTCGGAAGACCGGCAACCAGCCCGGTGTTCGAAAGGAGGTTCAAATACCGCGCCAGCGTGGTGGTGTTGCCGGCGTCTTGGAGTTGCCCAAGCATCTTGGTATAGGACAGGATTTGCCCGGAGTAGACTGCGGCCAACTCGAACAACTGCTTGAGCAGCGCCGGTTTGTCCACCCGCTCCATGGCCAGAATATCCCGTTCGATATTCGGCTCCACGAGTGAGCCCAGGACATAGGCGCGCCAACGCTCCTCGTCTCGAACGAGCGATGCAGCACCCGGATACCCCCCAAAATACACGTAGCCCGGCAGATCCACACCGAAGGCACGCGCCATTTCCGGGAACGTCCAATGCGACAGGGGTATCGTCTCGTACCGGCCGGCCAGGCTTTCGCTCATGCCCCTTTGCACGAGCAACGGCGCGGACCCCAACAAGACCACATGCAACCGCCGCCCGCTGCGCCTGTCGGCATCCCACAGGCCCTTCACGGTTTCCGACCAATTTGGGATTTTCTGGATCTCGTCGATTGCCAGAACCAGGCGCGGCTCGCCGGCTTCGAGCGTTGCTCGCGCCTGCACCCATTCATCGATCAGCCAGCGTTCGTCCTTGCTGCCTCCCACGCGGGCGGAAGTCTCATCTTCCCCGGCACCGGGAATGGCGCTCCCCGTGCCTATCAAACCGCCGTCCGGCTCATCGACCGAAACATAACGGCTCGGACATCCGATCTCTGCAAGTGATTGTTGGACCAGTGTCGTCTTTCCGATTTGCCGCGGTCCTGTAACGACGATCAGCCAGCGAGGCTCCTCGCCCATACGTTCAAGGAGAATTTCCTTCTGCGCCCGTGAAAACGCCTCCATGAACGTATGTTATCGTTTTGAGTAATTTTACTCAATGGAATCATTTGGCGTGCCTGCACACGGGAAATCGTACTGTTTGCACGACCCCCAAGACCGCCCGTGACCCGTGCCGACCAGATGCAGGTGATACCACCCAACAGGGTCGTCCCTACCTCCTGACCAGGGCCTGCTGTTCCGGGCGCATTTTGTCCCCGCATCACTCACCAATTTCCCGCCGCGGCAAAATTGGTGAGCGATCCAAGCCCCGATCAGTAGTCCTCTTCTTCCTCGGCCAACTCCAGTTCACCGCCCTCGAGCGGGTTTCCGTCGCCGTGAAACGAGGTGAGCGGTCCCTTCGGCGACAGATCCTTGCCGGCGAGTCCCGGGAAATCGACGCCATAGCGAAGCGGAGACCAGCCGCCGAACGTGTTTTCGTGCTCCGAGGTGATCAGGGTTTTTACAATGCCCGCATCGGTGACCGGGTTGACATACTCCCAAACCACTTCCCCGTCCGGCGTAATTTCGAGAAGACGGCCCACCCGGGACAACTGAGCCATGGTGTTGCCGTTGGGCAGCCGTTGTACTGACGATCCATGGTGGCTGTTGAATCCGTCCGTGGTGTGGTACATCCAGACGATCTGCTTCGAGAACTGCCGCGTCGCCCGCGCGCCCGGTGCTGCTTCACTCCCCGGCATCGCTTGCGAATATCCGGCGTCCGGTGGATTCACGTAGCGGCCCCGATCGACGCCTTCGGCATCCAGATACGGATTGATCTGCAGGAGTTCACTTTGAGGGTCTGAATCCCCCTGTCCGCGGGGTACCGACAGGCCGTTGTTGAACAGCAATAGATTTCCGGCGCCCGGGAGCCCGTCCTCGATCCACTGGATATCGTGATTGCCGCCCATCTGCTTGTGCCCGGAAAATTCCTGGAGCGACCAATCCTTCTTTGCATAGTGCGGGTATACGCCCTGACCGTAGTTGGCGGGATTGCCGAAACGATACAGAAAATCGCCCGCCTCGCTGGCGGCAAGCCGCATGCTCTCCTCGGGATCTCCGGCCTTGAAGGTGCCATCGTGATCGACGATGTAGATCTCGTGCGATCGGTTGGAGCTGATGGCCAGGTGCCCGTTCTCCGGGTTGTAGTCGATACCGTTCACATGCAGGTAGTCTCGGGAAACCACGCCGAAGTTGATATCGAGCCGGCCCGGGTAATCCGCGATGCCTTGCCCCTCACCCACGTAGTTGGCGTGGCCGGGGGAGCGATCCTGAACCACGTGATCCGTGAAGTGGTACTCCCACACCACCTCACCATTGCGGTCCACCTCCACGATGGCGTCCATTTGCGTGCCTTCGTAGCGCTCGATGGCGTCAGGGTCGGCCCCCAAGGCGATGACCTCGTCGTGAGTCAGGTCGACATTGGCCACGTACAGGACCGTGAAGTCATCGAGTTCGGCGTTATGGATCCTGAGAAAATCGTGGTGCGGGTGATAGGTCTCGCGGGTCTCGGTGTGTTCCCACAACACCTTGCCCTCCCAGTCCACCTGGGCGAACGTCGAGGCCCCCCGGGCACCGAACATGGTGCCGTCCTCGAGCAAATACGCGTCGGTGAAGCCCGGCCAGTAGTGCACGACCTGCCCCGCCAAATCGAGCAGATACACGCCATTGGCTCCAGACCGGCGGGTTCTTACGAAGAAATAGCCGGGAAACGCCTTTTGAGGGTCCCAGTAGATCAACTCGGTGGGCCCGCGCGAGGCCTCGTAGGCGGTTACGGTGCCGGCCATGACGGCGAGCAGTCCGCAAACGATGCCGACCGAGCAATTTGCAAGTTTGGTTTTCATTTGGTTTGACTCCCGATGCGTGGTTGCAGCCACTGCATACGCACTACTCGTGAAACTCCGTGATGGGCCCCTTCGGAGTGAGATCCTTGCCGGCAAGCCCGGGGTGATCGGGCGCATAGCGATAGGGTGACCATCCCCCCATGATGTTCGTATGCCTGGAGGTGATCACCGTCGTGACGATTCCATCCTCGGGGGTGACCGGATTGACGTATTCCCATACGACTTCAGCGTCGGGTGTCACCTCCACCAGACGCCCCGTTCTTGCCAGACTGATCAGCGTGTTGCCGTTGGGCAGCCTCTGCACGGCCGAACCGTGATAACTGACGAAACCGTCCAGAGGGCGATACGCTCCGACAACCTGCCTGGAAACCCACCTGGTCACGGGCGGTTGCCGCCCCGTCGCATCCGTCTCCGGGATGTAGGTGTAGCCGGCCTCGGGTGGATTCACATAGCGACCGGTATCGACTCCGTCGCCGTTCAGATACGGGTTGATCTCCAGCACCTCCGACTGCGCATCGCGATCGCGCTGCGCCCGCGGTACCGACATGCCGTTATTGAAGAGCAGCAGGTTCCCCGCACCGGGCAGCCCTTCCTCGATCCACTGGATATCGTGATTCCCGCCGATCTGGCGGTGACCCGAGTACGGCAGGATGAACCATTCCTTGTCCGAGTAGTAAGGGTACTCGCCCTGCCCGTAATTGGCGGGATTGCCGAAACGATACAGAAAATCTCCCGCCTCGCTGGCCGCGAGCCGCAGACTCTCCTCGGGATCGCCCGCCACGAACGTGCCGTCATGGTCGACGATGTAGATCTCGAAGAATCGGTTGGAGCTGATGGCGAGGTGACCGAGTTCCGGGTTGTAATCGATGCCGTTGCTGTGCATGTAATCGGTGGAGGGTGTGCCCCAATTGATGTCCAGCCGCCCCGGGTAGTCCGCGATGGTCTTGCCGTCGCCGACATGGTTCTTCCGTGACGGAGACAGGTCCTGGATCAGGTGGTCGCTGAAGCGCCACTCCCAGATGACGTTGCCGTCGCGGTCGACTTCCACGACGGCGTCCATCTCCACATCGTCATAACGCTCCGCGCGGCTCGGGTCGGCGCCAAGCGCGATCGCCTCGTCATGGGTCATGGCCACGTTGGCGATATACAGCCGCGTGTACTCGCCCAGCGCGGCGTTGAAGATCCTCATGTCGTCGTGGTGCGGGCGGTAGCCCTCCCGTGTCTCGGTATGCTCCCACAGGACGTTCCCGTCCCAGTCCACTTCGACGAAGTCCACGCCCCGTTTACTGCCCACGAGCGTGCCGTCCTCCATGAAGTACGCGCCGGTGAGTTCCGGCCAATACTTGACGACCTCCCCGGCCATATCCACCAGATAGACGCCGTCGACACGACCCGGGCTCATGATCGTGTAACCGTTGTAGGCTTTCTCGGAATCCCAGTGAATCAACTCCGTGGGTCCGCGCGAGGACTCATAGCCGCCTGCCAGGTCGAGCACCAGCAAGATACTTATCGCGAACGAAGGCCTGAAATGGATTGGCCGTGTGCTCATTTTTAATCATCCCCCGAATTGTATTGATGTACGACTACAACCCACAGCTTGCGCGAGATGCACCAGCGCCGTGCTTTACAAAGCCGTTTCCGCCGCAACCCGCTCCACCTCTCGCCAGACGCGTAGAAGGTTGCCGCCCCATAGTTTTGCGATGTCCTCCTGGCTATAGCCCCGGCGCACCAATTCCAGTGTCACGTTGGCCGTTTCGCCGGCGTCGAACCAGTCGAGGACGCCGCCGCCGCCGTCGAAATCGGAACTCAGTCCGACGTGATCGATTCCGATCAGGCTGACGGCGTAATCCACATGGTCGATGAAGTCGCCGACGTCGGCATAGCCGATCTCCCGTAGCCGCGTCTTGACCTCCCCCTGCTGCTCAACGGTGAGCGTGAACCAATCCCGGAAACTCTGGGCGCCATACTCCGCCAGGATTGCACCCGCGGCGTCCCGAAGCGCCGGCGTCAGCGGTTTGACGAAAGCGGCAAGCGCCGTGGCCTGCATCGCACCGCCATTGTCGCGAAGCGCCAGCAGCGTTTCGTCGTCGAGGTTACGGGGATGGTCGGCAACCCCGAGTGCATTGGAATGGGAGGCGATGATCGGTGCCCGCGACAGGCGGATCGCGTCCATGGCCGCGGCCTTGGAGATATGGGAAATATCCACCATGATCCCTATCCGGTTCATCTCGGCGATGGCCTGCTCCCCGAACGCGCTGATGCCGTTGTGCTCCGCGGGTGCATCCCCCAGATCCGGTCGCGCCTGCGCGGAATCCGCAAGGTCGTTGTGACCATTGTGGGCGAGCGTCACGTAACGAGCGCCAAGTTGGTGGTAGCGTTCCAGGGTGGAGAGATCCCTGCCGATGACATAACCGTTCTCGATGCCGATGGCGGCCACCAGCTTTCCGGAGGCGTGGATGCGCTCCGCGCCATCGGCGGAGTAGGCCAGTTCGATCAGGTCCGGGTACATCTCCTCGGTCATTCGGTGAATGGCATCGAATTTTGTCATCGCATCGGCTTGTGCCCTGGCATAATTCTCGGGCGTGCGCTGCGTCTGACCGACGTAGACGATGAAGAATCCCATGTCGAGCCCACCGGCCCGCATTTTCCGCAGGTTGACTTGACGGGCCGCGTTGAGCGGGTCAACGGCTTCGGTGGCGAAGTCGAACGGGATGTCATCGTGACTGTCGATGGTCATCACCGCCTCGTGGATGGCTTGAGCCGACGAAATGGGCATTTCCTCGCCTTCCTCCAGGGGTTCCCGGTCCGAGCATCCGCCCAATGCCAACACCGGCAAAACGAGTGCGCGGAGTCGCGCGCCGAGCGGTTTCATATGCTTGACCCCGTCATGTCATGTTTAGCGATGCCCGATTATATCGCCTATTCCGAAATCCGGTGAGGTGGTGCTCGACCCGTACCCGGCGGAGGCGATGACACTGCACCCGGTGAGTCGGTCAACAAGTCTTCCAACGAAGACCCTCGTTGCGTGGAGCCGTTGACGCAGCCGCCCAGCGTGTACATACCTTGAATAGTTAGGTATATTGGCGGCATCTTTCGCAACGTGCTCGGTGCTATGGGTCAGACCAATCCTCCCTTCATGACGGGCGTCCCCGAATTGCTCGTGCTGCGCCTGCTTTCCCAACGTGAAATGTACGGCTACGAACTGGTGAAATCCGTGCGTGTGGTGACCGGCGAAGCGATCGCGTTGGGCGAAGGCGTCATTTACCCGGTCTTGCACGGGCTGGAAAAGGCCGGGGCCCTGAGCGCCAAGCGCAAGCCCGTGAACGGTCGAACCCGCGTCTACTACGCGGTCACGCCCCAGGGGCGAAAGCGGTTGGAGATGCTCAGCCGGGAATGGGGCAGAATCACCACCGGGGTCGATTCCGCGCTGGGCGAGGCCATGCATGCCTGAATCTCAACGCTCGCCCCACTTGGCGGAGTTGAAGGCACTGCGGCGCGAACTCATACGCGGTGGGGTGTCGTCTGCGTTGGTTACCCGGACATTGGCCGAACTCTACGATCACTACGAGGACCTGGAAGCCGAAGCGCTGGAGGCCGGATGTACGGCGGAAGAGGCGTCGTCCGAGGCGATCGGTCGACTCGGGTCGGGCAGGGCGCTGGCTCAGGAGGTACTGCGGTACCCGGAGTTCAAGTCCTGGGCCTTCCGCTGGCCCTGGGTTCCGACTGTACTTCGCCAATTGGTCATTTTGACGTCACTTGCTTCGGTGCCCGTATTCGTTGTGGTGTCGAGAGGGCCGGTTATTGCCCGTTGGTGCGTTTCCGCCGGACTCGCGACGTTGGTGACGGCAAGCCTCCTGTTGCTATTGGGGCGAATGTTTCTTGGAGTTCCGCCGTTCTAGTCCGCCTATTTCACCAATCTGCTTAACCGGCACGGGCGCTCTCGCGAGCGTGCCGAATCATCGCATCGACCGCTTTTCCCGAATTCAGAGCGCGGATGACGATGTCGGGGTGACGTAGGGCGAATACGCGGAAAACTTCGTCCGCGAACCCCTGTCCGACGTATCTGACGTGCTTCATATCCAGGTCGATCTCGGCAAACCTGTCGAGGTTGTGCATCAGCCGCTTCGCTTCCGAACGTGAAACGTAGTTGCGACGAAACAGCACTACGTCGACCCGTGTTCTCGCGAATCGATAGTCGTATTCTTGCGGGGCAAACTGACCGAATATGTCTTCCAGACGGGTGCGCGAATTGAAGGATAGTACTTTCAAAGGCCCTATGGCAGGCGTATTGGAGCGGCTGAGAGGGGCGATGAGGGTGTGACTCGGCGCGCTTTGGGTCTTGTGTAGCGATCATTGCCAGGCAACGGCGTTTGATCGTCCCTGCGAATTTTCCCGGCGTGGCAAGAAACGCCGACGCCCGGCTCGGATGCGCCGGATCGAGCGATTCCTCGTCCCGGGCGAAGTGCTCGAGGATCCGCTCACAATCGGGTTCGACCGCGTGGAGTCTGGCGACTGAAACAGGCGGCAGCTATTTCTTACACTGCTCTTTGATTTCGGTTGCAGGGGTATTCGACATTTCCAGCGCCAAGGAGTGAACCTTGTCTTCTGCCAGAATGTTTTTCGCTACACGCCACATTTGTCCATGCACGATAGTAATGCACGATATGCCGCGAGGAGGCTTCCACGGTTGCCCCAGTTGCTTCCCTCGTCGTCTACCAGAGGCTGAATGAAGGTTCCACCTTCGGCTATGAGATATTCTGGGTCTTTCAAGTTAGCTTGGGTTGTGTCCCAATCGGTATCGAACACCAACTCGAACATGCTGACAAAGAAGTTCAGGGCATCGTGCAATTCGACCATTTCCTCCCTATTTTCCGTAGCGCGAGCTGGAAACTCTGGCCTCAAGAGCACGGCCAGCTTTTCATGAACTTCTCGTACCACCTGCGGCGTGGTCTGGACCTCAAACCGAGCATGTCGCGCCCGCCAATCCAGGTTCCTTATCTGATCGGCAAGAACAACTCCCGTGACCGCTCTTGAAGCGGGCAGCGAGACTTCAAAGGGATAACCCTTGACCCTGGACGTGATGGGACAGAACAGTGCAAGCCTGGTCTTTTCATTGTAGCTCTGCGGGCTCAAAACCAAGGCGGGACGGCGCCCAGCTTGTTCATGTCCGACCTGAGGCGAAAACATAAGCCACACGATGTGTCCCGCGTCTGGAACATACCGTGTTTTTACCATTGCTCGTTGCCTTGGGTTTCGCCAACGTCTTGCTCGGGATGAAGATTGTCTGCCGTCACTCGGGCTAGCATGTCGGCCAGATTGTAGGTCTGTTTCCGCATCACAACGTGATCACCTTTTGAATCCATCGCTATGGCAGAACCGTCCGAAACGCCCCATTGTTCGGCAATGGCTTTTGGGATGCGCACAGCCAAGCTGGTGCCCCATTTACGGACATGCAGATTTGCGCTCATGAGAATTTCTCCGTCTATATCTATATTAAATATCCTTTGAGGCTGGATTGCAAAGACGCGAATGCATAGGGCAAAACCGGGGCAGATCGATGTTCCCGGCGACGAGATTGGGCCGAGACGAGGAATTATCCGAGCAACTCTAGTTCCAATCCGGCGAACCCCTCCCAGAGCGGCGCCCACGGCTGGGGTCCGCCCGGCTCAGAAGGCGCTGCCGCCAGGTCCACGTCTTCCACGCCGATGGGACGCACCGGAGGCGTCGATGGGGATGCAGATGCAGACACGGGGGCGGCTCAGGAGGCGCTCCGCGTTCAGAGTTCGCCGCCGACCTCGGTGTAAACGCCCTGGAGGAACCGCGCAGGATCGCCCCATTGCTCTTCGTACTCTGCCGTGGTTCCCGCCGCGAGCACGTCCTCAAGGCTGGCGCCTTCACGGACCAGCCGTTCGACCCGCTCGGCAACCACCATGGCCATGTCGCGAAACTCCGCCACGTCGTCTCGCGTCGACACGTCGCCGTGGCCCGGAATGATCATCGTATCCGGTCCGGACATGCCGATGGCGATACCCAGAGCCTCCAGTGTGCCCTTGAGCGTGCCGCCGTTGGAGACGTCGATATAGGGGAAGTTGTTGGTTCGGAACACGTCCCCCAGGTGGAGAACGTTGGAGCCTCGGAAGTGGACGAAACTGTCGCCGTCGGTGTGCGCGGGAGGTACCGTGAATACGTGAACCGCTTCGCCGTTCAGGTGCACCGTGGAGGTGTCACTGTAGGTGAGCACGGGCAGCGCCGCATCAGCCGCCATGCCGGCGACCATGCGTACCCGCACCCGATCGTTGGCGAGGATGGTGATTCCCAGGTTACCGAGGTTTTCGTTGCCGCCGACGTGATCCCCATGCACATGGGTATTGATCACGAAGCGTATTTCGCCGTCGTCCAGGTCGGCGATGGTTTCGAGAATTCGCTCGGTCAGCGGAGCGAACTGGTCGTCGATCATGACAATGCCGTCGTCGCCCACCGACAATCCGATGTTGCCCCCGGACCCTTCGAGGTAGTACACACCGCCGGCCACATGGTGGATGGTCAGGTTCACCGCATCCCAATCCCGATCCTGCTGGGCCATCGCACTACCGGCGGCCAACAGTCCCAGAAATCCGACTCCAAAGGCGATTCTCATGACATATCTCCTCGTGTCCAGGTTGGCGTGTGTTGCGTTCCGCCATCATACCCGGCTGGCGGAATTAACTCATCCGCGGCAGAAGGAAAATAGGAGACTCCGGCGGTGAGCGCGTCGAGGATCCAGGCGAGCTGCCCGCCGCCCCGCGGGCTTGGGTGAACAATTCTTGTCCATTTTCACGGCCCTCGGATGCGCTCCAGACGTCGGACCGTTCGTTCACTGTCGAGTTTACCGGTATTGAGCGTCGTGTTGGGTTCGAGAAGCAGGACCTCACAGGGTTCCTCGGCCACTGGCCTGTGCTCGAACAGGATTCTAAGTTTTCCGGCATCGCTCGCGGCGGTTGCTCGTCCGGTTCGGCATCGTCGAGCGGCGCAATTGATCTACAAAATGGCGAGAAAGAGGCGCTTGCGTTTTGCGGCGCGGCTGTCATGATTTTATCGATTGTCGAATCGAACGGCGGACATGAGCAGCCTAGCTTTGTACAAAGCCTTGACCAGCGCTGGGGCGGACGAGCAAGCGGCTCGATCCGCCGCGGATGATGTGGCCGACAAAGGGAATCTCGCGACCAGGACCGACATCGCCGAACTCAAGGGCGAAATCGCTGAACTCCGGATGGAACTCAAGGGCGAAATCGCTGAACTCCGGATGGAAGTCAAGAGCGAAATTGCCGAACTCCGGATGGAAGTCAAGAGCGAAATTGCCGAACTTGGGACGGAACTCAAAGGCGACATCGGCGGAATCTACCGGCATATGTGGTCCATGGCCGCCGGCTTGGTGACCACCATGGTCGTACTCAGGCTTTTCGATGCATGAGTTTCGTTCGCCGGTAAATTTCGTCCGCGTTCTGGCCGGGCTCACTGGAACATGGGTCTAAGCTGATCCAGATACCCTGGATAGTTCTCGTAGTGTCGGCGATCGTCCGCCAAGGTCTCGGGATTCGGGGCCGCGGCGGACGCCTCGTCGAATTGCACGTGTTCGTCCACTTCCGCCGCGAGAGCCCGGGAGTCGCCCAGGAAGGCGCTGTTGTGGATCGGCTCGGTCGGCATGGCCGTGACCCTGACCGTGATTGGCGGCGGCCTTCTCAACGGCGACGCCGGACGACCAGGGGGCGTTGCAGTTGACCGGCGCCATGGGCGCCCTGGCGCTGGCCGCCGTGGTCTCGGTATTCTTTGTCGTCCGCTACGTCCATGAGACGCGCGGACTGGAACTGGAGGAAATGGAGGGCTAAGGAAAAATGCATGTGCAGGCGATTCCACGGTCAATGTGGCCGGCGAGCCGCGGTATGACGAGGTTGTGCGGGATTTAGCGGATCGAATCGATTTGATGGTACCCTGACCCAAGTGTGCACTCCAAAGTGACACTTGGAGGGAGGTGCAAATGGAAGTTACCGCCAAGGGCCTGCGAAGCCGCGTAGGCGAAGTATTGGCGTGCCTGGACCGGGGTGAATCGGTAACGATTACCTATCGCGGTAAACCCAGGGCAAAGCTGGTGGGCATTCGCGAGGAGGGTGAGTTGGCTGCACACGGCGCGGGAGATTTCCCCGCCTTCGGTATGTGGAAAGATCGCAGCGATATGACCGACGTGGACGCCTATGTTCGGGGCCTGCGCGAAACGCGTAGCCATGCTCGTTGATACCGATGTCTTGATATGGTTCTTTCGCGGGCGGAATTCCGCACAACAAGCCATCGCGGAATGCCGGCCCGTTGAGCTATCCGCGGTCACTTACATGGAACTTTTGCAGGGAATGCGCGGTAAGGAGGAACTAAGATTGTTGCAACGTACAATTCGCCTGAGCGGGTGGCGAATTCTACCGATCGCTGAAAACATCAGCCACCGGGCGACGATATACATCGAAAATTACGCCTTGTCCGATGGCATGAAATTGGCGGACGCCTTGATCGCCGCCTCCGCCGTCCAATCCGGCATCGCCTTGATGACCGCGAACACGAGGCACTACAAGTGCATTCCCGGCATTTTGCTGGAGCATTACCGGCCCTAGAGAAAAGCCCGAAGCCGGGACTTGCGCGAATTCGCCCTAGTTGTCAGGATACCCGTTATTCCCACATATCCGATCAGTAACCCCTAAGTCAACCATGGGCAATCCAATGAAAAGCTATCTACTCGGTTTCCTGGCCTCTGTTCTCGTTTCTCTGCCGGTTTACGCGGCGCTCAATGCAGGCGATGACGCACCAATCTTCGAGGCGCAAGCGTCGCTGGCGGGCGAATCGTTCGATTTTTCGCTCAGCGACGCACTTGCAAGCGGCCCGGTGGTGGTCTATTTCTATCCGTCGGCATACACCCGGGGATGCAATATCCAGGCGCGTGAATTCGCCGATCACATGGAAGATTTCAACGCGGCCGGGGCGAGCGTTATCGGGGTCTCTCTCGACAGCATCGAGCGGCTCAACGATTTCTCGGCGGACCCGGAATATTGCGCGGGCAAGCTCGCGGTGGCCTCTGACGCAACGGGCGCCATCGCCAGGTCCTATGATCTTTCCGTGCGCGAAGAACGAGAGGGTGCGACGGACACGCGCGGCGTCGAAATCGGCCACGGCTTCATCGAACGCACGACCTTCATCGTGACGCCGGATGGCACGATCGCCGAGACGATTACCGATCTTTCGCCGGCCGAGAACGTGCTGGCCTCGCTGGAGGCAGTTCAGAACCGCTAGCAATCGGCCGCGAGTACGCGACCGCCGCCAGAAATCGCGTTAGGCCTCGTTACGCCGCTGCGGGTGACGAGGCGATTGCGGCTTGCAGGCGAAAAGGCGCCTGCAATTTCGCAACTGGCCTGCAATTACGCAACTGCGTATGCCGTGCTCCGTTACTGCAGGACATCCTGTGCGTAGCGGAGTACGCCGTCCCCATCCACACGGACGCGGTACGATTCGACGAAGATCTTGCCGACGATTTCCTGCTCGGGATTGAGTACGAATACGCCGGGGTGGGGGATGCCGTAGGCCGGGTCTCCCGGTTGGTTGTTTTCGTTGAGAATGCCCAGCGCGATCATGGTCTCCGCGTCGATATCGGAAATGAACGGATAGGTAATTCCTTCGTCTTCGATGAACGCCTGCTGTAACTCCGGGGCGTCGTAGGTGATCACGACGATACCGATTCCGGCCTCGGCGAAGGCGTCAACGTGTTGTTGCAGCTCCACGAGCTGGTTACGGCAAAAGGGTCACCAATTGGCCGAGCGGTTGGCGATGAAGACCGCTCCGGTCTCGCCCATGAACCGATCGATGGCAGAGATTTCCTCGCCCTGGTAAAGCGCCCGGATCGACGGAAATGGCGTGCCGATGGCCAGACCCGGGTCGAATCCATCGGCATCCTCGGCAATGAACATGTCGCCCAGGTTCGGTCCCTGGCGCTGCTGAGCCGATACCGGGTGTTGCAGACCCTGCATCCCCGCCAGGACGAGCACAAGACCTGCTGCCGTGGCGCTCCAGGATTTTCTCATTGCGGTGACCTCTTCGTCCGTTGGACCGCCGTCAGGCGTCGAATCTTACCATTGGTCTTCGGTGGATGCCGAGTCCGAGCGTTGGAGTGCGCCTTGCTTGATCGGGACGAGTACGGCTGCCTCCACGCCACGCCTGGACGCTTACCCGGCGACCGCGGGAACATTTTTCATTGCAAGCTTGCGGTGACCTGGTCGGCGATTGCCAGCGAGGACGTCAATCCAGGGGATTCAATGCCATAGAGGTTTACCAGACCGGGGACGCCGTGCACGTCCGGACCCTGGATCACAAAGTCGCCCGGAGGATCGCCGGGACGGATGAGCTTGGGACGCACGCCGGCATATCCCGGGGTTAGTCGATCGGGGACCACATCGGGCCAATAGGCCCTGATGGCCTCGACGAACGCATCCCGGCGCGTGCCGTCCACCTCGTATTCGGGCGCATCGACCCACTGCACATCCGGACCGAAGCGCGCCTGCCCCAACAGATCCAGGGTGACGTGTACGCCGATTCCGCCGGGTTCAGGCATTGGGTAGACCAGTCGCCGAAACGGATGCTTTCCCCGATACACAAAGTAATTGCCCTTGGCGTAGCGAACCCGCGGAACGTGGTGTGGCTCGAGGCCGGCGATCCCGCCCGCCACATTCGCTGCCGACAGGCCGGCGGAATTGACGACCGTACGCGCGCTTACCTCGACCGGTTCGCCGACCGACCGGATGAGGAGACTGAACCCCTCACGCTGTACTCGCCCGTTGAGGAATTCCGAGCGCAGGCTGACAGTACTGCCCATCGCTTCGACATCTCCCTGTAACGCCATCATCAAGCCGTGACTGTCAATGATTCCGGTAGACGGCGACAGCAGGGCCGAAGTGCATCGAATCGCCGGTTCCAGCGCCGCGGCCGCTGCCCCGTCCAGAATCGCCAGGTCGTCGACGCCACTTGCCAGTCCCTGGGTGCGGAGGGCGTCGAGTTCGGCATGCTGGGTCTCGTTCAATGCCACCGTCAGTTTTCCGCAACGGCGATGCTCGATCGATTTCTCCCGGCAGTAGCGATAGAGAAGCTCCTTGCCGCGAACGCAGAGTCGAGCCTTGAGGCTGTCGGGCGGGTAGTGGAATCCTCCATGAATGACCTCGGAATTTCGCGATGAGGTTTCCTCGCCGACGCGGGCGTGCCGTTCCAGTACCATGACCTCGCGGCCGGCCAGGGCCAGAGCCCGGGCAATTGCGAGTCCGACCACCCCGGCGCCGATCACCACTGCATCCAGCCGATCCATCCGCGGATGGTATCCGCTCAACGCCCGGCCCGCATAGCTCAACGATTTTCGCCCTGAGTTTCGGTTACAATCTCCGATCCATGAACGGTACCACTACAGGCGTCGGCGGCTTCACCCCTTACGGGCGCACGTGGTATCCGCCCCAATTGATGGCCGTGCCGGTAATTCTTCTGCTTTCTCCGGCGATTGGAAGTTCGCAAACGACCGATTCGGACTGGGCGGCTGAAAAGCAGCGGATGATCGAGCTCGGGCAGGCGTACGAATCGGCCTGGGCGCTGTACCAGGCCATGGAGTCCCAGGCAGACGACAAGACGCTTGCGCCGGAGGAGGTGCCGGATTGGAGTGGCTTGTGGGCGCGCGAAGGGCCTCCGACACGATATGACAACGATCGGGTCGGCAACAGGACAACGGCAAGGTTGAAGGGCGAGTACCTGGAAATGCTGGAGGAGCAGGTCCGGAACGCGGATCAGGGGAGGATCTGGGATCCGCACTCCGGTTGCGGTATGCCCAGGGGTTATCCGGGCATGCTGAAAAATGGCCGGCCACACGAATTTGCGGTGACACCGCATCAAACCTGGCATCTGGGCCAGGCGAGAAACGAGGTCAGGCGCATCTATACCGATGGGCGCGGACACGTTCCGGACGACTGGGCGTACGACACGGAGCACGGCGATACGATCGGTTTTTGGGACGGCGACCGGCTCATCACGCACACCATGTACACGAATGGCGGCTGGATCGGACGGGTGATGCCGTATCTCAGCAATCAGCTCGAGGGCACCGAGGTCTGGCGGAAAGTCGATGCCGAAACCATTCAGGCGGACGTATGGATCTATGATCCCGAGGCGCTCGAAGAGCCGTGGTATGCGAGGCAGATCTACAAGAAGATGCACCAGGAAGAGGGATCGCCGCTACGGCTCGAGTATTGGTGGAACTGCCACAGTCCGAACAATATCGTCGTCCCGACCGACGACGGTGGCACGACATTTCTCGATTTGGATTTCACCGATATCGATGACCCGCCCGCGGAGGAGGACTAACGATGATTGTCACACGACGACGGGTGCTCGCCGCCGAGGTCCTGGTACTGGGAGTCTTATATCTCGGCGCAGGTCCCGTAGCCGCCCATCACTCGGGAGAAATGTTCGAAGCGGAACGGACCGTGACGTTGAGTGGAGTGGTCAAGGAGTTTCGGTACATCAATCCGCACTCCTGGTTGATCGTGGACATCGAGAATGACGATGGCTCGACGACAACCTGGGGCTTTGAAGCCGAGGGGCCCCAGGATCTCATGCACGGTGGTGTGCGTAAGAGCGACTTGCCTCCGGGGGCCCGGATCACCGTTACGGCTCGTCCGATGAGAGATGGCAGGCCGGCCGGCGCCTGGAGGACGATCGTCAAGCAGGACGGGACACTGCTCAACTGGCGGACCCCGGGGCCGGACTGATCATCTCGCCATTGGTGTACTCTAACCACTGGCAGCAAGGAGGCACCTCAATTGAACAATCCCAGGTACTGGGCTTCCCAGTGGTATGCAACGAAGTACTCGGAAGAACCCTGGGCAGGGGGGTGGTACTGGCATGATCGCCACTACAACTGGCATGGCCCGTTCGAGGCCGAGCGCGATGCGACGCTGGCCCTGAAAGCTCATCTGGAGTCGGAACGGGAGGCCAGCGATGCACACGAGCGGGCCCGGGCGCAGTTCGAACTCTACTACCACCCCATGTCGACGTACTCCCAGAAAGTGCTGGTCGCCATCCACGAGAAAGACCTCCGATTTACGCCGCACATCGTTAATCTGATGGCGGATGGGGAACGCGAGGCGTATCGCAGGATTTATCCGCTCGGAAAGGTACCCCTGATCGTCCTGAATCATGGCCCGCTGATACCTGAGTCGAGCATCATCATCGAGTACCTCGACAGTCTCGGCGGCACGCCGCTGATTTCCAGCAATCCCGACGTGGCGCGCAAGACGCGGTTCAAGGACCGGTTCATCGATTTCTACTTGAGCGACTCGGTGGGCACGATGTTATTCGAAGGCCGCAAGCCGAAGGGCGAGCGCGATGCCGGGAAAATCGAAACGTCGCGCTACCGGGTGAAGGCCGTGTACGACTTTCTGGAATACGAACTGAGCGAGAGCCGGTGGGCGAACGGGGACGAGTTTTCGCTGTCGGACTGCGCCGCGGCGGCGGCGTTCTGCTACGCCGGGCGGTACATGCCCTACGACGAGTATCCGATCGTTTCAGCCTATGCCGAGCGACTGGCGGAACGGCCTTCGGTACGCCGGGTTCGCGAAGAGGTAGCGCCCTACCTTAACCCAAGTTTAGCAACAGAGAAAATAAAGTGAGTTGGATCAATGCCTTGTGGCCATGGATTTCGCCATGAGGAACGACACTCGGGTCTTGGGGGCAGGCTTTCCCGGTTTGGAGGACCCTTTGAATGGTGCCGCCGGGTTGGGGATCGATGCCCAGGGTATGGTAGATGGGCTTTTGATGCAGTTCGACGGCGGGTGACGGTTTCGGCACAATGCCTTTGGCGGGGCAGCCGACATTGCCGAGGCTCGTCGCAGCGGCGAGATTGAACCGCTTCCGGATCGCGAAAGGTCATAGACCGAGGTGACGGAGATGAATAAATGGTTTGCGCTCGTAGTCGTTCTTTTTTTGGGGTTCTACCTGTCAAAAGTGGTCGCTGGGGGGCTGGTACCGGTGCTCGATCCGGAGCTGGATCAAGCTGCAGAACGCATCTCGGCACAATTTCAAGATAGGGCCGTGAACTATCTGAATGAACTATCGGGCCGACGTCGACTAACCACGGTCTTTCCGAACGAACAAAGTCCTCTCTACGGCGTTCAGATGAACTACGTTAACGTTCATCGTGGAAACCTCACATTCGCCGTCCGTGATCTTGTTCGTCTGGATGGGATCCCAATAGTGTTCGGGCGAATCTACGATTCCTCGAAACTCGATGAATCGGACTTCGGGCCGGGCTGGAAGCTATCGGTCAGCGAATCCATCGCCCGAGTGGAAAATCATCTTGTTTACACGGACGCAAACAATTCGAACTACGAGCTCTATTTAGTCGGAAATCAGCTCCGATCTCAGCACCCACATCTCACCGGTATTTCTAGCGGGCACTTCGACGGAAATAGACTCCAACTGGTAAGTAACGGGTTGACAAGGATCTTTCAAGGCAGCGGCGACACGTTTCGTTTGGTTGAGGTTCAAGACAAGAATGGCAATGCGGTTTCGCTTGACTATGAGGCCGGAGTCGTGGTGCGCATTCATTCTCCGAGCGGTCGATTTGTAAACATTCGTCGCGACGCACGCGGTAGAGTCGAGGGCGCGCAGGATGATGCTGGGCGAACTGTACGATTTGGATATGACGCACTCGGACTTCTAAGCGAGGTCGTTGATCTGGCCGGTGGCAGTTGGAGTATGGGCTATGACGCCAGGGGCCGACTACGAGAGATGCGGGACCCCCGCGAGATTCTGAACATCGCCGCCATGCACGACGCTGACGGGCGTGCGACTCGAGTGGACATCCAGCACGATTCGATGACGTTCGAATACGCTCATTCGAGCACGACGGTCAGGAACGCAATGCAGCAGGCAGCGGTCTTCTGGCACCACGCAACCGGGCTCACTACTGCCGTTCAGGATTTTGCGGGAATGCTCAATGAGCTATCGATAGACGATGACCTTCGCGTCAGGGGTCTGAGGCTGGATGGCGTAGATGTCGCAAGCATCGAGTACGAGGGCAGCCGGCTTACTTCGGTTCGACGGCTGGTCGATGGCGTGATGACAACCAGCAACGTTCTATATGACGCGAGGGGGCGAGTGGTGTCGATTACCGATGACGTCGGTTTCGTCGCCCGATACGCATACAACGCTAACGGCGACGTTTCGCTGGCCGCCGATTCGGATGGCTGGCGTCACTACGAGTATGATCGGTCAGGCCGTGTAAACGGCGTTTCGATTAACGACGAGGTGACTGTAGCGATTCGAACGGACGAGTTTGGCCGCGTTACAGGGATCTCCTGGGCAGACGGCGAATTCGCTCGATTCCCCTATGAAGACGGCTTCGTCGCGGTTGATGCAAATGGCGCAAACAGCGACGTTGTGCTGGCCCCCGATTTGGATTGCTTGAGTCGCTACGGGCACGATCGGACAGGCTGCATAGACAGCGTTTCGATTGAAGATACGGACGAGGTGGGTCACGTTGCAGCGTTCTCGTGGTCAGACGGCAGATCGGTTCGAATACGCTATAACAGTAAGGATCGCGTTGAGGAGATGGAAATCCGTAAAGGAGACCGAATCTATCGCCACCAGTACGAATACGACGCGCGGGGACTGAGAACCAACGCTCGATACTTGCCGGGTGAGAATCCTCCAATCTCCATATCCATCGACTATGATGAAGTTGGCAACGCGATTCAGATGAACCGACCTACGCCAGATGGTGGAATGATCAGCGACGAGTATCTGATCGGTGCACAAAACCAAATCCTTAGCGCCAGCGCTGGTCGAGTGCGGCCTGAAACGGCTTTCGAGTACGACGCCGCCGGTCGATTGACACGATCCACGGCAGGCAATCGAGAGGCCGAGTTCGTGTACGACGAACTGGGTCGACTGGCGGAGGTATATCTTGACGATCGCCATATGATCACGTCGGATTACGACCCCATGGACCCGGACCCCGTGCTCGATGCTGATGACAGGACAGGCTTCACGCCGATTAATTTCCCCGTATCCTCCAGCACCTTTGGTAGCCAAGAATTCATCGCACACACTCGACCGATTGGCTCTCCGTTTGGCGCGGTCCGGTTTGTGCCCAGCATGGCTCGATTCGTGATTCGCGATACCGTGGTGCCGGCCCCGGACAGTGTCTTGTTTTCGAGTCTGCAACATCGAATATTAATTTCGAAAGGAGGCATTGAGCCTACGCCAATTGCCGGTTTCGACAAGGCATCGAACAGTCTGTTTATCCCTCCCGAACTCTTTACCGCAAATTGCTTCTTGTGTCTGGACTGGGTGACCGGTTTCAACCTTTCAAGAATTGGTTCAGGAACGATCACTCCCGGTCAGCAGGTTTCGTTTCAGGCCAATGGGTCCGCATCCGAGTGTTGGTTCATGTATTACTACGGCCATAGTGAAGAAGATGTTAGCTTCCTCCCGGGGCGCTTTAATCACGATGTCAATTATGGCGACGGGAGCGCTCGAAGGTTGTTTGGGCCCCTCGGTTGGTATAACCACGAAGATCTTCGGTTCACGCATTCCTACTCTTCACCTGGCGTGTACACAGTTGTGGACGATATAGATTGCAGTTGTGGTGCGTCGATCTTTCTGGCGCAGGCGAGTGAGGAGATTGAGGTTTGCGCACAGACCGATGTGGACGGATACAACTTCCACACTTTCTACGCGAGGCCGGGTTTTCTCCAGCGAAGGTACAATTTTTCCGTTGTCTCAAGCACAAATACGTTTAGGTTCTCACTGTTTCCATCCGATGAAACCCCGGCGGGCGATAGACAATTGTTTGAATACGGCGCGTACTATTGGGATACAACTAAGAGCATGTGCGGAACGAGTTATACCAGCGATATCACTTTCGGTTGGCGTTCATTGATTACGGGTAATCTCATTGTTGAGAAAGTACGTGATTTGCCTGGTCGGTGCGGTCGTGCAGTGTTGACAGTGAGTAGGAGTATTCTAGATGAGATAGACGTACAAGACGACTGTACGTCCGAGACTGCAGCGCATGAATACGGTCATTTGCTGGGGTTTTTTGATCGGTACAGTACACCGCTAAGCTCCGACATTATGAGGGTACCGGGCGGAGGTGTTCCGAGAGACGTGCAGGGATACCACATAAGAAGGTTGATCGAGAAGTACGGTCCATGACAATGCGCTATGTCATAGGAATCTTGTGTGGCGGAGTCCTTGTCGGGATTGTCCTTTGGCTACTCTTGCTCGAGCGGCAAAGCGTTGAAGATACGGACTCGGCCTTGTACGAAAGTATTCGAACAAGCGAAATAGCATCGATCGAGCGTTACTTGGCGGCCGGGGGCGATCCGAACCGCATGATTGAGGTCGGCAACGGCGAGTTTTGGCCAATGCTAAAGGTTGCTCTCTACGATCAGGAGGAGGAAATCGCTTTGGCGTTGCTGCGCGGCGGCGGGGATTTCGCTGCCAGCGGCGTACAGTTGTTCGATGTCGCCAGGGAAGGCATGCCCCGCGTCCTTGAGCACCTTTTCGACTTCGGTTTGGTGAAATTCGAGATCCCGACGGTCGAACTGCCCTATGTGGCACTTAACGGATACTATGATGTTATCGAGGTTCTACTTCGATACGCGAGCGATAGCGGCCTGGGAGAGGCGTGGCAGAAAGAGTTGAATCGCGCCGCAGTCGCTGCGATGGCTACGGGGTACGATGACGTAGCCCGACTACTTCTTGAATCAACTGCGGACCTGACTCACACGCTGCATGGCGCAGTACGTTTTAGTTCACCCGGGATGGTCCGATACTTGCTCAGCCGCGGGGTCGATCCCACTGCGGAATTGCCCGAGGATCCGCTTGTTCCGGAGCGCACACCCATGGACATTGCTCGACGACGATACGAGGAAATGCAGTTGGCGCTGGCAGACGGTATGGAGTGGGAGGGTCAGGATGCAGCGCGCGTGATCTACGAACTGATGCGCGCGGGAGTAGCGGCGGACGATTCAGATCTTCCGAGCATTGCGGAAGACGGAATTGCCGAGATCGAGCGCATACAGGGCCCGGCAATGAGGCTAGGGGCCGCGTCTCGCTTGGGGTACTACGATGTGGCGCTCCAAATTGTGCAAAGTGACGACGAGTTCATCAATGAGCGGTCGTTGCGGCAGGCGTTGATGATGGCCCTGCGTCACGATCACGATGACATCGCTCGCATGTTGCTTTCGTCCGGCGCGCCCGTGAGCGGCGGCGCGCTCCACGAGGCCGCCCGGGCGAGTTCGCCCGGGCTGGTGAGATTCCTGCTGGCCAATGGAGCGGACCCGTTGGAGCAAGTGGACGGCCTGACCCCGGTGGAGACTTGGAGAGACAATCCCACTACAAGTGATCCAGCGCTTGTTCTGCACGAACTCATTCGCGGCGGTGCCGAGGTGTGTTGGTTGGTGGAGCACGCGGATGAACTACCGGGTTTTGCCGGCACAACACTTCGAAACTCGGCCACTCATTGTTGGTAACGGGACCGGCCTCGCTATGGCGTTCGCCGCCTGAACAATTGCGCAATTTCTGCTCGGACCAAATCCAGGCGGATGTAACTTCAAAAATGCCGTTCGCGGACACATCAATAGCCCGCCTTGGTAGGCGATCAAGGAGAATTGTAATGAATCGGGTTCATTTGGTTTGGCTTTTCGCTGCACTAGCTATTGGCTTGGTTGTTGTGGCCTTTATTGGTGGTGATGGAGAGCGCCAACAATTGATCGCCTACGTTGCGTGCGCAGATCGGAAAGTTTATGAGTTTGATCTTGAACACGGGGAATTATTGCGCATATCAGATTCAATTGAGAACATTGGAACACCCTCCACGTTGGATTACGATTCGAGCAGAGCGTTGTTGTATATCGGCACCGAGCGCGCTCGAATGCAGAATGATTACTATCCACTCGTAGCGGTGGATGTTAGTGCGGACTTTAGTGTTGAAAGGCGCTTTACGCTCGACCCTTCCCGCGAAATGATCGATATTTCTGTTGCCAATGACGCGCGAGCAGTGTATGGCGTCGTAATTTCTGAACCGTTAGAACGCCTCTTCGTCTCCCATAGCCTTCCCAATGGTTCTTTCGTAACAACAATTTTGGATGCTGCGACCGGAGATTTCATCGGTGAGTCATCTGTACTGATACCTAATACCCCTATCTTATCGCCAGATGGATCGCAGTTTGCGTATGTCTGGCCAAGCGGAGCCCGCGAAAAAGAAGGGGCTGTAGTTGAGTGGTCGGGTGGGGTCGCCGTGAAGGATATTGCCACCGGAGCGACGGTTTCTTCGGTCGAACTGGACAACAACAGAGGGCTGGAACCTCCTTGGGGTGCGTCGTCGTCTGAGTTTGTCTATCTATCTCGACCGGACTATATTTTGCGGGTATACGATCGCGAGAGTGGTCAAGTGATCTCTTCGATTGACATACTGGAACTTACAGATATGTTGCTGACTGCCGAGCCGCTACATATAGCGAATACAAACCGCGTCGCGCTCTCCATGATAACAATGCCTTCGGACGACGGAAGCCACGAGGGATTTGTCGTAGTTGTTGATTACGCCACCGGCCGTGTTGTTCATGCTGTTGAAGTCGGACCGTACCCCACAAACATCGTATTGGCACAAAGTTGACCAGCTGAGCTGCATCGGGAGATTCGGTCCACACTGAAGTTAGGAAACCGACACGCTACAATTGAGTGCGGTATCCACCAGAGTAGGTCAACTTCCCGCTAGAAATTCAGGAAATCGAAATTCACCCAGAATCGGCGGCCGATGACATCATAGGTTCCGGGCTCCGTATTGCTCTGGATCTGAGCGTCTCCCAAGAGCGGGGGCTCTTTGGCAAATACATTGTCAAAGCCGATTCTCAGCGTTGTATTTTCGTTGATTTCCCACACGCCGCTGATGTCTACATAATTGTAGTCGGGCGTTGATATCGCGACTGCCGGTATGTTGGCTATGATCGATTCCGTTGGTAGACTGAATGCCGCTACGCGCTCAATCCTCGCATCTTCCATGCCTTCCAGCCATCTCCAGTTGAGCGCAACTTGATATGGCCCATTGCGCCATGTGAACCGCGTATTGGTGCGCCACCGCGGGGAGCCGGTACCGTCGATCTCGCCTCCGCATGGCACGCCGAACTTGCCTGCACATTCAATAAACGGCAACACTCGCGGCTCGTTCTCCAGCGTCAAGGAACTGACCCGTAAGATCAACCTCTTCGTGGAGCAGTACAATGCACAAGCCAGCCCCTTCGCCTGGGTCGCCACCGCCGAATCGATCCTCGCCAAAATCGAACGACTTTGCTCATTTATTTCCGGGACACAACACTAGCGACGACGTCCAGAAATGGATTCGACGTGCATCTAACAACCATTGAAAGGGCTTTGGCGAATAGTCAACAGGTCAGAGACCGAGGTTCCGAGATGAAAAAATGGTTTGGATTCGTAGTCGTTCTTTTTGCCTTCTACCTCTCAAGAGCGGTCGCCGGGGGGGCTGGTACCGGTGCTCGATCCGGAGCTGGATCAAGCTGCAGAACGCATCTCGGCACAATTTCAAGATAGGGCCGTAAACTATCTGAACGAACTGTCGGGTCGACGTCGACTAACCACGGTCTTTCCGAACGAACAAAGTCCTCTCTACGGCGTTCAGATGAACTACGTTAACGTTCATCGTGGAAACCTCACATTCGCCGTCCGTGATCTTGTTCGTCTGGATGATATTCCGATAGTCTTCGGCCGAATCTACGATTCCTCGAAACTCGATGAATCGGACTTCGGGCCGGGCTGGAAGCTGTCGGTCAGCGAATCCATCGCCCGCGTGGAAAATCATCTGGTTTACACGGACGCAAACAACTCGCACTACGAGCTCGATGTAGCCGGAAATCGGATCCGATCTCAGCACCCACATCTCACCGGCATTTCCAGCGGGCGCTTCGACGGAACCAGACTCCAACTGCTAAGTAACGGGCTGACAAGGATCTTTCGAGGGAACGGCGACACGTTTCGTTTGGTTGAGGTTCAAGACACGAACGGCAATGCGGTTTCGCTCGAGTACGAGGCCGGAGTCGTGGCGCGCATTCTTTCTTCGAACGGTCGATTTGTAAACATTCGTCGCGACGCACGCGGTAGAGTCGAGGGCGCGCAGGATGATGCTGGGCGAACGGTACGATAGAGATACGATGCACTCGGGTTGCTTAGCGAGGTCGTCGATCTGGCCGGTGGCAGTTGGAATATGGGCTATGACGCCAGGGGCCGACTACGAGAGATTCGGGACCCCCGGGGTATCTTGAACATCGCCGCCATCCACGACGCCGATGGGCGTGCGACTCAAGTGGACGTCCAGCACGATTCGATGACGTTCGAATACGCTCATTCGAGCACAACGGTCAGGAACGCAATGCAGCAGGGAGCGTTCTTCTGGCACCATGCAACCGGGCTCACTAACGCCGTTCAAGATTTTGCGGGAACGCTCAATGAGCTATCGATTGACGATGACCTTCGCGTCAGGGGTCTGAGGCTGGATGGCGCAGATGTCGCAAGCATCGAGTACGAGGGCAGCCGACTGACTTCTGTTCGACGGCTTCGTCTCGGTTGATGCAAATGGTGCAAATAGCGACGTTGTGCTGGCCCCCGATTTGGATTGCTTGAGTCGCTACGGGCACGATCGGACAGGCTGCATAGACAGCGTTTCGATTGAAGATACGGACGAGGTGGGTCACGTTGCAGCGTTCTCGTGGTCAGACGGCAGATCGGCTCAAATTCGCTATAACACCAGGGATCGCGTTGAGGAGATAGAAATCCGTAGACGAGATCGAATCTATCGTCACCAGTACGAATACGACGCGCGGGGACTGAGAACCAACGCTCGATACTTGCCGGGTGAGAACCCTCCAATCTCCATATCCATCGACTATGATGAAGTTGGCAACGCAATTCAGCTGAACCGACCTACGCCAGATGGTGGAATGATTAACGACCAGTATGTAATCGGGGCACAAAACCAAATCCTTAGCGCCAGCGCTGGTCGAGTGCGGCCTGAAACGGCTTTCGAGTACGACGCCGCCGGCCGATTGACACGATCCACGGCAGGCAACCGAGAGGCCGAGTTCGTGTACGACGAACTGGGTCGACTGGCGGACGTCTATCTTGACGATCGTCATATGATAACGTCGGATTACGACCTCATGGACCTGGACCCCGTGCTCGATGCCGATGACAGGACGGACTTCACGCCGATTAATTTCCCCGTATCCTCCAGCATCTATGGTAGTCAAGAATCCATCGCGCACACTCGACCGATTGGCTCTCCGTTTGGCGCGGTCCGGTTTGTGCCCAGCATGGCTCGATTCGTGGTGCGCGAAACCGTAGTCCCAAGTCCCGATAGTGTGTTGTATTCCAGTTTGCAACATCGAATATTGATTTCGGAGGGAGGCATTGCGCCTACGCCGATTGCCGGTTTCGACAAGGCGTCGAACAGTCTGTTTATACCTCCCGAACTCTTTACCGCAAACTGCTTCATCTGTCTGGACTGGGTGACCGGTTTCAATCTTTCGAGAGTCGGTTCAAGAACGATCACTCCCGGTCAGCAGGTTACGTTTCAGGCCGACGCATCCGCATCCCAATGTTGGTTCATGATTGATGTTTATGGAGAGGGAGACATCCAAATCAGGTCGCGTGGGAGGCAAGGGCCTGGGAGGTTTGTTCACGATGTCGACTATGACGACGGGCACGCTTCGAGGTTTCGTGGCCCGTGGGGTTGGTATAACCACGAGGATCTCCGGTTCACGCATTCCTTCTCGTCACCTGGCGTGTACACCGTGGTGGACGACATCAAGTGCTCTTGCAATGTGTCGATCTTTCTAGCGCAGGCGAGCGAGGAGATTGAGGTCTGCGAGACGAGCAAAGTCACCCCATACAGTCCCGACCCCGAACCCCTTGACATCGGGAATCTAACGCAAGCAACGCAGGACGCGCTGGGGTGTCTCCGGAGCGCGGTTTCCGGGGCCGGAGGCACGCTGTACGTCATATCGGGATACCGGTCTCAGTCGTACCAGGACCATTTGCGAGAGGTCTGGGACAAGTATCAGATCGTCAAGGACTGGCCGAGCGGTCAATGCTCGGAGGTTCGTCAAAACGTGGAGGGCGAATGGATGCGTCACGACCTGGGGCATCAACCCGCAAAGATTTCGCCCCATACGGCGGGCAACGCGTTCGATGCCAGTTGGACGATGCTCCCGCAGGACGTGAGTATCGATACACTCGCTGCTTCATGCGATTTGTCGCGGCCTTTGAAAAGCGCCGATCCGAATCATTTCGTATATTCGAATTAGGAGGGCATTCAAATGAATATCCACGCTACGCTGTCATCGCTTTTGCTCGCATTGCTCGCCGCGCTCAACCCACATGCGCTGGCCACCGCCTGCGTCGAAGACAGTGCCGAGGTGGTGGTTCGCGTCTATCGCTTCAGTGAAGGCCCGCCTGCGTACGCGTTCATGGTGATCAACAACGCGGACACTCCAATCCGTTCCCTTAGCATTGGACGCACCCCGTTTCTGCCCATCACTGGCGACAACATCCCGACGAGCGTGGGTTCTCCAACGGGCTGGGAGGGAAACTATTTCTTCTCAGACAATCACCCCAGTGTGTACATGCAATACTTATGGGAAGCCAAAGATTCGGAGAGAAGAATTCCGCCTGGGGCGTCTCTTTCCGGATTCTCGGTTCAGCTACCTTACCCGACCAGCACGGAGCAGCGACCGTTTGTCGACCACGAAGGGCGTCCAGTCAGTCAGGCTGATTTGCGGGATGTTCCATTTGAAGTCCTCCTAACCGGTGGCATATGTCACACCGGCTTCATGTCGGTGGACTAAAGCGCCCACACGAGTGAAGCGCCTGATTGGCTCAAGCAATGCTCCCCGTTTGGTGGTGAGGGTGCCAGGGTGCATATTTCGCCGATTAGTCACTGATAGTAAAACTGTTTTCGAAATTGATCTTGCACGCTGGGCTTTCGCAGAGTGCTGAAAGCCTGCGCCGTAGGACGATTCGCGACCGGGTGAATACCGTAAATTGGCGATGAATTCGCATGGGCGAACGGGGAATCGTACATTTGGACGCTGACGGTGTTCCGAGAGACGTGCAGGGATATCACATGAGAAGATTGATCGAGAAGTACGGTCCATGACAAAGCGCCATGTCATAGCAGTTGTGTGTGGCGGAGTCCTTGTTGGGATTGTCCTTTGGCACGTTTTGCTCGAACGGCAAGGAGCCGAATATACGGACTCAGCCTTGTATAAAGGTATTCGAACCAACGACATGGAACTGATCGAGCGTTACTTGGCGGCCGGGGGCGATGCGAATCGCTCGATTGAGGTCGGTAACGGAGAGTTCTGGCCAATGCTAAAGGTGGCTCTCTACGATCGGGAGGAGGACATCGCTTTGGCGTTGCTACGCGGCGGCGGAGATTTCGATGCCAGCGGCGTACAGTTGTACCAAGTAGCCAGAGAAGGAATGCCGCGCGTTCTCGAGCACCTTTTCGACTTTGGGTTGGTGAGATTCGAGATCCCGGACGTCGGACTGCCTAGTGCGGCAGCTAACGGGTTCTACGATGTGATAGAGGTTCTGCTTCGACGCGCGAGTGATCGCGACTTGGGAGAGCCGTGGCAGATGGAGATGAATCGCGCCGCGGGCTCAGCGATGCTTGCGCGGTACGATGACGTAGCCCGACTGCTTCTGGAATCGACCGCGGACCTGACTCACAGGCTGCATGTTGCGACACGCTTCAGTTCGCCCGGGATAATCCGATACTTGCTGAGCCGCGGGGTCGATCCCTCCGAGGCATTGCCCGAGGACCCGATTGTTCCGGAGCGCACGCCCATGGACTTTGCCCGAAGACGATACGAGGAATTGCAGTTGGCGTTAGCAGACGGCATTAATCGTGAGAATCACGATGCAACGCGCGTGATTTACGAATTGATGCGCGCTGGTGTTGCTGCGAGCGATCCGGATTTCCTGAGTATTGCGGAAAACGGAGTTGCCGAGATCGAGCGTATCCGGGAACCGGCGACGAGGCTTGTCGCCGCGTCTCGCCTGGGATATTACGATGTGGCGCTCGGACTTGCGCAAAATTACGGCGATATTCTCAGTGAGCAGTCGTTGCGGCAGGCGTTGGTCATGGCCTTTCGCCACGATCACGATGACATCGCTCGAATGTTGCTTGCGTCTGGCGCGCCAGTGAGTGGCGGAGCGCTGCATGAGGCTGCCCGGGCGAGTTCGCCCGGGATGGTGAGATTTCTTCTGGCCAGTGGGGCGGATCCATTGGAGCGAGTTAACGGCCTGACCCCAGTGGAGGCCTGGAGAGACAATCCCACTACAAGCGATCCGGGGCTTGTTCTGCACGAATTGATTCGGGGCGGCGCCGAGGTGTGTTGGTTGGTGGAGTATGCGGATGACCTACCGGGCGTTGCTGGCACAATACTCCGAGACTCGGCCACGCATTGTTGGTAACAGGAGCGTCGAGGAAACGACCTGGTTGTGGATTCCATGAACGTTCGGTCGTGCCAGGAACGCAGCTCACGCTGATTCGGTCCGCTGGTGTATTGCTTACGGACTTATCGTATGCCGATTCCGGTGTCGTGGAAAGCGCGACCACCTGTATCTGCTAAGATGGTTTGGGGGTCACGAGCAATCTGCGTGCGATCTGTCGTTGCGGTGCCTGGCTATTGGAGCGTTGCCATGAATCGAAATGCCATGAATTCGGTCCTCCTTTCGGCGGGGATCCTGTTGGTTGGTTGCACCGCGGACCGGAGTGAGGCGCCCGAGGCTTCCGGGTACGAACGGTCCCTGGCCCAATGGCACACGGAGCGAGAAGCGCGCCTCAAGGGCTCAGAAGGCTGGCTGAATCTCGCCGGTCTTTATTGGCTTGACCCGGGGCTGAACAGCATCGGTTCCTCACCCGACAACGACATCGTATTGGCTGAGGGGGCGGCAGCCGCAAGGCTGGGCGCGTTCCTGCTGGAGGGGGGCGCGGTGACGTTTCAGGCACAACCCGGAGTCGACGTGTTCAGCAACGGCGAACCGGTCACGCAATTGCCGTTGATTCACGACGAAGAGGGCGAACCGACGCTGCTTACGCATCGGGCGCTCGGTTGGTACGCGATTCGGCGCATGGAGCGGATGGGCGTGCGATTGCGCGACTACAACCACCCGGCCCTGGAGTCGTTCCCCGGGATCGAGTCGTATCCGGCGGATTTGACCTGGCGCGTTGAGGCTCGGTTCAACGCCTATCCCGAGCCGCGGGAACTTCAGGTGATGACCGTGGTCGAGGGGCTCGGCTGGGATCCGATCGCACCGGGCATATTGGAATTCGAAGTGAACGGTGAGCCGCTGTCGCTGGAAGCGTATGGATCGGGCGACGAGTTTTTCCTGATTTTTGCGGATCAGACCACGGGGAAAACCACCTATCCCGCGGGCCGATACCTCTACGCCGACGCGCCGGGACCGGATGGGCGCACGATTCTCGATTTCAACAAAGCCTACAACCCGCCGTGCACGTTCAATGAGTTTGCCACGTGTCCGCTGCCCACCCGTCGCAATTTCCTGGGAGTGGCGGTCGAAGCCGGAGAGAAGTACACGGAAGGGCTCCACGCGTCGGGAATCTGATCCCGAAGCCCTCGAGAACTACTGGATGAGGGCGCCACAAGACTTCTGGCGTTCGGGGAGCAGTTGTTCGGAAAACCGTTCATGACCAGGAGCCGGTTCCACAGCAGCGTGCGCTCTTGCGAACTGAGCGAGCGCGCCCAGGCCCAGGCGGCCGCATAATCGGCATCCCAGAGCGATTCGCCCTGCACGCGGTCGTTGGCAAAATCTTCGCCCCAGACGTCCGCCCAAACGCGGTCCAGGACCAGATACAGGGTCATGTGCCCATCGATGTCGTCGAGCCGTTCGACTAGCTGCCACAGGTGGCGATGGGCGAGTTCGTGTACCAGCGTGGATTTCTTAGTATTGAGGATGTAGCTCGCGCGAAGGCGCATCGGGCGATCGGGTCCGCCGGAATGGCTGGCCGCATCTTCCACGGTGGCCGCTACGCTGGATTCGGGAAAGTGCAAACAGGTCCGGGACTCGAGCGCGGCCACGATGCGCTCTCCGTCCTCTTCCCAGATCGCCCGGTATGCGTTCGCGGCGTACTCGTACGCCGCGGAGTAGGGGATGAAAGCGACTTCCGGCTGCGCCTGCGCACCGCCCGCGACGAGCAGCGCGATCGCGGCCCTGCCGAATCGCTGCGAAGTAAAGCCCCGGCCGACCAGTTCCAGTCGTGCGACTACCGTCATCGTTGCCGGCGGTACTCCGCCAGGCGCCTTTCCACGATTCTCAGGCGTTCTTCCTGCTGGCCGTTACCGCCGCCCACTTCCGTGCCATCGGGCAGCGTGATGAAGGTCCACTCAACCAGATTGAGGCCGTGCCGGGAAGGGCGCCCGAGGATGCGAATTCGATCGCCCGGCTTTAGCTGATCGTTCGTCCAGCCGGCTCGTCGCAGGTTGATGATGCTGTCGCCCTCCGCCATCCATTCATCGACTTCCCCTGCTTCGTCGGTCACGTCGAAGTAAACGCGTGCGTGAGGGTTCACCGCGCGAAACTCGGTGACGACACCCTCGATCTCCATTCGCTCGTCGACGATGTAGTGCGCTGCCGGGTTGTGGTGTGCGATAGCGCAGGTCGGAAATACCAGTACGGCGCCCAAAACCTTCACAATCTTGTCTCTCATCTCTGGATCCTCTCGCGTTACCTCTGCCCGGAGATCGCCTCACACGGGGCGTCTTCCAGGCTCACGTCGGGCGTGAAAAGCCGGGTTCGCTCGAACGTCAACGGCTCGGTGTACATTACCGGATCGGTAAGCGTGAACTGCAGGTGCAGTCGCGTGCCGTCCTCGCTGAGCGTGTAGCGCTCGATGCTGCTCGCCTGGTCGCTGTTGTGGATGGCCAGGTTGTCTTCCGCGATGTTGGCGGCCACGTCCACGGTTTCCACGACCAGCGTCCGCCCCTCGTACCGCCCAATGGAATGCCCCGTTGCGGTTTTTTGCCCGTTGGCCGGATGATCGCGGCCGTCCATGTAAATCATGCGGTCGGATGCCATGTCCTCGGGCTTGATCACGGTACGGTCCTCGTACTGCTCGATCAATATGGGATCGTTGTGCAATATGGTCCGGAACGCCCCAAAGTATTCGCATTGAATCGAAGGGTCATCGGCGGGATCCCACGCCGCCGAGTATGCGGCGGCGGCTTCGGTGAACCGATCGGAGATCGCCTGCCTGTTGAATGCGCGGACGGCCGACTGAATCTCCGCGGCCGACAGATGGTCGTTCGCCGGAGCGAGTAACTCGCCCAGATACTCGTAGCTCTCGGGCAGGCAATTGCAGGCGAAGAGCTCCTCGATGGTCCACTCGGGATGCTCCACGGCGGTGACCGTCGTGCTCCAGACGCCCGCGAGCGCCGGTGTCGTCTCCTGGGCGCCTGCAAGCGGAGTCCCGAGAGACAGGCAAACCAGGGCGAGCGGCAGGCTCCGCCCGCCGACTAACGCGACGATGTCCGTTTCGATGCTATCGAACTCCCGCGAGCGCATACGTGTCTTGGTAGTTGTGATGCGGGCTCAGCGCGTAGTGTTGCGACAGAAGGTCCTGGCCAAAATCTCCGGTCAGATCTCGCCAGACCGAATGAATGTGATTTGCGCCGTTTTGCCGGTTGTCGTACTCGATGAGGAACGTCGGTCCCTGAACTCGATAATAGTGGGGCTCGCCGAACTCATCGCCCCCGGCCCAGCCGAAGTGAATCTCTTCCACGCCGGCTCTTCGGATCTCCGCGAGCTCCGCGTCTGCGAGCTCCGGGCGGATCCTGTAGGCATACTCCTCGACCAGTTGAATCAGGAGATCGGCCTGGGCCTCGGTCATCTCGCGGACCGAGAGCCCACGTGGCGGCCCGGGCTCGACCTGCACGATCTCGCGTGTCTCGATGTCCTCCGGCGGCTCGTCCGCATAGGCGACGACCTCAAGCTGTTCATCGTCGAACATGTGGAGGAGACGCCTGGCGAGCTCTTGCTCGTCTTCCAATACCTGCATCCCTTCTTGAGCCCCGCCCCGCACGCGCGCCGGATTCGCACCCATGAACATCGGTGAGGTGGAAATGACCTCACCGTCCTGGACGGTGATATTCAACGAGAGGTGGTGTCCCTCAACGCGCCATCCCCAGTTGCCGTCGCTTGCGGGATCGCCAAAGACCGTGACGTAGTAGAGCTCGGCATCGCGCATGGCGCGTCGCTCGATTTCGAACAGAATCTGATCCAGGTACATCACGCCGAGCGCCTTGGACATGCCCTCATGGCTGAGTGCCGTGCTCATCAGACGATGGCCGAGCTGGCTCTGAGGCACGGTCATGGATTTATAGGCAATGCCCAGTCGCTCGCCCATCCGCGGTATGTAGTGCCAGTCGTAACGGTTCTCATCGTCGAAGGCGAGGTTTGCCTGTTGCTGGCTCTCCGAATCGAGGGAACGCAGAAAGTTCCGCGCATTCTCTGCCATGACGGCGGCGATGTTGACGCCGTTCGTCCAGCCGACAGGAAATGACGAGTGCCAGAATGGGAATCAGGGCGATCTTTGCTCTCATGACGATCTCCTCGCGGTGAGGGTTTCACCGGGGAACGGCTGCCAGCGCCAGACCAACACCAAGTCCCCCCCAGTGGTCCGTATCCCCCCGATTCTACCGAAATTTGAGCCAAGATCGGATAAATTTTGGGCAAAATTGGCCTCGAACGCCGTAGTTTTGGGCCCAACAGAGACCGAAGGGTCCGAATTCCACGAAACGGGGCATGCTCCGAAGCCGTTTGACTGTGTCCGGTTACTTCCGATGCAGAGTCGAATCGTCCCTCGAATTTGCCGTGCTCGGCTGATACATTCGATTCTGAAACGATCCAAAGGAAATCCCATGACTGGATAACAATCCACGCTGGGTGGCGGCGTCGACCTGGTGAACAATCAGTGGTTCATACCGGCTGCCGGCTCAACGCCCGTTTCGGGCGCGGAATAGTCGCCAGTACATCCTGGAGGTAGTGTTATGTTCGTACTGCAGAATTACGCGGTGGCCGTCGTCTTTTGCATCATCACCATGCTTTGCTGGGGATCCTGGGCCAATACCCAGAAACTGGCAGGGAAGACATGGCGATGCGAGTTGTTTTACTGGGACTATGTAATCGGGGTCTTGCTCGCGGCACTGCTCTTCGCGGTCACCATGGGAAACGTGGGCGCTGAAGGCCGTGGTTTTTTTGACGATCTGGCTCAGGCATCGCCAACTCATCTCGGCTCTGCCGTACTCGGCGGGGTGGCCTTGGTAACTGCAGCGATCATCCTGGATGCGATGGCATACAGGCGGCTACCCGGACACGGGGCCTCGCGCGGGGCCCTCGGACTGGGTCTGGCCGTGCTATGCGGCATTCTGGGGCGTATTTGTTTGGAAGGAATTCAAGGAGGCGCCCGCGGGAACCGATCGGCTGATCGGCATGATGTTCATCAGCTTCATTCTGGGCCTGATCCTTATCGTTGCGGCAGGGTCCTGATTCGAAAGAATCATCCGCGTCTCCCCTCGCTCGCGCATAAAGGCGGTATCTGCCACTCATAAAGACATGAAGAAAGCCAACATCGTCGTCGTCGGCAGTTCAAATACCGACATGGTCGTAAAATCCGGACGCATCCCAATGCCGGGGGAGACCATTGTCGGCGGTGAGTTCTTTGTCGCGGCAGGAGGGAAAGGCGCCAATCCGGCGGTTGCCGCCGCCCGGCTAGGAGCTGAGGTCCGATTCATCGCCCGCGTTGGTGCGGATGCTTTCGGCGATCAGGCTATCGTCGGCTATGAGAAGGACGGTAGACACACGGATCTGATAGCGCGTGACCCGAATAACGCGACCGGTGTTGCGTTGATTTTGGTAGACGAGAGCGGAGAAAAAGCGATTTCCGTGGCGTCCGGAGAAAATCATCCCATGTCCGTTGTGCTGCTCGGCATGGGCCCGACGTGCGCGATCGTTACGATGGGAGCAGAGGGAGCACTGCTGGCAGATGAATCCGGAGTCGTCATGGTGCCGGCCACTCCGATCGAAGCAGTCGATACAACAGCCGCCGGCGACGCGTTCACCGGAGCATTGGCTTTCGGATGGGGAGTTGGATTACCGCTATCCGAAGCTGTGATACTGGCGTCGACCGCCGGTGCTTTTGCCGCGACCCGGATGGGTGCGCAACCGTCACTTGCTTCCAGAGCGGAACTTGAAGAGTTCTGCCTGAAGACCGGGATCGAATGGCAACTGGGCAAGCCAGCACATCAATGAAAGCGGCGTTCGCAGTATAAGATTGGCGAGATTGCAGTGTCGGTGACTCGTACGACAACGTCCTGGCCGAGACGATCAACGGGTTGTACAAGACCGAGGTCATCCGCCGCCGCGCGGTCCCTGGCGGCAAGTTGATGGCGTCGAGTACGCGACCTTAGAGTTGCTCGGTGGCTGCTCCCTGGGATCGCCCTTAACCTGTCTAAACAAACCCGACCACCTCTCATGAAGTACCTGCAGAGTGAAGGTTGGATGGGGATTGCTCCAATCCACACTTACGAATTCGCCCTCAATCTCTAGCACTTCGGGAGAGAACTCCGCACGCGAGTGATGAGCAGCAACGGCTAACGGCAGCGCGGCTAACGCTAGTGAACGCTAGTGTAGTAACTATGAATCTCATGACTCCCCCCGAAGTTCCGATGCAGGGAGGTCACCCAGGCTCGCCATACCCCCCACCTCCCGGAGTCTCGATAACAAACACATCGCCTGGATTCATGTCCGCTTGGTCGGCGCCTGAGAGCATTTGAATCGCGCCGTCGGAGCGCTCTATATAGTTTCGCCCAATGAGGCCGGGCCTGCCGCCTGCCATCCCGTAGGGTGCAATCCGCCGGTGACCGGAAACGATTGCCGCAGTCATGGGCTCGCGGAAGCGCACGCGCCGAATGATACCGTCGCCGCCTCTGTGACTGCCCGCGCCCCCTGAGCCTTGGCGAATCGAGAAGGACTCGAGCAACACCGGAAACCGCCACTCCAAGATTTCCGGGTCGGTTGCCCGGGTGTTCGTCATGTGGGTATGCACGGCGCTGGTCCCCTCGAAGCGCGGACCGGCGCCGGCGCCCCCGCAGATCGTCTCGTAATTCTGGTACCCGCTGCTGTTGCCGAATGTAAAGTTATTCATTGTGCCTTGGCTGGCCCCCATGATGCCGAGCGCGCCCAGCAGCGTGTCGGTGATTGCCTGCGATGTCTCCACATTCCCTGCAACCACAGCCGCCGGGTAGGAAGGATTCAACATGGAGCCTGGCGGGATAATGACCTTCAGCGGCTTGAGGCAACCGTTGTTCAACGGAATGTCGTCGTCTACCATGAGTCGAAACACATAAAGGACAGCCGCCATGCAGACTGCCGACGGTGCGTTGAAATTGCTGTGGAGCTGCGGTGAGGTGCCGGTGAAGTCGACAGTAGCCTCGCGTGCGTCACGATCTACTGCTATGGAGACACAGATTTTTGCTCCCGAATCCATTTCGTAGCAGTAGCTTCCGTCCTTGAGCGCCCCAAGCACTCGGCGTACGCATTCCTCGGCATTGTCCTGCACATGCTTCATGTAAGCGTGCACCACGTTCAATCCGAAGTGTTCAACCATCTTGCGTAGCTCTTGTACTCCCTTCTCATTGGCTGCGATCTGGGCCTTAAGATCTGCCAGATTGTGACGAAAGTTCCGTGTTGGATAGGGCGCGGTGGTAAATAGCTCCTCCGTCTCCGCCTCCAGGAGCCTGTTGCCAGCGACGAGCTGAAAATTGTCAATCAAAACACCTTCCTCGTCGATATGTTGGCTGTTCGGCGGAACAGAGCCCGGCGTGATTCCTCCAATCTCTGCGTGGTGCCCACGGGAGGCGACGTAGAAGAGGATATCTTCGCCCGCGCGATCGAACACCGGAGTAATGACCGTGATATCGGGAAGGTGTGTACCCCCGTTATAGGGCGTGTTCAACATGAATACATCGCCCGGCTCAATCGTCCCGCGACGCTGCTCGGCGATGGTCTTGACGCTCTCACTCATGGACCCGAGATGCACTGGGATGTGCGGCGCGTTGGCCACCAGGCCGCCCTCCCGATCGAACACCGCGCAGGAGAAATCGAGACGTTCCTTGATGTTCACTGAATAGGAGGTGTTTCGCAGCACTACGCCGGTCTGCTCGGCAATCGACATGAACAGATTATTGAACACTTCGAGCATGACGGGGTCGGACTCAGTGCCGACAGTGCCCTGGCCGGCGCGCGGCTCAACGCGCGCGAGTATCATGTGGTTGTACTGGCTGATTTCCACCGCCCAACCAGGTTCTACCACGGTAGTCGCATTGGCATCGATGATGATCGCTGGCCCAAGGAGGCGAGTGCCGGGGCGCAGGCGCTCGCGATCGTGAACTCGTGTTAAGCGCGCGGCGCCGTTCATGTATGTCTCGACCTCAGCGAGGGCCTCGGCCGGCCCGTCCGCAGCGCTTGCTTCGAGCTCTGAGTCGGAGACTTCGGGTGCTCCTCCGATCACCTCAACCATCACAGCCTCTACGATGTGCTCCTTCTCGGGGGCAATGAAGCCGTACTGCTGCTGGTGAACTTGCTCGAATGCGTCGACCATGCGGGCTCGGTCCGCGAAGTCCACTACCAGGGGCGAATCGGTCCCCTCGTATCGAAGGTGGACCTTGTGGAGCACTCTGATCGTCGACGACTCCGCTCCCTGGCGGACTATCTCTGCCTTGCCATCCGTCTCCAATCCGCCCAGTGTCTCGTTTAGCTCCGCCACCAATTCATCCGACAAAATCGCCTCGACGGCGCGTTCACGCATCACACTGAGGTCGGCCAATCCCATGCCATAAGCTGACAGCACCCCAGCGAACGGGTGAATAAACACGCGCTTCATGCCCAGGGCATCGGCTACCAGACAGGCGTGCTGGCCACCCGCTCCGCCAAAGCAATTCAGCGTGTATTCCGTGACGTCGTAGCCACGCTGAATTGATATCCGCTTGATCGCGTTCGCCATGTTGTCGACGGCGATCTTCAGGAATCCTTCGGCTACCTGCACCGGTGTTCGCTCGTCACCCGTAGCTTTCTCGATGATCTGCGCGAGTTCCTCAAACTTCTCAGCGGCCACCTCAGCATCGAGCGACTGGTTGCCACTCGCGCCGAACAGCTTTGGAAAGAACTGCGGCTGGATCTTCCCGGCCATTAGATTGGCGTCGGTCACTGTCAACGGCCCGCCGCGGCGGTAGCTGGCCGGTCCGGGATCGGCGCCAGCGGAATCGGGCCCGACGCGGTAGCGCAACCCATCGAAATGCAGGATTGAGCCGCCGCCCGCCGCCACCGTGTGAATCCGCATCATCGGTGCGCGCATCCGCACTCCGGCTACCAGCGTCTCAAATGACCGCTCGTAATCACCCTTGAAGTGAGCAACGTCCGTCGACGTTCCACCCATGTCGAAGCTGATGATTTTTTCGAAACCCGCCACGCCCGCGGTACGCACCGCGCCCACAACGCCCCCAGCAGGGCCCGACAAGATACTATCCTTGCCCTGAAAGAAACGTGCGTCGGCAAGTCCACCGTTGGACTGCATGAACATCAGCCGTCCCTGGCCGAGATCGGATGCCATCCGATCCACATAGCGGCGAAGAATCGGCGAAACGTAAGCATCCACGACCGTCGTGTCTCCCCGCCCGACGAGCTTCATCAGCGGGCTCACCTCGTGTGAGACAGAGACCTGCGTGAATCCAATGTCTCGGGCAAGCGCGGCGACCGCGTTTTCGTGCTCGTGATAACGGTAGCCGTGCATGAACACGATGGCGACGGATGCGATACCATCATTGTAGGCCGTCTCGAGTGATGACCGCGCGCCATCCAAGTCGACCGGGATGATCTCCTCACCTTCAGCGGTGTAACGCTCGTCGATCTCCACAACGCTTTCATAGAGGAGATCGGGCAGTATTATTCTGCGGGTAAAAAGATGAGGCCGATTCTGATAACCAATACGCAGCGCGTCTTTGAATCCTCTGGTGATGAGCAGTGCGGTGCGATCGCCCTTGCGCTCCAGAAGTGCGTTCGTGGCA
Source organism: Candidatus Rariloculaceae bacterium (assembly GCA_965237785.1). Taxonomy (GTDB): domain Bacteria; phylum Pseudomonadota; class Gammaproteobacteria; order Steroidobacterales; family Rariloculaceae; genus UBA6522. Next base: position 741,790 of record OZ250159.1, read on the forward strand.
ACGGTCGTGCCCATTTTGACGGCATCGACGACCTCGGCAGGGATTTTCTCGTTCGCTGCCAAGCCGAGCATGTCGCGCATACTCTGCAGCGCAGCGTCCTCATATCGCCCAGGGTTCTCAGAGAGCAGCTTGTGAGTGACGAGCTTACCCTCCGGCGTACGTGCTACCACATCGGTGAACGTTCCGCCGCGATCGATCCAGAATTGCCAAGCCCCCATCTCAGCGGAGGTTTGCTCATCTTTCCGTGCGCCGCTCATTGAACTCCGTCAGGGATACGCGATAATAGGTTGCGAGGGGAGGTGTTCTTGGCAATCCCATTCGGTCTGGCTGGCAGCGCGGCGGCGGCCGACAATGCGCAGCCTCGCCTTTGTCCGGTTGACCATTGACCTGTTCTGTGGTCTGCAAGTTATAATGACGGTACTATAGGTAGATTCCTTAAGCAAATTGCTGCCGGCTCGGCTGGAGCTTTCCGAGGGTGGGTGAGACTGGGCAGATGGAAGTTGATTTAGCAAGAACCTATAAGCGCAGCAGGGTGCCGCTCTATCTTCAGGTCGCCTCTGCGCTCCGCCGGCGGATCCAGGCGGGAAAGTGGAAGGTTGGCGATAAGATCTCGACGCTCGAGGAGCTGGAAACGGATTTCCAGGTCGCCCGCGTCACACTGCGCAAGGCCATCGATACCCTGCAGACCGATGGGATTCTGGAGTGCCGTCAGGGCAGAGGCACATTTGTGAACCGCGGCATCGAGGACAACCGCTGGCTGCAACTGGAGACTCATTGGTCATCGCTGAACGCGACTATACAGGGCAACGTCCCGCAGATTCTGTCGGTTGGGGAAACATCGTCGCCCCAGATTCTCGATGGCGAAGGCAGCCCGGCGCCTGCCTATGAATCCATCCAGAGTATCCAATTGCGAGACGGGGAGCCCTACGTTCTCGCCTCCGTGCATCTGGCCAAGCACATCTACGATCTGGCGCCGGACGCCTTTCAAACCCATGCTGCCCTGGCGATGCTTTCTGAGTCATTCCGACGTCAAGATCGCGCGTGCTCATCAGACGCTGATCATTGGAACCGCCGACATGGAGACCGCAAGCGCACTCGAGGTGGCGCTCAACTCGCCGACTGCAGAGGTGCGCTGCGCCGTGACCGACGACCAGGGTGTCGCAATCTATGTGGGCGAAATGATCTACCGAGGCGACTGTGTGCGTCTCAATATCGATCTTCTACCCGACAAGAACGCCTGAAGGGTCGAGCTGGCGCCTCGCCCTTGTCGAGTACCGGCCGTGCTCGATGGCTTGCCGGTGCGCGACCGCAGTGCGCACGGAGACGATGCAATGACGCACAAAGGTATCGGGGCCCGCTTACCGCGCAAGGAAGACGACCGCTACATGCGGGGATGCGGCCAGTACGTCGCGGATATCAAGCTGCCGGGCATGAAAGACGTAGCGTTTGCTCGCAGTCCGGTAGCGCACGCCTATGTCCACGATGTACGCATACCCGAGAGTTGTCGAGACTCGGTCTTCGTCGCTGAAGACATGAAGAACGTGGAACCGATTCGTGCGGTCTCCAGCTTACCCGGCTTCAAGCCGTCAGAGCAGCCGCCGCTAGCGGTGGGAAAGGTACGTCAAGTTGGAGAGCTCGTCGCGATGTGCGTGGCTCACACCCGCGCCGAGGCCGAGGACATCGCGGCCAAGATTGAGCCCGAATTCGAGGAGCTTCCGGTTGTCACGGACATGCTCGAGGCACGTGCCGCCAACACCCCGCTGGTGCACGAAGAATGGGGCGATAACATCTATCTGAATACACGATTGGACGGCGACATCGACTCCGTGGCCGAGAAGGCGGCGATAAGTGTGACACGTGAGATACGAACCGCGCGTCAATGCGTCATGCCAATCGAGGGGCGGGGCGTAGTGGCGTACTGGGATGCCCGATTGGAGCAGCTTGTCGTCTATAGCGCGGCACAGATGCCGCATATCACGCGAACCGGGCTGTCCGAATGCCTCGGGCTCGACCACGCACGAATCCGGGTCATCGCTCCCGACGTGGGTGGTGGCTTCGGCTATAAGGGCGTTTTGCTACCTGAGGAAGTCTGTTTGTCCTGGCTGGCGATGCGCTTACGGCACCCGGTACGCTGGATTGAAGATCGTCGCGAGCACCTCACTGCCTCGGCCAACTGCAGGGAGCACCATTATGTGATCACGGCCTATGCGGATGCGGACGGCCGCTTGCAAGCCATCGATGCGGAGGCCACGGTCGATTCCGGCGCCTACTCGGCTTATCCCTTCTCCGCCTGCCTTGAAGCGGCACAGATCGGCAGCATTCTGCCCGGGCCCTATGATTTTCCGGTCTATCGGTGCAGAACTTGGTCCGTGGCCAGCAACAAGGCGCCGATCCTGCCCTATCGCGGGGTGGCGCGGACCGGCGCTTGTGCAGCCATGGAGCTCGTTCTCGACGCAGTGGCGCGGGAGGCGGGAATCGAGCCCTACGAAATGCGGCTCAAGAATCTCGTCTCGCCCGAAGCGATGCCCTTCGACAACATCACAAACAGACACTTCGACAGCGGCGATTACCCGGAATCCGTGCGCCAGGCGGTCGAGGAAATCAATCTTGTTGGCATCCGCGATCGGCAGAAACACGATGAACCGGATGGCCGGCTGATTGGCATAGGCTTCGCGGCCTACTGCGAACAGGCGGCACACGGTGCTTCGGTTTATTCAGGTTGGGGAATTCCAATGGTGCCCGGCCTCGAGCAGGCGGCGGCGCGGATAACCCCGGACGGCGGACTGGAGTTGCGGGTCGGCGTGCACTCCCACGGCCAGGGGCTTGAAACCACGCTCTCGCAAGTGGCCAATGAGATTCTCGGCATCGCGCACGACAAGATCACTCTGGTTCATGGCGACACCGGGTCTACGCCGTACTCCACCGGGACGTGGGGGTCTCGCTGTATGGTGATGGCTGGCGGTGCAGTCGCCACAGCGTGCAAAGAGCTATCACTGCGGCTGGCCAGGATCGGAGCTCATCTGCTCCAGGCCGCAGTGGAAGACGTGGCCGTGCGGGAGGGCGGCATCCACGGATCATCGGGCAGCATCACAATCGATGAAGTAGCCAAAACCTGGTACCTCCGGCCTCAGCACCTCCCGGAAGACGTCGACCCTGGCGGCTTGGAAACAACGGCGGGCTACAAGCCGGTCCGCGACACGGGGACCTTCAGCTACGCCACCCACGCCGTCCTGGTCGCGGTGGATATCGAACTGGGCGCCGTGGAGATTCTAGACTACGTGGTCGTCGAGGACGGCGGCGTGCTCGTCAATCCCATGATCGTCGATGGGCAGATCTATGGCGGCGTCGCTCAGGGAATCGGCACGGCACTGTACGAGGAAATGCTGTTTGACGAAGAAGGCCAGCCGCTCGCCTCGACGCTCGCGGACTACCTGGTTCCGGGACCGACGGAGGTCTTGGACGTGCGCATCCGACACATGCAGACGCCTTCCCCCTATACGGAGTTCGGCATCAAGGGGATCGGCGAGGGCGGCGCGATTGCGCCACCGGCAGCGATCGCCAACGCAATCAACGACGCTCTGCGTCCGCTCAACGCCGTGGTGACCGAATTTCCAATAACGCCGCATCGCGTTTTGGCTGCGATCGCGCGCGCGCGCGCGCCAGATTCCAGGCATCGGACCACATGAAGGCGGCGCCTTTCGACTATGAGCAACCGCGTTCGCTGGACGAGGCGGTGGAGTTGCTCGGGGGCCAAGGGCGCCTCGTCAAGTGTCTGGCGGGCGGCCAATCCCTCGGTCCGATGTTGAATCTCAGGCTCGTTGAGGCGGACCTGATTGTCGACATCACGCGGATCGCAGAGTTGCAGGCGATCGAGGAACACGAAGGCTGGCTCAGTCTCGGCGCTTGTACCACCCACGCGGCGATCGAGGACGGGCGAGTGCCGGACGTCACGGATGGGGTACTGCCCTCAGTGGCCCGGGGCATCGCCTACAGAGCGGTGCGCACCCGCGGCACCATCGGCGGGAGTCTGGCCCACGCCGATCCGGCTGCCGACTGGGTGTCGTGCCTGGCCGCATTGGACGCCCAGGTGACTGTGTTCGGGCCAAGCGGCCGGCGCAGCGTGCCGGTCACGAAGTTCATGTCAGGCGTCTTCGAAACGGCGTTGGGCTCCGATGAAATCCTTGAGTCGGTACGCATCCCGAAGCTGGAGCCGACAGCTCGCTGGGGATACTACAAGGTCTGCCGCAAGACGGGCGAGTTCGCTCACGCCATCGCCGCGGTGCTACATGATCCCGAGCGCGACCGCTGGCGCGCGGTGGTCGGGGCGACGGACTCGGTCCCCATCGTCTTGGACGACGGTGCGGCACTATTTGAGGGCGATCTTACTCCCCCCCTGCATGCGCGCTTCGACCGTGCCGCGGCTGCCCGGCTGCTCCGAGACGCCGGTTTGAGCGGAAACGAATACGGATTTCAGATTCATGTGGTGACGCTCGAGCGGGCCGTTCGGCAAATGCAATGTTCACCAGGACCATCAACCTGAACGTCAACGGCCGAGAGGTGACCGCGGCAGCGGAGCCGCGTCTGCATTTGGCGGACTTCCTCCGTGAACAGCTCTTGCTGACGGGCACGCATATCGGCTGTGAGCATGGCGTGTGCGGCGCCTGCACCGTACTGATCGACGGTGAGATCGCCCGTTCCTGCATTACTTTTGCGGTCGCTTGCGAAGGCGCCGAGGTCCGCACCATCGAGGACTTTGACGACGACCCCGTCATGGAGCGTCTACGCGGAGCCTTCAACGAGGAGCACGGGCTCCAGTGCGGCTACTGTACGCCAGGCATGCTGATGGCAGCCCGCGACATCGTGATCCGGCTGCCCGATGCGGACGAGCGCCGAATCAGAGTCGAGCTGAGTGGCAACTTGTGTCGTTGCACGGGCTATACAGGGATCGTGGCGGCGATACGCAAGACTCTGGGCGAGCGCCAGGGTGGCCGCCCGTTGCCGATTAGCGTGCCTGAACAAGCCGCGCGAGCGGCTCAACCCGCGCCGGGAAAGGCATCGACGAACGTCGTGACCGCGTCGCAACCGGATCTGGTCTCCGAGGGTTTGGTCGCCGGGCCGGATCGCGGGTTGAGAACCTTATCCCAGACCTTTGTGGTTAGTCACGCTCGGCCCGACGTCTGGCGCTATCTGGAAGATCTGGAGAAGGTGATCACCTGCATGCCCGGCGCGTCCCTGCTCGGACCGGTTAAAAACAATCGGTTCAAGAGTCAGATCGCGGTCAGGCTCGGCCCGATCGGCGCGACCTTCAGGGGCGAGTGGAAAAGGGACCTGGACGACGACTTCCGCGGTGTAATCGAAGGGAGCGCCCACGACAACCGCACCGCAACCAGGGTGCGAGGAAAAGCCGAGTACCGTTTGCTGGAGGAGGATGGGGGCGCTGCCACTCGGGTTGACGTCAGGGTCTCCTTCTCGCTGGCTGGACGCTTGGCACAGTTCAGCCGCGCAGGGATCGTCCAGGACCTGGCGACACGGCTGACAGCGGCCTTCGCCGACAACTTGCAAGCGCGTTTGGATGGCATCGCCGAACCGGCATCCGGCGCGGAGACGCGTACATCACCGGCTGAGCTCAAAGTCGGTGGACTCTTTGCCTCCGTCATCTGGGCCCGTATCAAGGCGGTTGTCGCCTCGCTGTTTCGCCGGTCTTGAGCGAAGATTCGCGGCCTCTTTAATTCAAGGAGGCCGCTCCTGCAGCTACTTGGCCTCGTCACGATTTTGTCGTGGCCAAGCGGCTAGCCGCCTAGATAGGCCTGTTTCACGTGTGGATTGTTGAGCAGCTCGTCACCCGTGCCGTACAGGGTCACTTCTCCCGACTCCAGAAGATATGAGCGGTCGCATAGCTCGAGCGCTGCATAGGCGTTCTGTTCGACCATCAATACGGTGACGCCCCGAGCGCGAATTTCGAGAATGATCTCGAAGGTCGTTCTGATCAGGTGCGGTGCAAGACCGAGCGAGGGCTCATCAAACAGGATCAACCTGGGCCGGGACATGAGCGCGCGACCAATCGCCAGCATTTGTTGCTCTCCACCGGACAGTGTCCCGGCCATCTGGCGCCGGCGTTCCTCGAGGATGGGGAAACGGTCGAAAACTTCTCTCCTATCGCGGCTAATTCCGTCGCGGTCACGTCGAAGGTAGCATCCCATGTCGAGGTTTTCCTGCACGGTCATATAAGGGAATACATGACGTCCTTCTGGACAGTGGGCTATTCCTCTGGCCAGGATCGTTTTCGCCGATGCACGAGTAATGTCCTCGCCGTCGAAAACGATCCGTCCCTCAGCCGGCCTCAGAAGTCCCGAGATTGTTTTCAAGGTCGTCGTCTTGCCCGCGCCATTCGCTCCAATCAAGGTCACGAGCTCACCCTCCTTGACCTGCAACAACAGGTTCCGGACGGCGTTCACCCTTCCATAGCGGCAGACCAGGCCTTCGATCTCAAGCATGTCCCACCCCATGCCCCAAATAGGCGGTGATGACTTCCGGGTTCCTTTGAATCTCCTCGGGCGTCCCCTTAGCGATAACTGCCCCCTGATTGAGCACAACCACCTGGTCCGACACGCTCATCACCATTCTCATGTCGTGCTCCACCAGAAGAATGGTAATCCCTCGCTCGCGAATCTTGCCGAGCATGGCCATGAAGCTCGCCGTTTCCGCGGCATTCATTCCGGAGACGGGCTCATCCAGCAGCAGCAGCGATGGTTTGGCCGCCAACGCCACGGCCAGCTCGAGTAGACGTTGCGCGCCATAAGCCAAGGTGCTGCCGAGCTCATACGCCTGGCTTGCGAGACCCACGAACTCGAGGATCTCCGCGGCCTGCCGGCGCAGTCGTCGTTCTTCCGTTCGAACACGCGGTACGGACAGGAGAATCTCCCATAGCTTGGTGTCGCCTTGCAGGTATAGGCCCATCAAGAGATTCTCCAGGACTGTGTTACCTGCGAACACGCTGGTCTTCTGAAACGTTCGTGCAACACCCAACGCTGCGATGTCGTGAGGACGCAGCCGGTTGAGTAACTCCCCCCGATAGCGGATCGACCCTTCACTCGCTCTGAGAAATCCGGTGATCGCGTTGAAGGCCGTGGTCTTCCCGGCCCCGTTCGGGCCGATCAGACTAGCAATCTCGCCTTGTCGCACTACAAAGCTCACATCCGAGAGCGCGATCAATCCACCAAAGTGGACGCAGAGCCGCTCGATCGAAAGAGTCGTGTGGGCATGTGTCCCGGTATTCATTCCCGTTGCACCTTGAATGCTTAGCCCTCGAGCTCCGGTCCAGCGCCTGCGTCGTGTCTTCGCTCCAGATATTTCGGCAACCGTGAGGTTACCGCGGGAACGATGCCATCGGGCAAGAAGAAAACGACAACGATCATGAATACCCCGTAGACGACCCACTGCATCTCGGGACGAGCCAGCTCTCTAAGCCACTCCGGAAGGATGCCGAAGATCAAGCCTCCGACCACCGGGCCGGCGAGTGTTCCCTTGCCGCCTGTTACCACCATGATCACCATCGTCACTGTGTAGATAAACAAGAATACGTCCGGGTCCACGATGCGAATATAGTGGGTGTAGAGTCCACCGGCAGCACCCGCCATCCCGGCCGCGATGATGGTGGCCAGCGTCAAGGAACGCGTGACGTCCACGCCGACCGACATGGCGAGCGGCTCGTTTTCACGCAACGCAACCATGGCGCGACCCAGGCGAGAGCGGACCAGGCGCGCGACGATGACGTAGGAAGCCAAGCAAACGGCCAGGACGAGATAGTAGTTCGGAACAGTACCGAGGAATGCCAGCTCCCACACACCTGGTATTCCGAGTGTAAACGGCGGAATGTTGTTCAGCGCCATGGGTCCTTCAGTGAGATCCACCCAGTTCAAGGCCGTGAGCCGGACCACCTCCGCAAAGCTGATCGTGACGATGACAAAGTAGGCGCCACGAATCCTGAAAGATATTTTCCCGATCAGCCAGCCGAAAGAGCCAGCGATCAGGATGCCGGCCAGAAAAGCCGCCCATACGGGCTGCGGCGCGAAGACGAACGCCCAGCTCTCCGTAATCTGTAGGTCGAAACCGAGTGAGACCAGGGCACTCGTATAGGCCCCGATGCCGAAGAAGGCGACGTGGCCCAGGCTTAGCTGTCCCGTGTAACCGAGCAGTAGGTTCAGACTCATCGCCGCAATAATGAAGATGCCGGCGCTGACGAGGACGTGCAGGAAGTACTGATCCGTGAGCCAAACCGGGATGGAACAGAGGAACACCACCCACAGCCAGGTTGCCCAGCGCTTCATCCAATGCGCTCCGCGCGGGCAAAGAGACCGGTCGGCTTGAAGATCAGGACCGCGATGATGATCAGAAAGCCCATGGCATCCCGATAGCCGGAGGAGATATACCCGGCCCCCATCTCCTCCACAAAGGCCAGGATGAATCCACCCAAAGCGGCTCCCATGAAGTTGCCGAGTCCGCCCAGTATTACGATGGCGAAGGCCTTGAGCGCGACCGCGTCTCCCATGGTAGGGGAGAGTACGAAGACGGGGCCGAGCAACGCACCCGCCGCTGCCGCAAGGCACGAGCCCAGCGCGAAGGTGGCGGTGTAAATGGCGTTGACGTTGACGCCCATCAGTGCTGCGGTGTCACGGTCCTGGAAGGTCGAGCGCATCGCCCTGCCCAGTCTTGTCTTATGGATGAGCAGATGTGCCGCGATGATCAGCAGCACGGCCATCGCGAAAACGAATACACGTATCCATGAGACCGAGACCGGTCCCAAAACTAGCGGATCTGCTGGAAAAGGGTGCGTAACGGATTTGGCGACGCCGCCCCATACCAATTGCTCGGTATTCTGCATGGCGATCCAGGCGCCGGTCATGATGAGCATAGTCGTATCTATGCTCGCATCTCGCAGCGGGCGCAGCAGCACGAACTCTACTGCCGCCCCAAGGACCAGGGCAAGCACGACGGCAGCGAGGAGCGATAAGAAGAAATCGGCTCCCAACACCATGGCAAACAGGTACACCAAATACGCGCCGTACGTATAGAACTCGCCATGCGTGAAATTCACAATCCGCATGATGCCGAAGATGAGCGTCAGACCGATACCGAGAAGAGCGTACGTCCCTCCTAGAACCAGGGCATTAACGAGATGCTGCAGGAATTGATCCAAGAAACCGGTCCCTTCACCACGGATAAGAGTTGTGCATGGAAAACTGCCGCGTCCGTCGTGGCTCCGGTGCAAGTAATCTCAGCTTGAGTAAGATCTTCCTAGGGCAGCGCGACCCTCCCGTTTCTGATCGTCACGATGTAGACGTTCGGCGCGTTCTGAGCGCTCTCACTGCCTTCCGGTCCCTGCTTGATGAAGCTGATGTCGCCGTTGACACCCTCGACTTCGATGCCCCAAAGAGCCTGGCGAATGGCCTCCGACTCAGCCTCTCCGGCCGCCTCGATGCCCGCCGCGATCGTCATGATACCGTCGTAGCCTCGAAAGCCCTCGGTCAGACCCGCGAAGTTATGCCCGCGATCGTTCCACTCGCTAACGAATGCCTGTGCGACGTCAGGATTGGGAGCCTCCTCCGGGAACCAGGGAGCAAAAAACAGAACGTGAAAGGTTCCCTCAGCGGCCGCTCCAGCCTGTTCAATGAGTTGATTCGGAGAGGAGGAGCCGCCCGTGGTGATGATCCGGTGCGTGACCCGCTGCTCTGTCGCCTGTTTGAGCGCGAGCGTGACCTGCTCGACGCCTGTCGTCAGGAACAAAGTGTCGCCGCCGGATGCCTTGATCTTGGCAAGCTGAGCACTCAGGTCCTGGGCCCGTGCGTCCATTGTTTCGATCACGCCTACCTCGATGCCCTTTCGCTCAAGCATCTCGGCGAATTCCTCTGCGGCGCCGCGGCCCCAATCGTTGTTAACGACGAGGAAATCGGCCTTCTCTATACCGAAGTCGGCTACCTTCTCGCTGAATGATTTAGCTTCCATGGCCGAGGTCGGGCTGATTCTGAAGATCCATGGGTTGGCCGAGGTAGTGATTTTGTCCGAGGACGATGTCTCCACGACCATGGGGACGCCGTGTTCTATTAGCTTCGGCATGACGGCCAAGGTATAGGTCGAGCTCCAAGCTCCCATGAGCACCGGCACCCGGTCGCGCACGATCAGCTTCTGGACGCTTGCTACGGCTTCCCTGGGATTGCTCTTGTTGTCCTCGATCAACAATCGAACTTCTTTTCCGAGGATACCGCCGGAGTCGTTTAGAAAGGACGCAGCGATCTCAGCACCCTGGACGACGTAATTTCCCGATGCGGCAACCGGTCCCGTGAGTGGCTGCGTGACCCCTATCCTGATCGTGTCATCGTCGCTGGCCGTGCTGCACGCAACGATCGCTACGGCTGTGAGCGCTAACGAGTTTATTTTGGTACCGGCTCTCAATCTCTGATCCTTGGTGCTGAACTAAGGGTACAGCCTTCCATGGCTATTCAGTGGGATTCTAACGACTGGGTGAAGACAGGTACAGCGGCCGTTACTGCTAGTACCGCCAGCACGGCCAGGCTTGTGCGGACAAACATATTCCCTCCAATGACTGCCTTGCCGGTATCCAGGAGCACGCGGTGAGTTTGAGGATATCCTCGCTATCGAATAGCTATCGGCCGCAGCGGCGAGCCGGTTGCGCCTTTGAATGGGATCGGCGTCGCAATGAGCAGGAATTCGCTGACGCCGTCGGAGGCGAGCTCCTCGAACTTCAGATTCTCCAGGATGAATATCCCGTTGTAGGTGATGAACTCCTGGTGAACCGGGAAGAAGAGTTCCGGATCGGGGTTGGGGACTACCTCGCCGGTCCACGAATCACTACCCACCGCCGCAGCTTGATGCTGCACGACCCACCTCGCCGCTTCCAGTCCAATACCGGGCGGATTGTGGCTGTACTCTTCGGGCTGTCGCCACAACTGCGACCATCCGTAACGGAACAGGACCGCATCACCTGCGTGCACGTCCGCTCCGGACATGCCCTGCCTCGCGAGGGCGCCCTCCACGTCTGCGACGGTGACTTCGTAGCTGTTGGGCAGTCTGTCCACGCCCTTGTAGCCAGCGACATCGATTAAAACGCCGCGCGTAACGATGGGTTTGACGTGCTCGATGCCGAGCTTCTGCACGCCGGAGGGTGCATCCATCTCCTTTGCGGTGAATCCGTTGTAGAAAACGTGCTCCACCCGGCCATCCCCCATAACGATTTCCCGGCCGATGTGGCCCACGCCGTCGAACTGTGTACCGACGTGGCCGATCTCGCCGCTCACGAACTCATCATAACCTACGACGCGATTGCCTCCCTCGGGGGGAGCCTTGATGGGAACTCGCAGAGAATAGGTACGTTCACCGAAAGTCGGCATCCCGCTTTCATAGAGTTGCCCAAGCTCGTAGATCTTCCCCGTTCTCACTAGCTGCGTCGCCTCCATCACCTTGGCGGGCGTAATCCAATTCGAGGCTCCCGCCTGGTCTTCCGGTCCCCAATCGGGGTTGGGCCACCACGGGCCTGATTCGCGAGTCTGGGCACTGACGAGAACTGGCAGCATCCATGCGAGAACGCCGATGCCGACGATCAACTTTTTCATTTCGTACTCCCCCAGTCCATTTCTTGACAACCTCGTCATATTCTGTGCCTATACATGCATAGACATCCAGATGTAACTGCCACCCATTGTACCGAGCTAGTGGAAACAAGATCTCGATCCTGTGTGTCACCAACCGCCCTTACTCTCATCAGGGACTTGGTTTCGTTCGATACGACGAGCCGGTTGTCGAATCTTGTGCTGATCGATTTCGTAAGAGAGTACTTGAGCCGGTTCGATATCGATAGCGAACTGATTTTCAATGACGACAAGAGCAAAGCCAATTTGTTTGCCACAATTGGTCCGAGCAATCGTCCGGGTGTAATGCTTTCTGGCCATACGGATGTCGTGCCCGTCGACGGGCAGGATTGGGACGCCGATCCGTTCAGTGTCCATGAATCGTCTGGCCGATTGTATGGGCGCGGCACGGCCGATATGAAAAGCTTTATCGCAATCGTGCTGTCCTGCGTCCCCAGAATGCTTGAACGCAAGATAAAGATCCCTGTACATCTAGCATTCTCTTACGATGAGGAAGTCGGTTGTCTCGGCGTGCGGGGCTTGGTGGAACATTTGAGAAACCGCCGAATTCAGCCGAAGTTCTGTATTGTCGGTGAACCGACGGGCATGAAGGTCATCCATGCGCATAAAGGCAAGCACGTTATACGCGTCACTGTTCGGGGCCGGGAGTGCCACTCAGCGCTCGGGCCGAACGAGGGCGTCAACGCAATCGAATTTGCCGCGGCACTCATAACGTTCATACGCTCTCTTGCATTGCACAGCGCCGCCAAGGGACCTTTCGAAGAGGGCTACGAGGTGACTTATACGACGATACAAACCGGTGTCATCGAGGGTGGGTCAATAGTCAACATCGTGCCCAAGGAGTGCCGGTTCGAGTTTGAGATACGAAATCTGCCGCGGGAGAATACAGGGGAATTCGTTGACCGGATCGCAGCTCATGCGACCGATGTATTAGAACCGCAAATGCACAGAATTGACCCTCGTACAGGGTTTCATTTCGAAGAGCAGTCTCGATATCCCGGTCTGCAAACTTCTGTGGAGGCCGAAGTGGTCAATTTTGTCCAATCGTTGACGGAACCATCCGCCGTGGGCAAGATTGCCTTTGGCACCGAAGGCGGTCTCTTTCAGGCTATCGGTATTCCAACGGTCGTGTGCGGCCCCGGTCATATTGCTCAAGCACACAAGCGAAATGAGTATGTTGATGATGAGCAGCTGCTTCATTGTGAGCGATTCATGCAGAGGTTGATTGATTGGCTGGCCCAATGAGCCCCGGCGATGGATAGCTTACCGTTATTCAAGTGGTTTATTTTCTTGGCCTCTAGCGGCCTTCTCGTCTATCTGGGCCTCAAGGCGAACAGGCTGGTACATGGAGGCTCCGAAGCTGGCTTCCTGGTGGCCGGACGTTCGCTCGGTCCGGTCATTGGTGCTGCAACCGTCGTCGCTACCGGTTTCAGTGGCTGGGCGTTCGTCGGCTCACCGGGCGCCGCATATCGGTTCGGAACGGTGGAATTGCTGGCCAATCTTATGTTCGCCCCCGCCATGGTGATTAGTTTGGCGTTATTCGCAAACTATCTTCGCCGGCGTGCCGCGGAACTCAATACGCTCACGATTCCCGAGTACATCGCCGCCCAGCATGGCACGGGAGTCCCGAGTCGACTCATACAGGGTCTTGCGGCAACGGTAACGATCGTCTTGCTACTCGTGTTCCTCACGGGTCAGCTCAAGGCCTTGGGTCTGATGGCCGCTGGGTTCTTGGGGATTTCAGTGGAAGCCAGTATTTATCTGCTGGTTTTTATCATTATTGTCTACACCATGATTGGCGGCATGGTCGCGGTCGCCTGGGCCGATGGCGTGATGGTAATCGGCATGACAATGGGGGCAGTCCTGATTATCGGGGCCATATTCTCGAAAATCTCCCTGCCGGACCTGCTGTCCCAGTTAGAAGCCATCGATGCCGAGTCCGTGAATCCACAGACCGGCCACCCCTATGGCGAGTCTAAATTGTCACCATTTTTGGTTTTCCCTTACGCGTTTCTATTCACTTTGTGCCTGCCCTACATGGCAAACCGGATCTTGTCCTTCCGCAAGGATGTCGGCATCCATAATGTCGTTATTCTCGTGGCGCTGCTTACGTGCGTCCTGAGTACCCTACCGATTGCCGGCCTGTACGCACGATCTCAACTGATACCGCTGGAGGATCCGGATCAAGCAGTCGTTGTCATGATCGATCAACTGATAAACCCCTATCTCGGCGCGCTGATCAGCGTTGCGGTCTTGTTCGCGATCAAGTCGACTGCGAATTCACTTCTCCATGCCATCTCCTCCGCGGCTTCCCATGATCTGCGTAAAGCGCTGTTTCCAGAGGCCGAGTTGTCCGCAGAGCGAACCCTGTCGATAAACCGAACGGCCGTGGTCATCTCCGGGTTGTGCGCCGTTGCCGCTGTGCTGTACGCACCTCCATTCATGCTCGTTTGGCTGGGGATCCTCGGTACCGGCACGTTATTGGCGTCATTTGCGGCGCCGATGCTGATACCGATTATCTGGCAGGGCAACAGCTACGGCGCCCTTGCCGCCATATTGACGGGTTTCACAGTGACCGGGCTGATGATGCTGTATCTCAAGGTAGGTTGGGTGGAGGGTCCGTTGATCGGGTGCGGTCTTTCGGCGCTTGCGTACTGGCTGGTCAGCCACGCAACTCGGACCATACAGCATCCAGGTATCGGCAGGTGACCGGCTCGTGGACATTCGATGCCTACGTGGCGGTGAACGTCCTTCTTCTATGTGGGAGTCTTGCTTACTGGCTGTGGAAACGGCGCAAAGAACGATGACATTAATCCGGGCGTGATCCAGCGACCTTATTCAGGATTCCCCGGCACAAGGCAATGGACGACAAATACGGATAGGAGAGATAGAAAGTGATTCGCACTGGACAACAATATCGTGAATCGATTCTGGATGGACGCGAAGTTTATATCGATGGCCAAAAAGTCAGCGACGTAGCAACTCATCCCATGTTCAAGCCACTCGTCGATATTCGGGCGCGGATCTACGATATGGCTCACAAGGACCAGTACAGAAATATTATGACCGACACGGATGAGGACGGCGAGCAGTACGCGACCAGCCTGAAGCTTCCGTACTCAAAAGCGGACTGGGAAGACAAACGGCGCTCCACGGATGCGGTTTTTGAAGATATCGGTGGCGTTGTAACCCGCGTGGGAGACGAGACCATTGGGGAGATGTGGTCGCTATTCGACGGTCAGGATGTCCTCGACGAAGTTGATCCTCAGTTCTCTGTAAACATCAGAGCGCACATCGACAGGGTGATCAAGCAAGATATTTTTCATGTTTCCGCCAACACCGACCCAAAGGGTGACCGGTCAAAAGCACCGCAGGAACAGGATCCCGACATGCTCCTTCACGCCGTGAAAGAGACCGACGAAGGAATCGTCGTGCGAGGCGCCAAATACGAAACGGCAGCGGCATACGCCAATCAGGCCTTTACCAAGCCCACGATTGCTAACTGGGGTAACGATGCGCTGTCTGACTATGCGGTCGGTTTCATTTGCGATCTCGGATCTCCAGGCATCAAGATGATTTGCCGAACGGGCTTCTCTGGCCGTGCACCCGTGGAAGACTATCCGCTAACCAATCGATTCGATGAGGTCGATTCTCTGGTCGTTTTCGACAATGTGCTAATTCCGTGGGAGAACGTATTGTTCTACCGGCACACTCGCGCCGCAATGTTCATCCGTTCGACCTTGCATCGATACAGCGCGTTCGCGTTCGTGCAGCGCAACCTGAAGATGGCCGACATGATGATCGGCGCGGCGTTGCACAACGTTCGCCAGACCGGCCTGGATAAGCACCAAGCGGTTCAAGAAAAGCTCGCCCAGCTCGCCTGCTACCGCGAAGGCATCAATGCCCATCTCACCGCCGCAATAGCTACCGCGGAAAGGAGTCCGGGCGGACTGATCATGCCCAACCAATCGCTCTTGTATACCGGGCGTGTCCTCGCCTGCAGCCAGCTACCAACGATGATGCACATCGCGCGCGAGCTATGTGGCGGCCAAATCTGTATCACGCCCGACTTCGCTTGTTTCCAAGACCCGGAGTCGGGCAAATGGATGGAGAAATTCTATTCTATCAACGAAAATTGGGTGGCGGCGGATCGCCGCAAGCTGCTCGCATTTGCGCGCGATCTGCTGAACTCGGATTATGCCGGGCATCGGCTGACGTTCCAGCTTTTCGCGCAGTCGCCACCGTTTGCGCATTTAGCGGCCGTGTACCACAACTTCGACTGGGATGAACCCCTTGAATTCGTCAAGAAAGCCGCGGGGTTGTCAGACAGCACCGGCACAGAGGCTGCGAAGGCGAGGCGCCAGGATAATTCTGTGGAACGTACGAAAGTGAGCTAGCGGGAAGTGGCAGCACATCGGCGCATCCGGCCCTTCAACACCAGGGATACTTACCCTGATCAGAGCCTCGACAACGACCTTTGTCAGGCTGTGCGGGCCGGCAATACTGTCTACCTGCGAGGGCAAGTCGGTACCGACTTCGAAGGCAACCTGGTTGCCCGAGGCGATCCTCGAGCGCAAGCGGCACAAGCGATGAAGAACGTGAAGCAGCTTCTTGAGGAGGCCGGGAGCGAGCTTTCGCATATCGTAAGGACGACCACGTATATTACGGATTCAAGCTACCGCGAGCCGGTTTACCGGGAAATAGGAAAATGCTTGAAGGGCGTCTATCCCGTATCGACCGGCCTCGTGGTCAGTGGGCTGGCGCAGCCAGAGTGGTTAGTCGAGATCGACGTGATAGCGGTAGTACCCGACGCTTGATCGCCCAACGCATTACCTGTGAATACCTGGCGAGACTCGGAATGACCTTTTCAATCGTGGCGTGTTGTGGAGAAACAGAGAAGTTCGGCGTTGCGATCGGCTCATCAAGCATATGCATCGCTAATCGATGTCCCTGGGTGCGAGCTAAAGCGGGTGCAGTAGCTACGCAGAACGTGACGCTGCCGAGTATCGGACCCATGATGCTGGACGAACTCGAAACTGGCAGTAACGCTTCCGCGGCCCTTCAATCCGTGATGTCTGGAGATAAATTCTCCGCCTACCGGCAAGTCATTGTCATCGACAAAGAGGGCAGTACAGCAGGTCATAACGGTAGCAAGGCCCTCGGCATCAACGCCGTGGCGAGTGGTGAGAATTGTATTGCTGCTGGCAACCTGTTGGATAATCCGTCAATCCCACAGGCGATGGTGGACGCCTTCCTGTCAGCGCCCGACTTCGACTTGCCTCGTCGATTGCTTGGTGCACTCCAAGCCGGTAGCTCGGCAGGTGGTGAGGCGGGCCCCGTGCACTCTTCAGCCTTAGTCGTCGTCGCGAGCCAGGTATGGCCACTCGTGAACATAAGGATCGATTGGTCGGCGCATGATCCCATTGCGGAGCTGAAAGTCCTGTGGCACGAGTACGAGCCCCAAATGCATGACTACGTCACTCGGGCACTCGATCCCACTGTGGCGCCCAGCTATGGAGTTCCAGGAGACGAATAACCGGGCTTGAAACCCCTTGGCCCTTGGATTAAGGTAGAATCGTCTTATGGTTAGGATCTTAACACGACTAACTAGGAGCGGTCAGGCTCACAAGAAAAGCCGAGTGCGTCAGAGCCGGATCGCCCCCCGACACCGCAGCGGACCCAAAGACTGAGGGGAGATTTAAAGATGAATAGAACTTTTCCTGCTGTTGTTTTGTTGGCATTGGCCGTCCCCGCTTATGCGCATCACTCGTTGTGGCAAGCCTATAACGTAGAGCAGATGATCACAGTGGAGGGCGTGGTCACGGCGTTTCATCTTCGCAGTCCGCACTCTTTCATTTTTGTCGAAGTGCCGGGAGAGGGCGGGCAGGTCGAAGCATGGGCCGTGGAATGGGGTAACACAGTCGGCATGGCGAAGGCCGGTTACGACAGGGATACCATCCAGCCGGGAGATAGAATCATCGTGACCGGAGAACCGGCGAGAGATACTGGAAGGAGATGGGTCCATTTACAAACGCTCCATCGACCGGCCGATGGTTTCAAGGTTGGTTTCGAGCCGAGAAGGGGTCGTCGTGGGAGTGAAAGCACCCAGTAGACGGACGATAGGTAGTTTTGGGCACGATAATGAATTTCGGAGGATGATGATGGATCGTAAGAGTCAACGCAAAGGCGGTGTCGCTGCGTTTGCAGCGGTGACAATCTTGCTGGTCTGCCCACCGCTTGCGGCCGAGGTGGACCTGACCGGCTACTGGGCGCCCCGCATTCACGAAGATCACAAACCTCGTTGGGAGGGCCCGAATCACGGCGAGTACGACGGCCTGCCTCTCACAGACGAGGCCTACGCGACAGCCGATGCCTGGGACCCGATGTCGTACTACTCGCCGGAACACCAGTGCGACCCTATGGGGATCACAATGATCCTGCGAATACCGGGAAACCTTCGCGTCTATTATGAGGACGAAAACACGCTCGCTATAAAGAGCGAGATCTTTGGGGCAGTTCGCAGAATCTATCTGGACGGTCGCCCTCGAGAGGAGGGGCCCCACACGTGGGGTGGGCACTCGCTCGGCGAGTGGGACGGAGACAGACTAAGGGTAGTGACCACCCATATGCTCCCGGGCGAGAAGCATGGGGGCCTGCGCCGCAACGGCGTGCCTACTTCAGCGGACATGGTAATGACAGAGTACTTTCTGGTTCACGATGACTATTTGTCGACGATCCAGATCGTAGATGATCCACAGTATCTGATCGAGCCACTCATACGGAGCATCAGCTTTCGTAAACTGCCGGATTCGACTGAGCTGGGACCGTGGGAGTGTGAGGTCATCGAATGGCCGGACGGCCTTGGCCCCGGCTTAGAGTAGGGTCTATTGAAGTGATCCGATCCGTTATGAGGCACAGGGGCCTTGAACGAGCGACAGGCATTTGTCTGCTGGCCCTGATGATGCCTGCAGAGCCAGGCTTCGCGAACGGCGATATCTGGGGATATTGGGAGCGTTTAGGCGACTTTCCGGAGGGTTTCCAAGGCGCTGGTCCCCCCGTGGGGGATTACGAGTTTCTACCCCTGACGGTAGATGCCCGAATGAGAGGCGAGAGCTGGGATCCGGGGATGCAGGTGCAGCCCCAACGACAGTGCTTTCCACACTCCGCCGTCTGGGCTCCGTTCGGTCCGACGCCCTTAGCGATCCGGGATGAGGGGAACGTGATCATCATGCGCATGCAGTCGAACGAGGTGCTGCGCAGAATCTGGATGGATGGTCGCCCCCACCCTTCCGCCCACGCACTGCACAGCTGGAACGGTTTTTCAACCGGGGAGTGGGTGGGAGAGACGCTGAAGATCACAACCACCCACATCAAGGAGGGCTTTATTCGCCGCAACGGCATCGCCAACAGCGATAGGGCAGTGCTTACAGAGTACATAACGCGCCACGACAACTACTTGGTCGATATCGTTGTACTGGAAGATCCGGTATATCTCACCGAACCGCTTGTTCGAGAGCAGAGCTACGCGCGGCTTCCGGATGCTACCGAGCTGCTGCCCTACCCGTGTGAGAGACGATGGCCTGTGGAGTTGGGTCCGGAGCCGTTCCATTTTACGCCGCACTTTCTGCCCGGACAGAATCCGTTTCTTCAGCAGGGAGTTAACCGGGCAGACACGTTCGAGGACTAGCGAGAGCTACTTTCAGAAATCTGGGGGAACCATGAAAAGATACATTTCCGCCGTATTGACGCCCGGGCTGCTCGGATTGGCAGCTGCTTCCTACGCCCACCATTCTTTTCCGGCGCATTACTTTGCAGATAGGATGATTACGATTGAAGGGACGCTAACTGAGTATTTGTTTAGGAATCCACACTCGTTCCTTCATATGGAGGTGATGAACGACGACGGAGAAGTCGAAGTATGGGCCGCGGAGTGGGGCAATACACTGCGTATGATGCGGCAAGGCTACACACCGGAATCGTTTAAGCCCGGCGATCTCCTTATTGTGAGCGGCAATCCGTCACGCGATGCCGGGAGAAGGATCCGCCTCGTGACCCTCGAAAGACCTGCCGACGGCCTCGAAGCGACTCGGGACGGCCCCAGGCCGAGTAACTGAGGCTCGCCTGATCTCAGCCGAGAACCAAAGTGACGAGACCGGATTCATACTTGGTCATGGGCCGTTGGCCAGCCCGGACCATCAGGTTATTTCGTTATCGAGAATGAGGACACCGTAGTGAACAATTCAACCTGGTTTTCGATCCTAAGCTACTGCCTCGGCAGCTTGATCGTTCTTTCCCCCAGTGCTTTGAGCGCGCAGGAAAACAAGATTACCTTGCAATCCGCCTCTACCCTGTCTTGGGGGCCCAACGACGTTCTTTTCGTTGGCGATTCCTTGGGTGCCGCAATCTACGCCATAGAGTTGGATGACTTGAAGCAGG
This sequence comes from Candidatus Rariloculaceae bacterium, assembly GCA_965237785.1. GTDB lineage: Bacteria > Pseudomonadota > Gammaproteobacteria > Steroidobacterales > Rariloculaceae > UBA6522. The sequence goes on from OZ250159.1 coordinate 761,889, forward strand.
GCGGCTTGGGGCCTATCAATATCAAGGGTTTCGACAGCAAGCTAGCCGCCTATATGGGGGTGCCCAGCAGCGACTTCATCGTCAACGATATGGTCGTGCATGGACCGTCGCAAACGGTTTTTTTCGCCGTGACCCGAGGTCTGGGCGAGCAGTCAAGAGCACTGGTCATTTCCATGGATATCCAGGGACACTTGGAATCGCTTGATCTTGATGGCGTGGAGTACTCCAAGTTTGCAATTACCGACGCGCCCAACCACCAAAAGACTTTCATAGAACGGGGCCTGCGTGGAGCGCCGGAAGCGCTGGACATCGAGAAAGCGGGAACGCTCCAACGAACATTCGCTATTACGGACATCGACTACTACCAAGGAGAGATATTTGTTGCCGGCCTCAGTAACGAAGAATTTTCCTCGACGCTTCGCCGTATCCCGTTTCCATTCCAAGGCAATGCCGCCGTAAGTTACATAGAGATTTTTCATGCGGTCCACGGCCAATTCGAGACTCGTGCACCAGTGCGCACCCAGGTGATTCAAGAACTCGATGGCAAACCATATCTTATTGCAGCTTACACCTGCACGCCCTTGGTTGTGATTCCGTTGGATGCGCTCGAGGATGGTGCGAAAGTCTCCGGTAAGACCGTGGCCGAGCTCGGATTCGGCAATACGCCCGTGGACATGGTCCAATACAAGCAGGATGACGATCTAAAGCTGTTGTTAACAAACACGAACCGAAATGCGATGGCATTTGATATCGATGAGGTTATTCGCGGTGAGGCGATTCTGGAAGGAGTGTCGCTGACTGGAACCGAAGGGGTTAGCCATATCCCGATGCCTGTAACCGGCGCGCTTCAACTGGATGATTTTGACGATCGGTACTTCTTGGGATTGTTGAAGGACCCTCTTTCAAGCGGGCTTAATCTATATTCCATTCGGAAAGATGTGCCACTGAAACTGAATGAGTTTTTTGTTGAGTATGATTTCCCAGGCTATGATCGCGCGGCAGCGACAGAAAGTAGTATCGACTAGAGAGTGGCCTACCCGGGCATTTGTCGTCACGCTTGCGATAGGGTTTTTCTGTACCCTGCCGATCGCCGGGTTTGGCGAGGAACCTTTGATTGCCTACGACGCGGACAGAGGTCTGGTCTTATTCCGGCCGGGCGACATCGAAAAAATCCCGGCGTTGGATTCATCTAAATTGCGCAGTGCGTTTCCTGTGCTCATGCAGCAGCGAGATGCATGGGTGCAAATCGAAGGTAACTACTTTCAGAGGGCGAATACGATTATCTTCGAGCCGAGATTTCCGTTCATACCGGGGATTGGTAAATACCAGGCCGTAATCGATTGGCAGCAGTTCCGGAAAAATGCAGCGGACGTCGCTCTTATTTCGCCCGGGCGATCGGAAGTTTCTTTCGAGCCCCGTGCGATTACAGCCGCTAACACCAGGGTGGTCAGCATATTCCCCGACGCGATAGAGATTCCAGAGAACATATTGAGATTCTATATCGGTTTTTCGGGCCCCGTCGCCCGTGGCAGTCTATCTGACTGGATTCGCCTGGAGACGAGGGACGGCGTCGAAGTATCCGCTTTCTTTCTGGATAATCGCGAACCGCTGTGGAACAGAGAAAGAACCCGGCTGACCTTATTGTTGGATCCTGCCAGAGCCAAACGAGGCGTTCTCGCAAATCGCATCCTCGGCCGTGCTTTGAAACAGGAAGAAAGCTACCGCTTGACCATTAGCTCCAAGATGAAAGACGCGGCGGGTCATTCCTTGCAGGATGACTTTGAGCATACCTTTACGGCGGGGCCACCAGTCGAGATGGTCCTAAGCATGGATGACGTACAAGTATCCAAGATCAAGGTCGGAACGTCTGAACCCATAGAGATTTCTTTTCCCGCTATCATGGACTACTTCCAGCTGTCCGGGCGGATGACGATCAAGCGTGATCGCCGGGATATCGTGGCAGGAAGGCTAAGCTTGGGGACGCGGCCGTCTTCGGTCACCTTCACGCCGGAGCTGCCATGGCAGGCGCAAGCTTACGTCCTACAGATTACAGGCGATGCTGAAGACGTTTCGGGAAACACTTTTTCGGCCGCTTTTGACCATGACGCAAGTAGTGGAGTGGAAGGAAGTATTGGACGGGACCAGTACGAGGCGCGTGATCTCGTGCTGGACAGTTCGAGAGACTGACCGGCGCCATCACGCGGCAGTTATTCGATCTGGGGCGGCCGCCTGGCCGCGAGGGAATCGCGACGAGCCGAACTCGCTGTGGGAGCGGCGCAAGCCGCGAATTGGGCTTTAGCCCTTGAGCTTCGGGATCACGTCAGCGGCGATCGCCTCGACCTGTTCTTGTTCATACTTGTACGGCACCAAGATAATGCGATCTACGCCGGTGTCGAGGTGTGCCTGAAGCTGCTCCACACACTCCTCCGGAGTTCCGATGACCGCACTGTCCGGGGTCGATTCACTCCACGAGGAGAAATCCCACTCGGCTTTCAGCCACTCGTTCATCGGTGCCTCAGTCTGTGACCGGTTGCCGACCGCGATCGGAAGCTGGTTGCAGCCGCTGAGCGTGTCCGGGTCCTTGCCTGCCTCCTCGGCGAAGTTGCGGATTTTGGCCCAGTTTGTCTCGTAGCTTTGTGGTGTATAGAAATAGGTCAACCAACCGTCGCCCGCCACTGCCGCCCGCTTCAAGACCCGATCCACGTAGCCGCCGATCAAGATGGTCGGACGGGGCTGTTGTACTGGCTTGGGAAACATGACGGCGTTGCGCAGGTTGTGAGGCGGATACTCCCCACCGACCATATCCTCCTGCCACAACCGTTTCAGAATCTCCAGATTCTGATCCATAATTTTGCCGCGCTTGTGGAAGTCGATGCCGACAGCGTCGAATTCGCGTTTGTACCAGCCGGAAGCCACACCGAGCACGAGACGCCCTTGGGAGATCCGATCGATGCTCGAAAGCTGTTTTGCCAGAACCACCGGGTTGCGGAGTGGGAGCACCAGAATCCCGGTCCCCAACTTTATCGTCTTGGTTCTCGCAGCGACTGCGGTCAGTAGCGACAGTGACTCGATGAATGGGAAATGCGGATCTACGCCCAGGAGGATATGATCCCACACCCACAGCGACTCGTACCCCAATTCCTCCGCGCGCAAACCGTAGTCCAGCAGCGCCTGGGCATCGGGAACTTCCGGATACGTCTGGAAGTTCCGCATTGCAATACCGAACGCCGTTGATTTTCCAGTCATGTTAGATCCTTAACGTCATAGGTATCGAGCGCTTCCTTCAGCGGACGCACGGGACTCAGGCGGTGTACAGGCGCTCAGGGTCGACCTCTCGCAGCACGTTCAGCTCCTCAGCCCGCGGCGGCTCCGTGGTTGGCGTATCAGGATCGATCGCGAGTTCGAAGCCCGTGTTCTCCCAGACTCGGTCGGGCGTGATGCCGGGGTGCAGGGCTTCGACCTTCATCAACCGAGTCTCCAAGTCGAAGCCGAGGATGGCCAGATCGGTCACAACCCGATACATGCCGCCGGTGACCAGGCCCGAGTCCGCGCGGCTCGTTCGCCCCTCCAGGAAGCCGGGACTCGTTACGAAGTCCACCTTTTCAACGAAGCGGCGTCTCTCCTGTTTCATTGCGACGATCATCTGCGTCAGGCTCGAGATATCGTTACCGCCACCGGAGCCGGGAAGGCGCACCTTCGGCGCGTCTGAGTCCCCGATGAACGAGCTATTCAGATTGCCGTAGCGGTCGATCTGTGCCCCTCCCATGAATCCCACATCCACATAGCCGCGCTGTAGCAGCAGGAGCACATCGGTGATTCCCAGCACCATGTTCGCACGCCGCGTGCAGCGTTGCTCGTTAGTCGTGGCCGGTAGTTCCCCCGGCACGATATTAGGACCGACCACACCTCCTTCGAAAAGAATGGTCAACCCGGGAGCGTGGAGCCGTTGCGCGAGTGTAGCCGCGAGCAAGGGGATGCCGACGCCCGCGAACACGCATTGCCCGTCTTGGAGTAACCGCGCGCTCATCACAGCGAGCAGCTCGGTAGCGGTGTACGCAGGGCCCTCAGTCATTGTAGACACTCCGGCCCCGGCGGGCCGCGTCGAGCACTGCGTCCATGCCGAGCAGGCTCAAATAGTCGGACCAACTCCGCGGTCTGTAGTAGAAGCGTTCGAGATACTCTTTTGCACCTGCATCTGGATTCTCCTTCGTGACGTCGGCGTAATAGTCCATGTGCGAGAAGAACGGTTCGTAGACGCCGTAACACTCGTGGGGAGCGCAGCCGAAGGGCGCCTCTACCACCGCGTCTGCCGTGAAGAACGGGATACTGGTCCGATCCGGATTTCGGCGGATCTGATCGTTGGAGATGAGGCGTTCCGTCGTGAGCACTACACGGTTCGCGGCCATCGCAATGTCCACGTCCATGAACTGCAGCCCGTCCATTTGGGCATTGCCGTAGGCATCGCACCGCTGGACGTGAATCAAGGCCACGTCGGGATTTAGCGCCGGTAGTAGCGCCAACCGCTCGCCCGTATAGGGGCAAGCCATTTCCCGCACCTCCCCGCCCAGCCTGCGCGCCACGTCGGAGCCCATCATCGAACGGGTCGGCATGAAGGGTATGCCCATGGCGCCGGCGCGGTACCGCAGGCCCATCGACATGTGACTCCACTCCTCGAAGAGCGCCTTCTTGCTCTCCGTGTAGTGCCGCATGACTTTGGAGATACCCCACACAATGCCCTGACTGAACCAGCTCGTCATGATGTGATTACTCACGCCGGAAGCGAACAGCAGGTCGCCCTCGGTGGAGACGATGCTCCGTGAGACCAATAGGTCCCGGCGCTTGGCGCGTATCAATGCCCAGATCATCGCGAAGGGCGTGCGCGATGCGGTAGAGCCACCGAGCGCCACATGGTCTCCATCCTTTACCAACGACACCGCTTCCTCTAAAGACATGACCTTGTCACGCAGACGCCGGTCACGCGAGGCCGTCCTCTCCCTCAATTTCAAATAAGACTGAATCAACGAGCTCGTCTCCACGCTAATGGCCGCTGCGCTCTACGGGTTTCAGGCCGCAATCCCTGCCCGCTGAGCAAAGCCGGTCTCCCGATTGAATCGCTCAATCAACTCGTCCCAGGCCGGTATGAGATCCCGTAGCCCGAGCCAGAATTGCTGCCGGCCGCGCTTTTCGAAATCCTCGAGGCCAACGCCCTGCTGTTCCACCCAAGTGAAGTAGCCAAGGTTGAAGACGCGTCGTCGATCACGGTGGGTCATCTCCAGAATGTGATCGCCGTCGGGACTGAGCAGATGCTCGGCAAAGACCTCCGCTGCGGAGATTGCATCGAAGCCCTTCGGGAAACGTGTCGCCTGCCACTTGTCGCGCTCGCTCACGTAGAGTCGTGCGCTGTCCGTAGCCACCGTAACGATGACATCGTGCTCGTCGAGCTCCAGCCGGCGCGCTGTCTTGATTGCGGCAAGCACGTTAGCGATCCCCGAGAGACCCAGGCTTGAGAGGCTCTCCACCAACTCCGGGGCAAGTCCCCTGCGCGAGCTCAGGTAGGCGCGGCCATCGTCGCTATTGAATAGCAGGTTGAGGGCATCCGAGCTCTGGTCGGACACACCGACGACCAGGTCCCCGTTCATGATGTTGTGGATTAGCGGGATGTGCTTGTCGCCGATGCCCTGGATATTGTGTTCACCAAAACCGTTGTAAAGCAGCGTGGGACACTCCACAGGCTCCACGACGACGATCTGCGTGCCATGGCCCTGTTTTAAATGGTCGCCCGCCCCCAGTGTTCCCGCCGAGCCACTGCCCGCCACGAAGGCGGCCAGGCGGAGATCGGGCTCGGATGCACGCAGCTCCTCGAAGGCGCGTTCCAGCGCCCTGCCGGTGCACAGCCAGTGCACCAGGTAGTTGGCGAACTCGGAGAACTGATTGAGGACCACATGCGTCGGGTCCTCGGACAGCTCCATGCACTTGTCGTAGATCTCCTTGACGTTACTCTCGGAGCCCGGAGTGCGGATGACATCCGCGGGATCAGCCACCCAACGGCGCAGCCAATCGAAGCGCTCAGCGCTCATGCCTTCCGGCAGAACCGCCATACCGCGACAGCCCAGGATTCGGGATATGGCAACCCCGCCGCGGCAGTAATTGCCCGTTGATGGCCAGACCGCGCGCTGCCTGACGGGATCGAAACACCCAGCCACAATCCGGGGCACGAGGCAAGCGTACGCGGCAAGCACCTTATGGGCGCCGATCATTGGGAAGCGCTCGCCCAGCGCCACGATAATGCGCGCACCGACTCCCGTCAGGCTTCGGGGCAGGTCTAGATAACCCGGAACCTCAACCGGGTCGCGCCTGATTGCATCATTATGCCAGTGAACGCGAAAGAGGTTCGCGGGATCCGGCGCGTCGGGATCCACCGAGCGCAGCCGCCCAAGCACAGCCTCCGGTATGCGTGAGGGGTCCGCCAGTTGTGCGAACGTTGGCAGCAGCACACCGGCGTCGCGCAGACTGTCAACCGCTGCGCCATGCGTGCTTGCGTCCAGAACTTCGGTCGGCAAGTCAAATGATGTCATGTGAGTCTGCTGCGCGTTTACCCTTGTGGGTGTCAGAAAACCTGGCAATCGTACGGTGGGACTGTCTCTCCCAAAGCGAGCCAGTATCGCTCGTAGGTGGCTGGTTCCGTGAAAGTCGCCGGATCGGCAATGGTCATATGTTGGTCCAGCCGGGTCTGATCGCCGCTCAGCGTGAATCGTTCGACGATCTCCGCAGCCTCATTCTGAGGCGTGCCGATGTCATCGAAATAGGGCCAATTAATTTGCGTCGTCTCGACGACCAGGGTATTCCCCTCCCAGCGCCCCGTGGAGTAACCGAATCGCGTCGCAGCCAGAGTGTCTGAGCGCCCGAATCTGTTCATGTGGATGATACGGGTCACATCCCATGCTGACCCTCGTAATATGAGCTCGCTCCCCTGATCGACAAACTCATATGGTTGCGGGGCCGTCATCGCGAACGGCATTCCAGGTTGTTCACAGCGCATCATGAAGTTATCCAGCGGCTGCCACCTGGCCCGCGCAGCGACCGCCGGTTGCGTAAACGGATAATACGTCTCCGCCGGAATTCCCCCGGGCGCACTCCAAACACGAAAAATACCACGGTTTTGCAGAGCAGCGTTGACCAAATCTCCCTCACCGGCAAGATACGCATCTCCGCCACCGACGTGCCCACTTGTCCAATAAGGCTTCCCGCCCATTTCCAGTATCACTTCCAACCCATCCGACAGCAGCATATGGGTGCCGAGGAAATCTCGTGGCCCGCGGATGGATGGCCGACCCACTAGCCTCACATGTTCCCCGATTTTGAAATGGTCCCGGGTCACCCCGGTTCTCTCCAACGGATAAACGGAACCATACCCTTCGATTCGCCAAATCTCCTCCTGGCCCTCGGCAGTCACTATCCTGATGGTGAAACCCACGTGGGGGTTTCTCCAGGTGACACTGAGTAACTCGCCCTCCAGTTCCCGGACTTCGTTTGAATACGTTGCCCGTGAATGATGAGCGGACGCGACCAGCGGCAGAAAGACAAGCAACCAAGTGGCGGCTGCTCTACACCGACTCACGATGAATCTCATGATTGCCCCCAACGATACAAATCGCTTTGGCTAGCGTTGTCTGGATACTGAATACGTGACAAATGCCCCAGAGATTCCACCCCAAGAGCGGTTGATTTCCCTTGTGATTAATATATAGTCTTTCTATCGTTAGAATCAATGTTCCGCTCCGGGCTTTGGGGGATTTGAGCCATGTCACGAATTAGAACGATCAACGCATTGCTGGGTTTGGCGGGATTGGTTGTTATTCCGCTATTGACCGTATCACCTGTCAGCGCCCAACAAGAAGAGGGCGCAGCAGCGCTCGAAGAGATTGTGGTCACGGCGCGAAGGCGCGAGGAGAGTCTTCAAGACGTTCCAGTCGCCATATTCGCCCTCGGCACCGACGATCTTGAGCTGCGTGGCGTCGAGCAAATTGAGGATCTGGATGTCATGGTCCCCAATGTGTCGCTTTTGGGAGGCGGCTCGGAGGGTGAAGCCGAGGGGATCTTTATCATGCGTGGAATCCCCGGCGTAGCGACCTATATCGATGGCATCTGGCAGGACAGCACCGAAGGTCTGCTGACGCTGAATGTCGTCGAGGTGGACCGGATCGAGGTGCTACGGGGTCCCCAGGGGACGCTCTTCGGCAAGAACGCCGTGGGTGGCGCGGTTCACTATGTGACGCGCGCGCCTGCAGAGGAGTTCCGGGCGAAAGCCAAGCTCACCACAGGCGAGTACAATCGGCGGGATGTCGTCGCATCGTTGGACTTACCGTTGAGCGATACGGTCTTCACGAAGTTTACAGGCGCTCAACTCACCCGTGACGGTTTTGTTAAAAGCCTCACGATCGATCAGGCCTACGGTGACGTCAATGATACGACCTTCAGAGGCGATCTTATCTGGGTGCCCAATGACAATATTCGTCTTCGCTTTACTGCGGACTACATTGATAACGACCGTGTTGGTCAAGCACGCGTCCTGGCCGGGCTCATTGAGAGTACGACGCCAGGGATGATTAGTAGACCTTCGGCCTATACCGTTGTCGGTATTCCGTATACCAACTTGACGCACACTTCGGATTTTCCCGGCGGTCTAGTGGGAAAGTACGAAACCCGGTCGGATTACACTGGGAGAGGAATCGTTCAGGACTTCGATCGCTACGCGATAGACATCACGGTGGATATCAACGATAGGCTCGCCTTTAAGTCGCTGACCGGCTACCGCGACATGTATCGAAAGACTTACATCGACTTCGACGGGGCTGAGATCTCGCTTTTTGAGCGCGATCGCAGGGCCCAAAGTGAGTTTATTTCACAGGAGTTCCAGCTCCAGGGTAGTGGCGATCGATTTAACTGGGTGGCTGGCATCTATGCCTGGGAGACTGACCGAGTGGTCCGAACGCTCACGTGGTCGTTCCAGGAATTCAGAGACGATCCTTCCCTGGCAGCGGCATTGCGAGCGATAGACCCGAGACGTTCGCTGACGCCGAGACCCGGCTCCTCGATGCTTGGTTCTGAAAACGACGGTTTGGCCTTTTTTGGAGAAGTCGAGATCTCGCTGACCGACAAGCTTAACCTCACGGTAGGAATGCGCCAGAATGACGAGACGGTATCGAGCTTCACTTATGCGGCGACCGGGGCGCAACTGCCGCCGAGCCCGGGCATAGACCCGGCGGGCTGCTTTTTTTGCCGCACTCAGAGGACGGAATTCTCAGCAGACTTTGATTCGTCGACTCCGAGGGTCTCGCTGGCCTATAACTGGAATGACAGTGTGATGACGTACGTCAGTTATGCGGAAGGCTTTGGCGCGGGCGGAATCGATGTGGAAACTATTCCGGGGCTACCTCCGGATTATCCCTTCGATCCAGAGGAAACCGAAAACTTCGAGATCGGGCTGCGCGCGGATTTGCTCGACGATCGCCTGCGGCTGAACGCCACGTACTTCACCAGCGTCTGGTCGCAAATTCAAGTCACGGAAACGATATTTGACCCCCGTATCGGGGAGTTCCTTCCCAACGCGGTTGTCCGCAACGCCGGCGCAGCAGACGCAGACGGCCTCGAGATCGAGGGCATCATCGTTGCGTCGGACGCACTGCGCTTCGACTTCACGGTCGGAATTTTGAATACGGCGTACACCGACGTTGGGCGGGCAACTCAGATCTTCCCCGGAGCCACATTCCAGCAAGCGCCTGACCTCACCTACAGCCTCGGCGCACAGTATGGCGCGACGCTCTCCAACGGCGGCGCGCTGACCACCCGCGTCGATTATGGATACGTGGACGATTACGTTCGAGTTCGGGAGGCGCAGCGTCAGACCTTTCAGGAAGACTATGCCCTGCTGAGCGCGCGCGTGACCTATGAGCCTTCCGCAGGTGATTGGCGCTTGTCCGTATTTGGCTCCAATCTCACGGAAGCGCGCTACCTGAACTCGGGGTTCATCTCTGCGGCGCTTGCCTTTGATCTGGCCACCGTAGCTCGGCCCCGTGAGGCCGGTGTCAGCTTGGAATTTTTCTTTGAATGAGCAAGTAGTAGAGCTTCAATCGTTTTGCTAGCTTGTGGGCCGCTCGCTCAACTGCGCTGGTTGAGCGAGCGGTCATACCGGATGCTTACTTGATTTGTCCGTGGGAGGGAAATCGATGAAATCCATGAAGGGCTGCCTTTTCGCCTTACTTCTAGTTGGGCCGGTGGTTATAGCGGCGCCTGCTTTTGGTCATCACTCATTCATCGCGCACTACGTCGAGGAACCGATGGTTACTGTTGAGGGAGCAGTCATCGAATTTCAGTTTCGCAACCCCCATTCTTTTGTGTATATCGAGAATACGAATGACGCGGGAGAAGTTCAGCGGTGGGCCCTGGAAATGCATAACACCGTTCGCATGGGGAAGATGGGCTACACAAAGGACTCGATCAAGCCCGGCGATCACGTCATCGCGAAGGGTAACCCGGCGCGGGACGGCTCGAACCGGATGCGCCTGGACATGCTCCACCGGCCAGCGGATGACTTCCAGTACCTTGACCCCTCGACACACCCCGAAGTGGCCATAGCGGCTGGCCGTTCTCTGTATGCGGGGGACGCGCTGTCTTTCGAAGATGAAGAATAGCCCGATGCCACGATCTGCAATAGAGCATTGTACTGCGATCGTTCTCGGAGCCCTGGCACTTCTGAGTACATTCGAAGACGCCCGAGCTCAACCGGGCAACTTCGATGGGGTTGAGATCGAGACGCTGCAGGTGTCGGGCAATATCTACATGCTCGTTGGAGCCGGCGGCAACGTTGCCGTCTCGGTGGGCGCTGACGGGGTGTTCATCGTGGACGATCAGTACGCGCCGCTGACGGAGAAGATCGTTACGGCGATCCGGGCGCTCTCGGACGGCCCTATACGATTCGTCATTAATACTCACGCCCACGGTGACCACGTCGGGGGGAATGAGAATTTTGCCGGCATGGGGGCGCTGATCGTAGCCCATGACAATACCCGCAAGAGTATGACCGAAGGGGGCGACGCCTCTCCGGGGTCGTTGCCGGTGATCACCTTTGGCGAGCAGATGAGCCTTCATCTGAATGGCGAGGACGTGGACATTATCCACGTGGGACCCGCGCACACGGATGGCGATGCGTTCGTGTTCTTCCGGGGGTCCAACGTGCTGCATATGGGTGATGTCTTGTCGACGGAGAGGTTTCCCATCATCGACGTCAGCAGAAACGGCAGTCTGGAAGGTCTCATCATTGCGCAGAATCTGGCGTTGGATCTGGTCACGGCAGCGCCCGGGTTTCTCTCCGGGCAGAATAACCAGCCCGGTAGCTGGCCGGATCCGTCCAACGGGCAGAGAACGGATACAATCGTCATCCCTGGCCATGGTCGGCTCTATGACGAGGCGGATCTGGTGCAGTACCGGGATATGGTGGTGATTATTCGCGATCGAATCGTCCATTACATCGAGCAGGGTATGAGTCTCGATGAGGTCAGGGCGGCCGACCCTTCGCTCGGCTGGAATACCTGGTATGGCTCGGATACGCCGCCCTTTACGACGGCCCGATTCATCGAGACCGCCTACGCGGAGCTCAGCCGGAACCGCTGAGCCAACAGACTCGACGATCCGAACGCTTTCGGTCCGCGGCGGCCCCAGACGTGCTCAAATGCACGACAGCGCCCAAGCTGACGGAGGCATTCGATCACGAAAGCAGTAGGGGAGAGGGGAATGCAGAGAATCCATTTGTCGACCTACCTGAGCGCCGCATTGATGTTGCTGCTGTGGAGTAATCTTGCGCCGGCGGCTCCGAATATACTGGGTAAATGGGACCATTTGGGCGACTACGCAGGAGTTGGCATAAACGGAGGGCCCACTGTCGGAAACTACCGCCATCTGCCCCTCACGAAGGCTGCACGCGCGCGAGCTGAGAGTTGGAACCCCGCAAATCAGCTCCAACCGGAACGACAGTGCTTTCCACATTCGGCCGTCTGGGTTCCGTTTGGTCCCACGCCGATGCATGTTTTTGAAGGAGACAACCGGATTATGATTCGCATGCAATCCAACGAGGTGCTACGCACGATCTGGATGGATGGGCGTGCTCACCCTTCGGAGAATGCGCTTCACACTTGGAATGGATTTTCTACCGGCGAATGGATTGGGGATACGTTGAAAATAACCACAACCCACATTAAGGAAGGCTTCTTGCGTCGCAATGGCGTGCCCAATAGCGACAGAGCGGTCGTCACGGAGTACGTGACACTGCTCGAGGATTTCCTGGTGGACGTGGTTGTGGTTCGGGACCCGGTCTATCTGACGCGACCCCTCGTGCGGACTCAGGAATATAGGCGCCTCCCTGACGATCTAGAGCTAGAACCCTATCAGTGTGAATCCAAATGGCCTTTGGAGCTCGGTGATCCGCACCACTTCACGCGACACTACTTGCCGGGACAGAACCCGTTCTTGAATCCAGACTCGTCTGCAGCGAACTAGAAATGTGACCACCAGATCCCCCTCGCGGGGGATTTTGCACCTGCCCATGGCGTACTAATGGCCCAACTTTCCGGAGGCACGTCAAGAAGCGCGTCCGGGTACGCTCGAATTTGATTCCGGCGTCAGCGGCGTCACTGGCTTGGCGGGACCAGCCGCGCTATGCTGGCATGGGGAATTCGAAGGAGACCGATCACATGAGAAATCGGCTTCGAGACACGCTGTTGGCGATCATCGCAGTGGGCGTTTTTTCACCCGCCCTCGGGCAAGTATCCACGGGCGAGCTGCCCCGCGCGGCCGATGGCAAGCCCCGGCTGGACGGAATCTGGCAGGCGCTGACCGAAGCGAATTGGGACATCAGACCCCACGCGGCCGGTCCCGCGCCGCTGCCGGTGCTGGGTACCTTCAGTGCCATTCACCCCGGTCAGGGAATCATCGAGGGTGATGAGATCCCCTACCAGCCGTGGGCGGCTGAACAGCAAAAGCAAAATTTTGCGAATCGGCTGGAGCTGGATCCGGAAGGCAAGTGCTTCCTGCCAGGCGTGCCCCGCGCGACCTATTTGCCGTATCCGTTTCAGATTCTGCAGACGCCGCAACATGTGATGATGGCCTATCAATTCGCGAATGCGGTGCGAACCGTTCACATGACCGATCCCGGGCCGGCGCCGGCTGATAGTTGGATGGGGTGGTCGGTAGGTCATTGGGACGGCGATACGCTCGTGGTCGATGTGTCGAGCATGAATGATCAAACCTGGTTCGACCGAGCCGGAAACTTTCACAGTGCCGCGTTGCACGTTGTCGAGCGATACACGCCGATGAGCCCCAACCATCTGCTCTACGAGGCAACGATCGAAGATCCCAACGTGTTCACGCGTCCCTGGACGATCAGCCTGCCGCTCTATCGGCGCATGGAACAGAATGTCGAGTTGATGGAATTCAAGTGCGTGGAACTCGTGGAGGAGAAGATGTACGGGCACCTGCGCAAGGAGGAGTAACCGATGATCATGATCACTACAAGCCGTTGTTACAGATCCTTCGTTGCTGCGGTCATCGGCGCATGCATGGCGATGGCCACGCCGGTCTTCGGGCAAGCGCCGTCGGCGTTCGATCCCGACTACATGGCGCTGCGAACACCGGACGGAAAACCGGATCTTCAGGGTATCTGGTCGAACGCGATTCTGACGCCGCTGGAGAGACCGGCAGAGTTTGCCGACCAGGCTTTTCTGACCGAAGAGCAGGCGGCGGCCTACCAGGCTCGGCGAAACGACGAGACCTTCAGGGGTAACCGTGAAATACCTGTCGAGACGGATGTCGCTTACGCCTACAACGACTTCTGGTGGGACTGGGGATCGGAGATCGCCAAGACACGGCGAACGTCGCTGATTGTCGATCCGCCGGACGGGCGGATACCCGCGCTGACACCGGAGGGTGAGAAGCGCCGTGAGGCACGGGAGGCGTATCGAAGCATGCACGTGGCCGACGGACCGGAGGATCGGCTGTTGAGAGAGCGTTGTATCGTGTGGTCGGGCAACGGGGATCAGGGTGCGGGGCCACCGATGCTTCCGTCCGCCTACAACAACAATTTCCAGTTGGTGCAAACGGCGGACCACGTCCTTCTTCTGAAGGAGATGGTCCACGAGACCCGCGTCATTCCCCTGGACGGGCGGCCGCCGCTGCATGACAGCGTGCGCCAGTGGCTCGGAAGCTCCCGCGGCCACTGGGAGGGCGAAACGCTGGTCGTGGAGACCACGAACTTTAGCGACAAGACCCATTTCCGAGGCACCAGTGAGCAGTTGCGCCTGACGGAGCGCTTCACGCGCATGGCCGACGACGTACTGCTCTACGAGTTCACTGTCGAGGACCCCGTCACATTGACCCGTCCCTGGACGGCGCAGATCCCGACGGTGAGGCTCGATGGCCTGATTTACGAGTTCGCCTGCCACGAAACCAATCGCGGCATGATGGGCATTCTCCGCGGAGCGCGCGCCCGCGAGCGGGCCGCGGCAGAGACGGAAAACCAGGAGGGAGCGGATCGGTGACAATGCGACTAGCTATATTTGCACAGTTGATACTTTTTGCGTCGCTTCCAGTTGGCGCGCATCACTCGTTTCTTGCGGAATTCGACCCGGCGAAACCCGTACAGCTGCGCGGGATACTGACGAAGGTAGAACTCATCAACCCCCATTCCTGGTTTACCGTCGACGTCACGAGCCCTGATGGAACGGTGGTGAGCTGGGAGATCGAAGCCGGAACGCCGAATACCTTGTTCCGCAAGGGAATCACCCGCGACTCGTTGCCGGTCGGAACGGAGATCGTCGTGGACGGCTACCAGGCCATCGACGGCGGCAACACGGCAAGCGGCCGGGACATCACGTTTCCCGATGGCCGGGAGGTCTATCTGGAGGGGTCGGCGCCGCCAAAGTCCGAGGACGCGCAGTAGCCCGGAGTTGGGCTCCGCGGTTGTCGCCGTCGGTTGGGCAAGCTACAAGCGCTCTCCCTATCGAGAGGTGTAAGTTTCGCTATACCCGTTGCGCGTGTTGGTGACTGTGAAGCTGCTGCCGTCCGGCTGCACCGCTGCCTTGATCCAATGAGCCTGATCGTTTTCCTCGGTCAGGTTAGCGATCTTTCGCGCTTCCGTATTGTGCGCATCATCGGTATCGAGCGCACGGTGCATCTGCCAGAAGCCTTCCAGCCCCGGGCTCGCGGCAGCCGCTTCGTACCCATCCGGATTGCCGCCCTTATGAGCGCCGACGCTCGAGACAGCCGCGAGTGGGGCCAGCGACGATACGAATTGTGGTGCGATGTCGTTGCCGTGGTGAGGATAGTCGAGCAGGTCGATCGTGCCGACGTTATTTACGGGGCAGACGAGAGCGTGCAATCCGCCATAGGACAGATCGCCGACGTTCACGTATTGAAAATCGCCCATGGAGAGATGTATCCCGACGCTGTAGATATCCTCGCCGTCGAACTCGATCCCTGTCGACACGCATTCGGTACCTCTGCAATACAGGCTCGATGGCTCCGCCGTTTCGCAGACAGGATTCGGTTCCGGCGAACCCATGAGCGGTTCGCTTAGAAACTCCTTGTGCGACGCGATGACGGTAACGTCCGCGCCTCGCAATGGCAGGGTCATATGCGGGCTGACGGAGGTTCGCTTTCCGGTTGCCGTGTTTTCGACGTAGCGTTGAAAACTCGCGAGACCGTTTTCGTCGACCAGAGTCGTTTCGCCGTGATCGATGAATTCCAGAATCGGCACCATTTGCGCGAGCGCGAACGAGCCGCCGATGTGGTCGCCGTGGTAGTGCGTTGCGACGAAGTAGTCGATTTGCGTGACTCCGGCATCATCCATTGCGGCCTTGATGCGATTCGCGTAGGGATCCCCCGGCCGGTTGAAGCCGGAATCCACGAGGATCGCCTGGCGCTCGGGCGTGACGATCAGTGTGGCGGCGGCGCCGTCCGCGTCGGTCCAGTAGATATCCAGGGTCTGCTGCGCGTGGGCACCCGGCATCGACAACAACAGGACGGGGACGACCCCCAGCGTAAGACTTTTCATATTGTGCTCCGTTATCGTGCGCCTCTTCGGAGGCCTGGATGTAGAGAAGTTCCCCATGGAACCTGGCTCGCGCTACTCGCCATCCGGCAGCGCATACGCCAAAAGCTCGGCACCATAGTCCCGGCCGCTGACCGGGACCAACACATGCTGTTTGCCGTCAAGCATGTATGTCATCAGGGCGCCGGTCTGCGGCGCCGGCATGTACACCGCCCCGATGTCCTCACCGGTTGCCTTGTCGTAGGCGCGAAGCATGGCGCCGGGGCCCTGGGGCGTGGTGACGAAGCCGTGCTCGCCCGCGATCAACAACGTCGATGTGGCGAGTACGCCGCCGCGGCCTGGCCGGCCAGTACGCGGAATGTCCATCCCCTCCAGCAGAGGATGATTACGCACCTCATCGGGCGTGTCGCCGTGGGGAACCTGCCAGGCAATGTTGCCGGTGTTCATGTCGTAGGCGGTGATCCGGCCGTAGGGAGGCTTCATCAGGGGCAACCCCTGGACCGTCGGTACTCTCCGGCCGTCTGAAGGAGGCAACCCCAGTGCGGGGTCCGTCGCTTCGCCGCGGATGTAGGCCATGTCCGACAAGTCGCCCCCCGGGATGAGGCCGAGAGGTGATACCGCCGTGGAGGACTGAATGTAGAGCATGCCGGTTTCCGGATCGTAGGACGCGCCAGGCCAATTGGCGCCGCCCACGGTGGACGGAAGCATCAATGTGGCCAGGGGCCCCTCCCAGCGGCTCACGACAGGTGGCGTAAACAGCGGGCCGATCTTGTAGCGGGACACGACCTCTATGGCTTCGGCGCGCAGTTCCGGGGTGAAGTCGATAAGATCGTCCATGGCTACGCCCTGTACATCGAACGGCGGCGGCCACGTCACGAACGGCTGCGTCGGGCTTGCCCGTTCTCCCGGAACGTCCGAAGCTTCAACGGGACGGTCTTCGATCGGCCAAACCGGCTCGCCCGTGAGGCGGTTGAACACGTACAGCCAGCCCTGCTTGGTCGGCTGAATCAACGCCGGTGTCGGCACACCGTCGACGACGAGATCGGCGACTACGGGTGCACTGGGAATGTCGAAATCCCAGATGCCGTGGCGGACCAGTTGATAGTGCCAGCGGCGTTCGCCCGTATACAGATCCACGGCCACGACGCTCTCGCCAAAGAGCCCGTCCCCGTGACGGTGACCGCCGTAGTAGTCCCCCGTAGGTTGCTCAACCGGCAGGAAGACCAGTTCGTTCTCCAGGTCCACACTGATTTGCGTCCACACGCCGGTATTACCGGTATAGGAAGCCGAATCGCCTTCCCAGGTATCGATTCCGTGCTCGCCGTCCATCGGGATGGTATGGAAGATCCACAGCCGTTCACCGGTGCGGGCGTCGTAGCCGCGGATGTAGCCTTTCTCGTTGCGCATGCTCTTGGGGCGCGATCCCACCAGGTGCGCCGCGCCGACGATCACCACATCGCCGGCAATGATCGGTGTCGCGGCCAGCCCGATTTCACCGGTGATCAGATCCATGTCCTGATCGGCCTCGAGTTTCAGGTCGGCGACCCCGCCCTCGCCGAATTCTGGGTCGGGAAGACCCGTAACGGCGTCGAGTGAAATCATTCGGTAGCCCTTGGTGACATAGAGGATGCGCTCTTGCTCACCGTCGCTCCAGTAGGCGAGTCCGCGTCCGGACTGCTGACGGGGCGCGACGTCGCCGCGTTCGCCTTCGTTCTCGCGATGCATCCACAAGAGCTCGCCCGTTGCGGCATCGACCGCGACCACCGCACGACGGCTGCCGCCCGTGGTGTAAATGACGCCGTCCACCATCAGCGGCGTCGTTTGGAGGTTGAATTCAGGGGTTGGTCCCAAGGACGCGGTGTTGAATCGCCACGCGATTTCCAGGTCGTTGAAATTCTCGGCATCGATCTGATCGTGGGGCGCGTAGCGCGTATTGCCGAGATCGCCCCCGTAGGTTAACCACTCACCGCCGTAGGTATCCATATTCTGAGCCGAGGCAGGCGCAAGCGCCGCCAGCGCAATCAGCCCGGATAGGGCACCCAGTGTCCTTGCAACGTGAATCATCGGATCGTTCCCCAAAGTTTCGCCGGATTTTCGCCGCAGTCCGATCGAGCGACGGCGTCGGCGTAGTTTACACTACGGCGTCGCCGCACTTGCCGCGCTCGGGACGCGCACCTTTGACATATGCAGGTTAACGAACCCACGGGGGCGGCCGTACCGGGTGCGCATTCCAAACCATGATCTCACGGCCCGTTGCCTATCTTTTTCTCATCCTGACCATGGCGTTGTGGGGCGGGGCGCTGGTGGTGACACGGGGCGTTCACGAGATTGCACCGCCGTTTGCGCTGGCGTTCTGGCGCTGGTTGGGGGCGGCGGTGATTCTGCTGCCTTTCGCGTTGCCGAAGTTGCGGCGGGAGTTTCCCGCTCGATCCGAATCGCGGCGGCAAGTCCTCGGCGTTGGAGGCTTGATGGTCGTGGGTAACGCCCTGTCCATCGTCGCCATGAGCTACACGACCGCGATCAACGCTTCGGTCATCAATGCCACACAGCCGGCCACGACGGCCCTGGTAGCGCTTGTCTTGCTGCGTGAGCGGTTGTCGTGGACCCAATCGCTGGGCGTCATGTCGGCGTTTGCCGGCATTCTGGTGATGGTTTTTCGGGCCGATCCTGGCGCCGTTCTGGAGTTGAGCATCAACGGCGGCGATCTGATCATGTTCGGTGCCGTGTGCTTCTGGTCGCTTTACGCCGTGTCCTTGCACCGGGGAACCGGATTGCCCAGCGTCGAGGTGCTGCTCTTCCTGATTGCTGTTATCGGGATGATCGTCGGGCTGCCGTTCTACGTGGCGGAAAGTCTCCTGGGCAGGCCGTTCCAGGTGTCGGTCGCGAGCGTGAGTGCGGCCGCTTACCTGTCCATCGGCGCCACGGGTCTGGCGATTTACTTATGGACCTTGGCGATACGTACCGTCGGCGCCAACCGGGCGGCGGTGTTCCTGAATCTGATTCCGGTCTTTGGAACGAGCCTCGCCATCGGTTTTCTCGGCGAACGCTTGTTCGCCTACCATCTCGTCGGCGCTGGTCTCGTCGTCACCGGAATTTTTCTTGCGGTCCGGCGAAACTAGCCGAATATCGGGCGAGGGTCAGGCTGGCCAGGGCCAGACTTTTGCCGTCAATCCAATCGCTTGCGGAAGCGGATCATGGCAAGGGTCATGGAGACCAGAAAGACGATGCCCAGCTTCTGCAGGGGCAACACCATCTCCGCAAGGGTCGCGCCCTTGAGGAGTATTCCCCGCACAAGGACGACGAAGTGCGTGAGCGGCAGGGCCTGGGCGATGTATTGTGCCGGTACCGGCATGCCGTCGAACGGAAACATGAAACCTGAAAGCAGGATCGAAGGCATCAGGACGAAGAATGTCAATTGGAACGCCTGGAACTGAACCTTGGCAATGGTGGATATCAGCAGTCCGATTCCGAGGACCGCGATCACGTAGGCCAGCGATGCGATGTACAGGTCGATCAGCGATCCGCGCAGCGGCACATCGAACAGGAAGATGCCGGCGGCGAGGATCAGGCTGACCTGGAGCATGCCGATCAGGATATAGGGGATGATTTTGCCCAGCATCAGTTCGATCGTCCGTACCGGTGTGGTGATGAGCAGTTCCAGGTTGCCTCGTTCACGCTCGCGGACGATGGCGATGGAGGTGAAGAGCACCATGGTGAACGTGAGGATCACGCCGATGGTTCCCGGCACGATCATCACCGCCGAGCGTCCCTCCGGGTTGTAGAACGGTCGCATGGCGAAGAGTGTGCCGTTCTGGCTGCGCCCGGTTCGCGGAATCAGCCGCGGCGAAGCCGCTCGTTCCCGCAAGGAGAAAGGCATGTCGGAGATGGCCGAGACGATGCCCGGAGTAAGCGGGTCGGTTGCGTCCACCAGTAGCTGCGCCGCCTCACGGTTCGGATCCTGGAGCCGGCGTTCGAAGTCCCGCGGGATGAATACGCCGACCACAATTTCGTTGCGCAATAGTTGTCCTTCCAGTTCCGCCGCGGTGGCCGCCCGGCGCACGGGCGTGATCACCTGGGTGGCGGTCAGATCGGCGATCAGCCTGCGGGAGGTCTGCGTATCGGCTTGGTCGGCGATGCCGGCGCGCAGTCCGCGAACATCCATGTTGATCGCGTAACCGAACAGGGTGATGAGGATCAGCGGAATGCCGATCACCATGGCGAACGTCAGCCGGTCTCGCGCCAGTTGCCTGAATTCCTTCTGGGCGACGGCCCAGGTTCTCCGCACGGCGTTCACGGTTGCCTGCGTTGGCCCGTGGTTGCGACGAATACGTCTTCCAGTCCCGCCTCGGCCAGGGCCACATCGGCTTCAAGATTGGCGTTCGCCAGAGCTGACCGGATCAGCGCAGTGGGATCTCCGATACCCGGATCGAGCAGCGCGTGAAGCCGGCTGCCGAGCTGGGTCAGGTTCCATACGGCATCGATGCCGGCCAGGGATTCGCGGAGCGGCTTGAGTTCGGAGCCGGTGATCTCGATCACGGTGGCGTCGATGTTACGCATCAGGTCGAGGGGCTCGCCCTCGCAAACCAGCCGGCCGCGATCCAGTATCGCCAAACGATGGCAGCGTTCGGCCTCATCCATGTAGTGTGTCGACACCAGGATGGTGGTGCCATGGGTGATGAGATCGAACAGCGCGTCCCAGAAATCGCGCCGGGTCTGCGGGTCCACGGCGCTGGTGGGTTCGTCGAGTATCAGAAGCGGGGGGCGGTGGAGCAGGGCGGCGGCCAGCGCAAGACGCTGGCGTTCCCCGCCGCTCAGATGCTCGGGGCGGCGGTGCCGATAGCGCTCAAGACGGTATTTTGTCAGGCTGTGGCGAATCCGTTCACGGCGATCCCGGCGGGACAGTCCCTGAATCTGACTCATGAACTGAAGGTTTTCCAACACCGTGAGGTCCCGGTAGAGGGAGAATTGCTGGGTCATGTAGCCCATCAGCCCGCGGATGCGTTCCGCATCCTTGGGAAGATGGTGCCCGAGCACATTGATTTCTCCCGCAGTGGGTTTGAGCAACCCGCAAAGCATGCGAAACGTGGTGGATTTACCGGATCCATTCGGTCCGAGAAATCCAAAGATCTGGGCTTCGGGGATTTGCAGATGGAGGTGGTCTACCGCCAGCGAGGCGCCGAACCGGCGAGTCAGATCGTGGGTGACGATTGCGGCGGCGCCCACCGTCACTCCCGGAGTGCCGGGAAATCCACTTCCACTGGGATACCCGTGGGCAACTCGCCCGCGGCGGGATCGGTCAGGGTCACTTCAGCCAGGTAGCTGAGCCGGCTTCGGTCGCGTTGCGTGAGGGCAAAATAGGGTGTGAAGGCGGCTTCGGAAGCGACGAATCGGACCGTACCCGCGTAGGCTGCATCCACGCCATCCACCCGCACGACGGCCGCCAGGCCGGGAACGACGCGGGCGCGTACGGGTTCCGGCACGTAGATCCTCGCGTAGGGAGCGGCGTCGACCAGCAGCGCGCCCACCACGGCGCCGGCAGCGGGGCGTTCCCCGGGTTCGTATGGCAGGATCTCGACGACGCCCGCGGTCGGGGCGCGTACGGTCAACCTGGATAGCGTGATCCTCAACGAGTCGACGGTCGCGGCGGCCTGGTCCACAGCAGCCCGGGCTTGCGCCAGTTCCTCCTCGGTGGTGCCCTCGAGGTACTCCTGAAGCCGGGCTTCGGACCCTTCGAAGTCGGCCTCGGCCAACTCTTGGCGGGCGTATGCGGTGTCCAGCATGGAGGGGCTGAGCAGGTCGTCAGCGACGAGTTGTTCGATTCGGTCGTATTCACGGCGCTGGGCGAGCAGATTCTCCCGGGCGCCTTCCACACGGGCTTCGGCTTCCGTGATCCGTTCGGCGCGGGGACCGCGAACCAGTTCCGCCAAACGTTGCTGCGCCCGGTCCAACTCGGCCGCCGCGGCCGCGAGTCGAGCCTCGTGGTACGCGCCATCCAGCCTCAGCAGCAACTGCCCCGGTTCGACCGACTCGCCTTCGACGACGGCGATCTCGACAATGGGTTCGTTGGCTTCGGCGACGAGTTCCACCCTGTCACGCTCCAGCGTCCCGACCGCGGGCAGGGGCGAGTCGGTGGTATCGCAGCCTGCCAGCAGCAGCACGACCAGTCCGCACCCGCTCCCCAGTCCCTTTCGAAAGGCGCTTGAGCGCCCCGGTGGCAGGAAGTATGGGTTGGCAGGCGCTGAAGGCATGGTGACGAATGAAACCGCAGCGAGACTTGCCAAGCAGAGTACGGTAAGGCATCCCGTGTCACAAGGGTATGCGGGCCGGAGTGCGGGCCGGAATGCGGGCCGGAATGCAGGCTGGTATGCGGGCCGGTGTGCGTGCCGGTATGCGGGCCGGTATGCGGGCTAACCGGTCGAGGTGTTCACGACAGGGCGGGAGCAGCCTTTCGGCGATGCTCCTGAACCCGCACAGCCCCTTGACTGGCACAACATCCTGTTGCACTTTGCAACGGGGAGACGACGAAAAGGACCAACCCATGGAATACATCACCCGCATGAATATCGGCCGCGCGCTCACGGTCTTTGGTTTTGTGGTGGGCCTGCGCAGCGTGCTTTTGACGTGGGGACATATCGGCAGCGATCTGTTCGTATTGACGCCGGATGCGCCCTTGGCAGTCACTCATGCCTGGCATCATTACTTTCGCGAGGTATTCGGGGATTTCGGCGTCATGATCGGGGTCTTGATACTGTTGTGGGTGTCACCGAAATTCCGGCGACCGGCAACGTGGTGGGTCATGCTGGTGTTGCTGCTGGCGTTCTATGCACCGTTCTGGGTGGGCGTGCCCTTCATGGCGGAACTCGCCGCGCCGAGCCTGAATGCCGAGATTCAGCACCTGGTGATGGCCATTCCGCCTCTCGTCGCCGTATTCGTGGTCAGGCGGGAGTATTTTCGCTCGTAGCAGCCTGCACCATGGAAACTTGGCGAGCGATTCGGACTATATCGCCAACAGGCGCTCGAAGGTCCAGAAGCTGGCGATCGTTCCCACGGCGTAGGCTGCCGCCGTTGCGGTCCGGGCGCCGGTCAGCAGGAACCGGCGCGAGATCGGGCGCCGAATGGCCGCCTGCCAGCCGACGCCCGCGGCGTAGATCACGACCACGAACAGGATCTGACCGATTTCCACGCCGACATTGAAAAACAGCAGCGCCGTGGGCAGTTCCGCTGCAGGCAGGCCCACCTCGCGTAGTACCGAAGCGAAGCCGAAGCCGTGCAGCAGGCCGAAGAGGCTGGTCACCAGCACCGGATAGCGGTGCGCCAGGGTTTGCTCGTTGCCGCGAGCGATTTCCGTCGCAAGAAAGACGATGCTGAGCGCGATCGCCGTCTCCACCACAGGGATGGGAAGTGAAACCAGTTCCAGGGTCGAAAGCGCCAGAGTCAGCGAGTGAGCGAGGGTAAAACCGGTCACCATGATCAACGTCCGCCGCGCGTTTCCCGCAAGCAGCACCATCAACGCCACGAACAGAAGATGGTCCCACCCCAGCGCAATGTGCTCGAGCCCCAGCTCGGTGTAGTTGAGCGCCACCTCCCAGCGGCCGGGTGTCTCGGGGATTTCCCACGTCCGTTCATCCGGCGGTAACAGGCCCGAGAGCAATTGATCGTCGAAGGTATGAACGCGAATGATGGTGGTGAGCGAGGGGTTGGAGGCCGGAAAATTCAACGCGACGGTTTCGCCGGTCAAGCCCGATACGCATTGAAAGGATTGCTCACCCTGGTAGCTGTCGGCTCTCAATACCACGCGAGCTTCGGATTGGGGCTCGCATCCCTCGGAAAGTACGATTTCCGGGAGTTGCGACCGGGCGACCGTGGACGGCACTTTCCAGCGGAGCGCGGCGTCGGAGGCTGAAGCCTGGGATATGTCGATAAATATGGGCCGCAGATCGTGGCTGAAGGCGTTGGACGCCGCTAGCCACAGTCCGAAAAAGACGGCGGACCGCTTCATGGCGCCGGCGCGGCCTCCTCGGCGGGCGCATTCTCCAAATCCGCGCCGACAGTGACCCTGTAATCGGCCACGATTTCATCGATAGCCGCCTCGGTTCGTTCCCTCGCGTGCGCCGCCTCGGCGTCGGCGGCCACCCGGTCGCGAACCTCGGCGAAATCCGGCATTCGCCGGGGCTGCCGGTCGGTGATCAGGATGAGATGTGTGCCGAACCTGGATTCGAAGGGCCCGCGCCACTGCGCGGGATCCGCCGGGAGCTGGAACAGTGCGTCAGCCGCGTCGGCTCCCAGGTGGCTCGCGACGAGTTGCGGCGGTCGCTCAATGTAGTTCACAAAATAGGGAAAGCGGTCGCCGTGGGAGGCGCTGTTTTCGAAGCTGACGGAGGCGTTGTTCAACTCAAGGAGTTTGGCCTCCGCCAGCCGGCGTGCCTCGTCCCATCCCCGGCGCTCTGCGTTGAAGAATACGTGAGTAAAGGTGATATGGGGGTCGAATACATAGCTTGCCTGGTTCGTCTCGTAGTAAGCGCGGATTGCCTCCTCGTCCAGAGGTTCCGCGTCGGTGGCGAACCCTTCGGCCAGGTAGCGGAGCTTCTGCACCAGCCGGCTGCGGATAATGTAATCGTCCCGGTCGAGCCCCAGCGCCAGCGCTTCGCGGTACAGAATTTCTTCCCGGGCTGCTTCGTCGATCAGGTCGGCGATCTCCCCGGGAGTCATGTCGTCGAGAAACAGCTCGAACTGTTCACGGTCGAAAGCCACTGACTGATACTGCAGGAACGTGAGTAACGCTTCCCGATCCAGGAGAATTTCATTCTCCGCCTGCTCTCCGGACAATTGGAACAGCGCGTACAGGCCTAGACCGAGACCAAGGAAGTGAAGCAGCGGGTCTTTAAGCAGTTTCTTCAATTCCACCACCGTAGTCCGGTGGGCGGTGCAAGCGGGTGAGCCCGCCTATCTCACCAATCTTCCAACGCGGCGCCTTGCCGTCGTGGCGCCGAACATCGAAACGTCGGTTAGCGTACCTGCAGGCCGCCGCCCGCGGCTCCCATGGGATCGCTGCCCGGTACGATGATCGAGGAGGCAGCCTCCCGGCGCATCTCTTCAATGCGCTGCATGGCGCTCGCCAGTGCGGTCTGCGCCCCGTTACCAAATTTCTCCACCGCGTCTTGCAGCGAATCGGCTTCGATTTCGAAACTCAACGGCAGGCCGCCGGCCGGCGTCAGTATCTGCGTCTGGCCGACAAACAGACGTCTACGCGACAAGTCGGCAGACCCGTCCGCATTGACCGGCGTAAGGATCTGCAATGTTCCCACGCGCCGATCGGTA
Organism: Candidatus Rariloculaceae bacterium; assembly: GCA_965237785.1. GTDB lineage: Bacteria > Pseudomonadota > Gammaproteobacteria > Steroidobacterales > Rariloculaceae > UBA6522. Next base: position 787,306 of record OZ250159.1, read on the forward strand.
TAGGTTTCCTCTCGATAGAGGTCACCGGGCGTCATGCGGATTTCGCCATCCCTCAATTCATCTGCCATCGGAGAGTTCCGTTTTCGCGCACATGGGTGGAGTTGGTCGCATAGGCTAACATAACCGCCAAACGCCTACGCAGCCGTTGAAACCTGGCCTGTCGTGAAGCCGGCGCGAGGTCCGGCGGCGATGATGCCTTGATTGCCGCGGGTCGATCTCAACGCACGCGAAGCAGCGCATCGCGGGCATCGCGACGCGCGGCCGCCGCTTCACGGGCCGCGGTAGCCGCCTCCCGATTGGCTTGCTCCACCTGGCGCTGAAGCGTGGTGACCTGCCGGGTCAACCCCTCCACTTGCCGTGCCAATTCGTCGATTCGCCGTTCGACCGCAAGGCCGGCAACGGACTGGCCCAATGAGCCCGCGCCGGTCGTGGTGCGCGCTTGAAGCTGCGTATCCAGTGAAGCGACGATACCCTCGAGGACACCAATTCTGTCTTCCAGACTATCGTTGAGGGTTTGAGAAGAACCGTTGGAAAAAGGCAAAAGTACAATAATTGTGGACAGCAGTATAAGGCGCATTTCAACTCCTCGGAGACCGATTGAATCCCCGCTGCGCGAGTCCGCGAAAAAGCGAATGGGTGTCGTCGCGGAGCGCGCGAATCGCGCCCCGCGACGAGCCGTATTCCAGGGCTACTGCCCCATTCCCATTCCAGCCGGGGCGTCGCCCTCGCCGGGCCGTGTGGCTTCGATCTGAATCGTGAACGCGATATCCGTGCCGATATTTGGCGCGCCGAAATTCATGCCGTAGGCGGTTCGGTCGAGATTCCCGCTGGCGCTGAATCCCACCTTGGTGGCGCCGCCGCGGATCTCTCCCATTTGATTGTGGGTCGCGTCGAACGTGACCGGATGGGTCTGCCCCACCATGCTCAGATCACCGTGGACTCGAAGTTGACCGTCACCCAGATCTTCTACCTCGGTGCTCGCGAAGGTCAGCGCCGGATGCGTCTCCACATCGAAAAAGTCGGCGGTCTTCAGATGGTCGTTGAGCCGGTCGACGTACATGTCCACGCTGGCGGCAGCAATGTTCATGCTCACCGAACTGGCCGAGGGATCGTCCGCGTCGTAGCTCAACGTTCCGTCGAATTCGCGAAACATGCCGCGCATCACCGAGAAGCCCTGGTGATTGACATCGAAAAAGACACGCGAATGAGCCGTGTCCAGGCCGTAGTCCATGGGCTCCGAATTCGCCAGGGTCGGCAGTGCCAGTGCCGCCGCGGTAACTACCAGGATACCTTTCATCGATTTTTCCTCATAATGGATTGAATACTATGGTTTTTTAAAGGTGGTTAGCTGGATCCAGGGGGATTCCCAGCGTCCTTGAGCCGGACATTCTAGCGCGGATTGCCGGTCGGTGCCGTTTCACACACCGGTTGGGCGCCGCGCTTGGCCCCCGGCTGTATCCCCTCTACTATCTGTCTGTCCATCATCTGACTGGAGTTCACGTGACATTTACGCAGCGCATCCTGGTGTCCATGGTCGCCGGAATACTGGTAGGCGTCGTGTTGAACGTCTCCCAGGCGGCATTCCCGGCGGTCAATGCGTTCCTCGTGGACGGCGTCTTCTACGTTGTCGGCGGCGCCTTTCTGGCCCTGCTCAAGCTGATGGTGGTACCGCTGGTGCTGGTCTCGCTGGTGTGCGGGGTCAACGCCATGGGCGACTTGAAAACCATCGGTCGGGTCGGAACAAAAACCGTGGGTCTCTTCCTTACAACCACTGCTATTGCGGTCACCATGGGATTGACGCTGGGCCGAGTCGTATCGCCCGGGCAGGGGTTCGAGTTGGACGGCATGGTCCTCGATGAAACGCAGCGGGAGATGCCGCCGCTGGTCGAAGTCCTGGTCGACATCTTTCCGGAAAACCCCGTGCAAGCCATGGCGGAAGGGCACATGCTGCAGATCATCGTGTTTGCACTCCTGTTCGGTTTCGCGGCGAATCTGGCCGGCGAGCGCGGCCGGCCCGTGGTCGCGTTCTTTGAAGATATGAACGAGGTGGTGCTGAAGATGGTGCTACTTATCGTCGAGCTTGCGCCGGTAGGCCTGTTTGCCTTGCTCTCGCGCACCTTTGCGACCGAGGGGCTGGACCTGTTCAGGCCCCTGGCCGGTTATTTTCTGCTCCTTGCCGCCACGCTGCTCATCCACCTGATGGTGGTTTACACGGTTTTGTTGCGGGGATGGCGGTTAAGCCCGCTCCGGTTCCTGGCCGGGATGCGTGCGCCCCTGTCGTTCGCCTTCAGTACCGCTTCATCCGCCGCGACGATTCCGCTGACCCTGAATGCGCTGACGACTCGCCTGGGAGTCAGCCGATCGGTGGCGTCATTTACCGTACCGCTGGGCGCGACCATCAATATGGATGGGACCGCGATCATGCATGGGATAGCCACGGTCTTTATCGCCAACGTCTATGGCGTGGAACTCGTGTTCGTGGATTACCTGCTTGTGATACTGCTCGCGACGCTTGCATCGATCGGAACCGCCGCGGTACCCAGTGCGGGGTTGATCACGCTGACCATGGTACTGAGCCAGGTGGGCGTGCCGGTGGAGGGCATCGCGCTGATCATAGGAATTGACCGCTTGCTGGACATGTTGCGAACCACGGTCAACGTCGCCGGTGACGGCGCGGTGGCATGCGTGGTTGCCCGCAGCGAAGGCGTGCTCGATCAGGCGGCCTACGATGGGCTCGGCGGCCCCGATGGTTCCATGCGGCCGGCGACGGCGCCGCTGGGTTCGGAGTCCGGTGAATGAACCGGGGGAGGGCGATTCTGCTTGTTGGCGCCGGCAACATGGGGCAGGCCCTGCTGCGCGGTTGGCGCGCCCGACGCTGGGATCCAGGAGCCATTCACGTGGTGGACCCGGACGATACCGCGCGGAGCACCGTCGAGTCCCTGGGATTCGGCGTCACGTCGGCCCGGCCGGAGCAGTTGCAGGCCGATGCGATCATTCTGGCCGTCAAACCGCATCAACTCGAGAGCATGCTGCCGGAATACCGCGACGTGGCCGATCGTCACGGCGTGTTCCTTTCCATCGCCGCCGGCAAGCCCCTTGCGTTCTACGAGGGCGTACTCGGAGCCGATGCGGCCGTGGTGCGGGCCATGCCGAATACACCGGCCGCCATCGGGCAGGGAATGACGGTGCTGGTCGCCAATTCGGCGGTGGACGGACGTCAACGGGCGCTCTGCGAATCGCTCATGGCGGCTGTCGGGCAGGTGGCGTGGCTTGAAGACGACGACTTGATGGATGCCGTCACCGCGGTTTCCGGGAGCGGGCCCGCCTACGTATTCCTGCTCATCGAGTGCCTGTCCGCGGCAGCCGTGGAGGTCGGGCTTGACAGGGAACTGGCCGACCGGCTGGCGCTTGCCACCGTGGCGGGCGCCGGAGCCTATGCCACGGTTGCGGAGGCCGATGCAGCCGATTTGCGTCGGCGTGTCACGAGCCCCGGCGGCACGACCGAAGCTGCCTTGCGGGTGCTCGCCGGTACGGGCTCTGACGCACTGGAAAAATTGATTGTCGCCGCCGTGCGGGCCGCCACCAGGCGCGGTCGCGAGCTTGCCTGATTCGTGTTCTCGATTGGTGACCGCGGATCCGGTGCGGCTCGACCGGCATACGCTATGATTCGACCGGTTTCGACACGGAGGTGGATCGAATGAAGGAAATCGTCATCATCGATGGAGTGCGCACGCCCATCGGCGCTTACGGGGGAGCGTTGTCGGGCATACGCCCGGACGATCTCCTGGCTTTGACCTATGAGGCGTTGATCCGCCGCACGGGCGTCGACCCGGCGTCCATCGACGATGTCTATGCGGGCTGCAGCAACCAGGCGGGCGAGGACAACCGAAACGTGGCGCGTATGGCCGCGTTGCTGGCGGGCTTTCCAAGTTCGGTTCCGGGCGTAACCGTCAATCGGCTGTGTTCGTCGGCGCTGGAGTCGGTCAATATGGCTGCCAAGACCATCATCGCGGGTGAGGGTGAACTCTGTATCGGCAGCGGCGTGGAGTCCATGAGCCGGGCTCCCTGGAGCGTACCCAAGCCCGACCGCACGCCGAGCACCAAGCCGCCGGTCATGTATGACACCACTGTGGGATGGCGATACAACAATCCGAAAATGGATGCCATGTACCCGATCGTCAGTCTGGGGCAGACCGCCGAGGCGTTGGCGGTGGATATGAATATCAGCCGCGGCGATCAGGATGCTTTCGCCCTGGAGAGCCAGCGGCGCGCGGTCGCCGCCATCAACGAGGGCCGATTCAGCGACGAGATCGTGCCGGTTGAAGTGCCGCGGCGACGCGGCGACCGGCTGACCGTGGACACCGACGAATATCCGCGCTACCGGCGCGTCAATGGCCGCTACGAGGTGGATACGAGCGCGGAACGATTGGCCGCGCTGCGACCGGCGTTTCAGAAGGGCGGTACGGTCACGGCCGGCAATTCCAGCGGCATCAACGATGGCGCCGCGGCGTTATTGCTCACGAGCAGGGAGCGCGCCGACCAACTCGGATTGAACCCCCTGGTGCGTTGGGTTGGCTCCGCCGCGGCTGGTGTGGACCCGGGGGTGATGGGTTACGGTCCGGTTCCTGCCACACGCAAGCTGCTGTCTCGATTGGACCTGGAGCTTGATGACATCGGCCTTGTCGAGATCAACGAGGCGTTTGCCGCGCAGACGCTGGCATGCATGCGCAAGTTGGGATTGCGCCATGAGATCACCAACGTCAACGGCGGCGCCATCGCTCTCGGCCATCCGACGGGGTGCTCCGGGGCGCGGATTCTGGTCACGCTCGTGCACGAAATGAAACGGCGGGCACCGCGGATGCCACGGCCGTTTTACGGACTCGCCACGTTGTGTGTCGGCGTAGGCATGGGTGTGAGTACCGTGGTGGAGTGGATTGGGGACTGATACGGACTCTCACGCGCATCCGTGAGAGGCGCGGGCTAGAGCATCCGCATCGAAAAGTCCACCGCCCGTACGTGCTTTGTCAGCGCGCCGACGGAAATGAAATCCACGCCCGCGAGCGCGATGGCGCGGACTCCTTGCAGATCGACACCACCGGAGGCTTCCAACGCGACGCTCGGGCCGGCGTGCGCGTCGCGTACCGCCACGGCCTGCGTTAGTTTTTCCAGGCTAAAATTGTCCAGCAGCACGCGGTCGACGCCACCGGCCAATGCATCGCGAAGCTCATCAAGGCTCTCGACCTCGACCTCAAGCATGACCGACGGTGCGCTGCGGCGGCAGGCTCGAACGGCCGCCGACAGTCCCCCGGCCGCCGTGATGTGGTTTTCCTTGATGAGAATGGCGTCATAAAGCCCGTGCCGGTGGTTCTTTGCGCCGCCGCACCTGACGGCATATTTCTGCGCGTCGCGAAAGCCCGGAATGGTCTTGCGCGTGTCCAGGATCGTTGCGGCGGTACCGTCCACGGCGTCGACATGGCGGCGCGCGGCGGTAGCCGTTGCTGAAAGAAATTGCAGGAAATTGAGTGCCGTCCGCTCGCCGGTCAACAGCACCCGGGCGGGACCCTCCAGCGTACAAGCCGTTGTTCCGGCCTCCACGCGATCGCCGTCGCCGCAATTCCAGTGGACGGCGACGCCGGCGTCGAGTTGTCGAAAGACCTCCGAAAACCACGCCGATCCACAGAGAATGCAATCTTCGCGCGCGCTGACTCTTGCCCGGGCGGGCGTATCCCGCGGGATCAGTTCGGCGGTCAGGTCTCCGCTGCCGATATCTTCCCGGAGCGCTTCCGCCACGGCTGTCGTGATTGTGTCAGCAATTCTCTCGTCCGCCATTGGTTGCCTCGCAATCTCGTCCAAGCTCCAAAGTGGGGTTGTGCCCGAAACACCCGCCTGCCATTGCTCCATAACCTAGCGCTATGCTCGGAGTTCTTCAATATCGGAGGTCGCCATGAAGAATCCACCCGAAGGCTGGCCGAGGATCTCGTCCTCGGTGTTCTACGACGATGCGAAGGCGGCGATCGACTGGCTCGCGCGCGCATTCGGTTTCGAAGTGCGGGTCAAGGTCGAGGGCGAACAGGGGCAGATCGTCCACTCGCAGCTGACTCTGGACGGAGGTCTCATCATGGTTGGCCAGGCCGGGCTCACCAGGGACCGTTCGTTCTGCAAGTCCCCGCGTGGCGTCGATGGAACGAATACGCAGGCATTGTGCGTATTTGTGGACGATGCAGACGCCCACTGCGAACGAGCCCGCGAGGCCGGTGCGGTTATCAGGATGGAGCCTGCTACGCAGGACTATGGCGAGGGCTATTGGGCGGACCGTACCTACGAAGCCGAGGACCTCGAAGGACATCACTGGTGGTTCATGCAACGGCTGCGCGGCTAGCAGTCTGTCGGATTTAGCCCGAAATCGTGTGATTCAGTCAAATGTTCTGATGTCCGGGCGACGGTGTCCTGGCCCGGTGGATTCGACGAATCTATACTGTGGATCAGGCGGCGTGTTGCGCTTGGGTCGGGTAGTGAAGAGGTGAGCGATGTCGCGAAATTTCATCGAGACGGACCGGGATACGATGTGGCTTTTGCCGCCCTCGGTGCAGGACTGGCTTCCGGAGGACCATCTGGCGCGGTTTGTCGTTGAGATGGTCGAGCAGTTGGATCTGAGCGCGCTGACGGCGGATTACGGTGTCGGCGGCAAGCGAGCCTATCATCCGGCGATGCTGCTGGCGCTGTTGTTTTACGGCTACGCGAGCGGCGTGTTTTCGAGTCGCAAGTTGGAACAGGCGACGTACGATTCGGTGGCGTTTCGCTTCATCGCGGCGAACACGCATCCGGATCACGACACGATCGCGGCGTTCCGCAAGCGCTTTGTCGGTTCCCTCGATGGGCTGTTCGTGCAGATCCTGATGATGGCGCGGACCATGGGGCTGATGCAGATCGGTCATGTCAGCCTGGACGGGACGAAGGTGAAGGCCAATGCCAGCAAGCACAAGGCGATGAGCTGGGCTTACGCCAACCGGCTGGAAGCGCAGTTGAAGGAGGAGGTTGCGGCGCTTCTGGAACGGGCGGCGGTGGCCGATACGGCGGATGAGACGGCACTGGATATTCCGGAGGAACTGAAGCGTCGCGAGGATCGGCTGACGGCGATCGCGGCGGCGAAGGCGGAGATCCAAGCCCGTGCGGCGGCGCGCCACGCGGCGGAAATGGCTGAATATGAGGAGAAAATGCAGGCCCGTGCCGCGAAGCAGGAGCAGACCGGCCGCAAGCCGGGAGGCAAGCCGCCGAAGGCGCCGGAGCCGGGCCCGCGTGCGAAGGACCAGGTCAACTTCACGGATCCGGAATCACGGATCATGCCGTCCACCGAGGGCTTCGTGCAGGCTTACAATGCGCAGGCGGTTGTGGACAATGACTCTCACCCGATCGTCACGAACCATGTCACCGATGCCTGCAATGACAAGCGGGAGGTGGCGGCGGCGCTGGCGGACCTCGACGAGGTGGCGGAGGCGGTGGGCAAGCCGGAGGGGTTGCTGGCAGACACCGGCTACTTCAGTGCGGAGAATGTGCAACGGTGCGAGGCGGCGCAGGTGACGCCGTACATCGCACCGGGTCGGGACGCTCATAATCCGTCGCTCGCCGAACGTCTGGAGCCGGTGCCGGACTGTCCCGCGGATGCCGATCCGGTCACCCGCGCGCTCCATCGCCTGAAGACCCCGGAAGGGAAGGCCATTTATGCAAAACGCAAGGCCACGGTCGAAACGGTATTCGGCGTGATCGAGGAGGCCATGGGGTTCCGCCGGTTCCACCTGCGAGGTTTGTCTGCGGCCAACGGCGAATGGACACTGGTCAGCTTGGCCTGGAACCTGAAGCGAATGCACGCCCTGGCCTCATGAACATCGAGAGAACCGCTCTCCGCGACGAACCCGGGCTGCCCACATAACCGCCTTGGGGCCGCCGTAGCACGGCCCGGCGACCGAATTCAATCCGATCCGATCCAAACGGCTGTCCCGACGCACCGGGCACGTGCCGTGGCGGTGGGGATTGGCAGCCCGTTCGGCCTCATCAATCTTCCGGAGCCCAAATCCGACACATTCCTAGGGCGTCGAAAAGGGAAGTGCGCAAGAAGTTTGGCAAGCTGCTGGACGTTTATCTCTATCAACTGGTCCTCGACCGGGCAGGAACCGACTGACCCTCACGGTCGTGCGAACAGACTCTCTTTCGCCGATCAGGAAACGCCATTCAACCCCGTGAATTGCATGGCGATGTAGACCCAGTAGAGCAAGGCCAGAACGCTGCCCTCGATTCGGCTGATACAGCGTCCGGTCAACATCACGAACATCAGCAGAAAGGCCGTCCCGAGCAGCACCCAGAGGTCAAGTTGAAGAATATTGGACGGGAAGGGTAACGGCGCGAATAACGCGGTGATACCGGCGACCCCGAACAGGTTGAATATATTGCTGCCCACCACGTTGCCCAGAGCCACGTCCGAATGGCCGCGCAACGCCGCGGCGGACGCGGTCGCAAGTTCAGGCAGCGAAGTTCCAATGGCGATGACCGTCAGGCCGATGATCGCGTCAGGTACGCCGAGTTGTTCAGCAAGACTCGTGGCGCCGGTCACCAGCCAATCCGCGCCTATCATCACGGCGGCCAGTCCGACGATTACGAGGGCTATATGGACCCCCAGTGACCGGCCGCCGGCGGAACGCGATTCCCCAAGCGGCGCTTCAGAGACAGCGGCCGTCGTCTTTGCATCCTGCTGTACGGTCAGGACCAGGTAGGCGCAGAGTACGATCACCATCAGCGCGCCGTGCCACCACTCGACCCGGCTGGACAAAATGCCGATACCGATAAATACCAGGGTGGCCGCGACCATGGCGACGGTGTCGCGGCGGATTAGCTCGGGCGCCACGACGAGCGGCTGAATGGCGGCAGCAACGCCGATGACGAGCATCGTGTTGGCGATATTGCTGCCGACGACGTTGCCGATGGCGAGGCCGGTCGAACCCGACAGCGCCGCGTTCACATTCACGACCAGTTCCGGGAGCGAGGTCCCGAATCCAATCACCGTCAAGCCCACGATCATCGGCGAGATGCCAAGGCGCTCGGACAGCCTCACCGCGCCACGTACGACGATCTCGCCGCCGAACAGCAGCAGCGCGAAGCCGCCGACGATGAGGAGATAGGTCATTTCAGGTTTGCGCCCAACCGCCGGTGCAGTATCCGAACACGAAAAAGCCCGGGAAGCGGTTTCGACTTCCCGGGCTTCGGGTCTCGGCCGGGTGGCTGGTTAGATGATAAAGCCACCGTGCCCATAGCCGACCATGCTCATCAGCATGGGAATCGACAGCATCGTATTGGTGCGTGAGGCGAGGAAGGCGACCCTTCGGGCCTTGGCAATCTCATCGGCGGTTGCTTCGACCATCCCGAGGATCTTCTTCTGGTTCGGCCAGATCAGCACCCAGACATTGAACAGCATGATGGTGCCGAGCCAGGCGCCGACGCCGATCCACAGCATCGCATCGCTGCCGGAATTCATGCCCAGCAGGAAGGCATCGTCGAACAGCCCGAGGTGGAGCAGATACAAGGCGCCGGAGAGCCATGTCACGACCGCACCCCAGCGGAACCACCACAACGCGCGCGGCGCGACATACTTGGTGATGCCGGCGCCCCCGGGACCGCCTTCGTCCGACGCGGCTTCCGCCAACGCGGGGACCTGGACAAAGTTGAAGTAGTAGAGCAGCCCGATCCAGGTGATGCCCGCAAGTACGTGGATCCAAACAAGGAGACCCTCCACGTTAAAATCGAAACCCATGTTTGCGAGTCCGATCAGGAGGGCGAGAACGACGCCGGCAATGATGGTGCCGTTGACAGTGTTAAGCGGATTCATTTGTGGATTTCCTCTCCGAATTGTTGTGCCCAAGATTGAATGGACTCGATCAGCCCCCCTGGCTACGCGCATCGGTGAGACATACGGGCTGGTCGAGTCGCCTTCTTAGAGCTTGAAGAATAGGTTAGGGACCCTCATTATTCAATTCCCGGCCGCGTATCGCAGCCGTGTGGGAGGCTGGATCACCGCGCGGCTGGGCGCATCCCTCGTGAATGGAGGACATCGGAAATAATGGACGTCAACGAAAGAATCGAGAGTCAACTGCGCAGCCACCCGGTGTTGCTGTACATGAAGGGTTCACCGGATTTTCCCCAGTGCGGGTTCTCCGCTCAGACCGTCGCCGCGCTGCGTGCGGTGGGCAGGCCGTTCGCCTTTGTGAATATCTTTGAGGATCCTGAAATTCGAGAGGGGCTCAAGGTGTATTCCAATTGGCCCACGTTCCCGCAGCTCTACGTCAACGGCGAGTTGATTGGCGGCTGCGATATCGCGTTGGAAATGTACCATTCCGGGGAGCTCAAGACCGTCGTCGAAGAAGCGGCGCCGTCGTCGGAGACCGACACGGGCTGACAGCCGAGCAGTTAGCGGCGCGACTGGCCGCAAGTATGGGTTGTTAGCATGCTTTGCCCGACTGGTAATGATTGAGAAAGGAATGTGGGACGCATTTTGGAACAACGAATTCGTTTTGGGCGATGGCAGGTTCACTGTTGAAAGTCGGATACGGGAGCGGGTATGACTGGTAAAAAGTCTGGAATCTTCGACAAAGCGGGAATTGAGACACTCGCAAAGAACAAGCCTGTCGTGTACAGAATCGAGGACAACGCTGGGAATGATGTATATGTTGGTGTCGCAAAGAGAGGGAGGGTTGAAGCGCGCCTAAAGGAGCATCTACCAAGAGGCCGTGATCCCGTGCGCGGCGGCGCGAAAATTCGAATTCTACAAAAATCGAGCATTGCAGCGGCGAAAAAATCTGAGGCAAGAATAATCAAGAGAAATCAACCGCCTCAAAACAAAAGGGGCAAATAGCTCATACGCGGAGTATGGCGATTCATCGGGCATATCGAGTTGACCAATCCCTTCTTTGAAGCGCCAATTCTCAACTCGCCTTACGAGTATCCGCGCTGGCATTGGGAGCTAGACGAGTCCGGGCAGCCGACTCAAAAGCAAAAAGAGAGCCGGAGGCGGGCTGAATTCATCACGCCGATCCCAAAGCCGAAGAAGAGAAAGGGATCGTCGGCGACGCAGGCATCCCTCGCGTTAGACGAAGGGAAGGGTCTTTCGACCGAAAATCAGCAGTACGTTCTCATGGCGATCATCAACGGGGTCCGCCAACAGGTTGACCGTTGGCGAAAAATTCCGGATTCTAGCCGATGGGGAGTCACGCCAGAAACTGCCCGCCTGCTCCAGCACTGGCGGCACCATCAATTCAGCGACATTCGGCCCTTCTTCTGCCAGGTCGAAGCGGCAGAGACGGCGATTTGGCTCTCTGAAGTCGCGCCGCGAGCGGGCCGTGCCGCGAAAGAGTTCCTCGATCATCTAGAGAACGCCAACAATGAGGCCAATCCAGGCCTCCCGCGGCTGGCCCTCAAGTTGGCTACGGGCGCGGGAAAAACCACCGTGATGGCAATGTTGATTGCTTGGCAAACCATTAACGCGGTCCGCCATCCTCAGAGTCGCCGATTCACATACAGCTTCCTTGTTGCCGCGCCTGGCATCACCATCAAGGACCGCTTGCGCGTCCTTAAACCCAACGATCCGGACAGTTATTACCAGAGCCGGGAATTGGTCCCGAATGACATGCTTCGAGACTTGGAAAAGGCGAAAATTGTTATCATTAACTACCACGCGTTCAAATTGCGTGAACGCTTGGAACTGTCAAAGGGTGGCCGTTCCTTGCTGCAGGGACGAGGTGAGACGCTGACCACCCTCGAAACCGAAGGTCAAATGCTTCAACGGGTCATGCCCGAACTCATGGGCGCGAAGAACATCGTGGTCTTTAACGATGAAGCGCACCATTGCTACCGAGAGAATCCGGGCGAGCAGCAGGAAGGCGCGTTCACGCGAGACGACAGGACGGAGGCCAGAAAGAACACGGAGGCCGCCCGACTCTGGATTTCGGGTCTCGAAATTATCGGCAGGAAGCTTGGCATCAACCGGGTGATGGATCTATCCGCGACGCCTTTCTTTCTGCGCGGATCAGGCTATCCCGAGGGTACGTTGTTCCCCTGGACAATGAGCGATTTCTCGCTCATGGACGCCATTGAATGCGGCATCGTCAAACTTCCCAGAGTTCCGGTTGCTGATAACATCCCCGGCGGCGACATGCCGAAGTTCCGTAATCTATGGGAAAACATTCGCGCCAAAATGCCAAAGAAGGGTCGGGGCCAATCCAAGCACCTCGATCCCCTCAGTCTGCCCGCCGAACTTCAGACCGCCCTTGAGGCGCTGTACGGACATTACTGCAAGACTTTCTATGCCATGCAGAAAGCGGGTATCGAGGTGCCTCCGTGTTTCATCGTGGTCTGCAACAACATTTCGACTTCAAAGCTCGTATACGACTATATATCCGGTTTTCTCCGCGAAAACGAAGATGGTTCGAAGACGCTGGAGAACGGTCGTCTGGAATTGTTTCGCAACTTCAATGTGCACTGCGAGCCGTACTCGAGGCCTCGAACGTTGTTAGTCAATAGCGAAGCGTTGGAATCGGGTGACGCGTTGGACAGGAACTTTCGAAAAATGGCCGCTGACGAGATTGAACGCTTTCGGCGGGAAATCATCGAGCGCACGGGCGACCGCTACCAAGCCGAAAAGATCAGCGACCAAGATCTACTTCGCGAGGTGATGAACACCGTAGGCAAACAGGGCCGACTGGGGGATTCGATTCGCTGCGTGGTTTCTGTATCGATGCTAACTGAAGGATGGGACGCGAACAACGTGAGTCATGTGCTGGGTGTTCGTGCCTTCGGAACGCAACTGCTCTGCGAGCAAGTTACCGGGCGGGCGCTGCGCCGGCAATCCTATGATCTCAATGAAAATGGCCTGTTCGATGTCGAGTATGCGGATGTGTTGGGGATACCGTTCGACTTTACTGCAGCGCCCGTCGTAGTCACACCGAAGCCACCGCGAGAGACCATTCAAGTGAGAGCTGTTCGGCCCGAACGAGACGCGCTTGAGATTCGATTCCCGCGAGTGGCGGGCTACCGAGTGGAATTGCCAGAAGAGAGACTTACTGCCGAGTTCAACGAAGAATCCGTTCTGGAACTCACGCCGGATATGGTAGGCCCCTCGATTACCACAAACCAGGGGATTATCGGCGAGGGCGTGGACCTCAATTTGGTTCATACCAACGATCTGCGGTATTCCAGCCTCCTGTTTCATCTCGCCCAGCGGCTGCTATATACGAAGTGGAGGGATCCGGGTGACGAGCCAAAACTTCACCTCTTCGGGCAGCTCAAGCGCATAACCAAGCAGTGGCTTGACGGCTACCTTGTCTGCAAAGGGAACACCTACCCTGCACAACTCATGTATCAGGGACTTGCGGATAGGGTCTGCGAACTCATCACCGCAGCCATCACGCGGGCGGAGATCGGCAGTCGTCCCGTCAAGGCCGTGTTGGACCCTTACAATCCCACCGGCTCAACAAGCCATGTTCGCTTTGCCACATCGAAGTCCGATCGCTGGGAGACTGGCTCTAGCCGTTGCCACGTCAACTGGGTGATCCTCGATAGTGAGTGGGAAGGGGAATTTTGCCGCGTGGCGGAGTCCCATCCGCGTGTCAAAGCGTATGTCAAGAATCACAATCTAGGGTTGGAAGTTCCGTACCGCTACGCTTCCAAGAAAAGGACCTACATTCCGGACTTTATCGTTCTCGTCGACGACGGGCACGGTGAGGACGATTTGTTGCATCTCATCGTCGAAATCAAAGGCTATCGAAGGGATGACGCTAAGGAAAAGAAGGCCACCATGGAAACCTATTGGGTTCCCGGCGTGAATCGTCACGGCCGCTACGGCCGCTGGGCCTTTGCCGAGTTTACCGATGTCTACACAATACAGTCGGACTTCGAGGCGAGAGTGGAGGCCGATTTCAACCAGATGGTCGAGATGCACGCCCCTTGCCGCGCCTCCGCAAGTCCACTGGGAAACTTGAAAAACTCGACTAACGGGGGTTCCGCGTAGATGGCGAAGCGAAAATCATCTAAGACGGTTGAAACTCTCAAGCACCACGACGCGTCACGGAAGAACATTCCCACGGCCGAGTATCAGGCGGTTATGGAGGAGGATGATCGGAGTCCAATCCAGGTTGCCTACGAGCGGCGTAACCGCGACTTGGACCCGCAACTCGTCTGGCGCGGGAAGGACCAGCGGGACTGGTCGGATCTGGTGGTACAGGCGCCGCCGCTTTTCATTCAGGAGAAAGTTCACCCGAAGGTGTTGATCGACGATCTGATGCACCGAAGCAGGGAGATGGCGGCGGAGCAAGGGGCCGGGGAGACTAATTTTCAGACCGACCTGTTCGCGGATTTCAACGGGTTGCCGAGCGCGGATGCTCAGACCGAGTTCTACCGGCACGACGCCAACTGGTCGAACCGCATGATTCTCGGAGACAGCCTACAGGTGATGGCGTCGTTGGCGGAGCGGGAAGGATTGCGCGGCAACGTGCAGTGCATCTATCTGGATCCTCCCTACGGCATCAAGTTCAATTCCAACTTTCAGTGGTCCACCACCAGCCGTGATGTCAAGGACGGTAAGGTCGACCACATCACGCGCGAGCCCGAGCAGGTTAAGGCGTTTAGGGATACATGGCGGGATGGGATTCATTCTTACTTGACATATCTGCGTGATCGCCTGAGCGTGGCGCGGGATTTGCTAACCGAGAGTGGGTCGGTCTTCGTTCAGATCGGGGACGAGAACGTCCATCGGGTGCGGGCGCTGATGGACGAGGTGTTCGGGGAGGGAAATTTTGTCTCCCAGATATCTTTCGCCAAGACGACCGGATTCTCCAGTAGGAATCTATCCAATGTTGTTGACCATCTTCTTTGGTATGCAAAGGACAACAACATTGTTAAGTATCGTCAGATGAGCCGTCAAAAACAGCCAGGAGAACCTGGAGCTACGGCCTATCGGCCTCTGGAAGACTTGGTGCACAGCATAGGGGGATTTGACCGGACGCGCCTTGCGACGTCAGCTGATCTGACGTCGCAAGGCGCGTCCGGTCAATCACCCCAGCGCTTAGTTCACCGAAAGAGATCATTCGTTCCTCCGGCCGGACTCCACTGGAAAGCGACAGTGCCCGGCATGGAACGGTTAGATAAGAGCGGACGAATATTTCTCGTCGGCAACACGCTGCGTTACCTGCGGTTCCTTGATGATTTTTCGGTAGTTCCTTTTACAAACAACTGGACCGACACTGGCATTGCAGGATTTACGGCCGACAAGCTCTACGTAGTACAAACGCTTCCCAAAGTCGTCGAGCGTTGCATCCTCATGACCACCGATCCAGGCGACCTCGTCCTTGATCCCACTTGCGGCTCTGGCACCGCCGCCTATGTCGCCGAGCAGTGGGGCCGCCGCTGGATTACCATCGACACTTCCCGCGTCGCCCTCGCGCTCGCCCGCGCCCGTATCATGGGGGCGCGCTATCCCTACTATTTGCTTTTCGACAGCCGCGACGGACAACTTAAGGAGGCCGAAATCGCCCGCAAGGCACCCTTCGACGCCCCCACTCAAAACGACATTCGCCAAGGCTTTGTCTACGAGCGCATACCCCACATCACCCTCAAGTCCATCGCCAACAACGCCGAGATCGACGTGATCTGGGAGAGTTTCCAGCGGAGGATGGAGCCTTTACGGGAAGATTTGAATCAAACTTTGCGCGCAGCTTGGGAGGAATGGGAAATCCCTCTGGATGCAGGGGAGACTTGGTCGAACAGTGCCAAGTTGTTCCACTCCCAGTGGTGGGAACAACGCATCGCCCGACAGAAGGAGATCGATGCCTCCATCGGCGCTAAGGCGAACTACGAATATCTCTATGACAAACCCTACAGGGACAACAAGAAAGTCCGCGTCGCCGGACCGTTTACCGTGGAGAGCTTGTCGCCGCACCGCGTGTTGGGTGTGGACGAGAAAGACGAACTGATCGACGGGGTGGCGGAAGCCAAGCTCCGCTACCCGGCCGCCAGTCAGGCAGGTAGCGAGAAGCAGGACTTCGCCGGAATGGTCCTGGAGCACCTCAAAACCGCGGGCGTTCAGCAAGCGCATAAGGATGGCCGGATATCGTTCTCGTCGATCTCGCCTTGGCCGGGGGATCTCGTCTGCGCGGAGGGCAGGTTTGAACAGGTGGAGAGTAGTGGATTCAACGGTGGAATCAGGGACGGGGAGCTAGGCGCCAGCCAATCTGCGCAAACGACGGAAAGGCGCGCCGCCATCTTTATCGGCCCCGAATTCGGCACGGTCTCCCGCCCCGATCTCGTGCAAGCTGCCCGCGAGGCCGCCGATGCGGACTTCGATGTGCTGGTCGCCTGCGCCTTCAACTACGAAGCGCACTCGACCGACTTCGACAAGCTGGGACGAGTCCCGGTTCTCAAGGCGCGCATGAATGCCGACCTGCACATGGCCGATGACCTGAAAAACACCGGAAAAGGCAACCTTTTCGTCATCTTCGGCGAACCCGATATCGATATTCTCGACGCAGATGGCGGCCAAATCCAGGTCAAGGTCAATGGCGTCGATGTATTTCACCCAAATACAGGCGAGATCCGCAGCAACAACGCTGACGGTATCGCCTGTTGGTTCATCGACACGGACTACAACGAGGAAAGCTTCTTTGTCCGCCAAGCATATTTCCTAGGCGCCAACGACCCGTACAAAGCCCTGAAGACGACTCTCAAGGCTGAAATCGACCGGGAAGCCTGGGAGTCGCTCCACAGCGATATGTCTCGGCCCTTCGACAAACCGACTTCAGGCCGAATCGCCGTGAAGGTGATAAATCACCTTGGCGACGAGGTCATGAAAGTGTTCCGAATATAGAGAGATGTCATGTCTGCGCTCGACTGGATTACCGTAGAAGGCTTCAAGAGTATCAAGTCCATTAAGCGCTTGCAGCTTGGCCCAATCAACGTTTTGATCGGTCCGAATGGCGCCGGTAAGTCGAACTTCATTGGCGTATTCTCGTTTCTTAACTCCATCCGTTTGGGAGAGCTTCGGAAATACGTCATGCGAACAGGTGGAGCTGACAAGATCTTGCACTTCGGTTCGAAAACTACACGAAACCTGACAATTCACATCTCGTTCGAGGATGATATTAACCAATATTCGATTGAGTTGGATCCAGATGATGCCGACGGCCTCTTTCCTGTCGAAGAAGTGGCCTATTTTTGGGACAAAGCAAGCTATCCCAGACCCTACGAAGACCAGCTTCGCAGCTACAACGGAGAGGCTGGGGTCAGCGCGACGCAAAAACAATCAAATGTAGTAATGCACGTACGCGAATATCTTAATAGCTGGCGGCTGTATCATTTTCACGATACGAGTTCGACATCACCCATGAAGAAGTCGGTGGACCTGAACGACAACCGATATTTACGACCCGACGGCTCGAATCTTGCCGCCTTCTTGTTCTACTTGCACGAAAAGCATAAAGACTCCTACGATCAAATACAACGAACTGTACGGCTGGTGGCGCCGTTTTTCGACGCCTTTATTCTTAAGCCTCTTTTGCTAAACGAAGATAAAATCCGCCTTGAGTGGCGGCATGGAAGATCAGATGCCTACTTTGACGCGTCGTCGCTATCCGACGGATCGTTGAGGTTCATCACTTTGGCCACGTTGCTGCTTCAACCTAGATCTTTGAGACCTTCTGTCATTCTACTGGACGAACCGGAACTTGGACTGCACCCCGTTGCGATAACGATTTTGGCCTCACTCATCAAGCAAGCTTCGGTCGAGACTCAGATCGTTCTTGCTACACAATCGTCTCTGTTACTGGACCATTTCCAACCCGAAGACGTACTCGTGGCTAATCGCGTAAACGGCGCGACTCAGTTCACTAGATTGGATTCAGAGAAACTGAAAAGTTGGCTGGAAGACTATAGTCTTGGTCAACTCTGGGAGAAAAATGAGTTCGGTGGTCGTCCTGCTCGTGAGAGCACAATTTAAGAGTTCGCGCTGTGGCCAGACTGCTCGTTCACGTAGAAGGTGTAACTGAAGAGATCTTTGTCAACGAGGTACTTGCGCCGCATCTCTATAATCATGGTTTCTCTCGAATTGGCGCACGGCTGATCGGAAACGCTCGTCAACGTGATCGGCGCGGTGGAATTAAGGCGTGGAGCGCCGTCCGAAAGGACATCGTGAGTCACTTGTGGGAAGATCAAGCGTGTTTTGCCACCACAATTGTGGATTACTACGGAATGCCGGGAACCGGTTCAAAGGCATGGCCAGGGCGACCTGAGGCAGCCGAACTGATATTTCCGGAAAAAGCGAGGAAGATTGAAGGCGAACTCTCGGCGGCCATCGGTCGGGCGATGGGTTCCGGCCTCGAGCACGGGCGCTTCATCCCTTATGTGATGATGCACGAATTTGAGGCATTGCTCTTCAGCGATTGTGAGAGATTCGGCCAAGCAATCGGATACCCTCAACTCGCCCCGCGATTACAGGATATCCGAAACCAATTCACCAGCCCGGAAGAAATCGATGACTCGCCGGAAACAGCGCCGTCCAAGCGAATTGCGGCGCTTGTTCCCGGGTATCAAAAGCCGCTGATGGGCACTATGGCCGCGCTGGAGATCGGACTCAGCGCGATGCGTTCCGTATGCCCGCACTTCCGAAGTTGGCTGGAACAATTGGAAGCCATAAACGCATGCTAGTTTGGTATCGAACCGCCCGCGGATGACGGCCCGAAAGATTTGAGTATCGTGGCGTGACATGTCGATCTATGCGGTGTTCTCGCCACGCTATCCCGTAGCTCATTAGGCTGGTCCACAATGGATTTCCGTATCGCCGATACATTCACTACCAGCCTTACCAAGTTGACCGGTAACGAGCAGAAAGCGGTTAAGACTACGGCCTTCGACCTGCAATTGAATCCGGCTCAGCCGGGATTGCGATTCCACAAGCTGGATGGGGCTCGTGACCCAAACTTCTGGTCCGTGCGCGTCAGTCGCGACATTCGCATTATTGTGCATCGGACTCGGAATAGTCTGATGCTTTGCTATGTGGATCATCATGACAATGCTTATCAGTGGGCTGAACGGCGAAAGCTGGCGACACATCCCAACACGGGCGTGGCACAACTGGTTGAAGTGCGGGAGACGGTTCAGGAAATCGTCGTACCGACATACGTGGAGGCCGTTCAAGCGCCATCGTTGAAGCCGCCGCTGTTTACCGACGTTGCTGAGATTGATCTGCTCGGCTACGGCGTCCCTGCTGAGTGGCTAAACGACGTTCGCCGCGCCGATGAAGAAGGTCTTCTGGAGTTGGTCGAACATCTGCCGAGCGAGGCAGCGGAGGCGCTGCTTGAGTTGGCCGTTGGAGGTACGCCGAAGCCCATCCAGCCGATTCCCGTTCCCGACCCCTTTGAACACCCCGACGCTCAACGTCGTTTCCGTATGGTGAACGACAGTGCCGAACTGGAGCGCGCTCTTGAGTATCCTTGGGATAAGTGGGCGGTGTTCCTTCATCCGGCCCAACGACAAGTTGTGGAGAAGGAATTCAGCGGCCCGTTTCGTGTGTCCGGTTCGGCGGGCACCGGCAAAACGGTTGTCGCAATGCACCGCGCGGTATTTCTCGCGCGCGCCAACCCGCAAGCTCGGATCCTGTTAACGACTTTTTCCAGCACTCTGGCTGAATATCTACGGACGCAACTCCGGCGGCTCGTCCACAACGAACCTCGTCTAGCAGAACGGATAGAAGCCGACGCTATCGATACGGTCGGCGAGCGGCTCTATCGG
The DNA here is from genome assembly GCA_965237785.1 of Candidatus Rariloculaceae bacterium. GTDB lineage: Bacteria > Pseudomonadota > Gammaproteobacteria > Steroidobacterales > Rariloculaceae > UBA6522. The sequence continues at coordinate 807,121 of OZ250159.1, forward strand.
GCGCGGATTGCCCCTCCTGATATCGCGACTGGGGAGTTGGTCCAGGAATTGATCGAGAGAGTTGCCGGCGGGTCGCAAACGCATAAATTTAGCCTCCGATTCCTATTGAGTGAGTGGGAAAACGTCGTCGACGCATGGCAGGTGGGTAGTTGGGAAGCCTATCGAGATGTCAGGCGGCTTGGACGCAGGAAGCGCGTGCCCGTAGATCGGCGCTCAACGCTCTGGTCTATTTTCGAACGGGTCAAGGCCGAACTACAGGATCGGGATATGGTAACCCGGGCGGATATATTCAGCCTGCTGGCCGAGAAGCTCAAGGATCACCGGAATCCACCGTTCGACTTCATAATTGTGGATGAGGCGCAGGACATCAGCGTTGCCCAACTTCGTTTTCTAGCGGCATTAGGGGGCCAACGGCCGAACAGCCTTTTTTTCGCGGGGGATCTGGGACAACGGATTTTCCAGCTGCCTTTCTCCTGGAAGGCGCTGGGCGTCGATGTCCGGGGGCGATCTCAAACTCTGAGGCTCAACTATCGAACGTCCCATCAAATCCGCGTGCAGGCGGATCGTCTGCTGGGCCCTGAAGTTGCCGACGTCGATGGCAACGTCGAGGACCGGCGTGGGACCGTTTCGGCATTTAACGGCGAGGAGCCGGCAATACAAATATTCGAGTCAGAATTGGAGGAACGCCAAGCTATTGCGACATGGTTGCGCGAACGCCGGAAAGAGGGTGTGGCGGCGAAGGAGATTGGAGTCTTTGTGAGATCTACGAGCCAACTGGGCCGCGCGCGAGACGCCGTTCGAGATTCTGAGGTGGCCTTCAATGTCTTGGACGAAAGCGCTAAAGCTCACATCGACGCCGTATCGATCAGCACGATGCATCTGGCGAAGGGACTTGAATTTCGCGCCGTCGTGGTCATGGCGTGCGACGATGAGGTCATCCCGCTTCAGGAGCGGATTGAAACTGTTGCTGATAGCGTTGATCTGGAGGAGGTCTACGACACCGAAAGACACTTGTTGTATGTCGCCTGCACCCGCGCTCGGGACCACTTGATGGTCACAGGTGTCGTTCCTGCGTCGGAATTCCTGGATGACCTGAGACGCTGATTACCCAGTCCGATCATCGTATACCGGCTTGAACCGGTTGACAATCGCGCAGAACAACCGGGCCGTCATTTCGGCGTCATAGACCGCGGTGTGCGCTCGGCTGTCGTCCCACTCCATGCCGGCGGCCCCAACCGCCCGTGAGAGCACCGTCTGTCCGAGCGCAACGCCGGCGAGGGTTGCGGTGTCGAAGCTCGAAAACGGGTGAAACGGGTTGCGCTTGATGTTGTTGCGTTCGGCAGCGGCGTGGACGAACTGCATATCGAAAAACGCATTGTGACCGACAAGGACGGCGCGGTTGCAGCGCTGAGCCTTCACTTCTCTGCGAACGACTTCGAAGACCCGGCGCATGGCCTCGTTTTCGTCCACGGCCGGGCGCAGGGGGTGGAAAGGATCGATCCCCGTCACTTGCAGGGAAGCCGGGTCCAGGCGTGCGCCCGGAAAGGGCTTGACGTGGTAGCGGATGATCTCGCCCGGGTGCATGAATCCTTCATCGTCGAGGTGCAGCAAGACGGCCGCAATCTCAAGCAGGGCGTCGGTGGCGGCGATGAACCCGCCGGTTTCGACGTCGACCACGACCGGAAGGAACCCGCGGAAGCGGTTCACGATGCCGGAGGGCGCGGGCGCTGCTTCGGCGGTCCGGCGATTCACCGGACTCACGAGAATTCCCCGGCGAGTTCCGCGGGCCCGCGATGCCCCAACAGTTCCAGAGTCAGCTTGACACCGAAACCGGTTATCTCGGTTGGCACGTGTGCGAGTCCTCCCTTGTGTTGTCCGGCGCTCAGATCGACGTGAATCCACGGCGTTTCATCGGGCACGAATTTTGACAGGAATCGGGCAGCAAGTATGTGGTCACCGTAGACGGACGTCGAACACTGCTTGGTGTCCGCCACCTCGCTGCGCAGCATTTCGTCGAAGTCTTCATCCAGGGGGAACGGCCAGACCCGCTCGCCCGATCGCGCGCCGGCTTCCCGGAGTATCTCGTTTGCCTTGTTGCGATTGCTGAACACGCTGGAATCTCGTTCCGTGAGCGCGCTAAAGTCCGTCAGGTTTCTCATGAAGTTTCACGTTTGCATTTCCGTTGCGAACGCAAGACGTGCTAAATTGTTTTCCGTGAAACCCGCCGAGGTAGTCTTGCCATCGTCGCCATTGAGTAAATTTTAGCAGCCCGCGACCGTTATCCATTATACTTGCCGCCGTTTTTTCACTGCTTCTTTCGAGTATTCGGACATTTCGTCCCAGTCTTCTTAAGCGGCTATTCACCCTTTAGGAGGATCCATGGGTAGAAAACTTTATGTAGGAAATTTGCCGTATTCCGCAACCGAGAGCGATCTCTCGGAGCGTTTCGCCGATTCCGGCACGGTCGAATCATGCAAGCTGATCACCGATCGCGATACCGGTCAGAGCAAGGGATTCGGCTTCATCGAGATGGCGACCGATTCGGAAGCTCAGGCGGCCATCGAAAGCCTGAACGGCGCCGATTACGGAGGCCGCCCGATGAGGGTCAACGAGGCCAAACCGCAGGAAAGGCGTTCCGGCGGCGGCGGAGGCCGTGGCGGGTATCGCGGCGGCGGCGGCGGCGGTCGCTGGTAGGCACCGACCGGGCCTTTATTGAAGCGACGGCGGTTCTACGCCGTCGCTTTTTTGGTGTACTCGCACAGGTCGGCGATGACGCAGCGGGGGCACTCCGGTTTGCGCGCCTTGCAGACGTAGCGTCCATGCAAGATCAACCAGTGATGGGCGTTTTGCTTGAATTGTGCGGCGGTTACGCGCACTAACCTGTCTTCAACTGTCCGGACATCCTTCCCGGGAGCCAGCCCGGTTCGATTGGCAACGCGAAAGATGTGGGTATCCACGGCGATCGTCGGTTGCCCGAAAGCCGTGTTGAGAATCACGTTCGCGGTCTTTCTACCCACGCCGGGGAGGGCTTCGAGCGACTTGCGGTCGGCTGGTACGGCGCCATCATGTTCTTCCACAAGGATGGCGCACGTGCGATGGATGTTTCTGGCCTTGGTATTGAACAGGCCGATACTCTTGACGTGTTCTCGCAGCTTTTCCTCGCCCATCGCCAGCATGGCCTTGGACGTGTTAGCGGCCTTGAAAAGCTTGGCCGTGGCTTTGTTGACGCCCACGTCCGTCGCCTGGGCCGAGAGGATTACCGCGACAAGCAACTCGAACGGCGAACTGTAGTTCAGTTCCGTGGTCGGTTCGGGCATCGCACCGGCCAATCGTTCGTAGATTTTGCGCCGCCGCGCCGCGTTCACTGGGAGAGCACCGCATTCACCGACGGACTTCCGCTCCTGCTTCCAGGGTAGAGGCGGTCGGCTTCGTACGCGTCATGTAATTGCGCAACGCAATCAACGCGGCGAGACCGAAAAATGCGCCGGGCGGCAGGATCGCCGCGAGCATGCCCTCGTAGGGAAGTTCCAGGTAAACGCCTCGCGCCGCTTCTCCCAGCAACAATTCCAGCCCCGAGAACAGTGTGCCCAGCCCGACAATTTCGCGCAGGCCACCCAACACGATCAGCACAGCGGCGAAGCCAAGCCCTGTGGCCAGGCCCGACGATGCGGCCTGAACCGGTCCGTGGCGGCTGGCAACGGTTTCGGCCTGCGCCAGTATGGCGCAGTTGGTCACGATCAGCGGGATGAAGAGGCCGAGAACCCGGTGCAATTCGTGGAAGAATGCGTTGGTCAGCAGGTCCACCGTGGTAACCAGCGACGCGATAATCAGCACAAAGACCACGATGCGCACGCTTGGCACCAGCGCCGAGCGAATCAACGAGACCACGGAGTTGGTTGCGATGAGCACAACGGTGGTCGCCAGGCCCAGGGCGAGACCGTTGACCAGCGTGGTGGTTATGGCCAGCAACGGACACAGCCCGAGCAGTTGCACGAGCGCCGCGTTGTTGCGCCAGAAACCATCGGCAAGGAGTGTCCGCGTAGTGCTCATCGCGCGGCGTTTGTCGATGCTTCCGAAGACGAGGCCGTGGTGGTGCCGGCCGCGGCCTGGGCAAACAATTCTTCCTGGTGCTCATTGAAGTAGATGAGCGCATCCCGTACCGCCCGCACGACCGCACGGGGCGTAACGGTGGCGCCGGTGAAGGCATCGAACCGGCCGCCGTCCGCGCTCACGGACCACTGCGCGGGCGGCGGGGCGGTCAGACTTGTACCGTCGAATCCTGTGATCCAGTCGGAAACCGCGAGATCGATCCGGTCGCCCAGCCCCGGTGTCTCGCGGTGGGACGTGACGCGTACACCCTGAACGACGCCCTGCGCGTCGATTCCCACCAGCAGGTCGATCGGGCCGCTATAGCCGCGTGGAGCGACCGCGGCGAAGATGGCTGCAACCGGTGCACCGTCGCGCGTTGCCAGATAGACACGCACGGCGCCCGGTGTCCCCAACAGGTCCGGATCCGTCGCCCAGACCTGGCTGCCGATCAGGTCGTTGTCGTAGAGGGAAGGCCCCAGGACGTCCTGAAGCGAGCGGATGATGCGCTCCGTTTCGTTGCGTTCAATGCGTTCCGCGCTGATTTCGTGACTGCCGGAAATCAGCGCTGCCGCGGCGACGGCGACTACCGCAACCAGGGCGATGGCGCGCAGACCCGAGCTATTCGGATCGGCCATAAATCCTCGGTCGGGTATAACGGTCGAGAAGCGGCACCGTTGCGTTCATCAGTAATACGGCGAAGGCCACACCGTCCGGATACCCCCCCCAGGTGCGGATTGCATAGGTGAGTATGCCAATACCCGCGCCGTAAATCAGCCGGCCCCGTCCTGTGGTGGCCGCGGATACGGGGTCCGTGGCGATGAAGAAGGCGCCCAGCAGACTCGCTCCGCTGAACAGGTGGAATCCCGCCGCGGCATAGCGGCTGGGATCAACCGCGTGGAACAAGGCGGCAAGCGTCACTATGGCCACCAGCATCGACACGGGGATGTGCCAGCGAATGATGCCGCGAAACAGCAGATAGATTCCGCCGAGAGCGACGAATACGTTGATCCATTCCCAGCCGCGGCCGCCCATGCCGCCGAAGAATGGCCCGACCTGAACCTCGTTCAGCGTCCGCATGTCGCTGAGTCCTTCGCGTACCAGGTCCAGCGGCGTGGCCTGGGTGATGGCGTCGACGTCCAGGCCGGGGGATAGCGTTCCGGTAAGGGCAAAACGCAGGTTGTCCCAGGCACCGATCGATTGCAGCCCGATCTCGGCGGATTGCGGTGGCAGCCATCGTGTCATTTCCACGGGAAACGAGATCAACAGCACGACATAGCCCACCATCGCGGGGTTGAACAGGTTCGAGCCCACACCGCCGTAGAGATGCTTTGCCAACACGATTGCCGCGATGGCGCCCAAAGCCGGCAGCCACCAGGGCGCCAACGGGGGTATCGCGAAGGCGATAAGAACGGCCGTGACCATCGCCGTGCCGTCGAACACCGCGGCAATCACGGGCCGGTTGCGCAGTCGGAGCATGGCCGCTTCGGCGCCAAGCGCCGCAGCGGTCGCGATAACCAGGTTGAAGCAGATTCCCCAGCCGAAGTACCAGATGTAGGCGATGGTCGCCGGCGCCAGTGCGTAGACCACGTGACGCATCACCTGCGGCACGCTGGTGATGGGAAGTGCGTGAGGGGGCGGGTTGCGGGAAAAGTCCATCAGTGTGTGGTGTCGCGGCGGCGTTGACTCGCACGTGCCACTGCGGCTTCGATAACGGCACGGCTGCCCTCACCGCCGACAGCCGAAATCAGTTCTTGCTGCAGGCGGACGGTGTCGCTGCTGCGTTCCCGAAGCCGCGCGGCCTTGCGCTCGTGGCGACGTTCTGCCGCATCGGCCATGGCGGCATGTCGTGCGGCGGCCGCCATCGCGCGTTTCGACTGTCGGAAGCGTTCGGTCAACGGAATCTGGCTCGGGCACACGACGTCGCAGCAGCCGCATTCGATGCAGTCGTTGAGTCCCAGGACGTCGAGTTGTTCGAAGTCCTGGGCCCTGCCGGCCCGCAGGATTTCCTGGGGCAGCAGACGAGGCGGGCACACATCGGCGCAATCGCCGCAGCGGATGCATGGCCACTCCCGGGACGTTTGCCTGACTTCATTCGGCCGGGCGGCAAGGATACAGTTGGCGGCCTTGGTGATGGGCAACTCGTCGTGGGGCAGGGCATAACCCATCATGTTGCCGCCGAGGATCAACCGCGCCACGTCGCCCCTGTAGCCGCCGCGGAAGTCGATCAAGTCGCGAATCGATGTGCCGATCGGCACTTCGACGTTCCCGGGCTCCGCCACGCCCCGGCCGGTGACGGTAACGATTCGGCTCACCAGAGGCTCCCCGTTTTGTACCAGACGATCAAGGGCGTAGGCGGTGCCGACGTTCTGACAGATGCATTGCGCCGCCAGGGGGTAACTGCCGCTGGGCACCTCGCGGCCGGTCAGCACCTCGACTAGTTGGCGTTCGCCGCCGGCGGGGTAGACAGTCGGCACGCGGGCGAATTCGACCCTCCGGTCCGCAAGCAGATCGGCCGCCTCGCGCGCGGCCCGGAGGGCATCGGGCGTGTCCCGTTCGACCGCCAGCACCGCGAGTTCCGCGCCCACCAACTCCAGCATCGTCAACGCACCGCGAACGACTTCCAGTGCATGTTCGCGCATGAGCATGTCATCGCAGCTGATGTAGGGTTCGCACTCCGCGCCGTTGAGGATCAACAGTTCGCAGTCGGTATCGGGGCGCAATTTGTCGGCGGTGGGAAATACCGCACCGCCGAGGCCGACAATTCCGGCGTCGCGGATAGCGTCGAGGCGCGCGGCCGCATCCTCCGGCCACTCCTGGGCCGGGGCCGGATCGTCGTTGCCGTCGGTTTCGATCTGGACACACAACGACGTGGTCAACCCATTGACCGCGGGTGCCGGACCTTCCTTGATCTCGCGAATTCGCCCCGAACTTGAGGCGTGGACGGCGGCCGAGCGCGGTCCGCCGGGACGGCCGATCAACTCGCCCTTCCTGACGTGCTGACCGACCTTGACCGTGGGCACCGCGGCCGGACCCGCCTGCTGCGCCATCGGTATCGCCAGCCGCCGCGGCAGCAGTCCACGCCCGATCGGAGTGTCGGTCGACATGGCCTTCCTGGCCCTGATCCTGAAGCCTCCAGACAGTCCTCGAAGGAGGCGCCGCTCAAGCACTGCGCGGCGCCAGTGAAATGCAATCGACGGGGCAGGGCGGCAGACACAGTGCGCATCCCGTGCAGTGGTCCGCGATGACGGTATGCATCGTGTGGTGTACGCCCACGATGGCATCCACGGGACAGGCCCGGGCGCATAGATTGCAGCCGATACACCGACTCTCGTCGACGCTGGCCACATCGTCCAGAGTCGTCCCCTCCGTGCTGACAGGCGCCTGGTCGCGGCCGAGAAATCGTGCCAACCGCCGTACCGTATCCTCGCCACCCGGCGGACAAAGATTGAGTGGCGCCGTTCCGGCGACGATCGCGGCCGCGTACGGACGGCAGCCGGGATATCCGCATTGCGCACACTGGGTACGCGGCAACAGGCGCTCGACCTCGTCGACGACCGTATCCTTCGCGGGCGCGAGGTACCGGCCGCACAGCACCAGGCCGACCGCCAGCGCGATGGCGATGCTCGATAGTACGATCGTGCCGGTGACCATTAAAAACGGGTGAACCCGGTGAATCCGAAGAACGCCATGGACATGATGCCGGCGGTGATCAGCGTAATTGCCGAGCCGCGAAACGGTCGCGGTACGTCTTCGCTGTTCAGGCGTTCCCGAAGACTGCTCAGCAAGGCCAGTACGATGCCGAATCCCAGGGCTGCGCCCGCGCCGTAGAAGATCGCGTCGGCGAGGCTGCGGCTGGCGTTCGAATTGAGCAGAGCGACACCAAGGACCGCGCAGTTGCTGGCAATAAGCGGTATGTAAATCCCAAGAACCTTGTGCAGCACCGGAAAGACCCGGCTGAGCAGCAGTTCCGTAAACTGCACGGCCGCGCCGATGACGACGATAAAGGACACCAACCGCAGGTAACCGACATCGAAGGGGACCAATACGTACTGTTCGACGAGGTAGCTGAACGCCGAGGCCATCGTCAGTACCAGGCCGGTCGCCAGTCCCATGCCCACGGCGCCCTCGAGCTTTCTCGACGCGCCGAGGAAGGGACAGAGGCCGAGGAATTGAACCAGGACGAAATTGTTGACCAGGGCGGCCGAAAAAATGATAACCACCAACTCCGTCATGGCATTCAGGTGACCTTCATTCCGGGTTTGGCGCCACTGTCGGGACTCAGCAGAAAGATATCACGGCCGCCCGGGCCGCTGGCCAATATCATGCCCTCGGAGGTGCCGAAGCGCATCTTTCGCGGTTTCAGATTGGCCACCGCCACGACCAGCCGGTCGACCAGATCCTCCGGGCTATATGCGGAGCGAATGCCCGCGAAAACCACGCGCTCATCGCCGCCCAGGTCCAGGCGAAGCCGCAACAGTCTGTCCGCGCCCTCGACGTGGCCCGCCTCGGCCACCCGGGCAATGCGCATGTCCACCCTGGCAAACTGTTCGATGTCGATCTCTTCGGCGTATTCGGGGCGCGGCGTTTCGGGACCGCTTCGACTCTCGTCAACCATGGCCTGAACCTCCTTGGGCGGTACTCGTTCGAGCAGGCTTTTGAATTTGCGTAATGAATGATCAAGCAAGGGCGTATCCGCATCCGCCCACGTCAACGGTTCCACGTTCAGGAACGCTTCGGACCGCTCGGCCAGGCCGGGCACGACCGGTTTGAGGTAGACCATCAGCGTGCGAAAGAGGTTGATCCCCTGCGTGCAGACGGCAACGACGCGCCGGGTCTGTTGCGGATCCTTCGCGAGAACCCATGGCTTCTCGCCATCGATAAAGCGATTGGCGCGGTCGGCCAGCGCGATGATGCGTTTCAATGCCCGGGCGTAGTTGCGCTGTTCGTAGTCGTCCGCGATCGACGGCGCCGCATCAGCGAATTCCCCGTGGAGCGCCTCGTCGGGGAGCGTACTCCCGAGTCGCCCGCCATTGAGGCGCTGGATGAATCCCGCGCAACGGCTGGCGATATTCACCACCTTGCCGACCAGGTCGGAATTGAGCCGCGCGATGAAGTCGTCGAGATTGAGGTCGATGTCGTCGGCTGAACCATTCAGCTTGGCGGCGAAGTAATAGCGCAGGTAGTCCGGATCCAGATGTCTGGCGTAGGTGGAGGCCATGATGAAGGTCCCACGGCGCTTGGACATTTTCTTCCCGTCAGCGGTCAGGAAACCGTGGATAAACACACCCGTGGGCATCCGGTAACCGGCGCCGCTGAGCACCGAAGGCCAGAACAGGCAATGGAAATAGACGACGTCCTTGCCGATGAAGTGATACAACTCGGCGGTCGCGTCCGGACCCCAATAGTCATCGAAATCGAGCCCGCGGTCAGTGGTCTTGCAGAGTTCGAGGAAGCTCGCCATATAACCGATCGGAGCGTCGAACCAGACATAGAAGTACTTGCCCGCTTCACCCGGGATTTCGAAACCGAAATAGGGGGCATCCCTGGAAATATCCCAGTCCTTCAGCCCCTCCTTGAACCATTCGTTGAGTTTCCGGACCATGGATGCATCCACATGTTCGGGCACCCATGCCTCGAGTTCGTCTGCGAACGCGCTCAGGCGAAAGAAGAAATGCTCGGATTCACGTAATGAGGGCGTAGTCCGGGAGACGACGGATACCGGATTCTTCATATCCATCGGCGCGTAGGTGGCGCTGCAGATTTCGCAAGCATCGCCGTACTGATCCTCGGCGCCGCACGAGGGGCATTCGCCGCGGACATAGCGATCCGGCAGGAACATGCGCTTTTCGTCGTCGTACGCCTGGGTAATGACCTTGCTGGTTATGTAGCCGTTGCGCTTGAGGCGCCGGTACATTCCCGTGGTGATTTCCAGGTTTTCCTCGGAGTGGGTCGTCTGGTAGTTGTCCACGCTGATGCGAAAACGCTCGAAGTCCGCGCGGTGCCCCCTGGCGACTTTGGTAACCAGTGCCTCCGGGGAGATGCCGGCCTCGTCCGCCCGCAGCATGGTGGGAGTGCCGTGTGCATCGCTGGCGCAGACATAGATGCAATTGTGGCCGCGCATGCGTTGGAAGCGCGCCCAGATGTCGGTCTGGGTGTACTCCACCAGATGCCCGATATGCAGCGGCCCGCTGGCATAGGGCAGGGCGCTGCTCACCAGGATATTGCGTTGCTCGGTCACTCCGCGGGACTCCAATCAATAGCGTGAGCATACGGTCTGCATCGTTCGCCGATGGTCTGCGGCATGCGCTGGAACACTGTACCGGACCGTACTCCGTACTGGGGCGCGATTATGCCACCGGATGTGTACGGATGCGCGTTGACTCGCCGGCCCCGATGTTGCGATTGCAGGTAGGCCGGCGCGCTTGCGGCGACTCATGTATCGAATGCAATTGCTTTGCGTGGATTGAAGCTCGACAATTGCCGCTCCCACTGAGTTGGTACCTTGCATGAGTAGCCAGGAACGGGAGACGCTCGAGAGACGTCTCCGCGAATTCACAATCCCGCATACGTCCATCCGATTGGGCGGTACCGGTGGCCGATTCCGAATCGATGAGGATTCGGACGGCTATCGCGTCGCCGTTACCCTGGGTTTTCCCGCCGAGCAGAGCGCGGCGGAAATAAGCGCCGTGTTGCGCGATCACACGGCGGGACTCGACCTTGGCCGGGACATCGCATTCGCGGTGAGTTGGGCGGTTGAATCGCATGCCGTGCAGCATGGACTCAAGCCGCTGGAGGGTGTCAACAACCTGATCGCCGTGGCGTCGGGCAAGGGCGGTGTGGGCAAGTCCACCGTCGCGGTCAATCTGGCATTGGCCTTCGCCCAGGAGGGCGCGCGGGTCGGCATACTTGACGCGGATATATACGGTCCCAGTCAGCCGCGGATGCTGGGATTGATGGGCGAGCGCCCCGTGAGCCGGGACGGCAAGACGCTCGAACCCCTGGAGGCCCACGGCATCAAGGCCATGTCGATTGGATTCCTGGTGGACGATCGCCAACCGATGGCTTGGCGGGGTCCCATGGTCACGTCGGCGTTGAACCAACTGCTTTCGGATACCCGCTGGGGCGAACTGGACTACCTGCTGGTGGACATGCCCCCGGGTACCGGCGACATACAGCTTACGCTGTCCCAGAGAGTGCCGGTGAGCGGCGCGATCATCGTCACCACGCCCCAGGAGATCTCGCTGGCGGATGCCCGCAAGGGGTTGGAGATGTTCCAGAAGGTCAACGTGCCCATCCTCGGTGTCGTGGAGAACATGAGCCGCTATATCTGCTCGGGTTGCGGGCACGAAGAATCAATATTCGGTCATGGAGGGGCGGAGCGTTTGGCTGCGGAGTACGGGCTTCCCATGCTCGGCGGGCTGCCCCTGGACAAGCGAATCCGCGAAGAAACGGATCGGGGCACGCCGACCGTGGCAGCCGATCCGGGAGGAGCGCTCGCGCGAAACTACCGCCAGATTGCCCTGGGAGCAGGCGCGCAACTTGCCGCGAGCGGCAAGGACTACAGCCGGTTGTTTCCGACCATCACAGTGGAGACCGACGCATGACCATCCGGTCGGATCGGTGGATTCGGCGGATGGCCATCGAATGCGGGATGATCGAGCCGTTTCAGGAGAAGCAGGTGCGACACCTCGACGGTCGGCGGGTGATCTCCTACGGTACGTCAAGTTATGGCTACGACGTGCGTTGCGCGTCGGATTTCAAGATTTTTACCAACATCAATTCCGCGGTCGTGGATCCCAAGGGTTTCGATGCATCCAGTTTCGTCGACAAGGTAGCCGACATCTGCATCGTGCCGCCGAATTCCTTCGTGCTGGCGCGAACGGTGGAATATTTCCGTATACCGCGGGACGTATTGACCGTCTGTCTGGGGAAGTCCACTTACGCCCGATGCGGCATTATCGTCAACGTCACGCCGCTGGAGCCCGAATGGGAGGGACACGTGACACTGGAATTCTCCAATACGACGCCGCTACCGGCCAAGATTTACGCCAACGAAGGCGTGGCACAGATGATTTTTTTCCAGGCGGACGAGGTCTGCGAGACCAGTTACCGGGATCGCGACGGCAAGTACCAGGGCCAGACCGGGGTCACGCTGCCGAAGGGGTAGATATTCCGCCGGGCTCCCGCCGGGCTCGCCGGGCTGTCAATGCGGCGACTCGGCATTCTCGCAACCAAAATCAGCCTGCGGGCCGGATCGCAATCGTGCCCGGGCGCTACCGATCGGTAGGCTCAAGCCACTCGACCGACTGCAGTTGCAAGGCAGTGCGCGTTTCACCGCGGTTCTGCCGCTCGATACGAACGGGCAGTCCATGCAGATTCGGCGCCGACCAGATCAAGGTTCGACGCGAAGAGTTCAATCGTTGCTGAATCGACTTTCGGGTCGGGAGACGGCCCAACGGCGTCTCCAGGGTTTCTTCGCCGTCCGCCCGAACCTCGTGAGTCTCGAGCCCGTCCCTGTCGAGCAGCATAAAGTCTCTCGGGCCATCGTTTTCCCCGCGCAGCATGAGCACTACCTGAAGGCTGCTCCTGTCAAATATTCCGGGGACGAGTTCCGTCGTCGCGCTGACGTCTTCCACAACGGTTGTCGCGATTCCCTGCTCCCAGTCGAAGGCGATGCTGAAGTCGTCGTTCCCTCGGCGACTGCCGCTCAGGGAATAACTCAATGGCCTGACACGGCCGCCCTCGTACACGAATGCGCTGACCTCTTCCACGGCTCCCGGCGCAAGCAGCCTGTAGAGGCCGGCGAGGCGAGACACGGACCTGAACTCATAGGCGTTGGCCGATTCGGCGATGCGGACGACGGAGAATTCAGACACGCCGACGCGCCGGCCCCCGTAGTAGGCTTCGTACACGGCCCGGTAGGCGGGCAACGTTTTCGCGGTCTCGTGGGAAGGCAACGTTCCCGTGGTCTGGGCGCTAACCGCGGCCGCGGCGAGGCAACTGCCCAGCAGAACCGCGATGAGGCGGTTAGCCCTCATATCGCACCGCGACCGGCCCAGCCAGCGGCATGCCGTCGAACGTTGCCGTTCCCGGTGCGAACCGCACCCGTCCCTCGGCGCACCACTCCACCGCCCGGGGAAAAATCAGGTATTCGACGTCATGCACGCGCGCCTCGAGGCTGGCCTCGTCATCGGTTTCGTCCACGGGAAAACCGCACTGGATGATGCCCGGGCCGGCATCCAGCGCCTCGGTTACGAAGTGGACCGTTGCCCCATGGTATGAATCGCCGGCTTCGAGCACCCGGCGGTGCGTATGCAGCCCCGGGTACCGCGGCAACAGTGACGGGTGCAGGTTGATGATCCGGCCCTCGAAGCGTGCCACGAACGCCGCACCGAGTACGCGCATGAAGCCCGAAAGGACGATCAGGTCGGGCTGACACGCTTCGATCGCATCGCCCAGCGCCGCATCGAACTCGCTGCGGCTGGAAAAGTCTTCCATGGCCAGATGGTGTGCATCGATTCCGGCTGCTTTTGCCCTTTGCAAGCTCCGGCTGCGCCGGTCGGAAAATACGGCCTGGATGCGAATGCGGCCGCTGGTTTTTCCAGTATGCTCGATCAGGTTCTGCAGGTTTGTGCCTGTCCCCGAACTCAATACGACGAGTCTGAACGGCGCCATGGGAATCAATGCATGCGCACCCTGCGATCCTCGTCCCGGACGACTTCGCCGATGATCCATGCTCGCTCGTCGCAATCCCTCAGAATCGCCATGGCCTCATCGGCCATCCGCGGCGCAACGATCACGGTCATGCCAATTCCGCAGTTGAAGGTGCGCAGCATCTCCGCTTCGGCCACCCCGACGCCGCGCAGCCAATCGAATACCGGCTGCGAGGGCCAACTTGAGGAATCCAGGCGCGCCCCGAGCCCCTTCGGAAGCACCCTGGGAATGTTTTCCACAAGGCCGCCACCCGTTATGTGGGAAATTCCCTTGACCTGAATCTTGCGGATCAACTTTAGTATCGTGTCGGCGTAAATCAGCGTGGGAACAAGCAGTTGTTCGATCAGCGGACCGCCATCGATCCGGGTTTGCGCGCCATCGGGGCTGTCCTCCAATGCTCGCCGGATCAACGAGAAGCCGTTGGAGTGGGGGCCCGAGGAACCGAGCCCGATGACACAATCGCCGACCGCGATGTCTTGTCCGTCGAGCAGGTTGCCTTCCTCTGCCACGCCCACGCAGAACCCGGCCAAGTCGTATCCCACCGATGCATGCAGGCCCGGATGCTCCGCGGTTTCGCCGCCGATCAATGCGGCTCGGGCCAGTTCGCAGCCCTTCGCGATACCGTGGATGACACGGGCGGTCACGTCGACATCCAACCGCGGCGTGACGATATAGTCCAGGAAAAACAGCGGCTCGGCGCCCTGAACGATGACGTCATTCACGCACATGGCGACCAGATCGATACCGACGGCTTCGTGAGCGTCGTGTTGAATCGCCAGTTCGATTTTTGTGCCGACGCCATCGGTACCGGCGACCAGCACCGGGCGGCGGTACCGTTCCGTCGGGAACTTGAAGAGCCCGCCGAATCCGCCCAGGTCGCCAAGGACTTCGGGGCGGCGCGTGCGGGAAACCGCGCCCTTGATCCGCTGAACCAGGTCGCTCCCGGCGTCGATATCGACGCCCGATGCCTTGTAGGTGAGAGGTTTCCTCGCCCGCATATCCTGCATTCCGGCTAAAAAAACGCCTGTTGACACTCTTGCCGAGTCGGGCCGTTCGCCCCCCAGCCGCTATAATACGAGAGTACATCATCCAGAGGGTATTCATGAGAGTATCGAATCGTGCCGCGGGACTTGGCCGGGCGTGCGGGCTGATCCTCGGGATCGTCGCGCTCATGGTGACCGGTTCGATTTCCGCGGCTGTTTTCGAGAATCTCTACTCCGTGACCGTGCCGCTGAATTCAGCGGTTTCGCCGGGCCGCCGGCTGCAAACCGACGACGAGTACTCGCGGTTCGCCATGAGCGAACTGCTCATTCGCGTAACCGGACAGCTCGACGCGCCCGCCAATCCCGCCCTGGCGGATCTGGTGCGCGATGCCGACAGCTACGTGGTGCAGCGAGGCAATCCCGACAGGGACAACCTGTTGATCGTATTTGACGCCAGCGGGCTGCGCGATGCGCTGACACGGCGCAATCAGCCGGTATGGGGTGAAGAACGCCCGCTGACATTGCTGTGGGTGGCCATCGATGGAGGCCCGGGGGAGCGCGGGATTCTGGCCGCGGACGCCTCTCCCATCGTGCGCGGCGAAGCATTGGAAGACGCGGCAACCGGTTTGCGGGAGGAACTGCGTACGGTGGCACGGCAGCGCGGATTGCCCGTCACGCTGCCGTTGATGGATTTGGAAGACATGGGCGCACTGGATTTCATCGATGTCTGGGGCGGATTCAGCGAGCGTTTGCGCCGGGCTTCGGCTCGCTATGCCCCTGACGCGTTGCTCGTTGGCCGTATTCGCCTCAGCGGTGCGGACATGGAAGTGGCGGGATGGACCCTGCTGCGCGGCAGCGATCGGCGCCTGCTACCCGGTGATGCGGCCCGTTCCGGACTGGACGGTCTGGCTGATATTTTTGCGGGCGAATTCAGCGGCATCGGCGGCACGGTGAGCGCGCGGGTCACGGTTGTCGACGTAGAGAATCTGGACGATTACGGGCGAGTCGTGAGTTATCTTGAGAGCCTGAGCGTTTTACAATCCGTGCAGTTGGAACGGATGGTGGGCACCGATCTGACATTGCGCGTGGAAGCACGCGGTGGCGCGGAAGTGCTGAACAGGGTATTGGCATTGAGCGATGTGCTCACAAAGCTTCCCTCAGTCGATGATGATCGGTTGGGCGGCGATTTGATCTATTCACTGGTGCAGTAGCTCAAGGTACTGCGGTGACCCGGCGGCATCGTCGTCGGGCGGCCGTAGTATTCTGACCCGCCTGAATCGAGGACCGGACTCCCATGCAGCTTAATTGGATACCGAACGCGATATGTATCGCGCGCGTCATACTGGTCGGTCCCATCATCTTCTTTCTCCTGGAGCAGGAGTACGTCACGGCGGTCGCATTGATCGGTGTTGCCGGCGTGTCCGACGCGATCGACGGATTTCTGGCTCGGAAATTCCAATGGCGGACACGACTTGGAAGCTTTCTCGACCCTGCCGCCGACAAGGCGCTGGCGGTCAGTGTCTTCCTCACGCTGGCCTATCTCGGGTTGATCCCGATGGGTTTGGCCGCGCTGGTTGTGTTTCGGGATATGGTCATCGTCGTCGGCGCGGCGGCCTACCAGTGGCTGATTGCGCCACTTGAGGCCGAACCCCGATTCATCGGGCGAATCAATACAACGTGCCAGTTCGTATTTGTCGGATTCACCCTGACGGCGGCCGCCTTCGGTTGGCCGCCGGCCATCCTGATCATCGTCTCCGGCGCCGCCGTGGTCTTCACCAGCATCACCAGCGGATTGGACTACGTCCTGAGCTGGGGTAGGCAGGCGTGGCGCGAGACCCACGCGGCATGACCCGTTCCGACTACTCGTCGCCGATAGGAAAGCCGATCGGGTAGGCGTTCTGGTATTCGGGCACGCCCTGGCTGGGTTCACGGTACCGGTAGAGGTGATCCCACATGGATATGACATTGGCTCGAAGCCAGTTGTCATAGTTTCCGTAGTCGGAGAAGTCCTCCATCGTCACCCGCTCGACAATCTCTTTGATCGTTGCACCGGCGATCATCTCGTCGAGCACGCGGTCCCGCAGCGCGATCAGGAAATCGCGATAGTAGGTGAACGATTGCTGGTCTGCGATGCCGGCGTGCCCCGGCACGACGATATCCACGTTGTCCAGCTTGGACACATGCCACAGCGTATCGATCAAACTGTTGACATTCGAGTCCCGGTAATCGGGCAGCCCGATCGCCTTGCCCGCGCGAACCAGGTCCGTGGCGACCAGCACACCCTCATCGGGAAAGTGAACCTGGATCAGGTTGTCGCTGTGGGTCGGTCCAAAGTAGTACAGATGAACGCGCTGTCCGCCCAGGTGTATCTCCATATAGTCGTCGAAAACGACCTGAGGAACGGATGTATTGCGGTTTTCGCGGACGATATGCGGTCGTATGTTCACGTGCCCCACGGAGACGGCTGTATCGTCGAATACGTCCAGATCGCAAATGTGCATTTCGTGGTCGTGGCTGAGAATGGTGTATCTGACCGGAACCCCGAAACGGCGGTCCAGTTCCTCCTTGAGCCACTCCATGCCGCCGCCTTCGCAGGTGGCGTCGACGACGACAATGCCCTCGTCGGTCACCAGGAACACATTGGATGTGGGACCGCGGCGATAGAGGTTTTCAGTCAACTGCGTGATCGTGTCATACCCTTCGCCGGTTCCCTGCGCCAATCCCCCGTGGGACCACGCCAGACCAGCCAATACAAGAACCAAACCGGGACCAAGACTGCCTTTAATCATCGTCAACCCCTCCCATGCCGAATCCAGGAACCCGGCGCGCCTGACGCGCCGGTGCCCACGATACCATCGATTCGGGTCATTCTTGTTCGTTCCGCTCGGCGGTATGGAGAACGACTACACGATTTCCGTTAATATCGCATGTAAGCGTGGCAGGAATGTTGACCGCGATTCTCCACACCGGACGCAACGTAGCGAGCAGCGCTGCAACGGCGGGTCAACGGATATGCCGGGAGAATGAAATGAGACCGATGAATGCCCTTCGACTTGTTGCCATGGCAATTGCCGCGGTGTTCTTGACAACCGGTCAAGCCCAGCAGAACTACGGGGTCACAGAATTCGAGGCGAGCGGTTCGGCAGAGGCGCAACCGGCCTTTCTCCGAGGGCTTCTGCAACTGCACAATTTTGAATACCCGGACGCACGCGCCTCGTTTCAGGAGGCGTCGACCATCGATCCCGATTTCTCCATGGCGTACTGGGGTGAGGCGTTGAGCCACGATCATCCGCTGTGGCGCCAGCGGAACGTGGACGAGTCCCGCGCCGCATTGCAGCGGTTGGGACCGACGCCGCGGGCGCGCGCCGAGCGGATGAAGACCCAGCGGGAGACGGACTACCTCGCTACGATCGAAGTCCTGTTCGGCGAAGGCACGCAACTGGAACGGGACCGGGCATATTCGGCGGCGCTAGCGGCGCTTCACGAGAAATACCCGGACGATCTCGACGCGGCAGCCTTTTATGCACTGTCGATCATCGTGGAGTCCGGCGGGCGCGATTACACGAAGTACATGCGGGCCGGCGCGATTGCCGAGGAAATCCTGGACCGCAATCCATTGCATCCCGGTGCCCTTCACTACGCGATTCACAGTTACGACGATCCGGTGCACGCGCCCTTGGGGTTGAGGGCGGCCAGGGACTACTTCAAGGTGGCGCCTTCGGCTGTGCACGCCTTGCACATGGGCTCTCACATCTACTTCGCGTTGGGGATGTGGGAGGAAGGCACCGACCGCAACATCCGTTCGTTCGAGGAGGCGGTGGCTCGGCAGGCAAGTCCCGATGATCCCTACGGCGGTCAGGCCTACCATGCACTGACATGGCTGGTCTACAGCCTGACGCAGCAGGGCGAACGCGAGGCGGCCCGGGAGCGGCTCGCGCTGATCGAGAAGCAGGTGGAGCGGTATGGCGACGATAGCCCCCTTCACCGCGGCAACTACGTGACCGCGCGCGCATCCTACGTGGTCGACACCAGGGAATGGGATGGCCATTTCGCGGATGTGGCGATCGATCGCACGGGACTTAATCCCTTTTTCGTTGCCACTGATAACTACGTCCAGGGCTTGGTTGCCTTGAATCGGGGCAATATGGACGGGGCCAGGTCTGCGCTGGCGTCAATGGGCGGTACGGAGCCGGTAGCCAGCAACGACGACAGGGCTGCGTCCCCGCATTTGCTGCGGTTGGCGCTCGAGGGCCAGATTGAATTGGCCGCCGGCAACGCGGAAAAGGGATTGGCGCTTATTCAGGAAGCGACGGATCTGGAAAGCAAGTTGCCGGCCGATTACGGTCCCGCCGTACCGGTGCAGCCGATGGCGGAGCTTCTGGCGGACGCGTATCTGGCGCTGGGGAACGAGGCGATGGCCGAGCAGCACTACGCAAGCTCGCTCCGCAATGCGGTGGGTCGGGAACGGTCGGTGACCGGCCTGAACCGGGCCCGGGCAGATAGCATGACCATGCACAAATAGGTTGACGCTGGATTACGACGCTGACCGAGTCAGGCGACTTGTCGATGATGGAATCGTGACTCGTCGGATGTTTGGAGAAACGATGATGAAATTGATGAAACGACCGATGTACCTGTGCGCGATTCTAGGCGTTACGCTGACGATCGGCGTGCCCACGAATGCGCAGTTCGACAATGTCGGAACGATCGACTTCCCCACGTCCGCAACCGGCGAGGCGCAGCAGCACTTCTTGCGCGGCATGGCGATCCTGCACAGCTTCGGCTGGAAACAGGCGATCGAACAGTTCCAGGCCGCACAGGAGATCGATCCAGATTTCGCGCTGGCCTACTGGGCTGAGACGCTTGCCTACAACCATCCGCTACAGCCCGAGGCCAACGCCCAGTCGCCGCGCGAAGTGCTGCAGCGCCTGGGTGCGAGTCCCGAGGAAAGATTGGCCAAGGCGCCAACCGCACGCGAGAAGGGACTGCTCGACGCCGTTGAGCGCCTCTGGGGGGAGGGAAGCTGGCAGGAGCGCCGTGTCGCCTACATGGAGGCGATGGCGGACTTGCATGAGCAGTTCCCGATGGATGACGAAATCAGTGTCTTCTACGCGCTATCCGTTTTAAGCGGTGCTCGCGCCCTCGGGGACGACAGCCTGCGACTGGAGGTGCAGGCCGGTGCGATCGCTCTCGGCGTATTCGGTCGGAACCCCAATCACCCCGGCGCGGCCCATTTCGTCATTCATGCCTTTGATGATCCGCTGCATGCCCCGATTGCCTTGCCGGCGGCGTACGCCTTTGCCGAGATCGCCCCGGCGGTCTCCCACGCCCGTCACATGCCCACGCATATCTTCATCCAACACGGGATGTGGGATTTGGTGTCCACCCACAATCAGTCCGCGTACGACGCGGCTCGGAACCTCTGGCAACCCGGCGATTCCGTGGGCGATGGTGTGCACGCGCTGGATTGGGGCCAGTACGGCGATCTGCAGCGAGGCGATTACGAAAAGGCGCGCGTTTGGATCGAGCGCCTTGAGACGGTTATCTCGGAGAGTGAGGGTCAGGCGCGCGCGGTAAACTCCCTGCCGCTGCTCGAAGCCCGTTACATCGTCGAAACGGAGCAGTGGAGGAGCGGCGAAATTACCGACGAAACCTCCCCGCACATGTTGCTCGCCACAGGGCTCAGCGCGGTCAGGACCGGAGATCTGGACACGGCTCAGCAGGCCGAACAGGCCTTGGCTCGGCGGGTAGCCGCCGGGGACGTTGGCGGTTATGTGCGCCAGGGACCCGGCTGGGTGCAAGTCATGCACAAGGAGGTTGCCGCCTCGATGCTCGCCGCCCAGGGTGATACCGACGGTGCTGTTCGGTTGATGAATGAGGCGCTCGAAATCGTTGCCGGCATCCGGGCACCCAACGGCGCGGCTGATCCGGTCAAACCAGCCTACGAACTGTATGGCGAAATTCTGCTTGATATCGGCCGTCCGGAGGATGCGATCGCCAAGTTCGAGATGTCGTTGATGCGCATGCCGAACCGGCCCCGGTCGCTATTGGGTTTGGCGCGAGCGCTGGAGCAAACCGGCGATCAGGCGGGCGCTGCCGAGCAATACAGGAAACTCAGCACGATCTGGGAAGGCCGCGAGTCGTTCACGGGACTGCAAGAGGCGCAGCAATACCTGCTATCGCGGAACTAGCGCTCGCACCGTAGCGACTTGGCAAGGCGCGCAACTCGCTGCCCGAGCGAGGTGGCGAGTAAGCGCTCTTCGTCGGACACGGTTCGATTCCAATCGACCGCGATATGGGAAGCTCCATACGGCCCGCCGCCTGTCCGAGTCGTGCTGACCTCGGGTTGCGTATAGGGTATGCCGACCCAGAGCATGCCGTGATGAATCAGTGGCAGGGCCATGGATAACAGCGTCGTTTCCTGACCGCCGTGCAGGGAACTGGAACTGGTAAACAACCCCGCGGGTTTGTCCACCAACGTGCCTTTCAGCCAGAGTTGCGAGGTGGAATCGAGGAAGTATTTAAGCGGCGCCGCCATGTTGCCGAATCGCGTCGGGCTTCCCAGCAGCAACCCGTCGCAGTCGGCCAATTCCGAGAGCGAAGCGAATGGTGGCCCGGCATCGGGTATCGGTGCATCGACGGCTTCGGTAGTAGCCGATATCGGGGGTACCGTTCGCAACACGGCTTCGGCGCCGGCGGCTTCCACGCCTCGCGCCGCGAATCGTGCCAGATCGGCGGTCCGTCCCTTGCGGGAGTAGTAGAGGATGAGAATTCTTGCGTCGGCGGGCACGGCTTACCGGAACAATTCCAGGACGCGTTCCGGCGGACGGCCGACGCGCGCGGCTTCAGCGGTTTCCACGATGGGACGCTCGATCAACTGAGGATGCGTCGCCATCAGCTCGATAAGCGACGAGTTGCTGGCTGATGCGAGATCGACGTTGGCCGCCTTGAACACGGTTTCGCCCTTGCGTACGAGGTCCCTTGCGGGTATGCCGAGTTTGGACAGCAGGCGGCCCAGGGCCGCGGCATCGGGTGGAGTCCGCAGGTATTCAACGACCTCCATGTCGATTTGCCTGGACTCCAGGAGTGCCTTTGTTGCTCGGGATTTGGAGCATCGTGGATTATGGTAGATTCTGGGTTTCACTTATAACCTCCTTGTTTCGTTGACTGTCCGCAATCGTTCAATCCAAGCGGGCGAAGGCGCTAACGTACGCCGGTTTTTACACTGATCCTCGGCGGCTGCTGCCGCAACCGGGGTTCGGAACGGCTTGACGGGAATGCAAGGGCGCTGGTACGTTCCCCCGAAGAGATTCCAAGGTCCATTGATGAGTTACCGAGCCCTTATCATACTCCTGACGCTGATCGTTGCGTCATGCGCCGTGGCCCCGCCGGTGCAGGAAATGAGCGATGCGCGTCAGGCGATAGCGGCGGCAGAAGATTCAGATGCGGAGAGGTTGGCGCCGGAACCATTGACTGAGGCTCGATTGCTACTTGAACAAGCGGAAACCCAGCTCCGCAGCCGCTACTATAACCTGGCTAGAACCAACGCGATTCGCGCCAGAAGCCGCGCCGTCGAGGCGCTTCAGGCGAGCCAGACGGCGACCGAGGACTAGGCCTGACAGCGCTAGCCGAGATCGATTCGTCCGGTCTGGTACAACGCCGATCAATGTTCAAACAGTGCAGTTTGATGTCCTGCCGCAAGTCATCCTGTGGGTAGCGGCGAACAGACTGTCTGCTGTGTCGTGTCCGGGCGAGTTCAGGGGGTGTGGTATCGCGTGACCACGGCCCGTCAAGCCGAACTGCTGGAGCTTCGCGGCTGGGTCCGCAACCTTGTCGACGGGAGCGTGGAAGTCGTGGCGGCGGGTGCACCTGAAGCGATCGCTGAACTCTGCGCCTGGTTGTGGAAGGGTCCGTCGGGCGCCAGGGTCTCTGGCGTCAACATTCAGGAATGGACCGATCCCGTGGAACCCGGATTTCGTATTCTTTAGCCTGGTTCCTTGAATTTCGACGTACCGGCCATGCGATGCGTCACCCTTTTCCTCTCGAAGTGCCCGCGAGCCGGCCGACACGATTCTTCAGGAATTCGACGAGTTCGTCTTTGTCGACCATCTCGGTTTCTGCTTCCCGGCGCGACTTGTATTCCACCTGGCCCCGGTCAAGGCTCTTCTCCCCGATGACCAGGCGGTGCGGAATTCCGATCAGGTCAGCGTCCGCGAACTTGGACCCCGGCCGCTGATTGCGGTCGTCCACCAGCACTTCCAGGCCCGCCGCGTTCAACTGCCGATACAGTTCCTCGGTGGCGTCACGCACGCGGTAGGACTTGTGGATGTTGATGGGGATGACGATGACTTGATAGGGCGCGATGGCATCCGGCCATATGATGCCGCGTGCATCGTTGCTTTGTTCGATGGCCGCAGCCACGACGCGCGTGACGCCGATGCCGTAGCAGCCCATGTGCATAACGCGGGGTTTGCCATGGGCATCGAGGACGGTGGCATCCATAGAAGTACTGTACTTCGTGCCGAGCTGGAAAATATGACCCACTTCGATCCCGCGGGCGACGTTCAACGGACCGCCACCGGCTGGACTCGGATCGCCCGCCGTAGCGTTGCGCAGGTCCACGGCCGAGGGTGTGGGCAGATCCCGTTCCCAGTTCGCACCCGTTAAGTGGTAACCGGGTTGGTTGGCTCCGCACACAAAGTCGCTGAGCCGTACTGTGGCGTGGTCGGCATAGGTGGGCAGATTCAGTCCCACCGGACCCAGGGAGCCGGGCTTCACGCCTGCGGCGGCTTCCACGTCGGCGGCAGACAGCATGCGTAGCGGACTTGCAACGGCATACAGCGCTTGCGCCTTGTGAACGTTGAGTTCGTGATCGCCGCGCAGTAGCAGCGCCACGGCCGGGGAGTCGCTGCCCTGAACCAACAGCGTTTTCAGGCATTGGTCGGGCGCCACGCCGAGAAACGTGCACAACTCGGAGATGCCGCGCACGCCAGGTGTCGCCACGCTGGCCAGGTCTTCACGAGGCGTCGGTCGGGATGGCTCGGCGCTTGCGGGCAACGGGACCGTCTCCACGTTCGCCGCATATCCGTCGGTCTCGGAGAAGGCGATGGCATCCTCACCCGAGTCAGCCAGCACGTGGAACTCCTCCGACCGGCTGCCGCCGATCGCTCCGGAATCCGCAAGTACGATTCGATAGTCGAGTTGCAATCGATCGAAGATTCGTTCGTAGGCGCGGCGCATGACCTGGTATCCCTCCTCGAGGGATTCCTCATCCAGGTGGAATGAATAGGCGTCCTTCATCACGAATTCGCGGGCGCGCATGACCCCGAATCGCGGTCTGATCTCGTCCCGGAACTTGGTCTGTATCTGGTAGTAGTTGATCGGTAGCTGCCGATAACTCTTCAGTTCACTCCGGGCGATGTCCGTTATGACCTCCTCGTGCGTGGGCCCGAGGCAGAACGCCCGCCGGTGCCGGTCCTCGAGACGCAGCAACTCCGGCCCGAAATCCTCCCATCGCCCCGATTCCCGCCACAAATCCGCGGGCTGAACCCCGGGCATCGATACTTCCAGTGCGCCGGCGCCGTCCATTTCCTCACGGATGATGCGCTGGACCTTGTGCAGGACCCGGACGCCGAGGGGAAGCCAACTGTAGAGTCCGGAGGCGAGGCGACGAATGAGGCCCGCGCGCAGCATGAGCCGATGGCTGAGCACTTCGGCATCGGCGGGCGCTTCCTTGAAGGTGGTGAGGGATAACCGGGTAAGTCGCATGCTGTGCATTGATCGTGGTACGGAGCGGGCATTGTAGGCTATTCGGGGGCGGCTTGGCCGCCCGGACGCGGGGGTTTTACGGCGTGCACGACGCGGACTCCAGCCGGTGCATGCTAAGCTTGTTCGGCATGACAATGCCCACTCGGAATGGCGGCATTGCCCGGTCCGCGCCTACATGGCCGACAACAATGAGGAGCCATAAAAGCTCATGAACAGAACCAGCATTTTTCTCCTGGCCGTCAGCGGTGGGCAGGAGTTCGTGATGGAAGCCGGCGATGTGGCCGTCATCCCGGCTTGGGTCGATCGCCGTTACGAAGCGCTGGAAGACTCGGTGACTGTGGAGGCCGCTGGTCCAGGATAGCCTGGACCCGATTCCATGAGTCCATTGCGATCGGCGGCCGCAGTACCGGATTGGTGAGATATGCGGGCTGCTAGTCCATGGTTGCGCTACAGGACGGCGCTGCTTCTAGGGTCTCGGTAACCATGCCCGGAACCCGCGAGCAGTATCTTGAGGCGATGGGCATTCCCGTCTGGGTACTGCGCGGTGAGCCGGAAACGGAATGGGTGGCGGCGGAAGAGGCTGCTGTCAATTGGAGCGGTTTGCGGGAGGCCGTTCGCACCTGTACGAAATGCGACCTGCACCGGGGGCGCACGCAGACGGTATTCGGCGTCGGCAGCGAGTCGGCTGATCTATTGATCATCGGCGAAGCCCCGGGCGCTGAGGAAGATCGGCTGGGCGAGCCCTTCGTCGGCCGTGCCGGACAATTGCTCAACGCCATGCTCGCCGCGATTCATCTCGCCCGTGAGGATGTCTATATCGCGAATATTCTCAAATGCCGGCCGCCCAGAAACCGCGACCCCAAACCGGATGAGGCGGCAACCTGCACGCCTTACCTGCAAGGTCAGATCCAGTTGTTGCAACCGCGGGTCATCCTGGCGCTGGGACGCATCGCAGCACAGTGGCTGTTGCAATCGGATACCCCGATCGGGCGGCTCCGTGGACGCAAGTTCAGCTACGGCAGCGCGGATACCCCGCTGGTCGTGAGCTACCATCCAGCCTATCTGCTGCGCAGCCCGCTGGCCAAGGCCAAGGCATGGGAGGACCTGACGCTCGTCCAGCGACTGCTGCGGGCTTCGCCATGAGCGCGGCGCTGCAACCCCGAACCGAGATTCGAGCCATGTCGGCGGCGGACCTGCGAGCGGTGTCGGCCGTCGAGCAGGCCAGCTACGAGTTCCCGTGGAGTCCGGGCATATTCAGGGATTGCCTGTTGGCCGGCTACCAATGCCTGGTTTTGGTTATCGGGGGTGACATCTATGGTTACGCAATCATGTCCGTCGCCGCCCGTGAGGCGCATATTCTGAATATCTGTGTTCACCCGGACCTTCAGCGCCAGGGTGATGGGCGGCGTCTGCTCTACGCGCTCTGCGTGCGCGCCGATGCGCTGCATGTGGAGCGAGCCTTTCTCGAAGTGCGTCCGTCCAACCTTGCCGCGATCAACCTGTATCGTTCCGCGGGCTTCGAGCAGATCGGTGTGCGCCCGTCCTACTACCAGGCCGAGAGCGGTCGCGAGGATGCGGTGATCTTTGCGGCTGCCGTCCGTGATGCCGTCGCTACGATTCCGGATGCGGCAGTCGGGCGATCTGTTCGTTGAGCTGAACCAGACGCTCCCCCAGCGCGGCCGCGCGTTCGCGCTCGCGGTCGACCACCGTCGCCGGTGCGTTGGCGAGGAACCTGGGGTTTTCGAGTTTCTGTTGGCTGCGCCTGCGATCGTCCTCCGCCCGTTGCCGCTGCTTGTCCAACCGGGCGCGTTCCGCGGCGACGTCGATCAACCCCTGCAGCGGAATGAGGATCGTCATCTGGCCGACGACGGCGGCGGCCGCACCCGGGACCTCGTCCGCTTCGGCAACAAAGGCGATTTCATGCAGCCGGACGAGATTCAAGAGGTGGGATTTGTGGTGGCGCACGCGAGCACGATCCCGGTCGGTTGCGCCCGCGATCCGTGCCGGCAGTCGCTGGCCTGGACTGAGTGACATCTCGCCTCGTATCTGTCGGACGCCCATCACGAATGCCTTCAGCCACTCGATTTCCTCCTCGGCCTCGGGGTCAAGGTGATAGGACCCGGGCTCGGGCTGCGATTCCAACATGATGGTGGTGCTTTCCCGGCCGGTTCGATCGCACAGCTGGAGCCACAATTCTTCGGTCACAAAGGGAATGATGGGGTGGAGAAGCTTCAGCAGCGCACCAAGCACGTCCACCAGGCACTGTCGCGTGGCTTGTGCTGCTCGCGGCGGCGCATCGGCATCGTTCAGCACCGTCTTGGCCAACTCCAGGTACCAATCGCAGAACTCGTGCCAGGTAAATTCGTACAGTCCCTGGGCGGTCAGGTCGAATCGGTACTCGGCGAAGGTCTGCCGGTAGCGTTCAATGACCGTATGCAGCCGTGAACGGATCCAGCGATCCGCCAGGGAATATTCCGCTGGTTCCGCCACTTGCCGTGCGTCGCAGTGGGCGAAGGCGAAATGGGAGGCGTTCCAGAGTTTGTTGCAGAAATTGCGATTGCCCTCCACTCGCCCCATGTCCAGACTCACATCCCGTCCGGTGGTCGCAAGCGAGGCAAAGGTCAGCCGCAGGGCGTCCGCACCGTAGGCAGCGATCCCGTCGGGAAATTCTTTGCGGGTGCTCGCCTCGATGCGTTCCTTCAGGTGCGGCTGCATCAGTCCCTCGGTGCGCTTGCGGACGAGCGTTTCCAGGCTCACGCCCTGGACAATGAACAACGGGTCGAGAATGTTGCCCTTGGCCTTGGACATTTTCTGTCCGCTGTGGTCGCGCACCAGCGCGTGGATGTAGACATCGGCGAAGGGGACATCCTCCATGAATTTCAGGCCCATCATGATCATGCGGGCGACCCAGAAGAAGATGATGTCGAAACCCGTCACCAGGACCTGCGTCGGGTAGAAGGTATCCAGTTCCCTTGAGCCGGCCGGCCATTGCATCGTGGAAAACGGCCAAAGCGCCGACGAGAACCAGGTGTCGAGCACATCGTTGTCCTGGCGCAGCGGCGCGTCGGGCGCGATGCCGTGCCGGGCGCGTACCTCTGCCTCGCTGCGCCCGACATACACTTGGCCGTCTTCGTCGTACCAGGCCGGTATGCGGTGCCCCCACCACAACTGGCGCGAAATGCACCAATCCTCAATATTGTGCATCCACTCGAAGTAGGTCTTCGACCAGTTTTCGGGAACGAAACGGATCCTGCCGTCCTCAACGGCCGCAATTGCCGGTTCGGCGAGCGGTTGCGTGCGCACATACCACTGGTCCGTGAGCAGCGGTTCGACCACAGCGCCGCTGCGGTCGCCGCGGGGCACCATGAGCCGGTGATCTTCCTCGCCGTCCAGAAAGCCCTGTGCCTGAAGGTCCTCGAGAACAAGCCGGCGCGCCTCGAACCGGTCGAGGCCGCGATAGCGGGGCGGCACTGCGTCGTTGAGTGTGGCGGTCTCGTCAAAAATATTGATGACCTGCAGACCGTGGCGCTGCCCGACCTGGTAGTCGTTGAAATCATGCGCCGGCGTAATCTTCACGCAGCCCGTGCCAAACTCCGGGTCCACGTACTCGTCGGCAATCACCGGGATCCGCCGCGCTGCCAGGGGGAGACGGACCTCGCGGCCAATAAACTTTCGGTAGCGTTCGTCGCCGGGATGTACCGCAACGGCGGTGTCGCCGAGCATGGTTTCCGGCCGAGTGGTAGCAACGACCAGATACCCGTCCCCGTCCAGTAGCGGATAACGAAACCGCCACAGTTTCCCCGGCTCCTCAGCGGACAGGACTTCCAGGTCGGAAATGGCGGTGCGCAGCACCGGGTCCCAATTGACCAGCCGCTTGCCTCTGTAAATGAGCCCTTCATCATGGAGTCGGACAAACACCTCGGTGACCGCCTCGCACAATTCTGGATCCATGGTGAATCGATCCCGGGACCAGTCCACCGAGGCGCCGAGCCGCCGCAGTTGCCTGGAGATCGTGTTCCCGGAATGTTCCTTCCATTCCCACACCCGGCGCACGAAGGCATCCCTTCCCAGGTCGTGCCGTGATTGACCTTCGGCATCCAGCAGGCGCTCGACGACCATTTGGGTGGCAATACCGGCGTGGTCGGTCCCCATCTGCCACAGCGTATTGTTGCCGCGCATGCGGTGGTATCGGATCAGCGCATCCATGATCGTGACCTGGAATGCGTGGCCCATGTGCAGCGTCCCGGTCACGTTCGGCGGGGGAATCACGATGCAATAGCTCGGTCCCTCGCCGGAGGGTCGGAAAAAACCCGCTTGCTCCCAACGCTGGTAGTGGCCGGGCTCGATTTCCTCGGGTTGATAGGTCTTGCGTTGTGCCCGCATGTCCCGTCTCAAATTTGATGCGTGTTCAGTTCGTAGCCACGGTCCTTGTAGAACCGATACCGCTGCCGCCCCTCGTCGCGCCTTGCTGGATCCGCGTCGACAACTTCGGCCACCCGGGCATAGCGGCTGAAATAGGGGGGGACGGCGCTCGCCAGGTTGATCATCACGTCCCAGTGTTCTCCGGGCCCGCCGGACGGCACCTCCGCCGACTGCGATTCATCGGTCCCGATCACGACCGGTTCGTCCCCATCCGTCGTCTGGCCCCGACCCGCAACGATGTGCGGGATGAAGCTGCCCTGGGAAAACGTCCACAACAAGCCATCCAGTTTGTCTGCATCGGTCTTGTCAGCGGTGTTGATGTAGACATGCTGGCGGTGTTGCACAGCTTTCTGTGCAATCCGGCAGGCGGTTCTGAGCCGGGAGTCAACCGAGTCGGTCTTCAGAACGTAGAAGTCGACCCGGGTCACGGCCATTCCACCGGACAGGTCAAGGCAGCGCTGCGCGCGTGTAGCCTGGTCATTGGAGGTTGAGCAGGAAGTCCACCAACAACGGCACCGGGCGGCCAGTCGCACCCTTGCGCTTGCCCGATGGATGCCACGCAGCCCCGGCAATGTCCAGGTGCGCCCAGGGCGTGTCATTCACGAATCGTGAAAGGAATTGCGCACCGATGCTCGCACCGGCGAAGCGGCCACCGATGTTGGCGAAGTCGGCGAAATTGCTGCGCAGCGATTCACCGTACTCGTCATCCACGGGTAGCTGCCAGGCCGGATCCAGGGATCGCTTGCCGGCCGCCAGAAGGTCGGCGGCGAGCCCTTCATCGTTGGCGAACAACCCGGTGTAGAGATGGCCGACGGCCACGACGCAGGCGCCCGTCAGCGTGGCCACGTCAAGCAAGTACCTGGGCTTGAAGCGGGATGCATAGGTGAGCGCGTCGCAGAGCACGAGTCGGCCTTCGGCGTCGGTGTTGAGAACCTCCACGGTCTTGCCCGACATGCTCTTGACGATATCTCCAGGGCGCGTTGCCCGTCCGCCCGGCATGTTTTCACACGCGGGCACCACGCCGACGACATTGATTTCGGGTTGCAACTCGCCGAGCGCCGCCATCGTGCCGAGCACGCTGGCCGCACCGCACATATCAAACTTCATTTCGTCCATCTTGGCGGACGGTTTCAGAGATATCCCTCCGGTATCGAAGGTGATGCCCTTGCCGCAGATCACCACGGGAGCGGTTCCGGCTTCCGCGCCGTTGTACTGCATCACGATCAGCCGGGCCGGTTCCTCGGCGCCGTCGGTCACCGACAGCAGCGCGCCCATTTCAAGTTGCCGCATCGCCTCTTCGTCGAGAATTTCGGTCTCTACGCGCTCGAATCGATCCGCCAGGGCGATCGCTTCACCGGCCAGGTGGGAAGGCGTGCAAACGTTGGCGGGCCGGTTACCCAGATCGCGGGCAAGATTGACGCCCGCGGCGATAGCCTGCCCGTGGTTCACGCCGCGCCGCGCTTCCGCCGCGCCACGCGGCTGGCCGATCGCGATGGCGAATTGTGTCAATGCGGTTTCATCGGACGACTCGCTCTTGAGTTCGTCAAATCTGTACAGCGCGCCGCAAACCGCCGTGACGGTGAGTCGCGCGGCATCGTAGTCCTCAACGCCCTGGACCGGGCCGTGGGA
This sequence comes from Candidatus Rariloculaceae bacterium, assembly GCA_965237785.1. Lineage (GTDB taxonomy): Bacteria > Pseudomonadota > Gammaproteobacteria > Steroidobacterales > Rariloculaceae > UBA6522. The sequence goes on from OZ250159.1 coordinate 837,726, forward strand.
GAGCAAGCTTGTAGCTTCCCCGACACCCGTCCGACCCAGCGCCTCGGCCGCGACGGCGACCGAACGGTGCAACGCTTTTGCGTCGAATTTTTCCGCGTCGCCGCAGCCCACGAGGAGCACGCGTTCGGCCGCGATGCCCTCAACTTCCGGTACCAACAGCGTCCGGCCCGGCTTGGCGGAAGCGTCACCCGCGGTTACGAGCCGGCTCAATGCCCCGCCACAGTTCGCGTCCACCTCCTCGAAGGCGCCGCTCAACTGCCTGTGCTCGAAAATCGGCAAAACGAGGCAACCGGTCTTCTCGCCGGCCAGCGAGCCGGTCCTAACGGGAAACTCCATGGCAATTACTCCTGTACTTCGCGGGTGCGCACGAATCATGACCGCGACGGTCCGGACCAGTCGACCGTGCTGCCGCGGGGTTATGTTATCGTGTTGAAATCCCGCCCGAAAATTGGCGGGCTAAGTGTACTCGCTGCCCCAGCCACTTTGAACCCATTTGCCCGTGGACTTGATCAGCCGATACGTTCTGCGCGAGACATTCTCCGCCTGGTTGGTGGTGACCATGGTGCTCATCGTCATATTCTTGAGCAACCAGTTCGCCGAAACGCTGGATGACGCCGCCGCCAACGAATTGCCCAGGAGCGCCGTCTTCGTGGTATTGGGTCTGACGTCGATGCAATACCTGACCTGGCTTGCTCCCATCGGGCTGTTTTTGGGGATCATGCTGGCACTGGCCCGCCTGAACAGGGACTCCGAGATGGTGGCGTTGGCGTCTTGCGGAGTCGGACCGGTGCGGCTGTTGGGCCCGATCGGTCTTTTGACGGCGGTGCTCGCCGGTTCCGTCGCATGGCTGTCGTTGATCGGCACCCCGGAGGCGTCCCGGCAGATCGAGCAGATTCGGCTGCAGGCACGGGAAACGCTTGAACTTGGCGTACTCGAATCGGGTGCATTCACCAGCCCGGACTCCGGCGATACCATCATCTACGCGCGCGAAGTGGAAGGCGACGAAATTCGCGGCGTCTTTATCCAGCGAAACGACGGCAACCGGGTTGTCGCCATCGTGGCGGCGCGGGGAGAACGCCGGGTTGAGTCGGACGGTCAATTGACGTTTGTCCTCTACGATGGTCGCCGCTATGAAGGCGTACCCGGCGAGCGCGATTTTCGCATCGTCGAATTCGCCGAGCACGGAATGCCGGTGCGCCTGCTTGAACGTCAGGACGAGGAGCCACCGGTGGAAACCAAGACCCTTGCGGCGCTGGCGGGTTCCGTCGATCCAGAGGACCGCGCTGAACTTCAGTGGCGTATATCCTCACCGCTATCGCTGTTCGTGCTGGCGTTGCTGGCTGTTCCACTGAGTCGTTCCCGGCCCAGGGAAGGTCGTTATGCGCGCTTGGGTGTCGGCGTTCTGATCTACGTGACCTACCTGAATCTGCTGTCCATTGCGCGTGCCTGGGTGGAACGCGAACAAGTACCGGATTGGCTCGGTGTCTGGTGGGTACACGTGCTGCTGGGGTTGCTCGGGATCGTGCTTCTCGGCCGGCAGGCCGGCTGGTTTTCCCGGTCCAGGCTAACGGACTCGGGGGCGGGGGCGGTCACAGCATGAATGTACTGGATCGGTATATTGTCGCCACGCTACTCAAGGGCGTAGCCCTGGTGACGCTGGTTCTGATCTCCGTGGGTACCGTTTTCGAATTCATGGCGCAATTGCCCGATGTGGGCACGGCGCAATATTCCGTCAATGACGCCGTGGCCTACGTGGCCTTGCGTATACCGCGGCTGTTGGTAAGGCTTTTGCCGGCGGCTGCTCTCATTGGCGCGCTATTGGGTCTCGGTAATCTCGCAGTGCAGCGGGAGTTGGTGGTGATGCGCTCCAGCGGCGTATCCCACCTCCGCCTAATGGGCTCGGTCGCCACGGCGGGTGTCGTCCTGATGGCCGTTATGGCACTGGTGGGCGAGTCGCTGGCCCCGTCGCTGACCGTCTATGCCCGCGACCTGAGGGCGCAGGCGCTGCTGGATTCCGAGGACATGGCGGCAGGCGGTGCGTCCACATGGCTAAAAAGTGGCGATCGAATCGTGAATCTGCGCCGGGAAGCCAATGGCTTCGGGTTCGGCGGTGTCTATCTCTTCGAACTGGATGCCGATCGGGGACTCACCCATGTCGCCCACGCCGATACCACGGACATCGATCAGACCAATCGTTGGATTCTTGGAAATTACGCCGAAACGGCGTTTGACGGCGCCGGCGGTATCAGTGCCGAGACCGCGAGGCAAGCCATAAAGGATTACGGCCTGAGTCAGGAACTGCTGGAATTTTCGGTGATTCGACAGGATTTGCTCGACACCGGCGGGTTGACCCGCTATATCGCCTATCTGCAAGCCAACGACCTGGACGCGACCGCCTACCTGATCGCCTATTGGGCGCGCATGGCGGATATCGTTTCGGTCTTGCTCATGACGCTGCTGGCGTTGCCGTTTGTGCTGGGTGGTCTGCACTCGGCGGGGACAGGCGTCCGGCTACTGATTGGACTGCTGATCGGGCTCGCGTACTACGTGACCGCCCAGGCGTTTGCGAACAGCGGCCAGGTGTTCGATCTGGACCCGCGGGTCGTCGCCTGGTTACCCAGCGCGGCGCTGTTTCTGGTCACGGCGGCGGCGTTTTCGAGAGTGCGCTAGACCGCACATCGGCGGCCGCAGCAGGAAATTGGTGAGCGATGCGGGCTGGTCAGTAATGATCGGTGGTGGATGCTCGTGGGTGGTGTTGCCGGATCACGCGGGAACCGGACAGCCGATCATGCCAGCACAGCCGTTCCGGGTCCCACCAGGCCCAGATGAAACCCAGCCCGGGCGGAACCAGTAACAACCATGCCGCAAGATAGCGGATTGCCGCCTGTCGCCAGTTGAGATCGCCGCCGTCCAGCGCGGCCACTCGCAATCCCCACGCCTGTGCGCCGAGGGTTTGGCCACCGCGAGTCCAGGCAAACCCGAAGAAAAGAAAGTTGGTGCCGAGCAAGGCGATCCCAAACCACCAGGACCCGGCTGGAATGGCTTCTCCGCCTCGCGCCAGCACCAATATCAACGTCAGGACCATGAACAGTCCCGTAAGCAGGAGTCCGTCGTAGAATACGGCGGCCAGGCGCCGCAGTAGATCCGCAGCAGGAGCGTAGTTGTGATCCATGGTTACACGGATTGCGGCGTCTCGACGATTTTTCGACGATGGTTGGTGCGATACTCTCGCTAAGGCATAATCGGCTGTCCGAAGAATACACTTGATCGGCGTCAAAGGCGCGCAGACGCGGCTGGCGATGATAGCTTGGTGAATCACAAGGGAAGGATGGGGAACGTGACCGATGAATCAGCGCTGACTCGGCGCGCAATCATGAAATGGGGAATGTTGTCGGCCAGTGCATCGGCCATGGCGGGCGCCCTGCGCGCCCCGGCGTACTCGCAGGATCTCGGGCCGGGCAATGCCCACATAGGCGATGTCGGTGGACGTGATGCGGAAAGGCTGTACACCGGGGAACCGGTTGTCGGCGGCGGCCAGATGGAGATTCGACTTAACCAGTCGATTCACACGGACGATCCGCACGAGTTGGAAGTGGCGCGCCGCATGCGCCCGTTCGATCCGTTGTCCTGGTACGAGGAGTGGAACCGGGTTGCGCAGATCAATGAAGAGATCGCCGCGGGCTACGAAGAGCAGGGGCTCAACGTCTCGGCTAATCGATTCTATCTTCGGGCCAGCCGCTTCCACCGGCTGTCCATCGTCTACCAGGAAGACACCGACGAGACCATGATGAAGGGATACATGAAATTCCTGAATCTCTTCGACAAGGCATGGGAGTTGCGGTCGCCGCCGTTTGAGCGCATCGCGATCAACGTGGACGGCAACGATCTCGACGGTTACTTCCGCAAGCCCAACGGCCCGGAGGGGACGCGGTACCCGGCAGTCATTGCCTACCAGGGAGCGGATTCCCTGGCGGAGAATACGCTCAACGGCGGGGCCGCCTACACCGCTCGGGGCATGGCATTTCTGGTGCTGGATCTGCCGGGGCAGGGCGTGGCGAAGAGGCTGAAGCACCTGTATATGCCGCCCGACACGGAACGACTGGTATCGCCGCTGGTCGATTACCTGCAGTCCCGCCCCGACGTGGATCCGGAGCGAATCGGTCTTCGCGGGCAGAGCATGGGCGGCTATTCTGCGCCCCGGGCGGCCAGCGGCGACAGCCGCATCAAGGCGGTGTGGATGGGCGCCGGCTCCCACGATCTTCTCCGCGACCTGTTCGAGTACTATCCGCCCATTCAGGATCGGGTGCGCTGGATCATCGGTGCGCAGGATCTGGCCGACGCAAGACGAAAACTCGCCGATTACACCATGGAAAGCGTAGCCGCCAAGATCGAGTGTCCGATGCTCATCGGTTACGGGCCGACGGATCGAATCATGGATCCGCAAGGGGCCTTCCGGCTGTATCGGGCCGCGGTCAATTCCGACCGGCAGATGTGGTCGGATGCGGGTCACCCGCATCACGATGAGAAGTCGGGTGGACCGAAGACTTTGCGGTTGCCGGCCGACCAGGACTGGGCGGCCAGGCAATTGGGCGCGCACGGTTGAGAACGAGACGATGATCGCTATGAAGTACACGGCACTGGTGACGGTCGCCGCGGTAGCCTTGACATTTGTGCTGGCTTTTCGCGTGGGTGGGCTGCGCCAGAAGCACGGCATAAGCGCCCCGGCCACGACGGGTCATCCGGAGTTCGAGCGCGGCAACCGGGTCCACCAGAACACCATCGAGCAGCTTGTGCTTTTCTTGCCGCTGCTTTGGCTTGCCACCAGCGTTCTGGGCGATGCCATTACGGCACTGTTCGGTGCAGTGTGGATCGTTGGACGCGCGGTCTATGCCAACGCCTATGCCAGGGACGCTGCGGCGCGCGGGCCCGGAATGGTCATTACCACCGTGCCGTTCGCTGCATTGCTGCTGGCCGCGCTGTGGGGTATCGCGCAGGGGTTCATGGGGTAGGCCGCCCGACGTTGCCCCGCCACCGCGCGTGCCCCCGCCACCCCGCCCGGCCTCAGCGTCAAGCCTGGCGTCGACAGCCTCGCCGCATCGCTCGCCATCTTTGAGTAAAATGGTTCGGCGAAAACCGCACGCAACCAGGATATGATCTCGACTGACCATCACGAAATCGCTGCCGCCCAGGATCGACCTGCTGCCGAACCCGCTGTTCTGCTCCCCTCCATCGCCATCGCCGGCTTGTTCGCTGTCGCGTTTCTGGCGTTTCCGGAGGAAACCAGCGCCTGGGCGCAGTCGCTCATGGCTGCCATTGGGACCAATTTCAGTTGGCTTTACCTTGCGTTCGGCATGGTTGCGCTGGGTTTCTGCCTCTGGCTGGCGTTCGGGCCGCACGGCAGCATCAAGCTTGGCGAAGAGGACGAACCCGTGGAATTCTCAACGCCTCACTGGGTGGCCATGATGTTTACCGCCGGGATCGGGGCGGGCACGGTGGCGTGGGGATTCGGCGAACCGATTTACTACCTGGAGACTCCGCCGCTGGGCATCGAACCCTATTCCAGTGAAGCCTACGAATGGGCGCACATGTACCCGATGCTGCATTGGGGCATCGTTCCGTGGGCGTTCTACGCCCTGCCGGCTGTGCCGATCGCCTACACTCTTTACGTCGAGCGCTCGCGCTTCCTGCGGATCAGTGAAGCCAGCGCCGGTGCGCTACCGCGCTTCGGGCTTTCGACCTGGAAAGTCGTCATCGACATTTTCATCGTTCTCGGCATCATTGCCGGCACCACGACCTCGCTCGGTATCGGCGTGCCCCTGGTCTCAGCGTTGCTTTCCGAGTTGACCGGCGCCCAGGACAGCATCCTTGTAAAGGTCGTGGTTCTCATTGTGTTCGTCCTCCTGTTCGGCGCCAGTACCCTGCGCGGCTTGAAAAAGGGCATTCAGAAGCTGGCGAACTTCAATATGGTCCTGGCTATCCTTCTCCTGCTCGCCATACTGGTTATTGGTCCGACGCTGTTCATCCTCAAGATGACCGTGAACAGCGTGGGACTGATGGCCGACAACTTTTTCCGCACCAGCCTGTGGACCGACCCGATTAACCAATCCGGGTTTCCCGAGGATTGGACAGTGTTCTACTGGGGTTGGTGGATCGCCTTCGCCGCCTTCGTGGGTCTCTTCATCGCCAGGATTTCGCGCGGAAGGACAATTCGGCAGTTGGTGCTGGGTACAATCGTGTGGGGAGCGCTCGGCACGCTGACGTACCTGTCGGTTACCGGCGCCTTCGCCCTGCACCTCGAGTTGAACAACCTGCTACCGCTCAGCAAACTTCTTGAGGAGAGCGGCCTGTACGTGGTGACGGCCACGATCGCGGCACACCTGCCATTCGGGAATCTCAGCTTGGTGTTCTTCATCGTGTTGTGCATCGTCTTCTATGCAACGACCATGGATTCGGCGGCCTTTGTCTCGGCCTGCGTCTGCTCGAAGAACCTTCGCGCCAACCAGGAACCGCAACTGGGGATGCGCGTCGCCTGGATTTCCGTCATGTTCCTGATGACCATAGGCGTTACGCTGTCCGGCAGCCTCGCGGCGGTCCAGTCGCTGACCGTGATCGGTTCGCTGCCGGTCATTCCTATCCTGATCGTCATGAGTGTATCGCTGGTGCAACGGCTGAACGCGCGCCGCACGGGCAGCTGATGGCGGCTGCACAGTGCAGCCGCCATCACGTATGGCAACATGAACGACGCACCCAGGCGAGCAAGGGGCGTTTTTGAGAGAACCCTGGCACCTTTGCGGTAGCCCTGTCCAAACACGGAGCGGGGCGCCTATCATATAGATCGCGTTCGATGAGAGGATGCCGCCATGGCCGAATCGCAAGCCACACCGCGCGTCGCGGCTTATACCCGCATGGACGAGGGCACGGTGGAGGACTATGCCCTTCAGGAAGAACTCGCCAAACCCTTTCTTGCGACAACGGGAGAGCGCGTGCTCGCCTGCGTAGAGGGGTTGGCCGGGGGGCTGCCGGGCTACCGGGTCGACCGCTATGAACATTCGCTGCAGACGGCGACCAGGGCACTGCGCGCCGGGGAATGCGATGAGATCGTGGTGGCGGCTCTGGTCCACGACATCGGCGATGTCCTCGCGCCGGAGAATCACTCCGAACTGGGCGCCGCGGTATTGCGCCCGTATGTGGCCAAACACACTTGGTGGATGGTGCTGCGGCACGGCTTGTTCCAAGGCTACTACTATTACGACAAGATCGGCCTCGATCGCAACGCGCGCGACCGCCACCGCGGCCATCCGGCCTTTGCCATGACGGAACGATTCTGCCGCGACTATGACCAGGTGTCGTTCGACCCGGACTACGACACCCTGCCCGTCGATCGTTTCACACCGATGGTCGAGCGCATCTTCGCGCGCAAGCCCTGGGGCGAACACAGTACCCATGACTGGCCCATGACCGCCGCGGACTGAATCCGCGACACCAGGGCCCCGGCGGCGGGCGCGACATGATCGGGGCTACGTGCTCCCGCAAATTGGAATGGCCGATGCAGTCCCGGGCGAAGGCCGGCATCGCGAATGTGTTTATTCGTGGCCGATGGTCTCGCGATACAGCCGGGCGAGTTCGCGGTGGCGTTCAGGCGCCTGCGGCTCCAGGTCGCCCTGGGCGGCGATGTCCGCGAGAGTAGGGGGCCGACCCGGGTGGGGCCCGGTGCGAATCTGCGCGAAGGGTGGCGTTTCGTGACCGCCTTGGCCTTAGGTAACTGCAAGGTGCCGGCCACGGCAGTCTCGAGCGGCGCGAGTCCTGGCGCCCAATAGCGAGGCTAGCCACCCAGGATATTCCAGCTAACCAGTTGCAGAATGGTAATCGCGATCCTCCTCTTTGACGCCGTTCCTAACCCTGAGGTCGCCCTTATTCCAAAGATTCGATACAGCCCTCGATACCAGTCTATCGTCAGTCCAGATGGGGATTGTCAAGTGGCTCCGTGAATGTGCGCTATCACTTGGTAGTTTTGGATTTTTTTTGTCAAACGATCCCATATGGAGCTTCCAGGCTTGAATTGATCGATCACTCTTAGGGACCGCGACTCCATTTACCGACGCGGGCGGTAGTCCCTCGGATCGAGGCACGCATCGTAGAACTCCCGATCCATACGGAACCAGTCCGTTCGGTCCACGCCCCGCTGCGAAGTCGCACTTGACCCGTGCGGAAAGGCAAAAACGACTTTCAGCCACCGTCCCCCGGTTCGCACGATATCGCGAATTTCACTCGCGACCTCAGCAAGATCCTGGTCCTGGCTGAAGATAACAGCCACATCCAGTTCTGCGTTCCGCGCCAAGCGCGCGACATCGAGTCCAAGACGCAGGTCGATCCCCTTTTCACGCGCGACGGGAATCCCATGGATCGAACCGTCTCCCAGACGGACATGCTCAACCCGGTAGCGCAAGGTGCGGGAGGTGACTGCAATACCGGCTCGCCTCATCGCAGTCATGCGGCGAGCCCAATATCCGTGCCACATCGGCGATCGATCCGCGCTCGGGACCCCGGTATAGAACCGGACGCCGTAATTAACCCATCCGCTGGCAGCGCAGACCGCGTCGGCAAGCTTCTGCGGATCGTAATTTGGGTGATGGTGACCGAACGCGTCTTTCGCGTGCCGGAACAGATTCTGGCCGTCGTTGAAGGAAACGGCGCGCTTGATCTCCGGCTCTTCCGGCATGCAATCCTCAAAAAATAACCCCGCCGGGGCCTTTCGGCGAGTCCGGCGGGGACCAATTGACGACCATTATATGGGGCGCGGCCACCGCCGATCAACCTTGAACGCTCTGAACATCCGATGTCTGCAGATGCGCAATGTGGCTCACCCCTTTTGTGGGGTCGCATGCCATCATCGCCTGAGTGCCATACCACCTATGCCTCGCGCCTCAGTGCGGCAGGATTACCGTCCTTAAACTACCGGCCGCCGCCCGCTTCAATCTTGCGCAGCTTCCGCCCTTTGAAGATTCCCGTCGCGAAAGGATAGTTCTTTCAAAGGCCCTATGGCAGCCCACTGTGCAACGGTCCGACCACCGCCACCCCCGGCGCCAGCCCAGGCGCCGAGGGGTGGGTTTTCCCAACACCCACAGTCAAAGAATAACGACTGGTCCTGTAGAACAAAACTGGGAAGATTTGAACAGAGAAGCTGTGTATGGGTGTCTCCTCGCTCGGATCGAAGGCCAGATAGGCGTTCTCGATGTCGCGCGTGATGAGCCCGGCGCGTTCGAGCGAGCGGCCGATGCGTTCGGCGATCGTCTGCACCAGGCTCTCGAGCGCCGCCCGACTCGGTGCGGGCACGGGCACGAACCGCAGACCCACCCCCTCACCGACGTAAACGCCGCCCAGCAACAGCATGTGGAAGTGAATGTTGAGATTGAGCGGATTTCCCAGGCCTGAGCTAACGACTCGAACACGGCTGCTTCCGCTTGACTAAGCGGGTCGCCGGACAGGCCCTTAACCCAGACTTCTGAGTGATCGCCGATCAACTCCGCCCAATACAGTCTGGTGTCTTGAACCCGCCCGACGCCCTCGGTCAGCGCCACTTGGCGATCCAAGCGTAGCTGCATACCAACGAAAATCAGACCCCCAAGGACGCCGAAAAGACCGACCACTTGGAGCCAGTCATTGAGTTCTTTGGAGACCATTCTTATCCCCCAGATATGCGCCAGCCTGCAGTTCAACGTGGAGCAACAACGTCGACTACTGCAGATTCAGGAAAGTGAAACACTTACGAAGCCCGAAGAAGCCCGGACAAGAGCCGAGCATCTTCGAGTGAACCTGATCTATACAACACCCTTGACTCCTTTATCTGGCAGTTCAGGGAGTACGACCTCTCAAGAGACCGGCCCGATTACGAATGCTTTGGAGAAAAAAGCAGACATTCCGGGGGACGGATCGAAAAGGTGATAGTGCCGCAACCGGTACCGCTGCGCAGGCCGGCCGTTGACCCATGGGCCGCTCGGGTTATATATTCTGCCTACGAATTAACACGGCGATCAGGGGGGGACTCGAGATGAATCGTGCGTTTGTATCTTCCGTAGCGGGATTGCTTTTCTCTTTGGCCCTGCCGGCCCAAGAACCGGCACAACCGCCAGAGCAGTGGCAGAGCCAGGAGGCGCCGCCGGTCGTGAAACTCGCGCCGGATATCCCCGGCGTTGTTGCAGGCGGGACGGAAGTCCGGATCGTCAAGGACGGATTTGAGACTAGAGTGCTTGAAGGCCCGCTTGGGATGCCGGACGGTAGTTTGATCTTCTCGGAAAGAGATAGAGGCATGACTTGGAAGATCGACACGGACGACAATCTCTCAACGTTCGTCGAAAACCCAGACACCGGGCAGCTTGGTCTAGGCTTGGACTCAAAGGGCCGTCTGATCGCGATCCAGACCCGACCACCCGAACGGATGAAGGTTGCTGTGATCTATCCGATGGGTGAGAAAGCGGTGCTCGCCGAAAGCACCATGCCGGTCTTCGAAGGCGAGCCCCTTGGCCGGCCCAACGATCTCGTCGTCGATCAGAAGGACGGGGTCTATTTCACAGCGCCGGCGCCGAGTGAGGGGCAGATAGAAGCGGGATATTCCCCGGCCGAGGCAGGCGTGTACTACATCGCTCCGGGCGCTGGGCCGATCAGTATCGCAGACGGGATCGAACGACCGAATGGCATCCAGCTTAGCCTGGACGAGAAGATCCTCTACGTTAACAATTCGACGGGCGCATACCTCCTGGCTTTCGATATCCAGCCTGACGGAACCGTGCGCAACCGTCGCAACTTTGCCCACTACGAAGGCATAACTGAAACAGAGACTCACGTGAACGCGAACGGCCTTGCGGTCGACGGCGAGGGCCGAGTTTACGCTGTGACGACGATCGGCGTTCAGGTCTTCAGCCCGCAAGGCCAGCACCTTGGCACGATCCCGGTACAGGAGGGCGCCGAGAACCTCGCCTTCGCCGGTCCCGATAGAAAAACGCTCTACGTCACCGGCCGTCAGACGGTTGTCAAAGTTGAGATGCTGGCGCAGGGATTCGACGGTCGAGCGAAGTAACTAGCGAGCCATGTTGGCAAACGTTATCGACCTGAGCGGCATCCGTATCGAACTGGCCGGTCCGGACTCGCTCCAGCGGAAGGGCGATGTAGTCGGTCGTATCAAGCCATAATTAGCGGTTACCGACGTTGCGCACCTGCATGGTAATGCATAAGCGCGATATACTAGAATCCGGTTGAGAAGCGTCCGGCGGGAGTTGCATGGGCTCAATCTGGGGACGTCAGATGACGCAACGTCTCCAACGCCCGGCGGTGGTGCAGGCCAGTATCCGGTGGCTTTCAATGGACGTAAGCGTTGGTATCGTATCCCGAAAGAAACTAAGGAGGGTCGCTATGAGACCGAGCTCGATCCGAACGACAATCATGCTGCTGATGTTGGGGCTGGCAAGCTGGCAACCTGCTAACGGTGCCGAGGACGCAGAACAGCTTCAGGAGCTGAAAGAAAAGGTCGCCCTTGCAACGCGCATGCTTGTCATGGAGGGCCTGCTCGCATCCTCGGGGCACGTGAGTGCCCGGATCCCAGGCACCGATCAGGTATTGATCGGCCCTCGCGATGTCAGTCGTGCAATTTTACAGGCAGACGACCTCGTGACAGTAGAGTTGGACTCGACCCAGTCCGGGGGAACCCGGAGGGCGCCTCGCGAGGTAGAGATTCATACGGGTATCTACCGAGCGCGGCCTGATGTAATGGCGGTCGTCCACTCTCATCCTGTGTATTCTCTGGCGTTCTCAATTACCGGCAAACCGATATTGCCGGTGACGGTCCACGGAGCCATCTTCGGCGAAGGGGTGCCCGTCATGAACCATGTCGGTCACGTCAATTCCAGGGAGCTCGGGGATGGCCTGGCCCGGGCTTTAGGGGACAAGCATGCTGTGCTACTCAAGATGCATGGCGCTGCCATTGCGGCACCGACGCTCGAAGAGGCGTTCGCGTGGACGCTACACCTGGAAGAAAACGCGGAGAAGCAGCTTTGGGCAGAAGCTACCGGGACGGTACAGGCGATGACCCAGGAAGACATCGAGCGCTGCATCAGGGAGTCTTTTGGCTGGGCCAGCATCGTGAAGCGCTGGGACTACTACGCCGAACAGGAGCGCCGCCCGCAACCAAGGTGACCAGACTGGCTAGATGCTCAGATTGATGCGCGCCGCGTGCGGGATGCTGTAATTCCTGAGGAATCGCGATTTCATCCGTCTGGAAGTTGGATTTGCGCGTCATCAATCCATCGAGGATATCGCCGATGTATCGTTGGATTTATCCCCTCATTTTCGGTCCGGCGACGCCGGGGCCAGCCGCATATGCGCACTACTCGATCCCCGGCCTCTACGACCGTACTCGGGAGGCGATCCAGGGGGAGCCTGGTGTCATTCTTCGGGGGGCTGAGACGCAGAAACGTCGTTTGGCACATCGGCTCGTCGTGTAGCTCACCTTGAAAACGAACGATAAACATCTAATCCAAAAACAAATCCCGATAGGGGGTTGTCATGAAGCTCAAAATTGGTCTGTCCATAGTCGCGCTCATCGTTCTAGCAGCTTGCGAACAGGAGGCTCAAAGCCCGAGTGGCGTTGCCCCGGCCCCGGAAGAAGCCACGGCCCCTCAAACCGCGCTGGAGAAAGCGCTCGATGCCCTGGGCGGAGGGGACGCCCTGCAGGGCTTGAGCACAGTCTCCATCCAATCGACGGGGCACCGCTTCGAACTTGACCACCACTTCATGCCAGGCGATGTAGACGGGATGTCGATCCCTTTCACGATGACCGGCTACTACGATGCCGTTGGTAGCAGGGCGAGGTTTGACTTGACCCGCACGCGCCCGAATGCGGAGCAGCAAGCGAGTCTGATCGTCGACGGCGAGCTCGGTATCATCATAGGCCAGGACGCACGGACCGGTCCCCCAGGCCCTGTTCCGATGACCTCCGATCGGTGGGCTTCCGTGCGCAAGGAGCAGGCTCTGTTGAATCCGCACATCGGCTTTCGTGACGCTCTGACGAGTGGCTCGGTCACGGTGAGCGATGATGAGTCGCTCAACGGCGCCGACCATCACGTCCTTATCATCGAGAACCCGGTAGCCCCAATCAGGCTGTACGTCAATGCCGCTACCGGCAATATCTCCAAGCTTTCCACGATGGAGACTGAGCACCTGCGGCGCGATGTGGCCATCGAGGTGATGTTCGACAACTGGGCGCCGGCTCAGGGCGGGCTGGCATTCCCCAACAGCGTTACGATGATGGTCGATGGCGAGATCGTTCACACGGAAACTCGCTCATCGGTCACCGTCAATGCGCCCCTGCAGGCGAGCCTGTTCGAGTTCCCGGCGGGCGTATCGCCGAGCTACGATGAGGCGCTGGCAAACTGGGGCCGCGGCGGCCATCAGATTTACCAGATCATGGCCTCTCTCGGCTTTCCCCGCTCAGGCCAGGATACCAACATCGAGACCGAAGAGCTGGTGTCCGGCGTTCATCACGTGCGCGGTGGCACACACCACTCTTTGGTCATCGAGCAGGAGAACGGAATAGTCGTGGCGGAAGCGCCCATGCACGAGCTGCGCAGTGAAGCGGTCATCGATTGGATCGAGAGCACGTTCCCTGGCAAGCCCATCACCCACGTCATCGCGACTCACCATCACACGGATCACTCGGCCGGGTTGAGAGCTTACGCGGCGAGGGGCGCGACCGTCGTCGTGCATCAAGGCGCGCGGGCGTTCTTCACGGAGATCTTCCAGCGGCCCTCGACGTTGCGTCCCGACGCGTTGGCCGAAAATCCCACGGTCACGAGCATCGACACCATGCCCGCCGGTGGCTCGTACACGATTCCCGACGCCGAGCGGGCAGTCGAGGTCTACCCGCTGCTCAATGGCCATGCCGACGACATGGTCTTCATCTATGTGCAAGGCGCCGGCGTCGTGTTTGACTCGGATATCTACAGGCCCAATCCCGAAGCACCCGCGGGTCCCGGGGGACAGTTGGTGCAAGCTGCGATCGAGGCTGCCGGTATAGACGTGTCGATCATCGCCGGAGGTCACGGGGGAACGATCGACTACGAGACGTTCCAGTCATTGCCCAGCGGTTGAGAAAGGCAAATTTAGTATTCGAGCGAGCTGGATTAATCTCGTGTGGCGGGGTGAAGATGGACTCCTTGAATGCACAGTCGATGGTTAACCCGTAGCCACGAACGACCGCTTTTTGCGAAAGCGGACATTCAGAGCATTCCAGACCTCCATAGAACCACCGATTCTAAGCAGTTTTGGGGTGTTTCCACGCCTATCCAGGTAGAATCCAGTTGCATAACAAATGACGACCCTGGAGCAACTTCTCGGGATAGACCTGCCTATCGTCCAAGCGCCGATGGCAGGCGTCCAAGACAGCGCACTAGCCATGGCGGCGGCTCGGGGCAGCTATGGGAAAGACTGACGTGGCAAGGCAGTCGATTGAGGCTGTGTATCGGAATAATACGGGGTCCCCTAGTCGTTTTTTGACGCGTTTTCTTGATTCGCGCGTTGAGAGATTGAGGATGTGCTTCAGGAAGCTTTTCTGAAAGCGTTGGAAGCGGAACGCAAGACTGATATCGAGACGCCGTTGCCTGTTCGAGACCGCCAGGAATCTAGCGCTCAACACAATCGCGCGGTATCGCCGTCAACGCACGGATCCGATAGCGGATTTTGACGAGTTGCCTGTCTTAATGGATCATAGGCTGATTTCGAGCCTTAATCCGGAATCTGAGGCCCTTGTCGATGAGCAGCTTAGGCGCCGCAGAAATCTGCACGAACCGGATGGCGTCATTTCGGTGATAGATGAGCAGTACGTTAGCGATGCTTTGAGAGGGCAAGCAGAATCATGACGAGCGTTGTCGAATTTCCGGATCGCGCCGCATTGGAACAGGAGGCAGCGACTTGGATTGCCAAGCTCGATACGGGTGCGCTTTCGCGTGACGATTTACGAGCATTACGGACGTGGGCGCTCAAGAGTTCGCGTCATCGGTCAGTCCTTGAGGAGTTGGTCGCAGGCTGGGATATGCTCGACGTTCTGGTATTGATGCGACCCGCTGAGCATGCGGCGGCTAAATTCGACAAGCGCTGGCAACGGGGCGGTGCCGCGCTGGCGGCGGGGCTGACCATTGTTGCGGTTGCGATTGGTTTGCTTCTGATACAGCCCGATGAAGAGGCCGGCGCACTGGATGCGGCAAATCTCATCCATTCCACCGCAATCGGCCAGCAGCGCTCGGTGACCCTGCCTGATGGCTCGAGCATCTGGATAAATACGAACAGCCGCCTGCAGGTGGAGTATTCCGAGGAGCGGCGCGGTATTTTCCTCCATCAGGGGGAGGCGTTCTTCGATGTTGCGAAATCGGAGCGACCATTTGTTGTAGCGGCGGGCAACAGTCAGGTAACAGCGATCGGTACGGCTTTCGCCGTGCGCGTATCTGACAACAATGTCTTGAAGGTCGACGTCACGGAAGGGACGGTGATCATTAGTGCAGTCAGTGCAGGCCTCGAGCCCGCCATTTTTGAGGCGGCACTTCCGGACGCCCGTTCACACGTAGTCTCCGCGGGTCAGGTTGCGCGAGTGGGTGAGTCGATCGACGTGGTGCAGACAGTTGAGCCGGCGCTCATCGAGCGTCAGTTGGCCTGGCGCCAGGGCATGCTCGTTTTTGACGGCGATCCGCTCGAGAGCGTCATCGCCGAGATCAGTCGCTATACGCCGGTGGAGATCGTGATGGCGGACCCGTCACTACGGAGCCTCAAGATTGGTGGTTATTTTCGAACAGGAGACACGCAGCTCCTTCTGGACACGCTCTCATCCAGCTTTGGAATAGAAGCGGAGCATATTCGGCCCGGGCTGATCTATTTGCGCCCGATGCCGCGTTGATATCCAAGGTGTCGCGCGATATAGCCGAATTTGCTGGTTCTCCTCTGTCGATTGGCGGGTTTTCGGCCGTCATTTGTCTTATTCAATATGCAACTCGTTGGGCGCGCGTCAGGCGTTCCGAGCGGGGCATATGGGTAAGGCTGAACGGTATATCGTTCATTTGGGCGCTGTCAGTGGCCCTTGTACTGGCAAGCCCCCGAGTTTTGGCTCAGACTTATCCGTTTGATGTCCCCACTCAGCGCGCCGACAAAGCACTGACCAGTCTGGCGCGGCAAGCCGGCATCGTAGTGCTATTCCTGTACGACGAGGTGCATGGCGTTACCACCAATGAAGTGGTAGGCACGTACACCGTCGAGGCGGCGCTGACCCGAATGCTGGCCGGCACTGACCTCGAAGGTGAGGTGAGTAACCAGGGCGTCTTGACTGCGAGATTGCGGCAGACGCCTTTACCTTTACCTGAAGAGGGGGAGCTAAGCATGTCAACGAACGAACGGAGAGGCTTTTGGAAGGGTGTGGCGGCAACGCTGGGCCTGGCGGCGGTTACAGGGACACCCGTACAGGCCCAACAACCGAGCGCCTCCGCCCAGGCCATACTGCTGGAGGAGATCGTGGTTACGGCTCGCCGGCGAGAGGAGAATCTTCAGGACCTGCCGATGTCGGTTCAGGCGATCAGTGCCGACGCCATGCAGGTCGAGGGCATCTACGATATCAAAGACATCACCGAGTTCATCCCCAATGTGGCGTTCCGGAGCCAGGACCGGCGCGACAGGGTCGCGATCTTCATCCGCGGCATCGGCTCGGGCGACACGGGCAGCCTCAACCCGGTCGGCGCTGCCGTCTACTTCGATGGGCACTACCTGCCCGATAACAACAATCAGGCGATGAGCACGCTGGACATCGAGCGGATGGAGGTGCTGCGAGGTCCCCAGGGGACGCTGTTCGGCAAGAACGCCACCGGCGGCGCGATCCAGATCGTCAGCGCCAAGCCGGGGCCGGACTTCGAGTCCGAGATATTGCTGCGGGCAGCGGATTTCGGCCAGCAGGATTTCCGGGGCATGCTCAACGTGCCGATAAATGATACCGTGTTCACGCGCTTCGCTTTTGCCAAGGAGACCAGCGACGGCTTCTGGTTCAACCGGACGCTGAATCGAGACTACGGCGGAGTCGATATCTCGGCGATTGCGGCCGCTGTGCGGTTGACGCCCAACGACAATTGGCTGATTGACTTTTCGTTTCGCGGTAACTACGAAAAGGATGATCAGTTGGGTGGACAGTGCCGGGCGCGTCCGACGCAGGGGCCGGTCGATAACCTTGCCAGGGAGGTCGCGGTTAACGGCGAGGTTGTGCACCCGGCGCAGATCTATTCCGGTCCGGTCTACGAAGATGGCGTTGGCCAGTGGGGCGGCGGCCACAACTTCGGACAGCGAGGCGGTAACGATGTCGTGACTATCAACGGCATGCCCCCCGAGAGCTTTGGAATCAAGCGTCGAAGTGACGGGCGGTACCGCATCAACTTCGGTGGACACGTCGAGCGGCTCTATCCCGGCGCGGTCATCGACTTCTGGAACGCCTGCAGCACCGACAACGCGTTGGGCGACTTCGTGCACTCGTCGGAGAAGATTGGGTTCGTGCATATAGAGCAAGAGTTTTACCAAGCGACGATTGAGTGGGATTCGGCCGGTGAGATCGGGGCGGTCGATAACCTGAACGCGAGGCTCATCGCTGGCCGAAGTTGGAACGAAAATAACAGGCTCGCAGACCGCGACTTCACGCCGTTATCAATCGATTCGATCGGCAACTCGCCCCATCTCGGCGAAGGGAGCGAGCGCGCTACACAGAGCGTTGAGCTGCTCTTTTCCGGGGATGTGAACGATCGCCTGAGCTTCGTGGCCGGCACGCACTGGTTCGAGGACCATTACGAACTCGGCGAGCAAAACTGCCTCAACGCCACCAGAGCGAACTTCGCCGCATTGGTCGACCCGACCTCTGGTTTCACCATAGAGTGTTCGCCGGACGGCGCTACGCAGTTCGGCTGGCTCGGAGACAGGCAAATACTCGGCGGGCCGGGTGTCAACGGCATGAGCGGCTTCGGTCTAAATGAGTCGATTGCGGTCTTTGGACAAGTGACCTACGACTTAAGTGAGAACTGGACGCTCGATCTCGGCGCGCGTTGGACAGAAGAGGACCGGGCCGTGAATACGCTCGAGATGCCCACGGTGCCCGGCACTTGCACGCACCAGCAGCCCGGTGATCCACCGCCGACGCAGCTCTGTGCGCCGATCTATCTCCTGACGAATAAAGCCGTGTTCGAAGACGGGACCTACGCGGATGCGAGCGATACCTTCACCGCAACGACGCCGATGATCAGCCTGACGCGTCGACTGGCTGGCGGAGACACGCTGGACAGCGGCATGGTGTACTTCTTGATCTCCGAAGGCTTCCTTAGCGGCGCTTTCAACGATGAGCTTAATGTAGTGCTAACGCCACAACTCTCGCCGCTCTTGAGCATTCTGCCCGAGCACGTGACCAACTACGAGGTCGGGTTCAAGGGGACGCTGGCCGACGGCCGGCTGCGGCTTGCGACGTCCGTGTTCTACATGGACTACACGGACAAGCAGGAGCAGATTTTCATCGACAACTCGGACTCGCGTTTCGGTGCTGATCCCCGGATCAACCTCATAGCCAACGCCGCGTCGGTGGACATCTCCGGTGTCGAGTTGGAGTTGAGCGCGCAACCCTGGAACGGTGGGCTCGTGTCCCTGGCTGTCGGGTATCTGAGCAACGAGTTCGGGGAGTTCACGTCGTTCGATCCGAACGAGCCGGGTGGCATCGTCGACCTGTCGGACCTCCGTATTCAGGATTTCTCGCCTGAGTGGACGATCACTGGCTCCATCGAACATGCGTTCGTGCTGGGTAACGGCGCCACGCTGACGCCGTACCTCGGCATGTATTACCAGGACGACTTTGAGTGGAGAGGTGGGCTTGAAAACGACCCACCGTCGCTCTGCTTCCAGGAAGCTTACGCGACGTTCCGGACGCGTGTGATGTACGACCCGCCTGACGGCAACTGGCAGGCCTCGCTCTTCGGCGTCAACATTGGCGATAAGCGATACTTTGCCTTCTGTGACCACGCGCGCACGGGCGTGTACGACTACCGCTACGGGCGGCCCGACACCTGGGGCCTCGAGTTCGTTTACCGCTGGGGCGACAACTAGTCGCCGAGTCGTCGGCTATCGCCGTCTCACAGACGGCGCCTCCTCGGAGGTGCCGGTTTTTCGTTGGCTCGACGGGCAGGGCCGAACTCGTTGCGCCAGGGCTTTCCGTCTATAATTATTTGCGTTCAGGTGGCATGCGTTGATGCCGGGCCTCCAGGAACTTGCCCAATAGGAGAGAAGCCATGCGATGTAACCTAAAACAGACTCGAAAAACGGTACTTTGGATCGTTATCCTGCCGGTTGCCGCATTCGCTCACCATTCGCGCTGGGCTTACTACTCACAGGAAGTTTCAGAAGTGGAGGGTGACTTGGTCAGTGTCCGCTGGAGAAATCCGCATATGGGCTTCACGCTGAGGACAGTCAATGACGACGGCCGAGCAGAGCTCTTGCACATGGAGGGCGGTCCCATCTATTTCCTGGAGCGCGGAGGCATTACTCCGGAGCTCTTCAGAGAGGGCACCCGAGTGAGAGTGGCTGGGAACAAAGCACTTCCCGCGCGCCGGCCGACCGATATGTACGCGACGAATATGTTGTTTCCGGACGGGCGCGAAGTCCTGCTTTATTCGACCGTTGCGTTTCGCTGGACCGACGAGGGTCTCGGTTCAAGGTCCCAATGGGCCGACGACGAGGCCAAGCAGCGGGCTGCCGCTCAGAACGGCGAGAGTCTATTTCGGATCTGGAGCATTCCGCGAGAGAACAATCCGCTTCAGCATCTGCCATTCACAGAGGCAGCGCTTGCTGCACGGGGCTCTTGGGATCCGGCAGCGGCTTTCGAGATACGCTGTGAGTCGCCGGGGATGCCCGGAGTCATGGACTCCAACCATCCTTTCGGGTTCGCAGACCAAGGAAGTGAGATCAAGCTGGCGTTGGGGGTCTATGAGATCGTTCGGACCATCCATATGGATCGTTCTGCGCCCCCTGACGATGAGCCCGCGTCACAGATGGGTTACTCGGTCGGCAGTTGGGACGGCAATATCCTCGTCGTCAAAACAACGAACATCAACTGGCCTTACTTTGACGGTATTGGTACGCCTCAAAGCGAGGCTGTGGAGAGTCTCGAACGATTCAGCCTTAGCGAGGATCAGACCCGATTAGACTACCACATGCAGATTACGGACCCGGAGACCTTTACGGAACCAGCTACACTCGAGAGGCATTTGCTCGCGCTCGGTGAGACGTTGGAGGTCTACGATTGTCAGCCGTACTGATTTCCACGTAGTCGCTCCTTACAATGTTCGCTTTAGCCGGCAGATTCAACGGATCGACGCAACACTTTACCTTGGGAAGGACAAGTGGAGCGTTAGCCTCCAATCCGGGCCCGTTTTTCTTCGGCTGCCATACCACACGCGGTGCTAACATCGATTGGTGGGCTCATTAAGATTCTGTATCCTTTTGTCGTGGAGGCGGTTTCGATGCAAAGCAGGTTCCTTATTTCGGCGATCGTGGGTATCGGTCTTGTGTGTAGCTCAAGCGTCGCGCTGGCGCACCATGGGGATGCCGGGCGATTCATCGAGACCCCGATCAGCCTGACCGGAACGGTTGTCTCGTGGCGGCTCATGAATCCCCATTCGATCATCGTGTTGGACGTGGAAGACGAGCAGGGTGAGGTCGTGAGGTGGAGGGCGGAACTCAGCGGTCCACTCGCGCTGGTCACGACTTTTGGGTGGGCCAGGGATACGCTGAAGCCGGGAGACAGGATCACCATGACCGGCCGGCGCGTCAAGAGCGGCGCACCGTACTTCAACCTCACCGAGCAAGCCAGGATAGTCATGACGGAGACCGGCGAGGAGATTTTCCGGACAGAGGACATTTTCCCGACTGAGGATTACAGCGCAGAACCTCAGCAGCCTTGACGGCGCGCACGGCTCGAAGACGATGGGGCTCACTCCACTTAAGAACTCTCCAACGCTGACGCTGACGCTGACGCTGGCGGTGATCGCGCTGAGCGCCTGCAACGAATCACAGACGCAATCATTGCCAAGTTCCTCCGAGGCCACCGGCGACCCCGGTACCGGGACTGCCACGTTGGAACAGATCGCGTACGTCAAGGCCTCGAACCCAGATTCAGGCGATCAGTTCGGCAGTGGCGGTGAGCTACCCGGAGATCCCGTCAGCCTGAGCGATGACGGCAACACGCTGGCGGTAGGCGCGCTGATGGAGGGGAGCGGCGCTGCTGGAATCGACGGCGATCAGGACGGCGACTCGGTTTACGGGGCCGGCGCGGTTTATGTATACGCACGCGATGGCAATACCTGGGCGCAGCAGGCGTACGTCAAGGCGTCTAACCCAGGGGATAGTGATAATTTCGGTTACGTCACCGCCTTGAGCGCGGACGGGGACACGCTGGCGGTGTCTGCCCCCTTCGAAGCCAGCAATGCAACCGGGTCCGGAGGTGATCAGGACGACGACTCGATCTTCGGAGCCGGGGCCGTGTATGTCTTCGTCCGCGATGGCGATGGTAACTGGTCCCAACAGGCCTATCTCAAGGCGTCCAACACGGGTGAAACGGGGGACGCCGTCGACCTCTTTAGTGACGGTGACCAATTTGGCTTCTCCATTTCTCTAAGCGCAGATGGCAACAAGCTGGCAGTGGGTGCCATCGCCGAAGACAGCGCCGCCACCGGGGTCGATGGAGACCAGACGGATAACTCGGTTCAATCGGCCGGCGCCGCATACCTTTTCACGCGCAGCGCTGGCACCTGGACGCAGCAGGCCTACTTCAAGCCTTCGAATCCAGGCAGGAGCAATCTGTTCGGTTACGCTGTCGCCCTCAACGCGGAGGGCGATGTGTTGGGTGTGGGCGCCTTCAACGAAGACGGCTCCCTGGCCGGCACCAACGAGCAGCAGGATGACGGCCTGTTCGGCGCCGGCGCAGTTTACGTGTTCACCGCCGACGGTAATACCTGGATGCAGTCGGCCTACCTGAAGGCCGCGAATGCCGAGAGCAACGATGTTCTTGGAGCCGCCGTCGCCATCAGCGACGACGGCAACACGTTGGTGGCCACCGCGCTGGACGAGGATGGCGCAACGACCGGCGTTAACTCGACGCCCGTTGTCGACCAGCATACCCAAAGCTCCACGGGCGCCGTTTATGTGTTTTCTCGTAGTGGGAGCACATGGTCGCAGACCGCCTATCTCAAGGCGTCCAACACGGGGAGGGATGACTGGTTCGGGACGCGCCTCGCCTTGAGTGGTGACGGCAACACGCTGGCCGTTGGCACCCCATTGGAAGACAGCGCCGCCCAGGGCATTAACGGTAACCAGGACGACGACACGGCTCAGGAGGCCGGCGCGGTCTACGTCTTCACCCGCAACAGTGGCGCCTGGAGGCAGGCTGCCTACGTCAAAGCCAGCAACGCGCAGGCGTACGACGAGTTTGGAGGTTCCGTAGCGCTCAGCAAAGACGGCACGATAATGGCCGTAGGCGCGCGGGGTGAAGACAGTGCCGCCACCGGGCTGAACGGTAATCAGGATGACAACTCGGCATTGGATGCCGGCACCGTCTATCTCTTCAGCTACTGAGGCTTGTCGCGAATACCCCGTCGGCTTGGTTAACAAGGCGCCAACGCGATCTCATCGTCGCGGCGAAGCAAGGAACGATCTCAATAGCTAAAAGTGTAGACAGCGCCGGCTTGCAATGCCGAGTTGTCGGACTGATCGCCGTTGATGCCGGTAGCACTACTGGCTTCACCGCGGGCGCCTACAGCCATGATGGCGCCGTCCCGATTGAGGGCAACGGAGCTGCCAAACTCATCGGACGCCTCCGTGTTTGCGCCCTTAACGTAGGCTCGTTGGGTCCAGGTCGTGCCGCTGCGGGTGAAGAAATACACCGCGCCAGCCTGCAAGGCCGTATCGTCATCTTGGCTGCCGTTGATGCCCTGGGCCGAGCTGTCTTCAAGTTGCGTTCCTAGGGCCAGCGTGTTGCCGTCACCGCTCAAGGCGAGCCGAGACCCAAACCAATCGTCAAACCCCGTGTTCGATGCCTTGATGTAAGCCTCCTGCGACCAGTTGTTGTCGCTATCGCGCACGAACACGTAAGCGGCACCAGTATCGGTATGGCTCTGCTCGTCGGGAACCGGTACGGAGTTGACACCGGTCGTTGCACCGTCTTCTTGCAGGGCGGACGTCACCAGTGTGCTGCCGTCATCGCTCAGTGCGACGGACACTCCGAACGCGTCACCAAGTTCCGCGTTCGGGGCTTCGAGGTGGGCCGCCTGAGACCACGTACCGCCGGCGCCCCGGCTGAATACGTAAACCGCGCCTAGCCCATCGCTGAAGGCGACGCCGGATCCACCGGCATCGAAACTGCCCACAGCCAGCATATCTCCGTCTGCGTTGAGGGAGACGGAGTAACCGAATAAATCTCGTTGGCCCGGATTTGAAGGCTTAATATAGGCCGTCTGGGCCCAAGCCGTGCCGCTGCGTGTGAAGAGGTAGACCGCACCAGCCGACTGGAGTGAGTTGTCGGACTCATCGCCGTTCACGCTGGCGGCGGCGCCGTCTTCGGCCATCGCACCCACCGCTAACGTGTTACCGTCGTCGCTCAGAGCAACCGAGAAACCGAATTGGTCGCCGTCGCTCCAGGGCTCGTCCTCAGTTCCCGCTTCGCCCGTGTTCGACGCCTTTAGATAGGCTTGCTGGGACCATCCGCTATCGATATTTCGGACGAAGAGGTACACGGCACCGGCCTGTAAGATCGAGTCATCGTCCTGATCGCCGTTGACTCCCGTCGCATTGCTGGCCTCGAAATTCGCGGATACCGCCATTGTGCCGCCGTCCGCGCTCAAAGCGGTAGCGAAACCGAAGTTGTCACCTTCCCCCGGATTCGATGCCTTGACGTAAGCTTGCTGATCCCAGGAATCGCCGTTGCGGGCGAAAACGTAGACCGCCCCCGCGCCGTACAGGGAATCATCGCTCTGGTCGCCACCGGTCCCGGAAGCAGCGCTGGCTTCGAATGGTGCCCCCACTGCCAGCGTGCTGCCATCATCGCTGAGGCTGACGGCGTCTCCCGAGATTGCGCCGCCAATGCCGAACTGGTCACCTGCGCCTGTGTTCGAGGCCTTGATGTAAGCGGTCTGTCGAAGCGAGCTAGCGCCGACTCCATCGCTGCTCTCGATAGCGGCTGGCGTAGATGACGTTTGTTCTCCGCCGCACGCCATCAGCGTCGCCAGGCCGAGCCCGAGTAGGAAAACGATCGAGCAGTTCTCGATTCTCATTGTCGCCAGCCTCATCGGCACGCTGCAGACTCAGGTCGGCCTCGTTCAAAGGACCGACCGGGCTGAAAGATACGCAATCAGCTACCGATTGCGGTAGATCTGCTCGCCGGTTTCTGTCATTACTACTGCGGCCTGTTCGGTCAGATTGAAGTACGGGGCTCCGTTCAAAACGCGCCGGCCGGTCATCGTGATCTTGTCTCCTGGCTTCAGCGTGTTCCTATTCCAGCCGTACACATTGACCAGTATCTGCGGGCTCCCGAATTCTGCCCGCCACCTCACGACCCCACCATGCTCATCCTCCACGTCGACAACAAGCAAGGAGTGGGGGTTCATGAGCTGCAACGACACGACAGTGCCTGACAGGGTAACCGGGGTTTCGTCGTATCGTCCGGCATCCCCATGGTGGGCGACCACCGAACTCGAGCCAAGTAGGAAACCCAGGGCGATTAGACTTAAACCTGCTGGTCTGCTCTTCATGCGCGAGAGCTCCGATAAAAGGACACCTTAATTGAAATTGGAACGTCGCCTCATTGCTCACGGGGCGCGGCAGCTATCGTAGCTGCACCGGTACGGCCCCTCGGCCAAGTCCATATCATAACACCGTCGAGGCGGCTCGTCTTTGTTGCCAGTGCCCTACAGGGGAGAAGCCATTTACCGCTGCGCCATAGGCGCCAAACGGGTCACCGCTGTCGGCCGGATACCGTTCGGTCCATTCGTCCAATCAAATACCGTGCCATCCGCGAAGAATTGTTTCAGACCCCAAACGATCTCAGATCCCTCACGCGGATTCCGCGCTACAAACCCTACTTCAATGAATTCGCCCGGCTTGACGTTGACCTCCCATGTAATTGCGATGATGCGATCATCCTCACGCTTTACTTCGTACATCCAGCCAACCGGAACCTGAAGGCTCTCCACAATCACACCTTCCGGAACTTCCAGTTCGGCAGATATAGTGGCCACCTCGTCTTCGGTTGGGATACGAACGGTGTACCTCTGAGTGGCGCTTTGTGTCGATGCTCTCGGGTTGATAGTGACGTGAGCCTGAACGAACATCGGAATAAACAACGCGAATGCGATAACATGCGTCCCTATGCTTTTGGTTTTCATACGTGTTCTCTTGAGGCTTCGCGCCTCGTCAGCGTAAAAACATTCCATCCAAAACAATCTATGGTCAGCAGTATTGTGGTAGTTACTGACTAGACATCAACGTTTATGTCAGTGGTGACATTGGTTGGTACACAGAATCACTCAGGAGACAAGGTAGCCGGTCATCTGGTATCCAAATAAGGTCAAGCCAGCTGTCATGATCGCGACGTTGGCGGCATACGCTCCACGCAAAAATGTACCACTACATCGGCGATATCCTCGATGGATCGATGACGCGCAAATCCAACTTCCAGACGGATGAAATCGCGATTCCTCAGGAATTACAGCATCCCGCACGCGGCGCCTGACAGCGAGCACCTGGCACCGGAGATGTCTCCTTTTGGGCCGCCGAAAGCCGACGTTCAGCACTCTGCTTCTGCATGCGGCGCGCATCAATCTGAGCATCTAGCCAGTCTGGTCACCTTGGTTGCGGGCGGCGCTCCTGTTCGGCGTAGTAGTCCCAGCGCTTCACGATGCTGGCCCAGCCAAAAGACTCCCTGATGCAGCGCTCGATGTCTTCCTGGGTCATCGCCTGTACCGTCCCGGTAGCTTCTGCCCAAAGCTGCTTCTCCGCGTTTTCTTCCAGGTGTAGCGTCCACGCGAACGCCTCTTCGAGCGTCGGTGCCGCAATGGCAGCGCCATGCATCTTGAGTAGCACAGCGTGCTTGTCCCCTAAAGCCCGGGCCAGGCCATCCCCGAGCTCCCTGGAATTGACGTGACCGACATGGTTCATGACGGGCACCCCTTCGCCGAAGATGGCTCCGTGGACCGTCACCGGCAATATCGGTTTGCCGGTAATTGAGAACGCCAGAGAATACACAGGATGAGAGTGGACGACCGCCATTACATCAGGCCGCGCTCGGTAGATACCCGTATGAATCTCTACCTCGCGAGGCGCCCTCCGGGTTCCCCCGGACTGGGTCGAGTCCAGCTCTACTGTCACGAGGTCGTCTGCCTGTAGAATCGCACGACTGACATCGCGAGGGCCGATCAATACCTGATCGGTGCCTGGGATCCGGGCACTCACGTGCCCCGAGGATGCGAGGAGGCCCTCCATGACAAGCATGCGCGTTGCAAGGGCGACCTTTTCTTTCAGCTCCTGAAGCTGTTCTGCGTCCTCGGCACCGTTAGCAGGTTGCCAGCTTGCCAGCCCCAACATCAGCAGCATGATTGTCGTTCGGATCGAGCTCGGTCTCATAGCGACCCTCCTTAGTTTCTTTCGGGATACGATACCAACGCTTACGTCCATTGAAAGCCACCGGATACTGGCCTGCACCACCGCCGGGCGTTGGAGACGTTGCGTCATCTGGCGCCCCCAGATTGAGCCCATGCGGCTCCCGCCGGACTCTTCTCAACTGAATTCTAGTATATCGCGCTTATGCATTACCATGCAGGTGGCAACGGGCGAGCCGTCGTTCGTATTCTGAGGTATCTAAGCTCGAGAAGGATAGTACTTTCAAAGGCCCTATGGCAGGCGTATTGGAGCGGCTGAGAGGGGCGATGAGGGTGTGACTCGGCGCGCATTGGGTCAAATGCGCAGGCGAGCTTGTGGCGGCGCCCGGCTCGGATGCGCTGGATCGAGCGATTCCTCGTCCCGGGCGAGGTGGAGTGACCCCCATCGATTGGACACTTTGACGGTGGGATTTTGACAGTATGCTTGCGGGGCTCGACGTGATGAGTGCAGGCAATTGCGCCGGCCACCGTCAGTACGTCCGAATCAACCGAATTGGCGCTCCCTAGGGGAATCGAACCCCTGTTTCAGCCTTGAGAGGGCCGCGTCCTGACCGCTAGACGAAGGGAGCGCTGTGCTCGGGTAAAACCGGGCTGCTATGATAACGGCCTTTAGGGAACGGTTAAACTTGACCTGCACACCATTTCGCAAGTCTCGCAGGTTTTCCCCGACGCGCGCGGCAATTAATCACTGAACCATGCAGGTTAGCCCCGATACCCTATTGAACGGGACGGAACGCCAGGCGCTCACGGCCCCGGCGGTCATACGCCGTCCCCATCACACGCTTAGCCGGTCGGATATCTCCGGCAACGCGCTCAAGGTTCTGTACCGTCTGAAAAGTTCCGGTCATCAAGCGTTTATCGTCGGTGGCGGGGTGCGCGACCTGTTGGTGGGGCGCAGACCCAAGGACTTCGACGTGGCCACCGACGCGCGGCCGGAACAGGTTCGCGCGCTGTTTCGCAACTGCCGCCTGATCGGGCGGCGATTCCGTCTCGCCCATGTTCGTTTCGGGCGCGAGGTGATCGAGGTCGTCACCTTCCGATCTTCGGCCGGCGGCGCCGCGGATGATCGGCAGCACGCCGATAGCGGCCGAATTATCCGCGACAACGTCTACGGGACCATCGACGAAGATATCTGGCGCCGCGATTTCACGGTCAACGCGCTCTATTACAACATCGCCGACTTCAGCATCTGGGACTACACGAGCGGCATGGAAGACATTGCCAGCCGCACATTGCGGCTGATCGGCGATCCCATCACCCGGTACCGCGAGGACCCCGTCAGGATGCTCCGGGCGGCGCGACTGTCCGCCAAACTGGAATTCAACATCGCGCCGCAAACCGCTGCGCCCATTCGCGATCTGGCGGCTCTGTTGCGCGATGTCCCGCCGGCGCGGCTTTTCGACGAAACGCTCAAGCTGTTCCATTCCGGCCACGCCACCGGCAGCCTGGAACGCCTGCGGGAATTCGGCCTGTTCCGATTTCTCTTTCCGCATACGTGCCGGGCGCTGGAGGCGGATGTCAGCGGAACGATTCAGACTTTCATTCAAGCGGGACTGGAAAATACCGATCGGCGGATCAGGGCGAACCAGCCCGTCACCCCGATGTTCCTGTACGCGGTGCTGCTCTGGTACCCCATCAGGGAGACCGCCGAGCGGATCCGAGCGGAGGACGGCAGCAGCGAAGTCGAAGCCTTGATGGACGCCTGCGATGAACTGATCGGTGAGCAGCAGGATCATACCGCCTATCCCCGCCGATTCAGCGCACCGATGAAGGAGATGCTGCTCATGCAGGGGCGCTTCAGGAACCGGCGGGGCCCACGCGCCCAAAGGTTGCTGCACCACAGGCAGTTTCGCGCTGCCTACGACTTCCTGGTGTTGCGCGCCGACTGCGGGGACGCTGATCCGGAACTCGCCCGTTGGTGGACGGAGGTACAAACGTTGGCGCCTGAGGCACAGCGCCGCGCTTTTGCAGTCGAGCGCCGTCGTCGATCGCGCCGTCGCCGCCGTGTTTCGCGCCGTAGCGCGGGCGAACCCGATGCAGGCAAGACCGGGTGAATCCCATGGAATCGTCCGTGGAGCAACCGCGCTACATCGTCATTGAAGGATCGGTAGGTGCCGGCAAGACCGGTCTCGCCAAGCGATTGGCGAAGAGTCTCAAGGGCGAAACGGTCCTCGAAGTTACCGAGCAAAACCCGTTTCTTAAGCGGTTCTACGAACATCCACGCCAGGCGGCGCTGCCGACACAACTGTTCTTCTTGTTTCAGCGGGCGCGGTTGATCGATGAAATCCGTCAACGCGATCTGTTTTCTCCAGTTCGCGTGGCCGACTTTCTCATGGAGAAGGACCGGCTATTCGCCGAACTCAATCTGGATACCAGCGAACTTGCGCTTTACGAGCAGGTGTACGCGACCCTCGACCTGAATCCGCCGCGTCCGGATTTGGTTGTCTACCTGCAGACGCCGCCGGACTTATTGGCCAGACGGATCGCCAGCCGCGGCCTGGCCCTTGACCGTATCATCGATGCTGGCTACCTGGAGCGGTTGGGAGAAGCCTATGCCAGGTTTTTCCACCAATACGATGCGGCACCGCTGCTTATCGTCAATGCGGCTGAAATCGATCCGATCCACCGCGAATCGGACTACCAGGAGCTACTCGGCGCAATCGAGCGCACCAGGCACGGACGCCATTTCTTCAATCCGGCCGCAAGAGCCATCGTCTGACGCGTCCAAAAATTTTCATCAGCCGGAGGATCGCCATGTACAAGCAATTGCAACAGCGGGGAATGGCATCCCCCCCGGTCAACGTTTCAACCCTGCGCCGGATGAAATCGGATGGCGAGCCCATCGCTTGTTTGACCGCCTATGACGCAAGTTTTGCCCAGCTTGTGGACATTGCAGGGGTGGATCTCATCCTCGTCGGCGATTCGCTCGGAATGGTCATCCAGGGCCACGAAACCACCGTCCCGGTCACGGTCGCCGATATGGTCTACCACACGCGCATGGTCGCGCGGGGAGTCGGTCGCGCGTTCCTGGTCGCCGATCTGCCGTTCATGAGTTACGCAGCGCCCGAGCAGGCGCTGGACAACGCCGTGCGGCTTATGCAGGAGGGCGGCGCCATGATGGTCAAGCTTGAGGGCGGCCAGGGTCAGATCGACGTGGTCTCGTGTCTGGCTCGGCACGATATCCCGGTCTGCGCCCACGTGGGGTTGAAGCCCCAGTCGGTGCACAAGATTGGCGGGTTTCGCGTGCAGGGCCGCGATCCTTCGGCTGTGCACCGGATGGTGGAGGATGCCAGGGCCCTGGAAGGGGCGGGAGCGGATATTCTCCTGCTCGAATGCGTACCCAACGAATTGGGCGAGATGATTTCCAAGGCGATTGATCTGCCTATTATCGGCATCGGGGCCGGACCGGCGGTGCATGGCCAAATCCTTGTCCTGTACGACATGCTCGGTATCACCCAAGGACGGACCCCTCGCTTCGTCAGGAACTTCATGGACGGCACCGGCTCTCCCCTGGAGGCCCTCGAAGCGTATGTGATCGCGGTAAAAAACGGCGAATACCCTTCCAGGGAGCACTGTTTCTCCTGATAGAATGGCGCCCGTTTCGGCGTGAGGAGGCTCACACGTGAACAAGCCGGGGGTTCCCCTTCAAGGCGCCTATACCACTGCCGCTGTCCGTGAACTGATTGGCGGTTGGAAACTGACCCACCAGACCGTGGCCCTGGTTCCGACCATGGGCAATCTGCATCGTGGCCACCTGAGTCTGATGCGCGTGGCGCGTGAGCATGCCGACCGTGTGGTTTGCAGCATTTTCGTCAATCGCATTCAATTCGGTCCCGGCGAAGACTTCGCGTCCTATCCGCGATCCCTGGCCGACGACGAAATGCTTCTGGCGGAACAGGGATTGGCGGATCTGGTCTTCGCCCCCGACGAGAGGGACATCTACCCATACGGACTGGAGTCGGCCGTCAAGGTTTCGGTGCCCCGGTTAAGCGCTGAGTTGTGCGGTGCGAACCGGCCGGGGCACTT
Source organism: Candidatus Rariloculaceae bacterium (assembly GCA_965237785.1). Classification (GTDB taxonomy): domain Bacteria; phylum Pseudomonadota; class Gammaproteobacteria; order Steroidobacterales; family Rariloculaceae; genus UBA6522. Next base: position 868,499 of record OZ250159.1, read on the forward strand.
TGACGGGGTGGCCTCGGTCGTGCTGCGCTTGCTGGGTATCGTCAACCCGGACGTCATGGTGCTGGGCGAAAAGGACTATCAGCAACTGGTGCTGCTGCGGCGCATGGTCCGGGACCTGCAGTTGCCCGTCAAAGTGATTGGCGGCTCGATCCAGCGCGAACGGGACGGGCTCGCAATGAGTTCGAGGAATCGGTACCTGAGCCCGGCGGAAAGAAAGGTGGCGCCGAGAATGCATACTGAGTTGAAGCGTCTGCGAAAATCGTTGCGAAACGGGGAGCGCGATATTCGAGCCCTGGAGGCGAGGGCGGCGCGAGCGCTGGAAGCCGCGGGTTTCGATCCCGACTATGTGGAGGTGCGCCGGGCGGACGATCTCACCCGGCCCAATGGGCTCGGCACATTCGGCGATGGCTTGATCGTGGTCGCCGCGGCGTGGTTGGGAAAGGCGCGGTTGATCGATAACCTGCGAATATAGGCAGGCGTATCCCACGAGTCGTCCGCACGCGCCCGCGGCAGCAGATGGGTCAGATATGCGGGCTGGCTCGCATTCCCTCGCACTTCATATGTTCATTGGCCGGTCGCACCGGCAGATCGCTCGTGCTGTTCCAGCGCCCAGTGAACGTGCTCGCGTACCACTTCTGAAGGGTGATCCGCCCGATCCTTTAGCGCGGTGACGACTTCGGGTGTCGTGCGCGCATTTCCCAGGGCGACAGCCAGGTTCCGCAACCATCCTTCGTAGCCTGCACGGCGTATTGCACTTCCTCGGGTGCCGGCATCCCAGTCCGCTTGGCTCCAGCGGAACAGGCTCACGAGCAGCGCGTTATCCAGTCCGTGACGGGCCGTGAAGTCGGCTTCGGCGCTGGGCGTCGCGAATTTGTTCCACGGGCACACCATTTGGCAGTCGTCGCAGCCGAAGATCCGGTTGCCGATGGCGGCGCGATATTCCACCGGGATACTGCCCCGCAATTCAATGGTGAGATAGGAAATGCATCGCCGCGCATCAAGTACATACGGCTCGACGATCGCGCCGGTGGGGCAAATTTCGATACAGGCGGTACAGCTCCCGCAATGGTCCTGGGCCGGCGTATCGACGGGCAAGGGAATGTCGGTGAACAGTTCGCCGAGGAAAAACCATGATCCGGCCTTATGGTGGATCAGGTTGGTGTGCTTGCCGATCCAGCCCAATCCCGCGTTTTGCGCCAACGGTTTCTCCAGCACGGGGGCGCTGTCGACGAATACCCGGTAACCGGCCCCTCCAGCCCGTTGGCGGATGTATTCGGCCAGACGGCGCAGGCGGGCGCGAAGCACTTTGTGGTAGTCCCTGCCCAGGGCGTAACGTGACACATACGCGAGTTGCGAATCCTCAAGCGCGGTCTCGGCATCGGCGCTACCAACGGGCCAGTAGTCCATCCGTGCGGAGATCACGCGGACGGTACCGGGGACCAACTCCGCCGGTCGAGTGCGTTTGTGCCCGTGCCGGCTGAGATAGTTCATCTCGCCGTGAAATCCGCGGGCGAGCCAAGCCCGGAATCGGGACTCCGCCCCGCCCAGATCGATACCGGCGATGCCGAGTTGCTGGAAGCCCAACGCCTGTCCCTGTTGCTTGATGTCGCCTGCCAGATCAGCGAGCTGAGCTGCGGTGAGCGCGCCAGCGTCGGTGGATGGCGTTGCAACAGGGTTGTCGGTCTGCATCATTGTTCGGATTTCCGGTGCCGCCGGCACGACGCGATCGGCGGCCGTGACAGGATTGGATCACTGCCGGGTAAGTATAATCGCCCCATGGAACCGTCTCGTGTCGAGCTCCCAGCGGAAATCTACACCGCGGAGCAAGTCCGCACCCTGGACAGAATTGCCATCGACGAGATGGGGATACCCGGCTATACCCTCATGTGCCGCGCGGGCGAGGCTGCGCTCGCAGCCTTGCGCCGCCGCTGGCCCGAGGCGCGGACGCTGGCGATTTACTGCGGCGCCGGCAACAATGCCGGTGATGGTTACGTTCTGGCTCGCCTGGCGAGCGGGAACGGTCTACGGGCTCGGGTCATCGCCGTAGTTTCCCCGGAGCGGCTATCCGGGGATGCCGCACGCGCCTGGCGCGACTACCGCGAGCAGGGTGGGGCCGTTGAGCCCTTCGTCGCAAGCGGGGTAGCGGACGAGGACCTTCTCGTGGACGCTCTCCTGGGAAGTGGCCTCGATCGCGAGTTGAAGGGTGATTTTCTCGCCGCAGTGACCGCCGTCGCGAGCGCCGGTCGGCCCGTGCTGGCGCTCGATATACCCACCGGGCTTCACGCCGACAGCGGGCTGCCGCTGGGCGCGGCAGTCCGCGCCGATATGACTGTGACCTTCGTGGGCCTGAAGCAGGGTCTATTCGTCGGCTCGGGCGCCGACTACCGGGGAGCGTTGGAATTCGCCGGTCTCGAGATACCGGCCGCGGCGCACGCGAGGATGAGTCCGCCCCTTGCGCGGCTCCGCGGCGAGGCGGTGCGAGCGATTTTGCCGCCGAGGGCGAGGACTGCACACAAGGGAAATGCCGGCCATTTGTTACTGGTGGGCGGGGCGCCCGGAATGTCCGGCGCCATTCGGCTGGCGGCAGAGGCCGCTCTGCGCTGCGGCGCCGGCCTGGTGCGCGTGGCGACCCACCCCGACTCGGTGTCCTCGGTGATGGCCGGCCGTGCCGAGGTGATGTGCGCGGCCGTGGAGGATGGGAAGCAACTTGAGCCATTTCTGGAAGCTGCCGACGGTGTGGTGCTGGGTCCCGGGCTTGGCCAATCGGCTTGGGCGAAGGCCGTGTGGGAGCGTGTATTGGAAAGCGATCTGCCCCTGGTTGTCGACGCGGATGCCTTGAATCTGCTGGCCGGGAACCCGCGCCCCCGCGGCGGGTGGGTTCTCACTCCCCACCCGGGAGAAGCGGCGCGGCTGTTGGCAACGAACACAGCCGACGTGCAATTGGATCGACCAGGTGCCGCGACGCGGATCGCCGGGCGTTTTCAAGGTGTTGTTGTTCTCAAGGGAGCGGGAACCCTGGTCGCGGCGGCAGGCAAAGACCGGCTCAGGCTTTGCGATCGCGGTAACCCCGGCATGGCAACCGCCGGCATGGGCGATGTGCTCGCCGGTATCCTCGGCGGACTCCTGGTGCAATGTGGGGATCTGGCACTCGCCGCTCGTGCCGGTGTCTGGATTCACGCTTGCTGCGGGGACGCAGCGGCGCAGGACGGCGAGCGAGGAATGCTGGCGGGCGACCTCATGGAGCATATCCGCCATGCGGTGAATCCCCTTGATTAGCTCTCAAACGGTTACCTGGGATCTGGAGGGGGAGGCAAGCTTCAAGCAACGGGCGCAGAGTCTGGCGCGCCAGTGGCGCCGCCAAACGCCGGCCGTGCTGCTGGCCGGGCTTCAGGGTCCCCTTGGCGCCGGCAAGACCACCTGGGTGCGGGGCATGCTCGAAGGGCTGGGCTATTGTGGCCGCGTGCCGTCTCCTACCTATACGCTGCTTGAGCATTACGAGTTGGGTGACGTCACGCTGGTGCATGTCGATCTCTACCGTTTGCCGGCGGATGATTCGGAATACCGCCAGGCTGGTGAACTGGACGCGATCGGAGTGAACGACTGGTTGGCTCAGCCGGGGGCCTGGTTGCTGGTGGAATGGCCCGAGCGCTCCCGGCAACTGATGGCGCGTTGCGATGTGCGTATCGACATTGAGATCACCGGAGCCGACGACCGCCGGGTCATATTGACGGCAGGCACTTCGGTGGGCGCCGCAATTCTTGAAAGTCTACGGTCAGATTTTGCGTAAGAGATTAGGTTTAGCAGCTAATTCTATATTTTTTAAACAAAACGTTGAATTTTGTCCAACGATTTGCAAACATAACGTAGCGGTCTGTGGGAGAGGCGTGCGGGAATGGTTGGAAGGCGAAGGCGCTTGCTGGCGATTGTTCTCTTGGGAGGGGGCTCGCTGGCCCCGGTAGCGCAGGGAAGCGAGGTTGAAGGCGTCAGGCTCTGGGCAAGCCCGGAGTCGACCCGTGTGGTTCTGGACCTTTCCGAACCCATGTCGCACAAAATTTTCAGCCTTGAAGACCCCCATCGGCTGGTGATCGATCTGGACGACAGTCGCCTGTCGCCCGGGGCCGAATTTGCCGATGCTCGTGGACTCGTCGCAAGCCTGCGCTCCGGTACACGCGCCAATGGTGTCTTGCGAGTCGTGCTCGACCTGTACCAGCCATCGAAAGCCCACAGTTTCGTACTCGAACCCAACGATGTCTACGGGTATCGCTTGGTCGTCGACCTGACTTCCACCGACCCCGCAGCCGCCGTGGTCAGGCGGACGCCCCGCGCGGACACGCCCGGCGGCCGGCCGGTGGTCATTGCCATTGACGCCGGTCACGGCGGCGAGGACCCCGGAGCGGCGGGGCCGCGAGGTGTCCGCGAAAAGGATGTGGTGCTCGGGATTGCGCGTGCCCTCGCCGAAGAGGTCCGCGCCCAGCCCGGTATGGAACCGATTCTGGTTCGTGACGGTGACTACTACCTGCGCCATCGCGTGCGCACGGAGCGAGCAAGGCAAGGCGAGGCCGATCTGTTCGTTTCCATCCACGCCGATGCATTCCGTGATTCCCGGGTCGGCGGGTCGACGGTCTATGTCTTGTCCGACAAAGGGGCTACCGATGAGGCTGCCAAGCGGCTTGCCGAGCGGGAAAACGCCTCGGATATGATTGGCGGCGTATCGCTCGCCGACAAGGACGACGTATTGGCAAGCGTGCTGCTCGATCTCTCCCAGAACGCCGCCATCAGCGCCAGTTCGCAGGTCGGAGACCGCGTCATCAAGCGGTTGGACAGCATCGCCAGGATCCGCAAGCGTCAGGTGCAGCACGCGCCGTTTTTGGTTCTCAAGTCGCCGGACATCCCGTCCATTCTCATCGAGACGGCGTACATCACCAATCCGGGGGAAGAGTCCGCGCTGAAGTCTCCGTCCTATCAGCGGGCGATGGCTCGGGCGATTCACGATGGAATCGTGGACTACTTCCGGGACAATCCGCCTCCGGGGAGCTACATTGCGTCCAATCCACCACCGTATCGCGACAGCGCCGTGCAGCACGTGATCGCCCGCGGCGAAACGCTGTCGGAGATCGCCCAGCAATACAATGTCAGTCTCACCGCCCTGAAACGCTCCAATCGGCTATCGGGCGATAAGATCCGCATCGGTCAGATACTCACCATACCGGTTAGCTGACGCAAGTATTGCGCCGGGCTGTGAATGAGCCTGGAGCGCAAATCTCACCATTGTGCACAGGCTTCGCGTCGCCGCGGCAACCGGCCGGCTGCTAAAATTGCCTGATGTCCATTCGCATACTGCCATCGGAACTCATCGATCAGATTGCCGCCGGGGAGATCGTCGAGCGCCCCGCTTCCGCGGTCAAGGAACTGCTCGAGAACAGTCTGGATGCCGGTGCGAAAAGCATCGGGCTGGAAGTCCAGGCCGGGGGAACCCGTCTCATCCGTATCCGTGACGACGGCATCGGCATCCCGAAGGACGAACTTGCCCTGGCGCTGTCACGCCACGCCACCAGCAAGATTTCCAGTCTGGACGAGTTGGAGAACGTCAACACCCTGGGGTTTCGCGGCGAGGCCTTGCCCAGTATCGCCTCGGTAGCCCAATTGCGCTTGACTTCCCGCGTAGAGGGAGCCGAATCGGGCTGGAGCACCGACTGCGATGGCGGAGTCGTCAGTGCTCCGCGTCCCGCCGCCCACCCGCCCGGAACCACGGTGGAAGTTCGCGATCTATTCTTCAATACGCCGGCTCGGCGCAAGTTCCTCAAGACCGAGCGCACGGAGTTCTCCCACGTGGATACGGTTCTGCGCAATCTCGCGCTGACCCGGTTCGATGTCGAGTGGCGCCTGCGGCACAACGATCGTACCATCCTGTTTCTTCCCCCGGCAGCGGATCGCGAAGGACGGGAGGCCCGTTTGGCTCGGGTATGCGGAGACGCTTTTGTGGAGCACGCGCGGTACTTCGAACGCGAGGTTGACGACATGCAATTGCTGGGATGGCTGGCGGAGCCAACGTTTTCGCGCAGTCAGGCCGACATGCAATACACGTTCGTCAACGGGCGCTTCGTCCGCGACAAGGTGTTCCGGCACGCCGTCAGGCTGGGTTTCGAAGACGTGCTTTTTCATGGCCGGCAGCCCGCCTACGTGATCTTTCTTCGGCTCGACCCGCGCCGCGTGGACGTGAATGCACATCCATCCAAGCTGGAAATTCGTTTTCGGGACTCTCGGCGCGTGCACGGTTTTGTCCACCACACAGTTGAGGCCGCGCTTGCGAGCCGCCTGGACTCCGGCGAGCGGGATTCCGCTCTACCACCGGCACGCCTCACCGGATCGCACCTGGAGCGGGCACATCGCTCGGCATCGTCGTTCGGCCGCGCCGGGCAGCACGGTCTACAGCTTGGAACGCGGCGCATCGACATTCGTGATGGGGCACGGCTTTACGACATCCTGCACGCGCCTCCCCGTACTCCGCCGGCTGCGGTTGATACGCCGCCCCTGGGATTCGCGTTGGCGCAGTTGCTTGGCATCTACATTCTCGCGCAGAACGCCGACGGACTCATCGTGGTCGACATGCACGCTGCCCACGAGCGAATTACCTATGAGCGCCTAAAACAACAGCTCAAGGCCACCGGGCTCAGATCGCAGCCGTTGCTTGTACCGGCGTCACTGAAGGTCGCCGAGAGTGAGGCACGGGTTGTGGAAAACGCGCAGGACGAATTGGCACGGTTGGGGTTCACGGTGACACGGCGCGGTTTGGGCGAAGTGCGAATCGAGGCGGTGCCGCTTTTGCTCGAGGGGGCGGAGGTGGAGCGATTGTTCAGGGATGTTCTCGCGGATCTGTCGAACGATGCGGGCGGCCACCGCGTCGAGGCGGCCATCGACGAAATACTGGCCACCATGGCGTGTCACAACGCGGTGCGCGCCAACCGCCAACTGGAATTGGAGGAAATGAACGCGTTGCTACGGGAGATGGAGGCCACCGAGCGCGCCGACCGGTGCAACCATGGCCGCCCGACGTGGACGCATATATCCGTCACCGAGTTGGACCGGTTGTTCCTTCGCGGTCAGTGACGGCGCCACGCGAGTGAACGACAAGCCTCTGACTTGCGTCTGCATCACCGGCCCCACGGCCTGCGGAAAAACAGACCTGGCGCTGGCGCTCGCTGAAGAGTTTCCTCTGGAGGTCATCAGCATGGACTCGGCCATGGTGTACCGGGGCATGGACATCGGTACGGCAAAGCCATCCCGTGCCACTCGGGCCGAGGTGCCACACCATCTGATCGACATTCTGTCGCCCACGGAAAGTTACTCGGCGGGCCGGTTCGCGGCTGATGCGCGGGACGCGCTGGCGGAGATTACCGCTCGTGGGCGGCTGCCCCTCGTCGTGGGCGGAACGCTATTGTATTTGCGGGCGTTGCGCGAAGGCCTTGCGGAGTTGCCGCGGGCCGACCCGGACGTTCGCCGGCGGTTGGACCGCGAGGCCGGGATTTCAGGCTGGGCGTCCCTGTACGCGCGCCTTGAAAAGGTCGACCCGCTCGTCGCCCGCCGGATCTCGCCGACGGACCGGCAGCGGATTCAGCGGGCGCTGGAAGTTTACGAATTAACCGGGGTGCCGCTTTCGGCGTTGCAACGTCGTGATGCGGCCCACACAGGGGTACCCGTTCATGCCGTGGCGTTGATTCCGGAGGATCGCGACGGACTGGCACGGCGAATCGAAAGTCGTTTCGATGCGATGGTTGCAGCCGGGTTTGTCGAGGAAGTCGAGGCGCTCAGGGGCAGAGGCGATCTCGATCCGACGATGCCGGCCCTGCGCTCCATCGGTTACCGGCAGATCTGGGCCCATTTGGAAAGCGGATGCGGCTGGGACGAAACCCGCCTCAAGGCCATTGCGGCGACGCGCCAGCTAGCCAAGCGGCAGCTTACCTGGTTGCGTTCGGACGCGGCGACTCAGCGGTTGCCGACGGACGCGGATACTGCGCGCGCCGCATTGGCGAATATCCTCCGTGCCGCCGTCGGTTCAAGGGCCTGACCGATACCCCTATCGTAAGCCGTTATGCGATGGGCGGACCGTCACCTCGGCCGCGTAGCCGGCAATATCCATATGCTGCAAACATCGGGGTTGAAATCCGGTGCCTGTGCTACTATTTCCATGCTGTGGGATCAATAGGGTTTTTGAGCAGCGGACGTCGACATCAGCGTCCGCTGGCGCGGCATCGGTTTCGGTCCTGACTCTGACTTCAATCTATTCGACGAGAACAAGGATAATTGCATGGCCAAGGGACAATCGCTTCAGGACCCGTTCTTGAACACCTTACGCAAGGAGAAGGTGCCGGTTTCCATCTATTTGGTGAACGGGATCAAGTTGCAGGGTCACATCGATTCCTTCGACCAGTTTGTCGTTTTGCTCCGCAATAGCGTGAGTCAGATGATCTACAAGCACGCGATTTCCACGGTTGTTCCAGGGCGCATGGTGCGCGTGCCGTCAATCGAAGCGGAGCAGGATGACTGAATGCCCCAGCGGGCCGGGCGATGCAGCACCCCGGCTATCGAAGATGGTGAGATATGCAGGCTAGGAGCGGCGAACGTTCTGTCTTGCTGCACATCGGCCTCAACCGTGCATGTTCCGAGGACGAAATTCAGGAATTTCGCGCGTTGGCCCTGTCCGCGGGCGCCGAGATCGCCTCTGAAGTGTATGCGCGGCGCCGGTTTCCGACCCCCCGACTGTTCGTCGGATCCGGCAAGGCGGAGGAACTGGCCGAGCAGGTCACCTCAACCGGCGCCAGCCTGGTACTCGTGAACCAACCGCTGTCCGCCAGTCAGGAGCGCAATCTGGAACGTGTGCTGGAGGCCCGCGTGCTGGATCGAAACGGCCTGATACTCGATATATTCGCCCAGCGCGCGGCCACCCATGAAGGCAAGATCCAGGTGGAACTGGCTCAGTTGGAGCACTTGTCCACGCGGCTGATCCGAGGCTGGACCCACCTGGAACGCCAGAAGGGCGGCATCGGACTGCGGGGGCCGGGCGAAACGCAGCTTGAAACCGACCGGCGCTTGCTCGGCCGACGCATCAGGTACTTGAAGGGGCGCCTGGACCGGGTGGACCGGCAACGCAATCTCGGCCGCCGCGGACGTCGTCGGGCCGGGGTGCCCACCGCCGCCCTGGTGGGCTACACGAACGCCGGAAAAACCTCGTTGTTCAACGCCCTGTGCGGCGCCCGGGTCAGGGCGCGCAACGCGCTGTTCGCGACATTGGACCCGACGATCAGGCGGCTTTCGCCCGGCGAGCTTGACGAGGTCCTGCTGGTTGATACCGTGGGGTTCGTGCGCGATCTGCCCCACGAGTTGATCGCGGCATTTCGAGCGACCCTGATTGAAACCCGGGAGGCGGATCTGCTGGTGCATGTCATGGACGCCAGCGACCCGCATCATGCGGACCGCAGGCGCCAGGTGGAAGCCGTGCTTGCAAATATCGGTGTAGCCGAAGTTCCGTGCATTCAGGTGTACAATAAGATCGATCGGCTGGCGACTCCGCCCGTACAGGAATTCAATGGTTCGGCCGGCGCGGGACGATCGGTTTGGGTTTCCGCGGCCACGGGAAGCGGTGTCGAGGCGCTTGGCGAATTGATCCGGGTCCGCGCCGTCGGTGAACCGGTCGCTGGACGGCTTGTACTGGGACCTGGCGACAGCCGGCTACGCGCCAGACTCTTTGAACTTCGGGCGGTGCGCGGAGAGCGGCTTCGCGAAGCGGGCGGCTGGACGTTGGATATTTCGCTTACCTCAAAACGGTGGCGGGAATTGTGCAATCGAGAGGGATTTTCCGGTGAGAAATTTCAGCGGGTGTAAGTTATGAGTTGGAATAACGACGACAAGAGGAATCCTTGGCAGAACGACCGTGACCAGGGACCTGGTGACCTCGACGCGGTGGTTCGGGATTTGCAGCGCAAGTTGTCCGGCCTGTTTGGCGGACGCGGGCGAGGCGGACGCGGTAATGGGCGCGGCGGCAATTCGCCCGCGGGCAGGGGCATGGCGTCCGCGGTGCTTGGAGTCGCCGTCGCCGGCTGGGCCCTTTGGGGCCTGTACATGGTCGACGACGCCGAGCGCGGTGTGGTTTTGAGGTTCGGCGAGTTTCACGCGATCGCTCAGCCCGGGTTGCGCTGGCGAATTCCGCTGGTGGACACCTATGAACTGATCAATACCAACGTCACCGAGCGCTATGGCTACCGCGGCAGCATGCTGACCGAAGACGAGAACATCGTGGTCGTGGAACTGGTGATTCAATATCGGCGCACGGATCCGGAAGCCTTTCTGTTCAATCTCCGCGAACCCGAGGTAACCTTGCAGGATGTCACCAGCAGCGCCATCCGGGAGGTCGTCGGCAAGAACCTCCTGGATTTCATCCTCACGGATGGTCGCGCCGAAGTCGCAGCAGATACGCAGACCCTGATTCAATCGACGCTGGATACCTACGGAACCGGCATCACGGTGTATGAAGTCAACCTTCAGGATGCCAACTTCCCGCCCGATGTGGAGGCGAGCGTGCAGGACGCGATCCGCGCTCGGGAAGACCGCGAACGAATGAGTCTGGAGGCGCAATCGTACTCCAACGATATTCTGCCGAGGGCGCGCGGCGCCGCCGCGCGTGAGTTGCAGGACGCCGAGGGTTATCGGGCACGGGTGACGGCCGATGCCGAAGGCGAGGCGGACCGGTTCGTGCAGATTCTCCTGGAATACGAGAAGGCGCCGCAGGTCACTCGCCAGCGGATGTATATCGAGACGCTTGAGGAGGTGCTGGCCAATTCCACCAAGGTCCTTGTGGACTCCGAAGGCGGGAACAATCTGCTCTATCTGCCATTGGACCGCCTGGTGGAGCGGCGTTCCGAGGGTGCGCCGAATGTGCTTAACCCGAACAACAACCCATCCGTCGGTTTGAATTCAAGTGCCCGCGTGCGTGACAGCCGTTAGGGCGGAGCGATCGATATGAGTCCAAGAATCAATGCAGTCTTCGCGGCCGGAGTCGTTGCCGCCATCGCCGTATGGATGACCGTATTCACCGTGGATGAGCGGGAACATGTCATCAAGTTTCGTTTCGGCGAAATCACCAAGTCGGACTACCAGCCTGGAATCCACTTCAAGATTCCCTTTGTCAACAATATCCAGCGGTTTCCCGATCGAATCCTGACTTACGAAGAATCTCAGGAGCGTTTTTTGACCGGCGAAAAAAAGAATCTCATCGTCGATTACTTCATCACGTGGCGAATTGCCGACCCGGCGCAGTACTATCGCAGCGCGCGGGGTGACGAAACGTTTGCCTCCGAACGCCTCTCGGCCATCATTCGGGAGGGGATCAAGGCGGAATTCTCGCAGCGCACGGTCCAGGAAGTGGTGGCGGCCGAGCGCTCGGAGTTGATGGAGCAGATGCTGGTTCAGGCGGAGCAACAGGCGCCGGAATTGGGCCTGGAAGTGGTTGACGTGCGCGTGATGCGCATAGAACTGTCGGACGAGGTCAGCGGCTCGGTATATGCGCGCATGCAGCAGGAGCGAGCCCGCGTGGCGGCACAGCTTCGGGCGGAGGGCGCCGAGGAATCCGAGCGAATTCGCGCCGATGCCGACCGGCAGAGCACGGTGATCCTTGCGGAGGCCTACCGCGACGCCGAGCGTATTCGCGGGGAGGGCGATGCAAGGGCAGCGGCGACCTACGCGAACGCATACAATCAGAACCCGGACTTCTATTCCTTCTATCGCAGCATGTCGGCGTATCGGAAATCGATTGGACGCGAGCAGGACATATTGGTGCTGAGCCCCGACAGCGAATTCTTCCGGTTTCTCCAGGAGCAAACGGGCGCTGCGCGCTGATTTTGAATTTTGGCCTGGTCCGACCTTTTCACCGGCATCGCTTTTTTCCTGATCATCGAGGGTCTTTTCCCTTTCGCCGCGCCGCAGGCCTGGCGGCGTGGAATCGCAGCGATCGCCGGCTGGGAGGATCGTCACCTGCGAAACTTCGGGCTTGCCGTCGTCGTCACCGGGCTCATGTTGCTCTACTTCGTCAGGGGATAGGCGGTGGGCCGCAACGTCGTTGCAATCGGCACGCAATGGGGCGATGAAGGCAAGGGCGCGATCGTAGACCTGTTGGCCGAACGCGCCCATGCCGTGGTGCGATTTCAGGGCGGGCACAACGCGGGACATACGCTGGTCATCGACGGCGAACGGACCGTTCTGCATCTGATTCCGTCCGGCATCCTGCGATCCGGAGTGGTCTGTTTGATCGGCAACGGCGTGGTCCTGTCCCTGGGGGCGCTGGTGGACGAGATGGACCGGCTGGCGCGCAAGGGCGTTCCGGTGGATGATCGTCTCAAGCTTTCTCCCGCCTGTCCGCTGATTCTGTCCTCCCATCGGGCGTTGGACCTTGCTCGCGAGAAAGCCCGCGGTACCGATGCCATCGGTACCACGGGGCGGGGTATTGGTCCCGCGTACGAAGACAAGGCCGCACGGAGGGCATTGCGACTCGCGGACCTTTTCATGCCGGAACGGCTACGTGACCGGCTGGCGGAACTGCTCGATCTGCACAATTTCCTGCTGCAACGGTACTACGGTGTGGAGCCTGTGTCCCTGGATCGGGAACTGCACGAACTTCTCGTGCTCTCCGAACGCGTGCAACCGCTCATCGCCGATGTGCCCAAACTGCTTGAGGAGATGCAGCAGCGGGAGCGCAGCATTCTCTTCGAGGGCGCTCAGGGTGCGATGTTGGATATCGATTTGGGAACGTATCCGTTCGTCACCTCATCGAATACCACTGTCGGCGGTGCGTCCACGGGCACGGGCATGGGCCCGGCTCCGATCGACTGCGTGCTGGGGATCGTCAAGGCCTACACGACTCGGGTCGGCGCGGGGCCGTTCCCGACGGAGTTGTTCGACGATATGGGCCGTCACCTGGCGAGTGTGGGCGCCGAGTTCGGCGCGACGACGGGGCGGTCGAGGCGCTGTGGGTGGTTTGACGCGGTGGCCTTGCGCCGGGCCGTGTTCACCAATTCCCTCACAGCGTTGTGCGTAACCAAACTCGACGTGCTCGATGGACTGGACGAGGTCAAGATCTGCACCGGCTATCGCCTTGACGGCAAGCTGCTGGAACATCCACCGCTGGCGATGAACCGTTACGGGGAGTGCGAACCGGTCTACGAATGCATGCCGGGGTGGCGTCAGCCCACATCGGGCAAGACCGCTTTCGCCGACCTGCCAGGGGCGGCGAAAGATTTTCTTCGGCGGATAGAGGCGTTGGCCGGGATACCGGTGGACATCGTTTCAACGGGGCCCGGGCGGGAGGCCGTGATCATTCGCCGCCATCCGTTTGCCGCGCGGTAAGGGGTTGGGTGCATGAGTTTGCTGGATTTTCTCTATACCGTGGCGGTGCCCGTCGCGCTGATTACGGTCATGCTTGGGATGGGCCTGTCGCTTACCGTGGAGGACTTGAGGCGTGTCGTCGTTTACCCCCGCGCCGTGACCGTCGGGCTCATCGGCCAACTCGTATGCCTGCCGCTGCTGGCGTTCGCGCTAGCCACGCTGCTGGCGCCGAATCCCGCGGTGGCCGCCGGGGCGATCCTGCTTGCAGCCTGTCCCGGAGGCGTGACCTCGAATGCGTATACGTTTGCAGCCCGGGCCGATGTGGCCCTCTCAGTGACGCTGACCATTATCGAAAGCGCGGTGACCATTTTCACGATCCCGCTGTTCGCCTACCTGTCGCTGAGCTATTTCCTGGACCAGGGCGCCGCGCCGGATGTGCCCGCGGGCGACATGATCCGGCAGTTGGCCACCATCACGGTGATTCCCATCGCCTGCGGCATGCTCTTCAGGGCCGTTCGCCCGGAACTGGCGGTGCGGTTGGTCGAAGGCCTGCGCAAAGTCACGCTGTACGTGCTGATTGTTCTCATCGCGGCCGCCGCGGCCTCGAGTTGGCAGGAAGTGCTCGACAACTTTGTCCAGGCAGGTCTGCTGGTCCTGGCCTTGAATCTTCTTGCCATGGCCATGGGATATGCGCTGGCGCGATTTTCGGGGCTGCCCGTCGCCCAGCAGATTACCCTGGTCTACGAGGTCGGCGTACAGAATATTTCTCTGGCGCTGCTGGTGACGCTGACGTTGCTGGACGATCCGACTCTGGCCATCACGTCGCTGCTGTACGCGGTTATCATGCCGATCACCGCGCTGGGTTTCCTTCGGGTGGCCCGGTGGTTGAAATAACCGGTTACGGCGTTCCGCGGATCCACTGGTATGGATACGAATTTGAAACTTTGTTGTAATCAATTCGCCTTCCCGGAGTTTTAATCGCGATGAAAACCTTTCGTATTGCCCACTCGGGAACGGACCTCTCCGCCCGGATCGCGGGCCTGATACTGGCACCTGTTCTCGCCTTGCTGGCGGGTAGCGTATTGGCCCAGCAGTTGCCGCGTCCAGCGGAGATCGAACCCGATATTCGCTTTTGGACGCGGGTCTATACGGAAATCGACACCGGCGCCGGCTTCATCCATGACGACCGCAATCTTGACGTGGTCTATCGGACGCTGCGGTTTGAGGAAGGCACGAGCCAGCGCAGCCGCGGCAGCCAGATCCGGACTGCGTTCGAGGACATTCGCGAAACCCTCCGCGTGCTTGCCACGGGCAAGCGCGACAACCTGACCGAGGAGCAACGGCAGGTCTTGTCATTGTGGCCCGATGATGTCGGCAACCGGACGCTTGCTTCGGCTGTCGACAGACTGCGGTTTCAGCTGGGCCAGGCAAACCGTTTTCGTGCCGGACTGATTCGCGCCGATCGCTGGAAGCCCTATATCCGCGAGGTGCTCCGCGAGGAGGGTGTCCCCGCCGAGTTGGTGGCGCTTCCACATGTGGAGTCCTCTTTCGAACCCACGGCCTACTCCAGGGTGGGCGCGGCGGGCATGTGGCAGTTCACCCGATCAACGGGCCTGCGCTACATGCGCATCGATCACATCGTCGACGATCGCCGGGATCCGTTTTTTTCCACTGTGGCCGCGGCGCGGCTGCTACGGGATAATTACGAGGTGCTGCGGAATTGGGCGGTTGCCATCACCGCCTACAACCACGGCCAGGCGGGAATGCGCAATGCCGTACGCAGCGTGGGCACCGATCGAATCGAGGTCATTTTACGCGAATACAACGGGCGGGCCTTTGGGTTCGCGTCGCGGAATTTCTACGTGGCTTTCCTGGCCGCCGTGGATGTGGATGCCAACGCCGCGAAATTTTTTGGACCGCTGACCCCCGATCCGGAGGCGCAAACTTCGGTGATCAACGTGCCTGACTTCCTCACGGTATCGACGCTCACGGCTGCTTTCGATATCAGCCACGAGGAACTTCGCAACTGGAACCCGGCGTTGACAGCAGCCGTGTGGAGCGAGGAAAAATTCGTCCCCAAGGGATTTCGGCTACGGCTGCCGGCTCAACAGGTCACCAATCCACGCGAACTGATGGCGTCGGTGCCGGCGGCGCAGCGCTACACCGAACAGCGCCCGGATATCCTGCATCGGGTGCAGCGTGGGGATACCATTTCGGGGATCGCGTCGCGCTACCGCGTCAGTCAGACTGCCTTGGTTCAACTCAACAACCTGCGTAGCCGTAACTTCATTCGTGAAGGCCAGGTGTTAAGACTTCCAGGCAACGACGGCACGAGGCCGGTCACGTTGGCCCAGCGCGACGGCTTGGCCGTCGGGGAGACCTCGACATACGTGGTTCGCGCCGGAGACAGCGTCGATCGCATCGCACGGATGTTCGGCGTCAGTCCCCAAGCGTTGTTGGCAAGGAATTCGATCGCGAATGCAAATCGCATTTACGTCGGGCAGCAACTGAACATCACGGCATCGGCGGCGGAGGAATCGGTTCAAACAACAGAACCTGAACCGGCCGCCGCAGCACCGGCAACGGCCGAGGTTGTTGCAGCAGAGGAACCCGTTGTGGCGCAGGTGGCTGCTCCCGTGGGACCCGATGCGTCGCAGGTCGCCGCGGTTCGGCAGCCGGCGGCGCCGGCCCCGGTGGAGGCCGACGAGCTCACAACCGACGATTCCGCCGTCGAAGAACCGCGCGTGGCGGTCGCCATGGTGCCGGCGGCTGAGGATGCCGTGGCGGAACCGGCGCTTGATCCGGACGAGGTCGTTGTTGCGGAGGCTGGCGATGTCAATGTGCTGGCCAGCGCGCAGGCAGAGATGGCGGGCGACCCCAGCGACTATCTCGTGCGCGATGACCGGACCATCGAAGTTCAGGCGCTGGAGACACTGGGACACTACGCCGACTGGTTGGAGATACGCACCCAGCGGCTTCGGGACATCAACGGCATGCCGTTTCGCGAGCCGGTGGTCATCGGCAGGCGGCTGACGTTGGATTTTTCCCAGGTGCAACCTGGGGTATTTGAGGCCAGGCGTATCACCTACCAGCAGCAGACTCAGGAAGCGTTCTTCCAGGCATACCTGGTTACCGGCGTTGAGGATCATGTCGTCAGACTTGGTGAGTCGCTTTGGGAACTTGCCCTGGGCGATTTCCAGGTGCCGGTCTGGCTGGTTCGCCAGTACAACCCGGATCTCGACCTGGATCGAGTGGCGCCGGATATGGTGGTGAAATTCCCGGTTCTGCGGCCGCGGGAAGCCTCGGATACCGGTTAGGCTGGTGGTTTCCCCGGTCGCGAGAGTTGTCGCCCGTGTGCGCGTTGGTGCGAGTTTCGGTCGAGCGTTACAATGCCGGCATGATTCCCCGTCTCTTGCTTGCGGCTCTGGGGGGTATGGTCATCACCATAGGACTGTTGCTGTTCATGGACGACGTGACCAATCGATACCTGCTCAGGGACCCGACGCAGTATTTCCGGATCACCGACTACTTCCCCGCTCCGGATCGCGGCCGGCTGTTGCCGGATCTGCCGGTCGTTCCCGAAAACGCTCCGGATCGACCCCAGTTCGAAGTTCCACCGGAAGAAGACCAGCCTGACGGTGAATCTCCGACATGGGACGAATTGGAGGAAGGTGCCGAGCCGACGTTGGAGGAACAGTTGATGCTCGACGAGCGGCAGGCGGCCGTTCCGAGCGGATCAAGGCATAGGGTTACTTGACCAGGTAACCGTCGGCGCTGAGCTTGACAGGCTTCTAGTGCTTTTTTTTCTGGGGTGCCGTGAGCTTGACACGCCCGCGCTTCCCGGCGCGGCGCTCGTTCAGGCGCACCGCGATTTCGGACACCGCTTCCATCACGGCTTCGTGGCTTCCTTGACGATAGCCGCGGATCGTATTTTCGCCCTGCGCGATTTCGTAACAATGCCAGCCGGTCCCTTCCGCCCCGGCCGGCGTCTTCGACCGCTGGACCGACACCACCACGTACGGGTGCTCCAGCCCTGGAGGCGCGTCACTCGTGGTTGACTCATCCGGTCGGCCCTGGTTGCTGCGTACGCTCATTGGATCGCGAATCCGGCACGAGGATTGAATTCCTTGACGATGCCTTCGATCGTGATTTCCTTTTCGGAATCGAACATTAAGGCCGAATGATGAGTCCAGCCAATGGAGCCAACCGCCAATGCCCCCGTGCCAATACAGATGGTGATGATTTTCCTCATGGATGCTCCTGATGAGTCGCCCCGGTTTGTACAATCGGTTTCCGAAAACTCGCTCGAGCTCCCAATTGGTGTCGTGACAGGTTTTCTGAAGCATTGCCTGTCGCGCCCAATCGCTACGGCTGCAAGATTGACAATACCCAGCATAATAGCAGATCGAATTCCAGCGTAGGCCAGCGAGCCGGTGGGGCCGACGGGTCCCTCGTGGACATGGTTTAAGCTATGCCGTCAACGCCTTGCGGTGGGTGCTTTCGCTCATACTGTTGGCGACGTTCATCGAGGGAGTCGGCGTGGTTCCCGCAGTGACCCTGGTGACGGTTGGACTGGGCATGAACCTGCTGGGAGTGCAGGTGAATCCGATCATCGCCACCGTAGCAACCGTGTTGGTCGCAACCGTCGTGCTACGTGTCGGCCGCTACAGGGCCCTGGAAAACATTACGCGGGTATTCGTGGCATTGTTCGCGGTCCTGACCGTTCTTGCCACCGCGGCGGCCATCGCTGGAATCAGCCCGGGGCAATCCCTTGCCGCACCGTTCGAATTCAACGAGGCGAACCTGTTCTTCTCCGTGTCCGTGGCCGGCTGGATGCCGATCGGCTTGGGTGGATCGATCTTTCTCTCCGCCTGGGTGATTGCACGCGGTAGGGCATCGGGCAAGGCGGTAACCCCACGCGCTGCCCGATTGGATTTTCACGTCGGCTACCTAATGAGCCTGGTGCTGGCATTCTGTTTCCTGATCATGGGTACGATTGTGCTGTTGGGTCGGGAAACCGAACTGGCCGATTCATCGGCCGCGTTCGCCGCCCAGTTTGTCGGGATCTTTACCGAGGCGATCGGCCAGTGGACGGAACTGGTGGTGGGTATCGCAGCGGTGACCGTCATGCTGTCGACCGTATTGGCCGTCGTCGATGGTTTTCCCTGCGTGTACGCAAATGTGGTGGCAATATTGTCAAGAGGCGCAGGCGCGCCTTCGGAGGAGCGCCTCTATCGAGGATTTCCTTGGTTTCAAATTGTCACCACAGGCTTCATCCTGTACGTGTGCTGCCCCGGGGCTTTGGGGCCTTCATCGATTTCATTACGGCCATGGGTTTCCTGACGGGCCCGATAGTCGCGTTCATGAATCACCGCATCATGTTCTCGGACGACATTCCGCCCGATCAGCAACCCGCGAAATGGATTCGGCGCTGGAACGTTGCCGGAACGACGATCCTGGCCGTGATTTCCCCGATCTATCTGTATTTCCGGCTGACGTAGTCCGCGCGGCTAATGCTCAAGGTCAAGCTCGACGCGCACGGTCACTTCGTTGCTCGTCCAACTGGTATCGCTCCAGAACCCTTCGCCCACGCCGAACTGAAGCCGCTGCAACTCGAAGATCCCCGAAAAATGTGCCTGCTCCGGACTTCCGGCATCCTCGAACGTGAAATCCATGATCACCGGCTGGGTCACCCCCTTGAGTGTGAGCTGCCCGTTGGCGCGAAAACCGCCGTCTGCAGTCTCGATGCTTTCGGATTCAGGAACTCGATCTGACGGGGCCATCGCCGTCGACTATGCTGTCAACAGTGCGCTGGGTTTCGCGGCGATCACCCGATCGGGAAACGGCGACAATCCCGTCAACATGTATTGCCGGCATGGGATGGCATGTGTGCGATTGCATATCAGGAGGTTGCCGAGTCATGCCAGCGGAAAAGCCTGAACTCTCGTCCTGGGTCGGAAGAACTGAAGTCCGAGAGGATCTGATTACACCGGGGCCGGCCATGCGGATGTTGGCGACCCTCGACGATACCGATACGACGCTCTCGGAAAATTCGCATCTGCCGCAGCTATGGCACTGGCTCTATTTCCTGCCGGGGGCGCCCCGCCGGGAACTCGGCAGGGACGGGCACGCCCGGCGGGGTGGTTTTCTACCCCCGGTAGATCTGCCTCGGCGGATGTTTGCGGGAGGGCAATTCCGCTTCCCGTCACCGTTGCTGCTGGGTCATCCGGCGCAGCGCCACAGCGAGATCGTGTCCGTCGAAGCCAAGCGAGGCCGTAGTGGGCCGTTGGTTTTTGTCCGCGTTCGCCACCGGTTCACGCAACACGGGCGGTTATGCGTTGAGGAAGTGCGGGACATCGTTTACCGGGGGCACGGACCGCGACCGGCGGCGGCCGTGTCCGCCGTCGAATGGGCCGAGCCGCCGGCGGGTACCGAGGCGCGCATTGTAGACCCGGACCCAGTGTTGTTGTTCCGCTTTTCGGCCTTGACCTTCAACAGCCACCGCATTCACTACGACCATACCTATGTGACAGACGAGGAGCGCTATCCGGGGTTACTGGTTCATGGGCCGCTATTGGCCATTCTGTTGATGGAGTTCCTGCGCCGCGAAGGTCGCCCGGCGGATACCTTCGACTTTCGGTTTCGGGCGCCGCTGTTTTGCGGCACACCCTTCCGAGTACTTGCCAAGCCGGAGGACGAGCGGGTTGCGCTCTGGGCGGAAGGCCCCGACGGCGGGGTTGCCGTCGAGGCTGAGGCAATCATTTAATTTTAGAGCCGCTCTATGGTCAGAATTCGCCTGCCAGATTAACCGGCAATTCGCCACGGTCGTACATGGTCGGCAGGTCGGGGTTGCCATTTTGCCCAGATCAGCAGCGTGGAGCTTTTCTTCGAGAATCCCTGGTGCCAAATGTCGGCTCGCATGACGGCACGCAGGAGCGGGGCGTAGTCAACTTGCGCGTAGCTGCCGGGCGCGTATACGGCCCGACTGAGTAGCAGAATCTGAAAGAATTTCAGGCGTCCCATGAACTTTCCCCCCATTCCTGGCGGCTAACTTCAGTCTGTTGGCACGAGCGAGTACCGTCCGTCGGCGGCGAGGCAATGGGCTTCGGGAAGTCCCAGTTCTCGTTTCACGATATTCGCGCCCTGCACCAGGGAGATCATCTTGTAGCGGGCGTGCCGACGGCTCATGCCCTCACGCCCCATGCCGCAGTCCGAGCACAGAACCAATCGTTCGGCCGGCATGTGCTTCAGTGTCTCGCGAATCCTCGCTGCGATTTCCTCCGGGCGCTCGATCTGGAGCGAATGGTGGTCAATCATGCCGATGGCAATCTTTTTCTCGGTGATAGTCCGGCCGATGACCGGGATTTCCGCCATCCCGGAGCTTGTAGACTCAAACGTGATCACGTCGGCGTCGACCTCGTTGTAAATCTCAAGCGCGGGCTCGTAGCTCTGAACCTCGCTGAACATGCGCTGTTGGGACGGATTGCCCCAGCACGTATGACACCAGACCTCGGTCTTCGCGCGTAATCCCTTGACGGTGTTGTCGAAGACCCCGGCCATGTCGTCCATGTCGTGCTTGCCGAACACCTTCCCCCGCACCGGAATCATGTGAATCGAGGGTTCCTCGATCTGGATGGCGGCGCACCCTGCATCGGCAAGCTCGTTGAGTTCCTCGTTGAGCGCCTCGCTCAGGGCCATGATTCGCTCAAAGGGGTCCTTGTAATAGCGGTCATCCACCGCCGAGGCGAGGATGTCCGGAGTCACCGTGCCGAACTTGATCGGTCTGGTCGTCAGCCGTTGAGCGGTCTTCCACATGGCCGTGTACTGCAGGTCCCCACGGCCGATGGGCCCGATCACCCGGGGCATGATCCGGGCTTCCAGGTAGTCGTGAAGTATGTGGCCCATGGGAAATGCCACGCCGCCGGTGCGCATGACCGTCGGTTGCGGATTGGCTCTCTCCAATCCGTCCATGTGAAACAGGGGATAACTGGTCCAGCTCTGTCCTCCCACTTCCTCGTCGTAGTGGGCGTCGCCATCGGTGCAGATATCCAACCCTGCGACTTCCTGATCGCGCAGGTGCACGGCGACCGTGTCGGTGTATTGCTCGCGGAACCGCGCGTTCATCATGGCGCGCAGAAACGAGCGTGTACCCAGGTTTTCCGAGAACCAACCGGGTCGGGGAAGCGACCCAATGATGGTGGTCGGCAGCTTTACGTCGGCAGTCGCTTTATACATGTTCGGTCGATTCCTCTTGAGTTTGGCAATGGCTACTCTGCCTCCGTCACGATCCGGTGGTCAGGTGAAATGTCGAATTGTCCCGCGCGGACAGACTTGAGCCAACCAGCGGTGCGCTCGGCGCCGCCGAACGCGAAGAAGTGGGCTCGCGTCATCCTGGTGTCGGGGTGTGAAAGTCGATGACCTGCAAATGCGAGGATCAATTGGTCGATTGAAGCCAGCGTCGCGGGCTTTGAGAGTGCGCTGGTCCTGCCGAGCAGCATACGCATGGATGAGCTGATACCGCACCGAACAGCGTACCGCAAGAGTTCCTTTATCGGGACCAGTCCGGCCATACCGACGTGGATGGGCAGGTTGACACCATCGCCCGTCGTGGTCTTTTCCCAGGTCATCACCGCGCCGGAATTGAAGCCGAACTGGGTCACGACATACATTCGCAGGCCGGTGTCGGCGGCAAACTGTGCTTTCTCCCGCAACGCCTGGCGCAACATGGTCGGCCCCACGGCGCGGCTGCCCTCTGGATGTCCGGCAATGCCTATCGTGTTGAAACCGTGCATGGGCAACAAGCCTGACTCGAGCACTTGCATCGTTTGATGGTAGGGCCCAAGCGGTTGCGGCAGGTCGCCTGCGATCAGCAGCACCTGCTCGATTCCGGCGGCCCGAAGACGTGTCAATGTGCGTCCGAGCTGGATCTGGCTTTCGATCCGCCGAACAGCCAGATGCGGGATCGTTCGATAGCCCATGGATTCCAGCCTTATCGCCAGGCCGACGACCGTATCGAGCGATGATTTGGGTGGGTGGGCGACGTAGACTGTTGTGCCCGGCTTCAGGAAATCCGGATAGCCGTCGAGCTCGGCAAGCGCGTGGGGCGTCGCCTCGATTGAGTAGTCGTCGAGAAATGCCAGCACCGCCTCCTTGAGTTGGTCTGTCGTCCACTGTTCGGTCGTCGCGTTTTTCGCCGAAACTTCAAGCATTGGCCGGCTCTAGTGTCTCCGCCGTGAGACCACAAAGCTTTCCCCGTTGAACCACAGTCCCTTGTGCTTGTGCAGAATGCGCGCAGTGGCATCCAGGTAGTCTCGGGATTCCAGAAGAGAATCAGTCGACGTTTGCATCCTGATTTTCTGCTGCTCCCGTGGTGTGATAAGCCTTGTATCGGTTAGGGACCTGCAACAGCTGTCCCAACTTTTCGCGATTGTAATTAATTGGGATGCAGACATCGACACATGAATGGCGTTCCCTTCGGCGAAGAAACGGTTATGACCGAGTATTTCGAGCGACACGCCGCTTACGACGAGGAGTGGTTTACGGTGACAACCGTCGTCAGTGACCCACTGCGCCTGTCGCAGGGATTCATCACCCGCTCGAGCTTCAAGCGACTACCGGACGGCTCATTCTGGAACGCTGCCTCCCGCGGTTCGAGTTGACGTTGACACAGACTAGTGGTGATAGGATTGCCCCGGTTCCCGTTGCCAGGAGAGTTTGGATTGAACGGTCGAAGAGAGTTCCTTCAACTGGGTTCCGCTGTCGCGGGGGTAACGGTATTGCCTGCCTTCTCGCCCGCGGCATCCACTCTGCCGGTTCGCCACGATGCGGGAACTAACGTGAAAATGAGGGAAACGTTCCGGGAATGTGTCACTATCGGTCGCGAACATGGTTGGTCTGAATATCGCGCGCCAGTTGCGGCGGCATTGGGCTGCATCTGAGAAACGCCTGGCCAACGATAATTCAAGACTGGCGCGCCGGCGCACGGCGGGCGTGTTCACAAGGTAAGAAATGAAAACAGTTCCTTTGATTTCCGCGAGAGAGGCTGCTCTGAAGGTCAAATCCGGCGACGTTCTGGTAGTCGGTGGATTCGGCATGACCGGCACGCCGATTCATTTGCTCAATGCCATCGCCGAAACCGACGTCAAGGACGTCACGATGATCGCCAACAACATCGGCGAACCCGGACTCGGTGGCGGCCGGATGCTACGCAACGGCCAGATCGGGAAGGCGATCGGCTCCTATTTCACGACTAACCCGGAGGCCGTCGCAGCGGTTCAGACTGGACAGATTGAAGTGGAGCTATTGCCCCAGGGCAGTATGGCGGAGGCCATACGCGCCGGGGGCGCCGGTATCGGCGGGTTCTATACGCCCGCGTCGGCGGGTACTCCGCTCGCCGAGGGGCGGGAGACGCGCGTTATCAACGGGATCGAACAGGTCTTTCAACCGGCGTTGACGGCCGACGTGGCTTTGATACGCGCCTGGCAGGCGGATACGGCGGGCAACCTCGTCTACCGCATGACCGAGAACAACTTCAATCAGGCGGCGGCCACAGCGGCCAAACTCGTTCTCGCGGAGGCGGAGACGGTCGTGCCCGTGGGGGAACTCGATCCCAACCGGATTCACACGCCCGGTTGTTTTGTGGACTACCTGGTGCAGGCGCACACGACACTCGAGGAACTGGGTAGCTCCGCCTCAG
The DNA here is from genome assembly GCA_965237785.1 of Candidatus Rariloculaceae bacterium. Classification (GTDB taxonomy): domain Bacteria; phylum Pseudomonadota; class Gammaproteobacteria; order Steroidobacterales; family Rariloculaceae; genus UBA6522. Next base: position 892,566 of record OZ250159.1, read on the forward strand.
TCGCCGGGAGCCTCAAGAAGGTGAGCGTGGCGCGAATGAACATGGCGCGAGCGGCGCTGGAGGAACTCAATCCTGGCGATGTCGTCAACCTGGGGATTGGTATCCCGACGCTGGTTGCCGACCTTATCTCGCCCGAACACGGCATCGTCATGCATACCGAGAACGGCATGCTTGGAGTCGGACCTGAACCGGAATCGGGCGGGGCGATGGACTATCCGGTCAACGCGGGCAAGATTCCCGTCACGGCATTGCCCGGCAGCAGCTATTTCGACAGCACCAGCTCATTTGCCATGATTCGCGGCGGGCACGTGGATGTGGCGATCATGGGCGGGCTGCAGGTGGATGAGCAGCGCAACCTTGCCAACTGGGCCGTGCCGGGCAAGCCACTGCTCGGCGTGGGCGGCGCCATGGACCTGGCCTCGGGTGTAAGGAAGCTGATCGTGACCATGACGCATACGAGCCGCGATGGCGCACCCAAGGTCGTTCCGGAGTGCTCCTTGCCATTGACCGCCGTCGGCGCGGTGAGCGTGATCGTCACCGAGTTGGCCAAGTTTCGTTTTGTGGATGAGCGCTTGATGCTAGTCAAGGTGATGCCGGGCGCGACACTCGACGAAATCCGACACAAGACGGCGGCACGCTTCGACGTACGGACTGGAGTATTATGATATGCACGTCCGTACGGCAAATCGAGGCGGAGGCAGCGGAGAACGACTACAGTTTATCGGCGCAGCTACCGCTTGGTTGACCGATACCTATCCTAAGAAGACCAAAGGCGTCGATGTATGGGCGGGTCCATCGATCTATCTGGTTCTTGCCCAGCATTTCGGGCGCGAAAAGCCGGCGCGGTTCCTGACAGAGACAAATATTCCATTCACACGACGGAGGCATTGACATGAATATCAACCTGAAACCTGGAACCGGTTGGGCGCTGCTCGTGGGCGCCGCGATGGCGGTTTTCGCCACCAGTCATATGGCCGGGGCTCAAGAGGCGCCCGAATTTGTTTTTGATCCAACGTGGCCGAAACCCCTGCCGAATAACTGGAAGATCGGCGGAATTACCGGCTTGGCCGTGGACAGCAATGACGACGTCTGGGTATTGAATCGTCCCAACGACTTGACGTCACTGGAGCTTCGCGCCGAACCAACGCCGACGATCGCGCTCTGCTGCGTTCGACCGCCGTCGATGATTCATTTCGACAAGAGCGGCAATGTCATCGGATTCTTCGATGCACCCCAGGGCCACGGCATGGACGTGGACAATGACGGGTTCGTCTATATCGGCCAGGATACGGTTCGCAAGTACGATCCGAGTACTGGGGAAGTTGTCGGTGAAATCCAGCGCACACCGGAGCGCGAAGGCGGAGGCCGCGTTGGTCTCCCGGCCCCGATTCAGCGTATTCCCGGTCAGGGTGGCCGGGGCCCGGTGGTCAACTTCCTCGGACCGCCGCCGGGGTCGCCGTCCCCGGATCTGGATCTGGATGAAGAAGCCAGAGAGGCGGCCGAGCAAGTAGCATTTCGAGAGCAGTACCCGCCGTCCACGCCGATGATCGTTGGCGGGCTGGAGGAAATTCGGATCGTGGAATCCGCCAACGAGATTTTCGTCGCGGATAACTATCTGGGCGGGCGGGTGCTCGTCTTCGATCTGGATACCCTGGAGTTCAAGCGGGGGTGGGGCGCCTACGGCAAGCCCCTGGATGAGATCAGCGTAGACGATGCCGATCACGACTACGTACCCAATGGACCCATGCCACCGGATTTTGCCGGGCACTTGACGCTCAACGTCTCCAATGATGGCCTCGTTTACGCAGCCGACCGCAATGCCAACCGCATTCACGTGACGACCGCGGACGGCGAGTTTCTGCAAGAGCTTGTCATCGCCCCGGGCACCGGCGCCGGCGGTTCCACCGGTGGTGTGGCGTTCTCGCACGACCCCGAACAACGCTACCTGTACATTTCCGATCTGACCAACAACAGGATTTGGTTTCTGAATCGGGAAGACGGCACGATCGTCGCGGAGATGGGCACGATGGCAGATAATGGCGGTCAGTTCTACGGCCTGCACATGATCGCGGTGGATTCGCAGGGTAACGTCTACACCGGCGAGGTCTTTGCGGGCGAACGTGTCCAGCGGTTCGTACCCGCCGACAGCCCAAGAGGGGAATTGCTCCGGCAACTGGCCGAAATGCAGTGAAGCCGGGTCGCAGTGGCGACGGAGACCGCGGGAGCGGAGAAACTGCCGGAACAAGTGGAAAATTGGTGCCGAGGAGAGGACTTGAACCTCCACGGGGTTACCCCCACTGGCACCTGAAGCCAGCGCGTCTACCAATTCCGCCACCTCGGCCGGGGTAGAGTGGCGCCCGAATGTACTGCCTGCGCCGAAGGGTGTCAAACTCGCTTCACGCATCTTTCTTCGGGCATTGGTTTCATGGATGATTCTGGCCGTCAAGCGATGTCATCCGATTTCGCCGTAAGCGTCGTTTCGATTGCGGCAGGGGATAAACGTGTCGCGTGATTTCAGCGCCAGCCCTCGAAATGCAAAAGGCGGGCGCTATCGTCATCCGATACCGTCCCGCAAAGACATCACGGCCAAGATGGAATCGGTCGGCCGGCCGTTGACGCTGGTCTCGCTCGCGGGGCACTTCGGGATCCGGAGTACCCCGCACCAGTCCGCGCTCGGAAATCGCCTCAAGGCAATGGTCCGGGATGGGCAACTCATTCGCAACCGCGTCAGGGAGTATTGCCTGATCCAGCACCTGGACCTGGTTACCGGGCAGGTTCACGCTCACCGCGACGGTTACGGGTTTCTCTCCCCCGACAACGGCGACGAAGACATATTTCTGCCCTCCCGGGAGATGGGATGCCTGTGGGGCGGAGATCGCGTTGCCGTGCGGGTTAGCCCGACCAGTCGCGGCCAGGAAGGCCGGGTAGTCGAAATACTGCAACGGGCTACCCGGGAGGTCTTCGGCCGGTTGGCCCGCGAGCGTGGTATCGATTTCGTGGCAGTTACCGGGCGTGAACGGACAAAGGTGCTGATCCCCCGGGGGCAGACCGGTGGTTCGAAAGCCGGCGACATGGTACGGGTGGAGATCGTCGAGCACCCGACACGCAGAACCGACGCCATCGGACACGTGAGCCGCGTGGTTGGCCGTTTCGATGACCCTGGAGCGCAAACCACCATGGCGATCCTCGCTCACGGGCTGCCCCATGAATTCTCTCCCGAAGTGATGGATCAGGTAGCCGGGTTGCCTACCCAAGTGAGCGCCGGGGCCCGGCGGGGCCGCGAGGATTTGCGCGATCTGCCGTTGGTGACTATCGACGGGGCCGATGCGAAGGACTTTGACGATGCGGTCTATTGCGAGCCTTGCGGCGATGGTTGGCGCTTGATCGTCGCGATCGCCGATGTCGGCCACTACGTACACCACGACACGGATCTGGATTCAGAGGCACGGGCACGGGGGACATCGGTCTATTTCCCGGATCGGGTCATTCCCATGTTGCCGGAAGCATTGTCCAATGGTCTGTGCTCATTGCAGCCCTATCTGGATCGACTTTGTCTGTGCTGCGAGATGGCCGTCTCGCCGCGGGGTGAAGTGACGGATTCGCGCTTCTACGAGGGGGTCATGCGGTCTGCGCGGCGATTTACCTATGAGGATGCCGCCCAGGATCTGGAGCAACTCGCCAACAACGCGGCGACTGCACCCGAACACCGTAACCTGACGTCGTTGGCAGACGTCTACCGCGCGTTCGCGAAGCGTCGGCGCCAACGGGGTGCGCTGGAATTCGAGCTCGGGGAAATCTCCCTTGAATTGGGCGATCGCGGCCAGGTCGTAGCCGCCACGCCCGCCAAGCGGTTGATCACGCATCGGATCATTGAGGAGTGCATGGTCGCGGCCAACGTGGAGGCCGCAAAGCGTCTGCGCAAAGCCCGCATTCCAACGCTTTACAGGGTGCATGACAGCCCGAGTCCAGAGCGGGTAGAGGAGTTGGTGCTCGTTCTGCGCACGCTCGGCTTCGGGTTCAAATCACCGCGCAATTTGCAGTCCGGTGATCTGAGCCGGGTTTTGAAGGAGACGGCCGGCGGACCCGCGGCCGAATTGGTGGAAACGGTTGTCCTTCGATCAATGGCTCGCGCGGATTACCGACCGAAAAACCGCGGTCACTTCGGACTCGCATTGCCTGCCTACGCGCATTTCACGTCGCCCATTCGCCGCTATCCCGACCTCCTGGTTCACCGCGACATAAAGCATTTGTTGCGCCACGGCAGCCCGGGAAAATTCTCCTACAATGGGTCCGGGATGGAGCAACTGGGGATGCATTGTTCGCGCACGGAGCAGCGCGCGGACGAAGCGGTCCGGGAAGTCGAGGAACGCCTCAAGTGCGCGTTTCTCCAGAACCGCCTCGGCGACGAATTCTCGGTCACTGTCGCGGGCATTGCTCCATTCGGCTTGTTCGTGCGAATTCCGGAGCTGAGAATCGACGGTCTCGTGCACGTCACCACACTTCCTCGAGACTATTACCACGTCGGCGCCGGCGGCACTGCGCTGACGGGTGAAAACTCACGGACCAGTTTCCAGCTTACCGACCGGCTGCAAGTGCGGCTGGCGTCGGTCAATGTGCAGGAGCGCAAGATCGACTTTGTCCCGGTGGAGTCGGTGAACGATGTGCGCAAGTAAGTCCAGGCGCGCAACGGGGCATCGAGTCTACGGTATTCATACCGTGCGCGCGCTGATCGAAAAAACACCCCGGTCGATACTGGAAGCAAAAGTGTTGCGTGGTACCAGATCCGGCGCGTTGCAGGATCTACGGCAAGCGCTTGACAGCCTGGGTATTGCCGTGGAGGAAGTCACCCGGGATCGACTCGACCATCTCAGCGGCGGCGGTAAACATCAGGGCGTGATGGTACGTACCGGGGTGACCGGGGAAATCGGTCTCGCGGAGTTCGAGGAACTGGTAGTGAGCCGAGGGCAACAGTTTTCGTGCCTTATGTTGGATGGCGTCCAGGACCCGCGTAATCTCGGCGCGTGCCTGCGTACGGCCGATGCCGCTGGGGTTGACGCCGTTGTCGTGCCCCGGCGTCGCGCCGCGAGCCTGACTGCCTCGGCACTCAAAGCGGCCAGTGGCGCCGCCTGTACCGTGCCTCTGGTGCGTGTCCCCAACCTGGCGGGTACGCTTCGATGGCTGCGGCATGCTGGAGTCGCGATCGCCGGTGCGCACGCCGAGGCTCCCCGCACGATTTACCAATCGAACCTGCAGTGCCCCCTGGCACTCGTCGTCGGCGGAGAAGGGCAGGGCCTGAGACGTTTGACCCGCGAACTCTGCGATGAGACCGTTTCGATCCCGATGCGCGGCACGGTGGAGAGCCTGAACGTTTCGGTCGCCGTTGGCGTGTTTTTGTTTGAGTTGCAGCGGCAGGTGCATTCCCGCGCGGGCGGTGAATAGGAAGGGGCGCCGAATTTCGAGACTCGAAGAAAGTTGAGACTGAGCCCGTGCTCAAGTAGCATTCGTCCGCCAACAACTCGTTACTCCTTGCCTCACCGATTTGCGGGAGGCTATAACCGGAAGGAACCTCAATTGAGACACTACGAAGTCGTGTTTCTGGTCCACCCTGACCAGAGCGAAAATGTCCCCGCCATGATGGAGCGCTATCGAAACATGATCGAGGGCGCCGAAGGCGTTATTCATCGTCAGGAAGACTGGGGTCGGCGGCAACTCGCCCACGCGATCAACAAGATACACAAGGCTCACTATCTGCTGATGAATATCGAGTGCGGCCAGGGCGTACTGGACGAATTGGTGGGAGCATTCAGATTCAACGATGCCGTTCTTCGGTACCTGGTTCTCAGCGTTGACCGCGCGATCACTGAAGTCTCTCCGATGGCCAAGGCGCGTGACGAGGAGCGAGCCCGTGAGGAGGCGGCATCCGAGGCTGACGCGGCTCGCGCCAGGGCGGCGGCCAAGCGCGCCGCCGAGCAGGCGGCGTCTCGTGAGAGCCGGAAGTCGGAGGAAACCGGGAGCGGTACTATAGGTGGAACTGCGGCAGCGGGTTCAGACGCAGGCACAGAAACCCGGAGTCCGGAGGTTTCCAAGGCTACTGAGGATGCAAAGGCTACTGAGGATGCAAAGGCTACTGAGGATGCAAAGGCTACTGAGAGTGCAGAGGCTTCCGAGAATGCAGCGGCCCCGAACGATTCCCGGGATTCTGACGATTCAGAGGGTTCCGAGGGGGAGTCGCCGGATGAAGATGCATCCGCGGCGGCGTCGACTAAGGATTCATAGGGAGAATAGCAATGGCACGTTTTTTCAGGCGCAAGAAATATTGCCGCTTCACCGCCGAAGGCGTGGAGGAGATCGACTACAAGGATTTGGCAACGCTAAAGCAATACATCACCGAAACCGGCAAGATCGTTCCCAGCCGAATTACGGGTACGCGGGCGAACTATCAGCGGCAACTCGCCACCGCCGTCAAGCGGGCGCGATTTCTGGCGCTGTTGCCCTATACCGATCAGCACTGAAGCGTTCGGTCCACGGTAGTGGGCCAGACCAATGACAGGATTAGTTCGGTGGTTGCTGCACGCGCGTTACCGGCTGGTGGTTCCGGCCGCCGTCTTGGCGCCGATTCCCCTGGCTGCCTGTGTCTCCACGGCACTGACCACACTCGAGACCTTGCATCGGGGCCCGCGGCAGGGGCTTCTGAGCGCTGTCGCCGCGACGCTGGGCGTATTTCTCTTGAGCTTTATGTGGGGTGGGAGCCCTGGCGAAACCGTGCTGGTGGGTGGCATGGTGCTGGTTGCCGGTGCCGGGCTGGGCGCGCTGTTGCGTCGGGCAGGATCTCTGGCGGTCGCGTTTCAGGGTGTTGTGCTGCTATGCGCGTGCGGCGCTCTCTTGTGCGCACTGATTTGGCCCCAGCCGGGCGGGTGGATAACGACCATTGTGGAGCAACTCGCCGAAGTCGTGCGCTCGACGGGCGCTACGGAAGAGCAGATAAGTACGCTGGTCGACGGGTGGGAGCGTTTTTTCGTCGGGCTGGTAACCGCGGGGATTTTCTTGCAGTTGATGGTTTCGTTGCTCTTGGGCAGTTGGTGGGCCGCGTTGGCGCAGCAGCAGTCGCTATTCGGTCTCCAATTCCGCCAACTTCGCCTCGGGCGGATTCTGGGAATTCCCGCGACGCTGTTGATGGCCACCAGCCTGTTGGTGGATGGTCCGACGATTCGCAATCTGTTTCCGATGGTGTTGTTCGCTTTCTGTTTTCAGGGGCTCGCCGTGGTACACGCCTGGGCGTGGGTGAAACAATGGAACGCCGCTTTTCTGGCGCCAATTTACGTGCTGCTAGTGTCGCCATTCACAGGGGCCCCCATCCTGGTGCTGGCCTCGGTGGGGCTCGTGGACAATTGGATTGAATTACGTGCGCCGTTGCGTGCGCACCTTGACGGGAGGAATTGAAGCATGGAAATCATATTGTTGGAGAACATCGACCGCGTCGGCCGCGTCGGTGACCAGGTTACCGTAAAGCCCGGTTTTGCGCGCAATTACCTCTTTCCCAAGGGCAAGGCCACCGTGGCCACAGCCGAGAACATCGCCAGGTTTGAGGGTCGGCGCGCGGAACTCGAAGCCAAGGCGGCCAACGTGGTCGAGAAAGCCCAGATTCGAGCTCGGGAAATGCAGGACAAGGTGATCGCTATTCAGGCCAATATGGGACCGGAGGGCAAACTCTTCGGTTCGGTAGGCGCCAGCGACATCGTGGAGGCCTTCGAAGCGCACGGGGTCACGCTGGAGCGGGGTGAAATTCGCCTGCCGGATGGTCCCATTCGCGTCGCCGGTGAGCACACCGTCGAGGCGCATCTGCACGTTAATGTGGACGCCGAGTTCACAGTGCGAGTCGAAGGGGGACCTGGACACGAGACGCCCGACGAGGAAATCAGCGTATCGAGCCCGGCCGATGAGGTTGAATAGTATCGATAGACTTTTCCCCAGTTGGAATTGGATGATGGGTCGCGTGTGCTAAGCTGACTCGACGCTGGAAACCTTCCCGCCATGGTCGAAGCCCTGCCCACATCCAAGCTCGTATCTCGCACACATTCGCTGCGGCAACCGCCTCATTCCGTCGACGCGGAGCAATCGTTGCTGGGCGGCGTGATGCTCGACACGCGGGCCTGGGACCAGATCGCCGATGTTGTGTCCGCAGAGGATTTCTATCGCGCGGACCATCGGCAACTGTTCAAGGCCATCGGAGAACTGACCGAACAGAATCAACCCCCGGACGCGGTCACGGTCGGCGAGTATCTGCAACGCCAGGGTAAGCTGGACGATGCTGGCGGTCAGCTCTATCTGGCGCGCCTCGTTCAGGATACGCCCGGTGCCGCCAACATCCGTGCCTATGCCAGGATCGTGCGCGAATGCGCCATGCTCCGCCAACTCATCGAGGTTGGCGGCGATATTACGGCGAGTGCCTACGACACCGAGGGGCGGCCGGTAACGGAACTCGTGGATCTGGCCGAGCAGCGGGTCTTCGATATCGCCGACCGGGGGCAGCGCAGTGGCACCGGATTCAGGTCTGTCAAGGAAATTCTTCCCGGCAGCATCGACCGGCTGGACATCCTGAGCCATAGCAAGGACGGCATCACGGGCGTTGCCACGGGATTCACGGCACTGGATGAGCTCACGGCCGGGCTGCAGGCAGGTGACTTGATCGTGATCGCCGGTCGGCCTTCGATGGGCAAGACCACCCTGGCTTTGAACATCGCAGAGAATGTGGCCATTGGTCATGAGTTGGCTACCGGTATCTTCAGTATGGAAATGCCCAAGGAGCAGGTCACTTTTCGCATGATCGGCTCCATCGGCCGCGTGCATCAATCGCACCTGCGCACCGGACGGCTGACGGACGAGGATTGGACGCGGGTCAACTCCGCCGTCTCCATGATGTCCGGCGCGCCGATCTTCATCGACGATGCGCCGGCGTTGACGCCAACGGAGGTACGTGCCCGGTCCCGCCGCCTGAAGCGTGAACACGGTCTCGGGCTGATCGTCGTGGACTATCTGCAACTCATGCAGGTCAGCGGGTCCACCGAGAACCGTGCGACGGTGATATCGGAAATCTCCCGTTCGCTGAAGGGCCTGGCCCGGGAGCTGGATGTTCCCGTGATTGCGTTGTCGCAGCTCAATCGAAGCGTCGAGCAGCGTAACGACAAGCGCCCGGTCATGTCCGATCTGCGGGAATCGGGCGCAATCGAGCAGGACGCGGATGTCATCATTTTCATTTATCGGGAAGAGGTTTACGACGCCGAGACGCAGCGAAAAGGGGTTGCCGACATCATCATCGGCAAACAGCGAAACGGCCCGATCGGAGAGTTCAGGCTGACATTCAAGGGCGAGTTCACTCGATTCGAAAACCATGTGCCGGAAGCCTATGGCGAGGGCGTCTACGGATAGCGTCGGCTGAATTTTCGGGCTGGCCGCGCGCATTCGGGGTGTTATGCTCCCCGCGTGGTCAAGGCCAAACGACTTTATACTTGCGCGTCCTGCGGGGCCCAGCACCTCAAGTGGCAGGGACAGTGCCCGGATTGCGGCGAGTGGAACACCCTGACCGAAACCCGGTCCATGGGACCCCGGCGAACGTTCCCCGGCGCGGCTGCTCCGGCCAGCGGCGGGCTGACTCGACTCGACAGCCTTGAAATAGGGCGGGTTCGGCGTCGCGGCAGCGGGCTCAAGGAACTCGACCGGGTGCTCGGGGGCGGCCTGGTGGCCGGCGCGGTGGTCCTGATCGGCGGCGACCCGGGGATCGGCAAATCGACGCTGTTGTTGAGCGCCATTGCGAACCTGAGTGCCGATGGGGGCGGTTGTTACGTGACCGGGGAAGAATCGCTTGACCAGATCGGCCTTCGCGCCGATCGCCTGGGCGTCGGCGACGCGCCAGTGCAGCTTCTGTCGGAGACGTGTGTCGAGGGAATTATCGGCACCTTGTCCCCAAGCCCTCCGGATGTCCTGGTCATCGATTCCATTCAGACGCTCTTCAGCGAACACCTTGAATCGGCTCCCGGCTCGGTCGCTCAACTTCGGGAATGCGCCGCGCAACTGGTTCGATTCGCCAAACAGCAGGCGGTCGCCACCATCCTCGTGGGTCACGTCACCAAGGAAGGTACGCTGGCCGGACCCCGGGTGCTCGAGCATATGGTAGACACCGTACTTTATTTCGAAAGCGATCTCGGTAGTCGTTTCCGGATTATCCGTACGGCGAAGAACCGTTTTGGCGCCGCCAATGAACTGGGATTTTTCGTCATGGGCGAGCAGGGCTTCAAGGAAGTCAAGAATCCATCCGCAATCTTTCTCGCCCGGCGGTCGCAGCCGGTGCCCGGCAGCGTGACCCTGGTGACGCGCGAGAGTTCGCGGCCGCTTCTGGTTGAAGTTCAGGCGCTCGTGGACGCCAACGCGAGCCAACAGCCCCGGCGGCTGGCCCAGGGATTGGACGGCCAGCGCCTGGCCTTGTTGCTGGCGGTGCTGCATCGGCACGCCGGCGTGGCGCTCGCCACGAGTGACGTATTCGCCAACGTGGTCGGCGGGCTGCGCGTTACAGAGACGGCAGCCGATCTCGCCACGTGCCTCGCCGTGATCTCAAGCTATCGGGAGCAAGCGCTTCCCGGCGATCTGGTCGCCTTCGGAGAGATCGGGCTCACCGGGGAAGTCAGACCCGTGCCATTTGGCGAGGAGCGGCTGGCTGAAGCGGCCAAGCACGGCTTCAAGCGTGCCGTCATCCCGGCGGCGAACAGGCCGCGCAACCCGGTTGCCCTGGAAGTGATTGCGGTCGAGCGCCTCGGCCAGGCACTCGCGGTTCTGGGTAGCTAGACCCGCTATCTGACCATCCCCTGCTGTGCCCGCCGAGACGCCAAAACCAGGATAGTAGGCCCGAGAGGTTTGCTTGCCGGGTCCGCGAGGGTAGAATGCGCACTTCGCGTGGACCGGCACGGCTCCTCGCACTGTCGGAAAGTCAATCGTCAGGTATCGGGTTCGATATGGTCAGTATTCGTCTGTCTCGGGGTGGTGCGAAGCAACGCCCCTTCTATCACATCGTTGTCACGGACAGTCGAAACCGGCGGGACGGCCGGTACATCGAACGACTGGGTTACTTCAATCCCATCGCCACGGGCGGGGAAACCGAGTTGAAGATCGATCTGGCGCGCGCCGACCACTGGGTATCGCAAGGTGCCGCTCCGTCGGACCGGGTCGCAAGCCTGATGAAGAAATACCGGCGCAGCGAGGCATCCTGAGCGCCGCAAGCTCGGGTCCGCGCCATGAGCGGAGGACATTCCAGGCAAGTCGTATTGGGCCGCGTTAGCGGCCTGCTTGGCATCCAGGGTTGGATCAAGGTCTTTTCCTACACCCATCCCAGGGAAGGAATCGTGGGATTCAGCCGTTGGATGCTGCGTTGCGATGAAACCTGGGATGACGTGGAAGTGGAGGTCGGCGAGCTTCGTGGACGCACGGTCGTCGCAAAACTCAGGGGTATCGACGACCGGGACCGGGCGCGGGCGCTGATCGGCGCCGAGATTGCCGTACCGCGGAGCGAACTGCCCCCATGCGAACCGGGCGAGTATTATTGGGCGGACCTTGGGGGTTTGCTTGTGTGTACCCCGACGGGCGAGGAGTTGGGCCGGATTGACGGGCTGTTTTCAACCGGGGCGCACGACATAATGGTGGTGGAGGGTGAGCGGCAGCGTCTGATCCCGTTCGTGCTCGAACGGATTGTCCAGAAGGTGGATTTGGAGGGCGGCCTCGTCGTTGTCGATTGGGATCCGGACTACTAGCCCCGATATTGCACCATGCGGCGGCTACGCTGGGCGTAACCGCAGAATTTGTCATCAGCAACAGCGCGAGCATGTTCCAATTTGTCGTCATTTCGCTGCTCCCCGAATTGGTGGCGCCTGTTCGCCGCGCCGGCGTGGTCGGGCGCGCCTGCGAGCGGGGGCTGTTGTCGGTGGAACTCGTTTGCCCGCGGGAGTTTACGTCCGACCGGCACCGAACCGTGGACGATCGGCCCTACGGCGGCGGGCCGGGGATGGTGTTGAAGTACGAGCCAATGCGCAATGCAATTCGCGCGGCACGCAGCGTGCTTCCCAGCGGAAGTGCGGAATTCGTGCTCAGCGCGAGAGGTCGGTGTTTCGATCAGGCCGTGGCCCGGCAATTGGCGGGCGGGCCGGGGCTCCTGCTGGTGGCCGGGCGGTACGAGGGGATCGATGAGCGCATTGTCCAGGGCGAGGTACCGCGGGAGCTATCATTGGGTGACTTTGTGATCTCCGGCGGCGAGCTTGCCGCCGCGGCCGTGATTGACGCGGTGGCGCGACTGCTTCCGGGCGTGCTGGGGCACGAGGAGTCTGCGTTGCACGACTCCCACATGGACGGGTTACTGGGTCCGCCGCAGTACACGAGACCCGAAAGCGCCGACGGGATGCCGGTGCCTGACGTGTTACTGAATGGTCACCACGAAGCGATCCGGCGCTGGCGGCTGAAGCAGGCGCTCGGTATCACCTGGTTGCGGCGTCCCGATCTGCTCGAATCCCGGAAATTGAACGCCGAGGAGCATGAATTACTACAGGAATACATTCACGAGCACGAATCAGGCGCACATTGACGCGAATCGATATGGCGGGGGCGAGTCAGGTAAGGTAACCTGCGCACCGGAATAATCTGAGTGGTACCTAAACGAGGAATGGAACCATGTCGAGAATAATCCAGGAGATCGAGCGGGAGCAGCTCAAGCAGGATGTTCCGGAGTTCGGCGCCGGCGATACGGTCGTCGTGCAGGTCAGGGTCAAGGAGGGTAGTCGGGAGCGGCTGCAGGCCTACGAGGGCGTGGTCATCGCCAAGCGCAACCGCGGACTCAATTCTTCCTTTACCGTTCGCAAGGTTTCCCATGGAGAGGGTGTTGAACGCGTTTTCCAGACACACAGTCCCCAAATCGCCAGCATCAAGCGAAAGCGGCGCGGCGATGTACGTCGGGCAAAGCTCTACTATTTGCGCAAGCGCAGCGGCAAGTCAGCCCGGATCAAGGAGAAGATCTGACCGATTCCGGTCGGACCCGGCATTCGACGCGCTGGAGTATCATCGAAACCCATCGTTTCGCGAGGACAATCGATAATGGCGGCCGCGCGGCTCAAAATCCGGACAGCATTCCGCTCACCTGGTGTTCGCTTACTGGCGATAGCGATAGCTGTATTGCACCTGATCTTTCTGGGCGGTTGTGTCTCGTACATCGGTGGCATTGCGGCGGATACGCTGTCAGCCGGGGTGCTGGATCAGGATGATCCTGCCGTTGTGGAGTTGGGACTGCCGGCCTATTTGCTGCTGGTCGATGGCCTGATCAGCCAAAATCCGCAACAGGCCGGAATGGCAGCCGCCGGCGCTGAACTGTTCGCGCTCTATGGCTCGCGTTTCGTGACCGATCCGAAACGCTCGGCTGCGATGACAGCCAAGGCGAGGAGGTACGGGCAGCGGGCGATTTGCCTGGTCCACGCGCCGGCGTGCGATTGGGATGGCATGGGATTCGACGAATTTGTCGCCGAATTGGATTCGGTCAGTCCGCGGCAGGTGCAGTATCTGTATGCATACGCGGTGAGTTGGCTCGGCAATCTCGATGCCACCAGTTCGGACTGGAACGCCGTCGGCGAGTTGCCCTGGGTTCAGGCGGCAATGGAGCGGGTTCTGGCGTTGGATGAGACACACGACAACGGTGGAATTCACGTCTACCTGGGCATTCTCTACTCCTTGCGTCCGCCGGCGCTGGGGGGCAGGCTCGATTTGGCGCGGGAGCATTTCGACCGATCGATCGCGCTTTCCGAGGGAAGGGATCTTTCGGCAAAGGTGGAATACGCGCGACGGTATGCACGAATGGTATTCGATCAGGAACTTCATGACCGATTGCTTGCCGAAGTAATGGAAGCGCCGGTTGAGGCGCCGGGACGAACACTGTTCAACGTCCTGGCCCAGCAGGATGCGGTTGAGTTGCTTGCAACCTCGGGGGACTATTTCTGATGGGTGGAGTTCAGTCTGGACATTTTCCGATTCGCCGGAGCCGTTTCGAAGTCCGTGCACGCCGCTTTATTAGGTGGGCCGCGGTACTTGCCTTGTGCTCCGCTTCGAGCGCAGTCCTTGCGATTGAGCTCAAACTGGCGACGATTGCGCCCGAGGGTTCGGGGTGGATGCGGGAGATGCGCGCCGGGGCAGCCCTGATCGATGAGCGCACCGAAGGCCGCGTGCAATTCAAGTTCTATCCCGGTGGCATCATGGGCAACGACGCCCAGGTGCTGCGCAAGATGCGCATCGGGCAACTTCACGGGGGCGCGTTTGCAGTTGTCGGGTTGGCAGACCGATATAAGTCCATCTCGCTGTACAGCGTTCCGTTGATGATCAGATCGCTGGATGAAGTCGATCACGTCCGCGCGAGGATGGATCCGAGACTGCAAGCGGGCCTCGAAGAGGCCGGTTTCGTATCCTTCGGGTTCATTGAAGGCGGCTTCGCGCACATGATGGGCAACGAGCCCATACGGGGCGTAGAGGATATGCGCCGGCGCAAGGTCTGGATCCCCGAAGGCGATGAGGTCAGCTTTATGGCAATGGAAGCCCTGGGGCTTTCCCCGGTTGCTCTGCCGATAACCGACGTACTCACAGGGATGCAGACCGGGTTGCTGGATATTGTCGCGGCGTCGCCGGTGGTGGCGTTGGTTCTGCAATGGCATACCAAGATCAAGTACGTGACCGAGCTGCCCGCGGCCTATTCCATGGGAATTTTTGCGCTGGATGGCCGGGTGTTCGAAAGGCTTTCGGCGGGGGATCGGCAAGTCGTTCGCGAAGTCATGACGGATGTCGTGCAGCGCCTGGACCGGCAGGCGCGCGAGGATAACGTGCGCGCCCGCGAGGCCATGGAGAATATAGGGATCGAATTCGTGGAGGTGAATCCAGCGGACGTTGCCGGTTTTCGCGCCACAATCGCCAGTTCCTACCCCGAATTGAAACGGCGCAACGTGGTCGATTCGCAACTCCTGGATGAGCTCTTGGAAACCCTGGAAGCGTATCGGCAGTCGCGATCCCCCGCCGCCGGACGCTAGCGATCCCATGCCACCGCAACGGCGTTCAGCCAATAGTGGTCGGCGCCGTCATTCAAGGGGCCGATTCCACGCGTGGACCTGCGCACCGCCTGGCATGCTGCCGAGCTTCGGGTGAACGCCCGCCGGACGCAATGGCTGCATCGGGCGGACCGTTGGGGCCGCCGGGTGGAGGATGCCCTTCTGTTTCTTCTGTTGAGCGGATTGATCCTGCTGTCCACCAGCCAGATCGTGCTTCGCAATATTTTTTCCATGGGGTTGCCCTGGGCGGACCCTGTCGTTCGCGTCATGGTGTTGTGGCTCGGACTGGCCGGAGGGATTGCTGCCGGTCGTGACCGGAAGCAGATCGCCATCGATATCCTGACCCGGGTGCTGCCCGAGCGCGTCCGCCGCGTTGCCGATGCCATTGCCTGCCTGTTTACCGCAACCGTAGCCGGGTTGCTCGCCTGGCATTCCCTGCGATTCGTGCGGGATTCGTACGCTTTTGGCGATACTCTCTTCGGCGGCTTGCCGGCATGGATTTTCCAGGTGATTCTCCCCGTCGGGTTTGGCGTGCTCTGTTATCGCTACCTGCTTCGCGCGATCGCACCGGGTTCGGACAAATGATCCTGACCGGATTGGTACTTCTCGTCATGGTGCTTCTGGGGGCGCCGTTATTCGCCGTCATCGCCGCGGGCGCGATGCTGGGGTTCTATCGTACGGGTATCGATCTGTCGGTGGTAGCCATCGAGTTTTTCGGCGTCTCGGAAATGCCGATCCTGGTTGCGATACCCCTGTTCACCTTCGCCGGCTTCATCCTCAGCGAGAGCGGCAGCGCGCGGCGTCTGGTACGGCTCTCCAACGCACTCCTGGGTTGGCTCCCCGGGGGGCTTGCGATCATCTCACTCGCTGCCTGTGCGCTCTTTACCGCGTTCACGGGCGCCTCCGGTGTCACCATCGTCGCGCTGGGCGCGCTGCTCTACCCGGCGCTATCCCAGGCGGGATACGACGACCGGTTCAATCTGGGACTTATCACCACGTCGGGCAGCCTCGGATTGCTGTTTGCACCGTCGCTGCCATTGATTCTCTACGGAATCGTCGCTGGAGTTTCCATCGATCAACTCTTCCTCGCGGGAATACTGCCAGGCCTTTTGATGCTTGCGGTACTTTCCGGTTACAGCTTCTGGAAAAACCGGCACGCGCGCCAATCGTTGACAAAGGCGTCCGGTCGCGAAATTGGGGCGGCGCTGCGGGAGTCCATCTGGGAGTTGCCGCTTCCGGTCGTCGTTCTCGGCGGAATCTACAGCGGCTATTTCGCGGTATCGGAGGCTGCCGCGGTGACCGCGGTGTACGTCATATTGGTGGAGATCGTCGTGCTTCGGGAAATCCCCTGGCGGGCGCTGCCCGGAATCATGCGCGAATCCATGGTATTGGTGGGCGCAATCCTGATGATTCTCGGCGTTTCGCTGGCGTCGACGAATTACATGATCGATGCGGGCGTCCCACAGCGGCTGTTCCAGGTCGTGGACACGTATGTTTCCGGGCAGGCCACCTTCCTGCTGGCCCTGTTGATCTTCCTGCTGATTCTCGGCGCCATCCTCGACATATTCTCGGCGATCGTACTGGTTGTTCCGCTGGTACTGCCCGTTGCCTCGCTGTACGGGATTCATCCCGTACACCTGGGTATCGTCTTTCTCGCGGCCATGGAACTGGGCTACCTGACGCCTCCGGTGGGTCTGAACCTGTTCATCGCGAGCTTTCGGTTCGAACGGGGAATCGCGGAAGTATTTCGCGCCACCCTTCCATTCTTCGTTCTGTTGCTGATTTCCGTGGTGATTATCGCGTATTGGCCGGGACTCTCGCTTTTTCTCGTAAACTAGTTGCCATCTGGGATAGCGTTAACAGGCCCTGGGCGGTATAAAGCAGTCAAACTTGTGGGTTTCCCGAATTGAGTGAGTGACGAATGAATATACGTAGATTGTTGAAGTCGTTGTTTATCGGCCTGTGGCGTGCGGCGGACAGTGTCAGAAAGGTCCTGCACATGATATTTCTGTTCGCCTTTGTGGGTGTTCTGGTGGCCGGCGTTGCCCGCGACCAACCGCGGCTACCGGCCCAGGCAGCCTTGTCCATTGCCCCGGAGGGAGCGCTGGTCGAGCAGCTTACGGGCAATCCGCTGGAGCGCGGGCTTGCCGCTGCGCAGGGAATCAGTATCAGTGAAACGTTGCTCAAGGATCTGATCGACGCCATCCGTGCGGCCGCGGATGACGACCGCATCGAGGCCCTGGTGCTGGATATGAGTGAATTTTCCGGCGGCGGGTTGAGCAAGCTTCAGGAACTTGCCGACGAAATCGTTCGCTTCAAGGAGAGCGAAAAGCCCGTCATCGCGGTGGGAGACTCGTTTAGCCGCAACCAGTATTACGTTGCCGCCCATGCCGACGAGATTTACATGAACCCGATGGGCGCCATTTATATCGACGGTTATGAGCGATTTATTCCCTACTACAAATCCGCCATCGACTTGCTCCATATCGACTTTCACGTCTGGACGGTGGGCGAATACAAGTCGTTCGTGGAGCCTGTCAGCCGCGATGACATGTCACCTGAGGATCGAGAGGCATCGGCGCTGTTTATCGGGGCGCTCTGGGATGCCTACCAGGCGGATGTGACGGCGGCTCGCGAACTGCCCGCCGATGCAATGCAGCGGTACGCGAACGAGATGGTTGCGTTCCTTGCGGACGCCGGCGGCGACACCGCGAAAATGGCGTTGGACTACGGGTTGGTGGATGGTTTGATGACCCGCGACGAGATTCGGGAGCACCTCGATGGATTGATGGGGGACGGCGATGAAGGTGACTACGAGGAGGTCGACGTGTCGACCTACCTCGCCGCTACGCGTCCGCGGCAAGAGATGTCAACGTCGGAGAATAAAGTGGCCGTCGTCGTGGCTGTCGGAACGATTCTCAACGGTTCGCAACCGCCGGGCACGGTCGGAGGCGACTCGACGGCCGCCATGATTCGTAGCGCCGCCGATGACGACGACGTGAAAGCACTGGTGATGCGGGTGGACAGCCCCGGTGGAAGCGCATTCGCATCGGACATCATTCTCCGCGAGTTGGAAGCCTTCCAGGAAACCGGTCGGCCGGTGGTTGTTTCCATGAGCAGCGTGGCGGCTTCGGGCGGGTACTGGATTTCCATGGGCGCCGACGAGATCTGGGCGAGTCCGACGACAATTACCGGTTCCATCGGCGTTGGCGCGACATTCCCCACATTCAGCCGATCTCTTGGTCAGGTAGGAGTCAACGTGGACGGGCTGGGAACCACGCGATTGTCAGGACAAGCGAATCCCATGCGTGAACTCGGACCGGACATATCGGCCCTCATCCAGCATTCGATTGCATTCACGTACGATACTTTTATCGGCAGGATCGCTGGATTTCGCGACAAAAACGTCGAAGATGTCGACGAGGTCGCTCGCGGCCGAGTGTGGATCGCCAGTGACGCGCAGACGTTTGGGCTGGTCGATGAACTAGGCAATGTCGAGGATGCAATTGCGTCGGCAGCGGCACTCGCGGACCTCTCGGAAGGCGATTACGAGGTGGAGTACATTAGAAAGGAACTGACGCTGGCCGAATGGGTCGCGCTGGAATTTGTCCGCATCGCGGCGCCGGTTACCCGGGAACTGAAGGTTGGACCTCGTTTGCCGGAAACATTTCAGATGGTGCTGGACGTGGTGGCGGAGCCGTTTCGATTCGTCGATCATTTGAACGACCCCCGGGACATCTACGTGTATTGTTTCTGCGAAACCGGTTAAGGGCTCCCGGCCAGCAGAGCGGACCTTGCCATCGCTCGCGAGCGAATCGGCGGCCACCGTGGACAAGCGATGAGATTTGCGGGCCGATCCGCCGCTTACACCTCGATAGGCGACGGATCCGGATTCTTCGGATAGTCCAGGTAGAGCAACGTAGCGTCCACGTCTGCCAATTTGGACCATCGCCTTGCAGGAAACTCCATCGCCACGCATCCGGCGGTGGGCAGATTGTCGAGTCGCAGGGTGGGTAGGAGGCGATTCGCCAGGTCCGTGAAGCCAGGATTGTGGCCGACGGCGATGAGTTCCGACCATTCGTTCGGCTGCTCCATGATAATTTCCATGATCTGTGCCGCTCCTGCCAGGTACAGGCGCCCATCCGTGCGCACTTCGTCAGACGGGAAAGACAGGGCTTTGGCTACGCACTGGGCAGACGCCAGCGCACGCACAGCGGTGCTCGAAAGGATGGCCGCGGGACAGGCTTGCCGGGCCCGGAGTCGTTCACCCATTATTGGTGCGTCCCGCTCGCCCCGCTTGGAAAGGGTTCGATCGTGATCGGCAAGGCCGGGATTTGCCCAGCTCGACTTTGCGTGACGAAACAGCGTCAGGCGCATCGGCGGATCAACGCGCGGATCGCACCGGGACCTGGGATGCAGGCTATAGCAGGCCCGCCTCCAGACGGGCTGCTTCCGACATCATCGACTGATTCCAGGGTGGATCGAGGACCAGTTCCACGTTGGCTTCAGCCACCGTGGGAATGATTTCGAGCTTGTCCTTGACATCCTGGGCCAGAATGTCACCCATTCCGCAACCCGGCGCCGTCAACGTCATCTCAACGTTTACGATCCGCTCCCGAGACGCCGGGATCAATTCGACCTCACAGTCGTAGATCAGCCCCAGGTCGACGATGTTGATCGGGATTTCCGGGTCGTAACAGGTCTTCAACTGGTCCCAGATCACCATCGCGAGTTCTTCTTCGGTGGCATTCGGCGGTACTTCCGGCGGTCTGATGGGTTCCTTTCCGATCGCGTCGGCGTCAACCCCGGCAATGCGGAAGAGATTGCCTTCGATATACACCGTAAAACTTCCGCCCAGAGACTGGGTCAGGAAGCCGGAGACGCCTTCGGGCAGGTTCACCTCATCCCCCGCGGGAATCATCACCGCGTCGCAATCCCTGGAGAACACCACCGGCTCGTTGTGTCCGTAGTACATCCCTCACTCCGTGGAGATACGATCCTGGGAACCGGAGATTGCGCCGATGAGCGCGTGCCAGGCCAGGGTGGCGCATTTCACCCGGGTCGGATAGGCGCGCACACCCGACAAGGCAGCCAACTTTTCCATGCGATCCAGGTCCACGTCCGAGTCCTGCCCGTTCCCGGTGAGCATGTTGTGAACCCGATCGAACAGTTCGCGCAGTTCGACGACCGAGGTGCCCTTTGCCTTCTCCGTCATCAACGATGAGGAGGCCACGGAGATGGCGCAGCCGGTCCCCTTGAACCGGATGTCGGAGACGCGTTCTCCGTCGAAGTTGACGTAGAGCGTCATGCGGTCTCCGCAGAGTGGATTCACGCCATCCACGACCCGGTCGGCGTGTTCCAGTTCGCCGAAGTTGCGGGGCTGGCGATTGTGATCGAGGATCACTTCCCGGTAGAGTTCCTGAAGTTCGTTCATTGGAACAGCTCCGTGGCCCGCTGCAGTCCGATCATGAGACGGTCCACATCCTCACGGCTGTTGTACAGGGCGAAAGACGCACGGGCCGTGGCCGGAATCTTGAAATGTTCCATGACCGGCATCGCGCAATGATGCCCGGTGCGGATCGCAACACCTTCGAGGTCGACCACGGTGCCGAGATCGTGGGCGTGAATGTCCCCCAGGGTGAACGAAACCACGCCTGCCTTCGCCGACGCCGTGCCGATCAGACGAATCCCCGGCAACTCCCGAAGCCGCCGGGTTGCGTATTCAAGCAGGTCGGTTTCGTGCCGGGCCAACGCCTCGAAATCGATGGCGGAAAGATAGTCGATGGCCGCACCGAGTCCCACCGCCCCGGTGATGTTCTGGGTTCCCGCCTCGAATTTGTAGGGCAGGCCGTTGTACGTTGTCTCTTCGAATGTCACCGTGAGGATCATCTCGCCTCCGCCCTGGTAGGGCGGCATCGCGTCGAGCAGGGCGCGCTTGCCGTACAGCACGCCGATCCCGGTCGGGCCAAACATCTTGTGGCTGGAGAACGCGTAAAAGTCGCAATCCAGGGCCTGCATGTCGACGCGCCTATGGGACGCGGCCTGAGCGCCGTCCAGCAACACCAGCGCACCCGCGTCATGGGCGCGGTCGACAATTGCCTGTACGGGGTTGATCGTTCCCAGCGCGTTGGAGACGTGAGTCGCCGCCACGATTTTCGTCCGTTCGCCGAGCAGGCGCTCGAATGCTTCCATGTCCAGTTCGCCTGTCGGGGTCATCGGGACGGCGACCAGGCGGGCGCCCGTTTGCTCGCAGATCATTTGCCACGGGACGATGTTGGAGTGATGTTCCATCCAGGTGATCAGCACTTCATCTCCGGGGCGCAGGCTAATTCGCCCGAGACTTGAAGCCACGAGATTGATGGATTCGGTGGTACCGCGGGTGAAGATGATTTCTTCCGTGCCGGCGGCATTGATGAATTCGCGAACCTTTTCTCGGGCGCCTTCGTAGGCTTCCGTGGAACGCTGACTCAATTGATGAACGCCTCGATGAATGTTGGCGTGGTTGCGGCGCTCATGCACCACCATGGCATCGATCACGGACTCGGGTCGCTGTGCGGATGCGGCGCTGTCGAGATAGGCCAGCGGTTTGCCGTGAATTTGCTGGTGCAGCGCGGGGAAGTCGGCGCGCAGCGCCGCGATTCCGCCCGCGCCCGGCGAAAGCGCGATTTCGCCCGCAGCGCTCATATGAGCCCTCCCCAGTTGTCAAAGTCGGGCAAATTGCCGGCGACCGCCGAAACCACCCGCTTCCTGAGTTCGGGAATGTCGATGCGGCGCAACAGGTCGTTGGCGAAGGCGAAAATCAGCAATCCCCTCGCCGTTTTCTCGTCGATTCCCCTGGAGCGCAGATAGAAAAGCTGTTCGGTATCGAGTTCCCCGACGGTCGCGCCATGGGCGCACTTGACGTCATCGGTGTAGATCTCAAGTTCCGGCTTGGTATCGACTTCGCCGCGTTCGGAGAGCAGGAGGTTGTCGCTGGACTGTTGCGCATCGGTGCCCTGGGCGCCGCGATGAACGACGACCTTGCCGTTGAAAACGCCGCGTCCGCGGTCGCCGACGATGCCTCGAAACGCCTCGTTGCTGGTGGTATGCGGTGCGCTGTGATCGA
The DNA here is from genome assembly GCA_965237785.1 of Candidatus Rariloculaceae bacterium. Classification (GTDB taxonomy): domain Bacteria; phylum Pseudomonadota; class Gammaproteobacteria; order Steroidobacterales; family Rariloculaceae; genus UBA6522. The sequence continues at coordinate 914,781 of OZ250159.1, forward strand.
TGCGCGTGTGGTTGTCCACGTGCTGGCCCTGCGCGGCCAGGAAGACGCCGAATATGTCGCAGGCCGCGCCGGGTTCAGCCAGATCGATCGTCAGGTCGTTGCGGACCAGTCGGCCGCCGAGATCGACATATCCGAGGTTGACGCGGGCATCGCGAGCAAGTCTGGCGTGTGAGAGTTCGGTATGAATGTGTTCGTCGCCGTGTTCCTGCAGGCGGTACAGCGTCAGCTCGGAGCCCGCCGCCTGGGTTATCTGGGTCACCGAATTGGTCCAGCCCGCGCCGTCCCGACTCGCGAAATGCTGCACCACGCGAAGCCGACTACCCCGGCCGAGATCGATAAGTGTCCGCGCCTGAGCCGCCCGGTCGGCTGACGCGCCACCCAGGAAAATCAGGTGCAGCGTCTCATCGACGTCGATGTTCGCGCCCACGCGAATCAGTGTGCAGGACGAGGCGAAGGCGGTATTGAGGGCCGACAACGGGTACGACCGGAATTGCTCGTGTGTCTGCAGAGCGCCGATACGGTCCCAGGCCTGGTCTTGATCGTAGATGTCCACGCCCGGGGGGATGGCTGACAGCCGGGCATCCGTTAGTCGCTGCCCATCCACAAATACGAGTCGCGGTGCTTCCGGGTCGAGTTCCAGGTCCGCGAGCTGGTCCAGCACCTGGGGGCGACGACTTTCATTCCATGCGCTCGGCCGAGGATCGAAGTCACCGCGCAGGATCGGTTTTAGGTCCGTATACCGCCAGTCTTCGTCCTTGCGGGTGGGAAACCCCTGGCGGGCGAATGCCGCCATCGCCTTCTGGCGCGGTGCGAGGGAAACTTCGGGCAAGGTCAACTCGTTCAGGCTGGCCTTGAATATTTCCTGGAGATCCGCGGTATTCATGGGCGTGCCGTTGCGCCGCGCAACCAGTCGTAACCGCGCTCGTCCAGGGTTCGCGCCAGATGCTGGTCGCCGGACTTGACGATACGGCCCTCGGAGAGCACATGCACGTAGTCCGGCACGACCAGTTCCAGCAATCGCTCGTAGTGGGTGACAACGATCATCGCCCGTTGCGGATCCCGCAGGCTGTTGATCCCCGCGGCGACCACCTTGAGCGCATCCACGTCCAGTCCGGAATCGGTTTCGTCGAGTACCGCAAGACGCGGCTCCAGCATCAGCATCTGCAGGATTTCGTTGCGTTTCTTCTCCCCGCCGGAGAAACCTTCATTTACGCTTCTGTTTAGAAAAGTCTTAGGTATTTTCATGAGTTCCATCTTATCCTTGATAAGTTGCATGAACTCAAAAGCATCCACCTGTACGTGTCCATTGGTGGCGCGCTGGGCATTGAGGGCCGCCTTGAGCAGATAGGCGTTGTTGACCCCCGGAATCTCCACGGGGTATTGAAACGCGAGAAACAACCCGGCTCGAGCCCGTTCTTCGGGACTCAGGCTCAACAGGTCCTTGTCCCGGAAACGGATCGACCCGCCGGTGACCCGATAGGTGTCTCGTCCAGCCAGCACCTGTGCCAGCGTACTCTTGCCGGATCCGTTCGGGCCCATGATGGCGTGAACGGTTCCGGCGGCCACGTCCAGGTTCAATCCGTTGAGGATTGCCTTGTCCTCGACCGAGGCGTGCAGGTCCTTGATTTGCAACATTGGTTCGTCGTCCATGATTAGCCCACTGCGCCTTCCAGGCTGACGTTGAGAAGCGCCTGGGCTTCCACCGCGAATTCCATGGGAAGTTTCTTGAATACTTCGCGGCAAAATCCGTTCACGATCATGTTCACGGCATCCTCTTCGGAGAGTCCGCGCTGGCGGCAGTAGAACAGCTGGTCTTCGCTGATCTTGGAGGTGGTCGCCTCGTGCTCCACGCGGGCGCTGCGCTCGCGCGCCTCCACATAGGGAAAGGTATGCGCGGCGCACTGATCTCCGATCAGCAGGGAATCGCATTGGGTGTAATTCCGAGCGCCGCGCGCGGTAGGCATTACGCGAACCAGGCCACGATAGGAATTCTCTGCCTGTCCGGCCGAAATGCCCTTGGAAATGATCGTGCTACGGGAATTGCGCCCGATGTGGATCATTTTCGTGCCGGTGTCGGCCTGTTGGTGGTTGTTGGTGACCGCCACGGAATAGAACTCTCCAACCGAATTCTCGCCGCGCAGCACGCAACTGGGGTATTTCCAGGTGATCGCCGACCCGGTCTCGACCTGTGTCCATGAAATCTTCGAGTTGGCGCCCCTGCAGTCACCGCGCTTGGTCACGAAATTATAGATACCGCCAACGCCGTTCTCGTCGCCGGGATACCAGTTCTGGACCGTGGAATACTTGATCTCGGCGTCCTCCAGCGCGACCAGTTCCACCACAGCCGCATGGAGTTGGTTCTCGTCGCGCATGGGCGCCGTACAGCCTTCCAGGTAACTGACGTGGCTGCCCTGATCGGCGATGATCAGGGTGCGCTCGAACTGCCCCGTGTTGGCGGCATTGATGCGGAAATAGGTGGACAACTCCATGGGACAACGCACGCCCTTGGGGATATAGACAAAGGAGCCGTCGCTGAACACGGCGGAGTTCAAGGCCGCGAAGAAATTATCGCGCTGGGGAACGACGCTTCCGAGATATTGTTCGACCAGTTCCGGATGCTCCCGAACCGCCTCGGAGAAGGAGCAGAAAATCACCCCGGCTTCGGCGAGTTTCGCCTTGAAGGTAGTGGCTACCGAGACGCTGTCGAATACGGCGTCCACGGCGACGCCGGCCAGCTTAGCCCGCTCGTGCAGGGGAATACCCAACTTTTCGTATGTTTCGAGGAGCTTGGGGTCCACCTCGTCAAGGCTCTTGGGAGCGTCGTCCTGGTTCTTCGGCGCCGCGAAGTAGGAAATGGACTGATAGTCGATGGGCGAGTAACGGACGTGCGCCCAAGTCGGCTCCTCCATCGTCAACCAGTGGCGGTAAGCCTTGAGGCGCCACTGAGTCAGGAAATCCGGCTCACCTTTCTTTTTGGAAATGAGCCTGACGACATCTTCGTCCAGGCCCGGTGGTACCAGATCCTGCTCGATATCGGTGACGAAACCGTGCTCGTAGCGCTTCCGTACCAGATCAGTAATTTCTTTAGATTGTGCAGACATATATTTGAAAGATATAAAATATTTAAACTTCGTGAGACGAGCGTAGCACGCCTTTCCAATGACTTTCCGGCACGGCTGGTCCGTTGGGCTGTTGCAGGTCGGCGAGGCTCACCTCATGCAAAGCCTGACGTATACCCACGTTGATCCGCTGCCAGGCGCTTCCCACCCGACAGGACGGCTCGAGGTCGCAGAGTCCCCGGGCGGAGCTGCACTCGGTGATGGCCACGGGTCCCTCCAGCGCGTCGATGATCTCCGCGGCGCTGATTTCGTCCGCCGGGCGGGACAGGGCATAGCCGCCGTGTGCGCCTCGGCCGGAAACCGCCAGTCCCGCCTGGACCAGGGTTTTCAACAATTTGCTGACCGTGGGTGGAGCCAGGTGTGTATCCATAGCCACCTGATGGGCGCTGGCGAGCCCGTTGTCGCTGGTTGCCAGATGCGCCAGAACCAGTGTTCCGTAGTCGGTGAGTTTGCTCATTCGCAACATGGGCAGTCCTGCTCAAGATCAATTAGGACTATTTTAGTACTAATTCGAAAAAAAATCGCGGTTTGTCGTCCGCGATGAAAAACCGGTTGGATATTCGGGCTATGGGTTGGGTGGTCGCGGGCCGTCGTTCCCACGGGTCGGGCGGTCGCGCGAGGCTTCCTGAACGTGGCCTTCAAGATCCGTGAATTCGGACCGGAACCGTTCCCGATCCACCGGATTCACACCGGGTGCTTCCAGCGCCATGCGAATCTGGTTGAACGCGAGCGCTAGATTGCCAATGCTGAGGTAGTAGTGCGACATGTAGTGATGCGCGTTGCCGATATCGCCTTCCGCGTTTGCAGCGCGGGCGATGAGTCGGAACTGCTCCGCCGTGGGCCTGGCGACGTTATTGAGCAGATCCAGGAGCAGGTCGTGAGCCTTTTCCGGCTGGCCGGCGGGAATCAGCGCCTCAACGTAACTAAGCGTCAGCGGAGCGTTTCTGGGAAACAGCTTGATCGCCTCCTCATATCGCTCCAGTGCCGCGGGGTATTGCAGACTTCCGACAAGCGCTTCGGCTTCGCCGATACGAAACGCGATGACGCCGGGATAGAAATCGATGAGTTCCGCGAACCGCCGCTGCGCCTGGTCATTCAGTCCCGCTCGGGAAAGGCTCAATGCATAGCCGTATCGGTCCCCAGGCAACTCGCGGCCAACTTCGAGACGTTTTTTGAATATCTCCACGGCGGCCGCCTCCGACGGTGCTCTCAGCACCTCCAGGCGCGCCTTGATGACCTCATAGCTGGTGCTGTCCGTCACCTGCACGGCAGGCAGCAGCCGTGCCCGTTCGCGCGCTTCGGCGATGCGCTCGCTGGTGACCGGGTGCGTCTGCAGAATCGACGGTAACCGTTCGGTCGTAACCGCGTTCTGCCTGGATAATTTCTCGAAGAAAGTGGCCATCGACGTCGGATCGAAACCGGCCGAGGACAGGGTGCGGATGCCGATCCGGTCGGCTTCATGCTCATTGGAGCGGGTATAGTTGATTTGCGCCTGAATCGCCGCGGCCTGGGAGGCACTGACGATGCCCTGCATGGCCTGGCTGTTGGCATCCGCGGCAGCCCCCAGCAGCACCGCCACAATCATCGCGGCCATGGACAGGATGCTGTTTCTCTGGTTGTCGTAAATCGAGCGCGCGATATGGCGCTGCGTGACGTGAGCGACCTCGTGCGCCAGGACTCCGGCGACCTCGCTTTCCTGGTCGCTGGCAAGGACAAGTCCGAAATTTACGCCGATATAGCCTCCCGGGAGCGCAAAGGCGTTTATGCCGTCTTCGTCCACCATGAAGAATTCGAACCGGTGGTCACCGTCATTGGCATGACCCGCCAGCTGGGCCCCCAGGTTTTGAATGTACTCGGTGACGAGGGGGTCGTCCATCACGGCGCCGGCGCTGCGCAGTTGCGCCATGACGCCACGCCCGATCTGTGCCTCCTGGCTTCTGTTCAGTACGGTGTCCGCGGGCGTTCCGAAATCGGGCAGGTTAGGCGTCTGTGCGGCCGCGCTGGTGCTGGTCGCCAGGACGACGGCTATCACCCCGCCAGCGAGGCGTCGCCGCGACGTTCTCGCAGCGAATGTTCGTGCCAGGCGCGGCCCGCGTTTCATGAATCGCCGCGATCCCGGCGACAGGGCCGGCGCGGCGCCGAGATAGTCTTCGGATTCTACGTCAGCGCCGCCCGTTGCCTGCGCACTGAACGGGGGCACCTTGCTTCCCTGTTGCGCCTTCTCCATCGGAAACACCTCCGTCAGGCGGTTTTCACCGGCTCCATTATGGCATCCAGGTTGAGCCGGTCGCAGAATTCCATGAATTCTTCGCGTATGCCCGAGATGTGAACTCCCGCGGGTATATTAATGAACATCTGCACCGAGAACATGGGCGTGCCCGTGTGCGCGGCCGGGTAGCTGCGCGTGGTGACTTCGGCGATCTCGATGCGCCGTTCGCCGAAGAACCCGGCGAGATGATGAACAATGCCAGGTTGGTCGAGACAAACCACGTCAATGGCGTAGGGTAGCAGTTCCTTGCCGAACTGCTTTGGCTTGGTGCGCCGAACCTGTATCGCCAAGCCATGATTGCTGGCATAGCGGGCGAGATCCTGCTCCAGGCGGCTGATGGAATGCCAGTTGCCGGAAACCATCAGCAACATGGCAAATTCGTTGCCCAACGCGGTCATTCGGCTTTCCTTGATACTGGCGCCACAGTCCAGAATGATCCGGGAAATGCTCTGCACCGCACTGGTAGTTTCAGCGCTGACCGCGGAGATGACCATGAGTTGTTCCATTTGCACTGTTCCTGACTACGAATCTCGTGGGCAACCGGTAATCCCATACAATGATGGCGCAACCGTTGTCCCATTCATGCTTTGGAATCGAGCCTATCTTTCAACAATTGAGAATGCGGCCTGGATGATACCCGGGGTTGTCGCTATTCTCATCGAAGTCCGTTAACCGGGAATCCACGGGCTCAGTTTACCTTGATCGAGATACTGTGTAATGGGTAGCCGGGACCGCAATAGTTGCGTACCCGTGGGGGCGAACGTACCATCGCCGCCAATCGTAGTGCGGAGTAAGTAGATGTCGTTTGGGAGTATCGTCGCGCTGGTGACGCCGATGAATGCCTCGGGGGAGATCGACGAGACCAGTTTTGCGCGTCTTGTCGAGTTTCATTTGCAGGCGGGCACCGAGGCGTTCGTCATCGCCGGGACCACGGGCGAGTCGGCGACGCTGGTTCGGGATGAGCATCTTGAACTGATCGAGCGCGCCTGCGAGTTGGTGGACGGACGGGTTCCGATCATTGCCGGCACGGGATCGAACTCGACGGCGCAGACACTGGAACTCTCGCGCGCCGCGGATCAATTGCCAGTGGCGGGTTTTCTCCTGGTCACGCCGTATTACAACAAGCCGACCCAGGAAGGGATGTACCGGCACTTCCGCACGGTTGCCGATGCTGTTCGGCGACCGGTCATTCTCTACAACGTTCCCGGCAGGACCGGCGTGGATCTTAAGCCGGAGACCGTGGCGCGCCTGGCAAGCCACGGCAATATAAGCGGCATCAAGGAAGCCACGGGGGAGTTGGGCCGGGTCGCCGTGCTACGCCGGCGCTGCGGGGCGGAGTTCACGCTGCTCAGCGGAGACGACGTGACCGCCTGTGAATTCATGCTGCGCGGCGGTGACGGGGTCATCTCGGTCACGGCCAATGTTGCTCCCGCAAAAATGAGGGTGCTCTGCGATGCCGCCAGGGCCGGTCAACGGCTGGAAGCGGAACGAATCGATGCCGAGCTGGGCGCATTGCATCGAGCGATGTTTGTCGAAAGCAACCCCATCCCCGTGAAATGGGCGGTCGAGCAGCTTGGCTTGTCCGCTGCCGGCATTCGCCTGCCGCTGACGGAACTGGCTCGGGAACACCACCGGACCGTGCGGGCAGCCATGGCGAAAGCAGGCGTAGGGGTCACCGACCCGTCATGAGCTTGCGGATCGTTGTCGCCATCGTGCTCGCCATTTGGTTGAGCGGCTGTTCGCGCAATTCCGGGTTGCGTTGCGAAAACCAGGAACGTTATAGCGGCGCCGGCGAGGTTGCACCGCTCAGGATTCCCGACGACCTCGATCCGCCGGACCAAACCGAGGCATTGCGCATACCCGGAACGCCGAATACCGGTGTCGCCCAGGAGACGGGGAACGCCGGCGAGGTTGACGGCGCCGCGGACGTCGCTTCGTGTACGGAATCGCCGCCGGAGTTCTTCGAGGCAGGCCTGCCGGGTTAAGCCCGAAAGGCTGCCTCCTCACTCAATACCGGCCGGGCGTGCCCGCGTAGCGGCTGATAAGGTGATCCAACGACAGTTTCCCGGGACCGAAGGCCATCACCGCGAGCAACATCGCGCCCCATATCCAGTGGTCGTTGACGCTGCTCTCGAAGCCCGCGCTGAAAATGACATGAGCATAGGCAATGACGGCGACGACGTTTACCACCGAGAGGCCGACCGCCCCGAGCCGGCTCGCCAACCCGAGAAATAGCATCAAGGGGAAGAGCAATTCACCCACGGTGCCGAGGAGGGCCGCAAGATAGGGCGATAGCAGCGGCACCCGATACTCGTATTCGAACAGGAATAGCGTCGAGTCCCACGCGCCCAGTTTGAGCACACCCGCCTTCCAGAACTGATAGCCCACGTAGAACCGGATCACGACGAGGAAAAAATCCCATCGCAATGCGTCCAGGATTCTTGCGGGGCATATAACGAGATATTTTATGGCAACGTGCATTTCGTAAGGACCTCGATCGCGTTCAGGTTAGTGAGTGGTCTGCCGCGGTAACGTCCGCGAACAGTCCGGAGTTCAGGATTTCTCCAAGTGCGGCGGCAAGATCCGGCGCGCCGTGCGCGCTGTCGCCATTTTCGGAGTCGGAGCGTGGTTTCCAGGCGTCGGCCAGACAAAGGCCTTGCGCCAAGGCCGAGGCGAGCGCAAAGGCATCGTCGTCAAGCCGTCCAAGTTTAAGATCGTTGTCCTGCCTTGCGACGAAGACGTTTTCGCCGCCGTGGTCAAGGTCGACGCGGGAATCGTTTCCCGGTTGGTTGGCCCGCCAGATGGAAAGAACGGGAAAACGGGATTCCACCAGGCGGATGGCGCGGCGAACCGTGAAGACAAGGTCGCCGTAGTCTTCGGGGTTGAATTTGCTCAGCGCCGCAAGCTCCACGGTTGGTTCGTCGGGTTCCAGGTGGACCTCTTCCAGGGCCCACTCAAGGTGTGCCACGTCGGACAGATAACAGAAGCGGGAGTCGGCATAGATGCCGTCGAGCAGTGCGGCGAACCGCGCTCCGAAGCGCTGTAAATCCCCGCATCGGGACGGGTGTTCCTGCGCGTACTTGCGGGCCAGGCCCGCGAAGCATTGTTCGCCGACCAGGCGTTCGACAACCGGGAAACTTGCCGCCAGGGCCTTTCTGTACGCCTCCCGGTTGTTGTTGCGGTAGACCTCGATGCGCGACTCCGGCGCAATGCCGTTGCCTCGAACCGCCGGCAATAGTGACGCGGTATCACCTAGGGCGAATGCCCGGTAACAGGCCTCCTGGAGTTCACGCAGCGAGTTCACGGACCGTTTGAAGAATGTGCTCGGCTTTCGAGGCTTCGTCGTAAAGCGTCGCCAGGGGAGGAAAATCGGAGTCCCACTCGATGAGCGTGGGGCGGCGGCCGATGCGCCCCACTGCGTGCCGGAAAAGGGACCAGACCGGGGGGCAAACCGGGGTGTTATGGGTATCCACCAGAATTTCGCGCGCACCGCAGCGGCGCGCGGTATGGCCCGCCAGATGAAACTCGGCGACGCGCTCTGGTGGGATGGCGTCGATATAGGCGACCGCGTCGAACCCATGATTCACTGAATTGACGTGAACATTGTTGATGTCGAGCAGCAGGTCGCAGCCGCTTCGCCGGGACACCGCCGCCAGAAACTCGTGTTCCGGAATGCTGGAGGCTACGAATTCGCAATAGCTTGAGACATTTTCGATGAGAATCCGTCGCCTCAGCGTCTCCTGCACTTCCTGAACCCGCCGAACCATGTGAACGAGGGCTTCCTCGGTGTACGGCAGGGGGAGCAGGTCATTCAGGTGGCGACCGCCGACGGCGGCCCAGGAAAGGTGTTCGGATACCAGCGTGGGCTCAACGCGGTCAACAAGCGCGCGAAGCCGCGCCAAATGGTCTCGATCGAGTGGATCCGCCGATCCGATTGAGAGCCCTACGCCGTGCAGGCTGAGGGGGTAATCGGCGCGGATGCGTTCCAGCGCGCCCCTGGCGATTCCGTTCTCGGCGAAATAGTTTTCGCTATGAGCCTCGAGCCAGGGAACGGGCTGGCGTTCGTTTATGAAGTCGGCGTGGTAGTGGCCGCGAAGGCCGATCCCGGCCGTAGCCGGGATCGGTTCGGATCCCCTTGATACGTGGGGAACGGCTCCCGTCATTCCTTGACTTCGCCCCCGGCGATCCGGTCGCAGGTGCCGGCCGGCAGGAGGATGTACTCGTCGGCGTGTGCATCTTCGCTGGCCTGGCCCTGGCAGGTATGCCCGGGACCGGCACAATCGTTGGCGCCGGCCTTGACGATGCCGTAGCACTTCTCCATTTCCTGAGCGCTGGTCTGCGATGAAATGGCGAGAGCGCCCACGGCGAGGAGACTGCTAACGGCGGTAGTAATCAAGGTTCGCTTGCTGGTCATTGATGAACTCCTGGTATTCGATGAACTCTTAATCTTCGACATTGTCTTTCAAGAAAGGTTGCTGTTGGCACCTGTTCTCAAATTTCCCCCAGGCTACCGTGGTATGCGATGGGGTCAGCGCGTATATTACACCCGCGACGCGACAGAATGGGCATTCGCGCTACGGTATTCGCCGATTCCCGGCAGGAACGAATTTCCCTCCCTACAAGGCTGCCGCGCTGGGCATCCAGCTTTCCGAAATCGCCGGGGGCTCGCGTCGGGAGTTAGCAGACTGCCGGATCGTGTCGATAGCGGCTTGCCTTGATTCCATGCGTTCTTTCCAGCACAAAGGTTACGTCGGCTATCGCTGGAAGCTTCTTGATCGCCACTCTCGTAAGGCGTTCAAAGTGCTGGGCGAACGTGCGAAGCTGCGCTTCGTTCATGACCCCGGGCTTCCCCGGTGACGCTCTGGCGGCGAGCTTTTTCTCTTGCTCGCCGCGCCAGCGCAGCACCGCATCCATATCTGGAGCTTGCAGAAGGATCAGCCGGTCCAACCGCGAAAAAAACTGAGCGTAGTCGTCTTCAAGACGGCTGTTGACATAGCTTCGCCATCTGCCATCCGAATCATCGCAGGCTTCCAGGTCGTTTACCGGTTCAAGCAGCTCTCGGGGTTGCTGCGGTGGCACGCCGAGGCACCACCCCTCCAGGATGATGGCGTCCAGGGGTCCAACCACTGTCGGCCACGTTGCCGTCGCCGCGCTATCGTCTTGAGCCTTGTCGAAGCGGGGCAAGGCCAGCTTCTCGCCGGGGTCCAGGTTCTTGAGTCGCTGCAGGAATCGCTGCATTGAATCAGTATCGTGAGTGCCCGGTGGCCCCCGCGTGGCGAGCAGCGGGTGAACGCGGCGGCTCAATTCAAGGCGCTGGGCTCGCGAGAAATAAAAGTCGTCCATGGAGAGCACCGCGACGGACCAATCGGCCACGGCCTTAAGTTCCGCAGCTAAAAACTCCGCGAGCGTGGATTTGCCGGTCCCCTGGGCCCCGCTAATGCCGATGACCGGTGGCCCCTGGTAGGGAAGGTCCAGCAACCAACGGGCCAACGGAACGTAGTGCTCGGCGATCACCCGCCGGAACGAGTCGGGCAGCCTGTGTTCCGTGCAGAATGTGCCGACCGCGGTTGCGTGCATCGCCGGATTCTCTCACAGCCCAAATCGGCGGGTATCACCAAGGGCATGTTGTTGGGAGACGGTGAGTCGGTCACCATCACCGGGACTGAGTCCCATACGCTCCCCAATATTGCCGCCGGGCTTCGGACGCTCGGCGCTCAGGTCGAGGATGCATCGAAGATCGACTGGATCGAGGCATCCAGCATGACGTTGAATTCCTCCACCGATTGCCCGGCCGAGAGTCCTTCGGTTAGCGCGCGGGAAAAACTCGCGATCATGCCGCGGTTTTGAGTCAGCCGGCGGTTGGCCTCTTCGCGGGAATAACCGCCCGAGAGTGCGACGACCTTCAGCATGTTCGGATGCTCCTGGCACGCCTGGTAAAACCCGGGTTCCTCCGGCAGAGTCAGCTTGAACATGACAAGCTCGCCTGAATCCAGGTTGTCCAGATGAGCCAGCAGTTGCTCTCTGAGCAGCGCTTCGGCTTCGCTCTTGTCGGGCGCGTGAATATCCACTTCCGGTTCGATGATCGGCGTAAGATCGGCGGCCACGATCTGCCGGCCCACCTCGAATTGCTGGCTGACGACCCGCTCGATGCCGGTGCCGTTCGCTGACTTGATGACCGAGCGCATCTTTGTGCCGAAAACGTTTCGGGCATTGGCTTTTTCCAGGAGCGCGGATAGACCGGGCATCGGATTCATCACCTGCACGCCGTCCTCCAACCCGGCCAGTCCCTTGTCCACCTTGAGGATGGGGAGGACATTTTTCGTCTCCCAAAGATAACGGGCCGAGTTCATGCCGCCGATGTCGCGGTCCAGCGTGTTCTCGAAGAGGATCGCACCGAGGATACGGTCTCCGTTGAATGCCGGGCTGGTGATGATGCGAGTGCGCATTTCATGCACCAGCGAGAACATTTCCTCGTCGTTCCCATACGCATCTTCGGTTATTCCGTAAAGCTTCAGGGCCTTGGGTGTGCTGCCGCCGCTCTGATCGAGCGCCGCAATAAACCCGGCTTGCGTGCGCGCCTTGTTCAGTTGTCGTTCCGCTATGGACATGAGAAATTGCCTGCTTCCTGTGTGAGTGATCCCGGTGTGAATGACAAGCCCGGATAACTACCGATGCATTGCTGCGGCCGCCGATCCAGTCGTGACAAATGTTGGTGGAATATCCGGGATGCCTGTCGGCACAATGCCGCGAATCGCGGAGTATACCAGCCGAAACTGCGCGGCAAGCGCAAATTTGGGACGAAGATTTGCAGCGCCAGGCGTGTGCACCGCGGAGATTTCAGATCCTCGTTTTTGCCCGCAAGACCTGCGGCGTGCTAGTCGTTCCCCGGGTCGCTCGCGGCGGCCGCCGGAGTGCAGTCGGTGTCCGTCAATTGCCAACGTTGCTGCGTGCTTTGGCGCACAAGAAAACACGCCTCTCCATCCATCAACAGGTCAAAGCGTATCGGTCGCCCGAGATCCCGCCCTCGGGGGTCGACACGCTGAAGGTCGCCGCGAACGGCGCCTTCCAGCCACAACGTGCTTGCTTGCGTCAAGGCATCCGGCGAGAGTGTGATGGCTCTGCCGCCGAGCGCGTCAGCAAGCACGTCACGTAACTCGTCCCTGCTAGCCGTGGTTGGGTTGGCGATGATCGCCGCCTGTTCGGTTTGCGCGGCAAGATTCTGGCAAGCAGCGAGCAGGCCGGCGGCGAGCAGGCCGGCGGCAAGTCGCCCGGCGGCAAGTCGCCCGGCGGCAAGTCGTCCGGCGGCAAGTCGTCCGGCGGCAAGTCGTCCGGCGGCAAGTCGTCGTCCGGCGACGAGTAGGGCAGCTTCGAATGAATCCCGTTTCATTTCAATCCCGCAGGATTCGATTGGTCAACCAGAACGGCTTGTGGACGGCTTCAGGGCTTGAATCGCCGAGCATGAGAGCTTCGCGTGGATCGACGACGGTGACGTTATCCGACAGGAGTCCCGAGGCCGTCGCAGGGCAGGTGGACGAGTCGCGAAATTCAAGTGCCGCCGCAAGCCGCCCTTCCGCCGGGTCGCCAAGGGCGTGGTCGAAGTCGTCGGCGACGCTGCATCCCGGAACCTGCGCGCCCGCGCCCGTGTTTCCCTGGCTGGGCATAAAACCATCGCCATAGTCGCCGAACCCCTTGTTATTCACGCCCTGGAACTGAACCGTGAAATAGGTGGTACCGCAGTTGTCGGCCGCGTAGAAGCCGTAGGGTTTGCCGCAGGTCCGGCTGCCGATCTGGATTACCTCGATGTCGATGCCGCGTAGACCGTTGATCACGGCTTCACTGGCGGAACAGGTGCCACGGCCCGTGAGCACGAAAACGCGCTGAAGATTCAAGGCCGGTAACCTTTGGCCGTCTACGGTGTTATAGAAAGGGATCGGCCGCAGCGGATCGCCCGTGACGGGGTTCGTCTCCGGATGCTTGTCGTTGAACCGCAGTTCTTCGAATACCCGTCCTGCGGTTTGCGCGTTGCCGGCGATCATGTACGCCAATTCGCTGGCAATGTACAGGTACCCGCCGCCGTTGTAGCGCATATCGATCACCAGGTCCTCAATGCCGCCCTGGACGGAATCCAGTGTCCGGATTGCATCGATGAGGCCTGCTTCGGCCGTCCGGATGTGGTCGTTGAACAGCATGTATCCGACCGTGGCGCCGTTGGTCGACGTCACCGTGCCGACATGTTGTACAGGCGTCGACGTCGTGATTTCGGATGTCAGTTCGACGCTAAAGGTGCTCGTTGAGCCGACATTCCGGAATTCGAAAGTGTGGGTTTCACCCGCAGAATCGGGGTAGAGCGCGGCATTCAGGCGGTTCACGCTCGTTCCGTCGTTGGCGTTAACGAAATCGATGCCGTCGATGGATACGATGCGTGCACCGCGCAGGAGCCCGGCAGCCGATGCGGGCGTGTCCGTGTCCGTAAAGGCCACCGCCGCCTCCCTCGGAGGCGATCGGGAAATAAGTTCCCACGTCGCGCCGTATCCCGCGGATGCGCCCGACTCTATCAAGGCGCGCCAAAATTCGGTGTCGTAGGTGAAATGGAACCGGTCTTTTCGAGCACCCGACGGCGTGAGCGCTTCGGTCCTGAGCAAGTCGAAATAGTCCAGGGGGTCGCCATAGAGTCCGGGATCGCGATCGACGATCTCGGCGTACCAAAGGTAGGTATTGTTGCTCCAGGAGCGCAGCCAGTTGTTCTCGTCCACGGTCGCGCCCTGGATGTCGGGGTACAAGGGTTGGCCCGTGTCCGGGTCGGTGCCCGTGCGAGGTGAAGCGCACTGGTCCGTGTAAGTGGAAGCCGGCAGAAATTGACCCCTGACCCATCCGGATCCGCTACCGGGTTCGTCGTTATCGACGATTGTCACGGCCACCGGATTGACGGTCAGCCCGGAAGCCGTGCCGGATATGGACACGGTTTCGTCGTCCTCGTCTTCGTTGTCGTCCCTTGGCATCAAGGTGAAGCGCGTCGTCGCGAAGCTGGCCCTTCCGGGAATGGTTATTGTGAACGGAGGCACCGGGCTGAAGTCGTCGCCGTCGGCCGTGTCCCCATTTACGGACAGACTGACCACGGTTGCGGATGTGGCCGAGCCTCCCACCAGTGTTGCGGTCAGCGTCATCGCGACGGACCCGGCGCCTTCCGACACAGAGAGTGGTACTACCGTCAAGGCGACAGCGCTGGGTGCCGGGTCTACGGGGCTGGTGACGTTGCCACCGCTGTCGCTATCGCAGGCGCTGAGCAGCGCAAGGACGGCGCAACCAACGGAAGCGTACCTGAGCCTATCGCTACCAGGCTGCCGTCCGTGGTTTGAATAATGGCCGCACCCAGGATGCTTCGCAGGTTTCATCACCTATAGAGCGTATCTTCGAGAAGACCTTGTTCGTAGAGGTCCCGGTAGTGGCTATTCGGATCGCAGCCAGGGCTTTCGAGGAGACCGTCACCCGGATCGGCGCGCTGAGAGCCGCGAGTTCTGACCATTGGTTGCGTATACAGATCGTCATATATGGTCATGATCCGGTCGATCGTCAGTCCGTCCTCGGCGACGGTCCAGTGTTCGACGATCCGCGTACCGTCGCCGCCTGACATGGGATAGCCCGAGCCGTCGAGCCAACCGGGCTCAAGGTGGGTCGTTTCGATCACCAGCGCCCGGTCGTCCCAGCGCCCCACGGAGAATCCCATCGATGTCAGCGGTTGGTCGTCGGCCGCGGAGCGACCGTCCATCCACACCCAGCGGGGGGTGTTGTTCTGCAGAAACAGCATGAAATAGTGCGTGCCGCCGTCAAGCACTTCCATGGAGTAGGGCGAACCGAATATGCGCGGCAGGCCCGGCGCGAGGCACCGCAGGACGTGATCGTCGCCGAAGCGGCGGGATTCGTAGATGGCCTCGCTTTGCGGTGTTAACGGCATGGGCTTTGGTTCGAGATCATCAACGGTCGTGCGGAACTTGTACCGGTTGACCCAGTAGCCGCTGATATCGACCTCGTATTCATTCGGGGTTACGGTGTAGTCGATGGTCGGGTCGGCGGTGATTTCGGTGACGGAGCCCGCGCTCGCGCAGCGGCCGAGTCGGCGGCCGCTTTCCAGATAGATGCACGTGGCGTAGAGGCGTTTCATCCCGTCGCGGCCCACGTTGCCCGTCGCCCTGACGGTGTCGCCGACCACCAGCGTGTCTTCAGCCCAATTCTCGCGGCGATACGTCGGTAGATTGCCCGGCGGTTGGAGAAACCATTCTTCGGTCGAACCGTCCGGCAACTGCACTTCAACGCCGTAGCGGATATGCGGGTTCGCCCACAGTACCTCGGTGACCTGGCCTTCTACCTCTCCTTCGACGTCGGGAAGAAATTCGGTTACGAACGCGTGGTGCGCCAGCGATTGTATGCTGACCAGCGACCAAGCGCAAGCGTAAGCGTAAGCGCAAGCGCAGCCGTGGCCAGGGATATTGAGCGGGTCTGGGTTGTCACGGGGCTCCTGCTACCTGATGCGTCAGCGCCATTTTACTCCGTACGTCGCTTGAAGAGTACACGTCAATGCCATACTGCTACGTGCCGCCCGTTGTCCCGGGCTACACGCACACCACCGCGCGCCGAATTTCTACCGTTGGTAGCGACGCGGCGGCGGGTCGATCCCAACTTCCAACGCGGTCTCGCGCAGGGCATTCCAGGTTTTCGCCGGCAGCGGGATTCCGTCGCGGCGGCGCTCCTCGGCCATGCGCAATTCCATTTCCCCGGGCAGGAATATCCGGTCGGCGCCGTCTGCCCTGGGCAGGCTCTTTATTGCCCCCGCCAAGTCGTCGATGCGGCGCCGGTAAGCAGCCGCGTCGCCGAAGAGCCCGATGTCGATGGCGGCTACCAGGCCGTTCTGACTGTGGACCGTCGCTTCCCCGTGAATCGCCGGTGCCAGCAATGGGTGATCGACCAGGATTCCCTGGAAGCATTCGAGCATCAAGGCCAACCCCGATCCCTTGGGACCGGCGAGAGGCATGGGCAATACCGCCTCGTTGGGATCGGTGGTCGGCGCGCCGTCCGCGGTCAGCGCCGCGCCTGCCGGCAGAGGATCGCCGGTCGCTCGGGCCTTGAGGATCTTGCCAATGGCGATTTCCGCCGTTGCCATGTCCAGCATGAGCAGGTCCGCGCGTTCGCCGGGCGCCGCCAAGGCGATCGGGCTGGTCGCTACCCCGGCTTTGCGAGCGCCGAAATAAGCCATATTCGGCCGGCTGGACGCAAACGCAATGCCGAGCAGGTCCTGGCGCGCCATTTGCGAGGCGTAATAGCCCATCGGACCCGTATGGGTCGTCTCTCGAACAATGCCCCATGCCAAACCGCTGCTGCGCGCCTTCTCGATAGCGTGGTGCGTAGCCGCCTGCATCGCGACCCCGCCGGGTGCGCGGTCGGCCTCGAGGACAAAGGTCGCCTGAGAATTGTCGGTGATGCGCAGGTTCGGCCGCGGATTCATGACGCCCGACGACAGCCAGGCACGGTACTTGGGGACGCGCAACACGCCGTGCGAGTCGACGCCATGGAGATTGGCCCAGACCAATACATCGGCCTGGGTTTGTGCCGCCGCGGAATCCATTCCGGCGCGTTCGAACACGTCGGCACAAAATTGAGCCAGCGGCCCGGGATCCACAACGACGGGTTCGCTTACCGCATCCGTCATAACCTGCACAAAGCCGATCGGATGGGTGAACTACGGCCGGCCGCCCCCAAGCGAGCCGCCGCGATCCACATTCCCGCGATCCATATTCCTGTCGGTCGTGTTTTCAATCCGTCAGGAAGTGGTACATGCCCAGCACGTTCATGTCGAGCCAGTTGTAACCGGCCCAATGGCTATACTCGGGAATCTCGATGGTTAGTTGCATTTCTTCAAGCGATTGGCCCGTGGCAATGCCGGCGGCCACAGCCTCTTGCAGCAGCTCGAAGTACCGCCGCCAAGCGGTCACATCTTCGGAGGTTCCAACGGGCCCATGCCCGGTGGCCACATGGTCGAAGTCCCTGGAAAGCTCTTCCGTTTCACGGATCGCGGCCATCCACTCGTCGAACATGCCAAGTTCGTAGTCCATCTCCATGTAGGGAAGGCGTTGGAAGGTGATGTAGTCGACGACGAACATCACGCTCGAGTCGGGGAACGTAATTCGGCTTGAGTCCAGCGAGTGATTCATCGCGCCCACCCAGTCCATGCGCACGCGTTTGCCGCCCAGGTCGATCTCGATGCGGTCCGTGTAGGTGATGTTGGGCGGGTGAACCAGGCTTACCGGCCCACGCATCAACTCCGCGCCATTGATATTGCCGTCCTCGTTTGCGTCCATGCCGGCGAATTGCGCGTCCTGCATGCCGGATGCCTCGGCTCTGGAAATGACGCCGTCGGCGTCTGTATCCAGATTCGCCAGTGGCGAATACTGCCCCTCAACGTCGCTCAACTGCGTCGATTCCGGCGGTAACGCGAGGTGATTGAGCATGTTGGCGTGGCCGACGTACTGGGCCGTGTCGGCGAAGACGCCGCCCCCGGTGGCGTGATCCCAGTGGTGGTGGCTGTAAATGACGTATCGGACCGGAACGCCGAAGCGCCGATCCAACTCACCCTTGAGCCAGGTGGAAAAACCGGTGTTGATGGGGTCCGCCAGCACAATGCCCTCGTCGGTGACCATGAACACCGTACCGTGGTTATTGTTCGTCGCCCGGTAGACGCCGTCGGCGATCTCCGTGATAGTCCGCTGTGGCGCGTCCTGTGCAGCCGCTGTCATGACGACCGTCGCGGACACGATCAGGCTACTGATCAATAAGGTAGTTCTGTTTCCCTGCATGGAAGGCTCCTCATGGGTGTTTCTTGCGGGACGGTTTGGCGACCCAGTCAACGTATTCTGCCACACGCCACGTGCGGAGATGGCCGCACTCACACGAACTTGCCGGCGCGCGGCCGGCGGATTGGTTGGCGCCTTATCGCTGTCGTCGGCTTTTGGACCTGGCAACATTTAACACGGCAAAGGGAAGGTAGAGTACGATGCAGGCACATACGGCCAATACCACCAGCCCCGCGATGTACCAAGGCCACGGCCCGAAAAAGTCGAGTGGGGAGGGTTGCGCCGGCTTTTGGATCAGGAAGAGATAATTGGATCCGAGGAGAAGATTCAGGGGGTAGATCAGCAGGGCATACGCGGCAGTTGCGATCAAGACGATCGGAAGCGATGCGGCCCTTGGGCGAAATCCCATCACCAGCGTCGCGAACATGACGGCTGTGAACGCGAGGCCATGGCCGAAGAAAAACAACAGGAACAGCGGGTGTGGAAACCCCACCAGCACGTCGGGTGTGAGCAGTGCTGCGAGCACGCCCCCGATGCCCCAAAAATAGACCAGTTCGTACAGGCGGTAACTGCGGAGCCACAACATGAACGCGCCCAAAACCACCGAGACTCCGCAAAGGTGCAGCGGAAGGTGCTCCAGCAGCGGCAGATCGTATACGCCCGCCTTGATCGCCGGACCGAGGCCGATGTAGGCGAACAGGCAAAGGGCGATGGTCTTGCGCGCGTTCTCCCGAAGTTGCGGTCCTGCAAACCGGGACAACAGCGTCGGCAGCAGTGCGCCGATGCCGACCGTGATGCCCGTCGCTAACCAGTGTTGTATGCCGAAGGGTTCGAATGTCGACACGTCGTTGCCCAAAGTCGTGAGGATGCGTTATCGATCGCTCGTTCGCGCATTCGGGTTGCCGGGTCAGCGCAACAAATGCGAGGAAGCATTACAACACGAACGACAACACGAACGGGTCCGGTCTGGCCGCCAGGTACGCCATCGTCGTGATATTCTTCGGTTCCCGACGGGCCGGGCAAGCCGTTCGGGAATAACCCTGAAGAAATTTTCTGGACGTATTCGATTGACACTGAGAGCCTGCAACAGGCGGCAAGATTGGGAGTCGTGACGTGAGAATTTTTTGCGCTTTGATGGCGTTAGCCGGGATTTTCGCGGGTGCTTCCGTCCTGGGGCACCACAGCGATGCGGGCTACGATCGGGATACCGTGGTCGCGTTCGAGGGCACGGTTACGCGCTATACCTTCCGAAATCCCCATATCGCCATTCTGGTGGAAACCGAGGGCGAGAACGGCGAGACGATGGAGTGGGATATCGAGACCGGCTCGACTCCGATCATGATTCGCAGCGGTTGGTCCGCCGACCTCCTGAGCACTGGCGATACGGTCATTGTCCGGGCTCACCCTGAACGCAGCGGACGGCATCGAGCCATATTGAACACCCTTGAAACCGCTGACGGAAGACTATGGATGCAGGTAGAGGATGATCCCGAGGAGACCGTGGCGGCGACCAGCCTGGACGGCGTCTGGCGCGGTCTGAGTTCGTTCGGCTTGCGCGGTGGTCTTGGCCAGGTGCCGCTAACGCCGGCCGCGGCAGCCGCAAAGGCGGAGTTCGACTACGTCACCCAGAGCCCGGTCAGGGATTGTGTCGCGCCGCCGCCGCCGAGTTTGATCGCGACGACGACCTATCTCAGCGGAATCGAGATTCTCGAAGACCGCGCAATCCTGCGAAACGAATATTTCGACCAGACACGAACCGTGTACATGGACGGACGGGGACATCCTGAAGACGCCGAACGTGCGTCCTACGAGGGACACTCCATCGGCCGGTGGGAAGGCGACATGCTCGTAGTCGATACGACACATTTCAGGGATCACCCTTCGGGGAACGGCTCTGGAGTCCCCTCGGGCGCCCAAAAACACATGATCGAGCGGTACGCTTTGAGCGAGGATGGACGACGGGTCTTGATCGATGTCTTCGTGGAGGATCCGGAGTTCCTCGCCGAACCGTTCAACGGCCATACGGAGATGGTGTATACGCCGCAATTGGAATTGTACCGTTACGACTGCGACCCCGAGCTTTCCAAGCAGGGCGGGTTCGAATAACGCTGCGAGCAGCGCGCCTGGTTTGATCGTTCGAAGATTGGAACGAGTCCGGCAGCCGTCGTCGCCTGACTATTGGAGCGGCGAATAGGCCGTCGTCGCCTGACCAATGGAGCGGCGAATAGGATGAACGCAGCCGTCTATACGCCAGTGTTGGCGTTCATTTGGGCCGGTGTCTCCCTCGGGGGGTCGCTGGTCGCGGCGCCGGCGTAGCCTCATCCATTCAGTGATGCGATGGACACGCGCTGTCCGGTAGCCGCCGATTCCACGATCGCCTCCAATACGTCGGTGGCATGTTGAATCTCATCGGGTGACACGGGAAAGGGAGCGCCGCCCTCGCAATGGGCCGCGAACGCTTCAAGAGCTGCGGTGATCGACGGCAGGCACGGGTAGCCATGGTTTATCCATGTTTCGGTCACCGTTCGGCTATGTATTTTGCTCACGGTCATTCGGTGGTCGTCGAAGATCTCGCCCCACCCCCCGGTGCCGAAGGCGCGGATCTGCCACAGTGGCGCGGTGGATGCCACCGTGCCGAGACATCCCAACTGGCCTCCCTCAAATTGCATGAGGACGAGTGTCGCATCATCAATATCGAATGGAATCGCGATCCGACGACTGGCCGTCAGCACGTTATCGATGCGGCCGAATAAATGGATGAAAATGTCGACAACATGAATCCCGAGCGAAGTCATGCCGCCGGCCGGGCTTTCTTCCCGGTTGGCTCGCCACGTGCCGGCGCTGGGTGCGAGATCGAATGAGAAATTGCCCTCGATCTGTACCGGATCGCCGAGTTCACCCGCGTCGATAATCCGTTTGAGCGCGATGGTATTTGGAAAGAAGCGGCGATTATGGCCGATCGCCACCTTGAGTCCTTTCGCCTCCAGGGCTGCAAGTGCCGTGGCGGTTTCGGCACTCGTCAGGCAAAAGGGTTTTTCGCAATAAACGTGCTTGCCCGCACCTACCGCCTTCATGATTTGATCGAAATGCACGGAATGTGGCGTGGCCAGTACGACGGCATCGATCTCATAGTCCGCAAGCAGGTCGTCGAGCGTTGCGCAAAGGCGTATTCCGCTGCGCGTCGCGAATTCCGTCACTTTCGATGGCGTACGCGTGGTACCGGCAACGAAGCGAATCGTCTCACTCCTACCGCAGACGGAATCGACCAGGGTCTGACCCCAGTAGCCCAAACCCACGATTCCCGCTCTAATCACTTCCCGAACTCCCTTCTGTCGTCAAACACAATAACATCGCGTGCTATCGAATTGCGCGAGGGGAGCAAGTCGCTAATTCGTCGGCCATTTCGCGGGAAAACAATTGCAATAAATACTCTAGCCTACTTTCCAGTAGTCGTGGCGTCATACTTGTGATTCTGGATTTTGTGTCCATATTTGCAAGGATAATTAGGAGCAAGATTTGGAATGATGCATTGTCAGTGTGGTGTTTTGGCGCTACGGTGCGTGAATTGCTACACCGGGTTCATGCCATGATCCGCTTGACTATCAACTTGACCGACCGGACGCACCGCGCGCTGAAAGAGGCCGCGGCGCGGCAGAATCGTTCCATGACCTCGATCATTGAAGAGAGCCTGAACGCGAGAGGTATTCAATCCTACGACACCGCCAGGGAGATCGTCGCCAACGTGCGGGCGAAGTCTCGATTGGACGCCGACAAGGCAATGGCCCTGGCGGTTGAGGAAACGAGACGTTTTCGCCAAGAACAGTAGCACTTTTGGACAGCTTGCTCGATGGTGGCCTGCTTGACGCCCAAGTGTGGGAACTCTACCTGACTACGCCATCAGACTGGGCGATGTGAAGTCGCAGATGGAGTTCTTGAACAATTTGTTCAAGAAATTTTTCGGATGAATCGGCTCATTGATATGCTATATTTGAGCCGCTTTCCCAACAATATCGGCTCATAAATTCTTATGAAATGGATATGGCAAAGGAGCGATTGGCCCAATTTCATTTTCGATGAGGTCTTGCATGTCGCACAGACTACAGCTCTTTTTCAACAGTCCAGCCGCATTTACGGGAGGCTGGAAGCACTTCCTGCTCCTTATGCTGCTGAATCTATTGCCGACATGGTGATATCGGAAGCCATAAAGACAAGTTTTATAGAAGGGGAGGAACTGGATCGTGCTTCTGTCCGTTCGTCGGTAAAAGCGCTGGTTGGTCTTGCTGACGATTCGTCCCTGACTAACGTGGATCCCGGAGCTCAAGGTATTGCAACGCTGCTACATGAGGTA
The DNA here is from genome assembly GCA_965237785.1 of Candidatus Rariloculaceae bacterium. Taxonomy (GTDB): domain Bacteria; phylum Pseudomonadota; class Gammaproteobacteria; order Steroidobacterales; family Rariloculaceae; genus UBA6522. The sequence goes on from OZ250159.1 coordinate 937,359, forward strand.
ATACAGAAATGGTCAGAACCGTTATCAGCACAACTCCTGTGTGATTGGCAAAGCATGGTCGTTATACCGTCACCTTGGAACACTGCGTTACGAGGCACATATCGAGTGGGTGATGAAGTCATTGCAGATACCAGATATGGCCGCATGGTGGTTTATGAAGCGGTTCCCGGTGCGGCAGTCGAGAAGGAAATGTCACGTTTCATTGATTGGTACAACAATTCAAACTCAACGCCAATCAAGGCGGCTGTCGCACACCTGTGGTTCGAGGCAATTCATCCTTTCGAAGACGGTAATGGCCGTATCGGCCGCGCCATCTCGGATCATGCTTTTTCTCAATCATTCGGACATCCTGCCATTACTGGAATATCCTCCGCGATTGCCGCCGACGCAAGCTCCAGGAAAGAGTATTACGGCCAGCTGGAGGCCGCTACCAAGGGTGGGCTTCAGGTGGACCGTTGGATAACGTACTTCCTCGCTCTCTCGAAAGAAGCGCTTGATCACTCTCAAATCATTCTTGATTTCGTGGTCGCCAAGACACGGTTTTACGAAAAATACAGTGACGTTCTGAATGCTCGACAGCATCAAGTGATGACAAGAATGTTCAAAGAGGGTGTTAGTGGGTTTGAAGGAGGTATTTCCGCAAAAAAGTACATGACAATAGCAGGTTGTTCAAAAGCAACAGCAACTCGCGACCTCCAATTCTTGCTTTTGAAAGGTGCTACAAAAAAGATAGAAAACAGTGCTGGCCCTAATACTCGTTACGAAATTTGTCTCGGGAATAGCTATTATCCACAGTAACCGGGGCAAGTTCTTCGACGATGAGGAGAGCCGCGAGCCGGCCCTTGCCCCCGACCGCATCCGTGGCCTCGTCTGGTACACACAGGACAGCTGCAGATGCTTTTTCAGGGATAGACTGTATACGCCGGCTTTGAGCGACGGGTCGATCCCCGAATCTACTCTTCTCCGGCGCAGGCTCCTACGGCGGTGTGCAATTGTAGGGGTTGACCTGGTTTTCCGACATCCACAGCCAGAAGCGATCGAGTCGCACGGGTTCGGTGAAGGTGTCGGGATCCGTGACATCGATCGTATAGTTCAATCGCTTACCGTTGGCTGACACCGTAAAGCGTTCCTCGAATCGAGCCTGCTCCGTTTGCGGGACACCCTGATTGTCGAAGTAGGGCCAATTGACACGGGTTGTTTCCACGACCAGTGTGTCTTCCTCCCAGTGCCCCAACGAATGACCGAGGAGGCTCGGTGCAGGGTCGGCAGGCGCCGCCTCGGGATTCATGTAGATCGTTCGCACGGTGTCGAATTCTTCCTGGCGAATGATGATGGCGCCGCCCTGATCGCTGATCTCCATGGGGTAGGGCGGATCGACGATGGCAGGCATCCCTTTTGGTTCGCATCTGACTGCCGGGTTGTCTCGGAACGGGTCCCAGGCAGCCTGTGCCGCGCGCGCGGCCTCGGTCAAGGGATAGCTCGCCGCCCACAGGCGGTCCTGATTCGAATCTCCGGTCACACTGCTCCAGACCCGAAAAAGACCGAGCGCTCCTGCGTCACCGAGTTCGCGTGCGTCGATATCGGCAACGATGAGCCTCTCGTCGCTTCCTGCTAGGAAATGTCTCGCCCCGGAGCCTCGCAGCACCAACTCGCTGCCGTCCGGCAAGAGCACGTGATTGCCGGACATGCTGTCCGCGCGTTGTTTGGCGGGCCAACCGGCGACCGTCACAACGTCACCGACTCCGAATTGGTCGGCTGTGATCCCAAGCTGGCGGAGCGTACTGACCGAGTTGCTCTCGATTGCCCAGATGCTTTCGTCGCCGGCCGCGTCGCGAGAAATCAGTGTGAAGCCGATATGCGGGTTCTGCCATTTGACTTCGCTGATCACGCCTCGCACCTCGATGGTCGTGGCAGTATCGAAGTAGACGGCTGCCGAGTGATGACCCACTGCAGAGGGGAGGGGGACGAGGGCCGCGAGGGCCGCAACGACGAGCGCATTGGCAAGCGTCTTCATGTGTGTCTTCATTAGATACAAGACAGTCTCCAGCGACGTTGTAATCCAGGCCGTTCTCAGTATAGCGCCGTGGCCGCCTCATTGGCTGCGACCGCACCTTGTCCTGGTTCCGACTGGCAATTCTTGGATTGTGCGATGATTTGCGCTATTAACTACCAATTCGCCACTCACAGCTACGAACCACACGACTCCTGGTACGCCGGACAGCCCTTTATCGACTGACATTCAACTTATTCGACTTACTCAACCATGAAGAACGACGAATACAAACCGGACCGGGCGTTCGACTTCCATACCCGCGCCGTCCATGCCGGCGCGCGACCGGAACCCACCACCGGCGCCCGCGCCGTGCCGATCTATCAGACGTCGAGTTACGTATTCGAGGATCCGGAATCCGCCGCCGCGTATTTCAACCTGCAGGAGTACGGCAACACCTACTCGCGCATCATGAACCCCACCGTGGCGGTGTTGGAGGAACGGCTTTCCAACCTTGAAGGCGGCATCGGCGCGGTGGCGTTCGCGAGCGGCCTGGCGGCGCAAGCGTCGGCATTGTTCACGCTATTGACCCCCGGCGACCATATGATCGCCTCGGCCGCCCTGTACGGCGGTACCGTCACCCAACTCAAGCACCTGTCGCGCAAACTGTCCGTGGATCTGACCTTCGTCGACCCGGACGACGCGAACAACTGGCGCGACGCCCTGCGCGACAACACCCGGATTCTGTTTAGCGAGACCATCGGCAATCCGGGCGGCAATGTCCTCGACATCGAGGCCGTGGCCGCGGTCGCCGGGGACGCCGGGGTGCCGCTGATGGTGGATAACACCTTCGCGACGCCGTACCTGTGCCGGCCGCTCGAATGGGGGGCGGATATCGTGGTGTATTCGGTCACCAAGTTTCTCGGCGGCCACGGCACCAGCATCGGCGGCGCCGTGGTGGATTCCGGCGAGTTCGACTGGTCGAATGGCAACTTCCCCATCGTGGCGGACCCGTCTCCGGCCTATCACGAACTGGAGTTCCACGAGACCTTCGGCGGCTACGCCTATCTGATGAAACTTCGCGCCGAGACCTTGCGCGACCTGGGCGGTGCGATGAGCCCGTTCAACGCCTTTTTGTTCCTGCAAGGCCTGGAGACCCTGCCGCTGCGTATGGACCGCCATGTGGCCAATGCCAATGCCGTGGCGCAGTGGCTTGCCGGGCGAGACGACGTGAAGGCGGTGCGGCATCCCGCGCTGACGGCGAAGTACGCCGATCTGGTGGCGAAATACCTGCCCAAGGGTGCCGGCGCGGTGTTCTGCTTCGACGTCGGCGGTGGACGCGAAGCGGGGCAGGACTTCATTCGCGGCGTGCGTCTGTTTTCCCACCTCGCGAACGTCGGCGATGCGAAGAGCCTCATCATCCATCCGGCCAGCACCACCCACCGCCAACTCAGCGATGCTGAATTGACCGCCGCGGGGATCGGCCCGGGTACCATCCGGCTGTCCATCGGCATTGAAGACGCCGACGATCTCATCTGGGATCTTGAACAAGGGTTTGAACGCATCGGCGGGAGATCGTAGATGCAAGCCGCGATGTACCAGGACCCGCAAGTCATCCAGCGCGTGCTGCACACCTCGCGCACCGTCGCCATCGTCGGGCTGTCGTCGAATCATTTGCGGGCCAGCCACTTCGTCGGTTTCTACGCCGCCCGACACGGTTACAAGGTGATTCCGGTGAATCCCCGCGAAGACGAAGTGCTGGGTTTGAAGTCCTATCCGAACCTGACCGCGGTGCCCGAACCCGTTGACGTGGTCGATGTCTTTCGCGCCCCGGCCGCCGTGCCGGGCATTGCCGAAGAGGCTGTCGCCATTGGCGCCGGCGCGCTGTGGCTGCAATTCGGCGTGATCAGTCGGGCGGGCGCCGAAATCGCGGTCGGCGGCGGACTCGACGTGGTCATGGACCGCTGCTTCAAGATCGAGCACGCTCGCTATATCGGCAGGATGCACGTGCTCGGCTTCAATACGGATGTCGTCTCGGCGAGACGCGAGGGTTATTGACGGTCTTTACCGGCTGTCCAGCCAACTGATTCCCTTGGCGTGAAGCGCTAAGATTGCCGGGGTGTCCCAGTGACACGAAATGAAGTCGGAGGGGGTTCCAATGGCCGAGCGTTTTCTGGTCCCGGCAACCGCGTTGATCGTGGTGATCGCGGCATTTGCAGGATTTGTATTTCCCACTGGCACGCACGCTCAAAGCGGGCAGCAGCCGGCGGCGAGCGATAACAGTCCGAACGTCGCTCCACTACGCGACCTTTCCGGGACGTGGGTTCCGGCCGACGGGCCGAGGGTCGGAATCCAGTCGGGTGGCGTGCAGGCCATGCCAAACGACGGGAGGCCGGAACACGAATTGCCCTACACCCCGTATGGGTTGGAGGTCTACGAGAGTCATAAGCCGCTGGAAGGCGTCGACGCTGTTCTGCCGGCGTTTCACAACGACCCGAGGAACAAGTGCGAACCGCTGGGATTCCCGCGCATCAATCACTACAACATCAGGATGACGCAGATTTTTCAGAACCCGGACAAGATCGCCATGCTGTATCAATATGACAATCGGTGGCGCAATATCTGGATCGACGGGCGAGAGCTTCCCGAGCTGGTTGAGGGGGGCGTGATCGCGGGCGGAACCTATAAGGCCTCAAAGTGGTATGGGTACTCGGTTGGCGAGTGGGTCGACGACTACACGCTGGTCGTCCGGACGGTGGGGACGATGCCCGAAGACAGGGTCTGGCTCGATTCAACGGGTCGGCCGATCAGCGATGCGGCGACCGTGGAGGAAGTATTCCGCCGCGTGGATAGCGAGCATATGGAGTGGACGGAGACGATCGACGACCCAAAGATCTACACGGAACCCTGGGTGACCATGAAGATCCTGTTCACATTGGCGGATCCTCATACCGATATTATCGAGATGTACTGCTCGCCGGTAGAGATGGAATATTATTACGAATCGTTCGGCAATGCTGCCAGCGGCGTCGAGAGCGACGGTAACTAACCTGAAGGCGGTGCTTTACCCCAGGGAGTCGTGAGGCACTTCGGAGGTCCCGTGAAAAGTCGGAGGTCCCGTGAAATATAAGATTGTCATCTCCGTGTCCCTGTGTCTTGGGGCGTCGATTGGCCTGCTTGAGGTTCTCGCGCGACGCGTAGCCGCCGCAGTTCCGGTGTTCGCGCACCACAGCTCGTTTGCTTTCGATATCGAGAACACGCTAATCATCAAGGGCCGGGTCACCGAGTGGTACTGGGCCAACCCGCATTGCCTTCTGAAGCTCGACGTGATGAACGACAGCGGTGAGGTAGTACATTGGGTGGCGGAGACTCAGGCCCCCGCGAACATGATCGATGCCGGCTGGAGGAGGAACGACTTGAAGCCTGGGGATGAGGTGACAGTCACTGTGCGACCGGCAAGGAACGGCAATCCGGTCGGGTCCATTGTGGACGTCGAATTTGCCGATGGCAGGACGTTGCAGGTCCGCGGCAGCGAAATCACAGGGAACGAATACCACCTGTCGGGCGCGCCCACCGACTAGCGTGGTGAGGACTGCCCCCCATAACAAGAGGATCGTATGATGTGCAGGCTAACTATTTTTCTTGGGGTATTCGGGCTCAGCCTGGGGAGCGCCGTCGCGCAGGAAGTCGACGCGCGCGCAGCACTGCTCGCGTCACTCAAGGCCATGGGCGGCGAGAACCTCCACACGATCGAGTACTCCGGCGCCGGCTTCTTGTCGCGAATCGGCCAGCAGTACTCGGTGAACGGCGGTTGGCCGACCTACCAGGTCGTCGACTACACCCGCGGCATCGACTATGACGCCGGCTGGTCGCGCGAAGACTACACGCGGCAACAGGGCGACTATCCGACCTTCGGCAGAACGCCGATGGCGCCTGAGCCGATCACCGCGATTGTCAGCGGAGCGTACGCCTGGGACATCCGCAACGATGAGCCCGTGGCGCTGACGCGGCCCTACCTCGACGGCGTTGCCTACAACGAACTGCGACAGCTCGAGATCGCGATCACGCCGCATGGATTTCTGAAGGCCGCACCAGGCCGACCCCCGCCTGAACCCGGCGCACAATTACTTCCAGTACGACATCGCGAACGTGAAGATAAACCCGACGGTGGAGACGCTGCCGGTGCCTGACGAAATACGCATGGCCGAGAAACCACCGGCGAGAGTCGAGAGCGAGCAGCTCGCCGACGGTGTCTGGCGGCTCGCGGGCGGATCCCATCACAGCCTGCTGGTGGAGTTCCGGGACTATGTCGCGGTGGTCGAAGCACCGCAGAACGAGGAGCGCTCACTGGCGGTGATCGAAGAGGTCGGCCGGCTCGTGCCGGGCAAACACATCCAGTACGCGATCAACACACACCACCACTTCGATCACGCGGGCGGCTTGCGCACCTATCTGTCGCAGGGCACGACGATCGTGACGCACGAGTCGAACAAGCAGTATTACCTCGACATCCTGTTCCACCCGGCGCCGCGAACCCTGCAACCGGACCGGATGGCACAGTACAACCCGATGTATTGGATCAGCCGGCGGCCGGCGCCGATCGAAACCGTGGACGGCGATGTGCGCAGAACCGGTAAGTACGTGGTGACGGATGGCGACCAGATCCTGGAGGTCATTCGCGTGCAGGACATGGCCTACGAACTGGGCGATAACTCGCTGCGGCAGGGAATCCACAGCGAAGACATGCTCGTGGTCTATCTGCCGAAGGAAAGAATCCTCATGAACGCGGACCTCTATTCACCGCGGGGGCAGGGGCCGGCGGCGCTCACGGCGGGGATACGGACGCTGCATGAGAATATCCGCAAGTTGCGGCTCGATGTCGAACGGCACGTGCCCGTCCATGGCCGGATCACGAGCCATGACGAGTTTGTGGGGATTATCGAGGGCGGCGGGACGAATTAGCCGGAGTTTGATTCTCCCTGTAGTCGCCGCCCCTAATCGGCTTCCGCGCTAACCGGATCGATCATTCGTTTCACCATCGTGACTTTGGTGGCGGGGAACCCGCTGCGCTCGGCATGTTCGTCTATCAAGGCCTCGTTGTCCGAGATGTAAATGCAGAACGTCTTGTCGCCGGCGACGTAACTATGCTCCCACTGAATGTTCTTGTTCTCGGCTTTCATCGCTGCCAGCACCGAGTTCGACTGGGCCGAGGCGGCTCTCAATGCCTCACGCTCCGCCGATCCGATCTCGGGTATGTCTCGTTCGATTACGTATCTGGGCATGGTGGTGTGCTCCCTGGAGTTTTCAAAGATTCAAAAACGGAGTATAGGATCAAACTTCGTTTCGATGACGGCCGCGGCGCTGATCGATTCTGACAATCGCGCCGGCTATGGCGCCTCGACTTCGGTGATCTCCACGGTCGAGGCTTCGGTGATCTCCACGGTCGAGACTTCGCTGATCTCCACCGTTGAATCGTGCATCCAGCCGCTGTCTTCGTCACCGACCGTTATCGGTACGCCTCGCCTGATAATGTCATGCCGTCCTTCGTACCACCTCACGACCATCCCGGTTTCCCTGAGTTCCGGCGAAAGCTGCACCTGAACCCACTCTCCCCGCCGCCCGATGATGGGCAGGACGGTTCCCTGGGGGACGAGCACCAGCGGCGGGGTGCCCGAACTCGATCCCGCGTGAATGTTGGCGTAGCTGGTAAATACCCGCGCCTGCGTGCGGATTCCGGCGCCTGGCTGAATACGGCCGGGGCCAGCAGCATGAGAGCGAGTGTCGAATTGGCCGCGTTTGCCGGCGCGCGCCCGCGCCGACTCACCGGATGAACACGTCGAATAGAATTATTGGTTGCCATGCGAGACAGTGAATAACGGATTATGCTGCCTGTCAATACGTTCTGCACCGACGCTTGGCAGTCCGTGTCAAAAGCCCCGCGTCGCACCGAGACCGGCGAGAGGCGCGCCTCCGAGAATATCGTCATTGACAGCCGAACCCGGAAGTAGCAACCTCAGCCGAAGACGAATGGAGTGTGACGATGCACCGGAAAAATCCACTGGAGATGGTTTTTGTGGCGTTCGGCCTTGCGGCCTGTCTGGCCATGACCGGGTGCAATCCGGCTCCCGAGACAGAGTCGGCTCAGGCGCCGTCGCCGACGGCGGTACCCGCGGAATTGTCGACGGCGGTACCCGCGGAAATGTCGACGGCGGCCGGCGCCGACTGTGCCGCAAAGCGTCGACATGGGTGACTACGAGGTCGTCGTGAACTGGCCGAAACCCCTGCCCGACGACGATCTTTCGCACGACGGCTGGACCTGGGGATCGGGTTCGGGTGTCTGGGCCGAGAGTCCCGACAGGGTCTGGGTATCGCAGCGCGGGGAGATTGAACTGCCGCCGGGCGCCGAGCCGTGGACCTGTGCCTGTCTGCTCGAGCCGCGCCGAACGAATACCGGACGACGTGCCTATTCCGGGAACTCGTACGACTATGAAATGCGGCGTCATCACATCGTGTTCGCCGTGGATCGCGAAGGCTACGCCATAGAGGAGTGGCTCCAGCACGACGACTTCCTGGCGCCGGCGCGGGGTTCGGGGCTGGGAGAGGTTGGCCGTGGCCCGCACAAGATCCTGATCAACCCCTACGATCCGGAAAAACACGTCTGGCTCGTGGACGACGACATGCATGCGATCAACCTCTTCACGAACGAGGGCGAGCTGGTCAGAACAATGGGTGAACGCGGCGTGCCCGGACGCGGCCCGAACAACTTCAATCGTCCGACCGACGTCGTGTGGCTCCCCGACGGCACTTTCTTCGTTGCGGACGGCTACGCCGGTACGCGCGTGGCCAAATTCGATCCCGACGGCAACTTCTTGATGGACTGGGGTCAGCCTCCCGTCGACCCCGCGAACCCCGGTCCGTACGAGTTCTGGTCCGTGCACAGCATCGGATTAAGCCAGGATCGCAGGGTGTTCGTCGTGGACCGCGAGCACAGCCGCATGCAGGTTTTCGACGAGAACGGCGAGTTCCTGGAGATGTGGCCCACGGGCCATAATTCGCAGGTCCTCGCCCACATCGTCACGGTCGACGATTTTGTCTGGGTGGCGGACTGGACGACGGACCGGCTGGTCAAGTACGACTTGAACGGGCGATACATCCTGGACATCGGCGGACACGGCGCGCTGCCCGGCCAGTTCGACGGCGTGCACCAGATCGACGTGGACCAGGAGGGCAATTTGTACATCACCGAGGTGGCGAACGACCGGTCGCAGATGTTCCGTCCCAAGCCGGACGCAGATCCCGCGAAGCTCATACAACCGATGGTCGGCCGGCCGACGGGGTAGGCGGTATTCTCAACTCCCGGCACCGGGCTTGCCTCGACTTGTTGTTCGGCGCCCGGGCTGCGATCGGCGGCGAATAGCAAGTGTCCTCCATCAGCATTTTCGATATTTTCAAGATTGGTATCGGACCCTCCAGTTCGCATACCGTCGGACCGATGAAGGCGGCCCGCGACTTCGTTCGTCGCCTTGAAAAGGCCGGCAAAACACCACACAAGCTCGAAGTCAGGTTGTACGGCTCGCTCGCATATACCGGGAGAGGTCACGAAACCGATTCGGCTATTCTGCTGGGGCTCAGCGGTGAGGAGCCGGAGACGATCGACCTCGATCTGAAAGATGGAATACTTGCACGGATCGACGCCGAGCATCGCCTGAAATTGCCGTTCGGAGCAACGATCGATTTCGATTTCGACACCGATATGATCTTCAACTACGGTGACGATCTTCCAAGGCATACCAACGGCATGCGTTTTTCCGCGTTTGACGAGGCCGGAATCACGCTCTTGACAGATGACTATTTCTCAATCGGCGGCGGTTTCATCGTCCGTGGCGATGAAGAGGAACGGTCGAATCAGACGGGCGAACCGCCTTACGCCTTTTCCACCGCTGAAGAATTATTGGCGCAGGCCGTAGCAAATGGCCTGTCGATACCGGACCTTGTCCATGAAAATGAACTCGGTTGGCGTAGCAAAACGGAGGTTGACCAAAAGCTGACGGACATCTGGGAGGCCATGCAAGCCTGCGTTCAGCGCGGGTTGCGTACGGAAGGCGTATTGCCGGGCCGCATGTTGGTGAGACGCAGGGCGGCGAAACTCCATCGCGCGCTCAAAGCGAAAGGGGACAAAAGTGGGCTCGAGACGATGGACTGGGTCAACACCTACGCAATCGCCGTGAACGAAGAAAATGCAGCCGGCGGTCGCGTCGTCACGTCACCCACCAACGGTGCCGCGGGAATCATTCCGGCGGTACTGCATTACTACAAGTATTTTGTGGCGGACTTCAATGAGGAGGGCGTCAAGCGGTTTCTGCTTGCAGCGGGCGCGATCGGCATTCTGTACAAGATCAATGCCTCGATTTCAGGCGCTGAAATGGGTTGTCAGGGAGAGGTCGGAGTCGCTTGTTCCATGGCTGCGGCCGGCCTTGTTGCCGCGTTAAACGGTTCCGCCGCGCAATTGGAAAACGCCGCGGAAATCGGCATGGAACACAATCTCGGCCTCACCTGCGACCCGGTCGGAGGCCTCGTGCAGATTCCATGTATCGAACGCAACGCCATGGGCTCGCTAAAAGCGATTAATGCGGCACGGCTCGCGATGCAGGGCGATGGATTGCACAACGTCTCGCTGGATCAGGTAATCAACACCATGCGGCAGACGGGTCTGGATATGTCGAGCATCTACAAGGAGACATCTCAGGGCGGCCTTGCGGTCAATGTCCCGGCATGCTGACCGGCGTGTCCGCCTCGGGACGAAAGCGGACACTCATTCTGCCCATTTTCGGCGGCCCACTGTTCGCAGGCTTCGAACTAGCAGGCTTCGATCATGAATCGGGCATGCGGGCGCATTCGAGATACCGGAAACAGTCAACGAGATGGTCATTGATCAGGCCGGTGGCCTGCAGGTGCGCATACATGATCGTGCTACCGACAAACTTGAACCCCCGCTGTTTCATGTCCTTGCTGAGTCGATCCGACACAGATGAGGTCGCAGGCACATCGGCTTGCCTGTGCCATCTATTCTGGATCGGGGACCCGTCAACGAACTTCCAGATATAGGCGTCGAAACTGCCGACTTCGTCCTGCACCTCAAGAAATGCACGTGCGTTGGTTACGGCAGCCCGGACCTTGAGCCGATTCCGGATAATGCCGGGATCTTTGAGCAGTCCCTCGATCTTGCGCGCGCCGAAACGGCTGACCTGTTCGACGTCGAAACCGGCAAAAGCCTTGCGATAGCCCTCCCGCTTGTGCAGCACTGTCGACCAACTGAGTCCGGCCTGGGCGCCTTCCAATATCAGGAACTCAAATTGCCTGCGATCGTCGTGGACCGGCACTCCCCATTCTTCATCGTGGTAACGACGGTAGTCGTCACTGACGTTCTCGCACCAGGGACACCGTTTCAATGCAGCTTCTCCGACCACTGACCTGTCACAATTCGCATCCACGGTGGAGCAGTTTAAGGGTAGAACCTCATTCAGTTTGCACCCCCAAAGTCACAGCCCGAAGTGGATTGACTGAATCGTAGCTTGTCTCTAAGGTGATCACTATATTCCAGTGGCTTTTGATGCTCCCGGGGAGTGCAATGATGAGAGCCGTGTTTTCTGTCGGCGTGGCGTGGCTTCTGGCGGCCGGACCCGCCGTGTCGCATCACTCCTTTTCCGCTGAGTTCGACGTCAACCGGCCCATCCAATTGACGGGCACCGTCACGAGAGTCGAATGGACGAATCCCCACGCTTGGCTCTTCATAGAGGTCGAAGACGATGACAGTAATGTTCAGAACTGGGCGATCGAACTCCTCGGCTTGAACACTCTTTTTCGGCGCGGCTGGACACGCAACAGCTTGAAAGCAGGCGACATCGTCGGCATTACGGGGTTCGGCGCAAGGGACGGCAGCAATACCGGAAACGCGTCGTCGGTCACGATGACAGAGTCGGGCGAACTCCTTTGGGAGAGCTCGGACGAGTAACGGCCGCGAGCAGATAATCAGTCAATCCTGGTATCGGCTCCGGATTTGAGGGGTGCGACATGAAACGGCGACTCGCGACATTGGTCTTGCTGGCGTCAACCACGCCATTGGCGGCACAGTGGCTGACACTACAGACGCCGGGTATCCCGCGCACGGCCAACGGCGAGCCTGATCTCTCGGCACCCGTGCCGCGCGCGGCCGATGGCCACCCCGATCTGTCGGGTCTGTGGTTCCCCGTGAATGTGAGCGGTAACCTGCTCGATCCGACCCAGGCCCATGAGTGGGCGCGTACGCTGATGAGTGAACGCGAGGCGCGCTTCTTCGAAGCCGACCCTCGCTTTCAATGCCTGCCGACCGGGCCGGGCTTCCTGACCTTGACCGGCACGTTGAACGGGCTGCGAAGAATTGTGCAGAACCCAACCGTCATCGCGATCCTCAACGCCGACCTCAGCTATCGCCAGATCTTCACGGACGGCCGTGAACTCGAGCCCGATCCCCTCCCAACCTGGACGGGCTACTCCGTCGGCCGTTGGGATGGCGATACGCTGGTGGTCGAGAGCAACGGCTACAACGACAAGACCTGGTTGCACGCCCGAGGGCTGCCGCACACTGAGGGCCTGCGCGTCACGGAGCGCTACCATCGCTCGGACTTTGGGCATATCCAGGTGGAGGTTGCCTACGAGGATCCCGGCGCGTTCGAGTCACCGCTGCACGCGGTTATCCAGATGGAATTCCTCGCTGACGATGCGATGCTTGAGACCGTCTGCAGTGAGGCCTCCGAGGAACGCAGCCATTGGGGCGGCGAGATCGCGGAGGCCGACGAAAAGGTCGTGGACGTCGCGCCGGAGATTCTGGCCAGATACGTCGGTACGTACGAAGGATACTGGCTGCGCAGACCGATCGCGGTCGAAGTCACGCTGGAAGACGGCGCGCTGTTCCTGCTGAGGACACCGCCTTATACGCGAAATGCAAACGTCGCGACTGAGAAATCGCGGCTTATCGCGCAGTCCGAGACCGCGTTCGTGTGCAGCTGCGGTCTTGGATTCATCTTCGCAGCCGAAGACGGGGAAATGGCTACCGAAGTCTCCGAGATTCATGTTTCGGGCGCATGGGTCTTCAGACGCGTGCCTTAAAAAAACTTGGGGGGACGAGCCCGTAAATCTCACCAACCTTCTACTGCGTCCCGCCACCGCGGCGCCTCGACGCCCTCGCTGTCAGAATTCGCATCCTCGGTGGACCAGGTTCAGGGTGGACCAAGTTCGGGGTGGACCAGGTTCAGGGTGGACCCTCTCAGGTCACGGACCTCTCATTCCGAAGCTACAGGCCTCAGGCCTGTCGACTCGATAATTGTGGCCACGGCGTCCGAGGACAGAAACGCAATCAATCTCTGCGCATCTTCCGGATTTGGCGCCTGGTCGGCGATGACGGCAAGAAACGTCGGCATCTGTTGTACTTCGTCGGGTATCGGCCCCACGTAGTCCCCCCCTCAATTGACAGGACCTCGCTCACGGCCTGGAAACCGATCTCAACCTCGCCGCGAGCGACGACACTTGCGACGCGTTCGGTTACAACGCGCCGGCGGTCTCTCCGGGCGCGAGGCGAACCGGGATGGATTCGGGCCCCCCGCCCATGGAGGACCCGTATTCGGTGATCACCGCGATTCCCGTGGCCTGCTCGAATATCGGCCCAAGAATATTGAAGGCGGCCGTAAACCCGCCGGACGTAATCACCTTGAGTTGGCGAGGTTCCTCTACCGCCGCTGTGCGTTCAAGCGACTCCGTGGAGGGTGCCTGGCACCCAAAAACCATCGACGCCAGGGAGATTATCGCGATTAACTTTCTCATTATTCTTTCCGCTTATTCTGTACTGACCCGCCCAGCGCCAGACGTTACCGTACATTCTTTTGTGGCAGTTTCTGAGGAATCGCTCGTCCAGCAACGGCAACGCACCGAACCGTAGATACCAGCGTGCAGCGTTTTCGTCCTTTGCGTCGATGGCAAGGGCCATGCCGCCCACCTCGGCAGCCACGGCTAAAGCCCGCTCGCCGGCCGCAAGCAGCAAGTCGCCACCAAGCCCCCGGCCCTGCACGGATTGGTCGATTGCCAGTCGCCCGAGCCGAAAGACCGGTACGTCGTAGCGACCGAGCTTCTTGGTCAGGTACGCCGGCACGCGAGCGAACTCAAGGGCGCCTGGGCTGATTGTGTAGTAACCGAGAACGCGTCCCGGTTGCACCGGAGATACTGCAACGAATGTCTTGGCTCCGCCGGACTCGTGATGCTGCCGAGCGTAGCGGCTGAGGTATTCGTTTAGGTCACGCTCACCGCAATCGAAGTTCTTGCGGTCATGATGCCGGCGGATCGGCTCTTCCCGCCAGTTCGTCAACAGGACTATGCCCGGGCGGCGCGACGCCGGGCGGCGGCCATCAGAGCAGCGGTAGGCTTGGGTGGATTCTCCAACAGTTCCAACACGCGCACGGTGTCGCGCTCGGACAGCACAATGCGTTCGGCCTGATTCACCACGTGGCGCGCGGCGGGGAGCGTGTTGCGCATTATAAAGCTGGTGAGGTCCAGCCGTTCATAGGCCGCCGCCGTAGCCAGCAGTCGCTTTTCTTCTTTGGTCGCCCGCAACTCGATCCTGTCTTTGCGGGCCGCAGTGGTTGCCGGCATCGTAGACTCCATCCCATCGTGATTTACGTACGGGTTATATACGTACATCATGGCGCGGGTCAAGACCAATCAACTACCAAGCGACCCGTTTCGGCCGCATTTACTTTTCCGTGGCTTCCAGATCGCGATCAATGCTGCCAGATTTCGAGGGTGCCCCTTTTAAACACTTTAGGAACAATAGGTTACGAAAATGTGACGACAAAGTATCCCCAACAATACCCCCACGGATTCTGCGCTGATGTGTTGGCCTTGAGGGGGATTTTTGATCTATCGAAATCCGCTTGCGCTTCATCTCCAGACCTCCTCTCCAGGATTTTGGCCTGTCAGAAATCGTCTTCCTCATGGATTAGTTTTCGGGAATAGCGTCATTTGGACCATCTTTCAGATATGGGTAGAATCAGCATTGCGGGCACATACGGTCAGTGCATCCAGATATTGCTTGGGGAGAGGGTAATGAGACTAACGATAACGGGTGCCTTAACGATATTTGCACTCACAGTGATTAACCCTGTGGTTTGGGGGCACCACTCCCATACCAACTATTTACAGGGAGAGTGGTTGTTTCTGGAGGGCACGGTCAGGGAAATTCACTGGATGAATCCTCACAGCTGGATCTACCTCGATGTCGTCCATTCGGATGGACAGTCGAGAGCCTGGGCGATCGAGGGAGCCAGCGTCACCCAGCTCAGGCGAGACGGCTGGACCCAGGAAAGCATACAAGTCGGCGACGATCTCACCATGAGGTGCCATCCACTAAAAGATGGATCAAGGGGTTGCCTTCTTGGCTATATCACGCTGGATGATGGCTCGGAGAAAGAATTCGACTAACCATTTAACCTGACTTCCTGGGAGAAGAATCATGCGTCTGAGAAGAATGAAAACGTTAATGCCACTGGCACTTGGCCTCGTGCTCCAGGGAACTGCTTACGCGCAAGGCTGGATCAAGTACATCGATGAAGGCGACCAGTTCGTTGTAAATTTTCCTGGCGAGCCCGAGATACTGGAGGTTGATTACATCGCCGAATCGGGTGTCACCGTCCCATCCCGCATCTATAGCGTCGAAAACGGAAATAGCCGCTATGCGATAACTGTCGTGGACTACACAGAGGCTGATCAGGTACACGTGGCACGCTGCCGTCGAATGGAGGCGGAACTCGATATAGTAAGCCCCAATCAATGCAGGGGCCGCGGGCACTTGGCTGACATTAGAGGCTCGATCGCGTTCGAGGCATGGAACATTCGCCGACGTAACAGCGGCGAGATCACCTACGACGCCTTCGGACAGGTAGATGGGGTTCCAGGTCACCAGATACAGATACTCCATCCCGATGAGTCTCGATCCTTCATCGGACTCTATATGCATGATCGCCGCCTCTATGTACTCGAAGGAACGGTGCCGGGCGACGACCCACCTCCCGGGCTCTTTCAGCAATCCCTGGGAATGCTGGATGAGATGGGAAGACGGGTTCGTTACGAGAGTGACGCCGAGGGCAACTACTCCCGCGTCCAAACTCTTTATGAGTATATCGGCGACGAGGACCCTGTTACAGGGGAACCCGTGTCGGATTTTTCTGCGGGCGATGATGGTCGTATCAGGGACCCTGACGAAAGAACTGGAATCTGGGTACCCGAAGCATCCGGAGATCGGTAGACGGGACCGCTAACGCCTCCACACCGCCTTCGGCGTAGCGCCGAATACGACGAGGAACGCCCCCACGACAGCTTGGGACGGATACCCCCAGTCATGTTCAGACGACAGGTAGAAATAGCCAGAAACTCTGCTTTAGAACTGTCTCATTGACAGGGAAGCTTACGCTTCAAGGAAACCAGATGAGCCGGACACTCGCTTAGATCCAATCCCTGTCTGCCCGAATGTTTTACAACGTACAATTGGAAGCTAGGGGATCATTGAACATTTAATGTGAGGCAACTATAGAGATGCGTATATCGACCATCGTAGTCATTTGCTTGCTGCTTAGCATTCCATGTAGTGCTCAGAACAACCTAAAACCAACCGCCCGTTCGCTTTTGCAGGTGGTCTGGGATATAGGCGTAGTAAATCGCGAACAAGCTGAAATTGAGGTAAGGCTCGGAAACGATCCGCTATCCTTGATCAAACTACCCACCGTGACATCCTGGAGTACGGGCTTGACAGGTCCTGATATGAGGGAAGTCAATTTGGTTGTTCCCACTTGGTGGGTTCTCGACAGATCGGGAACAAGAAATGGTGCAACTTTTTCTGTTTGGTGTGACAGCGGGAGTCTTTATCAGGACACCCTTACCGTCTATGACCTAAAGGGGGCTCAAGGAAATGCCACCGTGGAGTGGGCATTTGACGGAGAGCCGTTCGTTAACAGTAATTGGGAGCAGCAGGACAAACTTATTCTTCCGAGCAACGAGTTCCCTCATGATATTTTTGTTAGGAGACTGGCAAACGCCAACTTTCTCGTTCTGAAAATCCGAGGCCATGCGGGTGTTTCGGACACGATAGAGAACCCCTATTATCGCCCGGACGGTATCGTAACGGTGCCGGTCTCCCTTAACGGTGATAGATCCGATTTATTAAGTTTGATTGAAGACTGCTGACGCAGTGAGCAACTACTTATCGTATCCCGTGAAGAGATCTGCCTTGTATTGACGTTCTACTCAAAAACCGGTTCACGGAGGATGCGGTTTCTGACAGAATTTGAACAAGAAGAAGGGTGTCGGATGAAACGTAAGCGGTACTCGGTGAAGCCGTTCTTGGGAGTCAGGTCAATGCCGCTCGTTTTGGTAAACGCATGAAGTTCGATGCACCAGGAGTCTACCGCCCCTGCCCGAGCGCAGGAGTCGCGCCGGCCGGTTGATTCTCTGGCTGTGTTCGTCGGAGGTCTCGTGTGTAGTTGTAATTGGGCAAATTGATACATCCCAGAAAGGGACCGTATCGGCCGGTCTTCGGTTGTATCGAGCCATCGCATCTGGCGCAGCTTTCGATGACCTGACTGCAGTCGGGGCACCTGAAATGATCATTTTCCGCAACGGGCGACCCCGTTCCGCAAGCAGGGCAGGCGGGTCGTGTGTACTCGCAATACGGCCAACTGGTGCAGGCGTGGAACGTGCTTCCGTCCCGAGTGTTGTCGCGTCGCTCGAGGCGCCCTTGGACACACGTTGAACAGGGCCGTGCTTAGAGAGACATAGCTTACACAGCATTCCGGAGACATGGTTTACACATTTGGCATTTGGGGGAGAACCCGAATGCCCTGGAAAGAGTGTAAACCATGTGCCCGGAATGGACCCCTTGAAAATGGCGGAGAGGGTGTCCTTGTTAATCCTATTGAATACAATGCGTTGCGTTTAATGGATTGAGAAATACCCCCACTGATACCCCCAGCCGTTCGGCATTAGAATTTCTGCCCCATCTATTTTTATTATCTCGTATTTGCATGGCTATGAACCATGTAAATAGAACGGTGTTAAAATAAACCGCCCAATAAATTTGAATGTGTACGATTTTGATGGCCATGAACCATCCGAGAACACAAAGGCTGAAACCACTCCTGGATAAAGTCCCGCCGGGCTTTATGGTTGATACGCCGTGGCTGAAGGGGCAGGGCATCGACCCCAAGTCCATCCACGACTATGTGTCGCGTGGATGGCTGGAGAGGCTGATCCGAGGGGTCTACCGTCGACCTGTGCCTGAAGGCGTGCATAGGGCTTCTCAGGTCTCCTGGGAGGTCACGCTGCTCTCGCTACAACGGATCATGAAGCGTGACGTGCATTTGGGCGGCGAAAGCGCACTTGATCTGGCAGGCTATACACACTACCTCAGCCTCGGTGGTACCCCGCGCGTTCATTTCCATGGCGCTGTGCCCACATGGTTGAAACGTCTGCCGACGCAGACGAGGATAGTCGTCCACCGGCGCTCGCTGTTTGGTGATGATCCCACCGGCATCAGCGATGCCAACCGCGATGTTCAGGAAACACCTCAGGCGGTGAACGTATGGCGCTGGCCCGTAATGGCCTCGTCGCCGGAACGGGCCATCCTTGAGGCGCTCGACGAGCTTCCGAACCACGCGAGCTTCGACAACCTCGATAAGATCTTTGAGGGGCTGACGACATTGCGGCCGAAGCACCTCATGGAATTGCTCGCGCTCTGCAAGAGCGTCAAGGTGCGTCGGCTGTTTTTCGTCTTCGCGGATAGGTACCAGCATCCATGGCGCAAGTATCTGGATACGTCAGAAATCGACTTCGGCTCAGGGCCGCGCGCGCTCGTGGAGCAGGGCAGATTCCACCCGACGTACCGAATCTCAGTGCCGGAAGACTTCATGCCTATGGTCGAAGAAAGGGCTGGCGTCGATGGATGAGCAGTATGTCGATCAGGTTCGGTTGCTGTTGAGCGTTCTGCCGGATATCGCCAGGGAGGACGCTTTTGCGTTAAAGGGTGGTACGGCAATCAACCTGTTCTATAGGGATATGCCGCGGCTTTCTGTCGATATCGACCTCACCTATCTGCCAGTGCATGACCGGGAGAGATCACTCAAAGATATCGACGAGACGCTCGATCGAATTACGGTGGCGATCACTGACCGCTACCCACGCGTTCAGGCACGTCGCATCGCCGGCGGCGGCAATAACGACACACGCATCATGGTCAGCAACGTTCGAGTACAGATAAAAATCGAGACTTCGCCGGTGACCCGCGGGGCGGTGCATCCGCCGACGATGATGACGGTGTCAGATACCGTTATCGAGCGATTAGGATTTGTTGAGATGAACGTTCTGGCGTTTGAAGATCTCCACGGTGGAAACTGCTCAACCTGGATAAGCTGAAAGAAAACAATCCCAGGAAACATGCCCTGCAACGCGTTGCGCTCGAAGCGCTGTTACATTGACGTAGATGCAAGGTAGCTATGCGAGGCGTCGAAAAGTCAACGGATACGCTATTTCATACGCTGCAATGCCGGCGGCCTCAGCGGCCGCGATAACCTTAGGAGGAATTCGCTCAGCCACCAAAACTGCGTGCAGGTCGGTTCCCGAAAAGTTTTCTCGGCCGGACAGTCCGCCCACATAGTCTTTGAGCTGAACAATGGCGTCCAACTGTGCCTCAGCGCGTTTGACTTCAATCACGATGTAGTCACCCGATTGGTCGTCCCGGGCCAAAATATCAATGCGCCTTGGGTTCTTACCCGTATCAACAGGAAATTCATCACCGATGACCTGTGCACTCGCGCCAAAGGGCGTTTTGGACCATTCAAACAGTATTTTCCGTTGAATGTCGTACTCGGTGGCGAAACAACGGTCGGAATTATGCGACCGTCCCAGGTAGAGCACCGATCGTCATTTCGGTATTGTGCACGCTCTGGGTTCGATGAGGATGGACGTCGTCGGGGGTGAGCATCGCGATCCGGCCATGGCGATGGTTCGATGCTTCGGCCTCCGCCAGCGATAGGCTCTCGGAGACTCCAGAGACCGGTACTCTTAGCCAGCGTCGGCCAGGGGTTCGGGGTGAAGGGCTTTTAACTTCTCGAAAATCCCCTCGATCACGTTGCTTTTTCCGGCGAACAACTCCTCGGGACCGCCGGCATGCACGCTACTGAACGGCGCCTCGTAGAGCGCGGATGGCTCCATGACGCCCCGTGCCGTGAGTTGGTCGATAACTATCTCGATGAAACGGATTTGAGGTGTGGTCAGGCTTCGGTTGGAGAGGAACCCCGAGAACGCCTCCTGCGCGGCGGCGCGGTCCATCCCCACCATGCTCCGCACGAAATGGGCCAGTGAGGGGGCGTCGTTGCGGGCCAGGAGGCCCGTCAACAGCGTCTGGCCGTCGTCCTCGCCGATCTCGACCAGCGTCTGTTCGAACCCCCGCAGATCGGTAGCCGTGAGCGGCTGGTTGGTCCGGAGGCGACGGATCACGATGTGGTCGAGATGGTTCTTCAGGTATTCCTGCACCTTGCTTCTCGTACTGGACCCCGGTCATCTTCGGCAGGTAGACGGCGGCGCCCTCGCGCACGGCCCTGATCTCGTCCTGGAAGTCGGTGTAGACGATCGTGCGCGTCTTCTTGTCCAGGAAGGGCACCAGGCCACGCAGGCGCATGCGCAGCTCTTCGAGACCGTTCAAGGCGATGCCTTCCCAGAAGGCGCTCTCCTGCACTGAAGCCAGGTAGGCGAGCTGAGCCGCCACCGCGGGAATCGTGCTCTTTTCTTCGAGCAGCATGGCGATCTCCACCACTCGTCGACGGTGCTGCTCGAAGGTGCCGGTGTTGCCCTGGGCGAAGGTCAGTTGCATCTTCAGCGCCGTGAGATCGAACAGGCGCGACTCGATGTCGTCGGTCTCGCTCTCGCTGGGCAGTCCGGCAACCTCACTCTGCAGGATCTCGACGTCGGACACGGTGAGCTGCTCCCATGACTCCCGCTGCTGGAAACGCTCGACCGCTTCGAGCTGCATCCGCACGACGAAGTTCTCGCGATTCATCGCCGCCACTTCCCCGTGGAGTTCCGTCGTCAACGCCCCGGCCAGCGCCGCCTCCGGGTCCAGGTCCGGCATGGCCTGGACATTAGTCAGCAACTGCACCCGCGACCGAAAGAGCCGGGCGCGGAGGGGAACGCCGCCGCCGACTTCGATTCCCTCCGGATGCTCACGGAAAAAGTCGAAGTTGAAACAGAAGTCGAAGACGCGAAAGTCGTGCTTGTTTTCCCCGGGCCCGAAAAGATCGGGGAACAGTCGCGTGCCGCGCCCAATCATCTGCCAGAACTTGATCCGCGAGTAGACCGGCTTGAAGAAGACCAGGTTGGCGACCTCGGGCACGTCAATGCCGGTATCGAGCATGTCCACGGAGATCGCGATGTGCGGCGCCTTGTCCTTCCGTGAGAAGTCGTCGATCAGACTCTGCGGATACGTGGCGTAGTGATCGATTACGCGGGCGAAATGCCCCGCGTACCGCGGGTAGTGGTGGTTGAACCGCTCTTCGATGAACTTCGCATGCTCGTGATTGCGCGCGAAGATGATCGTCTTGGCTAGTCGATCGCCACCGTCGACCGAGTGGCCGTGCTGCATGAGATGTTGCAGCACCTTGTCGACCGTGTCGCTGTTGAAGAGCCAACTGTTAATGGCAGATGCGTTGACCCGTTCCGGTAGCCCACCGTCGTCCTCGTCGTCGCCCCAATCCAGGCTCTCCCACTGTGCCTGCTCTTCCTCACTGAGCGAGTCGTAGTCGATGCCCTCGCGTGGAAACCGGAGATCCACCTGCTGAACCTTCGGTGGCACGAGATAGCCGTCCGCCACCGCGGTCGCGAGTTCGTACGCGTCGGTGGGCACGCCCGGCTCCAGGTCGAAGAGCTCGTAGGTGTTCCGGTCGACCTGATCTCTAGCCCGGATATCTCACCAACCTGCGTTGGCCCCAGTTTATTCCGGTCGTTGACCTTGGTTGGGCGGTTGTGGACGGTTTCGGGCGACAAATCGGTGTTCGATGCGTCCTGACGGCGGTCGGCGACGGCCGGCGGGGTTCGAAACCGGCGTTTCGGGTTGCTCGCGGCATCGGCGGGGCGAAGTCCTCCCCCGGCGCAGGCCGGTCGGGATGTCGGGCGGCCGCGAAACGGGCTATGCGGAGGGGGCGCGGGCCGGTTCGGCCCGCAGCGCTTCGGCAATGGCGGCGAACTCCTCGCGATACGGGTAGGCGGAAGAGAACGACACCCAGACCTTGCGCGCGGTGATCCTCACGCGGGCGGCGACCTTCAGCCAGCGGATCCGGATCGTGCCGCACTGCGCCTTTGCCCAACGCGTGCCAGGCAGCGCCAGGCGCCGCAACCCGTGCATCAACACGTAGGCGAAGGAGGCGAGAAGTGCAGCCGCAGTTGGTTGGCGCGTAGCGTCGCCGTGGCGGTGCGGTCGGCGAACAGATCCAACTGGCATTCCTTGATTCTGTTTTCCATGTCCCCGCGCGCGCAGTACAACTTCTCGTATAGATATTGGGCGCCGGCAACCTCGCGGGACAGGCTGGTGACCACGAAGCGTGGGTTGGCCCCCTTCCTCAACCATTCCGCCTTGGCCACCACGCGGCGCGTTCGGCTCCAGGAATCGCGCGTGCGGTAACGGAAGGCCCGAAACCGCCGCGATGCCCGGCCCGTGGCCACGTGACGGGACCGGGACTTGCGCAGGGCCTTGCCGATGCGCTTGACCAGGCGCTCGTTGCGCGCCAGCCCCAAGACGTAGTCCACGCCGTTGCGTTTGCACCAGTCCATGATCTCGTCGCGGCAAAAGCCCGAGTCGCCCCGCACCACGATTCGCGCCGCCGGGAAGCGTTGCCGGATCCGCCCGACGATCCGCTTCAACTCCTGAACGCTGCCCTCGGCCGCGTCGATGTTCGACGGGCGCAGCCGTGCGCACAGCAGGTGTTCGCCGCTGAAGATATACAGCGGCAGGTAGCAATAGCTCTTGTAGTAGCCGTGGAAGAACCGCCCCTCCTGGGCACCGTGCAACGGATCGTCCGTGGCGTCCAAGTCCAGCCACACCGTCTCCGGCGCCCGCCCGTGCGACTCCAGGAACAGCTTCACCAGCAACCGGTCCAGCGCCTCCCCGTCGGCCACGATCTTGCTGTAACGCCAGCGCTTCTCGTGCGCCTTCGGCTCCCCCAACTCCAGCCGGTTCAACGTGCTCGACCCGGCCAAGGCATGCCCCCGGTCCCGCGCCCGAGCCCGCTCCAGACCGGTCGGGTCCGCCTTGCCCGCCGCCAGCGCCAGCAACGGATCCGACCGCAGCCGGTCGTGGTCGTTCAGATCCTCGTACCCCAGCGCCAACCCGTGCACCCGTTGCGCCACCAACTCCTCCACGCCGTGTTCGACCCGCCCGCTCTGGCGCCCGTCTGCGAAACACGCCGCGATCCGGCGCGTCAAATCCAACCGAAGGTCCGCCTCCCGCAGCAAAAGGGCTCCGCCGTCGCTCGTCAGATGCCCGGCGTCGAATCGCGCCACCACCTCGCGACGTCCGAAGGGATGAAATGGAAGTTGTGTCGGGGTACACTGTGTCGCCATGGGACCTCTCCGTCGGTCTAATGTAAGTGATTGAACTAACTCACATTATCCGACAAATCGAGGTCCCATTCCATTTTTTGGTGAGATATCCGGGCTAGACTCGTTTCAGCGCGGCATCAGTTGGTGTCGAACGAGTGCCGGAACTGAAGGCCGATCTCACGTCTACGCTGGTTGAAACGCTGAGCGTCCTGAGCGGGCGGATCCGAAGAAAACAGGTTGTAGACCGAAAGCGCAACGCTCGATCCCTGGTTGAACCGGTAGGCCCAATTGACGTCGATCGTCAACTGACCCTCGTCGCGTTCCCACCTGGCAGTCAGGAACTCATCTTGCGGCAAATCCTCAATGGCGTTGTTCAGCCCGTCGCGGTAGCGCGCAACAACGCGGATGTCTTGGTTGTTGAGGTTGAGCGTCGCGGGGAAGACCCCCTGCCAGTGGGGCATGTCCGTTACACCGTTGAAACCCATGCCGAAGCTACGGCCGATCCCACTACAGACGCCGTCGCTGCACAGACCGTCGCGACCCCCGATACCCCCGAGCGGGAAGTCGTACTTCAGCGTGAAGGTCAGGGAGGGTCGGAAGTTCAATGAGCCTATCGGTGTATCGAAGTTCATGTTGGCATTCAAATCGAAGAACTGCGTGTCGATATAACCGATGTTCACCGGCGAGTTGAGCAGCGTAGCGATATTTTGCCGGGTCGTGTCGAGAACGCCATCCCCATCGACATCGAAGTAGAGGGACGGATCAGTGTCGATCACCGTACCGACGCACTTGGAGCCGTCGGGGCCGACGACCGGATACATGAGCGAGCCATTGCTCATTCCGTTCTGCGTGAACGGGATGCCGTTGGCATCGCGAACGTAGCATTGCGAGAGCACATTGTTCGCCGTCGTCGAGACGATCAGATCCTCGATGTCGATCTGTACGAGGCTAGCGCCCACGCTGATCCGGTCGTTGACGACAAAGTCGGCGCCAAACGAGATGTTGTCCGACGTCTGGGGATCGAGGGCCGTGTTCGGCTTCGAAATATAAATGAACCCAGTGCCGGGACCCATGCCATATGTCATACCGCTGACGGTTGTGCGCGGCGGGCCCATGCCGGTGAAGATCGTCTCCGCCGACGATTGGCTGATCGAAGGCCCTTTGAACGAGGTACCCCAGGAAGCACGCAGCGTCAACCGATCGGTCGGCGTCCAGAGCGCGGCAATCTTCGGTGAGAACTCGCCGAAGCCAATGTCGTACTCTTCCTGGCGTCCGGCGACCTGGACATTGACGTCCTCGTGGACCGGCAAGGCCAGCTCGAAATACACCGAATCCACTTGTTGTTTGCCGCGGAAGTCGTTAAAGACGCCGAGCGTGGCCATCTCGCCGGCATTGACCATGGGGTCGGCATCGCGCCCGACCTCTTCTTCGCGGTAAGCGATGCCGGCGGCGAGACCGATCTGCCCGCCCGGCAAATCGCCGAACTGGCCCGTGATGCGCGCGTCCAGGGTGAAGAGCTCGCCTTCGAAAACATCCGTGCGCAACGGAATCAGCCAGCCCAGCAGATCCGGGTGGTTGGTAAGACCGGTCTGGGAGAGATTCGTTTGCCGCGATGCCGCATCAGGCAGCGCCGAGCTCATGAACGGATTGTAGAAGTAACACTCGCCCATGCCCGGTGTCCCGGTGGCTGGGAGACAGTCCGGTCCACCCAGCCCGCTGATGGCCAGCGGATAGCGGTCGAGGACCACGTCACGGACGCCAGCGCGGAGATCGCTGTACTGGGCAGAAGCGTCGAGCAGCCATGTCCAGTTGGAATTGATGTCGCCTTCGACGCCGAACGCTGCGCGGAACAGATCGTTTTGACTGAACGCGGGCATCTCACTCAGAAACGGCAGCGTCTCGTCGCGGGCGTAGACGGGCTGGCCCATGCCGAAACCCGGCTGTAGCGTCTGTGCGCGGACCAGGCCCGAATGGTTGGCCGGAATCGCGAACTCGGGGCCCAGTGCGTTCTGTTCTATGAGCCATCCTTGGGAACCGTTGTCGCCCCACTGATCGATGTCGTCGTATCGCTGGCGGCTGTAGCCGATCTCGGCGTTGACCCGCAACGCATCGCTGAAGTGGTGCTCGGCGCGGGAGAATAGGTTGATTTGTTTGACATTGTTGTTGAGCAGCCTGCCGGCGTCGTCAAAAAGGCCGTTGTCGTACGGCCGCCCACAGGCGGTAGCAGACGCGTAGTCGGACACTTCCACCGCGGAGTCCAGCACAAGCGGCTGATCGTCTATGAGCCAACCCGCAAAAAACGGTCCGCCGAAGGCCGGGTTGCCGCAGTCGGGATCGACGTATCGGGCGCCGCCCCGCGCGTTGCGATACTCCAGGGTTTCGTTAGCTTCGAGCCCGTAGCCCGTTTGGTACGTGACGTCGGGGTTCGCCTGGAAGTCGTCGAATTCCGGAGAGACGTCGATGACCTCAACCAGATCCTCCTGGTGAAACTCCATGGCCACGATGATGCTCGTGTCATCGTTACCGGCGCCGAAGATCGCTGAAACGCTCGCGTTCTTGGCATCGGTAGCCTCTGTCAGCGTCCGACTGTCGATACTCATGTCGAAGCCGCGGAAGTCGTTGCGAGTGACGAAGTTAACCACGCCGGCCACCGGGTCGGAACCGAAGGTGGCCGAGCCGCCGTCGAGCAACAGCTCGATCCGCTGCACCGCAATCCGCGGCACGAGCGAGTTGATCGCGGTGCGGTACCAGCCGGTGCCGGTCGGGCTCGGATAGGAGATTGTGCGACGCCCGTTCAGCACGACGAGCGTGTTCATATCTCCGAGACCGCGCAGATTGATCGTCGCGTTACGGTCCGAACGCGCCCGGCTCTGGCCATCATTTTCGATCTGGCTGCCGATATCGTCCTCGAAGTTCTGCGGAACGTTGTCGATGAAGAAGCTGACGAGATCGGGTGGCGCGTAAGCCACCATGTCCTCGCCCGAAAGCACCGAAACCGGTGACGGTGAGTCGATGCCGGTGTAGAGATAGGAGCCGGTGACGACGATCTCCTCCAACTCCGCGCCCTGATCTTCCTGAGCCTGGAGCGGGAGGGAGAGTGCCGCGATGCAAGTGCCGACGATGGCACTGTAAGAAAGTTTGCCAGATTCGAACATTACTGAGTCCCCCCTATGGTGTGCAGTGTATGTCTGAAGCGATGCTCTTCTGTTGCGCGAGCGCTACAAGTATTCCGATAGTATGGTACGCGAGTGGCCCAGGCGTTTCAATGCTGCGACACAGATGTCGGAGTGGGTGCGAGTGGTCATTATTTCCCGGTTTATGAAGGGGTTAGAGAACCTTTGCAGAATCGATCCGATGGTAAGCGTAAGTACCTATTTCGAATTATCGCGGCGAGAAGCGAAAAAAATCGAATGCCATTCGGGGTACGAGGCACGCGGACGACTCGAGTCAGTCGAGCGGTAGCCAGTCCAAGCTGTGACCGCGTTCCCTTAGGGCTCTCATGGTCGGAGTGTGCTCGAGTGCGTCCATCCCCACCGGATCGGCACGCAGTTTGAGATGGGCGAAAACGGTCCGCCCGTTCTGGCCCACGGACCTGACCGACGGCTCGCCATTCGGTCCTTGACTGAAGACCGCGGGGAGAAATTTCAAGCTCACCGCATCGCTCACGTTCCCGCCGATGGCGAGAATTCGATCGTTCGCCGCATCCACCTTCATCACGATGTCGCAGTGAGTGCGTACGCCATTGCCGAGATCCTTCCGTCGCTCCTCAATCGACCGATAAGCTGACCGTCGCGCCGAGCAGAGCAGATCGCCGGGTTCGATTGAGAACTCGCCGACGTCGTAGGCTACGAGCGCAAGAGCGTCATGATCACCTCGAACCTCGTGTTTTCGCAGTGGGACCGGATCTTCAAGGATGCCATGACCACGGCGGCGGCGATCGACCGCGTCGTGCACCACTCGATCATCCTGGAACTCAACGTCGCCAGCTACCGGGCCGAGGCCGCCCACAAGCGGGCTCGGAAAAAACCGTCCGAGGATCGGGTATCGGCCAAGCGAACTCGATCCGGAGGTGGTTGAGGTATGGGACGGATCCCGATCGCCGTTCCTGCGGCTGTTGAGACGGCCCATTTTTCGCCGGTCCGCGCCGATCCGGCAACAACATCCTGTTCCGGCCAGATTTATGCACCCCTTGCACACCGACCCGCCCGTGTGTTTGAAGCACGCGGCTCCGTGCACAAGGCGTGGATAAATCTGGCTCTCAAGACCTCGAACATCGTGGCTCAAAAACGAAAATTTTAATTGTCGTCAAAGAAAGAAATAGTTGACGCTGAACAATAGACCCACGATTTGGGCGATGGCCTTGTCGGCTAGATCCTCGGGCGTCACATTGCGGTTGCCGAGTTTCTTCGGCTTGGGCAGTTTGCCGTCTCGGCGCAGACGCCAAAGCGTCATGTCCGAACATCCGCCCAGCCTTTGCTTTAATTGCTTGTCCGAGATGAGCCGTCTCATACCCGAGTGCGACGGCTCGCGAGAACACGGCGCGGACTCGCTGCAGGACGCGGGCAGCCGTCTCTCCGGCGCCACGGTTCTCAATCGCCTCAATCAGCGACATGATCTCAAGGGGGTTGATGTCTTCAATGGGCCGGGCACCCAGCGTAGGTAGAACGTAGAGGTCGAGCGTGCGCCAGACTTGGGAGGCGTGATTTGTTGTCCAGCCGGGGGCTTGCCGTGCGTACCACTCGTCTGCCACCTTGCGGAAGGTGGTCTTGGCTGAGGATTTGGCTTTCGCGCGTTGCTTGACCGCAAGCTTTATCGCAGAGGGGTCGTCAAGCTTCCGCGCTTCGAACCACTTTGCCCGCGCTTCGGCCATCCCGATCTTGGGAAACGGGCCGAGGCTTAGGGTTTTTTCTTTCCCGTTGACGCGATATTTGCCGCGCCACAGTTTGCCGCCAGCCGGGGTGACGAACAGATAAAGACCATCGCGGTCATAGAGCTTGCGCGGTTTGTCGGTGGGCGTGGCGTTCTTGACCTACTGGACTGTGAGCATAGCGGCCTCGGTGAAACTGGGGGTATTTTTCAGTTGGGAAATATTGTACCCCCAAAAATACCCCCGTCAAGGTCGCAAAAGCCTGTTATCTCTCGATAGAAAGAAAGGTCACGTTGATAAACGTATCGTTATGATTTATATAGATAAATATGGATATGGCGGGCAAAATAGTTATGAATGTTAGGTACTTGCGTGGCAGGGTCTGGCGGAGAGGGTGGGATTCGAACCCACGAGACGGTATAACCGCCTACTTGAACTCCAATCAAGCGCCTTCGTCCACTCGGCCACCTCTCCGCGCACGGATCAAACGGCGTGGCCACGCCGCTCGACCCTGGCGTGCGGATTATAAGCGCTTGATCGGATTGGCGTCCCGATTCGGGCGAGACGCGATGAAAAAGTCCGAAACCGGGCGTCGCTGAAAGACCGATGCGCGCCCGTGAACGGACTGTTAAAGTACGCAAGTCCACGCCGATTCCTCGCGGCCGTTGTACGTTCGTTGCACCGTGCCATAGGAGTCGCGCAGGGCGGAGGTTCGACTCATTTCCCGGGGCGCAACCGGCGTGGATCCGGGGTTTTCGATTGGAGATTGCTCGCTACCCATGAGCTATACGGTTCTTGCGCGTAAATGGCGGCCGCGGCGCTTTGCGGAGATGGTTGGCCAGCAGCATGTGGTCAAGGCGCTGGTGAACTCGCTCGGCGCCGAACGCCTGCACCACGCCTATCTTTTTGCCGGCACCCGGGGGGTCGGCAAGACGACGTTGGCGCGCATACTCGCAAAGGCGGTGAATTGCGCCAGCGGCATTGTCTCGGAGCCCTGCGGAACTTGTCAGGCGTGCGTCGCGATAGACGAAGGCCGGTTCGTTGATCTGATCGAAGTGGATGCCGCTTCGCGGACCCGTGTGGACGATACCCGCGAGTTGCTGGAGAACACTCAGTACACGCCTGCCCAGGGTCGATTCAAGGTCTACCTCATCGACGAAGTGCACATGCTCTCCAATCATTCCTTCAACGCGCTGCTCAAGACGCTGGAGGAACCACCCCCCCATATCAAGTTTCTTCTGGCTACGACGGATCCCCAGAAATTGCCGGTGACGGTGCTTTCCCGCTGTCTGCAGTTCAATCTGAAACGCCTGACCGTGGGCGAGATTCACCTGCAACTGGAAAAGATCTGCAAGGAAGAGGGGTTTGCGGCGCAATCCGAAGGCTTGAAGTCGTTGGCCAGGTCGGCCGACGGCAGCATGCGTGACGGGCTAAGCCTTTTGGACCAGGCGATTGCTTTCAGCGGCGGGGAGGTCAGCGCCGAAGCCGTCAGCACCATGCTCGGAAGCATCGACAGGCACCACGTCGTTCGGCTGCTCAAGGCGCTTGCGGCTCAGGACGGTTCCGCGATGCTCGAACAGGTCGCCGATTTGGACGAACAGGCGCCGGACTACGGCGCCGTATTGGATGAATTGATGAGCGCCCTGCAGCACATCGCCGTGTTGCAGCTTGTTGGGTCCGGTACGGAGGAGGAAGCCGAGGACCTTGCGGAGCTCGCGACGGCCATGTCACCGGAGGATGTCCAGCTCTACTACCAGATCGCCTTGCAGGGACGCCGAGACCTGAGCGTATGCCGGGACTATCGCTCCGCATTCGAAATGACGCTGCTGCGAATGCTGGCCTTCCGGCCGAACTCCGAGGCCGGGCAACACGGTGAATCGTCATCCGCAGCGCCCGGTAGAGCCGCGCGCACCACGCGCCCTGCGTCGTCGACAACCGGCAGAAATACTCGGATGCCCGCCACATCGTCCCCGGCCAACAGTAATTCTCCCGAATCATCGACTGGCGGCACTGCGGCCTCCGAAACCACGAATCCGCGCGCTACGGAGCCTTCGGCCAACGGCGGGACAGCGCGGGAGCCGACGATGGTGCTTGCCTCACCCGATGATTGGAATCGCGCGCTCGGCGCTGCGGGGATCACCGGTGCACCCCGGCAGCTAGCCGAACATTGCGCCGTAAGACGGTATACGGCGGATAGACTGGAACTCGTTCTCGCACCGGGAAACGCTCATTTGAACACCGACCGGGTGAGGAATCGCCTGCAGGAGGAATTAAGGGGCAGACTGTCGAGAACGGTTGCCGTGAAAATCGCGGTGGGCGAGCCTCCGGGCGCAACACCGGCCCAGATCCGGGCCGCCGGGGAAAGTGAACGCAAGCGCCACGCCCGAGCCTCACTGGAAAGCGATCCCGCGGTCAAGCAAGTGCAGGCGGTATTCGATGCCGTTCTGGAAGTGGATACCATAAATCCGCTGGATAACAGTCAGGCTTGACCTCGGTGCCTGGAACGCTGGTGCAGCACTCGCGTGGCCGTGTTCGCGCGGCGCGATTGAAGAGATTCCCGAGTTGGAGAAAGGAAAAATGAACGGAATCATGGATTTGATGAAACAGGCGCAGCAGATGCGGGGCGAGATGAAAAAGGCGCAGAAGGAACTCGCCGCGATCGAGGTGCAGGGGGAGTCGGGCGGCGGCATGGTCAAAGTCGTCATGACGTGTACCTATCTCGTGCGTCGCCTGGAGATTGAGGATCAGTTGCTCAAGGGCAGCAAATCGATTTTGGAAGACCTGGTTGCCGCGGCATTCAACGACGCGAATCGCAAGGTTGAGCGCACCATCAAGGAGCGATTCTCCGGACTCACCGGTGGCATGTTGCCTGCTGGATTGAAACTGCCGTTCTGATGTCCGTCGGATACTCTCCGCTTCTCGCGCAACTCATACAGGCACTGCAGTGTTTGCCTGGAGTCGGAGCCAAGTCCGCGCAACGGATGGCATTCCATCTCCTGGACAAGGATCGGTCCGGTGCGACTTCACTGGCTCGATCCCTAGAAGACGCGGCCACGCGAATCCGGCACTGCGAGCGCTGCAGGATGTTCACGGAGCACGCCGAGTGCTCATTCTGTACCAGCGCGCGGCGCGACAGCGCTCTGCTCTGCGTCGTGGAAACGCCGGCTGACGTGATGGCCATCGAGCAGTCGGCTGCCTATGGCGGGCGGTACTTTGTCCTCATGGGGCATCTGTCTCCTCTCGACGGGATCGGCCCCACGGAACTCGGGCTCGGGCTGTTGGAGAAACGCCTTGCCGAGGGCGGCGTTTCGGAGGTGATTCTGGCCACCAGCGTGACGGTGGAAGGAGACGCGACCGCACATCTGGTGGCGGCCATGGCCCGCAAGCATGGGATCGAGGCCAGCCGGATCGCTTACGGCGTTCCCGTCGGCGGAGAACTGGAATTTATCGACAGCGGAACGCTATCCCGAGCGCTTTCGGGCCGGCGGGCCATCGCAATGGAGGAGGGGGGGTAACTTATCGTGGGGAGTAACATGAGCGGGGGTTCCGACTGTCTCTTCTGCAAGATCGTGGCCGGCGACGTTCCAAGTCAGCGCCTCTACGAGGACGATGAGGTTCTCGTGTTCCGCGATATTGCCCCGCAGGCGCCGTTTCACGCGCTTCTGATTCCGAAGATTCATATCGCGACGCTTGACGATCTTCGTCCCGAACATACCGCCATGGCCGGCCGGTTGTTCCTGGTGGCAAAGGAGTTGGCCCGGGAACACGAATTGCCGGGATACCGCGTCGTCATCAACACGAATTCCGAAGGCGGCCAAGTGGTCTTCCACGTTCACATGCACATGTTGGCGGGGCGGCAGATGAAACCGGCGCTCGGATAAATCCGGATATGGCATCCAACTAATCGGTCCGATCCGCGAGTTCATCTGACTATTCGTGCGGCGGCCCTGGTATTTTCTGGCCGGTTGCCGCTGCCGGGTCAGGTTCGCTGAGCAACGGCCGACCCGGTGAATTCGTAGAGTTTCCTATAGTTTTCATAGCGCCGGCGGGCAATCTCGCCTTCAGCAAGAGCGGCTTTGACCGCGCAGTCCGGCTCGGCGAGATGAGAACAGTCGGCGAACCGGCATTGGCCACGCCGGGCAACGAATTCTCGGAACCCGCTTTGTACCTCGCGGGTATCCTTTATGTACGGCTCATAGTTTCGTACGCCGGGAGAGTCGATGAGTTCGCTGCCGCTCGGATGGCGATGAAGTACGGCGGTCGTGGTGGTATGGCGTCCCTGGCGGAGGTTTCCGGAGAGACGGCCCACCTTCTGCAAGGTATCGCCCAGCAGCGCATTGAACAACGATGACTTGCCGACGCCGGATTGGCCGATCAGCACGCTGCGCTTCGCACGCAGGGCTTGTGCCAGTGCGCTTAGGCCGGACTTGTCCCGGGCACTGACCGGTACCGTGGGATACCCCAGGCCGCGATAGATACCGAGAGTCTCCGGCAGGGTATCCACCAGATCCATTTTGTTGTAGACAATGGTCGTCTCCAGCTCGGCCAGTTCGCCGGCGCAAAGATAGCGATCCAGCAGAAACCAGTCGGGGGCGGGGTTCACGGCCAGGACGATGACAAGCTGCGACAGGTTCGCCGCAACCACTTCCGGCCGCCCGCGGGCGTCGAGTCGTCTAAGCTCGGTGATACGGGGTTCAACCTTCTCCAGCGTTCCGGAACCGTCCGGCTCCCGGCGCCAACCCACCGCGTCGCCGACGACAGGACGCAGACTGCGCCGTTGAAGCCGGCACCGGTAACGCTCGCCCGCCTGACTCTCGATCACGGCGTGCCCCCTGAAGCGCGCGACAACCAGTCCTTGTTCGCTCATGGCCGGATGAGTACCTCCCGCCGACGCGGGCCCTGTTCCCACCTCCGGTAACCGGAAAGGCTCAAGCCCATCAGCGGCGCCGCCTTCGCGTAGGCGATGGCGCTGCGCTGACCTCTCGTTTGAGTACGATCCTGTGGAGACATTCGCGAATCAGCGGAGTAGTATCAACCTAAAATACCAGCCTCACTCCAGAGGGCAGGGGAGCCATGGGAGCTATCCTCAAGCGGTCCGGCGTCACTGCCGTACTGCTGCTCACAGCGTTGCCGGCGGCAACGCACCACAGCCGGATCATATTCGATCGGGAGCGCAGCATCACGATACAGGGTGTTGTCACGCAGTTCGAATGGGCCAACCCCCATGTCTATCTCTACGTTGAAATACAGAGCGACGCGGGCGACCCTGCGGTGTGGGCACTTGAGCTCGGTTCCACAACCGAAATGAGGAGACGAGGCTGGTCCGGAGACTTGCTCGTTCCCGGTGACCGCGTCAGTGTGCAGGGCAATCCCGCAAGGGAGACCGGGAGAAACATGGCATTGGTGACCTTGGTTCAACGAGCCGGTGTCACGTTGTTGGACCGGGGAAGCCGCGGGGAAGGGTTTAGCCGGAGCGAGGAATCGACGGTCAAGGCCAATAGTCTCTCCGGAACGTGGGTAGTTCCGTGGCAACAGCCATATTTTGGGCAATTCAGCAACCCGTCTTCCTGGCCGCTGACGGAGAAAGGCATTGAAGCTATTGAGAGCTATGACGATTCGACCATGAATCCACAGATACGGTGCATGGCCCGTTCCACCCCATGGTTCATGGTATTTCCGAGCGTGCAGAAGATTGAGGTTGGTGATGCCTCGGTTTCCATTCGCAGTGAGTACGGCGCCATCGAGCGGACCGTTCATATGGACGTTGCTTCGCACGACGGCGCAACGGCCTCGTATCATGGCCACTCAATTGGCCGGTGGGAAGGCGAGGTGCTCGTCGTCGACACGGCGCATTTCCCCGATCACCGCAGTGGGAATGCTCGTGGCGTGCCGTCAGGGTCGCAAAAGCACCTGGTTGAGCGTTTCGAGTTGAGTCCGGATCGAGAGAGATTGATCTACCGATTCAGACTTGAGGATCCCGAGTACCTGCTGGAGCCCGTCACGGGCGTAGTGCAGTCAACGTATCGGCCTGACCTCGAGTTTGCGCCCGTGGAATGCGACCTTGAGAACGCGCGCCGTTTTGTGGGAGATTGACTTCAAGAATTTCCGATTTTCTACTGTGGACACGGACCCACGCGCACCGAACATCGGTGAGCGATGCGGGCTGGTCTTGCTGGTCTTGCTGGCCATACTGATGTCCGCTCCGGTCCCGGCACATCACGGCACAGTTGAGAACCCGCTACTGTATTTCGCGGACGAACTCGTCGAGATCGAGGGTGAACTCACAGAGGTCTTTTGGCACAACCCCCACACCCGAGCGAGATTGAGCGTCGTCGACGACAACGGAGATGAGATCACTTGGGAATTGGAATTTGCCCCATGGCCTCGCCGGTTTGAGGGGATGGGTCTGAGTCCCGAGGATTTTCTCGGGCAAGCCAAGGTAGCCGGGTATGTCTCGAAGCGAGCACCTAACTCGTTGGGTGTTGCTAACTTCTTGCTGCCCGACGGACGGGAGTACGTGCAGGGGCGCGGTCTGGAGTTACGCTGGTCAAGTGTACGCGTGGACAGTACGCGGCCGGAGCCGGACCCAGCCAAAGCCCAGGCCGCCGAGGCTGCTGCTGACGGCATATTCCGCATGTGGAACGGGCGAATCGGAGCGCCGGTTCCCGTGGAGGCGGATCTGGTGTCTCAATCGCTTACAGAGCGGGGTCGCGAATTGGCCGCGGCCTACGATCCCCTGACGGACAACGGACAACTCAATTGCCGGCATGGGATGCCCGACACGATGTTTGACCCCTGGCCGATGGAGATCTCCGTCGAGGGCGACCGGATTCGCATCCATGTCGCCCAGTTCAATATGCAACGGATTATTCATATGAACGGTGAGGCTACGCAGGATGAACCCGAAGCCTCGCCTGTTGGTTACTCCGTTGGGCGCTGGGAAGGCGATGCGCTTGTCGTGACGACGACCCAGGTGGACTGGCCATATTATTCTGCCATCGGCACGCCGCAATCGGATCAGGTTCGCTATTCCGAGCGATTCTCCCTTTCGGATGACGGGCAGACGTTGAACTATTCGATCACCATCGATGATCCAGTCATTTTCAGTCAGCCCTTTACCATGCACAGATTCCGGGAGGCGGCTCCGGGCGTCGAGATTGAGCCGTTCAACTGTGTGCTGGACTGGTCGGACGGCTAAGGTCGACAGGTACGCTACAATGCTTGGATGAATTTTCCGGGGCGCGGGATTTAGGTGTAAGGCATATGCGGGCAAAAGGTGTTGGCGCCCGTAAACGCGAGGGGAGCGGCGCTCGCGGCAGGCAGACCGCGAGATTTCCCGTCTGGGAGACGGGCAATTCGAAGTCCAAGGAAAACCTGATCTGGATCGATCTGGAGATGACCGGTCTTGACCCCGATACCGACTCGATCATCGAAATTGCAACCGTCGTCACTGACAAGCATCTACTGGTACTCGAAGAAGGTCCCGTGGCGGCGATTCATCAGGACGACGCCCTGCTCGCGTCGATGGACGCGTGGAACACGAATCAACACGGCAGCTCGGGTCTCACCGAACGCGTCAGGGCCAGCAAGGTCGACGAAGCCGAAGCGGAACAACAGACCCTGAAGTTCCTCCGCCAGTACCTCGACCCCGGTGTTTCACCCATGTGCGGCAACGGCATTTGCCAGGACAGGCGGTTTCTGATTCGTCACATGCCCGAGTTGGCGGCATTCTTCCATTACAGGAATCTGGACGTCTCCAGTTTGAAGATTCTGGCGCAACTCTGGGCCCCGAAGGATACGAGACGCTTTGAAAAACAGTCCACCCACCTGGCTCTTGCGGACATTCATGACTCGATCCGGGAACTGAAATACTACCGGGATCATTTCCTCAGGATTTAGACTGCTCCGCCAGGTAGAGCCAGGTATCGAGTACCGAATCGGGGTTCAAGGACATGCTGTCGATACCCTGGTCCAGTAACCACAGGGCGAGGTCCGGGTGATCCGAAGGCCCCTGTCCGCAAATCCCTACGTACTTGTTCCTCTCCCTGCAGGCGGTGATGGCCATCTCCAGCAGGCGCTTGACCGCTTCGTCGCGTTCGTCAAACAACGAAGCGATCTTTCCCGAATCCCTGTCCAGCCCCAGCGTGAGCTGGGTCATGTCGTTGGAGCCGATCGACATGCCGTCGAAGAATTCAAGATAGCGGTCAGCCAGCAGCGCGTTGCCGGGCAACTCACACATCATGATGAGTTCCAGCCCGTCTTCGCCGCGGACAAGTCCGTTTTCCGCCAGCAATTCGACCACTTGGCGGGCTTCCTTCAACGTCCGCACGAACGGCACCATGACCTGCACGTTTTTCAGTCCCATCAGGTTGCGCGCTCGCCGCAACGCCCGGCATTCAAGTTCGAAACAGGGCTTGAACTCTTCGTCGACGTATCGTGATGCGCCCCGGAACCCCAACATCGGGTTCTCTTCCCGCGGTTCGTAGCGCTCGCCGCCAATCAGGTTGGCATACTCGTTGGACTTGAAATCCGACAGCCGCACAATCACGCGCTCCGGTGCGAATGCCGCGGCGATGCAACCGATTCCCTCGCTGAGTTTCTCCACATAGAACGCAACCGGGTCGTCATATCCCGCCATGTGCTCCGCGATGAGTTCCTGCACGCCCGGTTCCTGCTGCTCAAAATCCATCAGTGCCTTCGGATGCACACCGATCATGCGGTTGATGATGAACTCGATCCGCGCGAGGCCGACGCCATGGTTGGGAATCGACGCAAACGTGAACGCCCGATCCGGATTGCCGACGTTCATGGCGAGCTTGACGGGAATTTCCGGCAGTTTTTCGAGCCGGACCTCCTGTTCCTCGAAGTCGAGCTTGCCCTTGTAGACGAACCCCTCGTCGCCCTCGGCGCAGGAGACCGTCACGTCCGTACCATCGGGAATATCTTCCGTGGCGTGACCGCAGCCGACGACCGCGGGAACGCCCAGCTCTCGGGCGATGATGGCCGCGTGGCAGGTTCGTCCGCCGCGATTCGTCACGATGGCCGACGCACGCTTCATCACCGGCTCCCAGTCGGGATCGGTCATGTCCGTCACCAGTACGTCACCGGGTTGAATCAGGTTCATTTGCGCCACACTGGATACGATTCGCGCCGTTCCGGCGCCGACCCGCTGGCCAATGCTGCGTCCGCTGCTCAGAATCTCGGAGTGTTCCTTGAGCGAGAACCGGATCATGGATTCGCCCGCGCGACTTTTCACCGTCTCCGGACGGGCCTGGAGGATGTAAAGCTGGCCGGTTTGACCGTCCTTGCCCCACTCGATATCCATGGGCTGGCCGTAGTGTTTTTCAATCTCCACGGCTTGCCTGGCCAGGGAGTGAATCTCCTCATCGGTCAATGAGAATCTATTCCGATCCTCGTCATCCACGCGAACGGTCGTCACGCGGTCATCGCCACGGTCGGCGTAGATCATCTTGACGGCCTTGGTGCCGAGATTCCGCCGGACGATGGCATGGTGGCCACTGGCCAGACTCGGCTTGTAGACGTAGAACTCGTCGGGATTGACCGCACCCTGAACGATCGTTTCGCCCAGGCCGTAGCTGGAGGAAATCAGCACGAGATCGCGAAATCCGGACTCGGTGTCGAGCGTGAACAAAACCCCGGATGCCGCCAGATCGGCTCGCACCATACGCTGTACGCCCACGGATAGGGACACCTGGCGATGATCGAACCGGCGATGGACCCGATAGGCGATGGCGCGGTCGTTGAACAGCGAAGCGTAGATCCGGTGAATGGCGGCGATGACGTTGTCGAGCCCTTTGACGTTCAGAAGCGTATCCTGCTGGCCCGCGAACGATGCCTCCGGCAGATCTTCGGCCGTGGCCGAGGATCGCACTGCAACGCTGATGTCCTTGCCATCGACAAGGTCGTGCCAGGCGGTTGTGACCGCATCCCTCAGTTTCCCGGGCAGGGGAGCATTCGTGATCATCCGCCGAATCTCCGCTCCGGTGCGGGTCAGCGCACCCACGTCATCCACGTCCAGGTCGTCCAGGAGTTGGTGAATCGACGCATCGAGGCCGTCCTGGGAAAGGAATTCCGAAAACGCGTCGGCGGTCGTCGCGAAGCCTCCGGGCACGCGGATTCCCAGTTTGTCCAGGTGGCTGATCATCTCGCCCAGGGAGGCGTTCTTGCCGCCCACGCGTTCGACATCATCCTTGCCGCTGTCTGCGAGGCTGACGACGTATTTTTCCAAGCTATACTCCCGTGCCACTAAGTAGGGTGGACAAGTATGGCGGAGCGAACCGTATTCTTTGTATCGGACCAGACCGGTGTGACCGCGGAAACGCTGGGTCACAGCTTGCTCACCCAGTTCGATGGGGTCGAATTTCGGACCGTGACTGTGCCATTTGTGAATAGTGTTGACAAGGCCATTCAGGTCTCGAAGCGAATCGATCGCGATGCCGACCAAACCGGTGTCAGACCCATCGTGATTACCAGTTTCGTGCAAAGCGAGATCCGCGCGCCCCTGCTGACTTCAAGAGGTCTGATACTGGACTTCTTCGCGGCGTTCCTGGGGCCGTTGGAGGACGAACTCGGCATGCAATCGTCCCACACGCTTGGCCGCGCGCACGGCATGATCGATGTCACTCGGTACGACTCGCGCATCGACGCCATGAACTTCGCGATGGACGCCGATGACGGTCACGGTACGCGACATTACGACCGGGCCGATGTGGTTCTGACCGGTGTATCGCGATCGGGGAAGACGCCCACCTGCCTCTACCTGGCGCTTCAGTACGGAATCTTCGCGGCAAATTATCCGCTGGCAGAGGAAGACCTGGAGTCGGGGGAACTCCCCAATGCGTTGCGGTCATCCCGCGGTAAGTTGTATGGCCTCACCATCGCCACGGGGCGGTTGCGCCAAATCCGCCTTGAGCGGCGCCCCGAGGGCCGCTACGCGTCGGTGCAACAGGTGAGTTTCGAATTGCGCAGCGCGGAGCGGCTCTACAAGAAGCTCGGTATTCCGTTTATCGACACGACGCATTGCTCCATTGAAGAAATCGCCAGCACCATATTGAGCGAGACAGGAATCGAACGGCGGGCAAACCCATGACCGGGATTGCCTGCAACAAACCTTTGTCCCTCCGTGGGCGTTGTGGCATGCTCGGAGTTCATTAGAGGACCACTGTTGCCGTGCAGGCAGATGATGATTGCAGACAGCATGATCGTACCGGAGTGCGTTTTTCGACCTGGAAGCTTTACCGGGTTGATGACCCTGTACGAGAGCAACTACATCAAGCTCTCGCAACTCATCGCCGAGTTCGACTCGTTTCCCAAGGCGCATGCACGGTCCGCGGTTTCGTTCTCGAATGAAGACTGCGATCTCCACCTGGCGGTCACGCGGCACCAGCCCTATACGACGACCCTGAAACTGACCTACCTGTTCTCGCCGGATCGGGACGACGCTTGTGGGGCCTCTGAACCGGATCCCGATCTATGGGTGAATATCTATCATGACGCACGGCTCGTGGAAGCGCAGCGCGCCCGGCAACCGATTCGTCAGTCCGCCCTCGTAACGCTGGCAGACGTCGATTGCATGGAATTGGACTGGCGCTGGCGCAACAATATGTTGCTCAACAAGTGGTTGGACTACCTCTTGCAAAAGGGGCACCAATTTTCGGCACGATAGACCGAATCAACCTCCGACACGCTGCTAACGTGCGCTAACGGTCTCTGTGCCCGTGAAGGTTCCGGGGGCGGGCTGCTCGGCCAGCGCTGCCATGTCCGCGACAATACGCGTGGCCTGATTCAGCAATACGTCCGGCGGCTCTTCGTCGGTAATTTCGTCAAGATCGGCGATCGGGTCCAGGCCCAGGCCGGCCCGGCGTTCGTTCTCGCGTAGCAGCCTTTCCTCGTTGCGTTCATCAAGCTCCGACTGGCGTTGCACCATATTCAGCGAAACGACTTTGCGATCGCTCAGAGTCTGCTGCGCGGCAATGCTGTTGACCAGGTAGTTGAAATTCGGGTCGCCCGAGGCGCGTTGGTCGTGCCTTGACTGAAGCAGCTCGACCGGCGCATACGCCACGCCGTCAGCGGAGAAGGGCGTTCGTTGAATTCGGTCCCAGGGAAGGGCCGTGTCCCGCGTGCTTTCGCCGACGCGTTCGACGTCCCACGGGGAGGGCAATTCGATATCAGGGATGACGCCGCGATGTTGAGTGCTCTCGCCGGTGACTCGGTAGTACTTGCCGATGGTCAGCGTGAGTTGCCCATAATTCTCGCCGGGCCCGCGAATAAACCGATCGAGATCGAAGAGGTTCTGAACGGAACCCTTGCCGAATGTCTGCTGGCCGATGACCACGCCGCGCTGGTAATCTTGAATGGCCGCGGCAAAAATTTCCGAAGCACTCGCGCTGTGACGGTCGACCAACACGGCCAGGGGTCCATGATAAACAGCGCCGGGTATCGGATCGTTCAGTACTTCGACATTGCCGCGGGTTTCGCGAAGCTGTACCAGGGGTCCCCGTTCGATGAACAGACCGCTGAGTTCCGCGGCTTCACTCAAATGGCCACCGCCATTTTGCCTGAGGTCGATCACGAGGCCGTGTATGTCCTCGGCCTCCATTTCTTCCACCAGGCGTTCCACGTCCCGGGTGGTACTCGTGTAGTCCTCGTCGCCCCGGTTGCGGGCAGCCGAATCGAGATAGAAGCTGGGAACCTCGATGACACCGATGCGCTTGGTCGTGGTCTCGCCCGGGACCTCGATTATGCGGCTCTTGGCGGCGCCTTCCTCCATCTTTACCTTGTCTCGAACGATGTCCACCACCGATTCGGGTGACCCCGGAACCGAGCCCGCGGGGAGAATCTGGAGTCGAACCACCGTGCCCCCCGGCCCCCGAATGAGTTGCACCACGTCATCGAGCCGCCAGCCGATAACGCTGACCATATCGCCGGCATCGTCTTGCCCGACCGCCGTAATCCGGTCGTTGGGTTTGAGACGCCCGTCGATCTCCGCGGGTCCGCCGGCGATCAGGTTCTTGATGTTGACGTAGTCGAAGTCATCAAGCTCCAGCGTGGCGCCGATACCGTCGTAGAGCAGGCTCATGTGAATGCGCTGTTCCTCGGAATTGCGAGGCGTCAAATAGCTTGAGTGCGGATCGATGGTATGGGTCAGCGAGTTGAGAAATCCCTCGAACACATCGTCCGCGTTCATCTGGGTCGTTCGGCGGAGGCGCCGTTCATAGTTGTTGCGCAAATCCTCCGCGGCTTCTTCCCAGGCGATATCCCTCGCCAGCATCATCGACAGGCCATCGTGCTTGACCTGCTTGCGCCAGATATCGCGGACTTCCGCCTCGGTCCGGGCCCAACCCAGATCGGTACGATCGAATCGGAACCACTCGTCGACCGTAAAGTCGGGTTCCTCATCGAGCAACTCGATTGCGTAGTTGAGTCGCTCCTGATGCCGAGTGCGCCAAAGATTGAAGATTTCGAACACCGGCTGCAGTTCGCCGCTGCGCACCCGGTCGTCAAGTTCGTAACGGTAGGAGCCCAGGGCGCTGTAATCGCTGTGGAGAAAATAAAGTCGGTTGGCGTCGAGGATATCCAGATAGCGGTCGAAGATGGCAGAGGATAGCGAGTTGTCGATCCGCGGCTGCAAGTAGTGGACGTCTTCGATGAATCGGCTGACGCGCCGGCTGATCGCGCGGTGCTGCTCGCTCATGGCCAGCTCGGTAATCGGCTCGTCGGCACCCCATGAGATGGTGATTGCGAGCACAAACCACATCGCGGTCAGCGACCCAATCCGCATTGCGTCCCTCACATTGCCTCCTTCGCCCAACTATTTGCTGCGTTTATCCAACTTTGCATGCGCTATCCTAACGAATCGACCGGACGGTGACGATAGTTTCAGTCATATTTCAATTTCCCGGCAAACAGCCGCATTGCGAATCGCAGCAACTGGACCATGCCATAGGGGGCGAGCACAAGCAGTAGTGCCAGGGGTTGTCCACGGATCGCATCGCCCCACATATCAAGCGCCAGTGTCCAGATACCGCCCTCGGCCAGGTACTCGCCGACCACTTGCTGACCGACCAGGTAAACCCCGACCGGCAATATAAACAGGCCGAATGCCAACAACGCGGCAGCCAGCACGAGTTCCCGTTTAGCCGTGGCCGGGGTCAACGAATGTCGGGTCCGGGTTGGTAACTGGTCGGCGAAGTCAGGAATTGCCGAAGTTGCTCGGTCATGCCTCGGCAGGCAGCGGCCCTGGGGCGCGCAATCAGCGGAATGGGTATGACGACGGCCGGCATCGTCGATCGGCCCCTGACGTCGGCGTAGATGGTTCCGGCGGAACTCATTTCGTGGATATCCCACACCGTGGCATCGTAACGGGCATCGTCCTCCCACCACGCCAGGCCCATGCAACCGGCCCCGCCGACGCCGGCGGCGCAGGTGATGCCACCGCCGCTGGCGACCCGATCCGTGGATCCGTCGAGCCAGATAAGGAAACGAACCCCGGTGGACCGTACCTGATCGAATACGTCCGGTTTCTCCAGCAGCACGGATAGTTCATCGGTGCTTAGCGGTGCCCGGGACGGTTCGAACCAGGGGTAGAGTTGATCTTCAAAGGCGACGGTATCGTGTACGCTGAGCCCGTCGGAACCCCGCGCCAGTGCGCCGCTGACACAGTCGACAAAGGCCGCCTCGGTTTCGTGAGTCGCGTGGTGCTTGCGCGCCAGAACCACGACTTGCTCGCC
This sequence comes from Candidatus Rariloculaceae bacterium, assembly GCA_965237785.1. Taxonomy (GTDB): domain Bacteria; phylum Pseudomonadota; class Gammaproteobacteria; order Steroidobacterales; family Rariloculaceae; genus UBA6522. The sequence continues at coordinate 980,629 of OZ250159.1, forward strand.
TTCACCGATGACGGCCGAGGTCTGTTTGTACGGCTCCATCCGCGAGGTAACGCTGCAGCCCGCCGTCAGGCTCGCCAGAGCTACAGCCACAAGCGCGTGCGCTGGCGCGCTAATTGTTGCGTTGCGCCTCCGAAGACAATGCCGATTCATTTTCTTTCTCCTGTAGCCAGTATTCGACGTCCGGCTGTGCCGAAAATTCCGTCGAAATAGCGGCCCCGACTTCGCGCATGGCAACCACGGCAGCACGATTGAGCGCATCCCCGCGGCTGCCGTGCTCCGCCTTGCCGTACCCGGTGACCGGCCACTCCGCGATCAGTTGCCCATCGGTCTCGTAGAGGCGCAACTGGTACTGCATCCAGACTTCGACGAATTCGTCTTCTCGCCGTACCGGTACGTCGAATTCGAACCGCTCCAATTCCGGTTTTAGCACCGCGTCAAGCCGAACCTCTGCTTCCGCTTCAACCGGCAGGGCGCCGACCGGCTCCGTGGCCACAAACATGGATTGAAACAGTTGGTTCAACATGGAGACGTTGGCTTGCCCAATCTGAATAGAATAACTTGCCTGCTGGGGAATCTTTTCCTCGTGTGCGAAGTTGGTCAACGCTTCATCCATGAAGATGCCCACGCGTACGGGCAGCGGATCAATCAACGGTTCGGGAAAAATCGCATCGACGACAAGCGAAATAGAGCATCCGGCCAACAAGGGAAAGGCCAGAGCGGTCAACCGCCGCCTCGTCAAGCGCATGAGGTTTCCCGTCGCCATGGGCTCCATTGTACGGATTGTTGTGGCTAAAGACTAACCGCAATGGATCGGCGGCCAGCGTCGCAGGTTAGTGAGATTTGCGCGCCAGGGTAAGTTGTATCGTCCGGCTCGACTAAAATTCCATCGTGCGTGTATCATGACGGTCGATTGAGGGAATTTATAGATTATTCGACCCGCTTTTCATCCAAAGTGGGCGCGAGTGAATTTCCGGTAATTACTGTTAAGACTGGAGGAGTCATGGTTCAGATTTCCTTTCGTACGATCTTGTTGCTGCTGACATTTCTTCCAATACTCGCGCAAGGCCAGATGGACCTGCCGGACGGTGAGGGCAAGGAATTGGTTCAGGGCGCTTGCGTGGCATGTCACGAGGTCAACTTGATCACCAATTCTCCGGGCTTCACGCACGAACGTTGGCGGTACATCATCGAAACCATGATTGATTTGCCGGATTCGTTCGCAGCGGACGTGACCCAATACCTGGCGTTGAGTTTTCCCGAAACCTATGATCGCCGCCCAACCCTGGTCGATGGCGACGTTGCGGTGACCTTCCAGGAATGGCTGGTTCCGACGCGCGGACAGCGTCCCAGGGATCCCTTGCAGACGCCCGACGGGATGATCTGGTGGTCGGGAATGTACGGTAGCCTTATCGGGCGATTGGACCCCAGCACGGGTGAGATGACCGAGTTCATGCTCGACCCGACGGCGAGACCTCACAGCATCATTAACGACGCGGCCGGCAATATCTGGTTTACCGGCAACGGCAACGCGACCGTCGGCATGCTCGATCCGGACACCGGTGAAATCACGGTCTATCCCATGCCGGACCCTGCGGCACGCGATCCCCATACACCCATCTTTACGCGTAGCGGCGATCTGTGGTTCACGCTGCAGAACAGCAATATGGTGGGCCGCCTGGTGGTGGATACCGGCGACATTCGACTGACCGCCATGCCGACTGAAAATGCACGGCCGTACGGCATCAAGGAAGACTCCCGGGGCATGATCTGGATTGCCAACCGCGGAACCAACAAGATTACCCGCATCGATCCGGATTCCTGGGACTTTCAGGAGTACGAGACGCCGAGTCCTCCGCCTGGAGCCAATCCCGGCGCCTACATTCGACGCCTGGCAATCACCAGTGACGACATGATCTGGTACGGCGATTCCGGGCGTGGCTACGTGGGCCGTCTTGATCCGAATACCGGTGAGGTCAAGGAATGGCCTTCGCCCAGCGGCCCTCAGTCTCACCCCTACGCCGTGGAAGCCGTCAATGACAAGATCTGGTTCAACGAGTCATTCCAGCGCCCGGATGCGCTGGTGCGCTTCGATCCCGAGACCGAGCAATTCCAAAGTTGGGCAATTCCATCCGGCATCGGGATTGTTCGCCATATGCGGGCGACGCCTGACGGGAATCTGGTGATTCATCAGAGCAGTTCGAATACCGTGGGCCTGGTTTACATCAACGAAAACTAGCGGCCTGTCGGGCGACCGTTCGTAGCGCGCGCGCGGAGGTGCCGCGAAACTATCGGTATTGAAAATGTGTACCGGCGTCCGGCCATAAACTTCAATCGCAACAATATCGAGGCTGGAGTGGTGGTGCGATGAGAAAAAACTTGGCTCTGCTGGCCCTGGTCCTCTTGTCCGTGAAGCTTCCAGCCCACCACTCCCGCGGCGAATACGACATGGACACCTGGGTCGAATTTGAGGCCACCGTCACGAGGGTGCAATGGCGAAACCCCCATCTGCGGTTTATCGTCGAACGGGATGTCAACGGCGTGATCGAGGTATGGGATCTCGAGGGTCAGGACCTCAACAATGTGACGCGCAGGGGCGTGCCGAGAAACGCGATCGAAGAGGGCATGCAGGTCAAGCTTGCGGGCTGGCCGTCTGAGCTACGCGAGCGACACCTGGCCGTGAATAATTTCCTGCGGCCCGACGGGCTGGAAGTCATCGTGCGGCAAAGCGTTCCGCCGCGATGGTCGGGGCGATTCGTCGGCGGAGGCGACTGGATCACCGACGATTCGCTGGACCCGGCCGATGGATCGGCAGGAATCTTTCAGGTCTGGTCGAGCAGGATCAGAGGTGAACAGGGGGACCGCTCGGCGTTGCGGAACCCCTCCCTGACAGAGGCGGGGCGGATAGGCAGGGATGGTTACGATCCTAACGTCGACGACCCGGTGCTGGTCGAGTGTACGCCTCGGGGGATGCCAGGGGCCATGTCGGCGGCGGGTTCGTTACATCCGTTCGAATTTATCCAGGACGGCGAAGATATCCTGATGCGACTGGAGGCGTTCGACAACGTTCGACGCATCCACATGAACTCCGATGCCGGCGCGGTGAATCAGCCCGTGAGCCATCTCGGTTTTTCCGTTGGGCGATGGGAGGGAGATACGTTGGTCGTCACCACAACAGGGATCGACTGGCCGGTTTCGCGTTTTTTCACACCGGTAATTCCCCAAAGCAGCGAAGTGGAATTCGTTGAACGATTCATGCTGGTCGAGGGCGGCACCCGGTTGGTCTACGACGTGACGATTACGGATCCGGTCAACCTCACGCAGCCGGTCACGGCGGAGCGTTATTTTGTCTGGGGTACAAGGCCTGGAATCGATGTGCAGCCCTACGAGTGCGCGCCGCATGAATAGAGTCCTGGGAGGATGACGAGAGCGGGCCAATGCTGGAGATGGCGCTGGTGGTCACGGACCCTGAATATCTCTCAGGCCCGTGGACCATGAGTTGGAGAAAGCGCCTGTCCGCGCCAGGCTATGAGTACACCGAGGTCGATTGCCGATTGCCCTTCCGCGCAGCCCACTGAGGTTCGCGGGTCCGGCCGACCGCTCGCCGTTATCGTTTGTCGACTACAACCCGTCCGCCCTGGACGACGACCTTGACGTTTGCCAAATCGGAGATATCGGCGATCGGATCTCCGTCGATGAGCACCAGGTCAGCGATCTTGCCGGGCTCGATTGTCCCGAGATCGTCTTCCAGGCCCAATAGAATCGCTGCGTTGCGAGTCAACGTCGCTATGACCTCATGGTTGGGCAGGACTTGACTCAACGCTCGGGCTTCGGCCATGAAACGAGCGCCTGCCAGATCGCCCCGACCGCTTGAGGCGTCGGTACCAAAGGCGAGCGTGACACCGCCTTCCCAAAGGTACCGGATGTCTTCCAGCCGTCGATTGAATTGGATTGCAGCCGATTCCGGGTATTCTCTTCCCGTCGCATCCCGCCACTCTCTGGATGGCCCCGAAATTGTCGTCGCGACCGGTATTTGCAGATCACGCAGAATTTCTACGCCGTGCCGATTCTCGCTGGTGAGCAAGGTGACCGGGTGAACGAACCCGCGAACGCCGAGATCAACAAGCTTCAACGCCGTTTCCTCGACCGTGGATACGTGTGCGAGCACCACCAGATCATGTTGTTTGGCTTCGTACGTGATGGCAGCGATGACCTCATCGGCAAGCCGAACATCCGGAACCCGGATGTCGTCGTATACGATCTTGATGGCGTCCACTCCCGCCGCGGCGACCTCCCGAACCTTGGCCCGGGCCTCTTCGGGTGTCGTCAACTGCGCCGTTCGCCTCATTTCGCATGCCCGGACCCCGTCGCAGGTCTGCGTCGACCAATCGCCCGGGGCGGTGAATACCGGGCCGACGGTCAATAGCCTGGGGCCCCGGATCTCTCCGTCTGCGAGTCTGCGGCGGAGTTCGACGATGTTGGGAAAGTGATCGCCGGCTCCCATGATGGTCGTCATTCCCCACGCAAGCACAGTGTCCAGGACGCCGGCAACGACATCTTCGATGTACTGATCGATTGCCTCGTCGCTTGCGTCGGTGGTCGACAGGACGTGCCAGTGCGTGTCCATCATGCCCGGCATCAGCGTCATCCCATCGGCATCTATTGCCGGTACTTCCCCGGTACTTTGAAGCTCCGGTCCCACCGCAACGATACGGCCATCTGTAACCACGACGGACCCGCCTTCAATGGTCTGGCCGGTTCCGTCGATTATCCGGGCGTTGGTGACAATAAGGTCCTGAGCGGCGCTTGCATTCCACACGGCCAAGGCAGTCGCCAAAGCAAGAATTCTTGGCATTTGATTTTCCTTCTGCATACGGGCGCTGACATGCTCCGGCATATCGAGTGCCTCTCATAGTCGGCGCAAGAGAATACGATGGCCGATTTTCAATGCGGGTGCATGCAGTCTATCTTACTTCTCGACAACACCGCGAAACTCGCAAATAGCCGGGTGAGACAAAAGTTGCGTGGCTGATGGCATAACCTCAAGTTATAATGTCTGCCTTGGTCGGTCACGGGGGCACACCGAACGGTCCTTGGGTCCTCGTCGAACGCGTTGTGGCAGACCGCTTGTGCTGCGGGGCGACTACCTTGGAAGAAACCGATTCGGAGCTTTCTTTACTGCGCAAAACCTCGATCCACCCAAACCCAGCATCGTAATCAGTCCGGGCGTTGAGAACTTCGGATTTCTCGCCCAGGGGAAGTCGGCGCGGAAGCGCCACGTGCCCCGGCATCCTCGCGGGTGGGTACCGAGCGTGACGTGATCCATAGTGGTGTTCGAACGCTCTTCGACACCGTCGAGAGGTAGATCAAGATGAGACCAGCCCGCACATTTCGCCAAACCTCCGTTGTGGCTTCAACGTTGTGTTTATTGCTTTTTCCGATCATGGGCTCAGTGCACCATTCGCGTGCCGAGTTCTCCGAACAAGTTGAGGAAATCTCAGGCGAAATCATCAGTTTCAGGTGGAACAATCCGCACCCGGAGATTGTCTTGCGGACGTCGCGGGACGATGGCGAAGAGGAATCCTTGCAGATACAGGTCTACGGTGCCGCGAACAACCTGAGCCAGGCCGGTGTTACGGACGAGTTATTCGAAGTCGGCGACCACATCATGATCGTAGGTCAGCGGTCGACGCGTCGCCCCGGACTCGTGTTGGGCACGCATATGTTCCTGGCGGATGGAAGGCAGGCCATTTTGTCTCGAACGCTGGAACCTTATCGGCCGGGTGAAGTCGTCGGTGGACTGGATGCATTCATAGAGAACGCTTCCGCACTTGCGGATGCGGCAAGTGAAAACCGCGGATTCTTCAGGGTCTGGAGCATCGTGCCTGGGCGAGGCGGCGAGGGCGTGACGCAATTCCGCCCGCTGACCGAAGCGGCAACGGCAGCGCAGGCGGTGTTCGATCAGGAAAACAGTTGGATAGGCCGAGGCGAGCCGCCCGGGATGCCGTCGTTCATGCATAGCCGCAACCACTTCGAGTTGATTGATCGGGGCGACACGATCGGGTACGAGCAACCCTTGCTCAGCGTCGTTCGCACCATCCATCTGAACCCGGTCGGCAACGCCGACGCTCAGCCGCACTCCCCACTCGGGTATTCCGCCGGCCACCTGGAGGGAAACACGCTCGTGGTGGAAACAACCAGGCTCAACTGGCCCTATGTGAATCGCTCGGGCATTCCGCTGAGCGAAGACGTTCGCATTGTCGAACGGTTCACCTTGAGTGACGACCAAGCCCGCCTGGACTACCGCATGACGATCTTCGATCCGGTGAATTTCACCGAACCGGCGACCTATTCGCGGCACTGGGTCGCGCTGGCGAATCCGCCGCCGGAGGAACGATTTACGCCGGATTAATTTACGCTGGATCAATTTGCGCTGGAATAGCGCGTAGCCGGTCGCGACGTCTACGCCTGCCTGACGTCAGGTAGGCGTTTCAGGTATCAGCCAGCCGCTCGCGGCGGTTGGCGTCCGTCAACTCTCCTCGGGGTCGACCCGCTGCGCCTCTACCGTGAGGAGCAGGTTGACGTACATGAAGAAGCCGGTGTCCTTGCCGTAGGTGACGTCGAAATCGTCGCGATTGAACGTGGAAGTCGCGTCCGCGCCGCATGTCTCCACACCCGAATTATGGTGTGGCTGGCATTGAAAGCGCTCGATCTCCAGTCGCATCGGTTGCGTAATTCCATGCAGCGTGAATTCGCCCTCGACGGCCGTCGGCACGCCGGTTCGTCCGAAATCGACCAGCGTTCCCGTATAGGTCGCTGTGGGGAACTGCGCCACATCCAGGATGTCCTCTGCCTTTGCGTGAGTGGTCATGTCGTCCAGCCCGAAATTGATCGAGTCCATGAACATGGTCATCTCAACCGTACCGGTCCGGGCTTCGCGATCGAGAACGATCGTGCCCGCGGACTGTTCGATCTTGCCCCGCCATACGGACAGCCCACCCTGGTGGTCGGCTTCAAACGCGGGAAAGGAATGTCGAGGGTCGACCTCGTAGGTGACGGGTTCTGCGCTAGCCGACATCACGGCCAGAGCGCAAGCGAATCCAAACAGCCCATGCGGCAATCGTGTCGCGTTCATTTTCAGTGTCTCTCCTTATCGAGTGGTACTGGCTCGCTATATCGATCGCGAGTATTGGTTATCGTAAAGCCATTGGCAACCGGGTGCGCACTGCAGAGATACGCGGACCGTGCCGCTGACTCTATTCCGATACAAGATTGAATCTTTGAACTCTGCGGCCGTAATTGGTTTCGGCAACGTAGAGGTTGCCCGCCGAGTCGGTGGCAATGGTATGTCCGTGCGTGAAGTTGCCGGGCATATGACCGGGGCGGCCGAACGTGGACAGGGTCTCGCCGGTCTCGTGGTCCATTACGTGCAACTCTTCCTTGCTGCCGTTCATCACATACAGATACTGCTGCTCCTCGTCCGGCGAGAACGCCACCCACCACGCGGTACCGCGCTCGTTGTATTCCTCGACCCGCACCCAGATATCGCGGATGTGATTGCCTATCTTGTCGAACACCTGGACGCGATTTCCCTGGCGGTCGCAGACATAGACGAGACCTGCGTTGCTCATCTCGATGCAATGGACTACCGCGGTGAAAGTGCTCGGAGTGCCGTCCTGCATTTCTTCCTCAGTGGCCTGGCGCCCCCATTGGCGAACGAAGTTGCCCTCGGCGTCGAAGACAGCTACGCGCTTGTTGCCGTAGCCGTCTGAGATAAACACATTGCCTGTTTCCGGATCGACCACGGCTCCCGAAGGCCGATTCAGCCGGTCGTGGCTGGAGTTTGTAATGGGTGTCTCCCGGGTGCCGTCCTCAGTGTCGAACAGCCCCTTCGTGCCGATCTGGAGAAGTAGCTCACCCTCGTGGCTGTATTTCTGCACGATGGAGTCCTGATTACCGCCGATCCAGACGTTATCCTCGGTATCGAAGCTGCAACCGTGGACAGCCTGGGGTACCAGGTTCGGATCGCCCCAGGAATTGATCACGTTACCCGCCAGATCGAACATGATCAGAGTCGGGGTCGGTATATTGGTTTCCATCTCCTCTTCGGTGATGTTGCGGCGATCCACGATGACGATGTGATCATGGGAATCGACGCAGACGCCGCCGACCTGGCCATTGATCCAGCCTTCCGGCAGGGGTTGAGGCCAAGTGGGGTCGACCTTGAAGCCGGGTTCGGCCTGGACGCCCAGGCACCAGGCGGAAATAAGCAGCACGGGAATCGTTAGTGTACGCATGGTATTTTTTCCTGAAGGCTGTTTCGATCCTTTGCTCACGTCGGACATGGTTCGCCAACGCGTCGATTTAATCGATATTGTACTAAAGAAAACCGGAGCGTATGCCGGACCATTGACTGTCATAACAAACAATTAATATAGGTGCAGCGAAATGAATAGTCGAATTGGGCCGGGGAAAGCGTGAATCCGAAGTTGTTGATCGGCCGCGTTGTCATGCAGTAGGCTGGCACAAGCATGTGGAGTAGGACTATGTGGATCAAGAGTAGTCGTTTCGTCGGGGTTCCGCTGTTTTTGTGCTGTGTCGTGAATTTCGATGCCGCCGCGCATCATTCGCGCGCGACGTTTTTCGATATGAGCCAGACCGTTGAACTGGAGGGCGAGATCACTCGCGTGCAGTGGCGGCATCCGCACGTGCGTTACTGGATACAGGCCGATACGGCGTACGGCGGTGCGGAGTGGGAGCTAGAGACCACCCCGCCGAGCATTCTGGAACGCCAGGGGATCAGCCCGGAAATCCTGGTGGCGGGGACACGCGTGCGCGTGGCGGGACCGCCCTCGAAGTTTGCGGAAAATACGATGGAGGTCAGTCACGTTCTGCTTCCCGACGGTCGCGAGGTTCTGCTGCATCGGGACCGGGCGCCGCTATGGACCCAGAACGCTGTGCACCGGCAAACGCAGGCATTCGATGAGGAGGCCGTGCGAGCCGCCGAAGCCTCGGCCAGAGGCATTTTCAGGGTCTGGACCCGGACCGGCGTTCCCGATGAAGATCGATTGCCGTTCTGGCTCAGCAGCTATCCGCTGACCGAGTCGGCTCAAGCGGTGGCAGCGGAATGGGATCGGGCGATCGGTACCGATGTTGGTTGCAAGGGAAAGGACATGCCCTGGCTCATGGCCAGCAACTGGCCGTTTGAATTTGTTGAGGAGGGCGACTCCATTCGGTTGCTTGCGGAGGAGTTCGATCGTGTGCGCGTCATTCACATGGTTGAGACGAGTGCTGAAATTACCCCGTCACCATTGGGGTATTCAATTGGTCGTTGGGTCGAGGGCGAGCTGATTGTTAGCACGACGCATGTCAATTCGCTTCAGTTCGGCAGGGACGGGATTCCACTGAGCGAAGATGTGGAAATACATGAGCGCTTCGCCATGAGCGCCGATCATCGGCGCTTGGACTACGAAATGACCTTGACCGATCCCGCGACCTTTACCGAGCCGGTCACCATGACCTCCTTCTGGATGTGGCGACCAGGCGAAACCGTGAAGCCGTATGACTGTATCGAAACGCCGGGTTCCTGGACGAGCCTGGACAAGAGCGAATATCAACCGGACGGCTAGTTCGCCAAGGGCAGGCACGGCGGGTTGAGGCCTAGTCAAGGGGGATTAAATGGCGAGACTGGCTGACAAGTTGGCACTGCTCATTTCGGTTGTGTGCGTACCCATGATGGTATCCGCTCACCATTCCAACGCAGAGTGGGATCCCAGTGTCAAACGTGAATTCGAGGGGGAGGTCGTCGATGTTGTGTGGCGAAATCCCCATGTTCGGCTGTCCGTGAACGTCCAGACGGACGACGGCGGGGACGAGATCTGGAATCTCAACGGTACCTCCGTGAGTCATCTGGTTCGACAGGGTGTTGACGGGGCGCCCGTTGAGGTCGGCGACACCATTCATGTCATCGGATCGCCGTCGACGCGCCGCCCGCGCAACATGAACGTCGACAGCATCCTTTTAGACGGGAACACTGAAGTGTTGCTCCGTTCTGTCGACCGACATTGGCCGCGGGCTGTTCTCCTGGGAAATGGCAAGGGGGATTCCTGGGGCGCCGAGGAGCACGCGAACGCTGAGCCGAACGGGCTTTTTACCGTCTGGCGATCTGTGAGAAACAGCGGCCGCGCGGATCCGCTCTCGCTGACTCCCGAGGCCGAAGCCATTCGGGCGGCATGGGATGAGGGCAATAATTGGGTGGTGAGGTGCGAGCCGCGCGGTATGCCGTCAACGATGGGTGGCCCCTATCCCAGAGAGTTCATCCAGGAAGATGGCAGGATCATTTTCAGGAACGAGGAGTTCGACGCGGTACGCGTGTTTCACCTGTCGACAGACGTGAGTCCCGAGACGCAGCCGGCGACGCCGATGGGATTCTCGTTGGCTCATTGGGAAAATGAGCGTTCGCTGGTCGTGGAGACGAGTCGGGTGTCCTTTCGCTGGTACAACACCTCTGGCGTACCTCAAAGCGAAAACGTCTCGATGGTTGAGCGATTCACGCTTAGCGAGGATGAGCTTCGGCTGACTCACGAAATAATCGTGACCGATCCGACGATGCTCGCGACTCCCGCAAGGCGGACCACGGAGTGGGTAGCGGTTCCCGGCATCCGGGTTCGACCCTTCGACATGAGTTGCGACAACAATCCCTGGGTCACGGCAGAACCGGCGGCGTGACTTCCTGCGAGCATTGTTGCCGCGGTCGGGGGTTGATCGCCTTCGTTGCGGCCCTGCACCTGACGCTTCCAGCGAACGCAGTCCCGTCTTTTGAAGGGATCTGGAGCGCCGACCGCGAGGCGAGCGAAATTTTCCCGGAAGACCCCAGGTTTACGTCGCGGGGCCGGGAGGCTCTCGACAACCACGATCCGAACTCCGACGATCCGGCACTCTACTGTGCCGTCTACATGCCCAGGGTCATGGTGGCCTGGGGGCGGAAGCCCATTGAGATATTTCAGACGGACGACCGGCTGTGGACCCTCCACGAACGCATGCACCAGGTGCGGCGAATCTTCCTGGATGGCCGGCCGCCTCTGGAAGACGAGGGGCCCATCTGGATGGGCCATTCAACGGGCGCCTGGGACGGCGACACGCTGGTGGTCGAGACCGTGAACATGCGCAAGAGCATCTATAACTGGTCCGGGCTTCCGCTAAGCGGCGAGCACCGGGTCGTCGAGCACATCACGCTCCTGGATGAGGAGACGCTGGAGGTTCTCGTCACCGTGATCGACCCTGTGAACTACGAGGAGCCCTGGACCACCAGAAATGTCTGGCGCCTCACGCCCGATATCCACTTCTACGAATACGAGTGCCAAAATTGATTTGGTTTTCCGGCAGCCGTGCGTCTTTGTCCACCGTCATTACCCTGACCGGATTTCTGGCCGTCGCCGGGCCCGGTTACGGGCATCACAGTTTTTCGGCACATTATGATATTGATGTTGAAGTGACGCTGAAGGGTGTCGTGACCGACTATCGGTTCATCAATCCGCACGTACTCGTCTTTCTTGACGTTGAAAATCCAGGCGGAATCATCGAAGAGTGGATTGCGGAAACCAACAGCCCCAGTCTCTTTCGCCGCCGCGGTGGAGCGTTCCAACGAGACTCGCTTAAACCAGGCGATGTCATCACGCTGGCGGGGCACCCCTCCCGGGTCAACGAGAATGATCTGCATATCAGCCGGATCGTGTTCCCCGACGGATCGGAGTTCCGGCGCAATGTCCGGACTCAGGGGCAGTGAACATGAATGGATTGCGGGTTGGAATTGCTCGACTTGGCGCGTGCCTTGCGGGGGGTGCGCTCATCTTTTCGCCAGCCGCGTTCGCGGCGGACGTTCCGGACCTGGAAGGCATTTGGCTCTGGTCGTCGGAGGCCGGGCCGAGCGACGGGTGGCTGGCGGATCCGCCGTTCAACGATGAAGGCGTGGCTGCCTTCGAAGCCGTCGATCCGACCGAGGATGTCGGCCTGCGTTGCCTTTTCGGGATGCCAAGGATCATCGGCATTCGCGGTCCCTATCCGATGGAGTTCATTCAACGGGACGACCGGGTGGTCATACTCTACGAACAGGGTCACCAGGTGCGGCGGATATTCCTCGATGGGCGCGAGCCGGCCGAGGGACATACGCTACTGGGACATTCAAGTGGGCGTTACGAGGATGACACCCTGGTTGTGGAGACCATTCTCATCAGCGAGCAACCGAATCCCGGGCCTCCGTTGCAGGTCTTGCAGAGTGACCAGCTCCGGGTGATCGAGCGTTACCGCACGCTCGATGACGGGCGGACGCTGGAGGCAATGATCACCATCGACGACCCCAGGTACTACACCGAACCCTGGACGATCCGAAAAGCGTGGTCACGCTCTGACGACGAAGTGTTCTACGAATACGTTTGCAGCGACCCGCGCTACCATCCGGCACCCGCGAACTAGCCCATTGATATGTATTTTTCTCATCGGCTGAACAGGTAGACGGCGCCGGCTTCCAGCGCAGAATTGTCCGTCTGATCCCCGGCCACGCCGGTGGTGGCGCTGTCTTCGTAGTACGCGCCCACCGCCAGCAGGGAACCGTCCGCGCTGATGCTGACCGAACTGCCGAATTCATCGAAAATTTCCGTATTCGAGCCTTTCATGTAGGCTTCTTGCGCCCAGGTTTCCCCGGTTCTGGTGAACAGGTACACCGCGCCGGCCTCCAGGGCCGTATCGTCGTCCTGGAATCCGTTGATCCCCTGGGATCCGCTATCCTCAAGCTGCGCGCCCACCACGAGCACGTTGCCGTCACCGCTGAGCGCAAGCCGGGAGCCGAATACGTCCCCGGACCCGGTATTGGATGCCTTGATGTAGGCCTGCTGCGACCAGATACCGTTTTGTTCGACGAAGACATAGACCGCACCCGTCGTCGGGCGTATGTCATCCTGGTAGTCAGGTCCAGGGATGTTATCGATCCCGGTGGAGAGTCCGTCCTCGTCCTGGGCGGTGGCGATCACCGTCTTGCCGTCGTCGCTGATGACGACCGCGACCCCGAGGGAATCACCCCGCTCGGCATTGGAAGCCTTGAGATAGCCGGTCTGGAGCCAGGTGTCTCCATCGAAATCGAAAACGTATACCGCACCCGTCCCTCGGACCAGTCCGTCCTGGAACTCATTGGTGGAGGCCACCGAGCCGTCTTCATCGTAGCCCCCGATCGCCATTCTTCGCCCATCCGCCGAGAGGCCGGCCGAGTAACCGAACAAGGCGTCCACCTCAGGGTTCGACGGCTTGATATACGCCGTCTGGTTCCAGGCATCGCCATCACGCTCGAATACGTACGCGGCACCGGCGGATCGCTTGGAATTGTCGTCCTGGTTACTATTCACGCTCGGCGTACCACTGTCCTCGGCGGTTGCGGTAACCACCAGCGTATTGCCATCGTCGCTCAGCGCGATCGCCGAACCGAATTGATCCCCGTCATCAAACGCCTCGCCGTAGGAATCCGCATAGCTGTACTCGCCCGCTGCAATGGTTGCGAACCGTTCGGTCGCCAGGTCCGGCTGGTCGACCGGGTCGAGGGGTTGGCCGATATGGCCGGTGTTGGAGGCCTTGATATAGGCCTGTTGAGCCCATGCCTCGCCGCTGCGCGTAAAGACATAGACCGCGCCGGCCTGGGGGATCGTATCGTCGTTCTGGTCCGCATTGACGCCGGTACCGCCACCGGCCTCGAAATGAGCGGAAACCGCCAGGGTATTGCCGTCGGCACTCAATGCCGTGGCGAACCCGAAGTTGTCGGTGATTCCCGGATTGGACGCCTTGATATAGGCCTGCTGGACCCAGCTGCCTCCCTCGGGGGCGAAAACGTATACGGCGCCTGCGCCGTAGACGGAGTCGTCGGACTGGTCGCCATTGATGCCCGCCGCCCCGCTACTCTCAAACGGTGCGCCCACGGCCAGTGTCATGCCGTCGGCACTAAGCGAAACCGCGTGATCTCCAATTGCCGAACTGCCGGCGCCGAAATTGTCGCCGAAACCAGTATTCGACGCCTTGACATAGGCGACCTGGGAGATTCCCGGGCCTTGCCCGCCGCCGGTGGCGACCTGCTCGGGTGCGGCGCCCGCGGAGCCGTCCATCGCTGGCGCCGCGGTCTCATCCGCGGGACCGGTGCAGCCCGCTGCCAGAATGAATCCCAGCGCGACCGGAAGAGATAATATTTTTTGATTCATATCAGTTCGGTGGTTCTTCACGAAAGATGACTTCTCCTGTGTCCGTCATGATGACCTTTGCTCCATTCGCCCCCCGGGACAGCCGGATTCCCGGGGCGCCGTTCCGCAGTCGCAGACCGAAAATCGTCACCTTGTCTCCGGGCTTGAGGATGTCCTTGTGCCAGCCTTCCTGGGCCATCAAGGGCGGATTGTTGAACTCGGCAATCCAGCGAATCGGGTTGCCTTGCTCGTCTTCTACCTCGATCGCAAGCAGCGCATGGGGATTGATGAACATCAGGCTGACTACCGTTCCCGTTATTTCGGACAGCTCCGACTCGTAACGGCCCGCAGTGCCGTGATGTGCGAATGCACCGGACGCGTACATCATCGCAGCTATCGAGCAGAGTGCGAGTCCGCGTCCTCGTAGCGAAATCTTCATGTGTCGTTGTTTCTCCGTGTTGCCCGCAGACCGTACTAGAGTGGCAGAATGCGGATGTTTCGGAATTTTAGAATACCACCGGAATCGTCGCTGTATTGCAACGAGATGTAGCCGTCGGAACGATGTGCGCAGGGTTGGTCGCACATGTAATCGCTGTTCTCGATTTCCGCGGTGACGATGCCGTTCAGGGTAATCGTCAGGCGCTCGCCCTCGGCTCTGATCTCGTAGGTATTCCACTGTCCGATTGAAGTGACGTGCTCGGCCGGCGATCTGTGACGGACAATGCCGCCGGTTCGGTAGATCTGGTTCGGGCGATAGTCGTGGATCTGAATTTCATAGCAAATGCGTCCGCCGTGTTCCTCCGGCGCCGGGCAACGAATGTACACGCCGCTGTTGACGCTGCTCGACACCCAGAAATCCAGCGTCAAGACGAAATCCGCGTAGGGTTCCCTGATGACCAGGTAACCGTTACCTTCAGTCACTTCGACCACGTCGCCGACCGTGTGCCAATTGGCGTCTCCGGTCAGGATGAAGCTATCCAGGTTGCTGCCGTCAAATACGGTGATCCATCCCTCCGCATTCTGCGCCCAAGCGTCGGGCCGGACCGCGGTCATCAGGAGAATCAGTGCCGCCAGGCTCGCTGCAAAGTGTGGTTTCATCGTTATTCTTTTCAACTTCATTGACGCCTCACGTCCGGCGCGTTCTCACCGGGTAGCCATTTTTCGAACCCATTCTTGACCGCGTTCATTTCGGGATCGCCCGCGAGATTCACAAACTCGTGGGGGTCCTCGACAAAGTCATAGAGTTCTTCGGACCCGTCCGACCAGCGAACATAGTGGTAGCGGTCGCCCGTAGTGGAGTGGTTGCGAAAACCGTTGGTCGTGACCACGGGCCGATCCCACGTTGCGTCGGGGTTTTCGAGCAACGGTACGAGGCTTGTTCCCTCCACGTGGGCGGGCGTCGGCAGGCCTGCGAGTTCGGTCAACGTCGGGTAAAGATCCAGCAGGGAGACCGGCGCATCCGTCTCGGAGCCCGGCTGAGTGATGCCCGGGGCCACGATGAAGAGCGCCACTCGGGTCGACTCGCGCCAGAGCGTTTTCTTTGCGTAAGAAGATTTTTCTCCAACGTGAAAGCCGTGATCCCCGAACACCACGATGATTGTGTTGTCCGCCCGCCCACTCCGGTCGAGCCCATCCAGCACCCGACCCAGCATGGCATCCACGAAACTGATGCTGGCGAGATTTCCCTGCACCGCCGCGTGCCATTGATCGTTATCGAGCACCCACTGGTGAAGCTGCTGGTTGGTTTGACCATTGACCGAACCGCCTTCGGTCACGAAGTTTCCTATTAGCGCGGCTTCCGGAACGTCATCGAGGTCGTTTTCCACGATCGGCGGGAGTTTGACGGCATCGATGGGATGCATGTCGAAGTACTTGTATGGCACGAACCAGGGTTGATGCGGCCGGCGAAAACCGACCGAATTGAACTGCGGTCCGTCGCTCGCCGTGTTCAGGTGCCCTGCCATCCAGTCGGCCAGTTGGCCGTCCGCGGTCGCCGCATCTTCAGCCACGATCGGGCCCCAATCGAAGGTTGCGCCGCCGAAGTCGTTGCCGTTGGCTGGCAATCCTCCCGACGGCTTGGCCTCGCTCGGCCGCTCGTGATCAAAAGACGGATAGTATGAATTCCAGGCTGTCCGGTCGTTGTTGTTGCTGTGAAAGATCTTGCCTGAGCCGACCGTCTCGTAGCCCGAATCCATGAAATAGCCGGGCAGCGTTCGTACGCTGGTGGCGCGCTCGTTCTCAAGCCACGGATTCTGGTTGAAGTACACGCCCGTCGTGGACGGTCTCAGCCCGGTCAACATGGACGTGCGCGATGCGTTGCAGACAACCGCCGGCGAGTGGGCATTCGAGAAAAGGAGGCCGCGCTCGGCGAGCCTTTCCATGTTCGGCGTTATGGCTTGCGGGTGCCCGTCCAGGGGGGAGATCCAGTCGTTCATGTCGTCAATGGCGATGAACAGAATGTCGGGACGTTCCGCGGTCTGCGCAAACAGCAGCCCTGGAAGGGCGCTAAAGACAGATACCATAATCAGCCCGCGGATCCCGGTTTTAGTAAGTCTTATCATCATGGCGCAACTCGATGTGGAAGGCCCCAGCCGATTTTACATCGGCTGGGGCGATCGATCATGAACATGGACCGCAAATGTCATCAGGATAACGCACCAGGGAAAAACCACAGGTTATCGGGTCAGAACGAAAAATCGAGCCTGACTCCGATCTCCCGGGGGATTCGTCGATCGATTTCGAAGTTCCGGTTATTGCGGCTGGTAATACTTCGGTCGTTTCGCAGGCCCCTGATTCGCCTCGGCTGATCCTCGTCGGTCAGGTTGTTGCCGAACAGGATGATCCGCCAGTTGTCATTGGAGAAGCTCAAGGTGCCGTTCATCGTCGTGACCGCCGGCAACTCCATCAGGTTGAGCATTTCCATGAACTCCGAGCCCTGATAGCGAAGCCCAAGACGCCCCAGCCACTGCCAGCCGGTACCGCCCAGCGGTGCCCGATAGCTCGCCGACAGGGCCGCCTGTTCCTCGACTGCCGCCTCGATCCGGTTCCCCGATACGTCGTAACAGTCGAACAGGACGCCGTCGTCCTCGACGGTCAGCGTGGGTGTGTAGCGGAAGTCATCGATGGGTTCCTGGTCGCAGTTCTCGGCGTAGGTGTTGTCCATCAGCGACAGCATGCCCCTGAAACTCAAGTTGTCGTCGGCATGCCACGTCGCCTCGACCTCGATGCCGCTCAAGTCGCCGTCACCCCGGTTCAGGGCGACCATCCCGCTTTGCACGTCGTTGTCGTCATAGATCACGCCGTTGGGGTCGAAGGAGCCGTCATTCCAGCAATCGGGTATCCGCATACCGCCCGGTCGTTACAGGTCCCCGTCACGGGGTCGGGATCCGATCCCAACCAATCGAATTCCCCGCCGAGAATCATTTGCTCCCAGTCCATGGTGTAGACGGCGGCTGCGAGCTGCAATCGGCCGTCGAACCCGGAGCCCTTGATGCCGAACTCGAGGTTAGTGAGTATCTCTTCCTCGGAGTCGCGGAACGTGTTCTCGTCGTAGGTGATGAGACCCCCCGCCCGCGCCGCTGCAAGCGACGCGATAATGACCGGATCCGCAAATGCCGGTGTACTGCGGGCCGGGTTCGACCCCCGCGACAACTGGCCATAGACCGACCACTCGTCGTTGACCGCGTGATTGATTGCAAGGCGCGGTTGAAACGACTCCGTCACCAGCCGGACCGTATTGCCCGAGCTTTCCTCGATGGTGAGGACATCGTCCTCCTGCAATCGTCCCTCGAACGAGACCGTCGTTCGGTCCGACAGATCGTAGGTCACGTTGCCGTAGATGCCGGTAGCCGTAGTGTCCTGGAATTGCCGGCGGATGGGTCTGAACGGCTCGCCCCCATTAATTGAATCCGCAAGACCCAATTCCGGATACAGGATGGCCGTCATCTGCCTCCAGCCACGGTTCTTGCGAAAAAAGTCGAATACGGAAGCGCCCACCAGCCAGCGTAGCGGCTGGTCTCCCGGCGAGACCCAGCGAACGTCGACATAGGTCTCTTCCTGGTTCCGGTCAGAGCCGCCGCTCTGCGTATTCATGCCGACCATGTTGGTTCTGGTATTGACGGTGATCGGCGTCGAGTCGGTCCCGTCCGAATCGGACCAGCGAATTCCCTCCTCTTCGTTATAGGAGGTAATCACCTGCAGCAGGCTCCCGTCCTCCATCGGGAAGTTGAACTCCGCCTGAAACCGTTTCCGCTCGACCTCGCTCGTCGGGTCCAGCACGCTGTTCGCCAGGGCGATATCGTATTCGAGCGTCCCCGGGGTGAACCCGCCCAACTCCGCGAGATGGCCGTTGCGGCGAGCGGGTCCTGTCGGCAATTCGCAATTGAACTCGCCGTTGATGTACGGCCGGTTATTCGGGAGGTAGAAAAGACCCGGGCACGCGTCCCGCGACGCCTCGCTCAGAAATTCCTCGTTGTCGGGTCCGTCTTCCGAGTCCAGAAACGAGGCCCGGACCTCCATGTCGAACCGATCGCTCGGCGCCCACTTCAGCTTGCCCGAGTAGTAACCGGTCGACGTGCCGCCCACGCGGGTCCCGTCGGTGGCCAGCCACTCGTCCGGACCCTCGAACTCGTCCTGGTAGAGGTCGAGGGTATAACCGAGCGTACTGGTGAGCGGGCCGTCCAGGGATATGCCGAGCACATTGCGGCCCAGATCCGAAGTCGCCACCTTGATCGTGCTCGTCAGCTCCTCACCCGGGTCCCGGGTAATGTAGTGGAACGCGCCGGCGAAGTTCGCTCGGCCGAAGGCGGCGCTCTGCGGGCCGCGCAGCACCTCGATGCGTTCCAGGTTGGTAAACTGCAGCGAGCCCGTGTTGCCCAATAGCGGTGCACCGTCGATGAAGGCGCCGATTTTCGTCACCAGGATGTTCTGCTGCGTCGTCGACACCCCGCGGATGGCGGGGCGGCTGCCCAGCCGGTCCCCCGACTGTTTATATTCGATACCGGGCGTCTCCGCATACAGGTCGAAATGATCGAGGACGTTCTGCTCGACGAGAAAGTTCTCGTTCAGCACGGTGATGGCCACGGGAACGTCCTGCAGGCTTTCCTCGCGCCGGCGGGCTGTTACGAGGATTTCCTCCAGCACGTCCGCACCCGCCTGGGCCTGCGCCGGCGGGCTGGGGGCGGCAAGTAGAGCCAGCACCGCCGCGAAGCCGAATGTGGTCCGATAGAAGGCAGTCCTGAAGAAGAAGCAGCGAATTAGAGCAGACATATTGGACACCCCCGAATTTGTCCGAAATTTACGCGCCATCCAAGGCAACCTCCGTAGCGAAAAAAGCACGGCCGTGGAATGCCTCCTGGCGCGTTTAGCATAGCGAATTCGTGGGGTTTCTCAAAATGCCATGCGCAGCGAGCTTGATGGCATGGATACTGGTTATACCGTATCGCGCGTAGCTGTGTTCCACCGGTAACCGACACCAGGTCGTGTTGAATCGCAGTCCCAAGGCAGCACTCCGTAGCCCGGTTTGACCATCGGTGATACTGTTTAAAGCCCGGAATGGAATCGGAGGTAGCGCGATGAGATGTTGGACCGGTCTGACGGTATTGGGCCTGTTCGCCGGATGTTCCAGTCGCAACGGATGAATCATCGGGCGGCGCGGGTGTCCTCGCCGGAAGTACACAGTCAGAGCAGGCCGGAGCTGCTGCAGGACGCAGGTTCTACGACCTTCATGGCCGGCAAGTGGGACCTGGGCGTGGGCGTGGGCTACACGCCGGCAACCCGGGGATTCGACCGTTCCTTCGTTCTGCTGGATGCGTCGGCGAGCCACTTCGCGGAACTGTTCTGGGAGAACCCGATACCGTACGCGGACGATGGCGTCGCGTTGCGCATCGATCAGCTACCCGAGGATTTCTACGCGACCGAGTACTACACGGACAAGATGATCGAGTTCATGAAGTCCCATGACGGCGAGGCGCCCTGGTTTGCCTACGTGCCCTACACGGCGCCCCATCCGGAGACGCCGGCATGATCGAAGGCGTGGCTCCGAGGGGAATTCCCAACCGGGACAACAGCTATGGGAACTTCGGACGTTCTGGCTCGTTTGTCGGTGCCGGGCAGGGATTTGGCGAAGCGGGTTCGGCGCCGTTTCGGCGCCACAAGGGAACCCACCGGGAGGGTGGGTTGCGGGCGGCGGCCTTCGTCCACTACCCGTCGGCCATTCCCGAGGCCGGCGTCAACGGAACCTTCATGACCATCATGGACGTGTTGCCGACGTTTCTCGAGATCGCCGGCACCGAGCACCCGGGCGCGTCAATGTACAAGGGGCGTGAAATCAAGGGGATTATGGGACGTTCCTTCTGGCCGCACTTGACGGGGCAATCCTCAACGGTTCATTTGCCCGGCGACACCGCGGGGTGGGAAAGCGGCGGCGCAGGCGCGTTGATTCGGGGCGACTACAAGCTCATCAATGACGTGGACCGCGACGGCATGGTGACGCCGTGGGAGCTCTATGACATCGTCGAAGATCCTGGCGAAACGCGCGATCTGTCCGCCGATCATCCCGAATTGGTAGCCGAGCTTGGGACAGAATGGGAGACGAATTGGAACCGGCCTTCCGAATAGGAGGATTCGTGAGAATCGTCTGCCTCGTCCTGTATGCAATGGCCATTCAGGCCATTTCGCCTGCGATCGCTCATCACGGGCCGCCGAGCAACGAAGCGCTGTTCTTCGCGGACGAATTGATCGAAATCGAAGGGGAATTGACCGAGGTCCTGTGGCGTAACCCTCATGTTCGCGCGCGCGTCCGGGTCACCGGCGAGGATGGCCGGCAAATCGCCTGGGACCTGCATCTGGGTCCCAGTCCCGGGGCGCTGGAAAGCAGGGGATACACAGCCGAGGATTTTCTGGGCGACGTAAGGGCGGCTGGATTCGTGTCCAGGCGCAGCCCGGATTCGCTGGGCGTGGTCAATCTCCTGCTGCCCAACGGCCAGGAGTGGGCCCTGGGCAATCGGGACATGCGCTGGTCCGGTATCGGGTTGACCGAGCCGGCGCCTGTAGACGAAGCCACTGTCGCCCGCGCGGAAGAGGCCGCCGAAGGAATCTTCAGGGTATGGGGCCGGCGGTCGGGGCTCGGGGCCGCGTACAGATCGGCTGTCGGCGCACAGGATCTCACCGAGGGCGGCCGCGAACTGGCCGCGGCCTACGATCCGGTTACGGACAATCTACAGCTTAACTGCCAACAGGGCATGCCGGATGCCATGTTCGATCCGGCGCCGCTGGAAATCATCGATCATGGGGCGTACATCGTCATCCACGTCCAGCAGATGGACGCCGAGCGGATCGTGCATATGGACGCCGGAGAGTCGCAGGATGAGGCGCAATCATCATCACTCGGCTATTCCCGCGGGCATTGGGACGGCAACGTATTGGTGGTGACTACAAGTCGCTTGGACTGGCCCTACTACGCCGAAATCGGAACGCCGCAATCGGCACTGGCAAGCTACGTCGAGCGATTCTCGACTACGGATGGCGGCGATACCCTGAACTACTCGATCACAATCGCCGATCCTGCCGTATTCGCGGAGCCGTTCACCATCGATGCGACTCGGAATTGGGCACCCGGTGTGGAAATCGAGCCCTACAACTGTGCCTTTGAGTGGCAGGAGTCCACGGGTTGAAACGCTCAGAGGGTAATCACTTCTGCAGCGTTTCCAGAACGTCCGCCGGCGTTCGTCCGGGTAAGGTGAAGGGATCAATTATCCGCACCTCTCCAAAAGCATTCCGCCACGAAAGAGAATAGCGTTTATGGAGAAGCCAGGATCGCTCCAGGACGGCGCCCAAGGAACACGCTTTGATATCAGATGCGTGATGTGTGATGATCCACTCATGCGCACCACACTGAACCTCGACGACGATGTCCTCTGGGCCGCCAAGGAACTCGCCGCACAACGCGGTGTGCCTGTGGGCCGAGTCTTCTCGGACTTGGCAAGGAAGGCACTGGCCCCGCAGGTCGATCGACTAGAAGAACGAAACGGCGTTCCGCTCCTACCGCCACGCGCCGGAGCCCGGCCGGTCTCGCTCGCCGTCGTGAACGCACTGCGAGACGACGAAGTTTGACCGCCCTGCTCGATGTCAATGTGCTGATCGCACTCTTCGATCCGGAGCACATCCACTACGAAACGGCCCATGCCTGGTTCGGAGATCCTTCGCGCGGCTCTTGGGCAACCTGTCCGCTGACGGAGAACGGCTTCGTTCGGATCGTGGCGAACCCGAGCTACCCCGGACGCCGGACCACCGTCCTCGACGCGACAAAGCGTCTGAGTATATTCTGCGAGACGGACGAGCATGTCTTCTGGCCCGACTCGTTGTCGCTACGCGAACGCCAGCACATCACCGCCGAGTCGATTCGGGGCTACCGCCAGATCACGGACATTTACCTCCTGGCATTGGCCACGAAGAACGACGGCGTCCTCGTAACCTTCGACGAATCGATTCCGATCGCAGCGGTTCCGGGCGCCGGCTCAAGCCGTATCGTTATACTGAATGCATACAAAAAACTTCTGGCGCCATAAGCGCTGTTTATGGTCAGTCCAGCGCGGCGCCGGCGAGAGGATTGAGTAAATTATTCCCGGCCGGCACGATGTGCGCCGGCCGGGGTTGCTGTAGAGATTATTGCCTGAGGTCCCGGCTCAGAACGAATAGTTGAGTCGCAGTCCGACTTCCCGGGGCAGTCGCGGCCTGTAGCGGCAGTTGTGTTGGCGGCGGAGGCTGCGGTCTCTCCAGCCGCACTGCACGTCCAGAACCGAATCGTCGTCGGTCAGGTTGGCACCGTAGAGAATGACGTCCCAGTTGTCGTTGGTAAAGGACAACTGGCCGTTGAGGAGCGTCTGCGGCCCCAACTCCATGAGGTTGATGATGTCGCGGTATTGCGGCCCCTGGTGGCGCAGGCCCAGGCGTCCCGTCCACTCCCAGCCGCTGCCGATCGTGCCGGTATAGGATCCCGACAGCGTACCGGAAACCTCGGATACCTCTTCGATATGGTTCCCGGAGACATCGACACAGTCGGCGATGACGCCGTGCTCCTCCACGGTGTAGTCCGGCTCTTCACCAAAATCGCCGACGGACTCCGGATCGCAATTTTCCGCGAAAACGTTGTTCTGCAACGCCAGGGTGCCGCGGAACGACCAGTTGTCGGTAGCTCGCCACGTCGCCTCGAATTCCAGGCCCTTGAGGTCGCCGTCGCCGCGGTTGGCCTGGGTGCCCGGGTCGAAGTCGTCATCCTCGCCGAAGCTCACGCCGTTATACGAGAAACCGTCGGGCGCGATGGGGTCGACAAAGGCGTCGAGCCACGCGGGATCATATATCTCCAGGTCGAGACTGAGGCCCAGGATCATGTCCTGCCAGTCCATGGCGTAGGCGGTCGCGGCAAGCTGGAGCCGACCATCGAGCGCGTTGCCCTTGATGCCGACTTCGAAGTTGGTCAGTTTCTCTTCGGTCGAGGAGACGAAGTCGTCAGCGTCATATGAGACGATGCCCGCCTCCTGCGCCGCATAGAAGGCGGCCTTGACGCCGGGGTCCGCAAGTTCCGGGGTGCTGGTGGCCGGGTTGGTTCCGCTTGAATACTGGGCATAGACCGACCATTCGTCGCTGAGCGCGTGATTGAGGGCAAGACGCGGCTGGAACGAGTCCGTCACCTGCGTGATCACCGTGCCGCCGACCACCTCGATGGTGGTTCTGTCATCGCGCTGCATGCGCCCTTCGAAAGACAGCGTGGTGGACTCCGAGAAGTCGTAGGTAATGTTGCCGTAAACGCCCGTGGCGGTGGTCTCGTTGAACTGGCGGCGGTCCGGTTCGAATGGCTCGCAGT
Source organism: Candidatus Rariloculaceae bacterium (assembly GCA_965237785.1). Lineage (GTDB taxonomy): Bacteria > Pseudomonadota > Gammaproteobacteria > Steroidobacterales > Rariloculaceae > UBA6522. The sequence continues at coordinate 1,004,701 of OZ250159.1, forward strand.
CGTTGATCTTGCATTCCAGGTCCAGTTCCGGATATTCGATGGCGGCAATCTGAAGGAACGTATCGTCCTTGTGGGTGAAATCGAATACCGAGACGCCCGCCAGCCAGCGCAGCGGCGCGTCGCCCGGCGAGACCCAGCGGATGTCGAAATAACTTTCGTCCCGATTCCTGGGGCTGCCCATGTTGTTGGAGGTGTTCCTTCTGTCGATGGCGCCGCGCCTGATCATCGGCGGGGTGTCGGTCATGTCGCCGTCATGCCACCGCAAGGCTTCTTCCTTGTGGTAGGAGGCGATCAACTGAACCAGACTGCCGTCGTCCATGGAAAAGTTGAATTCGCCCTGAATCCGCGAACGATCGGCTCGGACCGTGGGATCGATCACGCTGACCGACTGGGCGATGTAGAAGTCTTGTGTACCCGGCTCGAAATAAGTCGTCAGGTCATGGTTGCGGCGTGGCTGCAAGCCGTCGACCTGGCAATCGAACTCGCCTGCGACGTACGGAACCCCATTGGGAAGGTCGTGATTGAGGCAGGCCTCGCGAGCATCCGCCGGCAGGAGCAGTTCGTTGGAAGGCCCATCGTTATGCTCCAACTGCGAAACGGTGACTTCCATGTCGAAGCGGTCGTTCGGGGTGTACTTGAGTTTCGCCGAGATGTAGTCCGTAGCCGTACTACCCGTCTGTACTCCATCGGTTGCGATCCATTCCTCCGGGCCATCGAATTCCTCCGAAACGACATCGAGGGTATAGCCTAGCGTGTCCGAGATCGGGCCATCGAGGGCGAGACCCAGAATGGTGCGGTTCTGATTTGAAAACGTGGTCTTGATCGTTGAGTTCTGTTCCTCGCCGGGATCGCGGCTGACGAAGTTGATCGCCCCGGAAAAGGTCGCGCGGCCGAAAGCCGAGCTTTGCGGACCGCGCAGCACCTCGATTCGTTCGAGGTCGCCGAACCGATAGGGCGACGCATTCCCGAGAATGGGTGCACCGTCAATGAAGACGCTCATCTTCTGATTGAGGACGTTCTGGCTCGTTGCCTGCACGCCGCGAATCGTCGGGCTGGTGCCCAACCTGTCCCGGCGCTCCTCATACTCGATACCCGGCGTCTCCGCATAGAGGTCGAAGTGGTCCAGGACCGTCGCTTCCTGCATGAACTCACCTGTCAGCACCGAGATGGAGACCGGGACGTCCTGAAGACTCTCTTCACGTCGCCGGGCCGTGACCACAATTTCCTCCAGCAAGGCGTCCGCGCCCGCGTCCTGCGCTTGAGTGGTCGGTGCAACAAGCACCGCCAGTGTCGCGGCAGTTCCAAAGGCTGCCAAACCGATCGTTCCGAATCGTCCCAATAGTTTGTCTAAACGCATGCGTTCACCCTCTTCCATCACGAAATTGTCCAACGCTCATAAGTAGCACGGTGTCTGTATCAAGGACGATACAACCTACTGAAAAGTATAGCTTGATCGCGTCATGAGGAAAACAGGAACATCTGTTAAAAAAACACAGGTCGTGATGCATTTTGCTTATGTTGCAGTCCTATTGCCGTCATGACCCACTCGCCCGGGGCAGAACGGCCCATTTGCAGCAGCAGGACAACGCATAGTTCACGCGTCACCGAAAACCCGGGCAAAGAAAAACCCCGCCCGGCTCGATTCGCCGGACGGGGTCGTTTCGTGGAGGACAGAGGCGTGGCTCAGAACGAATAGTTCAACCGCAATCCCAACTCCCGCGGGATACGCGGGCGATAGCGCCAACTCCATATGCGCGAGCCGCCAAACCCCGTTCTGTTATCCCTGTAATCATCGAGATCCAGCGGCGTATCCTCATTGGTGAGGTTGTTGCCGAACAGGATGACGTCCAGATTGTCGTTACTGAAGGTGATCTGACCCGTAACAGTCGTCGCGGCAGGTAGCTGATGCCAGTTGATGACGTCATAGTACTTAGGGCCCTGGTGGCGAACGCCAAGACGTCCGGTCCACTGCCAGGCGCCGCCGAGCGACCCGGCGTAGGCTGCCGAAAACGTGCCGGAGGTCTCCGCATTTCGTTCGATCTCATTGCCGGCCACGTCGTAACAGTCGGCATCCCTGACCGTGCCCGTCGCCTCGAACCCCCAGTTTTCGACCGGCTGGACGTCGCAGTTCTCGGCGTACTTGTTGTCCTGCAGCGCTAGCGTTCCCCGCAGGGTCCAGTTATCGGTTGCCCGCCAGTTTGCTTCGAGCTCGATGCCCTTCAGGTCGCCTCTGCCCTGGTTGAGCCGTACGCCGGTGACGTGGAAGTCGTCGTCCTCATAGATAAAGCCATTGGACCAGGTGCCGTCGTTCCAGCAGTTGGAGATGCCCTCGCAACTCCCGTCGATCGGACCATTGCCCAACCAGTCGAATGTGTGGCTCAACAACATGTCCTGCCAGTCAATGACATACACGGAGGCCGCAAGCTGGAGTCGGCCGTCGAGCGAGTTGCCCTTGATCCCGATCTCGAGGTTGGTCAGTGTCTCTTCATCCGACGAAGCGAAGGTGGCGGCGGTGTAAGTGATGACACCCGCATCAAAAGCCGCCTGACTGCTCTCCTGAATCAACGGGTTGATCATCTCCGGCGTGGTCGTGGCGGGGTTCGTTCCCCGGGCTAGCTGGCCGTACAGGGACCAGTCATCGTTCAGGGCGTGAGTAATGGCCAGGCGCGGTTGAAAGGAGTCCGTGACCTGGTTGCGCGTGCCGCGGCTGACCGTGTCCAGGGTAAGTTGTTCATCTTGCTGAACGCGTCCCTCGAAGGAGAGCGTCGTACGGTCGCTGAGATCGTAGCTGATATTACCGTAGACACCCGTCGCCGTGGTTGTGAGGTTCTGCCGCCGATCCGGCGGGAAATCCTCGCAGTCGTTGACAAGGCACTGCAGACCCAGGTCCGGAAACTCGACTCCGGCAAATTGGTTGATAGCCGCGTCGTTGAAGGCAAACTCGAACCTGGAGACGCCCACCAACCATCGCAGCGAGGAGTCCGCGGGAGAGAGCCAGCGAACGTCAAGGTAACGCTCGAAGTCGGTCTTGCGGCGGTTGCCCATGTTCCCCGTATTCATTGAGCTGAACGCGCCCCTTCTGACCGAGCTGGCGTCGCTCATGTCCGAGTCGATCCAACGTCTCGTGTTATCGAAGCCGGATGCCATGATCGCCTGAAGCAGGCCGCCATTATCGAAGCTGAAGTTGAACTCGCCGGAAATTCTCTGCCGATCCTGGGTTGCGCCCGGGCGCAGTACGCTCTCCGACCACGCCAGATTGTAGTCGTGGGTGCCCTCGACATACTCCCCGCGCAGATCATGATTCCGCGGGTTGGGCCCCTCGGACAGCTCGCAATTCCACTCCCCACGGAAATAATGTCGCCCGTTGGGTAGTTCGTCGTTCATGCAGTCGTCGATCGTGTCCGAATCGATCAGGAATTCACTTCCGGGACCGTCGTCCGCCAACGTGCGGGAAGCCGTCAATTCCATGTCGAAAAAGTCATTGGGCGTGTATTTCAGCTTGCCGGAAAAGTATTCGGTATTTGTGCTTCCCGACCGGTAGCCGTCGGTGGTGATCCACTCGTCCGGCGCGCCCCAGTCCTCCTGGACAAGGTCGAGCGTGAATCCCAACGTATCGGTGATAGGACCATCCAGCGCCACGCCGAGGATGGTGCGATTCTGGTTCGAGGCCGTGGCCTTCACGGTGGCGCCGAATTGATCGCCGGGATCCCGGGTCACGTAGTTGACGGCGCCCGCGAATGTCGCGCGTCCGAACGCGGCACTCTGGGGACCGCGCAGAACTTCGACCCGCTCCAGATCGATGAACTGCATCGAGGCATTGGTACCGAAGAGCGGCGCCCCGTTGATGAAGATGGATACCTTCTGATTGGCCGGGCCCTGGGAACCGGGGTTGATTCCGCGAATGGTCGTCCTGGACCCCAGCCGTTCCCGGGTTTGTTCGAAGTCGACACCGGGCGTCTCGGCGTAGAGATCGAAGGTGTCCATTATATTGGCCGCCTCGACGAAATCGATGTCCATCACGGTGATGGCGACCGGCACGTCCTGGAGGCTCTCTTCGCGACGCCGGGCCGTCACGAGAATCTCCTCCAGGGGACTGACTTCAGCCGTTTGGGCCTTCACGGGCGCGGTTGGTGCAACCGTCAGTCCCACTGCGGCCGCAAAACTGAAGGCGCCAAGATAAATCAGCGAGTAACGAGTAGCATTTCCAGACATCGTTCTTATCCCTGTGAAAGTTTGTTTCCACTGTAAAAAATCCCGAAAACCGGTTGACGTTTTGATCAACTATGCAACCGCAGCGGCGGATCATAGCGTGTTAATTGTATTGTGAAAAGCGGCAGCCTCTACGTGTTGCGACCGCGCAACGCCACGTTATTATCAGATGTTTCTCGGTCATGCAAAATCCTTATGCTGAGACACCCCGGTCAATCGCTCTGCTATTGTCGGCATAATTGACCCAACAAGTCCCGTTGCCGAGCTTGCGCAACCGACGGGGGCATCTCGAAGTGGAGTGAAGTACCAACTGGCTTTTGCGTAATCGGCTAAACTATCTAACTGTTCAGTGATGAAATTCGGAAAACTAGAAATCTTCGCAGCAGGCAGGCATCTCCGTCGTTCAGGTCTCGAGCGGAGGCGTTCGAGCCGGGCGCTGCTGGCCGTGTTTCTTGCGGTGTCGATTGATCCGGGGGTGGCCCAGGTCGATATCGCCAACATGTGGCGCCCGCTGCCCCACAATCAGGACGGCAGCGGGATGATCGGCGATGCCGCCGGCGTTCCCCTCAGTCAGGATGCGAGCTGGCGGGCCCAGAGTTGGTCGGCCGAGGAGTACGATGTCGCCGAGTGGGTCTGTCGGCCCCATGCTTGGGACTACTCGCTGGAAGGGCCGCTCGCTCAAGTGCGTTTCTCGGCCGTGTTTGATCAGGCTACGCAGAACGTCGAAGCCTACCGAGGCCACATCTACATGCAGTGGCAGCAGCAGACCATCTGGATGGATGGGCGTCCGCATCCGCCGAAAAATGCGCCCCACACCTGGAGCGGCTTTACAACCGGACACTGGGAAGGCGATGTCCTGGTGACGACGACGACTCATCTCAAGGAAGCGTATGTTCGGCGCTGGGGCCTGATGCGCAGCGACCAGACGACCGTGACCACGCGTTGGCGGCGTATGGGCGACTACCTGCAGGCGACCGTGATCATGTATGACCCCGTCTATCTCACGGAACCCTACAGTCGCAGCTCCTTGATCTGGGTCAAGGATCCCGGGCTCGGGATGGACCCCTATCCTTGCGAAGAGGCGACGGAAACCGCCGTGCCCAAAGGCTCCGTTGCGCATTTTCTGCCGGGCGAGAGCTATATGCCTGCGTATGACCCCGAACGGTCGGATCCATTCGGGACCCCGTACGAGGCGAGACTGGGAGGGGCCGAATCGATGTATCCCGAGTACATCGACAAGATGGCCACGATGGATGTCTCTTCGGCACCCCCGAGCGCGGCCGACGTGCGTGCAACGGACTGACATGTCCATCGTGCCATCACGCAGCATTCTCATCGGCTTCGGTCTCGCCGGCCTGCTGATCTCTGCCGCCCAGGCACAGACCTGGTCGCCGGCGCTAAGCGGCCCGGCGGAGGGGGAGATCCAGGTACTCCACGTCAAGGGCAGCGTTTACATGCTGGTCGGCTCCGCCGGCAACATTGCCGTGCAGGTAGGCGACCAGGGAACCTTGTTGGTGGACGCCGGCAGCGCCGCCATGACCGACGAGGTGTTGGCTGCTATCGAAACCATCACGCCTGAGCCAATCCGTTACATCATCAATACCAGCTATGCCGTGGACTACACCGGCGGCAATGCGGCGCTCGCGGCCGCGGGGCGCAAGACCCTTCCGTTTCGTGGTGCGGGGAGCTCGTCCGTGCAAGGGCAGTTCGGCGGAGACAAGGCCTCGGTCGTCTCCTTTTACACCGTCTTTCACCGAATGGCGGCGCCGCCCGGCGACATGGAGCCGAGAGAGGATGCTTCCTGGCCGGACAATACGTTCTCGATTCCACTCAAGCGGCTTTATTTCAATGATGAGCCGGTGATGATCATGCACCAGCCCTCCACAACCGATGGCAACTCGGTGGTGCTGTTCCGCAAGTCCGATGTCGTGGCGGTGGGCGCGCTTCTGAATCTCGAAACCTTCCCTGTCATCGAAGTCGACGCCGGGGGCAGCATTGACGCGGTCGTCGATCGCCTGAATGAGCTGATAAACATCGCGGTTCCCAGCGAGCGGTCGGAAGGCGGGACGCTGATCATCCCGGGCCGCGGTCGGATCGCGGATTTTGCGGAAGCTGCTCAGCAGCGCGACATGATGACGGTCATCCGCGACCGCGTTAGGAACATGATCGACAAGGGAATGACGCTGACCGAAGTCATCGAGGCCGGACCCACCCGAGGGTACGATACGCGTTATGGTCGCGACACCGGTCCGTGGACGACCGAGATGTTTGTCGAGGCCGTGTACACGAGCCTCACCAAGTAGTCGCTCGAAGGAGACTTTCGATGAAGAGATTCTTGCAGTTGAGGCTACCGTTGTTTGTCGGCGGCGCACTTCTCGTGGCAGTCGCCGGGCGTGTCGTAGCGCATCACTCGTTTGCAGCAACCTATCAGGCGGACGGCCGGATCGAGATCGAGGGCACCGTCAAGGAGCTTGTCTGGCGAAATCCGCATTCTTTTCTGAGGATCGATGTCACGGACGACGATGGCAACATCGAGACGTGGTCGCTGGAGTGGACGTCGGCAAATCGGCTGTCGGGCAGCAATCTGACCCGAACGACGCTCCGCCCCCTGGACGTCGTCGTCGCGTCGGGGAGTCCGGCCCGAAACCCGGAATCTCCCCGTCTCCTGCTGCGGCAGCTCAGGAGGCCCAGTGACGGTTGGGAGTGGATCGGTGAAATCGACTGATCGGAGCGCTTCCTATCGCCTCGCTCTGGTTGCGGCAGCGGCGCTCGGATTGGGCGGCGCGTCCGCCCTGGGACAGGACGGCGACCGGCCCACCGGTAGGGAATGGATGCCCCCGGATCAGGACCCGACGGGCTATTGGGTCTCCGTAGTCACCCAGCACTGGCACTATCGAATGCGAATGCCGCCGCGGGGTGACTACGCCAAGATACCCATGAGTGCCGAGGGTCGGCGGCTCTTCGACGCCTGGGACCCGGCCGCGGATCAGGCCAACGGTGAGGAGTGCCGGGCCTATGGCGCGGGCAACATCATGCGTATACCGGGGCGCCTGCACATTCACTGGGCGGACGACAATACGCTGCGGATCGATACGGACTCGGGCACCCAGACTCGTCTGCTGCAGTTTGCTCCCGACATTCCTGCGGAACGGGTAGCGCCCTCCTGGCAAGGGCGGTCCCTCGCGGCATGGGTCGGACGGGAAGGTGCGCCCGAAGGCGACCGCTACGCGGACCAGAACGATCCCAATGCGGCCCGTTATCTGGCCGCGTCGACGACGCGGCTTCGGCCCGGATATCTGCTTAAAAACGGCGTGCCCTACAGCGGGAGCACAAGGCTCGAAGAACACTTCTATACGTTTACGGAGCCTAACGGTGACACCTGGCTGGTGGTGACGACGATCATCACGGACCCGGAGTACCTGGTTCGGCCCCACGTCACCAGCAATCAGTTCAAGAAACTCCCGGACGACTCGGGCTGGGATCCGACTCCCTGCCGGGTCGATCATCCGCGTTAGACGCAATACGGCCGGTAGCCGGTCGAGCAAGGAGAAGACAACCATGATTCGCGTGAGCATTCTGACGGCGGCGTTTTGCTTCGCGGGTGCCGCCTCGGGGCACCATGCGTTCAGCGCCTTCTACGACACGGACAATGTAGGGGAAATCCAGGGCGAGATCATCGAAACCTTCTGGATCAACCCACACGCGGGCTTCAGGATTCGGACCGATGACGGGGAAGTCTGGAACATCGAGACGGCTCCGGTGAATCGTCTGCAGCGTCTCGGGCTTGCCGAGGCTGTCAGCGTGGGCGACCGTGTCTCGTTTGCCGGCGCGTTTTCCCGGCTTGGACGAAACGAAGTCCTCGCGACCAACATGACGATGCCGAACGGGGAAGAGGTTCTTCTGGATCCGGGTTTTGCGGGCCGATTGGGCCTGCGGGACAGGGTTTCCGAAGACGGTGGCGCCGCGCCCGTGGCTGCGAGCGGCGGCGATGAACCCGAAGGCATCTACCGGGTCTGGTCCCGCGCGCGGGGTCCGGACGATCTCGATCCGGAGCGCACGTTTACGGCAGCGGCCCTGGCCGCGAGAGACGCATGGGATCCGGTCGAAGACGACCCGGCTCTAGACTGTATCGCCCCTGGAATGCCGGTCGCCATGGATACGCCGTTCCCGATGGCGTTCGAAGAAGGCGATGACCAAATCATCCTGCGCATCGAGCAGTGGGACGGGGTTCGCGATATCCATCTGAATACGGATGCAGACCCGCAGGCCCAACCCGATTCGCTCATGGGTTACTCCGTCGGACATTGGGAAGGGCGCACGCTCGTGGTCGAGACCTCCAATATCAGTTGGCCCTATGTCGATGAATTCGGCACACCCAAGAGCGATGCTTACACCTTGGTTGAGCGGTTCATCTTCAGCGATGACAACCGCCGGATGAGTTGGGAAGCGACGGCTACGGATCCTGCGACCTACACGGAATCCGCGTACCTTGGTCGCGTGAGCTACGAGTGGATTTCCGGCGAGGAGATCAAACCTTACGACTGCACCATCGTAGCGGCTGAGTAACCGCTCTGAGGAACACATCGGCGGGGAGCGTCCGGGGTGACAGACCGTCAGCGTCCGGGGTGATATACAAGGTTGTCCTACATTCGGCTTCTTGTTTTTACGACTCCCGACTGATGATTTTGTACGTCTCTTCATAGACGGTTTTTCGGGGTCCGACTGTGACGATGTCGATCCGAGATCTGGAAACAATCGCATAAATGATTCGAATGCGGCCTACCCGAAAACTACGCAGACCCTGTAAATCCTCTGTCAACGCCTTACCGCTGGACGGTTCGTCGAGAATTGTCGTCAACGCGTTCCTGATTCTGCGTTTCAGTACCGGATGGCAATGACGGATAAGTCTGGCAGTATCCTCGGATACCTTTAGCTTGATCGTAGTCACTACTCGTCGATTAATTCCTCAAGGGTATAAAGTCTGGCTTTCTTCCCCTTCAGTTTGCGTAGCCCCGATTTGATCTCGGCCATCAATTCGGCATCCGACTTTACGGTGATCGTTTCACGCCAGCTTTCGAATTCATTGGGGCTTACCAATACCGCCGCCGGTGCGCCGTTCCTGGTGATAATTACTTCCTCATCGGAAATATTAATTGAGTCGATCAAGGCGCTCAGCTTCATCTTCGCTTCTGACAGTGATAACGTTTTTGCCATATGACCTGAATTCAGATTGACCAGAATTCAGACCATTTTGCATGCATATGAACAATTGTCAACTAGAGATTTTCGCTAATCAAACAGATTGGCAAGTCGTTGTGTAACTACTCAGTCGTTGTTCAGTGTTGCCCGCGACGTAGGTAGCGCTCGATAGCTGAGATAACGGCTACTGGCTAAAGACAAACCGTGGTGCAAAACCCCTCATGGCGTTCTCCGTGCGCCTGAGAAGTTCTTCCAGCACATCCTGGCGAATCGAGCGTTCCGGCGTGCAGCCCCACTCGATAACCGGATACGGCGATCGTGCCATCGGGCAGCTCCGCAGAGTCCAGAGAACAGCCCAGAGGATCCCGCCGTGCGGCGATTCCCATGACCGTGACTTCCTGCCCGACGATGGACTGATCGTCAGTCCAGCGCCTGAGCGAATTGGCATTCCACATGTTGCAGCTCCAGATCGCCGGGTCGCCATTTTCGTTCTCGGCCCGGACATACAGGAACGAGTGCGGATTCACGAACTCGAACTTCTCGACCACGCCGTTGACTCCCGTTTTACGGATTTACATAGGTGGTCTTGGTGGTGGTATAGAACTGGACGGCCGCCTGCCCCTGTTCGCGAGAACCGAAGCTTGAGTGCCCACGCCCGCCAAACGGCACATGGTAGTCGACGCCCGCCGTCGGCAGGTTGACCATCACCATGCCCGCGTTCGAGTGGCGTTTGAAATGGCTTGAATGCTTCAACGAGGTTGTGCAAATGCCGGCCGACAAGCCGAAATCCGTGTCGTTGGCCACATGCAGCGCCTCTTCGTAGTCGCGCACCCGGATCACCGAAGCAATCGGACCGAATATCTCCTCCCGGTTGATCCGCATGGCATTGTTCGTCTCGGCAAATAGCGTGGGCGCCAGGTAATACCCGCGCGTATCCCGCTCAAGCCGAGAGCCCCCCGTGACCAGTTCAGCGCCCTCCGAACGCCCGACCTCGATATAGGTCAGATCTTGTTCCAACTGCCCGTCATCCACGACGGGCCCCATCTGGGTCCCGGGCTTGAGCGCGTGATCGACGGTCATCGCCTCCATCTTCTCAACCAGGCGACTCACGAAACGGTCGTGAATATCGTCGGTGACGACCAGGCGGGAAGAAGCCGTGCAACGCTGACCCGTGGAGTAGAATGCGCCATTGAGGGCGCAGTCCACTGCCGTCTCGAGATCGGCGTCGTCCAATACCACCTGTGGGTTCTTGCCCCCCATCTCCAACTGTACTCGTGCTTGCCGCGCGGCGGTCTTGACAAGAATGGCGCGTCCCGTGGCAACGGACCCCGTAAACGACACGGCGTCTACCACCGGCGACTCGACGATGGCATCTCCCACTTCCTGGCCGGACCCCATGACCAGATTGAATACGCCGGCCGGCAGCCCCGAGCCCGCAATAATCCGGGTGAGAGCCTGAGCACTGGCCGGAACCAAGGCGGCAGGTTTGAAAACCACCGTGTTGCCGAAAGCGAGCGCGGGCGCAATTTTCCAGGCCGGAATGGCGATGGGAAAGTTCCAGGGCGTGATGATGCCGACGACTCCGACCGGTTCGCTGGTGATCTCAACGTCAACGCCCGGGCGCACGGAGCCCAGGCTCGCCCCGGCAATCCGCACGGCCTCGCCTGCAAAGAACTTGAAGATATGCCCCGCTCGTTCGACCTCGCCGATGCCTTCCGCAAGTATCTTCCCCTCCTCGCGCGACAGGAGCGCTCCGAGTTCATCCTTGCGGGAAAGAATCTCGCTGCCTATAAGATCGAGCACTTCAGCCCGCCGATGAATCCCGCTCTCACCCCACGACGCAGCCGCCTCACGGGCCGCGCAGATCGCCTCATTCGTCTGGTCTCGATCGGTCCAGGCGAAATTGCCGATGCAATCACTGGTATCTGACGGATTCACATCTGCGACGGCGGTCCCGCCATCGACCCAACGTCCGCCGATAAAACTCTGTTCCACCTTCAGTTACCTCTTCGCAGGCTCGAATCGCCGCTGCTGCGCCGGCTTCGCGTTAACGCCGACGCACGAATTTCGCTGAGAGATTGCCCGGGCGTGAGCGCTTCCGGGTCGACGCGCAACTCGAGTATCGCCGGTCTACCGCTGGAGCGGGCGCGCTCGAACGCAGCCGGGAACTGCTCGGTTCGCTCGACGGTCTCGCCATAGCCGCCGAACGCACGTGCATAGGCTTCAAAGTCCGGGTTCACCAGCTCGGTGTTGCTAACCCGCCCGGGATAGTGTCGTTCCTGGTGCATACGGATAGTCCCAAGCATACCGTTGTTAACCACGATACACACCACGTTCGCGCCGTACTGGACCGCAGTGGCGAACTCCTGCCCGTTCATCAGAAAACACCCGTCACCGGCGAAGGCGACGACGATTTGTTGCGGATGGCGAAGCTTTGCCGCGATGGCGGCCGGTAGCCCATAGCCCATCGAGCCGGTGATCGGCGCAAGTTGCGTCCCAAACTGACGGTAGTGGTAAAAGCGATGGATCCAGACGGTGTAGTTGCCGGCCCCGTTCGTGATGATCGCGTCCGGTGGCAATGTCCGGCGCAGATGCGCCATGACTTCACCCATGCGGACCGGTCCGGGGCTCGGCGTCGGGACACTGTGGGCCTGGTAGTCCGCATGCGCCGATTCGGCCCAGCCCGACCACCGGCTGCCATCGATAGCAGGCAACCGCTCGAGCGCCGCGGCCATGGCGCGCGGGTCTGCATTCACCGGCAGCAGGGGCTGGTAGACACGTCCGAGCTCTTGCGGATCGGCGTGAACATGGATCAGCTTCTGTCCGGGGCACGGAACGTCCAGCAAGGTGTAACCGCTCGTCGGCACTTCTCCCAGCCGCGCGCCGAGAACGAAGAGGAGATCGGCATCGCGCACTCGCTGTGCGAGTTTCGGGTTGATGCCGAGTCCAAGATCGCCGGCGTACAGAGGATGGGTGTTGTCGAAGTAGTCCTGACGACGGAAAGAGGCCGCTACCGGAAGTCCTGCTCGTTCAGCGAACGATCGCACCCGGCCGACGGCCTCGCCATCCCATCCGCCACCGCCCACGATCATCAGCGGACGTTCCGCGCCATTCAATAGCGTGCCCAAGGTTCGTATGGCCTCGGCGCCCGGGGCCGCTCGCGCCGTCCGGTAGGGCTGTCCATCCTCGACGGCAACGGTCTCGGCCAACATGTCTTCGGGAAGCGCCAGCACAACGGGGCCCGGGCGCCCGGAGGTGGCGGCGGCGAAGGCACGGGCGACCAGCTCCGGAATTCGCGCCGCCTCGTCGATCTGCGCGACCCACTTGGACAGCGGGCCGAACATTTGCCGGTAATCGATTTCCTGGAACGCCTCGCGCTCGGCCATCGTTCGGCTGACTTGGCCGACGAAGAGAATCAGCGGCGTGGAGTCCTGCTGTGCGATATGGATACCCGAACTGGCGTTGGTAGCGCCCGGCCCTCGGGTCACCATGCAGATTCCCGGCCGCTGGGTCAGCTTGCCCTCCGCCTCGGCCATGATCGCCGCCCCGCCCTCCTGGCGGCAGACGACGAAACGCAGCGCTTCCCGGCGATCAAGGAGCGCATCCAATATGGGCAGGTAGCTCTCGCCGGGGACGCCGAAGAGATGTTCGGCGCCATGCACGAGCAACTGATCTACCAGGATTTGTCCGCCGGTTCTGGCCGTATGAGCCACAGGGGCGGACCTCTCTTCCCGGGTACAGGGCGCCGAATCCTTATTAATGACTCTTGGTTTCCGCATCGTTCTCATCCCGGGAGGTGGCCATCGGCTAAGACAAACGACGCACGTAAATCCGCCAGTTACGCGCAGTGCTCAGCGCCTTTGAGCGAGCTATCGCACCTCTGCCGAGGTTGTTTTCGCCCGGGGCGCGCCGAATGCAATCTGACTTCTCATCTGGCTGATTCCGAACCTGATTTTCTTGAGATCGCGGGTTTTCGATCGTAGTATGCCTCAATACAGATAACTTCTCGCATGGCAATAACCGGCGCAATAAGCCGGGAGGTCAATGCTGGTCCAACGTAGAAGTCTAAACAGAGGGGACTGATGAGTGGGTGACCTCCGAAGGGCTTCCGGTGGGCGGTGAGTCGACCGATTTTGTCACCGCCAAGCTGGTGTTCGCGCCCAACGACTTCTTCGACATGAAAGTCCGTGTGTCGTATCTGAGGACCGACGATCAGCTCACCACGGAGGGCTTTGTCAGCGCGGCCGAGCAGGCGCGTTGCTCGAATTTCACGCTGCCGAGCGGTGATTTATATTTCAAGGGGGACTTCAATTGCGATATCTCGACGTCGTTTCCGCCGGGAGGGCAGCCGCGAAATCGTCAGCCGGAACTGGAGTTCACCCCGGGCACGCCCGAGTTCTTCGCGGTACAGACCTATAGCGTCCTTGATCCACGTGTCTTCACCGAGCGGGATCGGAGCGATGCCAGGGCCTCGGTGTCGTTCAACGCAGCGGGTATACCCAGGGTTCGCGGTGTCAGTTCGAGAGCCAACCCCAAGGGAGGGCCGGAGCAATACCTCGACCTTCGCTGGGATTCATCCCCCGAGGGAGCGGTGCGCTGGAACATCGGCGCCTCCTTATTCGACTATCGATACGAACTCCAGGTGCACAGTCAATATGCCGGCGTACTCCTGGGGTTGGAAGACGAGGGTAACGCGGGGCGGCCCTTCCTTCCGGGTACCCAGAACGACCAGGCATCCACCGCCATCGGTGTTTACGGCGGTTTGCAATGGGATGTCTCGGATCGCACGACACTGTCCTTCGAGGGGCGGTTCCAACAGGATTCGATCATCAACAGTGACTTTCTGTCGGGTCTTTCGTTCGAGAATGTCACCGAGTCGTTTCAACCGCGGCTGGCGCTAACTCAGACGCTCAACGAGAACTGGACGCTCTATGGTCAGTTCTCGAGCGGCACGAATCCGGCCGGCGTGAATACCGTGTTCGCCTCTCCAAATGTCGCCCGCTCCATCGCCGCCGCCAACGCGGCCGGCTACATCACCTATGACGACTCGACGTTTCGAGCTTTCGACGAGGAGAAGCTCACCAACTTCGAGGTGGGGCTGAAGGGCGGCGCGTTTGACAACCGCCTGCAGCTCACCGGGGCCGTGTACGTCATGAAATGGGAGGACCGGCTGCAGCGAGCCGGTCTGACCTGGACCGGCAGCGATCCCGATCCTGTGACCGGGCTCTGCGGCGCCGATTCGGAATGCTGGAACGACGGTACCCACAATCCCGATGGGTCCGATACTGTGTATCTGGACGCGGAGACCACGAGCGGCGGTATCGTGATTCCGTCAGAAAACGCGAATCTCTGGGGCGTCGAGCTGGAGGGATCCTATTTCATGAACGCCAATTGGAGCCTCAGGGGCTTCATTGCCCTGAACAACATCGAGTACGACGGCTACTGTGCTGCGTCGCCGGTTACTACCTTCAGGTATACACCCACGGCGACGATCGCGACCGGAGCGCTATACGATTGCGTCGATGTCAGCGGCAATCGGATCCCGCAGGAATCCGACGAGACCGCTCTGCTCAATCTGAACTACCGTGCGCCGTTGGGCGCCGGCAGCTGGGAGTGGACCGCCCGCGGCGGTGTTCGTTACGCCAGCCGGCAGGCCCGGGACGTATTGAATCTTCTGTGGTATCCCGCCGCCACGACCTATCAGGGTTCGATCAACCTCAGGAACGAGAACTGGGACATTGTCTTGTTTGGCAACAATCTGAGTAACGTGGACTCGCCGCGGTCCATCGGCTTTGGGCGCGACGCCAACCAGGGCAGCAGGCGACCCCGGAATTTCGTCATACTGCCGCGGATACCCCGGGAGATGGGCGCTCGGCTCACTTACCGTTTCTGAGAGCCGTCAAAACTGGGGACGCGTCAGCGGTTATTGTATACAAGAACCGTTGGAGACAGATTTAGGGAATATTCATGGCAAAGCCTGAGAACGGGGACGGCCACATCGGCCGCCGAGAAGCGCTCGCGCTGGGAGTGGCGGGCGCCGGAATCGGGGTCGCTTCGATGCTCGGAGGCTCTCTGGCGCGGGCGCAGCGGCCCCCGGCGTTTCCACCCCCCAGGGACCCGGATTTCGGCGATTCCCCGAGTTGGCCGACGGAACTGAAGGAGATCGGTCCGAACTGCTATACCTACCAGCAGGGTAACGGGCCGCCGCACAGCGGCGGCGGCATCAGCAACGCAGGCCTCGTGGTGGGCGAGGACGGCATCTTCGTCTTCGATGCGTTGGCCGCGCCGCTCATGGCGCAGGCGTTCATCGTCAGGATCAGGGAACAAGTCTCGGACAAGCCGTTCGAACGCATGGCGTATACGCACAACCACGGCGATCACGTCAACGGTTGCCAATACTTCCAGGGCGCCGGGCTTGAGGTCGTGGCGGCGCCGTACTGCCGCGACCGGGTTGCGCAGATGGCGGCCAGCGCGGCGGGCGGTCCCGACGACCCGGCCTACGGCCGCATCAGCCCGACGTTCGGAGCCCAGGAAGGCCGGGCGCTGGGCGGGGAACCGCGCAACCTGGTGGTCCCGACGACGACGATCGCCGGCAAGACGACCTACTACTACGGCGGTACGGAGGTGGAACTTCTGCCCATCGACCCCGCCCACACATGGGGCGATATCCTCGTCCACCTGCCCGAGCACAAGGCGCTGTGGATGGGCGACAACGGGTTCTTCCACATGGCGCCCTTTCTCCATAACGGCAGCCCGACGGGATGGATGGCGCTGCTGGAAAGCATCCTCGATATGGATCTCGACACCATCGTTCCCGGGCACGGGCCGGTCGCCGGGAAGGCCGAGGTGCGGGCGATGCTCGACTACCTGGTGCTGCTCCAGAGCGAAGCCAGAATACGGTTCGATGCCGGGATGAGCCCGGGACAAGCCGCTGCCGATATCCGGATGGGCAAATTCGACAACTGGATGGGCGCCGAGCGGATCATCCTGAACCTCTACCGGTTCTACAATGAGTTCGACGGTACCCTGGAGCCTCATCTGGATCTGCCCGGATTCCGCGTGGCGACGGCCGAATACAATACGATCGTGGGTGGCACGCCGGAGGCGCATCTGCGTCTCTACCATCACGATATGCACCACAGCTAGGCAGTGCGGTACTACTGCCTGAGTTCAGGGTTAATGGTGACCTCGTAGACGGAGAAAAACCATGTTCACTCGGTTCAGCTTCATTGATATAGCGGCCCGGCTGAGATTGTCTGGTCTGCTTGCGCTCGGTGTCCTGAGCGCCGGTTGTCAGCCCGGACAAGCGCCTGATGACACCTCGGCGGCGGCCGGTTCCGCACCAGCGGCCGTCGTCACATCGGCGCAAGCGGCTGCTTCCGACATGGCTGCGGCGCCCACGTCAGGCGTCATCGGCATTGTCGTCGACAGCGCCGAACTCGCTTTCGAGGGGCGGGAGTTCGGCGATGCGGGAGCATACGAATGGGTCGATGGCCGCCTGACGGCGGAACTCGATCCCGAGGACGCGCATAACGCGATCATAGTGAATCTCGACAAGGCGCCGCGCAACGCGAACGGCCGGGTGGAGTACTCGGCGGAGTTTCGGATTCTCAAGCCCGTGGACATGACACGCGGCAACGGCGCGCTCTGGTACGACGTGATGAACCGGGGCGCCCAGCGAGCATTCAACCTGATCCAGGGATTCCTGCCCGACTACGGGGTCTTCCCGCGCACGCCCGACGATATCGGGGACGGCTTTCACCTGAATCTGGGCTACACCATGCTGTGGAGCGGTTGGCAGGCGAGCGCCACCGGAGAGCGCATCGGTGCGGAGCTTCCGATCGCCAGGAATCCCGACGGGACGCCCATTACCGCCTGGCGGACCACGGAGCTCAGAGGCAACTCCGGCTCGACGAGAATCGAGGGCGGGCTCTACCCGACCGTGGCGGCGAGCATGGCGGACGCGCAACTCTACCGTCGAGACAGGCCCCACACCGAGCCCGTGCCGATCCCGCGCGAGTCGTGGTCATTTGCGACGTGTAACGACGGTTCCGAGCCGGTGCCGAGCGACATCGATGTATGCCTGGAAGGCGGTTTCACGCAAGACGCCCTCTACTACCTCGTCCACGAGGTTCGGGATCCCGTCGTGATGGGCATCGGCTTTGCCGCGGTGCGGGACGCGGCCTCGTTCTTCCGCTACGACACATCGGCGGACAACCCGCTGGTTGCCCGCTATGGCGGGGAAGGCGAAGCGCGAAACGCGATTACGACGGCGCTGGCATGGGGTCAGTCCCAGCCGGGTCGTTTTCTCCGGGACTTCGTCTACCAGGGATTCAATCGAGACCCCGCGGGCCGGCGCACATTCGATGGCGTCATCGCCACGACCGGCGGCGCCCGCAAGACCTACACGAACTACGAGTTCGCGAACCCCGGGCGATTCGTGCGCGGCGATATGGACCACTACAACCTGGGCGACCAGTTCCCGTTTACCTACGCGACGATACTCGATCCGGTGTCCGGGCGTATCGACGGCATCCTGGCGCGCTGCAGTCTCACCGACACCTGCCCGAAGACGATGCAGTTCGACAGCGCCAACGAGCTCTGGGCGGCACGTGGGTCGCTGGTCACGACCGACCCGCTGGGGCGCTACGACGCACCGGTCCCGGACAACGTGCGGATCTACCAGTGGGCCAGCACCCAGCACAACCAGTCGGGCCTCACCGGTTACGAGACGCCCGAGGAGCTCGCGGCCAAACGCGACGACGGGATGTGCCAATATTTCCCCAATAACGCGATGGTTCGGGAGAATCGCCGCGCGCTGGTCGTGGCCATGCACGAATGGCTGACCACGGGCCGGGAGCCGCCGCCGAGCCAGTACAACCGGATCGACGACGGCACGCTGGTGCCGCCGCTTCCCCAGGCCGGCGTGGGCTTCCCGGATATCCCGGGCTCGCCCTATACCGGCAAGGTCAACGATGGGTATCTGAACGACTATCTGGCGCATCCAGTGAAGCACACCTCCGCGCAGTACACGATCCTGGTGCCGAAAACGGACGAGGACGGCAACGACATCGGCGGGATTCGCGGGACCCATATCCAGGTACCGATCGCGTCCTATGTCGGTTGGAATTACCGCAGGGCCGGCAGGATGGAAGGCGAGGGCTGCAGCACGGGCGGCGCGCATTTCCCCTTTGCCGTGACCGCGGCCGAGCGGGGCGACGACCCGCGGCCATCGCTGGAGGAACGCTACGGGACGCACGAGGGTTACATGGAACAGATTCGCCAGTCCGTGCAGCGTCAGATGGATGCGCGGCTCATGCTCCCCGAGGACGCCGAACTGTTGATCCGCAAGGCCGAGGAACGGGATATCGGACTGCCGCGGTCCTGATGCGGGGACGGGCACGCGATCGTCTCCATCGACGATTTTCGACACTTTGAACAGGGGGGGCGGATAAACCAGGCCGGCACCGAGGTCTGGTCGACAGCGACATCACCCCCGGATATCAACGCAGAAGGGGGCCTTGGTAAAGTGCTGGCGGAGGGGGCACGTCAGAACGGTACGATTCTCAGGGTGACTCGATACGGGGTCGGAGTGGGTCCCCGTATGCATCGAACCGCGTCCAATATCGATTATGTATTCGTCATGTCGGGCTCCATCGACATGGAAATGGACGAGGGCAAGGTAGTGCATCTAAATCAGGGGGACATACTTGTGCAACGCGGCACGATCCACAACTGGGTGAACCCCGGACCGGAACACTGCATCGTTGCGTTCGTCCTCATGGGTTCGAACACCGTGGAGGTTAACGGCACGCCGCTGGATAACTTCAATGCCTGAGTTTCTCGCAAGAATGGACGAACGCGGAATCGACGTCGCTGCAATCAGCGCCAACCGCTTCTGGTGTTATTAGGCAGATCCCGATCTCGCGCGCCTGATCTCCGACGGCACATTAGACCGGTTTTCAGTATACCCCTGGAACCGGCGACTCGGCTTCCGGAGCGTTGTCCAATGAGAACATGATGCTGAACTGGGGC
Source organism: Candidatus Rariloculaceae bacterium (assembly GCA_965237785.1). GTDB lineage: Bacteria > Pseudomonadota > Gammaproteobacteria > Steroidobacterales > Rariloculaceae > UBA6522. The sequence continues at coordinate 1,024,144 of OZ250159.1, forward strand.
GAACGCAGTGGTCCTGTGCAGCAGCGTGTCGTTTGATTGTTGCGGGCATGATTGCGGACTCCGCATCGTTGGTCAAGGATCGTTGTGTAGCGTTGGTGGCGGTTCCAAGGGCTCCCGAGTTCCGTGTTTGTCCGCTTTAGAGCCTCCGTTGCGAGCGGTTTTATGCCAGGCTGGTACGCCGGTTTTCGATGGAAGGACGCTCGCTCGGGGACGGAGGGCGTAGCCCGAGTGAGCCGAGCGAGCGTCGCCCTCGGCGGTGCACATCGTTCCGCCCGCGTCACGCTGCACAGTGCAATTCGGACTCAATGGCTTTGAACAGGTCCCGGCGGGCGTCGTTAACGCGTCCGACCGCGTCCAGGTCACTCACGGCGTACGCGATCCGATCCAGTTCATCGAAGCTGGCGCCGTCCTTGAGGTAGCGCCGCGCGTCGGGAAGGGACTTCAGCTTCTCGTAGGGCGTGGTCACGTCCTGGCGTCGGTACTTGCGGCGCACCTTGCCGCCTTCGTCGCGGTATTCGGTGGCGAACAGACAGGGACGGTGGAAGTTCAGGAATGGCGATAGCTCGCACAGCGCGAACCGGTTGACGATTTCGGCGAAGCGCTGCGGGATGTGGTCGTGGCCGAACCACTTGCGCACGACATGCGCGTTCTTGCCCTCGACCAGTGCGTTGTCGTTCGAGTGCCGCGCCCGCGACTTGGTGAACTTCTGGATGTGCAGCTTGTTCAGCAGCGCCGCCACGCGGTGGTTGATGTACTCCGACCCGTTGTCCGCGTGGAATGCGGCCACTGCGAACGGGAACAGCGACAGCAGGGCTTCAAGCAGCGGCACCAGGAACCTTTCCGAGATGCCCGGCACGGCCCCTACGTATTCGTACTGCGTGACCTCGTCGACGACATTGATCAGGTACAGACCCTTGACGCCGTCCCGGTCGCCCTGGTGGACGGTGTCCACGCGCAGGTGCCCCGGCTCCCCCCGCGGGTCCGGCGCCTCACGCAGCGCGATGCCGACCGTTGCCGCGCGCGTCTTCGTCCATACCGTGCGCTTGGCCACATACGTCTTCGACGCCCGCAGGTTGTAGACATGGCTGCCCGAGATGCCCGCCAGCCGTTCGAAGCGCACCTCGCCGAACACCTCGCACTGGCGGCGAAGCAGTTCGCAGGTGGCCAGCCCGGACATCTGGCCGAACGCCTCGTCAACCGTCGCCAGCAGCCGGATGTCCACCGCCGTGTACCGACGCTCGAACGGCCGACCGCGATTGCCGCCGCGACGGTCCTCAACCCTGCCAGTCTCCCGCCACTGCCGGATCAGGCGGTCAATCTGCACCGCCGATAGGCCGGTTGTCTTGGCCAGAAAGCGGCGCACGGTACCCTTGTCGCGCTTGCCCAATATCCTGTAGCGGAGCCGACCGAGCAACTCGCTCACGAAGGCGTAGGCGCTCGACCGGTCCTGATGTTTGTAGTCCACAGCTTCGTTGCCTTCGACGAAGGCCCGAACCTGCTCCATGGTGCGCAGCCGATGGCTCTGTAGTGTCACGATCATCCTCCCATGATCCATGACACGCCTGCTTCAGCATCACTTCGCGTTGGAATCAGCCCTTTCGTTCAGCATCATCTCGCGTTGGACAGTTCTCCGGCCGGAAGATTCTTGCGGGTATAGAAACAATATCCTATGATCTTTTTCCAACTGTTTCGAATTACAGGGGGGTCTCCGGTGAGACGTTGGTTCGTGCGGTTGATGTTCGGTTTGGCGGCGATCTGCACCCTCACACCGATGCCTGGCGTGGGGCAAACCGCGACGACGACACCCTTCACGCCGCCGCGCACAACGGACGGGCACCCGGACTTGCAGGGTATCTGGCAGGTTCTCAACACGGCCGCGTGGGACCTCGATGACCATCAAGCGAGCCTCGGCGTACCCGCCGGGCACGGCGTGGTGGAAGGAGGGGCCATCCCCTATCAGGCGTCGGCGCTTGAGAAAAAGAAACAGAACTTCGAACAGCGCGCCACGCTCGATCCGGAAGCCAGGTGCTACCTTCCCGGAGTTCCCCGCATCACCTACATGCCACATCCGTTTCAAATCATTCAGCAGGCGGACAAGGTCTCGATCGCTTACGAGTATCTGCGCGCCATTCGCTACATCCATATGAACGGGAATCCGCATCCCCCGGGTCCGATCGACTGGTGGATGGGGGATTCGCGAGGTCACTGGGAGGGAAATACCCTCGTGGTCGATGTGATCCATTTCAACGACCAGACGTGGTTCGATCGGGCCGGGAATTTCCACAGCGACGCCCTGCACGTCGTTGAACGCTACACACCGACGGGCCCGAATCACCTGCTCTATGAAGCCACGATCGAGGACCCGAACGTTTTTACGCGGCCCTGGAAGATCAGCATGCCGCTCTACCGGCGACAGGAACAGAACAGTGAGCTACTGGAATATCAGTGCCATGCGTACCTCCTCGAACAGGAATGGGACAACCCCGCTTCTACCTTTTTCGACGAACGCTGAGTTGGAAAGCATGAAAAATACAAAGCGAGCTGTCAGGTGAGCCATCGAATTCCAGCCCGTCTATCTCGCCGATCTTCCGCTGCGGCCGCCGGTCCGCTCGGGGTGACGGCAGTGCTCTGGGTCTTGTTCCTTGCGCCGGGACCCGCTGCCGGGCAGTCCTTTTGGCCCGAGGACACGCCGAAGCTCCCGATGGCCCCAACCTGGCTCGCGCAGAAGTCCGAGTTCCCGCCCTACAGCCCACCGCGGACAGCGGACGGCGTGCCCGACCTCCAGGGGGTTTGGGGCGGCCCTGGTGGCGATGGCCTCAGCTTCCTCGAAGACCATGAGTACGTGGACGTGACAACACCGGCCCAGGAATCCTTTGTCTCCGATCCACCGGATGGCAAAGTCCCCTACACGCCATGGGGGCTGGCTAAACGGGCCGAGATTCTCGCTGGGCTGGGGCGAGGATGGCCCGGCGAGTCGGGCGATCGCCTCTACAGCAGTCCGGCGGCGTTTTGTCTATATTTTATGCCGACGTTCTCGGTTGCCGCGTTGGAGATCGTTCAGCAACCTGGCTCCGTGATAATGCTCAGCGCCAATGGCTACCGCGTGATCCCAACCGAGGGGCGTCCGCCGATCGTCGAAAATGCGAAGTTCTGGTTCGGTAGCTCGCGCGGCCGCTGGGAAGGCGATACGCTGGTCGTCGACGTGACCGGTCTCAACGGTAGGGGGTGGTTCGACAGCACGGGGCACTACTACTCCGAGAACACGCGCATGACCGAGCGCTGGCGGTTGGCCGACGCGAATACGATCGACTACGAAGTGACGATCGACGACCCCTCGATCTATACCAGACCCTGGAAGATGAACTTCCCAAAAAGGCGCCCCGGTACGGGTCCGCGGGCGAGAGGCGCCCGCATACCCAGCGCGGTCGCGGCAAACGCGCCTCCTGTGGAGGACCCGTATGCAAACGAGTATTGGGAAGTTGCATGTTACGAGGGAAACAGGGAGGGCCCGGCTTCCCTCCGCGCACTCGACTACCAATGGTTCAGGGGGGTAACTCCTCCGCAGTGATGAGCGCGCGCTAATTCAGTTGAATCGTTGTCATGGGAGTCAATGACATGAAAAAGCAGACTCTTGGTTTATTTGGCGCTGTCGGTGCGCTGCTGGTCGCAGCACCCGTCGTAGCGCACCATTCCTTCGCAGCGGAATTCGATATCGATAAACCGATCGAGCTGCGTGGGATGCTCACGAGGTTGGAGTGGGTGAACCCGCACGGGTGGCTGTATATCGATGTCGAAAACCCGGACGGCACGGTGACCAATTGGGCGATCGAGGCGGGCGGGGCCACTCAACTGCTGCGGCGCGGCCTTCGCAAGACCGACTTTCCGGCCGGAATAGAGGTGATCGTCAACGGTTATCTCGCGCGCAGCGGGGAGCCGGTGGTCAACGGCCGGAGCGTGACCACGCCGGAGGGGACGAATTTTTTCCTGGGGACCGACGCGGGAGGACCCGCCGGCCGGTAGCGGCCTTGCTGAAGAGACTCGGGCCTGACCCGATGTGCGAGGCTCGCGTTCAGCAGTAGTGCGATGGCCGCTTATGGTCCGACAGAGTAAATTCAGGCTTAATATCTGTTGAAGAAAAAGAAAACGATCAGGGAGTCGCCATGTGGCCTGAAGAAGAAAAACGTGTCCTCCGCTCGAAACTAGAGGTAAATCATGATGAATAGACTAGTCACTACTTTCGCATCGGTCGCGCTGATCCTGTTTCCCAGTCTGGTTATCTCCCAGCAGATCACAGCGCCCGAGATGACGCTTCACAGCTTCGATGAGGCCGAGCTACGAGTTCCTGAGGATGGTCGCAAAGTACGACGAATCATGGCCTCCACGGTCGGCTTGATCCGCGTCGAATGGCCAGAGGGTGCGGCTACCACTCCCCACAACCACGCCAATGAACTGGTGTTGTCCGTGATCGAGGGACGGCTACGAGCGATCAGCGGGGATCGGGAATTCATTATGGAAGCCGGCGATACCGTCGTGATTCCAGCGTGGGTGGAGCACAGCTACGTGGCGCTGGAAGATACGCTGACACTCGAGGCTTCCGGTCCGGGCTAAACCGACGATGAGCTATGTAGGCGGCTGTCATTGCGGGGCCGAGCGCCGCAGATCGAACAGGCGATAGGAAAACGGATTTCTTTCGAGTTCAGTACATCGCGAAACCTGGTAGACAAGATTGAGGCCGGCGAGGCGTTCCATGTAGCAGGATCCGGCTATAGCTGGCGCCCTGATCGACTTCCTGTCGACCCCCGCGTTAATCGCGGCGCTGGAAAAACATGGTCTGGAACCGATCTCGCGACCGCGCGAATAGCCGTTTCGAATCATTTAAGCGGTTGGGGATCATCTCGATCCCCGGCCTTTTGATTCTGGCGTTCATCAACGCCGAGTCCGCGTCTGCGCAGACGCTGCCGCGCACTACTGACGGCAAGCCGAATCTGCAGGGAATCTGGCGAGCCGCCAACCGTTCGAACGGTTTTTGGATTCGAAAAGTAGCACTTCGCATGTCCGATGGGTCTTCGCGCTTTGAAACCGAATGCTACGACGCCAGACGTCATCGATATCGGGATTGTTCAGACCTTCCCTAACTCAAATCCAAACCCTTTCTGTCCGAAAGGTTCTGGCGACGTACAATCGGGCTACTACCTTCGGTCTTGGGGAGCAGGAGAGACAGAATGGGCGTTCAGCGATGGATGACGGTCCTGCGAAGTGTCGGCGGGTTCGTCGCGGTGGTGTTTCCAGGTGTGCTGATGGTCCCGCCACAGCTGGCATCCGCTCACCATTCTTTCCCTTATTTGCATACGGCTAACGGGGAGGAGGCTATCGAAGTTATCCAAGGTACCGTCAGAGTCTTTAAAATTCTCAATCCACACAGCGCCTTGATCGTAAACGCCACGGACGCTGAGCACGCGGCACTACAGATGTCGCTCGTAATTACCGATCCGGGTCACCTGGTGGCGCCCTGGGAAATGGGCTGGCGCAAGCTGCAGACCTACGACTATGAGTTTGCGAAGACGGACTGCAGGTTGCCGGCGCTCGGCAGCGCGCAATGAGCTCAGGGGCAGCGTGCGAGCTATTCGTCGTCGACCGTGCAGTTATACGGCTTGAGTTCCTGTCCCGGGATCCAGTCCCAGTGAAACTCCGGCATCGTAATCGGTGCGGTGAATGTTTCGGGATCCGTCACCGTCGCCGTCCAGTCCAGTTTCGTATCGTTCTCGCTTAGCGTGAAGCGTTCGACGATCTCCAGGGCCTCGCTTTGCGGTATGCCCTGGTCGTTGAAGAAGGGGTAGTCGACCTGGTCGGTCTCGACGATCAGCGTATCGCCCTCCCATCGCCCGACCGAATAGCCCAGGTGCGAGGAGGGCGCATCGGTGTTGGGGTCGTCCACCAGGTGAATCGTCCGCGAGTTGTCCCATTCCTCGATATTGAGAATGATCTCGTCACCAGCGTCGAAAAATTCGATCGGGAACGGCATCAACATCGCTTCCGGCATTCCGGCGGGGATGCACTGTGCGGCGAAGTCGTCGGTTTCCTGATTCCAGGCGTCGAGCTTCTGCTGGCCGGGCCGTTCGAGGAGGGTACGCCCAACCAGGAGGGGATGATGCTCCTCACGGTCGATACGCTTGAGGAGGCGAAAGTAAAATACGAGTAATATATCGTAAGATACTGATATTTATATTAATAAAAAGGAAGAGCCAAGCCGTCGCGTCGGCTGTCAGGGACTACAGTCAGTGCCGGTTCGTTCTCCGTGGACCCACGCAGCGAGCATTTGCCATTCAGGATCTTCGCGGGAAAGCCATCTGCGGACCCCGTTGTGAACGTAGTCGCCCCCGCCATCGGGGTGCAGCGCGTGCATCAACAGGCGGCTCTCGGTCGGGCGTCCTGGCTCGATCAAACGGTTAACGGCATTCCAGGACTCTTCCGGATCCGTCTGGGTGAACTCGAGGCTGTGGCAGTTCGCGCAGGAGAGGCCACCGGGCGTGACCTGGAAAAATACCGGTTGCACGCAAGCCCGGAAAAACTCGTAGTCCACCTCCGGTGCCGGCTCCGGCAATGCTGCGGACGCCGATCCGGTCCGAACCCACTCAGCCAGCGTCTGCCACTCCGGATCGTCCTGAGAATCCCAGACCTTGCCGCCTGTATGCAAGGCGCTGCCGCCGCCCTCGGGGTTGAGCGGGGTCTGCAACAGCCGACTGTTCCGGGGGTCGCCGGGCGTCACCAGGCGGGAAACCACCTCGAAGTTTCGACGCGACTGGGCTTCGGTCCAATGGACGCCGCCATCTTCGTCCGTCTCGAGCGACGCAAGCTTCAGCGGCGTGTTGGCCTGCCACGTATGGCACATGACACACGCCGGGTCTCCCGGATCGGGAGGCAGGAAGTCACCGCGCGATTGAATGAATATCGGCTCGACGTTTGCGCGATAGAACTCGAAGTCGAGCCCGGTCTGCGCTTGCGCTTGTCCACCGACGGTGACGATCCAGAGGACAGTCAGGCTGCCCAGGGCACCGCGGGCACCGCGGGCATCGCGTGGCCGGGTCCGGATGAGCGCTGTCATCGAACTACTTCGGCCGGAAGGGTGTGAGTGGAGTTCCGTTTGGGTCCAAACCCCACCGGGATTCGCGCGACAATCTCATGGGTGCCGGTGTTCAGCGCGACAGTCTGCATCGAGCCCACCATGCTGACGTAGAGTGTCTGACTGTCGGGCGTTGCAGTGAGCCATTGCGGAGACGGGCCAACCTCGATTCCACCGAGAAACTCAAGCTCGGGCAGCGACCATGCGTAGACGCGGCTGTCGAGCCGGCTCGCATACCAGAGCGCGGACTGATCGGGCAAAACAAGGAGTCCGTGCCCCGTTCCGTCCTGGATCCCGTCGAAGTTCTGTTGCGAAACGGGCAGCGCGGGCGGGCTTATGAAGTCGACGGCCTCGCGTTTGTCCCAGTCCACGACATAGAACCCGTTCAGGCGCGTTGCCTGAGCGAATACGCGGGCGGGCGAGCCATCGGGATTGGACTCGATGGCCATGGGACGCACACGGTGGCCGTCCAGGGGAATACCCCATGCGACTTCATCGGTACTGGCGTCGATGACCTGAATCGTGGGCTCGTCCCGTGTGGCCGGCGTCGCGCCCAGCCCCGCAATCACGTACTTGTTGTCCGCCGTCACGTAGACGTTGTGGACGCCGTGGAGTACCGGGATCGTCTTGACCACCTTGTGGGAGTCAAGGTCAATGACCTGTACGTAGGCCGAGTCGCGAATTCCCACGTAGAGTTTGCCGAGCTCCTTGTTGATGACGAGCTTGTTCGGCCGGTCCATGAGTGGAATCTGCTCGACGACTTCCCGGGTCTTGATATCGACGACGTCAACGACGTCGATGTGTTCGTTCGCGAAGTAGAAGTACGTTCCATCGGGATGGTTGACGACCGCATGCGCTTTCGGCACGCCCTCGATGGTGCCGATGACCTCGTTAGTGGTCGGGTCGATGAGATGCGCATTGCTCCCGGCGTAATTGGTTTGGATGATTACAGTCTCGGTTTGAGCGATCGCGGAAGATGCTCCAAACAGGAACGTTCCCAGAAACGTTCCCAGGCACGTTTTGAGTAATCTTTGCTTCGTCTGGACGCTAGTCATTGGGATGACCTCCTGGCGTGCGGAACGCCGAGTATTGCGTTGAAGTCCCTTCGTCGTCCGAATTCCCCCGGGATGCATGCCGTGGCGGCTCCTTGGTTGCTCTGGTGTTGATTCTACATAATTTTAGGGGGCAAACGTCGTCAAACTGCGACGGCTGCACTGACAGGATTACTTGAATATCTCTGGATATCCGCGTTAAATCCACCCCCATTTCGTCCGCAAGGGATTTACGACGCACCATGATGGATGGTGAATCCATGCATTCGATGATTGGTCGCCGGCTCCCGCGACGGGAAGATCACCGCTTGCTTTCCGGTCAGGGGCGTTTCAGCGATGACTTCATTCTGCCGGGTCAGTGTTACGCGCAGTTTATCCGCTCGCCCTACGCCCACGCCAGGGTCGACGGCGTTCGACGGGGCCGCGCATGTCATTGAGCGAACATTCGTCAGCAACCGCGTCGCGGGCTGCCAGATGGAGCCCAGGAGCGGCATCGGCGACTACGACGCCCGCACCGGCCGGTCAAATGGACGTCAACACGCAGTGAAGCGTTTCAGAGCGATACACAGGGTCGCGACAATATCCTGAAACTCGCGTTCGCGTTCGACGAGCGTCACGGATTCGCCGGCGCTGGGTGCGTTTTTCAATGCCCTGCATGATGCTCTGGCGCCCCTGGGAATCGACGAGGTGCCCATGCCGGCTACGTCGTATCGGGTATGGGAGCTTATCGCCCGTACTCGGTTGTAACGGATTCGCAAGCGACAATCCAGGCAGATGAGGGGCGCCGCCCACGAATTATCGAGCGCAGGCTGAACTGGGCCCACAGAAATACGTCACCCCGAAAATTGCGTGGCGTCAATAATTGGACTAGATTGGCTACAGGAGTCTGTAGCCGATGAATCTGCTCGCCTTGATGCGCCGCCGAAAGAAAGTCTGGATCCACAGGCTCGCGGCGCCGTTCGCTGTCGTGTGGCTGACGATGCTTTGGCAGCCATGCGCGATGGCGATGGACGGCGCTATGGATATAGAGCATCGCTGCGTGCACTGTCCGCCGCCGAAGCTCGAGCACTGTGACGACGATGCACCCCAGGATTGCGGTGACGACGATCGGTTCAACGCGGACCGGCGGGCGGCCAAGGCAAAGTTCGGGGATGATCAGAAGGAACTCCTTGCAACTCCGGCGACGGCATACAGACCCTTTCAGTTATCGTTCCTCCCAACTAACGCTTGCCTGGCCCATCCGGCGACTGCGCCGCCAACGCGGCCACTGCCAATCCTGTTCTGCACCCAGCTGAAATAACAACCACTCGCTGACCAGTTTGATCCTGTTTCAGACGAGGAGGTTGTTATGTTGTTTATGCGCGGGCTAGCCATCGCGGCAGGTTGTATCCCACTCATCTTTTCCTCCAACGTGCTTGCCCAGCCGAGCGCGTCGGACTACTTGACTGTTGCCGAAGCCGTGGAGATTGCGCTCGTGGCCAATCCGAATCTCGCGGCGATCAGGGCTCAGGCAGAGGCGCTTCAAACCATACCGCCTCAAGCTCGCGCGCTTCCCGACCCCGTCGTTGGCTTGCACGCGATGAACTTGCCGACCGACACCTTCAATCTGCATCAAGAGCCGATGACCCAGATTCAATTCGCGGTCAGCCAGATGATTCCGTATCCCGGCAAGCGTCAGTTATTGGAAGATGCCGCTCAGTACGAAGCGGACTCCGGACGTGCTCGCGTCGAAGATGCGCGCCTGGAGCTATCGGCGCAGGTTCGCGTGGCGTGGTGGCGGCTGTTTCAGCAAGACCGGGCCCTGGAGATCACCAGTCAGAACACGCGGCTGATGCGGGACTTCATTGAGATCGCCCAGGCCAAGTACCGCGTCGGCGACGGCCTTCAGCAAGATGTCTTGCTCGCCCAACTGGAGCTGTCGCGGCTATTGGAGCGTGACTTGCGGCTATCCGGGATGCGCTCCCGGACCGAGGCCTTACTTGTTGCGCTCCTTGACCAACCGTCGGGCCAATCGCTCACTCTGCCGCCCATGCCGGAAAATGTCCGCTTGCCGGACGTTTCGATGGATACGGAACTATTCCAGACCGCCGTGGCTGATCGTCCGGCGCTCGCGGCGGAATACGCGCTGGTGGACGCTGCGCGTGCGCGGCTGAGTCTTTCCGAGAAGGATCGTCGGCCCGACTTTATGGTTGGAGCGCAATATGGGTTACGCCGGGGCGAAGATCCGTTTCGTAGAGGCGACCGGTCCGACTTTTTAAGCTTGATGTTTAACGTCACGGTGCCTCTGTACGCAGATTCGAAGCAAAGAAAGGCTATCGAGCAACGCAGTCACGAGGTATCGCAACGCCAACACGCCTTTAGCAACACGCTTCGATCGATTCAGGCTGCCATCTCCGGGCATCGTGCGGATTACGAGGCCGCAAGGGATCAGGTCACGCTGATTGAAACCGCCATCATTCCGCAAGCACAGCAAACGGCCGCATCAATGTTGGCCGGGTATCGTGTGAACGAAGTCGATTTCCTGAACGTGGTGAACAGCCAAATCACACTCTACAACGCCCAGATCAACTATTGGGAAGCACTCAGTAGGGCCAAGGCGGCTTTGGCAAATCTGGCCGCGTCGGTCGGCATGGAGGTGCTGTATGAATAGACTAGCGGTGATTGCCTCGATTTTCGGCCTGGCTGCTCTTCTCGCGGCTGGCAGCGGCGGGTATTGGTTGGCCATGCAGCGGATGGAACCGCCGCCGTCCACGCCGATGACGGAAGGACCGGAACCCCTTTACTACCGGCACCCAATGACACCGGAAGTGATCTCGGCTGTCCCGGCGAAAGGCGAAATGGGGATGGACTACATTCCCGTCTACGCGGATTCCGGCGGGGATACAAACGATCCCGCGGGAACGGTTCGAATCGACCCGGTCACGGTTCAGAACATCGGAGTGCGCACCGCGTCCGCGGAACGCAGGACATTGACGCGCACGATCCACTCGCTGGGTCGCGTCGAATACGACGAGCAACGGATCACTCGGCTTCATCCAAAAATCGAAGGCTGGATCGAAGAACTCTACGTGGAAACCACGGGCGAACGAATTGCCGAAGACCATATCCTGTTAAGCGTCTATTCCCCGCAACTCGTGGTCACCCAGCAGGAGTACCTGTTGGCCCGTAGTTACCAGGAAACCCTGCGGGAGAGCCCGTTCCCCGACATTCGGCAAGGCGCGGCGGATCTCGTGGAATCGAGTCTCGCCAGACTTCGGCTTCTGGATGTACCCGAACACCAGATCCTGGAACTGACACAGTCCGGCGAGGTGCAGGAGCAGCTCCATATCCACTCTCCGGCGGACGGCATTGCCATCAACGTCGGTGTTCGGGAAGGACAATACGTCACCCCGCAGACGGAACTCTATACCATCGCCGACTTGTCCAGCATTTGGGTTCTGGTTGATGTCTTTGAGGATGAGTTGCCTTGGGTGCGCGTCGGCGATCGGGCCCGAATGACAGTAGCGGCGGCGCCCGGCCGGGTTTTCGAAGGCCAGCTAACTTACATCTACCCGTTTGCCGAGCGCCAGACGCGAACCGTCAAGGCCCGACTCGAGTTCGACAACTCCGATTTCGTACTCAAGCCCGAAATGTTTGTCGATGTCACGATACTGGCCAGTCCGGAAGTGGACGCTGTTGCCGTCCCATCCGAGGCCGTTATTCGCTCAGGCGTTCGGGAACAGGTGTTTGTGGTCAGGGCACCCGGCAAATTCGAACCGCGCGAAGTTCGGCTGGGTGTCAGCAGCGACGGTTGGACGCAAATTCAGGAAGGAATCGAAGTGGGCGATGAGGTTGTCGTATCCGCTCAATTCCTGATCGATTCGGAGTCGAAGCTTAGAGAAGCCGCGGCGAAGATGCTGGAGGTAGAGGATGATTGAAAGGCTCATCGCAGCCTCCGTCGAGAATCGACTATTGGTCGCCATTCTCACTTTAGTGATTGTCTTCGCGGGAATTTTCGCACTGAGAAACACTCCGCTGGATGCGATTCCGGATCTTTCCGATGTCCAGGTCATCGTCCTGACCGAGTATCCCGGGCAAGCGCCGCAAGTGGTCGAAGATCAGGTCACCTACCCTCTGACCACGGCCATGCTTGCGGTTCCGTTTGCGGATGTCGTGCGGGGGTACTCGTTCTTCGGCCTTTCCTTCGTATACGTCATCTTTGAAGACGGTACCGACTTGTACTGGGCGCGCTCCCGCGTGCTTGAGTACCTCAACTATGTCAGCGGACGGCTGCCCGACGGTGTCACCCCGGCATTGGGGCCCGATGCGACCGGAGTGGGTTGGATCTACGAATACGCGCTCGTTGACAGGAGCGGTCAACTGGATCTATCCGAATTGAGATCGATTCAGGATTGGTACCTGCGTTACCCGTTGCAAACCGTACCCGGTGTCGCCGAGGTCGCTTCGATCGGCGGTTATGTGAAGCAGTACCAGGTCGAGGTGGATCCCAATGCACTGCTTGCCTACAACATCCCCATTTCGAGCGTCCGACAAGCCATCGCGCGCTCCAATGGGGATGTCGGCGGCCGCATGATCGAGATGGCCGAGACCGAGTACATGGTCCGCGGGCGCGGATACATTCAATCGATTGAAGATATCGAACAAATCGCCGTGAGCGTGGATCAACGCGGGACTCCGATTCGGATTCGCGACATCGCACAGGTGCAGATCGGCCCGGAGTTGCGCCGGGGGATCGCGGAACTCAACGGCGAAGGCGAAGTGGCCGGTGGAATCGTCGTCATGCGCTCCGGAGAGAATGCCCAGCGGACGATCGAGAGGGTCAAGGACCGGCTCGAAGAATTGAAATCAGGGCTTCCCGCCGGCGTGGAAGTCGTGCCCGTCTACGATCGCGGTGCGCTCATTGAGCGCGCCGTCGACAATCTTTCCAAGGCACTGTTGCTCGAACTCGTGCTGGTAACGCTGGTTTGCGCCGTGTTCCTGCTGCACTTGCGCTCCGCGCTGGTCGTGGTCGTCGCACTGCCGATCGGTATCCTGATGGCATTCATCGCCATGCGATTCCAGGGCATCGATGCAAACATCATGTCGCTGGGAGGCATCGCCATCGCGATCGGCGCGATGGTGGATGGCCCAATTGTCCTCATCGAGAACGCGCACAAGCACCTGGCGCTCGCCGCTGCCGGCAAATCCGGCCCGCTGAGTGCAAGGGAGCGGTGGAAAACGATCGCCACATCAACTCGGGAAGTCGGTCCTGCCCTGTTCTATTCGCTGCTGGTAGTCGTTGTGGCCTACTTCGCGATATTTACTCTGGAAGCCCAGGAGGGCCGGCTTTTCAAACCCTTGGCGTTTACCAGCAGCTACTCCATGGCCGCGGCGGCATTGCTGGCGATCACAGTGGTGCCATTGCTTATCGGCTTCTTGGTGCGCGGCCGAATCCGCGGTGAATCGAACAACCCGATCAATCGCGTCCTGCTTGCGCTTCACTCCCCTGCATTGCGTGGATTTTTGCGTTGGCGCACGGCCACGCTCGTTGCCGCGGCGGGTCTTCTGGCAACCACCTATTACCCGCTTACCAAGCTCGGGACGGAGTTCATGCCGCCGCTGGATGAGGGCGACATTCTCTATATGCCGTCGACGTTTCCGGGTGTTTCAGTGACCAAGGCCGAGGAATTGCTGCAACAGACGGACAAGATTCTGCTCACCTTTTCAGAGGTCGAATCGGTCTTCGGGAAGGTCGGCCGGGCGGAAACGGCGACCGATCCGGCGCCCATGTCGATGATCGAGACGATCGTGCGTTTGAAACCGCGGCAAGAGTGGCCGGATCCGGCCAAGCCCACATCGGAACTCATGCGGGAAATGGACGCGGCAATCAAGTTTCCGGGGCTTACCAATACCTGGACCATGCCCATCAAGACCCGAATCGACATGCTTTCCACGGGTATCAAAACGCCCGTCGGGATCAAGATCAGCGGACCGGATATCGAAGAGCTGCAGCGACTTGCTCTCGATGCCGAACAGATCGTCAAGGAGCTTCCCGAGACACTATCGGCACTCGGCGACCGAGCAGCGGGCGGTTATTTTCTCGATTTCGATATCAGGCGCGAGGAAGCCGCCCGCTACGGCTTGACGGTCGGAGATATACAGGACGTCATCATGTCCGCCATCGGTGGAGTGCAGGTGACGGAAACCATTGAGGGTCTTGAGCGCTATCCGGTCAATATTCGATACCCCCGGGAGTTGCGCGACGATCCCCAACAATTGCGCCGCGTGCTGGTCCCCACGCCCACCGGTGCGCAAATTCCTCTCGGCCAGGTCGCGGACGTTTCGTTGAGCCGGGGACCTCCGGTGATCAAGAGCGAGGGCGCCCGACCCAACGCTTGGGTGTACGTGGATATCTCCACGTCCGACGTCGGCGGGTTTGTCGCTCGGGCAAAACAGGCGCTTGCGGATCAACTCCAGATTCCGCCGGGCTACGCGCTCAGTTGGTCGGGTCAGTACGAATACATGGAGCGCGCCGCGGCACGGCTCAGAGTCGTCATACCGCTGACCCTGTTGATGATCTTCTTGCTGCTGTTCTTGAATTTTCGAAATCTTTCGGCACCGTTGACCGTCATGCTGTGCGTACCGTTCGCCCTGGTCGGCGGTTTTTGGTTCGTATATTGGCTGGGATTCAACATGTCCGTGGCCGTGGCCGTCGGCTTCATCGCCCTGACGGGCGTCGCCGTCGAGACAGGCGTACTCGTTCTGGGCTTCGTCGAAGAGGCCGTCAGCGAACAGCGCCTGGGGAAGCAGGAATTCAACGCCCAGGGCGATGTGCGTGCCGGCTCACTCAATGCTCGGGAGATCATGGCCGCCGTACACCGCGGCACATCCCGCCGTGTGCGGCCGGTGGTCATGACGGCAACTTCGACGATCGTAGGTCTACTTCCCATCATGCTCAGCGATGGCGCGGGATCGGATGTCATGAAACGTATTGCGGCCCCGGTCATGGGCGGTATGGTGACGACCACGCTGCTTAGTCTACTGGTATTGCCCGTCGTGTACGGGCTTGTGCTGCAGATAAGGGAGCGTACAACTCACTAGGGAGCGCACAACTCACTAGGGAGCGCACAACTCACTAGTGACAGTGCACGGCCTAGCCGTAGCTCTCGAGCAGCAAATTGGTCTCAGTCGCCGCCACGCCGTCGAACAGTCGAATAGCGCCGACAATCTTGTTGAATGAAGCGAGCGAGTCGGTTTCGATTTCGGCAATCAGGTCCCATCGGCCCGTTGTGTGATGAACTGTGGACACGTTCGGGTTACCGCGCAAGCTGCCGATGACTCTGGCTTCACATTTGCTGTCCACGCGTATGCTCATGAGTGCCCGAACCGGCTGGTTGCCAATTTCGTCACTCAGTTTGACCGTATAGCCGAGAATCACGCCTTCCCGTTCAAGGCGCCGCATCCGGTTCAGCACGGTTGCCCGCGATACGCCGAGTCGCTTCGCCAGTTCCGCCACGGCCAAGCGCGCGTCGGCGCGCAGCAACGACAACAGACCCTGATCTCTGGTATCCAGATTCCGCAAAGGACGTCTCCCACAGGAACTGACCATATAGTCAACTATGCTAATCATAAAGGAAAATCCTATACCAATTCGTCTTATTTGCCATCTATTATTTGATCAAACGAGTGGCTATTATTGTCATATTCAACAACACACTCGGAGCGCTCAGCATGACACGGTTCGTTGACGTTTTCGCCCTTTGCCGGATTGTGAACCGCGTTGGCGTGGACCCGTTTCTTTCCGGCATCGCAGCGGCTATGCGAGAAGATTTTCGACGTTGGGAATCGTTCGAAAAGAGCGCTCGGATTGCCAGTCATAGCGAGATCGGCGTGATCGAGTTGATGCCGATCTCGGATCGGGACCGGTATGCGTTCAAGTATGTCAACGGCCATCCGGCCAACGCAAACAAGGGCGTATCCACCGTTATGGCTTTCGGCGTGCTGGCCGACATGGAAACGGGTTTCCCGACGCTGCTTTCCGAATTGACACTGACGACGGCTTTTCGCACAGCGGCTGCTTCCGCGGTCGCTGCCGAGGTTCTCGCCAGACCGGATTCGCGTGTCATGGGCATGATCGGGTGCGGCGCGCAAAGCGAGTTTCAGGCGATCGCCTTTCACAAGCTGGTCGGCATTCGCGAACTGAAGGTCTTTGATATCGACGGGCGCGCCATGGAAAAGCTGATGCACAATTTGTCGCACATTCCGGATCTGGCGGTGACGCCAGTCGAGTCGTCCGCCGATGCGGCGAGGCGTGCAGACATCGTTACAACGTGCACCGCGGACAAGGCTCTGGCAACCATTCTGACGCCGGATATGGTTGAGCCTGGAATGCACATCAATGGCGTCGGAGGGGATTGCCCGGGCAAGACCGAGCTCCACGTCGACGTTCTTCGCAACGCCAAGATCTTTGTCGAGTTCGAACCGCAAACGCGGCTTGAAGGCGAAATTCAACAGCTTCCTGACGACCACCCGGTCCACGACCTGTGGAAAGTGATCGCAGACAAGGAAGTGGGGCGCGATAGTGCTGAGCAAGTCACTGTCTTTGACTCGGTCGGTTTTGCGTTGGAGGACTACTCTGCACTCCGGTACGTACACGAACTGGCGGTTGAGTTTGACGAGGGCGAAGACATCGCACTTGTCCCCGAACTCCAGGACCCAAGAGACCTGTTCGGGAAGGTGGTGAACGGCGTCGAGTCGTCAGCCGAAAGAGTGGCGTGATACTCCGTTCAGTGTCGTTGCATTGAGTGAGGCAGGCAATGAGGTAGGCAATAATGATTCAGATCAGAAGACCCATTCACATCATCAATGTGCCGCTCGACCTGGGCGCTTCGCGCAGAGGAACCGACGCGGGCCCTTCGGCGTTTCGTGTGGCGGGGCTCGGAAATGCGATCTGTTCGTTAGGGTATTCGATCGCGAACGAAACGGACGTTTCAATTCCATTGATGGAAATGTTGCCGCCGGGCGATTCCAGGGCACGATTCAAAAACGAGATTCTTGCGGTGTGCACGCAACTCGCCGGTCACACACGCGACGCTCTCAAAGCAGGTGAGTGGCCGCTTGTGATTGGTGGCGACCATTCGATTGCAATGGGCACCGTGTCCGGAGTTTCGGCGCACTTGAAAAACACGGGCCGTAAGCTCGGCGTGATCTGGTTTGACGCTCACGGCGACATGAATCTTCCTGAAACCTCGCCGTCCGGAAATGTTCATGGCATGCCGCTTGCTCACTTGCTGGGCTACGGAGATTCGGAACTGTCCGGCATTCTGGGCGCCAATCCCGCTATCGACGCAAAGAACGTCGTCCTGATCGGGATTCGGGATATTGACGATATAGAGCGTGAGTTCATCCGTGAATCCGGCGTCACGGCATTCACCATGCGCGACATCGACCAACTCGGAATGAGCCAGGTTACCTGCAAGGCGCTCGATATCGCCAATAGTGACACGGCCGGATTTCACGTCAGCTTTGACCTGGATGGCTGCGACCCGGAAGTCATTCCCGGCGCCGGAACACTGGTCCCCGGCGGCGTCAGCTTCAGGGAGGCGCATCTGCTGCTGGAAGAATGTGCAGCGGACGGTCGAATGACGTCGATGGAAGTCGTCGAGCTCAATCCGTTTCTGGATCACGCAAACATCTCGGCCGAACGCGCGGTCACACTGATTCAAAGTGCGCTTGGACGCAGCATTCTCTGATTCCGGTGTGGATCGATTCACCTTCGGAGATCACGCAATGGCTACACAACTGAAGCACGCGGACAACGCAGCACGCTGCGCCGAGGAAATCAGTTCGAGAATCTCCGCGTGGAAGTTCGTAAATGAATCCGTGATTGTGAATGAATTGCTTGAGCAAGCACCTTATTCCAGCGAAGAGGCTACTCGTATCGAAGCGCGTGCGGCCGATATGGTCGTCCGGGCGAGAGAAGATGCGGCGAACCGGCCGCTGCTCGACACCTTCCTGACGCGGTACGGTCTTTCGAACAAGGAAGGCATCGCCTTGATGTGCCTGGCCGAAAGCCTGCTGCGTATTCCCGACAGCCGGACTGCCGAACGGCTGATCGCCGACAAGATCAAGTTCGGCGACTGGGCATCGCATGCCGGACAATCGGGTTCCCTGCTCGTCAACATGTCGACGTGGGCATTGCTGTTGGGCAGCAAACTCGTCGAAGTGGATTCCGAGTTCAACGCGAATCCCGGCCAATGGCTCGGTCAGCTGAACGCGCGTTTGAGTCAACCCGTCATCGAGAAGGCAATGCGCTCGGCGATGCGAATCCTGGGGCGGGAGTTCGTGCTGGGACCATCTATCGAAAAGGCATTGACGCGCAGCGCGGCCGGCGAGCGTTATTCCTACGACATGCTGGGCGAAGCCGCCAGGGAGGCGAAGACCGCCGAACGGTACTTCCAGTCGTATTTGCACGCCATAAACGCCATTGGCGATCGGCAAAACACCGACGACAACGTGGCGCCGTCTATCTCCATCAAGCTGTCTGCGCTGCACCCCCGCTATGAATTCAGGCAGCGGCAGCGCGTACTGGACGAGCTGGTTCCAGTTGTCAAAACACTCTGCGAGGCGGCGCGCGATAACGGGCTGGAACTCACTATCGATGCCGAAGAGGCCGATCGCCTGGAGCTCTCGCTCGAGGTGTTCGAGCGCGTCGCGGGAGATCCGGATCTGTTGTCGTTCAATAGCCTGGGAATGGTCGTTCAGGCGTACAGCAAACGAGCAATTCCCGTTCTCGAATGGCTGATCGCGTTGGCGCGCGAATCGGGCCGGCGAATTCCTGTGCGCCTGGTGAAGGGCGCCTATTGGGATGCAGAAATCAAACATGCCCAGGTACACGGCCACCCCGGCTTTCCGGTATATACGCGCAAGCCGACGACAGATCTGTCTTACCTGGTTTGCGCGAGACTGATTCTTGACCATCCCGACGAACTCTTCGGTCAGTTTGCGACGCATAACGCGCACACCGTTGCAGCGGTAATGGAGATGGGCGAGGATCCGGCAGCGTTCGAGTTCCAGCGGCTGCACGGCATGGGCGCGACACTTTATACGGCGGCGCGCGAGGTCTACCCATCGTTTCCCAGGCTGCGAACCTACGCACCGGTGGGGCCGCACGACGATTTGCTCGCTTACCTGGTTCGCCGATTGCTCGAGAATGGCGCCAACAGCTCATTCGTCAACCGATTCCTTGATGAGCAACTCGACCCACGGGACC
Organism: Candidatus Rariloculaceae bacterium; assembly: GCA_965237785.1. GTDB lineage: Bacteria > Pseudomonadota > Gammaproteobacteria > Steroidobacterales > Rariloculaceae > UBA6522. Next base: position 1,043,567 of record OZ250159.1, read on the forward strand.
TGGTGCGTGACCCGATCGAGGCTGTGCGACAGTACGAGTGCATCGGTCATCCGGGGATCGGATTACCCGGCGATCTGTTCGCCCCGCAGCGAAAAAATTCCGCCGGATGCGACCTCACGGACGCAGCGGAAGTTGCGGCGCTGAGAGCCGCGTACGAGGTGACGCGGAGCGAGCGCTTCCGAGCGGCGCCTATTGTGTCCGGTTCGATGGGGGGCGGCAGTCGCGTTATGGTCGTTAACCCGGCCGATCGCGGCGACAAGGTTGGCGAGTGTGTCGACTGTGTCGAACATGACCTGGACAGGGCGTTCTCGCTGGCGGCCAATGAACAACCCGAATGGGACGCACGTGGTGGGGCGGCACGAGCAGAGATTGTCGAATCCTTCGCCGAGCGGCTGGAGCAGGATCGTGACCGACTTATATCGATACTTTGCCGCGAGGCCGGCAAGACGGTACCGGACGCTGTCGACGAGGTTCGGGAGGCAGTCGATTTCTGCCGCTACTACGCAGGGCAGGCGCGCGAGCGCTTCGAGCAACCAACTTCAATGCCCGGACCGACCGGCGAAAGCAATGAGTTGTTTCTGCAGGGCCGAGGCGTTTTCGTATGCATCAGTCCCTGGAACTTTCCGTTGGCGATTTGCACCGGCCAGGTTGCGGCGGCTCTGTGCGCCGGTAATACGGTGCTGGCGAAACCGGCCGAAGAAACGCCAATCATCGCGTTCGAGGCGATAAAGCATCTGCACGCAGCCGGGCTGCCGGTAAACGCGTGCCAGCTGATCACCGGTGACGGCGTTGTCGGCAGTCGGCTCGTGCGGCATCCGTTGGCCGCCGGTGTCGCTTTCACCGGTGGTACGGATACGGCTCGAATAATCAATCGCGCGATGGCGGAAGCCGATCGCCCGATCGTACCGCTGATCGCCGAAACCGGTGGGCTGAATGCAATGATTGTCGATTCCACTGCGCTGCTCGAGCAGGTTACCGACGATGTGATTCAGTCAGCGTTTCTGAGTGCCGGCCAGCGCTGCTCGGCATTGCGGGTTCTCTATTTGCAGGAAGATATTGCGGACAAGGCTATCGAACTGATCAAAGGCGCCATGGACGAGTTGAGGGTAGGCGATCCCGGGCACCTGGCCACCGATGTCGGTCCCATTATTTCGCAGCGTGCCGCGGAGGGGTTGAGACAACACGATAAGGCGCTCACCGATCGCGGTTGCCTGTTGCACGCGGCGCCACTCTCCGATGAATGTGACAACGGCTGGTTCGTGGCGCCGACGATGTTCGAACTGGAGAGCATTCGCGATCTCGATCGGGAACACTTCGGGCCCGTATTGCATGTCGTTCGATTTGCCGCGAAGGATTTCGAGTCGATACCTGAACAGATCAAGGGCACGGGTTACGGGTTGACGTTCGGGATCCACTCTCGAATCGAGTCGCGCGTCGCAAGAACAGCCAGAATGGCGGGCGCGGGAAACGTCTACGCGAATCGGAACATGACCGGGGCCGTGGTCGGCGTGCAGCCGTTTGGCGGCCGTGGGTGTTCAGGTACCGGTCCGAAAGCCGGAGGTCCGAACTACCTGTTGCGATTCGCGACAGAGCGAGTCGTGACCATTAACACGGTCGCTACAGGTGGCAATGCGGATCTCCTTACGCTCAGTCCGGATTGACGATTCCAGCCAGCAGTCCGTGGTAAAAGTCCCGCGTCGCACCGAGACCGCCGATGCATCCCGCAGGATCAGCTACGCGACGCGCTCACCCTTGACGCGCGGCAACACGATCAACAGCATAAGCAACAGCCCGAGAACCTGAGGCGCGGCGAAAGCAATAACAAGCAGGTCGAACCCATCCAGCGTATTCAGTATCCAGCAGATGACGACGACGCGAATCTGCAGCGGCGCCATTTTCTCCTGACCCAGCGCATAGGTGATTCCAGCACTCGAATTGGCCATTTTCCTACTCGCTCTCTCTCGGCGCCGACACTTCTACCGTGTTTCTGAGTGATCCGATTCCGGTGATCTCGACTTCAATGGTATCGCCGGGTCGCATGTAGACTTCCGGTCTGCGGGCATGTCCGACGCCGCCGGTGGTACCGGTGGAAATCATGTCGCCGGGCCTCAATTCGAGAATTTGCGAGAAATAGGCGACCAGGGTCGGAACATCGTAGACCAGGTCGGCAATGACCCCAGACTGCATGAGTTTGCCGTTCAGGCGGGTCCGAAGCCGCGTCTCCGCCCAGGCCGGGGCCGCGTCCCGCGTGACCATACAGGGCCCGAGCGCTCCCGAGCGCCAGAAATTCTTGCCCTGGAAAATGTTTCTTCGCTGAAAGTCTCGAACCGATCCGTCCATCAAAATGGTATAGCCGGCCACGTAATCCATCGCATCGGCTACGCTCACGCCGTGGCAGCGACTGCCGATCACGATGCAGTACTCTCCCTCGTAGTCGTAGTAGCGAGACGTTGCCGGCATGGCCAACGGTTGCAGGTGCCCCACGAGCGCCTGCCGGGTCTTGAAGAATCCTCGTGGTTGCGGGTCGGGGTGCCGTCCGAGTTCATCGAGATGTGCCCGGAAATTCATGCCCTGGCAGACGATGTTGACCGGCTCCAGCGTCAACGGCAGGAATTCCACGTCGGTGAGTCGTAACGCCGGGTCGAGGCCGTCCGCCGTATCGCGGGCAACGCTCACGGCGTTGCATTCGAGCAGCTTTACCAGCGTGGGATATTTCGCGCCCAACGGCGTGCCCAGGTCGATGATTCCCGCCTCGGTCAGGACGCCGTACGAGGATCTACCCTGATGCAGATAGCTGCAGAGTCTCATCGGGTCGGCCCCGCCGGGCCGCGCCTACAGCGAAAAAATCCGTTCAGCATTTTCCCGATAGATCATTCTCTTGTCGGCGATGGCAACTGCCGATGACGCCAGGATTGCGTCCCTTAAGAATGCTCGTCTGTCCACCTGAAGAACTCCGTGCGATTGGCGGCCGAGGGTCGACCGAATGTAATAATTATCGGAGCGGCCGCAAATTCCATGGACATCCCGCGCGCAGGCCGCCCCGGCCCTGCGCCGAGCATATACAATAGCCCACGAACTGACCGCTTGACCAGAAGCCCATGACCATACCCAAGTCGCCACCTGTGCCGCTCAAGCTTCGCATTTTGGCCACAATCCTGACCGGCGCGGCGATCGCATTTTCCCAGCCGGCAAGTTCCCACCATTCCTTCGCGCAGCGAGTCGCGGGGGAATTGCAATCCATCGAAATCTTCGACGGGACCATCGAGTTGTACAAGCTGCTCAACCCTCACAGCGCGCTGATCGTCAGCGTGGCTGACGCTACCGGAGATGATTGGCTGGTTGAACTCAGTTCGGCCTCCACGCTTGGGCGCGAGGGCTGGACGGAGGATTTTCTCAGCGCCGGGGACAGGGTAAGCATCGCGATTCTCGCATCCCGCACGCCGAACCGCGGCCGGCTTCGAGCCATGCTGGTGCATGGAGCGGATGCATCCGGAGTTTCGCGGTTGATTGTTGCCTACGGGATTCGAGGCGATACACCGATTATGGGCCGCTTGCGGGCGCGGCTGAAGACGTGTGAAGGTATCGAAGGCAAGCTCCAGCGTGGAGAATGCTTCCTGGTGGAGCCTGCCGAACTGCAGGCACTTGAACAGGAATTCCCCGGGACGCTGGGATATGTCCTGCCATGATCGCGGCGAGGCATTGCGGCGTGCTTTACAGGATCTTCGCCGCGGCGGTCGTCGGCAGTTTCGCCGGATCGCCCGTGAATGCTCAGATGCCGGACTTCTTCGGCAGGTACGTCGGCGTGCTGGAAATCGTTGCACCCGAGGCCTATTTTCTGACCGTCGAGGGTCAGAGCGCATACGACGACTACGACCCGGATTACGGCGATCCACGGCAATGGGATGACTGTGAGCCCGAGGGTATACCTGCCATCCTGCTCACGCCCGGAGTTGCCACGGTCGATCTGGTTCAGGCAGACGGCCGCATTGAAATGCAGTTCGAGCGGGACGATGCAGTCCGCGTGATCCACATGGATGGCGGCGAGCCTCCTGAAGGCCAACCGTCCAGCGTGCTCGGTTACTCTCGGGGGCGCTGGGACGGAGATGCCTTGATCATCGAGACAACGCATCTGGAAGGTGGTGTCGTCATTGCGCAGACGAGGTATCCCATGAGCCGGGACGCGGTTGTCAGCGAGCGTTACTGGCGCGACCCCGGAAAGAACGACCTGCAGATGGAAGTTACCGTCGAGGATCAAGCAAACTACCGGCAGCCCGTAGTCATCCACAGGGAGTGGATATGGTCGCCTGACGCGCCCAAGTTTCCGTGGAATTGCGTAAGTCTCGGACCGCGGCACTCAGACGACCTTGATATCGATGAACTACGACGCATGTTGGAGGAGTTGTAGGCTGTGTTTTTTCCGGTTGATTGTGCCGTCTTGACCCTGGTACCCACGGGATAATCGTCCGTGGACATATCGGGGCAATATTGCTTGTCGCAAAGCCGACAAGCCGTCTGGCAGGCGCTCCTGGATCCTGCGGTATTGGAGCAATGCATTCCGGGGTGCCAGACATTCGAGAGACTGGCTGACGATCGTTACCGGGCGAGCATCAAGACCGCGATCGGACCTGTAAAGGCGACGTTTACCAGCGAACTCGAGATCACCAACGCAAACCCGCCGCAAAGCTACCGGCTTGAGGGACAGGGTAAGGCTGGCGCCGTCGGATTCGGTCGAGGATTTGCGGATGTGACACTGAGCGAGCAAGACGGTGGCACGGTGTTGAGCTATACCGCGGACTTCCAGGTCGGCGGGCGTCTCGCGCAGCTTGGATCGAGGTTGGTGGTCGGCGCGACCCGCAAGATTGCCGATGAATTTTTCGCGCGCTTGACTGCCACCATCGACGAGAGTGCGCAAAGGGTCGAGCCGAAGCCTCCCGCCAATCGCGGCAAGTGGATCCGGGTGGCAGCGGCGGTGATCGTGCTCGGCGCGATTATCTGGTGGCTGACTTAGGATATCGAGCGGATGCTGCGGCCCCAGGGGAAACGCCTGCCCGGGATGGCCGGGGTGCTGGTTCAGCCGCGTTAAGATAGAGGCGGCAACAAAAGGAGGGGTCGGTCGATGAGGGTGCGATCAGTTTATGGAGTTCTACTGGCCGGCGGACTGTTCCTGATCACGCAATCGGGGCTGTCCCATCATTCGGTAAGCGGGAACTTCGATCGGAATGCCGCCCGTGACATTACCGGCACGCTCACGGCATTCCACCTGAGAAACCCCCATACGCACATGGAAGTGGACGTAGTCGAGGACGACGGGACCGTGTCCAATTGGTTGGTGGAATGGGGTACCAGGAACGACCTCATTCGCCGTGGCGTTGACGTCGACCGGATCAAAGTCGGCGATGAATTGACGATTACACTGTTGCCGAGTCGGCGTCTCGAAAACGTCGGCTATGCCCGATCCTTGATTCTTCCCGACGGCTCGATCATTCGAGACTGCGGCTATGCGGCGTTTCGCGACGCCCTGGTGAACCCGAAGAGTTCGGCATGCGAACCGCCCGATCGATGATCGCCGGCTAGCATGGTTCCCGTCCCGATCGTCAGAACGCCAAGAGCGATGCCAACCGAGATAACGGTCCACTCTTGCTTGCCCATACCTCTTTCCGTTTCGCCCCACACGTTAGTCTCTATATGCGATTGCCACCAGGGCCCGAAACCGCCGGATAGGTAACCCAAGCAGCCTGTTCAGCCGGAAATATCCAGGCTGGGAACGGGAATCAAGGCTGTTGCGCTTGTTCCAGCCTTGCTCGGGTATCCGCGATTACCTCATCCAGCCAATTGTGGAATTCCTCCGGCGCAACCCAGGGATGAGCATCGCCAGGTCCCCTGTTTGCGAGGCGTTCGGCGCGTTCGAACAGGTTATCGGCATTGGAGGCATGGATATCGTAGTGGTTGATGATCTGAACTTCGATGCCGGGGATTTGCTTGATCCGCTCCAGGTCTGCCAGGAACTCCGCTATGACCTCCGGATCATCGGAACGCAATGCCGAACCGCCATGGAAATAAGCTTCATGGCGCACGCCATTGTCGAAGACCGGCAAACGTATGGACGTCGTCCCCGGGGTATGTCCGGGAGTGATCTCGAAGTGAAGGGTCGTATCGCCCAAGGTGAGCGTGTCGTCCTCATTGATGACGAAGTCCCGGCGGGGCGCCTGGTCGCCTTGATCGGCCTCGATCATCTTCCAATCCTCTTCCGCCGCGCCGAACAGCGCGTCTGTATGTTCATCCTGTAGCGTGCGCGCACCCATGTAATGGTCCCAGTGGCCCTGGAGAATCAACACGTACTTGACGTCCGCGATGTCCAGGTCCATCTCGCGCATGTTCTCCAGCAGGTAGGGGGTATAGGGCCCACCGTACAGCGTGTCGATCAGGATAAGCCCATCGCTCGTCGTGATGACGTAACTCGCCACCTCGCCCGTGCCCAGGAAATAGAGATTGTCGAAGACCTGAAACGGCTCCCGGGCCATCTCGCTCATGGGCGGAGGTGTGCGCTGCGCGTGGGCGGCGGAGCAGCACAGCAGGCTCAGGGCCAGGACGGAAATGGATGTTCTCATGAAATTCTCTCCCCTTTGGGCAATAGTTGAATTCTACAGGTTTTCAGGTTTTGCCATGCTTGGCGATGGCCCGAGCCGAGCGACGCATACAGCACAGTGCTCAGGAAAATGGCAAGTCGGTTCATTGTTCTGTAATTCGTGCCTGACCTGCACTTCCTCGAAATTTCCAACGATGGGTTGGTCTACATCGGTGAGCGCGGCCAGAACCGGATCCAGGTTTTTCAGAAGGACGGTACCTGGGTGGAGAATTTCTACGTGGCCGCCCACACCCGGTGCGGCAAACGAAGGAGCGGATTGATGTCGATGATGCGGATATTGCGTTATTTCCAGTGGCTCTTCGCGTCAGCCGCGATCGCCGGATGCGGGGGCGGCGGGGGCGTTACGACGCCTCAGCCGGCGCCCGAGCCCGAGCCGGTGGTGGTTGTACCGCCGAACATCCTGCTGGTCATTTCCGACGACTTGGGTCTGGACGCCTCATCCGGTTACCAGGTGGGAACTGAACTACCGGTGACGCCGACGCTGGATATGCTGGCGGCAAACGGGCTGATTTTCGACAATGCCTGGGCAAACCCGATTTGCTCGCCAACGGGAGTGATGTAGCCGCCATTTTGGCGGAACTACGGCCGCAGGTCGAAATGATACGTCAATAGTTTGCGAAGCGACTCGGATCAAGCGGACTTGCGCGCGAAATCAATCCCGCCCTTGGGTTGTTCAGCCGGAACCTCCCACTCCGCGGGCATCCGGCTGAAGTCAAAGAACGGCTCGGTATCGCCCTCGTCGATGGCGGATTGAACCTGCCGGTAGAATTCGCCGCCGGCCCGGTTGGAGAATGTAATCTCCACGCGTCGGGCTTCGCTTGCCGTCTTCGGCCGCTGACAATACTCGGGAAACGTCGCTTCTCCGGCGTGCCCGGAGGCATAACCCTTGGCGAACATCTGCTTCAGGACGCCGAATCCGTCGTCCTGCACAAGGACACCGCCTCGCGGATGGCCGCCCATCGATTGCATGTGCTCGATGAACGCGTCCAGGCTGTAGCAGTCGTAGGCGACATGCTGGCAGGCGTGGTCGCCGTGCTTCTCCACAAACGTGGTCACCTGCGACTTCTCCATTCGGTCGATGCCTTCCACCAATGCGATGCCGAAGTCGCCGTAGTCAATGCACCAGATTTTCATGCTGCTTTTCGGGTCGCCCGGCCGGGCATCGTCGATCCGCTTGATCAGCGTGCCGCCTTCGACCTCGATATGGAACCATGCCCAACGCTCGATCGTACCGGACTCCACTGCGTAGGTGACGTGGTCGATCTTTCTTAGATGGGACATTTCCAACCCCTTTCCCCGTGACGGGGATACTGGTTTCGGTTGCCTCCCAGCATACCGAAAGGGCGCCGCAGGGTGTTCGCAAATATGAGCTCAAATCGCTATTATCTCGCAGGATAATTACGAGTTTATCGACAAGTCGCAGGAATCAATAGTAATGGACAAATTGGACGCCCATATCCTTTCCGTACTCCAGGACGACGGCCGCATGGCCTGGTCGAAACTCGCCGAACGCGTACACCTTTCCGCAAGCGCCTGTCAGCGCCGCGTCGAGTCGCTTTCCGCCAGGGGCGTGATTCGGAATTTCACCGTGAATCTCGATGAAAACGCCCTCGGACATCATGTGACGGCCTTCGTCGCCGTGAAAGTCGACCGCCAGAATACGTCCTATGCCGAAGAGTTTCGGCAATGGGTGCGCGTTCACCCCCGGGTACAGGCTTGCCACATGCTGTCGGGCACCATCGACTTCATGCTCCAGGTCGTCGCCACGGATCTGGATTCGCTCGGGAAGTTCCTGGAAGGGGAGTTGCTGAACCTGCCCGCCGTCAAGGACGCTTCCACATCGATTGTTCTCAAAGAAGTCAAACCGAAACGCACCACGGGGAGTGACGGCTGGTAGAATTCGCGAAATTCAAGCCGAAACCCGGGCAGCACCCAGCAGACAGGCCATGAGTCGGAACGCGGAACAAACCATCTCCATCATGGATACCACGCTCCGCGATGGTGAACAGACGCCGGGAATTTCCTATACACCGTCGGAGAAGCTCCACGTTGCCCGCATGCTGCTCACCGATGTGGGCGTCGATCGGATCGAGATCGTTTCAGCTCGAACGTCGCGCGGGGAACTGACCGGGGCAAGGCGGGTCACGAAATGGGCCAGGGAGACCGGGCTGATCGGTCGTGTGGAAATGCTTGGGTTCTGCGACGGGCAACGCTCCGTGGACTGGATTCGCGACGCCGGCGGAACGGTCCTCAATCTGCTCACGAAGGGTTCGGAAACCCATTGTCGAGAGCAATTGGGTCAGACGCCCGAGGAACACGCCCGGCGCATTGTCGACACCGTGAACTACGCGCGGGCAGAAGGCGTGCGTGTCAACGTCTACCTGGAGGACTGGTCCAATGGTGTGCGCAAGGGATTCGACTATGTTCGGAGCATCCTGGATACGCTGAGCAAACTGGATATTGAACGGGTGTTGCTGGCCGATACCCTTGGTGTGCTTTCACCGGACGAAGTGCGCCACTTTGTGAGCCTGATGACGGTCACCTGGCCCGGGCCCGTTTTCGACTTTCACGGCCATAATGACTACGGCTTCGCCACGGCCAATGCGATCGCGGCGATCCAGTCGGGGGCCTCCGGCGTACATGTCAGCGTCAACGGTCTGGGCGAGCGCGCCGGAAATACGTCGTTGGCGGAGGTCGTCACGGCCATCGCCGACCATACCCAATTCAGAACCAACGTCAATGAGTCTCGCCTCGCCGCGGTATCCGGCCTGGTGGAAACGTTCAGCGGCAAGAACATTGCCGCGAATACGCCGATCGTGGGAGCCGATGTCTTTACGCAGACGGCGGGAATCCATGCCGACGGCGATGCCAAGGGCAACCTGTATGCGACCCGCCTCGCGCCCCAGCGATTCGGGCGCGAGCGTCGATACGCCCTGGGCAAACTGTCCGGAAAGGCTTCCCTTGACCACAATCTGGCCCAACTTGGTGTCGACCTCTCTGAGGCCAACCGAAAGAAGGTTCTGGGCAGGATCATCGAACTCGGTGACAAGAAGCACAACGTCGTGCCGGAAGACCTGTTGATGATCATCGCCGACGTACTCAAGACCCCCGCCGAACACCTTGTCAGGATCGACCGCTACACGATCGACGTGGCTTCCAATCGTCCCCCCCGGGCGACGGTCAGCGTCTCATACCGGGGGCTTACATCCGACGCTTCAGGGACTGGTGACGGCGGCTATGACGCGTTCATGAATGCGCTCAAGGAAGCCGTATCGTCACACGGCATCGAATTGCCGCGGCTCGCCGACTATCGGGTACGCATCCCTCCCGGCGGGCGCACGGAGGCCTTGGTGGAAACCCTGATCCAGTGGAGCGATACGCACAACGACCGTCGCTTTGCGACCTTGGGGGTCGACACCGATCAGACGGCTGCCGCCGTGATAGCCACGGAGAAGATGCTGAATATCGTCGCCCATGAACTCGCCCGCGCGGGTTGAAGGGGACATCACCCCTTCCGGTTCACTTCCTGCCATTCACAATCTGGTAAAGCGCAGGGAGTACCACCAGGGTCAGCAGCGTCGACGAGACGATTCCGCCGATGACAACCGTTGCCAGAGGCCGCTGTACCTCCGACCCGATACCGGAATTCAGCGCCATGGGCACAAATCCCAGGGACGCTACCAGAGCGGTCATCAGCACCGGTCGAAGGCGCGTCAGGGCCCCCTCGACAATCGCCTCCCGAAGGGGGCGCCCGTCAGCTCGAAGTCCGCGGATGAAGGTCACCATGACCAGGCCGTTGAGGACGGCGATGCCTGAAAGCGCGATAAATCCCACCGCGGCGGAGATGGAAAACGGGATGCCGCGCAGCAGCAATGCTGCGATGCCCCCCGTCAACGCCAGCGGCACGCTCGAGAAGATGATGGCCGCATCGGCCACGGACCCCAGTGCCACGATGAGCAACAAACCAATGATCAGGAGCGTCATGGGTACGACGACGGTGAGCCGGTTGGTCGCCGACTGCAGGTTCTGGTAGGTGCCGCCGTATTCGACCCAGTAGCCCGCGGGAATCTGCACTTGTCTGTCCACCGCAGCCTGAACGTCTGCGACGAATGAACCGAGATCGCGACCGCGAACGTTGGCGCTGACAACCACGCGGCGTTTGCCGTTCTCCCGGAGGATCTGGTTGTAGCCGGTGACCAGATGGATATCGGCGATCTCGCGCAGCGGCACGTAGCTGCCACCGGGGAGCGGGACCGGCAACGCCGACAGGCGATCCGGGTCGGAGCGCAGCTTCTCGGGCAGGCGTACGATGATGTCCACCCGCCGGTCGCCCTCGTAGAGTTCTCCGGCGCTGACGCCGCCCAGCGCCGTGGCTACGACATCCTGCAATTCGCCGGTTGTCAGTCCCAGACGCCCGAGGATCTCGCGCTTGGGTTCCACGGTGAGGACCGGCAGCCCGGTGGCCTGCTCCACGGCCACGTCCGCCGCTCCGGAAACGGCGCCGATGGCCTGTTGAAGGTCATCGCCGAGGCGGATCAATTCATCGAAGTCGTCGCCGAAGACCTTTACGGCCAGCTCGGTGCGCACGCCCGCGATCAGCTCGTTGAAGCGCATCTGAATCGGTTGCAGGAATTCATACCGGTTACCCGGAATCGGGGTCACCAGCGCTTCAAGGTCCGCAACAACGGCGCTTTTGGGCTTGCCCGGATCGGGCCACATGTCACGGGGTTTCAAGATGATGAAGTTGTCGGCAACGCTCGGCGGCATCGGGTCCGTCGCCAGCTCGCCGCTGCCGATCTTTGCAAAGACGCGCTCCACTTCCGGCAACTCCCTGATTTTCGCTTCCAGCTGCTCCTGTAGTTCGATTGCCTGTTGCAGCGACGTACCGGGGATGCGCAACGCATGCATCACGATATCCCCTTCATCCAGGTTGGGCACGAATTCGGTGCCCAGCCGGGTGGCCATCAGGCCGCCGGCGATAACGAGAACAGCGGCCGCGCTTGCGGTCAGCCAGCGGAACCGCAGCGCCACGCCGAGCACCGGTCGATAAATGCTGCGGACTGCGCCCACGAGGCGATTCTTCCTGTTCGAGACCGGGCCTCGGAACAGCAGCGCGACGGCGGCCGGCACGAACGTGACCGACAGGATCATGGCACTGATGAGCGCGATCACCACGGTCGTCGCCATGGGATGGAACATCTTGCCTTCGATGCCGGTCAGCGCAAAGATCGGAATGTATACGGCAGTGATAATGCCGACGCCGAAGAGAGCGGGGCGAATGACCTCGCCGGTGGCCTCGTGGACGACGCGAAGTCGTTCCCCCGGATCCTGCATGCGGCCGGCTTCGCTGAGTCGGCGCAGACAGTTTTCCACGATGATGACCGCGCCGTCGACGATCAGACCGAAGTCCAGGGCTCCAAGGCTCATCAAGTTGGCACTGACGCGGCTCTGCATCATCCCGGTGATGGTCATCAACATCGCCAATGGAATGACAGCAGCGGTGAGCAGCGCGGCCCGCACATTGCCCAACAGCAAAAACAGCACGACGATGACGAGCAGGGCGCCTTCAAGCAGATTCGTACGCACGGTCGCCAACGTCTCGTCGACGAGTTTGGTTCGGTCGTAGACCGCGGTCGCCGTGACGCCGGGTGGCAGGCTGGGTTGAATCTCTTCCAGTCTTGCGGCCACTGCGCTGGCCACGGCACGGCTGTTCTCGCCGATCAGCATGAACACCGTGCTCATGACCACCTCGCGGCCGTTCTGGGTCGCCGCGCCCGCGCGCAGTTCCCGACCCAGGCCGACCGTGGCCACGTCGGCAATCCGTACGGGTATGCCGTTGCTCTCGCTGATGACCACCTCGGCCAGATCCTGCGGGTCCTCCGCGCGGCCCGGTACGCGTATCAGCCATTGCGCGCCGTTGTACTCGATGAACCCGGCGCCGCGGTTATCGTTGTTCTGCCTGAGATGGGTCACCAGGTCGTCGTAGGTCACGCCAAAAGCCAGGAGCTTGGCCGGGTCCGGCGCCACGAGGATTTCCTTTTTGAAGCCGCCGATGGGATTAACCTCGACGACGCCGGGAACGCGCAGCAGCTGCGGCCGAATGATCCAGTCGTGTACCGTGCGCAGATCCGTGGGGGTGACCGGCGTGCCGTCGGCATTGAGCGCGCCAGGCTCGGAATCCACCGTGAACATGAAAATCTCGCCCAAACCCGTCGCGGTCGGGCCGAGTACCGGCTCAAGCCCGGCCGGCAGCCCGGATCGGGCGGCGTTCAGCCGCTCGCCTACCAGTTGGCGGGCGAAGTAGACATCGGTACCTTCCTGGAAAATTACCGTGATCTGCGAGAGGCCGTAGCGGGACAGGGAGCGTGTGTAGTCGAGTCGCGGCAACCCCGCCATGGCGTTCTCAAGCGGGAAGCTCACCCGCTGTTCCACCTCGAGCGGCGTGTAGCCGGGCGCCGGCGTATTGATTGTCACCTGTACGTTGGTGATGTCGGGGACCGCATCGATGGGCAGGTGCGTGAAGCTCCAGATCCCGAGACCCGCGAGCATCAGCACGAGAACGAGGACCAGGCCGCGCGAGGCGATGGAAAAACGCAGGATTCGTTCAAGCATGGTCCGCTCCTGGCCTGGATATCCCGTCAATCGCCTGCCGCGCCCGCCGATCCACTCGCTCAGTGATCGTGGGATGCGCCGGATTTTTCAATGTCGGCCTTGATGACATAGCTGTTCTCGGTCACGTAGCGGGTGCCCGGATCGAGGCCGCCGAGGACTTCAACCCAATCGTTCTCCGCTCGGCCCAACTCCAGCATGCGGACCTCGTATTCATCGCCGATCTGCGCGAAGACCACCGTAAAGTCGCGAAAGCTCTGCAGGGCGTTCCGCCGGACCGCCAGTGGGACCTGGTATTCGGCGACGGTGGCATCGGCGGTTACGAACGTGCCGGGGGCCAGAAAACCATCGCCGTTGTCGAGCACCACTCGCGCCGCGACCGATTGATCCGCCGAGGAAAATACGTTGATGTACGATACGGTGCCTTCAATTGGCGTGCCGCCGGTGGCCGGCGTCACCGACACCCGCGTACCCACATCGATTCGCTCCCGGTCGCCGGGAAACACCGACAACTCGGCCCAGACGGAAGATGTATCCACGATGGTGAACAATCGCCGTCCATCCGTCTGCTCGCCGGCGTTGGCGACACGCTCGCTTATCACTCCGGGGATGGGGGCGTTTATCGAATAGGATTGCAGACTTTCGTTGCTCTCCACCGTGGCAAGAAGTTGCCCCTCCGCCACCGTCTCGCCCGGCATCGCGTGGACCGAACGAATCGCGCCGTCAAATCGAGCGCTGACCTCTCGTACCCGGTCCGTGTCTGTCACGATGCGGCCGTAGAGCGTCACCTTCTCCACGATCACGGCCGATCCGGCGATCTCGGTTTGCAGACCGAAGGCTTCAGCCATCTCCTGGCCGATGCGTGTACGTCCCTCGAAGCTGTCGTACCTCCAGCGGTATGACCGTCCGTCGCGGGAAGCGTCGACGCTGACCGCGAACGAGTGTGGTTCGTAAACCAGGGATGTACCGCGAAGATAGCCGTCCTCGGGGCGAAAATTGTGCTCATCGATGCGATTTCCCAGGCGGGTCAACTCCACGCGCATCTCGACGGTGCGCGGATCGATTGCCTGGCCGCCCGCGGTGGCCCAGACGCGAAATTCGGGGGGTAAGCCGGTTTCGAACACGGCCAGTTCGATGGCGAATTCGCCGTCCCTGAGCATTCGGCCGTTGTTCGGCCCTCGCTCGAATGTGTCCTGAACCGCCATTGCGTCGGGGGGCGCGTTTGCGGGTGGAGCGTCGCCACAGCCCGCGATCATTGGCAAAAGACTTGCGAGCACGTTCAGTCTGGTATTCATGATGTGCCTCACTGCGCCGTGATCGGCGGTGAATAGGTTACTCCGGTCAAACGCTCGATCTCGACGACAAGTTCGTGAGCGGCGACGCTGGATTCGAGCTGTTCGCCATTGGCTTCCAGCAGTTCCGACTGTACCGCGCTCAACTCGAAGTAGCTGCTGCGTCCGAGGTCGTAGGCCCGGCGCGTATCGGTGAGAGCGCTTTGCAGCAACGGAATCAGATCGTCGCGGACCGTTGTGGCGACTTGAACATGGTGGAGGAGTTCCTGGTACAGAACGAACAGCGATGTCTCGATGCGCACCCGGCTGGCGCTGGCCTCGCCTTGACTGCGGGCAATGTCGGCACGAAGTTCCGCGATGCGTCCCACTTGTCGGTCGCGCGTGCCGAACGGAACCGTAATCCCGCCCACCAACGCGAAGTCGTCGCTCGTCTCTACGCGCCGAACGCCGGCGTAGGCGCGCAAGTCGGGCCGTCTGCGCGCCTCCGCGACACGCATCTCCGCTTCCGACACGCGCTGCTCGGATACGAAGCGGGCGAGATCGGGGTTTTGCTCCACTCGGGCCAGAAGAGCCGGCAATGGCTCCAAATCCGGCAGCGTTCGCAGGTCTCCGGCGACCGACTCGAAGTCCGGTTCGGTATCGCCCCATTGCGCACTCAGGCGATGATAGGCGGCGAGGAGTTCATGCGTGTAATCCTCCTCCATGAGTTCCGCCCGCACCAGGCCGGCTTCGGCCCGGGAAAGTTCCGCCTGGGGAGCACGTCCGGCTTCCACGCGGCTGCGAACCGCCACGATGGTCTGCTGCGCCAGGCGGACCCCGTCCGCGGAGTTCGACAGGCGCGCCTGGTATGCCAGGCAGGTCAGGAACCATCGGGCCGTGTCCGCCGCGGCATCAAGCTGCATGATCCGAGCTTCCGCCGTTTTTAGCGAGACCCCGCCGCGGGAGGCATCGATTTGCCGACGCCGGACGCCGCGCTCCAAAACCCACGCAATCGTCAACGTCGTTTCGGCGCCTCTCAGATCGCGAAGGTCACCGGTTCCCAAGGCGTCATTGACGGTAATTCCAAGTTCCGGGTTCGGGGCGATCTGGGATTGCTGAAGTCGACCTTCCGCCGCGTCGATCTGGTAGCCGAAGGCGATGAGCGCGGGGTTTGCCTCGATCGTTCGCGCCAGCGCCTCCTCCAGCACGATGGTCGGGTTTGCATCCGCGGGGCCGGATTGGGCCGTGGCCACGGCCGGGGAAATCGACGGAATCAGGCACGCCCACGCGAGAGGCACGAATCGGTCCAACATAAGAACGGATCTCCCAAATCCAAACAGGCACACACGCCGAGTGGCGCGTACAAGGGTCGGGGTCTGACGTCGGCAGACCCCGAGCAGCGTTCGGTTAGGTAAGGGCGGGAGGTGCGCGCAGGGGAGGGCGCCAGCGCCATTTGAGCGCCCGCGGCTGAGGCCCGGAATTTACTGGTGTGGCGTGCTCGGTCGGCATTCGGCCGATGAGCAGACCCTGGCGAATATCGACGTTGATATCCGAGAGTTTCCACTTTCCGGAGCTGATCTCGGCAACGGAAATGTCCGTGCTGCCATGTTCGGGGTCACCGGGATGCTCGGGCCCACCGGGATGCTCGTGCCCGACCTTTTCCGGGTGGTGCAAGTGGGCGTTTTCACCATGACTGTGCGGCGTTTGCTTGTGCAGATGCACGCCCCGCGGGTCGCCGACATTGCCGTTGGCATCCACATGCACATGGAAACCGCCGAGCTGTACGGCCAGGAAGCTCAGGCAAGTGGCCAGCAGAAGCGAGGGTCGTCGGGACATCGGCAAAATCATATCACGCCACTGTCGTGCCAAATCACGATTCGGGGTGCGCGCAACGAAAGGCATCGCAAGTGTTGACGTTTTAATCTTAATGTACTAGTTTACTAGGACACTAATATTCAGGATCAACGAAATGCTTGAGGCAAGGCAACTGGGATTCGCTTACGGTACTCAGCCATTGTTCGCCGATACCGACTTCACCCTGACGCCAGGGAAGATCTACGGCCTGCTGGGACTCAACGGTGCCGGCAAATCCACGTTGTTGCGGCTGATGACCGGGCTGCTGTTCCCGAAGGCGGGATCGCTTCGGGCGCTGGGCCACGATCCGGCGCGGCGCGATCCCCGGTTTCTCGCGAATATCTTCATGTTGCCGGAGGATCTCAACGTTCCGCGCGTCACCGGCGACCAATATGTCTCAATTCGAGCGCCGTTCTATCCGCGCTTCGATCACGCGCGCATGGAGCACTGCCTTGAAGTCTTTGAGGTTCCGAAACACAAACGTCTGACCAAGCTCTCCCATGGGCAGCAGAAAAAATTCCTTCTGTCATTTGGGCTTGCGTGCAAGGTATCGTTGCTGTTGCTGGATGAGCCGACCAACGGATTGGACATTCCTTCCAAGGGTAGATTCAGACGGCTTGTCGCCGAGGCGTTGAGCGACGAACAAATACTGGTGGTGTCGACCCACCAGGTCAGAGACGTGGAATCCCTGATCGATCTGATCGTGATACTGCACGAGGGCAAAGTGCTGTTGAATCGCAGCATGGCGGACGTAACCGAAAATTTGCGGGTGTCTATCAGTGCGAGCCGCCCGGCGATGTGCGCGGGGCTATTGCACACCGAACCCACGGTCGGCGGTTTTGCCAGCGTCTGGAAAGACGAAAACGCGGGCGACGGGCAGATGGATCTGGAACTGTTCTTCAACGCCGTAATAGCCAATCCGGAGATCTGTACGGGCCTGTTCAACACGGAGCAACCGATATGAACGAGAAAATTTCCGTAAAGCGGATCGGCCTGCTTCTTCGAGCCGATGCGATCAGCGGGTACCGCACGTTGCTGACCGTCTCTGCCGCATTGGCCGGCATTATCCTCGTCACTGCGGTGATCGACCTGGGAGATGCCGGCGCGGACGGCGGCTTCTACGTATCCTGGTTTGGCACGCTGCTCTTCATATGGGGCGCCATCGCGTCGAGCCGCGCGTTCAGGGAAATTCACGACCGAACCCGAAGCGCATCCTACCTGCTGATTCCGGCCTCGGCGATGGAGAAGACCGTCGCTCGCCTTCTCGCCGTGACGGCTGGATTGGCAGCCTATCTGCTTGTATTCATGAGTTTGACAGCGCTTATAGTAGAAACATTGATCCTGTTGCTGTTTGGCGAGCGCGGCAGTTTCTTCAACCCCTTCGATCCACTCGTGTGGCGATTGATCCCCACATACCTGTTCGTCCAGTCCTTCTACTTTCTCGGCGCCGCCTGGTTTCGCAAGGCGCATTTCATCAAGACATCCCTGGCCGTCACGCTCGTGTCGATCGGAATGGCCATATTTTGCCTGCTCACGCTACGCATCGTCTTCGCCCCCTATTGGGAAGGGTTCGACGACGTGGGCCTCATGCTGGCGCGCGTGTCGCAATCCTATTCGGAATTGCTTGGCGCGCTGAAAATTCTGATGACGACCTTCCAGGTCTTGCTGCCTGCGACGTGTTGGTGCATTGCCTGGTTGCGGATCAAGGAAATACAGGTCAGCGATGCAGTTTAGCCATCCGAAAGGCATCTACCTGCAGATCGCCGACCAAATTCGTGAGCGAATCCTGCGGGGCGATTGGCGAGCCGGAGAACGGATACCGTCGATTCGCGAACTCGCGGTCGAACTGGGCGTCAATCCAAATACGGTAACCAAGAGCTACCAAACACTATTGGACCGGCAAATCGTCACCAATCGGCGCGGACGAGGGTATTTTGTCAGCGACCGGGCCGTCGAGCGGGCTTTGGCCGGAATGAGGGAAGAATTCGTTCGCGACGAATTGCCGCGAGTCTTCCACGCCATGCGGCTCCTCGGAATCGGCGTCGACGAACTGGCTGAATACATGGCCCCTGAGGCCGGAGACAACATAGAAATCGGAGATTGAGAGCAATGAAGCCAAGTAAGATCGCAATATTGTCGGCCGGGGGAGTCGTCGCCGGTACCATCGTTGTGGGCGCGTTGGTTGTCCGCATCGCCCTGTCACAGGTCGAGCCCGAAGCTCCCGGGCCCACGGAACGTGCTCCAGGGAGTTTCGACCTCACTGGATTCAGTGAGATCGAGATCACGGGTTCGTGGCGAATCAACATCACCCGCGGAGACGATTGGCAGGTACGGTTTTCCTACCCCGAAGATGCCCGGGACGAGCTTGAGGCATCCGTGTCCGGAGAGCGGCTTCGGCTCGATGGCGATTCACGTGGACGATGGTTTCGATCGTCAAACGAGTCGTTCGGAGCGGATATAGTCATGCCGACTCTGGAGGAATTGGAACTCGCAGGCGATGCAGAGATTGAATTCTCCGGATTTGAGGGCGCTCGCTTGGTGATCGACATCGCCGGCGCCGCCCAGCTTGAGGGTCGCAACGGCGGCTTCGACGAGTTGGATCTCTCGGTGGCCGGGGCTTCGGAGATTGATCTGGGCGGCATCGTCGTAACCGATGCGCGGGTTGATCTGGTGGGCGCTTCGGACGTGACGCTCGCAATGAATGGCGGTGAACTCACTGGCTCGATGGCTGGCGCAGGCAATATCAAATACCACGGAACCGTTTCCCGGGAAATGGTCGACGTCGACGGATTCGGTCGAGTAGAGCGCGTAGACGACTAGTCCGCATCGCTCACCAAGATCGGGCTGCCAACAAAGGGGTGGCTCCCCGGGCCGGACTCGAACCAGCGACCAATCGGTTAACAGCCGACCGCTCTACCAACTGAGCTACCGGGGAACATCGCGCAACGGTGGCGCATTCTGAAAGAAGCGCTGCCTCAAGTCAAGATTAAGAATTTAATGTCTTTATAATTTAATATGATACATTTCATTATTAATCTATTATCGAATATCAGAATTCAATCCAGGGCAGTTCGTAACGCAGCGAGGCCGGTAGCAAACGACCGTCGTGGATGCCGGGAAGTTCCGAGCGTGGTTCCGGCAGATACGGGCCGCCAGGCGGATCTGCACGATTTGGGCTTTCCAAGGAAGCGCATCGCCCGTAATCTTTAGGCATGCCAACCAGTCTGTCGGTATAGATGCAAGCCAAGCCGTTTGAACTTGTCGCCGGGTTCGAGCCCGCCGGCGATCAGCCCGAGGCCATCGCTTCCCTGGTAGATGGCATCGAGGCCGGTTTGTACAAGCAGACGCTGCTGGGGGTCACCGGCTCGGGCAAAACGTTTACCATGGCAAACGTGGTCCGAGCGCTGCAGCGTCCAGCATTGATCCTGGCCCACAACAAGACCCTGGCTGCCCAGCTATACGGCGAGATGCGCGAGTTCTTTCCGCACAATGCCGTGGAGTATTTCGTGTCCTACTACGACTACTATCAGCCCGAGGCCTATTTGCCTTCGTCGGATACCTACATCGAGAAGGATGCGTCGATCAACAAACACATCGAGCAAATGCGCCTGTCCGCGACCAAGGGGCTGTTGGAGCGGCGTGACACGGTCATCGTTGCCACGGTATCGGCGATCTACGGCTTGGGCGATCCGGAGGCCTATCACGGTATGGTGCTTCATCTGGTTCGCGGCGAGCGGATCGATCAAAGGAAACTTCTCCGGCGCCTTGCCGAGTTGCAGTACACGCGCAATCCGATGGATCTCCGACAGGGCACGTACCGTGTCCGTGGCGATGTGATCGACATTTTTCCCGCCGAGTCGGAACGCGAGGCGGTGAGGGTGGAATTGTTCGATGACGAAATCGAGGAAATTTCCTTTTTCGATCCGCTGACCGGAGCAATAGACCGAGCCATTCCGCGCGTCACGATCTATCCGAAGACCCACTACGTGACTCCGCGGGAGACGTTATTGGCAGCCGTGGACATTATTCGCGAGGATCTTGCCGCAAGGCTCACGGACCTGCGTGCGGCCAACAGGCTCGTGGAGGCTCAGCGACTCGAACAGCGAACCCGCTTCGATCTGGAAATGATCATGGAGGTTGGCTACTGCACCGGCATCGAGAACTATTCGCGCTACCTGTCGGGCCGCCAGCCGGGGGAACCGCCGCCGACCCTGCTTGACTACCTTCCCCCGGATGCCATGTTGTTCGTGGACGAGAGTCATGCCACGATCCCGCAGCTCGGGGGCATGTATCGGGGCGATCGCTCCCGCAAGGAAACATTGGTCGAATTCGGTTTCCGTCTGCCCTCGGCGCTGGACAATCGCCCGCTGCGCTTTGATGAATACGAACGCCTGGCACCGCAGACGGTATTCGTTTCGGCGACCCCGGGGCCGTATGAGCGCGAGCGCTCGGACCGCCTGGTGGAGCAGGTCGTCCGGCCCACCGGACTGGTGGATCCGCGCGTGCAGGTACGTCCGGCCGGGATTCAGGTAGATGACGTGCTGTCGGAAATCACCGCGCGAGCGGATGCTGGCGAGCGGGTACTTATCACCACCCTGACCAAGAGGATGGCGGAGGATCTGACTGACTATCTGCAGGAAAACGGTGCCCGTGTACGTTATCTGCACTCGGATATCGATACCGTGGAGCGTACTGAGATCATTCGCGATCTGCGCCTGGGCGAATTCGACGTACTGGTGGGAATCAATCTGCTGCGCGAGGGACTGGATTTGCCGGAGGTGTCTCTCGTGGCCATATTCGACGCCGACAAGGAGGGATTCTTGCGCTCCGAAGGATCGTTGATCCAGACTGTCGGCCGCGCGGCCCGAAACGTCAAAGGCATGGCGATCCTCTACGCTGATCGCGTGACCAGGTCCATGGAGCGGGCGATGAGCGAGATGGAGCGGCGGCGCTCGAAGCAACTCGCATACAACGAAGTCCATCGGATCGAGCCGAAATCCATCCGCAAGCCCGTGCAGGACATCATGGAAGGTGCGCGATCTTCGGCGCGGGGACGTCGGCGGCGGCAGGTGGAGGTCGAAGTTTACCGCAAGATGAGTCCGCAGGAAGTGGTGCGGAGAATCGAAGCACTGGAGAAGCGAATGTACCGGCACGCCCGGGACCTCGAATTTGAAGAAGCGGCCACACTAAGGGACGAGATCAATGAGGCGCGGCAACAAGGATTTTACCTGGCCGAGGATCTTGCGAGTGGATAGCAGGATGGGGTACTTGAGTACCGTGCCCGGATATGGGTATTGTTGCTGTTGCAGGCGCGTAGCTCAGCGGTAGAGCACCACCTTGACATGGTGGGGGTCGGTGGTTCGATCCCACTCGCGCCTACCACGCAACGGGATCGGGGGTTACACCCCCGGATTCCGTCAGCGCGTGCCGACTCCGAAGTTGGCTTTGGTGTAATGGACTGCCGGCCGGAGCGCTGCGGATCGGGTATGAAACGGGCCGATTTGCCCACTTATTAGTCGTTGCAATGCCCTTGTGCCGGTCTAGTCTGGGTCTTACAATGGCGGCCACCCGCGGCGGCAAGGCGTGTCGGCCGCAGGAGGCAAAATTTAGACGGCCGTCGGCAAACGTTGGCGAGTGGCAATGAAAGCCTCTCGACCCGAGCCACGGCCGCAATTCATTGCGGCGTTGAGACATTAGGGAGCACAAACTATCGTCCAAACGAAGCGTATCAGACGCAATGATGAAATCACCGCGTTGCGCATCCGGGTCATCGGGGCGGATGGGGAGCAGGTGGGTATCATGCCGATCGGCGATGCGTTGGAACTGGCGCAGAATGACAATCTGGATCTGGTGGAGGTGGCGCCGAACTCGGACCCCCCGGTTTGCCGGGTGATGGATTACGGCAGGTTCGTATTCGAGCAGCGGAAAAAAGCTCAATCCGGACGGCGTAAACAGAAGCAGATCCACGTCAAGGAGATCAAGTTCCGACCGGGTACCGAGGAAGGCGACTATCAAGTCAAACTGAGAAATCTCATTCGATTTCTTACGTCTGGTGACAAGACCAAGGTCACCCTGCGCTTCAGGGGGCGAGAGATGGCACACCAGGAACTCGGATCGCAACTGCTGAAGCGCGTGCAGGACGATCTTCAGGAATATGGCGTGGTTGAGCAATTTCCACAACTCGAACACCGGCAGATGGTCATGATCATCGCGCCGAAGAAACGGCAGGGTTAACTCGGCTTTGAAGGGAGTAGACAGATGCCGAAGCTAAAAACCAACCGCGGGGCAGCGAAGCGATTTCGCCGCACTGGCAAGGGTGGCTACAAGCGTGGCCAATCCTTTCGCAGTCATATTCTGACGAAAAAGAGTTCCAAGCGTAAGCGCCAACTCGGCGCCACGCTGCAAATCGCCGGCGCGGATATCAAGACTGTCCGCAAACTATTGCCGTATAGCTGAGGTGAGTCATGGCTAGAGTCAAACGCGGCGTCATCGCCAAGGCGCGCCACAAGAAAATTCTGCGCCAGGCCAGAGGCTACTACGGTGCACGCAGCCGTACGTACAAGGTTGCCAAGCAGGCCGTCATAAAAGCCGGTCAGTACGCCTATCGCGACCGCCGGCAGCGCAAACGCCAGTTCAGGGCGTTGTGGATTACGCGTATCAACGCGGCTGCCCGGCTGCACGGTTTGTCGTACAGTCGGCTGATCAACGGGCTCAAGCGCGCTGACATCGAAGTGGATCGAAAAGTACTCGCCGATATCGCTGTTCACGATCCGGAGGCGTTCGGAGCGGTTGCCGAAGCGGCAAGGGAAGCGCTGGCTTCCTGAAGCCCGCGGATCATTACCAAGCGTCGCCGTGGGCAGCCCGGCACAACTGCTTGAGCAAGCGCAGACAGCCGTTGGCGCGGCGGATGATTTGCGCCAACTCGACGCCGTACGCGTCCGATACCTGGGCCGCAAGGGCCTGATCACGTCGGAGCTGAAAGGCCTCGGGGAGTTGCCACCCGAGAAACGTGCCCAGGCCGGACGAGAAATCAACCGGATCAAGCGAGCCCTCGTCAGCTCAATCGAATCGCGCCAGGCGTCGCTGGAAGCAGCGGAAGTGCAGTCGGAGTTGGCCAGTCGCGTGGACGTGACGCTGGCTGGCCGCGGCCTGTCCATGGGGAGCCTCCACCCGGTGAGCCGGACGCTTCGCCGCATGCGCGAAATCTTCGCAGCCGCCGGATTCTCCGTACAGACCGGGCCGGAGGTCGAGGACGACTATTACAATTTTACCGCGTTGAATATTCCCGAGGACCATCCAGCCCGCGCAATGTTCGACACCTTTTATCTGGACTCGGGTCAGGTGCTTCGTACGCACACGTCGCCGGTCCAGATTCGAGCAATGCAGGCGATGGGCGCACCGATCAGGATCATTGTTCCGGGGCGGGTTTACCGCCGCGACTCCGACAGCACTCATACCCCGATGTTCACCCAGGTTGAAGGACTTGCGGTCGACCGGGGCATCAGTTTCGCCAACCTGAAATCGGTCTTGTATGAGTTCGTAACGAATTTTTTCGAACGCGAGGTTGAACTGCGCTTTCGGCCGTCGTATTTCCCCTTCACGGAGCCGTCCGCGGAGGTGGATATTCGGTCCGCGTCGGGCCGTTGGCTTGAGATTCTGGGCTGCGGCATGGTGCATCCGAACGTTCTGCGCAACGTCGACATCGACGCCGAACAGTTCACCGGATACGCTTTCGGCATGGGTGTAGAGCGTTTGGCGATGCTCCGCTATGGCGTCGACGATCTACGGTTATTCTTTGAAAACGATTTGCGTTTCATCGAGCAGTTCCGCTAGAGAGCCGAGTCATGCGTATCGAACTCAAATGGCTCTGCGAAATGCTGCATCAAGATCTGGACCCGGAGCGGATCGCTGAGCAACTTACTATCGGCGGCCTGGAAGTCGATTCCGTGCAATCGGTCGCGGCAGCCGCAAGTGGGACCGCGGCGGATGATGAAATTGTTCTCGACCTGGACTTGACCCCGAATCGCGGCGATTGCTTCAGCATTCTAGGCATCGCCCGGGAAGTGGCCGCGTTGACAGGCACTCGCATGGAAACACCCGCCGTGGCGCCGGTTCCGGCAACCGTCGACGACGTCTTCCCGGTGGCGCTTGGCGCCGAGGACGCGTGTCCGCGGTTTGTTGGCCGCGTCATTCGCAATATTGCCCCTGATTGCCGTTCCTCATCCTGGCTGGAGGCGCGGCTGCGGCGGGCCGGGCTTCGCGCGCTGCACCCGGTCGTCGATGTCACCAACTACGTCATGTTGGAACTCGGACAACCTCTCCACGGATACGATCTCCAAAAGCTTGACCAGCGAATTTCGGTTCGCTTTGCCACGGCGGGGGAACGATTGACTCTGCTTGACGGCAATCAAGTCACTCTTGATCCCCGTGTACTGGTGATCGCCGACGATTCGGGCGCCATCGGGCTGGCCGGCATCATGGGCGGGCAGGGCACGGCGGTGAGCGACTCAACGCGGGACGTCTTTCTCGAAGCGGCCTATTTTTCCCCGCCCGCGATCAGGGGACGCGCCCGCCAATTGACGCTTCACACCGATGCATCGGTGAGGTTTGAGCGCGGTGTCGACCCTGTGCAGCAACGCCGTGCGATCGAGCGTGCGACATCGCTGCTCCTGGAGATTACGGGTGGGGACCCCGGCCCGATTGTCGAAGAGGTCGTGCCCGCCGGGTTACCCGCGCGAGACCCCATCAGCCTGCGGTTGGATCGGTTGAATGCAATTCTGGGCACGTCGTTGCAACCCGATGAAGTGGAGGCCAACCTCCGCCTCCTGCACATGGGTGTGACGCCTGGCGAAAACGGGTGGCGCGTGGTTCCACCTCCGTTTCGCTTCGACTTGAGCATCGAGGAGGATCTGGTGGAAGAGGTCGGCCGGATGGTCGGCTTCGACAAGATTCCCGTTGTTTCCGAAAGGAGCCCTCGGCACCTTGGCACCTCGATGGAATCGCGCCTTGACGAGGAACGTATCGCCGATGCGCTTTGCGCGCGGGAATACGCCGAAATCGTCACCTACGGCTTTGTGGACGAAGATTTGGCCAACGCCGTGAACCCCGGCGCCAAACTCGTTCGACTCGCGAACCCGCTGTCGCGGGAGATGGGCGTGATGCGCCGCTCCCTATGGCCCGGGTTGCTTGCAACGGCTCGGCAGAACTTGAGTCGGCAGCGGTCACGGGCACGGTTGTTCGAGATCGGAACGCAATTTTCGCACGCCGGGCGTTCCGTACGTGAGAGCCGGGTTGTTGCGGGTTTGGCAACAGGCCCCCATCTTTCCGAGCACTGGGAGGGTGCGAGCCGGGATGTCGACTTCTTTGACGTAAAGACTGACGTCGAGGCCATTCTCGGGTTGACGGGTCGCGGCGGGGAAGCTCGGTTTGAGGCAGCGGACCACCCCGCGCTCGCCGGTGGACAAAGCGCGCGACTGATGTTGGGGAACGAGGCAATCGGCTGGTTGGGCGTTCTGCATCCACAGTTGCAAAAGCGTCTGGAATTGAAGCTGCCGGCGATATTGTTTTCCATGCAATTGGGTCCGGCAATTCGCGCGCTGATCCCCCGGTTCCGGCACTACTCGAAGTTCCCGTCGTTGCGGCGGGATATAGCGGTTGTACTTAACGAGAAAACCACCGCCGACGAAATTTTGGGATGCGTCCGCAAAGCGACGGAAGACCTGCTGCAAAGCGCGACTGTATTCGATATTTACCGTGGCAAGGGAATAGATTCAGGACTAAAAAGTGTCGCTTTAGGCTTGATTTTACAGGACAGATCACGCACGCTTACTGACGCGGACGCGGACAGGGTCGTGGCAACTGCGATGCAGCGGCTAGAGCACGAACTCGGGGCAACGATCAGGATATAGGCAGCAATCCATGGCGTCATTGACCAAGGCAAAAATGGCCGAGTCGTTATTCAATGAACTCGGTCTCAATAAACGCGAATCGCGGGAGTTGGTAGATACGTTCTTTGAAGACTTGCGGGCCTCGCTGGCGAGCGGCGAGCAAGTCAAACTTTCCGGGTTCGGCAATTTCGATCTGCGGGACAAGAGCCAACGCCCCGGACGCAATCCCAAGACCGGCGAGGAAATCCCGATCACGGCACGGCGGGTGGTCACGTTTCACCCCGGGCAGAAGTTGAAAGCGAGAGTCGAGGTATATGCTGGAACCCGGGGATAATTCGGACTTACCGCCGATTCCGGGGAAACGCTACTTCACGATCGGCGAGGTCAGCGAGCTATGTGCGGTCAAGCCGCATGTCCTGCGCTATTGGGAGCAGGAGTTTCCGCAGCTCAAACCCGTCAAGCGGCGCGGGAACAGGCGCTACTATCAGCGCCAGGACGTGATCATCATCCGTCAGATCCGTAGCCTGCTCTACTCCGAGGGGTTTACCATCGGCGGTGCGCGGCAAAAACTGACCGGCGATGAAGCGCGATCGGATCTGAGCCAAAGCCAGCAGATCATTCGACAAGTACGTACGGAACTGGAGGACGTGCTGCGGTTGCTCCGCCGCTAGCCTTTAAATCACGTGCGCGTTTGTCGCGAGCCCAAAATTCGCTAAACTTACAAGTCCGGTCGGGGTGTGGCGCAGCTTGGTAGCGCACTTGCATGGGGCGCAAGAGGTCGCTGGTTCAAATCCAGTCGCCCCGACCACTCAAACTCAAATCCACGCTGGCAGAGAAGCAGGTATGGCAGCAGATTCGGCGAATGGGCGAGGTACAGTCGATCCCAGAAAGTATTCTCGTACGGTCGTAGACGGATTGGAGCAGGCGCCGAGTCGCGCCATGTTGCGCGCGGTCGGCTTTCAGGACGAGGATTTCTCAAAGCCGCAGGTAGGGATCGCCTCGACCTGGAGCATGGTGACGCCGTGCAACATGCATATCGACGGTCTGGCGGAAATCGCCGGTACAGGCGCCGATGGCGCCGGCGGGAAAAGCGTGATTTTCAACACGATTACGGTGTCCGACGGTATCTCCATGGGGACGCCGGGGATGCGCTACTCTCTCGTATCGCGGGAAATAATCGCCGATTCGATTGAGGCGGTAGCGGCTGCGGAAGGCTTCGACGGTCTCATCGCGATCGGCGGATGCGACAAGAACATGCCCGGATGCGTTATGGCACTGGCGCGCTTGAATCGTCCCTCGATCTTCGTCTACGGGGGCACCATCCAACCCGGACCCATGCATCGTGACGTGATCTCGGTATTCGAGGCCGTGGGCGGGGTCGCGGCCGGCCGCATCAGCGAAGCGGAACTGCACGAGGTGGAATCCACCGCGATCCCGGGCCCGGGTTCGTGCGCGGGCATGTACACGGCCAATACGATGGCGTCGGCAATTGAAGCCCTCGGCATGAGTCTTGCCAACAGTTCTGCCCAGGAAGCCGTTTCTCAAGCCAAGCGCAGCGACTGCGAGCAGGCGGGGAGGGCCGTGATGCACCTGCTGGAGCGGGGCATTACGCCCTCGGATATTCTCAGCAAGGAAGCGTTCGAGAACGCCATCGCGACGGTGATCGCCCTGGGCGGATCGACCAACGCGGTACTGCATCTTCTGGCCGTGGCTCACGATGCGCAGGTGGAACTGACGTTGGAGGACTTTACCCGAATCGGCGAGCGGGTACCGGTGTTGGCGGACTTGCGCCCGAGCGGCCGGTACCTGATGTCTGAGTTGATTCGCATCGGCGGTATCCAGCCGTTGATGAAGGCGCTTCTCGATGCCGGGCTTCTGCATGGTGAATGCCTGACGGTGACCGGCCGGTCGCTGGCGGAGAACCTCGCTGAGGTTGGCCCGTATCCGGATGGCCAGACCATCGTGCGACCGTTGTCGGATCCCATCAAGAAAGACAGTCACCTGGCGATTCTGTACGGAAACCTGGCGCCCGAGGGCGCCGTCGCCAAGATCAGCGGCAAGGAAGGGACCCGCTTCAGCGGTCCGGCGAGAGTGTTCCAATTCGAGGAAGATGCACTGCGCGCGATATTGGACGGCGTCGTCCAGGCTGGCGAGGTGGTGGTGATTCGCTACGAGGGACCCAAGGGTGGGCCCGGGATGCGGGAAATGCTCAGCCCGACCGGCGCAATCATCGGCAAGGGGCTCGGCGACAAGGTGGCGTTGATCACCGACGGTCGATTCTCCGGGGGCAGTCATGGGTTCGTCGTGGGGCATGTGGCGCCGGAAGCGGCCGTGGGCGGGCCGCTTGCCGCCGTGCGCGACGGTGATCGGATCACCATCGACGCCCAGGCGAAGACCCTCGATCTGGAGATATCCGCGCACGACCTTGGGCGGCGTCTGCGCGATTGGAAACCGCCACCGCCCAATGCGACTCGCGGCTTGTTGGCGAAATACGCAAAATTGGTCAGTTCGGCATCCCTGGGCGCGGTGACCGATGCGGGCTAGTCTGCCAACGGTGTTCGCACTAACTGGTAGCAGGTCACGAATTCGGAAATAATGAGGTCTGCGATAGTTCGACACTGGCAGCATGCGAGCAGCGGTGGACGGTAGGGGTGGTTACCAGGCGGTCATCGATTGGCTGCCGCCGGCATCATCGGGCCAATGTACGTTGGCGACCTGAAGGACCAGTATCCGGACAGGGCGGTCACCTACTGCTTCCTGATCGGCATCCTGATGCTGGGCATAGGCTACGTCTTCACGTACCTGCTGACCGACGACCGCATCTTGCTGCGCCGCCCGACCGTGGCAGGCACGCTGCGCCATTTCGATATTCCACTGCCTCGCTCTTGACGCGGGCGAGCCCATGACCGGCGCCGGGCCGCCTTGACCTGCGCGCGCATTGCCTATATGTTGCGCGCCATGGTAACTATCGGTAAGGGCATGACCACCGAAATGACGGCGAATCGCAAATTCGCCGTCAGCGGGTTGGTTGTACCGATGGTCTAGCCGAATACTAAAGACCGTCACCAGGAAAACCCGCTGAGGATCTTCCCAGCGGGTTTTCTTTTGCGCGGAGCGCGATATGAACGACAACGTTTACGGCAGTCATGCCTTTGAATCGGTTGAATCCCCCTTTCCCGATTCCCCCTTCGTCGTAATGAAGTTCGGAGGGCGCAGCGTCTCAACTGCCGAGAACTGGGCGCGAATCGCCAAGCTGATTGAAGCCAGGATCTCGGAAGGAGTTACTCCGGTAGTTGTGCATTCGGCGCTGGCGGGCGTTTCCGATGCGCTGGAGATGCTCCTCGACGCTGCGGTCACTGGAGAAGTTACGGACCTGCTCGAGACTATCCGCGCCACGCACGCCGAGCTTGCCGAAAATCTGGGTTTGGAGCCGAAACTGTTGAATCCACACTTTCGGACGCTGCGGCAACTGATCGATGGCGTGCGGTTGCTTCGGGAGGTAAGCCCGGGCGTCGATGCACGGGTGATGGCAACCGGTGAGCTGGCCGCAACGACACTTGGAGCGCACTACCTGACGTCTCAGGGGTTGCCGGCTCGATGGTGGGACGCGCGGACGTTGCTGCAGAGCAGCGAGCGCCGGAATCTATCCGAACGGGCGCGATTCCTGTCGGCCACGTGCGACCATCGTGCCGATGAACGATTGCAGGGGGAACTCGCCCGCGTGGATGGGTTCATCATCACGCAGGGTTTCATCGCGAGCAACTCGCGGGGCGATACCGTGCTTCTGGGGCGCGGCGGCTCCGATACGTCGGCTGCCTACCTGGCCGCGCGCCTGCAGGCTCGCCGGCTGGAGATCTGGAGCGACGTGCCCGGCTTCTTCAGTGCGGATCCGAAAGCCGTCCCCACGGCGCGATTGCTTCGGGAGTTGCACTACAGCGAAGCTCAGGAGATCGCCTCCGCGGGCGGCGGTTTGCTGCACCCCCGCAGCATTTCGCCCGTGCGCCGCTGCGGCATCCCGCTGTTTCTCAAGATCACCAGCCATCCTCAGTGGGAAGGAACGGTTGTTTCGAATGCGTTGGGGGACGACACGCCACAACTCAAGGCAATCTCCCGGCGCCAGGGCATTACGCTGTTTTCCCTGGAATCCATGGAGATGTGGCGCCAGGTAGGCTTCCTGGCCGATGCTTTCGAGTGTTTTCGCGAGCACGGACTGTCGGTGGACCTGATCTCCACGTCGGAGAGCAATGTGACCGTCTCAATCGATCCGGTCGCCAATTTTGCCGATTCATCCGCAATTGACGCCGTCGCGGACAGTCTCAGGCGTATCTGCCGAGTCAGCGTGATACGCGACTGTGCGGCGATCACGCTCGTCGGGCGGCGCATCCGGACCATCCTCCACGAACTCAGCCCGGTCATGGAAGCGTTTGAGGAACAGAAGGTTCACTTGCTGACCCAAGCGGCCAACGATTTGAACCTGACGTTTGTCGTCGATGGCGAACATGCATTCCGTCTGTTGAAGCGGCTTCACGCGCTGTTGGTCACCCGGTTTCGCGAGGGCGGCGTATTTGGTCCGACCTGGGAACAGCTGCGGGCAACAGGGCCCTCGATCGTCACGGGCGAGACTCCCTGGTGGGTGCGGCAACGGAACCAGCTCGTCGACGTCGCCCGTGAGCGAGGTTCCGCCTACGTCTACCACCTGAAGAGTGTGGCCGAGGCGCTGTCGGCGCTTAACTCCCTGGCTTCCGTCGACAAGATTTTTTATGCGATGAAGGCCAATTCCCATCCGAAGATTCTTGAGGTCGTCGATCGGCACGGAGGGAATTTCGAGTGTGTTTCCCCGGGCGAGATTCGCCGCGTATTCGATGAACTCCCCGGCATCGATCCCAAGCGTATTCTCTTCACCCCGAATTTTGCTCCAAGGGATGAGTATGAATGGGGGCTTGAACGGGGTGTTTGGGTCACTCTGGACAATCTGCACCCGATCCGGCATTGGCCGGAGTTATTTCGAAACAGGGACGTCTTTGTTCGCGTGGACCCGGGCGTGGGGCGGGGACACCACGAGCATGTCCGCACCGCCGGGGTGCACTCAAAATTCGGAATTCCGTTGTTCGAAATGGAAGAGCTTGCGAGGCTCGTCCGGGGTGCCGGCGCGCGCGTCGTCGGTCTTCATGCCCATACCGGCAGTGGCATTCTCAATCCTCGCAACTGGGAGCAAACCGGTGAACGCCTGGCCGGGCTTCTGACACTTTTTCCCGATGCCAGGTACGCCGACCTGGGAGGCGGCCTGGGTATCCCTGAGAAGCCCGGTGAGAGCCCGTTGGACATGGCTGAACTGGACACAGCTATTGGACGCGTCAGGAATCGGGCGCCCGAACTGGAGCTGTGGCTGGAACCCGGGCGGTTCATCGTCGCGAGGGCGGGCGCATTGGTCTCGCTGGTAACCCAAATCAAGGGCAAGGGCGACGTCTGCTACGTGGGCGTCAGCACCGGAATGAACTCGCTGCTGCGGCCGGCGCTCTACGGCGCCTACCACGAAATCGTGAATCTATCGCGGTGGGGCGAGCCGGCGAAAGATCTCGTCAACATTGTGGGTCCGGTCTGCGAAACAGGCGACCGGCTGGGGTCGGATCGGCTCTTGCCGCGCACTCGCGAAGGAGACGTCCTCCTGATCGCCAACGCCGGCGCGTACGGGAGCGTTATGAGTTCTCGCTACAACCTGAGAGAGCCTGCCGACGAGGTCCTGATCTAGCCCCGATATCGTGTCAGGAATCGGGATGGTGGCGGTCATGCAGTTCGGCGACAACC
Source organism: Candidatus Rariloculaceae bacterium (assembly GCA_965237785.1). Classification (GTDB taxonomy): domain Bacteria; phylum Pseudomonadota; class Gammaproteobacteria; order Steroidobacterales; family Rariloculaceae; genus UBA6522. Next base: position 1,075,639 of record OZ250159.1, read on the forward strand.
GTTTCCAGCGATAGCCCTCGGAGCCGGAGCAATACCAGCAGATGGTAGAGTAGGTCGGCCGCCTCTGATGTCAGGCGAGAAGGGGATTCAGCCACGGCGGCAAGTGCGACCTCAGTGGCCTCCTCGCCGAGTTTCTTGGCTACGCTGAGTTCACCGCCGGCTGCCAGGCGAGCCGTGTAGCTGTTGGGCCGCGGACGCTCCAGCCGATCCTGAATTACGTCTTCCAATACGGTCAAAAAGTTGATTCCGCCCACGGGTCACTCCTTTTCCGGTGGCCGCATGGGGATTGCGGCGTCGATCAGGTAATTCTTCAACGCGGGGATCGCGATGGCCGCGGTATGAAAAACACTCGCAGCCAGGGCGCCGTCGACATTCGCCCGCTCGAATACTTCCTTGAAGTGGGGCATTGTTCCGGCTCCACCCGAGGCGATCAGGGGTACCTGGCAGATTGCGCGAACCCGGGCGAGTTGCTCGACGTCGTATCCTTGCCGGACGCCATCCTGGTTCATGCAGTTCAATACGATCTCGCCGGCGCCGCGTGACTGAGCTTCGACAATCCATTCCAGCGTGCGGCGCCCACTGGTTCGGCTGCGATTTGGATCGCCCGTGTACTGGTATACCGCATAGTCGACCGGTGTCGTTGCAGCGGTTGCGGCGGCGCCGGTGGTTTCCCGGCTGGATTGACGCGCCAGACTGTCGACCCCGACAACGACACATTGTGAACCGAAACGTCGGGCGAGCGTGTCGATCAGGGCCGGATTTTCCAGCGCCGGTGAGTTGATCGAGATTTTGTCCGCTCCCAGGTTCAGTACCGTTTCGGCATCGGCGAGATCGCGGATTCCGCCGGCCACGCAGAACGGAATATCCAGCACGGCCGCGACCCTGTTCACCCAGTGGCGGTCAACCGTGCGTCCATCCGGGCTGGCCGTGATGTCATAGAAAACGAGCTCATCCGCCCCTTCATCCCGGTAGCGGGATGCCAGCTCGATGATATCGCCCATCACCCGATGGTCGCGAAACTGCACGCCTTTGACGACCAGGCCGTCCCTGACGTCCAGACAGGGAATTATCCGTTTGGCAAGAACGACCGTATCTCCCGTTCCGAGAGTCTGCCTTCCAGAAGCGCCTTCCCGGAAATCGCATAAGCCACGCCGATTGCCGCCAAATCGCTGAGATCATGGCTGTCGCGGACGCCGCCGGAAGCTTGAAATTCCATATCGGCGAAGCGTCTCGAGCAGGTGCCGTAGAGTCTGAGGTTGGGTCCTTGCAGCGCGCCATCTCGCTCCACGTCGGTACACAGCACGTGGCGCGCATCGCATTCGGAATAGAAGGTCAGGGCATCCCAGAGTGTCCGCGCGGAGTCCTGCGTCCAGCCGTGGGTCGCGACATAGGGTATGTCGTTTTCGTCCATCCGCACATCGAGTGCCAGCGTTAGACGCGAAGCGCCCAACTCTCGCAGCCAACCGGACACCAGCTTTGGTGCCTCAATCGCAAGACTCCCGACCACAACCCGGTCAGCCACTTGCAGGGCACGGTCCAGGTCGTCCCGGGACCGAATACCGCCACCAAGCTGGATCTTCAGGTCCGTGGTCCTCGCCAGGGTCGCAACGAGGTCCAGGTTTATCGGTGTTCCCCGGGCAGCGCCGTCCAGATCCACCACGTGAAGCCACGTCGCACCCAAATCGGCGTAACGTTGCGCCAATTCCACGGGGTCCACCGAGTAGCGCGTCTCTTGTTGAAAGTCGCCTTTCAGCAGTCGTACGCAGCGGCCGCTACGAATATCAATGGCGGGTAGCAGTTCCATGTGCACTCAAATCTTCAAAAAATTGGACAAAATAGCCGCACCAAAACTGGACGATCGCTCCGGGTGAAACTGCGTGGCAAAGAAATTGTCCTGCTGGACGATCGCGGAGAAGATGCCCCCGTAGTCGGCGACTCCGCACGTGTATGAGCTTTGGGGGAGCGCGTAGCTATGGATGAAGTACGCATAGCCGTTTGCCAGTCCGTTCAGCAAGGGCGACTCGGCGACCTGGCGAACCTCATTCCAGCCCATTTGCGGGACCGGAAGACGGGCGCTCCGCGGGAAGCGGCGAGCGTGTCCGGGTATCACACCGAGACACTCGGCATCGCCTTCGTCTGAGCCTGTGTAGAGCAACTGCAAGCCGAGGCAGATGCCGAGAACCGGTTGATCAAGCCCGCGGATGACGTCCACAAGCTCGGCGGCACGTAGCCGATGCATGGCGTCGCGGGCCGCGCCGACGCCAGGGAGGATTACATGGCTCGCGGCGGCGATGGTTCCCGGATCTTCGCTGACAGGCACGTCGCAACCCAGCCGGTGCAAGGCAAACCGCAGCGATGCAAGGTTGGCGCCACCACTGGCGATTATGACCGGGGAGGGCATCACAATACTCCCTTGGTCGACGGCAGCGTACGGCCATCGCGTTGGCAGGCTTGCCTCAGGCTTCTGGCAACACCCTTGAAACAGGCCTCCACCATGTGATGGGCGTTCTCACCACGCACGTCGATGTGAATCGCAGCGCCGAGTTTTTCTGCCAACGAGCGGAAAAAGTGAGGTACCAGTTCGGTGGGAAGTTGCCCGACCGTTTCCCGGGGGAACGTACCTCGAAACACGGCATAGGGCCGCCCGCCCAGGTCAAGGGAGATACGTGCCTGGGCCTCATCCATAGGTAGTACGAAGCCGTAGCGGTGAATCCCACGCTTGTCTCCCAGCGCTTGCCTGAGCGCCTCTCCCAGCGTGAGCGCAACATCCTCGACGGTGTGGTGCTCGTCGACGTCAAGATCTCCATCGCATCGAATCCGCAACTTGAAGCCGCCGTGTTTGCCAAGTTGTTCGAGCATGTGATCGAAGAAGCCGATGCCCGTGCGAACATCCGCATCGCCTTCCATGTCCAGGTCTACAGAGACCTCGATTGAGGTTTCCTTTGTGCGCCGCTCGATTCGAGCCCGGCGGGGATCGTCCAACAGCTCATGTATAACCTGGTCCCAACCTTCGTGATCGGGGCCGCCGGCTTTCACCTTGAAGCCCCTCAAGCCGAGATTGGTTGCGAGTTGCAAATCCGTATCCCGGTCGCCAACCACCGCCGAGTGGGCCCGGTCCAAATCAGTGGCGGCCAGATATGCCTTGAGTAGCCCGGCCTGCGGTTTTCGGCATTCGCAACCGTCCTCCGGAAAATGTGGGCAGTAGAATTCGTCTGAGAATTTTATCCCTTGTGAAAAGAATACGTTACGAATGAAATCTTGAGTTGATTCAAAGTCACGTTGTGGAAAACTCGGTGTACCCATACCGTCCTGATTACTGACGAGCACGAATTCGTAGCCCGCTGCCTTGGCTCGCAGCAGCGCCGGGATGACGTCGGGCATTAGCCGCACCTTGTCTACGGCGTCCACCTGCTTGTCCTCGGGCTCTACCACAAGCGTGCCGTCCCGGTCGAGAAACAGTACCTTACGCATCGACGGTAACCTGCCCGGAAGGTTGGAGGCGTTGCGCCGAGACCGATTTCAACAGTAAGTCGTTGTGTTCCGGGCGGCCAACAGTGATTCGAATGCAGCGTTGCAAACCGGTGTGATCTGCAAACGTGCGGACCAAAATACCGGCGCGTCGCGCGGTTTCGGTAAATGCACTCGCGTCGCGGGCTTCGATCAGCAGGAAATTGCCGTCGCTGGGCCAGACCTTGTTGACCTCGGATACGCTTGCGAGCGCGTTTGCGAGCCGTTCCCGTTCGTTGCGCAGCAACTTGATCCGTTCGCTGGAAATTCCCAGCGAATCGGTTGAGAGTGCTTTCAATACGAGTTCGATGGAGGGCGTCGGAAACGTGTAGGGGGGCAGCACGTTGCCCAAAAATTCGATCAGACGAGGGGCGGCGATGAGCGCGCCGCAGCGTACGCCGGCCAGAGAGACGAACTTTGAAAGCGTGCGCAGTCGAACCACGTCGTACCGTCGTCTCAACGACTCGAAGTCGGAAGCGACCGAAAACTCCACGTAGGCTTCGTCGAGAACCACCAGTGCCCGTCCGCGGGCCGCCCTGCAGATGGCCTCCACAGCTTCAATGTTCATGGACTGGCCGGTGGGATTGTTCGGCGAACAAATGAAGACGAGCTTGGTGTTTTCGTTCAGCGCCGAGACGACTCCGCGGGCGTCCAGCCTGAAATCCCGCAGTGGATCGTCGTCGCGCAGCAACGGTACCTCGATCAGGCTTGCACCCTGGATACCGGCGTAAAGCCGATACATGTCAAAGGTAGGTGGACAGACTATGACGGCGTCCCGGCGCGCTGAACAGAACGCGCGAATCAATACGTCGATAGCCTCACTGCTTCCCCGGGTAACCAGGATTTCGTCATGGGCTACGCCATAATGCGCCGCGAGTCGTTTGCGCAGTGCCTCGGGCCGTGGCGGAGGGTAGCGGTTAAGGCCACGTGCGGTTTCGTCTCCCGGCGCCCGGTAGGGCGATTCGTTGGCGTTCAAGCGCACGCTGCCCGGCTCGAAACGGCCGGGCGTATAGGGAATCAGCGACCGCAGCTCCGGGCGGGCCAGATCCAGGATGTCCTTGTTGACAGCCGTGTTCATGTCAATACCGCAAGCCGTTCGCGGACTGCCTGTCCATGAGCATCCAGGCCCTCGAGCGCGGCCAGGCGTTCGGCAATGGGGCCTATGCTGCGCAGTCCGTCCGGTGTCAGGCTCTGCACGGTCATGGATCGAAGGAAGTCTGCCACTCCGAGGCCGGAATGGGATCTCGCGAAACCGTAGGTAGGCAGTATATGGTTGGCGCCACTGCAATAATCTCCCACCGACTCTGGAGCCCAGGGCCCCAGAAATACGGAACCCGCGGCGACCACCTCATCGAGACGTTCCCGCGGCCGCTCGATTTGTAGAATCAAGTGTTCAGGCGCGTACTCGTTCGAAACCTGCAACGCGGTGGCCAGGTCATCGACGAGTATCGCTCTGGAATGGGCCAACGATTCGCGAATGATCTCGCGCCGACTGAGGCGACGTACCTGCGTTTCGATCGCCGCAAGCACGCGGTCGAGGAGCTGTTCGCTCGGGGTCAGCAGGATGACCTGGGAATCCACTCCGTGCTCCGCCTGGGATAGCAGGTCAGCGGCCACAAAGGTCGGGTCAGCTTCGTCGTCGGCGATAACGAGCACCTCGGATGGGCCCGCCGGCAAATCCCGGGCGGCGCCTTGGGGGTCGGCCGCGACCTGCTCCTTGGCTGCCGTCACCCAAGTGCTGCCAGGGCCGAAAATCTTGTCGACCCGCGGCACCGTTTCCGTGCCGTACGCCATCGCCGCGATGGCTTGTGCGCCGCCAATCCGAAACACGGTGGAAATACCGCAGATACGCGCCGCATAGAGCACGGCTGCATCAACACTGCCGCCGGGCCGTGGCGGGCTGCAAAGTACTCGTGTCGGACAGCCTGCCAGGTGCGACGGCACGCCCAGCATCAGCGCCGTGGAGGGTAGGGGAGCACTTCCGGCTGGGACATAGAGTCCGACGCTTGCGATCGGGCGCGTGACCCGTTCGCAAACAACCCCAGGCGTCGTTTCTACTGACAGAGGTTGGGGCAGTTGGGCCCGGTGGAATCGTGCGATATTGGCCGCCGCCAAGCGGATCGCCGACCGCTCGGAACGATGGAGTGAGGCGTGCGCATCGTCGAATTCGCTTTGAGAAACCAGAAGATTCGCGAGATTCACGTTGTCAAGATCCCTGGTAATTTCCCGCAGCGCCTTGTCGCCCCCATCTCGGACCCGCACCAGGATGTCTGCGACTTTGCCGTGCAGGCGATCATCGGCCGCCAACGCGGGACGGCGCAGCAGGGTGTCCCGTTCCGAAGGGCTCAGATTTTGCCAGACGTATCGTTGCATGGGATTTCAGACGAGCATCTTTTCGACCGGGATGACAAGGATGGCGCTGGCGCCGGCTTCCTTCAGGTCCTCCAGTGTCTCCCAGAAGATATTCTCCCGGCAGACGGCGTGGACAGCCACCTTATCATTGCAACCCTCCAACGGAATGATCGTGGGAGCTTCGCTGCCGGGAAGCAAGCTCCGGACCGCGGGCAATGCACGCCGGGGTGCGTGAAGCATGATGTACTTGCTTTCGCGGACCTGGAGCACGCCTTCCACGCGTTGCAGCAGGCGCTGAAACCATCTGGCTTTTTCGGGGGGAACCTGGACGGGGGTTTGAATGATCACCACGCGACTCTCCAGGATCGTGTCGGCTTCATACAGATTGTGCGCTTTGAGCGTGGCTCCGCTGGATACGAGGTCGCAGATCAGATCCGCTTTCCCGAGGCGCGGCGCGAGTTCCACGGCGCCGGAAAACGTCACCACGGTCCCGCTCACCCCATGCCGTGCCAGGTATTCGCCAACGATGCGGGGGTAACTGGTGGCAATCCGTTTGTTGGCCAGCGACTGCGGACCATCGTAATCGTCGCCGTCCGGTACACCGAGGGAAAGCCGGCAATGGCCGAAGTCGAGTTGGCTGACCTGTTTGAACAATTCGGTCATCCCCTGATCCAGCATTTCCAGGCGAGACTCCTCGAGTACGTTCATGCCGACGATGCCAAGATCGCAGACTCCTTCCTGTACCAACCCGGGAATGTCATCGTCGCGCACCAGGAGCACATCCACCGGCATATTCTCACCGTAACAAATCAGTTGGTCTCGGCCTCGGGAATAGCTCAAACCACAGCGCGTCAGCAACTCCATGGAATGATCCGTCAGCCGGCCCGATTTCTGCACGGCAATCTTGATCCGTGGTTGTTCCATAATTTGTTTTCCTGCCGAGCGTTTCGCCCCGAAGGTTTCGCGGGGGGTGGACGATGGAGCGGCCCCGCCGATGCGGTTATCGCAATTCAGAGAGGACGCAGCCGATTCAATACGGTTCGATAGCCGTCGTTGCCGGCCGAAAGGAAACGGGCAACGCGGCTGATGGTTGTGACCGAGACACCGGTCAGATCATGGATCTTGCGGTAGGGCAGGCCTTCCGCCAAGTGGGCGACGACTGCCCAGCGATCGACCAGGGCTTCCAATTCGGCGGGTGTACAGAGATCGGAAAAAAACTTCTGACATTCCCGTTCGGTGCGCAACGCCAGGATTGCACGGTAGAGACCCGTCTCCGCACGGGCTGCCTGTCTCGAATTCATTTTTCGGTGCGTCTTCATAATGAATTAATTGATTAATGTATTAATCGGATAATACATTAAAATAAAATGCCATGCGTGGTTACCGGTCGTGACTGAATGCGAATATACTCTGCGCGCCGAAGTCAGCCCAGGTAGTCCCGAGTCAATTCCTCCGATACGTCCCAAAGCCGCCGGGCAATGTCTTCATCCTGCATATGCCTTCTCCATCGTGCGTCCGTGGTGTACGGAATCGATGGCGAAAGAATAAGGCTCAGAATTTCAAGCGCGCGAGCACGGCATCCCCGAAGGCATCCGTATCGACCCGCCGACCGTGCGCGTCAGCGACCAGGTCCGCGGTTCGCAATCCCGCGCGGAAGGTCTCGCTCACCGCGGTTTCGACGGCCGTTGCGGCGTCTTCCCGCGCCAGGGAATGTCGCAGCAACATGGCGGTGCTGAGAATTGCGCCGCACGGGTTGGCAATGCCCTTGCCGGCAATGTCCGGAGCGGAGCCATGGATGGGTTCGTATAGCCCCGGACCGTCTTCGCCAATTGAAGCCGATGGCAGTAGTCCCAGCGAACCCGCAATCATCGACGCCTCGTCGCTGAGAATGTCGCCGAACATATTGTCTGTCAGCAATACGTCAAAATCGGCTGGGCGACTCAACAGGTACATCGCCGCGGCGTCGACGTAAACGTGCTCCAATTCGACTTCTGGAAACTCGGTTGCAAAGACGCTGTTCACCGTCTCACGCCAAAGCCGTGACGTGTCCAGCACGTTGGCTTTGTCCACGGAGGTAACCTTGCGCCGCCGTCTCCGGGCCAGTCTCCCGGCCAGCCGCGCGATCCGGCGAATTTCGGATACCGAGTATTCGCAGGTGTCGAACGCCGTCGTGGCGGTTCGGCCGCGAGTGCCGAAATAGATGCCACCAGTCAGTTCGCGTACCATCAGAACGTCCACGTCCTGAATTCTGTCGGCCCGCAGCGGTGACGCATCGGCCAGGACCGGTTCCACGGTTACGGGGCGAAGGTTGGCATACAGGCCGAGAGCCTTGCGAAGCCCGAGGAGGCCCTGCTCGGGCCGCAGTTGCACCTCGACTTCCGCCCATCGCTCGCCCCCCACGGCGCCGAGCAGAATCGCATCGGCGGACTGACAGTGGTTGAGTGTCTCGTCGGGCAGGGGAGCGCCCGTCCGGTCGAGCGCGGCGCCGCCGATGAGGGCCTCCTGAATGCGGATTCCAAGCTTGAGCTTTTCCGATGCCGCCTCGAGAACGCGGGTAGCCTGCGCGGTAACCTCGGGGCCTATTCCGTCCCCGGGGAGCGTGACGACGGTGACCATCAACCGGCGGCGCGGTGTTCGAATTGCGTGATCGCTTCTTGATGTTTCAGCAGGAAGCCGAGCTCATCGACGCCGTCCAGGAGGCAGTAACGAGAAAAATTCTCCAACGGAAAGTCCACGACACGCCCGTCCGGAAGTGTCAGCGACCGCGCTGCCACGTCCAAGGTGAGTTCGGCCCCGGGATGATCCAACAGCCAGCCGTGAATTTCGGTTGGGACGATGACTGGCAGGAGGCCGTTTTTCAGGGAATTGTTCCGGAAGATATCGGCAATCTCGGTACTGATCACCGCACGAAAACCGTAGTCCAGGAGTGCCCACGGCGCGTGCTCTCTCGAGGAGCCGCAGCCGAAGTTGCGCCCGGCGACAAGAATCTGCGCGCCTCGGGTTTCGGGCCGGTTCAATACGAAATCTTCGTTTACTGCCCCGTCGCTTGTGAAGCGCCAGTCGGTAAACAGGTGCTCGCCGAGTCCTTCGCGCACCGTGGTTCGCAGGTAACGCGCGGGAATGATCTGGTCGGTGTCAATGTCGACCAAGGGCAAAACGACCGTACGGGAACTGATCTGCTTGATCGGATTCATTGGGCTAGCCGAGCAGTGGCCGGGGGTCGCTGATCATACCACTGACCGCGGAAGCAGCCGCGGTCAGTGGGCTGGCCAACACGGTTCGAGCCCCCTTGCCCTGACGGCCTTCAAAGTTGCGGTTGCTGGTGCTCACGGCAAGCTTGCCGGCCGGCACGATATCGCCATTCATCGCCAGACACATCGAGCAGCCCGGTTCGCGCCATTGCGCGCCGGCTGCCTTGAACACTTCGGGAAGACCCAGGGCCTCTGCCTCTCGCTTGACCTGGGCGGAACCCGGTACGACGAGAACTCTCACGCCTTCGGGCACCTTCCGGCCGGCCATCACCCCGGCGGCAGCTTGCAGGTCGCTCAACCGGGAGTTGGTGCAACTGCCGATGAATACCACGTCCACCGGGGTGCCCGCCAACGGACGCCCAGGCTCAAGTTCCATGTAGTCCAGTGCTTTTGCAAAGCCTGGGTCCGCGTCCACGGGTGAGGGAATGGGTGCGTCCACCGGAATAACCATTCCTGGGTTGGTACCAAAGGTGATCATGGGTTTGAGCGATGCGACATCGATGGAGGTTTCCTTGTCAAACGTGGCGTCGTTGTCACTGGGCAGGGACTGCCAGCGGCGTAGCGCCTCGTCCCAGGCCGCTCCCTTGGGAGCCAACGGCCGGCCCTCCAGATATTCATAGGTGGCATTGTCCGGGGCGAACATTCCGGTTCGAGCGCCGCCTTCGATGGCCATATTGCAAATCGTCATGCGCTCCTCGATAGACAACCGTGACACCGCTGAGCCCCGGTATTCGACGGCATGGCCCGTTCCACCGTCCACACCGATCTGCCCGATGATGGCCAGAATGATGTCCTTGGCGGTGACGCCGGTCTGCAGTTCGCCGTGGAGATTGATCGCGAACGTCTTGGGCTTGCGCTGCAGAAGGCATTGGGTCGCCAGAACGTGCCCGACCTCGGTGGTGCCGATGCCGAAGGCCAGAGCGCCGAGTGCGCCATGAGTACTCGTATGGGAGTCGCCGCAAACGATGGTCTTGCCAGGTTGCGTCGCGCCGAGTTCCGGTCCGATGACATGCACGATACCGCGTTCGTCGCTGTCGAGGCCGCGCAATTCCAGTCCGAAGTCCTCACAGTTACGCTCCATTTGGACGATCTGCTGGAATGCTTCCGGCTCGCTGACCACCCTGAGTTCCTGCAATGAACCCACGGACACCGTTGGCGTCGAATGGTCCATGGTAGCCAATGTCCGGTCCGGACTGCGCACGGCAAGCCCGGCCTCGCGGAGCACGTTAAAGGCCTGAGGGCTGGTCACCTCATGGAGAAGATGCAGATCGACGTATAGAACCGCAGGAGAATCCGCCGTTTCCGGCACGACGACGTGTTGATCCCATACTTTGTCAAACAATGAGTTGGCGGACATACTTACTCCAAAATATCAAATACGGTTCCGCGGCTGATTGGACGACGGTGCGTAGTGCGGAATCCATCCGGTGCGGAATTGCGGGCGCGGCCGCATCACACGGCCACGGGGTGGTCGATCATCGTGGCGTTCTCGTTGACGGGTTCAAGCCATCCCCACTCGTCCGCGGTGGAACCGTCGAACAACCCGAAAAACCGCTGCTGGAGTTGCTCCGTGATCGGACCTCTGCGACCGTTTCCGACCGTGATCCGATCCACTGACCTGACCGGGGTGATTTCCGCCGCGGTTCCAGTCAGAAACAACTCGTCAGCGAGGTACAGCATCTCCCTGGGGATATTCTGCTCAACGACACCAAGACCGGCGGTCCGGGCAAGTTCGATCACCATATCCCTGGTTAGTCCGCCCAGGATCGAAGCCGACAGCGGCGGCGTATATAGAGCCCCCTTGCTAACCAGGAACAGGTTTTCGCCAGCGCCCTCGCTGACATAGCCTTCACTGTTAAGAGCGATTCCCTCTGCGAATCCCAGGCGTCTGGCCTCAAGGGTCACGAGAAGGCTCGACAGGTAGTTGCCTCCAGCCTTCGCCATCGTGGGCAAGGTGTTCGGGCCCACCCGCTGCCAAGACGAGATGCAGACGTCGACTCCACTGTTGACGCCATCCTCACCAAGATAGGATCCCCACTCCCACGCGGCAATGGCGCATTGGGCTGGAGCATCGGGATCGCCCGCCACGCCCATTTCGCCATAGCCTCGAAATGCTACCGGTCGAATGTAGGCGCCATTGAACAGGCCATTGCGGATGACCACCTCCTTGCACGCCGCCACCAACTCATCGGCCTGGTAGGGAATTTCAAGGTAGTAGATCTTCGCCGAATCGAACATTCGTCCGATATGGTCACTCAGCCTGAGCCCGACCGGCCCGTCGGCGCCCGGGTATACCCGGATACCCTCGAAAACCGACGAGCCATAGTGCAGGGCATGGGTCAGTACGTGAACCTTGGCGTCGTCCCAACGTACCATCCTGCCGTCCTGCCAGATGTATTTGCTCGGCTGCATAGTCATGGTGCGAGTTCCCTCTTCGGGTTAAGGCTGACCGAAGCCGATGGCCTTGCGTGGACTGCCGTCGGCTACACCCCGGCGGCGGAGAATACGATTGATTACCTCCAGGTACGCAAACGCCGCCGACTCGACTATATCGGTGCTGACGGCATGGCCGCGAAAACTTTGCCCATTATATTCGACGGTCACCGTGGCCTCACCCTGCGCATCGTCGCCCATGGTGACGCCATGCACTTCGAAGTTTTTCAACTCCAATTGTACGCCGGTAGCGGATTCCAGGGCGCGAAACGCCGCTGCCACGGGCCCGTCGCCCTCGGCTCCCTGACGTATCCGTCGGCCATCGTCGTTGTGGGAGAGCTTCAGGGCTGCCGCGGCAACCGTCCCCGTCCCCGCTGTAATGTGGAGCTCATCTATTACCCACGGACCGGCCTTGCCCACGTCGACATTCATGATGATCGCTTCGATGTCACGGTCGTACATGTGCTTCTTACGGTCCGCCAGGCGCTTGAACTCCTCGAAGCAACGGTTCAATTCGATGTCATCCAGGTGAAAGCCCAACTGCTCCACACGGTCCCGAAAGGCGTGTCGGCCGCTGTGTTTCCCCAGCACCAGGTTGGAGCGGGGCAGCCCGACATCTTCCGGCCGCATGATTTCGTACGTTGTCCGGTGGCGCAGCATGCCATGCTGATGGATTCCGGCCTCGTGGGCAAAGGCATTCTCGCCGACCACGGCCTTGTTTCGTGGCGTGTGCATCCCGGTGATATTGGAGACGATACGGCTCGTCGGGTAGAGGCGGCGCGTATCCACGCCCGTATTCACGCCAAAATAGCTTGCGCGCGTATTGATCGCCATGACGATTTCTTCGAGCGAACAATTGCCGGCCCGTTCGCCGATGCCATTGATCGTACATTCGACCTGGCGCGCGCCGGCGCGCACCGCGGCGAGGCTGTTGGCGACCGCCATGCCCAGGTCGTCATGGCAGTGCGCGCTCAGGCGAACGTTGTCGATTCCGCGAACGTTCTCGATCAGGTATGCGAAGACCTCGGCGAATTCGCCCGGCACCGCATAACCGACCGTGTCGGGGATATTCACCGTGGAGGCTCCGGCGGCAATAACGGCTTCAACGACTTCGGCCAGATACTCCAATTCCGTGCGTGAAGCGTCCTCCGGAGAGAACTCGACGTTGTCGCAACGCTCGCGGGCCATTGCCACGGATTCCACCGCGCTTCTCAAAATCTCCGCCTTGGCCATCTGCAGCTTGTGTTCGCGGTGTATCCGGCTGGTCGCCACGAAAACGTGAATGCGAGGGCTACCCGCATCCTTCACGGCATCCCAAACCCGCTGGATGTCCTGCGGGTTACAGCGGGCGAGTCCGCATATCGTGGGGCCTTCGATGGTTCTGGCGATGGTGCGGACCGCTTCGAAATCGCCTGGCGAAGCAGCGGGAAAACCGGCTTCGATGACGTCGACCCGCAAATCGCGCAACGCGTTGGCGACGCGGAGCTTTTCATTGAGCGTCATGCTGCAGCCAGGGGCTTGCTCACCGTCTCTCAATGTCGTGTCGAAAATTACGACGCGCTTGTCATCCATGGCGTTCACCTGCTTCCGTCCTCGTCAATGTCACTCCCGTAACCAGGCCATGCGCCCGCGCAGCTGGGCGCCCACGGTTTCGATCCTGCTGTCCAAATCCTGCTGCAGGAGCCGCGTGTACTCCGGTAGTCCGGATTCGTATTCCGATACCCAATTCTTGGCAAAGGTACCGTCCTGGATCTCCTTGAGCACTTCGCGCATTTTTTCATGCGTGTGATCGTCCACCACTTTCGGTCCGCTGGTCAGGTCGCCGTACTTGGCGGTTTCGCTCACGAATTCGTGCATCTTGGCAAGCCCACCCTCGTGCAGTAGGTCGACGATGAGCTTGACTTCGTGCATGCACTCGAAATAGGCGACTTCGGGCTGGTAACCCGCCTCTACGAGCGTCTCGAATCCGCGGACGATCAATTCCGAAAGCCCACCGCAAAGCACTGCCTGTTCTCCGAAGAGATCGGTTTCGGTCTCTTCGGCAAAGGTAGTCCGCAGCACGCCTCCCCGTGTTCCGCCCAACCCGTTGGCGTAGGCCAGGGCCCTTTCTTCGGCGTTACCGGTGACGTCCTGGTGCACCGCCATCAGGCAAGGAACTCCGCGGCCTGCTTCGTATTGCCGCCGCACAAGGTCACCGGGTCCCTTCGGCGCGATGAGGACCACATCCAGGTCCTCGCGAGGCGTTATTCGAGCGTAGTGGATATTGAAGCCGTGGGCGAACAGGACGGTGGCTCGCGTTCGGATGTTCGGCAAGACACGCGCATAAATCTCGGCCTGGACCATGTCCGGCGTGAGAAATGCAATCAGTCCGGCCCCCTCGGTTGCTTGCTCAAACGTTTGCACGGCGAAGCCATCATTTTCCGCCTTGGCCCAGGTTTTTCCATCCGGACGCAGCCCAACCGCTACCTCATAACCCGAATCGCGAAGGTTCAAGGCGTGGGCACGGCCCTGGCTGCCATAACCCAGAACCGCGATGCGCTCTCCGCCGAGCGCCTCCGGACGGGCGTCCGATTCCACAAACAATTCCATTGCATCGACCTCTCAAGTTTCCCTGGGTATCCCGGGAGCTAAAAAAAACCCCGCAGCCTTTCGGGTGCGGGGCTTGTATGGGTTTCTTTCGTTACACCAAACGCCCGCACCCGCGGCCACGGAGGAGCACTACAGGGAGCAGGATTCGGCGATTGTCGCTCATCTCAGTCAAATTGCGATAGATAACTGGCGCATCATCCGGTAATGGCGCCAGGTTGTCAATTCGGCGCGGTATTCCAGAAAGCTTGCCGCGAACCGCCATCCATACTATCGAGGGTACTGGCATCGAGCGATGGGAGGTGAATCCGGCCCCTGGATAATTCGTCGCAACTTGTGTAGCAACAAACTGCACTTTTACGCTATCCTTCGGGCCCGGGCACTCAGCGAAAGTCCATTCCTGAAAGCGGACGAATCGTGGGAATATGGATTACAGCTGGCTTAGCCCGAGCGAGGAAACTGCGGGACTATTGCGGAATAATATCGAATAGGGGAAAGTGACTTACACCAGGATTTCGCCCGGCGCCTGTAGAGGCGGTTGGGGCGAGTCTGTGTTCCGCGGTGATTGCAGGGGCTGAACCGCCTGAGTACAGGACGGGAACAGGGCGGACGGGTCGTCAACAAATCGAATGATTCGATCAATGGGAATTGAGGGTATTGAGGAGTGGGCATGTTAGCGAAACGTAACGCGGTGTTGCTGTTCGGCGCGCTGGGCGTGGCCTTCAGCGCCGAATTGGCCATCGGCCAGGGAGTGGACCGGCTAATCGAGGCCGAGGCGATCCGAGTTCAGCAGGCACAGGCAACGCAGGACGAGATCGACGAAATCGTGGGCGAGACCAGAACGCTGGCTGAAGAGTTCAGGGCGGTCTTGAAAGAGGTGGAAGGCTTGCGGGTTTATAACACCTTGCTCGATCGGCAAATTGCCGACCAGGAGACCGAGCTTTCCAACCTCAGAACCTCCATCGATCAGGTGCAGGTCATTGAGCGGCAAATTCTTCCCTTGCTGACTCGGATGGTTGACGGTCTCGAACGGTTTGTCGATCTTGACGTGCCGT
This sequence comes from Candidatus Rariloculaceae bacterium, assembly GCA_965237785.1. Lineage (GTDB taxonomy): Bacteria > Pseudomonadota > Gammaproteobacteria > Steroidobacterales > Rariloculaceae > UBA6522. The sequence goes on from OZ250159.1 coordinate 1,090,823, forward strand.
TTCTGCTTGAGGAACGTACCGATCGTGTGGCCAACAACAGGGATCTTCTGGAACGTGCGGACGTAACGGCCGCGGAGAAATTCCGCGTGGTGATGGAAGCCTGGCAAATCGAAAACGACTACGCGCGAACGATCTCCACTTATACGGATGAGCTGGAGTTAGACGGTGTCACGCGGGAAGTGGATGTGCTGCAAATCGGTCGCATTGCGTTGATCTATCAGACACCCGATGGCGCCCAATCCGGCGCCTGGGACCAGCGAGCGCAACAGTGGGTTCCGGTTGGTAACGAATACCGGAACTCGATCCGCCAGGGAATCAGGCTGGCGCTGAATCAATTGGCGCCGACGCTGCTGTTGCTGCCCATGGCCCCTCCAGAGGAAGGCTAATGAAAATCTACAAAATATTGGCGCCCGCGGTGGCGCTCGCAGTCACTTTCGGGGCGCCTCTGCATGCCCAGGACGCCGACGTACGAAGCCTGGATGAACTTCTCGAACTTGTTGCGGAAGGCAGGGCTCGGGACAACGCCGACGAGGAAGCGCGAGTTCAGGAATTCGAGCGAAACCAGGCGAACCAGCAGCAACTTCTGAACCAGGCGCAAGCCGAAAAGGCTTCCGAAGAGGTCCGTAGTGGGCAATTGGAGACGACGTTCGAATCCAACGAGTTGTTGATCGCCGATGTGACCGAACAGCTCAACGTCCGATTGGGTTCCTTGCGCGAGTTGTTCGGTGTGCTCCAACAGGTGGCTGGCGATGCTCGCGGGCTGTTCGAGGCCTCGCTTACGAATATTGAGTATCCGGAGCGCTCGCAATTCCTCACCGATCTGGCGGCAAAAATGGGGTCCAGCAGTCAGCTGGCATCCATCGAGGAAATTGAGCGGCTTTGGTTCGAGTTGCAGCGCGAAGCCACGGAACTGGGCAAGATCAAGCGTCTGCCCAATTTTCAGGTGATTGCGGCCAACGGGGACATTCTCTCCGAAGATATTGTGCGCGTGGGCCCATTCAACATCGTGGCCGATGGCCGCTACCTGACCCGCAACGCAGACACCAATTCAGTGGCCGAGCTTCAGCGTCAGCCGGAGCAAGGGCGGTTCACCGGAAGCACTTCGGCGATCCTGGATGCCGGACCCGATAGTGATTTCGTGCGTTTTGGTCTCGATCCCACGTCTGGACAGATTCTCAGTCTGCTGGTTCGAGAGCCCAACTTCCAGGAGCGGATTCAGCAAGGCGGAATTGTCGGTTACATCATTATTACGTTGGGCGTGTTCGGTGTGCTGCTGTCTCTGGAGCGCCTGATCAGCCTCGGCATCGCCGGCAGAAAGGTGAAAGCCCAGCTCAAGAGTGAGACCGTGAGCGACAAGAATGCACTGGGACGTGTGTTGCAGGCCTACGACAGCAACAGGGAAGTGGATACCGAGACGCTGGAGTTGAAACTGGGCGAGGCGATTCTCAAGGAGGTTCCTCCGTTGCAGCGAGGAATCCTTATCATCAAGGTGATCTCGGTTGTCGCACCGTTGTTGGGTCTGCTTGGGACCGTCACGGGTATGATCAATACCTTCCAGGCGATCACGCTGTTCGGTACCGGTGACCCGACACGCATGGCCGGCGGTATCTCGCAGGCCCTGGTAACCACGCAATTGGGGCTGTACGTAGCCGTCCCGACCGTGTTGTTGCATACCGTGGTCAGCGGCCGCAGCCGCGGGATCATCCAGATTCTGCAGGAGCAGAGCGCCGGTATCGTCGCCGAGCAGTCCGAAAGAGCGGGTTGAAGTGGAGTTAAGACGGGCGATACGCTGCGCTGACCGATTTCGGCTCGCGGTCGGCGTGGCGATTCGTCGGAGTGGGAGCAATTGATGCAGTCACTGGTTGACGCCTTCGAAGCCATCCGGGGCTTTCTGGAGTTGGGAGGACCGGTTTTGCGGATGATCGGGGTTGTGATCCTGGTCATGTGGATCCTGATTCTGGAACGGCTAATCTACTTTCGGACCGGTCTCAAGGGGCTCACAAAGGAAGCCGTTGACGCTTGGGAGAGTCGCAAGGAACGCAAGTCCTGGAACGCTCACCAGATACGCACCGCGATGATATCCAAGGTGACCGAGGCCGCCAATACGGGGCTTCCCATGATCCAGACGCTTGTGGCCCTGTGTCCGCTGCTGGGCCTGCTCGGGACAGTGACGGGAATGATTGCGGTGTTCGAGGTTATGGCGATTTCCGGAACCGGCAACCCGCGCTCCATGGCTTCGGGTGTCTCGCAGGCCACGATCCCGACGATGGCCGGGATGGTCGGGGCGCTTTCGGGTGTATTTCTCGTCACCGTACTCTCGCGTACGGCAAAGCGAAGCGTTCAGTTTCTGGAAGACGGGATGACCATGGACCACTAGCGCAAGGGATGTTGCGCATACCTAGAAAGGTAAGGTATAGTCCAGACACGGGCGAAATAATTGAGGTGGGGCATTGAGAAAACACATCACGAACATAAAGCTGGAGAACGAAGAAAACGAGATTAACCTCACGCCCATGCTGGACGTAGTGTTCATCATGCTGATCTTTTTCATCGTCACGGCCAGCTTTTTGCGCGAGAGCGGCCTGGACACCAACCGGCCGGACCAGGATCAGCCTCAGGTGACGCAGGACGAAGAAGGCGCCATTCTGGTGATCATCGACGAAACCGACGACATCTGGATCGATAACCGCATTGTCGACCCTCGGGCGGTACGTCCGAACATTCAGCGACTCCATGCGGAGAACCCGGACAGACCCGTTGTGGTGCAGGTGGCGAGTTCCTCCCGGGCCGAGACGCTGGTGACGGTTATGGATGCATCTCGCCAAGCCGATGTTTATGATATTTCCATCGCGGCGGCCCAATGACCGCGCGGGAAATCCAATCAATCTATAAGGAGCTGTAAGCGATGCGCGATTCGGTTTCCGAGCACATGGCCGAGGAAGAGGCTGAAATCAATCTGACGCCCATGCTGGACGTGGTGTTCATCATGCTGATCTTTTTCATCGTCACGGCCGTCTTCGTCAAGGAACCGGGAATCCAGGTGAACCGGCCGCAAGCCGTCACTGCGGAGATTCCGGATGGTGGTTCGATCTTTATAGCTATCAGCCCGAACAACGAATTCTGGATTGACCAGCGCAATGTGGATTTAGCCGGACTCAAGCCGATCATTGAGCGCATGCACAGAGAAACTCCGGAAGGTGGAGTGGTGATTCAGGCAGACAACGAAGCACATAACGAATTCGTCCTCGCCGCGATGGATGTCGCCAAGGAAGTAGGTATCGATGACGTTACCCTGGCCGCGGTGGTGCCGTAGTGAACTGGCGGAAGCTCGCGGGGATGTTTGCGCGGTTCCGCCAATGACAGTAGGCCGGGGTTAGAATTACGGAATATACAGTGGAGGAGAAATCATGATTGCCCGATACATTGCCGCGGTTTCTGTCGGCGGCGCCGTTACGTTCGGTCTCTTGTTCATCATGCAGTTGTTGATCGCCACTGGCGAAAATGCGATGACCGACTCCGAGCGCATCAGGCTGAATGAATTCGTGCGCGTGGAGCGCAACGAGGTGGTGGAAACAAAGAAGGAAAAGCCAGAGAAGCCACCGGAGCCTGAAGTTCCGCCGGAAATGCCGGAACCCCAGACGTCCAACCAATTCGATAACTCGATGAGCGTTTCCGTAACGGCTCCGAGTACCCAGGTTAATCTCAACGTTATGGGCGTGGGTTTCGGCGTCAGCGACGGGGAGTATTTACCCATCGTCAAGGTCGCGCCTGTCTACCCCTCCAGGGCGCTTTCCCGTGGACTCGAAGGCTATGTCATCGTCGAGTTTACCGTCACTCAAACGGGCGCCACAAAGGATGTTTTCGTGGTCGAATCCACCAGCAGCCTGTTCGAACGTGCGGCCGTGGAAGCTGCGTACAAGTTCAAGTACAAGCCGCGCGTAATCGATGGGGTTGCCGTCGAGGTGCCCGGGGTTCAGAACAAGATTTCCTTTGAGATTACTCAATAGCGGAGGGCTTACCCAATGCGAGGGAACAATCCAGTATTGCTGCCCGTTGTGGCGATTGTTTTAGCGTCGGTCCTGGCGGCTCCTGACGCCTTTTCCCAAGGGATGGGCGGCATGCAAGGGTCGCGGGAAGAGAGTCGGGCGAACGCCGAGACCCGCAGGACCCCCGCCATGCGGGAGCGGGTGTACACGCGCCTGTCGGAAGCCCAGGAGTGCGCGGAGGTGGATGACATCGAGTGCGCCCAGCAGCGCCTGGGCCAGGTGCGCGAGATGGACGACCTCAACAGCTATGAGACCGCGCAGATGTGGAACTTCTATGCATTCATATACTTTGGCCAGGACAACTACAGGGAGGCGATTCGGGCCTACGAGATGGTCCTGGAACAGCCTGAATTGCCGCTGGGCATGGAAACCACCACGATGTACACGCTGTGCCAGCTCTACTTTCAGCAGGAGCGATACGACGATTCCCTGGCCATGCTGGATCGGTGGTTCGGCATCTCAGCGGATCCGGGGGCAGAACCCTACGTTCTGAGGGCGCAGCTTTTCTACTCCCTGCAACGATTCCAGGAAGGCATCGAGCCGGTGCTGACCGCCATCGGAATCAACAGTGAATTGGGGCGTGCCCCTCAAGAAAACTGGTATCGATTGCTCAACGTATTCCACTACGAACTCGAGGACTATGAAAGCGTCATCGACGTCCTGCGTACCATGATCGAGATTTGGCCCAAACGAGAATATTTCGTGCAGCTATCGGCGATGTATGGGCAGGAAGGCGACGATGGCGCCCAATTGGGCCTCTACGAAGTGGCCCATGAGGCGGGGTGGCTGACCCGAGGGAATGAACTCATCCAAATGGCGCAATTGCTGCTCCAGGCGGATGTGCCGATCAAGGCTGCAACAATTATCGAGGCGGCTCTCGACGAAGGACTTGTTGAGTCCAACGAGCGTAATTGGCGCCTGTTGGCTCAGTCCTGGCAACTTGCTCAAGAAGACCTGAAGGCGGTTCCGGCACTGACCAGAGCCGCGGGGTTAGCCGAGGACGGCACGTTGGACATCAGCCTGGCGCAGTCCTATCAGAATCTCTATGAGTGGGAGCAGTGCGCGGAGGCGGCGAGGGACGGGATCCGCAAGGGCGACCTGCGCCGTGAAGACCAGGCCTACATGATCCTCGGCGCGTGCCTGTTTGAACTCAAGGAATACAGCGCCGCTCGCACAGCATTTGAGGAAGCCGCTGAGGACGAGCGCAGCCGGGGTAACGCGCGTAGCTGGAGGCAGTACGTAAACTCCGAAGAGACCAGGGACCGGGAGTTGGCGGCAGCCTTGGCCCGTTAACCGAATCGGCCGGCTTGGCGGCAATTTGCCGAGGCAATTGCCGTTTGGAGCAAAATAGCGACTTCGACGTCTCTCGGTTCCGCTGAATAATCTTGCACTACCGCCCGCGTTGCTCGCGGGCGGTTCACTATTGAACAGGAGTTATTGAATCATGGCGATCAGCGTAGGCGACACCGTACCGGAAGGTACGCTCACTCGAATGGGCGAGAATGGGCCGGAAGCCGTTACCGCCGAAGCCCTTTTCAAGGGCAAGAAAGTCGTACTCTTCTGCGTTCCAGGGGCGTTTACGCCAACCTGTAGCGTCAAACATCTGCCCGGGTACGTGGACGGCGCCGCAGCGCTCAAGGCCAAGGGTGTCGATACCATCGCGTGTGTCGCGGTCAACGACGTATTTGTCATGGATGCCTGGGGACAATCGGGCAAAACCGGTGACGACGTGTTAATGCTTGCCGACGGTAACGGCGCCTACATTGCCGCCTTGGGCTTGGAATGGGATCTGTCCGGACTTGGGCTTGGAACCCGCGGCCAGCGATTTTCCATGGTTGTCGATGACGGCGTGGTCAGCCGGCTAAACGTTGAGCCGCCCGGCGAGTTCGGCATCAGTTCCGCGGAAACGGCCCTGGAGCAACTCGGCTGATTCGAGTTTGAAATCGCCACTGATCTCGCCAGAGGATCTGGCGGAAAAGCTTGAAGATTCCGACTGGGTGGTTGTGGACTGCCGGTTCGATCTCACAGATCCTGCCGCAGGCAAGGCCGCCTATTTGCAAGATCACCTTCCAGGCGCGCGCTACGCCCACCTCGATGATGATTTGGCCGCCGCGCCCGACGCCACCGACGGCCGCCACCCGCTGCCTGACGTAGGCGTATTCGCCGCATCCCTGGGCGGATGGGGCATATCCAACTCCACCAATGTGGTCGTCTACGACGACTCCTCGAACGCCATTGCGGCACGGCTTTGGTGGATGCTGCGGTGGTTGGGGCACGATTCGGCAGTTGTTCTGGACGGTGGTATTCAGGGTTGGGTGGCCGCTGGGCTGCCCCTGGAACGAGCCTGCCCCCAGGTTTGCGTGCAGACATATGCCGTCGGCGACGTACAGCACGATTCGGTCGTGCGTACGGAACGCATTCCCTACGAATTGGCTCAAGGCGCCGTCCTCGCGGACGCCAGATCGCCGGAACGGTATCAGGGCGTTGCCGAGCCGATAGACCCCGTCGCCGGCCACGTGCCCGGCGCCGTCAACTTTCCGTTCTCCGCCGTGCTGCAGGCTGACGGGCGGTTGCGCCCGGCCGAGCTATTGGCCAGGGATATGCAGCATTTGGTGGCTCATCCCCGGGGGCTCATCGCCATGTGCGGATCGGGCGTGACAGCATGTCTGCTGCTACTGGCTCTGGACGCGGCCGGTTTAGGCGAGGGACGCGTGTACCTGGGCTCGTGGAGCGAGTGGATCCGTGATTCCAGCCGGCCCGTCGCTACGGGTGACGAGGTTGGCGTTTTGCGCCCAATGTGTTAAAGCACACCGGTGTTACGCTATCGGGATCCAGAAGTGCTGCATTCTTCCGACATAAAGCCCAGCCGGGCACTCAAGTCCGTTCGTTACGAAATCCGCGGCCGCCTCGCACGGCGGGCCGTGGATTTGGAGCGCCAGGGATATGAAGTACTTTCCCTGAATATCGGCAATCCGGGCAACTTTGGATTCCGCACGCCGGAAACCATGCGTCTCGCCATGATCGAAAACCTGGGTTCCAGCGAAGCCTATTGCGGGCAAAAGGGCATCTTCCCGGCCCGGGAAGCCGTCGTCATGCGGCAACAAAGCCGAGGCGTCATGAATACGACGTCCGAGGAAGTGTTTATCGGCAATGGCGTAAGTGAACTTATCGATCTCACGCTACGGGCATTACTCAACCCAGGGGATGAGGTGCTGATTCCCAGTCCTGATTATCCACTGTGGACCGCGGCAACCGTTCTGAACGGCGGCAAGGCCGTCTACTACCCTTGTCCCGAGGAGAATGGTTTCCTGCCCGATGTTGATGCCGTGCGGGACTTGATCACGCCGGATACACTGGCCATCGTCATCATCAACCCCAATAATCCCACCGGCGCCGTCTATAACCGGGAATGCCTGACTGGTCTGGCCAAGCTGGCGGAAGAACACGATCTGCTGGTCCTGACGGATGAAATCTATGACCAGATGATCTACGGAGATGCAGAGTTCATCCCCATGGCGACATTGTGCTCCAACACCCTGTGCGCGACGTTCAGCGGACTTTCAAAGGTATATAGAGCCTGCGGATACCGTGTCGGCTGGGTCGCCTTCAGCGGCGCCCTGGGTCGATCCACAGAGTTGCTCAATGCCATGGATCTTCTCGCGGCATTGCGTCTGTGCAGCAACGTCCCGGGGCAGTGGGCGGTGCAAACGGCCTTGGGTGGATTTCAGAGCATTCGCAAGCTATGTTCCCCCGGCGGTCGCCTCTACCAATCTCGCCAAGCCGTCGTCAACGCGGTTGAAAGCAGTGAGTTCCTCTCATTGGTACCGCCGGACGGCTCCATGTATGCCTTTATCGGTGTCGACACCCGGCACTTTCCTGGCTTCGACGACGAATCGTTCTGCATGGAACTGCTGGAGCAACAACATGTATTGGTCGCGCCCGGATCGAGTTTTAATGTCGGATACCGGGATCACTTCAGAATCACGACCCTTGCGGATGAAAACACGATGGGCGAGGTCTTTCAGCGGATCGACAACGTTCTCCGGCAGATGGCGAGCCGCCCGCCAATTTTAGAATCAGCGTGAAAAAGATATATCAATAGTATGATTTTATGACAGATTCCCCGATTGATCCTCGGGTCGATGCAACGACCGTGGTTGTTTCTGGAGGAATCGCCGCGCGGCAATTCGAAGGATTCCTGGGCCGGCGGCGTGCGCTTGAAGGGCGCAGCGCCTGGCTGACTCCCGTGGTACAAACCCGGCGGGCGTGGGCAAATGAGCTGTGGACTCGCTACCTGGACGACGGACGCCGTCGACTACTGACGCCGGGGCAAGCCGACGCGTTGTGGCGTCGGGTAATCGAGGAATCCGACGAATCCCATGGATTGTTGGGGTACCGGCATGGTCCGGCGTTGGCGCGCGCAGCGTCCCAACGATTGCAGGACTGGAATGTCGATCGCGCGGAATTGCGGGCATTTCGGGACGATGCAGATTGCCAGGTTTTTTCCCGCTGGGAGAATGCCTATCGATCCGCTCTGGCCGAATCCGGTTGGGTCGATCCAGGGGATGTCGAAACCGCGCTCGGAGACACTGCGCGATCGCTACCCCCCGAGCCAGGAGATGCGGTTGTGTGGGCCGATATGTCCCTGACACCGGCACAGGTGCGTCTGTCGCAAGGACTTCGCGAGGCTGGACACCGACTTGCCACGTGGCGACCGCGTCGGGTCAACCAGGGTTGCGTTCGCGTGCACCTTCCCGACGCCTCGCTCGAAGTGCGGGCGGCTGCCGAGTGGGCGGCTGAGAAACTTGCTCGTAATCCGCGGCAGCGCATTGCCATCGTCGTTTCCGGGATTGACGGTCGTCGCGGAGAGGTCGAGCGCATTTTGGAAGATGCACTTTATCCGGAGCGCTCCCGGCTGGGTGCAGAGGGCGGCGCGCCTATCGTAAATTTGGGCGATCCGCCACCAACGGTCGAAAATCCGGTTATCGGCGCTGCGCTAACGGCATTGGAGTTATTTTCGTCAAGGGGGCGCTTTCAAGTACTGAGTCGCTGGCTCCGCAGCCCGTTTTTCGTCTCCGCGACGGGTGAAGCCGAGGCACGTTGCCGCCTGGAAGTTCAGCTCAGATCGCATATCGCTTCACAACTGGAATTTCTCGAAGCCTTCGGGTCTTGCGGATTGGCGGCGCGAATCAATGCGGAGATGCCTGTGCTCGCCGATGTTCTCGCTTCTGGCGCGGAACTGATGAATTCGCAATCCAGGCAGGCAACTCCCACCCATTGGGCGGGTGTCTGGCGGCGGCTGTTGAGCCTCCTTGGTTGGCACGCCAGCGTGGCGGACGCAACGGCGTTGGAAGACTGGGAGGCGGGCTTGAACGAGTTATCGCTGCTGACCCCAATTCTCGGCGAACTCACGTGCGCTGACACACTGACGGAGCTGGAGAGAATTCTCGCGCGGCCGCAACGCGTCGGCTCGGTACCCCTCGAGGGTGTCTTCCTGTTGGCAGACCCCGAAGACGTGGGGCCCGGTTACGATGCGCTTTGGATCGGCGGGCTTACCGATGCGATTTGGCCTCGGGTTCCGCAACCAAGTCCGTTGCTGCCGCTAACGCTGCAGCGGGCCCACGGGATGCCCTTGACCCTCCCATCCGATGCCCTGGAACACTCTCGTGTGACGCTTCGACGGGCGATAGACCGCGTACCGGACGTCGTGTTGAGTTCGCCAGGGATCATTCGCGACTACCCGGCGCAACCCAGTCCATTGATCGTCTCGTATCCCAAGGTGCGCGTCGCCGACCTTGTGCGGCGCCCGACGAAGCGCGTTCGGCAATCACGCCCGCATCCCGCGCGAGTGGAAATCCGCCGTGATGCGGTACCCGCAGTGTCAAACCGCCGAATGCGAGGCGGTGCCCACACATTGTCCTTGCACTCGCACTGTCCGCTGCGAGCGTTTCTTGAGAGTCGATTGCAAGCAACTCCACTGGAAACCGTCAGGGCCGGTCTGAGCGCTCGGCAGCGCGGCATAGTCACCCATTCGTCTGCGCAACAACTGTTTCGGGAGTTGCCGGCGCAGGCTGATATCGCATCCTGGAGCGTCGCCGAACGTTCGCGGCGTATAGATACCTGCGTCCAGGAGTCGCTTCGCAAGTTTTTTGGTCCTGCCGAAGACGCCTTGCGGGCGATCGTTGACTTGGAGGCCGCGAGATTGCGGTCAGCCCTGACCGGCTTGTTGGAGCTTGAACTTGCTCGTAACGCGTTTCGGGTGAAGGCCGTGGAGTTTCCGGTGGAAGCGAGCGTCGGCGGAATGAAAATGATCTGCCGAATCGACCGAATTGACGAGTTGGTTCCCGGAGGGACGCTCGCCATCATCGACTACAAGACCGGCTCTTCGAGTCGGCCGGGCGACTGGCTCAAGGAGCGGCCTCGCAACCTGCAACTGCCCCTCTATGCACTGGCCGTTACAGGAGATGTACGCGGCGTGGTCATTGCCACACTTCACCCGCGCAACCTGGGCTACAAGGGGGTTTGGACGGCATCCGGGATGTTCCCCGGGCGTTCGACCCGCTTGCCCGGCGGTCGTACCTGGCCCGTGCAACTGAGTTGCTGGCGCGATCGAATCGAGCTTTTCGCCAGGGAGTTTGCCCACGGGGACGGAAGAATATTCAAGACTCAACTCAAGGCGGCTGGTGGTGCTTTTGCACCCCTCACCCGTGTTCACGAGTTGGTGGCGCGGCAACGTCGACTGTCCTGACGCGTGGGGATACGGATGAACGATTCGCCCGTGCGCAAACGAGCACTGGATACCAGTCAATCGTTTATCGTCCAGTCGCCAGCGGGTTCCGGCAAGACTGAGCTACTCATTCAGCGCTACCTGGCGCTACTGTCGACGGTCGAGTTACCGGAGCAAGTGGTCGCGATCACCTTTACCCGCAAGGCAGCCGCACAGATGCGCGCACGCGTACTGGCGGCATTGGCGAACGCCGCACTGAAGAAACCTCCGTCAGAGCCCCACCGGCGCGAGACATACGAGTTGGCGCGGCGCGCGCTGGCGCGAGATAGACACTGTAAGTGGTTCATGATCGATCAGCCCCGGCGTTTGAAAATCGATACGCTGGACGCGCTGAACTCCTGGCTCGCACAGCGGTTGCCGATGTCGGCGGGCGGAGTCGCGACAGCCCGAATCGTCGAGGATGCTCGCGAGTACAATGCGCTCGCCGCCCGCCGTTTGATGCAGCGGTTGGGGGGCTCTTCGCCGGCCGCTGCCGCATTGCAGAACCTCCTGGAACACTCGACCGGTACCGATGAGGTCGTCGCCAAGCTGGCGGGAATGTTATCGACCCGTGACCAGTGGCTACCCCTGCTTCTCGCGGGGGAAGAGGGCCAATTGCGCCAAGAGGTCGATCGGGCCCTGCGTCGTTCGGTCGAGGACGATCTTGCCAATGTTGCCGGTTTGTTGCCCGCGGAGGCCGCCGCCCAACTTGCGCCATTGCTGCGTCATGCCGCCGAACACGCCCCTGAATACGGCACGGTATTCGAGGAATGGCGAGAACTCGGGGCGCTGCCCGCTCCCGAGTTTTCCCTGGTCAGGTCCTGGAAGGCATTGCCCGAACTCCTGTTAAATAAGCAGGGTGGTTGGCGCAAGCAACTGAGTGTTGTCGGTTTTTCGCGCCGCTTTGTCGAACCACAGGAGAAACTGAGAGCGTTGATCGCTTCGCTGGCGAACGCGAGCGATCTGCGCCTCGCGTTGCACGAATTAAGAGCCATACCGGCAACCGAACCGGGAGCCGCGTGGTGGGACGAACTGGCAGCGCTTCGCACGACACTGCAACACCTGGTAGCCGAGTTGCGCGTGCTGTTCGCGGAACGCGATGCGGCGGATTTTGTGGAGCTGGCTTTCGCGGCCCAGCGCGCCTTGGGAAGTACCACTCAACCATCCGAGCTGTTGCTGGCGCTGGACCGGCGGATCCAGCACATTCTCGTGGATGAGTTCCAGGACACGTCTCGCTCACAGATCAGGCTGCTCGAGCTGCTCACGGCGGGTTGGGAGCCGGGGGATGGCCGGTCGCTGTTCCTGGTGGGCGATCCGATGCAATCCATCTATCGCTTTCGAAATGCCGACATGGCGCTATTTCTGAAAGCGAAGTATCGGGGCATCGGTGATACTTATTGCGAGCCGCTGGTACTGACGCAGAATTTTCGTAGCAGCCCGATGTTGATCGAATGGGTCAACAGCGCGTTTTCTCACGTATTTCCGCAAACAGACGATATCAGGGCGGGTGCAGCCCGGTTCAGCCCATCTGTTGCAGCTAGAGCGCCGTCACGAAACGAGACGGTCGAGGTCCACGCCTTGCGGGGGACCGACCCCGAAGCGGAGACGAGGCACGTGGCAAATATTGTTGCCGAGGAAAGGGCCCGGTCGCCAACAGGCTCCGTGGCCATTCTCGTGCAAAACCGGGCTCACCTGACGGGCTTGCGGTCCCACCTTCGAGCGTTGGGTCTGGAGGCGCATGCCGTGCAGATCGAGGCGCCGAACCAGTATCAGGTCACCCAGGACCTTATCGGCCTTACACGGGCTCTGACGCACTTTGCGGATCGTATCGCATGGTTGGCGGTACTGCGGGCTCCATGGTGCGGAATTCGATGGCGCGACTTGCATAGCCTCTGCCGGGACGATTCCGACAGCGCGGTCTGGACATTGATGCACGATCCCGGACGCATCGCCGGGCTCACCGCGGACGGACGCCACCGTGTCGCCGCCATTCGCGAGATTCTGCAGTTGGCATTTCAGTCACGCGCCGCTCAACCCTTGGCGCACTGGGTGCAGCGCACCTGGGTGACTCTGGGCGGTCCTGCCTGTGTGGAGGATCCGGAGGATCTGGAACGTGCCGAGAGTTTTTTTTCAACTCTCGACGAAATCGCTACCTGTGGCGATCTTGACGATCCGGCGGCGTTGGAGAGTCTGTTCCAGGATCCATCATCCAGCACCGACCGCCCCCGGGAAAGCGGAATCGAAATTATGTCCATTCACCGGGCGAAAGGTCTGGAATTCGATAGCGTCATCGTTCTGGGTCTGGGCCGGGAGCCGCCGGCTCAGAGCGTGAAAGCGCTATGCTGGCATGAGCAAGTGCACGACAGCGGCGAGGAATCCGTCTTGTTGGCCCCGGCGCTTGCAGACAGCGCGGAATTCGATGCGCTGACCCGGTGGGTAAGGGGTATGGAGCGGCGCAAGGATGACTCCGAGCGGGCGCGGCTTTTGTATGTTGCAGCTACCCGGGCAAGGGAACGCCTGCATCTGGTGGGGCAGCTCGCTCCAGGCAGATCGTCGCCACCGCCAAGGAGTCTTCTGGCTTGCCTATGGCCGCGAGTGTCGACCGCGTTCGAGTCGGCGAAGGCGGTTGGCCAATCGCCCAAAGGGGAGGGCGAGGCCTTCGAATCCGAGCTCAGGCGCCTTGCCGAGCCGCAGAGCCTTGCGGAACTTCGGGTGGTCCCGCCGTCGCGGACGGTACGCCGACCTCATTTCGATTGGGCAGGCCAGGCCACTTTGCAAGTGGGTGTGGTGGTGCATCGTTGGCTGCAGACCATTGCTCGGGAAAGCACCGAGAGTTGGAATGGCGAGCGTGTACGCGCGGCCTCAAGCCGATTCCGGGAGGAGCTGAAGTTGCTTGGCGTCGAGGACGGCGAACTTGCCGACGCATCGGAACGGGTGATCCAGGCATTGGACGCTGTGCTCACCGATCCTGTCGGACTTTGGATCTTGGCCAACCACGGCGAGGCGCGTTCGGAATTGCCGATAACACTGGTTAACGATGGCCGACTGGAGAACATGCGGTTGGACCGCACGTTCATCGATGACAAGGGGATTCGGTGGATCATTGATTTCAAGACCAGTTCCCATGAGGGAGGATCCACATCGTCGTTTCTGGATTCCGAGGTAAAGCGATATCGAGGGCAACTGGATCGCTATGCCAGGGCCCTGGCCTCGGTCGACAGCCGGCCGATCAGGGTGGGACTGTATTTCCCCTTGCTCCGGGCATTCAGGGACTGGCGCCCGCTCCAGTAAGTGATTAGAAGGCCAGATTGGTACCGATCCTGATGCGAGCGCCAGGAGAGGGAAACCCCGGCGCGTCTTCGTAGTCGTTATCGAACGCATTGTCGATCGCGATCCAGAATGTCTGATCTGCCAAGCGTTCGTAGCGGGCGGTCCCGCCCACGATCGTGTATCCCGCCGCGTTGACGTTACCAGTGGGTATCGATGTGATCAGGCGAGAGCCGACATATCGAGTCGTCACGTTAATGCGCCACCGTCGCGGGAGAGACCAGTCCAGACTCACACCGCCCATGCGCTCGGGGCGCCTGCGAAGGTCTTCGGACCGGCTCGAACTGTTTGACCAGGTACCGTCGACCAGCACTCGTAGTGTCGGCGACAGTTCCAGGCTGGTCCGGATTTCCACGCCGCTGACGTCAATCCGACCTCTGTTCACATTCGTAAACGAGTCAAAGTCGAAGTCTACGAGATCCTCGTAGCGACTCCTGAAGGCGGAGAGAATCAACTCACTCCCGCCCGAAAGTACATGCGTGTATCCGATCTCCGCGTTGCGCACGTTTTCATCGATCAGGTTCTGATTCCCGAAGAGCGGATTGCCCAAAGCAAAAAAACTCGGCAATTTGAAGCCGTTTGCGACGCGTCCCCAGATGCGGCTGCCGCTCTCGGAAACCGTTCGTGCAATGCCCAACTTGCCCGAAAAGCGTCCCTCGCCGCCGTCGTGATCCCATCGCGTGGCGAGCGTTGTCGTGATGCCTCCGTTCCACTGTTTGCCGAGTTCCCCAAAAAGAGACGATACGGACCGGTCCAGTTCGTAGGAATTGGGGACCACGGCAAAGCCCAGATCGACCGCGCCATCGTCACTGCCATCTTCCACGACGAAATCGGCGCCGGTAACGAGATGAAGGTTCTCCGGCAATTCAACGCGATTGACCCAAAGTAGCTGCGCCCGCTCGTAGCGGGTTATCGTGGAGAATGAAGGCTGTCCATCGAGCATGCCCGGCGCCACTGCGGGAACGTCGACGTTATCCCTGGTTCGTAAACTGCTTATATACAGATCGGATTGCCACATCTCCGATAAAGCCCAGCTGCTTGTGGCCGCAACGGCCAGCTCGTCGCCATCGGCGGTTTCAAGTTCCCGCAGTACCGCGGACCGCGGACCTCCACTGACTTCAGGGAAACTGGACCGATCGCGCCGAACGCCGCGGACGCCGATCTCCCAGGAGCCGCCTGTTGACCAGCCACCCGCGAGCCGGGAACCAAAGCTGTCAAGACGTAACGATGAGCCTTCGATTTCGTTGCCGCCGTCCAGCGCGGACGCGCGCACGCTCCACTCCAGGTCTTCGCCTGGATTGAACGACGCGCCGGCGCCGAATCGCCAGTCATCGATCGTGCCAGCCTCCAGAAATACGTTCGACGAACCCGGGTCGGCCCAGGCTGAACGAATACGGATTACGCCGGCCATCGCATCCGCTCCATAGACAGCCGACATGGTTCCGGTTGCAACGTCTATGCGGTCGATGTCGTAGATGCCCAACAACGAGAAATCGAACGATCCGCCGCGCGTATTGGACGGATTATTGAGGCGAATGTTGTCGACGTACACAGCGGTAAAGTTCGACTCCGCGCCGCGTAGAAAGATTTCTGAAACTCCGCCTGGTCCGCCGGGGCGGCTGACCGAGAACCCCGGTAACCTCTGGAAAAGTTGCTCGGGGTCAACGGGCTGACTCGTCGAGAGTTCCAAGGAATCGGTAGCGATAGCCTCGCCGATGCCGAAAATGTCATTGTCGAGTCGCGTCTCGACGATGACGATCTCTTCCAATTCTTGCTCGTCGTCGCCGGTCGTTGGTGCAGCTGTCGCGGCCGCTACCCGTCCTGGGCCAAAGACGAGTGCGATGGCGACGGCGCTAATTGAACGGGCGGTTATCCCCATTGCATGGTTTTTATCATCTGCTGCCGCTCACATGTCTTGATGATGGGGTCCACCGACATTCCTTGTTTGGATGAGAGAATTGCGGTCGCCGATCGGGCGATTGGGCTAGCTCGACATTCGGGCCAGACGCCGGTTAATCAGAACGTCGGCTTCAGCCATGATTCGGTCGATGAGCTCTTTCACAGTAGGGATGTCGTAGATAAGGCCTGCAACCATTCCGCAAGACCATGCTCCGGCATCCATGTCGCCTTCCAGCATAATTTGGGGATAAACCCCCACAACGTCGTCAAAAATGTCTTCGAATTTCAGCTTGTCCCCGAGTCGCTTTTCGGTTTCAAGAAGCCGCTCAACAGCGGTATTGTTCAGGACCCGTTCGGTATTGCGCAAAGGACGCATGACCAGCCGCGTGTCCAGCTCGGTCGCGCTGACAATCGCCTGTTTGACGTGCTCGTGTACCGGGGCCTCCCTGGTTGCGATGAATCGGGTACCCATGTTCATGCCCTCCGCGCCCAATGCAAGCGAGGCAACGAGCGACCGCCCATCCGCTTGTCCGCCCGAGGCGACAAACGGAATTTCAAGCTCGTCCGCAGCGCGGGGGAGCAGAATCATGTTCGGAATGTCGTCTTCGCCGGGATGGCCACCGCATTCGAAACCGTCGACACTGGCCGCGTCGCAGCCGATTTTCTGCGCCTTCAATGCATGGCGAACCGATGTGCACTTATGAATGACCTTGATCCCGGCATCCTTCAGGTAGGGCAATACGTGAGAGGGATTGTTGCCCGCGGTTTCAACGATTTTCACGCCGCCATCGATGATGGTCTTGATGATGGCCGGATAGTCGCGAGCACTGACTACCGGCAGAAACGTCACATTGACGCCGAAGGGCTTGTCGGTCATGTCCCGGCATTTCGCAATCTCGTTTGCCAGATCAGCCGGGGTCTTCTGCGTTAGCCCCGTGATGATGCCGAGTCCACCCGCGTTGGACACGGCAGCCGCCAACTCGGCAAAGCCCACATAGTGCATGCCGCCCTGAATAATCGGGTGCCGAATACCCAGCATTTCCGTAATTCGTGTCTTCATGAAGTCGGTCCGTCAGGTAACTGAACGAATCGCAAGGTTTCGTATGTCATCGGTTTCCGCTTTCCAGGGACAAGGTTCGGACTTATGCAGGTTGAAAATGTTGCAAGGCGGCCTTCGCGACAGGTTCGCCCCACTCTTGCACAAAATGACCCGCATCCGGAATCTCGATCGGCGGCGGGCAATTGCGTATGGAGCGGCGCAGCAGGTGCATGACGGGTGGTCCCAGGACGGGATCCTGCACGCCGATCACCATCAGGCTCTGCCCCTGCCAGTCATTCTCCCACCAGGTTCGCGCTTCTCGTGACAGCGAGGCGCCGGGCGCATCGGGGTTGTCGGGAACCAATTCCGGAAAACGCCTGTCTCCCGCCTTGTAGGCAACATCCGGAAACGGCGCATCATACGCGGCTGCTTCTTCAAGGTATAGATCGCGTCTTCGTCCAGCTTGTCCGACCGCCCAAAGCCGATCAAATCCGGCGCGACGACCCGATGGCCGGCTTCGACAAAAGCCGGGATCATCTTTCGGTACAGATAGCTCCAGGTCGGCTCGCCGTGCAGGCATAGCCAGGTCACATCGGCGTCGGCCGGGCCCTCATCGACATAGTGCACGCGACAGCCATGCACGCCATGCAGATCGCCAAGGTAGTTCGGCGCGAATGGGAACCCGGGCAGATTGTCGAACCGGTCATCCGGCGTTCGGAGTATTTGCACCGTCACCACACCTCGTCCATTAAAGCCTTCATCCGTTTTCTTGGCTGCGTTCGGCATGCTAGCAAAAGAGTCATCGGTGTCTACCCCGGCCAACCTCAGGTTATGATTCTAGGTACATTGTCACGATACCGTGCACCGAGCGACTCTGAGCACATGAGCAACCGTTTAAACCGTATAGAAAGATGGGCGTCATAAAACAGAAATGCAGACGTTCGGCGACTGCTATCATCGGCCGAATGCAAAGTCACCGGTGGAGACGGTAAATCATGCCCCTTCGGACCCTGGATCATTGCTCTATCCGTACGTTGAAGTTGAAGGAGAGTCGGGATTTCTATATCGATGTGCTCGGCATGGATGAAGGTGACCGGCCGGATTTACCCTTTCCCGGGTGCTGGCTGTATGTGGACGACCTCACGGTGGTCCATCTCGTCGGCGTCGACCCCGACGATCCCAGCGGTCTGTTGGAGTACCTGGGCGGAGACGTCGACCCGGACGCTTTGGAAGGAAGCGGATCGTTCGATCACATCGCGTTCCGTGCGACGGATGCACCGGCAATGATCAAGCGGCTGAAGCAAAACAATGTCGCCTATCGTGAACGTCAGGTGCCGAACATGGGCCTCTATCAATTGTTTGTGGAGGACCCCAACGGGATCACCCTTGAACTCAACTATTTCGGTTTCGAACAGTAGCTCGGGAAAACTTGCCGCCGGCCGCCACCGCAAGTGGATCGGCGGCCGCAGCAGAAGGTGAGATATCCAGGCTAGAGCCCAGCCAGCATGTGTCCGCCGTCCACCGGCAGCGCGACACCGTTGATGAACGAACCCGCCTCACTTGCGAGTAGCATGAACGGCGCTGCAATTTCGTGCATCTCGCCCATTCGCTGTGCCGGGGTATTGCTTATGTAGTCGCGACCCATGTCGGACTCGATAAACCACGCATTGATTTCGGTCAGGAAATAGCCCGGGCACAATGCGTTCACGCGAATGCCCTTTCGGCACCACTCCAGCGCGAGCGAGCGCGTCAATTGAATCAGGGCCGCTTTCGACGTTGCATAGGTGGTGAGTCCACGGGCCACGCGTAGTCCGAGTACGGAAGCAGTATTGACAATGCTGCCGCCAACGCCGGCGTCGATCATCCGGCGGCCCGATTCTCTCGCCACCAGCCATGCGCCCTTTAGATTGGTATCCAGCACGAAATCCCAGCGGTCCTCATCGATGTCGACCGCCTTTCTCTGGTCGACGACGCCGGCGTTGTTTGCAACGATGTCGACCGTGCCGAATGCATCCTCGGCAACGTCGAACGCGGCTTTGACACTGTCTGCGTTGCAGACATCCATTGCGACGGCCAGCGCCTCGCCGCCGTTCCGTTCAATCTCTTTTGCGAGCGTTTCAAGGCGGTCGAGCCTCCGAGCCGCCAGGACAACCCTCGCACCGTGTTCGGCCAGCAGCCCCGCAAAATGCGCTCCCAGTCCACTTGACGCGCCGCTCACCAGCGCCGTGCGGCCCGTGCAGTCAAATTTCTTGTCCATTGTCGTCACTCATCGATCCAGTATGTCTACGGCATGCTCACCTGGCCGTCATCGTCGGGTTCCACAATATCCGGCCGTTCTCATAACTCATCACAAAGAACAGGGTCCCGAGCAATTCCCGATCTTCGCAGAGATGGATCGCGCGCGGTACGGGCACATCTGTTTGAGCCAATGCACGAATGACCCTGTATTCGCGGTCAACCGCGTGGGCGGACTTCAAGAGGGTTCCCGGCGGCTGCTTGCGCAGGACGTACTGCCCGGTGTCCGTGGTCAGCAGGAATGTGGGGTTGGACTGACCGCCGGAAAATTTCTTCGCCTTCAGCAAGCGGCCGAAGCCCTCGATACTCGCGTCCGGGCCCCAGGCGGCCCTGGGCGATTTCGAATCCGCGACCTTCGCCGAGCAACATGTTGTCGGCGGAGACGCGAACGTTGTCGAACTCGACTTCGGCGTGACCAAATGGCGCGTCATCGAATCCCAGCGTGCGCAATCGCCGCACCACGGTCACTCCGGGCGTATCGATGGGCACCAGAATCTGCGATTGTCGGGCATGGCGGTTAGCGACTTCCGGATCCGACTTGCCCATGACAATCACGATCCGGCAGTTTTCGTGCATGGCGCCGGTGATGAACCATTTCCTGCCGTTGACGACATACTCGTCGCCGTCCCTGATGATCGAGCACTCGATATTCGTCGCGTCGGATGACGCGACAGCCGGCTCTGTCATGGCGAAAGCAGACCGACATTCTCCGGTCAGCAACGGTTCGAGCCAGCTCGCTTGTTGCGCGGGCGTTGCGTACTTCATCAGGACTTCCATATTCCCGGTATCGGGTGCGCTGCAATTGAATACCTCCGGCGCCCAAAGAACCCGTCCCATGGTCTCAGCGAGCGGGGCGTAGTCGAGATTGCCGAGACCCTTGCCGCCGTACTGTTGGTGTTCCCTGGGAATGAACAGATTCCACAGGCCGGCAGCCTTCGCGTTTTTCTTCAACTGCCCCATGAGCGGCGGACTTGCCCAGCGACTTTCGGCCGCTTCGACGTGCTCGAAGTAAAGCTGCTCCACAGGGTACACATGCTCCTGCATGAAGGCGTCCAGTTCAGCTCTCAGCCTTTTTGCTACATCGCTAAACTCAAATAGCATCATGGATACCTTTGCCGCTGCTAAGCGGGTGCCAAATGCGAAATATCATGCGTAGGTCGGAAATCTCGCCTGCTCGGGGCGACTGAATTGCGGCACGGAATTAAAGCTCGCGCGACAGCGGCCTCTTGAACCGAACCCTGAAACGCACATCAAAATTGGAGAAAACTACCGACTTGACAACATGGATACCAGTGGCCGGCATCGCGACCCATCAGGGCCGGTATGACCCCGGCATCCACGGGCTCTCGTGGTCGATGAGGACGAGGCCGACGGTATTCGTGCTGCTCTGGTGAATCACCAGATTCCCGTCATGCGTCGCCCGCATGTTGCGGATGATGCCGATGCCGGAGGGGATCGCCCAGCTCTGGAACTGCTCGGTTCCCGGGTCGAATCGCAAAAGAACGTCGGGTCTCATTTCCGATTCGTTCAGCCAGACGATGTCGTTGACGACCTCGATGGCGTACGGGTGCGAGCGATGTCCGTTCGGCGTCGGCCACTCCTTGATCTCGCCGGACTTCGGGTCGAGACGACCGAGGTAGCCGCGCCCGGAATCCACGTACCAGACCGTATCGTTGCTGTCGACCGAGAGTCGCCGGACATATTGGTTCCCATGGTGTGACTCCGGATCCGGATTGGGCGTATCGAACTCCTGGATTGCCCATGAATCCGGGTCGACCCGGGCAATCTTCGGTGCGCCGCGGTACGCGATCCAGATCATGCCGCTTGAGTCCTCGTCGATACCATAGGGGCGCGCGCCTTCGGTGGGAGTGTCAATCAACCGGATGTCACCGGTATCCGGCACCAGCCGGCCGATCATGTTGCTGTTCTGGACCGTGAACCAGAGGTCTCCGCTGCGTGTAACGATAGGTGTGTGCGGGTCGAGCGCCGCAGGGTCGGGCATTGGGTAGACCGTGATCTCGCCCGTCTCCGGATCGAGCATCCCGACCGTGCCGTTGCCGTTCCCGGTGTACCAGATGTTGCCTTCCACATCGTTGATGATGCTGTGCGGCATGGCCTTAGGATCGAGCTTCCACTCGGTCATCTCCCCGGTTTCCGGATCGAGCCGGCCGATGAGACTCCCGTACATCCCCGCCCACCAGATCATTCCATCCGGCGTCATGAGCGGGTCCCGGGGCCGCTGCCCGAGCGTCGGCACACTCCACTCGAGGAACGTCACCTTGTTGTCGCCGGGTACCAGAGTGGGGCGGCGGTCGTATCGCTCCGGAAAGCTCACGGCGAGATACTGCGTGACGTTCGAAGCCAGCGGCTCCGGCAGGTCGATCATTGTGCCGATGAGATGCCGCCACTGATCATGCGTGTATCCCGTCGAGCTGAAGATTATGTCGGTTTCGTGGCACGCCACACAGGCCGCCTGGACCAATTCCTTGCCTGGCCTATCGGGCAGCGCGCTCAATTGTTCCTGTGCGTACACCGGCAGGCAGGCAGCAATGAATGGGACGACTGGAAGACGCGACAACAAATTCATGCGATTCTCCATGGCTTTCGGCATGTACCCGGCGTTTGCCTGGATCGTAGCGCACAATGCTAACTCGGAATTAAGGTCAGGTTCCAGGCAGAACTGCAGTGCGATCATTGTGCGTTCGAACATTCTGCGTGCTTCGAAAGGGCTTTCAATTTCGGTACAACCGACGCGACTGCCTCCTAAATTGGCAACGGGGTGGGTTCGACTTGCCGCAACGAGTTCTCTTATCATGAAAGAGCACAACGGCTCTGTCTGACGAGCCCGAAAATCAAACGGAACCCCGGTAGGAAACGGTGATTATGACAATCAGAGCAACGCCGATAGTTCTTCTTTTTGCCTTGACCGCGATACCCATGGCCCGTGCCCAGGATGCCTCGGCGACGATCCAGGCTGCCGCCGAGGCACTCGGCATGTTGCGAGGCGTACAACGCAGGATGGATTCCATCAACACGATTCAATTCTCGGGTATGGGAGTAATGCGAGTGCCGGAATCCGATGGCGATTGGGTGCAGTACGATGTCGCCGATCTCACCGTCGGTATGAGTTACTTCATTCCCGCCATGCGCTGGGATATGACAAGCACCGATTCCGCAGGACAAATGGAGCGTGCGATTGCCGTCGTCCGGAACGATCAAGCCTGGGACGAGGCTGAACCGGGGGTTGGCGCGACGCCTGCGATGGATCGGGTCGCCGCACGGCTGAGGCAGATCTGGCTGACACCGCACGGCATTGTTCGCGCGGCAGTGGATGCCGAAGCTGCGACACCCGGTAGCGTTGAAGTTGCTTCGGGCGGAGGAACCACCACGCTGACAGTGGTAGTCGACGGTGTGCCCGTCACTGCCACCCTGAACGATGATTTTCGCCCGGAAAGGGTTGAGATGCCGATCGACCATCCGGTGCTGGGCGATACTTTGCTTGAGGCGATTTACTCCGACTACGTAGACTGGCCGATTCTGGATGTCTACTTCCCCTCACGCATCGTCCACAGACTGGACGGCGAAACGAGCCTCGATCTTGAGGTGACTTCGTTCTTTCAGAATCCCTATGTCGTATTTCCGATGCCTCAATGAAACAACGTAACAAGTCCGGCTCGCCGGGCGAGGTTACTGGACTTGGGCATGATTAACCACTCGCCCAGACACATTTACTGGAGAGCAATGTGCTAGACAAACGTCAGTTCTATATCGGTGGCCAGTGGGTTCTGCCGGAACAGGCAAATGACTTCGACGTCATCGATCCCTCCACCGAGGACGTCGTCGGCGTAATTTCCCTGGGCGATCAAGCCGACACTGACGCCGCCGTAGCGGCAGCCAACGCCGCCTTTGAGGACTGGTCCGCATCTTCCAGGGAGGAGCGGGTCGCTCTGCTGGAGCGCATTCTCGAGGTTTACAAGGCGCGATCCGCTGACATCGCGCAGGCCATCAGTCTGGAAATGGGTGCGCCGATCGATATGGCCAGGACGCAGCAAGCGGGTGCGGGCGCATGGCATATCAAGGGATTCATTCGCACGTTGCAGGGATTCGAGTTCGAACGGATGCTGGGCCCGCATGCGCCCAACGATCGAATTCTCTACGAGCCGGTGGGTGTTTGCGGTCTGATTACACCGTGGAACTGGCCGATGAACCAGATCGCGCTCAAGGTGATCCCCGCGCTGGCGGCGGGCTGCACCATGGTGCTCAAGCCGTCGGAAATTGCGCCACT
This sequence comes from Candidatus Rariloculaceae bacterium, assembly GCA_965237785.1. GTDB lineage: Bacteria > Pseudomonadota > Gammaproteobacteria > Steroidobacterales > Rariloculaceae > UBA6522. Next base: position 1,114,480 of record OZ250159.1, read on the forward strand.
TTCGGCCATGGTTTTTGCTGAAGTCATGCACGACGCAGGGACGCCCGCGGGGGTATTCAACATGCTCAACGGCGACGGGCCTGGAGTAGGCACCCAGCTCAGCGGGCATCCGGATCTCGATATGATCTCCTTTACCGGTTCGACACGCGCCGGATCGGAAATATCCAGGAATGCCGCGGCCACGCACAAGCGGGTGCATTTGGAACTCGGTGGCAAGGGCGCAAATATCATTTTCAGCGATGCGAATGAGAAAGCAGCGAAGCGCGGCGCTTTGCAGTGTTTCAATAACACGGGGCAGTCCTGCAATGCGCCGACGCGAATGCTGGTGCAAAGCGATATCTACGACGAGTGCGTTGCGGCGGTTGCGGCCGTTGCAAGCACCTACCAGATCGGCCCGGCTTCCAGGCAAGGTCGGCACGCCGGCCCTGTCGTGAGTCGCGGGCAATTCGACAAGATCCAGGGTTATATACAAACCGGGATCGATGAGGGAGCGCGTTTGGTTGCCGGCGGATTGGGACTGCCGGAAGGCATCGACTCCGGCTATTTCGTCAGGCCGACTGTGTTTGCCAATGTCTCCAACGACATGACGATTGCGCGAGAGGAAATTTTCGGGCCCGTATTGGCGATCATTCCCTTTGATACCGAAGAAGATGCCATCCGCATCGCCAACGATACGCCCTATGGACTGACCAACTATGTCCAGAGCGAAGACGGCGCGAAACGCAATCGTGTCGCGCGCCGGCTGCGTTCGGGAATGGTAGAGATGAATGGCCAGTCGCGGGGCGCCGGTAGTCCGTTTGGCGGCATGAAAGCATCGGGCAACGGTCGCGAAGGGGGCGTTTGGGGTCTGGAGGAGTTTCTCGAAGTCAAAGCCGTCAGCGGTTGGGCTGAGTAATTAGGGTAGGGGAAATGGCAAGAGACACGAATACAGTGTCATTCAAGGGAATGCTAACCGTAGTAGCGACCGGGCTTGTCAGCCTTGGGATTTACCAGGCAGAGGCCCAGACGCGATCGTTTGGCGGGAAGAGAGTTTGAAGAGAGTTTAATGAGAGAAGCAGTCATCGTTTCAACCGCGCGGACGCCGATCGGCAAAGCTTATCGCGGCGCCTTCAACAACACCGAAGCTCCGACGCTCGGCGGGCATGCGGTGCGGCACGCGATTGAGCGCGCGGAACTGGATCCATCCGAGGTCGATGACGTCATGATGGGTTGCGCCATGCCGCAGGGAACGCAGGGCTATAACGTCGGCCGGCAGATTGCGCTTGCGGCTGGCCTGCCCGTAACCACGGCCGGCATGACGATTGACCGGCAGTGCTCGTCCGGCATGATGGCTATAGCGCTGGCTGCAAAGACCGTTATCTGCGACAACGTCGATGTCGTGGTTGCCGGTGGCCTCGAATCAATCAGCCTGGTTCAGAACAAGCACGCCAATGTCTACCGTGCGACCGACCCCCGTTTGCTGGCAACGCACGAGCATTTCTACATGCCCATGATCGATACGGCTGACGTTGTGGCCAATCGCTACGGCATCACTCGAGACAGTCAGGACGAGTATGCGTTGCAAAGTCAGCAGCGTACCGCGGCCGGTCAGGCGAACGGCAAGTTCAACGATGAGATCGTGCCACTGCCATCGACCAAGGGCGTGATGGATCGGGAGACCGGGGAAATCGGTTTCGAGGCCGTGGTTCTGGAGAAGGATGAAGGCAATCGATCCGGAACCAGTCTGGAGGGCTTGTCGTCGCTCAATCCAGTCCGGGAAGACGGGTTCATAACGGCCGGAAACGCGAGTCAGTTATCGGACGGCGCATCCGCTTGTGTGGTCATGGAAGCGAGTATCGCCGAGCGTAAGGGCCTGCTCCCTCTGGGCATTTACCGCGGAACGGCGGTGGCCGGCTGCGAACCCGATGAGATGGGGATCGGACCGGTTTTCGCCGTACCGAAGCTGCTGGAGCGTAACGGCCTTAAGATGGACGATATCGACCTGTGGGAGCTCAACGAAGCGTTCGCCGTGCAGGTGCTTTATTGCCGGGATACGCTCGGCATCCCAAACGACAGGTTGAACGTCGATGGCGGCGCCATTTCGATCGGACACCCCTATGGCATGTCCGGTGCGCGGATGGTCGGCCATGCGCTGATCGAGGGTAAGCGGCGTGGTGCGCGATACCTCGTATGCACCATGTGTATCGGCGGTGGCCAGGGTGCTGCGTCACTGTTCGAAGTCGTGTAGGGCAGGGGAATATGGCGATGCGCGCGGTGGTTTGCTCGGAGCTCGGGCCCGCCAGCAAACTGAAGTTAACGGATTTCCCCGAGCCCTGGGCAAGGTGGTTCTCAGGGTAGGGGAGTGCTGATGGAGCTTGAGGGCAGGACCGTCGCCGTCACGGGTGCCGCCGGCGGTATTGGCGCAGCACTGTGTCGCGGGTTTCACGACGCCGGCGCCGCGGCGATCGCGGCACTCGACCTGGATCGACCCGGTGCTGAGGCGGTTACAGCACCTCTCTCCGGACTGGCGCTCGGTGTGGACGTCGGCAACGAGGGGGCGCTCATCATGATTCTGCCGCACGCCAGGGCGGGAGACTATTTTCGCGGCAAGGCCGCCGACTACGAGCGTTGGATCGCCGGCATGCGCGGGTTGCGTCGCAAGGCCAGGCGAGCGTAGTCCGCAGTTCTTGCAAAGCTGCGACCGTGGGCGCGTTCGGACAGCACTTGCGGTTCAGATCGTGCCGGTAAAGCTGAAAGCGCGCATGCCCGTTTCGTCCGGATCGCCAGTCAATATCTCCAGACCGCGCACCAGGGCGATGGGCGCGTCCGGGCGAGCGCGGGCCAGACCGCTTATATCGTAGTTGCCGTCAGCACCGAGGCTGGCGGACCCCCGTACCTGCAGCGGACCGCCCCGGTCCTCAAAAGCACCCCTGAGGTCAGCGGTACCGGAAAGCGAGACGTTGTAGCTGCCGAGCGCAACGGAATCGCCCACGCTGCCGGGAACCAGGGATGGCACGATGAGTTGGGCCAGGCGCACCTCTCCCGTGGCAGCGGTCAGCCGGCCGTTTTGCAGCACGACTTCGGTCAAATCGAAGCTGATCTGACCGCGGATACCGACGATGGGCAGAACGGCCGCAAGGGCTGAAAGGCTGCAACCGGCACGAAGCCCCGTAAGGACGATTTCTCCGGTCCCGACGCGAACATCGGCTTGCAGGAATCCATCGCCGAGGCCGGTCTCGATCCGCGCCCCCGGCCGCGCGAGCAGGATCGACCAGGGTTGGATCTGCCAACGGAGTTCCTGGAATCCGAGTTCGCCCGCGGAACCCAACTCGGCACGGCCCGACCACACCGTACCTTGTAACCCGGATAGACGAAGTTCGTCAGGCGCAAACCAGCGGTAGGCGGTGCCGGCCGGGAAGGACGCGATGGTGAACGCGATATAGGCGGCCACGCCCAGGCCTATCCACCTGGTCTGCATGGCTCACAGTTCCCGGTCGCGTGCGGATTGGCGACCGCGGTAGCGACTCGGTGCGCGATGCGGGCGAGACTTCACGCTAGTTTCTCCGCAATACCAGGGTCGCGTTGACGAGTCCGGGCTGTTGCGTGGAATCCATATTGGCCGAATCCACGGATATTCCGTGGCCCTGTTGCAAGGCGTCGAGCCAACCCAGCAGGCGGGCGAACGGAACCCGCTGGAAGCTCACGCGAATCCCGTTCTCACCATCGGGTTGATTGCGGGCCAGTGTGCCGCCCAAACCGTGTGCTCGATGTGTTTGGTCCATTACCAGAACCAAAGACTCCGACGATGGTAAGGACCGGGGCAGGGAGGCGCCAATCGCCTCGAACCGGCGCACCTCGCTCAGCGTCCCTTGCTTCTCGGTCACGGCTCGGTCCAACTCCAGGGTCGCGTTTCGCAACGGTGTCCAGGCGAAACTCCACGCGAGGATCAACGTAGCCAATGCGCCGCCAATTGCAATGACAAGGCGCTCGCGGGGTTGCAGGGATTCGAACCACGTTCTCATCATGGTTCACCGGTGATCTGCAAGCGTCCCAACACGCCGTCCTCGGAGGGATTGGCGGACAAGATGGAGGCCTGAAACGCGCCCTGGCCGTTCACCTTTCGGGTCAACTCGTCCAGCGCGGAAACGCTGGCGGATGTCATACGCAGGTCCATTACTCCATTGCGATAGCTTAATGCTTCGATGCTCGCGGTTTCGTCCCACGCTTGCGTCACCGCGTCCAGTACCGCCAGGAAGCCACCTCCGGTGCTGTTGGCGGTCGATGCCAGGACCCGCCGAACCTCGGCCTCGCAACTCGATAGCACGGCTGATTGCACAGCGCGTTGACACGCTGTCCGCAGCATCGATGTCAACGTCCGGTCTTCCCTGCTCAACGACACGTAGCGCACGCCTTCGCCGAGCATTGCCAGCGAGACGAGACCGACCAGCAGCGCGGCGGCCATCCGCCAGGGCTTGAACCTGGTGTGCCAATCGGTCTTGGGCCCATACGCGCCCTGCAGCAAGTTGCTTCCCGGTTGGCCTATCAGCGTTGTTCCGAGCCGGGGCAGCAATCCGTCTCGCAACAGTTGTACATCGACGCTGAGGTTCTGCTCGCGCAGCCACGCCAACTCATCCTCACACCGGGCGTATCCCGCTTCGTCGGCGTACAGGAGCACGTGCAGGGGATCGGATTGACCTTCGACGTTGCCGTGTACCACCTCCAGGACCTCACTCAGCGTCAGCCCCTGCAGCGCGAAGGGCGCCTGCCCGGGAGCACGGCCATGGATGCAATTGTCTTCGACGAGCAGGGTCAGGCATCCGGGCGTTGCCGGCACGCCTTCGGATTCCGCGTACATGAGTTCCGGCGACAGTCCGGCACGTTCGCAGTCCTCAAGCCAGCGATCCACAAGCGGCCGGGCAACGACCGCCACGGGCATCTCGCCCGACGCATCCCTCGTGCCCGCGGCGAAATGCAGCCGCTCCACATCGTCGGCGACCGCATCTTCAAGGGAGTACGGCAGCATCTGCCGCAACCGTGTCGGACTCTTGACCGGCAAGGATGCGCGGGTGCAGACGACGCCAAGCCCGGAAACCAGCAACATCACGCGCCGCTGGCCGGCCGCCGGGACAGCGGCCTCCAGGGAGCCCTGCCCGATAGGTGAGAGGCGCTGTCCAGCGGAGTCAAGCGCAACCCAGCTAACGTCCCCGGTACCGTCCGCGGATTCCGCCGGCAATCGAACCACCAGGAATTCAGCCACGGCTACAGCACCCCCAGACTGCGAAAGATTGCGCCGACGAGACCGCTCGGATCCCGTTCCAGCAGAGAGTATAAGGTCAGTTGATGCGTGCCGAGCACTACTGTAGCGGTCAGCAGAAAGTATCGGCTGGTGCCTGCCATACGGCCGCGGACGTCGGGATCCACCAGGTTGCCGAAGGTCGCATCGATGTCCGCGAATTCGGCACCGCCGCGCTGCTCTACCAGCGACGCCGCCAGGGCGAGGTCGATATCGTCCGAAAGGGAGGCCAGGACCGGCGCCGACGCGGTATTGACATTCAAAAGAGTACCCGACGGCAACGTCGTGACGTAGGGCAGCAAGACCTGGAAACTGTCCGCATCGAATCCCGTCATCGCCGTCAATTCGCTGGGGCTGGTGATCGGTCCATCGGGCGTACGATAGGGCGGCGTGGCGCTCGCATAGGCGCCGTCCTCCGCACCGCCCGGAAAGCTGGCGTCCCCGTTTGCGTCGAGCCAGTCGATAACCGCGCCTGCGACGCTTGCGTCCAATCCCAGCGACGCCAGCAATCGCTCGAATTGCCGTTGAGCGATAACATCGACCTCACCCTGGGGAGTCACCAGATTATTCAGGTTGAAGCGCCCCTGCAGATCTTCCAGGCGACCGCCGATGGCGCCGCCGTCCACCGGCAGCGGAGGCAACTCCAAGGCCCACTGTTCGCCCAGATGGTCGCTTTGCGGCGATTCCACCTGGTCCTGGCGGAGAATGTCTCCGGCCCACGCTTCGGCGCCTTGCAGGTACATCAGGCCCTGGTCCGCTGCCAGTCCGGCCGCCGCCCTTCGTTGGTCCACGGTGGCGGTCCACATCATGTTCACGGCGATCATCGTGCCGAGAGTCACTACGACCATGGCGGTCAGGACCGCCACGCCGCGCTGCTGTTGCGCGGCATGGTTCATCCGCCGACCTCCACCGTCCGCCAGAGATGGCCCAGATCCTCAAGATAGAGATTGAATTCCACCAACCGGGGTCGAGTCACCAGCGAGTCCGGAGTCGCCATGTCCAACGGCGGCCACGCCACGTGCCATTGGCCGTTGCGGTCGAGCAGACGAATTTCCACGTTATCCACGCCGGTCAACAGTTCCGTGCGAACGGGCGGCGTTGCCAGGGTTCGGTCCATGACCGGCCAATGAAAGCGAACCAACGTGCTGTCGGCCGCCTCCCAGTCGTATGCGACCCGCAGAACGTGGCCTCGTGGTAGCTTGGCCGGATTGGCCCAACCCCCACGGCTCATTTCCACGGCAAACTGCTGGTTGGGCCCGACGAGAAAGCTCGGCTTCCACGTTTCGCCGGATTCGTCACGGGTTGCGCGGGGGTGTATCTGCGCCAGGTCCTGGGCGATGATTCGCATGGCGAATTGAATGTCGCGCCAGCGCTCGGTTCTCGCTTCCGCAATGGACTGCTGCCGGATTACCGTGTTTAACCCGCTCAACGCAATGACACCGATCACCGCCAGGATTGACATGGCAACGAGCAGCTCGATCAGGGTAAATCCGCGGGCGGACTTCATCGGCCGGAACTCCCGGCGCCGGCAAGCCAGCTGGGGGGTGGCAGCCCAGGTGGAGGAGGGGGCTCCAGCAGGCCCGACACGGTGTGGATGATCCGCTCGGGACGATCCGCGAGCGCCACCGATACATCGACTCTACGGAGATTTTCAACCGCTGTTTCGGAAACCTCTGCGCGCCGGATCCACGTGCGTTGTGCGTAGTCCACTTCGTCCCGGGTCTCGCCCGGTTGCGGCCACTGCGGCGCGACGCTGAGTTCGGCGATGCGGTTTGTGGCGATCCAACTGGCAAGTACTTTGTGCTCGATGTAATCGGCGCCGACGGCGTAGCGATTGAGTTGGACATGTACAGCCATCATCCCCAGGGCAACGATGGCCAGCGCCACAAGGGTTTCCAGAAGCGTAAACCCGGTGCTCCGGTTACGATCCGTCGAAGCCACGCGTGGTTACCTCCAGTGAACCGTCCAGCATTCCCGTCAATACGTAGCGGCCACCGGTCGGAGTCCGAAAGAACTCTGCTTCAAAGGGGGTGATCGCGCCGCTGGCGAGGAGTATCACCTGGGGTTCCGGTACTTCCAGCAGTTGCGGACGAAACTCGGATTCGAGCGCAATCTCGCGGTCGTCCATGAAGAGCGCCAATTCCAGCGGTTCGGAAAGATCGTGCGCGCTCAGGAAGTAGTCTCCGGAGGGGGCAAACCAATTCAACTGTTGATAGTCGTAGACGAAGAACCGGTAACCGGACTCGGTGAACATGACGCCATAATCCCGGGTTTCCAATACGGCTTCTTCCATCAACACATCGATAAGGCTTCTGAGTCTGAGCGTTTCACGTTCAAGCTCCCGGTCGCCGCCGAGCACACCTAGCGACAACATGGCCACACCGGCGAACAAACCGATGATGGCCACCACGACCAGCAACTCTACAAGTGAAAACCCGGCGGCCCGGGTTCGAGCGGTTGCGGTGCGCAACGGTCGGTAGTCAGTCAAGGCCCCAGTTGCCGATGTCCGCGTTGATATCTTCACCGCCCTGAGCGCCGTCCGCACCGTAGGACAAAAGATCGAACTCACCCTGCTGGCCTGGATAGGCGTATCGATATGGCTGGTTCCACGGGTCCGACGGGAGATTGCGCAAGTACGCCTGCCAGTTGGGCGCTGCCGCTTCTCCTGGATTGTTGACCAGTGCCGCCAGTCCCTGGTCCGTTGTGGGATACCGGAAGTTGTCCAATCGGTAGAGGTTCAGCGCTGTCTCGATGCTACGAATATCCGCCCTCGCGCGATTCACGGCTGCCCGGTCGATGTTGCCAATCAGGTTGGGCGCAACGATAGCAGCCAGGAGACCGATGATCACCACAACCACCATGATTTCTATCAACGTGAAGCCCTGCTGGAATGACATATGGCGCCTGCGTTCGGTGCGACCCGATCGGTGGTTGTAGTCGTTAGGGTCCGAGTCAGTCCGGCTTTGCCTGATCATCCTCTTCATAGCGGCGAAGATAACACAATCCATGCCCGCTTCGACGACGCAGGCTGACAACGCGTCCTGGGCGTATAATCGCGCTCGCATCAACTGGAGGGTATCCGTTCCATGGAATTAGCACAGCTTGGACCTTGGCCCGGCATTGAGGGTCGCGTGGTACTGGTGACCGGTGCTTCGCGGGGCATCGGGCGCGCGACGGCGCACGCGCTGGGTTTGCAGGGCGCGGTGGTCATTGGCACGGCCACGACCGAATCCGGCGCTTCTGCAATATCGGCGCGCCTGGCCGCGGCCTCGTTGCAGGGGCGCGGTCTGGTATTGAATGTCGCCGAGCCCGCCTCGGTGCGAGCACTTTTCGAAACGTTGGCCAGTTCGGGATCGCCACCCTCGATCCTGGTCAACAATGCTGGAATCGCCCGTGACAATCTCCTCGTCCGTATGAAGCCCGACGAGTGGGACCAGGTACTGTCGACGAACCTCTCGTCACTCTACTGGGTCTGCAAGGGGGCGGTTCGCGGCATGATGAGGGCGCGCTGGGGACGAATAATCAATATCGCATCCGTGGTCGGTTTGACAGGCAACCCCGGGCAGGCCAACTATGCCGCGGCAAAGGCTGGAATGATCGGTTTCAGCAAGTCATTGGCCAGGGAAGTGGCCTCGCGGAACATCACCGTCAATGTGGTAGCGCCGGGTTTTATCGAGACCGATATGACCCGGGAGATGAGCGAGTCCCGGCAGGATGTCCTCAGAGCCCAGATTCCCTCGGGCCGATTGGGCACGCCGGAGGATATCGCGGCAGCGGTGGTCTATCTGGCTTCCGACGCGGCGAGCTACATGACGGGGGAAACGCTCAACGTCAACGGCGGTCTCTCGATGAACTGATTCCACGCGCGGTAATTTCTTGAAGTAAAAGCGAAAATACGATTTTCGGCGGACATTGTAGATTGCCCCGGTTGTTCTCAGTACAATACGCGCCACGCAGGTGCGGCCATTGGCTTGGCTCGCCGGTCAATTAGTTAAGGGGTGCCCCACGAATGAGTAGTGTCGAAGACCAAGTCAGAGCGATTATCGCTGAACAGCTCGGCGTCAAAGCGGACGAAATCAAGAACGACGCGTCGTTTGTTGACGATCTGGGAGCGGATTCGCTGGATACCGTCGAGCTGGTCATGGCTTTAGAGGAAGAATTCGAGACCGAGATTCCCGACGAGGAAGCCGAGAAGATCACCACGGTCCAACATGCGATCGACTACGTCAACGCGAGCAAGAGTGCCCCGTAGCCCGCATATCTCTCCATCGTTGTTCGAGAGGACGTCAATACGCCAGGTTGGCGGGGCGCACGCGCCGAGTGGCGCGGACGTCATAGCTAACCCGAACGTGCCAGGTTTGCCCTGATGTCCAAGCGGCGAGTGGTCGTAACCGGTCTCGGCTTGATCGCCCCCACGGGCAACAACTGGAAGCGTGGTTGGGAAAACGTACGCGATGGCGTCAGCGGCATCGGTGTGATCGATTCTTTCGATACCACCGGGTTCGCCACCACCTTCGGCGGCGTCATCAAGGACTTCGATGTGACCGACTACATGTCGGTCAAGGACAGCCGCAAGGCCGATCGGTTCATGCACTACGGCATCGCGGCCTGCTCCGAGGCGTTCGAGGATGCCGGACTGGAGGTCGACGAATCGCAGGCTCATCGGTTCGGTGTGATCATGGGATCCGGCATCGGCGGGCTCAACACCATCGAGCAGAACTATGGGCGATATCAGGCGGGGGGGGCGCGGCGAATTTCGCCGTTCTTCGTTCCCGGCAGCATCGTCAACATGATCTCCGGCCATGTTTCCATCAAGTACGGCTTGACCGGCCTTAATCTGGCCCTGGTGACCGCCTGCGCGACCTCAGCTCATTGCATAGGCCTGGCGGGACGGCTCATAGGGATCGGAGAAGCGGACGTCATCCTGGCGGGCGGCGCGGAGTACGCAACCACGCCGCTTGGAATCGGTGGATTCTGCGCGGCACGAGCGCTCTCCACACGGAATGACGATCCGACCGGTGCCAGCCGACCCTGGGATCGGGATCGGGACGGTTTTGTCCTCAGCGACGGGGCGGGTTGCCTGGTGCTGGAAGACTACGAGCACGCCACCCGGCGCGGGGCGCAAATCTACGGTGAACTGATCGGCTCCGCCATGAGCGGCGATGCGCATCACATTACCGCGCCGACTGAGGATGGGGCCGGCGCGGATCTGTGCATGCGCCTGGCTTTGAAAGATGCGCGCGTCAACCCCGAAGACGTGGACTACGTCAACGCGCATGGGACATCGACTCCCCTGGGCGATCTGTCGGAAACGCTGGCGATAAAGCGGACCTTCGGAGACTATGCGAAAAAACTGGTGATCAGTTCCACGAAATCCACCACCGGCCATACACTCGGCGCCGCCGGAGCGATCGAGGCGCTGTTTACCGTAATGGCCATACGGGATGGCGTAGTGCCGCCCACGATAAACCTGGAGAATCCCGATCCGGCGTGCGATCTGGACTACACGCCAAACGTCGCCCGTGAACTGGATGTGCAAATCGCGCTGTCAAATTCCTTCGGCTTCGGCGGCACCAACGGCACCGTCGTCTTCAGGAAATTCAGCTGACCGAAATTCTGTTCGGATCTGGCCCGAAACGGACGCGAGCTACATCGACCGCACCTCCGGCGAGCGCCTGCACCGCACCGAGTGGCACCGGGCGGTTTCGTTCCAGCCGGGATTAATCGATATGCACGAGAATCATTTTCAAGCATGCCAAGTAAGCGTGGCTGGAAACTGACCACCCGGTGCCACTCGGTCTTCTCGACCCGCTCGCCGGTGTTGCGGTCGACGAAGCTCTCGTCGGTGGCGATGGAGAGGTTCGCGATCCTTCCGCCGCTGGCCAGGTGGTTTACGGTTATGTCTGCACTTTACCGCCTGAGACCGAATGAGACGACATAAACCGCCAATAATCATACATGTATAGCGATTATCCTTCAGTTTGGCCGACAATGACCGTCGGGAGATACCCTGGAATTTGATTTCTCGTGTTGACTATTTCGTTGACATTCTTTGTGTTTTGGCTATCATTTCGGCCATGAATTTGCGCACGAAAAAACGAGTGGCCAAGGTTCGCCTCACGCTCACCAAACGCTCCGTCGAGTCCCTTGCGCCGTCCGCAGGACCCTGGATCGCCTGGGACGACAAGCTCACGGGCTTCGGCGTCAGGGTGCAACCCTCGGGCACCAAGTCCTTCCTGATCAACTACCGGGCGAACGGGGGTGGACGGTATTCTCCCAACCGCCGACTGGTCATTGGGCGCTTCGGGAGACTCACCGCCGCCGAGGCCCGCAGGACGGCCCAGTCGCTGTTGGGCCGGGTGGCGGCGGGAGAAGACCCCGCCGCGGAGCGGGCCGAAGCGAGAGGCCTCCCCACGCTGGGAGAAGCCTTCGAGGACTACATGGCCGTGAACCCGAACCGCTCGGCGAATACCAACAAGGTCTACCGGCAGAATCTCCGGGTGAATCTCTCCGACTGGGTGAACCGGCCACTGAACGCCATTTCCCGCCGGGACGTGGAGGCGCGCTTTCATCGCATCACCGAAAGACACGGATGGGCGGGGGCGAACCAGACGAATTCAATGCTGCGATCCATCTACCGCCGCCCGTGCGTGGATCACGAGGGACTGAAAAACCCGGTGGAGTTGTGGCTGGCCGCGGGCGGAAAGTTTCACCCTCACAGGAGACGAAGAATCTCCTCTCCCGCCGAAGTGCTACCCCGGTGGTGCGCGGGGATCGAGGCGGTGCCGATGCCCGAACCGGTCAGGGACATTCTCTGGATCGGGGTGTACACCGGGATGCGATTGGGCGAGGTGAAGTCGCTCCGATGGGAGCGGGTGGATCTCGAGAAACGGATCCTGCGGGTGGAGGAGACCAAGACGGGCGAGGTGCTGGAGCTGCCGATCACGGACCAACTGGAGGCGGTGTTCAGTCGGCGCCTCGCCGAAGCCGAAGGTTCAGGCGAACCGGTGACCGGCTGGCTGTTTGCTTCTGCCAAGAGCGCCTCGGGGCACCTGGAGGACCTGTTCAAGTTCTATGCGCCGATTGGCCGGGTCGCCGGCACGAAATTCTGGTTCCACGGGCTGAGGAACAGTTTCATCTCCGTTGCGGAGCGCGAACTCCTGCTGCCGAGATCGCTGGTCAAGCGGCTGGTGAATCATGCGCGCGGCAGCGACGTCACCGAGGGGTACGCGGCGGACTGGACGGTGGAGCAGTTGCGGGAACCGGCGCAGCGGGTCGCGGACCGGATCGACATCCTTCGCGGGCTGCCCGAACGTTCCAGATGACTTGAGCGGATTTCGCGGATCAGACCAGCAGCAACCGCACCAGGATCGCAACGTTCAGCGCCGCCACCAAGCCGAGCACCCACTTGATCGCGCCCAACTCGGCTCGCTGCGCGCCCATTTCCGTGCGCAGGGCGGCGATGTCGTCCTTCGTTGCAAGGTCGCCCTGACCGGCCCGAACGATCCTTGCAACGGCCTCGGCCTGGGGCTGTTCGAAGCCGGCGGCCTGCAGCTCCTTCGCGGCGCTCAATGTATCGAATGCGGCAGCCATGCGGGAATTATACTCCCAATGCGATGGCGACGGGACGGGGATGTTGAGAGCAAAAAAGAACTGTCCGCCTTATAGCACAAGGGTTGTCCGGTCCCCTCGATCTTTATCTTGGTGAGAAAACTGGTTGCAGGTCCTGTGGATTTGGTGGGAGAAAGGCACGCGAGTGGTGTGTCGGGCGAACTGGGGGAGTATAGCCGGTGGCGGCCGAGAGTCGCCGGACGCTCAGACGAGCCGCTGCTGCCGATGCCCGTCCTGGGCGAGATCCAGGTACGCGGCCCGGATCAGCGCCCGAATGAGCTGGGATTGACTCGGCGGCGGCAAGCCGAACCGGGCGGTCTGGTTCGCCTTGTGCTCGAGAAGCCGGGGTTTCCCAAGATGCTCATGACGGCTGAAGCGCGCAGTCGGAATGCCTGGTTCCGGAAATTCCCCAACAACGCGGAAACGGTCCGAAAATGCTCGCGCAATTCGGTGCGCACCACGGCGATTCTCCGGAGAACCGCACCATAACCTGCTGAAATAAATGAACTAAGTTCGAACCAATTTTCGAGCGTATATGAAAATGATATACGCTGTCACTGCCAGAGCATTCAGCTTTTCCCAAGGCTCCGGCACCCGTTTTTGGCGGGCCGCAGGTGGCTCCAGCGTAGCCGAGCGTAGTCAGGCGTAGCCAACGGTATCTTCTGCCCTCTTGGGCACCGGGGTGCGGTCGGTGTGTAAGTCTTGACGTCCGCCAGGACGTTGACTGAAATGGCGTTTTCGACGAACCGCTGTTGACAGGCTCACGGGGGTATTCTGCAAGGCAAAGCCCAAGCGGCGCATGAGCGGGATCAGGTCGATGAGGATCTTGGGATTTTGCAGTTCCGCGACCGCATGAATGACAATCCTGGCATGGGCCTGGTGACATCACGGGATGGCGATTTCAACGAATCCGCCAAGACGCAAATGGGCACAGGAGGTGCCGAATCGCCGAATACGGTCAGCGGGCCATTCGCACAAGGGCAACGGAAACGGCTCGATCAGCTTAGCATCGGGCGGGGTCGTTGAAGCCGCGGGGTCGATGTTCGCATTCGCAATTACGCGGCAGTCGACAGAAGAGCCGGTGCACAGGGTATCGAGGCAATATCAGGGGCGGGGCGCTCGTAGGGTAACGGCTGCGTCGCGATCACGGGAGTTGACGCTGTAGAAGCGGCAGTGGCGTGCGCGGAAATTTGCGGCAAGGCCGTCGTGGAACAGGCGATTCGCCAGCGACGGTCACCGTGCGGGCATTCGATTGTCGCGGTGTGCATTCCCGGCGCGTGCGGCAGACGGTTGGTGTCAATCGACGGGTGACGCGGTGACAACAACGCTCAAGTCTCGGGAACCCAACGGGATACCTCGGACAAGGCGTATGCGCAGTTGACGATGCGGCGGCAAGGTCGATAATCGCTATCACGACCGTCATGAACCAGGCGACGTGCCAGACGGCGGTCCCCGTGCCGGCATTCGGTTATGGTGGTGCGTATTTTCCGGCCGGGCGAGAGTCTGTTGGCGTCAATCGGCGCGCGACGAATTGTGGACCGCTGCGAAGTTGGCGAATAGGGTAACCGGGCAAATGACAATTTGCATTCAGGCTTGGCGCAGGTGGCCGAAAAGAGCGTGATTGGAGAGCTTGTGAGGCTGAGGGATCACGTTGTTGACTTAGCGCATTTCGCCGACGAGCGGATGTTCGCGGAGATGTCCGAGGGCATTCCCCTTATCGTCGAGAGCGCTGAGGAACTGGATGAAGCCGGCCGGCAGTTGTTTGAAGCCGGGGAGTTTCGCGCCAGCACGATCATCAAAGGGCTCGCGGAGGAAGAGGCGGCGAAAGTGCTGATACTTCTGGACTCGGTGCGGTGCCCACCGGATCCCAAGTCGAAGAAGAAGTGCTTGAGGGGTTTCTACCAACACTTGGCGAAGCGCGTCTATTCAGCGGTGAACTCGCTCCCCAACATCTTGTCATTCGGCGAATTGTCCGAATTCGTAGAGTACGAGTGCGAAACGTTCTATCTGGATGGTCCCCGCGGCGTGGATTGGATTTTCACGAACGCTATCACTACCGAAAGGGAGAACAAGATGTACGTGGACTATGTCCGCGATATCACTGAGCCGAAAGGCAAGTACAATTGGAGCGTGCCACAGGTTCTCCCGCCGCTTGTCGGAACCTATCAACACCCCCCGGTCGTGCGTCTTGCTCGTGCCCTTTGTGATGCCGGAGCAAGTTCTGCGCCGGGGCTCGCGTGTATCGCGGGCCTGTGGCGAGGGTTTCGTCCAGAGAGTGGGACGAGTCGTGCAGATCTGAGGTGCGTAATTGAACGGACGCTAGAACGCCTTGATAAAGAGCACATCGGTGCGATTAATCAGGTAGCAGCGAGTCTGATTCTCTCAGAATGGTCGTTCCCGTTGTGGCCGCTCAACTTGGTCAAGAGCAATTCCCGGGGCGGCTCTTTGGAGGAATTGCAGGCAAAGCGAAGGAGCGCCATCGAGCGGATTGAGAAGATCGAAGCGAGAAGGGAGCCGCGGCCAGCGATAACGCGTGTCAAGGTGGAGGCCATGAGCAACGCGCACGATGCCTGGCGGAAGGAGGTCGCGGAACGAACAGCGACCAGAGACTCGAGCGCCGGCGAAAAGCTGAAGCCGAGGTCGTTGGCTGACTTGGCGGCGGAGCGGGACTTGCCCTCCTACATGAGAATGAAGGAGATGTTCGTGGAGCTGAGCGATCACGAGCGGACGGTGCTGTTGGCCTTAGCGTGGTTCACCCGCGACGCGGTTGCCGATTGGCCAAAGGCATATGCCAAAGCGACGGCCAGTTACCCCACGCTGGACCAGATGTATCAGCTCGGTCTGGGGCGGAATTGGTTGGCGGGACTAAACCGTTGGGAGGAATCACCATCGAGGTTCGAACTGGGACGGTGGCATAGTATTATCTGAATTGGCGAGTGAGACTGTGCTGGGAAGGGGGCAACGGTGTCGAATCTCGACAAGCTGAAAAGATCGGCGCCGATTGCTTCGCAGGACTCGAAGAAATCGGCAAATGGCGGTCGACAGCGGATCGGTCCGGCGGGAACGCGGTTATCAGGCAGCGCGATACGCTCGGATTCAGCCGATGCTTCCTTTCGCCATCATTGGATCTTGTGGGCAGGGCCAGTTGCGATGCTGCTGGCGGCTTTGCTCCCGTGGCCGTATGGCTACTACAACTTCCTCAGGTTTTGCGTCTGTGGGGCGGCGGCTTTTCTGGCGTATCAGCAATGGACTCATGACGATGCCGCAAGCAAGTGGGTCGTCGTGCTCGTCGCAATCGCGCTCTTGTACAACCCGTTTGTACCCGTTTATCTGACTCGCGAGATCTGGACCGTGCTGAACGTCGGCACGGCGATAGCCCTGGTTGGACACTACCGCTCATTGCGGCGACTGCTCCGACAGACCGTCGAGAACTCACCGCAGATCGGGCGCACACTCTCGAGGCGGACGCCGGTCCGGGCAGGGAAGTCGCGCGCTTTCTCCCTGCTCTCAGCAGTCGGTAGGGGCATCCGCGTGTTCAAACAGCGCGACGGCGGAGGATGAGCGGCGCAGACGAAGTCCGTAGGCTGGCGCGTGAGGAGGCAGAACGTGGCGTTGCCGACGCGCAGGTCGCTCTCGGGGTGATGTACCTCACCGCGCAGGGGGTTGAGCGGGACGCGGAGAAGGCACTCTCTTGGCTCCTGAAGGCTGCGGATCAGTCCGACACCGATGCACTGTATAACTTGGGCATCGTATTTGACACCGGGTTCTTCGGAATGCGACCGCCAGACGCAATTGAGGCGCTGAGTTGGTTCCGCCGGGCTGCGAGCCAAGGACATGATGGAGCCAAATACAACCTCGGTGTTGCCTACGCGGAGGGAAAGGGCGTGACTCCGGATCGTGCGCGAGCCATCGAGTGGTGGCGGGAGGCTGCGGAAGCGGGCAATGCTCGTGCTCAGTACAACCTCGGTGTGAGCTACAGCAACGGCGAAGGGGTTGCCCGCGACGACGTGCAAGCCGTGGCGTGGTGGGAGAAGGCCGCGATGCCGCCCAACCCTGCCGCGAAACCTGAAAAAGCATACTACTCGGCGCCTAGTGGAATAATCGTCAGGAAGGGGCTCGGCGACGCTGGACGGGGGGAGCACGGCTATGCCGATGCCCAGTACCACTTGGCCCGCATGTATGCATTGGGCCAAGGGGTGGACCGCGACAACGCGCGATCGGCAGAATGGCTGCGGCGCGCGGCTGAACAGGGACATAGTGGTGCACGGCCTGCGCTATCAGGTAGATTCTGGCGGCGCGCTCTTTTGGCGGGGGGAGTTGTCTTGGTTACCGTGCTAATCCTGACGGTCTTCGTGGCGGCCAATTGAGTGTTGTAACCGATCGGATGCATCCTGTTGTTGGGTTTGGTATGCAAAGCGCCAGGAAGCGCTGGATGACGAAGTACAAGGCCGAGTGCTCAATTGTGCTTACCAGCGCGGTCATTCGCGGGAGAGTGCGCTGGATGTCGTGGGCGTTGAACTATGTGACAACGCGCTGACGAGATTACAGCGCTTGCATGAATTGCCATGATCGACTGGTTGATTTCTGTTCTCTCCACCATCTGGGAATGGAGAATGCTGTTGCCGTTTGAGGGCTGGCGCGCTATCTATGGGATGTGGTTCTTTTTGTTGCTCTTGGCTCTTTTCGTCGGTGTTCCCGTCTGGGCTCTCATCTCGATCAGGCGTTTTTTCAGGTCGCGCTGATCTGCCAACTTAGGTATGTAATCCCAATTTGAAAAGAAATCGGATGAACAAGCTGCTAATCGGAATTACCACTCTGGCCGCGCCGATCATGGTTGGATGTCAGGATGCGGAGAACTCAGACCATGTTGCGATACTTTTGCGAACTTTCGACGCGGTATGTATCAGCACGCGTCTTGACGAAAGTATCTTTCACGCCCAAATGAGCTTGTTCGGCGACACCATGGAGGTGCCAGCGGATGAGCTACGTATGATGTCCCCAACCAACATTGCAGGCTATTACTTGACAGACGTTGAAGGGCAGACTTTTGTCGCGGTGATGGGGCTGACACAAGCCGACGACATATCGTCGAGAAATTGCGGGGTCTTGACACGATCCGTTGGATTCGAGGAAGCAGTAGCGCTGGTTGCAGAAAATTTCCCGGTTGAGAAGTTGGATGAATTTAGCCAAGGAATCAGTCGCTATGTGACTTTCCAAGGGTACTTGGCAGGATACCCTGACAACATGGCCATTTCGGTACAGGGCGGCGAGCGAGTCACGGGCGTCTATCTATACGAGTTACCCTCAGCTGGGCGATGACGCATTGGACTCAATTTGAATTGCTTTGTTGATAACGCTGGCTGCAGTCTTCGCTATTGCGAAAAGATGCGCGCCGGCGAGGCGGGGAACCGGGCGTGCTCCAATACCGTCGATGCTCAAACAAGTTGCCGGCCAGAGGCAGCTATTTTCCGCCCTGATCGGCTGGCTGGCAGGGGTTTCGCAAAGATTGTTTGGCCGTAGGCTTCCGAGTTTCGGTTTTGTGTAGATTTGCGTTGGTTGACGCTCACCTACCGTGGTACGCAGTGAATCTCGCACGACTTGCGCCCTTCCGCGGAACCATGCGCGGCAATGACGGTACCGGCGTCGCCCTGAAGCGCTTGAAGGGAAATTGGCGTGGCAGTGCTCATCGAAGGGCTTTCTGTGGTGATTCGCATCGATGCGATAAAGGCCAGGTATCCCGGTGGGTGGGAGGCGTTTGCCGCGAACGCGCCCAAGGCCAATTGTTGCTGGAACGGGGAACTCGCCCGCGTGGGCTTCATGGCGCCATGGGACACGAAGGCTTTTGTCCAGTCCCTCGAGAGCCTTGGATTGATCCACCTGGTCGACGGGATGGCGCGCGACATGGTGGTGGTGGATCAGTTTTAGGGTCCGGCGACGCCGTGCGACTGGGTTGAAGGCGGGCACGTGGACCTGGAAGACGACCCAGAGCGCCGGGTGCTGGCTGTCCGTCTCAAGGGCAGCAGGCAGCAACTGGTGTACACGCCCGATGAGTGGACGTTCGAAAGGTCCCTGTCGCGCTCGTTCGGCTTCGCGCCCGAGGAACACGTGGACAGGAGCCTGACGTTCGTGCGTCACGAGAACGGTCTGGACGTCTACCTGAACGCGGTCACGAGCACCGAGGTCTGCGTTGGGGGCTTATAGCGGATAATGACCAAACATCAGTCCGAATCGTCCGCCGACGCCTTTATCAACGGCGCGGGGTCGTAATGTTCCGCCAGCTTGCGGGCTAGCGCAACGATCAGAGCCCTTGCCGCGTCGTCGTCTCGAATCACGGAGAACACCGCCCAATTCAGGATGAGTATCCAGCCCGTCTCACGACTGGTGGCGATCAGTCGGTTGAGATCGTCCTCGTCGAGCCTTTCATCAGCTCTTTCTTCTTCAGGTTTTTCCACTGTTTGCGTTTTTTGGGGGTGTGCCAAGGACGGCACGCGCGATGTTCTCCGGTGTGTCTGGGATGGGTTCCGCCATCCGTTTCTCGATGGGGGCCGCCTCTGTGTTTCGGCTGACTCATGCCCGTACTCTACCCATGTCGAGTGAATCAGTCTGACTCGATTCTATGACCCGCCGCTGCTACGGCGGGTTTTTCATTTCAAATTACGATAAGTCGGGCTTGGGATCACCCCATCGTCAACGGCGGTCTGGCGGTCAACCTGCCTGTCCTCTTCCTGAGTCTCCAGCACGTCGGCAATCCGCTTCAGGCTGATGGCGATGGAAGCCAGGCATTCGTCACGGGATGGAAAACGGTTGTTCCGACGGCGAAATTCCTCTCCCGCCGCATCAATGTCTTCAAACAGCTTCGCGTTTCGTGCCATAGGTCGGTCCCTGTCAAATCCTCATACTTCAATCGCTTGTGTTACATCCTCGGCACCATGTCGCCCATCTGTTCGATGGTATCCAGATCGCGGGCGTTGTGACCGCCCGCGAACTCGCGCACATACCGATGGAGGTGTTTCTCGCTCATCGTGTGGTACGTACCCTTGTGACCCCGCTTCAGGAGTTACCAGAACGATTCTATCCCATTCGTGTGAGCCATCCCAATGACGTACTCGCAGGCTGAGCGTGCTAGCGCTATCTGATGGCGCGATGCTCACGTTGTTTGATGGATTTTGGGTGGCGTCCTTGGCGACGGGCGGCGAAATGTCGGATGAACGTCGCCGTAACTCATCTGATAATGCGTGGATTGACGTTCAGCCGTTCCAAGTACTCGTCGAACTCAGACCGATCTCGAGCCTCCAAGCACCGTTCCAGCATCGGCGCGTCGTCAGGACCCACCTCAAAGCCGACGCCCTCAAGCGGCTCTCCGAACACCTCCAGCCATCGTTCTTGAATGGGCCGCAAGGCGGAAAAATCGGTAATTGAATCGTCTCCAGCAGGTCCATGACTTCGCGATACAAGTCGGGAAAAAGCCGCTCGACCATTTGGGCGGCGATCTCGCTCTCGCCCGATATGCCGACCACATTAGCAAACATTCCGTCTCTCGGCTGCCCGGAGTCTTGTAGTACGCCTTGGAGTGTCCAACCGAACCATGGGTGCGGCTCATGGTGGCGCCATCGGCCAGATCGGACAGCAGGAACCCGTATTGGCTCCGGGCGCGGGGCGGGGGCGCGGACAGTGCCGTCGACGGGGAGTTGCCCTGACGAACGATGCTCAAGGCCGCTGTAGGGCGATATTGCGAGACCGCAAGGCTGCGATAGGAGTCATTTTCAGCCGATTTCGGCGATTTAGGGGAATGGCGGGGCATCCCGGCGTCGACCTTCGGATTCCCTTGTCCGGCCCCGGATCCTCACATTTCCATGTCGAGATCCATGTCCATCTCGACCGGCTCGTTGGCCCGGTCGTTCTCGGCAACGGGCGCGGGCGACTTCGGGGCGGGGTCCGGGCTGGCCTTGCCCGCACTGGCCTCGCGTACCGTCCCGGGCTCGGCCTGTTTGACAGTTTCAAGCTCCGCGCCCCACTCGGCGACTTGGCGGTCCGGCTTGCGCTCAAGCTGCGCGCCGCGGCCCGGCGAGGGTTCGATCTCCTCCCGGGCGTAGCGCCCGGCGGCCTGCGCCACCTTCGCCGGGTCCTTGGCGTCCCCCGCGTCCCTGAAAATGGCCTTCACCGCGGCGGTGTCCGCCGCCGCGTCCAGCGCCGATATTCTCTCGCCGCTGGCGCGCTCAAGGTGATCGGAGAGCTTTCGCCCGTCGTCGGTGATCAGCTCCGCCCGGAATCGCGCCCGGCTGATGGCCACATAAAGGGCCTTCTGGTTGACCAGCGCCCGGTTCCCCGACTCCATCGCCGCGATGATCGTGTCCACGGTGCGGCCCTGGAAGGAATGGATCGTGGTGGCCCAGGCATGGTCAAGGAACCGCAAGCTCGGGTGTCCTTCCCCCAGCGTGATGGTTGGCCCGTCCTCGAGTTCGAATCGCACCTCGTCTTCCTCGATCCCCGCGACGCGGGCCATCTGACCGTTGACCAGTCCCGCGTCCCGGTCGTTCCGGGTGAACCGCACCCGGTCGCCGGCACGCAGGTCCAGGCGGCCTGAGCGGTACGAGTCCACGCCGCCCTTCTTGCCCGCGATCTCCCAGGGCCGCCACCGCACCTTGGCGCCTTTCGAACCCTCAAGAATCACTGCGTGACGGTCCCGGTCGATTCCAGCGACGGTTCTCTCGTCGCCTTTCTCGACCCCCAGCCGCTTGTACTTGCGGTTGAAGATCACCGTGTCGCCTTCCGCGTAGCTCGAATGCAGCCCAGCCTCCGCGCAAGTGAGGCCGCGGGAAAGGAGTTTCGTACCCGTGCGCGCCGGGCCGTGGATTTCGCCTTCGGCGGCAAGTTCGTTTCGGATGATACGATTGATCGAGTCGCGCAGCGCCCGGGTGGGCGCGATGACACCGGTATTGTCCCTATCTGAGTGAGACAGCGCCAGCCACCGCTGCGCGGCTTCGTCCGCGAGTTTTTCAGACGCGATTTCCGTGACGTTGTCCCCGAGCTTCTTGAACGCCGCCTTGATTTCCCCCTCAAGCGTGGACTTCACCGCGGACTTCAGTCTTGAATCTTTCTGCCTGAGTATTTCGTCCAGCACGGCGGTCTGCATCCCCGCCTTCATCAACTGCCCGAAGGGCCTGCCGGCATCCACCCCGTCAAGCTGCTTCTCGTCCCCGACCAGCACCACCCTTGGCAACCGCATGGCCGTGGCGGCCTTGAGCAGGCCCCTCATTTGTTCGGTTGAGGCCAGCGACGCCTCGTCCACCACCACCACGGTCTTACTCACCTTGCGCCGCAGCCCCTTCAGTCCCTTTGCGGAAACTCGCCCCTCGATCAGTCCGGTGTTTCGGGCTAGGAAGCGCTGCAGGGTTTCGGTCGGGATACCGGCTTCCTCCCGCAGCGTTTTGGCAGCAGATGCAGACGGGGCCAGCCCCTTCAGCCTGTAACCCTTGCGTTGGGAGAGATCCCGGAAGCGTTTCAGCATCGTGGTCTTTCCGGTGCCGGCGTAACCTTGGATGCCGATCACCCGATCCCTGCCGGAAAGCACCGACTTGACCGCCTCCTTCTGGCCGCGGTTCAATCGCCCCTTGCGAAGGCTGCTCTCGGCGACCCAGTTCCTCATCATCCTCGGACCCTTGCCCCGGCCCGCGCGCATCAGGGATATTGTCTCCGATTCCCTGGCAAGTGCTCTATCGGTCGTCCAGCCGCTGGCGCGGTGCATACCGTTGGCACGGTGCAAACCGCCCTTCCGTTCAAGGTCCAGAATGGCTTTCTCGGCCGATTCCACCGTGACGGCGCCGGGCTCTTTCCCCAGCACCGCCGTCAGCAGCGCCGCATGAGTGAACACCGACTGGCGCTCGCTCAGGTGCTTCACGGCCCATTGGGCGGCCTGTGTGGCCGAGTAGTCCGGATTGGCGAAGAGATCCTGCTGAGAGAGGGCGTCGCCTGTCTTCGCCACTGATCGGCGGGTCCGGGAAACCACCGCCTTGGCCGAAAAATCCAGTTCGCTCGCCTGCCGCGACCACTGCCGGCGCAGGGCGGACTTGTCCACGTCACGTTTGTGCGCGCGCGTCACCAGCGCGGCGCGGTCGGCCAGTCGGGCGTTGTCTCCGGGAGCACCCATGCCGCGCGCCTTCATCGCCGCCTCGATCTCGGCCCGTCTCGTGGAGAACGCCTTGATGACCTCGCGCGAGACCCCCTCGATCTCGAACCGCCCGTCCGCGTGGGTTTTCTCGATCCCGTACCCGAGCCCTTCAAGCCCCCGCGCCAGTTCCGAGCGGTAGATCGCCCCGATGGCGATCACGCCCCGGTACACCCGGTCGTTGATCATCGTTCTCCACTTGGAATCGTTTCCCTGAACCATGTTGACGATCACCGCATGGGTGTGAAGCTGCGGGTCCAGATTCCGGGACGTGTCATGCCTAAAGGTGGCCGCCACCATCTTCTGGTTGCCCTTGCGCACCATCGTCCGGGTGACGGGATCCATGACGCGGGTCTCGACGGCGCGGTGCTCGATCCAGTCGAGCGTGCGCTTCACGGCGCGCGCGTGGGCCTTGACGATCCGGCGGTCCCCGCCCACCAGCGCGGCCAGAGAAACCGACTTCGGCGCGGACAGCGTGACGTCGATGCCCGGGCGGTGACGGATCGTGCCGTCGCGCTCCCGTTTCCCCAGCCTTCGCCCGTCCGGAACATGGCCTTCCAGCACCATCTGAAACGCTTCTGGCTCCACCGGTCCGGAGAGACCCATCGCTTCGGCGCCCTTGCCGCGCCAAGCGCTGGCCTCGCGGTGCAGGGCGTCGTCCTTGGCATAGTAGCCGTCTTTCTCGTAATAGCTGACGCCCTGGGCGGCGGAAGCGACTGTGCCGATGGAAGCTACCACGGATTGCACTCTGCAAAGGGGCCGCCCGCGGCCACGCCGCCGTACCGGTCACCGGGATTGCTGCCCGCAGACGTATTGCCGCCCGCAATGGCCACTGCCGGGGTTCAATCCCGGTCCGTAATGACGGACAATCCCGCCCCGATGAATGCCGGGCAGGACTTCCTCATCGGACTGGCGGGCTTGTGCCTTTGCGTATGGGCGCTGCTCGGCACGAACCGCTTCATGGTGCGCGGAATGCGCGCGGCGTGCGCAGGCTTGGGCGCGATCTTGCTCGTCACCGGGTTCATGTTCATGTACCGGTGAGGGCGGTAAAATCCGTTCGCAATCGCCTTTCATGGCCCGAACGTAGCACCGCCGGAAACGGGTCCGCAACGGCTTTCAGGAGGCCGCTTGCGCCGTGTTGACTCCTTGTTGACCCGGCGTGTAGGACTGTGAGCAGAGCCTCGATTGCCCTGATAAAAATCCTTTTATTTACGGTATGTTACGAGCGTTCTCGCGCCGCGGCGGCGATTTATTGGTCAGGATCGAGAAGCACGCTCGCAAGGGCTGGCCCTTTCCCCATGCTCGGCTCAACGCCGCTTACGCCTCGGCGCCGGCCAGGGCGTCGTCCAGCTCGCTCGCGCGCCGCGGGCGCCAGCCCGTCTTCTGGGAACGCATCGGCCAGATACGCGCAAATCGCCGCCGTCTCCGTTACCGCTACGCTCCGGTGGCGAAGCGCCGGCACCTTGCCCATGGGATTGATCGCGCGATACCGCGCCGACTTCATCTCCGACGTGTTTCCATCGCGGCCTTCACTAACCTTCCTCGTCTCCTGTTTCAACATGACGTATCGGGTCCATCGAGTCGTGCAACAGTCGGAGAACGTCAATCACGGGCCGCTCTTCTTGTCTGTCGACCCGGTACAGCACGAGGTGTCGGCCTTTCCGGCCCCTGCGCGCCACATTCACAATCATCAAGCCTTCCGCAATTTCATCCCGTTTTCGCGATCCGGGAACGTCCGGTCCCGCTGCAAGCGATTCGATCGCCCGCGTCAAGGTCTCGGCATATTGGCGCGCCTGTGCCTCCCCGAACCGTTCCGACGTCCAACGAACAATGTTCTGGAAATCAACCTCGGCGGCGGTTGTCAGACGGATGCGCCAACCGCGACCGTCGGCCATCAGGAGTTGTCGGTTTTGGGCGAACCGGGGCCGAGCGCCTCCGCGGTAAGCGCGGACAAGTCCTCGCGCAGCGCCTCCGCCGCGTCGAATGCACGATAGCGCCCCGCTGCGATATCGGCGATGCCGGCCTCCGCGGCCGTCCGCATGGCCTTCAGGCGGATATTCTCTTCCACATCCCGCCGCTCAACGAGCCTCAGACCCTCACGCATCACTTCACTGGCATTCTGATAACGGCCGGACGCGACCAGCCTTGCGACAAGGGACGCCTGATAATCCGAAAGGACAACATTACGCGTCGGCATGACAAATTCTCCTTGGCGGAACCCTATTGGCATATTATGCCAATAGGGCCAGGATTGTCATACTTCAGTAGCGTCGATTCTGGAAATCGACGCCCTCGCGACGAACATCGGTGAGCGGGCTAGCGCCTGACACGCGGGTCTGCCATCCTTGTGCTTGCGTCCGGGTTCGATGGGCACGATGAACCATCGCGCCCGCAGAAGGGCAGTGGTGCAAAATGCGGGTCAAGGCTCTGCGTGCGATCATTCTGGCAGCGATTTGCGGCGGAGCCGCGGTCGCCGTGTGCATGATCGCGATGCTGGGCTGGCAAACGCTGGGCACGCCCATGAACGTCGCCGCGCCCGGGGAATGGCTCAACGTGGCGCCGGGGACATCGCTGACTCGCATCAGCAGCGAATTGTCCCGGCGGGGCATGCTCGACTCGTCGTGGGCGCTCAACGCGTACGCCCGTTATTCCGGAGACGCGACACGAATTCACGCCGGGGAATACCTCATCGACCGGGGAACCACGCCCCGACAGTTGCTTGAGCAGTTGGTCAGCGGGCGCGTCCACCTGCACGACATGGCGATCATCGAGGGCTGGCGGTTCGAGGACGTGATCATCGCCCTGCGAAACCACCAGGCCGTGGATGCCAGCACATTGGATTCGGAGACCGTAATGGCGGAGTTGGGCAAGCCCGAACTTCATCCGGAAGGCCAGTTTTACCCCGATACCTACCGGTTTCCGAGGAACACCGCCGCCGGGGACATTCTCAGACAGGCCCATGACGCAATGGAAGATCGGCTCAACCGGGCCTGGGAGCAGTATCGCTCCACTACCGTGTTGACGTCACCGTACGATGTGCTGATATTGGCGTCGATCATCGAGAAGGAGACGGCCGTGAACGAAGAACGCCGTCGAATCTCGGGCGTATTTCACCGCCGAATGGAACGCGGCATGCGTCTGCAGACCGATCCCACCGTAATCTACGGCCTGGGAGCGGATTTCGATGGCAATCTACGCCGATCCGACCTGGCGCGCGACACGCCCTACAACACCTATACACGATCGGGATTCCCACCCACACCCATCGCGTTGCCGAGCCAGGAATCCCTGTTGGCGGCGGTGAATCCGGACTCCGGCGCGGAACTTTACTTTGTGGCAACCGGGCTGGGGGATGGAAGCCATCATTTCTCTACTACCTTCGATGAACACCGGGCCGCCGTGGCCCGGTATCGGTCGGGGGCTGCGTATACCGAGAACGCCGCGCAGTGAGAGGCGCGTTCATCACCCTGGAAGGCACCGAGGGCGTCGGCAAATCCACCTGTATGGACTACGTGGTCGACACCCTTGCCGCGGCGGACATCCCGGTCGTGGTCACTAGAGAACCCGGTGGTACGCCGTTGGGGGAACGTATCCGGGAGTGGATTCTGCAAGGGGATCACGCCACGTTGTCCGCGGAGACGGAAACGCTGCTGATGTTCGCCTCCCGGGCGTACCATCTGGATGAAGTCATCCGCCCGGCGCTTATGGCCGGGAAGTGGGTGGTCTGCGATCGCTTCAGCGATGCAACCGCCGCCTACCAGGGCGGTGGTCACGGCGCCAGCCCGTCCTGGATCGCGTCGCTACGTGGCGCGGTACACGGTAACCTGGAACCGGATCTGACACTTTTGCTCGATGCGCCCGTGGAAGTGGGAATGGACCGAATTCGCGGGCGCGATCCGGACCATTTCGAGCGTGAGGACAAGGGTTTTTTCGCGCGCGTGCGCGAGACGTATCTTCACTTGGCGAAGACCAGCCCGGACCGCATCATCTTGGTGGATGCGACGCGAATTTTGCCCGAGGTCAGACGACAAATCGTCGCGCACGTGGAGGCGTTCGTACGCCGATTTCCTAACGCATCATGACCACAATGTCCCCGTACGAGACACTCAGCACGGGCGTATGCCCGTGGTTGCATGCCCCGCTGGGCAAACTGGAAGCGGCACATGGCGGCGGCCGTATGGCTCACGGATGGTTGTTGGCAGGATCGAAGGGCACGGGCAAGATCAATCTTGCGCTGGCCGCAGCCCGCCGGCTTTTGGAGGGTTCCAATCGTCCGGTGAAGAGCCTGGGGGCCGATGAGGCCGCGGTGGCTATGGCCGAGCGCCACGTGCCTGCGGATCATCACCCCGATCTCCACTGGCTTTTCCCTGAATCCGGGCGTCGAACGCTTGCCGTTGACCAAATTCGCGAAGCCACCCGCGCACTTTCCCTTACCAGCCTTGCGGGCCAGGCCAAGGTGCTTGTGCTGGAAACCGCAGATGCAATGACAACGTCGGCTGCCAATGCCTTGCTGAAAACCTTGGAGGAGCCAAGCGCCAAGACCTATTTGCTGTTGATTTCTCACCAGCCGGGACGGCTACCGGCGACGGTTCGCAGCCGTTGCCAGTCGCTTGCCGTGCAACGCCCGCCCGCTGCAGACACAGTCGCCTGGCTTGGAGCAAGCAAATCAGAGGCGCGGGCGGCTGACTGGGCGACGCTCGTGGTCCTGGCCGAGGGGTCTCCGTTTCGCGCCATTGCATTCAATGATGGTGATTTTATAAATAAAAATAAATATCTACAAAAACAATTTAAACTAATATCTGAAAACAGAATCGATCCTCAGAAAGTTGCCGACGAGTGGCTCAAGGGGGATATTGAACTCGCCCTCGGTTGGCTGACGGCGCGGTTGCACGCGGTGATTCGGATGCGACTGGCGCCAGACACCGCCGCAGGCGATGCGAGCCTGGGGGCCGAAGAATCAGGCGATGCGTGGCAGCGATGGACAACGCGATTTCTGTTCGAACAGTTGCAAAATGTGGAGTTGCTTCTACGCCGACTTGGCGGTGGAATAAATGTGGACCTGGCCACCAGGGCTTTGTTGCTTGAATTCGAATCGCGGGGAGGGCGGCGGTGACCGTATCTGGACAATTGACGCTGACAATCCCGGGCGAGCGTGCACTCTACCGGGCGTATATGCCCTTCATTCGTAACGGCGGGCTATTTGTGCGTACCGATCGCAGCTATGAACTGGGTGATGACGTATCGATCGAGCTCAATCTGATGGGCGCGGCAGAGCCGGTCCCGGTCTCGGGAAAGGTCATCTGGATTACGCCCAGGCGGGCGCAGGGCAAGCGGCCCGCGGGAATTGGAGTGCAGTTCAACGACAACGCGAGGTATCGCAGGGAAATCGAAGCGCAATTGACCGGGTTGCCGGGAAGCGACGAATTGACGCACACGCTGTAACGCCCGGCTATAGCAACTTCTGCCAACCCGGATGCGGCGTGAAACGGGGACCGAAAGCGGCCGCAAGGGATTCCAGTCGCTGGACCGTGGCCCGGATGCCTCGTTGTCGCGCGTATTGGATCGGACCGCCTGTGTAGGGCGCAAATCCGGTACCGAAGACGATACCGGCGTCCACGAGATCCGGATCGCCGACGACACGTTCTTCGTAACAGGCCACCGCCGCGTTCACGATCTGCAGGATCAGCCGGTCCTGAAGATGCTCGTCCGGCGCGGCAAAGTTGCGTGATTTTTGTGGGTGGCCACCCTCGAACCTGTAGAAACCGATTCCGCTCTTGGCTCCCAATTCACCGGCCTGCACCTTATCCTCCAATATGGAGATCGCGTCACCCAGGCGTTCGCCGAGCGTTGCAGCCGCCTTCAAGGCAACATCCAATCCCACGCGGTCAGCAAGTTCTACCGGCCCCATGGGCATGCCGAAGTTTTCGGCTGCCCGGTCGATCGTTTCGGGGGCGTGGCCATCCCGGTGCGCCGCGAGCGCCTCGGCGAAGTAGGGCGCGAGGATGCGATTGACCAGGAAACCCGGGGTATCGCGGCATGGCAGAGGTAGCTTCCCGATCGCGGTGACAAACGCGGTCGCCCGATTGAGGTTCGACGGGTCCGTGGCCTGGCCACGTACGACTTCCACCAGGGGGAGTTTGGCCACTGGGTTGAAGAAATGCAGGCCGAGAAACCGTTCAGGGCGCCGCAGTCCTTCGGAAAGTCGCTCCAGGGAGATGCTCGAAGTGTTGGTCGCGAGCAGGGCGTCGGCGCGCATGCGTCGTTCCAGATCCCGAAACAGCGCTCGTTTGGCGTCCGGGCGCTCGACAATGGCTTCTATGACCAGGTCCGCGTCCGCGACTCCGTCCGCATCGGCAACGAGTCGTCGCTGCGCCTCGGCGGCGGCTCCCGGGGCCTCGAGGCGCCGTTCGAAGAGGGCCGCTGCCCTCGTCAACGCCGGCTCGATCTGCGCGCCGGATTGATCGTGAACCGTCACGGTGAATCCACGCAACGCGCACCAGGCGGCGATATCGCCTCCCATGACCCCGGTTCCGGCCACATGGACATGGCGTATCTCGTGCGACTTCGGTGCTGCTCCGCGCAATCGTTCACGCAGGAAAAACACCCGCACCAGGTTTCGGGAGGTTGATGAGACCAGGAGCTTGCCGATGGAATGCGCCTCGGCCCGGTAGGCCGATGGTCCGGCGGCGCCGTGACGTACCCACAGATCCACGATCGCGGCGGGCGCGGGATAATGTACGCGGCGCGCCCGGCGTTCGATCCGGGCGTGCAACCGCCGGCCCATCCAGCGCCTGACGGGCGCCAGGTTGAGCATTCGCAAGTGAATTGGAGCGCGGCGTTTGGGTGGTCTGCTGGCAATGAATTCGCTCGCGACTCGATCGATTTCGGCAGCAGCTACGATGCGGTCGACCAGCCCGACGCGCCGGGCTTCCAGAGGTGATATGGATCTTCCGGTCAGCATGAGATCCAGTGCCGTCATCGGACCCAGGAGCCGGACGCTCCGCACCGTTCCACCAAACCCCGGATGGATGCCGAGTCGCACCTCCGGCAGTCCCATGCAGCGCTCGTGGCTTGCCGCGGCGATTCGGTAATCGCAAGCCAACGCCAGTTCCAGTCCGCCACCCAGCGCAAAGCCGTGCATTGCGGCAACGGTGGGGCAGGGCAGGTTTTCCAACCGGTTCAGCAGTGCATGGGCGTGATTGGCCAGCGTTTCCACCTGGGCCGGGTTGCGCAGCCCGCGAAACTCTGAAATGTCGGCCCCGGCGACGAACCCGGAGTCTTTGGCTGATTTGATCACCACACCCGCGGGTGGATCGGCAGCGATTTGATCGATCAGGTCGGCCAGTTCCTGAAGCACGGGCTGAGACAGGACATTTGTTCCGCTGTTTGCCTTGTCCAGCAATAGCCAGCGGATACCGTTCGGATCGTCCTCCACTTTCCATTGATCGGTCATGAAATCAACGGGTTACCCTGAATTCCTCACCAATCTACGTGGTTGCCGCAACGAACTGGGTGAACAATGGAACACGCGGCGAAACGCCCGCCTGAAGCCCGCCGCGGACTCATAGCCCGCGTGTTCCGCAACATCCTTGATCGGAGCCTGGCTGCGGCGGATTTCTCGAAACGCCTTCAGCATGCGCCAGTGTCTGAGATACCGCGACGGCGGTTCCCCGACCTGACGGTGAAAGCGCTCCGCGAAAACGCTTCTCGACATTCCGACCGATGCCGCGAGATCCGCGTTGTGCCAGGGATGCTGGGGTTTTGCATGAATGTGCTGCAGCGCGGGCAAAAGGACAGGATCGGACAGTGCTGCGAGAAACGCGGGTGCAGGCCCCTCCAACTGGCACCGCCTGAACATTTCCACAAGAATGATCTCCGCGAGACGCAGGGCCACAAAGTCGAAGCCGAGCCTTGCGTTGATCAACTCGCCTTCCAGGAGCCATACCGCGCGGCCGAGTTCGCTCTCGTCAGTGAGGTACCGCGAACGCAGCGGCAGGTGCCGTGGCAGGCTTTGCGCAAACGGATGAGGCAAGTTGCGGTCGAGGGCATACGTGCAACGCAGCAGGCGAGTAGGGGAGTGCGGCTGCACGGGGCCGGGTTCGATACGGAAGTCGGCGGCCCCCACGACGAGAAAACCGTCAAGGGTCCGGAGTTTCATCGCCGGGGCGTCCGCGCCGAGATGCAGCGCGCAACGGCCGGACATGACGATGTAGGCCTGAGTCGGTGCCGATTCTCCCGCGCGCGTGCCTTCCAATGCGATGGTTTCCACGCCACTGCATCGAAGTCCGAGGGCTTCCAGCACGTCACTCAGGATGTCCATATCTGCCAACGGTATACGCTACGCGGGGAAATTTCACTAGCTCGGATGTCTCAGCAATTTTCGTGGCGAGTGGGTCGGCGGCCTCAGTAGATAAAGGGTGAGTTGAACGTCGTTGGGATCTGCAGTCACGGTGCGCGACGGCATTAGACTGCCCGGAACAACCGGCTTAGACTGTCGCGAAGGAACCTGGAATCCATGTACCGAAACCTTTTTTACGCTGTCTGCCTCGTCAGTGCGGGATGTGCCACAACGTCGAGTCAGGTTGTTGTGCCTCGTTGCGACCCCACGGATACCTGTTTCAACCGCAATACGGTTCGCAGCTTCGAAGTCCTGGACCGCGACACGATCATCGTGGAGGTGGGGTCCGGCCGCTGCCGCTTTCTGGTCGAGGTCGACGGCATCATGTGCGACGTGGCGCTCTCCGGCCGTGTCGGATTTCTGGATAATGACGGGCGGATTTGCGCCGCGGACAATTCGCTCCTGTTAATGGATCCTTTTCTGCGGAACACCACGGACGATGTCTGCCGAATCCGCGACGTGCGCGCCGTCTCCGACGATGAACTGCTCGAACGCTACGCCGCGCTCGGGCGGATACCGCCATTGCCGCCGGTGGGTTCGGGTGAACTTCAGGTTGAAGCGGATTCCGAGGCCGCGCGCCCCGAAGCCACGGGCGACGCGACCGAGAACGATTTAAGCGAATCGTCCGAAAGTTCCGGCACAGAGTCGGTCGGTTATCCCGACGAATCGATCAACTGACGGTATCGAGCAAGCTGGCCTTACGGCGTACAGATCGCTCGTCCGGTTTCGGTGAGCGCCTTGTTGTAGGTGATCAGTGCGGGCGTCATGGAGCTGATCAGATCGTGAATCCGGCGGTCGTCGGCCGGGTGGGTGGATGCGAATTCGGCGACTTCCTTGCCTTCCTTGCTTTCTGCCATGTTTTTCCACAACTGGATACTGGACCGGGGGTCGTAACCGGCCTTGGCCATGAATTCCAAACCCACGATATCCGCATCCGATTCCTGTTTGCGGCTGAACGGCAGCAACAAGCCGAATGCCGCCGCGGTTTCCGCGGCTTCACGCCCGTACCGCCCGTACCCGTACCGCCCGGCCGCCGCGCCCCCGAGGATCGACAATATATCGCCACCGGCCTGTCTCTTGGCTCTCGCCATGACGTGTTCCTGAGTGACATGGGCAATCTCGTGACCGATGACGGCCGCCAGCGAGTCCACGTTATCGGCTACCCGAAAGATGCCCGTAAAAATCCCTATCTGCCCGCCCACCATGGCAAAGGCGTTGATCGCTTCATCGTCGAATACGACGACTTCCCAATTCATGCTTGCGTAGGGTTCCTCAAGAACCTCGATAATGCTTCTGGCGACGCATTCGACAAAGGGTTGGACCCGTGGATCGGCGGGCTTGGGAACATCCCGCTTCATGGTCAGCCACTCCACCCGGGTCTGGCGAATGATTTCCTTTTCGCTGACGAATAGCGCCTGTGCCGTACCGGCGGCCAGCATCGTCAAACACGCGGCCATGGTGGTAATTACGAGCTTTCGGGATAACTGATGGTGCATTGCCTGTCCCCAGTGTCGAAATCGGTACAGAACCTTAGATGCCGCAGTGTCTTCGAGGTTCACTCATGATTGGCAAGATAGCACATGTTCGCCTGAAAATCGTTTGCCTATCGGAGACTCGAGGACGCCGCGGTGCAATGGCCCAACACAATGAATATTTCATATGATATTGCGCATAATATATATTATGTTAAGTAATGCATGGGGTGGTATTACCGCCTGGGCCCCTTCCAAAAGAAAACCGCGGACACCCTGGGGTATCCGCGGTCTGCTTTACAGCCTTGATACAGAGGCCTATTCGGTCACTTTCCCGTAGATGGCCAACACGATGATGGTCACGGAAGCTGCGGCCACCAAAGAGCCGGTGCCTTCCAGAATGGCAGTCAGATACATTCCAACTGCGGGAATCGAATCAAGCGCGCCAGCACCAGCTGACAGAAAAATCGCAGCTACAAGCGTCCCGGTCTGATGTTCGCTCGCAATGAAATATCCGACCACGAGACCAACAATCGCAAGGATAAGTCCCCCGAGTGGGATATTGGGTACCAAAGCGACCGCCAGTATTGCGACTACGCCTACGATGTTAACGATTTTGGCTGGGCTCATATTAATCCTCCCAAAGTTGTTATTTATATTCGCGTATATTCGCGAGTCCAAGTTCGCTTTTGGCGACACTTGGCACCACCACCAGCGAGCCCTTATCGTAGCACGATTGTCGTGGTGACCGGCAGGAATCCTCCGCTGAGGTTTTTTTTTATCAATGACATCGCTCGTACGACTTGACGAAGTGGCACTGGCGTTCGGGGATCAGGTGATCCTGCGACGTGCAAATCTGCGCATTGACCCGGGTGAGCGGGTCTGCCTGATCGGACGAAACGGCTCCGGAAAGTCATCCACGCTCAAGCTCCTGACCGGTCACCTTGAACCCGATGAAGGCCGAGTCAGGATGTCGCCTCAACTGAGGCTCGCCATGCTCGATCAAATACTCAGCGAACCCTCCGAGCGGCGCGTTCGCGATGTGGTGGCAGACGGAATGCGGGAGCAACACGTTCGCATCGAAGCCTTTCGGTCGCTGTCCGCCGACCTGCGACACGGAAAATCCAGGCTGCGGGAACTTGAAAGCCTGCAAGCCGCTATCGAAGCCGGCGGCGGCTGGTCGGTTGACGTTCAGGTGGATGCCATGGTCTCCCAACTCGATCTGCCGGCAACGGACCGGATGTGTAATCTTTCCGGAGGCTGGCGAAGGCGCGTGGCTTTGGCGCAGGCATTGGTCGGCCAGCCGGAATTGCTGCTGCTGGACGAACCCACCAATCACCTCGATATCAGCACCATCGAATGGCTGGAAGGCGAAGTCCGCCGGTTCGACGGTACGGTGCTGTTCGTATCCCACGACCGTGGCTTGGTGGAGCGGTTGGCGTCGCGTATCGTCTCCATCGACCGGGGCGAGTTGAGATCCTGGCCGGGCGGGTACCGGGATTTTCTGCGGCAGAAACAAAAGGCCGACGCGGAAGAAGACCGCGCCAATGCCCTCTTCGACAAGGTGCTCGCTGAGGAAGAAGCCTGGATTCGCCAGGGCATCAAAGCCCGTGAGAGCCGCAACGAGGGTCGCGTGCGCGCTCTGGAGGCAATGAGAGAGCAGCGCAGTCAACGCATCAAACGCCCAAACCAGGCGCGCATTCATATCAACGAGTCCGAATACCTCTCCGGCAAGAAGGTGATCGAAGCGCGAAACATCACCCACGGCTATGGGGGGCAAGCGTTGCTGAGGAAATTCTCGCTGCGCGTCATGCGCGGTGACCGTATCGGCATCATCGGCAACAATGGCGTCGGCAAGAGCACGCTGCTGCGGATTCTGCTCGGCGAGTTGAGTCCCGATTCCGGGTCGATCAAGCTCGGCACGCACCTGCATGTGGCCTACTTCGATCAGCTCCGGCGGGAGTTGGATACCACGAGGACCGTGGCGGAAATCGTCGGCGATGGCCGCGATTACATCCGGATTAACGGCCGGCAAAAACACATTGTCGGCTATCTGACCGATTTTCTGTTTTCCGCGAAACGCGCCATGACCCGCGTTTCCGCGCTCTCCGGCGGTGAACGCAACCGGGTGATTCTCGCCAAACTCCTGGTCCAGCCGGCGAACCTGCTGATATTCGACGAGCCCACCAACGATCTCGATGTGGAGACATTGGAGGCGCTGGAAAGACGGTTGCGTGCGTATTCGGGGACCCTGATCGCGGTCAGTCACGACCGTTTTTTCCTCGATCAGGTGGTCACCAGCACCCTGGTATTCGAGGGGGACGGCGTGGTGAAACGCTATGCCGGCGGTTACAGCGACTGGGAGCGATTGCACCGTCAACTCGCGGTGACCGATGCGCCGTCGTCCGCGCGCGAGGCGGAACAGGCTGCGTCGCCGGCAAGGGCGCCCTCCCCCGCCCGGAAACTCTCCTATCGGCTGCAGCGCGAACTTGACGGTCTGCCGGAACGCATCAGTGGCCTTGAACAGCGGCTCGCGTCGATCGAGGCACAGGTCAACGCCGAAGACTTTTACCGCCAGCCCCACGAAACGGTGCATGCCGCGCTCGGCGAGTTGCAGAGGGTACGGGAACAATTGGAGGTAGCCGTGGACCGTTGGGCCCAGTTGGAAACGCAATAACAGGGCGTGGGTTAACCCGTATTCCTCACCAGTCTTCTACCGCGGCGACCGATGCATTCGCCGCAAAGATCGGCTAGTATCATCGCCTCCAAACCGCCGGTGTAGACGTGCCGAGGGCAGCGCCCTGGGTATCGCAGCACGCTTTGCAATGGGGAGAGAAATGACCGATCGCAAACCGCAGAATCACCTGGTACCCCAGACCCTGTGGCACAAGCTCTACCTGGGCTGGTTCCTGTTCTGTTTTTTCATGGTCTGGATCGGTACCTGGGCGGTTAACGAGCCGGTTGCGGTTCTCGGCATGCCCAAGGTGTTCGTCTGGTGCAGCGGTTGGGGATTGGCGTGGTTGCTTGGTTGCCTGTACGTCGGTTTTAGAATCGAGCGCGAAGACGAAGCGGGTTAGCCCCGGCTCTTCACCCATTGGCGCATTTCTGAATTATCCGAGCTTGGGAGAATAGCGTTGGAATCCTGGCACTACACGGTCGTCATTGTCATTCTTTATGCGATGCTGATTCTCTGGATCGGAACCGGCCGTTGGACCCGGGTCGGCAAAGTGTCCATGGACGATTACTTCAAGGTTGCGCCAGGCTTCGGCTTCGTGGTTCTCTACCTCGGCATCGCCGGCGGCTTCCATACCGCCTTCGCCATCCCGGGCTCCATGGGGTTCTACCACGCTCACGGCGTCGCCTTTGCAGCCAACGTCTTGTGGACCGTGTTTACGCCGCTGGGCGTGATCTATTTCGTCGGTTCCCGGATTACCTGCCTCGGCCGGAAGTTCAACTACATCACCCCGTCCGACCTGCTGGTGGATTATTTCGGCGACGGCAAGTTTCGAGCCTTTATCGCCATCTATATCCTTTCCTGCTGCATTCCGTTGATGACCGCCAACGTGACGGGGCCGGCGCGGCTGCTATCCAGCGGGACCGAGGGCAATATTTCCTATCTGGGGGCGTTGCTCATCATGGGATTCATGGTCATGATCTACGTCACGTCCAGCGGTATTCGCGGCGTCACCTGGACCACGGTGGCCCAGGCCATATGGATGTTCGTGGCGGTGTGGGCAGCGGCATTCTGGTGTCTGAGCCTGATTGACGGCAACCTGCTGACGCTGTTCAACAGCATTCGGGAAACCGAGCCTTCCATGTTGACGCTGCCGGGCCGCCAGGGGTTGGCGACCCCGCAGTGGTGGACCACGTTCCCGGTATTCGGTCTCGCCCTCTACTGGGCCATCCTGCCGCGGGGATTCATGTTCTTCTACTCATCGCGGAGTGTGAAGACGACCAAGCGGATCGGTTTGACCGTGGGACTCTATCTCATGACCCTGTATCTGCCGGCGATGGTGATCGGCTTTACCGCCTTTCACTACTTCCCGGAATTGACGGGCTCCGACGCCGACAACTCCTTCCCGCTGCTGCTGGCGATGTATGCGCCGGCCTGGTTCGCCGGGCTGATCGTGGCGGGCGGGCTGGCGGCAGGCATGTCGTCGCTGGATGCGGATACCAACGCCAATTCCGCGATGCTCACCAAGGACGTTTATGCGAGCTTCGTGAAGAAAGACGGAACGGATCGGCACTACATTACGGTTGGGCGAATCTTCGTCATATTCCTGGTCGCGATTACCGTGCTCGCGGCGGCGCGGGATTGGGGCTTGATCGTGCTGATGATCGGCGTCACGGCTTCGATGATTACCCAGCTCCTGCCGGCCGTTCTGGCGGTGACCGTTCCCATGGGCATCCGCTTTACCAAGGCCGGTGTCACCGCGGGCATCCTCGCGGGACTCGCCGTGGCGCTGCTGACGCGTTTCTACGCGGCGGATTTCGTGCCCACCGGCTGGCGTTTTGACCCGTCCTTCTGGGGTTTGGTGGTCAACGTTCCCGTAACTCTGATAGTGAGCCGATTCACCACCCCGCCGGATCCCGAGGCGGTCGCACGGATTCGCGCTGCGCTGGACGAGGAATTTCGCAAGGCGCCGGCGGCCTGAGTGCCCACTGCCAAAGTTTAAATCTTTGTTACACGGCGGAGTCGAGCGCGCGAGCGAACGTCGGAGTCGGTATAATTCCCGATTGACTTGAAACTTCCCGAGGACAACCAAGATGAGTGAACATCCGTGGAAAAGCGACGACTGGTTCAGCAGTGCCTGGAACTTCAACGATGAAGTCACCAGGGACCTGAACTTCGCCGACACTATCAAGATCCACGACGTGTCGCTTCGGGACGGCGAGCAGCAGACCGCCATCGCCTACACCTACGACGACAAGCTGCGTATCGCAGAGGCTCTCGCCGAAGCCGGCATCCACCGCATCGAGGCGGGTCTTCCCGCCGTCTCCAAGGACGATTTCCGTGCCATCGAGGCGATCGTCAAGCGCAATTTGGGGCCGGATATCTATTCCTTCTGCCGCTGCATGAAGGCCGATATCGACGCTTCTGTCGACTGCGGCGTCAAGGGCCTGATCATGGAGGTTCCGGCCAGCCCACACCTGATCGAATTCGGCTACAAGTGGCCCTTGCAGAAGGCGATCGATCTCTCCGTCGAAGCCACCGCCTACGCTCATGAGCGAGGCTTGGAGGTGGTGTTCTTCCCGATCGATTTTTCCCGGTCGGAAATCGATTGGGTTCTCAATCTCATCGACACGGTTGCCACCGAAGGGCATATGGACGCACTGGTTCTGGTGGACACCTTTGGCGTGGTCTCGCCCCATGCGATGAAATTCTTCGTCCGCGCCGTCAGGAATCGCTTCCCCGATACGCGGCTTGAAACGCATTTCCACCAGGATTTCGGCCTCGGCGTGGCGAATACACTGCTGGCGCTGGCCGAAGGCGCCGAAGTCGTGCATTCCACCGTGCTCGGCATCGGCGAGCGCGCCGGCAACGCCCCGACCGAAGACATCGTCATGGCCCTGCTGACCATGTACGGCCTGGACATCGGCATCCGTACGGAGAAGTTCTATTCCCTGGCCAAGCTGGTCCAGGAACTCTCCAATGTGGACGTGCCCAGCAACCGCTCCATCGTCGGGGATCGCCTGTTCCAGGTGGAATCGGGCATCATCGCCAACTGGTTCGCGAACTGCGGCAAGGAGCATCAGACCGAACTCTTCCCCTTCCGGCCCGAAATCGTCGGCCAGGCGGAGGCGGAAGTGGTTCTCGGCAAGGGCAGCGGTATCGACTCGGTGAACATTTGGCTGAGCCGCATCGGAGCGCAGGCGACTGACGAGGAAGTCGGCGAGATCCTCTTGCAAGTCAAGGCGCTGGGCCTGCAGACGAAGAAACTGCTCAGCGAGGATCAGTTCCGCGGCATCGTCAATCGAACCGTATCCAAGGTGGCCTGATACCCCGATGCGCCCGCTCGAATACATCGTTCCGGAGAGCGCCGACGCGGCCGTGGCCGTGTTGGCGGAGCACGGCGAACATGCCTGCCCTCTGGGCGGCGGCACGGATCTTGTGGTGGATCTCAAGCACGCGCCCGGCAACATCAGCGCGCTGGTTGACATATCCGGCCTGAAGGAGTTCCTCGGCATCGAAGAGACCGACGAGGGACTGCGAATCGGCAGCATGGTCACCTATGGCGAGATCATGCAAAACCCGATCTGCCTGGAGAAAACGCCGGAAGTCGTGGCCGCATCGCATACGGTTGGCGCCGTCCAGACCCGCAATCTGGGCACTATCGGCGGCAACCTGGTGACGTGCGTGCCCTCGGCCGACAGCGCACCGGCGTTGATGGTACTGGACGCGGAAGTCACCCTCGTGGGCCCCAACGGCTGGCGGCGAATGCCGATCGATGACTTCTTCGTCGGTCCCCGCAAGACCATTCTGGAGCCTTACGAACTTCTTGCGGAAATCTGGATTCCAAAGCATACCTTGGGCAAGCCATCGAACTTCTGCAAGTTCGGGCTGCGCAAGGGACAGGCTCTGGCCCTGGTAAACACCGCCGCCGCGCTGGAACTGGACAATGGCAAGATCGTGGAACCGCGCATCGCGCTCGGCGCCGTCGCGCCCACGCCCCTTCGGGCGCTGAAAGCCGAGGCCTTTCTTGCAGGCGGGGAAGCCGACGCTGAAAATCTGGACGAGGCGGCTAGAATCGCGGTTACGGAAGCCAAACCGATCGACGATTTCAGGGCGTCCGCCAACTACCGCAGGCAATTGATTCACACCCTGACCCGGCGGGTTCTGGAGCGGTCCGTGGCGATCGCACAGGAACGATAGCTCGTGGCAGGACCTGGCAACGGAGAACTTGAGGTATGTTGGTAGAACTTACGGTCAACGGTGAATCCAGGTCGGCCGACGTGCCGCCGGAGACGACATTGCTGAAGATGTTGCGAGAGCAGCTCGGGCTGACCGGGGCGAAGCTCGGTTGCGACGTGGGTGACTGCGGGACGTGTACCGTCATCGTCGACGACGTATCCGTCAACTCGTGCCTGATGTTGGCGGGTCGCGCGGGCGGATGCGATGTGACCACCATCGAGGGACTGGCGAACGCGGACGAATTGCATCCGCTGCAGCAGAAATTCGAGGAGCACGGCGCCCTTCAATGCGGATTCTGTGGGCCCGGCATGCTTATCTCGGCCAAGAATCTGCTCGACCGGAACCCGAATCCCAGTGTCTTCGACGTTCGGGATGCTCTTGCCGGTAATCTCTGCCGCTGTACCGGATACACCAAGATTATCGAAGCGGTTATCGATGCGGGCGAGATGATGAACTCGGAGCAGGCGAACGTTTAAGGCCTGTAACGGTTAAGGCCTGTTTAGCGCTAGTTGCCCTGCCCGAAAAGGAGAATGCGGATGGCGACCCGAATAAAGGATGTTCAGACCAACGTTGAAGACCTTGTAACGGCACGTGAAGCGAGGGCGCCATCCAGGCAACCCCTGGCGGTTCCGGCTGACAATCCGGTTACCTTTCCGCTGGATCTTCCCGAGAGCGAGTCCCGGCTTCGAACCCCGGCGGTGGGACAGCGGGCGACCCGGCCGGACGGCCGTCTTCACGGCCTCGGGCAAACCAGGTACATCGACGACTTCACCTTTCCGCACATGCTCCATGCCAAGATCCTGCGCAGTGAATATCCTCACGCGCGCATCGTCAGCATCGACACCAGCGAAGCGGAAAAGATGCCGGGCGTGATGGCAACGCTGACCGGCGCCGAGGTTCCGGAGAATTCATTCGGCCCCACGTACCAGGACCAGCCGGTACTCGCCTACCCCATCGCCCGGCATCGCGGTGACGGTGTAGCGGCGGTCGCCGCGACCTCCGAGCAACTGGCCCTCGACGCGCTGGAGAAGATCAAGGTCGAGTATGAGCCTCTTCCGGCGGTATTCGATCCTCTGGAGGCCATGAAAGACGACTCGCCCAAGGTGCATGGCGATTCCAACATCTATACCAGCAAGACGATCAGGAAGGGCGACGTGGAGAAAGGCCTGGCAGAGGCCGACCACGTCTTTCACCGGCAGTTTCGTACCCAGATGGTGGAGCACGTGCCGTTGGAGCCGCATGCTTCAATCGCCTCCTGGGACGGTAACGGTCGTGTCACCCTTTGGACCAGCCTCGGACGGATCACGCTGGGCCGCGAAGACCTGGCGCGCACATTGCACATGCCGCAAAGCCGGATCCGGCTGATCGGCACCGTGGTCGGCGGCAATTTCGGCGGCAAGAACGAAATCACCAGCGAACCGATCCTGGCGCTGTTGGCCAAAAAGTCCCGCCGGCCCGTCAAGTCCGTGTTCACGCGCGGCGACGAGTTCGTCTCCTCGACCATCCGCCACCCCTTCACCATGGATTACACTACCGGGGTCAATAACGACGGCAAAATCGTGGCGCGAAAGATTCGCCTGGTTCTCGACGGCGGCGCGTATTGCTCGTGGACGGGCACCACCATCGGCAAGGGATCGATTTTGGCGCCGGGACCGTACAATATCGACAATGTTCTTGTGGAGGCCTACGCGGTCTATACGAACAAGACAACCACGGGCGCCATGCGCGGATTCGGCGCGCCGCAGGTCTGTTTTGCCTACGAATCCCAAATGGACGATATGGCCCAGGCGCTGGGCATCGACCCATTGGAGATCAGGCTGCGCAACGGGTTCTCGGAAAACTCCCTGAGCCCCACCGGGCAGAGCCTGCAAAGCGTGGCATTGAAGGAGTCGCTGACCCAGGCGGCGGATCGATTCGGTTGGAAGGAGTGGCGGGCATGAAGAAGCGCGGACGCGGCATGGCGTGCATGTGGTACCCCATCGGCTTTACGGTGGCGGCCAACCCCAGCGCGGCAACCGTCAAGGTGAATACCGATGGAACCGCGACATTGCTCACCGGTACGGTGGAAACCGGTCAAGGCGCCCTCACCGTGCTCGGCCAGATCGCCGCGGAAACACTCGGTCTCGCCACCGACGACGTGCATGTCGTCTCCGGCGACACCGACGTGACGCCCATGGACACCGGCGCCATTGCCAGCCGCACCACGTACGTCACCGGTAACGCCATCGTTCGCGCCGCGGAAAAGGCGCGCGACATCCTGTTCGAGGCGGCGGCGCCGCTGCTCAACGTCAAGCCGGAACAACTGGAAGTCAGGGACAGGCATATCCAGGTCCTGGGGTTTCCATCAAGATCGATCCCGATCGACAAGGTGGTCCACCACAGCGAAACCGTCATGGGCAACCCGGCGATCGGGAGCGCTTCCTACAATCCGCCCACCGTTGAAATGGATCCGGAAACCGGCCAGGGCAAGCCATTCAATACCTACGTCTACGCCACCCAGATCGCCGACGTCGAAGTCGATGACGAAACCGGCGAAGTGGAAGTGCTGAAGATCGTGGCGGTCCACGATTGCGGAACGCCCATCAACCCGATGCTGGTCGAAGGCCAGATTCAGGGCGGTATTTCCATGGGCGTGGGATTTGCCCTGCAGGAAGAAATCCTCTTCGAGGAAGGCCGCCAGATCAATCCCAACCTCACCAACTACATCATGCCCACCAGCCTGGACATG
Organism: Candidatus Rariloculaceae bacterium; assembly: GCA_965237785.1. GTDB lineage: Bacteria > Pseudomonadota > Gammaproteobacteria > Steroidobacterales > Rariloculaceae > UBA6522. The sequence goes on from OZ250159.1 coordinate 1,157,039, forward strand.
CCCGAACTGGATGTGGGATTGGTGGACAATTACGATCCCACCGGCCCCTTTGGCGCCAAGGGCGCCGGGGAGCCCACGGCGGTACCCACCGCGGCTTGCATCATGAATGCGATATTTGACGCCGTAAGTGTCAGGATCACCGCCCTGCCAGCGACCGCGGAGCGGGTACTGACCGCCATTAACGAGAAACGTCAGGCTGAGCAAGCCGACGCGGCTTAACCAGCGCTGGTTGCCCGGTTTGGGCCGCGCGGAGGTTTGGGCAACTCCCGCGGCCCGTCCGCCACATACAGAACACTCAAATGTGGTTGCATGGCTGATCTTTGCCGTGTGCGCTTACGTCTCGCTTGACATAGAGTGAAATTACTTCAGTATTTTTTGGGTGCGACAGGAACCGGAAATGAAGGCCAGTCACGTCAGCTCGGAATTCTGGGCCATCGTTGGGGTGGGTGTTTCCCTGGCCCTCCTTATTATCGGTATGGGCACGTTCATGGTGACCGACCATTCGTCGATGCGTGCCGAGATGAGATCGATCCGTACTGACCTGGGCAGTGAGATAGGCATGCTTCGCGCCGACAATCGAGACGATCACATCGCGATACGCAATGACCTGGGCAGCGAGATAAGCATGCTCCGCTCCGACAATCGAGACGATCACATCGCAATACGCAATGACTTGGGCAACGAAATAAGCATGCTTCGCGCCGACAATCGAGACGACCACATCGCAATACGCAATGACCTGGGCAGCGAGATAAGCATGCTCCGCACCGATAATCGAGACGACCACATTGCAATACGCGATGACATAGAAGCACTGGGTGGGCGGATGGGCTATGTCGAGGGACGGCTCGGTATTCCCCCTGTAGACGTCGGACCCGAGGCTCCGTAGGAGAGCGCCACCGGATCGGGATATATGACCGTATTCGAGATTCCACAGACGATGAAAGCCTGGGTCCTGGGCGACCCGGATGAACTCAAGCTGGTGGAAAAACCGGTGCCCCGGCCCGGAGCCGCGGAGGTGCTGGTGCGAATCGACGCGGTGGCCATCTGTGCCACCGACCTGGAAATCATCAGCCACGGCGCCCCGGCCATGATCGGCGGCGAACTGCCGTTCAACAAGAATTTCACTCCCGGCCACGAATACATGGGCACGATCGTCGCGCTGGGACCTACCGTGGATGAATTTGCCGTGGGAGAGCGAATCGCCGTGGAAATCCATGCCGGCTGCGGCCGTTGCCAGCGCTGCCGCATGGGCATGTACACCTCGTGCCTGAATTACGGCGCCAATTACGGTGAATTCTCGAAGGGGCACCGAGCGAACGGCTACACCACCGACGGCGCATTCACCCAATACGCAGTGAATCACGTTAATACACTGGTCAGGGTGCCGGACTTAATGAGCGACGAAGTGGCTACGCTGATCGTCACCGCCGGGACCGCGACCTATGGACTCGACGTCCTCGGAGGGCTGGTGGCGGGTGAGAGCCTGGCAGTCACCGGCGCCGGACCTATCGGCCTTCTCGGGGTTGCCGTCGGCAAGGCTTTGGGCGCCGGCCCCGTCATTCTTACGGATATCGTCGACGAGCGTCTGCACATCGGCGTCCGGCTCGGCGCCGATCATGTGGTCAACGCAGCCCGTGAACCTGCGGTAGAGGCCGTGCGCCGCGCCAACGGCGGGCGCGGAGTGAGCTTTGCGTTGGAGTGCTCCGGCGCGCCCAACGCCGTCAATGAAGCCATCGCCATCGTCAACCGCGGCGGGCGCGTCTGCCTGGCCGCATTTTCACCGAAACCTGTTTCCGTGGATATCAGCCAGATTGTTATCAACAACATCTACCTCTATGGCATTCGCGGCGAAGGTCAGAGTGCCGTGCGCCGCGCCGCGGCATTGATGACCCAGAAAAAATTCGATGCTTCCCCGGTTCACACTCATACTTTCCCGTTGAGTGAGCTGCCGGAGGGGCTTCGCCACGCCCGGGAGAAACTCGACGGCGCCATCAAGGTGGTCATCAAGAACCAGGAATGACCGAAGGCCCTCAGCCGAATTACCCGCAAAACCGAAAGGAAGAGACAAATGCCCGCGTACTGGCTCGCACGCTCGAAAATTAATGACCCGGTGGAATATAAGCGCTACACGGATCTCGTTCCCGCCATCCTGAGCAAGTTCAACGGCAAGGTGTTGGCCAGAGGCGGACGCCACGAACACCTGGAACGTGGCGGCCACTTCCAACGCCACGTGGTCGTCGAGTTTCCTACCTTCGAGGATGCCGTGGCCTGCCACCGTTCACCGGAGTACCAGGAAGCACGTCTGTTTCGATTGAACGGGGTCGGTGACAACGAGTTGGTAATCGTCGATGGGGGTGATGCGACCCCGCAGTGACGTTTGTCGGCCCACTCGGTCTGACCTCCTTGCAGCGTCGTCGAACTCCGCCAAGTCGATATCGGTGACGAACGCTCTATCTAGTGCGTGGTTGGGACGTAAGCGGCGAGAACGATTTCCGCGTACCTTGACAGGAAGCCGCTCCAGGGTAGTCGGAATTCTTCCTTCAATTTGAGGCCCGTATTGCGTTCAACAATTCGCGGCCTTTGTCCGTTGTAACGAATTCGTCGTACACTGTTTTGGATGCTTCGCGAAATGGGGTCGTATCCGGGTACGTTACTTTCACGCCGTTGCGTTGCAACACGGAAAGTAAACTATTGTCGCTATCAGCATATGCTTGCCGTTCGAGAATCGCCGACTGCCGGCCCGCACTTGTTGAATCCGGACCTCCAGGACCAGAACGCGTTCCTCCAGGACCAGAACGCGTTCCTGGATGACGATCTGCGTGCGCCGCAACAGCTCTTCCATGGAAATGACCGACGTTATGAGGGCCGTGATGAGGAGGCCGTTCATGTCACACTATTTTGGCGTCTCCTGTGGAGGCCTCGATATCGAGCGGAGCAACCAGACGACCGTATTCAAGATCCTCCGCCACGAGGGGTTGGCGCCCGATGGCGACGCCAAGACCCTCTACTGCGGCGTGGAGGGCCAGTGCCAATGTGTCCAGCTTGAGGCAACTTTCCGTATCGATGTCGTGAACGCCAGCCGCGTCGCACCACAATTGCCACTCGTTCGGGTGTTGAATGTTGTGGATCAGCTTGCAGCGGGTGAGATCCTCGGGCCGTTCGATTGGGCCGTGGTCGGCAATCAGCTGCGGGCTGCAGACCGGGAAAAAGGTCTCTTCCACAATCAGGTCGAGTTGCGAGCCGGACCAATCGCCGCGACCAAAACTGATCGCCATGTCGGCCTCGACATAACGGAAGTCGGCAGGAGTGGTGGAAGTGACCAGGCGCACCTCGATCTCAGGATGCAGGTCTTGAAAGGATGAAATTCGCGGTATCAGCCAACGAGCGGCGAAAAGTCCGAGGACGAAGATTGTTAGGCTGCGATTCCCGGAAGTGTTCCGTAAGCGCGAAGTCGCTGATCCAATGCAATTGAGGGCGTCGCGAATGTCTGGAAGATACTCCTGCCCGTGACCGGTTAGTACGATGCCTCGACCGAGGCGGCGAAACAGTTGGATGCCAAGAAATGTTTCCAGCTGCGACTTGGCAGGAACTTATCGTAGAAATAAAGAACGACTACCCCGATCCCCAGAATATGATTGATGTGCATCAAGAGTGAGTAGACAAAGCGCAGGTACATTTATTGTCGACGAATCTTCTTCCAGTCCCATGGGAGCAACGAGTCGATGTGGTACCGCGCGCAGAGTACCTGCGGAAGGGATCTTACTACGGTAATTTTTCGCGTGCGAGACAAGTCAACGATGAAGGAGTGTTAGTTGCACAGTGGATGATCAACCCGTTCGAGGAGCAGTGGGACGAACAAACCAAGGCCGAAGACCTCGTCGAGCACGATTACGGAGTAATCATCGTGACTGCTCCCCACGAGACCTATTCCGGCCACCATGTTCAGAGCCTCTACCAGATGCACAACCCGAGCAAGCTGCGCCGCACAAACGGAATATTCATCTTTAGCGAAGGATGGGGACTCTACAACGAGCAACTTATGCGGGAGACCGGTTTTTACCCAAATGATCGCATTGTGTTGCGCCAGTTGCAGCTGCGACTATGGCGAAATGCTCGCGTAGTATGGGACGTTGGAATTCATACAGGGAAAATGTCTTACGAAGAGGCAATTACTCTGTTGAGTGATGGAGTCGGTTTCCTCCGCTGGGCGGCTCAACTCGAAATCGACGGCTCCGCGGAGAGTCCGGTTTACAAAATCGGTTACTTCCTCGGAATGTACGAGATCCTCAAGATGCGAGAGGAGTACGAGGACCGCATGGGCGATCGTTACTCACTGGCGGAATTCCACGAACGGCTGCTGAAAGTAGGCAATATGCCTCCAGCGCTTATGCGTAAAGGGCTGATGGCCGCAATTTCCGATCCCGCCTGATCGGACAGCATGCTGATCGCAGATTCCGGCGCTCATGGCTGGATTCCGATTTTGCCGTATTCCGGGGCATAACGAGCTGGCGAATTGTTCTGATTGCATTTCGTAACGGGAACCTCTTATTGCGCGACCCGATCGATAACCAACTCCATTACCCCACTGCCCTCTTCCGGGCGTATACTGAATTTCCCCGAACAGATCGCCCGGCTGTGCGGTGGGCTGACCCGACGCCGGACAGGCGGGCGACCACGGTCAGCGCGTCGAAAGTCGGCCAGCGAACGGCCCGGTAGCATGTTGTTGGCATCGCTCAGGGTGAACTCACCGGGCACGGCGGAGGCCGTATCCCTGATCACGGCCACCGGCGGACCGCCCTCAGGCGCACGGGCGAAGATAAAGAGCGCCACGGCGGGGTTGCCGACGACTGCGTCGGCGCTGAGTCCCTCGGCAAGACGGATGCTGAGCCTGATCTCCAATCCGGCGGGGGCCTCCGCCTGAGCAAGCTGCAGGGACTCGTCCGCCGACTGTAACGCGCCGCCCAGACGCGTCAAGGTGCTGGCGGAGCACGTCGCGGAGCGCCTGAGGGGGATCCAACTGCAGCAGGCGCGTCCAGCGCATGCGCGCGACCTCTGCGCGCTGGGTCGCCGCGGCGGCCAAGCCGCCGTACCAGAGTGCCGTGGGGTTCTCCGGCTCGAGTTGCAAGATCTCTTCGAATAGCTGGCCAGCCGAGCCCCGCAACGACTCGGGATCGGCCAAGACCTCGGCTTCGCCGAGCGCAAGCCTCAAGTCGGTTTCCGGCGCCGGCGTTCGCGCCAGGGCTTCGCGGAAGGCCCGACGCGCGTCGACGAAGCGACTCAACGACATGTAGCTCTGGCCGAGAAGAAACCAGCCGGCCGGATCGTCCGGCTGCTCTTGAAGACGGGCGTCGAGGTTGGCGACCAGTTCAACCATTGCCGGCATCGCGCCAGGCGGAGCAGATTGACCCTGCCATGTGCCGATGCCGAGATAAAGCACCACCGCAGAGGGCACCAGCAGACCGGCTGCCACCGAGCCGAGACCCGACCAGCGTCCGCTGCGCCGCCGTTCCCGCCACAGCGGCACGAGCACGAAACCCAGCGCACCCAGGGACAGAATGGCGGCGCCGATCCAGAACTGGACGATCATGAGGTTTCCGATTCTTCCAGGGGTTGTGCCATGCGCACGCGCAGTACGCGAATGAACACCACGAGCCCGATGATGACGAAAATCGCCGGACCTCCCCATAGCGCCCACGTGGTGGGCTGGAAGGGAGGTCTGTACAGCACGAAGTCGCCGTAGCGAGCAACGAGAAACTCAACGACTTCCTGCCGGGTTGCGCCCTCCCCCATCATCTCCCGAATCTCGCGGCGCAAGTCGGCAGCCAGCGGCGCGTTGGAGTCCGCAATGGTCTGGTTCTGACAGACCAGGCAGCGAACTTCCTTGATCAATCCCTGGTATTGCGCCTCCAATACCGGGTCTTCAAAGGGGGGATGCGGGTCGATGGCCCAGACCGGCGCCAATATCAGCACCGATGCCAACGCGATTGCGAGCCGGTGCATCATTCCCTCTCCACCAGCGGACAAGGCAGGCTGCCGCACCGCTCCGCGATCCTGGGAAGAAATTCCCGGGCCCAGACTGCCTCGTTGAGCGGGGCGATGTGCTTGTAGAGCACTGTTCCGTCCCGAGCCAGCAGGAACGTTTCCGGCGCGCCGTAAACGCCCCAGTCGATCGCGACATCGCCCATCTCGTCAAATGCCGAAGCCACGTAGGGATCGCCCAGATCGGAGAGCCAGTTGAGCGCTGCAGGCCGTTGATCCTTCCAGTTGAGGCCGAATATCGGCACGTCGCCCGACTCTGCCAGGTCAACCAGAAATCCATGCTCCTGCCGGCAGCCGACGCACCACGTCGCCCAGACATTGAGCAGCGCGACCTGGCCATCGATATCGCGGCTGCCGAGCGTCACTTCCGGATCCTTGAGCCGAGGCAGTTCGAATTCGGGTGCGGGCTTACCCAGGAGCGGGGATGGAACATAGCCCGGGTTGAGGCTCAACCCACGAAAGAAGAAGCCCGCCAGGACCACAAAGACGGCAACAGGAATAAGATACCGCCACATCACGCCGGTTCCGCCGCCCGTCCGGCGCGCTTCGGCGCCGCCTGACGCTTCCGCTCAAGCCGATATCGCGGGTCCGAAAGGGCCACTAGACCGCCCAACGCCATAATTATCGCGCCGAGCCAGACAAACCGGATCAAGGGCCGGTACTGTACCCGGAGACTCCAGGCGCCCTCCCCAAGCGGATCCCCCAGGGCCACCAGCAGATCACGCCGCCATCCTGCGTCGATGCCGGTCTCCGTCATCGGACTTTGCTGTACCCGGTAGACCCGCTTCTGAGGGGTGAGGACTGTCACCAACCGGCCGTTGCGGCGGACTTCGAACTCACCCTCCACCGCTTCGTAGTTCGGCCCCCGCACATCGCGGAGATCGCGGAAAATGAATTCGTAACCGCCGACTTCACGCCGGTCCCCGGGCGTGGCGGCGGCGTCGGTCTCGATGCTGTAGCTGGACGTCACGGTCACGCCGAGGATAAAGACTCCCACGCCCAAGTGAGCCAGGGTCATGCCCCATTGACCACGCGCCAGCGGCATTCGCGTGGCTCCGGGCTGCAGGACGCGCCGCAGCGGGTCCAGCAAGGATGCCGCGATCAGCCAGCAACCGAGCACCATGCCGATCATTGTCATCAGGCCCGCCGCGCCAAAGAGAATCCAGGGCAGCGTCACCCCCAGTACGACCGCGATTCCCGCCGCGAGGCGCAACCGTCGCGCCAGCAATTGCGCGGTCATTTGCTGCCAGACGCTGTGCATGCCCGCTCCAACCAGCGCCGCCAGGGGCAACATGGGGATCAGGAACGCGATATTGAAATAAGGCGGTCCAACCGAGGGCTTGCCAAACCCGAGAGCATCCGAAAACAGCGGATAAAGTGTGCCGAGCAGCACGACGGCCGTAGCCGCCATCAGCAGGATGTTATTCAGTAACAGGAACGATTCACGCGAGATCGGGCGGAAGCCACCCTCATCCTTTATGTGTCGAGCGCGAACTGCATAAAGGACCAGGGAACCGCCGCTAATGACGCTCAGCAGCAGCAATATGAACAGACCCCGCGCCGGGTCGGAAGCGAAGGCGTGCACCGAAACCAGTATCCCCGAGCGAACCAGAAACGTGCCCAGGAGGCTCAGCGTGAAGGCCGCGATGGCGAGCAGCAGCGTCCAACTCTTGAAGATTCCGCGGCGTTCGGTCACCGCCAGGGAGTGGATCAGGGCGGTAGCTGCAAGCCACGGCATGAATGAAGCGTTTTCCACCGGGTCCCAGAACCACCAGCCGCCCCAGCCGAGTTCGTAGTAGGCCCACCAACTGCCCAGGGCGATTCCCACGGTCAGAAACATCCAGGCGCCCACGGTCCACGGCCGGGTCCACCGGGCCCATCCGGAACTCAGGCTGCCCGTGACGAGTGCGGCGACGGCAAAGGCGAAGGGCACGGCGAGCCCGACGTAACCCATATAGAGAATGGGTGGATGCATCACCAGCCCCGGGTCCTGCAACAGCGGATTCAGGTCGTTGCCGTCCGCCGGCGCCGGAAATACACGGTCGAAGGGATTCGACGTCAGCAGCGTGAACAGCAGCATCCCCACGCTCACCAACCCAAGCACGCCGAGAACCCTGGCGGCAAATGCCTCCGGCAGGCCGCGGCTGGTGGCGGCAACGCCGAGTGTCCACAATGAAAGGATCAGTATCCACAACAGCAGGGATCCCTCGTGGGAACCCCAGACCGCGGCGATCTTGTAGGGCGTGGGAAGGGCGGTATTGGAGTTCAACGCAACGTAGCTCACGCTGAAGTCGTCGGTGTAGAAGGCGTGAGCGAGAACCACAAACGCCGCGGCCACGAAGACGAACTGACCCACGGCCGCGGGCCGCGCCAGTGCCATCCAGTCGGCGCGTTGCCGGGCCGCGCCCAGCATCGGCACGGATGCCTGGATCAGCGCCAGGCCCAGCGCGAGGATCAGGGCGAAGTGGCCGAACTCGGGAATCATTGAGGCTCGTTCCCCTCCGCCTGGGCCAACGCCTCGGCGAGCTCCGGCGGCATGTAGTTCTCGTCGTGCTTCGCCAGGACTTCTTCGGCCACAAAGCGGCCGCCCTCATCCGGCCGGCCCCGGGCCACGACGCCCTGGTTTTCGCCAAAAAGATCCGGCAGCACGCCGGTGTAGCTCACCGGCATTGAATGCGCATAATCGGTTACGACGAAGTTCACCGTCAGGCTGCCCGGGTCGCGCTGAATGCTGTCTTGCACCACCATGCCACCCAGGTGGTACGCGCGATTCTCCGGTGCTTCGCCGGCCGCGACCTGGCTTGGCGTAAAGAAATAAAGCAGATTCTCCTGAAACGCCCGCAGCGCCAGCCCCGCCGACAGGATCACCCCCGCGGCAACCAGTGCGACAAGCAACATTCTTTGGCGGCGCGGAGTCATTGAATTCGTCTCACCGTGGGTTGACCGCCAGTCTCGCTCACTGCTTCCTCCTGGTGAAGGCGGGCCAAAAGTTTGGCGTGGTGCCGATAGGCCGCCCAAGCGTTGTAAATCAACACGATAAGTGTAACCCCGTAGGCCGACCAGACATAGGGGGCATAGCCGCCCATACGCAGAAACTCGCTCATACGGTTGCCTCTGCGGCGAGATTTCGAACCCAGCGGGTGCGACTCTCACGGCGAAGAATCTCGCCCTGGAGTCGCTTGCAGAGCAACCAGGCGAAAAAGACGCTGAACCCCAGGATCATGATCAGCAAGGGCACGAGCATGTCCAGCGTGATGGACGGTCCATCCGGTCGAATCAACGTCGGGCCCTGATGAAGCGTCGTCCACCACTCCACCGAATAGTGCACGATGGGTACGTTGACCACGCCGACCACCGCCAGTATCGCGCTGACTCGATCAGCCTTCTCCCGATCATCGAAGGACATTCGAAGGACCATGTAACCGATATAAAGGAACAGCAGCAGCAGCTCGAACATCAGCCGCGCATCGCCCCACTCCCAATAGGTACCCCACATGGGCTTGCCCCAGATCCCTCCCGTCACCAGCGCCAGGGCGGTAAACCACGCGCCCAGTGGCGCCACGCTCACCGCCACGCCGTGCGCCAGTTTCATTCGCCAGACGAAACCGATCGCCGCGGCGCCGGCCATCAGCACGTAGGCGAACAGGCTCACGTAGGCGCTGGGCACGTGGACGTAGATAATCCTGAATCCGTCGCCCTGAAGGTAGTCCGGAGGCGACAGGACCAGCCCGCCGTAGGTACCGGCTACCAGCAGAATACAGGCGAAACCGCCCAACCATGGCGCCGCCCGGCCGGCCAGCCGGTAGACATAGGGCGGCGACGCCAGTTGATGAAACCAGCGCCAGAGTCGGCCGCGTACCGACATCGCGTTCATTCCAGCGCCGCCTTTACCGCTGCCGCCGCCGTCAGCGGTCCCAGCGATACGGCGAATACCGCGAGTGCGGCCAACAGGTAAAGCGGCCCCGCGGCGGACTCCCCGTTCGCCGCCAATTCCGTGGCGCGCGTTCCGAAAATCAACACGGGTCCGGTGAGCGGAAGCACCAATAAACCGATGATCGTTCCGCCGCCCCGAAGCGACACCGTGAGCGCCGCACCGATGGCGGCGAGCACGCTCAGCGTCGGCGTCGCCAGCGCCAGGGCGATGACCAGGATGGGGACGGCTTCCACCGGCAGGTAAAACGACAGGGCCAGCAACGGCGCCAGCACCAGCAACGGCACGCCGCTGACGGCCCAATGGGCGACCGTCTTGGCCAGCACGATCAGGCCCAACGGCGCCGGGCTCAGAATCAGTTGCTCCATACTGCCATCCTCCGCATCGGCGCGGAACAAGCCATCCAGGGCGAGGAGCGAGGACAATAACGCCGACATCCACAGCACCGCGCTTCCGGTATCCCTGAGCTGCGCCTCATCGGGGGAGGCCGCCAGCGGGAACAGGGACGCGATGATAACGAAGAAAATCAACGGCGTCGCCAACTCGCTCCAGCGGCGAAAGGCCAGGCGCAGGTCGCGTTGCAATATACGGAAAAAGACCTGAAGCATCACCGCGCTCTGCCGCGACGACCTGTCACAGCCCAATCTCCATGGACGCAACCGGCGCCAGCCGATCGGGATCGTGACTACTGACCACCGCGAGACCGCCGGCTTCGGCATGTTCCTCGAGCCACTGCCTCACCACCGCGACCCCCTTGGAGTCGAGATTGGTCAGGGGTTCGTCCAGCAGCCAGAGTTTAGCCGGTTTCAGCCGAATGCATCCCAGCGCCACCCTGCGTCGCTGTCCCGCCGACAAGCGGCGAATTTCCCGGTGGCGGCAGGGGCTCAACCGCAACTGCTCCAACAGCGGCTCGATGGCACTCCGCCCGTTCCAGAATTCCCTGCAGAATTCCAGGTTCTCGACCACGGTGAGTTCCTTCTTGAGTCCATCGAGATGGCCTTGGTAGGCGATTTCCGCGCGTGTCTCCGGCGCCAACCGGTCCACGGCAGTCCCCGACCAGTCAACGCGGCCCGCCGCCGGCGCCGCGAGCCCCGCCAGGACCCGCAACAGGCTGGTCTTCCCAGAACCGTTAGCGCCTGTGACCAGGGCGGTCTGCCCGGGTTGAAGTTCGAAGCTGAGATCGCGGAACAGGCGGGTTTCGCCCCTACAGACCTCCAGCGACGTCACCGTCAGCACCAAATCAGCCTCCATGGATGGCAGCGGCCATTGTCACCCTTGGGCGATCGATTGCAAGCGATGGACCAGCATCCACCCCAAGCACGGTAAAATCCGGCGGTCGAAGAATTCTGACAATAAAATGAAAGATCAACCGCAAGTCGGCTCGGCCAGCCCTCAATCGGGGGGGCTTCGCCGCGTAGTCAAGGCATTGAGCTACTCGGCGGCGGGCCTGCGCGCCTGCTGGCGTCATGAGACCGCTTTCCGGCAGGAGGCGGTATTCGCCGTCTTCATGATTCCGGGATCGTTCTGGCTGGGGACAAACGCCGTGGAAAGAGCGCTGCTGGTCGGTTCCGTGTTGCTGGTGTTGATCGTGGAACTCATCAACAGCGCGATTGAAGCCGTGGTGGATCGCGTTAGCAAGGATCGCCACAGCCTCTCCGGTCTAGCCAAGGACTTCGGCTCGGCCGCCGTCTTGCTGAGCCTGGCGATCGTCTGGCTGACCTGGGGCCTGATCGCCTGGGAGCGGTTTTCCCGATCCGGATGACGTAGCGCCCGCCGGCCGCCGATGCCGCGGGTATCGGTCAATCGCAATGGTCCCGTGAAACCGGATGTTCGTACCGCCGCGGGTTACAGGATCCCGCCTGCCAGGACCATCACGCCAAGACTGGCCGCGGCGAGGGTTCCGCCGATCAACCCTCCGGCGAGGACGTCGGTTGGGTAGTGGAGACCGAGTACCACTCGCGAGAGGGCAACCAGGATTCCGAAGCAGGTCAGCGGCAACCACCATTGGGGGACGTGGTATCCGGCCAAGAGCGTAAATGACACTGCGTGCATGGTATGCCCGGAGGGAAAGCTGTAACGATCGAGGGGTGCACCCGCGAGATCGATGGAATCATGCGTGATATAGGGACGCTCGCGGGTCGCCAATTTCTTCAGGGCCTTGTAAACGCCGACGCCGATGAGGGCCATGATCCCCATATGCAGTGAGGCCCGGATGCCCGCCCAGCCATAGAGCACGGGAAAGCACGCCAGCAACACGTACCAACACATGCCGTCGCTCACGCGGCCGACGACCCGGAACAGATCGCCCAGCACGCGATGCCGCCGAACGTTGTTCAGCGCCTGGCAAAGCTTGACTTCAGCTTGATCGAAGCGCGCCAGGGCTGGCCGTATGCGTTCTACCATTCAGGTTCCTTAAGGAATGGCCGTCAAGTAAGCCATCTTCATCGAATCGGTCCAACGACGTCGCAAACCACTCGCCCGAGGGTTCGCCAGCCGCTCCTAGTCGAGACCTTCACTCAGGGCGAGCGATTCTCCGCTCTCGACAACAAGTTCCCTGATCCGGATGGAGTGGCCGCCATTACGGGCAACCTGGCCGCTTATCCGGACCTTGTCGCCTGGCTGGAGCGTGTTTTTTGTCCAGCCGCCCCGGGCCAGCTTGTTCGGCGCGGTGAGCTCTGCCTGCCAATGTTCAATCTCGCCCGCCTCGTTGGTGATATCGAAATAGAGCTGAACGTGGGGATTGATAAACCGGAACTCGGTCATGGTGGCGTCCACGGTCACCCTGTCGTTCGTATAGGCCGCGAACCCGTGATGCGCCAGTGTCGGGGCCGCCAGGACCAGCGCAACCAGCCCGGCCGCAAGAGCTGAAGTGAGTTTTGTCTGCATCGGCGTCGACTCAAGTTAAAGTTAGTTAAAGTCTCTCCCCACAAGCCGCCGTCTGTCAAACCATTTACGGCAACCGACGGGCAACTTCCTGCCTCGACATTTTTGCCGACAGTATATTGCGATCGCCGATTCACGACCTGCGAGCATTGGCGAGATATCCGTACGAAGTATGTTGAACGGTCTTTCTTTCACTATACAATGACCGCTTCAAGCGCCCGGGTGGCGAAATTGGTAGACGCAAGGGACTTATTTTATTGAGCACCCAGGCAGGAAACGCCTGCGTGAATGGAGTCAAATTCGGGGAACCCTCAGCGCATCGAGGCGGTGGCAATCCCGAGCTAAACCCTGATTTCGGAATTCGATCCCAGGGGAAGTGTAGAGACTTGACGGCTCCTGCCTAACCCGTACCCGCTACGGCACGGCAAAGAGAAAGTCCAGACCACAAATGCGCCGCGACGCGGCGCAGCAGCGAAAGCTGTAGCGGTAAGAAAATCCCTCGGAGGTAACTCCTTGCCGGTTCGAGTCCGGCCCCGGGCATCGAACCAGAATGCGCAGGACTGCGATATTGGTCCATACAATTCTATAAAACTAATCAGTTATCGTCCAACCTCGTATTGCGTCATGCGCTCTTGACCTGACCCTCTGGAACGGCTCCATCTGGATCGTCTGCGATCCTGTGGCTGATCGTGATTGGCGGAATTGCAACTACCGCCGATAGCGCGGTCAAGCGGTTTCGATAGCGGTGTCTGAGGCATTCTGTTAGTTTGCTCGCAACCGAAATTGAGCACCTTCGGCCATGCTCTACCGTGCGTTTATTCGATTCCTGAGTCTGGTTGCCCGCACGTTCTACAAGGGAATCGAGGTCGTGGGCCTGGAGAATGTCCCCGCGCGCGGCGGCGTGATTTTTGCCGGCAATCACCCCAACGCATTGATCGACGGGCTGTTGCTGATGTCCCACGCGGGTCGGACCCCCGTTCGTTTCCTCGGCAACGCGAAACTCTGGAAAATCCCTCTGCTCGCCCGACTGCTGGATGCGCTCGGCGCGGTGCCCGTGCTGCGCCGTGAAGAACACGGACCCAACGCAGACAACCGGGGCGCCTTCGAACGCGTTGACGACATCCTGGCGGGCGGCGGCTGCGTGGCCATTTTCCCCGAGGGCATCAGCCACACCGACAGCAGGCTCGCGACGCTCAAGACCGGCACCGCAAGAATGGCACTGCACGCCGCCGCCCGCCGCGAGACCGACATCGCGATCGTTCCATTCGGCCTGACCTACCTAAATCGTCATCGGTTCAGAAGTCAGGTCCTGCTGCACTTCGCAGCGCCGGTGCCTATCGATGAACACCGTCTGGCGGCTTACGAGAACGATGAAGTGGGGACCGTACGACAGCTCACCGCAGAACTGCGCGAGCGGCTCTCCCGCGTCACTCTGAATGCACCGGATTGGGCTACGCTGCGTTTCATTCACGCCGCGCGGCGTTTGTACAAACCGATTTCGGCGAAACTCGCGCCCGCAACCTATGTCGACCTCAGTCGCCGCTTCGTGGATCACTATTCGCGGTTCGCCGACGAGCCTGACATTCAGCGGCTGCGTGGCGAAATCGAGGCGTACCAGGCACAGTTGGATCTCCTGGGACTGAAGGACTATCAGCTCAGTCACCCTGTCAGTGTCCGCATTGCCATGAAGAGGATCGTTTGGCGCACGGCCCTGGTCATTCTGCTGTTACCGCTCGCACTTCCGGGGGCGATCATCGTTCTGCCGGCCGCCTGGCTCGCCGCAACGGTGGGTACGTGGTTCAGCTACGATGCCGACGACATCGCCACCTTGAAAGTCACGACGGCGGTTCCACTTCTGCTTGCAACTTATACGCTCTTCACGGTCGCGGCCGGGGTCGCTTTCGGATGGGGCTGGGCGATGCTGGCGATGGTTTTGTTCCCGGCCAGTTTCTTCGCCACACTGTTTGTCCTCGAAAAACAGGCCCAATTGCTGGTCTCGATACGGAGTGTATTTCGCCTCGCCTCCGTGAGCGGAGACATCGAAGCGCTTGTTGCCAAGAGGACAAAACTGGTGACCGAGGTACGAGCCGCGGTCAACCACTACGCGGACCCGGGCATTCGGCGAATCTTCGACGCGCAGGACTTTCGCTCTCAGTAGGCCGTGCCGAGGCGGTCCACATTGACGAAGGGTTCGTGAATGCCAATGGTACGCAAAAGTACCTGTGGCGGATCAAGCGACTTGATTATCAAATAATACTGTGTTCATAAAAGCTTCCCCCGATGCAGGTTTGCGAACTCGGAAAGGGCTCGATACCTGGTTGATTTTATGCAATATAAACAATAGGTTGTCATTTATGTTCGAGTCCGGACCCATGCACGTCGGATTGGTTTCAAGCCATACGCTTGGAGGAAGAAAAGAATGAGACACGATCTTGCGGCAAACAAACGGAACGCCCAGGCCTTTTACGACCTGATGTTCAATCAATGCATGCCTCGCGAGGCGATTGAAAAGTTCGTCGGGGACGAATACATCCAACACAATCCGCACGTCGCGGACGGCAAGGAAGCATTCATCGACTATTTTGAGCAAATGGCTGATAAATATCCCGGGAAGGAAACCAGGTTTGTTCGCGCGATCGCAGAGGATGACCTGGTCGTGCTTCATTGCCACCAATCCTGGCCTGGAGACGAAGATTACGCCGGGATTGACATTTTTCGGCTCGACGAAAACGGAAAAATTGTCGAGCACTGGGACGTGCTTCAGGTGATCACCGGCGAGTCCCGAAACGATAATGGGTTATTCTGATTCCCGTTTCGCGGAGAACATCATGAGATCGATAAGCGTTTTGTTGGGACTGTTGGTTCCCTTCGTCTCATCCGCCCATCACGCCGTGACCGCTCCGTTTACGAACGAAGAAATCCAGATCGAAGGTGTCGTTACCGAGTTCAACTTCGTCAATCCCCACGTCAACATCATTCTCAATGTGACGGATGAGGATGGCTCCGATACGCTCTGGATGGCGACTGCGGCGGCTCCGGACTCACTCAGGCGCACCGGCTGGTCCGCCGATTCGATCCAGGCAGGCCAAGACTTGCGTATCACGGGCATGAAAAGCCGCCAGGGCCGCCCGATGATATTGGTCGCGAGAGAGCACTGGGATGGCGGCGGGATCCTCGAAGTGAATCCCGCCGATGGCTCGGTCGTACGTACGCTGGCGGGAGCCTCCAACCGGATCCAGGACGGCCCCGTCCTGTCCCGGGCGTCACTTCCCGCAACGCTGGGCGATGGGCGGCCGAACTTTACGGGATATTGGGCGAAGCACGTTGACGTTCGCGCGGTCAACGCCAGTCCCGGTAGAAACTCGCCGCCGCTGAACGATCGCGGCGAACTCCTGCAGGCCGGTTTCGATGCGCTCAACGATCCGAGTTATAGCGAATGCGCAGCACATGGACTCGTTCGGCAGGCGTCCACCGTCAAGCCGCTGCGCATCGCACAACACGCGAATCGAGTCGTCTCCGACTACGAGGAAGGTGCCGCACAACGCGTGGTATATCTGGATGGGCGGGGATTCGATACCAGCAATAGCAAGACAAACCTGGGCCATTCGACGGCTCGCTACGAAGACGGGACCTTGGTTATAGAGAGTAGTCAACTGCTCAGTAACCTCACGGGCATCTTCGGAAATGCACTCAGTGACCAGCATACAACCGTGGAAACCTATCGCCGCGTCGACGATGAGACAGGACCTGCGCTTGAGATGGTGTTGGTAGTCACCGACCCGACATACTTGACGGGTCCATGGGAGATCACATGGAAAAGGTACTACGCGGCTGAGTACGAGTTCACCAAAGTGGACTGTAGACTGCCGTTAACCGGAAACTGAGAATTTTCTCGCTTGACCTGGAAGCTAATTGGAGTCAGACGGGAGAGAACTAGACCAATGGTTGCAAGAGAACTGAAACGTCGCCTTCTTCAAGCAATGTATCTCGCCGGATTGCTTGCAACAGGCACAGTCCACGCGCACCACAATTCAGCCGCCGTTTTCTCTACCGACGATATCGAGATCGAGGGTTTCGTTACCGAATTCAGCTTCAAGAACCCTCACTTGAATATTATTCTCGCGGTTACCGACGAGAATGGAGTCGAAACGGAGTGGATGGCGACGGGTCCGGGCCCGACGCCGTTTCGCCGTTGGGGTTGGACGCCGGATACCGTTCAGCCGGGCCAATATCTGCGTATCTTTGGCAGAAAGAGCCGTGACGGCGGCCCGATGGTACTGATGGATGCGGCCGACATCCACGGCGGTAGAATCGTCGAACTCAATCCTGCCGACGGAACCGTCGTACGGACAATCTCCAGTACGAGCACCGTCTCTCGACCGTCACGTCAGGCTACAGCGCCGACCGTGATCCCGACATTTGGCCTTCGGCATGGCGACGGGCGACCGAATCTGGACGGTATGTGGCTCGGATCGAGGGAAGGCCTCGGTCGCGACAACCCGCCGCTCAATGCGCGCGCAGCCGCCGAACAAGCGCGCCTCGATCCCTTCGAAGACGATCCGGCGTTCACGGAATGCGCCGACGCAGGACTCGTGCGCCAGGCTACGACGATCCGTCCGTTGCTGATTACGCAGCACGACGATCGGGTCATCCTTGAATATGAGGAGTTCGGTGCTCGACGTGTAATTTATCTCGATGGGCGTGGGCCGGAGACCGGAGATCACACGCTTTTTGGTCATCACGTCGCTCGTTACGACGGGGACGCGCTTGTCATCGAGACAACTCGGTTGCTCGGCAACCTAACGGGGCCGGATGGCAACGCCCTGAGCGATCAGGCCACGACATTAGAGACCTACCGGCGAATCGACGAACCGGAAACGCTGCCGGCTATCGAAATGCGAATGGTCATCACGGACCCGGTCAACCTGACGAGCCCCTGGCAAGTCGGCGCAATAAAATACTACACAGACGATGTCTACGACTTTATCGAGGTGGACTGCCGCGTGCCACTTCGGGCATCAGGCCCATGAGCAGTCCCGCAGAGATATTGATCGTCTACGGGTCGCTTCAGAAGATTGATCTGGTTCTGGAATCGGTGGATCAGGAAGGTTCGAACCGGAAACTTGCGAGGATGAAAAAATGCGAAACAAAGAATCTGAAACGTACTTCGAGGATCAATGGATCCTGCCCCGGAGAGAGGTGCTAAAACGTCTGGCTGGGGGCGTCGCGCTGGGAGCTTTTGGCGGTAACTGGGTCACCGCGGCGGCACAGGAGGCCCCAGGGGAAGAGGCGTTCTGGGACCGTATTAGGGAGCAGTTTCCGATTCGCCCCGGTCTGACCATGATGAATGCGGCGAACCTTTGCCCGACCCCTTACTCGGTACTGGAAAGTGTGTTCGGACTCACGCGCGATCTGGATGGAGACATCTCATTTCAAAATCGCGCCAAGTTCGCGGAAACGAAAACCGAGGCTCGATCGGGGCTCGCGAATTACGTGGGTGCCGAACCTGACGAAATCGCGATCACGCGCAATACCAGCGAGGGCAACAACATCATCGTCAACGGGCTCGAACTCGGCTCGGGAGACGAGGTTGTCATCTGGGGAGAAAACCACCCCTCGAATCACCTGGCCTGGTCAGTGCGGGCGCGACGCCACGGGTTCACTGTCAGGCAGGTCGAAACGCCTGCGGGCGCCCCCACAGCCGAGGAGTTGAGAGAACATTTCGTCGCCGCGTTGACGCCGAGAACACGGGTCTTTGCGGTCAGCCACGTGTCAAACGTCTCGGGCATCGGCCTGCCAATGAAGTCACTCTGCCGGGACTGCCGGGACCGGGACATCCTGACGCTGGTGGATGGGGCGCAGACGCTGGGCGCACTCAATCTGGATCTGCACGACATGGGTTGCGACTTCTTTGCCGGCAGCCTGCACAAGTGGCCCATGGGGCCCAAGGAGACCGGACTCCTCTATGTCCGCCGCGGTCTGGCGGAGCGCGTGTGGCCATCCGTGGTCAGCGTCGGATACGAGGCCGCCCAGAGGGAGGGCGCGCGGAAGCTCGAGAGCTTCGGTCAACGGGACGATCCAGCGGTGGCCGCGATCACGCCGGCGATGGAGTTTCTCGATTCAATCGGCAAGGAGCGGGTTGAGGCGCGGCTTCGCGCAATCATCGCCCGGCTGCGCGGCGGCATCGAGGGGATCCCGGGTGCGTCCATTCTCACGCCGTCGGATCCGGCCATCAACGCCGGCATCTTGATTTTCAGCCTGCCCGGAGTCGATGGCCGCGATGCCTTCGAAGCACTCTATCGCGACTATGACATCGGCAGCGCGCCGGCGGCGATCGTTAACGGCGTGCGGTTGAGCCCCCACATCTACAACACGATGGCAGACGTGGATCGGGTGTTGGATGCGCTGAGGGAGATTGCTGCCTGACCGTCATGGCTGGTCAAGGTGCGCCCGGCGGC
Organism: Candidatus Rariloculaceae bacterium; assembly: GCA_965237785.1. GTDB lineage: Bacteria > Pseudomonadota > Gammaproteobacteria > Steroidobacterales > Rariloculaceae > UBA6522. The sequence continues at coordinate 1,176,353 of OZ250159.1, forward strand.
GGAATTCGCCGCTGGGTCGCCTGTTCGAATGCGTACGCCAGCGCGATCAACCGGGGCTCGCTGCAGGACAAGCCCGAGAAAGACACTCCAAAGGGCGCGGGCTGCGGTTCGAAGTTCTCGGGAAACGCAGGTTCGGTCTCGTTTGGAACCAGGCCCATGGGCACGATGACAGTGGGATAGCCCGGTCGTGCGGAAACGTTCGCGCCCCGCGTCATCGGAAACAGGAGCGCATCCAGGTCGTTCCCGGCGATCGCGGCGTCGATGCCGTGCGTACTCGTCAACTCGAGATCCTTTGCGCGGTCCGCCTCGTAGCGCGCCCGGTCTCTGTCCAGTTCGATCTCATCGGAGATATCCAGCAGCGATTGCTCGTACTTGACGGTGCCCAGGAGCGCGTTCTCCCTGTTCCACTCGCGCAGCTCCGTCAGCGAGCCCAGTGGCGCGCTGTCCCCGAGAGAATCCAGCCATGCGTTGAAGTCGCGTTTCATCCCGTACTTGAAGACGATGGAGCAATGCCCATCGTTGCCCCGCGTCGCACTCTCCGCCGCGCAGATACCCCAGTTGAAAATATTCCGGTCGGGATCGGGGTCGACAGCCGTCGGCAGGTCAGCCGGATCGACGACAATCGCCCCCTGGGCCCTCAGAGCCGCGACGGCTTCTTCGAACAGATCGAGCTGCGCGGGGCTCAGCCCGCCTCGCGGGTTGTTCACCCCTGGGACCGCACTGGGCTCGACGAAACCGGCACGTGGAATACCGATCCGCGCTCCCCGCAAGCTGTCCGCGTCGAGGAACGCGGTGTAGTCACCGTTCGGCGGTGCTTCGCAGCGCCCTGTCGCGGAATCTTCGGGGTCGGGCTCACGGCTCTCGAGCACCCCGAGCAGAATGGCGGCATCCGTGACGGTTCGCGCCATGGGTCCCGCGGTGTCCTGGTCGGCCGTGATCGGAATGATGCCGTAGCGGCTGACACGGCCCAGCGTGGGCTTTATGCCGACCAGCATGTTCCGATTCGACGGCGACAGGATCGAACCGGATGTCTCGGTGCCCACGTTGGCCATCCAGAGGTTCGCGCTGGTGCCGATTCCCGAGCTTGAGCCCCCCGGGGTCAGCACCGGCTTGCCATCGCCTGTTCCGGGTCGAGGGTCGCGGCGCGGGTCGTACGGATTGAAGCCGTACCCGCCGAGCGAGCTGTAGTTGTTGGGCATGTCGTAAGGCGCGCCCGATACCCAGTTCGCGAGCTCTGTCATTACCGTCTTGGCGATGATGATGGCGCCGGCCTCGCGCAGTTGTTCTGTCAGCGTTGCGTCGTAGGGCGGGATGAGTCCTTCGAAAGCCAACGCGCCACCCGTCGTCGGCATGTCCGTGGTGTGTATGTTGTCTTTCAACGCGATCGGGATACCGTGCAGCGGCCCGCGAACCCGTGACTCGGCGCGCTCCCGATCGAGGCGCTCGGCTTCCGCGAGCACGTTCGGGTTCACGGTGATCGTTGCGTTCAACAGGTTTTCGTAGATGGCAATCCGCGTCAGATACTGCTGCACGAGGTCGCGCGCCGTCAGGCGCCCTTCGCCCATCGCAGCCTGCAGTTCGGGGATCGTCGCCTCGACGACGTTGTATGGCGCCGCTGCGGTCGGTGGATCCTGCTCGACACCCGTGTCGCAGCCGGCCGATGCAGCGAGGAGGATCATGATCGCGTAGCGGACGGGCCTGTTATGGGTCATCGCCAAGTACCCCTTCGTGTTCAATGCTTCATCGAATAAACTACGTAGGCGGTGGCAACCTGGGCAGCACGCCCTCGATCGCGAGCCCGATGCTCTTCAATAACTCGCGGCGGTCGAACACGTCAGTCTTCCAAGTACCCGGCTTCGAGATAGAGCGCCGAGCTCTCCAGCGTGCAGGGCGCCTCGACGAGTTCGCGATCGGCAAGCTTGCGAAAATAGTGATTGAACGTTACGGGCTCCGCCAGATAGACCGGATCCGTCAGCGTAATAGACACCTCCAGCGCCATCCCGTCGTTGCCTATCGAAAACTTTTCGAGAAGCCTCTTTTCGGTGCTGGAGTCGACGCCGGTGTGACTGCCCCAGCGATCGGCAACGAAGTTCGTCGTCTCCACCACCAGTCGGTCGTCCTCGAACCAGCCTGTGGAGTGGCCCATGACCGACGGCTCAGCCGGCGGCACGTTCCTGTCGAGATAAACGACCCGCGCGTGTTCCCGGAGCTCGCCCTGCATGATGATCGTTCGATCGTCCGGCCGACTGATCTCCACCGGATAAGGCAGCAGCATGTACTTCGGGGGGCCGGGGTTTATGCACTCCGTCTGTGGGTTCCTGGTCTCATCGAAAGTAGCGACGAGTTCCCGGCCGAGCGCCGAGTAAGGCCACCCTCCCGGCGGAAAAAAGTGCATGGGGCCACCGCGCAGATCCCGGGCCCAGAGACCGGTGAAGTCAGTGGAGGGATTCACGTCTTCCGGGACGACGCTACCGGCGGCGCCGACGCGGGTCCCGTCCCCTCTTTCCGCCCAACTTAGTCCGGCGTAGTAGCGGGATTTGTTCTTGTCGTGGGGCCCTTCCCACGTGATGCGGTCTTCGGGCTTGAAGGTGCCGCTGTCCCAACCTTGGCGCGTCATGGCCGGAGGATTTTGAAGCTCGATCGTGTATTCGACGATCTCTCCCTCCCGGTTGGGCGCTTCCACTTTCAAAAAGACATGGGGCATTGCCCAGCCGTACCGTGTTACCACGCCGCTCAAGACGCGGATGTCCTCACGATCGAGTGAGGCATGAGAATGGTGCGCGGAAATCGGCCCGCCCAACAGGGCCGCTGCGGGGATCAGTAGCAGTGGAGAACGGGTTGTCGCCTTCATATACGCCCCCAAGCGATAAACGAACGGGCCTACATTACCCTCTCGCGCGGCGGGAGCCAATCGCGGGCCGGACGGCCGCATTGCGTTTAAGGGTCTGTCAAGCGAAGATAACCCAGGATCTGACTTGGAGGGGAGAACTGAAGATGACCATGAACAGGCGCGATCTTTTCAAGCTCAGCAGTGGAGCCGCTGTCGGCTTTGCGCTGGCCGGATCTGCAATACGCTCGGGATTCGCGGCAGACGGGGACCCAGCCGATACCCCCAGCTCGGGACCGATCAGTCTATCGGGGAACGAGAACTCCTACGGCCCATCGCCGGCAACCCGGCAGGCGATTAGCGAGGCACTGACGAGGACCAACAGATATGGTTACTCGCAGCAATTGGAACTCGTCAAGCAGATCGCCGAGAAAGAGGGCGTAACGCCTGAGCACATCGTGTTGGGATCGGGCTCGAGCGAAGTGCTGTGCGCGACCGGTCTTGCGTACTGCCGAAACGGGGGTGAGACGGTTGCGGCGGATCTGGGTTTCGGACTCGTACCGGGTTACACGACTGCCGTGGGCGGCGATATCACGTGGGTGCCGTTGGATAGTGAGATGAAGCACGATCTGGACGCGATGGATCGGCGCGTGACCCAGAACACGAGCATCATCTATATCTGCAATCCGAACAATCCCACCGGCACCGTGGTGAACAATGCCAGGATGCGGGACTTCTGCACCTCCGTGTCGAAACGGGCGATCGTCCTCGTAGACGAGGCTTACCTCGAGTACAGCGACGATTTCGACGCGGCCACGACGCTCGATCTCATCAAGCAGGAGCACAACGTCGTGCTCACACGAACGTTCTCCAAAATCCACGGCCTGGCCGGTCTGAGAATGGGCTACGCCGTTGCCCGGCCCGACATCGCGAAGCGCATCGCCGGCTACAAGATGTGCAAGTTCCAGGGTCCGCTGGGCGTCACCGCTGCGTCCGTTAGTCTCAAAGACACGGAGTTCCAGGATGATTGCCGTGCTCGTGCCAGGGAAGGCAGGCAGGTCGTCTACGAACTCTGCGATGAGTTGGGCCTCGACTATGTCCGAAGCTCGGGAAATTTCGTTTTCATCGACCCCAGGATGTCGAATGCCGAGTTCAAGGAGCGCATGCTCGAGCAGGGGATCGGGGCTGCGCGGCCCTTCCCGCCGAAGCCGGATTGGGCGAGAGTGACGATCGGCACGACAGAGGAAATGCAAGCCTTTGCTCAAGCGCTGCCGAAAGTCGTGAGCGCCTGATACGAGACACGGAGACAAGAAATGAAACGCCGCACCTTTACGCTTGCGCTGGGGTTGGTCGCGTTGGGCGTTTCCGCTCAGGAGACGGGCCAACCTGCCAGCGACGTCCTGATGCAGTTCGATTTCTGGGGCAATCCCACCGTGCGCGGCGGAGTCACCAACAATGGACCGAATTCGCACAGTGTCTGGTGACCCGGGTCGGTGGCGCTGGATCGCGTCAACAACCGAATGTTCATCCCGGAGCCCGGAAACATCCGGATCCTGGTCTATCAGCTCGACGAGCAGGGCCTGCATGTTCGCCACACTGCCGACCATGTAATTGGCCACAACAGCCTCCTGGGCCGTCGAAGGCAGTCGGAGGTCAATCGAAGAGACAGCGCCGGTGGAGCCGAGAACGGGCTCTCGGTGGACCCCGTTAATCAGCGGCTCTTCGCCCGTGACCGCAGCCGGATCCTGGTTTACGAGGTGCATCCCGAATTGCTCGAAGACTATCCGGAAGCGACTCACGTCATCGGGCAACCCGATTTCGACACGTTGGAACCCGGCGGCGGGACGAGAAAATTCCGTGGCGGCGAGGTCATCATGGACCCCGACGAGCAGCGGCTGTTCGTGGAGGACGGCGAGCGCATTCTCATCTTCGATGTGCACCCCGATCGGCTGGAGGATTTTCCCGAAGCAACGCACGTCATTGGCCAACCGGATTTCGATTCGCGCCTGCGGGGATCCGGAAGAAATCGATTGTCGCGATCCCACGGCATCGCGTTCGATCCGGATGAGCAACGCTTGTTCGTTTCCGACCAGGGTAACAACCGCATTCTGGTGTTCGATGTCGAGCCGGACCGTCTGCGCAACGATCCCGACGCTATCGCCGTGCTCGGCCAACCTGATTTTGAAACCACGACACTGCGTTTTGCGGGTGCCGCGGCGAGGCCGGCGGATCGCCGCGGCTTCCAGCAGATCACCCCCGGTGGGCTCGATTACGACCCGGTTCACGAGCGCCTGTTCGTGAGTCAGCTCGCTGACAACAGAATCCTCGTGTTCGAGGCGGCGCCTGAGAATATCTACGATGAGCTCGAGGCGTTTGCCGTTATCGGCCAACCCGACTTCACGAGCTTCGAGCCGGCCATAGCGGCAGACCGATTCGCGTTTCCGAAAGACCCGTCGGTCGATCCCGACAAGCAGATGCTCTATGTCTCGGAAGGCTTTCCCGGCGGCAACAGAGTGCTGGGTTTCGACATTCGACCGGAGAATCTGAGCAGCGGTCTCGCGGCCGTCGACGTGATCGGCCACTTGGATGACATGGGACTGGATGACTTCGATCGTCGCATGGCCAACGATCGTCTCGATGCTCGAACGACCACCATGGCCCGGGCCGTAGCGCTGGACGCAGCGGATCACCGCCTCTGGGTTGCGGACGAGTACAACAATCGGGTGCTGGGATTTCAGCTCGATGCGCACAACCGGCTGCTGGAGCGCGAGGCCGGTTGGGTATTCGGCCAGCGAGATTTCAGATCTGCTCGCGCCAGCCGCACGCGGACCGGCCTGAACGTTCCACTCGCCGTCGCCTACGATGGAGTGGACAAGCGCCTGTATGTGGGCGATGGCTGGAACGACCGCGTGCTGATCTACGATGTGGATCCGGCAACGCTGCGCCCGGGTGGTAATCAAGCGGCGATCGTCGTCTTGGGGCAAGCGGATTTCGAAACGCAAGATCCTCGCCCGGCACGTAATCGATTCGATCTCGGCGTGGATATCGGAAGAGGCATTGCATCCAGCATGTTGCCGGTCGGGATCGCGATCGATGAGGAACGCCGCCGTGCATACATTTCCGACGGCGGCAACCATCGCATCCTGGCTTTCGACATCGACCGGAGTCGCCTCGCCAGTGGCGCAGACGCCATCGGCGTGATTGGACAGCCCGACTTCACGTCGAAGGAACCGCGCCTCGCGCCGGACGGGCTGAATTGGCCCGGCCACCTTGCTTTCGACGCCGAAGACAAGCGACTGTTCGCCGTGGACAATCGCAATCACCGTGTCGTTGGCTTCGATCTGGCGTCCAACGAGATCGAGCCCTCAACGGCCGCGTCCCTTGTCATCGGACAACCCGACTTCACCACGACTAACGCGCCGGGTCCTCGTCAGGTCGACGGCCAAAGCCTGGCATTCCCCAACGGCGTCGCATTCGACCCGGCCCGGCAGCGCCTTTATGTCGCCGACCAGGGCAATCACCGTGTAATGGTCTTCGATGCGACGCCCGAGCGCCTGTCGAATCAACCGAGTGCGCTGGCTGTGCTGGGCCAACCCAGCGAAGTGCATCGATCCGACCAGGTTCTTCTGGATATTTCCGGTCAGGATCAACTGTACGATCCACGGGGCCTCGCCTTTGACAGTGAACAGCAGCAACTGTACGTCACCGACTCCCACTGGGCCCGGCTCCTGGTGTTCAACTTCCCCGAGACGCGCCGGGCTCTGGAGATGCCCGCGGATGGTGCTCGAATGTTCAGCTCGCTGGATCCCGTGGCCGTATTCCGGCCGTGGGAAACGCAGACAGGCTATGGACAGATCGATCCGCGTGCCGCCGTCAACGCGACGTGGCTCGTGACCCGCACTGCGCTCGACATGGAGCCGCTGACCGAACAGCAGAGCCGTATCCTGATCAGCCAATCCGGAGTGCGGATCGCGCCGCCCGCGACGAACTCCTTGACGCTTGCCTACGGCGTCGATGGAGCGCGGACGACGGTGTCGGTATTGAATCCCAACGACGCTCCAGCCAGTGTGCGCTTGACGCTCACCGACGAGAGTGGCGCGGTGGAGACCATCCGTAGCGTCGCGCCAAGAGCGCAACTCCTGCTGGAGGCCGGCGACGTCGCCATGAGGCCCTTCACGAAAGCTTCGCTCTCCGTAATCGGCAACAATCCCGTGACCGTATCGGCCTGGACCGAGCAACTGAACAAGCACGGCGAGACGCTGCTCACGATATTGCCGGTGGTCACCCCGGGCTCAAGCGGCAGCGTCCTGCCCAATGTCACGCTGGGAGGCGGATACCAGGTCGATGTGCTGCTGCTGAATCCCGGTGCGGATGAAGCCCGAGGCATCCTGTCGGTGCTCGACGAGAATGGGCGCGAGCGCGAGAGCACGGACTACACGGTGGGACCGGGCGACGTGTTCGTGTGGCAGCCTGCCGCGGCCAACCTGATACCCAGGGCTGGATTTGCCGTGGCACGGCCCGACAGCGGTCCTGTTCCCGCAATCGCATCCCTGACGCGTAGGGCGGATGATGGCTTGGTCACCATGACCGGCAGCGAGGCTGCCCCGCAGTTGCTGCGCGGGAAAGTGCCCGTAAATACGATGCCCGACCTGATTCGCCACGGGCGCGGCACGACATTTACCCTCGCAGTTGCGAACTACAACACCCATGGCGCCTCGGTGAGGATGATCCTGAAGGATCTCGAGGGCGAAGAGATCGATCGGTCGGAACAGCTATTGCTACCGGGTTCGCAACGCAGCTTCACGTTGGGTGATTTGTTCGATCGTACGAAATTTGCCGGCTCCGTTACGCTCGTCTCGGACATAGGCGTCGGGATCTCTGCGCGCCAAAGCATCGTCAACCTGCGGGGCGAAGAAATTCTGACCGAACTCCCTGTCCTGACGGACGACGGCGAAGGGACGCTCCTGTTTCCCTATATGGACGGAAACGGACTCTCCACCCAGCTGTCCATATTGACGCGTCTCTCAGAGCGCGTCGATTCCACGATCGGTTTCTTTGAGCCTGACGGCGAGCCGCTCGAGGTGATCCTGCGCTAGAGGACACGGCGAAAGGTCATTCGGGAATCGTGCAATTGAACGGCTTGACCTCTTCGCCGGGCGACCATGCCATGTAGCCTCTGAGCACGGGTGGCTCAGTAAAAATCTCCGGGTCGCTGGCCGTTGCTTCCCAGTCCAGGCGGCTGTTGTCTTCACTCAAGGAATACCGCTCGGTGATCTGCAGGGCTCCACTTTGGGGAGTCCCCAAATCATCGAAATAAGGATAACTGATGTTACTCGTCGTAACCACGAGGGTATCGCCGTCCCAACGCCCGATCGAGTACCCCATGGGCGACGCCTCTTGCGCCCCGGCGTCATTCCCATTCAGGTGGATGGTACGCACACCGTCCCACTCCTCGATGCGGATAACAATTTCATCGCCGTTATCAACGAATTCAACAGGATAAGGCGTATCCAGGATAACGGGCATACCCGCCTGCACGCAGGACGCCGCCGGATCATCGGTCAACGGATCGTACGCTCTATACGCCGCCAGGGCAGCTTCGGTCAGCGACCATGGCGGAATGCCGCTGCCGGAATCCGTGTTGGGTTTCTCGACCGGCCTCCACACACCGAAAATGCCTTTGCCTTCATCGACGGTGGCGGCCCTTCTACTTTCGCCTCGACTGGATCGTGCGAACGGGGCATCCGGATCGAGCAACCCGGCGCGCACCGCCGAACCCGGGAACAACGGCACCTTCTCGCCGCTGGGCAAGGTCACCATGGAAGCGATCATCGTCTTGCGGCCACGGCTCGAGAGCGGCCCGGCTGCGATCACTCGATCGCCCACTTTCAGGATGTCAGAGCCGATCCCCCGGCGTTGCAGAAGATTGACGGCACTTCCTTCAAGCACCCAGAGTTCCGGCTCGCCGTTCTCGGCAGTGCGCTCGATGGTGAGGTGTATATGCGGGTTTATCCAGGCCAGGGATATGACCGTTCCCTCCAGTTCGCCAATGTTCTCGTAGTCGTACAGTGCCGAGACCGAATGATGAGCCAATGAGAGGGGCGCGAAAGGCAACGCAGCGAGAAGAATAAAAATGCGAGCCATGACAACTTACTCGGCAACGACGCCAATACATTCTATCTCGACGCGAGCCCCGAGCGCGAGGCCGCTCGTCCCCAGCGCGCTGCGCGCCGGGGGGTTCTCGAAGAAGGTCACGTAGACCTCGTTCATCTGAGCCCATTCCGCCATGTCTGCCAGAAAAACCGTGCACTTGACGACCCGGTCCATGGACGAGCCATGACGTTCGAGGCTGGCTTTGATGTTCTCGAGCGCCTGGCGGGTCTGCCCCGCGATACCCCCCGGCGCCAGGCCGTCAGCCGTCGTGCCGAGCTTTCCGGATAGAAAGAGCAGGTTCCCGACGCGCACCGCGTCGGAGAACGGCCGCACCGCTCCGCCCGGCCCACCGGCGGGGAAATATTCAATCTCGTCGGTTTGTGAAACTGCGGGGCCGGTGAGAACCAGCAGCGTGATCAGTGCCGGGAATCCTCTGTACATGGCTCTCACCTCGTCTTTCTGTTGAAGCCACTATTCTGAGGGAAGACGCGCGCCGGTGCACCGGTTATTGCGGAAGGTCACTTTTCGTTGGACCATAAGACGTTCACTTTGACGAAGAACAAGAGGTCGTTATGAATGACATTTTCAATAGCCGTTTTGCGGGCCCCGAATCACCAACCAACATACAGCTCGGATATTTCTTTCTGCGCATTATGCTGGGGGTGAATCTTTTCTTTCACGGCTTCATGCGGGTCCTCACCGGCGTCAGCGCGTGGGCGGATCCCATGGCAGCCACGTTCGTGGACACTTATCTGCCGATGCCGCTCGTAATCCCCTTCTTGTACTCAATTCCGTACATCGAGATCATTCTCGGCACGTTAACGCTCCTCGGGCTTTTTACGCGGTGGGCACTGCTTGCAGGCGTCATTTTCTACGTCGTACTAATGTACGGCCAGTCTGCCAGACAGTCCTGGAGCGGCGTTCACACCATTATGCACTACGGACTCTACTACTGGATTTTGCTCGTGCTGCAAAACCAGAACTGGCTCGCACTGGATAACCGCAGAACCGCATCGGCATCAGCGGGGAATACATGACTTCGGATCGCACCACCTGGTTGGATGGCCGCGATCATCCAGGCTAGGGCACGTCGGCCAGCCGCCTTCCGGCAATCCAGACCGAGTGAATCTGCCGCGTTGCCCGGATATCGTCGAGCGGATTGGCGTTCAGTACAAGCAGGTCCGCCCATCGGCCGGGTTGCAGCGTGCCAAGCTGCCGATCGAGCCCCATGGCGCGCGCGGCGCCGCCCGTCGCGGCGACGAGCGCCTGTGCCGGCGACAACCCGGCGTCTACCATCATCTCGAGTTCCGTGTGCTCGAAGAAGCCCTGCCACCGGCCCTCGTTCGTGCCGGAATCGGTTCCCAGCGCAATCAACACACCGGCATCCGACAGGGTCTTCAGATTGCGCTTCCCCTGCTCCAGTGCCTGTTTGATGGCCTGCTGTTCGCTGCCGCTCCGGATCTGATCCTGACGTACCGGGTCGCTCAGCAGCGTCATTTCTCGTCGGTACGCGTTGACGCCGCGCAAGAAAAACGGATCGCTGAAGAACGCCGGCGTGGTCTCGTAGACGAACAGTGCCAGATCGCGCGTCAATGTCGGGACATAGCCGACGTTGCGTCGGTTGATCTCGGCAATCAATGCGGCATCGACGTCCTGGTCACGCACACTGTGCGCGATCACATCAACGCCCGCGTCGACCAGGCCGCGCGCATCCTGCAGAAAGTACAGGTGCGATGCGACCCGAAGTCCCCGTGTATGCGCCTGATCGATTAGCGCCCCGTACACCGCAGGCGTCATGTCGTCGGGACCACCGGTAATGTGGATCTTGACGATGTCGACCCCCGCGTCGGCGTAGCGATCCACGCGCGCGCGGGCCTCGTCGACCGTATTCAGATCCCGCAAGCTCGCGCCCGCGACATAGACCCGCGCATGCTCGAGGGTTTCGCGCTCCTGGTCGTCGCCCAACTTCACAGCTTCTTCAAGGTCGTTCGCTCCTACCCCCAGGACCACCACCGTCGTGACGCCGTAGTCGGCGTATAGCCGGAGCTGTCCGACCAACCTGTCGCGAATGGGCCGGGCGGACTGATCGGCGTTCAGATGGCCGTGAGCGTTGATGAGTCCCGGTATGATCGTTTTGCCGGAGAGATCGATGTGCACCGCGTCGGCCGGGGCGGTCACGGCGCCGACCGCCTCAATGCGGCCGTTCCTGATGACCAATGTGGACTGCTCGAGCGGCGCACTTCCTGTGCCGTCAAAGAGTCGCGCTCCGGTCAGCACCACCGCGGTCCCGTCGGGGGCCTGCGCGTGCGAAGTCTGGAGAGAGACGCCAGCCGCAACCAGCAGCGTGTAAATGAAAGCCGCGGCCAACAGCCTGTGTGTTCGAATCATCATAGACCTCCCGTAGCGTGGTCCCCGTTCAGAGGGATGGGATTGACGACACATTGCCGCCATCATACCCCCGATCGAAGAAGTGTCGACGGGCAAGCGAGTATAGAAGTTCGTACGGACGGAAAAATCGACAATCATTGCTTTCCAGGAAGCATCCACGATAATTTAGACGCTATCTGCGTGCACACATAAGTCAAAGACATGATGCAACAAACTACGACGATCCGCCTGACCGGCGCGACGCTGATCCTGTTCGTGCTGGGTGGTTGTGAGCCGCCCTTGACCGAGGATCAGGCGGCGCAAGACCCGCGGCCGAACATCCTGCTCATCATGGCCGATGACATGGGGTACACGGACATCGGTTCCTTCGGGTCGGAGATTCGCACGCCGAATCTCGATGCGCTGGCGCTGGGCGGCGTTCGATTGACCAACTATCACGTCGGCCCCGCCTGTTCCCAGACTCGCACCATGTTAATGAGCGGCACTTATACCGAGGTCGGCGCCGTACCGGTCGGAGTCCGCAACCGCCACCTGGCGGAGAACGTTGTCGCGCTGCCCCGGTTGATGAAGGACGCGGGCTATCGCACCTACATGTCGGGGAAATGGCACATCGGGACGGGTGTCGATGACAACCCCGCCACCCGTGGTTTCGATCGTTCGTTCGCGTTGATGGGCGGCAGCGCCATTCATTTCGTGGACAACCGTCCGGGGCGCTATCTGGAGAACGGTCGGGAAGTCGTTCTTCCCGACGATTTCTACTCGACGAATTATTACACGGACAAGATCATTGAATATCTGCAGGCCAATGAGGGTGACGGTGTGCCGTTTTTTGCCTGGTTCACACCGACCACGCCCCACTGGCCCATGCAGGTCCCCGATGACTATCTGCATCGGTACGGAGGCGTTTACGACAGCGGTTACGATGACCTGATTCGAAAACGCGTGCGGCGCGCCGACGAGATGGGCGTTCTGCCGGCCGGATTTACGCTCGAGAATTACACGCGTACGGCCGATTGGTCGGTGCTCGACGATGAAGAACGGCGGGTCGAAGCCCGCAAGATGGAACTACACGCGGGCATGGTCGAGAACTTCGATTTCCACGTGGGACGTGTCATACGCTATCTCCGGGATTCCGGACAGTTCGACAATACGATTATCGTGTTCTCGTCCGATAATGGGGCGGACGTGTCGTTTCGGGAAGTCGGCTCGTCCGTCGACAACAGTTACGAGAATCTCGGGCGGCCGGGCTCGTATGTATCGATCGCCGGTTGGGGGGATGCCCTCAGTGCGCCGTTCAAATGGAACAAGGGGTCGCAGGTCGAAGGCGGCATCAGGGTTCCGGCGTTCGTTCATCACGCGTCAATTGCGAACAAGGGCGGCGTGAACGACGAATTCCTGACGGCCATGGATATGATGCCCACGTTTCTCGAGTTGGCGGGTGCGGTGCATCCCGGCACGATGTACCGGGAGCGAGAGATTATTCCTGCGCGAGGCCGTTCGTTCGTGGGTCTTCTCCATGGGGACGACACGCCCATCCACGACGAGAGCAGCGACGGAGGCTGGTACAGTTCGGCCTTGTTCCGCGGGGAGTGGAAGCTGGTCCGCGTGACAAATCCGAGTCGCGGCACCGGCGAGTGGGAACTCCACAATATCGTGACCGATCCCAGCGAAACCACGGATGTCTCGGGTCAACACCCCGAACTCTTTGCTGAACTCATCGCGGAATGGACCCGCATTGGAACGGAAGCGGGCGCCGACGTGGACTTCGGCGCGCCTTGACCGGCAGCTGCCTGCAGCGCCCCAATTGATTCTGCCTGCGCGTACCTGAGTGTAAACCTCCTGTCACAAACTTGTCCTTGAGAGACTTGCCTATGAATTCCCGGATACCAAAACGTTGTGCGCTAACGATTGGAGTCGTCGCATCGGCAGCGGCCTACGGGCACCATTCCTCGGATCCGCATTTCGATCGCGACAACCCTCTGACGGTGGAGGGCATCGTGACCGACTTGCAGTTCGTTAATCCGCACGGCTACGTGTACTTCGACGTGGCAACAGATGCAGGCGAGGCCGTACCGTGGCGCTGCGAGCTGTCAGCAGCGACTTCGCTCAGGAGGCGCGGTTGGACGGCCACGTCGATCATGCCCGGCCAAAGGATCGTCGTTAACGGTTTCCCGGCGCGGCGCGAAGAAAACGTCTGCTTCCTGAATTCGTTTCAATTGGATGGCGGACCGGAGATTGCGAGGGGCGCGAGCCTGGACGAGCCGGGCGCTCAAGCGTCTTCCACGGCAACAGCCGCTACGTTGCGTCCGGCGAGGCTTGAAAACGGGCAACCGAATCTGACCGGTCCCTGGGTCAGCTTGTCGTTCGGCATGGGCGGTCGTGGCTTCCGCGACAGCTATGAACCGACACCGGCGGGATTACAGGCGCGCGTCGGTTACGAGATGGCGTTCGACGACCCGATTCTGCGTTGTCATATCGTGAATGTCATTAACGGCTGGAACCATGATCGGCACGTCAATGACATCTATCAATCCGATGACGTCGTGACCATACAGTACGGCTTCATGGACTTCGTGCGCACGGTGCACCTGGGGATGACGGAGCATCCGGCCGATATGGAACCGAGCACCGGCGGACACTCGATCGCCTGGTGGGATGAGGACGTGCTCGTCGTCGACACGATCGGGTTCGAGCAGGGTGTGCTGGCGCATCGCGACGGTACCTCCCACAGCGATCGGATGCATTTGGTAGAGCGTTTCCGGGTCGATTCCGACGAAAACGTCCTGATTCGTGACTATACGATGGAGGATCCGCTGTTCTTGGCGACGGTCGTTAACGGTCAGGACGCGATGGCGCTCTCCGATGCGCCCTACGAGCGCTATGGCTGTGTGGAACTCAGTGGCGATAACAATATCCGCCAGGAGTAGGCGGATCGCAAATGTCTCGCCACGATTCCATGGCAACGCAGTCAGTCGGGCGTCTCGCCGGTCGAATGCAGCGGGACTTTTGCCGCGGGCTGTTGGCGACGGGCAAGGGTCCGGTCGCCAACCTGCGCAGGCGGTTGCAGCGCCTGCACCCGGGTTTGCTGGAGCTGCTGCTGGCTCGGCAATGACCCGCCGTGATTTACACATTTTCGAAGGCGTCATACGAATCAAAGTATACTTTGATCCAATCGTTGAACGGGCCAATGGACGAGGGTCGCCTCGGGTGGCGGGCCGTGCTTCACGAGAGGGACCAAGGAACGCACATGGAGACACGAACAAGCGCGGATGTACGAGCCATGCGAGAAGTCAACTTCAAAGAAGCCGCACATCGTCTGGTTGACGAGTTGCCCGACGACGCCACATGGGACGACGTGATGCGTAAGGCTTACGAGAGGCAAGCCATCGAAGCGGGTCTCGACGACAGCGAAGCCGGTCGCGTGACCGGCGTGAAGGACGTTCGGAGGAAATATGGGTTGCCTGAATGAGGGTCCATTGGACCGATGAAGCGCTGGCGCATCTTGACAACATCCACCGTTACATAGCATCGGACGCACCGGTTTACGCGCTCAGAATGGTGGACAAGCTCACACGACGCTCACAACAGATCGGCGCCTTCCCCCGATCAGGCCGCGTGGTACCCGAATATCGGGAACAAGACGTACGAGAGGTGATTGAAGCACCTTAGCGCATCCTTTACCGCATCAAGTCTGAAGACCAAGTCGATGTGCTGGCGGTGTTTCACGGAGCGCAGCTGTTGCCGGGAGGCTGAGTGGCTCGATGGAACGCCGCACGGCTACGTGTACTGCGATGTGTCGAGAGCGGTGTTCGCGCACATGATCCGGGTCCCGGTTCGCACCGTCGAGGGCTGGGAGCAGGGCAAGTCAAAGCCGCCCGATTCTGCCGCGGCGGTACTTCCCACAGCGATCGGATGCATTTGGTAGAGCGTTTCCGGGTCGATACCGACGAAAACGTCCTGATTCGTGACTACACGATGGAGGATCCGCCGTTCTTGGCAACGGTCGTGAACGGTGAGGACGCGATGGCGCTCTCCGATGCTCCCTACGAGCCCTATGGATGTGTGGAACTCAGTGGCGATAACAATATCCGCTAAGCGAATTTATTAGGGTTCTTGGACGCAATTCAAGTAAGTATGACCGCCGAATATTGCCCGGCCTTCCTGCATCCCCCATGCGAGCCAGAATCGTTCTGCCCTGCACGATTCAACGTCGCACCGAGAGCAAGGAGCTCCACCGCTTGATGTACCGTGGCCGTTGTGGGACCTTACCGCGGCCATGCGACTGCGTTCGAACAAGCTCCTTCTCGCCCCAACGGATCTCGGCAACTTCCTCGGTTGCAAGCACCTATCGTCGCTGAACGTTAGCGCGGCCCGCGGCCTTAAAGAGCGGCCGACGCGCTCCAACCCGGTGACCGAGGCATTGCAGGCCAAGGGAATAGCCCATGAGCAAGCGTACCTGCGCCACTTGCAGGCGCTGGGCAAGACAGTTGCCGAGGTGGGGGATCGCGCCCGCGTACAGCGCACCGCTGCACTCATGAACGAAGGGGTTGACGTCATCTACCAAGCCCCTTTGTCCGACGGCGAGTGGTCGGGGTATGCGGATTTCCTGCTGAAAATCAATCGACCCTGCGGCCTGGGCGACTGGTCCTACGAGGTTGCGGATACGAAGCTCGCGCGGACCACGCGCGCGGGAACCATCTTGCAGCTTTGCGTTTACTGCCATCTGCTGGAAAAACTTCAAGGCCATATGCCCGAGCGCATGCATGTGATCACGCCCGCGAGCGGCTATGCGCCGCTTACGTATCGGACAAGCGATTACATGGCGTACTTCCGGCTACTTCGGAATGGCATCGGAGAATTTGTCGGCGACCCCGGCGAGACCTATCCAGAACTTGTTTCGCACTGCGACTACTGTGTCTGGTGGAGCGAGTGCGAGAAGCGACGCCGTGGGGACGATCATCTTTGCTATGTGGCCGGAATCTCCCGCATGCAGATCGATACCTTGAGAGCGATGGGAATTCATCGTCTCGCCGAACTCGCAAAGCTGGCGCGCGTACCAAAGCCCGCTCGCGGTTCTCGGGAAGCGCTCATTCGCACGCGTGACCAGGCAAGGACTCAGGCTATCGGCAGAGAACAAAAGGAGCCCTACTACGAGTTCAGAGAGCCCTTTGACGAAGAGCACGGCCTGGCGCTGCTGCCCTCCCCCACCCCGGACGACATCTTCCTGGATTTCGAGGGTAACCGCTTTGTTGAAGACGGAGTACAGGAGTACCTGACCGGCTGGGTCACGCGGGACACCGACGGCCACGAAGGCTACACGGCCCTGTGGGCGCGCAGCATTGCGGAGGAGAAATGCGCGTTCGAACGTTTCATGGACACGGCAACCGCAACGTTGCAGCGCAATCCCGGCGCGCACATCTATCACTACGCTCCTTACGAGCCCGCCGCTCTCAAGCGCTTGATGGGGCGTTATGCAACCCGGGAAGCGGAACTGGACGCCTTGCTGCGCGGCGGCGCTTTCGTGGACCTGCACACTGCGGTCAAACGCGCGCTCATCGCGAGCGTCGAACGCTATTCCATCAAGGACCTGGAATGCTTTTTCGGCTATGAGCGAGAACAGGGCCTCCGCGAGGCTTCCATCAGCCGGCGGGCGGTGGAAACGGCAATCGAAGCCGGTGTGCTGGACGACGCCTTCGATCGCCACTGTCGAATCGTAGAGCAATACAACCGGGAAGACTGCGTGTCCGCGCGGCGTCTGCGCGACTGGCTGGAGGAACTCCGAACTCAAGTCGTCGCCGGTGGTCACGAGTTCTCCCGGCCAGAACCGGCGGACGGTGAAGCTTCGGAAACCGTCAGCGATCTCGACCGGCAGCTACGGACATTGCGTGATGCGTTGCTCGAAGGGGTTCCACCCGATGCCGCTGACCGTTCCCCGGAGCAGCACGCGCGGTTTGCCCTCGCCCACATGATGGAATTCCATCGGCGGGAGGACAAGGCTAGCTGGTGGGAGTACTTCCGGGTATTGGCATTGGAGCCGGAGGAATACGTGGACGAATTGAAGCGCCGAGGCCGAAAACCCAACCGCACCCAGCCAACCGTGCGCCGAGGCAACAAGATAGCGCCGAGTTCATCCGGGCGGTGACCGGCCTTGAATTCCAGCGAGTCGTGCAGGAGGCTCGGGCCCCGGTACACCGCTACCGGTTCTCTCCCCAGGAACTGGACGCGCGCCGTAACGACGAAGTTTACATCCCCGACAAAATCGCGACCCGGATCGGCAGGATCGATGACGTCAATTACGCCAAGGGCACGATAGACATCAAGAAGACCGTGGCCGCGTCGGGCGTGCATCCGGACGGGGCCGTGCTCCACAACCGGGTATCCGCGAAAACGCTCCAGGAATCGCTGATCCGCTTCGGCAACACGATTGCGGCTGCCGGCTTCACCGGGCAACCACCGTATCGAGCGGCATGCAGGCTGCTGCTGCGGGAACCGCCGCGCTGCGCCGACGGCGGCCCGCTGCAGCGTCCCGGCGAAACGACGCTCGAAGCGGCCTGCCGCCTGGTGGATGAACTTGACGATGGAGTGCTCGCGATCCAGGGTCCACCAGGGACCGGCAAGACCTTTACGGGCGCGCAAATGATTTGCAGTCTTCTGCGCGCGGGCAAGACGGTCGGGGTGACTGCCGTGAGTCACAAGGTTGTGGTGAACCTGCTCAAGGGCGCCGTGGAAGCTGCTCGACAGGCAGGCTTCGAAGCACGTTGCGTGCATAGGGTATCGTCGACCAGACCCGAGGACGAGCCGGGAATACGCTATGAAACCAGCTACCCGAAGATCCGTGGAGAGTTGGCGTCGGGAAAGATCGATCTGTTGGGTGGAACCGCCTGGCAATGGGCGAGGCCCGATTTCCAGCAAACCGTGGATGTGCTCATGGTCGATGAGGCCGGTCAGATGTCCTTGAGCAATGTGCTCGCCGCGGCTCCGGCCGGCCGCAGCCTGGTGCTGCTCGGAGACCCCCAACAACTCGAGCAGCCTCTCCAGAGCAGTCATCCCGAAGGTAGCGAGGTCTCCGCTCTCTATCACCTTCTCGATGGCAGGGACACCATATCGGCGGACCAGGGACTGTTCCTGGCCGAAACCTGGCGGCTCCATCCTGAAATCGCCCGTTTCACTTCGGAGGTCTACTACGAGGGCAAGGTCAGTGCGCGGCCCGAACTCGAAAACCAAACCGTTCTGTCGACGGCGGCGGGCCACCGTTTCTCCGGAAACGGCCTGCGTTTTTTCCTTGTACGACATACCGGCAACCAGGCAAGGTCCCCGGAGGAGGCTGAAGCGATCTCGGGGATTGTCGCCGAGTTGCTGGACGGCGCAAGCTGGCAAGACAAGAACCGGGAAGTACTGCCGCTGACCGAAAGAGACATATTGATCATCGCGCCATACAACGCCCAGGTCGCGGCCCTGACGGAGGCGATTCCGATCCTCCGGGAGCGCATAGGCACGGTTGATCGCTTCCAGGGCCAGGAAGCCCCGGTGGTGATCTATTCCATGACATCATCCAGCCCTCAAGACGCGCCCAGGGGCATGGACTTCCTCTATGATCGCCACCGGTTCAACGTGGCTACCTCCCGGGCGAAAGCGCTGTGCATTCTTGTGGGCAGCCCGACGCTCTTCGAGCCGGAATGCACTACCCCCCGGCAGATAAGGCGGGCGAACGGATTTTGCCGGTATCTGGAATTGGCCAGAGTCGTCGATCCGTGACGCGAATCGCAAGCTTCCCCGTCAATGACCCGCTGCGATTTACACATTATCGACTGGTTGACGAGTTGCCCGACAACGCCACATGGGACGACGTGATGCGTAAGGCTTACGAGAGGCAGGCCATCGAAGCGGGTCTCGACGACAGCGAAGCCGGTCGCGTGTAGCCAGCATCGAAATTATGCTCGAAAACATGCAGAAACCAAGAGATCTGTCGTTTTACGGGCCATGCTATGCTCCGGGAATGAATCGAACGGACTTGACCGTGATTGGCCTTCATTTCACGCTGCAGCTGGCGATTCTAGCGGCCATCGGCGGCATCTATTGGCAATTGTCGGATGTTCGAGAGCGCCTGGCTCGCGTGGAGACGCAATTGCAATATACGCTACCGGCGAATTCCGACCGCGCCGGGGAATAACGTGCCGCAACAGACTACACGACGTTCGGCCTGGAGCGGTAACGCCCCTCTGCGTCGGTCCCCAAAGAAACAGCCATGCCGCAAGGATGGAGGCTAGGCCCGGAATTGAACCGGGGTCCGCGGCTTTGCAGGCCGCTGCATAACCACTCTGCCACCTAGCCGGGGAAGATGTTCCTCGTCCGCAACGATCACCAGTCTGTCGGCAGGCGCATCGCGGCGAGAGGAGCAATATCTGTGTTCAAGGATAGCCTGTCACGGGTTCAGGTAAAAGACTGTGTGCAGACAGATTCCATGGTGGCCTTGGCCGCCGGCACGTGCCCGGGCCAGACTCACGACGTCCAGTACCCGGTTAGTTGATAGCCGATAAGCATGAATCCGGCCACCATCAGCAGGACGTTGGCGGCATAGGCGTGGCGCAGAAAACTGTCTGTCGCGCGCCAGGCGTTGAAGGCGATCAGCATCACGCTCAGGGCGACCAGCTGGCCGAGTTCGACACCGACGTTGAAGGACAGCATGTTGGTTATCAGCCCGTCCGGGGAGATCGCCAGGTCCTGGAGTTTCGTGGACAGGCCGAAGCCGTGAAAGAACCCGAAGATGAGCACTGCGGCCTTCATGTTGGGCTGAAAGCCGAAATGCCGGAATCCATCCAGGTTTTCGAACGCCTTGTAGACCACGGAAAAACCGATTACAGCGTCGATGAGATAGGCGTTGGCGTGGACGCCGCCAAGCACCCCCAACAGCAGGGTCGCGCTGTGCCCCACCGCGAACAGCGTCACGTAGGTGACCACATCCCGCAACCGGTACAGGAAGAAGATAACGCCGGCGAGAAACGCCAGGTGATCGTACCCGGTCACCATGTGCTTGGCGCCGAGATAGATGTAGGGCCCGATTTGCGGACCGACGTTGTTCAACAGGAACGCCTGATCCTCGCCGGTGATGCCATGGGACAGGGCCGTGGTTGTCGCCACTCCGCCCATGAGCAGTCCGATTAGCCATTTTCTCGTGATCATGGCGGGAATTGTATCCGATGAGTGTCTCAATTCCCGTCAAAGCCGAATTAGTGCCCCGTAACATGCATCCGGCGCGCGCCACCTTGCGGTGACAGCCCATTACCCCGACAATCAGGACCCATGAAACAACCTACCCTTCTTGCCTTTTCTCTTTTCATTGCGCTCGGCGTGGCGTCTTTCCCCGGCGGAGCGCAAACCATCCTCAGGGCCTCCCATCAATGGCCTGGAAGCACCGGGGACGTGCGCGACGAAATGATGCAGACCATCGCCCGTGAAGTGGAGCAGGCGGATGTCGATCTGACCATCCGCGTGTATCCGGGACAGTCGCTCTTCAAGGCTGGCGACCAATGGTCGGCGCTGGTTCGCGGCCGGTTGGATATCACCGCCCTGCCCCTCGACTACGCCAGCGGCCGTCACCCGCAATTCAGCGCGACGCTCATGCCCGGCCTGGTCAAAAATCACGCACACGCCGCGCGGCTCAACGACTCGGCATTCATGGAAGACATCAAGGCCGTCATCGATGACGCGGGGGCGATGGTCTTGGCCGACGCATGGCTCGCCGGCGGGTTCGTTTCCAGCGAGCGTTGCATTCTCTGGCCGGATGACATCCAGGGCCAGGTCATTCGCGCCGCCGGGCCGGCATTCGAGCGCATGATGGTGCGCGCCGGTGCGTCCATCACTTCGATGCCCAGCTCCGAAATCTATACGGCCATGCAGACTGGCGTCCTCGATGCCGCCAGTACCAGTTCCGCCAGTTTCGTGACCTTCAGGATCTACGAGCATACCGAGTGCCTGACGGCGCCGGGAGAAGTTGGGCTCTGGTTCATGTACGAACCGGTATTGATCAGCAAGCGGACCTGGGAGAGGTTGAACCCCGACCAGCAAGCGGCGCTGCTCGCCGCCGGACAGGTTGCCGAGGAGTATTTCTTCGAGCAGGCGCAGTGGCTGGACGATGAACTGGAACGCGTTTTTCGCGAGAGCGGCGTAGAGATCGTGCACATGACCCAGGAACAGGTCGATGCGTGGCGGGCCATCGCCGAGGAGACCTCCTACGCGGTCTTCGCCGAAGAGGTTCCCGGCGGCACCGAACTCATCGGCAAAGCGCTGGCCGTGGAGTGAAATTCGCGCGCGGGTCTACGGCGTTCCAAACGAACGCTTCGGCGAGGACGGTGCCGCGCAGGTGAACCGGATCGATCCGTTGTTCGATGCCCTGATCCGCGGCGTAACCGCGCTGTCGAAGGCCTGTGGGGTACTTGCCGCGGTTTGCCTGGCGGCCGGGTGTGTCGTGGTTTGCCACATGGTCCTGGTCCGTTACGCACTCGGCCAGGCGACCATCTGGCAGACCGAGTTCGTCACCTTCGCGGTGGTGGCCGCGACGCTCATGGGCAGTCCCTACGTGCTGTTGACTCGCGGCCATGTGACCGTGGATCTGCTGCCTCACTACCTGCCCGCTCGGCCCCGTCGCCAGTTGGCGCTGGTCGCGTCGATCTGCGCCTGGGCGGCCTGCGCGGTGCTTGCCTGGACCGGCTGGCAATATTTTCACGAGGCATGGACCTTCGGTTGGCGAACCGAGTCCGTGTGGGGGCCGCCGCTCTGGATCCCCCTGCTCACGCTGCCGCTGGGTCTCGGCATTTTGACGCTCCAGTACACGGTGGACGTTCTGTGTCTGGCCACGGGCCGCGCCCGTCCGCGCGGTGAGGCTACCGATCGGGAACCGGTCGCATGAGCCCGCTCGCCATTGGGTTGCTTGTCGGTATCGTCACGGTGGTCGTGTTGGCCAGCGGGATTCCCGTCGCCTTTGGACTCGCGGCGGTCGCGCTGGCATTTCTGGCCGTATTCGACGGCGTCGGCAGCCTGGTGATTACCGGAGAGCTGTTCTTCTCGGGCCTGACGGACTTCACTCTGGTGTCCATTCCCATGTTCATCGCCATGGGCGCCGCGGTCGCCGCGTCACCGGCCGGCGGCGACTTGTATGGTGCGCTCGATCGTTGGCTTTACCGGATCCCCGGAGGATTGGCGATCTCCAATCTTGGCGCCTGCGCCCTGTTCGCCGCGCTCAGCGGTTCCTCGCCCGCCACCTGTGCCGCAATCGGAAAAATGGGCATTCCCGAGATGCGCAAGCGCGGCTACCCGGCCGGGTTAGCCGCCGGATCGATCGCCGCCGGCGGTACGCTGGGCATTCTCATCCCGCCGAGCGTGACGATGATCGTCTACGGGATTTCCACGGGGACATCCATCGGCCGGCTGTTCATTGCCGGAATCCTTCCCGGGTTGATGCTCACGGGCCTGTTCAGCGTCTGGTCCATGATCCACGCCTGGCGCGATGGTTTCCAGGCGACCCAGGAGCAACAGCACTTCAATCTGTCGCAAAAACTGCGCCAGGCGGTACGAGTACTGCCCTTCCTGCTCATCGTGGCGGGAATTCTGTTTGTTCTCTACGGCGGCGTGGCGACGCCATCGGAGGCCGCCGGCGTGGGCGCGATGCTCTGCATCGTCATGGTGGCCGTCGTGTACCGGATCTGGAGTCCGGCGCGCCTTTGGCACATTCTCAGCAGCAGCACGCGCGAGAGCGTCATGATCATGATGATCATCGCCGCGGCGGCGCTTTTCAGCTACATGCTGTCCAGCCTCTTCGTCACCCAGTCCATCGCGCAGTGGATCGCCGAGCTGGACGTCAATCGCTGGGCGCTGCTCGGCATGATCAACGTTTTTCTCCTGGTCGCGGGCTTCTTTCTGCCGCCGGTGGCGGTCATCCTGATGACCGCCCCCATCCTCATGCCCATCGTCCTCCAGGCCGGATTCGATCCATACTGGTTTGCGGTTGTACTCACGATCAACATGGAAATCGGCCTGATCACCCCGCCGGTGGGCCTGAATTTGTACGTCATCGATGGCATCGCCCCGGATGTGGGGTTGCCCCGGATCCTGCGCGGCGCCCTGCCCTACGCGCTGTTGATGGTATTGGGGATCTTCCTGTTATGCCTGTTTCCCGGGATTGCCACGTGGTTACCCGAGGTCTTGCTCGGCTAATTGACCCGCTTCTCCGATATTCCCGCCATTGCGCGGACCCATAGACGAGATTTCCAGATTAGCTTTCATCCTCCACTGAATTGACCAGGGTGCCGATCTCCGGCACCGCCACCTCCACCACATCGCCGGGCTTGAGATACTTCGGCGGATCGAAACGGGCTCCCGCGCCGGTGGGCGTGCCGGTGGCGATCACGTCGCCGGGTTGCAAGCGCATGAAGGTTGACAGGTAGCTGACCAGGTATTCGAACGGAAACAACAGGTTGGCAGTGGTGTCGTCCTGTCGCACTTCGCCGTTCACCCGGGTGGTCAGATGCAGGGCCTCCTTGCCCGTCAACTCGTCCGTGGTAACCATCCAGGGACCCATGCTGCCGGAACGCTCGAAGTTCTTGCCCTGGGTTACGTTGAACCGGGCGTGGCGCAGCCAATCCCTGATCGAGCCTTCGTTCATCAGCGTGAATCCGGCGACGTGGTCCCATACTCGCTCTCGGGGAATCCGTCGTCCTGATTTTCCGATGACCAGCACGATTTCCCCTTCGTAATCCAGCTGCTCGGATTCCGGCGGGCGGAGGATGGGTTCGCCGTGCCCCACCAGCGATTCGCGGGTTCGCAGGAAGACGCTGGGATAACTCGCCTGCTTCTTGTCATCGTGGTATTCGGCGTTGCGATTGCCGTAGTTGACACCGATGCAGATGATCTTTTGAGGATCCGGTACGGTGGGCAGGTAACGAATTTCGGCCAGGTCGAGATCGGCGCTTGCCCCGGCAACCCGATCTTCGAGCGCCGCGGTGTCGGCCCGCGAAGGCGTACTCCGCAGCCAGCCACGCAAGGATTCTCTGCCCGATCCCAGACGCCGGCCGAGATCAACGACACCGCCATCCCTGACGGCGCCGAAGCTCGCCCCCGCCGCCGTCATGAAGCTGACCAACCGCATCAGGCGGCGCTTGCCGGCAGCAGTCCTGCCCGTTCCAGAACGCCGTCCAGGCGCCGCTCAAGGGCGGCTGTGGCCGGCATCATGGGCGGGCGGTGCTCGTTGCCGCGCAACAGGCCCAGGCGCCGCATCATGTACTTGATCGGGATCGGGTTGGTATCGTAGAAGACGGCCCGATTGAGCTCGAAAAGCTCGTGATGCAGATCGCGTCCGCGGTCCAGGTCGCCGCCCCAGACCGCCCGGCAAATGTCGACGAGCCGACCGGGTCGCAGGTTGCCGACGGCATTCATGAGTCCGCAGGCGCCAATGGCCATCTCCGGGAAACTCAACTCCTCGAGTCCGACGAAAATCCTGAAACTCGCACCGAATTCGTGCAGGCACTCCGATACGAAGCCGAGATCGTTCACGGCGTGCTTCATGCCCACGAAGTGTTCGCATTCGTCCTTGAGTGCCTTGAGCGTGTCCAGGGTCACGCCTACCGCGGCCCGCCCGGGAATGTGGTAGACCATCCAGGGCGTGTCGTGACCCGAAGCCAGTTGCCGATAGTATTCAACGAGCCCGCGCTGGGGCGGCCGTATGTAGTACGGAGTCACCACCAACAGGGCGTCGACCCCGGCGTCGGCCGCGTGTTCGGTAAGTTGCCGGGTTTCGGCCAGGGATTGCGACCCGGTGGCGGCGACGACAGCGATGCGCCCGTTCACCGTCTCCACGGCCAGCGATACCAGGCGATTTCGCTCCTCGATACTCAAGCACGACGGTTCGGCGCTGGTGCCGTTGACCAAAATGCCGTGGGAGCCGTTATCGACTTGAAACTCCACCAACCGACGATACGCATCGTAGTCGACGGCGCCGTTGGCGAACGGCGTAATCAGGGGCGGAATCGAGCCCTTCAACTTGTCTGTGGAGTGATCGGTCACGGTACTCTTTCCGGGAATGGCCAGCCGAACATATATAATGCACGCGCTTTTGATGTCAACAAACAGTCGCCGCCCATATGCCCCATCTGATCGTGGAATATTCGGCCAATGTCGAAGACCGCATCGACCTGGACGGTTTGCTGAGCCGTTTGCATGCCGCAGCCTCGAACTACGACGTATTTCCGCTCGGAGGCCTTCGTACTCGCGCCGAGCGGCGTGACCGCTACCTCGTGGCGGACACGCATCCGGATAACGGTTTCGTACACGTCACGGCCATCATCGGTCACGGCCGGCCGTTGAAAGTGCGCAAGGAAGTGGGCCAGGGACTGTTCGATGTGATCTGCGACTTTCTCGATCCCGCGTTCCAGGAAACGCCGCTCGCAATCTCCTTCAATGTCCAGGAGTTTCATCCGGAGCTCAACTACAAACGCAATAACCTGCACGAGCACGTACAGGCCCGTAAGGCAGGATCGCAACCATGAGCCGTACGCTGGCTGACAACCTGGCCAGAGCGGACGCCCATCTGGCGCGATTCCGGCAAGGCACATTGAACCACTTCATCGACGGGCAGCCCCGGCCCCCGTTATCCGGTGAGACGTTCGACAATCGAACACCGGTCGATAACGGCTTGCTCGGGGCGGTGGCCTCCGGGGATACCGAGGACGTGGACACCGCCGCGCGGGCCGCGGCGAAGGCGTTCCCCGCGTGGCGCAACCTGGCCGGTGGGAAGCGTCGTGCCCTCCTGCATGACATCGCCGATGCCATCGAAGCAAGGGCCGAGCAGATTGCGATCGTGGAGTCGATGGATACCGGTCAACCGATCCGCTTCATGGCCGCCGCGGCCAAACGGGGGGCCGAGAACTTTCGTTTTTTCGCCGACCGCGCGCCCGGGGCCCGGGATGGGTTGTCCCTGCCGGCCGCGCAGCACATGAACTATACGGTCCGCCAGCCCATCGGTCCCGTGGCGGCCATCACGCCGTGGAATACGCCGTTCATGCTGTCGACCTGGAAGATCGCGCCGGCTCTGGCCGCGGGATGCACGGTGGTTCACAAGCCCGCCGAATGGAGCCCGCTATCGGCCGCCCTGCTGGCGGAAACCTGTTACGAGGCCGGCTTGCCCGCCGGCGTATTGAATACCGTGCACGGGATCGGGGAACGCGCCGGGGTCGCGGTGACCGAGCACGAGGCGATCAAGGCCGTGGCCTTTATCGGTGAATCCCGTACCGGCAGCCTGATCATGGCGCAGGGCGCGCGCACGCTGAAGCGCCTGCATTTTGAACTCGGCGGCAAGAATCCCGTGGTGGTTTTCGACGACGCGGACCTCGAGCGGGCACTGGATGCCGCGGTGTTCATGATCTACAGCCTGAACGGCGAGCGTTGCACCTCCTCCAGCCGGTTGCTGGTTCAGGACACCATCTACGATGCGTTCGTTGAGCGAATCGCCGAACGCATCGGGAAAATCAAGGTGGGTCATCCGCTGGATCCTTCGACCGAAGTCGGTCCGCTGATCCATCCGCGGCACGTTGAGAAAGTCAGGGGTTATCTCGATCTTGCCCGCCTCGAAGGGGCTCAGGTGTCGTCAGGTGAGTCCGGCGATCGGGCGGAGGGCAACTTCGTGGCGCCGACGCTCTTCTCCGATGCCAACAATCGGATGCAGATCGCCCAGCAAGAAATCTTCGGACCGGTGCTGACGGCGATTCCGTTTGCGGACGAGGCCGAAGCTCTGCGTCTGGCCAACGACGTGCGCTACGGCCTGGCCGGGTACGTCTGGACGGGCGACGCCGGGCGGGCACACCGGCTGGCGGACGGCCTGGATGCCGGCATGATATGGGTCAACTCGGAGAACAACCGCCACCTGCCGTCACCCTTCGGCGGCATGAAATACAGCGGCATCGGACGTGACGGCGGAGACTACAGCTTCGACTTCTACATGGAGACCAAGAACATCTGTGTCGCGCTCGGCACCCACCGCGTTCCGACCCTGGGCAGATAATCCGAAGCGTCAATGAGCCTGTACCACGTCCAGAAGCTGTTATATCAACTGAACCGCGATCCCCATACGCAGCAGCGCTACGCGGACGATTTCGATGCCCTGCTGGCGGACTACGAACTCGCCGATGAAGAACGCAATGCCATCGAGAGCGGAGACATAGGGCTGCTCTACGTCATGGGCGTCAATGGCCAGATACTGATGCACTACTCGGCCCTCGTCGGCCAGGAGTGGGACGAGTACATTCAGGCCATGAAGGACGGCGTGCGCAAGCACGGACCGGTACGCGGCGGTCTGTACACGCTGCTGGAGGAGCGCGAGCAATGAGTCTGGTATTCGCAGGCGTTTGCAGCCACGCGCCGGGCATCACCGGACGGGCGAATCGGGCGGACCCACAGCTACGGGACGGGCTTTACGCCAACTATGACAAGATGCGGAAACGCATCGAAGCGACCCGCCCGGATGCGTTGATCGTCATCGCGGCCGAACACTTCGCCAACTTCTTCATGAACAATATGCCCGCCTATTGCATGGGTATGGCGGAGCAATACGAGGGTCCCATCGAGGACGAGGAATGGCTGGCTATCGAGCGGCGCCGGATTCCCGGCAACGCCGGGCTTTCCGAACGCCTGATCCGCTCGGTCATGCAGGACACCGATCTGGCCTATGCCGAGGAATGGAAATTCGATCACGGCATCATGGTGCCGCTGAACTTCTTGACGCCCCGGTACGACTTGCCGGTGATTCCGGTAAACATCAATTGTCAGGGCCCTCCGCTGACACCCCTGCACAGGGCGTATGGTTTTGGCCGTGCGCTGCGCCGCGCCTGCGATGAGCAGCCGGAGCGTATCGCGCTGGTGGGGACTGGCGGCATTTCCCATTGGCCATGCACTCCCGACTCGGGCGTGATCAACGAAGCGTGGGACCGCGAGTTCCTCGACCGCTTCATCAATAGCCGCAAGGATGAATTGCTGAGCTATTCCGATGAAGACACGCTCAGGGATGCCGGTCAGGGCGGTTTCGAAATCCGCACGTTCATCGCCGTTGCCGGCGCCGCCGAGGGTTGTACGGCGGAGCTGCTTTTCTACGCGCCGATACCCATCTTCGCCGTGGGCTGTACCGTGGCAGTCATGGCATTGTGATTTTGCCGATGAGAAATCCGGGCCTAGTCGGCAGGCTCAAGGGTCAACTGCCTGCTGAGACCGTTACTGCAACGGATGTCCAGAACCGTCTCGTTGTCTTCCAGGCGCAGGCTGACGCCCGCTAATTCATCGGCCAACCGCCAGCGCCCGCGCAATACCAGTGTCAATCGGTGCGCTCTGGCCGACTGTGCCGCAAATTGACGCACCCCGTAGGACAGACCCCTGTACAACTCGCGCGGGTCGTATTGCCAACCCATGTCGGGGACGCTGGCGGCGAGACTGATGCTTGCACCCTGGGCCTGAGCGATGACCGCCGCCGGCAGATTTGCGCTTTTGATCAGCACGTCCGGGACGGTTTCGACCGGTTCGTAGAACGCGTAGGCGGTCACCCGCTGCTCCGGGAAATAAACGAGATGCATCCGGTCGCTGTCGAGCAGGCGGTAATAGGCCGACGGTTGGGCCGCCAGCGCCCGAAGCTTTGAGCCGCCCTTATCCGACGGAATGAGTACGTACTCGTAACGGTCGTCGTCCGGTTCGATGCCGTGGTCGATATACGCCTGAACGAAGACGCCTGAAGTTGGCTCGTAGGCGGGCGTCAGGCTGTGTTGCCGGCGCCGCGTAAAATGCAGATCGGCCGTGCTTGCGGCAAGAAAATAGCTATTGCCGGCACCGTCCGTCAGCTCGACCTGCGATCCGGCCGGCACTTGCGTACTGGCGCTCGAGGACCGGCGGCCGGGTTCGCCACCGATAGAGCCCGACGGTGCGCCGTTACGCAACCGCGTTTGGAACAACGTCGTATGTGTCGCCTCAGCCGCGGTGCCGCCGCGTATACGTGTCCCCAACGCCAACACTTTATCGCCCACGAAGAAATAGCTCTTGCGCGCCGTGAGGTCGGTTGGCGCCGTGAACGGGACCGCCTCCAGGTCCTGGACAAAGAATCCATGTTCTCCGAGCGTGACGCCGCCGACATAGGACTTGCTATTGTAGTTGCGCTGGATGTCGAGCTGTTCGATGCCCGCCTGACGGCGAACCTCGGCCACGCGCGCGTAGGACCGTTCCTCAACCGGATAGTGGCTCGCCGTCGTTCCGGGCACGTGATACCAGTCCCATCCGTTGCTCAGATCATGGCCCGAACCCGCTTCGCTGACGGGGTCGCCGGCGCTGAAGACCTGCAACAGGCCATACGACCAGTTTTGTCCAAAGCTGTTCATGCGCCTGTTGAGCGGCCCTTCGTAGTCCCAGAAGTACCTGCTGAATCCCTTCGCCGTGACCAGCCAGTCGCCGCGGCGGAAAAAGGCCGCTGCGGCGTAGGGCTTGATCGCCACTCCCGATGGCACGTCGGCCGGGGCGACGCCCATCGACAACACCTCGTCGGCCACGCGGTAAATCCCGAGTCCGCGAATCGGCACGCCTCGCTGGCCTTCGTGGTAATCACCCAATCGTTGCGAGGAAAAAAAGTAGTCCGGGTCGAAAAACTCGGTGAATCGGGCCTGCATTTCGGCATCGTTTGCGCCTTCGGAGTGCGCCAACAAGGCCATCGCCCGGGTGATCGCGGTCGCCGCATCGTCCCCATCGCCGCCAATCAGACGGCCCCTGAGCGCACTGGAAACGGTGTATTTCTGCGCCATCGTGCGGAAACTCTGCAACGCCAGCTTGACCGCTTCCAGATTCTCCGGGCCGTGGAAATCCGTATCAGCCAGCAAGTACAGCAGTTGCGCGAACGATTCGAAGGTATAGGGGCTATAGGCGCCGACGTAGGCCGTTCCGTGATGGAAACCCGTGCCGTCCGGTTTCACCGTACCCTGCACGCCCGGCGTGACAGCGATATTCGCGGCGATGACCCGCCGCAGGATTGCCTCCATCTCCCGCTGCTCGCCGTCGTCCTCGATCAGCAAAAAATAGGGGATGAAGTAGTCGGCGAACAGCCGCATGCCATCCGCGTTCAGGCGGTAAAGCTGTTGTTCGGGCAGCGGCGCCGGATAGTCGGTGCCGGCATCTTCGCGGGCATACCGGAAAAACGCCGCATACATGACGCCGTTATTGATCGCGAGGTTGCGCGCAACCGCGCGATACTTGTCCAGCAGACCGAGTCGCTCCAATGGTTCGCGCATCAGAAAGAGGCTTTGAATGAAGCCGCCCAAGCGCAAGCCAACGGTGGAAAAGTCGCCGCTCGAACGAATCAGCCCCTTTCTCAGTGCGTTATGGCTGGCGGCCCCCGCGTGGTCCGGCATCCAGGCTGACTCGGTCAGGCCGCGGCTGTAACAGTACTCGAGCGCAAACGCATACAGTTGCACGACATCCGGGTTCCGATAGTAGGGATTATCGCCTCGCCGCGGGCCCGGCGTACGATAAGCGTACGCCAGCAACGGCACGGTGGAAGAAAAAAACTCCAGGAAGCGGCCGTTTGCGTCGCGTCCGGCTACAATCCCTGTGGACGTCTCGCTCCCGGCGCCTGCTTGTATGTCATAGTAGGCCGGTACGCCGCGAAATTCGTACGGGTACGCTTGAGCGTCTTCGACAGCCTGGGCAAATTGCCCCAGCAGCGTGCCGTCAAAGACTTGGCCGGCTGTCCTGCTCGCCCGATAGTCGCTCCTCGCAAACAGAAGCAACTCTTCATATCGGTTTGCCAGCTGTTCGGTGGATATCGCCGCCGCGGACGCTTGAGCGCAGGCGCAAAGGCAAACAACGATTCCGCGATACAGTCTGTTCATTGCGTGCAACCGCCCGTTCGTCCGAATCGCGCCTGACCGTCCCCGCTAGTGTACCGTTTCCGCCGAATTTGCGAGGCGGTAGACCTCCGAGGCAGCCAGCAGGAACGCGCCGACTCCATACACATCCGTGCTCTCCTTGTGCACGATTTGCGGCCCGGCGCCAGAGGGTTGCACGTAAGCCAGCCGCCCGTCGGCGTACAGGTTCGACGCCAGACTGGCCCAGCCTTTCTCAACGGCCGGCCCGTAGGACTCGCGCTCCAGTAGTCCCTCGTTGATTCCCCAGGCGAGACCGTAAGTGAAAAAGGCCGATCCGCTGTTCTCCGGCGTGGGCGACAACGAGGGGTTGGTCAACGACGCCGTCCAACTTCCATCCGCGCGCTGTAGTTCGACGAGCCTCGCGGCCATCGCACGGTACCGGTCCACGTATTTTGGCCGATTCGGGTGCCCGGCCGGCAACTTCGGCAGAATTCTCGCAAACGCCGCGAACACCCAACCGTTGCCACGGCTCCAGAAAACCTTATGGCCGTCGGCGTCACGCATTCGCACAAAACGCAGATCGCGGTAGAGCAGTCTTTCGCCCGCATCCCAGAAGGTGTCGAATGACGCCCAGAATTCACGATCGCCAAATTCAAGGTATCGTGCGTCTCCACTGCTTTCGGCCAGATGTATCCACACGGGCGCGCCCATGAACAACGCATCGATCCAGGTCCAGCGTTCGCGGCAGACAATGCTCATCGTTTCGCATTCTCTGCCGAAATCCCTGTTCACGGTGGGCCAATTGTCGTAAACGAGGTCCAGCCGCTCCGTCAGCGGTTCGAGCATCCCGGCGTCGCGATCGAGGTCGAAAAGCTCCAGATAGGTCTGTCCGATGACGTAGTCGTCGGCGTCGAATTCCCGCGCCTCGACGCGCCAGCCGAATTCCCGCGCCTGGCGGCGGATGAACTCCAGGTAGCGCGGGTTTTCCGACATCAGGCCCCATCGAGTCATGCCGAGGGCCATGGTACCCATTAGCCAACCGCCGAAACTGTAGCGGCGATGGCCCTGGAAGTTGACCAGCGGGCTTGAGGCGAATTCGTCCGTATGCCGGATCTGCCAATCGGCCACCAGGTCTCCCGCCGCCCTGACGTTGGCGGCGGTCAGTTCGGTCGGGATGGTCGCCATCGGCGCATCGACGTCGACGACGTAGGGCATCACCCGGTCGGGCACAAAGATGATCGACTCGTCGCCGCCGACGGACTCGTCGCCGCAAGCAGCAAGTAAGACCGAGATGAGCGCGATGCGGTGCATGGGCCGCTGGTTCCGATGTTCGGGCTAGATCCTTACATTACCGCGAATCGACAGTGAGATCCGGCGACCGTAATCGATATACTGTCTGATCAGCCCCCGATGGTGTCGAACGTCGGCCTCGTCGGTCAAATTGGCGCCGGCCAATCGCACACGCATACCGTTGGGCAGACGGTAGTTGATGCTCGCCGACAAATAACGGCGAGGCGAAAAGAGCTGCATCGGTTCCAGTCCCGTGGCCGGCGTGAGCAGGTATTCGCCGCGATAGGTATACGAGATCCGGGCATCGAAGCGCCCCCCATCGTAATAGGCAATCGCATTGTAATTGTCTTCGGCCGCCGACCGCAGCCGGCCCGGGTCGGAATTGTCGATAAAGGTGTAGTTCAGCGCGAATCCGGTGTTGCCCAACAGCCCGGGAAGTTGCGTGAGCGCGTGCTGCCAGGTGAGTTCCACGCCCTGGAGCTTGACACCCTCGGCGTTGCTGTCCGTATCGACGTTGAAAGGCTCCGACACGGTCACGCCGGTGACGCTGCTGGTCACGTTGAAATTCTCGATAAAGGAGGCGTTGCCGATGAGCGACTCCAGATTCTTGGTGAACAGAGCCGTGGAAAACAGATTTTCTTCGCTGTAGTACCAGGACCACGCAAGATTCAGCTCGTCGGCGAGAAACGGCTTGAGGTTCGGATCGTTGTAGGCGATCTCGTTCTCCCCGTCGATACTGCCGCGAAGCCCCTGGATAACCAGGTCCAGTTGCGCCGGCGCCGGCCGGGTCATCGTTTTCGCCACACCAACCCGCAGCACATGATCGTCGGCGACGTTGAAACGCACGTTCAGGCTGGGCAGGGTATTGGAGTAGGTCCGATTCCGGCTGATCGGCACGCCGAGCGCGTTCGCGGTCAGGGCGCCGGTGGAATCTTCACGGGTGAACCCCTGCTGCAGGTCGATGGAGGTTCCATAAATAGTCTCCTCCGTTTCGGCGTAACGCACGCCGACGTTGCCGGAGATGCTACCGCTCTCGTTACCGAAATCAATGAGTAGGTACGCGGACCTGAAGTTCTCGCGAATATCGACGAAATCGGCGGGATCGTTGTAGACGGCAGCGGGGTCCGCATCGACGATCGCCTGGAGCCCACCCGCGGCGTCAATGACGGCCTGCGTATCGGGAACGAGCCAATTGCCGACATTGGGCCGTGGGGCGCTGTCCAGAAAACCGCCGCGGTCGGACCCGGTCACGATCATGGGGAACGATTCGATGCCGATCGCCGACAACTCACGGGCGCTTGTGGAAAACGCGTCCCGCTGGGAGGCGAACAGGCTATCCGACAAGGACACGCCGAAACCGACGGAATGGACAGACCCCGTGTCGAATAACCGGTCGACGTCAACCTTGAGGTCATTCTGATTGTTTTCGCTTCGGATGTTCGTGCCGGGACCCGAACTGAACTGATTCACGCTGTACGCCTCCGGATCGAGATATTCTTCTCCGAACACCGTGACCGCGGTCGGCTGATCTTCGCCGGCCATGTTGATGAGCGTTTCCACACCCGTCAGCCTGGCGACCGTCCGGGCGCGGGTCTGGAAGTGATCGGAGGCCGAGCGCGAAACCGAGACGTCGGCCGACCAGGGCGAATCCGGGCGCCAGCTCGCCAGGATCTGCCCGGAGAGCACGTCCGCGTCGCGGTGTTGCAATTCCTTTTCGGCTTGCAGTTGCGTGCTGAGACTGTGGTACTGGGAAACGTACTCGACATCGTCGATGAATACCGTCTGTTGGCCCGCCGAAACTGTGGGCCTGTTGGCGAAGCCGTAGCGAATGGATTCACGCGGTGAGATCGTATCCTGCTGACTGTAGAGCACTTCGCTGAACAGGCTGAACCGATCCGTGGGTTGCCATTCGAGGTTGGCGAGATAGGATTGACGATCGCGCTGTTGTTCGAAATTTTCCGAGAGCACATTATCGCGCACGACGATGCCGCGGTCACCAAAGTCCCCGTCTCCGTTGAGGTCTCGGCCCCTGGCCTCGTTGCGGGCCCTTCGATAACGCCCGCCGCGGTCGCGGTGCAGTCCCTGGTCCTCGTTGACGATATTCGCGCCCAACAGAATGCCGAGCGTCTCGTTGGCGAAAATGTTCGCGTAGATCGCGGAGATATCGCTGCCGATCTCCCCGTTGTTGCCGTCCCAGTTGCCGTTGGCCGACAGATTGATCCGTTGCTCGCCGAGAGCGAAGGCCCGCTGCGTGACAATATCCACGGCGCCGGCAATACCGCCTTCCTGTATGTCCGCCTTACCGGACTTGTAGACGGCCAACCGGGAGACAAAGGCCGAGGGCATGATGTACGCTTGGAAATTGCGGTTGTTCAACGTATCGCTGAACACGGTCGTGATCGGCCGGCCGTTCACCAGTGTCTGCGTATACCGGGCCGGTAATCCACGAATGGTGATTTCCTCCGCTTGTCCGCGATTCCTCTGGATTTGCACACCCGGCACGCGCTGCAGCGAGTCGGCGATATTCTGGTCGGGCATCTTGCCGATGTCGGAGGCTGAAATGGCATCGACGATGGTGTCGGAGGCGCGCTTGAAGTCGACGGCCGCCTCAAGGTCGGCGCGGGTTCCCACCACCACAACCTCCTCGAGCACCCCATCGCCCTGCGCCTGCGCGCGCTGGGGCCCACTCGCGGCATACCCAACGAACAGGACCGCCCAAACCGCCACCGCCGGCTTGCGCCATACTTTGCCATTCATGTGTTTCTCCCGATCAATTGCGCTCCCCCGGCACCGTGCTGCCGCCGGGCTGCGCCTCTATCCGATGTGGCGATGGTGGCACGTGCAGACAGCGCTGTCAAACAAATCTACATATAAGTGGAATATTCCTGGATGTTTTAAAAAAAAATCCATCAAAATCAGCTAGATCAGTTTTTTCAATGTGACAGCGCTGCCATTTTGACCTATGATTGGCGTCTGCCTGGTTGCCAGTTGAACGGCGCGGAGATAGGTGCTTCGCCTGGCACGGACGCACCGGAGGATATATGAAATGAACCAGCTGACCCGCACGAAGCAGCACGCCCTTGTTCCGCTATTCCTCGCCGGGGCGGTGCTTTCGGGATGCGCGCCGGTGAACGACGGTGAACCCTCCGCCATTGGCACGGACGATGCGCCGTCAAGTGGCTACCAAGTATATTTCGGCGACCTCCACAATCATTCCAATCTGACTTACGGGCACGGCTCGTTCGAAAACGCCCTTGAGAACGCGGCCCAGTCGCTCGATTTCTTCACCATTACACCCCACGCCATGTGGCCCGATATTGAAGATTTGCAGGGCAATCCGGAACTGGAGTGGGTGATCGAATATCACCAAAGCGCGTTCAGGCGCCTGCGCGACCCCGAGTTCTGGGCCGCCTACCTTGATCGACTCAATCAATACAATGTCCCCGGCGAACGGATTACCTTCCCGTCCTACGAGATTCACAGCCTCAAATACGGCGATCACGTGGTGGTTTCCAAACTGCAGGATATCCAGCTGCCGCCCGCCGGGACGACCGTCGTTGAACTGCGCGATGCCGTTCTCGACCCGCAAAACACCATCATTACGCCGCACGGCATCGGCTATCAGTCGAGCTTTCGCGGTTACAACTGGGATTTTTTCAAAGAAGGCGCGCAGACGCCCTACGTGGAAATTTTCTCCCGGCACGGCGGCTCCGAGGGATCGGTGGGGCCGTTCGGCATGTACCACGACATGGGGCCGCGCGACTACGGCGGTTCCATGGAGGCGGGACTCAAGCGAGGGTACAAGTTCGGCGTCATCGCGTCCTCGGATTCCCATGCCGGGCATCCCGGCGGTTTCGGCGACGGCCGCCTCGCGGTCCTTGCCGGCGACTTGACGCGGGACGCCATTTGGGAAGCCATTCGCTCCCGGCGCGTCTATGCCACCACCGGCGCCAATATCGAGCTGGATTTTCGCATCAACGGCGCCTATATGGGCGAAGCCGTCTCCGATGACGAATCGGGCCGGCGCACGATCCATGTCGCCGTCGAGGGTATGGATCAGATCGACTACGTCGAACTCGTCAAGAACGGCCGCACGCTGCACCGCGAGCACGTGAGCTATACGCCTGAATACGATGACGGCGGCGATCCGATCAGGGCGAAGATCAAATTCGAATTCGGCTGGAATCAGGTCGCGAGCCAGGACCGGATCGACTGGCGCGGCACGATCTCGCTGGAGGAAGGCCGGTTGCTCAAGGCCACGCCGCAGTTTCGCGGCGCGCCGTTCACGTCGCCACAGCGGGATCTCGAAGGCAACGAGGTGCCCTGGGAATCGTGGGTGAGCCGAATAACCGCTACCACCGGCAACAGCGTTTCCTTTGACGCCAAGAGCGAATCGAACCCGGCGCCGATGCAACCCGTGACACAGTCGATCGCCCTCGAAGTGGAAATGAGGCCCAGCGGGCGAATCGTCGCGAACGTCAACGGCCAGGAGTTTTCCTACACGTTGTCCGAACTGCTTCAAGGCAGCCAATCGCGCTTCATGCGCGGCTGGCTGACCGAGGCGGTGTCGTTTAACCGCGCCGTTCCCGAGAGCGGTTTCCTGGTCGAATTCGACCTGGACGATACCGCCAGTGAGGATGAGGACTATTACTTCTTGCGTGTTCGCCAGACCGACCACCAGTGGGCGTGGTCGAGTCCCATCTGGGTAAGTACGCAGTAAGTGTGCCGTACCCGCCAGGAAGTCCGGTGAATGACACAGGTTAACGCCGCTATGTGGAGACTCGGTATCGATATCGGCGGCACCGCGGTCAAACTGGCGGTGGCCGACGAAACGGGCCGCACGTGCTACGAGAACAGCGGCGTGACGCACACGGACAGGGGCCTGGCACCGTTCCTGGCGCATCTTCGCGGCGCCATTGACGAGGCGTTGGCGTGCGCTCGGCGAGGCGGTGTCGAGGTTTCGGCGATCGGCATCGGTGTACCGGGTCTGGTTCACGACAATCGCGTTGTCGGGGCCATCAACAACCTCCCTCTGTTGAAAGGCGTTTCGCTGGCGGACGAGCTGGCGGGTGTGCAATTGCCCATTCAGGTCGAAAATGACGGTTTCCTGATGGGCATCGCGGAATCCTGCTTCGGCGCGGCGGTACACGCGTCCAACGTCGTATTCCTTACCGTGGGCACGGGCATCGGGGCCGCGCTGAAGTTGAACGGCCGATTCTATCGCGGCGCCAACCGCCGGGCCTGTGAGATCGGCCACATGGTGCTGTCGTACGGCGGCGTACGTTGCACCTGCGGAAACCATGGCTGCTTTGAAGGGTTGGCCTCTACCTCCGCGTTGCTGCGCCAGTACGGGGACCTGACCGGAAGGGATGCCTCAGCGGGCCATACGCCGCCGACCGGCCCCGACCTGGTTCGCCGCTATTTGGACGGCGAGCGGTCCGCGGTGAAGGCGTTTGACCAGCATTTCGAGTATCTCGCCAGCGGAGTCGCCAGCCTGATCAACATTTTCGATCCCCAGCAGGTGGTCATCGGTGGCGGGATCACCGAATCCGGCGACTTCTACCTGGGAGCACTCAGGCGACGGGTATCGGAGCGCTTGATGGAGGGCATGATGGGAGCCACCTCGATCGACCGGGCGGAACTGGGAAATTGGGCCGGATGCATCGGCGCCACGTGTCTGTTTTCCGACGCCGGCGCGGCATTGGCCGTACCGCTGGACATCACGCCGGACAGGTGCCATGGGTAAGACGCGCAATCCGGCGGTTGTCCTGTTCATCCTCGTGATCTGGTTCGCAATTTCCTTTGTGACCAACATCATCGGGCCACTGATGCCCATCATTATCGATGACTTCGATCTGACCCTGACTTTGGCGGCCCTGCTGCCGTTCTCGTTCTTCCTCGCTTATGGCATTGCGTCCATTCCATCGGGCTTCATGATCGAATCCATTGGCATGAAACGCTCGATGCTGGCCGCGTTCGCGCTCAATTTGGCGGGCGCGACCGCCTTTTCACTGTTTCCGGGATATGGAGTCGTCGTCGCTTCGTTATTTGTGATCGGCATTGGCATGGCCATGTTGCAGGTCATCATCAATCCCCTGATGCGCACCTCGGGAGGCGAAGAACACTTCGCGTTCTTTTCGGTTCTGGGACAGCTTGTGTTTGGGTTGGCTTCCTTCGTCAGTCCCTTCGTATTTACCTACCTCGTAACCCATTTGCCGGACCCGAACCGGTCCAACCTTTTCCTGGATACGCTGCGCGGCCTCGCGCCCGCCGACCTCAGCTGGGTTTCGTTGTACTGGCTGTTCTGTGCCGCCTTTGCGATTTTGCTATCCATTGTCGCCCTGATCCGTCTGCCGGCAGTCGCCCTCAAAGCTCAGGAAAAGACGGGGACCCTGGGGGCGTATCGGGAACTTCTTGGGAATCGGCACGCGCTGATGTTCTTTTTTGGAATCGTATGCTACGTCGGCACCGAGCAAGGCATCGCCAACTGGATGTCCGAATTTCTGCAAACCTACCACGGCGTCGATCCGCAAACCGCCGGTGCGGGCCTGGTCGGGCGATTCTGGGGTTTGATGTCCATGGGTTGCCTGGTTGGCCTGGGGCTGTTGAAAATCATGGATTCCCGCACGCTCTTGCGGCTGGCCTGCACTGCTGCCGCCGCCTGCGTGTTGGGGGCCTTGTATGGACCGAGCGAGGTCTCCGTGATGGCTTTTCCGTGGATTGGTTTCTTTCTCTCGGTGATGTTTTCGATCGTATTTTCCCTGGCATTGAATTCGGTGGAAGTCCACCATGGAGCGTTTTCCGGCATTCTCTGCACCGGTATCTTTGGCGGTGCGCTGGTGCCGCTGCTGATCGGAGTGACCGGTGACCTGGCTGGATTGCGCACGGCGATGTTGATCAATCTGGTCACGCTGGCGTACCTGTTCGTCATCGGGATGCGGGCACGCCCGCTGATCGAAAACAGCAGAATCTCCATGAGCGATCTGAAGCGCGGATTTTCCGGCGGATCACCGTGAATGCGCCCGCGAGCGTGCGGCCAACCCCAACCCGAATGTTCAGTGAAGCGGCTTCGGCGCCCGACGCCGTCCGCCGGCTGCTGGATTGCAGCGGCGAACTCTTCTCGGCGCTGGCAGCCGATGTCCATCGGTTTGCCCCGACGATGGTGGTGACCTGCGGACGCGGCAGCTCCGATCATGCCGCCCTGTATGGAAAATACCTGTTCGAATCCCGGTTGCGGCTGGCGACTTCATCCGCGGCGCCCTCCATCGCTTCGGTATACGGCGCAAAGCTGAATTTGCGTGGTGCCTTGTACATCGCCATTTCGCAATCGGGACGCAGCCCCGATGTCGTGCGTCACGCCGCGATGGCCCGTGGCCAAGGCGCCAAGGTCGTCGCGCTGGTCAACGAATCGCAGTCGCCCCTGGCTGGCGTGGCACATTGGGTTATACCCCTTGGCGCGGGCCCGGAGGTCAGCGTCGCCGCCACGAAGTCGTATCTCGTTTCGATCGCGGCGCTGGCGTTGCTGGTGGGTCACCTCGGGGGTGACCAACGGCTTCTGGACGGGTTGCGCATCATACCGGACGCAATGGAGGCGGCTTGGAAGTGCGATTGGAGCCCGCTGCTCAGCGTGTTGCGGCCCGCCATCAACCTGTTTGTCGTCGGCCGCGGCGTCGGTTTTGCGCTTTCCCTGGAAGCCGCGTTGAAACTGAAGGAAACCTGCGGATTGCACGCCGAAGCCCACAGCGCGGCGGAAGTCCGCCACGGACCGATGGCCATGGTCGGCGAGGGCTTTCCGTTACTTGTGTTTTCTCAAAACGACGCGGCGCGGACGAGCGTGATGCGGTTTGTGCGCGATGCGCGCAGGCACGGCGCCACGACGTTTGTCGCCGGCGAAAGTGGTCCCGGTCCCTGCGTCCTGCCCTGCGCCGAGCCGCCGCACGCGCTGCTTGCGCCACTGGTTCTGGCGCCGAGCCTCTATCGTTTCGCAAACGCCCTGTCACTCGCCAGGGGGCTGAACCCGGACACCCCGCCGCGCCTCAAAAAGGTGACCGAAACCCGGTAATTCACCGGCCCGATCTCTCGCCGGTGGCGCGCGCAGCCTCCGCCTGTTGGCTGCGCCCGGCCAGTTCCCGTGCCAGCCTGGCGCGGGCCGCCAGGTGATCGCGCTCATTCACCACGTTGGTGAACTCCGCGGGATCCGTACGGTAATCGTAGAGTTCAACGCCCCATTGTCCGCCACCCCATTCCGTATAGCGGTAGCGTTCGGTGCGGATGGACCGACCCATGATTTCGCGGTATCGCCATTCCTCACGGTCCCGTCCGGCCATACTCAACGCCATCGTGTAGGCGCTTTCGCGCACCGAATGCCGCGGATCCTCCAGCACCGGCACGAGACTGTACCCGGCCACCGCTTCGGGGATGTCGAGCCCGGCAAGTTCCACCACGGTGGGATAGAGGTCGACGAGCTCGGCCAGCGACGAGGTACTTTCGCCGCGCGGATAGTGGGTGCCGGCCTGCTTCGGGACCGAGACGATGAGCGGAACACGGGCGGAGCCTTCGAACAAATCGCCCTTTTGCCACAATCCGTGCGCGCCCAACTGGTAGCCGTGATCCGATACCAGCACGACGACGGTGCTCTGACGAAGTGACGCCGCATCCAGCGCGCCGAGCAGCCGCCCGACCTGGGCGTCCATATAGGAAATGGAGGCGTAGTACCCCTGAATTGCCGCGACCTTGTCAGCCTCGCTCATCTGTAACTGGCCCGGCCGGTCCGCGAGCGCCGGCGTCGGGATATCGGCGCGGTCGGTCGCGAAGTCCGGCGGCGGCTCAATATCGGCCGGCGGGTATTGCGAGAAGTACGATGCGGGGGCCACGAAGGGCGTATGCGGCCGAAAGTAGCCGACCGCCAGGAAGAAGGGCCGGCCGGTGTCGTCCGGATGATAGGCGTTCAGCAGACTGATGGCTTCGTCGGTGACCAATGCGTCGGTATGCCGCGATCCGTCGTCGGGGACACTGAGCCAACTCAAGGTCGCACCGATGGGTGTGCGCGGCTCAATCGTGTAGACCTCGGACCCGTAGTCGACGTCGATACCCCTCGGATTGCGGCGCTGCTCCCATGATTGAGCATCGTCGAGACCGTTCGTGCCAATATCCCCGGGCACGTTGTAATGAAACACCTTGCCGACCCGGGCGGTGAAGTACCCGTTTCGCCGAAACAGCTCCGGCAGAGTGACCGCGTCGGCAACGAAGTCGCGAAAATGCACGTCATTGCTGACGACACCGGTTTGCCCTGGATACAGTCCGGTGAGGAAACTCGATCGACTCGGCGAACAAACCGGGTATTGCGCGTAGGCAGCGTCGAACCTCAGGCCTTGCGACGCAAGCCGGTCGATGGACGGCGACTGCACCTGTGGATGGCCGTATGCCCCGAGGTCCGCGTTGAGATCGTCCACGGTAATAAAGAGGATATTGAGGCGATCCTGTGCCGACGGCGCGCTGACGGCAATCAGCAACAGCGCGGCGGCGCAGGCAACGCGGGTTGAACCGAATCTATTCATCGCCCCCTACGTACGGATGTACATTTCATGCTATACCAAGCCTCTCAGACCGATCCACGCGTCCGAAGAGAGCAACGGCCTTGCTCGCTCGACAGCGCTGTCATACACTATGCCCGCGCGCGGCGGCGGTCAAGTTCGGGCTCAAGGGGTAGCGTCGAGTGAAGCAAATGCAGCGGCGAGAGTTCCTGAAATCAGCGGCGGCCGGAGGGGCGATGGCGGCTGCGGGAGCCTGCGCCGCTAGCGACGCGCAGACGGGCGGGGCGGCTTCGGGCGACACGCGTGCGCAACCGCCGCCGTTGCGCATGCAGGTCGGCACTCAGCGCCGGCCGACGGACCGGGAAATCCTGGAGTTCTGTAAGCGCCACGGTGTCAATCACGTCTGCGGTTACCCATTGGATCCGGACCTTAACGATACGCGAAAATTCTGGACGCTCGACGAACTCGAACGAACGCGCGATCTTTGCACACAACACGGCGTTTCCCTGGACATGGTCACCGTGCCCCTGCTTTGGAGTCGATCAGTGGACCGCGCCCGATTCAGCGCGATCGTGCTCGCCGACGACCCCGAAAGGCAGCGTGACATCGAACATATCCAAACCATGATCATGCACTGTGCCAAGGCCGGAATCCCCGCCTTCAAATACAATCTGAATTTGCTCGGCGTGCTGCGAACGGAGTCGACGCCCGGGCGCGGCGGCAGCCGGTATTCGACGTGGAAGCGGGCGGATGCCGGGGACCGCGAACTCACGCGGGCGGGCATCGTAAACGAAGATGAATTCTGGGAGCGAATCGGTCATTTCCTGGAGCAGATCGTTCCGGTATGCGAGGAATTTCAGGTC
This sequence comes from Candidatus Rariloculaceae bacterium, assembly GCA_965237785.1. Taxonomy (GTDB): domain Bacteria; phylum Pseudomonadota; class Gammaproteobacteria; order Steroidobacterales; family Rariloculaceae; genus UBA6522. The sequence goes on from OZ250159.1 coordinate 1,219,281, forward strand.
AGGGCGGCGTGTCATCCACACGACCCCGGCGTGCCACCCGAGGGGTTCCAGGGTGTCGACCGGGTGCTCGGCACGGTGGACGGGTTGAAACGGTTCACGGCCCTGCATGAAAGCGACTTTCACGGCCTCAACTTTTGCGTCGGAACGGCCGCGGAAATGCTCGACGAACCGGGCCGGGACGTCTACGGCGTGGTGCGCTATTTCGGTGAACGCAACAAGTTGTTTAATATTCATATGCGCAATATTCGCGGCCGCAGGGACGATTTCCAGGAAGTGTATATCGACGAAGGAGATATTGACGTCTACCGCGTGCTGATGACGCTGCGGGAGACCGGTTATCGCCATATGGTCATGCCGGATCACGTTCCCGGCCATGCCGACGACCCCGGGCGGCGCCAGGGATTCGCACATGCCTTCGGCTATCTTCAGGGCGTGATGAACGCCGTGGGGAGGGTCTGAACATGACAGCCAAACAGGCAACGATCTACGACGTGGCCAGGGAGGCCAGCGTATCGTTCAAGACCGTATCGCGGACGCTGAACGGAGAGCAAAGCGTCCGCCCGGCCACCCGCCAGCGCGTGATTGCGGCGGTCAAGAAATTGAATTACACGCCCAATCCGGCCGCTCGGCGGTTGGCGGGAAACCGCTCCTATACGGTCTCGCTCATCTACGATGGCGATTTCAGTTCCTATATCGCCGGTTTGCAACTCGGCATGATCGGCGCCTGCATGCCGCTGGACTACGAACTCATTCTGCACCCCTGCGATGTGCGCGCCGAATCTCCAACCGAGGACATCACCACGTTCGTGAATCAGACGAGAGTCGACGGGGTCGTCGTGACACCTCCGCTTTGCGACAACCGGGAGCTGATTTCGGCGCTGGAGAAAATGAACATCAAACACGTCATGATCTCACCGCAAGATCACGATCGGGGACTGCAAGTCTATTTCATGGAGTATCAGGCTGCGTATGATCTGACCTCGTATTTGATCGACCTCGGTCATCGGCGTATCGGGTTCATCAAGGGGCACCCCGCGCACAGCTCAAGCGCGGCTCGTTACGAAGCCTATAAAGCGGCCTTGAGCGACGCCGGTATCCGTCTCGATTCGAGCATCGTTGCCAACGGGTCGTTCAATTTCCACTCGGGCGTTGTGGGCGCCGGGAAAATTCTCAACGCCACCAGGCCGCCGACGGCGATCTTCGCAAGCGATGACGATACGGCGGTCGGCGTCATGCACTACGCGCATGACCAGGGCATCGATATTCCCGCGCAGCTGTCCGTGGCCGGCTTCGACGACGTACCGATTTCGCGCTACATCTGGCCGACGCTGACGACCGTGCGGCAACCCATCCAGTTGATGGGCGCCAAGGCGGCTGAGCTCCTGTTCGACGCCATCCGCGCGGACAAGGCCGTCAAGCTGGACTCTGTAGCGACCATCCTGGAATACGAGATTGTTGAACGGGACTCCTGTGCCCGCCCCGCCGGGCGCAGGCAGCACTCTTCACGGACAAACCCGCAATGAACCAGCGAGAATTCACGGTGCCGGCCCGGATGCTTCCGATCCTCGCTGCAGCAGCCGTTCTGACGGCTTGCCAGGGCCCGGTAGACGCCACTGACCCGCCGAATATCATCTTCATTCTGGTGGACGACCAGCGTTACGACGAACTCGGATTCCTGAACCCATTTCTCGAGACACCGCATCTGAATGCGTTGGCTGCAAGCGGTGTGTTCTTTTCCAACGCCGTGGTATCGACCTCGCTATGCTCGCCAAGCCGAGCATCGATTCTCACCGGACAGTACATGCACAATCACGGCGTCGCCGATAACAACACGCCGCTAAAACCCGGTACGAGGACCTTTCCCGAACTACTCCAGGAGGCGGGCTACCGCACGGCGCTGATCGGCAAGTGGCATATGGGCGGCCTCAGCGACGAACCTCGGCCGGGCTTCGATCACTGGGTGAGTTTCGCCGGACAGGGCACCTACCTGCCCATCGACCCTTTCGGCAACAGGAGCACCTTCAATATCAACGGCGAGCGAGTCGAGCAGACCGGGTACATGACCGACGAACTCACCGACTACGCGATCGAGTGGCTCGAAGCGGCCGGCAGCGGCGGGCCGTTTTTGCTCTACTTGTCGCACAAGGCCGTACATTCCGATTTCACGCCCGCGCAAAGGCATCGGGATCAATACGCGGACGTGCGGCTCGAATTGCCTCCCAGCGCGCAAATCGACAAAGACAATCCGGGACGCCCGCTCTGGGTTCGCAACCAGCGCAACAGTTTCCACGGGGTCGAGTTCGCCTATCACCGCACCGATGTCGATCTCCTCGCGATCCAGAGGAACTATCACCGCACGATATCGGCCGTGGACGACAGTGTCGGGCGCATCGTTGCCTGGCTTGAGGCGAACGGAGAAGCCGACGACACTGTCGTCGTTTACACCAGCGATAACGGCTTTTATTTCGGCGAGCACGGCCTGATCGACAAACGCAGCGCCTACGAAGAGTCGATGCGGGTGCCCCTGATCGTCAGCGCGCCCGGCCGGTTCCCCGAAAACGTCACGGCGCCGGCGCAGGTGGCCAACATCGACATTGCACCCACCCTTCTCGACATCGCCGGCGTCGCCATTCCCGATGAGATCGAAGGCCGCAGTTTCAAGGCCGTGGCCGAGGGATCGATGCCGGCCGAAGACTGGCGCGGCGCGATGTTGTATGAGTACTTCTGGGAGTTCAATTTTCCCCACACCCCGACCACGTTCGCGATCCGAACCAACGATTTCAAGTTGATTCAATACCATGGAATCTGGGATACGGACGAATTGTTTGACCTGCGGGCGGACCCGCTGGAAATGAATAACCTGATCGACGACCGGTCCTATCTCGAAACGGTGGTCGAACTTCGGCGGCAACTCCACGGGTTGCTGGCGAACGCGGACGGACAGAATGTCATTCCCTATTCGTTCAAATACAACGAAGGCGCGGTTTTCAGAAATGGTTCGGCCGCACCGACCGCCGCGCATCCGCCGAATTGGCTCAAGGACGGTACCGAAAACGATCTGCTGGATTTCAAGATTACCGATGAAGAGAAACTCCAGATTACCGATGAAGCCGAGTTGGCGCGCCTGAGAAGCCTTCGATAGTCCCAGGCCGAGGAGACAGCGCAATGCACGCGGGAGTACCCGAAACGAGGTGGCGATGCCTGATCCTTGCGGGGTTGGCCGTGTGTGCTCAGGGCGTGCATGGCCAGGGCGGCGAAACGCCGCCGACTTCCAATCTCACGTTGAGCGCGGAAATAATCGCCCAGCGCGTTTCGTTCGAAATGCCGGCCGACCTCCAGGGGCTGGAGGGTGCGGCGGCTCTGTCGACACGCCGTTTCAAGGACGGCGAACACTCATTGTTGTGGCGTTGGTCAGCGCCCGAGCCACTGGTTTTCAAGGATCTCGCCGGGCTGGAGCAGGCGGCAGGCGAATATTCGGGCGGGCGGCCGGAGCGCCTGGAACCCGCGTACGTCGCGCCGTCCAGGCAGGGCGGGCTGAAACTCTGGATTTACCGCGAATCGCCGAACCCCGACGGGTGGTTGGTCTTTCAGATTGGCGCCGGCGAACGGGAGGCGGAGATCGACCCCGCGTATCGCTTCCGGATGCGGCAGAACTTCTCGGGTTGGCGGGCGCTTTGGGTGCATTTCGAACAAGACGCCAAGATGGAAGACTACGCAGGCTCAGGGCGCCTGAGGACGCTGCGCATTGAGCCTTCTTCGAACCTGGCCGACGACCGCGTCTATCTGGACATGCTGCAACTGGTCACCTTCATGTCCAGGAAGCGTCATTCGGATTGGCATTTCGAGAATCGCAAGGATACGGCTCGCGTCGATCACTACCGGGTGCTTCCGGCCTGGCGCTCCCTCAGCCGATTCGCCGCTTCCGGGGTCGATGCGCGCGACCTCGATGACGCCTATCGCGACCTGGCAGGTATCGCGCAACGCTATGAGCGCTTGCTGCTCGCCACGGACGGATTCGATGCCGAGACGCTACCCCAGGGCCCCTCCTTTACGCAGTACTTCGACGGTCGAGTGGCACGAGCAAACCAGGAATGGGACGCGCTTGGGATCAGGCAGACGCAAGACGGTATCACCGGCATGCCGTTATTTTCTTCACGGGACGAACATCCCGCAGCAGCCGGGAGGACGTTTCAGCAAGCAGGCGAACAGATTCTCGGCCCGCTGGCCCTCGACTACCGCCGCACCCCCGGCGGCACCCCCAGCGGCACCCCCAGCGCGGAAAAAAAGCGGCGCCTGTCGGCGCTGTTGGAGCATATGACGGACCAGGGCTGGGCGACCGGAAGCGCCGTCGGTACCGTCGATCACCTCATTCGAGTCAATCCATACGCCAACGCCATATTCCTGCTGCGCGATGACTTGCGACTCGCCGGACAACTTCAGGACCACCAACGGACCATCGCCTGGTACACGCGATTCGGATCGTTGTCGGATATAGACACGAGCCGGGGCGAGAACAGCGACCATATCCGCGGGGGCGCGGGACCCAAGCTCATCAGCGTGCTGCTGATGGAAGATTCTCCCGAGAAAGTGGCGCGCATGCGGGCTTTTCTCGATTACCTGATCCACGTCAGCAACTTTGCCGGCGGCTACGCCGATACGATCAAGCCGGATTACACCACCTTTCATCACGCGGCCGCTTACCAGAACGTGTATGGCATCCAGGGCGTTACGACGATGGCGATGCTCGACTGGTTGTTTCGCGGCACGCAGTTTGCGTTGCCCGAAGAGACAACCCGGCGCCTGCGCGATACGTTGATGGCGCAATTCAGCATGGCCGCGGATTTCGAATTGCATCCTGCGCTGAGCGGTCGTTTCCCCTATGCCAACAGTGGCATCGACCGATTCATGATGCCGGGTTTTGCCTTCGCCGCGATGGAGGATGACCGACTCGTCGAGCCGCGCCTGGGCGCCGCTTTTGCCTGGGCCTACCGGCGCGCGAACCTTGAATCGACTTTCAGCAGCTTGCTGCCGAGGTTGAACTACTACGGCAGTTTCGGCACGTTGGAAATCATGGACGCGGCCTTTCGGCAGGCCGAAGGGCTGCGCTGGGAGCCGCCCGCCGGACACTTTACGTTTCCTTACGGGGCGTTCGCGATTCAAAAAAGACCCGGATGGGCGGCCGCTGTTCGCGGCTGGAGCCGCTACGTTTGGGACTGGGAGTCGGGGCACCAGGCCGAGAATCCTTACGGACGTTATCTGGCGTTCGGTTCGTTGTTGCTCTTTACCCAGGGGTCGCCGCTGGGTCTCGAGGCCAGCGGCATGGACCTTGACGGAGGCTTTCATTGGGCCTACCCGCCCGGCGCCACCACCAAGGCCCTGCCGATGGGGCAAATGGCGTATGAGATCGAACCCACCGCCCTCTACCCGGAGGGCAAGCATCGCAATTTCAGCTCGGAGACCTTTGTGGGGGGCGTGTCCCACCGCGGTCGGGATGGTTTCTATTCGATGAGTTTGCGCGACACCGTACCCTCCGACGGAGAGCCGCTATTCGACGACAGCTTTCGAGCGAAAAAGTCGCTCCTGTTCGTCGACAATCAGGTCATCGCGCTGGGGTCGGGGATTGCGAATGACGACGGAGATGTCTCGACCGTCACCACCCTGTTTCAAAGCCTGTCCGCAAACGGGCCGGCGCAAGTGGACGGCGCGCTCATCAACTCGCCCATGCGCAAGAGATACGACGGTGGGTTGTTCACGGATCCGCAAGACAATCACTATATCGTCGCCCCCGGTCAACCGGTCGTGGTGGAGTTGTCCGAGCCGCATTCCCCGGTACCCGCCGGGTCGGCGGAAACCGCCTCGCCGGGCAATTCGGCAGGGCAATTGCCGGTGAGCGCAGCGCACGTGAAGGCGTGGCTGGATCATGGCCCGGCGCCGAGCGGCGGGGGGTACGAGTATCAGATTCTGATCCAGGGCGACCTTGAGACGGCTCGGCAGCTACGCGAACACCGTAATTTTCGCGTGCTCCGAAAAGACAGCCAGGCGCATATCGTTGAGCACCTCGACAAAGGTCTGACCGCCTATGCCCTGTTCGCACCCCAGGACGCACTGCCCGGAACAGTTGACGCCGTGGACACGCCGCTATTGCTTGTGGCGAGTACGGCCGGCGGGGAGTTGCGTTTGAGCGTGGCGGATCCGGACTTGAGACTCGCTCAATGGCCTAGAAACATGTCGCAGATGCCCGATTCGATCAGGAATCAGCCCGCTGAGACTCACGTTGCGAACATTCGAATCGCCGGCCGGTGGTCCATGGAAAGCCCTCATCCCGATGTCATCGGCGTGGAACCTGGAGAACGGCAGACTGCCGTCACGATCAGGCTGGATCACGGCATGACGCGTGAAGTCCTGTTTCAACAAGCCCCCGCGGTTGACCCTTAGCCCTTCTGACCGGACGTACGTCGTGGCGGCCCATGCGCCAGCGTTGGCAGGCTCGGGGATCGGTCGGGAGAGTTCGATACCCGGGCTAATCGACGTTATTGAGGATCGATAGCGCCGTACCCGAAAAGATCGACTCCTTGTCGGTGTTGCTCGCCGCCATTTCGTCAATGGAACTCACGGCACGATCGATCGAGCCGAGCAGATGCGGAAAGTCGCTGCCCATGACCATGCGATCGGCGCCCACCAGTCCGCGCAACATCCCCAAGGTATGTTGGCTGAAGGTGACCGTGTCGTAGTACAGGCGTTGCAGATAAACGCTCGGCAATTCGTCGATATTTTCGCGGCATTCCACAAAATCGCGGTAGCCGTTGTCCAGGCGCTCCATCAGCCAAGGAATGGTTCCGCCCGCATGTCCAATGATCCAGCGAATGCCCGGTAACTCGCGGAGCATGCCCGAATAGCACAACTTCGCCACCGCCAGGGTGGTATCGCACGGGAAACCCACGATCGGACCGAGACAATACTCGGCAAACGGTTCCGGGTTGGCCGGCAGGATCGGGTGGATGAAGATGCAGACCTGGCGTCGGTCGGCCTCCTCGAAAAACGGCCGAAACCGCTCATCCGTCAGGTCGGCGCCCGCGAGATTGCTTTGCAGGATCACGCCGTTGAGTTTCAATTCGTCCAGTGCGCGCTCCAGTTCCCTGAGCGCGGCATCGGGATTGTCCATTGGTATCGAGGCGAACCCCTTGAAACGTGTCGGGTACGCGGCGATGAGTTCTGCATACTCGTCATTGAGACGGGACGCGACGGCCGGTTGATGCTCGGCATCGGTGAAATAGACGTTCGGGGTCGATACGGATACCACCTGGACGTCGACGCCGACCCGATCCATGGCTTCGATACGCAGCTTTGGGTCGGTCATGGGCGGGGTAATGCTGAAGAATCGCGTCCCCCGAAATGTCATTAGCGTATTCCCCGCCACGCCGGTGACGAACGAGAATTCGGCGCCCAGTTCCCGAATCGTATCGAAGTAGTGGGTCGGGTAGTAATGGGTGTGCAAGTCGAATTTCATATCGCCAATCGTCCCAACATGAAGGTTTGGCGGGCAATCCTGCCTAGGATGCTCGTCCCGGTCAAATCTCGTCGAATCGAATCGATCAAGGTTGCGAGCGATGACGGCTTGGCGTCTGGTAATGGGCGCCAGGGCTGTAGTATGGTTTTGCCGGACCTAGTGTCACCCGGGACAAATCCATGCAGAAAGCGAATCGAGTGTTTGCGATTTCGGCGTGCGCGCTATTGCAGTGTCTCGCTGTCTCGCCGCAAACGATCGCCCAGGAAACTGCTCCCGACCCCGAGGCATTTGGCGGCGCGATCCGGTCGGCCGAGTCCATGCCCCGAATCAGGAGCTTGCTGATCAGCCGCAATGGCGAGCTGATCATTGAGCGATACTTCAACGGAGCGGCGCCCCGAAACATCGCCAATGTCAAGTCCGTTTCGAAGAGCCTAGTGTCCGCGCTGGTGGGTATCGCCATCGATCAAGGCTATATCGACGGCGTCGAGCAGCCCATCGGAGGCTATTTCGCAGAGGAACTCTCGGCGGCCGACGATCGCCCGAAGACGGGCATTACCATCGAAGATCTGTTGACCATGCAGTCCGGGCTTGAAACCACCAGCAACCGAAACTACGGCGCCTGGGTGATGAGTTCCAACTGGGTGGGCTTCGCGCTCCGTCAACCCCTGGAACTGCCGCCCGGCCAAGTCATGGAGTACAGCACAGGTAACACGCACCTGCTCTCGGCCATCCTTACCCGGGCGAGCGGCATGAGCACACTTGAATTCGCTCGCGAATTCCTGGCGGAACCCTTGGGTTTCAGGTTGCCTCCTTGGCCTAGGGATCCACAGGGAATTTTCTTTGGTGGCAATGATATGGAGCTAACTCCTCGACAAATGCTTGAATTCGGGGAGCTGTACTTGAATGAAGGTCGAGCCAACGGCAAACAGATCGTACCTGCTGACTGGGTCGCGGCATCATTGCGCCGTCGCGCGATATCGACCCGGGAGAATGACCGCTCCTATGGCTACGGCTGGTGGATCCGCAATATGGCGGGGCACGAATCACCCTACGCCTGGGGTTACGGGGGCCAGTTCATCGTGCTCGTGCCCGAATTGGACATGGTCGTGGTCACAACCTCTTCGAGCAACCCGGGTCCGGACCGACGCGCACATACGCGGCGGATGTACGACCTGGTGGAGTATGAGGTGATTGCGCCCGCGTCGACGACCCTGGCTCATGCCGCAATTCGCGAGTCCGCAATCCTGCTAGCCGGCGAATAGCGCCCATGAGGCCGGTCAAGTCCTTCGCCGCTCCAATCGTGGGCGTTGCGGCCTTGAGCACGCTCGCGCCGTATGGAGTTGATGCGCAGCTCGACGAGTCCAATTGTCTCCTCGAGCTTGCGGGTGTGTCGAGCCGCTATGCCCACTGCGCGACGCTCGCCGTACCCTTCGATCCGGAAGCACCGGACGGAGCCACCCTCGATCTATTCGTCGCCCGGATCCCGGCGCTTTCAGCCGACCCGAAGCCCGATCCATTGCTATTGATCGCCGGTGGTCCCGGGCAAAGCACGGTGGACTTCTACATGCAGGCGCGTGGCCCTTTCGGACCCGTGCGGCGCAATCGCGACATCATCCTGGTGGATCAGCGCGGTACCGGACGTTCGGCGGCGGGGTTCGAATGCGAGCTGCCCGAGGAACTCGATTTTCAGACGGCGGACGAGGAGCTCGTTGAGACATTGACCGCCGACTGCCTTTCGGATCTGGAGCGCGATCCGCGTTTCTACACGACTTCGATCGCCGTTCGCGATCTCGATGCCGTGCGCCGCGCACTGGGCGTCGAGCAATGGAATATCTACGGCGTATCCTATGGCACTCGCGTCGCCCAGCACTACCTGCGCCGTTATCCCGCACACGTGCGCACGGCGGTGCTCGACGGTGTCGTCCCGGCGACGCTGGTGCTGGGGCCCGAAATGGCGCTGAACGCCCAGGAGGCGCTCGAGGGCATATTTCGACGGTGCGCCGAAGACACTCGATGCGCCACCCGTTTTGGCGATCTAGCGATGACTTATGCCGACCTGCAGTCTCGGCTGCAAACATCTCCGGTATCCGTCGCGTCGCGGGATTCCTCGACAGGTGAAATTGAGGATATCGAGGTCAGCGAGGAATACCTCATGGTCGTCACCCGGCTCATGAGCTATTCCGCCGTGTCGGCGGCACTGCTGCCACTGATTATCGACGATGCCGCCAAGGGTCAATTCGAAACCCTGCTCGCGCAAGCTGAGCTGATCTCCAATGGCCTTGAGCGAGCACTGAGTTTTTCCATGCACAACTCGGTTATTTGCAGCGAGGATCATCCATTCGACCTGGACGACGCCTCGATTTTGAGCGCAGATACGTATCTCGGCACATCGCTCATCGATGCGCTCAACACAATCTGCGCGCAATGGCCGCAGGGGATTGTGGATGAGGATTTCAAAGAGCCGCTGGTGAGCTCGCACCCCGTGCTGCTTTTGTCGGGCAGCAACGATCCCGCAACGCCTGCCCGTTACGCTGAGGAGGCGATCGTCGAAGGGCTCAGCGGCGCCCTTCACCTCATCGGCCGCGAACAAGGCCACGGGCTCGTGATCGTTGGATGCGTTCCGAATCTCATGGATGAGTTCATCGAGTCGGCGACCACGGAGGAACTCGACGCCGACTGCCTCGACGAAGTGACGCCGACGCCGTTCTTTCTCAGCGCCGCGGGCCCCGGGCCCTGAGTTGCGCGCTGTTCCAATGGATCCGGGGGCACCATGATCGAGGTCAACGCGCTCAGCAAGCATTTCGGTGCGATCGCGGCGCTTTCCGACGTCAGTTTTCGTGCCGGGGACGGCGCCATCACGGCTCTGCTGGGCCCGAACGGCGCGGGAAAATCCACGTGTCTGAGAGTGCTCGCGACCGTGCTTCGTCCCGGCCGAGGCGCCGCGCGGATCGGTGGCATCGATGTGCTTGAGGATCCTCTGGCCGTCCGCCGGAGTATCGGCGTCCTGCCCCACGGCGCAGGCCTCTACCCCAGGCTGACCGCCATCGAAAACATTCGCTACTACGGTTTGCTTTGCGACGTCGATCGCAAGACGCTTGGCACGCGGATCGATCGACTGATCCAGCGGCTCGATCTGGGCGATGTCGCCAATCGCAAGGCAGCGGGATTCTCGCAGGGTGAACGAACCAAGGTGGCGCTGGCCCGGGCACTGATTCATGAGCCTCCCCACTTACTGCTTGACGAACCGACGAGCGGCCTCGACGTAATGGCCGTGCGTCAACTCCGTGCCTGGCTGCGCGAACTCGCCCGCGAAGGCCATTGCATCCTGATCTCAAGCCATGTCATGCAGGAAGTCTCCGCACTTGCCGACGATCTCGTGATTATCGCTCATGGAAAGATCGCGGCATCGGGAACTCCATCGGATCTGGCCGCTCGATTCGGCAATCGCGACCTTGAAGAGATCTTTGTCTCCGCCGTCGGCGGCATACAGCCATGAAGTCGGCCGTACTCACCGTCTGCCGCAAGGAGATACTCGACAACGCGCGGGACAGGCGGACACTGCTGACGGCCACCCTGTTCGGTCCGATCATGGGTCCGGTATTTTTCGTCTTCATCATGAACTTCACGGTCTCTCAAGCCATAACATCGAGAGAAACACCGATCCAGGTCCCGATCATAGGCGCCGAGCACGCCGACAATCTCGTCACATTTCTGGGCAGCCGAGGCATCACCGCGAGCGAGGGGCACAACCTTGAGAGCCGTGACGACGCAATCGATGCCGTTCGCGGCGACGGGCAGGAACTGGTTGTATACATCGATGAGTCATTCGGCGAAGAACTGACCAGCCAAGTCGGCGCGCACGTCGGTTTGATTTACGATGAATCGGATACGAGGTCCGATCGGCGCGCTGGCCGGGTTCGCGGGGCAATCAATGCGTACTCCCAGCAGATCAGCTCACTGCGACTGCTAACTCGCGGAATCGACCCGATTGTGGTCCGCCCATTGATCGTCGACAGCTTTGATGTATCCACGCCCAGCGGGCGCTCCTCGCTCTTGCTCGGCGTGCTGACCTATTTTCTGCTGTTCTCAACACTCCTGGGCGGCCAATACCTGGCAATCGACACGACCGCCGGGGAGCGCGAGCGAAAGTCGCTTGAACCGCTTCTCACGACGCCGGTGGGACGCTCGAGTTTGCTCCTGGGGAAGATGGGTGCGACGGTTGCGTACATGCTCATCTCGCTCGCTCTGACGCTCTTTTGCTTGACGATTGCGCTGCGATACATGCCCTTCGAGGAACTCGGCATGAGTTCCAGCTTTGGCCCGGTGACGGCGCTGGTCGGGTTTTTGTTGCTGGCGCCGTTCGCACCACTCGGCGCAGCGCTGATGACCGTCGTTGCATCGTTCACGAAGAGCTTCAAGGAAGCCCAGGGATACGTCGCCGTCGTCATGATCGTACCGACAATGCCGTTGATCTTCGCATCGATAGTCAACGTGCGCCCGTCGCTCGAGCTGATGGCGGTTCCCAGCCTCAGCCAGCACTTGCTCTTCACGTCCCTGCTCCGTCAGGAACCGATCGAACCACTGATGCTGGCCATTTCCGTTGCGTCGACCCTGTTGCTCGGCGCGGCACTCTTGCTTGTCGCCATGCGCCTCTACGATCGAGAAGGAATCCTCGGGTAAATTGCCGGCCGGGCGCCGGCGGTCAGTCCGCCAACTCCGCGGGGTTTTGCGTGGCAGTGTCGGCAGCCGCATCGTCGGTGACCGCATCGTCAGCGGCAGCGACCTCCTCCACCTCCAGCACCAACCCATTCACAGCGGTGACGCGGACGGGCGTATCCGCGGGCAGCATGACGCCTCCGACCAGGTTCGCACTCCAGCGCTCGCCCTCAATTCGCACCCGCATCAACACGCCGCTGTTGTCGACCACAGTGCCGCGCTTGCCGAGCATGGGAAGGTCCGCGGCCGGGGAATCTCCGAGGTATTTCCTGATGGCCTCGCCGCCGCTTTCGCCAACCAATTCGCGTGCGACGAGCGCTACGATCCCGATCACTACCAAGGCCAGCAGCAGCCCGCTGATGAGTTCCACAGCCCCTACTGCTCCCACGCCCGCCGCGAAACGTTCGGATCGCAATCGATACCGATCATTTCCAGTTCCGGCATGTAGACCCACTCCCCCGTTCCGGTAAAGGGTTCGGCCAGGTATTCAGGATCTTCGACACGAAAATCGATCAGGAGTCGCGTGCGATCCTCGTTCAATCGGAACCGTTCGATGACGCGGCGCTGTGTGCCAGCCGGGGACCCGTCGATCAGGGACGAGCGATGTGCTTCCAGCAGCGTTGTTTCGACGGCGAGTTCGCCTTCGTCCCATTGACCCACGGAATGCCCCTGATTCGTCAGATCGCCGTCTTCGGGATGCGCGCGGCCATCGGTATAGATGGTTCGCACCGTGTTGTAGAGTTCCCCGGTTATGGTCACCCGGTCATCGAATATTTCGATCTTGTTCAGGTACGGAACCGCCAGGAATGCCGGTGACGGGTAGGCGATGCACAGGCCGGCCGGGCTTTCGGTGACGATGTCGTATGCGGCTTGCAATTCCGCTCCCCGCTCATTCAGTTTTCTGACGGTATTCCGCAAGTTCCAGATATGAGCGTTCGTCGATAACGGCGTAGCCCAGATCCCGGATATGTCGTTGGCTTGGGTACCGCCGCCCAAATCGCTGGTACTCCCGGCAAACGAGGACCGGGCCGACCAGACGGATCCGTCTTCCTTGGTCAGGGAGCGCAAGCGGGCGTGAGTACGACGGGTATCGTGAACGGGATTCATCCGCACCACCACCGGATCGCCTGGCAGCAGCGTATCTGGACCCCAGCCGCTGCGGCTGAGAATGGGCGTTGCATCGGTTTCGATTTCCCACTCGATCCGATCGCCGGATGCAGCATCGGCTTCCACGTAGATGTAGACATGCGGATTTCCCCAACGAAACCGGCTGACGGTGCCCTCAACGGCAAGCACCAGGTCGGTATTGAACACCGAGCCGCTGTGATGCCCCAAAACCGGGGGGGCGACGGCCAGCGCGATGATGGTAGCTAGTAATGTCCGCACGGAATTCCGACCTCCAACCATTCGAGCGGAACCCCGAGGATGTTGGAGCGGGTGAACGGGCTCGAACCGTCGACCTGCACGTTGGCAACGTGCCGCTCTACCAACTGAGCTACACCCGCGAACGGACGGGGAGCTATTGTAAATCAGCCAGCCGGAATATTGCACGCTTTCCCCACAGGCTATGCTGAATCTACAGCTCAACGTTCAATCATTTGTGCGCCAGTAACGCGCTCGTGAATTGCGGTTCGACTGCCGATAGGAATTTGATGCGACAATAGGGAGCGGACACGGAGAGGGTTTGAGATGCCGACGACATTTCGCCGTTACGAGCCGGATCAGATGCTGTTGCCGCCCACGGATCTGCGGGAATGGCTGCCGGACGGGCGCTTGGCGTTGAGCGTCAGGCGGCTGCAAAGGTTGTGGGCTGCATGATGGAGGTGCTTCGCGCGCATCGCGCTTCACATCGCCGTCCGGTGTCCCCTTGCGTCGCGATCACTCAATGTAAATCCAGTTCTTGCTCGACCGTACGAGCCACGTCAACTCTTCACCTGCCACCGTTTCCACCAAGATCGTCTGTCTCCAAGATCGTCGAAACTTCCTATGGCGCAGATTCCTAGCAGCCATGCCGAACTACGAACTCAACCTGTTGGCGGTTCCACGAATCCCCTTGATCGAACCGGGTGACGATCTCGCGGCAATCCTGATAACCGCGCTGGATAAAGCCGGCCTCGAGCCGGGCAAGCAAGATATCCTGGTTCTTGCTCAAAAAATCGTGTCGAAGGCGGAGGGTCGTTACGTCGATCTGGAGACCGTCACCCCTTCCGAGCGCGCTAACAGCCTGGCGAAAGAGGTAGACAAGGACCCACGCCTCGTGGAAGTCATACTCTCCGAGTCAGACGAACTGGTCGGATACAAACCCGGCGTACTGGTAGTGGCACACCACTCCGGCCTCGTACTGGCAAATGCCGGGATCGACCGTTCCAATCTGGACCCCGATACCGGGGGGGAGAAAGCCTTGCTGCTGCCCGAGAACTCGGATATCTCGGCCGCCAGTCTAAAGGCCCGCCTGGATGAGCGCTACGGTACTGAACTCGGGGTGGTAATCAGCGACAGTGTGGGGCGTGCCTGGCGCAACGGTACGGTGGGTATCGCCCTGGGCACTGCGGGTCTGCCGGCGCTTCGCGACTTCATCGGTCGAGACGACCTGTTCGGAAGACCCCTGGAAGTGACGCAAACAGGGTTCGCCGATGAACTCGCCTCTGCCGCGTCCCTGCTGATGGGACAGGCCGACGAGGGCCTACCAGTCGTGCTCATTCGCGGTCTTACGTGGAATTCGGCAGCGCTGACTGCCGAATCGCTGCAGCGGCCCAAGGAGCAGGACCTATTCCGGTGACCAGCCACCCCGGACGCCCCCGCGTGTGCGCTGTGGTTCCCGTGAAAAACCTCGGTACGGCGAAGCAACGACTCGCGGGCGTGCTCAGCGCCCGGGACCGAGGTCGGCTCTCGCTCGAGATGCTATCCGACGTGCTCGCGACGCTAAAACGCGTAGAAGGCTTAGATGCTATCGCAATCCTCAGCAGCGATCCTCGTGTTATGGATCGAGCGCTAGCCTGGGACATACGTGTGTTGAAGGATGCGGAGACGTGCGTGAATGCAGCAGTGGCGGAGGCGGCCAGGACCCTGGGCAGGGAAGGCTACGAGACCATGCTCGTCGTACCCGGAGATGTTCCCCTCGCCACGCCCGCGGAGTTCAATCGAATCCTGGACGCACAGGCAACCGGAACTCCGGTTACCCTCGTCCCCGACCGACGGGGAACCGGAACCAACGCCCTGGCCTGCTCGCCACCGACCGCGATCGCGCCTTGCTTCGGGCAACGCAGTTTGTCACGCCACCAGGAGGCCGCGCGGAGCGCCGGTGTCGCCGCCACAGTCCTGAAGCTCCGGGGCCTGGGTCTGGATATCGACATTCCAGAAGATGTGGTCGCGCTGACGGCACAACAACGACACACGCGCACCCACGAATTTCTAGTTGGCGTCCTCGGCGAGGCTCACACAGTCGGTCAGAACGAGATCGACTCAACGCGCGAAACGCCGCTCTCGAGGCGGCACGAAGAAGACTGACGCTGGCGACTCGGCGACGGGAATACTTGTATACAATTAACCTGGCTTGTATTCTCCCATCGACCTCGGCGGCGCTGGTGCAGGACCCGAGATCAAAAGGGAGGCTACACCAATAGGAAACTCCACACGAAGACTGGGGCTCAGGAGAAGATAGATGGAATCAGTGACCGAGACTCAAGAGAACCAGAACCCGCTGGCCCTCGCGTCAGTCCTGTTGCTCAAATTCATGGCTGGCCCCCTGTGCCTGTTACTGGTCTACGCCATTGAGGCGGAGGGGATGGTTCATGGTTCCAAGATCGCCCTGGGGACCCTGGCCTGGATGGTTGCGTGGTGGATTCTGCGGCCAGCGCCCTGGGGCATCACAGCCCTGCTTCCCCTCATCGTCTTCCCGCTGACGGGCACGCTAAGCACCGCGGAAACAGCGGGCCTCTACGGCCAGAGAGTGTTCTTCTGGATCATGGGCGTCTCCTTGCTGGCCTTCGCCATCATCAGGCACGGTCTGGCCAAGCGCTTCGCTCTTAGCTTCCTGACCCTCCCCGGTGTCGGAGATAGTACCAACCGTCTACTCTTCTTCTTCTTGCTGGCGACCGCCTGTGTCTCCATGTTCGTCTCAGACGGCTCTGCCGTTGCGATCATGATTCCCATCGGGCTGTCGATTCACGCCTATATCACGACGCTCACCCGCCAGGGCGGCTCCAGTAACGAAGCGCCGCGGCTGCGAGCCTTCATTGCCCTCGGTACCCTGTACGCAGCGGTTTCCGGCGGTATCGCCACGATGATCGGGATGCCGCACAGCGCCGTAGCAATGGCGCAACTGGAAGCCCTGACGGGCAGTGGTATCGGCTGGTTCAGCTGGATGATGGTCGGAGTCCCCATCTTCGCCACGCTACTCGTCTGCAATTTCTTTGTACTGCGATTCTTCTTCAGGCCCGAAGTCGGAACGATTCCGGGCGGGCGAGATTTTCTGCTTGCTGAGAAAGCGAAGCTGGGTAATATGTCGACCGGAGAGAAAAGTGTATTGACAATTTTCATTGTCATGGCCGCGCTTTTTATTTTCCCGCCGCTGTTGCCGGGCATCCTGGGAGAGGACAACGCTCTCGCTGCCTGGCTGAGCAACGCGATATCCATCTGGATGGTCCCTCCAATTGTGCTGCTGTTGCTCTTCACCGTGCCCTGTAACCTTCAGAAGCGCGAGTTCGTACTCAATTGGAAAGAGGCAAACCAACGAATTCCTTGGGAGATCCTGCTCATGGTAACCAGCGCCGTAGCCGCTGTGCAGGCACTCGCGAACTTTGGATTCACGGACCTCATCGCTCAGAACGTTTCCGAAGCGGGCGGCAGCGCCGCCGGTCTGCCCTACCTGACGGGCATCGCCACCGCCGTTTCGACGAATCTGATGTCCGGAGTTGCCGCTACTGCCTTGTTCACTGCCGTGATGGTTCCCGTTGCTGAGCAGATCGGTTTCAATCCCGCCGCGATAACGATCATGGTTCCTGCTTCGGCGATGGGCATCGTCTTTCCATGGGCCGGCGCCACGGTCGGAACGGCTTTCGCAATTGGTCAGATCGAGCTGAGAGATCTGATCAAGGTAGGCATCGTGGTGGAGATCATCATAGTCGCCGTTGCCGGGACATATTGCCTGATTTTCGCTCCGTTCCTGTAAGCCTGGACGCCATCTTGGCTGGCCTGGCACGGCTACCCCAACTCGCCCCTGGCCGGACGGTACTCTTTGGCGTGGCGATATCGGACCGGGAGCAGCGGCTTCGGCTCGAGTGCTGTCGAGCCTCGAGCTTTATTGGGGCTTTTATATAGGGTCGTTCGCTGCTGACCGAAGCGCCCGAGATTCTCGGCGAGGGCTTGCATCTTGACCGGCGCAAGCTCCTGGCCATGATTGGCTCCGGCGGCGCGAGAGATGGATTCATTCATCAGTGTCCCGCCGAGATCGTTCGCCCCCGCCAACAGGCAGTCGGCTGCACCAGCCTCCCCCATCTTTACCCACGATGTTTGAATGTTGGTCAGAAGCGGGTTGAGCACGAGTCTCGCGACGGCGTGCATCAGCACCGCCTCTCGGTAGGTGGGTCCTTTTCGTGCCCGCCCCCTTACATACATCGGCGCCTCCATATGCACGAAGGGCAACGGTACGAACTCCGTCAGCCCACCCGTAACCTCCTGAAGATCCCGTAGGATCAGGAGGTGAGTCGCCCATGACCGAGGCGTCTCCATATGGCCGAACATGATGGTCGAGGTGGTCGGGACGCCCACCTCATGGGCCGTTCGAACCACGTCGACCCACCCCGCCGTCGACAGCTTGTCGGGGCATATGAACTGGCGCACATCGTCATCGAGTATCTCGGCCGCGGTACCTGGCAGGCTTCCGAGCCCGGCATCGCGTAATCGTTCCAAGAACGACGCGACGCTCAAGCCGAGCGTTTCAGCTCCGTGGCTGACCTCCAACGGGGAAAACGCATGAACGTGTATTTCAGGGGCTGCTTCCTTAACGGCACGGCAGATCGTCAGGTAGGTGTCGCCGGTAAATGCGGGGTGAATCCCGCCTTGCAAGCAGACTTCCGTGGCTCCGCGATTCCACGCCTCCTTTGTTCGCCGGCTGACCTCCTCAAGGTCCAGGACGTAGGGTGTACCTCGCAGATCGTCAGCGATTTTGCCTTTCGAGAAAGCACAGAAGTGGCACTTGTATTGGCAAACATTTGTGTAATTGATGTTTCTATTGACCACGAAGGTCACGACATCACCGCAGGTATCGCGGCGCAGATCGTCGGCGCTCTGACAAACGAGATCGAAGTCCGGACCCCGAGCGCTGAACAGTGTTTCGATCTCACTCCCGGTCAGCCGCTCACCACCCCTGGCTCTGCGCAGCAACTCCGCGAACCCGCCAGGCCGCGGTTGATCGGGTCGACGATCCTGCATCGAGAACGGCGTGGGTCGTACCGCACCCGGCGACCACTCATCGCACCGGGCGAACCCCCCGCTGTCGGAGCTTCTCAGTATGCGCGTGAGCAGCTTTGCGTCGATCCATCGTTCGCCGCGCTGTACATATTCCGGATAAATGGTGAGGCGTTGAACCAGCGTCTTCCCTGCCTTGGCGGTTGTCTCCGCCAGCGCCGGAATCCGCGGCCAGGGTGACTCCGGGTTGACATGGTCCGGCGTGACGGGGGATACGCCGCCCCAATCGTTGATTCCAGCCTCGATCAGTTCCGGCAAAATTGACGCGTTCAGATTCGGGGGAACCTGGATATTCATTTCCGGCCCCATCGCATGCCGGGCGACCGCAACTGTCCATAGCAGCTCCTCCTTGCCCGGGGCCTGTGCACCGGCCATTCTCGTGGCCGGTTTAGGGACGAAGTTCTGGATGATGACTTCCTGTATGTGCCCGTACCGCTCGTGGAGCTCCCGGATAGCGAACAGGCTCTCAACACGCTCCTCGCGAGTCTCTCCTATGCCGATCAGAATGCCTGAGGTCAGTGGAACGCGTGCCTTGCCAGCGTTTTCGATGGAAGCGAGCCGAGTCTTGGGATCCTTGTCCGGAGAGCCGTAGTGCGGCCCGCCGGGCTGGCACAGGCGTGTAGAGGAAGACTCCAGCATGATCCCCATGGACGGCGATACAGAGCGCAGGCATTTATAGTCATCGAGGGTCAATACACCGGGATTGAGGTGCGGGAGCAGGTCGGTCTCCCGCAGCACGAGTTCGGCCATTTCCGCCAGGTATTGCAGCGTCGATTCACAGCCAAGCTCCCGAAGCGCCTCACGTGCCGCCCGATAGCGAAGCTCCGGTTTGTCGCCCAGGGTGAACAGCGCCTCCCGGCAGCCCTTCGACTGCGCCTCGCGGGCTATGCCGAGGACCTGCTCCGGCGAGAGGTAAACGTCTTTGACGTGTCGTGGCGTTTTCGCGTAGGTGCAGTAATGGCAGACGTCACGGCACAACATGGTGAGCGGAATGAACGCTTTTCGAGAGTAGCTCACCACGTTGCCCTTGGCCTGATCCCTGAGGGTCGCTGCAGACGCGATCAGATCAGGAAGCGATGCGCTACGGACCCGCTCCAGGAACTCGGGCTGGCCGGGGCTCGTATACGATTGATTGTGGTTTATCTGATTAATATTTGTATACAATACTACAGTATGGAATACAAAGACTACGTTGGAACAGCGCCTCGGCGCAACCCAATTTGTATGCATTTTATTTCATTCGTATACATTTAACATTTGTGCTACGCTCGAATTCGCCGGTCTGTCGCATAGTATCCGGAGATCAGCGACAACCTCGACCTGGGAGATCAGAACATCAAAGAAGAACGCATCTCGTTCTTTAGCGAGGGTGAGCGCGTGGCGGGAATACTTCGCCTGCCAGATTCGGCAGCGAGTTCTCCCTGGCCCGGAATCGTACAGGGGCCTGGCTGGTTGGGCCTAAAGGACGCCAAGCTCTACCTCCGATATCACGAAGCCCTCACGGAGGCGGGATTCGCTGTGCTGATTTTCGACTACAGGGGCTTCGGGGAGTCCGAGGGCAGGACCGATCTGGTGCGCCCGCAACACCAGCTCGAGGACCTCGTCAATGCGGTCACCTACCTAACCACGCGCGATGATATCGATGCCGACAACATCGGCGCCTTCGGCTCCGGCGGCACTGGCGGTGGAAACTCCCTGGTCCTGGCGGCGCACGATGCTCGCGTAGGCTGCGCCGTCTCGCAGGTCCCGGTAGCCGACGGCCGAGACTGGCTGCATCGAATGCGGCGGGAGTACGAGTGGCTCGCATTCCTGCAGCGACTCGAAGCCGATCGCAAGCAGCGCGTGCTTACGGGAGAGGGTGAGCGCGTGCACCCGCGCCAGGAGATCATGGTGCCGACCCCGGAGCGGAAGAAGACCACTATCAAGAAGGACGTCGACTCGAAAGTCCAGGAGGAAGTCCTTCTGCGCAGCGCCGAGTACATCCTCGACTACCAGCCGATTGAGTTGGTTGGAAAAATCGCCCCGCGCGGGGTGATGATAGTCGCGGTAGAGAACGACGCCACAACGCCTACCGATCATGCGATTTCTCTCTACGAGGCCGCTGGCGAGCCAAAGAAACTCATCATGCAGCGGCACACGACACACTACGCAGCCTACGAGAAGTATGGGGATACGGTCACGCCACAGATCGTTGACTGGTTCCGCAAGCACCTGACCCGCGGAAGCCTGGAAATTCGAGAAACGGAGATAACCAATGAAAGTTGATACTGCAATCACCGGCGGACGGGTCTTCTCGGCGAAGGGTGGCAAGGAACTCGACGTCCTCATCAACGGCGAGAAGATCGCTGCGCTCGTGGACCCGGGCGTCGAAGGCATAGAGGCAGCGGAAACGATCGATGCAAGCGGCCTTTGGGTACTTCCCGGCATGATCGACCCGCACGTCCACACGCGGGAGCCCGGCTATACCCATAAGGAGGATATCTACACGTGCAGTCAGGCGTCGGCGGCCGGCGGCATTACGACGATGTTCGGGATGCCCAACCTCAAACCATCCACGCTGACCCACAAAGACCTGGTCGACGTCTTCGAGCTTTATGCGGAGAAAAGCATTGTCGACTACAACCACAATCCCGTGCCGACGCTGGGCGAGGTCGACGCGATGGCGGAGACGGGCATCGCGGCGTACAAGGTGTACCAGGTGATCGATACGGGTCGAGACTACCCCCATCCGGCCGGTACCGGTATCACCGACTCGGGCCATCTGCTGCAGATGTTCGAGGCCGTCTCCAAGACCGGCAAACGATTCATGGTCCACCCGCACAATCAAGGCGTCTGCGACCGCGTCGAGCAGAGTTTCCACGAGCGGGGAGACCGCAGCGTCGAGGCGTACGCGAAGACTCTGGCGACACACGACGGGATCATTTGGGATCTGGCGACACAGGAGCTGATCAGGATGTCGGAGGCAACGAACTGCCCATTGCACCTGGTTCACGTGCAAACGTCACGCGCCGTCGAATTAATCCGTCAAGCGAAGGAGCGCGGGGTTGATGTGACCGGAGAAGTGAATCACTGGGCACTGTTCCTGGGCAGCTGGGATATCGTTACCGAGCTCGGCCCCTACGCGCTCTCATACTGGGTGGCAGACCATCATCGGGAAGCAATCGTCCAGGGCCTAAAGGACGGCATCATCGACATGGTGAATTCCGATCACGCTCCACACACCCGCGAAGAGAAGGAGGTGGGCTGGAAGGATATGTGGGCCGCACACACGGGCACGCCTGGGATTCAGTTCCAATATCCACTGATGATCGACGCCGTGAATAGCGGTGAATTCACGATCGGGGAGACTGTTCGACTTTGTTGTGAAGCCCCCGCACGGGCCTTCAAACTCGACTCGAGGAAGGGCTCGATAATGGCGGGCTACGACGCGGATATCGTATTGGTTGATCCGAAAGCGGAATGGACGATTACAGACGACATCGTGCTATCCAAAATCGGTTGGACGCCATACAACGGACGGAGGTGTCGCGGCCGGATCCGGCGCACGCTGGTTCGGGGCACAGACGTCTATAGAGATGGGCAGATCGTGGCCGAGCGCGGGCACGGAAAACAGGCCACGCCTGCGTAGCGGAAACAAAGGGGAATCAATCGTGACAAAAAAAATGAAATTCGGTCTGTTGCTCCCCCACTTTGGCGAGTTCGCATCGCGCACACGGCTATTGAGGGGTGCACAGTTGGCAGAGGACCTCGGTTTCGACTCTATCTGGGTTAGAGACCATCTCGTTTTTGAGCCGCACGCGGAGATGGAAAAGGCCATACCCATATTCTATGAAGCGCTGGCCACGCTAACGGCGGTAGGGGCGGTTACCAACCACATTTCGCTCGGTACCGGGTCGCTCATCCCATTCCGCCATCCTCTGAATACTGCGCTGGCTATCGGAACGATGTCGAACCTGCTCGGGCCGCGCTTGATCATCGGGTTCGGCGCCGGAAGTTTCGATCACGAGTTCGAAGCGATCGGGATGGGTGGGATCTTCCGGCCGGAGCTGGTCGAATCGAATGCCAGGATCTTCAAACGGGTATTCAATGAGAATAACGTCTCCTACCAAGACGACCACTACAGCTTCGAGAACGTCTCTATCGAGCCGAAACCCACTGGCCCGGTACCCTTCTGGTATTGTGGCGCAACTCCACGCTCCGCCCGGTTGGCGGTGAGGTACGCGGACGGTTGGATGCCTGGCCGAATCACGCTCGCGACGATTGAAAAGCGCGTAGAGACGATGACAAAGCTCTCAGCGGAGGCCGGACGATCGGTCCCGACTGTCGGCGTCATCCCACCAACGTCTATCGCTCAGTCACGGGAAGGAGCGTTCGACGGACTGAACATCGACGGACTACTCAAGTGGGCGAATGAACGGGGTAAATGGTGGGTACGACCGCCCTCCGGCCGTTTTGAGACGGCGGAGGATATCGAAGGCTCGCTCATCGCCGGCTCGCCCGCTGACGTAGTAGAGGAAGTGAAGAAGTTCGCGGCCGTCGGAGTCGAACATCTGGTGTTCGATCTTCGCCTTCGCTACGATCGCTGGTTCGCGTCCATCGAACTCCTGGGAACACAGGTTCTGCCTCACCTTCGGGCGTGAAATCCGTTCTCACTCACTGAGTCCAGCATCGTCCACGAAGCGTTCCCGACGACCGATTCGCATCGGGCGAATCACGTCATGTATACATCTAGGCGTTTTTTGCAAGATTAGGGTCCTAACATCGCTTATTGTATACTTTTGCCAGAGTGGAGCATCCTCCCCGAAAAGAGCTGAAGACGACATGACAACGATTGCAGACCGGGTTTCTCGCCAACTGGCAGAGGAAATCATATCGGGAGCAATCCCACCCGGCCAAAAACTGGAAGAACAACAGTTGGCCGAGAAATTCGGCGTCTCACGCTCACCAATCCGTGACGCGCTCCGCCAGCTCGGCGGGACAGGTCTTGTAGATGTGAAGCCGAATCGCACCGTCACTGTCATCAATCTACAGGTCGATCAAATCCACGACATGTATGAAGCGCTTGGCGAGATGGAGGCTCTTTGCGCCGCCTACTGCGCCCGGCGGATGACCGTGGTAGAGCGCAAGCAGCTCGAATCGCTACATCAGGAGTCAGAGGGGGCTGCAAGGAAGAAGAACAAGAAGACCTATTCGGAACTAAACGATCGTTTCCATAACATGCTGCATCGCGGGTCACACAATAAGACCCTCTGCAGTCTTGCAGATGAGCTGCGGCGACGATTGGCGCCATTTCGCAGACCCATATTCTTTCACGGCCCCAAGCGGCTCGTCGCGTCATGGGAGGAGCACGACAAGCTTGTCGACGCAATAATGGCCTCGGACCCGGAACGGGCACATGAGGCAATGGCCAACCACCTGGTGAACTCCAGCCTCAATGTGATCTCCTACATCGAGGGGTCTCGCGAAACATAGCGTTCTCGCCGCGCGATCCGGTTCCGATGCCCGCCGCATCCCGTCCAGGGCCTGTGACCAACTCAGAGGCGTACACGTATGCGCAAATGTGTATACAATATGTCTCGACGACTGCAAAGGAGCGATTCTCCAGAGCGGCATCAAAAAAAACGCGACAGAACAACGTGTTACACGGTGACGATCAACGCGTCGAAGGCCCAATATGCTCAAGATCGGATACAAGGCTTCAGCCGAACAGTTCGGACCCAACGAACTGCTGGCTTATACCGTCCTGGCCGAACAGGCCGGTTTCGATTCGGCCTTCGTCAGCGATCACTTCCAGCCATGGCGCCACAATGGCGGCCATGCGCCCTTCGCGCTTTCGTGGCTGGGAGCGGCCGGTGCCAGAACGTCGCGCATCGTGCTTGGCACGAGTGTCCTCACGCCGACGTTCAGGTATCACCCATCGATCGTCGCTCAGTGCTTCGGAACACTGGGAGCGATGTTTCCCGGCCGCGTCATTCTGGGCATTGGAACGGGGGAATCCTTGAACGAGGTCCCGGCGAGCGGACTGGAGTGGCCCCCCATCAAGGTGCGATTCGCGCGTTTGCGTGAGGCGGTCAGATTGATGCGCAAGCTCTGGTCCGAGGAACGTGTGACCTTCAAGGGCGAGTACTACACGACGGAGAATGCGACTATTTACGACCGCCCCGACGATGCGCCGCCGATCTACATTGCCGGCGCCGGGCCCATGATCGCGAAGTTCGCTGGCCGGATGGCTGACGGCTTCATCTGCACGAGCGGAAAGCCGCCCGAGCTCTATAGCCAGAAGCTCCTGCCGAACGTCGCGGCGGGACTCGAAGCCGCCGGGAGAGAAAGCGACGGCGTTGAGCTCATGATCGAGTTGAAGGTGTCCTTCGATACGGACGCAGCGAGGGCGCTTGAGGACACACGCCACTGGGCTGCGCTCGCGCTATCGCCCGACGAGAAAATGTCGGTCGAGGACCCCTTGGAAATGGAACGGCTTGCCGATAGCCTGCCCGTGGAGCGAGCGGCGTCGCGGTGGATCGTGTCCACGGACCCGGACGAGCATATCGAGAGAATTCGACCGTACGTCGAGCTCGGGTTCCGGCATCTCGTCTTCCATGCGCCCGGACCGGACCAGGAGCGGTTCATCCGGCTCTATGCCGAGGCCGTACTGCCCAAACTCCGAGCCGCATTCGGCTAAGGCGGCCTGATGATCGAGCCGGTCCTCGTGGGCCATCGTTGGGCGAAATTCCAGTGACACGCCCGGCTTCGATCGTCGCCCTGACAGGTGGGATCGGTGGCGCGAAGCTTGCTTTGGGCCTTCAGCGAGTCCTGGACCCCGGACAGCTCGCGGTAATATGCAACACGGGAGATGACTTTCGTCATCTGGGGCTGGAGATCTCTCCCGACATCGATACGATCCTGTACACGCTCTCCGGGTTGTCTGACCCCGACAGGGGGTGGGGCCGACGTGAGGAAACATGGAACTTCATGGCAGCCCTCGGGGACTTCGGCGGCGAAACCTGGTTTCAACTCGGCGACAAGGATCTGGCTATTCACGTGGAACGAACCCGGCGACTCGAAGATGGCGAGACGCTCTCAGCCGTCACCGATGGCTTTCGGCGGCGGCTGGGACTCGCCACCCGAATTCTGCCCATGAGTGACGATCCCGTACGGACGCGGCTACTGACCGCGGATGGCTGGCTCGACTTTCAGGACTATTTCGTTCGCCAACGCTGCGAGCCAGCGGTGACGGAGATCGTGTTTGCGGGTGCGGAAACGGCGAAACCGCCTTCTGCTGTTCTTGCCGCTCTGAGCGATCCGGAGCTGCGGGCCGTCGTTATATGTCCTTCGAATCCCCTTATCAGCATCGAGCCGATCCTCGCAGTACCAGGAATTCGGGAAGCACTGGCCTCTTGTCGCGCGCCGATCATCGGCGTTTCGCCCATTATCGGCGGCCAGGCGGTTAGAGGACCGACGGCCAAGCTGATGCGGGAACTCGGCTTGGACTCGAGCGCTTCGGCGGTGGCGCTGCGCTATGCCGAGTTAATCGACGCCTGGCTCGTCGACCGGGTGGATGCGGAGGCTTCGGTGCCCGCCGGCGTCCACAAGGTGGTCGCCGAAACCATGATGGTTAGCCTGGAGGATCGCGAGAGGCTCGCGCGCGCCGTGCTCGCCTGCGCACTGCGACTCGGCTCGAGGCGCCCAACTGCGGTTGTGGCAGCCAACTGATATGCTCGATGACGCGCTACAGCTTGGGGCCGCTACCGTGAAGGTCTATCGTGACGCCGACGAACTGGCACGTGCGGCCGCCGGTTGGTTATGTGCTCGCCTGACCTCCATAGATGGGGCCCTGGCAGTCGCGCTTTCGGGAGGTTCGACCCCGAAGCGGCTTTACGAGCTTCTCGGGGCCGCCGACTACCGTGATCGGATTCCGTGGGAACGCGTGCACTGGTTCTGGGGCGACGAGCGGTTCGTTCCACCGGATGATCCACGCAGCAACTTCGCCATGTTCGAAACGGCGCTTCTAGCCCACGCACGAGTTCCGGAGGCTAACGTTCACCCCATTCCTACGATCGGCCTCACGCCAGAGGCGGCGGCCGATGCCTATGCTCGGGAGCTTCAGCGATTTCGTGAGGAATTCATGCCTTCAGTCGAGCACCCGCTGTTCGATGTGGTCTTACTCGGGCTCGGGGAAGACGGTCATACGGCTTCATTGTTGCCAGGCTCCGCGGCGCTGGACGAGAAATCGAGTTGGGCGGCAGCCGTAAACTCCGGGGACGCGGAGCCACGAATCACGTTGACCTACCCTGCCCTCGAGTCATGTCATGACTGTGTCTTCCTTGTGGCTGGGTCAGCGAAAAAGGCAATACTCAGCGCGGTTTTTCGCAACGAGGATTTTCCAGCGACCCGGTTGAGGCCGCAGGGCCGGTGCACTTGGCTCGTGGATCGGCACGCCGCTCCCGACGGCGCAGAAGCGTTCCCGCCTGCGCGGTAGTTTCCCGAGGAGAAATTTGACGTGAACCGACTGACAGACTCAAGACCGAATCTCCTGACACGCTGGGCCACGGGACTCTTGGCGGCATGCGTTGTGAGCTCGAGCGCCGCCGCGTTGGACGGTACACTTCTCGTAGCAAACCGGGCTGGGGGGAGTATCTCTTTTTTCGACCTCACCACTCGTGTGGAGGTTGCGCGACTACCGGTGGGTCCGATAGTCCCACACGAAGTTGCCGTATCGCCAGATGGCCATTGGGCGCTGACGAGCGAGTACGGTCCCAACGACAGCCCGGGCCGGCGCCTCATCGTGATCGACGTGCGCCGAGCCCGCACGGTCGGCCGCATCGACCTGGGGCCCGACTCACGGCCACACAGCATGATGTTCCTGCCCGATAACCAGCGGGCGGTTTCCACGATGCAGGACTCCGACCGGGTAGCGCTGGTCGACGTGACGACGCTCGAAGTATTGCGTACTTACGCGACCGGCGGCCGCGAAGGACACATGGTTCGGCTGAGCCCCGATGCGCGCCGCGCCTACGTTACGAATAGAGGCGCCGAAGGCTCGCTGTCCGTCATTTTCCTCGACGAAGACCGCCCGCCCGTTGTCGTGGTGACGGGCGAAGGAGCGGAAGGCGCTGCGATCACGCCTGACGGCCGTGAGGTGTGGGTGGCCAACCAGCGAGAAGAGACCATTTCCATCATCGATGCCGAGACCCTCGAGAAGGTCGCGACCATCGGTTCCAGACGCTTCGTCGGCCGTGCGGAGCCCGGGCCTGGCGGGCGTGTCGTGGTGTCCAACGGAACCACGAGCCAGGCCGACCCCCAATACCTGCGAGTCTACGACGCGACCTCTCGCACCATTCTCAACGAAGTCCCCATACGAGACGGGAGCCCGCAACTCGGGATCTTCGGGCTGCTTATTCACGAGGGGCTCGCCATCGTGAGCGATCCCGGTGAGGGCAGCATCAAGATCTTCGATCTCGATGTCATGGGAGAGCCCGACGTGCTGGTCACGGGTCACGATGCCCCGGATGGTATGGGATGGTCACCGCTGCGTCTCGATGTAATGGAGTAGCAGCCCCTTACGGATCCAGGGTGGCCAGATACGCCGCGATCGCGATCATGTCGTCTTCAGTCAGGTTTTCCACCGTCGCCTGCATGAGTAAGGCCAGGGAGCAGTCAGGAGATAGGGTGTTTTGCCGTTTGTGATCCTTTTAGCGCTTACCGTGGTCAGTGTCTGGCATGTTCACGAATAGCATAATGAACGCGATAGGGGCCATGTGACGAAACGCACGGGGAAGTGTTGTTACGTCGGTCTCAACCTGCCAAAGCTGAAAATAGATGTTGGCGATGACCATGAATGCGCCGTAGAGCATCGCAACGGCGACACCACAACCGAGAACAGCAAGCGTCTTGGAGTCGTTGAACTGTGCGGCCGTGGCACGCCTTGCACACCACAGCTGCCAAGCACCAATTGCGCAGAGCACTCCTGCCACGAGCTTCCCGATTGGGATTACGCTCCACGCGAGCCAGATAAGGGGAGTGGATTCGACTGCCCGCCACGAATTTGGGTTAAATGTTCCTTCCATACTAAGCACTTGCGCCACTTGAGCGATGCCCCCGGCGGCGCTCGTAACATTCCCCCACGCGCCTACAATTCCCCAGGTCGCGACGAACAGGATAAGCGCGATCTTTAGAATCCTAATCATTTTTTGCTCCGAGCTTGATGATCGAGTTCACGTCTAATGTCCAGTGAATGTGGTGGACGAAAAGTCCGAGAATCTGATTTGTATCTCTTAGGATAATAGTACACAATAATATCATAATTGAGTGCATCTTCTATACTGTGTGTGCATACTGGCAGGATCTCCCGCTGACGCGGATGAAGTTTTACGGCTTTGGGATTGGCGCGCCATTGGGCGAGGGAGTTTGTAGCACCAGCACCGGCCCCAGCGGGTGATCCATCATAGCGACGGCACCCGAACTGCCCAGCGCGCAAACGCCAACGTGGTATCCAGAGAGTATCTGAGCTCCGCTGAGACAGAGGCCCAAGCCTATGCAGAAGCAGTTGCCACGACGGCCGGCGCCATCGTCTGGCTTGCGAGCATAACGACATCGGTGGATGAGGAAGGAAACTCCATCGCCAATGATTTCGAAGCGCAGGCCCATAAGATTGTCTGGATCCTCGGCGATCGGTTGGCTCATTTCGGGGCCAGCCGGTATCCCTTGAGCACGCTGATCGCAGTAGTTGGGTTCGTCAATCCAAACGCCCTGCTGGAGATCAAGGCGACGGCGGTGGTGAACGCCGAAGCCGGTTGACAGGAGGATCGAGGCCGATTCCCGCGCACGGCCCGTCGCGACAGGCGACGGAACGACCGCTCAGGTTGCATACATTCAGAGGGATCTGTATGTATAATCCCTGGTACAGTGAAAGCTCGGCGCGAGACTTGGGGCGTGCCGAGACATTTCCCAGGCGACCGCTGCGTCGGTCGAACACGGAGGACTCACTCATGCAGAGAAAAACCCGGGCTCCCTATCTGCTGGCTGTCAGCCTCCTGCTCAGCTCCGGCCTCGTGCTGGCGCACCACGGGGACGCGGGGCGATTCGACGAAAACCCGGTAACGCTCGCCGGCACAGTTGTCTCCCTGCAGCTCATGAATCCCCACTCGATCATTGTCCTGGATGTGGAAGACGAGCAGGGCGAAGTCGTGAGGTGGCAGGCAGAGTTCGGATCGCCGGGGATGATGACCCGGAATTTCGGCTGGAACCGAAACACGCTTCACGCGGGAGACAAGATCACCATAACTGGCCGCCGCATCAAGAGCGGTGCGCCGATATTCAACCTGACCGAGAAGGCGAGCATTGTCAGGACAGACAGCGGCGAGGTGCTTTTCGACTCCGAGCCGTGGGACCACATCACCAACACGGAATAACGTCAAAACCCCAGTGGCGGTCTGCCACTGAGACCCAGATGAGAAGGATGGAATTGCACAAACGCTCGCAGTGGTTTCAAGCCGGGCTGATCGTTGTTTCGCTGAGCGCCTGTAGCGGATCGGACGCGCCTCCGCCAGGGAACTCCGATGAGCCCTCCCCCGCACCTCGCGCAGTGGAACAGGTCGCCTACATCAAGGCATCGAACGCCGGCACGGGCGATCAGTTCGGCAACGGCGGCGTGATCCTGGGTGACGCCGTTACACTGAGCGATGACGGCAGCACACTCGTGGTGGGCGCGTCGTTCGAGACCGGCGGCGACGCCGGCATCAATGGCAACCAGGACGACAACTCGGTGTACGCGGCCGGCGCCGTCTACGTTTTCACTCGCGACGGCGACACGTGGGATCAGCAGGCGTACCTCAAGGCATCGAACCCAGGGCAAGGCGACAATTTCGGTTTTATTACCGCCTTGAGCGCGGACGGGGACACGCTCGCGGTCTCCGCCAACTTCGAGGCCAGCGCCGGAACGGGAGTCGGCGCGAACCAGAACGATGACTCGATCCTGCAGGCCGGGGCCGTGTACATCTTCGTTCGCGACGACGCGGGCAACTGGTCCCAGCAAGCCTACCTCAAAGCGTCGAACACGGGCGAACTGGTGAAGGACGAGGAGCTTTGGAACGACGGCGATCAATTCGGGTTCTCGGTTTCCTTGAGCCATGATGGCAACACACTCGCAGTTGGCGCATTGGCCGAAGACAGCGCCGCGACCGGTTTCAATGGAGACCCGTCCGACAATTCGGCACAATCGGCCGGCGCCGTCTATCTCTTCACGCGCAATGGCGAAACGTGGACCCAGGAGGGCTATTTAAAACCTACGAATACCAGCGCGGGGGACATGTTCGGTTACGTGGTCGCCCTTAACGCCGCGGGCGACACGCTCGCAGCGAGCGCATTTAACGAGGATGGCTCTCCTGACGGCATCGATGCGGAGGAAGGGGACGACTCGGTTGACACGGGCGCGGTCTATGTCTTCAGCCGCGACGGGGGCGCCTGGTCGCAGACCGGCTACGTCAAAGCCGAAAACGGCGAGAGGGCCGACTCATTTGGAGTCTCCCTCGCTATCAGCAATGACGGCAACACGCTCGCAGCAGGCGCGTTGGACGAAGACGGCATGACGACGGGGGTGAATCAGATTCCGGGTGACGATCAACCGACCGACACCTCTGCCGGCGCTGCGTACGTCTTCGTCCGCGGCGACGACGGCGAGTGGTCCCAGCAGGCCTACATCAAACCTTCGAATATGGGCAGAGAGGATTGGTTCGGCGTTCGCCTCGCGTTGAGCGGAGACGGCAATACGCTGGCGCTGAGCAGCCAACTGGAGGACAGCGCCGCCCAAGGCATTGACGGCCTCCAAGGCGACGACTCGGCTGATGAGGCGGGCGCAGTCTACTTCTTCACGCGCACTGACAGCAACTGGTCTCAGCGAGCCTACGTCAAAGGCAGCAATACCGAGGCGTTCGACGAGTTCGGAAGCTCCATAGCGCTCAATCGAGACGGCTCAATAATGGCCGTTGGCGCCCTTGGCGAAGACAGCGCGGCCACCGGGCTGAACGGCGATCAAAACGACAACTCGGCGCGGGAGGCCGGTGCCGTATATTTGTTCAGCTACTGAACCCTTCCCGGAGAAGCTCTGCGGGGCTACATCGGTCGCGCCCGCTCGGCACGCGGTTTCGCCAGAGCCAGCCAGTAGAAGTCGCGAAGAGTTAACTATCGAGCCGAGCGCTCGATAATGTCAGGTATCCAGCTGTAGGCGTTCGGGATGCGGCCAATCCAAGTGAAAGAATTGCCCGCGCGGGGCATCGATACGCTCGAATGTGTGGGCGCCGAAGTAGTCGCGCTGGGCTTGCAGCAGGTTCGCGGGCAATACGGCGCTGCGGTAGCCGTCAAAGTAGGCCAGGGCCGACATAAAAGCCGGACAGGGGACCCCGGCTTCGGCAGCGAGACCGACCACCTTGCGCCAGCCCGGCTGTCCCCGCTTCAGTTGCTCGTTAAAGTAAGGATCCAACGTCAGATTGGTTAGCCTGGGGTCGTTTCGGTAGGCATCCGCGATTTTCTGCAGGAAGCGGGCGCGGATGATGCAGCCGCCGCGGAAAATCTTGGCCAGACCAGCGAAGTTCAGCGCCCAGTTGTATTCTCTCGCCGCCGCCCCCATCAATGCGAAGCCCTGCGCGTAGGCGCAGATCTTGGAGCAGTAC
Source organism: Candidatus Rariloculaceae bacterium (assembly GCA_965237785.1). Lineage (GTDB taxonomy): Bacteria > Pseudomonadota > Gammaproteobacteria > Steroidobacterales > Rariloculaceae > UBA6522. The sequence goes on from OZ250159.1 coordinate 1,251,636, forward strand.
AGTGCGTCGCGGATCGCGACGATCAACTCCTTCTTCAGTTTGCGAGTCACCGCGGGTATCGCTGGACCCTCGAGCCGCTTGCTCGCCGCCACGCGCTCCTCCTTCAGCGCCGAAAGGCAGCGGGCGAACACCGCCTCCGCCATGGCGTTGGCGGGGCTGCCGAGATCCAGCGCGGACTGGCTGGTCCACTTGCCGGTACCCTTCTGCCTGGCCGCATCCAATACCCGGTCCACGAGGAATCGGCGTTTGTTCGTAGGGTCCTTCTGCTGGAGGATATCGGCCGTGATCTCGATCAGGTATGAGTCCAGATCGCCCTCATTCCAGCCGGCAAAGACCTCGCTCATCTCATCGGGCTTCATGCCCAGCAGCTCTTTCATTAGCTGGTAGGCCTCGCAGATGAGCTGCATGTCGATGTACTCGATGCCGTTGTGCACCATCTTTACGTAGTGCCCTGCTCCGTCCGCGCCCACGTGCGTGGTACAGGCCTCTCCGCCCTTCACCGGCCTGCCCGCTCGCGCACCATCGATGGGCTTACCGCTCTTGCGGTCGACTTTCGCTGCAATGGCTGTCCAGATGGGCTCAAGTGACGCCCATGCTTCCTTGCTGCCACCGGGCATGAGGCTCGGCCCAAACCGTGCTCCCAGCTCACCGCCGGAGACACCGGACCCAATGAAGTGAATGCCTTTGACGGATAGCTCCTGCTCCCGGCGGATGGTGTCGGTCCACAAGGCGTTGCCCCCATCGATCACGATGTCACCTTTGTCCAGCAATGGCAAAACTGCCTCGATGGTCGCCTCGGTGGCGTAGCCCGCCTGGACCAACATCAGCACCTTGCGGGGCCGCTTGAGGTTCTCGATGAGCCCCTCGATCGTCTCGAAGGCTTTGACCTTGCCGCCGCAGGGCTCCCCGGCGCATCGCTCCATGAAAATCTCGGTTCGCGCGTGCGTACGGTTGAAAACCGCAACCCTGAAACCATGATCCGCCATATTGAGCGCCAGGTTCTGACCCATCACGGCCAGACCGATCAGGCCGATGTCGCAGTTGCGCCGCTCGGTACTGGACTCGGCGGCGGTATTGCGGGAACTCTTCTTGATCATTTTCTTGTTGGGCGGGTGTTCGGGCGAGAGCATACAGTGACGCCGTTGGCTGGTCGATTGTGGCCGGTGGATCTGGGACTCGTCAGAGCTTCACCGGGCGCGTATCGTAGGGGGTTTCTCGGGTCAGGGGGGTCTAAGTGGTTAGGCAGTACGCCAAGTCCGGGCGGACCGTCCAACAGGAGAAAGTGCCATGAGAAACGATGTCGGTGTGCGAGCTGTTGTAAAGCAGTCGTGGCTGGTTGCCATGCTGTGGACGGTTATCGTGTCGGTCACAGTGAGTGCGCATCATGCTGTTGGTGAATTCAGCTCTGGAGCGCTGGGGGAAGTTGAGGGGGAGCTTGTCAGCGTGCAGTGGAGAAATCCTCATATTAGCTTCACCCTAAAGGCCACGACTGACGGGGACCAGGAGCAGCTCTGGACTTTGGAGGCGGGCGCTATCTATTCGCTCCAGCGTCGAGGTATCACGCCGGATCTCTTCCAGCCGGGCGATCGGATCAAAGCAGCCGGTCGCCTGCACCCGACTGAGGAAAAGATCTGGCTCATCAACATGCTGCTCGGTGATGGCCGAGAAGTCTTGATCCATAGGGCATCAGAGCCTCGCTGGAGTTTCGATGCGATTGGCTGGGTCCGGACTGATGAAATTGAGGATACAGTTACACAAAACAAAGGAATGTTCCGCGTGTGGAGTGAACCGGCGTTAAGACCTACTACCGGCGGTGGAGGCGGCGCAGGCGAGCAGCGACCGTATCGAGAGGATGCACTTCCGAGGACCAGAAGGCCCCGAGTATCTCGCGATCGTGAATGACTATGGAGCGCGCTGCGAGCCGATGGGCATGCCCGGCATTATGCAGAATCCGCAGCCGTTTGAGCTCATTGATCGCGGCGCAACGATTGAACTGCATGGATTCTCGAACAATGCCCGCCACGTCCGCACGATCCACATGAGTGACCAGGCGAATGCTGCGGAGCAGCCCGCGAGCCCGCTGGGCTACTCGGTAGGGCGCTGGCAGGATGGCAATACGCTCATCGTTCAGACAACGCCCATCGACTGGCCCTACGCTAACCGTGGCCCCGTTGAGCGCACGCGCGGGGAACTGGAGATTCTCGAAAGATTTACCTTGGGCGAAGATCAGGGCAGTCTCTACGTGATGACCATCACCGATCTGGACCTATATCGACACAACTACGTGATGACCATCACCGATCTGGACCTATATACACGCCCGGCTGTTACGACTTCAGACAAGACGTACTTGGCACTTGGAGAATCAATGTCGGATGTGGTCTCCACGGACTGTCAGCGCTAGCTAACTGGATCAGACTGGCTGGAGAGCACCGTACTCGATAACCTGAGAGCGTAGGGAGGCACTGAAATGAGGATCTCTGTTCTTACTGGTGTGTTGGCAATCGTCCTACTGGGGATACCTTGGGTGAGTGAATCGATGGCGCAGCTGGCGGGCGAGCGCGGCACCGAGGAGCCACGCGGAATCTTTCGAGTATGGAGTTCACCGTCGGCCGCCCCCGGCGGACAATCATTTTCGGACTACGAGCCGTTACTGAGGGACGAGGCGCGTGAGGCCAGGGCAGCCTACGATCAGAGCGACGCCCCGCAACTCGAATGCAGGACGAGCATGCCATTGGCGATGTACGGTGCAACACGACTCGAGTTCATCCAGGATGGCGAGCGGATCGCACTTCGGATACAGGAATTAAGCGTTGAGAGAACCATCCACATCGACCCTGATGGTCTGGATACCGCCCAGCCAACCAGCTCCTCTCCCCTCGGACACTCAATAGGCTATTGGGATCACGGGAGGTTGATGGTTGGCACGACGCACGTGGATTGGCCCTACTTCGATGGCGGAGGTACCCCACTGTCAGACGGAGCAGAGTTCATCGAGCGATTTACCTTCAGCGAGGCTGAGAACCGCCTGTATTATCGATTGACTACTATAGACCGAGGGACGTTTACGGGTCCTGTCGTCTTGGACAGGCACTGGGATTGGATCCCTGCCGGGGCGCGGATGGAGCCCACTGAATGCACGCATTAGCTCGCGCGTTGATGGGCTCAATTCTATATTGGATTGTCGAACTTAATCATCCGCTGACGACAGTCCGCCAACGCACGCGTCAAGTGCTGCTCCACGGTGCCATGGCTAATCTCCAGAATACCCGGGGCGGTTCAAGCAGGATAATTGTCGGATTGAGTGTAGGGCCCATTGTTTGGGTCTCCTCGTATGTAAGTGGGATCGTTATCGCGATCTAGCGTCCCCACCCTCGGAGATGGGTCGAGCCAAAGCTAGTGCAGAGCCTCTCAACAAGTTAGTACGACCTATTTAGAGATCACCTTAATATCCGGAGTTATCTGACTAAAGGGGTCACCTCGCCTCCGGCGCCACAGGCGCTCGCCCGCAACCCAAGCACCCGGCCTCAGCCCTTAAAAAAGAACATAGACACGCCCCCAAACGCCTCGGAAAACCACTAAAAACCAACATTGAAAAAAACTGCGCACGCATCCTACCGGTCGCCCCAATGCAACAGGCTTCAGACCTACCGGACTTTAGGATCGCCCTGGGGCTAAACGGATACCTGGTATTGAATCTCTGTTCTGAAGAGCATACAATTAATGCTAATTGTATGGCTTAAAACAATAATAAAAGACCTGATGCCACTATTGTATGTATCAAGTGGGGATTCAAATTCAGAACGTCAGGCCTTTGGCGCGCGATCCAATAAGCCGGGGGCGCGCCAACTGAAGGGGTCGTTCATCTAGAGCTAGGTAGAGGTTTAGTCCGGGCGATAAGAGAACTCTGCCAAGACATGGAGTTTAGAAAACTCGCCAATCCTAGGAGGGTATCCAATGAAGAACAATCACATCTCTTACTGCACGATCGCTCTGCTGGCTGGGATTTTTCTCTCGCCGGCCGAGCCAGCACTTGCCCAGCAAGAAGGCGCGGCTGTACTCGAAGAGGTTATTGTGACCGCACGACGGCGCGAGGAAAGTCTGCAGACTCTACCGCTTTCCGTGGCGGCGTTCAGCGCCGAACAACTGAGAGAGAATGCGGTCTATCGGGTCGAGCAGCTCGATGAGTTCGTGCCCAATCTCACGATGAGGGATGCCGACCGTACCGGGCACGCCCGCATATACATCCGCGGGATTGGCGGAGGCAGCCCGAACCCCTCGATCGAGGTTGGCACTGGCCTTTACATAGATGGACTCTACATCCCGAGAGCGATTGGCGCCTTCTTCGGCCTGGTTGACGTTGAGCGCATAGAAGTGCTGCGCGGACCGCAAGGCACACTGTTTGGCAAGAACACAACGGGCGGCTTGGTGAACGTCATTACCAGGAAGCCCAGGCCGGAGTTCGAAGCCGAGGCCACGTTTAGAGCAGGCAGTTTCGGCCAGGCGGACGCGAACTTCTCGGTGAACGTGCCGCTCGTTGACGACACGCTATATACCCGTGCCGCCGTTTCCTACGAGAGCAACGACGGTTTCTACACAAACGTCAGGAACGGCAAGGGCTATAGCGACAACCAGTTACGAGCCATCTACTCAGCGACGCGCTGGACCCCGAATGAGGCCTGGACGGTCGATTTTAGCGGTCAATACTCTGACGAGCCGCGCACATCGAAAGGGGCGAAGTGCATCTACGTCGAGTTCAAAGGGCGTCAGGCGCAACGATACGATATCCCCAGCGGAGACCCGAAGACATTCGAGCAGCACTGCAGGGAGTCGGAAGCCGCTGGCGGCAACGACCCGTACTCGTTCATCAGCAACCTCGACGGTTTTGCCGATACCACGACGGCGGGCGTCTCTGCGAACGCCGCATGGAACGGTTCCATCGGGGGGCTCGAGAATGCTTCGTTGAGCATCAGAACCTCGTTCCGGACGATGGCGAATACCTACCTGCACGACAATGACGCGTCCGGTGCGGTCTGGGAGGTTCGAGGAACGCCCAAGGCCACGCAGGGGGGGCTGAATGTGGGCAACGAGTTGGACACCCGTGACTTCGAAGTTATATTCAACACAGCCGTGCTTGACGATGCCCTGGACCTGACGTTTGGCTACTATCATTACGAGTCGAGTTGGAAGCCCCAGGGAGACGACTGCCACGCGCTGTTCAACCAGGTCAAGGGAACAGGTCAGAGCATCCTGTGCCCCAACGCGGGCGGCACCACGATATCTGAGCTTACCCGCAACTTCATCACGGAGAAATGGATGGATAACGTATCGGATGCCGTCTTTTTCCATGGGACGTTTGACATCGGGGAGAACTGGTTCGTCGATTTCGGCGGCCGGCAGACAGGGGACAAGCGCGATATCCGGTCCTTCGAGTTCGGTGGCACGTTTAACCAGTACGGCCTAATCGAGAATATTCTCAACGACGATAAGGTACATAGTCATACCACGAGGGCGGACGACTGGAACGAGTTCACGCCCATGGCGAGCCTCTCGAGGCGCATCGGTGGCACAGGCGCTCTCGATGGGGGTATTGTGTATGTCTCATACGCTGAAGGCTTCCTAACGGGAGGTTTCAATAGCGAGGGCGGGCCAGAGTTCCTCGCGCTGTTCGGCTCCTATCAACCGGAGTTCGTGGAATCCATGGAGATCGGGTTGAAGTCCACCTGGGCCGACGGCCGGTTCCGGTTCAATGCCACGCTCTTCGATATGGACTACACCGACAAGCAAGAGGAGGTCCGGATCGAGAACCCGGGCATTCCCGGTGGCCCCACTATCGAGTTGTTCGCCAACGCAGCGAGCCTTGACATCACCGGCTTTGAGCTCGAGGCGCAGTATCGCAGCTCGGGCGGCTTGTTCGTCGAGTTCTCCGCCTCGAATCTGGACAATGCGTACTCTCAGTTCGACGTTTTCGATAGCGACACGGGTTTCACGGTCGACAACACGGACGCAATCATCCGGGACCTCACCGCCGACTGGACTTTGAGTGCTTCGGTCGGCTACGAGTTCAGCTTGGCCAACGGGTCGACGCTGATGCCGCGAATCGGAGTCTATGCGCAGGACGACTACGATTTCCAAGGCCAGAGATTTGGCCGGCCCCCCTCAAGGTGCAATCAGACGAGCTACGAGGAGTGGAATGGGCGGGTCACCTGGGTGAGTTCCGGTGGCAATACGCAAGTCGCGCTGCACGTCGACAACCTAAGCGACGAGCTGATCCTGCGGTCCTGCGGTTTCTCCGGATTCCGCGGCCGTGGAATTTTGGACTATGAGGCACCTCGCTGGTGGACGCTTGAGGCAAACTTCCGCTTCTAAGTAGGAGGCCAGGTCTGGCTATGCGAAGACGCAGGCCGGGAAGTGTGCCCGTGCGGAATGAGTCTCGAATCTGTCTGATGGTGGCGCCGTAATCCGGGGATTGCTGTTGTGTTCCCGGTGGTAAGGCGTTGGGATGACTGAGAACATGGCGGTACCAAAAATCCGTACCGGAAATCTCAGCGAAACAGAATTCTGGTCGGGGGAAGGATTTCACTGATGAACAGGAAGCTACTGGCGTTTGGTGTTGTAACTATTGGGCTGGCTCTTGGCTCCGGCGCAACGCTGGCTCACCATGGAGATGCTGGGCGCTACAATGAAACAGTGATTACCCTGACGGGCACTGTCTTGGCGTTTCGGATGATTAACCCCCATTCGATCACTCTAGTCGACGTGGACGACGAGAATGGAGAGGTTGTGACCTGGCAGGTGGAAGGCTTCAGTGCGAACGCCTTGGTAAACAGGGGCTGGACAAGGGAGACACTCAAGCCGGGTGACAGAATCACCATGACCGGGCGGCCTCTGTTGAGCGGCGCGCCGTTCATGAACGTGACCGAGAAAGCCAGGGTCGTCCTGACGGAGACTGGGGAGGAGATCTTGCGTTCCCGGGACTTCGTCGAGACCGATGGGTAAACGCCGAAGCCGCGTTCAATTCGCTGCCCCGGTGGGGGAGCAGCATCAGGTGCGTCGCGAGCGCGCCGGAGAGAGAGGCCAACGAAAATGAGGATCGGCAACCGCTCATACGCCGTCTTACTTGCGCTGACCCTGGCTGCGCTGTCCGCTTGTGACAGAGAGACAACGTCGCTTAGTCCGGACGCGGCCGACAGCCCTGAAACTACTGGCGATGCCAATGGCAGAGAGCTTCGGCAGATTGCTTATATAAAGGCCTCCGACACTGCGGCTGGTGATGAGTTTGGCAGCGGTGGCACCACCTTGGGGGACTCCGTCGCCCTTAGCGACGATGGCAGGACGCTAGCGGTGGGCGCCCCTTTGGAGCGTAGCGCCTCCAACGGCGTCAACGGTGACAGGGACGATAATTCGCTCTATGGCGCCGGCGCTGTCTACGTTTTCTCCCGCGGCGAAACCGGCTGGACGGAGCAAGCCTACGTCAAAGCATCGAACCCAGGGTTAGGCGACAACTTCGGCGCCAATGTCGCCCTGAGCGCGGACGGCAACACCATGGCGGTGTTCGCCCGTTTCGAGGGCAGCGCGGCCACGGGGATCGACGGTAACCAGAACGATGACTCGATTCCCGGCGCCGGTGCCGTTTACCTCTTCACGCGCGAGGGCATCACCTGGTCGCAGCAGTCTTACATCAAGGCGTCGAACACGGGCGAACCCGCACCCAGTGAGGATCTTTGGAGCGACGGTGACCAGTTCGGCTACGCGATCGATCTGAGCGCGGATGGCAGCACGCTGGCCGTGGGCACTCCAGGCGAAGACAGCGCCACCGGGAGGATCAATGGCGATGAGTCAGACAACTCAGCCACGGGGGCCGGCGCAGTGTACCTATTCACCCGTGGCGGTGACGCGTGGACTCAGCAGGCTTACATCAAGGCCTCGAACGCGGGTATAGGCCACCATTTCGGTGTAGCCGTCTCTCTCAGTGCCGGGGGGGACGCGATGGCCGTGGGGAGCTTCGACGAGGGTGGTTCCGGCGTGCCGAACCTGGACCCGAGCCTGGACCCAGACAGCCCCCTGATCGGCACGGGCGCGGTTTACGTGTTCGAGCGAAGTGGCGACACCTGGTCTGAGACCGCCAAACTCAAAGCAGCGAATATGGAGCCGGAAGATTCCTTCGGCGTTTCCGTCGCGATCAGCGGCGACGGCAAGACTATAGCGGGCGGCGCCCTGGACGAGGACGGTCTTACCACCGGCGTCAACTCGACGCCTGTCCCCGACGCCGACGTCAATACTTTCGCCGGCGCCGCCTACGTATTCGTTCGCGAGGGCGAGACCGAAAACTGGACGCAGCAAGCCTACATCAAGTCCACGAACATATCGAAAGATGACTGGTTCGGGTCGCGCCTCGCCCTGAGTGGGGATGGCAACACGCTGGCTGTGGGCTCTCAGCTGGAGGACAGCGCTGCACAAGGCATCGACGGTAACCAGAACGACGACTCGGCAACAGAGGCGGGGGCCGTGTATGTCTTCACACGCAGCAGTGACACCTGGACGCAGCTACACTACGTCAAGGGTGGGAGAGCAGAGGCCTATGACGAGTTCGGTAGCTCCATCGCGCTCAGTGCAGACGGCAGCGTAATGGCGGTGGGTGCGCGCGGCGAGGACAGCGCCGCCACCGGCATCAATGGCAATCAGGATGACAATTTGGCCCGGGAGTCGGGGGCGGTCTACCTTTTTAGTTATTGAGTGCTGTACGCCAGTTTCATCCTGGAGCCGATTACGGCTAGAACCGTATGCGAGCGAAACCAGCGGTTATTGATCCTCGCGGGGACCCACCGATTCCGGGTACGATGGGGTGAAGCCGTCGCGGTTCGGCATCTCGACGCGAGGGAGCGACTGTGCGTTCATAACGTCGCTCTCGCCGATGATGCCGTTCAGGAACAACACGTATGCGGTTACGCCGTAGACCTCGTCGTCCGTCAACGTGTGCGGTTGCTGATAGGGCATCGACCGTCGTATGTAGTCGAAGACGGTGGTGGCATAGGGCCAGTAGCTGCCCACGGTCCGTACGGGTCGCGCTCGGCCGATAGTGCCGATCCCACCCACCAGATCGCCGTTTACGCCACCTTCTCCTTCCGACCCATGACACGCCAAGCATTTGTTGGAGTATACGGACGCGCCCGCGTCAACCGTACCAGACCCCGGCGGCAAGCCAGCGCCGTCCGGTGGGATGCTGATGTCCCAGCCGGCGACCTCCTCGGGCGTAGCTTCGTGCCCGAGATTCGGTCCCTCCTGGGCCAGCGTCGTCAGGCAGAGTGCCGCCGTGACGGCAGCGCCCGCCAACGTCACGAACTTACACATGTATATTGCTTACCTCGTTATTCGGCCCCACGCTCCAAGCCTGGACTGCATTAAAGTGTTGAGTGGCGATTGGGCCCACCTGCGCCAAGCGCTCTTCCCGCGTCGGTTGGGTTTCGCCCGTCTCATCCGTCGCGCGGCTCTTGAGGATGGCGGGCCCTCCATCCCATCTCCAGGCCATTCGAAACCGGGTCAGCGCCTTCGAGTGCACTGGTTCCGACAGCGCGGCCTCGCCCCAGGACTGGCTGCCATCCGCGGAGACTTCCACTTTCGCGATCTTACCGGCGCCTGACCAAGCGAGCCCTGAAATCTCGTAGAGTCCGGGTCCAGCGAGCGATAGTCCGGGCGACGGCGCTGTGATCACCGACTTCACCCTCATCAGGAATGTGAACTGGAGCGCTTCGCCACTTGGGAGGAGGTCCGTGTAGCTGGCGGTTTCGTGCTTCGTCATGGTGGGCTCGGCGGTTACTTTAATTCGCCTCAACCACTTCACACAGGCGTTGCCCTCGTAGCCCGGAAGGAAGAGGCGGACAGGATAGCCCTGTGACGGCCGAATCCGTTCGCCGTTCTGGTAGAGCGCGACTATGGCATCGTCCATCGCCTTTGCCATCGGGACGCTTCTGGCCATAGCGCCGGAGTCGCTGCCCTCCGCGAGGAGCCATTGGGCCTCCGGGTCCGCACCTGCTTCCTCCAAGAGAATCCCGAGCGGCACACCGGTCCACTCGCTGCAGGAGATCCGGCCGTGGATCTCGCCGCAGAACCCCGCGGGCGGCTGGTCGCCCCGGCTGGCGGCGCTGTTTCCCGCGCACTCGAGGAACTGGATGCGGGAGACCATGGGATAACGCGATAGGGCGTCCAGATCGAAGATCAGCGGACGCCTCACGAGACCGTGTACGAGCAGGCGGTGGTCGTCCGGGTTGATGTCCGGGATCCCGCTCTGGTGTCGTTCGTGGTGTAGACCGCTCGGTGTGATTATTCCACTCAGCCTCTCCAACGGCGTGCGGGAGCTCCCGTTGCTGGCCAGCCCGTCAATGGGGCTCACGGTGCGCTGGACCTCGTCTTCATACCTTGATGGGTTGCCGTACCCGCTGAGCCCGGCGCCGGGCGCTCTCATCCAGGGTAGAACATCGGGTGGGGCCTCCTGCCCCGCCGCGAGCCCGGGAGAAGCCATGTTGAGGCCCCCCACGCCGATCAGAGCAGCGCCGTGGGTCAGGAATACACGGCGGTGCAGCAGGCCGTTGCCGGCCACCAACTCTGCTGACATATCTGACGACTTCGAGCCCGACATCGGTGTCTCTCCCCCTACTGGACAGAGAATCCAGTTACGGTTGATCGATTTCGATATACGACCAGGCGCACTAGTCCGCGGCGAAACAGTAGAACAGCCCGCCGCGGTTGGGATCCACCAGGCTGTCCTGGCTGCAGCCTCGAGTGGGATGGGCGGAGTTCCAAGACGTGAAACCACCGCCCTGGCGGTCATGGTGACCCTGCATGGCCGTGTGGTCGGGGCTGCTGCTGGTCCAGTTGTTGCAGCTCATCTCCAGGGGTGAGTCGGCTGATCGGACATTACCGTCGGCCAGTGTTCCCGTGAGGATGTCGTGAGCGCGTTCGGGAATCATGTTGCCGTTCTCGTCGAGCGCCGTGTCGCCCCTTATGTTGGGATTAATGTGCAGATCCGCCACGTCTCGGGCGATCATGACTCCATAGGCGTTGTACCAGGGGCCATTGCCGATCCGTTCACGGGCTTGCTGCTCCACGCCTTCCCCGTAGGTGCTCAAGTACGCTCGCCAGGTACGATTGCCGGCGCCTGCCGCGTCCGCCAGGTTTTGGCATTGTGCGTCTGCACCCTCTATGCCACCTAGATCACCCCCGTTGCCAGAGCCCACGCTGGTCACGAAGAAGCTCATGATATTGAACTGAGCCCAAGCGCATGCGCCGTATCCCGCGGCGCCGAGAGCGCAAAGGGCGAACAATATCCTAGATGCTCGTAGCGAATTCTTCTTGGATCTCATGCCTACGTTCCTCGCTTGATTGGCGATCACTGACAACGCGCTACTCTTGCGCCGCGCGCCGGTACTCTTCGTTGGCAGGATCGCCTGTCTGAAATTTCCGATCTCCACGATTCGTCGCAAGTGGTTCGACCTCAGTGACCTGGATAGTGGCCTGAACCCCTGAGTTAGGCGCAGTCGATTGTCCGGGGATCTACCCGTTCGGTCGTTGTCGCTCGTGAAGGATGTAGTATACATGCTGGAGCTATGCTCGAAAGTAGCGTACGGCTGAAGTGAGAAAGAACGGCGCATCGGGTTGAAATGGTTGTTGCGAAGCAATCAAGTCAACCGAGGAGAGAGCTGGCCCCGGTCCTTAATACAGTGAGACAAGTGTAGGCTTTGCACTATGGCGGCGGAGACATTTGCGAACATTTTCCCAAGTTTCCCAAGGCCAAAAATGGGGCCTTGGGAAATCTCAGGTATTACTCAATGACGTTGCCAGTCTCCAAGAGTCTTTGAAAGGAGAACTCGTCCGCGGGGATGCAATAAATCTGTTCATCCCAGCCACTGGCCTTTCCACGATTCAGCCGGAAAACTTTCGTATCGCTGACCCACTCCTCGGTGTAGATGATTGGATCGGTAATCGTCACCGTAAGCTCCAACGTATCGGCATCTACGCGCCGATAGCGTTCCTCCACTCGGAGTTGCTCCGAATGTGGGTAGCCATAGTTATCTACCCAGCTCCTCTCATCAAACCCCAGCGACTCCACGATTAGCATGTCGTCCTCGAAGCGGCCCACCGCGTATCCATTCCACGTGGGATTTGCTTCTTCCAGCTCGGGGAGCGCTCGCCCATCCATCCAGATCTCACGCCAATCGTGACGATACTCAAAAAACTGGAAGATCCTGCCGGGCGTCTGAACAATCTCGAATGTAGAGTGCGGCGGAATGATCTCGACATTGAGGTTCCGGACTAGACCCATCGGCTCACACCTCCCCAAGGGATCATTCCGCTCTCTCTGCCGTCGCGGCCCGTACGAGGGTTTGTTGGCGTCATACCTGATTTTCCCCTCCGCCGAGAGGGGAGCCTCCCGCGCCGTGACCTCCTCCGCCAAGTTGGCGCCTGGAACACTGCTAAAGGCGACATTTGCCGTTACCCGATCCCAGTCTCCGGAGAAGTCATAGGGGTCAATGGCCGCTTGGTTGCCTGATCCCTGGCCCGACGTCGTCGCAGACGAGCACAATACAACCGCAGCCGTCACTGCGATGCTGCTCATACGTCTCACTCTCCGCATGACATTCCCGGCCATCAATTTTCAAAGTCCAGTTGGAGAGATTCGCCGTTGACTTCCACGCTACGCATACTACCCACCGTCGGTGATCGTACGTGTGGAGCGTACATTATAGTGATGGTGTCTCCTGGCTTTATGGAGTTTCTAGTCCAACCATGTTGCCTCAACACCGTAGGTGTCCAGCGCGTGGTCATCGCCCAGTCCTGGACGTTACCGTTTTCATCCGCGACGTCAAAGAAGACCTGAACATGGGGAAAACTAAACAGGAACTCCGTAACGACCCCGGTCACCGGGCCGCGTAACTCGCTCTGCCAGTCGAGTCCACCTCCATGATGAGCCCGTACTGCTGACCCGAAATAAACCATCGACAGCAAGAGACACACAATCAGCGTTTTCCACGGTCGAGTCATTTAGTCGGCCCTCCTCGCGTCGAAGCGTTTAAATGGGAGGTTATACACTTGTAACGTGTCGTATATTCTTATATGCGAAAGTATACACGGATACGGCCCCTCAGTGCGACGATATACCCCGCCGAATGATGCTCAGGGGAGCCAATACTGCGGACTTCCCGGAGTGTCGTCTCCGCGCGGTAATACGGAAGCTATATCTATCATGCGCTACCTAATCACTGTCCGCACGGCTGTTGCGGCAGCAACTACTCAGGATACCGAGTCACTCAGTGTCGATGGACACGTGCTCGAACCCACGTATCACTGTTTGAGCAGTTCTGCGCGGACTTCATCGACCTCCACGAGAGGGTGTTGCCGAAGTTCGGCGACTTCCTCGGGTGTATAAGGCTCGAAATGTTTGGGCAGATCGTCCGCGCTGAACCGGTAGAGCATCCAGTTCACCAGCGCCGCAAGCTCGTCATCGGCGAAAGTCGATAGCGATACCCCCCGCCGGCCGGAGCATGCCGCAATCGTTCGTGGAGGTATTCCCCAGTGAGCGCCTGGCGTCCCGTCAGCCGCCAATTCTGTTCGCGGTCAGATGCCGACAATAGCGACCAGCTTTCTCCGATTCGGGGCAGCGCACCTGAAACGTCCACGGAGTGCAGGATGCCGTCGAAGGATACGAACAGCCACTCGTCACCGTAGCGCCCTCCCCGCTCCCGAATCGGATCCAGTTCCGGGTTGAAAAAACCTTCGATTCGCTCCTTTGAAACTTCACCGCCGTCCTCGTCAAGCGCGATGTTAAGCAGGTCGCCGTTGGCGCAGATCATCATGTAGCCGAGATCGCCGGCGGCAAACACGAGACTGCAACCGGGTGTGGATATTTCGCCGACAAATGCCCGTCGTTCGATATCGACAACGCTGATGGAAGTGGCGGGGGTCAGATTGAACACGCCCAGAAAACGGTCGTTGTCCGTCAACGCCATGATGCCGTCAACCACGAGTAACAGCGCGCGTTTGGCGGGAATGACAATTTCTCCGGCGACACCGAGCGTATTGGTATCGAAAATGGTGACAGTGTCGGTCCGCTCGCCGCGGTTGCCGCGGGTGTAGAACGTTTCGGTCAGGAACATCGATGAATCATCGGGAGAATATTCGATGGCGGCTCCTCGTCGGGGTTGAGCGACACCAATCAACCCGAGGAATCGGTCGTCGCTGACATCGACAAGGCTGTAGTCGACGAAGACCCAGTCCGGTTCAGGGTCCCCCAGCACCTCCGCGCGTCCGAACGAATCGAAGCTCTGCGCGGAACAGATGCTGCCGCCGGCAGCCAGCAGCAGACAAACGGGAAACTGTTTCAAGATCATTCGCGCAGCCGATCAGTCGCTCCCGGTGATGATCGGCCACGATGCCTTCAGGTATTCGATCATCGACCACAAGGTCAGCCCGGCCGCCGCCGCCAGCAGCAACTGGCCTATGGCATAGACCGGCACGCCGAAGGACGGCGTCTGGTACAGCATGAAACCGATACCGAACATCTGCAGGGTGGTCTTCCATTTCGCGAAGTACGAGACCTTGACGGTCGCGCGCGAGCCAAGCTCCGACATCCATTCCCGGAGTGCCGAGACCGTGATCTCGCGGCCGATAATGATGGCTGCGATCACCGCCAGGTAAATCTTCGGATCGTTCTGCAGCAGGACGATCAAGGCCGCGGAGACGAGAAGCTTGTCCGCGACAGGGTCCAGGAATTCGCCGAATTTCGAAGTCTGTCCAAGCTTGCGGGCCAGAAAACCGTCGAACCAATCCGTCACCGCCGCCAATCCGAACAACACTGCGGATACCTGCCCGGCCCACGCCCATGGGAGGTAGTAGATCAGCACCACCAGGGGAATGGCGATAATTCGCAATGACGTCAGCAGGTTCGGTATGGTCAGGAGCATGCCCGAGTCCGGATGGTTCGCCGGTTTCATTGTCATGCCGCCCGTGCGGCATGTTTCAGCGAAATAACGGCTTAATCGGAGTGTACATGCTCGTATATCAGCTTGGCCAGATGACGCGAGATTCCCTTGACTCGCATCAGGTCTTCCACGCCGGCACGCGTCACGGCCTGAAGTCCGCCGAATTGCCGCAGCAACTCACGTCGCCGCTTTGGACCGACACCGGGGATTGCCTCAAGAGGTGAAGCCGAGTGTTTCTTCTGCCGGCGGGCTCGATGACCCGCCACGGCAAAGCGGTGCGCTTCATCGCGCAGTTGCAGGATCAGGTGCAGCGCAGGCGAGTCGGGCGCCAGCTTGAGCGCAGTTCGGCGGCCCTCAAGGAACAGCCGTTCGCGCCCCGGTTGACGTTTCGCACCCTTGGCGACGGCCGCCAGCCGCATCCCCGCGGATCGAAGTCCCTCGGTCGCAACCGATGCCACACCGAGCTGACCCCGGCCGCCGTCGACGAACAGCACATCGGGAACGCCCGTTTCGGCCGTGAGCAACCGCGAACTCCATCGCTCCAGGGCCTGGGTCATCGCGCCGTAGTCATCGCCGCCGGTGACGCCGGAGATATTGAAGCGCCGGTACTCGGACTTCATGGGGCCTTGGGGACCGAAGACAACGCACGCGGCCACGGCCGAATCGCCGCCGGTGTGACTCACATCGAAGCAGGCCAGGCGCTCGGGAATTTCGCGCAATTTGAGACAATCCGCCAGCGCTTCCAACTGCCGCGACAGGACCGCTCCGGACTTGCGCCTTTGCGCGAGTCCCTGGGCCGCATTGGTCAGCACCATGTCGATCCATGCCGCGCGGTCGCCGCGGACGCGATGCTTGATTTGCACGCCCCGCCCCGCCCGCTCCGTGAGCATGGCTGCAAGCGCGCCGGCATCGCTTACGGAATGGCTGATCAAAATCTCGTGCGGTGGTTCGCGCCGGCCGTAGTATTGAAGCAGGAACGCCCGCATGACCTCCTCGGATTCCGTCGCCGCCACCGCTCGCGGGAAATGACTTCGCGAACCCAGAAGCCGACCGCCGCGGAAGGATAGGACCGCCACGCAATTCACACTCCGGTCGCAAACCAGGCCGATCGCGTCGATGTCACCGCGCGCCCGCGAAACGAGTTGCCGGGTTTCAACCGCCTTGAGCTTGGCCAGTTGATCGCGGTACTGGGCCGCGCGCTCGAAATCGAGCCGCCGCGCCGCGCCTTCCATCCGCTTTACGACGATTTCGGTGATCGCTTCGCTGCGCCCTTGCAGGAACATCATGGCATGCTCGATATCCCGCTGGTATTCCTGCGTGGCAATCAACCCCACGCACGGCGCCGTGCAGCGTTTGATCTGGTACTGCAGACAGGGGCGCGTGCGATTGGCGAAATAACTGTCCTCGCACTGACGTACCCGAAAGAGCTTTTGCAGTTGATTGAGCGTCTCCCGGACCGACCCGGCGCTGGGATAGGGGCCGAACAAGTGGCCCGCGGCCCGGCGCGAACCCCGGTAGAACGATACCCGGGGGAATGCCTGGTCGGTGCGCACCCGGATGTAGGGGTAGCTCTTGTCGTCCCGCAGAACGACATTGAATCGAGGCTTGTGGCGCTTGATGAGGTTGTACTCGAGTATCAGCGCCTCGGTCTCGGTTTGTGTGACCGTCACCCGGATGTCGGCGACCTTGGCCACCATCGCCATGGTCTTCGCGTCCCGGGGTCTACCGTGGAAATAGCTCCCCACACGCCGCCGCAGGTTCTTGGCCTTCCCCACATAGATGATCTCGCCCGCGGCATCGAGCATTTGGTAGGCGCCGGGGCGCTGAGTGAGACTGCCGGCAAAGACCTTGGGATCGAACAGCGTCGTCCCGTCCCTTGCAGCCGTTGCGGTCAATGGCTATTCAACTGACCGGCAATGCGCAGGGCAACTTCCATGGCCTGCTCGTAGTTCAGGCGAGGATCAACCTGGGATTTGTAGGCCCGGGCAAGGTCCGCTTCCTTCAGACCGCGAGCACCACCCACGCACTCGGTGACGTTCTCACCGGTGAGTTCCAGGTGGACGCCGCCGAGGATCGTGCCCGCTTCGCGATGAATTCTGAACGCCGCCTTCAATTCCTTGACGATGTTGTCGAAGCGGCGGGTCTTGTAGCCTTCCCCGGTGGACTCCGTGTTGCCGTGCATGGGATCGCAGATCCAGAGCACATGGGTACCCGTCGCGCGCACGGCTTCAATCACCCGCGGCAGGTGTTCTTCGACCTGTTTCGCACCGAATCGCGTGATCAGCGACAGCCGACCCGGTTCGTTGTCAGGGTTGAGGATGCCAATCAACGTCTGCAAATGTTCATCTGCCACGCCCACGCCGATCTTGATGCCGATCGGGTTGCTGATACCCTTGAAGTACTCCACGTGGGCGCTTTCCAGGTCCGCGGTGCGCATCCCGATCCAGGGGAAGTGGGTCGTCAGGTTGTACCAGCGCTGCCGATGGGGAAGGAAACGCGTCTGAGCCTGCTCGTAGGGCAAGTGCAGCCCCTCGTGGCAGGTATAGAACTCGACTCGATGGGAAGTCATCGACTCACCGGCTACCGACTCGAAGAACTCCAGTGAGTCCGATACGGATTGGACGAGTCGGTGGTACTCGGCCGCCATGGGCGATTCGCCCACGAAATCCAGGTCCCAGTTTTCCGGGTGATGCAGGTCCGCAAAACCGCCGTCAATCAGCGACCGAACGAAATTCAGGGTGAGCGCGGCGCGCTCGTAGCCACGCAACATGAGGCTCGGATCGGGTTCGCGGTCTTCGGCGACAAAGGCGTTTCGATTCACCAGATCCCCGCGGAAGCTGGGCAACGATCGGCCGTCGCGTACCTCCTCGTTGGCGCTGCGCGGTTTGGCGTACTGGCCCGCCATGCGACCCAATCGGATCACGGGCTTCTTCAAGCCCACCATCAATACCAGGGACATTTGCAGCAGGATCTTGAGCTTCTGGACGATGATTTCCGACTGGCACTCGTCGAAGCTCTCCGCGCAGTCGCCACCCTGAAGCAGGAACGCTTCTCCGCGTTGAGCTTGCGCCAACTTGGCCTTGAGTTCCTCGACCTCCCAACTGGTCACCAGTGGCGGAAGCTTGGCAAGTTCGGCGAGCGCCTCGTCGAGGCGAGCCGGGTCCCTGTAAATCGGCTGCTGGCTGACGCGACGTGTCTGCCAACTCGTCGGACTCCAATCCGTTGTGGGTTTTGCCTGAGACATAGGGGCGCGACTATACACCGCTGGAGCGCGTGCCGAAAATTATCCGCGCGCCAATCCTCGAATAGATGCCTCCGGCTGGATAAATTAGCTGGGATAATACTGGTATCATGATGCCATGACAGGGTTTAGCCCGCATTCCTTACTCCGCTGGAGCTTGCTGCGGCGCGGATTAGCGCTGCTCTGTCTACTGGCGGGTTTTGGCGTTTGGCTTCACGCTCAGGAGACCGAACCGGAGGCAGACCCCGCGGCGACCGAATCGGTCGCGTCGGAAGAGCCGGAGGTTGCCGCGGACGATACGGCGGACGACGCGGTTGCACAGGAGTCCGAAGCGGCGGAAGAGTCCGAGACAGAGACGTCCGAGGATGCGGACGAGGACTCCGAAAACGAATCATCCCCGGGCAGCGGGACCGTAACGCTGCTGCAACTCCAGGGCGCCATCGGACCGGCCACCGCCGACTTCATAACCCGGGGAATCGAGGCAGCCGAGGATGCCAACGCGACGCTCATGGTGCTGGAAATGGACACGCCGGGCGGGTTGGATACGGCCATGCGGGAGATCATCCAGGCCATTCTCGCCTCATCGGTCCCGATTGCCACCTTCGTTTCGCCCCAGGGTGCGCGCGCGGCAAGCGCGGGTACCTATATTCTCTACGCAAGTCATATTGCGGCCATGGCGCCGGCCACGAACCTCGGCGCCGCGACCCCGGTCGCTATCGGCGGACCCGCGCCGGCCTCGCCCACCGACACCGCCGATGAATCGGATGACGATGCCGAGGACGACGAGGACGACGAGGGTGCTTCCGACGAGGGTGCTTCCGACGAGGATGCTTCCGACGAGGATAACGGCGACCAGGACGATGTCGATTCGGAAGACACCGAATCCGAGGACGATGGCGGCGGCGGGGCCGAGCCTTCGGACTTGATTCCGCAGCCCTCAACCGCTTCCGAGCGCAAGGCTGTCAACGATGCCGTCGCCTATATCCGAAGCCTTGCCGAGCTTCGCGACCGCAACGCCGATTGGGCCGAAGACGCCGTTCGAGCCGCGGAGAGCCTGAGTTCCCGGGCCGCGCTGGAGATGAACGTCATCGACCTGATCGCCGACGATCTGTCGGATCTGCTCCAGCAATTGGACGGGTGGGAACTGGAAATCGACGGGCGCGAGATCGAACTCGACACCACGGGTCTCATCTACGAGCGAATTGAGCCCGACTGGCGTACCCGGCTCCTGGAAGTCATCAGCAACCCCACGGTTGCTTATATGCTCATGCTTCTCGGCATCTATGGCCTGCTCTTTGAGGGTTACAACCCCGGTGCAATCGTTCCAGGCGTGGTCGGCGCGATCTCGTTGTTGCTGGCGCTGTTTGCATTCCAGGTCCTGCCGGTCAACTATGCCGGCCTCGCACTTATCGCCCTCGGGGTCATACTGATGGTATCGGAGTTCCTGGTCCCCAGTTTCGGTGCGCTCGGCATGGGCGGAATCGCCGCCTTTGTCTTCGGTTCGGTGATCCTGATCGACTCGGATATACCCGGTTTCGGCGTCTCCATTCCGCTCATCGTCGCCATCGCCTTTAGCGGCGCACTCGTGCTGCTCGGAATTGTGTGGTTTGCCGTGCAATCCCGGGACCGGCCGGTGGTCAGCGGTGCCGAGGAGATGGCCGGGGCGCACGCCGAAGCGCTCGGCGACTTCGATACCCGCGGCCAAGTCTGGGTACACGGTGAACGCTGGACCGCCAGAACCGACAGCCCGGTAACGGCGGGCCAGCCACTCAGGGTCGTCAAGGTCGACGGACTCACGCTACATGTAAGACCCAAGGATTCAAGTTAACCATAAGGACAGAACATGTTTTTTTCACTCTCCACCTACGTGATTGCCGCACTTGCGCTGTTCGTATTCAGCGCGATCAAGATTCTCCGCGAGTACCAACGCGGGGTCATCTTTCTTCTCGGCCGATTCTGGAAGGTCAAGGGACCCGGTTTGATCATCGTCATCCCGGGCATTCAGAAGATGATTCGCGTCGACTTGCGGACCATCGTCATGGACGTACCCACCCAGGATGTTATTTCCAGGGACAACGTCTCGGTGAAAGTCAGCGCGGTGATCTATTTCCGCGTCCTCGATCCCGAGAGAGCCATCATTCAGGTGGAAAACCGGGTCGAGGCGACCAGCCAACTGGCGCAGACCACGCTGCGTTCGGTCCTCGGCCGGCATGAACTCGATGACATGCTCGCCGAACGGGATAAGCTCAATGCGGATGTACAGGAAATCCTTGACCAGAACACCGAGGCGTGGGGTATCAAGGTGACCAATGTGGAGATCAAACATGTCGATCTCGACGAGAGCATGATTCGCGCCATCGCCGCGCAGGCGGAAGCCGAACGGGCCAGACGGGCGAAGATCATCCACGCCGAAGGAGAGTTCCAGGCCTCGCAGAAACTCGCCGAAGCGGCACACGTGCTGGCCACCGAGGGCCAGGCGCTGCAACTTCGCTATTTGCAGACGCTCACCGAGATCTCCAGCGAGAGGAATACCAATACCATTGTTTTCCCGCTGCCCATGGACTTGGTGAAACCGATATTCGATCAGATGAAATCGCGCGAGTAACACCGGCGGCAACGGCGCCCGCAGCGGTGCCCGCAACGATGTCTCGGCGCCCCCAGCGGTGTCTCGGCGGCCGCTGCGGAAAGTCAGTCGGATTGCCTGGCTGGAAGGCTTGTTCAGGCTGATCGTTTCCGGCTTTCCTGCCTTGCTTCCATATGGGCCGCCAATTCCCCCTGCCTGGTATGCAGCGTGTGCAGCCAACGTTGCCCACCGGAGGTGAATCCTGCCCAATAGCCGATTTCCACGATCTGCGGCTCCGAGAATTCGTCGTGCAGATCGTTCCACAACGCATCATCGGCCATTTCGGGATTCCACAATATGGCTTCGGTGTAGCGCAGCGCGACTTTTTCGCGTCGATTGAAGCGCTCTGAATCGTTGTACTTCAGCAGTTCACTCAGTCGGTTGTCAGGGTCTTGTTTCGCCCCACGGGCGTTGCCCTGGTTGCTTCAGTAGTCGCAGTTCAGGCTGTAGGCGATGTAGGTGCGGACCAGTTCCTTCAAGTCGTGCTCCACGAAGCCGACCTCGGCGTTCTTGTCGAAGAGCAATTTTCGCGCCAACGTGAATGCGCGCATCACGTCCGGCTGATGTGCGCGAATGGACTGGTTTTCCGGGCCCGGTCGGCCTTTCGCAATGGCTTCTTCCAGCCACTGCCTTACCTCCGGATCGTCTATTTCATCCGGAGCCAGGTAGCTGATGCGCGCCATAGTGTTTCACTCTTTGCTGGATCGGTTTTCAGTGTATGCGCCAGTTTCAGAAAAGCAACGGGCCATTGCGATCAAGCCCATCGCCACGAGCGGGTCGGCGGCCAAAATAGCAGATTGGCGAGACAGGCGATCAAGTCATTCGGCTTGCTTCGCCTTTCGCCACAGGCGGTCCAGGGCGGCCAAATCGTGCTTGTCCCAGTCCCCTCCCCGTTCCCGCACCTCTCGCTCGACATGCCGAAAGCGCTTGTCGAACCTCGCGTTGGCTTCGCGCAGACAGCGTTCGGGATCCAGTGCCAGGTGTCGGCAAAGATTGACCAACGTAAACATCACGTCGCCGATTTCCGCCGCCAGGCCGTCACGGTCGCCATCGGCCAGGGCCTCGTCGAATTCGGTCAGTTCCTCGTCAAGCTTGTCCCTCACGGCCCCGGTATCGGGCCAATCGAACCCCACCCGAGCGGCGCGACCGGACAGTTTCGTGCCGCGCGTGAGTGCGGGCAGCGCCACCGGCACGCCGTCGAGTACGCTGGCACTGGAATCATGGCGTTCCCGGGCCTTCAGCGCTTCCCAGGCCTGCGTCTGTGCTTCGGCCGTATCGACGCTTTCGTTTCCAAAGACGTGGGGATGGCGGCGGATCATCTTGGAACAGATGGCGGATACCACGTCTCCAAAGTCGAATGCACCGGCTTCCTCGGCCATACGAGCGTGGTAAACCACTTGCAGAAGCAAGTCTCCCAACTCATCCTTGAGGTCTTCATGGTTTTCGCGAGCGATTGCATCCACCACCTCGTAGGCTTCTTCCAGCGTGTACGGGGCGATCGTCGCGAACGTCTGCTCGATATCCCAGACACAGCCATCCCGCGGATCGCGAAGTCGCGCCATGATCTTCAGTAATTCCGAGATATCCTCGCTATGTTGTTCTTTTTTCATCTGAAATTAAGGCAAGAAACCGGACGAGTATCGAAGCCGTCGCACCCCAGATGCGATGATCACCATATTCGATTTCGTGAACCCTGATGCGGGTGCCCAGGCGGTCCCGGTACGCGGTGCGGATGTTTTTTCCCGCCAGCAGAAACTCAAGCGGGACTTCAAAGATTTCCTCGACCTCGGTCTGGTCCGGTACCGGCTGAAATCCGGACGCGACAAAGGCCACCACCGGCGTGACCAGGAAGCCGGTTACGGTGAGCAGGTTCTCAAGGCAACCAACCACGGTGACCAAGCCGGACTCCATACCGACCTCCTCCTCCGCCTCGCGGATGGCCGCGGCCTCCGGACCGGCATCGGCGGCCTCGATCTTTCCGCCGGGAAAGCTCACTTGCCCCGGGTGAGCCTTCAGGTGCCGGGATCGTTCCGTGAACAGCAGTGTCAGTCCCTCGGGCCGATCGATGAGCGCCAGCAATACGGCCGCCGGGCTGCGGGGTCGTTCGAGAATTTCGAGCAGAGGTGGCGAGATCGGCCCATCCACGTCGCGCCGTAGCCGTGCCATTGCATCGTCCGAGGCTTCTACGCCGGTCAGGCACGATTGGATGCGGGCGCGCAAGTCGCTTCTTTCCCAGCGGAACACTGGTGCGATTGGCGGGCTAACCCTTGATCCCCCCTCGGGTCAACACGGCCGCGTCCAGCAGGGATTCAAGCGCTTCCCGGCTCAAGTCGGTTTCGTCGGCGGCCACGTCGATGATGGGGCGGCATTCTCGATAGGCGCGTTTGGCGATGGCAGCGCCCTTGTCGTAACCGATGATGCGGTTCAACGCGGTAACCAGGATGGGATTGCGCTGTAGCGCACCACGCAGATGCTCTTCGTTGACAGTGAATCCCTCGATGGCTGAGTCCGCCATGAGCCGGGCCGAGCCGGCGAGTATCTCGATGCTCTGCAAGAGATTGTAGGCAATGACGGGCAGCATGACGTTGAGCTGGAAGTTGCCCGATTGCCCCGCCACCGTAACGGCGGTGTCGTTGCCGATCACCTGCACCGCGGCCATTGCGGCGGCCTCGGGCGCCACGGGATTGACCTTCCCGGGCATGATGCTGCTACCGGGCTGCAGGGCCGGAAGCTTGATCTCTCCCAGGCCCGCCAGAGGACCGCTGTTCATCCACCGCAGGTCGTTGGCGATCTTGAGAAGGCTGACCGCGGTGGTCTTTAGCTGTCCCGACAACTCCACCGCGGTATCCTGACAGCTCAATGCTTCAAAGAAACTGTCAGCGGGCCGAAACGCAATGTTCGTCTGCTGAGCCAGGCAGGCCGCCACGCGAACGCCAAACTCCGGATGCGCGTTGATGCCGGTTCCCACGGCCGTGCCGCCCTGTGCCAAAGCGCTGAGCCGTGGCAGGACGCCGGCTATGCGCTGATAGTCGGTCCTGATCTGCGTGGCCCATCCCGACAATTCCTGGTCGAATCGCAGCGGCATGGCGTCCATGAGATGGGTTCGGCCGGTCTTGACGATTCCGGCCAGCGCCTGAGCCCTGCGCTCGATGGTGCCGGCCAGGTGATCCAGCGCCGGCAACAGGGCTTCGGTAACGAAGAGCGCGGCACTTACGTGAACCGCTGAAGGTATCACGTCGTTGCTGCTTTGCCCCATATTGACGTGGTCATTGGGGTGTACCTTGTCGCCACGAATTTGGCTGGCAAGGTTGGCGATGACCTCGTTGGCATTCATGTTCGAACTCGTGCCCGATCCGGTCTGAAACACGTCCACGGGGAATTGATCGTCGTGCCGCCCCTCGGCCACTTCCATCGCAGCGGACTTGATGGCATCCGCCAGTTCGGACGACAAGAGTCCAAGGCCATGGTTCGTCGCTGCCGCGGCCCATTTGATCAAACCCAGTGAGCGAATGAACTGCCGAGGCATGCGCAATCCGCTGACCGGGAAATTCACCACGGCCCGCTGCGTCTGGGCACCCCAAAGGGCGGCGGATGGCACCTCCAATTCGCCCATGCTGTCGCGCTCTATTCGGTATTCGGCGGTCATCCCATTTCCCTCTGCATCCGGACCGTGGGCTCCGCGAAGGAGCCTTACAAGTCGGCGATCGCGGATGAACGGTGTATGATGCGCACTCTGCTGCTGCTTGTATAGGGATGCCGAGCACGCCGGTGGATCCTGCCACCCTCACCGCACTTTCACCGCTGGACGGACGTTATGCGTCCAAGTCGGCGCCGCTGCGCGAATTCCTTTCTGAATCCGCGCTGATCCGATATCGCATCCTGGTTGAGGTTCGCTGGTTGCAACACCTCGCCGCGGAGACCGCGGTCGATGGTCTGGCGCCGCTGGACACGGCGGTGAATGATGCGTTGGAGCGGCTGGTCGAGCGCTTCGGCATCGACGACGCGCGCCGCGTCAAGGAAATCGAAGCCACGATCAATCACGACGTCAAGGCAGTCGAGTACTTTCTGAGGGAGAAGCTGGCGGAGGTACCGGAAAGTTCGCCCGAACTGAGCGCCCACTTGCACTTTGCGTGCACGTCCGAGGACATCAACAATCTCGCCTACGGCCTCATGCTTCGCGATGTCCGTGAAGCCGTACTGTTGCCTGGAATCCGCGCGTTGATCGATTGCCTGAGGGGGCTGGCGCATCAGTTCGCGGATGTGCCCATGCTGTCGCGGACCCACGGTCAGCCGGCTTCTCCGACGACCATGGGCAAGGAGTTGGCCAATTTCGCGCATCGCCTGTCATCCCAGGCAGAGCAATTTTCGACAGCAGCGATTCTCGGCAAAATCAACGGCGCCGTCGGCAACTTCAATGCTCATCTGGCCGCCTACCCGCGCGCGTCCTGGCCACGAATCGGGAAGCAGTTCGTCGAGTCCCTGGGTCTGGAGGTCAATCCCTACACGACGCAGATCGAACCCCACGACTGGATTGCCCGCTACGGTCATGCGCTGCTCCGCGCCAATACCGTGATTCTGGACCTGTGCCGCGATCTCTGGGGATACGTCAGCCTGGGGTATTTTCGGTCACGCGCGGCGCCGGGCGAGGTGGGTTCGTCGACCATGCCGCACAAGGTCAACCCCATTGAATTTGAGAATGCGGAAGGCAATCTCGGCGTCGCCAACGCACTCCTGGGTTTCCTGGCGGAAAAACTGCCCCAATCCCGATGGCAGCGGGACCTGACCGATTCGACTACGCTACGGAACCTGTCAGTGCCCCTGGGGCACAGTCTGCTCGCAGTCGAATCGTGCCTGCGCGGCCTCGACAAGCTCGAAGTCGATCGGGACCGGATGCAGAAGGATTTGTCGGCAAATCCCGAAGTGCTCGCCGAGGCCGTGCAAACGGTCATGCGCCGATACGGCATTGTCGATGCCTACGAACAGCTCAAGGCGCTCACCCGCGGTCAGTCCATTACGCGCGAGGCCCTGGACGAATTTATCGCCGGGCTGGACATTCCCGAAGCGGCAAAGGCACGACTTGCCGCGCTATCGCCATCGGACTACATCGGCCTGGCCGCGCAGTTGGCCAGAGAAATCTAACCAACGAAATCTAACCATCGAAAATGCACTGGTAGGGCTCCACGACCATATCGGGGCGCCATTCAAACTCCCAGTGTGCCGTAACCGGTTCGGTGAGAGTCTCCGGATCGGAGACCTCGAGATCGTAGCTGAGCTGAGTCTCGCCGTCGCTGAGCGTAAATCGCTCCATGATCTCCACGGCCTCGCTCAGGGGTGTGCTGCCGCTGCTGTCGAAGTAAGGCCAGTTCACCCGCGTCGTTCGAACGATCAAGGTGTTTTCGTTCCAACGTCCTTCTGAATACCCCAAGCGGGACAGCGGCTGGGAAGAAGCATCCACATCCGGGTTCATGTGCACCGTTCGAACGACATCGAACACCTCGACGCGCATGACGATATCAGCACCACTTGCAACGAAATTGATCGGATGCGGGGCGGAGACGCGAGTCATCACACCCGGCATGCCGCCGGTAATGCACTGATTGGTCAGATTGTCCGCTTCATCAAAAGCTGCCTGAACTGCTCGGGCTTGCGGCGTCAGCGGCAGTTCCGACGGAAACCCGCCAGCCTGTCGCCGCAGCCAGACTCTGAATATGCCCTGCGAACCATCGTCCGCGTCCAACGGTGGATTCGAATAAAGCGGGTCGTTGTCAAAGCCGAGGTGCCTTGTGGACCAACGAGGTTCCGTGTTGCCGCGAGTCCTGATCTCGGTGCCGTCCGGCAGGAGAACGTTTGTGACGTACAGGCTGGCTTGAAATCGCGACGGGTGCCCGGCAACCCTGATCGTACTGCCCAAAGGTATCATCTCCGGCCCAAGCCCTCGCCGGCCCAGTGAATTGACGTCCTGCGCTTCAAGATCCCAGGTCTGCTCCGTACCGTCCTCGGCCGGGACAATAAGCGTCATGTGGACGTGAGGGTTTCTCCAGGAGACCGTCATGACCTGGCCTTCGAGTTCCTGGACAATATTCGTATCGTGCTCCGCGTTGGCGTGATGCCCGGATACGCCAGTCGATACCAGACCAAGCGCCAGGAAACCGGTCAACTTGTTCATTCCTGCTTTCACCGTCTATCGTGCCGTGTGAGTCCTCATTTCCACTTGGAAATTAAGGGCCTGATTCGTCGAGAGTACCCGGCTCATCCGGACTAGTCATCCTACCGCGAGTCCGCCGGCGCGTGCCCTGCCGTGGGAAGACAGTTCCCATCCACAGCGAGCTTGTGGATCAGGGCCTGCACCCGATCGCCGTGCCAATCCGCAGTCGATCCGAAACCACGTAAAATCCGCCCATGAGCTCTGATGGACTGGTCATCGTTGCGCTGTCCGGCGGCGTGGACTCCGCGGTAAGCGCCCTGCTGCTGCGCGAAGCGGGTTACCGTGTGCAGTGTCTGCACATGAGCAACTGGGAGGATGACGGCTACTGCGATGCCGCCGAGGACTTTCAGGACGCGCGGCGAATCTGCCGGCAACTCGGTCTGCCCCTGCACCGCGTGAATTTCTCCGATCGATACAAGGAGCGCGTATTCACCGAGTTTCTCGACGAATTGCGGCAGGGCCGCACGCCGAATCCCGACGTGTTGTGTAACCGGGAGATCAAGTTCGGCACGCTGCGCGAATACGCTGACCGGCTCGGCGGCCAATGGCTGGCGACTGGGCACTATGCGCGCCTTGAATGTCCCGGCAGCGAGCACGTCGAACTGCACAAGGGTCAGGATGCGAACAAGGACCAGAGTTATTTTCTCCACGCGTTGCGGGAACGAGACCTGGCAAACGTCCTGTTTCCCCTGGGCGGGCGGCTGAAGGGTGAGGTTCGAGCCATTGCCCGGGATTCCGGTTTGCCTGTGGCGGAAAAGAAGGACAGTACCGGCATCTGCTTCATCGGCGAACGGCCGTTTGCGCGCTTCATCGGCGAGTATCTGCCCACCGATCCGGGTCCGATCAAGGATCCTGATGGGCGAATCCTCGGCACCCATCAGGGGCTTGCCTACTACACACTTGGCCAGCGCCGCGGGCTGGGAATCGGCGGGATCGCGGAATGTCCCGGCGGCGCATGGTATGTATCGCGCAAGAACCTTGATTGCAACGAACTCATCGTCGTGCAAGGGCGGGATCACCCGGATCTCTTCCGGAACCGGCTCACCGCGGAACCGATGCACTGGATCAATGAACCGCCCCGGGAATGGTCGCTCAGCCTGCCGCTCGAGTGCCATGCCAAGATCCGTTATCGCCAGTCGGATCAAGCGTGTACGGTGACCCGATTCGGCGACAACGGCGTCAAGCTGCGGTTCGCCGAGGCTCAGCGAGCGGTCACGCCCGGACAGTACGTTGTGCTCTACCAGGGCTCCCGTTGCCTGGGCGGGGCACGCATCGCGTCGGCGTCAATAGGTTCGGACGCCGCTTGAAGCAACGGAATAAGTGCCTTGGTATAATCCGCGCGCCTGACGCGCAGGCAGACGCAAGACGCGAGGAACCCCGCAAATGACAAACTCCTTTGGCACCCGTCAACGGCTGACGGTGGCCGATGCCGACTATGATATTTTCCGCCTCGATGCCGTCGGCGACGAGCGGATTCACCAACTTCCCTACACCCTCAAGATCCTGCTTGAGAACCTGCTGCGCCATGAAGACGGCGTCACGGTACCGGCGAGCGATATAAGAGCGCTGGCTGCCTGGGATGCGCAGGCTGACCCGGAAACGGAAATCGCCTTCACCCCGGCTCGGGTCATCCTCCAGGACTTTACCGGGGTGCCCGCTGTCGTTGATTTGGCGGCGATGCGTGACGCCGTTGTCAAACTCGGCGGCCGCGCGGCGGCGATTAACCCGCTGTCCCCCGCGGAACTGGTGATCGATCACTCCGTGCAGGTGGACCACTTCGGCACGGCGGGCGCGCTGCGCCGCAACAACGCCATCGAGTTCGAGCGCAACAAGGAACGTTATTCCTTCTTGCGCTGGGGCCAGGAGGCATTCGATGACTTCCGCGTGGTCCCCCCCAATACCGGTATCGTTCATCAGGTCAACCTGGAGTTTCTGAGCCGGGTGATCTTCGACAGTGACCGTGGTGGCCGGCGTCTCGCCTATCCGGATACGCTGGTGGGCACCGACTCCCACACGACGATGATCAACGGCCTGGGCATTCTCGGCTGGGGCGTCGGCGGAATAGAAGCCGAAGCCGCCATGTTGGGTCAGCCCATCACCATGCTCATTCCCCAGGTGGTGGGATTCGAACTGCGGGGCGAGTTGTCCGAGGGCGCGACTGCCACCGACCTGGTTCTGACGGTGACCCAGATGCTGCGCGGCAAGGGCGTGGTGGGGAAATTCGTGGAATTCTTCGGCGACGGTCTCGACCAATTGCCGTTGGCCGACCGGGCGACGCTCGGCAATATGTCGCCGGAGTTCGGCAGCACCTGCGCGGTATTTCCCATCGACGCCGAAACCCTCCGCTACCTGAACCTGTCCGGGCGTTCCGCGGAGCGCGTGCGACTCGTCGAGGCCTATGCCAAGGAACAGGGGCTGTGGCGCGGACAAACCCGCACGCAATACAGCGACACCATGGTTCTGGATTTGGATACGGTGGAACCCTGTCTGGCCGGACCGAAGCGGCCCCAGGACCGGATCCCGCTGCGCGGCGCCGCAACTAAATTCGTCGAGTTGATGGATGAGGTTAACGATGAGCGTGGTGCCGGTGCTCCAGAGAATCCCACCGTGAGCCGCGATGGCGAAGCATGCGAACTGACCGACGGAACCGTGCTGATCGCAGCCATCACCAGTTGCACCAACACCTCGAACCCGGCCGTGATGGTCGGGGCCGGACTTCTGGCGCGCAATGCAGCCGCCAGGGGTCTCAATTCCAAGCCATGGGTCAAGACCTCCCTGGCACCGGGCTCCAAAGTGGTGACGGAGTACCTGGTAAAGACCGGGCTACTGGGCGATCTTGAAGGACTGGGATTCAACGTCGTCGGCTACGGCTGCACGACCTGTATCGGCAACTCCGGGCCCTTGCCGGCGGACATCGCCGAGGCCGTCCAGAGCAGCGGGATCGTCGGTTGTGCCGTGCTCTCCGGCAATCGTAATTTCGAGGGCCGCATCCACCCCCTGGTAACGATGAATTTCCTCGCCTCCCCTCCCCTGGTGGTCGCGTATGCGCTGGCCGGCAACATGCATGCCGACCTCTACAACGAGCCGCTGGGTGCGGATAACGAAGGCAAACCGGTGTACCTGCGTGACATCTGGCCCAATTCAAGTGAAATTCACGACTTGATCGCCAGCAATATCGATGCGGGCATGTTCGCCGCCAGCTACGCCGGCGTGTTCGACGGCGATGAGAACTGGAACGGTCTGGATGTCGCAACGGGTGAAACCTATGCCTGGGACGAAGCCTCCACCTACGTCAAGAACCCGCCGTACTTCGACGGCATGACCATGGAACCGGAATCCGTCGGCGACATTCATGGCGCCCGGGTTCTTGCGCTGTTGGGTGACTCCGTTACCACGGATCACATTTCCCCGGCGGGCGCGATTGCGGCCGACAGTCCCGCCGGAGACTACCTGCGCGGCCTCGGGGTGGAACGCAAGGACTTCAATTCCTACGGCTCTCGTCGCGGTAACCACGAAGTCATGATGCGCGGCACGTTTGCGAATATCCGCCTGAGAAATCAACTCGCACCCGGTACCGAGGGCGGTTGGACCACCCACATCCCAAGCGGCGAGCAAGTGAGTATCTTCGAAGCCGCAACCCGCTACCGGGAAAGCGGTACGCCGCTGGTGGTGATCGGTGGCACGGAGTACGGCTCCGGGTCATCGCGGGACTGGGCCGCCAAGGGGACCCAGCTTCTCGGCGTGGAGGCCGTGATCGTGCAAAGCTATGAACGCATCCACCGCTCGAACCTGATCGGGATGGGGGTGTTGCCGCTGCAGTTCCTGCCAGGCGACAGCGCCGTCTCACTGGGATTGGATGGCCGGGAACTTCTCGATATCGAGGGCGTCGGCTCGGGCCGGCCGGAGCGGGTCAGCGTCAACGCGGTCAAGCCGGACGGTACGGCGATTCAATTCCAGGCCCTGGTGCGTATCGACACGCCCAGGGAATGGGACTACTACCACAACGGCGGAATCCTGCAATTCGTGTTGCGCCAACTGGCCGAGGCCGATCGCGCCGCCTGAGCACCGCCACTCTTCGCGGCTTCTGGGGGTTAGCCTCCCGGCCACTCGTTGAAGGGAAAGGGCTGATCCTCGGAGGCAAACGTCAGGTAGGCGACCAATTGCTGGCTGTACACTGCCAGGCTCTGGCCAAAGAGCGCGAGGCGGTCGTTCCGCCCACCGGTGAAAAGCAGGAACAACACCTGCAGAATGATGACGGCGAATATGATAAATCTGGAAATACCCCAGATTGCGATGAAGAGCACCATGAACAGCACCCGCAGCCATGACGATCGCGAGAGCAGGTTCTCCGCGACGCCACCGTTGCGATCCTGTGGCTCGGCCTCCGGCTCCGAGGCCTCGTTTTCAGGCGGTACATGGTCCGGCGGCACGTGGTCCGGCGGCGGTTTGACATCACTCACGGCAACCCCTTCCTGGACCGGATTTCGCCTGGTGCCGACGTCCTCGCGGGCCGGCCGGACGAACATCCGGTTTGACTGATTACGATAGTCGCGGATCATAACCTGTTCTCCCGCTGAAGGCTTGATGGAAATGATCGATTTGGTCGATATCGGCGCCAACCTGTCCCACGAGAGCTTCGACACCGACCGTGATGAAGTATTGGGTGACGCCGTCGCCGCCGGTGTGCGCCGCATGATCGTTACCGGCACGTCGGTAACCGAAAGCTGCCGCGCCCTGGAACTCGCCACGGCCCACAAGGGGACGTTATTCGCGACAGCGGGCGTTCACCCGCACCATGCCGCCGAGTTTGATACGCATAGCGCCGGTGCCCTGCGTGCCATCCTGACGAACGAGCAGGTGGTCGCGGTCGGCGAGTGCGGGCTGGACTTTTTCAGGGATTTCGCGCCGCGCACCGCACAGCGCCACGCATTCGAAGCTCAGCTTGAAATAGCCGCCGAGGTTCAGTTGCCTGTTTTCCTGCACCAACGCGATGCCCACGAAGCGTTCCTGGAGCAATTGCAGCCGATCCGGGGCCGCCTCCGCGGTGGCGTTGCACATTGCTTCACCGGGACCGCCGACATGGCACGGGCCTATCTGGACATGGATCTGTACATCGGGATTACGGGTTGGCTGTGCGATGAACGCCGCAGTGCCGATCTGCGCGACGCGGTTCGTCACGTGCCCCTCGACCGGGTGCTGATCGAGACCGACTCCCCCTTCCTGTTGCCGCGCGACCTGCCGAAAAAGCCCCGGGGGCGGCGTAATGAACCGCGGTTTCTGCCCCATGTTCTGCAGCGGCTGGCATCCGCCATGGGTCGGACCGTGGGTGAAGTTGCCGAATCGACCCGGGAAAATTCGGAACGGCTGTTCGAGTTAACTCTAAAATAGTTTAATTAAATACCCTAACTAGCTGTTTTTTCTAACTCCAATCCGACAAGCACTTCGAGAACATGGTTAGATCCGGTTCCAGATCCTCCCAGTGGGTCGGCAGCTTCAGCAACGCGGCGAGAGCCGGCGGTACCGCCACCTCGGTGCCAATTTCAGCCTCCACGATGTTGTCGAATTTGGCCGGATGTGCGGTCGCCACCACGATCCACGATGCGTTCGAACAACGTGACCTGGGAAGCTGATCGTATACATTGAACCCGGTCGCCGTATGCGGGCACCAGGCGCGCCCCAGGCGCGCGTAGTCCAGGCCAATCTGTTGACGAATGGCAGCGTCGCCGACGGGATAGGCTTCCACCGCACCGCGCAACTCCGCGAAGTCCGGCAGCAGGTGCCGAAGCCGCTCCATGTTGCTGGGATTGCCCACGTCCATGGCCGAAGCCAGCGTCTGGACACTGGGGCGCGGCTGCCAATCGCCGGTTGCCAGGAATTCCGGCAGGACCCGATTGGCATTGGTCGCGAGGATAATGTCTCCGATGGGCATGCCCATCGCACGAGCCCAAATGCAGGCCAGCGCGTTGCCCAGATTGCCTGTCGGTACGATGAAATTGGCGGCGCACTGCCGGCTCCGCCAGTGCCACAGGCTTGCGGCCGCATGGTAAACCACCTGCGGCAGGAGTCGCCCAAGGTTGATGCTGTTGGCCGCGCTCAGACGGTGCCGAGCGTTCAGGCCGGGATCCGTGAAGGCGCTCTTGACCAATGTCTGGCATTCATCGAAGGTCCCGTTCACTTCGAACGAGCGGACGTTTCCGGTCCAGCACGTGAGCTGGTGCTTCTGCCTGGGCGAAACCTGGTCCTTGGGGAATAGCACACCCACCCGCATTCCGCGCCGGGCGTGAAAGGCGGCCGCGACCGCCCCACCGGTATCTCCCGATGTCGCGACCAGGATTGTCAGCGGGCGTGAATCCGCCGGCGCCAATGCCGGCAGGGCCCGTTCCAGTGCGCCGGCGAGAAATCGTGCGCCCACATCCTTGAAGGCCGCCGTCGGGCCGTGAAAGACCTCCAGCACCGACAGCGGACCGCGGCCCTTGTCCACGGGCACCAACGGGATCGGAAAATTGAATGCTTGCTCGCAGAGTGAATCCAACTCGGTAGCCAGCGGCGAATCGGCGAAGAATGGCGCGAGGAGTTCCCTGGCAATCTCATCGAGTCGTTCGCCGCGCACGGCCGCCGGATCGAATCGCGGCAATTCTTCGGGCACGTAAAGGCAACCATCCGGTGCCAACCCCTGGCTCACGGCACCGACAAGGTCGGTTTCATACGCTCCCCGGGTGCTGAAGAATCTCATGGGATCACTCTTGATCCGCGCCGAGCATGCTGCACAGTCGCAGTACGTCCGCGAATATGCCCGCCGCGGTCACGTCCGGCCCGGCTCCGGGTCCGCGGACGATGAGCGGATTGTCGCGGTAGCGCCGGGTGACGAATTGCACCACGTTGTCGGTCAAGCCGATACCTGCGAAGGGATGATCCCGGGGATAGCTCTGCAGCGCCACGCGGGCCCGCCCGGTGCTCAGGTCGACATCGGCCACGTATCGCAGCACGCGATTCTCCCGCGCCGCGGATCGAAACCGCTCTGCCATGGGGGCGTCGAAATCCACCAGACGATCGAGGAACTCATCGACCGATGCGACCGTTGGCTCGGACAGCTTCTTCGGCACCAAGCTCTCCACGTCAAGATCGTCCAGTTCCAGTTCCAGCCCCGCATCGCGGGCGAGGATAACCGCCTTGCGGGCCACGTCCATGCCCGACAGATCGTCGCGCGGGTCCGGCTCCGTGTAGCCCTGGGCGCGTGCCTCGCGAACAATCGCCGAGAACGGGCGGGTCCCGTCGAAGACATTGCAAAGGTAGGCCAATGTTCCCGAGAATATTCCGCTGATCGATTCAATATCGTCGCCGGTCTCCACCAAGTCTTTCAAGGTCCGGATGACCGGCAGCCCGGCGCCTACCGTCGTCTCGTAAAGGAAGTGCGTGTTCGTGGCTCGGCAGATGGACTTGAGCCGGCGATAGGTTTCCATTGGGCCGCTGTGAGCGCGTTTGTTCGGCGTGATGACGTGAATACCACGTTCGAACCAGTCCGCATAGCGGTCGGCTATGCCCGCGTCGGCGGTGCAATCGACGACCGCGGCATGGGGCAGATGGTCAGCCTGGACATGATCGACGAACCGGTCCAGATCCATCGGCGACCCCTCCGCCAGCGCCGCCCGCCAGTCCGCCAGATCGATCCAACGGTCGTCCAGCGCCATCCGACGCGACCCGCCCACTGCCCGAATTCGCAGATCGAGATTGAAGCTTTCGCGCAATCGATTGGCTTCCCCCGCCATCTGATCCAGCAACACGGCACCCACCGAACCCGGTCCGAGCACGCCGATGGAAACCGTCTTTGCGGAAAGATAGAAGCTCGAATGCACCGTGCGCAGCGCCCGGGTCATGTCCGAGCGCGAGATTACGGCGGAAATATTCCGCTCGGAAGCCCCCTGAGCGATGGCGCGCACGTTGATACCGGCCTTTCCCAATGTCGCGAAGAACCGGCCGGCGACGTTGGGTGTTCCCGCCATCCCTTCGCCGACAACCGCCAGAACGCCGCATCCCCTGGTGATACCCACCTTCTGGACTTGCGCCTGCGCAAGTTCCACGGCAAAGGCATCTTCCACCACGGTCTTGACCAGGTCCGCCGATTCCTCGGGAACCGCGAAGCAGATGGAATGTTCAGAGCTGCCCTGGGAGATGAGCATGACCGAAATACCGGCTTCGTGCAGCGCTCCGAAGAGCCGGTCCGCGGTGCCTGGTACACCGATCATGCCGGCGCCCTCGAGATTGATCAGCGCGACCCCGTCGATGCCGCTGATACCCTTGACCGCGGTACCCGACTCGCTTGGCGACGCGATGATGCGGCTTCCCGGGTGGCCTGGATTGAAGGTGCCGCGGATGCGAATCGGGATTCCGTGGGACACCGCCGGCGCCATCGTCTGCGGGTGAATGACGCGCGCGCCGAAATAGGCCAGTTCCATCGCCTCGTTGTAGGAAATCTCGCCGATGACCGTCGCTTCGGGCACGCGCCGCGGGTCACCGCTCATCACTCCGTCCACGTCCGTCCAGATGTGAACGGCTTCGGCATTCAGCAGTGCGGCGAAAATCGACGCCGAATAGTCGCTGCCGTTGCGGCCCAGGGTTGTCTGCAGGCCGTCGGGACTCCTGGCGATATAGCCCGTGATGACGGCGATACCCTCGAACGCAGGCGACAGCACCTTGCGCAGATTCCTGCGGGTCTTGTCCCAGACCACGATAGGACCCATCTCACCGGGTTCCACCAGGAGGACATCGCGCGCATCGATATAGAGCACGTCCCCATCCGCATCGCTGCGTCCGGCCAGCAACGCGGCCAGGAGCCTCGCAGACCACAATTCCCCGAAGCCCGACACCATGTCCTGGCTGCGGCGCGAGGTCGCCTTGACCAGGCACAGCGCCTCAAGAATGCATTCGATGTCGGCAACGTCGGTATCGAATCGTGCCATGAATGCGGCCGCGTCGGTTGCGCCGAGCAGTTCAGTCGCCAGATTTTCATGGCGCTGACGCAGGGACGCCATGGAAGCTTCGACGGGCTCGCGCCGGGAGGCCTTGTCGATAAGGCCAAACAATGAGTCGGTGACGCCGCCCACCGCCGAGACCACAACGCCCCGGTTGCCCGCGGGCCGGCTCAGCACGATCTCTGCCACGCGCTTGAAACACGTCGCATCCGCAAGACTGGAGCCGCCGAACTTATGGACCGACCAATTCACTACAAATCCTTGCAACAGCGTCCGCCGTGCGGCCCATGCCACACAAGGCGCGGGACGGGCGGGCTCGAAAAAAACGGGGCGAGAATATCAGAACCCAGCGTGTTGTTACTCCCCGGCGGCAGCCGCGAGCTCCTGGCGCATGCGCGTGATGACCTCGGAGTAGTCGTCGGCCCCGAAAATTGCGGAGCCCGCAACAAAGGTATCGGCGCCCGCTTCCGCGATTCGCCGGATATTTGCGACCTTGACGCCGCCATCCACTTCCAGGCGGACCGATCGTCCGGATGCCTC
Source organism: Candidatus Rariloculaceae bacterium (assembly GCA_965237785.1). Lineage (GTDB taxonomy): Bacteria > Pseudomonadota > Gammaproteobacteria > Steroidobacterales > Rariloculaceae > UBA6522. The sequence goes on from OZ250159.1 coordinate 1,288,189, forward strand.
GATGAGACGCCTGGTTTCAAGCACTTTTGCGATCGTGCTTTCAATGAACTGCTGACCGCCAAATCCCGGGTTGACCGACATCAGCAAGACCAGGTCCACCTTGGTCATGACGTACTCCAGCCAGGTCAACGGCGTGGCCGGGTTGAATACCAACCCAGCCCGGCATCCTGAATCCCGGATGAGCTGCAAGGTGCGATCCGGGTGCTCGCTCGCCTCGGGATGAAAGCTGATATAGCTGGCGCCGGCCGCCGCGAATTCCTCAACCATTCGATCCACGGGTTTGACCATCAGGTGTACGTCGATGGGCGCTTCGACTCCGTGGTTGCGCAGCGCCTCACAGACCATGGGTCCGATGGTGAGGTTGGGGACGTAGTGGTTGTCCATCACGTCGAAGTGGACAATGTCTGCCCCGGCAGCCAATACCGCGTCAACCTCCTCGCCCAGACGCGCAAAGTCGGCGGAAAGAATCGACGGTGCAATCCAATAGTCGTTCATTCGTTCGTCCTCTGCCGAACAGGATAGCGGCAGCTATTCTGCCCGTCAGCACGGCGATGTGCCAGCACTTGCATCTATAATCCGCCTCGATGCGCAAGGCAATCAGATCGATCGTCGTCAACACTGCCCTGCTGCGAGAGCGCTGGGAAAGCGGAGTGGCGTACAACCCGCTGTCGACTCAGGTAACGCAGGATCCGTACCCGGTCTATGCAAGGTTGCGTGCCCGGGATCCCGTACATCGCAGCCGGTTGATGAAGGGCTGGATTTTCACACGCCACGCGGACGTGGATACCATCCTGCGCGACCATCGTCGCTTCGCCAACGATCCGCGAAAGGGTACGCTGACTCGTGGACAACGCGCTGCGTTGCCGGCAGCCGATAAATTAACGATGTTATTGCTCGACCCGCCCGCCCACAGGCGCCTGCGGGCCCTCGTCAACAAGGCGTTTACCCGTCGGGCAGTCAACGCACTCGAGCCGCACATCCGTGACCTGCTACGAGGCTTGCTGGACGACGTCGGCGACTCGGGCCGCTTCGACCTGATGGGAGCGGTTGCCCAACCGCTGCCGGTGATCGTTATTGCCGAAATGCTTGGAATCCCGCCGGATGATCGCGCCCAGTTCAAAAGTTGGTCCGACCAGCGAGCGCGCATGCTCGAACCAACGATAAGCAAGCCGGAACGCAAGGTTGGAATGGCGGCCCGCAAGGCCCTGGATGCCTATCTCAAGCCCATCATCGAGGCGCGCCGCGTCCAACCCGCGGATGATATCGTCAGCGCCCTGGCCCAGGCCGAAGAGGAAGGCGACCGGTTATCCGAGCGCGAAGTGCTGAACATGCTGCGTCTGCTTCTGGTCGCGGGCAACGAAACCACCACCAATCTGATCGGCAACGGTGTACTGGCATTGTTGCGCCACCCGGAACAGCTCGAGCGACTCAGGCAGGATCCAACTTTGATTCCGTCGGCGGTGGAGGAATTGTTGCGCTTCGATTCGCCGGTTCAGACCGACGTGAGGCGCGTGCTTGAGGACTCCGAGGTGAATGGATTCCCGGTCAGGCGCGGTGCGCCGGAAGCGCCCCGCGAAGGATTGACAACACAAACGGCCTCGCGTCAGCCCGGCGCGCCGAATCAGCCTATTTCGCGGGCCGCCTCCGGATAGTCGCGTTTCAATCGAAAGCTCAGCAGAACCAGCAACGAGATCAGCACGCCGACCGTGAGCAGGGCTGTTCGATAGCCCTCAGCGGGTCCCTGCCCGGATGCGGCGAACCCACCCAGCGCGGCCGCCCCGGCGATGCGGCCGACGCTCAGGCATAACGTGAGCAAGCCCTGTCCAGCGCCGCGCTGAGGCTGGGGTGTCTCACGGATCACCAGGTAGCGCAGCGGTGCTCCAAGCAAGGCTGACAGGCCGACACCCACCAGCGAACCGGCCAGATAGAAGGTCGCGGTGGTCAGCGTCGGCAAGCCGAAAACCAGCAAGCCGCAAACCACGAGCGACAATCCTGCCTGGATGATCTGCCTGGCGCCTCGACTCGACAACAAGGCGCCCGCCAACGGCGCTCCCACGATCATCGCCAATACCAGCGGCAGGAGCATGAAACTGGCCGTCGTAGCCTCCACCCCAAGCGCGGCGACCGCCAGGGCGGGCAAGAAGACCATTCCCGCTTCAGCCAGGCCGGTACCCGCTGCGATGCACCCGACCAGCCTGAGTTCTCTGGAGCGCAGCAGATCAGGGTGCAGCACGGGGTCCGCGGCGCTGTTCTCCGCTCTCCAGAACAACGTGGCCGCAATCGCCGCGATGACGAGAAAGGGCAGCACCCGCGGGGACGTGCTCACCAACGACAATACATCGACTTCGCTTACCGCCCATGCCAACGACGCCAGAGCGATGCCGAGCAGACCGGCGCCCAGAGCGTCGAATGGCCGCTGATCCGGATTCCGGAACCGGGGCAGAACAAGGGATGCCTGCCAGAACACAATGGCCGCCAAGGGGATGTTTACAAGAAACAACCACCGCCAGTTCCATTGCAGCAGCACGCCGCCAAGCAGCGGTCCCAAGAGGAATGCCACGCCGAACACGGCACCCACCAGCCCGAGGGCGGGCCCCCGGCGTTCGGGACGAAACGTGTCGCCGATCACGGCACTGGCAACGGGCAGCAACCCCCCTGCCCCAAACGCCTGAATTGCTCGACCCGCGAGCAGGACGTAGAAATTGGGCGAAACAGCCACCAGGCAGGAGCCCAGGGCAAACAGCGTGATATCGAGAAGGTAAACTGACCTGCGTCCGTAACGGTCCGAGAGTTTGGCCATCAAGGGCGCGCCCAGCAGGCCGAACAGGATATAGATGCTGAAAACCCAGGAAAGGGCGCGGCTGTCGACCGCAAAGTATTCCTGGAGCGCGGGCAGTGCCGGACCCACGATTGCGATATCCAGGGCACCCATGAACACGCCCGCGAACAGAACGGCCAGAACTCGCCGGGACTTGCCGTCCCGCGGCAAAAGCGGTGCCTTCATGTTCCCTGGAGCCTGCTAACGCGGGCGCCTCGGCGCGCGGGCAACGTACTTTGGCGAAATGGGCAGGCCGGCCTCGAATTCAAGCCAGGCGGTCGCGACGCTGAACGTAGCAATTGGAGTCATAATCGAATGCATGAGCAAAGGGAATCTACTGTGCACGCCTGCCCCGAGCTTGCGGTAAAGGCACGGCCCTTACACAGCCGACGGAGCCAATCATATACAATTTCTCGTCCGTAGCGTGTCTTCCGATCGAACCCCCAATCTCGCAAACTGAAAAACCTTGAACCCGCCACCTGCATCCGTCGCTTCTCTTACGTTATTCGCCGCCCTGTTGTCGTGTATCGCGGGCGCCCAGAACGTACCGCCGTCCGGGGCCATGACGAAGAGTTTGGAAATCCGCACGCTAACCGGTGATATGCCGGCGATCGATGGCCGATTGGACGAGGCCGTCTGGCAACAGGCCACAATCGTCGACGATCTTCACCAGATAACGCCTCGGGAATACCAGGCGCCTTCCGAGACCACGCAAGTGCGTATTTTCTACGATCGGCAGACGCTTTACGTGGGCGCGCGCATGTCCCAGACAGCGACGGTCGTGGCGAACATTCTCCGGCAGGGCCAACAATTTTGGGGTGACGATCTTTTCGCTATTTTCATCGACAGCTTTAACGACAAACGTAACGGTTATCGCTTTCAGATGAACCCCAACGGTGTGCGGATGGAAGCGATCTACGAGAACGCCTCCAATACCAACTGGAACTGGAATGGCATCTGGCGCGCGGCCGCTACCGAGGACGAGCAAGGATGGACTGCCGAGTTGGCAATTCCGTTCAAAACCCTCTCCTTCAACCCCGAAAACGACACCTGGGGCGTCAATTTTCTTCGCGATATCAGCCGCGGCGATGAATCCATCGGTTGGGTGTCGCGAAACCAGAATACGAGCCCCGGCTCCGCCGGGATAGCCGTCGGCTTCGGTGAACTGCAGCAGGGTCGTGGCCTCGACGTCGTGCCGTCGGGCGTATTCCGTGCGCACCGCTCCTTCGATCCCGCCACGACGGAAACCGAGGTGGACCCCTCCCTGGACATCTACTACAAGGTGACACCGTACTTGAATGGCTCCGTGACCCTGAATACGGATTTCTCGGCCACCGAAGTAGACGACAGGCAAGTGGAATTCACCCGTTTCAGCCTGTTCTTTCCGGAGAAGCGTGATTTCTTTCTCAGGGATTCGGACATCTTCCAATTCGGCCGAATTGGCGTTTTGGGCAGATTCGGTGTCGGGACGCTCGACACGTTCTCACGACCGGATCTCGTGAATGGACAGCCGTTTTTTTCGCGCCGGATCGGGTTGAGCCAGGCAGGCCAACCGGTGGACCTCAGATTCGGCGGCAAGCTGGCCGGGCGAGCGGGCCCCTGGAATGTGGGCGCATTGGCCATTCGCCAGGAGCGCTTTGAAGATGTGGATGCCACGGATATCTTTGTCGGACGGGCCGCGGTCAACGTACTCGAGGAATCCTCCGCCGGCATCATCGTCACCCACGGCGATCCACGATCAAACCTCGAGAACTCCCTGGTGGGCCTGGATTTTCGCTACGCCAACACACGTCTGCCGGCGGGACGGGTATTGGAAGCCGATGTCTGGTACCAGCGTTCCAGAACCGATGGTTTGTCCAGCGATGACAGTGCCTACGGGTTCAGACTCCGATCGCCCAACACGCTCGGATTTCGAGGTAGCGTGGGCAGCAAGACAATCGAGGAACATTTCTTCCCGGCGCTTGGTTTCGTCAATCGTTCCGGCGTGAGGAACCATACGATGAAGATCGGGTATACCCACCTGTTCAGAGGCGGGCCGCTTCGAAGCGGTTACTCCGGACTCGATGCCGAACGCATCGACTTGATCGGGGGCGGACTACAGACTCAAGTGTTGACGTTCAGGGCATTCGAATTTGCCACCAACCAGCGCCTCAGGGGCCACGCCTTTTTTCATACTACCGACGAGGTCCTTGTGCGGCCGTTCGTTGTCTGGCGACGGGGTTCCGAGCGCGTCGAGATTCCGGCGGGCGAATATTCCTTTGACGGCATGGAGTTTCACTTCTCCACCTCCAACACACGGCCGGTCTGGGCGGGGTTGAGCTACAGTCCCGGCGACTTTTTCGACGGCACGAGAAAACGCAGCTCAGTAGGTGTCGGCTGGCGGCCCTCAAGGCACCTCGTAACAACGGTTAGCTACCAACATAACGACGTGGAACTGCCTTACGGCGCGTTTACCACGAGCCTGGTCCAGTTGCGAACGGAGGTGGTATTCTCATCCACACTTTCATGGGTTACGCTGCTTCAATACGACGACATCAGTGAAAGCATGGGCGTCAACGCACGATTGCACTGGATCCCGGAAGCCGGTCGCGAGGGCTTCCTGGTTCTGAACCATAACCTCCAGGACTCTGACCGTGACAATCGATTCGATTCCGTGGGCACCGATCTCGCGGTGAAATTGAACTACACGTTTCGCTTCTAACCAGCATGATTAGCCGCCGCAAGGTATTGGGCTTCACCGGTTCCAGCCTGGCAGTCGCGGGCGCGGGGTTCGCCGGACGGGCGATCGCGCAGAACGCCCGCCGTATCGACATTCATCACCATTGGCATCCGCCACCGATCGATTGGGCCTTCGACAACGTCGGGATCGGAGCCTCGTGGACCGGGGACGGGCTCTGGAACGTCAATGGAGCCATCGGACTACTGGACCGGTTTGAGATCGATACGGCGATTCTCTCGGTCCGCAACCCCCGTCTCAGGGTTCCAGTGCCGGCTTGCCGTGAGGTCAACGAATTGGCCGCTCGGCTCGTGGGTGACTATCCGGCGCGATTCGGCGCGTTCGCCCTGCTGCCGCAGTTCGATGCGGATGCGTCCATCGACGAGCTTGTCTACGCTCTGGATACACTGGGCCTGGATGGCGTCCTGCTGCATGCGAGTGTCGATAACCGCTATCTGGGGTCGTCGGTGTATGAGCCACTGATGGCGGAATTGAACGAACGCAGCGCCGTCGTGATCATGCATCCAACGTCGCCGTATTATTTTTCGGAACTGAATCTGAACCTGGCTCCTTCTGTGATCGAATATGTCTTCGAGACGACCCGCGCCATGGCCAATCTGATTGTCTCCGGTACGTTGGACCGGCACCCGCGAATCCGGTTTATCGCGCCTCATGCCGGCGGTACGGCGCCCTACATCGCGGACCGGATTGCTGAACAGGCCGGGCGCGCCGATCCATCGTTGGCAGAACGGCCGCGGTCGGTGCTCGATTCTCTGAGAGCGTTTTATTTCGGCACGGCGCAGGCGACGTCCGTGTATTCTCTGAGCGCGCTGCTGCGCTTGGTGGATGCATCGAACATTATCTTCGGAACCGACTTGCCGATATCGTCGCCGTCGCTGATCCGGGATTCGCAGGCCGTGTTGGACGAATATGAGGGGTTGAATGCAATTGATCGCGAACGCATCGAATTCGGTAACGCCGTGGACCTGTTTCCCCGCCTCGGCTGATGTATATTTGCGGTACGACTAACGCGCAAATTCAGAGAGGCTACCGAAAATGGCGCAAATCGGACGCAACCAGCCTTGCCCCTGTGGGAGCGGACTCAAGTACAAGAAATGTTGTGCGCTGAAGCAAGACAACACCTCCTGGCCGTTGCGCATCGTGGCGGCAGTGGTTGCCGTTTTCCTCGTGGGCGGGCTGGTGGTTTTCCTGACGTCGATCGACGATTACGATCCTAACGTTAGCTCAACTGCCGGGCGCGTGTGGTCGGAAGAGCACGGTCACTGGCACTAGCCCGCGCATACTACCAACTGCTTGCTGCGGGCGCGTGCGGACAGAGTTGCTCGCTACGAACAGCATAGTCGGACCGGCGGCTAGATTCGCCTCAGCGTGGTGACCGGGGGTTCCCGGACCACGGAACGGGCCGCGAGCGTGCCACTGACCCCGACGATCAGGGCGCCCGCGAGCAAGCCGCTCACCGCCAATATCGGTCCGGGCACGTAGTCGAGCTCGAACAACTCCCTCGCGAGGAAGAAACCGATAAGCCCGGCACCGGCCGCCGCCAGCGTCCCCGCCAGAATGCCGATCGCGGTGAACTCCGCGGCGATGCCCTTGAGTACGACACCCTTGCCCGCGCCGAGCGTGCGCAGGACGGCGCTTTCGTACATCCGTTCGTCCCGGGTTGCCTGGATCGCGGCAAGCAGGACCACGATTCCGGCGGCAAAGGTAAAGAGAAACACGTACTGCACCGCCGATGCCGCGCGACTCATGGCGCGTCTGACCTGGTCGAGGATCGCATCGATGTCGATGACCGATACGCCGGGTAACTCCGTCACGAGTTCGAGCATTGACGAGCGGTTCGTGGGCTCCAGATAGAAGCTGGTGACATACGTGTGTGCAAACGAATCCAATACCCCGGGATTGACGACCATGAAGAAGTTCGGGCGGAAGGAATCCCAATTGATGTTACGGGTACTGGCGATGCGCACGGTAGCGCTCTGGCCCGCAATGGCGAAGGTGAGTTCGTCACCCAGCGAGAGGCCGAAATCATCCAATTCCTCGGCAGCGATCGATAGTTGGGGTTCGGGATCGTTCTCGTCCCACCACGCTCCAGCCACGATCTCGTTGTCGGGGCCGAGCGATGCGGCCCAGGTGAGATTCAGGTCGTCTCGCAACTCCCGCTCGGTGCGCTGATCGGGAAACGGGTATTCGTTCAAGGGAACCCCGTTGACGTGGCTGATCCGCCCGCGCACCACGGGCGCGAATGTGGGCGACTGCACACCGCCGTTCGCGAGAATGTCCGCAACCTCGCCGCGCTCATCGGGCTGAATATTGATGACGAAGTGGTTTGAGGCAGTTTCGGGTAACGTCGACTGCCATTGGGCCATGAGTTCCGTGCGCACCAGGGTCAGCAACAGCAGCACCATCAGGCCGATCCCGAAAGCCACCACCTGAACGCTGCTCTCGCGGCCGCGACGAGCCACATTGGCGATCCCGTATCGCCATGCGATCCCGACCCGCCCGCGGACGCGCTGCAAGGCGTGAACCAGCACGTGTCCGGACAAGTACAGCGCCGCAAAGGTGGCTACAGAGCCCACCAGCAAGTAGGCAATGAGTTCCACGTCGCGAAACAGCCAGTACAACATGGCCGTCACAGTGGCGGCGGCGGTGCCATGGACGGCTGCGTAGCCCAGGGGCGGAGGTTCGAGATTGCGGCGCAACACCCGGGCGGGAGGCACCTTGCGCAGTTGCAACAACGGTGGCAGCGCAAACCCGAGAGTAATGGTCAGTGCGGTGACCGGTCCGATCAGGAAGCCGTTCCATGCCGGTGCCGGCAACTGGGCTTCGACCAGGTCGTCAAGAATGAGAACGAGCCCGTGCTGCGTCACGAAACCCAGCAACGTCCCCACGATACCGGCCGCCAGCGCGAGCGCCACTAACTGCGTCAGGATCAGGCGTAGTACGTCGCGGTGCTGCGCGCCGATGCACTTCATCAGCGCAACCGCGTCCAGGTGCCGCGCGAGAAAACGCCGGCTCGCCATGGCCACGGCGACACCGCCGAGGAGCACGCTGACCAGGGCCGAGAGCATCAGGAAGCGTTCCGCACGCTCGATGGATGAGCGAACTTCGGGCCGCGCATCGGAAATGTCATCCAGCTCTTCCTCCGGCCCCATCATGCCTTCCAGCCGTTCCCGAAAGCCCTGCACCTGCCGGCGGTTCCCGGCAAAGAGCCACTCGTATTCCACCACGCTGCCGGGCTGTACCAAGCCGGTTGTACCGATGTCGGCCACATTGAGAAGCACCGTGGGTGCGAGCTCCATGAACCGCCAACCTTCATCCGGGCGAAATTCCAGCGTCTGGGTAATCCGGGCGCTGAGTTCGCCGACAGGCAGCGTGTCACCCACTTCGAGCCCCAGGCGGGCCATCAGGGCCGGTTCCGCCCAGGCCTCACCCGGCCCGGGCACGCCCGACGCTGTCCTTGGCTCGCCGGCCAGTGCGTCGGCGACACGGACCTCGCCGCGCAGCGGGTATCCGGCGGACACGGCTCGAATGTCGGCCAGCGAGCTGGCGCCGTCGACAACCAGCACGCTGCGGAATTGAACGACCTGGGCTGTTTGCAATCCATCTGCCCGGGCTGTCTCGGGATAGTCCACCGACAGCGGGTAGTTGGACTCGATTCGAAGGTCGGCGGCAAGTACTTCACCGGCCTGTTGGCTTACCGCCTGTGAGACCCGATCGGTAAAAAATCCAACCGCGCCCATGGCCGCGACGGCCACGACCAGGGCCGTGAACAGTACCGGAGTCTCGCCTCCACGCCAGTCCCGCACCAGCAACCGTGCCGCCAAACCCAGGTTCATGCGCTCACTCCCCTGCCTCGCAGGATGATTTCCGTACGTCGTATTTCAGGCCAGGCCAGTCAGTCTCGCGTGCCGTGGAACCCAAGAACGCGCGGCCGCCGTCAGGGAACTGGATTGTCGTGGACGAAGACGGCGCCGGAATCGCGCACGGTATTGTCGGCCTGGTCGCCGTCGATCCCGCCGGATCCGCCATCTTCAACCCGCACGCCGACGGCCACCGTGTTGCCGTCATCGCTCACGGCGACATTGGCGCCGTACTCATCGTAGATCTCCGCGGCGGGCGCCTTGAGATACGCCGATTGGCGCCACTCGCCTGCGGTGCGCTGGAACAGGTAAACCGCTCCGGACTCGTCCGCGAGGTCGTTCCGATCGCCGTTTACGCCGCTGGCATTGCCGTCCTCCAGCGGTGCGCCGACGGCCAGGACATTGCCGTCGCGATTCAGGAACAGGCGCGTGCCGAATTGATCGTAGGGACTGGTATTGGAGGCCTTGATATAGGCGGTCTGTACCCAATCCGCACCTTCGCGCGAGAAGATATACACCGCACCGGAATCCTCGGCGGAATTGTCGGCCTGATCGGCGCCGACGCCTGTATCGACGCTGTCTTCATCGAATGCCGACACACCCAGTGTATTGCCGTCGCCGCTCAGCGCAACCATCGAGAACGCATCGTTCTGCCCCGAGTTGGAGGCCTTCAAATACGCGTGCTGGGCCCACTGGGTGCCGTTGCGGGTGAATACATAGGCCGCCCCGGAGCCCCTTGACTCGTTATCGTCCAGCCCATTGACGCCGCTCGAGGAACCGTCCTCGTCGAGCGCCGTGACGGCGAGCGTATTGCCATCGTCGCTGATGGAAAGGGAAATCCCGAACAGGTCGGTCGCTTCGGTATTCGACGGCTTGACATAGGCTTGCTGCGACCAGGCGCGTCCGTCGCGAACAAATACGTACACGGCGCCCGCTCCACGCGCTGAATTGTCCGAATCGTCGCCGTCGATCCCGGTGCCGGACCCATCCTCCCCGGTGGCGCCCACCGCGAGGGTATTGCCGTCGGCGCTGAGGCTGAGCACGTATCCGAAGTTGTCGCCGTCCTCGGGTTCTCCGGTGTTGGACGCCTTCAAGTACGCTTCCTGACTCCAACCCTCGCCGTCCCGGCGGAACACGTACACGGCGCCCGAGTTCTCCACGGTGTTGTCGTCCTGGTCGCCGTCGACACCGGTTGCCGAGCTGTCCTCCAGGTTGGCCGCAACCGCCAACGTGCCGCCATCGTCGCTTAGTGCGACCGCGAAACCGAATTGATCGCCTGATCCGGCGTTCGACGCCTTCAGATAGGCTTGCTGCTCCCACGTGCCATCTGCCATGCGTCCGAATACGTAGGCGGCGCCCGCATTTCGCGCGGAATTGTCTTGCTGGTCGCTGTCAACGCCGGTGGCCGCGCTGTCTTCCAGCCGGGCGCCCGCGGCCAGCGTATCGCCGTCGCCACTGAGCGCCAATGACACGCCAAGGAGCACGCCACTGCCGCCGAATTGATCGTCCACACCTGGATTGGACGCCTTGATATAGGTTGTCGACGGCAGTGAGACGGCCGCGGGCGCGGCTGCAGTCGGCTGTGCCTCGGGCGTGACCGCGGGCGGCGGTGCCTCGTCCTCGGCGCAGCCGGCCGCCGCAATGCCGCAAACCAGCAGCAGGGCCTTGGCGACGCGCTGCTCAGTTACCCGCATAGATTTCGTTTCCGTCGGCGTCCAGCATTCGGGATTTCTCCGACAGTGTCATATACGGGCCGCCGTTCTTGAGTGGGCGTCCGGTCATGGTAATGACGTCTCCCGCCTGAAACCTCGTTTTGTCCCAACCCACCGGTTTTCCAGGCTGTTGGGCGGACCCAGTTCTCCCTGCCACTCCACAATGTCACCGTTCTCGTCTTCGACGGCGATAGTCAACAACGAATGGGGGTTGATGAACTGAAACTCCACCACCGTTCCCGTCACGGTCGTCACTGTCTCGTTATAACGACCCGCATCGCCGTGGTGCCCCGATGCGGAGCCGACAATGCACACCAGACAGGTGGTGGACACGCTTCGCAAATGTAAACGCATCGACATATGCTCCCGATAATAGCCCCGACAATTGTCTCTTTCCGAGCGTTCCAAATCGCGTTTGGGCGCTCGCTTGCGACGATAACATAGCCCGCTCGGGCGGGGAATGTCATAACTATGACATCGTGTTAACGTGCTGGTCATGATCCGCGGGGCGGTTTAGGCTATCGTATCGTCGTCGCGACTTCGATCGTCATGGAGGAATCGATGCGTCAGTTTCTATTCGTGTTCTTGATGGGCATGACGGTAGCGTCGCGTGCGGATGTCGAATGGGCCTATCAGGTTCTGGACGAGGCCCTGCTCCCGCAACGGGACCTTGAGATCGATCTGCAGGCGCCACGGTCGGTGCCGGGCAGTTTGTTGCAACGCAGTCAGGAACAAATCGACGACCACTGGAATCCGCCCGACTGGTATCCGGACGATCACTACGCTCCGGCCCCGGAAGTCGTTGCGACCGGCGGCGGTCCCAACGTGAGGGCGTGCGCCGCGTGTCACGGTTATACCGGTGCCGGGCATCCCGAGTCGTCGCATCTGGCGGGTCTTACCGTGGGCTATATCGAATCGCAGATGGCCAATTTCAAGAGTGGAGCCAGGAAGGAACGGTACTGGATGAGCGGCTTCGATGTCCCGCCGGAACAGTCGCGCATCGCCGCCGAATGGTTTGCCGGGCTTGAGGTCATCGATTGGATCGATCAGGTGATCGAGGAGGATGTCGTTCCCAGGACCTACATCGGCGACGGGCGCATGCGCCACTTCCATCCCGACGGGGGTACCGAGCCGATCGACAATCGAATTATCGAAGTGCCGCAAGACCGGGAATTGGCCACCGCCCGCCACCCCAACTCCGGCTTCACCGTTTACGCGCCGGCGGGCAGCGTAGCCCGCGGCGAAGAGCTGGTGACCACGGGTGCCGGTGGACGCACCCTCCAATGCTTCATCTGCCATGGTACGGAATTGAAGGGACTCGGGGATGTGCCGCGGCTCGCGGGTACTTCTCCGCTTTATGTCGTGCGCCAGTTGAATGACTTCAAGAACGGCGATCGTGCCGGCGGCTTCGCGCCGCTGATGACGGCAACGGTCATCAACCTGACCGATGAAGACATGGTTGCCATCGCAGCGTATCTCGCCACGCTCGATCCCTAGCCCGCATCGCGGTTTGTCGCGCTGTCGAAGTTTACCAATCTCATCGAGCGTACCGGGATTGAGTGATTTGCGCGAGAATGGCGACCGCAATCTCAGCCGGGGAACGCCCGCCCAAGGGCAAACCGATCGGGCCGTGGATGCGTGCCAATGTGCCGGCATCGAACCCGCAAGCCTCCAGCCGCTGCAAGCGTTTGACGTGGTTCTTCCTGCTCCCCAGGGCTCCGATGTAAAATGCCTCCGACGCCAACGCAGTCTGCAACGCCGGATCGTCAATCTTGGCGTCGTGTGTCAACGTGACTACCGCAGAGCGGCCGTCCAGGTCCAACTTGGAAAGCGCCTCGTGCGGCCATTCATGGATGATTTCCACGCGAGGAAACCGTTCCTCTGTCGCGAACGCTTCCCTCGGGTCCAGCAAAACCACTCGATAGCCGGCCAACTGGGCCATTGGGATCAGGTTCTGCGCGATATGCACAGCACCGACTACGAACAATCGCGGCGGCGGTGCGATCGTTTCCACCAGGTAGCGCTTGCCGTGAATTTCGATGCCGCGTGCCCCGTCCCGGGCCAGCGCGTCCCGAGCGAACTGGAGCAAATCGGCCGGCATTGTGTGCTTCCCATTGCCGCTGTCATTCGCCCCGAAGGTGCGTACGCCGCCATGGTCCACCAGGAATTGCGGTCCCCGTCCCAATTGGCGTACCAGCACGACCGGCTGCGATCGGGAATAGGCTGTGCTTACGGCCTGTAGAAGCTCGCGATTCACTCCACGGGTACCACCAGGACTTCGATCCGGCCACCGCACGCCAGGCCGACCTTCCAGGCTTCGTCGTCGGTGACTCCGAAACTCAGCAGTTGCTGCGCGCCGTCGGCAATGACCTGCAATCCGGCCCGGATCACCGCGCCTTCGACGCAGCCACCGGATACGGATCCCTCGAAAGAGCCGTCGTCGGCGATCACCAGGTGACTACCGGCCGGACGTGGCGAGGATCCCCAGGTACTGACCACCGTGGCCAGGGCAACACCCCTCCCCGCCTTGCTCCACTCAAGCGCCGTATGCAACACGTCAGCGGGACCGGCCGTAGAATCAGCCGAGGTATACGAGATCATGAGCTATTGCCTGCGTGTTCGCGATCCGGCGTTACCGTTGCCGCGCGATCCTTCCAGCGCTTCACGGGCCACTGACTTGGACCAACGCACGAAATGCCACAACTGATCGATTAGCCGGGGTGAATTCGCCTGCTCGAATCGCTGATCCCGGATCAACTCCAGAGCCGTCCGGCATCGCGCCAACTCAGCTTGAAGCCGTTCGTTTGCACGCACCAGCCCGGCGGATGCATCGTTGTCGTCTTCGGTCACCGCCACGTCGGTTCGGCCCGGCGGCGCCACATCGTTGCTCATGCGCTAATCCAGAGGAATACAGGGCAATATATTCCGCCATTTTATACAAGGAACCGAACGTATGGGCAGGAATCACGTTGCCAGCGCTCAGAGCAAACTCGATCGTACTAGCGGCGAAACAGCCAGAGCAGCAACGAAAGTATGGCGCTCACCAGGATCATGGTGGTGATGGGCACGTAGAGCTTGAACGACGGCCGGTCGATGATGATGTCGCCAGGCAGCCGGCCCAGGGGCAATTTGCCGAGCCAGGGCCACGCCAGCCCGATGACGAGCAACGTCAGACCGAGAACGACGAGCGTGCGTTGCATTCGAGCAGGAGAAAGTCTCGGGTCGGGTGCGCCCGGGGGCACCCGGTCCAACCGCGCGCCGCCGTCCCGTCCCGTGGCTTTACTCGGCGATTCGCGCTTCCACGGTAATCAATAGCTTGATTTCCGGGAAGAAACCGTTCTGCAAATCATAGTCCACGCCGAATTCCCCACGATCGAAGGTCGCCGATGCATCGGCGCCACACACTTCCATTTTGGTCATGAAATGGGGTTGGCATTTAAACCGGTTGATCTGCAGGTTCACTAGCTGGCTGACACCGTGAAGCGTCAGGGTCCCTTCCACACCGGTCGGCGCGCCATCCTGGAAATTCACCAGCGTTCCGGTGTACATGGCGGTGGGAAACTGATCGACGTGCAGGATGTCGTTTACCGTCCGCTCGTTCATGCCGTCATGACCAAAGTCGATGGATCCCATTTCCATCGCGACTTCGATGGTGCCGGTTTCGGCTTCCCGATCCATGACCACCGTGCCTGAATTCTGGTTGATCTTGCCTCGCCAAACGGAAAGGCCGCCCCAGTGATCGGCCTCGAACGCCGGATACGTGTGGCTTGGGTCGATGTTATAGGTGACCGGTTCGGCGTTGGCCAGCGTACCGGCCGCGACGCCGGCAAGGACCGAACCACTGATGCAAAGATGTCTGATAGTCATTTACCTTAAACTCCCTAGATTGAACTCTGACTGATCGATGGCTGCCGATCCCGCTCCTCGGGCTGCGCCCGTGAAGCCCGCAAAGTGTAACCGCTAGCCGGGACATTGCACTAGCCCGCTTGCCGGCGGTCGTCCGGCAATCCAGCGCTTAGTGCGGCAATTCCTCCACCACGTAGGCGCTGACATCGTGAATTTCGTCTTCAGTGAACGCGGCGCCGAACGGGGGCATGATGTTCAGGCCAGCGCTCACCTGCTGCATGACCGTGGCCAGATCGGTGGATACGTTTAGCGGGACACCACCGCCGTGACCGCCCTCACCCTGCGCTCCGTGACAGAAGGCGCAGGTGCCGTCGTAAAGAACCTGCCCGTTCTCCAGGTCGGCCACGCGATCGGTCAGTGCGGGAGCTTCAGCCAGCGAGGTGTCCGGGGAAACCTAATCCAGCGTGCCGTCGAGCGAGAATAGCCAAACACTGTCGCCCCGCTGGGAACCGGCGAAGATGTTGCCGGCGGAATAGGCAACGATGTGCTGGCGGCCGTTGTACTCGAAAGCGCTGACGGGCGAATTCATTCCGACACCGGTCTGAAATTCCCAAAGCAAGCGGCCGTCGCGAGAGTCGAGCGCCGTCAGCCGGCCATCGTTGCGACCGAGAAATATCAGCCCGCCCGCGGTGGCCAACACGCCGCTGTAGCAGCGGTCGGTCAGCCGTTGCCGCCAAACGATCTTGTTGGTGCGCATGTCCATGGCTGCGAATACTCCGGAGATATGCGCCGGGATGGCGTGGAACACTCCGCCCAGGAAACGCTCGCCCTGGACGGGAGGCAGTTCCTCGTCCATCTCTCCGCCGCTGAAGAACGACATACGATCGGTGGCGCAGACATACAGATACCCTGTCAGCGGATCGTACGCGCTGCCCGGCCAATTGGCGCCCCCGTTGTGGCTGGCTTCATGACCGCGCCTTCGGTCCGTCCTCGGCACGATAGGCCTTGACGCGTCCGCGCACCCCGTATTCCGCGCCTGCGAATCCGGTGATCACCAGGCCGTCGTGGTACAACGGCGCGCTGGTGATGCTGAACCCCTCCTCCCAGCGTTCGGCCTGCGTTGACCAGAGCACCTCCCCGGTCTGCTGGTCGAGGGCAACCAACTTGCCGTCGAGTTGCCCCGAGAATACCTTGCCCTCGCCCAGACCGACGCCCCGGCTCGTCCATCCACAACAGACGATATCGATGGCCGGATCGAGGTTCGCCTCGTAGGTCCACAACAACCGGCCCCTGTCCACGTCGACAGCGAAGACATCGTCAGCCCCGGTAACGATGTACACAACGCCGTCATAGACCAGAGGTTGCGCCTCTCCGGAGTAAATATTGTCCACGCCTGAGCCGTTCAGTCTTGCCCGCCAGACTCATCGAAGCTGCAATACGTTGCTGTGATCGATTTCGTCCAGGGGAGAAAACCGCTGGTTGTAGACGTTGCCGCCATTGGTGATCCAGTCCTCTCTGGGGAGGGATGCCAACCGCTCACCGGAGAACGCCGGTGCCGGATTGATGCGCGGAACCTCCGTCGGCTCTTGCGCGGCGGCCGCGCCCGTCGCTCCAAGCATCACGCCGAACGCGAGATTCCGGTTGAACCCATTCAAGAAGAACTTCCGGTTGTGGTTTGCAGGCAATTTCATATTTTGTCCCAAGTGCTTTCTTGCGGCTTCCCGCGCGAATCATAATCGTTTTTCGCGTCCGGCTCAGTCCCGCCCGCTTGTCTGGCCGCGGCGCTCAATCAATAATGGGCGTCCGTCCCAAACTTGGCCAGCGAGAGCGCGATATGGGTATTCGTTCGATCAAGGCATTCGCGTACGGCGCGCTCGCCGCCTGCGCCGGCTTCGCTTCGGCAGGTCTCGCCCAAACGGACCCGCCGGTGCTCAACTACGTGATCGCAAGCGAGCGGCTGCACACCTCCGGGCAGCCGGACAGCGCGCAGCTAAGCGCCCTGGCGGACCGGGGGTTCGAACTGGTGATCAATCTCGCGCCGCCCACCAGCCCCAATGCGGTCCCGACGGAGGGTCAGCTAGTGGCGGAGACTGGAACCGCCTATGTGAATATTCCAGTTGATTGGCGCGCTCCTGCCTTTGCCGACTTCGATTTTTTCAGCGGTGTACTCAATCAATCGCAGGACAGACAGGTCCTGATCCACTGCATGCTCAACTACCGGGCTTCGATGTTTACTTTTCTGTATCGCACCGTTCACCGGGGAATCCCCCCGGAACAAGCGTACGAGGCCGTCGCCGCTGTCTGGGAACCCCAGGATCAATGGGTCGAGTTCGGACAGATGATTCTCGATCGTCACGGCATCGATTTCCAACTACCGCGATAACCAGTATGAGCAGGAGACCTATGTGAACAGGAGGACATCGTGATGTCGATTCTAAAGAGATGTAGTTTCGTAGTGTCGGCCGTCGTCGGCGTATTCATTGTGGCGGGGGTCAACGCGCACCACGGCGGCGTCATCAACACCGCACTGTATCTGGTCGAGAATCCGGACGAGCCCGTCGAGGTCGAGGGCGTAATCAGCGAGATTTTCTGGCGTGCTCCGCACATACGCTACCGGATGGAGGATGCCGACGGCGAGATCTGGGAGCTCGAACTTAGCCCCAGCCCGGTCAGCTTTATTCGCGCCGGCGTCACTTCGGAGGAATTTCTGCAGGTTGGAGACTTCGTGAGGGCGGCGGGATTCGTCTCGAGGCGAAACCCGAGAGCCCTGGGCCTGAGCAACCTGTTGTTGCCCAACGGCCTGGAGCATGTAGGCGGGATGGCTGGCGCATCGGTTCGCTGGGCGAACGAGCCGATGACCTTCGGGAACCTGGAACCCGATCCGGAAAGGGTCGCGGAAGCCAGGCGCACGGCGAACGGTATCTTCCGCACGTGGAGCATTCGGCAAGCGCCACAGCCGCGGACGTCCGAGTACCAGCCCTATCTCACGGAACGGGGGCGCGAGATCGCCGCAACAATGCCTCAGGACGAGTCGGAAGCCCTCGAACTCCAGTGCCGGACCGGAATGCCTACGGCCATGTTCGAGCGTTCCAGGGTCCTGATCGAGGATCAGGGCGATCAAATCCACATCTGGGTCGAGCAGTACAACACCCATCGCCACATCTACATGAATCCCGAGACCGCCCCTGAGCCGACTTATTCGAATGTCGGCTACTCTGTGGGCCACTGGGAGGGAGACGACCTGATCGTGAACACGAGTCATGTCAATCACCCCACGTTCGACGAGGGCAAGACCCCGCAGTCAGATCAGGCGACGTATGTGGAGCGCTTCTCGACCCGGGACGACGGGGAATGGTTGGACTACACCTTCACCATCACGGACCCGGTCATGTTCACCGAGCCCGTGACGCTCGAGATGCCGCGACAATGGATACCCGGAGTAGAGCTGCATGTCTGGGACTGCGTAGCGGAGTGGGAAGACGGTGCTTGACAGGGACGCCGCCGCCGTTTTGACAGGGCAGTGATCTAACGTCATTCGCACTGGTGCCCCCGCGGGCGAAACGGTCATTCGGCTGGTGCATCTACTGCGTCTCTGGGAAGTTAATTTATAGGATTTAACCTATATACAATAAATTTTTAATAATTTATAAACTATTTTTATATTGATCAAAGATAAGGTATCGCCTATAGTTTACACAGTAGAATATAGGCGATGGACTATAAAATGCGCGCACAGCAAAGGGCTTCGGCCCGCACACAACTCGATAACCGTCTGACGATACTCCAGAATTCCACTGGCCTGGCACGTCCGCCGCGCGGCTGGATCAGGGCGATCCGTGAAGCGCTCGGCATGACCACAGCGCAACTCGGCAAGCGGCTCGGTGTCAGCCAACCCAGTGCACTTGGGCTCGAGAAGGCCGAAGCGTCCAATAAAATCAGGCTGCAGTCGCTGGAGCGGGCGGCGCGCGCGCTCGACTGCCGGCTGGTCTATGCCCTGGTTCCGCGAAAGCCCCTTGGGATTTTGGTCGAGGAACGGGCCCGTGAGCTCGCGCGCAAGCGCCTACGCTCCGTCAGTCATAGCATGGCACTGGAAGATCAGCGCGTCGATGAAGCTCACGAGCGGGAGCATCTGGAACGACTCGTGCGAAAGCTGCTCGATCAGCCGGGCTCGGCGTTATGGGAGACTGGATGAACGACCCGCTCGGACCACGGGACGACATGGGAACTCCCCTCACTGAGGAAGAGCGGGAGGGATTGATACCGTCCTATATCACGCTGCGAAGTGAACTCAACGAGGCCGAACAGGCTAACATTGTCGAAGCCCAGAGCTGGGCATTTGCGCGCAAGCGGGATGTGCTGGACGAGCGATTCCTCAGTAACTGGCACAAAAGAATGTACGGTAACGTCTGGCGCTGGGCGGGCCAGTATAGAACAAGCGGAAAAAATATCGGCGTTGATGCCTACCGGATAACGACTGAACTGCGCCAACTTCTCGATGATTGTCGCTTCTGGATAGAAAACGAAACCTACGAGCCCGACGAAATCGCGGTACGTTTCCATCGCAAATTGGTACTGCTTGGATTCGTACGATCGTGATCAATAAAGGCCGCACCGCACGCGTTAGCAAAATCACGATGAAGCGACCAAATTCAAGCCGATCAATAATCCCGAACCGGGAGGATCCCAATGAGAAAGTTGATCGCGATAATCTCCCTGGCTTCGATGGTTTTTGGGTGCCAGGCACCCTCCACGGAGTCGCTTGAACACGCAGCGGCGGTCGAGGAACCGCGCCAGCTCAAGGTGATTACGTCCGGCGGGTTTACTGCCGCGTTCAACATACTTGGGCCGATACCCGATGAATTGCAACAGGTGTCGATGTTCTCTACAGGGATCATGGAACTGGCTGCGAATCCGGATGATGCACAGAGACTGATTGAGTTTCTGTCCTCGGACGCCGTGGCCACAGTTATCGAGTCGGCGGGCCTGAGGCCCGTGGCTTCGGAATGAGGGGTCCGTGACCTGTGCGAGCCGCTTCTCGAGTCGTATGCTACTCCGTGTAGTATATTTTGCATCGAGATACGAAGCGCCTCTCCATCGCTTCGGTCTCTATAGTCACGGAGACCACTATGACGTGCAAAAGAACCGCTCCCGTTCTAATCTGAACTTCCAAGGGCTTCTCGATCCAACCTATTGTTTTACATTACAAAAGAAAAATATGGGGGAGGCGTTACTGGGTACGTTTCAGGCGCACCCCGAGTAATTTGAAGGCTTCGTTCTGGTGTGCCGTCGGTCGGGTGATGACCTCGAAGGGTTCAGCGCCAGGCACCTGGGCGACGACGCGGTTCTTGGTGATGGTGGCCAAGTGCCCGAGCAGCGATCGGAAGCTGTGTACCGGTCGGCCATCGGCTGTGCGTTTGCGCCTGGCTTTGTTCTTGGCGGATGGCGAGACCTGGGCCGGGGCCACCACGGAGGTGCGTTGGGCTTGGGCGACCGCCGGCTCTTCGTCGTCGAAGAGCAAGGGTTTGAGTTGTTGGCGCATGTGCCACTCGACGTAGTAGGCGAGCATGCACAAGAACACATGAGCGCGCACCCGAGTGGCGGTGTAGTGATAGATGGGCCGCACTTTCAGATCGACGGTCTTGAAGCTTCTGAAGGCGCGCTCGACCGCGCTCAGGCTCTTGTAGGCGAGTACGGTCTGTTCGGCATTGAGTTCGGTCTCTGGCAGGCTGGTGCGCACGATGTAGAGGCCGTCCAGGGCGGCCTCGGCGGCGATGGACTCGGCTTTGCGCCGGTAGCTGAACGACGCTTTGGCGATCGTGCAATCGAAGTGCTTGGCCATCTTGTATTTGCCGATGACCTTACCCACCCGCAGGCCAATCCGGTCCTGGCCCTTGAGCCGATATTTGTCGCGCCGGGTGGCGGCGACGATGGGATCGAGCACCGCCTCGGTCGCCTGGAGCAGGTCCTCGCGCTTGCGCGCCCGCTCGGCGGCCAAGAGCGGATTGCGGCACACCATCAGCCGTTCGCCGGGATAGTCCGTGCTGCGGATCTCCACCAGATCCTTGCGATCGAACAACGACAGTTGCACCGCGCCCGATTCCACCAACGAACGGACCGCTGGCCCGCGTAGTGCGCTGATCCAATCCAGACCCGCCGGCTCAACCTCCTGGCGGATGCGCGCCTCGGTCAGCATGCCGCGGTCCCCCACCAACACCACCCGATCCAGCCCGAAGCGTTTGCGCAGCTTGTCGATTTGTACGCCCACCGTGGCCGGGTCCGCCGTGTTGCCGTCGATGCGGCCGAGTTCGGGCATCTCCGAGAGCAGGCCGGCTGCGGTCACCTGGGCAATGCCCGGAATCGACGCCAGTACCTCGGATTGCCTCGACAACTCCTTGTCGTCGTCGATCGGCTTGGCGATCTCCTCGTCCAAGATCTTGATTTGCCGGCGGTTCTGCTCCAGCCGGTTTTTCAGCTGCCGCTTCAGCAGCGGGTGGCGCACGTGCTTTTGCCGGTTCAGCGCCGCCGTGCGGTCCTTCACCAGGGCGTCACGCGCCGTGTGCAGTTCGTCGAGATCGCGCCGCACCGGCGACCGTACCTCGATGCGCCGCAACTCGAACGCCGCCCCCATCCGGGCCAGCGCCCGGGCGTCGACCGCGTCCGTCTTGACCTGATGGCCCATCGCCTGCGCGAAGCGCCGGGCGCGCATCGCGTTCACGCGCGACAGCGGCAGCCTCCCGGCCAGCGTCTCCTCCAACGCCCGGTGCCACGGCCCGGTGGACTCGTACACCACGCGGCTCGCCGACGCGCCGATCCACGCCGCCAGCGCCTCGATCCCGGCCGGATCGTTGGCGAACCGCGCCGCCTCCGCGGAACGGAGTCGGTGCGCGTCCAGGTGCGCCTTGGAGATATCCACGCCGACGGTATTGGGGGTATGATCGTTCATGCTTTCCTGCTCCTGTGCTTGTCTTGCGGGCCTCGATGCCCTTGTATCCATTCAGGACGTGCGGAAAGACGGTGGCGACCCAACTCATTTGCGGCCATTGATGACCCAGCCTGAAACGGTCCGACCACCGCCACCCCCGACGCCCGGAACTGGGTGTCAGGGGGTGGGCCTTTCCAAGGACCCACTAATCGGAGTTTTAACCGACAAGTCGGAGTTTTAACAGACAAGCCTGAACGGGGGCGTCAATCCAACGAGACATGAACCTGTAGGTTGGCGTCCCGGATCATCGGAGGATGATCGTGACGCTCAAGACGCAACGGGTTCGGACCCTGGACCAGGTTCGGGTTTTTTTCGACGGCAGCGAGTCGGTGGACTTTTCCGACACCGATCGCGAAGGGGTGTACGCGCTGGTGCGCGGCACCTTAGTGCGGCTTAACTATCACCGCTTGGGCAAGGCGGACAAGGGTCTGGTGAACCGTTATCTGGGCAAGGTGACGGGGTTGTCCCGGCCGCAGTTGACGCGCCTGATCGGCCAGCACCGCGCCATCGGACGAATCTCGAACCGGCGTGCTCGGGCGCCGGCGGCGCCTACGGCCTGTACGCCAATCCTCTGGGACAGAAACGCGACGGCGTTCGACTTTCGGTCCCCGCCGACCCACGGAATCGCCCGCTCGTCGGAAATCCACCCCAACGCCTCCTCTCCGCTGTTCTCCTCAGGATCGGGACCCGGCAGCGTCCGGATCGTGCCGTCGTCAAAGACGAACGTCACCGATCCAAGCCGCCCGGTCAACCGAGCGCGCCACCCCATGAATTGATTCTTTGCCGATCTATTCGCCAAAGGAGTTCCCTTGTATGCTAACTCGCCAGAAAACAATCACGACAACGACCAAGTTCGGTCGTTCCTACCGCCTTGATCACCCATCGGAGAAGGAATCTCATGACCATAATAGGGAATATAATCTGGCTCATCTTCGGCGGAATTATCTTGGGCTTCGGTTGGGCGGTCGCTGGCCTTATCATGTGTCTGACGCTGATCGGTATTCCTTGGGCCAGATCATGTTTCGTCATCTCCAAGTTCACTTTCTTTCCGTTTGGTCGCGTACCAATATCGCGCAGAGAACTCACGGGTGAGAATGACCTTGGCACAGGGAGCCTGGGGGTCCTAGGAAACATCATTTGGATCGTACTTGCAGGATGGTGGCTCGCACTAGGCCACTTGTTCGCCGCCGTGCTCACGTTCTTGACCATAATCGGAATCCCCTTCTCTATTCAGCATTTGAAACTGGCGAGGATAACGCTCGCGCCCGTTGGAATAGCCATCGTGTCAAAACAAAAAGAGGCTGAGGTGCTACGCAGATATCGGCAGCTTCGCGAACTTGGCCGCGACTGCTGAGCGTCCAACACAAACTCGTGCCATTGGACGCCGGTACGTAAGCACGCGCGCTACGACGCTTACCCACGGCCTTCTCCCGTACTTCCAGTTCAAGCTCAATGCCGAGGGTATCATTGCTCCATCCTCCCAAGAGATTGAGCCTCCGCAAGAGTCGATGCGCTTCAAGCATTAGGGGATGGGAACTTGAAGGCAGAGTCTATCGATTCAGGGAGGACCCGATCGATGATTTCATCCAACAGGAATGGACCAGTACCTGTCATTTCAGACGTCGATCGACTGTCCGTCACAAATCAGTAGAGTCGTTCGGCGTGCTGATCGAGCCACTGCAAACGGCGATCGGTTTCGATGTCCAGGTCATTGTCAATCAATTTGTCGATGATCGCAGGCAGCTCGTAGAAGCTTGCGCGACTCTTTGGGCCGCAAACCAACCAGAGCAAGTCCAATGTTTCTTGTGGAAATCGTTGGGGTGCGTCCGATGAATCGATACTGTGAAGACTTCCGTGCCCTTGATCATATGGAGAAATGTATGGCCGAAGCATGTCCAGTGCTGACGGAAATTCGTCACCAGAACCGACTACAAGGTCAATAAGATGCAGGGTGTGTGACGCATCGCGAAATTCGCTTTCCTTTGGCCAAATACTTTCAAAAAATGGAGCAACCATCTCATCCCAACCCGTCTCCACACCTGCTTCGTAGCGACGTAGCCACTGTGACAGTACGCCCAACGCCCCGCTTCGAATAGCCTGGGGAGCGCAACGCAATAGCTGAGAAACATCCTCTGCAGACAGGCCCCACTCCGCTTCCTCGTCACCAGCAATAGCCGCCAATGCGGGTCGGAGTATGTTCGCGCCTGCTGCGGAGGCATGGTATTCGCTTGAGAGAGGTTCAACGATTCCCTTCTTGATTGCGTCCGTGAATACTTGGGACACCTCGCGTGTGATCGATCCATATGTCAACATCACGGACCTCAATGCCGCTCCTTCGGAGTCCGTGGAATCCATATACGGCCGAAGTGTTTCTTCGGCAAAGGTACGATCTACGGATAGTAGGAAAGCGACATCACGCGCGAATACGGCGCGCCCAAGCAGACCGCATGTGCCGTCATTATCGCAAATGCGCCTGAGAAGTCCCTGTTGATTTGCTGTGAGGTCATGTCCGTCGTTTCGCCGCGTACCTATCTCGAGCAACACAGACTCTGCCAGTCTGCCTGCCGGGGAATTGATCGCGTGCTCGTACGGGTCGTTGGGTGAGTCAAAAGTAAAATCGGTCCGTTCCTCCGGCTGCGAGGACATGGCATCCCAGAGTCGGTCAAGCCAAGCGTCGACGCCAACCATACGATCTCGAGGTCCGAAACGGATTACGTCGCATAGTGACGAAACCATTGGCAACAGGACAACGGTATCAATTTCGGCCAAGTGTCCTAAAGCCTGAACCGCCAAATCATGGCGGACCATGATGCTCTGTTCGTCGCCGAACGCCAGTCCGGCTAGAAACTCGTTCCATAACACGGCGTTTTCAGCCGTGAGTTCGCCGTGAGTGAGCGAGTCGAACGCTCCTTGAGGGTCTGATCGGCAATACTCAGACCAGCCCTGTTGCAGTTCACGAGCGGGGCCTTGAACGAGTTCATGCGCGACGCGTAGGCGATCGTCTACGGGGGCTTCTATGATCTTTGTGGAATCGCCGACGATTCGGCGAACACCGGAACTGTACGAACCGAAGAAATCGCGATCTTCGACCGGTCGGTTCAAGTAGTCTCGCCGTTCGTTGATTGCAGTGAGTTCCGTGGCGCCGTCATCGGACAGGACGCCAGCTTCCTGCAACATGTGAAGACGAAGCCAGACGGCCGCATCGCGCGCGTGCGGCCGCCAATCAGCTTCGCCTAGCGTCATGGGGTAGCCATCGTAATGGGAATCTGCAGTGCCAAGTATTCGCGTTTCCACTTGGCCGACGAGCTCGGCAGAAGCCGTGCTCGCGCGATCCCTCAGCAGGAGCGCGATCTCTCGGCGGATTGCCCAAAAGTCCCATTCGGAAACTGACAGCAAGGCCGACATCGCGTCGTCGGCATCGAATATGTCGGGATTTCGCATTGCATGGAAGCCAAGGCGAATACCTGTACGTCCGGGAAGGCGCTGCCAGCCAGACACTACCCGCCTGGCGTCACCAAGGTTCGATTCAGGCACTTGGGACAGGGATCCTACGATGACTCGAACAAGAAAATTCACGCCTTCGCAGTACTGGTTCTGGGCATGATTCTCTATAGACGGTACTGCGGAATCGTTGCGGTCATACTCTTCCGTGATCATCTCGAGATCGACCTCGAGTTCCAGGGCGGATTGCAGTTCCTGCGTAGCCATTTCAAGTATCCGAAAGGCGCGATCAGGCAACGTGCGTAAGAGATCCACCAATTCCGTGGCGGCAGATTGATCGGAGATGGCCATGCGTGCCCATACAATTTCGCTGAGCTTCTGGGTCGCCTGACCGTCGTCTTCCTCAAGATGATCCGGAACAAGCCTCGCGTTCAAGTCCAGGGTCGGCGTGAGCAAGTTAACCGCTGCATACAGGTCACTGTCGAGAATCACACCACTCTCGATTCGTTGGCGAATCCGGTAGTAATCCGGGTCGGGGCTCTGGAGGGGTCCTGCCAGGCAGAAAATCCTCCAGATGCGAGTCCACCCTTCTGTTAGACCTTCCGCTTGACGTAAGCGCTGCTCGATCTTTTGGGTTAGTGCTCGGCCCAGACGGCGCTGCCATTCACAAGCGCACCGGAGCCGGTCGCGATCTTCGAAATCTCTCGCCACCCAGGCGGCAATAACCCATGCGCCTTCTTTGGGCGACCATAGTTTCTCGTCCTGGAAGAAATCCAACCATGCCGGATCGGTAACGCCATCCAGCACGACAGACCAGAGGTCGCGGCGTCGACCGAAGAGCCAAGCCAGTTCCTGACGGACACCGGTGCCGGCTTGCCCGAAAGGATTCTCCAGAATTGCACGCGCCCGTTCCTGACGTGAGCGTTTCGGCCGTTCTACGAAATCAGCCAGCGCTTCCAGATCGCGCCATAGTGGTAAGTGGTCAGGTAGGTCAGTCTCGGCGTTAAGCTTGCAATAGGGCAAAGGCGTAACGGCGAGTGTCCCCCAAGCCTTCGCGGCGTCCTTTGAATCAGCCTCGTACCCATCCAACGCGTACACGGGCTTTAGATCGGGGAATCGGGCACGGTCCGCTTCAAGCACATTTAGGAAGTAACGAACCGGCGCGTCATTTGCGCTGTATCCGACGAGAACAATGGTTTTGCAACGCGCCAGATCAAAGAGAAAGCGCGAAGCCCATCCGGAGCGCATGTACGCATCACCGTAGTCAGCGCTCGTGAGCACCAACGGGGTCTCTTCGAGGCCAATCATCTGATCTTCGAGACGCCCGTGCATGTGCACAACTCCAGAGAAAGCCGGACCGCCTGGAGCCGGCACCGCCTGGCCCGCGAAGCTCATATCCGCAGGCGGGATGTCCGGTACAAGCTCGGCCGAAGCGCGTTCGAGAAGCGTGTCGAAATTCGTAGTGACTACCGTGAGCCTGTTATCCAGATCGCGCGACAGCCGAAGGATGGTGCGATGCTGACCGAGGTTGGGATCGCCAGGAACTGCGAGTAACGCTGAGACGGCACTCGTCACCGCGTTTGGATCTGCCAGTCTTCGGCTGAGCGACCCCAGCACCTCCTCGTAGCGTTCTTGTTCATAAGCACGTTTCTCCGAGTCTGTTTTTTGCACAGCCAGAGACTCGTACGTGCGGTCGACCAGCGACGCAAATTCGGGCATTTGTGGCGCGCTCACCCCAGTTCCGCAGAGGAAAACCACCTCACCGGCAAGGAGGGAATCGATAAGCTTACCGGGAAATTCCGGACCATCGTTCGAGAACCGAAGCGTCATGGCCCATCTCGCAGGAAAGACATTAGTCGTCTCAGTCTCTATCCCGTCCCGACCTTCCGTCGCAGACGCTGCAACCAGCCCAAAAGCTGTCCTCCATATCACCCGTATTCAGCTGATTGCACCAGCCGCAAGACGCCATGGAATCAAAGTCCCCGAAACACGCCGCGCACATCCAACTATCGCCATCTTCACTCAGGCGCACCACCGTGTGGAAACCATCGCAGTCGCTGCAGTTACCCGGATCCCACGAATCGTCCCCCTCCTTGACCGCAATGTACGTTGCGCGTTCATCAGTCAGTGCGTCTGCGACATCCTTCGGCTCAAACCGTTTTTCGCAATTTCCACACTCCCCGAAACCCTCATTTGCGAACTGCACAGAAGCGCCACACGCGGGGCATTCGATCACTAGGCACCTGTCGGTGAGACCACACACAAGACATTCCGCCTCGTAGAGCACATCCATCTCGCCCAAATGTTCTTGGGACGGGAAGCCACATGAAGGACAATCCGCGAATGCTGCCCCTCTATCTTTCCGCTTCCTAATCTCGACCCTCACTTGGTCGAATACCACCTGCAGAAACTCGTGCAGCCTGCGCAATTTTTTGTCAATTTCACTGAGTCTACCGGTCCAGGCACTAAACTCCTCAGACCACTTGGTGGTTAGAAGCTTATGTAGCAAGTACCACGCGGTCAGCTGCTCCTTGGCAATCACGCTCCTCAACTCGTCGTTTTCCGCTGCGGTCACTCCCTCATGAAAGAAGTGCACCATCTTGTTCCGATGCTTTGTCAGTCCTCGAAAGGTCTCCAACTCCTGCTTGGTCAATCCGGTCCGCACCACCTTGTCCAGCTTGCTCGCAGCTTCATCAAGCGAAACGGATATGAAGTCGCCCGTCACGAAATCATTCCAAACGGCATCCTTGCGTCTCGAAACAACTAGTGACCAGTGCTCAGCAAAGAGCCGTGCCTTCAGAAAGAGCTCAACGGCAGCGTGAAAATGAATGACCGAGTATTTCGGTTGCTCATCGAATTCACGGATAGATTGAGATAGGAAGTCCATCGCGTTTTCGACCAGACGCTGCAATAGATCCTGCTGTTTCACAATTAAGTCCATCATTCATCCGGCTTTTCGCCAACGGCGTGGCCGCTCCCAACCAACACGATTCTCGACCACAGAGCACCCACATCCAACCGATGACTAACCTACAGAGCAACACCCATCCAGGCACCGCGCCTTAGCTTCGCCTAGGATTTGTCAAATTTGATTTTGCTGGCAACGCCACTCACGTGCCGCCTGTGCTCCTCTACTGACTCCCTCTGTCGTTCGATTGCTTCTTGTCGTTGCCTCAACTTCACTCTGAAAAATTCATTTGCCGCTGCGACCGCCGATATCATGACCGACCTGTGATACTTCTCAACCTCATCGATAGTCGTCCCATCCAGAATTAAGACATCCCCTTCGATCCTTGCGATACCTGGCCTGTGCATGGTTGTCCAAGTGGATGGACGATCCCATTTCTGAATACACATTTCCGCCCACCCTGCAGGCGGCTGACGCGATAAACGAAAGGGTATTGAGTACAGGGCGCTGCCGGCCGATCCGTCATTGCTGGGCACCGAGATTCCTTCTTCGATAACCTCAACAATATCTATGTCCACAAATTCTTCAACACGTGAACGCTGATTCTCTTGTTCCTTCGATTGCCGGTTTCTTGAAGGAACACGTATCCGGCGTTTCCGCACCGGTGGCCCCTGCTCGGACTCGCGATGCAGCGCTCTTACAAGTTCCAAATACGCGTTTTCGTATCCGTCCCCGTCTCGAAGATCAACGAACCGCTTACCTCGTACCCAGGACGGCGCAGCAGTGCGCCAACTCCCCCGACGCAATATAGGAATAAACTTGCGATGGTTTTTCTCGGCCATCACCTCTGCAGTCATTATGTCGCCTTCGTAACCCACTCCCCCTTTCCGATCGTCAGATCGAGTTTTGTACCTCGGCGTACACACAATTATGACGAAATCATTGCTCCGTATGGCTTGTTCCATGGTAACTACTCACCCCCCCTCTCCAGCGACATTCTCCGGAACGCATAACCGGAAGGACGTCCCGCGCCAAGAGATGCAAACGGCGGTGTAGTTGTTCTTGACAGAATAGCGCCGCAACGCTATGGTTCGGCTTCCACACACGCGACGGGAGCACGGCGAGTGGGCTATTTCGGATCGAAGGCGACGACGGGACTGTGTCAACCCCTCATCGCCATGATGCCGCCGCACGCCACTTATATCGAAACGCACCTCGGCGGCGGCGCGATCATGAAGCGCAAGCCGGCGGCGCTGCACAACATCGGCATCGACCTCGATGGGCGGGCTCTGGCGAAGTTCGAGTGCGGCTACCCCGTACAACGCATTCACGGCTGCGCGCACCGGTTTCTGTCCGAGTACGACTATCGGGGCTCGGAGCTGGTCTACAGCGACCCACCCTACCTGATGCGCACCCGCACCTCGGGACGTCGCTATCGCTTCGATTACGGGGAGGCCGATCACGTCGAGCTGGTGGAGTTGCTCAAGACCCTGCCCTGCCAAGTCATGCTGTCCGGCTATCCCTCGGCGCTGTACGACGGGCTGCTCGACGGCTGGCGCAGCCTGGAGTTGCAGGTCATGAATCAGGGCGGGGTGCGCACCGAGAAGCTGTGGTTCAACTTCGTCCCGGACCGGGTGCACTGGGCCAGCCGCGCGGGCCGAAACTTCACCCACCGCCAGACCGTCAAGCGCAAGGCGGCGGGTTGGGGCAAGCGCTACGCGGCGATGCCCCGGGCGGAACGCCTTGGCGGTGCTGGCGGCGATGATGGCGGTCGAGGCCGAGGACGGCTGAGCGGCGGCCATGGCCACGGTGAACCGGCCATCGCTGCGCGAGGAGTTCGAGCGCCTGAAGGCGCAGTTCGGGCAACTGTCCGCGGCGGGCGGAATGTCGGCGGAAACCCGCGCGCTGTTCAACGCCCTGTCGATGCTGTTCGAGGTGCCGATGGCGATCTTCATGGAGAAGACCACCCGCAAGGGCAGCCGCAATTCGAGTCTTCCGCCCTCGCAAACAGACAAGGACGACAGCGCGGCGACCCGGCCCGGCGCCAAGGGCAAGGGCACGAAACAAAACGATGCGCGGTCGCGCCACAGCCGAACCGTGACCACCACCGAGGTGGCGGCGGTCGATGCCTGCGCGACCTGCGGTGCCGACCTCGGCGATACCCCATCGCAGTCCAGGCAACGACGCACGCGGATCGACATCCTGTTCGAGAAGGTCGTCCATCACGTCGACGCGGACATCAAGGATTGCCCCCGGTGCCGCCGGCGCACGACGGGACGATTCCCGGCGGACATGCCCGGCCCCCTGCAGTACGGCAATGGCATCAAGGCCTACATGATGAATCTGCTGATCGCCCAGATGGTCCCGCTCGAGCGGGTGCGCAAGTCGGTCGAGACGCTGATCGACGTGGCCATCTCGCCCGCAACGATCCTGAAGTTCGTGATCCGATTGCATGCGGCGCTGGAACGTTGGGAGGCACAAGCCATCGACGAACTGCTCCGCATGCCGGCCCTGAACGCCGATGAGACCTCGTTGCGGGTGGACCGGAGGAACCACTGGATCCATGTCTATTCGGGCGGCGACATCACCGTCAAACGCCTGCACCGCAAACGCGGCTGCGAGGCCATCGACGCCATCGGCATCATCCCACGCTATGGCGGTGTCGTGGTACACGACTGCTGGGCGTCGTACCTGTCCTACGGCCATTGCGGCCATGCGCTATGCGGCTCGCATCCGTTGCGGGAATTGCAGTTCGTCGTCGACTCCAATCAATACGCCTGGGCCAGGAACATGAAACGTGCGCTCAAGGAAACCTGCGCCAAGGTCTCGGCCAGCGACGACAAGCGGTTGGCCGAAAAGGAATACCGAAACCTGCAGAAACGTTACCGCAACATCCTGACGCGTGGTGGCAAGGAGCTACCGCCCATCCCCACCCGAGCCAAGGGCCAACGCGGGCGCATCGCCAAATCCGATGCCCACAACCTCTGGGAACGGTTGAAGAAGCACGAACAGGCGGTCTTGCTGTTCGCCAAGGAGTCCGCCGTCCCCTTCACAAACAACCGGGCAGAGCGCGACCTTCGAATGAGCAAGGTCAAACAGAAAGTGTCCGGCTGCTTCAGAACCGAGCGATATGCCCAAGCCTACTGCCGAATCTCAAGCTACCTGCAAACCATGGGATACCGCGGATACAATCCACTCGTCGCCATCCAAATCGCTCTCTCCGGGGAGATCTACGAGCAAGGGGGCGAGTAGTTACGTTCCATGAACATCGGGAGTTGGTCTCCCGGTGCCGTTGACCACTCATCCAAAGACGCACTGACACCATCTTCACGAAGACGTTTGACACAGTCTTGAACCCAATTTCTGTGCTCGTCGTCGTCCCATGAGTACGAAACGAAAGCTGTTGGCCCGTTCGTCATAGTGCCTCCTTAGCTACCTTCACTAAATTAATCACCCTGCGGAATACAGAAGTTTCTTCGTGACCCGCCGTGCGAATTCCTACTTTTTTCATCCAAGCGATTAACAAGTTGATTGCCGCCTCCATCGATCTGCGAGTCTCAAGTGGGTGATCGATCCCCGCTTCCTGACTGTCAATCAGAACTCTGCCCTAGCCAGACCCCGGCTTAACCACTGCCTAACCATCGGACGATCAGGTGCCAAGTCATTCCCAGACGGAACTCAAGATTGCAGCCATCGCGTACAGTTTCCTGCCTCAGCCAGGTTTGTGTTCGGAGCTTGTGCGCGTCACATTCTTCTCGCCCCCGTAGGATGCGAAAACTATTGTCCCCTCACTCACCAGGCAGACAGACATTTTGCCCGTTTCCGCTTCGCGCTCCTCCATGTGCAGCCACAATTGCGGTTCCCCTTTCTCCTCTTTGCGTCTCAGGCCGGGCTACAGCTCACCCACAGTTCCGCCGAGTACGCCATCCACCCGCCCATGAACTTCAGGTATCCGCTTCTCTAAGATCAATGGCACGACTCTGAACACCCAGCCCATCAACCGGCAGCCGCTTCGTGAGTACTCGTACATTCGCGTGCCAGGGACTAATCGCGACCTCCGCAACGGTCCTCTTGAAAGGCGGCCCTACTCAACGCCTCTGAAAACTCCTTCGACAACCAGCCGCGCGGCCAAGTCCTCGGGTTGAGGGTCGTCCCATACGAGAGGGTCCAATAGGCTCGTGCCGGATATCGGATCCGGTGCGCCTTTGCGAACCCAACTGACAATGTCGTCCCAATGCGGGTTCTTTGCGTTCCACTTCAATAACGCGGCCTGCTGAATAGCAGCCGTGTGCTGCCCAACTTCGTCCCGATTGACCGTGTACCAGCGGTCGCGAAAGGCACGTTCTTCCCGTGACACTACGCGATTCGACCGACCTCGTTTCCTCAGTGTAATCTGACGAATCAGCGCGACTGCGCTGGCCAATACACCTACTACCAGAATTCCGGATATCGCCCAACGGGGAAGCCCTTCAGTTAGGTTTCCAACGAGTGCGCCGAACGCGGCGGCTGCAAATGCGATGCTCGCGCTCGTGGGGATATCGGTCAAATGCTGAGGGAATCGGGACATGGTTTTGACCAGGCAACTTCCATTTTGCCCTGTTGGCGCTTGATTTCCCGCTACATCTTTGCAGCCGTAGCAAAGGCAAGCTGATCCTGAGATCTATTGTACAGCGCTCGATTGTTCAAATGCTGCTTTTGAAAGCATTGCCATACGGCCATCCATCATCCGCTGTTCCGACCTTTTCCTTGTATTGGAAGACGCTTACCAGGCGCGACCGCAGGAAGCGCTGGTCTTCATCGAGGTGCTCGTCACACCGTAGCGGGCAGATCGATTCACGGTATCAACGAACCGGGCGTTAAGGACATTCGATCGCTTCATGGTTGTACCCTTGGTTGTACCTTTTTGCAGTCGACTGGTGCAAATTTGAGGGTAAGCATTCGCTCAAGCCGGGATGAGTAGATGGCGAGGGGATCGATATGGGCTGATGAGAGGCGCCTGGCAAGGGACTGGTAACGCAGCTCGTCTTGCGGTATCGTACCGGCATGACGATTCTCGACGACGCAGTTGGGGCGGATATCACGTTAGTCGAGAGGCCCGATGGCCGGTGGTCCGCGCCCTCTGAGACGCAGTTGCGCGGGGAGTTGGATTGGCGGTTGCTATTCGAGCGGGAGCGGGCCCGCGCTGAACAGCTTCGCTGGTCGGATGTGGACGCGCGTTCTCGATCGGGCTGGCTGAAGTGGCAGCTCGACGCCTGCCGGGAGAAGCTGAAGGCGGCGGTGGAGGAGACCAAGGAGGTCCGCCGCACGGCCAGGGACGCCTTGTCCTTGCAGGCCGAAGTGGCGCGTCTGACGAAGTTGCTTGTCGCGGCCGGTGTGGAGTCGAGCAAGCGCAGCACGATGGTGTCGCTTCGCAAGGAAGTCGGGCGGCTGCGCAAGGCGCTGCGGGCGTTGGAGATCCGCACGGTGTCGCTGGAGGCTCAGCTTGCCAAGGTTCGCGCGACCAGGGCGGTGCTGTCGAAGTCGCTGTTCGGGCGCAAGAGCGAGAAGCAGGAGACGCCGCGCTCGCAGCGCCGACGCGGCCACCAGCCCGGCGCCGCCGGACATGGCCGCACGCAACGGCCCGCGCTCGAGGAGCGCACCGAAGAACACCACCCGCCGGCGGATGCGCGCGTGTGTTCGTGTTGCGGCAAGCCTTACGTGGCGAATGGCGCCGAGGTTTCCACCCTCGTCGAGATCGATGTCGCGGCCCACAAGCGCGTGATCCATCGTCCGCGGTGGCGCCGGCTCTGCGCCTGCGCATCGTCGCCCCAGGAAGTGTCGGCGCCCCCGGCGCCGCGGCTGTTCGTCAACACACCCTACGGGACCAGCGTGTGGGCGCGGTTTTTATTCGAGCGCTATGCCTGCTTGCGCCCGATGAACCGGGTCGCCGCGTGGCTGCGCGACCAGGGTCTGGCGATTTCGCCGGGCACGCTGGGCGACAGCGTGCACCGGTTCGAGCCGCTGTTCGAGCCGCTCGCCGAGGCGATTCTTGAACGCCAGAATGAGGCGGCGGTGCGCCATGGCGATGAGACGGGCTGGCGCATCCAGTCGCTTCGCGGACAGGGCCGCTCGAGCCGCGCCTGGCTGTGGACCTCGGTCAGCCAGGACGCGGTCTATTTCCACATCGACCCCTCGCGTAGCGCCGCGGCGGCGGCCAAGCTGTTCGGCGATGCCGCGCCCGGTACGGTGCTGGTCTGCGACCGCTATGGCGCCTATAAGAAGCTGGCCCGCGATCTCGCGGGTGTGCTGGTTTTGGCATACTGTTGGGCGCATATGCGTCGGGATTTTATCGAGTGCGCGGCCGGTCGGGAGCAGCTGACGCCGTGGTGCCAGGGATGGCTCGAGCGGATCGCGTCGATCTACCGTTTGAACGAGGCGCGGCGGGCTGATTACGACCCCGGTCGCAAGCGCCAGACACCGGCGTTCGACGCGGCGCAAGGCACGCTCAAGGAGGCGCTCGACGGCCTGTTCGCGGGCGCCGAACGGGAGCTGGCTACCCTGCCGGCGCAAGCGCGCGAGGGCAAGGCGCTGCGCTCGCTGGTGAACCATCGCGACGGATTGAGCCTGTTCGTCGACCGCCCCCAAGTGCCCATGGACAATAATTTTGCCGAACGCGTGCTCAGAGGACCGGCGATCGGAAGACGGCTGTCCTTCGGGTCCGACAGCGAGACCGGCGCGCGCTTCACGGCGCAGATGTATTCGGTCGTCGGCACGCTCGCGTTAAACGGCATCGATGTCCGGCACTGGCTTCAGGCGTGGCTGGACGCGTGTGCGGCCAACGGCGGGCGGGCGCCGCCGGATCTGTCCGCATGGCTGCCCTGGTCGATGAACGAGGCGCGCAAGCGCACCCTCATGACGCCGCAATGACCGGTCAAGTCGAGTGCCACTATTACGGGCGCGACTTCACGACCGAAGAGATGGCGCTGCTGCGCGCGCTGATCGCCGGCCCGCCGCTTTTGAACCGCCATCGGCTGTCGAAGGCGTTTTGCCGGCGCATCGGCTGGCTCAAGCCTGACGGCGGGCTCAAGGACATGATGGCCAGGGTGACGATGCTGGACATGCACCGCGACGGCCTCATCGTCCTGCCGCCGCCCACGCGGGGCCAGAACCGGCCCGGCCCCATCGCCTTCGGACCCGACACCGACGCACCGCTGGAACCGCCGCCGACCGCCCTCGATGACGTGCGCCCGCTCAACCTGCGGCCCGTACTCGGGCGCACGCCCCAGAGCCTGCAGTGGAACGCGTTCATCGCCCGCTACCACTATCTCGGATACAAGACCCTGGTCGGCGCCCAGATACGCTACACCGTCCACGACCGCGACGGTCGGCCGATCGCCCTGCTCGGCTTCTCCACCGCGGCATGGAAGCTGGCCCCGCGCGACCGCTTCATCGGATGGACGCCGCCACTGCGCGAGAAAAACCTCCCGCTGGTGCTCGACAACCCGAGGTTCCTTATCCTGCCCTGGATCGCCATCCCCAACTTGGGCTCGCACATACTCGCCATGATCCGCCGGCGCTTGCCCGCGGACTGGACCGAGCGCTACCGCACCACGCCCGTATTGATCGAAACGTTCGTCGAAACGCCACGCTACACCGGCGCGGTCTACCACGCATCCGGCTGGATCCGCGTCGGAACCACCCAGGGGCGCGGGCGCTACGACCGGCACAAACAATACGACAAGCCGAAAAAGGACATCTGGCTCCGGCCCCTCCGAAGAGACTGGAAGCGAATCCTCAATCGATAAAGAACCGCGCCTGACGGAACAGTTGAACCAGCCGATGTGCGTCCGCGATGGTGCTACCATCCCGGCTTGAGCGAACTCTTACATTTGAGGACACGATTATACTCTATGTGTCGATATAAGTAACTGAAATATAAAAAGAATATATGACTTTACGAGACAATTCGTCGGCTCGCGTCAGTGGGGATGGTCGGTCTCCCTCTCCGCCAAATCAAGAAGTTACGTTAGAGTCGTGGCTCTCACGAAAGTCGCTAAATCACGTTTTACTATCGAATTGTTTGGGAATTACATACCAAAGTAACAACCGGCCTGCCTATCGTGGTATAAGGAAACCCCCTACTCTCGTCAGAGTAGGGGGCATCCGATCGACACCCGGTGTCCGAGCGGTCAGGTACGGGAGTGGCAGCCCCCGTTTCGCGAGTTCGAATCCCGCCCGGGTCTTTCCCATGATCTTACCTCGATCACTCCTCTTTAGCTTCCGGTTCGTCCTGAACTTCGATGCCAAACAGATGCCCTTCCACCCTGGACAGACGTCGGTCCACGCTGTTTAGCTGAGTGCGGATCTCCCGTAGATCGTTCTCAATACCGTCAAACCTGGAATCTATGGAACTGTGGCCGGTGACCATAATCGTTGCCAGGACGCCGAACAGGGCCACCATCAACCCAATGGTGGAAAAGAACTGTTGGTTACGGCTCACGGGTTATGATCGTCACGTCGCGCATGAGCGCTCGGGCCAGCTCGTCCGGCGTCGCGTCGATGCTCGCATCGGCCTCGAGTTCGGCCTTGGTGGGCTGGTAGGAAGCGGGAGGAATCTCAAGCGCCGGCTTGCGCCTGACGTCGACGGCCCCGCGCATTGCACGAGCCGTATTCGTCATGCGTCTGGCCATCGTTCTCGTCGTATCCCTTGCCATAGCCCAAGAATCATATAATATTTATGATTGCGTGAGCAATGTGCGGGTGTTCGCCTGTCAACGCAAAGCAGAAACGCGTGATTCTGCTCCGTTGCGGAAGCGCTGTGACCTCAGCCCCGATGCCAGCAGGGAATTGGTTCCGCATCCCCAAGAATGGCGATCACCTGGACCACTACCGTCGGGGGTAGCTGAAGGGGTCAGCGTACAATACCTGACACCTCATGGGACAGAGAAGCACAAATTGACGGTCGCAATTGAAGACGACCTCTGGACTGATCCATCAGACGGCTACACCATCCGCGTGGTGCGAATCCCCTACAATGTCGACACGGCGGATGGCGGATGCCTCATGGGGTTCAGCTTCCACACCGGAGTACTATGGTGTGAGATTCCCGGTCAGGACAATCGCGGTAAGCGACCGAAAGAGATCCACATCGGGCCGCTCGTAAAGACCCATACCCAATTCCCCGCGACGCTCCTTGCAAACGGCTTCGGGCCCGAAACGCACTACCTGCTCGGGCGCAAGCACGGCGGCTTCCCGCTTCGGGTCGGTAGCCGGCCTGCAGTTAAGACTCTGTTGGCAGAACTGAAGACGGAGTGGCATGAGTACCGGCGCGCGATCGACCCTGAGTACCGCATCGAGGGGCTTCGCGCCATACGTCGCGCCCGCGCAGCCCGGAACTCGGCGAAACTCGCGGCGCTGAAAAAGCGCTATCCCCGCGCCGCTGCTTACGATCGGAAGGATCGCCTGGCCAAGGCCAAGGACCTTGCATCATCCGTCCTGGGATCGATTCAAGCTGCTCCGAAGAAGTCATCGATGGCAGCCCGAGCGGCCGTCGGCAGAGTGACGACCGGATCCAGGAAGGCTGTCGAATCAGCGATTCCTCTTGCGAACGGGCTGCTGGCGACGACCCAGGGACTGTTGGCCAGCGCTCTGTCCACGGACCTTAATTCGTTGCTCCAGGACATGGTCAAGGGATCCGCAACCATCTACGACAAGGCCATGGATGCCGAGTTCCTTGCTACCCACATCGGCGGGGGTAGTCACAGGATGTTTGATGGCGGGCATACCATCGCCGGAGCCGTCAACGCGGTTCGCGATGCATCGCCCGACGACACCATCGTCGAGGAAGCGATGGGATTCCTTCAGGCGATGTTCAGGGACATGACCACACCCAAGGGCCTCCCGTTGGCAAACTGGGACAAGGCGACCTATGACCAGGTGGCCGGATATCTGCAATCGAACTTCGGCATCCCCAGGAACTGGTTCTACGACCTCAACAGCTACGATGCGGCCGACCTGCTCGGGGGCGTCATAGGCGTCGTGGCTACCGCGCTTTGTTGGAACCGGGCTGACACGGAGGACTTCTCAAAGCTCGTTGGCGGGATGGGCGTGTCCGCGGCCATGAGCACGAATCCGTTGCTATTGATCGTCACGGTCGTCGCTCTGGCTAAAGCCTTTCACAAGGCTCATCAAACGGGCGAGTATGCGGAGTTTGTTGATGGTCACCTCAAAGGCGGCATCGGCGCAGGGGCCTCGCTGGCCGCAGTGGCACAGGTTGGTGTCGTCGGCGGCCCTGCAGGCCTTGCGCTCTTAGCTGGGCTTTCGGCAGGCGTTCTCGTCAACGTGGCGACGAGGAAGGTAAGCGTAGTCCAGATCGGTCAATTCATGGCTGAGCGTGCGACTGCCGCCGCAACCGAAACCAGGATGTTGGCGAACCGTTACGTACGAACCGCCGAAGCCAGTTCTGGAAACGGCATTGGCTGAGGGCCCGCGAGTCGGAATATGTCGGTGGTCCGTCGAAGAAATGGTACATTCGAGACGCTCACCGACTATACGATCAAAAGCTGATTCTGCTTGCTGCCCACGAACTTCAAGGCTTGGGTCCTCTGCCGCCAGGTCCTGGCGCCTTCAACGCCCACCAAGCACGAGACCACCTAGCAGAACTCGGATTTGCCGTAGTTGCAGTACGGGATCATCTCTAGCTGGCTCGGCCTGGAAACATGGCGTTAATCGAATCGCCGACTCTTCTCCAGCGAGATCTTGCCGCGCGAAGAAATTGCGTGTAGCTTCAATCCTGTCCATGCTTCAACCAACTCAGTTGTTGACCGATTCTGAGCCCTTCCATCGGCACCTTCACCGAATTAAACCTGCGTCGGAGGTATGCGTCGAGATACTCCCGATATCGCTGGCCGGCGAAGACCACCACCTCGTCTGCATTCGGGAGCATTTCATCCATCTGAACTTGGACCCTGGCGGCCCAGTCTCGCCGTTGTGCGACGCCCATCTTGTTCAACGTCTCGTCGTAAGGGGCTATCTCCGTGTCCGGATGCACGAGGCCGTATTTTGCGGACAGAATGTACCAAGGCGCCCCTTCCGCTCCACCCAAGCCCGCGCAAGATTGAACCATGTCGACTGGTAGAGATTCTTCGCACGTGCGAAGCGGCGCTGCTTCTTCGCGACGCACGAAACCAGATAGAGATGATCAGCCAAACCAAGAACTCCTTCACCTGTATGCTTTGTGCTGGCGGTTTGAACCATGAAGAATGGCTCACACACAAGATTTTTACAGGCCCCCAACGTGTGGCGTCTCAGCTAGAGGGAGCGTTCACCCAGTGGCATGGGGCGTTATCTTCGTGGTCGGGTGTGACCTTCCCGACAAGTGTCGAAATTGACAATCCCGGGGCGCCCAGTCCCAACCGCGCCTCCAGGTAAGTTCCCAGCCGGTCCAAATTGATCGCTGGCCTCTTACTTGGTCACCCAGATCCGTATCATTGACACCGGACCGCCAACGTCCTACGCTTTGTACTCGGATTGGGGGTTGTACCCGGTCGGCGACTGGCTCTGGGATTTCCCGGGGCCTTTCGTTTTTCAGGGGAATACCTTTAGTCCATAGCCCTCAAAAATTCCCTTTCGGCTTCGATATAGCTTCTGCCGAATGATTTCCCAGGCCCGGTTAGGTTGTGCCGGGTCCATTGTGTGCCGCCCGATCGGTCGCGCGGTCAAGTCGGCCAATTGAAGGCCGGCGGAATTGACCCGCTTATCGGCGAAGACCAGCCTGAACCCCAGCATGGCACCTTGGAAGCTTGACCCGTCACGGATTCGACGAAACGCAAGCTCAAGCTCATCGTCTTCCCGTTTGCCTCTCCGCTCTGCAACGACATGGGTGATAAGCTCATGTTGTTCCCGCTCCCGCAGGAACCCATAGGCGCGCTCCATGCAGAATTTGAGTGCCAAGTTGTATGGATTGACGGGATTGGCGTAAGTCTCGGCGTGCCGCTGCTTGTCGATCACCGTTGCCACGATGGTGAATTCAGCCTCATCGATCAGCCGACTCAACCCATCCATAAAGGTCTCGCGTTTCTGTCGATCCTTTAGAAACACAAAGGGAGGATTCTGTTGGCGGATATCGCGTTCGTGCAGAACGACAATATCGTGACCAAAGTGCGCGAATTTGAACGTCTGCACGTTAGGCACCACGACGTTCGCAAATTGAGTTTTCTGGAAGATACAGAAGTCCAGTACAAAAACAGGGTAGTTCCGGTCGACGGACTGGAGGCTGTGATCGCCGCTCTCGTCTACGAAAATCACGTAGTCGCTGTAGGGCATGCTATCTCCCAATGATCCAGTTCGTCGCCCAGCCGTTTCAAGTCAGGGTCGGCCTCGCCCAGCACGACCCGGCGCGCGTCCGCCCTATGGATTTCGGTGTTGGACGCATCGACAGCCGAGATTGCTGGACCGAGCATACGGCCGTAGCGACTAAGCGGGCATGAAACCAAGCTAACCGACGTCGTCTCCGAGCTAACGGCAGAAGAGAGCTTCTCGTTGCGCTAATCCCCCACTACATAGTCCCAATGCATCCCAGCCCGCTCCAGAATCGCGGACAGATCACCGTCCAACAGATAGCCGTCTTCGATCAAGCTCAGGGCCTCGCCCGCCACGAGCCCCAGATACTGTTCACGACTCGTGTAGCGTTCCTCCACCGAGAGCCGGGAGTCGCCGGCGGCCTCGCGTTCGTTTCGAGTCCGCGAGAGTGGGATGTACGAACCCTGACTGGCGATGGGGCTGTAGGGATTCCAACCGGTATGCGTCGCCAGCGGTACGGCGAGCTCGGGTGATCTGATGCCCGCGATCTCGTTGCCCGTCTCGTCGATTTGCGGTACCAGGAAGGGAAAGGCCGTATCCCCTTCGGGAGGCTCGTTCGCAATGATTCCCAGGGATTCGAACTCCGGTCCGTAATTCAGCCGGTAGGCGCGGCTGACGTCGACCGGACGCCGGACCCGCGGGATACGCGGAAATTCGAGGGCATCGAGCTCCACCAGCGTGCCGTTCCCGACCTGTGGGTAGCGGCTCTCCGGCGGCAGCGTGCCGTCCTTTGTCCAGGCATCGAGCTTCAGTAGCAGTGACCTCAGGAACCACGTGTAGTCATTGTGATTCCCTATCCGCGGACCGTCGGTACGATTCGCGGGAAATGCGGCAGGCACATGTTGGGTACCCGAAAAGAAATAGATTCTCGATGTATCGGCATGCGGTACGTCGGTTTTTCCATCGACCGTTGTGTGAATCAATGCGGTCGGCAGGCGCCAATACTCCGTCGAGGTGGTCGTGAAAAATATCTTCGGCGTCGTTTCGGGAGACACTCCGGCCAGCAGACTGTCCTCGACGCCGGTTACGGGATCCGTCTGCATCACGTCGGAGAAAGGAAATTGATCGCCCGGATAGTAGTAGCTCGCATCCACCGCTCTCGAGGGTTGCGCGAAGCGGTGGTTGAAGCTGCCGCGCGCATTGGACCCCGTGTGTGGAATCAGGCCGTCGAAGACAATCCTCTGTTGCTCGTCCGCATTGAAGCCATCATGGACATAGGTGCGCAGGTATCGCCCCGCCTGCGAATCGCCGAAAGCAATCGCCCGCTCGATACTGCCCGCCGGGATACCCAAGGCGTCAGCACCACCGTATTTCAGCTGTGAGACGGCATCTCGCATCGCGGCGAGCCCCAATCCGGCGATTGGCGGATCCTTCGATACGAACACCGCTTCGTAGATTCGGTCCGGCTCGAAGCCGCTGGAGAGATAGACCCGGGTCGGATCCGCCACCATCCGGCCGTCCTCGAGGCGACCGAACTGCCACGCATCCCGGGCTACGACCGTTCGCTCCCCGGCCGGAGAATCCCTTACCGTCAGGGTGTTTCGGGGATCGTCGGGGTCCGCCACGACGTAAGGGATATGATCCCGATCGCCCAGAGAATGATCGAAAACCGGCTGGCGTACCACGAAGTCACTGCGTACCAGGCCTTCGATGGACTCACCACTATCCGTGGCAATCGGCACGTAGACCCGCATCAGGTCCGCCTGCTCGGGCACGTCGAATTGCCACCCGACATAGAGGAGCGTGAAACCCTGGTGCAGAAGGAAACCATCGCCCAGTTCCGCCTCGGTATGCGGGTCGTTGGACGCGGTGGTGGCGTTGAAGTACCGCAGTATCCGCTTACGGCCACGATTCATGACGTCGAGCAATACCGTGCCGTTGCCCGCTCCGACGTCCTTCGGCTTTATCAGGTAGAAGTCAGCCGAAAACTCAACGCGGCCCGCTGCATTGAGTGGCGCGTAGTCGATGTCGCGGATGATCCGGTTGGCGCTGTTGTTCGGATCTACCTCGTAATGGATCCGGCCCGCGAGCCGTTCATAGGCACGGGCAAGGCCCCAGGACTTGCCGCCGAGCACGTCCTCGTGGAGTTCCACATCGAAGCGGACCGCTTCCGCGCCCGCGGCGGATGCCAAGAACAGGATCAGGACAGGGATCTTGGTGGTGATGTTCATTTGTTCTCCGGGCTCCTTTCCGGGCTCCTTATCGAGCCGAAATCGGACGCCGATGCTCCCCGCAAATCGTTCTACTCTCCGCTATACCGCAGCACCCAGATCCCCTGGTTCTTGTGACTCACGAATATATTGCCCGGTCGGAGAGTCGGTCATCGGCCGCTCGTGCTTATACTTATGTGCTGATTTTACATTGAATCACAACAACTCAGGGGCTCGCGCAGGATCTCGACGTCTGGAACGCGGCGCTCTCAATCTGTCCGCGCCCGGCTGATACCCGAGGACACTCTGAAAATGATCAACTTCGCAGAACGGCGGATAACCGCCGGTTCTTAACAATGATTCATGAGTCACGGGAACACCCTGAGCTTTATAATCCGCTGGGATAGCCGCTACCGGAACACCTTGAGTCCACCGACATGAGCCAACGGTATCCCATACTTTCATTCCTGCCGGAGCTCGGGCTCCTGAGTCTCGTTGCGGCGTGCACGGGTCCGGCAGAGGAATTCGTTCCACCGACCGCAACAGACTCGCAACCCGTTGTCAGCGACCCGCGGCCGGCCGCGGCGGCGCGCCAGGGACTCATGCAGATCGCCTACATCAAGGCCTCCAACACGGGGCCCGAAGACACCTTTGGATCCCGACTCGCGTTGAACGGCGACGGCAATACGCTGGCTGCCGGTGCTCAACTGGAGGACAGCGGGGCTCTGGGTATCGACGGCGATCAGGACGACGACACGGCGACCAATGCAGGCGCCGTGTACCTATTTACCCGGGACGGCGAAACCTGGTCGCAACGGGCCTACGTCAAGGCCTCGAATACGGAAGCATTCGATGAATTCGGCAGCTCACTCAGCCTGAGTCGAGACGGCTCCCTCCTGGCCGTGGGTGCGCAGTTTGAGGACAGTGCGGGTCAGGGGGTCGATGCCGATCGGGCGGATAACGACGTGTTCGATTCCGGTGCCGTGTATCTGTTCGAGCGCTGATCGGCCCACACCGACGCGACGCACCAGAGATGGCTGAAAGCACGACCCCGCCACGACCCATGAGCGAGCTGGACGGACCCTTTGCCCTCCCGATCATCGGCAATCTTCACCAGATAAGGCTCGACCGCGTGCACCGGCAGTTCGAAGACTGGGCGGGTCGCTATGGAAAACTCTACCGCGCGCGTTTCGGACCTTATATCGCCGCTGTCCTCTCCGACACGGAAACGATTCGGAGAATTCTCAATCAACGTCCGAATCTGTTTCGGCGTACGCGCTTGCTTCGTTTGACCTTCGAGGAAATGGGGCTGGACGGTGTATTCGCGGCTGAGGGAGACGATTGGCGCCGTCAGCGGCGCATCGTGGTATCGGCATTGATGCAGGCCCGGCTGAAGCCCTTTTACCCGAAGATTCGCACCTTGGCGGGCCGCCTGCAGGCCCGCTGGGAACGTGCCGCCGATCGCCGCGAGACCGTCGATCTCTGCCGCGACCTGATGCGCTTTACCGTCGATGTCACCGCCTGGCTCGCCTTCGGCGCCGACTTCAACACGTTGGAGACCGACGGACCGACAATCCAACAGCATCTGGACAAGGTTTTCCCCGTTCTGCACCGGCGCGTGGGCGCGCCCTACCGGTATTGGCGCTATTTTCGGTTGCCTTCGGACCGGGCCCTCGACCGGGCTCTCGAACAGGTCAGGATCCAGGCCGGTACCATCATCCAGGAGGCGCGTGAGCGCCTGGCCGCCGACCCGACGCGCCGCGAGGCGCCGGAAAATTTCCTCGAGGCGCTTATCGTCGCCGGGGATCGTGAGGACGAGGCGGGGAGCCGGTTTTCCGATGCGGAGATTCTCGCCAATGTCGTGACCCTGCTGTTGGCCGGCGAGGATACGACTGCCAACAGCATGGCTTGGATGGTCGATGATTTCATACGCCATCCGGAGCATTTCGCCCGTGCGCGGGCCGAAGCCGACGCCATGATCGCGCCGGATCCGATCGCCGCGGACATCGACGTGACCAACCGGTTGCCGTTCCTCGACGCGTTCTGCAACGAGTCGATGCGTCTCAGGCCGGTCGCGCCGTGGAGCGAGGTCGAGGCAATAGAGGATGTCGAGATCCTCGGTTATCTGATTCCGAAGGACACGGCAATAATCATGCTCAAC
This sequence comes from Candidatus Rariloculaceae bacterium, assembly GCA_965237785.1. Lineage (GTDB taxonomy): Bacteria > Pseudomonadota > Gammaproteobacteria > Steroidobacterales > Rariloculaceae > UBA6522. The sequence goes on from OZ250159.1 coordinate 1,333,143, forward strand.
CGCCTTGTCGCGACACGTGACGAGAACTTCGACGAAGGGGCGCAGTTTGACCCAGGACGCTGGCTCTTGAAGCCGGCCGAACGCAACGTTCCCCATAACAGCCGAGCCTCCATGCCCTTCGGTGCGGGGCCGCGCCTATGCCCGGGCCGCTCCCTCGCGCTGCTTCAGATTCGAACCGTGATCGGCATGCTCTGCCGCAATTTCGACGTTGAGCCGGCATCTCCCGGGCAGGTGGTCAGCGAACGACTCGCCTTCACGATGATCCCGACCGGTCTGCAAGTCCGGTTCAAGCGCCGCCAGCCGCACGTAACCGGCCACACGGCGACGTTCTGAAAGCGGATCGCCTGGCTCGTTTTGCGTTCGGGTATTCCCGATGACCTGGATGCAAGACGGAGGCGAATTCGTTGGGGGTATCATTGGGGGCACTTTATCGTCAAAGTATCGTAACCTTTTGTTGTCACCGCGCTGAACACGGACACCCTCGCCGTGCGATACTCCCGAACGTTCCCAGCAAAATCGGAGATATTGCTAGTAGAGAATGCTCTCATTGTAGAGAGGACCTTGGCGATTCGCCCCGTGCTCTCGGCCTACCCCCAACCCAGGCCTCAATCTCCGATGCAGGCCAACGTACCGCTCGACCGCCGATCTTCAACGGCTCCGGAAACGCGCCTTCGCGCATTTTCCGATAGATTGGAAAATGGTGGGGGCACTAGGACTCGAACCTAGGACCAGCGGCTTAAAAGGCCGATGCTCTACCACCTGAGCTATACCCCCGGACAGCCTCCGAAAACAGTTGCTCCGTTGCCGACAGCCGTGGCGAACGGATAATACCGGATGACGGCCGGATCACAACTGGAAATTCCAATAAACACAGGCCGATGGTTTCGCCGATGTGCATATTGCAGTGCCTTGGCTATCGGCTCTGGTAGCGTGTTGGATCCGGTACACCCGCTTGGCGAAAGCCCTGCGCGCGAAACCGGCACGCATCGCAGCGCGCGCAAGCGCGTCCGGCGTTGTCGGTCCGGTAACAGGATACGGTCAGCGAGTAGTCGACACCGAGTTCGATTCCCCTGGTGATGATTTCCGCCTTGGTCAAATGAACCAGCGGTGCGCGAATTTCCACCGGGTTCCCTTCAACGGCCTGCCGGGTCGCCAATCTTGCCAGCGCCTGAAAGGCGGCGACGAATTCGGGGCGACAATCCGGGTACCCCGAGTAGTCGATGGCATTAACGCCGATGAAAATCGCCCGCGCTTCGAGGACTTCCGCCCAGGCCAGCGCCAGCGACAGAAAGACGGTGTTGCGCGCCGGTACGTAGGTGATCGGAATGCCCTCCCCGCCCCGGTCGGGAACCGGAATCGAGGGATCGGTCAGGGCGGAACCGCGCAGCGACCCGATGGGAATTTCCAGCGTGCGGTGTTCGGCGCCGAAGGCCTTGGCCACGTGCCGGGCCGCGGCAAGCTCTGCGCGATGCACCTGGCCGTAGTCGAAGCTCAGCGCGAAGCAACGGAATCCTTCCTGAAGCGCGGCGGCAAGCACCGTCGCCGAGTCCAGTCCACCGGAAAGCAATACGACGGCGGGCTCGCCGGCCGGCGTCCTCCCGGGTTCGGATGCCCCAGTAGGCTCGGACATGGGTCAGCGGCCGGGCACGTCGCCCCACAGGACCTTGTGGAGCTGAACCTGCATTCGAACCGGTAGTTGGTCGGCAAGAATCCAATCGGCAAGCACCGCCGGCGAAAGCTCACCGTGGCTGGGTGAAAAGAAAACCTGGCAATCGACGTCGATCCGCTCATCGAGCGCGCGCCGGGCCCAGTCGTAGTCGGCGCGATTGCAGATCACCAGCTTGAGCGAATCCTGCGCGGTCAGCAACGCAAGATTCTCCCAGCGATTGCGCGCCTCCTCACCGGAGGCCGGTGTTTTCAAGTCCACGACGCGCGATACCCGCGGGTCCACGACGCCGACATCCAACGCGCCGCTGGTCTCCAGTGCGACGCGGTAGCCGCGGTCGCAGAGTTCAGCCAGGAGGTCCAGGCACCGGCGCTGCGCCAGGGGTTCGCCTCCCGTCACGCAGACGTACGGTGTTCGGTATTCGGAAACCTCGTCGACGATGCTTTCGATGGTGCGCCACTCACCGCCGGTGAACGCGTATGCCGTGTCGCAGTACACGCATCGCAGGGGACATCCGGTCAAGCGCACAAAGACGGTGGGCCAGCCGCAAAACTGGGCCTCCCCCTGGATCGAAAAGAAGATTTCGGTGAGTCTCAGCCGAGCCGTGGCATCAGCGCCATTGGTCGAACCCGCTGCCACATTCAGCCCTGCTCCTGCAAGATGCGTTCAAGTCGCTGAGTCGCCAACCGAGCCGCCGTGGTTGCCGGAAACTCCCGCACTACACGCTGCAGGGCGTCCCGGGCCTCGGTCCACTGCTGCAGTTCGTAGTTGCAGAAGCCAATCTTCAGGAGTGCGTCCGGAAGCTTGCTGGAGGACGGAAATTCATCGATGACCCGCTGGAACGCGGGCAATGCCGTCATGTATTGCCGTTGTACGTAGAACGTTTCCGCCAACCAGTATTGGGCATTGTCCGCGAGCGGGCTCGACGGGAACACCGCGAGAAATTGATTAAAGGCTCCGGCCGATTCCTCGTAACCGCCGTCCCTCAACAGGTTGAAGGCTGCCTGGTAGTTGTCCTGATCGCTACCCGGGAGCACTGGCGAGACCGGAACAGGTTCTTCTTCCTCCACCAGCAGCTCGTTGGTCAGGATCTCGAGCTGCTGCCGGGCCAATTCCAGCTCTTGCAGGCGACCGTCCACATCCACGTAGAGGTCGCGCTGGCGTTCGGCCGCATTGTCGGAGCGAAACGCCAGTGTTTCGATCTCACCGCGAACGGCCTGGACCTCCGACTGCAGTTGATCCACCCGGTTCACCATCTCGATCAGACTCTGATTGTCGACGACGCGCTCGATGCGGATAAGCCTGGCTTCAAGATCCGTGAGTTTCAGAAAAACCGGATCTTCCTCCGGAGGTATCGTCGTCGCGCATCCCGCCAGTGCCAAGGCCAATATCGAACCCAGGGCGGCCCTCACAGAATGTCGCATGGCTGTCACCTCAATTCTCTTCGTACCCTTAACGATACATACGCCTTAACGATACACCAGCTCGACTCGGCGATTCAGGCCATAGGAATTTTCGTCGCTGCCGAGCGCGACCGGGCGTTCCTCGCCGAAACTCACCGTGGCCAGTTGATCCGCGGATGCGCCTTGCAGCATCAATACGCGGCGTACGGCCTGAGCGCGTTGCTCTCCCAGGCCGATGTTGTATTCCCGGCTGCCCCGCTCATCGGCATGGCCCTCAAGACGAACCAGATCGCCGCCATTTTCCGCAAGATAGACGCCGTGGGCGCGGAGCATGTCGCTGAAGTCAGAGCGAATTTCGCTGCGATCGAAATCAAAATAAATGACCAACCGAGACAGCGGGCCGTCCCCTTGACCGGGCACTTCGCGGACGACGCCGATTCCACCGCCCTCGCCAAGGCCGCTGGTACTGGCTCCCGAGACGGCGCCACCACCCGCGGCGGAGCCCGCAGCATCATCGCCGCTACCGGAAGTTGGTATCGTCGAACGGTTACCGCCACAGCCAGTAAGGCCGAGCACAACCAGGAGCGAAATCGTCAGTAACCGAATCATTGGGCAATCCTCAAACTAATATATCTATATAAAATAGAATGATATGAATGGAATGAAATAAAATACATTAAATAAATCAAATTCTCGGAAACGGCGACCAAACCGGTTCACGCACCTGCCCGGCCACCGCCGCAATCTGCTGGCGAATTCGCCCGTCCGTGCTCACCGATGCCAATACCCCTCGCCCACCTTCCTGAGTGGCATAAATTATCAACGCGCCGTTGGGAGCAAAACTCGGAGACTCGTCCAAGCTGCCATTACTCAGGACCTGAGTCAACCCGGTTCCGGGGTCCACCAGCGCAATTCTGTAGTTACCTCGATCCTCGTGCACCACTGCGATGCGATCGCCGTCCGGGGAGACCCGTGGGCGGGCATTATAACTGCCCTCGAAGGTAATCCGCTCGACGCGCGCCCCCACGCGGGCTTCAACCCGGTAGATTTGCGGCCCGCCGGCACGATCCGACGTAAAGTAAATGTGCTCGCCGTCCGGTGCCCACACCGCTTCGGTATCGATCGCGGAATGATCGGTGAGCCGGTTCAGTACCTGCGTTGCAAGATCCAGCATGTAAATATCCAGGTTCCCCTGGTCCCGGGATAGCGTGAGAGCGAGCTTTCGCCCGTCAGGAGAAAAGACCGGCGCGCCATTGACCCCGGCCCTTGCGGAAACTCGATCCCGAATGCCCGTGCGCAGCGTCTGTATATAGATGGACGATTGGTTTCCTTCGAATGAAACATAGGCCAGCTTGCGCCCGTCCGGCGACCACGCCGGCGACATGAGCGGATCCAGCGAATCCGCCACCACTTGCGGATTGGCGCCGTCGGCATCGGAGACGATCAGGGAAAACCGCGGCTGACCGCCCTCGCGCTGCTCGTTGACATAGGCGATTTGGGTACCGAATACGCCGCGGATGCCGGTCAGTTCTTCGAAGATCATGTCGGCGATGCGATGTCCCGCCGACCGCAATTCGCTTGTGCTGCCACCGACGGTGAGGCGGTAACCGACGATCTGCTCACCCTGCAGGACGTTGAATAACTGAAATACGATGGTGTAGCTGTCGGCCGCGGTCGCAATCATCTGGCCGATCACCAGGTAGTCGACATCGACGATTTGCCAATCCTGGAACGCGACATCGGCCGGCCGCGTGGGTCTCGACACCATATCCCCGACTGCCATCGGATCGAACCGTCCGCTCTGCGCCAGGTCCGCGGCGATCAGCTCGGATACGTTGAACGGTGACGCCAGGCCGGGTCCTTCCCAGCCGAAGGGCACGATGGCCATGGGTACGGGCCGTTCGATTCCACGTCGAATCTCGATCCGCAACTGCGCTTGGCTATCCGTAAACCCCAACTGGGCGACCGCAAACACCATCGCCGGGTAGAAAAATATTGGGCGCAAATTCATCTTCCACATGCTATCGATTCCTAGCCTACACTTCTGGACGAAAGATTACTTCGAGGTTACGGTCAAACAGCGAAGGGATGGGCGGCCGCGGCAACGGCGATGCGCTCCGCACGGCCACCTCGATGGATCGCACCACCGCTTCGTCGCCATTGCACTGACCGACCCGAACGTCCACCACGTCGCCGCCGGGTATCTGCGTGACGTAGACGGTACACTCAAGTCCGACCTGGGCGCGGTAGCCGGCGGTATCCAGTTCTGTTGAATCCGGTTTTCTATCAAACGAATGTACTCATCCAGGAGTCTGGCTTCTTCGGCCCGGCGGGCCTCCTCCTCCGCCGCCATCGCTCGTGCCAACTCCGCCTCGCTTTCCGCCTGCCGGCGAGCGGCTTCGGCTGCCACTCGACGGCGTTCTTCCTCTTCGCGTTGCTGTCGTTGCTCTTCCTCGCGCAACCTTGCGATCCGCTCTTCTTCCTCGCGCCGTTGCTGCTCGGCCTCAAGTCGCGCGGCTTCGGCTTCCCGTGCGGCGCGTTCCTCGGACTCGCGCAGGCTCTGAACCTCCGCAAGCCGCGCTTCCTCCTGGCGTTCCACCTCCTCGCGCTGCACGCGTGCGGCTTCCAGGCGGCGTTCTTCTTCCTCGCGTTGTCTGCGGGCCTCGTCCGCCCGCTCCTGCTGGGCGCGCAACTCTGCTTGTTCCAGCGCCTCGAGCCGCTCCATTTCCTGTTGGATCAGCCTCTCGTCCACCACGGTTGCCTGGATTGCCACCTGCTCCACCGGCGCCCGAGCTCGCTGCCGTGCAGGCAAGTCGAGGCCCACCGTCAAGGCAAGTGCCAGAACCACGTGGAGCAGCGTGGACAAGGATACCGCCAGTGCATGGTTCCGCAAGAATTCCATGAACCGTCGCCGCGGGTCCTCAGGGCCCTTCCTCAAACCGGCCAAGGGGGTCGGTAATGAACCCGACCTTCTCCGCCCCGGCCTGCTGCAATATCACCATCCCCGTGACTACCCGCCCGTAGGCCACGGCCTCGTCCGCCTTGACCAGTACCGGCGTCTGCGAATTCCTCCGCAGCACCGCGGCCGTGCGCGTCAGTACGGTCTGCTCGTCAATGGGAGTTTCTTCGTCGCCGCCGATGTTCAGGAACATTTCCCCGTCCCTGTTGATGCTCAGCACCAGGGGTTCGTTCTCCTGCATGAGTGCCGGATCCAGCGGTTCCGCCGCGGCCTGCGGCAAGTCCACCTGGATTCCCTGGGTCAGCAGCGGCGCCGTGATCATGAAGATGATCAGCAGCACCAGCATGACGTCGATGTAGGGCACCACGTTGATTTCCCCCATCAACCGCCGCGCGCGAATCCTGCTCATGGATGTACCCCTCGCTGGCTGACCGAATGTCGTTGCAGTATCGCCGAAAACTCCTCCATGAAGATGTCGTAGCGAACCTCCAACCGTCCCACCTTGTCCGCGTAGCGATTAAAGGCGATGACCGCGGGGATGGCGGCGAACAACCCCATGGCGGTGGCCACCAGGGCCTCGGCAATACCGGGCGCCACGAGCGCCAGCGTAGCGCTCTGCACATTTCCAAGGGCCTGAAACGAGGTCATGATCCCCCACACGGTTCCGAACAGGCCCACGTACGGACTCGTCGAACCAACGGTAGCGAGAAACGCCAGGTTGTTCTCGAGGCGGTCCACTTCACGAATCTGCGAAACCCGCATTGAACGCCTCGATCCTTCCACGATCTGCTCGGGATTAATCGATCCCTGCTGCTTGAGTCGTCCGAATTCCCGGTATCCGGACTCGAATATTCCCGCCATGCCTATGTGCGTCTCGTCGTTCCCGGTAATTTCCAGGTACATCTCGGACACGTCGGCCCCGGACCAGAAGCTCGCCTCGAATTCGTCGGCCGCGCCGGTCGCCTGCTTCAGAAGCCGGCTCTTCTCGATAATGATGGCCCACGACGCGATGGAGGCCGCCAACAACATCAGCAAGACGGACTTGACCACAAGGCTGGCATCGAGAATCAGGCTGATCAGTGACAGATCGGTATTCATCCTTCGGACTCACCTTTGTTCAGATTGGCAACCACATGTGCGGGCAGGCGCCGCGGTCTGCCGGTCCGGGAATCGACACAGGCCACCTGGGCCACCCCCTGGCAAAGCAATTCCCCGTCGGCCGTTTCGCGACGAATATCCTGGTTGAAGAGAAAGCGTACCGCACTCACTTCAGCCACCTCCGCACTCACAAACAGCATATCGTCCAACCTCGCGGGAACCCTGAAACGCGCTTCGATGCCGGCGAGCACAAGCATGAGGTTTGCGCTCTCGCGCAGATCGTTGTGGTCGATTCCCCGCGACCGCAGCCACTCGCTTCGCGCGCGCTCGAAGAAGCGAAAATAGCTGGCGTTATAGACGACATTCTGAGCATCCGTATCCTCCAAATACACTCGCACCGGCAAAACGTATGTTCCCTTCACCCGGTCTGCGCCTCAGTCGAATAATCCGGGCGTCGCGGGAGCGTCGCGTCTCGCCGGCAACTGCAGTCCGTAGTGTTGATAAGCGTTACGCGTGGCCATCCGGCCACGAGAAGTCCGCTGCAGGAACCCCTCCTGAATCAGATAGGGTTCAACCACATCCTCCAGCGTGCCCCGTTCTTCCCCCACCGCGGCTGCCAGACTCTCGATTCCCACGGGGCCGCCCTCAAATTTCTCGATGACGGTCAGCAAGAGTTTTCGGTCCATGCTGTCGAAGCCGTGAGGATCGACTTCCAGAAGATCCATTGCCGCCTGGGCCACCGCCAGCGTCACCCGGCCGTCCGCCTCGACTTCGGCGAAATCGCGAACCCGGCGAAGCAGGCGATTCGCGATTCTCGGCGTGCCCCGGGAACGGACCGCAATTTCCCTGGCGCCCGCGTCGTCCACCGGTAAATCGAATATGGATGCCGTGCGCTTCGCGATGCGCGTCAGCTCGTCGATTCCGTAGAATTCAAGCCGCTGAACGATCCCGAATCGATCGCGCAGCGGCGACGTCAGCAGACCGGCACGGGTGGTGGCTCCCACCAGGGTAAAGGGTGGCAATTCCAGCTTGATCGAACGTGCGCCCGGCCCCTCCCCGATCATGATGTCGAGACGAAAATCCTCCAGCGCCGGATAGAGGACTTCCTCCACCACGGGACTCAAGCGATGGATCTCGTCCACGAACAACACGTCCTTCGGCTCGAGATTGGTGAGGATCGCCGCCAGGTCGCCGGGACGCTCCAAAACAGGACCCGATGTGGTGCGCAGATTCACCTCCAGCTCGTTGGCAACAATGTGCGCGAGCGTTGTCTTCCCCAGCCCCGGGGGACCGAAAATAAGCGTATGGTCCAGCGCCTCACCGCGATTGCGGGCCGCGGTAATGAAAATACGCATCTGCTTCTTGACTATTGCCTGACCGATGTATTCGTCGAGCGATCGAGGCCGCACGGCGCGGTCGAACACCACGTCGTCGCGGGTACCGGTACCGTCGAGCAATCGGGATTCGTCGGTCATCGGATTCAACTCGAGTGAACGCGCTTCAGCGCTTCGCGAATCAACTGCGCGGAACTCAAGCCGGCTGGTTCAAACTCCGCCAGCATCCGGTTGATCTCAGCGGGCTTGTAACCCAGCGCGAGCAAGGCGTCGCGAGCTTCTCCCTCCGCCTGCGTGGCCGTCCCGTCCGGTGCATGAACATCGCTACCCGGTGGTTCCAGCCGGTCCGCCATTTCCACCATGAGACGTTCCGCTGTCTTGCGGCCGATGCCGGGTATTCGGACCAGCGTTCCCAGGTCCCGTTCGAAGACGCAGCGACGGAACCCGTCCGCGCTGATTCCGGACAGAATGCCCAATGCAATTCGCGCGCCGACGCCGGTTACCTTGAGCAATTTGCGAAACAGTGACCGTTCGGCTTCCGTAGCGAATCCATAGAGCAGGTGCGCATCCTCGCGCACCAGCAGGTGGGTGAGCAAGGTCAGCGGCTCGCCGGTATCGGGCAAGCGGTAGAAGGTGGACATGGGCGCCTCGAGTTCGTAGCCCACGCCGGCGACCTCGAGCGTCAGTTCCGGCGGTCGCTTGGACACCAGGGTGCCTTTCAGGTATCCGATCATGAATTGACCGCCCCCAACCCGGCCAGCGACGGCGTGCCCCGCACGTAGGCATGACATAGCGCCACGGCCAGCGCGTCGGCGGCGTCCGTCGGGGGCGTATTGCGCAGGCTCAGCAGAATCCTGACCATGAGCTGTACCTGCGACTTGTCGGCATCGCCGCGCCCGACCACGGCTTTCTTGATGTATCGGGCCGCGTATTCGAATACCGGAACATCCGACTGAAATGTGGCGCACATGGCCGCCGCCCTCGCCTGCCCCAGCTTCAGGGCGCTATCGGCGTTGCGGTGCACGAATACCCGCTCGATGGAAACTTCGTCCGGCTGGTATTGGTTCACCAATTCTCCCATTTGGGAAAAAATTCGCTTCAACCGGTCGCCGTGATCGCCGCTGGTCTCGATCACTCCCGACGTCACCAGCTTGATTTCGCTACCGCTGGCGCGGGCATCGACAATGCCGTAACCGGTTCGCCGAGAACCGGGATCGATCCCCAGAATTCGGGCGGTTTGACTCATCCGGCCGCCTCCAGCAGTTCGCCGGGAATTTCCCCGTTGGAATACACCTGCTGGACGTCATCCAGTTCGTCCAATGCATTCAGCAGTTTTATCAGGCTTTCCGCTTGCGGTGCCGCCAGCTCTGCCTGGGTGGCGGAGTGCATGGTGACCGCGGCGTGCTCGGGCGTCAGGCCGCTTGCAATCATCGCCTCTTTCACGGCTTCGAAGTCCGCGGGCTCGCAGAGCACCTCTGCCGAACCGTCATCGTGGGCGAAAACATCGGCCGCGCCCGCCTCGATCGCCGCTTCCATGACTTCGTCCGGATCCAGTCCGGGCGGATAACTGAGCAATCCGGTCTGTTGGAAGAGATAGGTGACCGAACCATCCGCGCCCAGGTTGCCGCCGAATTTGGAGAATGCGTGGCGGACTTCGGCGACCGTGCGGTTGCGGTTGTCGGTCAGGCAATCCACCATCACCGCGGCGCCTCCGGGACCGTAACCCTCGTAGCGAACCTCTTCGTAGGCTACGCCCTCCGCATCGCCCGTGCCGCGCTTGATGGCCCGGTCGATGTTGTCCTTGGGCATGCTCTGGGCTCTGGCCTTGTCGATGGCCGCGCGCAGACGGGGGTTGGCGCCGGGATCGCCCCCGCTCTCCCGAGCGGCCACGGTGACCTCGCGAATGAGTTTGGTGAAAAGCTTGCCCCGCTTGGCATCCTGGGCGCCTTTCCGGAACCGGATATTGGCCCATTTACTGTGGCCAGCCATTCACAACGCTCCTCGCCTGAACCTGAACTGGCTGCTTCCGGGCAACAGACGGCGCTCGCCCTTCAACGCCTTTCAGTCCGTGTGCACCGCCAATAAGGCACCGCGACGCCCTCGCGCCGAAAATCGGTGAGCGACGCGGGAAACCCCGGAAAACCACTCCGTAACTCCATCGGCAGCGAGCCGCATAACTTCTGCCGACGCCTATAATAGCGGGAAATTCGGCCGTTGTGGGAGCCGGCCCGGATATCTCGCCAATCTGCTACCACGGCGCCTCGATACCCTCATGAAGCGCAACAATGAGAGATGCAGGCCGGGAGCCTTTCGGACTACCCGTTGACGGCGTGGATGGCTCGCTTGTCCACGGCCAGCGCGGCCTCGTGGATCGCCTCGGCAAGTGTGGGATGGGCGTGAATCGTGCGTTGCAAGTCCTCGCCCGAGGCGCGGAACTCCATCGCCAGGACCGCTTCGGCGATGAGTTCGCCGGCCACCGGGCCAACGATATGCACCCCGAGCAACTCGTCGTCTTGTTCACCGCAGAGCAGCTTGACCATGCCCGCGGTCTGTTCCATGCCCTTGGCGCGCCCGTTGGCCGCAAATGCGAACGTCCCCACCTTGTAGGGGATGCCGTTGTCCCGGAGTTCCGCTTCGGTCTTCCCCACCCAGGCGATTTCCGGCGCGGTATAGATCACCGACGGGATCGCGTCGTAGTTGACTTCCGCCACCCTGCCGGCGATCAGATCGGCAACCATGATGCCTTCTTCCGAGCCCTTGTGCGCCAGCATGGGACCGCGCACCACGTCGCCGACGGCCCAGACACGCGGCGCCGTGGTCCGGCATTGCTCGTCCACGACCACGAAACCCCTGTCGTCCAGTTCCACGCCGGATTCGTCGGCCAGCAGCCCCGCGGTAAACGGCTTGCGCCCGACGCAGACGATGAGCCTGTCCACTTCCAGAGCTTCGTCCGCGCCGCCACGCTGGTAGTCGACGTGGACCGTATCCCCCACCACCTCGGCGCGGCCGACATTGGCGCCGAGTCGAATGTCCAGTCCCTGGCGGCGGAAGTGCCGCAGGGCGTCCTTGGCGATCTGATCGTCGGCCATATACAGAAAGTCGTCGAGTGCTTCCAGAATCACCACACTCGCGCCCAGCCGCTGCCAGACACTGCCCAGTTCCAGCCCGACGACACCGGCGCCCACGACGCCCAACCGCTCAGGCACGGAGTCGAATTCCAAAGCACCCCAGGAGTCGACGATACGATCGCCGTTAAATGGTGCGACCGACAATTCCACGGGCGTTGAGCCGGTGGCGATGATCACGTGCTCCGCGGAAACCTCCGACACCGCACCATCGGAATCCGTGATCTCCACTCGGCCATTGCCAAGCAGTCGACCGTGCCCACGGATGCCGGTCACTGCGTTTGATTTGAAGAGCGTTTCAATCCCGCGCGTCAGTTGCCTGACGATCCGTGCCTTGCGGGACTGCATCGTGCCGACATCCATGGCGAGATCGCCGACGGCGATACCATGCGACTTGAATTCCGAGGCCGCACGATGATAAAGCTCCGACGACTCCAGCAACGCCTTCGAAGGGATGCAGCCGGCGTTCAGGCACGTGCCGCCGAATGCCTGGCTGCCATCCCGGTTTCGCCACTCATCCACGCAGACGGCCCGCAGTCCGTTCTGCGCCGCGCGGATCGCCGCCGGGTAGCCCGCGGGCCCGCCGCCGATCACGGCGACGTCGTATGCTTGTTCACTCATTGATTTGGACCTGTAACCCTATACCTGCAGAAGCAGCCGCGCAGGATCCTCCAATAGCTCCGTGATCGCAACCAGAAATTGCACGGCTTCCCTGCCGTCCACGATCCGATGATCGTAGGTCATTGCCAGGTACATCATTGGACGGACTTGAACTTCCCCGTCCACGACCACCGGGCGCTGTTGAATCGTGTGCATCCCGAGAATCCCGCTCTGGGGCGGGTTGATGATGGGGGTGGACATCAGCGAACCGAAAATCCCCCCGTTGGTGATGGTAAACGTTCCGCCGGTCAGGTCATCCATCCCGAGACTGTGGCTTCGAGCGCGGGCGCCGAAATCGACAATGGACTTCTCGATCTCGGCAAAGCTCTTGACCTCGGCATTGCGGAGGATGGGAACGATAAGACCCCGGTCTGTCGACACCGCCACGCCGATGTCGCAGAAGTCATGATAGATAATGTCGCCGCCGTCGATGGACGCATTCAGCACCGGGTAACGCCGCAGCGCCTCGATGGATGCCTTGATGAAAAACGACATGAAACCCAGTTTCACGTCATTCTTGCGCTGGAATACCTCCCCGTAGCGTGCCCGCGCGGACATGACGGCGGTCATGTCGACCTCGTTGAACGTCGTCAGCATTGCTGCGGTTTGCTGCGCCTCGACAAGCCGCTCGGCGATGCGGGCGCGAAGCCGGGTCATGGGAACCCGTTGTTCGTGACGGCTACCGCCCGGCAACTCGGCAGCGGCGCTTGCGGGAACCTCGTCTTCGGAGCCCGCGTGTTCGGAACCTACGTGTTCGGAGCCCGCGGCTGCGGAGCCTGCGTGTTCGGAACCTGCGTCGGTCTGGGATGCCCTGCCGACATGGTCCAGCACATCGGACTTGGTGATTCGTCCGCCGCGGCCGGTGCCCCGGATGTCCGCTGCGTCCACCTGGTATTCGCGCATGAGACGCCGCACGGCGGGGCCGGCTTTCTCGGCGTGTTCGCCCGCGCCCGTCGGCTCCAGGCCGGCGCTCGTCCCCGCGGCCGCTCGTTCGCCCGGCCGCGCGTCGGCCGCAGCCTGGCTCGACGCAACCGGAATGTCGCCGGTCTCCGCCGAAACCGCCGAAACCGCCGAAACCGCCGAAACCTCCGCCGGTTCCAGTAGCGCGAGCACCTCGCCCGCGGTTACCGTGGCGCCGTTCGCCGCGCGGATCTCCCGCAATATTCCATCCCTGGGACAGGGCACCTCCAGAACGACCTTGTCGGTCTCCAGTTCCACCAGGCTCTCATCCCGGCGCACCTCGTCGCCAGGAGACCTGTTCCAATTTACGAGCGTCGCATCGCTCACCGACTCCGGAAGCTGCGGCACTTTAATTTCGATGGTCACGGTCTAGTCCACCCGGGAATGCGGCTTGTTCGCCGCCAATGCTTCAACCACCAGTGTCTCCTGCTTGAATTCATGCAGCGCGAATATGCCCGAGGCAGGCGCCGCGGCTCCAGGACGGCCCGCATAGAGCAAGCGGTGCCCATCATTCAACGGCTCCTGCAAGCGGTGTCGAATCTGATACCAGGCACCCTGGTTTTGCGGTTCCTCCTGGCACCAGACGACCTCCGACGCGCGCTCGTATTTGGCAATGGTTCGCGCGTAGTCGTCGATCGGGAACGGATACAGTTCCTCCAGGCGGATGATGGCGACGTCTCCGATGCCCTGCTCCTGCCGCAACCGGGTCAGGTCGTAGTACACGCGGCCGCTGCAGAACACCAACCTCCGAACGTCCCCGGCGGGGACGTCGTCACTATCGATCAGCGGCTGGAATCGGCTTTCGGTGATGTCGGTCAACATCGATACCGAGGCACGATGTCGCAGCAGGCTTTTCGGCGTCAGGACGATCAGGGGCTTTCGCGTCGGCCGCAGGATCTGCCTGCGCAGCAGGTGGAACATCTGGGCCGGGGTCGAAGGTACGCAGACCTGAATATTATGCTCGGCGCACAATTGCAGAAACCGCTCCAGTCGCGCCGAAGAATGCTCGGGGCCCTGCCCTTCGTAACCGTGCGGGAGAAACAGCGTCAATCCGGAATATCGCCCCCACTTGGCCTCCCCGGAACTGATGAACTGATCGATGACCACCTGGGCGCCGTTGACGAAGTCTCCGAACTGCCCCTCCCAAATCACCAGGCAATCCGGTGAGGCCGTGCTGTAGCCATATTCGAACCCGAGCACGGCTTCCTCGGAAAGCAGGGAATCGCCGATCAAAAGCGCGCCCGCTCGCGGCGTGACATGCTCGAGCGGCGTGAATTCCGTGCCGCCGTGCTGATTGACGAACGTTGCATGGCGATGAAAGAACGTTCCCCGGCGACTGTCCTGTCCGATCAAACGAACGTTGAAGCCGGCATCGAGGATGCTTCCGTAGGCCAGGTTCTCGGCGAAGCCCCAGTCGATGCTCAAGTCTCCCGAAGCCATTCTGGTTCGGTCCGAGACGATTCGCTGAACCCTGGGATGGAGCTTGAAACCCTTCGGCACCGTATTGATCAATGCGCTCAAGCGGCGCAGTTCCGATACGGAAATGCGCGTATCGACCGGACTGTCCAGCGTTCCCCGATAGGCACTCCAGTCAAACGTGTACTCGTTGCCGATCATTCCGAGGCAGTCGTCGTTGGGGCTGCGTCCCTCGTCCAGACACGCGCGGTACGTCTCCTGCATGGACTTGAGTTCCGCCTCGTCAAGGTCGCCACGCGCCACCAGGCGCTGTCCGTAGAGCGTGCGCGTCGTGGGATGTTTCCTGACGGCGTGGTACATGACGGGCTGGGTAACCGCCGGTTCATCCGCCTCGTTGTGACCCAGGCGCCGATAACAGACCAGATCGAGCACCACGTCCTTGTGAAAGGCCTGACGGTATCGCAGCGCCAGGCGAATGGCCGCCACCGCCGCCTCCGGGTCATCGCCATTGACGTGGAATACCGGCGCATCAACTATCTTTGCTACATCGGACGAGTACGGTGTCGAGCGGACGTCGCGCGCGTCGTTGATCGTGAACCCGATCTGGTTGTTGACCACCACGTGGATCGTTCCGCCGGTATGGAAGTTTCGCGTCTGCGACATCTGCAGCGTTTCCGCTACCACGCCCTGCCCCGCAAAGGCCGCGTCGCCGTGAAGCAATACCGGCAGAACCTGCTTGCCTTGCTTGTCGCCGCGTCGGTCCTGCCTGGCACGGACCGAGCCTTCCACGACCGGGTCGACGATTTCCAGATGCGACGGATTGAAGGCCAGCACCACGTGAACGTTGTCACCGGGCGTGCGCACATCCGCGGAAAACCCCATGTGGTACTTGACGTCGCCAGAGCCTCGAATCGTGCTCAAATCGCGATCGAACTCAAACTCGGAGAAAAGTTCCTGCGGTGACTTGCCGAGCACATTGACAAGGACGTTGAGCCGGCCACGGTGGGGCATGCCGATGACCACTTCCTGGATGCCTCGCTGACCGGCGGTTTGGATCAGGTCGTCGAGAATGGGAATGAGCGTCTCGCCGCCTTCCAGAGAAAATCGCTTCTGGCCGACATACTTGGTATTCAGGTACCGCTCAAGCCCCTCGGCTCGGTTGAGGCTGGCGTATACGCGGCGGCGCTCGTCGAGACTCAGACCGATTCCAGCGCGGTCCTCCTCGAATCGTTGCCGCAACCAGAGCCGTTCCCTGGCGCGGGAAATATGCGCGAACTCCGCAGCGAAACGGCCGCAATATACCTGTTTCAACAGGTCCAGAATGGCGCGCAGCTTCATCCGCGCGTGCCCGCTCCCCGCCAACCCGCCGGTATGGAACTCCTGCTCCAGGTCGGCGGATTCGAGGCCGAGAAAGTCCAGCTTCAAGACCGCCGGCGTCGGCCGATCCCACAGGCCGAGCGGATCCAGATCCGCGATCTGGTGTCCGCGCAGGCTGTAGACCTGAATGAGCCGGGAAACCGCGGCCTGCTTTTCGCTCGCCTGTCCGTCGGTAGGACTCGCCTCCCAACCAATTCCGGCAGCGACGGCAAGCGACTCGCGCGGTTTTCGGGCAAAGGTCCGGACGACCGGCCGATGGGAACCATCTCGATCAGGGGCCGCGAACGCGCCGAAGTAGCGGCGCCACTGCGGTGAAACGCTTTGCGGGTTTTTCAGATACGCCTCGTAAAGCCCCTCGATATAGGGAGCATTCGAGCCGTGAATCGGCGATGATTCGTACTGCCGCTCAAGAATCGCGCCCATGATGATTGAAGTCCGCCTGCCGCGTGGGGGGCATAGTTTATCGAAAAACGCGTACTGTCCAGAATATCTCGCGGAGTTTCCTCGCTGCAGATCGGCAGTTTCGGCCGAGTCCCGCTGAGTCAGGCCGGCCAAACCGACTAATCGATGGGAGGCTCGGGCTCGGCTCCGGTTGCGTGCAGCAAGTACGCCAGAAGATCGGTTCGATCGGATGCAGAGCGATAACCCGCGAACACCATGTGGTTGCCAGGCACAAAGTCGTCGGGTTCGGCAAGCCATGCATCGAGCTCATCGGGGGTCCACACGATGCCCGCCTGCCGCAGCGCGGTGGAATATTCGAAACCCGCGGCGGTACCTGCGGAACGACCGAAGACCCCGTGAAGATTGGGTCCCGCGAGATGACTCTCTCCCTGGCCGAGGGTATGGCAGACAACGCATGCCAGACTCAACAACTCCCCCCGCGCGAGGTCGGCGTCGGCAAACTCATCGTTTGGAACACCGCAGGCGGCCGTGAGCAGTGCGGCTGCGAGCAACGGCGAAAGTACTTTCGTGGGGAGCTTGTCCCGGCGTTGTTCCCGGAACGTCGTCATGGCGCGTAAGTATAGCCGGAACCCTGAAGACGCGGTTCGGGGAGCGCCATCAGAATCCCCAGCGAAATCGGTTTCCCGTTGCCGCGCCGGGACCGTATCGAGCCGGGCCGCACGCCTCACCGATCGCGCGTTGCAACCAGGCTCCGGAACCGGCCCTCCGGGCCGATACACCAGGTCGCCAGGGTGGAAGCCCCCGCAATCGCCAGCCAGCCGACAAGCGCGGCGGCGATGCCGGCAAACTCAACCCCTGCGAATATCAGGGCCAGCACGGCCAGCAGCACCGCGTTCAGAACCAGAAAGAGCGGCCCGATCACCTTGATCGACAGTGGCAGAACGTAAAAGACGATCGCTGTCCGAATCGAACCGTTGGTCAAACCGATGGTCAGCGCGCTTCCAAGCCAGGCGCCGACGCCCTCGACGGTGACGTTCGGTACCGCCGCGGCAACCGACCACAGTGCGAATACACCGATGCAACCGCGCAGGATGAATCCTCTCATACCGTTGTCTCTACCGAGTCCGCGGACGCGGTATGTTACCGTAACCTCATCACGATCATGATTCGCAGCGACGCGATTTTTTCTCGATGCGGCAGGTACCGCTACCGGCTGGAGCGGGTATGGGACTTGCGCAAGCCGATCTTGCCATGGGTGCTCTTGAATGGCTCCACGGCCGGCAAGACGGCCAATGACCCGACGCTTGTCAGGCTGATCGGCTACAGCCGCCGATGGGACTTCGGCGGACTGTGGTTGGTCAATGCTTACGGCGCCGTGGCAACCAGGCCCGAGGACCTGTTTGCCATGGACGACAACCTGGGAATCAGGAATCAATTCCATGTCCAGCGGACGATCCGCGAGGCGCATGCAACCGCACAAAACCTGAATCGCCAACGCCTGCGAACGCCGCGAATCGAACCGGCTCCGGGACACAGTGGTAGCACACTGCCCGTGATCGTGGGTTGGGGAAACCACGGCGCAAGACGCGGACACGACCATCGGGTGATGGATTGGATACGCAACGCCGGTCCACCGGTTGCGATTCAGTGTCTGGGTGTCACGAAGCGCGGTTGCCCTGTGCACCCGCTGTATCGGCGCGCTGACGCCCCGAGGATCCCCTACGAAGGCAGGACACGGGTCAGCAACATGGAAAACAACCACCCTCGCGTAGTGGAAATGTAGTCCAGAGCCTGTAACATTGCGCCTTCGGACAGCTTGGCCTATTCCACCAAGCGGTCGCTGCGCTGAGTATCGGTAATCGACTGGACGTGAGCATCAAAACCCATCCCGACACGAGTCCGGGGTACAACCCGTGCATTGAGCGCTGCCTGAGGTGGCGTGAGTTTGGCCTGCTGTTGGTGCTATGCCTGGGCGTGGCGTCATGCGACTCCGAAGGCGGCCGAACGCGCGCGCCAAGCACTGCCGTCAACGTCATGCACGTGGCCCCGAACTTCGGCAACCTTGAATTCAGGCGGGTGGAGCGGCTGGAAGCCACGCTGGCCTATCGCACGTCGTCGGTATTCACGTGGGACAGCGACACCTATATCTTCAATCTTGACCGCTCATTGCCGGGATTCGATACGCCATTGCGACTGTACTCCTTCACCTCGGAACTGATACCGGGCGACGATCACACCATTCTTCTGACCGAAGCCGACGGCTGGCTTCGGGAACTTGTCATCGGGGCGCCCACCAGCGAACTGACCGGGACCGACTCCGAAATCATCGTTGCCCACACCGGGGGCCGCGTTGGGCCGGTGGATTTTTACCTGGAACCGCCCGGCACGGATTTGGCCGCCGCGACCCCCCGGGGCAATCTGAATTTCCTCGAATCGCTGCCTATCGCGACCGTGGCCGCCGGTGAATACGAGGTTGCCCTGACCGAGGTCGGAAATTCGACCAACGTGATCATGGCATCCGTGCCGTTTGAACTCGCCAGCAATGTGCGTACCACGTTGGCCATTCTCGACGGACTGACTTCGGCTTCGGCCGCGTCCGTATTGGTAAGCGGCGGAGGTCTCGATACGGCCCTGTCGGACCGGGAACTTCGGGCAAGTATCCGCGCCATCAACGCCATGACGAGCCGTGACGCCCTCGACGTGACCGTTGACAATAACTTTTCACCGCCGTTGTTGCCTGCGGTTGAATTCGCCGTACCGTCGCGGTACGCGCTCCTGCCCCACGGATCGTACAACCTGATCGTAACTCCGGCCGGGAATTCCGGGGCCATCGAAATCGACCAGTCGTTCAGTGCCGTGGCCGGGCAACGGGGAACGTGGTTCATAACCGGGAGCCCGGGCGAGCTATCGGCCGTGTATTCGCCGGACAGCCAGCGCCTGGTCCGGGACGAAGCGATCGTGACCCTGTATTTCGGCGGGACTGTAGTGACAGGCGTCGACGTATACATCGTGGCGCCGGACACGGACGTCAACACCGTATTGCCGACGTCTTCTCTCAACCAAACCACGGTACTTAACCGGGTGATACTGGGATTGGGCGGGTACACAATCACCGTACGCGAAGCCGGGACACAAAATATCCTTGCCGGGCCGATTCCGGCCGGTATCGGCATCGAAGGCAATTACGGGATTCTCATCACCAACGGCGCTTCGGGTTCGGGGGTCGATGTCACCCTGCTGGACCGCTTCAGCACCGAATAGGGCTCAATTTGGAGGCACGACGGATCGTCTCCGCCCTGATCAAGCGCGGGGTTCTTACCGCGGAGAGCACGCGCGCCTTCATATCGCCTTCCCCGCCAAACTTGCATCGCGCTGGATGCCCGGGCTGTTTCCGGAAAGGATCGTTTGATGGTCCACGCGACTACGGTCGAGACAAATCGATGGCAACTCACGGGTACCGTGAGTGGGCTTCCAGGCATCGAGCGAGGTTGTCCGCATTGGAGTTCATCATTTCGAAATAGTTGTCCGCGCCGAGCGGCAGTTCGGTGCCTATTGGATCGAACACGACGCGCATGGTCGCGGTTCCCGGAGCCAGGGTTTCGACCAGGGCTGGAGTAAATTGTGGCTCCACGACAAAGCATTCGACACCGCGTTCGCTAATGCGTTGTCTCAAGGCGCGCACGCTGCCGGCTCCAGGTTGACGGTCGGGATCGAGCGTGACCGCGCCCACGGAGTGCAGGCCGAAAGCGCTCTCGAAATAGTGAAGGGAATCGTGGAATACGATAAAGGGAACGTCGGCCACATCCGAGAATTGCGCCTGCAGCCGCGCATCAAGCGCGTCGATTCTTGCTTTTACCTGTGTGCCGTTTGCCGCGTATATGGCTGCACGTTCAGGGTCTGCCTCGCTCAACGCCAAGGCAATGACATCGACGATTGCTTTCGCATTTTCAGGCGCCAGCCACACGTGCGGGTCCGCCGACACATGATCGCCGTCGTGATCGTGCTCGTTGTCCCAGAGGTTGCTCGTGCGGGCCGGATGCAAGTGCAACCCATCGGCATCCAGCACGGACACAACGCGCGCGTTGCCGCTCAAGTTCCGGATCGGGCCGGCCATGAAGGTTTCCAATGCCTCGCCGATCCAAAGGACGACGTCCGCCGCCGCGAGCGCTCGGGCCTCGGATGGACGCATCTGGTAAACGTGGGGCGAGCCATAGCCATTTACGATCAAATCGGGCGTTCCCAGATTGCCCATGACACCGGCAGCGAGAGAATGCAGCGGCCGGATGCTGGCGACGACATTGGGTGGGTCCGCGGCGGTCGCCGAGGTCGCCGTCAAGAGAAGCAGGATCAAGCATCCAATCAATCGCACAGAACTCAACCTTACCGACGACCCCCGGGGCCGTGGACTCCATCAACGCACCAACTTAGCGACGCTGGCGACTTAATACCAGAACTGTTTGCTTTGCGTCACCATTTTGTAGTCCTGGAATGAAATCCGCGAATCTCTCGCATACGAGGTACCGCCCGATATGTGGAATTTCGGTATGCGGAATTTAGGATAAGATCACGACATGAGCACAGCAATCCTCGAACCAGCGGACCGACGGGTAACACGCACCGACCTCCTGCTGCGCGGCGCTCGATTGTGCCTTTCCTACAACGGCCGGCGAATCCTCGACGGAGTCGATATCGAGGTCAGGAAAGGCGAGGTCGTGACCGTCGTTGGCCTGAACGGCTGTGGCAAGTCCACACTTGTGCGCGTGTTACTCGGGTTGACACGGGTCGATTCCGGAACGGTCTGGCATCGTCCCGGACTGCGAATCGGCTATACGCCCCAACGAACGAAACTGGATCCGATCATGCCCATGCCGGTAGCACGGTACCTAAGGTTGGGCGGCCGCTACGACGATCACCGCCTTGAAGAGGCGCTCAGAGAGGTCAAGCTCGAAAGTGCGCTGAACACTCAGATATCGGCACTCTCCGGTGGTGAGTTCAACCGGGTGGCGCTGGCGCGCGCGCTGTTGCGCGATCCCGATATCCTGGTCCTGGACGAGCCGCTGAGCAGCGTGGATTTCGCCGGACAGGTAAAGTTGTACGAGCTGATCGAAGCCATTCGTCGCCGTCGCGGATGCGGTGTACTGATGATTTCGCACGATCTGCACCTGGTCATGTCCACGACAGACACAGTGGTCTGCCTCAATCACCATGTATGCTGCTCAGGCCAGCCGAGGGCGGTAGTCAACAATCCCGAGTTCGTCGCCCTTTTCGGCCAACGATTGGCTGCGTCCCTCGCTGTCTATGGCCACCATCACGACCACGTTCACGACCCGGCCGGACGAGTCATTTCAGAGCAACCGGATTCGCATGATCGCTAAGCGGCCCAAAAGGTGATTGAAGACTTCCTTCTCCGCGCCCTTGTCGGCGGCATATTCGTGGCGGCCATTGCCGGCCCGCTCGGATGCTTCGTAATCTGGCGGAAAATGGCCTACTTCGGCGCCACGATGTCGCACTCCGCGTTACTGGGCGTGGCGGTCGGAATAGCCTTGGGCGGTAATCCGACGGGCGGCACGATCGTGATATGCGTATCGATCGCGTTGGTTGTGGTCTTCATGGAGAGCAGCAAGCTTCTGGCCAGCGACACCATAATGGGCATATTGGCGCACAGCGCACTCGCCTATGGAGTGGTGACGATCGCTTTGATGCCCGGTGTGCGAGTGGACCTGATGGGTTATCTGTTTGGAGACGTGCTCGCCATCGGCTGGGCCGATATCCAGGTTATCGCGGCCATCGGTAGTGTGTTGGGCATTGGCATTGCAGCCCTTTGGCGCCCGCTGGTGTCGATTACCGCTGACGAGGAACTGGCATGCGTGGAAGGCGTGCGCGCGACGGCGGTGAGGGTCGCGCTCATGGTGATGCTGGCGCTGCTCGTCGCAATCGGCATGAAGGTGGTCGGTATTCTGCTCATAGTTTCACTGCTGATCATCCCTCCGGCCGCGGCTCGGATGGTTGCGGTTACGCCCGAAGGAATGGGGCTCTGGTCAATGTTTTTGGCAGCAACTTCGGTTGTACTGGGACTGGTCCTTTCCCTGGCTGTCGATGCCCCGGCCGGTCCGTCGATCGTCATTGTCGCCTCGCTGTTATTCGCGCTGCTCTACGTCTTGCGGCGACTATTCGAGCTTCGCTCGGCACGTACCTGACTGTTGATCCGCCTGTGTCGTCATGTAGATAACGACGTATTATTTCTGCCGCCGAGCTGTTCAAAGGAATGGGACCACCTCACTGCGGCGAGGACAGCGACTATCTCTCCCACGTCGAATTGCGGGCCAAGGCTCATGGGCGCAACTGGCATGCAGGGCCGTGGGTGACCGTGCTGATCGAAGACCTGGAGGGCCTCCCAGTGCTAACCGCTGAGATCAACTCGGCCTTCGCGGAGTACCCCAACCGCACGATGGGGCAGATTTGTCGTGTGGAATATAACCCGGCCGGGTTTGGCCAAATGTGCGCGAAGTGCCCCGTCATCCTCGAAAGCGATCCCGGCCCCGAATGGGAGATCGACCGGGATCACAGTGAGACGACCCTCACATGCCGGGGAATCCATCGGGAGCTGCTGCCCCTACTACTAGCCAATCGGTATGGCCGTTGGGAGATTCTCGATCCGGCGAGGCCGACTCTTCCCCACCGGCGACGGCGATAGCCTCGGCGCGAATCTCCCCGTTGGCGTTATCCAACCGCCACCTCGCCACCCCTTGCCAAACCGTCTTCCGTTCGCATCGTCATTCGATGAATCCACAATCCCCGGGACTGTTTTAATCAGGACCTTCCGGACGCCCTCTTTGGAGCCGGACCGAAGCCGATCCGACGCACCCCGTTCCTAGCTGGGGAGCACCACATATCGAGTTGGGGTGAACCCCCTCTCTGGAGCCAATCCTGAGCCGGCGCGACAGGGGCGCCGGCTTGGGTGGTAGAGTTGCGGCCGCTACAATCACGCAACGAGGATAGCCATTGAAAACCAATGACCAGAAGCTCGATGAGAACCTAGAGTTTTTTCAAGGAAAGTGGAAGGACATAGACGAGAGGGTGGCGGGGCAGAGCAGACTTGCCCTGCAAGCAATCGTTGACACGCTCCCTCCCGACGGCCAAGTAGCCCTAGGTATCCAGACAACCGTCATGGTGTCGGTCAGAAACACTAAGACGGGCCATCAGACGCATCGAATTTGCTCGGATCTTCAAGACAATGACACCTTACGTAGAGCGATAGATAGCTGCCTTGAACAACGAGTGATCCCTTCTAAAAATGTAGAAAAAGCGCTCTCGTATTCAGGGAAATTCCTTGCTGCGCTGCTCGCCGGTCTATGGAAGTAAATCCGCCACTTCGCCGCCATGGCCCACCCACCGTGAGGCTATTGTCCGCGCCCACAAGAGCGCCCACCAACCGCCCACGGAAAAGCCAATGAAACTCAAAGCTCTGTGGACACCGATCAGGCGGCTCGCATCGAAACTGCCCCTGCCCGGCCCCGCCGCCGGGGTGGCCGTCGGACAGGACGCTTTGTCGAACTTCGCCGTCAATTTGAACTGGGCGAACGTCGATCCTGCCAAGTACCTGTACGCAGGTACCCGGGGGATCAGCCGCGGGATGGGAGAGGCTCATCGTGTGTGGCAAACGGTTCCGAAGTCCTTGCGCGCCACGGGTCCGGAGGCGGTCACGAAACATCTCGCGGGCCTCGATTGGAGTCACTTTGTCCCGTTCAGCGACGGCGGAAGCAATGATGCTTCGAATGGCATTTTCGAGAGTGCCGGGTTGAATCGCAGCCGGGGCGCGAGGGCGATGACCGCCACAGAGATCCGGGCGGCCCACCACGTCTTGCACGGGAAAGCGTTCTCTGCGGCATTGTCGGCCACAGCCTCTCGGATGTTCGCCGGGGCCGTAGTGGGCGCGGCGTCCGGTTGCGTGCTCGCCACTATGGAGCACGGACTCGAATGGCAACAGGGGCGAATCGACCGCGACGAAATGTTTCAGCGGATCGCCAAGGCGACGGGAAAGTCCGCCGGTTCTGGCGCGGCGATGTCCGGGATGATGGTGGCCGTGGCGTTGGCGTTCCCGCCACTCATTCCCCTGGCGGCCCACCTGGCGCTACCCCTCGCCGTGATGGGGTTCTGCGCCACCGGCCACAAGACCTTGCGCCTTGGGGTCGGGTGGTACGAGGTTCTGCGCGAGGCGTGCGCCCACCGATTCCCGTCCGGCTCCGGGACGGTCCTGGCCCTGCCCCCGCCCACGAGCACTCAAGAAAGCATCGCCGATCAACTGGCGCGGTTGGAGGGGCGTGGGCCGGTTCCGGCCGAAAGCTCCTAGGCTCAACAATGCCATTACCGTAGACCATCGGGCCGTGATTGACGGCCTAGCCTACGAGATCCGATCTATTCAGGCGTTTGCGGCCCGAGCACAATTGCGGATAGCTCTTGTGCGGGTAACGGAGAGCTAATAGAGTTCTCCCACCCGAAGAATGGGGTGTGACGTGTCGAGCGAAATAACCAACAGTGCGATTGCCGGTGTCCTTGCGGCACTGGTGGCCACCATCATACTTGGTATCGCAAAGTGGATAACACTTCGCGCAGCTAGGAGCCGTGAAATTGCTTTTTTGAGGGAAATCCTTAGTGATGGGCGAAGGAGGGTATATGAGGCAAAAGACACATTCCACAAAGGAATGAACGCTACATCTCCGGCAGACTGCCTCCGAGCGGCACGATATAACAATATGCTCAAGAGGTTAGATCCTGCGTTGAAGTATTGGACTCCTAACCTTTCCCAAATACGAAAGAAGGCAATCTTCGATGCCTTGAACTGGTACAACACGGACTCGTTGCTCGCGAAAGTGCATGATGGTGCGCCCGTTTGGGTTGAGCCTCCTGAAGGAAAATGGCTAGGGGCCGAGATGTCTATGGAAGCGGCACGAAGCAAATTCGAGAAAATTGAAGAGATTCGCTGGCTACGGCTGAGCAAGATCTAGGAGTTCTCGCAGCGGAGCCGCTGCGAGAACTCCTAGACAACCTCTCTCGCCCACTCGGGCTGCCGGGTCATACCGCTCTCCGGAGCCGATCCGGGATCGCCACGCACGCCCCGTTCCGCGTCGGATTAGGGGTAGTCTCAAGGTATACTCGCACCCACTGGGCGGGCCGTCTGAAAGAAGAACTACATGATCCGAACCAAACTCGCCATTGCGTCAGCCGCGTTCTGGCTCGCTGGGTGCGCCAGTCTCAACGAATGGGCCGCCGAACAAGAGGTCGCGCGGGTCGAGCGAGAACGCTTGGCGGCGTTACCCCTGGCGGAGGCTCCCTGCGTCGAGCTATATCGCCGCGCTGACCGTGCAATGGCGAACCTTCTTTCGGGAACGAACGCCGCCTATTACCGAGCCGCTACCGACGAATTGACGATACGCTGCTGGATCCCGGAACTCGGCACAGCACCATGCAACGAGGTACAGCGCCGCGCAGACCGCGCTGGCGAGGATCTGCTTTCGGGAACGAACGCCCCGTTCTATCGGGTGGCCGTCGTCGTATTGCAGGAGCGATGCTGGTAACCGCAGAGTCCGATGCGCCTATCCTGGAATGAGGTCCGCGCCCGCGCCGCAACCTTTGCTGACGAATGGCAGGATGCGGCCTACGAAAAGGGCGAAACCCAGAGCTTCTACAACGCCTTCTTCCGAGTGTTTGGCGTTCAACGGCGGAGCGTCGCGCGATACGAACAGCACGTTGCCAAGCTCGACAATCGCTCCGGATACATCGATCTGTTCTGGCCGCAGGTGCTGCTCGTCGAACAGAAAAGCGCCGGCCGCAACCTGAAAGCGGCCTACGACCAAGCGGGCGAATACTTCGACGCAATTCCGGAGCGAGAGCGCCCGCGCTACATCTTGGTGAGCGACTTCCAAACCTTCGAGCTGCACGACCTCGACGAACGGCAGGAAATCTCGTTTCCGCTCGCGGAACTGCCCGACCACGTGGAGGCATTCAGCTTCATCCTCGGCGTTCAGCGCCGGATATTCCGCGACCAGGATCCGGTCAACATCGAGGCCGCCGAGGTGGTCGGCCGGTTGCACGATGCGCTCGTGGAAGCCGGCCACGGTGGATACGATCTGGAACGCTTCCTCGTCCGGCTCGTGTTCTGCATGTTCGCCGACGATACCGGGGTGTTCGAACCGCGCGACATCTACCTCGACTTCCTGGAGTCGCGCACCGGCGAGGATGGCGCCGACATTGGCCCGTGGCTCGCGCAACTGTTCGAAGTGCTGGACACGCCCGAGGACGCCCGCCCCGCGACCCTCGACGAGGATCTCGCGCGGTTCCCGTATGTAAACGGCGATCTGTTCGACGGGCACCTGCGAACCTTCTCGTTTGACGCGGCAATGCGCGAGGCGCTGTTGGCCGCAGGTCGCTTCGATTGGTCGAACATTTCACCCGCCATTTTCGGCTCGCTGTTTCAATCCGTGATGAACCCGGCGGAGCGCCGCTCCAAGGGTGCGCACTACACGACCGAGAAGAACATCCTCAAGGTGATCGAACCGCTGTTCATGGACGATCTACGCGACGAGTTCGAGCGGTTGAGGGCTCGCAAGGACAGCCGGCGCATGACTGAACTTCGGCGGTTTCAGGCGAAGCTCGGGCGGCTGACGTTCTTCGACCCCGCCTGCGGTTGCGGCAACTTCCTAATCATCGCCTATCGTGAGTTGCGCCTGCTCGAAATCGAAGTTGTCCGGGAGATTCGCGACGCGTCCGACGCGACCAGGCAGGTAGTCCTTGATACGGCGTGGCAGTCAGTGGTCGACGTAGATCAGTTCTACGGGATCGAGATCGGCGAGTTCCCGGCCCGCATCGCGGAAACCTCGCTGTGGATGATGGATCACATCATGAACAACCGACTGAGCCTGGAGTTCGGCCAGAGCTACGCGCGAATCCCGCTCGCGAAGTCCCCGCACATCGTCCACGGCGACGCGCTGGAAACGGATTGGTCCGAGGTGCTGACGCCGGACGAGTGCTCGTTCGTGCTGGGCAATCCTCCGTTCGTCGGCGCGAAGTTCCAGACGGGGGAGCAGCGCGCCAAGGTGCGCGAGATCGCCGCGCTAGGCAAGAGCGGCGGCACCCTCGATTACGTCGCAGCGTGGTTTATCAAGGCGGGCGAATACGTGCAGGACACCACGGTCCGGATCGGGTTTGTAGCCACAAACTCGATCACCCAAGGCGAGCAAGTCGCGCAACTCTGGCCGGTCCTGTTCAGGCGATGCAATCTGGATATCGCGTTCGCGCACCGGACTTTCGCATGGGGTTCGGATGCACGCGGAAAGGCACATGTGCATGTCGTTATTATCGGCCTCGACTGCCGGGAAGCCACGCGAACGGAGAAGCGCCTGTTCAGCTATCCCGACATCAACAGCGACCCGGAAGAAAGCCGTCACGCCGCGTTGTCCCCGTATCTATTTGACGCCGGCAGGTTGTCCGACCCACATTTGATGGTGAGGGAAGAAAGTGCGCCGATCAATGGGCTGGGGAGGCTCCTCAGCGGAAGCCAACCCATTGACAATCGACAATACATCTTTAATACGGTGGAGCGAGAAAAACTATTGCGAGATGAGCCGGAAGCCGCGCATTTTCTTCGCCCCTATGTCGGTGCTCGCGAATACCTGCAAGGCGGTGAGCGGTGGATTCTGGCGTTGCAGGATGCGTCGCTGGCAAAGTTGAGAGGCCTTCCTATCGTACGAGAACGCATGGCAGCGGTTCGACGCTTTCGGGCAAAGAGCAAGCGCAAGAGCACGTTGGCTGTCGCCGACTATCCAACCAAATACAGCTTTGAGGTCATCCCCACCGCACCATTCTTGGCCGTTGCGAAGGTAAGTTCGGAGCGGCGAAATTATGTCCCGGTTGGTTGGCTGGAGCCACCAACGATTCCGAGCGATCTCATTTTCGTCCTCCAACATGCGACCTTGGCAGATTTCGCCCTGCTGACCTCTGCCATGCACATGGCGTGGCTGCGCCATATCGGAGGGCGGCTGAAAAGCGACTACCGTTACTCAATTGGGCTCGTCTACAACAACTTCCCGACGCCGCCGGA
The DNA here is from genome assembly GCA_965237785.1 of Candidatus Rariloculaceae bacterium. GTDB lineage: Bacteria > Pseudomonadota > Gammaproteobacteria > Steroidobacterales > Rariloculaceae > UBA6522. The sequence continues at coordinate 1,361,640 of OZ250159.1, forward strand.
GGGCGCGAATCTGTCAAGGCTGGAGTCGCTGGCACAAGCCGTGCTCGATGCACGTGCTGCCCATCCGGACGCGACTTTGGCGGATCTCTACGACCCGGACCTAATGCCGCCGAACCTTCGCCGGGCACACCAGGCGATTGACCGTGCGGTGGACCGGCTTTACCGGCGCGGCGGGTTTGCTTCCGAGCGCGAACGGGTAGAGCACCTGTTCACGCTGTACGAGCGCATGCAATCGCCCGTCGAGGCCGCGGCAAAGGCGAGCACGAAGCGACGTCGGGCGCGACGCAAAGCCTAGCGGCGAGCGTCTTGTGTCTTGCCGGCGGCAAGCGGTTGGGACCTGCTAACGTCGACCGCTGAGGCTCGAAACGAACCGTAGGAAATGTGACGATGGAACGAGAACGACTGACGCGCAAGCAGTTCTTTCACGAATGGGAGGGCGGACGGCGCGATTTCACCAACGTGCACATGCCCTTTGCGAATCTCGCCTGCGCCGACCTAACGGGCGCACAATTCTCTGGCGCACAGCTCACCGGCGCGAATCTCGCCTCAACAAACCTGACCGACGCCGACTTAACCGGCGCCGCCATGAAGGGGGCAAGCATGGTCGCCGCAAACTTGACCCGGACGGATCTGTTCGGGGCCGATCTGTCTTTGGCAAACTTAGCCGTTGCCAACCTGACCGACGCCAACCTGACCGACGCGGAACTTCTCGGCGCGAATCTTGCCGCCGCAAACCTGACCCGGACGAACCTGACCGGGGCCAACCTGGCCGCCGCCCACCTGGCCGGGGCCACCCCCACGCTTGCCGACTTGATCGGCGAAACCCTGCTGATACCGCAGTAGGTTTCGCGCCGAACCACACCCCGCTCTGGCGCCGATCCGGGACCGCCACGCCCGCCCCAGCCATCGCGGATGGGACCTGCTAACGTCGACGCTCAGGCTCGAAACGAACCGGAGGGACGGTGACGATGAACGAACAACGAAATACCCCTCTCGAAAGCGAATGGCTCACATCGAAGGCGTTCCACGACGCTTGGCAAGCGGGACGCCGCGATTTTTCAGGCGCGAACCTATCGCACGCGGCTTTGCTGTGGGGAGATCTCACGGAAGCAAAGCTGACGGGTGCGAACCTGAAGGGCGCGAACCTATCGCACGCGAGGCTGTCGGGTATGGCCTTGGAGAAGGCGAACTTGGCGGAAACGAATCTGACGGACGCGAACCTGTCTGGGGCGGACTTGAGCGGGGCAAATCTGTCCGGCGCGAACCTGACGGAAGCGGATCTGACGGGTGCGAAGCTGTCTCACGCGACGAGGCCCAGAGGCTTCCGAACGGTGGCCGTCCCGTCGCCGGCGATGGGCCGGTAGTAACCCGTGAAGCGCAAGCAATTCCTTCGCGAATGGGAGGCCGGACGACGCAATTTCACTGGCGCGGATTTGTCGGGCGCGAACCTGACGGCCGTGGACTTGGCGAACGCGGACCTGATCGGCACGAACCTGACGGGCGCAACTCTGATCGGCACGAACCTGTCGGGCGCGACTGTTGTTTTTCTATTTATCTCGTCATGAATTTCCCGAATTCAGACGTCGCGCTCAATGACGAAATAATCCGGGACGCTTGGGTAGTGACGGATCGGCCCATGGCCGGAAGCTCGCTTTCGGCCATGGGAACCCCTCGTCGCATGAGCGGCGGTGCGTCACCCGTAGGGCCGTAGCGAAGCGTAGGAGCCGCGTAGCGGCTTGACGTGGCGCCGACCATGTGACCCCGCATTCGACGTTGGTGGCGCAATGTGAGAAATCCGATCGGTGCAATCTGGGAAAACTTGACGAAATAAAGTGCGATACAACACCTGGCAACAAGTCTCTCCCTCGCGGCCAGCGCCGAAGGCACCCCGCCCGAAAAGCACCGCGAGGGGATCACGCGGCAAATGCGCAAAAAACGCCGCGAGAAGGGGTGGGGCAAGGACGATCCGGAGGCTCCATTGCGCGAGGCGTGGGAGGCCGAGATGCAGATTCTGCCCGTGTCCGAACGGCTCCCATTTGAGGCGTGGCGCAACCAAACTGCACACACCTCAGCGCGCGGCCACAAAGCGGATCGCCGTGACATCATTCGGCTGGCCAGAAGGGTCGAGAAGCAGATGGGAACATATCGAACGCGTGCCGAACGCCGTCGCCGGAGACGGGAGGAACAGGCCGCCGCCGAGTCCGCAACCCCTACGACGAGGCCGACGACGACGCCCGAATCTCCGGACACCCTGGGGGAGAATGCCGCTCTCGACGAACTCCAACACGCCCTCGGCTCGCAGGCCGACGACGAAGCCCTCCAGGAAGTCGCGTCACGCTCGCTCCGCGGCGCCGATGACGAAACGAAGCGCCGGGTTCGCGAGGCCCGAAAGCGGGCACGTGCGGCCGGCATCGGATATTCAACTAGGGAAAGGTAGGCCGGCCCAGAAAAGAGTGTTGCCGCTCGACAACGCCCGCCCGGTTCACATACGAGGGCGTGATCGCGAGGTGTCGTCGGCCCGAATATTGTTTCCGCTCAGTAACACCAACCGGCCACTGTAGATGCGTAGGAGCAACCGCTAGTGGGCTAAGGGAGGGACATACATGCTAGACCAAGCGGCCGCACGTGCAAACCGGCTGTCCCGAGGGCGTGAGAGTGCGGTGGAACGGGTCTAGCGTCTCAAAGCCACTGTCCGCGCCGACCCGCACGGGTGGGTGCGTAGCGTGCGAGGCGCCGGCCCGTCGCGCGGACAATCTCTGCCGGCCCAGAGGCTCGAATTCGGGCATTTTGGTGGATGCTCACCGCGCCCAAACGGGCACATCGGTGGGCACACTGAATAGGCTCCCACCGGAGCGCGCCAAACAATATACAGTCTAATCAGTAAGTTGCAAAAGTGAGGCGAGCGGGAGTGGCGCCCCGAAGAGGATTCGAACCTCTGACCTTCCGCTTAGGAGGCGGACGCTCTATCCAGCTGAGCTATCGGGGCTACGGTTCTCTTTAGGTATCGTTTGGCGGATCAGAACTCCTCGGTGGAAGTAAACAGTCCCACGCGCAGATTCCTTGCCGTGTAGATGGTGCGTCCGTCCACGGTCATTGTGGCGTCACCCAATCCCATCACCAGCTTGCGCTGTATCAGCCGCTTGATCTCGACATGGTAGCGAACCAGCGCGTTTGTAGGTAACACCTGTCCCTGGAACTTGACCTCGCCCACGCCCAGGGCCCGACCCCGCCCCGGCCCTCCGTTCCAGGCCAACCAGAACCCAACCAGCTGCCACATGGCATCCAATCCCAGGCAACCGGGCATTACGGGGTCTCCGTTGAAGTGACAATCGAAGAACCACAGGCCCGGCTGAACATCCAGTTCGGCAATAACCTCGCCTCGCTTGTATCTTCCGCCCTTGTCATCAATGTGGACGATACGGTCGAACATCAGCATGTCGGGCAGGGGCAACTTGGCATTTCCCGCGCCAAAAATGCCCGTTCTCCCGGATATCAGGAGTTCTTGCCGAGTGTAGCTCGACTGCTGCGGCCAGCGCCGAGGCTCTACTGCATCGCTCAACCGATTCACGCCGAATGCACATCCAATGACTAAACGCCGGGCGAGCATACGCGGGTTGCCATCAAATTTCACGATGAGCATCGTTCGTCCCACCGGCGGATTTTAAACGCATCCCAACCAACACATGGGCGTTGCGTATAATCGGCGGGTTCCACCAAGGGCGACACAGTCATGGATGTCCGCAACACCATCGACGAGAGCCCGATCACCAAACTGCAACTGCTGGTGATCGGACTGTGCTTCTTTATCAACATGCTGGACGGCATGGACGTGCTTGCGATTTCCCTGGCGGCACCTGTGCTTTCCCAGGATTGGGAGATTCCGGCCACGATGCTGGGGCGTGTATTCAGCGCTGCCTTGTTCGGCATGGCCCTGGGATCGATCTTTCTTGCGCCCCTCGCCGATATTGTCGGGCGGCGCAAGCTGATCATGGTCTGTCTGTCGATCATTACCGTCGGAATGATCGCTACCGCGTTCGCACAAACCGTGCCACAACTATACGTTTTGCGGTTTGTCACGGGCCTGGGCGTCGGTGGCATTCTCGCCAGCATGGCCACCATGTCGGCCGAATATTCTCCCCGGCTGAATCGCAATCTGGTGGTTACATTCGTGCAAGCCGGTTACCCGGTGGGTGCGGCCGTGCTTGGGATCATTGTCGTCGAAGGCGCCATGTTGCCCACCTATGGCTGGCCGTCGGTATTTTTGCTCGCTGGCGCACTGACGGCGCTCATCCTGCCCCTCGTGGCGCTGTGGTTACCCGAATCGCTGGAATATCTGCTCAAACGGCAACCGCCGGGCGCGCTGAAAAACGTCAATCGAATTCTTGAGCGTATGGGCCACGAGCCGATCGATGAACTGCCGGCGTTGCCCGAGGCGGAACAATCCAGCGGCGGATTGGCCGCGCTTCTTTCGGGAGTGGCGGCGCTATTCTCCGCTGAACACCGGCGGACCACTGTCCTGCTCTGGGTGGCGTTCTTCATGGCCTTCGGGACGCTGTACTTTCTGCTGAGTTGGGTGCCGCAGCTTTCCCGCAACGCGGGTTTGCCGCTGGATCGCGCCATCTACGCCAGTGTGGTACTGAACCTCAGCGCGTTCTTCGGGATGGTCAGCCTGGGATTTCTTGCCGACCGGTTCGGCCTGAAGCGAATCATCATCACCTGGCTGCTCCTGGCTGCCATCATCATGTCGGTATTCGAAGCCTTCGCGTCGCCGCTGATGATCGTCATGGCCATCGGCTTGATCGGCTTCACCATGGAAGGCGGATTCATCGGGATCTACGTTGCCGCGGCTCGAACGTATCCCACGCTCATCCGCAATACCGGTGTCGGCTGGGCCATTGGCGCAGGCCGGACCGGCGCCATAGCCGGCCCCATATTCGCCGGTTTTCTGGTGGCCGGCGGATTCGCCATGGGTGAGAGTTTCAAGGTCTTCGCGGTACCGTTGCTGCTGGCCGCCGGAGCCGTGTTCCTGATCCAGGCGAAGGAACTCGCACGCCAACCCCGGTGACGTTTGCCGAGGCGACGGCAAGCCCGCGCGCCGCGCAAATACTCGTGGGCGGTCCCCATTCCGCGGGCGAATAGACGCGGGCAGCAGGGGGTGCCCGGGATGGCCGGGCTGGCGTGGCGTGGCACAAGTGAAGCTGCTAACATGCCGCGCCATGTCCGACAGCACCGACCCGTTTGTCCCCATCCTCCCGGATACGGACCTGGGTCTGGCGCCCGTAGCCGAACCCGTCACCGGCCATATCGCCTCCAACGATTCATGTCTCAAGAGCAAGTCCGCAAGTTTCGTCAGGCATACGGCGATCGACATCAGCGGTACACCGCTGGAAGGGCGTTGCCAGGTGGGACAGGCGTTCGGAGTCCTGGCGCCCGGGATTGACGAAAGGGGCAAGGCGCACAAGGTCCGGCTCTACTCCATCGCCAGTCCGGACGACGGTGACGATGGCGACGGCAAGGTCATATCGACCACGACCAAACGGGTCATCGACGAGCGTACCCCGCAAAGGAAGGGCGATGACCCCGACGATCACCGACTGTTCCTGGGCGTTTGCAGCAACTATCTTTGCGATCTGCGGCCCGGCGATCCGGTCAAGATCTCCGGTCCCAACGGCAAGCGTTTCCTGTTACCCGTGTCACGCGAGAACCACGACTACCTGTTCGTGGCCACGGGAACGGGTATCGCGCCGTTCCGCGGGATGGCGATGGAACTGCTGCAACGCAAACCCGTGTCGAGTCAGATTCACCTGGTGATGGGTACCCCGTATACCACCGACCTGATCTACGATGACCTCTTCGAGGAACTTGCCGCGGAACATTCGAATTTCCACTATCACACGGCCATCAGCCGGGAAACTCGCCCCGACGGAAGTCGCGGGCAGTACGTTCACCACTCGATCGCGGAGCGCATTGACGTATTCGGGCCCGTGCTCGCAAATCCTCGTAACCTGCTCTACATCTGTGGGCTGGCGGGAATGCAGAGCGGTTTGTTCCAGGTCATGGCTCAGAACAACCTGGGCGAAGACTATTTCACCCTCAAGGGGAAATTGGCCGGCGTGGATCCTGCTGACTGGAACCTGCGCGACGTGCGCCGGGGCGTACGCGTCGCGCCGCGCTGCATGGTGGAGGTGTACTAAGCCCGCACTGCGCTGCATGGGGGGTGTGCCCACCCCGCGCGCGCGATTTCCTCATCGGACCAGTTCCATGGCTCAGGGCTGGTCTGCGCCGACGCAACGCACATCGCGCTTGCAATCACGCACGTCGCAATAGTCAGGAACGGCCGTTTGATGTTTCCCCCAATGCCCATGAAATTTCCGGGTCGCTTCAGCCGCCGCCGAGTTCGGTGACCGAAAAGGGCTCGGACAGGAGTTGTTCGAACAGTTGCCAGCGGCGCATTCGGTCATCACCGGCTTCGGCTTCGATATAGGCCCCCACCAGATCCTGGCCCAGGCTGTAGTTGATCACGTAGGTACCGTAGGTATCGATGAAGTCCAGCGACTGCTCGGCCTCTTCGGCCGAGACTAATTGGAAACGCTGCAGCCAGTCCACCGCCTGCGCTCGGCTCATTCGGCCATCCAGGTAATCCCGCGCCGCGTCGATGCGAGCGTAACCGAGTTGCGCCCGCAGTTGCAGATACCGGTTATAACGCTCGGCCAACTCCGGATCGAGGCCCGCCAGTGGATAGAGGGTATCGACCTCGTAGGCGTCTCGCTCCGCCCCCGGAAACGCCAGCTCGATACCGAAGTTGGCGCTGCCTTCGCTGAGCAATGCGGTGGGGCTGAACAAGGGGTAGACGGAGAATTCGACCCATCCGCGTCCCCGGTAGAGTTCCCGTTCCGTCAATGAACCGTAGGTGTGGTGGCCCGGGTAGCCCTCATGGCAGCCCAGGTCGATCGCCCGATCGATGTGCCGGGGTAGATCCGTGTTGATCTGGATCAGGCTGAAGGCGTTGCCGCGGTACCAGTTGTATCCGCTCCAGGGCTTGTCGGTGACGTACTCGAGAGTAAAGTCTTCGCCGGGGGGCAGTTCGATGTGCTCGATAGTGCGGCGCCGGCACTCGGCGATCGCGGCGTCGAAAACCACATCCAATCGGTCAGGGGGAATAACGAATTCGTCCCGGAAGGCAACGGCGCGGGCAGTCAAGTCCCCTTCGCCGGGCAGGATCGCCTCGATCTGCTCAAGAATGGCTTCGTAGTGCGTCGCATCGTAATCGGGCGCGACGACTCCGTATATCAATCGTGTTTCCTCATCGAACGACAGCTCGACTCCGGAGATGACATCGATGCGAACCGTCAGCGAAATCAGCAGACTCTCCAGCGCCGTGACTCGGCGCGCGGCGACACCGTCTTCGGGCCGTTCCAGAGCGCGTAGTCGACCAAGCAGGCCCTGTGCCGCGTCGCGAATCACGTCCGGCGTGGGGAACCGTTGGGGAGCCGTCTCCGCCCATACAGGGGGACCGAAATAAGCATCCACATAGTCGGCATCGTGCTCCCCCATGGCCAGAACCAGGTGCACGTATTCCTCGGCGATTTCGTCCATCGCGGCGGGCTCGAGCCGCTCGCCCACTGCCAGGCACCGCTGCACGGCGAACCGCGTATTGAGCAGGCCGCGACGCAAGGTGGGATGCCACTCGTCAGAGGCGTCGATCGCGCCGGTCAGCTCCTCCAAATACGCCGTGGTACAGACCGGCCTGACCAGACCGCCAAGCAGCGATGAGTAGTAGCTGGGATCGACCGTCTCGCTGGCCGCTTCAAGGCCACTGAAAATCGACTGGACGAAGGGCATATAGAGATCCAGTTGGTCGTCCGGGAACAGCGCGAACGCGGCAGTGCGCAGGTCCGCCAGACCGACCGACCCGGGCGAATCCAGCAACTGCCGCACCCACTCGTCCTTGACCGCGGCGTCAGGCCTGGCTGCCTCGGCCGCGAGTGCGGCCAGGCGCCCGCGGTCGGAAGCATCCCGCGCGCGCTCCGCATCGAGCAACGCCTGGGACCGCGGATGACCATCTTTGTTGAGCAAATGGACCACGCTCCAGCGGCGATCCTGATCCAACTCGATTCCGTCAGGCAGCGCCCCGCTATACTCGAGTGCCTGGGCCAGCCCGTCCCGGGCCACCTCGCTTCTGGCGATATCCGTGTAACGGTCGAACATCAGCAACTGGCGATCGCTCCCGGCTTCGGCCGCCCCCATCTGTCGCCATAGAAACAGTTCGATGTTCGCCACAGTCTCGCCGAACCGGACCAACCCCGGGTCAAGCCTCACCAGGTACGACACACTGCTCTGCAAGGTGCCGAGCACTTGCCGGAACACCGCATCGTCGGGTTCGCCGCCCAGGTTGGACAGAACGAAGTCCGCGTAGTCCGTGATCTTCAATTCCGAGTGCAGCACCATTTCCCAAATGCCTTGCCACAGCATCGAGCGGACAAGCGGATCCTCAAAGCGGTTCAGTTGGTGACCCAATTCGGGTAGCGACCTCGGGTCAAGCCGAGCGCGGACAAAGTCCCAGTCGCCGTGATTCGGGTAGATCAGATCGGGACAGGCTACGCCGGAAATCACCGGAACTTCAGTCACCTCGCCTGCGTATGTCACCGGGAGTGTGCGAATGACGACATCGTCAGCGGTGAAGTAATACAAGCCAAGTTGCGTGCGGTGGGTACGCAACGTCGGCCAATCCGTCGGAGCCGTTTGCGCGATCTGCAATGAAGTCAATTCGTCGTCGATGCACTGCGTGTCAACCGCAATGCTGTTGGTGCCGGGCTGCAGCAGCCAGTTCCGTGACCATTCGTCCAGGTCCCGCCCGGACGCTGTGGCGATGGCCTCGAGAAAGTCGTCGATGCTGCTGTTGCCGTAGGCCAGCCGTTCAAGATAGTTGCTGACGCCGCGCTGAAACGAGTCCGGCCCGACGAGGTAGTTGAGTTGTTGCAGGGCGGCGGAACCCTTCTGGTACGTGATCGCGTCGAAATTGGCAAACGCCGCGTCGGTGTCCGGCACGGGCGACTCGATCGGGTGGGTGGTGTCTCGCTCGTCCGCTCGATAGGCGCGGACGCTGCCGTTATAGGCAATCTGCCAGGCCTCGGAGAATTCCGTGGCCTCCGCCAGGCCTAGCGTAGCCATGAAGGTCGCAAAGGATTCGTTCAGCCAAAGACCGTTCCACCAATCCATGGTGACGAGATTGCCGAACCACATATGCGCCATCTCGTGGAGGATTACGCCGGCCAGTGAACGCCGTTCCTGCCGTGTGGCGTTGCCCCGGCGCACGAAGCGCTCGCTGAACGTCACCGCCCCGACATTTTCCATCGCGCCGGCGTTGAAATGGGGCACGATGACCTGGTCGTATTTGCCGAACGGATAGGGAACGCCAAAGTAGTCCTGGAAGAATTCGAAGCCAAGGCGCGTGAACTCGAACCACTCCCCGGCATCCACGTAACCGGCCAGCGATTCGCGGGCGAAGAGCCGCATCGGAATGTCATCCTCAAGCGACTCCCAGGCATGGTACTGGCCAGCGTGCAGGGCGTAAATGTAGGTGCTGATGGGCGCCGACGGTGGAAAGGTCCAGACCTTTTCATCGCCCTGCTCCACAGCTTCGGACTCGTCGGTGACCGAGATCACCACCCAATCGGCCGGCGCGGTCACTTCGGTGGCAAACCGCGCCTTGAGGTCCGGTTGGTCGAAAGACGGAAACACCCGATTCTGGTGGTAAGGCTCGAAATCCGTGTACAGATAGACGCGTCCATCCTCCGGGTCCACGAATCGGTACAATCCGTTGCCATCGCGGCTGTAAGGAGCGGAAAAGCTCACCTGCACAAGGTTGGCGCCGACGGCGAGCGTGGCGGCCGGCAGGGTCAGATAGGCGCCGTTGTACGCGGCATCGACCGAGGTGCCGTTGACCGACGTGGAGATGACGGTCCCCTCAGCGAAGTCCAGCGTCAGGTCGCGGCCGGCATCCGAGAGGTCGAACCCGATCAGGACCTCGCCCGTGTAATCGGGCGAATCCGCGTCCAGGCGCACGGCGAATTCATAAGAGACATCGCTCACCCGCTCCGCCCTGGCGCGGGCCTGCTCCATCGTCAACGCGGCTTTCGCGGCGCGGAATTCCTGAGCCGAACCACTTGCGGGCAAGAATGACGGCCCCGTTAACGCTGCCAGGATGAGCCAATGATTGACGCTGATTTTCATGGACCTTCTTGCTCCGATTGCACACTGCCTTTGTCTTGATTCCAGGATTCGACGGCTACCGCCCGATACCCAACAGGCGCGCCGCGTTGCCGCCGATGATGGCCTCCTTGTCCGCGTCGGTGAGCGTATCCGTGCCTTCGACAAATCCCACCGGATCGTCCATGCCCATATCAAACGGATAGTCCGTTCCCAACACGACATGGTCACTGCCATAAAGGCTCGCCAGGTATTCCAACTGGTGCTCGGTGAATACCACTGTATCGAAATTCAAGCGCCTCAGGTAACTACCGGGCGGTTCCTTGATGCAGCGTCGGCAGTCTTCTCGCCCGGCGTGGGCGTGGTCGATTCGACCCGAGTACGCGGCGAGGAAGCCGCCACCGTGGGCGATACAGATCTTGAGCTTCGGATAGGCATCCAGCACGCCGTCGAATATCAAATGGCTCACCGCCACCGTGGAGTCAAGGGGATTGCCGATGACGTTGATGAAGTAATGGTCACCGAGCCGGGCACCATCGGAAAATCCGTTGGGATGCAGAAATATCAGCACGTCCAATTCTTCCGCTCGGGCAAATATCTTTCGGAAGCGCGGGTTGGACAGTTCTTCTCCGTTCACGTTGGTACACAATTCGATGCCCTTGAATCCCAGGTCATTCACCACCCGGTCGAGTTCCGCAACCGCCATTTGCGGATCCTGCATGGGCAGGCCGCCCAGACCCACGAAGCGGTCCGGATGGTCCGCGGCCACCGCGGCGATTTCGTCGTTGATCAAGCGCGTCGCGGTACGGCCCAACTCGGGCGGAACCGCGTAGTAGTACTGAAGCGGTACCGGTGACATGGCTTGCACATCGACCCCCATCCGGTCCATGTCCGAAAGCCGTTGATCCACATCGGTCAGTTGCGCATGGATGGTATCCGACTGGCGGGCATTGACCTCGCGGGTGGCCTGGTTGGAGAATCGATGCAAGCCGTCGGTCTCGATATCGAACACCTCGGATACGGCTTCAGCCGCCGCAGGTACGTACATATGGCAATGCAGGTCCACCGCCAATGTCCGGGATTTGGAACGCGAGGGCGCCCTTCCCTGTGCGGTCGTCGGCGCCACAGGTCCGGGGCTACAGGAATAAGACATCGGATGACAATTATCCGTGCGGGATCCGGGCACTCTAGTTCGACGTCATGTGTTGATCGAAAAAGGCGATGGCGTCGGCCACGATCGCCTGCTGCAACGGATCGGGATCGTACTCGCCCGCGGTATTGCGTTGAACAAAAACGAAACCGTGGCGGTCGTGATCGTAGGAGCGCCACTGGGTCGTCTTGCCGGCCTCCTCCATGAGTTCGTAGGCCAAACGGAAGGTCGCCTGATTGTGGTCCCGGTCTCTACCGGCCACGAAGATGGGCATGTCGATGGCTCGAATGCGCGCGATGGCGCGCTCCATGTCGATCCTTCCGCGAGCCGCCTCGACGGCTGCCGCCTGCATCTCGGACGTGTTGATCGTCATGGTTTCGGGCTGCGGAGGCGCAGGCGGGGCGTTGGGGTCCGGCGGAAGGCGCGCCAGATAGTCACTGGCGGCCGGTTCGGCGGCCACGCCGGCGCGCAGTCCATCGTATTCGGAGGCCACCTTAAACAGCATCTCGCCGCCGTGGCTCACCCCGAGCCAGCCAACCCGGCCCGCATCCACGGCCGGCAGTTCCTTGACGTATTCGACGATCGCGATCGCATCCTCGTATTCCAGCGGCCCCCGGCTCCAGCGGTCGCGGCCCTGGAATTCCCGCACGGTGATTTCGGACCCGTAAGGGGTATCGACTTCCGCCCGGTAGCGCATCCATACGACCGCGTACCCGGCGTCGAGAAAGGCCTCGAGCGTGCCGCTACCGTACTGGGTCCACTCACGGATCCAGCGCAGCCCGTAGCCGCCGTTCATGTGCGCGAAGACGACTGTTGGAAACGGTCCTTCGCCGGCGGGTTTGCGGATTCCGATGGGGGCGTAGACGCCGTCCAAAAGCCCTACGAACCGCAGCTCCACCGGAATGTCGGAATCCATGACCGGTTCGGTCATGACGAATTCCTCGCCGGTGACAGGCTCAGGGACGAATAACCAGGTCGGGTCGACGCTCAGGTTCTCCTGCGCTGCTGCGCCGGATACAAAGCATGCTGCCGCGATCATTGGGATGATTCTACTCATGGATTGGTCCTCGCTGTTTCCCTTGTTATGGGGCCTGTCTCCGACTCGCCCGAATGATACCAGCGAGACGAGCGGAGCGAACGAGGAATCAGGGTCAGAAATTCAAGGTCAGAACAAGAAACGGCACCTCCGAAGAGGTGCCGCTCATTACTTTCCCCGGCTGGCGCCGGGAACCGGCTAACAGACTATTCCCAGCGAACGTTGAATTCCGCACCCCAGGTCGCGGGTCGTCCGTAACGATAGAAGTACACCCCGGAGCGGTTGCCTACGCCGCACCATTCATTATAACGCTCGTCGGTAATGTTCTGCCCGTATACCGAAGCGCTCCAATTCCCGTCCGCGGGCATGTAGGTTGCCCGAGCCCGGAACTTGGCATACGCGGGTGTGAGGCAGAGCGACTGTTCGTTGGAACTGGTATCGAGCCCACCATCGAAATCGTAGTCATCCTGCCAGTACATGCCCAGCATTGGCGTCAGGGTCGCACCATTGCCCATTTGGAACGCATGTTCCACCGTGGCGTTGATGGTCCACTCAGGTGAGTAGTCCGCAATGCTCAGCCGCGACCTGTCGATCTCCTCGCTCGGGTTTGCCGGGTCCCTGAATTTGAACTCGCTGTATGACGCATCCAGACGCCCAACGTCCAGCGAGACGAATCCGCCGTCCCATGGAGTCGCCCGCAACTCGAACTCGATGCCGACGATGTCCACGGTCGCCGCGTTAGTGGTGATGCCGAGCTGCGGATCGCCGCCGTAACGGCCGTCGGAGTTGTCGATGGAGATCTGTTCCTGCTTGTCCCTGTAGTCCATCAAGAACAGGTCGCCGGCGATTCTGACCCGGCCGTCCGCCAGCGTGCCCTTGTAACCCACTTCGTAGTTGGCCACATGTTCCGGCTGATAGGTGAGGAGATCCGTTGCATCCGGAAACAGCGTGGTGTTGAGTTCGTCATTGAACGCGCCGGACAGGAACCCCTCGGAATACAGCAGATAGAACATCCCGTCGTTGTAGTTTCTGGTCAGGCTCAACATGGGCGTGGTCGCGCCGAAATTCGCCGAAGTATCGTTGTAAAACCCGTCTGCGAAGATGGATCCGTAGTTCAGGACGTAGTCCGGTGTGCAGAAGGCCGAACGAGGCGGATCGCCGGGCTGGCCGAAGCTGCAGGTTTCCTCCACCGTCTGAAGTTCGACCAAGTTGAAGAAACGATCTTCATCCGTCCAGCGGGCGCCCACATCCAGCGTCCAGACGTCGGTCAATGCAATGGTCGCATGCCCGAACAGTGCCCGGGATTCGGTCTGGATCACACCGCTCATGCCCGCTGGATAGGGTCCACCCGGAACGTGCCGGGGCGCCGCAAGCCAGTCGAACTGCGTGCCGCCGTCAGCCATGCACGGAATGGAAAAGCCCGAATCGGGATCGCTGAGCGCGGCAAAATTCTCCCGGGTTGTCCGAAGGCAGTCGCCGCCGCCGGTTTCACTGTCGTCATTGAAGAGGTGCGCGCCGACCACGAAATCCACCCGCTCGTTCGCCGCCGCCGTGAATAACACCTCGAAGTTCCGGGTCGTGCGGATCGTCCCGCGGCCGGGGAATGGCGGCGTGCCGATGGAGTCCACGCCGATCGCCGAGTAATCGCGATCCTGGTAGTAGTTGTAGTCGGTCACATGATTGGAGGCGATGACCTTGATATTCAGGTTGTCCAGCCCCCCGATCTCGCCGGCCGAATCCCACTGGATCGTGGCGTTGACGTTCTCGTTATCCAACTGAAGCATGCTCGCCTTTTCCGACGACGTGACGAAATCGCCCATCGCATTGTCGGTATTGCAGGCATCCCAGAAATCTTTAACGGAGCCAGGATACAGGCGCTCGACATGTCCGCCGAAATTGACTCGGTACTGATTGTTTGGGCTGCCATCGTCGCGCGTACCCTCCTCCACCTGTACGCCGTTAACAAGCACCTCGTCGCCATTGGATGGCCTTCCGAACCGGTGGGTACCGCCCCACTGGCCAACGCCATTGTCGTAGACCGGGCCGGTATAGATCTGCGCGGGATGCACAACCTCGCCGTTAACCACGACTTCCTTGGCTATGTTATTGACCTGCCCCTGGGTCGGACGCGCCCGGCACTGCCCCGGCGCATTGTGATCGTCCTGGTAGTTGCCGCGGAAACCCAGATCGATGGTCCAGTTGTCGTCCGGCGTAAAACGCAAAGCGGCCGAGAACGCATTGAGGTCGGTCGCGCCCCAATCAGACTCCAGGGTCCGGTTGTAGTAGAAACCATCCGAGGACTCGTTGGCGTAACTGAAACGCGCGGCGACCGAGTCGCTCAGCGGAATGTTGACCATGCCCCGGATATCAAGTCGCCCAAAGCTGGCGGCGCGCGCCAGGGCACTGGCCTCGAATTCCGGCGCCGGCTTGGCGCTGACGATGTTGATTGCACCGCCCGTGGTGTTCTTGCCGAACAGCGTGCCCTGCGGACCGCGCAACACCTCGATGCGCTCGATGTCAACAGTGTTGAGCATGTTGCCGACGGTGTTGGGCAGGTAGTGTCCATCGATATACGTCCCTGCGCCTACCGGCTGCAGGTGACCCGGCGAGTCGTTTCCGATGCCGCGGATAAAGATCGCGGTGACGCCGCGCCGACCCGTGTTGGTGAAGTTGACGTTGGGCACGTGATCGGAGATATCCATGATGTCGTAGATGCCCTGCGCCTGCATGGCGTCTGCGGTTATGGCACTAACCGAAAGCGGCAGGTCCTGAATACTCTCTTCACGCCTCCGGGCGGTGACGATGACCTCTTCCAGCATGGCTGCAGCGGACGCGGACTGCTGCGCGGTCGCAGGCAGAGAAAACGAAAAAAGAATACCGGCGGACAAGGCCGCAGCGCCGGTCGCGCAATAGTGTCGTTTCATTTGGTTTCCCTCGAATCGAACAGAATCAGTCATAACAGAACCGTACCGGCTGGTTTATGTTGCAAATAAGCAACACACTCCCGCGCCGACACGACAGTCTTTTACTGCAAACGATTGCACATGTCAATAACCCGCAACAAATTTGCCCACGCAAAGTAGAAATGTCCCTTTCTGGCCGTCTTGAGTCTTGTCCCAGCGGACACTCGTTCTAGAAGCGCCACTCGCACTCGGTGGCGGCGTTGCGGGGGTGCAAGCCATGGGATTCCGGGTGGGCGAGGTTAACCGCCTTCGTATGCGCGGTCGGCCTTGGCGGCAAAATAGAAGTCGCTCTCAGTAAGGCCCTGGATCTTGTGGGTCCAGATTTCAACGACACAGCGGGCCCAGGCGATGTGCAGGTCCGGGTGGTGGTTTTCCGCCTCCGCGATTTCGGTGACCCGGTTCGCAAACGCCATGGCTTCAACAAAATTACCGAAACCGTATGGCCGTTCCAGATGACCGGCTGAGTTCAGTTGCCACCCACCGTCGAGTTCCCGCAGCATCTCCCGGGCGCGGCCAGACTCCATGGGCGGCACGCCACCGCGGCAAGGAATGCATTTTCTGTCGGCAAGTTCCATATCAGACCTCATTGGTAATCCGTCGCAACGATTCAAGAACCAAGCATGGTTTATGGCAAGATCATGCGTTTGCGCAGACCGCGCGTCAACGTGCCAGGACTCGCACACAACGAGCAACGAATTGAGCCACGCGGATAAGGAACGATGGGACTCCCGCTACCTTGGCGGCGCCTACGAGACTCGACGGCACGCGAGCGCACTGCTGGTTCAATGGCTTGGGCAGCTCGAATTCTCCGGGCCCGCGCGCAAGGCCGTGGATATCGCCTGCGGCGCCGGACGCAACGCAGTCTATCTGGCTCGGCGCGGCTGGCAGGTTGATGCCATCGACATTTCCACCGTTGCACTTGAGCGGCTCGACACAGCCGCGAACGCGGAGCGCCTCCCCGTCAACTGCATTCATATGGATCTGGAGCCGGCAGTAGAGGCGCTGGATGGGCTCAGTGAGCGGCAGTACGATTTGGCCGTGGTGATGCGCTACACCGACGAGACGCTCATCCAATCATTGGCACCCGCCATCCGGGTGGGCGGTTACGTCATCGTCGAAAAGCACATGGCAACGGAGGCGGCGGTGGCCGGACCCAGGAATCCCCGGTTCCGGGTTGTACCGGGCGCACTCCGCCAGGCCGCGGCCGAGTTTGAAATCATCTATTACCGGGAAGGGATTGTCACGGATCCGGACGGTCGCGACGTCGCGTTGGCTCAACTGGTGGCACGTCGGTGAGAAATGCGGGCTAAGGCTTGTAACGGCGCTGCCAGCGCCGCCCCAGCCGGGTCAGAATCTCGTAGCTTATGGTTCCGGCGAGGCGGGCCACATCGTCAAGGAGCGCGTTGCGGCCGATCAGCTCTACCGAAGTGCCCGGTTGGACGTGCTCCGCCGCGACACCACTCACATCCACGGTGATCAGATCCATGGAAACTCGCCCGACAACGGGTACCCGCGTTCCGGCGACGAATGCAAACCCGCGGTTGCCGAGGGAACGCGGGTAGCCGTCGGCGTAGCCAACGCCGACAGTGGCGAGCCTGGCGGAGAGGGTCGACGTATACGTCGCGCCGTACCCAACGGTCTGCGGGCCGCTCATCGCCCTGGTTTGCAGGACGACGCCCTCAAGCGTCACCACCGATTCAACGGGATTCTCGCCTTGAGCGAGGGGATTCCCCCCATACAACGCAATGCCGGCGCGCACGAGATCGCCGCGAAACTCAGGCCCCAGGAAGATTCCCGCAGACCCTGCGATCGATGTTTTCATCGCCGGCAAGTATCCGCGCAGATTGGAAAAGCGACGGACCTGCTCGGCATTCATGGGGTGGGACGACTCATCGGCACAGGCCAGATGTGTCAGTGCATACTCCAGATTCATGTCCGCGAGCAGCGCCGATTCGCGCGCAATGTGAACCTCCGCCTCGCTCAGGCCGAGCCGCGACATGCCTGTATCCAGGTGCACCGCGCCGGGTATGGCCCCGGCTGCCGTTTTCCAATACCGAATCTGTTCGACAGAGTTGAGTACCGGAATCAGCTCCGCATCCATAAACCGGGAAGCCCAACCGGCAACGGCACCTTCGAATACGAAGATGCGCGCCCGCGGCAGGATGGTCCGCAATTCCAACCCTTCGTTGCCGCTCGCAACAAAGAAGTGCCGGCAACCTTCGCTCCAGAGTCGCCGCGCGACGGGTTCGACGCCGAGACCATAGGCATCGGCCTTCACCACGGCTGCGCACGCGGACGGTGCCGCGGCTGTGCGCAATGAATGATAGTTTCTCGCCAGGGCATCCAGATCGACGGTCAGGACGCCCGGCGTTACGAAGTTGGTGTCGACGGCCACGATTTTTAGGCTAACATACGGCCAATGCCAATCTGCGGCCATTCCCGGCCCGACCCATATAACCCGACCCAGATAACATGCCAGAACGATTTCCCTCGCTGCGGATCCACCAGACCGATGGCGTCATTCAGAGCCGGTTGGAAGAGATTTCCCTGGATGATCTCGCGCCGGGCAATGTCTTGATCCGGGTCGAGTACAGCAGCATCAACTACAAGGACGCCCTGGCGGCCACTGGCGCCGGGCGCATCGTGCAGCGGTTCCCGCTGGTGGGCGGCATCGACCTGGCCGGCGAGGTGGTGGAGTCCAGCGACAAGCGTTGCCGACCCGGAGAAAAAGTCGTCTTGCTCGGCGGCGGCAACGGTGAAAGCCGCGACGGAGGATATGCTCGGTTCGCGCGTGTCGACGCCGACCGCGTGGTGCATCTTCCAGAGGGTGTCGACACGCGGCGCGCCATGGCGGTGGGGACCGCGGGCTTTACCGCGGCACTTGCAGTACACCGGCTGGAACACAATGGACAGCGGCCTGACCTTGGACCCATGGCGGTAACCGGGGCCACAGGCGGTGTCGGCATGATCGCCATCGACCTGTTGGCCGCGCGCGGTTATGACGTGACCGCGGTGACCGGGAAATCCGGCGAGGCCCCCTTGCTGCGCCGACTCGGCGCCGGGGAGATCCTCGACCGCCGAACCATCGAGCCCGTCACCAGGCCTCTCGGGCGGGGACTCTGGGGCGGAGCGGTGGACAACCTCGGAGGCGACATTCTCGGCTGGCTCACCCGCACCGTTCGTCCCTGGGGCAATATCGCCAGCATAGGATTGGCGGCCAGCGCCGCACTGAAGACCACCGTCATGCCGTTCATCCTTCGCAACGTAAGCCTCATTGGCGTCAACATGGAAGTTCCAGCGTCACTGCGGAGCGAGTTATGGACGCGCCTGGAAACCGATCTGCGCCCGCGCAATCTCGATATCACGACTACCCGCGAGGTAACGCTCGAGGAATTGCCGGCGTGCTTTGACCCGTACATTGCGGGCCAGGTCACTGGCCGTACCGTTGTTAGGATCGATTAACCCACATCGCTTGCCGGTGTACGCCACCGCAAATTCGGGGAGTACTTGACTATGATAAATAAGATTAGGTTTATTGTATTATTGATTGTTTTTTCGATATCTTATCCTGCGATATCTCAGGTAAGCGTGGACGAGGCACTGGCTGCCCCCGCGCGCTCGGAAGTAGATCGGGCCCGCGACGCCGGGCGCATGCCCGCCCAGGTTCTGGAGTTCTTCGGCATCGGCGCAGGTAGCCGAGTTGCCGACGTGCTGGCGGGCGGCGGGTATTACACGCGTATCCTGGTGCCGGTGGTCGGCCCGGAAGGCGCGGTCTACTCGGGTAACAATCCGTTCTTTGAACCCTTCGGCGGCGAATCTCTGACGGCGCTGTTGAGCGAACCGGGTTTTGAGAATGTGATGCGCATCGACGCACCGGTGGACGAAATTGAATTGCCCTCGGATGGATCGCTGGATGCGGTGATCATCGTCCTGGCCTACCACGACCTGTGGCTGACCGACGAAGATCGCGATGAACTCAACCGCCGTGTGTTTGCGGCTCTGCGGCCGGGCGGCGTCTACGGAATCATTGACCACAGCGCCGCCGAGGGCGCGGGCGACAGCGTGATCCAGTCACTGCACAGGATCGAAGCGAATGTCATCGTCGACGAGATCGCACGCGCCGGTTTCGAATTGGGCGCGCGCGGCGATTTCCTTGCAAATCCAAGCGACGATCACACTTTGCGAGTCTTTGATCCCGCCATTCGGGGCCAGACAGACCGGTTCGTACTCAGGTTCGAGAAACCCTGACGGAACGCACGTTCAGCGGCTTCAGGCATTCCGGCAAACGCCCGAACCGGCTACACCCGGTTCAGGCGGCTGCCACCTGGATCAATTCTCGGCCGGGCGGCGAAAGTGGTAATCGTAAGGCGTCCCCGCCCCACGTGCGTTGGCCCAGATCGAAAGCATGCCCTCGAGCACATGGGCGGCGCCTACCGGCCCCACGTCCATGGGCTCCAGACCCATGCCCGCCACCAGTTCGGCTATTCGGGCCTTGGCTTCGGCGTCATTGCCCGCCAACGGAATGGTGACCGGACCGCCCGGATCGATCATCGTGCGGAAATTCAGCGTGTTGAATGCCTTGACCACATGAGCATCGGGCGCGGCCGCCTGGATCAATTCGGCGTTTGACGTTGCCGCCGTGTAATAGGCGTATCCGTCGTCCCTGCGCTCGAGGATGTTCGTGGGATCCAGGATGATTTTTCCGGACAGGTCACCGAGTCCCTGCACGACCTCCTCGACGACTCCGCCCGGAACGGCCAATACGACGATATCGGCACCGGCCACCGCTTCGGTCTGCGTCGTGGCCGAGGCATTGCCGCCGGTTTGCTCCACCAGCGATGTCACCTCGTCCCGACCCGGGTCCCGGGAACCGTAGACGATGTCATGCCCCTGGGCGGCGAATTCCGGCCCGAGGGCGCTTGCGACGTTGCCGGTACCGATGACGGCGATGGTATCGGCCATCGCGGGTCCCTGTAACGCCCAACCCATGGCGAGTGCGGCGAACCAGACAGAACATCTTTTCAATGGTGCGATCATGTTTTTTCTCCCAACTGCTCGCAGCGAAATTTTGTGTCAAATGCTCAATTGGCGATCAATAGTAACCCAGGAGTGACTATTCGTTTTTGTAAACGACGCCCCCCTTCATTACGAAGGATACCTGCAGCAGCGCGCGAATTTCCTCAAGCGGGCTTAAGCCATGTGTCATCAGTCCAGATCCGACATCACTCCCGGCCGCGATCACCACTCCAGCCTGATGAGCCATCGCAACACCTTTCGGTTGCAATTCCAGGAACTGATTTTTCCGTACTTTCTGGTATGGGACCAAGGCGGCAAGATACTCTTCATTCCATTGCGTTATGTACGCCAGCGTGGGGACAAAGATCGCTCCCGTCGCCACATAAAGGCGGATCGATTCCCGATCCGGGAATGAGCCGTGTTCGATTGAATCGACCCCATTCCGCAATGCGGCGTTAATGCTGGCTGTCCCGTGAGCATGGGCTGAAACCGGGCGCAACATACTGTGGGCTGTATCCACCACTGACTTTATTTCATCGTCAAACATTTCCGGCGGATCGTCAGGACCGCCATTATCTTCACTGCCGCTACCGGAGACAGCGATTTTGATGAAGTCTGCCCCACGGCGAATCTGCTCCCTCGCCTTCCAACGGCATGCATCGGACCCATCGCAAAGTGGACCGGGTAACGCCGGTTCCCAACTGTTGCCATCCGTCACGTGCAATTGCTCACCGGCAAGGAAAATTCTGGGGCCGTAAATGAGGCCTCTATCTATACCGTCGCGCACACTGAATACGGCAGGGCCATCCGATCCAGCGTCGCGCACCGTCGTATATCCCGCCATCAGGGCGGTCTGCGCGTTGCCTGTGGCAACGACCGCTGCATCTGCTTCGTTGTTTACCCTTGAGCCGAAGACTCGTCTCGCGTCATCCATCAGGAGACCTGGTACGCCACTTTGAAGATGAACATGCATATCCATCAAGCCGGGAAGAACGAATCGATCCCTGAGAGACCAGAGTTCCGCATCGCCGGTCGCGGCGTCCGCCGCCGAAACATAGCCATCCAAAACAGCTTCGATCAAACCGTTCCTGATAACTATCGTTTTTTCGCTCTCAGGCGGCTCGCCTGGCACCGCGAGCAGTGTCCCGGCGTGGACGACCACCCAGGCGTCCGTATCGTCGTCTTGCGCGTTCGACGAAGATGGCATTGCAACCGTCAGCGCAACACCTAGACAAACCGAAACTGTAGACAATCCAATCCATAACGTTCGCGTCGAGCGTCTTTCCGAATTCATTGTTGTTCCTCCAATCATTTGTTCTTCGGTGCAGTGCCTCAGTGATCCCTACGGTCCGCTACCCTCGCCCCCCCAGATTCCGCGATAATCCAACGATGAAGCGTAGACAAGCGTGGCATCCAGGTTCATCCGGTCGAAACCGGTCACCTCATAGAGGGCTTCGAAAGCTGTCGCGGCGTCCGCGGATTCGGAACCCAATGCGCCTTCCAGCGCGCTTATGTCACTAAGCGTAGCGATTGCCTGAGCGGTGTGCATCAACCCGGAATCGCGGGTTCCCGCAACGATCAGAAATTGATTGCCTGCGGGCCCCGGGAACGTCGATACCAGCCCATAGTCCTCGTATTCGCTCTCGCCGGGAATGCCGGCGCCGCTGGTGTAGTACTCCCCGGTACCAAGATTCTGAAGCTCGTCGTAGCTTTCCCCAACGCGCAAGCCGGAAGCCGCAAAGACAAAGTCCATGAGAGTCCCCAGGGCACTGATGTATCCCACATAGAGAATGTGATTTGACTTCAGATCCGCCACGCGCATTTCGGTCATGGACGTGATTCGAACCGGTTTGTCCGCCGCGTAGACGACGCGCAACAAATCCACCAGGGCGGCGGCGCTCCCCTGCGGCAGGTAGGTCAGGTCGAGATCCAGGTACCCCGCCTGAAGCTCGGGCTCGGTCATGAACAGGCTGTCCAGATCGTCGCTGGAATTGACGTCGAATTCCCTGACCAGGCGACGGACGGTCCCGAATTCGTCAAGTTCGGCAAAGATGAAGTAGTCCCCGACCACTACCAGCAGCGGCAGCTCGTCGTCGAGCAAGCTGGACCAGACGGGCGACTCCGCCACCTCCGCCAACTCGCCGGGGGGTGGACCGCCCGGCCTGAGCACGGCGAACGTGACCACGTTGATCAGTATCAGCACCGCGACTGCAACCGCCCACAGGAGGGGCGGAGAACGAACGTGTCGCGCGGTCGCCGCCTCCTCCATGGGTACAACCGCCAAACGGTACTCGCCCTTTGGTATGGCAAGCCGCCCTTCTTTGCCGGGAGGCTGCGCGGCGTAGAACTTATCGAGCTTCTGGCGAAGATTATGTATGTATACCCGGACAAAGGCGTCGTGGTTCGGATCGAAATCGCTTCCTTTGTCGAATACCTCGGCGGCGATTTCAATCTCCTTTGGACGCCGGCCCTGCTGCGAACACCGGACCAGATACTCCAATAGCCGAGCGTAGGAACGCGAGCGCCCGAAGGCGCCATGATCGATGATTTTTCGAGCCTCCGCGGCTATGGCTTTGACATTCGACATTCTGCCGTCCCAGGGAAATTGCTGAATCCATTGGATTACACTCACCTTAGCTCAATTTTAACCGTTAATAAACCGTTTATAACTCTTTGTTTTGAATTAAAAACTCTAGTATTTGCGGGTACTGCGGCAAGGGCTGGGCCCAGCGCCGCGTCTGAGCGGGAGCGGGTAGCAAATATGGAAACGATTCGAATCAGCGAGTCCCTTGGCCCACGGAGAGCATTGAAACGATGACTGTCATCAAACGAACATACTTCGACTTACGTCCGGCGGTACTGGCGCTTGTAGTGGCCGGTACGGCATTTGGACAAGATTCCAGCAGCGGTATTCAGGAGGAAATTATCGTGTTTGGCGCGCGCCTGGAAGAAACCATCCCACTGGATCTGGAACAATTCGGAAACCGGGTGGAAATCATTACGGCGGACGAACTGCAACTCGGCGGCTTCAACGATCTCGGACAAAGCTTGCAGATGAAGGTCCCCGGGCTTTATCTCGCGCCCAAGAATGGGGCTTTTGACTACGTGAATTGCTCGCTTCAGGGCTCGCGCTGTCAGGATATCCTCTGGCTTATCGACGGTGTCAGGATCAACAATCGACTCTACAACTCCACGAGTCCCCTGGACACGGTCCCGGCGCACATGGTGGAACGCATCGAAGTTCTCTACGGTGGCCAGGGTATCTTCTACGGGACCCAATCCGTGGCCGGTGTCGTAAACGTAATAACAAAATCCTTCACCGAAAGTGCCGAAGGCCGCGCTTCGCTCGGCGTCGACGCCAATGACGGAATCCACGCCAACATCGACTACCGAACGACGTTGGGCGGCCACCAATTCGTACTCTACGCATCAAACGACGAGGCTGATGGGTTTCAACCGTTCCAGGAACAGGATTACCAACCCAGCGGCACCGATCGGCATCGCGGGTACGATGTGCTCACGGCTGGCGTGAAATATGGCTACGCTTTCAATCCTGATTCGCACCTTACGCTGCACTACCACCGCACGGATAATCAGGTGGATTGGGCTGCGCCGTCGAATCGTGCTCGTTCATTCAACGAACGCGCGGAGGATTTGCTAACGGCCAAATGGGACTATGCGGTGGGCGACGATATCGAGTTGTTCCTCAAGGGTTACCTTCACGAGTGGGACAGCCATTGGACCCAGCGCGACAACGAACTGGATGCGAACGGCAACCTTACGGGTAATCTTATTACTCGGAGCGATCGGGAATACTGGGGCTACGATGACTACGGCCTGACCGCAATGGCGCGGGTCCAGACCGACGGCGGATTCGACTATGCGGTGGGCTACGAACATCAACGTTTTGCGGGACGCGATGACGTGCTATTGATTGCGGATCAAACCGAGTCGGTTGATGCCTTCTTCGGGCAGATCCGAACCAATGATAACCTGCTCGCCAACACCCGATTCGCCTTGGGACTCCGCCATAACCGGCCCAGCGGTGAAGGCGAAGTCACGGTCGGAAATTTCAGCTTCCAACACGAGTTCAGCGAGACATTTTATGCTCGCGGCAGTGCAGGGACGTCTTTCCGGCTGCCCGACGCCTGGCAGTTATACGGTAACGACCCCTGCTGCACGTTGGGGAATCCGAACCTGGAAGGCGAAAAGAGCAGCAACATCAATATTGGCGTTGGCGGCACTGTAAGCCGTGGGTTCACCTGGGAGTTCATCGTGTTCAAACGCGCCGTGGACGACCTGATCGGCAGCGCTAATGGCATGCGCGTCAATACCGACCGAAAAGTGAACTTTGACGGTTGGGAACTCGGCGCCGCCATCGCGTTGAACCCGTCATGGACCGCAAGCGTCGACTATGTCAGCACGGCTGCCGAGGCGGAGGGTACGAGCGAGCAAATTACAGACGTTCCAGAAAGCACGTTCAAAGCCAATCTGACGTATCAGTCGGCCAATTCACCCTACGAATTCAGCGCCTCCCTTCTGAATGTGGGCGATGTTTTCGATTCCGTCTCCGGAGGGATCGGTCGGGTTGAGCACGGCGGGTACACCATTGTTGATTTCGGCGCTGCGTATCATTTCGGAAATCGCGGCCAACAACGGATCGGCGTTCGCCTTGAAAATGCCTTTGGCGAGGAATACGCCGCGTCTCTTGGTCGCGCCTTCGTGGACGTAGGCGGCAGTTCGTATCCCTATGAAAACCTTGGCACCCCGCAGACGGTTCACATCTCCTATGGGTACCAGTTCTAGTCCGATTACTGTTTAATCGCAGCTTCCGATAGCACGAATAGATTGGCCGGTCATGATTCAGGTCGGCGGTGAAGGCGTATGGCGAGATTGCTGTTCTTGATCCACCGTTACCTGGGTATTGCCCTGGGGATCGTGATTTCGCTGTGGTGCGTGTCCGGTTTCGTGATGATGTACGTCCAATACCCGGTATTGGACGAGTCGGAGCAGCTGGCGGGATTGGAAACCCTTGACCTTGCCAATTGCTGCCGCATTCCCGAAGATTTCAGTAACATTCCAGTCGAGCGGTTCCGGCTTGAAATGCTCGACGGGCGTCCGGCGCTCCGACTCATGGCGGGCCGGTTTAAATACGTTATCGACGTCCGAAACGGGGAGTACCTGCCTGGGTTCTCCGAATCGAATGCCCGGTCTATCGCGGCCACCGCCGCCGGCGAATTCGGACTGGGCGGCGAACTCCAGTTGCTGGATTTGCTGGAGCAGGACCAGTGGACCGTGTATCCCTCGTTCGGTACTCACCGGCCTCTGTATCATTTCGCGGTAAACGACTCCGTTGGGACGGAGTTCTACGTATCCAGCACCACCGGGGAAGTGGTCCAGATGACCACGTCCCGGGAACGCTTCTGGAATTGGATGGGATCGGTCATTCACTGGCTTTACCCGACGGTGCTGCGCCAACACACCTACATCTGGATACAGACTGTGATTTGGCTGACGGTTTTCAGCCTGTTTCTCACGGTGGTCGGTATCTACATCGGAATTCTGCAATATGGGAGTCGGCGTAACGGACGTCGATCGCCTTACCGAGGATGGGCGCTCTGGCATCACTATGCCGGGCTCGTCTTCGGGTTGTTCACACTGATATGGCTCTTCAGCGGGATATTCTCCGTGAACCCCTGGGGTGCGCTCGAGGGTCGCAGTTTCGGTCCCGAGTACACTCGGCTCAGGGGATTGCAGCTCGATTACAACACGTCCGCCCGGTTAGTCGGCGCTTTGACCGCCGACAACGTGCCGGATTCCGTCGTGCGACTCGACGGATCGGCAGTCGGCGGCGAGCTTCAGATTATCGCCACACACAAGCAGGGCCAACGGGTGCGGCTAAGTCCCTACACGCTTGAAACGGAAGCGTTATCGCCTGGTTTTTTCGCCGATGCCGGACCGGCGATGAGACCCGGGGTCGCCGTCAGCGAAGCCGACTGGATCAGCACCGGAGACGCCTACTACTTCAGCCACCACGTGCCGAGACGCTTTCCGGTCTTCCGGATACAGTACGAGGATGGCGAACGGCTGTATCTTGACAGCGTCAGCGGCGAACTTGCCTATGCGGCGGACCGGGAACGGCAGTGGTATCGCTGGGTGTTCAACGCGCTGCATCGCGGGGACTTTTCGAGGCTGATCCGGAGCCGGCCGCTTTGGGATCTGATGATGTGGCCACTGATGCTGGGCGTCACCGCAGGCGCTATAACCGGCACGTGGCTTGGAATCCGCTGGCTAATTCGGTCCTTCAGATTTCGTCGGACCAGTCCCTCTCCTCGAGCAACGTTCTGATCTTGTGCAGGAAGGCCGCGGAATACGCGCCGTCGATGGCCCGATGATCGAAGGACTGGGCCAATATCCCCACCGGACGAATGGCAATTGAATCGCCTCCCGGCGACTCCACCACGACCGGCCGCTTGCGCACGGCATCCACCGAAAGAATGGCCACCTGGGGCTGATTGATTATCGCCCCGGTCAGGAGTGTCCCGTAGGAACCGTTGTTGGAGAGGGTGTAGGTGCCGCCGGAGTACTCATCGGGGGCGAGGCTCCCTTCCCTGGCGCGACGGCTGATATCGTGAATGCGGCTCGCCAGACCGGCGACCGTCAGGCCGTCCGCATCCCGGATGACCGGTGCGACCAAACCCTCGAAATTCAGGTTGACCGCGATACTGAGGTGCACGGCCTTGTGGAGCAGCAACCCGTCACCGTCGACGCTGGCGTTGACACGCGGAAACTCGCGCAGCGCCCGGCAAACCGCGCGCGCGATGAACGGCAGATACGTCAGCGAGAATCCGTGCTTTGCGCGCCAGTTGTCCCGATGCCGCGAGCGGACCCGGTCGACGCCGGCGAAGTCCACTTCAACGGCCTGCATCACATGGGCACTGGTCGCCTTGGATCGCACCATATGCTCGGCGGTCACCCGGCGGATTCGGTCGAAGGGCACGCGCGCGCCGTCTTCGGGCAACGCGGACGGCGGCTTGGACGGTGGGGTCGGCGCGCGAGGTGTCTCGGCAACCGG
The DNA here is from genome assembly GCA_965237785.1 of Candidatus Rariloculaceae bacterium. Taxonomy (GTDB): domain Bacteria; phylum Pseudomonadota; class Gammaproteobacteria; order Steroidobacterales; family Rariloculaceae; genus UBA6522. The sequence goes on from OZ250159.1 coordinate 1,389,089, forward strand.
CTTGGCATCCCTGGTCTCGATAAACGCCATGACATCGGCACGCGTGATACGGCCGTTCCGCCCCGATCCGGCGATCTCCCGGGCATCCAGTCCGTGCTCGCCGATCAAACGCCGCACGACGGGCGACAGACGCAGGCGCTGCGACGCATGGCCAGGCCGTCCGCTCGCCGCGGGTTGCGACTTCGGCGCGTCTGCCGCTTTGGAGTCGGAACCAGGCGCGGCGGAGGGGCTCCCCGCCCCGTTTGCGCCATCGGACGGTTTCGAGTCAGCGGACGGTTCAGCCGCGTCCGGCGCGTTAATGACCGCGAGCACCGTGCCCACGTCCACGGTTTCGCCTTCCTGGACCAGGACCGACGTCATTACACCGTCCATGGGGGCCGGGACCTCGGTGGCGGCCTTGTCCGTTTCCACGTCGAGGAGGATCTCGTCCTTGGCGACCGTGTCGCCTTCCTTCTTGTGCCAGGCAGCCACCGTGCCTTCGGCCACGGTCTCTCCGAGTTGGGGCATCAGGACGTTCATGGTTCCAGTATCGGGTCCGTTCAAGCTAGTCCACCAAGCGAATCACATTCTCGACGATTCTTTCGGCGCTGGGCAGCATCTCATCCTCAAGGGCATCCGCCGATGGCAGGGGAATATGCGGCGTGGTGACTCGTACGATCGGTCCGTCCAGATCCCAGAACAGTTCTTCCGCGACGATTGATGCGAGTTCCGCACCCCAACCACAGAGCCGCGGGTTCTCCTCGACGGTGACCAACCGACCCGTTCGAGATACGGATTCGAACACGGTATTTGTATCCAGCGGTACCAGGGATCGCACATCGACTACCTCGGCCGATACACCGTGCTCAGCCTGCAAGGTTTCCGCGGCCTTAAGCGCGCGGGGCACCATGGCAGCCAGCGCGGCGATGGTGACATCGGCGCCGGCGCGAACGATTTTGGCCACGCCCAGCGGCTCAACATGCTCGCCCTCGGGCACCTCTCCCTTGATCGCATAGAGCGACTTCTGCTCGAAGAACATGACCGGATCCGGGTCGCGCACAGAGGCGGCCAGAAGACCCTTGACGTCAGCCGGAGTGGACGGAGCGACGACCTTGAGGCCGGGAATCGCCATCGCCCAATTTTCCACACTCTGGGAGTGTTGTGCTCCGAAACGGCTGCCACCGCCGTTGGCACTGCGCAGCACCAACGGAAAGCTGCATTGACCGTCCGTCATATACCGTGTCTTGGCGATCTGGTTGGCGACGAGATCCCAGCAGACAGCAAAGAAGTCCGAAAACATGATCTCGGCGATGGGGCGTAGCCCGGTCATCGAGGCCCCCATGGCGGCGCCGACGATGGCCTGTTCTGAAATCGGCGTATCCTTGACCCGATCGGGCCCGAATTCCTCCAGCAATCCGACAGTGGTCTTGAACACGCCGCCGGCCGCGGCGACATCTTCACCGAGAAACACGACGGCGTTGTCGCGGCGCATTTCCTGGGCGATGCCGTCCCGCACCGCCTCGCGATAGGTTAATTGCGCCATGACGCGCTCCCGTCGGCCCAAACGTCGATGTGGGCGATATCCACGGGCGGAGGCGGGCTATTTCGGGCCTCCTCCGTCGCTCGATCAATGGCCGCATCGGTTTCGGACTCAATCGTTTCCAGGTCCATTTCAGAGATTCCCAGTGAAACCAGCCGCTCCCGGTACGTCGGTATGGGGTCCCTGGCCAGCCACGCTTGCAGTTCTTCGTCGGGACGGTACTTGCCGGGGTCGGCCCGGGAGTGCCCGCCATGGCGGTAGGTTTGCACCTCGACCAGGCTTGGACCGTCGCCCCGGCGGGCCTTGGCCAGGGCTGCGCTGGCGGTCTCGTACACCACGTCAACGTCGTTACCGTCGATCAGAATGCGCTCCAGACCATAAGCCGCGGCGCGGTCGGCGGCGGGATTCGCCACCGCGGTGACCTCTTCTATTGGCGTGTACTCCATATAGAGATTGTTCTCGCAGACGAACACCACGGGCAGCTTCCAGATCACGGCAAAATTCAGGGCTTCATGGAAGGCGCCGATATTCGTCGTGCCATCGCCGAAGAAACACACGGACACCTGCTCGGTGCCGCGATACTGGGCGGACCACGCGGCACCCGCCGCGACCGGAAGATGCGCGCCGACGATCGCGTAGGAACCCATGGCGCCGTGCTCGATACTGGTCAGGTGCATGGAACCGCCCTTGCCCCGCAACAGGCCGCACTCCCGGCCCATTAGCTCACCCAGGATCGCCGTCATGGACACTCCGCGAACGTAGGTGTGGTTATGGCCGCGGTAGGTGCAGAAGGTGTAATCGCCCTTCTTCATGGCCGTACCGAAACCCGCGGCGACGGCTTCCTGGCCCAGGGCGAGGTGACTGGTACCCTTTACCAGGTTCTGCATGAACAGATCGTAGGCCCGCTTCTCCAGCACGCGACACTCGTACATCGTGCGGTAAAGGACCAGTCGCGTCGCGTCGTCGATGGACGGAGAATCCGTATCGGGACGCCCCGTTGCGATTCCCTGAGCAGCAGCCATATTGTCCAGTTTTCCTTGTCTGGGATACAAAAAATCGCCCCCGCCACGATGGCGAGGGCGAAACTATAGCTTAACAGCTAGCAACAAAGACTAGAAATTGTAACTCAACGTAACACCGAACTCCCTGGGATCCCTTGGCAGAATATTGAAATTTCTTCTGCGTGGGCTTTGGTTGTTGTCATTGCCCGAATCCACGATTCGGGGCGTGTCGTTGTCCGTCAGGTTTCGGCTCCAGAGACGCAGGCCCCAGTTATCGTTGTTGAAGTTCACGCTGGCGTTCAGCGTCTGGGTCTCCGGCAGCGCCATCCAGTTGATGTCATCCAGCCACTGTTCCCCGACGCTGCGCCAATCCAGCCTGCCGATCCAGTTCCAACCGCTGTTGCCCACGGCGCCACGGTAAGTCGCAGCTACGTTGTATTTCAGGTCCGGCTGACGGGAAAACTCTTTGCCGATCACACTGACACAATTGAACAACACGCCGCTGCCGTCTCCCACCCTGTTGGTTGGAGTCAATCCGATATCCAGCACGGCGTTGGGGTCGCAGAAGGTCTCGTACTCGGTTGCCTGCCAGGTGAAGCTGCCGCGAATGTCCCAGTTATCATTGACAAACCAGGCGATTTCACTTTCCAGTCCGTGGACGTTGGCGGAGCCTAGATCCAACTGCGCCCGCAACCTGTAGTCGCCGGTCATCAGCCCCGGCAGCAAATCCTCGCCGATCGTATCCACACGCCAGTTCAACGTATAGGCCTGATTGTAATGCTCCCAGTCCATGGCGTAGATGGCGGCGGAAAGCTGCACGCGGTTCTCCGCCAATCCCGCCTTGAAGCCAGCCTCAAGATTGATGATTTCCTCCTGATCGTAAAACAGCACATCTTCCAGAGACCAATTGATATAACCGATCTCAACCGCATGGGCGTGCGCTTGCACGACTTTGGGACTGCGCGCGGCCGGGATAACGCCGGCGGGATTGATGCCCTTGGCTACCTGGACGTACAATGTCACGCCGTTATCCATGGCGTGATTGAGTGCGAGCCGCGGCACGAAGGATTTGCTCGTATTGGTGAATGCCTCACCCGTAACCTGATTGACATTGGTCATGTCCTCGCTCTGGTAGCGACCCTCCAGGGAAAGTGTAGTTCGCTCCGTAAGGTCGTAGGAAAGATTGCCGAATGCTGCCACATTTTGGGACTGCTCCGAAATGATCACTCGCGGCTCGATACCAAGCTCATCCCGCAAACCGTCGAGGATGCCACCGTACTGACTCCAGACCAGGGTAAGGAACTCGTAGTCGTAGAAGGACGCGCCCGCGGTCCAGCGCAGCCTGTCCTCGCCGGGGGACAGCCAGCGCACCTCAATCATCTTCTCTTCAATGTCGGTAGGGTCGGCCATGTGACTCACCGTACCGCCCATGACCATGCCGTTGGGGAGGATTATCAAGTCTGCATCGCTGCGGTCACCGTCAGCCCAGCGAATGTAGGACTCCTCGGAGGCGAAACTGAGGACCTGTAAATCGCCATTGTCGAAGCTCACATTGAACTCACCCTGGACGCGGTCGCGCTCATTGATCACGGTCGGATCATATCGATACGATGACGCCAGCGCCTCGTGGGGCGTTCCCCGGTAGCGATCCCCTACAGTATCGGAGTTAGTGGGAAGACCGCCGACGGGAGCCGACGTGTCACAGTTGAACGTACCCTGGATCCAGCGAGTACCCATCGGGCTCGTGAAATTCGTGCACCGATCCTGCTCTTCCCCGCTGATGTAATAACGCAGAGTCATGTCGTCATCCGTCCTCATTGTCATGGCGCGGATCTCACCGCTGAAACGATCGTTGGGCGCGAAGGTGAGCTTACCGCTGACATACTTGGTGTCAGTGCCGCCGATCTGAAAGCCCTCCGTGGAAACCCACTCGTCCGGCCCGTCATACTGGTCCAGGTTGGCGTCCAGAGTGTAGCCGAAGGTGTCGTTGATTGGGCCGCCCAACTCGAGTTGGACGGAGTTGCGCCCCAGATCGGAGGTGCTGAGCCGCAGATCACCATCGAACTCCCCGCCCGGATCCCGTGTAACGTAGTTGATGGCGCCAGCGAAGGTGGAGCGTCCGAAGGCGGCGCTCTGGGGTCCGCGGAACACCTCGACGCGCTCCACGCCGGTGAACTGCATCGTGCCCTGGGCGCCCACCAGCGGCAAACCATCGATGAACGACATAACCTTCTGCCGGGTGGTGGCGGTGGCCGTGGATTGAATTCCGCGTACGGCGGGCGTGGCGTTGTTGCGATCACCGTTGGTGTCGAAGTCCACACCGGGGGTCAACTCAAAGAAATCCCGCGGTTCGATGATGCCGGCCTCGTCGATCAGCGAATCGGAAATGACGGAGATGGAAACAGGAATCTCCTGCAGGTTTTCCTCACGCTTCCGAGCGGTCACCACAATTTCTTCCAATGCGGTCACACCCTGGCTGTAAGCCGGCGGACCCACTATGGCTACGGCCAACGCGGTGAGAGCAAGTGTTGATTTGCGCATGTACAATCCCCTTCGTGTCGAGTGGATAGGGCTACCTCAAGCTTTTCTTCACGCCCATTCGCCGGGCTATCGAAGTAACAAGCAAGAATCGCTTGAATCGCGGTAGTATGGCAGAAGATTCCAATTTGTCGAGCATCGCGCTACTTGTTGCGATATAGCAACGGATGTATGTGCCGAGTTATTTTCCGGAGGAGTTTCCAAACTGGCTCACCCGTGCAAGATGCTCGGCGGGAAGCGGCGCGGTGTCGGCTCCACCGCCGCCACCGGCAAGCAAGCTATCTCCCAACGCGCCGCGGGCCGACGCTCCACCCAGCGTAATCGCCGGAAGATCATTCCGAATGTAAATGCCATGGCGAGAAAACGCGTGCGCGCCGCCCAGGGTGACGCAACCCAGCAGAACCGCCGTGGTAATGGCCAGCGCCCAGCCTCGGGAAAGGCCGAGCATCATCTCGAACGTCACCAATCCCGCGAGCGACCGCGAAATCGTCAGCTCCGCTGACGCGACGGCTCCCCAGATAGCCGAAAATCGACATCGCCACGATGTAGCCGGCAAGAAACAACCAGGACCAGAAGTAGAGCGTCATTGGTAATTTTCAGGGATAATGCCTGGGCCGATTCCGGTACCGGCGAGCCCGAGCGGTATTCGACAAAAGTTGAAAAAAAACCATTTTAACGAAATAATCCGCACGCGCTAAACAGCGCGCTTGTCTCGCGGGAGTACATGATGATCAATGCCGCCATTGTGGGCCTAGGTTGGTGGGGCCAGACCCTGGTCGAATCCGTCTACAAAAGCAGCAAGAAAATCCGTTTCGTTACCGGTGTGGCCCGTCGATCGACCGATCAAATCGAAGCGTTTACCCGCAAACATGGATTGCAACTCGAGCACGACTACGCAGCGGCGCTCGCCGACCCGAAAATCGATGCCGTTGTGTTGGCCACACCCCACTCGGTGCACGCGGATCAAGTGGTTACAGCCGCCGAGGCAGGCAAGCATGTGTTCTGCGAGAAACCCTTCGCGCTGCGCAAGGCCAACGCCGAGCGAGCGGTGGCGGCGACGGAACAGGCGGGTGTCACCCTGGGTCTCGGTTACAACCGGCGCCTGCATCCGGAAATGATCAAACTGCGTGACCGAATCGGATCCGGAGAACTTGGCACGATCCTGCATTGCGAAGCCAACATGACCTTCCCGAATGCGCTGTATCTGTCGCCGGATGCGTGGCGAGCGAGTTCCCATGAAACGCCTTGCGGTGGCCTGACCCCCATGGGCGTGCACGCCGTTGACGGCATGATCGATCTCTGCGGAGAATTCGACGAGGTCTACTGCCAGAGCTTCCGGCGCGCCGTCGCGGTCGATGCCGACGACACCACTTCGATGCTGTTTCGAATGAAGGCGGGCATGTCCGGTTACCTGGGCACCATGACCGCCACCGGCGGTGGCTTCAGCTTCCAGGTTTTCGGATCCAAGGGATTCGTAAGGCTCGAGGGCATGACGCATATCGCCGGCGCATCGTCGGAGGAACGGCGCAAGCGTTGCTTCGGCAACTGCTACTTCAAGCCGGTAAAGGGCCCTGTTGAGTCCTGGCAGGCCGATCAGGTCGATATCGTCCAGGCCATACTGGAACGGTTCGCCGATGCCGTGGACGGGACCCAACCCTTCATCGTCCCCACCGGTGAAATGATTCACGGGACGGCGGTGACGGAGACGATCGTTAAATCGGCAGAATCCCATCAGGTCGAAAAGGTCGTCTGATCGACGACGCTACCAAACTTACAACCGAACAAAATACAACCTATTAGCCAAGGAGAATCGCGGTGAGAGAAGGCACAGTTGGAATGATGCAGGTGGACTATGAGCAGCGGATGGACATGGACCGCATGCGAGATCACCGTGTGTCGCGAATCAAGAAGTATATGGACGAGTTCGACGTGGAATGCCTGCTGCTCTTCGACACCAGCAACAAGCGCTACGCCACTTCCACGGCGGTGGCATCGCCTGAAGTCGACAACATGGGACGGTACGCCATCATTCCCCGCGACGGCTATCCTCATATCTTCGGATTCGGCTCGGAGGTGGCGGCCGAAAAGCTTTACTGCCCGTGGGTCGCCGAGACCACGTTTCCCGCCCACGGCACCATGCACGGCGCCCTGCCCATGGCCTGGAAGTGCTACGAGGGCTTCCTCAAGGACCTGGACATGGTCCTGGACAACCACGGCATGGACAAGAAGAAGGTCCGCATCGGCGTGGACATTGTCGAGTCCCAGATCATCCTGGCGTTGCTCGAAAACGGCTACAACATCACCGACGGCCAGGGCGTCATGCAGTACGCGCGCGCCATCAAGAACGAAGACGAGATCATGTGCCTGAAGCACGGTGCCGCGATCGTCGACGGCGCCTTCCACAGGATCGCCCGGACCATCGCCCCGGGGGTCAAGGAAAACGACCTCCAGGCGGCAGCCTCCCACGAAATGCATCGCCTTGGCGCCCAATGGGTCCATAACGTGCAGGTGACGACGGGCAACCGGACCCACCCCCACCCTCACCTGAGTTCGGACCGTCTGATCCAGCCCGGCGACATGATCTTCATGGACATCGTCTGCATGTTCAACGGCTATCACACCTGCGTCTATCGCTGTTTCTGCTGCGGCAAGCCAAACCGGAAGCAACTGGACATCCACAAGCGTTGCCTCGAATACCAGCTCGCAGGCATCGAGGCGGTAAAACCGGGCGTCACCAGCGCGGATGTCGCCGCGGTCTGGCCCGACCACAAGGCCATGGGCGCCAGGAGCGAGCACGAGGTCTTCGGGCTTCAGTACGGGCACGGCCTCGGCGTCGGCCTTTGGGAGTTTCCGATCATCTCCCGCGCCTATAGTTTCGACCATCCGGTCGAGATCCAGCCGGGAATGGTATTCGCGCTGGAAACCTATGCGGGCGTCGGCTACGACGGTGTGCGTCTGGAAGACGAAGTCGTCGTGACCGAGACCGGGATCGAGGTCATTACCAAGTTCCCCACCGACGAGCTCTACGGCTGCGGAATGAACTACTAGGCGCGGCCGATGACCACGCTGAAAATTGCCCTGATCCCCGGCGACGGGATCGGCACTGAGGTAATGCCCGAGGGTGTTCGCGTTCTGGAGGCCGCCGCGGCCGGATACGGTATCGACTTCGAGTGGCGGGAATTCGACTGGTCATGCGAGCGCTACTTGCAGACCGGGTCGATGATGCCCGAGGACGGTATCGAGCAGCTTCGATCCTTCGACGCGATTTACCTCGGTGCCGTGGGCTTCCCGACGGTGGCCGATCACGTCTCCCTGTGGGGCTTGCTGATCCCGATTCGCCGGGAGTTCGATCAGTACATCAACCTTCGCCCGGTGCGGTTATTCGATGGCGTGCCCTGCCCGCTCGCCGGGAAAAAGGCCGGCGATATCGATTTCTACGTTGTTCGGGAAAACGTCGAGGGTGAGTATTCGGCCATCGGCGGCATCCAGTACGAGGGGACAGAAAACGAAATCGTCATCCAGCAGAACGTATTCACGCGCCGCGGTGTCGACCGCGTCGTCAAGTACGCCTACGAACTGGCCACAACGCGCATCGAACACCACTTGACCTCCGCCACCAAGTCCAACGGGATCATTCACTCGATGCCGTACTGGGATGCCCGGGTCAAGGCGATGGGCGAGCAATACCCCGAAGTGACAGTCGATCAGTTCCACATCGATATTCTCACCGCGAACTTCGTGCGCATGCCTGAGCACTTTGACGTGGTCGTCGGCAGTAATCTGTTTGGCGACATCCTCTCGGATCTCGGACCAGCCTGTACCGGCACCATCGCCATTGCGCCGTCGGCGAACATGAATCCCGAGAAGACGCATCCGTCGATGTTTGAACCGGTTCACGGCTCGGCCCCGGACATCGCCGGTCAGGGCATCTCCAATCCGATCGGCACGATCTGGGCGGGCGCCATGATGCTCCAGCATCTGGGGTACACAACGGTACACGACGTGATCCTGACGGCCATCGAGAACGTGCTGCGCGAAGGCGCATGCCTCACGCGCGATATGGGCGGCAAGGCCACGACCGAAGAACTGGGCAAGGCGATCGAAGCCGCGATCTGAGCGGGGGTTACGGGCGCCGAGAGCGCGCGGCCGGTCAGGCCGGTCAGGCTGCCATGCCACGCCGAGCGACAGGCGGAGGTGCGATGCGAATGCAACGACGGCAGCTCTGGCTGCTCGTGCTCGTGCAGACCGTGTTTTTCGTCGCCCTGGCGGCGTGGATACTGGTACGCCTCGATCGGGTATTTGAACCGGTAAGCCTGCTTGTCGCCCTTGCCATCATTGTCATCGGCGATATCGCCGCGGTCCTCATCATGCAATGGTTTGCGCCGACGCGGATCACGTTTTCACCCGGCGAGAGCGAGTTGACGGGACGCTCACTTGAAGCCTTCGACCCAGGCAAGCGGGGGCGCGTCCTGATCAACGGTGAAAAATGGATTGCACGCTGTCGCGGACCCGCACGGATCGCTCAGGGAGATCGGGTCAGGGTCGTATCCCGCAGTGGGCTTACGCTGGACGTGGAGCGGTGTGACCTCGGGTGACGCCGACTATATTCGCAGCAACTCGACCAGGTTGCCGCCGAGTATGGCTTCCTTTTCGGCATCGCTCAGCGACGGCGAATCGACCACGAGGTCGATTGTATCGGGCCACTCAAAGGGCATATCGGATCCGTAGACCACCTGCCCGGCGCCGGCAACGGCAACCAGATGCCGCAACCCTTCCTCGTTGAAGACCATCGTATCCACGAGAATGTGGGTTCTGAGGTACTCGCTCGGATTCTTCGTATTGACGCAGTTGGCGCCGTTGCGCGCGCAGGCGACCTCCGAACGCCCCAGGTAGGAGGGTAGATAACCCCCGCCGTGAGCGGCGACCACCTTGAGGTTGGGAAAGCGGTCCAGGGTCCCATCGAAGATGATTCGCGAGAGAAACAGCGTCGTCTCCAACGGGTTTCCGATCACATTTCCGAGCCCGCCCGTGCCGTCGAGGGCGCCAGGCTGAATGATGTTTCGCGAGCCATCCGGGTGCATGAACACCGGGACCCCGAGCTCCTCGGCCTTGGCCCAGAATGGATCGTATTTCTCCGTGGACGGCGCTTCCCCCCGCGCATGCCCCAGTATGGAGGCGCCGCGATGACCCAACTCCGTGACCGCGTATTCCAACTGCTCCGCCGCCATTTCGGGAAATTGCAATGCCGGCGACGACAGCGCCACGAAGCGGTCGGAATACGTTTCGCACCATTCCGCCAGCCCCTCGTCGTTGATCCTGACGATTTCACGGGCCTGTTCGGGAGTGGCGTCATACCACCAGAACCGATTCACGCTTAGCGCGGCAATATCGATGCCCCGCTCATCCAGCGCGGCGATGCGGTGGGGCCCAAGTACCAGGTTGTCCTGGAGCGGAGCGTTCTCCAGGGGCGTTCCCTGGATAATCGGCCGCACTTCCTGAAACAGGCAATGGGCGTGGATATCGACGACGGTCACCTCGCGGCCGCCCACCATCACCTGTTTGCCCTGCGATTGCGCCAACGTCCGCAAGGGCGAATTCACAAGCAGTGTTCCCGCCGCGGCATGCCCCGCCGTGGTCAAAAAACGCCTTCGATTGAACATGGGACTCTCCTATTGGGGCTCGGCCGCGTCTTCCGCCAGAGCATAACATTCGTACTCCAGTACACGGATATTCTCATCCTTGCGGCGGTATAGCGGCATGCGCATCTGCCACGGCTCGGAAAACACCTCCGGATCCGTGATGGTGACCTCGTACATCAGATGATCCGGCCCGGTGGGCGTGTAGCGCTCGACCACGTGCAGGGCTTCGCCATGAAAATTTCCGGACCGGTCGAACCAGGTCCGATCCGTGAAATGCACCACGTCCACGACGAGCGTATCGCCCTCCCAGCGGCCGCGCGAGTCGCCCATATACCACTGAATCGGACCTTCGGGGTGCTCCCCGATCATGAATATATTGCGGATGGAATGCACCCACTCGTAGGTCATCACGATCTGGTCGGGCGTCTGGATGATCTGAAACGGATAGGGCATGTACGTGATGCGCGGCACGCCGACCATCTTGCAATTGGCTTCCGTATCCAGGGTGTGGCGGTTCTCGTGGTTGATCTGCCGTTGTTCCAATGCCCAGGACTGATAGGGGAGTTCGTTGCCGACCACCACACCCTGCCCCGCCGGAACGCCGTACTCGGCGGAATGATCCTGAATGTTCCACACCGCCGTATTGAGTGCCTGCCAGACACCTTGCAGGTTGGGTTGTCCGTCAGCAGTTCGGGGAACTTCGTACTCCTGCGCCGATGCCGTCATCGCAAACGCACCTGCAAGCGCCGCGATAATCACGCTCCGACGGATCATTCCGTCGGTCCCGTGCCGGAAAACAACGACCGGCCATCCGCAAAGGTGACTTCATCGCCTTCCATTTGACGGGAACCATCGCGAGCGGGCATCCCGTGCACGGTGATCTCCGTACCAACCGGCAAGTCGTCGCGTCGCCAGCCGCGCCGGTACAACGAGTTGGCGCCGCCGAATTCCACTCGCCACAATTCCGGCCTTCCGGACTCGTTCTCGACTTCCACGTGCAGCCACGCATGGGGATTGCGCCATTCCATCTCCACGATGCGGCCGGAAATGGTGATTTCCCGGGTCATATCGAACTGCAGCGCAACCGAATGATGCCCTTGTACCGGACCGCCCAAAAACAGTATGCCAAGACCAGCGGCCAGCATTCGTCGAATTGTCTTCATGTTCATGGTTGCCATTGCAGTTCCCGGTCCTCCAGTTCCCAAGCCGCTCGCAGACGCCGAGCCTCCTCGCCGGTAATCCCGGGAAAGACCTTGTAACCCACATTGCGATAGGTCTGCGCCGCCAGTTCATTGTCCTCGTAGCAGGCCTCCTCCCAAATCTCGAAGCTTTCATTGGGATTACGCCTGAATGCGACGGCTATCGTGAAGGGTTGGGTGTAAACGTTGGGGTCATCGAGTGTCGCCTGCCAGTGGAGGGTGTCGGCGTCGATCAGCGTGAACCGTTCAACCACATGGGCTTCGTCGGTAAAGAAACGGCCCCGCTGATCCATCCAGGCTCGGGCATTCTGGTTTCGAGTCTCCACGACCAGCGTGTCGTCCTCCCAGTAGCCCAGCGAATCGCCGTTCCAAAGCTGAATGTCTTCTCCGATATGGGGCCGGCCGTCCGTTGAAATGACGCGAAAGGCATGCGCCTCCTCACCCTGGATCAGAAAATAGTCGGCCGTTTGCATGAATTGCAGGGTTCCCGTCATGTACATCGTCAAGGGAATTCCGTCCATGCGACAGATTGCGTTGTGATGCACGTAGGCATTGCGGTTGTAGCGGCGCTGAGCCTCGGCCCACGGCTGAATCGGCACAAATCCGCTGGGCGGGTCGACCACGACGCTCGGCGCCTCGCCGTCATCCAGAGTCTGCGGATGCGCGTGCAGACTTTCGTGCGCACGGGCACGACGACTCCAGATGCCCTGCAGATCCGGATGGCCGGTAGCCGTACGAGGCGGATCAAAGTTCCCCACGGCTTCCAGGGCGCAGGCGTGGAAGGCGGCATGGTTATCGTCAGCGCAGACTGAATCCGCCCAACCTTGGGCAATTACCGCACCGGGCACGCTGGCAAGCGCCAATTGCGTGCAAACTGCAATGTATCTGAAGCGGTTCAGAATCGGCTCCTTCGTTATCAAGGCGGGAGTGCAAATATCCACCGTCATCGACAGCGTGTCAACATCGAAAATTCTGCTAACATCAGTCATTGTTGATGATCGAATGTCCAGATTTCGCTGCGACGTCGAATCATCGAAACGAAAGAACAAGAACCAAGGAGGCAGCGCATGAGTCTCAGACGCCGCACCAGACGCACGCTTGTTCGTCTATCAATCGCTTTGCCGGTGATCGCCATCGCCGGACTGCTCGTCATGTTGCTCTGGAATGCCCTGCTTCCCGATCTCTTCGGTGCACCGGCGCTGACCTACCTTCAAGCGGTTGGCATCCTGCTGCTATCCCATCTCTTGCTCAGCAGTTCGCCGCTATACAGCCTGCGTGTCTTGCGGCGCGCGAACCGCCGCCGCCGATGGAAGCAGCGCCTTGCGTCCATGTCGCCGGAAGAGTTTGCGGCATTTCGCGGCGAACTGGGCCTCCACGGACCGGACGAACGCCAGACCTAGCAGCCAGCGCCGTAAAAAATCACGAGTGTAGACGGCGCCGCTTTTTCGCCGACTGCTAAACCACGGAACAGGGTAACTCATGGCACGAACTGCATTCTGGACAGACGCGGACATCGGCATACTCGTCCTCCGCCTGACGCTCGGTTTCAGCCTGTTTCTGAACGGCTGGGGAAAGGTCCTTCACGGGATCGACTTCCAGATGGGCATCTTGGCGTCCAACGGCATTCCGGGATTCTTCATGTACTTCGTCTATGTGTCTGAAGTACTTGCGCCCGTGCTGCTGGCACTCGGCCTGTTCACGAGACTGTCCGCTGTCTCGATTGTCGCCACGATGGTGACAGTGATGTACGTTCTGCCGGTGCCTTTTTTTGGGCTCAACCAGTTCGGCGGCTGGAGCATGGAACTGCAGTTGCTCTACCTTGCGATCGCAGCGGCGTTGTGCTTCTTCGGCTCCGGACGCTTCCGGGTCTACGACACCGGCAGGAACCACTGGCTCCTGGACTGAGTCGACCTCGACTCTACAGATGAGAATGGCTCCTGACGCTACGACCGTAGCGGAAAAATGTGGCGCAAATATGGAGACTGTCTGCGACTACTCTTCCGAGCTTTCAACCTCGTTCAGGTTATCCACGTAGACCAGGCCCGACCGAGCCAGCGGTTCGCGCATCGAGTACATATCCAGCGACAACTCGCCGGCAGCGAGGCGTTGCCGCTTCTCATCCTCGTTCGCTTCCCGCGCCCTGCCGGCTGCACAGACCTGCTTGGCCTGCCGGCGAGGAACCACCACGACACCGTCGTCATCGGCAATGATGACGTCGCCGGGATTGACCTGGGAACCACCGCATACGATGGGTACGTTGACGGCGCCGGGAGTGGCCTTGACGGTGCCCTTCGCGGACACTGCACGGCTCCACACCGGAAATTGCATCTCGGTCAACGTTGCCACATCGCGACAACCGGCATCGATGACGAGGCCTACGATGCCCTGCGCGCGAAAACTGGTTGCCAGCAGATCGCCAAACATGCCGTCGGTGTTAACCGCGCTCAGGCCGACAACGACGATATCGCCGGGCTGAGCCAACTCCGGCGCCACGTGCAGCATCCAGTTATCCCCCGGATGTGCAAGTACCGTGAGGGCGCTGCCGGCTATCCGGGAACCGGAGAAAATCGGTCGCATATAGGGCTGCATCAATCCGCTTCGGCCCTGGGCCTCGTGAACCGTGGCCGTACCCAGAGCAGCCAGCCCATCGATCACACCGCGGTCGGCGCGGTCGATATTCCGCACCGCAACGTTTTGAATAGCCATTCTATTGCTCGACAAACCGTCGTGTTGCGACCGGGTCGCAGGCGCCGGGATACATTTCCATGTGGGGCGAATAGTTCAACTGCCTGCTGTGCACCATCGGTTCAGCCAGGTATTCGGGGTCGTCAAGCGTGAACTCGAGATCGATATGGGCACCATCCTCGTTCAACCGGTACCGCTCCACGACATGCTTCCGACTGCCCGACGGCACGCCGACCTGGTACGGGGAACGATGGTCCTCGAAGTTGCGCGTATCCACGACCAGCGTGTCCCCCTCCCACCGACCGATGGAATGGCCGGTGACAAACCGTTCGCTGGATTCCGGGTGCTCGCGGCCGTCCATGTAGACCGTCCGTTCCTCGTCGAACCACTCGCTGCGAATAGCGACGATCCGCTCTTCTTCCCGGATATCGATTTCCATCAGGTAGAGACTCGTGGAAACAAGCGCCGCCGGCGTCGGCCGCCCGACACAGGTGGCCTCAGGGTTTTCGTCCGACAACGGATCGTAGGCGGCCTTGGCCGCCATGCCGTTTTCATTCAGCGTCAGCAGTGCGTTGAAAAACCCGTCGAAACCGCCCGGATAGCTCATCGTTGCCGAGCGATCCGCAATCCATTTGCCTTCCAGCGTTGTGGTAGTTGCCGCGGCTGACGCAGTACCCGGGGATTCCACAAGTCCGAGGCCGCCATCCTTGTCGATCGACTGGATGGTCCCGTAGGGGCGACCGCTCAAAGCGGCATGCGTGCGCACGCTGACCCGGTCCCCTGGCTGCAGCGTGTCGCGCCTCCAGCCGCGACGCGAAATGACGTTGACGGGACCCATCTGCAGTTCCCACTCAACGGCCTCGCCGTCCGGGTCGACGGTTTCGACCAATACGTAAACATGAGGGTTTCGAAAGACAAAGTCAGTCACGGTACCCTCGAACGCCACGATCGATTCGCCGTCAATCCCGGCCTCGCTGTGATGGCCATGTATCGGCGCAACGGCAACGAACAGCGCCGTGGCGATCAAATATTTCGCAAGTCGTTCAGTCCCATGCATTTGGATGGTTCCTCAGTGCCGATCCGGCGGTCCGCGCAATATATCATCAGAACGGTTGACGGTGCCGTCGGAGAATCCGCGCGCATCGCCGGCGATCGACGTCAAGGCATTGAGACGTTGCAGCCGGCTGGCGTGTACGACAAATACCCGTGTGAGCCTGAGTACACTTTGTTTGCGTGACCGTTAGGAGTACGCTCCGGCCGGGCGCAAAAACCGGAGCCACAATTGAATTCGAATTCGCCGCTACGACACTTGCATGTCGTTGAAATGACCGAAGCTCTTGCAGGGCCCTATTGCAGCATGCTCCTGGGAGACCTGGGCGCCGACGTCATCAAGGTCGAGCGGCCGGGCCAGGGTGATCAATCGCGCGGCTGGGGACCGCCCTTTCTTCAGGGAGAAAGTGCGTACTATCTCTCCGTCAATCGCAACAAACGCAGCCTGCAACTCGATATCAAGGATCCGCGGGAGCAAGAATTGCTTCTGGAAATCCTGTCAACAGCGGATGTATTCGTCACGAACATCCCGCGGATGGCGTCGCTCGAACGCGCGGGGATCGACCCCGATTCAGTGCGCCGTCGCAACCCGAGACTCGTCTATGCCGCCATCAGCGGTTACGGCCATACGGGCCCCAAGGCGGGACGCGGGGGCTATGACCTCATCGCCCAGGGTGAGGCCGGGCTGATGGCGATCACCGGCGATGCATCGTCCGCCCCTATTCGATTTCCCACCCCCATGGCGGATATCACCGCCGGTATCTATACGGTGATCGGCATACTCGCAGCGCTGTACGCCCGCGATGAGCCGATCAGCGGCACCGGTCGGGGACAATTCGTGGATGTTTCGCTGGTCGACGCCCAAACCACCTGGCTTGCCAATCTAGCCGGGAGTTACTTCGCCACCGGCGAACGTCCACGCCCGCTCGGCAACATCCACCCCACGATCACCCCCTATCAGCCGCTGCGGGCCCGGGATAAGATGCTTATCGTCGCCGTGGGCACCGAGCGGTTGTGGCGACGATTCTGCGAAATTCTCGAATTTGAACGCACGATCATGACCGACCCGAGATTTGCCACCAACGCGGACCGGAATACGAATCGCGAGCATCTGATCCCGCTGATTGAAGTGAAAATGGCGACCGCGGATGCCGCCGAATGGGTGGAACGGCTGGTCGATAGCGGGATTCCGGCCGGGCCCATCAACCTCCCGGATGACACGCTCACCGACGAACAGATACTCGCCCGCGGGATGGTGGTGGAACTGGAACACCCGCTGATCGGGTTGGTGAAGTCCCTGGGGAACCCGATTCACCTGTCCGAGACCGGTCCGAGCTACCGGCGCTATCCACCGAGTCTGGGCGAACACAATGACGAGATTCGCGCTGAACGCAAGGCGCGCAAGGAGAAAAAATGACACCGCAAGCCTCTCGACGCGGGTTTCTACGCTATCTCGCCGCAAGTCCCCTGCTGGGTGCGACTCCACGTGCCCTCGGCCAGTTTGACTTCACCTTGACCGATACCCTGATCGCATCCCCCGA
Organism: Candidatus Rariloculaceae bacterium; assembly: GCA_965237785.1. Classification (GTDB taxonomy): domain Bacteria; phylum Pseudomonadota; class Gammaproteobacteria; order Steroidobacterales; family Rariloculaceae; genus UBA6522. Next base: position 1,406,261 of record OZ250159.1, read on the forward strand.
CGAGGCGGTCAACATATTCGATTTCGAACCGGTGGCGCGTGGCAACATGACCCTGGCCCATTACATCTATATGGCCTCCGGTGTAGATGACGGTTCGACCATTGCGGCCAATCGGGCCGGTTTCGAAAAACTGCAGCTACGCGTTCGCCGCCTGGTAGACGTTCGCGAAGTGAATACGGGTATAGAACTGTTCGGGACACGGCACGCCTTTCCCATTGTCCTGGCTCCCTGCGGCACCCAGCAGGCATTTCATCCCGAGGGTGAACTGGCCACGGCGCGCGCCTCCGGCTCCCGCGACTGTCTGCAGATCATGTCAACGGTGAGTAGTTTTGGTGTCGAGGACATCAATGCCAATCGCGGCGCCCCGGTATGGTTCCAGCTCTATGCGACGGAGAAGTGGGACGTCACCGAGGGACTGGTTCGCCGCGCCGAGGCCGCCGGCTGCCCTGCCATCGCCCTGACGGTCGACCTTCCGGTAAGTAACCGCGAAGCGCTGGCACGCTTCAGACGCGACACCAATCCGGAGTGTCTCGCCTGCCACGTACCCGGGTTTGAATACGCGTCCAGCAGGCGGCCCATGTTCGACGGCCTGGATTTGAGTGGATTGAACGCCACCCGATCCAGACAGCTGACCTGGGAGTTTGTCGATCGGCTTCGCGACCTGACGACGGCCAAGCTCCTGCTCAAGGGCATCGTTACTCACGAGGACGCCAGCCTTGCACTGGAGCACGGGGTCGACGGAATCATTGTCTCCAACCACGGCGGGCGGGGCGAAAACAGCGGTAGGGGCACGATCGAATCCTTGCCGGAGGTGGTCGACGCCGTGGGAGGGCAAATACCCGTATTGGTGGACGGCGGTTTTCGCCGGGGCGTCGATATCTTCAAGGCGCTCGCGATCGGCGCTGACGCCATCTGTGTCGGCCGCCCCTATCTATGGGGACTCGGCGCGTTCGGACAACCGGGAGTGGAAACGGTCCTGGACCTGTTGCGGCGAGAATTGGTCATGATGATGCAGCAGGCGGGCACCACCAGCCTCGACGCCATCAACCGTAATTATCTCGTCGCGTGATCGGATTCCTGGAGGTAGGCCGCAAACGCATCGCCGACCTGCGGGTCGCGCAAGCCGTATTCCACTGAGGCTTGCAAATAACCCAGTTTGGTTCCGCAATCGTAGCGCACCCCCTCGAACGGCAAGGCGTGAACGGACTCCTCCGCCATCAATCCGGCAATGCCATCGGTTAACTGGATTTCATTGCCGGCGCCGCGGGCGGTGGCCCGCAGCGTCTGGAAAATGGCCGGGGTGAGCAAGTACCTTCCAACGACCGCGAGGTTGGAGGGCGCATCCTCGGGTTTCGGTTTTTCGACGATGCCGGTAATTTTTTGCGCTCCCGATGGCTGTTTCTCGGTGGCGACGATGCCGTAGCTGGCGGTACGTGTCATGGGCACGGTTTGCACGGCCACGACGCTGGCACCATGCCGTTCGTAGTGGGCCCGCATTTGCTCCAGGCAAGGGGTCGAACTGAAGATGAGGTCGTCGGGCAAATGCACGAAAAACGGTTCCTCGCCAACCGCGGCACGCGCGCAAAGGACCGCGTGACCCAGCCCGAGGGGTATGCCCTGTCGAATGAATATGCAGCTCGCCGACGACGGCAGGATCCGGCGAAGCGACAGCAGCAACTCGGCCTTCCCGGACTCCTCCAGGACCCGTTCCAGGTCCGCATCGACGTCGAAATGATCCTCAAGGGCGCGCTTCGAGGCATGTGTTATGAAGATGAGTTTTTCCGCGCCCGCGGCCAGCGCTTCCTCGACCGCATACTGGATCAGCGGTTTATCGACGATGGGAAACATCTCCTTCGGAGTGGCTTTCGTGGCGGGCAGGAATCGCGTACCCCGGCCGGCCACCGGAAATACCGCGGCACGAATTTTGGAATCAGCGCGCATCGTTCACCGATGATCGTCGCAAAACACGGCAACGAAGCGGTAGACGAGCGCTGAGAGATTCGGGCTAAGCAAAGGAATCATTCCCGGCCGATCAACGGGCATATCATACCCGAGGCACCGGAGTCCCGGCCGCACCGCAATGGATTGGCCGGGCCAGGTCGGCGGGGTCTACCGCCCTGTTCACTGTTCGGCCGGGGCCGTGACCAGGATGAATTCCTTGTTGACCTCGAGAATATGGTTACCGATTCCCCTGACTCGCGCGAGAGCCTCCGGAGAAATGAATTCGCCATTGAGTTCACGGTCGGCCACGATGGCCGCGGCCAGCGCGGGACCGACTCCGGTCAATTCAGCGGCCAGCATCTCCGCGGTTGCGGTATTGATATTCACCGGCCCCGCCAGCAGTAGCGCGGGCGCCAGGCTTGACAGCAGCAAGCAACAAATTCCTTTCCAATTGCCTCTCATCGGTCTCTCCTCGTTTAACTGATTCGGTGACGGCAATGGAATGCTAGAGGTCGGGCAGTCCGAACGCAGCGTTTCAATCCAGCGAAAACAACCATATTCGCCGGCGAAGGGTTTCGGGCGATGCAGGCTAACCAACCAGGTCGGCGAATCGAAACTTCTGCACCGGGCGCACGGATTCCCAGGACTTGCAACTCGGACAATGCCAGACCAGCCGATAGGCGCTGTATCCGCAGATCATGCAGCGATAGCGGGCGCTGGAGATGGCCAGACGACGCAATCCACCGGCAATTCGTTGAATTGCCGTCTGCCTCTCGGCGCGCGAAAGCATCTTCAGGTAGTCGACGTTGATGAGAGGAGCCAGCGCCTCGTTGCTCATCAGGTAGGCTTCGACACACTCGCGAACGAGTAGCGGCTCGTCGAGTTCGCTGAGAATCGCCGCGTAGGCGATATCGCGCGATGCGGATTCATCCTTGCTGACGAGCGAATGAAGATAACGTTCAAAGTCGCCATCGCGCCCGGTCTCCCGACAGGCGTCGGCGAACAATGGCAGGATTTCAACCATCAGGCGGCGGTCCTCTGACATGAGCTGCCGGTAGAGGCGAATTGCCTGGGGAAAATCCCTGTCTTCCCTGGCAAGCGCTGCCCTGATCAGGGTGCCGCGCAATGCTCCGGAAGCACTTTTGACGGAATTCTTGAGATGCTGTCGCGCCAGGTCCGGATCACCGTCCAGCCGCGCGCGTTCGGCGAGTTCGCAATAGTAGTGCGCGATTTCGGTCGACTTCTTCCCAGTGAGTGAGTCAAGCTTCCGGCGCGCTTCGATAGCCTTGTTCCAGTCGCTCTCTCGCTCATGGATGTCGACCAGATTGCGCAGCGCATCGGATCCCATTGTCGGGCTGGAGCGAAGTTCGGCAAACAGTTTCTCGGCCCGATCGAACAGCCCGGCACCAAGAAAGTCCTTGGCCAGCGAATAGAGCGCCTCGTGACGCTGCGCCTCGCTGAGATTTGGCCGTGCGAGCAGATTCTGATGTACGCGGATCGCGCGATCCACCTCGCCACGGCGGCGGAACAGGTGCCCAAGGGCGAAATGCGTTTCCAGTGTTTCATCGTCAACCTTAGCCATGCGAACGAACAGTTCGAGCGCTTCGTCCGTTTGCCGGTTGAGAACCAGGTTCAAGCCACGCAGGTAGTCCGCACTGATTGACTTGGATGGTGGATCGTCGCGCCTGTAGTCGGAAAAACGCGCATAGGCCCAGCCGCCCGCCGCTACAAGCAAGAGCAAGCCGGCCAGCAAAAATGTGCTTTCAGTCGGCATCGTGCAGCGGCAGGCTGCGCAGGCTGCTCACCTCTGCCTCGGCCAGTCCGAGTTTTCTGCGCAAGCGCCGCCGCTCGCTGGCCATTCGAACCACTGCGGCACCGGCCGAGAGCAGCCCGAACAACCACCCGATGGCAAGCGCCACCGCAAAGGCGAAGGCTATGGGGACGTTTTCGAAACGGGTGAAGGCGACGTCTACGGCAATGCTGCCCGGGTTGTTGTAAGCAAAGACCGCCGCGATCAGAACGACCAGAAATAACGCCAGAAACAACGCAAGCCTGCGCACAGCGTCCAAACTCCTTTCACTCGCCCGAGACTCTCATCGGGGCCCCGAGTAACGGCGCCCGCCACGGATCAACTGCGCACGGGCAGATGGCGCCCTTCGTTGACGCGCTCACGCAGCTCCTTTCCGGGCTTGAAATGAGGTACGAACTTCCCGGTAAGGGCCACGGCTTCACCGGTTTTCGGGTTACGTCCGGTCCGCGGAGGCCGGAAGTGCAAGGAGAAGCTGCCAAATCCGCGGATCTCGATACGCCGGCCGTCGGCAAGCGTTTCGCTCATCAACTCCAGGATATGCTTGATCGCCAATTCCACGTCTTTCGCAGGCAAGTGTCTTTGCTTGCCGGCGACGGTTTCGATCAACTCAGACTTTGTCATGGCTAGGCACCATCTCCACGGTAGCAGGTCTCTCCTGCGTGCTTTAAATTTCCGGTCCTTAATCCGAGGTCATCTGCTCCTTCAGCAGGTCGCCCAACGTCGTGCCCGCGGCGGGCTTGCCGACCTCGGATTTGTAGGTCCAGATTGCCTGGGCCTCTTCGCCGGCTTCTTTCTCCTTGATGGAGAGCGTGACCGTTCGATGCCTGCGATCGATGCCCGTCAACTTGGCTTCCACCTCCTCACCCGGCTTGAGCACCATTCTGGCGTCATCCACGCGATCCCGGGATATTTCCGAAGCACGGAGTTGGCCTATGACGCCACCCTGCAGAGCAACCGTGGCGCCCCTGGCATCCACCTCCTGGATAACGCCGCGGACAATCGATCCACCGGCGTGTTCGGCGATAAACTGGGATAGCGGATCCCTGTCCAACTGCTTGACGCCCAGTGATATCCGCTCGCGTTCCGGATCGATGGCCAGGACCATCGTCTCCAGTTCCTCGCCCTTGCGGTAGTTGCGAACGGCCACGTCGCCCGGCAGATCCCAGGACAGGTCGGACAGGTGCACGAGACCGTCAATACCGCCCGGCAAACCGATGAATACACCGAAATCGGTGATCGACTTGATTTGCCCGGAAACCCTGTCGCCCTTGCGGTAGTTCTGGCCGAACTCCACCCAGGGATTGGCCTTGCATTGCTTCAGTCCGAGGGAAATGCGGCGCCTGTCCTCGTCGATGTCCAGAACCATGACTTCGACTTCATCGCCGATTTGCACCACCTTGTGGGGGCTTACGTTCTTGTTGGTCCAGTCCATCTCGGACACGTGCACCAACCCTTCAACACCTTCCTCGATCTCCACGAAACAGCCATAGTCGGCAATATTGGTAACCTTGCCGAACAGCCTCGCACCCTGCGGATGCCGCCGCGCGAGATCCATCCACGGGTCCGCGCCGAGTTGCTTGAGCCCGAGGGATACACGGCTGCGCTCGCGGTCGAACTTGAGCACTTTCACTTCCAGTTCGTCGCCGACGTTGACCACCTCCGATGGATGCTTGACCCGCTTCCAGGCCATATCCGTGATATGCAGCAACCCATCGATGCCGCCGAGATCGACGAATGCCCCGTAGTCGGTGAGATTCTTGACCACACCCTTGAGCTTTGCCCCTTCCTGCAGGTTCTTGAGTAGCTCCTCGCGTTCGGCGCTGTACTCTTCCTCGACCACCGCCCGTCGGGAGACCACGACGTTGTTGCGTTTCTGGTCCAGTTTGATGACTTTGAATTCGAGCGTACTGCCCTCGAGAAATGCCGGATCGCGAACCGGCCGTACGTCCACGAGAGACCCCGGCAAGAAGGCTCTCACCAGGTCCAGATCCACGGTAAACCCACCACGTACGCGGCCGCTGATGGTTCCCTTGACGATCTTGCCGTCCTTGAATGACTCCTCGAGGCGGGTCCAGGTACGGGTGCGCTTGGCTTTCTCCCGGGACAAACGGGTTTCGCCAAAACCATCCTCGACCGCATCGAGCGCGACCTCAACCTCGTCGCCTACAGCCACTTCGATTTGGCCCTTCTCGTCGAGGAACTGGTTAGCCGGGATAACGGCTTCCGATTTCAAACCGGCATTTACGATAACCACATCGGGGTTTACGTCCACTACCGTCGCCTGCAGGATGGCGCCTTGCTTGATGTGCCGATTAGCGAGACTCTCCTCCAACATTTCGGCAAAAGATTCAGTCATGTATGTTTTTCCGCTTCCGCGGACCTCCCATTCAGCGCCTGCCCATCCTGGACCGGCGGTCAATTAAACCACGCCGGAATCCTTCCGGCGCCCTTGATTCATCTCGATTGCAAACCTAATTCCTCAAGCCAGCCTTGAATGCGCGAAATCACTTCCCCGGGTGTCAATCCCGTGGAATCCAGAATCCGTGCATCCTTAGCGGGTTTGAGAGGCGCAACCTGCCGGTTGGCGTCGCGTTCATCCCGCTCGGCAATATCCTCGGAAAGGGTGCGCAGGCTAACATCAATACCCTTTCGGATCAACTGCTTATAGCGCCTCTCCGCACGCACGTGGGGGCTGGCCGTGAGGTAGACTTTCAACACCGCCTCGGGGAAAACCACTGTTCCCATGTCCCTGCCGTCGGCGACCAACCCGGGCGGCCGGGCAAGCGCCCGCTGCCGGATCCACAACGCCTCGCGCACGGGCGGCATCGCCGCGACCCGCGAAGCCATCGCGCCACACGCCTCGGTGCGGATCAAGTCCGTAACGTCTTCGCCATCGAGCCGTGTCTGCTCCGGCAAATCGGGAGGAGAAAACTCGATATTCATGCCGACCGCGGCCGCGGCCGCGGCCTCCGGATCGTCCATCCCGCTACCCGCGCGGCTGGCAGCCAGCGCAACCGACCGATACATCGCGCCGCTATCCAGCAGGTGCCAGCCGAGCGAAGTGGCCAGCCCGCGGCTTATGAGCCCTTTTCCTGAGCCCGTCGGACCATCGATGGCAATTACCGGCACTGACGAGGGCGGCATCCTCATCCCCCCGCCATCACGGTTTCGATCGCGAGACCGCTACGCGCCGCAGTGTCCGTGAACCCCGGAAATGATGTCGATACCTGGTCCGTGCCGACAACCTCAACGGTATCGGTAGCCACCGCGCCGGCTATGCAGAAGGCCATGGCAACCCGGTGATCGCCATGCGCGTCAACACGCCCGCCGCGCAAGGCGCCGCCGTCAATCACCAGGCCATCGGCGGATTCCAACACGGCGATGCCCAACCGGCGGAGCCCATCCGCCATGACGCCCAGGCGGTCGCTTTCCTTGTGGCGCAACTCCTCCGCTCCCCGAACCACGGTCCGGCCCTCGGCGCAGGCCGCGGCAACGAACAGCACCGGGAACTCGTCGATGGCAAGCGGGACCCACTCCGGCGGCACTTCAATTCCGCGGAGTTGGCTCCGGGATACAAACATGTCTGCAACGGGTTCCCCACCGACGCTTCGCGGCGCCCGCAGTTCGATGCCGCCGCCCATGGCTTCCAGGATAGTCAACAGGCCGCAGCGCGAAGGGTTTACGCCCACGTTTCGAATCAGCAGACCCGCCGGGGCTGCGAGCAGCCCGGCGACCAGGAAAAAAGCCGCGGATGAAAAATCACCGGGAATGACCGTGTCGAGCGGCTCGAGCCGCCGCGGCGCGCGCAGGGACACGACCTCATCGGCGCCCCGCTCCACGGCAACGCCCATGGACGCCAGCAACCGCTCCGTATGATCCCGGCTCCGGCCCGGGGACCGAACCACGGTTTTGCCCCGCGCGCGAAGACCCGCCAATAGCAGCGCGGACTTGAGCTGCGCGCTGGCCACCGGCAGCGTGTAATCGATCGCCGTCAGCGGATAGCGCCCGTTGATCCGGATGGGCGCCGTTCCGTCGTGGGTTTCGACGACTGCACCCATGGAGCGAAGTGGCTTTGCCACCCGTTCCATGGGCCGCTGCCGTAGCGACTCATCCCCGGTCAGCTCGCTATCGAAGGGCTGCGAGGCCAGCAACCCGGCCAGAAGCCGCATGCCGGTACCCGAATTACCCAGGTTCAACGGCGCGCGCGGCCCCCGCAGCCCACCCAGGCCGACGCCTTCGACACGCAGATCGTCGCCCTGCGACGCGATCTCAACTCCCATCGATTGCAGCGCCGCGAGTGTGGCAAGACAGTCGTCGCCGCGCAGGAAACCACGGATATTGCTGATTCCACTGGCCACCCCACTCAAGAGCGCGACGCGATGGGATATCGATTTGTCGCCGGGAACCTCCAGTTCACCGCCCACTCCGCTAACCGGATGAGCAATGAGTGCCTGGCGTTCCGCGCCAAGCGGATTTGAAAGCATGGTCGGTTCGCGCACCCGGGCCTGCTAAAGCACGGCCTTGGGATAGGCGCCAAGCACACGGAACAGGCTGGCGTGGGACTTGACCTGTTCAAGCGCATGGCGAATGCCATCGTCTTCGGCGTGTCCCTCGATATCCACGAAGAATACGTAGTCCCACTTGCGCCGCCTGGACGGACGAGACTCGATTCGGGTCATGTTGATTCCGCCGCGCGCCAGGGGATCGAGCAGGGAGTGCAGAACGCCGGGTCCCTTGGTTCCGCTGGAGGATATCAAGAGCGACGTCTTGTCATCACCGCTCGAAGGAAACAGCTTGCGGCCAATGACCAGAAAGCGCGTCGTATTGTCCGAATGATCCTCGATATTGGATATGACGAGATTGAGATCGTAGACCTCGGCGGCAACGTCACCGGCAATCGCGGCCGTCCCTGCCTCGTCCCGGGCGCGGCGCGCGGCGGCTGCGTTGCTCGATACCGGGATCGTTTCCACGTCCGGTAGCGACTGCGCCAACCAGGCACGACACTGGGCCAGGGATTGCGGGTGCGAGCAAACGCGCTGGATTTCGCGAATATTCGTCATTCGGCCCATCAAGTGCTGGCGTATTCGCAACTCCACTTCGCCGCAAATCATAAGCGGCGAACTGAGAAACATGTCCAGCGTATGGGTCACCGTGCCCTCGGTTGAGTTTTCCACAGGCACAACGCCGAAGTCGGCAACCCCGCCCTCGACTTCGTGAAATACCTCGGCGATCGTGGTGAGTGCCAATGCCCGTACCGAGTGGCCGAACTGCTTGAGGACCGCCGATTGTGTGAAGGTGCCTTCGGGGCCGAGAAAGGCGACTTTCAGCGGCTCCTCCTGGGCGAGACAGGCGGACATGATTTCCCGAAACACGCGCACCATTTCGTCGTCCCCGAGAGGACCCTTGTTTCGCTGCACCACGTCCCGCAGTACTCGGGCTTCCCGCTCCGGGCGGTAGAAATCCGACGATTTCAGGAACCCCTTGGCATCGCCGACCTCGCGCGCCACGGCTGCCCGTTCGGAGATCAAAGCCTGAATCCGGGCGTCGATCTCGTCGATCCGTTGCCGCAGCGCCGACAGCGCCACATCGCGTTCCGACGTTTGGTCATTCATTTCGCGAATCGGGCGTTAGGTTGATGAACAATGAGTCGGGCGAAACCTAGCCACGCCTGGACTCGGGATCGACCAACAGTCTCGCGCAAAGTATGCCATCGATAGCGGCAATTCGCTTCATCGTGGCCTCGGCGACCGGTTCGTCGACATCCACAAGCGTGTAGGCCAATTCACCCCGCGACACGTTGAGCAGATCGGCGATATTGATTTGCGCCTCCGCCAGCGCGGTCGAGATTTGCCCGACCATACTCGGGACGTTGGCGTTGGCGATGGCCAACCGTTGGGGACGACGACGGCGTAGCAGCGCATCCGGAAAGTTGACCGAGTCGCGAATGTTGCCGTGCTCGAGAAACGCCTTGAGATTCTCTGCCACCATGATGGCGCAATTTTCTTCGGCTTCCTTCGTCGATGCGCCGAGGTGAGGCAGGCACAGCACGCTCGGATGATCCTTGAGCGCGGTTGTCGGGAAATCGGTTACGTAATAAGCGATTCGTCCGGAACGGATCAGGTCCAGTACCGCGTCGTCATCGACGACGCCCTGGCGGGAAAAATTCAACACGATCGCGCCCGGAGCAAGCAGTTCCAGCCGCGCGCGATTCACCAGCGCTCGGGTATGGCCGTTGAGCGGAACGTGCGGGGAAATCACGTCGGCGCGCTGAAAGATTTCGTCCAGATCGCTAGCCTGCTCCACGCCCGCGGAGAGTTGCCAGGCGCGCCGTACCGTGACTTTCGGATCGTAACCCACCACTCGCATGCCGAGCGCGAGCGCCGCATTCGCGACCTGCACACCGATGGCGCCGAGACCGATCACGCCCAGGGTACGGCTGGGCAATTCGAATCCGACGAACTGCTTCTTCCCGGCCTCCACGGCGGCTCCGATCGTCGCGTCGCCGCCCTGCAGGGCGCGTGCGTATTCCCGGGCATCGGGCAAATTGCGGGCGACCATGAGCAAGGCGCCGATCACGAGTTCCTTTACCGCGTTGGCATTGGCCCCGGGGGCATTGAACACCGGAATACCGCGCTGACTGAGCGCTTCCACGGGAATGTTATTGACCCCGGCACCGGCCCGGGCCACCGCGAGAAGCGATCCCGGAAGCTCCATGTCGTGCATCTTGTAAGAGCGGAGCATGATGGCATCGGGTGAGGATACGTCCGGGCCCGTTTCATAGCGCGGAGCGGCCAAGCGGCGCAGGCCTTCTTCGGCAAGCTTGTTGAACGTAAGTACGCGGAATCTGTCCATCAGTCGTCCCGTGCTTAACCGTGCCGCGCTTCGAACCCGGCCATGAATGCGATCAACGCATCCACGCCGGCTTCCGGCAGCGCGTTGTAGATACTGGCCCGCATCCCGCCGACCAATCGGTGCCCCTTGAGATTGGCGAGTCCCGCCTCGGCCGACTCGCTTAGAAAATCGCCGTCCAGCCGTGAATCCGCCAACGTAAAGGGAATATTCATCCACGACCGGCAGGAGGGATGTACTGGGTTAGCGTAGAAGTCCGAACGGTCGATGGCGGCGTAAAGCTTGCTCGCCTTGCGCCGGTTTTGCTCTGCCATGGCGGTCAGGCCGCCCTGGTCCTTGACCCAGTCGAATACCAGCCCGGCCACGTACCAGGCGAACGTTGGCGGCGTATTCGACATGGAATCGCTGTCTGCCATCACCTGGTAATCGATCACGCTCGGCGTCTCCGGACGCGCCCGCCCGAGCAGGTCCTCACGCACGATGACGACCGTTATACCCGGAGGTCCGATATTTTTCTGCGCGCCTGCATAGATAACCCCAAAGCGGCTGATATCCACCGGGCGAGACAACAGCGTCGATGACATGTCGGCGACGAGCGGTGCGTCGGTCACGTCGGGAATTTCGTGGAACTCGACGCCGACCACTGTTTCGTTGATCACCAGGTGAAGGTATGCGGCATCATTCGATAGCTGCCACGTGGCGGGAGCGGGAATGCTTGTAAAGTTACCGCCGCGTCCGTCGGCAGCCTCGTTTGCGTGCAAGTATCGCCCCGCCTCGCCCACCGCCTTCACCCCCCAATTCCCCGTGGTGACGTAGTCCGCGGTGTCGCCGGGCCCGGTGAGATTGAGCGGTACCGCGGCGAATTGCAGCGTGGCTCCGCCTTGCAGAAACAGAACCTTGTAGTTCTCGGGAATGTCGAGCAACTCGCGGAAGACCGCGGTGGACCGCGACGTGAGATCGACAAAATCCTTGCCGCGATGGCTGACCTCCATCACGGACATGCCTGTTTGCCGCCAGTTGAGCAACTCTTTCCTGGCCTGCTCGAGCACACGGGTCGGCAGCGTTGCCGGACCCGGGCTGAAGTTGAAGATTCGTTCCATTGTCCGCACTTTCCCTGTGCAACCGCGGTCACTCCGCCGGCAGCGTTTCCGGCAGCGTTTCCGGCAGGTTTTCGATGCGTTCCATTCCGACCAGTCGGGTGCCGTCGTCCAGCCGAATCAGGCGCACGCCCTGTGCGTTGCGGCCGAGAACGGAGACTTCCGAGACGGTGGTGCGCACCAGCGTGCCGCTGGAACTGATGAGCATGATTTCGTCATCATCGCTAACCTGCAACGCGCCAACCGCCGGGCCGTTTCGTTCTGTCGTCTGGATGGCAATGGTTCCCTGTCCGCCGCGACGGTGCACTGAGAAGGCCTCCACGGCCGTGCGCTTTCCATAACCGTTTTCCGTCGCCACGAGCAAAACGTCCTGATCCGGTATGCAGAGGGCGATCACTGCGTCATCGGCGCCGCCGAGTCTGAGCCCGCGAACGCCGGCGGCGGTGCGGCCCATTGGACGGACATCGGACTCCGTAAAACGAATCGCTTTGCCGGATCGGGAAAACAGCATGATGTCCTTGTGCCCGTCGGTAATTCCCGCGCCGATCAGGTGGTCGTCGTCACGCAACTCAACGGCGATAATGCCGCTGGCGCGAGGCCGTGAGAACGCTCTCAAGGGTGTTTTCTTGACGGTCCCGCGGCTGGTGGCAAAGAACACGTAGCGGTCGTCTTCGAACTCTCGTATCGGCAGGACCGCGTTGATGCGTTCATTTTTTTCCAGCGGCAACAGGTTGACCACAGGTCGCCCGCGGGCACCGGGCCCGGCCTGGGGAACCTGGTAAACCTTGAGCCAATAGACTTTGCCGCGGCTCGAAAAACACAACAAGGTGTCATGGGAATTGGCGACGAATAGCTGATCCACGAAATCGGCATCCTTTACGCGGGTCGCCGCGCGACCCCGCCCGCCTCGGTGCTGCGCCTGATACGTGGTTACCTTCTGGGCCTTGGCATAGCCGCCATGCGAGAGCGTTACGACCAATTCCTCGTCGGGAATCAGGTCTTCAATCGTCAGGGTCGAATAGTCCTCTACGATTTCCGTGCGCCGCGGGTCGGCGTACCGGTCCCGAACCTCGTTCAACTCCTCGCGAATGACGGCCTGTAACCGGTCGGGATTTGCCAATATCTCAGTTAATTCATTAATTTTATCTATTAACCCACCGTATTCTCTTGCTATTTTCTCCTGTTCCAAGGCGGTCAAACGATGCAGGCGCAAGTCCAGGATGGCCTGCGCCTGAACCCGGGACAGTCGATAGCCGTCAGCTTCAAGACCGCATTTCTCCGTCAGATCGTCCGGGCGCGTGGCGTTGGCTCCCGCGCGCTCGAGGAGTTCAACAACCTGGCCCGGCGGCCAGACGCGCTCCATCAAGCCGGATCTTGCCGCAGCCGGCGACGACGACTCCCTGATCAACTCGATCACCTCGTCGATATTGGTTAGCGCGATCGTCTGCCCTTCGAGTATGTGGGCGCGTTCCCGGGCCTTGCGCAGCTGAAACAGCGTGCGCCGCGTGATGACTTCCCTGCGATGGCGAAGGAACGCCCCGATGAGATCCTTCAGGCTCAACAGCCGTGGCTGGCCGTCCACCAATGCCACCATATTGATGCCGAATACACACTCGAGCTGGGTCTGCTTGAAAAGGTTGTTCAGCACCACCTCGGAAAGCTCTCCCCGGCCCAACTCGATAACCACGCGCATGCCGTCCTTGTCGGATTCATCGCGCAGTTCGGTGATGCCTTCGAGCCGCTTTTCGCGCACCAAGTCGGCGATTTTCTCGATCAGCCGGGCCTTGTTCACCTGGTAAGGCAGTTCGGTAACGACGATGGCTTCCCGGCCCCTGACATCGAGCGGCTCAGTGTGGGTGCGCGCGCGCATGTACACCTTGCCGCGACCCGTGGTATAGGCGTTGAAGACTCCTTGTACACCATAGACGAGAGCCGCCGTGGGAAAGTCCGGCCCCGGGACCCGTTCGATCAATGCAGCAATGCCCAACTCAGGGTTATCCAGCAGCGCCAGGCAGGCGTCGATGATTTCACCCAGATTGTGGGGCGGGATATTGGTCGCCATGCCAACGGCGATCCCCGACGATCCGTTGATCAACAATTGCGGGATGCGTGTCGGCAGAACGGTGGGTTCGTGCTCGCTTTCGTCGTAGTTGGCGGCGAAGTCCACGGTCTCCATTTCGATGTCCGCCAACATCTCGTGGGCGAGGCGGGCCATGCGAACTTCGGTATAGCGCATCGCCGCCGGCGCATCGCCATCGACGGAACCGAAATTACCCTGGCCATCCACCAGGATGTAGCGCATCGAGAATTCCTGCGCCATGCGTACGATCGTGTCGTATACGGCCGAATCGCCGTGGGGATGGTACTTACCGATGACATCGCCCACCAACCGCGCCGACTTCTTGTAGGGTCGGTTGTAGTCGTTGCCCAATTCGCGCATGGCGTAGAGCACGCGGCGGTGCACCGGCTTCAAGCCGTCTCGGGCGTCAGGCAACGCCCGACCGACGATTACGCTCATTGCGTAATCGAGATACGACTGCCGCATCTCGTCTTCGAGATTGACAGGTAGTATTTCTCTAGCCGCCTGGGACATCAGACTCACCGCACACCCACAGTCCCCACGGAAGACTCAGTTTCCGCGGAAGATCCACTCTTGACGGAGGCAAAACGATTCGCCGCAAGACCCTCGCGGCCCTGCGGTTTCGATAGCCGAAATGCACTTGAAGAAACCGTGTTCCAAGCGTTCGGATTGAAGGTCGAATTCTACCACAAACCGCTCCCCACGCAGACATCGTTATACTTCGCGTCTGCGCCTTTTGGCGGTTGGAATTTCCCTTTGCCGCGATGCAACCGATCGACGCGTTGATCAGCCCGAATTGGACCATTCCCATGGAACCCGATGCCGTGGTCCACGAAGATCTTTGCCTGGCGATCGACAAAGGCAAGATCGTGGCGTTGCTCCCGCGGCGGCAGGCAATGCAACGCTTTGCCCCGCGTGTCGTGCACGAGCGACCGGATCACGTGTTGCTGCCTGGCCTGGTGAACGCCCATACCCATGCGGCCATGACGCTCATGCGAGGCTACGCTGACGATCTACCGCTGGAAGAATGGTTGAAGGATCGCGTCTGGCCCGCGGAGATGCGCCTCGCGGGACCGGAATTCGTCACGGACGGGGTGCGGCTCGCCGTTGCCGAGATGCTTCGCGGCGGGATCACCTGTTTTGCGGACATGTACCTTTTTCCGCAGTGTACGGCTCGGGTTGCCGCGGAGGCTGGAATCCGGCTGGTCGTTGGAATGATCGCCCTGGAATTTCCGACGCCGTGGGCAGCGACCGCCGAGGAATACATCACCAAGGGCCTCGCGGTGCACGACAGCTATCGCACGCAGCCGCTGGTGAGCACAATGTTTGCACCCCACGCCCCCTATAGCGTTGGCGACGATACCCTGAAGCGCATCCGCCAACTCGCCGACCAACTGGAAGTCCCGGTGCAAATGCACGTTCATGAGACGGCCGCGGAAGTCGCCGAGGCCGTGTCGGAGACCGGGCGGCGTCCCTTGCAGCGTCTCGGTGAACTCGGACTGCTGAATCCCGGACTGATGGCCGTTCACGCGACCCAGCTTACAGCGGAGGAAATCGCAGCGCTCGCTCGGGCCGGCTGCAGCGTCGTGCATTGCCCGCGGTCCAATCTGAAGCTGGTGAGCGGTGCCTGTCCAGTAGCCGAACTGTTGGCGGCGGATGTCAACGTAGCGCTCGGGACCGATGGTGCCGCCAGCAACAATCGACTGGACTTGTGGACCGAAATGGACACCGCGGCGCTGTTCGGAAAATTCGTCGCCGGCGACGCCGCCGCACTGCCCGCGCGGGTGATGCTGGAGATGGCTACCATCAACGGTGCGCGGGCACTTGGGCTGGAAGAGTCCATCGGCTCCCTCAGCCCAGGCAAGAGCGCCGACGTCATTTGCGTGCGGTTGAACGACACGGCTACACGTCCGGTACTCGATCCGCTCTCCCAATTGGTCTATGCGGCCGGACGCGAGCACGTCACCGATGTCTGGGTAGCCGGGGAACAACTCTTGAGAGATGGGATGTTGACGCGCATGGAAGCAGCTAACATATGCCGTTCAGCCGACCGGTGGGCGTCCAGGATCAACGAGCCATGAGCGACGCGACACCCAATGTCGACCCAGAGGAATTGTCCAGGTTCGAGTCCCTGGCCAGCCGTTGGTGGAATCCGGAGGGGCCCATGAAGGCCCTGCACCGGATCAACCCCATTCGTCTGGATTACATCGATCGACGTGCGCCTCTGGACGGCTCGCGCGTTCTCGACCTGGGTTGCGGCGGCGGGTTGTTGAGCGAGGGGATGGCTCGCCGCGGAGCGCGGGTGCTCGGTATCGATCTTGCCCGGGCGAGCCTCGACGCCGCCGCGGCGCACGCCAGGGAGACCAATACGGAAGTCGAATACCGGTGCGTGGATGCCGAGCAGTTGGCCGCCGAACAACCCGAAGCATTCGACACCGTAACCTGCCTGGAAATGCTGGAGCACGTCCCGGACCCCGCCCGTGTCGTATCAGCCTGCGCTCGCACCGTTCGGCCGGGCGGAACCGTGTTCTTCTCCACCATAAATCGCAATTTGAAAAGCTTCTTGATGGCCATCGTCGGCGCTGAGCACATCCTGGGAATGCTCCCCAGGGGTACGCACGAATACCGGAAGTTGATCCGCCCTTCGGAGCTGGCCGAATGGTGCCGAAGCGCAGACCTCGAGGTACTGGACATTACGGGATTGCACTTCAACCCCGTGACCCGAAGTTTTTGGCTCGGAGGCAACGTGGACGTCAATTTCTTCATTGAAGCCCGGCGCGGCGCACAATGATGGGAGTCGAAGCGATTCTCTTGGACCTGGACGGAACGCTGGTCGATACGGCGCCGGACCTGGTCGGGGTGCTGAATGCTCTGTTGAACGACCGCAACCTCCCGCCGGTGCCCTTCGCGATCGCGCGCAACGAGGTTTCAAACGGCGCGCTCGGGCTCATCCGGCTCGGATTTCCAAATCACGGTGAAGCCGATGGAGAGACCGGCGTGTGCAAGGAATTGCGCCAGGAGTTTCTCGAAATCTACACGCGAAGAGTATGCATAA
Organism: Candidatus Rariloculaceae bacterium; assembly: GCA_965237785.1. Lineage (GTDB taxonomy): Bacteria > Pseudomonadota > Gammaproteobacteria > Steroidobacterales > Rariloculaceae > UBA6522. The sequence goes on from OZ250159.1 coordinate 1,423,093, forward strand.
ATTCCCGATTATTCATGGGGTTCGAATCTATTCTTGCTTTCTTGCACAATGCGTCGATTCCCTGGGGCATCGTAACCGACAAACCCCATTCAATGACGGTGCCCCTGCTCGAAGCGCTTGACCTGCCCCATCCGCCAGGCTGCGTGGTCAGCGGGGACAGACTTCCACAACGCAAGCCCCATCCGGCGCCGCTACGGCTGGGCGCGGACGAGGTTGGTGTCACGGCAGAACACTGCGTTTATGTTGGCGATGCCCGCCGGGACATCGATGCGGGGCGCGCGGCGGGCATGGCCACGATTGCAGCCGCCTACGGCTATATCCGCCCCGGCGACGATCCCTCCGACTGGGGCGCTTGCGCTGTGATACGGCGTCCGGCAGACCTTCTTGAGGCACTGAACGGGCTCGCGTGAAGGCCCGCCCGTACCGAACCTCCCATGCAGTCACTTCGCAGCTACAAACCGCGCCGCGACCTGTTTGACAACCGGGTTGTTCTTGTGACCGGTGCAACGCGGGGGATCGGCCGCGTCGTGGCGAGGGAACTGATCGAGCACGGCGCCACGGTGATTCTGCACGGACGCGACGGTGCTGCCCTGGAGGCGCTCTACCGGGAACTGCGCCGCCTCGGGCCGGAACCTGCCGTGGCGGAACTGGATTTCGCCCGCGCCCAGGGAGACGCCTACCAGCGCCTGACCGATCAGCTCGAATCGCGATACGGCCGATTGGATGGACTGCTGCACAACGCGGGAATACTTGGCGACCGCAGTCCCATCGAACATTTTGGGTCCGGACAGCCGGCACGTTGACGGCAAGCGCATCTCCGCTCAAGCCTGATCGGCCACGACCAAATTACAACTCAGCGACTGTTGGCCGGGACTCGCAAGCCCACGGCTGCGTAGAGCGCTTCAAATTCGGCTCCCTGCAACGGCCTGGAGGCGCCGGTATGCATCGCCCCAAGGGCGATCGGGCCGAAATTCGTGCGCAAGAGCCTGCTTACCGGCACGTCCAGCGCGGCGAACATGCGGCGAATCTCACGACTGCGGCCCTCGTGGAGTCGGACGCGATACCAGGCGTTGGCGCCTGAGCCGCCGTGAGGTTCGATGGCGTCGAATTTGGCCAACCCGTCTTCAAGTTCGACGCCGTCCCGCAATCGCTGGATCTGTTGCCGTGACAATCGTCCGTAAATTCGCACGGCATACCGCCTGACGATCTCGTAACTCGGGTGCATCAGCCGATGGGCCAGCCCACCGTCCGTGGTCAGGAGCAACAACCCTGCCGAATTGATATCAAGGCGGCCGACGGTGATCCAGCGACCGTGACGAGGCGGTTGTAGTTGCCGGAAAACCGTGGGCCGTCCTTCCGGATCCCTGCGCGTCGTCACCTCACCCACGCGCTTGTAGTAAGCGATGCACCGCGCCGGGGATTCAGGTGTCAACCGCAATAGACGGCCGTCCAGGAAAATACGCTCGCCGCCGCTCAACGTCGCGCCAAGCTGCGCCGGTGCGCCATCGACGACCAGCCTCCCCTGCTTGATCCAGCGCTCGACTTCCCGGCGGGATGCGATCCCGGCGTTCGCCAGGACCTTTTGTATGCGCGCCACCGTGCTCCCTCCCCCATCCGAGGAACGCAATATTCTAGCCGAAGCCATCGGAGCCTTTCTCCGCGGGATCCGAAGCGGTATCGTCCGACACCGCATCGGCCAACAGCCCGACTTGCGGATCGGGCACGGGAAGCTCCAACGCCACGTTCAGATCATCCAGGTCCTTGATCTCCGAAAGCGGGGGGAGATCATTCAGCTTCTTCAATCCAAAATAGTCTAGAAATTCCTTGGTCGTCGCGTACAGCGCCGGCCTTCCGGGTACGTCACGGCGCCCGACCACACGAACCCAGCCGCGCTCCAGCAGCGTGCGCACGATATTGGTGCTTACCGAAACGCCGCGAACCTCTTCGATTTCACCCCGCGTGACGGGCTGGCGGTAAGCGATCAACGCCAACGTCTCCAGCAATGCCCGCGAATACCTGGGCGCGCGCTGCTCCCATAGCGGCGCGAGTTGTCCCGTCATCGAGCGCCGGATCTGAATCCGGTAACCGCTGGCGACCTCCTTGAGCTCGATGCCACGACCGTCATAGTCCGAACTCAATTCCTTGAGCGCCGCTTTCAGGGTTCGATGCGTTGCTCCCTCGGAGCCCGGAGCGAACAGGGTCGCCAATTGCTCCAGGCTCAGCGGACGACCCGCCCCGAGGAGGGCAGCCTCGACAACGTGCTTGATTTCCGTCCGCCCCACCGCGGCGCCTCAAGCGCCCTGTTCGCCCGGGCCGGCGCCCGGGGGGTGGGGCATCGCCGCGGCCGCGCGAAGGTGTATGGGCCCGTAGAGTTCGTTCTGGACGACTTCTACCGAGGCATCCTTGATCAACTCCAGGATGGCGAGAAACGTCACGGTCAACCCGGCCCGACCTTCCGCGGGATCGAAGAGCTGACTGAATTCGGTGAACCCGTCGCCTTCCAGCGCCTCCAGCACCTGGGACATCCGCTCGCGAACCGACAACGGTTCGCGCTGGACATGGTGGCGAGCGAACACATCCGCCCGCCGAACGGCGTCATGGAATGCCAGCAGCAATTCCCGCAGATCGACATCCGGGGGCTTGGTCACCACTCGTTTCCCGTCAGCCTCCGCGATCGCCTGCGCGGTATCCCGCTCCATTCGATCCAGGGCATCGATGTCCTCGGCGGCGGTCTTGAACCGTTCGTACTCCTGCAGGCGGCGCACCAACTCGGCGCGGGGGTCTTCCTCTTCCTCGCTGTCGCCGGGTGGTTTGGGCAGCAGAATCCGCGATTTGATTTCGGCCAGCGTCGCGGCCATGACCAGGTATTCTCCAGCCAACTCGAATTGCATGTCGTGCATCAGTTCGATATAGCGGGTGTACTGGACCGTGACCTCGGCAATGGGGATTTCGAGAATATTCAGATTCTGCCGCTTGATGAGATACAGCAGCAGGTCCAGCGGCCCCTCAAACGCCTCGAGAAATACCTTTAGCGCGTGGGGAGGAATGTAGAGATCCCGGGGCAGTTCGGTAACCGGCTCTCCCTCAACCACCGCGAAGGGCATCTCGCCCTGCAGCGGATCGCCGGCCTTCCCGCTCAACGGCGGCGCGGTGGGTACCAGCTTCAGCCGGGGTTTAGTGGAACGCCGCGTTGCCGTCATTCAGGCAAGTCCAGCGACCGATCGCAAGAAGAATCTCAGGAGCGGCAGCCTGATCGGGTCCAGCAGCGGCCACAGGACCCCGGTGATCATCAACGCAACGACGACCAGGAATCCGAACGGCTCGACCCCCTGAAGGGCGCGCGCGAGTTGCGGCGGCAACAAACCCGCCAGTACCCGCCCGCCGTCAAGGGGCGGAATCGGCAACATGTTGAAAACAGCCAGAAGTACATTGATGGTAATGCCGATCAAGCACATACGGACGATCCAGTCCGCACTCAGGTCCAGCCCAGGGGCCGCCCGTTGCGACAGCAGCAGCGCCCAGCCCATGGCCATGACGAGGTTGATCCCGGGCCCGGCGGCCGCCACCAGGATCATGTCGCGCCGCGGCTTGCGTAGCCTGTGAAACGCCACCGGCACCGGCTTGGCCCACCCGAACGCCCACGCGCCCGAACTCAGGATAAGCATGGCAAAGGGCACGATCACGGTACCCAGGGGATCGACGTGCTTGATCGGATTGAGCGTCAGTCGGCCGGCGAATTTCGCCGTCGGATCGCCGAGTTGCAGCGCCGCCCATCCGTGGGCGACTTCATGCACGGTGATCGCAAACACCATGGGCACGGCCGCCGTCGCCACGAGGATCACGATGTTCAGGATATCCGCGTCCAGCATCGCCGTAGCATATCCCGGTTGACGGATGGTTCGCTACTCCAAACCCGCCACGGGACCCTTGCCCCGTCGAACGATACGCAGGTCGTCCTTGCTCAAGTCCAGCACCGTGGTCGGCTCGATGCCGCAGGCGCCACCGTCGATGATGAGATCGACCTGGCTCTCCAATCGTGCGCGAATGTCATCAGCGTCGGTGAGCGGTATCTCTTCGCCCGGCAGCAAGAGGGTGGAACTGATAACGGCCTCGCCAAGCGCCGCGAGCATGCCTTGGGCGATGGGATGATCCGGCACGCGGATGCCTATCGAACGCCGCTTCGGGTTCTGCAACCTTCGGGGAACCTCGCCGGTCGCTCGCAGGATGAACGTATACGGTCCGGGGGTGAGGGATCGGATGAGGCGGTACGCCCAGTTGTCGACCCGCGCGTACATGGCGATCTCCGCAAGGTCTCGACACACCAATGTGAAATCATGTCCCTTGCCTGTGCCGCGAAGGCGCCGAATCCGGTCCGCGGCGCGCCGATCGCCGAGATGCGCCCCCAGCGCGTAGCAGGAGTCGGTGGGGTAGACGATCAGGCCGCCGGACCTGACGATCCGCGCGGCGCCATCAAGAAGCCGCCCCTGGGGATTGTCAGGGTGGATCCGGAAAAACTGTCTCATGAAAGGATTCTACTTCCGACTTGCGTTAAGATGCAGCGCTCCACGGTTGCGTCCATATCATGCAGATTCTGATCGATTTCCTGCCCATTGTCGTCTTTTTCGTGGCGTACCAGATCGCCGATCTGTACGTGGCGACCGCGGCGCTCATGGTCGCCATGGCGCTGCAAATCGGAACTCAGTGGATTCGTGAGCGAACGGTCAACAAGATGCTGCTGACATCGGGAATCCTGGTGGCCGTATTCGGCGGCATCACGCTATTGATCCGCGAGCCGCTTTTCATACAGTGGAAACCGACGGTCGTGAATTGGCTGTTTGCCATGGCCTTTCTCGGCAGCCGCTATTTCGGCGGCAAGACCCTGATCGAGCGAGTCATGGGCCACGCCGTCGAACTGGATCAGCCTACGTGGCGTCAGCTCAACCTGATGTGGGTTGCCAATTTCACCTTTTTGGGCGCCGCGAACCTCTACGTGGTTTACAACTTCAATGAAGCGGTATGGGTGAATTTCAAGTTGTTCGGCATGCTTGGATTCACTTTCCTGATGGTAGTTATCCAGGTGATCTGGATTGCCGCCAAGACGTCGGGCCAACAACACCAGGAAAGTTGAACGATGCTCTACTGCATTTTCTCCAGGGACGTACCGGACAGTTCCCCGCGGCGGGCTACGGCCCGACCGAAACACCTGGAACGGCTGCAGAAGATGGTCGACGATGGCCGCGTCGTCGTCGCCGGACCACTGCCCGCCGTCGATGCGCCGGACCCCGGCCCCGCCGGGTTCACCGGCAGCGTGATCATCGCCGAATTCGCCTCTCTCGAAGACGCCCGCGCGTGGGCCGAGAGCGACCCGTACGTAGACGCCGGCGTCTACGAGTCGGTCGAGGTCTTGCCCTTCAAACAGGTTTTTCCATGACCGGCGATCGGCTTCGCATGATTCGTACGCGGCTTGAGGAAGCCTTCGACCCGGAGCATTTGGAACTATTCGATGACAGCCATCGGCATCGCGGTCACGTGGGCGCCGCCGACGGCAGGGGACATTTTCGTGTAAACATCGTTTCCGAACGATTTCAGCATACCCGCCCCCTGGAACGGCAGCGAATGGTCTTTGAAGCGCTCGCGGAATTGATGACGACCGATATTCACGCTCTCAGCATCTCGGCCCAACCCCCGACTTCCCCGGATTCGCGCATTAAAGGGCAAGCAACATGAACCAACTTCACACTTACGCCAGTCTGCTGTTTGCGGCAGTGTTGCTCGGCGGCTGCGCCGAGCCGCAGTCTCAGGACCAGCCCATGGCGAATCCGTTTGGAAATGCTACCGTGGCAACCATCGATGGAGAGCCGCTCTACGCCTCCATTTTCGACGCCTACTCCAATGCGCGACTGCAAAAGCCCGCGGCAGACCTTTCGGATACCGAGAGAGAAGGCTTGCTCGAAGAAATGCTCCAGTATCAGCTCATGGCGGCTGCCGCCGCTGAAGCAGGATTGACCGAGGAACAGGGCGTTGCCGTCGATATGGAACTGCAACGCCTGCAGATGCTGAGCCGAGTGTTTATCTCGCGGCACCTGGAGGAAAACCCGGCGTCCGAGGGTGAACTCCAGGCGGCTTACGAGCAGAACGTCGAGCGCCTGTCCGGGCCGCAATACAAGGCGCGGCACATTCTCGTCGACCAGGAATCCGAAGCGACGCAAATTATCGAGGAATTGCAGGGCGAAGCGGACTTCGCGCAATTGGCCATGGATCGTTCAACCGGTCCATCCGGACCCAGCGGCGGCGATCTGGGCTGGTTTTCAGCCGACACCATGGTCACGCCGTTTGCCGACGCCGTACGTTCGATGGAGGTGGGCACATTCTCGGAGCAACCCGTGCAGACCCGGTTTGGCTGGCACGTGATTCTGCTCGAAGACAGCGAGGATCAACAGCCGCCAGGGCTGGACGCGGTGCGCGCGGACATCACCACATTCGTCGAGCAACAGAAAATCGAGCAACTCCTGGACTCCTTGCGGGAGGCAGCCGAAATTACCATCGGCGACTCCGGCTAAGCCCGGAGATCGGCCCGGAAGCCGCTGCAGGTGTTTCCGCGGAAACATTTTCGGTCGTCGGGCGGTGGTCGTTGGGCGGGAGCGCATCGTCGTCGATCTCCGCGACCATCGCATCCAACGCCTTCATCAACAACCGGATTCTTGTCTTTTCGCGTCGATTGAATTAGACGTCAGCACCCCCGGATACCTAGCCTATAAGCGCCAGCAACTGCGCTTGATCGAGCACCTCGACTCCAAGTTCTCGTGCTTTATCGAGCTTGCCACCGGCGTTGACGCCTGCCACCAGGTAGTCTGTTTTCTTTGATACGCTGCCAGTTACGCGGCCGCCCGCGGCGCGGATACGCTGACCGGCTTCGTCCCTCGTCAAGCCGTCCAGCGAGCCGGACAGCACCAGCGTCTTGCCGTCCAGTGGCCCAGTGGCCGGGAGCGGGGCGGCTTCGTTTTCGACCCATCTCACGCCGCGCTTCCTTAGCGCGTCGACTACGCGCAGGTTTTCTTCGCGAGCAAAAAACCCGCGCAAGCGTCGCGCTACGATCTCACCTACGTCACTGACTTCACGCAGTTGATCCTCGTCCGCGGCGCGCAGCGCGTCCAGGCTGCCGAAATGACCCGCCAACGCACCGGCTGTAACCTGGCCTACATCCCGGATCCCCAGCGCAAATAGAAACCGCGCAAGGCTGGTGTTCTTCTTCCGCCGGATCTCATTCAGTAGTTTCTCCGCAGTCTTGTCGCCTACGGACCGTTCGATCGTCAGTGCTGCAACCCGTTCTTTATCAAGGTGAAACAGGTCCTTCACCCGGCAAACCAGCCGGTTGTCGACCAATAGATCCACCATTTTGTTCCCGAATTTCGGAATGTTCATGCCCTCGCTGGACACCAATCGCTTAAGCGTCGTCCTGAGTTGTTTCGCGTAAGCGGGTTCGAGACCGCTCGCGGGCGCTGCACTTGCCGTGCTTTGATCGTCAGTCGAGATTTCCCGCAAGTCGGCGATGATTTCCCGGATTTGTTCTTGCCCCAAGAATTCAGTGATGCCTTGTGCCAACCGGGAACTCACACCGGACGTCTCCTGCAGTTCTTCCGTGCTCGCCTCCAGGAACGACTTCAGGCTGTCGAAACGCAACGCCAGGGCGGCCGCGGCTTTTTGGCCAAGCTTCGCAATCCCCAGGGAATACAGAAGGCTCTGCAGACTGGGGGCCTTCGCCATTTCGATATTTTTGAGTATTCTGCCTGCTGGGGATTCACCCAAGGGTGTGACAAACACCAACCCGGCGACTTGTTCGTGCCTAAGGTCGAATAGGTCCTGGATGCCTTCAACCAGCCCCTTTTCCATCAGCGCGTCCACCAATTCGTCCCCCAGGCCTTCGATATCCATGGCGTTCTTGGACGCAAAATGCAGGATCGCGCCGCTGCGCTGTGCCGCACAGGTCAGCCCGGCGCTACAGCGCATCACCGCTTCATCGCCGGGGGGCGCCACCGGCGCTTCGCATACCGGGCAAATCTCAGGCAAGTCGGGGGCTCGTGGATCGCCGTCGCGGAACTCGGGCAAGGAACGTGCAATTTCCGGAATTACATCCCCGGCGCGACGCACGACCACCGTATCGCCGACGCGTACGTCCTTGCGCAGCAACTCGCCGTAGTTGTGCAGCGTGGCGTTGCTTATCGTTGCACCGCCTACGAACACGGGCGCAAGCCGCGCCACCGGCGTAAGCGCTCCAGTGCGTCCCACCTGAATTTCGATATCCAGCACCGTGGTGCGTTTTTCCTCGGCGGGAAACTTCCGCGCCACCGCCCAGCGCGGCGCATGCGAAGACGCCCCCGCTCGATCGCGCAGATCAAGGCGATCCAGTTTGTACACCACTCCGTCCAGCGCGTAGTCCAGATCGCCACGGCGCGCGACGATTTGCTCATAGTAGCGAGCGCAGCCCTCCACGCCGGTCACGCACTCCGCCCCGGGACACACCTCAAAGCCCCATGATGCCAATTCCCTCAACAATTTCGAATGCCGGGCTGGTTGCGAGCTACGCTCAATCGACCCTACCCCGTAGGCAAAAAAAGCCAGGGGGCGTTGCGCGGCCAGCTTGGGATCCTTCTGACGCAGCGCGCCTGCCGCCGCGTTGCGCGGATTGACCAGAGGCTTTGTGCCCGTTCGCTGCGCCTGCCCGTTGTACGCCTTGAATCCGCTCAAGGGCATGAACACCTCGCCGCGCACCTCGATGCGGCCGGGAACTCCGGTGCCGCTGAGTCGCGCCGGTATGGCACGGATGGTACGGGCGGTGTGCGTTACGTCTTCGCCAACCCGGCCATTGCCGCGCGTGGCGGCCCGCACCAGATCGCCCTGCACGTACAGCAGACTGAGTGCTACGCCGTCAATCTTGGGTTCCGCGGAATATTCCCGATCGGACTCCTGATCCAGCAGGCGGGCAAGCCGCCCATCGAACTGCTGGAATTCGGAGGGATTGAATACGTTTTCCAGCGACAGCATGGGCACGCCGTGATCCACCGGGGAAAACGCCTGGCTTGGGCGCCCGCCCGGCGCTTGCGTGGGTGAATCCGACGTAATGAATTCAGGATGCGCGCGTTCCAACTCTCGCAACTCCGCGAATAGCTGGTCGTATGCCGCGTCCGAAATCTCCGGCTTATCAAGGTCGTGGTAAAGTTTGTTGTGCCGACGGATTTCCCGGCGCAGACTCTGCATCCTCGCCAAGTGGGCGGGGGGCTCGGGGGAATCAGCGGGCGAGGCGCTCTTCGTCATTGCTCTCCCTCACCCAGATGAATCATGTTTCGGTGGCGGTATTCGATCAGTTCTTCGCGCACGAACCGCTCGCGCTGAATGCTCCAGGAACTCCCCTGCTCGTCCAATATCTCGGCGTTGAGCGTTAGCGCCAAGGCGCGCGCGCTGTCGACCATCCGGTCGAACCGGGAAACGGGATCGCCCGCACCAGGCAGAACCATGAAGAACGTCATCCCGGGCAGCGTCGAGTCCGAAATACTGGAGAGATCAAAGGAGCCGGGCTCGATCAAGCTGGCAACCGAAAAATCCGCCTCCGGGGCATTTCTGTCGGCGTGATAGTGGAAAATTCCGTAGGGGCCGTACCGCAGACCGGCTTCCCGTAACGCCAGAACGGTCCGCTGACCATCGAGTTGATCTCCGCTTTTCGGAATGAAACGCAACGTGACGACTCGTGGCGGCCCGCCTTTCTCCTGGGCAGCGTTTGGAGGAGTACGCGGTTGGTGCAGATCTTCGGCACCCGCGATGGAGGACAAGTCGCTGGATTCGGCTTGGCCGGCAGATAAATCCTCGAAAGCGATAGGGTCGCTCGAAAGATCCGACTCGGGTGCCCCTTGGTCAGAGGCCCGGAATCGCGGCGAGAGTACCGACCAGAGAAAAACCCCCGCGAAAGCCAACAGGCCAAACCCGAGGAGTACCCAGCGCAATTCCAACATCGGCCAAATCACTACACTGCGGCAAGTTGGACCGCCTCATCGATGTCGACCGCTACCAGCCGTGAGACTCCCGGCTCGCTCATGGTGACGCCGGACAGTTGCTGCATGGATGCCATGGTCGTCTTGTTGTGGGTGATCAGCACGAACTGCACTCGCTGCGACATTTCGTTCACGATCTCCGCAAAGCGTCCGACATTCGTATCATCCAACGGCGCGTCGACTTCATCGAGAAGGCAGAACGGCGCCGGATTCAGCTCGAAGATCGAGAATACGAGCGCGACGGCCGTCAACGCCTTCTCACCGCCGGAGAGAAGATGAATCGTGCTCACGCGCTTGCCCGGCGGGCGCGCCATCACCGTAACGCCTGAACTGAGCAGATCGTCGCCTTCGAGTTCCAAATAGGCGTGTCCGCCGCCGAATAGCCGTGGGAACAGCCTCGCCAAACCGGCGTTTGCGGCTTTGAATGTTTCGTCGAATAGCGTGCGAGTCTCACGGTCGATTTTTCGAATGGCGTTCTCAAGCGTATCCAGGGCCTTGCTGAGATCCGTGAATTGGGCATCCAGATACTGCTTGCGCTCCGACTGGCGTTTGAATTCGTCTATTGCCGCGAGATTGATGGCACCCAGCCTTCGAATGCGCCGCTCCAGTTTCTCCAACCCCCTTTCCCAGTCCGGTAAGGTCGCGTCCTCTGACAAAGACGTCAGTAGTTCCTCGGTATCGAACGTGGTTTTCGAAAGGTCCTCGGTCACTGCCTCGATATGAGCTTCAACTTTGCCGACGTCCAACCGCGCCTCGGCCAGCGATTCGCGCGCGGTATCAACCTGCTGTTGCCGATCCGCATGAAGGAAGTTTGCATCGCTCAACCGCGAATCCACATCTTCCACCGCGCGGCGGGCCGCCCGCAGGCGCTCCTCTACGACCAGCTTCTGCTCGAGTTGCTCTTCCAGCACACGCTTGTCTTTGGCCGTGGGCTCGACCGCCGCCTCGGTTTCGGCTTGCAGCTCGGCGCGGCGGCTGCGCAAACGCTCCTGCTGCGCGCGTACTCGCTGCAGCGCACCAAGTGACGACTCCCTTGCACTTCGCCGCGACTCCATCCCCAGCGAGATCTTCTGGAGCCCGGCCCTGTCGTGCTCCTCCCCCGCACGTGCGATGGCAAGCTGCTGCCGATGTTCCTCCCGGCTTCTCTCCGTTTCCGCCCGTGATCGCGTCAGCTCTTCACGCCGTGTTCTCGCCTCGCCGAGCGTGCGCTCAGATATGGAACTGCGTTCGGACAAGCGCGTTGATTCTGCATCGAACTCCTCGGCGCGTTGCTGAATCGTCCGATCCCTTGTCGTGAGCTCATCCAATCGCGAACGTCCCGCATCAAGCTCGCTCCTCGAATCCGCATACTGCTGTTGACGGCGAGCGGCGTCCGACTGCACGTGCACGCGATCGGACTCAAGCTGTTCCAATTCTTTCCGGGTCTCGGCGCCGATACGCTCAAGCTCCCGCACCTCCCGGACGCCGCCAGCGCCAGCCTCGCGCAACTCCTTCAATTCCTCGGCACGAGCCAGCACACCCGCCCGCGGGTCGTCGCCGCGTTTTACCCTGAGCCACCGCGACCCCACCCAGATACCGTCGCGCGTCACAACCGACTCATCGTGCTTGAGCCGCGGGCGAATCGCCGCGGCATCGGCCACCGACTCCGCAGCGTGAATTCCCGCAAGCAATCGTGCTACCCCCGGTCCACTCACGTATCGGCACAGCATCCCCCGAGACACGCTCGGTGTCGGCTCTTCGCTGCTCTTGTGGTGCCACAGGGTCAAATCAACCGACGTCAACTCCGACAAGCTCGCTGCCGCTTTATCGATATCGTCGACGCGGACCGCCTGGAGATAGTCTCCGAGCACGGTCTCCACAGCCGCTTCCCAACCCGCCGCAACCGTCAAGCCGTCGACGAATCGGGGCATTGACGACAAATTTTCGGACTTCAGCCAAGCGTCCACCTCGTCCGAAGCCGGTGCAGCGGCCGCATCGCGCAACGCTTCCAGCGAGGTCATCCTTCCGCGCTGCTCATGCAGTTTCCGGCGCGCCCGATCCAATCGCCCGGATACTCCCAGTTCGGTTACGCGCGCGGATTGAATTCGCTCCGATAGTTCCCTCAATGTGTTTGCGTCGCCCTCGCAAGCGGTTCTCGCACTCTCTTTCTCGACGGCCAGTTGGTGCAACCGTTCCTGCTGGCCCTGCGTGCTCAGACCCGACCGTTCGTCCGCCAACTTCGCCTGCTCATCGCTCAAACGCCGCTGGCGCGCGCGAAGGTGCTCCAGTCGTTCCGCCTCCACCTGTTCCGTACGCTCGGCATCAGCCAACGATTCGATCACATGTCCCCAGCGCTCCTGAGATTGTTCCCAGGCCTGTTCGGCCTGTCGAAGATTGTCGATGGAGGTCTCATGAGCTTCCATCGCCTGCTTCAGCCCAGGCCCAAGTTCACCCAGGTGCTGGTCGATTTCCTGGATTCTGCGGCGATCGCTGTCGATATGAGCCCCGATCTCCGCCATCTGCTGATCGATGTCGTCCAACTCGGCGCGGCGCCGCTGGCCAAGCTTCCCGTGATGTTCGAGAGATTGCTCGAGACGGCTGATTTCCGCGTCCACTTCGTACGATCGGCTTCGAATATCGTTGTGCCGATCGTTGTGCTCGTCCAATTCCAGCCGCAGTTGCTCAATCAACGCCTCGGTCTCGCGCAATTTCGCCAGCGCCGCATCCAGACCCGTCTGCTCCTTCTCCCGCGCGACACCACGCACTTGGCGATCGTCCCTCAGAGCGGACAATCGCAAGGCCAGCAATTCCGCCTCCATGCGCCTTTGCCCGGATTTGAGCGTTCGATAGCGTTCAGCCGCGCGTGCCTGCCGCTGCAGGTGATCAAGTTGTTTGCCGACCTCTTCGCGCAAATCGCTGAGCCTTTCCAGGTTCTCCCGCGTGCGGCGAATGCGGTGCTCGGTCTCCCGGCGGCGCTCCTTGTACTTGGAGATACCGGCCGCCTCCTCCAGGAATGCGCGCAATTCCTCGGGTCTCGCTTCCACGAGACGCGAAATCATGCCCTGTTCGATAATGGAGTAGCCGTGGGCTCCCAATCCGGTACCCAGGAGCATGTGAGTGATATCTTTTCGCCGGCAGCGGCTGTTGTTGAGGAAGTACCGCGACGTGCCGTCCCTGGACACCACGCGCCGGACCGATACCTCCGAGTAGCCTGCGTACGCACCGCCAAGTGTGCCGTCGGAATTATTGAAGATGAGATCGACGCTCGCTCGGCCAACGGGCTTGCGAACGCTGGAGCCGTTGAATATCACGTCGGCCATCGAGTCGCCGCGAAGTGTTTTGGCCGAACTTTCCCCCAGCACCCAGCGGATGGCGTCGATAATGTTCGACTTGCCGCACCCATTCGGGCCGACGATTCCCATGAGATTACCGGGGAAGGAGATCGTTGTGGGATCCACAAAAGACTTAAAGCCCGCAAGCTTAATCTTAGTCAGGCGCATACAGTTTTGTGACCGTTGAGCAAAACCAGGCCGCGATTACTGCTCTAACTCGGCTAGTGTAATTGAAACAGGCGGCTAAATCGATTTTTCCGATGGACTTTCCCGCTAGCGCGCGTATCTCACCAACGTTCGTCGCGAGGATGTCGAGGCGCCGCGGCAAAGGATTGTTGAGATTATTGAACCGGAGACTTCCGCTCAGCCGCCGTCCGGGTATAATCCCGCGTTTCTCCAATTCGCGATAGAGCTTGACCGATGGCTGAAAGAAGAGCCACCAAACGAGTACCGGCGCGCGGCAAGCGCGCGAGGGCCATGCCGGGCAGAACGAGACCCGCAGCCAGTGTGCTTTCGGGGCCCGTTCGCGGGTTTGAACCCTACCGTCCAAAGCGCGGCGAAGCCTACATGAGCGAAAGCCAGATTGAACATTTCCGAGGATTACTCAACGCTTGGAAGCAGGAACTCATGGAGGAAGTGGATCGCACGATGCTGCACATGAAGGACGATGCTGCAAACTTCCCCGATCCGAGCGATCGTGCGACACAGGAGTCCGACTTCGGGTTGGAACTGCGAACCAGGGATCGCGAACGCAAGTTACTGCGGAAGATCGAATCCGCGCTGCTTCGAATTGACGACGGCACATACGGATACTGCGAAGAAACCGGTGACGAAATCGGTTTGAGACGCTTGGAAGCGCGGCCCGTGGCGACACTCTGCCTGGAAGCGCAAGAGCGGCGGGAACTGGCGGAACGCCAGTTTCGCGACCGCGAAGACCGCTACCGCTAAGGCGCGCCGGGCAGGGTTGCCCGGTGTCGGCGTCGCCGAAAACGGGTGACAATTTTGTAATGTTTGACTATAATCCGCGCCGGCAGTGCGTTACTCCCCCAGCGCGTTGCTACCGGTCGAGATTCGTCCGGTTACTTTAAAGCCCCCGTTCCGCGGGGGCTTTTCTTTATCCGCTAAGGGGGTTCTCCGTCCTCAAGCCGCGCTGAGGTCACGCATACTGAGCCGGATACGGCCCTGGCGGTCGACTTCGAGCACTTTCACCTTGATGACATCGCCCTCGGCCAGCTTGTCGCTGACCTTCTCGACACGCTCGTGCGAAATCTGCGAAATGTGGACCAGCCCATCCTTGCCGGGAAGAATGGATACAAACGCACCGAAATCCATCAGGCGAACAACCTTGCCTTCGTATATCCGACCAACCTCCACATCCGCCGTGATCAACTCGATGCGCGCCTGGGCTTCTCGTCCTGAGCTGCCGTCCACGGAGGCGATACGTACCGTGCCGTCGTTCTCGACATCAATGGTGGCACCGGTCTCTTCGGTCATGGCGCGGATAACGGCGCCCCCCTTGCCAATGACATCGCGAATCTTTTCCGGATCGATCTTCATGGTAATGATGCTCGGCGCCCAATCGGACATCTGCTCACGCGGCGCGCTCAACACCGTATTCATTCGGTCGAGGATATGCAGCCGGGCGTCCCGAGCCTGCGCCAGTGCGTCGGCCATGATCTCCGCGGTAATCCCATCGATCTTGATATCCATCTGCAGCGCGGTCACGCCCGTGGACGTGCCGGCCACCTTGAAATCCATATCCCCCAGATGGTCCTCGTCGCCAAGGATATCGGTGAGTACCACGTAGGCATCGTGCTCCTTGATCAAGCCCATGGCGACACCGGCAACCGGCGCCGCGATCGGCACACCCGCATCCATCAAGGACAAGCTCGTGCCGCAAACGCTCGCCATGGAACTGGATCCGTTGGATTCGGTAATTTCGGATACCACTCGAATTACGTAAGGGAATCCCTCCGAATTGGGCATCACCGCTTCCACACCGCGTCGGGCCAGGCGCCCATGGCCAATTTCCCGGCGCTTCGGACCGGTCATGAACCCGGTCTCGCCCACGCAATAGGGCGGAAAATTGTAGTGCAGCATGAATTGATCCTTGCGGTCCCCTTCCAGGGCATCGATGATCTGGGCGTCCCGCCCGGTCCCCAGGGTCGTGACCACCAGCGCCTGTGTTTCTCCCCGTGTAAACAATGCCGACCCATGCGTTCGCGGAAGGAACCCAACCTTCACGTCGATGGGCCTGACGGTCCGCGTATCGCGTCCGTCGATTCGTGCACCGCCTGCAATTACGCGCCCACGAACGGCGGCTTTCTCAAGCCGCGAAAATTCGGCTTCGATCTGCTCCGATGTCCATCGCGAGTTCTCACTATCCGTCAACGCCTCAACCAGCCCCCGCCTTACATCCGCCAACGCGGCGCGCCGCGGCGTCTTTTCCACGATTTCGTAGGCATCCGCAATACCCTGGCCGGCCGTGGCTTCGACCGACGCGACCAGCTTCTCGTCGACTTCCGGCGGGCTCCACTCCATGGGTTCCTTGCCAATTTCGGCGGCCATCTCCTCGATTGTCCGAATGGCCGTTTGCATGAGTTCGTGTCCAAACAACACCGCCCCCAGCATGACCTCCTCGGATAGCATATTGGCTTCCGACTCCACCATAAGTACCGCGTTCTTCGTGCCGGCGACGACCAGATCCAGATCCGAACCGCTGAGCGTGCTCATGGCCGGATTGGCGATGTAGGCACCGTCACGGTAGCCCACGCGAGCAGCTCCTATGGGACCCAGAAACGGTAAACCCGAAAACGTCAGCGCAGCCGACGCGCCGATCAACGAAGGAATATCCGCGTTGATCTCCGGGTCCACCGACACGACCGTCGCGATGACCTGGACTTCGTTACGAAACGCCTTGGGAAACAGGGGACGAATCGGCCGGTCAATCAGCCTGCAGGTGAGCGTCTCCTTCTCACTGGGCCGGCCTTCGCGCTTGAAGAACCCGCCGGGAATACGACCCGCGGCATAGGTCTTCTCCTGGTAATTGACTGTCAGTGGGAAGAATCCTCTATCGCCGGAGGAACTCTTCTGACCAACGGCCGCGACCAATACCACGGTATCCCCCATGGTAACCAACACGGCGCCGTCCGCTTGACGAGCCATTTCTCCAGTTTCGATGGTGACCATCCGGTCACCATAGGCAAACGTTCTACTCAGTTTCACTATTCCCTTCCCTGCACACGCAACCGCTGCCCGCGAATCGGGCAGACATTGCAAATGCCATATAGAATCAGAGCCGTCGACACAGATCTGAGAAAAATCGGATTCAACGTCTCAATCCAAGGCGACGAATCAGGTCCTGATATCGTGCTTGATCGTTTTCCTTCAGATAATCCAACAACTTGCGACGACGGTTGACCATTTGGAGCAGTCCCCGTCGAGAGTGGTGATCCTTCTTGTGTCCAGCGAAATGGCCGGTGAGTTGGCGGATTCTCGCCGACAGCAAGGCGACCTGGATTTCCGTGGAACCCGTGTCGTCTTCGCTAAGCTTGTACTCGGCGATGATTCCGGTCTTTTCTGTCACGCTCAGTCCCATTACCTTTGCTCCGGGCCAGCGGCTCCTGATGAAATATCCGGATTGGTCATTTTTTACCTGCTGGAAAAACCGCGTATTCTACTCGCACAGCTGAATTCATTCCACGAATTTGAAATCGAATTATTCCGCTACCGCATTGACAGGTGCAAAAATGCGCCGCGGCGCCAATTGCCCCGGTGCGCGAACCTCGCCGATTCCCACAAAATCATCGTCCGGCGAATAGATTCGAACGTGTCCCCGTGGCCATTGCGCCCCCGCGGGGACGACCCCGCCTTGAGTGAGCCGCGCGCATAAGGCCGCCGGTACGACAACGCGCGGCCACCCCGACAATGCACTGTCCGGCGGCAACAACACCTCGTCCAGTTCGGCCACACCCTGACGTGCCCGCGCTTCGAGTGCCGGGAGCGTTACCATCTGCGACTCTGCAAAGGGTTCCACGAACCTGCGGCGCAGCGCCGCGACATATCCCAGGGTTCCAAGGGCCTTGGCCACGTCCTCGACCAATGTGCGCACGTAGGCGCCCTTGGAGCAGGTGATATCGAATTCCAGTTCCGGCCACTGGGCGCGACGCAGCGCCAGAGAATAAACCCGAATGGTGCGCTCCGGCCGCGGCACTTCTATTCCGCGGCGGGCCAGATCGTAGAGGCGCTTGCCCTTGTATTTCAAGGCAGAATACATCGGCGGAATCTGTTTGCTCTCGCCACGGAAGCCGGCAAGCGTGCGTCGTACCGCCTCGGGATCGAGTTCCATTGCCGGTGACCGGGCGATTACGGCGCCGTGAGCATCTCCGGAGTCCGTCGCCGCGCCCAGACAGGCGGTCACTCGATAACTCTTGCGTGCATCCAGAAGGAAGGAACAGACCTTTGTGGCCGAGCCGAGGCAAATGGGCAACATCCCCGTAGCCAACGGGTCCAAACTGCCCGTATGGCCCGCTTTTGCTGCCTTGTAGAGACGCTTCACACTCTGCAGTGCACGGTTCGAAGACTCCTCGCCCGGCTTGTCCAGCAGCACGATTCCGTGTACGTCCCGCCCGGCGCGGCGCCTCATTCGTCCAACTCCGTTGCGGTCGGCGAAACATCGCTCAGGGCGGACTCGCTGCCGCCGGACCCTTCACTTGCGACCTCGTCGATCAGCCGGGTCAATTCGACTCCCCGCCTGGCGCCTTCGTCGAGGCAAAACCGCAGTTCCGGCGTGTGCCGCAAGCGCAGTTGTCCGGCCACGCGCGAACGCAGGTACCCGCATGCCCGCTCAAGCGAGGTCATGACGGGTTCGGGATCGGCATCGGGATCCAGCATGTTGATATATACCCTGGCCACCCGTATGTCGCCTGACACTTGCACGTCGCTGACACCGACGCCCTGCAGCCGAGGATCCTTGACATCGTTGTGCAACAGGTCGTTCAGGACCCGTTGCAACTGTGACGCCACACGTAAGGCTCTGGAGCGCATGTCTCAATAACCCCCTGCCACACCCGCCGACCCGCGAGCGAATTGTCGGCCACGGCGGGAATTCGGTAAGCGATGCAGGACGAGGATGTCCGCGGCACGGAACCGCAAACTCAGAGCGTGCGTTCGACTTCCGTTCGCTCGAAGCACTCGATCTGATCGCGGACCCGGACATCGTTGTAGTTCTTGACACCGATCCCGCATTCCGTGCCCGCCCGCACTTCGTTCACATCATCCTTGAATCGCCGCAGTGACTCCAGTTCACCCTCGTAGATCACCACGTTGTCCCGCAACACGCGGATCGGGTTGCTCCGGCGTACATAACCATCCGCAACCAGACAACCGGCGACGTTGCCGAACCTCGGAGACCGGAATACTTCCCGGACCTCGGCAAGTCCGACGATCTGCTCCTTGATCTCAGGGGCCAGCAATCCGCTAACGGCGGCCTTCACGTCGTCTATGGCTTCGTAAATGATGCTGTAGTAACGAACATCCACGCCCGTTTCCTTGAGGGCTTCCCTCGCAGCCGCGTCCGCGCGCACGTTGAATGCGATCACGATGGCCTTGGAGGCAGCCGCCAGCTGGATATCCGACTCGGTAATGGCTCCGACGCCGCTGTAGGTGACCCGGACCTTGACCTCGGAGGTCGATATCTTTTCCAGCGACTCGCGCAGCGCTTCGGAGCTACCGTGCACGTCGGCCTTGATCAACAATTGCACCGACTCCGCCTGCCCTTCGGCCATCTGGCTGAAGACGTCATCCAACTTCACTGCCTGCTGCTGCGCAAGCTTGGCATCCCGTTGCTTGGTCTGCCTGAACTCGGCGACTTCCCGAGCCTTGCGTTCGTTCGCCACGACCACAACGTCATCGCCTGCGAAGGGCGTCCCTGAAAGGCCAACGACCACGGCCGGCATGGACGGGCCGGCGCTCTTGATCGGCGCTCCGGACTCATCGAACATGGCTCGCACGCGTCCATACTCCTGTCCGGCCAAAAGCATATCGCCCAGGTTCAGGCCGCCACCGGCGACCAGGATCGTGGCGACGGCTCCTCGTCCTCGCTCCAGGCTCGATTCCAGCACGACGCCCGCTGCCGGCCCCGTCCTGGGCGCCCGGCAATCCAAGACTTCCGACTGCAACAGGATCGAATCCAGGAGTTCGTCGATACCGGCGCCGGTCTTCGCGGATACATTGACAAACAGATTGTCGCCGCCCCAGTTTTCGGGAATCACCTCATATTTTGACAATTCCTGACGGACACGCTCGGGGTCCGCATCCTCCCGATCGATTTTGTTGACAGCAACGACCAACGGCACTTCGGCAGCCCTGGCGTGCAGTATCGCCTCCTCTGTCTGCGGCATGACGCCGTCGTCGGCGGCAACGACCAGGACGACGATATCCGTGGCCTGGGCCCCGCGTGCGCGCATCGCGGTGAACGCGGCATGCCCGGGCGTATCGAGGAAGGTGACACGGCCCTTGTCCGTGGCCACGGAATAGGCCCCGATATGCTGGGTGATGCCCCCTGCCTCGCCCGCCGCCACGCGCGTTCGACGGATATGATCCAGCAACGACGTCTTGCCGTGATCCACATGTCCCATCACGGTCACCACTGGCGGGCGAGATTCTTGTTCCGCGTCGCTGCTCGCCTCGACCACCAACTCCAGTAGTTGATCCTCCAGCGCGGTTTCCGTGACCGGCTTGGCCGTATGCCCCATTTCCTCCACGACCAGCACCGCCGTGTCCTGATCGATTACTTGATTGATGGTCACCAGCATTCCCATATTCATGAGCGACTTGATGACCTCTCCCGACTTCACGGCCATCCGCTGGGCGAGGTCACCAACCGTAATCGTGTCTCCGATTGCCACTTCGCGCACAACGGGAGCGGTCGGTTTCTCGAATCCGTGCTGACTCTCGACGCTGAGATGTACCGGGCGGCGCCGCGGTCGCTTCTTGCGCCGCCGGGCAGTGGCTCCCGCTGCAACGTGCAACGTGCTATCGGCCGGCGGTTTGGCAGCCTGACGCGCCCGCTCCATCTCCAGTCGAGCCTGCGCCGCCCTTTCCTTGTCTTTCCGCTCCTTGCTGCGCCGCTCCTCTTCCGCGAGACGGCGGGCCTCTTCGTCCTTGCGCCGCCTGGTTTCCTCGCTTTCCGCGATCCGGCGAGCCTCCAGTTCGCGCTGCTCCCGCTCGGCCTTGATGCGAGCTTCCTCGGCAGCTTTGCGGGCCTCTTCGGCAGCCTTTCGCTCCTCTTCGTCGCGGTCGGCCTGTTCGGCCTGCTCGGCCTCTTCACGCTGCCTATCGACGACTGCCGAGCGCTTGGCATCCAATTCTTCCTGTTGCTTTCGCGCCTGCTCTTCGAGTACGTCGCGCTTGACATAGGTGCGCTTGCGGCGCACTTCGACGCTAACGGTGCGCGAGCGGCCCTTGCCGCTGGAAAGCCTGATTTCGCTCTGCGACTTGCGCTTCAGGGTGATCCTTCTCGGTGCCGAGGCAGCCGCATCCTTGCGCCCGTGAGTCCGGCGCAAATGGGTTAAAAGCTCAAGTTTCGCGTCGTCGCTTATCGTGTCCTGGGCTCCGGCGACATCGATGCCGGCCTCGTCCAACTGCGACAGCAACCGCTCCACGGGGACGCGCAGGACCTCAGCAAATTGTACGACCGTTACATCCGCCATTCGGCTCTCCCGGATCTCGCTAGGCCTCGTCCGCAAACCAGTGGGCGCGCGCTGCCATGATCAAAGTGGCGGCACGCTCCGGTTCCAGGGATTCAATCCCCTCCAGATCATCCACCGCCTGTTCAGCGAGATCCTCACGCGTAACAATACCCCGGCTGGCCAATTCGAACGCGAGTTCCCGGTCCATGCCGTCGAGGCTCAAAAGGTCTTCCGCCGGCTCGGACTGGTCCAGAACTTCCTCGGTGACGATCGCCTTGGTGATGAGCACATCCCTCGCCCTGGCCCTGAGTTCGTTGACGATCTCCTCATTGAATTCTTCGATCGCAAGCAACTCATTCACCGGCACGTAAGCCACTTCCTCCAGGGATGAGAATCCTTCCTGTACGAGAATCGTGGCCACGTCTTCATCAACATCCAGTTCCGACATGAATTGGTCGACCAGCTCGCGAGATTCCTGCTCGCTCTTCTCGTCCGCATCGGTCTCCGTCATCACATTGAGTTCCCAGCCCGTCAACTCGCTGGCGAGGCGAATGTTCTGGCCGCCACGGCCAATGGCTTGCGACAGCTTCTCCTCGTCGACAGCGATATCCATGCTGTGGGATTCCTCATCCATGACGATACTGACCACGTCCGCCGGCGACATTGCATTGATAACGAACTGCGCCGGATTCTCGTCGTACAGAATGATGTCCACTCGCTCGCCCGCCAGTTCGTTGGAAACGGCCTGGACGCGCGAGCCGCGCATGCCGACGCATGCGCCGACAGGATCGATGCGAGCGTCATTGCTTCTGACCGCAATTTTTGCCCGCAATCCCGGGTCCCTTGCCGCGCCGATGATATCAATCAGGCTCTGGCCGACTTCGGGGACTTCCAACTTGAATAACTCGACGAGAAATTGCGGCGACGTGCGCGTCATGAACAACTGTGGACCCCGCTGCTCCGAGCGCACCTCCCGCAGCATTCCCTTGACGCGATCCTGGGGTTTTATCGGTTCTCTGGGGATCAGTTCTTCCCGAGCCAGGAAGCCTTCCGCGTTTCCGCCAAGGTCAACGTAGGCGCCGTTGCGATCGACCCGTTTGACGATTCCGCCGACCAATTCGCCCTCGCGCTCCTCGTAGTCCTCGACGACCTGCTTTCGCTCGGCCTCGCGAACCTTCTGAACGATCACCTGCTTGGCGGTCTGTGCCGCGATCCGCCCGAATTCCACTGACTCAAGGGGAATTTCCACGTATTCGCCAGGCTGCGCGTCGCTATCGACTTCGACGGCATCCTGCAACCGTAACTCCCGTACGGGTTCCTCCAATTCGTCGGAATCGTCGGCAAACACCATCCAACGTCTGAACGTCTCGTACGCTCCACTCTTGCGATCGATGGCAACGCGTACGTCGATATCGTCACCGTGGCGTTTGCGGGATGCCGAAGCCAGCGCCGCTTCGATGGCCTCGAAGATGATCTCCTTGTCCATGCCTTTCTCATTGGAAACGGCGTCGGCTACCATCAACATTTCTTTATTCATCGCTAGACCATCTCCACGAAATACATCATGGCCCGGGCACGAGCCTCGCCGAGGCGATATCCGCCGGCTGCAACCGCCAGACTTCGCCGTCAATGTCCATCAGGATCGCCTCATCCCGAATGCCCAGCAGCCGCCCGTTCAGCATACGGCGGCTATCGCGCGGCTCTCTCAACCGGACTTTCGCCTGATGGTTCCTGAACCGGCTAAAGTGCGCCAAAGTGCGCAGGGGCCGGTTGAGTCCGGGTGACGACACTTCCAGCACATAGTGCCCGGGCAATGGATCCTCGACATCCAGGAACGCGCCAAGCTGCCGGCTGACTCGCTCGCAATCCTCGAGATTCACGCCGCCATCCTTATCGATGAAGATCCGCAGCAATCCATTGCTCCCCACACGCACATCGATATCCACCAATTCATACCCGAGCGCCTCGACTGGCGGTTCCAGCAGTTCGATGAGTCGCTGTTTGCGGGTCGCGTGGTCCATTCGTATCAACACAAAAAATGGGCCCGAGGCCCATTGTTCTTCTTTCGCCCTCCTCAATATGCCCCTTTTCGGCGGGACCAAACAAAAGGCCCCAAACGGGGCCTTCGAAACAAAGGCTTTACCTCAAAAAACAACATCAACTAGCTGAAATATAACGAAAACAACTAGCGAACAAACGGTTGCTGTCCCGCTAAATCTGACGTATTGTACCTTAAGTGACGGTCCGGGGATAGGCTCAGCCAAGCAAATAGAGAGACCGAAATTATGGTCCGATTCGCTGCCCTGGTTCTCGCCTTCGCCATGGGTGGCTGCGCGCCCTCAATCGACCGGATCAATCGCGTCGCCCCGGTCAACCGCTATTGCGAGGATGCGCCTTTTGCTGGAATACCCGTCTCAATGAGTCGCGGCGGCGCGGGGAAGGGCTCCCGCCCATTCAGACTAATCGAATAGTCATGCTGACAAGGCGCCCCTGTACGCCGTCTCGAACACCTATGCCCGTATCGCGGCGAGAACTCGTGCCGGTGTCAAGGGGATATGACGTATGCGCGCGCCGGTGGCCGCAAACACGGCATTGGCAAGGGCCGCCGCCGTCGCCGCCAGACCCGTCTCCCCGATGCCGGTTGGTGGATTGTTCGTGGAGATGGCCCGAACGTGGACGTTCGGCATTTCGTGCATGCGCATTACGGGGTGGTCGTAGTAGTTGTTCTGCTGGACCTGCCCCGCGGTGATATCGATCTGCTCGCGCAATGCGCTGCTGATCCCGAAGATGACATTGCCTTCGAGCTGCGCCTCGGAATTGCCTGGCTGAAGCAAATAACCGGCATCCGCAACCAGCCAGAAGTCCTGGACGTTGACCATGCCGCTGATCTCATCCACGGAAACCTCGGCAATGCCCGCGGCGTAGGTGGCGCTATAACCGGCGAGTGCCAGGCCGAGAGCGGACCCCTCGCGGGTTCGCGCCCAGTCCGCCATCTCCGCGACGGTTTCGAGCACAGTCAAGGCCCGCGGGTTGTTTCGGCAAAGCTGCATGCGAAACTCAAGTGGATCGATATTTCGGGCCACTGCCAATTCGTCGACAAAGGATTCGGCGGCAAAATTCGTATAACTGGTTGCGACGCCGCGCCAGGCGCACACCCGTGAGCAACGCTCGGTGAGAATATGCTCGGCCCTGAAATTCGGTATATCGTAATGCGAGCTTTCCGAGCCCAGCATGGCGATCACATCCCGTCCCGCCGACACTTCCCAGCGCGGTGGATTCATGTATTCGAGAACTTTCGGCGCGGCGACGCGATGGTTCCAGCCCACCAAGTTCCCTTCCGCATCGAAACCGGCGCGTATGCACTGCGCGGCGGCATTCCTGAAGGTGCCGTCCTTGACGTCGTCCTCGCGGGTCCAGATGACCTTGACCGGCTTGCCGATCGCCCTGGAAACGAGCAGCGCGTCTTCGACGTATCGTTGCCGGCGCAACGTCCGCCGACCGAATCCTCCGCCGATGAACATCGGGTGCAGCACAATCTTGTCCGGTGTCGTCTCGAGGAACTCCGCGGCGCCGAGAATGGAGAGGCTCTGGGTTTGCGTACTCACCCAAATCTCCGCGGCCTTACCGTCCTCGGTCACGTGGGCCGTGGCGTTCATGGGCTCCATCTGCGCGTGATACGCGGGGTCGCTTCGGTAGGTGGCTTCGACGATCTCCGCCGCGCCGCCCAACGCCGCGTCCACATCGCCCGCTTCACGCCACGCCGTGCCGGTCCGCGCAAGATCCTCGGCCTGCACCACATAGGAATCGAGGTCCGATTCAAGGTTGGCTTCCCGGAAGCGTGACGACTCGCTCCAGGTGACATTGAGCGCCTCCCTGCCCCACTTGCTCGCTTCGTAGGTATCGGCGACCACGGCAACGCCCCATGGCAGCGACACGACGTCAGTGACGCCGGCGACCGCTCGCGCCGCGCTGTCGTCGGTCGACATCGGCTCCTCGCCTTCAACAGGCGCCCGCAGCACCGATGCGTACACCATGTCCGGCACTTGCACGTCGATGCCGAATTCGGCGCTGCCATCGGATTTGGCGAGCATGTCCCGCCTCGGCATGTCCCGACCGAGATATCGGTGCCCGCCGTAGGGCTTGAGTTCCTCATCGCTCACTTCCGGCAAGCTCTCCGGCAACTCGGTGAACGCCACGATCTCGCCATAACTCAAACGTCGCCCCGACGGCGTATGAACCGCCACGCTCGGTTCGGTCGCAAGCTCGCCCACCGGCACGTCCCAGTGAACCGCGGCCGATTGCAGGAGCAGCTTGCGCGCCTGCGCACCCGCCCGGCGCAAGGGTTCGAAGTACGCTCGTACTGTTGCACTGCCGGCGGTATAAAGCATGTTCTGGAAGAACGGGTTGCCGTAGGCCTCGTCGTGGAACGCAACCGTCTCGACTATCACCTTGTCCCAGTCGGCATCGAGTTCGTCGGCGAGAATCAGCGGCAACGCGGTGGACGATCCCTGGCCCATTTCAGTTGCCGGAAATTGCACCGTGACCGTGTCGTCGGCGCCGAGGGTGACCCAGATATTCGGCGTAACCTCGCTCGAACCCGCGGCAGGCGCCGGTCCCGACGGCGGTGCCAGATCCGATGTGCACGCGCCAATTAAACCCGTTGAACCGACGACAAGCGTGAGTCCGCCCACGCCGTACAGAAATTCGCGGCGGTTCGCCGAGAAGAGCTCCTGTGCGACTTGATTCTTCATTTCAAATCTCCGCCGCGGCACGCTCGATGGCCCGGATGATGCGGTTGTAGGTTCCGCACCGGCAGATGATCGTACTCATATGGGCGATGATCTCGTCGCGGGATGGGTCTGGATTCGTCGCCAGAAGGTCGGCTGCTCGCATGATCTGGCCAGACTGACAGTAGCCGCATTGCGGCACCTCCTCTTCGACCCACGCCCGCTGCAGCGGATGATCGGAATCCGGCGAAAGTCCTTCGATCGTGGTGATCTCGCGGCCCTCGACGGCAGACACCGGCGTCAGACAGGAATAAGTCGACGATCCATCGATATGAACGGTGCAGGCCCCGCACTGACCGACGCCGCAACCGAACTTGGTGCCGGTGTACTTGAGGTGTTCTCTGATCACCCAGAGCAAGGGTGTCCGAGGATCGGCATCGACTTCGACAGCCTCTCCGTTGATCGAAAAACTCGCCATGACAATTACCTCAATGATGGCGGCGCCATGCCTACCGTGTAACCTTGAGTTTATACCCATCCGCACGGACTAAACCAGCTTGCGCGGGCACGCCGGCAACCTATCCGGGCGCGTCGTTCAGATCAGCCGGAGTTCAGTCGACAGCGGTAGTGGTGCCAAACCAGTCGGGCCGCAACCGCTCGCCACGGCTGCCAGCGGTCACCGGTTTGCACCAGAGCCGCCGTGTCGGTACCCGGGAACAAATCCTCGATACCGCGTTGCAAAGCCAGGTCCCCAGGCGCCCACACGTCAATGCGCTTCAATGACGACATAAGATAGATTCTGGCGCTCCAGGGCCCGATACCCGGCTGTGCGCAGAGCGTCGCAATGATGTCCTCATCGCCCAGTCGCTCCAGACCGGCAATCGACAGGCGCCGCTCCACCACGGCTCGCGCAAGCTCATGACAATACCGGGCTTTCTGGCGGCTCAAACCCAGGGCCCGCAGACCGTCCTGCCCCGCCTCGTACACGCGGCGTGCCGACATTCCACCCAGCGACTCGCTGACCCGTCGAAACAGCGTCGCCGCCGCTGCGGCGGAGATCTGTTGTGCGAGAATAGTACGAAACAGCGACTCGATTCCGGCCTTGCTACTCCAGAATTTGGGCAAGCCCCAACGCCTGAGGACTTCATCGAGTTCCGGAAACTGCGCCGCCAATCCCATCGCATAGCGCGGAAAGCTGTGCGCGTTCAGCGCGCCGTACTCGAGTGGCGTCACGCCTGGTGTACCCGATCCATTTGGCGTGCGGCAACTGCCTGCCGCCCGCGTCTGCGCCCGGGCACGCCGCTACGGCAATTCGCGGGTCGACAGGTACGCCCCTTCGGAAATGGCCTGCCACGGCTGCGACAACGCCATGAACTCACGGTAGGAGGCCCAAACCTTGGCGACCACCGGATCTTCCGCGGCGAGTTCCTCGACCACCGTGTAGGTCAACTCCTTGAGGCCCACGAGAACATCGTCCGGAAACTTGCGCACCTCCACGTTCCCCTCGGACTGCAGTTGTCGCAGCGCCGTCGCGTTTCGCGCCATGAATTCCGAGGCCATATCCAGTGTGGTGGCCTGGCAGGCCACGCGGACGATGGCCTGCAAGTCCTCGGGCAGGGAGTCCCACGCCTGGCGATTGATCATGCACTCCAGCGTCGGCCCCGGCTCCTGCCAGCCTGGGTAGTAGTAATAGCGTGCCGCCCGGTGCAACCCGATCGCCACGTCGTTGTACGGGCTCACCCACTCGGTCGCGTCGATGCTGCCGGTCTGCAGCGCGGTGAAGATTTCCGACAATGGCAAGTTTACCGGCGTGCCGCCCGCGCGCCGCAGAACCTCGCCGCCGATTCCGGGGATTCGCATCTTGAGCCCCTCGAGATCCGCCATGCTTTCGATCGGCCGATTGAACCAACCGCCCATTTGCACGCCAGTGTTGCCCGCCGGGAACGGCACTAGGTTAAAGGGCTCGTAGACTTCGCGCCAAAGCTCCAGGCCGCCCCCGTAGTAGAGCCACGCGTTTTGCTCATGGGCATTCAAACCGAAGGGAATCGTCGCGAAGAACTGCGCGGCTTCCGACTTTCCGCGCCAATAGTAGGCGGCCCCATGACCCATTTCGGCGGAACCCTGGGACACGGCGTCGAAAATCTCAAACGCGGGAACCAGTTCACCGGCGGCATAGATCGTGATTTCCATACGTCCCGCGCTCATTTCCTGAATATAGCGGGCCAGCGTATTGACGCCCGTACCCAGCCCCGGAAAGTTGGGCAACCACGTCGTCACCAGCTTCCACGAAAAACGCTCAGCCGTGTCGGCAACGCCCTGCTCCTGGGTCTGAGGCGTACAAGCCGCCAGCGCAGCGCCTCCTCCAAGTCCACCGATAAATTCACGTCGTTTCATAGCCTTGCTCTCCCATGCGGTCTTGCATTCCGTCGCGATTCCCTACGCCGGGATATCCTCTCGGTCCCGACGATCGTTCACCGTGGACAATTCCCGTGGCGATGCCGAGTTCTTCGGTCACCCCATAAAAGTCTACAACAGCCTGACCGCCGCCGTCCGCGCGATAGGCCGCAGCCGCGGCAATTCAGGTCTGCAACTCCATGAAACCAATGCCGCCCTGCTCATCGAGATCGAGGGGCTGGGCCGGCTGGCGAATCCCGTCATCCACGTGCCGGCTCACGACAGTCCGTAGCGCGTCAGCGGGACCGGCGGCCGATTCGCACCAGCAACCCGGCCAGCCCGAGCAGTCCCAGGCCAACAATCAGCGCCACCGGGTTGCGTGCCGCGTAGAAGAAAAACAGGGACAAACCACTGGCGGCAGCGATCACGCTGAGCATCAGGTACCAGACAATACCGCTACGGCCCATACGCGGCGATGGCTATCGAGGGGATTTCGTCGGGCAACCCATCCGGAATCACGATGATCGCGGGTACGCGCGACTAGTGCCTGTGAACCGGCTTCAACGCCAGTTCCCAACGCGAGTACATCGGTAACCGGTTGGCCAGGGCAATGACCACGGCAATAAATCCGGCCGCCAGGCCCACCGTGACGCCGATGTCAAGCCAACTACTGAAAGGGCGATCGTCGGGCGAGAACACGGGCACGACAGTCAGGTATTTGAATAGCCAGATTCCCAGGTTGATCCCGATCGCGAGGATGCACATGGCCCACGTCGATCGCTTGACGAACGCTAGAATCAGCGCGACGAAGGGAATAAAGAAGCAGCCGGCCATCATGGTCCAGAAATACGGCCCGTAATGCCCGTACATCTGCCGCCACAACGGTTCAGTCTCGTGTGGAAGGTCCCCGAACCACGTGACGAAGAACTGCGCCCAGAAGAAATACATCCACATAAGCGTGAATCCGGTCACGAGCATCCCGAGGCTGCGTACCTGATCCATGCCGAACGGCGAGTCGGAGCCCTTGGCGCCGCCAAGCAGGGCGGGAAAGACGATCAGCGCGGCGGTCCCGGCAAAAATATTGCCGAACCAGAAAAGGATCGGGAATACGGTGCTGTGCCAATGCTCGATCAGCATCATGCCGAAATCCCACGCGAAGAACGTGTTGCAGAGCACATAGCCCAACAGGATGAAGGGTGAGAGCAAATAAAGCCGGGCCTCGACCGCCCGGTGATCGATCTCCTCCCCGTCGGACCCGGCCAGGTCCGGCTGCAGGCCCTTGAACGCGTAGTAGACCGCCAGCCCATAGAACACCGCGAGACCGCACAGATTCCTGATCAACAGCCAGCCGCCGTCGAGCCACGGGCTCAGATGTGTCTCCGGCGACGCATCGAGCCAGTAGAACAGGTCGTCGCGTCCGTAGGCGTAAATCAGCAGGAATCCCACCACCGCAAACGGCAGAAACGCCAGAGTGCTGAACTCCGCGAGCCGATAATAGGGCTTTGACCATTGGGCCTTTACCAACCGGGTCATCGCGCAGAATACGACCCCGGTCTGGCTGACCCCCATCAAGAACAGGAACGAAGCCGTCAGTAGCCCGATGTCGGGCTGAATGCCGCTGCTCACACCGGCGACAAGACTCGCGATGCCGACCAGGAACAGGCCGATGAACACCCAGAGTACGGAACGGGGAGCAAGCGTGGTGCGGGAGGTGGAAGCCATTGCAGTCGAGTCCCCGTTTTAGTCCGAGCCGAACGCCGAGCGAATGTAGTTGATAACGTGCCAGCGTTCCTCGTGGCTCAGGGCGTCACGGTAATAGGGCATCGTCACCCGGCCCCGGGTAATGGTAAAGAATATCTGGCCGTCGGCCTGGTCCTGGGTGTAGGCGTCGTGCATATCCACCGGCGCAGTCGCCAGCAGTAATCCAACGGGGCCGTCGCCCCGTCCTTCGACCCCGTGACACACCAGACAGTTGATCCGATAGAGGTATTCGCCACGGGTCACCGATTCGGGTGTGGCAGCAACGGGGTTTTGTACGACCACCGCCGCATCCTTGGCTTCGAACATCCCGGCCTCGGTGGTTGGCGCCGGCATGGTCTCGCCACCTTCAACCGGTACGCCTTCCGAATCCAGCGGCGCCTCCGACTCCTGCGCCTTGGCCGTGGGTTGATCGACCATATCCTTATCCCACGGGAGCGCCAGGGAGGCGCCCGCCTGGCCCAGCAAGATCAAGGCAATGAATGCATAGTTCAATCGTGTCATCGACGCTACTCCGTCAACTCCCGAACTTCCTCGGCTCCGGCGCCCTTCAGAATCGCCTCCGCGCGCTCATACACCGTTTCATCCGCGCAAGACACGGCCACGGCAAACTTGTCCACTGCGGCTTCCGGAACATAGATCCGTTCGCGGAACGCCGGAAACCGGGCGCTGACGAGAAATCCGATGACCGTGGCCAGAATCCCGCACAGAATCGTCATCTCGTAGGTGATGATGAGGAATGGCGGTATGGCGACGATCGCCCGGCCGCCGGTCGGATGCAAATAGAGCATCGCGGTACCGGCCGCGAGTGCAAAACCACCGATTCCGCCGAACAATGCGCCGAAAAACGTGAAGTGCTTGATCGCCGACTTCTTCTCGCCCAATATCTCCTCGACCCCCTCCAGGGGAATGGGCGTGATCAGCGACGGCGTCGCGAATCCGCTCCCCTTGAGCTCGCCGGCAGCGGCGAGCGCTTCCGACGGAGTGCCGAACAGTCCTAGCGCGTGGGTTGCCATTCGGGCTCTCCGGTATCGGTGGCGGGTTCGGGTTCGGGCAGCGTTTCCTTGACCTCGTAGATGGATACGCTGGGGAAGATTTTCACAAATATGAGGAACAGGGTCACGAACATTGCAAACGAGCCGACGATGATTGAAATCTCGACCAGGCTCGGTACATAGAGTCCCCACGCGTCGGGCAGGTACTGCCGCGACAGCGATGTGCCGACGATGAGGAAACGCTCGGTGTACATGCCGATGTTTATCAGGATCGACAGAATCAGCATGGGCACGAAGGATGTTCTGAACCGTTTGGAGATGAGCAACAACGGGGCTACGGCACAGAACAGGACCATCTCCCAGTACAACGGCGCATAGAATCCGAACAGCCGGTACCGAAGCGCCTCACCCTCGGTGGACGTGCCGCTGTACCAACCGGTGAACAACTCCACAACGTTGATATAGGTCCAGATGAGCGAGAGCACCAGCAGCAATTTGCCCAGGTTGTCGAAGTGCAATTTGGTGATGTAGTGCTCGAAGTTCATGTACTTCCTGAGCATGTACATCACGGTCACGATCCCGGCGGTACCCGAGTAGATGGCGCCGACAACGAAGTACGGCGCGAAAATGGTCTGGTGCAGTGCCGGCACGATGGACAGGGCGAAGTCCCAGGAGACGATGCTGTGCACCGAGACCGCGAGCGGAATGATCAGTACCGCAAGAAATGTGTAGGCCCAGCGTAGCCGGTGCCATTCCGTGTCGGTGCCCCGCCAGCCCAGGGAGAGCAGTACGTACATGTGATGACGCCAACCCGTGGTCTTATCCCGAACCGCGGCGAAATCCGGAATGGAACCCATGTAGATGAAGATCGAGCTGCCGGTAAGATAGGTGGCGATCGCCATGACGTCGAACATCAGCGGGGAGCGGAAGTTCGGCCACATCTCCATTTGGTTGGGATACGGCAACGCCCAATGAATAAACCACGGCCGGCCCACGTGCACCATCACCATCGTCCCCGCTACCATCAGCGAAAATAGCGTCATCGCCTCGGCGCTGCGGTACATGGCCTTGCGCCACTCGCTGTTGGTAATGTGCAGCACGCAGGAAAGCAAGGTGCCGGAGTGGCTGAGCCCAATCCAGAAGATGAAGCTTGCCAGATACGTCCCCCAGACCGAGGGATGATTGATGCCGGCCGCACCGACCCCGTAGTAGAGCTGGTAGAACCAGGGGAAGAAGAAGCACACGAGCATTACCGTGACGGAGCACGCCAGCGTGATGTAGTACCGCGAACCTGTTTCAACCAGGGATCGCACCACGTCGCGGTTCACATCCGCGTAACTCAGCTCTTGTGCCCTTGCGTCAGACGGCATCGGTTGCAACCTTCTTGAGGTAGACCACGGACGGAGACGTATTCAATTCCTCCAATACGTGGTAGGCCCGGGGATCGTTCATGGACTCGGAAACACGGCTTTCAGGGTCTTTGCGATCGCCGAATACCATCGCCTCCGACGGGCAGGTCTGTACGCAGGCCGGCTGTACTTCGCCGTCGCGCACCCGCCGACGACCGTCGTCCTTGGCCGCGTCCTTGGCCTGGCGGATGCGTTGAATGCAGAACGAGCACTTCTCCATCACGCCCTTTTCCCGGACCGAGACGTCGGGATTCAACTGCTGCTCAAGCGGTGCATCCCAATGATGGTTGTTGTAATTGAAGTATCGAACCTCGTAGGGACAGTAAACCGCACATGAGCGCGTGCCGATACAGCGGTTGTAGACCTGTGCGTTGAGGCCGTCCTGGTTGTGATAGGTCGCGCTTACGGGGCAGACGGTCTCGCAGGGCGCCGCATCGCAGTGCTGGCAGAACATCGGAATGAAGCCCAGCTTCACGTTCGGGAATTCGCCCTCCCAATACCGTTCGATCCGAATCCACTGCATTTCCCGGCCGCGGGCGAGCGCGTCCTCGCCGACGATCGGGATGTTGTTCTCGGCCTGGCAAGCGGTGACACAGGCACCGCAACCCGTGCACCGATCCAGATCCACGGTCATCGTCCAGGCGTAGTCGAACTCGTTGTAATAACCGGGTTCCCGATACTCCCGCCAAGTGACAAGAAAATCGTCAATGAAGCTCATGCCGGCGCCACCGTTATTGGAATACTGCGCAATCCAGCGCTCGCATCTTCATTCTCGTCGGGGCCCGTCGTCTGAATGATCTCCCGTCCCAGGTCTCGCGACACCCCGCTGGTCCTCACCAGATTCGCGCGCTGCCCCGTCGGATTAAGCCGCACGCGAGTCGCGTTCCAGGCGAGGCTTCCCGTTTCGGGCTCCATCCGGGGCGAGAGGATCTCGATGGGATTGGCGCCTCGGCCACTTGCGTAGCGCCCGAATCCGGTATGTCCCTGACCCACGGGCATCGCCACCACGTTGGGCATGATCGCGGGGAAGGTAAGCACGGGCGCCGCGATACGGCCATTGGGCGACTCGATTTCCACCAGGTCGCCGTCCCGCAGACCCAGCTCCTCTGCGGTAGCCGGGTTGAGTTCCAGCCACGAACCGTAGACGACGCTGGTCATGGGATCGGGTAGTTCCTGCATCCACGGCAGATTGGCGCCACTGCCGTCGTGCATGGCCCCCGACAGATAGGGATGGAACAGGAACGGATAGCGGTCGCTCGATCCAGCGAATTCCGGCGCCTGCACGCCGATGCCCGCGACGACATTCGCGTCCACCGTGACCGAATCGACCTCGCGGCGCGTATTCTCGCCCCACACCCCCGCTTGCAGGATCGCGTTCCAGAAGGCGTCGAATTCGTCCGGCATGGCGGCCGCGGGATCCCCGGCAGTGGCGACCGCGGCGTCGCCCTCGACATCAGCTCCCGCATCCGCGGCGGCATCTCCCGGGGCGTCTTCCACAGCTTCCGCCGCAGCGCCCCGAGCGAAAATCTCCCGCCATTGGTCGCGCAGATAGTCCTCGGTCGAAGACCAGGGCAGCGCACCGTTCGCGGTGACGGCCGCCGCCAACGCCAGAATGGTATCCCCGGTGTCGCGCGTATCGTAAAGCGGCGACACCACGGGTTGCGATACTGCGCCGGCGCGGAATCCGACACCGGGCTCGGGAAAGTCGTCGCCCCAACTCTCAAGGTAGGTATGGCTGGGCAGGATAAGATCGGCCATGGCCGTCGTCTCATCCATGAAACTCGACAGACTGACGATAAGCGGAATCTCCGTCAGTGCCTCCTTGAAGCCCGCGGCCGCGGGAAGCGCAAATACCGGATTGGTCCGGTTGACGATCAAGACCTGAATTCGGCCTTGACGGGCATCTTCGGCAAGCTCGAGCATCGCCCGGTAACTGGCTTGGCGAGCGGCTGCCCCCTGCCCCGCCAGAGGCTCGGGGTTGAATACCATCCCGCCCTCGATACCCAGATTGCCGGCGAGATAATTCAGTGCAGTGATGGCGGTCAACGCATCGACGCCGTTGCTGTGGCGGCCCGCGCCGTCACCGCCGATCGCAAGGCTCGGTGACGATTCCGCGAACGTGTCGGCCAGACGGTTGATGGTTTCCGCGGCGACTCCGGTCTGAGCGGCAACGGAAGCGGCCGAATAGGGCGCCAGGGCGCCCGTCCAGGCGTTGCGATCGGCGCCCGTGTAGACGCCCTGGCCGACGATGCGGTTCGCCATACCCAACGCAAGGATGCCTTCCGTGCCCGGGTTGGCGGCAATCCACTCGTCGGCGGCGGCGCCGCTCAACGTCATCCGGGGCTCGATCTGTACGAACCGTCCCCGACCGTCCTCGTGACCCTGGCGGCTCCGACCGAAGCCCAGGGCGTTGTGCACCGGCGACAACCAACTGCCGAGGTAGTCGGCGCCGAAGGATACGAGGTAGCGGGTATTGCCAAGATCGAAATAGGGCAACCGCGTCTCGCCGAACAGACGATTCATCGCGGCGAGCAAAGCGTGCGGGTGGTCATAGTCGTAGTACACCAACCGGTCCGAGCCCAATGCAGCCATGAATTGCTCGAAAAGCGGGTGCAGATGGCCCCGGACGCCCTCGCTGAGGAGGCAAATGGAGTTTCCCTGACCGCCTGCCCGCAAGTCAGCCAGACGCTCGGCCAGTTGGGTTTGTCCCTCGGTCCAGGTCAGCGGCAGCCGATCGCCCGAAGCGCGCGCTCCGGTCTGCCGCAGCGGCGTGGTAATTCGGTCCGGATTGTAGAGCACCTGCAATCCGGCCTGACCGCGCGCGCAGAGCCGGCCCTGACTCACCGGGTGAGACGGGTTGCCTTCGATCTTCTTGGCCCTGCCCTCGCGGGTCCGCACCGAAATTCCGCATCCCGCCGAGCACATCGAACAGACCGTGTTGTACCAGGTGGCAATACCCGGGCTGAAATCCTCCGGAGGGACGGGATAGGGAATCAGATTCTCCACGGGGTGCTTGATCGACTCCGCCAACATGAACCCGGCGCCGGTGCCTACGCCGCCCGCGCCGACGAGTTTCAGGAAGTCTCTACGGTCAATGCTCGCCATCTGGATACCCTTGTTCCCGTTTCACTTGTGGCAGGTCAGGCAATCCAGCCCGAACTCGACCTGGTGTTCCTTGTGGCAAGTCAGGCACAACCCCATTTCCGTTGGCGCCTGCCGCGAAATGACATCCATGGTCTCAACCGGGCCGTGACAGGTTTGGCACTCCACACCCGCTAGTACATGCCGCTTATGCGGGAAGTAGACGAAATCGGGTAGATCGTGAACCCTTACCCAGGGGATCGGTTCCTTGTTCTCAAAGTATTCCAGCACCAGGCGGATCTGCGGGCGGTCGGGAACGACTAGCTGGTGACAGCCGGCACACTTGGTCACGCTGGGAACGCCGGCGGACGCCGATCGCCGTGCATTCGTATGGCAATACAGGCAGTCGATCCGGTAAACCCCGGCGTGGATCCTGTGGCTGAAAGCGATCGGCTGCTCCGGTGCGGTGCCGGGGACGAATGTCTTGTTGGCCCAATAGCCGATGAAAAGCCCAACGAATCCAACCCCGACGATCATCGCAGCCGGCCGGAGTAGTTTCAGCGTCGGTACAAGCGAAACGCCCATCTATACGCTACTCCGTCTTTCGGCCAGGGAAACCAGATCGACCAGCTTGCGGTCTTGTCCCCCGCCCTGTGCGTTGCTCGCCAGGCCCACGCTTGCACCAAATCCCTCGCCGAACTCGTGAATGAGTTTCGCGAGTTCACGGTTTCGCGTCGCCCGCAGGTACGTATCTGCCATCTGATGAAGCGCCTGGTAGAAATAGAGATTCATGTCGTCGACCGTCGTGTCCTTGGCCCACAAGTCAATCGCCGCCATGGTCTTGCGCTCCGCATCCCACAACGACAGCATCATCGATTGGCAGCGCGTCGGCCCGGCGGACTGCGCTTCCGAAGCCTCCCAGGCAATCGCCGTCGGGACGTTGTCCTTGTCCAGATCGACGGTCACTCTTATTTCCGCGGTTCTTGACATCAACCCATGCTCTTGTTTCGATGCAGCCTCATCTCTACCGGACGCCCCCGAAAATGCTCGACGTTCTCATCGTTGCCGTGATGATCGGCATTGTGGTCAGCCTCGGCAGCGGCCTGTTCTTTCTGGTGCGCGACCGCAGCGACACGCAGCGCACCGTGATGTCGCTCAGTGTACGTGTCGCCCTTTCGCTGGCGCTGCTGGCGCTGCTGGCGTACGGGTTTATCAGTCGATTCATCATTCCGGGCGCCTAGAACCAATAGACGAAGGTAAAGAGAAACAGCCAGACCACGTCGACAAAGTGCCAATACCAACTCGCGGCCTCGAACGCGAAGTGGTTATGCGGCGTGAAGTGGCCGCGGAAAATTCGTATCAGCATGACGGCCAGCATTGTCGCGCCGAGCGTGACGTGGGCGCCGTGGAATCCGGTGAGCATGAAGAACGTCGAACCGTAAATTCCCGCCGCCAGGTTCAACCCGAGTTCGGTGTAGGCGTGCACGTATTCCACGGCCTGCAAAACCAGGAATACGGCGCCCAGGGCCACGGTCAGCGCGAGCCAGAGCTGCAGCGCCAGTCGCTGATTTTTCTTCAACGCCCAATGGGCGAAGGTGACGGTGACACTGCTGGTGACGAGAATGACGGTGTTGACGAAGGGCAGGCCCCAGGCCGCCATGGCCTCCGTGGCCGTGCCCCCCGGCGTCATGAAGAGCGGCCACGTTTCCGCGAAATCGGGCCACAAATGCAGATGCGTCTCAAGCCTTGCGCCGGCACCGGCGAGCCAGGGAACCGACACGAGGCGGGCATAGAACAGGGCGCCGAAGAACGCCGCAAAGAACATCACTTCGGAAACGATGAACCACAACATCGCCTGGCGATATGAACGATCCAGCATTCCGCTGACCAACCCCTGCAGCGACTCCTTGACCACCGCGCCGAACCAGCCGAACATCATGAAGGCTATGGCGGCGAGCCCGGCGTAGAAAATGAACACGCCATAGGATCCGGTGGCCGTCGTCACCTTGCCGGTGCTCTGCTGAATGAAAGTCGCCGCACCGAATGCGGTGAGGAATAGCGCGATCGAGCCAACGATTGGCCAGACGCTGCTGTGAGGAACGTAATAGCGGGGGCTGTCGCTCGTATCGCTCATGGGACCGCATGATCCGATCGGGTCATTGACACCGCCGTGGCGGTATCTCCTTGGGCGCCGGACGATTCCCGCTGCGCCGACGGTACCGGATAAAGCGTATAGGAAAGGCTCAGGGTACCGATATCGGAAGGCAGATCGTCACCGACGTAAAATATCACGGGCATCTCGATCTCTTCGCCTGCCGCCAGATGCTGCTGGGTAAAGCAGAAGCACTCGACCTTGTGCAGATAGCGGGCGGCGTAGCCGGGCGCGACACTCGGTACCGCCTGACCTGTCACCAACTCGTTGGCAAAATTTCGTGCATAGAAACGGGTTTCGTTGACCTCCCCGAGCCGTACTTTCAGGCGAGTTTCCATCGGCCTGAATTCCCACGGCATGCCCCGGCCCACATGGGCCAGAAATTGCACGGTAATTTCGCGCTCGAGACGTTCCGAGGTGGGCGCCGCTACGGGCACAATGGTTGCTGCCTGACCGGACGTCTTGCCGTTGAGGCCGGTAATCTCACAGAAAATATTGTAAAGCGGAACCAGGGCGAAGGCGAATCCGAACATGCCCACGGCCAACACGGCGAGAAGCGCCGCGTGCCTACGTAACCGGTTGTTACGGTCCGTCACTGGCTGACCCCCACGATGGCCTCGGCCGGGCACGCTGTCGTTGCGCAAGTCCGCATCGTACTAGTCCACCTGCGGAGGCTTATCGAACGTGTGCAGGGGCGCAGGCGACGGCAACGTCCATTCCAGGCCTTCGGCGCCCTCCCAAACCTGGCCGGTCGCCTTGCCGGAGCCGCCGCGTACGGCATCCACAACGATATAGAGGAACAGGAACTGGGTCAGGCCCAGAATCCCGGCGCCGATGCTGGAAACCATATTCAGCTCCGCATACGGCAACGCGTAGTCGACGATCCGCCGCGGCATGCCGCCGAGTCCGGCAAAGTGCATCGGGAAGAACGTCAGGTTCAGGCCAAAAACCGCGGACCAGAAGTGGATTTTGCCCAGCTTCTCGTTATACATGTTGCCCGTCCATTTGGGCAGCCAGTAGTAGACCGCCGCCATCGTCGCGAAGATCGCTCCGGGGTACAGCACATAGTGCAGATGCGCCACCACGAAGAAGGTGTCGTGGTACTGGAAGTCGGCCGGCACGACGGCCAACATCAGGCCCGAGAATCCGCCGATGGTAAACATCACCACGAAACCGACCGCGAACAACATGGGCGTCTCGAAGGTCATGGAACCTCGCCACATGGTGGCGACCCAGTTGAATACCTTCACCCCCGTGGGCACCGCGATCAGCATGGTCATGTACATGAAAAACAGCTCGCTGATCAGGGGCATGCCCGTGGTGAACATGTGGTGCCCCCAAACGACGAACGACAGGAACGCAATGGACGCCGTTGCGTAGACCATCGAGTGATAGCCGAACAGTTTCTTGCGGGCGAAGGTGGGGATAATCTGCGACGCGATCCCGAACCCGGGCAGGATCATGATGTAGACCTCGGGATGCCCGAAGAACCAGAACACATGCTGGAACAGCACCGGGTCACCGCCGCCGGCGGCATTGAAGAAACTGGTGCCGAAGTGACGGTCGGTGAGCATCATGGTGACCGCGCCGGCCAGCACCGGCATGACCATGATCAACAGGAACGCGGTAATCAGCCAGGTCCACACGAACAGGGGCATCTTCATCAGCGTCATGCCCGGCGCGCGCAGATTGAAAATGGTCACGATGATGTTGATGGCGCCGAGAATCGAGGAGATACCCATCAAGTGCACACCGAATATAAGGTAATCGGTGCTTGGGGGACCGTAGGTGGTCGAAAGCGGCGCGTAGAGCGTCCAGCCGAAATTCGGCGCACCGCCTTGCATGAACAGCGACGACAGCAGCATGAAGAAGGCGAAGGGCAGAATCCAGAAGCTGAAGTTGTTGAGCCGGGGCAACGCCATGTCCGGCGCGCCGATCATCATCGGGATCATCCAGTTGGCCAGGCCCACGAAGGCCGGCATCACCGCGCCGAACACCATGACCAGGCCATGCAGAGTCACCATCTGATTGTAAAAATCGGCGCCGACGAATTGCAAGCCCGGCTGCGCCAACTCTGTGCGGAAGACCATGGCCATGGCTCCACCAATGATGAACAGGGTGAAGCTGAGGCAAAGGTACAGCGTGCCGATTTCCTTATGGTTGGTCGTGAGCACCCAGCGAAGGATAAAGGCGATCAGCGGGTGTCGTGCCGGGGGGATGGTGCCTGCGTGGGCGATCATGGTCGGCAACCTAACGGGCAGAATAGACGGTGAGCGGCTGGACGATATCGCCGGTGTCGTTACCGAAGGCGTTGCGCTCGTAGGTAATGACCGCGGCTATATCCAGATCCGAGAGTTGCGGCGCCCAGGACTGCATTTCGGTGTCGACCACGCCGTTCAGGACGCGGTCCAGATGGTCGACTATGGGCCCGTTGGCGATCAGGCTGCCGATCAATGCCGGATACGTGATGCCCTGGCCCGAGCCGTCCGGTTGATGACAGGTGGCGCAATGCTGAATGAATACCGCCTCGCCCATGGGCATCAGTTCTTCCATCGACCAATCGCGGCTACGGGCGGCGACGGCGGCTTCGCCGGCCAATTCATTGGCGACTCGTTGATCCTCGATCCAGGTGGCAAACTCCTCCGCGGGAACCACCTCCACCACCACCGGCATGTACGCGTGGTTCATGCCACAGAGTTCGGTGCACTGCCCCCTGTAAACGCCGGGTACGTTAACCAGCGTCCACGCTTCGTTGATGAATCCCGGGACCGCATCCTGTTTCACCGCGAAATCCGGCACCCACCAGGAATGGATGACGTCGTCGGAACTGGTGAGGAAACGGACCTTGAGCCCGGCCGGGATTACCAGCGGGTTGTCCACCTCAAGCAAGTAGTTCTCGCCCTTTTCCTCGGTGTTGTTGATCTGTTCCGTGGGCGTGGCCAGATTGCTGTAGAACCCGATTCCGGATTCAACGTACTGGTAGTGCCATTTCCACTGGGAAGCGGTAATTAGGACCGTCACATCCGCATCGCTGTTGTCCTCGATGTCGCGCAATGTCAACGTCGCCGGCACCGCCATACCTATGAGTATGAGTGTCGGGATCAGGGTCCAGATCACTTCGACCTTGGTGCTCTCGTGGAAATTCGCCGGTACCGGATGTTTGGATCGTCGATGGGCAAAGATCGTGTAGAACATGGCGCCGAACACGATGATGCCGACAACCGCGCAAACCCACAGGCTTATATGGTGCAGCGCCTGGATGCGCTGGCTCATATCGGTCACCCCCTCGCGCATATCCCAACCCTGGGCAAGGACGCGATGGGGAATAAGAATCGGGAATGCGGGAATCAGGCGGTGGGAAAGAAGTTTGGGCATTCGGTTCAGCGCTCCGATGCCGTCAAGAGCGCAGCCAGTGACGCTGCGCGGCATCACGGACACATGCCCGAAGGTGCTTGAACCAATGCGCTCGCGACGATCACTGGATGGAATTTTCCCCGATAATTCTTGGCGTGCCATGTATCTCGCGCGCGGTAGCATAGGTCAAGACGCCGCCAAGTTCAAAGTAAATTGCCAGGACGGCTCTAACGGCTCAATTGGGCGACTGTTCGTAGCTGGAGAGTCCCGTCCCAATCCCGGTATCGAACGGCTTCCGAACGTTCGATATGACCATTCCAGTCGCCATGTTCGGCCAGCAGAAACGCATCGCCGTCGACCTTGGCTTGCCGCGGGACGCCTTCCCAATCCACGAATGCGATGCTGGCGTTGGTGTGACGGCTCCAATCGGTCGTGTCGTGCGGGATCTGCACGAATTCACCGTTGACGATCCACGTGGTCCACTGCACGTTGTTCCACGCGACGAACTCCATCGCGCGCTGGGCCCAGGCCTCGTTGACCGGACCGGTGTCCGTATCCGATGTCAGTTCGAATGCCAACCTCGCGGCGCCGACGGTCACCAACACAGCCGCTACGAGTCCTACCAACACCCTACCCATGACACGCTCCAACCAGATTCCGGCGCGCGTATTGCACCAGATTGTTCGCCCGGAGTCCACAACCGCCGCGCGGTGCCGGCGCACGGCACGACGTATCCCCGTTTTCTTGCGCACAGACCCCGGAAGCAGCCGTCACGGCCGCCTTGAGCGCAGACCCAGGACCACCCCCATCACGGCGAGCACGCCGGCAAACGAAAACCACTGAATCGCGTAGCCTATATGCCGCTCCGGGGTCATGGACCGTGGCCGCCAGGCGCGGACGTACCCGTCAGGCGCCTCGGGCGAGAGCAGCAGTTGGTAGGGCCGTAGCGCGTGCCCAAGGCGCACTTCCAGATCGTCGAAGGTGGGAAACAGAACAACCTGAGGCCAGCCGTTTCCCGGCTCCCCCGGATCGTCAAAGGTCAGACCGGGGCGCGGCAGCGCGTCGATCCGCGCCCGAACAACGCGGGTCGCTTCGCCCACGTCTACTTCGGGAAGCTGCCGGCGCTCGGGATCCGCCGGCACCCAACCCCGGTTCACAAGCAACCAGGACGCGTCGCCGGCAGAACGAAACGGTGTCAGCACATGGTAGCCCGCGCGCCCCTCGTGGGTGATGCTGTCGAGC
Source organism: Candidatus Rariloculaceae bacterium (assembly GCA_965237785.1). Classification (GTDB taxonomy): domain Bacteria; phylum Pseudomonadota; class Gammaproteobacteria; order Steroidobacterales; family Rariloculaceae; genus UBA6522. The sequence goes on from OZ250159.1 coordinate 1,465,250, forward strand.
AGGATTTGCCTGGACGACAGGTACTGTCCGCGTAGTTCGAGCCAGCGGTAGCGGTGTTGCTCGAAGTCCTCCCCGCCGATGGGTGCACTGAGTGCCGGACGCTCGCCGGCTTCCGAAAACCTTTCAAAACTCGCCGCGCGCTGCTCGGCCCGCCGCAGTTGCCAGGTACCCAGCGACAGGAAGAGAACCATCGCGAGCGTAAAGCCAACGACGAGAAACGTGTTTCTAGCGCTTTTTTGCGCGCTTATGGGACCGGTCACGCTGATCCCCCCAGATGCTCGCGTTGTCGCACCGCCCGACGCCATATTACAAGCGCGCGGACTCGGGAGCGAACTGAATTGACACGGCGGGATAGCAACGACGAAAACCGTGGCGACTTCAGAGATTGATAAGCACCCGTTGCATCAAACGCTCGCCATTTTCGGCATCCAGCTCGAGTTTTATCGGCACGCACCACAGATTCGCGTGGACGTGCGATTGGCACTTCACTGCATCCTTCTCCGTCACCAGGACAGGCCTGGAATCGCCAAAGTTGAGATTTTCGGCGTCGAGCTTCGCGTGATCGGGCATGGCGTGACGGATTACGTCGAGGCCGGCCGTCTCCAACAGATCGAAAAATCGCGCGGGATGGCCGATTCCCGCGACGGCGTGGACCTTGGTGCCGCGAAATGCCTGCAACGGTTTCCGTGCCGTGCCTGCGACTTGATACAGGTGTTCAGCCACCTCCTCTGCCCGAAATGCCCCGTGGTGTTCCCAACTACCGCCGTTGACGACGACGGCGTCGACGTCGTCGAGGCGGCACTTCGGCTCACGAAGCGGTCCGGCGGGCAGGCTGAATCCGTTCCCGATACCCCGGTTCCCGTCGACCACCGCAATTTCGATCGACCGGTGGAGCGCGTAGTGTTGCAGGCCATCGTCGGACAGGATGACGTCCACCTGCCCCGTGGCGAACAGCGCTTGCGCGGCAGCGGCGCGATCCGGGTCGACCACCACCGGGCAACCCGTCGCGCGGGCGAGCAGCACCGGCTCGTCCCCGACCCGTTCGGGATCGCTGTTGCTGTCGACCTGCCGCGGCCAGTCTTTGGCGCTGCCGCCGTAGCCGCGGCTGACGATACCGACCCGGTAGCCCCGTGCCGTAAGTTGTGTGGCGAGCCAAATGACGACAGGCGTTTTGCCGGTACCCCCGACGGTGATATTGCCGACAACGATGACGGGAACCGGCACCTCGGCAACGGCCCTTAGTCCGAGCCGGTATTGCAGCCGTCGAATCTCCATCACGACTCGATAGATGCCTCCTATCGGCCACAACAGCCACTTCACCGGGTTCGGGCGGTACCAGATCCAGTTCAGCGTTCGCTCGATAATCGATCGCATGGCGCGCCCCCTATCCGCAATATCGAGCGATGGGAAGTAGCCGCTCCCTTACTCTATCGCACCGAGTATCTGGTGAAGGCGCCACCCGCCCGGTTCAGGGAGTTTGGCCCTTCCGCGGCGTAGACATTACCCTCCGCATCGACCGCCACACCTTCGCCCGCGGCGCCCTGGTAGACCCGGTCGTCGCTCTCAAAAGGCGGGATGAATGCGGTGATGCGATCCTCGTCCACAGGCCCGATGCGCACCCCGTTCCTCCAGCCAACGTGGTTGGTCGGGCTGGACTCGGAGTCGATTGCGTACACCGTATCGTCTTCGGCGATGAAGATCCCGCTAATACGACCATACATGTAGCGCGAGTCGAGGTAGTTGCCTTCCTGGTCGAAGATCTCGATGCGGTGGTTGCCGCGGTCCGCAACCCACAGACGCCCCTGTGAATCGAATTCCAGCGCATGCGGAGTACGGAACTCACCGTGTCGTACACCGATTTGTCCCCACTCCTTCAGGCGGGCGCCGTCGGGAGAGAACTTGATAATCCGCGCCGTGGCTCCCGACGCCCGGCCTTCTTCCATCGCCGCGTTACTCGTCATACCCTGACCGCTGTGGCCGTCGGCGACGAAGATGCTCCCGTCGGGGGCGACGATGACGTCATTGGGCTGGTTGAACTGGTTCGGCCCGCTGCCTGGCTGTCCCGGGGTTCCGATGCTCATCAGCAGCCCGCCGACGGGGCTGAACTTGTGGACCTGGTGGCCCTTGGTACCCGCCGCGTTCCCCGCGAAGTCCGTCACCCACACATTGCCCTCGGCGTCCACGTCGATACCATGAGGCGTCACCATCGCACCGCCACCGAAGTTCGCCAGCACCTCGCCGGTGTTGCGATCGAATTTGAAGATCGGATCGACCGGGTTGCTGTCGCAGTTGACGGGCACGTCACCGCCGAAGGTTCTCGCGCCGCAGCGCTCGTAAGCCCATATGTGACCATCGATCGGATCGATGTCGATGCCGGCTGTCGAACCCCACTCCCGTCCCGCGGGGAGTTCGCCCCAGTTCGCGGTAACGGTCGGAGCGGGATTCGGCAGGCCTTCACCTGTAATGAAATTGGCCGTTGACATCGAGCCTGTACCGTCGGAGTCAGGGGAGGAACATCCGCTCAGCACGACGGGGACGCACGCAAACAGTGCGAATAAAGGGACTCTTGACGAATTCATGTTAGCCCTTCCATATTTTTCCGTAGTTGAGGAAGAAAAATCTGCCTGATCCAAGTCTATACTTCCTCATCGCCCGGCTCACCCTCTATCCGTAGTTATTCGAATCATTCGGGTTAGAGTAGTTGACTCCACTGGTGGAACGGGGACTCCAGGACTTGCCTCCACGAACGAACGCTGCCGAAGAACTGGTCGGTCGGCTGAGTGTCGACACCTGGGACGTTCTCGTCATCGGCGGTGGTAATGCGGCACTCTGCGCCGCGATCACGGCGCGGCGACTTGGCGCCAGCGTGCTCGTGGTCGAGGCGGCGCCGAAGTTTTACCGCGGCGGAAACAGCCGGCACACCCGCAATCTACGCCTCGCTCACGATGCGGCCACCGGGACGTTGACTGGCCCGTATCCGGAGGACGAGTTCTGGCAGGACCTCGTGGCCGTGACAAAGGGAAATACGGATGAAAGCCTAAGTCGATTCTTGATTACGGAATCGAAGGGGCTCCGGGATTTCATGACGTCTCTGGGCGTACGCTTTCAACCCCCGATCAGTGGAACCCTGTTGCTGGGACGCACCAATGCGTTCTTTTTGGGGGGCGGCCGCGCGTTGGTCAATTCCCTTTACATGACAGCCGAGGATGCGGGAATCGAACTTCTCTACGACACCGAAGCGGTCGATCTCGATATCCAGGACGGGATGTTCCGGAGCGCGGTCGTGCGCCGACTTGGCGAAGACCATATTGTGAAGGCCCGTGCGATGGTCGCGGCCGCCGGCGGCTTCGAGGCGAATATCGATTGGTTGAAAGAAAGCTGGGGCGCCGCGGCGGACAACTTTCGAATCCGCGGCACACCCTACAATCGCGGCTCGCTGCTCAAGGTCATGCTGTCGAAGGGGATCAGGCAGGTCGGCGAGCCCGATCAGTGTCATGCCGTCGCTATTGACGCCCGCGCACCCAAATTCGACGGCGGTATCGCCACGCGGCTCGACTGTATCGTCTTCGGAATCGTCGTCAATGCGAATGCACAGCGATTCCACGACGAGGGCGAGGACTTCTGGCCCAAGCGCTACGCGATCTGGGGCCGGCTCGTCGCGGCCCAGCCGAACCAGATTGCCTACGCCATCATCGAGTCGAGCGCCGCGGAGCTATTCATGCCTTCGATCTTCCCGGCCATCGAATCCGATACGCTGGAAGGCCTGGCCGGCGAAATCGATCTCGATCCCGGCGCCTTGCGCCGGACGGTCGATGAATTCAACACGGCGGTCAAAAAGGGCGCCTTCAATCCTGCCGAGTTGGATGATTGTCACACCGAAGGCCTGGATCCACCGAAGTCACATTGGGCGCGCACGATCGCGCACGGACCCTTTCAGGCCTATCCGCTCGCCCCCGGCATCACCTTTACCTACCTGGGCGTAGGGGTGAATCGCGAAGCCCGGGTCTTGATGGATAGCGGCCAGCCCGCGAAGAATATCTTTGCCGCCGGCGAGATCATGGCCGGTAATATCCTGGGTCAGGGCTATCTGGGCGGAATCGGTATGACCATTGGAGCGGTCTTCGGTCGAGTCGCGGGAACGGAGGCCGCCAATTATGTCTCGGACCACTGAAATGTCTCGGACCACTGAAGTGGAAACCTCCGACTTCGAACCGTCCGACGCGCCATTGGCCGAGGCCGAGCGCCTGATGCGCATTTGCAATGCCTGCCGGTATTGTGAGGGGCTGTGTGCGGTATTCCCTGCAATGGAAATGCGGCGCCGGTTCACAGAGGGAGATCTGAATTATCTGGCGAATCTCTGCCATAACTGCGGCGCCTGCTTCCAGGATTGCCAGTACGCACCGCCGCATGAATTCAAGGTCAACGTTCCGAAGACCTTCGCGCGCGTTCGAGCCGACAGTTATCAGCGCTATGTCTGGCCGCATGCGCTGGCGCCTCTCTTCGAACGCAATGGCCTAAAGATTGCCGCAGCGGCCGCCGCGGCCGTGGCAGTTTTCCTGATTTCCTTCATGGCGATTGCGGAACCATCCGTCATGTTCGGCCGCGTAACGGGTGAAGGCGCGTTCTATGCGATCATGCCGCACAACGCGATGGCACTGATTTTCGGCGGCGTGTTTCTCTACGCGATCGTGGCCTTCGTCATGGGCTTCCGTGCTTTCTGGAAGGACATTGGCGCCGAGGCTCCGCCCCTTTCGGATGGCAGGTCGCTCTGGCAAGCTCTGCGCGACGCCGCCACGCTTCGATATCTCGATGGCGGTGGTGCGGGCTGCGGGAACGAGAGCGAACGCCCCGCGCCCAACCGTCGCCTCTATCATCATCTGACGTTTTATGGCTTCCTGCTGTGCTTCGCCTCAACGTCGGTGGCAACGATCTACCACTACCTCTTGGGCTGGCAGGCGCCCTACCCCTACTGCAGCCTGCCGGTACTGCTCGGGGCGGTCGGTGGAACAGGCATTACCGTCGGTCCGATCGGCCTCTTCCTGATGAGTCGCCGCCGCGACCCCGGACTCGGGACCAACGACGACCACAAGGGGATGGATCAAGCCTTCCTGATGATGCTGGTGGCCACCGGCGGGACAGGTCTTGCGTTGATGATGTTGCGAACGACACCGCTGATGGGCGCGCTGCTCGCCATTCACCTCGGATTTGTCTTCGCGTTCTTCCTGACCATGCCGTACGGCAAGTTCGTGCACGGGATTTATCGAGTCGGTGCGCTGATCCGTTATGCGATGGAACGAGGATAAACGGCCGGAAGAGAAGCCGGCGATTAATCCTCCGGAAGCCCGAACACGAAAAGCCCGTTGCCGGCGGCGACGGCGACATACTGCGTACCGCCTACCGCGTAACTGATCGGTCCGTTAGCGATTTCCCCACCGAGGCTTGTCTTCCAGAGCAACTCACCCGTAACTGCGTCGAGCGCGTGAAAGTAGCCCTCCCATGACGACACGTAGAAAAGCCCGGTTCTCGCGCTGTACGAAGGCGAATACGAGTTGGTGGCGCCCTGGACGCCGGGAAAGGTGGTCGCACCCGGAGGCTGAGGCGTTTCCACGGGCCGACCGCCTTCGCTCAACCCACTGGCCCAATTGATGTCAACGAGCGGCTCACCACTGATGAATTGCCCGGTCGTTCTGTCGAGCACGTAGAAAAATCCATTGCGGTTTCCCCAGAGCATCTGCTTGCCGCTGCTGAAGTCAGCATCGTTCAGAGCGACGAGTACCGGAATCTGGACGGCATCGTAGTCATAGTCATCGTTCGGCGTGAACTGGAAATACCAGTCAAGCTCGCCGGTATCCGGATCCAGTGCCACGACCGAATCCGAGTACAGGTTATCGCCGGGTCTTTGCGCCGGATTCCAGTCGGGCCCGGGATTGCCGATTCCCCAGTAGGTCAGATCGAGATCCGGATCGTACGACCCGGTGAGCCAAACCGACGCCCCGCCGTAGCGCCAGGCGCCCGCGGCGTCTTCCCATGTCTCGTGACCCGGCTCTCCGGGTCCCGGAATCGTGTAGAACCGCCACGCCTCCTCGCCGGTTTCCGCCTCGTAGGCGGCGATAAAGCCGCGGATGCCAAACTCGCCGCCGGCGACGCCGACGATCACCTTGTCCTTCACGACGAGCGGCGCCAATGTCATCGCATAACCGGCGCTTGCGTCCGCGACGGTTGTTTTCCAGATCGGCTGCCCATTCGTTGCATCCCCGGAATCATCGCCGTGCCGGGTATGCCGTCCCGTATGAGTTCCCTGAGATCGCGGTCCGAAGAAGCGTACCGGAATCGGCCGCTGCGCAAGTTCACCCCGGGAAATGTGTCACCTTCCACGCCATGACAGACGACGCAGTGGGTCCCATAGAGACTTGAGCCATATGCGATATCGGCTTGCTCGTATTGACCCACATGCGTCTGCGCACCGAGTTGACCGCCGGCAAAGAGACTCAAGAGGGCACCGAGCATCGGTAGCAGACGCGGCAACCTCGGGTCCCTCGCTACGCACATCGGTAAGACATGCAGGCCTGACGCAGATGATTTTCGGTTTTTCACCATCCCGTTCCTGTTCCTTACTGTTCCTGTTCCTGTTCGTAGATTCGTCAAACGGTCTCATGGCGCTTCCGTACACTCGGGGGTCAGGTCAATCCGTCAGTAAACCTGACAGGCATAACGTCTGATGGCCGCTCCGAGAGCTACCCAGTAACGCTCATAGACGGCGGGCTCGGAAAACGTCGGTTGATCGGTGATCGTCAGCCTGTAATCGAGCCGGGCTTGATCCTCGCTGACCGTGAACCGTTCCACCAACTCGATGGCCTCGCTCTGAGGCGTGCCGATGCCGTCGAAATAGGGCCAGTCGATGCGCGTCGTCGTGACGACGAGTGTGCCCGCCTCCCACCGCCCGACCGAGTAACCCAGGTGCGATGAGGGCGCGTCGGCCGGTGGTGCTGCAACGTCCATGTGGATGATTCGAACGCGATCGAATACCTGAGCAGTCAGTTCGATCACGGCGCCGCGATCCACGAACCCGACCGCATGGGGATGCATCATGATGCCGGGCATCCCCTGCGGTTCGCAGCGCTCCAGAAAATTGTCGACGGGATCCCACGCGGCTCTGGCGCCGATGGCGGCGTCGGTAAAGGGAAAGTAGCGCGACTGTTCGGCGGAATCGCCGGCCCAACTCCAGACTCGGAAAATGCCGCGATTCTCGCTGAGAGCATCCACGAGATTGCTCTGGGTTATTCGCGAGTCGTAGCGCCCGACGTTGTCTTCGGACCACCGGGGCTCGGCATCTCGGTCAAGCAACACCTCCGTCCCGTTGGCCAGCAGGAGATGGGTCGCGAGCATGTCCCGGGGGCGTCGTACGGACGCGCTACCGAGGAATGTCACCTGCCCGCCGACATGAAACAACTCGCGTGTGGCACCGCCGCGCTCCATGGAGAAGAGGTTTGAACGCCCCTCGACTCGCCATAGTTCCTCCTCCCCCTCGCCATTGGCAACGCTGACCGTGAAGCCCACGTGAGGATTGGTCCAATGGACTTCCACAAGCTCGCCGCTGAGCTCCTGCTTCTGCTCGGGATAATGGGAGCGGGAATGATGACCGAGGGCGAGAGAGGATAAAGCAAGGAGCACCAGTCCGATTGAAATTCTCATGACTTCCCCGGTTCACGGATCGTCGCATCATAACAGTCACAATCCTGGCCCGTTGATCGGTGATTGAATGCCTGCGCGATTCCTTGCCGTCCAAACAGACCGTCGATCGTCCGAACATCCGTGTTGGGGAAAAGAGCTGCCATTCCGGTAGTATCTCAGCTCACAAAAGCGAAAATGGCGGTAACCAGCCTTGGGAGGTCCATGAACTCGACTCGTTTTCTCTTGGTTGTCGGCACGCTGATCTCATCGGCGACGATCGCACATCACGGTCCGACGAGCAGTGGCGCGCTCTATGAGACGGACAACCTCGTTCGCCTCGACGGCGAGATCGTGGGAGTCCTGTGGAGAATGCCCCACGTGCGCTACCGGCTCAGCGTAGAGGACGAGAATGGCGAGACGGTGATCTGGGAACTCGAGACGAGTGTACCCGCCCTGCTGGAGCGCGACGGGATTAGCGAGGACCTCCTCAGCGTCGGTGACCAGGTCAGAATCGCCGGTTACCCGTCCCGGTTCAGATCACGCTCACTCGGCCTGCGAAACATGCTGTTGCCGGATGGACGCGAGTTCGCGTCGGAGCGGAACGATCTGCTGTGGTCGACACGGCGTGTCGAGAGAGTCGGGCAGCAGGTCGACAGAGCGGCGGCCGCGGCAGCATCCGAGGCGGCCGACGGCATCTATCGACTCTGGTTTCGATGGCCGGGAGTGTCTTTCGAGGGGCAAAAGAGGGGTAGCGTTCCGGACGACTACGACCACCTGTTGACGGCGGGGGCCCTCGAGATCAAAGCCGCCTACGATCCCGTCAGCGATCCCCGCTTGACGTGCGAGGGGAAAGGCATGCCGAACATGATGCTGACTCCCGCGCCCATCGTGATCGAGCGCGGAGAGAATCAGGCCATTATCCATACCACCTGGCCGGGTCCTTCGCGGATCATCCACTTCGGTGAGGACGCGGCAACCATGCCGGTGTCGGCGGCCCATCAGGGGCGCTCGATCGGCCGCTGGGAGGACGAGAACACGCTCGTTGTCAGCACCACGAACGTCGACTGGCCGTACTTCGATACCGCCGGAACGCCGCAATCGAATCAGGTAAGTTTCATCGAGCGTTTTGCGATGACCGCGGACCGCAGTCGTCTGGACTACGTCGCGACGGCGACGGATCCGATCATGTTTACCGAACCCGTCGAGCTGATCTATAGCTGGGCATGGGCCCCCGGGGAGACGATTCAGTCAAACGAATGCATCGAGTGGGAGGACGTCGAATGAACTTGCTCGCAGCATGAGGGAGCCTGCGGAACGTCAGACGCAGATGGAGACAGGGACCGGCAAGACTGACGTCTATCTGCGCACGATCTTCGAGCTGAACAAGCGCGCTACGGCTTCACAAAGTTTGCCATCGTCGTGCCGTCGGTGGCGATGACACTCACGGTGCCCGGCTCTTGCCGGACGCGGGCGGCGACTTGATCAGCAGATACTGTTCTCCCCGCTTCCCCCAGGCTCGCTCCTGCATGGGGCGCATGCCCAGTCCTTTAGGAACGCCCTGGCGTAGTCAACGCGTCGCGGTACGTTGGTTCTCTTACTGGCGGCCGGATTCTTCAAGTTCTGCAAACATCTCGTCCGCACTTGCGAATCGTGCAGTGCGATGCTTCACCATTTCATCGACCTCCGCCATGGCCCTTCGGGTTTGCGCGTTGGGAACCTTGAGTTCGAGGGGAAAGGCCTGATCGACCGCAATGCGGTGAAAGAGCAAGCGCACCGCTTCGGACGCCGTCAGCCCCATACCTGCCAACGCTTCGGTCGCCCTCCGTTTTAATTCGCTGTTCATCCGGACATGGAGCATTGAGCTTGGTGAGTTCATCGAAGTCTCCTGTATCTCATATGAGAGATATACGATTGGTGCGATCCTGTCAACTCGCTGCGAACCCGCGATCAAGCAACATCCCTATAGTCGGTCATCCGCCACACTTCACTTGTAGAAGCTGGGCGAATGCCGCCCGCGGCAGAAGCTCATCCTGCTCAGCCGGGCACACGCGGTCAACGACCGGCCCGAGCAGGTCACCGACACCATCCTGCACGAGATCGCCCACGCCCTCGCCGGACCCGGGGCGGGCCACGGCCCCGCTTGGAAGGCGACCGCCAGCCGACTCGGCGCAGCGCCGAAATCGTGTGCGCCCGAAAGCGACGACGCGCGCTGGCGCAGAGAGGCCGCCAAGGCGAAATTCCGCACCGGCGACACCGTCTCCTGCATTGCCCGCGGAGTCACTCGGATTGGCATCATCGTGCGCATGAACCCCAAGCGCGCCAAAGTGGAATGCGGCAATGTCGCTTGGTCGGTGCCCTACGCCAGGCTCACCGCGACCCCCTGTCTGGATAGCGACGCGCCCGAGGACTGAACGGACTGCCCGGCCAAATTTCGAGTTGATCTGAGCGATGGCTGCGGGGCGAAAGCGATTCCATCGTGTTGCATCGATTCCCATGGAAGGCACGGTATCGTGTCCGATCATCAGTTCGAAGGTCCAACGGAGACGCGTCTTCCCAGCGCCTGCGCATTCTCCACTTCATCGACTACGGCCACCGCGAAATCCTGCGTGGTGATATTGCTTTCGCCTGCTGCATTGAACAGCACTTCCTCCCCGCCGAGCCGGTAGACACCCGTCCGCTCCCCCGGCGCCATGGCCCCCGGCGGAGGCGTCATGATGGTCCATTTCACGCCGCTCGAGGCGCGGTAAGCCTCCAACGCATACCAGTGCCCGAAAACGAGCCCGTGAAGGCGCGTGCCCGGTCCAAACTCTGGATTATCGAGTCCCCAGACACCGTTGGTTCGCAGCGTGGACCCGCCGCTGACCTGAATGACACGCGGCGCCGCCACGCCCAACTCGCCGGCGGCCTGAATAAAGGTTACCGCCGCCTGGTAGGCAACGGCCTCTTCGGGCGTATTGCCCGGGCCGACACCGCCGACGGAGACGATGACCGCGTCGACGCCGTCAACGATGCCCAACATGGAATCCAGATTCGTGACGTCGCCTGCAACTGCCGAGAAATTCAGGTGATTCCGGGTCAGGCTATCCGGGCTTCGTGAAATGCCGATGACGCGGTGCCCCCGCTCGAGCGCCTCGCTGGCGATCAGTCCGCCGACCCGGCCGCTCGCGCCGTAAAGGACGACAGTGGCGGCGGAGGCTATCGCGGGCAGCAGAAACACGCCGGCGACTGCAAGCACGCGGGCAATCCGACTACACAGGCTCTTCAGTTTCATTTGGCTCTCCCTGGTTGGTCGGCCCCAGGCCGATGATCTTACAACCTGCCTGGGCGGCTGCGATCGGCCGGAAGCGGACACTCGCCAGATTCCGCAGCCGCCAGAGTTTGTCAGATTTGCGTCACTTGATGGGCATTTTTGCTTTCTAGACTCGTTATTGGCCAATTCAAGGGAATTTGCATGAAAGAACTGGTCTCCTGGTTTCGCGATTCTGTCGGTGGCAAACTGGCAATCGTTGGCTTGCTTGTGCTCATACTCCTGATTCCGCTGGGGATGATCGAGTCCCGGATAGCCGAACGCGGCTTTCGGGCTGAGGAAGCTGCCGGGCAGATCGCCAATATTTGGGGCTCGCATCAAACCATCGGCGGCCCCGCACTCGTTTTGGGGTATGAAACTAGTCAGACGATCGACGAGAAGACGGTTCTTATCAGGGACGAGGTCTACACGCTGCCTTCCGAGATGACGATTGACGTTGTCGCCGAGACGGAAATTCTCAAAAGGGGTATCTACGAAATCCCCGTCTACACGGCAGCGGTCCACATTACCGGTGTGCTCCCGCCACCTCCGCCAGGTGAAATGGCCGATGACGTTCTCTATCGCTGGGACGATGCACTACTTTCCATTCCAATCGGCGATGCCCGGTCCATTCGCGAACCCGTGCGCATCACGATCGGCGACACGACTGCCGACTTCTCGCCAGGCGGGGAACGAATAGCAGGACTGGGGCCCCAACTGGTCATTCCGCTATCCGCACTCTCGATTACGTCGTTCGATGAAGGGCTCGACTTCTCGATAGCCTCAGGATTGGCGGTCGCCGGCGGTTTCAGGATTGGCGGTACCGAACAGCTACGGTTCTTACCGTTCGGCGATATGACACGCGTAAATCTCCAGGCAGATTGGCCTTCGCCCAGCTTCGCCGGCGGTTTCCTTCCGGACACCCGTAGTATTGGCGCGAGTGGCTTCACCGCCTCATGGAGCGTGCTGAATCTGGGTCGTGGTTATGCGTCGACCTGGCGTCGCTCCGATGCGCTCGGGAGAACCCTGGCCCAACAGGTACCGAACATGAGTTTTGGTGTCGATCTGATCGTACCCATCGGGGTGCACCAAACCAGCCTTAGAGCCACGAAATATGCCGTGCTTTTCTTGTCGCTTACGTTCCTGGCCTACTTTCTCTTCGAACTTTTCACGCCTCTGCGGCTACATGCATTTCAGTATCTGCTTGTCGGCTTTGCGAACGCTCTTTTCTACCTGTTGCTCATTGCAATTGCGGAGCACGCCGGCTTCAAATTCGCCTACGGAGCCAGCTCCGTCGCGTCGATCGGTCTCATCACCGGTTATAGCGCGGCTGTGTTGGGGGCGGCCAGGCGGGCGCTGCCTATCGCGCTATTGTTGATCGCGATCTACGGATACCTGTACTTCATTCTGCAGCTCGAGGACTACGCACTGCTATCCGGCAGCCTGGGAATACTGACAATACTGGCGGCGGTAATGTATGCAACTCGCCGAGTCGATTGGCATTCCATAAGCTTTGCTTCGGTTCAAAATGCCGTCGACGCCGACAAACGCTCAGGACAGGACGAAATGTCGTAACCGGAGCCACTCGGCCGCTCGCCCGCTCGGTCGCTCGGCCGCTCGACTGCTCGACCGCCAACTGAAGAGATAGTCGGCTTCATTGATGAGCACAAGGCGCATCAGGGCAGGCTGAACCGAGTGGCGACCTCCGGATCGCAGTCGTAGCGGTGAAATTCGAAGTCCGGCGTATAGTCCCAGTTCAGCGTGCCGCTGAAGCTATCGGCCAGATGTTCGGGATCCTCAAGGAATACTTCAAGCGTGAGGCCGCGACCGTCGTCGTTCAATGTGTAGCGTTCGACAACGTGCTTATCGATTCCCGATGCGAGTCCGATGCCGTAGGGCGAACGGTGTGGCGCGAACAGCCGCGTGTCCACGACAAGCGTATCGCCATCCCAATGACCGATCGAATGACCGAGACGCGTGCGCTCACCATCAACGGGATGCTCGCGGCCGTCGGTATAAACGATGCGCTCGGCGTCGAACCACTCGTCGCGAATAATGACGCGGTCATCGAGAATTTCTATCTCGTTGAGATAATGCGGCGACGTCAAGCCGGAGACCAGGCCGTAGCCGTAGCAAACCGCATTCGGATTGTCGCGATCGTGATCATAGGTATTGATCGATGCCTGGCCTGCCTCAGTCAGCGGAACGGCCATAAGCTCGGCGAACAAGCCGCTGAACACTTCGATCGGCGCATCGGGCTCGAGGCGCGACTTCCAGATGCCGCTGATGTCGGCCGAGGTTTCCGTCGCCTTCGACGGGAGTATGCCCTGCCTGAGAACCGTCCCATCCGGTGTCGTCAGAGACTCCAGCAGGGCGTAATTTCGATCGCTGCCTTGCTCCGGATGCGCCCGAACGCTGATGACGTCACCCGGTGCCAGCGAGTCCGCCGACCAGCCGCTGTGTGCAAGTATCGGAGTGCTCCCGCTCTCGATTTCCCATTCGGCACTGTCTCCGTTCTCTTCCACCGTCCCGATGCGGATATAGACATGCGGGTTGCGCCATTGAAAGTCCAGTACCGTCGCCTCGAAAGCGACAATGACGTTGCGGTCGATGCGAATGTAGCTGTGGTGCGCGAACGCCGGAATCGAGACGAGCGGCAGCATCGAGATTACGAATGAGACAAGGAAACGGGTTCGGTGCTGCATAGGTTCATTCTCCCACAAGATTGGCGGAACTACTCCGGCACGAACCGTCGCGTCGACTCGATATCGCAGTCGAAACGGGTTGGCTCGTGGTCAGGCAAATAGATGAGTTCTCTCGTACTTGCGGGTACGCTGCACATTCTGTTCTCTCCAAACGCGCCACGCTATGGAGATTTGCCAGTCTCTTGAGCAATCAGTTTTTCAAGTTTGCGCCGAAAATGTAGCGAGGCCGCGTCCAGCCCCAGGTTGATGTGTCGGGTGGTCTCATTGGCGATCCCGGTGTGTACCGCCTCCAATACCTCACAATCTTCAAGGAACGCCGATTTGGCGCCAGCGGCAATCGACGCAGTCATGTCCTCGTTGTCCGGATCGGTATTGCGATGTAGAAACCAATGATAGCGCGTGTTGTTCGCATCGATCGGTGTCAAAAAATTATAGGAAATATTGACATAGGTCAGTTCATCGATCGGCGAATCCGGACCACCCTGTCCGGCGGGGAAAAAGATCGACTTGTTGATCGCCGTGCACGGATATTGCGCCTCGTAATACTGAAGCCGGTCGCAATTCCCTTCGAATCGGACCAGGGGCGCGTAGAACGGCGGTGGCTCATTGTCGTATATCCACCGATGAACGATCAATCCGTTGTCGGTTTCGGTTGTTTCCAGTGGCGTGTTATCCGTACCGGGAGCCGAAAACGACGTACGGTGTACCCAGGCGACATGTGAAGGATCCAGTAGATTGTCCGTGAGGTATTGATAGTTGCATGCACACGTCATGGCATCGCCAGTGGTGATTTTCCAATCCGGATTTTCATAATTTTCGATGTTGATTATCAAGCTGTCGTCTGAAAGCTCAGCGTCACCCATCCAGATCCAGACCAATCCCCACCTGTCAACCACTGGATAACTTCGGACAATTGCCGACGGTGGAATTCGATCTTGTGTCGGCGCGGCAACGCACTGACCGGAACGATCGAACTGCAGTCCGTGATAGCCGCATTCGATGTTGTCATTCAGCAGGCGACCCCTGGATAGCGGCAATCGTCGATGTGGGCAGGAATCTTCCAGGGCAACGGGTTTGCCGCTCTCCGTGCGATACAGAACTATATTCTCGCCGAGTATACGGAGTGCCGTTAGTTTCGACTCAATCTCCGCGGAGAGTGCGGCGACATACCAGCAGTTTTTAAGGTACATTTCCACTCCAGACGAGGCCAAGGAAATCAGGTGAGCTAATCATAGTAGCCAATTGAATCGCCATCGGTGGTAACACCTAATCCATTCAATAGCCGGTTCGAATAATTAAAATAGGCGGCGACCTGATTTACCTCGAGAATTTCCCCATCTGTACAGTTGTTCTGACGAAGCATGTCGATATCTGACGCTTCCATTTTTTCCACATCGGTTGTCAATTTCGCAGCGTAACGCAGTAGCGCCAACTGTTTCTCCTGGAATTGTGTCTGTGGCGTCCCAGCATATAGGCTTTGCAAAATGTCATCACATCGCTGTTCATCGTCAAGCAACCGCCGAACATTCATGAAATGATGGGTCAAGCTGTATGCGCAATCATTCTTGATACTGACATAGGACGCAACGACTTCCAGAAACCACAATGGCAATTGAATGTCCGGGTGGTGCAGGACGCTCCGATAAAGTGTCACGTGACCGTGCATCGTATGCGGCCGTAAGGAATGCACCTTCATGACATTGTCGACTGTGCCATGAGGCGTCATTGCCTCGTCATATAGCGCCCGCAGAACGCCAGTTGCTTCGTTCTCCGGAATCATTTTAATCCAAGCTGTCATTAACTACTCCAGATGCAAATCGAGCACGGGTTGATCCTTTTTTGGAGGGGTGCACCCTACTTGACGCCAAGATCATTCAGTAGCCTGTTGACGCAAGGGCGTTCTGTGCGGGCGACGGCGAGTTGGAGAATACTCGCCGTACTATCGGCTCGAAAAACTCGATCGGCAAGTTTTCAATACCCGGATCGATGGCCACGATATCGTAACGTTCAATAAATTCTTCGGTCCAATCGAAAAACGGGTGACCTCGCCATTGTTCGCGCGCATTGATGAAGTCCGGGTCCTCCGGTATGTGGAAGCCGTGCAGATGTATTCGTTGAAAGATTTCGTGGTGTTCGATCATCCAGATATTCTTTTCAGAGACAAACGGCCGAATCAGGTCGGCAGCGAATCTTCCGTGATTTTCGGGGCAGACGATAAACCCGATATCATGGAATAGGCCCGTAACGATCGTGTCCTCATCGTGGCCATCGCCGTACAGCATCGTAGCCGTCTGCAGGCAGTGCTCGTAGTTGTTGATCAGATAGCCGAATGTGGGCGCGTCCCGAGATGCTGCAAGGAGTTGCAACGCCTGTTTGGCGCGCTCCTCTGCGAGGTAGTCCGCGCGCTGCCGATTCATTGCCGCCCAATCCTCGGGGCTATAGTCGTCCATGTTGCACGGTTCTATGTAACGCCAGTCGGCGCGCAGCAGATTGTCGCGCTCCCCTGCCTTTCGCCGCACGCCCGGGGCTGTCTTCTTCTCGGTTGCCATTACTTTCGACCTCTATGCTGCGCTATCCGATCGCGCTAGCTGTCACAGCGCTAGCTCTCACTGGCAATCTGCCGGAATATTCCAAAACCCATATAAGCGAGGATAATGGACAAGAGTGGATTGATATAGTTGAAAAACGCCCACGGTGCGAACTCCAGCGGCGACAAGTACCCCTATCGGAATAAATATGTAAATTGCGCCCAGACCCTTCTCGATACCGGCTGTCATTGCGGTCTTTATCGTTTGGTAGCGGAAGCCAGGCTGTTGTGGGCCTTTCATTGATTCACTTTCGAGGAGGGAACGGCTGCATGCTAACGCGAGAGCAGCTATTTAGCGTGGGCCTGCCGCTCGGCGGAAGACGGCGACGACACGAGGCTGAGCAGGCCCGCGAACAAGACCGCAAGAATGAAAACGGTTCTTCGGCTCGATGAGAATGATCGACTGCGGTCTCAATTCCTTTAGCCCGAGTTTACCAACGCTCAAAACATTTCTTTGTGTTTCAACGACTTGAGTGGTTTAAATCGCCGGTATGGCACTACAAACGCGCCCCGGACGGATGAATTGAGCGGTTCAGATAATCGTCTTTTGAGTCCCTCCGGCGGCCGATGGAGGCATGCCAAGCGCCTCCAGAATGGCGTGCTGTTGGGGTTCCGGGCGCGTCGCCTTGCGGACATGCAAGGTCCGCCCGTCCGCCCGTTTGAAGGTCGCGGTGACGCGCTGGCGCCCGCCGAGAATGCGGCGCAGGGCGATCCAGCTCGCCGAGCGCAGATCGCCGTCGGCGCGTTCGGCCAGGCGCCGGCGAATGACCTGTACGAGTTGATACGCAATCACCGTAATGAACAGATGACCCTCCGCCCGACGCGGCGTGCGGTGATAAATCGGTCGCAACCCCAGTTCGGACTTCAAGCAACGGAAGACCGCTTCCACCTCGGTGAGCAGCGTGTAAGTGCGCCACAGTTTCGCTTCGCTCCAGTCGGTCTCATTGCTGCGCAGACAATACACGCCGGGATCCGTGACCATGCTGCCGGGCACCGGCTTTTTCGTCCACGTCACCGCCACCGCCTTCGCCACCCTATAGGGTTTGTTTTGGGGAAGATTAGCACAGAGCACAGTCCCCGTCTTTTCAACCAGTCGGGTGTGGAAAACGCTGCTCGCGGACTGCCCGCTACGCTCCGACCTGGACCGGACTCGGGATCCGCCATATCAATAAGCCGCAACAGTCCACAACGGTCTTGTTTGCCCGCTTACCGTATACTTCACCTATCCTATAAATGACTTACCGTTAATCTCATGAAGATAGAGGCCCTTATGAAGAAAATCGCCATCTCTTTGCTGGGTACGGTTTTTATTGTTTTTATATTTCTCGCAATCCTGAGTGCATCCGCCTTTCTTACAAAAGATCTGGATCCGAACTATCAACTCGTGACCACTTGGGGTGGTCGTGGAGAGGGAGCCGGTAAATTCGCCCTCCCCGCCGGTCTCAAGGTTTACGAAGATGAGGTATATGTGGTTGATGTAGGTGGTCATAACATACAAGTGTTCGATTTAGAAGGAACCTATCGCCGCGCTTTCGGAGAAGAAGGAGTGGGATCTGGCGAGTTTAACCGCCCGTGGAACATCTATTTTCATATGAACGAGCTTTATGTTGCGGCCTATGCAAATAATCGCATTGATGTTTACGATCCTGACGGAACATTTAAACGTTCGTTCGGACATTTGGGAACTGGAGAGGGCGAAATGGAAGGCCCGACGGCGCTGACAATTGACGGCCGCGGTAACATCGTCATTGCTGACTTCTATAATCATCGCGTAGTACGTCACAATGCGGAAGGGGAATTTATATCTGCATGGGGAGTGGCAGATGAGGTTAGCGCTAGCAATAACCGCTTTAATTACCCACTTGATGTAATTACCGGCAACGACGGTGAATTTGTCTATGTGCTCGATAGTGGCAATGAACGGATCAAAGTATATGGCTCGGACGGCGAGTATAAGTACAAATGGGGCGGACCGTTCGGTTACAATATTTTTATCACTTTTTTTGACTGGTTCCCGTTTGAAGGATGGTTTTCTGATCCAAAATCGCTCGCGATTGACCAGAGCGGTAAAATTTACGTTGGAGATGCCAGCAACAAACGTATTCAGGTTTTTGACGAGCAGGGTATGTTTATTACGGCGTTTGGCGCGACAGGTGTAGACGAGTTCGGAACCATTGGCGGAATCGATGTTGCAGACGACGGTTCCATTTTTGTAGTCAATCAAACGGCAAGAACAATTCAAAAATGGCAATACAATCCAAGTGAATAATCTCTCTCCTATTCAACCACCCCAATCTGTCCAACGGGTGCTGACACCGAACAGCCGTTAATTACCAGTCTGTTCAGTTGGTTTAGCCCGATCCAATAGGTCAACTCACGCGGATGATTGATATCCCATTCGGCGATGTCCGCACGTTTTCCCGCTTCAAGCGTGCCGCGATCGTCTGTCAGGCCCAATGCCCGGGACGCGTTTCGCGTGACGCCTGCAAGGCATTCCTCGGGAGTCAGATGGAAAAGGCTGGTAGCAAGATTCATCGCCGAGCGTAGCGAGCACAGCGGGGAGGTGCCAGGATTGCAGTCAGTTGCGACGGCAATCGGCACGCCGTGGTCACGTAACATCGCTACGGGCGGCGCCCGCGTTTCACCGAGCGTCAGGAATGGACCGGGAAGCAAGACGGCTACCGTGCCCGCGTCGGCAAGCGCTCTGACGCCGACCGCTGAGGTGTACTCAAGATGATCCGCGGACAGCGCGTCGAATGAGGCCGCAAGTTCGGCGCCACCGCCGTCGCTGAGTTGGTCGGCGTGCAACTTGACGGGAATGCCAAGGGCTGTCGCACTCTCGAAAAGTCTTGCGACTTGCTCCGCCGAGAATGCGATGCTTTCACAATAAGCATCAACCGCGTCCGCAAGTTTCCTCTCGTGTACGGCGGGCAATACGTTCGAGATCAAATAGTCGATGTAGTCGTCGACTCGCCCATCGAATTCCGTCGGGACGGAATGGGCGCCAAGGAATGTCGTTACGATCGCCGCGTCGTATTGCCTGCCAAGCGTTCGTGCCGCGTCGAGCATGGCGAGTTCTGTCTCGAGATTGAGGCCATAGCCGGACTTTATTTCGATTGTTGCCACGCCCTCCTTCACCAGCGCGTCGATTCGAGAGCGGGCGCTGTCGAGCAGCATTCCCTTATCGGCGAGTCGCGTCGCTCTGACGGTCGATCGAATGCCGCCACCGGCACGGGCGATCTCCTCGTAACTCGCACCGTTTAGCCGTTGCTCGAATTCCGCCGCGCGGTCTCCGGCGAACACCAAGTGGGTATGGCAATCGATCAACGCGGGCGTCAGCCAGCGACCGTGGACGCTTCGGGTTTCGGTGGCATCCCTGGCGGGGAGTTCGGACATCGGGCCGACCCAGGCGACGCGACCCGCGGCAATGGCAAGCGCCGCGTTTTCGATCGCGCCATAGGCCTCCACACCGGCACGCATCGTCGCGATATTCGCATCGGTAAATAACAGATCCCAGTCAGGCAAGCGATTCAGCCTCGCGCGGATTGCAAACCACGTTAGCATAGACTAAGTTGTATATACAGCCTCGGGCAGACAGGCTAGTGACGACGATCCTGGCGAAAAAAGCGTTCTTGCATACTGGCTGGGCCGATGATGTTCGATTGCGGATCGCGGACGGCTTGATCGAGTCAACGGAGATCGGCTGCCCGGTCGATCCGGACGATCATGTTGCGAGTGTCGTCATCCCAGGTATCGCGAACGCGCATAGCCATGCGTTCCAACGTGCGCTTGCAGGCCATGCTGAACAGCGAGGGCCAAATGACAGGGACACGTTCTGGAACTGGCGCACGCAAATGTACAGGCTTGCCGGATTGATCGACGCCGACGGACTCGCCGCCATCGCACGTCAGGCTTATTCCGAGATGATGGCCTTCGGCTATACATCGGTAGCGGAATTTCACTACCTGCATGGGGAGCCGGCCGGTGGAGGAAAGATGGGCGCGACGTATCGGGCTATTGCGGCGGCCGCGGCGGATACGGGCATTCGGCTGACCTACGTGCCGATTCTTTACGAGCGCGCCGGCTTCGATCGGCCCGCACCGACAATAGAACAGCGCCGGTTCGCGATGCTTGCAGACGAATTCGTCGATCACTATGAATATGCACGCGAAACCGCGGAGTTGAATACCACGGTGGGGATCGGCGCACACAGCTTGCGCGCTGTTACCAAGCTGTCGCTCAGAAGATTGACGGATCTCGCGGAGCGCGATGAATGTCCAATGCATATTCACATCGCAGAACAGACCGCCGAAGTAGACCAGTGCCTCGCCCGGCATCATGCGCGACCTGTCGAATGGCTGTTGAAGGAATTCTCTCCGAACGAGCACTGGTGCCTGGTTCACGCGACACACGTTTCCGACGACGAGCTACGATCCTTGTGCACGTCCGGTGCGGTGGTCTGCCTGTGTCCCAGCACGGAGGCAAATCTTGGTGACGGATTGTTCCCTTTACGATCATGGCTCGACCAGGGCGGTCGGATTGCGATCGGCTCCGACAGCCAGATCACGATTAACCCGTTCGAGGAACTTCGCTGGCTCGAGTATGGGCAGCGCCTTGCCAGTCGCTCGCGAAACGTTGCGGCAGTCCATCACAGCCACACGGGTCGTAGCCTGTTCGAAGATGTATTGGAGGGAGGGGCACTCGCCTGCGGTCACGGTGCAGGGCAGTTGCGAGCCGGTGGGCACGCCGATCTCGTCACGCTGGATGACGAAAGTCCGATGCTGGCCGGCCACAATACGGAATCGATTCTCGATGCACTCGTCTTCTCCGGAGCCACTTTGCCGATCGAACGGGTCATGGTTGCAGGCGAATGGCGCGTCCTTGACGGCGTTCATGCGGTAAGCCCACAAGCTGGAAGCGACTTCCTGGAGGTCGTTCGCGACCTGTGGCCAGAGACGGCAGATTCGCCATGAACTCGCCTCCAAAGCCACGCTATCAGCAACTCAAGGAGTTGATAATTTCCCGCATTTCGAGCGGTGAACTGCAGCCGCTGGATCGTGTCCCGTCTGAACACGAACTGGTCGAGTCCACCGGCGTATCGCGGATGACGGCCAATCGAGCGTTGCGCGAGCTGAATAACGAGGGTTACGTCGAACGAGTGGCCGGGGTCGGTACCTTCGTTGCGGATCTGAAGGCAGCGTCGCATGTGCTTGAAGTACGAAATATTGCCGATGAAATTGGCTTACGCGGACATGAGCACCGATCAACGGTTCTCAAGCTGGAGGCTCTTCGCGCAGCGCCAACCATCGCTGAGATTCTCCATATCGCCGCCGAATCGAGCGTCAACCATGTATTCCTGGTTCATTTCGAAAACGACATCCCGATTCAGGTTGAAGATCGATACGCAACTGTTGATTTTGCAAAGGATTTTCTCACGCAAGATTTTCACACTGTGACGCCAAGCGCTTATCTAAGTAATATCTCGCCGCTGCAGGAAGCAGAGCATGTCGTGCGAGCAAAAATGCCGAGTGCGCGCATTCGGCAACACCTGAAAATGCGATCCGATGAGCCCTGCCTGGTGGTCACCAGGAGAACCTGGGTGCACGCCACGCCTGTCAGTTTCGCGCGCCTGTTTTATCCGGGAAATCGCTTCGAACTAACCGGGCACTATGTACCTCCCGGCTCCAACAAGAGCCGCCCAAAGGGCGCCAACATCGCTGAACTACGGAAGTTTGATTGATGAATACCTCCAATATACCGACCATCAAGGCACCTACCGGCACTACGCTGCAGGCGAAAAGCTGGCTCACGGAAGCGCCATTGCGCCTGCTCATGAACAATCTCGATCCGATGGTGGGGGAGCGCCCGGAAGAGCTTGTCGTCTACGGCGGGATCGGGAAAGCGGCTCGAAACTGGGAATGTTTCCATGCGATCGTCCATCAGCTCAAAACGCTCGAAGAAGACGAGACGCTGCTCGTGCAATCCGGCAAACCCGTGGGTGTATGCAAAACACACAAGGACGCGCCAAGAGTCCTGATCGCGAATTCGAATCTGGTACCGGCGTGGGCGAACTGGGAACATTTTCGTGAACTCGACCGAAAGGGCTTGATGATGTTCGGTCAAATGACGGCCGGATCATGGATCTACATCGGTAGCCAGGGGATAGTTCAAGGCACCTACGAAACATTCGTGGAGATGGGCCGTCAGCACTACGCTGGCGACCTGCGCGGCAAGTGGATACTGACTGCGGGGCTTGGCGGCATGGGCGGGGCACAACCGCTTGCGGCGACGATGGCCGGCGCCTCGATGCTGGCCATCGAATGCCAGTCCGACCGCATCGATAAACGCCTTGAGACCGGCTACCTCGATCGGCGGGCCGAAACGCTTGACGATGCAATGGCGATAATCGAAGACGCGATCCGAAGCCGGGAAACGGTGTCCGTAGGGCTGCTGGGAAATGCCGCCGAACTGCTTCCGGAGATGATCGAACGCGGCGTCCGTCCGGATGCTGTAACGGATCAGACATCGGCGCACGATCCCGCAAATGGGTACTTGCCGGCCGGCTGGAGCGTTGAGAAGTGGTTCGAGAAGCGCGAGTCCGATCCGGACGCCGTGGTCGCCGCGGCAGCGGAATCGATCGCAGTGCATGTGCGTGCGATGCTCGAGTTCCACGACGCCGGTATTCCGACCTTCGATTACGGCAACAACATTCGCCAGGTTGCCAAAGATCGGGGTGTCGGTAATGCCTTTGATTTTCCGGGATTCGTTCCCGCCTATGTGCGGCCGCTATTCTGCCGCGGCGTCGGGCCGTTTCGTTGGGTCGCGCTATCCGGTGATCCGGAAGACATCTACAAGACCGATCGCAAGGTAAAGGAACTTATTCCGGATGATGCGCATCTGCACGCGTGGCTGGATGCCGCTCGGGAGCGTATTCAATTTCAGGGACTGCCGGCGCGCATCTGCTGGGTCGGGTTGGGTCAGCGCGACAAGCTGGGTCTCGCGTTCAATGAAATGGTTCGAAGCGGTGAATTGAGCGCTCCTGTCGCGATCGGCAGGGATCACCTCGATAGCGGTTCCGTCGCAAGCCCGAATCGCGAAACAGAGGCGATGCGCGATGGCTCCGATGCCGTATCTGACTGGCCACTATTGAACGCGATGCTGAATACAGCCAGTGGCGCAACCTGGGTATCTTTTCATCATGGCGGCGGAGTTGGAATGGGCTACGCGCAACACGCCGGCCTGGTCATCGTATGCGATGGTACGGAAGACGCCGACCGTCGCATCGCTCGCGTTTTGTGGAACGATCCCGCAAGCGGTGTCATGCGACATGCGGATGCCGGTTACGAAGCCGCCATCGATTGCGCCAGAGACAATGATCTCGAGTTGCCGATGATCAAGTATTAGTCGACGTATCGAGCAAACGCATGAACCTTGAAATTGATGGGCAAGCTCTTTCGCTGGCTGAGCTCCGACGGGTATGGGAAGCACCATTGCAGGTTCGACTCGGTGACGCAGCTCGCACCAATGTCGGCAAGTCACAGGCGTATGTGGATCGGTTCCTGGAGAGCGGCGACACGGCTTATGGAGTCAATACCGGGGTCGGGCGGCTCGCCAAAGTTGGCATTGGTCATCGCGAGCTTCGGCCTCTGCAGGAGAATCTTCTTCGCTCGCACGCAGTCGGTGTTGGCGAACCACTCTCGGATTCAGTAGTACGTCTTTCCATGGTCATGAAGGTTGTCGCGCTCGCCAGAGGCTACTCAGGCGTACGGCCGCAACTGATCGATGCGCTATGCAATCTTGTCAGCCACGGCATCTGCCCGATTGTTCCGTCCAAAGGCTCTGTCGGCGCATCGGGCGATCTCGCGCCGCTCGCGCATATCTCGGGAGCCTTGATCGGCGATGGCGATGTTTCTTGTAATGGCGAGATCATCCCGGCAACCGATGCGCTGAATCGAGCGCAGCTTGAATTGTTGGAGCTTGCTCCGAAAGAAGGTTTGGCGCTGCTGAACGGAACCCAGGTTTCGACGGCCCTGGCGTTGGCTGCTCTGTTTCGGGCAGAACATATTCTCTCGGCCTCGGTCATCGCAGGAGCGATGTCGGCGGATGCCATAAAGGGCAGCGACACGCCATTCGATGAACGCATTCACCGAGCCCGGGGACATCCCGGCCAGTTGGAGATCGGCGAGCTGCTGCGGATTTTGATGAAAGGCAGTGAGATCCGCGCATCGCACTTGTCCTGTAATCGTGTTCAGGATCCTTACTCAATTCGGTGTCAACCGCAGGTCATCGGTGCTTGTCTGGGCGTCCTGAAGCATGCAGCTGAAGTTCTTCAGATCGAGGCTAACGCGGTGACCGACAACCCGCTTGTGTTCGCCGACAGCGACGCGATTTTGTCAGGCGGCAATTTTCACGCTGAGCCGGTGGCGCTGGTTGCCGATTACGTCGCGCTGTCCGTTGCTGAAATCGGATCGTTGTCCGAACGGCGCATCGCGTTGCTTATAGACTCGAACTTGAGCGAGCTGCCGGCGTTTCTGGTCGAAGATAGCGGGCTGAATTCCGGCTTCATGATGGCGCAAGTGACGGCAGCGGCCCTGGCGTCGGAAAATAAATCGCTTGCGCACCCGGCCAGCGTCGACAGCATTCCAACGTCCGCGAATCAGGAAGATCATGTCAGCATGGCGACATTTGCGGCGCGTCGCTTGCACGACATGCTCGACAACGTCGCGCATATTGTCGCGATCGAACTACTGGCGGCGGCACAGGGCATTGAATTCCACCGCCCACTGAAATCGTCGGAACCGCTCGAGAACGCGTTGAAGCAGGTTCGAGCGATATCGGCAAACTATTCCTGCGATCGATCCTTGTCGGATGAGATAGAGACCCTTGCGCAGACGATTGACATGGGTGCTTTCTGTGACGATGCCAGAATGATACTGCCCAGTATGAACTCGTGACCGATACTTTCTTCTTCGAGCAAGGAGCGTCACCGCTCCTGATCAGTATTCCCCATGATGGCCGTGACCTGGCGCCGGGCATGGAAGAGCGAATGTCGGAGGCGGGCTTGTCGCTCCCGGATACCGACTGGCATGTGCGAAGACTGTACGGATTCGCTGGCCAGCTTGGCGCAAGCGTCCTGGCGGCGCGCTTTTCTCGATACGTGGTCGATCTGAACCGTCCATCGTCGGACGCCGCGCTTTACGACGGGCAGTTGTCGACTGGACTGTGCCCTTCAGCAACTTTCGCCGGTGCGAATATCTACGCTCCCGGTAAATCGTGCGGGAGCCTCGAACAGCGAACTCAGACATACTGGCAGCCTTACCACGATAGGCTGGACGCGGAGCTTACGAGGATCTGCCGGCAATTTGGCTACGCGTTGCTCTGGGACGCACATTCCATTCGCTCGGAGGTCCCTACCCTCTTTGACGGCGTGTTGCCGGATATGAGTATCGGAACCAACGATGGCGCGAGCTGCGATCCCTACCGGCAACGCGCCGTATACCAAGTGGCAAAAAGGTCAGACTATTCGGTCGTGCTCAACGGCCGATTCAAAGGCGGCTATATCACGCGAAATTACGGCAACCCGGAGAATAACGTTCACGCCATTCAGCTCGAACTGGCGCAACGTTCATACATGGATGAAAAAACCTTACGCTACAACGAAGGAGCTTCCGGTAGATTGAGTGATGTAGTTCGGGCCATGTTGAGCGAGTTCATGTCTAACGCGCGACACTAGTCTGAACTTCCAGAGGCTGTAGTAGCTAACCCGTTGTTTTTTCGTAACAATAAAAGAAACTGCGAGATCGCTACTGGGAACGTTCCAGGCGTACGCCGAGTAATTTGAAGGCCTCGCGCTGTAGCGCGGTGGGCCGGGTGAGGACCTTGAACGGTTCGGTGTCGGGCAGGCGGGCGACGACGCGGTTCTTGGCGACCGTCGCCAAGTCGTCGAGCAGCGTGCGGAAGCTGTGCACCGGGCACCCCGATGCGTTTCGTTTGCGCTGGGCCTTGTTCTTGGCGGATCGCGAGACCTCGGCCGGCGCCACGATGGAGGGGCGCGCGGCGGCGGCGGCCGCCGCATCGTCGTCGTCGAACAGCAGCGGCTTGAGCCGCTCCCGCATGTGCCATTCGACGTAATAGGCGAGCATGCACAACAACACATGCGCCCGAACCCGCCCGGCGGCACGGTGATAGATGGGCCGAACCTTCAGGTCCACGGTTTTCAAGCTCCTGAAGGCGCGCTCGACGGCGCTCAGGCGCTTGTAGGCGCGCACGGTCCCCTCGGCGTCGAGCTCGCCCGCCGGCAGGCTGGTGCGCACGATATACAGCCCGTCCAGGGCCGCTTCGGCGGCGATGGACTCGGGTTTGCGCCGGTAGGCGAACGCGTTCTCGGCGATCTCCAGTTCGAAGTGCTTGGCCATCTTGTACTTGCCGACGACCTTGCCGACCCGCACCCCGATCTTGTCCTGGCCCTTGAGGCGGCGCTTGTCGCGCTTCGTGGCGGCGACGATGGGATCGAGTTCGCCCTCGGTGGATTGCAACAGGTCTTCGCGCTTACGCGCCCGCTCGGCGGCGAGCAGCGGATTGCGGCACACCATCAGCCGCTCGCCCGGAAAGGCGGGGCTTCGGATCTCGATCAAGTCGGTCTCGTCGAACAAGGACAGTTGCACCGCCCCCGATTCCACCAGTTCGCGGAGGGCGGGCGCGCGCAGGGCGCTAATCCAGTCCAGGCCCGCCGGGCGCACGTCCTCGCGGATGCGCGCCTCGGTGAGCATGCCGCGGTCGCCGACCAGCACCACGCGGGACAGCCCGAAGCGGCGACGCAGCTTGTCGATCTGCGCGCCCACCGTGGCCGGATCGGCCGTGTTGCCGTCGAACACCTCGACCGCCACCGGACAGCCCTCGCGGTCGCACAAAAGCCCGAACTCGATCTGCAGCTTGCCGCGTTTGCCGTCGCGGGAATAGCCGCGCTTGGCCAGCGGGCAACGGCGCCCTTCCAGGTACACCGAGGTGAGGTCGTAGAGCACCAGGGCGCCGTCGGCGAGATGGCGCTTGGCCAGGCGCCGCTCGATGGCGTGCTGGCGTTGGAGCAGCCAGTCCATGGCGGCGTACAGGTCGTCCTCGTCGATCGCCCCGAGCCCGAGCGTCTCGGCGAGCGAGTCGCGCGCGGTGGCTTCGGCCAAGCCCCGGGCGGTGGCCAGCTTCGAGCCCGGGTCGAGGATGCGGGCGACGATGAGCGCCAGGACGCGCTCGCGTTGCGGCGAAGCGGCGGCGGCGATGGTTCGGTCCAGGCGCAGCTTGCGCAGGGTGCCGAGCACGGCGGCGACATGGCCGTGGGGCAGGGAACGTTCGATGTCGAAGGCGTCGTCGCGGCCGACGAGGGGTTCGTTTTTCAACAGGCGGCGCAGGGTCTCGACTTTCTCGGCGGGCCAGGCGGTGAGATTGGCGAGGGTGCGTTTGCGCACGCGCTTACCCTCGCGCCAGCCTTCGCGCAGGAGCACGGCCGGTGGCGAGCTGCGGTTGGGGACGGTTTCGATATACATGGGAACGAGTATAGGCTATAACGCTTGTAATTGCAATATAAAGATGCGTATATACATGGGAACATATGTGAAACGCTCGGGCGCGACTTTTGTATCCGAATCAAGTGCTTAACCCACTATCACCGGGTAAAATGGGGGGGAACTTCAGACTAGTGAAAGTGGTCAGGCTCTTCGGCAATCATCTTTTCAAGTTTCCGCCGCTGGAACGGATTTCAATCACTCCGGTGAGTGTAGAAGTCCCTCTCCCAACGGCCTGTGGAGTATCCGGCATAGGTGGGATCGTTGAGGACTCTGTCGGAGGGTTGGCGCCCGTCCAGATAGACACGCCGCAATGCGTCCTGATGCTCGCCGAAGAAGGTGATCTTCCGTTCGTTCTGCATCGCCTCCATGCCGTACGGCATGCTCATCATCGACGGCATGCCCGGGGGCAGGCAGTTTGCACTATTGTCGTACTCGTACGACCCGCCCGTGAGCGATTCAGCGATAATCTCCCATTCTCTCCTCAAAATCTGCGCCACGGATCTCGCAGTCATTCGTTATTAGAGGACACTCATTAACTGTTGACGATAACGAGCCCTGCTCGCTACCGCTAGAATCGTGATTGTGTGATCCACGTGTCGGAACGAGCTGTGCTCGCGAGAAAGTCTTCGTCGATCGCCGAGTCCTGCCTGTTCTGTGCGGCCAGTGCCCCCTTCAGGCCATGCAACGACCAAACATTGTGCGGATGATCCCTGAGTTCTTCCCGGTAGACCTGCTCCGCCTCGACGTAGCGGCCCGCCTCCATCAGGGCAGCACCAAGCCAGTGCCGCGCAGCGAAGGGAAGCGCCTCAGGCTCATCGAAGCCTATCTGATCTTCAACGATCGCGGCCTCTCCGAATGCCGCGATCGCGGCATCGAGACTGCCATTGGCCATCTCAACTTCCCCGGCAAGAATATGTCCCACAGTGCCGATAACAACCCCTGCGGGAAAAAACCGGAACATTGCCTCCGTCGTATCGCCTAGCTCGAGAAGTTCCCCCGCGATGGAATTTGCCGACTCAATATCGCCTTCTTTCAGCTGTGCGTAGCCTTGGGAGAAATCCCACAGTGCGGTGCTCACTTCCAGAGAAACATTGTCGCCCTGGCTCCGCCTCGCCGGGCGTTTCACCGCGCTCACTTCGTCGAAGCGACCGAACCGAATCAACGTCAGCGCGTGATACATGGAGTTCCCGGTCAGCTTGCTGTAGTCCTTGCCGGCCTGTATCGCAATTGCGCCCTGACCGTCCATCGACGCGGCGAACAGCAGCATGTGCAGGTTATGAGAAGGATAAATCGGTATACCTTCGCCAATCGCCGCCTTCTGGTCCGACTGCCACGCCATGATGTTGGCCCGTACAGAGTCACCCCATCGTCCCACTTCATTCCAGGTATGCGAGGGCATGTGATTGATGTGACTTGCGCCCGGGATGCTGGTGCCAAGGTATGCCGCGCAAGGCTCAGCCAAGTCTGGGCGCACCGTCGATTCGGTCGCGTGCACGTAGAGATGACACAAACCGGGATGTGTGATGTCCTGACTCAGACCGTCCTGTAGTACGGCGTGCAATCGAATGACGTCAGGGTCAATGATGTCTCTCGTACCGCGGCGCGGCTCCAGCAGGAAGAGCGCTGAGGCATAGACGGCAATAATATTCAGATCGTCGGGATACCGCTCGTACACGCGGCGCATCGCAGCCGAGAAAGCCTGATCGAGTTCCGGTTTCATCTCCGGCGTGTAGTTCTCCGCGTAACGTGTCAACGTTGCCTCAATCAGCGCTTGCTCTACTTCAGTTCCGTTAGCTTCTACCAGCTCTGCGGCTTTCTGGATGGCGGCGAGTGCATAGGGCGCTTTCTCCGCCGTGATTGCACCGTTCAAATACGAGCCCAGAGCATAGGCCTCGCCCCAATAACACATCGCGCAATCAGGATCCGCTCGCCTGGCCGCATGAAAACTGCGGGCCGCTTCGTTGACCCCGAAGGCGTAGCGCAGCTGCAATCCCTGGTCGAAGTACGCCTGCGCCGTTTCGCTATTCGTCGTTATCTTCCACGAAAGCGGCCCCGTTGCCTTCGGGAAAAGCTCGATCGGTTCCAGGAAACCGGGAGTCGCTCCCGGATCGTCAACGTCAGTGCTGTCAGAGAAAAACTCAAATGCTGCGTAACCTGCAATACCTGCACAGAAGGCAACGATAAGCGTCAGATCAACGGTAAGCGTCAGATACTTTTTCATCCCTTTTTTCTGCTCCTGAGTAGTTACTAACGAATGAGATGCCAAAACGGCGCATGAATGCCGATCGGCAATTCTCCAAATGTTAACAAACCGGGGCGCAAGGTTGATTTACTATTCATTTATCTTGCGGAATATCAAGTGACCTGTCAGAACAACCGCATGCGACCCATGAATATTTTTTCGTCGCGCTTGCCAAGTGGAGTTGCGCCTTGAAGCCAATACATCAGGGGAAGGGCCTCTTTCTGGCCGGAATCTGCGGCGCCAGTCTCGCCCAGACTGCGGACGACGTGCAGATACCGGCGATCGATCGTGCGCCGCAGCTGGCGGACTTCGCGGGGATGGAGCCTTCGCCGGAAATGCGCGCGAGCATGGCGCTCGTATCCGATTTCATGCAGCGGCTGCCCAACGACGGTGACCCGGCCAGCGAGAGAACGGACGTCTACCTCGGTTACGATGCCCGAATCCTCTACGCAGTCTTTCTCGCTTTCGACTCCCAACCGGAGCTGATTCGAGCCAATCTGGCTCCGCGGGAGAACATCGAGAACGACGATACGGTGGGTCTGCTGATCGACACCTTCAACGATCAGCGAACGGCCTACGCGTTTCGCTCGACCCCGCTCGGCGTCCAGTGGGACGCGCGCTGGAACGAGGTCGCGAGAACTCCCGCGTTCGATGCCGCCTATCAGGCCGTGTGGTACACGGATGGGCAAGTCACGGATTCGGGCTATATGCTCCTCATGACGATACCGATGCGGACGCTGCGATTCACCGAAGGCGAGGAGCAGGTGTGGCGCATCATGCTCGAGCGCAAGATCCCGCGTCGCAGCGAGGAGGCCTACTGGCCCGAGTACTCCATTGCCATCGAAGGTCGTCTCAACCAGGCGGCCCCCATGGTCGGCGTTCGGGACGTCTCTCCGGGGCGCAATATCCAGGTCGTGCCCTTCGTCTTCGCCCGGGACTTCGACGTCCTCGATCCCGATGCGGGCGCGGGTCCCTCATTCAGGAATGACAGGGAGGACGATGTCGGGCTGGATGCGAAATTCGTCTTCCAGGACAGCATGGTACTGGACGTCACGATCAACCCCGATTTCAGCCAGGTGGAGTCGGACGAGCCGCAGGTCACGGTGAACGAGCGTTTCGAGGTGAGGTTCCCGGAACTGCGTCCGTTCTTCATCGAGAACGCGGACTATTTTTCGACCGAATCACAGCTCGTGTTCACTCGGCGCATCGTCGATCCTGAAGCTGGCGCCCGATTTACGGGCAGGCTCGGGGAATGGGGCGTGGGCACGATGCTCATGAACGACGAGGCGCCCGGGCAAATCCGCGATCCGTCGGATCCGCTATTCGGCGAGGCCGCGGACATCACCATTCTGCGCGCTTTCAGGGACATCTCCGAACAATCGCGGGTGGGTATGCTCTACACGGACCGGCAGTTCGGTGACGCCTACAACTCCGTCTTGAGTGTCGACGGGCGGTTCAAGCTCAACGACAACTGGACAACCCAGGTGCAGCTCACCGACACCGAGAAGCTCACGGAAAGCGGCCGGCGGCTGGACGGCAATCAGAAGAACTTTCGCTTCGATCGCAGCGGACGTCACGTCGGCGTGCACACTCATATCATCGATACGAGCGAGGACTACCGCGCCGATCTGGCATTCATCAATCGCAACTACGCACCGGATACCGACGGATACCACAACCGGGTCGCGTTGACCTTCTATCCCGAGAGCGGCAGCGTGAACAGTTGGGGCCCCACCTTCTACTTCAGCCACCTGGACGATCAGTCGGGGACCCGCATCTTCTCCAACTGGCAGTTCGATCATGTGTGGCGCTGGAATGGCGCCACCGAGTTCAGGCTCGCCTACCAGGACGCGCAGGAGCGCCTGCGGCCGAAGGATTTTCCGGGCCTGGTCGCAAACCGCGACTATGCGTACGACAGGTTCTCCATCGTGTTCGAGACGGAGGCATTCTCTCAGCTCGGTTTCAACCTGAGGCTCGAAACCGGCGAAACGATCAATCTCGTCCCGCTGGCGGGCGTGGAGCCGGAGCTTGCGGATGTGACCAGTGGTCAGTTCGGTCTCTTCTGGCGCCCGGTCGACCGATTACGTTTGGATACGACCTATCTATTCAGGGAATTGACCGATGCGCACGGTGGGACCGGAAATATCTTCGAGAACAAGATTGCGCGTCTGAAACTCAACTATCAGTTCACGAAAGAGCTGTCGGTTCGTTTCATCGCCCAGCACGAGAACACGGACCCCGGGGTCATGACGCGACTGGACCTCGACGAGAATATGAACTGGGATCTGCTGGCGCGTTACGTGCTGAATCCCTGGTCCGCGCTTTATGTCGGTTACAACAGCAACTCCAGCAACTTCGACCTGGTCGACACCGAGTTCGGCACGGAACTCGTGACGACCACCCATTTGCGCCGCGATGGCAAGCAGTACTTCGTCAAGTTCTCCTATCTCTTCCAGCCGTAGCTCGGTAGAACGAGATCAAGGAGATTCTGCCGGTCGCAACAATCGTCGGTGGGCGAGTCGTTTCAGGCGAGTTTTAAGATGCCGCTGTCACCCTGAGCGACCGCGGCAAGCTAACGTAAACGCAGCTTTTTCGCGTGGGGTCCTGGCGTATCATTGACAGTCCAACTACCTGGAATGGGTACAGGCATGACTGCCAGCGGGAGAGCAAAGTGAAAAGAATGAGTTTCGTTGCCATCTGGATCGTTGCGCTCGCACCATTCGTCGTATCGACGTCGAGCGCACAGGAACCGGAGCGTGTTTTTCGCGGTGACCGAACCATCGATCAGATTTCGGAGCACGTTTATCGGTGGGGTTCGGACGGTCAGTTCGGCGCCTACGTTCTCACCGACGAAGGGATAATCGTGGTCGACGGCCACTATTGTCTCTCCGGCACGGCCGAATGGCTGAAAGAGCAGTTGGCGAGCCGCTACGACGTCCCGATTCGATACGTGATCCTGAGCCACGATCATCAGGATCACACCTGCCACTCGGGCGAATACAGCGACACCGCCATCACCGTGGCACACAAGAATATCGTTCCTCACCTCGTGGACGAGAACCGCAACTCGGCGATTCCCGATATCACGTTCGAGGAGAATATGGTTCTACAGTTGGGCGGGGTTCGCCTCGAGCTCTTATATTTCGGGCCGACGCACAGCGACAACCTGATCCAGATACACATTCCGGAAGAGCGTGTACTGATCGCGGTCGACTCTGCCAAGGGCCGAAATCTGTTCCCCGACTTCCGCGACATGGACGTCAACAATCAGCTTACGGTGATGCGCACGCTGGCCAATCTGGAAGATGTGGATATCGTGCTGCCGGGCCACGGACCTGTCACGACGCAGGACGCGTTTCTCGACTACTACGAGTACTTGCAGGCGTTGAAAGAGACGATCCTGGGGCATATGCGCGACGGTCGTACCCTTGCCGAGATAGAAGTTCTGGCCGATGCGTCGATTCGCGAGTCATTCGGCGATTACAACGGCATTGACCTCTTTCTTGAGCACAACATCGTTTCGATGTGGGACTACCTGTACCGCTATCGTGAGCCCAACGTGAATATCAAGCACTACGAAGCAACCGAGTGCATTCGCGATTCGAGGCAATGCCGGACCAATTGAATCGCACGAAGTGATGTTTGCAAAGACGCGGTTGTCGGCGCCATTGTTCAGATCGTCCGTATTGGGTATGACCTGACTATCGCATGACAATCGCATGACAATCGCGGCCTCAAAAAAAATCATTCCCTTCGTCGAGAATATTGCAGAATCGACGGCCGCCTGCCTGGTCACGATGCTGCAGGGGAATCTATTGGCTGTCACTCTCAGTCACTGGATCATTGCTTCGGAGACCGGGTTCGCAGCCGGCGCCCTGGCGTCGATCGCGCTCCTGATCGCCAAGACCAGGAAGCGCTGGATCGCCGCGGTTCTGTTGGGGCTCACAACCACTGTTGTCGATTTCTTCGTGCATCCCGGGATATCCGGTTCTGTCACCGTCCAGGCGCTGGTAACCGGTGCAGGTGCGGCCTTGTTGTCCTGCCTGGTGGGAAAGACGGTTAGCGAATGGCGGCAGGCGCCACGGTCGAACCGGTGAAACCCCTGATTGGAATCGTTTGAACCATCAGGGTGAAAACGTAGCAAGGCTGCTCGGCGTTCGGCCCGGTCGGTTGTCCATATTGCGTCAGGTTGGAGGCTCTCTCCGTTTCGCAATCTGCCGCCAACTCCTCCAGGTCGAGATTCTCGAGCAGATAGATTCCGCTGCTGAACCAGCTCAAATGGCCGGGGTTTTCCCATGAGCGGCCCTGTGATTCCAGAGGGTTGCTCTCTACACTCGTGTTGTCGGCGCCCACCAGTACGGGACTGCGGTTAATTGTCCATTGCACTGCGCGCAATCCCAGGCCGGGGCCGGCAGGCCGAAACTCTTCCTGACCGCCGTTGAAGTACCTGAGTATCTCGTTTCGAGGGTCGGCTGGGTTGGATGTCCAGTACCGGGCCGCCCAACCGGTACGAAACAGTAGCGCGTCACCGGGCTGAATATCATTGATGGTCATGCCCTGCCGGATCAAAGCCTGCTCGATCTCCTCCGGGCTGAACTCGTAGTTCGTGGGCGGGAACTGATCCGGGTCACGGTCGGCCGCCGCTTCTCTCTCGCGCAGCAGTTGACCAATGTCGATCAGGATAGCGCGCGCAGTAACTGTTCCCACGTTCTCGATTCCACCTCGCGAATGACCGCGGAAGAAGTAGTCATCATCGGGATCTCCACTGGGCAGATCGCCAGGATCGCCCTCCGGCAGGAGATGAGACGCCGGGTCCCGAGTATCAAAGCAGTTGTACGTGATGCCCCCCTGGGTAGCGTGGTTGAAACCATCGAATTGCGTGCCGACAGAGGCGTGCAACAAACCTGCATGACGCCTGTTGAATGTGCTCTCGCCCAGTGTCTCCTCGACATTGAATATCGTTTGGGCAGCGCCACCGCCAGGCCGGTCGCCCAGGTTGATCTTGTAGTCAAGCCACGCCGCAAAACCCATCTGCCCAGGCACCATCGTATGCGCGAGATCGTAGACTGTACCCAATTGAATGAGGCTGAGATTTTTCTCCACTTGCTCTGAAGTGAGAAAGTTCAGATTTCCCAATTCGTCTTCGGGACCCCACCTCCGCGTGGTCGGGTTGTCACAGGGATCCGGCAATTCAACGACCTGCGGAATTCGATCCATGGGCTCGTATTCCGGCGCCGTTTGTGCGTTCGGTTTGACCAGAGGGAGTATGACCAGACATGAACAGGCGAGAAACGTAACCGTTTGGCCGAGATTCATGTTATTCATCATTATTCCAACCACGCGCGCTATTAATGAATCAAAGGCATTGACCTGCCGCCCATATCGACTCTACCTGAAAAATGAGAGTCCAAGCTCATTGTGCGGAGAGAGTCTGGTGAAGCCCACCGCGACAGTCCAGGTGAAAGCTGCTGGAGCTTCAAGACAAAGATCAGTCAGGCTGAACGAGCGCTGGCATCCGAGTTTGCGAAAACCAGCGTCTAGCGCAGTGCGTCGAATACCACCCGTCCACCTGTCATGGTCAATACCGGATTCCCTGCAAGATTCAGCCCGCTGACTGCCCAGCCCAGGCTAATGAACGGCTGGTAGTGCGCGAGGGACCAGCGCAGAGGCGCCAGCGGCACGGTCTCGTTGAGTATCTCGAAATCGGCCAACAGATCCTGAACACTGATATCGCTCATCCGGTCGCCCGTGATCCCGACGGCCTGGGCAATCGAGAAGTCGTCATCGACGGTCAGAATCTTGCCGTTGATTAGTGCGATTTCTACCGATGCTACCGCAGTTCTGCGCTTTGAAACCGCTATGGGTCCGATAAATTGCTGAATACCAGCTCGTTGCGGTGCCGCGCTATTGTCCAGCCTTGATCGGTTAGTTTGAATGTATTCCGATACTCGATCGCTGCTGTGACTCGCAGTTCAGTTAGCAAACGAGTAGGTCCCGAACCCTAAACCCGCGTCCGGGCCAAATCGATAATCGAAACTGGCATAGACATGGCGCGGACGGGCGACGGCGACTTTGGTGTTCAGTCCACCGTGAATGATACCCGTGACACCAATTGAACACCCAGGGGGGTACCCGAGAGCTGCATATCGGTGTAGGAGTTCGTATAGGCAGCCACATTCACCGACGCATAAATCGCGTCGGCGTCGTTCTCGATGTTCATAATCTGGTCGTTATAATGAAATCCGTCCACTCGAACCATCTGCACGGCGGTGCCGACTGCCTCCCATTCGTGACCTCTCGATCGAGATCGGGCCGAGAGTTGATAGGCAGTTTCGTCATTACCGGTCGCTGAAGCACGCTCTTCCCCCGTATCCCCGGCTGTTGAGAGGAACTCTAGCACAAGAGATTCTCGGCAAATCGCAAGTATGGAGGTGTTGAAGCAGGCAGCGACTATCTGGATCTCAGCGTCCTGGAGTCGGTCGATTGGACGCTCGGATAATGACACGCGTCTGGTCCGCCCGATCCAGACGGACTGGGAAGGCCTGTTCAAGGCCTTCCAACCAATCATCGATGTGACCACGCAGCACCGTGCCGGAGAACATCAATTCGGCGAGTTCCTCGTCGGCGATCTCGATTTGGGACACCGAGTATCGATTGAGCTCAGCAACAACTGACGCCAACGGTTCCCCGGAGAAGACAAAACGGCCGTCCCGCCAAGCAATCGCATTACCCATATCAGTAACTTCAACCTTGGCGAAGTCATCATTTTTCCCAATGACTACCTGCTCTCCCGTGGCGAGCTCTCGATTCACGGCGAGTGGCGCCGTGCCACTTGAGACCGCCCCATCAGATACCAGGGGGAGCGTTTCATCCCCCAACGAATTCAAGCCGCTTACGCGTACACTACCCTCAACAACAGACACCACAACTCGCTGCGGGCCGTTGCGTATATTAAAGGCGGTGCCGACGGCTCGTACATTTACGTCCCCGGTATCGACGTTAAATGGTCTTTCTGCATCTTCCGCTACGGTGAAAAGCCCTTCACCGATATCCATAAATACAAGGCGTTGATTCTCGTTGAACGACACACGCACCCGCGACTTCCCGCCCAACATCACCTCCGATCCGTCGGCGAGATGGATGAGTCTGTGCTCTCCGATTCCGGTCTCAAAGGTTGCCGCGGACGACAGATACGTGAAGATCGTCGCAAGAATCACAAGAACCGACGCGGCGATTGCTCCTCCTGCAACCAGGGGGCGCGTCAGCCAGGATTGTCCAGGTACAAGCCGCTTCCCTCCGCGACTCTCCCGATCGTATTCCCGGTCGCTTGCAAGCTCTGCCTCGGTCGGCCACGGTAGATTCCGCACGTGACCTATGTCGGACCATAGCTGCTCAACCTCTCCCGCCACGGCGCGATGTTCAGGCGAGCGCCGCCGCCAAGACTCGAAGTCTTCCAGTTCAGTCAGGCCGGAGTCCGACTCATGCAACCGCAACAACAGCGCCGCGGCTTCATCGAACCGCTCCCGCTCCTTGCTGCCGTCCTGGCTTCCGCATTGTCCCTTCAAGATCGTACCTCTCCAAATCCAGTGGCGGACTGCTCCATCAGGCGCGTACGGCAATGACGCAAGCCCCGCAAGACATACTTACGGATCATGCTCTCCGAAACACCAAGTTGACTTGCTATCTCCGCGTAACTCCGGCCCTCGATTTTGAACGACAGGAAGGCCATTCGACACTTCGGAGGCAGCTCGGCGAGCGACCGCCCGATGAGTTCCAATCGCTGTACAGCATCGACTGCCTGTTCGACCCGGGAATCTTCCGACTCGAAAACAATGTCATCGGGATCGATGTCGAGTTGGCCTGAGCGGCGTGTTCGCTCGCGAAGCCGATCGACGGCGATATTATTCGCCGTCTTGAACAGGTAGGCCCGCAAATGATTCACTACCCGAGTGTCATCGAGTCCGAGTATCCGGGCAAACGCTTCCTGGGCGACATCCTTCGCCTCGTTCCGCGAGCCAAGTTTCGTGGCGATACGTCTGACTAGAGCTTCGTTATGCCGTTCGAACAGGCGCCGCAACTCCGCCCTTCGCGCGGTAGCTGCGATAGCCTTTTCGTTTTCCGGGCGAACGTTGGCACGCCTTGCCCCGACGCCAAGAAGATCCCGCACCACATCGGATTCGCCAGAGGTATCGCGAACGGCTGCCCTCACGGCCCTCAAGGGAGTACCTGCCTGTCTTGTATCCCTTGTCATCTCCGCCAGACTACCACTCGTCTCATGGCATCACATATCCCATGTGACCGGGGAATTCTTCCTCGAGCGCGCTCAACGCCTCACTGTCCACATTAAAGCACTCAGTTCCGTTGTAACTTGCGTCGATGACCCCGCAGACTGGCAGCCGCTCTCGTAGTCGGCGCATGACCGGAGTATCGCCCCGGATCCCGTAGGCGACAAACAATTGTGCGGCCTCCCCTTCGACCTTTCCATGGATCAACATGGCTCGAAGTCGGGCACGACTCGGTGTGCGGGATGGGTAAATCGCAACCGTCACCTGGTCCCCGGGACTGAGCATATCGTCGCTCCAACCGTCGCGAGCGATTTGAGACGCCGGGTTGAGTTCGATCAGCCAACCCTCGCTAGCACCACTCTCATTCGTGCCATCAACGACTATGGCCCCGTGAGGGTTAAGTATTCTCAAGACCCTGGCAGTGCCCTCGACAACCTGGAGGGTTTGCTCCCCGTCCGCTGCAAGCACGTAATAGAAGGAATGGTGCGCAGATGCGAGCTGCGGCCAGACTGCGGCCGCGCCCAGGAGCATAAAAGCGATAAACTCGCTCGTCGATCGGAAGCCCCCATGACATCGCCGAACGCTCATTTTCATTGTCGAATCTCCTTCCGTTCCGAACGCTAGAGATGACTGAAGAGAGCCCACATAGCGCCAGAAACTGCTACAGGCGCCGCAGCTTGATGTTGCGAAACTTGAGCTCCCCAGACCTGGACAAGGCATACTGCACGCCTATCACGCCGGAGCTGTAACGATCGTCCACAATGTCGATCGTTTTGATACCGTTGACTATCGTCACGATGTGTTGGCCATCGGCGATAACTTCAAACGTACTCCACTGACCGATCGTCTTTACAACTGCGTCCGCGTTCTGGATAAAGGTCAGACCACCGGTAATGAAGTGCTCGTGGTTGTCATCGATATTGGCCCCATAGGCGTTGCCCGGGCTGAGAGGGCCTTCCGCCGGCCCGCGAAAAAGGATCTCGCTATTGGCTGTCTCTGAGATCCAAAAATCCACCTTGAGATGAAAGTCGGCAAAGCTCTCCTCCGTGGACATGGCGAAACTACCACTGCTCCGGTACCCGCGGATGGTCCCGTCCACGACTTCCCACTCAGGGTCGCCCCGGACAGTCCAGCCATTCATGGACTGGCCATCGAATAGCAGGATCCAGCCCTCCGCCTCTTCCTCAGGCGTCAGCACATTGTCCGCCGCCCCGACAGTTCCGGCGGCAAGCGCCATTGCCGCCACCGGAAAAACGCTCATCGCTCTCTTCATAACACCACCCCTTCTGCGTCCTGGTGAACAGGTCGGACGCTATAGTTCTTCCAACATGCGCGCGACCTCATCCAGGTCGGGCACGGTGTCCCGCTGTCCCAGGCTGACGCAGTCCCATGGACGAAGCTGCTCATCCGCCGACCAGACAAACTCCCTTGCGAGGGTTACGGTCTGCGTATAGTTCACCGGGTCTTCGACCACGAGCTCCAGTTCCAGATCCTTCTCTCCCGGGTTGCGCCAATAGCGCTCTGTGACGCGTGCCTCCCGGCTCATCGGATAACCCCGATTGGTAATGAATCCCTCAAGGAGGTGGGTCGTCTCGATCCTGAGCGTGGTTCCCTCCCAATGCCCGGTGGAATAGCCAGTTTCGGTATGAGCTTGTTCCGCTGGTGGCAGGGCACCGTCC
This sequence comes from Candidatus Rariloculaceae bacterium, assembly GCA_965237785.1. Taxonomy (GTDB): domain Bacteria; phylum Pseudomonadota; class Gammaproteobacteria; order Steroidobacterales; family Rariloculaceae; genus UBA6522. Next base: position 1,505,263 of record OZ250159.1, read on the forward strand.
ATGTGGATGGACCGGGTACTATTCCCGGATTCAGAGCGCATCACAATGCTTCCGTCCTCGTGATCGATTTGCATCGGATAGCCCAACAACAGGTACGCAGGGAAACCCGGCACCGAGCAGTCGTCGACTCGCCGGGGGTCGGCGTAGGCACCGTATCTTCGCTCTCCCTCTGCTGTGAATGGATAGACTTCGGGTTCTGTATAGCTGGGCACATCTACAGGACCGCCGCGTACGTAGGTACCGGATAAATCCACTTCAGACTCTGCGGCTTGTGTACCGGGCGCCTGCGCGAACGCGGTCCAATGGCCGATAGCGCCCACAAGAATCGCGCCGACTATTGATGCTCTCATCTTACCGTCCTCCCTTCAATTGCCGCGACAAGAAGAACGCATATCGATCGCTTCTTCATTGCGCACCCCTTCGGAATCTCTCCTCACCGCCTGGAATCCAAGACTATGGGTCCAGCGACCCTTACCGTGCACTTGAGCCGAATCTGTAAGCAAAACTCGCGTACATGTGTCGTGGACGGGCGACGGCAACCTTGGTATTCAATCCACCGTGAATGATACCCGTGATGTAGTGCTGATCCGTCAGGTTTGTGGCGCCAACGGTAATCGACCAGGGATCATCCGGTGGCGCGTAGGTCAGGCGGGCATTGACGAATTCATAGCCGGCGCCGAGCTCCTGGGGCTTCGGCGCCGCCGTAAACGCGTAATCATCCATGTACTTGTAGTCAACCCGCCCCGAAAGCTCCCCGCCGTTAGGCAGCGGCACGTTGTAGGTAGCGCCGAGGATGTAGCTGAGGTCCGGAGTGCGAGGTAACGGGCTATCAATCGTGTAGGTGCTATCCCCGGCGCTCACTATCTGCTCGGGGCTACAGCCCACTCGATTGAAGGTGACATCGACTATCACCAAACAATCGAAGCCCGCATCCATCGAGGCCCCTGCGAACTCGAGACGCAGATTGTCTGTAACCTGCGCTGTAAGCTCCACTTCCAGTCCGTTGATCGTGGAGTCACCGAGGTTCTCAATAGAACTCCCCGCCGATGCACCAAGTGGAATACCGAGGGGGGTCCCTGAGAGCTGCATATCGGTGTAGGAGTTCGTATAGGCAGCCACATTCAACCGTGCACGGCCATCCCAAAAATCCGACTTCAAACCCACCTCGAAAGTCTCGGCGAACTCAGGGTCAAACCCCGGTATCGGCGTGATGTTCAGGGCGGCCCCCCGGGCGGGAAAGCCGCCTGAGCGAAAACCTTCGGAATAGGTACCATAGACAAACACGTTATCGCTCACATCGTACCCAAGACTGAACATCGGTGACGTCTCGGTGGCCTTCAAAGTAGCCTCGGTAAGTCGCGTCTCCCCATTGCCGGGCCAAGTCAACAATCTACTGTAAGCCTTGGTCTCTTCGGTGCGGCGAGCACCCACCGTCAGATGCCACTGATCCGTAATGTCCCAATTCACCGACACATAAAACGCGTCGGAGTCGTTCTCGATGGTTGCGTCATAGTCGTTATAATGAAATCCGTCCACTCGAGCCATCTGCAAGGGAGTACCGACCGCCTCCCGCTGGGCAGCTCTCCCTCGAGTTACCTGGGTAAACTGAAAGGCGGTTTCATCGAACACGTAGATCCCCGCCGTCAAGCTCACCCGGTCATTGGCCAGCCCGGTGGTGTACTGAAGCTCCACAGTATCCTGATCGCTGCTTTGCTCTGGAACAGCGATATACACCAGCGAAAAGGGGGTCATATCATTGTCTTGTGCAAAGGCGGCCTCCATCTTGCGAGTGGAAAGAATTGACTTCAGTGTCCCAGGACCGACATCCCATGTGAGCGTCGCACTAAGACCCCGCACATCCACCTCGTTCTCCGGCACGATGCGGTTACCCGCCGGATCCGTCCAGACACTGTTGTTCTCGTAACCATTGGATATCCAATAGGGACCCGCACAGGCCGGATCATTGGGCGGGAAGGCACCCGCTACGATTTCAGCTAACGTCACGGACCCGCACAGCGCCGGGTTGCTGCTCAATTCAGGCCAGCCGCCAAGATTCCGATTGAAAGCTAAATGGTCTCTCACAGGATTACCCATTCCCGTCCAGTTCGGTCCGGGGCCACCCGACAGGAACAGCGTCTGCGCGGCTGGCGTTTCTCGTTTCTGCGTGTAATCCGTTGCTAAATCCAGACGCAGGGAATCCGAAGGCAAAAAGCTGATCTGACCGCGAATTCCATCCACTCCCTCCGAGCCCGTAAATAAATCGTCATACTGCGTCGCCCTGACATAGCCCGCACGATCACGGTGCAAAAACGAGAATCGACTGTACACCGTGTCGGAAAGTGGAATATTGACCATCGCCTGTAGCTCTTCGCGCTCATCCTGCCCTAGCGTCACGCTCAAGTCCGAGCCAAACTCCGCCTCGGGCTTCTTGCTCACCACACTGATGGCGCCACCAATGGAGTTGCGACCGAACAGGGTCCCCTGCGGGCCTCGCGCCACCTCTACCCGTTCGACATCGGACAACTCAAGAAGGCTGCCAATACCACGCCCCAAATAAACACCGTCGAGAGTGATGCCCACGGCCGGATCGGATACGATGGTGAAGTCATCCTGACCAATGCCCCGGATGAACATCACCGGCGCGGCGCTAAGACCCGATAAGTTCGAGGACCCCTGGATCTCCACGCTCGGCACCATCGCCCCAACGTCCCTCAGGTCCAACGCCCCCCGCGATTGAAGTTCAACGCCGGTAAAGGCGCTGACCGCCAGTGGTACGTCCTGCAAACTCTCCTCCACCCGACGAGACGTCACCACGATTTCCTCAAGCGCAAGCGCATCGGATTCGCCTTGGGCGAAAGCCTGGGCACCTGGAAGCAGCATTACGCAAACCGCCAGAATAGTGGAAGCCTGGGAATTGAGCTTATTGCTGTCTTTCTCGTTCATGTGTGCTGACTCCTGGTGCAGTACCTATGCAGACGGCTTGGGGCCGATTGTGGTTACATTACCTACATAGACGGTTTGGCGGTCGAATTTGGGAATGGACGACGATATTTTTTTCGACACGAAAACCAGCCGCGGCGTGGCACTTGACCGGCGGTGTACGCCGTACGGATGAGACTACACCCTTGGCCAGCCTCGGATACGACGTCAGTGACAATGTGTTCGCCTACGCGACTTATTCGGAAGGGTTTCGTTCTGGCGGCTTCCCCTCGAGAATCAACGCATTCGTTTCTCCGCTGCCCGAGTATGACCCGGAGTTCGCGGAGACGTTCGAGATCGGTCTGAAGGCGGATCTTCTGGACAATCGGTTACGACTCAACGCTGCCGCGTACACGAATGAATACACCGACATGCAGCTCACCGCCGCACCCCGCGGGGTTCAACTCAACGTCATCGGCAGTGCCACGGAAAACCTCGGGGACTCGACGATTAGCGGTTTTGAGGTCGAGTTGACCGCAGCCCTGAATGACTATGTGCGGCTCGACTTCGCCGGATCGTGGATGGACGCAGGCTTTGACTGCATCGTGACCGTCGATTGAGGAAAGTAGCGGTTGCCGCCTTACCGGACCCGCAACAGGGTGTGGCGCGTACTAAACTGAGATCCCCATTCGCACTATTCTGGAAACCCGGAAGATGCTCAAGGCCATGCGCGAGCGAATCACGTTACGGGAGCCCAACGCCAATATGACGATCTTCACGTCCGCGCGGATTGATCCAGTCGACGAGTGGACCGTCGCGGGAACCGTGTACGGTTTCGTTCTGAGTGGCGATAGACCTGTTGAGGTCGGAGATGAGCCCATTCAACTTGGCCATCCTGGGGGCGAGGTGGAGTACAGCGAATACCGGATCCGGTGCGAGTTGACTGAGGAGGGCTGGAAAATCGCCGACCTTTCGATGCATCCGCTGTTTATCAATACCACGGAGGAATAGACGTGCGTACAACAACCCGGCGCCGTTCCAGCTCGCAAAGTCCTCCTGGCTGCAACCGGAGCGCGTTCTTCGCGGAGACCGGACAATCGAGCAGATTTCAGAGCACGTTTATCGCTGGGGTTCGGACGGTCAGTTCGGCGCCTACGTTCTCACCAATGACATTGACCTGCCGCCACATCGACTCTACCTGAAAAGTGAGAGTCCAAGCTCATTGTGGCGTGCCTGGTGCTGACATGACGAGTGCATGGATGCTCTGCGGAGCGGGGAAATCGTTGCAGAACGCCGTCCGCGCCTATCATTGCATTTTTCCTGCAACGAATCCTTGACGATAAAGATATTCCCTTCTATTTTAGTATGATAATCGTTTCATTATAGGAATCGGATCGTTTCATGAAACGCTCGGACCAAGCCATTCTAAACTATATCGCGGCTCATCCCGGCGCGGGCCGGGAAGAAATCCGGCGCCATGTTGCGCGCAATGTCAGCGAGACGACAGTCTGGCGTGCACTCAAGCGGCTGGTCGATGAGGGGAGGCTTGAAGTCTCCGGCAAGGGCCCGGCAACCGGCTATAGCCTTGCTGGGGCGGACGTTGTCCGCTCTCATCTGCAAACGCCCTACAACCACCGCAAACCGGTCGGCTACAACAAGGAATTCCTCGACCGCTATGTGCCCGGCAAGACCTTTTATCTTGCAGAAGCGGACCGCCAACGCTTACATGAAGCCGGTACGCCAGCCGGAGGCCCGACGCCGGCGGGCACATATGCACGCCGCATCCTTGAACGGCTGCTGGTGGATCTGTCGTGGGCATCCTCACGGATGGAAGGTAACACCTATAACATCCTGGAGACCGAGCGGCTGATCCGCTTCGGGGAAGAGGCGACCGGGAAAAATCGCAAGGAAGCGGTGATGATCCTGAACCACAAGGAGGCAATCCAATATGTAGTCGATAACCTCAGCGACATCACCATCAGCCGAGGCGATATCTGCAACATCCATGCGCTTCTGGCCGACGGCCTGCTGATTGATCCGGCCATGGCGGGGCGGCTGCGCCGCCTGCCCGCTGGCATCGGTCATTCGAGTTACCAGCCGCTTGAAGACCAGTACCAGATCGAGGAAGAGTTTTACATTCTGATCGCGAAGGCGGCAGAAATCACCGATCCATTCGAGCAATCGTTCTTTCTGCTCGTGCATATCCCCTATCTTCAGGCGTTTGATGACATTAACAAGCGCACGTCTCGCGTTGCTTCAAACGCACCGCTGCTCAAGGCAGACCTTGCGCCAATGTCATTTCTAACAATGGATGACGGCGGCTATATCGACGGACTGATCGGCATATATGAACTCAATAATGTCGCGCTGCTGCGCGAGATTTTTGTAGATGCCTATATGGCTTCAGCGCAGAACTATCGCGCGTTACGAGCCGAAGTGGAGACACCGGAAAAGGCAGCACTTGCCTACAGGGACTTCGTGCGCGAGACGGTACGCCAGGCCGTACTGGAATGGAAAGAATTCCGGCGCTATGAGGCGATTGCGATGGCGGAGAAGGCTGGCATCCCCGAGGAAGATCGTGAGCAGGTGGTGAACTATATCGCTCAGGAATTCGAAGGGCTGCACGAAGGCAATGTTATCCGCTACCGGCTGCGCCCCGCCGATCTTGCGTACTGAGGTAGGCCCGCCACACCAGATCCCCCGCACCGACGGCCGTAGCCAGGTTTTGGCAGTGTGCGTCGGCTCCTTCCAATCCGCCCAGGTTACCACCATCTTCAATCGGCTCACTGGTTACGAAGAAGGACATTGGAATCCCCCCGGCATCCCGTGCTGCGCGGCCGCCATGTGAGAAACCACCGCGGAAAAGATGGATATAAGAATTCGGAGTTTTGACATGTTCCCCTCCACTTCGGATTTCTTCTGCGATGCAGGCCGCCGGCGCGGCTCGGCTCAACCGCCCTCTCCTGCTCCGGCGGCTTCCAGGCTCTCGCGGTACCGTTTGAACCTTTCTTCACTGGTGTCCAGGAAGGTGCCCCACGGGCGGGGGTCCGTCGCATCCCAATAGAGGGGGTCGCCGGGTAAACGCTCGTTGAGGATACCCCGCTCGTCCAGGAAGACCTTGGGCGAGGGTCCATTGGTATCGGAACAGCTGTTGTAGAGCGGCCGAAGCTCTGGGCGAGTGTCGGTCTCGAGTTCGTAGATGAGCTTCGAGTAGACAGGCCGCACATAGACCTCGGAATCGTAGAACGTGATCTCACCCTCGATGGTATCGCCCACCCGCCGGTAACGCTCGACGGTTTCGAGGTTATCCGTGAATTCGGTCAGACCGCCCTTCCATCCCCGAATCTGGTTGGTATGCACCACCAACGCGTCACCGTCCCAGAAGCCGATGGATTCCCCGTGCCATTTGGGGTATTGGTAATCTTCGGCGCTGTGGCCGCTGTCGTCGGTATAAATCCAGCGAATGTAGTTTCTGTTATTGCCCGCACCCAGTATCCAGGCCCTCTCGGGTGTGGCGATGAACTCCTCGGCATCCCTGACCGCCGTCATGAAGCCGCCGGGAAGGCAGAAGGCGTTCGCGCCCCAGCTACGCCCCTGAGCCCACGACCACATATCCTGGACGAAATACTCCTGATACCTCGGCGTGAGCATGGGTATGACCGAGCTCGCCGGATTCGGCCCGCCGGTCATTCGATCGCCTCCACCGGTAAAACGCCCTCGCCAGTCGGGAATCGTCACCCTCGTGTGTTGCGTGCCGCCGTCGGCCTCCTCGAGCCACGCCTGATAGTGCTCCCAGGCGCTCGTGTAGGGATACGGGCTCGCGAGATCCGCGGCACCCACCTGACCCGTGCCTTCCAGGCCGTAGACGCTGGCACGGTCCATTTCCCTCATTTCATCGACTGAGTTGTAATTGTAATAAGCCGGGTCGGTCCAATGCTCGCGGTCCTGGCGAAAGTCCTCCGTCGTGAAAATGGATTGTGCGGCAACCGGGGCCGAAAGAGACAGGCCTATAAGCAGCAGGGCGATCGCAATGTTCATTCGACGACTTCGCCTGAGACTCCGAAGCCCTCGGCGAGCTCGGTGGACTGCTGGCTACCCCCGTAGGTCTTCCCGTCGGCGGCTACGACGGTGATGTAGTTGCCGCCCGGCCGACCATCCTTCAGCGGCCATAGGCTCACCGTGATCACGTCGCCGGGCTGGAATGTCTTGAACCCGATGCCACGCCGGATCATGTTCGGGAGGTTTGACATCTCGACCCAGTAATTCACCGTTGCGCCGTTTTCTTTCTCGACGTCGACGTATAAAAACACATGCGGATTGCGGAAAGAATACTCCGTCACCGTTCCCGTGATCGATGAGATCCGACTGTGATCAAACATTGCATGGGAGTGGTGCGACAACGCCGTGCCGGAGACCGCAGACACGGCGGTACCCAAAAGTAACGCGCTCCGCGCCAGGTTTTTCGTGTTCATCCAGACTCCCCTCTCACAACACGGTTATTCAGGAGGCTATGCCTTGCGTTGCAATAGCCCCCTGCCGTTATCCGCCGGAGGACTGGAGCAAATTCAATCCACCGCGAAACAGTAGAACAGCCCGGCGCCATTCCAGCTCGCAAAGTCCTCCTGGCTACAACCCGTTGTGGCATGGGAGGAATTCCATGACTGGTTACCGTGACCAATGCGGTCGGAATGACCGACTTGAGCAGCACCTTCGTCGTTACTGGTCCAGTTATTACAGGTCCGGTCCTCACTTCCGGTAAAGGCCCGGCCATCCGGCTGAGTACCCGTCAACATATCGTGCAGATTCGGCATCGGGTCACCGACACCGTTTATTTCATCGCCTTTCTCGGTAAGCGCAAATGCCTTGAACATGTTTGCGCCGCGCTGGGCTTCAATCAGGGTGTCGCCGTGAATCTCGGATGTTTTTATCTGTCGGCGGAGAACGCCCCTGGCGTGGTACCAGGGACCGTCCCCGATGCGATCGCGTGCGTTGATGGCCGGCTGACCGGGCCGGACCTGCGTACTGAGATAGGCTCGCCACGTACGATGGCCTGCACCGGCATTCGTTGCCAACCTCTGGCAGTGTGCGTCCGCTCCTTCCAGGCCACCCAGGTTCCCTCCATTCCCAATCGGCTCGCTGGTAACGAAGAACGACATGAGTTCGGACGGGATGAAAATCCGTAGCGCGTGAATGCCCATACCCTGAGCGAATACCGTGTCCGAGCCGAATAGAGGGGCCAGCAGAACGACGAGCAATCCTATTCTTTTCATTGGTTTTCTCCGGTCACGGCGAAGCAGTAGAACTGACCGATACCGTGTGTTCTCGGCAACGCCGGTTGGCTGCACCCGCGAGTACCATGCGATGAATTCCAGGAACCGTTACCGCCGCCTTCCCGGTCGGGAAACCCGATCTGCACGTTCGGCCTGCCTGGCCCACCATAAAGTCCAGGCACTCCCAACTCAGTGTCAGGGTCCGCGTTGCTCGTCCAGTTGTCGCAGGTGTAATCGATATCCGGGGGGTATGCCCGGCCATCCGGCTGAGAGCCCGTTATCACTTCGTGACGATTGGAATAAGGCGTTGTCTTGACGTACTCCCAATCATTATCCCTGGGATCGAGAAAGTCATACAGGCCCGGCACAATCGCCCCCTTCTCAGTGAGCCCCGTCTGTTTATGCAGGTTGTTGCCCATTCGGGCAAGCTCCAGAGTGTCTCCATGCAGATGAGCAACACTACTGGCGATCATTACTCCGTCATAGTTGTGCCAAGGCCCCGCGCCAATACGATCACGCGCGTTGATAGCGGGCTTGCCGGGCCGATCCTGCGTACTGAGGTAGGCCCGCCACACCAGGCCCCCCGCACCAACGGCCGTAGCCAGATTTTGGCAGTGTGCATCGGCCCCTTCCAGTCCGCCCAGGTTACCGCCATCTCCAATCGGCTCACTGGTGACGAAGAAGCTCATCGGAATCCCCCCCGGCATACCGTGCTGCGCTGCCGCCATGGGAGCGACCGCAGCAGATAAAACCAGGATGGATACAAGAATTCGAAATTCTGACATATTCCCCTCCACGTCAGTCTTCTTATGAGATCTATATCTTACCGTGATCCTGATGCCTACGGCCCCAAGAACCGCATATTATTCGGATCGCTCGATTCTTGCAGCCCCACCGACCGATCGCCTCCAGACCGTGCTCCCCCAGAGCCGCCACGAAAGCAGGGCTCGATGAGAAATCGATCGGCACCGAGGTTTCAGGAAAGACGAACCTTCAAGCTGAAGGTTGAGATTCCGAGAAGTTGGGCGAGATTGAAGACGCCGTAGCTCCAGACGCCGATACCACGCATGGCGGCACCGAGGGCAGAGCCCTCGAGCCACATCAGGAATTCAGACAGCTGGTCGCCGCGGACTCAGAAACTACGAGATACGGTTCGGATAGACGTCGTAGCTCTTACCGTCATAGGTCACTCGTACGGTCTTGACCTCGTAGCGCTGCATGTTGCTGCTGCGATTACCGCGGATCGAAACCTGGGCTCCGACCGGGATGGTCTCTTCAGTCAGACCCGATCTCTGGGTTCTCGACGGCGGCGCCATCGTGATATCCCAGACTTGGCCATTCTCGTCTTCGATCTGCATCGTCGCGTGCGGCCCGGACAGGCTGACGGCCCTGTGCAACGTGCCGGACAGCTCGAACTGGTTGTTATTCTGCCCGCTCCAGCCGTGGTGGGCTGATATCTGCGGTGCCGCGAGCGCAAGCACAACCCCGCCTGCTCCTAAGCCAACAAGAATTCTCCTATGCATGGCTGATTCTCCAATGGATTCGAACGCCTCGTTACCCGGATCGACAATACCATATCCGCGGCAGAGCCGTGTTGGAGTTGGTCGGGGTGAGAGGATTTGAACCTGTCGGTGGCGAATTGATAATCAAGCGGCGATAGGTAGCTGGTACAGGCCACGGCAGCTCAGTATTCTGCCTCCTCGCGCGCCACCTCGGCCTCTTGACCCGCGAGGCCTCGTAGGCGGAGACCGCACCCGCCATGACGACGACCAATCCTGGAACGCTTCCAACCGATAGATTCTTGATTTCAATTTTCAATTCGTTTCACCGGGTTCACTGATCCCCGAGAAAAAACACCATCAGCACATTACCCCCGTTGGGTACCCTCAGCTCGGGGTAAAGACGCGCGAGGTGGCTCGTACCCTGCGAGTTGCCGCCGACGGCCACCGCTATGTACTGCCTGCCATCTACAGCATAGGAGATCGGATAGCCGCTAACCGGTCCGCTGAGCGGAGTTTCCCAGAGTACGCCGCCCGTGTCCGCATCGAGGGCTCTGAAGTAGCGGTGCAGGTCCCCTACGAATACCAGCCCGCCCGCCGTGGTCAACACCGATCCAAGCGCCGCCCGCTGCTCGTATGCCCACTGAATCTCGCCACTCACGGCCGAAACTGCGACGAGCCTTCCAACCTGGCCGTTCGAGCCCTGCATATGCTCGATCCGATCGTAATCGACACCGGAGACATTTACGTCCAGCGGCACGACCTTGAAGATCGAGCAGGAGTTGCTCACCGGGTTGTACAGGACATTCGTCGCAGGGTTGTAGGCATTCGTTTGGAACAGCTTGCCGCCGCGCATTCCCGGGCATACCAACGGGGCCTCTCCAATCTCTCTGGGTATCAGCGACTCGTTCATGGTGATTGCGCCGCTGGCCGGATCGATGTCCTCGTAGATGTTTTGATAGGGCACGAGTTGTTGGCGCCACAGGAACTCTCCATCCTCCCGATCCAGCGCCCACAGTACGCCAGGCTTTCCAAGGGCGTAAACGACCTTGCGAACGCTGCCGTCAATCTCCACGTCGGCCAGAATCGGATTGTCCTGGTGATCCATGTCGAAGTTGTCACGAGGCTGCATCTGGAAAAACCACCGGATCGCCCCCGACGCCCCGTCCAGGGCCAGAATCGAGTTTGTGTAGAGCAACTCACCGCTGCCGGTGCCTTTGTGAAGCTCCGGATAGGGAGAGGCGCTCGCCGTCGTCCAGTAGACCAGATCCAGTTCCGGATCGTAGCTTCCAGTCATCCAGAAAGATGCTTTGCGGCGTTGCGCGTGCGGCACTTCGCCCCAGGTCGCGTTGTGCTCGGGCGGATCGCCGGGTCCGGCTACCGACTCCCGGCGCCACAACTCCTCGCCCGTGTCCGCGTCATGAGCGCTCAGGAAACACGAGCGCGACGTCCCGGTGCCGCATGACTGACCGGCAAAAATCCTGCCGTTGCCGGCAATGGGTCCTGTCGTGTATCGGAGTCGATCTCTGTAGTCTCCGGTCTCGACCTCCCATACCGCCTGCCCCGTGCGCGCATCCAGCGCAATCAGATAGGCGTCGTCGGTGGCGAGAAAAATCTTATCCTGGTAGATCGCAATATTGCGGGTCGTGCGATCGCCCAAACCTTCCGGCAGGCTTCGGCGATACTCCCAGATGAGCTCGCCCGTTCGTGAATCCAGGGCTTGAACCACCCCATGCGTGTGCGGCAGGTACATCACGCCCCGGTACACGATCGGCTCCGGTTGCCCGCTGCCGCTGGCCATCGCCCAGGACCAGGCAAGGCGCAATTCCTGGACGTTGTCGCGGGTCACCTGGTCGAGCGGGCTGTATCCGCTCGCGCCGTTGCCGCGACGCCATCTCAACCAGTCGGCCGGTTGCGGGTCCTGGAGAACCGCATCCGTCACCGGCATGAATTGTTGCGCGTGCGATGAACAGGCAACCGCCGAAAGAACCAGTGCAGGAACGAGCAACCTGCCGTGCCTTACCACGGTCATTCTTCTTCTCCCTCTTTATCCCGGACGCGTTCTTCCCTCGCAATGAGAGCATGAATATACCGAGGTTATACTACGCGCAATGAAAAACATGAAATACAAATGCACGTTTTATGCGCTCGGACTGCTTGGTCTGCAGGCGTGTTCGCCGGATGATCCGAAATCGAGCCAGGAGGCGTTGAGCGACGCGCCGGAGGTGCATCCTCCGACCGACTCGGCCGGCTGGGTCGATACAGCGGCGGGTGGAGCACTTATCCAGGGCAACCTCAAGGTTATCAACGATCCGCTCCCGGGCGGCACGGAAGCCACGCCGTGGAGACTCTACGATCTTGCGGCGGACCCGGGTGAAACACGCGATCTCGCTGCCGAATTCCCCGAGCGCGTCGCCGAACTCGTCGGCGAATGGGAGACCAACTGGCGCTGAGCTTCAGAATGCGCCCCGGCGGCTGCCGTGGACGCTTGCGCAATGAGGCCGTCAGCCCGCTGATTCTCGAACAAGTGCCGGTACTGCAGGCTGTACACCCGGCGGCGAAGGATAGTAATTTTAAAGGCCCTATGGCAAGCGTATTGGAGCGGCTGAGAGGGTCGATGAGGGCGTAACTCGGTGCGCATTTGGTCTTGTGCGATCATTGCCAGCCAACGGCGTTCGATCGTCCCTGCGAATCTCCCCGGCGTGGCAAGAAACGCCGACGCGACTGGCGCACGGCGCGGGGCGAGGCCGAACCCGCCCGTGGAAGCGCCTGCTTCGCGCGTATCGCGTTGGATCGGATTGGCAAGCAAGCTTGTGGCGGCGCCCGGCTCGGATGCGCCGGATCGAGCGACTGCCGGCCCCGGGCGAGGTGCTCGAGGATCCGCTCGATGACCTGAGGCTCCTGTATGCTCGCAATCACCCGCAGCGTGCCGCCGCAGCGACGGCCGGTGTCGATGTCCATGGCAAATACGCGCTTGAGCCGCTGCGCCCAGGTCATTGAGCGATGCCGCTGGACCTCGGTTCTCGCGGCGGGCTGCTCGCCCGAACTCGCCGGGCGTTGGGGAACGACGCGAGCACGCAGCGCGCTCGCCGGTGCAAACACACCGTGATACCGGGTCAGGTGTGCGCGAGGCTTCGGTACCAGCGCGGCGAGCCGGCATCTTCACCAGCGCCCGCAGGCTATTGCCGTGGGCCGGCACCAGCACATTCCGACCGGCCCGCAGTTGCGGCGCGATATGCTCTTCCCAGCATGGCCGCACGCGCGCCAACGTGGTCGCCAGGGTTTCGGTGGCCGGTAGTTGCGCTGCGCCCAGCCGCCGGTAACGGGGGTCGTGCCGGGGATGCCGGCTGTCGTCCCGGTCCACGGCGGGAGGGGGTATATCGTATGCTCGCCGCCAGATCTGGACCTGTTCAGCGCCGTGGCGCGCCGCCGTCTCCGCCTTGTCGAGGCCCTGCAGGGCGACGAGTCACGCCCTCACCGCCCTTCTCAGCGCCCCCAGATACGCCTGCCCGCCTGCCATGGAGCCTTTGAAAGTACTATCCTTGCGTACCGTCTGTACAACATCGGCGAAAGCTACCCGGTGGCGCTTCTGAAATACATCGAACTCATTGAGGAATTCCTGGGCAGGCACGGCAGGTCCAGGGCGAACCCGATATTCGTCGTAGTCACCTGGCCAATTGCCGCCGGTTGTTCCTACCCGGTCCAAATGCGCATCGAAGCGGCAGCGATGCGCGAGGGGCTACCGGAGGTTCAGTACCTCGTCCGCTTCTTCGGCGAGGCCGCCCCGGGTCGGACCGGGTCTTTCGGGCAGGCGCGATAGCGGTTTCGGCAGGGAATCCGGCTCATGAATCTCATTATCTCCGTGGCTTCGATCGCCGTTGTACTGATCTCAATCGCGGTCGTTTTGTTGTTCGGAAAGCTGCGCCTGTCGGGAACGGAACCGGTGGCCCTCTTCACGTTCATGTCGATTCTCTTCACTTCCGGCATGGACGTGGGCCTCATCATGTTTCCGCTAGCGGAATTCCCGATGTACGAGGCCGAGCCCGCCTATGGGTTCGCCAATCCGCTGGCGGTGATTTTCGGCAGCTGGGGGTTTCTGATCTGGACCTTCTATTTCGTGACGACGTTCTATTTCCTGGTGGTCGAGCCGCGCCTGAAGCTGTTTGAAATTCCCTGGATCAAGCTGGTGAACAATGCCGTCATCATCGGGACTTGCGCATTCACAGGCTACCTGTTCCTGTTCTACCTGCCGACCTATATCGAGGGGATTTCCCCGCTGTTCAAATACGGCCTCGTCGCAGCGGTCGTGCTGCTTGCGGTGCTGTCGAGCACCAACATCCGGTACGTGAAGGTGCTCAGCGTGTCCTCGGTGGGGCTATTCGGTGTGCTGGCCGTGGCAATGTGGTTCGCAAGCGGCATGGGCCTGGTGGAAATGGGCGCGACGCTCGGGAAGCTCGGGGACTACTTTCCCAATATGCACCGCTTCGTGACCCCGATCAGCGATCACCACGCATTCTATCTGTACTGGTGGTTCGCCTGGAGCATCATGATCGGCCAGTTCGTGGCCCGCTTCGTGAGGAACCTGACCACCTGGCAGTTGCTCGCTTCCCTGCTGATCTTCCCGTCGGTCCCGCTGGCCCTGTGGTTTTCGATCATCTATTTCTACTACACCCACGAGGTGGCGGTGGGCGGTGTGCTGAACATGTTCATGATCGTCGTCGGTGTCGTCTTCGTGATCAACTCGCTCGACTCGCTGACACGGCTCTACACGGACAACCTGAATCTGAAGGTGGAGCAGCTCGGCGGATTGCGCTACGTCGGCCTGCACTGGACCGTGATTTTCGGACTGATATTGTTGTACCAGTTCACGCCGCTGCAGATCGAGTGGGTGGGCCTGGTCGTCATTGCGCTCTATGTGGCGGTCGGATATCTCGTCTTCAGGCGAAGACAGGGGATGTCCTCGGCCGTCACGCCGGACGCCGTCCCCTGAACCGTCGGGAGGTTGTGAGATGCCCAAACTCGGCATGGAGCCGATCAGAAAAGCACAGTTGATGGCGGCGGCCTTCGAGTGCATTCACGAGTACGGATTTCCGGGCACCACCATCGCCCGGGTCAGCGAGAAGGCGGGCGTATCCGTCGGCATAACCAGCCACTATTTCGGCAGCAAGGAAGGGCTGCTCGAAGCGACCATGCGCCAACTGATCAAACAGCTATCCACCCGGGAGGTGCCGGAGGGCATCGATCCCGCCGATGCGAAATCGCGCATCCTGCACATCATCGACAGCAACTTCGCACAGCAGCAGGTGAACCCCAAGGCGATCGTCGTCTGGCTCGCATTCTGGGGGCATGCGATCCACGTACCGTCCCTGACCCGGCTGCAACGGGTCAACAAGGTCCGCCTGCAGTCGAACCTGGGCTGGTGGCTCAGGAAGCTGTTGCCGGTTGAGCGGGCGCGCTTTGTCGCCGAAGGGCTGGCGGCGCTGATCGACGGGCTTTGGCTGAGGGGGGCCCTGCAGGCGGAGGGCATTGATGCCGCGCGGGCCAGGCAACTATGTGTTGACTATCTGGAACTGCAGTTGAGCGGTGTCGAGGCAACGGATACTTCTTGACCGAGCCGCCGCGGGAGGACCGGACCGCCACCTCCAGACTCGTCTTTCGTCCCCCTTTCGGATATCCAATCTCGCCCCGGCCGGAGGCGCATGGTGCGGCGAAATGGGCCCTGTACTCGGGCAGCAAGGAAACGGGCTCTTATTCCAAAATTATTTCCAAAATTTAGTGGATTTTTTTATCGAATGGATGTTCAATAAAAAACTCGACCAAGAGTATGGAGAGTGGATCGATGAAAGCCCCTTCAACTTTGGCGGCGCTGTCCGTATTTGCCGCGCTTGTTTGGACCTTCCCCGGCTGGCTCAATGCCCAGATCCTGGAAGAAATCGTCGTCACCGCGCAGAAGAAAGAGCAGAGCCTGCAGGACGTTGGCGTCTCGGTCACCGCCTTCAATGACGCGCAGATCGCGGCGCTCGGCTGGGACAATTCGCTGGATGTGGCGGCGCAGACGCCGGGGCTGGTAACCACCAGCAATACCGGCGATACGGGGAACATCGCGCTCTTTTCCATCCGCGGCGTGAGCCAACTTGATTTCGCGGAGGGCCAGGAGGCGCCGGTGGCGCTCTACCGGGACGAGGCCTATGTCTCGTCCCCCGGCGCATCCGGCATTCCCTTCTTCGATGTGGAGCGCATCGAGATCCTGCGCGGGCCCCAGGGCACGCTGTACGGGCGCAACGCCACGGGCGGGCTGGTGCATTTCATCAGCAAGCGGCCCACGGACGAACCGGACGGCTTCATCGAATTGACCGTCGGGGAGTATGAGCAGTTCGGGGTCATCGGCGCCTTCGGCGGCCCGCTCTCGGACTCGGTGCAGGGCAGGCTCGCGTTCTACAGCAACACCGACGACGGCTATGTCAAGAACGCCATCGGTCCGAACCTGCGGGCCGACGATACCCAATCGGTCCGCGGCCTCGTCAATTTCGACATGGGAGAGCGCTCGTCGCTGCTCCTGATCGGGCAATACACCGACATCGACACCCGGGGCGGCGTCTTTCATTCTGCGGCATCGAAAATACGTGCCGATGGGCGAATCGTTTTCTGCGAGCCCGGCGACACCGACTGCGGCACCTTCACGGCGGACCAGCCGGTGGGAACCAACGGCTTCTTCGGCGGGGGCTCGCTCTTCGATGCGGCCGGCGGCCGGGTCGACGACGGCGTGGGCGATGAACTCGAAGGAGCCTATGACCGGACGGATAGCGGTGTGGACCGCGAGACCCTCAACCTTACGGGCATTTTCAGAACGAGTATCGGCGATTCTCTCGAGTTGGTGAGCGTCACCGACTACACGTCGAGCGACAAGGTCTATGCGGAAGAGGACGACAGCACCCGATACAACGTCGTGACCTACGATGCGACCGCAGACATCGAACAGTACTCGCAGGAGTTGCGGATCAGCGGCGCCAGCGAGACGATGGAATGGATCGCGGGTGCCTACTACCTTTATATCCAGAACGACTTTTCCGGGGCATTCGCCTTTCCTTCCGACGGTTATCTGCCCCGCTTCACCGGGGATTCCGAAACCAACACCGTCTCGGTATTCGGCCAGGTCGACTACAACCTGACCGACAGCCTGCTCTTGACGGGCGGTTTGCGCTGGACCCGTGATGACAAGGACTTCGTCTACCAGATGGTGGAATGCGATGTCGCCTCGCCCCTGAGCTTCGGTTTCTGCCCGCCGTTCCTGATTACCGATCCGGCGCTCCGGGCCGAAGGCGAGGCGCTCCTCGCCGCGGAACCGTCCATCTACGATCTTACCGGGTTCCTGGTTGACGGATCGCCCCATCCCTTTGACCGCAAAGACGAGGAATTCTCCGGCAAGGCACAGATCGACTGGCGGGTCACGGAGGATGACCTGGTCTACTTCGGCGTCAGCCGGGGCGTCAAGGGCGGCGGCTTCAACACGCCCACCGATGGCTTCGACGCCGCGCACATCGATTTCGTGGGGTTCGACCCGGAGATCCTGACGGCCTACGAACTCGGCGCCAAGACGACCTGGGGCGGCGGCAGGGCGCGCCTCAACGGCAGCGTCTTCTACTACGACTACGACAATTTCCAGGCGTTCTTCTTCGCGGACACGACCAGCCGGCTGATCAACTCGAAAGCGGAATTCTTGGGTGGCGAAGCCGAACTGGCCTACTCGCCGGGTGACGGCTGGGACATTCTGCTCGGTATCAGTGTGCTCGACACCACGGTCAACGGTACCTCGCCGGACGGCGGTACCGTGATCGACGACCAGGAGGCGCCGCTGGCGCCGGATTTCAGCGCCAACGGCGTGGTCCGAAAGGAGTGGAGCCTGGACAACGGCGGGGCGTTTGCCGCCCAGGCCTCGGTGAACTACGTCGGCAAGCAGTATTTCAATGTCGTCAACGAGGCAGTGACGGAAGGCGGGGAATATACGTTGCTCGATGCGAAACTGACCTACATCTTCCCCGGGGACGCCTGGGACGCGAGCGTCTTCGTCAACAACCTGACCGACGAGCGGTCATTGACTTATAGTTACGACATCACCGGTTTCGGCTTCTACACGATTCAGGTATTCGGGCCGCCGCGCTGGTTTGGAGCGACCGTGAGGCATCGATTCAACTAATGCTGGCACCCGAAGGGCGCGCTGATACGTAATTATCAGGTGGTTCCAGCACTAGATGCTGCGACAACTTCGGCCCTGAACGCGTACCGGAGCGGCTGGCGGCAACGCTTCCCGGGAAGTCCTGCCAGAACCGGCTAGCCGCCGGTTTCCGGCGGCCCGGTAGGCTTGTACCGACAGACAATCCGCTACTTGCAAGGTGATCCGTGCAGAGATACAGCTACGACTACATCATCGTCGGCGCCGGGTCGGCGGGTTGCGTCCTGGCGAACAGGCTTTCGGCCGTTGCTGAAAACCGGGTACTCCTCATCGAGGCCGGCGGTCGCGACAACAGCCTGTTCATATACATGCCGGCGGCATTTTCCGAGGCGATGAACGTCAAGCGGTTCAACTGGGGCTTCGTCTCCGAGCCGGAGCCGGGCCTGGGCGGCCGCCGTCTCGACTGCCCGCGGGGCAAGGTGCTCGGCGGCTCGTCTTCGATCAACGGTATGGTATACGTGCGCGGGCACGGGCGCGACTTCGACGAGTGGGAGGCTCTTGGCGCGTCGGGTTGGAACTATGCCAATTGCCTGCCCTACTTCCGCCGCTCCGAGAGCTCGCAGGGTGGCTCGGATACCTGGCGCGGCGGCGACGGTCCGGTGGGTACGAGCGGCGGCAACAACTCCAGGAGCAATCCCCTTTACCCGGCGTTCATCGAAGCGGGGGTTCAGGCCGGTTTTCCCCGCACCGGTGACTGCAACGGGTATCAGCAGGAAGGGTTCGGTCCGATGCAGATGACCGTCAGCGACGGGGTGCGCGCGTCGACCGCCCGGGCCTACCTGGCGCCTGTCAGGAGTCGGCGTAACCTGACCGTCATCACGGGCGCCAACGTCGACAAGGTCATGCTCGACGGGGGTACCGCAACAGGAGTGGCCTTTCACCGCGTGAACCGGCGCATTGAGGCCGTTGCCGCCAGGGAAGTCATCCTGGCGGCCGGCGCCATCGGTTCGCCGGTCCTGCTGCAGCGATCCGGTATCGGGCCGCGGGATGTGCTTGAGAACGCGGGCGTTGCGGTCGCGCATGAACGGCCGGGTGTGGGGGAGAATCTTCAGGATCACCTCGAGGTTTGCTGTCAGTACCAGTGCCGAGAGCCGATCACGCTGAACGGGACGCTGCATCCCCTCGGCAAGGCGCTGATCGGATTGCGCTGGCTGCTGTTCAGGGACGGATTGGGCAGCACCAATCACTTCGAGTCCTGTGCGTTCATCCGCTCCGGCCCGGAAAGGGAATGGCCGGATGTTCAGCTTCACTTCCTGCCCGCAGCAATGCGCTACGACGGTACCCAGGCTTTCGACGGCCACGGTTTCCAGGTCCACGTCGGACCGAACAAGCCGAGGAGCCGGGGCAAGGTCAGCATCGACTCGGCGAGCGTGGATGCGAATCCCCGGATTCTTTTCAACTACCTCACGCACCGGGACGACGCGCGTGTCTGGCGTGACTGCATCCACCAGATCCGCGAGATCATGCGGCAACCGGCATTGGACCCTTTCCGGGGCGAGGAGATTCAACCCGGGGCCGGTGTCGGTACGAACCGCGAGATCGACCGGTGGGTTCGGGATAACGTCGAGAGCGCTTACCATCCTTCCTGTACCTGCAAGATGGGGGATGCCGGGGACGAGTTGGCCGTGGTGGACGCGCAATGCCGGGTGCGCGGCCTCGAGAGGCTCAGGGTCGTCGATTCATCCGTATTTCCCACCATCACCAATGGGAACCTGAACGCACCGACAATGATGGTCGCGGAGCGGGTTGCCGACATGATTCTCGGCCGGCCGCTCCTGCAAGCCGATCGGGAGATCGAGCTCTATCCGGGTTACGGGCGGGTCGGCGCGGACGAAGCAGTGGGTCGCCCGGAGTGACGCGGCGACCGCGTCGAAGGATAGTAATTTTAAAGGCCCTATGGCAGGCGTATTGGAGCGGCTGAGAGGGTCGATGAGGGCGTAACTCGGTGCGCATTTGGTCTTGCGGGCGATCGTTGCCAGCCAACGGCGTTCGATCGTCCCTGCGAATCTCCCCGTGATACGCCCCGGTCGGTTCGTACACCACCAGGTCCACCGAGTCGCCGATCCACTCGATCAGCGCCTTGAACCCGTTCGCCTCATTCCCAAAACGCGCCCGGGCGCCGCCGGGCAGTCGATGGACATCCAGATGGGCTTTCGAGATATCCACACCTATCGTATGCTTGTTCATGCCTTTCCAGTCTCCTGTGCTTCTCGTACGAGCCTCGATGCTCACGTATCCATTCAGGACGCCGGGAAAGGCGGTGGCGACCTCACTTGCTCACGGCTCATGGCAGCCCGCTGTGCAACGGTCCGACCACCGCCACCCCCGGCGCCAGCCCAGGCGCCGAGGGGTGGGTTTTCCCAAGACCCACAGTCAAAGATTAACGACTGGTCCTATAGAACAAAACTGGGAAGATTTGAACAGAGAAGCTGTGTATGGGTGTTTCCTCGCTCGGATCGAAGGCCAGGTAGGCGTTCTCGATATCGCGCGCGATGAGCCCGGCGCGCTCGAGCGAGCGCCCGACCCGCTCGGCGATCGTCTGCACCGGGCCCTCGAGCGCCGCCCGACTCGGTGCGGCCACGGGCACGAACCGCAGACCCATTTCCTCACCGACGTAAACGCCGTCCAGAAACAGCATGTGAAAGTGAATGTTGAGATTGAGCGCCGAGCCGAAACGCTGGATCGGTGTCACCGCGCCGGTCGCAGCGCTCGCCCGCGTCATACCCGCCTGCCCGATCGGGTGCCCCGAGATGGCGCGATAGACGATGCCGAGCACCTGGGTCAGCACGGCGGGCCGTGTCGCAAGCAGGAACCTCAGCGCAAAAGGCAACGACAGCACCCATTGCCGCATCGGTCTTCGCGGCCATACCTCTTCGACCGGGAGCGCGGCAGTCTCAGCCATCCGCCGCCCGCCGCAGCTCGGACAAAACCCGCGACGCTTGCAGCTGAAGGCCACGAGCTTCTCGGCGTGGCAGCCCTCGCAGCGCACGCGCAGGAAGCCGTGCTCGAGCCGCCCGCATTGGAGGTAAGCCTCGAATTCTTCCTCCACGTACCGAGGCAGCGGCCGCGCCTCGGCTGCCCGTTGATCTCGAAAGACCGGATAGTGTTCCGCAACGAGCCGATAGAGCAGCGTCGCCTCGGGGCGGTGGCGCCGGTAGCCCGGCGGCGCGATGAGTCCCCTGGCCTGCGCGAAGTCGCGCACGGGTGTGCCCATGGCTCGCATCCCTGCGATGAAGCGATGTCCGCAAGATTAGGGGGTCGACCCGGGTGGGGCCCGGTGCGAATCTGCGCGAAGGGTGGCGTTTCGTGACCGCGGGGGTATTCCGCCGAGGATGGATTGCGGAAAGTCCTCCTCTGGAGCAAGCGGCCGTGGTGTAATGCCGATCCAGTCGGCTCGAAAAATATTGAGTAAGTCACAACCGTCACCGGACAGCCCGCCACGGCCGTCATCCACGACGCCTTCGGGCGGGAAACGCTTCGCGCGACGGTGGCCTGGACCGCCGACACCGCGTCCAAAGCGCGCGTGTCGGTCGTCAGGACCACCTACGACGCCCTCGGCAACGTGCGACAGCGCAGCCGGCCGTGTTTTCATGACGAATCGGCTTTGTGGCACGTCTTCGAACACGACCTGTTGCACCGTCAAACCATGGAGACCGCGCCCGGCGGCCGGGAGACCGCGACCGTGTACTCGGAACTCGACACCACGGTGAGGAACCCCGCTCTTGTCATGCCGATTCGCGCGCCGGTATCGTTCCCGAACGACTCGCAGCAGCTCCGATCTTGCCTGCGCACTGATCCCACCGTCCATTGCTCACCTCCAAATTCCCGGTAAACGGTGGATCCGCAAACTATTTCCCGACGACCTTCCTTGGCCGCATCGTCGACTACCTGGATGAGAGCGGACAACTCGACAATACCGTTATCGTATTCGCCGCCGATCACGGCGCCTCGGCCGGGGAACACGGTGTGGACACCGGTCGCAGTCTGCCCGGAGGCGGCCCCCTGCCGCCGGACGACATCGATAACAGGATCGAAAACTTCGGCCGCACGGGGTCCTATATCGACCATGGGCGGGGGTTTGCCGAGGCCGCGACGGCGCCATTCAAATACCAGAAAACCACCGTCTCAGAAGGCGGCCAGAGCGATGTATCCCAGGTACACCGCAAGCACCAGCAAGCCCAACGCCCAGGCACACCCACGAACTTTAACCCGCATGTTGAACTTTCCAATTCCAGCGCGTTCGCGCGCGACTTTGTCGAATAGTTGTCACAAACACGGTTCCAATCGCGCTCCCCACCTCGGTCGACGCATTATGCCGATTATCGTGGCCGAAGGCCGCTCCTGAAATGCTGGCATACGCCCTCTTGCAGCAGAGCCGCCCGGCGCGAGGGAGAATCGCACCCAAGGCGCCAGCGTCTACTTTTTCGTCCCGCAGCGCGTAGAATCGGAATCAGTGCGGCGTCATGTGATTTCGATAACGCGAATAGAGGTGACTGCGATGGCTGAATCCCATGATTCGAACCAAACATTGATCCAGCGCCGGAAGTTTCTGCAGACCGGCACTCTCGCAGGCGCAGCGGCAATCGTCGCGCCAGCGGGCGTGGCTAACGCGCAGTCCGAAACGGCGGTTTCCGGCGCCGCGCCGCCAGGCGCAACGCCGTTGATGACCGCCCAGGCCGAAGCCGCGCCGCCGGCCGATGTGCAGGTCATCGGCGCCGACGAGCGCAGCGGTTCCGATTTCATGCTCGATGTCATCAAGTCGCTCGATTTCGACTACATCTGCGCCAATCCCGGCTCGAGCTTCCGGGGACTGCATGAGTCGCTGATCAACTATGGCGGCAACGAAAGCCCGGAGCTGATCACCTGCCTTCATGAAGAATCGTCGGTCGCAATGGCGCATGGGTATTTCAAGGCGCAAGGCAAGCCGCTCGCCGTCATGGCGCACGGAACCGTGGGCTTGCAGCATGCGGCCATGGCGGTCTACAACGCGTGGTGCGACCGCGTACCGGTTTATCTGATCCTGGGCAACCACGGCGACGCGGCGCTGCGCCGCAGCGCCGAGTGGTACCACGGCGTGCAGGATGCTGCGCACATGGTGCGCGACTATACGAAGTGGGACGATACGCCGTGGTCGCTGACGCACTTCGCCGAGTCGGCCGTGCGGGCCTACAAGATTGCGCTGACGCCGCCGATGGCGCCGGTCGTGCTCGTGCTCGACGGCCACCTGCAGGAGCAGCCGATCGGCAGGGATGCCGGCTTACGCGTGCCGAGACTCACGATTCCGGCGCCGCCGCAGGGTGAGTCGGGCGCCGTCGAGGAAGCCGCGCGCCTGCTCGTCGAGGCCGAATTCCCCGTGCTCGTGGCCGATCGGCTCGCGCGCACACCGGCCGGACTGAGCCTGCTGATCGAGCTTGCCGAGTTCCTGCAGGCCGCCGTGATCGACCAGGGCAGCCGCCTGAATTTCCCGTCGCGCCACCCGCTGAATCACAGTCAGCGCGCCGGCGATGTGGTTGCCGAGGCAGACGTGATCGTCGGCTTCGAGCTGACGGACTTCTGGGCCACGGTCAACTCGCTGCGCGATCAATTACACCGCTCGGTGCGGCCGCTTACAAAACCATCCGCAACGCTCGTTTCGGTTACGACCGGAGATCTCTATATCCGGGCGAACTATCAGGACTTCCGCCGCATGCAGGAAGTCGATCTGGCCATCGCCGCCGACGGTGAGGCGACGCTGCCGGCATTGATCGAGGCCGTCAAGAGGCTCGCGAGCCGGGGCCGCCGGCGCGGATTCGCCGAGCGCGGCGCAACGCTCGCGGCGGCCAGCCTGGCCGCGGCCGACAGCGCGCGCGTCGCGGCGTCGTACGCCTGGGATGCGAGCCCGGTCAGCACGGCGCGTCTGTGCGCCGAGCTCTGGGCACAGATCAAGGACGAGGATTGGTCGCTGGTATCGAGCTATTACAGCGACGGCGGCGGCTGGCCGCGGAAGCTCTGGAATTTCGACAAGTCCTACCAGTGGCTGGGCCACGCCGGCGGCGGCGGCATCGGCTATGGCGCACCGGCTTCGGTCGGCGCCGCGCTCGCCAACCGCAAGCACGGCCGCCTGTCGGTCGCGATCCAGACCGATGGCGACCTGATGTACGCCCCGGGCGTGCTGTGGACCGCGGCTCATCACGGCATTCCGCTATTGAGCGTCATGAACAACAATCGCGCGTACCACATGGAGGTCATGCACGTGCAACGCATGTGCAACGCGCGTAACCGCGGTATCGATCGCGCCCGTATCGGCAGTGAGATCACCGACCCGAATATCGACTACGCGAGAATGGCGAGCAGTCTGGGGGTTTATTCCGAAGGGCCGATCAGCGATGCGGCCGATCTCGGGCCCGCGTTGCGGCGCGCGCTTGACGTCGTCAAGCGCGGTGAGCCGGCTCTCGTGGACGTTGTGACGCAGGTTCGCTGAAGAACTCGATATGGTCAGGCACTTCCTCTGGCTTGTGATCGCTGTTGTGGTTGCGATCGTCTTGTCGCCTCGTGTGTTCGGTCAGGAGGCCGGGGCGGCGGGCGCTGCAGGTAATGGTTTTCGCCTGTTCATGGAAACCGGTTGTGCGGTCTGTCACGGCGCCGATGGTCGCGGTGGCGCGGCGGGGCCGCGCATTGCGGCGAACGAGTTGACGCAACCGGAGTTCATCGCAGCGGTGAGGCTGCCAATGCGCACGATGCCGGCATTCCCGGAGCAAGCTCTATCCGATCAGGGCTTGATTCAAATGTACGATTACTTCCAGGCGCAAGGCGCGCCATCGGCAGCGGCCGGGCGGGCCGGAGTCGGGGCAGAAAGTTACAGCGCCTATGGCTGCTATTCCTGCCACGCCAACGAAGCCCAGGGCGGCATGCACGGACCACGGCTGGGGCCCGATCCGATCTCGTTCGCCAGATTCGCCTGGTACACACGCCATCCCAGCAGAACGATGCCGCCGTATTCGACGACCGTGCTGACGGATCGGGATATCGCGGATATCTACGCGTTCGTCGAGGCGCAGCCTGAGCCGCCACCGCTCAGCAGCATCCCGTTACTTGCGCCTTAGGTGGGCGGGTCTTGCGGGAAAATGTCGTTGCTTCCGACCCGCGCGTCAATAGACCGGGACCGTCGCGCGATCGCAGAACGATTCGAACGGACTCGCAAATATACATTCTCCGGGCGATTAAGTTATATTCGCTCCACAAATTGCGGATCAACGGTATGAATTCAAAAGGGACGTTTCCAACGTCAAGGCTGCTGGCCGCGGCGTGCCTCCTGATTGCAGCGGGTTGCCAGCAAGCGGCGGATCGGACGACCACGGCAGTCACCGAAACCATGCAGGATTTCGGTGACTACACACTCTATTTCAACGCGCTGACCACGGACCAACTGACCGCCGAAATCGCCCAGCGCCACGGAATCGTTCGCAGCAGCAACCGGGCCATGCTCAACGTCAGCATCGTGAAGAAACAGGAGGGCGCCGTTGGGACCCCGGTTCGGGGCGCGGTGGAGGTGTCGGCCGCCAATTTGACCGGACAACTCAAGCCCGTGGCGCTGCGCGAGATAACCGAGGCGGAGGCGATCTATTACATCGGCGAGAGCAGCGTGGCCGACGGTGAAACGCTGGTCTATACCATCGATGCGACCCCGGCCGACTCAACCAGCCCGATGTCCGTGCGATACATGAAGCAATTTTTCGTCGACTGATCTCCAGTCGAACGCAAGAACCATTGACCCGTTGGGCGAGTGCCGCCCGGCTGCTGATTTATTGATCGAGTTTCCGCTCGATCTCGGCCACGGCTTAAGCCGTAGCGACGAGCAAACGCAGCATTGTCGTTTGCACGAAGCGGGCGCGGTTCGTGGTACGACGCAGAGTATAATGCGGGGTTACAATCCTGACTGTCACCCGACGACTGGGCGATGGAACGAGAGAGGGACCAAGGGCCATGATTTCGAAACCAGATCCCCGGTTTTGGGTGACAGCCGTGATTGCCGGACTGACGTTCGGAGGTTCGGCGATCGCCGCGCCGATCACCACCGCCTACTCGACCGTTGACCTTATCGCCGAGCAGGCGTCGCTGCCCGCGGACGGCGGCACGGTGACGGTGGGCCTCTATATCGAGCCCAACCCGGGATGGCACGCCTATTGGCGCAACCCGGGTGATGCCGGGCTTGCACCGGCGATTCGCTGGAACCTTCCGGAGACATTCGAGGCCGCCCCGCTCCAGTTTCCAGTCCCGCACGTTCTTCCATTCATCGATCTCATCACCTATGCCTTCGAAGAACCGATCCTGCTGTTGGGCGATGTCACAGTCCCGGCGGGATTGGCGGCGGGAGAAACGGTGGAGCTGCAGGGACGGGCGAACTGGGTAGTTTGCGACGACCAACTTTGCGTCCCGGAGAACGCAAATCTGGCGCTGGCACTACCGGTGGGTGACGGCGGCCCGGATTCGGCGCAGACCGAGCGCTTTACCGAGGCACGCGCCAGGCTGCCGGAACCCGTCGACTGGCCGGCACAATTCGAGCGCCTCGACACCACTATCAGGGTCGCCATCGAGACGCCCGAGGCGGCCGCCGACGCCACGGACCCCTATCTCTATATCTCCGCCCGCTACCTCGTGGAGTACGGCCAGCAATCGGTGTCGTTCACACCGCGCGGCGCGGTCGTATCCATGGATGCGGCTCGGCGCCAGACCGAAGAAACCGAGTTCACGGGGCTGCTGACCTTCACCGACACTACGGGTGCCCATCGGGCGTTCTCGTTCAACGTACAAGAGGGCACCGACGTAGCCGCGTCGCTCCTGGACGGCGCCGGGGGCGGGCTCGTTCCCTCGGCACAGAGTTATTCCGGCTTGTCGTTCGGGCTCGCCCTGCTCTTCGCCTTCATCGGCGGTGTCGTGCTCAACCTGATGCCTTGCGTTTTCCCCATCCTCAGCATGAAGGCGCTGAGTCTTGTGAAGATGTCGCACACCGATCGGCGCGTCGCCCAACAGAGCGGCCTGCTCTATACGGCGGGCATCCTCGTTGCCTTCACCCTCATCGGCGGCACGCTGATCGCGCTTCGCGAAGCCGGACAGGCCGTCGGCTGGGGCTTCCAACTGCAGTCGCCCGCGGTCAACCTCGCCCTTGGGCTCCTGATGCTGGGCATCGCGCTCAACCTGTTCGGGGTGTTTGAGATCGGCACGCGCATCATGGGCGTCGGTCAGACCCTTACGGCCGGCGGCGAACGCCGCGCGGCATTCTTCACCGGCCTGCTGGCGGTGGTCGTGGCCACCCCGTGTACGGCGCCGTTCATGGCCGGCGCACTGGGTTATGCGCTGGTACAACCCGCCGCGGTGGCGCTGAGTATTTTCGTGTTGCTGGGACTCGGTCTCGCATTCCCCTATCTCCTGCTGAGCTACGTCCCCGCAGTCGGGCGGGTCCTGCCGAAGGCAGGGCCGTGGATGGCAACCTTCAAGAACGTCCTGGCGTTCCCGATGCTGGCAACGGCCGTATGGCTGTTCTGGGTGATCGGCAAGCAGCTTGGTGTCGACTCCATGACCGCGGGACTGGTGACCGCGCTCTGCTTCGCGTTCACGGTATGGGCCTACGGACGCGTCGCACACGCCCGCCGGCCCTATGCGTGGCGCGCAGCAGCGGCTATGGGATTGATCGCGACCGTGCTTATGGGCGTGCGGATTGAGGATTACCGCGCGGCGCCCGTGTCATTGTCCGGAACCGATGCGGGCACGCTGGGCCTGCTCAATCTTGAGCACTTCACGCCCGAGCGCGTCACCGGCTACATCGATGCCGGCGAACCGGTCTTCCTCTACTTCACCGCCGACTGGTGCGTCAGTTGCAAGGTCAACGAACGGGTTGCGCTGGCCACCGATGCGGTGGGCAACGCATTCGAGGAACGCGGCATCAAGGTCATCGAAGGCGACTGGACCAGCGAAGATCCACTGATCACCGCGTGGCTCGACCGCTACGGCCGCGTCGGCGTGCCACTGTATCTCTATTTCCCGGTGGGATCATCGCTCGACGACCCGACCATACTCCCGCAAATCCTGCTGCCGGAGATCGTGATCAACACGATTGCGGCGGCGGATACCAACGCATAGGGCGACACGACCCCGATACGGGCCGAAATAGACCTGGATAGTGGTGGTAGCGGGGGTAGGATTCGAACCTACGACCTTCGGGTTATGAGCCCGACGAGCTGCCTGACTGCTCCACCCCGCAATTGGGGCGAAGAATCATACTAGCGGTGATGGATTCGCGCAATAGCGGATGGCTCTGGAGCGGTTTCGCACTCGGCCTCCATCTAAAGCCCTAATCGGTATAATCATATGACGCTTTGTTATATACTCTTGCCCAAGCGATCACGGAGATCGCTCGCACGAGTTGATGATAATCAACGGAGCCTACTGACCTGCATCCGCAACTTGAGAAATTCCAGTCCGCCTGCGCAGCCATTGTTGCAGAGACATCCGGGCCGGCCGAGATCGTGCGCGAACTGGCGCCGCACATGCATAAGCTCGTTCTCGAGGCGCCGGAGTTCCTGGAGCCGACACACCGCCAGGGTTGTCCGGACCACTACGCCCGCAACCTGATTTTTGCCGGAGACGACGACGCTCTCTCACTGTTCACCCTGGTCTGGGCGCCCGGACAGTGGACGCCCATACACGACCACGGCACCTGGGGCGTGGTCGGTATTGTGGAGGGCGTGTTGGAGGAACAGGCGTTCGTGCGCGTCGACAAGCCGCCGGCCAAAAACCCTGACGAAGGCATCGATTTGATACCGGGGGGTCTCGTTCTGTTGCCTGCGGGCGCGGTTTCCACGTTTGTGCCAACCCCAGACCTCATTCATGAAACCGGCGTAGCCGAGAACCGCGAGCCGACCGTGAGCCTGCATCTCTATGGGCGCGTACTAAATGAGTTTCACGTTTACGACCAAACCACCGGCACCCGCCGACTAATCAAGGCCGAATACACTGAAGCCTGACTTGCCGTCCAATGTTCTCGAATCCGGCAGTACAATCTCGTCGATCGATTTTGCCGTTTTTTGTACGGAAACACGCCTGATGTCCGGCGCTCTGCGTGCTACGCTTACGGCATCGTCGAGCCGCAAACAGTCATCCGTGAAGAGCGGTTTTTCGAGAATTGATCATGGCCGATACCACATTCGATACGCTCAGGGCCTCGCGCGACCTCAAGGCTGCGGGAATTGAGGACCAGCACGCGACTGCCATCGTGAACGCGATCAGACAGTCCGTGGGTCGTTCAGTTACCGTGGACCGCTTCGACGCGGGGATTGCCGAGCTTAGGGCGAGAGTCGATACCGGGCTGACCGAGCTACGGGCCCACATCGATACCGGGCTGACCGAATTGCGGGCCCACGTCGATTCCGGGCTGACCGAATTGCGGGCAGAAAATGCGCGTGCCCTGCTGATATATACCGGGGTTATCATTGGCGCAAATGCATTGGTGGTGACGATCGCCGGGATGGTCCTTGCGGCCTCCCTAAGCGCGTAGCGGCTCGGCGCTGCGGGGGTACAAGGGAATGCGTCGGTTCAGTTTAGCTTCGTGCGTCCCAAATGCGACGACGAGATTGATGAAGTCTCACAGCTCGTTCCAATAGCCCCTCTTCTGCGCTAACGCTGCATTGTGGAAGCTTTGCGCCACACGTCCTGAGCCAACCATTTGATCGAGCGCGCCCAAGAACTTCTCAGTAACGTTTTCGGATTCACGCAATTCCGTGGACGCCAGGAGGAAGTCCTGGCGGCAGTTCTCGCCGGCAGGGACGCGTTGGTGCTCATGCCTACGGGCGGCGGCAAGTCGCTTTGTTACCAGTTGCCGGCCATGATTCGTCCCGGCATCGGCCTTGTCGTCTCGACTATCGCCTTCGGCATGGGCATCGACAAGCCTGACGTTCGCTTCGTGGCCCATATGGATCTTCCCAAGGTGGCGCTCCATTCTGAGGCAAGTGATGGTGCAGGGGCACCTGCGCTCCGATGCGGAACGCTACGGGGCGTTGCGCCTGACACCCAAGTCCCGATCCCTGCTCAAGGGCGAAGAGCGGATACGGCTGCGCCAGGAGGTCTCCTCGAAACGCGTGGCCAAAGTCGCTCGGGCACCCTCATATCAGATCGCGTCAGAGGACGAACCCCTGTGGGAAGCCCTGCGAGAACTGCGCACGACGCTCTGCCGGGAAGCCGGCGTGCCACCCTACGTCATCTTTCACGATGCGACGCTAAGGGAGATGGTTCGGCTGCGCCCGTCCTCGCCATCGGAACTCCTGACCCTGCAAGGCATTGGCGATAAGAAACTTGAGCGGTACGGCGTGGCGTTCCTGGACGTGCTGCGTGAACACGGGGCACTCGGCAAATATGAGGCGCGACCATCGCCTGGTGAAAGAGCGACCGAAGTCGCGGGAACCGCCCAGACGAATAGTCTTGACTAGTCATGGCAATCAGATCATATTGGTCACTATGACGACGGTATCGATTTCCGACCTGAAGGCAAACCTGTCGCGCTATATCCGCGAAGTCCGCCGCGGCGGCGAGGTCCAGGTTC
Source organism: Candidatus Rariloculaceae bacterium (assembly GCA_965237785.1). Classification (GTDB taxonomy): domain Bacteria; phylum Pseudomonadota; class Gammaproteobacteria; order Steroidobacterales; family Rariloculaceae; genus UBA6522. Next base: position 1,535,752 of record OZ250159.1, read on the forward strand.
TTGACAGAGGCACGCCGGTTGCACGGCTAGCGCCTCCCGTGGCGGGCGGCGACAGCTTGCGCGAAACTCTTGTCAGGACCGGCCTGTTGCGGCCGGGAAAAGGACAATCGGTCGCGATTCTTGATGAGCCCCTGCTAGAGTTGCCCGCCAGCCTCTCGGCGGCGCTGATGGAAGAGCGAACCGACCGGTTGTGAAGTATTGGGATGCGTCGGCGCTCGTCCCGCTGCTCGTCGCCGAACCGGGAAGCAACGCGGTCCGCAGACAGCTTTCCGAGGATGGGCACATTGTCACCTGGGCTTGGACGCGTACCGAGATTGTCGGCGCGATCGAACGGCGCACCCGCGAGGGATTGCTGTCCCGCAGGCAACGCCGGGATGTATTGAAGCGATTTGCCGCCTTCGCGGACAGTTGGGATGAAGTCACCGAAATACTGGCTGTTCGATCCCGGGCGAATGCCTTGCTTGCGCGACACGCGCTGCGGGCGGCGGACGCCGGTCAACTTGGTGCGGCTCTGCTCGTTCAGGAACAGTTGGCCGAGCCGCTTTCATTTGTTTGTCTTGACAGCCGGCTGGCATACGCGGCGGAATTGGAGAGCCTTCGGGTAATGCCGGAGCCAGAAACGGAAGCCCGCTGATTCCTGTCCTGCAGCAATTTCACGTTCTGGTAACATAGTGTCACGGCAAGGCCTCCTTCGATATCAGCGTAAGCAACTGAATTATATAAATTTATAGCAGTTCTTGCTTTCTTTTTTGCGGAATATTCAGGCTAGTGGCGCTATCGAGTTCAACCATTTCGCCTTTGGCAGGCAGCGTCCCTTGGAATATACACCGGACCCAGCCAAGTTCAGATCGTCAGCAGCCTGAGGACGCTAAACGTAATCGCAAGTGTGGCGAGATTGATCCCGACCAGGATACTGAGCGCCCACTTGACCCAACCGATATCGTCCTTGGTAGCCAAGTTGCCGTGACCGACATTGATCATTCTTGCGACGGCCTCCGCCTGGACTTGCTCGAATCCGACTGCCTGGAGTTCCTTGGCCGCGGTCAACGTGTCAAGCGTAGACATGAACCAAGCATATCACGGCGCGAAACCGCTGACGTCCGGTCTTTTAGAGCGATTCACGCAGTATTACATTCAGTGCGTAACCTGCTTCGGGGCGTGCACACGGGCTATGCCCCAAGCACTTAATCCTTGATACGATGCCGACAAATTTTCGACAGGTGAGTAGTCATCATTGGAGATCGAGGAATGTTGGAATAAGAAAATCCGGTACACGTGGAGCGTTGTCGGGGGCAAAATTGGCACGACGCTAGGTAATTTGAACTCCCAGCCACGCCCCATATATGAACACCGGGAAGAATCCAAATACCGCACCCAAGAAAGGCATAATCAGCGAGCCCACTCCCTCATCAGCCGCTTGGATCAAGGTCAGCAGGAACGCTATCGTCATCATGCCGATCCAAGACATTATGCCTCCAACCAAAAGCAGTCCCGCAGAGAACCAAAATCCAGGGAAAAATTGAATAGTTTCTGGAATGTATCCTGGGCTGATTGTGTCAATAAGACCTGTCACAAACATCAGCGTGATGCCACCCAAAAGAAGTGTGCCCAACGAATCCAGGAGATTTATGAACGGTATTAGCGCCAGAACAAACGCAGTCACTGCAAGAATACCAATCAACCTTAGGAATGCACTGGGAGCTAACGTCAATATCCTCCAAGGCAATCCCCAATCGGCGTCAGGTCCCATACCAAGGATTATTGGAGCTAACGTCAAAACAAAGACTGCGATTCCCACGATTTGCAAAAGCGGCATAACGAACATGCCCAAGCATCCAATAGGAACAGCAGCTCTATCGCTCGTTTCCATGAAAAACCCCGCTAATCCCATCGGTATGAGCACAATTGCCAGGTATTCAAGTGCTGCTACATAGGTCTCCCAATAAGTGAGGATCATGAGTCCAGCAATTACTGACTCAATAAACATCTGTACTCTTCCAGTTCAACTAGTGCTTGCGAATCCCTGCAACACAGCAAAGCACTTGGGCGCTTCCTCACCTCAACACCGTTTCACACAAGTCCAGCAGCATTCCCGGAAACAGTCCCATTGCCAACAGCAACAGCGCATTCGCGCTTACAACGATCCGCAAGCCTGTCGAAGCTTCCAGCGTATCCGCGGGTCTTGTGCCCTCCTCCGCCTCCGCAAAGTACATGAACCAGATCACGCGCAGGTAGTAGAACGCGCCGATGACGGCGAAGAAGACGCCGACCAGCGCCAGCCAGACCAGCCCCGCGTCGAGGACGCTCTCAAGCACCACCAACTTGGCATAGAACCCGACGAAAAGCGGGATACCGGCCATGCTGAACATGATCATGAGCATCATGAAGGCGAACCAGGGCTCCCGCGCGTTGAGGCCCTTGAAGTCGGCGAGATTATCGGCCTCAAAGCCCTCGCGGCTGACGAGGATGATCATGCCGAACGCGGCCGCGGCCATGAACGCGTAGGCGACCGTGTAGAACATGGCCGCGCTGAGCCCCCCGGGCGTTCCGGCGATGAACCCCATGAGGATGAAGCCGACGTGGCCGATCGTCGAATAGGCGAGCATCCGCTTGAGATTGGTCTGGGCGATAGCCGCCACGTTGCCCACCGCCAATGACAGCACCGAGAGCACGATGATCATATCCTGCCAGCTACCGTGCAGGCCGCCGAGTCCCTCCACCAGGACCCGCCAGGCCAGCGCGAACGAAGCCAGCTTGGGCGCCGTGCTGATGAAGAGCGTCGCCGGCGTGCGTGCGCCCTCGTAGACATCGGGCAACCACATGTGAAACGGCACTGCGCCGAACTTGAACGCTACGCCGACGATCACGAATGCCAGTCCCAGCAAGGCCGCCACATGCGGTTCCTCCCCGGCCGAGAAGTACGCCCCCAACTCCCCGATATCCACCGTGCCGGTGACGCCGTAGAGCACCGAGACCCCGTAGAGCAGCGTTCCCGAAGCGATGGCGCCGAGGACGAAGTATTTCATGGCGGACTCGGCGGCGATGCTCGACTCGCGATCGAATGCGACCAGCGCATAGAGGGCCAGCGACAACAGTTCCAGCCCGAGATAGAGGATCAGCAGACTGTTGGCGGAGATCATGACCATGATCCCGAGCAGCGCGAACAATCCGAGGATGAAATATTCGCCCTTCAGCAGGCCTTCTCGCTCCAGGTAATCGCGCGAGTAGACGAAGACGACGGCAACGATCGCGTAGGCGAACAGCTTGAGCGCGTTGCCGGCGGGATCGGCGACAAAGGCGCCGTTGAGCAACGTGGTGCGTTCGCCCGCACCGAACCAGGCCGAGCACAGCGCCGTACCGAGCAGCGTCAGCATGGTCAGATAGAAGGTCGCCCTGCGCTGCTCCGGGGGCAGGAATACGTCCACTACCAGGACCACGCAGATCGCGCAGACCAGGAAGATTTCCGGTGCTGCCCGGATCCACTCACCCATCGGAAGTCACCGCGTCAGGCATCGCAAGTCCCTGTTTCATGGATCGACCGGCGCCACGCCGTGCATGAGAAATCGCCGCGTTCATAGTTTCGTCTGCTGCACGTGCTCGAGCAGACTGGCCAGGGTCTGCTCCATCACTTCCATCAGCGGCGCGGGCCAGACGCCGAGCAGCAGCACGGCCAGCGCCAACACTGCCAACATGAAATATTCTCTTGATCCGATGTCCGTCAGCGACGCCACCCCGTCGTTCTTGACGTCGCCGAAGACGACGCGCTTCACCATCCACAGCGTATAGGCCGCCCCGAACACCAGCGTGGTCGCCGCCAGGAATGCCAGCCAGAAGCTCGCCTGGAAGCTGCCGAGGATCACCAGGAATTCACCCACGAAACCGGATGTGCCGGGCAAACCGGCGTTAGCCAGCGCGAAGAAAACCATCAGCGCGGCGAATTTGGGCATGGTATTGACCACACCGCCGTAGTCGGCGATGCGCCGGCTGTGCAGCCGGTCGTACATGACGCCCGCACAGAGGAAGAGCGCGCCCGAGATCAGGCCGTGGGAGATCATCTGCACCATGCCGCCCTGCAGCGCCAGCAGCGCACCCTCCCCGCCCGCGGCGTCTGCCGCCATGCGGAAGATGACGAAGAATCCCAGCGTCACGAAGCCCATATGCGCGATGGACGAATAGGCAATGAGCTTCTTCATATCCTCCTGGGCCAGAGCCACGAACGCAATGTAGATGATGGCGATCAGAGAGAGCGTAATGATGATGCCGGCCAGCGCCGCGCTCGCGTCGGGCAAGATCGGCAGACTGAAGCGAATGAACCCGTAGCCGCCCATTTTCAGGAGCACGGCGGCCAGTATGACCGAGCCGCCGGTGGGCGCCTCCACGTGGGCATCCGGGAGCCAGGTGTGCACGGGCCACATGGGCACCTTGACGGCGAAGGCCAGGAAAAATGCCACGAAGATCCACTGCTGTTCGCGCAGCGTCAGGGGCAGATCGTGGAACGCCTGAATCGCGTAGCTGCCGGCTTGCAGATAGAGGTAGATCAGCGCCACCAGCATGAATACAGAACCCAGGAACGTGAACAGGAAGAACTTCACGGTGGCGTAGATTCGCCGCTCGCCGCCCCAGACGCCGATGATGAGGAACATCGGCACCAGCATCGCTTCCCAGAAGACGTAGAAGAGCAGCCCGTCCAGCGCCGCGAAGACGCCGATCATCAATCCTTCGAGGAACAGGAACGAGGCGAAGTACTGGGCCGGGCGCAGTTGGATCACCCGCCATCCGGCGAGGACCACGAGCGGCGTCAGCAGCGCGGTGAGCAGCACCAAGGGCAACGAGATGCCGTCCAGCCCAAGGTGATAGTAGGCGTCGAAGCGCGCGATCCACGAAACCCGCTCGACGAACTGCATCTCGGCCGTGGTCACGTCGAAACCTGTATAGAGCGACAGGCTGAGGATAAAGACGGCGGCGGATGCCGCCAGCGCCACCAACTTGCCGCGTCGCGCGCCCGCTTCGCCTGAACCCAGCACCAGGACGACGATGCCGGCCGCGATGGGCAGCCAGACGAGCACGCTCAGAATCGGGAAGCCGCCCATCGTCTAAACGCCCACCGCCTAACCGCCCAGAACCAACCAACCCAGGATCAGCGTCAGACCGATGATCATGGCGAAGGCGTAGTGATAGAGATAACCCGTCTGCAGCGTCCGGACGACGCCGGCGACGTAGCGGACGCCGCGCGCGCTACCGTTGATGGCGACGCCGTCGATAACGCCCGCGTCGGCGACGCGCCAGAGCGACCCTGCCAGCGCGCGGGTGCCCGCGGCCACGACGTTCTCGTTGAACCAGTCGAAGTAGTACTTGTTATCGAGGATGCGGTGCAGAACGGCCAGACGCTCGCGCAGCAGTCCCGGCAACTCGGGCCGTCGGATGTACAGGAACCAAGCCACCAGCGCGCCGGCCGCGGCCAGGTACAGCGCCACGGACTGGGTTGCGGCATGGACGATGAACGCGGCGGGGCCATGGAATTCTTCGGCCACCAGGCCCACGACACCGGGCTCGCCGAGCACGAAGATCGAGCCGTCGAAGAAGTCGCCGAAGAGCACCGGACCGATGGTGACCCAGCCGATCAAGACCGACGGCACGGCCAACGCGATCAGCGGCACGGTGACCACCTTCGGCGATTCCTTCAGATGCTCCCTGGCATGGGGATCGATCCGCTCCTCGCCGTGAAAGACGACGAACAACAGCCTGAAGCTGTAGAGCGCGGTGACGAACACGCCGAGCAACACGCACCAGTAGGCGTAGACTGCCCCGGGCGTGGTCGAAAGATGCACCGCCTCGATAAGCGCATCCTTGGAGAAGAACCCTGAGAACCCGGGGAAACCGATCAGCGCCAGGGTGCCGATCAAGGCCGTCCAGTAGGTGATCGGCATGTACTTACGCAACCCGCCCATCTTGCGGATGTCCTGCTCGTGGTGCAGCGCGATGATCACCGAGCCCGCGGCGAGGAACAGCAGCGCCTTGAAGAACGCGTGTGTCATCAGGTGGAAGATGCCGGCGGCATAGGCCGAGGCCCCAAGAGCGACGGTCATGTAGCCGAGTTGGGACAACGTCGAGTACGCCACGATTCGCTTGATGTCCTGCTGGACGACACCGAGGAGCCCCGTGAAGAACGCGGTGGTCGCGCCGACCACCAGCATCATGCTCAAAGCCGTCTGCGAGTACTCGAACAGCGGCGACATTCGCGCCACCATGAAAATGCCCGCGGTGACCATGGTCGCGGCGTGGATCAGCGCGGAGATCGGTGTCGGGCCTTCCATGGAGTCCGGCAGCCAGACGTGCAACGGCATCTGCGCCGACTTACCCATGGCGCCGACGAAAAGTCCGATACAGGCCACCGTCAGCACCGACCACTCCGTCCCGGAGAAGAGCGAAATGCGCTGCTCGGCGAGGCCCTCGGCGGCGCCGAAGACGGTCTGGTAGTCCAGGGAGCCCGCGTACATCAGGAGCGCCGCAATCCCCAGCAGGAAGCCGAAGTCGCCGATCCGGTTGACCAGAAAGGCCTTCATGTTGGCGAAGATCGCGCTCTCCTTCTTGAACCAGAAGCCGATGAGCAGGTACGACACCACGCCCACGGCCTCCCAGCCGAAGAACAACTGCAGGAAGTTGTTCGACATCACCAGCATGAGCATCGCGAAGGTGAACAGCGAGATATAGCTGAAGAAGCGCTGATAGCCGTCGTCGTCCGCCATGTAACCGATGGTATAGACGTGCACCGCCAGCGACACGAAGCTCACCACGGCGATCATCAACGCCGTCAGGTTGTCGATGAGAAAGCCGATTTCGAGACTCAGTCCGCCGACCTGGGCCCACTGGTAGACGCTGCCGTTATAGACAGCCGCCCCGTCGACGACCACATTCTTGAGGACCACCAGCGACAGGAGAAAGGAGATGCTGACGCCGATGATCGCGATCCGGTGCGCCCCGGTGCGGCCGACGCGACGACCGAAAAGGCCGACGACGATCGCGGCGACCAGGGGTGCGAGTACGATGGTGAGATAAACGCCTTCCACGGTCAGCCCCGTAGCGAATCCAGTTCCTCGACATTGATGCTCTGCTTTGTGCGGAACAGCACCACGAGAATCGCAAGCCCGATGGCCGCCTCGGCGGCGGCGACGGTAAGGATGAAGAACACGAACACCTGGCCCGTCTCGTCGCCGAGCATCCGCGAGAACGCGATGAAGTTGAAGTTGACCGCAAGCAGCATCAACTCGATGCACATCAGGAGCAGTATCACGTTCTTGCGATTGATGAAGATTCCCGCCACGGCCATGCTGAAGAGCACCGCGGCCAGGATCAGGTAGTGGGAGATCGTGACGGTCATCGGCGCATCACTCCCCTGAATCCGGATCTTTCGCGGGATCGGCCGTCGAACCGGCAGCTTTCGCGGGATCGGCCGTCGAACCGGCAGCTTGAGCGGCGTCGGTCGGCGAATCCGAAGCCTTCACGGGATCGACCTTCACCAACCGGATCCGGTCTTCGCGCCGCACCGCCACCTGCTGGGCGATGTTCTGTACCTTGAGTCCCGGCCGCCGGCGCATCGTCAGCGTGATGGCCGCGACGATGGCCAGGAGCAGAATGACCGCGGCCAACTCGAAGGCGTATACATGTTCGGTGTAGAGCACGCTGCCCAGCGCCTTGGTGTTGCTATAACCCTCGGGATAGGGCTCCGGTACCGCGACGGCGAGGACGTCCTGGCTCCTGAACCAGACCACATGGCCGATCTCGAGCACCACCACGAAGGCGACGCCCACGCCGATGGGCAGATAGCGGGTAAAGCCCGTTCGAAGTTCCTCGACGTTGATGTCCAGCATCATCACCACGAACAGGAACAGCACCATCACCGCGCCGACGTAGACCAGCACCAGCACGACGGCGAGAAACTCCGCTTCGAGCAGCAGCCACAGCATGGCGCTCTGCACGAAGGCGAGCACCAGGAACAGCGCCGCATGCACCGGGTTGCGGCTGGAGATCACACCCAGCGCCGCGAGCACAAGGATCAGCGAAAAGGTGTAGAAAAGGAGCGAGGTAATCAACGGTCGGCTTTCTTCTGTCGGCTGGGTTCTGTTGGTGACGTTCTACGGGTGGCGTTCCATGGATGACGTTCTATGGATGACGTTCTATGGTTGGCGTTCCATGGGTGACGTTCTACGGGTGGCGTTCTATGGGTGGCGTTCTATCCGGGGCATTTGTTCAATCGGTCGCGTCGCGTTCTATCGGTACCGAGCGTCGGCGGCCCTGTCCGCCGCAATCATGGCCTCGTACTTGTCGCCGACGGCCAGGAGTTTGTCCTTGGTCATGATGTTCTCGCCGCGGGCTTCCATGTGGTACTCGTGGATCCGGGTTTCGACGATGGCGTCCACCGGGCACGCTTCTTCACAGAAGCCGCAGTAGATGCACTTGAAAAGATCGATGTCGTAGCGGGTCGTGCGCCTGGTGCCGTCCTCGGCCGTGTCGGATTCGATGGTGATGGCAAGCGCCGGGCAAACCGCCTCGCACAGCTTGCAGGCGATGCAGCGCTCCTCGCCGCTGGGGTAGCGCCGCAAGGCGTGCAGCCCCCTGAATCGCGGCGACTGGGGGGTCTTCTCTTCCGGGTAGTGGATGGTGACTTTCTTGACGAAGAGGTTCTTGAGCGTGAGTCGCAACCCCTTGCCCAGCTCCGTCATCAAGAACGTCTTGATCAGGTTTTGTAACACGTTCACCTACCTCCGGCCGAATTGCTTGCCGCCGATGACCCGTTCATGCCGCCGCTGACCCACTCATGCCGCCCAGGGCCCCACTTCGGCAATCACCATGACCCCTTCCACCGCTATCCACACAATCGTGATGGGAATAAATACCTTCCACCCCAAACGCATGATCTGGTCGTAGCGGTACCGTGGAAACGTCGCCCGGAACCACAGAAAACAGAATCCGAAGAACGCCATCTTCATGGCCAGCCAGGCAAAATGAGGTTCCGCGAGGAACGTTCCCGCAAGCCCCGGCACGCCGGCGAAGGGCGACAGCCACCCGCCCATGAACAGCACCGACGTCAGCGCGGTGATCAATATCATGTTGGCGTATTCGGCCAGGAAGAAGAGTCCGAAGGCGATGCCGCCGTACTCCACATGGAATCCCGCCACGATCTCCGACTCGCCTTCCGCCACATCGAAGGGCGCGCGGTTGGTCTCGGCCACGCCGGAGATGAAATACACCACAAAGAGCGGCAACAGCGGCCACACGAACCAGCTACCAACGCTTGTTCCGGCCTGCGCCTCGACAATTTCGCCGAGATTCAGGCTCCCGCCGGCCATGAGCACGCCCACCAGGGCGAACCCCATAGCGATCTCGTAGGCGACGATCTGCGCGGCCGAGCGCATCGCCCCGAGAAAAGCGTACTTGGAGTTCGATGCCCAACCGGCGAGGATGACGCCGTAGACGCCGAGCGACGTCACCGCGAGCACGTAGAGCAGTCCGGCATCGATGTTCGCGAGTACAAATGATGGGTCAAATGGGATCACCGCCCAGGCGGCGAGGGCCGTCAAAAGCGACAGCACCGGCGCCATGAGAAACAACAGCCGGTTGGCCTTGGCCGGAACGATGACTTCCTTGAGGAGCATCTTGATCACGTCGGCGAAGGGCTGCAGCATGCCCTTCCAGCCGACCCGATGGGGACCGATCCGGTTCTGCATGAAACCGATGATCTTGCGCTCTGCGTAGGTAAAGTAGGCGACGCACAGGATCAGCGGCAGCAACACGACCGCGATCTTGATGCTGGTCGACGCCACGTACACCATCCACCCGGGGAGACCGAGGGCGGTCAGAAGGCGTTCCAGCAGTGCGAAGAGTTCAGTCATGGGCGCGTCTGCTTACTGGGCGTCGACCGTTGCCGGCGCCGCTGCCGGCGCCGTTTCCCGCGCCGCCGCCGTTTGCTGAAGCGCCTGACCCCGGCGCACGATCCCATCCACCGAGTAGATGGGCACATCGAGAACCAATTCATCGCAGTCCGCCGGCTCGCAAGCGGGCACGAAGTCGCCCGCATATCGGGTATCGGCGGCGTATTCGCCCAACACCTCCGACAACGCCTGGCGCACATCCGCCGCCGAACGGTACTCGCATTTCGGCAGTTCCAACTGGTTGCCAAGGACGCGCAGTACCCGCCAGCCTTCGCGAACCTCGCCATCGGCGTCGGCGGCCGCCTCGAAGCTCTGCCACGTGCCCTCAACGTTGACATACGTCCCCGCGGTCTCGGCAAAGGTCGCGATGGGCAACAGCACGTCGGCCGCCTGCTCCATGGACTCGCTGACGTGGGAAGTGAAACAGATCACCTTGTCCGCCACCCCGAGGGCGTGCTGCGCGAGCAGCGCGTCGGCCATATCGTGTTCCGGCTCAAGTCCGAAGAGCACGTAGACGCGGCGGGGCGCCGCCAACATTCCCTCCGCATTGAGTCCGGGGCGCTCCACCGCCTGCCCGCCGGGACCTCGGTGGGGCAACACGCCTGCCAGGGCCGCGCCGGCGGCGTTGGCGCCTTCCGGGAGATACCCCAGGGTGGCGCCGGTGACTCGGCATAGCGCCGCCGCGATGGCGCGGATATCCGCGAATCGCGGATGCCGCATGGCGATTTGTCCAAGCAGCAGCAGCGCCCGGGACTTGTTCAGGAGCACCTGCGCCGCGGCGCGCTCTGAATCGCCGGGCTCCACGCCGTCGAGCAGCGACTGCCATTCACCGGACGGTGTCTCGCCGCTCAACTCGTGCGCGGCCGCCAGTACACCGCCCATGGACCGGGCCAGGGTACCAGCCGGTGCCCGCAGGCTGACGTCACAGCGGAAATGGTATTCGTACTCGGTCGGGTTGACGAAACCGACCGCGGCTCCATTGAGTGCGGCGCTTCGAATCCGGTGAGCAACTATCGGCACCTCGCGACGCAGGTTGGAGCCCACGACCAAGACGCCGTCGAGGTCATCGAGACCGGCAATGGATGCGCCCAGCGCGGGCCACAGCGGGTCGGCCTGCTGATCCCGGAAGTCCCGGGTCCGTAGCCGATAGTCGATATTGTTGCTGCCGAGGTGCCGGGCGATGCGGTTCAGCAGGTACATTTCCTCGGCGGTGGCGTTGGGCGATACGAGGAAGCCGAGCCCGTCGCCACCCTCCTCCGCCGCATCGCGCAACATTTCGGCGACCGACGTCAACGCCCGGGACCAGGACACGTCGGCCCATCCCTGCAAGGTCTTGAGCCTCGGCAGGGTCAGGCGGTCCCGGGTATAAATCCCTTCATAGCTGAAGCGGTCACGGTCCGAGATCCAGGTCTCGTTGATGGCATCGTTATCCCGGGGTACGACGCGCTTGAGCCGCCCGCGCAGGATATGTCCGAAGAGGTTTGAACCGGCGCAGTCGTGGGGCGAGACCATGGGCCGTGCCACCATTTCCCAGGCACGCGCGCTATAGCGGTAGGGCTTGTTGTTGAGCGCCCCGACCGGACACAGATCGATGATGTTGCCGGAGAGTTCGTGGTCGACGCTGCGCTCCACCCAGGTACCGATCTCCATATGCTCGCTGCGGCCGACGGCGCCGAGTTCCTGCAGGCCCGCGATCTCGTCGCCGAAGCGCACGCAGCGGGTGCAGTGGATGCAGCGGGTCATGTCGGTGGATACCAGCGGCCCCAGGTTCTTGTCCTTGACGACGCGTTTCTTCTCGGTATAACGCGACACGCCCCGGCCGTATCCCATGGCCAGATCCTGCAACTCGCACTCACCGCCCTGGTCGCAGATCGGGCAATCCAGGGGGTGGTTGATGAGCAGGAACTCCATGGTGGCCTTCTGCGCGGAGATGGCGCGATGCGATCGTGTAAAGACCTTCATGCCGTCCATCACAGGCGTCGCACAGGCGGGCAGCGGTTTCGGCGCCTGTTCCACCTCCACCAGGCACATGCGGCAGTTGGCGGCGACGGTGAGCTTGCGGTGATAGCAGAAGCGCGGCACGTAGGCGTCCTCGCGATCGGTCACCTCAATGAGCATCTGCCCGGCCCGCGCCTCTACCGGGACGCCGTCGATTTCGATGGTAACGGTGTTGTCGCTCATGCCGTTGCTCGCTTCCTCAGGCGGCGGTATCCAGTTCATCGACGATGCTGCGCCCGCCGTTTTCGATCATGTATTCGAATTCGTGCCGGAAGTGGCGGAGAAAACTCTGCACCGGCCAAGCCGCCGCATCGCCCAGGGCGCAGATCGTATGCCCCTCGATCTTGTTGGCAACGTCCACGAGCATATCCAGGTCCGCCTGCCGGCCCTTGCCCTCGGTGATTCGCGTCAGAACGCGGTACAGCCATCCGGTGCCCTCCCGGCAGGGCGTGCACTGGCCGCAGGATTCCGCGTAATAGAACCTGGAGATGCGCCGCAGCATGCTTACCATGCAGGTGGTCTCGTCCATGATGACGGCCGCGCCGGTACCGAGGCCGGACCCGGCCTTCTGGATCGTATCGAAGTCCATGGTCAGGCCCCGGATGATCTCCGCGGGCAGCACCGGTACCGAGGAACCGCCGGGTATCACGGCCTTCAGGCGGCGCCCGCCGCGCACCCCGCCGGCGATGCCGAGCAACTCCGTGAACGGGACGCCCAGGGGCAGTTCATAGTTGCCGGGCCTCTCCACGTGCCCGGATACGGAAAAGATCGCGGGTCCGCCGGCGCGCTCCACGCCGATATCCGCGAACCAACTGGCACCGTTGCGAATGATCGCGGGTACCGTGGCAACGGTCTGGGTGTTGTTGATGGTGGTGGGCGCGCCGTACAGCCCGTAGTTGGCCGGAAACGGCGGCTTGAAGCGCGGCTTGCCGGGCTTGCCCTCCAGCGATTCGAGCAACGCGGTTTCCTCGCCGCAGATGTAGGCGCCCGCACCGACAAAGGTATGCAGATCGAAGTCAATACCGGAATTGTGAATGTTGCGGCCCAGCAAGCCGGCTTCGTAGAGCTCCTTCAAGGCCGCGTCGAAGCGCGGGACGGGCTCGCCGAGGAACTCGCCGCGAATGTAGTTGTAGCCGACCGTGGCGCCGATGGCGTAGCCCGCGATGGCCATGCCTTCGATGACCGAATGCGGGTTGTAACGGAGGATTTCCCGATCATGGCAGGTTCCGGGCTCACTCTCGTCGGAATTGCAGACAAAGTACTTCTGTACGTCCTTGTCCCTGGGCATGAAACTCCATTTCAGACCTGTAGGGAACCCGGCGCCGCCGCGGCCGCGCAGCCCCGAAGCCTTGACCTCTTCGATGATGGCTTCCCGCGTCCATCGGCCCTCGAGCACCTGCTGCCATGCCTGGTATCCGGACCCGCGCCGATAATTCTCCAACGTCCAGGGCTCGGCGGCGGCATCCATCGAGGGCAGGCAGATCCGGTAATTCCCGTTCGCGGCCACGCTACCCCAACTCCTCCAGGATCCGACCGGCCTTCTCGGGCGTCAGGTTCTCGTGATAGATGTGATCGACCATCATCATCGGCGCCCCGCAGCACGCCGCCAGGCACTCTTCTTCGCGCTTGAGGTAGAACTTGCCATCCGGGGTGCTCTCGCCGAGCTTGATCCCCAGCTTGTTTTCCAGGTAGGCGACGATCTCGTCCGAGCCCCTCAGCATGCAGGAGATGTTCGTGCACACCGAGACGCAGTACCGGCCCACGGGCCGCGTTTCGAACATCGAGTAGAACGTAGCCACCTCGTACACCTGGATTGGGGGCAGATCGAGGCACTCGGCCACCGCGTCCATCTGCTCCCTGGTCAGGTAGCCGTGGTTCTCGTGTTGAGCGGCCATCAAGGCGCCGAGTACCGCCGAGCGCTGGCGCCCCTCGGGGAAACGCGCCACCCAACCGTCGATCTCGGCACGCACGTGCTCGGACAGCGCCTGTTCGCTCATCGGTCGATCTCCCCGAAGACGATATCCTGGGTCCCGATGACCGCCACCACGTCCGCCAGCATGTGTCCGGTGACCATCTCGTTCATGGAGGCCAGGTGCGCGAAACCCGCCGCGCGCACCTTCACCCGGTAGGGCTTGTTGGCGCCGTCGGAGACGAGATAGACGCCGAATTCGCCCTTGGGATGTTCTATTGCGGCATAGGCCTCGCCCTCAGGCACGCAATAGCCTTCCGTAAACAGCTTGAAGTGGTGGATGAGGGACTCCATGTCGTCCTTCATCTCGATGCGCGAGGGCGGGATGATCTTGTGGTCCTCCAGGACCACCGGGCCCGGGTTGGCGCGGAGCCAGGCGACGCACTGCCTGATGATGCGGGTGGACTGGCGCATTTCCTCGACCCGCACCAGATAACGATCGTAACAGTCGCCGTTGACGCCCACGGGAATGTCGAAGTCCATTCGATCGTAGACCTCATAGGGCTGCATTTTGCGCAGGTCCCAAACCACCCCGGAGCCGCGCAGCATGGGGCCCGAGAACCCCAATTGCTTGGCCCGGTCGGGAGAAACGACGGCAATGTTCACCGTGCGCTGCTTCCATATCCGGTTATCGGTGAGCAGCGTCTCGTACTCGTCCACCCGGCCGGGGAACCGCTCGGCGAAGGCCTCGATGAAATCCAGCAGCGAACCGCCGCGGTCTTCGTTCATGCGCTTGAGTTCCTTGGAACTGCGATGATCGGCGGGCTGGTACACGGGCATCTCTTCGGGCAAATCCCTGAACACACCGCCGGGACGGTAGTAGGTGGCGTGCATGCGTGTGCCGGAGACCGCTTCGTAGCAGTCCATGAGGTCCTCGCGCTCGCGGAAGCAATACAGGAACATCGTCATTGCGCCAATGTCCAGTCCGTGGGCGCCGAGCCACATCAAGTGATTGAGAATGCGGGTAATTTCGTCGAACATCGTGCGAATGTATTGGGCGCGTATCGGCGGCTCGATACCGAGCAGCTTCTCGATGGCAAGCACGTAACCGTGCTCGTTGCACATCATTGACACGTAATCCAGGCGATCCATGTAGCCGATGGTCTGGTTGAAGGGCTTGGATTCGGCCAGTTTCTCGGTGGCCCGGTGGAGCAGGCCGACGTGCGGGTCGGCGCGGTGGATGACCTCGCCGTCCATCTCCAGTACCAGCCGCAGCACACCATGAGCCGCCGGATGCTGCGGGCCGAAGTTCATGGTGAAATTCTGGATCTCGGGCACGTGCTAATCCTTGCTCAGATCCGGCTGGTAACGATTGTCGTCGCGGATGGCTTTTGGTACCAGCGTGCGCGGCTCGATGCTCACCGGCTCGTAGACCACCCGCCCTTTCTTCGGGTCGTAGCGCACCTCGGTCTTGCCGATGAGCGGGAAATCCTTGCGAAACGGGTGGCCGATGAACCCATAGTCGGTGAGGATTCGCCGCAGATCCGGGTGCCCGACGAAGAGAATTCCGAAGAGATCGAACGCTTCGCGCTCGAACCAGTCGGCGGACGCCCAAACACCGATAACCGAATCCAACATCGGGCGCTCATCGTCCCCGCAGGCCACCTTCAACCGCAGCCGGCTGTTGTTGGCGATCGACAGCAAGTGATAAACCACGGCGAAACGCGATGGCGGCTGGTAATCGGTCTCCGCCAGGCGTTCGCCCGCCGCCGCATCGCCCCGGTCGAGCACACCGCGGCTGAATCCCGTGGTGGTGGCCGAAGCGGTATCCCACTCGGCGCGCCCATAGCTCAGGTAGTCCACCCCGCAAAGATCCATGAGCATCTCGAATTGCAGCCCCTCGGTGTCGCGAAGGGCCCGGCAGCACTCCACCAGATCGGCGGGCTCGACCGCGTAACCCAGCTCACCCGCGCCGTTCTCAAGCCGCTGCACGCGCTCGCCCAGGTTCGCTTCAACCGACGCGGCAATGGCCGCATGTTTGTCGTCAAGTTTCATCGGGTCGGGCGGGTCCTGCCGCGGCCGTTCAAGGCGAGTTCATGGTTGAGCGGTTACCGGGCAATGGTATTGGTCCGCCGTATCTTCTGCTGGAGCTGCACGATCCCGTACAGCAAGGCTTCCGCCGTGGGCGGGCAACCCGGCACGTAGACGTCCACGGGGATGATCCGGTCACAGCCCCGGACCACGGCGTACGAATAGTGGTAGTAGCCGCCGCCGTTGGCGCACGAGCCCATGGAGATCACCCAGCGCGGCTCGGGCATCTGGTCGTAAACCTTTCGCAACGCGCCCGCCATCTTGTTGACCAGCGTGCCTGCGACGATCATGACGTCGGATTGCCTCGGACTCGGCCGAAAAATCACGCCGAACCGGTCGAGGTCGTAGCGCGAAGCGCCCGCGTGCATCATCTCAACCGCGCAACACGCCAACCCGAAGGTCATCGGCCAAAGTGAACCGGTCCGCGCCCAGTTGATAAGGTTGTCGACCCCTGTGACGACGAACCCCTTTTCCATGACCTCCGGCAGGTCAAAGGGGATGTCTCGGTTCAATCCCATTCCAATGCCCCCTTACGCCATTCGTAAATGAAGCCCACCACGAGGAGGGCAAGAAAGATACCCATCGACACCAGCCCGAACAGGCCGACCGCATCCAGGGAAACCGCCCAGGGAAACAGGAACGCAATCTCCAGATCGAAAATGATGAACAGGATCGCGACCAGGTAGTAGCGCACGTCGAACCGCATTCGCGTGTCCTCGAAGGGTTCGAACCCGCATTCGTAGGGCGACACCTTCTCCGGGTCCTTCTGCCCCCGGCCCAGCGCCATCCCCAGCAAGAGCAACACGGTGCCCAGCGCGCCGGCGATAATCAGGAAGATGAGGATCGGAGCGTATTCAGCGAGCATGGCCCAGGATTCCAATTTAGTCGGCGCGAATTGTACCAGTCAGCGCCGTGGTTGTGGCGATCGACAGCCCGAATGAACTGCTCCGCAAGCAGGAAGAGACCCGGCGACGCAGGAGTGCGCCGGTGGGCTTTCATCGCCTGCAAACTCTATCGCGTTGTCCCGACACGGTAGAATATGATCTTTCTGCTCGGAGCCTGCATATGCTCGCTGTGAAAGGTTCGTGGAATTAGGGCACAACTGACATGAAGGCGCTTATCAAGGCGCGACCTGAACCGGGGCTCTGGCTGCAAGACGTTGCGGAACCGAAACTCGGTATCAATGACGTTCTCGTGCGAATCGACCGGACCGGACTCTGCGGCACGGACCTGAGTATCTTCAACTGGGACGCGTGGGCTCGGCAGACGATCGCGGTTCCTATGGTCGTGGGTCATGAATTCGTCGGTGAGGTGGTCGAAACCGGCTCGAACGTAAGCGATTTTCAGCCGGGCGCGATCGTCAGCGGCGAAGGCCACGTGGTCTGCGGCAGGTGCCGGAATTGCCTCGCCGGACGGCGGCACCTCTGCGCGGATACTCAGGGCATTGGGGTCAATCGCCCCGGCGCGTTCGCCGAATACCTGGTATTGCCCATGACCAATGTCTGGCATCACGCGCCGGACATCGATCTCGATGTGGCTTCAGTCTTCGATCCATTCGGCAACGCCGTGCATACGGCGCTGTCCTTTCCCGTCCTCGGCGAGGATGTGTTGATCACCGGCAGCGGGCCGATCGGCGCGATGGCGGTTGCAATTGCAAGACACGCCGGCGCCCGATACGTGGTGGCGACGGACGTCAATCCCTACCGATTGGAGCTCGCCAGGCAAATGGGCGCCACACGGGTGCTCGATACGCGAACGGAACGCGTCGCGGATGCCCAGGAGAAGCTCGGGATGGCAGAGGGGTTCGACGTGGGCCTTGAGATGTCCGGCAACAATCGCGCCTTCGAGGAGATGCTGGAAAACATGTGCCACGGCGGCAAGGTCGCCATGTTGGGGATTCCCAAGGAAAAAATGACGATCGATTGGAACACGGTCGTCTTCAATATGCTGACGATCAAGGGAATCTACGGACGCGAGATGTACGAGACCTGGTACAAGATGACAGTGATGCTGCAGAGCGGGCTCGACATCAAACCGGTCATCACCCATCGGTTCCACTATTCGGAATTTCGCCAGGCCTTCGAGATCATGCGATCGGGCGAATGCGGGAAAATCATCCTGCACTGGGGTAGCTGACTTGTACGAAGCCGTTCGACAGCAACTCGGCGAGGCGCTCAAGGCGATACGCGATCAGGGTCTCAACAAGCACGAACGCGTACTGACCACCCCGCAGCGAGCGCACATTGGTGTGGCGAGCGGTGGCCAGGTCATCAATATGTGCGCCAACAATTACCTTGGGCTGGCGGAACATCCGGAGGTCATTCAAGCGGCTCACGACGGCCTGGACCGCTGGGGATACGGTCTCGCGTCGGTACGATTCATCTGCGGAACACAAGCGATTCACAAGGAGCTTGAAGCGAGTCTCTCGAAGTTCCTGGGAATGGATGACACCATTCTCTATACCTCGTGTTTCGATGCGAACACGGGTCTGTTCGAAACGTTATTGGGGCCGGAAGATGCCGTCATCTCGGATGAACTGAATCACGCGAGCATCATCGACGGCATCAGGCTCTGCAAGGCGCAACGTCATCGTTACAGGAATAGTGACATGGCGGAGCTTGAGGCCAGGCTCCAGGATGCTTCCACCGCGCGAACCCGCATGATCGCGACCGACGGCGTCTTCTCCATGGACGGCGCCGTTGCCAATCTTCCAGGCATCTGCGATTTGGCCGACAAATACGGCGCGCTGGTCATGGTGGACGACTCCCATGGGGTGGGGGTGATGGGAAAGACGGGACGGGGGACACCTGAATATCACCGAGTCGTGGAACGAATCGACGTCGTCACAGGCACATTGGGCAAGGCGCTCGGAGGCGCAAGCGGCGGCTATACGAGTGCGCGGCGGGAGATTGTGGACCTCCTGCGACAGCGGTCCCGGCCTTACCTGTTCTCGAATTCATTGGCGCCGGCGATCGTGGCGGCATCGATCAGGGCCATCGAACTTCTCGCGGCGAATACCGAGCTTCGCGACCGTCTTCAAGCCAATACGCGGTTTTTCCGCGCTCGAATCGCCGAGGCCGGGTTCGAGGTCCTTTCCGGTGAACATCCCATCGTGCCGATCATGCTCTGCGATGCGGTGCTCGCCAACCGCTTTGCCAGCCGAATGCTCGAAAAAGGGGTCTATGTCGTCGGTTTTTCCTACCCCGTCGTGCCAAAAGGAACGGCACGTATTCGCACCCAGATTTCCGCGGCACATTCGCGGCAGGATCTGCAAACCGCTGTGGAAAAGTTCGCCGAAACCAAGGCGGAGCTGGACGCCGTTCAATTGTGATCTCGAGGCGACGAGCCGCTGCCCGATTGATGCTGGCAGTTAGTTGGACTAAAGCTGTTCGTGCCGCTGGAACTGCGCTCGCGTCTTCGCAGCGCCGACAGAATGTCGGTGTCAATCAGGTACATTAAAATTCGACCGGCCGAGACGGTCTGGCTAGTTAGACATTATGTTGTGACCTGCCCGTCCTCAAAGATCGTGGATTAAACTCTGGATGAGCAGCATCAAGGGCTTAGAGCCATAATTGAGGAGGGCAGGTCATGCACAAATATAGCAAATACGTCGGGTTGGATACACACAAGGAAACCATCGCGGTTGCGGTTGCTGACAGCGCAGGCGGTACGCCCCGATTTTACGGGGAGATTGCGAACAGGCCGGATGCGGTGTCGAAACTACTGACGCGGTTGAGTCCGGAGGGCGAGGTGGTTGCGTACTGCTACGAGGCGGGGCCGTGCGGCTATGGTATCTATCGGCAGATCACGGCGGCGGGTCATCCGTGCGCGGTCGTGGCGCCCTCGCTGATACCGACCAAGGCGGGCGATCGGGTCAAGACGGATCGGCGCGATGCGGAGAACCTGGCACGGCTGCACCGGGCCGGAGAATTGACCGGTGTTTGGGTACCGGATGGCGAGCAGGAAGCGATGCGCGATTTAACCCGAGCGCGGGAAGACATGAAGCAGATGGAGCGGCATGCGAGGCAGCGCCTGGGTGCGTTTCTATTGCGTCATGGTCAGGTGTTCGGCGGCAAGACCAAATGGGGTCCGGCGCACTGGCGGTGGCTGGAACGGGTCAGGTTTTCCCACCCGGCGCAGCAGATTGTCTTCCAGGAATATGTGGACAGTGTAAAACAGCAACAGCAGCGGGTCGGCGGTCTGAAGCAGGAGATGGAGAAAGCACTGGGGAGTTGGACGCTGGCGCCGGTCGTCACGGGGTTGATGGCACTGCGCGGTTGTGCTGCGGTCACCGCGATGACCGTCGTAGCGGAGTTGGGCGATATCACGCGCTTCGATAGCCCGCGCCAGTTGATGAAGTATTTGGGGCTGGTGCCGAGTGAACACTCCAGCGGTACCAAGGTACGCCGCGGCGGTATCACCAAGACCGGGAATAGCCATGTGCGGCGCGTGCTGGTGGAATCGGCCTGGACGTACCGCTTCCCGGCACGAAAGACAGCGCCGATACAGCGGCGCGCCGAGCAGACCGCCGACAGCGTACAGGCCATCGCCTGGAAAGCGCAGAAGCGCTTGTGCGGGCGCTACCGGACGCTCAACCTGCGCGGCTTGCCGAAGAACAAGGTTTGCGTTGCGGTGGCCCGTGAGATGTGCGGCTTCCTGTGGGCCATTGCCCACGACGTGATGGCCTCGGGAGCGGTTACGCGTAGCGCCGCGGCGCAACAGTAGCCCCTCGACCAACCCATAACCGGTTGTCCCGTACCAGGTAAGGAGAAAGCAGTGAGTTCAGTGAGCCTTTGGGTCAGGTCGAGAGGAGCCCACGCGGAGAACCCTCGGCCCGCCTATGAGGCGTCCAGATTATTGGAACGACCCTCGATGTTAGAGAGAGGCAGCTCCACGACGAAGATTTGTCAGGCGGTTCCGACCCGCGAATATCAGATTGATCAACCGTCGTTGAACGCTCCCCTCGATCTGACCCAAGGGCTTACTGAAAAGGCAAGGCCGAAGAAGATCGCGGCTTGAAATAAATATCGGGGACCGATTGACAGGTCACAACATATCAGGCTGTCAAGTGTATTCCGCTGAGGTCTGCGAGTCAGCGATTCATTGATTGGCGGGGCCTGACCGCTGGTCTCGTTGGCGGCGGTACTCTGCAAGGTGCTCGTCGATGACTCGCGCGCGTTCGCCGACCCGCCCGGCGCCGCCGCCGATATCGGTGCCGTCGGCCAGACGCACCGACTCCCATCCAAGCATGTTGGCGCCCGACCGCGCCGGATTGCCGACAACCGAGATTCGGTCGCCCGGCTTGAGCTTTTCCGCCGTCCACCCGGAGCGTCGAAGCGCGACGGATGCATCCCCTTCCGCCATCCAGGTCTCGGTCTCCCCGTCCGCCGTGGGAACATCGAGGTAGACCCGCACGTGTGGATTGACGAAACGAAACTCCTGGACGACGCCTGAAATCTCGACCATTTCGTCCTGCCGGTAGTGAGCGGCGAAATTATGGTGAGCCCAGGCAGCGGGCGTCGCCACCATCACCGCAGTCGTCACCGTTACCCTCATTCGAATCATCGATCTGCTCCTGGAATTGCCCGGATTTCACTTCGCTGGGCGCGCGGTCCAGTTCCACATCGAGCGTGGACACGCTGGGACGCCTGATCGCAAGCGGAACTCTGAGCATTACGGGATCATATACCGTAAAGTTCATGTCGAGCCCATCGGTAATGTCGCCCCGGCGCTGAGCAAGGACTGAATATAGATGAAAGTTCCAACCCGCGCAGACTGGTTGGCGGTCATCCTCGGAGTAGCCGGACTTGCGGTCGAGGGTTCTGCCCAGGTGTCCATGGATGATCCCGGCGCCTTTCGCGAGATCTCATTCGAGACCGACGATGGCGGGTTGATTTTTGGCAACCTCTACGGAGAGGGTCCCCATGCCGTCGTGCTCGCTCATGGCGCGGTCTTCAATAAGGAGAGCTGGAATGAACTGGCCACGCGGCTCTCCGAAGAAGGCTATCGAGCTCTAGCTATCGACTTGCGAGGGTATGGAAAATCGACGGCTGGCCGCCGTCCCGGGGCACTTTATGAGGATGTTCTTGGCGGCATTCGGTATCTAAGTGATCAGGGCGCTACTCGAGTGTCCGTCATCGGGGCCAGCATGGGCGGTGGCGCGGCGGGGGATGCGGCCGCTCGAGCAGATCCGGGGGAGATCGACCGCCTCATTCTGCTCGCCGCGGTAGCGGCTGGGGCGCCCGAGCGAATGCAGGGCAACAAGCTCTTTATCGTCTCCCAAGACGATGCCAGCCGGAGGACCGTCGAACGGCAGTTCGAGGCGGCCGCCGAACCCAAGGAGCTGAGGATTCTTGAAGGAAGCGCCCACGCACAACACATATTCCGAACGAATAGGGCCGGGGAGCTCACGGAAACCTTACTGACCTGGCTCAGCGGGAACCCGGAGGATTGATCCGGCCCACACGGAACACGAGTTAGAAAGCCGCCGCGAAGTCTCCGCCGATCGCCTTGTATAGCGAAGCCAATGCCGTCGCTTTATCCGTCACGGCAAGCGCGTAGTCTCGTGGTCCAAAACGGATTCGACCTGCCACCTATGCACGCCTGGAAACCACTCCAAGAACTGATCGATCGACGCGCCGTCCTTCAGGTTCTTGAACAGTGCGGCCACGGGTACGCGAGTACCCGAAAACACCCAGGAACCACTGACCTTTTCGGGATGGCGTTCGATGGCTTGACAATCCTGCCAACCGGTCATGGTGCTACTCTTCTGCCTTCAGTAGGAACATCATCGCATTCCATTGTTTCGCTCGCCACTGTGCGCGGCGCGCTGCCACTGTCTTCGGGCAAACGCGCAGCAGCGTCACGGACATCCATCTTTCAGGTGACCACATCGGCAATTAGACGGGTGCGGTATTCGCGTAGGACCTCTCCCTCCCCGCCCCGGGGCACGCGCACGCTCCGGGCTGTACGTTTCCCAACGTTCTATCGTGGAACTATACGGAAACGAACGGAATATGCAGGACGAGAAAACAAAAAAACCCTTTGAATTAAAAGGGTTTAAGATTTGTTTCTGGAACACCGCGACTCCATTCGTGGTGCCGATGGCCGGACTCGAACCGGCACGGCTTGCGCCACTGCCCCCTCAAGACAGCGTGTCTACCAGTTCCACCACATCGGCATGGTTTTGATGAAGTCGGTCAAATCTCGTGAGTTACGGCAGCGGCGGCCTAGGGTTCCGGGGTTTCATTTACCACCGGCGTTTCCTCGACATTTGGCAAGGCCGGCAAATCCGGCAATTCGGAAGGGAGTACGATGGCCTCGGGCTCGAAGGTCTCGGCCTCCGTTGGAGCCCCCATCACCGTCTCTTCCAGCAGGCTGGTCGGTGCCGTAGTCTGTCCCGCCAGATAGGCCAAGGTCAAGCTCGTGGCGAAGAACATGGTCGCCAACACCCCGGTAGCCCTTGAGAAAAAACTCGCGCTTCCGCGGGAACCAAAGACCGTTCCCGAGGCCCCGGACCCGAAGCCCGTGCCCGCCTCTGCTCCCTTGCCGCGCTGCAAAAGCACCAGCACGATGATCATCAACGCCACGAGCAAGTGAATGTAGAGCACTATGGGTTGAATCGTCATCCGCCGGTCTCCGCCCGCCTACGCTGCTGCTGCTTCGAAAATAGCCAAAAAGTCGCGCGCATCCAGGGATGCGCCGCCTACCAATCCACCGTCGATGTCGTCCATGGCGAGCAACTCACGGGCATTCGATCCCTTGACACTGCCGCCGTACAAGATCCTCAACTTCCGGGCGATTATATCATCCTGCCTGCGGATCAACCCGCGGATAAACCCGTGAACCTCCTGTGCCTGTTGCGGCGTCGCCGTGCGCCCGGTGCCGATAGCCCAGACGGGTTCATACGCGACGACCGCCTCGGCAAAAGCCTCAATCCCAACAGATGACAGGACACTCTCGACTTGCCGCCGAATCACTTCTTCTGTCCTGCCGGCCTCGCGATCCGCCAGCACTTCGCCGACACAAAGAATCGGGATCAGCCCCTGCGCTTGCGCCGCGCTGAACTTGGCCGCGACCGTCTTGTCGTCCTCGCCGAAATAGGCGCGCCGTTCCGAATGGCCAACGATTACGTACTCGCAGCCGTGGTCCTTCAGCATTCGTCCGGAGACTTCCCCGGTATAGGCCCCCGAATCGGCAAACTCGGCAAGATTCTGGCCGCCCAAATGAATCGGGGTGTCGGCGAGCCAGCCGCCGACCGCCTGCAGGTACACCGGCGGCGGGCATACGAGCATCTGCGCCGGCGATGTCTCGCCGAGTCCTGTCCGCAACGCCGATACCAGCGCCTTACAGGACTCTAACGACCCGTGCATCTTCCAGTTTCCCGCGATGAGCGGCATTCTCGTAGCCATGTAAAGCGTTGTCGAACAGTTACGCCGAATGGCGGGCGCAGAGCTTACGGGGCAGCAGCCCGCGAATCAATACGGCGGCGAACCGAATCCGCCAGGCGTTGGGCAACGGTGGTCACGGTATGCTCGTCTTCGCCCTCCACCATCACGCGGATCACCGGCTCGGTACCGGAGGCCCGAAGCACCACGCGGCCACGATCCCCCAGCACCGATTCGGCTTCGTCGACCGCTTCGAGAATGGCCGGCTCGCGGTCCACGTCAATGGTGTCGGCAGCCTCTACGTTGACGATTCGCTGTGGAAAAACCAGCATATCCCGGACCAGTTCCTTGAGCCCGGCCCCGGTTCGCCGCATGACAGCCAGAACCTGCAGGGCGGTAACCAGACCGTCTCCGGTGGTCGCCTTGTCAAGACAAAGCACATGCCCCGATGTCTCACCGCCGAGTATGCCGCCGCTGGCCTTCAGCATTTCCAATACATGACGGTCGCCCACCCGGGCACGGCGAAAATCCACTCCCAGGTCGCCCAGCGCCGTCTCCAGGCCCAGGTTGCTCATGACGGTACCGACCACGGGACCCCGCAGCGTGCCCTGTTCAAGCCGGTCACGGGCGAGGATGTAGAGCAACCGGTCGCCGTCGATCAACTCGCCGCCCTCATCCACCATCACCACGCGGTCGCCGTCGCCGTCCAACGCCAACCCGGCGTGGGCGCGCACACCCGTCACCGTCAGCTTGAGCAAATCCGGGCGCGTCGCGCCGCAGCCATCGTTGATGTTGCGGCCGTTGGGCGAACAACCCACGGGCACGACCTCGGCGCCCAGATCCTCCATCACCCGCGGGGCGACCTTGTACGCGGCGCCGTGCGAGGCGTCCACCACCAATTTCAAGCCCGCAAAATTCATCCCGTCGGGAATCGTCCGCTTGCAGAACTCCTCGTAGTCGACTCGGGCAAACGCGATATGTTTCGCCTGTCCCAATGCCCTGGAGGAACGAGTCACGGCGGGCAATTCGAGCTGTTCCTCGATGGCTTCCTCGATCTCGTCTGACAGTTTCGCGCCGGCCCGATCGAAGAGCTTGATGCCGTTATCGAAATAAGGATTGTGGGAGGCACTGATGACGACGCCGAAGTCTGCGCGCAGCTTCTTTGTAAGGTAGGCGATGGCGGGTGTCGGCAGCGGTCCGGTGAGCAGCACATCGACGCCGGACGCAACGAAACCCGCCTCCATGGCCGACTCGAACATATAGCCCGAGACGCGCGTGTCCTTGCCGATGAGCACCGAGCCGCCGTCGGGGGCGAGCACGCGAGCGGTTGCACTGGCCAGCCGAAGCGCGAATTCCACGGTCATCGGCGGCTGGCCGACTTCCCCGCGAATTCCATCCGTTCCGAAATAGCGCTTGTCCCGCATACGTCACCAACCTTCGCCAGGACTTGGGATCGATTCCGTTCGTGGAACGAGGATAGCGCCGGTGACGGCGTCCTGGGAGCTAATGCTGGCCCGCGGGACCGCCCAGCGGTGGCTTGCCCTTCTCACTGACCGGCTTGGTCTTGGCCGAATGGCCCTCACCCGGTTCGGAGTCGTCCCAGTCTTTCGGCGGACTGGGCTCACGGTTCTCCATGACTTCCTTGATCTGATTCTCGTCGAGGGTTTCGTACTTCATCAGCGCATCGGCCATCAGGTGCATCTTGTCCATTTCACGCTCGAGGATGCTCTTTGCATCGACGTAGCATTCGTCGATGAGTCTGCGCACTTCATTGTCGATGGCGTGCGCGGTCTCATCCGATACCTGCTTGTGCCGGGTGACGCTGCGGCCGAGGAAAATCTCGCCGTCGTCCTCGCTGTAGGTAAGCGGGCCGAGTCGGTCCGACAAACCCCACTTGGTCACCATATTGCGTGCAATCTCGGTGGCGCGCTCGATGTCGTTCGAAGCGCCGGTGGTCACGTACGCGGGACCAAAGATGAGTTCCTCGGCGACACGGCCGCCGAACAGGCTCTTCATTTGGCTCAGAAGTCGTTGTTTGGTGTAGCTGTAGCGGTCCTCTTCCGGCAGGAACATGGTCACGCCCAGCGCCCGGCCCCGCGGGATGATCGTCACCTTGTAGACCGGATCGTGATCCGGGACATGCAGGCCGACAACGGCGTGTCCGGACTCGTGGTATGCCGTGAGCCGCTTGTCCTCTTCGCTCATGACCATGGAGCGGCGCTCGGTCCCCATCATGATCTTGTCCTTGGCCTTGTCGAACTCGTCCATGCCGACGGTTCGCCGATTGGCCCGGGCCGCCAGGAGCGCCGCCTCGTTTACCAGGTTTGCCAGGTCGGCGCCGGAAAATCCAGGCGTGCCGCGGGCAATCACCGACGGCCGCACGCTCTTGCCGATCGGCACCTTGCGCATATGGACTTTCAGGATCTGCTCGCGGCCGCGAACGTCGGGCAGCGGCACCACCACCTGGCGATCGAACCGTCCCGGGCGCAACAACGCCGGATCGAGCACATCGGGGCGGTTGGTGGCGGCGATGACGATGACGCCCTCGTTGCCCTCGAAGCCGTCCATTTCCACCAGCAACTGATTCAGCGTCTGCTCGCGCTCATCGTGGCCGCCGCCCAAACCGGCGCCACGGTGACGGCCGACAGCGTCGATCTCATCGATGAAGACGATACACGGGGCGTGCTTCTTGGCCTGCTCGAACATGTCGCGGACCCGTGACGCACCCACGCCCACAAACATCTCCACGAAGTCGGAGCCGGAGATGGTATAGAACGGCACCTTCGCTTCCCCGGCGATGGCCCTGGCGAGCAGCGTCTTCCCGGTTCCCGGGGATCCCACCATGAGCACGCCCTTGGGAATCTTTCCGCCGAGGCGCTGGAACTTGGCGGGGTCCTTGAGGAACTCGACGATTTCAGCGACCTCCTCCTTGGCCTCCTCGATTCCAGCCACGTCGGCGAAGGTCACGTTGACCTGATCCTCGCCCAATAACCTCGCCCGACTCTTGCCGAAGGACATGGCCCCGCGACCGCCACCGGCACCTTGCATCTGGCGCATGAAATAGACCCATACGGCAATCAGCAACAGAATCGGGAAGGACGAAACAAATAACTGCAACAGGAAGGACTGCTGCTCTGGCGGTTGCGCCTGAATACGCACGCTGTTTTCCTGCAGCGTGGTGATGAGCATCGTATTTTCGGTTTCCGGATTGTAGGTAATGAGCTGTTCGCCGTTGCGATCGTACTCGATCGCCTCATCGTTGAAGGTAACCGACGAGACGGAACCGTCCTTGACCTGGGAAATAAACTCCGAATACGCGACCGTTTCGGCGCGCTGGTTCGTGGGCCCGAAGCTGCGTACGACCGACGCCAGCACCACTGCTATGACGATCCAAAGAATCGCGTTCTTTATCAAATCGTTCAAAGCATCGCCCTCAACGTATCCAGCCTGGATACCGCGCCGACCGCCTACAGCGGACCCTACTACATCCCATGGTTTCTCGCCAGCAAATACATCTCGCGGCTCTCGGGCCTCGACGCGCGGGGTTTGATCGTTCGGACGCTCCCGAATCGGTCCCTCGCGACGCCGAGAAACGGCTCGAATCCTTCGCCCTGGAACAGTTTGACGAGGAAACTGCCCCTTGGTTCGAGCACCTCGCAGGCAAATTCCAGGGCCGCCTCGGCCAGGCTCATGGCTCTGGGCTGATCCACTGCCGCATGACCAGTGATATTGGGCGCCATATCCGACATTACAAGGCGCGGTGGCGCGCCGTCCAACGCCCTGACGAGCTGGTCACGGATCCCTGTACGGGTGAAGTCGCCCTGAATGAAATGGACCCCCTGGATCGGATCCATGGGTTCAAGATCGATGGCTACCAGCCTCCCGGTGGAACCGATTTTCGACGCTGCGTACTGGCTCCAGCCGCCGGGGCACGCTCCCAGGTCCACGCAGACCATCCCGGGCCTGAGCAAGCGATCCCTGGTGTCGATCTGCTGGAGTTTGTAGACGGCTCGACTGCGCCATCCTTCCCGTACGGCCCTGGCCACAAACGGATCCTCCTGCTGGCGCCGGCGCCAATGTCCGGAGGGCTGGCGTCTCATCCTGCCGCCGCGTCCCAGCCACCGAAGCGGACGGACTGCTCGCCGACGGCCCCCGGTGCCCTCGCGGTCACGGTCGCGGGAACACCGGGGAAGCACAGTTCGAATGCCTTGATGTGGACATCTAAGCGAATAACTGCGCGGCGAACAGCAGGCCGACGATGCTCACCGCGCACGTGTACAGGCGGGTGGTAATCCGGGCTTCCACTGCCGTGAATTTGGCATCCAGCGTAGCTTCCAACCGCTCAAGATCGGCCTTGGTGGCAACGTCGCGGCCAGCGCGCCCGATAGCGTCCACGATGGCGCAGGCGTGGCCGGTCTCGATCCCGGCATCTTCCAGGGCGCGGATGGTCGCGGCGGTATCCATGGTATGTGCCAAGCAGGTTTCCCCGCCAGGTATTGTAGCAACTGCAGGAAGGCGTTGAGCACGAAGGTACACACCGGATTGCAACCGTGCACGCGGCCTTTCTCTGCAATCGCCCGTGAAATCGTGGTTAAACGTACTTCACACCGACAATCTCGTAGGTCTGCCGCCCCTTCGGAGCCGCGACCTCGATGATGTCGCCTTCCCACTTGCCGATCATCGCCCGAGCCATCGGTGAACGAATGGAAATAAGATCCTGCTTGATGTCGGCTTCGTCCTCTCCAACGATCTGAAAGCGCCTCTCCGCACCATCGCCGGGGCTGATCAGGTGCACGGTGGCCCCGAACACCACCCTGCCGCCGGCATCGAGCTTTTCCACCTCGATAATCTGCGCCAGGGACAACTTGGCTTCGATGTCCCGGATTCGCGCTTCCGCCAATCCCTGCTGCTCCTTGGCGGCATGGTATTCGGCATTCTCGCGCAGATCGCCGTGTTCGCGGGCGACCCCGATGGCCGCGCTGATTTTCGGCCGCTCGGTCTTCAGTCGCTTCAACTCGTCACGCAACTGGCGGGCTCCCCGGGCTGTCAGCGGCACCTTGTCCATCAAGCGATCTCCTCGTGCAGATCTCGAAGGCGATTCACAACCACGTTATCCAGATGATCCAACGCATCGCATGTGGCCGTCGCGGCCGGGAGTGTCGTGTAGTACGTCACCTTCCGGTGAACCGCCGCGACGCGAATCGAGTGCGATTCCTTGATGGCCTGCTTGCCCTCGGTGGTATTGACGATCAGGCTGATCTCGTCGTTCTTGATCATGTCGACGACGTGCGGGCGGCCTTCCCGTACCTTGTTGATTCTCCGGCACGCAACGCCGCCGTCGGCCAGCGCCCTGGCCGTGCCGCCTGTCGCCACAATCTCGAATCCCCGTCGGTTGAGAATTCGCCCCAACACAACGGCGGCGGGCTTGTCGGTATCCCTGACGCTGATCAGCGCCGTGCCATGGCGGGGCAATGACACGCCCGACGCGGACTGCGCCTTGGCATAGGCCTCGCCGAAGGTGCGCCCCGTACCCATCACCTCGCCGGTGGATTTCATTTCCGGCCCCAGAATCGGGTCCGCTTCGGGAAACTTGATAAAGGGGAATACCGATTCCTTCACCGAGAAAAACGGTGGCCGGGCGTTCGGCTCGACCCGCTGCTCGCGAAAGCTGATCCCCGCCATGGCCTTGGCGGCAATTTTCGCGAACGGTTGACCGGTGGCCTTGGAAACGAAGGGAATGGTGCGCGAAGCTCTGGGATTGACCTCCAGAACGTAGATGACGCCATTTTGAATCGCGAATTGGGTATTCATGATGCCCACGACGCCAAGCGCCCGCGCCATGGCCGCCACCTGTTCCCCCAGGGCCTGTTCCTGGTCGGCGCTGAGCGTGAACGGCGGCAGGCAGCAACCGGAATCGCCCGAGTGGATACCAGCCTGCTCGACG
Source organism: Candidatus Rariloculaceae bacterium (assembly GCA_965237785.1). GTDB lineage: Bacteria > Pseudomonadota > Gammaproteobacteria > Steroidobacterales > Rariloculaceae > UBA6522. Next base: position 1,566,010 of record OZ250159.1, read on the forward strand.
TGTTCCATGATGCCGCCGACGATGACTTGCTCGCCGTCGCAAATCGCGTCTACGTCAACCTCCACGGCCAGATCCAGGAAGCGATCCAACAGGACCGGGCTTTCATTGGACACGCTGACGGCCTCGGTCATGTAGCCGCGCAGATCGTCTTCTTCGTAGACGATCTCCATCGCCCGCCCGCCGAGCACGTAGGACGGTCTGACCACGAGCGGATACCCCACGTCTGCCGCCATCTCCACAGCCTCTTCCGTCGTGCGCGCCGTGCGGTTGGCCGGCTGCTTCAAGCCCAGTCGCTGGATGAGTTGCTGGAACCGCTCCCGATCCTCCGCCAGGTCGATGGAATCGGGTGTCGTGCCGATGATCGGAACGCCTGCCGCTTCCAGCGGCCGGGCGAGCTTCAGCGGCGTCTGCCCACCGTACTGGACGATTACGCCGCGGGGCTGTTCCGTGTTGACGATCTCAAGGACATCTTCCAGCGTCAGCGGTTCGAAGTAGAGCCGATCCGAGGTGTCGAAATCCGTTGAAACCGTCTCGGGATTGCAATTCACCATGATGGTCTCGAAGCCGGCCTCCTTCAGGGCGAAGGCGGCATGGACACAGCAGTAGTCGAATTCGATGCCTTGCCCGATCCGGTTCGGTCCCCCACCCAGGATCATGATCTTTTGCGCCCCGGTGGGCTCGGCTTCGCATTCGCTCTCGTAGGTGGAATAGAGATAGGCGGTGTGGCTGGCAAATTCCGCGGCGCACGTATCGACGCGTTTGAATACGGGCCTGATGTCGAATTCGTGACGTCGCGCCCTGACGGCGTCTTCGTCCCAGCCGATCAGCTCGCCGAGACGGCTGTCGGAAAAACCCTTGCGCTTGACGTCCCACATCCGCTCGGCGTCAAGCTCATCGGCGCCCCGTGCCGCCACGCGCTCCTCCTCGTGGACCAAATCCTCGATCTGGGCGAGAAACCACGCGTCGATCCCCGTCAGTTCTGCTACTTCCGCCAAGGCCAGGCCGTGCCGGAACGCGTCGGCCACATACCAGATGCGTTGCCCGCCAGCCATTCGGAGTTCCCGGCGAAGCGCCTCCCGCTGCGCCTGGGTGCGCGCTTCCGGGCACGCCGGGCTGAGCCCGTTCGTCCCGGTCTCAAGGCCGCGCAACGCTTTCTGCAGCGACTCCTGGAAGGTGCGTCCGATGGCCATCACCTCGCCCACCGACTTCATCTGGGTGGTGAGCCGATCATTGGCCTGGGGGAATTTCTCGAACGTGAACCGCGGCACCTTGGTGACCACATAGTCGATGCTGGGCTCAAACGACGCGGGCGTCGCCCCGCCGGTGATCTCGTTACGCAGTTCATCCAGCGTATAACCGATGGCCAGCTTGGCCGCCACCTTGGCAATGGGGAATCCGGTGGCCTTGGAGGCCAGGGCGGACGACCGGGATACCCGCGGGTTCATCTCGATGATCAACAGCCGCCCATCCTGCGGGTTGACGGCGAACTGGACATTCGAGCCGCCCGTATCGACGCCGATCTTGCGCAAAACCGCGATTGAGGCGTCGCGCATCAACTGGTATTCCTTGTCGGTTAGCGTCTGCGCGGGCGCCACGGTGATGGAGTCGCCGGTGTGGATTCCCATGGGGTCCAGGTTTTCGATGGAACAGACGATGATGCAATTGTCGTTGCGGTCGCGGATGACCTCCATCTCGAATTCCTTCCACCCGAGCACGGACTCTTCCAGCAACACTTCGGTAGTAGGCGATTGATCCAGACCCCGGGCCACAATCTCCTCGAATTCCTCGCGGTTGTAGGCGATTCCGCCGCCGCTGCCGCCGAGAGTGAATGACGGCCGCACGATCGTGGGGAAACCCACCGTGGCCTGAATATCCCAGGCCTGACCGAGGCTCCTTGCCACGTCCGACTGCGGAACCTCAAGCCCGATATCCCGCATTGCGTCACGAAACCGCTCACGGTCTTCCGCCATGTCGATGGCCTCGCGGGAAGCGCCGATCAACTCGACACCGTACTTCTCGAGAACCCCTTCGCGGACCAGGTCCAGTGCGCAGTTCAATCCCGTCTGCCCCCCCATCGTGGGCAGCAGCGCGCAGGGCCGTTCCTGGTCGATGATGCGCTCCAGCGTGCGCCAGTCGATCGGTTCGATATAAACCGCATCGGCGCTGGACGGATCGGTCATGATGGTCGCCGGATTTGAGTTGGCCAGCACGACCCGGTAACCCTCTTCCTTCAGCGCCTTGCAGGCTTGCGTTCCGGAGTAGTCGAACTCGCAGGCCTGGCCGATCACAATGGGCCCGGCACCGACAATCAGCACGGTCTGGATGTCTTCGCGACGAGGCATTCAGGTGCAACCTGTCTTCATGGCGCGAATGAAGCGCGCGAACAGGGGGTCGACATCATGGGGACCCGGACTGGCCTCGGGATGTCCCTGAAACGAAAAGGCGGGCCGATCAACCCGCTCGATACCCTGCAGCGAACCGTCGAAAAGCGACCGATGCGTGGCTCGGAAGTTGCCCGGCAAGCTGTCCTCGGATACCGCGAAGCCGTGGTTCTGACTGGTAATCATCACTCGTCCGCTATCCAGATCGAGCACCGGGTGATTGGCGCCGTGGTGGCCGAACTTCATCTTCACGGTGCTGGCGCCTCCGGCCAGCGCCATGAGTTGATGGCCGAGGCAGATGCCGAACGTCGGCAGACCCGAGTCGATCAGCACCTCGATTGCATCGATGGCGTATTCGCACGGCTCGGGGTCCCCGGGCCCGTTGGAAAGAAAGACCCCATCCGGACGCAACGCGAGCACCTCCGACGCCGGTGTGGTGGCCGGTACCACGGTCATCCGGCATCCGGTGTCAGCCAACCGCCGCAGGATATTTCGCTTGACCCCATAGTCGTAGGCCACCACGTGGATGGCTTCGCTGGGCCGTGAGACATTTGGGTCGCGGGGCCAGATAGTGCCCTCATCCCATTGGTAGGGTGCGTCGGTCGTCACGAACTTCGCCAGATCCATACCCTTGAGGCCGGGGAATTCCCGGGCTGCCTGAATCGCCTCATCCGGGTCGGCATTCGGCCCGGCGAGTATGCAACCACCCTGGGCGCCCTTGTCGCGAATGATCCGGGTCAGTTTTCGAGTGTCGATGTCGGCGATCGCCAGCGTGTCACCGCGGTGCAGATACTCCGCCAACGTGCACTCGGATCGCCAACTGCTGACGGCCATGGAGAGATCGCGCACGATCAATCCCGCTGCGTAGATCCGGGGCGATTCGAAATCGGTGACGTTGGTCCCCACATTGCCGATGTGGGGGTAGGTCAACGTGACCAGTTGGCGGAAATAGGAAGGATCGTTGAGGATTTCCTGGTATCCGGTCATCGCGGTGTTGAATACCACTTCGCCGACCGTTCGCCCGCGCACGCCCACCGACCGACCGTTGAAGATCGTGCCGTCCTCGAGCGCTAGAATCGCCGGCTCCACCACACCTGACTCCCGGAATGTGTCCGCCTTGCATAATCGAAGCGGGACGGCCGCAAGGCGTGCGGCTCATCCCGCCATACCCCGGCCGCGATCAGCGCAGGCCGAGTACGTCCTCCATGGAATAAAGGCCCGGAGGCTGACCGACCGCCCAGCCGGCGGCGCGCAGTGCGCCGCGCGCAAACACCATCCGATCGGCCGCCCGGTGCACTAACTCGACGCGCTCCTCCGCACCGGCGAACAAGACGCTGTGATCACCGACGATGTTGCCCGCGCGGATGACCGAAAAACCCACCGCGCCGCGCTCCCTGGCTCCCGTCTGGCCGTGGCGCGCGTGCACGGCCACCGCTGCCAGCGACTGGCCGCGCGCGGCAGCAACACGTTCACCGAGTTCCAGCGCCGTTCCAGAGGGCGCATCCACCTTCCTACCGTGATGCGCGTCCACGATTTCGATATCGTAATCCTCATCCAGCGCCGCTGCCGCCCGCGCCGCCAAATCCTTGAAGACGGCCATGCCCATGCTCATGTTGCGTGCATAGACCACGGGGATGCGTCTTGCCCCGGCTTCCAGGGCCGCCATCTGAACGGACTCCAACCCCGTCGTGCCGACAACCAGCGCCGACCCTTGTGCGACGGCAGCGGAAACGTTGGCTTCGGTAGCGGTTGGCAGGGTGAAATCGACGGCAACCTGCGCATCACGCAGTCCCTCGGCGGGGTCGTCGCTTAGCGCCACGCCCAGTGCGGGGATGGCGCACAATTCGCCCGCATCCCGCCCCAGTTCCGGATCGGCGGTCTCTGTCACCGCGCCCGCGAGCCGCAAGCCGTCCATGCCCACCAGACAACGGATCACCGTACGGCCCATGCGACCGGAGGCGCCGAGTACCGCAACCTGTAACACGATCTAGGCACTCATGCGGTCGAAAAACTTCCTGACTCCATCCAGCCAGGAGTGCGCCCGCGGACTGTGGCGAGAGCTACTTGAGCCAAGCGAATTGTCGAATTGTTCCAGCAATGCTTTCTGGCTCTCGTCCAATTTCACCGGAGTCTCTACCTGAACCCGGCAGAACAGATCCCCGACACCTGCGCTGCGCACCGAACGTACTCCCTTGCCTCGCAGCCTGAACACCCTCCCCGACTGGGTCTCGGGCGGGATTTTCAGAACCACGTGGCCGTCCAGCGTGGGCACTTCCACGGAGCTTCCCAGGACCGCGGCGGCGAAACTGATGGGCACATCGCAGCTCAGGTCCTGTCCTTCCCTGGAGAAGATGGGATGACGGTCGATTGCGATATCCACGTACAGATCGCCGGATGGCCCACCGTTGCGTCCGGCTTCGCCTTCGCCGGCGAGCCGAATCCGATCGCCGCTGTCAACCCCTGCCGGCACCTGCACGGCCAGTGTCTTGACCTTGCGTACTCGACCGCGACCGCCACACCCGCTACACGGCGCGGTGATGATCGTACCTTGCCCCCGGCAATTGGGACAAGTTTGCTGGATGGAGAAAAAACCCTGTTGAATGCGGACCTGCCCACTGCCATTGCACCGATCGCATGACGAGCGCTGGGTGCCGGGCTCCGAGCCCCCGCCCTGGCACCGACGGCATTCCACTTTCGTGGGCACGTCGATGTTGACCGAATCGCCCGCGACCGCCTGTTCCAGGGACAAGACCAACTCGTAACGCAGATCGGCGCCGCGAAATACCTGGGTGCGCCCGCGGCGTCCCCCGCTGCCGAAAATGTCTCCGAAGACATTGCCGAATATGTCGCTGAAGGCGTCCGCTCCGCCGCCATAACCGCCGCCGGCCTGGCTGGCTTCCACGCCCGCGTGGCCGAACTGATCGTAGGCTGCGCGCTTGTCGCGATTGGAGAGGACTTCGTAGGCCTCCTTGGCCTCCTTGAAGCTGGCTTCGGCTTGCTGGTTATCCGGATTGCGGTCCGGATGATATTTCATGGCCAACCGCCGGTAAGCCTTTTTCAACTCGGCGTCGCCGGCGTCCCTGCCGCATCCCAAGACTTCATAGTAGTCCCGTTTGGCCATGCCCCGTGCCTACAGTGGGCTACGCCCGCCGCTTGTCTTCGCCGTCGCCTTTGACCTCCTCGAACTCCGCGTCTACCACGTTGTCATCTTCGCCGCCGTCCGGCTGCGCCGTGGAATCGGCCGCCTGGGCCTGCTCGGCATACAGCTTCTGAGCCACCGAAGCGGAGGCTTCGCTGAGCGCGTTGATCTTGGTTTCGATCGTATCCTTGCTGTCACCGAGAACCGCATTCTTGAGTTCCGACAGCGCCGCCTCGATACGCCCTCGCTCGTCGGCCGAGACCTTTTCGCCCAGCTCGTTGAGCATCTTTTCGGTCGCGTGCACCAGCGCATCGCCCTTGTTGCGGGATTCGATCAGCTCGCGGAACTTCCGATCGTCAGCGGCGTGTATTTCGGCATCGGCGACCATACGCTCGATCTCGTCCTCGTTGAGTCCCGACGAGGCCTTGATGACGATTTTCTGCTCCTTACCCGTGGCCTTGTCCCTGGCCGAAACATTCAGGATGCCGTTGGCGTCGATGTCGAACGCGACCTCGACTTGCGGCATTCCACGGGGCGCGGGCGGAATGTCGGTGAGATCGAACCGTCCCAGGGACTTGTTGTCTTGCGCCCGTTCGCGCTCGCCCTGCAGCACATGGATGGTGACCGCGGTCTGGTTGTCTTCCGCCGTCGAGAACACCTGGTTCGCCTTGGTCGGGATGGTCGTGTTCTTGTCGATCAGCCGGGTCATGACGCGGCCCAGGGTTTCGATACCCAAGGACAGCGGCGTCACATCGAGCAACAGGACATCCTTGACGTCGCCCGACAGGACGCCGGCCTGGATCGCCGCGCCCATGGCGACGGCTTCATCCGGATTGACGTCCTTGCGAGGCTCCTTGCCGAAGAAATTCTGGACCTCTTCCTGAACCTTCGGCATGCGAATCTGTCCGCCCACCAGGATCACGTCATCCACGTCGGAAACCTTGAGTCCGGCGTCCTTCAACGCGATTCTGCACGGCTCCAGCGTGTGCTTGATCAGGTCCTCAACCATGGACTCCAGCTTCGCCCGAGTGAGATTGATGTTCAGATGCTTCGGGCCGCTGGAGTCGGCGGTAATGTACGGCAGATTGACCTCGGTCTGCTGCCTGGTGGAAAGCTCGATCTTCGCTTTCTCGGAGGCCTCCTTGAGGCGCTGCATGGCCAGGGGATCCCGGCGAATATTGATCCCGCTCTCCTTCTCGAACTCCGACGAGAGGTAATCGATGATGCGCTTGTCGAAGTCCTCGCCACCCAGGAAGGTGTTGCCGTTGGTCGCCAGCACTTCGAATTGGTGCTCGCCATCGACTTCGGCGATTTCAATGATCGAAATGTCGAACGTGCCACCGCCGAGATCGTAGACCGCGACCTTGCGGTCGCCGCGGCGCTTGTCGAGCCCGTATGCGAGCGCCGCCGCGGTGGGCTCGTTGATGATCCGCTTCACCTCCAGACCGGCGATGCGACCGGAATCCTTGGTCGCCTGCCGCTGGGAATCATTGAAATATGCCGGCACCGTGATGACGGCCTCGGTCACCGCTTCGCCGAGATAGTCTTCCGCGGTCTGCTTCATCTTGGCAAGAATGCGCGCCGACACCTCCGGGGGCGCCATGTGCTTGTCGTTGGCTTGCACCCAGGCATCGCCGTTGTCCGCCTTGACGATCTTGTAGGGGACCATGTCCACATCCTTCTGGACCACGTCGTCGGCGTAGCGGCGGCCGATCAGCCGCTTGATGGCGAACAGCGTGTTGGTCGGGTTCGTGACCGCCTGCCGCTTCGCCGTCTGGCCCACCAGCACCTCGCCGTCCTTGGCAAACGCCACGACAGACGGCGTCGTGCGATCCCCTTCGCTATTTTCCAGTACCTTGGCATTGTCGCCGTCAATGACCGCAACACACGAATTCGTCGTTCCCAGGTCTATTCCGATCACTCGTCCCATGATTCCAGTTCTCCAAACATGGTCAGTCAATCCCTGCCCTTCTAAATGGGGCGGTATCCAGCCAATTCAAGGCGTTGCCCGGAATTGCGGCCGCCATCGCCGAAGCTCGCCGCGTCGGTGGCGGCGCTTGGGAGCAGTACTTGTGTTATTCGCCGTTTTCCGCCGGCTGCTGTACGACCACTACCCGGGCGGGGCGAAGCAGGCGGTCGTGAATTGAAAAGCCCTTCTGGAACACGCTCAGCACGCTTCCGGGCTCGGCGACGTCGGAGGGTGCGACGGTCATCGCTTCGTGTGCGGCCGGATCGAAAGGTTCACCCAGAGGATCGATTTCCTTGATCCCGACCTTTTCCAACGCGGCATCGAGCAACCGCAGGGTTGCCCGCTTGCCGTCGAGAAGAGACTCCGCCGTGGCCTGTTCGCCTGAAGCGAGGCCCGCTTCCAGGCTGTCGTATACCGGCAGCAACGCCCGCGCCAACCGCTCCATGCCGTAGCGGCGGGCGTTCTCCACGTCGCGGGCAGCGCGCTTACGCACATTGTCCAGTTCCGCCACCGCGCGCAGGTATTTTTCGTGGTTGGCCTCGGCCTGCTCCCGCACGGCCTGCAACTCCGGATCCGGGTCCGTGGATTCCGCCCCGGCGTCGACCGCCTGCGCCTCGTGCTGCGGCCCGTCCCGCGAATCGTCCCGCGAATCGTCCCGCGAATCGTCCCGCGAATCGTCCCGCGAATCGTCCACGCAGTTGTCGGTGTCCGGGGTCAATGTGTCACCATCATCCTGAATCATCAAACCATTCTCCCTTGCCAACTGCGATGAACGAACCACCGCGCCGGCGTTCCGGTGTCTGCGCACGCCACCACCAGTAGCGGCGGTCACGCGCAACACCGCAGTGGCACAGCGGCGCGCGCGCAACAATCATCGGTGAGATATGCGGGCTAGTTCGCCGACTTCAAGGCGCTGCCGAGCAGCCTGGCGGTAACGTCGACGATGGGAATGACCCGTTCGTACGCCATCCGGGTCGGGCCTATTACGCCGAGCACGCCCATGGTGTCATTCTCCGCAGTGTAGGGCGCTGCGACCACGCTGCACGCATCCAGCAACCGGTAGCCGGATTCCCTGCCGATAAAGATCTGCACACCGTGGGCGTGCAACGTCTTGTCGAGCAGGTGCAGGAGGTCGTGCTGGCGGGAGAACGCCTCGAACAAGCGCTTCAGTTTCGACATCCCGCCCATGCCATCCAACCCCATGAGATTGGTCTCACCGGCGACGACAAACTCGCCCTCTGGTTCGGTCTCCGCAAACGCCTGCTGCGCTATTTCGATGGCGTCCACCATCAGCGAGTTCATGCTCTCCCGGGTTTCGCGAAGCTCCCCGATAAGCCGATCCCGGACATCGGCCAGATCGCTGCCGCCGAATTGCTCGGTCAGGAAGTTTCCCGCCCGGCGAAGCTCCTCGTCACCGTAGTCACGGTGAACGTGGAGAATCTTGTTCTGCACGTCGCGGTCATTGAGCACCAGGATCGCCAGAATTCGTTTGTCGGAAAGCGGCAGAAATTCGATCTGGCGCAGCGCCACATGCGCACGCCGAGGCACCGTGACCACTCCGGCGAGACTGGTCACGGCCGACAGGAAGTTGGACGCCGACTGCACCAACGCCTGCGGATCGGAATCCCGAAGGGCATCCTCGAAGCGTTGCATCTCGGTATCCTTTGGCGGGCGCAACCTCACCAGGGTATCAACGAAGAAACGGTATCCCTTGATGGTGGGCACCCGGCCGGCGGACGTATGCGGAGCCGCGATAAAGCCCAGATCCTCCAGGTCGGCCATGATATTTCGGATGGTCGCCGGACTCACGTCCAAACCGGAGTCGCGGGACAGCGTACGCGAGCCCACGGGATGCCCGTCCCGAATGTAACGGTTGACCAGCACTCGGAGTAGATGCTGGGCTCGATCGTCAGGATATTCCGCGAGCCTTTTCGCCCGCATGACGCAAACCTTTGTTGATTCCGCAGGATACTATCGGCAACACGCTAGCAACCGGGTCGGCGGACTGTCAAGAATCCATGGTCCGGCATTCGGCAAAATTCCCGCCGAGCACCGCGGTTGCGACTCAAGTACAATGCCGACCGGTCCGACACATACCCTATGACTGCCGCATTCACCAAAATCGGGCTCTGGGGCCGCCTCAGTGAACCTGGCGTTGACGCGCTGGCCCTGGAGATCGCGTCGCTGCTTCGCGGGCAGGGGCTGGATGTTGTCGTCCCGGATCAACCGGGGCTCCCGGACGAATTCAGCGCGTGCCGACGGCTGGAGTCCGGCCAGCTTGCCGCCGAGGTGGATCTCATCATCGCCGTGGGGGGCGACGGAACCATGTTGCACGCTGCCCGAGGCGCGGCTCTGCACGGCGTTCCCTTGCTGGGCGTCAATCGCGGACGACTCGGGTTCCTGACCGACATCTCGCCGGAACGGATGTCCGCGACTATCACGACGCTGCTGCGCGGCGACTATGTTGTCGAGAACCGCTTGATGCTGGAAGCGCGAATTTCCGGGGGCGAGGTCATACATGGTCCCCTGCTCGCTCTAAACGATGCGGTCCTAAAAACCGTCGATACCGGCCATATGGAAGATTTCAGGACCACGGTCGACGGCGAGTACGTAAATACCCACGGCGGCGACGGGCTGATCGTGGCCACCGCAACCGGGTCGACCGCCTATGCACTATCGTGCGGCGGCCCCATCATTCAACCCAACGTCGACGCCCTGGTCATCGTGCCCATCGCGCCGCATACGCTCTCCGACCGTCCGTTGGTGGTCAAAACCTCAAGCAGGATCAGTGTCACCGTGGCCCTTCGCCCAGGCAGCCAGGACGCGCAGGTGACCTGTGACGGGAAGATTCTGGGAACGATGGGTAGCGATGAAGTGCTGGATATCAGGGCGGCATCGGAGACCGTCCAACTGCTGCACCCGCGTGACCAGAACTACTATCAGCTATTGCGCTCGAAACTGAACTGGGGACATTCCAACCGCCCGCCGCGGCATCGTGCCGGCAGCAGCTAGCCGCTGGCCGGCACCAGCCATCAGCAGGATCATAGATGCTCAGCCTGATCACAGTCAGGAACTACGCGGTCATCGATGAGGCCCAGGTGGATTTTGACCCCGGATTGAGCGTGCTCACCGGAGAAACCGGAGCCGGCAAGTCGATTCTGGTCGATGCGCTGGGTCTTGCGCTCGGCGACCGTGCGGACGCCGGCGCCGTGCGCGCGGGCAGCCACGAAGCCCGGATCAGCGTACTGTTCGAATGCCCGCAGGATCATCCGGCCGTCCTCTGGCTCACCGAACGCGGCCTGGACCAGGAACAGTGCTGCCTGCTGCGCCGCATTGTCAGCGCCCAGGGACGTTCCCGCGCCTTCATCAACAACCAGCCGGCAACCCTTCAGGACCTGCGTGCAGTAGGGTCGCTATTGGTGAACATCCACGGTCAGGGGGCGCACCAGGCCATTCTGCATGGACCGACACAGCGGGAGATCCTCGATCATCACGGCGACCGCATGGACCTGGTCGACCGGGTCGCCACAGCCTACGAAGCCTGGCGAACGCGTGAGGATGAACTCCGGAGCCGACGGGAACGCGATTCAGACCGGGCCGCGGAACTTGAAATGCTGGAGTTTCAGGCCCGCGAACTTGAGGACCTCAACTACGAAGACGGCGAACTCGGCCCGCTTGCGGAGGAACGCGGCCGTCTCGCCAACGTCGATCGACTGGCCCACAGCCTGAACGATGTGTTGCGCGGGCTCTACGAGCGCGAAACCGGTTCGGCCCATGAACTCATCGCCCATGCGAGGCGTGAGTTGAGCGGCGCGCAGGCACTTGATCCGTCGCTCGGTGAGGCGGCGGGACTGCTGGAGGAGGCCGAAATTCAGATCCAGGAAGCTGCCCGAGAATTGGCCAGCTACCGCGATCGCCTCGAGCCCGATCCGCAACGGCTGGACTGGGTGGAATCACGGCTCGCCCGTATTCGCGGACTCGCCCAACGTTATAGCGTGGAAGAAACCGAACTCGGGCAGTTGCTGGAGCGTATCCGGTCGCGTCTGGCCGCATTCGAGAGCGCATCGGAGTCCATTGAAGCCGCGCGCGTGCATGCCGTGCAGGCACGGAACGACTACTTCGCAGCGGCGGCCGAACTCAGCCGAGTCCGCGCCGTGAGCGCGGTATCCCTGGGGGAATCGGTCGCTGCACAAATGGTTGAGCTCGGACTGCCCAACGGACGATTTCGTGTCCAAATTAAAGCGAAACTCCGCGATAGAGCGGACTCCAACGGGCTCGACCGGTGCGAGTTCCAGGTATCACTGAATCCGGGACAGGAATTCGGCCCCTTGTCGCGAGTCGCCTCCGGCGGGGAATTATCGCGCATCAGCCTGGCATTGGAGGTGGTCGCCGCCGGCGCCACGGCGATCCCGACCCTGGTATTCGACGAGGTCGATGCGGGCATTGGCGGCGGCGTCGCGGAAATCGTCGGCCGGCGCCTGGCGGACATTGCGGATACCCGGCAAGTGCTCTGCGTCACGCACCTGGCGCAGGTCGCGAGCCAGGGGCATCAGCACTTCCGTGTACTCAAGCAGACCGATGGCCGGACAACCCTCACCGGCGTTCGCGCCCTGAGCCCCGCGGAACGCATCGAGGAACTGTCACGCATGCTTGGCGGGGTAGAGATCACCGCGCGCACCCGGGCCCACGCCGAGGAGATGATCGAACGCGCCGGCGATCGATGATATCGCGCGATTCAAGTGGAAATCAGGACGTTTTGGGTCGGACGTAGAGAACCAGGCTATGGTCTTCGATGGTGTAGCCGTGGCGGTCGGCGATCTCCGCCTGTAGCTGCTCGATTTGCTCCTCAACGAACTCGATGACCTTGCCGGTTTCGAGACACACCATGTGGTCATGGTGGCTGCGGTCAGCGAGTTCGAAGACGGACATACCCCCCTCGAAATTGTGGCGGTCCACCAGGCCCGCGCCCTCGAATTGGGCCAGCACGCGATAGACGGTGGCCAATCCGAACTCATGGCCATTGAAAAGCAGCGCCCGGTAGATGTCCTCGGCGCTCAAATGGCGCTCGTCGCTGGTCTCAAGCACCTCCAGTATCTTAAGGCGCGGCGATGTGACCTTGAGTCCCACGTTGCGCAGGTCTTTACCTTCCACGTTCTACGAACCTCGCCGGTACGGTATGATGCGCGCCTCCCATGGCGATGAAGCACCCGTTGCGGAAATTTCGTCCCGCGCCGCCCTGAGGCGCGACGTGCGTTCGCCGGGATGCACCCCGAGGATATGATTATAGCCCACCGTGAATCAGGCGTACGCAATGCCCGCCGACGGCGCGAAGACGGCGCGAAGACGCCGCTCGGGAGTCGTGGCGCGTCGTATACCGGGAAGCTCTCCAGCGACAGCACCACAACCAAGCCAAGTGGCTTGCAAAATTGCTTCGCGCGCGGTTGAATCGAGCGGGGGTCACCTTGCAGGCTTGGTGAACGATGGTCCTTTATCGAATTTTCGCCAGATTTCGTACCGGCACGACCCTGATTGCCGCCCTGCTTGCCTGTAGCGCATGCGTCTACCGGATCGATATCCAGCAGGGCAACCTGCTGGAAGAGGATGCCATCGACCAGGTGGAACTCGGCATGACACAGAGCCAGGTCCAGTTCCTGCTCGGCACCCCGATGATCGCGGACGCCTTTCACCAAAATCGGTGGGACTACACCTACTATTTTCGCCGAGGCCGTTCGCGCAACGTGGATCAGCGGTGGTTCATCGTCTACTTCGAGGACGATCGAGTCGTGCGAATGGACCGGGACCCGACTGTCTTCCCCATGCCCCGCTGACTGCATGCAGTACAGGGCTAGCGCGATATTCGCCGCATGCTCTGGATGTCGGGGTGTTTCAGTCGGGTTGGCCCATGAATCGCCCGGTGGCGACGGCACGGCGCCGCATTTCCCGCGGATCCAGTTCAAGCGGCCTGCAGATCTCGACCCGGTCGCCATCCTTGAGCGGATGATGTTGTTCGATTTCGGTGCCGAACAGTCCGAGCACCAACTCTCGATCGCCAATCCCCGGGTGGGCATCCAGCATTCCGGAGCGCTGTACTGCCTGAAGGGCCGTCATTCCAGCCTCCCAGGGAACCTCAACGATCCACTGCCGGTGCGGCAGTGCGTAAACAACTTTGACCTGCATATCTAAACTTTCCCAGCCCTGTCGCACTACGGGTACGACACGTGTTGATATGACTATCGCGATCGCACAGGCCGACCCAGCAAGGATGTCCTCACGAGCCATGCCCGTATTCCTGCATTCATATCCATCGGTTGCGGATTAACCAACATCCGGTTTAGCGTAAACAGACTCCGCGCGAGTCACAAAGGCGGACACCTGCGAATTGACGGTCTCTTCGAATAACGCCGCGAACATCATTTCGAACGGTATCGTCGACAATTGGAATTCGAGATCGAGTGCGACAATGCAGCCGCCCCCCTGGGCGGGCTTGAAGCGCCAGTTTCCGGTGAGGTTGCTGAACGGCCCCTTGACCAGTTCCATGCTGATGCGCTCAGGCCGCTTAAACCTGTTTCGGGTTGTAAGGCTCTTTAGATACCCGCCCAGCCCAACGTCCATCGTGGCAACAACTTCAGTATCGCTGACTTGTTCGACAGAACTGCTTCGGCACCAGTGCAGGAAGTCGGGATAGGCAGCAACGTCGTTGACCAGATCGAACATCTGCTCAGCGGTGAAGACAACCTGCTCGCGCCTGCGTACCGTTCTCAACCGGCCATTCCCAGCGCTGAAAACACCCGCGGCAAGATGCCGACGGCGTTCAGAAAGATCAGGATGACCGCTGCAGGAGCGACATATCGCGCGCCGATGCGCCAGAGGCGATACGCCGTCCCGTCGGCGAGTTGCAACTCACTGGATGTCGAACGCTTGCTCATGATCCACCCGGCAAACAGAGCGATCGCGAATCCTCCCAAGGGCAATGCGATATTGCTGGTCAGAAAATCGGCGCTGTCGAAGAACGTACCCCACACAAGATTCACGTCCGACAACACGTTGAAAGACAGCACGCTGAGAAGCCCGAGAGCCCAAATGACCGCGCCAATGAGAATCGCCGTGGCCGGACGCGACAGTCCTCGACTTTCGACAATCCACGCAACCGCAGGTTCCATCAACGCGATGGCTGAAGTCCACGCCGCGAACGTCAGCAACAGAAAGAATGTGGCCGCGATCACCGTTCCCCCGGGGAGTTGCCCGAAGGCAAGCGGCAGGGTCTGAAAGATCAGACCCGGTCCTTCGGCGGGGTCCAGACCGTGGGCAAAGACGATGGGAAATATCACCAGCCCGGTGACAAGGGCAATGGCTGTGTCCATGCACACGACGGCAACCGACGTCGAGGCGATGGAAACATCATCCGGTACATAGGCACCGTATGCCATCACCGCACCCATCCCGACACTGAGCGTGAAAAAGGCATGGCCCAAGGCCGACAGCACGCCGGTGGGCGTGAGATCACCGAACCTCGGGGCGAACATGAACACAAGACCTTCGACGAAGTTTCCCTCGACGATGCTGTAGACCAGCAACAACGCCAGCAAGAACAACAGCACCGGCATGAGGATTCGCACGGCGCGCTCGAGTCCCTGAACCACGCCCCGAGCCACAACGAAAACGGTCATGGACATGAACACGGTGTGCCAGAACGCGGACATCATCCAGTTTCCGGTCAGCCCGCCGAAGACTTCCGCGACTCGTTCGGCGTTCGCCTCCCTAAACACGCCGGAAGCTCCTTCGAAGATGTACGCCACGGCCCAACCGGCCACGACGCTGTAGTAAGACAGGATGATGAAGCTGCCGCCCACGCCAAGCAGCCCGACGAGGAACCACTTCCTGCTGCCGCCCTCCTCCTCGCCGAGCAAGCCCATCGTGGCGATGGGATTGCGCCGGCCCCTGCGTCCGATCAGGACTTCCGACATCATGATGGGCAGGCCGACGGCAAAAACGCACACCAGGTAGACCAGAACAAATGCCCCGCCGCCGTTGACACCCGCGATGTAGGGAAACTTCCAGATGTTGCCGAGCCCGACGGCCGACCCCGATAAAGCCAGAACGAAGGCGAGCCTGGACGTCCAGGTTCCCTGCAATGAGCTGCGCCGCGCTGTTGATGAAACCACGTGAGTTGACCTCTTGAACGTGTTATTTCCCGCGGATTCTAGGATCATTGAACAATCATGGCAAAAGCAGTCAAACGATCGCCCTCGAGCATCGCTCAAAACAGGAAGGCCAAGTTCAACTATTTCATCGAAGAACGCTTCGAAGCCGGGCTGTCGTTGCAGGGTTGGGAGGTCAAGAGTTTGCGTGCCGGCAAGGCACATCTGTCGGAATCGTACGTAACGCTGCGCGGCGGCGAGGCGTGGCTGTTCGGAACGCACATCGCCCCCCTGACTTCGGCTTCGACCCACGTCACGGCGGATCCGACGCGCACCCGCAAGCTGCTGATGCATCGACGTGAACTCGACCGGCTCACCGGGTTGGTCGAAAGGCGCGGCTTCACCCTGGTCCCGCTGGAACTCTACTGGAAGCAGGGACGCGCGAAGCTTGCCGTCGGACTCGCCAAGGGGAAACGCAAACAGGACAAGCGCGCAGCCGAGAAGGATCGCGACTGGGAACGCGACAGAGCGCGGATCCTGAAGACCGGCGGCCGAGGCTAGCCAGAAAATCTCACCAATCTGCCGCGGGGCCCGGCGATTCGCCCGCAGTGACGGGCCGTAACTCGATCAAGCCGCGCCGCGGTCGCGCTACGCTTGATATTCGTGCGTCCGCCCCTAAACTAGGGGCCATGGGGGCGATCGGCTTCGACGTGGGCCGTGAAACCCTGTGTGCATGTCGAGGAGCAGAGCACCTCGTTAATCCATCTGCAAACCATATAGTTGCCAACAACGACAACTACGCGCTAGCTGCCTAAAAGCCAGTATGGCGCCTTCTGACCGGTTCGTGCTTGTGCGTCCGGACCCAGGAGTCATCATCGCAAGCTCGCCCCAGGGTTCGTTCGGGATCCGAAGGTTAAAACTTCACCGAACTGGCTTTGAGCCTTCCTTGTCCGCCAGGCGGCTCAGAGTAAGAACAAAGGCGGAATAAGCATGTAGAGCACAGGACGGATCGCTTGCGGACGCGGGTTCGATTCCCGCCGCCTCCACCAATCATATAGCGCAAGCTATTGGTTTATATGAATTTATTGATTTTGGCCGGAGCGCATCCCCCGGCCGCGCCTACACCGCTGCGCCAATACTGGAGTAGACTCCGGATGACGCGCGTCGCGTGAATAACGAAGATCGGCGCCCCGCGTGATAGTCGCGAGGTCAGCCGAGACGAGAGGTCTCTCGACAATGAACACCAAGCATCGGGGCAAGGCAATCGTGGTCATTGCCGGGCTCGTCCTGACGGGTTCCATCGCAGCGCAGCAGCGAACCGCGCCGGCGTTCGGGCTGCACGAGAACACACCCAGAGTGCACGCGTTCACGGGCGCAAATGTCATCGTCGCGCCCGGAATAACGCTCGAAGGTGGGACCGTGATTATCCGCGACGGAATCATCGAGGCGGTGGGCGAGGCGCCCGCGGTGCCCGCGGACGCCCGCGTGTGGGCATTGGAGGGACGAACCATCTACGCGGGCTTCATCGACGCCATGACCGAGGTCGGGCTGCCGGAGGGGATGACGTCGCCCTCGGCCGGGCGGGGTGAGGGCGGCGGAGCTCAGGCCGCAGCATCCGGGCAGGCGGCCAGCGACGGTGCACGTTACTGGAACGCACACGTGCGACCGGAAAATGACGTAGCCGCGGCACTTGTTCTGGGAAATGATACGACGGAAGAACTGCGGGAACTGGGATTCACGACGGCGCTCTCCGTACCACGCCGCGGCGTGCTTCGTGGTCAGAGTGCGCTGCTGAGCCTCGCCGATTCCACGGAGCCCAGGGAAATCATCGTCTCGCCCCGCGTCGCCCTGCATGCGGGGTTCCAGACCGGGGGAATGCGCGGGGCCGGACCGTCTGTCGAATCGGACTATCCCTCGTCGATGATGGGCGTGATCGCGCTTCTGCGCCAGGCGCTTTACGACGCGCAATGGTATGAAGCCGCGCAAGTCTACTACGCGGACGAGCCGACGGTGGAGCGGCCTGCTGCCAATCGCTCGCTGGAAGCGCTGCTGGCGGTCATAAACGCCGAGCAGCCGCTTTTCTATCACGCCGATGACGAACTCGACTATCAGCGCGCGCTCAACATTCGGGATGAGTTCAACCTGGATGTCGTACTCGTGGGCAACGGCTACGAGTACCGGATGCGCGAACTGCTCGCCGCCTCGGGAGTCGGGACCGTCATCCCCCTGGACTTCCCCGACGCGCCGCGAGTGGACACGCCGGACCGTGCGCTGGGGGTGTCGCTGGAGCAGCTCCAACACTGGGAGTTCGCCCCGTCGAACGCCGCGTTCCTGAACGAGGCCGGCGTGCCCTTCGCCTTCACCACCGATGGGCTCGGCAATCCCGGGAACGAGTTCTGGGCAAATCTGCGCTCCGCCGTGGAGCGCGGACTCGATGAAGACGCCGCGCTGGCCGCGCTCACCACCGCTCCCGCAGAGTTCGTGGGCGCCGGGGAGACGCTCGGCACAATCGAAACCGGAAAGATCGCGAACCTGGTGGTCGCCGACGGCAATCTCTTCGCGGTGGATTCCGAGGCCGAGGTCGAGCTGATGGTGATCGACGGCATGCCGTATGAGCTCAACGCGTTCGACCGGTTCGATCCCGAGGGTCTATGGCGCGCCACGTGGCCGGGCGGCTCCGGCGACTGGGAGTTATCGGGCGATCCCGAGCGGTTGACGCTCACCGTGGATGAGGAAGAGTACCAGGGGCGCGCGGAGGGCGACGAGCTGATTCTCTTACCTTCCGCCGAAGTGTTCGGCGGCGACCAGGCGCTCGCGCGTCTTTCGGCCTATCACAACGACGGCACGGTGGAGGGGATCGCTGAACTCCCGTCCGGAGACACCTTCATCTGGAGCGCAGTCAGAATCGGGGACTTGCCCGAGGAACCGGAAGAGGAGGAAGAGGAGGCCGAGCAGGAAGATCCGGACGACCCGGGCGAGTCGGACGAGCCCGACATCCCACCCCTGGTGTGGAGCCAGTACCCGGCCGGCGCCTACGGCGCGACGGAGCCCCCGCCACAAGCCGACTCACTCCTGATAAGTGGGGCGACCATCTGGACCAGTGGTCCACAGGGGCGGATCGACAACGGCGATCTGCTCATTCGCGGCGGCCGCATCGAGGCCCTGGGCCGGGATCTTGAGGCGCCGCGGGATGCGATCGTCATGGACGCCGCCGGCAAACATGTCACGGCCGGGCTCATCGATGCCCATTCCCACACAGCGATCAGCCGCGGCGCGAACGAGTCGGGCAGTGCGGTGACAGTGGAAGTGCGTATTGCCGATGTCCTGAATCCCACCGACGTCTCCATCTATCGCCAAATTGCCGGCGGATTGACGACGGCGCTGCTGCTGCACGGCTCCGCCAACCCCATGGGCGGGCAGGGGCAAGTCGTCAAGCTGAGGTGGGGCGACAACGCTGACGGTTTGAAGTTCGATGGCGCGGCCCCGGTGGTCAAGTTCGCGCTCGGCGAGAACGTGAAGCAATCCAACTGGGGCGACGAATACACGGACCGCTATCCGCAGACCCGGATGGGTGTCGAGCAGATCATCCGGGACACGTTCCTGGCTGCCGCTCGTTACGGCCGCGAGATGGATCAAGCCGGCCGGCGCGGGCCGCCGGTGCGGCGCAATCTCCGGCTCGACGCGGCACTCGAGATACTGAACGGGCGCCGGCTGGTCCATGTGCATTCCTACCGACAGGACGAGATCCTGGCCTTCATCAGGGTTGCCCAGGATTTCGATCTCGACGTGGCGGCCTTTCAGCACGTACTCGAGGGCTACAAGGTCGCCGACGCGATCGCCGAGCTGGGTGCGGGCGGCTCTACGTTCAGCGACTGGTGGGCCTACAAGTTCGAGGTCTATGACGCCATTCCCTATAACGGCGCGCTGATGCACCGCGCCGGTGTCGTGACGTCGTTCAACTCCGACAGCAGCGAGCTGGCGCGCCGGCTCAATACCGAAGCCGCAAAGGCCGTCAAATACGGCGGGTTGAGCGAGGAGGAGGCTCTTGAGTTCGTCACCATCAACCCGGCGAGGCAGCTTCGTATCGACGATCGGGTGGGTTCGCTCGAGCCGGCGAAGGATGCCGACTTCGTGATCTGGAGCGGTCACCCGCTGTCGAGCTTCAGCCGCGCGGAGCAGACCTGGATCGAGGGCCGCAAGTACTTCGACGTCGAGCTCGATGCCGAGATGCGAAGGCAGATCGCCGCCGAGCGCTCGCGCCTGATTCAGAAGGCGCTTGCGACGCGACTGAACGGTGGCGGGGAATCGGATGAAGGCGGCGGGGCGCGCGGCGGTCGCGGCGGCCCGCCGACGGATCTCTACACCACGTGTGTCGAGCTCTACGGATGTATGGAGGAGGCGCACCCATGAGAATTCTGTGCATTTTCTTACTGGTCGTCTCCGGCACGGCGGTAGCGAATCCGAATGTCCCGCCTCCGCCGCAGAACGAGCCGATTCTCGTCACTAACGCGGTGATTCACACCGTCAGCGGCGCAATGATCGCCGATGGCCAGATGCTGTTCAGAGAGGGGCGCATCGTAGCGGTCTCCGGCGGCGGTATTGTGGACCCCGACGCGCGTGTCATCGATCTCGGGGGGCGGCACGTGTACCCGGGCCTGATCGCCGCCCACACGGCGCTTGGCCTGGTGGAGATCAGTGCGGTCCGGGCGACCAGGGACGTGGCGGAGCCCGGCCTCGTCAATCCCAACGCCCGCACCGAGGTCGCCGTCAATCCGGACAGCGAACTCCTGCCCGTGACGCGCGCGAACGGCGTGCTGGCGGCGTTGTCGGTACCGAGCGGCGGGTTGATCCGAGGCACCTCCGCGGTGATCCAGCTCGATGGCTGGACCTGGGAGGACATGACGCTGAAGGCGCCCGTAGGTATGCACATCTCATGGCCCGTGATCAGCATCCCCAGCGACGCGGACCCGGATCGCGAGGAGCAGCTCATGGAGGCGCGCGCGGAGCGGATGAGCGAGCTCGAAGCCAGCCTGAAGGCTGCGGCCGCGTACCGCACGGCACGTGGGTCGGGCGAGCCGGTCGATGTGGACCTGCGCTGGGAGGCGATGATTCCGGTGTTCGAAGGTTCGCTGCCCGTGTTCGCTCACGTTCAGGACCTGGCGCAGATTCGGCACGCGATACATCTCGCGGACGAATACGGCCTGCAGCTGGTACTCGTGGGCGGAGCCGATGCCTGGCGCGTGGCCGACCAACTCGCCGAACGCGAGATACCGGTGATCGTGAGCAACGTCCTTAGGGTTCCATTGCGGCGCTGGGAAGACTACAACACCCCTTTCGCGAACCCGGCGAAGCTCGCGGAAGCCGGCGTCTCGTTCAGCATCGCGACTTCCGGCAGCACTTTCGATGCGGGACATGTACGAAATCTCCCCTATGAGGCCGCGATGGCCGTCGCGCACGGGCTCGACGCCGGCGAGGCGTTGAAGGCCGTGACGCTCTATCCGGCGCAGATCCTGGGCATCGATGATCGGCTCGGCTCGCTGGAAGTGGGCAAGGATGCGACTTTCATCGTCACCGACGGCGATCCGCTGGACATCCGGACACAGGTCGAGCGGGCCTTCGTGCAAGGCAGGGAAATCGATCTATCGAGCCGACACACGACGCTGTACGAGAAGTACTCCGAAAAGCTCGATCAGCTCGAAGACGGCGCAAGGTTCTGACGACGTACAGCGATTGAGCTAGACTCAACCTAGGTTTTTCGTCGAGGGGGAAGCAAGATGAGAACAAATCCAGGAACCGGCACGGTGCTCGTTCTGCTGGCGGGCATCGCGGCCGGGATGGCTTGTACGAATGGCGGAACCCAGGCGCAGAACGCGCCCGGTTTCCATTACGATCCCGCCTGGCCCAATCCGCTGCCGAATCTCTGGAAAATGGGTGGCGTCACGGGTCTGGCGGTGGACGGTAACGACAACGTCTGGGTCTACAACCGCCCCAACGACGCAATAGCCACGGAGCGGCGCGCCGAGTCCACACCTCCGATTGCGTTGTGCTGCGTGCGGCCGCCGTCGATGATTCATATCGACAGGGACGGTAACGTCATCGGCTCGTTCGATGCGCCCCAGGGACACGGCATGGACGTGGACGACGACGGATTTGTCTATCTCGGCCAGGATACGGTCCGAAAGTACGATCCGGCGACCGGGCAGATCGTCGCCGAGGTGGCGCGCACCCCGGAGAGAGACCCCGACCCCGACGAAGACGCCGCGGGCTCCGCGGCCTTTCGCGAGCGGTATCCTCCGGAGACGCCGATGATCGTCGGTGGCCTCGAGGAGATCCGGATCATCGAGGAAGACAACGAGATGTACGTCGCCGATAACTACCTCGGCGGACGGGTGCTCGTCTTCGACCTGGATACGTTCGAGCTGAAACGGGGTTGGGGTGCGTACGGCAAGCCCCTCGCCGAGATCAGCACCGACGAGGCGGATCACGCCTATACACCCAACGGCCCCATGCCGCCGGAGTTCGTGGGCCACCTGACGCTGAACGTCTCCGACGACGGTCTCGTCTACGCCGCGGACCGCAACGCGAACCGGATTCACGTGACGACGAAGGACGGGCAGTTCCAGAAGGAGTTCGTCCTGGCGCCGAGCACCGGGGCGGGAGGCTCCACGGGCGGCGTGGCGTTCTCGGCGGATCCCGGGCAGCAGCATCTCTACATCTCGGATCTCACCAACAACAGGATCTGGTTCCTGGACCGCGATACGGGCGAGGTCCTGGGACAGAGGGGCAACATGAGCGACAGCGGCGGTCAATTCTTCGGACTGCACATGATCGCCGTCGACTCGGACGGCAACATCTACACCGGGGAGGTGCAGCAGGGCGAGCGCGTGCAGCGGTTCGTGCCTGCCGACAGCCCCAGGGGGGAACTGCTTGAGCAATTGGCCAGCACGCCGGTGACGAGGTGAACGCTACTTAAAGTGTCGGATTAAGGGCCGAGCGCTCATTCCAACTCGTCAGCGATGGCGGCTACACCCAGTTCTGCGCAAGCACTATCGGCCTCTTGCCCACCCTGCGCGCCCGAGACGCCGACCCCGCCGAGCGGCTGATCGCCCATCATGATCGGCGCGCCTCCACCCAGCGGAATCACGTTGGCCATCAGGCGCTGACCCGAGGCTTCGGAAGCGCCCGCGGTCGCGTCTCGCCAGTCGAGGGACGTTCTGCGAAACGTACGGGCCGTGTAGGCTTTACGGTAGGCAAGCGCCCAGTTGTGTGGCGATGCCGTATCCGCTCGCACTTGCATCACCGGCTCGCCGGCCCGATCCACCACCGCAATCGTGATGGTCAAGAGATCTCCCGGCCGGTTGCACTCGGCAATAATGGCATCGATGATCTGCCTGGCCTGCGCCGCGGTAATGTTCGGCTGCATCAGCGGCTGTGCGAAACAAATTCCCGCTAACAGCACGGCGAGCACCGCTGGAAAAACTGAAAGGCGCATGATCTTTTCTCGCTTCATTGCTTTCTTCCTGGCCGTCGGTGAATGAGCAGAATGAAGATACTCTGCGAGTCACATCCGTTCAAGCCACCGCGGTTACGGTATGGGCAACTCTTCACCTGGTTCCGGGGCATCTGACGGTCCGACTGCGTGGAGCCACATCGACCACGTCGAGGGCCGCCAGCTCCAGATCACCGATCGTGTCGGCCAGATCCGATCAATAGGGTGCGTGACACTCGACCTCAATAAATTCATAGTCCTCTTGATAGAGTTTTTTCCAAACCATCTCCCACGGCTCGTACAGATGAACCGGGTCGTTGATGATCATTTCCATTTCGACCATTGGCCCTTGCGTCTCGTCGTCAAGGCGCCGATACGTCTCCACCGTCGTTACCTGATCGCTCAGCCGATTGCCGCCGGTACCGGTTGGACCGGCGGGTATATGTGTTGACTCGATGATCAACCTATCGTCTTCGTAACGCGCCGTGGATCGCCCAAGCTTGACCGGCTGATCGTCGGCGCTTCCGGCGTCTCTGCCGTCGAAGTGGATTGTTCGCACGCCGCCGTACTCCTCGTAAGAGATCACCACGCGATCATCGAATTGCTCGATTCGAACCGGGTGCGGAGTAAAGCCGGCCTGGCGGACCAGGGTTGGATCCTCGCAGGCAACCTGCGGATCATCTGCCGGATCCCATTGTGCTTGTAGTGCAGCGCCGGTTTCGTTGAATGGCGGCGCCCGATGATTACGGAAACCGGGGCCACCCCGGCCGCGACCCCAGGCGCCCGTCAAATTCGGGCGGCCGTCGTCCAGGTGCAGAGGGATAGTGAGGATCTCGGTTGCCGCTGCCGCGCCTTCAGCCCGGCTAAGCGCCGGGTTGCGGAGCACGACACGTGTATCGGGATCGAGTACCTCGACGTTTCCCATGGAGATCATCGGTTTATTGTCGCGCCCGGCTTTCCCGGTAATGCGGACGTGCTCTCCGGGTCGGATTGACTCGTTGGACCAACCCGCGGCCCGCAGGCTTGTCGCCGCGCTGCCCTCGACCATCCACTCGGTGTCGTTGCCGTTCTCGTCCGTGACAGTCATGTATAACAGGACATGGGGATTCTTGAAAATGTAGCGATCGACGACGCCTTCCCGCACGATCTCATCATCGACAAAGGACGCGGCAAACGAATGGTGTGCGAATGCCTGGCTTGTGGCGAGTCCCAGACCCAGAACCGACGCTATTAGAAATCTCATATGCTTTCTCTTGCAATTGCTTAAGTATAGACAACGGCGCTGCCCTGGACAGCGCACGGTTACGAACGCATCCCGTGCGTTGCAGGGCAAGGAGACGGGCAGGCCTGACTGGAACACTCCAGACCGATCGCCACTCCATCGCGAGGCCAAACCATAGCGCCGAAATGTGGAACGAGTATGGAGATAACAAAATCTGAACGATTGGTTTCGAATTTCCGTGTCCTTGCGAATCCACCGCGAGGCCATGTATATACCCGATGTGGCTGATAACCTTTAGGGGTTGACGCCGAATCGGACAACTCTGGAGAACAATATGACCTATGTGGACGGGATGATGGCCGCGGTTCCTACCGCAAACAAGGAAATTTACCGCGAGCACTCCGCGAAAGCGGCCCGCGTATTCAAACGGCACGGTGCCCTGTCGTATATGGAGTGCTGGGGGGATGAAGTACCCGAAGGCAAGAACAATTCAATGCACACGGCCGTCATGCGCAAGCCCGATGAAACCGTGGTTTTCTCGTTTGTGACGTGGCCATCGAAAGACGCTCGAAATGCCGGAATGCCGAAGGTCATGAGCGACCCCGAGATGCCATCGGGTATGGAGTCCATGCCCTTTGACCCGAAGCGCATGATATTTGGCGGATTCGAAGTGCTTGTCGAAGCCTGAGTATCCGTTTCGACGCCCGTTCCCGCCGCCGCTACCAGCCCCATCCGCGAGAGTCAGCGACGGTGGTTCCGCGTTGTCAAATTCGAATCGCTAAATTACGATCACGCAGGAATTTCCGGAACAAACGACCATAATCATGACCTCAACGAGAAGAACGTTCATCAAGGACGCCGCAGCCCTTTCATCGGCGTCGCTATTGGCTTCGCAGGGCGTCTTTCGCGGCGCCGCGGCGCAGACCCCCGACTACCGGCGCATCGCCGTGGAGGAGATCTACTGCCCACCGGAAGTCATGGAAGCATCCATACGAGCCATAAACGCCAATCCGGAATTGGAGCCCCATTTCCGCGAGAACTTCAGTCAGGACAACGCCCAATTCGTCAACGGCCGGATCATCGAACGTCTTCAGGAAATCGGCGAGGAACGCCTCAGAGCGATGGACGAGGGGCGCATCGACAAGGTACTTCTCAGCAACTGGTCGCCGGGCGTGCAACTCTTCGAGGCCGAAGAAGCCAGGGAATTGGCGGTCGTCTCCAATGACCGCATGGCCGAGGCGGCGCGCGCTCATCCGGACCGCTACGCCGGAATGGTCACCATCGCGCCACAGGACCCCGAAGCGGCGGCTTTGGAGCATGTTCGCCGTGGACTACCCCTTTGGAGATTACGCTCGGGACACCGCCTGGTTCGACGCCGTGGACCTGCCGGACGCCGACAAGCGGCTGATCTATAGCGGCAACGCGGAGCGCGTCTATTCGCTGGGCTGATCCTGCGTAGCCCGCATGCCGAACCGATCGCTTCGAGGCGCGGGCAACGCAGGTCGGTGAGATCTTCGGGCTAAAACCGGAACGTTCGGCTGTACTTGACAGCGAACTGCGCCTGCCTGGAATCCAGGCGGGAGAATGCCGCCAAAGCGTCAAAATCGTGATTCCAGACGACGTAAAGATCTTCCCCGGCGCGCGGATTCCACCTCAGCCGGCTGTTGATACCAGCGCTACGGGACTGGTTGTCGTACTGAATCAGATTGATCCAGGACCATTTGACATTGAACGCAAGGTTGGCGCGTAACTGAATGAGACGCGTGGTGAAATCGCCGACCGGGAGTTCGACGTCGTTATATTGGAAATTCGCGCCGACGTACCAGCGGCTGCTTGGGCGCCAATCGACCCCCGCCTCGACCTGCATCCGGCTGCCGCCGTAAAAGTCGCCGTCGGCATAGGAAAATGTGGGTGCCAGCACCCGCTCTCCCGCCCCGTCCAGGTCGATGGAATAGCCGGAAAATTCGTATTCGCCAGCGGGAATCAAAACACCGTCCGAGATCTCGAAGGGCTCCACCAGCACTTCCCACTCCCGTTTCACCAGGATGCTGTATTGATCGCCTCGATGGTTCGCGATGCGAAAGGGCCGGAGCCAGATGTTTGCCGTTTCACGGTCCCCCGTCGTGTAGTTGTTGAACTCCTGAATCGACAGGAAAGTCTGGACCGACCGGATCCACGGATGCCCGCGCGGCCGATACCGACTGCCGGCCCATAGCCTCGTGCGCTCGATATCCGAACGATTGACGAAACCAAGCGCGGGATTGAAGTTGCTCTCGACAACTTCGTACTCAATTTTGCCGAACGGACCTTCGCTGGAAGGAAGGGAAAATTCGAATCCCCAACTGGATTGATCGGAATCGACCCCCGCGGTGTCGGTTTGCTGGTACCAGAGCGCGCTCTCAATCGTCCGTCCGGACGGCAACCGCGTATTGCGGTAGCGGAAATCGGCGCCCGCCAGGGAATTGTCATCGTTGGAACGTGGATCGCCGCTGGTAAGGATCATCCCCACGCTGGATTCGTCCAAAACGTTGGCGGAAATTCGGCCGACGAACAGATCGCTGTCATCGACGAAACCCTGCCTGCCCTCGTAGCCATCCTGACTGACTCCAAGCACACCGACATTCACGCGCCCCACCCGCCCGGTCAGCTTTGCGCCGGCATCGATATCCACGGCTTGACCGCGATCGCTCAGCCCGATGCGCCGAGAGAAAAACGGAATCCCGTTACCCCCGCGGTTTCCCTGGCGCGCCCGGCCGAATGAAAAGATATCCACGTCCTGCAGGAAGAAGTCGCGTTTCTCCGGGAAGAACGTCGAGAATCGAGTCAGATTGACCTGCCGGTCATCAACCTCGGTCGCCGAAAAGTCGGTATTGAAGGTCAGAACACCCGTCAGCGAGGGTGTGAAGTTATAGAACACATCCACGGACGGGTCAGCCTGGGTAGCCTCCCCGGCGGTGACAAAATTGCGGTTGCCGGCAAGGCTGATCGACGGAATGACATCCAGGCCCTTGCCCTGCTGGAGGCCGGAAAAGCCGCTGAGAACACCCGCCGATCCTGGATTGATATTGCGGTCGTAGGACGTCCAGGCCATCCGCTCCTGCTTGCGGGGAATCGCACGGGCCACCGTGAATCCCCAATCGGAATTCCGGGGATCGAAATTCAGGGACTTGAACGGAATGGTCATTTCGCCGGTCCAGCCCTGGTCGTCAACCGACGCTTCGGCGTACCAGATCCCGTCCCAGTCCTCGTTGACGTTGGTCGCGCCGTCAAAGATTCCGTCGCGGCGAACGCCGTTGGGATTGAGCTGGAACCTGTATCCCGTCCGCATGTTGTTGAACGGATCGAGGACCACTTCGATCCGATCGTCGACGCCCACGGATTGGCCCTGGATCATCTGCCGAGCGGCAATCTCGGTCGGCTCGCTGTCCAGCAAACGAGCCCCCACGTAGAGGTTGTCGTCGTCGTAAAGTACGTAGAAAATCGACTCCTCGGTGGGTTCACCGTGGTCGAGCGGCTCGTACTGGTGCAGATCCCGAATGACAGTGGCTTCGGCCCAGACGGGATCGTCCAGTGCTCCGTCCACCTGCGGTGGCGTAACGGTGCGGACAATTTCCGTCATCTTCCGGGACGGCTGATCCTGGGCCGAGGTCGCGGCGCAGAGCAGCGCCAGGCAGACACCCGCAACCGGAACGCTTATCCGTTTATGAGATTCCAATACCAATGCTCAGAGTCTCCACGCGAGCTTGCCGCACCCACTACGACACTGTCGGTTACGGGCTGTGCCGGGCTCAGCACAACTCGATTTGCTGCCGCGCCCATTAACGAAATCGGGCGCTTCCCCCAAGAAGCCGCAAAGGTACACCAAAATGCACAAACGCACTCTGAAGAAATCTTAATGGTTCGATGAAGAACCTTTCCGCCGCGAGCGAATCGGCGGCCACAGCAGGAAATGGGTGAACGATGCGGGTTAGGTAAGCGATGCGGGCTAGACTTTCAGGCCCATCAAGGGAGCTTCTCCCTCAACGCCCTCGTGCTCCAGTACCGGCTCCTCGCCGGCCGACCAGGCAGGGATCGAGAATCGGACCCTGCGCCGCACCCGCGGGCCCTCCGGCCCGGGTTCGGACACCGGTTCATCCACGGTGACGAATTCCGCAGCCAGCCCATCACTCGCGAACCGCATCACGAAATACCCCACGCCGTCGGTATCCGCATATTCGAGATGAGGGTTGACCAAATCGCCCGCGGCCCGCTCCGCCGCGAGCGCCGCATCGCCTGTTTCCCCCAGCGTGGCCGCCGCTTCAGCCCCAAACAGCAACCAGGCATTGAGCGCCGGCATCATGGCTTGCTCGTAGTCGAACCTGGAACCATCAAATTGTACCAATGCGTTCAGTTCCGGGTCGGATCGGGTCCCGTTGTGCTGATTCTTGAGCCGCGGGCCCGAGCTGATGGCGGAACCGACGAACTCCGCCAGCAGGGCGCGGGGTGATTCGGCATCGAAATCGTCGTACACCAAACCGGCAAAATGCGCGTGCCGGTCGCCGGTCACCGATACCAGGTTGCTGAGACCCTGCTCGGCGATAGTTCCCATGAGTTCCCGGCGCTCGACGGGGTAACCATCCCAGGTGTCGGTCCACCACAAATCGTTGTGGCTGCCGAACTCGTGAAAACGCATATCGAAGCCGAAGCGCATCAGCGGCACGTTGTTGCAGAGCACTTTCCATCGTGCTTCGCTCGCCCGCAGGGAAGCCGTCAACCAGGCCTTTTGGTCTGCCCCCAACAGAGAGCCGGTGGGCCTATCCTTGCGGCTGTTGGGCAGTGCCACGCCGCCGAGATCGACGGTATCGGGAGGACTGCCGCCGTTGGCCGCGCGGCCGGCGCTCTGTACCTCGACAAGCGCCGCCGGGACCGGGGCGCTGGTAAGGAACTCGGAGCCGGGTACGTCGACGTCGAAGCCGCGCGGGGCGCGGTAGCTGCGTCCGTCGACGAGAAACAGCTCCGCCATCCGACCCCAGCGAATACTCCGGTAGATCGACAACGTCCCGATCGCTTCCAGGTTGTTGGGCTCGCGGCTCAGATAATGGTCGTCAAAATTGTCCAGCTCAGTGTTAACCACTTCGGCCGGCGTGAAATCCCTCGCGGGATTGTTCGTTGAACCGTTGCGGCCAAGGGCGGCCGGAATGAACTCGAACCAGGCTTGGTTGCAGGCCACCTTGCGCCGCTGGGCCGGGCCGGCGGAATGGAAACTCTGCCACGCATCGTTATGAAACTCGTGATCGTCCCAAATGCTGACAAAGGGAAACGCCGCCCGGGCATCCTGAAGATCCGGGTCCAGAAGATAGAGTTTGTACAGTTCGCGGTAGTCCTCCAGGGTTTCCGCAACCAGTGGGTCTCCGCCTTGCTCAGCGGGACCCTGCGACGGCAACGACGGCACCTTGCGCAGCGACCCGTCACGGTTGCGCAGTTCGATTTCCTGGAGATTGAGATTCACGAGCGGGCCGCGATTGCTGGCCTCGTAAATGAAGTCGCCGACGTGAATGACGATGTCGAGCTTGCGATCCTCGGGCGCCTGCTCATCATCGAGCAATAACCGCCGATAGGCGCTGAACAGTCCCTCTTCGTAGTGCTGGCAGGAACATACGGCGGCATTCAACGGCTGCTCCGCATCCTCGGCTGGCGCGGTCCGGGTCCGCCCCGGCCGGCTCGCACTGCCATCGGGCGCCAGGAACCGGTAGTGGTAGCGGCTGTCGGGTTGGAGACCCGCCGCAAAGCACCGCACGGTGAAGTCGAAGCCGCGCTCGGCGACGATGCTCTCCTCGAGTATCACTTCGTTGAACGCCGCGTCCCGCGCGAGTTGTACCTGGAGTTCGACGCGCTCGGGATCGTCTTGCGCGGCGACAACCCGCGTCCACAGCACGACGGCATCGGGCTGCGGGTCCGCCGAAGCAACACCCTGGGGAAAGGCGAAGCGACCCGATGCGGATGTCGGCCTGGAGCAGCCCGGCAGCGCGGTCATCGACGCCATCGCTACAAAGCAGCCCGCAGAGCTGGCGAAGGATGCCAGAAATTCGCGGCGTGAAACGCTGGCAGGAGAATCCATTGCTGCCCCCGAAAGCCTGAACGAGAGGATTAAGCACCGGTGATGCGATGCGATTATATCCCCTCCCGCACGTGTGACGAGATGAACGGGTTAAAGACAATTCGATCGACCCATTTGCCGTGAGGCCGACAAGGTTTCAGAATGGGCAACGGCGGCGGACGTACGACGGCTGGCGCCCGGTATCACAAATCAAAGGGTGGATCGACGATGAAACAATTTTGCGAGCAAGCGGTAACGGTCCTTTTATGCTGCGCGATGGCCCAGTTCGCGTACGGCCAGACCACCGGCATGGGGGCAGGCGAACCGGAGCGCGAGATCACCAATGTGACCGGCGATCTGTACCGCTTCAGACAGACTCGGCACATCGGTATGTTCCTGGTTACGCCGGAGGGCATCATCGTCGTGGACCCCACCAATTCGGCCCTTGCCGGCTGGCTGAAGGGGCAACTCGACGAGCGGTTCGGCCTGCCGGTGAAGTACGTCATCTACAGCCACAGCCATAACGATCACGCCAGCGGTGGCGAAGTGTTTGCGGATACCGCGACCTTCGTCGGGCACGAGAACATGCGCGCAAATCTCCAGCGCCCACCGGAAGACGCACCATTGCTGCCCCGCGAACAGCTCTGGGACGCGAATGAAGACGGCCTGATTCAGGAGAACGAGACCGAAGGCACGATGTACGGCAACAATTTTGCGAGCCGGGACACCGATGGCAACGGCGGCCTCAACCGCGCGGAAATCTGGGCCGTGCGTTTGGGCGGCGAACAAGTCCCCCCGGATATCTACTATTCGGACCGGGCGTCGGTGCAGCTAGGGGGCAAGACCGTCGAACTGCACTACACCGGCCGCAATCACAGCGACGACATGACCGTGGTGCTCTTCCCCGACGAACGCACCATCTATACCGTTGACTTCCTCACGCCGAATCGACCGCCTCGAACCGAACTTAACGGGGGATTTCTGCCGGAATGGGTGGATTCGCTCAGGCGCGTGGAGCAATTGGACTTCGACATCATTTCACCGGGCCACGAATCGCCGGGGACCAGGGCGCAGGTCACGGAGCAACGCGAATACCTGGAGGAACTGGTAGCCGCCGTTCAGGCCGGAATCGATGCAGGCAGGTCCAGGGAAGAACTGGTGGAGACAATCCTCATGGAGGACTACGACCACCTCATCGAATACGATTTCTCCCGCGCCGACAACGTGGCCGGCGCGTATGAAATCCTGATCTCCAGCCAGTAGGCTGCTCGGTCTGCCGGCACTGGCGCCCGGTCCTTGCGATTCGCGACAAGGCGCCCGGTTTCTGGCAGAATTTCCTGACGTCTCCGATAGGGAGGATACGCCATGCGACGATCGATAGTTCTGCTCTCAATACTGTTGTTGTCGGGAACTGCAACCGCGCAGCGCTGGGTACCGTATTCCAGCAGCGAGGACGGCTTTCAGATGATGGCCCCCGGTGAGTTCGACATTGAGGTTGTCGACTTTGAATCGGAATACGGCATCATCGTGCCCGCGCGCGTCTATTCCCACGACAACGACGGCGGCCGATTCACCGTCACCGTGGTGGACTACCGCGACTCCCAGCAACTCCACAACGAGCGCATCAGGGAACTGGACAATGTGTATTTGCCGATTTACGGCCAGGTGGACGTGCGGGGCTCCGTTGCCTTTGCGGCAACAAACATCCGCAATCGGGCCGAAACGGTGGATTACGACGCTTACCACTACATCGGCCTCGTCGACGGGCATCAACTGCAGACCACGAATCCCGATGGAACGCGTACCTTTGCAGCCATCTACCTGCACAACAGCAAACTCTTTGTGATCGATGCGACGGTCAATCCAGGAACGCCCACGGGCGGCATGTTCCAGCAATCGTTCACGTTCATCGACGAGAACGGCGATTCGATTCGGTATCGATCGTTCCGGGATGCTTACAAGGTTCTGCCTGCTTCCGAGTAGGAGGCTGAGAAGCACTGATTCATCAAGCGCCTATCCGCACTAACAGTTGTAGGAGCATGAAATGCGAATGAGAACTCCAGGTCTCGCCGTCATCGCAGCCCAGGCCGCCGCATTCGCGGCGTGGGCTCACCATTCCCACGGCAACTACCAAATGACCGAGTACACCGAATTGGACGGGACGGTGACGGAAGTCTACTTCATCAATCCGCACGCATGGGTTTATATGGAAGTGGTCGATTCCGAAGGCGAATCGTCGATCTGGGCAATGGAAGCGGCCGGTGCCACGGGCCTTGCCAGGGGCGGCATTTCAGCGGATGAACTTCAGCCTGGAGATAGCATCCATGTCAAATGCCACCGGCTCCGGGATGGAACCGACGGCTGTCTGCTCGGCTTCATCACCACCGAGGACGGCACCGTCAAGGAGTGGGACTAGAGCTCTGGCCCGTGCCGCGAATATTGGAACCCGATCCTCGTGAGTAATACGTGCCGTTCACTTCCATTCCCATGAACTCCGCCGTGCGTTGGGACTTGTCCCGTGGAGGATGGGCGATGATCTTGACCCGATTCCCGACCTTGAGAATCTGCGGCGAGATCCCGGATGCCACCATGCTCGCGGCCCCGGAACCCTCAAAACCCCAGCTCTCCGTCTTGCCGTCGGGAGTCGGCACGTCGAGGGTGACCCACATATGCGGATTCTTCCACTCAACCTTGGTGACCACCCCTTCGACGGCAACGAACACGTCTACGTCGAACATCGCACGCGAATGATGGGCCGACAGCGGCACCGCCATCGACACGAATCCGAGAAGCATCGTCAGGATGCCGACTGCCTTCCACGCCATACATGCCTCCCTTAAAACAGCGACTGCGATGCGCCACCCGAGTGCTGGATTCGCTAACCGAGGCGCGCTAGATAGGTCGCCGGTCCATCTTCCAGCCGGCAAAAGACCTCTTCGATTCTGTCGACGGATTGACGCTCGAACGTAACCGTCGGGCTCTCCCAGGGTATCGTCAGCGAGTTCCGATCTTCTACCCTCGCCTGATACTCGAGCGTGTCGGCATCGATGCGACGCCATCGCTCGACGACATGCATTGCGTCGGAGGTCAACCACACGCCTGTGCTGGCGTTCGTCGGCCTATCCTCGGGGCTCGCCAGCCATCCTTCACCGTTGAATGAAATCACGTCGACCACGAGCGTGTCGCCTTCCCACCGCGCCGTGGAGTCACCCATGTATGTGGGATACAAATACTGCTCCGCGGTATGCGGCCTACCGTCCGTTGGAATGATCCGGAAGACCGGGTAGGCCTCGGTGAGGACGAATGCGAATCCGGGGCTCTGAATAATCTGGATTGGGTGCCCCAACATCGCGGCGCGCGGAAAAGCGGGAGGAGCACAGCGCATGGTTGGGTCATCCTCCGCCGAGAGTTCAGTCATCCGTGCGCGCGCCTCGGGCGTGTACAGCCCCTCAAGCGTCGCCAGATCGAACGGTTCGCGGCCGGAACCAGCGCCAAGGGGCACTGCTCTCCAGACACCGGCCAGGTTTGGTTCTCCCCACTCGGTCCGCGCCGCAAACGAACCGGTCCCGGTGCTTTCGATTGCTCCGTTCTCGTCCACCGCTTCTCGCAGACCGACCAGCACGGCAGCCCCGACGACGACCGCGCCAACGCCGACAGTCAGCGCACGTCTGCTCATCGAACACCACCTGGCGGCGCGGGTTCAACGGGGTCCGCACCTGGCGCATCGCTGTTCCTTGCTTCTTCGACGGCGAATTCCAGGTGTCGCGCCTCCAACTCGGGATCCGGGAAGCAGAGTGACTCCTGGAGCGTGTCGTACGGCATTATGCCCCGGCGGATTACCGCTCCGGTCCATGGGGCCGTGAGCATTTTCGGGTCTTCAACGACCACGCTGTATTCAACGATCTGCGCGTCCGGCCGACTCCAGCGCTCGACGATGCGCAACGCGTCGGAGGAGGTTTGCGGCAGCCCGTCCGGCGGCCGGGCCAAGCCAAGCCAGGGCTTGCCGTTGAAGTTAGTCACCTCGACAACCAGCGTGTCGCCTTCCCAATGACCGACCGACGAGCCTTGCATGGACGGCTTGTGCGACGCGCTCGGTTGGGGTTCGTTCTCGCCAACGATTGGGATGATCCGGAAGTTGCTACCGAGCTCGTTGAGCATCAGGAGGTATCCCGGGGCTGACACCAGTTGGACGGTTCCGGCCATCGAGCCGACGACGGGAGACCGCGGCCAGCAGTGAAATCTCGGGGTATCGACGCCGCGCCAATCGATCAGGCCTGCCGCGGCACCGCCAGCCTCTCTGTATTCGCGTACCTCCGGACGGTATAGCGACTCGAGCGGTACCGGGGGTGGGGTGAGTGTCGCGTCGGGCCAGTAGACGCCCGAAAAGTCCGGCTTCCCGTCCCACGGCGTGCGTGGCGCCGGGTAGTTCACAGGGTCAGGTTCGTAAGCAGCGATGCGCGCTCTGGCCTCGGCGCGACTCTCCACGCCTGGAGGGAGGAGTTCTACAATCCGCTCTGTCCAGTCCGCGCCCGGTGCCGCTGTCAGTGGCGGGGTATACGGCTGTATCTGCGCCGATGCGCGAGAAGCACCGATAGCGACGAGCAGCGCCATCACTGCGATACCGGAACGAGCCGGCATCGCCGTCACTGCAAACTTTTCGACGCTCAAAGCACACATTCCCGTGCGAAAGACGAGAGACACCACAGAAGGTGGCAAAGTAGCGCACCCTACGGCTGAATTCAAATGACGGTTCACGCAATGGCGCTTGCGCCCGCGCGGGGCCCACATTGGCCACATTGACCGGGCGTTAGTCGGCGGCGAAGCAATAAAGGCGCCCTTCGGTGTTATCGATGCAATGATGGCTCGACAGCCATCCATGCGTGACTCTTCTACCGATCTTGGGCTAGCTCGCCGACATTGGCAAGACGGAGGGTCGCTCCGAGAGGCGTCCCGCGGGTTCTGGAGGACCCAGACGGCGCCGGATGGGGGCACGGACTTCCAGTCCGGCCGAAACGCTCCCGACGGTGGAGACCCGGCACCGCGGGCAGATGCCCCATGACCGACGCCGGCTAGACGAGTACCAGGCTTAACTGCGGGAAGATGATCAGCAGGATCAGTACGACCAGCATGATCAGCGCAAACGGGAACGCGCCGGCGAAGATATCGAATAGCGAGATTCGGTCCTCATCGGCCAGCGTCGCCTTGATGACATAGCAGGCGATACCCAGCGGCGGCGTCAGCAACCCGATCTCCGCACCCACGATGGTTACGATCCCGAACCAGACCAGGCTCACGCCGTAGGGCTCGATGATCGGCAGGAACAGCGGCACCATGATGAGGATGATCGACGTGGTGTCCAGTATCGTCCCCATCAGGATCAGAATCAGCACGTAGATGGCCAGAATGCCGTAAAGGCCGATTTCCGCCTGGGTAATCCACTCACCGAGGTCGTTTGGCAGGCCGGATAGCGCGAGCATGCGGCTGTACATGGTCGCGGCGACGATAAGCATCAGGATCGAGGCGGTAATGTGTCCGGTTTCCACCAACACACGCCACAGCGCCCTGCGATCCAGCTTGCGCTTGATCAGAGCGATGACCAACGCGCCGGCCGCACCCACGGCACCGGCTTCGGTGGGGGTGAACAGTCCGCCATAGATTCCGCCGAGCACGAGCAGGACCAGGACCACGATGGGTGCGGTCTTGGAGGTGGCCTCCCTTGCGGTCATCTTCGCGCCCGCGGCCGCTTGAGCCTGGGTATCCTGACCGCCCACGTAGGCCGGAATGAAGTGTGCCATGGCGATGATGGCCACCGTATAGGCCAACGACAGCAGGATGCCCGGCACGATGCCGGCGGTGAAGAGGTCCGCCACCGACTGCTCCGTGATCAACGCGTAGATGATCAGCATGACGCTCGGCGGGATCAGCATCCCCAGCACTGAACTGCCCGCCACGACGCCCACGGCGAATCGGGGTTTGTAGCCGAAGCGCAGCATTTCCGGTACCGAAACCCGGGTGAATACCGCCGCGGAGGCAATACTCACGCCAGTGATGGCGGCGAAGGCGGCGTTTGCCGCCACGGTTGCCACGCCCAATCCGCCCTTGACGCCGCGCAGCGCCGAGTTGGCCACCTGGTAGATGTCACGGCCGAGTTCGCTCTGGCTCACCAATAGCCCCATGAGCACGAACAGCGGAATGACGCCGAAAATGTAGTCCTCCAGGCTGTTGGACGCCGCCAGCGTCAGCAGGTAGATCGGCGCCTCCAGACTGCCGCGCAGCAGCCAGACACTGATAAAGGACACCAACCCGAGCGCCACCGGCACATAGAGTCCGGAGTAAATGAGAACGAGGATCGCCAGGACCGATAGCAGGCCGATTTCGAACCCGGTCATGCCGCCGGCCTGCGCAACTCGTGAACCGCTTGAACGTTTCGCCACGCCAGCAGCGCAAATTGCAGCGCGACGACGATGCAGCCGATGACCAGGATCAAGCGAATGGGCCAGACGGGAACGACGAACAAACCTTCGTTGCCCGCGAAATACCCCCGTTCATAGGCCTCGATCAACCGGGGTACCGCGCCCTGCAGAATGAAGATGAAGAAAACCGAGCCCGCCAGATCGAATACCACGCCCATGACGCGCCCGATTACGGGCCGGCGCTTCAGGATCTGCAAGTACAGTCCGTCCGACCGGGTCAACCGCCCGGCGCGTACGGCATCGCTGATTTGCAGAAAAACGATGCCGACAATGGACAATTCGACGATCTCGGCAACACCCTGTATCGGTGCGTTGAACAGGTACCGGGAAAGGACATCCACGTTGATTATCAGCATCAAGACGAATATCCAGGCGGTCCCGACGCTGTTAAGCCCCGCCACGAGCGCCGTGAACGCGCGAAGGATGGCGTTGCCGGACGCTCCTCCGGCGGCTGGTTGGGTGCTCATTATTCCCGATCCCAGTGCCGCACGATGGGCTGATCGTTCGCGCGCATGATATCCATGTAGTCGCGAAGGATCCGGTCACCGGGCAACCCGCGCCGTTCCAGGTCGTCAGCCCATTCCCTGGCCATGTTGGGCAGACTCTCGGCCCAGACGCGGCGCTGCTCGTCCGTCAGCGGTTGAATCGTCCCGCCCTGGTGGACGAATTCCTCGCGGCTCGACTGCGCGCGCCGGTCCGTCTCGCGGGCCAGTTCATCGCGGTAGTCGATAGCGGCTTCGGCAAGCACTTGGCGCACCTCGTCGGGTAGCCGCTCCCAGGAGCGCTTGTTCATGGTGATGACCTTCGAGGTGACCGCACCCAGGCGCACGTCGATCATGTAGGGAGCGACTTCGTAGAGCTTGTAAGCCACGGCGGCCTCGGCCCAGGCCACGGTCCCGTCGGTCAGACCCGTGGCGATGTTGTTGTAGAAATCGCCCAGGTTGCTGCTCACCGCCGCCGAACCCAGCCCCTGCACATAGCGGAGGTTCAGGCCGACGCCGCAGATTTTCGCGCCCCTGAAGTCCTCCAGCGTCTCGATGGGTGCGTTCATCAATACCTGGTAGGTATCGATCGCTCCGGCCGCAGTGAGAAACACCTGGTTGTAGTCATCCCACTGCTGCTGCAACACCGGATACTTCTCGACCAGTTCATCCACCGTACGGGCGACCAAGCCGATATCCGCCGTCACCAGGGGAGTGACATAACTGATGTTGAAAAAAGGAATCTTGTCGGGGTGAAAGGGCGAGGTAATGATGCCGATATCGGCCAATCCGTACTGGAGCGCCTCGAGCACGCCACCGGTCTTGGCCACCGTACCGCCGAATGCCCG
Organism: Candidatus Rariloculaceae bacterium; assembly: GCA_965237785.1. GTDB lineage: Bacteria > Pseudomonadota > Gammaproteobacteria > Steroidobacterales > Rariloculaceae > UBA6522. The sequence continues at coordinate 1,604,227 of OZ250159.1, forward strand.
GTTCCAATCGATTTCGTAGTTACCCGTCTCCGCCAGCCGGCGATCCACTTCCGGCATGTAATAATCCATGAACACGCGCACCCAGAGCGCCGTGGGGGCATAGGCGTCGATGACGGTGAGCGGGACCGCCTCCTGTGCGCGGAGCGGCTTGCCACCGCCGATCAGCGTGGCGCAGATTCCGGCCAGTAGCAGCATCCGAACGCCGCGAATCGACCGTAAGGCTTGCAATGGGTTCATGGGTCCCCTCGATTGATGGTACGTGCGCGATGCACGCTAGTGTAGCGTCCCCGAGACCGTTGTGCCCGAATTCCTCGCCAATCGCCCGCGACGATTTCCGGTTTTCACTGTCGTGATTTTCTGCCACGCAGGTACTCGGCGATTTTCAGCGCCACAGTTTCCCACGTATACTCGCACCTTCCTGGAACGACACGAATTTTAACGATAATTTTCTTGCCACGGAAATTATTTCGAAAAATGCGCGCGACGGCGAAGATCGAGATCCGAGGATGGCAACTACATCAATAACAAGCGGCCGGGAAACCCTGGCGTCCATCGCGTATCGACGGCTCCTGGACGACATCATCGGCGGGCATCTGCAGCCGGGCAGCAAGCTCCGGCTGCAGGCGTTGGCCGAACGCTACGAAGTCGGCAACAGTCCCTTGCGCGAGGCGCTCAATCGGTTGTCGGCCAACGGCATGGTGCAGCGCGAGGAAAACCGCGGATTCCGCGTCTCTCCCGCATCGGCGGACGAGTTGATGGAACTCATCCGTACGCGGTGCTGGGTCGAGGAGATTGCGCTGCGGGAATCGATCCGCCGCGGGGATCAGGCGTGGGAGGAACGGATTGTCATCGCATACCACCGCCTGTCCAGAAAGGTCCAGTTCCGGAGCGAGGGCCCCGTCCAGATCGATTCGACCTGGGAGGACCTGCACCGGGCGTATCATCTGGCTCTGCTCTCGGCCTGCAATTCCAAAATTCTTCTGGGATACTGCGCCCAACTTCACGAACAGACCCTTCGCTACCGAAATCTCAGTGCGATGAACGCGTACCGGGACCGCCATGAACTCGACGAGCACCTCGCGATTCGAGACGCGGTGCTGGACCATAACGCGGACAAAGCGGTTGAACTGCTGCAGGCGCACTACAAGATCACCGGCGACATCGTCCTTGCCAGCGACACGCTTACTTGAGCTTCTTCCCGCCACGCCGGTTTTTTGCGAAATGAACAGACGCGATCCTGCGATTGGAGACAGTGAATGAAAGTCGGATTCATCGGGTTGGGGCGCATGGGCCGCGGCATGGCGACGCGCATTCTGGGTGGCGGCCACGATCTTGCGATCTACGATCGGATACCCTCGCTACTGGAGGAACTGGGCAACGCGGGCGCCACCGTGGGCCAATGCGTGGCAGACGCGGCCGCGGACCGCGACGTGGTCATTTCCATGCTTCCCCACGACGAAGCCCTCGAAGCATTGGTGTTCTCCTCCGGCGGGTTGTTGGATTCGATGCCGGCCGGCGCCATTCACATGACGAGCGGCACACATGGCGTAAAAATCATTCGCCGGCTCACGGATGCTCACGGCGAAGCTGGCCAGGTCCTGGTGGCAGGGCATGTTCTCGGCCGACCCGACCTGGCCGCCGAGGGCAAACTGACAATGGTCCCGGGCGGACCTCCCGCGGCGCTGCGTCGCCTGCAACCGATCTTCGACCTGCTCGGCACCAAAACATTTGTCGCCGGAACGGAGCCCCAGAGCGCTACGGCCGTGAAAATCGCCAATAATTTCGTCCTCGGCTGCACCATCGAACTCATCGGTGAAAGCATGTCGCTGGTGCGAAAATTCGGTGTGGATCCGGCCCTGTTCCAGCAGGTATTGACCGAAGGGCTGTTCGGGGCGCCGGCATTCAAGGTCTACGGGCAGATCATCGTCGACGAAGCGTACGACAAGGTCGGCGCGTCGGTGCACATCGGGCTCAAGGATGCGAACCTGGCACTCGCGGCCGGCGAAGCCGTGGACGTACCTCTACCCTGCGCGAACGTCATGCGCGACCGCCTGCTCGGGGCCAAGGCTCACGGCGAGGGCGATCTCGACTGGGCGGTCATGGCGAGGGATCAGGCCCGGGCAAGCGGCATCGAATAAGGCGGATCCATGCCGGAACTGCTGACCGATCCGCTCTTCGTCGCCATCGCAATTATCGCTGTCCTCGTCACCGGAGTCTCCAAGGGAGGGTTCGGAGGCGTCGCGTTGCTGGCAGTGCCGCTCATGTCCCTGGTGATCTCGCCAATCCAGGCGGCGGGCATCATGCTGCCGATCATGATTCCCATGGATTTTCTCAGCATCTGGGTCTATCGGCGCCGCTGGAACGGCAAAATGCTGGCCTTGTTGATCCCGGCGGCCACCGTGGGCATTACCATCGGAGGTCTGACCGCAAATTGGGTCAACGACCAGATCGTGCGCTTGCTCGTGGGGGCGATCGCCGTGGTATTTACCCTTCACCGGGCTCGAGGCGTATACCGCCGCAGGGCAGCCGACGCCGCCAATCGGCCGCTGGCGCCGAGCAAGCCTCCCGGCAAGCTCTGGGGTGCGTTCTGGGGCACCTGCGCCGGGTTTACCAGCTTTCTGGCCCACGCGGGCTCACCGCCCTATCAGGTCTATGTCATTCCCCAGGGGCTGAACAAGGAAATCTACGCAGGAACCAGCGTGATGTTCTTCGCGGCGGCCAACGCCATCAAACTGATTCCCTACGGCATGCTCGGCCAGCTTTCGGTAACCAACCTGTCGGTCTCCGCGTCGCTCTTGCCGCTCGTGCCGGTAGGCGTATTCCTGGGCGTGTGGATCAACCGCCGCCTGCCGGAAAAGACCTTCTTCGGGATCATCCTGACATCCATCTTCCTTGTCGGCCTCAAGCTGATATGGGATGGTGTGTCGACCCTCATCGGGGGATAGCACAATGCGGGCCAGCTGCCGGAGCGACGCAATGAAAATGGCCGGACAACTATTTCTGATTCTTCCAGGGTTGCTGGCCGCCTGCACGCAGCAGGCGCCGCCTCCCGCCCCCGATCCCGCGCCGCCGGATCAGCCCAACTTCCTGTTGATCGTCGCCGACGATATGGGCTTTACGGACATTGGAGCCTACGGCGGCGAGATCCGCACGCCCAATCTGGATGGCCTGGCCGCACGATCCGTGAAATTCACCAACTTTCATGTGCTTCCCACCTGCGCGCCCACCCGCTCCATGCTGCTCTCGGGAACCGATCACCATATCGCCGGTGTCGGCTCCATGTTTGGAGCGAACGTCCTCGACGGGGTGGAAGGACTGGAAGGCTACGAAGGCCACCTTACCGAACGGGTTGCGTCGCTGCCCGAACGGCTCGTGGACGCCGGTTACCACTCCTACATGGCCGGGAAATGGCACCTGGGGCCCGAGCGCGGCCGCTGGCCGGGCGACCGGGGTTTCGAGCGGGCATTCGCGCTGATCCAGGGTTCCGGCAACCACCTCACGACGGGTGAACGTCAGTACGTGGAAGACAATGAGTGGTTGGAGACCGAACCTGAAAACTTTTTTACTACAAGCACTTATACGGACAAGCTCATCGACTACATCGACGAGCATCATGGCGACGGGCAACCCTTTTTCATCTATGCCGCCCACACCGCGCCCCACTGGCCGTTGCAGGCGCCGCCCGATTTCATCGATCGCTATGCGGGCGAATACGACGGCGGCTATGACGTGCTGCGCGCGTCGCGCGCGATGCGCGCAAGGGAACTCGGTGTCGTGCCGCCGGCAGGAGAGTCACGGGAAGTTGAGCCTGTCGGGCCCGCCTGGGAGGAGTTGAACACCGAGACGCAGCGCCACTACGCGCGGCGAATGGAAATCTATGCCGCCATGGTCGAAAACCTGGATCACCATATAGGCCGCTTGATCGGCCACCTGGAACAGATCGGCGAACTGGACAATACGATCATCCTGTTCATGTCCGATAACGGCGCCGAGGGCGACGAGATAGAGTACAACCCCACCTTCGCCGCTCGCATACGCCGGGAGAACAGCGACAACTCCCTGGAAAATCTGGGTGCGGTGGATTCCTATATCAGCTACGGACCCGGCTGGGCGCAGGCCGCTACCGCTCCGTTCAGCCGCTTCAAGGGTTTCGCGACCGAAGGTGGAACCCGGGTTCCGGCATTCATTCTGCACGGCAGCAGCATGAATTCGGCAATGCTGGACGGGCAGTACCTGAGCGCCGTGGATATTGCACCGACCCTGCTGGAACTCGCCGGCGCCGATCTCGCGGGAACGACGTTTCACGGGCGCGAAGTTGCTCCCATCACCGGCCGATCCTTCGCCCGCGTGCTCGGCGGCGACGCAACCCCGGTCTATCCGGCGGACCATGCCTTCGCCATCGAATTGCACGGCGGGCGCTCGGTGCGCCAGGGCCGCTACAAGCTGGTTTGGGAGCAACCGGCCGGGAACAGTTGGTGGGGATTCCCGGTACCGCAAAGCTGGTACCGATGGCAGCTCTACGATCTGCAGGCCGACCCCGGAGAGTCCACCGATATCAGCGCCGAACACCCGGATCTGGTGCAGGAGTTGATCGGCATCTGGGACGACTACGCCGAAGCCAACCGGGTTGCCCGCGACGTGCGAATCGCCGATTTCGATCGTTGGCAAGCCATTCCGGAAAATTACCCGAACCGGTGATCGGTCAGCGACACCGGCTACTCGCTACGGCGTGCCTGTTCGCACTGGGGGCTTCAGCCTCGGGCGAGACTTACCGCCTTACCGCCGGCGGACCCCAGTCCGCAAGCCTCCCCTGGATCGGCATTATCGGCACGCTGGTCGTGCCGGAATCCAATGCCCGGCTGGAGGCGATGGGCAGCGAGCACCGAATCGCCTGGAGGGAAGCCTACGGCGGATCTCTGTACAAGTGGCAGAACTCGCTCGAAGCCATTGAGATCGGCCTCACCGACATCGGTTGGGTGGGTGCGCTGTGGGAAACATCGAAGATGCCGCTGCAGAACGTGACCTACTACACGCCCTTCGTCACCGACGATCTGCGGCTCTTGCTGGACCTCTTCAACGACCTTCACCGGACCTTGCCCGCGCTGGCCGAGGCGTGGGAAGACCAGAACCAGATCCTGCTCGGCGCCAGCGGCGTGGATACCTACCACCTCATGACCACGTTTCCGGTCACCCGCGTGGAGGACCTGCGGGGCCGCAAGATCCTCGCCCCCGGTCCGTCGGCCACCTGGCTTGCGGGTACCGGCGCCGTGGCCGTCAACGGCGGACTATCGACCTACTATACGCAGATCAATACGGGCGTCGCCGACGGCGTACTGACCATTCTCAGCGGCGCCTATCCATACCGAATTCACGAGGTGGCGCCCTACATTACGCTGGTGGGGATCGGCGCCCAGTTCAACGGCGGCGTGGCCATCAACAAGAACACCTGGGAACGTCTACCGGCTGACGTACAGGGCGTTTTATCCGAACTTGGACGCGACTACAGCGACACCCTCGCGGATGTGGTGATCGAGCGCTACGAAACCGCGCTGACGGCCGTGCAACAGGAAGGCGCGGTGGTCGCGACGCTGCCCGATGCCGAAAAGCGCAAGTGGATCGATGGCCTGCCCGACATCGCCGGACAGTGGGTACGCGCCGCGGAGGCCCGCGGCCATCCGGCCGGCGAGACGCTTCAAGCCTACCTGGAAGCCCTCCGCAGCCGCGGCGGCGAACCGCTTCGTGACTGGGGCGAACCGCGCTGAACATCTGCGCCCGGTTTTTCAACAGGCTCATCCAGTGGATGAACGGTGCCGGCGTGATCTGGGTCTTTGTACTGACCTTTCTTATCTGCGCGGACATCGTCGGGCGCACCCTGTTCGACCGCCCGCTGCAGGCGGTGCCTGAAATCGTCGCCCTGTCCCTGATCGCCTGTGTATTCCTGCAGCTTGCATTCGCCGTTGACGGCAGCCGCCTGACCCGCGCCGACATCCTGTTGAGCCAAATCGGGCGCCGCAGCGCCGCCACCGCCGCCGCCCTCGAACGTTTTTTCGCGATCACCGGCGCGCTGGTGCTGCTCGCCATGACGGCGGGCGCATGGCCGGATTTCCGGCGGGCGCTCGGCACCGGCGAATTCGTCGGTGTGGAAGGGATCTACACCCTCCCCATCACGCCGATCAAATTCGTCGTGGTGCTCGGCTCCGTGGCCGCAGCGCTGAGCTTTCTGACCTTCCTGGGCGGTAGGCGCGCCGGTGAAACGCGTGGCGCGGGCCAAACGCGCACCGCCGACGAAGCACGCGCCGCGGGCGCGTGGCTGGGTACCGGGGTTGCGGTCGTCGCGGTGGCCGCAGTGGCGGCAGGTGCCTGGACCCTGAAACTCAGCGACGGCACCATCGGCGCACTTGCCATCGCCGCGGTACTGACATTCATCGCCCTGGGAATGCCCATCGCCATCGCCCTGCTGGCGGTTGGATTTGCGGGCCTCGGCCTGCTCAAACGGGACTTCGGTATCGCGACGGATACGTTGTCCCTAGCCGCCCAGGGCACGATCTCCGAGTATGTCTTTGCCACCGTGCCGTTATTCGTCCTCATGGGCCTGTTCGTGAGTGTTTCGGAGATCGGCAGAGACAGTTTCAGAGCCGCGCAACGCGTCTTCGGCCGGATCCGCGGCGGGTTGGGCGTTGCCACGGTGGCCGCCAACGCGGTCTTCGCCGCGATCACCGGCATTTCCATCGCCTCGGCCGCCATTTTCTCGAAAATCGCCGTTCCGGAAATGGTCGAGCGCGGTTATACGCCGAAGTTCGCCGTCGGCCTGACAGCAGGCTCATCCGTGCTCGGTATGCTGATTCCGCCGAGCCTGCTGCTGATCATTTACGGCGTCATCGCCGAAGTGTCCATCGGCGCCCTGTTCCTCGCCGCCATCGTGCCGGGGGTGATCCTGGCCGGAGCGTTCGCCGTCGCCGTGCTGGTCATGGCGCGCCTTTGGCCCGGCTTCGTCGGCCAACTTCGTCCCGACGAGGCGAGCGGGACGGCAGCCGGGCGCTGGGACTCAATGCTCGCGGCATTCCCTGTTGCCGCGCTCATCCTGCTGGTGCTGGGCGGCATCTACGGCGGCATCTTCACGCCCACGGAGGCCGGTGCCGCGGGGGCCTTTGCGGCCCTTTGTATCGCGCTTGCGCGCCGGCGCCTGACGTGGCCGGGCCTTTGGGATGTCATGCGCGAAACAGGGCAAATCACGGTCACCATCCTGTTTCTGATCATCAGCGCGAGCACCTTCAGCCGCATGTTGGCGCTGACGGGACTCCCCGGCGACATGGCCGCCTACCTGGCCGGTTTGGGGCTCGGGCTGGCGGGATTTCTTGCCGGATACCTGCTGCTCCTGATCGTGCTCGGCACGGTACTCGACTCCACGTCCATCCTGTTGATCCTGCTGCCGCTGGCGCTGCCGGTAGTGAGCGAATTGGGAGGCAATTTGATCTGGTTCGGCGTGGTCACCGTCATCGGCGTGGAGATCGGACTGATGACCCCGCCGCTGGGACTGAGCGTCTACGTAATCAAGTCCAGCCTCAATGATCCCGACATCAGCCTCGGCGCGATCTTTGCGGGGTCGTTTCCCTTCGTAGTCATTACGCTGGCGGTCACAATTCTGCTTATGGCCTTTCCGGGGTTGAGCCTGCTGTTTTTTTAGCCAGGATCGCTCACCGATTGAAACCCTTGAACCCGGCTATGCGGCGCCTGGGCTCAATTCGAGGGTTGTGTCGCCAGCCAACATTCTGATCGACAAATAAAAAGCCTCCCCTGACACACAGCCGGGGGGAGGCTTTAAATAGCAGCTCATCGCTGCCGCATATCACATTTGCAGACTAGAAATTGTAGTTCATGCGCACTCCAACCGTACGTGGCGCACGCGGACTCACCCGCCAGTTTTCCAGAGCATCTCCGCCAGCGGCAACGATAGCCAGACTTCCTGGACTCGTGGGGTCAATTGTAATGTCTTCACCTGAAGTAATCCTGCGAGGCGTATCGTTGTCAGTCAGATTGTTGACATAAAGGGTTGCACCCCAATTTTCGCCATTCAGAGCCGCGGAAACATTCACAGTCGTCACCGGTGGAAGCATTGCGATATTCGCGGAATCCAACCACTCTGCCGATTCATGACGCAAATCTGCGCGCGCACTCCAGCTTAATCCGGATTCGCCCAGAATGCCGCGATAACTTGGGCTTAACGAATAGGTTACGTCGGGTTGTCCTCGTTGCTCCCGCCCATCCACGCGGTAGCAAGCAGCGAATCTCCCACCTGCTTCCCGGACCACCGATCGACCCGTAGCTGCGGCAATTTCACCCAATCCACCCATGGCGGCTATGTTTACATCGCAGAAGTTCGTGTAGTGTGCATCGAGAAGGCCAAGGGTTCCACGTACGCTGAAGTTGTCCGTGACGAAGAAGTTGCCTTCAAACTCCACGCCCTTCATCTCCTGGTCGCCGTTGTTCAAGAAGGTGCGGTTGGTTTCCAAGGGATCTCGTTCTCGCCCCCTGAGCATCGGGTCCCCCCAATACAGGTTGATTGGCTGGACATTGCCTTCCCACTCCATGAAGTAAATCGCCGAAGCGTACTGAAGGCGTCCATCCAGGGCACTGCCCTTGATGCCAAATTCCAGATTGGTCAGTTGCTCTTCGTCGAAGTTGATGACGGTATCTACAGTGTACGGTACGCCTTCGGCACCATCGGTGTCCTCCCACAATTGAGTTGCCCGATGCAAGGTTTCCTGGATAGCCGGGTTGAAGAATCCCACATTCACGCCCGCAGGGTTATTTCCCCTGGCGAATTGACCGTAGACCGAGGTGGAATCGTTGACGTTGTAGTTAAAGGACAATCGGGGAACGAACGCCTTGGTCAGCACCGAGCCTGAATTTCCTGAAGTGGTATCCATACCCGACACTTCATCGTTCTGATATCGGCCCTCCACGGTGACGGCCAATCGATCCGTTGCGTCATAGGTGGCGTTGAAGAACACACCAGTGTTCGATGCCGACTCACCCAGTAGTTGCGGGTCAAACAACAGGTCGACGCCAGTCAGATCGGCGTAGCGCTGCACCGCTTCCGGACCGCGGACAATCGCGTCATAGCCGCCAAAGTAAATCGTGGTCAAAAAATCGTAGCTGTAATGGGAAGCTCCAACAACATAACGCAGACGATTTTCCGCCGGCGAAACCCAACGGACCTCTGCATAGGTCTCACTGATATCGGTTGGATCCGACATGATGACACCAATGGTGGCATCTCGCCCCCTGCCAACCACTTCCCACGGAAAAGCGGGAGCCATGGGCGGACCCATGGGCGGACCCATGGCCATGGGCCTGACAATGTTTATCGGGGTGTCGGGATCACGGCTGCCGTCAGCACCTCGGATGTACTTCTCCTCACTGGAGAAAGCCGTGAACTGCAACGCATGGCCGCTATCCATCAGATAATCGGCTTGAATGGAGAAACGGTCGCGCTCATCGTGCGATGAAAAGTAATCGCCGAAAACCGACTGGGACTGCGCCAGAAAAAGCAGATCATCCTGTTCCTGTTGCGTCAGGCCCTGATACTGAGGGAACTGCCGGGCATACGCCGGGTTATCGAAGGCTTGCTCCAGGACCACGGTTCGATCGTTTTGCGCGAAAAGCGGGGCAGCCTGTGTCCAATCGATACAGTCATAATCTCCATCGACATAGAGAGAGGTACCCATGCCCACGTAAACGAGCCCGTGCTGGGCAAAGCAGGCATCTCGGGTTTCCTGGCTGACGTAGTAGGACACGCCTGGCGTATCGAAGGTAACGATATTGCTGTAGGTCAGTTCTATTTCCAGGTTGTCCGAAGGATTGAAGACCAGCTTGCCGGCAATGGAGTCCGTTGTACGCTCGCCGTACTGGGTACCGTCGCTCGCGAGGTAGTCGTCCGGGGCCGTGCTGTCTTCGATTTCGGCGTTCAGCATGAAGCCGACAGAATCGCTGATTGGACCGGAAACCCCTCCACGCACAAGCCGGCGTCCGTAGCCATTCACATCCGCGCGGACGTTACCTTCGAAGGTATCGCCCGGATCGCGAGTGACGTAGTTGACCGCGCCCCCGAATGTTGAGCGGCCAAAGGCGGCGCTCTGGGGCCCGCGATAGACTTCGACCTGGGCCAGGTTGCCGAAGCCGATAGAACCCTGGGAACCCAGGATCGGCATGCCGTCGACAAACTGCGTTACCTTGGTTCGGTTGGTTGCGATTTCGGTGGACTGAACCCCCCGCACGCTTGGAAATGCCGCGTTTCGGTCGGGGCCTTCGTCATAGTGGATGCCTGGCACCAATTGAAACAGTTCATCCTGAGTCAAAATGCCCGAATCTTCGATCAGGTTGGTGCTCAATACCGTGATGGATACCGGGACGTCCTGCAGGCTCTCTTCCCGCTTCCGTGCGGTAACTATTATTTCTTCAAGCAGGACGATGCCAGAGTCTTGTGCGAAGTTCGGCCCCGAATAGAGCATGCACAGCGATATTCCCGCTAGTACCAGCTTCCTGGAAACTCTCATGATCTCATCCCCAATTTCATTGACAAAAATCTGATGATGCAGTTTGTTGTACACATGCGACACTTCGATGCGATTAAACCATCATCGGGAATCGTACCGGTCAAATGTGGAGTGAATATGGAGATGACGAATATTCGCCACGAATACGGAATATGGGCGCGCTACGGCCCGACGGGAGTTCCGTCCACAAGGGTCAACCTGTTCCACCCGACGCTGTTCTTTCCGTCACGGGATGGGTTCCCTTCAATGATCAACTCCGTTCCGGGCTGAATGCTGTCGTCAGTCCATCCCCGGCGGATGAGGACGTTGCGCCCCGCACCCTCCGCCATCCACTCCTCGACCTCACCTGCATCGTTGGTTACTTGCAAATAGATCCGCGTGTGAGGGTTCGCGAACCAGAACTCGGTGACGACGCCCGTGATCGTGGTGGATTCGTCCGTATTGAAGTTGGCGGCGAAGGAATGATGTGCCAGGGCCGACGCACTCAGGAACGCAAGTCCGGCAGCCAGAAACAGAGTCAAACGGACTGTTGTTCGGATCATCGGTTGGAACGCTCCGGCGTGCAGTCATAGGTGCTCACGGAATACAACGACGGCATGCCTCACCGATGTGCCGGCTAGGGCCTCTCGCGAAGAATACAGTCGAAGGTCAGAAGCTCCTGGTCGTAGGGATTCCAGATCTTCTGCAATCGCCAGGGCTCACTAAGCATCACCGGGTCCGTCAATACCATCTCCATCAGGAGTTGGCCCCGCTCGGTTAGTGAATACGTCTCCAGCAAGCTCGCGTCCTCGCTGGTCCAGAAAAATCCCCGGCTCATGTTGAGGCCCGGTGTCAGGCCGGTGGTGCTGACCACCAGCTTTTCCCGGTCCAGTTGGCCCATCGAATAACCCATCGGGCTGGGTTCAAGTCCGTCGGGCGGTGGCACATCCAGGTGCACCATCCGTTCCACCTCCCACTCTTCGTAGCGAATGAGAACGGTATCGCCCCGATACTCGATTTCCACGGGATACGGGCTGAGAACCTGTCGCACCAGACCGGGTTGCACGCAGCGAACCGCCGGATCGTCCGCCGGATCGAAATCGGCCATCAGCGCTTGGCCGTGCTCACTCAGAGCCACCGCTGGACCGACGATCCCCATTCCTCCGCCCCCCATGCCCATGCCCATGGCCGGCGGGTCGCCGGGCAGGGTTGGCACCGGCGCCCCCTGCCACCAGATGCCGGTCAGGTCCACGACGGCATCCTGGGCGCCGACCGGCGCGCATACCGGAAGAATCGCCGCAAGACCGGCGATCAGCGTGCGGGTTTGGGCTATACGATCCATAGCAGCCTCTCGTCGATTCGCCGATAGTCTATCGCAATTTTTTGGGCCGATTGGCGAATTGGCTGTATAGCAGCCATGCGCCCGCTGCACCGAGCCCAGCGAGATCGGTCGCCAAGCCCTGATCCAGTAAGCCGATCCCGCCAAGCGTGATGAGCACACGTCCGGCGGGCATCAAGGGGCCGCGAAGGTAGCCTACGATTGCTGCGGCCAGGAAGAACACGCCGACCACACCGGTGACGGCGGTGGCGCCGATTTCCCAAACGGAACCATCGCCGAGCAGTGCCGGGCCGAAAAAGAATGCAAACGGCAGCAGATAACAGACCAGGCCGTAGCGAAATGCCGTCCATCCGACTCGATTCACGTCGGCATCGGCAACGCCCGCGGCGACGTAGGAAGCCAGCGCCACCGGCGGCGTGATCGTGGATACGCACCCGAAGAAAAACACGAACATATGCGCGGTGAGCAGCGGAACGCCCATGTCGGCAAGGGCCGGAGCGACCACCGTGGCGAGAATGAGGTAGGCGGCGGTCGTCGGGAGCCCCATGCCGAGGATGATCGCGGCCACCATGGTGAGCAATAACCCAACCACGGGAACACCGGCGGACAGCGAGATGATGAAGATGGAGAGCTTCGAACCGAGCCCCGTGGCCGACAGCACTCCGGATATGATTCCGGCGGCCGCACAGGCCGCGGAGATCGGCACGGCGCTTTTGACGCCGGTAACAATCGCCCGTCCCATTTTCCGGAACAGTTCGCCGGAGACCTCTCTTGTCCACAGCAGATGCAGGACAAGCAGAATCAGGATCGCAAAGAACGACGATTTCACCGGCGAATAGCCGGCGATCATCATCCCCACAAGGGAGATGAAGGGAATGACGAACGGAAGACCGGCGAACAGCGTTCTGGACACCGGTTCGCCACCGCCGGAAGTCGTGACTTCGGAGCGTATACCGCTCTTCAGTGCCTGCAGGTGGACAACCACCAATATCGATACGAAGAACAGCAGCGCCGGCAACAGCCCCGCCTTCATGATGTTGACGTAGGGCGTACCGACGATCTCCGCCATGATGAAGGCGGCGGCGCCCATGACCGGGGGCATGATCTGCCCGCCGGTCGACACCACCGCCTCAATGGCGCCCGCCTGGTGAGGCTTGTAGCCTTCGCGCTTCATCACCGGGATGGTGAATGAACCGGTGACGGCGACATTACCCGCCGCCGAACCGGAGATCATTCCCAGCAGCGTGCTGAATATGACCGCGGTCTTCGCGGACGCGGCGGTCATGCCGCGGGTCAGCGCATTGGAAAAGGTGAAGAAGAATCCGCCGGCGCCGAACTCCGATAGAAACGCGCCGAAGATCGTGAACAGGATGATGTAGGTCGATGCCACGCCGATGGGAATCCCGTAGATGCCCTGCCCCGACAACGACAGAAACGAGATCACGCTCTCCAGGCGCACGCCGCGGCCATAGAAAACGCCAGGCAGCCAGGGCGAAATCATCGGGTAGATCAGAAACAGCGCGGTGATGATCGCAAGGAAATTGCCGGTGGCTCGGCGGGCCGCCTCCACCACCAGGAGAATGATGATCGTGCCGACGACAATGTCGAATGGCGTCGTCATGCCGCCGCTGAGCGCAATCTCGTCCCACCTCACCAACAGGTAGATGCCGGTCAGCATCGCGACGCACCAGAGTACGACGCGCAGCCACTCCCCGCTACCTCGCCAACCGATCGCCTCCGGGCTTCCGGGTCGCAGGAATATCAGGCTCAGCATCACGGTCAGATGAACGGCGCGCACGATCATGGTGGAAAGTACCAGCAGGCCCGATACATTGGCCAGGTGGAACAGGCCCAGCCCGAGCGCGAGCGCGCCCACCATGCGGGTGCGCAGCGCGCTTGGGAAAGGATCGGACACGATAAAGGGGATCCCTATTGGCTGGCGAAATACCGGGCCGCGCCGGGATGCAGCGGTATGGGCAGATTCACCGATTGCCCGGCATCGATCTGTTGGGCGATCGCGTTCGTCGCCTGCAACTCGGCGAGATTGCCGTATATGGACTCCACGGCGGTGAATACCAGATCGGCGGACTCGCTGCCGCGGACGATCAGCACATTGGCAATCGCAAGAACTGCGGAGCCGGCATCGGTATCGTAGACCTCAGCCGGGATATCCACCTGATAGTAGTACGGGTTGTCCGCCACAAACTGTGAGATGACCTGCGGTTCGACGTGGATAAAGGTCAGTCTCTGGGTTGCGCGCGTCTGGAGCACGGCCGCCGTCGGAAAACCGGCGAGCGCGAAGGCGGCGTCGACGTTGCCGTCGCCCAGTTGCGTGAATCCGTCCGAGTAGGACAGAAAACTCGGCACGATGTCGTCCAGGGTCATCCCATGGGCTTCGAGCAGCAGGCTTGCCAACGTCACGGTGGGGCCGCCGGCGGGCCCCAGCGCCACCCGCTTGCCCCGCAGATCGGCGAACGCTTCGACGCTGCTGCCGGCAGACCCGATCAGGTGCAGTACGCTCGGATGCAGCGCACCGGCGGCAAGTATGTCCAGAGGGGCCGAATAAGGTCCTTCGCCCCGATAGCCAAAGAAGGCGAGATCGGCGTTGGTGAGCGCCATTTCCAGATCGCCGCCCGCCACCAAACGGGGGTTTTCCAGCGCGCCCCGGGTGACGATGGGAACCATGGAGATGCCATCCGCATGCCGGGTAACCAAACTGGCAATTCCCTGCCCAAGCGGATAGTAGGCGCCGCCCAGGGCGGCGGTGCCCAATCGGAACTCCACCCGGTCCGAAGGTGGCGCGCAGCCCACAAGTGTTGCCGCGAGTACGGCGATGATGAACCGGTCCATGGTATGAGTATCCGAGCGCAGTGAGGTGATTCGCGATGCCGGTCCGAATTTCCCGCAATTTTCCACCGCGGGCCCCGGCCCGCTCGTGGCAAACATCGCCAGGATATTCGGCCTGGACGTTTTTTCCAGCTTATCAGATGCTTACCCTATTCTCGATGTATTGACACCTTGGTTGCCGCTATCGGATGATGCCATCGAGCACCGGGATGTACCCGGCGCAAGCGAAAGCCGGAAGCGAATTCATGAGCAGAAAACGCCGCAGGCGGAGCCTGGCCCGAGCCAACGCCGCGCCCAGCGACGACCGTCCGGGCACCTCTCCCGCCCCTGACGCCAGCGTCGGCACGCTGCTCGGCGTCAGCGCCTGTTTCGTACTGTCGGGATTTGCCGCGCTTCTCTACCAGACGGCGTGGATGCGCCAGTTTTCAGTAGTATTCGGCACTTCGGAGTTGGCTGTCGCAACCGTGCTCTCCGCCTATATGGCGGGCCTCGCGCTGGGCGCGGGTATCGCCGGGCGGTACGTCAACCGGATCACGCGGCCGGTGCTTGTATACGGAATTCTGGAGGCCGGCGTAGCGCTGTCCGCGCTGGGCGTACCGTTACTGCTTGCGTTAGCCAATCTGCTTTACGGCAACGTGCTGGGCGGACAGCCGGAGCCCGCCGATGCCAGCGGGTTGGGTCAATCGATGTTCTATCTCGTCGTCGCCTTCATCGTTCTCGCCATTCCCACGGGATGCATGGGCGCCACGCTGCCCATGCTCACCAGGTACGTGGTTCAGTCGGAGGAACAAATCGGCCCCCGGGTCGGACTGCTCTACGCGTTGAATACGGTGGGCGCCATCGGCGGCACGGTCACCGCGGGTTTTCTGCTGCTGCCGGCTCTGGGGCTTTCGGGCACGGTCTGGGTGGGCGTATTCGTCAATGCCCTGGTATTCGTGATCGCGGCGATCATTGCCCGTTCGATCGCTCCACTGCAAGCCCCGGAGAAAGCACCCCGGACCGCGGAGGCCAGTCGCGCGGCTGAGGTCAGTCTCACGGCGGAGGCCGATCGCACGGCCGATGCGACGGCCGGAGGACCGGCTTTCAGTTTCATCGGGGCGTCCTGGATACTGCCCCTGATGCTGGTTTCCGGCGCAAATACCTTCACCTACGAAGTGTTGTGGACCCGGTTGCTCGCGCATATCCTCGGCGGCAGCATCGTCGCATTCTCCACCATGCTCGCCGCCTTTCTCAGCGGTATCGCCCTGGGGAGCGCCATCGCGTCGCGATACGCGAGAAACTCCAGCATGGCGCTGACTGGATTCGTGGTGACCCAATTGGGCATCGCGATCACTTCCATCGTCATCTACGAGTCTTTGCATCTGCTTATTCCGGAGACCGCGGGGCTTCGAGGCAATTCCACGCTGGCCGTGATCGTGCTACTTCCCGCAACGCTCTTCGTCGGCGCGACGTTCCCCTTCGCCGTTCGCATTCTCGCCACGGGTGAGGCCGACGCCGCACCGGCATCGGCGCGGGTCTATGCGTGGAATACCTTTGGCGCCATTGTCGGCGCGGCGATCGCCGGATTCGTGCTGATCCCGCTGCTGAAGTACGAGGGCGCAATCCAGATGGCCGTGACCGTCAACGCCGCCCTCGCGGCCGCCGCCAGCATGGTCATTTTCAGGCACCACCACCGTACCGCGATTGCCGCAGGAATCGCGCTCGTCGCCGTAGCGCTGGTTTACCGGCCCGATATGCCCGAGGAGATCCTGCGCTCGTCGCCCATGACCGACTACGCCGACGGCGAGATTCGCTATTACGAGGTGGGCCGCTCGGCCACCGTTCTGGTGCTCGAGGAGGACGGATTCCTCAACCTGCGCACCAACGGACTCCCGGAAGCCTCCACCAATCTCGTCGGGGCACCACCCTATCAGCACAATCAGCACTTGCTGGCCACGGTACCCGTGCTGGCGCGGCCCGATATTCGGGACATGCTCATTGTCGGCTTCGGGGGCGGCGTTGCGGTGGAGGGCGTGCCTCCGTCCGTAGAGGCAGTGGACGTGGTTGAACTGGAGCCGAAGGTCATCGATGCGAACCGCATCCTCGGTACGGAGCGCCAAATCGATCCCCTTCAGGATCGCCGCGTCCGGGTATTCATCAATGACGCGAGAAGCGCGATGAGCCTGTCGTCGAAGCGATACGATGCCATCGTTTCGCAACCCTCGCATCCGTGGACCGCCGGCGCCTCCCACCTCTACACCCACGAATTCATGCAGTTGGCGAAGGAACATCTGAACCCGGGCGGCGTATTCCTGCAGTGGATGAACACCCAATTCGTCACCGAATCCCTGCTCAAGAGCCTTTCCGCGACGATACTGGACGTCTACGAATACGTTCGCGTCTACCAATGGAGCACCGAGGTGCTGTTCTTTCTCGGCTCCGACGAACCGCTTGATATCGAATTGAACCTGAGCACCACGGGCCGGCCGTTGGTCGACCACCCGATCCACTACCTGGAAAAGGGCATCGGCTCCGTCGAGGACGTGCTGACCGCACTCTTCATGGACCAGGAAAATCTCGAGCGATTTGCGGCCGGCGCGCGGATCCTCACGGATGATTTCAATCGGATGGCCACCGAATCCGCGGTCGCGATGGAGCGGAACGAGACACTCGCGTTCGGCGAATTGGTCGAACTGTCGCTGCCCTACGACCCAAGACTGCAAGCCGGAAGCTGGGTCCACCAGAACTTCCCCATCGATCTCAACTTTGGCTACATATCGGAGCGCCTGGAGCGCGGCGGCTACAAGCGACATGCCGTCGAGTTGGCGGATACCCTGGACGAACTCGACTCCCCCGAATCGTTGCTACTCATCGGCATGGGGCTCAAGCGGCAAGGGGAAGATCTCGAGTCCCAGCGAGTGCTGCTCTCGGCTCTGCTGGCCGATCCGACGGACACTCAAGCCCGCTTCGCACTGCTGAGGCCCTGGCTGAACAGACTGGAGCGGGACGATACCCCCGGCTACGTCACGGACATCGCCCGCCAGGTATCGGGATCGGAGGCCGCGGTCGTCGCGGGCTGGCGCGCCGCGGCCCAGCAGGACTGGCAGACCCTGGTGGGACTGGACCCCGAACTGGGCAGGACGCGCCCGACGGATCAGTGGTATCTGGAATCGGTCAAGCTCCGCGCCGACTGGCGCATCAAGGTGACCACACCCGAATATCAACCGCGCCTTGCCCGGGAGGCAAAACGGCTCATCGACAACGCCATCGCCATATTCCAGGACCCGGATTTCTACAGCATGAGGGTGGCTGCGGCGTTCGTCGCCGATGACGCCATCGACGTAGTAGAAACCAGCCGCCGCTTGCTGTATGTCTTCGACAACGAGGTCGATAGCGCCGTCGAGGGCCGAATCGATGTCACGCCCGCCGCCATCGAGCAAAAGTTACTCCAGATCGAGACGGTGCGCGTGGTAGTGGATCAAGTTCGGCAGGATCACGACATCCCGAGTTACAAGACCGAACAGTTGGACCGGGAACTGGGCAACATCATTCGCCGGCTTGAACAGCTCAGGGAAGACAAGTTTCCAGGCTAAAAGTCGCGAACTTGCAGAGTTTCATGGCTTTCTCTTCCGGATCGCGGACCGGATACTGGAGTCCCTTCTCAGCGGGCCTGCTGCCGGCTCCCGATCAACCTTGGGAAAAGTGGTAAGCTCCGTAATGGAGAACTTCTCATGGCGCCCTCTACATTCGACACGCTGACCGCTGCCCGGGACCTTGAAGCGAAGGGCATCGACGCCGATCAGGCGGAAGCCATCGTCAACGCCATCCGCAAGTCCGCTGGAGATCACGTCACCGCGGATCGGCTTGATGCCGGGGTCACGGAACTTCGGACGCATATCGATACAGAAGTCACCGATCTCCGGGTACACACCGATACCGAGTTCACCAAGCTTCGGGCGCACACCGATACCGAATTCACCAACCTTCGGGTGCACTCCGATACCGAGTTCACCAACCTTCGGGCGCACACCGATACCGAGTTCACCAACCTTCGGGCGCATGTCGATACCGGGTTCTACGAACTGCGGGCGCACATCGAAACCGGACTTGCTAATCAGAGCGCGGTGTTCTACCGCGCCTTGTGGCTTCAGGGCGCCGCCATCGTTGGCGTGCTGGCAGGATTGCATACGTTCGCCGGAGGATAGCTCACCTGTCTCATGGGCTGATGCCGGTCAAGGGCGGGCGCCGGCGCGACCCCCCTGCCCTGTGGCAACCCTGCACGGATGCTCCGCGCGTTCCGGATCGCAGACATAGACTTCGCCCACGTAGGTCTCCCAACGCTCCCACACACGGTTTGGAGGATTCCGCTTCCAAATCTTGCTCAGGATATATAGCCGGTCGTTGCCGAGCACGGATTTGTGTAACGAAGCCATCGTCCGACCATCGGCAAGATCGCACACCTGCTTCCAGGCGACCATGGAGTAGCCGTTTTCCGGGCCTTCGCCCAACAGTTCCGAAGAGTATTCCGCACAACTTTTCGGGTCGTTCTCAGTGCGAAGTTCGTACACCCGTGCAGCGGATTCAATGCCGGCCGTGGTATTGAATGCCTCCTGGCGCAGGGTTTCCTGCCAGTCCGCCGCATCCTGACGCGAGGGAAAAACATAGATCTCGTCCTTCTCGTCGGCGGAGCGGCGGTAAGGCGTCCAACCGTTGGGCAGCGTCATCACCATGGTCTCGCCTTCGGCGTCGCGAATCACCGGCGGGGCGCCCATGCCCGGTGGAGCACCGCCCCCACCCATACCCATACCCATTTGCGCAGCGGTGTGCCCGCTCACAAGAAGTCCGATACAACCGATAACCGCCGCCCGTCTACGCTTCACGTCGAGGTCCGCTGAATCTGCCCGTTTCGACCATCGTACGAAACGGACCGTCGTTTTGCACATTGAGCGATTCCGTTATGATGTTTCACCCACCGCCGACAAGGCTGGATTCTGGCCCGCTCGATGCACCGGGCGGTCGCAAAACCTGGTAGAAAAGAGGTACCCCATGGGTGTTAGACGAATCGTCACGGGTCATGATGAGAGCGGCAAGGCCGTCGTTATTTCAGACGCGGAGGCCGTCAATATCGTGCGACCGGCCCATCGCCCGGGCGTAGCCATTCACAACCTCTGGCGCCTGGACAGCGCGCCGGCGAAGGTTTTCGGGCCTGAGGAAACAACCTCCGGCACCATGGGTCTGCTGCCGCCGAAAAACGGTTCCGTGTTTCGGGTCATCGAGTTCCCCCCCGAGAAGGGCTGGATAGACGATGTGGATGCGGATGCGGCGAAGGCAGCCTGGGCATCCATCGGCGCCGAACAGGTCGGCGACAAGAGCGACGCGCGCCCCCACCCGCTGATGCACCGCACCGAGACCGTGGATTTCGCGCTCTGCCTGGAAGGCGAGATCCACATGATGCTGGACGACTCCGAAGTCCTGGTCAAGGCTGGTGACGCGGTGATACAGCGAGGCACAAACCACGCCTGGAGCAATCGCAGCGAGCACGTCTGCAAGATGATGTTCATCCTTATCGACGGCACCTTCGATTGAGAACATGGATTCCCTGAACTGCGACGGTCACCCGTCTATAGCCAATACCAGGCTGCCGTACCCAGGTTCGTTCCGTTCACGGGATGGGGCCGTATCCGAGAAAAATAACGCGGATCCTTTACGCGCAGCGAAGGCGTTGAGTCGCCACCGAGGCAAGCCACAGTAGCAATTTGGAGAACTGTGCGGCCTAACCTTCGCTCGAGTGCAGCGCGTCGATTTGCGCTTGCAGACGTTCGTACTGCTCCTGCTGCTCGGCGGAGAGTTCACCGGCCAATAGATCATCGTGCTCGTAAGGGTCCGTCTGCAGGTCGAAAAAGTGCTCGACACCCTGATCGACCAGCAGTTTATAGCGATCGTTCCGCATCGCATAGGCCCCGCTCATGACACCCGGATCGGTCGTGAAGCTGTCCGCGTAGACCCACTCGCGGATCGACTCGCGGTCAGGATCGGATAGATAGGGAAAGAGACTCACCGAATCCAGCATGGTGCCCGCCGGCACGGCCTCCGCAACATTGGTCCCGGTCATTTCCAGGATCGTCGCGAAGAGGTCGGCAGAGTTCGCGGTGCAAGCCGCAAGGAGCGCGAATAAAACCGCAAACCATTCGTAGTGCCGGCCTTTCGGCCGCCTCGGGTATCGTGACATTCTGCAAGCTCCCAAATGCCAGGTAGGATTGGCGCAAGCAGTCAGATAGTATCACTCGGCAGCCTGTCGAATTTAACCGTTCGTAGCGAAGGCGCCGAGGCGCCGAGGCGACAGGTCGACGAGACGAGTAATTCGAGGGAAATCAAAATGATGAAGACGATCGGATACAGCCTCTTTGTCGGCAGTTTGCTGCTCTTGACCGGGCTCCGTGCCGAAACGCCCGTGGAAATCACGCTGGTGGACAAACTGGACGAACCGCGTGGGTTCTGTTTCGACACGCGCGGATTCCAGGCCGAAGCACGTCCGGAGGATGGCCTGCAGACCCACAGTTGCTACAGCTACCAGGGCCAGCTCGGCGTGGATCAGGTGTTTGACGCGGACGGAATTGCCGATGCGGCCTTTCGACTGATCGAATTTGACTTGTGCATGACCGCGAGCGGGCTTTCCGCGGGCAGTGAGTTCGGACTGGAACCCTGTGATGGCAGAGAGGCCCAACAGTTTGAACACCGTACGAATGGCAAGATCATGTCGCTCGCGGCGCCGGGAAACTGCGTTACCGCCGGCGAGGGCCCCAGCCGCCACGGCGGCGGTGGCGATCCGGTTCACCTGATCCGGGATCTGACCCTGGAAGTTTGCGACGGGAGCCGGGACAGCCGTCAGCAATGGCGACTCCGTGATACCTTCGAATAGGCCTCAAGCCAATACGATACGCTGACCCACAGCGCCACAGGCTTCTCTAGAGGTAGGCGATCAACCGACCGAAAACCATGGCCAGCGTCCAGAAGGCAATCGAACTGACCGCAAGCAGGGTTCCGGTCCGCGATACCACTCCCGTCTCCTGCCAACTCTCCGCTTCACTCCGCAGGACTCGCTGGGTGACGTGCAAGTTGGCGATGCCGAGGATGACGAAGGTGATCTTGAAAAGAAACGGTACGCTGGTGACGTAGAAAGTTGCCTGGGCCATGAACAGTGACAGCCCGGAGAAAGCATTCACGGCGATGCCGACCCAACCGTAGAGCATCAGCGCGCTCAGGCCCGTATAGGGAATCGGCTTGAAGTAACCGAGCATGCGCAAGTTGAGCGCAAACATGATGCCGACGATAGCCGCCAGCCCGAACGCGTGCATGGAGAGCATCAGTGGCCAGCCCAGCAACCCGGCGACGATCCATTCCGAGTAGGCCGTGCCCTCCAACCAGGTTAGTAACGCCATAACTTCTCCAGCTTAATCGCTATCGTTGTTGTCCGCGTCTCTGTCGATGGCGTAGGTCAAACCACCCACCACCACGAGGACGCCGACGACGAAGAGCAGAGCGAAAAGGAAACCGCCCATGGCCTAGCCTCCATCTCCGTAGTAGGGCAACAAGCGGCCGAAGACCAGCACGCAAGCCCATGAAACCATTGTCAAGGCCGCCATGACCTTCGCCCTCGGCGGCGCGTCCTCTCCGGACTTCACCGCCCAGATATCATCGAAAATAGTGAAATAGAGAACCGCCAGACCGCCGACCACCAACCAGATGATCTTCGGTGGGAAGCCGTCCATCGCCACGTAGCGACCCGAGTCCGCGATGAAGAAGAACATACCGGTCACGATATTGACCATCAGGCCCAGGGCCCCGAGCGGCAGTAATCTATGCACGGCGGAAAACGGCACGTTTCGGGCGACTCCGAGCACGCGCAGACCCACCAGAAGCACGACACCGAAGAGCAAGGCCATCCCGATAAAGTGCGCCGCCTCCATGGACGGCCAGGCCCAGATGATGCTCTGAATGGTCTCCTCGATCGCGCTGGTCAGCCCGGTGGCTTCAACCATCCCGGTTGCTTCGCGAAGCTCCGGCCGTATCACGGTCCCGCCGAGGCTACCGGTCTCGACGATCGTCAATAGCGAGACAACGCCCAATCCCAGCACCGCATACATATTCAAATCGGACCTGCGCGCAGTCCTTCGCTCCCGCCATAGCGTCAGCCAGGAGACGGTGCCCGTAAGGCCGAGAAAGATGAATGCCATGAGCGCAGCATCGCGGTGGGCAGCCAGAATTTCCGGGGATATGTCGGTGCGTCCCTGGTACGCCCAACCGGCGGCCGCTCCTGTAATGTACGTGGGGATCGCCAGCAGCCCGAGAACAACGAACAGAATCAGGCTGACGCGGCGCATGTCGTCGTTCTTGAGGTAAGCCGAGGTAATGAGCAACCCTAAGACGAATACGCTGCCGATCAGCGGAAAGTGATTGAGGACGATATGCAGATGCGGGCCGGTACTCGGGAATACATCCATAGGGGTTCGATCTCTGAGATGGATTGAGATGAGTGGCGTCAGTCGGCGTGCAACTTTACAGGACCAAACAGCCCAATGCAATGTATCATCGAGCCCTCAATTCGTCGTCTAGAGGGTGAAAAATGGTCAAGGTTCTGGTAGCCGGTTATGGCGTCATCGGTCAGCGTTTGGCGGATGGTGTCGCGTTGCAGGGAGATATGGACCTGGTGGGCGTGGTCGATGCGGCACCGACGTTAACCGTGCAGGCGCTTCGCGACAAAGGCATGCCCTACGAGCTTTACGCCGCCTATGACGGCGCTCGCGATCCGCTGGAGTCGGCCGGGGTTCCGGTCACGGGTACCATGGAAGAGATTCTTCCCGAAGTGGACATCGTCCTGGACGCCGCACCGGGCGGTATCGGCGCGAAGAACAAGGAACTCTACCTGCAACACGGCAACAAGGCGGTCTTTCAGGGCGGCGAGAAGGACGATATCGCGGATGTCTTCTTTCATGGCTATGCGAACTACGAGCAGGGCCTGAACGAACGGTTTCTCAAGCTGACATCGTGCAATACCACCGGGCTCATCCGCACCATCGACTGTCTTGACCGCGGCCCCGGCGTGGAACGCGTGGCCATTACCATCGTCAGGCGGGTGGCGGATCCCGGCGACTATCACCGCGGCATCGTCAATGCGCTGCAGGTGGACAAGGCGCCCAATCACCAGGCCGTGGATCTGATGAGCATCATGCCCCATGTGGATGCCACCGGACTGCTGGTACACACGCCCATCACCCACGGTCACTTTATTTCCGTCCTCGCCACGCCCAGGGAGGATCTCTCCGTGGACGAGGCGAAGGCGCTGTTTGCGGCCCACGACCGAATCCGCCTGGTTTCCATCGACCAGGGGTTCCTGGGCAACGCATCGATCTTCAAATACGCCCGCGACCTGGGTCGACCCAGGGGGGATATCTACGAAGTGCCGGTCTGGGAGGATACGTTCGTGAAGTCCGGACGGGACATCATGTTCGGTATGCATATCCCGCAGGAATCTGTGACGATCCCGGAATCCATCGACGCGGTTCGCGCAGCCATGGGCATGGAAACGGACCGGCTGACCGCGGTCGGCCAGACCAACGGCTACCTGGGACTGCCTTACTGGAAGTAACGCGCGGAGGGGCGAAGAGCGTGGCCGCGGGATAACGCCCGCGGAACGCGGCCGGGATTTCCTTCGACCGTACTGGAGTCGCCCATGGCGAAAATGACCGGCCTGGATCGCTTCGACTACAACGGCAAGACGGTCCTGTTGAGGGTGGACATCAATTCGCCCATCGACTCGCGAACGAAACGCATCGTCAACGACAATCGCATTCGGAAGAGCATTCCCACCATCAAGTACCTGCTCGACGGCGGGGCGAAACTCGCCCTGATCGCCCACCAGGGAGACACGCTCGATTATCAAAACCTGATCCCGCTGGCTGAGCATGCCGCCAGGCTCTCCGAGCACCTGGACACGCGAGTGGCCTACATCGACGACGTAGCCGGACCCGCGGCGCAGGCATCGGTGAAAGCGTTACGTGCCGGAGAAGCCGTACTGCTCGGCAACCTCCGCTACCTCAGCGAGGAAATTTCCACCTTCGAGGACGCCGTGAAGCTGCGGCCCGAGGACATGCTGGACACTTACCTGGTCCGCGGCCTGGCGCCGCTGATCGACTACTACGTCAATGACGCCTTTGCCGCCGCGCACCGCAACGCGCCGTCCATGGTGGCCTTCCAGGAACTCAAGCCCACCGCCGCCGGAGAGCTGCTGTTCAATGAAGTCGCCGCCCTGGACAGGGTCATGAATGCCCCCGAGCACCCCTGCGTATTCGTTCTGGGGGGCGCGAAGATCTCGGATGCCTTCGGCATGATGGAACCGGTGCTGGCCTCGGGCACGGCCGACCGGATACTGACCTGCGGCATCACCGGGGAGGTCATCCTGCTGGCCGGCGGTTTTCGTCTGGGCCAACGTAAGGAAAAATTCATCGAGGACAGGGGCCTCGATGTCTTCGTCCGCCACGCGGAGAACTACCTGCGGGATTATCCGGAGAAGATACTCATGCCGGTGGATCTCGCCTACGCCAGCGGCGGCGAGCGCCGGGAGATCGCCGTCGAGGACCTGCCGGCGGAGCACCTGTTCATGGACATCGGCGCGCGCACGGCAGCGGCCTACGAGGCTGAGATCCATGCGGCCAAGACCTTGTTCGTCAACGGTCCGCCGGGCGTCTATGAACAAGCCCCGTTTGCGGCGGGAACCCGGGCCATCTGGAAAGCGGTCGCGGCCTCGCCGGGTTATTCGGTCATCGGCGGCGGCGACACCGTGACTGCGGCGGCGAAGTTTGTCGGCGCGCGCGGCATCGACTACGTCTGCACGGCGGGAGGGGCGATGGTGCGTTACCTTTCCGGGCGGCAACTGCCGCTCATGCAGGCCATGGAAAAGGCCCACGCCCGGGACGGCGGCCGTTAGGGGAGAAGAACTCGAACCACGGTACATCCTTGCCGTCGAGACGCGAGGCGCTCGCTCCGGTCATTCGAGCTTGTAGCCGACGCCGTAGACGGTACGGATGACCTCCTCGCGGGGTTGAAATTCCCGCACCTTGCGGCGCAGGTTCTTGATATGGCTGTCCACGGTGCGGTCGCTGATGGCGCGGCTGTCTTCGTAAACGTGATTCATCAACTGGTTGCGGGAGAACACCCGCCCAGGATGCTTGAGCAGAACGCCCAGCAGCCGCAATTCCACGGGTGTGAGATCGAGAAGGTGTCCATTGACATGGGCTCGATGCTGCTCCGGGTCGACAACGATCCCCAGGTATCCGCCCCCCGGTGTGTGTTGAACAGCAACCCTCCTCAAGATGGCCTGGACTCTGGCGATAACCTCCCGGGGACTGAACGGCTTGCAAATATAGTCGTCGGCGCCGAGGTTCAGACCCAACAGCCGGTCGATTTCTTCCACTCGCGCCGTCACCAGAATAATGGGAACGTCGGAAAAGCCGCGAATTTCGCGGCAGATCGACATGCCGTCCTTGCCGGGCAACATGACGTCCAGCAGGATGAGTTGAGGCCCGTGGCAGCGTACCCAGGGGACGACTTCCTCGCCGTTGCCGATGTGGTGAGTCGAATAGGAAGCCTGTATCAGATAATCGACGAGAAGCCGGGCGATCTTGGGCTCGTCCTCGACCACGAGGATCGGGGCCGGGACCGGGGCCGGGACCGGGACCGGGACCGGGGATGAGCTGTGTTCGGCCACCCCGAAGCCTGCGGCGATCGGCCGGCCTAGCGAACAGCCGCGGGCAGGCGGATGGTCAGGAGCAGGCCGCCGAGGTCCGACGGGGCCGCACTGATGGCGCCGCCCAGAGCGTGGGCGATCCGCTTGCAGATCGCCAGACCCAGCCCCGCGCCGCCCGTGGATCGTCCGCGGGAACTCTCGACCCGGTAGAGCCGCTCGAACAGTCGGGGCAGCGCATCCGGCGGAACCGCCGGCGCCGAATCCTCGATACTGATCGCAATATCCTTGCCCTGGCGCCGGCAGGCGACCCGGACTCGCCCGCCCCGGTCGGTATAACGCACGGTATTCTCCAGCACGTTGGTAAAGAGTTGACCCAGCCGGCTGACGTCGATCAGCGCCTCCACCGGAGCGCTTGGATAGTGAACCTCCAACTCCAGACCGGCATCGTGAAGGCGAGGCTTGAACAGGCTCACCGTATCGTCCAGTACGCCGACGACATCGGCAACCTCCTTCCGATAGCGAAGCGCGCCCATGTCCGAAATCGAAAGTTCGTAGATATCGTTGACGAGTTTCGTCAGCCGCTCAACCTCGCCGCTGAGGGATTTGTGCGTCGTCTCGTTGAGTTCCCGCACACCGTCTTCCACCGCCTGCAGCTCGCCGCGCAGCACGGACAAGGGCGTACGCAGCTCATGGGAGATATCGGCGACCCACTGGCGTTGCGCCTGCTGGTTCCGCTCCAAGGTCTCCGCGAGCACGTTGAAGTCCCGGGCCAATCCGCCCAACTCATCGGACGAACGCACTTCCAGCCGCTCGGTGAAGCGGCCCTCCGCAAGCGCGCGCGTGCCGCGGGTCATCGCCGCGATAGGCGAGACGATCTGGCGCGAGAAGGCCACGGCGAGCAAGCCAGCCAGCAGGAAGGCGAACACGGCGCCGCCATAGATCCACCGGATCTGCTGCTGCAGGAATTGCTGATCGAGGTCGCGGGCCAGGGTATCCAGCGGATTGAGATGCAGATTGCCCACGACCTTCCCTTGATAGACGATCGGCTCAACGCGCTGAGGCGTGTCCCCGGGGGACGGACCGAACAACCGCTGGCCCTGTGCGTCAAGCACCGAGATGCGCGGTGAGATCGCCAGCGGATCCACTGAAACAACATTGCCGACGTGGCCGGCCATCGCGCGCCGCGGCGGCACGGATGCGAACCCCTCGGTCCCGGGGGGCGCCATGACCTCCAGCCAGCGGCCCCGGTCGTTCTCCAGGGAGGCCCAGCCACCCTCCTCCGCATACGTCGCTGCGATGGTCAGAGCGAAGTACCGGAGCCGCTCCGCCTCACTTTCGTTGACGTAATCGAGAAAACCGCGGTCGAAACTCCAGCGGGTGATACCGACCGTCAGCGCGAGCACGACCAGGGCGGTGAGCAGAAATCCCAGGAATATTTTTTGCCCTATGCGGATTCGCATGATTTGGTTGTCGAAACTAACTCGGCATTCTCAACGACGTTCTAGCGCGGCCGCCGATCCACTCGCGATGGCGGGCCGTACTTCCTCATGCCGATGCAACATAGCACAACACGGGTATTTTCGGTTAAAACGTTGGCTGTCTCCATACTTGCTGCACATTTCTTGGTTACGTTCTTGGTGTGAGAACAACGGGTAGCTTCAATTTATGAGAAACGCGAATCCATGGAATCAGCAGGCGAAATACGGGGACAGTGAGATGCAATTCAGCGCGCGATGTTCGATGAGCGGATACCTGGCGGCGACTGTGCTGATGGGCACTGCGCTCACGGTCGGGGTATCCGATGCCCACCATTCGGCCGCCGCGGCCTTCACTACGAACGTTATTGAAGTCGAAGGTGTCGTGACCGAGTTCAACTTCACCAACCCGCACATCGACGTTTTCTTCGACGTCAGCGGAGAAAACGGCGAGATCACCCGCTGGGTGGCCAGCGGTTCGGCGGCCAATCTGCTCCGACGCCGAGGTTGGACGGCGGAGACCATCGAGCCGGGCCAGTATCTGCGCATCACTGGCCGGGAGGCTCGCGACAGTGTGCCCATGGTCCTGTTGGGAAGCATTGTCGAGCTGGATCCCGCCGACGGTTCGCTGGTTCGCAATGTCGAGGGTGAGAGCGGCTACCAGGAACCGGTTGGCGCCGCCCCCCTGGCTCTGACGCTCAGCGATGGGCGGCCCAATTTCAGCGGCGCCTGGACCATGGGACCACCTGGCGGCATGGGTGGCGGCATGGGTGGCGGCATGGGTGGCCCCCCGGGCGACCGCACGCCGGCTCCGTACAACGATGCCGGCACTGCCGCGCAGGACGGGTTCGACGCGGTGAGCGACCCGGCCGTCGGCTGCGAGCCACCGGGCCTGGTTCGCCAGGCGGGGTTTACGCCCCACCCTGTGCGCATGACCCAGCTGGAGGATCGGATCGTTCTGGAGTACGAGGAGTACGGCGGCCGCCGCGAAATCCTGCTGAACGCGCCGCAGCCGGACGGCACGGATCATTCCAATCTGGGTCATTCGACAGCGCGCTACGAGGACGATACCCTGGTGATCGAGTCCAGCCGGCTGCTGGAAAACTACACCAGCCCCAACGGCAACCCCATCAGCGATCAGACCACCACCCTGGAGACCTATTGGCGCATGGACGACCCGAATATCGGCGCTTCGCTGGCGATGGAAATGGTCATCACGGACCCAGCCTATCTGACCGGTCCGTGGACGCTCCGCTGGCAAAAGTACTATACGCCGGGATACGAATTCATCCGCGTGGACTGCCGGGTGCCGCCCACCTACCGGCCGCCCGCCGAATAGGCTCGGCGTAGTCGACCACATCAAGGTCGTCGGTACCTTCCCCGACCGGCACTCGGCCTTGATGCCGGTGGTGGCCCGACTGCGGCACCTCTCGGCCACCCAGTGGGGATTGGGCAAATTGAATAGACCGCCGCAGAGGGCTCACTACTCCGTCATGACGCTCACCCGGACTGGTGTCCAGGCCATGCCGTCCGGGGACTCGTGATCCGATACCAGCAATTCCCGTCCGCTGAGATCGTTCAGGTTGAACATCTGAATCGTTCCGTCACCGGGGTCGCTGGCGAATGCCACGCCGTCGTGAATGAGGACCCCGAAATTGCCTTCCTGAGGCTGGCCGTCGCGCAGGGGAACCTCGGCCAGCAGCGTTCTGGATTCCACATCGAAGAGTCGAAGAAACTGCAGGATCGGCCCACCGCCGCCACCGCCGTTGGGGACGATGGCATAGCCATCGGGACCCATGTCGACGCGCCCGGAGAAGGGTCTGGACTCCAGCGTCTCGACTACTTCCAGCGACTCCGCGTCTATGATCGAGATGGTTTCCTCGCCGCGATTCGCAACCCAGATTTCACTGCCGTCGGCGGACACGTCCAGTCCTTCCGCGGCCAGTCCGGTCTGGATCACCACAGGGGCACGCTCCTCCGTCAGGAAGATGACCGACAAGGTCCCGGTCCCGCCACGGCTGGTCACGTAGGCACGGGAGCCGTCGGGGCTCAGGCGCACCATATGCCCCTCGCGCCCGCCGGTGGCGAAGGTGTTGACCACGGTCCGGGCTTCCAGATCGACCAGAGCCAATTGATCCGAGTCCTGCATGGTTGCCACCGCGTGGCGCCCGTCCGGGAGGAACAGTGCCGTGTGGGGGCGGGAATTGGGACCGAGGTCGATGCGCGCCACGGCCGTGGCGGCAGCCACATCGATCAAGACAATATGGCGCCCGGGACCGCTATTGGGCCCGTATTCCGCAGTTAAGGCCCAGCGGCCGTCCGGTGACACCGCCACCTCGTGGGGGATCACCGGGCCTACCGGGACCCGCGCAACCTCCACGCCGGTAGGCAGGTCGAAGAAGGAAATGCTGCCGCCGGATCGGTTGGTCACCAGCAAGGTGCCGTCTTGTGCCGCGGTGCCGGTCGCGAATAGCGACATCGATAGTACCGCCGCCACCGGCATCAAGAAGCGTGTCGCGTGATGTCTTATCGGCATTCCCGTCTCCTGATTTTCATCGGTCCGCTTATCAGAACACGTGATGATCTCACGGGGCAACAGCATACCGGACCGGGGAACGGTCTCCTTTCCGCCGGATCGATGCGAAGGCTTGAGATTCGTCAAGTGAACGTGATATCGTCGCCAATTGACGGTAATACCCGAGGAAAGTGACGATGAACCTCCAAGCCTACGCCGACCCGGCAACTTTGCCTGCGAGTGAAGCCTTGCGGGTTGCAAGACTTCTGGCGATTGACGGCCCGGACACAATGAGTGACGTGCAACTTGCCCGGTATGTCTCCGGCGGCCTGCGCCCACTGGCGGCCGCGGCCCTGGCCGATGTGCTTGGCAGAAGCCGTGTGGTTGGACCCGTTATCCCCGAGGCGACGCTCAGGCGCGTACGCAAAGCCAAAAAAACACTGTCCAGAGAGCTTAGCGAAAGACTCTATGAAGTCGGGCGTGTCGTGGATGCTGTCAGCCTCGCCTACCACGGGGACCGAGATGGCATCGACACGTTCCTCAACCGGCCGCATCCTTTGCTGGAAGGAGAGACGCCTTTCGATATGGCGAGGTCCAGTTCAGCAGGGGCTGAAGCCGTCTTGAACCTCATTCGCCGGGCCGAGGCCGGTATTGCTCCTTGATGAGACCGCGAACCCTGCCGGAGACGATGCGGGCGTACCGGATCGGCGATCCTGGTGGCCGGTTTCCAGTGTGGAGCACGGCGGGCGCCAAACACACCTCCGGTCGGTGGCATGAACCCGGGGCCGAAGTGATCTACGCTTCCGAAAACTATTCTACAGCCCTGTTGGAAAAGCTGGTTCAATGGAACGCAGCCCTGCCGCCGAACCAGCATTTCATTGAGATCAGCATACCCAAGGGCACCAGTTACGAGGTTGTTACGGCAGATATCGTCCCGGACTGGTTCAACCCGGGTGGGGAATCCGCCCGCCTCTTCGGCCGCGAATGGTATGGCGAAAATCGAAGTGCGATTCTGATCGTCCCATCCATGGTTGCGCGTATAGAGCACAATATCGTCATCAACGGCCGGCACCCGGAGTTCAAAGGACTGACGGTAGGGCTGGAAACACCGGTATGGTGGGATCAACGCCTCTTTCCAAGACTGTAAGCAACACCAGCCTATACAGGAATCCGAAAGCGCCCAGTGGAAGGCACAAGAATAAGTTTCCCTGCAAAAAAATAGTTCTGGTAGAATTTTTTTCCTACCAGGTCGGCAACTTCAGAGAAGCTCAGGCGTTGGTTCGCCGTCACGTGCCCAGGGGCAGAAGCCTCGTGCGGGAACTCATCAACGACAGATGTTCGAAACGCCAGCGAAACAACCGCGAAAACATCGACACGCCATCGCGTTGATGCTGCTGTTGCCGTCGGCGCCGACGGTCGCTCAGGTGGGCACCCAGGTGGGCGCCGATGCCGGCGACTGGCCGAGCTATAACCGTGATCTCGCCGGCACGCGGTATTCGCCGCTGACGCAGATCGACACCGGGAACGTCCACGAGCTTGACGAGGCATGGTCCTACCCGTTGGGGCGAAACACCACCACCGGCGACCTTGGCGGCGGTTCCCAGTTCGTGCCGCTGGTCATCGGCGGGATCATGTACCTGGCGGGCGCGGATCATGTGGCGGCGCTGGAAGCGGACACGGGTCGGGAACTTTGGCGGTTCAACATGACTCAGACGCCGTCCCGGCGGGGTCTCGCCTACCGCCCCGGGGATGGAGAACTTTCGCCGATGATCTTCATCACCGCCGGCCTGCAGTTGTTGGCCATCTTCCCGGAGGAGCAGAATGCCACCGCCCGCACGATGCCGGTGGCCTATCTCGGCGCTCCGGTGGTGTTCGAAAACCTGCTGCTCGTGGGTTCCAACACGCCCCCGGGGAGCGTGCGAGCATTCGATGTCGTAACGGGATCCGAGGAGTGGGCCTTTGTCTCGACTCCGGAACCCGGCGAAGTTGGCCATGAAACCTGGGGCAACGACGCCTGGCGGGACCAGCCCAACCTGTTTCACTGGGCGTTCTCGCTGACCGTGGACAAGGAGCGTGAGTTGGTATTTGCCGCCTTCGAGAGCGCCGGGCCGTCGGACTACTATGGCGGCGATCGTCCCGGAGACAACCTCTTCAGTAACTCCATCGTTGCGCTGGACGTGCGCACCGGGGAGCGCCGCTGGCACTACCAGACCATTCACCACGACATCTGGGACTTCGACCTGCCCGCCGCGCCGGGACTACTGGACGTGGAGATCGACGGCGAGACCGTGCCGATCCTCGCCGCGGCGGGCAAAACCGGCTACATGTACATCTTCAATCGGGAGACGGGCGATCCTGTCTTTGGTATCGACGAGCGGTCCGTGCCGGCGAGCAACGTGCCGAATGAACAGAGCTCGCCGACGCAGCCCATCCCCGTCAAACCGCCGCCCATCGCCAAGGTGGATTTCGATTCGGATGACATCGTCAGTCCGGAGGACACCAGCGAAGCGCATGCGCAATTCTGCCGGCGAGTGTACGAGGAAAGCGGCGGCTTCCAAAACGGCGGGCCGTTCACGCCCTTCGGGTTCAGGGAACCGGGCAGCGAAGCGCCGTCCACCATCGTCTTTCCGGGCTCCATCGGCGGCGCCAACTGGGGAGGCACGGCGGCCGATCCCACGCTGGGCTACATCTTCGTGAATACCCTGAACGAGGGCAGTTTCGGCTGGATCGAGGAGGAGCCCGGCTTTCCCGGAAACTACCGGCGCAACAGCATCCACGGGCCTTTGTCCCGGTTCTGGTGGCACGAGACGGAGCCGGATTCCGGCGGCAGCGCGCTCAGCGGGGGAGAGTCCGCGTGGCCGTGCAACAAACCGCCCTGGGGCAGCCTGCTCGCCGTAAACGCCGCCACGGGGAACATCGTCTGGAACGTCCCCCTGGGAATAACCGAAGAACTGCCGGAAGGCAGGCAAAAGACCGGGCGTCTGGGCATGGGCGGTCCCATGGTCACCGCCGGCGGCCTGGTATTCATCGGCGCGACCAACGACCGGCGGTTTCGTGCCTTCGATTCCCGGACAGGAGAGGAACTGTGGGTAACCCGGCTGGAGATGAGCGCCTATTCCATCCCCATCACCTACCAGGGCAGAGATGGCCGGCAATACGTGGCGATCGCCGCCGCGGCCGCATCCGCACTGGACGACCCCAGCCCCGACGAGGCCCAGAAACTCGTTGTTTTCGCACTGCCTTGATTGATTCGCTGCACTGGCGCGCTGCTGGCGAAACTTTTAGCCATCTTCGAGGGGTTCGGATTCCAGAGGGACCGAAAGTCTTCCCTCGATATGGGCAACACGATGGCCAATATCGGCCAGCGTCGTTTGAATCTGCCGGATATCGGCGCGCATTTCGCTGTGATCCGACATCAAAATGGTCCCGAGGCCGACAATGAGACCCACAATCAGAATACCGAGCGAGACACCGGTAGCAACAATGGTTGCCTTTTCACTCACTTCCGCTTCCTCCAGCCAGAATCTCCCCAGCGATCCGCCAAATATACACCCATTCTCTCAATATGGATCCAACTGATTTCGGTGCTTTCCGGATAGATTTCGGCGCATCGAGGACAACCGGGGGCATCCCCTCCCCTTGGCAAGGTACCCAAGCCGATCAGTTCAGGGTGTTCTTCAGAATAACGACCGACTCGCCCGTCTCCACCAATTCGTCGTATAGCTCGGTGTTATTGAACAGGCCGATCTCCAGGTAACTGCCACCCAGGACAACGTCTGCGTCGCCATCCCCGTCGACGTCACCCGCGTCCATGGTCATCCACCGGCTGTTGTTGAGTTCCTCGATACTGGAGGCGGCAAACTCCAGGCCGCCCTGGTTTTCCAGGTAGGCGAAAGATTCTCTTGTGGGGTTGGAGAAGTCGGGATAAAACGAGATCGCCGCGATGTCCAGGTCGCCGTCGGCGTCGAAGTCCGCGGCCTTGGCGATGAAGGCGCCGTACATGGGGTAGAAGTAGCCTTCCTCGAATTGGAGGTCGCCGCGATTGAGGTAGATGCGCACGCCGTGATAGTTCTTGGTGGTGTTGAAGGGATCGGAGTCCACGTTATCGCCGTTGACCACCAGCGCGTCCATCAACCCGTCGCGGTTGAAGTCGTGTATCTCCAGGAACGTGTGGCCGTAGGCGGAGTGTGTCTCGAAGACGGTGTGCAGGTCGAACGCGCCGCCGCCCTGGTTGACGAGCACATGCAGCCCCTCCCTCGCATCGGATACCAGCACCATGATGTCCAGCAGCCCGTCGCCGTTGAAGTCGTGGGTTCTTGCCTTGACCGCGCCCGGCAGCGGCAGCAGTACGTGCTCCCGGTATTCGCCCTCCTCTTCCAGCGCCTCGTACCAGGCCACGCTGCCGGCAATCGAGCCGAATCCGCAGACGATGAAATCCAGCCGCCCGTCGCCGTTGAGATCCGCAACCTCGATATCCGCCATGCGAAACAGATTGTCGAGCACCACCTCGGAACCGGCGTCGGCAATGCTCTCGTTTACCAGCGACAAGGCACTGATGTGCGCCAGACGGGCGTTGGCTTGCCGTTGCGCCAAGAGATCGCCGATGGAACCGAGATACGCGGTATCGCCAACGAACTGGATGTCGACGGGAGAGATCGCCGGGCGAAACTGCCTCGAAGTGCGAACCTGGCCGTTGCCGTCGAGTACCGTCAGCGACTGAGCCAGGCTGTCGCCGATATAGACCTCCCGGGTCGGTTCCCGAACGTGCACCATGGTAGTGATCGCAAGGGGCTGCCGGTAGCTGGTTCTGAAAATCTCGAAACGCTGTGAATTCCAGTCCAGTTCCGGTTTGTCCACCTGGGGTAAGGGGCTCGCCGGTGCGGCACGCAGGTAGTAAGATCGAAGCACCTCCCAGTCCTCGTCACCCAGCAGGGGAGCGGCGGGATACACGCCGTCGCGCTCCAGAACCTCCAGCCGGCTGCTTACGTTGATGCGAACGAACTCGGGCTCATCGTCCAGATAGTCGATGTTGTCGATACCGAGCCAGTAGCCCATATAGCCCAGGGCGGCCATCCAGCTACGCCGTGGGAGGATATCCGGCGCCGGCTCCACGTGGCAGGTTGAGCAGTACAGGGCGGACAGTTCCGCGCCGCGCCGGTGGTTAAGAGAGTTCCGGGTCTGAATCGCCGCGACGACGGCAACGGCTAACAGGCCCACCGCGATCAGAAGAGTTCTTTTCGACATCCGACAGGTTACCGCCTCGAAGAAACGCCGCGCACACGACCCACACATAGGGTATATGGCAATTAAAGCATGTCCACGGGAGTAATCTCTCGTGGAGCGCTGGATCGAGTTCTCGCGATCTACGCAGTGCCATGTGACGCCTCCATAGCGCCACGGCACCCCCGAAGAGGTGCCGTGTACTCACTCACATTACGACGCCAGCGTGACTAACCCGTCACGCATAGCGTGAGTTCCCTGGCGCTTAGTTACCCCAGCGATAGTTGAACTCCAGGCCCCAGGCTGCCGGCGCCGCGAGCCGATATTGCATCAAACCGCCGGAACTTCCACTGCAGCCCTCGAAGATCGTCTGATCGTTGATGTTGTTGCCGAAGAGCGATAATTCATAGTTCGCTGCCTCGGGCTCATACGTCAGGCGTGCCCTGAGCTTGCTGTAGGCCGGCTGGAAGCAGACCGAAGGCGCATCGGTAATCAGGTCGGAATCCCAATCGTAATCCGATTGCCAGTATCCACCCAGCATCGGTGTGAGAGTCGCGCCATTGCCCAGGTTGAACTGGTGCTCGACCCGCCAGTTCAATGTCCACTCCGGGCTGTAGTCTTCGATCACCGCTTCCGACAAATCAATGAGCTGCAAGGTATCCGAATCCAGCGAGTTGTAGACACTGTACTCGTTAAACAAATACCCCAGATCCGCCGAGATGAAACCGCCGTCCCACGGGTTGGACCGCAACTCGAACTCGAGGCCGTAGATCGTGACTTCCGAGACGTTGGTTATGACGCCGAACGAAGGATCACCGCTAAAACGACCGTCGGAATTGTCGATCTGGATCGAATCCTGCTTGTCCGTATAGTCCATGAAGAACACCGCCGAGGCGATCTGCGCGCGGTTGTCCGCGAATGACCCCTTGAAGCCGACCTCATAGTTGGCGACATGCTCGGGTTCAAACGACAGGAACTGGTCCAGGAGCAGGGGATCGCTCTTGGTGTTGATCTCCGAGTTGAAGCCGCCCGTGAGAAAGCCCTCCGCATATTGGAAGTAGATCATGCCACTGTCCAGCGTGTCGCCGCCTTCGAAGGCCCGGGTGAAGCTGATCATCGGCGTCGTCGCGCTGAAGGTGTCTGCGCCCTCATTGTAGAAGCCGAGTTGATTCACGTTGCGGTCATTCATGATCGCGTCGAAATTGTTAGTTCCGAACGGGCTGCGGTTGCTGGACGTATTGGAGAGCGTGAACTCAATGTTGTGGAAGTCGCGGTCTTCGGTCGTGTGGCGGACACCGAGCTCCATATCCCAGTTGTCGCTGAGGGCGTAGGTCAGGTGGCCGAAAACACCGATCGAAGTGTTGTACACGCTGGCATTCTGCGTGGCCATACGCGACGACGGGGTGCGGGACCCAGTGATGATTTCCTTGTCGGGCAACTGGTCGAAGACGAGCCCGTTGTAGGGTTCACAGGGGATATCCACGTCGGGGTTGGCCGGGTCGAAGTTGCTTTTGAACGTATCGTAACAGCCTCTGCCACCGGACGAACTCACCTCGTCGAAGTAATTGACGCCCGTGACGATGTCCAGGCGATCGCTCACGCCCAACTCTGCCAGGAACTCGTAACTTGTTGTCTCGCTCCAAAAGGCATCGTCGCCGAAGGTGCCGATCCCACGCATGTCGAACGGCGTGTAGTCGCGCTCCTGATAGTAGTGATAGCGGATCTCCCGATTCGAGACGATCTGCTTGATGGCAAGATTGTCCAATCCGCCGACCTCACCCCCGGAATCCCATCTGGCGCCGAAGAAAACGCCTTGCTGATCGACATTGGAGAAGGTGTGCGTGCCGGAGGCATTCACGCGCGGCCCCATGGTGTTGCTGAGCGCACATTCGGCGGTCGCTTCGATCAGACCGGGCGAGGCGACGGGCGGGCCGGTCCCGATGGGGTCACCCCCGACGTAGAACGCCTGGTCGCGGCCCCGCGACCAGTTGCCGCTGCCCGGGAAGCACGCCCTGCCGAGATTTCCGTCTCTCTGCGTGGCGTCCATGATCGTGGCATCGAGGGTCCAGTTATCATTCGGGGTTAACCGCAAGGCGGCGATCATGGCGCTCTGGTCCTTGAAATCCACGTGTTCGTTCAGGAACCGGTTGTAGTAATAGCCATCGCTCGCTGTCGAAGCCGCGCTGACGCGCAAGGACGCGATGTCGCTGAGCGGCAGGTTCAGCATGCCTCTGGCATCGAGCTGGCCGAAATCGCCGGCACGTACCAGTGCGCTGGCCCCGAACTCCGGCTGGGGTTTGGTCGTGATGATGTTGACCGCACCGCCGGTGGTGTTCTTGCCGAACAACGTGCCCTGGGGACCGCGCAGCACCTCCACCCGCTCGATATCCAGCGTGCTGAAGTACGCGCCGGTCGAGTTCGGGATGTAGTGGCCGTCGATATACAAGCCGGTCCCGTACGGGAACGTCGGGTCCGGGTGGCCGCCGCCGATTCCGCGGATGAAGATCCGGGTATTGTTGGCGCGGTCCGACTCGGCGAAGGTCAGGTTCGGTACGAATTCACTCACCTGCTGGATGTTGTAGATGCCCTGGGCCTGCATGGTCCCGGCCGTGATGGCCGCAATGGACAGTGGCAGGTCCTGCAGGCTCTCCTCACGCCGGCGGGCCGTTACGACGATCTCCTCCAGCAAACCCGCCGCGGCACCTTCCTGAGCAGCCGCCTGGCCCGGCGCAAATAGTAGCGCGCACGATAACGGAGCAAGCGCCCCGATAAACACTCTGTAAATTCTCATCGAATCCCCCCTTTTATGAAGTAGCGCCAACAAATAGCCCTCTTCGGCATTCGGTTCCGATCGAGGAGTTTGCGGCGGTTAACGAACATCGGCTTGAGAGCCATCAAGAAACTACTTTAGCACGCGACGCGCAACTGACACACGAGACATTTGAGCAGACGCGCTTTGCGCCACAGCCTGCCGACCGCGTAAAACCGGGAGCGCCGCTCCCGTAAGGTCAATCACACCCCAGTTGCTTTTATGTGCCTTCACAACTGCCTCCAGATGGTTTCTGGCCAGCGATCCGCACCCTTTGTTGGTAATTCCCAACTCTGAGAGAGTTATACATTCGGCGGATGCGCCGGTCAATGCGTTGCCCGCTGATCGGTACGCATAATGAATAAAGATTAATTTTCATACACAACGCCGAGGCACAAACCGGCTCCCGCCCATGGCTCACCCGATATCCGAACACTTATCGTTTTTATTGGGTAAACTGCAAATTCAGCGATATTCCATACGTATTCAATAAAACAATCGATTCATAAACATCACGTAACTAATTGAAATAAAATGTTATTTCTAGAACTGTCGCTGGCCGCCGAACATTCCTCGTATTGTAACGGCCTATTGCTGCGCGTATCATGTGCGAACGAATATGTGGCATTTTTACAACGAAATAAATTCTTCACTCTGGAGGTTCATCATGAACAGATTTGCAAGAGTGCGCGGTACCATCGCCGCAGCCGTCATGATCGCCGCGTTCTGCCCTCTCTCGGGATTCGCACAAGATGAGCAGGGCCGGGAACTGGAAGAGGTGGTGGTCACTGGCTCCTACCTCTATACGGGACTGGACTCGCCCTCGCCCGTGTCCGTGATATCCGGCGAAGACCTGGTTGCCTTCACACCGCCCGACCTCAGTACGTTCTTCTTCGATAACGTGCCGCAAAACTTTTCCAGCGCAAATATCAACCAGACGGAGAACGACGGCCAGGGCCGGGCGCGCTCGAGACGCGCTTCGCGTCAATGCCGAAGCCAATTTCAGCCGCCAGCGTTTTGACGACATCGACCAATGGGGCGACAACGGCTCGAATAACTGGAGCCCGCAGCCGGTGACCTTCGGACCCGCGTACGCAATCCCCAGAGACAACCCCGGTCTCGCCCGCGCACTCATGCTCCAGCCGATGTTCGGATTCAGGGCCCCCGGAGGCCTGATCTACCAAGTCGGCGAAACCCTGCCTTTCCAAGCAGTCCCGGTCCAGGACCACCAGATCGGCGAGCTTGCCAATCTCCAGCGTGCCCAGCAGATGCCGTGCCACGCCTTGCCTGTGCCCGCGCCTTGAACCCCGGTCAGGCATCCGGGCGCGCCGGAGTTGGTACCATGGCTGAATGGAAATCTTACCGGCCGGTTGGCCGCCCCTGATGCTGAAAAGCCCGCTTCGTCGGAGCGCCGTCCGCCGGCGCGCCGCCCCTCGATCCACCCTCGCCCGATCCGTCCTCGCCCGATCCGCCGCCGTCCGATCCGTCGTCGCCGTGGCCGCACTCACCGTGGCCGCCTGCTCCACTGAACCCGCGACGCTGGAGTTGCGCGGCGACACCATGGGAACCGGCTATGCGATCAGGATCGTGGCGCCCGCCGGCGGCTCGATGCTCCCGCTGGAACCAATGCGCGACCGGATCGCCGCCCGCCTGGAGGACATCGAAGACCGGTTTTCGACCTATCGAGAGGATTCCGAGGTCAGCCGCTTCAATGCGCACCCGGGGCAGGACTGGTTCTCCGTCTCGCTGGCGTTCCTCGACGTACTGCGGCACGGGAACGCCATCAGCGAACTCTCCGGCGGCGCCTTCGACATGACCGTGTCCCCCCTGGTGGAGCTGTGGGGTTTCGGCGCCGCCGGCCGCAGCGGCGGCATTCCAGCCCGGGAGGTGATTGACCGGCTGCTGCCGGCAACCGGATATACGCTCCTGGAGCTTCGCGAAACGCCCCCGGCGGTGCGCCGTACGCACCCGGGCGTGCAATTGGACTTTTCGGCCATTGCCAAGGGCTACGCCGTCGACGAGATCTGGAGATTACTGGCCGAGGAGGGATTGTCTGCCTACACGGTGGAAATCGGCGGCGAGGTGCGAACCCGAGGCCGGCGGGCCGACCGAGAGGACTGGTCCATCGGCATCGTGAATCCGGATCGGAACGGGCGTAGCTGAGGCCGCGCCGATGGGGGATGCCGCAATCGCCACGTCGGGCGACTACCGCAACTACTTTCGAGTACGAAGGGCAACGCTACTCCCATGTGATTGACCCACGCACCGGGTGGCCGGTTTCCCATGACCTGACCGCGGTCAGCGTCGTCAATTCCACGGCGGCCACGGCCGACGCCTTGGCCACGGCGCTGTTGGTGCTGGGCTCAGCGGCGGGTCTTGAATTGGCCGAGCGCGAAGGCATCGCCGCGCGCCTGGTCCTGAGGACCGCGGACGGCTTGAAGGTGGTACGCACCCGGTCGTACGAATCCCTTCTCGAAACTCGGCCCTAAGCCGGCCTATCTCACGAACCTTCTAATGCGATCGTTGGCGAGATAGGCAGGCTAGTCGCGCTAAGACACGTCGAGCTTTGATTCGATTCGCCCCAAGCGCTCATCCATGTCGGCAACGTTGCCGCGAATCTCTCCTATATCGTTGCGAATCTCTCCTATATCGGTGCGGATTTCCGTTAGTTCGGAGCGCAATGCCGCATCGTTTTCTTCCATCGTGGAACGCAGCAACGCAAGGTCTTCCCTCATGTCGGAGCGAAGCGCCATGCGGTCTTCTCTCATATCGGAACGCACGCCGTTGATTTCGCTCCGCACGGCGTTGATTTCGCTCCGCACGGCATTGATCTCGCTCTGCATGGCTGCGAGTTGTGCTCGGTCAACATCAGGCCACCGAGGGTGAGGACCACACCGACAGCGGAAAAGATGCTGACCACGGATTGGTTCATTGACGCGCCGGTCGGCGCCCCCTGACCACTTTTGTCGATTGAAGTCACGCTGAGTATCATAGCGCCTTGCCCGATCCGGCGTAACTCCCCTATTTCGGAAGAAAAGGCAATAAACTCACTGCAAAACTCATGGGAATCATCACGCCGAAAAACAAGGCCGTAACCGGGTATCAGGGGCTTCACCTCTACCACTTCAGCCAGTCCAATTGCTCCATGCGCGTGCGCATGACGCTGGAGGAAAAGGGCCTTGGCGTGGACGAGCCACCATCTGCATCTGCACAAGGGCGAGAACATCACCCCCGAATATTTCGGCATCCATCCCAAGGGCCTGGTGCCGACCCTGGTGCACGACGGCGTGGTCATCATCGAGTCGACGGACATCATCGACTACCTGGACGAGACGTTTCCGGAACCGCCGCTCAGACCGAACAACGCGGACGCGACGGAAGAGATGGGTCACTGGATGCGCACGGCCGCCGACAATCACATTTACGTCAAGACTTACATGTTTGCGAATCGTCTCGGTAAGCGCATGGCCAAGTCCGAAGCCGAACTTGCAAACTATCGCGAACTCCAGGACAACGAGGAATTGATCCAGTTCCACGAGGAGAATTCCTCGTCCCGAAGGACTTTCCGCGAACGGGTGTCGCGGGCGACCCAGGTGCTGACCGACTGTTTTGCCGGCATTGATCGGGCGCTGGACGACCATCGGTGGCTCGTACAGGCGACGCCTTCTCACTCGCCGATATCACCTGGATTCCACTGCACGTAACACTGGACAAGGCCGGATTTCCCTTCAGCCGCTTCGCCAACGTGGCGCGCTGGAAGGACGCGATATGGGCGCGTCCCAGCTTCCGCAAAGCGGTACTCGACTGGACCGGCGCGACATGACGCGGCCGGCACGCTTCGCTGCCTATCGAAGCGTGCACGCGGCGTCAATGCTACGCCATCGCCGCGGCATTGGCGATCAATGCCTCCGACAGAGGGCGCCGCGCAGACCGACGCGATCGAGGAGGTCGTGGTCACGGCGACCACCGGCAGTCGCATTCTCCGCCAGGGGGATTCGCCATCGCCGCTGTCAGCCTACGACGGCGAAGGGCTGCGGGACTCCGGACTCAGGGATATTCGCGATCTCGTCGGCGTACTGGCGATCAACGCCGGTGCTGAAAACAACTCCGACAACCTGACCCAGAACTACACCGTCGGTACGGCCAATATCAATTTACGCGGGCTTGGGGTCGCTTCGACGCTGGTACTGCTGAATGGCAGGCGGCAGGTGCTCTCCGCCGTGCAGACGGACGACGGGTCGAGTTTCGTCGATCTCGCGGCGCTGGTTCCCATGCTTGCGGTGGAACGGGTGGAGATCCTCAAGGACGGGGCCGCCGCGATCTACGGCTCCGAAGCGGTCGCGGGCGTCGCCAATTTCATCACCCGGCGGGGATTCGAAGGCGTCGAATTGCAGGCGGAATACCGTAGCCGCGCGGGTGACGGGTCACAGGACGACGTCACCCTCGATGGCGTGGTAGGCGGCGCGATCGGCAACGGCGGTGAGTTCCTGTTGGCCGCGAGCTATCTCGATCGAAGCAGCCTCGTGCTGACCGAGGTGGATTGGCTCCGCCCGGCCACCAGCGGCTTCGGCAATCCCGGCAGCTTCAATGTCCCGTCGCTGGGGCGTACCGTGGCCGATCCCGAGTGCGAACGTTACGACGGCCTGCTGCAGAACCTGCTTGGCGGCGGCACGATCTGCCGTTTCGACTACGGGCCGCAGCTAACGGCGGTCCCCAACGAGCAACGCGCGCAGGCCTGGGGCCGCGTCGATTGGTCGTGGGTCGGCGCAACGGAATTGTGGGCGGAGTTCGGTTACGCCCGAAACGACATCAACCGCGACGTATCGCCCAGCTTCCCGGTCCTCAACACACCCCTGGTGCCGGCGAACAACCCCGGCAATTACTTTGGCGAAGACGTCTGGTTCCAGGGCCGGCCCTATGGCTACGGGCAACCGCGCGAAGTGAACTACTACCAGCACGACACCGCCCGAATCGCGCTCGGCGTCCAGGGCCGTTTCCTGGGTCCGCTTCCTGGGATGTCTCGGTGGTACACGGGGTCAACGACGCGCTCCTCAATCCGCGCGATGTCATCGCCGCCAACTTCCAGGCGGCCTTGATGGGATTCGGGGGCCGCGATTGCGATACCAGCCCAACCGCGCCGGCACCGCCGGTGCCCGGTGCGGGCGGCTGCCTGTTTTTCAATCCCTTCAGTTCCAACTTTGCCGCGCAGCCAGACGATGCGCGCTTCAACTCTCCGGAACTGCGCGACTTCATCATCGGCGACTACTTCGGCGACGGCGAGTCGCATCTCACCACGCTTGAAGCCAACGTCACCGGCGACCTGCGCCGCGGTGGCTACGCCGTCGGCTTGCAGTTACGGGATCAAAGCCTGGATTTCGCATACGACTCCGTCGCGCGCCAAGACGGCTTCGCGTTCCTTATCGGCAATTCCAACTTCGCCGCCGAAGACGAGGTCGCCGCCGCCTACGGCGAACTCTGGCTGCCGCTCGCCGACCGGTTCGATCTCACAGGAGCGTTACGCTACGAAGACTATGGCTCGGGCACCGGCGACACACTGGACCCGAAGCTGACGCTGCTGTTCCGCGCCAGCGAAGCGTTCTCGCTGCGCAGTTCGTAC
This sequence comes from Candidatus Rariloculaceae bacterium, assembly GCA_965237785.1. GTDB lineage: Bacteria > Pseudomonadota > Gammaproteobacteria > Steroidobacterales > Rariloculaceae > UBA6522. The sequence continues at coordinate 1,648,306 of OZ250159.1, forward strand.
AGCACGTCGTTCCGGGCGCCCTCCCCCTTCCAGACCCGGGGCGTACAGACCAACTTCACCAACATCGTCGATCACGACGGATCCAGAACGTTCGCAGGGCGTCGAACCGTCGGCGACCCGCGGTTGCAGCCGGAAACTTCCAGCGCATTCAACGTCGGCGGCACATGGCAGCGCGACGAGCGCTGGACGCTCAACGCCGACTGGTGGCGGTATTCATTTGAAGACGTCCTGCGCAAGGAAAACGCCCAGGCGATCGTCAACGCCGATCCGTTCGACCCGCGCGTCGAACGCACCTCGGCGGGCACTATCTCAATCGTCAATGTGGCCTATATAAACGCCGACCGGATCGAGACTTCCGGCATCGACCTGTCCGCTCACACCAACGTCGAAGTCGGCGGCGGCGCCTTGAGCGCCTGGATGGAGGCGACCTGGCTGCTGAGCTATGACGTGACCAACGCCGGGGTCGCAGTCGATGGACTGGGAAAACTGAACCGTGCCAACGTCGGTGCGCCCAATCAGCGTTTACGTGCGGCTGCCGGCGCAAGCTGGACACGCAACGCTTTTCAGATCAACGCCCTGGCGCGGCATGTGGGAACCTACGAAGACGATGCCGGCGGTGCGATCGGCGGCTTCACGACACTGGACGCGAGCACCCGATGGATGCTCCCCGACCTGCTCGGCACTGGCACCGAAGCGTCGGTCACGCTGGGCACCGCCAACCTGCTGGACGAAGACCCACCCTATGTGGACATCGCCGGCAGCTATGACCCCCGCTCCGCCGACCCTCGCGGCCGGAGAGTGTACCTTTCCCTGGGCCTCAAGCTATAGGGAAACCAACGCCCCGGGATTCTGAGCCGAGCCCGCCGGCGCTCGGGAAACGGCAGGCAATGCACGGTGGGGCATCAGTGAGAAGAAACTACGCTACCGGCTGCCGCGCAACTCGCGGATCTGCTCCTTCAGGCTCCGGTACTCGGCGTCCTCACGCCCGGACAGGCGATCCTCGAGAAGGTTCTCGTACTCGAAGGGATCTTCGTGCAGGTCATAGAACTCTTCCCGGCCTTCGAAACGCAGGAGCTTATACCGCGAATTTCGCATGGCGTAGTCTGCGGTTTCGACACCGCCAAAGCCCCCGAAGAACTCATCCGCGTATATCCACTCGCGTGCGGACGGGCCGCCCGGATCCGACAATACCGGCAGAAAGCTGACCGAGTCGTGAGTCACATCCGGGGGGACAGCCGCTTCAGGATCGACGCCGGCCATCTCCATGACCGTCGCGAACAGATCCGTCGAATTGACCAGGGCCTCGGAGACACCGCCCCCCGCCACGCCGGGTCCGGTAACGATCAAGGGCACGTTGACGCCGCCCTCGTAGATCGTGCCCTTGGCTCGGTCGGGCCGGACCGGCGGGCTCACCACCGGGCCGTAGGTGCCATTGTCGCCCATGAAAATGACGTAGGTATTCTCGCGCACGCCCGGGTCGAGAGCCGCGAGCAACCGGCCGATCTGTGTATCCATGGCCTCCATCATCGCCGCGAAGGCGGGATGCCAACTTTCCTCGGGCATGGCATCGGGATCCACATGGGAGTAGTCGGACTGCAAATGCTCGTCCGGCGGCATATGCAGGGGCGTATGCCCCAGATTGAATGCAAACCACAAAAACCAGGGATTGTCCCCTTGCCGATCCAGCCAGGCGATGGCGTCGTCGACCTTGTCCGCCGGCGTATAACCGACCTTATCCATGACCTCGCCGTCGACGACCTTGTTCCAGGCAAAGAACGATTCCGGTCCGCCGCCCATCAGACCCGCGAAATGATCGAATCCGGCCAGGTTGGGGTGGTCCGTCCAGCCATTGCCTTCGCCGGCCAGATGCCATTTGCCGATGGCCGCGGTCGCGTATCCAGGTTCCGCGCCGGCCTTGAGCGCCGTTGGCAGGGTGAACTCATCGGGGAGGAGATAGGGCCGCGGCAATGCGCGGTCCGCAGCCGACGCTGCGTTGGGCATACCCGAGGTTTCGGCGGGTGCCCATGAGGGTATTTCCGGGGGCTCCGGCATGGGTCCGCCGCCCACCGGCCGGCCGATGCCGGTGCGGAAACCGTAGCGGCCCGTCAACACCGTGGCGCGAGTCGGCGAACAGACGGGCTGGGCCCAGAAATTGGTGAACCGCACGCCGTCGCGAGCGAGGTCGTCAAGCGCGGCGGTGGCGGGCGGTTGCTCGCTCAGCCCATAGGATGCAAGCGTGTCCACGCCCATGTCGTCGCCGATGATGAGCAGAATGTTGGGTGCGGCATTTGCCCCAGTCCACAAGATTGCCAAGAGGAAACCGGCTGCCGCCGGAATTGCTCGGACGATTGTTGGGCTTTTCGGGGTCGTGCTGTTCATGGCCAATCAGTGTACTCCAGCGAGTCGAGAGACCGACGATTGTCGCATAAGCCAATCGCATCGCGGGGCGATGAAAAGTCATTCGGGGATCGGTAGCGACGACAATGGCAACTCGATAGAATGACGTGAGCAAGTGGACTGGTATCATGTGCGCTGACAGCTATTGTGCGCTGGTAGCTGTCTCCCGGCCCGAAACCCGCACCCTTTTGGGCGGCCGTGGCATGCGGGGGTCGCGGAACGCGCGTGGATGCTTTGCTTCTGGAGTAACGACACATGCAGAAAACCGCCATTTATTTGTTGGCCGCGGTATTGGCCAGTGCTTCCGCCTTCGCACATCACGGTCGAGCATCCTATTCCACGGATGTCATTACGCTCGACGCGACGGTGACGGAGTTCAGGTTCGTGAATCCTCACGTACAGATCTATTTCGATATCATCAATGCCGCGGGCGAGATCGAGCCCTGGCAGGGGGAACTCACCGCGCCAAACAAGCTGGCGCGGGGCGGTTGGACGAAGAACACGCTGCAACCGGGAGACGAGATCCGGATCACCGGTCGCGCGGCAAGGAACAACGGGCATTCAGTGGCGATCAACGAAATCATCATGCCCGACGGCGAATCGATCCCGCTGTGGGAAGTATTGGACTGAATGGAAACACCGCCAGGCCGCATGGCTCGCCGATGTGCGTAGCGACGGCGGATTCCGGGAACAGGAGATAGTTTGATGGACCGAGCAACTTGTTCGACCTTGGCATTGTTGACGGCCCTTGGTTTCTCGGGAGCCGCCGTCGCCCAGTTTGGGACGGGATCCCCCGTCAACGCGGAAGCCCTGGAGAACGGTCCCGCGCCTGCGCGCGACCTGACGGGTGTATGGACCCGTATCAGCCCGCAGGGCGCGTTCCGCAGCGGCGCCACCTGGACCCCCGAACCACCGAAGCTCACGGCCTGGGGTGAAGAGCGCTTCGCCTCCGCGAGAAATTCCAACGCGGGAGGATTCTCGCTTGCGGAGACCAACGATCCGGTACTCACGCGTTGCTATCCGCCCGGCGTGCCGCGGGTGTACTTCCACCCCTACCCCTTCGAAGTCGTGTACACGGATACGCAGATGATCATGCTCTACGAGTACGATCACACGATCCGTCGAATCTTCACCGACGGGCGCGAGCATCCCGAGGATCCGGTCCTGCTATGGCTGGGCAATTCCATCGGCCACTGGGAGGACGACACCACGTTCGTCGTCACCACCGTGGGTATCGACGAACGCACCTGGATGGACAGGTCAGGCTACCAGCACAGCGATCAACTCAAGGTTACTGAAGTCTTTCGCCGAATCGACAAGCTGAATCTGGAAATCGACATCACGCTGGATGACCCCATTGCGCTCGCCGAGCCCTGGGTGGCGGAGACACTCTACTATCGGTTTGCGCCATTGCACTGGGAGTTGAGTGAAATCAGTTGCTCAGGCGACTATCTCGACTTCAGTGCGTTCGAGAGCTTCCTCGAGGAAGGCGACGAATAGCGCGCATATCTCGCCGATGCGCATATCTCTGCGATGTGCGTGGCGAGGGCGTCGAGACAGGCGGGTTACAAGGAGGAGCCAAGGGTGAGTATTCCGCATTTGCTGGTCCACAACCGGCGCGACAACGTAGGCGTGATCGTGGTAGAGGGCGTGCAAGCGGGCACGGAACTTCTGGCGGTGGTCACGGAGGACAACAGCGATTTCACGATCACCACGCACCATGACGTGCCCATCGGTCACAAGGTTGCCCTGACCGATCTGTCCGAGGGCGAAACCGCGATCAAATACGGCGTGGATATCGGTCGTATGGTCGCCGACACAAAGAAGGGCGAACACGTCCACACCCATAACTTGAAGACGAAACGATGGTAGGTGCGGAAATGACTGCGAATGGCACATTTTTCGGTTACCGGCGCGAGAACGGCCGCGTCGGAGTACGTAACCACGTGGCGATCCTGCCCGTGGACGATATTTCGAACGCCGCCTGCGAGGCGGTGGCGAACAACATCCACGGCACCATTGCCCTGCCCCATGCATACGGCCGGCTGCAATTCGGTGAAGACCTGGATCTTCACTTCCGAACCATGATCGGTACCGGCGCGAACCCGAATGTGGCTGCCTGCGTGGTAATCGGGATCGAGCCCGGCTGGACACAGCAGATCGCCGACGGCATCGCCGCCACGGGAAAGCCCACGGCGAGTTTCTCCATCGAGCAGCACGGCGACATCGAAACCATCGCCACGGCATCGCGCCAGGCGAAGGAATTCGTACACAGGACCTCCGGGCAGCAGCGCGAGCCCTGCGATGTTTCCGAACTCTGGGTGGCGGCAAAGTGCGGCGAATCCGATACCACCACCGGCCTGGCATCCTGCCCGGCGGTGGGCCATATGTATGACACCTGGGTTCCAAAGGGCATTTACGGTTGTTTCGGCGAGACGACCGAGATAACCGGTGCGGAACAACTCTGCGCGGCGCGGGCCGCGACACCGGAGATCGGCGAGAAATTCCTGCGGACCTGGCAGGCCTACCAGGACGATGTGGTCGAGCCCTACAAGACTTCAGACCTGTCCGACAGCCAACCCACCAAGGGCAATATCGCCGGCGGGCTGACAACCATTGAGGAAAAGGCCATGGGCAACCTTGAGAAGATCGGCAAGAAGGTCAGTTATATCGACGTGCTCGAACCCGCCGAAGCGCCGGAACGCGGGCCGGGCCTGTATTTCATGGATACGTCGTCGGCCGCGGCGGAATGCAATACCCTGCAGGCGGCGGCGGGCTACGTCGTGCACTGCTTCCCCACGGGCCAGGGCAACATCGTCGGCAACCCGATCATGCCGGTCATCAAGATCACCGGGAATCCGCGCACGGTGCGCACCATGGGCGAGCATATCGATGTGGACGTCTCAGGTGTCGTGCGCCGGGAGATAACCATCGCCCAGGCGGGCGAGGCGCTCATGGAGATGATCGTCGAGACGGCCAACGGGCGGCTTACGGCGGCGGAAGCGCTGGGTCATAACGAATTCGTCATGACCAAGCTTTATCGCAGCGCCTGACCCCGACCTACGCCTGCGAACGAATAGCGCCCGGGGATTGCATTTGCCCGCGCCGTGGGCGAGGAGCGAGCCAGGGACGGCGAGTGGCGCGGAAACGTCGTGATCAGCGCGCGGGCAACGCGGGTACGTCGTCCCCGGATCCCGGGACCGGCGTGCGGGCCGTATTCATGACCATGGCCAGCAGCGTGTAGTAGCCGATGATGCCGATCGTGTCGATGACGCCTCGTTCGCCGAACATCGCAACCGCACGCGCGTACGTCGCGTCGCTGACCTGCTTGTCTCGATTGAGTTCGGTAAAGAGATCGTAGAGGGCGCTTTCCGCCTCCGGGAGATTCTCCGGAACGCGACCTTCGGCCACCGCATTCACCGTGGCCGGCTCGACCCCGGCTTCAAGCGCGATGCGGTAATGGGCATACCACTCGTATTGCTGGCTCCACTCCCTGGCGGTGAGAAGAATCAGGAATTCGCTCAGCCGTGGCGGCAAACTGGTGTTGTAGCGCAGATAGTCGCCCATGGCGCGTGCCCGGCGCAGGACCTCGGGACTGCGCAACAACGGTATCCATGGTCCGCGTGGTGCAATTCCTCGCACTTCTTGCAGTTCCGCGACCGCGGCCGCCTGGTCGGCGGCCAGGTTCTCGGCTGGAATCGGCGGCATGCGGTCCTGGCTCCACCCCGGAACTCCGAAGCCGAGCCCCAGTGCTATCGCCACCGTCACGCGCGCGGTGGCGCGGCAGCGCGGGCGGTCCGGAAACGCCCGCGGAGGTCGAACCTCCGTTGCTCTTGAGTCCATGTTTTCACCCCGCAACGAGCCCGAACCCGCAGCGATAGCGCTGCTTCGACGGCTCAATGGGTCATCGAGTAGATCAGGTAATTCACCGCGAAGCGATACGCCAATGCCGTCATGGGCTCCGGATACCACGGGTCGTCCGCGTGTTCCCAGGCGTCGCCCATGTCCATGTTGAAGTTGATCGCAACCATCAGCCGCCCGTCTTCGTCGAAGATACCCCGCCAGTGAGGCACCGTACCGGCCCGATTCCCGCCTCGACCGGGGATCTGGGTACGCTGATCCAGATCGTAGAGAACGTGCAATAACGGGTGGGATTCATGGAGTTCCAGAATCGGGCGATCGGGAAACACGCGCCGCATGGATTCATTGAAAATGTACCACTCGGTCTCGCCCCAGAAATCATCCACCATCAGGAAACCGCCCCGGTCGAGATATTCCCTGAGCAGCGCGGCCTCCGGGTCGCTGAGTTCCCATTGCCCGACTTCCACCGCGTATAGCCACGGATAGTCGAAAACGCGCTCGTCGTCGAGCGTGATCAGGCGGCCGCCGTCCCCGTAGTAATCCACGACCTGCCCGTCCACGCGAGTCAATCGCGTCACGCCCTGCATGAGGTGGTACTCGGCGTCCGCGTAGTCCGTACTCCAAGCCCCGCCGCGTCCGCCCCAGCCGCCGCGCCGACTGTAGGCCGAGTTTCTGTAAACGAGTCTCGCGAAATGAAATTCAGCCGTGGGGCCGCCTTCTATCCGGGAATCTCCCGTCTGGCCGACCGCGGTGTTCACCCACCCGCAAGCAGCCATCGCGATTCCACCGAGGATCGGAATTCCAGCACGCATACACTGGCGGATTTTCATTGCGGCACTCCCACATCCCGTCATGGACTGGCGTCCCGCGATTATGACACTCATCTTCGGCCGGGCCAAAAATACCCTGCGAAGCCGGCTAATCTACCTCTGGGACCCGGCCGGACGAGCTCGCCCATCTCCAGTGGCGGCCGTCGTCCGGGAAAGTAAATTACAATGCGAGCGCCACACACTACAATGGATTGCTCATGAAAACGCTCGCTGGCGCGATCGCCTGTCTCGTTGCACTGTCGGTGACACCCGCGTGCCTGTTGGCGCAAACGGATTCGCGGCCCGATATCCTTTTCATTGCCATCGACGACCTCAATGACTGGGTCGGCCCCCTCGACGGGCATCCGCAAGTCAAGACACCGAACATGGACCGCCTCGCCGAGCGCGGGATGGTATTTTCCAACGCGCACACGGCAGCCCCGTTGTGCAACCCCGCGAGAACCGCCCTCATGAGCGGCCTGCGGCCCTCAACCTCCGGTGTCTATGTCAACGCCCCGGACTGGAGGACCCTGGAGACCTTTCGCAATATCCGGACGCTGCCCGGACATTTCAAGGATGCCGGCTACCGGACCTTCGGCGCGGGCAAGCTGTTTCATTCGAGCACCTTCAATCCCAACGCCTACTTCGGCTTCAACGACACCACGGCCTGGGACGCCTACTACCCGTCGCTGGATCGGCAGATCCCGGACGAAATCCGACCGCATGCGCGGCCGGCCAATGGCAGCCCCTTCTCCGAGAATGTCGACTGGGGCGCGGTCGCGGCCGATGACCGGGCCATGGGGGATGGACAGGTCGCCGCCTGGTCGCGGCGCCAGATCCTGGCCGAAACCGGCAGTCCAAGGTTCAATGCCGTCGGCATCTATCGCCCCCATTTGCCCTGGTATCTGCCGCGGAAGTATTTCGACCTGTACCCGTTGGAGGAAGTTGAACTTCCGACCGTCCTGGAAACTGATCTCGACGATATCTCCGAAATTGCCAAACTGCAGGGAGACTCGTCTACCATGCCGCCCATGGGCATCCACGAATGGGCGCGGGACGCTGGTGTCTGGAAGGATGGCGTGCAGGCCTATCTGGCCAGCGTCAGCTTTGCCGACGCGATGGTTGGGGAGGTGCTCGACGCGCTGGAACAAAGCGGGCGCGCGGACGACACCATCATCGTCTTGTGGTCCGATCACGGCTGGCATCTGGGTGAAAAGGCGCGCTGGCGCAAACATACGCTGTGGAGGGAGTCGACCCGTGTACCCCTCATCGTCGTCGCGCCTGGGGTGACTCAACCGGGCGCCCGCTCGACAGCCCCGGTGTCGTTGATGGATCTCTACCCGACCCTCACCGAATTGGCGGGACTACCGACGCCGGATCACGTCGAGGGGATGAGCCTCGTACCCTTGCTTGAGGATCCGGGCGCTTCGTTGGGCCGCGGCGGCGTGGTGACCACGTACGGTTACCGGAACCACGCCGTGTCGGGCGAGCGCTACCGCTACATCGTCTATTCGGACGGCTCGGAGGAGCTGTACGACCTGCAGACCGACCCCGACGAGTGGACAAACCGCGCCGACGACCCGGCGTTGGCAGGGGTAAAGGCCGAACTCGCCGGGTGGTTGCCCGAGCACGACGAAACCGACGCCCGGGAACCGCAATAGCAGGCACGCAGCATGAAAATCACACGCGACGCCATAGTCAGCGCGGGGCTTTTTGCGATGCGTGCAGGGTCAGTCGTGACGACGAGCGCCGCGCGGGCGGTTGTCCTGGCCGCGGTCGCGCACTTGGGCACGGTCGCACACGCGCAGGCCGATTTCGAAGGCATATGGGTGTCGAATACGCCTATCGGTAACGGTGCGCAAAGGGATCGCGATCGCTACCTCACGCCCGCCGGGCAGGCAGAGTGGGATAGTTTCAGCGCCGCGAGCGATCCTTCGTTTCGATGCATCGCGCCGGGCGTGCCTCGGGGTCTGAGCGATCCCTATCCGGTGGAATTCATTCAGCAAGAGCACCAGATCGTGATGTTGCGCGAGTACTATCACCAAGTGCGCCGGTTCTTCATGGACGGGCGGGAAGCGCCGGAATACTGGCCGTTGTCGGTGAACGGTTACTCAACCGGGCACTGGGAGGGTGAGACGCTGGTGGTACGGACCACGCACCTGTCGCCGGACAACCTCATGGATATCCACGGCCATCCGTTTTCGGGCGCTGAAGACACCTATGCGATCGAGCGTTATACGCGGTCCGGGAACTTACTCAACATGACCGCCGATGTGCACGATCCAACCTACTACGAAGAACCCTTTCGTTTCGCGTACGAATGGAAGTTCGATCCGGATGGGGAGATCTGGGAATACGAATGCGATCCCCGATTCGGCGATGTCGGGCCACAGGGCGAAATTCAGGGTGGAACAGAGGGTGGAAACTAGGAGATGGCAGTCATGAAACCCGGATTTCTTGCTCTGCGCCTCGCACTGATCGTCCTCGCCGTCGCCGCTCCGGTCACCGCTCATCACAGCACGGTGTACTTCGATCTCGATGCCGAAGTCGTGCATGAGAACGTCACGGTGGTGGAATTCCGCGTTGCCAATCCCCACGGAATCCTGGTCTACGCGGTAACGGACGAAGCCGGCAACGAGGTGGTGTGGAACGCGGAACTTCCCAGCGCCAACTTTTCCCAGCGCGGAGGAATCGTCGAGTCGATGCTCAGCCCCGGAGACCGCGTGCCCATCGTGGTCGGCTGGCCCGGAATTCCCGGCCGTACCAGGGAACACTTCACGCGTTTGAAGAGCATGGAATTTACCAACGGAGACGTGGCCACGTTCACGCCCGTCAGCGCGACGCTGATGCCGGCCGGAACCGAGTAGTCCTTTCTTTAGGGTCGCTACCGACCGGCGGGTCCCCCCGTATCGGTCACCAGGAAAAAATTTCTCCCGTCCGGCGTGATCACGCTCCGGCCGTTGACCGCCGGCGTCCCGCTGCGCGCAAGATAACCGATGACAACGCGAGCGCACGCTCATCACTGCGGAGGAGTTACCCCCCTGAACCATTGGTAGCCGAGTGCGCGGAGGGAAGCCGCGCTCGGCCCGTTTCCCTCGTAACATCCAGGTTCCCAGATCTCGCCTGCATAGGGGTCCTCCACTGGGGGCGCGCTCGCCGCCACGGCGCTGGGTATGCGGACGCCTCTCGCCGTCGGTCCGGTACCGGGGCGCCTCTTCGGGAAGTTAATCGTCCAGGGTCTGGCATAGATCGTGGGGTCCTCGAACGTCACCTCGTAGTCGATCGTATTCGCGTCGGCCAACCGCCAGCGCTCGGTCATGCGCGTATTCTCCGAATAGAAGTGCCCCGTGCTGTCGAACCAACCCCTGCCGTTGAGACCGATCACCTCGACGACCAGCGTATCGCCTTCCCAGCGGCCGCGCGAATTGCCGAACCAGAATTTCGCATTTTCGTCGATCGGCGGACGCCCGTCGGTTGGGATCACGCGATAGCCGGTTTCGCCGAGCATGATCACGGAGCCGGGTTGCTGAACGATCTCCAACTCGTCAAAGGAGAACTCCGGCATGTAATACAGACAAAACGACCCCGGACTGCTGTAGAGGCGATCGCCCGACTCGCCGGGCCATCCCCGCCCCAGACCGGCGAGAATCTCGGCCCGTTTAGCCAGCCCCCACGGCGTGTAGGGCACTTTCCCATCCGGCGGATCGGAGACAAACGTTTCCTGGGCCGGTGTGGTTACGTCCACGTACTCATGGTCTTCGAGGTAGCTGAGGCCATCGCCGCCAGGGCCGCCCCAAACCCCCTGGAGATCGGGCACGCCGTCGGGTGTGCGCGGTGGACTGTAGGGCGGGAGCTCGGCCTTCTGCGCGAGCCAGGTTGGGGCCATCGGGAGCTTCGGCGTGTCCTCGCGCCAAAAGGCCTGCCCGGCAGCGGATCCCGGCGCCAGCAACACGACCCAGAGCACTGCCGTCACCCCGAGCGGACCGGCGGCCGTAGCGGAAGATTGGCGAGATAGACGGGCTGGAATTCGATGGCTCACGTGACAGCTCGCTCTGTTTTGTTCATGCTTTCCAACTCAGCGTTCGTCGAAAAAGGTAGAAGCGGGATTGTCCCATTCCTGTTCGAGGAGGTACGCAGTCTTGTCGTTGAAATGGATCACGTCGACCACGAGCGTATTCCCCTCCCAGTGACCGCGCGAGTCCCCCATCCACCAGTCGATCGCGCCGGGACGCGGCTCGAGTCCCCGGTCGTTAGCCCGCATTTCTCACCAATCCGCTACTGCGGCCGCAGAGGCGCCAGATCGCTAGCGCGGAAATTCGAACGTCACGATCAAGAGTGAAGGATCGAACTCCGTGACCTGGTGCGGCACACCCTCGGGGATCACCAGGAAGTCGCCGCTGGACACCCGGTGCACGGTACCTCCCTCGATCCGCCTCCCGACTGTCTCGCCGTCTTCGACGATGTCGACGATTCGTCCATCCGTCGTGATGGCCCCGCTTCCGCCCACGATCGCCCAGATCTCTGCTTCGGCGGCATGCTGGGCAGCCCGCTGCGGAGGCGTTCGACGGTCGACCGCGAGCCGATAGGCAACTCCCGTCGACGTCGCTGGATCGGCACGCTCGAGCACGGTCGTGTTGGCGTAGGCCACGTTCGCGTCCAGTTCGGCCGCCGTCGCCGCGACATCGGCGGCGGAGAGTAGAAACGCTCGCGTCGGGTCGTGATTCGTGTCGACCGCCGATTCCCCCTGCTGGCTCGAGGCGGGTACCGCAACGAGTAGCAGTAGCGCGGCAATGATAGAAAGCATCCTCATGCTGACCTCCCATGGAGCTGATGAATGGGGCAACGAATTCCCCGGATTCGATTTGCGCATATTGTCCGCTCGCCGTCGATCCGTGTCGAGGGCAGAATTGACCCCATGCGTTACAGCCGCGATGCAGCCACGTTAACACCAAGAGCGCTCATTCAGCCCGATACCGCCGTCCAGTTCTCCACGAGATGTTCCGCCGTGCGCCACGCCAGCGCTTGCGCCGTCAGGGTCGGATTGCGGGCGCCGCTTGTGCCCATGACAGAGGCACCGAGAATCGCGAGATTCGGAACCTCGTGCGAGAAACCCCACCGGTCGACGACGTTGGTTTCCGGATTGTCGCCCATGCGGGTGCCGCCGTACGCATGTGACGACGGACCCATGGTACCGAGGGGTTGACGCACCGTGGCGATCGCCCCGGCCTCAAGAAACCATTGTTCCATCTTGCCCTGAGTGTAATCGGCGAGTTTCCTCTCGTTGTCCTTGAAATCGGCCGTGATGCGGCAAACCGGGAATCCGAGCGGGTCCTTGACCGTCGGGTGGAGGTCGAGGTAATTGTCCTCGTAAGGCAGGGTCGTCTTCTGTAGATGCGAGCCGGTCCATCGATCGGCATTCTGCATGACGAAAGACTTCCATTCCGAACCCCAGCGCGGAGCTTGGCCGAACGTGTTCATACGCGCGGCCAAAATAGGCCGCAGATCGGAATAGACCCAAAGGTTCGCGCCGCCGATGAAATCCAGGTCCGTGTGATCGAAATTGTCGTCCGCCCACTCGTCGAGCCCGGTGCCCTGGGCGGGAAGGCCATACCAACGGTTCAGGTTGTGCGGGAAGAGCGCGAGGACGCCTGCGCCCTGGGCGTGGGTCATGTAGTGTCGGCCGACCTGGCCATGATTGTTGGACAGCCCATTCGGAAAGGCGTCCGACGTCGACAGCAGCAGGAGACGGACGTTTTCATACGTGAAGCCGGCGAGCAGGATTACCTCGGCGGGCTGAATGTAAGTCTCGCCGTCTTTGCGATACTCGACCGCGGTCGCGAGGACCCTCGAAGATGTTGCCGCGCCGGTCGATCGCGCCGTTGACGTTGCCGGCCTGCCCGGCTACCCCAAGCTCATACTCCAGCCGATCATAGAACGGCTCGAGCTCCTCCAACCCGAACGGCCAGTCCTCGACGGTGGAACCTGCCGGGATTCGCGATGCGCCATAGCGGCGTACGGTCTCGCTGACGACCCGAAAGTCCCATGGATTGAGCCGATAGCTTCGCCCGAAATAGTGAAGTGTGGTGCCACCGACGGCATTCATCATCGGGTGAAGACGCTGGCGTGGGGAATCGGGCGCCGATGCATTCGGGCGGTGTACGGGAACCTCCCGGTTCGCTTTCTGGACGGACTGTGGCCAGCCGCGGAAATTATTGCGCAGCTCGTCGGGCGCGAAATCCCGCGGCGAAAGCCAAGTCCCCGCCTCCAGCCCCACGACGTCCAATCCCGCATCCGCAAGCGGCAGGACCGCCACGCCACCAACGCCGCCCAGCCCGATGACGGCAACGTCCGTCCCGGCAAGCCTAACCGTCATCGTCGTCCCTTTCCCCAGGCATGTCAGCGTCGAACATCGGCAGGTCATAGGCAGAGACCCTGGTCATTTCGGGGAAGGAGTCCATGCGTTGCTGCTCGGCCGCGACGCCGAGTCGAAGGCCCGGATAGCCGATCAACTCCCAGCCGATGAAGTCCTGGTTGCCGCCGTAATATGGATCGCAAAAAGTGCCTTCGATGGTATGCGATAGCACCAAATTGAAAAACGATGCAGCGTCCGGAGTGAAGCCCTCGGCGAGATTCTGCTCCAGGTCCTCCAGTATGGAGTCCTGGTCGCCTGGACCAAGCTCCGCGAACGCTTGCCCGGCGGACTCCCGTGCGTAGGCATCGAGGGCCGCGAGCCCCGCCGAGTAGATGGCTCTCGATGAGGCCAGCGCGTCCGCGAGTGCCCGGTCGATGTAGTGGGCCGCCCCGGCCTCCAGTGCACCCGGCCCATTTCGATCGCTCGGGATCAGCCGTGCGACGATCGCTTCGAGTAGCTCGGATTCAGAAGGAGTGAGGTTCTGGAAAGAAGGTCGAACGCGGGCGGGCAGTACCTGTGCCAATGTGTGTGCCGGCACCGCGGCTGCCGCACCGGCTGCAGCGGCTCGCTTGAGCATCTCACGCCGTGACAGAAAACGGGTCATCTCGTGTACGTCCCGTGTTGCACGATCAGTTTAATCGGTATGAGAAGCCGTCGCTTCACTATAGGTAAGGCTCATTGTGAGTAGAACGCGCTGCTCTGCCGGCACGGCGGTGTTATTCGACGTATAGGCCGTCAGCGACAGTTGTGACCCGGCCGGCAGATCGACGGGTGTCTTGAATAGGTACGGCGTCGGCCATTCGAGCGGCACGTCGAGCGCGACCAGCAGAATTTCGACCGCGCCGTTCGGGAGCGTTGCCGAAACTTCGATCGACTCGAGACCGTCAGGCAATGTCGGCCACAAGGCCAGTATCCGCGCATCGGCGCTCAGCCGTGTTTCGGCGTGGAGTCGATGGGCGTTCGTACCTGCCGGGATCTCGCCGGATGCGGTGAGGACGACGTCGGTCGGCGCGGCGGGCGCAGGGCCGTCAGCGAAGTGCAAGCCGAGGTCTCCGGGGTCGGCAATGACTTGCCCTGGTTCGAGGGTGTGAATCTCTGCGACGATCTTCGATCCCGCGGCAATCCGATAGGCCATCCGTTCAGGCAGTCGGCGAAAACCATGCCAGGGAGTCCAGGTCGCGAGCCACTGCCCCGAGCCCTCGAGCTTGAACTCCACGGCACGAATCGAACCGCGCTCCCCGGGCCGGTATTCGAGTGCCCGCACCCGGCGATCCGTAGACAGTCCCGGGTCGAGGACGACGCGCTGCACTCGCGCCGGCGATTCGCGGGCCGCGGTTGCGGTTGCCGTTGCCGCTGCCGCTGCGGTTGCCGCTGCGGTTGCCGTTGCCGCGGGCACCGTCGCCGGCAATGAAATTATCCGGTCAGGTTCACCGAGTTCCCAGGCATTGAAGTCGATATGAGCACGTATCTCTTGTCGCGATGCCGCAGCGGGATCGAGCACGTTGAGAAAGACGATGCCTGAATTGCGCGGCCCGAGACCCTCGACCCAGGATACGAAGAAGCGGGTCTCACGGAGTGTCAACGAGTTCGCGTTCGCGAACTCACCGTACCCGGGCAGAGCGGCCCACGGTGGCATATGCCGGCCGAGAATCCGATCGTAGCTTGCGATACGTGTCAACCACGCTTCTTCATAGGTTGCAATCGAGAACGACGGACCGCCTTCCGTGTGACACATGACGCAGTGCTCGTTGAGAATCCGAACGATCTCGCGGTCGAACAGCACCGTATTGCTCGTGGCAGCATGCGGAAACACCAAGGCCGGATAGACCCAGAACGCTGCCAACACTCCCAGTGCGGCGGCAATTGCCGCAAACGATCTGATCACGTGGCGGCTCATCGGCCCCTACCGACTCGCCACAACATCGAAGGTATACGCGAACGTATGAATTTCATCCCGCCACCGAAACTGGGTGAAGGAGCGATAACGTCCCGCCCTCGGCATGAGGCCGTCAAACGTCACCTCAGGCCCGCCGCGCAGCGTCTCGGGATCAACGCCCATCGGGATCATGAAGAGCATCGGGCCGCTCTCTTCATCGAAACTAGTCGTCAGATCAATGGGGTGCGAGTGCACATACTCGACCATATCCTCGCTCAGGATCAGTGTATGGCCGAACGCACCAAGGTAGGTTTGCAGATCCGTCACCGGTTGGCCGGTGCTCGCTTCGGTCAGATGGAAGCCGAGATGGCCATAGAGGCCGGCGACAAACGTCGAGGGAGCATAGGACAAGGTTGCGCTGAGATCGCCGACGGTCTTCGTCGGGTTTGTATCGGGTTCCAGACGGGCGCTTTCGGCGACGAGGTCACCCGGGTAATCCGCGGTTACCAATGGCGTCGCAATGAACTGTGCCGGGCCGCCTGCAGGAACGAAATCCGACAGCAGTTTGTAGTAACCCGGCTTCGATAGCACCACTTCGATCGACCAGGTTCCGTCGGAACCCTGTACAGGGTGAATGTGTTCGAAGTACTGCATATCCTGGCTGACGACGAACAGGTGATAGCGTTGCTCGTGCACCATCGCGAACTCACGCACCAGCTCTCCCGTGCCCGGGTGAGAGACCCTGAACCGCAGCGTCAATGCTTCACCCGCGCGGGGCAACGACGGCACTGTCCGGACTTCGAGCCCGTAGTCCCTGACATCGAACGGCCTCGACGGTACCAGCATCATGCCGTCGCGCGGGCAAACGCCCTCGACTTCAGCCGTATAGTCGGAATGAATCGGGCACATGTAGGCGACGAAATCATCGAGTTCCGGTCCGGGCCCGAGCGTCTGTTGAGCAGACGCCGCCAACGACAGAAACATCGTTGAGGCGAGCATGAATAGAGCCCGTTTCATCGATGCGGGCTTGTTGCGTTGCTCTCGTACGTGCCTGATCCCGGGCCAGGCAGTTCGTCGCTGCGTGGTCCCGTGTAGCGCCCGACATGCAGGCCGGTGTCGCTGTCCGCCCAGTAAATCAGTCCATCCTTGAAGACCGGGTAGGTTCTGGCAATGCTGTGCGGCACGGTAATGGCGTGGCCCACCTCGCGAGGCATATAGGGGTTGGAGATATCGATCGCCCTTATCCCGTGGCCGTACCAACTGTTGAATACCAGATTCCGAAATACCGTCGGATTGTGGTTTTGTTGATTTACGCGGCGTCGCGGCTCGCCATTGGGTTCGGTGTTGGCCTGGTCCAGACACTCCCCGATCTGGTTGTCCGGAATCGCGAACGCGCCGATCATCGTCGGCGTGGCTTCGACTTCTACGGAGACCATTCGCGCGTGCATCAGCGGACACCCGAAGTTCTCGTCCGTGAGCCACACGTAGGCCGGCCGATTCCGGTCGTTTCCGCGCACCCGGGCCGGACGATCGGGCACGAATACGGCGCTGTGAATTCCGGTCGGCAGGGAATTGTTGGGCGGGTGTACGTCGATACGTGAACGAGTCAGCAGCACGAGATAGCGCGCCGCCTTGGCCGCTGCCGGCGCGTCGGAGTCGAGAAATGCCTGCAGACCCGGGTCATCGCTGACAACCATATGCAAGCAGTCATCTGTAAGGGAGGAAAGCATGCCGGCATCGATCGCGCCATTGATTGATACGATCGTCGAGCGTTGATTGCAGTCTGCCGTCCCGGCGCCAAGTTGTGCATCGGTGTGGCTCGCGATCGCCTCCGAGTTGAGCACGTAGAACCCGGCGTTGCCGCCTGCGACGTAGACACGCTCACCGTCATCCGTGACCGAAAGCGAGTGCAGCATATTGTTTTGCCGGTTCTGAAAATTTCCGGCCTGTTCCGAGAGGTTGTTCAGGTGACTGAAGTCGGCAAACCTGCCGTCCGCAAACAGTCCGGTCTCATCGGGACGCTCATTGATCGGCGGGCCACCGACTTCCTGCAAACTGAAACCTGCGAGCATGCGCGGCGACTCGAGCACCTCGCCGGTCGCCTCGTCCGTGAGCGCCAGTACGATGGCATCCGGAATTCGCAGCGACGGATTCTCGGGATCGGGTAACCCTCCCCCGGCGAACATGGCCACGTAGACCAGCACTCGGCTGGAATTGGCCGGGTCATGCCAGAGATAGAACTCGTGAGAAGGGCCGGCGAAGTCGTGAACCTCGCTCTTGCGCAGCGGCAGACAAGTCTCCATGTCGATCTCGAACGTCTCCATGCGCCCGATCGTCCTGGTCCCGGCGTTGCGCACGAGGAGCATGCGGTCCGCATCGCTTGCGTCGGTGTAGACCAGCGCGCGCAGTTCACGATCGTCGAATCCCTCGTTTCCGAGGCTCATGGCCGGCAGATTGCCCACCTTGACCGGCGGCATGGTTTCAGGATCCGGCTGAATCCGGAATATGTCGATATCGCGGATGACGCCGGGGCCGTTACGGTGCCCGACGAAGACGCAATCGCCCGCGATACCCAGACCCCGCCCGTCGCCGGCGCCGTCGAGATCGCCGCCGCGCCATGCGCCCGTGCCGGGATCGCGTTCCGACGGCACCGTAATCACCCAATGAAGGTGCTCGAAGTTTCGAAACAGGTGAAGGTCCTTCTCGATACGGGAAAAACCTTCCCGAGCCTCCTCCTCCGACGAGAACGGATCGACCTGCCCGCGCTGGCCCACACGTATGGACGGCATTTCACCGATCGGGGTGTCGAAGGTACTCGGCTGACATCCCGCCGGGTCGTCGGAATAGTCGACGCATTGCGCGTTCGCCGTCTCAAGCCCGGCCAGCGCCACAAGAACGCAGGCGAGCGGCAGCATGACTCTATTGCGGAACAGCGGGCTGCACGTTGTGATGTAAGGCGCCTCCATCCGGTCACTCCTCTCGAACATCTACCCTCGACGGATATTAGCGGATATTCGGGACCCTTTAGCCCGGGTATCTCGCCTGATCAGCCGGGCCATGGCGAAAATCGGTAGAATGGGGCGGTGAGAAGGCTCGGGGGAGCCGAGATGGAATCCATTCAGGAGAGCACGATGAGGTATCAGATGCCCAATTCTCGCGATCGTTTTCGCGAGCGCCTTGACAGTATCCGCCTGGGCGCACCACTCCCAGGGCAACTACCAGATGACGGAATACACCGATTTGACGGGCACGGTTACGCAGGTTCATTTCAGAAACCCGCATTCCTGGTTCTACGTCGAAGTCATGGACGCGACCGGCGAACCGGCAATTTGGGTGCTGGAATCGAAGAACCCCGCCGCGCTCGCTCAACTTGGGATCACCGAGGACAACATCAAGGTGGGCGATGCTATATCTGCGCGCTGCCATCGACTCAGAGACGGTTCCAAGGGATGTCTGCTCGGTTTTCTGACGTCGGCAGATGGCGTCGAGAGAGAGTGGGACTGATCGTCGCCCAATTGGATAAGCTGAGGGGGATACGACCATGCGTTGCCTTCGACCGCTGACCGCGGTCTCCATCCTGTGTATCGCCGGCCCGGCTCTCGCGCAGGACTGGGTCAAATTCACCAGCGAACTGGATCGATTCGCCATCGATTTCCCGAGTGGTGAGGTCGCGATGATCGAGACGACCTACGACTCGGAGTATGGCGCCGTTTTCCCCTCGCGCATCCACTCCTACGAGGACGATGGCGGCCGCTATTCCGTCACTGTGGTCGACTTCACGGACGCCGACAGAATACACGCCGAGCGTAACAACAAGACTTCCGCGGACGACGGGTCGCTCTACTGGGCGGTCGATGTGCTCGGATCGATTGCGTATGCCGCGTGGAATATCCGCAAGAGAGGCGGTGAGGTCACGTACGATGCGTGGCACTACATTCAGCGCGTCGAAGGGCACCAACTGCAGATCACCAACGACGATCGGTCCCGCACCTACGCGGGGATCTATCTGCACGAAACCCGCCTCTATATTCTGGAGGCGACCGTGCCGGCGGGCTCTCCGCCCCCGGTCATCTTTCAGCAATCATTGACCTTGCTGAACGACGAGGGCAATACCTTCAACTATCAGTATATTCATTCCCCCCGGCTGAGGATCTCCGGGGGATGTACGCCTTAGGGCCTGTTACCGCTATCCGAGATAGCTCTGCCGAGTCCAGGTCCGGCAAGGCGGAGCGAGCGCAGTGCGGTCACTCCCCGTCGGGCACCAGCATCCGGATCATTCCGTCCTGACGCGACGTGAGGAACAGCTCGCCGTCCCGGCTGCGGCTCAAATGCAGATCGGCGCGCGTCGCGTCCGCACCGTTGGCGCGCTCGATGAGCTCGCGAAAGGAAACATACACCCGGTTGCCGCTCGCGTCGCGAACATAGAGCTGAATCTCCTCGACCGGCGCCACCGTACCGGGAACGCCGTCATCGGCGGCCTTTATCGCCGCAAGGTCGGCCGCGAAGAGCCGCCCGCGCACCAGGTCGCCGAACACGAACTTGCCGCGCAGCGCCTCGATGCGTCCGTGGTAGGCGAAGCCGCCGCTGATCGCCCGCCCCTCGTTGTGGTCATAGATCGCGACGGGATAGATGAATTCGTCCTCGGTCCGCCCGTCGAGGACATGTCCGCCGGTAGCTCGAAAAGCTGGTTCAGCGCGCCGCCGGGGCGTGTCATGCCGTTCTCCCAGTAGCCTTCGCGGGGCATCCAGCCGTAATTGCCGCCCGCGTGCACGATGTTGACCTCCTCGATGTGGTTCATGCCGATATCCATGGCGAACATCGTCCCGTCGGTCAGGTCCCACGACAGGCGGTGGGCGTTACGAAAACCGTAGGCATAGATCTCGCCGAGCGTTTCGGGGTCGCCATCGGCTGCGAACGGGTTGATCGCGGGAATCGTGTAATCGCCGAGTCCCTTTGTTCCGTCCGATTCCGAAGGAGTGCGTGGATCGATTCGCAGGATGGCGGTGATGACCGAGTCCAGGCGCTGTGTCTGGCCGGGATTTTCGGAGTTCGGTCCCGATCCGTTGCTGAACCCGAGATCGCTGCCGCTGGTATACAGCAGCCCGTAATCGGGATCGCCGGGCTCGGACGTCGGGTTGAACCCGACGTAACCGAAGGGGTGCGACATGTTGGCGGTCACGTGGGCGACGCGCAGCAGTTCGCGCCGTATGCCATCGAAAACGTTCGCGGCGGGGTCGTTCGCGCGCCACTCGGTGATGACGTTGTGGTGAGTGACGTCGGCTTCGGTGTAACCGGGCGGTATGAAGTCGAGCGTTCCCCGGCTAGCGAACGCGCGCTCGCCGTGCACGGTATAGAACAGCCCGTTTTGGGCAAACTCCGGGTGGAAACCGAAACCGATAAAGCCGCTTTCGAGCCGGTTGTAGATCGTGTTCGGGAACGCCGCGGCGAAGTCCGCATAAACCGTAGGCGCGGAGTCGTCATGCAGCAGATACAGGAAACCGCGTTGGTCGTTGGCAAAGCGGCGCCCATCCGGCAGGTCGCGAACGAAGCTGACGCGCGCCCAGCCGGCCGGGTTCACATCCTGATCGGCGTGAAGCCGTCCCAATGTCCGGGGGAGGCGCACGACATCGCGAATCTGCACCATCAGGCCTCGTTTCTCGATTGGGGCCGGCAGCGGGTCGGTGATTTGTGCGTGAACGGCGCGCGCCGGCAAGAGCGCGAGCAACACGATCACGCCAAGCGGGATTCGTATGTGCATGGTGAACCTCCTGATTTGTTCTTGCGCCCTCCGGGAGTCCGGTCATGAGAGGCAGCTTTCTGTGGGATTTTACCTGACTCAAGGGATCGTTGGACGGTTCGTGCCAAGCTGGATGTAGAACCGGCTCCGTGCTTTCAAGTGCTGCAATCCGCTCCAGAAGAACGTCACGATCGTCAGTTACCAACTTCAACCGACGCTGCTTCTGCGGGGTTTAGGTGGCACCGGAGCAAGGGGTCTGAAATTCTTGAACTCGACCGGGAACGCCAACCGAGTCTTGGCGGTGTCGTATTCCTCCAAACAAGGCGTAACAAGGTCGGCTGCAAGCCACGGCAGCCGGACGCAATAGTTTTGCACGAACCGATAACCGCTTCCCCCGTTCTTCGGCCATAATCGGTCGCGCAAATAACTTTCGGGGACCCGGGTAGGGTCATCGCCGAACAAAAGAGCCGATTACCGGTTCACGGCATCGCTTCCCAAGGGCTTGTCCAATAAGCGCGGCCTCACCCCTTTGAGAGACGTTTGCGAACGCTCGGCATGCTCTAGCCGGGCTTTCTTCAAACCAATGGAGACAAGTGATGTCATTGAAGCGACTTTTTCCCCTAGCCACGCTGTTCTCAGGTGTTGCCGTGGTCATTCCCACTGGAGCCCAGGAGCTGGCAATTCGGGCAACCCTTGTCGATGACGATCCGGTTCTGGTGTTTCCTTCCGCAAAGGCTGCGTTATCGGGCGTATCTTCAATGGAAGGCGTGGATATTTCGATATCCGAAGCGGGGGGTGTACTCAGTTACCGAGCAACCATCGGAGATCGTACCTATACGGCGCATTCCGATGCCACCGGTTTGCCGAGGTGGTTTGCCTTCAGTCCCGCACGTCAACGCTTCGAGGCGATCTCCCCGACCGTCCGGGTAGAGCTCGTGGATAACTCGAGTCTCGATCCATTGATCATTGAACTGGGCGCAATGCACGGCAAAGCCTATCCTGCCCTGGGATTCGCCCTGATTCACCTTGATCGGGAGACCAATCCCGTCGATGTCATCGATCGGCTGGCCGCCGATCCGCGTGTGATCGAAGCGAGTCTGCAGTTCGAGCAAGCCATGAGCAGGCCGATCCCTGTGCCGATGAACGGGGCAGGTTCACCGGTAGCGTCGAATGCACCCCCTTTCGCTGCGACCGCGAAGGACTCCCTAACCTCCTATCTCGCTGTCGTATTGGAGGGAGGATACAGCGAATCCGGTGGCGACCCACTGGTGATTACAGCCACCATCTACAATCTTGGACTTCTCCGGTCGGAGGCGACCTATCTCCGAATCGTCATTGACGAATCGGGTCCGAGAGAACCGTGGCTGCAAGAGACCCGCATCATCCCGAACATTGATGGGAAAAGTTCCTATCAAATGGAGATTCCGATCACCCTCAGCTTTCTGAATCCTGACCGAACGTACTATGTGTTTGCGCAAGTTCGAGAGGATGGCGAGTACCGGACGAAGGCTGAAACAGGGTTCTCGTTGGACAATCTCATACGAGTCCAGCACACGTGTATAGAGCCGGGTCGGGGTTCCGCATCCAATATGACAGACCCGCTTCAATCGTATCAATGGCATCTGGAGAACACAGGACAAACGTCATTCGCGGACAACGGCGGTGTGGCCGATGAGGATCTGCGGATGGACGACGTTCTGAACGACGGACCCACCGGCAAGGGTGTGCGAGTCGCGATCGTCGATACCGGAATGGAAATATGCCATCCCGATTTGAGGAACAACATTGAGGCCAACGCGTCCTACAACTTCAATGCGGACCTGTTCGGGTCGGCTTCGCCGTGGTGGTTCACGGCGGAGGTAACCGATCCGTTCAACTTCGAATCCACGGGCGATCACGGCACAAGCGTCGCCGGCGTGATCGCGGCGGCGGCGAACAACGGGATCGGTGGGCGCGGTGTCGCTGCCGATGCATTGCTTCGAGGCTACAACTTTCTTTCGGTGCAGTCGTCCATCGCCTACTACAGTTCGCTGGGCGCAAGCTCGATTGCACCGAACTCGACGGATGTCGATATCTTCAACATGAGTTTCGGTGGAATACTCAGCTTTCCGCGGAATGCCTCGGCGGACGACGAATCCCTGTTCGCCCATGGTGTGCGGAGCTTGCGGTCCGGACTGGGCGCCATCTATGTCAAGGCTGCAGGCAACGGATTCGGGTCCTGCGTTTCCATAGAACGACCCGTAAACGCGCAAATCGGTTGCCGCTCCTCCATCGGAAGTCCCACCAGCAACCTGCCGTACGTGATCGTCGTGGGGGGATTCAATGCAGATGGAGAGAGGTCGAGTTATTCGAGCTCGGGAGCGAATCTGTGGATCAGCGCCCCCGCGGGCGAGTACGGCTACGACAAGCCGGCGCTGGTGACGACAGACCCGATCGGGCTGCTTCGAGGCGATACCGGTGGTGTATCGGCCGACTCCGAAGTCGAGCAAACGGTGAACCCGGACGGCGACTATACGGAAAACTTCAATGGCACCTCGGGCGCGACACCAAGTGTATCCGGGTCCATCGCGGTACTGCTCGAAGCGGAGCCGGAACTGACCTGGCGCGATGTCAAGCACGTGCTGGCGAAGACCGCACGCCGAATCGATCCCGATCGTGCGGCCGTTGAGGAGCGTTTCGGTTTCCGTGCCCGCACGTTGCAGACGGCCTGGGTCGTGAATTCGGCGGGATACGGATTTCACAACTGGTACGGGTTCGGCGCACTCGATCTGGATGCCGCGGTGGAACTTGTTGAGACTTACGAACCGGACTCCCTGGGAACGTTTCGGCAATCGGGCTGGTTCAACTACAGCAACCAAGTCGACATACCCGACGATGATGGTGGCGGTGCGAGCCAGACACTCACGGTGAGTGGCCTGTCCGAGTCGGTAAATGTCGAGGCCGTGATCCTGGAATTGGACATCAATCATCCATTTCCAAACGATCTGGGAATTGATCTTGTCTCTCCGCAAGGGACGCGAAGCGTATTGAATCCGGCGTTCAACGAAACGTTGGCCATCGACATGCGTGGCCAATCACAGCTCAGGTGGCGGCTCCTGAGCAACGCCTTCTACGGTGAGGACCCGAGCGGCGCATGGAAAATTGAAGTGTATGACGCCGCGGATGGCGATACGGGCCGGCTCAATTCCTGGCGTCTGCGGTTCTACTACGGCGAACACCCCGAGTAGATTCGGCCGAATCCGCTTCTGCGCCCCCGCCCGCGAAAGCCGACAGCGCCCCGAAATCGCCCCCGTCGGCGCGTCTCAGGGCATCCAGGTAGGCACGGCGGCGCGCATTGTCCCGCTGCAGGTCGTACCCGCTCGCCCACTCGATAGGCGGGCGGTCGAAATAGCGCTTCAGAAACTCGTCCGCGGCAATGCGTGCGTGCCGTCCGTTGCCGTTCGGGAACGGATGGATCTGCACCATCCGATGATGAAACCGCACCGCGGCCTCCACCGCCGGGTACACGTCCTGCTCGCACCAGGTACGGGCGTCGTCCAGCAGCAGGCGCAACTGTACGGCGATCTCTTGTGGGGCGACGCCGATATTCGTCTCGCGTAACCGGTAAGTTCCCGCCCACGCCCACACTTCCCCGAACAGCTCCCGGTGAAGCCTGCGCACGAATACGTCGTCCAGGATGTCCCCTCCACGGGTTCGCGCGAGCCAGCGCAGGCCCTGCGCAACGTTTGCCTGTTCCACCTCATCCAGCAGCCCACGCGTGGTCACGTGGCGTAGCCTGAGCCCGCGCAGATCGTCCGGAGTCAGCGGCGTGGCGCCGCGCGGATCCTCGCGCCTATCCGTCATCCCACAGCTCGGGCTTCCGTTCGCGCTCAAGTTCCCATGCCAGATCATCGATCTGCTCGTCGATGAGCGGCTCCGGCAGCGACTGCTTCTCGAGCGCCATGTGCGAACCGGCCCGCCGGATAAGGCGTTTCGCCTTCTCGCGCGCCCGCCGACGCAGTTGCCCGCCCACGCTGCCCTCTGCCGGAACGATGGCATAGACCAGCCGTGCGTCCATTGCGGCGGCGAGTTTCTCCAGCTGCCGGATCGTGATGCCGCCCTGTAGTTCCTTCCGTTCGGCTTGGTAGACAGCCGCTTTGGTGATCCCGGCGCGTTCGGCGACCTGCCGCGCGGACATGCCCAGTGCCTTGCGCACGGTCGCGAGACACCCTTCCGGCGGCCTGCCCAGGCCGGCGGCCTTCTCAGCCGCGCCGTCCACGATCCGCGCATACTGCCGGGAAACGGTTTGTTTCACGCTCATGAGGGTATTAATCAATTGCCTTAAAACACAATAAGTATATATAACAATATGTTTCATCACAACAAAATATAATGAATCGATACAATATACGACGTGGTTAGCAAACTCTTGGGATGTCTTCTTTGAGCGTCGCGTTTGAATTGCGACGCGGTCAGGGACCCTGTCGTCCGGGATAGCGGCCCCGGGGCTTCAAAGCGCCAGATCCGCCTCGATCACCTTCGACCTGGACAGCTCCGGCGCTTTGCGCCCGACGCGGTATTGCCAAATTAACTTCTTCAAGCTGGGGAAACCCAATTTCCAGATCGTCAGATTGTCGCGACCTGAATCCAGGACGCAAAGGCGCCCTGTCTCAAAGGAGACAAATTCCGATGGGCAACCCGGTCACTTCCCAGTTTGTCGGTGACGATTTTCCGGCGTTTACGTCGGTGAGGGGGTGGGTCTGCGGTTCGTGCCCGCGCCCGCACCGAGTCGGGCGGCGCTCGAGGGCCTGGTGCAGACGATCGCCGAGCGCGCCGTGTCACACCCTCATCGCCCCTCTCAGCCGCTCCAAAACGCCTGCCATGAGGCCATTGAAAGTACTATCCTTGGAACATGAAAAAGCCGCGGATTTTACTGGTTTGGAGCCTGCTGTTCGGCGTAGCCTTGATTTCCGTCTGCAGCGGTATGCAGGGCACGCTGCTGGGGCTCCGGGCCTCCTTGGAAGACTTTGAGGTGGACACTATCGGCTTGATCATGTCCGCCTATTACGTCGGTTTTCTCGTGGGCGCACGGACCGTACCCAGGTGGGTCGAGCAGGTAGGACATATCCGCGTCTTTGCCGCGCTGGCATCAGTTGCATCGGTTGCTGTCCTGCTGCACTCTGCCGTTGTCAACCCGGTGATGTGGTTCCTGTTTCGCGCGTTGACGGGGTTTTGTCTATCAGGCCTGTTCATGGTCTCGGAAAGCTGGCTGAACGCGATCACCGGTAACGACAATCGAGGTCGTCTGCTTGCTGCTTACATGTTCACCATCGCCCTGGGGTTCACAGGCGGACAATTCCTGATAAACCTGGCATCGCCGCTGGGCTTCGAGTTGTTCATCCTCGCCTCCGTCATCCTGTCCATTGCAATCGTACCCATATTGCTGAGTAACATCCCCGCCCCTGCAATCGCGTACGCAGAACACCTGCAATTAAGCAGGTTGATCAGACTTACCCCTTTGGGCGCCGTTGGCATGTTCGTCCAGGGCGTCACCTTTGGCGCAGTGATGTGGTTAACCGCGGTATTCGCCCAACAGAGCGGTTTTTCCGTTGCCGAAAGTGCCCTGCTGGTCGGTGTCCTGATGTTCGGAGGATTGGCGTTGTTGCTGCCGGTTGGATGGTTATCGGATCGGCAGGAACGCCGCCATACCCTGCTGTTGCTGGCAGTCCTGGCTTCAGGCGCGAGCCTGTTCGTACCGTTAGCCGCTCGTCTGGGCGACCTTTGGCTGACTGCCGCCCTGTTATTCCTCGTGGGTGGCGCCGTCCTGTGTTTTTACTCGGTAGTCCATGTCCTTTATCAATGACCACGTGCGTAACGAGCAGATCCTGTCAGCCAGCGGCAGCATAATCTTTATTGAACGGCATCGGTGGGTTATCGGGCCCCATACTCAGTAGCCAGGCAATGAAATTTTTCGGTCCGGGCAGCCTGTATTATTTCGTCGCGCTGGTTTACCTGCTCATGGCAGGGTACACCCTGTACCGGATGTCGGTACGGGCGCCGATTGCTGCGCAGGAACAATGTCCCGGGATGGCGGTCATGATGCAGACCTCTCAGGTCATCGTGGCGGAGGCTATGGATGAAGCGGACCTGGGCGATCCGTTGGCGCCGGACAAGCAGGGAATAACGTGATTCGCTGCCGGTTTCCGAGCGCGACAAGCTCGAGCATCCGGCGCGCACTGTCTCACGCCCGCCGGTCGCCACCGAGCGCCTCGCGCTGACCGACAGCGGGCCTGTTCGCTAACCGTTGAAGACTCCCTCAGATCGCGCCGAGTCACACCCTCATCGCCCCTCTCAGCCGCTCCAAACCGCCTGCCATACTGCGCGGGCCTTTGAAAGTACTATCCTTCGGCGGCTTTGAGTCTCCGGCTCCCCTCATTGAAGCTCGGTATTGACTTGACGGAGCATGCGTCCAATATAGACGGCTACTGTGGCTTTCTATGGAGATCATGTGAGATGGAATGGAAGCTGACGGAGGCGAAGAATCGACTCAGCGAGGTCGTAAGCAGGGCGCTGACGGATTGCCCGCAACGCATCAGCCGCCGCAACGAGGCGGTGATCGTGATGTCCGAATCCGACTACGCACGACTGCGCGGCGAACGCCCTGGATTCATCGACTACCTGTTGAATGGCCCATCGCTCGATGGCGTCGACATCGAACGCGATCGAGCGCCGATGCGGGACACAACGCTGTGAGGGTCCTCCTCGATACTTGCGTCATCTCGGAAATTCGCCGACTTCGCCCCGATGGGGACGCTGGTCGTCAATCCTTGGGAGGCGTGACGGCGCAGGCGCCGGCTGGATCGAGGACGAGTTTCCGGCCGGATGGGAACGACGAACTGTTCGTTTCCGTACGCGGAGCCGGTACTCCAAATTCGGCCGACTGCAACATAAATGCATCCACCGGAACCAGTCGCCGGTTTATCGGATCGATTCCCAAGCTGAGAATCTCCAGAGTGACCGCGCCGAGCAGCGGTCGTGCCCCCTCATCCCAGAACACGACCGGCGAAATCGCTTCACGGCCATCCAGCCGCATCCAGGTACTTCCGAAGCCTCTCCTGATGTGGCTGCCGTCCGCGAGAACAAATCGCCGTGTGCTGTGAGGTTCCACGCCCAATCGTTCGAGGATGGAGGCTGGCAGTACAGTGTAAGTCGCCCCGGAATCCACCATGGCCTCGACGGTTTCGTAACGCCGGCCTTCCGGGTCGGCCACCTCAAGCGAAACTGAAAAAACGCCCATGAATTCTTGCCTCGAAGTCGATGCGAACTGAAAGCGCCAATCATTGTAGCCCGCCGAACGCCTTTACCGTCTCGGTAACTAAATAATCAAACTGCCGAGAAACGCTCTACCTAAAAGCGCGCCAGATTCCGCGCTTCGCTGTCGTCCCAGATGACCAGTTGAATCTCGACCTAGCGGGAAAACCCAGCGCTGGCGAGGCGATCTTCGATCTTCTCGGGGAGTCGTTTCCCGAATCCGCCGGAGTTGCCCTGTTTTCGTGGACACATAGCAGAGTCACGACTTTAAGATGAACCAGTGCGCCGAAACCAGAATCCGAAATTTCACTGTGCACATACGCAATGGCAGACCGATTGAAGGGCAAGGTAGCAAGGATACTCGTGGATCAGGCGACTCTCGAAAAGAAAATCAGGAAAATCTACTGTGACGCAAACGCCTACGCCGATGAGGTTGGCGGTGTGAAGTACGGCATGAACATTCTCCTCGGCCCGCCGAAGGTTGGTTGGTGAAGTCGAAGCAATGGCTTGAGGAGAACGTGCATCCGATGGGGCCGAAGGTCGTCCTCACTTACGGAACAAAACCGTTTGAGGAACTGACTCGCGAGAAAAAGACCAAAGGCGTCGTTGCTCAAGCGAGTTTCGCCGGTGTTCCTGTCGTCGGCTGCGGCCACCTGATGCAGGGCGCCACATTAGAAGAGCGGCGCGCCGCAACGTCTCGGGTGCGGGAACTCATGGAAGGCGAGTGCTCGACACCCTGAGACGGGCGGCAGGCCAAGCAAGTGGGCACCGGTGCTCGGCTGCCCTTAGGCAACCTGGAGTCTATGCGGTTAAGACCCGGGGCCGCCATCGGGTCATGGTGTATGATCAGTGTATGTCACGTACCAATGTTGATATCGACGATGAGGCGTGCGCGGCGATCATGCGCCGTTACCGCCTGACGACCAAGCGCGAAGCGGTCAACTTCGCACTTCGAGCCCTTGCGGCGGAACCTTGCGGCGTCGACGAAGCCCGGCGGCTTCGCGGGTCGGGTTGGGAGGGCGACCTCGACGAGTTGCGGGCCGGCCGTCCGGCGTGATTCTGATTGATACGTCCGCCTGGATCGAGTTCCTTCGCGACACCGGATCCCCGATCTGCGATCGCGTCGAGGTGTTGCTCGACAGCGAGATCGCGATCTGCGACGCCGTTCGGATGGAAGTTCTGGCCGGCGCGCGCAACGAACGGCATCTGCATGACCTCCGCCGGCTGCTCGCGCGCGCGGCCGTGCTGCCGACCGGACCGACGCACTATGACGACGCGGCCGCCCTGTTTCGCCTCTGCCGTCGGGAAGGGGAGACCGTTCGCAAGCTGATCGACTGTCTCATCGGCGCCGTCGCCATTGACGCCGGGGTCCCCGTCCTTCACTGGGACGCCGACTTCGAGGTGCTCGCACGTCATACGGACCTGAAAATCGCGGCATGAAGCAATCCCTGGCGCGCCGCGAAGGGGGGCTCAACTCACGCCGCCCCACCAACGTCAAAACGCCGATTGCGGCCCGGACCAAACTTGCATGCGGGCGAAACGTACCACTGTAGCGACCGTCTCGGGTTAGACCGCGACCTCCAAGAGGGCCTTCGGGTTCTGGTGCGCGATGGTCAGCAGAGTTTTGGCTGGACCAGATGGAATGCGACGGCCTTGTTCCCACTCCTGGAGTGTTCGAACCGACACGCCAAGCAAACGTGCGAACTCCGACTGGGACAGACCGACCTGTTCTCGGACCGCCGTCACCGATGGGAAGTGTTGAACACGACCGACCTCACCCCGCTTGAGTTGGCGAATGCCTTCCAGAATCTCTACTCCAATGCTGCGATGCTCGTGCTTAGCCATCTTCGATTTCCTCGCGGATCTGCTTCAGAACGTGCGCCGGAATGTTGTCGGCTACGTTCTTAGGATACAGGGTCAACATCCAGGTCACTCCCTGCTCTGGTCGCAGAAAGTAGATTACGCGAATTCCACCCCGCTTCCCGCGCCCAGGTAATGCCCACCTGAGCTTTCTGACCCCTCCTGATCCGGGAATCACCGCTCCAGCGTGTGGATGATTCGCCAGATGGCTTTGGAGTTCGCCGTAGGCTTCATCGCTCAGGTAGCCGGCGACCAGTCTCGTGAAGAGCGGAGTTTCGACGAACGTGACCACATGGCTCAATATACGTCATTGCCGTATACCACGCCAGCGGTCTAACCACTGATTAGCAGGCAGATCTGCCGTGTGTAATATCATCGCCCAGAAGCGCTCAACGCCTCGACTCACCAAGCTCCACGCATGAACCAACACCCTCGGGGATTTGTATGGCGACCAAACTGCTTGACGAAATGCGCGACCTCATGCGGCGACGTCACTATTCCATCCATACTGAACGCGCTCGTCTTCCTCTACAAGCGCGTGCCCGATCAACCACTGAGCGCCGAAATCTACGCAGACCGCGCACACAGGAAGGTCAAGATGCCCGTCGTTCTGACCCGAGAGGAGTCGGCTCGCGTGATCGCATTCAATGTCTCACGCCCGCCGATCACCACCGAGCACCTCGCGCTGACCGACAGCGGGCACGTTCGCTAGACGTTGAAGACCCCCTATCGCGACGGCACCTTGCCCGCGAAAGGCGTTATGACGACCCGATAACGCCTCACGTCTTGCCGGCACCCGACCTCTCGAAGAACGCGTCAGCCTCAACACCCTGTCCGTCGCGGGCCTGATCGAGCCCCTTGCGGATGCCGGCGACGGTACTGGCGTATTCGATCAGGTCCTGAGTGTCCTGCCAGGCTTCGGCGTCCATGACGACCAGGGCCGGCTTGCCGTTTACCGTCAGCACGGACGGGCGGCCGGTTTCCTTGAGGTGGGACATGAAGCGCGCGGTGTTCCGCTTGAACTCGGTCAGGGGGCGAATGTCTTTGGTGATGTTCATGCCGGCCTCGCGGTTAACGCATCTTATGAGATGTTAGAGAAGTGTATATATTTGTGCTTATCGAGTGCGAATAACAACCGGTAACTCGAACCCGTCTGCTCGGACAACCACGCCACGTACTCCTTCGGGTCGTTCCACGACACGTCGATCACCGGACGCCGCCACAAGCTCGCCTGCCGATCTGACCCAACGCGATATGCGCGAAGCAGGGGTTTACACGGGCGGGTTCGGCCTCGCCCCGGGCAATGCGCCAGTACCGTCGGCGCTTCTTGCCACGCCGGGGAGATTCGCAGGACGTTCAAACGCCGTTGGCTGGCAACGATCGGTCACAAGACCAAATGCGCGCCGAGTTACGCCCTCATCGCCCCTCTCAGCCGCTCCAATACGCCTGCCATGGGGCCTTTGAAAGTACTATCCTTCTTGCCGACAAACACCTCGTCGAGGCTGCAGATATGGTAGGCAACATCATCGCCGAAGCGATGATTGGGAGACGCATCACTTTGTAGACACCATCTAAGATTCTCATTTTGCCCAAGGAACCTTTTCAAACGGACTTTCTCCAGCAGTCGCTAGCCGGTTTCTGTAACGACCCTGATAATTGAACTGTTTGAGCAGGATCAACTCTATGTACCATTGACCCAAGCGCAATGCATCCATTTGCGCCTCTGCACTGACTCCATAAGTCTTCTTTGCATGAACCAGATCGTTGCGAAGTTCTGCAATCGCTTTTGGCCCATCCTCACCTACACGGGAGCAATTTTTAAAAAACACAGCCAAATTGCTACATGATGGAGGTATCGTTGTGCAAAGCCCGATATGCTTTATTGACTTCGACAAATATTCTCCCGTTGATCCCTTTCTCTTAGGGCCTGCAATTTTATGACATAAAGATTCAAGGGCAGCCTGCACAAGAATGATGCCGACGTGAAAGGGACCGCTCTTGCTATTGAGATACCAGTCAATAGTCCGAAATAGCGTGTCCATCCAATTTGGATCACTACACAACGCCCAGAATCCAGAAAACGCTTGAGAAAGATTGTCCCCACCATCCACTATTGTCGGCAGCCATGTATCGCGTCCGCATCTCCATGGGTCAGTATGAGTCGTGCCCCATTCAAGAACCGTTTTCCGACCATCTGGGTAAGCCGCCTTCACCAGCGTTAGTCCACACCCCGCACTGCGACAGAATGACAGAAACGCTCGCAACCCCCGCAAGATATGTTCCGCCTCCGCTACCGAAAATGTTTCATTGTCACAGAGTTCGATTATCCCTGTATGCGTTGCAGCGTAACCATCAATTTGATTCAAGAGCTTTGCGTTGTCAGAAAGTCTGGCGTCCTCGGTGATCCTAATTCGCAAGTTTTCGTGTGCCAATTCTGTAGCACCCAATCGTTTAGAATTAACCCATTTGTCTCTCTGTCCGTAAAATGTTGGGAAATTAAGAACGCTGAATCTTACAGAACTAATCCTGGCGTCATGTTGTATTCTCGTAAAGGGAGATTTGTATAGACCGAGGGAGCCTTTAAAAGTGCCGTTTGCGGAGCTAGGGAAAGGCGAACTGGAGCGCACAACTTGAATGTTTCGGCCGTTTTTTACCTAAACAACAAATGGCATTTTCATACCGTCATCCAATATCCCTATGGGAAAACTGTCTGATTCGATTAGGGGCATAACTGTTGGGGACAGGCGAAGGACAACCCGCGCCGAGCACGGCTCTGCTAAACGGTGGCCGTTTATGTGCGTGATACTGATATCTTCAAGGTAAATCGGAGCATTTGGCTCTTGAGGCGAGCTACTCGAACTTCTCACTGTGTCATCCCTAGAGCAGGTCACTTACGGTGGCGATTCCGTGGTTTCGACTTGATGCTGAACTCCAACGGCGCGCGCATCTTCTCATAGAGCATGAACAGATGTTCAACGCGCTCGCGCTCGGATATAAAGCCGGTACGGCGATAGACGCGGTCTACCGCACGATCAAGGGCTTGATGCGCGCGGCGCAGATTGGGCGGCATCAGGTCGGGATCATAGAGATCGGCGAGTGTGGCGTTTGGATGAACGGCGCGGGCGTCGAGGACGGCTTGGGCGAGCGGCTCCAATCTGGATAGGCCCGCGTCTCTCGGCGGCATCGGAAATGTGTTGTAGACGAGTCCGATGGAATATCGGTAGTCGCTCTTGAGCCGTCCGCCGATATGGCGCAGCCATGCCATGTGCATCGCCGAGGTCAGCAGAACGAAATCCACCAAGCTGGCGTTCTGAAGGGCGAACACGAGATCGCTGGGAATAGTCGGTGGTTCGGGCCAGCCGATCGGCACATACTCCCGTCGCTCGGAACTGACCTTGGGAACGACCAGAAACGGCGCGGTGGGGATGACCTCAACATTGTACCGCGTCGGGTAATCGGCAATCGCCAACGTGCCCTTGCGCTTGCTGTTCGCCCGATAACGTCGGACCGCCGCCATACGTTCCCTCACGCGAGGAAGGCGCGACAGCACGTCCGGTGCCGCATCATGCAGGGCGAGAATCCACCGCTCCCGTCCTTGCAGGTATTCGCGAGCGCCGACATAGGGGCGAAGAAATTGCGCGGCATCCGGCTCGGCTTCCAACAGTTCGGAGCGTTGTTCCGCATTGAAGATGTACTCGCCGTCATCGATCGGCTGGCTTCCGCTAATCAGCCTGCCCATCCCGTTGATCGGTGCGCTTTCTTCCCGCACCACCAGACGCGGGTCGGACAGCCCGCCAGCGTCGAACAGGTAGGGCGACAGCACCGCGTGGCGGCTCGCCTCCGGCTCGCCGTTGACGTCGGGATAGGCGAACAGCTGCTTCTCCCGTCGTGCGGCCTCCCGCCGGTCGAGACCGAGAATGACCACATGCACATGCGCCTTGCCGCGCGCGTCCGATCCCCACGCGAATGTGCGGTGTGCGAAGGCGATCTCCAGCTTGCACCGCCCGAACAGGACAGGCCATAGTTGCGCAACCTGTTCGCCTTGCGTAATCGAGTTGGTGGCGACGAAGCCGATCCGGGCATTGCTGCCCTTCACATACTCTCCCGCCTTGATGAACCAGGCGGCGACGTAATCGAGCGTGCCGCCGCTCTTGCCGAGCGCCGCGATTCCGCGCACCTGCCCGCGCTGCTCCGCAGTCTGGTACTTCGCGCCCACGAAAGGCGGATTGCCCAACACGAAAGAACAATCGCCGGGCGGAAGCAATTCCGACCAGTCCGCTTCCAGCGCGTCCCCGTGGACGATGTGCGGCGACTTCTCGAGCGGAATGCGCGCGAAGGTCTGGCCGAACTCCAGGCTCAGCCGATTGTTCATGATGTGGTCCATCATCCACATCGCAGTCTCTGCGATACGCACCGCGAACTCGCCGATCTCGATGCCGTGGAACTGGTCTACGTCCACTCGTGACAGCGTTGCCGCGTCGAGTTCCTGTTGCGTGCCTACACGTATCGCTTTCAGAACTTCGATTTCGAGCAGCCGCAGTTCCCGGTAGGAGATGACCAGGAAGTTGCCGCACCCGCAGGCGGGATCGAAGAAAGTCATTCCACCCAGCCGTTCCTGGAACCGGTGCAACTCGGCGATACGGCGGCTGTCCTTGCGGGATCTCAGCCGCGCGAACTCGGCGCGCAGGTCATCCATGAACAGCGGCTCGATCACCTTCAGGATGTTCTTCTCGGTGGTGTAGTGAGCGCCCTTGGCGCGGCGGTCCGCCGGGTCCATCACCGACTGGAACAGCGCCCCGAAGATGGCCGGTGAGATTTCCGACCAGTCGAAATGACAGGCATCCAGCAACGCGCCGCGCATGGCCGCGTCGAATGCCGGAATACGCAGCGGCCCGTCGAACAGCTCGCCGTTGACGTAGGGAAACCTCGCGAGGTCTTCGTCAAGCGTTTTCTGGCGTGCGGACTCCGGCGTGTCCATCACCTGGAACAGCTGCGACAGCCACAAGCCGAGATCGGCCCCGTCTTCGCCGGTGCGCGCCTCCAGGAAGTCGAGGAAGATGTCGCGCGGCTCGAAGATGCCGGTATCGTCCGCGAACAGGCAGAATACGATCCGCACCAGAAAGCGCTCCAGGTCGTGACCCCTGTAGCCCGCTTCGTGGAGCGCGTCATGCAGCCGCCCGACCAGTTCGGCGGCCTTGACGTTGGCGGGATCCTGGTCGCGGAACGCGCGGCGCTGCACTCCGAGGATGAAGCCGAACGCCTCCACATGGGCGGGCAGGTCCGACAGCGGGAAGGCGACGACTTCCCGCTCGTCCAGATCGTGAAGCTCGAAGGTCTGGAAGTCGCTGACCAGGATGTAGCGCGGGCGGTCGCGCTCGGGCAGCGCGTCGAAATACTCCCCGGCCTGTTCGTAGGCCTCTTTCAGGTCGCGCCCGGCGCTTTTCTGTTCGACGATCAGGACCCCCGGCCAGAACAGGTCGATGAACCCGGAGCGGTTATCCAGCTTCGCGACATGCGCCTCGTAGCGCGCGACGTTCCGCCGTTGCACCCCGAACACGTCGAAGAAGGCGTTGTAGAAACTCTGCGTCTCGCCCTTCTCGTAGGCAGCGTCCCGCCATTCATCGGCGAACGCGGCGGCGCGGGCGCGGACCTCGTTCCACGCAAGGCGCATCAGTCCTCGCCGACCGGTCCGCGCCGCGCGCCGGACAGCTTGCCGATGGCCGGAAGCGGGACGAGCAGACAAACGGCGGTATCCGGGACGGTTCCTCGTCCCGAGGCGCGGGCGCGAGGCCGGATCATGCGTGCAATGCGCCCGCGCGCGGTTCTGCGCCGGTCCTGTCCTGCCGCGCCTGCGCAAGCTCGTAGCTCGCCTGCATCCGCATCCAGTGATCGGCGGTGCCCCAGCCGATATCTTCCAGCGCCAGCGCCATGTTCGCGGACACGCCCGCCTTGCCGTTCAGCAGACGCGACAGCGTTCCGCGCTCGCAGCCGAGACGCGCCGCCGTCTCGGTCACGTTCCAGCCCACCTCGTCCATGCTCTCCCGGATCATTTCGCCAAGGTGCGGCGGGTTCAGCATCGGGCCGACCCGATCGTTTGCAATGTCGTTCATGGTCAACGCTCCCTTTCCTTCAGTGGTAGTCGACAAAATCCACATCCACGGCTTCGCTGTCCTCAAAGCGGAACACCACGCGCCAGTTGCCCGAGACGCGGACGCTCCACTGGCCCGCGCGGTCACCCTTCAAGGGATGAAGCCGGAAGCCGGGCGTGTCGGCGCTACCCGGATGCGTCGCCTCTTGCAGCCGGAACAGGATGCGCCGGAGCCGTGGCACCAGACCGGCAGGTAGCCGCGCGGGATCGTCCCGCTCGTGCAGGGCCCGCAGTCCCTTGTGCCTGATCCTCATGATTCACTGTAGCGCGCCACGTTACACGCCGCAAGCGTCCCCCGTGCCGTCATCACCGCCAACACTTTGCGGAGCAGCAACGTGTGCACCGCCCGATTCTGCGTTGAGGGAACATGTGCAGCGGCCTCTGTGATCGCCCACAAGACCCAACGCGCGCCGAGTCACACCCTCATCGCCCCTCTCAGCCGCTCCAATACGCCTGCCATAGGGCCTTTGAAAGTACTATCCTTTGAAGCATGCGAGTCCATTTCCACTTGGCCTGGAGAACTACCGGGCGATGATCTCACCGACTAAGCCGCGTTTGTGGGTCGCGGTCGTCTACCTCGTACTGCTCGTACTCGTCATCCCCTGGTATTGGCCGGCCGGCGATGCCCGGCATGCCTTCGGTTTTCCCTTGTGGGCACTGGCGACGCTCCTGGCGCTCTTTGTCACCTCAGCCTTCACCGCCTGGGTCTATCTGAGCGGCGGGCGGGATGAATCGGACTGATGTCCGATCTCCTGCCTTTCGGCGTGGGCGCGTGGCTCTTTATCGCCCTCTATGTGTCATCGCTCTTGCTGCTGGGTTGGGCAGGATTCAACGCGCGCAGGGAAGATACCCTGCAGGACTTCTATCTGGCGGGGCGCAGGTTCGGCTTTATCGTCCTGCTGCTCACGCTGTATGCGACCCAGTACAGCGGCAACAGTCTTTTCGGCGTCGCCGGGGCCAGTTACAGATTGGGCTTTGGCTGGCTCATCGCCGTGCATTATATGCTCGCGATTATCGTTTTCTATCTGGCCTTCGCACCCAGGCTGCACGCCTTGTCCCGTGACCGAAACTACGTCACGCCTGTCGATTATCTGAAGGACCGTTTCGATTCCCGCGCCATCTCGCTGATCGCCTCCGTCGTCATGATCGTGGCGCTGAACAACTATCTCCTGGCGCAACTCATGACCATGGGCCGTGCTCTGCAGGGACTATCCGGTCCTTACGGTGAGCAGGCCTACGACTACGGTGTCGTCGGACTCGCACTCATCATGTTGATCTACGGCACGCTGGGCGGAATTCGCGCCATCGCGTGGACGGACGTGATCCAGGGCGCCGTACTGATGGTAGGATTTTCTTTCCTGCTCGTGCTGCTGGTCGACCAGTTCGGCCCGTTGGCGGCTGCCACGGAGCGGATTGCAGCGTCGCCCGACGCGTTCAAGGTGTCGCGCCCGAGTTCGGCGATGCTGCGGGAGTGGTTGAGTTACATCCTGGTCCTCGGCATGGGTGGGGCCCTCTATCCCCAGGCGATCCAGCGGATCTACGCCGCGCGATCGAGCCGGGCCATGAATCGGAGCCTGGCGGTCATGGCGTTCCTGCCGTTCACCACGGCACTGATTGCCGTGATTGCGGGGATCTATGCGCTCGCCTATGTCCCTGGACTTGAAGGCGCCGCCACGGATCAGGTCCTGGCCCGGCTGCTGCGGATCATTCAGGAGAATTCCCTCCTTGGCTACGCCGTGGTGGTCTTGATTTTCAGCGCCGTGCTGGCGGCGCTCATGTCGACCGCCGACTCCGCCATGCTGTCCATATCCTCGATGTTCACGAAGGACATCTACGGCGTGCATGTGAAGCCGGGTGCGAGTGAGCCGGAACTCACAAAGATCGGCAAACGCTGCTCGTGGGTCGTCATCGGAGCGCTGGTCGTTCTCGCCATCCTCTTGAAGAACCAGACTTCCCTTATCGGTCTGATCGACCGCAAGTTCGATCTTCTCGTGCAACTCGCCCCTGCATTCATGCTCGGCATACACCTGCCGTTCCTCAAGAAAGGCCCCGTCCTGCTGGGTCTGATCGCGGGACTGATCATCGCGCTGGGGCTGGCGTTCGGACCCTTTGACTTCGTAGTGGCCGGCAAGGTCTGGGGCCTGCACCCCGGACTTTACGGACTGGTAGCAAACCTCAGCATTGCATTCGTCGGCTCAGCGCTCAGCGGCCCCCGCTAGTCGGCTACCGCCTGGTAAACGACGTTGATGAATCTGTCGCGGATAAGCCCAGAATCGCGCGGATACCGCTGAGACATGAATACGCCGATGAGCTGCTCGGAGGGGTCGACGAAGAATCTCGTGTTGAAGATACCGCCCCAATAGTAGGTTCCTCGGGACCTCGAGTCTCCCAGGAGCCCCGAGTCGTCAACGATGGCGAATCCCAACCCGAATTTGACACCGGCGCCGGCGTTGAGCTCGCCGATGTTGTTCGCGGTCATCAGCTCGACCGTCTTGCGGCTCACTAACCGAACGCCCTCGAGCTCGCCGCCATTGAGCAGCATCTGAAGAAATCGAACGTAATCGGCTGCCGTGGAGACCAGGCCGGCCCCGCCGGAATAATAGGTGCGTGGCCCGCTGTAGGGATAGCTGACCGAGTAGTTCAGGTAACCGATTTCAATAGGCCCTTCTTCAAGCTCGAGAATGCCGCCTTCGTCGCCCGACGTGTAGACCGACGCCAGGCGCCCGACCTCATGATCGTCGAGGTAGAAATGGGTGTCGGTCATTTCAAGCGGTTGAAATATCCGCGTGTCGAAGAACTCGGCCAGGGTCATCCCCGAAACGACCTCTACGAGGTGCCCGAGCACATCGATGGACAATCCATACGCGAATTCGGAGCCCGGCTCGAACAACAGCGGCAGCTCACCGAGCTGGTGGCTCAGGTCGGCGATGGTTCCGGTCGTTTCCGTGAATCCATCTGAGACACCGGCATCGCGATAGAGTCGAGCGAGCGTCTCTCGATGCCCGGCGTCACCGTTGAACCGGTAACTGATTCCGGAGGTGTGCGTGAGCAGTTCTTGAATCGTGATTTCGCCTTCGGCGGGCCGCGACTCAACGACGGGGAAGCCCGAGATCAGAACCCGCGGGTCCCTGAACTGGGGAATGAATCTCGATACCGGGTCCCTCAGGAGGAAGTGGCCCTCCTCGTGGAGCATCATGACGGCCAGACTCGTGACGGGTTTCGTCATTGAAGCGATCCGAAAGATCGTGTCCGTCTCCATCGATTCCCGATCGTCGATATCGGCCATCCCGAAAGCCTCCAGGAAAGCGACGCGGCCGTGGCGCGCGACCAGTGCAACCGCGCCCGCAATTTCCTCGTTATCGATCGCGGTCGAGATCAACTGCTCGATTCTCTGCAGGCGAGCAGAGGAGAGCCCCAACTCATCCGGGTCGCCTTCCGGCAGCCCCTGGGCCGCCAGCGGCTCGACCAGAAGCAGCAAACATCCCAGCAAGACCCGCGTCCGGGCCATTGTTGAAATGACGAGCCGTGGTCTGAGCGGCGTCACGGCGAACCGGTGCCGAACGTACCGATGAACGGCCGGCTCCCGTCCGTGTAGGTGATGTCCCTGCCGTTTGCCCTCATGGATCCGTCCCTGGCCTGGAATCCAGTGACGATAATCTCGGTCCCGACAGGCAGCGAAGCCTGCGTGAATCCGCGCCTGAACAACGTATTCGGCGGGCCGCCTTCGATCATCCACCGCTCCACGGTGCCGTCGGGCTTCTCAACGTCCAGATGGATCCACGAGTGCGGATTGATCAATTCCAGCCGGGCGATTATGCCGCGCAATTCGATGGGTTTCTCCGAGTCGAACTCCGCCGCGAAGGCATGATGCGCGCGGACGGGTCCGCCCGGCAGAACCAGGCCCATACCGATAAACAGTCCGATGAGGTCGATACGCATGAGCACCCTCCTTATTGTCAATCCGGCGACTGCGACTGCGGCTGCGGCTGCGACGACGACTGCGTTGCCGCGGCCTCAGCGCGACCGGCGCTGAGGAGATTGGCCATCGCGTAATTTCCCTCGTGACACGCGTATTCGTAAATCTGTGTGCCTTCGGGAAGTTTCGAGATCGGGACCACCGCCGTCCAGGGCCTCGTAAACGTCGTCGGGTCCTCGACGGTGATCGTGTATTCCATGGTGTCCGCGCTCACCTGCCGGAAGCGCTCGACCAGCCGCAGGGACCCGGACGCTCGATGCCAGGGGCTCCGCCACTCGTAGTGGGTCCTGTCGACGAAGTTGGTGGTCTCAACGACCAGCGTGTCGCCGTCCCAATGGCCGATCGGGTCCCCGAGCCACTGCGGGATGCCCAGGTGCGGCCGCCCGTCCACGGGAATGATACGCCGATCGCCAAACTCCTCGTGAACGATCGTGACGTAGCCAGGGGTCTGCACGATGCGATTGTGACCGCCGTTCGGGCCTTGCCACATCGTGCCGGTCACGCCGTCGGTCAGGCAGCGTTCCCCGGTATCCGGATCCAGGTACGATTCGTAGGGACCGACTCCGTAGCGAGCCTCGGCGCGGACGTCAGCTTCGCGCGCGTCCGCCGTATAGGGAAACCTTCCGTCCGCCGGGTCGACGATCAGGGAGGTCTGCCTGTACACGTTTCTCGCCCGCCCGGGATCCTGCCAGAAACTGTTGTACTCGTTTCCCGTGATCGGCGATTCGGCCAACGACTGTCGGCCGACAGCGGTCCCGTCGAGGCCCGCGAGCCGCCTCGCCGCCTGCTCCTGCTCGACTCGCGCGATCTCGGCCACTTCTTCATCCGTCAGATACGCCCGTCCCTCGAACCGGCTCGGCCGCTCCAGGGGGATGGTCGCCAGGTATCGCCAAACCCCCTGAAAATCTGGGTCACCCCATGCGGTGCGGGGTTGCGTCCAGTCCTCCTGCGCCATGAGAGGCCCCCCCGCGGCCATCGCGACAAGCGCCGCGGCCGCCCACTGGATACCGACCGGGACACCGTATCGTTGCTTCATCCGAGCCTCCTCTCATTCATTCTGCTGACCGCTCTCGGGGTCGATGAGCCCCAGATCGCCGTACATGAGCTGTTCCACGAATTCCACGCATTCGTATTCCAGTAGTTGTGCATTGGTCTCGAAACGCCGGTAGAGCGGCATCCTCATCGTCCAGGGCCGTGTAAAAACGTTCGGATCTTCGATCGTGGCTTCGTACATCAGGTGGTAGGGACTGACCGGCGTGTAGCGCTCGACGACGTGCAGCGCGTCGCTGTGGAAGTTGCCGGCTCTGTCGAACCAGGTTTGACCGTTGAAGCTGTTCACGTCGACCACGAGCGTTTCTTCCTCCCAGCGGCCGCGCGACCAACCCATCCACGTCCGGCTGGGGCTGTCGCCCACGTCATCCATATGGATGGTGCGCGTCGCGCCCGCGAACTCGTAGGCGATCAGAATCTTGTCGTTCGCCTGAATAATCTGGAACGGATACGGCATATAGGTCGCACGGGGAACGCCGGGCATGTAGCACTTGATCTCCGGGTCGCGTTCCAGCCAGTTCCGGGCATTCTCGTTCTTTCTGGCCGCCGCCCATGGCTGGTAGGGGATCTCGTTACCGACCACCACACCGGCGCCCGCGGGAACCCCGCCCACCGCTCCCAGGGCCCGAATCGCCGGAACGGGCAACTCGTGAACGGTGGCTCGGCCCAGTCCAGCGGGCTCGGCGCGCGCCGGTGCGGGAACCACAGCCAGCGCGGGGCGCGCCGGATGGGCCTGAATGTCGTAGTTGGCCGTGTTCATGGCCTGCCAGATTCCGTTGAGGTCCGGTCGCCCGTCAGGCGTGCGGGGCGCCGTATAGCCCGTCGTCTGACCCAGGACCAGTGGGGCCTGAATGCACGCAACGGCTACGGTCGCTACCGTGAAGCTCAAAACTATCGTGCTGCGGAGTCTCATTCCAGGCTCACTTCGTTGCGCGTCTCCAGGTACGCCGGGCGGCGCCACCTGGGTGAATCAGGGTCAGCGTATTGCCGTCGACACTAAAGAACCGCTTGGCATCTTCACCGACCACGTTCGGAACGAGATGCCCTCTGCGACGATGGATAACGGACTGATCCTCGCTGTTGACTTCGTAGGGGCCGAAGTAGGCGACGTAATCCCGAACGATTTCGCCTAGCTGATCCCTGGTGGCGGACTCGATCCCACTCCTTCGGTCATATGGCGCATCCGGATCGACCTCCGGGAGCAACGGCCGATCCTTCCCCATGATCTGCACCATCACGTTGCCGGCCGAGTCATAGACGATGAAGCCCGACGGTTCGATCCCGAGACGATCGGATGGCACCCACCTTCCCGAGGCGTCCAACTCCTCTACGCTCTCCAGTTCCCATGTGCCCACGAGCTCATTGGCAATCTCTTGCGCACCAGGGACAGAGGGAGTCACCAGAATAGCTATCGCCCAGAGCTTGTTCACTATCTTGCGCCCTCCGGGGGCTTCCGTTCATGAGAGGCAGCTTTCCGTGGGATTTTACCTGACTCAAGGGTTGGTTGGACGGATTGTGCCGAGGTGGATGTAAAATCGGCTCATACCTGAAGCAAACCGGAGCGCTGGGCATACTTCGAGCCCGGGGCCTGGACCGGGAGTTTCTCCACGTGGGCGATCGGGTCAGGGTCAGGGGGGACACGTCGCTGCGAGGACAGCCGGAGGTATTTGCCCGCAACCTGCTACTGGCCGGCGGTCAGGAGGTGCTGCTGACCACGAGGTCCAGCCCGTACTTCTCGGGATCGGAGCCTGGAGATCTGCTTGAGTCAGTCTACGACGAAGAGATCGAGCGAACCGCTAGACGCGATGCCGAGGGCATCTTTCGTGTCTGGAGCACGGATCTGGAGGAGATCCCGATCTGCGGCCTAACTCACGTCCGGGCCGCATGAGTCTCCGAGCGCGAATTCCAGCACACGTGCTACGTGCCAGCCCTCGCGACCGGCTCCGTCCCTGATCTGGGTACGGCAACTCGTGCCGTCCGCCACGATCAGCGTGTCCTTGTCCGCCTCGCGGACTCGCGGCAACAGGCTGAGTTCCGCCATCTTCATCGACGTGTCGTAGTGCTCGGCTTCGTACCCGAACGAACCCGCCATGCCGCAACACCCGGAATCGACCAACTCCACGTCCGCATCCGGAATCAAGCGCAATACTTCTTCAACGCTCGAGATCAGGCCAAAGGCCTTCTGATGACAATGACCGTGCAGCAGCAGTCGCCGTCGATCGAGCGCCTTCAGCGGCAGATTCAGCCGCCCCGCCTTGCTCTCCGCGGCGAGGAATTCCTCGAACAACAGGGCGCGACCGGCCAGCTCCGCTGTTTCCGTGCCCGGTAGCAACGCGGCGAACTCGTCACGCAGGCTCAGCAAGCAGGATGGTTCCAGGCCGACGATTGGAATGCCACGCTTGACGTACGGCGCCAGCGTCTCGATGACCCGACGGGCTTCCAACCTGGCTTCGTCCACGAGTCCGGCGTTGAGGAAGGTTCGACCGCAGCACAAGGGCCTGCCACCGTCTTTGGGCTTCGGTACGACGACACGGTAACCGGCGGCCGTCAACACCTTCAACGCCGCGG
Source organism: Candidatus Rariloculaceae bacterium (assembly GCA_965237785.1). Lineage (GTDB taxonomy): Bacteria > Pseudomonadota > Gammaproteobacteria > Steroidobacterales > Rariloculaceae > UBA6522. The sequence continues at coordinate 1,692,290 of OZ250159.1, forward strand.
TTGCCGTCTCGGGTTCGAAATAGGTATTGAAGGTGTCGACCAGCAGGACCACGTCGGCCTCCGCCGCGGCTGTCTCGCTGGTCTGGTCCGCGCTACCGCGAAAGATGTCGCGACGCCATGTCGGCAATGGTCGACGGGCGGTAAAGCCGATCAGTTTCTCCCGCAGCCGTGACAAAAGGCGGCCGCGGCCTGCGATATTGGCGAGCGGCCCGAATCGAGCGACCCACGGTGCGTAGCGTGGCAGAAAGGCGATCGCCCGATCCCGCCGGGTGAGCCCCCAACGCTCCCGGTAGGCGCTTAGAAACTCGATTTTCATCCGATAGATATCAACGCCGGTCGGACATTCGCGCTTGCACGCCTTGCAGCCGACGCAAAGATCCATCGTCTCGTAGAGTTCCTTGGAAGTCAGGGTTTCGGCGGGCAGTTGGCCCGTGAGCACCAGGCGCAGACTGTTTGCGCGCCCGCGCGTCACATGTTTTTCGTCCTGCGTAACTCGATACGACGGACACATCACGCCAGCGCCCGACTTGCGGCACGCGCCGTTGTTGTTGCACATCTCGGTCGCGCGGTGAAAGCCGCCCCAGGCCGACCAATCCAGCGCTTCCTTGCGCTGCTGCGGCTGGTAGGTATCCGAAAATCTCAACAGCCTGCGGTCATCCATGCGCGGCGGATCGATGATCTTGCCCGGGTTGAACCGCCCGTCCGGATCGAAGCTGTCCTTGACCTCCCGGAAGGCGGTAACGATCTGCGTCCCGAGTATCGGTTCCAGGAATTCGGACCGCACCAGCCCGTCGCCATGCTCACCGGAGTGAGAACCCTTGTACTCGCGGACCAGCGCGTGAGCCTCGTTGGCAATCGATCGCCAGTTTGTGACGTCGGCGTCGTCCTTGAGGTTCAGGATCGGACGCACGTGCAGACAGCCCACACCGGCGTGAGCGTACCAGGTGCCCGTCGTGCCGTGGCGGGAAAATACCTCGGTCAAACGCCGCGTGTACTCGGCCAGGTTCTCCAATGGAACAGCGCAATCCTCGACAAAGGAGATGGGTTTGCCATCGCCCTTCATCGACATCACGATGTTAAGTGCCGCCTTCCGCAACGACCACACTACGCCCTGCAATTCCCCGGTTTCCACGCGCAGGACGCTGTCCGGCACTCCCAGATCTCCCATCAACTCCTCGAGCCGGTCCAGGTTTCGCAACTGCTCGTCGAGATTGTCGCCGGCAAACTCCACCAGCAGCACCGCCGCCGGGCTGCCGCGGATAAAACGTCGCATCGACGAACTGAACGCGGGAATTTCCGCGGCCAGCTCGAGTACGGTGCGGTCGATCAGTTCCGTGGCGGCGGGATCGAGCGTGACGATATGCTGCGCCGACTTCATCGCTGCCTCGAAATCCGGAAAGTGGCAAACGCCGAGGACCTTGTGCGCCGGGATCGGCTGCAGCGCGAGTTGGAGTTCCTGGAACCAGGCGAGCGTGCCTTCCGAACCGACCAACAGATCGGCCAGATTCACCTCCTCGCGTCCCAGGCGGTTGATGTTGTAACCGGCGACGTTTCGCGAGACCTGCGGGTAGCGCCGCTCGATCTCTGCGGCGTTTCGCACGTAGAGTTGCCGCATTCGGTCCGTCAGTCCGGTCAGCCTGTCGCCACCGGCTCCGTTGCCGCTGCGATCGCCTGGCGAAGCCACTCGGCGCGCACGGCAATCGAGTTGCTCGCCATCGGCGAGCACCGCCTGGATCCCAAGGACATTCTCGACCATGTGGCCGTAATGCCGCGAGCGAGCGCCGACGCTGTTGTTGCCGGCCATGCCACCGATAGTCGCCCGGCTGGAAGTCGAGACGTCGACCGGGAAAAACAGCCCGTGCGGCTTCAGGAATGCGTTCAACGTATCCAGAACGATGCCGGGATCGACGGAGACGGTTCGCGCCAAGGGCTCGAATGACCGGACATTTCGGAGGTACTTGCTCGCATCGATTACCAGGGCCTTGCCGACGGTCTGGCCGCATTGGGACGTGCCGGCACCCCGGGGCAGCAACGGCACTCCGTGCTCCGCCGCAATCTGAATGGTGCGGAGCACGTCCTGCCGATTGCGCGGAATCACCACGCCGATCGGCTGGATCTGATATACGGAGGCATCGGTGCTGTAGCGGCCGCGGCTGAACGCGTCGAACAGGACTTCGCCCTCGAGTTCCCGTCTCAACCGGGCCGCCAGCGGCGCGGCATCTACATTGGCGGAAGCAGTACGCATAAACGCAGTCTAACCCGCAATGCCCACCATTTTTCCATTGCGGCCGCCGACCGGCTCACGACGAAAACCGGGGAGCGATACAGAGTCACCGCTCATCGCGGTCGACCCGCCTCCAGCGAGCCTTTGTAGAGGCTGGACGGGAACGACTACTCCGAGTCCGGCGCCGAAACCCCGTAGAACTCTTCCGGGGTCAATTCTTCGCCGCGGTCGGTATTCAAGGGCATGCAGTCGTAGGGCACCAATTCGTGCATCGGGGCGCGACGCTCATGCTGCACGTAGGTCACGGGCTGCGTGAGCGTCAGCGGGTCGTCGACGGTGACCGCCTGTTCCAGCAACCTTCCATCCTCGATCACTCGATAGCGCTCGATGACGTGTAATTGATCGCTGTGGGGCGGTCCCCCCGGTCCGATGCTCCAGCCGGCCGTGATGTGGGTGGTGTCCACAACCAACGCGTCTCCCTCGTACCAGCCGATGGAATGGCCCAGGTTGGTATGCGGCGTGTCCTCGCCCGGATGCGCCCGCCCGTCCATGTAGACGGTGCGCTCCACATCGAAGGCTTCGGCGAAGAGCTTGACGTGCTCGCCCGACTGATCGATGGCGATGGCATGAATGCCCGACATGGCCGAGGAAACCGTGGGCTGTTCGCAGTCCAGTTTCGGATCGTCCACCGGATCGCGCTCCGCCCAGGCCGCCAGCACTTCCGGCCGGGTGAAAGCCCGAAAATCGGAGCGTTCGTAGGTACTGGGATCGTCATCCGGGTGATCGGTCCAGCCACGATTCAGTTCCCAAATGCCGTCCAATCCGGCGACGCGCTCGTTCTGCTGAGCCAACACCGCAAGCGATGCCGGCAGGAAGAGCATCCAGGCGATCGGGCCGACGACACGTCGCGGGACGCTGGCGGAATCGGGCCGGGAGCTGTTCCGAGTATGCATGGTCAACCCTCCGTTCCCGCCGGCGGCGTCGGCTTGCGGTACTTGTCGGTCACCGGATCGCGGAACAGGTGCCGCGTCCAGCCGTCGGGCATCTCGACATCGTCCGCGCGGATGCTGTAGACATCGCTCATGCGCGGCGGTGCGCCATGGATGACGATACGGTCGCCTGCCTGGAGGTCCCCGGGCGACCAGCCCAGCCAGCGCAACAGCGCCTGCCAGGCCGGCATCTCGGCGCGCCAGCGTTCCGTCTCGCCGGCCTCATTGACGACATCAAGGACGATTAGCCCGTGAGGGTTGCGGGCATGAAATTCCACTACCGTGCCCTCGATGCTCATTCGCTGGTCGAGAAAGAAAAAGGACGCCGTCGAGTGGTGTGCGTGGAGCGAAGCCACGGGAACTGAGAGTGCTATGAATGCACTCAGTATCAAACCCTTCATGATCAAGTCCCCCGCTGCTCCCTGTGGACAAGTGGTGGAGCCGAGGAGATTCGAACTCCCGACCTCTGCATTGCGAACGCAGCGCTCTCCCAACTGAGCTACGGCCCCACACGATGGAATCCACGCAATTATCGCGCACTATCGGCAACAGAGCCAAGCAGAATGCGGCGTGGAGCCTGCGAGCCGGGGCGGTTGTCGATTTTTTTTGGATCGCGTAGTGTTGAGCCGCCCGCCGGGTATGACCGAATGAAGCCGTGGCGGGGCAACAACCTGGGGAGAACCGCGAATGACCTCGACCACCAGGCGTGACTTCATGAAGAGCGCGGCCGCACTTGCACCCCTGGCCATAGCCGCATCGACCGCGAGGAGCCAGAGCACGGCCCGGACGCCCGGCGACCAGTTCGACTACGTGATCGGCGGCGCCGGACACAACAGCCTGCTGTGCGCCGCTTACCTGGCGAAGGCAGGCAACCGGGTCGTCGTGCTGGAGGGGCGGACGATGATCGGCGGCGGCGTGAAGACGGCCGAAGTATTGCTGCCGGGCTTCAAGGAGGACTTGTGCTCCACGGTCCATAGCGGCTTTGCCGCGAACCCGGCGTATCGAAACAACGAGATCGCGGTACGTGACTACGGCTACGAACTCATGGACCCGGAGATCGTCGTGCACATCCCGTTCCTGGATGGCGCTTCGCTGACCGTCTTTCGGGAGGATCCGGACCGGACCGCCGAGACCATCGCCAAGGTCTCAAGGAAAGATGCCGAGACGTTCAGGCGCCTGGCCGCGTCACGGTCAAGATACCTGGCCATGTCGCCCACGCAACGTTCGCAGTCACGCGAGGGGAACTTCTGGCAGCGGCTCAGCGAGCTTTCCGGCTACGACGCCGGGCGCCAAATCTGGGAGAGCCCGCATGTGCAGGCGGCCAATCTGACCACCGGTCACTTCGGCGGCGTCGCGGGCAGCGATATCGGCACCGGCAACCACGCAATCACCATGATCAACCACCTGCGCGGGCGGCCGATCCCCCGGGGCGGCTCCGGGATGCTCGCGGAGGCGTTGGGACGATTCATCGAAGCTCATGACGGCGTCGTCCTTACCAACAAGCCGGTCGAGCAACTCATCATCGAACAGGGACGCTGCGCCGGTGCGGAGTGCGCGGACGGAAGCCGCTACCGCGCTCGAAAGGGCGTCGTTACCACCATACACATCAAACACCTCGTCGAGATGGCGCCCCGCGAATTGTGGGGCGACGAATTGCTCGACATCGTCGACATCTGGCAGGCCGAACACGCCATGTTCGCGTTCACCTTCGCGCTGTCGGCGCGTCCGAGCTACGCCTCGTCGGAGGGCGGGACCATCGAGCCGTGCGAAGCCGCCATTCTCCAGCGTCCCGAGAGTATCTTTGCGCTCAACGCGGACCAGGCCAGCGGCGAGCTCAACATCGACGACTATCCACTGCAGATCGTGCACGCGTCCAACGTCGATCCGACACGCGCGCCCGCGGGTTACGGCTCCGTCAAGATCGAAGGAACCATGCCGTATACGCTCAAGGAGGGGTCGGAGCATTGGGATACCCTCAAGAACAAGGTGGCCGACCGGCTTCTGGCCTACTACATGCGTCACACCACCAACCTCACGAAAGACGACATCCTGGCCAAGGTGCTCTTGAGCCCGCTGGACATCGAGCGGATGAACCCGGCCATGTGGCGGGGAAGCGTCCATCAACGCTTGCGGACCTTCAACGTCTTTACGCCGTACCGCCTGCCGATTCCGGGCCTATATCACACCGGCGGCTGCACCGAAGGCGGCGGTTCGGTCACCGGGCGGCCCGGCCGTGCGGCGGCGGCGGTCGTCCTTGAAGACGATGGGCTTTCGCTTGAGGAAGTAGCGGCCCGCCGGGCATAGATCACGTAATCGGAACGACTTGGCGGCGAATGTGAATGACGGACGGTGAGCGATCCATGAACCGCAAAACCTCGGTCAGGCCGACCGCGTGGCTGTGCGCGTCCCATGCGCTGGCGCTGCTCGCACTGGCACTGGGCGTTCGGGCGCAGCAGACCGCGGCGATCCTGCAGGTACCCGGCAATCCGTCGATGCATCCGGCGCCGGAACAACCGATTCCTTACAGCCACCGGACACACCTTGGGCTCGGATTGGTCTGTGAGGCGTGCCATACCAATACGGCACCGGATGCGCCGATGGGGTATCCGGAAACCGGCACCTGTATGACCTGCCATAACGCCATCGGCCGGGACCTGCCGGCCGTCATGCAGCTTGCCGAGTTCGATGCCTCTGGAGACCCGGTCCCCTGGGTCCGCGTGTACCAGGTCCTTTCCGGTGTCACCTGGGACCATCGACCCCACATCGCCGCGGGCGTAGACTGCGGCGCCTGTCACGGGGATGTGGCGCAACTGGATGCGATGGCCATGACGACCAGCGTCACATCCATGGCAAGCTGTATCGGTTGCCACGAAACGCATGCGGCGGAAACCGCCTGCGCGGTTTGTCACGCATGGCCACTTGAGTAAGGCTCCATCCGTATCTGTAGATCGCTCACCGGGAGACAAACCCATGAAACCCTCAATTCGCCTGGTTTTATTGTTACCGAGCCTGTTCTGCGGGCAGGCCTTGGCCTGTGAGTTGGCCATGTTCGAACAATTCGCCGCGGAGTCTCCTCACGGTGTCACGCTGACCAGTGCCGCACGGGTCGACGAAACCGGAGGCTATTGTCAGATGGAAGGGATGATTGCCAACGCCGACGATGGCGACAGCCGGATTCGGTTCAGGCTCCGGCTGCCGGACGCCGCCGCGTGGAACGGCCGGTTCCTGGTCAGTGGAAACGGCGGTACGGCGGGTCTGTTTCAGAGCGAGGATCGGGTGCAGGTCGCGCTGCAGCTTGGGTATGCGACCGGACAGACAGATGCCGGACATGTCAGAGCCGGTCCTGAAGACTGGGTCATGAAGGAGATCGAGTCGGGCGCTGTTGTCCCCAACGACGCCACCATTCACGATTTCGGTCATCGTGCCATTCACTTGACGACGGTGGTCGGCAAACAGTTCGTCGACGCGTTCTACACGCGCGCCCCCGAATACTCCTACTACCTGGGATGCTCTACCGGCGGGCGGCAGGGGCTCAAGGCGATGCAGCGCTATCCCGACGACTACGACGGCATCATTGCCGGCGCACCGGTTTTCTCCCTGACGCGGCTGAACATGTCCCAGGTGTGGACGGCTCAACAGGTCGCCGGACTGGAGGCCGAAGATCAACCTCTCTCGGATGAACAACTGAATTTGCTCAAGGAGGCGACACTCGACGCCTGCGATGCCGGCGACGGTCTTGAAGATCGGCTCATCGACGATCCCCGTCAGTGCAACTTCGACGCATCGGCGCTCGCGTGTGGGGCATCGCAGTCACCGCCCCAATGCCTCACCGACACACAGGTTGATTTCGTCCGCACGATTTACGATGGCCCGGTGACCGGCGCCGGAGAGCGAATCTACCCGGGTCGCCTTCCCGGTGGCGAGGCCGGCGCTGGTGGCATGGGCGGTTGGCAAGGTTTCCTTCGCGGGGCCTGTACGACTCCGGAGGGTACGGGCCGCTGCGACTACCTTGCACGCGCATGGCACCAGGACCCCGGCATGGACCTGCTGCGAAACTTCAGTATCGACAATCCCGAGGACGTGGCCGCGGCCGACTCGTCCTACTATTCAGGCGTGACCCGAGCGGACAATCCCGACGTTACCCCGTTTGTGCAAAGCGGCGGAAAAGCGATTCTCTACCACGGCTGGAGCGACACGAACGTGACGCCGACTCCCACGATCGAGTTGTACGAGGCGATGGAATCCACTGTCAATCGCAAACGCGGCGCATCGGATTTCCGGGACCATGTGCGTCTGTTCATGGCCCCGGGGATGGGGCATTGCGGCCGCGGCGACGGCCCGAATGTGTACATGCGCTCGGTTCTCGAGGCCATCGACGCCTGGGTGACCGAGGACAGCGCGCCGACGGAGATCGTCGCCACACACGAGGAACGGGGCCTGTCCCGCCCGTGGTGCCCCTATCCTCAGGTTGCAAGGCTGCGGGACCCGGGCCTTGACCCGAATGACGCCGAGAGCTTTCAGTGCGTCAACCCGCCGGAGTAGTCCCGGCGAGGAGTGGTCATAACATGCACAAGTCAATTGCGATGTCCCTGGGACGAAGCTGGCGTTGGCATTGCCGGCGACGATGTATTGTGCCGGCGCTTTCGCCCATCACTCCGCCCGCATCACCTACGACATGGATCGGGTCATCGAAGTGGAGGGTGAGATTACCGGCGTAATGTGGCGCAACCCCCATCTCCGATTCTCGCTCAGCGCCATGGGCGAGAATGGTGAGGCGGTGGCTTGGGAAGTCGAGAGTATCCCGGCCACGCGGCTGGCTCGCGTAGGCATCACGCCCGATCAACTGAGCGTCGGCGATATCGTCACTGTGGCGGGATTCCCCGCGAGGCGCGCCGTGCAGGATGTCTACGCCATCAATATGTTGCTCGCCGACGGACGCGAGGCGCTGTTGGATACGCCGGTTGCACGCTGGACGGATAATACCGTCGGTACCGGTATGGACGAGACGCCGGGCACACCCGGTGCCGACGCCACGCTCGGAATATTCCGTGTGTGGAGCACAGACGGTTCCTTTCTGCGCACCGAAACCCGCTTTCTGACCGAGGGCGGGACGCTTAACTATCCACTGACGGACGCGGCCCGGGCGGCGCAGGCAGCCTGGGATCCCCTGGCCCCGGACAACCCCTTTCTCACCTGCATGCCCAAGGGCATGCCCACCATCATGCAGCAACCCAACCCCATCGAATTCGTCGATAACGGCGATGAGATCATCTTCCGCATGGAGGAATTCGATACGGTTCGGGTGATTGACATGGGTGGAGACGCCGCGGCCGAGCCACCTCCGCCGACCCCGCTGGGGCACTCGACGGGCCGTTGGGAGGGCGGCACACTCGTCGTGCAAACCAGCGGCATCAATTGGCCTTATTTCGATCAGAACGGCCTGCCCCAGAGCGAAGCCGTGGAAACCCTGGAGCGATTCACGGTGAACGAGGACGGCAGCCGCCTCAACTACGAGGTTATCGTCACCGATCCGTGGCTCTTCACCGAGCCGGTGACCCTGAGCAAGGCATGGCGCTGGATACCGGGCGATGCCGTGTTGCCGTTCAACTGCACGGACGAGTGAAAGCGCATCCCGCGGAGTCGAAGGTATAGAATGCAGTGAGAACCCACTGTGGAGGCAGCGCCATGAAATCCAATCGTATACCAGCTTGTACTTTCGTCATGGGTCTTCTGCTGGCATGCGTCACGGCGTTCGCACATCATGGCGACGCGGGACGTTACGATGAGACCATCACGTCGTTATCCGGAACCGTCATCGCTCTCCAATTGATCAATCCCCACTCGACTATCGTTGTCGATGTCGCGGATGAGAATGGCGCGGTTTTACGGTGGCAGGCGGAGCTGACAGGCGCGAATGGCCTGTCCCGGATCGGCTGGACCCGGGATACGTTGAAGCCGGGAGACAAGATCACGGTATCCGGGCGGGTCACCAAGAGCGGCGCGCCCTTTATCAATCTCAGCGAGCGAGCCAGGATCTTCCGGACGGAGACGTGCGAAGTGATTTACCAATCGCGATCGCTCCCGGAGGGTCCCCCCGCGTGCGACTAGGCGGACGAGCCTACCGCGTCGTCTAAGTCACCGAGACCGCCGGAACGTTGTGGGTGATTCACGCGCGTCATTGCGTTGATTACCTCGGTCTTTCCCGTGGGGCGTAAGATAGGCATGAGCGGCCGCGTCGTCCCGGTTCGAGATCATCCATGTCCAGGATCGCACCCATTCTCAGTTTCTTGAGATGCCGAACACCGGATCGTTGGGTTTCTCGGGCCATTACCGATATTCCAACCCTCTTGCTGGATCACGCCTCATTGGAGCTCAAAGCGGCCCAGCAGGCGCAGAGCTTGATCCGAAGGTACGCCGGGCGGTCCGGGTCGAAGGGACTACGGCTACTGAACAAGATGTCTCGACTGGCCAGAGAGGAGTTGCGGCACTTCGAACAGGTTCTGGCAATGATCGAAAAGCGCGGGGTCGAGTTTCAACCGATTTCGGCATCCCGGTACGCCGCAACGCTGCATGGCCACATCCGCGGCCCCGAGCCGGAAAGACTGGTGGACACGTTGATCGTCGGCGCGATCATCGAAGCTCGCTCGTGTGAGCGTTTCGCTCGCCTGGTCGAAGCGCTGCGGCCTGACGATCCCGAACTCGCCGACTTCTACCGGTCTCTGGTGAAGTCGGAGGCTCGGCATTTTATCGACTACTTGGCGCTCGCCGAGGACGAGGCCGGGGAATCCGTGGCTGAGCGGGTCGATGAGTTCCTGGAAGCGGAGCAGGCGCTGATTCTCGGGCCCGATACCCAGCTACGTTTTCACAGCGGGGTCCCATCATTCTAGTGCTTACGGAATCCTGCAATCGGAGCCCAAGCCGCATCCCTGACAAATTTCCTTAATTCACTGTGCTACGACTGTTCCTGGAATGCAGGTCACTGAGCAGGAAAAAGATGGGTGAGAAATGCAGGCTAGAACCAACGCTGCCTTAGCGGCCGAATCTCGGCAACGGTCTCGAAGTCGCGATCCCGATGAACCAGCAGTGCGTCCGCTTCCAGACAAAGTTGCGCGATGCAACAGTCGATGGGACTGCGAATGGTATTGCCTTGCCGACGCAGATCGAAATAGATTCTCGCCGCGTTTGACCAGGTACCTTCAACCGCGTCCAGGTAATCCTGGGTCTCCAGGTTCCGTGCCATGGCGAAATATCCGTGGTCGGCGGTATGCTATGTTGGGGGTGCAAGTTCATCCGTTAATCGGCATCGTGAATTTCAAGTCACACGGTTGATTGAGCACGGAGCGCGGCGATGTGAACGTCAAAGCGGACGACCATGGCGACGATGGTGCTTGTGGGTCATTTATATCGTTCCTCGTGTTGCAGGATATTGGAAAATTCAATATGCAAGCTAGACATATCGCCCTTTCGTGCCTGATCGGGCTGGTAGCGTCCGCCGGTTGCGACCGCGTGCAAACGCAGACCGACTCCGACTCAGTCGAGCCTCGGCGCACACTTGGGGACGACAGCGAGGCGCTTCGCCAGATCGCCTATATCAAGGCATCCAACGCCGGACCCGGCGATCAGTTCGGCGTGGGCGGCACGTTGTTGGGCGATGCCGTGGCAATGAGCGCCGACGGCCGCACGCTCGCCATCGGTGCGCCCTACGAGAGCAGCGGCGCCACCGGCGTTAATGGCAACCAGGACGACGAGTCGGCTTACGGCGCCGGCGCGGCGTATGTCTTTATCCGCGACGGCGAGGATTGGCAGCAGCAAGCGTACGTCAAGGCGTCCAACGCGGGGTTTACCGACAACTTCGGTTTTTTCGTGGCCTTGAGCGGCGACGGCAGCACGATGGCCGTGTCGGCCCGTTTCGAAGCCAGCTCATCGACGGGCGTTAACAGCGTTCAGGACGACGACTCCATTCCTCAGGCGGGCGCCGTGTACGTGTTCGGCCGCGATGGCGGAATCTGGTCGCAGCAGGCTTATATCAAGGCGTCGAATACCGGAGAGGCTGGGCGCGGCAACGAGTTGGGCGACGGCGACCAGTTCGGTTTTTCACTCACGCTGAGCGCCGACGGCAACACGATGGCCGTGGGCGCAATCACCGAGGACAGCGCCGCCCCGGGCATCGACGGGGATCAATCGGATAACTCGGCCATGTCGGCCGGCGCGGTGTACCTGTACTCCCGGTCCGGTACCGACTGGACACAGCAGGCGTATGTCAAACCCACGAATCCGGGCGGCGGCGACCTCTTCGGTTACTCCGTCGCGCTCACAGCCGATGGAGACATGCTGGCGGTGGGCGCGTTCGACGAAGACGGCTCGTTGGCGAGCACGAACGAGGTCCAAAACGACGACGTCAACGGAACCGGCGCGGTCTACGTGTTTACGCGCATCGGCGGCGCGTGGACGCAGACGGCGTACCTGAAGGCATCGAATGGCGAACAATCCGATTCGCTAGGGGTCGCCGTCGCCATCAGCGACGACGGCAATACGCTGGTGTCGGCGGCGCTGGATGAAGACGGCGCTACGACCGGTATCGACTCGACCCCGGTGCCGGATCTGGAAACCAATACCTCCACGGGCGCGGTATATGTCTTCGTCCGAGAGGGTGAGGAGTGGTCGGAACAAGCCTACATCAAGGCGTCGAATACCGGACGAGACGATTGGTTCGGCTCCCGCCTCGCGTTGAGCGGCGACGGCGGTACGATTGCGGTCGGCGCCCAGCTCGAAGACAGCGGCGCACGAGGGGGCGACGCCGATCAGGACGATGACACCGCTCAGGAGGCCGGAGCGGTCTATCTGTTTATCCGCGACGGCACAGCCTGGCGCCAGAACGCTTACGTCAAGGCTTCGAATACGGAGGCCTTTGACGAGTTCGGCAGTTCCATGGCCCTCAGCCGGGACGGCTCGCTATTGGCCGTCGGTGCGCGCGGTGAAGACAGCGCCGCCACGGGCGCCAACGCCGATCAAAATGACAACTCGGGTTTCGAATCGGGTGCGGTTTACATCTTTCAACGAACGGACATGCAATGAAACTTATCGGCGCGATTATCGCGGCCATATCGATCGGGATGCCGATGCTTGCCTCTTCCCACCACTCCCGGGCCCACTACACCGGGCAGATGCGGGGGCTCAAGGGCGAGGTGGTCCGCCTGCGCTGGGGGAACCCCCATACAGCCGTCGTCCTGAAGACGGTCACCGAGACGGGTGCGGAAGAGACCTGGCGGATCGATCTGCTCAGCACCGGCGGGCTTACCCGCGAAGCCCTGGAGGTCGGTCGACAATTGACGATCGCGGGGCTGGAATCGAACCGCGGTCCCGGGGACCTGCTCGCGACGAACGTACTGCTCCCTGACGGCAACGAGTTGCTGCTCGGAGCGGTCGGGCCCTTCTGGTCGAGCGATCGTGAACCTGCTGCCGCACCTACCCGTGTGGATGTTCTCGTCGACGGGCCGGCCGAAAACCGGGGACTCTTCCGCGTATGGAGCCCGCCCGCGGAGGACTGGGAGCGCTACCGTCGCCTCCAGCATGGCTATTTCTTCGTGGAGAGTGAGGAAGAGCGGGCGCGGGTCTGGTCTCAGGCCATCTTCGGTGCCTGGCGATCGGAACCCTTTACGGAGGCCGCGGTCGCCGCTCGCGCCGACTGGGATACGCTCGACAACTTCACCACGCGCTGCGAGCCCGAGGGCATGCCAAGGCTCATGATGAACCCGCACCCCTTCGAGTTCGTCGACGAGGGTAGCGAAATCCGGCTGCGCTCCGAGCTCTACGACATCGAGCGCATCATCCACATGGGAGACTCCACGGCTGCCGAAGAGGATCCTCCTTCATCCCTCGGTCATTCGATGGGTCGCTGGGAAGGCGCTACCCTGGTGGTCGAGACGACGCGAGTGAACTGGCCGTGGCTGAACAACAGCGGCACGCCCCAAAGCCAGGCGGTCGAGTTTGTGGAGAGGTTTTCCGTCAGTACGGACCAGACACGCCTGGACTACCAGTTGACGGTGACCGACCCCGCCACGTTTACCGATCCCGCCGTTTACGATCGGTACTGGCTGGCCCTGGTCGGGGCGAGCATCCAAACCTACGGTTGCCAAGTGCTCTGAGCCGGCGCCGCTAGCTGAGGCCCCGGTAGCTGATGCGCCGCCCCACTTCTCCTGAGCAAAACCGCCCTCGCCAGTCACATCGGCGAGAAATCCAGGCTACCGGTTCGCGCTGTACAGGCCTATTTTCGGGCTACCGGTTCGAGCTGTACAGACCTATCTCCGGGCTTCCATTGCCGCTGCAACCGGATTCGCCGTAGCGGACGAACCGCTGAATCCTCTGCCCCGTGTCCACCTCGCCCGTGTAGACATTGCCGTTGGAATCGACGGCCAGGATGTGCAACCAGTGAAGCTCGCCGACTTGCCGCCCGGCCCGGCCCACCCGATCGAGTTCATGGAGATTATCGCGATTGATAATGTAGAAGGTACCGTTCGCCAGATCGCCTACGTAGAGGCAACTCTGTTCCGGGTCGGCGGATAGCGTGGCCGCGACGGCCGTGCCACTCGCCGTGTGGGGAGCGACGGGGACGTCCCTTACGAAACCGCAGCGGCCGGGCTCCGCATTCGGATTCGAACACTTGCCACCGACTTCGTTCGCATCGAAGACCTGGACCCGATTGTTTCCGCGATCGCAGACATAGAGCATCCCGTCATCGCTCACGATCGCGCAGTGCACTGGGCTGCGGAAGAACATCGGCGTCATGTTGCCGTCCTGGTAATCGCCCGCCCAGGGACCCGCGTCGTAAGGGTCGATATCCGTGCCATCCGGATCGTCGACAGGGTTCTGGCCGTAGGCGCCAAAGTGGCCGATGTATTGACCGTTCCCGGCGTCCACGATCAGCACCCGGCGGTTACCGTAGCCATCGGCGACGTACATCCGGTTAGTGCCCGGATCCACGCTCATATCGGCAACGAGGTAGGGTTGCGGCGTGCCGTTCGGGCCGCCGTCGATATTCTCGCTGTCGGGACCGTCCATCCCCGCGTGGCCTATTGCGAAGACAAACTCGCCGTCCGCCGTAAACTTGAGGATATGCGAGTCGTCGCCGTGCGTTGCCGCCCACGGAAACTGCCCGGTGAAGTTGGTACCGTTGCCCGAGATATACACGAAGTCGTTGTGATCGACGAACAGGCCGTGCTCCCGTCCGGGCCAGACACACCCGTCTTCAACACGGCAATTGTTATCGAGGAACCCGGGGTCCTGGGGACCGCCCCAGCTATCGAGCAGAGTTCCCTCGCGATCGAACTTGAGAACGGAGGGTGCGGGCACGCAGCAACCGGCCGTCCGATCCGCGAAGCGCCTGGGGTTCCCGAGGCCGTCGACGGGCACGCCATCCTCATTGGTGCCGGCGACTCCCAGGGCGGCGGACGCGCTCGAACTCAGCGACCTCGGCCGATGGTAGACCCAGATATTGTCATGCCGATCGACGGCGAGACCGCCTACCTGCCCTATCCGCCAGTTGTTGGGTAATGGCTTCGGCCAGGAAGGGTCGACGATGAAGCTCGGCGCCGCGGAACCGTCCTCGACGCGCGAAACCCACCGTTCCGCAAGACGTTCCATGGCGGAGGGAGGAAGCAGGGACCCCGCCTCTTTCGATTCGCCCGTGTCCTGCGCCACGGCAATGCTCGTCAGAAATGCTGTCACCAAGCCGATGAGCAGAACGCCCTTTCTTGTTCTCATTAGCTTCCCTCCGGGTCGTTGGTCCTTGTTGATAAGGTTCCGGGCGACCTCCGCTCAGCGAAAAACCGTATCCGCTAGCCCGCGAGATGCGCCTGGAAGAAGGCAATCGTACGGCTCCAGGCCAGATCCGCCTGTTCTTCGTTGAAACGGGGCGTCGAATTGTTATGGAATCCGTGGTTCGTACCCTCGTAGATGTGCATCTCGTGCTCGACGTTATTGGCCTGCAGCGCCGCCTCGTACTCCGGCCACATGCCATTGATGCGCTCGTCGTTCTCTGCATAGTTGACCAGGAGCGCCGCGCTGATGCTCGCCACATCCTCCGTTGCGGGCGCCGCGCCGTAAAAGGGCGCGCCGGCATCGAGATCGTCGCCCAATGCCACGGCCAGGCGATTGGTCATCCCGCCGCCCCAGCAGAAGCCCGTGGCGCCCAGGCGGCCACTGGAAAGCGCATGCTCCTTCAGATAGCGCGCGCTGTTGATCATATCCTGGTTCAGTTCGGCCGGGTCCAGTTCCCGTTGCAGCGTCCGGCCGTCATCGTCATTGCCGGGATATCCGCCCACGGGTGACAAGCCGTCCGGCGCCAGCGCCAGAAAGCCGGCGACCGCGGCGCGCCGGGCCACGTCTTCCACGTACGGATTGAGGCCACGGTTCTCGTGAATGACCATCACCGCGGGAAAGGGTCCGTCGCCGGCAGGCTGCACGAGATAGCCGCGCATGGTTCCCGACGTGCCGCCCGGTGACGGGTACTCCACGTACAGCCCCTTGATGCGCTCATCGGTAAAGGAAATCGTCTGTGCCTCGGCATAACGGGGCAGCAACGCCTGCGCCATCCACAGCGCGGATACACCTCCGATGGTGATGGTCGCCGCGCGGCCCATGAACTCTCGCCGATCGATTTTTCCGTGGCAGTATTCGTCATAAAGATCGAAAATTCGTTGGTCTATTTCTCGTGCCATTGCTGGTTCCTCCTGAGTGTGCCTCCGCTCTGTTCGCTTGGTCCCCCCGAAGCCGGTGCGGAATCGGCCTTAAACACATGCAGGATAATACAATATGCAACCGCCAGCGGGGGAATCGCCCTCGCAAGCCGCATCGCTGTCACAATTTCCGACTACCCTTACCGCGGTCGCTACCCAAATTCGACGCGGGCAGCGCATAATGAGCCGCTCGAACATGGCTGGGAGAACACGGATGCGGGTAAGGCGCCGGACCCTCACGGGTACGTACCACGGGATCGTTGCACTGGGCTTGCCGGCCGCCGCAATCACGTGCCTGACGATCGCCGGTTGTAACAATCCTGCGCCGACGGCCGGGGAACCGGCGATGAACTGGCTCGCCGGGGACCACCATGTCCACTCCCGTTACAGCGTGCTCTGGGACCGGGATGTCGACCCGCCTGAGCCGCGGATCGGCGCGCATGGCGTCTATCCGATCCCGATGAACGCGCTCATGGCCAAACATTACGGGCTGGCGTGGATGGTGACCACGGACCACGGCGGCCGATTGCACAGCAAGCTCTACCTGGAGGAAGCCTACCCGAACCTGCTCGCAGCCAGAGAGGTGGTTCCGGAAATCATCCACTTCTATGGCCTCGAGTTGAACGCACCCGGCGGAGATCACAGCAGCGTGATTTTCCCCCATACCCATGACGAGGCTCAGCGGCTCCATGAATTCGAATCGAAATTCGATCGGCGCAACGCCGGCCCCTCGGATCCCGAGAGCAACACCGAGGCGCGCATGCTGGAAGCGCTGCGATACATGAACGGGTTGCCCGAGAAGCCGCTGGTTATCGTCAATCACCCCTCGAGAACGGCAATGGGCGGGGCTCCCTACGGGCTGTATACGCCGGCAGAACTGCGCGGCTGGAACGACGAGGCGCCGGAGGTCGCCATCGGGATGGTGGGCGCGCCGGGCCACCAGGCGATCTCCATCAACCGGGACGGGTCCCTGCGTGAGCGAGGCACCCGGGGCCAGTACAGCGGCATTCGAACCCGCGGCGGCTTCGACCCGATGACGGCCCGCCTCGGAGGATTCTGGGATTCCATGCTGGGTGAGGGGCGGCGCTGGTGGATCACCGCCAACTCGGACGCCCACCGGCACTGGAGCGACGGCGGCGTTGACTTCTGGCCGGGCGAATACTCGAAGACCTATGTCTACTCCCGGAACAACGGATCCGATATCCTCGACGCGCTCCGCAACGGCCGGATATTCGTCGCCACGGGCGAACTGATCACCGAACTCTACGTCAGCGCGGCTACCACGGACGGCCGCGTGGCGGACATTGGAGGGTCGTTACGCTTTGAGCCCGGCGCGAGCATCATCGTCATGATCCGGGTGCGGGACCCGGCGATCGAAAACTCGCATGGCGATACGCCGTCGGTGAGCCGGGTGGATCTGATCGCCGGCGATATCGGCGGGCTGGTCGACGACCGGAACCAGGACACCAATCCCAGCACGCGTGTCTTGCGGCGTTTCGAGTCCGGTGACTGGACCCGCGACGGTGAGATTCTTACCATGACCGAACGGCTCGACGACGTGAGCGGCAGCTTCTACCTTCGGGTCCGAGGCACAAACACGGCGGAGCTGGAACCGGAACAAGACTCACGCGGCGAGGACCCCTGGACCGATCTGTGGTTTTACTCGAATCCGGTGTTTGTGGAGGTAAATTGAGACAGATGACGATAGAAAGAACCGGCCCGTCGCCGCGGTGCCTATACGCGCTCTCCACGCAGATCGGCGAGATATGCGGCCCAGGCGTTTGCTGCGCCGCGGTACTTGCCCTTTTCCCCGTCTGCGCGTTGTCGCACCACAGCGTGCGCGGGACATTCGACACCGATACGGTCGTCGAGAAGGCGGGTGTGGTCACCGAAGTACGCTGGCAGAACCCCCATGTTCGCTTCACCGTGAATGTGTCTACAGAGGGCGAGGAACTGTGGGAGGTCGAAACCACGTCCCTCAGTACGCTGCGGCGGCGAAAGCTTTCCGCAGATTTCCTTGCCCCTGGCGACCGGATAAAGATCGCCGGAAATCCGGCGGTCGGCGGTACTCAACAGATCTACGTTCGCAACATTCTTCTCCCCGGCGGCGAGGAAGTGTTGCTGGAAAACTCCGGCGTCCCGCGCTGGTCGCAGCAAACCCTGGGAACGTCTCAAGCCGACAGGCCAGGCGACGCGTCAGCCCCGGAACTGGGTCTCTTTCGAGTGTGGAGCACACCTGTCAACGGTTCCCCGATCTGGCAAGCCAGCTATCCGTTGACGGCCGCTTCACGCTGCATGAGGACGGCAGCCGCCTGGACTACGAAATGACCCTCACCGACCCCTACGCGTTTACCGAACCGGTCGTATTGGATAAATTCTGGTTGTGGTTCCCCGAGGTGGTGGTTGAATACTACGATTGCATCCCCGATGAGCGATTCGCCGAGCGACGATTGCACAGACTGAAGGAGTGAGAGCGACAATGAGAAAAACGATGGTTGGCAGCATCGCTGCGGGTATATCGCTGTTTGGACTGGCGATACCGGTGGCGGGACACCACTCCATGTCCGAATACGATCGCGGTGTCGTCCAGGAACTGGAAGGCGAAGTTGTGGAGGTATCGTGGAGAAACCCGCACATTCTTCTGTGGGTATCCACGGCGGACGAGAGCGGAGCGCAGGTCGAATGGGAACTGGAGGGCGCCGCGGTCAGTGCCCACCGTCGGCGTGGCTTGCCCGAGAACCTGATTGCTGTTGGCCAACAGGTTCGCGTGGCCGGTTGGCCATCTACGAGAAGGGCCGCTCACATGCAGGTCAATCATGTACTTCTTCCGGACGGCGTCGAGCTTCTCGTAGGCAACCTCATGGAACCGCGATGGGCCGAAACCGCCGTCGGCGGCGAGCGCGGGGTGGTGGATGCGGACAAGGCGGCGGCAGCGGAAGGCGACGGAATATTTCGCGTCTGGACTCGGGTCACGTCGCCCTGGTACTTCACGGGAGGCTCAAACTACCGGTTGACGCCCGAGGCTGCGGCGGCCAGTGCGCAGTGGGACGACATTGAGGACAACCCGCTGTTGGATTGCATCGCCCCGGGGATGCCGGGACTCATGGGCAATCCCTATCCCATGGAATTCGTGCAGCGAGACGGCTACATCGAGCTGCGTTTCGAGGAATTCGATGTGGTGCGCACGATTCATCTGGAATCGGCGACAGATGCGTCCGATGTGCCGGCCTCGCACCTGGGCTATTCGGTGGGCCAGTGGGAAGACGACACGTTGGCGGTGACTACCAACCGCATTGACTGGCCCTATTTCGACCGTGTCGGAGCACCCCAGAGCCCGGATGTCATGGTTCAGGAACGATTCCGGGCCGTTGACGACGGTGGCGGGCTGGAATACCTCATGACCGTGACCGATCCTGCCACGCTATTGGAACCCTTCGTCTGGGATGCCGACTTTATCTGGCGGCGCGGCGAGGAAGTGAACCTCTACGATTGCACGCTGGAGGGATAACCCGAAATTCTCATCCATCCGTGACGGCGGGCGCGTATCGGTGAGCGATGCGGCCCAGTTCGCGGGCGTCACTGAATCTGCCGCTGCTCCCCGTCCGGCATCGTAATGGTCAAAAGGCGCATCAGTGCGCGGCCGTCGCGAGTGGGGTACCCGACGACGGATATCTCCTGACCCGGTTGCAGTGTCTGCGGCGTCAACCCCTTGCGGATGAGCATGCCCGGCGGGTACGTTTCGATCTGCCACGGCGTCTCATCGCCGGCTTCATCCGCCACGCTGAGGTGGATGTAGCCATGGGGCGCCACGAATTCGAATTCGGTGACGCGGCCGCTGACCGTGACGGTGGTGGAGGTGTCGAACAACGCAGGCAGTGAATGGTGAGCATTGGATATTGCCGCGGCCAAGACGAATGGCACGGTAAAAACCACCAGCCTGCATATGTGCCTTGCCATCAAAAACGTGCGTCCTCGGGATCGCAGATCGATTCGAAGATCATTCCGTCCGGATCCTGTTCCCAGGTAAAGCTGCGGTCCCACGAATCGACGAATGTTTCAGGCGCCGAGACGGTTACATCCAATTCAAGCCCGCGTCCTTCATCCACCAGCCGGTAACGCTCCACTACCGATACATCCCCGTACTGGGGTATGCCGCCGCCACTCAAAAGGCCCGGTGCGACCCCGGTCGTGTCCACGATCAACTCATCCCCTTCCCAACGTCCGACGGAATAACCCGAGATCGCGGGCGGCAAATAATCCGGGAGTTCGCGGCCGTCCATGTAGATGCGTCGAACCATACCGAAGGTTTCATACAGGAAGACGATGATGTCTTCGGTTTGCACGATTTCGAAGGGATAGATGATCAACCCGGAGCGCGGGAAGCCGGGCGCGACGCAACGAATCACCGGATCGTCGAGGGGGTCGAATGCATTGGCGTCCGCCTGGGCCCTGGGGGTGAGTTGGGGCCGGTTCGCGCCGCCGGCGCTTCGCGGCGAGGTCGCCAGCCACACGCCGCCCAAATCCGGCTTATCGACCGATTGGGCATTCGGCGGGGCACCGGCGAGGAGCCCAAACACGGCCGTCGCAGCGATCGCGCCCAATGCAGTGGCGGCGACTCCCTGGCGCCTCTGCGGCAGACGATCGAGCGGAAGCGTCACGCTTGCGACTATGTCGGACAAGGTTCGGTTCGCTTGGGATTGGCGTTCCCGCCCAGCGGGTTCCATGGCGGATAGAAATCGTAGAGCGATTCGCCCAACATGACCTTCGTCGCCTTCATCTCCAGCCGGTTCATGTCCGGCACCCGGTGCCCCGTTGCCGTGATGACGTCGCCCTCGGCAAGGTCTTCATGAAAACACGAATAGCGTACCCGCCCGAACGCCGCGAGCCAGACGTCCCACTGCTCACCGTCGACTTCCACCAGCAGATGGGGGTGGGGAAATCCGAAGTACATGTCGACTACGGTTCCCGTGAGGATGTTCTCCTCCTCCACGTAGGAAGCGAACCCATGGTGCGCCAGCGCTGACCCGACAAACAGCGCCGCGGCCAACCCGGCAGCAATCGCCTTTCCAACCCGTTGTATTGAAACCGGATTCATTCTATTCACTCCTTGCTATGGGAAGCGATTTACTCTGAGTCGCCCTGAGCCTGTTCAATGCCGCGAATGAACTCAAGCACCTCGCCGCTGACGGTTTCATCCGCGGTATTGAAACTCGCCACCGCGGAGAAACCATCGTGGTTTCTCAATTGCCGGAGTTCAGGACAACTCCCGTACTTTGCGCATAGACCGGCGTGCATGTCGTTGGTCGAATTGCCGATACTCGGCGGATCCAACTCTCCGCTCAACAACAATACCGGAACTCTCGGCTCGTCGGGGTCGAAGGATTCGAGCAAGCCCAGCGGCGAAAAGCTTTCCTGACCGTCGCCGTAATAGTGCCTCAATACCTCCTCATCCCCAATCCCCAGCCAGGGCGAGATCAGCACGGCGCCCAACAGGCTCGTCCGCGACCGAACCATCTGCGACGTCCGATGGAACAGGTAGGAAGCCAGATGCCGGGCGCCACCGGAGACGGAAATCATGAACATCCTGTTCGGATCGCCACCGTGGAATTCCGCGTTTTCCGTACGCAGCCAACCAAGAATCTCGCGCATGTCCTCCGCACCCTGGGGCCAGACGATATCCGGAACCAGGCGGTAGTTGGCATTCACGCCGATAAAGCCGTGGCGCGCGAAAAAGGTCGCTACATTGCCGTAGAGGAACTCCTCGGCGCCGGCCGCTACCTTGTCGCCGTCGTCCAGGTTGCCCCCATGCACGAAAACAACGATCGGCAGCAACCCGTCGCCGCGGTTCTCCGGCAAATACAGATCCAACCTGTGCCGCGGGTAAATTCCGTAGCGAATATCGCGCAGGATTTCCACGCCGCTGCGATCGGCCTGTTGGTGGAGGCCCCGATAAAGTTTCTGGACGTCTTCACGCCGATCGGCCGTATCGGAATCCGCAAGCGCCTGTAAATTCGCGTGAACATCGCCCACCGTCTGGCTGAACACAGCCATTCCCGGCACACCGAGGAGCCCGACCGCAAGGACGGCCGCGGCGCGAGACCGTCTGCTCCGCCGCCTTTCGCATCCGTCCATCAATTCTCCCAAAGGGTTTCCAGGACGCCCTGCTCCCGCAGGTCCCGGTAGTAACCGCGAGGATCGCACCCTGGCGCCAGGATGAATTGCAGATCGTCGTTTCGCGCAGAGCCGCGGGTTCGAACCAGCGGTTCGGTGTAGTAAGGATCGTGGATGGTCATCTTGCGTTCCATGCTCAGGCGATCCTCGCTGATGGCGTAGGTTTCCACAAGACGCGTGCCGTCACCCGACATGGGCAAACCGGACCCATCCAGCCAGCCCGGCGTCAGGTGAGTCGTCTCGATGATGAATACGTCTCCCTCCCAGCGGCCTCGGGAGAAGCCCATGGAGCTGGGCTGCGAGCCGAGCGGCGGCGCCTCCCGGCCATCCATCCAGATTCGCCGCACATGGTCGGCCTGGTTGATCAGATAGTAATCACCCACATCGAGAATCTCCATGATGGTGGGCGTTCCGAAAAGCCTTGGAAGTCCGGACGATCTGCAACTCTTGCTCGGGTCCTGCCAGTTTTCGATGGCCTCGTATATCGCCTGCCCCTCGGCGGTGAACGGTGTCGGCTTGGGCTCCAGATCGTCCACGGTCAGGGTAAAGCGGTAGGTGTTGTCCCAGATTCCGGTAATGTCTATCGGATACTCATTGGCAACGACCCCATAGGACTTGCTCGGGTCGGCGTTGACTTCCGTGGTGGCGTAGGCGGTGGCGAACTCGCCGCCCCGAGGATCGAACCGGGTCCCGTCGCCAAGCACCACCGAATCCATGGACAGTTTCCTGACCCCGTTTCGGCCCAATGAACCGGAGACTTCAATGCGGTCACCCACCTGAATCGTTTCGGCCATCCACCCCATCCGCACCATGGTGCGCACGTTGTGGGTTTGCAGTTCCCACTCTTCGGTGGAGCCGTCTTCCAGATCCGCTCGAAGCAGATAGCGTACGTGGGGATTGACGAACCGTACTTCGACGATCTCTCCGGTCAGCGTGCCTTGCAGATCGGCGTCGTACTCCGTCGCGAACGCATGGTGGGCTCGAGCCGGGCCGGCAACCCCGACCGCAAGCACAAGCACCAGACGCAATAGATGCAGCGTCGTGGCACGTATGTCGTGGCTCATCGCCTACTCCTCGCCCGGGTTGCGGACGGTCGATCCTTCGGGTTCCGTTGGGCGCATTAGAATATCAGATCACCGCGATCGGTCCAGAAAGCAGGGAGCCGATTGCTCGGGCAACTTGCGTGACAAAATTCCTGACGCCGGTCGCGTCAAGCCGGAAGGAAAATGAAATTGTTAATGTAGTCTGCCCTGGCCGCGGGTCGTCGGTGACGAGTTTCCGCGTCAAATGTTTCGATGCCGGCAAACGAGTCGTTATCGACAAAGTGCGCGGAGTAACCGAGCGCGGTGACGTCGGCGATGGACTGCTCTATCGCTTGGCCGGTATGGCGTTCTTCGAGTTCTATCAGCAGCACCGGCCTTGAGCGCGCGATGGTGGCGCGCGCGCCGCCCAACACCTGCGCCTCGGCTCCCTCGACATCGATTTTGATGAAGCCCACATCGTCCAGGGCACACGAATCGAGGGTACGCGTTGCTACGCGCACGGTGCCGTGAGGATCGCTGGCCTTAAACGGATTGAGCGACCCCCCGGAAGTGGAAAACTTGCGTCCGCGTTGCGGCAAGTACAGGTCCGCCTCGCCATCCCGGTCGGAGAGGGCCATCGCGTGGGGAGTGACGTTACCGGGCAGTGCTCGGTTGAGCCAGCGAAAGGCCTTCGGGTTGGGCTCGAAGGCGTGGACGTGAGACGCAAGCCCGGACAACACCCGGGCATACACGCCCTTGTTGGCGCCGACATCCACAGCAACCCGGCCAGGGGGAACGATGTCCGCCAGGACGCGCAACTCGGCTTCCCCCCGTTGCATGTTTTTTCTTACCAGGTAGCGGGCATAGCATGGCGCCGGAACGAGTCGAAATTTTAGCCACTCGCCGGCCGAAAAAGGCGGCGAGAACCTGGAACTATCGGACATGGGTCCCTGAACTCGCGGCGCTACCGCCCGTGGCAATTCCCGCAGACCTGGCTCTGCGCCAGACGGCTTTCCGTGTTGTCCACCGCGTGGAAGGGTACCTGCGCCGAGTGGCAGAGGACGCAATCGTATTCCCGCTCCAGGGCCAGATCGTGGGAAATCTGAAAGTGCCAATAGCCCTCACGTTCCGTGGTCAACAACGCCTTGAGGTGGTCCGCGTTCATCGTGGCCTCCCATGATTCGGCGTCAGGCAGCCCCTGCGGCTCGGGACGCGGCGCCACCGGCGGCGACGGGTTTGCGGCCAGCGCCGCCACGATGCTCTGCCCGGCAACTCGCCCGGTTACCAGCGCCGGACCAAGGAACATGCCGTCCATGCCATGCGTTCCGTTGATACCCACGCTGCCGGTGAGTTCGCCCACGGCATAGAGCCCCGGCACCACGTCTCCGGCGCCGTTCAGCGCCCTGCCCTGCATGTCGATGGCGACCCCGCCCATGCTCTTTCGCGGCATGGGGAAGAACTGGATGGCATAGAAAGGCGGCTGCTCGATCCTCGGCGGTGGTTCGTCGCCGGAGGCGAAGCGGCCAAAATCCTCATCCGTACCGGCATCGATCAACTCGTTAAAGCGCTCGACGCTGGCCATAAGCTGCTCGACGGGCAGGCCCGCCATCGATGCCAGTTGTTCGAGTGACGGCGCCTTGATCGTTGCCGCGGAATTGTCGAGTACCGTGTGGCCGTCCGAGGGGTTGTTGATCCACTCCCGGCCGCGCATGGAGAACGTATCCCGCGAAGATTCGTCGAATATCGCCCAGTACGTCGTCGGATCCTCGTCGAGCAAATCCGCAAGGATGGTCTTGTCGAAGCCTGCTTCGTTGGTAAACCGCCGACCCTGGGCATTGACCCACAGCGCGTCGCTGTTACCGGCGGTAATCGCCAGCGTCTCCGCGGGGTCGCGGGGGTCCACCATGCCGTTGGTGTAGATGTAGTGCCGGTTCATCCACGCCAGCTCCGCGCCGGCTTCCCTGGCCAGGTCGTGACCGTCGCCCGTGGCGTGAATCGATGCGCCCAACAGAAGCCGGTCGGGCTTCGGCAGATCGGTGCGCCAGTACTCCAGCACTCGCTCAAGATTGCCCTCGAACCCGCCGGTGGCGAGAACGACGTGGGGCGCGCTCAGCGTGCGCTCCTCGCCGGTGCGCAGATTACGTGTGACCACGCCGGTGACGCGCCCCTCCCGGACCACAAGCCGTTCCACTTTTTCGTTCCATTCGAAGGCAACGGTGGGCAACTGCAGGGCCGTGCGATACAGCGCGAGAACCACGTCCAGCGCACCCCGGGGCGTGAAGTGGAATCGTGGCACGCTGTTTTCGTAGCCTCCCTGGACGCGCACGAAATCCGCACCCATCTCCGCGGCCCAGTCATAAATCATTTCCCGGGAATTTTCGGCATAGTAGCGCGTCCATTCAGGGTTGCCGTCCTCGGTCCATTCCATCCAGTCGGCATAGGCGGACTCGGGCGAGTCCCTGAAGCCCTGCTCGAGCTGCACGGGCGTGTCGACAATGGCGAATCCTCCGGCCATCACCGCGTGCCCGCCCATAACCGAGTTCATGTCGAGCAGTACGACATTCACTCCGTTACGCCCCATGTCCACCGCCGCGGAGAGCCCGGACAATCCCGCGCCGACCACGATCGCCTCGGCATGCAGTTGCATTTCCGCCGGTTCCGGACGGCCGCATGACGTCAACACGGCAATGATCGCGACTGCTGACGAGCACCTGATGAGTTTCATGAGCCTGGTCCCTCTTAATCCCTGACGCCGTGACGCCGTCTCGTGTTCAAACCCGCTCGATATACGAACCGTCGATCTGCGCCACGCTGGTGACGCCCGCCTCCTGCATGACCCGGCGGAACTCCGCCCGCAAGATTGCGAGCACCTGCTCGACGCCCTCCTGGCCGAAGGCTCCCAGGCCCCAAACGTAGGGCCTGCCCACGCAGACCGCATCGGCGCCCAGCGCCAGGGCCTTGAAAATATCCGTGCCCCTGCGAAAGCCGCCGTCAACGAGCACCGGAATCCGTCCACCCACCGCGGCAACGATCTCCGGCAAGCTCTCGATGGTGGAACGTCCGCTGGCTTCCGAGCGGCCGCCGTGGTTCGAGACGATGATGCCATCCACGCCGTGCTGCAGGCACAGCGCCGCGTCCTCGGCTGTGACAATACCCTTGAGCACCACATGCATGGAGGTCGCCGACTTCAAGCGCTCCACAAAGTCCCAGGTGAGCCCGGATGCTCGGGTATTCTCAACGCCGGAGAGATCGATATCGGTCCAAACCCCCCGGTTGCTCAACCGCTGCTCGGGAGTCGCACCCGGGATGTGACAGGCGGTGCAATCCGTCGTATCGGCGCGCGCGTAACGTTCGGAGGTCTCCATGTTCCGCGGCGCCGAACGGTCCACCGTGACGGCGACCACCGGACTGCCGGCCTGTTCAGCCCGTTTCACGAGGCCCTCGGCAACGTGCCAGTAGTTCGACGGGTAGAGCTGAAACCAGACCGGTTCATTCCTCGCCGCGATGACATCCTCGATGGACCGGCTGGTCATGCTGGAGAGGATTTGGGTATGCCCGCCAGCCCCGGCTGCGCGGGCCGCCGCAACCTCGGCTTGCGGATGATACTTGGCCTGCCCGCCCACAGGCGCCAAGGCTATGGGGTTTGCCCAACGGGTGCCGAACACGCTCGTGGACGTGTCTGCGTTGCGCGCATCGACCAAGCGGCGAACCCGGATACGAAATCGCTTGAATCCGTCGCGATTGGCCTGCAGCGTTTCGTTATCGTCCGTGCCCGATGCGGTGTATCCGTAGTGCGCCGGCAGCATTCGGGTCTTGGCGACCGGCTCGAAATCGAATACGTTCAACGCTTGCTCCGCTGCCTCGATGAGCCCCACCGGCAACTCCTGCGCCAGCAGCTTCTCGGTCAGGAATGGAATCACGCCGGTTCCGGCAAATAGGGGTGTTCCGGCCAGAAAACGCAGGAATGCGCGGCGGTTGGCAACCTGTTCAAGGGTCCTTGCATCATCGGTCGGCATCGCACTCGTCTCCCCGAAGCAGCATTGACGGATTGATTGTACATCGGCGGCAACCGCGCCGGTTGCCGGATGGCGGCGATCGGACTTAGACTCTTATCGCCGGTCACTCAACCAGGAGCACGCGTTGGCGAAAATAAGGAATTTCAAGGCTGTCGGTAGGTCTGCCCACCAGGGGTCGTTACTCGCGCGGGTGCTTGGACTGGTCCTGCTCTGCTGTGGAGGCAGCGCGGCTGCGCAGAGCGTGGCCGAATTTTACGAAAACCATCCGCTGACCTTGCTCGTGGGATCGGCTCCGGGCGGCGTCACCGACACTTCGGCGCGCATCATCGCCGACTACCTGGAAGCCTATGTCCCGGGACAACCGACGGTGATCGTTCAGAACATGCCCGGTGGCGGCAGCGTCACCATGGCCAATCATTTGTATCGCTCGGCAGCCCGAGACGGATCGGTACTCGGGTATTCGCTGCCCGCGGTTGTTCTCGCACAACTCATGGAGCCGAACCGGGCCAAATACGACGGGCGCGAACTGAGCTGGATCGGCTCGGCGATTACCGCGGCCAATTCGATCACCGTGCTTGACGCCGCGCCAGCCACAACCGTGGCCGGCGCTCGGGAAACCGAAATCGTCATCGGTGCAACCGGTCGTGGGTCACTGCTCTACCAGCTACCCGCCATTGCCGGCGAACTGTTGGATCTGCAACTGCGAATCATCACCGGCTACCAGGGGAGCGCAGAGATCGCGCTCGCCATGGAGCGCGGCGAGGTTCACGGTCAGGCGTCGGGCATGGACTATTGGTCGCTGTCGCGACCCGACTGGCTGGCGGAGGGGCGGCTAACGCATCTACTCTACATCGGGCCGGAAGATGAACGAACAGCCGGTGCGCCCCATCTGGGCGACTTGGTATCCACGCCGCAGGACAAGGCACTTGTTGCATTATTGGAGATCGGTCCGAACATGGGGTGGCCGCTATTCGGCCCGCCCGACGTGCCGGCCGACCGGCTTGCCGCACTACGCCAGGCCTTCGAAGATGTCATGAGCGACGACAACTTCTCCGATGACATACTTGCCGCCATGCGTGCGCCGCTACGACCGACCACGGGCGCCGAACTGACTGCGATCGCGACATCCGCGCTGGATACGCCCGACACCGTGGTATCTGAAGCCAAGGAACTGCTGGGCCTCTAACCCTCGTCGCTCACCAATTACCTGCCGCGGTCGCCGATCCACTCGTGGCGACGGGGTCAAGCCTCTGGCCCGCAATTCTCACGAATCGGCTTCCGTGACCGCAGCTCCGTTTGCAGTGACCGGCAGGAACCGGTCCAACCAGCCTTTGACCAGTTCTCGCACTCGGACGTTGCCCTCCGCGAACAGGAAGTGATCGACATCCGCCAGCAGATGCAGTTCCGTGGGTGGTTGAGCACGATTGAACAATTCGATGGACTGCTGGGTGGGGCAGACCGAGTCCTTCGCGGCATGGAGCAGGAGCAGCGGGCGCGGTGCGATGTTGCCGACGACATCCTCCGCCTTGAAATCGAACATGCTCTGCGCGGTTTCCACCGGAAATTCCATCACGGACTTTGTTGCGAGATGCCCCCGCAGGCGCCGCGGAATCGGCACGATGTCGTACCGGGACACCATGAGCGACTTGCCCGTGCGTTTCTTGTGCGCGGGCCCCGCGACCAACATAGCGGTGAACTTTGCCCAGGCCTCCGGGCTTGCGTGCTGGGCGCGAAACTTGGTCTGCCCATTGCCCCAGGCCACCGAAGATATGACAGCGGCGGGCCGCTCATCGATACCCGCCGTGTACAGCGCCACCGCAGCCCCGAAACTGCTGCCGATAAGCCCGACACGGTCTGCGTCGACCTCGGGGCGAGCGAGAAAATAGCTGAGCGCGTGACGAGTGTCCTCCACCTGCTCCATGCAGATGATCCTGCCGAACTCGCCCTCGCTGTCGCCGCAGCCGCGCATGCTGAAGCGCAGGGTCACGTAACCCCAGCCGCTTAGCATGCGGGCGGGCGCTACTGTATTGCCGGCGTTACTGTTGCTGCCAAAGCCGTGCAGGACAATGAATCCCGGGCGCTTTTCGCCGGGCTTGAGATCGTCCGGAATATTGACCGTACCGGTGAGTTCGAGCCCCCCGGAGGACTCGAAGCTGATGCGCTGCTCCACCGCTACGTCGTTATTCGGCCGGCACGCCGTCGGTGTCGGGAACCCGCAGATGCACGTGGGTAAAACTCTGGGCGGCCGCGAACCCGGGCAGAAGCAGGAGACCGGTAATCAGTAACCGTGTTGAGCCGTCGATGCGGCGGAAGGTCGATGGTCGGTTGCGCATGGTGGGTTCTCCGGCGGTTCTGCGAGCGTTATCAAAGCACCCCATTGTACAGACGGAGCGGGTCCAAACCAGCGTGGGGGTTGCCTGGGATTCCGCCGCCGCTATCATTGCCGCCACACATGGCGGCAAAACCAGGGGCGAACATGGGACTTCTCGTCGACGGGCAGTGGCAGGATCGTTGGTACGACACCGGAATCGGCAAGGGGCGATTCGTTCGCAAGGACGCCCAGTTCAGGAATTGGGTAACCGCCGACGGCTCGCCGGGGCCGAGCGGCGCGGGTGGCTTCGAAGCTAAAGCCGGCCGCTACCACCTCTACGTTTCCTACGCCTGCCCGTGGGCCCACCGCACCCTCATCTTCCGTGCCCTGAAGGGCCTCGACGGCATGATCTCACTCTCCGTGGTCCATTGGTTCATGGGCGAGTCCGGGTGGACATTCGCCGAATCCGAGATTCCGGATAGCGTCAATCAGGCGGAATTCCTGCACCAGGTCTACACCGCGGCCGACCCGGACTACACCGGGCGGGTCACCGTGCCCGTGCTGTGGGACAAGCAGCGCCGCACGATCGTCTCCAACGAATCCTCGGAAATCATCCGCATGTTCAACAGCGCGTTCGACGATGTCGGCGCCCGACCGGGCGACTATTACCCTGAACCCTTGCGCGAGCAGATCGACGACATCAATGAACGCGTCTATCGCACCGTCAACAACGGGGTTTACCGGGCCGGGTTTGCGACCACCCAGGAAGCCTACGAGGAAGCGTTCGTACCGCTATTCGAGTCGCTGGATTGGCTGGAGGACCGCCTCTCCCGGCAGCGTTACCTCACCGGGGAGACGACCTGCGAAGCAGACTGGCGCCTGGTAACCACGTTGTTCCGATTCGATCCGGTCTACGTGGGACACTTCAAGTGCAACCTGAAACGGATCGCGGACTACCCCAACCTGGCCGCCTACACGCGGGATCTATACCAGCAGCCGGGCGTCGCCGAAACGGTGCGCCTCGATCATATCAAGGCGCACTATTACGGCAGTCATGAATCGATCAATCCCACCCGCATCGTCCCGGCGGGCCCCGATATCGACTTCGGGGCGCCGCACGACCGCGATCGCTTCGGCTGATCCCGTTCGTAGCGCCCGAAGCGCGCCCGCTTCGAGCTGACGCCGAGATTGCGTCCTAGTCGGCTGCGAAACAGTAGAGCAGCCCGTTTCCACCCGTGGCCTGAAGGTCGGCCTGGGAGCAACTACGCGAGGGATGCGCCGAATTCCAGGATGTGTTGCCGCCACCGTTGCGGTCGTGATGCCCCACCTGGGCACTGCCTTCGCCGCTACTCGTCCAGTTGCTGCAAGTATGGTCCTGGTCGTCGGGGAAGTACGCTGTTCCGTCCGCGAAAGCTCCGGTGAGGATATCGTGCATGTTCGGCTGGTCGCCGCGGGCGTTGACCCGGTCCCCGTTCTCATCCAGTCCGGTGCTGGCGAAAATGTTGGCATTGACGTGCAACTGATCGAGGTTCTCCGCGATCAGGTCGCCATTGGCATTGTGCCAGGGACCGTCGCCGATCCGGCCGCGAGCATCGGCTCCGCGGCCGCCTTCGGTCTCGGTTGCGAGATAGGCGCGCCAGTCCTTGTCGCCGGCGTCGGCCGACTCCGCGAGCGCCTGGCAATGGGCATCGGCCCCCTCGAGTCCGCCCAGGTCGCCGCCATTACCGAGACTTTCGCTGGTGATAAAGAAGCTCATGTCCTGTGCGAGCGAGGCTTGGGAACCCGCGAGCGCCATGAGCGCGACCGTCAGGGCGCAAAGTGTTGTTTTCATCGGTTGGTTCTCCTTGGTTGTTGCGATTCCGTGCCGTGCAGTCTGATCGAACACCAGACGCACGAAACTTAATCTCGTGACAGAAAAAGCTGCAGTACGTACCAGAACATCAGCGCGATCGACGCAAACAGTTCCAAAGCGGCCGCCACGTATCGATCCTCCGGATAGTGGTGCAAGACATTCGACGTGTCGTAGAGCACCGCGGCACCGGCGAATCCGATCATCGCCACCGAGAACCACGTTCCCAGCTGCAGCCCGAAGAGCACGCCGGAGACGATCGCCACCAGCGCGAGGATGCCGCCCCAAACGAGCATGCCGCGGAGAAACGAAAAGTCCTTGCGGGTGATCAACGCCACCGCGGTTAGTCCGCCGACGCCGAGCAGCGTGACGCCCGCCGCGCTTTCGATGATGGTTGGCTCTTTAGCCATGGCGACGAACAGCAACGGCAGAAAGATGATCGCCTCGGCAACGACGAATCCGCCCAGGGCCAGGTACTGCATGGGCTTCGATTCGACCTGGTGCGCCACACGGCTGGCCAACCACCCGACCACCATGAACGCGCCGAGAATGAGCAGCCAGTTGAACCCGAGCATCCACGGGACGATAGCGGACGCCAACCCGGAATCGAACAGATAGACTTCGATGGCGCCGAAGGCGAGTATCGCCATCGCCACGTGCCCATACGTCCGCCATATGAATGTCGACCGGGGCTCTACACCGAGCGCCGCAACCGGTACGTAGCTCGAAACTGCCTGCTGCATCTATTTCTCCATCCCTGCAAAAACGGTCAAGCGAGTCTAACACGCGGCAGATCCCAGAGAACGCGTAGTCCCGGGTCACTGTCGTCGAGTTCGATGCGCGTGTCGTGGAGCTTCGCGACGGCTGCCACGAGACTCAGTCCGAGCCCGTTACCCGCGGCATCGCGGTGCGCTTCCAATCGGTAGAAACGTTCGAATACGCGGTGCCTTTCGTCCGCCGGGATGCCCGGTCCGGAATCGGTGATCACAAGGCGCGCGCCGTGCGCACGACGACTCAGTTCCATTTGCACGCGCCCGCCTTCCGGCGTGTATTTGACGGCGTTATCCACCAAGTTGGAGATCGCCTGAAACAGCAAGTCGCGATCACCGTAAACCGTAACCGGGGCGTTTCGTTGCAGCGTGAGGTCCACGTTCCTGTCCTGCGC
This sequence comes from Candidatus Rariloculaceae bacterium, assembly GCA_965237785.1. Taxonomy (GTDB): domain Bacteria; phylum Pseudomonadota; class Gammaproteobacteria; order Steroidobacterales; family Rariloculaceae; genus UBA6522. The sequence goes on from OZ250159.1 coordinate 1,724,771, forward strand.
CACCGGTTCGTACAGGTCGGCGATGTCGGCTACCAACTCATGCAGTTCGACTTCATTGAAGTCCGTACGGCGGCTGCCGGCTTCCAGTTGCGCGATCCGCAGCAGCGCGTTGAACGTGCCGAGCATGCTGTCGGCCTCGGCGATGGACCGTTCGATGCTGGCTTCAAGCTCATCGCCCCGCGTGTCGCGCAGCCGTTCCAATCGGCTGCGCAAGCGCCCCAACGAAGTCCGCAGATCATGGGCGATGGCGTCGGAAACCGAACGTACCCCCTCCATCAGGGACTGGATCTGATCCAGCATGTCGTTCAGGTTGCCGGCCAGGCGGTCGAACTCGTCGCCGCCGCGGCTTTGCGGCATGCGCCGCGCCAGATCGCCGTGTCGAATTTCCCGGCTGATGCGGTTGATTTGCTCGAGCCGGCCGGTAATGCTGCCGGCCATCAGGTAGCTGCCGAGAACGGCCAGCAAGGCCATCGCCACCAGCCCCCAGGTCATGGCCGAACGCATCACCTCACGCGCCGAGTCGATGATGCCCCCCATACGGCCGTACATCAACTGATGCTTGGGGGAGAGCGGCACGACCCGCGCATAGACATCGTCATCCCACTCCGGGATTTCGTCGCGGAAGCCGCGCTGGATCTGCAGTTCGAACCTGACCCAGCCGTCGGTGTCGGGGGCTTGGGTGCACAGGTCCACGATCGACTCGTCATCATCCAGGCGCTGGTACGCGCCGGCCATGGGCTGGCAATTGTCGTCCAGAAGAATGTAGATCCCCGACGGATCCCGCTCTGCCTGCGCGCCGATCTCGGCGACGAATCGTTCCTCGCCGTTCTCAAGATAGAACACCCGGGACTGGCTCAGCTCCAGGTCGATGGCGCTGCGCAGTTCCTGCTCCATGAATACCAGGGTCTGCCGGTAGATGAATCCGCCAAGCACCAGGAACGAGGCCGAAAACAGGATCATGAACCACAGACCCAGGTGGAACGTGGTACTGCGCGAGACGCTATTCAGATTCGCCCAGTACATAACCGATACCGCGGACCGTGTGGATCAATGGCTCATCGAAATCCTTATCGAGCTTTTGGCGAAGCCGGCTGATATGCACGTCAATCACATTGGTCTGCGGGTCGAAGTGATAGTGCCATACCGCTTCCAACAGCATGGCACGGGTCACCACGTGACCCGCGTTGCGCATCAGGTTCTCGAGAAGCTGGAACTCGCGGGGCTTGAGGTCGATCTCGACACCGTCCCGGATCACCTTTCTCGACAACAGGTCCATGGTCAGACCGTCGACCTTCAGCGAGGTCGTGATGTTCCGGCTCGCGACGCGACGCGCGAGGGCTTCGATCCGGGCAATCAACTCGGAAAAAGCGAAGGGCTTGACCAGGTAGTCATCTCCACCTGCCTTCAGGCCGTGGACCCGGTCGTCCACCTCGCCCAACGCGCTGAGAATCAACACGGGTGTCTGGTTGCCGGCAGCGCGCACGGCCTGAATGGCGCTCAAGCCGTCCATACCCGGCAGCATGCGGTCCACGACCAGCATATCCAGCGCGTCATCGGCAGCCGCGCGCAGCATGTCGCGGCCATCGCTGACATGGTCGACACGGTGGCCGGCCTTGGACAACCCGCGCACGATATGCTGTGCCATCGTCGCGTCATCTTCTACCACCAAGATACGCATGCCTGTTCCCTGGTTCTGCTGGCCGGCGCTCAACAGGATGTACTTTTTGCGCCTTGGACCCAATTGCCACCAACACTAGTGAAAATTGCGGCGTCGTGCCAGACAGATCGTGCGACATTACAATAACTTAAGGATTCGGGTTCGCCCTTGCGCCCGGGAAGTTACGCCACGCGGTATACTTTCGTAGGTACAATTGGCGAACAATACGCGACCCCATATTGAACCGCTTCGGCCGCGATCAACAATATATTGAGGAGGATGCCGTGCCTGATCGCAGAAACTTCCTGAAGACCGTGGGAGGCGCATCGGGAGCGTTGCTCCTGGCGCCGTTCGGACGCGCGTTCGGTCAGGCGGCTCGGCGGGAAGTGTTCATCGGCGCGCAACGCGCCACTACCGTGGACATTCACGCGCACTGCGTCTTCCCCGAGGTCTCGGAAATACTGAGCAACACTGACTTCGCGGATGTCGGATTTTCCGGGGCGCAGACGCTCGGCCCGGGTCGCATCGAGGTCATGAACGAGCGCGGAATCGACTACCAGGCGCTCAGCGTCAACCGCTACTGGTGGTACGGCGCCGACCCGGATCTCGCCGCGGATATCGTGCGGATGCAGGATGAGGGTCTCGCGGCCTGGGTCAACGAACATCCCGATCGATTCGTCGCCCTGACCTCACCGTCGCTGCAACACCCGGAGCTTGCCGCGGAGCAGTTGGAATACGCCGTCAATGAACTGGGTCATCGGGGGGCGTCCGTGGGTGGACACTGCAACGGCGAGAATCTCTCCGATCCCCGCTTCGATCCCTTCTGGGCCAAGGCCGAGGAACTGGGCGCGCCGATCTTCATGCATCCAGGCGGCGCCGACAATCTGATTCGCGACGACGCCCTCGAGGGCCGCGGCGATCTCGGCAACATCATCGGAAACCCACTGGAGACCGCCCATTTTCTGACCCGGTTGATGTTCGACGGGACGCTTGACAAGTTCCCCGGGCTGAAAGTGATCGGGGCGCATGGCGGTGGCTACCTGCCCTCTTACCTGGGACGGACCGAAGTGGCCTGCGAGGTACGAAACAGCGCGGATTGCCTGAGCACCCGGCAGCCGAGCGAATATTTGCGGGACCAGATTCTCGTCGACAGCATGGTGTTCTCCCACGCGGGCTTGAGCCACCTGGTCGATGAGGTCGGCGCGAGCCAGATCGTCTACGGTACCGACGTGCCGTTCAACTGGCCCGATACGCTGGACCTGATTCTGGAGGCGTCCTATTTGAGTGACGCGGATAAAGCGGCCATCGTCGGTGGAAACCTGATGGAGTTGTTGCGTATCGAAGGCTAGCCTTGGAGAAAACAAGCATCGTCTTGTTAGACGATGCCCGGTAACTACATATTCGAAGTAACGCGAAGAAGCGTTTGTAAATAATTAATATATAGAGTCATGTCTGGCCCTGAGGCAAAGGAGAAACAGCATGCGAACTGAAAGTGGATCATGGCGAATCATTCTGGCGGTTTTTCCGGCCGCGGCCCTGTGCGCGGTAACCGCCTACGGACAAGGGGTTGAGATCGATTCCGACGACATTGGCGGTGTCGTCACCAGTGAGGCCGGCCCCGAAGCCGGTGTATGGGTCATCGCCGAATCGGACGACTTCCAGACACGCTATGCCAAGATCGTCGTTACCGATGACAATGGCCGCTACGTCGTGCCGGACCTTCCGGACGCCGACTACCAGGTCTGGGTGCGAGGCTACGGTCTTGCGGATTCGGATAAAGTGGCCGCGCGACCCGGCGATGCGCTCGACCTGACCGCCAAGGCAGCGGCCGACGCCGCCGAAGCCGCCAAGGTTTATCCGGCGATCGCCTGGTACGCCATGATGCACCTCCCGGACGAAAGCGAAGTGGCCCACCTGCCCGGCGGCTTGAACGAATACCTGGGCACGATGAAGAACCAGTCCTGCGTGGGCTGTCATCAGTTGGGGCAACTGTCCACGCGAACCTTCCCGGAAGAATTCCATGACATCGAGTCTTCCGAGCAACGCTGGATTCGCCGCGTGCAGTCCGGTCAGGCCGCCCGGCAGATGATCGAACCGCTGGCATCCAGGCTGGCCGGTGTGCCCTTCAAGTACCTGGCGGACTGGACCGACCGCGTCGCCGCCGGCGAGACGCCTGCCTTCATCCCGAGCGTCCGCAAGGGGTCGAACGCAACGTGGTTGCCACCGTGCGGGATTGGGCCGATCCGAAGTCCTACCTGCACGACCTTTCCACCACCGACCGGCGGGATCCCACGGTCAATGCCTACGGAAAAATTTTCGGAGCGCCGGAACTGAGTACCGACAACTTTCCGATCCTCGACCCGATGACCAATACGGACACCACCTTCCGGGCGCAGGTGCTGGATCCCGACACGCCGACCACCAACAGCGATCCCATCGGCCAGCCATCGCCGTACTGGGGCGAGGAAAGGATCTGGGACAGTCAGGCGAACGCGCACAATCCCATGCTCGACCAAGACGGGCGCGTCTGGTACACGGCCCGCGTTCGCGGTCCCAACAATCCTGACTTTTGCCGTGAAGATTCAGAACATCCGTCGGCCAAGTTGTTCCCGACCACGCGTACCAACCGTCATCTGGCCGTATACGATCAGGAAAGCGGCGAGTACACGCCCATCGACACCTGCTTCTCGACCCATCACCTGCAGTTCGCGTATGACGACGACAATACACTGTGGACCAGCGGCGGCGGCGACGTGGTGGGCTGGCTGGACACGAAACTATTCAACGAGACCGGGGATTACGTTGCCTCTCAGGGTTGGGCGCCGGCGATCCTCGATACCAACGGCAATGGCCATCAGGACGACTGGGTAGAACCTGGCGAGCCCGCGAATCCGGAACTCGATACCCGCATTCCGGCCCGCTTTTACGCGGTCATGCCGAATCCGGCCGATGGGTCGGTTTGGGGGTCCTGGAGCTTCAGCTTCCCAGGCGCCGTCGTCCGGCTGGACCCGGGAGACAACCCGCCATCCACCTCGCTGGCGGAGCTATATAACATTCCCCTGCCCGGCTTCTCCTCCCGAGGCGCGGACATCGATCGCAACGGTGTTGTATGGGTGTCGCTCGGCAGCGGCCACCTGGGAGAATTCGACCGCGGCAAGTGCCAGGGTCCGCTGAACGGGCCCACGGCCACCGGCGACCACTGCCCCGAGGGTTGGACCTTCCACCGCTTTCCCGGCCCGGGCTTCCCCGAACTACCGGAATTCAGCGTTGAGTCCAGCTACTACACCTGGGTGGATCAACATAACTCATCCGGGCTCGGAGACAATACGCCCATCGCCACGGCGAACCTGTACGACGGCGTTCACGCATTTGTCGACGGAGACTTCGTCACCATGCGCATCCCCTACCCCATGGGTTTCTACAGCAAGGGTTTCGAGGGCCGGATAGACGACCCCGGCGCCGGCTGGAAGGGCCGTGGGTTGTGGGTCTCGAGCGGTGACCGCACACCCTGGCTCATGGAGACCGGAAAAGGATCGCGGCCGCTGGTGGTGCACTTCCAGGTGAGGCCTGATCCGCTGGCGAAGTAGCGCCCTATAGTCATTCTCGTCTTCCGGCGCCTCAGTACGGAATGGTTTGAGGCGCCGGACGCGGAAGCTAGCGACCGATCTCGGCTTGTAGCGCCTCGGCACAGTAGACATTCAGGCTTTTGCCCTGTTTCGCCGCTTTCACCGCCTTTTCCTGGTAATGAGGCGCCACGTATCCAGAGAAGTACCTATGTGGTTACTGAGACGGGATGCCGGCTCATAACCATTGGCCACCACCAACCTACAACCCATACAATGTTTTCCGTGGAGGTCACATGAGATACCTTGTCTTTGCGCTGCTCGCGCTGTGCCAGAATTCCAGCGTTAAGGCCGAATACGCCACGGTGGCGGTTGCCGCAAACTTTGCCTGGCCCATGGCCGAACTGGAGGCGATCTTCGAGGCCGATGGTAAACACGAACTGACGGCAGTCGGGGGATCTACCGGTCAACTGTACGCGCAGATTGTTAACGGCGCACCCTACGATGTGCTTCTCGCGGCCGATCGGGCGCGGCCCGAACAACTCGCCCAGGCAGGCCTCGGAGACGCTCCATTCACATATGCGCTCGGTCGGCTGGCCGTCTGGACACGGGACCCTCAGCTTACCGAGAACCTGGCGGTTCACGCTCTTGAAAACGCTGAGTTTCGCCACCTTGCCATCGCCAATCCAAGGGTCGCCCCTTACGGCGTGGCGGCCAGGGAAACGCTGCAATCCATGGGACTGTGGGAGTCGCTGCAGTCGAAGCTCGTGTTCGGGGAGAATGTCGGACAGGCGTTTGCGATGGTGGAAACGCGTAACGCAGAACTGGGGCTGGTCGCCCTCTCCGCCGCTGTCGCCTACTCCGGCACCGCCGCGCACGTACCGGTCCCACCCGAGCATCACGAGCCCATCCGCCAGGACGCAATCCTGTTGACCCGCGGGCGCGACAATCCGGCCGCACTGGCCTTCATGAATTTCTTGCGAGCGTCCGAAGCGCAGCGAATCATCGCCGAGGCGGGCTACGAATTGCCTTAAAACGCGAATCCCTGAACAGCGGCAGCCCAAGCAACTGCCGACGACCTGAATCGTCTCCGTTGACGGGACTAATTCACCCCGGTCAGCGACAGCAACGCGCCGTCCTTCGACGGATCGTAGTCCGGATTGGGTGTGGGAAGCTTTGTCCCGACGCGCTCCAGGTACTCCTGCAACTCATTGAACATCGAATCGGCGATTTCCGGGCGGAAGCGCGACAAGTCGTTGGTTTCGCTGAGATCCCCCTCCAGATCGAACAGATAGGTCCGCTGCGAATCCAACTCCCAAATCAGCTTGTAATTACCGCGATGGTGACCTCGTCGTCGGCGAGATCACTGACCGGCAGCGGCACGATCAAGGGCTTGTTCACGTACATGTTGTCGTAGAAGACCTGAATCCCAGCCCGCCCGTTCTCGTCGGGAACGACATCGATGATGTCCGTGGCGCCAAGCCTCGCGGCAGTCTTCCCCGTTTGGATGCTCATGCGTGTTGGCGAGCAATTGGGCGCCGGCGAATACGCATTCGAGAATCTCATGCCCTGGGTGGCGAGGCGCTCGATATTTGGCGTGCGATACAGATCGCTTGACGAATCGGGGACTCGGCTGTCCATTTGCAGCGACGAACCGGTCCAGCCCTGGTCGTCGGAGAGAATGAACACGACATTCTGCGCGACTGCCCTACCGGAAAGCAGAACCATGGCTGCGAGCAGGCAGGCACTCAACGATTTGCGTACACGAGGTTTCATCAGGAGATCTCCAGCCGGCAACAATCCCAAGACTACAATCGTGCCGGGAGGCAAGCAAACGGACAGTGGTTTATGCTACAGAATGTTGCTTGAGGTATGCGTCCACCGATTGAAACGGCTTGTAGAATGAGGAGATGAAAAGGGCTATTTCATGTTTGTTGGCAACTGCCGGGCTCGCCGGCACGGCCTACGGGCACCATTCGAGAACCTGGCATTTTGACCCCGATGTCGAGATCGCCATCGAGGGAGTCGTCAAGGAATACCAGTTCGTCAATCCTCACTCACGCCTGTTCGTGGATGTCACCGATGACGATGGCAATACCGTGACGTGGAATTGCGATCTCATCAATGCGGCGGCCGCAACTCGGTACGGTTGGACGAACGACGTGTTTCAGCCTGGGCAGCGCATCGTCATCACCGCTAATCCCCCAAGACGAAACGAGAACGAATGCTTCTACATCTCTGGCGTTCTGGAGGACGGCACGCGGATAGCGCGAGTCGAGCGATTCCCGGAAGGGACCCTCGCCGATGGACCTGACTCGGCAGGCGAAGCGCGCGTGGTCGACGGTGGCCTTCAAAGTATCAGTGGCATCTGGGGAGCGGTCATACGGGAGAACCCGGGGGGTGGCGGCGGTCCGCCGTTACCGGGCGAGCCGAATCGCCGCGCGGCGGTCCTGTCCGACGCAGGTCGCCGCGCACTGGAAGCGTATGACCCAATCACGGACGACCCAAGCCTGCAGTGTAAACCCATCAGCATTGCGCGCTTATGGGGCCACGGCAGCCCCATGGAGATACGAGAGGAAGAAGATGTCGTGCTGATTCGTCATGAGTTCATGGATGCCCGACGGACCGTGCACCTCGATCGGCATGAGCATCCCCGGGACCTCACCCACACTGCGCTCGGACACTCCATCGGCTGGTATGAAGGAAGCACGCTCGCGATCGATACCGTCGGCTATGAGGCGGGCGTGCTCTACCAGTTTCCCGGGCTGCCCCACAGTAACCAGTTGCACACGGTGGAGCGTCTGACCGCGAGCGACGACGGCCAGGTAATCGAGGTGTCCTGGGTAGCCGACGATGCGGCGTATTTCACCGAAGTGGTGACAGGAAATCTGCGTCGGGGCGTCACAAGCGATCCCGTTGCCGAGTATGACTGTGTCCACCCGGACAGACCCCGGGAAGGATGACCGAGACTGTCCGAATCAGGGCGCGACCCGTGGGCAAATCGTCTGCCCGAAGACGACCCGGGCCGCAGAATTGAACGAGTTAGAGGAAACGACATGAATCGAACAAAAAATTGGCTGGCCCCATTGTCATGGGTGTTCCTGGTTGGGATGGTTTCCGCGGACTCTCACGCGTTTCCATCGGTCTACCCTACGGGCACGACGATCTACAACCCGGACAGGGCATGGAACGGGTACACGGTGTATCGGACCCCCGACGACAAGGGGGTCGTGTTGATCGACATGAACGGCAACATCGTCAGGCGGTGGACCGACATCGTGGGGCTGGGCAGGATCTTGCCGGGCGGGCACATCGTAGGCGCGGCAGCTGAGGATTCTCCTGACGGAAATGATGGGTCCGAACTCGTTCAGAAGGACTGGGACGGCAATGTCATCTGGAGCTTCAATAAAACGGAGCAGATGGAGGCCGAAGACGGGAGCATCGCCTGGTCCGCGCGAATGCATCATGACTGGCAGCGCGAGGGTTTGCCCGCGGGTTACTACGCCCCCGAGAGCCGCCCCGCCATCACCGGTGGCCGGACACTCATTCTCGCGCGCAAGAATGTATCGGTGGCGGAGATCAGCGACAGGCTTCTCAGCGACGACCGCATTCTCGAGGTGTCCTGGGACGGCGAGGTGCTCTGGGACTGGCTGGCCAGCGATCATATCGACGAGATGGGGTTTTCCGATGCGGCTCGAGGCGCGATTCGCGCCCAGCGGGGCGCCCGAGGTCAGAGCTATGACTGGCTGCACATCAACGCTGCAACCTACCTTGGACCCAACCGGTGGCACGACGAGGGCGACGAGCGCTTTCATCCGGACAACGTGATCTTCTCCGGTCGCCACGCCAATATCGTCGGCATCATCGCCCGCAGTGGCGAGATCGTCTGGCGGATGGGCCCCGACTATCGGGAGACCGAGGCGCTACGTGAGATTGGCCAGGTCATCGGCCAGCACCATCCTCATATTATCCCCGCGGGTCTGCCTGGCGCGGGCCATGTCATGGTGTTCGACAACGGCGGCGCGGCCGGCTACGGCGAACCGACTCCGGCTGCCCCGAACGGTCGAAACATTGTCGAAAGGCACAGCTCAAGGGTGCTCGAGATCAACCCGGTTACGATGGAGACCGTCTGGGAGTATTCGATTTCCGGTCATGGCAGTTTCCGTTTCTTCAGTCGGAACGTCAGTGCGGCGCAACGCCTGCCCAACGGCAATACCCTGATTACCGAAGGCGCGCCCGGGCGAGCGTTTGAGGTCACGGCGGACCACGAGATCGTCTGGGAGTACATCAACCCCTTCTTCTACGAATCCGATGCGACACGGCAAAACATCTATCGTGCCTTACGTGTGCCGTATGACTGGATCCCGCAGCTTGATCCACCGGAGGAGCGGGCCGTAGTGCCGCCGCATCCCAGCGAGTTTCGCATCGAGCCAAACTAGAACAAGGAAACCGGAAATGGTCAGTCGATTTCTTTTCGGCGGCAGTACTTGAGGAACTGGCGATGATATTGGAAACGTCGCAGATCGCCGCTCTCGGCGCGGAGATCATGTCGCTGCTGCACGAAAGAGCATGCGTATCCGAATCAGGCCCATGATGCCATTGCATCCCGCCCAAAACGGGTAGTAGCATGCCCGGAATGGGCACGGTGGCGCCGACAGGTAAGCAGCCGGCAGCGCTTTTCTGACTCGCGTGCTAAAGGATGAGCACTTGGTATCGATCGACAGGGAAGATAAACATTCCCAATCCGCCCTACGCGATCGATCCCTGAGTGCTGCGATGCAGCTATCGCTCACTCCTCACCAAGCCAAGTACTACGCACACGACCTGACGCGCCGCGCTGCCAACGGGAGTGAGGGAAACGGCAAAGATCTGGTCCCTGCAGCGGTAATGCAGCGGTAACGCAGCGCCTCTACGACGAATCCCGGCGCCACGCGCAGGCGACGGTCAGCCGTTCGCTGGAACAGAACAACACGCACTTCAACGACGGGCTGACGACTGGACAGGATGGTGCCGCTTCTTTCTTGGGGCGATCCGCGCCCAGGCCGAGGACAATCTGGCCAAGGCGCAGGCGATCCTTGCACTCTATGAGGAAATGAAACACCGCGTTCCGGAGATGACCCGGTCCCAGTACGCTATTCGCGCCCTCGATTGGATATTCGAACGCCCCATCTTCAGCAGTTCGAACTTTCTTAAATTGGCATTGATTCCGGTGCCGACAGCCAGACGGTTTCTCAATGTATTGCTGGATGGCAACGTGTTGAGGGTATTGTCGGCCGCTCGAGGCCGTCGAGCAAGAATCCTGGTCTTCCCGGCGTTGTTGGCCATCGTCGAGGGGCGGGAGGTGCTTTGATGCTCATGGATTCGATACAACCTGGTTTGCCGATCACTTTTCACTCTAAAATGAACGCCAACGTTGCTTGTGTAGCACCAGTGAGCGACGAAACGGCGGTAAATCGTTAATGCGTCGTGGCCGTCAAGGGACGGAACCTCGTTCTACGCGGACCGGGCGGTCCCGCAGGACCGCCCGGCAGCCGCAGGTCCCGTTCGTCCATAAGCTGATTTTCAATCAGTGGCTGCTCTCACTCTTCAACGCAAAGCGCTTTGAGGAACTGGCCAAGCATCTGCAAAACGAGACGCTGGAGGGGCTGGACGAGAACAACATTCACCACTTCCATCACGCACTCACATCACAGCTTTTCAACCTTTCGGAGTTGCCCACTGAGCTGTTGCTGGAGTACGACCAAAACATCGTCAGGCACACGCAACAGGTAAACGACCGGCGGATCACCCGCGGCGAGGAACCGATCGTTTGGAAGTACTTCCAATACTTGGCTCTGCTCTTCAGCGAGATATACCTCGACCGCTACTTCCGCGATTCCAGGGCGTTGCTCGTGGAGCTGAACGTACAGGTGACCACCTGCAACGCAAACCAGTCGGAGGCTGACCAGATCGCCGCATTCGACGAATCCGTGGAGGCTTGGCCGCAGCTCAACAAGCTTGCCTTCTGGATGCCCACCGGCAGCGGCAAGACGCTGCTAATGCACGTCAACATCCTGCAGTATCGGCACGCCTTGGGTCGGCACGGGCGGGGGCGCGAGCTGAACCGAATCCTTCTGCTTACGCCCAACGAAGGGCTCTCGCAGCAGCATCTACGCGAGTTTGAGGCCGCCGGCATCGCTGCTGAACTGTTCAACAAGGACGGTCCTGGGCTGTTCAGCGGACAGGCGGTCGAGATTATTGAAGTGACCCGACTGCGCGACGAAATGGGCGACAAGACCGTTGCCATTGACGCCTTCGAAGGCAACAACCTGGTACTTGTGGATGAGGGGCACCGCGGGGCGAGTGCAGGGAAGGAAGGCACATGGATGCGTGCTCGCAACGCGCTGTGTGAAAAAGGATTTTCCTTCGAGTATTCGGCCACATTCGGGCAGGCGGTCAAGGGCAATCAGCAGCTCACCGAGCTATATGCCAAGAGCACGCTGTGCGATTACTCCTACCGCTATTTCTACGCCGACGGTTTCGGCAAGGATTACCAGATCCTCAATCTCGATCAGGTCACGCAACAGAGCCACCTTGAACTGTACCTCGTGGCCTGCCTGCTCTCGTTCTTCCAGCAGCAGCGGCTCTATGTGGAGGCGATCGGAAGCGGCAAAGCCCTGGTGTTGACTCCCGGCTGGGCCTGTTCCACGGAAATATTTGACCGGAATATCCCGGTGTTGGCGGATCACTATCGCGTCATCGCCTACGATCCGCGCTCCCAGGGGCGTTCCGAACAAAGCGACTCGGGAAACGACTACACGCAACGCGGCCACGACTTGCATGACGTACTCAATGCGATGGAAGTCGAATCCGCTTCGCTGCTCGGATGGTCGCTTGGCGTTTACGACATTCTTGCCTACATTGAAAGCTACGGGACCGATCGCGTACGTTCGCTGGTCCTGGTCGACGAGTCCATGCGCATCGTCAAGGAGCACGAGGAAGATTGGGGCGAGGGCGACGCCGAGGAGATCGCCGGACTCATCGGCGTAGTCGACAGCGAAGCGTACCTGCCCTTCGTTCGGGAATACATGGCGGCGGGATTCGAAGGCGAGGCGCCAGGCGATCTGCTCGATCGGTTAGCCGAGACCGCATCGGCCCTGCCCTCCGCCCGCGCCGCGGCGCTGCTTGAGGATGCGACTCGCCAGGATTTCACCGTCGTCGCGGCAGAGGCCGCGAATCGCGTCCCGGTCATGCAGGTCGTGCGCAAGGATTGGGCGGAAGCAGCACAACGCTGGATCCGTACTCACCAGCCGACCGCCCGTGTTGAAGTCCTAGGCGGACATCTCATGTTGGTGGAGTACCCGGACGAATTGAACGGGCTCGTGCTCGATTTTCTGGGTGCCGCGCCGGATTAACGAAAATCGGATTCTTGCTCGGGGATGAAGTAGTCCGGCTGGCTGTAGTCGACGTGCCGATCCATGTTCGCGGTGGGCATCAACCATGCAAGTTGGGTATTTCCGACGAGTTCAAACGATCCCTGTGGCGTGCTCAGGTTGGCGAAGGCGTTGCGCTCACCTACCGTGATCACGAATGAGTATGGAAATTCCCCCTCGATCAGTCGGCCGACGTAGGAGCGGTTGGAGCCCAGCGAAATCTCGACCCGATCGATCACGGGAGTGTAGGTCATACCGATCTGGGGTACGGAAAGAGTGATCTGCTCCCCGGCGCTCCACGACCACATCGACGGCGATAACTCGACCAGTACCGCGTTCTCGACGGTCTCCTTGTAAGACGGAATGCGCGCCGGATCGATCGAGCCGGCATCCACGGGCTGCCAGCCGGAGTTTGCGCCGGGAGGCAGTTGCGTCGCACCACCCGTGACCTGCGTCCCGGTCGGGGTCGTTTCCGGGGGTGGTGCCGGCGGCGAGCCATCCGCTGGAAGTGCCGCGGGATCCTGCGCAGAGCCGTCCAATTCCCGGTCGACAAGCAACACCCCAAGCCCGACTACGGCGACCGTCAGAGCCAGGAACCCGCCCAATATCACCCTGGACAGGATACGGTTGCCGGTACGGCCGGATGGTCCGTGCGCTGACTCCTGGTTAGTCATGCGGAAATATGGCTCCGTTCCGAGGTCGATCGCGGGCTACGGTGCCAGCGACCCGATCAAACTCAACTCGCCGTCCGCGCCCGCGCGCACGACCAATATCTCGCCCTCCCGCGCCGGAGCGCCCAGCAACCGCGAGATATTCACCTGGTGGGTGACGAGGACCACCGGTTCGCTGAGATCCTGCTCGTAGATCCAATTTCGCAAGTCCTCGGTCATCTGCCCGCCGCGCCCCGGGTAACCGAGAAGCGAGTTCAGGGCGGGAAGCTCTTCCAAGTCGCCGATCGCCAGCAGTCGCGCGGTGTCCAGGCAACGGCACCACTGGCTGGAGGCGACTCGCGCGTTGTCGATTCCAGCGTCCCTGAGCCGCTCACCGATCGCAACCGCCTGGGCTCGCCCGCCGGCCGAGAGATTGCGTTGGGTCGAGCAGTCACCAAGTTGAAAGTTGGGCGGGTCATCCGACCCTGGCGCGATTGAATGACGCATCAACGCGACATGCCCACCCGAGCGAATCGCGTCCAGAAGATCCTGATCGTCGGCCAGCGCGACCGTCGCCAGCGACAACGCGCCGATGAGGACTCCGAAGCAAGCTGCCGACCTGGCCTTCATATCCAACAATTTCCTGCTGCGATCGCCTGGCGCAATATTGGCTAGAGCCCGACCAGGTCGAGCAGTTCGCGGCTGTACCGGGTCTGGGCCTCGACGTACATCGGCTGGACGGTCTCGACAAATACATCGACCTCGGCGGACGTCAGTTCAAGGATTTCTCCACCCGCTTCCCTGATCGCTGCCGCTGCATCGGTCTCCTCGCCGTCCTTCAGGCTGCGCTGAAAAGCCACCGCATCGGCTACCGCCGAGCGCAGTTCCATCTGCAACTCTTCCGGCCAAGCGTCAAATGTGGGCCGGTGCACGAAGATCGGGCGTGAAATATAGAAATGGTTGCTGGCGGTGTGGTGCTGGTGAAAATTATGGACGCCGTAGGTGACGGTGTTCGCAAACGGGTTCTCCTGGGCATCCAGGGTGCCTCCCGCGATTCGCTCGATGGCTTCGGAAAGATCCAGGATTTGCGGGTCTGCGCCGAGCAACTCAAAGGTACGGCGATGCACCTGGCTGGGCAGCACTCGCATGACCAACCCCTCAAGATCCTGCGGCGAGCGTACAGGCCGGACCCGGTTCGAGATGTGGCGCAAGCCGTTCTCGAAGTAGCCGAGTATCCGGTAGTCGGTCCGCGCCTCGATCGCGGCGGTCAGCAGCCGCCCCAATTCGCCATCCATGGCCGCACGGGCGCTTAGGTTATCCCGGAACAGGAACGGCAAATCCACGAGGCCAAGCTCTGGAACCCGGTCCGTCAGGTAGCTGCTGGACTGGTAGCCCAGGGTGAGTACGCCCTCCTCCACCAGCCAAAGGATATCCAGACCCCGGTAACCCAGATCAAGAATGTTGTAGACGTAGCGCACCTCCACTTCATCCCCGAACCGGGACTCGAGCCGATCGCCCATTCGTTTGAGCGCGAGACTGAAACTGGTCGTGGGCGGACCGTACCCGGACATGATGATGCGAATGGGACGGCTTGTCCGATCGGCTCGCTGCGCCCGGGCACCGGATGGAAGCAAGCTACCCGCGGCGGCGCTCGCCCCAAGGGCGGCTGAGGTCTTGAGAAAATGACGCCTCGACATGCAATTCACTCCAATGCGCCGCCTTTCCCTCGGCGCGAGACTCCATCTTGCCGTTCAATCCTCAGCCACGCAAGGTGGCGGCACGATCGTTCGGCTGATTACCATGGGGGTCATGTACCGCTTCGCTACCCGTGTCATCGAGTCGCTGGGCCAACGCGCCGCGGAAACACTCGACCGACTCGGCTACACCAACGTCAGCGTGCGAATCGGCGACGGGTACCAGGGCTGGCCCGAGCACGCACCCTTCGATGCCATCCTGGTGACGGCGGCGCCTGATGAGGTTCCGGAACCGCTCGTACAACAACTGCGAACCGGCGGCCGCATGGTCATTCCGGTTGGCCCCCAGGGAGACATTCAATCCTTGCAGGTGTTGGAAAAAACCGGGCCGGGGGAGACAGATATCACCGATGTCCTGCCTGTGCGCTTCGTTCCATTCCTGCGTGACGATCAGGATTGACCCCGGTACTGAACTCACCCGAGTCCTGGAACTGCCGGCTGCATCATCGGCAACCCTCCGTGGCCAACCATTCGTCGAGTTTGGACCAGCGCCGCCGGCCGGAGACGTTCTTCACCGCGACGGCGACGGCCTTGGGTTGTCCGACCAGCACGACGAGCCGCTTGCCCCGTGTGATCCCGGTGTACAGCAGGTTGCGCTGTAGCATGACGTAGTGCTGCGTCAGCAACGGTATGACCACGGCGGGATATTCGGAGCCCTGGCTCTTGTGGATCGTTGCCGCATAGGCGGGAACCAGGCGATCCAGTTCGCCGAAACCGTAGGCGACGCGGCGGCCGTCGAACCTGGCGGTCAGTTCGCCCTCGTCCGCGTCGATGCCCTGCACATAACCGATGTCGCCGTTGTAGACATCCTTGTCATAGTCGTTCTCGATCTGCATCACCTTGTCGCCCGGCGCGAAGGTCCAGCCGAAGCGCTCGACCTTCACCTCGCCGGCGGGATTCAACGCCGCCTGCAACTCGATATTGAGCGATCGGGCGCCGACGCCGGCGCGGTTCATCGGGCACAGCACCTGGATGTCGTGGATCGGATCGAGGCCGAAGCGGCGCGGAATGCGCTCGCATACCAGGGTCAGGATGCGGGCCACCGCCTGTTCCGGATCCGCCGCCGGCACGAAGTAGAAGTCGCTGCCGCCGTCCCCGGCGGTCAGATCCGGCATCTTGCCCGCGTTGATGCGGTGCGCGTTGGTGACGATCCGGCTTTGCGCGGCCTGGCGGAACACTTCGGTGAGGCGCACCACGGGAATGGCGCCGGAGCAGATGATATCGGCAAGCACCTGGCCCGGTCCGACCGAGGGCAACTGGTCGATGTCGCCGACGAGCAGCACGGCGGCGCGGTCGGGCACGGCCCTGAGCAGCGATTGCATCAACAGCACATCGACCATGGAGGTTTCGTCGACCACGAGCAGGCCGCAGTCGAGCGGATTGTCCTCGTTGCGGCGGAATCCGAGGACTTGCGGAGCGAACTCCAGTAGGCGGTGGATGGTCTTGGCTTCCAGGCCCGTGGCCTCGGACATGCGCTTGGCCGCCCGGCCCGTGGGCGCGCACAGCAGCAGTTTCACGCCCTTGGCCGAGAGAATCCGCAGGATTCCATTGACGATGGTGGTCTTGCCCACGCCGGGACCGCCGGTGATCACGGTCGCCTTGGAGCGCAGCGCAAGGCGCACCGCGTCGGCTTGGCTTGCGGCAAGCGTGAGGCCGGTGCGCGCCTCGACCCAGGGAAGCGCCTTGTCCGCGTCGATCTCAGCCCAGGGCAAAGGCCCGCCGGCCAAACGATGAAGGTGCGCGGCGATGGCCTTCTCCGCACGATACAGCCCGCTCAGAAAGACGCATGGGGTAGCCGCCACGCTGTCGGCGGTCACGGTCTGTGCGGCCAATTCCATCTCCAGGGCGGCCGCGACCAGGGTTTCGGGTACCTCAAGCAGTTTCACCGCGAGCGCCGTCAGTTCCGATGCAGGCAACCCGCAGTGGCCGTTACCCATGGCTTCGGCCAGCGCGAACGAGATCCCGGCGCGTATCCGGATCATGGCGGTCTTTTCGATACCGAGCTTCGCGGCGATGATATCGGCGGTGCGAAAGCCGATGCCGCGGATGTCGCGGGCCAGCCGGTAGGGATTTTCGCTCATGACCTGCACGGCGTCGGCGCCGTACGTCTTGAAGATGCGCACCGCTCGCGCCGTGCCGACGCCATGCTGGTGCAGATAGACCATGATCTCGCGGATCGTTTTCTGATCGGCCCACGCCGAGGTGATCCGCTCGGCTCGCTTCGGTCCGATACCCTCCACCTCGCGCAGACGCTCCGGGCTGGCCTCGATGACATCGAATACGTCCTTGCCGAAGAGCCGAATGAGGCGCTTCGCGTAGACCGGGCCGATGCCCCGAATCATGCCGGAGCCGAGATATTTCTCCATGCCCTCGAGTGACGAGGGGGCGGAGGCTTTCAGAAACTGCGTACGGAATTGCAGACCGTGGGTCCGATCGTTGGTCCATTCTCCCGAGGCGGTGATCCACTCGCCGGCCGCAATCATCGCGGCATGGCCCACTACCGTGACCCGGTCGCGGTGGCCCCGGGCCTTGACGCGCAGCACGCAGAAGCCGTTGTCGAGGTTGTGGAAGGTCACCCGCTCCACCGAACCGGTAAGCACCTCGCGCCCAGGCGCGGCGTTTACCCCGCCCGCCGGGGCATCCCCAACGCGGGATGGGTTGTTAGCGGAACGATTCGGCCCGCGGTTCATGCACACGTTTCAGCGTCAAGAGGATGTAGGCGCCTCGGTCAGTAGGGTTGGTCAACTCGACGACTCCGGGCGAAATCGTACCGGAATCCGCATGAAGCGGTTAGTCCTCGCGCGTCCCGAGGTCTGCGATATAGCCCAGAGCCGATTCCGGGTCGCAGCTATGGGGAAGGCGCGTTATATGTGGCGAATGCTGCCATTGGAAAGTGTGCGAGAGCGTTCCTGTCAAGTACTCTGGATCGTCGAGTGTGAACTCGATGGCGATGTGAGTCCCGTCCTCGCTGAGACGGTAGCGCTCGATCAGATGTTTCTTCGACCCCGACGGATAGCCGCCGTGACCATTCGACTGACGTTTGAAGTGCGTCGTATCGATAACGAGTGTGCCCTCTAAGGATTCGGCCGGTACCAGGTTCGTTCGCCCGCGCTCATCAGGGCTCAAGTGACGCCAGATAAGCCGAGATGTGCAACATCAGGCCATTGCTTGTGGTGCGTACCTGAGGGGCTTCGTCCGCTTCGATGACGCGTACCATTTTTCGATAAGGTATGGACGAATAGTATTCGGCAACCTGCTGTTTTTCCTCGTCGCTCAAGCCGGCGGCGATCATGGCCATTTCGTTGGTATTCGCTTTGCGCGGGTCGGAACTCCGCCGGTATAACGGCCCAGCCAGCAATCCTCATTCGAACCTGACTTCAATGGGCATCAACGCCGCTCTGATCGTCGCCCCCCATATCAGATTGCCCATGTCGTTGAAGTGCAGATTGTCATCCACGAAGACGTCCGTCATCACGCTGCCGTCACTTTTCAGCAGCGGGGATGCAACATCCACGTAGTAAACGAGCGGATCGTCGTCGGCAATCGCCTTGTAGCCGGCATTGACTTCCTGGGCCAGGGGCCAGACGTTGCGGCGCAAGACACTTGGCTTGACCGCCAACACGTAGACTCTGGTTTCCGGCAACGCTTCGTGAACGCGATCGATGATTTGCCGCAACTGATTCAGAATCGTTTCGCTGGGAATCGGATTCTCGATACCCGTGTCATTGTCGCCCTCGTAAATCAGGATGGCGCGGGGCTTGTAGGCAAGCGCGACGCGATCCAGAAAGTACAAGACGTCGTTCATGACGCTGCCGCCAAACCCGCGCGGGATGACAGTCAACGGGGCCAGGGCTTCAGCAGCCTGATCGTTCCAGCGCGCGATGCTGGAACTGCCCGTCAGCACAATGGCTCCTTGCGGTGGTGGATTCGCGCGATCCTGTGCTTCGAATCGGGCAATAGCGGATTCAAACCGCTCCGGATCAGGTAGCTGCTGGGCGTGAAGTTGCAGGGAAAATGCAACCAGCCCAAACAGGAAAAGGCGTGAGACACTGTCCAACCTTGCATACATTCTCACGTCGCGCGCTCCCGGCGCACACCCCCGAACTCCGTCCCCCGGGTAGTGCCTGACTGTGAATCTCGATTACAGAACACGCTGACAAATCACTCCCAAACGGGCTCGAACTTTTGAATGCGCTTGGCGTGCTCGACTTCACCGGTATAAATGTTGCCAATAGAATCCGTCGCGATGGCGTTGATCCAGTGTAGCTGACCGGCGTAACGGCCGTTACCGCCGAACGAACCAAGCGTTTCGCCGCTCTGCCGATCCACGATCCACACGCTGGAGTTGCCTGAGTCCGCGACGTACAGATAGTTCTGATCCGCGTCCTTGGAAATCGCCATCTTGTACATGGTTCCGCAGACGGGGAGTTCCTTGCGGTTTCCGACACCGGCGCACTGGGTCGGACCGAGCCGCTCTGCCGGCGTACCTTCGGCGACGTAGACGTCTCGTACCCAGGTGCCGTCCTTCTGGAAAGCCTGTATCCGGTTCTGGCCGCGCTCACCCACGTATACCAACCCGTCGTCCGATATCTCGATGAAATGCATCGCCGGCACGAAGTTCGCCTCATCCGGGGGACGCGTTCCATCCCATTCGTACGGCGGGATCGGGTCGTTGCTAATCTCCTCAAGCGGCATGCCGTGACCGCCCCAGCCGCGCTTGAAGTCACCGGTATCCATGTCATAAACCAGTACCCGCTTCCAGTTGATGATGTAGATCTCGCGGGCGTCCTGATCGAGCTGAAAACGGCCCTTCTGCGTCAACACCTCCGTCTCGGCGTTGTCCTCTTCCATCTGCACGCCTTCCGGCGGGCGACGGCCGAAATCCCATACGAACTCACCCTCGCGGGTGAACTTTAGAATGCTGTCCTGTGGCGCCAGACCGCCGACCCAGACAAAGCCGTCGCGGTCCGCGATGACCGTTTGCAGACTCCTCGGCCAGTTGGGATGGTGGTCCGCATCGCCCCAGGCGTGAATGATGTTGGCGTCCGCGTCCATCGCGATCACTTCCGGACTTTTGGTGCAGCAGGCCATCCGGTAGGGCTCTTCGTCGCCCCCGGCGATTTCGTCACCCTCGGCGCCGTTCGGTCGGTTCAGGAACCAGACGATGTCCATGTGGTCGACATGGATGCCCGTCACCTGCTGCATGCTCCAGCGATTCGGCAACGCACCCGGCCAAAACGGATCGACCTGGAAGACCGGTGAACCGTTCTCATCCATGGCCTGGACCGCATCCTGGGCTTGAGTGTTGGCACTCACTCCCAACAGAAGCGCCAATGCCGACAACGCTCCCATTAGGGAAGCAATTTTCCTGTTCACGCGATTTCTCCTCTCTTGTTGTATGTGTCCGCCGCGTTCAAGTGGCGAATGTTGCTCGATTTTACAGTGGTCCGGGTAATAATTATCGACGATCCGGCAATGCGCAGTTGAAGGGCTTGATCTCGTGGCCGGGCACCCACGTCCAGGAGCCGGCCATCATCACCGGTTCGGAGTAGTTGGCCGGATCGGTGATGCGAGCCTCCCAGGTGATATCGGTGCCATCGGCGCTCAGCGTAAAGCGCTCGCTGATGACAACGTCCTCGCTCTGCGGCGTTCCCAGATCGTCCACGTAGCGCCAGTCGATGTCGGTGGTCTCGACAATCAGCGTCCGACCTTCCCAGCGTCCGGTGGATCGACCCATTCGCGGTTGCACCGGCTCGCCTTCACCATCCACGTAGATCGTGCGAATCCCGTCCCATTCCTCAAGGCGCATCGAAATGATGTCGCCCTGATCGACAAACTCGACGGGATACGGATTATCCATGGCCGTCGGCAGACCAGGCGGTAAGCATCGCAACGCCGGGTCCTGCTCCGGATCCCAGGCGGCCTGAACCGCACGTCCCGCCTCCGTCAACGGGTACTCGGTGTTTCCGGCGCCGGTGTTGGGGCGGTCCCGCGGTAACCAGACCCGAAAGATGTCCGCGCGCAACGCCGCATCCGTGTTGCGCGCATCTCGCAGCGCTGCCTCGGTCAGCCCATAGCGGCGTTCGACACCCGCCTGCAACAGCAACTCATCACCATTGGGCAGTGTAATCGAGCCCGCAAACATGGCCTTGAGCCCATCGCGGCCCATCCGCCCGTAGACACTGACCCTGTCTCCCATGGAAACCATATCGCGAGTGACCCCGATGCGCTCGATCGTATTCACGGAGCCGAATTCAACCTCCCATTCCTCGTCCTGGCCATCATCGGCGGACCGCGTAATCAGGAACCGCACGTGGGGATTACGCCAGAAGATATCCGTGATCACACCTTCGATTTCGCCGAATCCATCCGGCGCATAGCGCCCCGTCGACGCATGATGGGCGACCGCGGGAAGTGCCGAGAGCAGACCGGCGAGTAACAGGCTAAGGCGAATCATGCTTGTGTCTCCGAAATGTCGGTACTATCAGGAATTCCTGGTTGCCACGACTCACGTGTCCCGGGACCGTGGAAGCCGCGCGACACCCCCTACTCCGCAAGAGTACAGCCATAGGACTGCAGCGCCTCCCCCGGCACCCATTCCCAGTGCCACGCCAGAACCATGGGCTCGAGAAGCGTTTCCGGATCGGTCACCACCGCCTCGTAATCGAGCCGGCGCCGGTCCTCGCTCAGCGTGAAGCGTTCGACCGCTTCGATGAGGTCGCTCTGAGGCGTCCCCGCATCGTCGATGTACAGCCCATCGATATCGGTGGTGGATACAACCAGCGTATCTCCCTCCCAGGTGCCGACCGAATAGCCAAGCGGCGTGCCGCGACGCGCCCCAGGCGACTCGTCACCGGTCATATGGATCGTCCGCACGATATCCCATATCTCCAACTCAAGGATGATCCGGTCACCCCGATCCGCAAACTCGATGGGAAACGGGTTGTCCATGATGATGGGCATGCCCTGTGCCTCACAGCGCAGCGCCGGATCGTCCACCAGGGGATCGTACTCTGCCTGCCGGGCCAGCGCCGCGGGCGTGTAGGCGGCCTCGACCACGGGCCGATCGGACGTCCGCCCATAGGTCCAGACGCGGAAGATGCCGCTGGCCGCGCGTTCGATGGTCAACAGCGCATGCGGGTTGTTCCAACTGGCCGCACTGACGGTCCCTTCGATGACCATGGGTGCGGACGTATCGAAGAACGCCCCCACGGAGTGATGCGCCTGTGCCGGCACGCCAACGGCCAGACTCAGCACAACGATGAATTCAAGCCTTGCGCCGAGATCGACTACTACACGGGTTCCGCTGTCCATCGCATAAACGCTGACTTCGATACCGTACGTCCTGGGAGACTTGAAGAAACCCGATCGAGTGCCGGCCCGACGTACCTACTCGCGATGCGAGGTCTGGTAGTGCTCCGGAAGTAGATCGTCCCCGAAATCGCCCGCCTTGCTGCGCCACACGGAATGCACGTGATTGGCATTGTCCTGGGCGTTGTCGTATTCGAAAACGAAATCCGAGCCCTGCAGCCGATAGTAATGAGGTTCGCGCCGCTGCAGGCTTCCCATCCAGGCAAAACTCAAGTCGTCGACATCGATGGCCTTCAAGTAGGCCGAGGAAATTTCCGGGCGATACGTGGTTACCACCTCGTCGAGCAGACGCTGCACCAGGTGGCGTTGATCGGGACGAAGTTGCGCAACGGGAATGCCTTCGGGCTGCAGCGTCTGCCGCCAGCTATCCCAATCGTCGCGAGCCTTCCCCAGATTGGTGGCGAATATGTCCCAAGGCGGCTCGTCCGCGAGTACCGTCACGCCACGCTGCGATTCGTCCATGCTCAAGACCAGCTTGCGGGCGACATCCTCCACCGTGGCATGGGGGCGAAACCCCGCCAGCGGACCCTGGGGCACTTCGCCGGGATCCGCGCCAAAGAACGTGGGCGTCACCCGGACGCGTCCCGGCGCGACGGACACGTTCAAGGATACGTGGTGTCCTTCGAACCGCCACGCCCATGGCTCGTCCATGGACGGCGTGCCGTAGAAGACCAGCCAATACTTTTCGGGCCCGCGGGGTAGACCGATGTCTTCCCACAAGCTGAGGATCTCTTCGGTCTGCATCACGTGGACAACCTTGAGGTAGCCCACGGAACTCAGCAGCGACTGCAGCAGGTCATGCACCAGCATTCGCTGATCCGCCGCCATGTTTTCCAGACTGAGTCCGACTCTTTGCCGCGGCCAGTAGACCCAATCCCGCTTTGCCTCATCCCCGGCGGGCAGCGAAATGAGATCTTCCCGCGAATACCCCAGCATGCGTTCGACGCGATTCGTTCCGGCATCGCGGTCACCGCGTTGCGGTACGCCGGTGCGGGTGCTCTCCAGAAGGGCCTGAGCCACCGTGAACATGTCCTCACTGACCTGTATGTCGATGGAGTCCAGGGGGTTTGCGGCAGATTCGACTTGCTGGGCCAATGCGGTCGCGGGAGCCAACACCAGGGCGCTTAACGCCAATACGAACTTGGTTTTCATGGGCAATCTCACTGATCGGCCGCGGTTTCTCCCGCGTCCATTGCGTCGAAGACGATTCTGCCGCCGACCATGGTCAGGACCGGCTGAATCTCGAAAATCTCATCCTCCGGGATGGTCAGGTAGTCTCTATCGAGCACCACGAGGTCCGCAAATTTGCCGGCCTCCAGGGTGCCGAGGTCGTTCTCCTTGAAAAGCAGATACGCGTTGGAGCGGGTATGGGCGATGAGCGCATCCTCGCGGCTTACGGTCTGGTCAAGAAAGACTCGCCCGGCAATGCCCTTACCCGTCACCGCCCATCCGAGCGAGATGAACGGCTGATAGTGAGCCACGATCGTGGCATCGGTCCCCAGGCCCCAGATCGCCCCGCTGTCCTGAATATCCTGCAACGGCACCTTGATTTCCCCGTGGGCTGCCACGCTGTGAACGGCGACGGTCATGCCCAGTGCCCGGGCGCGCTCCAGGTTCTCTGGAGAAACGGAAAACACATGCGCCAGGGTCCAGCGAAGCGGAGCCAGCGGAATGTTCTCGTTGAGCACTTCGAATTCGTCCAGCAGGCTTCCGACGGTCACGTCCTGCATGGTGTGCTCGTGGACCTGGAACCCGCCCTCGGCAGCGGCGGTGGCGATCTTCATGAACCCGTCGATGACCTCATCCGGGTAGCGCTCCGTCGTTCCCGGGTTGTCGAACATCGGCAGATAGATGTGCTCGCCCAGTCCCAGGAGCCCCAGGTAGTCGCCGTTGCCCGGCGCGTTCGCTCGCACCAGCGTGACGGCTGCGTCGGCCCCCTCGGGGTCGTATGCCTCATACTTGAGCGTATGCCAGACTCTCAACGGGAGAGGCTCGGCCGCGGACATCCGTTGCAGAAGCGAAATATCCCCCTCAGGGGGTCGACCGACGTCGTAGACACTGGTCAATCCCACCCGATTCAATTCGTAGAGGAAATCGAAGAGGTTCCGCTCCAACTGCTCCAGGGAAACCAGGGGCATTTGCTCGTTTAGCAGGCCGTAGGGTGGCTGGCCGGAAATCAGGGGTGGGCCCCGATGGTAGGCGCCCTCCGATGGGTCGACGCCCACTGCCTCCAGCGCCAGGCTGTTGGCGTATACCGCCTGGTAAGTGATCTGGAGGAACAGCGGATTTTCCGGAGCCGCCGCGTCGAGGTCTTCCAGCGTGAACCCGCCCGCTCCATCGGCGAATTGGGTTTCCCGCCAGCCGCCCTGCACCATGAGCCAATCCCCCGGTTCCATGGACGCGGCCTTTTCCGCGATGATGCCGAGTGCCTGCTCGCGCGAGCTGACGCCGTCGATCCGTGCCTGGAGGTTCCACCGCTGCACGGCGCGAATGAAATGCATGTGGTTGTCGATCAGGCCGGGAATCGCCGTTCTGCCCTGCAGATCGATGACCTGGGTCTCAGGGCCGATGTGCTCGGCAATCTCGGTGTTACTGCCCACGGCGACAATGCGCTCGCCATCGATCGCCACGGCCTCGGCAATGGAGAATTCGTTGTCTACGGTCAGAATCTTGCCGTTGTTCAGCACCTGCCCGGCGTATGTCCGTTCCTCGGTCTGGCACCCGACAAGGGCCGCCACCATGCAGGCCCCAAGAATCCAACGATCAATTCGAATCATACGATCGATCCTCATGTATTGCCGTAAATATATCTTATAAACGATTGTTTTAACGATACAAATACCCGATCACAAAAAGTCAATCGAAATTCAACTCCGGTATCTCCTCTAACGGCGGTGGCTCCGGAATGGAACTCACATAGGCAAAGATCAACCGCAGCTGGTCGTCACTGAGTACATTGGGCGAATACGCCGGCATGAGATTGGTATGCCGTACCAACCGGGCAAAGGCCTCGAAGGGATAGAGCGTCGGCGCAATGCGCACGCCGGCCACGCCCCCTTGGCCTTCGTAGCCGTGGCACTGCCAGCACTGTTGGCTTTCGAAGAGCGCCCGGCCCTCCCGCACGGTCTCGTCGGCCGCCTCCTGTGCCGATCCAGCTACCGGAGCGAGTCCCAGCGCCAGCAGGACAAGCGCCCGGCCGAAGGCCGCAGGTGTCATGCCGGGGCGTGCATTCATCTTGGTTGACAGCGCACATCGACGAATGCGGGTTCGCCACCGTCCACCACCTCGATGGCGCGCGCCAATGCAGGCGCCAGGTCGCCGGGTTCGGTAATGGGGCCCTCGGCCCAGACGCCCATGGCGCTGGCGACCCGGGCCAGGTCGATATCGGGATTGCGCAATTCGTTGCCGACCCAGGAACTTCCATCGGTCCCCCGCTGTCGGCGAGCCGCCATGCGTTGCAGATGCATGAATTCCTGGTGATAACCCTGATTGTTATGGGTGACCGACAATAGCGGTATCCCATGGTACGCGGCCGTCCAGAACGCGCCGGGCGTGTACATCATGTCACCGTCCCTCTGCACGTTGATCGCCAATCGGTCCTCGGCGCGGTGAGCCAGCGCCGCCCCCACCGCCGCCGGCGCTCCGTAGCCCAGACCCGCGCCGCCGGAACGGCCGATGTACTGATAATGCTGCTCGATCGGCCACAGGCGCCGCGCCCAGCGGCTCTGCTGGCTGTCGTCGGAGACCAGCGCCCAATCCCGGTCTTTCACGACATTCCACAACTCCGCGTAGAGTCGCGCCGTACTGATCGGACTGGCATTCCAGGCGTAGCGTGCATCGTTCAATGCCTGCTCGCGGGCTCGCGCGTGGGCGGTCCGCCAGCGCGCTTCGCGCTCGGCATTGGTCGCGCGACGCGTTCGGGACATGCTCGTAAGCACGGCCTCGGTGAGGCCCGGCAGCGTTGCCTGCGCGTCTCCGGCGATGGCGAGGTCCGACGGATAGAATCGCTGAAAACTCTGGTAGTTGGACTTGATAAACAAGTCGTTCGCGCCGATGCTGATGACCCGGGCATCGGGTCGCGCCTTGCGCACGCCGTCCCGGTGCACGCGGTCGCGCAAAGTATTGATGACGCCCCACGTGTCGTAGAGTTCGAGCCCCAGAATCACATCCGCCTGGGCAACCGCGCCGGCGCCCTGCGACAGGTAGTGGGTATTCGGGAAGTTCATGCGGCCGTACTGGTTCACGACCGGTGCCTGCAATGCCTCGGCAAGTGCCACCAACCGCGCCACGCCCTCCTGATCGTGAGCCATCAAGTCGGCAACGATCACCGGTGACTCCGCCTCCGCAAGCCAGCGAGCCGCCTCCGCGACCCCGGCGTCGTCTCCGCTCGGAGGATGGTTCGGCGTCATCGGCAGCATTCCAAGCGCCTGGTCGCCCACCTCGGCCTCCTGCAAGTGACCGTCAAGCACGACGGCCACGGGCCCCATTGGCGGCGTCGTAGCGATCTTGTAGGCGCGCGCCATGGACTCCGAGAAGTGCTGCAAAGAGAGCGGCGTGTCATCCCATTTGATGTAGTCGCGTATCACGCGCACGCAATCCTGGGCGGAATGGGACCACTCAACGCCCGCGCGACGCTCGGTGGCCTCGAGGTGGTTGCCCGCAAGCAAAACCATCGGGGCCCGATCGCACCAGGCGTTGTAAACCGCCATCGATGCGTGTTGCAGTCCCACGGTTCCGTGACAGAGCACACCGAGCGGCTTGCCTGTTACCTTGTAATAGCCGTGGGCCAGGGCAACCGCCTGCTCTTCATGCGTACAGGTCAGCAACTCCGGCGCCTGGTTGCTGCCGTAGTTGACGATGGACTCGTGAAATCCACGGAAACTGGAGCCGGGGTTGGTCGTGATGTAGTCGAAGCCCATATGCTTGATGACGTCGACCATGAAGTCGGAGCCCGGATTCCTGACAAAGTATTCGCGCGCTTCTTCGGCACTGTAGCCCGCCGGGACTTCGTTCTCCATCGCTTCCTGGGCCGCGGTCGGGGGCATTGCCCCCGCCGAAGGCTGGTTGCTGGCGAGCTGCTGCGCTTCGGCCTTGTCGGCCGCTCCGAGCGATGCCGCGGCTAATCCCGCAGCCGTAGCGGTGGAAAGAAATTCCCGGCGATTGACGCCGGCTGAGTCCGTGTTCTTGGCTTCTTCTGGCCGAGATCGATCATCAGGCTTCATGGTACCCTCCCCGGTCCGGCGTGCAGCGGCGACCTCGCCATGCTGCATCGTAACCTCAAAGCATAGACCGTGGCGGACACCAATACTACTCCCGGCGGATACACCGTCTCTCAACCCTCGCGGTTGTCGCGGTGCAATCGCTGCGCCCGCCGCAGATAGCCCATATCCAGGTACCGGCCCGGGTCCGTGAGCGGCATCGCGAAACCCCCGTGGCGACTCCTGAGGTTGAGCACGATATCGATGCCGCGCGAGTCAAAATCGGCCTCGGGCGTGAGCCCGGTGGCCGGGTCCAGCAACTTGCCCATGACCGCGTCGGCTACGGCTGGCTTGAGCGCCGGCATTCTCGCCAACAGGAGTGCCTTTGCGGCCGGGTAGTTACCGGGTTCCAGCGTCCACCGAAGTCCCGCGAGATAGCCCCGGATGAACCTGTCAAGCGACTCGCCGTGGCCGGCGACCCACGCCCGGCTGGCCGCGAAGACGCCGCCCTGGTAGCGGGGCACAACGTCCAGACTGCTCTGCAGCACGCGAAAACCGTTCGCGACGGCAATGCTGGTAAACGGCTCGATGGTCAGCGTGCCCGTGTGTTCACCGGCGTTGACGGATGCCCAGCGCTTGGGCGTCGCCCCAACCGGAGCAAGTTCGCAATCCTCTATCGACAGCCCCGCCTTCTCGAGCATGTCGTAGAGGACGAAGGCAAACCCGGTATTCAGTGCATCGAGAGCCAGGGAGCGCCCCTTCAAATCGTCGTAGGATTGGACGCCGGGCTCAACGACCAGTGACAGTTCGATTCGCGTCGCGCCCATGAACGCCACCGGATCGCACTTGCCCAGGGACGCGACCGCACCCTGCCCTTCCCGGTATGCCACGACGTTGTCAAACGCCGTCCCGGCGATCTGGAATTTGCCGGCGACGAGATTCTCCATCTGGTAGCTGGAACTTGGGGTCGTCTCGTGGCGGACGTCGACGCCGTTGTCGAGAAAGTCGCCGTGCTCCAAAGCCGCGAAGATCGGCAGATTCGGAGCCCCGGGAAAGGTAATCAGATCGATCCGCTCCGCGCCGCTCATACTGGTAGTCTCATCGTGTCGCGCCTATCCCGCACATCAGCAGCCCTCTCACGGCTGTTCGTCCAGAGTTCGCTGAGACTCCCGAGACGCCTGGATCGCGTTCCAGACGCGCAACGGCGTCGCCGGCATCTCGATGTCGCGAACCCCGTATTCGCTCAACGCATCGACGATGGCATTGATCACCGCCGCCAACGCCGGTGTGGTCGGACCCTCCCCCCCTGACTTGATGCCCAGCGGGTTGGTCGGCGAAAGCACTTCGTTGAGCGCGGTCTCGAACATGGGCAACTGGTCGGCCCGGCAGAGTGTGTAGTCCATCAGCGAACCGCAAACAGGCTGACCGGAATCCGGGTCGATGACGCACTGCTCCCACAGGGCCTGTCCGACGCCCTGTGCGATGCAGCCATGGGTCTGGCCATCGACGATCATCGGGTTGATTACGCGGCCCACATCGTCCACCGCAACGTAGCGCTCGATGCGCACGACGCCGGTTTCCGGATCCACTTCGACCTCGCAGGCGGCGCAGCCGTTAGGAAACACCGGCTCATCCATTTCATGTTCGCGCGTGACACTCAGATCGCCGCCGTTGGCGAGTTGGAACCAGTCTGCCTCAAGTCCGCGCCCGGACGCACGGAATACACCGTCGCGAAACGTGATTTCGTCCTCCGCCACGCCAAAGCGGGCGGCCGCTGCCGCGGTTGCCCTGGCGATGAGGTCCTGTGACGCCGAGTAAATGATCGTGGCGGCCTGGCGCATGGACCGACCCGAGTGCGAACCTCCGCCCGCTTTGACGATATCGGTATCGCCCAGCACGATCCGTACGGCATCGCTGGAAACGCCCAGAAAGTCGGCGGTGACCTGGGCGAAGCTCGTCTCCTGCCCCTGGCCCGTGGGCTGGGTTCCGATGACCACTTCAACCACGCCGGTGGACTTCACGGTCAGTTCGGCACGCTCTCCGGGAGCGCCCATGGACGATTCCACGTAGTTGGCGAAACCGCGGCCCAAGCGCCTGCCGCGGGCACGCGCAGCCGCCTGACGGCGGGGAAATCCCGTCCAATCCACGAGACCGAGAGCATGTTCCATGTTGTTCTCGTACTCGCCGCTGTCATAGGTGACGCCCAGGGGATTGGTAAAGGGCATCTCCCCGGCGGCAACGAGATTCCTGCGGCGCAACTCGATGGGATCGAAGCCCAACTCCCGGGCGGCGGTATCGATCAACCGTTCCAACGCGTGGATCACTTCCGGTCGACCGGAACTGCGATAGGCCTGCGTCGGCGCGGTATTGGTGAAAACGGCCCTGGCGCGCGCGCTGGCAGCCCCAATCCGGTAACCGCCGGTCACCAGGGCGATCCCCTTGCCCAGCGGCGAGAGCGATACGATCCAAGCGCCGACGTTACTCAGGTTGGAGGCGCGGTAACCCAGGAAGCTGCCGTCGGCGCTCAGCGCCAACTCCACCTCGGCGACGAGGTCACGCGCCTGGTAGTCGCTGAGGAACGACTCCGAGCGCGTCGCCGTGTACTTCACGGGACGGCGTAGTTTCCTCGCGGCCCAAAGAGAAAGACAGAATTCCGAGTAGACGCGGTTCTTGGTACCGAAGTTGCCGCCGACATCAAAGCACAGAATCCGCAGACGCTCGGGATCTTCCCCAAGCGCCGCGGCGATTTGCTGTTTATGCCGAACCGCGCCGTTGCTGCCTGCATGGAGCGTGTAGCGGCCGCTGTCGGGATCGAACGCGGCCAGCGCTGCACGCGGTTCCAGTGGCAGGCCGGTCACCCGGCCGATTCGCAGCTTCATGCCGACCACGTGATCCGCCGCCGCGAAGGCAGACGCTGTGGCCGCTGGATCGCCGAACGCGGTATCGCAGCACACATTGTCCGGAATCTCGTCCCAGATTGTCGGCGCATCGGCGCTCGCCGCCGCTTCGCTGTCCGCGACCCAGGGTATCGGCTCGTAGTCCACGTCCACGGCCTCGGCGGCGTCAAGGGCCTGCTCGCGGGTTTCGGCGACAACCATGGCGACCGGCTCACCCACGTGACGAACCTTGTCCACGGGCAATACGGCGTGCGGCCCCGTGAAGATCGGACCGCCGCCGCGGGCCGTCAGTTTCAGGTCGGTGCGCGTCGATGGCACGGGACTGTGGGGAATCGTGCCGAGCCCGTCCGCCGCGCAGTCGCGGCCCGTCCAGACCGCGGCAACGCCCGGCATGGATTTCGCGACCCCGGTATCCACGCCGAGAATGCGGGCGTGCGGGTAGAGCGAACGGACCATGGCTGCATAGAGCTGGCCGTCGAGATTGAAATCATCGGTAAATCGGCCCCGGCCGGTGAGCAGCCGCGCATCCTCCTTGCGAGGCACGGGTCGCCCGATCGAACGGAACTCCCGCTGGTCGGGACTAGCGCGCATATCTCACCATTCTGCTACCGCGGTCGCCGGTCCGCTCGCGGCGTTGCCCTCGCGACACACGTCGCCGGGATATTCGGGTCAACCGTCACGATCGCTATCGCCCGCAGTCCCGGCTTCGACCGCGGTCACCGGGGTTTCAGGCTCGAAACCCGAACGTCTGCGCAGCAATGTCTGCGCCCCGTTTTCCGCCCAACGACCGTTGACGGCGTTTTGCGCGAACGTCTCCCAGCTATCGCGCCACTCGCCCATGGCATATCCATGCCAGGGACTGCGGGGCGAAAGAGCCGGCAAACCGAGTTCTTCCCAGATCGATCGGGCATTCTCCATGTATTCCCGCGCCGGGAGTGCAAGCGGGGTCATCGGCCCCTTGCGCGTCGCGTCCACGAGAATTCCCGAGTCCGACTCCGCCGATGCGCCCTTGGGTCCGTGGCCGCGGCTGCGGCCGGGAACGATGCGAATGTCGTCCACGGGGTTCATCCGGTACGCCAGCGACCAGAAGATCGCGTCGGTATTCGAGGGATCGATGTCGTCGCTCACGGCAATGACGATCTTGCCGCACTGGGCCTGCAAGGTCGCCGCACCCTCGATCCCGCGCCAGACTTCCTGTCTTGCGGTACCGGCCTCAAAGCGCAGGAAAATCACCGGACGCAGGTTGGTCAACGGCTCGTGCATGGTGACGCCGAGAATACCGTTGATTTTTAGTTCGTCCGTCAGGTGAGCGAGAAACAGCGGTTCGTAGGCGACTTTCTTCAAGACGCTGGACTCGCTGGGGGTCACCTGGCTCACGATAGAGGCGAAAACCGGCGATCGTTTTCGGGTGATCGCGGTCACCTGCATGGACAGGTTAAAGTCCTCCAGCGCCACGTGCCCATGACTCTCGCCGAAGGGACCCTCGGGTTCCAGCATTTCCGGATCGATCAGCCCTTCGATGATGATTTCCGCGTCGGCGGGCACATCGAGGTCCAGGGTCACGGCACGTGCAATGCGGATCGGCGCGCCGGCGATTCCACCGGCCACGGCCATCTCATCCTCGCCCACAGGCAGCTTCTGCGGGCCGCTGTAGGCGACCGCGGGAGGCGCCCCCACGGCAATGGCACAGGGCATGGGTTCGCCCCGTGCCCGGTATTTCCGCCAATGGAGGTAACCACCCGCGCCGCCGACGCGCGTGGCCATGCGCACGCCAAGGCGGTCGGGCGCCTTCAATGCGGCCCGGTAGGTACCCATGTTGCGAACACCCGTGTCGGGATCGGCGGTGATGACCAGCGTCGCCACGAGATACGGCGCGGCGTCGTAACCGGGCGTGGAGATCGGCACCGGCAGGCTGTCGAGTCCGCCTCCGGGCTTGACGAGATCTTCGCCCTGAATGACGACCTGCTGGCAGGCCGGCGCGTCGACCCGTACAGGCCTGATCGGATTCTTCATGGCGTGAAGCCACTTCGCACCGATCTCCTCCACCGCCACACCCATCCCCACGGCGTAAATTTCCGGGTTGGCCGCCAGCGCGCCGACGGCGACGGGCATTTCATACGCATGACCGCCGGCGCCGGTGACCCGGGTAAAAAGGAATGCCGAGCGCTCCGACTCGCCAAGCCCGCCCTGAAACTGCCAGCGAACCAGGGGGTGGAGTTGGGTGTTTTTGTCGATGGGGCGATCGATTCGACGCAGCAAGCCGCGCGTTTCAAGGCGGGCCAAATGGTCCTGAAAATCCGGATATCCGGCGTCGCCTCGACTCATCGATTAACACTCATGGCTGAGCTATTATCCCCAAATGCCGAGTGAACCACTACCGCCGCGGACCGCACGTGCGGAATAAACCACGCCGTTTACCGCTGGCGCGGTGCGTGTTGGTGTTCGCAATCGCGCTGACCGACACCGGTTTTGCCCAGGACGCCGGCGTCTTCCATACCGATCGCAGCATCACCCTTCTGGTTGGGTCCGGCGTCGGCGGCACGACGGATACCTCCGCACGCCTCATCGCCCGACACCTCCGCGCGCACATTCCCGGCAACCCGTCGATCATCGTGCAGAACATGCCCGGCGGGGGCAGCGTCACCATGGCCAACCACGTCTATCGCTCCGCGCCCAGCGACGGAACCGTGCTCGGTTACTCCCTCCCGGGCATCGTCACGGCGCAGTTGATGGAACCCGACCGGGCCAGGTACGACGCCCGCCGCTTCAACTGGATCGGTTCGGCGCTGAAATACACCGGTGTGGTCTCCGTGGTGGCGACGGCGCCGGCCGTCACCATCGAACAGGCGAAGCAGACGCGGCTTTTCATCGGCACCACCGGGAGGGGTTCGCCGGCACACCAGTTTCCCGCCATGGCGCAGGCGATCCTCGGCCTCGATCGGTAACTGACACATGTTCGAAATGGCTATTAGCGCGGCGGGGATCGTTTTCGATCCGTCGCGACTGATGTTCGTCGCGCTCGGTGTCGTTATCGGTCTGTCTCTGGGCGTAATCCCGGGACTCAGCGGGATCGTCGGGCTGTCCCTGCTGCTGCCCTTCACCTTCGACATGGACCCCTACACCGCACTCGCCTTTCTTGTCGGCCTGCAAGCGGTCGTCGCGACTTCGGATACGATCCCGGCGGTGCTTTTCGGGGTCCCCGGAACCGTGGGCTCGGCCTCCACCATTCTCGACGGTCATCCCATGGCCAAGCAAGGCCTCGCCGCGCGGGCGTTCGGCGCGGCGTTCTCCGCATCGGTGCTGGGCGGGTTGCTCGGTGCGGTGTTCCTGGCCTTCAGCATCCCGCTGTTGCGGCCCTTTATTCTCAGCTTCGGATCGCCCGAACTATTGGCTTTCTGCATTTTCGGACTGTCGCTCATCGGCGTACTCAGCGGCGGCAATCCCCTCAAGGGCCTCGCGGCGGCCGGCCTCGGGCTCGTGATCGCAACCACCGGCGAGGAACCGAATACCGCCGTGGAGCGATGGACATTCGGGTCCCTCTACCTGCTCGAAGGCATCCCCATCGTACCCCTGGCGCTCGGGTTGTTTGCGCTGCCGGAGATCGCCGACATGGCCATTGCCCGGCGAAAACTACCGGACGAGGGTGCCGCGGCCGCCGGCCGCGGACAATTGGACGGCATCAAGGACACCCTGTCCAACCTGTTTCTCGTCGTCAGGGGATCGGGGATCGGCAGCGTACTGGGAGCGGTCCCGGGTATCGGTGCTCCGGTGATTCCGTGGATCGCCTACGGACACGCGCTGCGCAGCGAGAAAGGCGCCGCGGAAACCTTCGGCAAGGGCGACGTGCGCGGCGTGATCGCCTCGGAGAGTTCCAACAACGCCAAGGAAGGCGGGGCACTGGTTTCCACGATCGCCTTTGGCGTGCCTGCGACCGCGGCGATGGCCTTGCTGTTGGGCGCCTTTCTGATCCACGGGCTGTCACCCGGGCCCGACATGCTTACCACGCGGCTGGACGTGAGTTATACGCTGGTGTGGACCGTCGCTATCGCCAACGTGCTCGGCTGCGCGATCTGTTTTGCCTTTGCGCGCCAACTGGCCGGCATCGCCCGCATCAGGATCGGCATTCTCGCGCCGGTGGTGTTGTCGATCGTCTTCATCGGCGCGTTTCAGGCCACGCGCCAGTGGGGCGACCTGATCGCCCTGATGGGCTTCGGGCTGCTCGGCTGGGCGATGAAACGGGTCGACTGGCCCCGCCCGCCCCTGCTGCTGGGCCTGGTGCTGGGCGGGTTGCTGGAACGCTACATGTTCATTTCATTTCAGCGCTACGGCATCGACTGGTTGTCGCGTCCCATCGTCGTCGGCGTATTTGCAGTCACCCTCTACAGCCTGCTGAAACCGGTCATCGCCAATCTCATCCGGCGGCGCCGGGAAACCGCCGGGCCGGTCCGCTTTGCCTTCAAACGCGACGCGGTCGGGCCGGCAACCTGGTTCAACGGTGCGGTGATGGCGTTGTTCGCAGCCTGTATCGCCGGCTCGTGGCAATGGGACATGGGCGCGAAGCTGGTCCCGCAGGTAGTCGGCTGGATCGGCCTTACGCTCAGCGGATGGCAGCTTGTCTGGTCGCTCTTCGTCACCGCGGCGAAGACCGCCGGGGGATCGTCGAATCAAGCGGCAGCGGAAACGCAGACGTTCGACACGGGCTCCGACTTCGGGGATTTATCGGCCACGGAAGTCCGGCGCCGCGCGCTGCGCTACTTCGGCTGGTGCGTATTCATCCTGGGCGCCGCGACCATGGTGGGACTGTTGCCCGCGATGCTGCTTTTCCTTGTCGCATATATGCGCGTAGAGTCCCGGGAAAGCTGGCCGATGACGCTGGCGGTGGCGGCTGGCGTCTGGGCCGTCTCGTACCTGCTGTTTCATCAGCTGCTGAAAATCCCGTGGCCGACCTCGTATCTGGGCGATTGGATACCGATGTTGCGTGCCAGCGCGCTGACCAATCTTTTCTGATCGCTGCCACACCCCGGCAATGCGAAACACAGTTTATGTTTACTGGCTGGCGCTCGTGCCGCTTGCGACGACGGCGCCCAGCCGGGAAGCGGGCGCGCAGTCGATCTACGCGCCAAACAAGATTGTCGAAATGGTCGAAGCTACGGCTCCACCCGTAATCGACGGCGTGCTGGACGAGGAGATTTGGGCGAATGCGGCGATGGTGACGGACCTCCACCAGATGGATCCGATCGAGTATTCGGATCCGTCCGAGAGAAGTGAGTTTTACCTGGCCTACGATCGGGACGCGCTCTATGTCGGCGCGCGAATGTGGGACAGTCAACCCGATCGGATCGCGGCGAATATCCTCCGGCAGGGCGCAAGCATCAGCAACGACGATCTACTCCTTGTCATTCTCGATCCCTACAACAACGGTCGCGAGGGTTACCAGTTTCAATTGAACCCGAACGGCGTTCGGTACGAAGGCCTGTTTCTGGGGGCAAGCCAGATGCAGTGGAATTGGGACGGCATCTGGCAAGCCGCGGCGACACAGGATGGCGAGGGCTGGCTGGCCGAGATGGCCATTCCGTTCAAGACGCTGTCTTTCGACGCCGAAAACGACATATGGGGCATCAACTTCGGACGGAGAAGCCAATCCAAGAATGAACGCATGGCCTGGGTTTCCAGGAACCGCACGCAAGCGCCGTCGATCTCCGGCCGTGCCATCGGTTTCCGGGGACTGGACCAGGGACGGGGGCTCGATATCGTGCCGTCCGTGAGCGCCAGCGATCGCAGGGATTTCATGCTCTCCAGCAGTGACTCGAAATTCGATCCCTCGCTCGACGTCTTCTACCGACTCACGCCCGCGCTCAATGCGTCGTTGACAATCAACACCGACTTCTCCGCCACCGAAGTGGACGACCGGCAGGTCAATCTCACGCGTTTCGGCTTGTTTTTTCCAGAGAAGCGCGACTTCTTTCTTCAGGATGCAAGTGCGTTCGAATTCGGCGGAATCGGCAGCCAGAGCTTCAGCCAATTGTCCTCGGTCCTGGACCAGAACGCGCGGCCGTTCTTCTCTCGCCGAGTCGGTTTGAGTCGATCCGGCCAGCCCGTTGACCTCAACTTCGGCGGCAAACTGAGCGGCCGCGTCGGACCGTGGACACTCGGTGCACTTTCAATCCGGCAGAACGCTTTCGGATCTGTCGAAGCAACGGACCTGTTTGTCGGCCGGGCTGCTCTCAACGTGATGGAAGAATCCTCGGTAGGCGTCATCGCGACTGTCGGGGACCCTCGGTCCAACCTGGACAACAGTCTCATGGGAGTCGATTTCCGGTACCTGAATACCCGTCTGCCGGGCCGCCTGATCCTGCAGGCGGAGGCTTGGTACCAGGAGACGGAAACCGAGGGGCTGGATGGCGACGATGCCGCGTACGGGCTGCGTTTCCGCCTGCCCGGCCTAACGGGATTACGGGCCGGGCTCGGCTTCAAGGAGGTCCAGACCAACTTCAATCCGGCGCTGGGTTACCTCAATCGCGCGGGAATTCGCGACTACTCCGCGGAGATCGGTTGGATACACCGGAATTCACAGGAGGCCCGGATCCGGACAATTAACACGCTTGTCGGTTTCCAACGCGTGGAGCTTATCGGCGGCGGCCTGCAGAGCGAGGTCCTGGATGCACGTGTCATCAGCCTGACCAATGCCGCGGGCGACAGCATACGTCTCCTCTACAACGGCAACAAGGATGTGTTGCGCGAGCCGTTTACCATCTGGAACCCCGACGCCAGCTCGGGGGAACAACCAATCATCATTCCCGACGGGGAATACTCCTACGCCGCGCCGGCGCTGCACATCCAGAGCGAAACTTCTCGAAGGCTATCCGGCCGGTTGACCTACCGGCGCGGCGAGTTCTACGGCGGCGAACGGGACAATATCGATGTACAGGCTACCTGGTTTCCGAGCGCGCATTTTCGGGGTTTCGTATCCTACGGGTACAACGACATCAAACTCCCCGAGGGCGATTTCAGACTCAAGTTGGGGCGTATCGGTGCCGACATCATCTTCTCCAATACCCTCTCCTGGGCAACGCTGATCCAGTACGACAACGGCTCGGAGACGATCGGCGTCAACAGCCGCTTACACTGGATACCGGAGGCCGGACGCGAAGGGTTCATCGTTCTGAACCACAACCTCCAGGATCTGGACCGCAACGACAGCTTTCATTCGAGCCTGGCCGCGCTCAGCCTGAAGTTCAGTTACACGTTCCGTTTCTAAAAAAACGGCGCCCCCGAAGAGGCGCCGTCTGTAGAGCTGCCGTTCGCCTTACGTAACCCAGGGCGTTACAACCGGCATCGCGCTCATCACCCACCGAAGCGCATGGTGAACTCGGCGCCCCACTGGGCCGGCGCCTGGTACAAGGTCTTGTACGAACCCGAGCGACCGCCTCCGCAGCGGTAGAGGATCCGCTCGTCCGTGATGTTGTAGCCGTAGAGCGAAGCCTGCCAATTGGCAGCCTCCGGCTCATACGTGGTACGAAACCGCCACTTGGAATAGCTGTCCTGGTGGCAATTGGGCGAGCGCTGGCCGACATCCAGACCATTGTTCCACTCGTACCCTTCCTGAGTGTACATACCGAGCTGCGGCGTCACGACCGCGCCGTTACCCAGCAGGAAGGCATGCTCGACGGAGGTCGTGACGGTCCAGCCGGGCGTTCGGTTGGCGAGGGAGGAGTTCGACACGTCCACCAGCGGCCCGGTGGGATTGTCCAGGTCGGTGACCATGAAATTGCTGTACTCGGAGTTCAGCAAACCCACGTCCAGGGAGACGAAGCCACCGTCCCACGGGCTCGCCCGCAACTCAAGCTCGACGCCGCTTATGGCTACATCCGCGGCGTTCTGCGTGAACTCAAGCCCCTCGGTCGTACCGAAACGGCCGTCGGTGTTGTCAACGTTGATAGCCTCCTGCTTGTCCGTGTAGTCCATGAAGAAGATATCGCCAGCCACGCGCAGCCGGCTATCGAACAGCGTCCCCTTGAAACCGACCTCGTAGTTCGTCACGAACTCAGGGCCGTAGGGAATGATGTCGATGACGTTTTGGCGCGCCTCCGGAGTAGTGAATGCCGGACCGTTCGGATTCAACTCGTCATTGAACGCGCCGGTCAGATAACCCTCCGAGATGGTCGCGTAGACGATCCCGCTGTCGAGGACATCTCCCGGAACCAGATGCCGGGTGAGGCTGAGCGTCGGCGTCACTGCGGAGTAGCTCGCGCTCACGTTCGCGTGGACACCTTTTTCGAGCACGGTCTCACGGTTCATGAGGTACACGGCGTTACAGAACGTCAGCGGCGAGGGCTCGCCCGGGTTCGCCTCACCCGTAATCGAGTTGGGGTTGTGATTGCAAGTCCCGCGCTGGGTGCCATACTCGATGTGCGCCTGCGAGCGGTCGTCCTGCATCCACCGGGCGCCGAATGCCAGTTCCCAGTTCTCGGTCAGGGCGTAAACCGCGTGACCGTAGACCGCGGTGGACTCGCCGATCGTCCGGCCGGCGTTCGTGCTGGAACGGCGGTCGCCGGGGCTGTCCGGCAGCCGGTGGAAGAACGTGCCGCCCTCGGGCGTACAGATGATGTCGTCGTCGTACATGCCATTGAGGGTACCTTCGGACTGGCCCGTCTCAGGGTCGACCGGGCCCCCATCGGGGTCCCAGGCCGCGATGAAGTCGCTGAGGCAGCGGGCTTTACCGGCCTGGGCCCTGTCGTGGAACCAATAGAACCCCGCCGTCACGTTCAACCGGTCGCTGAGATCGCCGTTGAAGATGACTTCAAACTCGTCCGTGGAACGGTTGACACCGTCACTGCCTCGCGGATTGTTGCCGATGTGGTCGATGATGCCCGGGCCGAAATCACGGTCCTGATAGTAGACATACGAGGCAAACCGCGAGGCGCCCTGGATCTGCACCGATGCGGCTTCGAACGGCCCCACCGCGCCGTCGGAGTCCCACCGCGCATTCACGCTGAACATGTTGTTGTCCACGTCGGAGAAGGTAATGGCATCCTGGTAGGTCTGATAGACGCTGCCGGAAGTGGCATCCACCGTGCAGGAGTTCAGGAATGCCGCGTTGGCGCCCGGATACAGCGCATCGATCCGCAAATTCGATCCGCCCGGCCCGAAGTTCTCAATTCGATAGTCGCTATTGTCATTGCGGGTGCCCCCCCACCAGCCCGAGCCAAACCCATCGTTGAATGGGCCCGGACCCTCATAGACCACGTCATCGGCGGTGCCGACGGTCAGGTCCTTACCCGCAAACGGCAACGGATTCTCAGGCGTCCCACCCTGGGCTGCGCCGATCAATTGATCGTACATGCGCTGATTCGGACGCGGCAGGCACTGACCGCCCTGGTTGTCGTCCCGGTCCCTTGCCATCGAGAGCCGCGAGTCGATCGTCCAGTTGTCCCCCGCTTCCCAGCGCAACGCGAGACCCACGCTCTGCTGGTCCGTGCCGCTGGTGGGTTGGTTGGTACGCCGGTTGAAGTAGTAACCGTCCTGTTTCTCGGCTGAGATGTTGCCCCGGAAAAAGACGTTTTCCGTGATCGCGGTGTTGACCATCGCCCGAACGCCGGTCTCGCCGAAATCGGCCGCGCGCAACGTGACGTAGGAGTCGAAGTCCGGCCCCGGCTTGGCACTGATCAGGCTGACCGCGCCACCCGTGGTGTTCTTGCCGAACAGCGTGCCCTGCGGGCCTCGGAGGACCTCGACCCGCTCGACGTCCACGGTGCTCATGAAAGCTCCGAGACTACCCGAAAGGTAGTGACCGTCGATGTACGCACCCACGCCGAAGACCTGCGCCGGGTTCGAGAATCCGCCGCCGATGCCGCGGACGTAGAAGCGCGTGTCGTTCTTGCGTTGATCCTCGGTCAAGACCACGTTGGGCACGAATTCGGTGATCTGCTCGAGGTTGTAGATGCCCTGAGCCTGCATGGCGTCAGCCGTAATGGCCTGCACCGACAACGGCAGATCCTGGAGGCTCTCCTCGCGGCGCCGGGCCGTGACGATGACCTCCTCGAGCATGGCCGCCGCCGAAGCCGACTGAGCCTGAACGGCCGTTGGTCCGAAAACAAACAGGAGGGCTGAACCGGAAAAGGCCATGGCCCCTATGAAGTAGCGCTTGAGTTTCATGATTTCCCCCGAATTTGGCTAAAGATTTATTGTTCTATCGGCTCAAAGATTGTTGTTTTAAAACTATTTATCGAGACGCCCCTGGAGAAGGTTTCTTGTAGACGAACACTGTTTTTATACGCCTGCCAGTGCGGGGTTGCAAGTTAAATCGGCACTGGCGATCAATATTCGATGTTGCTCAAAAGAAACGGGGCCGTCGCGTCGTGAAGTTACCGCGATGAGCAGTTCACAGGCTCGTCGGGAAGTGTTCTGGAATGGAAGATTTCCTCGCACGTATCGACAAGGACGATTCTGGCTCGCTCGGTCAGATTGATGAACGGGGCACCGCTTTTGACCACCCGGCCCGTGACCTGAATCTCATCGCCCAGCGTGAGGGTGTTCCGATTCCAGCCGAAGTTGTTCGCCAATTGATTTGGACCGCCCATCTCCACCTGCCATCTCATGACGGTTCCGCTCTCATCCGTGAGGTCGAGAATAATGCTCGAGTGGGGATTGACAAGCTGCAGCGCCACGACGACACCGCTCAGGACGGTCACTTCTTCCTTGAAGCGACCCGCATCGCCATGATGCGCCATCGATTGTCCGGATAGAACCGCGGCTAACCCCGCAACAGCGATTAACGAAATCTTCATTGACAACATCTCCTCTCGGTAAGGCAGAACTCGATATCAGTAGGCAAACAGGTAAACCGCCCCGGACTCGCTGGCCGAATCGTCGGCCTGCTCGCCGTTGAGTCCTCTGGCCGAACTGTCTTCGTTGTGCGCCGCCACAGCCATGATTCTCCCGTCGCCGCTCAAGGCTACGGAACTTCCGAACTCATCACCGCTCTGTGCATTGGAGGCCTTCACATAGGCTTGCTGGGCCCAATCACCGTTGGCACGCGTGTAGAGGTAGACGGCTCCCGACTCATCGGCCTGGTTGCCGTACGCTCTCCAGGGATCCAGATGCGGGACAGTCAGGAACGGCGCGGGCTCCGGTCCGTGGACGCCCGAGGTGGCTTCATCTTCCAGGTAGGCAGCCACCGCGAGCGTATCGCCATCGCCACTCAATGCAAGTCGTATTCCATAGGAATTGTAGGGTCTCGGATTGGAAGCTTTCACGAACGCCTGCTCGGTCCATGTATTGCCCTGGCGAACGAAGACATACGCCGCGCCAACCCAGATATTGGCGCCGATGTCCGCGGGCGAGTCGTTATCGCAACCGGGAGGATTGACACCGGGCAGCAGACAATCCTCGTCGCCGGCTCCGCCGGCTATGGTGTTGCCATCGTCGCTGATAGCCACCGAGTAACCCTAGTTGGTCCGTTCGCTCGGATCTCGACCCTTTCAGATAGGCCGTCTCGCGCCATGTGCCGCCGTCGAACTCAAATACGAACAACGCTCCCGATGCACCGCGGAGGTTGTTGTCCGGGCCGTTAATGAGCCGGGTTCCGCCATCCTCGTCGTAGCTGCTGGCCACGAGCGTCGTGCCATCGGCGCTGAGGGCCACGGCAAACCCGAACAGGTCGCCTCCTTCGGAGTTCGACGCCTTGAGATAGGCTTGCTGCGACCAGGTCTCGCCCGATCGCGTAAAG
Organism: Candidatus Rariloculaceae bacterium; assembly: GCA_965237785.1. Classification (GTDB taxonomy): domain Bacteria; phylum Pseudomonadota; class Gammaproteobacteria; order Steroidobacterales; family Rariloculaceae; genus UBA6522. Next base: position 1,767,001 of record OZ250159.1, read on the forward strand.
ACGTAAACCGCGCCGGAAGCGTCCAGCGAGTCGTCTTGCTGGTTCTCGTTGAACGCCCTGGAGTTACTGTCTTCGGTAATGGCCCCCACGGCCAGCGTATCGCCGTCGGCGCTCAAGCGCGAGAGCGTATCCGAACTGGTCTCCGTCCCCGAGTTCGATCCTCTGACGCCCGCCCTGCCGGTGTTCGCCGCCTTGATGTACGCCTGCTGGGACCAGGTATCGCCTGTGCGGGTGAATACGTAGACGGCTCCTGCCTGCGGGATCGAGTCGTCATTCTCGTCACCGTTGACCCCTGTCGCCGCACTGGATTCGAACTGGGCTGCCACTGCCAGTGTATTGCCGTCACCGCTCAACACGACAGAGGATCCGAAAAGGTCCGCTGCCCCTGGGTTCGATGCCTTGACGTAGGCTTGCTGTAGCCAGTTTTCGCCCTCGCGGGTAAAGACGTACACGGCACCGGAGGCAAACACGGAGTTGTCGCTTTGCTCGCCGTCTATACCCCTTGCACCGCTGCTCTCATAGGGCGCGCCGATGGCCATCGTGTTGCCGTCCCGGCTGATAGCCACCGAGTTTCCGGTGTGGCCCGTACTGGCGCCGCCGCAGCCGAAATGATCATAGGCCTCGCCGTTGGATGCCTTGACGTAGCTGACCTGCACCGGCAAGGGCCCGGCGGTCGCCGACGGGGCTGCCTGGGCTTGCGCGGTCTGGTGGCCGCTCATCAAGGCACCGAACGCCCATAGCAGTCCCGCGATCACCTGTCTGCGCATCACCTCGTCTCCGTTTTGAATTATTCCGGCGTCAACTCCAGGGTTGCCGGCTGGCCAACGCGGCACCCTCCACCAGGGCCTCAAGCTTCGCCCACATGATGCTGGGGTGGACGCGTTGGTGCAAGGGACCCTGAGCGAAGCCGCAATCGGTGCCCGCGATCAGGTTCTCTCGACCGATCAGGCCGGCGAAGGATTATTCTAGCCTGGTCAAAGTCGTGAGTGTCGTCACTCCGGCGGCGTTCGTTGCGGTGATCGTCAGCGTGTCGCCCTTGACCTCATACTCCCAGTCCGCCGTCACCCCCATCGCACCCGGAATCCTGGCGACGACGATGTTCCGCGTGAGCCTCGAGCCGGAGACTTCGTAGGTACCGGCATTCGCAACGAATGTATTGAATGCCGCAACCAGGTCTTCGCCCGAGGCTTGACGTAGTTGCTGCTGCACGACCATCAGGTCCGGCCGGGGTTCGGTCCCGGGAACAAACATGATGGCGTAGTAGCCATCGGTGAACAGGTACAGACTCGGTTGCGGGTCGGAAATCGTGCTCGACTCGTCGCCCTCGATCGCCGTGCGTTCCTGGACCTCCCACACGCCTTTGATCGAGCCCTGGGCCTGGACGGCGTTCGCCAGACACAGACTCGCGAGCAAGATCGCCATGGTTCGGAGAATGGTCTGCATCAGGCTCCTCCCAGTCATGTCATACCCCCTGAATCCGACGGCGTTTCTCGATACCGATCTTAACGCCCTCAGGGTAGCGCGAATACATAGAGCGCATTTCCCGTTGCCGGATGATGTATATCCGGGGCGATCAGGCTCGGCACGACGCGCGGGCTGCCGCCGCCCAGCCCGGTCGGAACCGCGACGTACTGGCGTCCGTCGACACGAAACGCGATCGGGAATCCCTGCACGGACGTTGCGAGCCGCGTTTCCCAGACGACCTCCCCGGTGTCGACGTCGACCGCCTTGAACCTGCGGTCCAGATCGCCGACGAAGGCGAGTCCACCGCCGGTCGAAAGCACGCCCGTGAGAAACGGCGCGCGTTGCTCGATCGACCAGAGTTCTTCCATCGTGCCGACATCGTAGGCGGCGAGCTTGCCGATATTGCCGTCGGTGCCCGGCATTTCGAACCAGCGCCGGTCCGCCGCCGTGCCACCGGCCCCTGGCACGAACTCGACCACGCGGCCCCGAATCTCCATGCAACTCTGGCTCAGGGGGATGATGAGCCGCGCCGTAGGCTCGTGGTAGCTCATCGCCTGCCAGTTGTGGCCGCCCTCGGTACTGGGGCAAGAAGACGCCCACTCACCGCGCGCATTGTCGATGATGTCCTGTCGGTAGTGCGGCCGGCCTGTCTCCGGGTCGATTCGGTCGTAGACGTTCTGGAAGACCGTTTCGCGGTAGTCGACAAAGCTCCCTGTCTCCCGGTGCAGCTTCCACAGGATGCCGGGCTTGCCCACCGTGAAGACGGTAGGCTCGCCATCCACATCGACCAGCACGCGTTCGTAGACCTCATCGAGGTCCAGCGCTTCGCCGGGCGCATGCTGGAAAAACCAGCGCAGGCTGCCGTCGTCCGGATTCAATGCCAATGTGGCACTCGTGTAGAGCGCATCGTCCAGCGCGCTGTTGCCCCGGCTCACCGGCATCCACGGCTTGGCTTGCGCGACGCCCCAGTAAGTGAGATTGAGTGCGGGGTCGTAGCTGCCGGTGATCCAGGTCTCGCCGCCCGCGCGGTAAAAATTCGGCAGATCGCCCCACGTATCGCCGCCCGGCTCGATATCCTGCGCGATGGTGTTGAAACGCCAGAGCTCGTTGCCGTCCGCGGCGTCATAGGCGCTGATGAAGCATTTCTCCTCCCGAAAGCGCGCGCAGCCGGCCAAGCCCGTGAGCACCTTGCCGTTGATCGCGATCGGGCCGCTTGTGTTGACGTAACCGCCTTCGGTACGCTCGCCCACCGTGGTATCCCACACGATTTCGCCGGTGCGCGCATCGAGCGCCACGACCCGGGCATCGCTGGTCGAGAGAAACAGCCTGTCGCCATAAATCGCGAGCCCGCGCATCGCTCCGGCAGCCACGTTGGGGCCGACGTAGTGCTCCCATATCAGCTCGCCGGTGGCGGCGTCGAGCGCCTGGACGAGGTTACCGATGTTCAGCAGGTACAGGATTCCACCGGAGACGATGGGCGCAGGCTGACTCCTGCCGCCCTCGGTCATGGACCACGCCCACTGCAGGCGTAGTTCACCCACGTTATCGAGGTTGATATCGGCCAGCGGACTGTAGCTCCACGCCTGGTAATTTCTCCTGATCATCGGCCAGTCGTCGGGGCCGGGATCGCGCAGCATGGCATCGGTTACCGGAACGTAGTCCTCGACCGAACCCGTCACCGTCAATCCTCTCAGACCGGACAACGAGCCGGGCTGCGCGGCGGGCACGGCCACTGTTGCCGCCTGACGCACGGCGTCCGGCATGACGCCGTCGGCGATGCTGTCGATGACCGTTTGTGTCTCCGCCGTGAGGGTTTCGTCGCCGGGCTGCGCACCGTTAGCCTGCAGGAGGAAGGCAACAATGTCGGCGTAGGTCTGTTCGCCCAGGCTTCCGGGGATACCCGGTGTCGAGGGCATCGTGAGTTGCGTGTAGAGGATGAGTTGCTGCGCGGTGCGCTCTCCCCAGACGTTCATGAAGTCCGCGCCCGCCAGAGGCCGCGCTTCGTTGAGGCCGCCAAGGTCTGGCAGATGACAACTGGCACAATGGGTTCGATAGGCGACAAGACCGGCCGCTGCCTGCTGCGGCGTAAAGGGCCCGGGCGCCGCCGGGGCCTGGGCATCGGCCGAACAAGTCGCGAATATCCCGGCCATCGCAAATATTGCGGTCGTGACAAGGGCGTCCATGGGACATGCAAATGAAGGTTGCTTCATCACTGCGGCAAGAGCCAACCCCAGAGGTTTCCTTCGGGCGAGGCTTCGCTGTAAATCTGGATGTAAAGGCGTCCCTGGTGGAGGCTCTCGACCTGTTCGCGGGTCAGCTCCAGCTCCCCCGAGAAACTGCCGTCGGTCGCCGGCTGCACGCCAAGCTCGAACAACGGTTCACCGCGTATCCCCAGTGCGGAGCCCTCGTGGAGGCGCGCTGCTGTCGCGGGTCCCCGCAGTCCCGAGAACGTTCCGCTGACGAGCAATCGCCGGCCATCGAGCATGGCCGACCCGGAACCCGACCCGGTTACGAACGCCCTCGTCGCGACCTCTATCGGCATCATCGTCAGGCGTGCGCTGAACGTCTCGGCCGATTGGGCGGCGGCGAGACCCGCCAGGCAGAGCAACCCGGCGGCGATGACGGAAGTTAGTGAGGAATGCGTCACAAGCGGTCTGCAATCAAGTCCGGGGACCGTGAACTGTTGCGTTCATCCTATCAAAAGCATCGGCCGGACGGTGGGCGCGGACCAGCGAGCGCCGTCGTGCTTCAGTTGAAGCGGCACCTCCTGTGTATCGCCCGACCGTCAGGGGTCGAGGGTTCGCTTGACGCCGGAATAGGCCGTAATTGGCCAGAATTGGCCGGAATAAGCCAGTACCCGAATTCATACCCGTCTCCAGCGCGCCCCCAGTTGGCCGCTCGTGCGCGAGGTCGTCGCGCGCCGACTCGTCAACGGAATACATCTGCGCCCAAGCGTTGATATTCTTGCTTCCCGCGACGAATATTCCATGCTCGCGTGACCGATGCTACCGTTGGCCTGCGTATCGAGCCCATGTCGGCATACCTCACGGCAACGTCTGCGCGCAAACAACGTGTGAACTTGGCAAATTCCGCGAGTCCGTGGATCACGATTCCAGCACATCCATCTTCCCCAAACGATTTTTCTAGTGATCGTCTGGTGTATTTCAGGCGAGGTGCTACGTTCGCGAACCAAGTCAGGTTGACAAGCATCGCCTGGCGGCAGATATTCAAGTCAGTCAGAACTATCTTGTGTATTACTGGAGGTATGGCATGTCCGCTGCGCGGATCAGGCTTGTGCAGGAAGCGGCGTCACGCGGCAAGTATGCTCCGCTCTATCGCCATTTGGCCGCGATGGCTGGGTCCGACTGGACGGTTTCTTTTGCGGAACTCGAGACTATCCTCGGCTTCGAACTACCGGTCTCCGCACGGCTCTACCGACCCTGGTGGTCCAACCAGAAACGGGGAACAGGACATAGTCATGCGCTGGCTTGGCAGGCAGCGGGATGGAAGACAAGGGCCGTGGACCTCGAGGCGGAAACGCTGGTATTCGAACGCACGGAAGGCGCATCGAACGATGCCAAAGCGCCGCCCCCGAGAACCAAGTTTGACCTCGACGAGCTGTGGCCTGCGATACTCGGCGGTTCCTGGCCATCGGGCTTCACTATCAGCCGCAACCAGATTTACGATGAGTTCGGCCGTTTGACCGGCGGACCGCAGGACGAAACCGAAGACGGTCGCTGAGACTCCCGATGTTCCTTGACACAAACGTTTTGGTCCGGGCGCGATTCGAAGCTGCTCCCAGCCACACTATTGCCCGCCAGCGGATGCAGGAAGCCGGAGAGAGCGGGGAGGCTCTTCGTATCAGCCGCCAGGTCCTTCGGGAATATCTCGCCACGGTGACCCGTCCACAGCCCTGGTCGCCGTCCACTAATATGGACACGGCCTTGGCACACATCGCCATGCTTGAGGCCGCGTTTGAGATGCTGGAAGACGGTCCAAGGGTGACGGAAATGCTGGCCACTCTGTGCCGGCAGGTGCCCGTCGGGGGTAAGCAGATTCACGACGCCAACATCGCGGCGATCATGCTGGTCCATGGCGAGCGCCGATTGTTGACGTTTAACGCCCAGGACTTTCGTCGTTACGGCGACCGCATTGAGTTGATCGGTATGGAGACAACGCCATGAGAAGGGCTTGGAATCGCTTCGGCTGAGAACTCGATGTCTACGCTCTCCCAAAAAACGCTGCTCGACAACGGGATCGATCTGTTCCGACACGACACGAAGCTCAGAAAGGCGCGAAGTCTACAGCGACAACCAAGATGAGAACCTACCGACAATCGTTTGGGTACATGGAGAGAGCCAGGTTCCTCGGACTAGTAAAATGTTGCCGCTCGTCGAACTCCACGACAAACCCAGGGTTGGGCACCCAGAAGTCACACGCAGCCAACGATTCAGCTTTTGCAAACTCATCGAGGCTAAAACCCCGATATTCCTCCAGAATGCTGACCACACGCTTTAGAGTGGAGAAGATTTCGGATCCCTCGTAGGCGGAGACTTTCGTCGGCCAGCAAAACCGATGTTGTGTTATGCACTTTCCGTAGATGCACTCCAGTAGCGCCTGGACCCTTATCTTGCAGTCGCGACACCGCTCCGAATGACGAGGCCGCTGTCTTCTGGCTGTCTTCTTCACTGATTCGGCTGGCCGAGGCGTTGTCGGATCCGCGGCGGCCAATCCGCGTTACATCGTCACCTCTCTTGAGGGCGATCCGCAGGCCCTAGACGAACGGGTGTACTGTGCCCGCGGGGACATCGAAAACCGCATCGAGGCATCAATGTTCCCAAGTGCGGCTTCCTGAGTATCACCGTGCGCCATGCACCCAAGCAACTCCGGCGCTTCGGCAACGAAAGCCTGATCTTCATTGCTCCAATAGAGAATAGTCCCATGATTGTGCGTTAGTCGTCCTTCCCAGTTTGTACTTCAAGATAATCGGTTCCGCTTGATAGGGTCGATGTTGTCCTGCAACGCCGTTTCCAAGTTCTTCCGGTTTCGGTGTTCCATGCACGTTCACGCAGGTAGAATAATAATTGATCCGCATCATGCAAGCGGTGATTCGCGAGTGATGTGTCCAGACAGAAGCGATATTTACCGGGGGTTGAAGTGATGATGATTCGTGCAATTTTCCTCCTGAGCCTTGTTGGGTTCCCGATTGCGGGCCTCGCTCACCACGCGGTCGCGGGCAACTACGACACGTCAACCGTGATCGAGCTGGAAGGCGAAGTGACCGACGTGCTATGGCGCAACCCTCACGTCCAGGCATCCATGCGCGTGGTCGATGAGGACGGCAACGCGCAAATCTGGGAGATGGCCACCACCGCGCTGAGCAATATGCGGCGGTGGCAGATCGATCCCTCGTTCATCACGGTGGGAGACAGAATTCGCGTCGCGGGCAACCCGGCCATCCGCGTGGAGCACGGCCTCTACTTTACGAACCTCCTTACCAGCGGCGGTGAGGAAGTGCTTCTCGGAGGCAACGTCGAGCGCCGCTGGACGGATCGCACCATTGAGATGTCCGCGAGCCGGCGCCGTTCCGAGGGCTTCACCACGGCGCCGGAACTCGGCCTGTTCCGCATCTGGAGCACGCCCAACAACATCCCGATGCTGTTACCGAGGGACCTGGGTCGAACCGACTCCGGACGCGCAAACCTTACCGAGTCCGCGCTGCAGGTCGTCGATGCGTTTGTCTGGGCGGAGAACAACCCGCTACAGAACTGCGCACCGAAGGGCATGCCGATGATCATGGAGGCGCCCTACCCCTTTGAGCTCATACAGGACGGCGAGAACATTCTCTGGCACAACGAGGAATTCGATACGGTGCGGACCATTCACATGGCGCCGGACGCTTCCGCCGAGGGGCAGCCGGACTCGCTCCTCGGGTATTCGATCGGGCAATGGATCGACGAGCGCACGCTTGCCGTCTCGACGTCCAACATGAACTGGGGCCACTTTGACGGTCAGGGTATCCCGATGAGTACAGCGGCGACGCTGGAAGAGCGATTCTCCGTGACTGAACAGGGGGATCGGCTGGACTACACCATGACTTTCGCCGATCCGGAGTACCTGCTCGAACCCTTGACGTTCGTGAAGTACTGGGTGTGGTATCCCGACGCGGAGGTCGGGGACTATGACTGTACGCCGGAGGCGGAGGACTGACCGGCATTGTTCGCCGGCTTTCGGCGCGCGGCGCCTACGGACATGGATAATAGACGGGCGCTTTGAGGGCGCTCAATCCACGACAGCGTTGCTCGTGGATTTCCTGGCGATATCCAGTTCGCACTCAAAGTCGAAGATTTCTGTTTCTTCCGGCCGCCGGGACCAGATCAACGTGATCTCATAGGGTTCCGACAGATACTCCTGATCTTCGACGACCAGGCTCACCTCGAGAATCTCACCATCGTTGAGCAGTCGATATGTTTCGGACAGGCGTTTGAGTTGGCTGGAGGGAATATTCGTGCCTCTTCCGAAAGGATCGAAATCCGAGGCAAGCCCCGCCGACGAAGACGGAAACTCTTCAGTCACGATGACCAGTTCATCGCCAGCGATACTGGCGGTTGAGACGCCGTATTGATCGGTCTGGTGCGCGAGTCTCGGCTGGCCGTCAGCCACGAACTGCCGCAGGACAGCCGTGTATTCGTAGTAGATGTCGACGCGATTGTCCGAGACGGTGAACCGCTTGAGGTACGGTAGGGAAAACAAGGAAGGAATATCCACCGATACACAATCCTTGTACTGACTCTCGAGCGGATTGTAGGCGGCTCTGGCGGCGATGCCTTTTTCGTTCAGGGGTAACGGGCTGTCGCCTGAAAGGTTCATCAGTTCGCCTTCACGGATCACCCTCTGCCAGATCCCCGCAAAATCGCCGATATCCCGGGACTGACCCACTCCCCTTACAAGCGCGATACCCGGTGCGGGCCGATCCCAACCAGGACGAATCAAGTGGTATGTTTCGCCGTCTGCCCCGTCGGCCACCAAACCGAACATCAATTTCCTGTCCGGATCGCGGCTGAGCATGCCCGTAACGGTCACGACATCTCCCACCTGAAACGTATCCCCGGTGATGCCGGCGCGACTGAGTAGCGGAATCGAGTTACCTTCGATTTCCCATGATTCGATGCTGCCGTCTTCAACGGTTACGTCGACCGTGAAGAACGAGTGCGGATTTGCCAAACGAGCGCTTGTGACCGCTCCGGTGATGACCATCTCCCTGTCATAGTCATAGTGCGTGACAAAGGAATGGTGTGCAGGCGCGTTACTCGCCAGAAGCCACAAGCACACGATCGAAATAGCTGACAGGCGTGGTTTCATGGCCTTTTCCGTTGATTTGTCCGTTACCGTTTGCCGACAGTCGCCGCAATGACCGGGGGCGCATTCCCTGCCGTTGCCCGGGCTTCAGTCGGAATCGCTCTCTTCGTATTCCAATACCTGCCGCTCGAAATCCTCGAAGTTGACGTTGTCCATGCAGACGAATTCCTCGATATCCCAATCGACGCGGCGATAGTGCCGTTGACCGGACCATGGCTCGGTAAACGCGACCGGGTCCTCAACGGTGATGTCGATGCGCAGGCGGTCATCGCTGATTCGCCGGATGCGTTCGACGACCCGCATCTCGCCGCTGTGCGGCACACCGCGGCGGTCCACCCAGGTCTTGTCATTGAAGTTGACGGTCTCCACCACCAGCGTATCCCCTTCCCAGTGGCCCGTGGAATCGCCCATCCACATGGGTGCAAGGTCGGTGCGATGTTCGCGCCCGTCGGTAAATAACTGCCGGATGCGGTGATCGTATTCGAACACCATCACCACCCGCCCCGGCGTCTGCACAATCTCCATGGGGAACGGATGCATATAGATCCGCGGCGTTCCCGGCGGGAAGCACGCATAAACGGGATCGTTGGTCTCCAGGACCGGAACGCTGCGGGGGCCGAAGGTGGGCCTGGACGCATCGAAACGCTGGCGCGCCCACTCGGTCATGGGCGGCAACTCACCGGTCAGTGCGAAATTCTGGAACGGCCGCGTGTCGGGCTCGGGGTCATTGGTCCACACGCCGGACAGGTCGTCGCCGTGGCCGGTGTCCTGAGACCAAACAGGATTCGACAGTGTCGCAACCGCCACGGCGATCAATGAACATTCGAATGTACGCATGCCGTTACGCTCCCGCTGCCACTCAGTTGTACGGTCGGCTTAGTTCTCGCCGATCATTTTCACGCCATCGGCGTTGATTACCTCTCGCAACCGTAGCGACGGTGCGCCGCTTCGAGCGGGGTTGCCGATCAAGGTGATGTCGTCACCCGGTTGAAAAATGTCCTTGTGCCACCTGACGGTACTGCGTTCGCTGCGTGCCAGGCGGTTCGGGCTGGTCAGTTCGCCGGACCACTCCACCGTATCGCCGCTCTCGTCGGTAATCGCGGCGTAGATCAGTACGTGAGGATTGATGAATTCGAACCGGGTGACCTTGCCCGCCACTTCCACGGTCGTTTGTCCGTCATAGGCCGCACCCCCATGGTGCGCTGAGGCGCTGGCCGAAAGTATCAAGCCCGCTCCGAAAAGAACGGCTTTCGCGAGTCCATTGTTCATGGCATTAATCTCCCTGGCGCACTATCGCGCAATCAATTCGGCGACGCCCTATTCTAGCCACCCTCATAGTTCACGGCGCGTCATTCTCCCGGCGATGTGGTCGGCTTGCCGGATTGCGAGTGCCACGATCGTCAACGTCGGATTGGCCGCAGCGCTTGAGGTGAAGACGCTGCCGTCTGAAACAAACAGATTCGGGATACCGTGGATTTGCCCCCAAGGGTTGGTCACGCCCTCATCCGGGTTCGCGCTCATCCGCGCGACGCCCATGTTGTGACAGGCCCTGCCGACGCCTTCGCTCCCGCGGACATCCGTTCCGCCGATCGATTCATAGAGCGCCATGGTCCGGTCGATCGCGTGCCGCTGCATGGCGACACTATTTGTATGCAGCGCGTACTCGACGACCGGCACTGCCAGCCCGTACCGGTCGCGTTCCGTTGCGTGCAGCACGATCCGGTTCGACGCCTGCGGTGGATCCTCTCCGGTGATGAACACGCCGGCAAGACGGTTGAAGTTCTCCATGTACTCGGCGGCCGGCCGCCCCCATTCACGCAACCCGGCCGCGACACCGCCCGGATAACTACCCGCGGTCTCGATGAAATAACCGCCGGCGAAGCCACGCTCGGGCCTGTGGTATTGCTCGTCCATGATAATCCCGGACTGGCGTGTCGCCCGATGAAAGTTGACCGGCCCCGGCATGATCGCGCGGATACCGCTGGTGACGTGGCGCATGTAGTTGCGCCCCAGGTGGCCGGAGGAATTTCCCAGCCCGCCCGGAAACAGGCTGGATGCCGAGTTGAGGAGCAGTCGCGTGGTTTCGATGACGTTGCCGGCAACTGCCACCGCTCGCGCCTTCTGTTCGTGAAGCCGGCCGGCCTCGTCGGCATAGACCACGCCGGTGATCCGCCCGCTATCGTCGTGGGCGATCTGCAGCGCCATCGAATTTGGGCGCAGTTCGAAGTGCTCGGTCTGCTCCGCCTTCGGAATCTCTACGTACAGCGTTGACCACTTTGCGCCGATCTTGCAGCCGGAATGGCAGAAACCGATCTGCAGGCAGCCGGGCCGCCCATCGCGCGGCACCGGGTTGATGGCGGTGCGCGCCGAGGTGATTTCCGTGTAGCCGATCTTCTCGCCGCCCGCCCTGAGCACCTTGTAGTTGCTGGTTTCAAACGACGCCGGAATGCCGTGGGTTCCGGAAACTCCCATCCGATCCTCGGCCTGATCGTAGTAGGGGCTCAACTCTTCCAGCGTCAATGGCCAATCGATCAGGCTGGTACCGTCAAGCAGGCCGTAAGTGGTCCTTGGCGTGAATTCATGCGCCTGGAATCGGGGCGTGATGCCGGACCACCGCATGGTGGTTCCGCCGACCGTCTTGCAAAGCCAGACGGGCGCACCCATGCGCGGGTCATTCCAACCCATGCGCTCGCTCATCAACGGCGGATCGTTCTCGACGTCGGCGAGCGTCAATCGGGAGCCCGCCTCCAGGCAAATAACGTCGATGCCCTTTTGGGCCAGTTCGTTCGCGAGGGAAGCGCCGCCGGCACCGGAGCCGATGACCACGACCGCCGAGTCGTCGTTGAGTTCGAAGGTACGCGCCATCAGCCGTTCGGCTCCAACCAGTCCAGTTCGCCCGCACCCCGGTTGAGGTAACCGCCTTGCGCGTCGGACGGGCCCTCGTAGCCGAGGTGTTCCCATACACGTGGGTGTTTGTAGAGATTGACTCGGACGGCCCCTTGAATGGCGGAGAAGAAATCCATTTGCTCAATGGCCCGCATGGCCGCGATCTGCGTCTGTTCATCAAGGTCCAGGAAGTCCGCCACCTGCTGCCCGTTGAGCACCGCGTGGGCCTCCGCAAGCCGCTCCTGCAATGATGGGTCGCTCGCGGTGGATGCCAGCGCCAGACCGAGGACCTCCGCGTAGACTTCGTCCGCCACGGCGTCGTGCGGGTAAAGCCGCCGCGCCACGCGCACCATCGCTTGCAGCGTTTCCGGCTCCGTGATGCCGCCGGCCTGCGCCCAGGCTTTGCCGGCGCGAAACACGGCCGGGCCGAGGGGCGTCGCGGCAAGTCCCGACAATGCAACGCACGCAACGAGAAATCGCCGTTTTTCGACGTCGGGCCCAATATCTGGCTTCGCTGCTGTCATTGAGTACCCGTCTTCCTCGCCCGGCTCCAAATCCGCCCTGACCTAGTCTAACTGAGAACCTCGCGCGATCTCCGGGACCACCGCTTTCGTGCTACCGATTGTCTGTTAACCGACCATTACCGTCCGGGGGAATTGGGCGTGGTTTTCCCAGTGTGTCGGCTTTTCCGGGAGTTGGTCCGCAGTGGCCTGGACCTGGCCGTTGATGTCCGTGACCCTGGATACCATGGTGTGCTCGCCGCGTGCCGCGTCGCGCCAGGCAAGGCGGAACAGCTTCCAGGAGTACTGCGTTGAATCGGCATCGATTTCCGCGGGTTGCCAAGGGCCATTGTCGACGCTCACCTCCACCGATCGCAGCGGCGTACCGTCGTTCAGGACGAACCCCATGATTTCATGACCCTCCGGATTGCTGGTAACGCGAACGATCGACGACTTGAGCTGCATCTTCGTAACCGATCGTTCTTCCCAGCGTTCAACGCCACCGACATCGCGGCGACTCAAAGTGACGTAGTCGCGCGCCATGAATCGGCCCATGAACCGGCGGTCCTGGACATGGATCTGCGTCAGCCATTTCACGTTGGACACGCCGTACCAGCCGGGTACGATCAGCCGCAACGGTGCGCCATGGTAGCGATTCAAGGGTACGCCGTTCATTTCGTAGGCGAGAATGACCTCCTCGCGCAACGCGTCCACGTAGTGCATGCTGCGACCAAAGTTCTGCTCGGCATCCACGTCGCGGATGTTCTCGGTGCCCGCGTCGGCACCGTAGAAGACCACCTCGATGCCACGGTCCTCAATCCCCGCATCGAGCAAGAATTCGCGCAAGCTCAGACCACCCCAACGGGCATTTCCGATCAGCCCGTGAAACACTTCGGCCCGGTTGCCGCCACATTCGAAACCGGCATCGATTTCGACCTTTGGCCGGCGCTTCAGGTCCGCAAGACTGAACTCGCCGGGGTTCGCCACCATCCCGGTCATTCGGAGCCGGTATTGGTCCTCGGCTACGTCGGGCTGGTTGTAGTGTTGGACGATATAAAAGTCGTCCACGGGCGTGTAGAAGGAATCGATGGCGCGGGTATCGAGAAAATGGATACCTCCAGGTATCACCGGAGGCGCCATGAAGGTTTCCGGCACGTCGGTAAAGGGCACGAGTTCCTCGTTCTGGGCCAGCGCAAGCTTCGACCAGAACGGCATGCCGGCGCTCGCGGCCAGCCCGCCCAGCGCGAGTCCACTCTTCAGGATTCCGCGCCTTTGTGCTTCAACTTCCTGCCACATAACTATTCTCCAGTGTCGACAATAGCGTCGCGAAACACCCGGCCGGTGTCAATCATTCTCGCGCCCAATCCCTGTTTTCGAGTTTAGAATATTCGGGATTCACCAGATGTTAGGAGACTGAGACGCTTGATACACCCAACTTGACGGCGTAGGGTGAATTTTCGGGGGTATCTATGAAAACAAGTGTTTGGATCCACGCGGTATTCGGCGGCGCCCTCGCCGCGGCGGGTTCATTGGCGGCGGCCCATCACTCGGTCGACGGTCAGTTCGACCGCAACAACCGCGTGACGCTGAACGGCGTCATCTCGAAGGTCGACTGGATCAACCCGCATATCTACGTGCATCTCGACGTGGAGGGAAAATCCGGCGAGACGACGACCTGGCGCCTGGAGACCGTGCCGCCGTCGTACCTGTACAAGGCCGAGGTCACCCAGGAAATGCTCACCGGCGGAGGCAAGCCCGTGCGAATCGAGGCGTTGCGCGCCCGTGACGAAACCGCGCAACTGGGCTTCATCATCAGGATTCATTACCCCGAGGGACACCATTACCAACTCTCAGGCGATGACTAACCTTTATATCGGGAGACTCCCATGAACCCTTTCAGGAGCCTGTGGATTGCCGTGGCCATTGCTGCGATCGGTACGGCCTCATCAACCTTGTTCGCACAGACCGACGTGTCAGGCACGCCGGACGGACACCCGGATCTCAACGGGACCTGGTACAACGGCGACGGAGTCCTGCACGTGAGGCCCGTTCGGAAGGGTGCTTCGCTTTGCATCCGGGGATGTGAATCGGAGGCCGTGGGACCGGCCCCCGCCCGGGTTCCCGTGGAACGCCCAAGCTACAAGCCGGAGTTTGTCGCCAAAGTAAGGGATCTGGACGATCGCCAGGTCGCCGAAGATCCGGCGGTATTGGCCGAGCCCTGGGAAAAGCAAACACGGATCGGAACGCTTACGGACAGGGAATTGGTTCCCGCACCGCCGTGCATCGAACGGGATATCGATCACATTGTCGATGGCACGCATCACGATAACAGGCGCTAGCCCTGCCCGTGCCCCACAAGTGTTCGCTGAACTTCAAGAAGCCGTTGCGCTACGGTGCGCGGCATGGAGGTTCAGACTCAGGTCGGAGGTCGTCTGCGGGCCGATATTGGCCGACTTCACGAAGTGCTGAACACGACGGCATTGCAGGGTATCGCGAGCGTCGGGCGGATCGCCAAGCGGGTGTGCGAGGCGTTCGACCTGCGCGACGCGCGCGGCCGGTTGCAGCGCGCCAGTTGCCGCCAGGCGTTGCGCGCGCTTGAGGCGGCCGGTCATGTCTCGTTGCCGGCGCCGCGACGGCGGGGCGGGGCGGGGGCCGCGCCTGCTTGCGGAGCGCGTGGCGCCGGCCCGCGATGTCCCTGGGGAGGTGGGCGAGTTGCGCGCGCTTGCGCTGGTGCGGGTCGACAGCGACGAACACCGCTGGGTTTGGAATACCCTCCGGGCGCACAACTCCTGTGGTATGGCCATGCCCAACTCACGCTCATGGCCATCGGCTTCCAACTACGCGACGAACTCGGATCACATCACCAGAATGACAAAGCCCAGCGAACACTTGTGGGGCACGGGCAGCGCTAGGCACGATGAAGAGAGAGCTCTAGAGTGGCTGCAACGAGTTACAGAGAATCGACCCTACGAAGGCTACAACTTGATCATGAGAATCAAGGCCAATGTCGATGGTGATCCGATCCTTAACCGTCCGGAATTAGCACAAGTCCGCCAGACGCTCGGGACAATTTAACGGCTAGTCTTGAGGTTGCCTCGCGACCAGCGTTGGCGCGTAGCGGTAAGCTCGTGCTTCAGCGACGAATGACAGCTTTTGGCGAAAGCAGACATTCGCCAGCGCTGCGATGTCCCGCCAGCCGGTACTGACAAGTTAACGTCTACGTCCGACAAAGAACTCGCTAATCGTCGCCTTACAAAGCTGCTGCGTTTCTCCAAGACGCAAGAGCTCGTTGTCGAAAAGATCGATAATGACTGGCCGATATCAGATGTCGACCCAAGTTGAACAAGTTGTATACAGCGGTGTGTGTGTGTTTAGAAACCGTTGCGCCTGATGAGCGGACTTAAATCTCCTCATGCCACGCTCTCTGACTCGTGTTGGCTGATGCGAAAGCTCCGCTCGATTGTTTGCGTACCGGGTGGTGTCGTGGGTCGCATCAGGGGCGACATCGCGATCAGCGACTCCGTAACTACGCAGCTTATCGGTGATGATTCGTCTGGGTTCGCTATCGATCAGTCGGAGTAAGCGTTTGAAGAATCGAACCGCTGCCTTCCCATCTCTTCGATTCTGTAGAAATACGTCAACAACCTCACCGTCCTGATCGACTGCACGCCAGAGATAGTGCTGTTTTCCCTGGATCTTAACGAAGACCTCATCAATGAAAAAAGTGTCCCCGTATCCTTGGTACCGTCGTCGAAGCCGCTTGGCGTATCTCGGCCCAAATTTGTTACACCACAGTCGGATAGCTTCATAGCTGACGACAATACCTCGCTCAGCCAAGAGATCTTCGATATCCCGATAGTTGAGATTGAAGCGATGATAGAGCCAAACCGCATATTGAATGATTTCCGGTGGAAAACGGTGGCGTTTGTATAGGTTAGATGATCTACTCATCCGGCAATTGTCGCCCGGGCCCACTTAACTTGTCAGTACCCTTTGGCGAAGAAAGTGGACATTCGCCCTTCCTGACACCGGCGCTGCATATTAACTGTTAACCGATGTCTGCTTCGGCCAGAAGCGGTCGTTCGTTGTGATTCTGCGTGGCCCGCTTGCGGGTCAAATCCGCAGATTGAGGCTAGGTACAGCAATTCCCGCTAATCCACGGAGTTGAGTGAATAGGCGGGTTTCAGGGGGGTGTAAAAAACAGTTTTCGTAAGCTTTCTGTTCCGAATCAGTATGATGTCTCGATCTTTTCAAGCAATAGGTCGAGGAACATGTCCAACCGATCATTTCGCAAGACGCTGAGTGCGCCGGGGCTGCTGCGGGAAGTACGCGCCAGCTTTGACCGAATGGAGGACACCATCGCGAGCCGGGGACTGAACCTGACGGACTGTTTGATGTCGGGTCTGGCGGTGTTCGGGTTGAAGTACGCCTCGCTGCTGCGCTTCGACCGAGACGCCCGACAAAACGCGGTGATCCGGTCGAACCTGAAGAGCTTGTACGGGATCGAACGGGCGCCGTCGGACACGGCGTTGCGAGAACGGCTGGACGAGGTGGACCCCAGCGTGTTGCGCCGCGCGTTCAAGCGCCTGTTCGCGGTGTTGCAGCGGGGCAAGGGCCTGGAGGGCTTCACTCATTTGGGCCATTATCTGCTGTCGGTGGACGGCACGGGGTATTTCTCCTCCTCCCGCGTGCACTGCAAGCACTGCTGCGAGAAGCATCATCGGGACGGGCGGACCGCCTACTACCATCAGTTGCTGGGCGCGGTGCTGGTGCATCCGTTGCATCGAGAGGTGTTTCCGCTGGCGCCGGAGCCGATCGTCAAGGGGGACGGGGCGAAGAAAAACGATTGCGAGCGCAACGCGGCGAAACGGCTGTTGAGGGACGTTCGCCGGGAGCATCCGCATCTGAAGCCGATCGTGTTGGAAGATGCGCTGGCCTCCAACGGTCCGCACATCGAGCTGCTCAAGGCCTTGGGCCTGCGTTTCGTGCTGGGCGCCAAGCCGGGCGACCACGCGCATCTGTTCCAATGGGTAGAGACGTCGCCGGGGACGAAGGCGTTCGAGACCGCCGACGTGCACGGCGTGCGCCACCGCTTCCGTTATCTCAACGGCGCGCCGTTGAACGACGCGCATTTCGAGTTGGAGGTGAACTTCCTGGAGTACTGGGAGCGGCGCCCCAACGGCAAGGAACAGCATTTCTCGTGGGTCACGGACCTGCCGATCGACGAATCGAACGCCCTGGAGTTGATGCGCGCCGGGCGCGCCCGGTACTTCTGGGAGCGACTGCGGGCGTTGTTTCTGGACTTCGAGTTGCCGGATTGGGAGACGCTGTACCGGGCGCTCGCGTTCGGCTATCGCGGCACGTTGGAGGTGTACGATACCTCCTGAGCGCCCGCCGCGGCCAAGCGTGCGAGGAGCCGGTACTTCAGGGAAACAGGTAGCCACATCGCCCCTCCGGCGCCGAGCCGGTGGGAACCGCTTGCTCCGTCGTTGGCCTCACCCCCTCCGACATCCCCAGATCCCGCTCAACAGGCACTCCAACTGCGTTAACGGGAATACCTGGGCTAGGTCTACCCTTTAGCGTTATCTTTTACTGGACAAAGGCAATTCCGACGCCGTGTTTTTCGGCGATGCGATGCCCCAAGGTTGCTGCTGACAGCCTCTCGTAGCCACGCCACATGATCTGGTTTCCGGGGTCGGGATCGTGTTTTCGATTCTGATAGCCGCCGAGAAGCGCGACAAGTCGCGCGGCGGCACCGAGATCATCTGGCGTTGGCTGGTTGTATTCCACGGCATAATTGCGCAGGAAGGAGAGTTCATCGTCGGTGAACATCAGTCCGGCATCGCAATCGGGCACCTGCCGACCAAGCAGGGTCATGAGCATGATGCGCCAGGCGATGACGCTGTTGATGGCGATCGCGCGCTGCAACCGGTTGGCGGTGTGGAAGGCGAGATGTTCGACCCGGCAGCCGGACTTCAGCACCCGAAAATAGTCCTCCACCCGCCAGCGCTGGAGATAGAAAGCGATAACCTCCCGGGCGGCATCGAGGTTGTCGATGGGCAGGCTGCTCAGCAAGTACCACCGCACGGCGTCGTCGCCCTCCGGTGGCTCGGTTTCGACGATATGCACCGCCGAGAGCCGCACAGGCTCGAGGGTCTTGACGGTGGCCGGAAGCGTGAGACTGCGATAGCGGATCTCGCAGCGCGCCAGACGCTTGCTTCGCGCCGGTCGCGCTTTCTTGCCGCTTGTCTTCTTGCGCTCGCTCAGACGGTCGATCGGGACATCGACCAGTCCGTCGGCATCGCCCTTGCGCATCTTCGCGAACAGCTTTTCATCGGTCCCCGCAAGACGGCGGTCGTGTTTGGCGCGCACCAGGATCTCGACCCGCCCGGTTCGCCTTTGGGCGTCGAAGAGGTCAAAGAAATCCGCTTCCCGGTCCATGACCGATATCACCCGGGTGCGCCCGGTCAGCGCCCGGGACGCGGCCGTAATATCCTCGAAACCGTCGAGCCAACGTTGCGTCTTTTGCCGATCCTTCGCCCCGGCCTTTTTCGGCGTGGGCGCATCGAAACCACAGCGCAATACCCCGAGCGGCAGACCTTCCCCATTCACCGCGAGGGTCAAATGCAGATGCAGCCCCAGGGTCTTCGCGGAGGTCTGGTTCCTGCCGATGATGCCCAGACCCTCACAGTTCGCTCGCCGCGCAAAGTTCAGGTCGGTGCCATCCTGGATGGCGAGGACCGTGCGCTGGGCGCGCATCCGCTGAATGCTCCGGGTCCGATGCGGCATCAGGATGTTCGCCACCGTCACCGCACTGTCTTGCGGCTGTTCGATGAAACGGTAATAGCCGTCAACCGCCCGCCGGTCGGTCTTCGCATTGCCGCAGATCGCCCGGCCCGGATAGGCCGCAAGCAGCGCGGCGCTCTCGATCAGACGCGCCGTCAGTCGTTTGTCGCCCAAGGGAGCTCCTCCAAATTCCATCGCCGCCCACCGCGCGCTAGTCAGACCGTCGCCGGGCACCAGCACCGGCGCGTGGTCGACAAAGGGCACGCCCAGACGGCGGCGCCAATCCGGCGCCAGTTGATACATGTAGACCCATTTCCGGGTTTCCGCACGACCATTGTGTCGATCCTGCCGGCCGCGTCCAGCAGTCTGCCCGAGGCGCAGGAAATTCGCCGCGCGCAGGCTCGCCCCGTCTTGCGTCGGCTCGACGAACGTCTCGACAAGCCACGGACGGTAGCCGTGACGCGCTTCGAAATCGCGCGCCAAGCGCCGCAGAACCCGCCCCAGAACATGGCTCGCCAGATTCGCGCAGGACACCGATGGACGGATCAGGAAGCGGCTCATGCACAGCACACGGTTGAGATGGCGTCGGCGCCGTTCGACGCTCCACGCCATCCAGCGGTCGCGCGCCGCCAAGTGAAGCGCCGAGGCCGAAAACCCAACCGCACCCAGCCAACCGTGCGCCGAGGCAACAAGATAGCGCAACTGACACCCGGCGAACGTCTTCATCCCGCGCGGATGCTCGTCCGCGATCAGGGTACTCCAGGCACGCCGCTGGTCGTCGGTCTCGACCATCACCACGGCAAGGTCCGCAACCGCGGACACCGCCGAGGGCACCCCCACCGCCGGCGGAAACGCGCCCGCAAAACGGCGCGGCGCCGAGGGCGGTCGACCGCATCGCGGCGCTGGCAGCCGAATCTCCCCGGCAGCCTCAAGCACGCGCAACGCCTTCATGCAGCCCGACAACTGAAGACGGCCCCGTCCGTCGGTAAAATCGAACACCTCGCAAACACGCCGTCCAACCGCGCTGCGGCTCACGCCATTCGCTTGTGCGAGAATTCGGTCGACACGCTGCCGCGCGCACGGCGCGGACAGGGTCCGGTTGATCTGGTTCTGTATCACCATGCGGGCATTGATACAGGAAAAATTCGCCTACGTCCAGTCCTAAATGACGCTAAAGGGTAGGGCTAGGTACTGTCCCGTTGACGGATAGATCATGCTGTGCTAATTCTCTAAAGCGAAATGACCTTTGCACAGCTCGGCGAAACAGGGGAGTGGAGGTTGCTGCGCCTTTCGAAAAATATTTCATTGCTGTCACTTGTGACCGTTCTCACACCCACGCTGCTTGTCGCTCAACCAAGCGGCGTGCCTGACCTCTCCGGAAACTGGCAGTTCGTTCGGGAGTTTTCTTCCTGCGGGGAGTGGAACGTCGATCACAACGGACAAGAGCGGCATGAGTGCACGGCTCCCATCGATCAGATGCCGTTGAATGCCAGGGCTCGCGCGTGGACGGAGTTCTTCGACGAGCCTATGGCGGGGATGTGGGACTGTGCGCCGGCTCCGCTGCCGAGCCTCCTAGCCCACCCTACGCCGACAAATATTGTACAGAGACCGGATCGGATAATGATCTCGTATGAGCACGACGATGGTCGCCGAACCATCTGGATGGATGGCCGGCGCCATCCGCCGGCGAGTGAACTCTTCTACCACGGCCACTCGATTGGTCATTACGAAGGGGATGTGCTGGTCATCGAGACCACGAACTTCACTTTCGATCCTGACGGGCTGGATGACCACGGACATCTCCCGAGCTCACCGCGTAAGCGGCTGACTGAGCGTTACACGCGGACCAGTCCCGATTCACTCGAGCTCGAGATCACTTATGAGGATTCACTCTTTCTGACCGAACCGTTTACATGGACACGCCAGATTCGGCGTACAGCGTATCCTGTCGGGCAGTGGGGCGACTGCGACCCCGAGCAATCCAGGCGGCAGTTGGATACACTCCCCGTGTCGAAGTACCCGGACTAGGGAGGTCCTCCGTAATCATTCTGATTTCTGGACGTATCGATCTTCTCAATACACACGATTGCAAGCACCTGTACCCCCAATCCCGCGTATGCTGGGTCGACTGAGGAGAGAAGTCATGAGATGGGGCACATTGAGTTTACTGACGGGCTCGATTCTGCTGATGGCGGGCGGAGTTCAAGCACACCATTCCCACGCCCCTTTCTACAATCTCGATGAGATTGTGGAAATAACCGGAGTCGTGAAGAGCTTCCTCCTAGTTAATCCACATCCGGAGATTGTTATCGAGGTGACGAGTTCGGATGGCGAGCCGGCGGAGGTGATCGTCTACGCCCAGGCCTACGCCGGGCAGATGAGGGAGATGGGCGGTTGGACTGAAGACACGGTGAAGATCGGTCAGACCGTCACGGTCGTGGGCCACCCGGGCCGCTCCTCCGTCTCATCTGTGATGGGTCAAACCATGACCACACCGTCGGGTGATGTCCTCACGATGAGGTTCTTTGATCTCTTGAAACCCGAGGAGCCGCCGAGTCAATAACCGATTCGGGTTCTCGTAAAGAGATTCGTTATGAGTTCCTTTAACAGTAAATATTCACGCTGTCGTTGTCTCTCTAGCCAGCGCGTGGCGAATTAGGAAGGTCACAACGCGGATAACCTAGTTGCTACTCGACCGGCAATACTCCGGCAGCGGAATCACCAATACCCTATTGCCCTGACATCGCCAGGTGTTGGGCCGCTAGAGCACTGCCTGGGATCGGCATAATCTACGATACCAAACCGCAACTTCCTTATTACGAATACGACGACCTCTTGCGCGGAGAGCTATCCGCCGAGCAAGGTGTCGAACCGATTTCGCTGCATGATCGGGTTGCCCCTCGTCGTGCCACGAAATCGCTCTACAATTGTGATACCACCCAGTCGCCGATCTTGTCCTCAAGCAGCGATAACGGCATCGGGCCATCCATCAGCACCTGGGCGTGGAATGCTTTGACGTCAAATTGGTCACCCAGGCGCTCCTCCGCGTCATCGCGCAGTTCACTGATCTTGAGCTGACCAATCTTGTATGCCAGGACCTGCCCCGGAAAGGCTATGACCCGCTCGGCTTCAGAAACGGCACGCGCTTCTTTTACC
Organism: Candidatus Rariloculaceae bacterium; assembly: GCA_965237785.1. GTDB lineage: Bacteria > Pseudomonadota > Gammaproteobacteria > Steroidobacterales > Rariloculaceae > UBA6522. Next base: position 1,789,152 of record OZ250159.1, read on the forward strand.
GCGGAATTCGTGTACATGAAGTCGAGCACGTCCTGTCGCGTCCATTCTTTTGCGTGCAGGCCGGTATCAACGACCAAGCGAATAGCGCGCCAGAGCTCGCCGTTCAAGGCACCAAAGTACTGATACGGATCGGTATAGACGCCAATTTCCTTGCCAAGAGTCTCGGCATAGAGGCCCCAGCCTTCGGTGAATGCCGCAGAGCCGCCAAATCGCCGGAAGCTTGGCAGGTCCGCATTTTCTACCTGGAGGGAGCGTTGGAAATGGTGGCCGGGAAATCGCTCGCCCTCGAGCGACTGCTCACGATTGAACCGGAATATGTCGTAGCTCAACCTGTCCTGGCGCGAGAGTTGCTCGCGATCAATATTCAGGAGGCGCGCGACGAATACCTCATCGAGCTGGCGGCTGGCTTCACGATGTTCCGGACCGATCGAATTGGCGAACTGATCGTTAAAGCGGTAATCACCAATTGTGGACGCGCGCATCGGGTTGAGTTCAAGGCCGCGTTCGAAAAACTCGTCGAATAGCGCGTGCAGAGCCGCGGTCGGGTCAGCCACGTCGGCCGGCGGCTCGGCTTGTTCGTTACCGCATGCTGCGACAAACAGGGCTACTGTCAGCGTGGCAGCAGGTAGCACTTTCATTACGATTCTCCACTGGTTACAGAACATCAGATCTCGTTGTTGTTCGCCGCCGCAGCGATGTGTTCCGCGGCACGGAAGGCCAATGCCATGATGGTCATCGTCGGCTGGCCGCGCCCGGACGTCACCATGCTGGAGCCGTCGCAGATGAACAGGTTCGATACGTCGTGGCTGCGGTGATAGCGGTCGACGACGGAACGGCCGCAAGGATCCTCGAGAAGTACGGCGTGGACCCGGACGATCTGTACAACCCGATTCCCATTAACGTTACCGAGTGATCGCTCGCGACGTAGCCGAGTGAGGGTTATGAAAACAGCCGAATCCCTGGGGTCTGAATCCAGCGCCCCTGTCTTCACGGAACCGCGAAGATACGGCCGCTGGGCTTCGGCCGCCGGAGTCCTGCTGCTGTCCTTCCTCATCGCCCAGTCGTTCTACACGAACCCGTTCATCGACCACTCGGTGATCGGCGAATACCTATTCCACCCCGTGATCCTCAGCGGGGTGTGGGTGACTATCACGCTCGCGGTCACCGCGATGATCCTCGCGACGGTCCTCGGGGTCATCTTGGGCCTCATGTCGAGGTCGAGCAATCCTGTCCTCACCGGGATCAACCGGGCGTATATCGCGTTCTTTCGGGCCGTGCCGCTGCTCGTTCAGATTCTGATCTGGGGAAATCTCTCGCTGTTCTTCCAGCGGATCACACTCACGATCCCCTTCACGAGCACCACGCTGTTCGACCTCGACACCAACGATGTGATGACCACGTTCGTTGCCGGAGCCCTCGGATTGGGCCTCCACCAGGCTGCCCGCATGTCGGAGGTTGTGCGAGCGGGCGTCAACTCCGTCGGTCGCGGACAGTTTGAGGCGGCGCTGTGAGCCTGGGGATGCAGCGCCTTCAGGTGACGTTCCGCGTGGTGCTGCCGCAGGCGATGCGTGTGATCGTCCCACCGGCGGGCAATGAGTTCATCTCCGTATTGAAGGCGACCTCGCTCATCTTCGTGATCGCCGGCGGCGACCTATTGACGAACGCACAGAACATCGCCGCGACAAATCTGCGAGTGCTCGAGCTGCTGACCGTCGCGTCCATTTGGTACTTGGCGATGGTGGCAATCGCAACCGCCGGACAGCGACTCCTCGAACGTCGGTTCTCGAAGGGCTACCGCGGCGACCACACGTCCACTTCGCCCATCCGGATGACCGTTCAAAAGGTCAGCGCATGGTTGCAGCGGTAGAAATAACGAACGTCTCGAAATCGTACGGCGATGTCGAGGTGCTCATCAACACCTCACTCGTTGTGGAGGCTGGGACCACGCTCGGGCTGATCGGTCCGTCGGGTGCGGGCAAGAGCACCCTGCTGCGCTGCATCAATCATCTCGAGACCATCGACTCAGGGACCATCAAGGTGCACGGCGAGATGGTGGGATACCGCAGGGAGGGCAGTCGCCTCTTCGAACTCGGACGCAGCGAGATCGCGCGGCGTCGGGCGGGCATCGAGATGGTGTTCCAGCATTTCAACCTGTTCCCTCACATGACTGCCATCGAGAACGTGATGGCGGGGCCGGTGTACGTCAAGGGCATGGGCAAGGGCGAGGCCAGGGCCGTCGCCATGGAGCACCTTCGGGCAGTAGCTGTCGAGAACCGGGCCGACTTCTACCCCAGCGAGCTCTCCGGCGGCCAGCAACAGCGCGTCGGCATCGCCAGGGCCCTCGCCATGGACCCGAAGGTAATTCTGCTCGACGAGCCGACGAGCTCGCTCGACCCCGCGCTCGTCGGTGAGGTCCTCGACGCGATGTCCGAGCTGAGCGGACGCGGCATCACAATGCTGGTGGTCGCCCAACGAGATCGGTTTCGCACGAAGCTCGTGTGACGACGTGGCGATCATGGTCGATGGGGGAATCATCGAGCACGGTCCTCCGGGTGACGTGCTCGTGAACCCGAAAGAAGAGCGGTCACGAGTGTTCTTGCGAAGGGTCATTGGATGACCGCCCGCACCTCGTCGTGGACTGCGATGCGCACGGAACACCGTCGAGCCGCAGCGCTCTTGCCACGGCAGCGGCTCTCGATCACGGGACCATGATCACGAGCATTGACGCGGGTCGGTTGGTCGCATTCTGCACGGATCGGCTCTCTCCGGGAGGAATGAGGCAGGAGTCCAGGGGGCCGAGCAGCACGGGCCCGTCCTCCGTGGTCACTTCAGTCGTTGGTCGCGTTGGGGTTGGGCCATGGCGAGTTTCCATTCGAGCCGCTCCAGCCGAGTGCGAGACTGGCATCGTGCGCGGTCCTGCGCACGATCTCGGTGAGGTACTCCTCGCGGCCCTCGAAGCTGGCGGTAGGCATCGCGGCGCTGATCGCGGCGTAGTTGTTCGCATCGTCGACGACGAGCGCTGCGAGCGCACTGATACCGATCCCGTGTTCTTCACGATCGAAGGCCACGCCTTCGGTCGCGGCACGGTCCAGTTCGTCCATAAGGCGCTCGGGATCCGTGTTGGTGTGGTAGGTCCGGGATTCCAGCCGTTCAGGCAGCTTTGCGCGAAGAACCGCCCGCGGTAGAGCGGCCAGCAGGATCTTTCCATTCGCAGTGCAGTGTGCAGGGAAAGTCGTGCCGACGAGTGTGACGGCGCGCAGCCCTTGACCGACGATCGCCTGGTCGAGAAACCGCACGTTGAGCCCTTCGAGAACGGTGAGGCTCGTGCCCTCCGAGATCTCTGTTGCGAGCCTCTCGAGGAAGGGACGCATCGTGGGAGTGAGCGCCGGCCGGGAACTCGCGGCGAGACGGCCGAACTCCGAGCCGAGTCGGAGGCCCCCGACGCCGGCCCCCTTTGCGACGAAGTGCGCACTCTGGAGGGTTTGAACGATTCGGTGAACCGTCGAGCGTGGAAGACCGGTGCGCTCCGCGAGGTCGGTCAGCGTAAGGTCTTCGCCGGCGTTCCCGAGCGCACGCAGGATCTCGATCGTGCGGATCACGGACTGCACCCGCTTTGTCCTGGGGGCCTTGCCCTCGCTGACGTCGACCATCCTGACTAGCAAGAATTCATGTACCGCATAGTGGGATGAGGCTATCCCCGCCCCGAATGGTTGTCAACCGCGTGCCCGAAAAGTCCGCATCTCGCTTGACAAAGCAGTTGGTGAATCACGATTCTGTCCCGTCATGTGGGCTTTCCTATCCGACATCGTAGGGCGGCCTCCCGGTGCGAGGGCTTGGCTTCGAGAGATGAATGCCGTAGATGAGAAGAAGCGGTCGGACCCTCGGATGACCACGTCACAGGGGACGCGGAGACGGGCCTACGACGGCTTCGACGGGGAGATCGGGCGGACATTCTCCGAGTCCACCCCGTCATGGCCCGCAGAGACCTCGGCCAGGCCGGGAAGCCCGAACATCATCTTGATGCTGGCCGACGATCTCGGTTATTCGGACGTCGGCTGCTTCGGTGGGGAGATCCCCACCCCTAACCTCAACGCCATCGCCGACCAGGGCATCCGGTACACGAACTTCCATGCCACCCCGAAGTGCTCGACCACCCGCGCTTCGCTCATGACGGGCGTCGATCACCACCTCGCGGGCTTCGCCGACGTCGTCCACGTCGATCCCGGCTACCCGAACTACAGGATGGAGCTGGGGGTCGCCCCGATCTACAGCGACAATCAGGATGAGAAAGCGGAGGTCGCGCGCCTTGGGAGGGAGGGCGTAGCCCCAGCGAGCAAGGCGCGCGGCGGCGGGGCCCAGACCCTGGACAGGTATCGCTCCCGGATCCTCGTCCAGATGCGATCCTTCGACGTGCGAGTCGATTTCGGGGACGGATACCGGCCCACCGACGAAGGTGTTCTGATCGCACAGGGCGATCAGGGTGGCGGCTACCTTCTGTACGTCGAGGATGGCCATCTGCACCTCTGTCACAACTACGGCGGTCGGACGCGTGACTTCGACATGGGTGCCCTCGGTCCGCGCCTCGATCAGATCGGCGTCGCGTTCGTCGCCCGACCCGAAGGGGTATGTTCCGTGAGTATCGCAGTCCACGGCGAGGTGCGGGAGGTCCCGGCACAATTCAACCTGTTCTCCGGCATCACGCCCTTCCAGGGAATCGATGTCGGGATCGACCGGAGATCGCCCGTCTCGCGGGAGCTGCGGTCGCGGCGGGGGACGTTCGCCTACTCGGGAGCCCTCCGTTCCGTCACGATCACGCCGGGTCAACGCTTGAGTGAGATGCTGCAATCGTCTCGAAGCCGTGTAGACGAGGAGCACAACCGGCTGGCGGAGCGCCTCGATGACTGATCTTCGATCCGATCGGGATACCTCCCACGACCTCGGCGGATCGGCGCCGTCCTATCACATGGACCCCGACGAGTTCCGGCGTCATGGGCATGCCCTGGTCGAGTGGTTGGCTCGCTACATGGAGACGGTCGGCGAACGCCAGGTGATGCCGGACGTCGAGCCGGGAGACATTGCCGCGGCCATTCCGGCGACGGCCCCGGAGAAGCCCGAGCGGTTCGAGGACCTGATTCGTGATCTCGACGAGGTCGTGATGCCCGGCGTCACCCACTGGCAGTCACCGGGGTGGTTCGCGTACTACCCGGCAACCACGTCGGGACCCTCCATCCTGGGCGAGCTCGTGAGCGCGGGCCTCGGGGTGCAGGGGATGCTCTGGTCGACGAGTCCGGCTGCGACCGAGATCGAGAATCGGGTGACCGACTGGCTGGTGGATCTCCTCGGCCTCCCCGCGACATGGCGAAACCGGACCGGCCCGGGCGGTGGGGTCCTCCAGTCGAGTGCTTCGGACTCCACGCACCTGGTCCATGTGGTCGCCCGAGAACGAGCGATGGCTGGGCAGACCCGTCGGCCGGAGTTCGTCGCCTACACGTCGGGCCAGGCACATTCGTCCGTCGAGAAGGGCGCCCGCGTCGCCGGCATCGAGCACTTCCGGGCGATCGACGTCGATGAGAACTGGAGTCTCGATCCGAAGGCGCTCCGAGCGGCGCTCGCCGCCGATCGAGACGCGGGGTTGACGCCGCTCATCGTCACGAGCGTCCTCGGCACGACGGGGACTGCGGCGGTCGATCCCATCGCCGCTATATCGCAGATCGCGAGCGACGAAGGCATGTGGCACCACGTCGACGCGGCATATGGCGGATCCGCCATGATCTGTCCGGAGTTCCGGCACCTCCAGGAGGGCGCGGCGTCGGCAGACAGTTACACGTTCAATCCTCACAAGTGGATGTTCACGAACTTCGACTGCAACGTTCTCTACGTCGCCGATCGCGCATCGCTGATCGACGCCATGTCCATTACGCCTCCGTATCTGAGAAATCCGGCTTCGGAGTCCGGCCGGGTGATCGACTACCGGGACTGGCAGGTGCCCCTGGGCCGGCGGTTCCGGGCGCTCAAGCTGTGGTGGGTGCTGCGCAGCTATGGCGCCGAGGGGATCCGGCACCATCTCCGAGAACACATCCGTCTCGCCGAGACGGTTGCTGCGAGGATCGAACAGCACGATCACCTCGCTCTGACTGCTCCGGTCTCCTTCGGTTTGGTGTGCTTCCGTCACCGTTCGGGGAACGACGCCACGATCGCGTTGCTGGATGCGATCAACTCGGTGCCCAACGTCTATCTGACGGGTTCGAGCCTCGGCTCGGAGCGCTTCATCCGGGTGTCGATCGGTTCGACGTGTACGACCACCGAGGACGTCGACCGACTGTGGAACATCATCGACCGGGCGGCTTCGGAGGAGGACAACACATGATCTCAGAACAGGAACTCGAAGCACTGTCATTTCCCGGCGCTCCGAAGATCGTCTCGTCCGTTCTTCCGGGTCCGACGAGCGCAACCTTGCTCGAGGAGGCGCCGAACTACGAGTCCATGACCCGAGGAGGTGGGCGGTTCCCGCTGGTCTTCGACAACGGCAAGGGTGTGACGGTGCTCGATCCGGACGGGAACCTCTACATCGACATGTCGGCAGGGGTCGCGGTCAACAGCGTCGGGCGGGTTCATCCAGATGTCATCGCGGCGATCGACCGCCAGTCCAAGGTGCTCATGCACGGATCCGACATCAGCAACACCAAACGGGGGGAGCTCGCCAAGAAACTTGCATCGGTGGCACCACCCGGCCTTCGTGACAACTGCATCACCTACTTCACCCAGAGCGGTAGTGGCGCGGTGGAGAGCGCGGTCAAGTTCGCGAAGAGGATCACGGGAAGGCATCAGATCGTCGCCTTCCATGGGGCGTATCACGGGACATGGCACGCCGCGAACTCGCTCACGACTGGCGATCAGTACCGGGCCGGTTATGGGCCCTTCATGGCCGGCGTGATCCACGTGCCGTATCAGTACTGCTATCGCTGCCCCTTCGGTCTGGAACGCAGCAGTTGCGGAATGGCCTGCGCAGGCTACGTGGAACACGTGCTGAACACGCCGTACACCGCGGCCGACGACGTGGCAGCCGTGATTATGGAGCCGCTCCAGGGTGAGGGGGGTTACGTGCCTCCGGATCCGGAGTTCGTCCAGACGGTCAAGGCCGCCTGCGACAAGCACGGTGCATTATTCATAGCCGACGAGGTGCAGGCCGGCGCCGGCCGCACCGGGAAGATGTGGTCGATCGAGCACGCTGGGGTGGAGCCGGACATGATGACCTTCGGCAAGGGGATGGGTGGAGACCTTCCCATGGCCGGCCTTCTGATGCGCCGGGATCTGGCCGTGCAGCTCGACGACCACTCACAGCCGCAGACCTTCGCCGCCAACGCCCTCTCGGCAGAGGTGTGCATGACCAATCTCCACATCATCGAGCGCGACGGTCTCGTTCAGCGAGCGGCCGAGGTCGGTGATGAGGCCATGCAGCGGTTGAAGGCTGCAGCGGAGGAGCTGGAGATCATCGGCGAAGTTCGTGGTCGTGGTCTGATGATCGGCATCGAACTGGTTGCGAACCGGGAGACCGGTGAGCCGATCAGCCCTGACAGGACCGCAGCCATCGTGGACGGGATGCTGCAGCGAGGGGTGATCATGGTGCCGTGCGGACGGTACGGCAACGTCCTTCGCCTGATGCCGTCCCTCACGATTCCTCGATCGTACCTCGACGCCGGCATCGACATCATGCTGGACGAGTTGCGCAACGCTCAGTCGGCGGCGGCCGAATAACGACATGACTTTCTGCTCAAACAAAGGTGACTATATGAAAACCGCGATCACCCTTTTGCTGCTGCCGGGTTTCACGATGCTGTTGCTGGCTTGCACCCAGGAGGCCCCCGACGAAACTCGGGATTCCGTGACCCCTGCTCCAATTTCATCGGCGCAGTCCGATACCTCCGATGACGCCAGACTGGTATTTTCGAGTTTGGAACTCGATCAGACGAATCGTGGCACCATCAATATCAATGGCTACGACCGGCATTTCTCCGTTACGTTTCCCACCTCGTATAACAATGACCTAGCGTATCCAGTCGCTCTGTTTCTTCATGGCTGTATGTGTCGGCCCGATTTCACCGACGAAGCCATATTGAATTATTTGGATTGGGCACCAAGATTGGAATCGTATAAAGACGACTTCATCGTCGTCAAAATGTCTGCCTTCTCCGAGAAGAAACCGGAAGTTCCCCAGAGCGATACTGAAGGTGGAGCACGCGGCATGTGGTTCTGGCACGAAAGTTTAGAGTCAGACCGTGACGACTACGCATTCGTTGATACGCTGCTAACAGAATTAAAGTCGTCGTCTGATATCAACATCGATCCACAAAACATCTTTGGGGTCGGCCATTCATCCGGGGCAATCTTCCTGCTCTCGTACGTAACCGGTGGCCCGGTCGATCTCACCGACATCAGCATAAATGACACCAATACCTTTAAAGCCATTTCCGTAACGGGAGCTGCAACGTTTCGGAAAGGAATTGCCGATTTCAAGGAAAATTCGCCGGCCACATTGCCATCTGTATTACTCATCATGGGCGAGCAGGATACCGGGCTGTGGTTTAACGGTCAGGAAACGGGTAAGAGTGGTATCGACTTCATGGAATTCGCCGCGGTCGAGAATGGGACAACGATCATTGACGGATTACGAGACACAATACATGGGCTTACGTACTCTGCGTGGGATGAAAATACCCCGTCAAATCCAAGTACCCTGGAAAAATGGGCCGAGCATCTCAATCTGGAGTATTCAGGGTACGAGGACTATTCCCAATATTACCTCTATAACTTCGCGCCGGTAACGACTTCAGAGAAGGTGCTCGTCGGCATGAGGATCAAAGATTGCGGGCACAGGCTTACCGCGGATCAATTTCAGTCTGATTTCTTCCGAATATTCGCACAGCAAAATGGCGATTTGTCGGAGTACGACAGCGCGATATCTCGAGACACGGCGATGACGCTTTGTTGATACCTCAGAGTGAATGCAGCAGACCGGAACGCGAAGTCGCGTTCCGGTCTGCTGCATCTCGTAAACGACGAGGCGCTACTAGAGTCGCAGCCTCATCGATATACCGATTTCGCGCGGGCGGCCGGCGATGCCCTGATCGAGACCGCCAAGCACCGCGGAGAACCCGCCCATTCTGTAAAACTCATCCGTGAGATTGGTGCCGTGGATGGCGACATCCCAGTTACCGGCCGGAGCCGTATAAGTGATCCGGCCATTGAGGAGTCCGTAGGCATCATTGGCGCCCGTCGAGGCTTGGAATCGTCCATCGGTGTGCGTCTGGAAATCATCGATCCAGCCGTAATCGAGCCGGGTCGCGATTGAGCCACCGCTGCTCAGGTCAATATCCCACTGGCCCCCTATGGTGTACGACGTCTCGGGTGCAAACGGAAAAGGCGTATCCAGAGTTACGTTCTGGGTCAGGCCGAGTTCCGTGTACTTGGTATCGAGCCAGCCGGCGGCGAAGTTCAGGGTGAAGTTATCCGTCGCTCTCCACAGAGCGTCGATCTCAAATCCCTCGATTTCCGCTTCGCCCCCATTGGTAGTAGTGCCCTGTCCAGGCGTCAAGACTTCGGTGACCTGGATATCCTCCCAGGTGCCCGTGAAGTAGTTGGCATTCAGGCGCAAGCGGTTATCCAGTAGGTCCGAACGCAATCCGAGCTCGATATTGGCTAATATCTCGCTGTCAAACGGAACGATGCCGTTGTTCGGCAACGTGGGGTCGACTCGGGCGTTCACACCGCCGCCATTGAAGCCTTCAGCGTAGCTGATATAGCCCATCACGGTATCGGTGAACTGATACTGCAGCGCCACACGCGGCGTGAAAGCATCGAAGTCTGGATCGAATACGAGTGGTACCCCGTCGACGACCGAAATCGTACCGCGGACGTCGAAGGAAGGCTGGTCCGGTGCCCCGAGAGGTGCGGCGGGATCAAACGTCTCGGCATGAAGCTCCTCCTCCGAATAGCGGCCTCCCACAGTGAGAGTGAATTGCTCGGTCAAGTCGTAGGTGAACTCGGCGAAGATGGCAGTGTCCGTGCGCACAGATAGACTCGCTTCATTTCGCGGCCGCGGGCCCGCCGGACCCATACCGGTCAACTCCCAGCGCTGCCAGCCGTTAAACGCTCCGCGTTGGTCTTCCTCGTAGTAGTACAACCCCACGACCCAGGAGTAGCGGTCGCCGGAACCGAGGAACTGGAACTCCTGACTCGTTTCTTCGACCTCGTTGTAGACCCAGGTATTGTGCATGTTGAGGAAAGTAGCGTCGAGGTCTCTATAGCTACCGTAGTCGAACTCGCGGGACGCGGTGATGGATCTGAAGGTAACCGAATCGTTAATGTCCCACGTCAAGTTCGCCGAGAAGGAATTCGAGTCGAAAAGGTTTCCGGGCCCGGTATAGTCGACTGCGTTCAGGTATTCCTCTCTCTGCCCATAGGCGTAGAGCTCATCGGTAACCGGAACACCGGCGGCGTTGTACCGTTGCGGCGTCATGGGACCAAAGGGGACGTCTTCGAACACGTCAAACAACACGTTGGCCTGCAAGCCCGTTTCCAGGTGGTTGTACTCTGCCGTGAAGAGCGCCTGGAAAGAATCGGTCGGTGCCCACTGCAGCATGCCCCTGACGATCGTGTTGTCGATCTCGCCGTAGGATTCGTCGATCGTCACACTGTCGACATAGCCATCCCGATTGAGGCTCGCCAGCGTAACCTTCGTCAACACGGTATCGCTCAACGGAATGTCCACATTGGCCACGAGATCCGTGCGATTGAATTCACCGAGCGTGGCTTTGATTCTTGCCCCGAATTCTTCCTGGGGTTTCTGGGTCACGTATTGAATCGCACCGCCGATCGCGTTCTTGCCGAAATAGGTTCCCTGGGGACCTCGCAAGACCTCGATGCGCTCGAGTTCGACCACGTTCTCCAGGCTCCCCTGGTTACCGCTGAGGGCCACGCCGTCGATGTATCGGGCGACGCCCGGAATGCCGCGTATGGCCAAATTCCCTGAGTTACCGCCGCTGACTCCGCTGCCGCGGATATCCACGTTTGGCAACAGGACTTGCAGATCCTCCGTGTTCTCAATGCTGCGCAGCTCGAGGTCTTCGGCCGAGATCGCAGTGATGGCGACCGGCACTTCCTGCAGGTTCTCCTCACGCCTTCGCGCGGTGACGACGACCTCCTCGAGCGCCTGCACGCCCTGGCTGAAAGCGGGTGGTGCCGCGATCGCCATTGTCAACGCAGCCGGTAATAGATAGATCAGTTTGCGCATGATTCTCCTCGACTGAAACGGTTGATTGGGAATTGAGCAACGGCCCGGCGCAGGGGCGTGATCCATAGAGCTGCAATAACGGCTCCACAGATACTTTGATTCATACTCATGCTATCCTTCTCCTTTAAATCCCATTTAGTGAGACTTCATGTACCGCATAGCGAGATAAAGCTATCCCTGTACTGAACGGTTGTCAACTGCTTGCCCGGAGAAGTCCGTGTCACTCTTTACATCGCGCTACTTGCTGTGCGCGACCCGAAAACCTTCTCCGTCCCCATCAACGTCCGCTTTGGAGAAAAAAGCAGACATTCGGGGTTTCAAGCCAGCCGGTTTCACTCGATTTTTTGGCGATCTGGTGGCCTGAACTCGCTACAATCTGGGCTGAGAAACACTCTGGAGTCGGTAAACAAACGGGACAGATCTGTCTTCAGACTAAGCGAGTGTTTCGCTAAAGGGGCAAGAATGAGATTCTTATTGATACAACGTCGAGTATTGTTTTTCGTCCTCGGAATCGCGCTCGCGATCGATGTCGCCGCGCAGGAAGCCGAGATCGACGGGTTTTTCGATGATTTCGCAGCCGAGTGGGTGCGAGGCAATCCAAACCAGGCTGTGCGCACGCGCTATTTTTCAGGCGATGAGCAGAATCGGCTCGAGCAGCAGCTAACCCCGCTGACCGAAGCTTGGCAGCGTGAGCGGATTGAACTCGCGCGGCAGGGTCTCAACGATCTCGCAAGCTTCAACGACGCGAACCTGACAAAGAGCCAGCATGTGTCTACCGATGTCATGCAATGGCAACTCGAGACGCTGATCGAGGCTGAGCCGTTTCTAGGCTATGCATTCCCACTGCAGCAGTTCAACGGCGCCAACGTCACGCTCATCAATGAGCTTACGGTCGTACATCCAATCCGCACCGAGCGGGACGCGGCGAATTACTTGGCTCGTCTTGCACAGCTCGGTGAGCGAATGGCCGAAGCGACGACGGAAGCCGTGCGACGCTCGGGCGATGGCGTGCGGCCGCCACGTTTCATTCTCCAAGCCACGCTAGATCAGATGGAGCAATTTCTCTCGCCAAATCCGACTGACAACCCATTGGTCTCAACGTTCACGACGAAGATGCAGAGTATCGAGGGCTTGGCTAATGAACGGCGCCAGCTATTAAGCGACGAAGCCACACGGATAGTCGAAAACGAAGTTTACCCGGCGTGGCGCGAGGCGCTTGCCGCGCTTCGGTCGCAGTTGCCGTTGGCGACGGACGACGCGGGGCTGTGGCGATTCGAGCAGGGCGCTGACGTGTACGCTTATCAACTAAAGCGATATACGACGACGGATCTGACGGCTGATGAGATTCATCAGATCGGCCTGCGTGAAGTCTCAAGGCTCGAGACGGAGATGGATGGGCTGCTGCGCCAGATTGGACTTTCCACGGGCTCAATCAATGATCGTGCACTCGCGCTCAGAGCTAGGCTCAGTTATCCGGAAACGGAGGAAGGGCGCGAGCGCATTATGGCGGACATCGACGGAATGGTGCGCGATGCCGAAGCACGTGCAACCGAGCTGTTTGACCTCCAACCCATTGCGCAAGTCATTGCGCAGCCCTATCCACGTTTCCGCTGGCCCAGCGCGGCGGCGTCCTATACAGCGCCTCCGCTCGATGGCTCGCGGCCGGGCGTGTTCCAGATGCCGTTACGCGAAGACAGAATGACCGAGCATCGCTTGCGCACACTGGTCTATCACGAAACCGTGCCGGGCCATCATTTTCACGTTGCGCTCATGGCGGAGAACTCTGAGTTGCCGCGATTCAGACAGGCTCGTGTTTACGGTGGAATCTCTGCGAGCACCGAAGGGTGGGCGTTGTACGCTGAGCGGCTCGCGGCCGAATCCGGCTGGTACGAAGACGATGTCGAAGGTTTGATCGGGCAACTCGACAGTGCGCTGTTCAGAGCGAGAAGGCTTGTCGTGGACACCGGCTTGCATGCGAAACAGTGGACCAGGCAGCAAGCGATTGACTATGGCATTGAGCCGAGCGAGGTCGAACGATATATCGTGATGCCGGGGCAGGCTTGCTCTTACATGATCGGCCGACTGAAGATCGCCGAATTGCGAGAGAAAGCGATGCAAGCGCTAGGTGACGATTTTTCGATCCGCGAATTTCACAACGTCGTGCTCGGTGTTGGCAGCGTTCCTCTGACGATTCTCGAGAGTGAGGTGGAAGAATACATTGCGAGCGGTCAGAGCGGTCTCAGCAAAACGTTATAGCGGTGTCTCGAGATACCTTGCCGTCATACCCTCGCAAATCGCCATTTTGCTGTGAGAATATTCGGAAGAAATCAGATTGAAATTGATCCGCGCGAAAACCATGCCCGCAATCTTTGATCCTCATGCCGACGAGCACATTCTCTGAAGTCGTTACTGGCGCGAAGTTATAGACGTAGTATTGGAGATATTCCTCGTACCCAGAGTACTCGAGATTGAGATGCTCGGCCCATCTTTCCAAGGTACTTGGATTTGAGGGGGTATTTTCGTCCCACGCAGAGTATGTACGCCCATGTATTGTGTCTCGTAATCCGTCAACAATAGTTAACCCGTTGGCGATCGAGGCGAATTCCAAGAAGTTGATACCACTTTTTCCCGTCTCTTGACCGTTAAACCACAACCCCTGATCCCGCTCGCCCTGGATGTGTAAGACAGATGGCAATGTGCTGGGCGTATTTTCTTTGAAATCGACAATCCCTTTCCGTAACGTTGAACCTCCCGACACGGAAATGGCTTTAAAGGTATAGGTGTCATTGATGCTGACATCGGTTAGATCGATTGGGCCACCTAACACGTACGAGATCAAAAAGATCGCCCCTGATGAATGACCGACCCCAAAAATGTTTTCCGGATCGATGTTGATATCAGACAACGACTGTAATTCTTCGAGCAACGTATCAACGAACGCGTAGTCGTCACGCTCTGACTCCAAACCTTCATGCCAGAGCCACATTCCGCGCGCTCCACCGTTTTCGACCCCTTGGGGAACTTCCGGTTTCTTCTCGGAGAAGGCAGACATTTTGATGGTGATGAAATCTTCTTTGTACGAATCCAATCTTGGTGCCCAATCCAAATAACTCAATATGGTTTCTTCGGTGAAATCGGGACGACACATACAACCATGAAAAAACAGAACGACTGGATACGCTAGGTCATTGTTATACGAGGTGGGAAACGTAACGGAAAAATGCCGGTCGTAGCCATTGATATTGATGGAGCCACGATTCGTCTGGCCGAGTTCTAAGCTTGAAAATACCAGTTTGGCGTCATCGGGCTGGTCTGTCGGTTCAACAATCTCCCTGTCGCTTTGCCCCCAGGCGGAGAACGCCACGGTGTAGACTGCGATAGCAGCAAAACCTTTAGACTTCAGTTTCATAGTAGAGCTCCTAGGATCGTGTACGGCTACCGCTTAACGACGCCCGAGACTTTGTGATCGTCAGGAAAGTTCCGAAACGTGATTATCTCACCATCCTCATCGATAAACCGGTGTCGTTCTCGTGACTGAAGATTCGCGCGGGGACCACGATACCGTATTCGGTCTCGAAGTCGATATCCTCGATTGCGAACGCGCCGGGAGCCATGATGCGAAATCCATCTGTCGCGCTCGCGTACGGCATCCACCGCTGCGCAATAGCGGATTCGCAGAACCACAGGATCGAGGCCAGAGTAATTAGTCGTAGAAACGGCATTGGAAGCTCCCCGAGAGAGTATCCTTACCCCAAAGATCGTCGAACTATCTATTAGCGCGAGTATATCAGTACGGGCTCAACCATTGGCCTACATTACGGACTCAGGCAGCATAAGATGTGGACGAACATCTGCACTCCGTCGCCGAACGATCATTGCTGGCTCTTCTCATCAAACTGCGAGAATATGGCAGGGCTCACGAAGAAAACCACAACTGGTACCCGACAAACTAACGGAGTCGAAATGAAACTAATTTCCATACCGTTCTGCGTAATCCTCTTGGTGGCGATGACCGGGTGCGCCGACACGGATCCGGCTCAGATGTCGGAGGCCGATCTCCGCGCCACCGCCGAGGCCATTCACGACGCGGTGATCACTATCGACAGTCACGACGACATCTCTTTCGACTTTGCAACCGAGTCCGTCGATCCGCTGAACGGTGTTCGCCAGGTCAATCTCGAAAAAATGCGTGCGGGTGGACTCGATGTCGGGGTTTTTATCGTTTTTGTGGGTCAGACCGAACGGACACCGCAGAACTACGCGCAAGCGAAAACCGATGCAATGACGAAGTTCGATGCGATTCACCGCATGGCGGACGAGATGTATCCGGATCTCATCGAGTTGGCTTACTCTGCTGACGACGTCGTACGCATCCACGCTTCCGGCAAGCTCGTCGCCGCCATCGGCATCGAGAACGGGTACGTCATTGGAAATGATCTCTCGCTCCTCGAGCGCTACCACGAACTCGGCGCCCGCTATATCACGCTTTCGCACGGTGGACACAACGACATCTCCGATTCCGCACGGCCGCGCGCCGAGTTCGGGGACGAAGAATCGGAGCATGACGGAATCAGCGCGTTTGGAGAACGAGTCATTGCCGAAATGAATCGGCTCGGCATCATGGTCGATGTCTCTCACATCTCAAAGGCCGCGGCGCTCGACGCGATACGACTCTCCCGCGCACCTGTTATCGCATCCCATTCCAACACAACCGCGGTCACGAACCATTTTCGCAACATGGACGACGAGACACTACTCGCGCTCAAGGATAGCGGCGGGGTCATGCAGGCCACAGCCCTTGCTGAATTCGTCAAGACCTTAACGCCGGAGCAACAGGAGGCGACCGCAGAGCTACTGGCGGATTTCGATCTGGAGCGACTCAGGGATGCGCTCTCGCTCTCCGCCGATGAGCGCGGCAAGATCATGGCCAGCCTCCGTGAGATCGGCTACGCCGACGTCGGTGATTTCATCGATCATGTGGACCACGCGGTCGACCTGATCGGCATCGATCACGTGGGGCTGAGCTCAGACTTCGACGGCGGCGGCGGCATTGTCGACTGGTTCGACGCCGGCGAGACATTCAACGTCACACTGGAGTTGGTACGCAGGGGCTACAGCGGGGACGACATCGAGAAACTGTGGGGCGGAAATCTGCTGCGGGTCTGGCGCGAGGTCGAGGAGGTTGCCGCCGAGTCCGGCTAGCGCTGCCCGCAAACTTAGTCGATACCCGGCCGCGGATCAGCGCCAGTTGGTCTCCCATTCCTCGGCCAGCTCAGTGACGAGCTCGGGAAAGTCCGCCGCGATATCGCGAGTCTCGCCCGGATCCGAGGTATGGTCGTAGAGCTGCCATGGGGTAGGTCCCATGTCCCCGGGCGCTGCTGCGTTGATGAGCTTGTAATCCCCACGGACCAACGCGCCGCGGTGGCATTGCGCGAACCGCCTTTCGAGGGCTACAAGGCGGCATACAGGAGCGGGCTTACTCGTCGCCCATCTGGTACTCGCCTTAGGACCGTCCAGCAGCGTATCTTGTTCTCAAACAGGATTTCCGGGAAAGCTATGGTCGGGCGACAGGAGTACAATTCGCTCATGGATCACGCACGTCTACCGCGGTTCGTGACCGAGAAAGAGTTCGCGACGTCGGTACAGGTCGACGAAATCGTGATGGATTCGCCAACACACAAAGTCGACTGCTACAAAAATCGTGTCGCACTTGAAGTCGAATGGAACAATAAGGACCCGTTTTTCGATCGAGACCTAAACAATTTTCGCTTGTTGTTCGACCTGCGGGCTATCAGTGTTGGCGTAATCATTACGCTTTGCGATGGTTTACAAGATATCTTTGCCCATCTGGGTCGACGCGCATCGTACGGAGCGTCCACGACCCACATGTCTAAACTGCTTCCTCGAATTGAGGGTGGTGGTGGTGCTGGTTGCCCGATATTGGTATTCGGCATTTCGAAGAGTCTCTATAACGAGGACTGCTAATGGCTAGTGGCATGTCTGCAGCTCAAGAATTCACGCATGCCTGCTCTGGGCTTACGTGCGGCACAATCTTGGCCGATCCACCGTGGCAATTCACAAACCGCACCGGAAAAGTTGCTCCTGAGCACAAACGGCTGAGCCGCTATGCGACGCTAACGCTCAAAGAGATACAGGAAATCCCGGTTTCGATTGCCTGTGCTGAACAATGCCATCTCTACCTTTGGGTCCCGAACGCATTGTTGCGCGAAGGTTTGGACGTGATGGCTTCGTGGGGCTTTACGTACAAAACCAATATCGTGTGGCACAAAATTCGAAAGGACGGCGGTCCTGACGGACGCGGCGTCGGTTTTTATTTCCGCAACACCACTGAGTTGGTCTTGTTCGGTGTTCGCGGACAACTCAGAACGCTGGATCCCGGTCGCCGCCAAGTGAACATCATCAAGTCACGCAAACGCGAACATTCACGAAAGCCTGACGAGCTGTACGACATCATTGAAGCATGTAGCCCCGGTCCATTCCTTGAGCTGTTTGCACGCGGTCAACACTCTGCCAAATGGAACGTATGGGGCAATCAGAGCAATGAATACGAACCCGACTGGCCAACATACTCAAATCACACCAAGTCCGGTGTCAACCTGAAACTGTTTGGATAACATTGCGCCGTCGATGTACGCCGGCTGGGCGTACCCTCGCAGGATACGCGGGTGTAAGATAACCTCATGCGCCCGCCCCGCTCACACTACCTGCCACGGACACGGGCAGGCTGGATTGCCACCGTATTGGTGATCGTCTGCATGGTGGCGTCCCAGCCCCCCGTGGTTCATGGCCTGGCCAACCGGATCGAACCCTGGATCCTGGGAATGCCCTTTATCTTCGCCTATCTCCTGGGCGTTTACATCGTCACGATTGCAGTCCTTGTCTGGACGATGAGCAAAAACGTCTGATGGAACCCTGGGTCGTCGCCACAAGCCTGATTTTTGTCTACCTGGTGGCGACAATCGTCATCGGCGTGGTCGCCAACCGGCGGCTCACGGGCAACCTGGAGGACTTCCTCCTATACGGGCGCCAGGCCGGCGTCATCGTCCTGTACCTGACCGTGGTGGCGACATTTCACTCGGCGTTCGCCTTTCTCGGCTCGGGGGGGTTCTTCTACACCCACGGAATCGGGTTTTGGGTGGCGGGTACCTGGACGGTCCTCGTCGGGGTCATCACCTACACGATGGGAACACGTATCTGGGCGTTGGGAAAGCGCTTCGGTTACATCACTCCAGCCGACATGCTGGCAGACTTTTACGAGAGCGAAGCGGTACGCGTGCTGACCGCCGTGGTCTCGGTGGTCTTCACGATCCTCTATATACAGGTGCAGGCCCAGGGACTGGGCTACATCCTTTCGGTGGCATCCGGCGGCCGGGTCTCGTTCGAGCTGGGGACCCTCATCCTCCTCGTCGTCGCAGCCACGTATCTTATCGCCGGCGGGCTCCGCGCCGTGTACTGGACCGACGTGATTCAGGGTGTGTGGATGTACGTCGCGGTGTGGGTCGGCAGCCTGGTGCTGGTCTACAAACTCTTCGGCGGCCCTGTTGCGCTCTGGCAGCGCCTCGCCACCGAACGGCCGGACCTGCTCACGCTGCCGGGGCCCGAGGGCCTGTTCACCCCGGGTGTCTGGTTCGGCATGACGATCGCGCTTTCCTTCGGCATCGTGTTTCAGCCGCATATGATGATCCGCTTCTATACGGCGGCGTCGGCCAGGACCCTGAAGTGGCTCGGGGCAACAACACCCATCTACCTGATGACGCTCTACATTCCCGCGGCGATGGTGGGCCTCGGCGGTGCGCTGATACTGCCGGAACTCGAGGTGGCGGATCAGATCTTTCCAGAGCTTCTGTTTCGATTCGCCCCCGCGTGGCTGACCGGCCTCATCCTGGCCGGAGCGACAGCGGCGGCCATGTCCACCCTGGACTCTATCCTGCACGCCAACATGACCGTGCTGACGCGCGACGTCTATCAACGCTACCTGGCGCCGGAACGCAGCCAGGCTCACTACGTGATGTTCGGCCGCTGCGTCGTCCTGGTTCTGCTGGCGGTGGGCTATGTGCTCTCGGTGTCGACGTTTGAATTCCTGGTGACCTTGATCACGCTTTCCGGAGCCGGCGCGCTGCAACTCATGCCTGCGATTCTGGGCGTCTGCTACCCCGGAAGGCGGGTCACCACGCGGCTCGGAGTCATCGCCGGAATCGGCGCGGGCCTGCTCACGCTCTACGTGACCCGGGTGATGATCTACCAGCCGCTGGGCATTCACGAGGCCGCCTGGTCGCTGGCGATCAACTTCGCCGTGACGATTGTGGTGTCGCGCTTCACGGAACCGCCCTCGGAACCGACCCGCGCCAGGATCCACGGAGAAATCGAACGATTCGTTTACGGAGAATAGCGCGGCCCATTCCTCTCCGGCGACGCCGCTGGCGTCGGCGGGCGCCCCAGATGCCGTTGTGGTTACTTTCCGGTCAGTCGCGCTGGTATGGACTCGATGGCGCGAATCATGCCGGGTGGCCCCCAGACGGGTTCATCCACGAGCAGTTCGATGGAAGCGAGCCGTTCCAGCAAGACCCGCAACGCGATCTCACCCTCCAGCATGGCCAGATGGCGGCCCTTGCATATTCGTGAGCCGCCGCCAAAACTCAGCACACGCTGCTTCGGCCGCCTGATGTCGAATCGATCCGGTTCGTCAAAAACCCTCGGATCCCGGTTCGCCGCTCCCCACGCCATCAGCACGTTGGTGCCGCCTGGAATGTGCACACCCCGGTAGTCGATGTCCTTCTGAGCGCCTCGATGCAAGCCGATAAACGAGGGTTCGAGTCGCACCGCCTCCCGCCATGCATCGTTTATCAAGCGAGGATTTTCCTTGACCAGAGCCCATTGATCGGCATGGTGCAAGCAAAGGTAGATGGCATTGGCGGTCGCGCCCGCCACCGAGTCGACGGCGTCGAACGTCAGCGCAGCCGCCGTTGCCGCCGCATCCCGCGGCAACGTGGGCCAACCGCTGTCCGCGAGGCCCGATTCGAACAGATGAAAGAACGACTCAGCGGTCGGATCCTTGATCCCCTGGTAGTGTGCGGCGAGAACCTCCCGTTTCGTTCGCGCCGCACGGTTCGCCGCGGCGACTTCCTCGGGCGCCGTTTCGAATTTCAACATCGGGACGATTGCGGCCGAACACTCTGCAATCAGCTGCGCAGCCTCCGCCGGCAAACCCAGGAATTGGACCCAGAAGTCGCGGGCGACGACAAAGGCGTAGTCCCATCGCAAATCGACGACATCATCGCGGTCGAGCATGTCGTCCACGGCGCGCTCGGCGATAACCGTGATCATTTCGGTCAACGGGCGGTTCCGCGCGGGGCTCATCGGCCGATAGACGGCGATTGCGATCGGCGTATGCTCGGGTTCGTTCATGAAAAACGGGCTGAAGGCGTCCATCCGCGCCAACGCACCTTCAGCACCGGCGCCTGCGCGCCGGCGTTGGCGATGCTGCGCCTCGAGGGCGGGATGTTTCATCAGGTCCGACAGCGTTCGATGCGCCGTGACGATCAACCCGTCACCCGTCGGCATGCGAAAAATGCCCGGCCCGGGGCGGGCGTGAGCGGCCCGGTAGGCGAAAGACGGATCCTCAGCGAATCGCTTGTCGGCCAACTCCACAAAGCTTGGGATCTCTTGCATAGCGGGGGCCTTATATGGATGAGCCAAGCTCGAATCGATGGTAGTCTATAGCGCTTGAGTACCGCGGATGGTACCCGTGCTGCCAAGAGCCGCCAGGGGAGGAACAGATCATGGCGTATACGTTGCTGGGTAACGACTTTGTGCCGCCGGACATACGCGGCAAGGTGACTGGACAGGCGAAGTACGCGGAGGACTTTCGCGCCGAGGGCATGCTGTTCTGCAAGCTCCTCACCAGTCCGATGCCCCATGCCCGGGTCCGCAATATCGACGCGTCGGCAGCCCTGGCGCTTGAAGGCGTCCACGCGGTACTGACCGCCGACGACATTCCCGCCGCGCAAGCACCCCGCCCCCCGGCGTCGCCGATCCTTACCAACGAACCCTGCTACGTGGGCGAACCAATTCTCGCGGTGGCCGCCGTCGACGAGACCACTGCTCAGGACGCCCTCGACCTCATCGAACTTGATCTTGAGCCCTTGCCCTTCACCTTCGATCCACTCGAGAGCCTCTACCCGGGCGGGCCCAACGCCCGCAGCGACGGCAACGTGACGGGCCGGGGTATCGACGTCCAGACGGTCAAGTGGACCGCAGCGGATTTTGCGGCTGTTCGAGAGGACCAGCTACCAATGGGCCAGGCGATTACCGAATGGGCGTACGGTGACGTCGACGCCGGCTTTGAGGAAGCCGCCGCGGTAATCGACGAAAGCTTCGTGACCGCCGGGCTTTCCCACCACTGCATGGAACCGCGCAGTTGCATGGCCTTTTGGGAGAACGGCAAGTGCATCCTGCACGGCTCGTCCCAGAGCCAGACCGCGATGGTCCCAGGTCTCTGCCGACTTCTGGGCGTGGAACAGGAAAACCTGGTGTACATCGCCGAGACCTGCGGCGGAGGATTCGGCTCCAAGGGCGGGCCGTATCCCATCATGGCGGTGCCCGCGCTATTGAGCCAAACGACCGGCCGGCCGGTGATGCTGCGAATCACCCGTGCCGAGGAATACGGACTCGGTACCGCCCGGGCCGGGTTCCAGGGTCGGATCCGAATGGGCTTGCGGGCGGATGGCCGCATCACCGCCCTGGACCTCTCAATCGTCCACGAGAACGGCCCCCACACCGGGTGGAGCGACAACAACTCGGCCGCCGACTCGATATCGATACTCTATCAGCCGCTCGCGATGCGCTACCGCGGTATCCCGGTGGAGACCAATACGCCGCCGCGGGGACCGCAGCGCGGCCCTGGACAGAACCAGATTGCCGAAGCCGTGGAACCGATCCTCGACAAGGCGGCGCGGGAAGTGGGCATCGATCAACTCTCGATACGACGCATCAACTCGGCGGGCAACGATGCCACGATCGGCGGCCGCCAAGGCCCGGTCACCAGCGCCTACCAGGACGAAACCCTCGTTCAGGGTGCGGAGTTGTTCAACTGGGAGGAAAGGAGCGCGCGAAGCGGCCAGCGCAACGGTTCGAAGGTCATCGGCATCGGGATCGGCCAATGTTTCCACTCAGCCGGCCGCAACAGCTACGATGGCCTGGTGCGGATCACGCCCGACGGAGTACTCCACATTCATACCGGCTGCGGCAACCTCGGCACCTATTCGCATACGGCCACCTCCCGGGTCGCGGCGGAGGTACTGAAGCAGGACTGGGAGAACTGCGTTGTCGAGCGCGGCGACAGCCGCCGGCATCTGCCCTGGGCGCCGACCCAGACGGGCAGCAATACCTCCTTCACCTGCACCCGCACCAACTACGTGGCGGCCATGGACGCGATGGCGAAACTCAAGGAAATCGCGGCCATGGACCTCGGCGGTTCGCCCGAGGACTACGACATCGGCGACGAATCGGTGTTCGCCACGGACGATCCGTCCACGCGCCTCAGCTACGCGGAAGCCGCGCAGCGCGCCATCGAGCTAGGCGGGCATTTTTCCGGCGAAGAAGCCCCCGAGGACATCCACGCCGTCACGCGCATGGCCGTGGCGGGCGTCGCGGGGACCGGCCTGGTCGGCGTCGCGAAAGACAATCTGCGGCACGAAGGGGTGGTTCCGGCCATCGCCAGCGGTTTCATCGAAATCGAGCTGGATCTGGAAACCGGCAAGTTCGACATCCTCGACTACGTGGGGGTTGCAGACTGCGGGACGGTGCTGCATCCCCAGGGCCTGTCAAACCAGGTCAAGGGCGGCGCGGTCATGGGCCTGGGCATGGCGTGCATGGAACGCCATGTTTACGACCCGCAGAGCGGTCTGCCGGCCAACGTGGGCTTCCACCAGGCCAAGCCCGCATCGTACATGGACGTCCCGTCCACAATGCAATGGGCTGCCGTGGACATCGCCGATCCGCAGAACCCGGTGGGCGCCAAGGGTGCGGGCGAGCCGATCCAGGGATGTGCCTCGGCGGCCGTGCTCTGCGCCATCGCCGATGCACTCGATGGCCATTACTTCAATCGCGCGCCGGTCAGCCCCGACATGATCGTCAATGCCGCTGCCGGACGGCCGCAGTCGCATGCGCCGCTGGCGGTGAATACGGTGTAAGCGTACGACTGAATCCGTTTGACGTCACGCCAGGGACAAGGCTCATGAACAGGACTCCGCGAATTCTTGCACTTGCAATGATGGTTTGCGCGCCCCGTATCGGGGCTGCGCATCACTCGCCGTTCATCTACTTCGATCCCGCCACCACCGTCGAGGCCGAAGGCGTTGTCACCGAAGTGAATTGGCGCAATCCCCATGTATCGTTTGAATTGTCAGCAGACGGCGTTTCCTGGGAGGTCGAAGCCAATTCGGTGAGCATTCTGCGGCGGATGGACCTCGATCGTGACGCGGTTCAGGTGGGCGATGTCGTGACCGTGGCCGGATGGCCGCCAAAGGACGGCGGGACCGAAATCTTTCTGACCAATATGCTGATCGAAGGCGGTTCGGAGATCATCTTCTGGCCGGGAACGCCGCCTCGGTGGTCACCCGAGGATACGGAGGGCCGTTCGGATACGTGGCTGGCATCGGCGGCGGACTTCGCAGGCGAAGAAGCGCCCGACAGCATCTTCCACGTCTGGAGCACGTCGCTTGCGGGCGGCCCGAACGCCATGCTTTTTGAAGGGTTCAACTTTCAACTCACCGAATCGGCTCAGGCAGCACGCGACGCCTACGATATTTACAGCAACCCGATCATCGGTACCTGCACACCCAAGGGCATGCCCACCATCATGGAGCAGCCCTATCCGATGGAGTTCGTCGAAGGCGACGGCGTCATCTATCTGAAGATGGAAGAAGGCGACACCGTGCGGGAAATCCACATGGCCGAGGAGTTGCCCGAGGGCGGGAGTTCGCGCCTGGGAACCTCGGTGGGACGCTGGGAAGGCGATACGCTGGTGGTCGAAACCACCGGCAGCACATGGCCCTATACCGACATGACCGGTGTTCCAAGCTCCGAGGATAGCCACATGATGGAGCGGTTCGCACCGAGTGACGACAGCAGGCGACTCGACTACACCATGACCGTGACCAACCCGGAAATTTTTGCCGAGCCGGTCACATTCAACAAGTTCTGGCTGTGGATTCCGGGTGCGTCGGTTGAGCCCTACGAGTGCGAATCGGGACTCACGAACTAATCGTGCTTTCTTGTTGATCGCGAACGCCGTTGGCGCGTAGACTGCCACGACCATTCATCGGGGACGCTACTCTATGTTCAACAACCCATGGGCACGAGGAGTGCTGCTGATTCTGCTGTCTTCCCAGTTTGCCGCGCCCGCACTTTCGCAGAATTTTCTCACCGACATACCCGAAGGAAGCCGGGGGATGGTCAGCGGGCCTGAAGTCGGCGAGCAAATTCCCGATTTTTTTGCTTATGACCAGAACAGCAACCCGGTCAGTCTCAGCGATGTCATGGGACCGAACGGCGCCATGGTCGTGTTTCACCGATCGGCCGATTGGTGACCCTTCTGCAAAACCCAGCTCGTGCAGCTGGAAGCCTCTCTCGACGAATACACCGCAGCCGGCCTGGGCGTGGTTGCGATCAGTTACGACACAGTGGATATCCTCAAGAGTTTCGCCGACCGAATGGGAGGTTTCAGCTATTCGATGCTCGCCGACCCGAACTCTGAAATCATCGAGACCTACGGTATCCGCAATCCCAACCCGGAACCCGGCAGCCGGACCGACGGCATGGCGTTCCCGGGCATCTATATCGTTGACGTCAACGGTATCGTGCAGGAGAAATGGTTCGAGGACAGTCATCGGATCCGTCCGACTGCACAAACGATCCTGATGAAGACCGTCGGCGCCGACGGTGGCCGCCGCACCGAGGTGCAATTGCCGCAGTTCGAGTTCACCGCGTACGCCTCCCAGGACGAGGTCCGCCCCGGCAATACGGTCGTGGTGGTAGCAGACGTCGTTTTGCCGGAGCGAATGCATCTGTACGCGCCGGGCTCGGACTACACGGCCGCTGACCTGAGCATCGTGGAGACCGAGCACGTCCTGCAAGGCGCCCTGGATCTGCCCGAGCACGAGATCCTGTACCTGGAGCCCATCGACGAGAGCGTTCCGGTCTATTACGGCACTGCAAAGATCCAACGGGAAATTTCGTTGTCGCCAGCATATCGGGACGAGACCGTCTCCGTGGACGTGGTGCTCAGCTACCAGACCTGCGACGATGAGATTTGCTTCCCGCCGGCCGACTACCGGTTCACGCTCGACTTCGACGTCGTACCCCTCGACAGGGAGCGAGCCCCGGAAGACATCCGACACCAGGGTTGAGGTCACACAACGCGATGCGCCCCGCGTTCGAAACGCCGTAACGCGGATTTTGGAAGCGCGAGCCTTCCGCTGCCTTACCTGGGCTGGCTCAGCGGGTGCGATGTCCTTTTGCCGATGGTGCAGCCCCACCGCTTGGCGATCGTTCGGGCTATTCATTTTCCGATCCGCGTTTCCCTGCGCGAATTGCCGGAGAGATTTTGACACATGTATCGTGACACGATACAGTGCGCCCGTGATAAAGAGCTTCCGCCACAAGGGCGTCGAACGCTTCTTCTTGAAAGGAACGAAGGCGGGAATTCAAGCGGCACATGCCGCCAAACTCGCGCGCCAGCTCCAACGGTTAAACGTGGCTCGGCGCCCCCAGGACATGAATGTGCCAGGATGGAAGCTGCACCCCTTGAAAGGCGACCTGGAGAGACATTGGTCGGTGTGGGTTAGCGGAAACTGGAGACTGACCTTCAGGTTCGAGGGCGAGGACGCCATATTAGTTGACTATCGAGACTACCACTGAGAGGGCAGTATCATGGGACGTATGTTTAATCCACCGCACCCAGGTGAGACGATACGCGAGGATATTTTGCCAGCTTTGAGTCTTACGGTGACAGAAGCGGCGAAGCAACTGGGTATCTCACGAGTGACATTGTCGCGCCTGATCCATGGGCAGTCGGGTATCTCGGCAGACATGGCGCGCCGATTGGAAGCGTGGTTGGGTGGTCCGAAACGCGGCCCGAGTGCGGAAAGTTGGCTGAGGATACAGGCCGACTATGATCTGTGGCAGGCGATGCAACGTCCCGCCCCGAAAGTCGTCAGGGCGCAGGCTGCCACACCTTAAATGTATGGTCACTATGTCGACCGGCTTGCGGGAGATTTGCGGGAGGCGAAGGTCATTTTCACCGTCGGATGGTTCGGTTCGCCCTCGATGCCTCATGTATATTCAGCACACCATGAGCGGCGCGTCCTGATCCAATGCAATCGGTACCGGTCATCAAGGACCTGGTCCTGCTGGGCGGTGGTCACAGTCACATAGCGGTTCTGAAATCGTTCGGCATGCGGCCGATACCCGGTGTCCGGGTGACGTTGATCAGCCGCGATATCGACACCCCCTACTCCGGGATGTTGCCGGGCCTGGTCGCCGGTCACTACACCGCCGATGAGGCGCATATCGACCTGATACCGCTGGCGCGGTTTGCCGGCGCCCGCTTCTTCCACGACGAAGCGATCGGAATCGATCCGCATACCCGTACCGTGTCGTTGGCAAACCGTCCACCGGTCGAGTATGACGTCCTTTCCGTCAACACCGGCTCGACCCCGTCGATCAACGAGGTCACCGGCGCCAGCGGCAACGTCGTGCCGGTCAAACCCATCAACCGATTCCTGGGCCACTGGGAACGTCTTCGGGACCGCGTCGGCAAACACGGGCCCGGCGTGCGGATCGGCATCGTCGGCGGCGGCACGGGAGGCGTCGAGCTGTGTCTGTCCGTGCACCACGCACTCTCCGCGGCGCCGACTCCGTCCGAAGACTTGAGTCTTGAACTGCTTACTGCCGACGAGGACATTCTCCAGGAACACTCACCGGGTGTGGTTCGCCGCTTCAGGCGGATTCTCGCTGAACTCGGCATTCGCGTGCATACCGGCGCCCGGGTCGTTCGTGTCCGCCGGCAGGCTCTGGAGGATGCCGGCGGGCGCGAGTTTCGCTATGACGAGATTCTCTGGGTCACCCAGGCCGGCGCGCCCGAATGGTTGGCGGCCTCCGGCCTCAAGGTCGACGACCGGGGATTCATGCTCGTCAATGACCATCTGCAATCGCTTTCCCACGCCGACATCTTTGGCGCCGGCGATGCGGCAATCATGATGAACCATCCTCGCCCCAGGGCGGGCGTTTTCGCGGTTCGCCAAGGGCCGCCGCTGAGCCGCAACCTGCGGTTGCATCTGCTCAACAAACCCCTGTCCGGGTTTCGCCCGCAACGGCAGTTTCTGAAGCTGATCGGCACCGGCAACCGCCATGCGGTTGCCTCGCGCGGTCCGTGGTCCGCGGAGGGCCGCTGGGTGTGGCGGTGGAAGCAGTGGATCGACTGCCGATTCATGGAGAAATACCGGGATCTGCCGGATATGGATCCGGATTCAGCGAGTACCCGGATTCCTGCGCCGCTGCGGGACGCGGCGGTTGACGAATTGGCCAACGAGGGCATGCGCTGCGGCGGCTGCGGCGCGAAGGTCGGCGCGGACGTACTCGCCGCGGCACTGGGGGATATCGACACGATTTCCAGGGACGACGTGCTCGTCGGGCTGGACGCTCCGGACGATGCGGCGCTGATCTCGGTACCCGCGGGCAGGCTTTCGGTGCTTTCCGTGGATGCGTTTCGGCCCATGGTCCAGGACCCGTATCTGTTCGGGCGCATCACCGCCAACCACTGCCTGGGAGACGTCTATGCCATGGGCGCCGAGCCCCAGGCGGCGATGGCCCTGGCAACGCTGCCGGTCTGGCCTGAGGCGAAACTCGTCGATGAACTCAAACAGATGCTCCTGGGGGCGCTGAATGTTTTCACTCAGGAAGGCGTTGCGCTGATAGGCGGGCATACCGGCGAAGGCGCGGAACAGAGCCTGGGGTTTACGGTGACCGGCCTGATCGAACCGGACGCGGCGCTGCGCAAGGCGGCCTTTCGTGACGGCGACGTTCTGGTGCTGACCAAGGCGGTGGGTACCGGAACGTTGCTCGCGGCGGACATGCGAGCCAAGGCTCGCGGCCGATGGATCGAGGGCGCCATCGACTCCATGCTGCTGTCCTGCCGGATAGCCGGGATCGTGCTCAGGGACCACGGCGCCAGCGCCTGCACGGACGTCACAGGTTTTGGGCTGGCTGGTCATCTTGTTGAGATGCTCGGCGACTCGTCGCTGGGCGCCGTCATCGATCTGGACGCGCTGCCGATCCTTCCAGGAGCTTCGAATACCGTCGCGGACGGAATGTTGTCGACGTTACAGCCAAAAAACCAGCGTTTCGCGGCAAAAGTCGGGTCCACGGTGGAGCAGCGCCAGCGACCGGAATTCACCCTGCTCTTCGATCCGCAGACCGCCGGCGGTCTGCTCGCGGGCGTGCCGGCGGAAAATGTCAGCGCGTGTCTGGAGGAATTGGCGGCTCGGGGCTACCCGGCGGTCGCCGTTATCGGTGAAATCGTTGACGCCCGCGGCTGGGTGAGACGGATTCGTCTGAAAGGCGTCTGAGCGCGACCCGTGGGCAACCGCGCGGATTGCATCGAGACGACATCTGACCGCGGCCCGCAATCGACGGCGCATATTCCATCAAGCCGCGCGCGCCGCCTTGACGGTATCCCAGGCCGCCTTGATCTGCTGAGTGCGTTCGGTTGCGGCGCGCATCATTTCGTCCGGTAGTCCCTTGGCCGCGAGCTTGTCCGGGTGGTGGCGGCTCATCAATCGCCGGTAGGCACGCTTGACCTCGTCATCGGGCGCCGCGGACGCGACACCCAGGGTCGCGTAGGCATCATCGAGCGAGGGTCCCGCGGTACGTCCCTGAATCCGGGCAGCCATCAGGCGCTCAAGATCGATGAAATCGGCATCCGAAAGCCCAAGGCGTGCCGCTATGTGTCGCAGAAGCCGGCGTTCATCGCGATGAACCCCGCCGTCGGCCCAGGCGGCCTGGAACTGGATCTCAAGGAACATGCGCCGGATGTTGGATCCGCGCAGGCATTCCGATCGAAGCTGATCGAGTACGTCGTCCAACGGAAAACCGGCCGATCTGCCTTGCTGGAAGAGCGCTTTGGCGGCCCGGCGCTGCTCGGGGTCGAGCCCCAACTCGTCCATCACCCGGTTGGCGAGGCGAATCTCATCTGCCGTGACGCGCCCGTCGGCCTTGGCCACATGACCCATGACTCCGAACGTGGCCGCAAAGAAGGCCATCTGGACACGTTCCCGGCGGTATCCGGGCGGTGGGCGGGAACCGTATCCGGGCGGCGGGCGGGTGTCGAAGCGACGCGTCCCGCCGCCGAACGAACTTCCCAGGGATGCGCCGATGAGCGCTCCGATCGGCCCACCGATCAGATAGCCGAACGTACCTCCTAACAGCGTGGTCCACCAACTCATGCGCGCCCCCTGTACCGCAACGCAAGGCAAGGGTAGACGATGCGGCGGGCGGTGACGAGCCTAATCGCTATAATGATCCAATGGGCATTCGCGCGATCACAACCGCCGTCTTGCTGAGCCTGATCCAGGGCGCAGCCGGAACCGTCCTGGCCCAGACGCCGGGAATCGGCAATCTCCCGGGCTTCGGCGGCGACAGCTTCGAATCGGACGAAGTTCTGCCGCGGTTTCGGGTCGAAGTGCTGGCATTCGCGCACGACGCCTTTGATCCCGACGAAGAAATATTTCCGGACGAGCCCTACGTGATCTTGATGGATACAACTCCGCCGGAGTTCCTGGTCTCGTTACCACCCGGCGCCAGCCCGAGCGAAGCGATGACCCTGGAATCCGACGCGGAGGCGGGTCCGCCGGAGGAGTACAAGCTCCAACCAACCTTCGCGGAGCGGTTTATTGCGTCGTTGCTGCTGGTGGAAGATCCTCCTGAAGAACTCGACACGGAGTTGCTCTCCCCCTACCCCCCCGACCCGAACCTTGTCGGTCCACCGGAACCCTTCAATCCCGACGCTTTCGACCCGCTCGAACTGTTCGGTCGGGAAGTGGCGGAATCCACCGAATTGGTCGCGGCAGACATGCAATACCCTGTCGAACCCGAGGAAGTGAAGCCGCCCCCCGCATTCCGCTTCCTCCGTGCGGATGAACTGGAATTGCAGAGCGCAATGCGCACGCTGGACCGGGCGGGCGCGTATACGACATTGGCTCATGGCGGCTGGGTTCAGATCGCCCACCCGCCGGAGCAAGCGGTTCCAATTGACCTGGAAAGGCTGGGTGTCGTGAATCCGGTCGGCAGTGTGCAATTGCATTTGAGCCGTTTTCTCCACGTCACCGTGGATTTGGTTTATCGGGCAACACCTTCGTACTGGACGGCGCAAGCCACAGCCGGCAGCAATGGCCTGGAAGAATTGAAGCTACCTCCGCGGTACGCACTTCGAACCCAGCGCAGGGTTCGCAGCGGCGAAATTCACTACTTCGACCACCCCGCTATCGGCGTGCTGGTTGTGATCAAGCCGCAGCCCCTGGAGGTGGAGGACGCGGCCGACTCGCTGAGCCCGCCAATCGAACCCGCGGCCTGAGGAAAACGTCAGGCGAGAACCGGTATCGCCCGCTCCACCACGGCCGAAAGCCGCTCCATCCCCTCGGCCATGTACCGTTCAAGCTGAGCGTGGATCGAGGCGTCACCGGGTCCTCGTCCCGCGGCGTAGTTGACGGCCAACGCGCAGACCGCGTAGCGGATACTCAGCTCCCGAGCCAGGGCTGCCTCCGGCATGGCCGTCATACCCACCATCGTGCACCCGTCGCGCTCCAGGCGATCGACTTCCGCCGCACTCTCGAGCCGCGGCCCCTGGGTCACCCCGTAGACACCCGATCGGATACCGCACCCGGCCGCCAACGCGGCAGCGGCGATCTGACCGCGTAGCTCCGCGTCGAATGGCTCGGTAAAATCCACGTGCGCGACTTTATCCTGGCTGCCGTCGAAATAACTGTGCTCGCGTCCCCAGGTGTAGTCGATGAGCTGATCCGGAATCGCCAGTTCGCCTGGAGGAAAATCCGTCGCAACGGCGCCTACCGTGTTAAGCGCGAGGCACCGCTTGACGCCGTGCTGCTGCAGAATCCAGAGATTGGCCCGATAGTTGACGAGATGGGGCGGGATCAGGTGCCGCTCGCCGTGGCGGGCGATACAGGCGATCCGATGATCTCCGTATTCGACCCAGAGCACAGCGCTGGACGGCATTCCGTAGGGTGTCTTGCCGGGGCTCCGGGCCGCGACTTTCAACGGCAGTCCACCATGAACGCTGCCGATGATGAGACCGAGCGAACCGTCGGGCATGCCTCAACTCCCTTCGTCGGCGGGATCGGCGAGATTGCCGGGATCGGCGAGATTGCCGGAATCGGCAGTATCGCTGACGTCGTCCGAGTCTTCGCCGTCGCCGTTACACGACGGTGCCACGGCGTAAATTCCGGTCAACCCCCTCCAGTAACCCTTGTAGTCCATCCCGCAACCGAATACGTAGACATCCTCCAATTCGAGCCCGGCGAAGTCCACATCCACTCGCACGGGCGGCTCGTCCAGGCGCTTGATGACGAGCACCGAGGTGTAGACACGCCCCGCCCCGCGGCGCCGCAGCCGCTCGCGGATCGCGGCGAGGGTTGTCCCATGGTCGACGATGTCGTCCACCACGAGCACCGTGCGTCCGGACAGGTCCCTGTCTGGCCAGGCTCGCCAGCTCAACTCCCCGCCCTGCAAGTTCTGGCCGTAACGAGTCACGTGGACAAAGTCGAGTTCGTAGGGAAAATCCCATCGCCGGCAAAGTTCCACGGCGGTGAACGCGCCACCGTTCATGACAGGCAGTACCAGGGGATTCGCCCCCGCGAGCACCTCCGCGGCGGCGTTTGCCATTCCGTCCAGCGCCGCCCCGACCTGCTCCGGCGAGACCAACCGGCGCGCGGATTCGCGGATGCGGACCGCTTCCTCGAGGGTACCTTCGTGGTTGCCCGTTGGCTCGCCTTCGAGCGTGTGGCCATTCGGACGGGGGCGCGCGCTCATGTGCCGGCCCCCGCCGCGGTGCCTGGGGTCCGGCCATCCGGTTGGTTAGCCAGCGAGTGATCATTGGGGCGCCGCCCCCCGGCCAACTCATCCATCTGTCGACGCGCGTCGCGCCACCGGGCCGATGATCGCAGTTCGTCCCATGCAACCCGTTCCCGGCCGCGCAGGCGCAGCAGGCGCTCTTCAGAGGCTGGATTGCGGTAGTCCGCCAGCGCCTCGATCGCCCCGGGCACTTCTTCGGGCGTATTGCACAAGAGCACCATGTCGCAACCGGCTTCGAGCGACTGGACGATTCGCTGCCGGCAACCGCCCCCCACAGCCGCCCCGGCCATGCTCATATCGTCGGACAGTACGGCACCGTCGAACCCAAGGCGGCGCCGAAGCTGCTCGTCGATCCAGCGGCCGGACAGGCTGGCCGGCAGCGGGTCCACGGCCGGAAAACTGACATGGCCCACCATGACGCTTTCCAGTCCGGCATCGATCAGGTGGCGGTAGGGATCGAGATCGTCGGTCAATTGGTCGAGGCCGCGGTCATCGACGGCAAGCGCGGTGTGGGAGTCCGCCCGCGCACCGGCGTGGGTCGGAAAGTGCTTGGCCGTCACTGCCATCCCGGCGGCACGCGCGCCACCGGCAAATTCGGCACTCAACGCGTTCACGGCGGTGGCGCTCGAATGCAGCGCCCGATCGCCGATCACCTCCGACAATCCGAGGTCGAGATCGACCACCGGGGCGAAGCTCAGATCGATATCCACTGCCCGCAGCTCCGCGGCCATAAGCCAACCGAACGCCTGCGCCGCGGCCAGCGCCCCGGCAGCATCGCGCTCATATAAGCGACCCAGCGCACGCATCGCAGGTAACGCCGTAAAGGACTGGCGAAAGCGTTGTACCCGGCCGCCCTCGTGATCCACGGCTACCGGCAGGCGCGGTGAACGGGCCGCGTGGATCTCGTCCACCAGCCGGCCAAGCTGCTTGAGGTCCTTGAAATTGCGGGTAAAGAGGATCACCCCGCCGACCGCGGAAGCCCGTAACCACGAGCGCTCGTCGTCGGCCAGTTCAGGCCCACGCAGGTCGATCATTAGCGGCCCGAGGGGCGCATGGTCGCGGCTAGCCCGCATCGAATTGTTCATCGGACCCGTTCTTGCCAGTGCCGAATGGCGCCCGTCAAAACGTCAAACGGCGCCTGCACGATGCGGCGCCGGGATACAGATTTCATCTACTGTGGGCTGAATTTATCGACTCGCTCTGGCATCGAGATATTCGTTCCATTGACCCCGCGAGGTGATTGCCTGCGCGGCCTCCCACGCGAATCCCGCGCTGAAATTCAGCTCACCGTTCTCATCGGACGCCGTGATCAACCAGATGTGGCTGGCATCCGTTTCCTCGCTCGGCGCGTGGATAATTTCCTGAGTACGCTCGGGCGCCATCAAAACGCCTGTGCCGACTCCGCTGCCGTCAATGACCTCCCAGGTGGAAATTCTGCCTTGGTCGCGATTGCTGGATACTTCCGCGGACTCATTGTGAGTGGTCAGCCCGATTGCGATAGACAATGAAGCTGGCTCACCATCCAGCGCAAATGCTGAATTCACCTGATACAACTGATTGCCGAGTGACAGGGATATCGTCTTGCTCTCGGCCACCGCACCTAGCGGCGTATCCCATTCGTACTGCAAGGTGAACTCGACGACATCGCCACCGCTTCTCAGTACCTCGAAGCTCTTGAACGTTGCCGCGGGATACGCAACACCGTCAATCCAGATGGCCGTGCCGCCAACACCCCGGCTCGTACCGACGTGATAGACGTCGTAACCTTCGCCATGATCTTCGTGATAGCTCTTGCCCTCAAGATGCTCTGCGTACCATTTGTCAACAATGGCATGGTCGACCTTCTTGAACCAGGCATCGACGCCGCTCACCGGTCCCGCGGCGGGAGAAGCCGGGCCATAGACCCTGAATGCGACCTTGTCATTCTCCCAGGCAAAATCATCTTCCCGCTCCGGCACAAAACGACCATAAGCAACTGATTTTGCTATGCCAATCACCTCCTCGCCGCTGACTGATCGGTCCTCCCCACAGCCAGCCAGCAGAAGAAGAGTGACTATCCCGATTGTTGTACAGGCGATTTTCATTACGGTTTCTCGCGATTCGATGGTTGACAGGGTTGTTGGCATTGGATTCTTCTCGGATCAATCGGGCGCACCTACTTTAGCGTGCCATCCAACCGCCGTCCACGGTCAGGATATGCCCAGTCACATAGTCGGATGCGCTGGATGCCAAAAAGACGATGGCGCCCTGCAGGTCTTCGGCATCACCCCAACGCCCCATGGGAATACGTGCCAATATTTCCTCGTTTCGAGTCTCATCCGCACGAAGTGCCTCGGTAATGTCCGTGGCAAAGTAGCCGGGCGCGATCGCATTTACCTGAACGCCCTTGTTGGCCCACTCATTGGCCAATGCCTTGGTCAACTGCATTACGCCTCCCTTGCTCGCGGCATAAGCTGGTACGGTAATGCCGCCTGAATAGCTGAGCAGCGACGCGATATTAATGATCTTGCCTCGCCCTCGCTCCAGCATTTGTTTGCCAACGCCGCGACAAAATTGAAAGACGCCGTTCAGATTCGTGTCCATCACGGCGGACCAGTCCTCATCGCTATAGTCTTCCGCGGGTGCGCGCCGGATCGTGCCGGCACTATTGACCAGGATATCGACTTGCCCGAATGCATCGATGCTCTCGCTGACGGCCCGTCGAACCTCCGCGGGGTCATCCTGGCGACATCCGATCGCAACGGCACGGCGACCCAGAGATTCAATCTCCTCCACGGTTTGGGCTGCATTGGCACTCGTTGAGGCAATCGCGACGATATCGGCGCCAGCGCCCGCCAGGCCGAGCGCCATCGCGCGACCAAGTCCACGACTGGCCCCGGTCACAACCGCGACCTTGTTCTCAAGATCGAATAGACCTGACATGAATTGACCTCTTGCCTGTCACTCAGTCCGCGGCATCATATCTTGTTGCCCGCCTCGTCACGGCGGGTAAAGTAACGGCTGTCGCGAAAGAACAATTTGTATTCGGGGTCTGACAGGTAATCGTGCGTTGCCCAGAATTCCGTGTCGGCATAGTCCATGTAGAAGATAGTACTATTCATTTCCCGGAAGCGCGGCCCAATTCATCATGCCGACGTACAGTGCGCCGTGCTGCCAGCCTTTGCGATTTTCATCGTCGTGACTTGGCTGGGTGCGGATATAGCTGAGATCATCGAGGTTCGCGATCTGCCAGTCCGCTACTCTATCGCCGATGGCATCTACCGTCGCTGCACCGAATGCATTCGCGACTCGCTGGGAAAAAACGTCGTCGCTGCCACTGTTGGTCCCGCAAGAAACCACGAAACCTGACATCAGCAGACAAATTCGCCGCGTACCTTTCATCATTCATCCCTCGTACTATCGGAGCGCTTCCATATCGATGTGGTCCATGTCGTCGAACTCCTGATTCTCGCCACCCATGCCCCATATGAAGGCGTAGTTTCGCGTGCCCGCACCTGAGTGCATGGACCAGCTCGGCGATACGACGGCCTGCCCATTTCTCACCACGAGTGAACGCGTCTCATCAGGTTCTCCCATGAAGTGGAATACATTGGAGGCATTGTCCAGGTCGAAATACAAGTAGATCTCGGAACGTCGGCGATGCGTGTGCGGCGGCATCGTATTCCAGACGCTGCCGGGCGCGAGCTGGGTGAAGCCCATGACAATCTGGCAGGTGTCGACGATTCCCGGTCGTATCGACTGGTGAATGGTGCGCTCGTTGCATTCCTCAAGCGATCCAAGATCCAATCGCTTGGCAGCCGCTTGTTTCACCAAAGTTGTCGGGTAATCGCAATGCGCGGGATAACTGAGAATGTAGTACTGCGCGGGATTGTCCTCCGAATCGCTGCCAAACTCGACATCCCTGGTGCCGCGACCGATATAGAGGCTATCCCGGTTGTCGACGCTAAAGGTCGCTCCGTCGACTCGAACCTTGCCCGCACCGCCGATATTGACGACGCCGATCTCCCGGCGTTGCGCGAAGAAATCGGATGCAAGCTCCTTGTGGACGGGCAATGTGAGCGATTCTCCCAGCGGCACCGCCGAGCCCACGATGGCACGGTCAACATCCGTATAACAAAGCGTCACCTCTCCAGGTACGAACATGCCGTCGACCATATAGGCTGCGCGCAACTCGCTGGTCGTCATTCGACGATAGCGATCGCGATCTGCTGTAAACAAAAACTCCATTTCCTTACTCCACGGGATTGTTGCAGCCGCAAGACCGCAAATTTTCTTCATTGGCCACAACGACTATTGACGAGTCAGTCATTCGTCTTGACTCTTGCCAGCCATGCCGCGTCATCAAACACAGGTAATTGATCCCTGAAAATTCGCATGCCGTCCTCGGCGGCGGTAGTCACGATTTCCTATTTCGCGGCGTCGTCTCAACGCCTCGATATTGCAGCCAACGGCGGTTTCTGGAAGTCGAGGATCATTCAAATCCGCGACGATGCCTGAGCCGTGACACGAGGGATCGTACTCAGGCCCGGCAATGGCATCGCTCAGTTGGCGCAGCGTCGACGGAGACAGGCGTTGCAACCCCGAATCGATCGCACCGCTGGATGCACTATCGCTGTACACGACCCGATCCATCGCCGATCACCAGCTTTTGAACTTCCGCCACGGAGACCCGGTTGAAGTCGCCTGAAATAGAATGTTTCAGACAGCTCGCCGCTACCGCAAACTCAAGCGCTTCCTGGCTGCTTTCGTAGGCGTTCATGCCATAGATGAGCGCCGACGCAAAGCTGTCGCCTCCGCCTACGCGGTCAACAATATCCGTGATCCCATACTTCTTCGAAACAACAAATGAGTCATTGTCACGCAGGCACGCGGACCAGCCATTGGTATCGGCACTTCGTGACTCGCGCAGCGTAATGGCGATCGACGAGAGGTTCGGGTATGCCGCCATCACCGCACTGCTTAGTGCCTCATACTTGCCCGTATCGAGGGAACCGCTTTCAACATCGACCCCAGCCGAAATACCAAGCGACTTTTGACAGTCTTCTTCGTTGGCGATGCCCACGTCAACGTACTTCACCAGCTCGCTCATTACCTCCGGCGCGCGCTTGCCGTACTTCCACAACTTGCCCCTGAAGTTGAAGTCACATGACACCGTGACACCCGCCGCTTTGGCGGCCTTGACGGCCTCAATGCTCAATTCCGCGGCCGATTCACCCAGCGCCGGCGTGATCCCGGTAATGTGAAACCACTCGGCGCCGGTAAAAATTTCCCGCCAGTCGAAGTCGCCGCTGCGCGCCGCCGAAATCGACGACCCGGCTCGATCGTAGATAACGTTGGACGGTCGCTGATTGGCGCCAGTCTCCAGATAGTAAATGCCGACCCTGTCCCCGGCTCGGCGAATGTAATCGGTGTTCACACCGAAGCTGCGTAATTCACGAACCGCGGACGTACCGACGTCATTTTCCGGAAGCGCCGATACAAAAGCGGCATCGAGACCATAGTTACAAAGAGCGACAGCCACATTTGCCTCGCCACCGCCGAATGTTGCCTCCAGGGAAGGCGATTGGAACAGGCGCTCGTGCCCGGGGCTCTTCAGGCGAAGCATGATCTCGCCGAAGGTAATGAACCTGCTCATGCGTCCGTTCCCTTGGCGTTCTCGCGCGCCTCGGTTGCCCGTCTGGTGATTTCACTAAACTGTCCGTCGGCGACGAGCTTGGCGGGCGCTAGCCAACTTCCACCACATGCAACGACATTGGGAACAGACAGGTAGTCAGTCAAATTTCTCGCGGTAACGCCGCCGGTAGGAACAAATCGAACGTCTGCGAATACGGCCGCGAGTGCCCGCAGCATTGGAATACCCCCCGCCGCGCCAGCGGGAAAGAATTTCAGGATGCGAAGCCCACGATTTCTCGCGCGCTGCACTTCGCTGGCCGTTGCCACGCCGGGAACGATGGGAATGCCCGCGGTCAGTGCGAACTCGACGGTCGCCGCATCGAATCCGGGCGAGACGATAAACTGTGCACCGGCATCAATTGCCTGCCTCGCCTGCTCCGTGTTGAGAACCGTGCCAACCCCGGTCAAGGCATTGGGAAACCGCCTCGAAATTTTCTCGATCGCAGGTAGCGCCGCCTCGGTGCGCAGGGTCACTTCGAAAATCGGAATGCCGCCCTCCATGAGGGCTTCCGCAACCGGTTCGGCGTCGGCCAGGCGATGCAACACAATAACGGGAATCACCGGCACTGCCCGAATGGCGTCGTAAAGCGTCAACGAGGCCGACTGCCGTGGCTCATTCATCGTGAGCCTGCGTGATCTTCCGCAGTGAAATCGGGTCGCTCGGACCGAACCATCGCCAACACTGCTCCACTACGAATGCCTCCGGTTCATCGGTCAAACAGGCTTGGCAGGCCAAGCGAGATGGACGGGATTGCGGTAATTAAAAGTAATACACCGATCATTGCCGCGTAGAACAGCCAGATCGAACGCACGCTTTTCTCGATCGGGATGCCGCCAACGGCACAACCGACGAACAGCACGGAACCGACAGGCGGGGTCACAAGACCAATGCCGAGGTTCAGTATCAGAACCACACCGAACTGCACCGGGTCCATGCCGAGTGCAGTCACAACGGGCAAGAAAATCGGAGTCGTTATGATGATCAGCGGCGCCATGTCCATAAACGTGCCGAGCACCAACAAGATGACATTGATCAGCAGCATCAGCACGAGCGGATTTTCGCTGATGCTCAACAAGGCTTCGGACATGCGAAGCGGCACTTCCGCCACCGCCATCAACCAGCCGAACGCCGATGCGGAGGCAATGATCAGCATCACGATCGCTGTTGTCTTGACGGCATTGCGTGTGGCGGTCACAAACGCCGGCCAGTCCAGACCGCGATAGACAAACGCCGCGATGATTGCCGTATAGACGACGGCGATCGCCGATGACTCGGTCGCGGTAAAGACCCCCGACAATATTCCACCGACAATTATGACGGCTGACAGGAGGCCGGGTAATGCCGTAATGAAGGCCGCGCCCACCAGTCTCATGCCCGGAAATTCACCGTGCGGATAGCCGCGTTTTGCAGCAATCAGATACGTCACAACCATGAGTGCAAGACCCAGCAGGATGCCTGGTACAATGCCGGCGAGAAACAGCGACACGATCGAGACACCGCCGCCGGCAGCGATGGAGTAGATGATCATATTGTGCGACGGTGGAATCAGCAGCCCGGTGGTTGACGCAGTCACGGTGACGTTGACCGCGAAGTCATCGTCATAACCTTTCTCGCGCATGATCGGTATCAGCGCCGAACCCATCGCCGAAACGCCGGCGACGGCCGACCCGGACACGGCGCCGAACAGCATGCAGGAAAAGACGCTGACATGCCCCAACCCGCCCTTTAGTCGTCCCAGCAAGGATTCCGCCAGGCGTACCAGTTTTGCGGCGATTCCCGATTGGTTCATCAGTTCGCCGGCATAGATAAAAAACGGTATCGCCAACAAGGCGAACACGTCGATGCCCGCGGCCATGCGTTGGAACGCGACGACCATTGGAATATCGAGATACAAGAGCGTTGCCAACGATGCCAGACCGAGACAGAACGCAACGGGGACGCCGATAACCAGCAAGAAAACGAAGGTTCCGAACAGTACCGCTAGTTCCATGGGTCAGCCATTCGCCTGTCGAGAACCACGACAACGCACCGAACGAGTGCAAACAAGACGATCAATCCACCGCATATGGCGAACGGCCAATAGGCCACCGATCGCGAAATGCCGAGCGTCGGGATAACGTGTGAACTCGTGTAGTCCATGAGCCGCATTCCGTTCCAGGCCATTGCCGCGCCAAACGTCATGACCAGCAGTTGACCGATTACGTAGACCCGCCGCTTCCATCCGACCGGCAGCATTGATACAAACAGCCTGAAGCCGAGGTGAAACTGCTCGTAGACACCAACGGCCGCCGCGAGCAGTACGAAGTACAACATGATGACCAGCGCAGCCGACTCAGACCATGGTGGGCTGTCGTTCAACACGTAGCGAGCGAATACCTGCCATGCGATCGTAATGGTCATGAGTACCAGTCCTGCCGCGGCAATCTTCGAAACGATACCGGCAAGACGTTCGGCGGCGCGATCGATTCCCCGGCTATCTGACGGCACGTATTCTCTCCACCAGTCCTCGTAGCGAGGGATCCAGCAAGTACTCGTCGTACAGCGGCTCCATTGCATCGATGAAGGGCTGCTTGTCGATGTCATCGACGATATTGACACCGGCGCCAATCATGGCGTCACGAGATGCCGTCACGCGCGCATCCCAAAGTCGTCGCATGACAGTGACCGAGTCCTCAGCGGCCTTGCGCAGCAATGTACGGTCCTCGGGCGATAGCTGTTCCCATCTGTAGCGGGACATGACGATAACCTCGGGCACCATCACATGCTGCGTGACGCTGTAGTGGGACGCCACTTCAAAATGCCTGGAAGATTCAAACGAGGGCCAGTTATTCTCGGCGCCGTCGATCGTGCCCAGCGCCAACGATTCGTAGACCTGCCCAAACCCCATCGGCGTGGCATTGCCGCCCAGCGCCGCGATCATGTCGACGAAAATATCCGAGTTCATGACACGGATTTTCATCCCCGCCATATCGGCAGGGGTGTGGATCGGGCGCTGTGTGTTGTACATGCTTCTCGCGCCGGCATCGTAAAAGGCGAGACCCACGAGTCCGTGCGGTTGCAGACTGGCGAGCATCTCGTCACCGATCGGGCCGTCAAGCACGTTGCGCATGTGCCCGGTGGAACGAAACAGAAACGGCAGCGAAAAAACCCCGGTTTCCGGAACGATCGAATTAAGCGGGGCAAGACTGGTGCGACTGATATCGATACCACCGAAAATCGTAATTTCCAGTATGTCTTCTTCATCGCCCAGTTGACCGCCCGAGTAGATCTTCAGATTTATGCGGCCATTTGTCGCTTCCATAAGCTGCGCCGCCATCGATTGGACACCGCGAACGGTCGGATAGTCCGCATCGTGAATGTCGGCCGCCCGGAGGTTGACTGTTTCCTGGGCGATTACAGACACACTCAGTCCGGATAGACACAAGCCGGCCAGCAGACTATGGATTTCGGGTCGGTTGAAAATTCGCATTAGAGTACTACCCATCAACTCGATAAGCTTTCTTGGGCAACCCGTACGTCAGATCGTGCGCAACCGCAAATGCGTCATCCATACTCAAGCGATGATCGAGGACCAAGCCGGCCAGGTATGCGCAGTCGATGCGTCGGGCCACGTCATGCCGAACGGGAATCGACATGAAGGCACGAGTGTCGTCGTTGAAACCAACGGTGTTATAGAAGCCCGCGGTTTCGGTCACTCGCTCCCGGTACCGCATCATTCCCGCGGGACTATCGTGAAACCACCAGGGCGGCCCCAATTTCAGTGCCGGGTAAACGCCGGCGAGTGGCGCCAGCTCCCTGCTGTAAGTCGACTCATCGAGCGTAAACAAAATGAGCGATAACCTCGGCTCATTGCCGAACAGGTCCAACAAGGGCTTCAGCGCGTGCACGTATTCGGTTGCTCGAGGAATATCGAAACCTACGTCGCGACCGTATTTGTCAAACATCTCGGGAGAGTGATCCCGACAAGAGCCGGAGTGAATCTGCATAACGAGACCATCGTCAAGGCTCATTCTGGCCATTTCCGTCAACGTTGTCCGGCTGTTGTAGTGCATCGACTATCGCGTCATAGATCGGATCGGCTGTATTGCACGATAACGGTTCGTCGTCCGCAAACCATCGCGGATCGCAATGGCCGTGGGGCTCGATCACTGCGTCGTCGGGGGCCTGCGATTCATCCTCATCCTGCGCTGCCGCCGGAGAGGACACCAATGAAGCGACGATGCCGCATACGACTAGCGGATGGCCAACACGCTTGGCAAGGACTTGAAATAGTTTATTCATGTCGCCCCCCTGATTAGGACGAGTTTGGTCTTGGTTCTCGACCATAGAGCCAATAGCGCACTACCGGCGTTTTGTTAGCGTTATCATTATTTACATTTTTATCACGTGGCCGAAGCCATTGCAAGAAGGATTCCACATGGCACAGATGAATCAAGGCCAACATGCCAACCCTTGATGAACGTATGCGACTTTCTATATCTTTTTGTTTATACAACATTTTATAGTTTTACCGCCTTATTTCGAAGGCATTTGTCCGGCCATGCGAGGTAGACTGCACGGATACTTGAGAATGTCGCTGTCGCCAGAAATATATGATAACGTTACCTTTCTCGTGAAAGAACCCAGGTGGAAGCGATAACGATGAACAATCGCAACCTGTGCCATGCGCGGTACCGGATTCTCAGCTTCGCGCCTGCCGTCCTGGCTGGACTGTGTATGAGTGGCTGCTCCGATGGCCCGGCCAGGTCC
Organism: Candidatus Rariloculaceae bacterium; assembly: GCA_965237785.1. Lineage (GTDB taxonomy): Bacteria > Pseudomonadota > Gammaproteobacteria > Steroidobacterales > Rariloculaceae > UBA6522. The sequence continues at coordinate 1,832,030 of OZ250159.1, forward strand.
CAAGTCACGGCGTCGCCGGAGGGCGCCACGATCTACAGGATTGCCTGGTTTGTTTGGCCCGACAGTAGTCAAGAGACCAGTGCGGGACCACGATAATTCCGGCGTGCAACCAAGAGATATCCGGAATGAGCAACAGCAATCGGCGTACCTTAATGAAACGTGAAGCAACAATTAAGGACGTTGCTTTCGAGGCGGGTGTGTCCCCGATGACGGTTAGCCGTGTCGTAAATGGCAAGGGCAATGTCAAACAATCCACGAGTGAAAGAATTCAAAAGGCGATATCCAAAGTCGATTATCGGCCGAATATCGGCGCAAGACGCCTCTCGGGTGGGCAAACGTATCAGTTACTGTTGATATTCGACAATCCAAACGTTGCGTGGGTCGGCGAACTGCTAATCGGCATGATGCACGCGTGCCGGCACATTGGATATCACCTCTTGATCGAAGGTGTCGGGGATTATGAGGGCGACAGGATCGAGGCTCCGATAGACTACGAGGAAATCGCCAACCTGATAGATCGTTCTCGTGTAGACGGAGTGATCCTGCCGCCACCGATCTGCTTCGACAGGAAAGTCCTGGATATCGTAAGAGACCACGCTATCCCTTGTATTCGGATCGCCGGCACCCCCGCGCGTGATATCCATTTGCGTGTGAGCATCGACAATTTCGCCGCCGCATATGAAATCACCAACTACTTGATTTCGCTGGGGCACAAGAACATAGCGATCATCAAGGGTCCCGACGAGTATGTTGCCTCCGCGCTGAGGTACGAGGGTTTTGCAGCAGCCATCCGTGACCATGGGTTGAAACTTTCGGGCTGCAATATCAGGGTCGGCAAGTTTGACGTTAAATCCGGAAACGAATGTGCACGTGAACTATTGCACCTTGAGGATCGCCCGACAGCCATATTTGCGAGCAATGATGAGATGGCGGCCGGGGTCTTGTCCGCTGCGCAAGAATCGAGACTACGCGTCCCCGAACAGCTTAGCGTAACAGGGTTCGATGACGCGCCGATTGCGCACTCGGTTTGGCCAAAGCTGACAACGATCCGCCAACCGTTAAGGGCCATGGGTGAGAAATGCGTTGATCTTTTGGAATGCTACATTCGACAGATCAAGAATGATCCGGCTGCAACGGTGCAATCCAGCGTTTTACTGGATTACGAACTAAAAGCAAGACAGTCGACCGCTCAGTGCCCGCCACAAAATCAACAGGATCGGCAACAATGCACAACGCTCTTCACCAAATAGTTCTCTGCGTTTGGGTGTATTCGGCCTTCTGATGACTATTGCCACCGACGGCGCTCTGCAAACATCGAACAAGGATGGATCGACTGGCACCGATGCCTCGGCGACACCGCGTGTCGATAGTGCTGCCGCCGAACAGCCTGGATGTCTCAGAAATCCTTTGCCGGCGAGAACGCGGACTACCCCTCGATATCCACAACCGTACCCGGCGATACCATGTCGAATAGCTCGATCACATCCTCGTCGCTCATGCGGATACAGCCGATCGAAGCGGGTGTGCCCAAGGCCTGCCGCGCCGGCGTGCCGTGGATATAGATGTAGCGGCGCATGGTGTCCACATCCCCGAGCCTGTTCCTGCCGACCTCCGTGCCCGACAGCCAGAGTATGCGGCTGAGCACCCAATCCCGGTCAGGATTCCGCGACGCCAACTCATCGGAGTAGATTTCTCCGGTCATCCGTCGCCCCCGGAATACCGTTCCCGCAGGCTCACCGCCGCCGATTTTGGCGCGCACGACATGCTGTCCTCGGGGTGTGCGAAAGCTCCCGGTAGCTTCTCCGGCACCGTGTCTCGATGTCGAAACCCGGTATGACTTGAGCACGGCCCCGCCGTCTATCAGTTCCAATCGTTGCTCTTCAAGGCTGACGCGAATCCGCCGTTCACCCATTCCAGTATTCCGAAAAGGCCACTCCGAAATGATAGCAGGGCAGTGGCGATAGGGTGTGCCGATACGGGGACGCGGTCATCAATTGCGACCGAACAATGCCAGCGCCTCAACATGATGCGTATGCGGAAACATGTCCGCAATGCCAGCGGCGAGCAGACGATAACCCTGCTCATGCACCAGTGTCTTGGCATCGCGGGCAAGGGTCGCCGGATGGCACGAGATGTACGCGATCCGGCGCAGCGACATTTGCGCCATTTGGTTCACGACGGTGTCGGCCCCCGACCGGGGAGGGTCGAGAACGACCACATCCCAATCCTCCCGCAGGAAGCCCCACCCCGGCTCGGTGAGATCGCTCACCTGGAAGGAAACATTCTCAAGGCGGTTCAAGCGAGCATTACTGGCCGCGCGGGCAACAAGCCCGCCGTCGCCTTCGACGCCGAGCACTTCCGCGGCCTTCCTGGCAAGAGGCAGGCTGAAGTTGCCCAGGCCGCAGTACAGGTCCAGAACCCGGTCCGTGGCACGCACGTCCAGCAGCCGCAGGGTTTGCGCGACCAGGCTCGCATTGACGTCGGCGTTGACCTGGAGAAAATCCGTGGGCGAGAAATTCACGGTGACGTCAAATTCCCGCAGTCGGTATGAAAGCGGGCGCGCACGATCGGGATCGAGGGGTCGAACCGTGCCCGGCCCACCCCGCTGCAGGTAGATGTCCAGGCCCCGACGTTGCCCGAACTCGGCGAACAACGCCAGGTCCGCGTCGTCGGGATCGTCAAGCACCCTGAAAACCACGGCCCGCGCGTCCTCCCCGGCGGCCATTTCGACCTGCGGCAGCCGTCGACTCAGACTCGTCTCGCTAATCATCGCCCCGAGTTCGCCCGGTAATTGGTCGAATGGCTTCACCAGCACCGGGCAGCTCGCCATGTCGGTCACGTATCGCGTGGCGCGTTCCTTGAACCCCACCAGCACGCGCTGCTTGCCCTTGACGAAGCGAACGCCCAGCCGCGCCCGTCGCCGATAATTCCATTGCGGCCCGGTGATCGGGTCAAGCCAGGTCTCCGGCTCCACTCCGCCGACGCGCGCCAGCGCTTCGCGCAGCATCGACTCCTTGAACTCGACCTGGGCACGGTAAGCCAGGTGCTGCACGGCGCAACCGCCGCACCGGCCGAAGTATTCACAGGGCGGTTCGACGCGGGCGTCCGAAGGCTCGACGATCTCGATCAGATCGCCCAGTTGGTACTGGCGCCGGCGCTTGCGCGGCAGGAGCCGTATGCGCTCACCGGGCAGGGCGCCGGGGACGAAGATGGGACGATCGCCGAGTTTGGCGACGCCGGCCCCGTCGTGACTCAGGTCGATAACCCGCGCGACCTCGGGAACCGCCTTAGTGGACATCGCTCACCGATTTTCGACGCCAGGGCGTCACGGTGCGGCAACAGGAAAAACGTGGTCGATGCCGATCAACCGCCATGATCGTCCGGACGCCAGGCGTTAAGAAATTGCGTCAGGTGTGGGCTGTTCGAATCCCGCAACTTGTCTTCCAACCGTTGCAACTCCCGCTGATAGCGGTTCTCGTCCAGAATGCCGCGCGTCAACTGAAAGCGCAGATAAATGAGATAGGTATTGAGCACGTCGGTCTCGCAGTAGTTGCGAATGGCCGCCAACTCGCCCGCCATGTACCGATCCCATACCTGGTCGCCGCTCATGCCGAGCTTGCCGGGGAAGCCCAGCATCGTCGCTATCTTGTCCAGCGACGCCCGGCCGCCCGGATTGAATCCCGCCAGGACGTCCATAAGATCAAGATGGCGCCAGTGGAATCGGCTCAAGTAGTTGTTGTAGCGGAACTCGCGGTCCTGGTCTCCGGTCTCCCAGTAACGCTCGGCATTGATCCCGTGCAGCAGCGCCCGATACTGCAAGACCGGCAGATCGAACCCCTGCCCGTTCCATGAAACCAGATCCGGCGAGTAGCGGGCCAGGCCGTCGAAGAACCGTTGCACCAATTCCTTTTCCGTCGAACCCTCATCGCCGAGGCTATACACATGCAAACTCTCGCCGGACCTCAGGACCACCGATATCGCCACCACGCGATGTTGGAACAAGGGCAGAAATTCCGTGCCGCGAGCCTGACGCTGCTTGAAAAACATGATCTTGCCGACCGAGGCGTCGTCGAGATCCTCCACACCGTAAAGGCGGCGGCCGAGATCCGTGTCCGGGATCGTTTCGATGTCAAAGACGAGGGTATTCAACGCTGGCCTTCCGGGTTCATCAGGGTAGCGACGAGGATTCCATCAGGATACCGACGACGATGTCATGAGGACACCGGCGCCGACTTCATCAGCACAGCCACGGCGATGACCAGGCCGGCCTCGTCCGTCAATGTCAGGTGGCCGTCGCCGATCCCCAGTTTCTCGCGCATGGCCTGTCCTCGCGGCGAGTAGATGATCTGCGGCTGTCCCCGGTCGTTTGGAACGGTTCCCACATCGCGGACCCACATGCCGTGGGCGAAGCCGGTGCCCATGGCCTTGACGATGGCTTCCTTGGCGGCGAAGCGCATGGCGAGGAAGCGCACGGGGTTGGCGGTTCGCCCGAGAAACTCGCGTTCCGCATCCAGCAGCACCCGCCGCGGGAAGCGGGCGCCGAAACGGTTCCAGACCTTCTCCACCCTGGACTGCTGCACGACATCCATGCCGATGCCGAAAATCACGAGGAGCGTGCACCCAGCATCAGGGCTTTCATGTCCGCCACGGCCTTGCCGAGCCCGTCAAAAACGGCCCGGGCAACAATGGCATGGCCGATATTGAGTTCGACCACGGTGTCGATCGCGGCAACCGGTTGGACATTGTGATAGTGCAGGCCGTGACCGGCGTGAATGGTCAGGCCCAGGCGATCGCCGTATTCGGCCGCGGCGCGGAACCTTTCCAGCTCGCGCCCCTGCGCGGCTCGGTCCGGCGCATCAGCGTAGGTGCCCGTATGCAGTTCTACTACCGGCGCCCCGCACGCGGCGCTCGCGTCCAGTTGCGCCGGGTCCGGATCGATGAAGAGCGATGCGCGGATCCCCGCCTCGGCCAGCCGCCGGCACGCCCGGGCAACGGTGTCCGCCTGGCCGGCGACGTCGAGTCCGCCTTCGGTCGTCAATTCTTCGCGCTTCTCAGGTACCAGGCAGCAGTCGGCCGGACGCACCCGCAGCGCGATATCGAGCATGGCATCGGTGACGGTCATCTCCAGGTTGACGCGGGTCTCCACGACCTGCTGCATGAGCTCCAGATCCCGCTCCTGTATGTGGCGTCGGTCTTCGCGCAAATGAATGGTGATGCTGTCGGCGCCGGCGCGCTCAGCGACCAGCGCGGCGGCGACCGGATCCGGGTAGCGCGTTCCCCGCGCCTGGCGCAGCGTGGCCACGTGATCGACGTTGACACCCAATACGATGGGTCGGCTCATATCTTCAACTCCCGTGCGAACACGTCCTCCAGAATCAACCGGGTACGCAGCGGCCGCTCGCCCAGATAGACGCTCAGCGCGCGCCTGAGCAATTGCTTTGCGGCAAACAGACTGCCGCGATCGTCCAATCGTTCCTCGCGCAGCGATATCAGTTCGTGCCCGCCATAGGTTTCCGCCGCGCCCGAAGGCCCGCTGCAACCGCTGAAACCGTGCTCGGGCTGGTACTGGTAGCGCCCTTCGGCGCGGATGGGCTCGCCCGTGTCCACATCGGTCTCCAGCCCGAGGCCGTACCCCAGGGCTTGCAAGAGCCGCAGCTCGAAGAGCCTCAAGGTACGGGCGCTGGTGGACGCGGTCGCCAAATCCGCCAGGCAGCGACTATAGCAGGAAAAAACGGCTTGATTGGGGTCCCCCCGCGCCATCAGGCGCAGCAACAGCTCGTTGGCGTAGAAGCCGGCGAACAGCGCCTTGCCGGCGAGCACCGTGGACGGGCCGATGGGCTCCACGTGGGTCAGGCGCCCCAATTCGGTGCGCCGCACCCATGACAAATAAATCGGTGCGAACGGCTGCAGCGCGGCGCGGCGACCCGACGAACGCCGCCGCGAACCCTGGGCGACCAGGCCGATCACACCGTGGTGCTCGGTCAGGCACTCGAGGAGTTGGCTGGTATTGAGATAGGCGCGTTGGTGCAGCACGAAGCCGCGCTCAAGCTGCACGCTTTCCCTTTCGCTCATGACGAATCGAATCCGAGCCGTCGCAATTCCCGCTCGCTGTCGGACCAGTGTTCGCGAACCTTCACCCAAAGCTCCAGGTGCACGCGGCCCTGCAATAGCTCGATGACGTCCTTTCTCGCGGCTTGCCCGGCGGCCTTCAACACGCGGCCGCCCTTGCCGATCACGATCGACTTGTGGCTGGCGCGTTCCACCCAGATCACCGCGTGTACCTGCCACTGGTCTTCCTGCCTGCCGAGGTATTCCACCTCGACCGTGATCCCGTAGGGTACTTCCTGGTGCAAGGCCGAAAGAAGCTTTTCGCGTATGAATTCGGAAATTCTGAATGCCTGGCCTCGGTCCGTCACCATTTCCGGCGGGAACAACGCGGGTCCGGGCGGCAAGCGGTTTGAGATTTCATCCACCAACCGATCCAGGTTCGTGCCCCGGCGCGCGGATACGGGTACAAGGGTCGAAAACGGAAACTCGTCGGATGCGCGCTCAAGCAGCGGCAACAGGGCACTGCGCGGTCGAACACGGTCGATCTTGTTCAATACCAGCACCGTTTCATCGGCACGCTCGTTCAGCCTTGCGGCCAGGCGGCGATCCTCGACTGTAAGCCGTTCGGCCTCGATCAGCATCAGGATCACGTCGGCATCGGCGACCGCCTGGCTGATCGTCCGTGCCATGACCCGGTGAAGCGCATGCCTGCGCATGCCCCCGGCGGTCGTCCGCAAGCCGGGAGTGTCCACAAAAATGATCTGCCGGAACGGCCGGTTGAGAACGCCGAGAATTCGATGCCGGGTGGTATGGGGTTTGGCGCTGACAATGCTGAGCCGCTCGCCGACCAGGGCGTTCAACAGCGTGGACTTGCCCACGTTGGGCCGCCCGACGATGGCCGCGTACCCGGAACGGAACCCGTCCTCTGACGGCGTGTCCCGCCGGGCTTTGTCGGCTTCATTCACTGGTCAGCGATGCCAACATGCGGTCGGCCGCCTCCTGCTCCGCGCCACGGCGGTTCGATCCCTGTCCGCTGACTTCCAGGCCGCGCTCGTCAACCCGGCACGCCACGACGAACCGCCGCGCGTGGGGTGGACCGGAGTCGGATTCGACAACATAGCGGGGCAGGTCAAATCCTCGGCTCTGGAGCCATTCCTGGAGTCGGGACTTGGGGTCCTTGAGACTTGCGGCATCCGGAAGCGCCTCAAGACGCTCGTCCAATAGCCGGTGGACACATCGCTGGGCTTGGTCGAGCCCCGCATCGAGAAAAATCGCTCCCAGGACCGCCTCAAGCGCGTTGGCCAGAACGCTGGAGCGCCCGGTGCCGCCGGATCGCAGCTCCGCGGCGCCGACGATAAGGTGATCTTCCACGCCGAGTTCCCGGGCGATCTCGGTCAGCGTTTCGCCCTTGACCAACGCGGAGCGCAACCGGCTCAGATCGCCTTCAGGTGCGGTGCGGTATTGATCGAAGAGTCGTGCGGCGACGACGAAACTCAACAGCGCATCGCCAAGATATTCAAGCCGCTCGTTGTTGTCTTTCGAGGCGCTGCGGTGCGTGAGGGCGCGCTCCAGCAACGCTTCTGAGTCGAAGCGATGTCCCAGCTTCTCTTCAGCCCATCCCTGCCGAGCCCGCGCCGTGGAGTTCGAATTCGCTTGTCGGATATTAATAGCCCGTATCGCTTGGCCATCGGCCGGCTGGGCGGCGAGGCACCCGCGGCCGCCCGCTACTCGATGCCCCGGCCGATGCGGCTCCACATGGGCCCTCCCTGGCTTGGCCAGCGCCAGTTCATCCAGATCCGCTCGGCCCTGCCCACCAGACGATACTCGGGAATGAAACGCACTTCGTTGAACCGGCTGTCCTGGCTGTTGTCGCGATGATCTCCCATCACGAAATAGTGCCCTTCCGGCACCGGATACGTTCCGCCCCGGCTGAGAATGCCCCGCGTATGCAGCACCCCGTGCTCACGCTCGCCAAGCTGTTCGCTACCCAACTGGAGCGATCGGCTGCCCTCGTACGGTCCCAACAGTTCAATCGACACGTCTTCGCCGTTGATACTCAATTGCTTGCTGCCCGCGTCGTATGTCACAACGTCGCCCGGCAGTCCCACCACACGCTTGATGTAGTTGATGCTGGGATCGGAGGGCAGTCGAAACACGAGCACGTCGCCGCGTTCCGGTGCTCCGATATCGAGAATCTTCGTGTTCACTACGGGTAACCGCAACCCGTAGGCGAATTTGCTCACGAAGATGAAGTCACCTTCCAGCAGTGTCGGCATCATCGAGGCGGACGGAATGCGAAACGGCTCGAACAGGAACGAGCGCAGTACCAACACGAGCAGCAGAATGGGGAAGAACGAGCGAGCGTATTCGACAACGACCGGCTCGCCCGGATGCAAGCCATCCGCGGCCGACCGTCCGCCCGAGCCCATGCGGCGACGCTTGAGAAATGCGGCGTCGAACGCCCAGATGAGCCCCGAAACCACGGTGGCAACCAGCAATATGAGGGCAAAATCCAAGGTTATCGTCTCACGGGCGCGAATCAGCGCAGAGTATTGGGCATTTCTTCCGGGTCTGCAATATCGCCGCCGAGGCCGGAAAGGTACTGTTCGACGACGTCATGTTCCAACGGGTACCCCGAGAGTTCCCGTTCCCGCGCGGCCAGCACGGGGACCCGCAGCCCGTAGCGTTTCTTGAGATCGATGTCGGTATCGATGTCGATCGTCTCGATCCGTGCACGCCCTGCGATCAAGGGTTGAAGTTCCTCTTCCAGTCGCTCGCAAAGATGGCATCCACGCCGGCTGTAGAGGTGCAGTGTCGTCATCATTCGTTCACTTCGATCAGTGCCGGAGCAAACCGTGATTGACCTTGCAGCCATCGGCCGGCCATGAGCCCCGCACCGAGTCCGGACAGCGCGCCGATGAGCGCGCCCGCGTCGCCGCCGAGGCCGGCCACCCCCGCCGCGGCGCCGACCAGCAACCCGGCCCACGGCAACCCGTGTACGAGCAGTGCCGCGTGGAGCGCGTGCCGGCTCTTCAGGGAAACCGAAACCAGATCGCCGGGTCGATGGCGACCCGAGGCGTGCAATCTTAGCGAGGACACCGGCGCCCACCCCCAAAGGCAAACCCCTTCGCAGCCGCTGCACCGGGGCGGGGGCAGAATGCTCAGGTCCACGGACCGGTCGGCATGGGTCCGCCGGACTCGTGCCTGAACGGTCATACATGCTGGCCGTGCGGCATTCTGAGTGGATTGCACCGGGAAATCTTTCGTGGACAGCGTCGGATCAGGGGCCGGAGATGGAGGTGGCGATGACCTCAACCGTGCGCATGGGAACTTCACCCACTGCGGTAATCTGGCGTCCGTTCAAATGGCGTGAATAGGCGTTGGCGCTGCCGACGCGCGAAAATCCCTCGGCCACTTCGGTTTCGATGTTCGGACTTTCGATAAATACGGAAATGGTTGCAAGGCCGTCCGAGTACACGAGATGTTCGACCGGGGACTCGGAACCGGCCATGCGAGTCTGGGTGGCGACCGAGAGTGTGAAGCCGTCGGGCAGTTGCGACGCCCGCCACTGCAGGGTCTCTTCCATCCGGGTGGCCTCAGGCGCCGTGATCCATTCGAATCCCGACGTATCGATGGTGGGTTGCAAAGCCGAATCCGGGATATCGTCGCCGATCTCGATCCGGGTAAAGACCATTTGCTCGACCGGACGCCCCTCTCCGTCTCTGAGTTGGGACTTGAGCGGCATTGCGGTCTCGCTGTCGAGCCAAAGCAGATATCCGTAGCGAAATTCGTCCCTGGGGTGGATGGCCACGACTTGCGTTTCCCGTTCAACGACCCGCTCGTTGCTCAACAGCGCCACCTCGTAGTGCTGCTGCAATCCTTCTGAAAACGCGGGCAAGGCCGACACCAACGGGCTAACATCCCGGCGTTCCTCGCTAATTACGATCCTGCGATCGGGGAGAATGCAGTGGATTTCATCCTCGTGACGGATGATCTCCCTGCCGGCCCCGTCCATGGATACGATGCGCTCGCTGACCCGGCCGCCGTCGTTGAGGTGAACGATCTTCAGTGTGTCGAGTTCATCCCCCATCAGATGCACGAAGGTGCCCTGGTAGCTCAACTCCTCCACCGCCCGGGTCATTCGGTCGAGCCACTGCTCCGCGTCCTGTGCCGCCGCGTGGAACGCGGCGAGCCCCAGAACGGTTCCGGTCAGCGTGCGCAGTGGTATGGGGCTAATCACTCACTGTTCCTGCTCTCGAGATGTTGTTACCAGCACACGGGGCCCGGAATTGCGGATGACGTCGGCATGGATCGAGGTACGCCCGAGGCCCGAAGCGTATTCCCCATGAGTGATCAGATAGTTCGTCAAGCGGATGGGCGACGCGGACATCGGGTTCCACGAGACGAGTGTACCGACGGGTTCATCGGGCACGATGTAGCTGACGAACTCTTCCGGAACGGGGTTGCCGCCGGCTCCGGCCATGAGTTCGGACGGATCGCCGCCGTCGATCGGGCCGTTGACCATGCTGAGTACCAGCAGCGCGGCCAGGGCCACTGCCGCGGCAATCCCGAATCCGGCGGCGGGGCGAATCAGCCGCCTTGAAGCCACGGGAGACGCACGCTCGCGACCGGTAGAGGGAATGCCATCCAGTTCCTCGCGAACGCGTCGCCGCAACAAGTCGGGATCCGGGTCCAGCAGTTCACCGCGCATCGCCGCGCCGATCATCGAGTAGCGTAGTACCCGATCGCGAAACTCGGGATCGCGCTCCAGCCGGCGCACCAGGAATGTACACTCCTCCGCGGACAATTCGTCGTCCGAAAAAGCCGATATTTGCTCCTGGAACTGTTCGCTCATGATGCCCTCAAATTCATTGATTAATCCTACTACAGCAACGGGCCGACCCGCTTGTCGATCGTCTCCCGGGCTCTGAAAATGCGAGAGCGCACGGTACCTACCGGACACTCCATGGTTTGAGCGATCTCCTCGTAACTCATGCCTTCGATTTCGCGCAGGATAATGGCGGTGCGAAGGTCTTCAGGCAAGTCGGCGATCGCTTTGTTCACCGTCTGGAGAATCTCTTCCGACAACGTGAGGTGTTCCGGCGTGTCGATATCCCTGAGCTTGGCAAACGCTTCGAATTGCTCGGCATTCTGGGCATTGAAGTCATAGTAAGTTGGCCGACGGCCCGCCGAGACCAGATAGTTCTTGGCCGTGTTTGTCGCGATGCGGTAAAGCCACGTGTAGAACGCGCTGTCGCCGCGGAACGAAGGCGCCGCACGGTAGGCCTTTATGAACGTTTCCTGCGCAACATCGAGCGCTTCCGACGGATCTCTTACATACCTCATAATCAGCTTGATTATCTTTGGCTGATACTTGATCACCAGCACGTCGAACGCGGAGCGATCTCCCTGCTGGACCCGCTTTATCAATGCCAGATCGACGGCCCGCTGGCTGGGCGGGCGCGACGGAACGGATTCCTGTCGGTGATTCTCCATAGACTACCGAGGACGCGGAAAGTTCGCTATTGCGCAATCGCCGGGGGCGTCTGCCGTTGCCACCCCGCAACTATCCCGGCAAGCATTCTACCGTGGATAGGCGTTCTCCGCAGAATCGCGCCGGGAAATGGGGTCAGGACGTGCTGCGTACTTCCCGGGCAAGCGCCTTCCAGCGCGCGGGCGGCAATTGGTCATGGTACAAGATCCACTCCAGAGTCCCGTCCGAATCCACGAGCACCAGCTTGATCCACCAGCCGGCGAAATGACTCCCGGGCGCCAGCCGCAACTCGTGGCGCTGGCTGTCGGGCACGGACCAGCGCTCCTTGCAAAGCATCGCGAACTCGGGAACCGGTGGAGGGAACCGCCACCAGGCATGACCGAGCGCACCCGCCGCTGCCAGACATTTCCACACGAGATCGAGCGACGCCGCGGCGATGCTCGCGATTACCAGGACGTGGAGAAACCACCACCACGACCGCTGCAAGCGCGAGGGTCGCGGCCTATAGTGAACGGACTCGGGCGAGGAGATCGGCCATTGCGGGATCGGCTGCTTCATACCACCCCATAAGGTAGTCATGAAGATCAGGGTCGGGAAGCTCCAGAAGTTGGCTGAAGCGCTGCTTATCCGCCGCCGACAGGGACAGATAATTCTCGTCGAAGAATCGCACCAGCAGTGTATCGAGCTCACGTGTGCCGCGGCGGCAGCGCCATCGAAGTCGGGCCCGGATGCTGCGCTCGTCGTCTATCGCCGACGTTGAGGTAGCCGGCTCAGCGGCTGACGAGGTATCCGGGTTCTCGGCCGGCGCGGTATCCGGAGGCGCGGCCGGCGCGGTATCCGGAGGTGCAACGTCGGTGCCCACGGCGGATCAGGGCCTGTTGACGCTAGTGGCGTCGTTCGGCAATCAGCTTCTTGGTTTGAGCGATCGCCTTTCCAGGGTTGAGGCCCTTCGGGCAGGCCTCGGTGCAGTTGAGGATGGTGTGACAGCGGTACAGCCTGAACGGATCCTCAAGGGCATCGAGGCGTTCACCGGTCATTTCATCGCGGCTGTCCACGATCCAGCGGTAGGCTTGCAGCAGCACTGCCGGACCGAGGTAGCGGTCCGGATTCCACCAATAGCTCGGGCATGCGGTGGAGCAGCAGGCGCACAGGATACACGCGGACGGGTCGTTGATCTTTTCCTGATCCTCCTTGGACTGAAGCCGCTCGCGGTCCGGCGGCGGGGGCGTCCGGGTTTCGAGCCAAGGCTTGATGGAGGCGTACTGGGCGTAGAAATTGGTCAGATCCGTGACCAGATCCTTGACCACCGGCATGTGGGGCAGCGGATAGATCTTCACCGTTCCGGAGAGGTCCTCCACCATCCTGGTACAGGCGAGCGTATTGGTTCCGCCGATATTCATCGAACAGGAACCGCATATACCCTCCCGGCAGGAGCGGCGAAACGTCAGCGTCGGGTCGATCTCGTCCTTTATCTTGATGAGCGCATCCAGCACCATGGGCCCGCACGCGTCCATGTCGACTTCGTACGAATCCAGTCTCGGTGGCCCGCCGGCGTCCGGATCGTAACGGTAGACCTGGAACTTGCGCGGGTTCGAGGCACCGCTGGTTGCCGGGTGGCTCTTGCCGGGCTTGACCCGGGAATTAACTGGAAGCCTGAACTGTGCCATGGTGGGCTAACCCCTCAATCACGTCTCGCTCAATAGGTGCGCGGTTTCGGCGGAATGGTGTCGATGTCTTCACTGAGCGTATCCAATTGCACCGGGCGCTCGCCGAACCGCACTTCGCCGCGCTCATCTACCCATACCAGGGTGTGCTTCATCCAGTTCTCGTCGTCACGGTCCGGGTAGTCCTCCCGGGCCTGAGCGCCGCGGCTCTCCGTCCGGTAAGCCGCGGACTTGATGGTCGCCATCGACTGGAGCAACAGGTTTTCCAGTTCCAGCGTTTCCACCAGATCCGTGTTCCAGATCAGGGAACGGTCGGCGACCGAGACATCCTCGAACGAGGCGAAGACGGGTGCCAGCGCATCGATTCCCTCCTGCAGCGACTCGCCGGTACGAAAGACCGCCGCGTGATTCTGCATCACCCGCTGCATCCGCAGACGTATCTTTGCCGTGGGATGTTCGCCGCCGGCATGACGCAGCCGGTCGATCCGCTGCACCGCCTCCTCGCCGGCATCCTTGCGCAGCGGCGCGATACGATCCCCGTCGCCGATCAATTCTCCGCAACGCTCCGCGGCGGCCCGCCCAAAGACGACCAGATCGATCAGCGAGTTGGAGCCGAGCCGATTCGCCCCATGCACGGATACGCAGGCCGCCTCCCCCACCGACATCAGCCCGGGGACCACGACCTCGTTCCCGGCGTCGTCGGTCGTCAAGGCTTCACCGCGGAAATTGGTGGGAATGCCCCCCATGTTGTAGTGCACCGTGGGCAGCACCGGAATGGGGTCCCTGGTTACGTCTACCTTGGAGAAAATCTTCGCGGTTTCGGCGATCCCCGGGAGCCGTTCGGCGATGACCGCGGGGGCCAGGTGTTCCAGGTGCAGGTGCACGTAGTCCTTGTCCGGCCCCAGGCCGCGCCCCTCACGGATTTCCACGGTAATCGAGCGGCTCACCACGTCCCGCGAAGCCAGGTCCCTGGCGTTGGGGGCGTAGCGCTCCATGAAGCGCTCGCCTTCGGAATTGGTCAGGTACCCACCTTCCCCGCGGACCCCTTCGGATATCAACATCCCTGCCCCGTAAACGCCGGTGGGATGAAACTGCACGAATTCCATGTCCTGCAGGGGAAGTCCGGCGCGCAGCACCATGCCGTTGCCGTCGCCGGTGCAGATATGCGCCGAGGTGCACGAAAAATAGGCTCGTCCATAGCCCCCGGTGGCGAGGATCACCATGTGGCCGCGAAAGCGATGCAGCCGGCCTTCGGCGAGGTCGAGCGCGACGACCCCCCGGCAGACGCCGTCTTCCATGATCAGGTCCACGGCGAAGTATTCGATGAAGAATTCGGCGTCGTGCTTCAACGACTGCTGGTACAGGGCGTGCAGCATCGCATGCCCGGTACGGTCGGCGGCGGCGCAGGTCCTCTGCGCGGTGCCCTCGCCGTAGTGTGTCGTCATGCCGCCGAAGGGGCGCTGGTAGATGCGTCCGTCTTCGGTGCGCGAAAAGGGCACGCCGTAATGTTCCAACTCGATGACCGACGCGGGCGCCTCCTTGCACATGTATTCGATCGCATCCTGGTCGCCGAGCCAGTCGGATCCCTTGACCGTGTCGTACATGTGCCAGCGCCAGTCATCCTCGCCCATGTTGCCCAGCGCGGCACTGATTCCGCCCTGCGCGGCGACCGTATGGCTGCGGGTCGGAAAGACCTTGGTGATACAGGCGGTGGAAAGTCCCTGTTCGGCGAGGCCCAGCGTTGCACGCAGTCCGGCGCCGCCGGCGCCGACGACGACCACAGCGCAACTGTGTTCGATGAATTCGTATTGCCCGGTCATGCCGCGGCTCCGAACGCGATCTTGAGCACCGCGAATATGCCCGCCACCGCGACAGCGATATGTGCAAAGGAAGCGGCCACGAGTGAGAAAACCTTGATTCCCGCGTCATGCACGTAGTCCTCGATCACCACCTGCACGCCGAGATGGGAGTGATAACACAGGGCAACCAGCAACAGGATGAACAGCACGCTGTTGAGCGGAACCTGAACGAAGCCGACAACGGCGGCGTAGCTGAATGTGTCCAGGCCGGCCAGAGCGATTACGAACCACAATCCCAGGGGCACCAGGGCAACCGCGGTCAAGCGCTGCGCCCACCAGTGTTCCACGCCCGTCTTGGCGGAACCCAGACCCAGTACCCGGTTGAGGGGGCTGACAAGTCTCACCGACACCACCGTTTCATAGAATCACCATCAGCGAATAAACCGCGGTGAGCGCCAGGCTGACCAGGACCACGGTCCATCCGCTGACTCGATACTGCGCCGGCTCCAGTCCGATCGCCATGTCCCAAAGCAGATGCCGGATACCGTTGGCCAGATGGTAGAAGAAGCAGAATCCCCAACCCGTGTAGCCTATCTTCGCCCACCCGCTGCCGAGCACCGCCGCGGCGTCGGCATAGTCGGCCTCGCCGCCGGCCGCCGCCATCAACCAGTACGCGAGCACCAGCAGGCCGGCCGACAGACCGAGGCCGGTGGCCCGGTGCAGTATCGAAAGTACGCTGGTGATCTCCGGCCGGTAGACCTGCAAGTGCGGCGACAATGGCCGTTCGACCCTGTCCGTCATTCTTTAATCCGTATGTTTCGTTTTATCGGTGCACGCGGCGCGGAACGCACCGGCCTGCCACCGCGAGGTGCGTAGTCTGCCAGAAATGTTCCCGGTACGCACGACGCACGCCCGTCGCAATCGGCAACCGCGTCGGCTGCCCTCGGTGGCCGGCATCTCGTATTAATTGTGAGTTCCGGGGTTCGGCGGCCGCCGCAGGAGATTGGCGAGGTATGCGGGCCGTGTACGCGATGGATTCATCGGCCGCCTTGACCTTCCGGCAGAAGCTGCTACAACGACACTTCATGACATACGAACCAGCCAAATCCGCCTCCGATCCGGGACAGCCGAGTCTCTATCCGCTCACGGACCTGGGCCTGATCGAAGTCACGGGTACCGAAGCCGAGTCGTTTCTCAATGCGCAACTCAGCCGCAACGTTGACTCCGGCAAACCCCTGCGGGCTCCGCTGTCCGCCTGGCACGACGCCAGGGGACGCGTGCTGGCACTGGTGCGAACGCTTTGGACCGGTGAGTGCTGGCTGATCCTCGCCAAGGGCGCCGATGTGGACGCGCTGATCCGGCGGTTAAGGATGTTCGTGCTGCGTGCGGACGTTCAACTGCGAAACGGGTCCTCGGGATGGCGGGCGGGCGCGGCCCACGGCAACATCGAAGCGTGGCTCGCACGACGTTCGCTAACATTGGGCACGCAGCCTGGCGACGTGGCCGTCGCCGGCGGCGCATTCATTATTCGGGTCGGCTCGCGGCTCGCCTACCTGGTGGCGGCCGGCGACACGCTGGCAGACTTCGAAAGCGACTTGCCGACAGATCAGCGCGAGTCTGGGGCGGTGGAAGAAATCCGCCTGGGGCTGGTGGATCTGACCCCCAAATTGGCTGGCCGCTATACCGCCCACATGCTCAATCTCGACCGCCTGGGAGCCGTGGCATTCGACAAGGGGTGTTATCCCGGTCAGGAAGTCATCGCGCGTACGCAGAACCTGGGCAGTGCCAAGCGACGGGTGTTTCGGTTCAGCGCCGCGTTAACGCGAGTTCCTGCCGTCGGCAGCGCGCTGCTCGATGGCGGAGGCCGCCGCGTCGGGGAGGTGGTTCGGGCTGCCGCCGGCGCCAACGGGCGCGTGGAATTATTGGCCGTCGTGCATGTGAATGCCGCGGCGGACGGGCCAGTATTCGACGCCGGCGGCAGCATACCGCTGGTTCGGGAACCGCTTCCGGAAGTGTCGATACCGTAGGGGTCGGTCCTGGGCGATATTCAGGGCCATGGCAAATCCGGGCGACTGCGCCGGGAGGCGAATTGTGGGTACTATTGCAATGACGATGGGCGCCTTCCGGGACAAGCCCAACGTGCAGATCGGATTCCCCGATCGCAATGGCGGCGGCGACGGCTCGTGGAACTCATCCCACGGCACGCGCGGCTGCAGTCAGACCGCCTTGGTGATGACCCACGGGGTCGGCATGTTCTATTGTCTTGCCGTCGACTCTACGTGACCTGACCCCCCTAGTACGGCTCCATCTGGTGAGAGAGACTTTCACTGGACTGGGCTTGCCCCCAATGTTGGACCACCGGGTTCGAGAAAATCTCGTCGTTCTGAGCTCAGGACAGAAGCCGCCTTGCTTGTGGATCAGATATCAGGGACAACGTCAAGACACGCGTGAGCCCTGCTGAATTTTGTGTTCTTCAATTTGAACCGGCTTTGCTTTCCCGGAGACTGCAAATTTTGTACGGATCGAGCCATCCATGTTGGCTTGATTCACAACGAAAAAGCCTTCAGATTACGCAGGATAGCGGTGTCTGAGGCATTTTGTGAGTTTGCTCGAAACCGAAATTGGCGCGGCACCTTCGGCCTTGCTCTACCGTGCGCTTATTCGATTCCTGAGTCTGGTTGGCCGCACGTTCTACAAGCGAATCGAGGTCGTGGGCCTGGGAAATGTCCCCGCGCGCGGCGGCGTGATTTTTGCCGGCAATCACCCCAACGCGTTGATAGACGGGCTACTGCTGATCAGCCAGGCAGGGCGAGCCCCCGTCCATTTTCTCGGCAACGCGAAACTCTGGAAAATCCCTCTGCTCGCCCGGCTGCTGGATGCGCTCGGCGCGGTGCCCGTGCTGCGCCGCGAAGAACACGGTCCCAACGCAGATAACCGGGGCGCCTTCGAACGCGTTGACGACATCCTGGCGTGCGGCGGCTGTGTGGCCATTTTTCCCGAGGGCATCAGCCACACCGACACCCGGCTCGCGACGCTCAAGACCGGCGCCGCAAGAATGGCACTGCACGCCGCCGCGCACCGCGAGACCGAGGTCATGATCGTTCCTTTCGGCCTGACCTACCTCAATCGTCATCGGTTCAGAAGCCAGGTCTTGCTGCACGTCGCAGCGCCGATGCCTATCGATGAACACCGTCTCGCGGCTTACGAGAACGATGAAGTGGGGACCGTACGACAGCTCACCGCAGAACTGCGCGAGCGGCTCTCCCGCGTCACGCTGAATGCACCGGACTGGGCTACGCTGCGTTTCATTCACGCCGCGCGGCGTTTGTACAAACCGATTTCGGCGAAACTCGCGCCCGCAACCTATGTCGACCTCAGCCGCCGCTTCGTGGAGCGCTATACGCGGTTCGCCGGCGAGCCGGACATTCAGCGGCTGCGTGGCGAGATCGAGGCGTACCAGGCACAGTTGGATCTCCTGGGACTGAAGGATTACCAGCTCAGTCACGTTGTCAGTGCCCGCAATGCCATGAACAGGATTGTTTGGCGCACTGCCCTGGTCATTCTGCTGTTACCGCTCGCACTGCCGGGGGCGATCGTCGTACTGCCGGCCGCCTGGCTCGCCGCAACGGTGGGTACGTGGTTCAGCTACGATGTCGACGATATCGCCACCTTGAAAGTCACGACGGCGGTCCCGGTACTGCTTGCAACTTATATGTTCTTCACGATCACGGTCGGGGTAGCTTTCGGATGGGATTGGGCGATGCTGGCGATGCTTTTGCTACCGGTCAGTGTCTTTGCCACACTGTTTGTCCTCGAAAAACAGGCCCAACTGCTCGTCTCGATACGGAGCGTATTTCGCCTCGCGCGTTTGAGTGGGGACATCGAAGCGCTTGTTGCCAAGAGGAAAGAACTGGTGACCGCGGTACGAACCGCCGTCGACCACTACGCAGACCCGGCCATTCGGCGGATCTTCAACGCCTCGGACTTCGGCTCTCAGTAGGCCGTTCCGAGGCGGTCCACACGAACGTCTCGTAACACGCGACGGAGTATAGGTATTTGAGTCGGAGCATGTGTCCAAGTTGCCGCCGGGACCACGCCTTCCGCGCCTCCTTCAATTGAGCAAGTGGGTCTTTGAGCCGATCCCCTTCGTGAAGGCCTGTGCCGATCGGTACGGCGACCCGTTCACCATGCGTCTGTTCGGTGTCCCTCCGATGGTGTTCGTCACCGAACCGTCCACCATCAAGCAGATCTTCACCGGCGATGCGCACCAGTTTCGTGCCGGCCAAGCCAACAAAGGGTCTTGATGTCTCTGAACCGCACCATCGCCCCTTCCCGCCTTCGAAACGGTTGATGCGAGTTCTCGGCTCTATTGTTAAGCCAGCGCCAGTTCGACCAGAGACTACGAGAGCTTGCTTCCCGGCTCAAGCTAGTTTTCTCTGACAATGTCTTCACGTGGAATACGCACGGAAATGATTCGAGAGTGCGAATTGTGAGGAATCGAGCCGACTTCGCTATTGGAAGTCTATGCTTGAGTCAGGCAACACTTCTCGCAATCTATAGATCTAGCGCCACTTGCAGATCATCGTGCTCAAAGGCCGTAACCATGCGATCGATCTCAGCCGGCGATAAGCGGAGCGCTGCGGCCATGGTTCGCCATTCAGCAACCGACCGCGCAACATCCTTCGCGATGGCTCGTGCCTGATCATCATCAAGCCTAAAATACTCGGCGACCTGCAATGCGAGCTCGATTGATGCCGCGGTATCGTCGAGATCAATGGCGGTCATGAGAAATCGCGGTTTGATATCGATGGGAACCGGATTGAGATCATAAGCCGGCGAAAGACGCCAGCCATCATGCCCCGAAAATAGGAATCCGTGATTGCGAAGATGATCGTCGGTATTGGATATCAACACACTAAACACGATTCGTCGCCACAGCACCTCAAGATCGTGTACCACGTTCGCGCCATGTTGGCGTAGCCCATCGGCAACCTCCAAGTAACTGCGCGTCTCAAGATCGTCAGCACCGATCATGCTCATCGCTGATAGGAACGGGATTCGCTGATCACCCTCTCGATCAAACCGACGGATAATGAGCACCGAACGTCCGCTAATGTTTTCGAGACGCCACTCAGGCGTTTCGATGCCGGCACGGGCCGCAAGCGAAAGCGCCACAGCTTCCCAGCGCACGACGTCATAGTCGTCGTTGTGCGTGGGGAACTTGGCAATCGTCAGGTTGCCGTCAGCATCCAGTACCGACGCTTTTGGCCTGGCTCCACCCAACGATGAGCCAGGGGCGAGCAGAAGCTGTAGCAACTCGTAGCTATCATCATCCCCGAGCACATTGTCGCTAGCCGCCAGCAATCGCGGCAACTCAACCAGCGGCGGCACAGCTTCGTTCTCATTCATACTCGCAAAGGGCCCGCGTTGGCATTCCGCGAAACGCAACGCACCTTGTCGCGCACGATCATTGCGTTATCCCGAGCTCGGGATAACGCAATTAATGCCGACTGATTCGTAATGCCGAGTGGTGTGCGGGAAACGGCTTACCCATGCTGATTTTCCGCATATTCACTCGGCATTAATTTTGGACGTCACTTCCCCGGTAGAGTCGTTCTCCCTTTCAGTCAGTTGGAGAACGACAAATGTATTCAATGCCCAACCGCCGGACCCTTGCGACCACAGAACAGGCCTGCTTCGACCCAATCAATCTTTCGTTGATCGACGATTTCCTTCTTCGTGAAGGGATTGCCGAATCCGATGTCCATCGCTATCGGTACCCCGCCCGTCACTTCCTGATCTGGGTTGATCACGGGGATATGCCGCTCGAAACGGTTGACGGCACAGTGGTCGATCGCTTTCTGCAGCACGAATGCTGTTGTGCCAGATGGTCGGGGTCCGTGCGGCTGCGCCGCTGGCGCAAGTGCCGCACGTCGTCGCATCTCATGAGATTCATCCACTTCCTTGAGCGGACGGGGAGGATCGAGACACCCGGCGAACTGGACGAGAACTTCGGCCTCCTTGACTCGTTCCTCGAACAGTTACGCGGCGACCGCTATGCGACCGAAACCATCAAATTGTACCGTTACGGCTGCGCCGCTCTCATTGTCTGGCTCCATCTCTCACGGATTCGCCTGTGCGATCTGACACCGGATGTCTACGCACGATTCCGGAACAGGCGGTTCGTCTGTTCAATCCCCCGGGTGTTTTGCGGCCACAAACCGCAGTCTCCCGGAACCGCGTATGCGACCGAAATCCGCGGCTTCCTGAAGCATCTCGTCGCTATCGGGCGGATTAAACCCCTGCAGCCGAACCCGGAGGAGAAGCCGCTACCCGCTCTCCTTGAGAGGTTCTCCGTGTGGCTTGAACGCAATCGCGGCAGCGGCCCGGGAACCATACGCCAGCATGTCCGTTTGATCGCAGCGACCCTGTCTGGACTTGGGGACGATCCCGGGGCCTATGACGCGGCACTGATCCGGCGGGTGTTGTTCGAGCATATGGAGCACTTGTCGCGAAGCTACGCCCAGAAGCTGACAACCACGATGCGCATGTACCTGCGGTTCCTGGTATCGGAAGGCCGCATCGCGGCAGCGCTGGTCGAGGCCGTGCCCACGGTGCCACAGTGGCGGTTGTCGACCTTGCCACGGTACATCCCGGCCGACGATGTCGAGCGCACCATCGCGACCTGCGGTAACGACCCCATGGGCGTGCGCGACCGGGCGATCCTGCTCTTGCTGGCACGGCTGGCACTGCGGGCAGGGGATATCGTTGCCCTGCGCCTTGGCGATATCGACTGGGACAGGGCCGAGATCCGTGTATCGGGAAAATCACGACGGCAGACGGCCCTGCCGCTGCCCCAGGATGTCGGCGATGCGCTCTATACCTATATCGCGACGGTGCGGCCAAGGACGGACGAAGAGAAGGTGTTCCTGTGCGTTAAAGCACCCTATGGACCGTTCGTTGACGGAAGCAATGTCAGTTCTGTGGCGCGGCGTGCGCTGAATCGCGCCGGGGTCAAAACCTTCGCCGGCCGCGGTGCGCATGTGTTCCGTCACAGCCAGGCGACAGAGTTGCTCAGGTCCGGTGCAACGCTCGAGGTCATCCAATCGCTGCTCCGGCACACCTCCCCGAACACCACCATGATCTACGCCAAGACCGATGCGGTCATGTTGCAGGAGGTCGCCCAACCCTGGATGGGGGGGATCGAACAATGACAACAACGATCGCCGAACATGTCGAGCGCTTTGTCGCGATGAAGCAAAAGCTTGGTTACCGGTTCACAAGCAGCGCACTGCTACTACGGAGTTTTGCGCGGTTCGCCGAGGATCGTAACGAGACATTCCTTCGTTCCGGTACCGCCCTGGAGTGGGCATCGGGATCAACAGCGCGAACACCGTCTCAGCGAGCCAGAAAGCTGCACGGAGTGCATACGTTTGCCCGCTGGCTGCACGCCGAGGATGCGCGTCACGAGGTGCCGCCTCGCGATGCCCTGGGCCGTCGGTCCAGCCGGAGACCGCAGCCGTACCCGGTATCGATTCCGGACATCCGGAAACTCCTGGCGGCAGCACTTTCCACGGGACCTCCCGGCACCATCGCCGCGCTGACCTGGCACCACCTGTTCGGCCTCATCGCCGCGACCGGCCTGCGCATCGGCGAAGCCCTCGCATTGACACTGAACGACATCGCGCCTGACGGCCTCATCATCCGAGACACGAAGTTCGGAAAAACGAGGATGGTCGCGCTGCACCCGACCGCCCGGGATGCGCTGAACCGCTACCTGACGACACGACGCAAGGAGAAAACCCCGGACGGCCATCTGTTCGTAATCGCCACCGGCCGGTGTCCAAGTAGAAAGCATGCGACGTTCGTCTTCCGCACACTTGCGGTACAAACGGGAATCCGCGAACCCGGCGCAGCACGAGGACCGACGCCCCACTCGCTGCGGCATGCCTTCGCCGTGCGGTCCCTCGAGAACCTGGACCCCGGCGCCGACCCGGGCCGTCACATGTTGGCGCTGGCCACCTACCTCGGCCACGTCGATGTCTCGAATACCTACTGGTACCTGGAATCAACCCCGGTTCTCCTGCGCGGCATCGCCGAGGCGGCGGAACGGGCACACATGAATGGAGCTTCTTATGACTAATCTTGCCCCCCACCTCACCACCTTCCTGCAGCAGCACTTGCCCAACGAGCGGCGCTTCAGCCGCCATACCGTGGAGAGTTACACCGATTGCTTCCGGCTCTTCGTCCTCTACGCAGCGCAGCAGACCAAAACCCGCCCCTGCGTCTTGACGGTCGAACAGCTCACGGTGACGCGTGTGGTGGCCTTCCTCGAGTTCCTGGAGAAGGACCGCAACAACAGTGTGAGCACCCGCAATATCCGGCTCGCCGCCATCAAGTCCTTCTTCCGCTACCTGGAATACCGTGTCCCGAGCTGCCTCGATCTCGCATTGCAGGTGCGTGCCATCCCGCAGAAGCGCGCCGACAAGCCCCTGATCGACTGGCTCGATCGGACCGAAATGCAGGCGATCCTGGATGCCCCGGATACCGCGACAGTGGCAGGGCTGCGCGACCGGGCCATGTTGCACCTGTGCTACGCCGCCGCGCTGCGGGTGTCGGAACTCACGACGGCCACCCTCGACAGCCTTTCGGGTCCCCGGCTTGAGAGTATCCGAATAATGGGCAAGGGAAGACGCGAACGCGAACTGCCGCTGTGGAAGGCAACGAAGACCGCCCTTAATGAGTGGCTGGATGTCCGGCCTCCGGTCAACAACCGGTACCTGTTCCTCAGCGCCCGCGGGCGGGCGCTGAGCACGGATGGCTTCACCTACCTCCTCAAACAGCATGTCGCCACGGCAGCGCAGGCCGTTCCATCGATCAAGGACAAGCGGGTGACCCCGCACGTGATCCGTCACTCGACGGCGATGACGGTCCTGCATGCCACCGAGGACGTCCGGAAGATCTCGCTCTGGCTCGGTCATGCGGATCTCAAGACCACCGAAGTGTACCTTCGCGCAAGCCCGGCCGAGAAACTGAAAATCCTTGCGGCCAACGCGCCGCCATCGATCCGCCCCGGAATCTTCTCCGGTGCAAAGGACGAGCTGATGAGGGTTCTCGGCGGGAAGTGACGTCCAAAATTAATGCCGAGTGAATATGCGGAAAATCAGCATGGGTAAGCCGTTTCCCGCACACCACTCGGCATTACGAATCAGTCGGCATTAATTGACGCGCAGCAGGTAGTCGATCTCGAAGAGCGTTCGCGCGGCACGCCCCTCCTCTCGCGCGGCACGACGTTCCGCGCGACCCATCAACGCCCTACCCCAGCGATCCGGTGCGGAGTCGCCCAACGCACGAAATAGCGCCTTACCGGCGGGCGCGTGATGAGCAGCATCGCCAAGTGTTAGTGCCGGCTCGAGAGCAAAACGCGCCGGATGTTGCAACCAACCCTCGTCGTATTGGAACGACGCGCTCTCTCGACCCTGTCGCACTCGCGTCCACAAGCGCCCGACCAGTATTGGGGCACCGTCCAGATCGATGTAAACTCAGGTTTCTCGATCCATCAGGGGCCTCGCTCTCGGCGTGATAGACGGATACGTTGTGGCAGCCATTCGTCGGCGAGATCCAGGCCAACCTGGTCGTAGCGAGCGTCGGCGAGCTCACTTAAGCCGTCCAACAGCCCCAGCACGAAGAGCACCGTCGCCAACGTGCCAAAGGACACGCCAGGCTCGCCCTTTTCCACCTTGAGTAGCGTGGTGCGACTGACCCCGACCCGTTCGGCCATGACCTGGGTCGGGATACGTCGCCGGCGCCGGGCGTCGCGAATATTGCTACCGAGCTTTCGCAGGGCGCGCTTGACAGGGATGGGGAGTTGGTTGTGACTGGCCATTTTTAGTGCCTATAAAAGTGGGCAAAAAGGCGTTTATCGCGTACTATTATGAACGTAACGTTACTCTGCTGCGCAGAATATCAGTTCATATTACTTGTGTCCATAATTCTTGTCATAATGTCAACGCAAAGCAGAAATGTCCCCTTTTCTCCACAGCAGAAATGTCCCCTTTAGTTTTCTGGCGGTCCCGACTTCTCTGTTCCCGGTTCCCGTCCGAATACCGTACACGCCGGGTCGGCTTTGGGCGTAGGGAGCGTAACCGACCGAAGCCCAAGGGCGTTCGACGACATATGTATCGAATATGCTCCTGGCCAGGGGAGCCTGTAAGGAATTTTGTGTTTGCGAGCCATACGATGGACTATTCGATAGGAGACACGTATGGCGAAGAAGTACGACGACGGGATCTCGCGGGAGCTGCTGGATGATGCTGATCGCGAGGCGAGGGGTCTGCACAGTAAGCGGCATCGTCTACGCGCAAGAATCCGATGTTCCCGACCCGGGCCTTCCCGAATCCGACGACATCCCCTCCAGCCTGATGACGTTTTTCGTCACGAGCGAACCGATCGGCGACGGCCCCTGGTACCACTCCAAGGCAAAAATCCTCGACTACCTGAATCGTCGGCTTAACCGGCCGATCATCATGTCTCAAATACACGGCGACACGCTGCTCGAGGCGCAGCGCGGCAGCAATCTGACCAAGGAATTCGCACTCACTGAGCACGGCGAACTCGTCAACGGTATCGGCGATCCCCTGCCGACCCGTCACGACATGCTGACGGGCTCCCAGACTGACGGCCGCGCCTTTCCTCCAGGGGTCGACCGGACCTGCAACAACTGGACCGGCAACGACGAGGGTTCCGCCCAGGTCGGTCACTCCGACCGCATCGGCAACGGCAATCAGTCATGGAATTCGTCGCACGCGACGACCGGCTGCAGCCAGGAGGATCTCGCGAGTTGGGGCGGCGTGGGTTTGTTCTATTGCTTTGCGGTGGATTAGCCCGCAAATCACACCGCTCTTCTACTTTGGTCGCCTTGACTATCCTGGGGTCTTTGCGCAATTGGAAACGTGGCGAGAGCTGCTGAACCGGACGAAAGAGACCAACAAGTCGTCACGGCGCTCAAGTGTTTCACGATTCAGGTTGAAGGCGGTTGCGAGGAAAAAACCAGCTCCGGCACCACCACCTCCCATTCATCGCAGAGCAGGCCAGGCTGGTATTCCGGCTCGCTGTCATCACGCCGCCAATTCACGATGGCATGTACGCGGGCAGAATGTAATTGGCCGGGCGGTTGGTAGCGTTTGGCCAAGCGACCCACGATCTGTCCTTGACGAGTTGTGATCTCCCAAGGGTCCTTTTCAGCGAGAACCTCAAGCCGATCGCCGCGAGCGCCTGGGTCTTGTCGTCGGCGCCGGCCGGAAGTATTTGCACCCGGCCGTGAGCGACCGGGTCGAGTGCGGCCCATTCCCCGCCCGACGCTGCTTGCTTCCGCACCCGATCGACTTCGATGGGATGTTCGTTCTTCATCCGCTGCCGGGCCGGCGCAATGAAGGCATTGGCGGCGTGGATGATGTGGGCCGTGGAGCGGTAATTCTCCGTAAGCCACGCTTGGCGGGCATCGTAGTCGTTCTGGAAGCGGCGGATGAACGCTACCGACGCGCCCATGAAACTGTAGATGTTTTGGTCGTCATCGCCCACGGCAAACAACGTCAGCTTGCTGTCCTCATCATCGAGGGTGCGCCCTGCCAGGGCAGAGATGAGTTCGTACTGATCGGGATCGATGTCCTGGTACTCGTCCACCAGAATCCAACGGAAACCAGCCAGGAGCCGTGCCCGCTGGATATCCGCTTCTTCCGGCGGCAAGCCGTCGCCGCGTAACAGTGCCACGGCCTCGCGCCGCACGCGAAGCAGGTAGGCGATGCGATGCAGCAGCACGCGGGTCTTGCCGGAGCCGGGCCCGGCGAGCACCAGCACGTTGACCTGTTCACGCTTATCGGCAACGATGCGGCGCTGGATCGGGTTCAGGTCTTCCACAATGGCGCGCCAAGTTTCCGGCATGGTCTCACGTGCGGTCTCCGCTTGCCGGTTGGGAAGCCAGCGGTCAAGGAATGCCTGCCGCTGCATGCTGAAGTAGTCCATCGACAGGCGCACCGCATCGGCCATGGCGTCAAGTCCCGCAGCAGGCCGAGCGCATGGCCACCGGCCATGGCCATCTCTACGATCGCCTGCTGCATCGACCGGCCGTCGTCGGTCGCCGGTTGGGCGCGAAAACCGTCAAAGCCGAACCAGCGCTTGAGTTCCCTGGCCGCGTCGTGGCGTTCACGGCACCACGAGCAGCCAGCATCGTCGCAGGCCGTGTCCCGA
The DNA here is from genome assembly GCA_965237785.1 of Candidatus Rariloculaceae bacterium. Taxonomy (GTDB): domain Bacteria; phylum Pseudomonadota; class Gammaproteobacteria; order Steroidobacterales; family Rariloculaceae; genus UBA6522. Next base: position 1,859,281 of record OZ250159.1, read on the forward strand.
AGACGCCGCACCAGGACGCCGGCCGCCGGGAACTGGTGGCGCACCCACGGCGGCATGACCGAATTACCGCCGGCGACGGATAACCAGGCCAGCGCGTACGCCATCGGCCAACCGTCCTGGCCCGACGTGGTCAACTCCCGACCGCGGGTAAAACAGACATTGCCCGCGAGGCACCGGTCAATCGCAGCGCGTGCTTCCGCGCCGGTGGGCTGGGGCGCGCCGCGCAATTCCGCGAAAAAGGCGTTGCAGCCGTCGCCGCCTTCGGATCTGGTGGTCAACCAGTGCCACGCAAGCAGCAGGTTGGGGTCGGCGCGGCGCAGCGCATCCCGCTCGTCGGCGAGCAGATCAAGCGCCAGCCGTGCGTCAAGTTCGGGGTTGTTGATCTGTCCGCGCACCAGCCCGGCGTCCTGGTAGTGCTTGACCAGGTGGTGGTAGGGGTTGGCGGGAAATGCCAGGGGGCTCAGGCGCAAGGTGTCCAGCACCGGCCATCGCAACAGGCGTAGCTGCGGCGCGGCGGCCTTGAGGTGCGGGATGTCGAAGCCGACCAGGTTGTGGCCGACGAGGCAATCCCCGTCCTGGGCGAACTTGTCGAGTTGCGTCAGCGCGGCAGCCAAGCCGGCGGTGCGCAGCCCTTCTTTCGGAAAGGTCAGCGCCGCGCCGGTCTTCTCATCGGCCGCCGCCAGGGCGAAAATGCGTGCATCGCGTTTCCCGACTTCCAAGTCTATGGAGATGCAGCGCATCTGAAAGCTAGCCTGTATCGCTCACCAATCTGCTCCCGCGCCCGCCGGTCCGCTCGCGGTAGCGCTCGATTTTCCGATACCCCAGCGACGGGCAGGTATCTGAAACACTCGGGAGCGAGCTTAACCGAAAAAAGTATTCAGCCGACCGGATGCGACCGCGCCGATTCGGAAGTGCGTGAGTGCGCGAACAAAGCTTCTCAACGGTTCGATGACGTATCGCGTCACGCTCCAAGATCCGATCCTTCCACCTGGGACCATTATGCCGAGACGAAGCCGACGGCGCATCACCAAACGAAACGTCGAAACGTCATGCGCCTGCGCAAAAGCGGCGGAACTGATAGCATCCATGCGTGGGCAGAGTGAGAGCTGTATTGCTGGTTCTTGTAGGCGTGGCGTCGCTTCTGGCGGTCGTGCCCGCCGTGCCGCACCATTCGTTTGCCGCCGTGTTCGACGTCAACCGGCCCATCGAGTTCGCTGGCACAGTCACGCGAATCGAATGGACGAATCCCCACGCCTGGATCCCTGTCGATACCGTAAACGCCGACGGAAATGTTGAGAACTGGTCGGTCGAGCTACTCGGCATCAACACGCTGCTCAAGCAGGGCTGGCGACCCGACATATTGAAACCAGGCGATGTTATCAGCGTTGAAGGGTTCGGCTCGCGGGACGGCGGTACTTCCGCAAACGCCACCGCGGTCACTGTCGCGGATACGGGCGAGCAGCTGTGGGTGAGCGCGTCGCGGGAAGATTCGCAAGAAGAGTTCTGAATAGCTGCGAGCAGCTCTGAGGGAGCGCTATGAAACGACGACTCGCGACCTTGGTCTTGTTGGCGGCAACCACGCCGCTCGCGGCACAGTGGCTGACGCTGTCTACACCCGAAGTCCCGCGTACGGCGGACGGAGAGCCGGACCTGTCCGCACCCGTGCCGCGCGCCGCGGATGGTCATCCCGATCTGTCGGGTTTGTGGCGCCCCGCGCAAACGCGCGGCGACCTGAACGACCGGAGCAAGTACCAGGCGTGGGCGGCCACGCTCATCGATGAGCGCGAGAAGCGCTACTTCGCGGAAAACCCTCGCTTTCGGTGCCTGCCGGTTGGGCCGGCCAACCTCACCACCGGCGGCAACTCGTATGGTTTGCGAAGGATTGTGCACCACCCAACAATGATCGCGATGCTCTTTAACGACGGGACCTATCGCCAGATCTTCATGGACGGCCGCGAGTTAGAGCCGGATCCGCTCCCAACCTGGATGGGCTACTCCGTCGGCCATTGGGACGGCGATACGTTGGTGGTCGAGAGCAACGGCTACAACGACAAGACTTGGCTGGGCCGCGGAGGGCAATCGCACACCGAAAACCTGCGCATGACGGAACGCTACCGCCGCTCGGACTTCGGGCACGTCCAGGTCAATGTGACCTACGAGGATCCCGGTGCGTTCGAGTCACCCCTCAATATGGTCATCGAGATGCAATTCGTGGCGGACGAAGAGATGCTCGAAACCGTCTGCAACGAGGCCTACGCGGGGGAACGCGGCAACTGGACCGCCGAGGTCACGGAGAGGGAGGATCCGGAGGTAGAAGTCGCTCCGGAAGTCCTCGCCAAATACGTCGGCACGTACCGAGGCATCTATCTGGGGAACCCTTACACGGTGCAAGTCACGCTGGAAGACGGTGAGTTGTTCATGCAAAGGAACAATGCGCCGAGAGGTCGGTTTGTGCCGCAGCCGCAGACAACGTTCGTGCACGGTGGTTTCGGGTACGTCTTCACGGTCGAGGGCGAGGGGATGGCGACCGCGATCTCCGAGGTCCATGTTTCGGGCGCATGGACGTTTAGCCGCGTGCCTTGACAATCGGGCACGCCGCCAGTCATTCGCCAACCAATTGCGTTTTTGGCACCCGACGAGGTTCCTGGGTCGGCACGGCCTGACCTCACCGATCGAGCGGTCAATTACCGGTACCTGGACCGAAGGGGCGAATCAGGGAACGCTTCAGGTAACATTGAACTAGGATTGAAATTTCACACGGACGGTCTCCGGCGGATAGCAAGTATGAAACAGGCTGGATCGTATTTCGCACGGCTGATCGTTCCCCTGGTACTGCCCTTGTCGCTTGCATGGGTGTCGGCCCAGGGCCATCACTCTTTCTCCGTTCAGTACGACGATACCAAGCCAATCACGATCCGGGGATGGGTAACCAAGGTCGAGTGGACCAATCCCCATGTCTACTTCTACATGGATGTTGAGGGCGAGGAAAACGACGTAGATAGCTGGGCGTTCGAGATGGTGGCTCCCATCGTGCTCGAGCGCCGTGGCTGGACGAGGAACACGCTTCAGATCGGCGAAGAAATCGAAGTCGACGGATATCTCGCGCGGGACGGCAGCCTGTTGGCGAGCGCGGCAACTCTGCTCATCATTCGAACCGGAGAAAAGCACTCGGGAACGACGCAGCAGATAATTTCGCAATAAATGCGTACTGACAGAAGCACTGGGTCAAGTCCAATGATCAAACGCGTACGAGTCACCCAAGCCTGCGTGATCTGGCTGTTTTTTCCGTTTGCCGCCTTTCTGCCTCCCGATCCTCCCGAAGAAGCCGACTGAGGCGCACGCCACGATATCGGGTACGATGCAGCATGTGGAGACCTTTTGGGATTTTTCCGTTGGTACCTACCGCAAGCCCGGTGTCGCCGAAGCCTGCCTCGCCCTACAGGATCGGCACGGCCTGGATGTCAACGTACTTTTGTTTTGCTGCTGGTACGGTTGTACCCGCGGCCCGCTGGATGACTCGACGTTTGAGCATGTTCTGTCCTTTTGCGAGCCTTGGGCAAGCCGCGTGGTACGCCCGCTTCGCTCCGCCCGGACGTGGATGAAGGCGGCAGGGTGTATGCAGGGGGGCGTATCTGAGGATGATTGCATGGCGCTTCGGGACAGGATCAAGAAAGTGGAATTCGAGGCCGAGTACTTGCAACAGACCACATTGGAAGACCTGGTTTCGGGGGCAGCGGTGAATCATCTCGAAACAAGATCGCAACTCAGCTCTAATGCTTTGAATTTAAGACGTTATATAAATCACTTCGGCATCACACTTGACGCCGGTTCGAGGACCGAACTGGCACATATCGTTACCGCCGCGATCCCAGGCACCGACACCGATGCCGTCACAGACACTCTCACGACAACGTTCCAGGAGACCTGAAATGAGTGCCTTTGATTTCAGGAAATTTCTTGACGACATCGACAGCAAGGAGGAACTGTTCCAGGTTCCCGTGGAGGTAGATACCTTTTGGCCTCAAGGTCATGGACGGGGTGGTGCCGATTCCGGACGTCGAGGCGCGGATTGACGTGCTGTGGAAGAAGTCCAACGGCGCGACGAGCAGCCGGTAAGCACGGTGCGGCAATAGCCGCGGCAGGAGATTGCCGAGACTTGCAGGCTAGGGTTCGTACGGTTGCGCCGCTGCCTCGACGATGGCATTCAGCGTGGGAATTTCCTCGAGCGGCGGTGCGTTGTCCCGGAACGTCCTGACGTAGGCGTAGAGATCCCTGGCCTCGTCGTCACTCAGGCTGCTTTCCGGGTAATTGGGCATGGTCTCCGCGGGCAAGAGCGGATTCTGTTCGGCGCGTAGCCGCATATAGATGATGAAAGTCTGCTCGTTGAGCAGAAAGCCGCTGCCGACAAGCTTCGCGCGGTGACCGGTCTCGCCGGTATACCCGTGGCACCCATAGCAGGCGTGATCGTAATAGAGTTGCTTTCCCGCCTCGGCATCCCCGGTGATCTCTCCCATCGGCATCTGCGCGGTGGCGGCGCCCGCGGCACCGAGGAATACCGCAATCGTAACCGTGATCCCTATGCTCTTGCCGATTCTCCGCATCCTGGTCACCCCTATCGCGGTTGGGTGATCACGTCGATCAGATAGGGTTCGCCCCCCTTGACCGTCGCAATCCCGCGCCGATAGGCGGCCACGAGTTGTGTCGGGTCCTCGATCGGTCCTTCCCCGGCCATCCCGTAGGCCTCGGCCATCTTCGAGTAGGAGATGTGCGGATCCCTGAGTGTCGTGCCGATATGGCCCCGCTCGGTGCCGCGGCCGCGTACGCCGGTCATGTACTGCACGAACATCAGTTCCTGATGCCAGGCACGGTTGTTGTGCATGATCGTCAGCATGGGCAGCCGGTGGTGCGCCGCGGTCCACAACGCGCCCGGGCAGTAATTGATATCGCCATCGTTCTGGATGTCTACAACAAACCGTCCGCGTTCCTTTGCGGCCAGCGCAGCCCCGACGGAGGCACCCAAACTGTAACCGATGCCGCCCGCGCCTGAAGAACCGAGGTAGCTGTACGGCCTGTTGTGATCCCAGAGGTCGCGATGATGGCCGCCGGAAAAATTGGTGCCCGAAGACAGGCACCAGTCCTCGTCCTTGATCAGCGGCCACAGATCGGCGTAGAGCCTCGCGGTGGCGACGGGGCTGCCGTTCCAGCCGGCCCGCTTGGCCTCCACGGCCTGTTTGACCCCCTCGACATGGGCTGCGAGATTGGCCTCGCCGTGCCGGGCTGAACGCCGTTCGACCTCGCGCCGCTTTGCGGCGGTGAGCGAGCGGCGAACTTCCTCGATGATGGCCGGCAAACTCGCTTCCGCATCCACGGAGACATTGTTTTCACCCGGTGGCGGCGTTATGGGCACAAACCCCCGACCCATCATCCGGTCGCCGCCGAAACCGATATCGGTCGGATCCCGATCCGCAATCGACCGGACGTGCGGCCCCAGCAATGCCGTCTGCGCACCGGGCGCCTCCAGACCCAGGATATAGTCGTAGTCGGTGCCGGCGCCCGGCCCGCACAGCGGGTGACGCTGGGGGAAACTCATGGGCCCGAAGGTCGCGCGTGTACTCGTGCACGCGCCAACGAGTTCCGCCAATTCCACCGCCATGGCGGCACCCTCGTGAGTCCGCAGCCGCCCTACGTTGATTCTGGGGTTTTGTGCATCGAGCAGTCCGCGGGCGATGTCCGTCGACTGCTCCGCATCGATCCCCGCGACGTGAAACGCCGGCGACGAAGGTGCCTTCAGCCCCGGAGCTTCTTCCTTCTGCAGCTCAGTGTCCAATACCACCAGGGTCGGCGCGCACGGCGGCTCCATCGTCCGGTTGTACGCCTCGTGCAGTGCCGAGAACGACTCCTCAAGCGTCTTCGGCTGCGCATCCCACTTGGTAAAGCTGCGCACCAGCGAGGCCATATCGTCAGCGGTGTGGGTTTGAATGAAGGTATTGTCCCGGCCCGCGACAAGAAGCACAGGCGCCTTGTCGTAGTAAGCCTGGTAGATCGCCATCATGGCGTTCTGCAGCCCGATGACCCCGTGAAGCAGCGCGCACATGGGCTTGCCGGTGGCCTTGGCGTAGCCGTGGGCCATATCCACCGCCGACATCTCGTGCAAGGCGGTGATGAATTCCGGCATCCGGTTCGGCGGATTGCCGTGATTGATGATGGACTCTTGAAGACCCTCGAAGCTCGACCCGGGGTTCGACGAAACGTATTCGACCTCCAGATCCCGAAGCACATCCACCATCAGGTCGGAGCCCGGCGCCATGGCTCCGCGGACCACGCCCGGCGGGCGAACGTCGCCCTCCTCCCGGGCCAGTTGCGCGTCGCTCGGGGCCGGCGCGGTCGGCGCCGGCTCATTCGCGGCCACTACCGGTGATTGTTGCGCTGGTGCGGGTGATTGTTGCGCGTTTGCGGTCGACGCCCCACCCACCAGTGCCGCGGCACCCGTGGCTGCGCCTGCCGCAGCGCTCTTGAGAAAGTCGCGACGGCCCGAAACCGGGCCTTGTTCGGTTTTCGACTCGGCCATGCTGGATCCCCCGTATCGGATCGGCACAAGGTAATTCCAATACTAACCCGAACGCCGCGTTCGACGCAGCCGTCGATCGTGGTGATTGCGCTGGCGTTGTTCGTGGTGACCCGAATTCAGCGTCCCCGCTCGAGAGGAAGCGACCGCCGACATCGGCGATCTCGAAAGCGCGCTAACCAGGTGCGACGACGGGATCGTCGGCGCAGCCCTCCAACTCGATCTGGATTGTGACGTGGCTAATATCGAAGCGGCTCGCAAGGCGCGATTGAATCGCGGCAATGGCCGAATCCGGATTGGTATCCTCAAGGATGCGGGCGTGCAGGGTCAGCAGCGAGTGCTCTTGCGACAATGACCACGCATGAACGTGGTGCACATCCTCGACGACAGCAAGATTCGATACCAGATCGCGCCCGATTTCCCGGACATCCAATTGCCCGGGGACGCCTTCCAGAAGGACATGCGCCGCGTCTTTCAAGAGGAACCACGCGCTGCGCAGCACGAGCAGACCGACCAGGATCGAAAACAGCGGATCGATCGGCATCCAGCCGGTCGTCATGATGACCAGCGCCGCGCCTACGGCCGCGCCCGATCCAAGCATATCTCCAAGCACATGAAGGAGCGCTCCGCGGACATTGAGGTTTTTGCGATCGGCTCCACGAAGTACGTAGAACGCTGCGATGTTGACGAATAGACCCAGCAGGGCTACGACCAGCATCGGGCCCGCGAGAACCTCGGTGGGGTTCGTGAGCCGGCCGATGGCCTCGGAGAAAATCCAACCTATGGCGACCACGAGCAGGACGGCGACTCAGCTTGAAGGCGATCCAGACGGTGGTAGCCGTACGTGCGCGCGTGGTCGGCAACGGCGATCAGCTTGAAGGCGATCCAGGAGCAGCGACACCGTATCGACGAACATGTGCGCGGCATCGGCCAGCAACGCCAGTGACCCCGAAATGACGCCGCCGATCACCTCGGTAATCATGAAGCCACCGGTTAGCAGCAGCGCCCAGAAGATTCTCCGGGAGTTGTTGGCGTGCCCGTCGACGTCGTGCCGGTGCGTATCGTCGTTGCCCATGTCGTGATTCTACGTTCGCTACCACCATTCCAGCGAACGCACGCTAGAAATGGGAGCGAAAACCGGCCGAGAAGTTGCGTCCGGGCAAGGGTACCGTTTCCTTCACGAACGAGGTGTGCTTGCGCGCATCTTCATCCGCCAGGTTGGTACCGATGACAAACCATTCGAAGACTGCCCCTCCCGGTGTCGCGACCGACCAGTTGAGGTCCGCACTGACCATCGTGTAGCCCCTGGTGGGCTCTTCATAGGGGGCGATTCTGTCCTGGTCGTCGTAACGGGTGATCTCAAGACCGGCGACCAGTCGCTCGTCGTGATACTGGATGCGCGAACCGAAGCGCAGCGGCGGCAACCTGGGCAGGTATTCGCCGTTGCTCAGCTTCCCGGTGACATAGTCGGCAAAGACGCGCCAGTCGACTTCGGCCTCTCCCCTGAAGAAGACAGGCGCGAAAAACTCGGCCTCCAGACCCGAGAACTCGGCATCCTGCCGCGCGACGTTGAATATCGGCAGCGCCAGGTCGGGGTCGTCCACGCCCGTATGCTCGAGAAAGATGAAATCATCGAAATGGGTAATGAACGCCGTGATACTCCAGGTATGCTCGCCCTCGGTCATTCGAATTCCCAGGTCCAGATGACGCGAAGTCTCAACGCCAAGATCCGGATTTCCGATTTCAATCGTGCGCGCCGCCAAATGAGGGCCGTTGGAATATAGTTCCTCGGCGACCGGCAAGCGCTCCGCCAACGCCGAGTTGACAACGAGGGAGTAACCGTTGCCCAGCTCGCGGATGCCGGCCAGGGACAAACTGGTGGCGGTATCGTTCACCGTGGGCAGATCGGTCGACGGATCGTGCTCCTGGTAGTCCAACCGGGCGCCGATCGAGACTTGCCATCGTTCCACGTCGCGCTGCTCAACGATGAACGCACCGTACGAGGATGTATTTACCGGTGGAATAAAGGTTTCCGCACCGAACGCCGAGTAGTCGCGGTTACTGATTTGCAATCCGAACGCGCCGTCCCAAACGCCCCAGGGCGCGTGCATAAACTCGATCCGTCCTTCGTAGGCATCGTTCTCGATTCTCTTGCCGATCTCCTCTCCCTCGGCTTCAACATGTTCGTAGGCGTTGGCACCAAATCTCAGATTGATCGCTTGTACTGCGCCCGATAGCCCGACCCAACCGCCCTTGAGATCGACACGCGACTGTTTCAAATCGATGCGCACGGGTTCTTCTTCGCCTTCGTGACCAGCCTCGTCTTCGTCGTCGTGATCCTCACCCTCGTCGGCGTGCGGATGCAGCGAATGGTGTCCCGGAATACCGTATTTGGATTCATAGCTGCTTATTGACACGCCCAGGAACCCATCGTCACGGAGCCAGCTTCCGCCAATTGAAAAAGCCTCACCGGCGAGGTCGCTGTTCGCCACAAAGCCGGGTAACGCCTCTTCATGACCATCTTCATCGTGGTCGTCTTCGTGGGCTTCTTCCTCATGTTCGTCGTGCTCTTCCTGCATGGCACCGAGCGACGCGAAGCCCGGGATCTCGTAGTCATCCGTGCTCCGGCTGACCGCGTCGAGGTGCCAGGCGAAGCTTTCGCCTCCACCGTCCAGAGCAATGACACCGTTCCTGGCATTTGCGACCGTGTCGGCGCGCAGTTCCACGGCACCCTCAAAGCCGTCATCCGGCGCATATTCGGGAATTCGGGCGGTGACCGTATTGATCACGCCCCCGACTGCACCGCTTCCATAGAGCAGCGTTGTCGGACCCCGGAAGATCTCGATCTGCTCGGCCATCAACGGCTCGATACTCACGGCGTGGTCCGCGCCCATGGTAGAGGCGTCCATGGAGTCCATGCCGTCCTCCATGAGTTTCACCCTCGCGCCCGCGAGGCCGCGGATAATTGGCCGCGACGATCCGGCACTGAAAAAGCTGGAACTCACGCCGAGCTGGCCGGAGAGGGTTTCGCCCAGGTTCGTTGAGGTAATTCGCTCGAGCGTCTGCTCTTGCACTACGGTGACCGATTGGGCCAACTCGTTTGGGGATCGATCACGAAGCACCGCTGTCACGTGAACCTCTTCGATCACGTGAGCACCGTCGACTTCGTGATCGTGGTCGCTCTGTGCCCGAACGAAACACGGGAATACAAGTGACAACATCGTCACGGATGTCGAGACTCGCATTGATAAAGTCATCATCGGTTCCAAACACTCAAATGGCGGATACCGCGCCGACCGGACGGCCACGGTACCGCGGTTGCGCAACGCGTTCGGGAAGCAGTCGGCGGAGCGCGCGCGAAGTGGTATCTTAATGGTCCCTCGGCGTGTATGCGACGAATCGAGGCGAATCAGGATGCAGAGAAGGGCTGTGCAACCGCTGGCGCGACCCTACATCATGACCAGCACGCTGATCATGGTGATCGCTGTCGTCGGCTTTTGGCCCTCGTATCTGCAACCGCTGGTCACGGGAATTTCAGAAGCCCAGCACGTCATCCACTTTCACGCGATCGTCTACTTCGGCTGGCTGGGTTTGTTCGTTACTCAAGCCTGGTTTGCGGCCAGCGGCCAGCTGGCGCTGCATATGAAGTTCGGCAAGGTCGGCATGATTTACGGCACGGCCATGATCCTGGTGGGCTTGCTGGTCACGTTCAGCCGATTCGCCGATCGGGTTTCGGCGGGTAACCTCGAGCAAGCGCAACGCTCACTCCTTTACCCGTTTTCGGACATGTTGATATTCCCCGCATTCTTCGGCGCCGCCATTGCCTACCGCCGCAAACCGGAGATCCACAAGCGGCTGATGATCGTGGCGAGTACGTATCTGCTGGTGGCCGCGGTGTTGCGCATGCAGATTGTCGGCAGTCCGCGATCACAGGCCATGTTCATCGGTATCTGGATCACACCCATCGTGCTGGGGATGATCCACGATTTCGTTCGCCGAAGGCTCATTCACCCGGTCTATCTCATCGGCATCGCCGCGCTCGCCCTGTCGGCATACCGCGATTTCATCCGCTCAACGGAATCCTGGTGCATCTTTACCGAATGGTTGGCTACGTTTGTCGTCTAGGCCGAATTTCTCACCCATCTGCTACATCGGCCGCCGATTCGCTTGCGGTGACGCCTTTTCATGACGGACGTCCATATCATCGGTACCGGGCAGACGCCGGTTACCCAGGGACAGGCACGAAGCGTCGGCCACCTGGCCAGCGACGCTGTCACACTCGCCATTGAAGCCGCCAGCGTCGAGTCGGGGGCTGTGTCGGCGCTGTACCTCGGCAACATGACGGCGGGAATACTGGAGCGCCGGCAGCAGTTGGCTTCGTTGTGCGCCCACACCTGCGGCCTGACGGGAGTGGAAGCCTTTACCCTTGAAGCCAGTAGCGCGTCGGGCGCTGCGGCGCTTCGAACCGGATTCATGGCGGTTGCGGGTGGGTTCTACGACATCGTCGCCGTTTGCGGCGTGGAGCGACTGTCCCATGCACCGCGCGAGGAATCCACGCTAGCCCTGACGGCGGCATTGGACTCGGAGGACAGCCGGCTCGGAGGGTCATTCGTCACGCTCAACGCGACCCTGATGCGCCACTACCTGAGCGCCCACGACTTGCGTCCGGAAGATCTTGCGCCGTTTGCGATTACGGCCCATAACAACGGCGGGAACAACCCGTACGCGCTGCTGCGGAAACCGTTGGATATGGAGGGTTATCTGTCCTCAAGGGTGCTGGTGGAGCCGCTCCGCCTGATGGATGCTCCGCCGATTTGCGACGGCGCCGCCGCGGTGATTCTGGCCAGCAGCCGCGTGGCTCGCACGCTGCCTTCGCAGCAAAGGCCGCAGGTGACGATTCGCGCCTCCGCCGTGGCCTCCGACTCGCTATCGGCCTCGAACTGCATTGCCAAGCTCAAATTTCCCGTCGCCGAGCAGTCCAGCCGGCGAGCCTACCGGCAAGCTGGCGTCGCCCCCGAAGACATTGACGTACTCGAGTTGCACGATGCCTATACGGTCATCACGGCGCTGAGCCTTGAAGCGTGCGGCTTCGCCGCGCGAGGCGAAGCCGTCCGCCTCGGCAAGGAGGGTGCTTTGGCGCTGGACGGCCGGTTGCCGATCTCCACCATGGGGGGGCTCAAGTCGAGGGGGCATCCCGTGGGCGCCACGGGCATCTACCAGGTGGTCGAAGCCGTTCAGCAGTTGCAGGGGACGGCCGGCAAGAACCAGGTCAAGAACGCGAGAGTGGCGATGACCCAGAATCTCGGCGGGATGTGCGCTACGGCGATCACGCACGTGCTTGTCGCGGTTTAGCAGCCTTTCGGACTGTATTCTACTGCGAGAACTCACCGTAGGGCGTCGCGGGGGCGCGCGACGAAGATCGGCCGGGAAGTGCAGGCTACAGGACGTTCTCGGTGAGCCAACCGTGGATGTATTCGGCGATTTCCTTGCTGTTGAGTTCCAGCATCATCATGTGGCCGTTGCCCGGCAAACCCACGTCCTCCATGCGCACGTACTCGGTCTGTACGCCCGCCTGATTGAGCCAGTTGGCAAGACAGTGGTCGAAGATGCGATGGTAGCCGCCCTCGCCGTTCATGAACAGCACGGGAATGTCCGTCAGATTCGCCAGTTGGCGCGCGGGCTCGACCTGCTGGTAGCAGGGCACCAGACCCGGACCTTCCGCTTCGGCCTGAAGCTCCACCTGCAACTCCGAAGCGTCGCTCACCGGGGGGTCGTAGGTGATCGGCGTATTGCCGACGCCCCAGGCCAGTCCGCCGCGCTCCCGGTACACCACGTTCGTTGTATCCACGCCGCGGATCGGCGGCGCCGCCGGCTCCAGCGTGACGATGGTGTGCACAAGTTCGGGCCGCTCATCGGCGATATTCCAGCCGAACCAGCCGCCCTGGGAGTGTGTCAACAGGATCACCGGCGTGCCGATCATGTCCAGGAGCGCCACATTGGCATCGATGGTGAGCTGTGCCTGCCGGCCACCGATGAACTCCACCTGGGTCTTGTTGAAATAGTCGGCAACCGGATCGCCCATCAGGCCCGTGCCCGGCCACTGGGTGTGCTTGTCGGCCTGGGGAAAGTCCGCGGTGGCTGCCGAAGCCGTGAAGATCTGCTCCAACTGGGGGCCGTTGCGGATATTGATATTGCCGTCGACCTCGGGCACGTACTGGGAGCGCCCTCGCGCCGGGAAGTCCTGGACGTAAACGACGTAACCCATGTCCAGGAAGTCGTATGCCCAGCCGGGACGCCCGTCCGGCGTCTGCAGGAAGTCCACGCCGGTCTGGCCGGCGCCGTGGAGAAAGACGATGGGATAGTCGTGCTGGATCTCGTGGGGCACCATGACCTCCACGTACATGGCGCCGCCCATGGTGACGTCGTCACGGAATTCCACGTATTCGCCGCCGGCGTACAAGAACCCTTGATATGCCACGTTATCCATCGACATCATCGGGATTTCCGCGGGCGGCTGCTGCGCCTGGGACGCGCCGGCAAGCGCGGCAAGCACTGCTGCTGCGGCAACACCGTGGGCAGCGCCGCGGGCGACGCCCTGGATTCTATGTTGGTTCATCATTCGTTATCTCCTTCCGGTTGGCGAGGCCAACTGCCGGGATGCTTCGGGATGCTCCGGGCTGGTTCCGGATGCTTTGGGATGCTTCGCGCTGGTTCCGGATGGTTCACCGCCGATCGATCATTCCCACGCCGCGTAGACCGGCTTGCCCACCATCGTTTCGGGGCGTGCTCCGGCTTTGGGCATGTATTTCTGGACGCGGCCATTGCCGACTTCGGCGATGTAGAAATTGCCGTCCTGATCGACGCTCAGCCCGTGAACGCCCCACTGTGCGCCGGGGAAGTCGCCCATGACGCCCCAGGAATAGAGCAGGTTGCCCTCCAGGTCGTAGCCCAGAATCTTGGTGGTGGCCCGATCCGCCGCCCAGAGGATGTTATCCGCGCCGATGTAGAACAGGTGAATGTCCGTCGGATCCGGACCGAAGCTCCACTCGTCGAGATATTCGCCGTTCTCGTCGAAAACCTGGACGCGATTGTTGGCGCGATCGTTGACGTAAACGCGCCGGGTCTGTACGTCCACCGCGACGCCGTGGACATTGTTCATGTAACCGGGCCGGGTTTCGTTGGGCGCGTCGCCCGCCTCGCCCCAGGACATGAGGTAGTTGCCATCGCTGTCGAACTTCACCACTCGGGTATTGGCGTAGCCGTCCGCGACGAAAAATACGTCATCCAGAAAAGCCATGAACGTGGGCCGGAAGAAGTGCTCGCCGTCATCGCCGCGCTCGTTCGGCACGCCCAGGGTCTGCACGAGTTCCGAACCGTCGTTGGTGAACTTGAAGATGGCGTGACGGTAGTCGTCCACCACCCAGACGTGTTTTTCCGGATCGTAGGGATTGATGGTCACGTAATGTGGCCGGCGGAACATTGAGTCCCATTGCGTCCACGCCTCGATGATCTCGCCGTCGCCGTTCACCACCACCAGGCAATGTTCCCAGCGATGGTCCACGCCGTGCTCGCCGCGGTCGGTATCGTCGCCGTCCAGCGCGCCGGGCAGGCTCGCCCGCGGACCCACGGAGGCGTTACGCCACGGGAGTTGGGAGACCGGAAAGGACAAAGCCGGTCCCGCTTCAGGGTAGACCATCCCCTGGGGACGCTCGATATTGGGCAGTTCGCCCCGATGGAGAATGTAAATCCGGTCCGGGCTCTCGGCAAAGACGCTCTGTCCGGCGCCGTAGGTCCAGCCTTCGTGCCCCGGCAACTCGGCCAGGTCCTGGGGCCAGTTCGGATCGACCTCATAGGGCCCGAACATATCCTGCCCGCCCTTCTGCCCCGGCATGGCGCCAAACTGCTGGACGTGGACGACCTCCTGGACGACCTCCCCGCCCCCGGAGAGCACATACGCGACGACGGCCCCGACCGCGGTACCGGCGGCGACGGCAACAATTAGTTCACGACTACCCATGATTCAACTCCCTCGGGTTCCCTTATTCGACATTTTCCTGAATCCACTCGTGGATGAACGCAATGATGTCGTCGCTGTTGAGCTCCAACATCATCATGTGACCGTTGCCGCTGATGCCTTCGTCCTCAAGACGCACAAAATCGGCCCTGACGCCCGCCTGATTCAACCACTTGGGGATGCAGGCGTCGAAGACGCGATGATAGGTGCCGTCGGCGGAGATCGACAACACCGGCACGTCGGCAAAGTTGACCAGTTGACGCGCCGGCTCCTCCTGGAGATAGCACGGTACTTCGCCGGGTTGATCCGCTTCGTCTTCCAGATAGGTCACCAGCTCGGACGGATCGCTCACGGGAGGATCGTAGGTGAGCGGATAGTTGACCGGCCCCCACGCGTTGGACGCCCGCCCCGAATAAGCGACCTCGGAGGTGCTGACATTCCCGATTTGCGGGCCACCCGGCTCCACGGTGATAAGGCCCTTGACGAGACCGGGCGCGCCCTCAGTCACGCCGAAGCCGACGCCGCCGCCCTGGGAGTGGGTGAGCAGTACGACCGGGCCGATCTGCTCCAGCAACTCGATCGCGGCGTGGCGCGCCATCGTGGTGCTTTGGCCGGCGAACTGCACTTGCGTCTTGATGAAATTGTCGAAGACGGGATCGCCGGGCTTGCCCTCGCCTGGCCATTGCGTGTGATTGTCGTTGAGCGGGAAATTGCCCATCTCGGCCACGTTGGTCCAGATGGTTTGCAGTTGCGCCGCCGTGCGAATGCCAAGATCGCCATGCACACCGCCCGGAACGTAGGCAGAGCGGCCGCGGGCCGGATAGTCCACCATATAGAGCACGTAGCCCTGCTCGAGCAGGTAATAGGCCCAACCCGCTCGGCCGTCCGGCGTTTGCTGCCAATCCACACCCGTCTGACCATTGCCATGGAAAAACACGACGGGATAGGGCTGGGTGACATCGCTGGGTTCCCAGACGTCCACATACATCTGCCCGCCCATCACCGGAGGATCGCCGACATACTCGCCGCCGACGTAATAGGAGGTCTTGCGCGCCAGGGTCTCGGTGGAGAATACCGGAATGGTATCCGGGGGCATGGCCACGGAGTCCGTGGACGCTGCGCCGGGCTCGAGTGCCGTGGCCGGCATCTCGGCGGCCGACTCGGCGGTCCCCGACGCCGGGGCGTCCATGGAGCCGTCTGCCTCGGAGCCGGGCTGGCAGCCAGCCAGTCCCAGGGTGAGTGCCAATCCCAATACGCTGGCAATGCGCGAATCCGATAGAACTGAGTTCATTCTTGTTTCCCCTCAGGCTGGATTTGCCAAACGATCATTCTGCACCGGAGGGGGCCCGTTGACAATTTCAATTTTGTAATGTCAGGGCGGCGGCGCGCGTTGCGTGCGCTACAGAGGGTCCGTTGGACTGGAGAACGGCTCAAATGCCTTCTGCGACGGCGGATCGTAGAAGCCGTATTGGAGCCGGAGCGTCTTGACCTTGCCGAACCATGGGATGGTGACGATGTAGATGTTGCCGTACTCGTCCGGGGCGATAGTCGGGATGTTCTTGCTGCCGTGAAGTTCCTCGACCAAGGGCGCAATCGCCTCACCGAGGGTGACGACCAGGACGATTTCTCCCTTGTGCTCCCTGAGAACCTGCGCCATGAAGGGTACTACGTCATAGGGGTCCCTGATCGCCACGTCGATGCCCAGGCGCTCGGCAACAGCCGATGCCGTCTCCTGGGTTCGACGGTGCTCGCTGGCATAGACCGCGTCCACGCCCTGGATGACATCGATGTCTTGCATGACATCGGCGAGCAGATCGGCTCGTTGCTGTCCCAGCCTGCTCAAGGGCGGATCGATGCTCGCCGCGGCACCGGTATCCGTATGCCGAACAAAGATCAGTGTTGTGGTGGCCTGCTGCTCAAAGAACCACGCGAGCGCAACGCAGACGACGATGTAGATGGAGATCGGGATCAGTCGCGATCTGCGCCGCTGCGGATACAGCGGTCTCGATCTGCGAATTCTTCTGCGCCGAAACATATTCAGTCCACGAGATTCAGTCCACGAGACGATTGATTCCTGCCACCTGCTACCCGTCCTGGCGTACCACCCACCCGCCTTGGCGTACCGCTCCGGGCGCCAGACCGCCCGCGCCAGCGTTGCGTCGCGACGCACCTGCCTGAGTCGCGTCGCGACGTAACCGCAGCGATCACTGACGGTCTATGGTCACTGCTCGCTATCGTGGTTACCTACCGGGCGTTCCTTCACCACAGTGTATTCGACCTCGACGATCTCGCCTGCCGCCGTTCGCCGAGAGTTTCCGGCCGCCGTTCGTTGAGCGTATCCAGTCGCCTTGCGCATTCCCCGGCGCCGCAACCACCAGACTCGAACGAAGAGCACCAGACCGGCAATGACCGCGAGTCCCAGGAACAGGGACAGCAACACCGCGCCGACAAATATGGCGCCTACGGTGACGACAGCGCCGACCAACAGGCCGGCCACTTGCAGGATCGGATTCCGCGACGCCGAGACTCGATACATAGTGCGTCCATTCTACCCCCATGGGATTCGCCGCGCCCACTGCCGACGCTACGGGTGCTGCCAGATGCGGTAGCGTGCGACGACGTGCGACGACGTGCGACGACGATTCAGGTTCCGGCTGGGCGGGCGGCGTCAGGCTCGCCGTCGCGCTACCCGGCTACAGCGGGATATCGGCGGGTCAGCCTTGCGTCGACCCCTGGTCCCCCGGACAATGCCGAGTCAGGAGAGGTGGCAGAGTGGTCGAATGCGGCGGTCTTGAAAACCGTTGTCCGTTTGCTCGGACCGGGGGTTCGAATCCCTCCCTCTCCGCCATTCCGTTTGAGAGATCGTTCTTGAATATATAATCAATACAATAACTTAGAAATTTTCTCTTAGTGAAGATTCCGCATATATTCCCATATTACGCTAGAGTGGTTCGGCACCTACGAGCCTGAAATTCGGAACTATTCGCTAATTTTTTTTTAGTCACTCATAGTAATTTCGTGTCACACTTGACACCATTAAGTACCATTTAAGTGCCATTTAAGTACCACTAAGCACCTTTAAATATCGTTAGGTGATACTAAATGGCAGTAGTGCGACAACATATAGTTTAGGCATCATGCTTGGGAGCGTGGCGGGATGAAGAATTGGCTGCAAAGAATTTGGCATAAGGAACCTTTTGGGGCCCATGAGAGCGAGGGCGAAGTGGTAATCGAAGGATTGCGTGTACTCGTAACGAGCAATGAGGATGGCTGGGTTGCTCAAGGTTTGGAAATCGACTACGCAGCTGGCGGAACGTCCGTTCAGGATGTACTGGAGCGGTTTGCCACTGGATTGGCTTGTACCCTCGACGAACACTTCAAAGCCTTTGGGACCGTTGAAGGGATGTTGAAGCACGCGCCGGAGGACGTGTGGAAAGCGTTTTTCTCTGCACATGTAACCGACAGGGTTGGGGAAACTAGTGCAGGGGATTATCGCGAAAGCCTTACGCAGGCGTTAGACGAGCTTTCGCAAATCGACCTTCTTCCCACGCATTTGAGGCCGCTAAATTTCTACGAAACAGAAGCTGCTTAGATGCTTCTCTCCACCGACCCGACTGACGGGGCTTTATCTCTAGATCGGGTCAAAGGAGTATTGGGGTCTCACGGGGTTCAGCTTAGTGAACGCAACGGTTTTACAATCATGTGCAAAGGCGACGTGATCGAAGTGCAACGTTTTACCGATCCAGTGAATCGGGTGATCATTCAACGTCTTTGGCGCCTTTTTGATATTCCGATCCTTCACTTCTATTTTGACGTGCACGAGAACACGCATTAGTCGTTCGATCTGCACTAATTTAGAGGCGTTCGCTGTCAAGAATTCTGAATCGTCAATCCGGACAGCGCAGCCGCTCGGGTCGGCACAGCTCAAGCTCTGCACGGCTGACTACTACCGGGACGAGGAAGAACTGCCGCCCGGAATCGCGGACCCCCGCGACAGCACTCTCACCAGGAACGCTACGCCCTGGGCGCGCGACCGCTTCGCTCACGGGACCGCAAGGATGAAGGTCGTCATGTCGGCCTCGCGCCATCCGTGGCTTTATTGTGCATCGCATTTCAAGGAACTCTACGTAGGGCGAAAGCTCAGGGCGACCTCTCGCGACAAGTACGACTACGACGCGGCCACCGAGATCACGGATGTCGACGCCTCATCTCCGATGGCATCAAGCCACCGTACTTCTTGCGCCACCGATAGTACGTCTGCCGCGAGACCCCGGCCTTGCGGCCCACCTCCTCGACCCGCGTGCCTTCTTCCGCCTGGCGCAGCTCAACGCAGAGGAGTTGGATCGACTGCGCTCGCTGGCGTTGCTCTTTCTCCACGAGAAGAGCCTCGAGCCTGCCGGTGAATTGGAGCTCGACGATGGGAATCGTAACCGGATGGCCAATCACCTCCGGATCGAGCCATGTTCACGGACATAAGGATTCGGTACGGCGCTACGCTTTTGCTTGATCTTTGAAAACGGACTCGACTGGGCGGGAGGGACGACGGACATACACGCGTTTCGAAGCGTCCTGTCTCTCCCGAATGTCCCGGAAAATCGCCGCTACGTCGTAACCCAACCGGGCTTGGTGCTCATCTCTCACCGCTCGCACCTCTGCGATGATTGGATCAGTCACGCTTGTCTGCATGATCGGGCTCCATTGGTTCGTCGGGCGTACAAATGACCGCCGGCTCATAACCGGCCTGCCGGCATACCCGTTCAATTCGGAATCTCATTGCCGCATTGGCGATGTGCCGAGAGTTTCACGTTATCAGACAAACTACCCCGTGCGTTACGGCAATGGCAATGTGTGCCGCATGATCCTTCCGCCTCAAGACGCTAAATGGATTGACGTAATGCAGGGCGGTCGCGACATGCTCCAAACAGGGTCGCAAGAGCCACGACGCTGGCGCTGCCACAGCCCGTTTGCGAAATCATTCGCGTTTGATCGTGACCTCCGGAATATTCTCCCTGGCGCGGCACTGGCGGACCTCTTCAATTGTGACGTTAGGCGCTGTGTCGGCGATGATCGTGCTAAGCGCCATCTCATCGGTGCCGTTGCGCGCCGGCCAACCAAGCACGGTAATCTCGTCACCGACCTTCGTAACGTCGCGTGGACAATTGAAGCTATCCCATCGGCGAGGCGCCATGCTCTCTATCTCCCAGACCTCATTCGTCCCGCCTGACGCTTAACCGACGGTATCCAGCAGATGAAAATCCTTGTCGGCCGTTTCGATGCTGGCGCCGTGGTGGCGAGCACAAGCGGCAATTACCACATCGGTCGCCGGCACGGTAACGCCCCGCGCTCGGGCTCGTCGCGCCAAATCGTAGGAAGTTTTCCAGACCTCGTCGTTGATAGGCAGTTCCGGGAGGGCACGGGAGAAGTCACGCAACACCTTCTTCTCGTGGTCGCCGCGGGCGCCGTTCCACAGTTCGAGTTGCACCATCTGGCACCAACACGCCTCCCCACTGGTCAGCGCGGTTTCAACGCGTCTCCGAACCTCCGGGTCGCCATCCGGGCGAAGCAAATGTATCCACGACGACGTGTCGACAAGAATCACGTTCGGTCGTGTCGGCGCGCGGACTGAAGTTCTTCCGGGGTAATCAGATTGGCGCAGGTTCCCGCGTATCCGGCCAGTTCTGCCATACGTTTTCTCCGGTTGAAATCCGTGATCGCGCCAACAACCGCTTCGCGCTTTGTCTTCGCGCCGGTAAACCGGATGGCATCCGAAAGTTCTTTTTCGGGAATATCAATTGTCGTTTTCATGCTTCGAGATTAACGCTTACGGGAATACCAATCAACCTGAGTTTGGAACGCATGTTTTGCTGACGGGACAATGACGTCCTCGGGGATGAGGGGATGGCTCTTTCGGTTCGGTGCCGGGCACGATTAGACGAATATCGACTTGTCCGTTGCGAGGCCCGGTACCTCGGCAAGGACCGGCGCTTAAGAGCGGCCGACGGCGGCGACATCACCCGTGACGCCGGTCGCCGCTCACCCACAGTTCACGGCTATTATCTGCCCATGTTCGGATTATTGAGAAGCTGGCGACGACGCCTAGTCCTGGCGCGTAACGAGATTCCGCACCAGCTCTGGCAACAGACAGTCGCGGACATTCCCGCGCTGTCAAAGCTCAGCGCAGAGGAGTTGGATCGGCTGCGCGCACTGGCGTTGCTCTTTCTCCATGAGAAGAACCTGGAGCCTGCCGGTGGATTGGACCTCGACGATGCGATGCGCGTGCGGATAGCCGCGCTGGCATGCCGGCCCATTCTCGAACTCGGTCTCGACTACTACAACGGCTTTGTTTCGGTGATCGTCTATCCACAGGAGTTCCTGGTCCGAGACCGCAAGCACGTTGACGAGGCGGGCGTCGTCCACACGCAGGATGAGGTCCTGAGTGGTGAGGCATGGGAACAGGGACCCGTGATTCTGGCCTGGCAGGAGGTCGAAGCGAGCGGACGCGGGGACGGTTATGACGTGGTTGCACACGAGTGCGCCCACAAACTGGACCTTCTGGAAGGCGACATAAACGGGCTACCGCCGCTGCATTGCGGTATGCGCGCCGGTGAATGGGTCGAGGCCTTTCAGGCCGCCTATGATGACCTGACCCGGCGACTCGACCGTGGCGAGGAGCCGTGGCTCGACCCCTATGCGGCCGAGGAGCCGGCAGAGTTTTTCGCAGTATGCGCCGAGATGTTCTTCGACGTCCCCGGCGCGTTCCGCACCGAATATCCAGCGCTCTACGCACAGCTCGCCAGCTTCTTCAGGCAAGACCCCGCGCAACGGCGCGCGGCCTAATCGCGCGGCTATCGTATCGTCTGTGGAACCGCGGTCTCGCGCCGCCGAAAGTGGTATTCGAAATGGTCCATAGAGAGGTCCCTGGCGTTCGTGCGGAGCAGGTACAATCCCTCTATGACATGCGCGTAACGAACAGGACCGAGGTCGATGGCTTCATAGCCCAGCGCCTCGGCAAGGTCGGAGACGGTTTGCTTGGCCGCCGCGTCATTCCCGACGATGGGAATCGTAACCGGATGGCCAATCACCTCAGGATCGACCATGGTATCGCGACTGATCGTATTGAAGGCCTTGACGACAAAGGCCCGGGGCGCGAGATTCTGAATCCGCTCGGCGTTGGAGGTATACGTGGGATAGTCCCTGTATCCCTCCTCGTCAACGATGCGCGGATTGATCGGATCGATGATGATCTTGCCGGATAGGTCGCCGAGACCAAGCACCACTTCCTCGGCAACAGTCCACGGAACGTTGAGCATGACGATATCCGCCTGTGCGACCGCCTCGGCAGGCAACGCGGCAGATGCACCGTCGCCCGCTGCCTGGACCAAATCCTGAACTTCCGCACGGTCGGGTGACCGGGAACCGTAAACAACTTGATGTCCAAGCTCGGTTAGCCGCGGTCCGAACGCGCTCGACACCTCGCCGGTGCCAATCAACGCAATCGTTTCGGCATGAACGGTTAGCGGCAACGCCGACCAAATCAGCAGCGGGGCCACGGTGAAACAACGATAACGGGACATTGGATTTTCCTTGAAGAAACCGTCGGGCAGAGAGGTTCAGCCTAAAGCAAGATCTTTGGCGGCGGCAACCTTGGCGCCTTGTCGACGCGCAAATGCGCAAGAAAGACGCTGCACCTCAAGCGTACCGAAGTAACTGCTCAGCAAAGTGCCTACTCAGGCCGCATCCGCCTTGTCGAGGACAATAACCACAAGCGCTATCACGAAAGTTGGAACAACCTGACGCCGGTCGATTTGTACTACGGTCGAGCCATTCAATCCGTGTAGTCTTGAATCGCCTCCCTGTCGAGGTCCTTCGCCGGCACAAGCCGATAGTGCCGTTCTTCAACAACCTTGATCTCGTTACGTTGTTCCGTTAGTTCGAACAACGCGACGATTTCCTCGCCCATGAACTGAGCGGCGATGGCCCGGCACCGGATGCCCGCGAACCTTTCCCGGACAAAACGAATGTCCTGGGCAGCCTGGACCGTGCCGATCCGGTCATTCCCTCCCTTCGCCTGTACTGGAATGAGGTAGTGCCGCCCGCGTTTGTCGATTCCCACGTAAAGCTCGTCGATCTCGATCTGGCCGACGCCCTTTACGGCTGTTCGCAGGTGGTTTTGGAGGCTGTACGTTGTCAGGCCCAAGAACGTGTCGATCAGGCGGTTGTAGCGGACAATCGCCAGGAGGGCCTGCTCGTCGTCCAGTCTGTAGGCGCGAATCAGTTCCGGCGTTGCGTCCGGAATGTCTATGGCGACAAGATCGTTGCGGGGAACGATCCGGCTGACTTTGCCCAGCTTAAAGCGATAGCGCCCTGTGCCGGCGAGTTCGATCACCCATTCCAACCCGTCGGGCTGCGTCGCGGTGACCGGCTCCGGCAAGTCTTTGCGGAACCGATAGGAATAGATTACATCGCCCAGGTTTTTCGGCAGATCGATGCCGAGAGTCTCCGCCGCGGATTCCAATTCGGCCCTCTCGAACACAAATTCGCTTTCGCCCTCGCGATAATGATCGAAGAAGATCATTTCGATGAGGGCATCGTAGCGGCTGACCTCTTCAGCCATGGACACCTGCTGTCGCGAGGCGCTCCGCTTCGATATCCATCTGTCTGCGCTTTTTCGCTCCGCTCTTCCGATCGCGCCTGCTCGGGAGGGGGTCCACTCCGAAATACGCAGCCGCGCTTGAACTATCGAGCCTTAGAAGTCCCGGATCGCCGAGGCTGATCGCGCCATGCGGGCGGGTCGGAGTTATCCCCAGGGATATCGCTACCTCGGCGGCGATCGCCCTGGCTAGCGGCGGCGGTACAGCGTTTCCGATCTGCCGCGCACCGTGCCATTTGGTTGCATGCAGACGGAACCAATCGGGGAAGCCGTGGAGCCTCGCCATCTCTCGCACCGTAATGCAGCGATCATAACGGTAGTGAATCGGCCGGGGGCTCGTGAATGCCCCACGCGCACCGTCGGTACCGGCGCGCAGCGTGTTGGACACTCCGCGTACGTCGAGTTTGAAGAACCGGCTGATCGGTTCCACCGTTCCGGGTAACGTTTCGGCGAATCGGCGTCTCGAAATCTCGGTATGCCGAGTCCTGGCGCTGGACGTGAGGATGGCTCGGTCCCAATTCCTTACATAGCCGAAGTGCCATGCGCCGTTGGACAGGCTGCGCATCTCGCTCGCGAATGCCGATGGCTTGCCGAACGCACTCGATTCGGTCTCGTCCTCGCGAAGAAGCGCGGGATAGCGATCGGCGTCCGGCAGGTCCCCCAGCGCATCGCCGCATGTCGGGCTATCCGGCAACCCGACGAGACTCCTCTGGCGCCCTGCAATCTGGGTCGTGGACTCAGGATAGCCGGGAATGGGTTCCCCTGCGCGCGCACCTAGAAGGATCAATCGTTCGCGCGACTGCGGCGTGCCGTAGTTCGCGGCGCTAAGCACTTTCCAGGGTAGCCGTACCGCGTACCCAGCATCCTCGAATTCGGCCACCAATTCTTCGAGAAACGATCTGTGTTTACCGACCGTGAGGCCCTTGACGTTTTCGAAAACAAAGGACCTGGCCTTCAATTCCGCCACAAGGCGCACGAAGTGACGCACCAACCCGTTGCGCGGATCGTCCAGCGCGCGATGGCCGATCATGGAGAACCCCTGGCAGGGCGCGCCGCCGAACACGCAATCGACGGACCGATCGCCGATCGAGGCTGCGTCCCTGATCTCGGTCGCCGAAAGGTTATCGACCGAACGTGGGAGCACGGCGGTGTCGGGAAAATTGAAATGGTGTACAGCGCAATGAACCGGATCGATCTCCACGGCCGCGGCGATGTCAAACCCGGCCTGTTCGAACCCGAGACTCAGTCCGCCCGCACCTGAAAATAGATCGATCCCGATGGGCCGCATACCCGGTTCTTCCCTCGCTCCGGCCGTTAGCATGCGTCCCGGCCGCTGTCCGATGTTAGCACGGAAACCCTAGATATCGATCGCCCGTCGCCGTTCGCCCACAAAATCTTGTAGCTTGGCAGCCAGGGCTTCCATGTCCTCAAGCTCGCACTGCCAGACCACGAGCGTCTGCCACCCGAGGTCTTCGAGCTCCTCCAGTCTAGTCTTATCGCGAATGACGTTCTCGTCCAACTTCGGTTTCCAGTAATCGAGCCTGGATTTGGGGAGCTGCCCCCTGGCGCATCCGTGGCGGTGCCAGAAGCAGCCGTGCACGAAGATCGCCTTGCGGCGGCCGGCGAATACGATATCCGGCCTTCCGGGCAGATCCTTGCGATGCAGCCGATAGCGGTATCCCATGGCGTGCAGGCAACGCCGGACGACCATCTCCGGCTTCGTGTCGCGGCTCTTGACGGCTTGCATGATGCGCCGGCGTTGTTGGGGGGTGCGGGTGTCCATGGGAGTGAGTGCGGACATTGTAGCGTCGGTTGGGGACAACTCGATTTCTGCGCCGTAGTACATACGGAATAAATCCAAACGACGTCTCGACAAGTCATCGCGCGGTCTGTGGGAGAAGCGTCCCGGGAATACCAAGACAGCCACTGCCTTCTTCGCCGGGCGCTGAGCCGGATCGTGCAGTACAACTGCGTCCCGGCCCACGCGGCATCCGCCCGAATAGCCGCGTTCCGGCGAGAGTCCCGCCTTGCCGGTAACGCCGGGACGGAGGACATTCGTGGTAATCTTGGTGCTTGGGTCAGAGGCGCTCATGAACAGGGAAATGTATACGATCATCGGCGTGGGAGTGGCATTGGCCGCCCTCACGATCGCTTCGCAGAATTCCTTACGCGCGGATATGCGCGACGAGCATTCGACGCTTCGCGTCGAGATCGCGGAGGTGCGCGCGGATATGCGGGACGGGCATGCGACGCTTCGCGCCGAGATGGCGGACGTACGCACGGACATGCGGGAAAACTTCGCCGCCGTGCGCACGGAGATGGCCAACATTCGAGCCGATATCGGGCTGTTGGGCGAACGGGTGGCGCGCGTCGAGGTCCGGCTCGGCCTCCCCGCCGCGGAATCCGTCCCCCTGGAACAATAGCCAACGGTGACCGACCGAGTCCCGGACGCGCTACGCACGTTGGACAACGTGACGCTGCTGCCGCATATCGGGTCGGCGACCACCGTAATCACCTACCGCGAATCTCCTCAAGGTAGTCGTGCGTGCTGCCGTACATCCAAATCGCGCTCATTCTGGATGACACCAAAGGCATCAATAGTGGTAGCGCGCAGCGAGGAAATATACGCGGGTCTCTTCAACCTGATAAACGAGTCGGTGCTCCTGGTCAATGCGCCTCGACCGCTTTCCGCTGAGTTCACCTCGTAGTGGCTCCGGCTTTCCTTGCCCCGTGAATGGGTCCCGAAGTACGTCATCGACCAGTCGGAGCGTTCGCGATGCCCGCTTGCGGTCAGTTCGAGTCCAGTACTGCAGGTCTTCCAGGAAATTAGGGTCCATCACCGCTTGACGCGGCTGACTTCCCCTCACAGGTTCGCCAAACCCAAGCGAGTGCGAAGTTCGTCGACATCTGCCGGTTGTCCTTCCTTGTCGGCGGCGCGACGGCTGGCTTCCAGCAAGCGCCGGGCATTCTTGGGTGAGCGCAACAAGTAGGCCGTCTCAAGCCAACCGGCAAGTTCGTCCGCAGCGATCAGGGCGACAGGTTCTCTTCCACGCCGGCGGATCAACACCGGTTCCCGGGTATCCGTTACCTGGTCCATCAGCGACGCGAGCGATTGTCGCGCCTTCGAATAGCTGGTCTCGTGAATCATCACAACGCCCTTCAAATGTACAGGATAGCTGTACAGAGTTTGGTGTTTATCGGTCAATATGAATTGTTGCGGGCGCGGCATGCGGAACCGAAACCCGGCTCAGCTTATGGCACTGTGCGCCCTGCCTCAACGATCGGTATGTTTGCCTCGGTGGGTACGAACACGAGCTTCTCGATATTGGAAATCTTGGGAAGAGCCCAAATCCGGTGGATTCGCATGGATTTGCGCCCTTGATGCGTTGCCGAAGCGCCGTGACGTCAGCTGCGTGGCGTGCGCGGCCACCGGGGGAGCCAGCGGCCTACCTGTTCCGTGTACGCTGCGTATTCACTGCCGAACTCCCGCGAAAGGCGCAGTTCTTCGTGGAACCGTTGGTCCGCTGTACTCCCTTCGCAGGACTTCCAGCGGAAGATGTCCGTCTCGCAGGTGATCACTCATCCTTCAACCGAAGGTTGCGATTCCCGCCGAACAGATGAAATGCCGATACCTGCCGCGAGATTCGCTGTAAGCTATGCCGCGACAATGCCATGTGCCGCGGTGGATACCCCAATAGCGGCCTAAGGCTGTCCCATAGTTATTAAGCGGCAATTCGCCCCAGCAGCAGTATCAACATGTCCAGTTTCCTCGTCTCCGTCTCGGGAAAGACGCTCGACCTCCAAGTACATGTCGCAGACAAACTAGACGAGATCGCAAACGCCAATCTGATCGAAGAATTGGCCAAGGCGCTTGCCGACGATCAGCCAAAGCTGTCGACCATGCTCCAGGCGCTGCTACCGGATCTCGAGTTTCAAGCGCTCAAGGACTTTGTCGAGCGCACCGCGGAATCACTTGAGCCTTCTGAGCAACTGCGCCAACTCGCTGGCCCAGCCGCGGATATTCCCTCCAAGGGCATCGCCTGGTCCTGCAAATCGGCACGTGAAGGAAAATTGCCCGACTCCGGGACGGTGACGCTCACCTTGAAAGGCAGCGGCCAAGCAACCGTCAAGATTCTGCCCGGACCAAGCTACGATTTCAGGGGCGCGCTCGGCATCGCCGGCGGCCTGAAGGCACCGTTTTCCTTCGGCCGCGTCTCCGTATCCGGCCAGCGATCGGGCCAGGGCCGCCTGCTCGCGAAATTCTCCCACGCCGATCACACCCGCGTTCTTGAAGCCCTGAGTCGTGACCTGCCGGTCATCGCTCAACTGAACGACCCCGAATCGCTGCTGGACTCCGGGAACTTCAAGTCGGCAAGGCTCACCACTTCCGGGAAAGTGCGGTTTGGCGCCAGGTTGAAAGCGGGTCAGTCGTGGATGCAGTCCCTCGACGCAGTGGGCTGTGCCGTCGCAATGAGACTGAAAGCGGACGCCGGTTACACACTGGATTGGGTCAGGACCGGCGAGTTCAGGTTCAGCATCGGCCGCGCTCGCGGGGGTCAATTGCGCGTGTGGCTGACAGAGTCACGGAAGAAACGAGGTGCTCGATCGCTGTCGATCGGCGCGGAGGTCAGGATCAGGGGATTGCGCCAGGCCGTCGCTCCGTTGATGGAACAAGTCGCGGCCGTGCCCGATCGGCTTGACGGCATCGTAAAGACCTACTCCCAGCCAGGCGCCCTCTTGCGAGACAAGCTCAGGAAGCGATTGAAGACATCGGACCCCTCTGTGCGCGCCTTGGCGGACGGTTTGGCCGGCGGCGGCGAGCGCGCCGCCAGGCGGTTTGTCAACTCCCTGATCGACGCGATTGTGGAATCGGCGGGCGCCGGAACGGAAAACTGGGCCGCTCTCCTGGATGGCGAGACCGACGAGTTGATCAACGGCGTGTTGCACGCCATGCCGATCCCTATCCCACCGGAGCATCGCGATGAGTTAGCAGCGTTAGCCGGCAGAAATATCGGCGAGGCACTCGACGACCTGAACAAAGACCTGCTCAGGGACCTGAAAATCGCGTTGCGCGACGAAACGAAGCCGATAGCTGAGGCCCTTGCCCGGTTCGCAGAAGGCCCCGCAAACGTATTCGACGATTTGGACGCCACTGCGGAACGTTGCATGGCTCCCCTCAAGAATCTCCTTGCCCGATATCGCGCGCTGGAAGGGCGAATCGCGACCGCCGTGGACGCCACGGAGAAGGAGCGCCTCGCCATAAAGTACGGACGTGCCGTTACCAAAAGCCACGCCGCCAGGACGCTATTGCGGTTCCGTTTGAACCCCCGGGACAAGGATGGGAAGACGCTCTACCGCAAGATGCTGACCGGGGATTTCGCCGATGCGATGACGGCCGGGATGGACGACGAAAACGACGCGATCACTCTGGAAAGCTGCGTCTTCAAACGTATGTTCGAACGCAAGGTGACTTCCGGACTCACGTTCAACCTTTTCGGGCGTGAAATCGCCTCTCGCCGCGCCCTGTCAACGAAACTCAAGGCCGAGCACGCTGTCGGCGGACAGATCAACATCTTCGAGGCGGAAGGTGAAGTTTCCGAAGCGCACGTCGCCTTCGGCGAAGGTCAGTCGATGCGGGTCAGCAGCCTGATGAATTTCATAACGGCACCGGACGCACCCGATGCCTTTGCCGTGCAGTTGAACTACACCGACAAGAACATGAAGCCGAAGGAATTGCGTCAATACCTCAGGAGTCTTGAGGATGCCGGGTTCATCTCTGACGGCGTAGCCGAGCGCATCACGGAGATCGACGGTGAATTTGGTGCCTCCGACGAAGGCCAGCGCAGCGTGACGGTCGACACCGCGTTTGCGCTATCTCGGGACGAATTTTTGGAAATAGCCGAGAAAGACGTGGACGAGATCGTCCGCGTCGCGATCGACGAGCAACTGAAGTCCTATCGCCGAATTCCATGGGCCGACAGGGCACTCACCCGGCTGGCCGACGCGACGAAACACGACATCGTCGACCTGTTTTTTGCCTGGCGCGACGACTCCAGGCTACGAATAAGGAGAAACCTCGGTATCAGGGGCACCCGGCTGTCGAAAACTCAGCGCCACGTCCTGTATCTCGTTCGCGGGATTGGTGAGCGCGCCGATGAGTTGGCCAGCTTTCTCAAGCACTGGCGCCAACTGGACCGCATAGGCCAGTCCGTCGACAACGACGCTGAGCAACTCGATGAAGCACGGTTGAGCGAGATTCGAGACCTGCACGAGGACGTGCTCTCGGACCTGAGCGCATGGGTAGATGCGCGCAACTGGCTGGTCGGACTTGCCAGGGAAGACGTCTCCCCCGTCGCGGCAGCCTTTGTGGCTTCGCTGCGCAAACTGAGTCCAGGGGCCGAAGAAGCCCTTATACCGGTCGTAACCTGGACCGATGATGGAGATACAAGGCGCGTCGCGGTAGTCTGAGCCGGCTTTGGGCGACGCTGGTCGCTGACTCGGTGCCGATTGCCTATGCGCGGTGCCGAGCCAAGCCGTTGCCAAGTTCCGTACGCCCCCCTATCTGGGAGGAGCATTCGCGCTGGAGGAAATCTCGATGTGGATTCCGCCGGGACCCTCGAACCACAGCAAGTCCGAACCGGGTGGATTGGGCCTGATGAGGTACGGCGGATAGCCGGTCGCTGCAATGCGCTCCGCGAAAACGGGCAAATCCTCGGCGATCCGAAAGCCGAAGTGATCCAGCGACCGGGTGCGACTCGGCGCCATCTCCTCCGCCACCTCGGAGATGTGGAGCCAGATATTCTCATAGCGTACGCCGTGATACCTGTCGCCACCCCGCTCAGGCACGAATTCCCCGCCGAAGATCTCCAGGAACCAGTCCCGCACCTCGTCCGCGTCGTTCACCATCAGGTGCACGTGGTTCATGCCCGGATAGTCGGGATCCTCGAGCAGTTCCATTCGCGTGCCCCACGGATCCACGATATAGGCGATCCTGGCTACCGTGGTGCCGTCCCGCGGCTCGGTATCGATCGTCGCACCCATGCTCCTCGCCTTCTCCACGGTCGCATCCACGTCGTCCACGGTGAAACCGAAATGATCGATCGCGCTGCCGGCGCTGGGCAGCGCGGACCTGCCCTGCGGCTCGTCGAACATGGTGCTGATGGAACCGTTCGCCTGGCGCACGGCGCCCATACCGCTCTCCCCTGCTACCCTGAGGTTGCCGTCCACGAGCGTGTGGTACCAGTGCGCGGCCGCCCATGCGTCGGGCACCCTCAGGTGCACGTGGGTGAACGTGCTCTGTCCCAGGGCGAGCCCCGGAAAGCAGATCAGCCACAAGGCTGCGGCTCGGAAGCATCGGGCGCGTACGGTTGGTTCGGAATGCAACATGGTTATCTCCCCCGTGTCGGTCGATGGGTGTGTTCCCCACCCCTGAATAGCTCCGTGAAAACATAGCAGCACGCTGTCGGCCGGTCCAGCGGGTTGTGACCGCCGTTCGGTGCGCCTCGACCAGAGGGATCATTGCGCCGGGGTCGGGAGGGCACGGGAGAAGTCCCGCAGCACCTTCATAGCCCAGCGCCTCAATCCACGGGATACAGTCGTGGGAACCAACGCTCAACCACATCGAGCGGAAACCCAAGGCGTACAGGTGCTCGGGGTCCTTTCGAAACCAACAAACCCTTCATTAGCAGCGTTGAAAGAATTTCACGCGCCCTACGTTCTCGGTAACCCGTAATTTCCGGCGCTCGACCCCGTGCGACCTCGCCCATCAGCAGCGCCTCACGAAGCAATGCCATGGATCGGGACGGTAGTCGGCCGGCTGCTTGTTCGTCATCGGCATACAACTTCATTCGACGCAACAGCTCGCCGGGTTGCAGCAACGATTCCATGATTTCGACCTGGTCGATACACACGCGCAGGAAGAACGAACAAAATGCCTCCAGTTGCGTGGCGGACAATGCGCCTCGTCCATCGTAGTCTCCCTGCCTGGGCGCATCTGCGTTCGCGAGCCCGGCCTTGTATTGGACCGAGTTGCGGGCAAACCCGCGTGCAACCGACCAGATACTGCCACCTACCCCACAATGCAGCAGCATGGCGTGGGCCATAAGCCGCGCGACACGTCCGTTACCGTCGTAGAACGGATGTATCCACAAGAAGCGATGGTGCGCAGCCGCGACGGCAATGATGGCTTGCGGCGCCGACAGGCGTCTATTGTCGTACGCGGCCTGAAAACGATTCAGAAAAAGTGGCAGATCGGCAGCCAGCGGTGGCACGTGGGATCCTACCTGCACTTCACCGTCGCGAAATTCGCCCGGTACGACCCCCACGCGTGCGCCGGTATCCGGGTTTTCAACCCACAGCAATTCGTCCGGTAACCGGCGGCTGAATTCCTCGTGAATCCATTGAATGTACGTCGTCGAAGTCGGGGACTCTTCAGGGTCGTCGCCGCAGTCGATCAAACGCTGAACCTCGATATGCGCTCGAGCTTCACGTTGCAAAATGCGCTTTTGCGGGTCCGGGGAATAGTCGTCCGCCAACGCCGCATCGATATCGCGCGGGTGCGTGTTGTGCCCCTCAATGAGATTCGAGTAATAGCAATTCATTGAGCGCACGAGATCGCCGATGCTCTCCCGGACCGTCCAATGAATCTGGCCAGCAAGGTGGCTAGCTCTTGCGACGAGTTTGACGGCGAGATCGGTCAGGCCGGCCTGGCTATCGCGGGGCAACATCGGTTCCATGGAAAATGGCGTCATATCGCCGCACATAATGCCGGTTATTGTGCCGGATTTCAACTATTATAATAAGAAGGTTAAATGATTTATTGGCGATTAATCTAACCAATAAATGCCGGTATTATTGCCGGATATGAACACCGCTGCTCGCGGTCGAAAACCCGATTTGGATCTGCCTGCATGGATCATCGGAATCCACGTCCGTGCGCTCAGCCGGTTCGCCAACGAGCAGCGAAAATCCGCGATGCCGGGGCCATACAAGATGGTGCCGGCGCCAAACAACAAGATGCTGGCGGCATTGGAGGATTTTGGCCGTGAACGATTGTCGGAGCATTTTTTCATGGGTGATTTTCTGTATTCGGAGATCTCGGCGGTGCATGGCATTCACGACAAGCTGCCGTATTCGCGGATGGTCTTTTCCCTGCAAAACGCCGCCTTCAACCTCACATGGCACGACAAAGAGTCGGACCGTTATATCCGCAGCAGGTACGGCTCCAAACCGCAAATCCTCACGAAACCCGGTATGGACAACCATGAGGGAGATCACAGCGAACATTACCTTGTGTGCCGTGCTTGAGGTCGACGGCGAGGACGAGACGTGCGTTCGGTTGCTGCGAACTCCGCTGCGCATACAATAGGTTGAAGTTGAACAGGCAGGAGCACTATGCACAACATCCGCGACATTCTCCGCAAGAAAGGCACGGCCATCTGGTTTGCTGCTCCGGACGAAACCGTGCTCGACGCCATACGCCGCATGGCCGAGCACGGTGTGGGCGCCCTGCTCGTCATGAAGGACGACCAACTCGTCGGCTTCTTCTCCGAACGCGATTACTCGCGCAAGGTCATCCTTCAGGGGCTCCGTTCGCGGGACACGCCGGTGGAGGCCGTGATGAGCGCCCCGGTGCTCACGATCTCCCCCGACGCCACTGTCCAGCAGGGCCTGTCGATGATGACTGAGAAGTACATTCGCCACTTGCCGGTGACCGACGATTCCGGCGTGATCGGTGTGGTATCGATCGGCGATCTGGTCAAGGCCGTCATGGAGGATCAGGAAGCTCTGATCAAGCAGCTCGAGCGCTTCATCATGGGCTGATCATCGTTCAGCTTCCGTGCCTGTCGATGACGCGGTGACGGCGGATCGACCCAGCCGTCGACATGGCAGCTCACGTCCGCGAGAGCCACTCAGTGGGAGCAGGCAACTATCCCGACGTCGGATGCGCCGAATGATCCTTTCGCCTCAAGACACCAAATGGATTGACGAAATGCCGATCGGTCGCGACATGCTCCGATTCCGGGTGTCTCTTGCGCATCATGGCCTTGATGACCTCGCCCATGCCTTTTCGGGCGTAAATCAAAAACAGATACTTGCCGTCCTGGATGTCGTCGTGGAACGGCGCCAACTTGCTGTTTTCGGTGGATACACCAATCAGGCCGCCCAGCCACGCCCCGAACAGGGTCGCAAGAGCCACGACGCCGGCATAGGCAGCGCCCGGCACATTCGGGCCGAAGGGTTGCAGCGACGCCAATACCACGGCACCGATCAAGCCGACCGAGAACCCGGCGAAGGCGCCGGAGAGTCCGGAACGGATGATATCCAGTGTTTCTATGTAGTTGCTGGAGTGGATGCGACTCTTTTGCAGCCCGGCTTCATCCTTGCTGATGACATGGATATACCAATCCTTGACCCCGACGGCATGCAAATCGTCCGATATGGTATGAGCGCTCTTTAAGGCTGGTGTGAGATAGTAGAGACATTTCATACTCTTCACCCTCCTGGATACGCCTGACCATCCTAGCATAGGGCGCTCTCGCGGAAGAGGCCCACTGCGACTCCGGACCGCCGGACGCTTAAACAACGGTTTCCAGCAGATGAAAATCCTTGTCGGCGGTTTCGATGCTGGCGCCGTGGTGGCGAGCACATGCGGCAATCACCACATCGGTCGCCGGCACGGTAACGCCCCGCGCTCGGGCTCGTCGCGCCAAATCGTAGGATGTCCGCCAGACCTCGTCGTTGATCGGCAGTTCCGGGAGGGCATGGGAGAAGTCCCGCAGCACCTTCTTCTCGTGGTCGCCGCGGGCGCCGTTCCACAGTTCCAGTTGCACCATCTGGCACCAACACGCCTCCCCACTTGTCAGCGCAGTTTCAACGCGGCTACGAACCACTGGGTCGCCATCCGGGCGAAGCAAATGTATCCACGACGACGTATCGACAAGAATCACGTTCAGTCGTGTCGGCGCGCGGACTGAAGTTCTTCCGGGGTAATCAGATTGGCGCATGTTCCGGCGTATCGGGCCAGTTCGGCCATACGTTTTCTCCGGTTGAAATCCGTGATCGCGCCAACCACCGCTTCGCGCTTTGTCTTCGCGCCGGTAAACCGGATGGCATCCGAAAGCTCTTTTTCTGGAATATCAATTGTCGTTTTCATGCTTCGAGATTAACGCTTACGGGAATACCAATCAACCTGAATTTTAGGCGCATGTTTTGCTGACGGGACAATAACATCCTCGGGGTTGAGGGGATGGCTGTTGCGGTTCGGTACCAGGCCCGAAATGACGAATATCGACTTGTCCGTTGCCAGGCCCGGGACCCCGGCAACGACCGGCGCTTCAAAGCGGCCGACGGCGGCGACATCACCCGCGACGCCGGTCGTCGCTCAGCCACAGTTCACGGCTATCATCTGCCCATGTTCGGAATCTTGAGAAGCTGGCGGCGGCGGCGAATCCTGGCGCGTAACGCGATTCCGTACAAGGTCTGGCAACAGACGGTCACCGACATTCCCGCGCTGTCACAGCTCGATGCGGAGGAGTTGGATCGACTGCGCTCGCTGGCGTTGCTCTTTCTCCACGAGAAGATCCTGGAGCCAGCCAGGGGATTGGAGCTCGACGATGCGATGCGCGTGCGCATCGCCGCGCTGGC
Organism: Candidatus Rariloculaceae bacterium; assembly: GCA_965237785.1. Classification (GTDB taxonomy): domain Bacteria; phylum Pseudomonadota; class Gammaproteobacteria; order Steroidobacterales; family Rariloculaceae; genus UBA6522. The sequence goes on from OZ250159.1 coordinate 1,894,156, forward strand.
GTGCCGGCCCATCCTCGAACTCGGTCTCGACTACTACAACGGTTTTGTCTCGGTGATCGTCTATCCACGGGAGTTCCTGGTCAGAGACCGCGAGCACGTTGACGAGGCGGGCGTCGTGCACACGCGGGATGAGGTCCTGAGCGGTGAGGCATGGGAACAGGGACCCGTGATTCTGGCCTGGCAGGAGGTCGAAGCGAGCGGACGCGGGGACGGTTATGACGTGGTTGCACACGAGTGCGCTCACAAGCTGGATCTTCTGGAAGGCGACATAAACGGGCTACCGCCGCTGCATCGCGGCATGCGCGCCGGTGAATGGGTCGAGTCCTTTCAGGCCGCCTATGATGACCTGACCCGGCGACTCGACCGTGGCGAGGAGCCGTGGCTCGACCCCTATGCGGCCGAGGAACCGGCGGAGTTCTTCGCAGTGTGCGCCGAGATGTTCTTCGACGTCCCCGGCACGTTCCGCACCGAATATCCGGCGCTCTACGCGCAGCTCGCCGGCTTCTTCAGGCAAGACCCCGCGCAACGGCGCGCGGCGTAATCGCGCGGTTATCGAATCGTCTGTGGTACCGCAATCTCGCGCCGTTGAAAGTGGAAATCGAAGTGGTCCATAGAGAGGTCCCTGGCATTCGTGCGGAGCAGGTACAGTCCCTCTACCACATGCGCGTGGGGATTTATCGGGTCGATGATGATCTTGTCGGATAAATCACCGAGGCCACGCACCACTTCCTCGGCAACACTCCACGGAACGTTGAGCATGACGATGTCCGCCCGTGCGGCTCGCGGTTCTAAATCACCGAAGCCAGCTAGCGCCGCGATGCGAAGTAGTTCGTCAGGAGTGTCTGCCACTCGCCGATGAACCCGTCGTAGGCTGACACGCTGAATCCGGAGATGAAATCTTCCCCGGCCGTAGAAAGGGCCAGGTACTTGTACGTCACTTCAACCTTGGTGCGCTCGTCGTCCAGGGCCGTGCATCGGACCTTCACCGTGCCTACCTTCTGGTTCGGCTCGACCTTGTAGAACTCTACATCGATTTCATGCCTTGCTCCGGTGAAAGCACTGCGGCGAGCCCATCGAGGTGATCCTGCGCTAGAGGACAAGTCGAAACGTCATGCGGGAATCGTGCAATTGAACGGCTTGACCTCTTCGCTGGGCGACCACGCCATGTAGCCTCTGAGCACGGGCGGCTCCGTAAAGATCTCCGGGTCGGTGGCCGTTGCTTCCCAGTCCAGGCGGCTGTTGTCTTCACTCAAGGAGTACCGCTCGGTGATCTGCAGCGCTCCACTTTGGGGAGTCCCCAGGTCATCGAAATAGGGATAACTGATGTTATTCGTCGTGACCACGAGCGTATTGCCGTCCCAACGCCCAACCGAGTACCCCATGGGCGACGCCTCGTGCGCCTCGGCGTCATTCGTATTCAGGTGGATGGTACGCACGCCGTCCCACTCCTCGATGCGAATCACAATATCATCGCCACTGTCAACGAACTCCACCGGATAGGGCGTATCCAGGATAACGGGCATACCCGCCTGCACGCAGGACAACGCCGGATCATCGGTCAACGGGTCGAACGCTCTATACGCCGCCAGGGCGGCTTCGGTCAGCGACCATGGCGGAATGCCGCTGCCGGAATCCGTGTTGGGTTTCTCGATCGGCCTCCACACACCGAAAATGCCTTTGCCCTCATCGACCGTGGCCGCGATCACTCGATCGCCCACTTTGAGGATGTCAGCGCCGATCCCCCGGCGTTGCAGAAGATTGACGGCACTTCCTTCCAGCTCCCAGAGCTCCGGCTCGCCGTTCTCGGCAATGCGCTCGATGGTGAGGTGTATATGCGGGTTTATCCAAGCCAGGGATTTGACCGTTCCCTCGAGTTCGCCAATGTTCTCGTAGTCGTACAGTGCCGAGACCGAATGATGAGCCAATGAGAGGGGCGCGAAAGGCAACGCAGCGAGAAGAATAAAAATGCGAGCCATGACGTTCGAGACTCGCTTTGATGTTCTCGAGCGCCTGGCGCGTCTCCCCCGCGATACCCCCCGGCGCCGGGCACGGACTGCGATTTCGTCTCACGATTCTTTGCGCCAGCCGCCGGCATCGACGAAGACCCGGTAACCGGTTCCGCCCATTGCATCCTGATCCCTTATTGGGCCGGGCGCCTCGGCAAGACGGAGCTTTTCGCCCGCCAGGTTTCGTCGCGCGGCGGTGCACTCTGGTGCGCGCTCAAGGGCGACCGGGTCTCGATTGGCGGCCATGCCGCACCCTATCTGGAAGGAACAATCACCCTTTAGGCAAATATCGGGAGTAGCCGGAGTATATAGATATTATCCCGGCCGAAACTCACGAGACCGCGCGTTACGCGCGCGTCCAGATTCTGCATAATTGATTTGCAACACGGAGTATGTATCCAGAATGAATATCATCAGATTCATGGCAACGGTCGCTGCGGCCCTCATTGTTGTCCCGCCCCTGTCCGCACATCAGGCGGCGTTCGATCCTCTGTCCAGTGAGAACCCCGAATCGACCTGTGTCGGGCGGCCGACACCCGCCGCGCTGGTCTCCACCGGCCTGTATCTCATGGAAATAGACCTCAGCCGGCAGGACGACGCAATCATCTTCCAAAGCGAATGGTTCGACGAGGTACGAACCATCCATATGGACGGCCGCGGTCATCCGGACCCCGGCGAGCGATTCGTCACCGGTCACTCGATCGGGCACTGGGAAGGCAACACGCTCGTCGTGGATACCGCGAACTGAAGAAAAGATACGATACTGAACGCGCCGAACGAATGGCGAACAGCCCCGTGAACAGCTTCTTTTCCGGGCTCTTTGGACGGCGGGACGAGCGTTAAGTCCGACACGGACAGGGTTCAATAGTGCATTCAGGGAGGTCACACATCATGAAATCGCGTTTTGGCGCCCTCGCCCGAAGTTTCCTGATCTGGCTATCGGCAATCCCGGTTTCGGCGATCGCCCATCACGGCATCTCCGCACAGTTCGATAATCAAGGTGACGCCGAGATCGAGGGCGTGATCAGCGACATCACCTGGAGAAATCCCCACGTTCTATTCGACGTTATGGCGACGAACGAGGACGGACAGGAGGTTCTCTGGAACGTCGAGACACTGTCCATGAGCATGATGCGTAAGAACGAGATCTCGAGGGATCGGCTCAGGATCGGTGACCAGGTAAGAATCGCCGGACTCCCGTCGGTTCGAGGTCGCAACGAAATCTACGTAACCAACTTGTTGCTGCCGGGCGGAGAGGAGATCGTCTTCAATGCGCGTGTCGAGCCTCGCTGGTCCGACCAGGTGGTCGGCAAGTCCGGGCCGAACTACGCACAGGAGGGCGATACATCGGCCCCGGAACTGGGCATTTTTCGAGCCTGGAGTTCCACGTCGGCGACTCCGGCCTACTACTCCAGCCTTAACTTCGATAACAACCCGCTGGCGGCGCGGCCACCCAGCCGCCGAATTCGTCGAGCGTTTCACCGCGAGCCCGGACGGCAGCCGGTTAAACTACACCATGACCATTACCGACGCGTCGATGCTCGACGAGCCGGTCGAACTGCAGAAGTTCTGGCTTTTCGTGCCCGGCGTTACCGTACAAACCTACGGGTGCATTCAAGGCTAGGCGCCGCCTTGTATGTAATGACCAGCGCCTAAACCAGACCGTAAACTCAAACTTCGGCTGCGAGATTGAAGAAGCTCACCGCTACTCAGGGCCGAGTCCATAAGGAGTAACTCCAGTGATCCAGAAAACCAGTTGGCTTTTCGGCGTATTGACGATCGTGACTGTGACCGCATTCGGTCAGCAGCAAGAGTACAGGGATCCGCGCAGCTTCCCGTTCAACGAAGCCGTGCAGGAGCCCGCCTCGGTAATCGTTACCCAGCGATCGACTACCGGGTATGGAAATCATCCCCGGGGCACCGACGACCCGTTCTTCGTAGCGCAGGAACTGCTGGGCCGACCGACGGACACCGCGATTACGATCAACGCTGCGGCAGTAAAGGCGCTGGAAGCGTACTACGAATATGGCACGGCGCCCGGGTCCTACAGCGGCAGGGCGGCCTCGACCTCGTTTGCCGCGGGCGAGTCCGTACATGTGCTCATCGACGAGCTCGAGCCCAACACCCGGTATTACTACCGCATGCGCTACAGGGAACCGGGCGCGGCAGACTTCAGTGCGCGCGCCGAGCACTCTTTCCACACGCAACGGCCACCCGGCAGCACGTTCACCTATGTCGTTCAGTTCGACCCGCACATGCTCGAGAATAACGATCCGGAAGCCTATAGATTGAGCCTCAACAAGATGCTCGCCGACAATCCCGATTTCATGCTCGATCTGGGCGACACCTTCTTTATCGATCGGTACGCCAGAGAAGGACCCGTTACGGAAAGTCAGATAACCGGCCGCGTTCATCTGATGCGTTCCTATTTCGATATCGTCAACCACTCGGTACCCCTGTTCCTGGTCAACGGCAACCATGAAGGGGAATGGGGCAGACGCCTCGACGGAACGGCGAATAACCTTGCCGTGATGGGCACCTTGGCGCGCAAGACGTATTTTCCGAATCCGGAACCGAACGGTTTCTATACCGGCAGTACCCGCCACGAGCCCTTCGTCGGGCTTCGCCAGGCTCACTATGCATTTGAGTGGGGAGATGCGCTTTTTATTGCGCTCGATCCTTACTGGTACCAGCCCGAGCCGCCGGAGCTCGCCGGCGACTGGTCCGTGACACTCGGGCGCGAGCAGTACGAGTGGCTGAAAACGGCGCTGGAAAACAGCGATGCCGAATTCAAGTTCGTGTTCTCGCACAACCTGATCGGCGGGCTGAACATGCGCGGGCAGATGCGCGGCGGGATCGAGACCGTCAAGTATAAGGAGATGGGTGGATATAACCTCGACGGCACCTGGGGGTTCGACGAGGCCCGCCCCGGCTGGGCGATGCCGATTCACCAGCTGCTGGTCGCCCACAACGCGACGATCTACTTCCACGGCCACGATCACCTGTACGTCAAGCAGGATCTGGACGGCATCGTCTACCAGGAAGGACCGGTGCCTGCACGCAGTGGGCTGTACGACGCGACCAACTCGGCCAAGAACTACAACTACACTCACGGCACGGTTGTGGGCGGCGGCGGCTACCTTCGCGTGCGCGTATCGCCCGACGATGTCACCGTGGACTACGTGCAGACGTACCTGCCGGGCGAGGAGGACGCGACGCATAGAGACGGTATGGTGGCCCATAGCTATACGATCAACGCGGACTAGCAGGTTCCATGTTGTCAATTACGGCCAAGCAGCGTACGACCGAAGCGCGAGACTCACTCTGACCGGGACAGTCACGGAGTTTCGATTCGTCAATCCTCACGCCCGGATCGCGTTCGGCGCCGTGACCGATCCGGGCAGCCACTATCGCGATACGCTGTAGCGGCCTTGCGAGGACTCGCTGGCGCGCAATGCGTCGAACTGACGCTTAAGCAACTGATACTGTGCCTGCTGCTCGGCGGACAACTGCTCCGCCAGCAGGTTCACGTGTTCGTAGGGATCCTCCCCGAGGTCATAGAATTCCTCGTTCCCCGCATGACGGAGAAATTTGTAGCGCTCGTTGCGAATGGTGTAATTCGCGTCCGGGAGACCCGCGAAGCTGCCGGAGAAAACATCCGCATAGACCCAATCGCGACGAGACGGCATATCCGGTCTCGCCAGGTACGGGAAAAAGCTCACCGAGTCCTGGTGGACACGACTCGGGACGGCTTCGGCAGCTTCGGCCATCTCGAGCAGGGTTGCGTACAGATCGACGGAATTGATCAGCGCCTCGGATACGCCACCCTCTACCACGCCCGGTCCCGAAACGATCAGCGGCACATTGACGCCGCCCTGATAGACAGTGCCCTTGGCCCGGCCGTTCTGAAACGGCTCCGTGATCGAGCCACCACCCGTGCCGTTGTCACCTATGAAAATGACGTAGGTATTCGCCCGCACTTCAGGCGCCATGGAATCCAGCACGCGCCCGATGGAGGTATCCATCGCCTCGATCATGGCATGGAAGTAACGAATTGGGTTGCCCGCGGTTTCGTCGGTCGGACTCAGATCGGAGTAATCGGACTGCAGCAATTCCCGCGGCGGCAGGTGCAGCGGCGTATGCGGCAGAATGAAGCTCAGCCACATGAACCAGGGCTCATCGCCCTGCGCCTCGATCCAGTCGATCGCGGTGTCCGCCCGGTCGATGGCCCCATAGTTGGTCATCCTGACGACCTCACCATTGAGATTCTTTCTCCAGGTGAAGTACGAGTCCTCGCCGTGCATGATCGCCGAATAGAAATCGATGCCGGCCCGTCTGGGATGCTCCAGCCAGCCGTTGTCCCTGTCGGCCATATGCCATTTGCCGATGGCCGCGGTTCGATAGGCGCCGCCCGTACCGGCGTCCAGCGCCATGGGAAACATGAATTCGTTGGGCCGCAACCCGAGGCTGACGGGGTTCTCTACCCGGCGGCCCATTCCAGGAACCTCGTAGGGGGCCCCGGCCGGTTTCGCCAGGGGTGGCGGCAACGGCCCGGAGCCGCCACTGTCGGCGGCGGGAGCGATGGGTCTGCCGACGCCGGTTCTGAAGCCATAGCGACCGGTCATGATGGTGGAGCGGGTGGGCGAACAAACCGGCTGGGACCAGAAATTCCTGAAGACAACGCCCTCTTCGGCGATTGCCTCCAACGCTGCCGTCTTGGGCGCGGTCTTGCCCAGACCATAGACCGACAAGGCCTCCACGCCCATATCGTCGGCCAGGATCAGCAGCACGTTCGGAGCCGACATGGCCTGGTGGGTCGAGATCGCAAAGATTACCGCAACTACCGAGATGACTGGATGCCGCATCGTATTCCCCTTCTGACTGTCAATCTTCTGTCACCGCATAAGCTACCTGCGGATTTCCGAAATTATAGTCTGAAATCTCAGCCGGTACTGACCGCGCCGAATCGATATAGCGGATGCTTATCGTCGCCGCCTTTTATGTAATGACCAGTACCTGTACGAGTCAGTTAAACTCTAGCTGAGGCACCGGCTCGCGGACGGCACACGCAACATCCTTGATTTCATTCTTGAAAATCCCGAGTATCTGGCGGAGCCGTTCGCTGCCACGATCGAATGTGAGTATTTGCCGCACATCCCAGAGTACGGAGGCATACATGACCAACTCCCGGATCCTCGCGACCACCGTGTTGCTGTGTGCTACGGCGTCCCCGCCGGCGCTCGCACAGCACGGCATGGACGGCGGCACACCGATGACGTTTTTCGTCACCGGCAAGCCGATCGGCGACGGCGGCAACCTCGGCGGATTGGCCGGCGCCGATACGCACTGTCAGGCGCTTGCCGAAAATGTCGGCGCAGGCGACCGGACATGGCAAGCGTATCTCAGCACGCAAGACCGGCCCGGCGAACCGGCCGTCAATGCACGCGATCGTATCGGCACGGGTCCCTGGCATAACTTCGAGGGCGTCATGATCGCCCGCGACGTCGCTCATTTGCATGGAGATACGATCGAACTCGCACGAATGGGCAGCAACCTGACGAAGCGAACGGGGCTCACGGAGAAAGGCCAGATTGTGCCTGGGCTGAATGACTACAAACATCCTCAGGATGACGTGTGGGAGTATGTGCGGACGACGCCTTATACCAATCGCCATGAGATCCTTACCGGCTCTCTATTGGACGGACGCGCGTACCCGCCGGGCAACGACTACACCTGCGATAACTGGACGAGCAATAGAGACCCGGAGCCCGGACAGGCCCAGGGAGGAATGGGAATGGGAACACCGCTTGGACCAAACCGCCCGAATGCCCAGATCGGATTTCCGGACCGTAACGGGGGCGGCGATGGCTCGTGGAATTCATCGCATGGTACCCGTGGCTGCAGCAACACCGCTTTAGCGATCACGCATGGTGTCGGCAAGCTCTACTGCTTCGCGATAGATTGAGGCCACATATGAACAATATCAGCCTGGCAAAACTGGTTGTCGCACTAGTCGTCTTCACCGCGTTCGAGACGGCTTTAGCGCAGCAAAACTCGGCACCTGTGCCGGACTCGGAGGATATCCCCTCGAACCTGATGACGTTCTTCGTGACCAGCGAACCGATCGGGGACGGCGGCAGTCTTGGTGGCCTGGAAGGTGCGGATGCACATTGCCAGTCGCTTGCTGCCGCGGTTGGCGCCGGCGACAAGACCTGGCGCGCTTACCTCAGCATGCAGGCACGGCCTGGTCAGCCGGCCGTGAACGCACGAGATCGGATTGGCGATGGACCCTGGTTCCATTCCAAAGCCAGGCTCCTCGACTACCTGCAACGCCGGCTCAACCGGCCGCTCGTCAAGTCCGAGATACACGGCGATACGCTCGAGGAGGCGCGGCGCGGCAGCAACATGACGAAGGAATTCGCGCTGACGGAGCACGGTGAACTCGTCAACGGCATCGGTGACCCACTGCCGACACGCCACGACATATTGACCGGCTCACAGCCCGATGGTCGCGCGTTTACCGGCAGCGAAGACCGCACCTGCAACAACTGGACCAGCAACAACGAGGGCGCCGCCCAGGTCGGTCATTCCGATCGTGTCGGCAACGGCAACATGTCATGGAATTCCTCCCACGCAACGACGGGCTGCAGCCAGGAGGAATTGGTTAGCTGGGGCGGCGTCGGGTTGTTTTACTGCTTCGCGATCGATTGATCTTGCTCGGCGCCGGACCGTCATGCCATCGCAGCAGAAGATTCGGCTGCTTAATTGAAAGCCATGATCGAAGCGATGGACTCGCAGATCGGTCGCGTCCTGGCATCCATCGAACCGGCAGTCCGGGAGAATACGTACGTCAAATTCCTCGGTGACAACGGCACGATCCGGCCGCTACGGTCCCGGATGACATCACGACCGATTCGGTCAGTTTTTTCGGTACGCTCTCTGACGCCGACACGCCATCCCCGCGAGAGTGGATATATGCGGACGTATTCCTGGGTGGGAATCCTGGTGTCGCGGATGCGAACTACGCCATTCGCGACGCGCGCTACAAGCTACTGAGACACGAAGGACTCGAACAGTTCTACGATCTGATCGACGATCCCTACGAGAACCGGGATCTGCTAACCGGGACGTTATCCAGCCAGGAACAGGCGGCATATCAGGATTTGAGTGCGCGGGTTCGTCAATTGCGGAATAGTGAGTAACCGCCATACGAGAACGACTCGTGATCGACGGGAGACGCGCGCGATGCCGTGCCAAGCTGAAGGTCGCGTCGTGGGGGGAACAGCGACGTGTTTGCCAGAATCGGAAGGGGAGTCGCCGTGCGGGGGAACGCGCTCAAGCTATCGATAGTGTTCGCGCTTTGGCCTGCGTTCGCGAGTGCGCAGGACGCGGCCGTGCAACTCGGTCCGCGGCCGGCGTTTCTCATCGACCGGATGGCCGACGGCCAGCTCAAGACGACACTCGAGCAGTGCGCGTCCGGGCCGTTCCAGAGGACCGACTTCTCGATCGGTCACCGCGGCGCGGCACTACTGTTCGCTGAGCATACGAGGGAGTCTTACCTGGCCGCCGGCGCGCCAGGGCGCCGGGATCGTCGAGTGCGACGTCACGTTCACGAAGGACCGGGAACTGGTATGCCGTCATTCGCAATGCGATCTGCATACGACGACGAATATTCTGCAAACGCCGCTGGCCGCGAAATGTTCCGTGCCGTTCACGCCATTCGACCCGCTCGCCGTCGATGTCGAAACCGGCCGGCCGCGTCCAGCGACGGCGAGGTGTTGCACGAGCGACATCACCCTTGCGGAGTTCAGGACGCTCAAACCAAAAATGGACGGCTTCAATCCCGGGGCGACGTCGGTCGACGAGTACCTGGACGGCACGGCCGCCTGGCGCACGGACCTGTACTCGGCCGACGCGACGCTCATGACACATGCCGAGAGCATCGCGCTTTTCAGCGAACTCGGCGTGAAAATGACGCCCGAACTCAAGGCGCCGGGCGTCGAGATGCCGTTCGAGGGCTCGTACACGCAGCAGGACTACGCGTAGCGACTCATCGACGAGTACAGGGCGGCGGGCGTCCGGCCTGAAGACGTGTTCGCGCAGTCGTTCGATTTGCAGGACGTACTTTACTGGATCGGGCACGAGCCCGCCTTCGGCAGGCAGGCCGTCTATCTCGACGACCGCGACGGTCGCGACCCGCCGCTCGACCCGAACGATCCCGATACCTTCTCGCCAAGCATGGCGGATCTTGCGGCGATGGGGGTGCGTGTCATCGCACCGCCGATGTGGATGCTCGTCACCGAGAGCGATGGCGAGATCGTGCCCTCGGCTTATGCGCGGGCTGCGAGGGCCGCGGGCCTCGACCTCATCGCGTGGACCTTCGAGCGGTCGGCACCGCTGACCGAGGACGGCCAATACTACTATCGGTCCGTCGACCGGATCGTCGACGACGACGGCGACAGGTACGTCATGCTCGACGTGCTCGCCAGGCAGGTCGGAATTATCGGCATCTTCTCCGACTGGCCGGCGACCGTCACCTACTACGCCAACTGCATGGGCCTTTAGTCCGCACATTTGACTTTCCAATATCCTACAAGATGAGCGTAGTACAGGCGCGCGTTGCTGAACCGCGGTTGCAACCACACCCGACGCATCGTTGATGCACTTCCTACCAGCGTCCGCCATCGCATGATTTCGAGGAAACGCCAGTAATTACAGGGCCTTACGTCTCATTCTGTCCCGCTCCGCCGCGCGGCTTCCTCGACGAAACGCCGCCGCGGCTGCTTCCTGCACTACCGTGCTGACCCGTGACGAGTTCTACTGCCCACACATCGTCGCCATGGTCCGCCTGCTGATGCTGACCGGATGCCGCTTCGGCGAAATCGCCTCGCTCGAATGGGGCTGGATCAAGGGCAAGCGCATCCACCTGCCGGACTCGAAGTCCGGGCCGCGCACGGTCTGGCTGTCGAGCGCCGCGCGCGCGCACATCGCCGCGCTACCCGGTCCCCGCGACCCGGAGGCGCACCTGTTTCCACGGCATGCCGGTTGACAGCTTCCGCTGTTGCCTACGTTATGCTGGCGGTTCGCCCACGTATTCATGAACCATGAATAGGACGAGTTCGATAAAGCTATGTTTCTCCCCATGCTTCCTTCAATTTGTTCAAAAACTGGGAACAACATTTCAACCGCTCGTTTCGGGAAAGGTGCTCTAAGTCCGTCGCGATTTTCTGTAACTCCGTCGGCAAGCCCTCGATCATCCCGGAATTCACGGCGTTGTAAATCCAGAGAACATGCCCCTCAGGTTCAAAGTCGTCGCTGGCAAGATTGAGATACGAGGCTTGTGCCTGCATCAACAAGAACAAGTTGTCTACCTCATCCGTAGAAATGTGGGCGCTCGCATCACGATCCGCATGTTTTAGGAAGTTCGAAACCTTATTTCTTTTTGCCCAGAATTCTTTCGCGATATCCGGAGAAACCGAAACTTTGATGTCTTCGTACCTTGAAGACGCCGTTATTGGCAGTTGTTCTGCTAATTTACGAATCCACTTCATCGTTTCGGCATCGTCGGCGAGGTAGCTCGGCAGCGTTCCTCGCCGATAGTCTCGAACTGCGTAAAAGACCATGGTTAAGTAATAATCACCCACTTCGTCACGGCCTCGTTGCGACTTGAGATCGCAGATCACCCTATATGCGGCCGAAGCGACAGTATGGATCGCAAGTTCATCTTCCTCGGCAAAAAACATGCGAATTGCGGCGCAAAGTTGGCGTCGTGCAGCCGCTAGTTTGGTTAGGTGAATTTCAGCCAGGAAAGCCGCGCCCACAGTTCCCTCCATCGTATTCGGAAAGGCTGGATGCCCTCGGGACGCCGGTCACGATACCACGGCTTCCGGCCTGCCATACCAGAACGAAATCTCGCGTGTTCGTCACCAGCACCAGCCGGTAGCGGTCCCCGGTAGAGGCTGACCTGATCGCCCGCCGCCGTCAGCCAGGCATCGTCGTGCGCCGCCTTCACCTCGACCACGCCGCGCGCCGTTTTGCGGCGGCTCGGTCCCGGCGCGCCTGCGCAAGTTCGTAGCTCGCCTGCATCCGCATCCAGTGATCGGCGGTGCCCCAGCCGATATCCTCCAGCGCCAGCGCCATGTTCGCGGACACGCCCGCCTTGCCGTTCAGCAGGCGCGACAGCGTTCCGCGCTCGCAGCCGAGACGCGCCGCCGTCTCGGTCACGTTCCAGTCCACCTCGTCCATGCTCTCGCGGATCAGTTCGCCCAGGTGCGGCGGGTTCAGCATCGGGCCGACGCGATCATTTGCAATGTCGTTCATGGTCAACGCTCCCTTCCGGTCAGTGATAGTCGATCAGGTCCACATCCACCGCCAAGACTCTGCGGAACGGTAACGTGTAAACCCGCACCGCCGACGGTGCGGGCCGAGTGAATGATCCCGCCTGATGCATGCATCCTCCTGCATTGATTTGTTACCTCGTGCTTCCTATACTGCCGCTCGGAAGCCGCGCGGCGGTTCGGGGACTGTATCCTCAAGTGCGCGGCGGGCGCTGCCGCTCAAGCGCCGCTCGGGCTAAACGCCGGTTGCATAACGGCTTTCTTCGCCCGGTCGCTTGAGGGAGCAGGAAGCGGATAGATGACGCCCTTCGGCGGTTGGTTCTCACACCCGACCCATCGCTGGATTCGGTAAACTCCGGGCAAGAACCCACCCCAAATTCAAAATGAGGCCACATTTGTCGTGCATCCAGCCCATGGCAGTCGGATGCTGTCGTCAGTCAGGGCTGGCACCCGACCGGCCAACTTGCCGCCGCGTCTCGGTCAAAGTCCCGCTGTTGTTGTGGTTCGCGCTCCTGGCTGCCGCGTGTGGGGGTGGCGGCGGGGACGGCGGAAACCCGCCCGTTGCGATGCCACTTCCCGAAGCCTTCACGCTGCTGGATACCATCCCTGCCCGGAGCGCTATCGTCGACCCGGCCACAAGGGGCCTGAACATCGTTCATGTCGGCGTCCCCGACTGGCAGTTCACGTACTCGGGCGGTTGCGGGACGACCGGCGTCGCCGTGCGTCGTTCGTTGACCGATCTCAGCACCGGCGATGCGAACCACCTCATCGATCACAAACTCGCTTGCGGGCTAGCCGACGTCTCGACCTACCGTGTCACGGTGGACGCCACGGCTGATGACGGCCGCCGCTACCGGGGCGAGCTTGAGTTCTCCACCCGCCAGGGTGGAGGCGAGCCCCTGACTGTGCTTGACCACGTGGTGCTGCCACGGAGCGAAGTCGACGAATTGTTCGTCCGCTACATCACCGATTCGCTGTTGAGCGACATCGAGTCGCCCATTCTTGCCGCCGTGGCGGCGCTGATCATCGGCCAGATCGCCGATCTGTCGTGGCGGGAGTTGACCGCCCGCGCGGCCTATGGCGTGGTTGCCCACAGCGTGTCCTACCCATCGCGGGACCCGGACGGAGAACCGTCCATCCTCACGGGCCTCGTCGCCATGCCGGATGTCGGCTCGGCCAGCGCCTCGGCCGGCGGCTTCGACCGGAAGGACCGAGTCGTGATCCTGAGCCACGCCACCGGCTCGACGCCGAGCTCGCTCAGCTCCACGGGCGGCGGGCAAGTGCTGGCGAATCTGATCGCCGGCCGCGGCTACCTGGTGGTCTCCCCGGACAACTGGGGGCGTGGCGGTTCGGCCGGCAATGTCGCCAATGGCACCGACCAACCGGAGACCTATTTGATGGCGAACCGGGTCGCCAACAACACCCTCGACATGGTGGCTGCGGTCCTGGCCGGCGACGACTACCGGGCGTTCCACGACCCGGCCCGGGACACCGACGTGTCGATCGTGGGTTATTCGCAGGGCGGGCATAGTGCCGTCGGCGTGTGGCTGGCCAACCAGGTTGGCGGCACCGGCGTGCACGTGAGCGAACTCTACAGCGGCGGTGCGCCGCACAACCTGTATCAGACCTTTCGCGGCTCGCTGCAACACCTGAACGGCAGCTGCGACGACAATCCCTGGTGCCGCTACGTACACTCCGATACGATTCTGCGCTACCTGACGGATCGGATTCTGCCGCCCCTGGTAGAGTACGCGGACACCGGCCTGGCGCGTAGCGAAGTATTCGACGGCGACGGCCTTGCCGGCGACTTCATTGCCGGTGTGCTGGACGGCGACGCCCGGTACGACACGCTCAAGACGATTCTTCAACTCAACAGCTTCACGAACATCGTCGATCCGGCGGAGACGCTTGCGGCCCGCGATGCCCGGATTCACCTCTATCATTCGCCATTCGACCGCCTGGTGCCTCAGCAGAACACCCGGGATCTCGCCGACCTGCTGTCGCCCGGCTTCAATGTTGTGTTTCATGACAACGAGTGCGATTCGGGTCTGTACGAGGTGCTCTCTGCGACGGTCCGCGTGACCGGCGTCATGCACACGATTTGCGGTATCGAGACGCTCGACGAGGTACTCAAGGATTTCCGCGCAAGGGAAGCGGCAACCGGCGCCGCCTCACTCGTCACGGCCAACGAGGCATCCGCCTGGCCATCGCGCAGCCGCTGGCGCTTGCTGGCCGAAACCCGCGCCACAGAGGCCGCAAACGACCCGCAGGCACTCGCGGACTTCCGCGCCGGCAAGTCGCAGGAGGAACTGCAAACGCTGGCGGACCTGCTGCGCGAACCCGCGTCGGAAGAACTGAGCCGCCTGGCGGACTTGCTGTCGCGTGCCCGTTGAGAACAGCCGCTCCAATACGCCTGCCACAGGGCCTTTGAAAGTACTATCCTTTGACGCTGAAGAAACAGAATAGGCGCTTCACTCACCCGCGAGCGCCTGGCCCTGCAGAGAATCGGGCGGATACTCCGAGAGCTCGATGCGCACGCCCTGCGGGTCGAAGATGTTCGACAAAATCGCCTGCGTGCTGCCCCGGCGCGTCTCGGTCGGCTCAGCGCCGCGGCCTTCGTACATCGCTCGGACCGCTTCCATCCCTTCGACCTGAATCCCGAAGTGGCTGAGTCCGGGTGGATTGTTGTCGTTCGCCCGCGTCAGTTCGACGAAAGTGCTCTCGCTCACGCGCAGATATACGAGGCCAGGCTCACCTGCGTCATTCGTTACGCGGAACGCTTCCCCGTAACCCATCGTTTCGGTATAGAAGGCGATGGATTCCTCCATATCCGCGACCGCGACGCCGACATGATTGAGCTGAATGACACCCGAATTCATCTGAGCGATGGCCGTTTGAACCAGGATCGCGACGAGCGCTCCGCCGGAGAAGAAAGTTAAACCGCGCATGGTTGTCTCCCGTTTGAATATCGATCTTCGAGTATGGAAAGTATAACGCCCATCCCCCGGGACGATGCGTCGCTGTGCGAAAAATGGGGGGATTACAGGGTCACACGAGAACGTGGGCGTCAGGGGCGTTATACTTCTTATGAGCTAATGTATCGATTCATCGCAACTGCTGTAATCTTGCTTTGGCACATCACTGCCCTGGGCCACCACTCGGTCATTGGAGTCTACGATGACCAGCAACGTTTCACCGTTGAAGTGGAAGTGAAGAAATTCGAGTTGATCAGGCCTCATCCACTTATTTTTGTTCAAATCATTGATTTCCCGGACGGACAGGTAATTGACGATATGGAGATTGGGCAAACGTGGACACTTGAGATGGATAATTTGCGGGAACTCACCGATCTCGGTATCAATAGCCAAACATTCATCCAGGGCGACCGGATATTTGTAGCGGTAGATCCAGGTCGCGATTCATCCTATCGTGCGAACACCTTGTATTTGCGAGCTGCGGAACATCAAAGAAAAGGCTTTGTATATATCCATAATGTGAGGCAATTATTTCCAATCAATACAGCGGAAGACAACTTGTCAAAGCACTTACACAGGGTTAACTAGTCGTTCAGCGCGCTGTTGACGATGAAGTTCAACGGATATGAGGATTTCTCCGCACGACATTGACGACCTCCCCCTCCATCTCATCGATAATGCTCGTATCCCATTCCGCCATCGAATGGTGGGCCGGCGCCTGCAGCGAGAGAGCGATGCTCGCTACGGCCATAACCAAACCGGTAATCAGTCTCATCACTCAGCTTCATCCCAGACGGCGCATTCGAACGGCTCGATCTCCCGTCCCGGCCGCCAGGTGAAAGTCCCGGGACGGACAGGCGCGCCAATCAGATAGACCGGATCGACGGACGTCAGCTCATATGCCATGGAGTTACCGTCCGCCGCGAGCGTAAACCGTTCGATCTGAATAGCATCCGCGCTCTGCGGCACGCCGTTGCGATCGGAAATCGGCCAGTCGATGCGTGTCGTCGTAACTACCAACGTCTCGTCTTCCCATCTCCCGACGGAGTATCCGAGCGGCGTCGCCGGCTGCGTTTCAGGATCGACATCCGAATTCAACTGGATTGTGCGCGCCAGGTCATATTCCGCCACGCGAAGGAGGATCGTGCCGCCCTCGTCCACGAATTGAAACGCGCTCGGAACCATCATGCCGGTCGGCATACCGGGCGGGATGCAGTCCGGATTATCCATATAGATCAATGGGTCGTATTCCGCTTTCCCTGTCAGGGCAGCCGCCGTGAGGACGCTGTCGTCCGGAAAGCGTCCGAGGGAAGTCCGCTCTCGCCCCCAGACCCTGAAGATGCCGTTCGCATCGCGGGTAGCGGCCTCGACCTGGGCGCCGCTCGCCTGCGTCTGCTCCAGGTTCAATCGCTGATCCGAGAACCGAAGAGGATTGGGCCGGGCGGCATCCGCAAACTCGAGACCGTTGGGCAGTAACACGTTAAAGAGGCCCATATGGCGAGGCTTACGTCTCGATACCAGACCCGCTACCTTGACCTCGGAACCGATCGGTATGAGTTCCGGTGTGAATCCGGTGCGCAGCAGAATTCCGACGGGGTTCGTCTCCATCTCCCAGATCTCGCCGGCCTTCGGGCCATCGGTTACCCGGATCCGAAAACGAGCATGGGGATTTCGCCAGAAGACGCCGGTCACCTCGCCCTCAAGCTCGACCAATTCGCTGGTGTCGTACAACGGCTCCGCGTGCGGCCCGTGATGCGCCAACACCGCTGCTGCCGCGCCTGCCAGCACGGCGAAGAGCACTACGCGGGGCACGCCAGCGTTACCTCGCGTAGAAGCCATCTTCGCAGAACATGGCGAACGGCCGGATTCGAATCCCCGGAACGGCAGCCCACTGCGCATGACCCGTGACGGGCTGTGTGAAAGTCGCGGGGTCCGTCAGCGTAATGCGATAAGCGATCCCGTCCCCTGCTTCGTTCAGTTCGAACCGCTCGACGATCCGCGAGTCCTCGCTCTGAGGAGTTCCATCCTGATCGAACCAGCCGAAGGATATGCGGGAGGTCTCCACGACGAGCGTGCGCTCATTTTCCCAGTGACCGATCGAGACACCCATTCTGTTCGCCGGCTGCGCAGCCGGATCGATACCGCCGCCCATATGGATGAGACGCTCGTTGTCGTGCTCCTCGATCCTCAGGAGAATGTTGCCGTCGTCCTGCTGGACGAATTCGACCGGATACGGATTGAACATCGTGCCCGGCATGCCCCGCGGCACGCAGTCCAATACCCAGTTATCCCGCGGATCCCACTGCGCCTTGATTTCCGCAGCCGCCGCGGTTAACGGCCGCTCGCCCCAGCCTCTGGGCCGGCCGATCCTCCAGGGCAGAAATATCCCCGCACCCTCAGGCACCGCGGTGACCTCGGTCCAGTCCGAATTCTCTCCGACGATGACGTCGCTGTAGATCGAACCGACGTTCGGCCCGAGGCTGCCCATGCCGCGAATCAGCAGCTCCCGGCCATCGTCCAGCAACATCGTGTGCGCGATGATATTGTTCCTGCGTTGGCTCGAGGGCGATCCGGACACACGAATGGTGTCGCCGACCTCGATTGCGTCGCGCGGAACCTTGCGGCGATCGAGATGTGCCAGCGAAGAACCGGCGACACCCCAGATATCCTCTTCGCCCCGGGCGTTGACCACCTTCATCGTGAAGCGAACATGCGGGTTTCGCCAGACGACGCCGACGACCTCGCCTTCGAGTTCGACGATGACATTGGGGTCCCACTCCGTCAGCGAGTGATGAGCCGAGACAAGGTACGGCGATGCGCACAGCAACATCCCAGTACCAAGAGTGACGAGCGGTCGAGCCTGCTTTCCTGAACCCCTCGGATGATCCGTCATTTCTTCATCCCTCTATTTCAGATACGTTCAGTAGTCCTCTTCGGTCGGCAGTTCCGCCTCATCGCCAGCACCCCCGCTGCTGCCGAAAAGGTCTGTGATAGGCCCCTTCGGCGAGAGATCCTTGCCGGCGAGACCCGGATAGTCCGGTGCCCAACGCAGCGGCGACCAGCCGTTATAGGTGTTCTGGTGATCCGGATTCGAAGTGACCAGAGTCTTGACGATCTGACCGGACCACGTGATGGGATTTACAAACTCCCAGACCACCTCTCCGTCCGGCGTCACCTCGACCATTCGGCCCACGCGGGCCAGTTGCACGAGCGTGTTGCCGTTGGGCATGCGCTGCACGGCGGAGCCGTGATGGCTGTTGAAGCCGTCAGTGGTGTGATAGGTGGAAAGGATCTGCCTTGAGAACAGGCGAGTCGCCCGTGGACCCTGCCCGCTGTCGGTACCCGGCATGACGTCCGTGTAGCCGGCCTCCGGCGGATTTACGTAGTGATCCTTTTCCACGCCATTCGCGTCCAGGTAGGGATTGAGCTCAATGAATTCCGATTGCGGGTCGGAATCGCCCTGCCCCCGCGGCACCGTCAGACCGTTGTTGAACAGCAGCAGATTGCCCGCGCCCGGCAGTCCATCCTTGATCCACTGTATGTCGTGGTTGCCCCCGATCTGCTTGTGGCCGGAGAACTCCTGCAGCGACCACTTCTTCTTCGCATAGTGCGGATACTCTCCCTGGCCATAGTTCGCGGGATTGCCGAAGCGATACAGAAAGTCGCCGTCTTCACTCGCCGCAAGGCGATGGCTCTCCTCCGGATCGTCGGCAACGAACGTGCCGTCGTGATCGACGATGAAGATCTCATGCGTCCGATTGGAGCTGATCGCGATATGACCCGTCTCAGGGTTGTAGTCGAGCCCGTTGCAGTGCAGATAGTCCGTCGAGACCACGCCCCAGTTGATGTCGAGACGCTCGGGATAGTCGGCGATGGTGCGCCCCTGACCAACGTGATTGGCCTTCGAACCATCGATGTCCTGGACGAGGTGATCGCGAAACCGCCATTCCCAGACGACCGTACCGCTGCTGTCGACCTCGACGATCACGTCCATCTCCGCGCCATCGTAGCGCTCGGCGGCATCCGGGTCGGCGCCGAGTTCGATGACTTCATCGTGGGTCAGGGGTGCATTCGCGATATAGAGAATCGTGTAGTCATCGAGCTCGGCGTTGTACACCCGCAGAAAATCATGGTGCGGGTTATACCCCTCACGCCGCTCGGGATACTCCCAGAGCGTCTTGCCGTCCCAGTCCTGTATGGCGAACGTTCTGTTGCCTACCGAGCCGAACACGGTGCCGTCTTCCTGCAGATACGCGTCGCCGAACGCTGCCCAGTGATTGACGACCTGCCCCGCCATGTCGATCAGGTATACGCCCTGCACGCGCTGCGGCTTGACCATCGTGTAGCCGGAATAGGCTTTGTGCGGGTCCCAGTAAACCAGCTCCGTCGGTCCTCGAGACGCCTCGTACGCAGACGCGGCGCCGGCAAGGACGACTGACAATCCGGAAACGATGCCAATCGAGAGACGTGAGATTATTGTGCCCATCTTTGTATTACTCCCCGGCTAAAGAGGTCATGAGTTCCGGTTGATTCTATCTGGAACCGGCCGTCGTAACCGCACCTATAACTAAAACGAGCCTGCTCGTGCCTGATTGGTACTGCGTATTGAGGGCGGTCACATGCAACCCGTGCGTGCCTGGCGATGAGATCGGCCGATCCGGTATCGCTAATCCGCCGGTGACTCTGCCGCCGGAGGTAAGGGACTCAATATTGTTTCGCTGCGGTAACCCTCGCCCACCCAGCCGTCCGAGGGCCGAAAGACTCGCAGTAGCTGCATCCGGGGGCCGCCATCGCGAGCCATCCGTCCAGTCACCAAGACCTCATCACCTTCCAGGAGATCGTTGTATTTCCAACCGCGTCTATCCATTGTGCCGCGATCGAGCGTCTCCGCCTCCCAGAGCACCGTGTCGCCGCTTTCATCCGTAACCTCGAAATACACACGGGAGTGCGGATTCACATACCAGACTTCCGTCACCACGCCTTCAAGGTCCACAATATTTTCCCGATCGTACAACGCGCGGTTGTTGTGATGGCCCTCCGCGATAGTCAGCGAGCCGACACAAATCACGAAAACTGTCGACGTCTTGAGCGCATTCATTGTCGGAATCCTGTTGTCATTCCGGATTTGTCGGCAGATGCTCTCTGAGGGTGCAGGCAGAATCCCGAATCTCATAGTCGCTGCGATCGTATACCGTGGACACGGTAAAAGGCTCGGTATAGTAGTTCGGGTCGTCGAAAGTCAGCTCCACGGTCAACTGCGATTCGTCCTCGTTGAGGCTGAATCTCTCGGTCAGGCGCATGTCCGCGGTATAGGGTAAGCCCTGAAAGCGAATGTACCCGGCCTCCAGATTTCTTGTTTCAACGACGAGCGTCACTCCCTCCCAATGGCCGATCGAACGCCCCATCAACGAGGGAAAAGTATCCTCATGCTCTCGGCCGTCCATATAGATGCGTCGGACCGTATTATCGAACTCGTAGACCAATATGACGCGACCGTCGGCCTGAAAAATCTCGAGCATCCACATGCTCGAAAGAATGCGCCCCAGAGGGTAGTGGCATTGGAGGCCTGTGTCGTCATCCGGGCCCCATTGATCCTGCAGTGCCTGGCCCTCCGGCGTAAACGGCTGATCCACGGACCAGCCTTGCCAGTGTTCGCGTGGGTCCCAGGCCCCGGAGAATCCCGGAGGGCCTTCCATCTGGCCGAGGACGATTCCGGGACCAAGTATCAGAAACAGACTCAGTAGCCCAATAATTTTTCTACCCGGTATCAATACGCTTCCTCTTCGGTGGTCAACTCCAGCTCAGCGCCGGAGCGGCGGTTGCCGCCCATCTGCTTGTGCCCGGAAAATTCCTCATATGATAGCTCGATCAATGTTATCGGCAAGCGGGCCTGGAGACCCCTATCATAAGCAAAATACATTTTGCTATGACTATTGGTATTCCGGTTGACTGCGCACCAAACCGAGCGTGCTACTATGCGATTCGCTGCCGGTCTCCGTACGGAAAAACCATGGCGCGTCTACCGGCAACACGACACGGTACGTGCAAGCGTACTGCACTAACGAAGGGGGTTTCGCAATGACCATCAGACCATCAGCAATGCTCAAGACCTCGGTTTTTCTAGCGGGGCTGAGCCTCACCGCGGCGCTTGGACTTGGTATCGCACCCGTCTCGTCGGTGAACGCACAACAGATCGGAGGTCTTCTCGAAGAAATAATCGTAACGGCCCGTAGGCGTGAAGAGAACCTCAAAGACGTTCCGGTCGCCATCACGGCGTTGTCCGGGGACTACCTGATCGAGTCGGGGGTACTGGACCAATACGATCTGTTCGCGGAGGTACCCGGCATCCAGTACGACGAGGCCCGGGACCGGCTGGGTTCCCGGCCCTCGATTCGCGGCGTGAGCACTACGAGCCAGAATGTCCTGTTGCAGAAATCCTCGGCCTTCCTGGATGGCATCCCGCTACTTGGGAATACCGGGAGCCTGCAATTCGCGGGCGTGGAGCGTGTCGAAGTATTACGCGGGCCGCAGAGCACGGCCTTTGGCCGGGCGACGTTCGCCGGCGCCGTCAACTATGTATCCAAGGACCCCGGGAATGAGTTCAGCAGCGAGGTCAGGCTCGCCACCTCCGATCTGGGTCGAAATATAATCGGCGTATCCTTGGACGGCCCTGTTTCCGATACGCTGGGCTTTACATTCGATGCCTATTTCGACGAGTTCGAGGGTCCCGACGAATGGACGTCCTCGGAAGGGATCCAGCTTGCCGGCACCTCGTCGGATTACACCACCGGCAAGCTCAAGTTTACGCCCAACGACTCCTTCGACATGGAGGTTCGTCTCATGGCGCTGCGGACCGATGACGGCCCGCCCATCGAGACCTACATCTCCCAGGCGGAACGGGACCGGTGCACGAACTTCACCCTGCCCAACGGCCAGCCATATATCAGCGGCGAGTTCAATTGCGATGTCTCCTCGTCCACGCCGCCGGGCGGGGTCCCGCAAAACCTCCACCCGGAAGAGACCTTTACGCCGGGCACGCCCGCCTACTACCTGGTGCAATCTTTCAGCGTGTTGGATCCGAACAGTTATACCATCCGGGATCGAATTTCCGCGGAATTCAACGTCAATCTGGACAACGGCAGCGCGATACAGATCCTGACCTCCTACACCGAGGAGGAATCGCGGCGCTGGTTCGACCAGGACCGCAGTGGCGCCATCCCGATCGTCAGGAGGGGCATGGCCGTGGGCGTCATCTCCATGGCTAACCCCATGAGCAGCGACGAAAAATACCTGGATCTGCGCTGGCAATCGTCGGACGACAAGGCGGTCCGCTGGCAGGTAGGCGCCTCCTGGTTCGAGTACGCATACGAGCTCGAAGTCCATGCGCAGTTTGCCGGCATCGTACTGGGTCTCGAGGACGAGGCCAATGGCGGGCAGCCCTTCGAGCCCGGTACCCGTAGATTCTCCGAGGCGACCAACACCGGCCTCTACGGCGGCGTGACCTGGGACGTCACGGACCGGACCACGCTCTCATTCGAGGGGCGGTTTCAGGACGACGACGTCACCGATATCAATCGCCGGACAGGGGCTACCTTCACCAATGTGACCGAGTCGTTCCAACCACGGCTTGCGATCAATCATGCCCTCGACGACAACTGGTCGCTCTACGGCCAGGCCTCCAGCGGCACAAACCCGGCCGGCGTGAACACGATTTTCGCCTCTCCGAATACCATCGCCTCTCTCGCCGCGGCGCGATCCGCTGGTCTCATTACCTACGACGAAACGACATTCAGGGAATTCGACGAAGAGAAGCTCATCAACTACGAAGTCGGAATCAAGGGCGGGGCGTTCGACAACAGGCTGCAGCTAACGGCCGCCCTGTACGTCATGGATTGGCAGGACAGGCTCCAGTCGAACGGGTTCAACTGGCCGGGGACCGATCCCGATCCCGTCACCGGACTCTGCGCCGGGATTCCAGACTGCTGGAACGACGGCACCCGCGATCCCAACGACATGATCTTCAACACCCAACAGACCAGGAGCGGGAATATCCCCATTGCAAGCGGAGATGCCGATCTCTACGGTGTCGAACTCGAATCATCCTACTTCCTCAACGACAACTGGAGCTTCCGGGGTTCCTTCTCCATCGCGAGTGCCGAGTACGCGCCCCACTGCGACGAGGGCCCGTTCAACGATTTCGGCTTTCCCCCAACGTCCACAGTGGCTGAAGGCGCCCTCTACGATTGTGTCGACGTCACCGGCAATAGCCTCACCCATGAGGCGGATACGACGCTGTCGTTGCTGACCACGTATCGGGCGCCGTTGGGCGGCGGTGACTGGGAGTGGGCCGGGCGGCTCAATATCCGCTACGCAAACGAACAGTTCCTTGACCCGCTGAACCTGGCGTCGCTCCCGGCGACCACCCAGGTCAACGGCTCGGTTACGTTCTCCGATGGCAATTGGGACATTACGCTATTCGGCAACAACCTGACCGATGCGGACACGCCGAGGTGGGTCAGTTACAACGGCGACCGCAACATCAACCCCAATCAGTCGCAGGACAACTTCTGGCTGCAGCTGCGGATCCCGCGCGAGGTCGGGGCGCGGCTCAGCTATAGTTTCTGACGGCCCGGCGTGGCGAAGCCATAAACTTATTCCGGTCGACGTCTGTTGGCCGGGGTGTTCGAATGCGTGACGATGCCTGTATTGCGACGCTTCCGAGTTCAAGTGGACAGCGTCTTGTGTTAGCCTTATGTTAGGATAAATCATATGAATTACAAAAGGTTAACAGTAGCCGTGGCGCTACTTCTAACAGCCGGATGGACCTCCGCGCACCACTCCGTCGCCGCCGTGTTCGGTAATGAAATCATTGAGTTGACCGGCGTCATTACCGACATGGATTGGATCAACCCGCATACCCACATCTATCTGGACGTAACCCAGGAAGATGGAAGCGTGGTGACGTGGGAGCTCGAGTCCTCGCCGACGGCAATGCTCCGCAAAGGCGGCCTGACCAAGGCCAAGATCATGGGAGACGGGCAGCCGGTGACGGCTCGGGTCCAACCAGCACGTCCTGAAGCGCGAACCCCGCATCGCGCCTATACCAAACGAATCACCTACGCCGACGGACACTACTATGTGTTGAGCGCCGAGTAGCGCCTTACTGCCCGGACCTCAAGGAGAACCGGAATGAATACAAGGGTCTCGAGAGTTTTGATTACAGCGGCAGCTTCCCTGTGGGTTGTCCCGGCAACAGCCGTCGATGCGCCGCGCGCAGCCGATGGACATCCCGATCTTGCAGGCACCTGGGACAACGGTTCGGGCGTCGACTTCGTCGAAGCCGTGATCGACGGCGACTCCGTCTGTCTGCGCGGCTGCGCATCGGGTCCGCGGCCGACCCAGAGCGGGGACCGGCCGACCTACAAGCCCGAATACATGGCGACCGTCGCGGACTTGGATGAGCGTCAGATTGAGGAAGACGGGGTCCTGCGGTGTTTCTCGCCCGGCCTGCCCCGGATCGGGCCGCCGGACAAGATCGTACAGACACCCAGCGAAATAATCTTTCTCTACGACGACTACACCGGCAACTATTTTCGAGTCGTGCCCGTGGACGGTCGTGGGCACAGGACGGATGTCGAACCCGGCTTCCTTGGCGATGCAATCGGCTGGTGGGAAGACGATACGCTCGTGATCGAGACGATCAACTTCAACGACGACGCGTGGCTGACCGACGACGGTTCGTTCCACACCGCTGACCTGAAAGTCATCGAGCGCATCAGCCGCGACGGCGACACGCTTCAATGGCTTGCGACGGCCCACGACCCCGAGATTCTGGCAGAGCCATGGGAGCTTCGCCCCCGCATCGCACATCTGACCGATGACGAGATTCTTGAGGCGCCGCCCTGCATCGAGCGCGATCTCGACCACGTCGTCGAAAACCTGCATCACGACAACGTGCGTTAGCCTGCCCGGGCCGCCGCGCTTTCCGGCGCGGCGGCCCGCTCCACTTAAGGGTCCGCATTCGAATGACCTGGAATGACCTGGAATGACCTTCAAGAGAACCAGAAAACGGAGGATTCGTGATGATTCCAAGACTACTCGGTTTGGCCTTGCTGCTGCCCGGATCCGCGGTATTGGGTCATCACTCGGTCTCGGCCTATTTCGATACCAGCCAGGTCATCGAACTCCAGGGCGAGCTGACCGAGGTGAGATGGCGCAATCCCCATATCGGCTTCACAATCAATGTTCGTGACGAGAATGGCCAGGAGACAAGCTGGGAGATCTCGGGTACATCGCTCAGCCATCTTGGTCGACTGGGTCTGACCGCCGAGTTGTTCACGCTCGGAGAGATCGTTACGTTTGCGGGCGCGCCATCCAGACGCCCTATCCCCGCATTGCAGGCTACTAACATGTTGACGGCTGATGGCGGAGAAATTGCCCTCAACACCTCAGGTCGGCGGCACTGGTCGGCGGGGACCGAAGAGCGGCTCAGGGTCACCCCGGCTGACGTGGCGGCACGCGATGACGGAGATAGTCCCGATCGAAGCCTGTTCAGAGTCTGGAGCACGCCCACGCGGGGCATTGACAGGGACGCCATCTGGGAAAGCAGTTACCCCCTGACCACGGAGGCACGCGCCGCCCAGTCCGCCTGGGATCCGCTTACGGACAACCCCGTCATCAACTGTGTGGGGAAGGGAATGCCCTCGATCATGAACCCACCGTACCCCATGGAACTGGTCGATCGAGGAGATGTCATCGTCTACCGTCAGGAAGAGTTCGATTCCGTTCGCACCATCTATATGGACCCGACGACAACGCCCGCTCCGGAACCAAGCAACATGGGTCATTCAGTCGGGCGCTGGGAAGGCGAGACGCTGGTCGTCAACACGGTCCTGAGTACCTGGCCCTACTTCGACGGCCGGGGCATACCAATTAGCGCGGGTGCCGAGTACGAAGAGCGCTTTACGGTATCCGACGACGGCAAGCGCCTGAACTACACGGTCCTTGTTACCGACCCGACGACATTTACCGAGCCCGTGCTGCTGGACCGTTTCTGGCTGTGGGTTCCCGGAGTACAGGTAGAACTCTACGATTGCAGAGCATAGCAGGAAGCCACGACGGTTTGCTTAAATCCGTTCGGACGAGGGGCCAGATTCCTGCTATTCGCTGCCGCGGAGCGCGAGTAACCGCTCCTTCAATAAATCGTACTCGGCCTGCTGCATCGCCGGCAGGTCTCCGTCCAGAAGGTTCTCGTGCTCGTAAGGATCCTCACGCCGATCGTAGAACTCTTCACGACCATCGGACCGCAGCAGCTTGTAGCGTTCGGCGCGCCTCGGCGGCCTTGATCGTGTTTGCCAGCAACATCGCAATCGTCAAGGGGCCAACACCCCCTGGAACCGGTGTCAGCGCCCCGGCGACGCATGCGACCTCCGGATGCACGTCGCCGGTCACGACCGACCCGCGCTTGTCGAAAGCTGCCAGCTTCCTGGAACCGGCCCCGAACAGCTGCTCAACCTGGGCGCGGTTGGTGAGAGGATTCATCCCAACGTCGACAACCGTCGCCCCCGATTTCACGAAATCCGAGGTCACGAACGCCGCCCGGCCGATGGCCGCCACCAGGATATCGGCAGACACCGCGACCGCGGGCAAATCGACCGTCTTCGAATGGCAGATCGTCACCGTGGCGTGACGGTGCAGCAGCAGCATGGCCATCGGCTTCCCGACGGTATCGCTGCGACCGATCACCACCGCGCGGGCGCCGGCAATCTCGACGCCTTCCCGGTCAAGCAGCTCGATGATTCCCGACGGCGTGCAGGGCGCAAGCGCAGGACGATTCTGGACGAGACGCCCCACGTTGACCGGGTTGAACCCGTCGACGTCTTTCGCCGGGTCGATCGTGTCGAACACACGCTGCTCGGCGTCACCCCCCATCGCCTCGGGGAGCGGCGACTGCACGAGGATGCCGTCGTGCGAGCCACTGGCGTTGAACTCCCGGACGATTGCCAGGGCTTCCTCGAGCGACGCGGTCTCGGAGAGGCGCCTCAGGTCACTCGCCATCCCGAGTTCCTCACTGTTCCTGATTTTGTTGCGGACGTAGATCTCCGACCCCGGATCGCTCCCCGCCAGAAGAATGCCGAGCATGGGAGCTCGACCGGCCTGACGGGCGAACGTATCAATCCTCGACCGCAGCCCCTCCCGTATCCGGGCAGCCACAGTCTTGCCGTCGAGTACTCGAGCTGTCGTCGGGTTTCCCGTCACGGGTGGTTCTCACTGGTCTGTCGGATGGTCATGCAACAGGCGCGCTCATTCTATCTGCCGGTTCCGGAACGGTCCACCGGCGGCGCACCCGACATCCTGTCCTTCTACTGCGTCATCGCGGGCTGGACCGTCGCGCCTACAGGCGGTCGTCGTAACTCGCCGCCTCGATGGTGCAGCCGAACTCGAGTATCTCGAAGTCCACGCGAAAGAACTCGAAGCTCATCGTGAATGAGTCGAGATAATAAACGGGATCCGTATGCGTGATGTCGACGAACAGCGAATCGCCGTCCGCGCGGTATCGCTCCTCCATAACCATCTGGGTTGATTGCGGATAGCCTTCGGCCTCGCCGCGCGTCTCCAGCAATCCCGCGTACGAACCGGCAGTTTCGACGACGAGCGTTTCGCCGTCGTAGCGGCCGATCGATCGTCCCAGATGCGGATGATCGGCCACGGTGTACGGCGCGTCGTCCAGGCGCAACTCCGGATCCAGCGGGACCCGCCGCTTGACATCCATGTACTCGAAGTTGATCTCCACGTAACCATCGTGCAGGCGGATCTCGAACGGGGGATCGGGGATGCCGATGACATTGGTCAGGCTACCCGGCTTGCACTGCAGGTCGGGATCGTCTCTCAGTGGAACGTAGTCGGCGACCGCGGCCTGACCTGCGGGCGTCAGCTCGACCAGGGGTCTTGAAGCCGACAGCTGCATCCAGGCGCCGTCGAGTTCACTGCGTTGTGCGGCGGCAGACAGTGGCAGCGTCACCAGGAACGCCACCGGGAGCCAGCCAAGTCCGACCCTATGGGAGTTGCATGCCCTGTTGCATGCCCTGCCGCATGCCCTGCGCATTATCGCTCCGGCGCTTCGCACTCGACATCCCCGCTGGTCAGCGCATCGCGAAACGCGGCAAAGCCGCAGTCACGAATCGTCGAACCATCCGGCAGGACCAGGCTTCTGATGTATCCAACATGTTCGAGACGCCTGCTCGGGATCATGGTGACGGTGATCTCATCCCCCTCCTTTATTCGGTCGACCTCGACGCCGCGTCGAATGAGATCGTTCCTCGTACCCCATTCGGCTAACCAATGGGCTACTGTGCCGTCCTCTTCCACCACATCGATCTCCAGGTGGGTGTGAGGATTCCGTAAGTGGAATGCGGTTAGCGTACCGGTAATTTCGACTCTGAGCCCCCGGTCGAAGTTGGCGCTCACCGAATGATGGGCCGACACGATCTGGCTGCTCAGACAGAGCGCCCCCGCGAGAAGTGCTGCTTTCGCTATTCGGTCGAACATCATTGCTTCCACCCTCAACCAACCTCGCTTATAGCCTACGCAGTAATAACCCCATAAGGGAAGTCCGATCCATCGATTATGCAAATTGCGCATGCGCGAGAGCGGCAAACGAATTGCCTCGATGACTCACCACATAGCTCCCTAATAGGTCGGATGGACGCGGCTGATCACCAGATCCGGGTTCGCTCCCTCTCTGGGGACGAACTTCTGCGCGCGACCGGTGTTGACTTCCGAGATGTAGAAGTTGCCTTCTTCGTCAACGGTCATGCCGTGGACTCCCCACATGCCGCCGGGAAAGGTACCCCAGGTACCCCAGGAGTCCAGGAAGTTTCCGTCGAGATCGTACTTGAGGAGCTTCGTCGTCCCCGCATCCATGATCCACACCGCAGCGTTTGCCACAATCAGGTATTGAACGTCCGACGGAGGATCGCCAACCCGCCATTGGTCGAGAAAACGACCGTCCTGATCGAAAACCTGGATTCGATTGTTCATCCGGTCGCTGACGTAGACACGCCCCGACTCCAGATCGATGTCGATGCCGTGCAGGGCATTGAAGTATCCCGGACGCGTATCATCCGGCAACGTGCCTTCCTGGCCCCACTGCAACAGATAGTTACCATCGTGGTCGAACTTCATTACCCGAGAGTTCACGTAGCCGTCGGTAACGAATATCGCGTCCTCTGAGAACGCCATAAAGGTCGGCCGTGCGAAGTGATGTTCGTCCTGCCCGGGTTCATTGGGCACGCCCAGCGTTTGCACTATCTCCTTGCCGTCATTGGTGAATTTGTAAATCGCGTGAGCGAAGTCGTCGACGATCCAGATGTGCTTGTCCGGATCGAATGGATTGACGTGAACGGCATGCGGTTTGACCCACATGGAATCCCATTGGTCCCATGTCTCGACAATATTGCCCTCGCGGTCGATAACGACGACGCAATGCTCCCAGCGCGCATCCACGCCACGGATGTAGCCAGCCCCTTCCCACTGGGCCCAACCGTCGTCATTGTTGTGATCGGGACTGGCCTGGGTCGCGTCCCGCCATGGCATCGTATTATCCCGCCACGCGTAGTTGCGGCCTACCGGAAAACGCAGGCGGGTTCCCTGGTCTTCGACGAAGCGATTCTCGGGACGGTCGATCTTCTTCAGTACGCCTCTCTGAATGAGAATGATCCGATCGGCGCTCTCCGCGAAGATTCCCTGGATGGCGCCCCAGGTCCAGCCCTCGTTTCCGGGCAGCGTCGAGATGTCATTGGGCCAATCCGGAACCGGCTCGTACGGTCCGAAAGGGTCCTGGCCGCCCTTTTGCCCAACTTGCGCGATAGCTGAAAAAGCAATGAGCTGGGCGAACCCAACAAGACCGAGCGTGATTAACGACCTACGCATTAGACTTTCTCCGAATCAGAGCGATTGTCAGAAACCAACAGGCCCCATTCATCCACGTCGTGAATGGGTCTGTCTATATCTTGCCGGCGAACAGTCTACCGTAGCCGCTTATTTTTTTGTCGAATTGAAGTCTTATGGCGAGACGCTACGATGTGATTCATTTCCACTGCCCTCCAGCAGCCCGTGGCAAAAGTCGCGCTGCGCAGACCACTCACTCCACTGAAATAGTGTACTGGTCCGCGATGTATCTGCAATTCACGTCATCGCAATCTTCCACGGTCTTCACGTACTCCACGGTTGCCTCTTCGGGCGTGATGGTGACGTTGATAAATCCGGGGCTGCTGAGGATTACGCCGTTTTCGATGTCATAGCCCTCGCGCTCGGCCATGGCCAGGTTGTCCGCTCCCGACTTGCGGGAAGGTTGAGCCACCGACTGATAAACGATCCCGTCGCGGTGAATTTCCTTGGCATAGACGTGATCGTGGCCGTGAAAGACGATATTCACGCCATTGTCGAGAAGCATCTGGTGAATGGGCACGCCCCACCCCGGGCGGTGCTCGTCGAACTCGTATGCCTCGGTATTCGGGTCGATCCTGGGCCGGGGCGTCCATGCCGCAGCCGCCTCGGGGCCACGCGGCGCTGTCCAGTTTTCGAAGTCGATCGGCGTACGGCCGCCCCACTCGAAATACTCCGCGTAGATATGGCCGCCTCGGGAACCGCCGAAGGGATTGTCCAGGCCGCCAACGAGGTGATGCAGAAAGACGAACTTGAAGGTCGCATCGCTGGCTTCCAGCGTCTCCTTCAACCAATCGAACTGATTGCGGCCCAGAGTCCTGCCCCAGGGACCCTGTCCGAGGCTGTTCCAGAACGGGTCGAGACCCACGAACAACGCATCGCCCCACTCCCAGGCGTAGTGCCCGTCGTGGCGGCCAATGTGCTCGCTCTGCTCGACGCTGCCCGCATAGAACCCGTTGGCCGTCGGCGCGGGAAAGTATTTCTTGCGCGAATTGTTCGCCCACACGGCAATATTGTCCGGTGTTCCGTCCAATCGGCTGCGTCGCTCGGTATCATGGTTGCCGAGGACAAGAAACAGCGGCACCGTGAAAGCGGATTGACTGAGGTAATCCCTCAACAGGAGGAAATCGCCGACGACATCCTGTTCTCGAATGGGCGCACCCCGCTGCCGGTTCTGAATCTCGAAGAGACCGTTCTGAAAGTTCTGACTGGTCATGAACGTATCGCCGAGATCGACCAGAAAATCCGGGTTATAGATAACCATGTTGGCCATCGTGTTCGCGAACGTGACATCGTCCGCCAACTCACGCCCGCAGGTCGGACACCATTTCTGGTGCCGCGTCTTCGCCCCCATATGCGAATCTGCTTCAACGGCGAAATTGAACGCCGAACCTTTCGCACGCTGGGTGTAAAAGTCAGCCGACTCGGATTCCATGAAATCGCTGTCGTCACTCCCCTTGAAGCGCAACCGATAAGAGTAAGCCGTGTCCCACTGGAGCTGTGTCAACTCGAAGACGTGGGGCTGATTGGCGGCCAGGGACGCAACAGCCGTTCGTTCGCTGTTCGACCCGTCGCCATATTCTATTAAAACGGCATGATCCGAGAATCCCATGACGCTGATGGACATGGTGGTGTCGGTTGGACGGCCCAGTACGACGTTACCGTCGAACGCCTCTACACTCTGAGCGACGGCACCGAGACAGTACGACGAGCAAAGAAGAGCCAGTGAGAATTTAAAGAAACGCATTTGCCTGATTACCCCGTATTTTTTCCGTTACGTACCCACTGGTTTCAGTTGGCCGAAATCGTATAACTGTCTACAACCTCACCACAGTCCCGGTCGCAGTCGTAGACGTTCTTTATGTACTCGACGGTGACTTCATCGGGAGACACGGAGACGTTCAGGAACCCGGAGTTGGAAATGACGATGCCATTTTCGATGTCATAGCCCATGCGCGCCGCCCTGGTCAAGGGCCGCGTGGCGGCGCTGTGCCTTGGCAGGCGGCCCAGCCGCGCCGGGAACCTGAAGCGTTTGAATACCGGTTCGATGTCGTATTGCCGGCAGGTCAACGCCATGGCAGGATATCCCCGGTGGGGAAATCCGCTTTGGAAAAGGAGATAAAGAGGTTGCTGCAGCGCACGCCCTGGTTGGAGACGTGAACGCGACGCCACCGGCCCGGAAATGAATCTCCATTCGGTCATTTCTCTGTTGCTTACCGTCATACTGTCGGTTTGCCAGAACATCACGCAGGCCCAGCAGATGCCTGCGAATATCCTTTTTCTATTGGCCGATGATCTGGGCTACAACGAAATCGGCTCGTACGGGCAAACGATCATACGAACGCCGGAACTGGACAAGCTGGCGGCGCAAGGCATGCGGTTTACCAGCTTCTATGCCGGTAATGCCGTGTGTTCTCCGTCGCGGGCGGTGCTTCTGACCGGCACGAGTGCGGCGAACGCAGCCGTCCGCAGCAATGCCGGATATTTTGGCGACGACAAGTGGGAAGGCGCCGCCCTCGACAAGGACGCATTGCGAACGGATATGGCCTTCGAATTTCTCGACGGAATGGATAGAGACCGGCCCTTTTTCCTGTTCAGGTCCTACCGGGCGCCGCACTCTCTTGAAGGCCCGATCCGGGATACCGAACTCTACGCGGACCAGGGCTGGCCGGAGTTGGAAAGAGTGCATGCGGCCAAGATTACGCTACTCGACAGGCAGGTCGGGCGACTGCTGAACAAGCTTCAGGAGATGGGCGAGCTGGACAACACACTGGTGCTTTTCACCAGCGACAATGGCCCGCATTTTGCACCGCGGGGGCACGATCTCGAGTTTTTCGACAGCAACGGAGAACTTAAGGGCGGGAAGCGGGATCTGTACGAAGGTGGTGTTCGAGTGCCGCTCATCGCGTATTGGCAGGGACGGATCCCGCCGGAGGGACGACCGGGCATATCGCCGCCTTTCAGGATGTGATGCCCACCCTTGCCGATCTAGCCGGCGTTGAAACGCCGGAACAAACCGATCGTACAGAGGATGAACCGACTGTTCGAAACCGCCCGCACCGAAACGGCCGGCTTTCCATACGGTGGCGTAGTGCAGCATCACGAGTCGCGGAACCGGTATCAGGCGGACTAGTAGCGCCCATAAAAAACCGCGTGAATATCGGCGAACCTCTGTAAACAATTCCGCTTTGAGTAGCTGCTTTTGCCCTTCCCTACCCCTCCATGGGCCGGCTTCGGCGTTACCTGAAAGCGGCACTGTCAAATTAACGACCGCAAGCCTGGGAACTCCGATTCATTGTTCGGTCAATTTGCCGGTGCCTGAGCCCAAGACGCAAAGGCATGGTGCCTCAGGTTTCGGTAATGGCTGGCTCTGACCAGATCACGACCCAAATTGAACAGGTTGTATACCGCCGCATGGACATCCAGGAACCGTTGGGCCTGGGAAGCGGTCTTGAATCGCCTAATACCCTGCTCTCGCGACCTCGTCGCCTGGTGCGACTGCTCCACCCTGTTGTTGGCGTACCGGTCCGTCACGTGAAATGGATCAGGAGCCAATGCCCGGTGGGCTACCCGATACCTGCCCAGCTTGAAGTCGCATCGTCCGACGCCGCATCGCTGGCGGCAATGGTCACGGTCACCGACGGGGTTGTGGTCGAACGGCGCGCTGATATGGGTGGCGCATCAGCTAATCCGTCACCAACGACTTCTCACACGGTCTGGGACAGATTTATTTATTGCGTGTTTTACCTGTACCCTTCCGGCGTGTACTCAATGGCTCCCGGAAATTCCATCTCGAGAATTCCGGAATGACCGATGAAAACGCCGTCGCCGGCACTGCGATCGGCAGCATGGGAACGTATGAAATCTCCCTCTTCCTCCCGGTCCGGAATTCCACCGGAAAGCGCCAGACGCACAATGTCGGCCATGGCAATTGACCAGCTGATAAAGGATGATCGTTCCGGCACCCTTCGTCGTTCCGGTGAAAGCCAGAACCCAGCGACCGAAAAAGGGAACCGCGCCGGAGGCGGTTTATCCTTTTAGCAGGAAATAGGGTCAAGCGTCTTGATCCAGGTAATCGTAAATAGGGGTCTTATCTCATTTGCAGCTCTGGTTCAAAATTTCCAGCGAACACATATTGTGATTGATAGCTATAATAGTTATTCTAGCTCTTATGAAACAGATTGCAGCCAGAGAAGCCAAGAATCGATTCGGCGTATTGCTTGATGCCGTGCAGAGTGCGCCTGTTCGCGTGACCAAAAAAGGCAGGGCTGTGAGCGTAATGATGTCGATCCAACACTACGAGCGGCTTCGTGGCGCTGCATGGGAAAATCTGACAAAAACAATGGATACCCTTGGCAAGCAAGCCACGGTGAACGGCTTGACAGAGGCCGGCCTCGAAAAGTTGCTGGCGGATGAAAGCTGAACGCATCACCTTCGATACAAATGTTCTGATCAGCGCCGCACTCCGCCCCGATGGGCTACCCCGCTCGGTCGTCGACACGATCAGGTCTGAAAACGCCGTGCTGTTGTTTTCCGATGAGACCTTTGGCGAACTTCAGACCCGATTCTTCCTCCAGAAATTTGACCGTTATGTTAGTCGGGAAGCGAGAGCGACTTTCCTGGCACAGCTTGAAGCAGTTTCGGAATGGGTTTCAATAGCCGGCGCGAAACTTGGTTGCCGCGACCCGGATGACGACAAATTTCTTGAAACGGCGCTAGTGGGAGAAGCGGATTTTTTGATCACCGGGGACAAAGACTTATTGGTGATGTCTCCGTTTCATGGCATTCGTATTCTGAACCCGTCGAGT
Source organism: Candidatus Rariloculaceae bacterium (assembly GCA_965237785.1). GTDB lineage: Bacteria > Pseudomonadota > Gammaproteobacteria > Steroidobacterales > Rariloculaceae > UBA6522. Next base: position 1,929,228 of record OZ250159.1, read on the forward strand.
TTTCTGGCTTTTCAACAGTAGGGCAATTCCCGGATGGATGAATATCGCTCTCCAAAAGAAAAGTAGCCAAGTATGGGTGTCCCTTCATTGCGTTCCTTCATTGCGTTATCGTCATGTCGGGCTTGACCCGGCATCCAGCATAAACGCAGAGCCGGAGGCGACTTCCTTTTTTGCAATTATAATCGCCCTGAGGAGAGGTGCCGGAGCCTGGCCGAACGGGCTTGACTCGAAATCAAGAGATCTCTCGCGAGATCCGTGGGTTCGAATCCCACCCTCTCCGCCAAAATCGAGCAGTGCAGTCTGGAACGGCTAAAGCGGTCGCGGAAGGTGACCATCCTTGGCTATACAAGCGCCGGGTTGCTGTTTTGTGCTTCCCGTCCGCGGTGGCATTTTCCAGGAGATAACTTCGTCACGCCATTACTCATTTTGTACAGAAACCATATTTTGCGTTTGCTGACTTGCGGCGCATTTGCGCTGTGGCTGAGCCTGCCGGCACTGGCGGACACCGCTTGGCCAGAAAGCGCGGATGGCGGCGCCGGCGCCGGATTCAGCGAACAGGGGATCGAGGAGCTTGATCAGGCCATGCGCCAAATCGTGGCCGATCAGGATGTGGCCGGCATGGTCTGGCTGCTCGCTCGGAACGGCGAGGTGGCGACTTTTGACAGCGCGGGCCTGGCACGGGTAGACGACGGCGCGCCGATGACCAAGGACAGCCTGTTTCGCATCTATTCCATGACCAAGCCCGTGACCGGCGTTGCCTTGATGATGCTGCACGAGCAAGGATTGTGGGAATTCGATGATCCGGTCAGCGAACACATCCCGGAATTCGCTGATCTGAAACTGATGGTCAGCTATGACGAAGAAGGCAACGTGGAACTGACCACGCCTTCGCGCCAGCCGACCATGCGGGAATTGCTCAACCATTCCGCGGGTTTCGGCTATGGGCTTGGCGGACAGGATCCGGTCAATGTTGCTTTTCGCGAGTCCGGTGTGCTCGCTTCGGACGATCTGGATATGTTGATTGATCGGGTAGCTGAAATACTCCTGCTGTTTGAACCCGGCGAAGAGTGGTTTTATTCGGTGGCAGTGGATATTCAGGGCTATATCGTGCAGAAACTGTCCGGCATGAGCTTCGGCGAATTTCTGGAACAACGCATGTTTCAGCGCTGGGCATGAGTGATACGCGATTTTACGTGCGCGAGGAAGACCGTCACCGCTTCGCCGAAGTGCACAACTGGGACGCCGAACGGGGCAGTCTGGTGCAGCGGCCGCATCGCACGGACCGTTCTTCAGAAACTCCCGCCCGGCGCGCCCGAGGCGCGTCTGGCGGTACATCGCCGGTCCGCCATCCTCCAGCCGGATGGCCGCCGCGGCCGTCGAGCCCGTAGCCCAGTTCGGTGCTCAACTGCGCCGCCGCCGCTGGAGCCGCGTCGCCGCGCCCGAGGTGCGACGCGTCGGCCTGCGTCCACAGCGACTGCACGCCGCTCTGCACGGCCCCCCGGGCCGAGCGCACGTTCAGCGACAGCCCGCGGCCGTCTGCCCGTGGCCAGAGAACGGCACATTATTTCGAACACCTAATATTCAGGCATTAGTTTGGCGCGCGGTCGGCAGGTTGCTAGAATCTCGCCCATCCGCATGCATACGGGACATGACTGTGAGGCGTCACTACCACTATGCTGAGATGATCGTTCACGGAACCCTCATGACCACGGTTGTTTTCGACACTCACGCATTAGTGAAGAGGCTGACGAAAGCCGGAATGCCCGAGGGTCAAGCCGAGGTGCTTGCTCATTCGCAAGCCGCGCTGATCGATGAGAGCCTCGCCACGAAACGGGATTTGCAGGAGTTGGAATTACGCCTGAAGCACGATCTCACCATTCGCATCGGTTCCATGACGGTAGCCGCGGTCGGTGTCGTGGCGGTCTTGGCGAGATTATCGTGACGGAAAGAAGCCGGGGATATTCGTAAGAACGATCGAACACCGTTGGCTCGCAATGTGACCTAAAGCCCGCCGAGTCACACCCCCATGTCGCCCCTCGGCAAGACAGACTCGGATCGCCCTATGGCCTCACGCGTACGTACTTCTGAATGCGCCGCGGGCGCGGCTCGCCGCCGTAGATATTGCCGTCCCTGTCGACGGCCACGAACTCGGCCCCGTTGCCGGCGGGGTTACGCGGATCCCCCCACGGGTAGAGGATGAACTCGGTGACCCAGCCGGTGGCCACCTCGCCGATCCGGATTCCCATTTCCCACCCGGGGTTCTGCAGGTCGTCCGACTCGGAATCGGCCACGAAGATGCGCCCGTGATCGTTGAAGGAGATGCCGCTCGGACGCCCGAACTGGGTCCACTGCGCAATGAACTCGCCTTCCTGGTCGAAGATCTGGATGCGGTTGTTCGACCGGTCGCCGACGAAGATGCGCCCGTCGGCGTCCATGGCGATGGCATGGAGGGTGCGGAACTCGCCCGGTGCGTACCCGCTCTTGCCCCACTCCTTGATGTAGGCGCCGTCCTGCGAGAACTTGACGACGCGGTTGTTCGTGTCGTTGGCATGGCCATCGGCCACGAAGACATAACCGTTGTCGGCGACGACAACATCGGCCGGCGCGTTGAAATGATCCTGACCGCCGCCCGCCTCGCCGGGCGTGCCCAGCGTCATCAACACCTCGCCGGTGGGACTGAACTTGATCACCTGGTGCCCGCGGGTCCCCGCGGGGGTCCGGGCCTCGGCGACCGCATCGGTGACCCAGACGTTGCCTTCCGAGTCGACGTCGATGCCATGGGGCCAAATGAACATCCCGCCGCCGAAGCTCTCGGCGACGTTGCCGTCCATGTCGAATTTCACGACCGAATCGAGGTCGGAGTCGAGACACTCGTAGCCGAAAAACTCCCCGGGCGCGTCGCACCGGATAACCGCCCACAGGTGCTCGCCATCCGGATCCATGGTCACCTTGCCGACAGCGCCCATCTCCCGGCCGTCCGGCAGTTTGGCCCAGCCGTCGACCTGGCGATACGGATTCGGGAGCACCTGGGCTGGCGCCACGCTCGCGCCCGCCATCCCCAGGATAACGGTTACGACCACCACATGCAGGCTTGTTCTCGACATCGTCATACCTCGCTATACAGAAATGGCCGACCGCGGGTCGGAAATCCAACCGGTCGTCGGCGAGCACACGCCGCCGCGCTCTACCTGACCGTATATGAGTAGTCTATGTCCCCGTGATTGCGACCGTCTACCTCGTGCTCCGGCAGGTAGGACCGGATGTAGTCGACCTGAACGTTGTCGGGCGAGACCGTGACGTTGAGATACCCCGAGCTGTCGAGAATGTCCCCGGACAGGTAGGCGTTCCTGTTGCGGGCGGTGTAGGTGTCGTCAGCCGGGTTGGGCACGGACTGATAGACAATGCCATCGAGCTCCTGGTGAACGAAGATATGATCGTGAGCCTGAAAGAGGATCGTGACGCCGTACTCGACCATGAGTTGGTGGATCGGCAGTTCCCAGTTGGGACGCTCCGTGTCGAATTCCCATTCGCCGTCGTCGGTGTAGCCACCCCACTCATATTTCGTTGCGCGTTCGATTCCGCCGCGCCCGGTGCCGAGTACTTGATGGGTGAAGACGAACTTGTAGCCGGCATTGCTTTCTTCCAGCGTGGTCTTTAGCCACGCGTATTGCGCGTCACCGATCGTCGCGTCCCAGAGGTCCCCGGTCGGCTCGGTCAGCGAGTCGTATTCGTCGACGATCTCGTTCCACGGCGGATTGCTCCCCATCCCCGCGCCCATGCCGCCGATATGCTCGATAACACGTGTCGAATGCCAGTAGGGATCGAGCGAAACGAACAGCGCATCGCCCCACTCAAACGCGAAGTAGTCGCCGAGCAGGCCGATTCCGGGCACGGGCTCCGGGTTGCCGCTGTAGAAATCATTCGGCGTCGGAACGGGAAAGAATCGATTTCGCGCTCTTCCGGCAAAAATCGCAACATCATGCAGCGGCGTGTCGAGCAGGCTGCGCCGAGCTTCTTCGTGGTTGCCATTAACCGGAAAGAGCGCCGTGGAATTGGCCATGAGCCCGAGGAAGCGACGTTGGTTAATGTAGATATCGTCGACAAAACCTTGGGTCAACGTGCTCCGGTCGCCCTGAAAGAAATTCGGGACCTGATTCGAGATACTGAAGTCATCGCCTAACATGAAGTAGAGATCCGGCCGGTCGCCGGCGACGCGTACCATGGTCAGGGCATAGAGGTCCGGGCTGTACATGTTGCCGAGGCGCTCGGGATGCGAATCGCCCTGCACACCGAAGCTGAATGTGGCGCCTCTCCGCCTCTGAGTATGAAACGAGTGCTCCTCGCCCTGTCGAAACTCCGCTTCCCCCGGGTCCCGGTAACTCAATCGGTAGAAATACCGAGTATCGGTTTCCAGCCCGGCGACCGTCACAACGGCTGTACCGTCCGGCGACGACTCGATAGTGTCTGTTCTACTCGAGAGCTGACCGGAGACCTCGCCGTATTCAGCAAACACTACCGAGCCTTGATCGGCAAGCGCGTGCACGGCAACGGAGCCGGCCGTGGGCCTGCCAAGAACGATGTTTTCCCCTTCCCCGGTCTGCGCCGCGCTCCTCAGCGCAACAACTGCGAGCCCCGCGGACAGCAGAAGCGTGAGTTGTGCGCCTTTATTGCCCATAGTCCGCCTCCCACCCATGAGCGATCTCCGTTTGATCGAGACATCTTTGTACGTCATTGGCGACTGAAAGCCAAATTCGGTACAGATCGGCTTCGGCGTTATCCGAAAGCCTATAGTTTCCCATCTTGCCGCGCCTTCTTTTTGAAGCCTTGCAGCAGTTCCTCTGGTGTTTTGTCTGAAAAACCGCCCTGCTCTGCTCGAATGAGTTTTTCGCGGATAGTTTCGATTTCGCGGGCATTCTCCCGCGCCTTACGGATCAGGTCATTCACTACCTCGCTCTTACTGGTGTATTCCTCGCTATCAACTTGGGCTTTCAGCCATTCGTCATTGGGCGGGGTGAAAGAAAGGAGATATCCGATGAAGCTATACTACTTCCCGCTGTCCACCTATTCGCAGAAGGTGCTGATCGCGCTCTTCGAGAAACGGATCGAGTTCGAGTCCGAGCAGGTTCGCTGTTCGACGAGGCGGCGCGCGAGCGCTATCGCAACGAGGTCTATCCGGTGGGCCGCATTCCGCTGCTGTTCCAGAGCTGGAAGCCGGAGGAAGCGCGCGACCAAGAGCTGATCGATCGCAGCCGCTTCCGCGCCGGTGTGCTCTACGACTTTATCGAGCATCGGCTCGACGGACGCACTTGGCTGATGGGTGAAGAGTTCACCATGGCGGACTGCGCGGCCGGACCGGCGCTGGTCGGGAGACGCCACATACATTGCCGCACGGGTACCGCTCCTGGGCGAGCGACACGACGAACTCGCTCACTATGGCAGATGCGCGCGCGCACGTTGATGCGGAAGCGCCATTCACGGAGGGTTCCGTGTTCTGCGGAACCCTTGATCGAATCCCGCGGAGAGCGGACACTGGTGGGCAGTCGATTGAACGGCCCGGCATGGCCGCCTAGACTGAACTCTCATCTGCCTGCGCTCGAAACAAAGTGGCCAGTGGCAGGATTTCGGGCAGAAGTCATCCGGATTTCGGGAGGAAGAGACATGGGGCGACGAGACACGCAGTTGTTCACGCGGCTTTCCGCATTCCTGTTCACTGGTCTTCTTCTTGCGGCGGCATCGCCGGTTCCATGCACGGACAGGACATCCGGCCGAGACCGGGGTGCAGACAGACGGAAGATGAGATGAACGAGTTTCCCTTTGTGCCGCTGTCCGACTATCGGGGGTATCCCGAGGAAGAGATGATGAAGCGGGCGCGCGACTTCCATGCGGAGCTGAAGCGCCGGCGCACGGTTCGGCATTTTTCGAGCCGTCCGGTTCCGCGGGTGATCATCGACGACTGCCTGAGGGCCGCGACGACCGCGCCGAGCGGCGCGAACCTGCAGCCATGGCACTTCGTCGTCGTGAGCGATCCGGAGACGAAGCAGCGGATACGAACCGCCGCCGAAGAGGAGGAGCTACACTTCTACCAGCACCGGGCGCCCCGAGAGTGGCTGGATGCGTTGGCTCCGCTCGGCACCGACGAGCACAAGCCGTTCCTCGAGCATGCGTCCTACCTGATCGCGATATTCGCCCAGAAATACGGGCGGCTGAAGGACGGCCGCAAGGTCAAGCACTACTACCCCACGGAATCGGTCGGACTCGCGACCGGGATGCTGATCGCGGCTCTGCACATCGCCGGTTTGGCGACGCTGACCCACACCCCGAGCCCGATGAAGTTCCTGAACGAGATACTGGGGCGCCCGAAGTCGACGGAGCGTCCCTTCCTGCTGCTGGTGGTCGGCTACCCGGACGAGAACGCGATGGTACCCGACATCGGGCGCAAGCCGCTCACCGAGGTGGTCACCTACGTGTGACGACGTGAACGGACTCTCGCAGCGTTGAAGCCGGACGGACGCGGTCGGTGTACAGGCTCGAAGGCAGCCCCTCGTCCTCGTAACGGTCCACGTAACGGCGAAACATCCGATCGCACACCCCCAGCAACCGAGCCCCCGCCCCCAGGGACAATCGCTGCTCCTGCCAACCAACATACGCTTCTACAAATCGCATCTGCCGAATCTCCTGTAGCAACTGCGTTCCGGTCATGGGGCACCTCCCTTGGGTGCCCCATCAAACCGGACAACTCATGTGCTACTACTCCAGACAGATCATTTGCTACCAACACTCCTCTCCAAGATTGTTGATTAGAGTAATTTGTTAAGTCACAATGATCGCGGCCAAAGCACAAGAAGGCGCAATAGCCCAAGATCCAAGCCACTGCCCCCTTGGTCCCCGTCTAAGGGGGGCTCCAAAAAACAAGTGGGGTATAACTCGTGAATCGCATTAGCCCAAGTCTGTCTTCGGTTTGGCGGCGATCGGCTGTATCTGTTCGCTTTCCTTTCAAATCAGTTTCAGCGCTCCTGATGTAGATGCCGTGGCTCAAGAGCTCATATCGTGGTGACTGCGACAAAGCGCGGAGACAGGCGCAGGATGTGCCGATTTAGCCGCCCTGGACCAGGAACTCCTGGAGGCCATGGGCGTGGAGAATTTTATCGATTTCTCACGTCCGTTGCCGGCCTCGAGATCGACAGCGGACCGGGCGACAAGAAATACATCATCCGTGGGTAACGGCGTTGAAGCGCAAGTTGGCGACGACAACATTCCGATTACTGGTATCGGCGGATCAGCGACCAGTTTTGGTGGAACCCAGGCGGATCCGGATCTCTTCGACGTCGAACGCATCGAGGTCCTGCGTGGCCCGCAGGGCACTCTATACGGCGCAAATTCCATGAGTGGTGTTGTACGAGTAATTGCCAATAAGCCCAATACCGACGAGTTCGAAGCCGCTTTCGACGGCGGTTTTTCAAGCATTGAAGAAGGCGCCAGCACTTACTCTGCGAAAGGAATGGTCAATGTTCCCATTATCGATGACAGGCTGGCGATTCGCCTGGTTGGCTATTACAGAGATGTCGGTGGCTTCATCGACGCCATAGATATTCCGGTCGATTACCAAAAGCGCGACTTCTTCGGCCCCGGAATGGATGCACCGGCCGCGGACGATGCAACCTGGGTCGCCAACGACGTGAACGATGCCGAGATCACGGGCGGACGGTTCTCACTGGGCGCGCTGTTGGGCGAAAGAACGTCCCTGACCGCGCAAGTCTACTATCAGGATATGGAAACAGGCGGCAAGCCGCACCATCGGCCTGACGACTCGAGTAACGTGATCACCAACGTGTTCTTTCCGGGCGCTGGCGACCTGAAGCAGATCTACTATGCCCAGAATGTCTTCGACGACAAGACCGTGATGACGAATCTGACTTTGGAGCATGATTTCGATTGGTCCATTCTCACTATGTCTGCATCGAGTTTCGATCGTGATGTCTTTAGTCAGGGCGATACATCGGTCTCGTTCAAGAACCTGATCCCAGCACCTGTCGTGCCGTTTTCTGGATTTCTGACAGCGCCTCAGAACGCCGATATGGACAGCTATGAGGTTCGGTTGGCAACGCAATTGGACGGGCCGGTCAATGCCCTGGTGGGAGCGTTCCATCAGGACCGCAGCATCGAGTTCGAGAATTGGCTATTTCTTTTGACAGGACCGAATATGCCGGATACGAGCACACGGCGATTTAACCGCGTCACCATGGATGACACCGGGATAACGGCTCTGTTCGGGGAGATCTACTACGAGCCGAACGATCTATGGGAGTTCACGGCAGGCCTTCGTTATTTCGAGACTAAGCGAGATGTCTTCTCCCAGTTGCTCATTGGATTCTTCCGTTTCCCCGGAAATCCGGATCCACCTGAGCTGTTCAATACAGACGAGGATGACGTCATCTTCAAGCTCAGAGCGGCGCGTCGGTTCTCGGATGACATCCTCGGCTACGTCGAGCTCGGTGAGGGGTTCCGCGCGGGTGGAACGAACTCAGCCCAGGTTTCCGGTATTCCCGGCGTTTATGGCCCCGACAGCACGAGAAACCTGGAGATTGGCGTCAAGACAGACTTACTGGACCAAAAGCTGCGGGTCAATGCCTCCATCTACCACATCCAATGGCACGACATGCAGGCTCTTCAGTGTTTCGGGTTCGACGGTAACCCCGATCCCTCTTGTCCGTTCGATGCAATTGTGAATGTCGATGGCGAGACGGCCGGGGCTACCGGGCTCGAGGTCGACATTCTTGCGACGCCCACCGAGCGGTGGACCTTCACCTCGGCGATTTCCATCAACGATACTGGTCTGGCGCGGGATCTCGGCGTCGGATTTGATCCGCTCGCCGTAGAAGGTACGGAGATGGTCGGAGCCCGCAAATTCACCTTCGCAGCATCGGGCGCAATATGAGTTCCCGCTCCGGAATGGCTTGCAAGGCTTTGTACGAGGCGATTTCCAGCATTTGGACGACATCAAATTCTTCCGTTGGGATCAGCAAAATGTGCCCGCCGATGACTATCAGAATGTGAACCTGAGAGCCGGTTTCCGGACTGACGGGTACACTGCCACACTGTATATCAACAATGCGGCGGATGAACGGGCTGCGTTGAATGTCGAGAACAGCTTCGGTTTCGCGGGCAGAATAGTGCCTACGCAGCCACGTACCGTTGGTGTTGGGCTGAATGCTAAATTCTAGCTTCGAAGAGGCTATCTCGTGCTGAGCAGGGTAGGGCACGATGTGCGCAGGCTCACGACTGTCATGCTTATTGCTGCGCTGGCTTGGGTATCGCCGGGCCTGGCGCACCATAATACAGCTAAGTTTGACTTCCGTTCGTACGGAGTCATCGAGGGCGTGATCAAGCTTGCCGATTTCAGAAACCCGCACTCTTTGATTGTATTGGAGGTGACCGATGAGAACGGCCAGGTTGTGGAGCACAGCATTGATGGCCATAGCCTGAACATCATCAGGCGTTCAGGACTGACTGCCGGGATGGTGCAGCCCGGAGACAGGGTCACGCTGTATTTCGCGCCGAGTCGCACCGATGACGATATGTTCATGCGTGCGCTACAGCTGCCTGACAGGACCGTACTCAATCCCAGCGTAACGGCAATTCCCGAAAACGAGATTCGAACGAATCCAGACTAATCCGGAGTCCTGTCATGTCGTCAATTCGGTTGACGTTGCTGCTGCTCAGTTTTTCAAGCTCGGTTGCCCTATCCCAGCAGACGACCGACTTCACTGGTATTTGGATGCCGGATGGCGCGAGGTCAGGCCGCTGGCCGGAGAAGCTCCCGTACACCAGCGCTGGTCGTGACGCGGCGTCTGCTTTCGAGGAGAACTATCCGGACAACACTTTCGATCCGGGCAGTTTCTGCGTTTTTGAGGGCATGCCCATGACGCTGTTCGGAACCGGATATTGGACTGAGCTCATTCAGCGGTCCGAGCGGTTGACCATCGTCTTCGAGCTCTCGAAACCGCCTCGACGGGTCTACCTGGATGGTCGCGGTCACCCTGACAATCTCTATCCAACGAAGAATGGTCACTCGATTGGCCGCTGGGAGGACGATACGCTGGTCGTCGAGACCGTTGGTCTCGTGCAGCGAGAGGGTCCTATACCCGCAAGCGAGATGCAGAGGATCGTTGAGCGTATCAGCCTCGAGGAGGATGATGCCCATGGCAGCATTCTCGTCAACGAGCTCACCGTCCATGACCCCGTCATCTTCACAGAGCCTATCGCCATTGACTTGTACTACCTGCCTTGGCCGGACGACGATTTGCTGGAGTACGAGTGCATGGATGGTCCTTGGCGCGATTATCTGCGCGAGCTCGGAGAGCGGCGAAGCACAGGTGTACGGTAAATTCGCCTCGGGCTGTCCCTCCCGTTTAATCATGCGATAGTGGTTCATGCGGCCATCCGAACGTTTTCGCTACGAAGACCGCCCACCCGACCCGCTCATCGAAAGGAACGCCGAGAACTCAGATCTCCGGCGATCAGGAGCTCTCGTTATCGCGTCCGGCTGGTCTCGCTGCCGCGCAAGCTAGCGATCTCTTCTTGCAACGCCAGATACTCTGAGCGCTCTTCGGAAGACAACTCACCGGTAAGCAAATTGTTGTGTTCGTACGGATCTGACTGCAGGTCGTAGAATTCCTCTACGCCGTCGAACTTCAGTAACTTGTAGCGCTCGTTGCGCATGGCGGAGTAGGCGGTCGGGACGCCGGCGAAGCCACCGAAGAACTCGTCTGCAAAGATCCAGTCGCGAGGAGTGGCCGTGGGGTTTGAAAGCGTTGGAAGGAAACTGATCGAGTCGTGGGTTACTTCGGCGGGAATTGTTTTTTCCGGCTCGATGCCCGCCATCTCCATAATAGTCACGAACAGATCCACGGAGTTAACCAGCGCTTCGGAGATCGCACCGCGTTGTACGCCGGGTCCGGTCACGAGAAACGGCACGTTGACGCCGCCTTTGTAGACCGTTCCTTTGGAGCGTCCGGCCTGGAACGGCGCCGACACGAGGACGCTCGGCGTGCCGTTGTCTCCCATGAAAATCACATAGGTATTCTCACGGACTTCGGGCTCAAGCGATGCGAGCATCCGGCCGATTTGTGCGTCCATGGCTTCGATCATTGCGGGGAAGTTCGAATCCGAAGTCCCAGTTCGCGCATCGTCGGGGGGCATATGCAGCGGACCGTGAGGCAGGTTGAACGCGAACCACAGGAACCAGGGATTCTCGCCCTGTTCATCGATCCAGGCGATGGCGTCATCGACTTTATCGGTTGGTGTATAGCCGGTCGCCCCGGCTACCTCGCCATCGATGACTTTGTTCCAGGCGAAATAGGATTCGACTCCGCCCGTAATGCTCCCGGAAAAATGATCGAAGCCGACACGATTCGGATGGTCCAGCCAGCCGTTGGACGAGTCCGCCAGATGCCATTTGCCGATAGCGGCGGTGGAGTAACCGAGTTCAGCATTGTCATTGAAGGCCATGGGTAGCGTGTACTCGTCGACGCTCAAGCCGTAGCGTGGCAGTGACTGGAGACCAGCGCCGCCCATTCCGGCAGCCATCTCGCCGGCCATACCACCGCTCATGCCTGTCGTCATGTTGGGGAGAGCCCAGTCAGGCACGGCGGGGGGTTCCGGCAGGGGCCCAAGCGCTGTAACGGGTGCCCCGATTCCCGTCCGGAATCCGTAACGGCCGGTCATGATCGTCGCCCGGGTCGGCGAACAGGCGGGCTGCGACCAAAAATTGATAAAGCGCACACCCTCTCGAGCCATCTCATCCAAATGGGGGGTGGCCGGCGGGTTCTCGCCCAGGCCGTAGGAACGCAGAGTCTCGACACCCATGTCATCGCCGATAATCAGCAGGATGTTGGCGGCGGACACGGCTGTCGCCGGGACGGCCGCCGCAAGAACGAACGAAGCCGCGAGCAGCCGAACGTTATGCTTGACCATCATCGTAGCGCATCGTTAATTCCTCCGAGCACCGCAGTGATATCCTTAACTTCCAAAAAGACTGGCCCGTCAACCGAGAACTACACATCATCATGCAGCAGATGGACACGTTCAGCCTGGCTGATTTCTCCCGAAACCACCTTATATCGGTACCGAGCAAATGAAAAGAGAACTTTCAAACGTATTTGCGGTAACACTCGCTGCGCTGTCGCTTCCGCCTCTATCTTTTGCCCACCATGCCTTTGCACCGCATTTCGATACCAATATCGAGATCAACCTGATAGGCACTATTACCGAATACAGATTCGTTAATCCGCATTCCTACATCTATTTTGATGTCGAAGAAGGCGGCGAAACGGTTAGTTGGCGATGCGAGATGGGTCCCGCCGCGCGTTTGAAGCAGATGGGCTGGAGCGAGGATTTTTTTGTGCCCGGCCAGACTGTCGATATGACTGGTAACCCCGCGCGTCGTGAAGAGAATGTGTGCATCCTGGGGACGATGCGGCTCGAAAGTGGCCTGGAGCTAGCACGGGACGGCCCTCGCTCTCGTGTCAATATCGAGCGAGAAGATGAACCTGTCCGAGCCGAAGAAGAGATAGTTGGCGCCCTGGACAGGCCAAAATACCTGGAAAATGGGCAGCCGAATATTTCCGGCTCATGGCGTACCGTTTCTCGCGGCCCAAACGCCGTTGTTGAGCCGTCTGGGGCGCGAATCATACCCACGGCCGCAGGCCGGGCGGCCGCCGAGGGTTATGACATGCGCTTCGATAGTCCACTGATGCGGTGCCATTACGTCAACCTCATAACGGGACTTAATCATGGCAACATGGTAAACAAAATCGACCAGAGCAGGGATGAGCTAACCATTCAATACGGGTTTATGGATGTGGTCAGAGTTATCCATATGAATTTGGACCGGCATCCAGACAACATTGCTCCCAGCGCCACGGGCCATTCAATTGGTGCGTGGGACGGCGGTACGTTGGCGGTCGATACGATCGGCTTTGAGCCTGGGGTGCTGGAGCATCTAACGGGTGTTAAACACAGCGAGCAATTGCATGTCGTTGAGCGGTTCTTTATTGACGAGCAAACAAACTATCTTATGCGCGAATATACCCTGACTGACCCTTTATATATCGAGGGAGAATATTCAAACATGGACGGACAGGAGCTCGTGGATATTCCCTATGAGCCTTTTAACTGTATTGAGCTCACGGGCAAAAACAACATCCGGCCCGGTGAACGGGTCATATACCATAATGGTGTCGGCTCGGTGAATTTCGTACCGGAAGAGCAGGCTGATTAGGCGCGCTGCGCCGGAGACGAGAAGTGTAGCCCGCTCAGGCGCAGGCCTGATTGCACCTCACTATTCAACGGTATAGGAATAATTCACATCCCCATGCCGGCGACTGCCCACCTCATGCTCCGGCAGGTAAGAACGTACGTAGTCGACCTGTACATTTTCGGGCGAGACGGTGACGTTAAGATACCCCGAATTGTCCAGCACGCCTCCGGACAGGTAGGCATTCCTGTTGCGAGCCGTGTAGGTGTCGTCGGCCGGGTTAGGCACGGACTGATAAACGACGCCATCGAGTTCCTGGTGCGCGAAGATATGATCGTGAGCCTGGAAGAAAATGGTGACGCCGTTCTCGACCATCAGCTGATGTATCGGTAACTCCCAATTGGGACGCTGCGTGTCGAATTCCCACTCACCGTCGTCTGTGTAACCGCCCCACTCGTATTTAGTTGCGCGTTCGATTCCGCCGCGCCCTGTGCCGAGTACATGGTGAGTGAAAACGAACTTGTGCTCTGCATCGCTTTCCTCAAGAGTGGTTTTGAACCACTCGTATTGCGCGTCACCGATCGTCGCATCCCAGAGGTTACCGGTAGGTCGCGTGAGCGCTCTCCAATCGTCGACGATCTCACTCCAGGGTGGGTTGCTTCCCATCCCCATTGCCATGCCGCCATTGCCGCCGCCGATACCCTCCGTCACGCGGGTCGAGTGCCAGTAGGGATCGAGAGAGACGAACAGCGCATCGCCCCACTCGAACGCGAAGTAGTCCCCCAGCAGACCGATTCCGGGCACGGGCTCCGGGTTGCCACTGTAAAATTCATCAGGGGTTGGCACGGGAAAGAAACGGTTTCGCGCTCTTCCAGCAAAAATGGCAACATCATGAAGCACCGTATCGAGCAGGCTGCGCCGAGCCTCCTCGTGATTTCCGTTGACTGGAAAGAGCGCCGTCGAGTTCGCCATGAGCCCAAGAAATCGCCGCTGATTGATGTAGATATCGTCGACGAATTTCTGGGTAAGCAGGCTGCGGTCGCCCTGAAAGAAGTCCGGCACCTGAGGTGAGATGTTGAAATCATCGCCGAGCATGAAGTAAAGGTCCGGCTGCGCATCCGCAACAAGCCGCATAGTCCGGGCGTAGAGGTCCGGGTGATACATGCTTCTGCGACGTTCAGGGTGAGAATCGCCTTGTACGCCGAAGCTGAACGTGGCGCCCTTCGATCGCTGCGTTCGAAACGAATGCTCATCACCCACACGGCTTCCGTCGGTGTCCATATAGGTCACGCGATAGTAGTAGCGGCGATCGGGTGCCAGTTCCGTGATCGCAACCGCGGCCGTGCCGTCGGCCGAAGCCGCAGTCGACGCCGTGCTTTGCGAGAGCCGCTCGGGCGCTTCACCGTATTCGACAGAGACCTCGGTACCTTCCTCGGCGAGGACATGAACCACGATGGAAGTGTCTGTCGGCCGGCCGAGAATGATGTTCTCGCCATCTTCGGTCTGAGCGGCAGACCGAAGCGCTACGGCTGCAAGCCCTGCAGACAGAAGAAGTACAAGAAGTGCGCGTTTATCGCCCATAGTTGGCCTTCCTCCCAAAAGCCACCCCCCTTGATCGAGAGATCCTTGTACGTCATCGGCAGTTGTACGCCAACCGAAGGGCCGACTGAACGTTAGTTGAACCGGCTCCGGTCTCTCTATACTTGCACATTTCGCCGCTTGGAACGGCGAGTTAACTCAGACTGCCGCCCAATGATTGCCATGATTTCGGCGTTTCTTGCCACGCCGGGGAGATTCGCAGGGACGATCGAACACCGTTGGCCGGCAATGATCGCTCACAACACCCAATGCGCGCCGAGTCACACCCTCATCGACCCTCTCAGCCGCTCCAATACGCCTGCCATGGGGCCTTTGAAAGTACTATCCTTCCACTATAAAATTTGCCGTAGTCCCACGGCTGCTTTCTATCCCCATGCCGCTTTACGAATATGAATGCCGCAGAAAGCGGCAAGGACGCCGGAAACAGCAACGAGAACTCCTCCGATGACACAAGCGCCAAGAAAAGACAAATTCCGGCGCAGCCGGCGATGCATGAGCGCCGGGCCGCGTGACGTATCGGTCATTTTCAGCACCTTTCGCCAGCCGGGGTGGCTGCGCAAGGCACTTTGCGGATTTGCTCTCCAGAATCACCGGGACTTCGAAGTCGTCATAGCCGATGACGGCTCCGGCGAGGAGACGGCCGAGGTCATCCGATCTGCCCGCAGGAGCACGGGGCTACGAATCGAGCACGTCTGGCAGCCGGATCTGGGGTTTCGCAAATGCCGGATACTGAACAAGGCCATCCTCAAGGCACGGGGCCGCTACCTGATCTTCACCGACGGGGATTGCATACCGCACCCGCAATTCATAGCGCGGCACCTTGTGCTGGCCGAACCGAAGCGTTTCCTTTCCGGAGGGTTGTTGCGCCTGCCGTTGGGCCTGTCCCACAACATCCAACCGGACGACATCGCCTCCGGGCGCTGTTTTTCCGCTTCCTGGCTACGTAGCCAGGGCATGCCGTTCACTTACAAGCTGCTCAAGCTCAGTGCGGGCCTGGGCTTCGGCGCGGTGTTGGACCGCGTTTCCCCCTCCACCGCAGGCTGGAACGGGCACAACGCCTCAGGCTGGAAGGACGACATCCTTCACGTAAATGGTTTCGACGAACGGATGGGCTACGGGGGAGAAGACCGGGAACTGGGAGAACGGCTGGAAAATACCGGAATTCGCGGCAAGCGCATCCGCCACCGGGTTACCTGCCTGCATCTGGACCACCCGCGCGGCTACGTGACTGCGGAAGCTCGCGCGGCCAACCTCGCCATCCGCCGCAAGACCAGACTTCAGCGCCGCACGCGCACCCGGCACGGCATCGCTCAACTGTAGCCCGCGAGCGAAAGCACCCCGTTGGAAACGAGGGCGTCGACGCCCTGAACCCTCGCCGCTTTTCGATTGTCGGGGTTCGATCCCCCAGAAACAGCCGCTGGCCATACGGTTGGTACGGTATCTCGCCGCCCTCGATGAAGCCTTGCGGGGGGTGCGCTCATCTTTTCGCCAGCCGCGTTCGCGGCGGACGTTCCGGACCTGCAAGGCATCTGGCTCTGGTCGTCGGAGGCCGGGCCGAGGGACATACGCTGCTGGGACATTCGAGTGGACGTTACGAAGACGACACCCTGGTTGTGGAGACCATTCTCATAAGCGAGCAGCCCAATCCCGGGCCGGTGAAGCGGGCCGGATCTCTTATTGTTGCTGGAGAAAAGGCACGGGTTCGTAAGGATTGCGCATGGTGAGTTCGCGCCCGTCGGGAAGGGCCAGCCGGTTTGCCCGCATCTCGAACTCGGTATGACGGGAAGGGTGGCCGACGACATCTACATGGTCGCCGGGCTTCAGCGTGTCGCTCGACATCCGGCCATTGGCCAGGAACCCTGATGTGCCGCCCGTTTCCACCGTCCAATGCTCGATCCGACCGTCGTTCTCGACGTCAATATGGATGAGCACGTGGGGATTGATGAATCTGAACTCGGTAACCGATCCCGAGATGGCCACCTCCAGGTCGGGATCGAAGTGATTCGTGAAACCGTGGTGAGCAGGGCCGGCTTCCGCGAATATCGCTGAAGCAATACCGGCAATCCAGATCGAGATTCTCGGGCGGGTCACTCTTGAATCCATGTTTTCCCTCCATCTATTGAAACAATCGTGTCTCATTCAACCGAATGAGGTTCCATCGTATGAAGTACCGTCGGTGGGAGTTCGGGAAAAGCATTGGTTGCTTGAGGAAATTGTGGGGGGTCGAATGTCATACTACTGTAGCAAACAGGAGATTCAAGAAATGTCTAACTCGAGTTTTCGGGCGTTTTGCCTGATGGCAACGCTGGGACTGGTCACTGCATTAGCGATGCCGGTGCTGGCGCATCACGGGGGTGCCGCCTATGGAAACGAAATCGTGACGCTGAATGCGACCGTCACTGAGTTCCGATTCGCCAACCCCCATGTCCGTGTGTCTTTCGATGTGGCGACCGAGTCTGGCGAGGTTCAGCACTGGATCGGCTCCCTGACGGCACCGAACAAACTGGCCAGGGCCGGCTGGACCAAGTCCACGCTGGAACCGGGAGATTCGATTGAGATTACCGGCCGGCGCGGCCGAAACGGTGCTCACGCGATGCAAATCAGGCAGATCGTCATGGCGGAGGATGGCCATGTTCTGCAATTGCGGGAGCAACTCGACGGACGAACCCTACCCTAGATTCGGTTCGGCCTCGCCCCTCGGCAAGCCAGACACGGATCGCCCTAAGGCCTCACGCGCACATACTTCTGAATGCGCCGCGGGCGCGGCTCACCGCCGTAGATGTTGCCGTCTCTGTCGACGGCCACGAACTCCGCCCCGTTGCCGGCGGGGCTACGCGGATCCCCCCACGGGTAGAGGATGAACTCGGTGACCCAGCCGGTAGCCACATCGCCGATCCGGATCCCCATTTCCCACCCCGGGTTCTGCAGGTCGTCCGACTCGGAATCGGCCACGAAGATGCGCCCGCGGTCATCGAAGGAGATGCCGCTCGGACGCCCGAACTGGGTCCACTGCGCAATGAACTCGCCTTCCTGATCGAAGATCTGGACGCGGTTGTTCGACCGGTCGCCGACGAAGATGCGCCCGTCGGCGTCCATGGCGATGGCATGGAGGGTGCGGAACTCGCCCGGTGCGTACCCGCTCCTTCCCCACTCCTTGATGTAGGTGCCGTCCTGCGAGAACTTGACGACGCGGTTGTTCGTGTCGTTGGCATGGCCATCGGCCACGAAGACGTCACCGTTGTCGGCGACGACCACATCGGCCGGCGCGTTGAAACGATCCGGGCCGCCGCCCGCCTCGCCGGGCGTGCCCAGCGTCATCAACACCTCGCCCGTGGGACTGAACTTGATCACCTGGTGCCCGCGGATCCCCGCGGGGGTCCGGGCTTCGGCGATCGCATCGGTGACCCAGACGTTGCCTTCCGAATCGACGTCGATGCCATGGGGCCAAATGAACATCCCACCGCCGAAGCTGTCGGCGACGTTGCCGTCCATGTCGAATTTCACGACCGAATCGAGGTCGGAGTCGAGACACTCGTAGCCGAAAAACTCCCCGGGCGCGTCGCACCGGATAACCGCCCACAGGTGCTCGCCATCCGGATCCATGGTCACCTTGCCGACCGCGCCCATCTCCCGGCCGTCCGGCAGTTTGGCCCAGCCGTCGACCTGGCGATACGGATTCGGGAGCACCTGGGCCGGCGCTACGCTCGCGCCCGCCATCCCCAGGATAACGGTTACGACCACCACATGCAGGCTTGTTCTCGACATCGTCATACCTCGCTATACAGAAATGGCCGACCGCGGGTCGGAAATCCAACCGGTCGTCGGCGAGCACACGCCGCCGCGCTCTACCTGACCGTATATGAGTAGTCTATGTCCCCGTGATTGCGACCGTCTACCTCGTGCTCCGGCAGGTAGGACCGGATGTAGTCGACCTGAACGTTGTCGGGCGAGACCGTGACGTTGAGATACCCCGAGCTGTCGAGAATGTCCCCGGACAGGTAGGCGTTCCTGTTGCGGGCGGTGTAGGTGTCGTCAGCCGGGTTGGGCACGGACTGATAGACAATGCCATCGAGTTCCTGGTGTACGAAAATATGATCGTGAGCCTGAAAGAGGATCGTGACGCCGTACTCGACCATGAGTTGGTGGATCGGCAGTTCCCAGTTGGGACGCTCCGTGTCGAATTCCCATTCGCCGTCGTCGGTGTAGCCACCCCACTCATATTTCGTTGCGCGTTCGATTCCGCCGCGCCCGGTGCCGAGTACTTGATGGGTGAAGACGAACTTGTAGCCGGCATTGCTTTCTTCCAGCGTGGTCTTTAGCCACGCGTATTGCGCGTCACCGATCGTCGCGTCCCAGAGGTCCCCGGTCGGCTCGGTCAGCGAGTCGTATTCGTCGACGATCTCGTTCCACGGCGGATTGCTCCCCATCCCCGCGCCCATGCCGCCGATATGCTCGATAACACGTGTCGAATGCCAGTAGGGATCGAGCGAAACGAACAGCGCATCGCCCCACTCAAACGCGAAGTAGTCGCCGAGCAGGCCGATTCCGGGCACGGGCTCCGGGTTGCCGCTGTAGAAATCATTCGGCGTCGGAACGGGAAAGAATCGATTTCGCGCTCTTCCGGCAAAAATCGCAACGTCATGCAGCGGCGTGTCGAGCAGGCTGCGCCGAGCTTCTTCGTGGTTGCCATTAACCGGAAAGAGCGCCGTGGAATTGGCCATGAGCCCGAGGAAGCGACGTTGGTTAATGTAGATATCGTCGACAAAACCCTGGGTCAACGTACTGCGGTCGCCCTGAAAGAAGTCCGGTACCTCCCTCGAGATACTGAAGTCATCGCCCAACATGAAGTAGAGATCCGGCCGATCGCCGGCGACGCGTTCCATGGTCAGGGCATAGAGGTCCGGGCTGTACATGATGCCGAGGCGCTCGGGATGCGAATCGCCCTGCACGCCGAACGTGAATGTGGCGCCTCTGCGCCTCTGAGTATGAAACGAGTGCTCCTCGCCCTGTCGAAACTCCGCTTCCCCCGGGTCCCGGTAACTCAATCGGTAGAAATACCGGGTATCGGTTGCCAGCCCGGCGATCGTCACAACGGCTGGTCCGTCCGGCGACGACTCGACAGTGTCTGTTCTACTCGAGAGCTGACCGGAGACCTCGCCGTATTCAGCAAACACTACCGAGCCTTGATCGGCAAGCGCGTGCACGGCAACGGAGCCGGCCGTGGGCCTGCCAAGAATAATGTTTTCCCCTTCCCCGGTCTGCGCCGCGCTCTTCAGCGCAACAATTGCGAGCCCCGCCGACAGCAGAAGTGTAAGTTGTGCGCTGCCCATAGTCCGCCTCCCCCCAAGAGCGATCCCCCTTGATCGAGATATCGTTGTACGTCATCGGCGATTGAAAGCCAAATTCGGTATAGATCGGCTTCGGCGTTATCCGAAAGCCTATAGTTTCCCATCTTGCTGCGCCTTCTTTTTGAAGCCTTGCAGCATTTCCTCTGGCGTTTTGTCTGAAAAACCGCCCTGCTCTGCTCGAATGAGTTTTTCGCGGATATATTCGATTTCGCGGGCATTCTGCCGCGCCTTACGGATCAGATCATTCACTACCTCGCTCTTACTTGTATATTCTTGGCTATCAACCTGGGCTTTCAGCCATTCGTCATTGGGCGGGGTGAACGATATGCTTTGTCGCGCCATCCGTTAGGCTCCAGAAATTTTCGTGGTGCAATTCTACACCACATATGCATCATTGATAGGCAATCTCTTTGCCTTGGTTCCCAAAACACCAAACCTTTCCGGCCTCGCCTCGCGCAGTGCGCAAGTCTCGTCGCCCCTTTCAGCCGCTCCAAGACACCTACCAAAGGGCCTTTGAAAGTACTATCCTTCAAGCGCAATCAGACTAGGAAAACGCGCACCATGCTGCACGCAGAGCCCACAACTGTCAGCCTCGCCTTCCCCTCCCGGAAGCAGTACGCCATTCCCAGCTATCAGCGGAACTATGTGTGGACGCGCGAGGGACAATGGGAGCCTCTATGGGACGACCTGATAGCTCTGACACGACAGGTTCTCGCGGAAGGCCCAGGCGCGAGGCCGCACTTCCTTGGCACGATCATTACGAAGCACATCGGCGCCCAGGGCTTCATTGACCGCTGGTGGGTGGTCGATGGGCAGCAGCGGCTGACTACGCTTCAGATCCTCATAGCAGCAGCCCGCTCCGCCTTCAGTGAACATGGACTTACGCAGTGCGTCGCCGTCCTCACGAACGCTCTTGTCAATCCGCCGGAAGTGGTCCGCGAGAATCCGGACAAGTACAAGATCCAACACAAAAGCAGTGACTACAAGGGCTTTTCCAGGATCATCGAAGCCGGTCTCGCCGGCTCCGGCGTTCCTGAGGAGGAGAAGCTACGGCTTCACGAGTGTTACGTTTACTTCAGAGACACGGTGACCGCCTGGTACATGAGTGTTCCCGAAGAAGATCGCGAACATCAAGCGGTCGTACTTACCCAGGCCATTCTCGACAGGCTTCAGGTTGTTGATATCCGTCTGGACGGTCAGGAGAACAGCCACGCGATCTTTGAAGCCCTGAACGCCCGGGGGGAACCGCTGACGGAGTGGGAGAAGACAAAGAACTACATCCTGTCCATCGCCGTTCGCGATGACGACCCAGACGGGGACCGCACCTACACGGAGCATCTCGAGCAGTACGACCGCGATCCCTACTGGGATCAGACAGTCAGCGGGACGCGTTTCAAAGGAAAGCGCATCGATCTGTTCTTGTCTTTCTTTGCACAGATCGAGCTTCCCAAACGCCGGCAAGAGGTGTCCGGTGACTCGGACCTGCACACCCTGCCGCGCAACCGCCTCTACCGCGAGTTCCGCTACATCGGCGAGCACGTCTACCGAAGATCTGACGAAGAACTTCGCGGCCTACTTCGGCGGTTGGATCGCTACGCGACAATCTTCAGCCGGCTCGACCAGATGGACAGCGAGAAGTTCTCAGAATACGCCCGTCTGGTCATGCATCGAAGGGAGAAACTGACCCTTTCCTCTCTGATTCCCGTCTTCATGGTCCTTGTCGACAGGCTGGGTTATGGCGGAGATCTTGATCAGGCTCTCCGAATCGTCGACAGTTACCTCATGCGTCGGGTCGCGCTCAAGGCGACGTACTCCGGCTTTGACGAGGTCGCTTTCGGCTACGTGCAGGCGGTCCGCGACGCGCCTACGGGCGACGACGTCTGCGCCGTGCTAATCGAGCAACTTGAGAAGTCGCCTTGGGCGAGCCGCTGGCCAAGCGACGATGAGGTCGTCTTGCACCTGCGGGAGACCGACATGTACCACAGCATCTCGGGCATCAGGAAGCAGCTCCTGCTGCGCGGCATCGCGCAAGAGATGCATGAGGAGCGCCAGTCCGATCTCACAATGCCATTCAGCCCGAAAAAAACCCTGACGGTCGAGCACGTCGCGCCGCAGAACTGGAAACGGCACTGGAAGGATGATCTGAACTTCGGAGACAGTGACGAGGACAGACAGCGGCTGAACCGACTGGTCGACCGGATCGGCAACCTGACTCTGGTAACTCGCGAACTGAACTCCAAAATCGGCAACCGCCCTTGGGCCTACAAGGCGGAGCTCCTCCAAGCCGACAACCTGGAGATGAACCGTCGCCTGCTCGACGACATGGAAGGCGAGACTTGGAACGAGGGGGAGATTAACCGACGAAGCCAGATCATCGCGAACTACGTAAACGAGATCTGGCCGCACGCGGCCTCACTTCGTCGGAAGCTGGCAATAGCGTCGCCGGAAAAGGAGGCGGACGACATGGTTTCCGGCATCTCGCCGCTGGTCGCCGAACGCCTCGTGGACAGTGTGACGGAGTCCGGCGTCGAGGACGGCTGGGCGGACAACGAGGGGCTGAACCGGCGGCGTCTCGACGGGCGCTACGGCCGTTACCTCTTGCTGGGCGGCGGCGACCGTTGGCACGGCGTCTGGTTCGGGGTGAGCGTCAGAGACCGGCAGTTCGTGCTGGATTGTTGGGACCCGAGTGACGCTCCCGATCGCTTGATCGCGGTTCCCGACGGCATCGGCTTCAACGAAGTACTCGAGTCCGTGACGACCCAGGTGCGCGAAGTCGCCGACTCCATCGCAACCGGTAGCAACGGGACCTGACAGGATACCGGCCTCAGCTTGGAAGGCCACCTTCGCACATGGCTGCGCAGGACGTATGTTTACACAGGAAGGACTCGTTCAGTCATGACCGCAAAACTGGGCAACGACGCATGTACGCTGACGTGTCCCCGTTATCACGGTGTGTTTGCACCGGCGAGCACGCTGCGTGCCCGGGTCGTTTCCCGGCGCCTAGCGCTACCCTTTAGCGTCATTTAGGACTGGACGTAGGCGAATTTTTCCTGTATCAATGCCCGCATGGTGATACAGAACCAGATCAACCGGACCCTGTCCGCGCCGTGCGCGCGGCAGCGTGTCGACCGAATTCTCGCACAAGCGAATGGCGTGAGCCGCAGCGCGGTTGGACGGCGTGTTTGCGAGGTGTTCGATTTTACCGACGGACGGGGCCGTCTTCAGTTGTCGGGCTGCATGAAGGCGTTGCGCGTGCTTGAGGCTGCCGGGGAGATTCGGCTGCCAGCGCCGCGATGCGGTCGACCGCCCTCGGCGCCGCGCCGTTTTGCGGGCGCGTTTCCGCCGGCGGTGGGGGTGCCCTCGGCGGTGTCCGCGGTTGCGGACCTTGCCGTGGTGATGGTCGAGACCGACGACCAGCGGCGTGCCTGGAGTACCCTGATCGCGGACGAGCATCCGCGCGGGATGAAGACGTTCGCCGGGTGTCAGTTGCGCTATCTTGTTGCCTCGGCGCACGGTTGGCTGGGTGCGGTTGGGTTTTCGGCCTCGGCGCTTCACTTGGCGGCGCGCGACCGCTGGATGGCGTGGAGCGTCGAACGGCGCCGACGCCATCTCAACCGTGTGCTGTGCATGAGCCGCTTCCTGATCCGTCCATCGGTGTCCTGCGCGAATCTGGCGAGCCATGTTCTGGGGCGGGTTCTGCGGCGCTTGGCGCGCGATTTCGAAGCGCGTCACGGCTACCGTCCGTGGCTTGTCGAGACGTTCGTCGAGCCGACGCAAGACGGGGCGAGCCTGCGCGCGGCGAATTTCCTGCGCCTCGGGCAGACTGCTGGACGCGGCCGGCAGGATCGACACAATGGTCGTGCGGAAACCCGGAAATGGGTCTACATGTATCAACTGGCGCCGGATTGGCGCCGCCGTCTGGGCGTGCCCTTTGTCGACCACGCGCCGGTGCTGGTGCCCGGCGACGGTCTGACTAGCGCGCGGTGGGCGGCGATGGAATTTGGAGGAGCTCCCTTGGGCGACAAACGACTGACGGCGCGTCTGATCGAGAGCGCCGCGCTGCTTGCGGCCTATCCGGGCCGGGCGATCTGCGGCAATGCGAAGACCGACCGGCGGGCGGTTGACGGCTATTACCGTTTCATCGAACAGCCGCAAGACAGTGCGGTGACGGTGGCGAACATCCTGATGCCGCATCGGACCCGGAGCATTCAGCGGATGCGCGCCCAGCGCACGGTCCTCGCCATCCAGGATGGCACCGACCTGAACTTTGCGCGGCGAGCGAACTGTGAGGGTCTGGGCATCATCGGCAGGAACCAGACCTCCGCGAAGACCCTGGGGCTGCATCTGCATTTGACCCTCGCGGTGAATGGGGAAGGTCTGCCGCTCGGGGTATTGCGCTGTGGTTTCGATGCGCCCACGCCGAAAAAGGCCGGGGCGAAGGATCGGCAAAAGACGCAACGTTGGCTCGACGGTTTCGAGGATATTACGGCCGCGTCCCGGGCGCTGACCGGGCGCACCCGGGTGATATCGGTCATGGACCGGGAAGCGGATTTCTTTGACCTCTTCGACGCCCAAAGGCGAACCGGGCGGGTCGAGATCCTGGTGCGCGCCAAACACGACCGCCGTCTTGCGGGGACCGATGAAAAGCTGTTCGCGAAGATGCGCAAGGGCGATGCCGACGGACTGGTCGATGTCCCGATCGACCGTCTGAGCGAGCGCAAGAAGACAAGCGGCAAGAAAGCGCGACCGGCGCGAAGCAAGCGTCTGGCGCGCTGCGAGATCCGCTATCGCAGTCTCACGCTTCCGGCCACCGTCAAGACCCTCGAGCCTGTGCGGCTCTCGGCGGTGCATATCGTCGAAACCGAGCCACCGGAGGGCGACGACGCCGTGCGGTGGTACTTGCTGAGCAGCCTGCCCATCGACAACCTCGATGCCGCCCGGGAGGTTATCGCTTTCTATCTCCAGCGCTGGCGGGTGGAGGACTATTTTCGGGTGCTGAAGTCCGGCTGCCGGGTCGAACATCTCGCCTTCCACACCGCCAACCGGTTGCAGCGCGCGATCGCCATCAACAGCGTCATCGCCTGGCGCATCATGCTCATGACCCTGCTTGGTCGGCAGGTGCCCGATTGCGATGCCGGACTGATGTTCACCGACGATGAACTCTCCTTCCTGCGCAATTATGCCGTGGAATACAACCAGCCAACGCCAGATGATCTCGGTGCCGCCGCGCGACTTGTCGCGCTTCTCGGCGGCTATCAGAATCGAAAACACGATCCCGACCCCGGAAACCAGATCATGTGGCGTGGCTACGAGAGGCTGTCAGCAGCAACCTTGGGGCATCGCATCGCCGAAAAACACGGCGTCGGAATTGCCTTTGTCCAGTAAAAGATAACGCTAAAGGGTAGGCCTAGCGAGCTCGGGCGAGCCGCCCACCGCGAGGACCGAGGTCCAGCGGCATCGCTCAATGACCTGGGCGCAGTGGCTCAAGCGCGTGTTCGCCATCGACATCGACACCTGCCGTCGCTGCGGCGGCACGCTGCGGGTGATTGCGAGAATTAAAGGAGCCTCAAGTCATCTAGCGGATTTTCGAGGATCTCGCCCGAGCCAGGAGTCGCTCGGTCCGGCGCATCCGAGCCGGGCGCCGCCACAAGCTCGCCTGCCGATCTTACCCAACGCCATACGCACGAAGCAGGTGCTTGCACGGGCGGGTTCGACCTCGCCCCACGCAGTACGCAAGTCGCGTCGACGATTCTTGCCCGCCCGGGATATTCGCAAGAATGATCGAACACCGTTGGCTCGCAAAGTGACCGAAGGCGCGCCGAGTTGCACCCTCGTGGCCCCTCTCAGCCGCTCCAATACCCCTGCCATCGGGCCTTTGAAAGAACTGTTCTTCGATCCTGCTCTTTAGGCGTGGAGACAATCATGATGAAACCACTGTTTTCCGGACTGTTAATGCCAATCCTGCTGCTGTCGGGCGCTGGCTTTGCGGCTGACCGGCCCAACATCGTCCTGATGATATCGGACGACCAGGCCTGGTACGGGCTCTCCGCGCAGATGCATCCGGAGATGCCCAACTCCAGAAGCGACTTCTACCACACCCCGCGTCTGGAGGAACTCGCGAGTCAGGGGATGCGATTCACGGACGCCTATGCACCCGCAACCGTGTGTTCGGCGACCCGCGCGAGCCTGCAGACGGGCATGACCCCGGCCAGGAATCACTGGACGAAGGCAGCGCCGATCGCAACGGCGAGCAACAACTTCCCCTTGATCCCCGTACAGCACCGCAAAGTGCTCTCTACGGACGAGATCACCATCGGCGAAGTCCTGCAGGCGGCAGGCTATAGAACCGCGCACTACGGCAAGTGGCATCTTGCCGGCGGCGGTCCGGAGATACACGGCTACAATGAGGGTGACGGGGAAACCAGCAACGGTAACGCCGACCCGCTGAACGATCCCGAGAACCCGCTGGATGTCATCGGGATGTCCGAGCGTGCGCTGGACTTCATGCGCCGCGCCGACGAAGCGAACGAGCCGTTCTTCGCGCAGATTTCCTACTATCCGCTGCACGTCCAGGAAAACGCCTCGCCCGAAACCATCGCGCGCGTCGAAGCGCGGCCGAGGGGCGAGATCCACTCCGACGTTCTTATTGCGGCGATCACCGAAGATCTGGATACCGGCGTTGGCGTCCTCATGGACGGCCTCGAAGAGCTGGGACTCAGCGACAACACCTACCTCATCTATATCGGGGACAACGGGCACCGGCCCAACGACAACAACATGGCCAACAATCGGGCGGACAATCCGGCTCCGCTCGTCGGCGACAAGGGCAATGTCTCCGAAGGGGGCATTCGCGTGCCGTTCATCATCAGGGGCCCCGGCATCGAGGCTGACTCCTGGTCACGCGTCCCGATCGTCGGTTACGACCTGTTCCCTACCTACGCAGAGTGGGCGGAGATCGATTCCGCCGATCTTCCCGCGGGGATCGAGGGTGGTAGCATCGCCTCGGTCGTCGCGAATGGCGGCGTCGGCGAAGTCGAGCGATCCACCGAAGAACTGGTGTTTCACTTTCCGCATTACCAGGTGGGCAGCCCGCAGAGCGCGATTCGGCTGGGCGACTACAAGCTGATCAAGTATTTCGAAGGGAACAAGACGGCGCTGTTCGACCTGGCCACCGACATCGGCGAGAAGCAAAATCTTGTAACGAAGATGCCGGAGAAGGGCGCGGAACTCGAAGCGCGACTGGATGCGTACCTCGCGTCCGTGAACGCCGACATACCGGTCGTCAATCCGGACTATGATCCGTCGAAACCGACCGGCTTCACCGGAAATCGCAGAGACCGCAATGCGTTCTTTCCGCATGACGCCACGATCGACGTCAAGCGACTGTACTACCCGGAGTAACAACCCGCCGACTTGCCAGCGTCTGGATGAGGCGCGACCATAGGCTCCTCACGCAAGAAAATACAAAGGATAAAGCGATGAAAGTCGAAGCCCGTCTGTTCGCACTATTGCTCTTCGGTGGGCTGTTCGCGTGCACGCCGGGTGACCCGGGTACAAACGAGGACGCGTCAAACGATGCTGCAGCGGAAGCTGCGCAAGATACGCCTGCCGCAACCGGAACTCCGCCCAATATCCTGTTTATCGTCGCAGATGACATCGGCTTTACCGATGTCGGCGCGTTTGGCGGTGAGATTTCGACACCGAATCTGGACAGGCTCGCCCACGGCGGCCTTCGACTCAACAATATGCATGCGGCGCCTGCCTGCCGGAGCACGCGGCTGATGATGATGTCGGGCGCTGGAACCGTCGCGGCCAACACGCCGTACCCGGAGGCAGCACGCGGCGGCGTGCTCAGCCTGGACTACGCGATCATTCCCGAGCTTCTTCAGGACGCGGGCTATGCAACTTACATCACCGGAAAATGGGATCTGGGCGATGTCGAGGGATATACGCCCGGCGCGCGCGGCTTCGACAAGTCTTTCGTACAGATCGGTGGTTCCGGGAGCTATTTCAACAGAATGTTAATGGGCAGCTTCGGTTACGAAGAGGACGACAGGAAACTGACGCCCGAGGATCTGCCGGACGACTTCTACGCCACGGAGCACTACACGGACAAGATGCTGGAATTCCTGAGTGCGACCGAGGAAGGGACGCCCTGGTTCGCTTATATGCCCTATACGGCCCCGCATTGGCCGTTGCAGCTCCCAACCGACGAATGGCTTGACCGCTATGCCGGCCGTTACGACGACGGCTACGACGCTCTGCGGATTCGGCGCTTCGAGCAGGCATCCGCCGCGGGTGTGCTGCCCCCCGGCTCGAATCTCGACGGCTTTCAACCCCTGGCCGAGCCCTGGGCAGACCTCAGCCCGGACGAACAACGTCGCTACTCGCGAGCGCAGGAGATCTACGCCGGCATGGTGGAGTATCTCGACACAAGCATAGGCAGGGTAATCGGCTACCTGGAAGATACCGGGCAACTCGACAATACCGTGGTCGTGTTCTCGGCGGATCATGGCGCCTCAGCCGGCGAGCACGGCGTCGATACCGGGCGCGGGCCGCGTGGCGGTGGTGGACCGACGATGCCGGACGACGTTGATAACCGCTTCGAGAATTTCGGCCGCCCCGGCTCATTCGTCGACCATGGCCGGGGATTCGGTGAGGCCGCAACGGCGCCGTTCAAGTCCCAGAAGGGATCGTTGGACGAAGGTGGGTTGCGCTCAACCGCGTTCGTTTACTACCCGGCCGCGGTCGAGGCCGGCGGCGTCAGCAATGCATTCTTGACCATGATGGATGTCCTGCCGACGTTTCTCGATATCGCCGGTGCCGGGCATCCGGGCGCCGGCCCCTACCGTGACGGCCGGGAGATCAACGACATCGTCGGCCGCTCGGCCTGGCCGCACCTGACGGGACAGGCTTCGACGGTATATTCGCCATCCGACTCCGCGGGCTGGGCAGGCGGCGATGGCGGCGCATTGATCCGCGGCGACTACAAGATCATCAACCGGCCGGCCCCCGGGGCCATGGGTGCGACGCCATGGCGCCTCTACGACCTGGCCGCCGATCCGGGGGAGAGGCGCGATATCGCCGCGGACAATCCCGGGCTCACGGCGGAGCTGGTCGCGGAGTGGGCCGCGAACTGGCGCTGAGTTCACGGATACAACGCGGAGCACCTGACAGATACAACGCGGAGCACCTGACAGATACAACGCGGAGCACCTGACAGATACAACGCGGAGCACCTGACAGATACAACGCGGAGCACTGAATCGGCAATGGGCCGATCAGTGCCAGTTATTGGGCCGATCAGCGCCAGCTGTTCTCCCATTCCTCCACGAGCTCGGCGGTCAGCTCGGGGAACAACGCTGCCAGGTCACGCGTTTCCCCGGGATCCGCGGTAATGTCGTAGAGCCGCCAGGGCGTCACGCCCATACCGCCGCCCGGGAGCCGCTCGTTAATGAGTTTATGGTCGCCGCGAATCAGCGCACCCACACCGCCGTCGGCTGACCACCCGGCCGTGTCGTCGGGCAGATGAACGGCAGGCGCCGCGCCGGTCAGGTGCGGCCAGAAGGAACGCCCCGCGATCCCTCTGATTTCGCGACCGTCCTTATAAATTCCGGCACCTGGATGCTCGGTTCCGGCGATCTCGAGAAACGTCGGCAAGACGTCCATGATCGTCATGAAACTGTGATTGACCTCACCCTCCGGAATCGCGGCCGGGTAACGGACGAAGGCTGCCGCGCGGAGACCGCCTTCGTAGATCCCGCCCTTTGAGCCCTTGAAAGGCGCCGTCGCCGCTTCAGCGAATCCCCGGCCGTGGTCGATAAACGATCCCGGGCGGCCAAAGTTCTCAAACCGGTTATCTCGATTGGCCACGGAGCGCGGATCCACATCGCTCTCATCCAGACCGGCGTCGCTGCCCGAGCCGCCGTGGTCGGATGAGAACATGATAACGGTGTTGTCCATCTGACCGCTCTCTTCAAGGTAATCGACCAGACGACCGACGCTCATGTCGAGATATTCCACCATTCCCACGTAAATCTCCTGAGCGCGGGCGTGGCGACGCTGCTGGTCCGGGTTCAGGCTCGCCCAGGGCGCTGCCGTGGGCTTGAAGGACGCGAGCCTGCCGCCTTCAGGAATGACGCCGAGTTCGCGCGCCCTGGCGAAACGAGCCTCGCGCAATACGTCGTAGCCGGCGTCGTAGCGACCGGCGTGACGGTCCAGCCAGTCTTCAGGCAGTTGCAGTGGCCAGTGCGGCGCCGTATACGGCACGAACGCAAACCAGGGCTGCTCGCCGTCGTTCGAGCGCAGGAATTCGAGCATCCTGTCGGTGTAGTACTCCGTGGCATAGAAGTCCTCGGGCAGATCATCAATTCCCAGGGGGCGGCCGTCGTCCTCGTAGGGAAGCGGATCGTCCCAGAATTTCTCGGCGAAATGACTTGCGGATGCGTCTACGGCGACAAAGGAACGGTCGAAGCCACGTGTCGCCGGTGTATAACCCTCACCCGCGCCCAAATCCCATTTCCCGGCCATGTAGGTCGCGTACCCGGCATCCCGCAGCAGTTCCGGCAGGATGACCCAATCGCGGCGCAGCAGGTTGCCCCGACGCCCGCTCATCGGGTTACCTATCACCTCCAGCGCAGCACCCGAGCCGGCACTCGCCATCAGCATGACGCGGGTTCGCTGACAGTTCGCGTCGGTGTGGAAATTGGTCAGCCGCACGCCCGCGAAGGCGAGCTCGTCCAGATTCGGCGTTGGAATTTCGCTTCCGAAGGGACCGATGTCCGTGTAGCCCAGATCGTCGGCAACGATGTAGAGAATGTTGGGCCTGGCACCGCCGGGACCATCCCCCGAGCAACCGAACAACCCGCCCAGACAAATCAGCGTAATCGCGTAGACGCAGTAGCGCTTCATCTCAACTCCTCGATGCCATCTCGCCCGAATGGGCGGCCGGCAGCCCAAGTCCAGACCCAAGCCCAAGGCCAAGCCCAAGCCCAGGCCCAAGCCCAAGCTCAAGCCCAAGCCCAGGCCCTCCCATTCTATGGCCGGGTGGCAGCGTAATCCAGCCGATTGTTGCTCGCTACTGCGCGCCGATCGGCCCCATCGGCGTCAGGTCGCGGCCCGCGAAAGCCGGATGGGATGCGCTGTATCGGTACGCTCTGAACACAGGATTGTGCATCGGCGGCACGTCGATCATCTCGGCGACGATCTCCCCGTCCGTGGTCACCGGGTTAATGTACTCCCAGACGAGTTCGCCATCGGCCGTCACTTCGAAGATATGCCCTTCGGTGTCGGCACAGATCAGCGTGTTTCCATTCGGCAACCGCTGGGCGCCGGAGCCGATGTGGCTGAAGAAGTTCTGACCGCTCCTCGATCCATACATCCACACGATCTGATTCGACACATTTTTCGCCATCTTGTGCGTATTTCGCGGGTTATCCGATTCCCAGACGTAGTAGCCCGCGTCAGGAGGATTCACGTAGCTGCCGGTGTCGTTGCCGTTGGCGTCCAGGTAGGGATTGATCTCGTACACATAGGACTGCGGCATGCGCTCGAACAGGTACTGCCCATTGTTGAACAGGAGAATATTGCCCGCGCCCGGCCGCCCTTCGTCGATCCACTGGATGTCATGGATGCCGCCGATCTGTTTGTGTCCGGGGCTTGAGCCTGTCCAGTCCTCGTTGATCGAGGGCGGGTCGCCCTGCCCGTAACGCGCAGGATCGCCGAAACGCCATAGCAGATCGCCTCTTGGCCCCTCGGCCAATGCAATGCTCGCCTCCGGATTGCCGGGCACGAAGGTATTGCCATGATCGACGATGTAGACCTCGCCCTGAACGGTGTCGAACATCACGCGATCCAGCTCCGAGTTGTAATCCATGGCATTGAGATGCAGCCAGTCGCGGCGCACGGGACGGCCTGGAAGATTGACATTCAGCCGCCCCGGATAATCGGCAATGGTCTTGCCCTCGCCCACGTAGTTGGCTTTATCCGGATACCGGTCCTGAACCAGGTGATCGACAAAGCGCCACTCCCAGATAATCTCGCCGTCCATATTGACCTCGACGATGGTATCGATCTGGGCACCGGTATAGTCATTCGCCGGATCGCAACCCAGCGAGACGCACTCTTCCTGGGAGACGTCTCTGTTGGCAATATAGAACGTCGTCATCTCGCCGAGCTTGGGGTTGTAGCCGCGGACATAGTCATGGTGTGGCTGGTAATTCGGCCGCGTGTCCCGATAACTCCAGACGATGTTGCCGTCCCAGTCCACTTCCTGAAAACCGTCGCTGTCGCGAGCGAAGAGGTTGCCGTTATCGAGCAACCGCGGGTTCCCGCCAATGGGCCAACTGTGAACGACGTTGCCGTCCAGATCGAGGGCGTAAGTGGTCGCATTCCCTTGCGATGAGAACACGGTGTAGCCTTCGTAGGCGCGCTCTTTGTCTACATAGTTCAGGCCCGTCACCTTGCGGATCGTCTCCGCGTATCCGAGCGTCGCGCTCAAGAACACGACGACGAGGACGGGAATGCTTGCCAAAAACTTCGCTCTTACTTTCATCTTGGTACCCCTTTTCTTCGCCTTTCAGCCGGCCTTTTTCAGGCCGCGTATCGAGAATAGCATGCAGCGCTTCACCCACAATGACGCATAACAGCGACGCATGGCCAAGGCTGTCTTTCTCATGCTGGACTAGCGAATTGCGTACGAATACGCAATCTCGCCATTCTCGTGACCGTTCAACTCCACTTGTACGTCGTCCCAGAGCACAAGCCCTTCGGGCAGGTACGACTTGACGTAGTCCACCCTGACCTCGTCCGGAGATACCGTGACATGGAGATAACCCGAGTTCGGAAGCAACTCGCCGGACAGGTAGCTCTCGTGGAAACAGGAGCCACAAAAAACCTCGCCCGGTGTCGGGTCCGCCGGATTGGGGACTTCCTGGTAGATCAGTCCATCCAATTCCTGGCGGGCGTACAGGTGGTCGTGCCCCTGGAAGAAGATGGTGACGCCGTTCTCCACCATGAGTTGGTGGATCGGCAGCTCCCAATCGGGCCGCCGCTCGTCGAACTCCCACGTGCCGTCCGCGCCGTGGCCACCCCATTCATAGAGCCCCGCCATCTCCACCGCGCCGCGCCCGGTGCCGAGCACGTGGTGCGCGAAGACGAACTTGTATCTGGCGTCGCTCTCTTCGAGCGTTGTCTTGAGCCACCGGTACTGATCATCGCCGATGGTCGACTCCCAGGGGTCGTCCGGCGCCACGGTCAACGCCTCCCACTCTTCCTGAATCTCGCTCCAGGGCGGCTCCGCAAGGGAACCCATTCCCATTCCGGATGACATACCGACCGGCCCGGGCGACTGCCAGTACGGGTCGATCGCGACGAACAGGGCATCGCCCCACTCGAAGGCGTAGTAGTCCTTGAGCAAACCGACCCCCGGTACTTCATCCTGGTCGACCGAATAGAACCCATCGGGGGACGGCAGCGGATAAATCCGGGTTCTCGCATTGCCGGCAAAGATCGATACGTCATGCAGCGGCGTGCCGAGAAAATGCCGGCGGGCTTCCTCGTGGTTGCCGTTCACCAACATCAGTGCCGTGGAGTTCGCCATGACGCCGAAGTAGTTTCGCTGATTCAGATAGACCGCATCCACCGTCTCCTGGGTCATGGCGGTCGCGCTGCCCTGAAAGAGGTTGTACATCTGGTTGGAGATGCTGAAGTCGTCTCCGAGCGTGAAGTACAAATCCGGTTGGGCCGCCGCGACATTCTCCATGGTACGAACATAGAGGTCGGTGTGGAACATCCGCCCGGGTCCGGGGCGTTCCGGGTGCGAGTCGCCCTGAACCCCGAAGCTGAACGTCGCCCCTTGCGGCCGATGGGTGTGAAACGTGTACTCCTGCCCGCTGTACTCCTGTCCCCCTTCGAACGTCGAGGTGCCGGGACGCCGGTAGCTCACGCGATAGAAGTACCGGGTATTGGCCTCGAGTCCGTCTACAGACAGATCGACGAGGTTGTCGCCCGATGTCAGGCCCGCCGCCGTCCTGCCCGTATAGGCGCCGGGCGACTCCCCGTATTCGGCGAATACCTCGGTTCCCTCGGGGGCCTGAACATGCACACCGACGGCGTCGTCGGTGGGTCGACCCAGGATGATGTTCTCCGGCTCAGGGACCTGTGCGGCGGTCGGCTGAACGGTCGAAACAACCATGGATCCCAGCGAGAGCAGCAGAGCTGACGATCGTTTCATCCGGTTGGATTCCATGTGACTAAGGCCCCATTCCCATGCCCATGCCACCTCCCATGCCGACTCCCATGCCGCCTCCCATGCCCGTGCTCGAGGGAAGGCCGGGGTCGTAGTGAGGATTGACCACGGGCAGTTGCGCATCGATCGCCGCCAGGTGTTCGCCCATGAGCGCTTCGAGTTCGGCGGCCTGTTTCGGCAGCGCAATCGACAAATCATTCGTCTCGCCGATGTCGTCGACAATATTGTAGAGGCGCGTCTCACCCGTCTCGTAGTACTTGATGAGCTTCATATCCCCAAGCAGGATGGCGGTCTGGGGACCGCCGAAGCTCTGGTAGTGCGGAAAATGAAATACCTGCTGCTCGCGCGGACGTTCGATCTCGCCGACACCGCCATTCTCAAGTACGGACGCGATGCTGCCGCCTTCAATGTTCGCGGGGAGTTCTTCGACACCCGCCCATTCGGCGTAGGTCGGAAACAGATCAAATCCCACCATGCGTACGGCGGAGAACGAATCCGGCTCGACGCCAGGGCCCCGGATAATAAGGGGCGCGCGGATGCCGCCCTCCGACACCGTGCCCTTGCCGCGCGCGACCGGCGCCCCGGCCGGGCCGTTGGCGCCGTTGTCACCCATGTAGATCAGATACGTGGTGTCACGCAGCCCGAGTCGGTCCAGCCCATCCATGATGACGCCTACGCCCATGTCCAGGTTCTCGGTGATGGCTGCGCGCTGGACATCGTTGTGAATTATGCCGCGACGCCGATTTTGGTACGCAGCTACGGCATCGGGGGAGGCGTTCTCCGGATAATGCAACGGATAGTAGGAGATCTGCACGAAAAACGGCTTGCCGCCGTCCCGCGCCTCCTCCATGAAGGCCAGCGCGCGTTTGGACATGCCCACGACATCCCCGGGGTTATCCGGCTCGTTGAAAGGCGCAGCGTCGCCGTTGGACGTGTTGCCGTCGTGCTCATCGTAGCCGTGATTCCCTGGCCCGCCCCCGCTGAGATGCCACTTGCCGTAGTGCGCTGTCGCATACCCCGCATCCTGGAGCAGTTCGCCGATGGTGATCTCGTCGTCCGGCAGATTGCGGTCGGGATCGGCAGGTGGAATCATTCGAGTGTTGTCCGCCACCGTGAGAATGGGAGCCGCCTTGGTCCACTGGTTCTGTGCCGGGCTCTTGCCGGTTTGCAGGCTCGCCCGAGTAGGCGCGCAGACGGTGGACGGTGAGTAGGCGGCCGAGAAGCGCATGCCCTGACTCGCCAACTCCTCAAGGTGCGGTGTCCGGTAAAAATCGCTCCTGGAGTTCGGCATATCCGGATGCATCTGAACCGAGAGCCCGTACCAGGCCTGATCATCCGAAAGCATGAAGACGATATTCGGCCGTTCCTGCGCGGCGCTCGACTGAGCCCACGAAGCCCCGACGACAATCGCCGCCAGGAACCCTTTCGCAACATGACGTTTCATTTGCACCTTCCAGTCTGTCTGTTGTTCCCATCCAGCCTGTCTGCTTTTCCCGTTAGAACGCCAGCTTACCGGGTTCCACGGTTATTGGGGGCAGTGCTCGGGACTCCCCGGCGTTGATTGCGAAAAAAACATGATGTCCGACCGGAAAGTTATCCGCATCGTCAGCGCCGCGAACTTCCTTCGCGATCATCGGTCCTGCAATGTACGGGCATTGGGTTGCCCGCCTCGTCAGGACACGAGTACACGCAGGCTACGGTTATCCGGAGTTGCAGGCAAATCGAATACCCGGCCGTCCCTCGTCGAGCGCTGCCAGTCGTTCGTCGACGGCCGCCAGGATCGGGTGCCCCGGTGTCAGCGCCGCTGCAAAACGCTCGAGCTCCCGGACGACCGACGCCGCATCCCCACAGGCGCAGGTCGAGCGGGTTGCCGCCCGCACGACCGCATCCCGCTCTCGGGCTACGGCCGCGACGTACCGGTCCGGGAAGTCGCGTTCCACGGCGGACCACGCGAGATAGGTTTCGAGGAGTTGTCCGTCTTCGAACGCCGTGCAGCCGCTGTAGCCGGTCTGTTGTCTGACGTGGACAGGCCAAGCGTTGTCTGGATACGTGGCAGCCAATGCCGCGGCGAATCTTCGATCAGCCTGGTCGCCGGCTCGCGCGGCCAGCTCCGCGAAGAACTGGGCGTTGAGACGGACCATGACAATTTCAACACGCTGAACCCGGACGCCCGGAAGTTGTTGCAGCAGTTCGAAGTCGGTCTCGGGCAGGCTTGCGAGAACCGATCTCGTGCCCTCGGGGATGTTGGTCAGGAGCACTTCGGCCAAGTCATGGAACGCCGCGAACGCCGGTTCGACACCGCGCGTCGTCGTGCCCGACTCGGCTGCCGCAACCGCGTTTCTGTAGGCGTCGATAGCAGTATGGACCGAAGGAATCGTCTGCGCGAGCGTAAGCGGCGCAGCGACGGCAGGCGTCGATGTCGATCGCGAATACGCGCTTGAGCCGGTTCAAACACACCGTGATACCGGAGCAGGTGTGCGGCTGGTCCTCGTCACCCGAGATGCCAACATTCCACTCTACGGCATCCGCACATTGGCGGCGTGAATCGATGCCTCACCCCAAATTCACATCCCGATGATGATGGGGACAATTCTGAATTGGGTTGAAAAGTAGATAATAGCGCTTGCCACTATTAGTGAAGAATACTATGGTGTGGGCGTGATACGGAGTTTCAAGGACGCCAACACCGAATCGATTGCAAGACGCGAACGATGCAGCAAATTTCCCGCAAACATCCAGCGCCGCGCGCAGGCCAAGCTGATGATCTTGAACAATGCCAAGCAATTGGGCGACCTGCGGGCACCTCCAGGGAACCGACTGGAGGCGCTTTCAGGCGGCCGGGAAGGACAGCACAGTATCCGAATAAACGATCAATGGCGGATTTGTTTTTCCTGGAAGCAGGGAAATGCTTACCGGGTCGAGATCGTGGATTACCATTGAGACTGCGAAGAGCCGGAAACAAGTAGGGGTCGAAAAATGAGCGGAGCGAGGGCACCCAGCCCCAAGAAATTACCTCCCATTCACCCCGGTGAGATTCTCGACCAGGAATTTCTCCGTCCCCTCGGTATCACTCAGTATCGGCTGGCCCAGGGAATCGGCGTGGACGCTCGTCGGATAAATGCAATCGTCCACGGGCAGAGGTCCATCACGGCGGAGACGGCTCTGCTGTTCTCTCGTTTCTTCGGCAACTCCGCGGAGTTCTGGATGGGGCTCCAAAGCCAGCACGACCTTGAAAAGGAGCAGGATCGCTTGGCTGACAGGCTCAATCATGTGCCGGAACACGGAGTGCGGGCCACAGCTTGACGTGAGTTAGAAGCGCCGGAGACTCCGATATGACCAAGCGATTGCAAGTGCTGTTCGACGATGAAGAATATCGGGATCTCCAGCGGACTGCCCGAGAGGATCGCATGACCGTGGCCGAATGGGTCCGCCAAGCGCTACGCCAAGTTCGGCGCAGCCGCTATCAATCCGTTGATGCCAAGTTGCGGGCGATCGCGGAAACCCGCCGGCATCAATTCCCTACCGCCGATATCGACGTCATGCTTGACGAGATCGAAGAGGGCTACCTGGCCGAGTGATCTTTGTTGACTCAAAGGTAGAGATACTCGCCTCAGTTGGGATCGTTGGGATCCGGACCGCGAGGCCCGGCGGGACGACCCTCAGGAAATCCCGGCGCGACATTAGACTGATCCCACGCGCCACCGGTTGCGAGACAGCAAAGAGAAACCAACGTCACCGCGAACTTGCTTCCACGACTATTCACCGTTGCCTCCCCCCATTCCGGCACCCATTCCGCCGGGCTGCTCGTAGCGGGTCGGATCGCCGCCGCTTCTCGGCCGTGAGCCCGCGCGTGAGTAGCTCTCGTTCTCCACGTTGCCATTACCGTCGATGAACTCGTAGTAGATGTCAGTGTCGCCGACCACCCAGTTCACATACCGGGTCTCCTCCCCGATGGTATACACCAGCGAGTAGTGGTTTTCCTCCGGCGACGTGAAGCCGGTTAGGAATACCCAACATAGAGACTGATTGCGGCAATCGCCATCGGAATACGCTGCAAAGTTGTTTGATCTGTTCTCACTTGTGTCTCCAATTCGAATCAGGGGCTACAGTCGTATGGCTGCACAAAGGCACCGGGCTGGTACTCCCACCATTTTCTGTTTTCGGTCGGGGCATTGTTCGATTCCGGATTGACCAGGGTCGATGTGTATAGAAGTCGATTGTGGTCGTCGCTCAGCTCAAATGTTTCATTGAATTGAATCGGAGAGTTGCTGCCCTCGAATGTCGTGGCAACCAGGAGCTTGCCACCGTCCATGCGGCCGGTTGAATAGCCGAGGTTGTTTCTGACAGTGCCGGGATCGTCATGATCAATTCCCATGTGTACGGTACGAATGGTATCGAACTCTTCCGCGTGAATGACGACGGTGTCGCCATTGTCGATCAACTGTATGGGATAAGGCGCCCCCATCGCACTCCACACGTCCTTGGTGGCGCAACTACCTGAACCGCGCTCCTCCGCGTAGTCGATAGGAAATTCCCCGCGGGGGTATCTCAGGGCCTGATGACTGCCCTCAGCGCCATAAATGGTGTTCCAGACAGCGAAAATTGAGGTGGGTCGCCTGGAAAAATCCTCTTCGACCACTCGCCCATGGAGCCGGTCTGTATTGCCGATGCGACTGGCGTCGGGCCATCGAGGCTCGGCTGTGCGCAAAAATATGACTTCACGACTGTCCGGCAGCAGCAGGTGATTCATGAAGATATCGTCATCGCGGCTGCGTGACCGGTAACCGGCCACTCGCACCCTGGTGCCGACGGCAAGTACGTCTTCAGTAATATTCATGCGAGTCAGGGAGGCTACCGAGTTGCTTTCAGTGGTATAGACCATTTCGTTTGCCGTGCCCTCATCAACAGTGAAGCTGACCCGGACATGAGGGTTTCTCCACTGAATCGAGCTGATGACGCCTTCGATTTCTATATCCGATTCAACGTCGTAAATCGCTGACCAGTTGTGGTGTGCTGCTGCCGGAGTTGCCAAAATTACGTTTAACCCCAAGGCTGAAAGAAAATGTTTCATGCTGGTTCCCTACGTTCTATCGTTGACACTCTCGTTCATCCATTGGACAAATTCCGGCCAAAATGTGTCAATTTCCGCCGCCCATTCCTCCGCGTATCAATCGAGAAGCACTGCGTCCGGTGCATCGGTCTGCGGAAGCCATTTCGCAAGCTCCGTCTTCACTGCGGTGTACTCCGGATCAGTCGCCAGATTCGTCCATTCGCCCGGATCGACCTCGTGATCGTATAGCTCCTCGCTGCCGGTGGAGTAGCGGATGTAGCGATAGCGCTCGCTTCTGACCGCGTGGTTGCCGACTTCGAACGTGGAGATCGCTGCACGATCCCAGCGGGCATCGGGCTCTCTCAACAGCGGCGTCAGGCTCACGCCCTCCAGATGACCGGGTGCATCGATGCCGGTGAGATCCAGGAGGGTCGGGAAGATGTCGATCAACGACACCACACGGTCACTGCGAGTGCCGGCCGTCGTCACGCCCGGCGCCACGATGATCAATGGCACGCGAGTGGATTCCTCCCACAGCGTCTGTTTACGCCAGCGGTGCTTCTCTCCCAGGTGCCAACCGTGATCCGACCACAGAACGATGATGGTGTTTTCAGCGCGACCGCTTCGTTCCAGCGCCTCCAGCAATTGACCGACCATCGCGTCGGCGAAGCTGACGCTGGCAAGATAAGCCTGCACCCCCTCTTCCCACTTATCCGCTTCCACGACCCAGTCATGCAGCGCCATCGGCGCCATCGACGTGGTCTCCATGAATTGCTGGCCGACCAACGGCACATCGTTGAGATCGTCTTCGGGAACTTGCGGAAGCACGATGTCTTTGAGGGGATACATGTCGAGATAGTTCTGCGGGACATACCAGGGCAGATGCGGCCGATAGATCCCCACTGCGACCAATCGCGGGCCATCGGCGGGCGCGGCGATTCGCGCTTCCCCCCAGGCCGCCACCTGCCCGTCCGCCATCGCTCTGTCGTCAGCCACGACGGCAGACCAGTCGAAGTTGGGCGACAGCGGGTTGCCGTTGGCCGGCCGCACGTGCGGACCGACCTCGTCGGGGAGCTGGCGGGACAGGGAAGGGTAGTACGCATCCCAGGCGGCAGGATCGTTGTAACCTTCATAACCGGACGGGGAAAAGGTATGCCCATGAAACAACTTGCCGGCGCCATAGCTCGCATAGCCGTTCTCTCGCAGGTACCTCGGCAGGTTCGGCAACGCCGCAAGGCGATCGACCTCGATCCAGCCGGGGTAGTTGCCGTAAATCCCCGTTGTCGACGGCAACAGACCGAGCATTACGGACGTCCGCGCAGGATTGCATAACGCCGCGGTGGAGTGTGCGTTCGTAAACACAATACCCCGTTCGGCCAGCGCGTCGATGTTCGGTGTTTTCGCTTGGGGATGTCCGCCGAGAACCCCCACCCAGTCATTCAGATCATCGACGGAGATAAACAGGATATCCGGCCGATCTTCAGGCTGCGCCTGCAAATTCGACGCGAGCACGAGCAGCATCGCCAACCCGGAGATAAGTCTGCGCATTCCGAAACTACCTCGAGCTATTGATCGTCAAGACCGAACTGGCGGAGTGGCTCACTCACCATCGCTCTGCTCGAGTACTCGACGCGCACGTTCGCGGCGCTCGGCTTCGATCGCCAGCGCATCCTCGTATTGCGGATCCAGGAACTCTCGCCCATCGGGCATGACGATTCTCTGCAGCCACATGCCGTTCGCACCGCTGGCGGCTGGACTCCCGACCGCGGTTATTGCCTCGCCCGTCTCGAACATGTCGTCTGTCCAGCCGCGTCGGCCCAGGGAGAGCTTCCCCGGGCCCTCCACAGTCCACCGCTCGACCTCACCGCCCCCGGTTGTCACGTCGATGAAGAGCCGGACGTGGGGGTTGACGAGCTCGAGACTCACCACCGTGCCTTCGATTGTGTGGATTTGATTCCTGTCGTAGACGGCACCCGCCGCATGGTGGGCGTGACCCCATGGCGCCGGAAGAACAACCGCGAGGAGCAGCGTCGCCGCCGAGATCCGTGTTTTCATTGTCAGCGCTCCTCCCAGAATTGCGACGAGGCATGCGAGTATTTGCTCACTCATTGCTCGAGGGCATAGGAATAGGCGACCTCGCCGTGGCGGCGGTTCTCCGACTCGTCGTTGGGCAGATAGGACCGGATGTAGTCCACCTGAAGCCGTTCCGGCGACACCGACACGTTCAAATAACCGGAGTTGTCCAGGAGGTCGCCGGACAGATACGCATTTCTGTTACGCGAGGTGTAGGTGTCGTCGGCGGGATTCGGGACGGACTGATAGACGATGCCGTCGAGTTCCTGGCGAACGAAGATGTGGTCGTGGGCCTGGAAGAAGATGGTCACGCCGTGTTTCACCATGAGCGGGTGCACCGGCAGCTCCCAGTCCGGCCTTTGCTCATCGAATCCCCACGTCCCGTCGGCATTGTAACCGCCCCACTCGTAATCTCTCGCCCGCTCGATACCGCCGCGCCCGGTGCCGAGAACGTGATGGGCGAATACGAATTTGTATCTCGCATCGCTCTCCGACAGCGTCTCTCTGAACCACTCGTACTGCGCATCCCCCATGGTCGACGCCCAACGATCCGGCGCCGCCCGCGTGAGCCGGTCCCACTCCTCATCAATGCCTGCACTCATTCCACCGGAGTTTCCAACGGGAACCGGCGAATGCCAGAAGGGATCGATCATGACGAAAAGCGCATCACCCCATTCGAAGCCAAAGTAATCCCTCAGCAAACCGATGCCCTCCACCGGCTCGGGATTTCCGGTATAGAACTCATTCGGCGCGGGCAACGGGAAGAACCGAGTACGCGCTCGGCCCGCGAAGATCGAGACATCGTGTAGCGGCGTCCCGAGAAAATGCCCGCGTGCTTCCTCGTGGTTGCCGTTGACGGGAAACAGAGCCGTCGAGTTCGCCATGAGGCCGAGAAAATTTCGCTGATTCAGATAGATGTCATCCACGACCCGCTGGTTCAATGCCTCCTTATCGCCCCGATAGAAGGCCGCCATCGGGTTGGAGATGCTGAAGTCATCGCCGAGCATGAAGTAGAGATCGGGCTGGGCTTCCGCGACGAGCTCCATGGTTCGCGCGTAAAGATCCGGGTGGTACATGATATTGCGCCGTTCCGGGTGGGAATCGCCCTGAACACCAAACGTAAACAGGCTACCCCGCGGCCGTTGCGTATTGAAGGTGTGTTCCTCCCCCGCCCGGTAGTCGGGCTCACCCGGCGCACGGTAGCTCACCCGATAGAAATAGCGCGTATCGGC
The DNA here is from genome assembly GCA_965237785.1 of Candidatus Rariloculaceae bacterium. Lineage (GTDB taxonomy): Bacteria > Pseudomonadota > Gammaproteobacteria > Steroidobacterales > Rariloculaceae > UBA6522. The sequence goes on from OZ250159.1 coordinate 1,972,033, forward strand.
CTGGAGCCCTCCGACCTCGATCACGGCGGTGTTATCCGCCGACGCTGCGACGACCGGCGTCCTGTCTGAATAATTTCCAGGGCTCTCGCCGTACTCGGCGAAGACCTCTGTCTCCTCGGGGGCCATCGCGCTCACGGCGATGGACGCATCGGTTGGACGCCCCAGAATGATGTTCTCGGCGTCGGCGGTCTGCGCATCGAGCGATCGAATTCCACAGAAACCTGCAAATCCCAGACCGAGGATTGCGGTCCAGACCCATACTGTTCTGCTCATTCCATCAGCTCCATCGACGTTTTCTTGATCCGGCGGCTTCGGAGACACCCAGCACCATGACGACACTTGCCAGCAACGTGGGCACAAGACCTGCTCTCATACGACACTCCTTCCATGAAGCGATCATTCTACGTCCTCCAGGCGCCTTCTTTCGTCTGAAGTGCCATACGTTTTGCGCACGGGCCAATGCAGTGCGCGAATACCGCCGTGTTTTGACCCGGGATCGTCCGGGTCTGGAGTTATTATCAGCCTCAAGAATCCACTCTGGTATCGTGATAAAGAGCCTGACAGTACAGGGTAACCATGATTGAGTTGCTCGGACTCTAGACCGGCTTAAACCGTATGCAATCGAATGATGGGAGATCTTTCGTGTTGAGATGGACGAATTCAAACTTTTTCCGGGCCGGGGCCGGGACCGGGGCCGGGGCCGGGGCCGGGATGAGCGTGCGCATGCTTTCCGTCCTGGTCATCGCCTCCTGCGTGGCCGCTGTTTCCGCGCCGCTGAGTGCCATGGACGGCCCTGAGGCCTACCGGATCTACTGCGTGACCTGCCACGATGCCGGCATCCCGCCTGAGCGGGACGTGATGAGCCGGATGACGCCGGAGCAAATATTCAACTCTCTGGATTCCGGCACGATGACCCGGCAGGCCACGCAGATGAGCCGGATCGAGAAGCTGACCATTGCCGAATATCTCGCCGGCAAGCCGTTCTCCGGCGAACTCGACGCACCGATTCCCGCGTCGGCTTATTGCGGCGCACCCGGGGCTCCGGCAGGCGGCCCGTACCAGGCGAACATCGACGGGCCGAGCTGGATCGGCTGGGGCGGCGGGAGGGACCCCGGCGCCAACCTCCGCTTGCATCGCGCAAGAGGCGCCCAGCTGCCGGCCGAAGAGATCCCGCAGCTCAAGCTCAAATGGGCATTCGGCTTTCCCGGCGACAGTTCCGCCAGCGCCCAGCCGGTCGTCTTGGGCGGCCGCGTGTACGTGGGTAGCTGGGGCGGCGGGGTGTATTCGCTGGATGTCGAAACAGGCTGCATTCACTGGGTGTTCGAGGCCGAGTCGGGCGTCAGAACCGCGATCAATTTCGTGGAAACAGCGGACGGGCGCGTCATGGCCGTATTCGGCGATCTGCAGACCTATGCCTATGGCGTCGATGCCGGCACCGGTGAACTCCAGTGGAAGGTTCGGATCGAGACTTATCCGTTGAGCCGCATCACCGGTGCGCCCGCCGTTCACGACGGGCGGGTGTTCATGCCGCTCGCCTCTCGCGAAGAGTCCCAACCCGCGAAGCCCGATTACGAGTGTTGCCGCGCTCGCGGGGGCGTCGTCGCGCTGGACGCTACCAGCGGTGAAGAGATCTGGCGGACCTACATGACCGACGAACCGCAACCGACAGGCCGAAACGAGGCCGGCACCCAACAGTGGGGACCGTCCGGTGTCGGTATCTGGTCCGCGCCTTCCGTGGATACCGAACTCGGCGCCCTCTACGTCGCAACCGGCAACTCCTATTCGCTGCCGGTCGCTGAAACATCCGATGCCGTCGTGGCGCTGGATCTGGAAACGGGCGACATCCGCTGGATCAGGCAGGTCACCGGCGGTGACGTCTGGAACGGCAGCTGCCAGCCGCGGGCACGCAGCCACGCCAATTGCCCGGAAGACAACGGTCCCGATTACGATTTCGGCGCATCGCCGAATCTTGTGAACCTCGGGGATGGGCAACGCCTGCTCACGGTGGGCCAGAAGTCGGGCATCGTCTATGGCCTCGATCCCGATGACGACGGCGCCATCGTCTGGCAGACCCGCATCGGCAAGGGCGGGATCGACGGCGGGATCGAGTGGGGAACCGCCGCGGACGACGAAAATGTCTACGCCGCCATCGACGACACGACCCGCGGCGACCCGACCACCGGCGGCGGACTGTTCGCGCTCGACCTGCAAACGGGTGAGGTGGTCTGGAGCACGCCGGCCCCCTCGTGCGGCGACCGATCGCCATGCAGTAAAGCTCAGGCAGCCGCGGTCAGCGTCATCCCCGGGGCCGTGTTCTCCGGTTCCGTGGACGGGCATATGCGCGCCTACTCCACCGAGACGGGGGAAATCATCTGGGAGTACGATACCGCCCGTGAGTTTGAGACCGTGAATGGCGTCAGGGCTAACGGCGGGTCCATCAGCAACGGCGGGCCGGCCATCGTCACGGGCATGCTGTTCACCAACTCGGGCTATTCGCACCATGCCGGCGTCATGCCCGGCAACGTGTTTCTCGCATTCGGTATCGAGTAACGGACGACGCCACGACAGAAGGGAACCCGCGATGTTGTTCAACATGTTGAGTGACCTGTTTTCGCCTCCGGGCCGGGCGTCTGGGAGAGGATGCTCTGCGGGTTATCCATCTCGGGGGCGGATCGACACTTCGCAGCAGCGGTTGCGCTCATCGACGAGATCGAGCAGGCCATCGGCAGGCGCATCACCCTTGGCTACTAAACCAATCGATATGGAGAATACGATGACTTACGTGAAAGTTCTGGCCGTCTGTTTCGGTGTCTTGCTCGGCGCAACAACCGCCCATGCGCATCATGCGTGGGCGGCCGTGTTCACCGACGAGACCATGGAGATCGAAGGGTACGTAAACGAATACAACTTCAAGAATCCCCACGTCAATATCATGCTATCGGTGACGGATAAAAATGGGGTTGAGACGGAGTGGATGGCGACGGGTCCGGCCGCACCCCCGTTTCGCCGCTGGGGCTGGTCGGAAGACACCGTCCAGGTCGGCCAGTATCTGAGACTCACCGGCAGAACGAGCCGCACGGGCGCGCCCATGATCGTGTTGGTCGGGGCCGACATCCAGAGCGGCAAGTTTCTTGAGCTTGACCCCACCGATGGATCGGTCATCCGCGCCGTCGTGGGGACGGTTACCGAAGCTGTGGCACCGACTCAAGTGGCGTCCCTGCCGCTGACGCTCAGCGACGGCCGCCCGAATTTGACCGGCACCTGGTTGGGCGGTCCTCGCGGCGGGCGGCCGCCAGCACCGTTTAACGAGGCCGGCGCGGCGCTGCAGGCCGACTTCGATGCCCTCAACGATCCCGCGTTCGCGACCTGTTCGGACCCGGGCCTCGTCCGCCAGGTGGCGTTTACACCCCACCCGATGCGGGTCATGCAGTTCGACGGCCGCGTCGTATTCGAGTATGAGGAGCACGGCGGGCGGCGGGAAATCAACGTGGACGGGCGTGGGCCGGAAAGCGCCGAACACAGCCGCTTCGGCCATTACGTGGCCCGCTACGAAGGCGACGAGCTCGTCATCGAGTCGAGTCAGCTTCTGGCCAACCTCGCGTCGGGCCGGGGCAACGCGCTGAGCGATCGGACCACGACCGTCGAGAGATATCGGCGCGCGGACGACTCCGAGGTCGGACCCATGATCGAGATGAGCATGGAAATCACGGACCCGGGGCATCTCACCGAACCATGGAACATCAGGTGGCTGAAGATCTTCGCCCCTGAAGGGTTGGAGTTCATCGAGGTCGATTGCCGGCTGCCCCTCCCGCCGAACCCATAAGGCCCGAGACCGGCAAGCCCAACGATGAACACGCGCGCTCGATCAACCAGGCCTTGTCGACTGCTCCAGACAGATCGCCGTAGAGGAACCCACGGCGCGCGGGATCGAGCCGCTGTACGCTAAATGCTTCGAAGACGGGTGCTGGCGCCGACCAATGAAGCGCCGCCGCTTCCAGGCCCAGCCCCAGCGTCTGGGCGAAGGCACGGGCGCCGCCCTCGTGCAAGATTCCGGCATTCAGGAATCGCTTGATCCCCTTCAGGTGTGCATCGTAGTACGCGTTAAGGCCCACCGTGTGCATCGTAGTACGCGTTAAGGCCCACCGCTTTGTCCAGTTCCGCGACTACCGCGGCAACGCTGTTGGGCTCGCGTGCTGCCGCGCGGAGGATATCCAGCGCGATGACGTTGCCACTACCCTCCCAGATCGCGTTCAACGGCGACTGGCGGAAAAGCCGCGGCATGGAGCCCGTTTCCACGTAGCCGGCGCCGCCGTGACATTCGAGCGCTTCATAAACGAAGCCCGGCTGGCGCTTGCAGATCCAGAATTTCGCCACGGGCGTCGCCAGCCGGACAAAGGCGGCCTCGTGTTCGCTGGACGCCGCGCGGTTCAGCCCGGCACCGATCCTCAGCGCGAGCGCCGTGGCCGCTTCGCTCTCCAGGATGAGATCGACAAGCACGGCTGTCATCGCCGGGTGGTCGATCAACGCCTTGCGAAACGCCCGGCGATGGGCGGCATGCCAGAGCGCCTGTGTGAGTGCGGCGCGCATGCCGCCCGCCGACCCCAGGACGCAGTCGTAGCGGGTCAGCTGGACCATCTCGATGATGGTCGGTATGCCGCGCCCCTCATCTCCGACACGCTCGGCCCAGGCGCCGTGGTACTCGATCTCCGCCGACGCATTGGACCTGTCGCCCATCTTGTCCTTCAGCCGCACGATGTCAATCCGGTTACGCTCACCGTCCGGGCGCCACCGCGGCACGAGGAAGCACGTCAGGCCGCCCTTGGCGTAGGCCAGGGTCAGAAAGGCATCGCTCATGGGCGCCGAACAAAACCACTTGTGCCCGGTCAGCAGGTAGCCGCCGTCGCCGGTCCGTTCGGCAAGGGTGGTATTGGTGCGCACATCGGAGCCGCCCTGCTTTTCGGTCATCGCCATGCCGATGGTGACGCCGCTTTTCTCTGCTGCCGGAATGAAGCGACGGTCATAGGCTCGCGCGCCACCCGCGGCTTCCACGTTTCGGCAATCTCCGGGGCAACCCCCAGCGCCGCGATGCTCGCGTAGGTCATGGACATCGGGCACGTCACACCCGCATCCGCCTGCGTCATCAGGATCATCATCGCCCCGTGCAGGGCGTGGCCGGCCGCGTCGGAGGTCCAGGCGCATCCGGAGATTCCGCTGTCAAGACCGAGTTCCATCAGATGGTGGTAGGCGGGATGGAACTCGACCTCGTCCAGGCGATGGCCGTTGCGATCGAAGGACTTCAGGCGCGGTACGTTCTCGTTGGCCTGGCGCGCCCATTCCCGCGTCTCCTCCGCACCGCAGCGGCGGCCGAATTCCGCAAGTCGGGAGTGGTGCGCGGCACCGCCGCCGGCCTCGACAGCGCCGCGCAGCGACCAGTCGGACTCATACAGGTTGATCTCAGGTACGCGCGGCGGTTGATTTGCGACCTCGTGGGTTGCCAGTTCCGCCACAGGCTTTCGATGCGGCATGATCAGTCTCCTGAGGGCCCGGTCGCTGCGGACGAAGCAGTGGCACCGGAACGCATCGTTCTATAATGCCATGCCGATTTTTCACCTTGCCGCGGGTCGGCGATGACAACCGCGAGCTTCGAGTCGCGTGACAGCAGGAAATCGACGCAACATGCACGCTGACAAAATCGTTCTGGCTTATTCCGGGGGGCTCGATACTTCAGTCATCTGCCGGTGGCTCCAGGAAACCTATGGTGCCGAAGTGATCACCTTCACGGCGGATATCGGCCAGGGCGAAGAAGTCGAGCCGGCGCGCGCCAAGGCCCGGGCCATGGGGGTCCGGGAAATCCATATCGAAGATTTGAGGGAACGTTTCGTTCGGGACTACGTATTCCCAATGTTTCGCGCCAACGCGCTCTACGAGGGGGAGTACCTGCTCGGCACCAGCATCGCCCGCCCGCTCATCGCCAAACGCCTGGTGGAGATCGCCGCCAAAACCGGGGCGGACGCCATCGCCCACGGCGCCACCGGCAAGGGCAACGACCAGGTGCGTTTCGAGTTGGGAGCCTATGCGCTCAATCCGGATATCAAGGTGATCGCGCCCTGGCGGGAGTGGAAGCTCAACTCCAGGGAGGCGCTGCTGGATTACTGCCGGGAACGGCAGATACCGGTCGACTACGAGCGCAAGGGCGATTCGCCGTACTCCATGGATGCCAACCTGCTGCACATCTCCTACGAGGGCGGCGGCCTGGAAGACCCGTGGAAAGCGCCGCAAGAAAATATGTGGCGGTGGACCGTGGCCCCGGAAGCCGCGCCGGACGAGCCGGGATTGCTTGAGATCGGATTCTCCGCGGGGGATGCCGTGGCGCTCGACGGTAAGCCGATGAGTCCGGCGGCACTCCTCGCCCGGTTGAACGAATTGGGCGGCGCGCACGGCGTCGGCCGGCAGGATATCGTCGAGAATCGCTACGTCGGCATGAAGTCCCGCGGCTGCTACGAAACCCCCGGTGGCACGATCCTGCTGAAGGCGCACCGGGCGATCGAATCCCTGACCCTCGACCGCGAGGTGGTGCATCTCAAGGATGAATTGATGCCACGCTACGCCAAACTGATCTACAACGGGTACTGGTGGTCGCCCGAGCGCCGAGCATTGCAAGCGCTCATCGACGAAACCCAGGAGCCGGTCAACGGCGCCGTCAGATTGAAGCTCTACAAGGGGGCCGTCACCGTGCTCGGCCGCCGCTCGCCCGACAGCCTGTACGACGAAGGCGTAGCCACCTTTGAAGACGACCGCGGCGCCTATCGCCAGGAAGATGCCACCGGCTTCATCCGCCTGAATGCACTGCGCCTGCGCATCGGCGCGAAGAAGGGGCGGGATTTGTAGGAGTTTGGCGTCCGGTCCGTCAGCGACAAGCCCCGCCGCGATTTCCAGACCTGCCCCCCTGTCTCACGCGACAGGCTGAAGCGTCATCCGGTACGCCGCATCAAGCCCGGCGATGCTTTCGACAGTTTGCGTTCGGCTATCCCAGGCGTAAAACGAGCAATCGACGCGGTCGCGATAGAAGTCGGCGATCAGGAAGCCGTTCGCCCCGACCGGACCCCACTCGTTGGACACGTCCAGATGGTTCGCCGGCAGAACCGTGGCATCAAGACCGGATTCCCCCGTTCCAGGCGTACCCGGGAGTATGGTCGTGATCGGGTTATCCGTCATGTCGAGTTCCCCTGACCGCAGAATCCGTCCATGCGCCGACTTGTGAATATCGCCGCTGATGACCAGCGGGATTCGGCCCGGCATGCGGTGGATCGACTCCATGATCCGGTCATGCTGGGCGAGCCAGCCGCTGGGCCAGTAGGGCTTGGGTGGCGACACGACCGCCTGCCCGTCCACGAGGCGATCCGGATAGTACTCGTACCAGTTCCCGCGGGTCCAGCCCGGCGGCTGCCCGGGAGCATTCACGACATGGGCGACCTCCCGATCCGCCATTCGCGCCTTCAACCATGATTCAACTGAAGGATCGAAGTGACCGGCGCTCGGGCCGAGCACCGAAGCGGAGCGGCGATTGTCGTAGAGCAGGACCTCAAGGAGCTTCCCGTACCTCAGCGTGCCAAAGTTGGAAGCGATTTCGGGGCTCCCTTCATCTTCCCTCGAACCCGGCAACCCGTAAGGCCGGAACGGGTCCGGCAAGAACTCGGGATACGCCAGTTTCTGAACGCTGCGGGCAAGTGCAAGCATCGCGTGATCGGGTGGGAACGTGACCACTTCGTCGGTGGCATCGTCGTTATCGAAATAGTCGTGATCGTCCTGCAGGAAGAACACCGGCGTTGAACGAAAGGTCGTTCGATAGATCGGCGCAATCTGCTCCACGCCGCCCTTGAGGACAAAATCTTCGTTTGCAGTCCCGAATATCGGCATCGAACGATCGAAGGTGCCCGCGTAGGCCATCCCTTCCTCGCTTTGTGCATACAACGCGGCGAAGCGCGGCGAATACAGATCCCAATAGAGGTGATCCCCGTTTGCGATGATGGCGGTGGGCTGCAGCGAGGCCAGTTTCGAAAACAATGCCCGGCGGACCGCAATCGTCGTGCGTCTGCCGCTGGTGGCGGCCGAGAGTTCGTGCCCGCCGGCGCAGTGGTAGAACCCGATCCGGACGTGGTCGATCTCGCTGTCCGGGCTCGGGAAGGTGGATAGCGTCCAGGGCTCCGCCAGGGCACGCCCCCGCCCCGACCGCAGCTCCAGCTCGTACGCGGTCGAGGAGCGCAGTGACGCCACATCGAATGCCCAGAAACGCCCTTGGGTATCCGTTTTCCGGCCGGTAATCCGACGGCCGTCGACACGCAGTTCCGGGGCATCGGGCAGCGGCGCCTGAAAAGAGCACTTCAAGAGCGCCCGTTCGTGGTTCACGGTCGGCAGCATATGAAACAACTCACCCGCGTCCCAGTCGGTTTCCTGTGCCGCGGCCGGGCTTCCAAGGAAATTTGCAAGATCGAAGGGCCTGCCCACAAAGGCGCCGGCCGCCGCCATCGTCTGCAGATAGAGAATCTCCCGGCGTGTGAGCATTTGCTTCTCCCGATGAACCGATTCGGCAGGCGGTATTTGTCGCCTCAGGTCGGCTCGAAACATTACCACGACGAACCGCCCCGAAATAGCGAGCAGGCCGCTACAATACCGCGGCATGACCAGACGATCGGGGAGAAGAATGAAGCGTTCGGCCAGCCTGGCTATGACGGTATTCCTGACAGCGTTTGCGGCGACCGCGCAAGACGCCTTCGACCCACCCGCCTGGGCCTATCCCCTCATGGATGAGGGCCGGGGCCACGGCCCGGACGACGGCACTCTGCTCAGCGTGCCCGGGAGCGATCTCGAACGCACGCAAACCCAAATCGACGATCCCTTCAATCCGCCCGACTGGTACCCGGACGAGCATCCGCCCATGCCGCGCGCGGTCTCGCACGGACGCCCGCCCAACGTGCGGGCATGCGGACAGTGCCATTTGCTCCATGGCATGGGGCATCCCGAGTCATCGGTCATGGCCGGGCTGCCCGTCAACTATGTGGTCCGCCAGATGCAGGACTACAAGAGCGGCGACCGCACGAGCCTCTATCGGCGGCACAACAGCATGCTGCTGAGCGCAACTCACGCCGCCGAAGAAGAGGTTCGCGCCGCCGCCGAATACTATGCAGGCATCGAGCCGGTCAAATGGATTACGGTTATCGAAGCGGAGACGGTCCCTGAGACCTATGTCGGTCCGGGCAACATGCGCCATGCCGAGCCCGATGGAGGCATCGAGCCCATCGGCCGGCGCATCATCGAGATTCCCGAGGACTCGCATCGCGCGGAGCGCCGGGACCCCCATAGCCCCTTTATCGCCTATGTGCCTCCGGGAAGTATCGCGGCCGGCTTCGAACTTGCGACCACGGGTGCGGGCCGGACCATCCAGTGCAACATCTGCCACGGGGCGGATCTGAAAGGACTGGGGGATGTGCCGGGGATCGCCGGCATGTCGCCGATCTACGTGGCCCGGCAGCTCTGGGACATCAAGTACGGCGCGCGAACCGGGACGTCTGCCGCGCTGATGCTGGCGGTTGTTGCCAATCTGACCGATGAAGACGTCATCGCGCTGGCGGCGTACGCGGCTTCGCTGGACCCGTAGCCCGTCTACTCGATTTCGAGAGCGGCCAAACGCTCCACCGCTCGAACAAGCGAGTCCCGCGCCTGCAGACGGTCAAATTTGCGAGTAGAATTTCTACCGGATAAGCAGGAACGTTTCGGGGTGCACAGCATGCGATTCATTCGATTCTCGCTAAGTCTTGCGGCAGTCGGCGCGTTTGCCGCGTTGGGGACCGCATGGTCGCATCACTCCCATGGAAACTACCTGCGCACGACCTGGGTCTACCTGGACGGCACGGTGATGGAACTTCGTTGGATGAACCCGCATTCATGGATCTACCTGCAGGTCGCGGGCGAAGCCGGCCAACCCGCCGTCTGGGTGCTTGAAGGCGCCAGCGTCACCACATTGAGACGAGATGGGTGGACCGCGGACAGCGTTGAGGCCGGTGATGAGATTTCCGTTCGATGTCATCAGTTGGCGGATGGACAGAATGGCTGTTTGCTAGGATACATTACGACCGCCGATGGCGTGGAGAAAGAGTTCGACTAGGGAAGGCATCGGATGCGGCAACTTAAACGACTCGCGTTGCTGTTGGTCCTGGGACCCGCCGCGGCGCACGGATGGATCAAGTACGTCGACGAAGCGGAGCGGTTCATCGTCAATTTTCCGTCGGACCCCATGGTGGCGGAGATGACGTACGTATCGGAATACCATGCCGAGTTGCCTGCGCGCGTCTATTCGTCCGAAGACGTATCGGGCCGCTACTCGGTCACGGTGGTCGACTACACGGACATCGAAGGGACGCTCCGGGAACGTGCCGAAAGGACGGGGCAACGATTTCGCGGAGACTCCATACAATCGGATGTGCTCGGCTCCGTTGCCTTTGCAGCCTGGAACATTCGCAAGCGCGGCGGCGAAATTACCTATGATTCATGGGCTGCCGTCGACCGCATCGCGGGTCATCAATTACAGGTCACCAACGCCGATCAAACACGCAGTTTCTTCGGAATCTACCTGCACGCCAGCCGCCTTTACATTCTTGAGGCAACCGTGCCCCCGGGCTGGCCGCCGGCGATCCAGTTTCAGCAATCCCTGGGCATCCTCGACGAGCAGGGAAGGCGGGTCCGCTACATCATCGATGTGGACGGAAACAGAACGCGCCAGGACACGTCCTATGAGTGGGTCGGCAGCGATGAGCCCACCGAGGCGCCGTGATTTTCGGCGTCCGTCCCCTGACCCTGCCATCCGCGAATGATCAGACCGGCGGCGAACCGCGGCTTGAGGCAGTGGTCCCGATTTCCGCGGGTGGAGCGATGGCGGCGGTGCTGGATTGGCTGGCTACGTGGGCCAGAATTCGCTCTGGAGTAAAGGGCGCGCGCCTGATCCGCAGGCCCGTGGCATCAAAGATTGCGTTGGCGATCGCCGGCGGTACCGTGCGCGTGGACGGCTCACCGGCACCATAGGGCGGCAAGTCGGGCCGATTAACAAGCACGATATCGATGTCCTCCGGGGCATCGCTCATTTCCAGTATCGGATAACTGAGCCAGTCGACACTGGTGACGCGCTCGGGGGTGAACCTGACTTCTTCGTGCAGGATGCGGCTCGTGGCGTGAATGATGTTGCCCTCGATGGTTCGCCGCAGCCAGAGCGGGTTGACGACGATCCCCTGGTCGGAGGCAACGACGAATCGCCGCGGCCAGACGCGCCCGGTATCCAGATTCACCTCCACGTCGGCGATGACCGCCACCACCGTCGAGCCGCGGCGAGTATACGCAACGCCCCTGCCCGTCACCACCCCACCCCGGGGCGGGCTGGCCGGACCCGGTACCGCGGGCTGCCAACCGTAACGCTCGGCGGCGGCTCGCAGCACGTCTGCGTCACGTTCTTCCCGCAAATACCGCAGCCGGTACTCGATAGGGTCGGCACCTGCCGCCACCGCCATCTCGTCCATGAACGATTCGCTCGCAAAGTGGTTCTGCGGACCCAGGGGGTCGCGAAGATGCGCGGTACGCAATGGCGACGCCCGCTCAAGCAGCGGTGCAACCGTCTGCCAATAGCGCACGTTGTTGGGGAATTCATAGCGGTCACCCGGGTTGGCCAGGCGGTGAACCGAAGCATTCGGCCAGCCCGTGAGTGCACCGGCGTAGGAATGGCTCGGGTCGCTTTCATTGCTTTCAATGTCGCCGGCGGAGAATCCCTTCAGGCGAACCTCGCATCCCACCACCTCGCCTTCGGCATCGAAACCGGCACGCAGGAAGTGCACCGACGCGGGCGCCTTCGGATCCCAGGCCGTGCCCTCCGCCCGCATCCCCTGGACCCGAACCGGCCGGCCCACGGCTCGGGACATGAGCGCCGCGTCGATGGCCGCGTCGCCGGCGTCGTTGCGGCCGTAGCTGCCGGGTCCCGGCATCCAGATACCCCGTACGTTTTCAGCCGGGAGTCGCAGGAATTTTGCGACGCCCGCCGCCGCGTGATGAGGTTTCTGCGAGCCGGTCCAGATTGTCGCGCTGTCGCCCCGGTAGTCGCAGACCGCGCAAGCGGGCCCCATGGAGCCATGCGACTGGAAGGGGAATTCATACTCCGCCTCGATGACCCGGTCTGCCCGGGCCAGCGCCGCCTCCACCGCGTCCCGATTCGGCGGTACATCGGCGCCTCTGCCGCCACCCGCGCTCTCGCGCACCACCGGAGCCCGGCGGATGTGTTCGTAGAGATCGTCCATCGCCGGAAACGGCGGCTCCACCTCCGACCAGGTGACGTGCAACTGCTCCGCTGCCCTGACGGCATCCCACTCCCGAGCGGCAACCACGCCCAGGAAGTCGCCTTCCCGCACGACGCGAGCCCCGGCGATGGCGCCGATCGAATCCTCGTCCACCGTCACCGGGGCGCTGCCCGCTACCGGCGGGCGGATCACCCGGCCGTGCATCATGTCCGGCACCCTCACATCGACGATGTACCGGTGCGTGCCCATCACGATCCCGGGCAGATCGCGCCGCTTGGCCGGCTGGCCAACCACACGATACTCACCCGGGAGCTTCGGAGCGGCTTCGCCCCTGGCATCGAGTGCGTTGCCGTAGCGACCATTCCACTGCAAGCGCACATCGAAGTGCCCGCCACCGATCAATTCGCCGTAACCGGCGCGGCGCGAGGGATCGGTACGCAGGTATACGAAGCCGTCTTCGACAGCGACCTGATCCGGGTCAACGCCAAATTGCTCGGCGGCGAGGTCCATCAGCACGCGGCGCGCCTCCGCGGCCGCGTTGCGGAGCGGATTGGCGCCCCGCTCGATGGCCGTGCTGCCGCTGGCGCCGCCCTGGTCGACGGTCAAGGCCGTATCGCCCATCACGACGTCCACACGCTCCAGCGGCACGTCCAGTTCCTCGGCGACGATCTGGGCGATCGACAAATCCACGCCCTGCCCCATGTCCATCTTGCCGAAGAAGGCCGTGACCGAGCCTTCCTCGCCGATTTTGAGGTAGGTATCGAGTTGCGCCGGCGAGAGTGGCCGCCACAGCGGTCTCGACTCCGCTGCCGATGCCCGCCGGGATTGCGGAACCACGAGCGAAACGACCAGGCATCCGGCGCCCTTCAATACTTCGCGCCGCTCGACGGCCGTGTCCAGCCAACCCACGGGTCAGTCCCCCTGCCGACATCGTTGCGGCGGCACGTTTGACCGCCCGCAATATGGCCGAGTGTGCGCCGCAGCGGCATTTGAGTCCCGTGAACGCCTGGCGGATGGTGTCGTCGCCGGGATTGGCGTCACGCTCCAATAGCGCCACCGCGTAGAGGATCCAACCGCTCATGCAATAGCCGCAAAACAGCGCCTGCTCGTCGATGAAGGCCTGTTGGACCGGGTGGGGTTGCTCGGCGCTGCCGAGCCCGGCCAGGGTTCGAACCTCGCCGGTGATCGCGGCGACCGGAACCACGCATGCGCGTATGGGCTGTCCATCCATGAGAACCGTGCACGCGCCGCACTGGGCGAGACCGCAGCCGAAGCGGGGGTTGTCGAGGCCCAATTCATCGCGCAGGGCGTAGAGCAGCGGCATCTCCGGCTCTACATCGAGGCGGTGGGAGGTGCCGTCGACATCCAGAGTCATTACAGCCATGGCGAGTTTCCTCGTGGCAGGACGTCAGGCGGTGAGCCGCGTTTGTCCGGCCATGTATGGACGCAGTGCTTCCGGAACCATAACAGAGCCGTCGTCCTGCTGAAAATTTTCCATCACGGCAATGAGCGCACGCCCCGCCGCCACTCCGGAACCGTTCAGGGTGTGCACGAGTTCGGGCTTGCCGGTTTCCGGGTTTCGCCAGCGCGCGTGCATGCGCCGCGCCTGGAAATCCCCGCAATTGCTGCAGGACGAGATTTCGCGGTAGCGGTTCTGACCGGGGAGCCAAACCTCAAGATCATAGGTCTTTGCTGCACTGAAGGACGTATCCCCCGCGCAGAGCGTTACCTTCCGATAAGGCAATTCGAGCCGTTGCAAAATGGCCTCCGCGTGGGAGGTCAACTCGTCCAGCGCCCGGTAGGAATCTCCGGGTCTTGCCACCTGCACCAACTCCACCTTCTCGAACTGGTGCTGGCGAATCATGCCGCGAGTGTCTTTGCCATAGGAACCCGCTTCGGATCGGAAGCACGGTGTGTGGGCCGTAAGCCGCATGGGCAGTTGTTCAGCCGCCAGAATTTCGTCGCGTACCAGGTTGGTGAGGGGTACCTCGGCAGTAGGAATCATCCGCAGTGCGCGCTCACCCTCCAGCGTGAACAGGTCACCACCGAACTTCGGCAGCTGACCCGTACCGAACAACGCCTCATCGCTGACCAGATAGGGTACGTAGGCCTCGGTGTAGCCGTGCTCGCCGACGTGCACGTCCAGCATGAACTGAATCAATGCCCGGTGCAGTCGTGCCAGGGCGCCCCGAAGAACGACAAACCGGCTTCCTGAAAGCTTTGCCGCCGCTTCAAAATCCAGCAATCCGAAGCCTTCGCCCAGCGCAATGTGATCCTTGGGTTCGAACTGGAAGGTCCGCGGCTCACCCCAACTGCGCACCAGGGCGTTGGAACCCTCATCGGCTCCATCCGGTACCGAATCGTGAAGCAGGTTGGGTATCCCGGCAAGGAAGTCGTTCAATTCCTCCTGCAGGGAATGTAGATCCGATTCGGCAGCCGCCAACTCGTTGCCGAGTTCCCTGACGCGAGCTTTGAGCGGCTCGATATCCTCCCCGGCGGCCTTGGCCCGGCCGATCGACCTGGAGCGCTCGTTGCGTTCGTGACGCCGCGATTCCACCCGCACCTGCAAGAACTTGCGCTTGTCTTCCAGCGACTCGTAATAGCCACGGTCGAGCTGGAACGCCCGCCGTGCAAGGTTCGTGGCGATCTCGTCCAGATCCGTGCGCAATCCTTTCGGGTCTAACATGCTTGTTTCAGTCCAATCGCTTGATTGCAGTGGCCGGGCGGCGGTTCACTGCGGAAGCTCGACAGGTTCACCTATGACATCCGCGCCGGCGGGCGGTTCAAATTGGAAGAACTCATCTTCAATGTCCAGGTTGACCATCACATTGCGAAACTGAATGGAAGTGATCTGACCCAGCGCATCGACCAACTCGAGCGCGAAGAGCGAACCGGAAGCGAACCCCACATACACCGAGCCAAAGTCCGCGCCCTGCTCCTTCGGCGCAAGCCCGATCCACTCGACTTGCCCGTCGTGAACGCTCTCCACGATTTCGAAACTGTCGCGAACGTTGCGGTCGCCGCTCAGCAACATCGCCGGCGAGGATGCAATCGCGCCCGCAAGCGGCGTGACCGTCGCCTGCTCCAGCTCCGCGTCGTAGATCCACAGGTTGACAGCGTCCGCAACCACCTGCTGCTCGTACGGCTCGCGATAACTCCAATGAAAACGGTTCGGCCGCTTTAACGAGAAGGTGCCGGAAGCCGTTTCGATGAGCTGTCCGCTGCTATCGAGAAGCTCCTGGCTGAACTCCGCCCGCAGGGTGCGGGTTTCTTCGAGGAATCGATCCAGCTGCTGCTCGCCGCTGTCCTGAATCCCCGGACCCTGGGCCTGGGTCTGAGCCTGAGCCTGGGACTGAGCCTGGGCCTGAGCCTGAGCCTGGGTCTGAGCCTGAGCCTGGGCCGCGACCGAAACCGCTGCCAACACCGCCCATACCGGCGCGCAACCGCTAGCAGCCCTCATATCCGCCAACCTCTAACCCGCCCAGGTCAGCCGTCGATGGACGGCGGCGGCGGCGCCAGGACCTCGCGGGTCCCGTTCGGTTGCAGGCTGCCGACGATGCCCGCCTCCTCCATGGTTTCGACCATCCGTGCGGCCCGGTTGTAGCCGATCTTGAGTCGGCGCTGGACGCTGGAAATGGATGCCTTGCGGGTCTCGGTTACGATGCGCACCGCTTCGTCGTAGAGGGGGTCCTGTTCCCCGTCCAATCCCCTGGACGAAACCGGATCGATCCCCGGTATGGCCTCGCTGGGGGTGGCAAGGATATCCTCGACAAACTCCGGCGGGCCGGCGGACCGCAGATTCTCCGCCACGGCGTGAACCTCGTTGTCGGCCACGAACGCGCCGTGAATCCGCGTCGGCATCGACGTACCGGGGGGCAGGAACAGCATGTCGCCGTGCCCCAGGAGGTGCTCGGCGCCGATTTGATCGAGAATCGTCCGTGAATCCACCTTGGCGGAAACCTGGAAAGCGATTCGGCTCGGAATATTGGCCTTGATGAGGCCGGTGATGACGTCCACCGACGGGCGCTGGGTGGCGATGAGCATGTGAATGCCCGATGCCCGGGCCTTTTGGGCGAGTCTCGCGATGAGTTCCTCCACCTTCTTGCCCACCATCATCATCATGTCCGCCAACTCGTCGATAACCACGACGACGAACGGCAATGGCTCCAGGTGCGGAATCTCCTCGGCACCCTCGCCGGCGGCAAACGTGGGGTCGGCGATCGGGCTGCCCCTGGACAGGGCGCTGCTGACCTGGCGGTTGTACGTCGTGAGGTGGCGCACGCCCAGCGCCGCCATCAGCGTGTAGCGCCGCTCCATCTCGGCGACGCACCAGCGCAGTGCGTTGGCGGCCTCCTTCATGTCGGTCACAACGGGCGCCAGCAGATGGGGAATGCCCTCGTATACCGACAGCTCGAGCATTTTCGGGTCGATCATGATGAGTCGCACCTGCTCGGGCGGCGACTTGTAGAGCAGGCTCAACACCATCGCGTTGAGGGCCACCGATTTGCCGGATCCGGTCGTACCGGCGATGAGCAGGTGGGGCATCTTGGCGAGGTCGGCGACCATGGGTTGCCCGCCGATATCCTTGCCAAGGGCCAGCGTAAGGGGCGATTTCAGTCTCTCGTAGACCCGCGACTTGATGATCTCCCCGAGCGTTACCAGTTCGCGTACTTCGTTGGGTATCTCCAGTCCCACGTACGGTTTGCCGGGGATGACCTCCACGACGCGCACGCTCACCGTGGACAGCGAACGGGCCAGATCCTTGGCGAGATTGCTGATCTGGCTGACCTTGACGCCGGGCGCCGGCTTGAGTTCGAAGCGTGTCACCACCGGACCGGGCTGCACCGAGACGACTTCCACGTCGATGCCAAAATCGGCCAGCTTCAATTCCACCAGGCGCGACATCGCTTCCAGCGCCTCATCCGAGTATCCGCCCTCTTTCGGCGGCGCGTCATCCAGAAGCGACAGCGGCGGCGGTTCGCCGGACGGGCTGGGTTCGAACAGCGGAACCTGACGCTCCCGCTCCGACCGGTCACTGGGCGGTGCGTCGCCAAACGAGGGCTCGATCCGCCGCTGCGCGGGTTTGCGCTTGGCCCGGCTACGGCTAACCACGTTGCGGCGCTTGCGCTTGGCTTGACGGCCCTGGCTGCGTACCCGCAGTCGATTGAACAGTACGCGGCCCCTCGCCGCGGACTTCAGCACACCGCGTCCGGTGACATCCATCACCGCAAGCCAGGATACGCCGGTCGCAAGGGAGACGGCCGCGAGCCACAGCACCAGCAACAACACGGTCGCGCCGAGATGACCCAGGATTTGCGACAAGCCCCCGCCAACGAGTTGACCCAGGAGTCCGCCGGCGGATTCACGCATATCCGGCGCGACGAAATGCAGGGTGGCGAGCCCGCAGCTCGTCGCCAGCAGCAGCACGAAACCCCCGGCGCGAAGCAACGCCATGGGGCGCGTCACGGCAACGTTGCGCCGTCGCGCCCGGAACAGCAATACGCCGGCGAGCAGCACCAACCCGGGAAAAAGATAGGCAGGACGCCCGAACAAAAGATACGCTACATCCGCAAACCAGGCCCCGGCGGGGCCCATGCGATTGCGTACCGTTTGCGAGTCGCCAACCACGCTGAAAGCGGGGTCGTTGAGATCGTAGGTGAAGAGAGCGAGGAACAGGATGATCGCGAGTCCGGCGGATATCCACAACACGGATTCCCGTAGTCCGCGCGTTCGCGGTCCCAACGCTGACGGCGCGACATCGCTGACTTTCGTTCTGCTCAAGGTTTGTCCGAAACTGTCCGGGCCTGTTGGCGCGCCACGAGTGGTTTCCACCGGGCGTTTGGCCCGGAATCGCGGCGTGAGTGAGTATACAGCCTACGCAACCGACGCGACCACGGTGAGCGCGCGATGACCGTGCGCGTCCAGCAACACGCCAGCATCCTCGAAGTTGACGCGGGCGCGTGGAACGTACTTGCAGCGGACTCCCCCTTCTTGCGTCACGAATTCCTGAGCGCGCTGGAACGCGCGGGGTGTGTGGGAGAAGGCACTGCGTGGGAGCCGGCCTATCTGACCTGTTCGGACCGGGACGGCCGCCTGGTGGGCGGCCTGCCCCTCTACATCAAGTACGATTCCCGCGGGGAATTCGTATTCGACTGGAGTTGGGCGGCAGCCTACGACCGGGCCGGTCTGTCGTACTATCCAAAGCTCGTCTCGGCAATTCCGTTTACGCCGGCAACCGGCCGACGCCTGCTGGTTGCCGGAGAAACCGAGTTCGAGCCTGTCGCTGCGGAACTGCTCGGCGCGGCGCGAGCGCTCGGTGCGGAAATCAACGCATCGTCCTTGCACGTATTGTTTCCGACCGACGACCAACGGGACTTTTTCCGCGGCGGAGGCCTGATGCCGCGCAAGAGCTGTCAATTTCACTGGCACAACGACGGCTACGAAGACTTCGATGAATTTCTCGGCCGATTCACCTCGATGAAGCGGAAAAAGGTACGGCGCGAACGGCGCCGTGTCATCGAGGCGGACGTGACGTTCGAGCAGCTTGCGGGCGACGCTCCGGGCGAGCGTGACTGGGACGCGGTTTACCAGTACTACTCGAATACCTTTCTGCGACGCGGCCGCGCACCGTACCTCAATCGCGAGTTCTTCGCGGAGGTTTCGCGCACCATGCCGGAGAGCCTGGTGATCATGCTCGCGCGATACAGCGGCCGGGCGATCGCCACGGCCATCTGTTTTCGTAGCGAGGACACGCTCTACGGCCGCTATTGGGGGAGCCTGGCCGACTTCCACAGCCTGCACTTCGAAGCGTGCTACTACCAGGGTATCGAATACTGCATCCGCGAGGGTTTGCATCGGTTCGAGCCCGGGACCCAGGGCGAACACAAGCTGAGCCGCGGATTCACGCCCGTGGCGACCTGGTCCAATCACTGGATCGCCGACCCGGAGTTCGCCCTGGCCATCGGACACTATCTCGACCGCGAACGTGACCATATCGACGCCTACATGCGGGAACTTGCCGCCCACGTGCCCTACCGCAAGGATCGACCGGTGCCGGTCGCCGCCCTACCCAATGCGACGCTGCCATGACGCTCTACGTGAACGGGATATTGTGGTTGTCGCCCGATGGTGACGAGGACTTCCCTCCCGCGGCGGATGCGCTGGACGAGCCCGATGGACTGCTGGCGGCCGGTGGCGACCTGAGTCCGCGCCGGCTGCTCACGGCGTATGTCCAGGGGATTTTTCCCTGGTACTCGGCACGCTCCCCGATCCTGTGGTGGTCGCCGGAACCGCGCGCGGTGTTATGGCCGGCAGACTTGCACGTCTCACGGCGCCTGGCGCGAACCCTTCGCAAGACCGACCTTCGATTCAGCGCCGACAGCGCGTTCGATGCCGTGATTGCAGGCTGCGCGGCGGCGCGCTCGAACTCACCGGGAACCTGGATCACATCGGATATGATCGAGGCATATCGGCGCCTGCATGAGATGGGATGGGCGCACGCCTTCGAAGCCTGGGTCGGCGACGACCTGGTGGCCGGGATGTACGGGCTCGCCATCGGCCGGGTATTTTTCGGCGAGTCCATGTTCACGCGCATCGACAATGCTTCAAAGGCCGTATTCGTCAGGGCAGTGGAATACCTCAAGGCGCGATCGTTCGAACTCATCGACTGCCAGATGCGGTCCGGACATTTGCAGACGCTGGGGGCCACTACCCTGCCGCGCCCCGAGTTCATCGCGCACTTGGAAAGGCTTTGCGACTCGCCCGGGCGGCCAGGCCACTGGCAGCGCGACTATGAACGCCATTCCCAAACGCGATAACCGCCCGCCAGCCCGCATCGCCCACCGGTTTTCTTCGCCAGGGCGTCGAGGCGCCGCGGCGACGGGCCGCAAATCGCATTGCGGGGCTCTTCCCGGATGTGCAACAATCGTCAGCCGCAGCAAGTCAGTAACGAATTGAATGATGCCGAAAGAGGAAGCGATTCAAATGGAAGGGGTGGTCACCGAGACCCTTCCCAACACGACGTTTCGCGTGGAATTGCAAAACGGCCATATCGTGACCGCGCATATCTCCGGAAAGATGCGCAAGAACTACATCCGCATACTCAAGGGCGACGCCGTGACCATCGAACTCACGCCCTACGACCTGAGCAAGGGACGCATCGTTTACCGCTCCCGCTAGCCCCCGCTGTCGGACTTGGCCGGAACCGCGGGTCAAGCCTCCGGGATGTGCTCCAGTTCCGGCGTGACGGGCTCGGGGATCAGTACGAGGCCGTCACCGTCGCTGCTGACATCCACCCGAAGGTGTCCGCCGCCGACCAGGCGGCCGAACAGCAATTCCTCGGCGAGGGGCCGCTTGATGTGTTCCTGGATCACCCGCGCCATCGGCCGCGCCCCCATGGCACGATCGTAACCCTTGCGAGCGATCCACGCCCGCGCCGCGGGTTCCAATTCGATGCTCACGCGGTTCTTCTCCAATTGCGCTTCCAGTTCCACGATCAGCTTTTCCACCACGCGGGCGATGGAATGTTCGTCGAGCGCATCGAATTTGATGATGGCATCGAGACGATTACGGAATTCCGGAGAGAACATCTTCTTGATGACTTCCAGGGCGTCACCGGAATGATCCTGGACAGTGAACCCCACGGACGCCCGGCTCGCCTCCTGAGCTCCGGCATTGGTCGTCATGACGATGATGACGTTGTGAAAGTCCGCCTTGCGACCGTTGTTGTCCGTCAGAGTGCCATGGTCCATCACTTGCAGGAGCAGGTTGAAGACCTCCGGGTGGGCTTTCTCGATCTCGTCCAGCAGCAGCACGCAATGCGGGTTTCGGGTGATGGCTTCGGTCATCAGGCCGCCTTGGTCGAACCCCACGTAGCCGGGCGGCGCGCCGATCAGTCTCGATACGGTATGGCGTTCCATGTACTCCGACATGTCGAAGCGCACGAGTTCCACGCCCATGGTCAGCGCCAACTGGCGCGTCACTTCGGTCTTGCCGACGCCGGTGGGCCCGCAAAAAAGGAATGAACCCACGGGCCGGAGTTCGTCCCCGAGACCGGACCTGGACATCTTGATTGCCGAGGTCAGCGCGGCAATGGCCCGATCCTGGCCGAAGATGACCAGCTTGAGATCGCGCGCGAGGTGGCTGAGCACATCGCGGTCGGAGGCCGATACGCTCTTCGCCGGGATGCGGGCCATCTTGGCGACGATGTTCTGCACCCGCTCGACGCTAACGATCGTTTCCCGATCGGCTTTCGGCTGGAGCCGGATGCTGGCGCCGGCCTCATCGATCACGTCGATGGCCTTGTCCGGCAGGTGGCGGTCATTGATATGCCGGCTGGATAGCTCCGCCGCCGCCTGCAACGCCTCGTCTTCGTAGCGAACGTCATGATGCTCTTCGAAGCGGCTGCGCAGGCCGAGCAGGATCTGGATCGTTTCCTGAACGCTGGGCTCGACGATATCGATTTTCTGAAATCGACGCGCCAGGGCGTGGTCTTTCTCGAACACGCCGCGAAACTCGTTATAGGTGGTTGAGCCGATGCAGCGCAGATCACCGTTGGCGAGCACCGGTTTGATCAGGTTGGAGGCATCCATGACCCCGCCCGAGGCGGCTCCGGCGCCGATGACCGTGTGGATTTCGTCGATGAAAAGGATCGCGCCGGGTACGTCCTTCAATTCGTTGACAACGCCCTTCAAGCGCTTCTCGAAATCGCCGCGATACTTGGTACCGGCGATGAGCGAACCCATGTCAAGGGCGTAGATGGTACCGTCGCGCAGAACCTCCGGTACCCGCTCTTCGACGATCAGTCGTGCCAGCCCTTCGGCCAGGGCGGTCTTGCCGACGCCGGCCTCGCCGACAAAGAGCGGGTTGTTCTTGCGCCGCCGGCAAAGGATCTGGACCGTACGCTCGATTTCAAGCTCCCGCCCGATGAGCGGATCGATCCGCCCCTCGCGGGCCAGTTCGTTGAGATTCGACGTAAACCGCTCGAGCGCGCTCGGCTGCCCGTCGCGACTCTCCTCCCCGTGTTCGATGCCTTGAGGGTCGCGGGTAAGACCGCCTGGAATCTTGGAAATTCCGTGGGCGATGTTGTTGACCACATCCAGACGGGTAATTTCCTGCAACTCCAGTAGATAAACGGCGTGGGATTGCTTCTCCGAAAATACGGCCACCAGGACGTTGACGGGGGTGACTTCCTTCTTGCCGCTGGATTGCACGTGGGCGACGGCGCGGTGCAGGGTCCGCTGAAACCCCAGCGTGGGTTGCGCCTCAGCGCTGTCGCCATCGCCGCCGGGGATCCGCGGCGTACACTCGGCAATGAAGTCGGTCAATTCGCGACGCAGCCGCTCAAGGTCCGCGCCGCACGATCTCAGTATCGCGGCAACCTCGGGCGTATCCAGCAAGGCCAGCAGCAGGTGTTCCAGGGTGATGAATTCGTGCTGCTCGTCCCGTGCCTCACGGAACGCCTCATTCAGACAGAAGTTGAGTTCGCTGGATAACATCAGGTCTCTTCCAGGGTGCAAAGCAACGGATGCTGATTGCGCTGCGCTTGCGCCATCACCTGCGCCACCTTGGTTTCGGCAATTTCGTAAGTGTATACCCCGCAGACGCCCTTGCCTTGCGTATGCACCTGCAACATCACCCGTGTGGCCACGGATCGGTCCATGGAAAATATTTTCTGCAGTACCTGGACAACGAATTCCATGGGCGTGTAGTCGTCATTGAGCAGTACGACGCGATACAACGGCGGCTTCTTGAGCTTCGGCTTGCTCTCGGCCGTGGCAACGCCATGATCGCCATCGTCGTCGAATCGGCCCGGTTCCTCGGACATAGCCATAACGATCATATGCTACACAAAAAAAGTTCAATCGTGCCGTTTACTTGTTCGCGCGCGCCACCCCACCTAACATAAACGATCCGGCCGGCAAGCCCAGGACTGCGAAGGCAAGATCATGGACCTCGCGACACGAATTACCCGGTGGCGGCAATACACGCGCGGGCAATGGGCGAAGACTGCGAATCGCTACCTCCCCCCGGCTGTCAGCGCGGTGCTTGTGTTGGCGCTAGCGTACCAGTTGGCGAAGCTGACCTGGGCTCTCATACCCGGCGCACCCGCCGACGCGCCACCTCCGGTGGTGAATCCCGGCTCTGCCGCGCTTTCAGGGCCGCAGACGCAAGCCGTCGATATTACCCGAATCATCGACAGTCACGTGTTCGGTGAAATCAGCGCCGAGCCGGCGGCGCCCGTGACGGTCAGCGTGCTGGAGGCGCCGGACACCACGCTCAACCTGCAGCTCAAGGCCACGGTGTCGGATACTCAGGCAGACCGCCGCGGAGCCGCGATTATCGCCAGCGGCAACGTCGAGAAAACCTATACCGTCGCGGATGTGGTCGAGGGCACGGGCGGGGCCCAGTTGCACGCAATCTACAACGATCGTGTCATCCTCAACCGCGCGGGCCGCCTGGAAACGCTCAGGCTCCCAACGGACTTCGCCGCCGGCAGCATCGGCGCGGTATTTCCCTCTCCGATTGCGGCGCCGGCCGCGGAAGCGGTCTCATTGAGAAACGTATTGAGCGAGAATGCGTCTCGTATCACCGATATTGTCCGTGTCGCACCTCATATCGAACAGGGTAGAATGGTGGGCTTCAGGCTCAATCCCGGAGGGGAACCGGCGCAGTTCGAGGCCCTGGGGTTTCAGCCGGGCGATGTGGTCACCGAGATCAACGGCACCGCCATGAGCGATCCCAGCCGCGGGCTGCAGGTCTTTGAAAGCCTTGGAGAGAGCACCGTGGCCAATGTCACCGTGGTTCGCGACGGCGCGCCCCGGGTATTGACCATCGATACGACCCAACTGGATGAGTTGACGTACGACCGCTGACGGCCGCCAGGCGGAAGCGCGCAGGAGGCAAGCATGCATAAGGCCAGCCATAACCGACCGACCGCCATCTTGTTGGCGGCACTCGTCGTTGCCGTTCCAGCACAGGCTCAAGTTCCGGGGCCGCAGATCATGCCCAATTACCGCGACGCGGATATTCGCCAGGTGATTGAGGCGGTGGGCGAGGTCACGGGCCGAAATTTTCTCGTCGACCCCCGAGTGACCGGGCAAGTGACGTTCTTGTCCTTTTCGCCGATGTCGCCCGAGGCGTTTTATGAGGCCTTTCTGGCGACGCTGCAGGTCCATGGCTATACGGCTTTCGAAGCCGATGATGTCCTCAAGATCGTTCCCGATGCCACGGCCCGGGTGTACCCCGGAGTTGCCGAAGGTCCCGGCGGCGACCGGATCGTGACCCAGACCGTGCAGCTCGACAACGTCGGCGCGGCACAACTCGTCCCCATACTGCGGCCACTGATCCCGCAATACGGGCACTTGGCGGCCCACCCCGGGTCGAACACGCTGATCATCGCGGACCGCAGTTCCAACGTAAATCGAATGCTCGACATCATCGACCGCATGGATCGGGCGTCCGATGAGGAAATCGAGGTGATCCGCCTCGAGAACGCCTCGGCCAGCGAAGTCGCAACCATGCTCACCGCGCTTGATCAAGCGGCCGTGACCGACGGCGTCCCGGCGATGCACCTGGCCGCGGACAGCCGCACCAACAGCATATTGCTCACCGGGCCCACCAATCGGAGACTGCGGTATCGGGGTTTGATCGCCCATCTCGACACGCCGACGGGTGAGGTCGGAAATGCCCAGGTGCGCTACCTGAACTATGCGGATGCGGAGGAACTGGCATCGAACCTGCAAACGCAGTTCGGCGGAGCCGTGGCCGGCGGCGCGGATGGCGCCACGGACGTGAGCGTCAACATCTGGGCCGATGGCGGCACCAATTCGCTCATCATGAACGCTCCGGCGAGAGTCATGCAGGACATGAATACGGTCATTGACCGGCTGGACATCCGCCGCGCCCAGGTCCAGGTCGATGCCATCATCGTCGAAGTGACGGAAAGCCGGGCCAACGAATTGGGCGTGAACTGGGTCGTTCGGGGAGCCCAGGAAGGCAGCCCCGTCGGTGGAACGAACTTTTCCTCTGGCAACGCCCCCGGCATTCTGCCATTGGCTGCCGCCGCCGCGGGCGAAGCCGGTCAGCTTCCGACAAACCCTCAGGGCCTCCTTGCCGCGGTCGGGCGCATCAGGGACACCGGGACCAGTTGGGCGGCTCTGCTCTCGGCGCTGGCCTCGGATACCGCGACCAACATTGTCGCCACGCCCACCCTCGTCACGCTGGATAACGAAGAAGCCACGATTTCGGTGGGTAGCGAAGTGCCGTTTCTCACCGGACAGTACACCAGCACCGGGGGAACCGCCGGCACGCTCAACCCCTTCCAGACGATCAGCCGAAATGCGGTTGGCACGTCGCTGACGATCACGCCCCAGATCAACGAGGGATCCGGCGTCAAGCTACTGATCTTGCAGGAAACCTCAAGTATCAGCCCGACGGTTGAGGGGGCGGTGGACCTGGTAACGGCCACCCGCAACATCAGTACCTCGGTCTTCGTCGACGACGGTAACATTCTGGTTCTTGGCGGGCTGATCGACGACCAGTTGCGCGAGGTCGAGCGGCGCGTCCCCGTGCTGGGACGGCTTCCGGGCATCGGCGCGCTGTTCAGGTCCCAATCGACGGAATTGGACAAGACCAACCTGATGGTATTCATCCGCCCGACCATCCTGCGCGACAGCGTCCAGGCAGCCTTCGAGACCAACGCCAAGTATCGCTACATCCGCGATCTGCAAATCCAGCAAGCCGAACGAAGCGTGCCGTTGATGAGCGACGCGCAGCGGCCCACGCTGCCGGCGCTTGAAGAGGGTGAAACCGCTTCGCCGGCCGGCGAATCGGTCGAGACCACGGAGTAGCGTCGTGGTGGATTCGGCGGCGACTGAACAGCGAGCGGCGCCCGAAGCGCCGCGTCGTGAACGCATACTGCCGTTCGCGTTCGCGAAGCGCCAGGGCGTGTTGCTGCAACACGCCCGCGGGGAGTCTCCGAAGGCAATCTACCGGCATGGCGCCTCACCGCAGTCGCTCGCCGAGGTGCGCCGATTTGTCGGCGCCGAGGTGACCTATTCCAGCGTGGATGCGGCCACATTCGAAGCGCAGCTGCAAGCGGCGTACGAGAGCGGCGCCGCCATCACCATGATGGAAGGCCTGGACGACGAAACCGATCTGATTGAGGTCGCGCAACAGCTTCCGGAACCTTCCGACCTGCTGGAAAGCGACGACGAAGCGCCCATCATCCGGCTCATCAACGCGGTCCTCACCCAGGCGGTGAAGAAGAACGCCTCCGATATCCATATCGAACCCTACGAGAATCGCCTCGCGATCCGGTTCCGGATCGATGGCGTGCTGCAGGAGGTGCTGCAGTCGCGCCGCGCCGTGGCGCCGCTGGTGGTTTCCAGGGTGAAGGTCATGGCGAAGCTCGACATCGCGGAAAAGCGCCTGCCCCAGGACGGCAGGATTTCGCTGCGGATCGCCGGGCGCGCAGTGGACGTGCGGGTTTCCACCATTCCCTCCGGCCACGGCGAACGCGTGGTGCTGCGCCTGCTGGACAAGCAAGCCGGGCGGCTGGATCTGGCGCATCTCGGCATGTGCGACCGGGACCAGCGGGGGATAGACGAACTTATCCACCGGCCCCACGGAATTCTTCTCGTGACGGGGCCTACCGGTTCCGGCAAGACCACAACCTTGTACGCGGCGCTGGAGCGCATCAACGACCTGACCCGCAACATCCTCACGGTCGAAGACCCCATCGAGTACTACATCGACGGTATCGGTCAGACGCAGGTCAATACCAAGGTCGACATGACCTTCGCCCGGGGACTTCGAGCCATGCTCCGGCAGGACCCCGATGTGGTCATGGTCGGAGAGATCCGCGATCTGGAAACCGCGGAAATCGCGGTTCAAGCCAGTCTGACCGGCCATCTGGTGCTTTCCACGCTGCATACCAACACCGCTGTGGGCGCCGTCACCCGACTTCGCGACATGGGCGTCGAACCGTTCCTGTTGTCATCCAGCTTGATCGGGGTATTGGCCCAGCGGCTGGTCCGGGTGTTGAGCCCCGCCACGCGCAAACCCTTCCAGGCCGGCGAATACGAATGTCAGATCCTCGGCGCGGATCCGGGGGATCCGCCAACGCTGTATCGAGCCAGTGAGAACGAGTTCGGCTACCAGGGACGGACCGGCATCTACGAACTCGTGGTCATCGACGATACGATGCGCACATTGATCCACGAGGGCGCGGGCGAACAAGCGCTCGAGGCCCGGGCCCGCTCCCGGGCTCCGGGCATTCGAGAAGACGGCATCCGCAAGGTATTGGACGGCAAGACAACCCTGGAAGAGGTCCTGAGGGTTACCCGGAGCGACTAGCCCGCGAGGCCCGCAAGAACCATGGGAGCCTATCGATACGTCGCCGTGGACCACCACGGCAAGGAACGGAAGGGCGTCCTCGAGGGCGATACGCCCCGGCATATCCGGCAAATCCTGCGCGAACGCTCGTTGCTCCCCGTGCGTGTCACGGAGGTGGAAAGCAGGTCCCGGACCCAAAATAGACGCCTCTCGCTGAGCCGCGGCATATCCGCCCTGGATCTGGCCCTGCTCACCCGGCAACTGGCCACGCTGGTCCGGGCCGGACTGCCGCTGGAGGAAGCCCTACAGGCGGTGAGCGAACAGTCGGAGCGGCCGAAGATCAAGGCTATTCTCCTGGGCGTACGTGCCAGGGTTCTCGAAGGACATACGCTCGCGTCGGGTCTGGAGGAATTCTCAGGCGTATTTCCCCACGTCTACCGCGCGACCGTGGCCGCGGGCGAACAAGCCGGGCGGCTGGACTCGGTGCTGGAGCGGCTGGCCGACTACACCGAATCCCGCCACAGTCTGCGCCAGAAGATAAGCCACGCGCTGATCTACCCCGTGGTCCTGACCGGGCTCGCGTTGACCATCGTAGTGCTCATGCTCGTATACGTGGTTCCAAAGGTCGTGGGCGTCTTCGAGACCACGGGTCAAACCCTGCCGATACTGACCCGGATGCTGATCGGGTTGTCGACCTTTCTGCAGAACTGGTGGTTCCTGGTACTGGCGGTCATCGCCGCGGTCGCCATCGGGATCGGTCGTCTATTGAGCAGGGAGGGTCCGCGCCGCCGCTACCACCGGTGGCTACTGACCTTGCCGGTTTTCGGCCGGGTAACCCGCGGGTTCAACACCGCGCGGTTTACACGCACGCTGAGTATCCTGACATCCAGCGGGGTACCGGTCCTGGAGGCGTTGCGTATCGGCGGCTCCGTGGTGACCAATCTGCCCATGCGCGATGCGGTGGCGGAAGCCACGGTCCAGGTCAGGGAGGGAGGCGCCATCGGCCGCGCGCTGGCCCAATCGAAGCTGTTCCCACCGATGAGCATCCATCTCATCTCCAGCGGCGAGGCGTCCGGCGAATTGGACAGCATGCTTGAGCGCGCCGCAAGCCACCAGGAGAGCGAGATGGACAGTCTGCTCGGGACCCTGCTGAGCGTTCTCGAACCGGCTCTGATCATCATCATGGGGCTCCTGGTACTCGCCATCGTCCTGGCCGTCCTGCTGCCGATCTTCCAGATGAATCAGCTCATCACCTGACCCCCGGGGCGTTTCGACACGCCGGCCCACCCCGCACTGCCCTTGGTGGCGCAAGTCCCGCCGCGCGACCCTCGAATACCGCTTGGGTATACTCCGGTTCATGCGGCGCCACCACGACATGGGCGGTCTCGAAGCGGGCCCCGTCGACCGAGACGAAGTGACCTACGCGGCATGGCACAAGCGGGTCAAGGCGCTGGTTCTGTTGCTCACCCGCAATCCGGCTTCGCCCATGGGCGTGGACGAGCTTCGCCGCGGCATCGAGGACCTTGCACCGGAAGAATACGATCGGCTGGGCTACTACGAGCGCTGGACCCGCTCGGTCACCGGGATACTCATCGAGAAGGGTGTCTTCAGCGAGGAAGAAGTCGCCGCGAAGATGTCAGAGATCGAGCAGCGCTGGCAACGGCACGGCCCATCATGAGCCGCTTCAGGGAAGGCGATCCGGTACAGGTCCGGGCGCACTACCCGCCCGGGCACGCTCGCGCGCCCTACTTCACTCGCGGCCACCGTGGCTGCGTCATGCAAATCACCGGCCCCTACGCCAACGCCGAGGAGCTGGCCCACGGCCGCCCCGGCGCGCCTGAGCCGCTATACCGCGTCCGCTTCCGCCAGCGGGACCTCTGGCCCGACTATCGGGGCGGCGACCGGGACACGCTGTTGGCCGACATCTACGAACATTGGCTCGAACCCGCGGAGAAACCATGAGCCACACGCACCCCCGCCCCAGGCAGCTCGACAGCGAAGACGAACGTTATTCGCGCGAACGGTTGATGGCCGCCGCCATAGAGGAACTATTGGCTGAGAAGGATCTGATTTCGTCCGGTGACATGGCCCGCGCACTGGACTATTGGGCGTCCAGAACGCCCGCCGAAGGCGCCCGGATGGTCGCCCGCTCGTGGACCGACCAAGCCTTCGCCGGTCGTGTTCTGCGAAGCGTAAACTCGGCCGCCGGGGAGCTTGGCATGCGCATGGGCGACACGCCCGTAGTCGCCGTCGCGAATAGCCCGACGGTGCACAATGTCCTCGTGTGTACCCTGTGCTCCTGCTACCCCATCGGCCTTCTCGGCGAGTCTCCGGGTTGGTACAAGTCGCGAGCCTACCGGTCGCGCGTCGTCAGGGAGCCACGCGCCGTATTGGCTGAATTCGGTCTCCACCTTCCCGGCGACGTCGAGGTCCGAGTGCATGACAGCACCGCGGACCAGCGCTATATCGTGATACCGATGCGCCCGGAGGGGACGGAACACATGATCGAGGACGAATTGGCCGGCCTTGTTACAAGGGACTGCATGATCGGCACGGCGGTGCCGCGCTACGGCGCCAAGGCCCGCTGACCGTTGCCGCATCTCGCATTCGCAGGCGCCGTTTAGGGGAGGAAAACATGCAAAAACCGGATACCTTTTCTCTTGTATCGTTTGTGGTGTTCGCGCTGACCGTCGGTACGGAGGCGCTGGCCCAGAGCGATGAACCCAACTTCGTGATCGTCGTGGTGGACGACATGCGTTGGGACGACTTCGGCGCCGGCGGACACCCGTTCGTGCAAACTCCAAATATCGACAGGGTGGCGAACGAGGGGCTGCTCTTCACCAACGCGTTCACCACCACACCGCTGTGCTCACCGGCACGTGCGAGTCTGTTGACGGGGCTCTACGCGCACACCCATGGCATCATCGACAATACCGATCGAGCGGCTCTAAGCCACGAGCTCGATATTTTCCCCCGGCGTCTTGACGCGGCCGGCTACGACACGGCCTTTGTCGGCAAGTGGCACATGGGATCGGACGGTAGTCGCCGCCAGGGTTTCGACTACTGGGTGAGTCTGTCGGGTCAGGGGTCGAACGAAGACCCATTACTTACCGAGGGTGGCGAGCAACGAACCGTACCGGGACACGTGACGGACATCTTCACCGACCGCGCCGTCGGTTTTCTCGAGCGTGACCGTGACCAGCCGTTTCTGCTCTACTTCGCGCAAAAAGCACTGCACCCGGATCCGAGATTGGGTCTCGTGGAAGGAGGGTTCATTGCCGCCGAACGACACCGCGGTATGTACGATGACCATCACGTCACCCGGCGCCCCAGCTCCAGCATCCCGCCCTTCGACAAACCGGCGCTGATGCGCAAGGTCGAGGGCCTGCCGCCGCTCGGCCGCGATACCGCGACGAGCGATAGAACGATCCGCGATCGGATGGAGATGATGACCGGTGTGGATGAGAGCGTCGGCCAGTTACTTGAGGTGCTGGAGCGGAGTGGGGAACTCGAAGACACGGTTTTTGTCGTGACCAGCGACCATGGCTACTTCTACGGTGAGCACGGGCTGAATCCTCAGCGCCGGCTGGCTTACGAAGAGACCGCCCGGATCCCCCTGCTGATCCGATACCCGGCACAGATCGACCCGGGCAGCGTCGAGGATCGACTGACTCTCAATCTCGATCTCGCGCCTACCGTGTTGGCTATGGCGGGCTTGCCGTCGGATCACACCGAGGGCCGTTCGTTACTTCCGCTGTGGACTACCGGGGCGACTGATTGGCGGACCAGCTTTGTCATCGAGCACCACACGGATCCTCCGAGCTATCTGAGCGGGGCGACCGATACGGCGGACTCCGCACCCCGACAGGGTTCGGAATTCGTGCGCGTACGCGACATGGGTTACAAGGCCGTTCGGGGGGAGCGATACAAATATATCCAGTACACGGATCTGGACGGTATGGACGAACTCTACGACCTGCGCGCGGATCCGTACGAAATGGAGAACCTGGCCGGCTCCGCCGCGGCAGCGGAACTCTTGAATGACATGCGTGCCGAGCTTGCACGCCTGCTCGCAGAAACTCGGTAATCAGTCACAACAAGGGCGAATTCGGTTGAATGTAGATGAAACAGCAGTCCACGCTCACCCGGGGTGGACATAACGCATCAGACTCGGAATACCCGGCCGGCAAAGGCATCGGCCACCGATATCGCCACGGGCAACAGGTCGCGTCTCTCCAGTTCGTCCCGCCGATGTTCGTAGTAGGTATTTTTTTTCGGGTCGAACGCCAGGCTGGCTTGTTCGACCACAGTCTCATCGATCCGCGTTTTGCCGTTTTGCACGGCCGTATCCCATAGCGCCGCACCCCAAAGCTGGATGAAGTATGGATAGCATTGACTATCGTCGAGCACTCGCCGCAGGGCCGTATCCTCAAACGAGATTGCGGGTTCTTGCTCGGCCAGCGGCCGTACCAGGGCTGCCATCGCCGCGGGTTCATCGAGCAGGCCGATACCCAGGTATTCGGCGCGGTTCCAAAATGTCGCCGACATCGCGTTTAGATGTGGCTCCAGATCCGGAGTGCCTGCTAACGCCAACAGGAAAGGCGCCGCCGCGGTCGCCGATTGGCTGGCGTTGAGCAGCGCTCGCCCTACATCCTCATCCAACGTGTGGGCCTCATCCAACAGGATGACCAACGGCCGATAGGTGCATCGGACGGCCAGCAACTCAGTTAGCGTGCCCGGGTTGCCGTCCAATTCCCAGCCGAGTCGCCCGACGCCAATGGAGACGGGCAAGGTTCAGCGTAGCTTGCCGGCACATCCCTGCGCTACGACCGCGCTTGCCAACGACCCGTTCAAGAAAACGCGGCAGTCACAGGAATGCTGCGCCAGCATGATCGGTAAACGAATCGGCGTCGCGGATGTACTTCAGCACGGTCGCAGGGCTGCGTGTAACGATCGGTTTGATTTGCGAACCGAGCCCTACATGCCAGCGTAATTCGGACCTCCACCCCCTTCAGGAGGCACCCAGTCGATGTTCTGCTCGGGATCCTTGATATCGCAGGTCTTGCAGTGGACGCAGTTCTGGGCATTGATCTGGAAGCGCGGGCCGCCGGAAGCGTCGTTCACGATTTCGTAGACGCCGGCCGGGCAATACCGCTGCGCAGGCTCGTCGAACCTTGGAAGATTGCGTTCGATCGGAATGCCCGGGTCCGCGAGCCGCAGATGACAGGGTTGATCTTCGTCGTGGTTCGTGTTGGAAACGAATACCGACGACAATCTGTCGAAAGAGATTTCCCCGTCGGGCCGAGGGTAGTCGATCTTCCGCGCCCGGTCCGCGGCCTTCAGACATTCATGATCGGGCTTGCGGTTGCGCAATGTAAACGGGAGGTGTCCGAGAAGCAGATTATGCTCGACAAAGGCCAGTGCGGCGCCCAGCGCCGTACCGAACTTGCTCAACCCGGGACTGAAGTTTCGCGACCGATGCAGCTCCTCCCAGACCCAGGAGGCTTTGACGCGCCTGCCAAACGCCGAGAGATCGCGCGCACGGGTGCCTGGCTCCTCCGGCAGCGCCTCGAACACCGCCTCCGCTGCGAGCATCCCGGTCTTCATGGCGGTGTGGGAACCCTTGATCTTTGCGCCGTTGAGAAAACCCGCCTCGCATCCCACCAGCAATCCGCCGGGAAAGCTCAGTCGCGGAATGGATTGGACTCCTCCCTTGTTCACCGCCCGCGCGCCGTAAGCGACCCGAGTGCCTCCCTCGAGTATGTGGCGAATCCCGGGATGAAGCTTCCAGCGTTGAAACTCCTCGAACGGATCGAGATGAGGATTCTCGTAGTTGAGCGCAATGACGAATCCCAGGTAAACCTGATGGTCCTCGGCGTGATAGAGGAAGCCGCCGCCTTCGGTATGGTTGTCCAGTGGCCAGCCGAACGTATGCACCACGGCGCCCGGCTGGTGATTTTCCGGGACGACGTTCCAGATTTCCTTGAATCCGATCCCGTAGTGCTGGGGGTCGGCTGACTCTCTGAGATCGAAGCGGGTCTCAAGCTCCTTGCCGAGACTGCCCCGGCAGCCTTCGGCAAAGATCACGAAGGGAGCCCTGAGTTCATAGCCCGCCTGATGGCCCGGCTTTTGAGAGCCGTCCGCCGCGACTCCCATATCGCCGGTGGCGACGCCGCAAACCGTCCCTGAGTCGTCGTAGAGCACCTCCGTCGCGGCAAACCCGGCGAAGATGTTGCAGCCCAGGCCTTCCGCCTGCTCACCCAACCACTGGCACAGCCGCCCTAGACTGACGACATAGTTGCCCCGGTTATGCATCACCCTGGGTATGAGAAAGTGGGGCACGTTCATGCCTCGGGTGCCGTTTCGAAGCCAGTAAAAGGCCTCCTTGGCAACGGGGGTACGCACGGGCGCGCCTCGATCGCGCCAATCGGGGAACAGTTCATCCAACGCGCGCGTCTCAACGACGGCGCCCGAGACGATGTGACCGCCGATGTCGGCGGCTTTCTCCACCAGGCACACATCCAATTCGGTGCCCCGCGCTGTCGCAAGCTGGCCGAGCCGGCACGCCGCGGCCAGCCCCGCCGGGCCCGCGCCGACGATCACGACATCGAAGTCCAGGGATTCCCTTTGCACCGACATCTCGATTCCTGTCCTTAACGAATGGGACCGGGGTCTTGCAGTATCTGCCCGTCCGGCAACTCCGCCTCGACGAAGTACATGGTGTTGGGCCGGTAGCCCAACCGCCCCGAAACCCTGACCTTTGCGCCAACCTCCAGTGCCATGAAGTCGAATCCCTGCCGCTCGAGCGCAATTCTTGCGAGCAGTTCGACCAGCCACTCCTCCGTCGCGCCCGTTTCGCTCGTCATCTCCAGGACAAAGGAGCCATGGGGATTGACCCAGTTCACGGACAGGATACGGCCCTCGACCGAGACGACCTCCTCGGAGAAATTCAGCGACGTGGAATGGTGGGCGCTGAGCATGGCCGGCAACAGCAGTAACGAAACCAGAGTGCCGTAAGGCCTGATCGCCCTGTTTCGTGACTGGCGGCTCGCTCTTGACCGGAGTGTCGTACCGTCCATGACTACCTGTCCTCGTATCCCGCGTTTTCGGGTGTGCACCCGTAGACCACCACGTCGAAATCCGATCGTCGGAAACGGTATTCGAAAACAACGGGCGCGCGTAGCGTAATCGGGTCGACGTAGGTTATCTCCAGCGCGAGCCTGTCTCCATCCCGATAGAAACGCTCGACGCTTCGCAGGGCCGCGGATTGGGGAATGTAGCGGCGTATCGTCGTGATGAACCCGGGCGCATAGGCCAGGGTCTCGACGATCAACTCGTCGTCCTCGTACCAGCCGATGGAATGACCCATGGCAGGCATCGCCCGGCCGTCGATGTTGACGGTACCTGGCGCGGCCTCCAGCGGGTGGGCCGGCTGGTTCAATGCGATGCTCCGACGCAGATCGAACATCTCGTAGACGATATCAACCCGGTCTTCGAACAGTTGAAACTCGATGGGCGAACCCGGGTTGTCCCAAATCCTGCTCAACCCCGACGGGATGCAAAGGAGACTGGGGTCGTCCGTAAGCACGTCGAAGGCATCGTGCCGGCGCTGACCCTCATCCGTGTAGTCGACTGCGGAAACCGTGAGGCCGCCCGCGCCGAAGGAACCGTCGAGCATCCAGACCCCTTCAAACTCCGGTTCGGCGGCGACGTAAAGAGGCCAAATCAGCAGAAGCCAGCTCCAGCCGCCCCGGCCCTTCCTGGAATACTTCGAATGTCGCATCCGCTGTCGATCCTGCTTGCGTTTCGTCGGCTAGTGAAAATCCCGTGACTGTGTCGGGAGTGCGCCCAAGAGAGCGCTATGATCGCACAAACGCCTGGCCACGATGTGCACCACCTCGCCCTCCCGTTGGATGTTGCCACTAACGCCCAACAGCGTCGCGCCCAATAGAACCTGTCGCTGGCGTTCGGCGACCCGCTCCCAGACCACCAGATTCAGATAGCCCGTCTCGTCCTCGATGGTTACGAAGATGACGCCCGAGGCAGTGGAGGGCCGTTGCCGCGTGATCACCAGGCCCGAGGCATGCACAGCGGCGCCATGGGACAACCGCAGCACCTCGCCGGCGGTCTGCATACCCAGCGAGGTCAATCGGCTGCGGAGCAGGGCCAGGGGATGACGGCGAAGACTGAGCCCCAGGTGTCGGTAATCGGCAAGAATTTCCTCGCCTTCGGTCGGGGCTTTCAACATCGGAATGCCCTCGGCGATGCGGGACTGGCCGAGCAGCGGGGTCGACTCCTCGACACCGGCGGCATCCCAGTGCGCACGGTGGCGGTTCCTTGCCAGGGTCTCCAACGCGCCGCCGCCGGCCAGGACGTCCAGGTCTCTCCTGCCGAGTTGCGCGCGTTCCGCCAACCCCGGCACGGACTTGAAAGCGCCCCCGCGCCGAACGCTCACCACCCGCTCGGCGGCGCGCTCCGCCAGACCCTTGACCCTGTTCAATCCCAATCGCAACACCGGCCGGCCTTGCGCATCGTGCTCCAATGTGGACTCCCGATCGCTGTGGTTGACATCCACCGGCCTGACTTCCACCCCATGCTCCCGGGCACAGCGGACCAACTGCGCTGGCGCGTAAAAGCCCATGGGCTGACTGTTGAGCAACGCGCAGAAGAAAACCGCGGGCTCATGACACTTGAGCCAGGCGGAAACATAGACCAGCAGCGCGAAGCTCGCGGCATGGGACTCCGGGAAACCATAGTCTCCGAACCCCTTGATCTGGTTGAAAATCCGCTCGGCAAATTCCGCCGAATAACCGCGCTCGACCATGCCCGCTTTCAAGCGGATTTCAAAGCCTTCCAATCCTCCCCGCCGCTTCCAGGCCGCCATGGCCCGGCGCAGTCGGTCCGCCTCCCCCGGTGTAAACCCTGCCGCCACCATGGCCAACTGCATGACCTGTTCCTGGAAGATGGGAACCCCGAGCGTTCGCTGCAGAACCCGCGCGATCTCGGGGCTGGGATAGGTGATGGGCTCCTCGCCGTTGCGCCGTCTGAGGTAGGGATGGACCATGTCGCCCTGGATGGGCCCGGGCCTGACGATCGCCACCTCGATGACCAGATCGTAATAGCACCTGGGTTTGAGGCGCGGCAGCATGGCCATCTGAGCACGGGACTCGATCTGGAAAACCCCCATGGTATCGGCGGCGCAGATCATGTCGTAGACCGCCTGATCTTCCGCCGGGAGGCTGGCCATGGTGTATTCACGGCCGTAAAAATTGCGGATCAACTCGAAGCTGCGGCGAATCGCACTCAACATCCCCAAGCCGAGCACGTCCACCTTCAACAACCCCAGATCCTCCAGATCGTCCTTGTCCCACTGGATGACCGTGCGATCCTCCATGGCCGCATTCTCGGTAGGGACCAATCGGCTCAATGGACCCTGGGAAATGACGAATCCTCCCACGTGTTGAGACAGATGCCGTGGGAACCCCACCAAGTCCCTCATCAGGCCCATGAGACGGCGAATGACGGGAGCATCCGGGTCGAATCCCACCGCATTGATTTGTTGCGCGGCGATTTGACTTCCGTCCCACCACTGCACCGACTTGG
This sequence comes from Candidatus Rariloculaceae bacterium, assembly GCA_965237785.1. Lineage (GTDB taxonomy): Bacteria > Pseudomonadota > Gammaproteobacteria > Steroidobacterales > Rariloculaceae > UBA6522. Next base: position 2,009,304 of record OZ250159.1, read on the forward strand.
CCAGAACGCTCACCTCGGCTTCTTCCATCCCCAATGCCTTGCCCACATCACGAACCGCGCTTCGTGTTCGATAACTGATGACCGTGGCGGCCAACGCGGCGCGTTCACGCGAATATTTCCGATAGATGTATTGAATGACTTCCTCGCGGCGCTGGTGCTCGAAATCCACATCGATGTCGGGCGGCTCATCCCTTTCCCTGGAAATAAACCGCTCCATGAGCATTTCCATGCGCGCGGGGTCGACTTCGGTGATTCCCAGGCAGTAGCACACAGCCGAATTGGCCGCGGAACCGCGTCCCTGGCAGAGGATGCCCCGGCCACGGGCAAAACGGACGATATCGTGAACGGTGAGGAAATAGGCCTCGTAGCGGAGTTCGCCGATGAGCCTCAGTTCGTGTTCGACTAGCCGTTTAACCCTGGTCGGCGTTCCATTGGGCCACCGCCAACGCATGCCCTGTTCGGTGAGATCGCGTAAATGGCTCGCGGGCGTTGCCCCGTCCGGAACCAGTTCGCGTGGGTATTCATAGCGCAGTTCGTCCAGGGAGAAATCGATGCGCTCGGCGACCGCGACCGTCTCCCTCAACAGGCTCTCGGGATAAATCCGGGTCAACTCATCGATGGGCCGCAGAAACCGCTCGCCGTTGGAATAAAGCCCAAAACCCATCCTGTTCAGCGGTTTCTTGCGGCGAATGGCCGTGAGGGTGTCCTGCAGCATCCGGCGCTCGCGGCAATGCATGTGGACGTTGCCGCTGGCGAGCATGGGCAGATCGAGTTTCGCCGCGGCGTTCTTCCACCGGGCCAGCAACGCCCGGTCCCGCCCGTTCACCAGGAGTTCCGCCGCCAACCACAGACGGCGAGGGAACCGCTCCTTGAGCCAGGCGCCTTCCCGCACGTCGGCAGCGGCTCCCGGCAACCACAGAACCAGGCATTCCGAAGGCGTCAGGTAGTGCTCGAGATCCTTTCGTGTCAGACGGTAGGAGCCTTTTTCAGCCGCTCGCCGGCCATGGCTGATGAGCGCCGAAAGCGCCCCGTAGGCGGCGCGATTCGGCGCCAGCACCACGGTCTTCGTACCTTCCTTGAGGCGAAATTCGCTACCGATAATGAGTTTAAAAGGCTGTTTTTTGGCTGCGGAGTGGGCTCGAACCACGCCGGCCAGGGAGCACTCGTCGGTCAGCGCAAGCGCCGCATAGCCCAGTTGAGCGGCCCGCTCCACCTGCTCCCGGGGATGGGATGCGCCGCGGAGAAAGGTGAAATTGCTCAGGCAATGCAACTCCGCGTAGCCGCGGGGTGGCTTGCCGGATGGCCGCTCAACCGAAGATTCCATGCAGATACCAGCCGCTGCGATCACGGTAACGATCCCGATAAACCCACAGCCGCTCGCCCTTGCTGCCGGAAGCGATGTAGTAGTCCCTGCTGGTATCGCGTCCCTCCCACCAGCCGGCTTCAACCCGCTCGGGTCCGGACTTCAGCCGTAAAGGCTTCCGGCCGCCGTCGGCGGAGGCGACTCCGACCGGTTCGGGCAGAAGCCACAAAGGCCGCCTCGGGTACCCGGGAGAATCCGCCACGGCAGCGGCCGGCCCGGCCCGTACGTCCTTCGATCGGCTCCAGGCCGCCTCGGGCCGATGATCCTCGGCCAGCCCCAGGCCGTAGATATCCTCCGCGCTGAAACGCGTGTGCAAACGTGCGATCAACTCGCCCAGAGTGGTTTTCAGCGCAATATCCGTACAAGCCGGAAACAACGTCGAATTCACCCCCGTCATGGGCTCGCTTTTCCCTGTCGTCAGGCTCAACGCGGTAACCGGTGCGGGCAGAGACAGAGTTTCCAACCGACTCAGAAAAAGATCGGTTATCTTTTTCGATTCATAAGTGGGCATGACCAGATTGATGCGCGTGACCGTTGCCGGTCGGCGCAAATGATGAAACCCGTACTGGCAACTTGTGATCTGCGCCTGGTGTGCATGGAGCGCATCGGCGAGTCGGTGGATGAGTTTTCGACCTGCGTTGGCGATGACTTCCGGCTCTGTGACCTCTTCCTGGAATTCCACGATGGAACTGAAACGCTGGTCCGGACAGAATTCGGCCCTCAAGTCCGGCCGGCCCAGTGATTTGTCGAGGTCGTCGAGATACCGCTTGCCCACTCGGCGAACAAATCCCCCGCGGGGCAATCGCAAACAATCGCCGACCGTCCTTATTCCCATTTTTTTCAACAGCAGTTGAGTGGCATCCGGCCACCCCGTAACCGCCAGGGGCAGGGCACCCAGACGACCCGTCAACTGCTGTCCGGACAGCACATCTTCTTGTCCACCACGAGCCAGCCAAAGCGCGGCCAATGCCGTGGGCGCCATGCAGAGATGAGCCGTCAGGCGGCGCCGGTCCAGCTCTTTCCCGAGCGCGTGTTTGATCGGATCGATTCCCCCCCACAATTTGAGACTTCCGCCAATTTCCAATACCAGGGCCCGGGGCGGTTCCAGACTCACCAGCGGTGTTATTCGCCGCACCCGGGAAGCCACCGAAACAAGCTCCTCATGTGCTTCCGGCGACAGCGCCGGCATGTGAACCGCAACCCACAACCGGTGCGGCCTTGGAGAAGATGCAGGGCGCCGGGTTGGGGAGGTCTCCCCGTCCCCGACATAAAGGGCTTTGAGCGGTTGAGCCATATCAGGCTAATTGTCCAGGTCATCCCGATGTGGGTTAACCCGCCTGACGCGTTCGGCATCGCTTTGACACCGGTCATCGAAGCGAATACAGACTACGCCGGGACGGCCGCCACGGCACTTGAGTATTTCGATTTGAGTCTGTCCACCCATCGCCGTAAGCCGCACTCTCAAGGTGGCGGGCGAACGCTGCCGAGAGGCGTCGAGAGGCCGAAACAATACCGCCCAGCACCGCCCTGCTTCGGCGGCGAGTTGCAACCGCCGCAACGCGATGTTGTCCGTGGCGCGCACCCAGGCCAGAACGGCGGCGCAGGCACCGAAACGCAGCGCCTGTTCCATGGCCCACGGGACGTCGCGATGCCCCCGGGCGCTTGCTTGATCGCGGACGATGAGCACCCGGTTCAAATCGATGCCCTGGCTGCGCAAGGCCGGTGCATAAGGAATAAAGGGGGGTGCGATCCAGACGATACCGCCCGTGTTGCCCTTTCCCCCCACGCGCGCCAGAGCGGGCATCAGCAGGCTCAGTTCACCGATGCCGTAATGCTCCGTCAGGATCTCGGTCAATCCCTTGGCCGGCCAACCGCCTCCCGGCAAGTGGCGGTCCAGGACCTCAAACCCGGTTGAGTGGGTGTTCCGGGAAGTGAGGGTTTCCCCCGCTCGCCAAATGAGAGGGCGATCGACGAATTGCTCGATATCCACTGGACCGCAGCCGGCATCAAACGTTATTGCGCATGACCCCGACCACGATGCCTTCGATGGTCATGTCCTGGGTTCTGAGATCGACCCGAATCGGGTCGAAATCCGGGTTCTCCGGCATGAGCCACACCTGATGTCCCTCCTGGCGATAGCGTTTTACGGTCACTTCGTCTTCCAGACGGATCACCGCGATCTGCCCGTTTCTGATATCCACCGAGCGTTGCACCGCCACGAAATCGCCATCCAGGATGCCTGCATCCCGCATGCTCATACCCTGAATCCTGAGCAGGAAATGAGGCTCCGACCTGAAAAATGCCGGATCGATCCGATAACGGGCTTCAATATGTTCTTCGGCCAATATGGGCTCGCCGGCGGCAACCCGGCCCACCATTGGCAGCCCCATATGTTCCGGCAAAAGCTCCCGCAGACGGATCCCACGGGAAATGCCCGGCAAAAGCTCAATCACGCCCTTGCGCTGCAAAGCCCTGAGATGTTCCTCCGCGGCGTTGACCGAACGGAAGCCCAGTTCCCGGGCGATTTCCGCGCGTGTGGGGGGCAGATTGGATTCAAGGATAACTCTTTGAATCAAAGAAAGAATTTCTTGTTGTCGAGCAGTGAGTCCGAGCATGATGGATAACTGTATATAAATACAATAACTGGCATTGTATACAGGCGCTCGAAAAAATCAACCTCGAAAACGCACGACGCCTATCCAATTGCAATCAAACCTGCTTTGGGAAATAATGCGCCGGTCTTATCACTTTCACTTTCAGGGGATATTTATGGGCAGGAAACTCCAGCTGGGCGCGCTTTTGGCCGTCTTGACATATGCCAGCGGATGCACGCCATCGTATCATGCGACGCTTCAACAGATTGACGAAATACGTGCGATTGCAGAGAGCGCAAGAAGCGCGGCCGAAGCAGCCACCGGTCAGACCGGTGCAGCCGAGCAGATGGCGTCAGAAGCTCAGGCTACCGCAAACGAAGCTCTCGCCGCCGCCAACGCAGCTCAAGCTTGTTGCGATGCCACCAACGAGAGAGTGGATCGCATATTCGAGGTAGAAGCCGCCAAATAATCCAGGCTGGCTACAGCACTTGGCCGGGGCGTTCTTACTCTGGAGTTCGGTCCGCGACGCTGACCAACGAAACGAATTCCGGAACGCCCCGTGACCTTTGTGCGGCGCGTTCCGCAAGCGCCCAATCGAAGCCCCTACCTTGGCCCTCTTCGGTGGCGGCGACGAACGCGCGAGTCAGTTCCGTCATCGTCCAGGCGTCATCTTCCAATTCTTCATCCAGCGGCGGATGGGCTTCGATATAGAAGCCCCTTTCGCTCCACCCCACCTTATAAGGCTGATTGACGATTTGCACGGGCGTTCCGGTGGGCACCGTTTCGAACAGCGCTTCGATGTCTTCCGGGAACATGCGAATGCAACCATGCGTCACCCGCATGCCCAAGCCGGACGGTTTATTTGTCCCATGGATCAAGTAACCGGGGATGCTCAGCCGCATGGCATACTCACCCAGCGGATTATCGGGTCCCGGAGGAACCACGCGGGGTAGAGGCCGCCCCTCCGCGGCGTGCTCCTGGCGAATAGATTCGGGCGGATACCAGGCTGGATTGGGAGTCTTGGTCACGATCTTCGACCATCCCAGGGGCGTTCCCCACTCCATGCGCCCGATGCTCACCGGGTGAGTGATGACCCGTCCGGAATCGCCGTCGGGGAAGTAGTAGAGCCGCAGTTCGGGTAGATTGATGATCACGCCCCGACGCGGCGCGTTCGGAAGCACGAACTGAGTCGGCAGGACGATCTGGGTACCCTCGCCCGGCAACCAGGGGTCCACTTCGGGATTGGCCTGTTTCAGCTCTTCGAAGCCGAGATTGTACCGCCGCGCGAACTTGACGAAGGTATCCTCGTACTCGGCGGTAATCACCCTCGTCTCACCGACGACGCCGCTGTCCGGCGAAAGCGCCAATTCCAACGCTCCGGCTCCGCTGAACGGAACCAGTACAAGCAACAATGGGCTAACGGACTTCCTCATCTCGCACCTCATTATAACCGCGATCCGATCGCGTGTAGCCTGGACCCGGGAATTCAGTACCGCAGCAGTGCCGCTCCCCAGGTGAAACCGCCTCCGAACGCCTCCAGCAACACCAGGTCGCCGCGCTTGATCCGCCCATCGCGGACGGCCGTATCGAGCGCCATCGGAATCGATGCCGCCGAGGTGTTGCCGTGATCCTTAACCGTAAGCACGACACGCTCCATGGGCAATCCAAGTCGCTTGGCCGTAGCCTTGATGATACGCAAGTTCGCCTGATGGGGCACGAACCAATTAATCTGACCCTGCTCCAGCCCGTTGTCCTCAAGGACTCTGTCCACCATGCGCTCGAGCGTGCGAACGGCGACCTTGAACACTTCATTCCCCTTCATGATCAAGGTTGCCGCGCCCTCCTCCTTGACCCTCGAAACACCACTGTCAGCGTAGAGAAGGTTGCGGTAGCGGCCGTCGGCGCCCAAATCGGTGTAGACGATACCGGCCTCATCGGAAGCTTCGAGAACGACTGCACCCGCGCCGTCACCGAACAAAACGCATGTTTCCCGATCGGTCCAGTCCATAAGCCGCGACATGACCTCCGCACCGCTCACCAGCGCACGCCTGGCCCGGCCGTCGCGGATGAACTGATCCGCCACGGAGAGCGCGTAGACGAATCCGCTGCAAGCCGCTTCGACGCTGAACGCGGCGCCGGACATGCCCATCCGTTCCTGCAGCAGGCAGGCAACGTTGGGAAACACCAGATCGGGCGTGCAGGTTCCCACTATCACGAGATCGATCTCCTTCGGCTCAAGCCCTGCCGCGTCCAGCGCCATCCGGCAAGCCTGCTCCGACAAGTCGCTGGTGGCCTCGTCGTCGGCGGCGATGTGCCTGCGCTCGATACCGGTACGCGTGCGGATCCACTCGTCCGAGGTATCGATCATGGTCTCCAGTTCGAAGTTGGTCAGCACCCGTTCGGGCAAGTATTTCCCCGTGCCGGCTATGCGTGAATACATTGCTCTTCCATGAGATTGGCGATCTGTACGGGTACGCCGCTGCGCGCTTCCGTAATCGCCGTGTGCATGGCATTTTCGAACGCCACGGCGTCCGCGGCGCCATGGCTCTTGATGACAATACCGTTAAGACCGACCAGCGTCGCGCCGTTGTAGCGGCGCGAATCCAACCGGCAGCGGACCGCATTGAGGGCCGTGCCCGCGGCGACGCCCTGGACTTGCCGAATCGGGTTGCGCCGAAACTCCTCCCGCAGAATCGAAGCGACGAAGCCCGCCACCCCTTCCATCGTTTTGAGCGCCACGTTGCCCACGAAGCCATCGCTGACGACCACATCCGCCTTGCCGTTGAAGATTCCGTCGCCCTCGATGTAACCCACGTAGTTCAGCGGGCTGCGGCTCAACAACTCCGCGGCCTTGCGAACCTGCTCGTTTCCCTTGATGTCCTCCAGCCCGATGTTGAGCAGCGCGACGCGCGCGCGTTCGATGTCGAGAATGCCCTCCGCAACGACGGAACCCATGATCGCGAACTGGAGCAAGTGCTGCGCGCTGCAACCCACGTTGGCCCCCAAATCCAGCATGAACGTGGACCCGTTGCCCAGGCAGGGTACCGCGGAAATGATGGCGGGCCGATCCACCCCGGGCAACGTCTTGAGGACGTAACGCGCGGTCGCCATCAGCGCTCCGGTGTTTCCGGAACTGACGCAGGCATCCGCGTCACCGCTTCGCACAGCCTCGATCGCGAGGCGCATGGACGATTTTTTCTTCCGGCGCAGCGCGTCCCCCGGAGACTCGTCCATGCCAACGACTTCCGTTGTCGGAATGAATTGCAGCCGGCTGCCGTACCGGTCGGCGGCTGCGGCTCGCGCCTGTTCCAGGGTGGAAGGCAAACCAAACAGAAGAAAATCGGCCGAATCGTCCCTTTCCAGCGCCGCCAATGCCGCCGGCACAACGGCCTCCGGCCCACGGTCGCCACCCATGGCGTCAAGCGCGATCGTGACCTTGCGTGTCATGCGTGCGCTACCGATGGAGACAGCGGCGCTCTGACACGGCGTCGCGCCGGGCACTGCGGAAACGGTCCGGAAGGGATATCGGATCAGCATGCGTGACAGGCAATTTGCGGGATTCCGCTTTAGGGAGATTCTTGCGGGTGATCGCCGATCACGGCACTACTCTTCCTGCGCTTCGGGCTTGGGAACGTCCATGACCTTGCGTCCTCTATAGAACCCCTCGGCGGTCACGTGGTGACGCATGTGCGATTCGCCAGAGGTCGGATCGATGGACGTAGCGGCGCCTTTCAACCCGTCGTGGGCGCGCCGCATGTCCCGCCTCGATCGCGTCTTACGTTTTTTCTGGACTGCCATTCCTCAATTCTCCTCAGTGACTTGCAAGCGGTGAATTCATCGATTCCTCACCGCTTTCATTTTCCAGCGCCCGCGGACTCCGAACCAGCACGCCGCATTGCTCAACTCGGACGTGCCGCGGTATCAGCGGCAGCGAAACTATGAGCTCGTCCTCCACGAACGTTGCGGGCTGAAAGCGGTCATCGGCCAGTGCAATCGGCTCGAAATCCGCCGGCACTCCCGCCGGTATCGACTCACTCCCAACGACCACGAAGGAGACTCGGCGCAACGCCCGCTCGTCCATCGGTTCCAGGCAACGCTGACACTGGAGTTTGAAACTCGCGTCGTATTCTAACCGCACAGTGGTATAACCTGATGCCTGTTGGCCAAATTTAAGTCCAACTCGTACACTTCCGTGGTCCGAGTGCAAAAATTCACGAAACCGTGTCAACCGCTTGACCTCGATCTCGCCAGTCAATAGGACTTCGCGTTGACCGAGTACTTCCAGGGCATTCAATCTGTACCAAGCGTACAACGAACGAGGCATAAGCGATTCATGATAGGTATCGGGCTTTCGAGTGTCAAAACCGGAGGTTACGCAGCATCATGCCGCGGTTGATCCTCGGATCCAGTTCCGTGCACCGGCGCCGGCTGCTCGCCCGTTTGCAGCTTGAGTTCGAAACCCGGACCCCCGATGTGGACGAATCCGCCGAAGCGGGTGAAACCGCCCGGGAACTGGCCCTGCGCCTGGCCAATACCAAAGCCGAACGCGTCGCACAGACCCTCGGCGACTCCGACGCGGTGATCATCGGCTCCGATCAGGCGGCCGCGCTGAACGGCCGCTTGCTCAGAAAGCCGGGCGACCGGAGCACCGCCATTGGTCAACTGCTGGAATGCCAGCGCGCGACCGTATCGTTTCATACCGCTTGCGTGGTCCGCGACGAACGGACCCGGCGCCGTTTTCACGGTGTCGACCATACCCGCGTGCGTTTTCTCGATCTCGATCGACGGCAGATCGAACGCTACGTGGAACTCGAACGCCCCTTTGACTGCGCGGGCGGGTTCAAGGCCGAGGGACTCGGAATCTCGCTCTTCGAGTCCATCGAATCAACGGATCCCAGCGCATTGCTCGGACTGCCGTTGATCTGGTTGTGTACGGTTCTCAGGGAGATCGGCCTCAACCCCCTCGGCCCCGTCGACCCCCTCGATCCCGCCGGGACGAGTCCAGCGTATCCAGGATAGCCGACAATTCCCGCGGCAGCGGCGCGCTCACCGCGAAAACCTCCTCACCGTCGGGCCAGTCAAACGTCAGGGCATGCGCGTGCAAAAACATCCGCTCCAATCCCCGCGACGACATCGCGGCATTGAACGCGCTGTCACCGTAACGCTCGTCGCCGGCAAGCGGGTGCCCGGCGTTGGCCGCATGAACTCGTATCTGATGGGTCCGCCCGGTGTCGATTGCGACTTCCATCAGGGTCGCGCGCGTGCCGAAGTGGTCCACAACCCGGAAACGGCTCCGGGCCGACTTTCCCGCCGGGTCGATCTGGACAAAGCTCTCGCCGCGGCGCCGTCGAGTGCTTAACGACGCGTCGACATCCAATTGACCGTGAGGCCAATACCCTTGCACTAACGCCAAATACCGCTTGTCCACGCCGCCCGCGCGTAACAGTGCGTGCATCTGCCGCAGCGTGCTCCGGCGTTTGGCCACCATGAGACAGCCGGAAGTCCCGCGGTCCAACCGGTGGACCAGATCGGCCTTGCGCAGGCCCGGTGCAAGGCTGCGCAGGGCTTCGATACAGCCGAAGTCGACACCGCTCCCGGCATGTACGGGCATACCCGCGGGCTTATCCAACACGAGGAGCTTGCCGTCCTCGTACAGGATTCGTTCGGCAAGCCAACGCACCCGATTCGCCGGGACCGCGCTGGGTGAGGAGCCACGCCGGGAGACGGGCGGCACGCGCACCCGATCGCCCTCCTTGAGGCGGTATCCGGCGCGCACGCGGCCGCTGTTGACCCGCACCTGGCCCGAGCGAATCAATTGATAGACGTGAGCGCGAGGTACTCCCCGCAGCGCACCGAGGAGAAAATTGTCCACACGTTGCCCGGCAGAGTCCGTATCGACTTCACGGTAGTGGGCGGCGGGGCGGGTCGTGGTTTCGGTCATGGAATCGGCTGTCCTGGGCTGTGATATAGTAAGCGAGTCGGCCCAGCAGCGTTGAAACGCCGTAATGACGGGCCAGAAATACGAGGCGCGCTTCGCAGTGCGCCATCTGTAACGGTTAATTTGTCGGCGGTTGCCTCGCAGGGGCTGCCCGCGATTGTGCTCAGGCGATCACGCTCTTTCCCGGATTCTCGGACGGACGAATCGTGAGTCCAGGGATGGAGAATCGATCCCCTGAACGAGATTGATGAAACAGTTTCTAGCCCGGATTCATTGCCGGCAGCCAGTCGTGGCTGCCGACGCCCTCGCCCGGTTGGGGTTTTCTCCCTGGCGCCCGCTCGTCGGCGCGGCATCGGCTGCGCGGTTGCGGTCCTCGGGAGCGAGCGCGCCACCGTGGCGTAGCGTCAACGTCCCTGCCACCAAGGCCGATGCGGCCGGTGGGCTAGAACGTCTCCACGAGGCCGCTTGGCCGATCGCGGTGCCAGATTCCCTCGGGCTCGCCACCAAGGGATCAAATCAACATGAAGCGAATGCTGGTAAATGCAACTCAGCAAGAGGAGTTGCGCGTGGCCATCGTCGATGGCCAGAAACTGTATGACCTCGACATCGAGGTCCCTACCCGAGAACAACGCAAGTCAAACGTCTACAAGGGACGCATTATCCGGTTGGAGCCCAGCCTGGAGGCGGCGTTTGTAGACTACGGCGCGCAACGCCACGGCTTTCTCCCTCTCAAGGAAATCTCAAGGGAATACTTCATCAAGGAGCCTGCCGAGGGCGAGCGGATCCAGATCAAGGAAGTTCTCAGGCAAAACCAGGACATCGTTGTCCAGGTCGAGAAAGAGGAACGCGGCAACAAAGGCGCCGCGCTGACCACTTTTGTCAGCCTGGCCGGCCGATTTCTCGTTCTCATGCCCAACAATCCGCGTGCCGGAGGGGTATCCCGCCGCATCACCGGCGAAGGCCGGGATTCCGTTCGCAAAGCCCTGGAGGAGTTGCAACCGCCCGACGAGATGGGTTGCATCGTGCGCACGGCGGGCGTGGGGCGCAGCATCGAAGAGTTGCGCTGGGACCTGGACTATCTGCTCAGCGTCTGGGAAGCGATCAAACAGGTCGTGGTCAGCAGGCCTTCGCCGTTCCTCATTTACCAGGAAGGCAATGCCATCGTGCGGGCCATTCGCGATCACTTCTCCACCGAGATCGGCGAAATCCTGGTCGACCGCGAAGACATCCATGCGCAGGCCCATGAGTTCATGGAGCAGGTCATGCCCCACAACCTGCGCCGGCTAAAATACTACGACGACCCCACGGTGCCACTGTTTGCGCGGTTCCAGATCGAGAGTCAGATCGAATCGGCATTTTCGCATACGGTGACGTTGCCGTCGGGGGGTAGTGTCGTCATCGATCACACCGAGGCACTGACCGCGATCGACATCAACTCCGCGCGAGCCACCAAGGGCGACGACATCGAATCGACGGCGTTCAACACGAACCTTGAAGCCGCCGAGGAAATCGCACGTCAATTGCGGATTCGCGACCTCGGGGGCTTGATCGTGATCGATTTCATCGACATGGGCCCCCACCGTCACCAGCGGGAAGTGGAAAGCCGCTTGCGAGAGGTGGTCAAACTGGATCGAGCGCGCATCCAGATTGGCCGCATATCCCGATTTGGCCTGTTGGAAATGTCCCGGCAGCGACTGCGGCCCTCTCTGGGCGAGTCGACGCAATCGGTGTGCGGGCGCTGTAACGGAATCGGTCGCGTACGCAGCGTGGAGTCGCTGGCCCTGGCAACATTGCGCATCGTCGGCGAAGAGGCACGCAAGGAGCGGACCGCCCGGGTAATTGCCCAGCTACCGGTGGAAGTCAGCAACTACGTCCTGAACGAGAAGCGAGATTGGATTCAGACCATCCAGGAGAGCAACAACGTTGCCGTGATTCTTGTCGGTAACCCCGATCTGGAAACGCCTAACTACTCCATCAGGCGCGTCCGCGACGACGAGACCGATCTGCCCGAGAACTCAGCGACCAGCTACAAGCTCGTGGAACCGAAGCAGGAAGCGTCCGCTGCGTTCCAGAAGCAGGCCCAGCAACCCAGGGCCGAGGAAGCCGCGGTGTCCAACGTCATGCCGCGCGTCCCGGCACCCAAACCCGCCAAAACCCGATCCCGGTCGCGACGCACGGGCACGCCATGGTGGCGGAGATGGTTTGGCTGGGTGTTGCCCAAATCCAGCCGCGAGAGTTCGTCGCCCAAGCGTTCCCGCCACCCGGGTTCACGGAGCGGGAAACGCCCGGACCGCCGGCCCCGTCGCGGGAAGCGCTCTCGCGGTGCCGCCAAGGGCCGCAGAGCGGCTGACTCCGGCGCCAAGAAGTCCAGTAGCACCGGCCCTCAGGAGGAGCGGCGTAGCCGACGATCGCGCCGGCGCAGATCTTCCGGCGGCAAAGCGTCCGCGGAGCGCCAGGCTGCAAAACCGCGCGAGACGGAGCGCCAGCCCGCCAAACCGCGCGAGACGGAGCAGCAGGCAGCCACTTCGCGTAGTGCGGAGCCGAACACCGCGCCGCGGGAGAAGCAGTCGTCCGCAAAGCCCGCAACGACTGGGCCGCCAGGCGGTACCGCGAATCCGGACGCCGGCGCCTCTCAGGCTTCGTCCGAGAAGAGTTAGCGAAAAAACACGCGAAGAATGGCCAAAACCGGCTTTCTCGCAGTAGACCAAGTTGAGTCCGACAGGCTGCGAGCACGCCGAGCCTGCCTATTGCGACAGCCAGACTATGACCCGCTCGTTCATTTTGCGATACGCCTCCTGGCTGGCCCGGGCGTACGAACCGCCCCATGACACCACGGTCAGGGATTGCGCCGACAATGGTTCACCCAGTGCGCACCACGCCAGCGCAACAGCCACCTTGGTGAATCGACTCCAGATCGTACGGCTCATGAGCATTCTCCTTCGCTGATGGGCTCCAGGTTTTCGGGGCGGCTAGTCTTGAAGGTGGGCGAGCAAGCCCAATGCAGCCTCCTCAACCAGATCGAGCACATGCTCGAAACCGATTGAGCCCCCGTAGTAGGGATCCGGGACATTCCTGCGGCTGATTTCCGGCGCAAAATCCATGAACAGCTTGATACGGGATCGATACTCGGGCGGGCTCATTGCCGATAGCGCCCGGAGGTTGTCTTCATCCATCGCCAGGACCAGATCGAATGCGGCGAAGTCCGCTCGAGCGACCCTTCGTGCTCTCTGGCCGCTCAGATCGATACCCCGGCGCGCAGCGGCCTGGCGGGCTCGTACGTCCGGCGGTTCACCGACATGGTAGGCGTGCGTACCCGCCGAGTCCACGCGTATCGCCAGGCTTGGCGCGTGCTGTCGCAACGTGTTTCTGAACACGCCCTCCGCAGTCGGCGAACGACAGATGTTGCCCATGCACACGAACAGGACACCCCAGTCCGGCTGAGACCTTGCTGCCTCGGCGACCGCATTGCTGTCTCTTTCGGGGCGGTTTCCGGTGGTTCTGTTCACTTCATTCGAGTCGGATTGGCACGCCAGAAGTCTTGGGCACTTCATCACCGGCGTCAAGAGGGACGGCAGGCCAATGACTGGCATGACATGAGCACGATCGACCGGGAATCGGTCACCCGGGTTTTTGTGAACGTCGGCAAGGCCATCGCCGCGTACGAACGACTGCTGCTGCCGGGGACAGCGCGTTTCGACGAGTACGTGGCAGCCACTTCGGCCGGCAACGGGAGCCGGGCCCGCGCATTGCTCGATGCGGATGAAGCCGCGGCCTACGGCTATTCATGGGCAAGGCTCGCTGCATCGAGTGCCACAACGGACCGCTGTTCACCAACAACGAATTTCACAATACCGGCATCATTTCGGCGCCCCGGGAAATCCCCGACCGCGGCCGAATCGACGGTGTCGTCCAGGTGCGGGCGGATCCGTTCAATTGTTTGAGCAAGTACAGCGACGATCCCGTGAAGGACTGTGCCGAGCTTCGGTTTGCACGCACCGGTTCCGAGCTCACCGGCGCGCTGCGTACACCGTCATTGCGCAATCTCGCGCCGACCGCGCCCTACTCGCACAAGGGGCAGACACGATCCCTCCGACAGATGGTGCAGCACTATAACCGCGCGCCACTGGCCATGATCGGGCACAACGAGGCCAAACCGTTGGGTCTCAACCGGCGTGAACGCGCCCAGGTCGAAGCCTTCCTCATCACCCTGGCCGCGCCGCCGGCCACTGACCCGCGCTGGCTGGCCCCGCCCGAGGGCTTTGCGGCCGGTCCGAATGTGGACGAGGCTGTTCGCTAGCCCAACCGGCGGCGGACCGCGATCAAGTCCGCCTCGGTATCCACTCCCCTCGGCGGCGTCTCCCGCGCACGGGCTACGCGAATCGGCAGCCCAAGCCACAGGGCGCGGAGCTGTTCCAACCGCTCTTGCTGCTCAAGCGCGCAGGGCGGAGTCTCGCCAAGCTGCCTGAGCGCCCCGACCCGATAGGCATAAATGCCGATATGGCGCAGGGCATCCGGCGACGTTGCGGCGCCTTCGCGAGGCCAGGGGATGGGCGCGCGACTGAAGTAGAGCGCCCTGGAGCGCCGGTCGGTCACCACCTTGACGACGTTGGGGTCGTCCCATTCGGCGCGGCGAACGATGGGCGTCGCCAGGGTTGCCAGTGCCGCCTGCCGATCCTCCTGGAGCAGACCGGCGACCTGTGAAACCAACGCGGGTGGCAGCAGGGGCTCGTCGCCTTGTACGTTGACCACAATCCGGTCATCGGGCCAGCCGCGTCGCCGCGCCACCTCGGCAACGCGGTCGGTGCCGCTTGGGTGCGATGCGGCCGTTACTTCCGCCTGCGCACCGAACCGCGCGCAGGCGTCGACGATGCGCTCATCGTCGGTGGCCACGATGACCTCGGCAGCCGCTCCGGCAACCGCCACCTCATGAACCCACTGAATCATCGGCCGGCCGCCGATCTCCGCCAATGGCTTGCCTGGCAATCGGCTGGCGCCGTAGCGGGCCGGAATGACCACGGCGAAATCTGCCTGTGCGCGAATCCGCATACCTCAGTCCGCGAACTGCATGCGATGGAGGTGACTGTAACCCCCGCCCAGCGCGAGGAGTTCCGCGTGGGCGCCCTGCTCGAGAACCGCCCCTTCCTGCAGCACCACGATGTAGTCGGCCTTCTCCACAGTGGACAGCCGATGGGCGATTACCAACGTCGTACATCCCGTCATCAGCCTCTCCAGCGCACGCTGAACACGCCGTTCCGACTCGGTATCCAGCGCCGACGTCGCCTCATCCAGAATCAACACCGGCGCATCCTTGAGAACCGCCCTGGCGATGGCGATCCTCTGCCGTTGTCCACCGGAAAGCAGCATGCCGCGCTCCCCGACCTGGGTATCGAGGCCGTCCGGCAATTCGGCGGCGAACTCCGTCACGTACGCAGCGTCCGCAGCCGCCTCCACAGCGGAGCGAGGAACATCCGCGAGCGCACCGAAGGCAATATTGTTGGCGATGGTGTCATCGAACAATTGCACATCCTGGCTGACCAGACTGAGCTGGCGGCGCAAGTCCCTGAGCCGGTATTCGCGAATGTCCAGCCCGTCGAGACAAACGCTGCCCGCATCAACGTCGTAGAACCGGGGCAGCAATCCGACCAACGTACTCTTGCCGCTGCCGGATCGCCCGACAATCGCAACCGTACTGCCCGCGGGAACCCGAAAACCGATGTCGTTGAGTACCCGGCCCTTGGCTTGATCGTAGGTGAAGCTGGCATCGCGAAACTCAACCGTGCCCCGCGCCCGTGCCAGGCGCCGCGTACCGGTATCCGGTTCAGCGGGCTGATCCAGCGTTTCGAACAGCGTGATTCCAGCGGCAATACCGCGTTGCAGCGCGACGTTGATATTGACGATGCGCTTCATGGGCGTCAGCATCATTCCCATAGCGGTCAGGAAACCCAGGAACACAGCCGCGTTAAGATCCTCCAGCAGAACGCTGGAAAACGCCACCGCAATCATCGCGGTCACCGCGATCGTCAGCGTGTACTGGGTCAGGGCGTCACCGGCCGCACGGGTGGCGACCAGCTTCATGAACTGCCGGCGGTTGCGTTCGTTGATCTCTGCGAAACGGTTCTGCTGATGCGCCTGACCCTCGAATACCTTGACGATCCGCAATCCCGACAAGGCCTCATCAGTGACCCGTGTGGCGTCGCCCATGGAGGTCTGGATGCGCATGCCATAGCGCCGGAAACCCCGGCTCATGACGGCCACGAGTGCGGCGACGATGGGCGCGGCCACAGCCACCATGGCGCTCAGCAACGGGCTGAAGTAGATCATTGCGCCGACAAGCACCACGATCGTGAGGGAGTCACGGACGCCGATCACCACGACGTTGGAGATTGCCTCGGCAACTTGCTCGGTGTTGTAGGTCAATTTGGAGATCAACGCACCTGAGGTGTTCTGGTCGTAGTAGCTGACGGGCAGCTCCGTGTAGTGCTCGAACATTTCGGCGCGCAAATCGCGCACCACCGATCTTCCCAGCCAACCCAGCCCATAGACGGACACGAAATCTGCCGACGCCCGCACCGCGAACGTGATCAACAGCAACAGCGGTATCATCAACGAACCGCCGTCCCTCCCGCCGGTATCGAGCGTTTCCACTACCTGGCTCATCAGGAAGGGGACTACCGCGTTGGTCCCCGCAGCGAGAATCATGGCGAAAAACGCCCAGGGGAGCACCTTCCAATGCGGCAAGACGTAATGCAGGAGGCGCCGGTAGACCTCCACGACCTGTGGGCGAGAATGCGGCATGGGCGACTAACCTCCGGCCAAGCCCGATAATTGCACCAAGCGGCCGAGGCGGCGGCGGAACTGGCAACGACGAGAAGCTTCCAGAAGCGGTCAGCCGGCACCATCTCCTGCACGTAACGCCCGAATTTCAGCGAAGTGCGGGCTCGAACTATAGCGCGCCAAGTTTAGCCCCACAACGAAGCCCGAATATCTCAACCCGCTCCTGCCGCGACCGCCGATACGCCCGCGGCGCCGAAGCTCGGAAAAATCTCATCGGTGTTCGGCGTTCCAGTAGCGGCGGCGCAGACTCCGACGCCCCTGCACGCGAACCGCCTCACCGGGCTCGAGGGATATGCGGATCGCTCCCGCCTCTCCGGTTGTCAGAATCGATGCACCGGCATCGCGCCACCGCCCGACGATTCCTGGTTTAGGAAACCCCCAGTGATTGAGATAGCCCGCGGAGACCACGGCGTGGTCGGGTGTCGCCGCGGCCACCAGCGCGGGCGACGACGAGGTGGCGCTGCCGTGATGGGGAACCACCACCACGTCCGCGGCAATTGACGAGGCGTCAGCCAGCAGGGCGCGCTCGCCCGCGGCTTCCACATCCCCCGTCAACAGCACGCTACCGGCCGCGGTCGTGATCTTGAGGACACAGGAACTGTCGTTGCCGAAATGCTGAAACGTCGATTGGGGATGCAGGATACTGAAGCCGACCTGGTCCCAGATCCAGGTTTGGCCGGTCTCGCAGATGACCCCGCCCGGTAGCGAAACATCAGGACCCATGATGACCCGGGTATCTGGAAATGCGTCCTGAACGGCGGCAGCGCCACCGGCGTGGTCGTTGTCCGCATGGCTCACCACGAGCGCGTCGAGTGCATCCAGGGACTTCGCCCGCATCGCGGGCAGAACGATCTCCCGGCCGGTATCGAATCCGGAACGGTACAGGGCGCCGGCGTCATAGACCAGCGTGTGGGTACGAGTCTCCACCAGGATCGCCAAACCGTGCCCCACATCGAGAACCTCCACCACGGCGGCGCCTTCACCGGGACGCGCCGGTTCCCAAAAGAACACCGGTACAAGGGTGAGCCACGCCAGGTTGCGGGCAGGCAGAGGAAAGGCCGCCAGCGCCGCGGCCGCGCCCAGCACGGACATCGCCAACACCCAGCCGGGCGGGACCGCCAGGGTCACCGCCGCCCAGGGCAACTCCGCAATCGCAACGAGGCCGTTCCATGCCCATTGCATCAACGTACCCGCGGCCAGGATGAGTAACTCCCCGGCGGGGTGCACCCACGCGGCCGCGACCGCGACGAGGCTCAGAGGGACCAGGACCAGACTGAACAGGGGAATCGCGACAATGTTGACGACCGGAGAGATCAGCGAGACATCGTTGAAGAACAAGACCACCACGGGAATCAGGCCAAGACTGATGCCCCACTGCACCCGGACGATGGCGGCAACAGGCCGCGGCGCCGTGCGCCCCACGGGCTGATGGAGTTCACTCCGGGCCAACTGCCAGAGCAGCGCCACGGCAACGAACGATAGCCAGAACGAAGCGCTCAGCGGGGCCGCCGGATCCCACGCAAGTACCAGCAGCGCAGCCGTCGACAATCCGCTCGACATGCTGACCGAGCGGCGGCTGACCAGCGCCAGGTGCGCCACCGCCAGCATGATGAGCGCCCGCTGGGTGGGTACCGTGAACCCGGCGAGTCCCGCATACAATGCCGCCGCCAACAGACTCGCCGTCGCCGCCAGCTCCAGGTCCCGGAAGGCGAGCGGGACGGGCAGGCGCAACGCCAACCGGCGGCAGAGGAAGAATACAAAACCGGCCACAAGACCCACGTGCAATCCGGAAATTGCCACCAAATGGCTGGTCCCCGTTCGCCGCAGCGTCCGCCAATGGGACTCTTCGAACCTGAATCGCTCGCCGATGGTCAACGCGGTCAGTAGCGCAGCCGCGTCCGCCGATGGCGCCGCCTCGCCAATCAAGTCGGCAAGCCGGGCGCGCAGGATCAGCCATCGGCGCCCCACGCTATCGATCCCGGCAGTGGCGGCCCGGCCTTCGCGAACGTATCCCGTCGCGCCGTAACCTTCCTGGAAGAGCCAGCGCTCGTAGTCGAATCCGCCGGGATTGATCAATCCTCGGGGGCGCTTGAGCCTTACTACCAGGTCGAGGGTGCTCCCGGGTTGCACGGCATCCGGAGGCGGATCGTACCAACTCAACCGCAGTCGCCCCGGAATCGCCTCCGGGGGCTCGCCCGAAACCACACGGAACGAGAAACTCGCTTGTCCGGTGGAGTGATTTGGGAACCCGTCCACCCAACCGGAAACCGCGAAGTCCCCGCCCTGAAGCTCCGTCGGCAACCGTTCGGCCAATCGGGTGTGAATGTGCAGTGTCGTCCATAACGCACCGGCGGCGAACCACAACAGCCACCGCCAGCCGAGCGACCGCCACGCACCAATGGCAACCGCCAATAGTGCGGCAGCCGGAAAAAGGCCCACCGGGTTCGGCAATTGGTGAACCAGTACGGCAGCGGCGCCCCAGGGGACGGCCGCGGCAACGACGCCGTTCAAGCCGGCCCGGGGATGATACCGACGGAGCCACATAATCCACCTAAAAGCGTCAGCTCAGCTCGTGTAGTACCCCGTCGCGCAACTCGAGTCTGCGGTCCATGCGAGCGGCGAGATCCGGATCATGGGTCACAACCACCAGGCTCGTGCCCAGTTCCGCGTTGAGTTCCAGCATGAGTTCAAAGACACGCGTTCCGGTTGGGCGATCCAGGTTACCGGTGGGCTCGTCGGCCAACACTACGGCGGGGCGGGTGACCAGGGCTCGGGCGACCGCGGTGCGTTGCCGTTCGCCGCCGGAAAGCTGTCCCGGACGGTGGTCCAGCCGGTCCTGTAGCCCCACCCGGGCCAGCAGTTCCTCGGCGCGGGCCGCTGCCTGGCGCGGCTCATCGCCCCGCACCAGCAGCGGCATGGCCACATTTTCCAGCGCGCTGAATTCAGGCAGGAGATGGTGGAATTGATAAACGAATCCCAGCGTCCGGTTGCGCAGCAAACCCTTGCGGTTGTTGCCCAGTCGGGTCATCGACTCGCCGCAGACGCTGACCTCCCCCGCCGTGGCCTGGTCCAGTCCGCCCAGCAGTTGCAGCAGGGTACTCTTGCCGGAACCCGAGGCGCCGACGATGGCGAGCCGATCCCCCGGGTCTACCCGGAGATCGACACCCCGTAGAATCTCGAGCTTCCGGCCCGCTTCGCTGAAGGTCTTGACCAATCGTTCAACGACGAGAACCGGCTCAACGCGCAGTTTCATTCATAGCGCAGGGCCTCCACGGGGGGTTGCCGGGATGCGCTGACAGCCGGATAGATTGTCGCCGATACGGCAAGAAAAATACCCAGCAAGGCGATCTGGATCACCTCTCCGGCACGGATGTCCGTGGGCAGATCGCTGATGAAGTAAACCTCGCCGGACAAAAGATCGATACCGAGGGCGGACTCGACAAGGGACACGGCATTGCCGAGTTGGCTGGCGATAGCCACGCCCAGCAAAACCCCGAGCACGGTGCCGATGACGCCGATCATCGTTCCCTGGGTCGCGAACAGCGCCGTAATGCTCCTCGAGGACGCACCGAAGCTTTGCAGGATGGCCATGTCGCCGCGCTTGTCGCGCACCACCATGACCAGCGTGGAGAGAATATTGAATACCGCCACGGCGATGACCAGGGAGAGAATAACGAACATGATCGACTTGGTGAGCTGGATCGAGCGGAAGAAATTCACGTGCTGGCGGCTCCAGTCACTGACATAGAATCCGCCGCCCAGCGCCCGGGCAAGCTCGGCCGAAACCGGGCCGGCGTCGAATATGTCCGCCACGGCGAGCCGAAGTCCGGTCGCTTCACCGCCGGTGCGGAACAATCGGGCCGCATCCTCCAGATGCACGTAGATCAACCCGCGATCGTATTCGAACATGCCGGCCTCAAACGTTCCGGCGATATGCAGTCTTCGCATGCGCGGCGCCAGACCGGCGGGGGTAACCGTACCGTCGGCCAGGATGAGCACCACCGAATCGCCCACGCCAACACCCAACTGAGCAGCCAATGCGGTACCGATGAGCGTACGGTACGTCCCCGGCTCGAGCGATTCCAGGCTGCCCTGCCCGAGCAGTTCGGCGATCACCGACACATCGGTCTCAAGCGCCGGGTCGATACCGCGAACTTGCACCCCCGCCAGTGTTTCGTCGGCCATCAACAGCCCTTGTCCGTCCACGTAGGGCGCCACGCCCACGACATCCGGACTGGCGAGAACGAATTCGCGCATGGCCCGCCAATCCTCCAATGGCGCGTCGACGCCGCTGATCGTTGCATGTGACACAATGTTCAGAATCCTCTGCCGCAGTTCGTACTCGAAGCCGTTCATTACCGAGAGCACGACAATTAATACCGCAACGGCCAAACCGATGCCTACCATCGAAACCAGCGAAATGAACGAAATAAAGCCGCTGCGTCCGCGAACCCGCAGGTAACGCAGCGCCATGGAAATCTCGTAGGGTTGTTTCACGGCCGTTCGTACCTCAGGGCCTCGGCAGGCTCTACCGCGGCCGCGCGGCGTGCCGGGTAGATCGTGGCAACGACGGCAACCAGCAAGGCAAGCACCGAGACGAGTATGAGGTCCGCCGTATGTATTTCAGACGGAATTTCAGTGACGTAGTAGACGTCACCGGGCATGATGCGAAAATTGAAGGTCAGCTCCAACCACGGGACGATGGTTTCCACGTTTGCGGCCAGAACGATCCCGAGAACCACCCCGATGACGGTGCCCGCAACGCCGAGAACCGTTCCCTGGATGATGAAGATCCGGGCGACCCGCCCCGCGGCCAGACCACAGGTACGCAGAATCGCAATATCCTTGTGTCGATCGGTCACGGTCATCGTGAGCGAAGCCACGACGTTGAATGCCGCCACGGCCACGATCAGCATCAACAGCACGGTCATCATGGTTTTTTCAATGCTGATGGCCCGAAAGTAGCTGCGGTTCTCGATCGTCCAATCCGAGTAGATCAGGTCAGGCTCATCCGTTTGCAGGGCCGCGCGTAGCCGTGGGGCTGTCAGCGGGTCCTGGAGGCGGATACCCAGGCTCTGCGCGCGCCCTTCAAGCCCTCTCAGGCGGCTCGCATCATCCAGATGAACCAATGCCAGACCGACATCGTGCTCGCGGATTCCCGCCTGAAACAGCCCGCTGACGAGAAAACCGGTCAACCGCGGCGTCAGGCGGCCGTCCTGTACGCTGGGCGCCAGGAACGTGACCCGATCGCCGATTCCGACCCCCAGGGTGGCGGCCAGGAACCGGCCGAGAACGATGCGCTGGGCGCCGGGCTGGAGATCGCCGAGGCTCCCTACCGTGAGCAGGCCTTCCAGTTCCGACATCGAAGCCTCCTCGGCAGGCAGGATGCCGCGCACGACAGCCGGACTGAGGTTCGAGTGCGCCGACCCCAACATACCTTCAACCGCCGCGAAAGGCGCTACACCTGTAACACCTGGCTGCGCTTGCACGCGTGCTGCCAGCTCCGCCCAATCGGCGATACCGTCCACGGGCCGGGAAAGGCTGGCATGAGCGCTCATGCTGAGCAGCCGCATTCTCAACTCGGTCTCGAAGCCGTTCATCACCGAAAGAATGACAATCAGCGCGGCAACACCGAGACCGATGCCCGACAGCGAGGCGAGACTGATGAACGAGACGAAGCCTCGGCTCGCTCGTGCCCGAACGTAACGCAGCCCGATGAAGCATTCCAGGGGTCGAAACATCGGCCAGCATTAAAGCACAGTGGACGCCGGTCGCCCGAATATTTCATCTTGCGTGGCGGTGGACGCCGGAGAACGGGTTGACCGCCCGGCGCGCTATCCGGTTGATTCGGGCGTACCCAGATCCACGCGAATGCGCCGCTCCAGACGCACGCTGCCCGGGCTAACGTCGGCCTTGAGCGCATAAACCTCCACTCCCGCAGCCGCGGCTCGGCGCAACGCCTGCCCGTAGGCGGGGTCGATCCGATCCGCGGGCCGGATACAGTTCACATCCGCGCGCTGGACGCAGAAGCACATGGCGCCACGCCAGCCCTTCTCGACGAGATGCGCGAGATCGTCGACGTGCCGGGCGGCCCTGGTACTCACCGCATCCGGGAAAAACGCCGTGTCGCCGTCAACCGACGCCGTCACATTCTTGACCTCCAGATAGCAGTCAGGTTCCCGCGGATGGTCACTGAGCAGAAAATCGATCCGCGAGCGGGACTCCGGCAACGTCACCTCGCGCCGCACGTGCCGGTAGCCTGCCAACTCGGGGATGAGACCGCGGTTCAGCGCCTCGGCCACCAAGGCGTTGCTGCGGCCCGTGTTGATGCCCACCAGCACCTCGGACGGTACTTCCACCAACTCCCACCCGAGGCGATATTTGCGGGCCGGATTGCTCGCGGGGAGCAACCATACCGTGGCGCCCGGCGTCCGACAGCCCAGCATGGATCCGGTATTTGGACAGTGGACGGTGGTCTGGTTGCCGTCCGCCAGGACTACGTCCGCGAGAAAGCGCTTGTAGCGACGAATCAGGGTGCCGCGCACCAGCGGTGTTTCAAAGCGCATCCGTCTAAATCGTCGACCGGGCTATCCGGCGAGGAGTCCCGCCACAAGTTCATTGTTCGGTGCCTGATTGGCACATTTCTCCCTTTCCGGCGCGAACGCTCGGCTCACGCCGACGCCCGTGCGGGCGCCATCGCGGGCAAACGGCTGGCGCAAGAGATGGTCGCGCCGGATGGCGGCCAATCCTAACATATGTCCGGAATCCCGATGCCCGAATTCGGCTAAACTTCGGTACCGATACGGGCCCGAAGATCGCACCGGCAATCGCGGCAACGGCAGGAGACGTAAGTATGACCAAATCACATCCGACAATGGGGACGTTGCTCACCGGGCTGGCCGGTGTCGCCCTGACATTCCTGACGATGAGCAGTGCAGTCCAGGCGCAGGACTCGCCGACCTACCATCTGGATCCAGTCTGGCCGAAACCACTTCCCAACAACTGGAAATTTGGCGGAATCACCGGGCTTGCCGTAGACCGGAACCACAATGTCTGGGTGCTGAACCGGCCCAACGATTTGGCGGATATGGAACTTCTTGCCGAGCTGACGCCGCCGGTATCGCAGTGCTGCGTACGCCCACCGACGATGATCCAGATCGACAGGGCGGGCAACGTCATCGGATCGTTCGATCCGCCCCAGGGGCACGGCATGGATGTCGACGACGACGGGTTCGTGTACGTCGGGCAGGATACGGTACGCAAGTACGACCCGCGGACCGGCGAGCTTGTGGGCGAGGTGGCGCGAACGCCCGAGCGCGAAACAGGCCGCGTCGGACTGCCTCCCGCCGTCGAGCGCATCCCGGGCAAGGGAACGCTGGAGCATGCCGATGTATACATGCCGTCTTCTTCTCCGGACCCGGAGACGGTCGCCGCCCGAGCCGCCGCGGCAGCCATATTCCGCGAAAAGTATCCTCCCGGAACGCCGTTGGTCGTCGGCGGGATCGAGGAGATCCGGATTGTAGAGTCCGACAACGAGATGTACGTCGCCGACAATTACCTCGGCGGACGGGTGCTGGTATTCGATCTGGACAGCTTCGAGTTCGTACGAGGATGGGGCGCCTATGGCAAACCGCTTGCCGAAATCAGCGTCGACAATGCCGATCACGCCTATACGCCCAATGGACCGATGGCAAGGGACTTTGTAGGACACCTGACGCTGAACATATCCAACGACGGGATGGTCTACGCCGCGGACCGCCGTGGCAACCGAATTCAGGTCTTTACCACGGAAGGTGAGTTCCTGCGGGAATTCGTGCTGGCGCCGGGCACGGGCGGCGGCGGCTCGACAGGGGGCGTGGCGTTCTCGCCGGACCCCGAGCAACGGTTCCTCTATGTCTCGGACCGCATGAACAACAAGATCTGGTTCCTGAATCGAGACGACGGCCAGGTCGTGGGCGAACTGGGCAGCATGGGCGAGGCCGGCGGCCAATTCCTGGGATTGCACATGATCGCCGTGGATTCGACGGGCCATATCTACACCGGCGAGGTAGACTCCTTCCGGGTACAGCGGTTCGCGCCGGCCGATAGCCCCAGAGGCCAATTGCTGCAGCAACTGGCCGATATGCCGTAAATTTCAGTATCGGACCGATCAACCTGTCTGTCGGGGAGTTTTAAGCATGAAGACAATGAGTTTGACGGTTGCTCTGCTGGTTCTTTCGGCCGTCGCGCACGCGCACCACAGCACGCTGGGCTTCTACGACCCCGATGAGATCATTGAAATCGAGGGCGTCGTAAAGTCGGTCTCCATGAGAAATCCCCATGTTCACTTCGTGGTGGAGGTCTCCGGCGCATCGGGCGAGACCGTTGAATGGGCCGTGGAAACCTCAGCGCTGAGCGGGTTGCGTACCCGCGGATTGGATCGGGATTTCGTGGGTCCCGGGGACCGAATCCGCATCGCCGGCGAGGCGTCCCGGGGCGATCAACCTTCAATTTGGGCGAAAAACCTGTTGCTCGAGGATGGCTCGGAGGTCTTGATGGCCCTGCGTACCGCGCCGTACTTCACCGCGGAGCGAACGGGTTTTCTCGAATCGGTGTACAGCGAAGCCGTCGAGCAGGAGGCGCGCCAATCGGCGGAGGGAATCTTTCGCGTCTGGAGCACGGTGCTCGAAGACCCTTCCCGGAGGTTGATGTTCGACGGAAACTATCCGCTGACGGAGTCCGCCGAAGCGATCAGGGCGAATTTCGATCCCGTCGCCGACACGCTGCTGGCGTGCTGGAAAAAGGGCATGCCGAACCTGATGATCAGTCCCCTTCCAATGGAGTTCGTGCGACGCGGGGACGCTATCCTCATGCGCTTCGAAGAGGACGACGCCGAACGCCTGATCCGCATGTCCGGGGACGCCGATGCCCTTGCAACGCATAGCCTGCTGGGCCATTCCACGGGCCGTTGGGAGGGGGGCATACTGGTGGTCGAGACCGTCAATATCGATGCCCCGAAATTTGACGGGCGGGGGACGCCGCAGAGCAGAGAAATCGAGACAATTGAGCGATTTTCCTTGAATGACGCTCAGGACCGGCTGGAATATCGGTTTACGGTTACCGATCCGGTTACCTTTACCCGCCCGGTGGAGGGGACGCGCTATTGGATCTGGAGGCCGGAGATCACCGTCCAGCCCTGGGATTGCGAAGAGCGGCAATGAGCGGACCATCACGCCTTGCGACTGCCGGTCGCGGGCGAGGACCAGGGGATTCAAAACAGTAAGGAATCTATGAGCATGAGGCACAGTGATCTAAACGTTATCAAACTGCTTTGGCTGGCGGCGGCGTCACTCGGCGTCGGCGCCTGCGGCGGTGGCATGGAGGGCCCGGAGATGACCGCGACGGATTCAGGATTGATGATTACGACCACCCAGACCGGCTCGGGCGCCGCCGCGGCGGCGGGCAACGCAGTAAGCGTACACTACACGGGTTGGCTCTACGAACCCGAGAGCGAGGGTGGGCGTGGCTCGAAATTCGACAGTTCGGTGGATCGCGGTCAGCCGTTCGGGTTTGCTCTGGGCGCCGGCCGCGTGATCGCGGGCTGGGACGAGGGCGTCGCCGGAATGCTGATCGGCGAAAAGCGCGAACTGATCATCCCGCCTGACCTGGCCTATGGTAGCCGCGGCGCCGGCGGGGTCATACCGCCGGACGCAACGTTGCTGTTCGAAGTCGAGCTACTCGCTGTCGAATAACGCGAGCCGAAGCCTGACATCCTTCAATTCCGGCGGCCGCAGCAGGATATGGGTGAGATATCCGGGGTTACCGGGGCGGGGACCGTTCTCGTGAGCGCGGTTCTTCCGGCGTTGAGATTGCCCGTATGCTCGCCGGGAACCGCGGAGTCCGTACGCTGGGGGCAGCTCTATGGGTCGGCCCGGAGCCTGGCGGTAAGCCAGGCCATCCGGCAGCATCCCGGTTCGGTATGCGTCGTCACCGGATCCGCCCTGGCCGCCGACACGCTGGAGCGTGAACTCGGGTTTTTTGCGCCGGAACAGCGGCCGCGGCGCTTCTGCGACTATGAAACCCTTCCCTACGATGCGTATTCTCCGCCCCAGGAACTGCTGGCCGAACGATTGTCCGCCCTGTACCGCCTGACCACGGGCAGCCGCGAAATCCTGATCGTCAATGCCCAGGCCTTGCTGACGCGACTGCCCCCATCGGACTTCGTCACCAGCCGTTCGGTGATCCTCAAGGTCGGAGACCGGCTCGACGCCCAAGCGTTGCGAGAGCGACTCGTGAACCAGGGCTACCTGCGTGTCGAACAGGTTCTCGACCCCGGCGATTTTGCTGTCAGGGGTTCGCTAATCGACGTCTACCCAACCGGCTCGGAATACCCGGTTCGCATCGATCTCTTCGACGATGAAATCGAAAACCTGCGAATCTTCGATGCCCACACCCAGCTCAGCACCGACCAGGTTCGGGACATCCGCATTTTGCCGGCCAAGGAATTTCCATTCGATGCCGAGGCCATCCAGGGTTTTCGCAAGCGCTTCAGGGATCGCGTACCCGGCGAACCGGCGCGAGCTTCCATCTACCGGGACATCTCCGATGCGCAGTTGCCCGCAGGGATCGAGTACTACCTGCCACTGTTCTTTGACGCCACGGTGTCGTTGCTGGACTACCTGCCGGAAGATACCCTGGTAGTGCTGGTAGACGATGCGATTGAGGGATTGCAGTCGGGATGGGCACTCATCCGGGAGCGTGAGGAACAACTCCGCGGCGACCCCGAACGGCCCATCCTCGACGCCGACGTCGCCTTCTGGCGGCCACACGATATTCAAACCCGGATCGGGCGCTTCCCGCAACTGGAACTGGCCAGCCGCGAACTCCAGGGGGACGCCAGTGACGGCGACTACAACGCCGGGACCCGGCATCCCCTCGATCCGGCCAAGGCACAAGACCCGGATCCGATCTCGCGGTGGTTGAGTCCGGATGCCGGCTTCAAGACGCTGATCGCAACCTCCTCCACCGGCCGCCGCGAGGTCGTTAGGGACCTTCTCGGCGGCCGCGGCCTGAAGCCCTCGCCGATCGGGAATTGGCAGGAATTTCTCGACACGCAGGCGGCACTTTCGCTCGGCGTGGGCGACCTGGACTCGGGCCTGGTCCTTCCGAACCGGTCCATCCGCGTGGTCACGGCCGAGCAGCTTGGACTCGACCGTCCCCGGCAGCGCAGCCGGCGGCGGCGGCCGGCACGCGATCCGGAAGCCATCGTGCGGGAATTGACCGATCTGCGGGTCGGCGCCCCGGTGGTACACGAAGAATATGGCATCGGCCGTTACCGGGGCCTCAAGAACCTGGAAGTGGATGGCGTTATAACCGAGTTTCTGCTGCTGGAGTACACGGACTCCGATAAGCTCTACGTGCCCGTGCACAGTTTGCACCTGATCAGCCGGTACACCGGTGCCGCGGCCGAACAGGCGCCCTTGCACCGGCTCGGTTCCGATCAATGGCTCAAGGCCAGGCGCAAGGCGGCGCAACAGGCGCGGGATACGGCCGTGGAGTTGCTGGAGCTCTACGCTCGGCGCGCCGCCCGCAAGGGCATCGCGATGACGCTGACCGATGACATGTACCAGCGCTTTACGCTGGAATTTCCGTTCCGGGAGACCGACGACCAACTCAAGGCCATTGATGACGTCCTGCAGGATCTCCTGACCGACAAACCCATGGACCGGGTCATTTGCGGCGATGTGGGCTTCGGCAAGACCGAGGTTGCCCTGCGCGCGGCTTTCGTTGCGGTTCAGGCCGGCTACCAGGTCGCGCTACTGGCGCCCACCACCCTGCTCGCCACACAACACAACCGAACCTTTGCCGACCGCTTTGGCTCCTGGCCGGTTCGCGTCGAGTTGCTGTCTCGTTTCAGGAGCGCCCGGGACGTCCGGGACGTAACCGGGGGCATGTCCGAAGGTACCGTGGATATCGTCGTCGGCACCCACAGACTCCTTTCCGGCGATATTGAATTCAAGCGCCTGGGGCTCGTAATCGTGGACGAAGAACACCGCTTCGGCGTGCGCCAGAAGGAACGACTCAAGCGCCTGCGCGCCGAGGTCGACCTGCTCACACTGACCGCAACCCCCATTCCGAGGACGCTGAACATGGCCCTGGGCGGACTGCGTGACCTGTCGCTCATCGCCACTCCGCCCGACGCCAGGCTCTCGGTGAAGACTTTCGTGGGCCAATGGAACCGCCAGTCCATTCGCGAGGCCGTACTGCGCGAACTGCGCCGCGGCGGTCAAGTCTATTTCGTCCACAACCAGGTCAAGAATATCGAAGCGATGGCAGCCGACCTGGAAAGACTGGTGCCGGAAGCCGCGATCAGGGTCGCCCATGGGCAAATGCCGGAGCGCACGCTCGAACAGGTCATGCTCGACTTCTACCACCGCCGGTTCAACGTATTGGTCTGCAGCACGATCATTGAGAGCGGGATCGATATCCCCACGGCCAATACCATCGTCATCAACCGGGCCGATCGGCTCGGGCTGGCGCAGCTTCACCAGTTGCGCGGGCGGGTGGGCCGATCCCATCACCAGGCCTATGCCTATCTGATCGCGCCACCCGCCCGCGCGCTGACAGCCGATGCGGCCAAGCGGCTCGAAGCGATCGAGGCGCTGGAGGAACTCGGCTCGGGGTTCACCCTGGCCACGCACGATCTTGAAATACGCGGCGCCGGCGAGTTGCTGGGAGAAGATCAGAGCGGACAGATTCAGGCGATCGGGTTTGCCCTCTACAACGAATTGCTGGGTCGGGCGGTCGCGTCGCTGCGCGACGGTCTGGAGCCGAACCTGGAAGATCCGCTCACCCATGGGACGGAGGTCGAGATCGGCCTGCCGGCGCTGATTCCGGAGGACTATATGCCGGATGTGCACATGCGTCTGGTCCAGTACAAACGCATCGCCAGCGCCGATTCGGAGAAGGCATTGCGCGAACTGCAGGTCGAGTTCATCAACCGCTTCGGGCTGCTGCCCGGACCGGCGAGGACGTTGTTCGAACTCGCCCGGCTCAAGCTCATGGCGCAATCGCTGGGCATCGAGAAAATACGCGCCGGGGATTCGGGCGGCGTGTTGCAGTTCGCCGAAGATGCGTCCATTGACCCGATCCACCTGGTGAACCTGGTGGCCGATGAATCCGGAGCCTACCGCCTGGACGGCCCGTTCAAGCTGCGTTTCACGTGGACACTGCACTCGGATCCGGAACGTACGGACGCCATCGGCGCATTGCTCGCCCGTCTCGGGGCACCCGGCGAGGTTTCAGCCGCGGCGTAAACTCGCGTACGCGCTCAGGCCGCGGCAGCGCGAGCTTGCCGACGCTCCAGGTCCAGGAGGTATTCCTTGCGCCAGAGGCCTCCGCCATAACCGCCGAGACCACCACCGGTTCGGACCACGCGGTGGCAAGGCACCACCACGCTGACCGGGTTGCGGCCGACCGCACCGCCAACGGCTCGTACCGCCGTTGGCTTGCCCACCCGGCCGGCGATCTCGCCGTAGGTTGCGGTCTCGCCAAAGGGGATACTCAGCAATGCCTCCCAAACCGCCACCTGAAAGGGTGTTCCCTGAAGATCCAGGGGGATCGAAAAGTCATTCACGGAGCCGGCGAAATAGCCGGCAATTTCCCGCTCGACACGTTCGAACAGCTTGTGCTCTTCATCGCTGACGCGAAACTTGCAGCGTTTCCCGGCCAGCGTTCCGCGCCGATCGATGCGATCTGCAAACTCGACCAGCCGGCAGCCGCGCGTGCTGACCCCGAGTACTAACTCGCCGACTGGCGTCGTGATTCGCTTGATCGAGATTTCGTCCGTCATTCTGCGCTCCACTGCTGGCAGTCATAGGGGTTGATGGTTTCGCCGGGTCGATACGCCCACGTCTTGGTCATGACCACGGGTTCGGTGAAGATGGCGGGATCGGTAATGGTCGCCTCGTAGTTG
This sequence comes from Candidatus Rariloculaceae bacterium, assembly GCA_965237785.1. GTDB lineage: Bacteria > Pseudomonadota > Gammaproteobacteria > Steroidobacterales > Rariloculaceae > UBA6522. The sequence goes on from OZ250159.1 coordinate 2,039,987, forward strand.
AGGCGGCTGCCGTCTTCGTTCACGGAAAATCGCTCCGCAACCCGGACCGCCTCGGATTGTGGAATACCGGTCTTGTCGAAGTGCGGATAATCGATGCGGGTGGTTTCCACCACCAGCGTTTCGCCCTCCCAGCGTCCCACCGAATGCCCGAGCAGGCTGGGCGCGGGCGCCTCCACGACCGCATCGGCCGACAGGTGAATGGTGCGCACCAGGTCGTACTCTTCAATGCGCAACAGGATTCGATCGCCCCGATCGACGAATTCCATGGGATAGGGATTCTCCATGATGAACACCAATCCCTTGGGTGCGCAGTTTGCGGTGGGCTCGTCCGCGACGGGATCCCATGCGGCCCGAACCGTCCGGGCAAACTCCGTCAGCGGGTAATCGTTATTCCAGAGCCGCCCGGCACTGGTCCAGACGCGAAACAGGCCGAGTTCCGTGTCGCCCGCGACCTCGCCGCGCAGGTCCTCTCCCAGTGTGTTCTCGGTCCACCGGGGACGCGATGAAAGCAATACCTCCTGGCCGGTCGGCAGCAACATGTTCGTTATCCACATGGCGGTATCCGATCGCTTGCCGGCGCTCCCGGCCACGCGGACGCGGCTACCTGCCTCGATCACGTCTCCAGACAGGCCCCAACGGCTCATTATGGAGACCGAGGTGGTCTCGATGTCCCAGTCCCGGGCATCATCGTCGCGCAGCGTGAAACGGATGTGAGGGTTCTGCCAGAGTACTTCCATAATCACGCCCTCAACTTCTAGTACCCGGTTGTGGTCGTAAAACGGGGCTGAGGAATGATGTGCGCAAACGCCGGAGCCAATAACGAGCAACAATACGCCGACGCTCTTCGCCAAATGGTGCCGTATTCCGGATCTGAAACAAATCATGGTTCCAACTCCCTGGTTGACCGATTCGAAACAGGTTCAGTGTACGATATTCATGCCCGACGCGGCACACTACCCGCAGCCTCCCGGACATTCAAGGAATCAAGATGCCTGACCAAACAACCCGTTTCGCTTCCGCTGCTACGGCCCGTCTCCTGCCGGGCGCTCTGATCGTTCTCCTGGGTTTCACACTGAGCAACCTCGGTATTGCGCAGCCAGCCGGTTCGGACGGCGGCGAATGGTGCGCCGTCAGCGGCGACCTCGTATTGACGAATGGGCAGATTCTCACGGTTGATGCCGACGATTCCACCCAGTCCGCGGTGAGGATTCGGGGCGACCGGATCGTCGCGGTGGGCGATGACGTCGGTAGCTACGACTGCGATCGGCGAATCGACCTGGGCGGCCGAACGGCGATACCGGGACTCATCAACAATCACCTGCATTTTCTGCGTGCCGGGAACCGGCCCGGGCATGACGTCAGGGCGATCGAAACCACGAAGTCGATCGTGGAACTGCAAGCGGTCATCGCCGCCCGCGCGGCGAGCTTGCCGCCGGCAACGGACGCACTCGACGGCACGGATTTCATTTCAATCGTCGACTCCTGGAGCCCGCGGCAGTTCGACGAGGGCCGCGTCCCGACACTGGCCGAACTGGACGAGGCAGCACCGGATCACGCCGTGTACATGATGGGCTATCCCTTCGGTCCGGGCATTGCCAACTCGATCGGCAAACGCTTCCTGGAGTCCGCCGGCATCGAGGTGAGTGACGACGGATCGATCGCCGGTCAGCCGGGCCCGGAGACAACCGAAGCGCAGAGAGCCTACGAGGTCCTCAAGGCAAACCAGACTCCGGAAGACAAGATGCGCTCCCTTCGGGACCTGACGAAATATTCGAACACGGTGGGCCTGTCCACCGTGCTCGAAGGCGGCGGCGGCTTCCCTGGACCGGGCGTATTCGACGAGTACCGCGACTATGAAGCCGCCATGGCCATGTGGCGCGAACACGGCCTGACGGTACGCCTGCGGCTGTTCTTCCAGTCATGGGCCCGCTCCACCGGCGGCATCGAAGCCATCCGGCAGCGCGTCGAGAATACATTCATGGGCCTTGGCGACGACATGATGAAGGTCTCCGGCTTCGGCGAAAACATCGTTGTGGAATCCACGCCTATCCAGCCGTTGGAACTATTTGTGGAGGCCTATACCATCGCCGCGGAGAACGGCTGGCTGGTGCATCAGCACTCCGTCGACGTCGAAGAACTGGAAACCCACACCACCGCATTCGAGCGCGTCAACGAGATCATTCCCATCGCCGATCTCCACTGGAACCTGTCCCACGTCCAGGAGATCGACGACGGGATTCTGCAACGGCTCAAGGCCATCGGCGCGGGAGTTGCCGCCCAGACTCACTACTATCACGGTAACTTCGCCCTCGGGGATGTCGGTCCTCCCTATCGCCTCATTGTCGACAGCGGCGCGCACATGAGCGCCGGCAGCGACGGCGGCCCGTTTTCGCCGTGGATACCGATCTACCACATGACCACGGGCATGACGTCATACGGCGACCCGATTCTGGCCGAGCAGGCGATCACCCGCATGGAGGCACTGCGTGCCTGGACGCTGGGCAGCGCCTGGGATGCCCACAGCGAGGACGATCTGGGTTCGATCGAACCCGGAAAGCTTGCGGACATCGTGGTGCTCTCCGACGACTATCTAACGGTGCCGAACGAAGAGCTTAGAGACCTGAATTCCGTCCTGACCCTCATCGGCGGCGATATCGTCTATTCGGACGGCAGCGTCGTGGCCTGCGAGAGTTCGCAGGGCCCGTGGTTCAGCGAAGGTCCGGACTCAGACTGCGGATTCGAGTAAACGGACAGCCTTGTTCGATTGGCTGGTCTTGCCGCCGCCACGGGCCGGATGGCGGAGGTGGATGGGAATCGAACCCACCAGCCGGGTTCGCCGGCTCACTGGTTTTGAAGACCAGGGGAGTCACCAGACTCCATTCACCTCCAATTGCCCGCATTACTCACCGAACTGAAACCAAGCGCCATCTCAGTGAGATATGCAGCCCGCCGCTATCTTACCAACCGTTCAATGATCCCGGAGCCTGCGGATGTTGCCCGTGCGAATGGTCACGCCGCTGGCATCCAGGTGCTCCATCAACGGCACAATGTATTTTCGTGTCGTCCCCAACAAGTCCCTGGCGTCCGCCACGGTGAATTCGGACGGATAGGGGAAGCGGTCCCGGAGCCTCTGCTGCACATCGCGCAGCACGTCCCGGTGAACCACAAGGTGACGTTTGCGATCGTAGGTCTTGAGCCGTACCAGCACACCGGTGTCGGTCAAAAGCCGCAGGACACTGGTACGTACCCGGTCTCCTTGCAGCACGGATTCCACGGGCGGCGGCATTAACCCATAGGAGCTGAAAATTTCCTCAATTTCCGCGGCCAAACGGCGCTCTTCGGCCGACAGACTCGCGAGGGGATCGAAATCCACGCGACTAAGGATCGCGGCGTCATTTTGCAGTTCGCCACGAGACTGGAGTTCATCCACGGCATGTTGCAACGCAGCTTCGTCGATGTCGGCCTGCAACAGGCTGGGAATACTCGCCATGGGCAACCCCTGATTGCGAGGATGCTCCCGGTGGTAACGATTGACGGCCGCGAGGATGCTTTCCATCAGCCGGCGATAAGCTGAAGCGTCCAGGAGCCGGCCCTCCCCCACTTCAATGGCGCTTGCGGATTGTACGGCCGTGTCCATATCCGCCGGCGAAAGTCCCAGGCGCAGCCGCAGCGCCTCCCGGTCGGCGCCCTCGAGCCCGGCATCCGCCAGGCTTGTGCGCACCATCGCCGCAGGATCGCCTTCGGCCGCGCTTTGCAGGCGCGTTATGACCGCCTGATCGAATCGCCGGTGCCTTGGCGCGCCGATATCCAGCATTCGACCACCGCCCGTGGTCACGACCGGCGTGAGGCCCCGCACGATAAAGCGTTCGCCGCGGTGGGCGGCGACCTCCCGCCGAAACCGCAATTGCACCAACCCGCTCGCGCCCGGCTCCAGCGTTCGCGCGTCCAGCAAGCGCACCTTGGCGATCGCCTCGGAGGTGCCGAACAGCACACGGACCGAGGCGCCGTTCTTGAGCGGCTCCCTGGCATGTTCGAGGAGCCGCATTTCCACGTCGATGCGGCGGGCCGCCTTCAGAAACCCGGGCGACGCGAGGACATCGCCGCGGCTCAATGCGTCTCGTTTTTGGTGCCGGAGGTTGACCGCCACACGCTGCCCCGGATAGGCGATCTCCACGGGCTGGTTGTGAATCTGCAATCCGCGAATGGTGGCTGTCTCTCCGCCCGGAAGGATCTCGACCGCCTGGTTGGCGCCGAGCGCGCCGGCTCGCAACGTGCCCGTCACTACCGCACCGAACCCGCGCATGCCGAACACCCGGTCCACCGGCAGATAGCACCCTTCCTCGAATTCGGGCGATACGCGTGCCGGTATTGCAGTCAGCGCGTGCTTAAGCGCCTCCATACCGTCGCTGCGGAGCGCCGAAGTACACACCAGCGGCGCTCCGTCCAGAAACGAGCCGGCGACGAATGACCGGACATCGTCTTCGGCAAGCGCAAGCTCCTCGGTGGAGACGAGATCGGTTTTCGTGAGCACGATCAGCCCGCGGTCCACGCCCAACAAATCGGCGATATCGAAGTGCTCCCGAGTCTGCGGCATGACCCCTTCGTTGGCAGCGACGATGAGCAGGACGCCGTCGATGCCGGTGGCTCCGGAGATCATGGTGCGTACGAAGTCCTCATGCCCCGGTACATCGATGAGATCGATGGTTCTCCGGGACGATTCAAGGAAAGAGAACCCCAGAACGATGGACAGGCCGCGTTCCTGCTCTTCCTTGAGGCGATCCGTTTCGATTCCGGTCAGTGCGCGGACCAGCGCCGTCTTGCCATGATCGACATGCCCGATGACGCCCAGCGTGAGCTGTTCGGTCGGACTAGTTGCGAGACCTCGCACGCGTCATCCCACGGCTTGTCTGAACGCCCTAAGCAGCTCCTTGGTGTCGCCGGGCAGAATCGTTCTTGGATCGAGCGCCAGACGATCCCCGGTGACCCTCGCGATGACCGGCGGCTCCGCAGCGCGCAACTGCCGCGCCAGCCGCTCCGCGGTCATCCCGGCGGCGTTCACATGGACTGCCCTCGTCGGCAACTCCACCATGGGCAGCGCGCCGCCCCCCCCATAGCTCACGTCATCGACAACTTCGGCTTCAAGCCCCGGGATGTTCCGCAATCGCCGCGCAAGGTTGCCCGCTCGCCGCGCGATGTTATCGCAACTCGCGCCGAGCATACGCAGCACTGGGACCTTTTCCATGGGATCGTTGGGTGGGAGATAAAGCCGCAGCGTGGCAGCCAATGCGGCCATCGACAGCTTGTCGATACGCAGCGCACGCGCCAACGGGTTGCGCTTGATGTGATCGACAAGTTCAGCGCGTCCGACGATCAAACCCGCCTGGGGACCGCCCAACAGCTTGTCGCCACTAAAAGTGACCAGGTCCGCCCCTGCGGCAAGGCTGCCCTGGACCGTATGCTCGGTGCCGGATGCGATCGGCTGCAAATCGGTCAGCGCGCCGCTGCCGAGGTCATGCACGAAAATCAGCTCATTCGCATGCGCCAGCCCGGCGAGTTCCGCGAGTGCCGGCTTGGCGCTGAATCCGATGATTCGAAAGTTGCTCGGATGAACGGCGAGAATGACCCGAGTCCGTTCGCCGATGGCCTCGGCGTAGTCCCCGATTCGCGTTTTATTGGTGGTTCCGACCTCGACCATCCACGCGCCGCTCTTGTCGATGACGTCGGGCATCCGAAACGAGCCGCCGATTTCCACCAGTTCGCCTCGGGAAATGACAACTTCGCGCTCCGACGCGAAACTGTCCAGCGCCAGCATGACCGCAGCGGCGCAGTTGTTGACCGCCAGCGCCGCCTCGGCGCCGGTGATGCGGCAGAGCAGCGACTGCACGTGGTCATGGCGGGAACCCCTTTGCCCGGCCTCAAGGTCGAATTCAAGATTCGAATAGCCCCGGGCCGCGTTATCCATTGCCGCAACCGCCTCGGCCGCCAGCGGCGCGCGCCCCAGGTTGGTATGCAGAACGATGCCGGTCGCATTGATCGCCCGGCGCAGGCTCGCCAAGCGACGGTGCAGCAGATCCGCGCGCACGATCGCCTCATATTGGGGACTTTCAAAATCGGGCAGCTCGGTCAGCCCGTTGCCCAGACCGCGACGCAACCGGTCGAGGTGCTCGCGCATGACCTCGGTCACCTCGGCGGTGGAAAACTCCGCGCTAAGCGTGACGCCGCTTGTAGAGGCGAGCCACTTGTCGATGGCCGGAAGCCGTCTGAAGAGTTCCTGTGATTCCTGAGGCCGGTCTCCCATGCCCGGCATTATAGACGCGGGATGGTTTGCAGGCGCGCGCCCACGGTAGCCGAATGGTGCGATATGCAGGCTAAACACAACTTAGGGGCTTGCCAACCGTCCTGACTACGCGCGAAGTGCGCACGACTACGATTAGGCCTGAGATTTTTTCATTTTTTCAACAAATCCCGGCGGTTCCACGCGTGCATTCTCATCAGGAATGCGCTTCACTCGTCGACAGGCTCGGGACCGTGCAGACTAGCGTGAATTGGCTGGTTGTGTGCGTGCCACAGCTTACCGGAAGCAGGGTGCACGGGGTGACTTGCTTGCGGAACCAAGTACGCGGAGTCGTTGCGATGTCAGAGATGAAAGGTGCGTTGCTGTGGCTGCCCTACGATCACGCTACGATGCGGCGTCATAGGGACTCGGGACGCGCTGGTGATCAGGTTTTGCCCAGGAAGAGAAACGCCCCTTTCGGGGCGTCGGGCCAACGATGCTATCGCTGGCGGGGTGCAAGCATAATCCCCTGCAGGAGGAATGTTGTCAAGCATTTGCCGGCGGGGCAACGTCTGCAGCGTGGCGGCGTTTTGGGATGAGAAATTCGCGTGGCTAAGGAAATGACGTCATGAATGCAGGAGAGTCCGATACTGAAGCGTCGCCCGCGGACCGGCGGCTAATGGTCTACGTGGATGGCTTCAACCTGTATTACGGCCTAAGGTCGAAGGGTTGGCGGAGGTTCTACTGGCTGGACATTTGGGCGCTGTCAGAGAATCTGGTACGCGCGGATCAGCGACTGGCTGGTGTCCGGTATTTTACGGCGCGCTTAACCGGCAACCAGCAGGACAAAAGGCGGCGGCAATCCACATACCTGGAAGCGCTTGAGACGCACCGGGGCCTGAAGATTCACTTTGGGCACTTTCTCGCAAAGCGGCGCAAATGCCGAAACTGCGGAATGCAATGGACAGTTTACGAGGAGAAGATGACGGATGTGAACGTCGCAGTAGAGTTGCTTGGCGATGCTCAGGACGATCTGTTCGATACGGCGATAGTGTTGTCTGCGGACAGCGACCTCGCGGGTCCTGTGGAAGCCGCGCTTGAACGCTATTCGGACAAGCGAGTGATTGCGGTGTTTCCGCCGGGAAGAAGATCGGACAGGCTGCGGAGAGCGGCGAGCGCTTCGTTCACGGTAGGCCGAAAGGTGCTCAAGGACAGCCAGATGCCGGATAGGGTGGCCAAACCCGACGGGTTCGTCCTGGAACGGCCGGACCGCTGGAATTGATCGTCGGTACGGGGTTGGCTTGAATACTTAATCAATCTTTTTTCGACGGCGACGTCCGCGGGCGGTGGGTGGCGCAGATACCCCAGTGGGATCAATGGGTTGCGTGTGGGGTGGGTTCGTGAACTCTTGGGTAATAGTTAACGACGGTGCGAACCGGGAGGACACGGTCTGAAAACGATGCTGCCCGGTCAGTCGTCGTCTACTGGGCTCCCCCGAGACCTCCCCCGTCAGCAGATCATTAGATATCCGGGTCAGATCGGCGGAACGCGCCCCGCCGTAGGCACGTTGTCGGCATCCGTGCGGATCGTGCGCCCGTGGTTGTCACGCTGCACGTGGATGCGGTAGCTCTGGTTCACCGGAATGCAGAAGGTCAAGGCATCGTCGCAGGCGAAGTAGAACACATCCAGGCTCAGTGGCTGGCTGACATCGTCGATATCCACATCGACCAGAAACTCCCGGGGATCCGCGTCCGCCGGCACGTCCAACAGCGGCCCCTGATCGCTGGCCGGCGTGACCGATCCGCCCGGCGGCGGTGACAGCGAGAACCTGACCGGTCCCGCTTCGTTGTTCCAGTGAACCTGGTACAACGGATCCAGGTGAAACCCGAGGTACATCCGGCCCTGTCCCGTGCTCCGAAGGCTTTCGTCGCCTTCGGCCCGGAGCTTGACGTAGAAGGGCGTCTTGTTGCCCTCGAATATCGGCTCTATCTGAATACCCGCCATGGTCGGCGGCATCTCTACCCGCGGCACGACACCCTTGGCCACCGTGGGGGGCGGCGGTTGCGTCGGCAGATCCAGGTCCTCGATGCGGGTCCGTTTTTCCACGGGGCCGACAAGACGCTCCAGGTCCGCTCGCAATGCCTCGGGGTCGCTCCAGGTGCGCCGCGACGCGACGCGGCCGTCGGGACCCACCACGAGTTCGCTGTTCGGGGTCCTGGCCATGGCTTCGTGGTAGGGGTTATGCATGTCATCCGCCAGCCAGGCGATGCTCGAGCCCAACCGGCGCTTGGCCTCCGCGACGTGCATGAGCCGCTCTTGCAAAGTGAACGGCGTCACGTAGTTGTTGTATTCGGGGTGAGCCAGCGGCTTGTAAACGTAATAAAAATCCACGCCCTTGGGAGCGAAGTCTCTTTGAACCGTCTCCAAACTGGGGACGTTACGCAGGAAGGGGGGTCACGTAAGGCAGCCGAGCACCAGTACCGTGTACTGTCCCGTAGCCACCTCCCTGATATTCACCGGATTGCCCTGCTCGTCAACTACTTCGATATCAGGCACGAGTTCGCCGATATCCGGCGCCACATCGAAATATCGTGCATCCATGGCCGTGGGGCCGGCACCCATGCCCATGCCCATCCCCATACCGGGAATCTGCGAAAGGGCGGACTGAAACGTGCCGAAAAGGACCCATACCGATAGCGGGAACAAGCGATTCATGAGGCAACCGGATTTCGTGAAATGTGCCGATGATCGTAGCCCGTCCAACAGGTACTCGCAAGCAACAACGGCGGGCCGGCGTGGTATCCTAGCCATTCCGATCTTCGCGATGCCCCATACCCACGATGACCAACAACACCAGCCGCAACACCGGCGGCGGACGCCATTTCCTGCAAGTGCCCGGCCCGACCAACGTACCCGACCGCGTGCTCGCCGCGATGTCCTTACCGACCATCGACCATCGCGGCCCGGAGTTCGCCCAAATGGCGCTCGAACTCATCCCACGTGTCCGCCGGCTGTTCAACGCCTCCGGTCCGGCCATCCTGTACCCGGGGTCCGCCACGGGCGCCTGGGAGGCCGGGTTGGTCAATGCGCTGTCGCCCGGGGACCGCGTGCTGATGTTCGACAGCGGCATGTTTGCGACCAACTGGCGAATCATCGCCGAGCGCTTCGGGCTTGAAATCCAGTGGGTCGAATGCGACTGGCGCAAGGGCGTCGACCCCGACCAGGTCGAAAGCGCATTGCGGGCGGACCGCCCGCGGCAGATCAAGTCCGTGATGGTGGTCCATAACGAAACCTCCACCGGCGTCACCAATTCCATTGCCGGCGTGCGCGCAGCCATGGACGCCGCCGGGCACGCGGCGCTGCTCATGGTCGACTCGGTCTCCTCCGCCGGGTCCATCGAATACCGACAGGACGACTGGGGAGTGGACGTGACGATCGCCGGGTCCCAGAAGGGCTTGATGCTGCCACCCGGACTCAGTTTCAATATCATCAGTGAGAAGGCCGTTGCGGCCAGCGCCAACGCCGGAATACCACGGTCCTATTGGAGCTGGGACGACGCCCTGCCCTCCAACGACACCGGGTTCTTCCCCTATACGCCACCCACGAATCTGCTTTACGGCCTGGGAGAGGCGTTGACGATGATCGATGAGGAAGGCCTTGAAAACGTCTATGCCCGCCACAGCCGCCTGGCCGAAGCCACGCGCCGAGCCGTGGCCGTCTGGGGCGTCGAGAACTACTGTGTCATCCCGGAGAAGAGCAGTAATACCCTCACCACGGTGCTTGTGCCCGACGGCATTGACGCTAACGCGGTCCGGTCGGTCATCCTGGAACGCTTTGACATGTCGCTGGGAACGGGTCTGGGGCCGCTCACCGGGAAGGTATTCCGAATCGGCCACCTGGGTCACTTCAACGAACTCATGCTGGCCGGGACGCTGTGCGGCGTTGAGATGGGACTTGGGCTTGCGGGCATCCCCGACTGCGCTGGCGGTGTCACGGCAGCCCTTGAATTTCTGGCCGAACCGGCAGTTCAGGGAGTGCCGTTCAAAGGTTAATTACGACTTGGGGGATACATGGATCCGACCACGGCGGTTGTGAGCAGCCCACTGGTGGCGCTAGTGGGCTTTCTGGGCGTCATTACCCTGCTGTTGTTTCTCATCGCCAAATGGCGGTGGCATGTCTTTCTCGCCCTGCTGGTCCCGCTGCTTCTCTTCGGCGTGATCCCCGGCGTGGCCCGGAACAACTTCATCGACGCATTTGAACGCGGCTTCGGCTCGACACTGGGGTCCATCGGCGTGGTCATCGTGCTCGGATCCATCATCGCCGAGGCATTGCGACATACCGGCGCGATCCAGACCATCACCCGTAGCATGGTGTGGGCCGTGGGCTCAAAGCGAATGCCCCTGGCGCTGACGTTGACAGGCTTCATTCTGGGCATCGCCATCTTCTCCGACGTGGCCTACGTCATCCTGAATCCCCTGGTGCACTCCGCGGCGAAAATGATGGGAGTCACCGTCAGTGTCATGTCCATCGGTCTCGTGGGTTCGCTGCAACTCACCCACGCCATCGTGCCGCCCACGCCCGGACCGCTGGCGGCCGCGGCGCTGCTGGGCGCGGATATCGGCAAGACCATCATTTTCGGCAGCATGGCATGCCTGGTGGGCTCGCTCGCCGGCTGGATATGGGGCCAGTACGTCATCGGGCCGCGGATCAAGACACTGCCGGACGACGAATTTGCGGGCGGCGACTTCCTCAAGGACGAGCCCGAAGGCGGATTGCCGGGCCCCCTGGCCTCCTACGCCCCCATATTGGTACCGATCGTGCTGATCGCGGCGCAAAGCGTGTCCCGACTGTTCCTGGACGAAGGTAACGTAGTGCGTGCGGGCCTGGCGTACGTCGGCTGGCCGGTCATGGCGCTGAGCATCGGCGTTTGGCTCTCCTACCGAAACATCAAGACACCCGAACATCGCAAAGCCGCCAAGAACGCCTGGATCGAGGATGGCCTCAGGATATCGGCCATGATCCTGGTGGTTACGGGTCTGGGCGGTTCGCTGAGCGAGATTCTCAAGGGCACACCCGCCGTGGAAGCCATCGCCGGATTCTTCGCCGCCTACGGATTGCCGTCGATACTCCTGCCCTTCGTCATCGGCATCATCGGCAACATGATCACCGGCTCGACCACCGTCGGCGTGATCACTGCAGCATCTCTGGTCGCGCCCATGCTGGGAACGCTGGCGCTGTCCCCGGAAGCGGCCATGCTCGCCGGAGCCAGCGGTTCGGTGATCATCAAGTACGTCAACTCGAGCTACTTCTGGGTGTGCACGTCGCTGAGCCGGCTGCCGGTGAACGACGCCATCCTGGGCTACGGCGGCGCCACGCTCGTGGGCGGTATCGCCTCCTTCATGGCGGTCTGCGCGATGTGGGCCGTTGGGCTTATCTGACGGCCGCAACGCAGCGATATCCGCGCTAGAAGCGAATCGTATAGTTCACCTTCACGCTCAGGTCCGAGAGCGTCGCGTCGAAGGAGTTATCGCGGTTCAGATCCTGCAGGTTATGGGTCAGGACGACGAAGGCCTCGCGGCCATCCCGTTGCACCCAATGCAAGCGGCTGTCGATGCCGGCATTCTCGGAGACATTGTCGTACTGGATGAAATTGATCCACGACAGATCGGCAGAGAACGGCACTTCCGTGGTCAACCGCACCAGCCGGGTGACGAATTCGCCTTGTGGAAGCCGGATATCGTTCCAGTCGTAGGCGAGTTTGAAGATGAAGTGCTTCGTCGGCCGCCACGTCAGATTGCCGACGATATTGATGCGTTCGCCTTTGAAGAAATCGCCTGCCTGGTAAGTGAGCCTGCCGGCGAGCCGACGATAGCTGCCGCTGGAAAGCTGCACCAGGTATTCATCGAACGAATAGCGCCCGGGCGGGATGATGACGTCGCGAGAGGTTCCAGACGGATCGCGGTGGATGCGGAACGGCTGGTTCAATACCTCGTCCGTGGAGAGCAATCGGACGAGGATACTGTCGCGCGCCCGGCTGTCCAGATCCAATGCGGTCAACGCCAGCACCTGTGTCTGGAGTCCACCGTCGACATAGTCGATACGCTGCGCGTCGACACCCGCGAAAAACGATACCAGGGGCCCGTCGGAGATGAAATGCGTATAGCCGATATCGACGGTCTGGTCCCGAATGCCGGTTCGATTCACGTAACCCAACGCCGGATTGAAGTTGCGCTGGATTTCCTTTAGCGCCAATCCCCAGCGCAGCCCGGAGCGGTTGGGCGCGCGCAACGCCACCCCGAACGCGTGGTCGTCGCCGCTGGATCCCTCGGTATCCGACTGCTGGAACCAGGCGTCGGCCTCGAGCAGGCGCCCCGCCGCCAGCCGGCTGTTCAGGTAGCGGAAGTCCACGCCGACCACGGAATTATCGAGGTTTGAGTTCGGATCGCCGTCGGTGGCGATCAGACCGATGGCCGATTCGTCGAGTACGCTCAGCGACGCCCGGCCTGCGAACGCGTTGCTGCCGGCGACCGGCCCGAAATCGGCCTGTCTGACCGCCAGGCCGCCGACGCTCCAACGGCCGATCCGCCCGCTGATCTTGCCGCCGTAGTCCAGATCGACGGGCTGGCCCGTGCGACTGAGCCCCAATCGCCGCGAAAAGAACGGCCGGCCGTTTTCCCGGGTCGGCCGCGAGGTGGCGCGATTGACGTCGTAACTCGACCCGCCGATGCGGCCGAACTCGAAGATGTCGGTATCCTGAAGGAAGAACGCCCGCCGCTCGGGAAAGAACAGATTGAAGCGACTCAGGTTGACTTGCCGGGAATCCACCTCGGTCGCCGAGAAGTCGGTATTGAGCGTCAGTGCGCCATTCAGCGCCGGCGTGAACTTGTAGAACATATCCAGTGACGGGCGGGTGTTCGAATCCGTGCTGGCGGGATCGAACGCCCGGCGGCGATTCAGGGCGATCGAGGGAACCACATCCAGACCGATGCCCTGATCCAGGCCCTGGAAGCCGGTCGCGATGCCGACGACGCTGGGATTGTAGGAGCGATTGCGGGAAACCCAGGTGATTTCCTCGCTCTTTCTGCGCACCGCCCGGGAGAAGTTGATTCCCCAGGTGTCGCGGTTCGGGTCGAATGAGATCGACTTGAACGGAATTGCGATTTCCGTCGTCCAGCCCTCCGCGTCGATCCTCGAAGCCGTATCCCAGATCGTATCCCAGACCGAGAGGTTCTGGCGCACGTTCTGATAGATGCCCTCATGCTTGACGCCGTTGGCATTGGTCTCGAACTTGTAGCCGCTGCGCCGGTCGTCGTAGGGCGACAGGACCACGGCGATCCGGTCATCGTCACCCAGTCTCGAGGCACGGTGCCGCAGGGTGCCGGCGGCGATCTGATCCGGTTCGCTGTCCCAGAAGCGCCCGCCGATATACAACGCATCGTCGTCGTACAGGAGGTAAATTTCGGTGCGTTCGGTCGGTTCGTCCCCCTCGATCGGTTGCGACTGCTTGAAATCGTCAACCACCGCCGCCCGGGCCCACACGGCATCATCCAGCACGCCGTCGATGGTCGGCGGCACATCGATGCGCACCATTTGGACCGTCTTGAGGTCGTCTGGCGCAACCGCCGCCTCCTGGGCAGCGCCTACCCCGGCCGCCGCGCCGAGAGCCAATGCGCCGGCACACACCCGGACGGGCCGGTACTTCACGTCGCCTCGGGCTTGAGGTGCGGGAATAGAATCACGTCGCGGATAGACGCGGAATCCGTAAGCAGCATCAGCAATCGATCGATCCCCACGCCAAGCCCCGCGGCGGGCGGCATGCCGTATTCCAGGGCACGAATGTAGTCATCGTCGAAATACATCGCTTCGTCGTCGCCCAGGGACTTGGCCTGGACCTGCTCACGAAAACGCTCCGCCTGTTCCTCCGGATCGTTCAACTCGGAGAAGCCGTTGGCGAGTTCCCTTCCGGCCACAAACAGTTCGAACCGGTCCGCGAGGAAGGGGTCGGCGTCGTTGCGCCGCGCCAGCGGAGAGACTTCCGCCGGATACCGGGTGACGAAAACCGGTCCCCGCAAATGTTTCTCGACGGTTTTCTCAAACAGCTCGATCTGCAGCTTGCCGGCGCCGTCCCCGGGACGGTGGACAATCCCGTTGCTGTCACAGGACTCGCGCAGCCGGTCCACGTCTCGCAGGACCCCGGCGAGTTCCGGGTTCTGGCGCACCAGGGCGTCCTCCACGGTCAGCACTTCGAACGGGCCACCCAGGTCGCAGGTCTGCCCCTGGTAATCGACCTGATCGGTTGCGACTAACCGCCTGGCAGCCTCGCGAACCAACGTCTGGGTAAGATCCATGAGATCTTCGAACGCGGCATAGGCCTGATACAACTCCAGCATCGTGAACTCGGGGTTGTGCTGAGTGGAGAGGCCCTCATTGCGAAAACTGCGATTGATCTCGTAGACGCGCTCGAGACCGCCCACGAGCAGACGTTTCAGATAGAGTTCCGGGGCGATTCGCAGATACAGCGGCGAATCCAGCGCGTTATGGTGCGTCGCAAACGGTCGGGCCAAGGCGCCGCCGGGGATGGGGTGCATCATCGGCGTCTCCACCTCGGCAAAGCCGCGCGCATCGAGAAACGCGCGAATGAACCGCACCGTATCCGTGCGCGCGGCAAACACCCGGCGCGTCTCTTCGCTCATGAGAAGATCCACGTAGCGGCGCCTCAGCTTGAATTCCCGGTCGGCGATGCCTCGCCACTTCTCAGGCAGCGGCCGCAGGCACTTCACCAGCAATCGCAACGAGTCGACGCGAACCGAAAGTTCCCCGGTCCGGGTCTTGAACAGGGTGCCGGCGGCGCCGACGATGTCGCCCACATCCCATGATTTGAACGCCTGGTAAACCTCGCTCGACACCCGATCGCGCTCGACAAAGAGCTGAATCCGCCCGGACCGGTCCTGAATGTGGCAGAAGCTCGCCTTGCCCATGACCCGCTTGCTCATCATTCGCCCGGCCACGGACACGTGTTGCGATTCCGCTTCCAGCGACTCCGCGCTGTGCCCGGAAAACCCGGCGTGCAGGGCGTCGGCCAGTGCGTCACGGCGAAAGTCGTTCGGGAAGGCTTCACCCGCGCCGCGCAGACGGTGCAGCTTTTCGCGCCGCTCAGCGATCAGCCGATTTTCCGGCCTTCGGCCATGCTCCGTGGAGTCATCCATCGCTTGCTACAAACCCTGCTTCAGACTTGCCTCGAGAAATGCGTCGATATCGCCGTCCAGTATCGCGCCCGAGTTGCCGCTTTCAACCCCGGTGCGCAGATCCTTGATCCGCGACTGGTCGAGCACATAGGATCGAATCTGGCTCCCCCAGCCGATATCGGCCTTGCCCTGCTCCCGCGACTCCGCCTCGTCCTGGCGTCGTTGCTGCTCGCGCTCGTAGAGCTTGGCGCGAAGCTGCCCCATCGCCGTAGCGCGGTTCTTGTGCTGGGAACGATCATTCTGGCATTGAACCACGGTCCCGGTGGGGATATGCGTGATGCGCACCGCGGATTCGGTCTTGTTGACGTGTTGCCCCCCCGCCCCGCTGGCGCGGTAGACGTCGACCCTCAAATCGGCGGGATTGATCTCGATGTCGATATCATCCTCGATTTCCGGAGACACGAATACCGCGGCGAACGACGTATGGCGGCGGTGCCCGGCGTCGAATGGCGATTTGCGAACCAGGCGGTGAACCCCGGTCTCGGTGCGAAGCCACCCGTAGGCATAGTCGCCCCGAAACAGGATGCTGGCACTCTTGATACCCGCCACTTCGCCGGGCGAGATTTCAAGGACTTCGGTGTCGAAGCCGCGACCCTCGGCCCAGCGCAAATACATCCTCAGGAGGATTTCGGCCCAGTCCTGCGCCTCGGTACCCCCCGACCCCGCCTGAATGTCCAGATAGGCGTTATGCGCATCCATTGTGCCGGAAAACATGCGCTGGAATTCAAGCCGCTCGATCTCCCTCCCGGTGGTTCCCAGTTCATCGGCAACGACTCGAAGGGTGTCGTCGTCCTCTTCGGACTCCGCCAGCGTGTGCAGTTCCTCGGCCTCCTCCAGCGCCTGGGCGACCCGGTCCAGCGCGGTGAGTTCCGACTGCAGCGATGCCCGCTCCTTGCCCAACTCCTGGGCCCGGACCTGATCGGACCACACGCCCGGGTCTTCTAGCGCCCGCTCCACGTCGGCAAGGCGTGCCCGCTTGGTATCGTAGTCAAAGGTACCCCCTGAGGGCGATGCAACGCCCCTTCAGATCATCAATCGTCGCGTTGATCTGGCCGAGTTCCACTGACTTCTTTCCAGGCTGGAATGGCGGCGAATGATAGCGTAATCCCGACCCGCGTGGCGCCAATTCAATTACGCGCGTCAATTGCGCGCGTCAATTGCGCGCGCGAATATGTTCAACGACAAGCTGAACGGCAGGGGTAGAGAAATAATCGTTGACATCCAGCCGATACGCGAGTCGCAGCCGATCACCCGGCCGACAGTCACCCTCTGGCTGGTTGAAGGCGATGGCATCCAGTGGCACCGTGCTGCCTTCAAGGCTGACAGTCATTTTAAGGTGCGCACCCGCCAGTATCCGCTGCCGGATCAGCCGGAACGTTCCCTCGAACAGCGGTTCCGGAAATCCCTGCCCCCATGGACCGGCGTCGCGAAGCAGGGCGGCGACTTCCAGGGTCAGATCGCCGGCCACAAGCTCGCCGTCCGTGAGTATGCGCTCGGCGAAGTGCTCGGGCCGCAGCCGCTGTGCCCCCAGAGCCGTCATCGCGGCGCGGAATCGGCCGAACCCGTCCCGGGGCAGCGTGAGCCCGGCGGCCATCGCATGTCCGCCGAAGCGCGCAATGAGACCCGGATTGGCGCCGTCCACATCCACCAGCGCGTCGCGCAGGTGGAATCCGGCCACCGAGCGGCCCGATCCCTTGATGACCCCCGATTCGCTTGGCGCAAAGGCGAAGGTCGGGCGGCAATAGCGCTCCTTGATTCGCGACGCGACGAGCCCCACCAGGCCCTCGTGCCAATCGTCCTGAAAGAGGCAGACCACCGGGGGCAAGGCTCGGCGGTCGATGAGGGCGTCGGCATTGAGCAATTCGAACGCCTCGGAATCCATCCGCGCACCGATGGCACGGCGCTTGCGATTGAATTCGTCCAACCGTTTGGCGAGATTCAGCGCCTCCGCATCGGAGTCCGTCACCAAGCAACGCACCCCCACGTTCATGTCGTCCAGACGGCCCGCCGCATTCAGCCGCGGCGCAATCTGAAAAGCCAATCGGCCGGCGGTGATCTCCTCGTGCGGGATCTCCGCAACCTGGCAGAGCCCGAGGACACCGGGCCGGCAGCGCCCCGCCCGGATTCGCGCAAGACCCTGGTCGATAAGAATGCGGTTGCTACGGTCCAGCTTCACCAGATCGGCCATGGTGCCGATCGCAACCAGATCCAGATAGCGCGCCACTGTCTCCACTGCGTCCAGGCGTCTACCCAGAGCCGCCATGAGGTAGAACGCGACTCCGACTCCGGCAAGACTCTTGCCGCGAAAGGAATTTCCGCCAAGATTCGGATTGATGATGGCGTTGGCGGACGGCAATTCGGGCCCAGGGAGGTGATGGTCGGTGATCAGCACGTCCATGCCTTCATCCCGGGCCGCGGCGACCCCGGCCAGGCTGGTGGTCCCGTTGTCCACGGTTACGATGAGATCGGGCCGCTCGGCCCTGACGCGCGCCACGACCTCTGGCGTCAGCCCATAGCCGAGGTGGAAGCGGTCGGGAACAAAGACGCGAACGTTCTCGAATCCGAAGTCCCGCAGGCACAGTTGCATCAGCGCCGAGCCGGTAGCCCCGTCGGCATCGAAATCCCCGACAACGACCACGCGCCCGCGCCGATGGCGCAGCAATAGCTCGACGCCCTCGCTCAGCTCGGCAAACTCCCCGACCGGTCGCAGGTTTTTCAGTGCCAGGTCCAACTCCGCCGGGGAACGGATATCACGCCGCGCGAAGACTTGGCGCAGGACCCGATGCGTCCCCGCCGGCCACGGCCATTGCGCCGACCCGGGCATCGGCGGGCGTTGTTCGATCCGAGGCGCGTCAGGCACGCGACCGCTCCAGGCAGCGGCGTATAATCGATCGGAACGCACCACGGGAGCAGCCGATCGAATTCACCCGAGAAAACGCGGACACCCACTTCGTCTCCGCATGGGAACGAGGCGGCGTGAGGGTCGGCGAGGAATGGATTCGCTCGCACCTGATCGTCTCCGCGCACGGTATCGTACGGGACTGGCCGGCCTCGACTCCGGAGGACCTGCGGCCGGAGGATCTTGAGCCGGCCGTGGCGGTGGAACCGGACATCATCGTGCTCGGTACCGGCGACACGCTGCGTCGGCCGAAGCTCGACCTGATGGCGCTCATGGCCGAGCGCGGAATCGGCATCGAGATCATGAACACACCGGCGGCATGCAGGACGTACAACGTGCTGCTCCACGAGGGGCGCTCCGTGGCCGCGGCGCTGTTCATGCCCTAGTCAACTGTTCCGCGGTCAATTGGGCAAGAGCCCCAGCGGGTCCACCGGAGTTCCATTGCGGCGGATTTCGAAGTGCACTTGAGCCTGGCGTTCCGGACCCAGGCCCATCTTTGCGATCACTTGTCCCTGCGTAACCGCATCGCCCTCGGACACGACCAGTTCGTCGTTGTGCCCGTAGGCACTCAGGTAGGTGTCGTTGTGCTTGAGGATGACCAGATTGCCATAGGCGGCCAGGCCTTCGCCGGCATACACCACCTGGCCCGGCGCCGAGGCGCGGATATCCGCGCCGATCCGGCCACCGATGCCGATACCGCCACCGGTCCCCTCCGAGGCGCCGTATGCACTCACCACCGGACCCCTGACCGGCCACTGCCAGGGCGGCGCGGGAAGCACGGGCAGTGCCGGCAAGGGCCGTCCCGCGGCTGGCGCCGGCTCGGCGGCGGCCGCTCCGCCGGAACTTGCAGCGGTGGATCCCGCCGCCGCAACCGGTACCGGATTGGATCGAGCCGGCGCGGAACTTGCCTGACCGGTCCTTGCCTGACCGGTCCTTGCCTGACCGCTACTCGCCTGACCGCTACTCGCCGGCTGTGTGCGCGCGTCGCCGCTTGAACGTGTCGGCGGCACACTCGCTTGTCTGGAGCCGACGGCACCGGAGTTTGGCTGAGTGGCCGTTCCGGTACCCTGATCCGCCGATCCGGGGGGCGTAAGACTCAGTCGCTGACCGACCAGGATCAGGTCGGGATTCTCCAATTGGTTCCAGCGAGCCAGGTCGCGGAAATCCACGTGATGTCGCCAGGCGATGTACATGAGCGTCTCGCCCGACTGGACCACATGGACCCTCGGCTCGTAGTTCACGAGGGTCGGTGTGCAGCCGGCTGCCATGAGGCCGGTCAACAACATCCCGTATATCGCGTGAATCCGCATTTGCCTCCCTAACGAAGAGCCAGGTACAACACCACCAGCAAGGCGATCGAAATCCAACCGACAAGCTCCACATGCTGGCGCAGCTTTCGCTCCATGGGTCTTCCGCCCCAGCGCAACAGGCCGGCCACCAGAAAGAATCGCGAACCGCGGCCGATGAAGGAAGCCACGACAAAGAGCGGAAAGACCATCTGCAAGGCGCCTGCCGCGATGGTGAAGATCTTGTACGGAATCGGCGAAAACCCGGCGCCCAGCACGGCGAGGAATCCCCACGCCAGGAACCACTCGCTGGCTCGCAAGTACGCGTCCCAGTACCCCAACGACCGCAGCAATGGTTCGACGCTGTCGATGGCAAACCAGCCGATTGCATAGCCCACGGCCCCGCCGAATACGGAAGCCAACGTGGTCGCCGTCGCGAAACGCCAACCCTTGAGGGGCTCGGCGAGTGTCATGGGCGCGAGCAGTACATCCGGCGGTACGGGAAAGAACGAAGATTCGGCGAAACTCAGGGCCACAAGGTACCGCTCCGCGTGGCGATGACCCGCCCATCGCAGCACGCTGTCGTACACAGTGGAGAACAGGCTCAAGTCTCGATCCCCTTGAGCAGTGGCACGAAGCTGACGTCACCGAGATGCTTGCGCTCGAATGAATCGCCGCGCCGCGTGACGCAGATCAACTGCTGCTCGCCCCGCGGACCCACCGGGATGACGAGGCGCGCGCCGTCGTCGAGTTGCGCCAACAATTCCTGGGGAATCTCCAGGGGCGCAGCGGTGGCGATGATGCCCTGGAACGGCGCTTGCGTTTTCCAGCCGTCCCAGCCGTCGCCGTGGCGCAGCGTGACGTTGCCGATCGCCAGTTCCCTGAGCCGCTTGCGGGCGCGCTGCACCAAGGCAAAGAGACGCTCAAGACTGTAGACGTGCTGGGCAAACGGCGCCGCCACGGCCGTCTGGTAGCCGCAACCGGTGCCGACTTCCAAAACGCTTCGCAGCTTTTCGCCCGGCGCCAGTCCGCGAACCAGCGCTTCGGTCATGCGCGCAACGATGTAGGGCTGGGAGATGGTCTGGCCGAATCCGATGGGCAGCGCCTTGTCCTCGTAGGCGCGACTCGCCAACGCCTCGTCCACGAACAAGTGCCTCGGCACGTCGCGAATCCGTTCGAGCACAGCCGGATTGCTGATGCCCTCCTGACTCAACCGACTCACCAGCCGGTTTCGGGTGCGAGCCGACGTCATGCCGATACCGCGAACGTTCTGACCTGGCCTCATTGCCGCGGGCTCATGCAGGCGTGTATGGATTCAGTTCCCATGAGCGGTGGAATTACGAGATGTGAGCGTATCGGTCGCTGGATTCGGCATGAACCCGACCACTATACTTGACGCTTGGCGCCAGCGGAGCAATGCCTTGAGCATCAGCAACGACAAGGATATTTTTGCGCACGCCATGTGCGACGTGAGGCCCCTGGAGTTCGAGGAGCGCGCCGCGTTTCGGCGCCGTCGCCCGGCGACAGCGAGGATGACCCGAACGGCTCGGCAGGAGGTGCTGCGAGAAAGCCTGCACGGATCCGACGGGCCCGACGCGCTGGAGCAACTTGGCGAGGGAACGGCATATCGGCGCCCCGGCCTGCCGGAAAGAACCTTTCGCCAATTGCGCCGCGGGCGCTTCCGCATCGACGCTGAAGTGGACCTGCATGGGCGAACGGCCGCGCAAGCGCGCGTCCTGTTGCGGGAGTTCATCGTGGCAGCCTCAAACCGGGGCCTGGGTTGTATCCGCGTGGTTCACGGCAAGGGTCTGCGATCGGGACCTGACGGACCGGTCCTCAAAACGCTCGTGCAGCGCTGGCTGGTTCGGTGGGACGAGGTGCTGGCGTTCGTATCCGCCCGGGCGCGCGACGGCGGTTCCGGCGCTGTCTATGTTCTGCTTCGACGGCGCCGCTAGACCGCATCGCTCACTGATTTCCTGCTGAGGCCGCCGGTTCGCGCTCCGCAGAACGCAGCGAGGTAATCTGGTAGAAGGTTTCACCCTCGGCGATCATCCCCAGATCGGCTCGGGCGCGCTCCTCCGCCGCCGCCAATCCCTGCTTGAGATCCTGCACCTCGCCTTCCAGCGCCGCATTGCGCGCCGCCAGTCCCCGATTCTCCGCAGTCCGTTCCGCCACCAGGGCCTGCAGGCGCCAAACTTCGCGCATCCCGTCGTCCTGGGACCAGAGCCGCGCTTGCACAAGGCCAAGGCAGACTACCAGTAGAAGCAGCAATATTCGCATCGTCGGTTCAGATCCTCCAGCGCGAATCCCTCGCCATTATAGACTCATCGGAAACGCAGCGGCGCCCGAAAATGCGGCGCGTTCGCCCAGTTCAGTCTCAATGCGCAACAGCCGGTTGTATTTCGCGATGCGATCGGATCGGCTCAGCGAACCGGTCTTGATTTGCGTGGCCGCCGTGGCCACGGCGATGTCCGCGATGGTGGTGTCCTCGGTCTCTCCCGAGCGGTGCGATACCACCGCCGTGTAACCGGCGGCGCGGGCCATGTCGATGGCCGCGGCCGTTTCGCTCAGGGTGCCGATCTGATTTGGCTTGATGAGGATGCTGTTGGCGATATTTCGGTCGATCCCGGTATGCAGAATCTCCGTATTGGTGACGAACAGATCGTCGCCCACCAACTGAATTCTTTTACCAAGACGCTCGGTGAGGTACGCCCAACCGTCCCAATCGTCCTCGGACATTCCGTCCTCGATGGAAATGATCGGGTAGCGGGCCACGAGATCCTCCATATAGGCGCAGAATTCAACCGCGTTGAACTGTCGCCCCTCGGATTCAAGATGGTAGACGCCGTCCTTGTGGAACTCCGAACTGGCAACGTCCAGGCCGAGGTAGATCTCGCGTCCGAGGGTATAGTCCGCCGCCTCCACCGCCTCGGCGATGGCGCCGAGCGCCGCTTCGTTGGATTCCAGGTCCGGTGCGAAACCGCCCTCGTCGCCCACCGCCGTATTCAGACCCCGGCGTTCCAGCACCTTCTTCAGGCTGTGGAATACCTCCGCCCCGTAACGCAGGCTCTCGGAAAAGCTTGGCGCCCCGACCGGCAGAATCATGAACTCCTGAATGTCCACGCTGTTGTTCGCGTGGGCGCCGCCGTTGATGATGTTCATCATCGGCACCGGCATGGTGTAGGTATCGCGTTCGGCCAGCGCACGGTACAGCGGCACCCCGGCCTCCGCCGCGGCGGCCTTGGCATTGGCAAGCGACACCGAGAGGATCGCGTTGGCGCCCAGGCGCGCTTTGTTCGGCGTCCCGTCCAGGTCGATAAGGCGTTCGTCCAGAGCCGATTGGTCGCCTGCATCGATCCCTCTTGCAGCGTCACGGATCTCGCCGTTGACGGCTGTCACCGCCCGGTTGACGCCCTTTCCCTGGTACCGCTTTCGGTCACCGTCCCGCAGTTCGACCGCTTCGCGGGAGCCGGTGGACGCGCCGGAAGGCACCGCCGCCCGCCCGCGGGCGCCCGATTCCAGCACCACCACGGCTTCCACCGTCGGAAACCCTCGGGAATCCAGCACTTCGAGTCCTTGAACGTCCTTGATACGACTCACGTCTTCTCCTCGGCAATCCCTAGTCGAGTTGTTCTTCCAACGCGCCGTTCTTGACGGCCTCATCGATGGCTTTGAGGCGGGTCAACAGCGCCGCCATCTTGCCAAGAGGCCAGGCGTTGGGGCCATCGCTCAGGGCCTGGTCCGGGTTCGGATGCGTCTCCACAAAGAGTCCCGCAACGCCGGTGGCGATGGCCGCCCGCGCCAGCGGGGGAATGAAGGCGCGGTCACCGCCTGAAGCGTCGCCCCGCGCGCCCGGATATTGAACGGAATGCCCCGCATCGAAGACCACCGGACAACCGGTCTCGCGCATCAATACCAGTGAGCGCATATCGGATACCAGATTGTTGTATCCGAACATATATCCCCGCTCGCAGACGAGAATGTCCTCATTGCCCGTGGACCGTGCCTTCTCAACGACGTTGGTCATTTCCCAGGGCGACAGGAACTGTCCTTTCTTGATGTTGACCGGGCGGCCGCAGGATGCCACGGCGACGATAAAGTTGGTCTGCCGGCACAGAAACGCCGGCGTCTGAAGTATATCGACGACCGCGGCAACCTCCGCCAACGGCGTGTCTTCATGGACATCGGTGAGCACCGGAACACCGACCTTCTGCTTGACCGCCTCAAGGGCCCGCAGCCCCCGTTCAATCCCCAGCCCGCGGAAACTGTCCAGCGACGACCGGTTGGCCTTGTCGAACGATGACTTGAAGATCAACGGGATATCCAGCGCGGCGGTGATTTCCGCCAACTCCGCCGCCACGTCGAGCAAAAACGACTCCCCCTCGATCACGCAGGGTCCGGCGATCAGGAAAAACGGGGTCGAATTGTCGGCCTCGAATCCGGCGAGCTTCATGCGCGCGCCACTCGTGGAAGCCTCAGACCCTGGCAGGAACGCGCCGCGGTCACGAAACTCGCGAACAACGGATGTCCGTCCAGGGGGTTGGAGGTGAATTCCGGATGAAACTGGCAGGCGAGAAACCATGGATGTCCCGGCAGCTCAATGATCTCCGCCAGGTCATCCTCGGACCGCCCGGAAAAGCGGAGTCCCTTGCCTTCAAGCTGCGCCGTGTAGTTGTTGTTGAATTCGTAGCGGTGGCGATGGCGTTCGAAGATGCTGTCGGCGCCGTACGCAGTGCGGGCCAGACTTCCCGCGGCGAGGTGGCAGGTCTGCGCCCCGAGCCGCATGGTCCCACCCAGCTCCGAATCTTCGCTGCGTTCCTCGGTTACGCCGGTGCGGTCCCGCCATTCGGTTATCAATGCGATCACCGGCTCCGGCGTATCGGCCTGAAACTCCGTGGAGTGGGCGCCCGCGAGCCCCGCCACGTTTTGGGCGAACTCGATCACCGCGACCTGCAGGCCCAGGCAGATACCCAGATAGGGAATGTGTTTTTCCCGTGCGAGCCTCACGGCGGAGATCTTGCCTTCGATGCCGCGCTCGCCGAATCCGCCGGGCACGAGTATGGCGTCGACCGTGTTCAGTCCGCCTGTGCCTTCCACCTCAAGCTCCGCCGATTCAACGTAGCGGATGTTGACCCGGGTGCGAGCCTGGATTCCCGCGTGCAACAGGGCTTCCGTGAGCGAGATATAGGAGTCGCGGTGATCCATGTACTTGCCGACCATGGCGATCTCCACCTCGGCCTCGGGGTTGGCATGCGCCTCGACGACGGATTCCCATTTCGACAGGCGCGCGGGCGGTACATCGAGGCGCAGCTTGTCGATGACAATCTCGTCGAGCGCTTGCTCCTTGAGCATCAGCGGAATCTTGTAAAGGTTGTCCACGTCCACGGCGGAGATCACGGCTCGCTCTTCAACGTTGGTGAAAAGGGCAATCTTGGCGCGCTGCTCGTCCGGCAGCGGGCGCTCCGACCGGCATACCAGAATATCCGGCTGGATGCCGATGGAACGCAGTTCCTTGACGGAATGCTGGGTGGGCTTGGTCTTGATTTCCGACGACGCGGCGATGTAGGGCACCAGCGTCAAGTGCAGGTAGGCCGCTCGTTCCCGGCCCAACTCGACCCCCATCTGGCGAATCGCTTCCATGAACGGCAGCGACTCGATATCGCCCACCGTGCCGCCGATCTCCACCATGCAGACATCCGCGCCATCGGCGCCGCGCATGACACTTTGCTTGATCTCGTCGGTGATGTGCGGAATGACCTGCACCGTCGCCCCAAGATAGTCGCCCCGCCGCTCCTTGGCGATGACCTCACTGTAGATGCGTCCGGTGGTGAAGTTGCTGTAGCTGCCGGTCTTGCTGCTGACGAAGCGTTCGTAGTGTCCCAGGTCGAGATCCGTTTCGGTACCGTCCTCGGTGACGAAGACCTCGCCGTGCTGGAACGGGCTCATGGTCCCTGGGTCCACGTTGATGTAGGGGTCCAGCTTCATCATCCGCACATGCAGGCCGCGGGCTTCCAGGATGGCGCCCAGGGAGGCTGCGGTTATGCCCTTGCCTAGGGACGAGACCACGCCCCCGGTGATGAAGATAAATCGCGTCATGACCCGCCTATGGTGGCCTCTTGGGGCGTCGGTTCGTGGCCCTGCGGGACCAGCCCCAACCCCTGGAGACCGCTACTTCAAGACGGTATTGAAAAATACCAGAATATAGTGGTGGCGGCTAGCATGCTAGCGCGCACGCGGGCATTTAAACTGAATTGTTATGCTTCTTCTCCAGGATTGGCCGTGGCAAAGAGCCTGGCCAGCAAATCGAGTTTTTCCGCGACTTCTTCCGAAATCGTCGCGGGATCCACAAATTCGATGAGTCGGTGCAACTCTCCCTTGCGAAGCAGCATGGCGTGATCGAGCCGATCCGCCAAGCGGCGGAAAAACTCCTCGGCGAAATCGCTAAGCTTGACGTGTGAGGTTGAGCGCTCCCAGACCAGGCGAGCAGCGGCCGGATTAAGTTCTTGCCAAGTAGCAAAATCCTCATTGCTGCCGGAGAAGATCCGCTCCAGGATCAGTTCGTTCAGGACCTCATTTATCTCGCCCTCGAACTGGCCGAATAGCGGCATGTCAGAGTATGCATGGCTTGCGTAGCGCCTCAGTATGTCCGGAGTTACAAAATAGTTCTCGCTCTCGTAGCGGCTCCAGTAGGTGATTCGCAGCCCACCGTCGTCCGTGCCTTCGCGCTCCCTACCGTCACTATCGAGAATCGCGAGTCCGGTGAGACCGGACACCATTTCGCGTAGCGAGAAAAAGTGCTGTTGTGGTGTGATACCAAAGCCGCCTTCCACGCGCGCAAGTTCCGAGTCGAGATCCGGATCCGGGAAATTGTCCTGCACATAGAATGCGTTGGCGCGTTCATCCCATTTATCCGCAACATCGTGACCTATGCGTTGCGCGAGTGCTCGCATGATATCGAGATCGGTGCCTCCCTCCACATACAGCACGTAACCGCGCTGTCTGGCCCGAACGTAGTGCTCCGCACCGTAATGCTTGAGTGCATTTCGAATATTTCCCTTTGCCGCGAGATCATCGGCATGCCCGCCTAAAAGCAGGGTTAGATTGTGGTCCAATGCTTCATCGAGAATCACTTCGGAATGGGTTACCAGTATCACCTGAGACTCGTTTTCGGCGGCGATTTCCCGGAGCAGCACGTACACTTGTTTCTGGCGCAGTATCTCAAGATGTGCATCGGGCTCGTCGATCAACAACACGCTGCGTCGGTGGGAGTAGAGATAGGCAAAGATCAAGAGCATCTGCTGAAAGCCGCGTCCGGCAAGGGCAACATCGAGATGTTCTTTCACGTTGTGCTGGCGGTAGAAGAGGTCGATACTGCCGCGGCTCGTCTCCTGAGGATTGCCGATGCGCACGCTGAACAGGCGTCTCATTAGATCTGCGATTCTGCCCCAGTCATCCGGGTTTTCCTTGTAAACAATCAGGCAGAGATTACGGAGGACTTGCGCAGTCTGACCTTGCCCTAAGAGCACGTCGATACGGCCAGGCTGAAGGATTGGTTCCTCGGTATCCAGACCCGACATCGGGTAGAGCAACTCGACGCTCAGACGCGCCGCAGTTGTTATGATTTCAGGCTTCTGAAGCGATTCCTCGCCCGGGGTGCAGTACACCAGGTCCTCTCCCTGATTGCGAAACTTCATGGAGACCGGTTCCACCGTGTTCCCATGCAATACGCCAACGGTAACGACCAACGGAATGTCCTTGTTTCCCTTCCGAACGTTAGTGTTGTGCCAGAAGTAGCGCGTGCGCTGGACCGGAACCGATACAATGTTCAACCGGTTCATCGATGTCGATGTGCGTTGTTTCGGCGGCGCCTTACCCTTGCTGTCGTGCCAGGTCTTGACGGCCTGCGACCAGAGCGCGATCGCCTGGATAGCCGTGGTCTTGCCGCAATTGTTGGGACCGATGAGCACGGCCGGATGATCCAGCTCGATGCGCTGCTTGTCGCCAAAGCGCTTGAAGTTCCGGATTTCCAGGTAGTGCAGCAGTCTCATGTCGCGGCGTCCTTACGTGCCACGGCCCCGTACGCGTAGCGCCAATCGCTATAGCGCCACTGTCTTGGCTTAGCCATTAGGGACCTCCTGTCGACTTCCGTTACTTAGACGGATCGCGTTGCTTGTCCACCAACCGTTCTACTCGCTCCGCCACTTCCGATGCGACGCGCAGCATCGCGGCGACGAGTTGCTCATCCACATCCATCTCGCCCTCGTATTCAGCGAGGTTACGTTTGCGGTGAGCCTGATCCAATACCCGCCATTGTTCCGCCGGCAGGTCGATCGTGTGCTGCAGGCATTGAAAGACCAGGTAGCGAGATTCTGACCGATAGCCCCAAGACCGCAATGCCGCCCGCGCGAGCGCATGGGCCGCGTTATAGGCGAGGTCGAAACGGCTATCAAGACTCAAATCCCGGCGCGCCGCGTCGTCCAGGCGGCGCATGCCCGAACGAAACAGGCCCTGAAGCTCGTCCTCCGCTCCCGCCTCGGCCGTGAGCTTGCCTGTTCGAACCAGGTTATCGAGGGGTTCACGGTTCATTGCCCTTCCCGATCAGCACAATGTGTTCGCCAGCGAGCACGCGGGTCAGGAAAGCGTTGCCGGCGGCTATTCTGTCGGCATATTCCTGCGAGGTATACAAGGCAGGATTGATTCTGCGGTCGAGGTCCTGCTCCACTGGCGCGAGCGCTGAGTATACTTCTTCAAGTGTTACCTGATCGGCAACAATTAGAAGATCAATGTCACTGGCTGCCCTATCAGTGCCTTTTGCCACCGATCCGTAAACCAGGGCCACTCCAATGCTGTCGGTGAGCGGTTCCAGGGCACCGCGGATTGGGTCTACCATGGCGACGGACTTGAGCACCAGGCCGCACAGTTCCTCGAATACCGGCGAATCGGCGTTCGCCTGATAGTGCTTTTGTTTGCCCATGCGGGTCACGGTCACCAGTCCGCTCGATACAAGACGCTTGAGTTCGCGTTGCACGGCGCCCGATCCGGAACGGGTCAGCTCAATGAGTTCGCTGGCAAAGAAACTGCGTGATGGCTGGCCGAACAACAGCGATAGAACACGTTGCTGCGTGGTGGTAAAAAGAGCGTCGGCGAGGCTGATGGGCAAACCGTCCTCCCCGGCCGCCCTGCGGCGGGCCGGGCGCGGATATTGTGTCGTTGCTGTTCTGCCCATTTTGGGCATATTACTACCCAAATTGGGCATGTTTCAACAGCGGCATCGAGCAGCAGCACGAAGGCCGTGGCGGTCATGGCGATCGCCCAGGACAGTTCCACGCCGCCGACCGCAATGCGGGTAGGCGCCAGCGCCGGAGGGCGCGGCACCGCGCGACCCCCGGCGACCGGCGATCGAATCGGCGGCGGCCCGCCTTGTTACCGCGTACCGTAGCTTGTGCGGTCCACTTCCTCGCCGCGCAGTTGGACCGATGCGATCCGCCGCGTATTGGCGATGTCTTCGAGCGGGTTCGCTTCGAGCACGATAAAGTCGGCGCTCTTGCCCACCTCGATGGTACCCATGTTAGGCAGGTTCGACGCGGCGGCGGAGTTGCGGGTGGCGGCAACGATCACCTCGGCCGGTGTCATCCCGGCGGCGACCATGTCCTCCATTTCAACGTGGGGCCCCCAGGGCGTATTGCCGTCGGTACCCATGGCAACGGTCATACCCGCCTCGTTAAGCCTGGCAAGGTTGCGGGCCTGGATACCAAAGGACTCCTGAGCTTCCGGATTGTCCGCACCGGACTGCATCGCCTCGATCTCGTCGTCCGGCAATGCGCCGGCCAGCCAGCTGAGATCGGTGGCCACACCACGACCGGGCAGGTTCGGGACAAGCACGACGTCCGGGTGCTCCCCGACCATGTCCACAAACTCATCGTCCACATCCCGATCGCGCACACCGTGCGCGAAAATGTCGACCCCGGCCTGGATCAGGCCCTTGGCATCCGCCAGATCGAAGATATGCGCCGAGACCGGCAAGCCGAGTTGGTGGGCTTCGTCGATGGCGGCGCCGTACAGTTCGGGAGTCAGTTGCTCGTACTGTCCACGGTCATCCACCCAGAGTTTGATGAGATCGACATCGCGAGCCGCCTCATAGCGTACCGCGTCGCGAATTTCGTCCTCGGTATTGACCCAATGAACCACCCGGCGTCCCGGTTCGGGACGGGTGATGCCGAGTCCGGCGGAGCGGAACCGTGCCGCACCGGGAATTTCCTCACCGCGCAACTCGAGCGCCGCTCCGGTGCCGTCGGATCCCATGCTCACGGCCGCGCCGACACCGAAATACGCCCGCTGCCGCAGATCATTCAAAAGCGCCTCGCGGTCGGCGTTCATGTGTACGTGTGCGTCGACGATTGCCGGCATGACCGTCATTCCCGTGAGGTCTACACGGGCCGCGCCCTCCGATACCGAAATGTCACCCGCGGCGCCAACCGCCACGAAGCGACCCTGGTCAACGGCAAACGCCGCGTTCTCGACCGGTGCCGAGCCGTCGCCGACGATCAGCCGCGCGCCTTCATAGAGGACGACGGTTTCCGACTCGACGGTCATTTGCCCGGTGTCTGGCGTGCAAGCCGCCAGCGAAAACAGGGTCAGCACCAGCAGCGGAGCCGCCGTGCCGTCGAATTGTGTATTGGTTATCAGTCGTTGCATGGATTTCTCCCCCGGTAGCGTACCGGTTTTATTTTGCCTCATTCCCAAGCGGATCGCACAGGCGGTCCGACCAGCATGTCCGAATTGGCGCCTTCCCGCGGCGTATATTTCTGGAAACCGCCATTGGCCGGCAGGCTCGCCGCGGTCGCATCGCGCCAGGGCAAACGGCCGATGGGAAACGAAAGACTGGGGGCAATATCACTCAGGAATCGAGTTGACGGCCGTTCGATATTCGGCAGTTCTCCGCGCATGAGCCCGTAGACGCGGTCGGCGGACTCCGCGTAGATGCTCTGCCCGGCGCCCCATGTCCAATCCCCGTGCCCCGGCAGATCCGAAATCTCCTTCGGCCAATCGGCTGCAACCTCATAGCCGCCCAAAATATCCTGGCCGCCGATCTGCCCCGCTACGGCCGCGTACGAGGCCGCGCCACCTTCCTGGGCCAACACCACTTGATTCCCGCCGATCGTCGCGACGGACACACCGGTGGCCGCCAGGACCACGCCTACTCGTCCAAACATAGTGACTCCTCTTCTCGCAGCCCCCTGCTTCGGGGGTTCTTCTCCGACTGCCCAACGCGGACCCTGACCCTACGACGACCGCTTCCGAGCTCATCGGTTCGAAACGGTGTCGAATTGAGTGGCCAAGATCATAGCGCACAATGTCCACTCGCTAAAATGCCGGGCGCCATGACCGGACCGGATATTTCGGCGAGCCTCTGCTGAGGCTGCGGCGCATACACCTCGGAGGACTGCCCGATCTACCTGGAGTACACACCGTCACGACCTGTATGGGCGTACAATCGGCCCGGAACAACGATACGAACCGCAGGAGGAATCATGAAAACCTTAGTCGCTGCATGGATCTTGATTGCTCTGCCGATCGTTGCCGGAGCTCATCATTCCCGCGCCGAGTTCTCGAATGATGTCCTGGAGATCGAAGGCGAAATCGTCGAGGTGGGCTGGAATAATCCGCACCCCGTCATTACGGTGAAGACCGTGGACGACGCAGGACTGGAGAAAAATTGGAAGGTCGAATCCTGGCAGTCCGCCAACTCGCTGGACCGCAGGGGCGTGCCCGGTGGAGAGCTGTTTCAGGTCGGCGATCGCGTCACGGCGGCCGGACGGGCGTCCATGCGCCGCCCGGCCTTTTTTCTGGGGACCAACGTACGGCTCGCGGACGGCAGCGAGATCATTTTGCGGCCCCAGGGCGAACCGCATTTTGGCGGGCCAATCGTTGGAAGTGTCGAAAGCCCGAGTAGTGGCAACCTCGTCGCGGTCGCGGAAGAGCCACAGGGGATCTTTCGCATCTGGACCTTCGAAAGCCGCGAGGTCGTGCCGGGCGAACTCCCCTTGACCGCGGCCGCCGCTGAAAAGGCGTCGTCATTCGACGAGTTGCGGGATCATCCTCAGTGGAATTGCCAGCTTGAGGGCATGCCCCTGGTGATGGATTCGAATTACCCTATCGAGTTCGTGGATCAGGGCGGCACAATCGGTCTGCGTCTCGAACGGACCGGCGCAACTCGCACGTTTCACATGACTGCCGCCGAAAACGCGGATAACCGGATGCCCGGCCCGATGGGGTATTCCGTGGGACATTGGGACGGAAACACCCTGGTGGTGATGACCAACAAGATCGACTATGCCTACTTCGACGATGATGGCACGCCCCAAACCGAATCCGTTGAAATTGTCGAGCGGTTTACGCTGGACAACGACCGGGGCACGCTCCAGTGGACAGCGACGGTCACGGATCCTGCCACGTTCACGACGCCGGTGACGATTCTGACCAGTTGGCGCTGGGTGCCGGGGGAAGTGATAAAGCCCTGGAACTGTGCGGTATTCGAGTGACCGGAGCCTGTTCAATCAGGTTCAGCGGCTGGGTCTCGATGTCTCCACCATGGTGCCGATACACGGTCAACCCGCGCCGTGGGGCAATTTCCTTGAATTGGCCGGATTACAGGACGAAGAGTTCTGATTCCCCGGTAAATTCATATAAAGCCCGCAGATTTATTGCGAGCCTACGGACAGTGTTTGCGAGCAAATACTGTCCGCAGCAGCCTCGCTACGCACATCGGTGGGATCCGCGGGTCAAACAAGCGGTGGGTGGTCGGTCCAGCGAACCTGCCACGCGCCTTCGGAATCCGTGATCCCTTCCACTGCAGCGGAAACCCACAGATCCCCGACGGCGACCAGCTGGTTACTCCGATAAAGCAGCGGAATCCGCGTTCTTAGCCAAGGCGGCACGCCTGCCTCCTGCAACCACTTCTTGAGCGGCCGGCTGTGGGACCGCCGCAGCGGCTTGAATCGCTCCCCACCCATGCGGAAGCGGATACGGAACCCTTCGGCAGCCCAGGCCGCCGGCAACCCGGGCCCGGTGCCTGGTACCAGGCTAACCTTCCCCTCGGGGCCGGACCAGGACTCGTATCGGCTGATCGGACCAGAATATCCATCCGCCGACCCGGGGCACAATGGTGGGAACAGGTAAAGTCGACCCCGGTAAGTCCGCGCCTCGGCGCCCGGCCACTGGACCCGGGTCCGGGCGTCCGGGCGCTGCACGTCGAGCGCCTTCAGCAGCGTAGCCATCTGCCGGGAGTCCGGAACCGGCAGGCCCACGCGACCAATCAAGTGACGCAACAGATTTCTCCGCCGTGGAGGAGATATTTCAAGTAACGCCGCACAGCGGATACAGGCGGGATTGTCGATGGCCTGCGCGTCGGATCCGGCGATATCCTCAAGGATCTCGTGGGCATCGGCCATCTGCCGAGCCGCGCGCCCGACAGTCCGCTCAGCCGCCGGCCAACGGGACTTCATACGCGGCGCCAGTTCCGCCCGTACGAAGTTGCGATCAAAGCGAAGGTCGCGGTTCGAGGGATCCTCGATCCATTCCAGTTCCCATGCCCGGGCCACCTCAAGAATCTCATCTCGGGGAACGCGCAACAACGGTCGCGCCAAATACCCTGAACCGAATTCGTAACCCCCGGCGATGCCGCGTAACCCCTTGACCCCGCTTCCCCGTAGCAACCGCAACAAGATGGTCTCAAGCTGATCATCGGCGTGGTGAGCCGTCAGCAACGTCTCTCCCGGGGCCATGAGTTCCGCGAGCATGCCGTAGCGAACCTCTCGCGCTCGCGCCTCGAGGCTCTGTCCCGGCGCCTCCGCCACCGGGCACCGCCGACTTTCGTACCCGACCCCCAGCGAGTCCGCGACGGACCGGCAATGGCGTTCCCACGATGCCGATTCGGGGTGCAGTCCATGGTCGATATGCAGTGCGCGCAACGGCTGCCGAGGCGTCAGCCGTTGAAGCGCCGCCAGCAGTACGGTGGAATCCATGCCACCGCTGAAAGCGACGGCGTAGCGGTGGGCCGTGTTCGGCAATTCGGCCAGACGCCGCCCGAGATTGTCCAGTAATCGTTCCATGGCATGGGCGCTGCCGGCGCACCGTCCGCGGCTCAGCCTTCCTTGTACGTCCCGTAGCTCGCAAGTCGGTGACGCCGCTTCGCGATCAGATCATCGGTCGAAAGTAGTTGCAGATCGTTGAGTGCTTGCAACAGGGAATTCTTGAGCACTTCGGTCATGGCCTGAACGTCACGGTGTGCCCCACCGAGCGGCTCCGGGATCACCTCATCGACAAGACCGAGCTTGTTCAACCGCTCGGCGGTGATTCCCATGGCCTCGGCCGCGGCGGCCGCCTTTTCAGTGCTCTTCCACAGAATGGACGCGCAGCCTTCGGGGGAAATCACGGAGTAAATCGCGTACTGAAGCATCAGAATGCGGTCGGCCACGCCGATAGCCAGCGCGCCCCCGGAACCGCCTTCGCCGATCACCAGACTCACGATGGGAATCTTGAGACCGGCCATCACCCACAGATTGCGCGCGATCGCCTCGCTTTGTCCGCGCTCCTCCGCGCCCACGCCCGGGTAAGCCCCGGGTGTATCGATGAACGTGATCAGCGGCATGTTGAACTTTTCGGCCAGGCGCATCAGCCGCAGCGCCTTGCGATAGCCCTCCGGACTCGCCATGCCGTAGTTGCGTCGGACCCGCTCCTTGGTATCCCGGCCCTTCTGATGGCCCAGCAGCACCACCGGCTGGCCTTCCAGGCGCGCCAGACCGCCCACCATTGACGGATCGTCGGCGTACATCCGGTCCCCGTGCAATTCCTGGAAGTCCGAGAAACACCGCGCAACATAGTCCAGCGTATACGGCCGCTGGGGGTGGCGAGCGAGATGGGCGATCTGCCAGGACGACAGATTGGAGAAAATCTGGCGCGTGAGCGTCTCGCTCTTGCGGCGCAAGCGCGAGATCTCTTCGGTGATGTTGAACTCCGAGTCATCCCCAACGAACTTGAGTTCGTCGATTTTCGCCTCGAGTTCGGCGATGGGTTGTTCGAAATCCAGAAAGTTCAGATCCATCGGGGGACCATACCCCCAAGGCAGGAGCGCCTCAAGCGAATTGCTTCGGGTAGTGGATCGAGTAACGATCCGCTCCCAGTAGCGCTCCCAGGCGTTCGCGCAATTCCCTCGTGACGCGAACCGCCCAGCGATCCCCGAAGGTCAGGAGCACGCTCGCTGCCGGACCGGTGTACTCGACACAGACCTCGCACTCGCCGTGGGCATAGGGTTCGAGGGTTTTCTTGAGTGCGTCCACCAAGTCGGGCCCGTTCCCCGCCGTTGGCCAGCGGATCGTCAAGCGGCGGGCGAACGCTTCAATGGCCTCATCCACGGAACGGATTTTTCGCGCAGTCAGCCGCCATGCATGGATAAAATCATCGAATTTCAACTGGCCCTCGACCACGAGCATCGCATCCTTTGTCACCAGGTGCCGGCACCGGTCAAATACGTCGTCAAAAAGGGTAACTTCAATCCGATCGGTGTCGTCGTCCAGCGTCAGGGACAATCGCCCCCCGCGTCGTTGCATATCGAGTACCAACCCGGCAACGGCAACCGTGCGCGCGGCTCCGCCACCCTCGGCGGGCAAGGAGGCGGC
This sequence comes from Candidatus Rariloculaceae bacterium, assembly GCA_965237785.1. Lineage (GTDB taxonomy): Bacteria > Pseudomonadota > Gammaproteobacteria > Steroidobacterales > Rariloculaceae > UBA6522. Next base: position 2,075,368 of record OZ250159.1, read on the forward strand.
CAACTGGCCGATTCGCCCGTTGGTGAAGTGGCTGCAGTGCTCGGCGTAGTCCTCAAACGGGTGCCCGGTCAGGTATAAACCAAGACTCTCGCGCTCGCCGCGGAGTCGCTGCTGCGCGGTCCAGTCCGAAACAGGCGTGATCAACTCCTCGAAGTCCCGCGTGGAGTCTCGTTCCGCGAACAGCGCTTCCTGTCCGGCTGCCTTCGCGTGCCCGGAGTGCACGGCAAGTTTTAGTGCGGTGGGCACGGCGGCCATCAGCGTGGCTCGATTCTGCCCCAAGCCGTCCGCGGCTCCCGAACGAATGAACGCCTCGAGCACGCGGCGGTTCATGCGCTGTTGATCCGCTCGGCTGCAAAGATCGAGCAGGCTGCCATAGGGGCCGTTGCGTTCCCGCTCGATCACCAGGGCATCGACCATACTCTCACCCACCCCCTTGATGGCCCCAAGCCCGTAGGCGATCGTGCGATCGTCGGTGACCGTAAACCGGTATTGCGACCGGTTGACGTCGGGAACTTCCAATTGAATACCCTGTTGCCTGCAGTCGTCCTTGAGACCCACCAGTTTGTCCGTATCGTCCATATCGGCCGTGAGCACCGCCGCCATGAATGCCGCCGGATGGTGGGCTTTCAACCACGCTGTCTGGTATGCGATCAGCGCGTAGGCCGCCGAATGCGACTTGTTGAATCCGTAACCCGCAAACTTCTCCATCAGGCCGAACAATGTATCCGCCACCCTGGCGTCGATACCGTTATCCGCCGCACCCGCCAGAAAGACCGCCCTCTGCTGAGCCATTTCCGCGGGTTTCTTCTTCCCCATGGCCCGGCGTAGCAGATCGGCGCCGCCGAGGGAGTAGCCGGCAATGACCTGGGCGATCTGCATCACCTGCTCCTGATACAGGATCACGCCGTAGGTCGGCTTCAGAATCGGCTCGAGGCTGGGGTGGAAGTAGTCCACGGGCGCCGTGTTGGTGCCGTGCTTGCGGTTGATGAAGTCATCCACCATCCCCGATTGCAGGGGACCCGGCCTGAATAGCGCCAGCACCGCGACCAGATCGCCGAACCGGTCTGGCTGAAGACGTTTGATCAGGTCCTTCATTCCCCGGGACTCCAGTTGGAATACACCGGTGGTCTGACAGCGTCCGAGCAGGTCGTAGGTCCGCGGGTCGTCCATGGGGATGTGCGCCGGATTCAGAGGTTCCAGCCCGTCCGCTTCGCGTCGCCGATTGATGGACCGGAAGGCGCGATCGATGATCGTCAACGTCTTGAGGCCCAGAAAGTCGAACTTGACCAAGCCCATGGCCTCGACATCGTCCTTGTCCAACTGCGTCAACGAGTTGCTGTCCGGATCGACATAGAGCGGCATGAACTCCGTCAGCGGCCGCGGCGCGATCACCACGCCGCCGGCGTGAGTCCCGGCATTGCGAGCCACCCCCTCGAGTTGCCTGGCCAGTTCGATGAACTCTCTGACGTCATCCTCGGCGTCGTAGAGCGCCTTCAGCTCCTTGTCGCTGTCCAACGCCATTTGCAGGGTGATACCCGGCGGTCTCGATGGGATCAGTTTGGCGATACGGTCAACATAGCCATACGGCATTCCCAAGGTACGGCCGACGTCCCTGACCACGGCCTTGGCAGCCATCGTCCCGAACGTGATGATCTGGGAAACCTGCTCCGTGCCGTAACGTTCGGCGACGTAGTTGATCACTCTGTCCCGGCCCTCGATACAGAAGTCGATGTCGAAGTCCGGCATCGAGACGCGCTCCGGATTGAGGAAGCGCTCGAACAGCAGATCGTGCTCCAATGGGTCGAGATCGGTAATCCCCAACGCGAAGGCCACCAGCGACCCCGCGCCCGAGCCCCTGCCGGGGCCGACCGGAATTTTCTGCCGGCGCGCCCAGCGGATGAAGTCCGCGACGATCAGGAAGTACCCTTCGAACTCCATTTCGCAGATAACACCCAACTCGCTATCCAACCGCTGCTTGTACTCCTCAAACGGAATCTTCAGGGCCGCGCTCCGCGTCAAACCGCGCTCCTTCAGCCCGCCAAGCGTCATGTCCCTGAGGTAGGCTGCCGCCGTCTGCCCAGCCGGCACCTGGAATTCCGGCAGGCAGGGTCTTCCCAAATCCAGTTCGAAGCTGCACCGTCGGGCAATCTCCACGCTGTTCAACAGCGCCTCCGGCAAATCGCTGAAGAGTTCCTCCATGTCGGCCGGCGACTTGAGGTACTGGTTCTCCGTATATTCCCGCGGGCGTTCCGAATCGTTCAGGGTCCGTCCCTGGTGGATACACACGCGGGCGTCGTGGGCCCTGAATTCGTCCCGGTCAAGGAATCGCACGTCGTTGGTAGCGACGACCGGAACCTGGTGCTCGCCGGCGAGTCGGACAGCCCGGTCCAGATATTCCTGTTCTTCCGGCCGCCCGACACGATGCACTTCGATATAAAACCGACGCGGAAACCGCCGCAACCAATCGTCCAGCACGCTTGCCGCCCGCTCGGGCTTGGCCCCGAGCAGCGTGCGGCCGACCTCGCCGAATTGCCCGCCGGAGAGCGCGATCAAACCTTCGAGCGCGTCCGGTTCAAGCCATTGCCTGAGCACCAGCGGCCGGCCGCGCCACTGGCCTTTGGAGTACGCCGAACTCAACAGACGGCTCAAGTTTCGAAACCCCACGGCATTGGTGCACAACAGCGTCATGCGCGTGGGCGCGGTGTCGTCCGGCGTCGCACCGATCCAGGCATCCGCACCGACCAACGGTTTGATACCGCGCCGCACGGCCGCCTTGAAAAATTTCACCGCGGCGAAGACGTTGTTGTGGTCGGTCAGGGCGACGGCCGGCATTCTGTTTTTCCGCACTTCATCCACGAACTGCGGGATGCGCACCAGTCCGTCCACGAGGGAGTATTCGCTGTGAACGTTCAGGTGGACGAAACCGATCATGGACCGACCGACCCCTGTAACACGCCGGGATCGGTCGCCGGCACGGTCGCACGATCACCTTGACGCGCGAGGGATACCTTGCGCACGGGCGCGAAGCTCATGCGGTGGATGGCACACGGGCCGCAACGTCTCAGAGCTTCCAGGTGTAGCGCCGTCGGATAACCCTTGTTGGTATCGAACCCATATTCGGGATGGCGCCGGTGCCAAAGGCGCATCAGGCGATCGCGACAGACTTTGGCGAGAATCGAAGCGGCGCTGATCGCGGGGATCAGCCGGTCACCCCCCACCACCGACTCCGCGGAGACAGGTTCGTTACCTGAAAAACGGGGAACCTGAGCGCCGTCCACCTGAACCAGATCCGGTGTCATCCCCAGCCCGGCGACCGCCCGCTCCATCGCCCGCAGCGTCGCCTGGAGGATGTTCACGTCATCGATCTCCTCCGGCGTCGCCGAGGCCACCGCGAATGCCCGCGCGCGCCGCCGGATTGCAGTCGCCAACCGCTCCCGCTGCCGGTGACTCAAGAGTTTGGAGTCCTTCAGCCCTTCGATGTAGCGGTCTTCGTGAAGTACGACCACGGCAGCCACCACGGGGCCGGCGAGCGATCCCCGCCCAGCTTCATCAACACCGGCCACCACGGCCCTTTCACCGGCTACACGCTGCTCCATGGACTAAATCGGACTCGTTCTCAACAGTTCCAGTACGGCACTGGCGGCCCGCTCGCTGGCATTGCATCGCAATTGCTCGTGGATGGACCGAAACACATCGTACCAGCCGCTATCCTTGCCGTCGCCGCGCCCGCCGTCAAGGTAGGATTCGACCGCGGGACCAAGTACCTCGGCACGCACCTCACCCTGCAGAAATTCCGGCACGACTCCGGTGCCGGCCAGCAGGTTCGGCAGGGAAAAATGCTCGAGTCGATGCATTCCCAGGAACCTGATCAGCCGATGGGTTACCGCGGAAACGATATAGGCAACCACCATCGGCCGCTTCGTCAGCAGGGTTTCCAGGCTGGCCGTTCCCGACGCGGTCAACACCACGTCCGCGGCGGCCATTACCTCGCGGGCTCGGCCGATGTGGACCTCCAGCGGCGGATCGAGACGGCTGGCGTGTACCTTTTGCAGGAACATCGCCGCGGTGCTCTCGTTGGCCAATCCGGCGATGATCTGAAGTTCCGGCCGTCGGTCTTGCAGCCAACGCGCGGTGTCGAGAAACGGCGTAGCCAAGCGCGCGATTTCCGACCCGCGACTGCCGGGTAATAGCGCGAGGCAAGGCTGCTCGGCGTCGAGCCCCAATGCCGCCCTGGCTTCGGCCGCGCTGGTCTCCATCGGAACCTCATCCGCCAGCGGATGGCCGACGAACCGGGCGCTCACTCCGTGGGCATCGTAAAACGCGGACTCGAAGGGCAGCAGGCACAGCACCTGATCCGCGGCGTTGCGAACACTGGCGACTCGGGACTGCCGCCAAGCCCAAACCTGGGGACTGACGTACTGGACCGTTGGCACCGCGGACCGCTTCAGCGCGGCTTCCAGGGGCAGGTTGAAATCCGGCGAATCGATACCGACGAATACATCGAGGTCGGCCGCCAAAAAACGTTGCAGGAGGTCCCTGCGCAAACGCAGCAGTCGCGGCAAGTGCCGCAAAACCTCCGCCAGCCCCATCACCGACAGTTCCTCAACACGGTACCACGGCTCGCACCCCGCCGAGACCATCCGAGGGCCCGCGACACCCATGAACCGCGCATCGGGCAATCGGTCCCTGATGGCAGCGATCAACCCGCCGCCGAGCGTGTCGCCCGATGCCTCACCCGCCACCAGCCCGATATGCGGACCAGCCCGCATCGCTTACCAAGATCCTGCCGCGGTCGCCGACTCGCTCACGACGAAAATCGGTGAGCGATCCAGGCTAGCGAATGAGGCCACGGGAACCTTCGGTCAGGGAGTCGACCAACACGCGAAGCTCATTGTGAGTCTCGGCCCGCCGCCGGAGAAGTTCCAGCGCTTCATCCAAATTGCGTCCCTGCCTGTAAATTGTCTTGTAGGCCTCGCGGACACAGCTTATTTGCTCGGCGCCAAATCCGCGGCGCCGCAGGCCTTCGGCGTTGATGCCCCTGGGTACGGCCGGCCGGCCGGCGGCGGTGATATAAGCAGGAATGTCCCGGGTCACGGAGGTGTACAAGCCGGTCAACGAGTGGGCCCCGATGTGGCAATACTGATGCACTGCGGTAAATCCCCCGAGAATTGCCCAATCGCCGACGTGCACGTGTCCGGCCAGGTTCGCATTGTTGGCCAACACGGTCCGATTGCCGACAACGCAGTCGTGCGCGATGTGAGCGTACGCCATGATCCAGTTGTCATCCCCCACACGCGTCGTGCCGGTGTCCTGAATCGTGCCGCGATTGATCGTGCAGTATTCGCGGATGGTATTGCGGTCCCCGATGACCAGTGTCGTGGATTCGCCCGCATATTTCTTGTCCTGTGGGTCATCGCCGATGGATGCGAATTGAAAAATGCGGTTGTCCTCGCCGATGGCGCACGGCCCCTTCAGCACAACGTGAGACTCGACCCGCGTACCGCGGCCGATCTCCACGTCCGGACCGATGATACTGAAGGGCCCAACCGACACGCTCTCGTGAAGGCGTGCATGGCGGGAAACCTGAGCGCGCGGATCGATCACAAGTACTGGCCCGGCGCCTGAACAAACTCGGAGCTCGCCACGAGTCGGCCGCCGACTTCGGCCACCGCGTCGAAACGCCAGAAATTCCGGCGCCTGGAGGTGATATTCGCGGTGAATACGAGCCGGTCTCCCGGGTACACCGGCTGCTTGAATCGAGTTTTCTCGACGCTGGCAAGGTAAAGAATGAAATTGCGCCGCTCCGGCGGCACGCTCTCCCAAACGAGTACCCCCGCCGCCTGCGCCATGGCCTCCACGAGCAGCACTCCGGGCATGACCGGGTGCCCGGGGAAGTGGCCGGCAAAGTAGGATTCGTGGACGGATACGTTCTTGACGGCGACGATCGACTTGCCGGGCTCGCAACGCAGGATTCCGTCGATCAGGAGAAACGGATCACGATGCGGAATGCGTTCCATGATGCCTTTCACATCGATGCAATAACGTTCAGTCATCGCGACTCGCCCCCTTGGATCGGGTTCCCGCTCGCAGTTCCCGCACTGTTTGGTCGAGAACCCTGAAGCGCGCCGCATTGCGGCGCCAGCGGCCCGCCTCATCCGCGGACAGTGCTCCGGAATAGGTTCCCGGCTTGGTGACTGACTGCAGAACACTCGTACGGAAGGTGAACACGGCGTCGTCGCAGATTTCCAGATGGCCCACCGCCACCACCGCGCCGCCGAACAGGCATCGGGCACCCACCCGGGTGCTACCGGCCACACCGGAAAATGCGGACATGACCGTGTGCGCCCCGATACGTACGTTGTGAGCGATCTGCACCTGGTTGTCCAGCTTTACGCCGTCCTCAATCACCGTATTTTCCACGGTACCGCGGTCAATCGTCGTGTTGGCGCCGATTTCCACATCGTCGCCGATGACCACACCGCCGAGTTGCGGCACCTTGACCCACGCAGCAGCGTCGCGGGCAAATCCGAATCCGTCGCTGCCGACGACCACGCCCGAATGCAGCAGGCAGCGCTTGCCGATGCGAACCCCGTCCATGAGGATCGCACCGGGCGCCAGGCGCGTCGCCTCGCCGACGGTGGCTCGGGGTCCCACCACCGAACCGGGGCCGACCACCACCGAATCGCCAAGTATTGCCCCCGATCCCACCACCGCCCGGGCGCCGACCTGCGCGGATTCCGCCACGCGAGCGTCGTCGGCAACGCTGGCGTGCGGATGAATTCCCGGCTCGATCGCCGGCGGCGGGTGCAGGTATTGCGCCACGCGCGCGAACACCGAATAGGGATTGTCGGCGATCAACACGGCCACGGGACATTCCGACCGAAAGCGCTCTTCGAGAATCACCGCGCCCGCGCGGGTTGCCGCGAGGTGATGCCGGTAGGCGGGATTGGCCAAAAAGCTGATCGCACTCCCGGTGGCGCCCGACAGCGTCCCCACCGTGCGGATCAGGCCGGTGAGATCGCCGCGAGCCTCGCAGTCAAAGCGTTCCGCGAGTTCGCCTAACGTCGCGGTTCGTCCGGTAAGCGCGTCGGATTGATCCGGGCCGGGTTTTATTCAGGGGCTCCCGTGTCCTCAGCCGCCAAATCGGCTTCAAGGCTGCGCAACACTTCGTCGGTGATGTCCACGGCATCGCCGTGGTAAAGAGGGTTGGCGACCACGAGGTCGTAGCCCGCGGCGCGGGAGTAGGTCTGCACTTGCTGAACCAACGAATTCTGCAATCGGCTCAGTTCTTCGTTGCGGCGAATATCCAGATCTTCGATGTATTCGGTCTGCTCTCGCTGCATGTCGCGCTGCTCCGCGCGAATATCACGCTCGAGATTGAGGCGTTCGGTCTCGCCCATGATTGCGCCATCGCGCTCATAGGTTTCCTGCTTCTGCTGCAACGAGGCCTGCAAGGCTGCGATCTCACGCTGGCGCGGCGCGAATTCTTCCTGCAGTGCCTGCGTCGCCATTCGAGCCTGCGGCGCCTGATCGGTCAATCGTCCGAAATCGACGACACCGATCCTGGGCCCATCCGTCTGAGCATGTGCCGATACACCGACCAACAACACAGTCAGCAACACACCTGTTTGAGCCCTCATTAGCGATGTCATCTTTGCCCTCATGAAACTCTTGTCCCTGTACGATCTAAAATGCGTTGCCGACCGTGAACTGGAATTCCTCCGTGCGGTCGCCATAGAACCGATCCGTCTCCTCATCGGCATTCAACGGCAATCCGTAGCTGAATCTCAACAGCCCCAGCGGCGCCAGCCATTCTACAGCGATTCCGACGGAATGTTTGAGTCGTTCATATTCAAAATCATAGTCGATCGGGTCGCCCAGACGGTCGTAAAAACTCACGCCGCCGGTCGAGAATACGTTACCGATGTCGTAAAACAGCGCCACGCGGGCAGACGATGCAAACCGCTCAGGCGTCGGAACGATCAATTCAAACTGGTTGGCAATCAACAGGTTGCCGCCATGAGGGTTGGACAACGAGTCGCGCGGGCCGAGCCAGCTCTCCTTGAATCCACGCACGGTGCCCGGGCCGCCGCCGTAGAAATTGCGGTACGGCGGAAGCGCCAGCGTCTCTTCTCCGTACGGCTCGCCCAATGCCAGTTCGGAGTTGATTTTTATCATCCAGCGGCCGCGAATCGGGATAAACTGGGTATAGTCGAGCGACGCGATGTAGTACTCCACTTCGCTTCCCGGGACCGAGGCACTCAAATTGGCACTCAGACGGCCGCCTCGCGTGGGGAAAATCACCCGGTTGCGCGAATCGATACTCCACCCCAGAGCGATATCGAAGGTCTCCAGGCCGGTCCCGAAGTAGCGGCCATCCGCAATGGGAAAGGGGTTGCCGTGGAAGCTGACCCACTCATTGGCTTGCCGCGAACTGTACGCACTCGTCACCATCTCGGCCAGGGAATAGGAAATACCGAAGCGAATGAACTGGTACTCGGTGATGGGATACGACCAGTCCCCCCCCGCCGTGACGGTCTGTGTTGAGAAGTCCGACGTCGCCGAAGTAAATTGACGAAAATCCCGGAAGGATAGCGACAGCGTTCGCGACAGTCCGTCGATGGTTCGGAACGGGTCGGTGTAATTCAGGCTGTAGATCTTTGCGTACTCGCCACCGCTCAAATCCACGCCGACGCGGTTGCCGGTACCCATGAAATTCGAATGGACGAAATTTCCATTCAACTGCAGCCCGTAGTACTCCGAATAGCCGATGCCGCCGCCGAATTGCCCTGGCAAGCCCTCCTCGATCTGAAAATTGATATCGACCAGATCGGGCGATCCCGGCACGCCGACGGTCTCGAACTCGACGGATTCGATGTAGGCCAATCGCTGCAGGCGTATCTGGGATCGCTCCACAAGCGCATTGGAGAGATACGACCCCTCCAGTTGGCGCATCTCCCGGCGGAACACTTCGTCGTTGACATTGTCCGCGCCGTTGAAATTGATGCGCCGCACGTAAACGCGGTTTCTCGGGTCCACGAAGAACGTGATCGCGACTTCCTTGGTTTCCTCGTTCAACTCCGGAACAGCCTGGACCTGGGCAAACCCGTAACCGTCCTGGCCGAGGCGCAGCGTCAAATACTCTTCGCTCGTCGCGATCACCTGCTGGGAAAACAACTGCCCCGGCTGGGCGAAGATCAGCCTCTGCAGTTCTGCTTCAGGTACCACCAGGTCGCCTGCCAACTGGACGTCGGAAATGGTGTAGCGGTCGCCCTCCGAAATGTTGACGGTGACGAAGATGTCCCGCTTGTCCGGAGAGATCGCGACCTGAATACTCTCCCAACGAAAATCTGCAAAGCCACGGTCCATGTAGAAGGAACGCAGCGACTCCAGATCGCCCTCCAGAGCCTCCTTCGAGTAACGGTCATCGTTCCGGATGAACGACAGCCAGTTGCCGGTGCTGAGTTCGAAATCCCGGAGAATTTCCCTGTCGCTGAAGCTGGTGTTACCGACGAGATTGATCTGGCGAATCTTCGCGCGCGCACCCTCCTCGATCTCGATACCCACGCGCACCCGATTGTCACCGATGTCCTCAACGGGCGTGTCCACGCTGACGGCATAGCGGCCCCGGCTGTAATACTGTTCCAGCAGGAACTGTCTGACCTCATCGAGCACCGATTGGTCGAAAACCTTGCCCCGCGTCAATCCGACCTGACGCAACGACTCCTCCAGGTCCTCGGTCTCGATCTCCTCGTTTCCTTCGATCGTGAACTCCTCGATCGAAGGTCGTTCGAGCACGGCAATGACCAACACATCGCCGTTTTTGCGGAATTCGACATCCTGAAAGAACCCGGTCGAGTACAGCGCCCGGATGGACTCCTGAACGCGCTGGTCGGTCACGGTGTCGCCAATGTTGACGGGCAGATAGTTGTAAATGGTGCCGGTGGAAATTCGCTGGGCGCCCTCCACCTGGAAATTACGCACCACCCAGGGGTCGAACGCCTGGGCGCAATTGAACGCCAGGGCCAGTGCAGTGGCCGTAAGAATACGCATCATCGTTCCCAACCTGACTCTTCCTAACTTGTACATCAGCCGAAGATCCTGGACAAGTCATTATAGAAGGCAAAACTCATCAATACGAAGAGCAACAGCAATCCGAATTGCTGGCCGATGAGCAGGGAGCGCTCCGATAGCGGCGAACCCTTCACCGCTTCCACCAATTGGTACACGATTTGCCCCCCATCCAACAGCGGCACCGGCAACAGGTTCAGAATGCCCAGGCTGATGCTGACAATCGCCAGAAAGCTCAGGAACGCGGTAAATCCGGCGCTGGCGCTGTCGCCCGCGTACGTGGCGATACTCACCGGGCCACTCAAATTCCGTATCGATACGTCACCGACCACCATGCGGCCCAGCATGCGCACGGTCAACGCGCTCATTTCCCAAGTCTTGGCGACACCCCTTGGCAGAGCCTCGACCAATCCGTAGCGCTGCTCGAAAAATTGATCCGGGCCGGCTCCGATACGGCCGATAACCTGGCCGTCCTGCTCCATACGCGCGGTGGTGAGCACCACGACCCGCTCCTGCCCATCACGCTGCACCAACACGGATATCGTCGCCTGCGGACGGGCCCTGATGTACTCGACCCAGGTACCCCAGTGATCGATGGGCTCCCCGTCGGCGCTCAACAGCCGATCGCCCGGCTGCAAGCCGGCGCGCTCCGCCGGCGCGTCCGGCAAAACCTCACCGATGACCGGCGGCAGCAGACCCGGCGCGAAGCCGAGCCCCGACCACAGCGCTTCGGGTTCGGTCAATTCGGCCGCCCGCCCGCGAACATCCAGCTCCACCGATCGGACTGCGCCGTCGGCGCCCTCCACCGTCATCTCGATATTTCCGTCGCGGAGCAACTCGTTGAGGATGGCGAGCGTGGCGGACTCCAGGGTGGGCGTGGATTGTTCACCGACAGCGAGGATTTCGTCGTAAGCAGTCAGGCCGGCCGTATCTGCCGTGGACCCCGCCGTCACCTCGCCGACATAGGCTTTCAGGCTTGGCACGCCGGAAACGAACATTAGCCAATACGCGAGAATCGCGAACAGAAAATTGAAACCGGGACCCGCAAGCAGCACGGCAATGCGGTGGGAAATGGGGCGCTGGTTAAAGGCCATATGCCGTTCCGCGTCTGCAACGGGCCCCTCACGCTCGTCAAGCAGTTTCACGTAGCCGCCAAGTGGAATACTCGACACCCAGTATTCGGTGCCCTGTGATTCCGCCCCGCCGGCGGTTGCGGCCGCGGCAGGCCGCCCTGTCCAACGGATCAGCGGTTTGCCGAAGCCCACCGAGAATCGCAAAACCTTGAAGCCCAGACGGCGCGCGACAAAGAAATGCCCGTACTCGTGAAACGATACGAGTATTCCGATCGTGACAATGAAAGCCGCAATCGAGAAAATCACTTGCGTCATCCGCGGTACACCCCTGACCAAAACCCATTCCGCCGGGACCAAGCCACCACGCCGGGCCGGATCGAGTATTTTACCCGTCGCCGCACGACTCCCCAACACCAACTTGCAGTATAGAGACCGCGAGCGCTGCCCCGGGTTCCGTCATTAGATCAGCCGGCCAGACCGGCGGCAACCAGCCCGAGGACGAAGATCGGCGCGGCGGCAACCAGACTGTCGATTCGGTCCAGAATTCCACCGTGGCCCGGAAGGAACCAGCCACTGTCCTTCATGCTCACGTTGCGCTTGAACATGCTGACAGTGAGATCGCCGACAACGGAAACCAGCGCGGCCGCGACACCAATGACGACGAACGTTCCAGCCGGCACGTCGAGTAGCAGAGCAGCGGAGAACGCGAACAGTGTCGCCAGCGCTACCCCGCCAATGACGCCCTCCCAGGTTTTTGCCGGACTGACTCGGGGCGCGAGCTTGACCCGCCCCCAATTACCGCCGACGAAGTGGCCGCCCACGTCGGCGGCCCAGACGATCAGCAGGATGCTGAAGGTGAGACCGGGACCCTGGGACGCGCTGCCATGCAGATGCGTGAGAAGAAACCACGCGGGGAGCAGGGCCAAAGGCCCCGTTGCGCCGACGAGGTAAAGCGGAATTCGCCGCGGACCGATACGCAGCCCGAGCGCCGCGATTCCCCACCAGGCAACGGCCACCACCATGATGGTATTGGTCGTCCAGCCGCGATCCATTCCCCAAATCGCCAAACCCAACATCAGCGCGGCGAAAGCCGACAGATAACCCCAGCGGGCAACCCCCCGAAGCCGCGTCAGCCCCGCCCATTCCCAGACACCGCCCAGACAGATCACTCCGCTGACCCCCGCAAGGGCCCAGGTGGGAAGGTAGAGCACGGTGACCGTCATGCCGGCAGCCAGCACAAGCGATGTGATGACACGCGTTCTCAGCATTGCCCAGCCTGGATTTGCTGCGCGGTGCGGCCAAAGCGACGCTGGGTGCTGCTGAAGAAACGGATGGCCCTGTCCAGTTCCGTTACCGAAAAATCGGGCCACAGGACGTCGGAAAAATACAGCTCGCTATACGCCAGGCTCCAAAGCAGGAAATTGCTGATGCGCCGGTCGTTACCGGTACGAATCAACAGGTCGACATCCGGAATGCGCGCCATTTGCAACTCCGCGGCAAACCGATCGATGTCGATCGTTTCCGGGTCGAGCGATCCGGCGGCGGCCTGGCGAGCCAGATTCCGAGCCGCGTTCACCAGGTCGGAACGCCCCCCGTAGGCCACCGCCACCGACAATTCCAGTCGCGTATTGTGGCGCGTGCGAATCTCCGCCGCGCGCATGGTCCCTCTCAGCGAGGGCTCGAGCCGCTGAATTTCCCCCATGAAACGAAGCCGGACATCCTGCTCATCCAGCTCCGCGACCTCTCGATTCAGGGCATCCACGAACAATGACATGAGACCGTGAATTTCATCCTGGGGACGATTCCAGTTCTCGCTGGAAAACGCGAACAATGTCAGGTATTGGATACCAAGATTGGCGCAGCATTCCACGACTGTGCGAACGGGCTTGATGCCGGACCGATGTCCGGCCTGGCGGGGCAGCCCGCGGCGCTCCGCCCAACGTCCGTTGCCATCCATGATCACCGCCACGTGTACGGGAACCCGCGTTGGAACGCATGCCGGTATTGTCGATTCCCGTGCCGAGGCAACCATCAGAATTCCATGATTTCCTTTTCTTTCTCGTGCATGAGCGCATCCATGGTACCGATATACCTGTCAGTCAGCTTCTGTACATCGTCATGGGCGCGATGCTGCTCATCCTCCGTGATCATCTTTTCCGACTGCAAGTCTTTTACATCGCTGAGGATGTCCCGGCGAATATTACGCACGGCCACGCGCGCGACCTCGGTTTCATGGCGAACGACCCGCACCAGATCCCGCCGCCGTTCCTCGGTCATGGGAGGTAGCGGTACGCGGATGACGATCCCGGCCGTCACCGGATTGAGTCCGAGATCGGAATTGATGATGGCCCTTTCGACGGCGGATACCATCTGCTTGTCCCAGGGCGAAACTACCAGCGTACGCGCATCCTCAACCGCCACGGCCGCGGTTTGGTTGATTGGCACGCGAGAGCCGTAGTATTCGACGGTGATATGTTCCAGGAGTCCGGTATGGGCCCGGCCCGTTCGCAACCGTTTGAACTCGCCCTTGAGCGCCTCAACGCTCTTGTACATCCGCAACTCGCCGTCTCTCTTGAGTTCTTCAATCATCGCCGGTGCCCGTGCGCGGCAACTCGTTGACTACCGCCGTTCCCAGGGGTTCGCCACAAATCAGGCGTACCAGATCGCCGTGGTTGGCCAGGTTGAATACCAATAGCGGCAGGTTGTTGTCCCTGCACATGACCACTGCCGTGGCGTCCATGACGCTCAGCTTCTCCGCGAGAACCTGGTCGAACGACAAACCATCGTAGCGGACCGCATCAGGGTTCTTGAGCGGGTCGGCGGAATAAACACCGTCCACCTTGGTGGCCTTGATCAGGATGTCCGCACCGACCTCGATCGCCCGAAGGCTTGCCGCGGTATCGGTGGTAAAGAAGGGGTTGCCGGTTCCGGCGGCAAAAATTACCACTCGGTTCTTCTCCATATGGCGTATGGCCCGCCGCCGAATGTAATCCTCGCAGACTTCGTGAATCTGAATGGCCGACATCACTCGAGCGACTACGCCCTGGCGCTCCAGGGCATCCTGCATGGCGAGAGCGTTGATCACGGTAGCCAGCATGCCCATCTGGTCGCCGGTCACCCGATCCATCCCCGCTTCGGCCAAACCCGCGCCGCGAAAGATATTGCCGCCGCCGATGACCAGCCCGACCTGCACACCGAGGTTCAGCACCTCGGCGACTTCGGCAGCTACCCGGCGGATAACCGCGGGATCGATGCCGTATTCCATGGAGCCCAGTAACGCCTCGCCGCTGAGCTTGAGCAGAACCCTGTTGTAGGCCGGCGAAGTTTGCCCCATCCGTTCCTCTACTCCAATGTTCGGAAACGCCGCCAGCGTTTATCCCGAACGCGATTCAATCACAAGGTTAACGGCTCCGCGAGGCCGGCGCCATTACCTGGACGCTTGCTCCATGACCTCCTTGACAAAGTCGACTTCGCGCTTCTCGATTCCCTCACCCACTTCGAATCGCAGAAATTGCAGGACACTGGAGCCGCTCTCGGCCAGCAAGTCCCGGACCCGCTTGTCCGGATCCTTTACAAATGGCTGCGCCGACAGGGTCACGGCATCCAGTTGCTTGCGCAACCGACCTTCGACCATCCTGGCAACGATCTCCGGAGGTTTGCCCTCCTGGGCGGCCTGGGCGGCGAGAATTTCCCGTTCCTTGGCCAACTCCTCCGCCGGAACGTCGCCCCGGTCGACATAGCGGGGCGACATCGCCGCCACTTGCATGGCCAGATCCCTGGCCAAATCCGCCGAACCGACGTCCAGTTCCACTATTGTGCCGATACGGCCCTGATGGGAGTAGGCGCCGATCACACCATCGCTCGCCATGATCCTGAACCGGCGCACGGCGATGTTCTCGCCCAACTTGGCCACCAATTGCCGGCGCCGGATCTCGACGCTCTCGCCGTCGAGTTCCATGGCCAGAAGCTCGTCGACGTCGTCGGGCGCGCGGCTCAACACCGCCGCCGCAAGCCGTTCCGCAAAGCCGACGAAATTTTCATCCTTGGCCACGAAATCCGTCTCACAGTTGATTTCCAGGATCGCGCAGCGTCCACGCTCCGCATCCTCGCACAGCATCACAACGCCTTGCTGGGCAATTCGCGCCGCCTTTCGGTCAGCCTTGGCCTGACCCGACTTGCGCAATAGTTCCGCTGCCTGATCCAGGTTCCCATCCGCCTCCGTCAGGGCCCGCTTGCAGTCCATCATTCCAGCCCCGGTACGCTCCCGGAGCTGCTTCACCAAACTTGCTGCTATCGACATCCGTCAGTCCTCTATTCGTCTGTGTCGCCGTCAGACGCTTCGTCCGGGGACTCCGCGGCGGCATCTTCAGTTTGCGAATCCGCCGGTTCGTCCGCGGCGGCCTCAATCGCGGGTGATTCGGCTGACTCGGCGGCTTCGTCCGCGGGTGCGTCCTCCGGTTCAGGCGCGGCGGCTTCTGCCGAGGCGGCTTCGTCCGCGGGTGCTTCCGCCGATTCGGACCCAGCAGCTTCTTCTGCGGCAGCCTCTTCCACGGGCGCTTCAGCCGAGGGCGCTTCAGCCGACGCTGCCGCGGCAGCATCATCCGCGGGCGGTTCGGGCGTCTCGGCGGCTACGGATTCCGTTGCCGCATCCGCCACGGGCGCGGCCGTCGCGACACGCAGTCTTGACGGTTTTTTCCTGACGACCGCTTTCCTGGCAGGTCTCTTCCTGCCCGCCCCGGATCTGCCCGGCCGCCGGGCGCCTGCCACCTTCGGGCGGCCCTCCTCATCAAGTTCGACGAACTCATCATCCCCCACCGGCACTTCCGGAATCGAAGCCTTGCCCGCCAGAACAGCCTCCGCGGCACCGTGGGCATAGAGCTTGATCGCCCGCATCGCATCGTCATTTCCAGGGACAACGTAGTCGATCTCGTCAGGCGAGGAGTTTGTGTCCACCACGGCAATGATCGGGATTCCCAGTTTGGCGCCTTCCTTGACCGCAATCTCCTCGTGCCCGACGTCGACGAGGAATATTGCGTCGGGCAGCGCCTCCATGTCCTTGATGCCACCCAGGGTGCGCTCCAGCTTGTCCCGCTCGCGGCTAAGCCCGAGAAGCTCCTTCTTGGTGTAGTCGCCGCGCGCACCCTCGGCGGTGATCTCTTCCAAATCCTTCAGCCGAGTGATGGACTTGCGAATGGTCTTGAAGTTCGTGAGCATGCCGCCCAACCAGCGATGGCTTACGTAGGGCATACCGCAACGGACTGCTTCTTCCGAGATCGCCTGCCGGGCAGCGCGCTTGGAACCCACGAAAAGCACGGTACCGCCATCGGCAACCACGCGCCGGATGAATTCGCGAGCTTCGTTATAGAGCGGAAGCGTTCTTTCGAGATTGATAATGTGAATGCGGTTGCGTTCGCCAAAAATGAACGGTGCCATTTTCGGGTTCCAGAAGCGGGTCTGGTGCCCGAAATGCACGCCCGCTTCCAGCATCCGCCGCATGGATACGTCGGTCATGAAAATTCCTCGTTGGGTTAGTCCTCCACGTCGCCCCCGTCGGCAACTCCGGTTTTTACCCAGAGCACCCCGCCGCGGGTCTTGGCACGTGTGTGTGTTAAATCGCCCTCTGTCCGCGCTCCGGTCAACCTGTTGCCGTCGTCGCCGATCCACTCAAGCTGGCAGGTCAGACTCCCTCAAGCCGCATCGACATAGTGTAAGCTATGCCTCCTGCGCTCTTGCGTTCGTCCGCCTGCCCACCGCCAAGTCTCGACGTCATCGCGACAAACGTTGGTCCGGTTTGCGGGCCAGCGCGCGGGCTTTATACCATAGGCTCACCGCGGCAACAATTGTGCGGATTTCCCCTGGAAGGTGAACAACGCCCGGTTGATGCTGCGAGGACGCTGACATGCCGCTACGACGGGAGGCTCGGACCGCGTGGCGGCGAGGGGTCGTGCCGGGTCGGGCGCGTCCCTCCAATTGCCGGGAATAAAGGAATTCGAGACCGCTTCCGGAATGACCGCGACGATCAAGACCCCACGGGAACAGGACAAGATGCGTGTCGCTGGAAGGCTGGCGGCCGATGTTCTCGACATGATCGGCGACTTCGTGCGACCCGGCGTATCCACCGAAGCGCTGGATCGCATTTGTCATGACTACATCGTCGGCAAACTCGACGCCATACCCGCACCGCTCAACTACCGCGGGTTTCCGAAATCCATCTGTACTTCCGTCAATCACGTGGTTTGCCACGGCATTCCCGGTGACCGCAAACTCAAGAACGGTGACGTCATCAACATCGACATCACGGTGATCAAGGACGAGTTTCACGGTGACACCAGCCGGATGTTCTTTGTCGGCAAGCCCGGCATTCTCGGCCAGCGGTTGGCGCGGGTCTGCTACGAGGGCATGTGGCGCGGCATCGAGCAAATCCGTGCCGGCGCGTACCTCGGCGACATCGGCAGCGCGGTCCAGACGCACGTGGAGAAGAGCCGTTTTTCCGTCGTTCGGGAGTATTGCGGACACGGAATCGGCCGGGGCTTTCATGAAGACCCCCAGGTGCTTCACTACGGGCGGCCCGGGACCGGCATGCAACTTGAGGAGGGTATGACCATTACCGTGGAACCCATGGTGAACGCCGGAACGCGCCACGTGCGGCTTTTGAACGATGGATGGACCGTGGTTACCAAGGATCACTCGCTTTCCGCGCAGTGGGAACACACGGTGCTGGTCACTGCGTCGGGCTACGAAGTCCTTACGCCGGGCGCGGCGGGACCATGAGCACGACCGCCGTCCAAAGTACCGCGGAGCGGCCGGGACTGGTCGACCGAGCGTTGCTCGAGGGCGCCCTCGCCGGGGCGGGTAACGCCATCCAGCCGTTTCGCGGGGTTCTCGAACGCGCTCAGGAAACCCTCGCGCAACGCTTCCACGCCAACGAATCGGTGGATACGCTGGTCCGGTACAGAGCTCGCGTCATCGATCAGGTTGTGTTGGCCGCGTGGAATCACTTCGCCGCGAACATCCACGACCGCTGCGCGTTGGTCGCTGTTGGCGGATACGGCCGTGGAGAACTGCATCCCTGCTCGGATGTCGACCTCATGGTGGTACCGGCGGAGGCGGACACCGCCGATGTGAACGAAGCCATCAGCCGATTTTTGACCTTTCTCTGGGATATTGGTCTGGAAGTCGGCCACTCGGTGCGAACGCCGCGGGATTGTGAAGTCGAATCGCGGAACGATGTCACCGTGATGACGACGATGATGGAGTCGCGCTTGCTCGCCGGCCCGTCGAGCCTTTTCAAAGCCATCAAGGAACATATCGGCCAGGATCGAGTATGGGATTCCGCTGCATTTTTCCATGCCAAATGCGCCGAACAGACCTCCCGGCACCACGCTTTCCACGATACCGGCTACAACCTGGAACCCAATATCAAGGCCAGCCCCGGAGGCTTGCGCGATATTCAGACCATCGGCTGGATCGCTTGCCGGCACCTGGGTTCCCGAAGCCTCAATGACCTTCATGCCCGCGGCTTTCTGACGCCGGGTCAATTGCGAATCCTGCGAACCGGCCGGGCGTTCCTGTGGCGAATCCGCTTCGCCCTGCACCTGTTGGTGGGCCGCCGCGAGGACCGGTTGCTGTTCGACCACCAGGTCAAACTGGCGAAATCGCTGGGCTATGAAGATGCCACCTACACGTTGGCGGTGGAGCAGCTCATGCAGCGGTACTACCGCACGGTGATGGAGCTGAGCCGTCTCAACGAAATGCTGCTGCAGCTCTTCGAGGAAGCCATCGTCGTCGATTCAGAGGCGCCGGCGCAGCCAATGGGGCGGGGATTTCAGGCGCGCAACGGCTACCTGGAAGCCGTGGACGAGGAGATATTCATACGCGATCCTTCGGCGTTGCTGGAGATATTCCTGCTCCTGGGGCGAAAGATCGAATTGCGCGGGGTAGCCGCGAGAACCATCGCGCTCATCAAGCAGCATTTGTACCTGATCGACGAGGAATTCCGGCAGAATCCACGCAACCACCGCCTGTTCCTCGACATCCTGCGAGCGCCGCAGGGGGTCACGCGAACGCTCAAGCGAATGAACACCTACGGCGTGCTGGGCCTGTATATTCCGGCATTCGGGCGAATCGTCGGGCGCATGCAGTACGATCTCTTTCACGCCTACACCGTGGATGCCCACACGCTGTTCGTCGTGGAAAATCTGCGCCGCTTCGCGCTGCCGCGCTTCAACGACGAGTTCCCGCACTGCAGCCGTATCATGCAGTCGCTGGAAAAACCCGAGATCGCCTATCTGGCGGGACTATTTCACGACATCGCCAAGGGACGCGGCGGCGATCATTCGGTACTCGGCGCCGTGGATGCGGAAGCATTCTGTCTGGAGCATGGCATGAGACGCTACGACGCGCGCCTGCTGGCGTGGCTCGTCAGGCATCACCTGTTACTGTCAATGACTGCCCAGAAGAAGGATTTGAACGATCCTGGCGTCGTCAACGAATTCGCCCGGGCGGTGGGCGACGAGACGCACCTGAACTACCTGTACCTGCTCACCGTGGCAGACGTTCGCGGGACCAATCCGAAAATCTGGAACTCCTGGAAGGATACCCTCTTCAGGGAACTCTACGAGCTCACAAAGCGCGCCCTGCGGCGCGGCTTCGCCAGACCCATCGATGCCGACGAACTCATTGCGGAGACCCAGGAACAGGCGCAACAATTGCTCGGCAAGGCCGGGCTGTCGGCGCAGTCCCTGGAGCCGGTGTGGACCGATTTCACCGACGAGTACTACCTGCGTCACCGGCCCGAGGAAATCGCCTGGCACACGCGCGTGCTGGCAGAGTCGGGCGCGGAAGCGTCGGTGGTGGTGGACGTCAGCGATCGGGTCTCCAGGGGGCTCACAGCCGTCATGGTCTATGCGCCACGGGAGCTTCGTTCGTTCGTCCGCACCACCGCGGTACTGGATGAACTGGGCCTGACGATTGTCGACGCCCGCATCGTTCCCATGAGAGGCACGCAAACCCTTGCTACGTATTGCGTGCTGGAGAGCGATGGAAGTCGTATCCGCGAACCGCGGCGGCTGCAGGAAATTCGTTCCCGTATTCCCAAGGCGCTGACCGTCACCGATGGCCGCCCGCTCAGGGTCCACAGGCGGGCGCCAAGGCAGGTGCGCATGTTTTCCACGGCGGTTCAGGCCAGGGTGTCCCAGGATCCCGTCAACAGTCGTACCGTGCTCGAGTTGGTGGCCGCCGACCGGCCCGGGTTGCTTTTGCAGCTCGGCACGCTGTTCGAGGAGCACTCGGTCGTATTGCACAACGCCAAGATTTCGACGCTCGGCGAACGCGCGGAGGATGTGTTTTTCATTACTACCAATCAGAACAAACGCCTGGACGGGGTCCATTGCGAAAGGCTCGTCAACGCGATCGAGACCAATTTGTCAGCATCGGCGGCCCACTAGCCGGCATATCTCACCGATGTGCGTAGCGAGGGCGTCGAGGCGCTGCGAACCGCAAATTCTTCAGGAGAGCGACAACATATGGCGGACTGGATCGATGCGATCGAATCGGCATGGCAGAACCGTGGCGAACTGACGCCCGGTAACGCAACCGCAGAAACCACGGGGGCCATCGAGCACTGCATCCGCGGTCTGGATTCCGGAACGCTGCGCGTGGCGGAACCCATCGGGGGCGACTGGGTCGTGAATGAGTGGCTGAAGAAGGCCGTGCTGCTGTACTTTCGAATCCGCGACAACGCGCCGGCCGGTGACGGCAGCGCGCGCTTTTTTGACAAGGTCCCGCTGAAATATACCGGATTCGATGCCGAGCGGTTCACGGCATCCGGAACCCGCGTCGTTCCCGGCGCGCTGGCGCGCCGCGGCGCCTATATCGCTCCGGACGTCGTGCTGATGCCGTCCTACGTGAATATCGGCGCCTACGTGGATCGTGGCACGATGGTGGACACCTGGGCGACTGTCGGCAGTTGTGCGCAGATCGGCAGGAACGTCCACCTTTCCGGCGGTGTCGGTATCGGTGGTGTGCTCGAGCCGCTGCAAGCGACGCCCACCATCATCGAAGATGACTGCTTCATCGGCGCCCGCTCCGAAGTGGTAGAGGGCGTCATCGTCGAACGCGGCAGCGTGATCGCCATGGGCGTTTTCCTGGGCCAAAGCACGCGCATCTATGACCGCGCCAGCGGCGAAATCACATACGGCCGCGTGCCGGCGGGGTCCGTGGTGGTACCCGGCAACCTGCCCTCCGATGACGGCCGGTACAGCCTCTATTGCGCGGTGATCGTCAAGCGCGTGGACGCGCGAACCCGTGCCAAGACCAGCCTGAACGAACTGTTGCGCCCACCCGATTAGGGCCTGTTAGCGCTATCCGGGCGAGCCCGCTGATCGAATCAGCTAGTAGGAAAAATTCACGTCTGCTTGCAGCCGATTGTAGTCGCGCAGGTTGCCCGCGGCTCCGCCGCGATCGCCGATGATGTACCGCAGAGCGAGACCCCAACCGCGGGGGAATACGTATCCTGCGCGTATGGTGTGGCCGCTGCCGTCACTGGTCCCGCCGGCAAAATCCGAGTCGGTGAACGCGCCCACGACGGCGTTGGCCTCCAGATCCTGGTAAATGTATCCGACGTTCCAGGTACCCCGGTCCGACGCGCGCCGGTAGCCGACGCCCACCGCGAGCCCGTCCCCATAGGCCTCGGCGGCGGTATTGGTCACGTAGTCCATGAACGCCGTCATCGGATGACCGGCAAGATCGATCCTGAGTTGAACGCGCCCACGACGGCGTTGGCCTCCAGATCCTGGTAAATGTATCCGACGTTCCAGGTACCCCGGTCCGACGCGCGCCGGTAGCCGACGCCCACCGCGAGCCCGTCCCCATAGGCCTCGGCGGCGGTATTGGTCACGTAGTCCATGAACGCCGTCATCGGATGACCGGCAAGATCGATCCTGAGTTCGCCGAACAATTCGATCTGGGAAAAGCCGTAAAGATAGTTGCCGTTGGCATCGAGTTGATTACCCTGCCCGCTCAAGGGCGTAAATATCGGCGCACGGCCCTGGGCATGGCTGATTTCGTAGACGCTCGCGCCCGTGGTCAGAGCGATGCCGTTAGCCGGCTGACCCCGGTACCCAACCTGAAGCCCGTACCACATGGAGTCGGGACCGGCGCCGCGTTCCTCGGCCCAGAATGCCGACGCGTTGGCAAAGAAAGACCCTGAATTTACTTTCAGCGCAAGTCCTTCGGGCCGCAGGTCGCCATCGTAAATGAGATGGTGACCCGTGGGTCGGAAGAATGGGTTGGGCATCTTGCCGCCGACAAGATTCAGGCGATCGGAGAGCTTCCAATCGAAAAAGGCAAGATCCACACCGACCGACTTTCTGGAAAATCCTCCGTCCAGCGTCTGGTTGCCGCTGTCGTTGGCGACGCCCCCCGTGGAAAGACCGAAGCCCGCAGTCATGTTGTCGTCCAGATCGGCCGTGATATTGGCGCGAGCCCTGATCCGGTGCAGGTGCCTCTCGTCAAAGGCATCGTCATTGACCGACTCATGGCGATAGCGCAGATCGCCGGAGAGACGCACACTCTCGGTCCATGACGGCTCCGCCGGCCGCTGCGCCGGCATGACGACGACCCGCTCAGCCTCGATTTCAGTTTCCGCTTCCAACCCACCGGCGGCGAGCCCTTCGATGCGGGCGAGCCGTTCCTCAAGCAGGGCAATGCGGGTCTTGAGCTGGGCGATTTCTTCGCCGGGGTCCGTCTCGGCGTGTACGCCGGGCAGGGCGAAGCAGTGAATGATGAGCAGACTCGACAGGGCGGATCTCATTGGATGTGCTCCTTGGTATTGCAGGCCATGCGGGACGGCGGTGGGCGCCGCGCAGAGTCTGGGGCGCGGGGTTACTACACTTTTATCGCGGGATTGTTAAACTTTTATGACGAAGCCATCCAACGCGCGCGAGCGAGTACCGGGGCCTGGAGCTGGCCCGATCAGCCGAATCGGCCGGTGATGTAGTCTTCGGTCAGCTCGTGCCGGGGATTGGTGAAGATCTGATCCGTATCTCCGACCTCGATGAGCCGGCCCAGATGGAAGTACGCGGTGCGTTGGGAAACCCGGGCCGCCTGTTGCATCGAGTGGGTGACGATCACAATGGCGAAATTCTGTTTCAACTCATCGATCAGGTCCTCGATGCGCGCCGTGGCAATGGGATCCAGGGCGGAACAGGGCTCGTCCATGAGTATGACTTCGGGTCCCACGGCGATGGTTCTGGCGATGCACAACCGCTGTTGCTGGCCGCCGGACAGCCCCGTGCCCGGCTGCTCCAGGCGGTCCTTGACCTCCAACCACAGTCCCGCCCGTTCAAGGCTCGAACGGACAATCTTGTCCAACTCCTCGCGGTTGCGGGCCAGTCCATGAATTCTCGGCCCATAGGCGACGTTGTCGTAGACGGATTTCGGGAATGGATTCGGTTTTTGAAAAACCATGCCCACTCGGGCCCGCAGCATGACCACATCCATTTTTTTCGCATGGATGTCCTCTCCGTCGAGGAGAATTTCGCCCCTGACCCGGGCGCTCTCGATGGTGTCGTTCATGCGATTTAGGCAGCGAATGAAGGTCGATTTACCGCATCCCGAAGGCCCGATCAACGAGATGACTTCGTTGGCGCCTACATCCAGACTGACATTCTGAATGGCATGGTTGTCAGCGTAGAAGACATCGACGTTCCGCGCCCGGACAACGGGTGTGGCGGAGGTGTAGTTGCCCACGGTCCTGAATGCATCTTCAACCGCTTTGATCTCGAGACCGCACCGGCCCTCGGCATTCGTTCCCGTATCTGAGACTACCTGGGGCACCTGCTCTCTCTTCAGCATCGAAACGCGGTTCACAGTTTACTCCAACCTGGGCCTGTCAAGGCCCTGGAACAACAAGCTGCTACCAGCGCCGCTCGAAGCGCTTGCGCAGCAGAATCGCACTGGCATTCATCACCAACAGAAATGCCAGCAGCACCAGGATCGCGGCGGAAGTTCGCTCCACGAAGGCCCGCTCCGGGCTGTCGGCCCAGAGATAAACCTGAACCGGCAGGGCCGTGGCGGGATCCAGCGGACTCTCCGGCACATCCACGATAAACGCGACCATGCCGATCATGAGCAGCGGAGCCGATTCACCGAGAGCCCTCGCCATACCGATGATCGTTCCTGTAAGCATCCCCGGCAAAGCCAGCGGCATGACATGATGAAAAATCGTCTGCATTTTGGATGCGCCAACAGCCAGCGCCGCCTCCCGAATGGACGGCGGAACCGACGTCAATGCCGCGCGGGCAGCAATGATGATCACCGGCAAGGTCATCAGGGTCAATACCAGCCCCCCCACCAGCGGGGCCGAACGAGGCAGCCCGAAAAAATTGATGAACAGCGCAAGCCCGAGCAACCCGAAAACAATGGAAGGCACGGCGGCCAGATTGTTTATGTTGACCTCGACAAGATCCGTCCAGCGATTCCGGGGCGCGAACTCCTCGAGGTAAATTGCCGTCGCAACCCCGAGCGGGAAGGACAGCACCAGGGTCACAAGGAGCATGTGAAACGATCCCACCGCCGCGCTCCAGATACCGGACATCTCCGGGTCGCGGGAATCCCCGGAGGTGAAGAAGCGATGGTTGAACTTCCCATCAACACGTCCACTCGCCTCCAACTGCTCGATCC
This sequence comes from Candidatus Rariloculaceae bacterium, assembly GCA_965237785.1. Classification (GTDB taxonomy): domain Bacteria; phylum Pseudomonadota; class Gammaproteobacteria; order Steroidobacterales; family Rariloculaceae; genus UBA6522. Next base: position 2,100,195 of record OZ250159.1, read on the forward strand.
ATCCCAGTTGCCGGTCGCTGATCCGCCGAAGCGATTCCTCCGCCTCGCGATCGATATAGCCCTTGATGAGCATATCCACGTCGTCATCGGCCACCACCCACAGGCCGAGTGTCTCGCCCACGAGGCCGGGGTTCTCCAGAACACTGTTCCTCAGCTCGAACTCTGCGCCCGGACTGACCAATGCGAAGAGTTCCCTTAGATCGGCACGGCTGGTCACGTCCGGAAACCGGGCCCGTAGCGCCTCTCTGATCAAGCCCTGGTAGTCTGCCCGCTCAAGGGACTGCCGATCGAGATCGCCGTCGGGATCGATGGCGGCAGCGCTCAACTCCACGTCCAGCAGGAGGTGAGTTTGCCAAAACGCCGTGTAGCCGTTGCCGATCAGCGTAAGGAAGAAAAATCCGAGGAAGGTTAGCCCGATCAGCATCGCGCCGAGCCCCGCCAACCGAAAGAAACGTTCCCGCCGATACCGCCGTGCGATACCGAGCGCCACCCGTTCCTTCAGACTCTCGGTGCGATTACTCATATTGTTCCCGGTAACGGCGCACGACATACAGCGCGATGATGTTCAGCACCAGGGTCGTCACGAACAACAGCAGTCCGAGGGCGAAGGCCGCAAGAGTTTTCGCGCTGTCGAATTCCTGGTCACCGATGAGCAAGGTCACGATCTGCACGGTCACCGTGGTCACCGCCTCCAGCGGGTTCGCGGTGAGATTCGCGGCAAGCCCCACGGCCATGACGACGATCATGGTCTCGCCTATGGCCCGGGACGCCGCCAATAGCACGCCGCCCACGATACCCGGCAGCGCGGCCGGCAACACCACGTGCCGAATGGTCTCCGAATGGGTCGCACCCAGTCCGAATGAGCCGTCCCTGAGTTCCTGCGGAACGGCATTGATGACGTCATCGGAAAGCGATGAGACAAAGGGAATGATCATGATGCCCATCACGAGGCCGGCGCCCAGCGCGCTCTCCGATGAAACGCTCAGCCCCAGCCCCTCACCGAATTGGCGCAGCAGCGGACCGACCGTGAGCGCGGCAAAATAACCGTATACCACCGTGGGGATTCCCGCGAGCACCTCGAGCATGGGTTTGGCAACGGCGCGGACCCGCGAGTTGGCGTACTCGGACAGGTAAATCGCCGACATGAGTCCCACGGGTACCGCCACCAGCATGGCGATACCGGAGATCAGCAGCGTGCCGGTAAACAGCGGCACCGCGCCGAACGCGCCCGAAGAACCGATCTGGTCCGGGCGAATCGCAGTTTGCGGACTCCAACTAAGGCCGAAAAGAAAATCCAGCGGCGAAACCTGCTGAAAGAACCGCAGGGCCTCGAACAAAACGGAGAGAAAAATGCCCGCCGTGGTGAAAATTGCGACGGTGGACGCGGCCATCAGCAGCACTTCCATCGTCCGTTCCACCTTGTTGCGGGCGCGCAGCTCGGGTCGCACTCGTCTGAAGGCCCAGCCCAGGGTCGTGAACCCCAACAGGAGCACGGCGACCGTAAGACCCAGATCGCCGATGCGCTGTAGCGTCGTATATCGTGACGCCGCCGCAACGATGGCTTCGCTCGGCTCGCCGGAGACGATATTGCCCTCGACCAGATTTCTGATGTCGTTGTACACCAGGCCGAGTTCCGCCTCGGACAGTTCGAGCGTCGCCGCCGGAAGCGCTGCGAGGACTTGTCCACGGATTAGGCCGGGTTCGGCCAGCTCCCACAGGCAATAGAGCGCTACGGCCGGCAGCGCGCACCACAGTGCGACGTAGCCGCCGTAGTAGCTGGGCAGGGAGTGGAACTTACCGGCGGCGCGCGCCGTCGATCGCCATCGCCCCAGGACGAAGGCCAGCACGGTCATGCCCAAAAGGGCAACCAGTACCGTAGAGGATGACACGGGCCTCAGTTCGCGGCGAGGTTGACGTTCTCCAGACTCCGAACGGCCGTGAGCGCCTCCTGGCGTTCAGATTCGGTCAGCGGGATCAATCCTCTTTCGGACAGATACCCGAATTCGCCCCGCGCGGCCTCGCCGGTGAGTTCGTTCAGAAACTCCTCGATGCCCGGAATCTCGCCCACATGGGTTGTCTTCACGTAGCTGAAGAGAGGGCGTGAAACCGGGTAGCTGCCGTCCGCGATGGAGTCGAACTCCGGAGCGACTCCATCGATAAGCGAACCCTGAACCTTGTCCTGGTTCTGATCGAGAAAGCTGTATCCAAATATGCCCAGCGCGGTGGGATTGGCTTCGAGCTTCTGGACGATGAGGTTATCGTTCTCGCCAGCCTCGATAAAGGCGCCGTCCTCACGCACCGTGTGACAGGCAACCTGGCGGGCGTCCGCGGCGAGGGCGCCGATCAACGGAAAGCGCTCGCAACCGGCTTCCATCACCAGTTCCACGAACGCATCCCGCGTTCCCGAGGTGGGCGGAGGGCCGAGTACTTCGATGCGCACCTCAGGCAAGTCCGCGGAAATGTCAGCCCAGGTCATGTGAGGATTCGGAATCAGGTGGCTGCCGGCAGCGTCAGGGACGTTTTTTGCCAGCGCCAGGAAAACCTGTGCGCGATTCAAACGATACTCGTGCGCGCCCTTGACATTGGCCAATACGATCCCGTCGTAGCCGATCTTGACCTCCACAATTTGCTCTACGCCGTTCCGCGCACAGGAATCGATCTCCGACTGTTGCACACGCCGCGATGAATTGGTGATGTCGGGAAACTGGACACCTATCCCGGAGCAAAACAATTTGAATCCGCCGCCCGAGCCCGTGGATTCGATCTTCGGTGTCTTATAGCTCGTTGTCCGCCCGAATCGCTCCGCGACCACGGTCGAGAACGGGTACACGGTCGAAGACCCCACAATGCTGATGTAATCCCGGGCCGCCTGAGCGTGCACCGACTGGATGAAGACAGGCGTGGCCAATCCTGCCACGCATGCAACGAACGAAGTGACGTACTTGCCCATCAGGTTCTCTCGGTGAAATTGCTAACGTAGGGCAGAGTGCCAGCCGAATGTTAAGGAATCATTGCAGTCGAGTCGATTATTTCGGGCAACCTGTTCTCCGGCGAAATTCGTGTCGACTTTCGTCGTGGAAATGATCCGTAATGAATCGGTTTGTTATGAGACAATTCCGCAATGACAGACTGGAACAAAACCGTCGTGGAACTGACCCGTGAACTGGTCCGGCGGCCTTCGGTGACCCCGGACGACGCCGGTTGCCAGGACTTGATCGGCAACCTGCTGGGAAAACTGGGTTTCGAGGTGGATCGCCTGCGGTTCGGGGAGGTTGACAACACCTGGGCACGCCGGGGAGCGCGCGGCCCCGTGCTGTGTTTCGCCGGCCATACCGACGTCGTTCCTCCAGGCCCCGCCGCGGCATGGGACGTTGACCCGTTCGCCGCGGATATTCGCGACGGCCGCTTGATCGCCAGGGGCGCCGCGGACATGAAATCCGGCATCGCTGCCATGCTCACGGCCTGCGAGCGCTTTGTCGGCGAATACCCCGAGCACTCCGGCTCCATCGCGTTACTGATCACCAGCGACGAAGAAGGCGAGGCTCGGGACGGAACGCTCAAAGTCATGGAAACGCTCGACCGGCGCGGTGAGCGGATCGACTGGTGCGTGGTCGGCGAACCCTCAAGCACACGGGTCCTGGGCGACGCCATTCGCGTAGGCCGTCGCGGGAGTCTCACCGGCCTGATGACTTTGCGCGGCATTCAGGGGCACGTGGCCTACCCTCAGGAGGCCAGGAACCCCATCCACGACTTGGCAAACTTCGTCGGCGCGCTCACCCGGGAACCCCTCGACGACGGCAATCGCCACTTTCCAGCCACCAGTTTTCAGATGGTCAACGTCCACAGCGATACGGGCGCGACCAATGTGATTCCGGGCGAACTCACCTGCCGATTCAATTTCCGCTACTCGACGGAGTGGACGCAACAGGCGCTTGTCCGACATGTCGAATCCCTGGTCGCGGATCTGGGCATCGACTGCGAAATCGATTGGCGCGACGTTGGCCGCCCCTTTCTGACCGCCGAGGGACGGCTTACCGAGGCCGTTTCCCGGGCGGTGCGGGAACATACAGGCCAGAATCCCGAACTTTCCACCAGCGGCGGCACCTCTGACGGACGCTACATATCGCCCTACGGTGTGGATGTGGTGGAGTTTGGCCCGATCAATCGCACGATTCACAAGGTGAACGAGGAGGTCGTGGTGAAAGACCTGCCCATCCTTCAGGAGGTTTATTTTCGGATCGCGGAACTGCTATTGGTTGAGGGCCAGGCCAGTGCTGGAGCCACCTGACAATTGGGGATCAGCGTCGACTGAAAACGCTCCCCCGCGGTAAGCGAACCCAGTTCGCCGCGACGGCAAGCGCGCTCAACAACAGGAACCAGACCAGCGCCCAGCCGGGCATGCTCAGGCCGAGGAACGACCACACCACGTCCGCGCACTCCCCCGACCCTGTCAATACCAGCGTCAGCGCGTCCATTAGCGGAAAGGCTTCCAACAGGTAATCGAGGCCCGGGCCGCAGGCCGGCGCCTGGTCGGCGGGAAGGTTCTGGATATAGACATGCCGCGCCGCGATGGCGGCCCCTGAAACGTTTGCGGCCAACGCCGCCAGCCCGTATAGCCGTGCGTTCCGGGGCGCGTGCAGGCCCGCTGCGAGAAACACGGCGCCGCCGGCGACGAAGGCGACGCGCTGAAAAATACACAGAGGGCAAGCGTCGAGCCCGAGCACGTATTGGGCGAAGAGCGCGTAGCCGATCAACCCGGAGACAATGGCGCACCCGGACAAATTCGCCACACGTCGGAATAGGCGAGAACCGATCACCGGATTATTTCCATCCGCTCGCCTGCCTGGGCGACTTCCGCCTCAAAGTCCTTCGAGCTCGAGTGGCGGATGTCTGTTCCGCGCGCCATATAGACCACGTACTCGCAGATGTTCTTGGCATGATCGCCAATCCGTTCAAGGGCCCGCGCCGCCCAACTCAGGTCCATCTCACGGGTGATGGTGTGCGGATCCTCGATCATGAAAGTAAGACTCTGGCGGTAGATGGCCTCGAACTCTTCGTCGACCACTTCATCGGCCTTCATCACCGCCAGCGCTTCTTGAACATCCAGGCGTGCGAATGCATCCAGGGCGCCCTGCATCATCTGTTTGGCGTGGCGAGCGAGGTTCCGCAACTCCCGGAAATTGGTGGATGGCCGCTCCACCGTCGCCAGCCGTGCCGCCAGTTTCCCGATCTTCTCCGCCTCGTCACCGATGCGTTCGAGATCGGTGATGGCTTTCATGGCCGCAACGATAAGGCGCAGATCCCCCGCGGCGGGCGCACGGGTCGCCAAAATTCGCAGGCACTCCTCGTCGATGCGCACTTCCATTTCGTTGACCTGCACGTCGAACTCGGCGACCTTGAGGCCCAACTCGCTATCCGCATCGGCAAAGGCCTTCACCGCGCGGTCGAATTGTTCCTCGACCAGCCCGCCCATGTTCAACACCAGGTGATGAATCCGCTCAAGATCTTCGTTGAAGCTTCGCGAGGTGTGCTGGCTTAGTGATTCGACTTCCATTGCAGCCGCATTATATTACACGGGCATCGTGGCATGCGCGGGACCTCCCCGAGCGGCGATCCGGTTGCCGGGGAACCGACAGATAAAAACGCTGCCTTCACCCACCTGGCTCTCAATAGTCAGTGCGGCGCCATGCCGCTGCAACGCGTGTTTGACGATCGCCAGCCCAAGCCCGGTACCACCGAGTTCGCGAGAACGACCTGGATCGACGCGGAAAAAACGTTCCGTAATCCTGGGAATGAATTCCTCGGGTATGCCGATACCGGTATCCCTGACGGAAAAGACCGCGCCGGTGTCGCCTTGCCCCCAACTCAGCTCCACGGTGCCGTCGCGGGGGGTAAAACGAACCGCGTTATTCACCAGGTTGTGGAAGATGGAGTGCAGTTCCATCTCGCTGCCCAACAGGGCCAGATCGGTTTGCAATTTCAGGGTAATCGTGGGCGCCCGCGGTTGGGAGATGAACTCGCGCTCGACGAATTTCAGCATTCCGACTACGTCGACAAACTCGAACGGCGCATCCGCGCCCGACGATTCCAGGCGGGAAAGCTCGATCAGGTCCCGCAGTATGCGGTTCATCCGCTCCACCTGCCGCTCCATTTCCGCAATCGGCGCCTGCCAACTCTCGGAGATATCCGCATCCTGTGCCAACGCATCCAGATAGCCGCCGATCACGGTCAACGGCGAACGAAGTTCGTGGGAGGCATTGGCCACGAAGTCACGTCGAGTGCGCTCCAGCCTTACCTCACGAGTCACGTCGTGGATGATCGCCAGACGCTGTTTCTTGCCGTAGGGGATGATCTGCACGGACAACTGACCGGTGTCGGCCGTGGGCGAGGGAATGGAGAGGACCCCACCCTGTGGATTCTCAAGGTGGCTTACGAATTCCGGATAGCGAAGCAGATTGTCGATTCGCCGTCCTATGTCCGCGGCGGGGTCCAGCCCAAGCAGCCGTACAGCGGCCGGGTTGCACCACTGAATCTCATTCCGGGCGTTCAAAATGATGCCGCCGTCCTGCAGCGCGCCGGTGGACTCTCTGACCTCCCGCAATAGCCTCCGGTAACGGCTCTTGCGGTGACGGGCCTTATACTTGAGCTTGGCAACGAGGGCGAACAACTCGGCCCACAGCCCCCTCGTCCGCGGCGGCAAATACTTGCCCCGGACAAGAGCCCGGTCGAGAAGATAAAGATTGCGAAGCGTATTTGCGAGATACAGCGCCAGGGCTCCCACGAGCCACCAGCCGAGATTACCGAACCAGACGCCGGCCAGGAACGCGAGCGCCAACCACGCTCCGGCCAATACGAAATGCGACGCCCATCGGTTCGGCAACTTCACGCCTCACGGGGAGAAAACCGGTAACCTGCCCCCCGAACGGTTTGTACAAGTCTATCGTATCCGGATGCGGTGAGCGCCTTGCGCAGCCGCCGGATGTGCACATCCACAGTACGCTCTTCCACATAGACATTTCCGCCCCATATCCGATCCAGGAGCTGGGCGCGAGTGTAGACTCGATCCGGATGGTGCATTAAGAAATGCAGGATTCGGTACTCCGTGGGACCCAGACCAATCTCCGCATCGCCGACGCTCACACGGTGGCTGGCCGAATTCAACTTCAGATTTCCCGCCGTGACCACCTCATCCTGAAACGCCGCACCCCGCCGCAACACGGCCTTGATCCGAGCCAGGAGTTCGCGGGGCGAGAACGGTTTGGTGATGTAATCGTCGGCTCCTCCCTCCAGCCCGGCCACACGATCGTCTTCCTCCACCCGCGCCGTCAACATGATCACCGGAACCTCTCGCGTCTCGGGGTCGCGCTTGAGCTGTCGCGTCAGTTCCAAACCGCTCATGTCGGGAAGCATCCAATCCATCAACACCACATCCGGGTACTGATCGGCTATCGACATGCGAGCTTCCATCCCGGTCGCGGCGGAAAGCACCTGGTACCCCGCCCGACCGAGATTGAACGCCAGCATTTCGCGTATCGCTGCCTCGTCTTCGACGACCAAGACTTTCCGTTGCATCAGAGCATCCCGCAAATGGCGTTGTTTCAAGAGGAATCCATTACAGTGAAACTATTACAGTTCCATGAAGTTCCGCAAAGTTTATTGGGCCTGTTAACGCTATCCGCATGGTAAGGCGCTCATCGACGGGCAACCTCAATCCGGCCGCGCCGGTGCCTTCCACGCGGCTGCCGAGCGAAGGTAGGCCGGGTTTGCCTGTTCCGGAGGCCGGCCCCGGCCGGACAGCAGGTCGGCGCCGGCCTGCGGGAAAAGATCGAGGGCCGTCGGGCGGGCCAGCGGAAAAACTGCTTGCGCGCCTGCCCTCAAACGTGCCAGGGCGTCGCTATAGACCTCAAATCCGTTGCCCGCCGCGGCCCATGACACCATCCCGGCGCTTGTGACCGCCTCAGGCGGGGTCAGATGCTCCGTACCCACGACTCTCGCCAGATCGCGGTGGATCTCGTAGGCGGCCCAATAGACCTCGCCCATGTGCGCGTCAACGCAGACCAATGTGCTGGCCGCTCGATCTTTCCGCCACAGTCCCTGAGCCGTCGCCGCGAGGCTGGACACGGGAAGCAGCGGCACACCCGTGGCCAGACCCAGACCCTGGGCTGCCGCCGCGGCTATCCGCAGGCCGGTAAACGAACCGGGGCCTTTGCCGAACGCGATACCATCAAGATCTTCCAACCGCAGACCTGAATCTGCCAACAGGCTCCTGGCCAACGGCAGAAGCTGCGCCGTTTGTTGCCGCGGAGTCGATATCGACTCCTGGTTAATGGTCCCATCATCAACCAGCAGCGCTACCGACCCCTCGCTGGTGGACGTCTCAAACGCCAAAAGTTTCATTTCCGCCAACTCCATCAGAGAAATCTCCGCCAGGCGATAGCGAACCCGTGAAGGTCAGCGCATCCAGGCTCTCGTCAAGTACGGGCATGGGTGGCAGGCTTTTGAGAAAGACCCGCCCGTAACCCCGGGTTCTTAGCCGCGGGTCGCAGATGACGACCAGTCCCCGGTCGGTGAAATCCCGAATCAGCCGCCCCACCCCTTGCTTCAGGGCAAGCACCGCCTGGGGCAATTGAAATTCATTGAACGGATTCCCGCCATCCCTGCGAATGGCATCGAGTCGGGCCTGAATCAACGGGTCTCCCGGCGACGCGAAGGGCAACTTGTCGATGACCACCAGGCGCAGCGCGGGTCCGCGAACATCCACTCCCTGCCAAAAGCTGCTGGTTCCCAGGAGCACGGCGTTGCCGGTTGCCCGAAACCGCGTCAACAGTTCCGTTCGCGGCGCCTCCCCCTGGACCAATAACGGCCCCGGCAACGCCCGTTCACCGATCCATGCGCGGGCCTCGTGGAGCGAACGGTAGCTCGTGAACAACAGGAAGGCTCCTCCTCCCGCGGCTTCGACCAGCGGCCAGATACTCGCCAGGAAGCGGCCCACATACTCCGGGTTCGCTGGTTGGGGCAATCCCTGGGGAAGATACAGCCGCGCATTCTCCCGGTAGTCGAAAGGGCTGGGCAGAACCTCCGTAGTGGCGTCTTCCACCCCCACTCGGCTCAGGAAGTGGCTGAAATCCTCGCCCACCGCCAAGGTGGCGGAGGTAAAGACCCAGGTCCCCCCATGGGCATGTATACCCGCACCCAACTCCGCGCCCACGTCCAGCGGCGTCCAATGGGCCGCGACGCTCCGCGGCGAGACTTCCATCCATCGGAGGCCTTGCGCTTCGGGGTCTTCCAGGGCTTTCAGCCGCCCGATTCCGTCCCGGCAGCGCTCCCAGCAGCGCTGCAGACCCGAACCGACTTCCCGGACGGGCTCCAGGGCGCTCTCGAGGCGACCCAGAGCGCGTTCCCATTCCAGCAGAGACTCCCTTGCCGCCGGCGGACAAGCACGCCACTGAATACGGCCGCCGGCTTCGCCGATCTTGAGGCGAGTCTCGGCAGCGGCGCGCACCAGGGCATCGCTCAACTTCTCGACATCAGCGGACAATTCGGCTGCCCGGGACTCAGCCACGATGTCTCGCGCCAGCCGTTGCAATTCCCGGCTACCCACGCGCACGCCGAAAAACTGCTGGGCAACCTCGGGCAACTGGTGGGCTTCGTCGACGATGACCGCGTCCACATCGGGCAGCAGATTGCCGAACCCGGCTTCCTTGAGCGCCAGATCGGCGAGCAACAAATGGTGGTTGACGATGACCACATCGGCGGCTTGGGCACGGCGCCGCGCTTCGACAAGAAAACAATCATCGAAGTGTGCGCAGCGGCTGCCCAGGCAGTTGTCTGCCGTGGAGGTGATCCACGGCCGCACCGCGCGGTTGTCTGTGAAGTCATCGAGTTCAGTAACGTCGCCGTCCGCCGTGGACCGCGCCCACCGATCCACCGCCTGCAACTGCTGCAACATGACCGGATCGCGAACCGCGCCCTGACGGGCGATGTCGAGCCGATGCCGGCAGAGATAATTGGCACGCCCCTTGAGCAGCGCTACCCGAACCGGCCGACCGATGACCGCCCCGAGCAGGGGAAGGTCCCGCTGGAAAAGCTGATCCTGAAGCGTCAGCGTGCCAGTGGAAATCACCGCGCGCCGCCCGCACAAGAGCGCGGGAACCAAATAGCCGAAGGTCTTGCCGATCCCGGTGCCCGCCTCCACCGCAAGATGACACTGACCGGACAGTGCCTCGTCCACCATTCGGGCCATATCCTCCTGGGCGGCGCGACGGGTGAAATCCGGCAGATGCCGGGCAAGGAGACCGTCGGAGTCGAATACGTCGGCGAGACTGGGCATCGCGCCACTATAGCGCGATCTCCCTCTCATGGAAGCTGCCAAAACGAGTGGTTAATTCACTATAATTCGCCCCCATTATCGTCAGAGCCCTGAACTGCCATGACCACTCGACTGGAGAGCCTTAGCGACTGGGTCGCCGAAGTTGCCGAACTCACGCGGCCGGACCGTATCCACTGGTGCACCGGAACGCGGCACGAGTACGACGATTTCGTCCGTGAAATGTTGTCCCGCGGCGATCTCCTCGAACTCAACCAGGCCACCTACCCGGACTGCTACCTGCACCGCTCGGACCCGCGGGATGTCGCCCGCGTGGAGCACCTGACCTACGTCTGCTCCCAAAACGAGGACGACGCAGGGCCAAACAACAACTGGATGGATCCCGCCGCGGCCAGGCGCCGTATGGACGGTTTGTTTGACGGCTGCATGCGGGGCAGAACGATGTATGTTGTCCCCTACTGCATGGGACCGGTGGGCTCCCCCTATTCACGCTACGGGGTGGAAGTCACCGACAGTACCTATGTGGCGGCGAACATGTATTTGATGACACGCATGGGCCGCGCGGCGCTTGAGCAAATCGAACGGACCGGAAGCTTCATCAAGGGATTGCACTCCATCGGCGAACTTGACCCGGACCGGCGCTTCATCATGCACTTCCCGGAAGAGCTCGCGATCATGAGCTACGGTTCCGGCTACGGCGGCAACGCGTTGCTGGGGAAGAAATGCCACGCCTTGAGGATTGCCAGCTACCAGGCCCGAACGGAAGGTTGGCTGGCCGAACACATGCTCATCGTCGGTGTCGAGAATCCGGAAGGCGAGACCCACTATCTTGCCTGCGCCTTCCCCTCCGCCTGCGGCAAGACCAACCTTGCCATGTTGATCCCGCCGGAAAGCCATCGGGGCTGGAAAATCTGGACGTTGGGCGACGATATTGCCTGGATGCATCTGGATGAAGAAGGACGCTTGCGGGCGATCAATCCCGAGGCGGGATTGTTCGGCGTCGTGCCCGGAACAAATCCACACACCAATCGCAACGCCTATGAATGTATTCGCCGCGACACCATCTTCACCAATGTGGCGCTGACCGCGGAGAACGACCCCTGGTGGGAAGACAAGGACACCGGTGAACCGGTCATCGATTGGCAAGGACGGCCCTACGATCCGTCCAATGGCCCGGCGGCTCATCCGAACTCCCGCTTTACCGCGTCGGCGCGGAACAATCCCAGCTACTCCAATCTGGCCGAGGCGCCCGAGGGTGTGCCCATTAGCGCCCTGGTGTTCGGCGGCCGCCGCCGAGAGCTGACGCCGCTGGTTTACGAGGCCAGGGATTGGGCCCATGGCGTTCTCGTCGGCGCCACCGCGGCGTCGGAAACAACGGCTGCTGCCACCGGCCAGGTGGGCGTCGTGCGGCGCGACCCCATGGCGATGAAGCCGTTTTGCGGCTACAACTTTGCCGACTATTGGGGTCACTGGCTGAGTTTTGAAGCGCGCTCGAACGCGCTGCCGAGGATCTTTCATGTCAACTGGTTCCGCCGCGATGCCGACGGCCGCTTCCTCTGGCCGGGTTTCGGCGAGAATCTGCGTGTGCTGAGGTGGATCATCGACCGCTGTGATGGACGCGTCGAGGCCAGGGAGTCTCCCATCGGATACCTCCCCGAGCCCGGCGCGATCGACGTATCCGGCCTCGACATCTCCCCGCGGACGATGGAGGACCTGTTCGCCGTCGACCCGGAACAATGGCGGGAAGAGATGGAAAATATCGGCAGCTATTTCAGCGACTATGGCGAGCGGGTGCCGCAACGCCTGCGCGCCGAACACAACAGGGTTCTGTCAGCCCTGTCCTAAGTCTTCGCGACGCCTCCGCTCACTACGCACAGCGGTGAGATTTTCGGGCTGGACGTTGCAACGCTGCAAGCCCGGCGGGTCCGGGCGGCAATTCGCCCAGCAACCGGCGCCACGCCCGCGCGCCGGCGCGTCCAGCGAAAAGCCCCATCAGGTGGCGCGTCATCGCCTTGAGCGGTGTCCCTCGTCGAAGCTCGTTGCGCACGTATTCGACGTAACGGCCGAGCACCTCATCCCGCGTGATCGCCCCACCGCGGCGATTGAGCCTGGAGTCCAACTCGGCCAGCAACCAGGGATTGCCGTATGCGGATCGGCCGAGCATGACGCCATCCACGCAGCCAATCTGCTCCAGCACCTTCTGCTCGGTATCGAGCCCGCCATTGAGCATGATGTCCAATGACGGAAAGTCCGCCTTGAGCCGGTACGCGCGGGTGTAATCCAGCGGCGGCACTTGCCGGTTCTCCTTCGGAGACAGGCCGTTGAGGATCGCCTTGCGCGCATGAATAACAACCCGGGGGCAACCGGTCTCGGCGACCGTGCAAACGAAACGATGCAGGAATTCGTAACTGTCCTGGTCGTCGATGCCGGTTCGCGTCTTCACGGTGACCGGAACGTCCACGGCATCCATCATTGCGCCGAGGCAGCGGGCCACGCGTTCAGGTTCGGCCATGAGCGCAGCGCCGAAACGCCCGGACTGCACCCGGTCGCTGGGGCATCCCACGTTGAGGTTGATTTCGTCGTACCCGGCGGCGGCCCCGAGCGCCGCCGCCCGAGCCAATTCCCCGGGGTCACTGCCGCCGAGTTGCAGTGCCACCGGATGTTCATCCGGGTGGAATTCCAGCAAGTCCAAACGACCGCCCTGGACCAGCGCCGAGGCGGTGATCATCTCGGTATACAGTTGACAGTTCGCGGAGATCAAACGCAGCAGATAGCGGCAGTGACGGTCGGTCCGTTCCATCATCGGCGCAACAGCAATTTTGAACCGCGTTTCCGCGCGCTTCGTGCTCTCGCCCGCATCGGCGTGACAGGGCACGGATACGCTGCGTTCCGTCAGGGCACTCTGTCGCTCCTCGAATCCGGGAATAACCATGGCAAACCTGTTCTGTTCTCGGGTCGAACCGACCCAAACTTACGCTCCCTGTTTCCGTTGCAATGGATATCGCCATTGCCGCGCATCCATTTGCACTTCGATACCGAGCAATTGCACGATACCGGCCAAGTAGTCGGCCAATCTTCGGCTTTGACAATCAAATTCGATAGCAGCGTGTCGAACTTAACCAGTTCTACCGCGAGAAAGCCGAATTTGCCATATTCAGCGTGTCTTGTTGTTTATCCTTTGCCCATATCGTGCGGTCACTCGATCTGTTATTGGAACACAACGTCGCATATTGATCCAATAGTAATAACTTTGCATTAACGATAGATTGTATCCTGGTGCCTGTCGGTCAATTGCAAAGAACTACAGAAGATTAAAACGCTTGTTGACGCACGCTGGCGAATGTCGTGTATCATAAGCGCGCTACTGTTTAGCCTGCCAAGCAAATAACGGAGGAAACCCGAAATGGCGATCGATGAGACTAAACTGACCAAGGGTCAAATGAGAAAATTGAATGCTCTTCGCAAGTCCGTAGGCAATGAACTGGGTGAAGATGTCTTCAACAAATGGTTGTCGAACCAGGCCGCTACGAAACCCAAGCCTGATCCGATCGCCGAAAAAATCGCCTCTGCTCTTTCTGGTCTTGAGAACGATTCAAAGTTCCGACTTGGAAACTATGGTTATACCGTTCGACGCGCGCGAGGCAAAGGCACATCGGGCTTTAGCATAACCAAGAACGAGAAGTCACGATAAATCGACGTTTGTTTGCGGCGCGTCAAACGCCCGGAAGCACACGATTCAGTTACACATCCGATCGGCGCTATTTGCACGATCAAATCCCACCAGTCGGGCACAAGTTCTACTGTGCGCTCGGATCATGCCGGGGCGAAGACTCATTGAAATTACCGGGTCCTCGCCCCGGGACTTGATTCCATGATCCCCGAATCGATCACAACTTACTTTTTCGATCACCAGGATTTGTTATGGCTGATCACGCTTACGCTGGATCTTTCCATGACGCTCTTGATGTACCGGCTGTTTGGAAGGTTGGGCCTCACCGCGGCAATCGTGTTGGCGATCCTGCTGGCAAACTTGCAGGGTCCAAAGCTCACCGTAATCATGGGCATGGAGACCAGCCCGGGAGTCATTTTTTATTCGAGTAGTTTCTTTGCGACTGATCTTCCAGGCGAAAACATGGCCGAGCGGTCGCAAGCCAAGCCGTGCTTCTTGGCTTCGGAGTCAGCGTCCTCATTGTGGTTATGATGAGCCTGAGTTTGCTCTGCGCTGTTGTCGTCTGGTGGGGAATTTTCGATCTCGGCACACCCGTAAGGCTCGCACTGGCGAAATACGTCTTCAAGGTCTTTATCGCGGCGTTCGACACACCGTTCATCTACTGGGCCAGAAATTGGGATGTGCCCGGGGCACTCGAGGACAAAAGTACTCGGTGAAGTGTTCCGGTTACCCGCCCGCGCTACCGACCGTTTCCGCGATCAGGTGGTCGACCACCGCGCGAGTGGCCTCCGCGGGCTCGGCGCCGTTTTCCAAAGCCGCCTGGTGGACGCGTACCTGGCGGTGGGCGCTGGTGCCGCGGGCCAGAATCTTATGCACATGCTCGACCTCGGCAACGCATTCCAGCGCTTCGGCGTCCTCGCGAATGAGTTCCAGGATTTCTTCGACCAATTGCGTGAACGGTATGATCCGCCCGCGTCCGAGATCAATGAGCCCTTCGTCGATACTGTAGCGCATCGCGCGCCAGCGGTTCTCGTTCAACATCAATCGAGAATACATACGCCAACGCTGGTTGTTGGTACGCAGCCGGTAAAGCATTCTCAACATGCAGGCGGTCAGTGCGGCCAGACACAAGGCGTCATCCATGTTCGTGCAAACGTCCATGATGCGCGACTCAAGCGTCGGGTATCGAGCGCTGGGACGCAGATCCCACCAAATCATTGTCGAATCGGGAATCAGCCCGGCGTCCACCAGGACGCGTATGTGCCGGCTGTACTCCGCGTAGCTGTCGAATCGCTCGGGCAGACCTGTACGCGGCACCGCATCGAATACGGTCAAGCGATAGGACTTCAGGCCGGTATCCTTGCCCTCCCAGAACGGCGAGGAACACGACAGCGCGAGCAAATGCGGGAGAAAGTAGCTGAACTGGTTCATGAGGTCGATTCGCAGTTCGTCGTCGTCGATGCCCACGTGCACGTGCATGCCGCAGATCAGGAGCCGACGGGCAGCGGTCTGCATCTCGGCATACAGCGCCGCGTATCGAGGCTTCTCGGTATGTTTCTGCTGAATCCACCGAGCGAACGGGTGCGAGGATGACGCGATGGGTGCGAGCCCATGGGAGGCGGCGACCTCGGCCACCACATTACGCAACTCGGAGAGGGACTGCCGAGCTTCGGCCATATTGTTGCAGACCCTGGTACCGACCTCGATCTGCGACCGAAGCAGTTCGGGACTGACCTGCTGATCGCGGCAGCGATCCGCGCATTCCTCCAACATGGAGGCCGGCATGGTGGTGACCAAGTCCCGCGAATCGCGGTCGACCAACAAGTATTCTTCTTCAATCCCCAGGGTGAACGATGGCTTTTGCATGCTCAATTCTCCATCGATTGACCCGGTACAGGGCAATACAGACCTTCATCTCTGAGCACCGCCTCCAGCGCCCGGGCCAATTTTTCACCCCAATGCGCCTGGCCGTCGGGATCGGCGATCAGATCCTGGCGAATTTCGATGCCGGCGTGCGCAAGACCCGCGGGCTCGGCGTGATGGTCCAACGTGAAGTCCGCCGGGTGTCGGCCCGAGTACGGCATGTTGTCGGCGACGCGGATTCCGCCCATGGCCCGCAATTCCGCCATCAACCGCAACGGCAAACGCGCATGGGCATCCCAGAGCACACCAATGTCCCAGGGTCGACGCAAGCCATGCAGATGAGGCGTGAAGCTGTGGATGGCAATCATGGCCGGGCGCTGTTCGACGGAGGTCAACGCTTCGGTCGCCTGGTGCAGCGCCGCATGGTAGGGATCGAACAATGCTCTGGCGCGTTCGGCGCGTTGCGCCGCGCCGAGATTCAGGTTGCCGGGGATCAATACGCCGTCACTGAGCGTCGGGAACGCGGTGGGATCCTGCAAATCCCGATTCAGGTCCACCGCCAAGCGGGAGTAATTGCCCAACACGGCGCCGCACCGCAGACGCCGGCAGAGAATGCGCGTCACCGCGGCGGCGCCGATATCCCAGGCGATGTGGTCCTCCAGGTAGCTCTCCGGGATCCCCAGCGTGCCGAGAAACCGGGGCAACCTGCAGCTGGCATGGTCGCATACCAGCACCACGGGACGGTCGGAGTCAGCCTGGATGACTTCATAGGGAGCGGGCTCGTCGGGCGCCAGCAAACCGGGGATTGCTTGATTTTCGGCAACTGCCATTTGGAACGTTATACTTTGAATTCAGCGCGGGCGAAGTGTAACCAACCGTGCATGAAATTGCCCGTAGCGATTCGTCGGCGGGTAGATGGGTGGCGGCAGCAGGCAGGTTGAATACTTTGGCTGGAGACTGAGGAACTCAAATTCAAGTGAGGCTGGCAGTGAATAGGTCCAACGTTCGGCGACTATGCCTAATATCCTGCGCACTGGCCGTGTCCGCTACGACCCTTCTATCCTGGACGGCGCTCGGTCATCACACCTTCGCCTATGACTACAACACCAGCCAGGTGTCCGAGATCGAGGGCGAGGTTGTCGAGCTTCATTGGCAAAACCCACACATTGGTATTCGCATTCGCACCAGCGGCGGCGATATCTGGAGCATCGAGTCCAATTCCCCCGGCGGCATGGAACGCCGGACGATCCAGCCGGAAGCCCTCCGCATCGGCCAACGCATCAAATTGGCTGGATTCCCTGCCAGGGACGGCAGTCACAGCATCCATGCGAGTAATATATTGTTCGCCGATGGCAGGGAAGTGGTGCTTCGGCCGGGATCGAAACCGCGCTGGGGGAGCACCACAAATGCGCCATCGTCAACAGTTCGGCCGAGCGCTACGGAAAATTGACGTCTCTCCGCGAACTACCGCCTGTTTCGGAGCGGTCTACAAGCAGGACGGGTCATTGCCTACCGTGATGCAAGGTATTGAGCACGACCACGGGAGCCTCATTCGGCATATCAACTCCAGCGACGAAACGCTGATCGGCAAGCAGATGTTGGCGTTCATCGAGTCGCGCTGAAAACTTAGTGCCGGTCCTGAAGGCGGCGCCGAACCCGCTTGCGATCAGCCTGCGCATCGATGCTTCGCAGCGCTTCCGCGGTCGGCGGTTCCAACACCCGAACGGGGCCTGTTTCCAACAAGCGCCGCAGGGACGCATCCCCGCGTTCCAGGCGCCGTTCCAACTCGTCCCGGGCCGCGGGCTCCCAAATTGTGCAGAGCGGCTCGAACGTGCCGTCTCGATGACGAAACGCGGTCGCCAGGTGCGCCCGGGAACGGCCGGACGTCAACGCGCTGAGAGTCGCGCGATCCAGCAAGGGCAAGTCGACGGCGACGAGTAGCCAGGCCGCGTCGGGATCCGCCCTCCAGGCGGAGATCAGCCCGCCGGCAGGCCCCCGGCCAGGCTCCCGATCGATGACGGTCGCGACGGACGCGTAACCACTCAGCCCGCGTTGCCGCGGACCGATGGATACTCGGACCGATGCGCAGAACTCCGCGAGCATCCTGGCTAGCCACAGCACCTGGGGCTCTCCATGGTAAGCGATCAGCCCCTTATCCTCGCCCATCCGCCGGCTTCGCCCGCCGGCCAGGATGAGCCCGTGAAGGGCGAGGTTGTCATTTTCCGGCATGGCACACCGCTTGGCCGCCGCGCTCGCCGGCCCATACGCGTTGCGAAATCATGCGGGAATACTCGCAAACGCGCCGAGCCTTGGGAAGTCAGTCGTACGCGCGGGGTATCTCGCGTGACATCGCGTGACACAATCTTGACACCCCAGCGGGCAGTCATTACGCTCGCGCGGCAGGATATCGGGGCCATAGCTCAGCTGGGAGAGCGCTACAATGGCATTGTAGAGGTCGGCGGTTCGATCCCGCCTGGCTCCACCACCATCCCGAGTTCGACTAAATTGCCGGTACTTCGACGTCCCCATCGTCTAGAGGCCTAGGACACCGCCCTTTCACGGCGGCAACAGGGGTTCGAATCCCCTTGGGGACGCCACCTTACCCTGGATTCCAGGAGTACGCACAATGTTGGAGATCAGGCGCGCCGACGAGCGGGGACTCGCAAACCTTGGGTGGCTGACCAGCTACCACACGTTTTCCTTCGGCCACTATTACGATCCTCGGCATATGGGTTTTGGACCCTTGCGCGTCATCAACGAGGACTACATACAACCCGGAAAGGGATTTGAAACGCACGGCCATCGGGACATGGAGATCATTACCTATGTCCTCAGCGGCGCCTTGGAACACAGGGACAGCATGGGCAACGGCTCCGTGATCCGTCCTGGCGAGGTACAGCGCATGACGGCCGGTACGGGCGTAATGCACAGTGAATTCAACAACTCCGATACCGACCTGCTGCATCTGCTGCAGATCTGGATATTGCCGGAGCGGGCCGGGCTCACGCCGGGCTACGAGGAGAAGGCATTTGGCGACGAAATAGGTAGCGGCAAGCTTCTGCTGATCGGCTCGCGGGATGGCCGCGCCGGTTCCGTCACCATCCACAGGGACGTGGACCTCTATGCCGCCCTGCTCCCGAAGGGTGAGACTGTCACGCAGGAACTACACACCGGCCGCAAAGCCTGGCTTCAAGTCGCCCGGGGCGCCGTCGGGATCGGCGACCAACAGCTCGCCGCCGGTGATTGCGCGGCCATCGATAACACCGGCGAACTCGCAATGACCGGCCTGCAGAACAGCGAGCTCCTGCTTTTCGACATGTGACCAGGCGCTCCCATACCTGAGCCGCCGCAAAGACAGCAAGGTTGCAAGCCGACTCGCGGAATGTCCGGGTGCCGATCTACGGCTTGCGCCGAGCCCGATCCGACTCCCAGGCAACCGAAGTCATGCAGCCGAGTGTGAAATGTATGATAATTGTATATTCTCTATACCGACATGAAATTCGAGTCCGATGCTCGAAAGAGCGCGAGCAACCAAGCCAAGCACGGAATTGACTTCGAGCAGGCTCAGGCACTCTGGAACGACCCGGAGTTGCTGGAAATTCCAGCCAGAACGGAGGACGAGCCTCGGTGGTTGTTGATTGGAAAAATCGGGGACAAGCACTGGTCGGCGGTCGTAACCTATCGAAATGGGGTTACCCGCATCATCTCGTTTCGACGATCACGCATTGAAGAGGTGACATTGTATGAAGGCCACAGAATTCGACAGCGACTTTGACGCAGGCAAAGACGTGACAGGTAACCTGGATCATTCGAAGGCGCGACGTATCAACCAGGAAGCACATCGAGTCAACGTTGACTTCCCTGTCTGGATGGTCGAAGCACTCGATAAGGAAGCAAGACGTCTCGGTGTCGCTCGGCAATCCGTCATCAAGATCTGGCTCGCAGAGCGACTCGAACGCTCGCTCGCGAAGGAAGCACGTCGAGTCAGTTCATAGTTGCCATGCAGATGCATCGGCGACAGGCTCTGCGCCAACGCCTCGCCCCATGCCCACGGCTCGACCCCCTCCACGAGCACACCGACCGGCCGTTCTGAGCGACTCGAACGCCCCCCGTCCACCCCAGCGCTCATCGCCGAGCGCCTGCACGGCAATGAGAAATCACCCTCCGGCCCCTGTCCGCCAACCCGAACCCAATCATGACCGCTCGATACGCAACCCTCTGACAAAGAAGACGTAATGCGAAAAAAACTCGCGAATGCCTCAGAAATAAACCGGCAAATCCAAAGTCAAATTACGTGGGAAACAACAAATGCACGGCCATCGGGACATGGAGATCATTACCTATGTCCTCAGCGGCGCCTTGGAACACAGGAACAGCATGGGCAACGGTTCAGTCATTCGACCGGTTGAAATTCGCGAATGACGGCGGGCACCGGGGTCATACATGGCGACACAGGCACGACAACCCGAAATTTGGTGGCTACGGTACAATCGATGCTTTGGTTTGCGCGAAACTCAATCAATCCAGATCGCGAAAATTGCTGAAAGATTACGCCGAGAGGAGAAACACGGGTGCAAAGAGTGCTCCAAGTGGCCGTCGCAATCTGCGTACTCACCGTTGTGTCGATGCCGACCGTGGCGAATACGGCCAGGATCACCCTTGGCGACGGCCAGGAAATCATGGCGTTGGGCGCCATTCCCACCAACTAACCCGTCCCTGAAGACGACTATCGCTGGACCCCACGACCGGCTCGCCCGACCAAACTATCTCAAGGTGCAAGATTCATGACGTTGCGTACGCGCTTTGCGCCAAGCCCCACCGGTGTTCTGCATATCGGCGGAGCAAGAACGGCGCTCTTCAACTGGCTCCTGGCACGACGCCACGGCGGCGCCTTCGTGCTACGGATCGAAGACACCGACACCGAACGATCCACGCGGGAATCCATCGACCGGATACTTGAAGCCATGTCATGGCTTGGCCTGGATGCGGATGAAGGCCCCTACCTTCAGACAGACCGCCTGGAGCGCCATCGCGCGATCGCGCAACAGCTCCTGGATGCCGATCTCGCCTACCGTTGCTACTGCAGCCGCGAAGACCTCGCCGCGATGCGCGAAGAACAGCGATCGCGCGGCTTGAAGCCGCGCTATGACGGTCGCTGCCGGTCACGCACGGCGGCCGTCCCCGATGCGGACGCCGTAGTGCGCTTCAAGACGCCTGCGAGCGGTCGCGTGCGAGTTCATGATCGAATCCGCGGCAAGGTGGTCTTTGAGAACTCCGAGTTGGACGATCTGGTGATCCTGCGCTCCGACAACGTTCCCACCTACAACTTTTCAGTCGTGATTGACGATGCCGAGATGGGGATCACCCATGTTGTCAGGGGCGACGACCATCTCAACAACACACCGCGGCAAATCAACATCATGGCCGCGCTGAATCTGCGTCCGCCGGAGTTCGCGCACCTGCCCATGATCCTGGGCGCCGACGGCAGCCGGCTGTCCAAGCGCCACGGAGCGGTGAGTGTGCTGGATTACAAAGCGGCCGGTTACCTGCCGGAAGCCGTTCTCAACTACATCGTTCGTCTCGGTTGGTCCCATGGCGACCAGGAACTCTTCGATGTCGACGAGATGATCCAGGCGTTCAGCCTCGATCAGGTCAACGAGTCCGCGGCGAGCTTCGATCCGGACAAGTGCCTCTGGGTCAACGAACAGTGGCTCAAGCGCGCGCCGAGCTCCCGCCTCGCGCCCCTGCTGGCCGAGTTCCTCGACGGCGACGACATGCTGGCCGGCCCCCCGCTGGAAGAACTCGTTGAAGTACAGCGCCATCGAGCGACCACTTTGGCCGAGATGGCCGAGAAGAGTCGGTTCATCTACAGAGAGCCGGAGACCTACGCACCGAAGGCCGCAAAACAGCACCTGCGCGGCGTTGCGTTGCCCGTTTTGCTGCGTCTCCAGGAAAACCTTGGAGATCTTGGTGAATGGTCAGTCGACTCCACTCAAGCCGTCGTGGAGACGGTCGCCGAACAACTGCAAATCAAGATGGGCAAGGTTGCTCAGCCGCTTCGGGTTGCCGTCACCGGAGACGCCGCTTCCCCCGGGATCGGACAGACCCTGGCTCTCATCGGCCGGGAGAAAACACTGCGGCGCCTGGAAAAGGCGGTGGAATACGTACAGGCGCGAATGGCGCGGTCCGGATAGTCCGCGGACGGTCGCCGCAAGCCCGACAGGACTTCAACCCGCGGCGTCGACGGACTCGCCCCGGCCAACGCCGTAGTACTTCAAGCCGAATCGCTGCAACTGCGCCGGTTCGTAGATGTTGCGACCGTCGAAGATCGCCCGGGTTCGCAGGGAAGATTTCATGAGGTCAAAGTCGGGACTGCGAAACTCTCGCCACTCGGTGGCGATTGCCAGCGCATCGGCCCCCGTCAAGGCGTCCTCAGCAGTCGGGCACAGGACGAGTTCGGTGCGATCGACGTACCGACGCCGTGCCTCGTCCATCGCCACGGGATCGTAGGCGCGCACCGTACAGCCGGCCTCCCAAAGCGCCTCCATCAGCACCCGGCTGGATGCTTCCCGCATATCGTCGGTATTCGGTTTGAATGACAATCCCCAAAGCGCGATCACCTTGCCCGCCAACTGTTCGCCGAAATACGCAGCTATCTTTTCGTACAAGATAAGCTGCTGGCGCCGATTGACCTGCGCCACGGCATTCAGAAGCTTCATTTCGTGGCCGACGGCAGCCGACGATGCCGTCAGTGCCTTGAGATCCTTCGGCAGGCACGAACCGCCAAAGCCGCATCCCGGATAGATAAAGTCATAGCCTATCCGCGGATCCGAACCGATGCCCACGCGAACGTGTTCGATATCCGCACCGAGGCGTTCCGCGAGGTTCGCCAGTTCATTCATGAAACTGATTTTGGTCGCGAGCATCGCATTGGCTGCATACTTCGTTAGTTCGGCGGAACGCGCATCCATGACAATGACCCTATCGTGGCTGCGATTGAATGGCTCATACAGCCCTCGGAGCAACGTTGCGACTTCCTCGTTGTCCGTGCCGATGACGATGCGTTCCGGTTTCGTGAAATCGTCAACCGCGGAGCCCTCCTTCAGGAACTCGGGATTGGCCACCACGTCGAAACCCACCGAGACGCCACGCTCACGCAGAGCATTCCCGAGCGTGACGCGCACCTGATCTGCCGTACCGACGGGCACGGTGGACTTGCCGACGATGATCCGGTACTCACGCATGTGCTCGCCGATCGAACGGACCGCACCCAATACATGCCGCAGGTCGGCGGAGCCGTCCTCTTGAGGGGGAGTGCCGGCCGCGATGAACAGCAACGGACCGTAGTCCACGCCGCGCGCCACGTCGCTGGTGAAATGCAATCGGCCCGCCTGGCTGCCGCGCTTCAGAAGACCCGCGAGCCCGGGTTCGTAAATGGGCAATTCGCCGCGTTGAAGTCCGTTGATCCTGGCGGTATCGATGTCTACGCATAGAACGCGATTACCGGTCTCGGCGAGACAGGCAGCGGTAACCAGCCCCACGTAACCGGAACCGAAGATAGTGATGCGCATGGAAATCCGCTCAGAACGACCGCTTAAAACAAGGACGCGAGTATACCGCGCGCGACGAGGCCAGTCGGCACACCGGGCACGCTTGCCATGCCCGGCCTCCTGGATGAAAATGGCGCAGGCTGTCAGGGTATTTCGGGGCGATTAGCTCAGCGGGAGAGCGCTCCCTTCACACGGGAGAGGTCGCTGGTTCAATCCCAGCATCGCCCACCATCCTATTGCCCTGCGTACACCGCATCCCGCAGCGCACCGATCACAAGAACCTGCTCGTCCTCGGACAGGTAAGGGTGCATCGGCAGGCTGATGACACGTTGGGCCGCGGCCTCCGCAACCGGCAAAGCCGGCACGGTGTCGAGCGCCTCGAACGCGGGCTGCCGATGCAACGGTACGGGATAGTGAACTGCCGTGGGTATGCCTTGCGACCGCAGGCGCGCTTGTACCGCCTCTCGATCGGGCACTTCGACGGTGTATTGGGCGAAGACCGATCGATTGCCCGGCTCCACGTACGGTGGGTGGATCTTCAAGCCGGCCTCAGCATCGTCAAAGGCCTCCTCGATCAGCGCCGCGTAACGCCCGGCGAGTCGCTCCCGCGCGACGATTTCGTCCGCAAAAATATCGAGTTTTGCCAGCAAAACGGCCGCCTGGAGCGTATCCATTCGCCCGTTAATTCCCACGCGGGGATGATGGTAGCTTCGATCCTGCCCATGAACCCGAATCTCCCTGGCCAGCCTTGCCAGCGTAGCCTCGGAAGCAAATACGGCGCCGCCGTCGCCGTAACACCCCAGGGGTTTCGACGGATAAAACGATGCAGCGGCAAGCGTGCTCAGTCCGCAGGACGAACGCTCCTTGTACCGGGCGCCAAAACTCTGCGCCGCATCCTCGATCACGACCACGTCGCGATCGGCGCCAATCGCGTTGATTCGATCGAAGTCGGCGCATTGGCCGAACAGAGAGACCGCCATGATCGCCTTCGATCGTCCGGTGATCGCAGCCGCGATGAGTGGCGGGTCGATGTTGTAGGTGCTCGGGTCGATATCTACAAAGACCGGCTTCGCGCCGACGAGGGCAATGGCCTCGCCGGTAGCGATGAAGGTAAAGGGCGTTGTGACGACTTCGTCGCCGGGCCCTATGTCCAATGCCATCAGCGCGATCGAGAGCGCATCGGTGCCGCTGGATACGGCCACGCAGTGCCTCGCACCCACGAAGCTCGCCAACCTCTCCTCAAGTTCCTCGACCTCGGCGCCGAGGATGAATTGCGCCCGGTCGAGGACCGACTGGATCCGCCGGTTGATCGGTTCGCGAAGCCGCCGGTACTGAGTCTTGAGATCAATGAAATCCATGCCGCTGCTCGATTCACGCACGCCAGGCCCGCCACCGGCGGAGCGCGGAAGCAATAATCGGCGGCAAGCTCTCAGCCGCTCCGGAGTCATGCAGTTCGGAGACCAGTCGTTTACCCAGTTCCACACCCCATTGATCGAAGCTGTTGACATCCCAGATCACTCCCTGGGCGAACACCTTGTGCTCGTACAGGGCAATCAATTTGCCCAGGGTGGCGGGGTCCAGCCGGGGAAAGAGAATCAGGCTGTTCGGCCGGTTTGCAGGATAGTGTCGATGGGGACCGGCGTCTTCTCCCGCCGGATTCCCCGCAGCCAGGGCCCAGGCCTGGGCGAGACAATTGAGGCCGGCGAGATGCTGTTGTTCCCGGCAGCCTACCCGCGACTCGGTGGGCAAGAGAAAATCCACGGAAACCGGGTCGGTTCCCTGGTGCAGCAGCTGGTAGAAGGAATGTTGCGCGTTGGAACCGGGTTCGCCCCAGATAATGGGCGCCGTGGCACACTCCACGGGCTCACCGCCGCGGCGCACGGACTTGCCGTTGCTCTCCATCTCCAGTTGCTGAAGGTAAGCCGGAAGCCGATGCAGGTGTTGATCGTAGGGCAACACGGCGTGACTGCCGGCGCCCAGGAAGTTCCGGTTCCAGACACCGGCGAGTGCCAGCAGAACCGGTAGATTTCGCTCGAAGGGCGCCGTGCGGAAATGCTCGTCGAGCCGATGCGCGCCAGCCAGGAACGCGGCAAAATGTCTCCAGCCGATCGCCATGGCAAGTACCAGCCCCACGGCCGAGCACAACGAGTAGCGTCCCCCCACCCAATCCCACAATTCCAGGCGGCGGTCGGGCGCGATGCCGAATGCATCCATCGCCGCGTGGTTGGTGGATACGGCAACGAATTGCGCGGCCACTGCCGCCGCCCCGCCCTTTTGCATCAACCATTCCCGGATCGCCTGGGCGTTGGTCAACGTTTCCAGCGTCGTGAAGGTCTTGGAACAAACGACGAACAACGTCGTCTCCGGATCGACGGCCCGCATCGCCCGGGCCGCTTGAACACCGTCGATATTGGAGACGAAGCGCACACCCAGTCCTGGCATGCGATAGGCGTCAAGCGCTTCCACCGCCATGTCCGCTCCAAGGTCGGAGCCGCCGATGCCGATATTGACGATGTCGGTAACGGGCCTGCCCGTATAGCCCAGCAACGACCGACCATGTAACGCGTCAGCCAGCGCGCGCATTTTCGCGCGCTCCGCCTCAACACGGACCATGATGTCCTCGCCATCCAAATTCAGGGGTTGGTCGGCCGGACGGCGTAACGCGATGTGCAAGGCGGCGCGGTCCTCAGTGTTGTTGATACGATCGCCACGAAACATGCGCTCGGTCCAGTCGGGCAGTCGAGTTTGCTCGGCCAACCTCAGCAGCAGCTTCAAGGCGCGCAAATCGAGCCGCTGCCGGCTGAGGTCCAGCCACAATCCCTCCGCTTCGACGGAGAATGCCAGAGCGCGGTTCGGATCCGCATCGAATAGACCGGCAATCGGCTTGCGCCTGAGTCCATCGGCACGCCGTTGCAGCGCCGCCCAGGCTTCGCTGCGGGGACCGTACGCTTCTCCACTCATGAATTAGTCCCGAGCATGTTCAATCAACCCGATTTTGGCGGCCGTTGCGAGCCGACCTCGTAGAATTCCAAATACCACTCGACAAAGCGCTTCACGCCCTCCTCCACCGAGGTCGTCGGCCGATAGCCGAAATCGGCTGCAAGTTCAGTGACATCGCCCCAGGTATCCGGAACGTCGCCAGGCTGCATGGGCAACAGATTTATCTTGGCTTTTCGCCCGAGGCACTCCTCCAATACCTCAACGTAGCGGGCCAAGTCTACCGGCCGTTGGGCGCCGATGTTATAGAGCCGGTACGGTGCGCGGCTGGTGGATGGGTCGGGCGCCTCTGCGTCCCAATCAGGATTGGCCTCAGGGGCGCGGTCCAGCACGGCGACCACGCCGCGCACGACATCGTCAACATAGGTGAAGTCACGACGATGGTTACCGTAATTGAACAGGTCGATGGGACGGCCTTCGAGGATATTCCCGGTGAACTGGAACAGCGCCATATCGGGTCGCCCAAACGGACCGTAGACCGTAAAGAACCGCAAACCCGTCGCCGGCAATCCGTAAAGGCTTGCGTAGCTATGCGCCATCATCTCAGCGGATTTTTTTGTGGCCGCGTAGAGTGACAGTGGATGATTTGCGCCTTGGCTTTCGGAAAAGGGCATTCGCGTATTCGCACCGTATACCGAACTGGTGGAAGCGTAAACCAAGTGCTCGACCTGCGTGTGACGGCATCCTTCGAGCACGGCCAATGTACCGAGAACATTGCTATCGATGTAGGGAAAGGGATTTTCAATACTGTGTCTGACCCCGGGCTGTGCGCCGAGATGGACCACACGTTGGAATTTCTCGGCGGCGAACAATTCCGCCATCCGATCCCGGTCGGCAAGGTCCAGGCGAACGAAACGAAATCGCGACGCCCCCTTCAGGATGTCAAGGCGGGCATGTTTCAACCGGATATCGTAATACTCGTTGAGATTGTCGACACCGACGACTTCATCGCCGCGCTCAAGCAGCACCCGGGATGTGTGAAAACCGATAAAGCCGGCCGCACCGGTTACCAGCAGCTTCATGATCGCCGGTTCACTTCGACTGCATCAATCATCAACACCCCCGAAGACTGTGCACGACGGCGGCGATTCCACGGACGCGGATTCGACCGCCGCCCTGGCGGTGCGACAGGCCCAACAGTGCTATCTCGGATAGCTCTAACAGACCCTAGTTGACCGGCTGCGTAAAGAAATCGAAGAACAGCCAGAACACAATGGTGGAAACAACCAACGTAACCAGCATGACGGGACTGCCCTTTCTGAACCATAACCCCGGGGTGATGGCCAGACTTCGATCGTTCTGCTCGCGGGCCAGACGCTCGGAAATCGTGACGATGAACACATTGGCCGTGGAGCCGATATGGGTCCCGTTGCCGCCCAATCCGACGCCCATGGCGAGACCCCACCAGAGCGGAGCCACGTTGATGCCCTGTGTTTCCATTCCCAGGATGATGGGAATCATTGCCGCCGTAAAGGGTATGTTGTCGATGGCCGCCGAGAGGAAAGCGCCCACCCACATGAGCGCGATGGTGGCCATGAGCAGGTCGGACACGACAAAGGGCGTTATGCCCTGGCCGATCCACTGCAGAAATTGGCTGTGTTCCACCCCGCCGACGATCATGAACAGACCGAGGAAGAACATCAGCAAGGTGATTTCCACATGCTCCATGGCCGCATCCATCACCAGCTTGCGGGATACGAAGACCAACCCGGTCATGCCCAGTACGGCGACGAACCACGGCTCCCAGTGCAACGCGTTGTGCAATATGAAAAACACCACCATGATGCAGAGGATCGCGATCGACCCCTTCCACAACCTGGGATCCTTGATCTCCACCACCTCCAGCGTCGAATCGGCCGGCGTTTGCGCCAATTCCTTTCTAAACAGGAACTTGAGCAAAACCAGTGCCACAAGCCACGAGACCAGCGTGATGGGGCCCATGTGAACGACGAAGGTATTGAAACTGATATCCGCGGCCGAGCCGATCATGATATTCGGCGGATCGCCCACCAGCGTTGCGATGCCGCCGGTATCCGATAGCAGCGCCGCCGCCAGCAGGTAGGGGATCGGGGAGATTTTCTGCGCCTGGGCGATGAGAATGATCAGCGGCCCGAAGATCACCACGGTCGTCACGTTATCCAGCAGCAGCGACAGCACCGTGACGGCCGTTCCCAGCATGACCAGCATCAGGTACAGCCTGCCCCGGCTCAAGGCCGCGATCTTGTACGCCATCCAGTTGAATCCGCCGGTGGGGATCATGATGGATACGATGGTCATCATCGCCGCCAGCAGAAAGATGACGTTCCAGTCCACCGCCTCGACCGCATCCATCGGGGAATAGAATCCGAAGATCTGTCCCACGATGATCATGGCAACGGCGCCCGCGGCAGCGACCTTGGATCGCTCGAATCCGTGGAGCTGTTCCGTGAAGATAGCGGTGAACGTGACTGCCAGAACGATACCCGAAACAAGCATCTCGGTCGTAAACGTTAGTGTTTCCATGGAGCCTCGCTTTGTGGATGTTTGGGCGCGACAAAGGGGCGAATCTTAGCCGTTCAACGAATGGGCTGCAAAGGCCCATCGGCGCACAGGTTCCGGCGGCACGGAAACTTATCGGGAGTCAGGCGATTCCAACTCCTCCCACAGGGTTGGCGTGCCGCTCGACTGCGCCAATCGCTCGAGCATTGCCCGATGGGCCCTGGTTTCCTCCGCCGTCGCAGCGACCACGGCGAGCTTCAGACCGTCCCGGTCGATACGCGTCATCGCCGAGTTCGAGGCCCCGTCCCGGTCCGCCTCTCCGTCCAGCGACAAACTGACCTGACCACCCGTCATGGCCAAGTAAACATTGGCCAGAATTCCCGCGTCGAGTAACGCCCCGTGGAGCTCGCGCATGGAGTTATCCACCTGGTAACGCCTGGCGAGCGCGTCAAGATTGTTGCGCTGACCTGGATGCAGCCGCCGTGCCAACGCCAGCGTATCCAGAATCCGGCAATGCTCCGCGATATCCTGCGTCCCGCTCCCCAACCGTTTCAACTCGTGGTTGATGAACCCGACATCGAACTCGGCATTGTGTATGACCAGTTCGGCGCCATCGACGAACTCCAGGAATTCCGCCGCCACCTCTTCAAACCTCGGTTGTTGCGCGAGAAATTCTGCGTCGATCCCGTGCACCTCGGAGGCTCCGGCATCCACGGCGCGGTCCGGGTTCAGGTAGCGGTGAAACGTCCGCTCCGTGGGCCGCCGATTGACCAACTCGATGCAGCCGATCTCGACGATTCGATGCCCGGCCTCAGGTTCCAGCCCGGTCGTTTCCGTATCCAGCACCACTTGTCGCATCAGCGATTCATCTCCCGGGACATCGCCTGGTCAAGGCCCTTGTTCGCCAACGCGTCGGCGCGCTCGTTGCCGGGGTTACCCGCGTGCCCCTTGACCCAACGCCAATCTACATCGTGACGTTCCGCCAGATCGGCCAACCGTGTCCATAGATCCTTGTTCTTTACCGGCTTTTTGGCGCGCGTCAGCCAATTGCGCCGGCGCCATTCGGGCAGCCACACGGTGATGCCGTCGCGTACATAGCGTGAATCCGTATACAACTCCACCCGGCAAGGCTGCGTCAATGCGGCAAGCCCCTCGATTGCCGCCGTCAGTTCCATGCGGTTGTTCGTGGTCTCGGGTTCGCCACCCTGAAACTCGCGCACATGATCGCCATATCGAAGAATCGCTCCCCACCCGCCGGGGCCCGGATTGCCGCGACATGCTCCATCCGTGTGCATGATCACAACCTTCATTGGGGCCGGAAGGCATGCGGCGACCGCGTCGTGGGTTCCACCAATCCGCCGACCGCATTGAGCCGCCGACGGCGCCAGATCGGCCTGATTGGCGTCATCGGATGTACGCGCTTTTGTGCGCTCACCAGGTAGCCGCCACCGAGCATCGGCATCCATCGTCTCGCCCATTCTTCCCGGGGAAAATCGGCGAACCGGCGGACACTCTCAAGCGGCAGCGTATGGCAATAACGCGCACGGTTATCGACGTCAAAGCTCAGGAGTTGCAACCAATCCCGCAAGCGGGACTCCAGTATGGGACGGCGGTGTCCAGGCGGGTAACCCCGGGAGGACAATACCTGCCGCAAGCCCCAGAGACCGGTTGGATTGAAGCTCAACACCACGACCCGGCCGTCCGCGCGCAGGATACGGCCCACGTCCCTGAGCAGTGCATGGGGTGACGGCGCCAACTCCAATGTGTGGGGCAACAATACCGCGTCGACGGAACCCGTTGCGATCGCAAGTGCATGCGTGTCCGAAAGTAGCTGGGCTCCGATGCCGGGACGCCAGTCAACGAGCGCGGTCCGTTGCGTGCGTGCGTAACGGATGAAGGCGTCTTCGCGGCCCCAGAGGCCGATTTGCAGGAACTGCTCGCCGAACACCTGCTCCAACGCCGCGCTCACCAGTTGTTGCTCCGCCACGAGGCAACGCTGCCCAAGGGGCGTACTGAGCCAGCCGTCATCCAAGGGTGTCCGATTCACGCCGTTCACTCTGAATCACGGCCCACAGCGAGTCAATCGCCGCGGGCGAAAATAGCACATCCGCCGGATCGTGCTTCCCATCCCGGCCAATGCACTTCACAGGGATGCGGTTTCTCGATTCGAATCCGAAGGCAGTGCCGGCCTCAAGTAAGCCAAATGCTTGCACACAGCATACCAATCGGTAGCATAGGGACCCGTGGCACGCTAGCAAGATTGATTTTTATGAACATAACCGTTCGGCGCGAGCTTCACGTTGCCAGGGCAGTAACCGCCCGGCGCCTGGATACCCGGACCGCAGGCACCGCGGCGCTGGTCGGTCTGGCCGCCTTGCTGTCGAGTTGTCAGACGACCAACGTGGTACCCGGCGATACGGACGGCCAGGCGAGGCCGGCGAGCGCCGAACCTCCACCACCGCAAACCCAGGCGGAATCCCAGGCGGCCAATACACCGACATTGCGTGGCCCGCGCCCCCAGGGACCGACCACTGCGACGAGTTCAGCACCGCAGGATATGATCGGCCGGATCAGGGCGGGATTGGTGCTGCCGCCGGACGAGGACGCAACGATCGATCGCGAACTCGACTGGTACGTGGCCAACGCGGATTACCTGAACCTCGTCCTTGACCGCTCCGAAATCTATCTGTTCTTCATCGCCGAAGCCCTGGAGCAACGCGACATGCCGCTGGACCTTGCGCTGCTGCCCATCGTGGAGAGTGCGTACGATCCGTTTGCCTACTCGAAGGGGCAAGCGGCCGGTCTTTGGCAGATCATCCCCGGAACGGGCAGAGAGTTGGGCCTGAAACAAAACTGGTGGTATGACGGTCGCCGGGACGTACTCGAATCCACTCGAGCCGCGCTCGACTACCTGGAACAATTGCACGATCGGTTTGACGGCGATTGGCTCCTCGCCGTTGCCGGTTACAACGCCGGCGGCGGCAGCGTTGCAAGAGCCCTGCGCCGGGCGGAAGCGGCGGGGGCGCCGACCGATTTCTGGGGAATCAGACCCTATCTGCCGGTAGAGACCCGCTCGTATGTACCCCGCCTGCTGGCGTTGTCACGCCTGGTCGCCGCGCCGGCACGGCACAGCGTGTCACTCCCCGTCATCGCGGATGAACCCTATTTCGAGACCGTCGAAACCGGCGGTCAGGTCGACATGGCCTTGGCAGCGCAAATGGCCGACATGAGCTCTGATGAACTCTATCGGCTCAATCCCGGGGTCAACCGATGGGCGACAGACCCGGAAGGCCCCCACCGGCTCATCGTACCCATCGACAGGGCCGCGAAACTTGCCGAAGCGGTGGCTACTCCCGCGGGCCTCCCGAGCATACGCTGGAACCGGCACGTCGTAAGCGCCGGCGAAACGCTCGGCCATCTTGGTGTCGAGTACAGGACCTCAGCCGCCATGCTCCGGGAGATCAATGATCTGCCGAGCGATATGATCCGCATAGGGCAGGAACTCATGGTACCCCAGGTGGTGAACGACCCGGATGCATACGCCCCGTTGGCGGACACGCGTGCAGCACGCGTCCAGGAGCGGCTCCAGGCAAACCGGCGCCAGGCGTACGTGGTGCGCGCCGGCGACTCGCTCTGGAGCGTATCCCGCCGTTACGCAGTCGAGGTGGGGGATCTGGCGCGATGGAATGCCATGGCGCCGGAAGATGTGTTGAGCATCGGCCGGGAACTGGTGGTGTGGAGCGATTCCGCGGTCGTTGTGCCGGACGCCAACCAACGCATCCGCCGTGTCGTCTACACGGTGCGCGAGGGCGATTCCCTGTATCGAATCTCGAACCGGTTCCGGGTCAGCGTCGCGGACTTGCTGCAATGGAACGATCTGTCGCCGGAACGGACCCTTCAACCGGGCCAGCAGTTGGTCCTGTTCATCGACATCACCGAGCAAAGCTCGTGAATTGCACCGCAAGGCACACCGGCGCCAACGATTGGCCCGAGGACAACGCATGGGCTTTCTGAACGGGAAGCGAGCCGTGATCGTCGGCCTCGCCAGCAATCGATCCATCGCCTGGGGTGTTGCTCGGGCGCTCGGGTCCCAGGGCGCCGAACTGGCGTTCAACTATCAGAGCGAGAAGCTGCGCGGCCGAGTGGAGAAAATGGCCGCGGGGCTTGGCAGCCATATCGCCTTGCCGCTGGACGTCGCCGAAGACGCCCAGATCGAAAGGTTCTTCGACGCGCTCGCAGGACACTGGGACGGATTCGACATTCTGGTGCACTCAATAGCCTATGCACCCGCGGATCAATTGGCTGGCCGCTACCTGGATGCGGTCAACCGCGAGGGCTTCAACATCGCCCATGAAATTTCGAGCTATAGCTTTGCGGCGCTGGCCAAGGCCGGCCGACCCATGATGCTGGGCAGGCAGGCGTCGTTGCTGACCTTGAGCTATCTGGGGGCAGTGCGATCGCTGCCGAGCTACAACGTCATGGGCCTCGCCAAAGCCAGCCTGGAGGCCAACGTGAGGTTCATGGCCCACGACCTCGGGCCCGATGGTATTCGCGTAAATGCCATCTCCGCGGGGCCGATTCGAACGCTTGCGGCCTCCGGAATAAAGGGTTTGCGAAAAATGCTGTCCCACGTGAGTGACGCAGCACCCCTGCGGCGCAACGTAACCATCGACGATGTGGGCAACGCCGCAAGTTTTCTGGTCTCGGACCTGGCCAGCGGCATTACCGGAGAGATCCTCTACGTCGACGCCGGCTATAACATTGTCGGCATGCACCTGGACGCCGAATAGCCTGAAAAATTGGCCCGCATATCTGACAAATACGTCAGGTATCGATCAGAAAAGCGGAGGGTTCAACACCTCGTCGGGTATCCGTACCGTCGCTGCGTCGCGGACCTGCTGCGCGTAGCTGGAAAGCTCGAAACCGGCCGTCGATTGAGCCAATTGGGCGAGCCGCGCCTGCAGTTCCTCTCTCGTCAGCCGGTTGGCATTGCCGGGCCGTACCGCGTACATGAGTACCACGGCTTCGTCCCCGTTCGCCATTGCAATCTGTTGACGATTCACGGTGCCATCGTCATCCGCTCGAGCGCGAAAAACACTTGCCAGCACATCCGCCGGTACGGATAAATCCGTGCGTCGGACCCAACTGCGTTCCGTCCACACGCCGCCGAGTTCGGATGCCAGTGCGACCAGAGGATTCTCCGGAACGGGCCCGGAGCCGGACTCGGTATCGGTATCGGTATCGGATTCAGTATCAGACTCGGAGCCGGTGCCGGGATCGGAATCGGGCTCTGAATCGGGCGCTTGGTCCGTGGCAGCCGGCAGCAATGCAGCCTGGGCGAAGAACTCCGCCGCTGCCGCGTCGGCCAGGGCTCCCGCCGCGGTGCGCGACAATTCAGCCTCAATCTCGGCTCGCACGGCCTCAAGGGGTTGTTCCCGCGGTGGATGATGGGCGCTTACCCGCAGCACGGCCACGTGATCGTCGAGAATCTCGACGAGCCGGCTGTTCTCTCCCAATTCCATCACTTCCAGGCTGAACGCCGCCTGAACCGCCGGTTCGGTCACCGCAAACGGGCTTGCAGAGCCCGAACGCGTGAGCCCCGCAAAGGCCTGCAACGAAAGATCCATACCGGCTGCAACGCTCGCCAATTCGTCAAACGCATCGAACGCCCCGGCGTCCAATTCCTCGGCGGCGGCGAAGAACAACTCCTCCGCCCGGCCGGTACGATAGTCTTCGGTCAATTCCTCCCGTACGGATTCGAACGAGCGCACTTCACCCTCTCGGATCTCGTCGAGGCGGATGACGTGGTAACCAAACTCCGACTTGACCGGACCCCGGACCTCGTCGAGTTCCATGGCGAACACCGCATCCTGGAAAGTCCCCGTACCCCGGCTCAGCCAACCGAGATCGCCTCCCTGGGTGCTGGTACCAGGGTCTTCGGAGAGTTCGGCGGCGAGGTCCTCAAACGCTTCGCCGGCGTCAAGACGCGCCACAACATCCATTGCGCGGGCTTCCGCCTCCGGATCGTCCTGCGCCGAAACAATCAGGATATGTCTCGCGCGGCGGTCCTCTTCAGTTTGGAATCGATATCGCTCTGTCTCGTAGAAGTTTTCGAGAATTTCATCGGTGACTTCGATGTCGTCGGCATAGTCCGCCCGTATCAACTCGATGTACTCGATGTCCACACTCTCTTCGGAATAGAACCGGTCCTTGTTTTCCTCGTAGTAGGCAAGCACCTGGGCCTCATCGAGTTCAACCTGGGCCAGAAAGCCATCAACCGCAAACAGCGCGTACCCCACTTCCCGTTCCTGCTCAAACAACTCGATGTAACGGGCGAATTCCGCGGGCGTGTAGAACGCCGATACGCCAACGCCGTTCTGCAAATCCATGAGCTCCAGTTGCTCGCGCTGCTGTTCTTCGAACGCCGTCGGCGACACGCTTGAAAACAGTAACTGGGAACGATAGACATCCATGGAAAACTCGCCGTTCACCTGGAATTCCGGTCGTGTGCGAATAGCTTGAGCCAACCGCTCGTCGGAGACGCGGTAGCCCTGTGACGCCACCCGCTGAGAGAGCGCCTCACCACGGATCAAATCCTCAACAACCGCAAGCCGCAGAGCCCGTTGCAAATCATCGGTGATTTCCAGACGATAGAGTTCCTGGTATTGGCTCTGCTGAATTTGCAGCGCGCGATCGAAATTGAAGAGCGATATATTCTCCCCGTTTACCTTGGCGGCAAACGTGGTGCCCATGATCGTCGGGTCGACACCCCAGAATATGAACGCCACCGCTATGAGCGCGAGAATGATCCCCGCGATCCACCGACCCACACCTTCACGAATTTGCTGGAGCATGATTCTCTCGCGCCGAGTAAAAAACAAACAACAGATAATCGATTCATCGAAAATCTGTCGTTGATAAATTGGCGGAGTGGACGGGATTCGAACCCGCGACCCCCGGCGTGACAGGCCGGTATTCTAACCAGCTGAACTACCACTCCGGCTGGTGGGTGCTGAGGGGCTCGAACCCACGACCTTCGCCTTGTAAGGGCGACGCTCTCCCAACTGAGCTAAGCACCCCCGGGAGAGAGCCCCCGGGCAATATCCGGTCAGTTTACGGCATCCTTCAGGGCCTTGCCAGCCTTGAATCCAGGCACATTTCTGGCGGATATCTGAATGGTCTCCCCGGTTCTCGGGCTGCGCCCGGTGCGCGCCGCCCGCTGCTTCACACTAAATGTCCCAAACCCAACAATTGAAACTTGTTCGCCATTCTGCAACGTCGAGGCAATGCTCGTCACAACAGCATCGACCGCGCGACCTGCTTCAACTTTAGAAAGACTAGCCGCCCCTGCAACCGCCTCGATGAGTCCCGCTTTGTTCATTCCGTTCCCTTTTTAGTCCAAATTAAACACGTTGGCGCAAATCCCGCGCCGACTCCAATTAACGCGTCCTGAAAGCCGTCATTTTGAGCTACACCCAACGTCCCAAGCGCCTGGCGTGCAACCCGTGCCCGCAGAATTTTATACCAATTGCGAATTTCGCGTGTCAATCCACCGCCTCAAATCCGACGAAAGTACCAGTACCTCCCATAGCGGAACCAATGCGCCGCCGGATCAAGTGTAAGGGGTGCAAATCGCAGCACGCGTAGCTTACACCATGTCGAGACCAATTGAATCTGAAATAATAGCGAGTGTATCGGCGGCAAGCGTAGAACATCGGTGAGACAGGCCGCTAGTGCGGCAGGATCGCTTCACTCTCGCCGGGATCTTCGGGCTGTGCTTCGCGCTTCTCACCCGCGGATGGCTTTTCGCGGTTCGGCACCGGAGAGTATTGCAGCGCCAGCTCAAATACCTCGTCGATCCATTTGACGGGCAGGATCTTCAATTTATCCTTCACATTCTTCGGGATTTCCACCAAATCCTTGACGTTTTCCCGGGGAATCAGCACGGTATCGACTCCACCACGGTGGGCAGCCAGAAGCTTCTCCTTCAGCCCGCCAATCATGAGCACCTCGCCACGCAAGGTAATTTCACCGGTCATGGCCACGTTGGATCGGGCCGGTATCCTGGTCAGAGCCGACACCAGCGCGGCGCACATCCCGATTCCGGCCGAGGGACCGTCCTTCGGTGTCGCGCCTTCAGGAACGTGGATGTGGACATCGCACGTCTGGTGAAACTCGCTGTCGATGCCCAGTACGCCCGCGCGGCTCCGCACCACGGTCATGGCTGCCTGGATCGATTCCTGCATCACGTTGCCCAACTGTCCGGTGTGAATGAGTTTGCCCTTTCCCGGTACGATGGCGGATTCGATAGCCAGCAGCTCCCCGCCCGCTTCGGTCCATGCCAGGCCGGTGACCTGGCCGACCTGATCGTTCTCCTCGGCGCGGCCATAGCGAAAGCGTTGCACGCCGAGGTATTTGCCCAGGTTACGGTGGTTGACCCGCACGATACTGCTGCGCGGGCGCAACAGCAGCTTCTTTACCACTTTGCGGCAAATCTTGGCCAACTCGCGCTCCAGATTCCGAACCCCTGCTTCCCGTGTGTAGTAGCGAATCGTATCGAGGATTGCCGAATCCGAAATTCTCAACTCATGGTCTTCAATGCCATTGTTCGTCATCTGCTTGGGAATAAGGTACCGCTTGGCGATATTCAGCTTCTCGTCTTCTGTATACCCGGGCAGTCGAATGACCTCCATGCGATCCAGCAGCGGCGGAGGAATATTCAGGCTGTTGGCCGTACAAACGAACATGACCTCGGAAAGGTCGAAATCCACCTCCAGGTAGTGGTCGTTAAAGGTGGAGTTCTGTTCCGGATCGAGCACCTCCAGTAACGCCGACGACGGATCGCCGCGGAAGTCCATGGACATCTTGTCGACTTCGTCGAGGAGAAAGAGCGGGTTTCTGACCTTGACCTTGCCCATGTTCTGCACAATCTTGCCTGGCATGGAGCCGATGTAGGTGCGGCGGTGTCCACGAATCTCCGCTTCATCCCGAACCCCGCCCAGGGACATGCGAACAAATTTGCGGTTGGTGGCGCGAGCGATGCTTTGGCCGACGGATGTTTTTCCGACTCCAGGCGGCCCCACCAGACATACGATCGGCCCCTTGAGTTTGCGCACGCGCTGCTGCACTGCCAGGTATTCGATAATCCGTTCCTTAACCTTTTCCAGACCGTAGTGATCTTCTTCGAGCACGCCCTCGGCTTGCTCGAGATCACGGGTCACCTTGGTACGTTTTTTCCAGGGGACCTTCACCAGCCAGTCGATGTAGTTGCGAACCACCGTGGCTTCCGCGGACATGGGTGACATGAGTTTGAGCTTGTTCAGCTCCGAGCTGACCTTTTCCTTGCCCTCCTTGCTCATCCCGGCGTCGGCTATTTTTTTCTCCAGTTCACCGAGTTCATTGGGAGCATCCTCGATTTCACCCAGCTCCTTTTGAATGGCTTTCATTTGCTCATTCAGGTAGTACTCCCGCTGGCTCTTCTCCATCTGTTGCTTGACCCGGCCGCGAATGCGTTTTTCTATACGCAGCAGGTCAATTTCACCTTCGATCAAACCGTGAACGTGCTCCAGCCGCGCCTTAACGTCGTAAATCTCCAGAACCTTCTGCTTGTCAACAAGCTTTAACGCCATATGAGCCGCAACAGTGTCAGCCAGCCGTCCGGGCTGGTCGATGCCCTGAAGTGAGGTCAGAATTTCCGGCGGGATCTTCTTGTTAAGTTTGACGTACTGCTCGAAACGCGAGATCACCGATCTCAACAGAACGTCCATTTCCTTCTCGTCGTAGGTATCGTCCTCGGTCAGCAATTCGTATTCCGCGGAGAAACACGGACCGATCTCAAGCCCGACGAGACGTGCACGCCGACCGCCTTCCACCAGTACCTTGACGGTACCGTCCGGCAACTTCAGCAGCTGCAGAATGGTTGCGACGGTGCCGATCTCGTAGAGATCGTCCTTGCCCGGATCGTCCACGTCGAACCTGGTCTGGGCGACCAGTAACACTTCCTTGTCCGCGGTCATGGCCTGGTCCATGGCGACCACGGACCTTTCCCTTCCAACAAACAGCGGAATTACCATCTGCGGATATACAACCACGTCCCGCAAAGGCAGAACCGGCAACCGCTCGGCGCGCGTCTGACTGGAAGCGGTGGTGTCGTTCAAGTGAAACTCCTGCAAACAAGCGGCTTGTCGCCACGCGTTCCTATATTGGGGGCGAGACTGTGAATACTCAAGCCTTGCACGATATTGCAGGCACGTCGCCGCGAGCCGAAGCGCACAATTCTCGCTGTGGTTCCTTGCCGCCGCGAGTGGATCGAGGGCCGCGACAGATGATCGGTGAAATATGCGGGCTAGTCGCCGACCGCCACCGATTCCTTGGACTGATAAATCACGTAGGGTTTGTTTTCGCCGATGACCACGGCCTCGTCCACGACCACCTTGACGGCGTTTTCCATCGACGGCAAGTCGAACATGGTATCAAGCAACACGTTCTCCAGGATGGTCCGTAGCCCCCGAGCGCCCGTCTTGCGAAGCATGGCGCGTTGGGCCACGGCGCGCAACGCGTCATCCCTGAACTCCAACTGGACATCTTCCATTTCGAACAGCTTCTGATACTGCTTGGAGAGCGCGTTCTTCGGCTCAACAAGAATTTCCACCAAGGCATCCTCGTCGAGTTCCTCGAGGGTGGCGACCACCGGCAGGCGCCCAACGAATTCGGGAATGAGACCGTACTTGACGAGATCCTCCGGTTCCACGTCCTGCAAC
Source organism: Candidatus Rariloculaceae bacterium (assembly GCA_965237785.1). GTDB lineage: Bacteria > Pseudomonadota > Gammaproteobacteria > Steroidobacterales > Rariloculaceae > UBA6522. Next base: position 2,139,840 of record OZ250159.1, read on the forward strand.
AACTCGCCCAGATTTTCGTCGCTGTCCGGACTCTTGACGTCGGCGACAAAGCCGATTCCACCACTCTGGGAGCGATTGCGAATAATCTTCTCGAGACCCGAGAACGCGCCTCCGCAAATGAACAGGATATTGGAGGTATCGACCTGCAGAAATTCCTGCTGCGGATGCTTTCGGCCACCCTGGGGCGGCACGGAGGCATTTGTGCCTTCTATGAGCTTCAGAAGCGCCTGTTGAACACCTTCGCCGGAAACATCACGCGTAATCGACGGGTTGTCCGACTTACGTGAAATCTTGTCTATTTCGTCAATATAAACAATTCCCGTTTGCGCACTTTCGACATCATAGTCACACTTTTGCAGGAGCTTCTGAATGATGTTTTCCACGTCTTCACCGACATATCCCGCCTCGGTGAGACTGGTGGCATCGGCAATGGTGAATGGAACATTCAACAGGCGCGCAAGTGTCTCCGCCAGCAACGTCTTGCCGCATCCTGTCGGTCCGATGAGGAGAATGTTGCTCTTGGCCAGTTCCACAGCGTCCCGGCTCCGGGCATCGGCGACACGGGGATCAAGCCGCTTGTAATGATTGTAGACGGCGACCGAGAGAACCTTTTTTGCATGCTGTTGACCGATCACGTACTCGTCGAGCACGCCCTTTATTTCCCCCGGTATCGGCAGTTTCGGCCGACCACGGTCCCCCCGGTCATCCAATTCCTCGCGGATGATGTCGTTGCAGAGTTCGACGCATTCGTCGCAAATGAATACGGAAGGCCCCGCAATAAGCTTGCGCACCTCGTGCTGACTTTTTCCACAGAAAGAACAGTACAGCAGCTTCCCGCTGTCGCCCTTGCCGCGAGAACCTTCACTCATCGGGCGTCCTCAGTCCATTCGAAAATCATACTTAAAGCGTTATAGCATTCAAACGATCCGTCTGCCAAGCGAGCCAACCGGTCCTGAGCGCTCAACGGCTGGCAACCTGCCAGCTCAAATCACCTCAATCGACCAACTTGACAGCTTATTGCTTTTCTCCCGACATTCGCTGCTCGAGAACCTTGTCGATAAGACCATATTCCACCGCGGCAGCCCCATCCATGAAGTTATCCCGGTCGCTGTCCTTCGCAATCCGTTCCATTGTCTGACCCGTGTGTTTCGACAATATTCGATTCAAGTTCTCGCGTAACTTGAGAACTTCGCGGGCATGAATGTCGATATCGGACGCCTGGCCCTGGAAGCCGCCGCTGGGTTGATGAATCATGATGCGGGAGTGCGGCAGACAGTATCGTTTACCCTGCTGCCCGCCTGCCAACAAGAGTGCACCCATGCTCGCCGCCTGACCCACGCACATCGTGCTGACATCGGGCTTGATGAACTGGATCGTGTCGTATATTGACAGGCCTGCGGTGATGATGCCGCCCGGCGAGTTGATATAGAGGTGGATGTCCTTATCGGGATTCTCCGATTCCAGGAATAACAACTGCGCAACGACCACGTTGGCCACGTTGTCGTCGACTCCCCCAACGATGAAGACCACACGATCCTTGAGCAACCTCGAATAGATATCGTAGGCACGCTCGCCCCGAGCGGTCTGTTCCACCACCATCGGCACAAGATTGAGACCCGTTGTACTCACCGGCAACTCCTCGGTCAAAGAAAAAGATTGATGCGGACGAACCGCTGCGTTAACACTGGCTACCCCATGAACTTCTTGAAGCCCATGGTTTTTTCCCGCGACTTACCATGCTCGAGAATGTACTCCGCCACCTGATCTTCGAGCACACCTGACTCAACCTGGGCCATGAGTTCTGTATTGCTCCGGTAGGCTTGAGCGACACGCTGGGAATCCTCATAAGGTGCACTCAGCTCACCGATGCGCTCATCCACCCGGCCATGATCGAGCTCGATCTCGTTCGTCTTGATCATCTCCATAACCAGCAAACCAAGCGCCACCCGCCGGCGCGCCGCGACCTCGAAGTTGGACTTGGGCGGCGCTTTTTCAACATCTTCCACGCCCAGACGGCGCATGGCTTCCGCTTGCCTGGAATCGACTTCCTCTTGCACCAATACCTTGGGTACGTCGATCTTGTTGGTTCGCAGCAGGCCTTCGAACGCGGCGGCCTTGGCCTCCGCCCGGAGGCGTTCGTTGAGTTCGCGTTCCATGTTCTGGTGCACTTCTTCGCGCAATGCCTCGATGCCGCCTCCTTCAATACCCATGGCTTCAAGAAACTCCGAATCGATTTCGGGAAGATGTTTCTCCTCCACCCGATGCACGAAAATGTCGAATAACGCTCGTTTTCCCGCCAGATCTGCCACGGGGTAATCCTTGGGAAATTTCACCTTGGCGGATTTGTTCTGCCCCGCTTCCACGCGTTTAAGGGCTTTGTCGAAATCCGCAACCAACTGGCCGGAGCCAACGATCACGGCAACCTCCTTGCCCTCGCCTCCGACGAATGGCTCCTTCCCGAGCTTGCCGGCGAAATCCACCACCACCCGGTCGCCCTCGGCCGACTTGCGTTGCACCTCGTGCCATTCCGCGCGCTGCGACCGGAGCGTTTCGATCATCTCGTCCACATCGACTTCGACGATCTCTACCTTGGGAACCTCAGAGGCTATGGACTCCGTCGGCTTGAGGCTGATCTGCGGATAGACTTCAAAAGTCGCCCGGTAGCTGAAGTGTTCTTCACGTCCGGCGGAAATGGGCTCAATACTGGGACCGCCGGCCGGGTTTAGCTGCTCCTGGTGTACAGCGCGCGCAAAACTTGCTCGGATCACATCCGACAGGACCTCTTGCCGAACCTGCCCGCCGAAGCGCTGGCGCACGACCTTGGGCGGTACCTTTCCAGGACGAAACCCCTTCAAGCGGGCCGTGCGGCCGACCTTTCTGAGCCGTGTGTCCACCTCACGCTCGATCTCCGCGGAGGGCACGCGAACAGTCATCCGCCGTTCCAGACCCCGGTGACCCTCCACCGAGACGTCCAATGTATCTGTCTGTGTCGTTGCCACTGATTCCTCAAATATCGCCCGCACCGCAATATCAGGCAAAGCCGTCGAGCGAAATCCTGGTGCGAAAGGGGAGACTCGAACTCCCACGGGTTGCCCCACTGGATCCTAAATCCAGCGCGTCTACCAATTCCGCCACTTTCGCCGCGGACCGCCGCCATTATAACGAACACGCTTGCGGTGGAAGCGAATTACCCTCAGGCAAACAGGTCGCGACCGCCCTGTTTGCCTGATCGATGGCGGTATCGAAGGTAAACGGTGCGCCTGCAGGCACACTTGACAATTCATCACGCTGCCGCCGAAGCGGACGGAGAACCGCGAATTTAATAGGTGGTGGGCCGTATAGGAATCGAACCTATAACCAATGGATTAAGAGTCCACTGCTCTGCCTGATTGAGCTAACGGCCCGTGACGCGGTAAACGGGATGAAGATAATGTTGGGGTGGACGATGGGACTCGAACCCACGACGACCGGAACCACAATCCGGGGCTCTACCAACTGAGCTACGCCCACCATCGCCCCATTATAAACCGAGTCTGGCGCGCCCGGCAGGACTCGAACCTGCAACCCTCGGCTTAGCTTACCAGCTACCGCTTTCACGGCCCCGCACTTGCAGGTTTGTGGTCTGGACTATCTCTTCGCCATCTCAGGCGCTGCACGTATAGTCTCTACGGATCCCTTCGAAAGTCATCGGCAAAATGCACACGCTCTTGCTGACGATTCTTGGGCGTCCTTACCCTCAGTGACGCTGTGGAGCCGAAACTGTCAGGCCTTCGGTACTTAACCTGAACGCGACGGAATTCGCCATCCTTGTATGCGACCAAGTCGAACGGGCAATGCTCGGTTAGTGGCAAGAGAACAGCAAATCCCTGCTCCAACAGATCAACCTGAGCCTTCAAGACACCCAGGTCTCCCTTACTCTTCGTATGGTGAGATAGTGGCATTGCCAAATCCAACACCATCGAACGGGCCGACCGAAGGTTTCCACGCGGTTCCCATCAGCGTTACCTGTTAAGGATTCCCCGTTACAGTGCAGTCCACTGTATCGGTTCCGTTTCCCGATACAGGCTCCTCACTCAAAGGCCGATGCTCTATCCGGTTGAGCTACGGGCGCTATCGTTTGTGCGAATATCTCCTCAGTTGTATGAACGTGGTCGGGGCAGACGGATTTGAACCGCCGACCCTCTGCTCCCAAAGCAGATACGCTACCAGACTGCGCCATGCCCCGCCGAAACCGTTTACCATCTTAACATCTACCGAGGACGCCTAATGTGCGAAAATCCGGCGGGGCTCCTCAGGAAACCGTCATGTCCGCAACTATTATCGATGGCAAGGCCATCGCCCGGGATATTCAACGGGAGGTCGCCCAACGGATACGCGCTCGTGCTGCCCGAGGAGCGCTTTCCAATGAGAATATGAACCTGAACGGCGGGGGGGTGTGGTGGTGAGCCTGCCTCCGGTTAGGACGGGTTGTAGGTGGCCGATTGGTGAGATATGGGGGCTAGCCATTGCGCACTTCGGTTATTATTCGCGGACCAGATCGTTGAAGGTGCGGCCATGAGGTTACTAGCAATTCTGTTCGGCACCGCGCTGACTACCGGGCTCGCGAACGCGCAGGAGGAAATCGTGTCCACAGACCCGAGGGTCAATGTCGTTACCAACGCCGGCAGTTTTGTGATCGAACTCGATGTGGACCGGGCACCGCTCACGGTGGAGAACTTCCTCGCCTACGCCGATGAAGGCCATTACGACGGCACCGTATTCCACCGTGTAATCCAGGGTTTTGTGGCGCAGGCGGGCGGGTATACCGGGGACTATCAACTGAAACCGGTTGACCGCAATGTCGTCAACGAGTCGGGCAATGGCCTCAGCAATCTCCGTGGTACGGTTGGCCTCGCGCGAACGGCCGATCCTCATTCCGGCAATGCACAGTTCTACGTCAATCTCATCGATAACCTGGACCTGAATCCGCGGCCCACTCGCTGGGGATATACGGTATTCGGCACGGTAATAGAGGGCATGGAAGTCGTCGATGAGATCGGCCATGTTCCGACAGGCGCGAACGGGACGTTCGATCGCAATGTTCCGGTCGAGAATATCGTCATTGAACACATCGAGGCGCTCGGCAACTAGCCTCGTAACGCCGCCGCCGCGCGGGGACCAAAGTCCAGAGTGAATACGCTATTCATCTCCGATCTGCACCTCGATGCGGAGCGGCCTGCGGGAATTGCCCGGTTTCTCTGCTTTCTTGGGCAGGAAACGCCGACGACCGAGGCACTGTACATACTTGGGGATCTTTTCGAAGCGTGGATCGGCGACGACGTGACCGATGCGGAATACAAGCCCGTCATCGACGCGCTGGCCGATCTGAAACGACGCGGCGTGCCGTGTTACTTCATGCACGGAAACCGGGACTTTCTGATCGGGGCGCGATTCGCCGCGGCGACCGGATGCCGGCTGCTGGCCGATTACGAGGTAGTCGAGATCGCCGGCGAGCGAGTATTGCTAACCCACGGCGATTTGCTGTGCACCGATGACAAGCCCTATATGGCACTCCGCGCCCTGGTCCGGGATCCGGACTGGCAACGCGAATTCCTCGGAAAACCAATCGATGAACGCCGCGCGATCGCGAACGACATGCGCGACAGGAGCCGGAATGCGATCGCCGAAAAACCGCCGGAGATCATGGACGTCAATCAACAGACGGTCGAGGCGGTGATGCAGACTTACGGCGTCAATCTGCTTCTGCATGGACATACCCACCGCCCCGGTATCCACCGATTCCTCCTGAACGGTTCGAAGGCGACGCGAATCGTCCTTGGCGCCTGGTACGAGCAGGGCAGTGCCGTTCGTTGGGATACCACCGGATTTCGGCTGGAGACGCTCGCGATTTAGCCCGCATCGATTCACCGGACGGCTACAGCCCGCCCGCGGCCTGCAAGGAGTCTCCTTCGACGCGAGCCCCTTCCTCGTCGCGCAGCACTCTTGCATCGCGCCGCGCCTTGGCAACGTCCGAACGCACGACTTGCAATTCCGCCAGGTAGTCGCGGCTGACATCTCCGGTCACGTACTTGCCCGAGAAACAGGACGTGTCGAAACCGTCGATATCCGCGTCCTCATGGTCGACGGCCTGCTCCAGGTCATCAAGGTCCTGGTAGACAAGCCAATCCGCGCCGACGATCTCCTGGACCTCTTCGATGGTGCGGCCGTTGGCGACCAACTCGTTCGCCGCGGGCATATCGATACCGTAAACATTGGGATAGCGAACGGGGGGTGCCGCGGAGGCGAAAAACACCTTCTCCGCACCGGCCTCGCGAGCCAATTCGATGATTTGCTGAGAGGTCGTGCCGCGCACAATCGAATCGTCCACCAGGAGCACGCTCTTGCCCTTGAATTCCAGTCCGATGGGGTTGAGCTTGCGACGCACCGACGCTCGCCGCTCGTCCTGCCCGGGCATGATGAATGTTCGACCGATGTAGCGATTCTTCATGAATCCCTCCCGGTACTTGACTCCGAGTTCGTGGGCTACCTGCACGGCGGCCGTACGAGAGGTGTCGGGCACGGGGATAACGACATCGATCCCATGTTCCGGGCGCAGACGAAGGATTTTCGCCGCCAGCTTCTCGCCCATGCGCAAGCGCGCCTTGTAAACGGAAAGCTTGTCGATAATGGAATCGGGTCGGGCAAAATAGACAAACTCGAAGATGCACGGCGAATACGGCTTCGTCCCGGAGTACTCGCGGGTGTGCACGCGCCCGCTCGTGTCGATGAACACGCCCTCCCCGGGCCGGATATCCCGATCGAGGCTGAAGCCAAGCGCATCCAGCGCAACACTCTCCGAGGCGACCATTCGCTCCATCCCGGAAAATGTTCTGCGCGTGCCCAACGCCAACGGGCGAATTCCGTAGGGATCCCGGAACGCCACGATCCCGTAACCGATGATCATCGCCACCACCGCATAGGCCCCCGAGCAGCGCCGATGCACCGCCCCGACGGCATTCAGTATCGCGTCCGGCGTCAAACGGTCATCGGTCTGCCGCCCCAAGGTCTGCCGCGCCAACTCATGAGCGAATACGTTCAACAGGACTTCGGTATCCGAATTGGTGTTCAGGTGACGGCGATCGTGCTCCACGACCAAGCGTTTGAGTTGGTCGGTATTGACCAGGTTGCCGTTGTGAGCCAACGCCACGCCGTAGGGAGAATTGACGTAAAAGGGCTGGGCCTCCGCCATGCTCGCTGACCCGGCCGTGGGGTAGCGAACATGCCCGAGACCGATGTTGCCGGTGAGGCGCAGCATGTGGTGTTCCTGAAAGACATCGCGGACCAGCCCGGTGCTCTTGCGCAGTTGAAGATGACCGTTTTCCTCCGTCATGATGCCCGCGGCGTCCTGACCCCGGTGCTGCAGATTGGTGAGCGCATCGTAAAGCGCCTGATTGACAGGATCGGGACTGACGATTCCAACGATTCCGCACATATCCGCTAAATCAGTGCTCCTGAAGATAGAGACCGCTCACAGCCGCGTAGTGGCGGATACCCTCGGCGATACGGTCGCCGAAGGGGCTGAGCCTGGCTTCCCGCCACCAGGGATCCTCATCCAGACCCGCCAGCTCCAGTATCAGCACGACAAGTCCCAGCATGATAGCGCCGCGCCCCAGACCGAACAACGATCCCAGCAAACGATCGGTACCGCTCAAGCCGGTTTGTTTGATCAACGTTCCGACCGCTTGGCCAACCAACCCTCCGGCGACCAACACGAGCAGGAAGACGATCGCCCGTCCCGCCCACACCTTGAGTTCCGGCGCCGCGGCCCATTCGCCCAGAAAAAATGTCACGACCCATGAGAAATTCCACGCCATCCATATGCCCGTAACCCAGGTGACCAGGGAGAGCGTCTCTCTGGCAAATCCCCTCAAGGCGCCAAACGCGGCAGATGCGAAACAGCCTGTGATGATCACCAGGTCGACCCAGGACATTTCGCCAAAATTCTCCTTCGGTCAATTGCTGCTGACAACTTGGGCAACGAATCCCTGTGCGGTCAAAGAAGACGCAATGTCGGCGGCGCTTTCCCGATTCGGCTCCGGACCCACTCGCACCCTGTACATGAGCCGTCCACCCGCCGTGTGGGTCGACAGGTTGGCCGTATAGCCCAATGTGGCCACTCGATCCGCCAACCGCCGGGCATTCTCTTCCTCGCCAAAACTGCCCAGTTGTACGACCCATCCCGGCGCGGGCGCCTCGGGAGGCACGATGATGGATGCGGTGCCGGACGCTTCGGCGGGCAAGTCGGCGGGTGTCGCGGCAGATGTCTCGGCCGAAATGCCGGAGGGATCGGCGGGGGCCGCATCCGCTACAGCCAGTTCAGGCGGGGGTACGAGCGGCATCTCCAATGTACTTGCTGAAGCAGGTTCACGATCCGGTTCCTCGGTGGAGATTGAGTCCGACACCCGTCCGGCATCAATCGGTTCCGCCGCGTCGATTCTCGCCGCTGAGACCTGGCCCTGGTCCAAACGAATGGTCTGCGTTCGCAATGGCGCCTCACCCTCGGACACGGGCGATTGCACAGCCTCGAAGTCAGCGTCCGGCACTGGACCGTCCAGCACCCAGGGGACAAGCCACACCGCTAGCCCCACAAGCACCGCGGCGCCAACGAGTCGTTCCTTCAAACTCTGGTCCATGTTGCGGATCGATTGCCCGGTTGTGACGCAATGGAGTATAGCCCAAGCGCCGACATTGCGGGACCAACAAGGTAGAACGAACCGAACACCACGACCCGATCGCCACGCTCCGCAAGGCGCCGCACCTGGTTGCAGGCCGCCGCTGCATCCAGACAAATGGAGACGCCACCCGCGGAGCGCAGCGCCGCGGCCAGCACCTCGGGTTGCGCGCCGCGTGCGCCGCCCGCGTGTGTCACCATCCAGTGATCGACCAAGGGTTGCAGCGGCGCAATGACGCCCGCATGGTCCTTGTCATCCATCATGGCCATCACCGCAAGTGTGCGGCCGCCAACCGGGCGCCGGCGCAAGGTATCCGCAAGGACCGTCGCCGCGGCGGCGTTGTGGGCTACGTCGAAAATCCATCGCACGCCGGCAATTTCCCGCTCATCCACGCGTCCGCTCAGTCGCGCATTGCCTATTCCGCGCGGCCACGCTACCCGATCCAGGGGAAGATTCACATGCATGGCCTCAACGACCGCCAGGCACCCGGCAGCGTTTGAAATTTGTTCACGGCCGCCGAAACCGGGCCGAGGAAGTCCGTCGATTGCGTCCTGACGACTACGGAATGTCCAACTGTCATCGACGACGTCAAACTCGAAATCGACCCCACGTCGCCGCAGATCGGCGCCCACACGGGCGGCGTGGTCGAGTACGCTTTCCGGCGGGTCCCGCTCGGCAACGACCGCCGGGCAGCCACGGCGCATGATGCCGGCTTTCTCGTATCCGATCGACTCGCGGGTCGTTCCGAGCCACTCCTCGTGATCCAGGTCGATACTGGCGATCAGGCTCGCGTCGGCGTCCACCACGTTGACCGCATCCAGGCGCCCCCCAAGCCCCACCTCCAGCAAGGCGATGTCGACGCCGCGGCGCGCAAAGTGCAGCAGCGCGGCCACCGTGGAAAATTCGAAGTAGGACAGCGAGATGTCCCCGCGAGCCCGGTCAATGCATTGAAACAGTTCAACGATTGCATCGCTTTCCGCCGGGGCGCCGTCAACGCAGATGCGCTCGTTGAATCTCCAAATATGGGGCGAAGTGAATGCCCCGACGCGGTAACCGCCGGCAAGGTAAAGGCTTTCCAGCAAGGCGACGCAAGAACCCTTGCCGTTGGTCCCGCCAATGGCGATCCTGCGGTAGGGCGGATCCAGCATGCAAAGCCGTTCGAGCACTTGCCCGACACGCTCGAGCCCAAGGTCGATCTTTTTCGGATGCAAGGTCTCGAGGCGCTGAAGCCAGTCTTCCAGCGCGACTGACGTGGGCGCGTTCAAACGGGCCGCGGTCGGTCGAGCAATTTGGCGAGGAGGCAGGCAATCTCGTCGCGAACCTGGCGGCGATCCACGATCATGTCCAGAGCCCCCTTTTTCAGGAGGAATTCCGCCCGCTGAAAACCCTCCGGCAATGTTTCGCCGACCGTCTGCTCAATCACCCGCGGGCCAGCAAAGCCGATCAGCGCCCTCGGCTCGGAGACATTGATGTCTCCAAGCAGTGCCAGACTGGCGGAGACGCCGCCTGTGGTCGGGTCCGTCATGACCGAAACATAGGGCTGCCCGACCTCACTGAGCGCGGCCAGCGCGGCGCTGGTCTTAGCCATCTGAAACAACGACAGCAGGGCTTCCTGCATCCGCGCACCGCCGCTGGCCGAAAAACAGATCAGCGGACGCTCATGTTCGATACAGTACTCCACCGCCCGGCGGAAGCGCTCGCCCACCACCGACCCCATGGACCCCCCCATGAAGCGAAACTCGAATGCCGTGGCCACCACGGGGATTGCCTTGACCGTGCCCGCCATGACCACCAGGGCATCACGCTCACCGGTGTTTTTCTGGGCCTCGGAGAGGCGATCCCGGTAGCGCTTGCTGTCCCTGAATTTCAGTGGGTCCCGCGGATCGAGGTTGGCGGCGATTTCCACACCGGAGTCGGGGTCGAGAAACATCTCCAACCGGTCCCGGGCGCCGATGCGCAGATGGTGCTCGCACTTTGGGCAGACCATCAGGTTGCGTTTGAGTTCGGCACGATAGAGCTGCGCCGAGCAGCCGGTGCACTTAACCCACAAACCCTCCGGGACGGAATGCTTGCGCTTTTCCGTCTTGATCCGCGAGGGCATCAACTTGTCGAACCAACCCATCGACCGCCTCGCCCCGTTCGGCTGCGAATGATAACCAAAAGGCGCGCAGCGCACATTGAACCGCGAAATCGCCAGCCTCTGTAATCGCTCCGGAGCGGGCTGAATGCATGATTCCTTTTCCGTGCGCGTTAGGCGTATGATTATTGAACCCGTTGAACAAGAGGAAGAAAGGGATGAGATGTGAACTAGCCAACCTCGTCCGCCGTGTCAGCGTGACCGTCGTGCTCTCACTGTGCGTGATTTCGAATTCGGCCGCGCAGACGATAGGGAATCCGGATGTCTATGCGCTGGCTTCGCTGGTCGCCGACGAGATCGAATTCATACGCGAGGTCATGGGTCGACCCTTCGACGATAGCCCGAGGTTGCCTGCTTCCAACGTTTCCCAGCTCGAAGTTTATTTCCAGGCACAAACCCTGTTTCGCAAGGCCAATCAATTGGCGCAGGAGTACGCCGGCGCTGCGCGGATCGCCGCGCCTGCGTTGCCCGACGTGGAGCTTCAAGCCGCCGACACCCATGCAGTGGTCGGTGCCGCCCTGGAACAAATCGGCATGGTCAAGGCAGCCATGGGGATCGACGCCGAGGCCGAAATCCAAACACGCTCCTCAGCATCCGCAACCGGCGTTTTCATGACGATTCTCGACGCGAACCGGCAACTCAACCTGCTGACCGGCGTGCCGATCCTGCCCCGCGACGTATTCGATCAAGTGACGTTGGCGGTCTTGTACAGCGCCGCCATTTTGTCGAACCAGGGCGCGGAGGATATTGTGCCCGCGGCCGCGCCATTCGATGGCTACAAGCGCCCGGCCGATGTTTACCGGCTCGTGCTGCGGGGCGTCGACACCGTGAGCCAACTCGCGGACAGATCCGGCGTATCGGTGCTGAGCCTCAGTTCCCGGCGAAATATTCCCGATGATATCGAGCCTGGCCACGTCTATGACGTCGTCCGCATTCTGGTCGCGGGTCTCGCCGTGGTGTCCGATGCGATGGACGCGGAAGACGTATTTCCGACCTTGGAGCGCCCCGACCTGATTTTCCCGACGCAGGTCTACGCGCGCGCTACCGTGCTGCTACAGCAACTCGACCGGATCGCGGAAATGCCGTAACCCGTATCGACCGCCAATTCTCTGCGGATTCCGCCGTGTGCCACCACGGCCCCCGCGCTCAAGAGGAGCGTCTGAAGTACGCGTCGCATGTTATTCCTCCGCGGAGTGTCGAGTCGCCCGCGGTTCGAGCTTGAGCGGCAACTTGTAGCAGGCTGGATACGTCACACCGGCCAGGGTGAGCCCCCGGGCCGGCGCCGTGACTCCAGCCTTCGTGCGATCCCGCCCGGCGAGCACGTCCGCGGCCCATTGCGGCGGCTTCGCGCCACGGCCGATCTCGACCAGCACGCCCACCAGATTGCGAACCATGTGCCGCAGAAACGCGTTCGCGATAAATTCGATGTACAACAAGCCATCGGCCCGATATACGTTCACCGAGGTAAGGCGGCGCATCGGCGTGTGGGATTGGCAACCGGCGGCTCGAAACGCGGAGAAGTCTCGCTCCCCCAGCCATGCACTCGCCGCCGCCGTCATTGCCGCACAGTCCAGTGTCTCACGCCGCCACCAACTGCGATGCCGCAACAGCGCCGAGCGTGTCGCGCGCTCAAGAATCAGGTATCGATACCGGCGTGCCGTCGCGGACCGGCGCGCGTCAAACCCGTGTTCCACCGGCCGCACCCACAGCACGGCGACATCGTCCGGAAGATTGGAGTTGATGCCCAGCAGCCATTGCCGGGGCGTACGCCGGGCGCCGGTGTCAAAGTGCGCCACCTGCAGGTCAGCGTGAACGCCGGCATCGGTGCGTCCGGCGCCCGCCACGCCGATTTCCCGATTAGCCACCGCCGAGACCGCCGCCGCCACGGCGCCTTGAACGCTTCGCCCGGTCCGCTGAAGCTGCCAACCGACGAAGTCGGTCCCATCGTATTCCAACCCCAAGGCGATCCGTTGCGCGGAGGACGTCACGAATTCAGGCCTCCGTACCCCTGCTTCCGGGTCTCAACGGTTATCGTCACCCGGATCGGATGCTTCGTCGTCGGACTGCGACTCGATGGACGCCAGGAGGGCGGCTGCCTGTTCACGTTGGTCAGCATCGCCTGCCGCGATGACGCCCTGGAGGGTCTTCTTTGCTGACGCGATTTCGCCCATGTCCACATAGGAGCGGGCAAGGTCGAGCTGGGACCCGGTATCCATGGATGCCGGTGTGTCCGCCGCGTTGCCGCCGGGCGGCGGTTCCTTATCGCCGGACGGTGGCTCACTATCGTCGGCTTCGGCAACGGGCTCTTCCGCACGCCGACGATTCGCCGCGGCCATTCGGCGCCACCTGACAAGGAACCCAACCAATACCGCCAATATTACGAGGGCACCGGCGCCGATCGACACAACCGCGGTTATCCCCCATTCGGCGACCCGGGACAGCTCGGACCAAACGCCACGCAAGCCAGTCGGCCGAACCGGCGGCAGTGCGGCGGCCAGCGCAGCGGCCAATTCTTCAGCAGCCTGGCCCGCGACCTCGGCGGCCGCCTGGGCTTCCATCAGTTCCGTCCGCAGCGCCTGCAACTGTTCGTCGCGCGACTCGATCAACCGGCGGGCTTCCTCCAACTCGGCCTGCAGTTCATCGGTTCCAGGCGTCGCTTCGACGGCCAGGGCGGTTTCTCCCTGCTCCGCGGGGAGTACGGGCTGCCCCCGGCTCTCCAGATCGGCCAGCCACGCGTCGATTTGGCGGATCGCTTCTGCAGTCGCCTCCTGTACCGTTAGCCGCCGTGCCTGCACAGCTTCGGGGATACGCAACGTCGCGCCCTGGTAGATCCCGTTCATGTTGCCGCCGAAGCCTCTTGGATTGGCCTCGAATATCGCAACCAGGATCTGATTGGTATGCACCGCCGGCGCGCGAAGTCGCTCAGCCAGACTCCAAAGCGTTTCGCCGTCCTGTACAGGACCATAGGTTCCAAGCGAACCTGCTCCCACCGGCCGCGGTTGCGCACGGGTCGCGGGCAGGTCGCCGGGCCCGAACGAGTAAATCCGCACCAGCCGGCCCGCGGGCCATTCCGGGCGCCGAACCCAGGTCGCTTCCACCAGCACGGTCATCGACGACACCAACGGGTTCGGCGACGTCATCCGAACGACGCTGCCGCCATCGCCGTCGCGAACGATTTCAAAGCGCAGATCGTCGAGGTCCCGGGTACGGTCCAGGCCGCTGCGAAGGAATGTACGCTCGGGGGCGACGCCCACCTGAAGGGCCCATAATTCCTGGGCCGTAACCAGCTCGAGGGGAATCTCCGCCTCCAGCGGTTGACCCGGCGGAGACGTCAGCAACATATCCCCAAGACCCACCGCACCCGCCGGGACGGCGGCAAGCCAAAGGCACAGGCCGGTCCAGCGGATACTCGATTTCCTCGATAATCGACGTTCCGGCGACGTTCGTACGGCAGTTCGCAACGGCTTGGTATCCAGTGGGAGGCTAACCTGACAATATATTACAGATAACGATCCACCAATATCTCCGCAATTTGTACACTGTTCAGGGCCGCGCCCTTGCGCAGATTGTCCGCAACCACCCACAGGTTGATGCCCCGTGGGTGCGAGAGATCTTCACGGATGCGCCCGACGAATACCGCGTCGCGGTTGGCAGCCTCGGTGGCTGCGGTGGGATAGTCCCCGGGATTCTCTCCATCCATGACCACCACACCGGGCGCCTTTCGAAGTAAATCCCGCGCCTCCTCGACGGTGAGTTTGTCGCGAGTCTCGATATGCAACGCCTCGGAATGGCCCAAATAGACCGGCACGCGGACGCAGGTGGGATTCACCAGAATGTCGGGATCCTCGAGAATCTTGCGAGTCTCCCAGATCATCTTCATCTCTTCCCTGGTATAGCCGTTGTCCATCAAACGGTCGATCTTGGGAACGGCGTTAAAGGCTACCGGCTTTTCCTGTCCCGATTCTGACGGCACTGCGTCGCCGTTAAGAAGCGTGCGGGTCTGCTCGGTCAAGGACTCCATGGAGCGGCGCCCAGCGCCGGAGACCGACTGGTAGGTGGACACATTGACGCGCTCCACCCCGACCGCGTCCTGAATCGGCTTCAATGCGACCACCATTTGTATGGTCGAACAGTTGGGGTTGGCGATGATGCCGTGACTCGTATGTTCGCCAATACGCTCCGGGTTGCACTCAGGCACCACCAGGGGAATGTCGTCGTCGTAACGAAACCGGGAGGTGTTGTCGATGACGATCGCACCCGCTTCAGCCGCCCGTGGCGCCGCCCAGGCCGAGACCGAGGCGCCGGCGGAAAAAATTCCTACCGGCACTTGGCGGAAATCAAACTCGGCGACTACGCCGACTTCAAGGTCCTCGCCCCTGAACCGGACGGTCCGACCCGCGGACCGTTCGCTTGCCAGCGGGAACAGGCGCCCTACCGGGAATTCCCGCGCCTCGAGAATTCGCAGCACGGCCTCGCCCACGGCACCGGTCGCCCCGGCGATCGCCACATCATAGGTTGCGGACATGGTTGTCCCTCGTATCGTCGACCCGGTCAGGCCTTCTTTTCCATGCCGATGGCCGGCGTTTCGGACTGCACATCGGCGTTCTGGGCGCGATGGCGAAGATAGTGGTCCATCAGTGTCAGCGCCAGCATCGCTTCGGCGATCGGCGTTGCCCGCAGCCCCACGCAGGGATCGTGGCGCCCCGTGGTGACGATCTGCGCGGCGCTGCCCGTGCGGTCGACCGTACTTCCCGCCACCTGAATGCTCGACGTCGGCTTCAGCGCGATGCTTACCAATATATCCTGCCCGGAGGAAATTCCGCCAAGCGTACCGCCGGAGGAATTCTTGGTGAACCCATCGGGGGTAATTTCATCGCGGTGGGTACTGCCGCGCTGCTCGACGCAGTTGAAGCCATCGCCGAACTCCACGCCCTTGACAGCGTTGATGCTCATCATGCCGTAGGCAATGGCGGCTTCGAGCTTGTCGAATACGGGTTCGCCGAGGCCGGGAGGCAGACCGGTGGCGACGACATTGATCCGCGCTCCGATGGAGTCCCCCGCCTCGCGCAAATCGTCCATGAAACGCTCGAGTTCTTCCAGCCTGTCGGGATCAGCGCAGAAAAACGGGTTGTTGTTGACGGCGTCCAGGTCGCGGACGCCCAGTTCCAATGGCCCAAGTTGCCCCACGTATCCAAAAATCCGCACACCCAGTCGTTCCTGGAGATACTTGCGGGCGATGGCCCCCGCCGCCACGCGCATAACCGTCTCGCGGGCCGACGCCCGCCCACCGCCCCGGTAATCGCGGATGCCGTATTTCTGTTGATAGGTGTAGTCGGCATGCCCGGGTCTGAAGGTATCCTTGATGCGGCTGTAGTCGCGGGAGCGCTGGTCCACGTTTTCCACCAGGAGTCCGATAGCGGTCCCGGTGGTCGTTCCCTCGAAGACACCGGAAAGAATCTTGACCTGGTCGGGTTCCTTGCGCTGGGTGACATGCCGCGATCGGCCGGGCCGACGCCGATCGAGATCCACCTGGATATCGGCTTCGGAGAGCTTCATTCCGGGTGGACAGCCATCCACGATGCCACCCATGGCCGGACCGTGGCTTTCACCAAACGTGGTGACCGTAAACAGTTTTCCAAAGGTGTCGCCAGCCATAATCCAGTTTCCCGCGCACACGACCCTGGACGGGCCGCACAGCATCCCTATCCGCAAGTCAACCCGTTAAGTATCCAGTCAAATCCGCACGCGTCAACAGCAACACGCCATCGCCGCCGCGCTCGAAGTCGAGCCATGTGGCCGGGAGGGTTCGATAGCGGGACTGGAATTGCCGTTGCACCTCTCCCACCTCGACAATCAACAGGCCGTCCTGTGTCAGGCGGTCCGCGGCCCCGGTGAGGAGTCGATCGACAAGATCCAGCCCGCTGCGGCCGCCGTCCAGAGCCAATTCCGGTTCGTGACCGTACTCAGCGGGCAGATTGCCGATCCGGGCGCTGGGCACATAGGGTGGATTGGCCATGATGATTCTGTACGGCCCCGGTAACCCGTCGAACAGATCGGCCTGGAACAGCCGAACGCGGTCCTCGAGCCCATGGTCCTGAACGTTGCGCCGCGCCACCGCCAGCGCAGCGGCGGAGACATCGGTGGCATCCACGGTTGCGTCCTCGCAGTAATGTGCCGCGGCCACGGCCAGACAACCGCTGCCGGTGCCCACGTCCAGCACCCGGTCACCAGCGGCAAGACGGCACCAGGGCCGGAATTGGTTCTCGATGAGCTCGGCAAGCGGAGAACGGGGAATCAGCACCCGCTCATCGATGCTGAAGCGCAAGCCCGCAAACCAGGCTTCGCCCAGCAGGTAGCCCAGCGGCTTGCGCTGCGTGACCCGGCGATGCGCCAGATCGACAATGGCGTCTGTCAAGCCGCGGTCCGGGGGATTGATCCACGCCCGCCGGGACCAGCCTTGTTGCGCTCGAATCAACCAATACGCCTCATCCGGAGGGTTGTCCGTGCCGTGGCCATAGCTGAGATCATGGGCAGCAAAGAAACGGGCAACGCTGTCGATCCAATCGGCAGCGGTTTGACCGCGCTCAAGCGACTTTCGTAGTTCTGGAACATCCATCCGCGGCCAATGATACGCGTGGTGGGACTGTCGCTCGAATGGGCCCGACGAATCGCCGCGCAACGGTGAGAATTGGACACAAGCGACCACACATCCCCAACGATAACGGTTGTGAGATAATCGCCCGCATGAATCAAGCGAATCGGCACGGCGCCGCGGCCGGCATCGCAGCGCTCGCCGGCGCGCTGTTGATGATTTCGTGCAGCCAGGCGCCGCCGCCCGAACCGGTGACGGCGACCCTGCTCCGCTCCCCGTTGCCGCTCCCGGCGGTGACCCTCACCGACAACGCGGAAGGCGTGTTCACGCGCGAACGGCTTCACGGTCAATTCAGCCTGCTTTTCTTCGGGTTCACTCACTGCCCCGACATCTGCCCGCTTACCCTCGCCGTACTCGCAAGGATGCGTACCGGCTGGTCCACGCCTCACGTCGATGTTCCGCAAGTGGTCTTCGTCAGCGTGGACCCGGGACGCGACGATCCGGAGCGGATCGGCACCTACCTGGACAACTTCGATGCGGCGTTCCACGGCGTGACCGGGCCGCGCGAGGCCATGGATCCCTGGCTCAAGGCGCTCGGGGTGACCGTATACATTGAGCAGCGGCCCGACGGTGAGCCGTACAGCGTGACCCATAATTCCACCATTTACGTGGTTGGACCGGGCGCGGAGTTGGTCGCGGTATTCGGCGCCCCCCATGACGCGGCGGCTATTGCCGCGGACTTTCTGAGGATTCGCGAACACTACCTGAGAGCGCAGGCGGACGCTGCCGATCCCTAGCGTCCTCATGAGGCACCTTGACGTCCCGATCCAGCGATTGCTGCCGCAACGGCTCATGGGCCGCCTGGTCTACCGCTTGGCGCGTTGTACCTGGGGCGGGATCAAGCGTCCGCTGATTCGCTGGTTCGCGCATCGCTATCGGGTGGACCTGGCCGAGGCCGAGCGGGATCGCCAGGAAAGCTATGCAAGCCTCAACGATTTCTTTACCCGCCGGTTGAAAGCGGGCGCACGACCCGTTGCCGGGGACGCCTCGACGCTCATTTCCCCGGTGGATGGCTGCCTGACACAATTCGGCACCGCCAGCGGCGGTGAGCTGATCCAGTCAAAGGGCCTGTCGTACCGAGTGAATGAACTGCTGGGAGAGCCAGCGGTGCACCTCGATGACTTGAACGCCGCCAGCTATGCCACCCTGTACCTGGCGCCTCACCAGTACCACCGCGTGCACCTGCCGCTGCAGGGCAGACTGGTGCGAACCCGCTACATTCCCGGCAAGCGATACGGCGTGAATGCCCGTACGGCGTCGGCAGTGCCGAAGCTTTTCTGCCGCAACGAGCGCGTCGTTTGCTGGTTTGAAACGCATGCGGGGCCGATGACCGTCGTGCTGGTGGGCGCACTCAACGTCTCCAGCATCAGTACCCGGTGGCTGGGAGAAATCAAAAGCGGCCGGCAACGGGAGTGGGAGGAATCCCGGGAGCAGCGGCAGACAATCGCACGCGGCGAAGAAATCGGCCGATTCAACCTCGGTTCCACCGTCATTCTGCTGTTGCCCCGAGAGCACCTTAGGTGGAGCCCGGAGCTGGCCCCCGGCCATCCCGTGAAAATGGGTGAGGCGCTGGCCCAATTGTCCGCCCGATCCTCCAATGGAGGATCCGAAGGGTGAGCGACCACCACGCCTGGAGGCCGGCGGCAACAATTGAAACGCTTCGCTTGCGCGCCGAACTCATCGCGTCCATTCGAATCTTCTTCGCCCAGCGAAACGTCCTGGAAGTGGAAACGCCGGCGCTCTCCGCCGCCGGTTCCACGGATCCGAACATCGAACCCGTCACCGCGAGGGTGCGAGCCCTGGGCGAGCGGCGCCACTACCTCATGACTTCACCCGAATATTCGATGAAACGACTGCTGGCCGCTGGATCCGGAGATATCTTCCAGGTCTGCCGAGTGTTTAGGGATGGTGAATTGGGGCGCTGGCACCAGCCGGAATTCACGCTCCTGGAGTGGTATCGCGTGGGCTGGAACGACGAGGAATTGATGGCGGAGGTGGACGGGTTACTGAGGACCGTGCTGGCGCCGCACCGCCCTCGCGCGACCACGGTTCGCCTCAGCTACCGGGAGGCGTTCCACAGATTCCTGGATATCGATCCGACGGACGATACGGCGGTGCTCAAGCACCGTCTTCGGGAGGGAAAGGTGAGCGTTCCGGAGAACGTGGACCGGGACGGTTTGCTGGATCTTGCCATGAGCACGCTGATCGCCCCGAAGTTCGATCCCGAGGACATCACCTTCATCCACGATTATCCCGCCACTCAGGCGGCGCTGGCACGACTCAAACCGACATCGCCGGCTGTCGCGGCGCGCTTTGAAGCATTCTCCGGTGGCCTGGAACTGGCCAACGGGTATCACGAATTGACAGACGCCGACGAACAACGGCAACGGTTTGAAAGCGAGCAACAACGGCGTTTGGCGTCGGGGCGGCCCGTGCCCCCGTTGGACGACGCCTTGCTCGCCGCCCTTGAACACGGATTACCGTCCTGCGCGGGCGTGGCCATTGGCGTGGACCGCCTCGTTGCCGTGGCCGCGGGACTGCAGGCGGTGGCCGACACCATGAGCCTTGCGCACTGATACCTGGTCTGTATTTGGCTAGAATCGGAACGTGTGTCGGTATTGGACGGATAGATTCGAAAAGTTCGAGTGAAACGCGTTGTCGCCGTCGAAGTCCTCCATATTCTGGTTGATGACGACGAACAATTCTCTTCCGGCCTGCGGTATCCAGTGCAGCCGGCTGTTGACGCCGACGATCTCCGAGCCATTGTCGTACTGCAGCAAGTTCACCCACGATAGCCGCGCAGAGAAGATGACATCCAGTCCGACGCGTGCGAGGCGGCGGACAAAATCCCCCTGGGGCAGCCTGATGTCATTGTATTCGTAGCCGAGCAGCGCCCTGAACTGGGGAATAGGTGTCATCTCAATGCTCGCCGACACCGTGTCTCGCTTACCTTCGAAAAAATCACCGCTGCCGAAACCGAGGTTGGTGACAAAGCGTCGATGTGCGCCGGTGCCCAGGGCGACAATGAGTTGATCGAACGAATAGTTTCCCGGGGAAATCACGACGCCGTCGGCGATCTCAAACGGCCGAACGAGACCCTCCTTCTCGTTTTGGTAGGTGAAATCCAGTATGTCGCCGGTCTGATTCTCGAGATTGACGCGCAGTTTCGCGATTTCGCTTTGCAATTCTCCGTCGATTCGCTCCACCCGGTGCAGCGTCGCACCGCCATGGACCGAGCGTAGAAACCCCTGGCCGGGCCGATGCGTATAGCCCAACTCAGCGGTCAGATCCTGGATATCCCTGCGATTGACGAAACCCAACGCAGGATTGAAATTGGGTTGCACCTCCTTTATGCCCACGCCACCCCGAACGCCGACGTTGTTGGGCGCCCACAAAGCAACGCCCCAGGCGCTGTCGTCGCCGCTCAACCCGCCGGTATCCGTCTGTTGATACCACAGTTCCGACTCGATCGTTCTGCCGCCAGGCAATCGCGTATTCCGGTAGCGAAAATCCACGCCCATGAGGCTACTGTCCGCATTCGACCGCGGGTCGCCGTCGGTGACGATGAAACCGACCGTGGATTCGCTCAGCACGTTGGCCGACATTCGTCCGACAAACAGGTCGGTGGCCGCGATGTCCCGGAACTCATCTTGCCGAACCGCCAACGCACCGATATTCCATCGACCGATGCGACCGCTGAGCTTGCCGCCCGCTTCGAGATCGACGGGCTGCCCTGAAGCGCTCAGCCCGATCGTTCGGGAAAAGAACGGTCGGGCGTTTTCGCGCAACGGCCGAGCGAACGGCGATCCCATGTACCGCTGGCCGATGCGCCCAAACTCGAAAATATCGGCGTCCTGCAGAAAGAAATCGCGTTGCTCCGGAAAGAACAGGCCGAAGCGTGTCAAGTTGACCTGCCGGTTGTCGACTTCGGTGGCGGAAAAGTCCGTGTTGAGCGTCAGCGACGTATTCAGCGCGGGAGTGAGTTTGTAGAAGGTGTCCAGCGAGGGTTCGATGAATGAATCGGTCATGTCCGGGGAGTACCTGCGCTGTACGCTTGCCGTGATCGACGGCACAATATCGAGACCCAATCCCTGATCGAGCCCTTCCAGACCCGTCAGTTCACCGGAGATTGCCGGACTCTGAATGCGGTTCCTGGATACCCAGCCGGCAAATTCGTTGTTTCGGGCGATCCGGCGGTTGAAGTTCAGCCCCCACGTGTCATTCGCCGGATCGAATGAGACGGTCTTGAACGGGATTCGGGTTTCGGCAATCCACCCCTCGCCATCCCGCGTGGCGCCGGCCTGCCAGATACCGTTCCACGCCCATTGCATCTGATCCGCGTCCTTGAACAAGCCATCCTCGCGAACTCCGTGGGGATTCACTTGAAAGCGGTAGCCGCTACGCTTGTCGTTGAATGGATCCAGAATGATATTGAACTGATCGTCGAGCCAGGACATGCCGCCCTGCCGCAGCACCTTGGCGACGACCTGGTCCGGTTCATCGTCGTACATCCTGGCCGCAAGATAGAGTGCATCGTCGTCGTAGAGGACGAGAAATTCGGTGCGCTGACTGGGCTCGGAATACTCGTCGGGAAGGATTTGGTGGACGTCGTCCACGATTGCGGCACTTGCCCAGGCCGCCTCATCCAGGCGTCCATCAATCGTAATGGGTTCGGTGGTGCGCACGGCCCGGAGCGATTTCATCGTTCCGGCCGCCGGTGTCGTTTGCGCCAGCCCGGGTAGCGGACTCGCCAGCACGATCAGCGCAAGGGGCCGCGGATCAAGCCTTGACCCGAGACACGTATTCGCCGCTGCGCGTATCCACCTTGACGACCTCGCCCTGCTCCACGAACAGCGGTACCCGGACAACGGCGCCGGTTTCAAGCGTCGCGGGCTTGACGCCGCCTTGCGCGGTGTCACCGCGCAGACCGGGGTCGGTTTCAACAATGGCAAGTTCGACGAAATTGGGCGGCGCCACCAGCAGCGGCGCACCGTTCCACAACGTCACCAGGCACATGTCCTCGTCCTTCAACCACTGTTTGGCGTCCGCTACCGCGTTTTCGTCCGCGGCGAGCTGCTCATAGGTCTCCGGCTCCATGAAATACCAGAACTGATCATCCGTGTAGAGGTATTGCATATGCTGTTCATGGATGTCGGCGGCCTCCACCGACTCGCCGGACTTGAACGTCTTTTCCACCACTCGGCCGGTCTTGAGATTGCGGATCCTGACCCGGTTGAATGCCTGCCCCTTGCCGGGTTTGACGAATTCGTTCTCGATGATGGCGCAGGGGTCGCCATCGATGATGATTTTCAGCCCGCCGCGAAATTCGTTGGTGCTATAACTTGCCATGATTGCAGTAGTTCCTATCTCCCCCCGACAGAGATAATGCGAGGATAATACCGCCATGCCGCACGGAAACGAACACCCCGCGCTCTCTGCCCGCATGTGCCACCGATGACCGTCACAAGGTGCGGTGTCGCCGCGGTCATAAATTGGTGAGATATGAGAGCTGACCCTATCGGACCTGCCTTGTCGGTTTCCTGGAAGCGCTCCCTGCGGGAAGCCATCGGCACTCTACAGGAACTGCTTGGAACCCTCGAACTCGACCCCGATGACATCGACGGATTCAACCCGACCCGGACGGAATTTCCGCTGCGGGTGCCGCGTGCGTTTGCGGCCCGCATGCGCAGGGGCGATCCCAGGGACCCGCTGTTGCTGCAGGTTCTGCCACAGCGCAGTGAGCGACTCGACGTGCCCGGATTCAGTTCCGACCCGCTCCGGGAAACCGGCCTGGCCAGACAGGGCGTCCTCAAGAAATACTCCGGGCGGGCACTGCTGGTCACCACACCCGCCTGCCCGGTGCACTGCCGCTACTGCTTCCGCCGGCATTTCCCGTATGCGGATCAGACTGCCGCGAGGGATGGCTGGGCGCCGGCTCTGGGCGAATTGCGGCACGCCGACGACGTCACCGAGGTCATTCTTTCGGGAGGCGACCCGCTCAGTCTTGAGAACCGGCGCCTGGACGAGTTGATCCGCTCGATCGAGGGGCTCCGGCACGTGGATACGGTGCGAATCCACACGCGCTTTCCCATCGTGTTGCCGGAACGAATCGAGCCAGGCCTGTTGAAGCTTCTCGCGGATACCCGCCTGCACACGGTCATGGTCGTACACTGCAATCATGGCAACGAAATCGATGCCGCGGTTCGCGCGGCGCTGGGCGCAGTGGCGCGCACCGGGACGAAGCTACTCAATCAATCGGTATTGCTACGGGGCATCAACGACGACGCCGAAAGTCTCGAAGCGCTGAGCCGGGCGCTGTTCGGCTGCGGGGTGCTGCCTTACTACCTGCATTTGCTGGATCCGGTGAGCGGCGCCGCCCACTTCGACGTCCCTGCATCCCGGGGGATGGAACTGATCGCACAACTCCGCGGCCGCGTTCCCGGCTACCTGGTCCCACGGCTGGTCCGCGAGGAACCCGGCGAGCCGAGCAAGACGGCGGTCAGCTAGCGGCTCCAGCCGGGCTGTCTCACCAATCCGCTACTGCAGCCGGAAATGGTAGTGGAAGGGGTTACCCAGCGCGCGGGCATTACCCCAAACAAGGTAGAGACCCTCCACGACATGGGCATAGCGGATGGGCCCCAGATCGACCGGCTCCAATCCCATGCCTTCTATCAGACCCGCCACCACGGCCTTCGCCTCGGGGTCATCGCCAACGATGGGAACCGTAACCGGACCGCCGGTGGAATCCGGGTCGACCATGGTCTCCCAACCCATGGTATTGAACGCCTTGACCACGCGCGCCTGTGGCGCCCAGCGCTGGATCCATTCCGCGTTGGAGGGATCCACGGCGAAGTCCCGCAACCCATCCTCGCCCACCATCCGTGGATTGGTGGGATCGATGATGATCTTGCCGGCGAGATCACCCAGATTGCCGACCACTTCCTCGACCGCACTCCAGGGAACCGCCAGAACGACAATATCCGCCCCGGCGGCAGCGACCGGCTGTGCGGCAGCAGAGGCATCGCCGCCCGTGCGAGCCACCAATTCCCGTACCGAGCCGCGGTCCGGGTTTCTGGAGCCATAGACGATCTCGTGCCCCTGGGCGGCAAACTCGGGTCCCAGCGCCGCTGCAACCTCGCCGGTGCCGATGATGGCAACGGTTTCCGCCGATATGGCGGCTGACCACAGCATCGCCACCAGACACATAGCCACACGACAGTTGTCAAACCGCCTGATTGAGTTGTTCATCCTGACTGCCTCCTAACCCGTCTTTCTCTCCAATATTCTGCTGTGGGCGCCCGCGGACAGCGCATGCTCGCAATCGCTGTCCGCGGACGCCCTCGCAACTCATATCGGTGAAAAGTGCGGACTTGCCAACGACTAGGCTATCGGCGGTTCCGCCAGCATGGCGTCAACCTTGCGATAGCCACGGGGCAATATCAACCCACGGCGGCCCCGCGAACCCGCGTACTTGCGCAAGTCGATCGGCCGCAGCCTCATGTACCTTTGCCCCGAGAACAGCTTCACCGACTGGCGCTTGGCGAATGCGCATACGGCCACCAGCCGCAGGTCTTCGCCACCGGGCAAATCGAGTATCTTGTTGCCTCGGCCCCGCGCCAGCTCGGGAAGTTCATCCAGGGGAAATGCCAGAAACCGACCGTCGCTGGACACGGCTGCAAGATATTCCTGTAGCGGACCGATTTTCGCCGCCGGCAACACCTCGCCACCCTCGGGTACGCTCAACACCGCCTTGCCGGCCTTGATCCGCGAGTGCAGGTCGCCCAGGTTCACCGCAAAACCAAAGCCGGCCGAGGTGGCCAGAACACAACGCTCGTCGGGCGCGCCGATGAGCACCGTCTTGAAACTCGAACCGTCGGGTGGATTGAGCCGTCCGGATAGCGGCTCGCCTTGCCCGCGAGCCGAGGGCAGTGTGTGCGCCGGCAGACTGTATGCCTTGCCCGTGCTGTCCAGAAACACCGCCAGTTGATTGCTGCGGCCCTTCACGGCGGCCAGGAATCCATCGCCCGATCGATAGTTGAGCGCCGCGGCGTCAACCTCATGTCCCTTGGCCGCCCGGGTCCACCCGTGTTGGGACAGCACCACGGTAATCGGCCCGCTGGCGACCAGGTCCGCCTCGCTGATGACCTGGGCGGCGTCCCGTTCCTCGATCTTCGTGCGGCGCGAATCGCCATGCTCTTCGGCCAGTGCCGATAACTCGTCCTTGATAAGCGTCGTCAATCGCTCGCGCGAACCCAGGGTCCTCTCCAGGTCCGCCCGTTCTTCCGCCAGGACGCCCTGCTCGCCTCGGATCCGGACCTCTTCGAGCCTGGCCAAATGGCGCAACCGAAGTTCCAGCACTGCCTCTGCCTGGGCGTCGCTGAGCTGGAATCGCGCCATCAGGACGGGCTTGGGCTTGTCTTCGGCGCGAATGATCTCGATGACCTCGTCGATATTGAGATAGGCTGTCAGCAAGCCGTCGAGGATATGCAGCCGCTGTTTGACGCGCTCATGCCGGTGCTCGAGCCGGCGTTTGACAGTGCCGATACGGAAACTGAGCCAAGCTTCCAATAGATCCTTGAGCCCGAAGACCGATGGCCGGCCGTCCAGTCCGATGACGTTGAGATTGACGCGCACGGACCGCTGCAGGTCCGTGGTCGCGAACAGGTGTCCCATGAGCGCTTCGATATCCACCCGGTTGGAACGGGGCGCCAGGACCAGTCGCGTCGGATTCTCGTGATCCGATTCATCGCGAAGGTCCTCCATTAGGGGGAGTTTCCTGGCGCGCATCTGAGCGGCAATCTGCTCCAGCACCTTGGCCCCGGATACCTGGTAGGGCAATTCGGTAACGACGATATCGCCATCCTGCACTTCGTACCGGGCGCGCAACTTCAATCCACCGGCACCCGTGCGGTAGATCGCCGCGATGTCGGCGCGCGGTGAAATCAACACGCCGCCGGTGGGGAAATCCGGGCCCCTTATATGCTGCATGAGTTGGCCCGTGCTGATATCCGGCTGCTCCAGAAGCCTGATCAGGGCGGTCGTGACCTCGCGGAGATTATGGGGCGGCACGTCCGTGGACATGCCCACGGCGATACCGCTGGTCCCGTTCAACAGCAGATTCGGAAGCCTCGCCGGCAACAAGGTGGGCTCGCGGAGCGTCCCGTCAAAATTCGGCACCCAATCCACGGTGCCCCGATCCAGTTCCGCGAGCAATACCTGCGCATAGCGGGTCAGGCGGGCTTCGGTGTAGCGCATGGCCGCGAAGGACTTGGGATCGTCCTGGGAACCCCAGTTACCCTGTCCGTCGACGATCGGATGGCGGCACCCGAATGGCTGCGCCATGTGCACCATGGCCTCGTAACAGGCCGAGTCGCCATGGGGATGGAATTTGCCGATGACATCGCCCACCGCCCGCGCGGCTTTCTTGGGCTTGGACGCCGCGGACATCCCGAGATCGCTCATCGCGTAGACGATGCGGCGCTGCACCGGTTTGAGCCCGTCGCCGATGTGCGGCAACGCCCGATCCAGGACTACGTACATGGAATAGTCCAGGTACGCCTTCTCGGTAAATTCCGCCAGCGGAACCCGTTCGATCCCCTCGAAATTCAATTCCTGTTCATGCATGGAGTTCTCCAGCGTCAGCCCGAATCTCCCACCAATCTTCGGCTGCGGCCGCCGATCCACTCACTAGGAACATTGATGAGACATCCGGGCCAAACACCACTTTGCGATTTTTGACCGGCACCCTAAATGGACTCCACCTGAAAAGTGAGATTCCAAACTCATTGTGGCGTGCCCGGTGCTGACATGACAAGCGCATGGATGCTCTACGGAGCGCGTGGACTGTAGCCTGGCGAACTGTGCGGCCGAGGCGCAAGAGATTGACGTCGCTGGAGTATGGCCATACATTGTCCGTATGGCCGTAACAACGATCAAATCGACGTATTCGCTGGATGTCGAATCCGTGCGCGCATTGGAGTCGTTGGCGCAACGCTGGAACGTGTCGAAATCCGAAGTGTTGCGGCGCGCGATTCGGATTGCGGCAATGGATGGGGGTCCGAGGAGCGGTACAGCACTCGGCGCTCTCGACCGATTGCAGACCTCCCTGCGTGAGCGCAAGGTCGATGTCATCCGGTGGGAGCGGGATTCGATGGCCGAGCGCCGAGCGCAGACGGCGCGCCCATCGCGACAGCGAACGCCGCCGACTTTCGCCGGTTCGAGGATTTCGGCCTGAAGGTGGCATGAGGCGCCATCGCCGATCGAATGCAGTGGGACTTTTTCCACGGACTGCTAGATATCGGCCAGGTTACCCTTCTCCCGTAGCCACTCCCGGCGGTCGGCGGCGCGCTTCTTGGCAAGGAGCATATCCAGAATGCGATCCGGATTGTCCTTCTCCGTCACCGTCAACTGGACCAGCCGGCGGGTCTCCCTCGCCATCGTCGTCACACGGAGTTGGGAGGGATTCATTTCACCCAGACCCTTGAAACGAGTCACCGACAACTTGCCCTTCTTGCGCTGCGCCTCGATCCGGGCAAGATGCATGTCGCGCTCCGCCTCGTCAAGGGCGTAGTGCACCTCCTTGCCCACATCGATTCGGAACAACGGCGGCATGGCCACATGGACGCGCCCCGCCTCTACCAGGGGACGGAAATGGCGCAGAAACAGCGCACACAAGAGCGTCGCGATATGGAGTCCGTCGGAGTCGGCGTCGGCCAAGATGCATATCTTGTGATATCGCAGACCATCCAGTTCGTTGCTGCCCGGATCCACGCCCAGCGCCAGGCTGATATTGTGCACCTCCTGTGACCGCAGCACTTCCCCCGGATCCACCTCCCATGTATTCAGAATCTTGCCTCGCAGGGGCATGATCGCCTGGGTCTCACGGTCGCGCGCCTGCTTCGCCGATCCCCCCGCCGAATCCCCCTCGACTAGAAACAACTCCGCGGCGGCCGGTTCCTGGATGGTGCAGTCGGCCAGTTTTCCGGGCAATTGCGGCCCGGAGACGACGCGTTTGCGGACGATTTTCTTGGCAGCCTTGAGCCGGATTTGGGCTCTTTCGATCGCCTGCCGGGCGATCTCGTCGCCCGTTTCCGGGTGCTGGTTGAGCCAAAGCGCAATACTGTCCTTGACGATGCCGCTGACGAAACCGGCGCATTCGCGCGACCCGAGGCGCTCCTTGGTCTGTCCGGAGAACTGGGGGTCTTCCATCTTCACCGAAAGAATGTATGCCACACCCTGCCATACGTCCTCGGGAGCCAACTTGACGCCACGGGGCAGGAGGCTGCGAAAGTCGCAAAACTCGCGCAACGCTTCGGTGAGACCGGCGCGCAAACCGTTGACATGTGTCCCGCCCAGGGGCGTGGGGATAAGATTTACGTAGCTGTCCGTGACTGGAGATTGCGCATCGTCCGGCACCCACGCCAGGGCCCAATCCACCGCATCGCGCTTGCCCTGCAGGCTGCCCGTCAGCGGTTCGACAGGCAAGGTAGCGCCGTCGACCTGCTCGAGCAGGTATTCCGCCAATCCGCCGCCGTACTGCCAGGTCTCGATCTCGTGCGGGCTTTCGACCTCAAGGCGCACCGCGAGCCCCGGGCACAGCACGGCCTTGGCGCGCAGCACGTGCTTCAGGCGCGCCAGCGAGAACGAAGGTCTGTCGAAATACCGCGGATCGGGCCAGAACCGCAACGTCGTTCCGGTATTCGCCTTGCCGACCGTTCCCACGACATCGAGATCGCCACGGCGCTCACCGCCGGCAAAGCTCATGTTGTATTCCTTGCCCCCGCGGCGAATCCATACTTCCAGGTTCCTGGAAAGCGCGTTGACCACCGACACGCCCACGCCGTGCAGCCCACCTGAAAATTGGTAGGTCTTGTTGGAGAACTTCCCGCCGGCGTGCAACTTGGTCATGATGAGTTCGACGCCGGGAATCCCCTCTTCCGGGTGGATGTCGACCGGCATGCCGCGACCGTCGTCGGCGACCTCCAGCGATCCGTCCTGAAAGAGCTTGACGTCGATGCGCCTGGCATGGCCCTCGATGGCCTCGTCCACGCTGTTGTCGATAACTTCGTGCGCAAGATGGTTGGGCCGGCTCGTATCGGTGTACATGCCGGGGCGTCGGCGCACGGGGTCCAGACCGCTCAGGACCTCGATGTCGGCAGCGCGATAGCTATTGCTCATTGACTCCCACCATCGCCCCGGCGACGGCCGCAATTCCGCCCGGGACGAACAGCTGGGATTGTACCGCGTGTTGAGCAGGTTAGTCCTGCTTTTGCGCCGCAATTGCTGGCCCGGCGGCCGCTTTGGCCGACGCTGTTTCATGCGAGTCCCGTACCCGGGGTCGAAGGAATCACGCCATATCGGTCAGTTCGCGTAGTGTGTTTGCCAGCAATCGGAAGTCCTCGGTTTTCAACGACGTCTGGCGCCATGCCAATCCAATCTGGCGAGAAGCGGGCACGCCGAGCCGTGACAGCGAGATACCCGTTCCCTGGGTGATATGAGCGTCGATCGCGAGCCGCGGTATGAGAGTGACTCCAATACCCGCTGCAACCATTTGTACCAGCGTATGCAAACTACTGGCCTCGAACTGTGCCCGCGCTTAGTGTCGATTGGGTGATGTAGCAACGCTGTGCCGCACGGCCAAAGTGCTGCGTGTCGGCCAGCGCCACCAGGTATTGAAGTTGTTTCATCGTCGGTAAGCGCTTCATCGGACGTTTCCAGGGGCAAATATATGTAAAATACGATTATTACATCCGATAATAATCGTTGTACACGTCGACGCGCATCTCCTACTCTCACCCCAAACAGCCGAGTCGGCTAGGAGAAAATCATGAACGATGCCACTTGCCCGGTAACGGGCGCAGGTCGCAGTCACACGTCGAACCGGGACTGGTGGCCGCAACAGTTGAAGCTGAACATTCTGCACCAGCATTCCGCCAAGTCCAATCCCATGGGCGAAGCGTTCAACTATGCTGAAGAGTTCAAGAATCTGGACCTCGATGCGGTAAAGAACGACCTCTTCGATCTGATGACCACGTCACAGGACTGGTGGCCGGCCGACTACGGTCACTATGGGCCACTGTTCATTCGGATGGCGTGGCATAGTGCAGGCACCTATCGAATCGGCGACGGCCGCGGCGGCGGTGGGACCGGTAACCAGCGCTTTGCGCCCATCAATAGCTGGCCCGACAACGCCAACCTCGACAAGGCACGCATGCTGCTCTGGCCGGTCAAGCAAAAATACGGCAGGAAAATCTCGTGGGCCGACCTCATGATCCTGGCAGGCAACAGCGCTCTGGAGTCGATGGGGTTCAAGACCTTCGGTTTCGCCGGCGGGCGCGCGGATATCTGGGAGCCTGAAGAGGACATCTATTGGGGCTCCGAGAACGTTTGGCTTGACGACCAGCGCTATACCGGCGACCGGGACCTTGAAAATCCTCTCGGCGCCGTTCAGATGGGTCTGATCTACGTGAATCCGGAAGGACCCAACGGCCATCCCGACCCGGTCGCTTCGGGCCGGGACATTCGCGAGACCTTCGCCCGGATGGCAATGAACGATGAAGAGACCGTTGCGCTCGTCGCCGGCGGTCACACCTTCGGCAAGTGCCACGGCGCCGGCCAGGCATCGCTGATTGGCCCGGAACCCGAGGGCGCCGGCATCGAGGAGCAAGGGCTGGGCTGGAACAACAGCTCCGGCACCGGCACGGGCGTCGATACGTTCACCACCGGCATGGAAGGCGCATGGACCGACAACCCCGCGACGTGGGACAACGGCTACTTCGACTCCCTGTTCGGTTACGAGTGGGAGTTGGTGAAGAGTTCCGCGGGCGCGAATCAATGGGCGCCCAGGGATGGCGCCGGCGCGGACACCGTACCGGATGCCCACGATCCGTCGAAACGGCACGCGCCCATGATGACCACGGCGGACATGGCCATGAGGATGGATCCCATCTATGAGCCCATTTCGAGGCGTTTCCACGAGAACCCGGATGAGCTCGCCGAGGCTTTCGCCCGGGCGTGGTTCAAGCTGACGCACCGCGACATGGGTCCCCGCTCACGCTATCTCGGCCCGGAAATCCCTTCGGAAGAACTCATCTGGCAAGACCCGATCCCCGCCGTCACCCATGAATTGATCGATGAGCAGGACATCGCCACCCTCAAGGCCGGGATCCTTGCTTCAGGCCTCTCCGTTTCCCAACTGGTCTCGACCGCCTGGGCTTCGGCATCAACCTTCCGCGGCTCCGATCTGCGCGGCGGGGCGAACGGTGCGCGCATTCGCCTCGCGCCGCAGAAGGACTGGGAAGTCAACCAGCCAACCCAGCTGGCAAGTGTGCTGCTGTCCCTTGAGGGCATCCAACAGGAGTTCAACGGCTCGCAGTCCGGCGGAAAGAGGGTGTCGCTGGCCGATTTGATCGTTCTGGGCGGCTGCGCAGCCGTCGAGCAAGCCGCGAAGAACGCCGGGCACGACGTGACGGTTCCCTTCACGCCGGGTCGTGGGGATGCCTCACAAGAGCAAACCGACGTTGAGTCAGTCGCCATGCTCGAACCGGTTGCAGACGGGTTTCGCAACTACCTCAAGAAACAATACACCGTATCGGCGGAGGAGTTGCTGGTCGACAGGGCACAGTTGCTGGGGCTGACGGCGCCGGAGATGACGGTTCTCGTCGGCGGTCTGCGTGTCTTGAATACAAACTTCGGACAATCCCTGCACGGGATCTTTACCAAGCGGCCAGAGGTGCTGACCAACGACTTCTTCGTGAATCTGCTCGACCTGGGCACGACGTGGGAAGCGGTCTCTGAGTCCGAAGACGTGTTCGAGGGGCGTGATCGTATAACGGGCGATCTCAAGTGGACCGGCACCCGTGTCGATCTCATCTTCGGTTCGAACTCCCAGCTTCGAGCATTCGCGGAAGTTTACGCAAGTGAGGACTCCCGGCAGCAGTTTTTGCATGACTTTGTGGCTGCCTGGGACAAGGTGATGAACCTCGACCGTTTCGATCTGGCCTTATCTTAGAGGGAAGGTCCTCATCGGGAGACTCAGCCCATGACCACGGAACCAGGCGTCGCCGGACTCGAGAAATCGCTCGAAGAACTGGAAGCCTTGCTCAAGGAGCTGGAGAGCGGCGAACTGTCTCTCGAAGCCGCGCTCGAGCGTTTCGAGCGTGGCGTCAAGCTGACGCGGCAGTGCCAGCAGGCGTTGCGTACCGCCGAGCAGAAGGTGGAAATCCTGTTACGCAAGACGCCGGACGGCGAACCCGAACCCTTCGACAGCCCCGGCGACTGACGCGTGCTGCTGGCCGGGGCGCTCCGGCGCACGGTCCGGGCGCTTGTGGCGGCGCGGCGAAAATACGGCTCGACCGCGGCGCTGCTAGACGACCGCCCACGCCAGCAAAAGGCATGCCACGGTGAGGCCCGCCGCCGCCAGGTCATCGAGCATGATCCCGATCCCGCCGCCCACGCGCCGGTCCAGGTAGCCGATGGGCCACGGTTTGGCGATGTCGAAAACCCGAAACAGGACGAACGCCGCCGCCCACCACGCCGGTTGCGGGGGGAGAATGAGCGTGACGGCCAGGAAACCTACAATTTCATCCCAAACGATCGCCGAGTGATCGTGCTCTCCAAGCCGCCGTGCACTTTCTCCGCAGATCCAG
Organism: Candidatus Rariloculaceae bacterium; assembly: GCA_965237785.1. Taxonomy (GTDB): domain Bacteria; phylum Pseudomonadota; class Gammaproteobacteria; order Steroidobacterales; family Rariloculaceae; genus UBA6522. The sequence continues at coordinate 2,172,987 of OZ250159.1, forward strand.
ATTCCGACTGCCGCGAGAGCCGCCACGAGAGCCCATCGAACCGTCGCGGGCAGGGGCAATAACCACCAACCCGCCAGCCCGGCAAGTAGCGTGGCCGCGGTCCCGGGCGCCTTGGGCACCAGTCCGGTTCCAAACCCCAGGGCGAGCAGATGAACCGGTTGCCTCAGCAGGGCAAATGAAGCAACTCCGCTCACCCGCTCTCGCGGTCCGCGCCTTGCGGTGGTTCCGAGCCGCGGCGTAACGCTTGCCGGTCGCCGAACCCACCACCGAAGTGCGAATAGCCCGTCGCCGGTGGCGGCGAAACGGGTTCGCCGCCGCGTCGGCAATGCACCCCGTCACCGGCAGTGAGCTGTCCAATCCGGCGCGCCGCCGTTCCGGTCGTCGATAGCGATCGCCGGATGGCGTCACGGCACGACGGCGACGCCGTAAAGCAGAGTTCGTAGTCGTCCCCGCCGCTCAAGGCCCACGACTCAACGACGCGTGGAGGAAACAAGGCTTGCGCTTCGGCGGAAATCGGCAATCGCTCCAGGTTGATCCAGGCCGCGCATCCGCTGGCCCCGCAGAGATGGCCCAGGTCCGCGAGCAGGCCGTCGGAGACGTCGATCGCGGCGCTGGCAAGGGTTCTCAGGGCCAGTCCCGTCGCGACGCGCGGCGTCGGCTTGAGAAACCGGGTCCGCAATGCTTCGTGGGCCGCGCTCGTGCCCGTATCGGCTTGCGCGACGAGGGCAAGCCCGGCCGCGCCGTCTCCCAGGCACCCCGTGACGTAGACATCGTCTCCCACTTTGCCGCCACCGCGAGTAAGCAGGTGCTCCCTGTCGACATCGCCAAGCAGTTGCACGGTCACGGTCAACGGTCCGCGCGTGGTATCGCCGCCCACCAGATCCACACCGTGGGTCTTGGCGAGCGCGAAGAACCCTTGCGTGAACGCCTCCATCCAATGGTGATCCACCGCAGGCAATGTCAGCGCCAGCGTGCACCATCGGGGTTCCGACCCCATGGCCGCGAGATCGCTCAGATTCACCGCCAGCGCCCGATGACCCACGGCATCCCCTGCCACGCCTTCGGGAAAGTGGACTCCGGCCACCAGCGTATCGGCGGCAATGGCCACGGCGCCCCCGGCGTCGACCACCGCTGCATCGTCGCCAATCCCCAGGACCACGCGGGGGTCTTCGCAGGCGCGGGCAAAGTATCGCTCGATGAGCTGAAACTCGTCCGGATTCAGGCTGGATTTACACACCACGGCTGTCAATGCGTTTCGCCGCCCGGTCGAGCACGGCGTTCACGAATCGGAAGCAATCCGCGGGACCGTACCGCTTTGCCAATTCCACGGCTTCGTTGATGATGACCTTGGTCGGAACATCCCGACGCTGATGAAACTCGGCGAGCCCCAACCACAGCACGGCCCGACTGACTGCGTCCATGTGCTCCAGACTCCGATCTGCCTGTGCGGCGATCTGCCGATCCAGGGATTCGGCATCCTGCAACACGACCGCCAGAATCTCCCGGAAATACTCCTGGTCCGCGGTCGCGTACTCGGGCATTTCGGCAAATTGCCGGCACAATTCAACCTCGCTGTGGTGGGTAAGCTGCCACTGGTAGAGCGCCTTGACGAGCAACTCCCGCGCTGCACGTCGCGCACGGATCGATGGACTCCCTCTAGCCCGCATCGCTCACCCATCTCCTGCCACGGCCGCCGACCCATTGCGGCCGGCGCTTCAAGGCGCGAGCTGCCGTAACAGATTCGCCATCTCTATCGTCGCCAGCGCCGCCTCCGCACCCTTGTTGCTCGCGTCCGAGCCCGCCCGCTCCATGGCCTGTTCGATGGTATCCACGGTGAGTATGCCGAATCCCACCGGAACACGGTGCGTCAGGCTGACATCCGTCACACCGCGGCTGGCCTCTCCCGCGACGAAATCGAAATGGGGTGTGGCGCCACGAATGACGCATCCGAGCGCGAGCAACGCGTCATAGTGGTTTTTTGCCGCAAGCTGTTTCAGCGCCAGGGAAATTTCGATAGCTCCGGGCACGCGAATCACGTCGATATCCGCGGCGGCGGCGCCGGACTCGATCAACGTATCAACGGCGGCGTCGAGCAGCCGATCCACGATGAAGTCGTTGAATCGGGATGCAGCAATGCCGAAGCGAAGCCCCTTGGCACCGAGATCGCCCGATACCTGATTGATCCGATCGTCCATGAAGGTTACCCGGCTGCCTCGTCGTCGGATACGTACTCCACCACCTCCAGACCGAATCCGGAAATGGCATGCATCTGCTTCGGCGCGCTCAACACGCGCATGCGTTGCACGCCCAATGCCCGGAGTATCTGCGCACCGGTTCCGTACGTCCTGAGTTCGCTGGTGCGGTCACGCGGTATCACCCGTTCGTCCAGTCCGTGCTGGAGCTCGCGGACGGCTTCCATCAAGTCCCGCGGGCTCTCGTTGCGGCGCAGTATGACAATCACTCCGCACCCCTGCTCGGCGATCAACTTGATCGTGCTGCGCAGCGGCCAGCCGAGGCGGCTGTCCTGAACACCGACGACGTCGCTTAACGTATCCTGCAGGTGCACGCGGACCAAGGTGGGGACCTCGGGCGTGGGCTTGCCGCGTACCAGGGCCAGGTGCACGGTCTGGTTGATGTGGTCCTCCATGCAAACCAGGCGGAAGGGCCCGAACTCGGTTCCGACTTCGAGGTCGGCGATGGCTTCCACGGTTTCTTCTTTCGCCAGTCGGTAGCTGATCAGATCTGCGATGGTGCCGATCTTGAGCCCACGCCGGTAAGCGAATCGCAGCAGGTCGTCCCGGCGCGCCATCGAGCCGTCTTCGTTGAGTATCTCGACGATCATTGCCGCGGGCTCCAGGCCGGCCAGCCGTGCCAGGTCGCAACCGGCCTCGGTATGCCCTGCGCGCGTGAGCACGCCTCCCGGCTGTGCCCGCAGTGGAAAGACGTGGCCGGGCTGCTGCAGATCCTCCGGTCTCGCGTCCGGCGCCACCGCCGCGCGAATGGTGTGCGCCCGGTCGTGAGCCGAGATTCCGGTGGTGATTCCTTCGGCGGCCTCGATCGACAGCGTAAAATTCGTACCCCGGAGCCGCCCGGTCTCGCTGACCATAAGAGGCAACCGCAGTTGCTCGCAGCGTGCCTCGGTGAGCGTCAGGCAAATCAGACCGCGGCCGTAGCTCGCCATGAAATTGACGTCGGTCGCACGCGCCCTGCTCGCGGCCATGATCAGGTCGCCTTCGTTCTCCCGGTTCTCGTCGTCCATGACGATCACCATCTTGCCGTCACGCAGATCGGCAATGATCTCTTCGGTGGTGTTCAGCCCGCCGGCGGCGGGCTCGTTGTTGGCCTGTGATAGCGTGACCATTCAAGCATCCTTGTATGCCGCCGGCAGGCCGGCCAGGGCCAGCCGTTCCAGATATCGCGCAATGATATCGACTTCAATATTAACAGCCGTACCGTGGCAATAGCCGGAAATGACGGTGATTTCCCGTGTGTGGGGGACGATATTGACCTCAAACCCATCGCTGTCCACGGCGTTGACGGTCAGGCTGACACCGTCCACGGCCACGGAGCCCTTGCGGGCGATGTAGGGCATCAACTGAGCATCCGCGGCGATTCGGAGCCTGACCGACCGTGCCTCCGGTTCCACGCTTACGACATGGCCCACGCCGTCCACATGCCCGGTGACCAGGTGACCGTCAACCGTATCGCTCAAGCGTAGCGCGCCTTCAAGATTCACCGGATCGCCGTCCCGGAGCCCGCCCAGGGTGGTTCCGGAGAGTGTCTCCAGCGAAACATCGGCGCTGAACTGCCCGTCGCCGCCACCGACCATGGTCAGACAGACGCCATTGACGGCGATACTGCATCCAGGCGACAACGTCGGCAGAACCGCATCTCCGACGCCAATGGTCAGGCGCCGGTCGCCCGCGAGTTCCTCGTGGCCAAGGAGTCGGCCCGTGCCCGTTACGATTCCGCTAAACATGCCGTGATTCTAAGGTCCCGCCCCACTCGACGTATGTCTTCATACTTGAGCGCGACGCGCCGCTCAAGACTCACCAGGGGGTCTATGGCGAACATGCCCCGGGCGTCGGCGCCGAGCACGTCGGGTGCGACGTAGAGCACCAACTCATCGATCAGGCCGGCATCGAGCAACGCGCCGTTCAGTCTTGCACCCGCTTCAACCCAAACTTCGTTGAATTCCATTTCGCCGAGCCGAGTCATCACCCTGGAGAGGTCGCAGCGCCCATCCCCTGGCGCCCACTCCACCCGCGCGCCCGATTGGCGGAGCGCCTCGGCGGCCCGCGGTGCTTGCCGCGCGGCGAAGATGATGACGTCTCCCGGCAAACCCAGGAGTTTCGCTTGCGGCGGCGTGCGCAGGCGCGAGTCGAGCACCACGCGCGTCGGTTGCAGGATCGTGCGTTCCGCCTCCCTCGGCCGGGCGTCAAGCCCGGGGTCGTCGGCGAGCACCGTGCCGATACCCGTCAGAATCGCGCTGGAACGCGCTCGCCACCGGTGCACGTCCTGGCGGGCCGCCTCACTCGTGATCCACTGGCTGACCCCATTCGCAAGCGCCGTCCGTCCGTCCAGGCTGGCCGCGAGTTTACTCCGCACCAGTGGCCGCCCCCGGGTCATACGCGCCAGATAACCGGGATTCAGGGCGGCGGCGGACGCCTCGAGCACGCCCGTGGTGACTGTCACGCCGGCGTCCCTGAGACCGCGAATCCCCGCCCCGCGGACCAGCGGATTGGGATCCGGGCCAGCGCATACCACGCGCGCCACACGGGCGGCAATCAGCGCCTGTGCGCACGGCCCCGTGCGCCCGGTATGGCTGCACGGTTCCAGGGTGACAAAGGCCGTGGCGCCCGCCGCGTTGTCGCCGGCCAGGGTGAGCGCCATCCGCTCTGCGTGGGGACCGCCCGCCCGCTCATGCCATCCTTCACCGACGATCTTGCCTGCCTTGACCAGCACGCAGCCCACGAGCGGGTTCGGGTCGGCGGAACACTGTCCGCGCCGCGCCAGGCGCACGGCTCTGGCCATAAAGGACTGGTCCGACGAAATTGTCACGAATCGTCTTCCGGCAACAACGACATCTGCTCGCGGTCGACCAGAAACGGCAGTGACTGGAGCCGCTCGACCTCGTCCCGAAACTCGGCGATATCCTGAAAGCTACGGTACACCGACGCGTAACGAACGTAGGCAACCTGGTCCAGACGGCGCAATTCCTCCATCACCAGGTCGCCGATGATACGGCCGCTGACTTCGCGCTCGCCCATGGTCTGCAGGCGGTGGAGCAACCGGTCGATGCCTTCCTCCACCGCCTCGCTCTCGATGGGGCGCTTCTCGAGCGCCCTGGCAATGCCGCCGCGCAGTTTCGACTCATTGAAAGGTTCACGCCGCCCATCCCGCTTGACGACACGGGGCATGACCAGTTCCGCCGTTTCAAACGTTGTGTATCGTTCTTCGCATTTCCGGCACTCGCGCCGGCGGCGCACCTGACGGCCTTCACCGGCTAACCGCGAATCGATTACCTTGGTTTCGTCGTGATTGCAGAATGGACAATGCACAGCTGTGCGGCCTCTCCTTCACGCCATCGCCGGGGAATAAACCGGGAAACGGCCTGACAATTCCCGCACGCCGGCGCGCACCCGTTGCACGGCGGCCTCCCGGGCCTTGTCATCGTGCATGACATCCAGAATGTCGGCAATCCAATGGCCGAGTTGCGCAGCCTGCGCCTCTGCGAAGCCGCGCGTCGTGATCGCCGGAGTACCGATCCGCAAGCCGCTGGTAATCCGCGGCGGACGCGGGTCGTTGGGCACGGCGTTCCGGTTCACGGTGATATTGGCATGGCTCAGCGCTTCTTCCGCTGCCTGGCCGGTAATCCCGTGCTTGATGAGATCCACCAGCATCAGGTGATTGTCGGTACCGCCGGAGACGATCTTGTAGCCCCTGTCCATGAGCGTGCTTGCCATGCAGCGGGCATTGGCCAGCACCTGGATCTGGTATGCCCTGAACTCCGGTCGCGACGCTTCGGCGAGCGCCACCGCCTTGGCGGCGATCACGTGCATCAGCGGCCCGCCCTGGGTGCAGGGGAAAACCTGGAAATTGATGCGTTTGGTCAACTCGGGGTTGTCCCGTGCAAGGATCAGCCCGCCGCGAGGCCCGCGCAACGTCTTGTGCGTGGTCGTGGTGGTCACGTCGGCAATGGGTGTCGGGTTCGGGTACACCCCCGCAGCCACCAACCCCGCCACGTGAGCCATGTCCACCAGGAGCCAGGCCCCGACCTCGTCCGCGATCTCGCGGAATCGCTGCCAGTCCACCACGCGCGAATACGCCGAGAAACCGGCGACGATGACCTTCGGGCGGTGCTCGCGGGCCAGTTCGGTCACCGCGTCGTAGTCGATCTCGCCACTCTGCCGATCGACACCGTATTGGACGGACCGAAAGAGCCTTCCGGAGAAACTCACCTTCGCTCCGTGCGTCAGGTGGCCGCCGTCGGGCAGGCTCATACCCAGCAACGTGTCACCCGGCTCCATCATCGCCAGGTACGCCGCCATGTTTGCCTGGGATCCGGAATGGGGCTGAACGTTCGCAAAGTCCGCGCCGAAGAGTGACTTGGCCCGTTCGATCGCCAGCCGCTCCGCCACATCCACGTACTCGCAGCCCCCGTAGTAGCGGCGCCCGGGGTAGCCCTCGGCGTACTTGTTGGTCAACAGCGAACCCTGCGCCTCGAGCACCCGGGGACTGGCAAAATTCTCCGAGCCGATCAGTTCGATGTGCTCTTCCTGGCGACGGCGCTCGCCTGCCAGCGCATCGAAGAGTTCCTTGTCGAAGCCCTCGATCCTGTGTGTCTCATCGAACATTGTCAGCGTCCATTTGGGGGGTGCGCATTGTAACGTCAAGACCGGGCGTTCGCGCCGGCCGGAAAGATTAGAGCAGTTGCCGGGCCGATGCGGGATCGGAGAGTCCTTCGACCAGCCGCGTCCATGCCCGCGCCAGGTTGTCGCGATTGTAGCCCCCGGCGCCCATGCCGAGGATGCGGCCGTCGCAGTAACGATCGGCAAGTTCCCGCAAGCGCGCGCCGGCGTGGCCGTGGGCGTGCTCGCTGTACCGCAGATGTGTAATGGGGTCGCCTGCGAGGGAATCGGCGCCGCCGTTGAGCAGCAACAATTGGGGTTTGGAGTCGTCGAGATAGGCTTCGACCTCCGCCCAGGCCCCCAGGAACGCCTCGTCGCCGGATCCCGGTGGCATGGGGATGTTGAGCTTGGTCCCCTCCGCATCGCCGCGGCCGGTCTCGCTGCGCGCGCCCGTGCCCGGGTACAGAAAGCGGCCATCCTCATGGATGTCGGCGAAGAGCGCCCTCGGTTCGGTTTCGAACCCGTAGAATACGCCGTCGCCGTGGTGAGCATCGATATCCACATAGGCCACGCGTTGAAGGCCATAGACTTCCATGGCCAGTTCGATGGCGACGCCGCAGTCGTTGAACACGCAGAAACCCGCGGCACGGTCCCGGGCGGCGTGGTGCAGTCCGCCGATGGGGATGAAGGCCCGGGGAATGTCACCCTCCATGATCGCCGTCAATGCCTCCAGCGTGCCGCCGACCGTGTGGGCGGCGGCTTCGTACACACCCGGGTAGGCCGGCGTGTCGCCGGCGTCCAGCAGCCCGTAGCCGAGTTTCGAGAGTTCCTGGACCCGATCCACGTATTCGGCGGTGTGAAAGCGTTCGATTTCCGCACGGCTCGCCAGCCGGGATGGACGCTGAACGATCTGCGCCGCGTAGGGCGAACGCGCCAACTCCGCCATGAAGACATCGTGGCGGTCCGGCCCGAAGGGATGCCCATCGGGGAAACCGTACCTGGCCAACTCGTCGCCGCTGATGACGATGACTCGATCGGCCATCTACTTTCCAACCCCAGGCACGGAATTCTCCCTCTTCGCGCGGCCGCTATCGGTAGCGGCCGCAATTACAGTATCAGAAACAGGACCGCCTTCGGCATCGTTACCGGGCGGGCCGCTCGCGGGCCGGGCGCCGGATTCGCGCCGCCGGTTGCGCTCACCCACGGCCGTCGACCCACGATCTCGCGTTGACGAAGAGGCGCTGCCATGGAGAGTCCTCGCCCCACTCCGGCGGGTGCCACGAATTCTGGACCGTGCGAACAACGCGCTCCGGGTGGGGCATCATGATGGTCACGCGGCCATCCAGGTTGGTCAGGCCGGCGATCCCCCGGGGCGAGCCGTTGGGATTGGCGGGGTAGCGCTCAGCGGGTTCACCGCGGTTGTCCACGTACCTCACGCACGCGAACTCGCGTTCGCACGTATCCCGCGCTGCCGCGGAGGCAAACTCCGCGCGTCCCTCGCCGTGAGACGTGGCGATGGGTATGCGCGAACCGGCCATCCCGGCCAACAGAACCGACCGGCTCGACTCGACGCGAACCAGCGACAGGCGGGCTTCGAACTGGTCCGAGCGGTTACGTACGAACCGCGGCCAGTGGCCCGCCCCCGGAATGAGCGAACGCAGTGCGGCGAGCATCTGGCAACCGTTGCAGACACCGAAGACGAATACGTCGTCCCGCCGGAAGAATTCCTCGAAACGCTCACGGACGGCATCGTTGTAGAGGATCGACTTGGCCCAGCCCTCGCCCGCACCGAGGACGTCCCCGTAGGCGAATCCGCCGCTGGCCGCCATGCCGCGAAAATCATCCAGCCCCACGCGGCCGGAGAACAAATCCGTCATGTGCACGTCGTAGCTGTCAAATCCCGCGCGATGGAATGCGGCCGCCATTTCCCTGTGGCCGTTGACGCCCTGCTCGCGGAGGATCGCGATCCTGGGGCGCCGGTCGCGAGGCGGCCGTTTGACGCGGTCGGCAAGCGGAAAGCTCAGGCTCACGTTAAGTCCCGGATCGGCCTCGTCCCGCAACGCTTCGTAGGCTTCCAGGGCACACTCGGGATCGTCCCGCAAGCGCTGCATCCGGAAGGTCATTTCCGACCAGCAGCGGTGCAGCCTGGTCCGGGACGAGCGATACAGCGTCCGGCCTGCCTGCGTTACGGCAATGGCGCGGTGGCTAGCAACACGGGCGACGACCACCGACTCGCCGAGGCCGTGTTCGCCGAGCACGGCGCGCACCTCGGCGAGGTCCCGCTCGCGGACTTGAACCACGACACCAGGCTCCTCGTTGAACAGGAAACCGAGCACATCGGCATCTGCCGGAAGCTCGATGTCCAGTCCCGCGCGCCCGGCAAAGACCATCTCGACCAGCGTCGCGAAAAGTCCCCCGTCGGATCGATCGTGGTAGGCCAGCAACCGGTCGCGCCGGCGCAACTCGCGCTGCGCCTCGAAGAATCCGGACAGCCGACGCGGGTCGTCCAGGTCCGCCGCGGCGCCGCCGAACCGCCCGAAACTCTGCGCCAGAGCCGAGCCTCCCATGCGCTGCCGACCGCCGACAAGATCAATGAACAGCAACACGCTGTCCGGCACCGCGGTATCCAGTTGCGGGGTCAACGTTCGACGCACGTCGGCCACGGGCGCGAACGCCGACACGATGAGCGATACGGGTGCGGTGACGGCATGCTGCTCACCCTCCGCATGCCAAACGGTGCGCATGGAGAGTGAATCCTTGCCCACCGGGACCGCAATTCCCAGCGCCGGGCACAGTTCCTCGCCCACCGCCCTGACCATCTCGAACAACGTGTAGTCGTCGTCGCGGTGGCCGGCCGCGGCCATCCAGTTCGCCGACAAGCGCACGTCCGCCAGACGCTCGACATCGGCCGCGGCGATATTGGTAATGGCCTCGGTGACCGCCAGCCGAGCCGAGGCAGGGCCGTCGAAAATGGCCACCGGTGTACGCTCCCCCATGGCCATGGCCTCACCCGTATAGCCCCAATAGCTCGACGTGGTCACAGCCGTATCGCCCACCGGAACCTGCCAGGGCCCGATCATCTGGTCCCGGGAAACGAGGCCGCCGACGGTACGGTCACCGATATTGATCAGAAACGACTTGTCGGCCACGGCGGGGAACGACAATACCCGCTCCACGGCCTCGCCAAGCTCGATCCCGCGCGGATCCCAGGTCTCCGGTTCGCGCTGCGTGGACGCCGCTTCGCGCGTCATCTTCGGCGGCTTGCCAAACAGGACGTCAAGCGGCATCGCCACGGGCTCGTTACCGAATTCGCTATCCAGCACGCGCAGTTCACGCTCCGCGGTCAACTCGCCGATCAACGCATAGGGACATCGCTCGCGTTTGCAGATCCGTTCGAAGGTCTGGACCGCGTCAGCCTTGACGAGCATGACGTAACGCTCCTGGGACTCGTTGCACCACAGTTCCATGGGGCTCATGCCCGGGTCGTCGTTGGGCACGTCGCGCAAATGGATCACGGCGCCGCGATGACTGTGGTGGACGATCTCGGGAACCGCGTTGCAGAGACCGCCGGCGCCGACATCGTGAACCGACAGAATCGGGTTGTCATCGTCCAATGCCCAGCAGGCGTCGATCACCTCCTGGGCACGGCGTTGCATCTCCGGGTTGCCGCGCTGCACCGAAGCAAAGTCCAGATCTTCCTTGCCGGTCCCGCTGCCGACAGACGACGCCGCGCCGCCGCCAAGTCCGATCAGCATGGACGGCCCGCCGAGTACCACCAGCCTGGCGCCGGGCGGCGCGACCTGCTTCTCCACCTGCCGATCGCGGATGTTGCCCAGGCCGCCGGCGATCATGATGGGCTTGTGATACCCGCGCCACTCGCCGCCGGTGTTCAGCAGGCAGGTTCGAAAGTAACCGGCGACGTTCGGCCGACCGAATTCGTTGTTGAATTGTGCCCCGCCGATGGGTCCTTCGAGCATGATCTCAAGCGGCGACGCGATCCGCTCGGGCCGGCCCGGCCGGGACTGCTCCCAGGGGCGCGGCCAACCGGGAATATCCAGGTGCGAGACCGTGAACCCGGTGAGCCCTACTTTCGGCGCGGCGCCCCTCCCGGTCGCTCCTTCGTCGCGAATCTCCCCGCCGGAGCCGGTCGCGGCGCCCGGAAACGGCGAAATTGCAGTCGGATGGTTGTGAGTTTCGACCTTCATGACCAGGTGGACGGGTTCGGTGATCCGCCGGTAACGACCCGTATCGGCATTTCGCACCCACCACGCGGCCTCTGGTCCCTCCACCACCGCCGCATTGTCCTCATAGGCGGACAGTACCCCCCGTGGCGAACGCGTATGGGTGTTCTTGATCATTTCGAACAGGGTTCTGGATGCCGGTTTACCGTCGAGCAGCCAATCGGCATTGAACACCTTGTGTCGGCAATGCTCCGAGTTCGCCTGGGCGAACATCATCAGCTCCACGTCGGTGGGATTGCGGTCCAGCGCGGTGAACTGCTCGGCCAGATAACGGATCTCGCCGGGCGACAACGCCAGCCCGAGTGCCTGATTGCACCGTTCCAGCGCCGGCTCGCCCTCGCGCAACAGATCAACGACTGTCAACGGCCGCGGTCTGCTCCGGGCAAACAGCACGTCCTCCCGGGCCGGGTCGACGAGCACGGTCTCGGTCATGCGATCGTGCAGGAGCGGTAGCAGTCGCTCCAACTCCGCGGCCATAATGGTTCGGCCCAACTGCAGCCGATACGCCCGGCCCCGCTCCAGACGGCGCACGGGCAAGCCGCAAATCCTGGCGATTTCGGTGGCCTTGGATGCCCACGGCGAGATAGTCCCGACGCGAGGAATCACCACCACTTCAAAGTCGCCCGCGGGCGCCTCCGCCGCCGTGCCATATGCCAGGAGCGCATCCAGTACGCTCCGCTCGGGCCCGTTCAACGGCCGCCGGAGGAGCGCAAAATGCAGAAAATTGACCGTTACTCCGCTAACGGCGTCGACGCGCGAACGCAGTTGCTCACGCAATTTGCGAAGCCGAAAAGCCGTCTCCGCCGCCGGCCCCGCCAACCGCAGCATGGTGGTCGCATCATTCAACGCGAATCCACCCCGTGGGCTGATCTTGTGTCGCAATGTGTAGTGGACATGCATCGGGGAGCCGCTCGGCCAGCGCCTCCCTGACCAACGCTGGCGTATTGTTTTTTCCGCTGAGATGCAGCGCCGTCACCCATTGCAGCCGTGGATGTGCGACCTCGGTCATCAACTGCGCGGCCTGATCGTTGCTCAGATGCCCCAACGAAGAGGCGATGCGCGCCTTGAGGGCCGGCGGGTACGGCCCGCTTCGGAGGCTGTCGGCATCGTGATTGAATTCCACCGCAATGGCGTCGCAGCCGTGCAAGTGCTCGCGAATATGCGGCGTGATGCATCCGGTATCCGTCAACACACCGAGTTTGCGCCCGCCCGCCTGAAAGCAATATTGCGCCGGCTCCCGTGCATCGTGGGGAACCGGAAAGGGCTGAACCTGGATCGAACCGATTTCCAACGGTTCATGGCCGCGGAGGCGATTGATGTGAGTCAGCTTGCGCACGGCATGGCTCATCGCCGTACCTGGCGTCATCCACACCGGTATGCCGTGTCGCGACGCGAATCCGGCAACCCCCTGGATGTGATCGCTGTGCTCGTGGGTCACCAGCAGCGCCGTCACGTCGCCAGGAGTTTGACCCAATGTCTGAAGCCGGGATTCCGCCGCCTTGATCGTGAGCCCGCAATCGACCATGAGGAGCGTCGAGCGGAATTGCACGAGCACGGCGTTGCCGCGGCTGCCGCTTCCCAGGGAAGCAAATCTCATCGCGACCGGCCAGGGTCCGTTGATACCACCGCTACTTGTCTCCGGAACCGCCGTGGCCGCCTTCGCCCTTCGGCGCGTACATCGGCATGGGAAACTGAGCGATGTTGTCGCCGTCCGCTTCGGTGATCTTGCCGGTGCCCTGCTTCTCCACCTCATCGATCCGCAATACCGAATGCAGTGGCAGGTAGGTCCGGGTTACTCCGGAAAACTCGCCCTTGATGCGCTCTTCGGATGGGTCCACCACGACACCGGAACGGGCGCCAAAAACCAGTTTTTCCACTTCCACGAAGCCGAACAGGGCACCGTGACTGACGTGCCGGGCGTAGATCTCGTAGACCTTTCCCTGATTCATGAAAACGACTTTATAGATCGGTTTGGCAGCCATGAAATGCGAGTCGGGGACGAACGATTGCCGGGGATGGAACCGGGGTGTGAGCTTAGCATAAGTTTACTGGCCCGCATCGCTCACCGATTTTCGTCGCGCGGGCGTCGAGGCGCTACGGGCTAGCCGACGACCTTGCCGGGATTCATGATGCGGCCGGGATCCAGTGCTGATTTGAGGGCCCGCATCAACGCCAGCGCTGCGGGTGACTTGTACTTCGCCAGCTCGTCGCGCTTCAATAGGCCAATGCCGTGCTCGGCGCTGAAACTTCCACCCATCTGCACCGCGAGATCGTGCACGGTCTCGGTAAAGCGCCCGGCGGGACCGGCCACGAATTCGGCCAGGGTGGCGTCCGGCGGGGGCAGCACGTTGTAGTGCAGGTTGCCGTCTCCCAAGTGCCCGAATACCGACAGCCGGTAGGGTCCCAACCGGTCAAGACGCCGCTCTGCCTCGGCCAGGAATCGGGGAACGGCCGAGACGCGTACGGAGATGTCGTGCTTGACCGACCCACCGCCGCGGCGCTCAGCTTCGGGGATACTCTCGCGCAAACGCCAAAGCGCATCGCGCTGCCGGTCAGTCTGCGCCACGACGCCGTCGAGGAGTTCGCCCGCTTCCATGCCGTTCTGGAATTCAACCGCCAATATGCGCTGCAGGCGATCCTCGGACGCCCCGCCGGCCAGCTCGAGTAGCAGATGGTGGGGCCAACGCCGATCCAGCGGGTCGCGAGTACCCGACGCGTGCTCAAGCACCAGTTCCATGGATGAACGGGAAATATACTCGGCCGACACCACCTGTTCGCCGCTGTCCTGCTGAATCCGGCGCAGCACGCTGCAAGCCGCCTCGGGCGATGTCACGGCCAGTAGCGCGGTCTGACGGCTTCGCGGCGACGGAAACAGCTTCAATACGGCGACAGTGATTACGCCCAAAGTACCCTCCGCACCCAGAAAGAGCGCCTTGAGATCGTACCCGGCGTTGTCCTTTCGCAGCCCCTTCAGGTCGGTGAAGACCTCGCCGCCGGGAAGCACCACCTCGATACCGAGGACCAGGTCCCGGGCGCTTCCGTAACGCAGCACGGCGACGCCGCCTGCATTGGTGGACAACACACCGCCGATTTGACATGAACCCTCCGACCCCATGCCGAGCGGAAACATGAGGCCGTGCTCTGCCGCGGCGGCGTGGGCATGAGACAGTACCAGTCCCGCATCCACGGTCATTGTGCGATTGATCGCGTCGACCTCGCGGACGCGACTCATACGAGAGAGGTTCAACAGGACCTGGCGCTCTGCGTCAAAGGGCGTGGCGCCGCCGCAATAGCCGGTGTTGCCTCCCTGTGGCACCACGCCGATTCCGGCCCTGCTGCATATCTCGACGACGCTGGCACACTCGCGCGTTGAAGCGGGACGAACGACCAGTGCGGCCCGTCCTCGATAAAGGCCACGCTCATCGCGAAGCAAGGGTTCCGCTTCGGCCCCCGCGACCACTCCGCCCTCCCCCACTGTACGGGCGATCTCCCGGATTGCGCTCGCCTGCATGTCTAACCTCGGCGTGTTCTGGCTCACGGCGTTGCCGCGAAAGGTGCTTGCTGATAGATTGCCCCGCGGAGGGATGCCGGAGTGGTCGAACGGGCTTGACTCGAAATCAAGTGACGGGTTTTCCCGTCCGTGGGTTCGAATCCCACTCCCTCCGCCAATACCGCAAGCTTCCGTGGCTAGAGTTCAAGCCGGTGGCTTGAGCGAGGGGCCTTTTCTTCAGCTGGGTGGCGAGGCTCTGCTGGGCATTCCACAGATCGTGCTGAGCCTGCATCCGCACCCATGGTGACGCACCTCCGAGTCTGCGTCACCTCAGCGGCACGACCGCCTACGCCAGGCTGGTCTCGAACAGAGCCAGCAGCCGGCTCCACGCCCGTTCAGCCTGGGCCTCGTTGTAGACGGCCGAGTCCGGCGGACACCAGCCGTGCAACGTACCTAGGTACACCTCGATCTCCGCCGCCAGTCCGGCGCTGGCAAAGGTCTCCCGGAGCACATTCTTCGCCTCCGGATCGCTCGTATCGTCGTTTTCGGCGATCGCAAACAGATAGCTCGCATTCATGTTGGCGACTTGCAGATGCGGGCTGTCGGGTCGGTCGGTCACGAGTCCGCCGCCGTGGAACGAAGCGCCAGCGCCGATCCGCTCGGGCAGCGCCGCGGCGGTACGCATGGTGATGGGTCCGCCCATGCAGTAGCCCATGGTGCCAATCATCCGGCCCGTGTCCACGGCTTGCTGCGCGTCGAGGAAGCTCACGAAGGCCCTCGCGTCCGCCACGTGCGTCTCGGCGCTCAACGACCGCATCAACGGCATGATCGTGTTGCGCGTCTCCTCATCCTGGAAACTGGCGCCTTCGGGAAGAACCGGAGCCCGCGTATTACGGTAGTAGGGATTGACCACCAGGACCGAGTAACCCGATTCCGCGAGACGCCGGCCCATCTGCTCGAAGGCCGGGCGCAGGCCGAGCGCATCCGGCCAGATCAGGACACCCGGATGGGTACCGGTCGATGGATGCATGAAGTAGCAATCCGCCGTGCCGTCAGCCGTGTCGATTTCGACGTCCGCCCCCGTCACCGCTTGAGCGTCCGCAGCACGCGGCAACAGCATCGCCAGCCCTGTTCCGACCGAGAGTTCCCCGAACTTACGCCGCGTCAGTTCCCCCGAGCGGTGCAGGTACTCGTTAATATCGTTAACTGTTTTCTCATCGCACATGATCGCCTACCTCCTGACGCGAAGCTGGGGCGCTTTGCGCCCGTACAACCGATGCTACCTAATGTCCGCTCTTATGTCCTCTGAACGCGTGTGCTAGTTCTGCGGCACCGGTCGGAGGTAGTAGTTGAATGGCGCGCCCGGGCCGCGGGCGTTGCCGCGCGCGATCAGCATATGCTCGATCACGTGAGCGGCGGTGATATCGCCCATGTCGACGACCTCGAAGCCGATGCCGGTCACCAGGCCCGCGACAACCGCTTTCGCATCGGCGTCGTTGCCGGCGATCGGGATAGTGACCGGGCCGCCGGCGCTCTCTGGAGCAGCCATGGTCTCAGCCGAGAGCGTGTTGAATGCCTTGACGACCATCGAATTCGGCGCCCAGCCCTGGATCATCTGCGCGGCCGACGTCTCGACGCCCAAATGACGAATACCGTCGGCATCGACGCGCACCGCGTTGTTCGGATCGAGAATGATCTTCCCCGACAGATCACCGAGGCTCTTGAGCGCCACCTCGGCATCAGCCCACTTCGTCGCCATGACCACGATGTCGGCAGCGGCAGCCGCCTCGGCCGGTGTCATGGCCGTTGCATTGTGGCCGGTGCGCGCTACCAGCGCCTGCACGTCCTGCCGCGCCGGTTCACGGGAGCCATAGATGATGTCGTGACCGAGTGTGCCGAACTGCGGCCCTAGCGCGCCACCGACATTACCGGTGCCGATCAGCGCGATCGTCTCTGCTGATACCAGGGTCGGAACGGCGAACGCGCCGGCCAGAACGAGCAATCCTGCCGTCACGATGCTCCGAATTGTGCGTTTCGAATTGTTCATTACGAATTCTCCTCCAGAATGGAATTGATGAAGGGCCGTCAGTCCATATCCAGGAACAAGTCTGCGTGCTCGCGCATTTCATCGACCACCTTGTGACCCAAGGCGACAAGAAAGAGCTGGGCACCCTCGCGCCGAGCGAACTTCATCGCCGGTACGAAATCGCTATCGCCGGTCACGAGAACAATCACCTCAACGTGCTTTTTCAACGTTAGCGATGCGATGTCGAGGCCAACCCGCATATCGACTCCCTTTTGATGGACATTTGGCACGAGATCATTTGACGTGATCGTCAACTTGTCTTGATCCGCGGGCAGGCGATGCGTATTCAGGGTCCAACCTCGAAATCGAAGATCCCCCATTCTCAGCGCCACAAAGGGCAAGCTACGTAACTCCTTGTGCAAGCGTTGATTATTCCGAGCAAGCGGAGTTTCGGCGAACGCTACTCTCCCGCCGGAAAGCGGCCTCCGCTCAGTTGATCGAAGTGGCGGCGCGTCATAGAAATAGACACGGTGGAGATGGATATCCTGGAGTACTGGCAGACCGCCAAGCCTGTTAACGAAGCTGTGGACTGCTTCGGCAGTGAGCGGGCTCTCACGCGACGCAATCTTTCGCTTCAAGAAACCCGCGTCAATCAGTACAGCGTATCTGCGCACGAGGAAGAGTCACTATGAAGTTGCCGCAACCGCACGCGGAGCCGAGGCCCTCTTGGATTGCAGCGTACGGCGCGGCGTATTTTTATACAGGGTAAAGCTTAACGTCAACCGCATTCTTGAGCAAGAACAGAGCGAACTACCCTACTGCCGTAGCGGGATCCGTTGTCACCAATGGAGAACGCAATTTGGCTGCATCCGCCTCCGCAACCATCGCATAGTCTCCGACACCCGCCACGGTTGCGTTGGTTTCGATTTGTTGGGGATCCTCGCGTAAGCTGTAGATCACGGTGCGATTGAGGCTCAAACGTCGCTAGATTTGCAGGGGGAATGATGCCGTCGAAAAAATTGACGCTCCATGTGTTGCTAGGCATCAGCGCAGCCGGCACCGCTTCCGCACACCACAGCCAGATAGAGTTCAACCTCGATCCTGCCGCCATCCAAACCATCAGCGGCACGGTCACGCAGTACGATTTCGTGAACCCGCATGTCTATGTCTACTTCGACGTGACCGCAACCGACGGCAGCACGGCGGAGTGGGAACTCGAAGCATCGTCGACACCGAATCTAATTCGTCGCGGCTGGAGCCGCGACTCGGTGACGGTTGGCGAGGAGTTGACGATCGACATTCACCCGGCAAAGGTTCCAGGAAAACAGGTGGCGCGCATTGCCACCATTTACTTCGATGACGGCAACCGGCTCGCGGTGCGCGGCGAAGGCGGTATCCCGGAGCCTGAAGACCCGGACGCTTTCTCCACATCGCTGACCGGCCGATGGCTTGGGCGTTGGGAGCTGGCGCAGGTCTCGTTCGATCTCGACCAGTGGCCGTTAACAGAAAAAGGCCGCGCTGCGCAGCAGGCTTACGACCAGACCTTGAACCCGCAGATCGACTGCATCCCCGTCGCGTCACCCACATTGATGTTGTACTCCAATATCTTCGAAGTAACGGTTAGCGATCACCGCGTCGACATCCAATTCGAATGGCTGGATGTCGAGCGCACCATCTATCTCGACGGCCGCGAACATCCGCCGGTTGACGAGCGCTTCCATCAGGGGCACTCGGTCGGCCATTGGGAAGGCAACGCGCTGGTCGTCGATACCGGCAATTTCACCGATCATGGTGCAGGCAACGCGTTCCAGGTGCCGTCGGGAATCGGTAAACACCTTAAGGAGCGTCTCACCTTGAGCGATGACGGCAAGCGGGTCGAATACGAGTTCGAGTTGACCGACCCCGAGTATCTGGCCGAAGCTGTTAGCGGCGACGGCACCTGGGATTACCGGCCGGATCTCGAGCCGCAGCGGATCGAATGCAACCGCGAAGTCGCAAGGCGCTTTCTCGAGCGGCAATAAGCGCGGCCGCTCGCGATCTCTTACCAGCGCGGGAAAACCAGAGATCCGGGCCGCCCCGACGGATAGCGAGCAAGAATCATGATCAGATCGACAACCGTTGCATCAGCCCTGGCGCTGCTTGCCGTTACCCCGGCAGCGACTGCTCACCATTCGCGAGCTGCAATATACGATATCAATTCGATGGTCGAGGTCGAAGGAACTATCACTCGTATTCTCTGGCGAAACCCGCACATACGGTTCTGGCTCGAAGCGGAAGTTGCGGGGGAAACCACACTCTACGCGATCGAGTCGACGCCACCGGGAACGCTCGAGCGTCACGGGATCACTGCGGAGATACTGAGCGTCGGACAAACGATTCGGGTCGCCGGCACGCCGGGACGGTTCGAGGCCTATTCGATGGAGGCAAAGAATTTACTGCTGCCGGACGGTCGCGAGGTATTGATCCAGCGCGACTCCGTGACACGCTGGTCGGATAGAACCGTGGGCTGGGCGGACGAGAGTCTAAGTGGCGACAGGGTTGACAGGGCCGAAGCCGAAGCGGCTGGAATTTTTCGCGTCTGGAGTCGAGATGAAGATTCGTCATTCACCGTTCGACAAGGCTCCAATCTTTCGCTGGTCGGCATGTCGGAGTATCCGCTGACGCCCTCAGCGAGCCTGACACGGCAGAATTTCGATCCAATCGCGGATAACCCGATTCCAGGTTGCACGCCGAAAGGCATGCCGCACATCATGGGTCAGCCCTATCCGGTGGAGTTCGTCGATGAGGGAGAACGGGTTCTCTTGCGCATAGAAGAATACGACCTGATTCGCGTTATTCACATGACGAACGAGCCCGCACCGGGCGAGCCCACGCCGCTGGGCCTGTCAACCGGGCGCTGGGATGGAGACAGCCTGCTCGTCACGACGTCCTCCATTCTGGCACCGCAGTTTGCGGCCGACATCCCGTTGAGTGAATCCGCACGGGTCGAGGAGCGTTTCGAGCCAAGCGACGATCAAGGGCGTCTCGACTATCGCGTGACCGTCACGGACCCTGCCACCTTTGCTGAGCCAGTCACGCGTGAGAAGTATTGGACATGGATTCCAGGTGTGGAAATTCAGCCGTATCTTTGTATGGCTGAGGAGTAAGATGCTTCGGACGCGAATCAGGTGCAACCGCCGTCAGGGGATCACGGGAGAAAGCCGATGAATCGTATCGGGACCGCTGCACTGGGTCTGGCCGTGGGAGCCGTATCCTTACCGAGCCTTGCGCATCACTCACGAGCGAACTTTTCGGATGAAATACTCGCGTTTCAGGCAACGGTAACCCGTTTCGAATGGGTGAACCCGCACGTTTATGTGTATGTCGAAGCGCCCGACGAGAACGGCGTGATGACGGAATGGGAAGTCGAAACCCAGTCGACCCCGAACCTTATCCGTCGCGGTTGGACTGCCGATTCGCTCAGCGAAGGCGAAGTAATAACGATTCGGGCCAATCCCGATAGAAATCCCCGGAAAAAACTGCTCTTCGGCATGGCATTTACAAAAGCGGACGGCACGGTATTGGCGTCCCAGGGTTCTGCCGGGCGCGTTATCGTGGATGACGTTCCGGGCGCCGCAAGCCTCGCCGGCGTCTGGGAGACGACCGGATGGTCCGCCGGCCCTCGCGATACGGCGGCGACGCATCTACCGCTGACGGAGAAGGCCAAAGCTGCGACCGTCGGCTTCAGCGTTTCGCAAAACCCGATGGTGCAGTGCATTCCCAATACTCCGCCCGGCAACATGGGCGGCCCTTATGTGCATGGAATCGAGATTCTTGAAGACAGGGTGATCATGCGGGCGGAATACAACGAGGTGACGCGGACTGTGTACACGGATGGGCGGTCGCACCCGGCGAGTCTCGAAGTTTCAAACCAGGGGCATTCCATCGGCCGATGGGAAGACGGCGTGCTCGTCGTCGATACAACAGGACTCGAGGCGCACCGCTGGGGAAATGGCCGCGGGATACCGTCAGGACAGCAACGGCATGTTGTCGAGCGTTACACGCTAAGCGATGACGGCAAGACAGTGCGGCTCGATTATTTCTTCGAGGACCCGGAGTATCTAACGGAGCCTGTCACCGGTGTGATCAATTGGCGCCACGCACCGCACCTGTCGATGCTACCCAACCGTTGCGATCCCGCAGTATCCCGGCGCTTCGTCTCACAGGATTGACCGCAAATGGTGACATGGAGCGTAGGCAAATTTCTTGCGAAAAGTGACTAAACGATTGAGAATGCCGGGCAAGCAATTCGCTCGGGGGAGCATCCAATGAGCACGTCAACGACCGTCGGTCTGACTCGGTTTGCCGTCGTGGTCTGCGCCGGATGGCTGCTGCTGCAGCCGACACAGGTCTCCGCAGGACCCACCGAGGACGCCTGGAATTTCGAGCGCGTCGGTATCGGCACCCTGCCCGATGGGCCGCTCGATCTGGGTTCCTACTCCAAGCTGGCCCCCTGGCCCCATACGGACGGCGATTACCTGTATTCCGGCTGCTACGACCCCAGCCTTCTGGATACGGTCAGAGCCGCGCCGGACCGCTGTTTCATGACGGTCGACGTCAGCGACCCGACCAAGCCCGTCCGCCTCGCCACCGTACCTAACTTCGACCCGGGGGCCTCCCCCTCTCCACCGCGCGGCCACGCGGTTTGGTCGGCGGACTATCCGTTCCCCAATCTCCCGGTGCAAGTCCCGTGTCGCGTGGACTGGGACGATCCGGAGATTGCCGCGGCGACGAAAGCGCCGTCGTGCTGGGATCCCGGCTGGAACACCCATAACCACTACGCGCAGAATGGCCCCGGGCCCATCCTGGCCGTCAACATGGAGCGGTATCGCGGAGGCACGGATCGCCAGCCCACGTATCACGGCGTCAAGTTCTACGACATCTCAGACCGCTCCGATCCCCGGTTCCTGTCCTACTGGGAAATCCCGACCTCCCCCCCGGATCCTGTGACGGGGATTTATCCCGATTCCCGGGGAACGCATCACTTTAACTTTGACGGCCCCTATCTCTACCTCGGCGCCGAGTACGAAGGTTTTATCGGCAAGATTCTCGTCATCCTCGATGTGCGGGATCCAGGCAATCCCGTGGAAGCGGGTAAATGGTGGCTCCCCGGGCAGAAGACCCCGGAGGAGGATGCGATCAGAGACTGGGAGCACCAGCCCAGCTTTAGCCGCCCCGTCGTGAAGAACGACGATGACAAATGGACAAAACATGTCGGCATGCACTATCCGACGGTCCAGGATGACATCGCCTATCTCTCCTATCATCAGGCGGGCCTGGTCATCCTGGACGTCAGCGACCGGAGCAATCCGCAGCTGTTGTCACGGACGGACTACCTGCTCCCGGGGGTGGATGCCACCAATCCCGACATTGCTGCCTGTCAGCAGGCGGCGGGCAGGGAGGAGGCCGCCTGCGGAAACACGCATGCCGCCAAACGTGTTCCGGGAACCGATCTGCTCATGGTCTCCGACGAGTACTTCACATGCCCTTATGGCCACGTGCGCATCTTTGACGTCGCGGACCCACGCAGCCCGGAACTGCTCAGTCACTACACCACGGATGAGAACACGGCGTGCAATCCCAACGAGCCCATGCAACCCGCCGACGCGGCGCGATTCCCCCGCCGGCCCTCCTCGTCCCACCTGGGGAACCCGCTAACCGACGCTATCTACCTGATGGCGTGGTATGGCAACGGGGTGCAGGCCATCGATATTTCGGATCCGACTCATCCGGTAAGCGCCGGTCACTACAACTATCGAATCGACCGTGACCTGGATGCCGAGCATCCGGAGTACGCAGGTTCCGATACCTACGACATCATTCTCGGGAGGGACGACTACCTCTATGTGTCGGATGGCACGTCGGGTTTGAGAGTTCTGCGATACACGGGAGACACGAGTCGATAGGAGTCATTCTACTGGCGTTCATACCCGCTTTGGGTCCACTAATCGCCTGTGTACTCGAACACGAAGAGTCCCGTCCCGACGCAGGACTCTCCCTGCCCCATGCAGGATTCGCCGGAAGCACTGTAGAAAAGCCCCGTTTCCGGCGACCAATGGCCCTTGTGTGCACGGCTGCTCAGTGTCCTGCCGCATCCAGCCCCACAGGAGTTCTCCGGCGTGGTGGCGATCTCTGCGACCAGAGAGATCCGTGAAGGATTCGAGCTTCGAGCGGTAATGTCGAAGATCTGAAACTTCAGGTCGTCGCCGGCCTCGGAGTTGCGAATGAGTCTACAGCGACAATCAAGATGAGAAGCTAGCGACAATCAGGATGAGAAAGCGGAGGTCGCGCGCCTTGGGAGGGAGGGCGTAGCCCGAGCGAGCAAGGGGCCACAACATGTTTCTCGACTTCGTATCTTTCATCACTCTTACCCCCGAAAGCGCTACTCGTCTCATTCTTGAGGCCGCGGCAACGCGAAACATGAGTCTAATCCAATACCGAAATGAGAATAAAGCTGGAGGCTGACTGAACTGCAGAACGCCGCGCTACAGGCTCATGCCTCGTTGGATTTACGCTCCCCGTTCAGGCTTGTCTCATTGGACAAGGCTGGCTGTTGACAGGGATCTGAACAGGGGTATACTCCTCGCGCCATGAACTGTAAATCCACGCAGCCAAGATTATCCGCCGCCGGCGCCTCATCGATCGCGCAACCGATCGTGGCGATACCCAGCGGCGCGCTCCCGTGTGCATGGGATTCGCAGACGGCCCGTATGAGCGTGAAATCGTATGGATTTAATCATGGTGAACCCATGCGCTAAGCCTCTCTAGACAACGGATCTGGAAGGCTTGCAAAACGAACCTTCCAGACCAGCCCAGAAAGCCCTGGTCGGTTCGAAACCACCGGGGTTTTTTTATGCCTCGGTGACCGTTCTTTAACAACGTGGATTGTGTGACGTGTCGGGGCAGTGCTTCGTGTGGGCGAGGCAACCGCAACACCAGACCCGGCGGTGCGCGCGTGCGCCTGCCCCGGACACTATTCGGCTGATGTAGCTCAATTGGCAGAGCACCTGTCTTGTAAACAGGAGGTTGTGAGTTCGAGGCTCACCGTCAGCTCCAGATTCGGAGGGGCTTTCATTGGCGAGATGCCCTGGCTGTAAACCAGGCGCCCTACGGGTTGTGTGGGTTCGACTCCTACCCCCTCCACCACTTTTGCTCCGTCGTTTTTTCTCGGTGCGGTAGCTCAACGGTAGAGCCCTGGATTGTCGATCCAGTCGGTGTCGGTTCGAGTCCGATTCGCACCGCCACTTTCCCATGATCCGGTGGGCGAATGGTTAAGCCACGAGGCTTTCAACCTCGTAATTGCGGGTTCGAATCCCGTCCGGATCTCCAGGACCGGTAGCTCAGTCAGGTTGAGAGCGCGCGGCTGATAACCGCGAGGTCGGCCGTTCAACTCGGTCCCGGTCCACCACCTACCTGGGAGTAGCTCAGTCTAGTAGAGCACTCGCCTTGGAAGCGAGAGGCCGCGGGTGCGAATCCTGCCTTCCAGACCAATTTCGCGGACATAGCTCAATTGGCAGAGCGACAGGTTTCCAACCTGTAGGTTGTCGGATCGTGGCCGACTGTCCGCTCCACCTTCGGAGACTCGCAAGGCTGGCGCGCTTACCCGGTTTGAACCCGGCGATGTCCGAAAGGGCGTGGGAGTTCGATCCTCTCAGTCTCCGCCACACAATGGTGAGCCTAGCTCAATGGCAGAGCTCCAGGATGTGACCCTGGACGGTACCGGTTCGAGTATCGTGGTTCGAACCCACGGCGCCGAGCCAGCCGCAGGCCGGTGGTCTAACGGTAAGACTGCGGGCTCCAACCCCGCCAATCGGCGTTCGAATCGTCGCCGGCCTGCCAACTCAAACACACGCCGTGGCCGAAATGGTTAGGCGCGAGACTGCAACTCTCGAGATCCCGGTTCGAGTCCGGGCGGCGTGTCCACTTCGCCCCAGTAGCTCAGCGGTAGAGCAGCGGGTTTATACCCCGTCATGAACGCGCCTGATAAGCGGTTGGTCGCATGTTCGAATCATGCCTGGGGCACCACGTCTCCGTAGCTCAATCGGATCCAGAGCACCGGGCTTCTAACCCGGGGGTTGCAGGTTCGAGTCCTGCCGGGGACGCCACCCATGGCCGTCTGAAGGGAATTGGCATACCTACCTGTCTTAGAAACAGGTGTTTCTCGGTTCGACTCCGAGGGCGGCTACCATTTCACATGCGGACCTGAAGGGAACGGCATACCTCGGCGGCTTAAACCCGCTGGCATCCCGGTTCGACTCCGGGGGTCCGTACCACCCTCCCCCGCACACACAATCCGCGTTGTCAGGGTTCACACTGAAGGAACCATTATTGATGAACGCAATGATCCTGAAGCTCGATGTCGCAGGCCGGCCGGTCCGCTGGGTATCGCGCCAGGAAGGCGCGCTGCTCTATTGCAGGGACCAGGTCGCCTGGGAAGCCGGACACGAGGTCATTCGACTGTACGGAGGCAACCATCGCAAGGACGATCGCACGCTCGACGAGCTGGGCTGGACGTTGCTGGCCACAGAACACTAACCAGCAAGCATTCGTACGCCATATCCACGAGCCAGACGATCTGGATCGTTAGCAGCACACGACGGCTTTCAGTCTTCGACAGCCACGCCAATCACGAAGAGAACGGCGTAGTCTTGCTTGTTGCAGCCCTCGACTGGGGGCATCGCCCCCCCTGGAATAACTGGAAATGCAGTTATCCGTGCCTTGGCCGGCGAACACGAATTATCGCCCGTCGCCGGTGTGTAGCGCGCCGAGCGACAGCGCAGGTGAGTCACATCATAAATCGTGGCGCCCTCGGCGAGTTCCCAACGCCGGGTACCGTCGTTCTCCATCGGACGAACGGTCAGCATGGTCGTCACCTCGCGGTCACCCGTGACCAGGTATTTGCCGGAAGGAAGCGGGAAGTCCGGTTGCTCCATAATCAAGCCGTGTTCCTCCAACCACCAATCTGCGCTGTCGAATTCCCACTGTGCCGGGGCGACACCACCTGCGGCTTTTAATCGCTCATAGCGGCCCAGCCTCACTCCCCGCGGACCAGGATCTTGACGCCATAGACCCCACAATTGTGCATTGCTCCCGGAGGTTGCGTCCGGATCGCCCAACGCCGCGATGAATTGCGTCGAAATGCGCTTGAACTTCGTCCGATCGCCTGCAGCGTGAACCGACTGCCCCAATGAGGCTGCCGGGGATAGCGCCGCCGAGGCGGCCGCTGCCGTACCGGCTACGAGAAACGAGCGGCGACTCAGGCCCCCGATGCCTGATTCTGTCGGACGGACGGACGGGTAAAATTCGCGCTCTCGGTTCATCGTATGCTCTCCTCTATAGACGGATACGCTATTCCGAGCCCCAACCGATCTCTTGTCCGACCAGCAGCGCCGGGTTCACGCCAGGCTTGGGCGTGAATTTCTGCACACGACCGACATGGACGTCGGAGATGTACAGATTGTCCTCGCTGTCGACACTGAACTGGTGAGGGCCCCACATGGCGCCAGGATAGGAGCCGAACGTCCCCCACGAGTAGAGCAGCTTCCCGTCGAGACTGAATTTCATGATCTTGCTGTGATCGCCGTCGCTCACCCACAGATGCTGGTCAGCGGACATATAGATGTAATACGGGCGGTGTTCCGGTATTTCGCTTAAGTAGTTTCCGTTCTCATCGAACACTTGAACCCGGTGGTTCGACCGATCGGATACGTAGACGCGCCGCTGATCGTCGACGGCGACCCCATGAACGGTGTTCATATAGCCGGGCCGGGTTTCGCTGCCGGACTCGCCAGGCTCGCCCCACTGCATGACGAACTCATCATCCGCGTTGAACTTCAGCACACGGGTGTTCCTGTAACCATCGCTGATGAAATAGGTTCCATCAGGCAACCATGCGATGTCGGTAACCCGGTTGAAGTGGGCGTCGTCATCGCCCGGCACCCTGAATTCCCCCAGCGTCGTCACGAGTTCCCCCTCAGGCGTGAACTTGTAGATCGAATGAGCGCCGTCATCGACGACCCACACGTGGCGTTCAGGATCGTAGGGACTGACCTTGACCCGGTGCGGGCGAACGAAGAGTTCGTTGTGCTGCTCCCAGGACTCGACCATCTCCCCTTCGCTATTAAAGATCACCAGAATGTGATCCCAACGCGGATGCCGTTCCGGATTCGCCTGCGACAAATCGAATCCCGATGTGTTGCGGGTGGGGACGGGCGAGCCCGCGTCTTCCAGGACCGGCAAACAGCCGCGCGTGAACACGAACACCCGATCGGGAGTCTCTGCAAAGACGCCACCGACTGAGCCGCCCTGGTAGCCCTCGCCGCAGACATTCTCCGGCCAGTTCTCAACCACGTCATAGGGGCCTGATATATCGTTGCCGCCGCTTGCGTCCTGTGGGAGACCGAGAGCCGACCAGGCGTCCGCTCCCGCCATCGCAACGGTCGCGTCCGATTCCTGCGCCCCGACATCCTCTCGCGGCCCACATGCACTCACCAACAGCACACCCACACATAGCAGCGTCAATTCCGTCATGCGCATCGGCTGTCTCCTGTAATTATCGTTCTTAATTTTGCGAATGGCCTCGCTCAGACGACGCCTGCGCGAGGCCAGAGATTTTCCACTATAACAAATGAGTCACCCGTCTTGCTTCGCCTATCTGAATTGCGGTCGGACGACCTTTGGTACTCCCTGATTCAGCACACCATCGATCCGATTCTCGTCGCAAGCGTCTGAGCCGATCTCGATGAGCGCGGCAGAGAATCTTGAATGCCCTGTATCCCAGCTGCGATGCCCCGTCGATCCTGTCCGCGCAGAGGTTGGTCGATACGAACCAACCGTGCCCCGAACATTCAAGCCGTAGACGGTGAAGCCGCCTTCTCCGTCGAGCGTACGATTAATATGAACTCGACCGAGGTACCCGAGGGTGCGGTGGAAGAGCCTGGGACGATGAGCAAGCGCAAGCCGCACATTCGGAACAGCCACACTCGAAGAAATTTCGCGCCGCCATCCGTAACTTAAGCGGCAGCCTCTACGACGAACGAATTGACCGGCGTTGCTGCTTCAGTTGTTCAATCTGCTGCCACAATACCCAGGAACGATGTCTCGGTTAGCCGGCGACAGCGGCAAGCGCCTCTGCACGAGAGGGATGCGTCGAGATGATCTGGTCAAAACCGCTGATCTGAAAGATTTTGGCGATCGGGGCCGACAGCGAGCAAAGCGCAAATTTGACGCTTCGCTTCCCCAACGTCTTGGCAATCAAGAGCAGCGCGCGGAGACCCGCACTGCTGATGTAGGAAAGATTCTCGCAATCGATGATAACCGGACCTTCGCATTCGCTGATGGCGGCTTGAACGGCACTTTCGAATTCGCGCGCATTGGCGCCATCGATACGGCCCTCGGCCCTGGCAATCAGCGCTCCACTAACGCTTTCCGTTTTTATCTCCATCAGCCCGCTCATCCCGTGGTTTCAAACCCGCCGAAGTATACCAATTGCATACCGTAGTACAACGACAAATTTCAATCCGAATCAGACGTTACGATCCGATACCATGGCGCTTCGCCCGTTACGTTTCACGTCGGATTGCAAAACCCGCCGTATACGCAGCCACACCACGGTCGCGTCTCTGTAGCGACGGACAGGAACAATTTGTCAACCCGGACTTTCCGCGGTGAAATGCGAAAAAACATCGTTTAATTTGTTCTCCCTGGTGCATACTCGCTCTTCAGCGGCCCCAATATATCGCTGCCAATGAACACGAAATCGGATATCGAAATCGCTCGCGCAGCCACCATGCTGCCAATACTCGAGATTGCCGCGAAACTCGGCATCCTCGAGTTCACGGTTCCTCACGGCAGATCCAAGGCCAAAGTCGACTACGCTACGATTGGAGCATCAAGACCGGCCAACACCGGCAGGCTGATTCTGGTGACGGCGGTGTCGCCGACGCCGGCGGGTGAAGGCAAGACGACGACGACGATCGGTCTGGGTGACGCTCTCAACCGCATCGGCAGAAATGCCCTTATTTGCCTTCGCGAGCCCAGTCTCGGACCTTGCTTTGGCATGAAAGGCGGTGCCGCGGGCGGCGGCTATTCGCAGGTCGTGCCGATGACCGATATCAACCTCCACTTTACGGGGGACTTTCACGCAATCGGCGCCGCCCATAATTTGCTCGCGGCGTTGATCGACAACCACGTTCACTGGGGTAACGAACCCACGTTGGACCCAAGACGTATCGCCTGGCGCCGTGTGGTCGATCTGAACGACCGCGCGTTGCGCCACGCGACGATCGGTTTGGGCGGGACGGCTCACGGTGTCCCCCGAGAAACCGGGTTCGATATCACCAGCACTTCCGAGGTCATGGCGATCTTCTGTTTGGCGACGGATCTTGACGATCTGGAGCGCCGCCTGAGCAATATTGTGGTGGCGTATGACCGCGATCTGAAGCCAGTCACCGCCGGCGACCTCAAGGCCCACGGACCGATGACGGCCTTGCTCAAGGATGCTTTCGCACCCAACCTCGTACAGACGTTGGAGAATAACCCCGCATTTATCCACGGAGGGCCGTTTGCAAACATCGCGCATGGATGTAATTCGGTCGTCGCGACCCGCGCCGCTCTGAAACTGGCTGACTATGTAGTGACCGAGGCTGGTTTCGGCTCCGACCTGGGCGCGGAGAAGTTCTTCGACATCAAATGCCGCAGCGCGGGATTGAGTCCCGATGCGGTGGTACTGGTCGCAACGATCAAGGCACTGAAAATGCATGGCGGCGTTGCACGGGACAGCCTCCACCGACAAGACCGCAAGGCGGTGGAAAAGGGTTGCGTCAACCTGGGCCAACATCTCGCCATCCTCAATCGTTTCGGAGTTCCGGCGACGGTCGCGATCAATCGCTACTCGGCAGATACAGACGCCGAGGTGGGTGCTGTCAAGGACTATTGCCGGCGCTTGGGCGCCAGCGCAATCGAGTGCCGGCACTGGGCCGAGGGCGGCGCCGGCGCGATGGAACTCGCGAACCACGTTGCGAAACTGGCCGATTCGGCGCACACCGGATTCAGGCCGCTCTATGACGACGACCTGGGCCTGTGGGAAAAAGCCCGCCGCATTGCGCGGACTATCTACGGAGCGCGGGACATCGTCGCGCCTGCAAAGGTTCGCGATCAATTCTCACGGCTGCAGGACAGCGGCTACGGCCACTTTCCGGTTTGCATGGCCAAGACGCAATACAGTTTCTCGACAAACCCGAATCGTTTCGGGGCGCCAAAAGAACATATCGTGGAAATTCGGGAGATTCGTCTCGCCGCCGGCGCAGGCTTCGTCATTGCTGTCTGCGGCGCCATCATGACCATGCCGGGCTTGCCGAAACGACCGGCTGCGAACGATATTTACGTCAACTCCGAAGGCCAGATCGAGGGATTGTTCTAGCCCCAATAGTTGGAGCTAATCCGACTCATCCATCGCGCCGCACTGCCAACAGGCGGCAAACTGACCCTCGTTCCGCTCGCCGCACCCGCGGCAACGCCATTGCGCGCGGACAGCAGCGGGTTGTTCTATCGCTTCAAGCAATGCTTGCGCCCGCGGCAAGTCTGCGTCACGCAATACCCACAGTTCCGGCAGACACTCCAGAAAGGGTATTTCGCCCAACCCCCCGGAAAGCTGCTCGTTCTTGACCACACAGGCAATGCCGGATTGCTCCAGCAAGTTGCGCACGTGCCCTACATGGGCCAGGGATTCGTGGCTGATCAATCGTTTCATGGCGCGAAGGCTACACCCTGAGGCTGTCGAGAAAGGCGCCGGGATGCTCGCCGCTCTCGAGCGTTTCCACCAGCGCGGAACCCACGATGACGCCGTCGGCATGGCGGGAGATTCGTTCGACATGTTCCCGGACCCTGACACCGAAACCGGCGCAAACGGGAATCCGTGCCTGCTCCTTGACGGCGCGCAGGTAACCGGTAAGTTCCTCGGGCAGGTCCGCGTCCCCGCCCGTAATCCCGGTGCGCGTAACCGCGTACACGAACCCCTGGCTTCGCTTGCACAGTTTGGCGAGCCGGGCCGGGGGCGTCGCCGGGGTAACCAACTGAACGAGAGCCAGGCCCCTGGACTCAAGACAGGCACGAAACGGCGCGCTTTCCTCAAACGGCAGGTCGGGGACGATAAAGCCGCTCACCCCCACTTCCAGGGCCCGGGCCGCCAGCGCATCGAAACCGAACGCGAGCAGCGGATTCAGGTAGCTCATCAATAGCAGCGGCGCCGCCGGGCCGGCGTCGCGGCTTGCCAGTTGATCCAGTATCCAGCGCAGGCTCACGCCCTTCTCGATGGCCGCGTGGCTGGATCGCTGGATCGTCACGCCATCCGCCATGGGATCCGTGAAGGGCACGCCGATTTCCACCGCATCGGCCGCCGCCTCCACTTGCCCGAGCACTTCGAGGAAACGCCGCGGATCCGGGTAGCCCGCCATCAGGAAGGCGACCAGTGCCGGCCCATCGCTGCGTTCCAGCGCCTGTTGCAACGACTCATGAGGCTGCATGCGTTGTCTCCGAATCGTCTACGGGAACCACCGGATAGCGGCTGAGAATGGGCATATCCTTGTCGCCCCGGCCCGAGAGGCCGATGAGAATTCGCGTGCCGGGATGCTCGATTGCCCAGCGGCGGGCGCCGGCGATGGCGTGGGCGGTCTCCAGGGCAGGCAATATGCCCTCCAGCGCGCAGCACTCCGCCAGGGCTTCAAGCGCTTCTTCATCGCTGGCGGTGACGTAGTCCACCCGGCCGATCGATTGCAGCAGGGAATGCTCGGGGCCGACTCCAGGATAGTCCAGCCCCGCCGAAACCGAGTGTGTCTCCTGGATCTGGCCATCGTCATCGTATAGCAGCATCGAGTGAGCGCCGTGCAGGACGCCCGGACGGCCGCCACTCAGGGTCGCGGAGTTCTCGCCGAGCGCGCTGCCACGGCCGCCGGCCTCGACACCGAATAGCTGAACGCCCTTGTCGGGAATGAATTCATGGAACAGGCCAATGGCATTCGATCCACCCCCGACACAGGCGAACACCGCATCCGGCAGGCCCGCGCGTTGCATCAGTTGCGCCTTCGCCTCGCGGCCGATGACCGCCTGCAGTTCGCGAACGAGGTACGGATAGGGATGAGGCCCGACCGCTGACCCGAGCAGGTAGTGGGTGCCCTCGGGATCCGAAACCCAGTCCCGGATAGCTTCGTCGATAGCCGCCCGCAACGTGCGGTCACCCGAAGTCACGGGGACCACGGTGGCGCCCAGACGATGCATCCGATCGACGTTGGGCGCCTGGCGCTCCACGTCTACCTCGCCCATGTAGACCACGCACGGCAGTCCCAGCCTGGCGCAGGCGGCGGCGGCGGCGACTCCATGCTGGCCCGCGCCGGTCTCGGCGACAATCCGCGTGGCGCCCAGCGCCTGGGCAAGCAGCCCCTGGCCAATGGCGTTATTGATCTTGTGGGCGCCGGTATGCGCGAGATCCTCACGCTTGAACCAGACTTCGGCGCCCCACCGTGCGGACAGCCCACCCGCCGCCGTGAGCGCCGTCGGCCGCCCGACCCAATCCCGCAGTTCCCGTCCCAGACGTTCCTGGAACGGTTCGTCGGGCAGCAGCCTGTAGACACCTTCGGTCAGGCGCTGAACCGCCGGCATCAATGTTTCGGGAACATAGCAACCGCCGTAGGGCCCGAACCGGCCGTCGGCGTCGGGAAGGTTGCCGTCCACCAGAGCCTGGAGCAATTCACGGTGTGTGCCGGTTGTCGATGATTGAGAGGTAGGCAGGCTAGTGGACATGGCCGGTGACTCCGCGTTTCTCCGCTGCCCGCACCCGGGCGACGAAATCGGTGATCTTCCTGGAATCCTTGACCCCGCGCGTTCGTTCGACGCCGTTGGATACGTCTACGCCCCAGGGCTGAACCGTCTCGATGGCGTCGACAACGTTGCCGCTGTCCAATCCGCCGGCCAGAATCACCCGGGTGCGCGCCGCCACGCGTGCCGCACCCGGCCAGTCCGCCTGCTCGCCGTGGCCGCTTCGAGCGCCTTCGAACAGAATGCGCTGCGGCCAGGATTCCGCCGGGGGGTCGATGTCACGGTAGACCGGCAGCGGTTCGCAGTCCAGTCGTTCGAGGCCCGCGAAATCCCCGGCGTCGGTTTGCAGCCAATCGGGTTCGAATACGTCGCGAACCCGGGACCATTCCGCTGCCGTGGGATGGCGCATCACCGCCACGCGAATGACCCTGGATGCCAATCCGCGGCAAAGCGCGAGAGCCTGTTCCGGGGTGACCCGGCGCGGCGACGGCGCGAACACGAACCCGAGCGCATCGGCGCCGGCGGCGACCGCGGCCGCCACGTCATCGGGCGTGCGCAAGCCACAAATCTTTATGAACACGGTTCTGTCCCCAGCGCCTGCGAGCCGGCTCCGATCATCGCGGTCACCTCGCGGGCCGCGTCGGCCGAACGCATCAAGGTGGACCCGACCAGCGCCGCGCGGAACCCCAGCCGCGCCACCGCCGCGACAGCGTCGACTCCGGAAATTCCGCTTTCCGCCACTGCGGGCAAATGCCGCGGCAGGTGCGGCGCCAGTTGCCGGAAGCGCTCGAAATTCACCTCCAGATCGCGAAGGTCCCGGCAGTTCACGCCGCAGAGCAAAGGCGGCGACGAACCGCCACGCGGTGCGAGCCCACCGATGCGCTCCAGATCGTCCTCGTTGAACGCCTCCAGCAGAACGAACAGCCCACACTCCTCGGCGGCGGCCATCAAGTCGGTCACCTCGGCATCGTTCAGCATGGTGACAATTACAAGAACCCCGCCCGCGCCGACGGCACGGGCTTCGAGCACCTGGTACGGATCGGTGAGGAAATCCTTGCGCATGGCGGGGACGCCGTATTCGGTCAACGATGGCGTCGCACGGCGCAGATCGTCGAGGCTTCCGTGGAACTCATCGGGCTCGGTGAGGATGGAGACGGCGGCGGCGCCGCCGGCGGCATAGGCACGAATTTGCCGGGCGCCGTCAAAGCCGCGCTCGGCAAGTGAACCCGCCGCGGGCGACCGGTATTTGAGTTCGGCAATGAGGCTGAAATCCGCAAGCTTCAGCGGCGGCGGCTTGGGCACCGCGAGCGCGCGGCGAAGCAGCGCGCCTTCCGGTTGCCGCGTGCGGGCTTTACGCGCCCGTTCCCGGCTTATTCGCGCCATCCTCCTCAGAAAGGACTCGCCCGGTGAACGTTCGGCGGCGGCGATCATCGTCAAGCGGGCGCCGCGCAGAAATTCTGGAGTCGGTCGACAAACCGACGCGCGCCACCATCCTCAATAACCGCGCGAGCGCGGCGGACCGCGCTCTCGGCATCAGCTTCCAGGCCCGTGATTTCGAGCGCCAGCGCGGCGCCCAGGATCAACGCCTCCCGGTGAGCAAGCGTATCGCCGCCGCAAAGCGCGTCCCGCAATCGAGCCGAGTTTTCCTCCGGTTCACCTCCCCGGAGCGCCTCGGCGGTACACCGGGAAATGCCGAAATCGGCGGGATCGCGAATCGTTCTCGTCACCGACCCGGGTTGTACGTCGAAACAGACGAAGGGACCGACCGGCGTGGGTTCGTCCCATCCAAGGGCGCCGTGCACCACCAAACTGCGCTCGGCCTCCATGCCGGAGAGGGTCTCGGCCATCAGTTCGGCCATCGCCTCGCTGTACGCGCCGATGACATGGAACGGCGGCCGTGCGGGATTCGTCAGAGGGCCGAGAATATTGAACATGGTCCTGACGCCGAGGGCCGCCCGCACCGGCGCGATGTGGCGCATGGCCGGATGATGCCGGGGCGCGAACAGGAAGGTGAAACCTAGCGCCCGCAGGCACTCGCCGACCTGCCGATCGTCGAGCGGCACCGGCAGACCCAGCGCCTTGAGTACATCGGCGCTGCCGGACCGACTGGAGATGGAGCGGTTGCCGTGTTTGACGACGCGTGCGCCGCAGGCCGCCGCCAGTAACGCACTCCCCGTTGACAGGTTCAGGCTTGCGGAACCATCGCCGCCGGTGCCGACAATATCCACCCAGGGCTCGCCGGCGGGAATGTCGGGTCTGACCGCCAATTCCCGCATGGCCCGCGCCGCGCCGCGGATTTCCGTGGCGACCTCGCCCTTGGCTCGCAGCGCCGTCAACAACCCGCCCGCCAGCGGCGGCGGCAACTCTCCGCCGGCCATGGCGCGCAACATCGACGCCGACTCAGCTTCGCTCAAATGGTTTCCCGCGAGTACTTTCTTCAGCATTGCCACGACTTGCGAACTCATCGTCACTCTCCACGGGCCCCGGCGCCGGAGCCTTGCGAATCGAGGAAATTCTCCAGCAGCGCCGGGCCGTCGGGCGTCAGCACGCTTTCCGGGTGAAACTGCACGCCCTCCACCGGCAGGGTCTCATGGCGCACGCCCATGATCTCCCCTTCCGGGGTCCTCGCCGTCACCTTCAGGACGGCGGGTACGCGGTCGCGGCGCGCTGCCAGGGAATGATACCGGCCGGCCTCGAAGGGATTCGGAAGGCGACGGTAGATCGTGCCGGCATCATGGCTGATCTGCGATGTCTTGCCATGCATCAACGCGCCCGCCGAAACGATCTCGCCGCCAAATTGCTCCACGATGCACTGATGCCCGAGGCAAACCCCGAGGATCGGAATTCTGTCCGCGAAATACTCGATCATGGCCAGCGATACGCCGGCATCGGCGGGCCGTCCGGGCCCCGGCGAAATCACCAGATGCGTGGGGTTCGTATCCTTGGCCGCGGTCACGTCAATCGCGTCGTTGCGGTAGACCATGACCTCGGCCTCAAGGATGAGGAAGGCCTGCACCAGGTTATAGGTGAAGGAATCGTAGTTATCGATCAACAGCAGCCGCGCGCTCACAGTCCCTCCTCGGCTATCTCAAGCGCCCGCCGGAGGATGGCGCTCTTGGCCAACACTTCACGGTGTTCGAATTCGGGGTCGCTGTCCGCAACGATACCGGCCCCCGCCTGGAAGCTGTATTCGTCCTCGTGAAATACCAGGGTGCGGATGGTAATCGCCTGGTCCATGTTGCCGTTCTTGGAGAGATAACCCACGGCGCCCCCGTAGAGGCCCCGGGCGACCGGCTCCATTTCGGCAATCAGTTCCATGGCCCGCACTTTCGGCGCTCCGACCAGGGTTCCGGCCGGGAATGTCGCGGCAAACAGGTCCAGCGCATCGTGCCCGGAGTTCAAGACGCCACGCACGCCGCTCACGATGTGCATGACATGGCTGTAGCGCTCGATCTTGCGATACGGATCCACATGCACGCTCCCCGCCCGGGCGACTCGGCCGAGATCGTTTCTCGCCAGGTCCACAAGCATGACGTGTTCGGCATTTTCCTTGGGGTCCGCGAGCAACTCGGCTTCCAGCGCCCCGTCCTCGTGAATCGTTGTCCCGCGGGGCCGCGTGCCCGCGATGGGCCGCAGCGACGCCTGTCCCCGGTTCAGGCGGACCAGCGCCTCCGGCGACGAGCCGGCCACCTTCAGGGCGCCCGACTCGAAGAAATACATGTAGGGCGACGGGTTCAGCAGCCGCAGCGCCCGGTAGCACAGAAACGGATCCAGATCGCTCCTGCCGGAGAACCGCACGGACATGACGATCTGGTAAATGTCGCCGGCAGCGATGCGATCCTTGCAATGCCGCACGGCGTCCCTGAATCCGGCATTGTCGAAACTTGCCGCCGCCTTGGAGAATCCACGACGGGTAGTTGCCCCGCCGGACCCGCCACCGATACCGCCGCGAAGCACGTGGATGACCTCTTCGCGCAACTGCAGGCGCTCACCTTCGCTGCCGGAGTGCAACAGCGCCACGCGACGGGTGAGGTGATCGAAAACCAGCACGGACTTCGGCGCCACCAGCGCGGCTTGGGGCAACGCGCCAAGTTCGGCGCGGTTGGGCGGCAATTTCTCGATGTAACGCACCACGTCATAGCCGAAAGCTCCGACGAGACCGCCGGTGAAGGGCAGTTCGTCGATCCGCGGGAACAGTTCCGGGGCGCCGTCCAGCGCCTTGCGCAGCACCGCCGACCACTCCGCCCCGTTCGCCGGCCGCGGCGCCGGCGCGCCGTCGATGAGCAACCCGTCGGCGTAGAGTTCCAGGGACGATCCGGCTCCGAACCCGAGAAACGAGTACCGGGCAAGCCGCTCACCACCCTCGACGCTCTCCAACAGGAATCGCGGATCGAACGCCTGGAGCTTCAGCCAGGCCGAAACCGGCGTATCCAGATCCGCGGCTATGTCAAACGGCGGTTGCATCAGCGTGTCCTGCACTCCCAAAAAAAAACCCACCTCCGGTATGTAGAGACGGGTTTGCGTGACTGAAACGGACGCTCGGGTCAAATTACGTGCGCACTACCCCTCTCCACTGGGGCCTCGCCACCAGCGCTGTACCCGAGAATTATGGCTCGCAGGTCCGTTCATGGCGCGAGAGTATGTGCCGTTCACCGCGGAGGGTCAAGCGCTTGCACTGCGGTAATCACAAATCGTAGAGCAACGGCAGGACGATGGAAAAGCCCGCCCACATGATAAACATCAGCGGCAACCCGGCGCGCAGGAAGTCGGTCGCCTTGTAGCCGCCCGCGGACATCAGCAGCAGATTGGTCTGGTATCCAAAGGGCGTCGCGTAGCTCATGTTGGCGCCGAATATGACCGCCAGGACAAAGGGTTCCGGCGAGGCGCCCAACTCGTTGGCGATCTGAATCGCAACCCCCGCGCCGATCACCCCGGCGGCATTGTTGGAGATGATGTTGGTTAGGATCGCCATGACCAGCATCAGGCTGCTGAGTATCAACGGCGTGGGCAGTCCTTCGACCAATTGAACCAGCACTTGAGCGAGATACAGCGCGCCGTCGGTCTCGGTCATCGCCACCCCCAGGGCGAGGCTCGCGACAATAACCATGATGACGGTGGGCGAAAGCGCGCCGGAGGCGTCGCCCCAGCGAAGGCAGTGGGTCGCCAGCATCAACGCCACGCCGGTGACGGCGGCGACCGAAATCGGGACCACTCCGAGAGCCGCGGCGAGAATCACCAGGGCCATGATGAGGATCGCGCGCGGGGCTCGATGGGTTCGAGGCAGGTCGGTGGTGCCATCCAGCACCAGCTCTGTTCCGGAGCGCTTGAGTTGCGCCAACTGTTTCCCTGTGCCCTGTACCAGCAGAACATCGCCGGAGCGAAGCGAGATTGAACCGATATCGCTGCCGATCGACTCCAGCCCCGGATCCCGGGCGCGGTATATCGCCAGCGGCAGCAGGCCCGTGCGGTGGGCGAATCGGACGCCCAGCAGGCTGGCCCGGTACAACCTGGAATCCCGCGTCACAACGATTTCCGCCAGGTGCTGCTGCTCCTCCAATTCCAGATCCGCCGATGCCTCGTTGTGCAGCTTGGCGCCCAGTTGGGCTTCGAATCGCTTCAGCCGTTCCGGTGTATCCCGCACGGCGAGTCGGTCGCCGTCGCGGATCGTCACCGACGGCAGTTTGGTAACGGACAGGTCCTCGCCCCGGTCGATGCGATCGACCCGCATCGCGTTGTCGGTGAGCGCCAGGCACTCGGCGAACGAGAGCCCGCACGCAGCGCTATCGGCGTTGATGTGCAAAGCAGCACTGAAAACCCGCGGCGCGGTATCGGTCATGGGCGGCTTGCGCTCCGGCAACAACCGCGGAGCGATCAGCCACAGATAGACCATTCCGAAGCTGCCGACGATGATGACCGGAAGCGCGAAATCGAACATCTCCAGCCGCGGCACGCCCTGGTCGGCGGCAATGGCGACCACGAGCAGGTTGGTCGATGTGCCGATCGTGGTCGCCATCCCGCCCACCAGGGTGGCCAGCCCCATGGGCATCAGGATGGCGGAAGGCGCAAACCGGTTGCGAACCGCCGCACCCACCAGCATGGGCAGCAACATCACCACGATGGGCGTGTTGTTCAGAAAGGCGCTCAGGAAGCCGCTGATAACCAGCGTGGCCAAACTGGCCAGCCGCGGCCGCGCCATCCAGGACTTGGCGAGGAAATGCGCCAGAGGCTGCAGCGCACCGGTGGCTTCCAACCCCTTGCCCATAATCATCAGCGCGCAAATGGTGATGAGCGCCTCGTGGCCGAACCCGACAATAAAGGCGCCCGTCTCCAGATTCTCGCCGTCGACCTCGTAGGGGAAGAATTGGAAACTCAGGATCAGGATGACGACAATCGCCAATCCGGATGCCTCCAGCGGCAGCCGATCGCGCGTAAACAGGAAGAGCGCGAACGCGGTCAGCGCCAGTACGAATAGGGTGTGGCTGTCAGGTACGGGCGGCACCGGTGCGATTCTCCACCTGGGTCTGCACCCGTAATAGCACGGTATGGGGATACTCGCCAGCCTGTGATAGCTTCGCCTGTCCAGACCAGCCGTCAACCCCGCAGCCGATGCTAAGACAATCCGCCAACCCCTCCGTCGCTTTGCAGAGCTATCTGGGCGTCTTCCGCTATAGCCGCCGAGCCGTCGAATTGGTCTGGTCCACCCACCAGGGGCTCACCATCGCGCTGGCCATTCTCACGGTGACCGCCGGCGTGCTGCCCGCGGGCATCGCCTACGTCGGCAAACTCATCGTCGACGCCGTGGTGGCCGAGATCGATGTTGTGCGGCTGGGCGGCGAGGTGGCCTACGCAAGCGTGCTGCTCTGGGTCGCGGTGGAAGGCCTGTTGGTGGCGGCGATGACCGGCGTGCAACGAGGGATCGGCTTCTCCCAGGCGCTGCTCCGCGTGCTGATCAGCCAGCGGGTCAACGTCATTATCCTGGAAAAGGCGCTGACGCTCGATCTGGCGCAGTTTGAGGACTCCGAGTTTTACGACAAGCTCAATCGAGCGCGACAGGAGGCGTCGAGCCGGCCTCTCAGCCTGGTGAACCGGACCTTCGGACTGGCCCAACACAGCATTTCGCTGGCGAGTTTCGGCGCTCTCCTGGTGCAGTTCTCGCCCTGGGCGGTGTTGATTCTGGTGGCCGCCGGACTGCCGTCCTTCATTGCCGAAGCCAATTTTTCGGGCCAACGCTTCAGGGTATTCCGCTGGCGCTCACCCCAGCGGCGGATGCTGATGTATCTGGAAATGGTGTTGGCTCGCGAGGATCACGCCAAGGAAGTCAAACTCTTCGGGTTGGGCCGGGAACTCCTGAGCCGCTACCGCGATATTTTCCGGGACCTCTACAAGGAAGACCGGGCGCTGGCCATCCGTCGCGACGGTTGGGGATTTGCCCTGGGGGTATTCGGCAACGCGGCGTTCTACGGTACCTATGCGTGGATCGTGGTGACCACCGTCCAGGGGGTCATCTCCCTGGGCGACATGACGATGTACCTGCTGGTCTTCAAGCAGGGGCAGGCTTCGGTCAGCTCCATGTTGACCGCCATCGGCGGCATGTACGAGGACAACCTGTACCTTTCCAATCTATACGAGTATCTGGAGCAGAAAACACCCGAGTCACGCGGAACGGCCGTCTCCGGTCCGAACCCGGATGCCGGACTGGAATTGCGCGACGTCAGCTTCACCTATCCCGGCGGCTCGTTTGCTGCGCTGCGCAACGTCAGTCTGAATATCCGCAGTGGCCAAAGCGTCGCCATCGTGGGCCTGAACGGATCCGGAAAGACCACGCTGATCAAGCTCATGGCGGGGCTTTATTCGCCGGACACCGGCACAATCCGCTATCACGGCCAGGATCTGGCGGATTGGGATCCGGCGCACCTGCGGGCGGCGTTCGGAATCATCTTTCAGGATTTCAACCGCTACCAACTCAAGGTGGGCGAGAACATCGGCGCCGGCGACGTCGAACATCTATGGGATCGGGAGCGCTGGATCGATGCGGCTACCAGAGGCCAATCCGCGGCGTTCATCGAGCGGCTGGAGGACGGCTATCACACCCAACTCGGCCGCTGGTTCAACAACGGCCAGGAACTCTCCGGCGGCGAATGGCAGCGGGTCGCACTGTCGCGGGCGTTCATGCGCAGCGGCGCCGATGTGCTCGTACTCGATGAGCCCACCGCCTCCATGGACGCTCAATCCGAGGCCGAGATTTTCGATCACTTCCAGTCGATGACCGCCGGAAAAATAGCGATCCTGATTTCGCACCGCTTTTCGACGGTGCGCCGGGCCGAATTGATCGTGGTCATGGACCAGGGAGAGATCGTGGAAACCGGCAGTCATGAGAGCTTGCTGAAACTCGGCGGCCGGTACGCCCGGCT
This sequence comes from Candidatus Rariloculaceae bacterium, assembly GCA_965237785.1. GTDB lineage: Bacteria > Pseudomonadota > Gammaproteobacteria > Steroidobacterales > Rariloculaceae > UBA6522. Next base: position 2,213,855 of record OZ250159.1, read on the forward strand.
ATTCGAGTTGCAGGCCCGCGGATACCGTTAGCCGCCTGTCTCGCCCTGTGGCTTGTGAGCGAGCATGCGTCGGTAAAATGGCGGGTTAAGGTACAATGCGCGCCACGGAGTGACTTCGATGCCCACCTCTTCACCAGCCGTGCGCCGTGCGGACATATTTTTTCCGCAGAAGGATCAGGCACTCAGACATGATGTGCACCGCCTCGGAGAACTCGTGGGTGAAGTGGTCACGGAACAGGCCGGAGAAGCGCTGTTCGATCTCGTCGAATCGGCCCGCCGGGCATCCATCGCCCACCGCGAGGGGGATCCCGAAGCCCTGGGACAACTGCGTCGGCTGCTGGCAACCCTGACCCCGGAATCCGCACGGGATTTCATTCGCGCGTTTTCCTCCTACTTCCAGATGGTCAACATGGCCGAAAAGGTGCACCGGATTCGCCGCCGGCGTGCCTACCTGCGGGATACGGAAACACCCCAGCCCCGAGGCTTCGAGGATGTCCTTGCCCGCCTCAAGAACGATGGCGTAAGCGCTGAAACCATCAAGCGTGCGCTCGGCAACATCTCCGTGGAACCGGTATTCACGGCGCATCCCATGGAGGTCACACGGCGCACGCTGTTGAACCACGAGCAAAACGTCGCGCGGAACCTGGTGCGGATGCTGGACCCCTACCTCACGCCGCAGGAGGAGCGGGCCACGCTGGCGCGCATTCGCATGGACATCACCACCGGGTGGCAGACCGAGGAACAACCGCGGGAACAGATGCGGGTCGGGGACGAGGCCGAACACCTGCTGTTCTTCCTGACCGACATCCTGTATCGCACCATTCCGCCCTTCTACGAGGAATTGGAACAGACAGCCGACGATGCATTCCCGTCCGCCGGCGAGCCGCCGCGGCTGGGAACGCTGGTGCGATTCGGCTCCTGGGCGGGGGGCGACATGGACGACAATCCCGACGTCACGGCCAAGACGATTCGCCAGACCCTCGCCCGCCAGAAAGCCCTGGTTCTCAACCTCTATCACAAGGAGTGCGGATCGCTGGCCGGGCATTTGAGCCAGAGCGCCGCCCGGGTGGACGTCACCGCGAGGTTGCGGGACCGCTGCGCATTCTATTCCGGACATTTCCCCCACGCGGCACACGCGATTCCCGTCCGCCACAGGGAAATGCCGTATCGAACTTTCCTTGCCCTGGTGGCGGCCCGCCTGCGGGCCACCCATGAGGAAAGCGCATTCCCGTACGAATCGCCGGAGGAGTTCATCGACGACATCGACGCCATCGAAGAAAGTCTGCGTACCAACAAGGGAACCCACGCGGGCCTTTTCGCCGCGCACCGGCTGCGCCGTCGGGCGGAGACCTTCGGATTCCACGTCGCCACGCTGGATATTCGCCAGAACGCGCTCGTGCACCGGCGCGTTGTCGGCGAGGGACTGCAGGAGGACGGTTGGCTGGACGCGTCGATCGAGGCACGTACCGCACGCCTTCAGGCGGCGCTGGAACGGCGTGAGTCGCCCATGGGCCGGCTGTCATCGTCGGCGCGGCGGACGCTGGCCGTGTTCCAGACGATCGCCCACTGCCGGCGCAGATACGGCGCCCGCTCCATCGGTCCCTATATCGTCAGCATGGCGCACGGTCCCGACGATGTGCTCTCGGTGTTGCTGCTGGCCAAATGGGGGGATCTCGGCACCAAGGGATTGCCGGTCCCGTTGGATGTGGTGCCACTGTTCGAGACTGTGGAGGATCTTGAAAATTCGTCGACCATCATGGAAAGCTTGCTGCGGGACGAAAGCTATCGGGCGCACCTCGGCAATCGTGGATCCCGGCAGATGGTCATGGTGGGATATTCCGACAGCAACAACGATGGCGGTGTCGCTTCGGCACGGTGGACACTTCACATTGCCCAGCGCGCGCTGGTCGAAACCCACAGGCGCTTCGGCATCGAGCTGACTCTGTTCCACGGCCGCGGCAGCTCGCTCAGCCGCGGCGGCGGGCTGCTCCGCGAAGCGATTCTGGCTGCGCCCCAAGGCGCGGTGACAGGCCGTCTGCGAATGACCGAGCAGGGCGAAATGATCAACGCCAAATACGGGCTGCGCGGCATCGCAATGCGCTCGCTCAAGCAGACTGTCAGTTCGATCCTGTGGGCCACTGCCAAGCAAGATGAATCGCCGCAACCCGAAGCGCTTTGGCTAACCATCATGGGCGAAGTCGCTGCAAAGAGCCGGGAGGCATACAAGCAGACGATTTTCGACCGGGCCGAGTTCAACACGTATTTCAGGGCGGCCACGCCAATCGACGTGATCGAGCGTCTGGGCATGGGCTCGCGGCCAGGCACCCGGAACCGCAAGCCCGGCATGGATGAACCCCGAGCCAATCCGTGGCTTTTCGCGTGGACGCAAAACCGGGCCATTCTGCCGGGTTGGTTCGGCCTGGGCACGGGGCTGGACCACGCCGCGCAGACATACGGAGCGGCTGAGTTGAAGAGAATGTTTAACGACTGGTACTTCTTCCGCGTGCTGATCGGCGACGCCGAAGTCGTTCTCGGCAAAGCCGACCTGGCCGTGGCGGAACGTTACTCGCGATTGTCGGGACCCTTGCACGAGACGTTTTTCCCGGTCATTCGCGATGAATACGACCGGTGCGTACGCCACGTGCTCGAAATCACCGACCAGGACCAATTGTTGGAGCGGTCACGAACCCTGCGACGGGCGATCCGGCTGCGCAATCCCTATGTGGATCCCATGAGCTTCCTGCAGGTCGACCTGCTGAAACGCTGGCGGCAGGGCGGCCGGCGCGACGACTCGCTGCTGCAACCGCTCATGGTGAGCATCTACGGCATCGCCCACGGCATGCAGAGTACCGGTTGAGGCAAGTCCGGCCGGCGCCATCGCCCAAGGTCCTTATGCAGGATCGGGTTTGGCCCGCAGTTTTCGCAAGGTCTGCTACTGAACCCGCCGATCGGCTGTACTGGTTCGTACGATGCGCCCGGCGGCCAACTCGAATACCCGGTGGCAATTGCGTGCCGCCACAAGATCGTGAGTCACCAGGACCAACGTCGTATCCGCCGCTGCGTTGAGTTCAAACAGAAGGTTCAGGACGCGCTCGCCGGTCTTGTTGTCCAGGTTGCCCGTGGGTTCGTCCGCAAAGAGCAGGGCAGGCTCGGTTACAAAGGCCCGGGCGATGGCAACCCGTTGCTTCTCGCCCCCGGAAAGCTGCCGCGGATAGTGATGCAGGCGGGCATCGAGACCGACCCGGCTCAACGCCTCCCCGGCACGCGCACTTTGATTCTCCGCGCCGCACAACTCCAGCGGCAGGAGTACATTCTCGAACGCCGTCAATGACGACAGGAGGTGAAACGACTGAAATATGAAACCCACCTGCCGGCTGCGGAGGCGGGCTCGGCCGTCCTCGTCGAGGCTCGTAATCTCCACGCCATCCAGCCACACCTCACCGGATGTCGGTTCATCGAGTCCCGCCAGAAGCGCCAGCAACGTCGACTTGCCGGCCCCGGACGGGCCGACCACGGCCGCGGTTTCGCCGCGGTTCACAGCAAGGCTTGCATCGTCCAGAATGGTCAACTCCCCCTCGGGGCTGGTAACCTTTTTGGTCAAGGCTCGCGCCGTCAATAACGAGTTGCGTTCGATCATGTTGCCCACAATTCCAGCGCTTCGCCGCGCCGTGCCAATTCTTGCCGTTTGGATCGCAGCGTTGTGCGTTGCAAATGCCGCCGGTAACGGTCCCGTCGTCGTCCTGGGCGACTCGCTCAGCAGCGGTTACGGGCTGAGTCGAATCGAACAGTCCTGGGTCACCATGCTGCAACAGCGGCTGCGGGGCGAAGGTTACGTCCACGACGTCATTAATGCCAGTATCGCGGGCGACACCACATCCGGCGGGTTGGCTCGCCTGCCCCGGCTCCTCGAGGACCATAAGCCGTCGATCGTAGTTATCGAGTTGGGCGGCAACGACGGCCTGCGCGGACAACCGGTGGAGGCGTTGCGCGGAAACCTGATCGATATGATCGAATTGATCCTGGCCAGCGGAGCCACCCCGGTGCTCGTGGGGATGCAGATCCCACCCAACTATGGTCCGGTCTATGCCGGGGATTTCGCCCAGGTGTATCCTGATCTTGCGGCGTGGTTCGAGATCCCTCTGGTGGAGTTTCTCCTCGAGGATATCGCCTTGAACCCGGAACTGATGCAATTCGACGGCATCCACCCCAATGCGAGCGGCAACGAGGTGATGCTCGAGAATGTATGGGTAGTGCTCGCCGAGATGCTTTGAACCGTCGCGAAGACGACAACGTGGAGAGAACCGATGACTGCAATGGTTGACGAGCGGCCCTGGTTAAACACCTATTCCGAGGACACGCCCGCGGAAATCGACCCGAATCGATATACCTCCCTGAAGGAACTCATCGAGAACAGTTGCGCTCGATTCGCGGACCACCCGGCATTCTCCAACGCCGGTACCGAAATCAGCTACGCAGAGGTCGAGTCGCTGACGCGGCATTTCGCGGCGTACCTGCAGACAACCGGGCTACGGCCCGGAGATCGCATCGCCATCATGATGCCCAACCTCCTGCAATATCCCATCGCCGCGTTCGCGGCACTTCGCGCGGGCCTGGTGGCGGTCAACGTCAACCCGCTCTACACCCCGCGGGAACTGGAGCACCAGCTCACCGACAGTGGCGCGCGAGCCATCGTCATTCTTGAGAATTTTGCCCATACGTTGCAGAAGGTACTGAAGGCCACGGACCTGGAAACGGTGATCGTCACCGAGATAGGCGATCAGTTTCCGCTGCTCAAGCGCGTTCTCGTCAATCGCGTGGTCAGGCATGTAAAAAAGCTTGTTCCACGGTGGCGGATTGCCGGGGCGGTGCGCTACACCGCCGCTCTCGCCAAGGGACGGGACCTGACGTTTCAGGACGTCACCGTGGGCGCCGAGGACATCGCGTTCCTGCAGTACACCGGCGGCACCACCGGCGTAGCCAAGGGCGCGATCCTCACCCATCGCAACATGGTCAGCAACATCCTTCAGGCCACCGCCTGCGCCGGGCCGTACCTGAAGGGGCCCGGCGACATCGCCGCGACCCCGCTACCGCTCTACCATGTATTTTCACTGACCGCGAATCTGTTCCTGTTCTTCGAACTCGGCGGTCACGACATGCTGATCACCAATCCCCGGGACCTGCCGAGCGTGATCAAGGATCTCGCGAGCAAGCCGCCCGCCTTCATCACCGGTGTCAATACGCTGTACGCGGCGCTTCTGGAATCCCCGCAATTCAACGCGCTCGACCTGAGCGAATTGCGGGTAAGCATGGGCGGCGGCATGGCCGTGCAGAGCGACACCGCCGCGCGCTGGAAGGCCCTCACCGGGATCACGCTTTGTCAAGGGTACGGATTGACCGAAACCTCCCCGGTGGTCTGCGTCAATCCGCTCGACGGGCGGGATTTCAACGGCTCCGTGGGTCTGCCGGTGCCATCGACCCGGGTCGAGATTCGCGACGACGCCGGCACCGCGCTTCCCATTGGCGAGGTCGGGGAAATTTGGGTGAGCGGGCCCCAGGTGATGCGGGGATACTGGCAGCGGCCCGAGGCGACGGCGGAAATTCTCACCGCAGATGGCTGGCTGATGACGGGCGACATCGGGCGGATGGACGAGCAGGGATTCGTCTACATCGAAGACCGCAAGAAGGACATCATCATCGTTTCCGGCTTCAACGTCTATCCGAATGAGATCGAGGACGTGGTTACCGCTCACCCGGGCGTCCTGGAAGCCGCCGCCATCGGCATTCCCCACGAGCAGTCCGGTGAGGCTGTCAGGCTGTTCGTGGTCAAGCGGGACCCGGAGTTGACAGCAGATGATCTCGTCGCGTATTGCCGCGAGAACCTCACGGGATACAAGATTCCGAGAGAGGTGGTATTCCGTGACGATCTACCCAAGACCAACGTGGGCAAGATACTGCGGCGCGCGCTCCGAGACTAGCTTGGGACCGCCGATCAACGCGCCTCGCGGGCGCCCGTGCCGACACGCCCGGTACCCCAGGCACGCCGGGCGATAATCGGGATGCGCGAGACGCACGTCGTCCACAGCCGCTATGCGCGGCGATGCCACCGCGCCGCTGCCGCGATGGAGGGCAGACAAGGACTGCAAATCCTGACCATCGAGCAGCTTGCCGCCCGGCGCGGGCCGGACCACGCCCTACCACCTGCTTGCCGAGGCGGTGGAGGAACTGCAGGTACGATCGATCCTGAAGGCCCGCCACCCACGCGCCTCGGAGCGGGCGCTTGCCAACGTCGAAGTCGTGCTCGAAATGGCGCGTGCGTATGCCGGCCGCGGCATCGGCGACTTTGCCCGCGCTCTATGGCAGCAATGGAACGACGCCGACCGTCAGGCGGAAGGCCGGCCCGACGCTCAGGCGGACGCCGTTTCGATCATCACCATCCACTCGGGAGCGGCGGCCCGAGCCGCGGGAACGTCAACGCAGACGGCCGGCGCCCGCCTCAACGAGCAGGACGCCGCCACGTGGCGGCGGGAGGCAACGGAGATTGCCGCCAACCAGCAACGGATTTCGTGGCATCAACCCAGCCGTCACGAAGGCTCCGACGCACCTGGGGAAGAACCGGAGGCCGTGTTCACCGGTACAGCCGAACTCCTCGAATCGATCACCGGCGTGGCCGGCGAAATCGGTACCCAGGGCTCAGCGGAGCGCGGCCTGATCCTGCACAAGCTGATGGAACAAATTCTCACCGGCGAGGTTAAGGAGGATCTGGAGTCACTTCGGGTACGGGCGGCCGAACTCATCGCCCAACTCGGCCAGGAGGATTCACCGGATGCGTCCACGGGACTCTACAGCGCCGAAATGGCCGCCACGGCGGTAGCCACGCTCGAACTTCCCGAGGTCGCGGCGCTGCAACCGCGGCTGTTGCCGGAGTTTTGGGTCTATGCGCACGAATCAGGTGAATCCGAGCCCGAATCCGAGCCCGGAATCGAGCCCGGAATCGAGCCCGGATCCGAGCCGGAACAGCCGTCGCACCGCCCACCGGTGGCGACCGATTCAATGGCGCCGAAGACGCCTGCGATTTCCACGCTGGCCCTCACAGCCGGCATTGCCGATGCCGTTGCCATCGACGATGGCGGCGGTATCGACGTCGTCGTGGACTGGAAGAGCGATGTCGACCCGGGTCCTGGGCGCCGCGCCGAGTACCGGTCCCAGGTACGTGACTACCTTCGCGCGACCGGCGCGCGCGAGGGGCTGATCGTGTACATGACTCGCGGATGGATCGACCGGGTCGTAAAGCGGTAGCCGCCGATCGAACACCACATCGCGTGCCGAGCCCATCACGCTCGACGGTTACTGGGTCTGGGCGCCGGGTCAGGAGATAAAGCCTTACAACTGCACACTTTGAGCGAGTCAGGCGGGCCGCGCAGGTTACGCGAATACGCCCCAGACAAGGTAGATCGCCACACCCACCAGCCCACCCACCAGGGTGCCGTTGATACGGATGAATTGCAGGTCCCGACCGATATAGAGTTCGATCCGGGCGGATGTGGCCGCGGGATCCCACTGCTCGATGGTTTCGGAGATAAACGCACTCAGCGGTTCACGGTAGTTCTCGACCAGGTACAGGATCAAGTTTCGCAGCCAGCGATTAACGCGCCGGTTGACATCAACGTCCTCCCGGAGCCCGTGACCGATGGCCTGCAATTCGCCGTCGATCGCCAATCGGCTCAGCGACCGCGGGTCGCGCAGTGACGCCACGAGTGACTCGCGGACCTTCAGCCACACTTCGTGGAAGTAGTCTCGCACGGCGGGGTGATCGAGGAATTCGTCCTTGAGCGCGCGACTGTACCGCATCAATTCCGGATCTTCGTTCAACGCCGTACGGAGTTCGCCGAGCCGCTCATTGAAATGGGCTCGGGCCGGGTGATTCGGATCGTCGCCGATTTCCTCGAGTACGCGCTGGAGTTCGGCTACGAGTTGATCGTAGATCTCCCGGTCGACGAATTTCGGCAACCACCAGGGGCTGCGGTCCTCGATACGTTCACGGATGCGCTCCTTGTTGCGCTCCAATTGCTCGCGGCCGAATTGCACCAGTCGGTCGACCACCGCCTGCGAGTGCTCCCCGGACGAGACCACGTCCAGAGCGGCCTGCAACGCCGAAGCCAGCGGCGCTCGATTCAGGGCGCTACGCAATGTATCCCGGAGCGCGGACCGCAATTGGGCGCTGTCGGTCGCGTGCAGTAACCACACCAGCCCGACACTGATGTCGCGGCCCAGATTGCGGGCGTTGTCGGTCACGGCAAGCCACGCTCCGGCGCGCGTCGCCAGGTCGACCCGTTCCAGCCGCGCGGCGACGGTTTCCCGCACGAGGAAATGATCGCGGACGAAGTCCGCCAAGACGCGGCCGATTTCGTCCTTGCGCGTCGGCACGATGGCAGTGTGGGGAACGGGCAGTCCCAGGGGATGGCGGAACAGCGCCGTCACCGCAAACCAGTCCGCCAGCGCGCCGATGAGCCCGGCTTCCGCGAACGCCCGGATCAGGCCCAACCAAGGGTACCGGTCCAGCGATAGACTCGAAGCGACGAACAACACCGCCATGGCAACGAGGAGCCCCGTGGCAATCCAGCGCATTCGCGCCAGACGGCGCGCCATCACCGCTTCGGCGGTATTCATTGCAACGCGGCTTCGATCTCCGCTTGCACGGCCTCGGCCGCCCGCCGGGGACTGGGTGCACCGCGGATCGGCCGGCCAAGCACCATATAATCCGCACCGCCCGCCAAAGCCCGCGCCGGGGTCACGACGCGCTTTTGATCGTCTTGGGAATTTGCTGCCGGGCGAATTCCCGGGGTCACGATCAGGGGGCCAGGCCCAAGTGTCTCGCGGAGCGCGGCGGCTTCCTGACCGGAGGCGATGAGGCCGTCGCTGCCGGCGGCCACTGCGATCTTCGCACGCTGCACTACCAGGCTTTCGACATCCATACCGACGCCCATCTCACGCAAATCCTCGGGACCGATGCTGGTGAGCACGGTAACCGCGAGCACCTTGAGCGAGCCCTTCTCCGATGCCGCCGCCTCGATGATCGCGCGATCGCCGTGAACCGTCAGAAAGGCAGCGCCGCGACCGGCAAGCTGCCGCACCGCTGCCGCGACCGTCGCCGGAATATCGTACAACTTGAGGTCCGCGAAAACCTGTTTGTCCCGTTCGAGCAACCAATCCAGCAACTCGAAGTAACACCCGGAGGCCATCATCTCCAGACCAATCTTGTAGAACTCCACGGCATCGCCCAACTCGCGGACGAGGGCCCTGGCGGCTTCCGCGCCAGGGACGTCCAGGGCGACGATCAGGCGTTGGCTCGGCGGGATCAACCGGTCGGGGGCGGACTCTGCGGGCATGCTCGTCATTCTAGCCGGAACACCTCACCGATGTGCGTCCTTCAATTCGTCCTACTTCAATTCGTCCTACAACCCACATTTGTTCGTAACATTTACCATGATGGGTTCGCGGTGGCTGCGTCGTATGGGCGGCGCGCGCCGTCAGCGCCGGTACGAAGGGTCGTCGCGGTCGAGTATCTCGCGCAGCTCCCGGAAGTGGTCTTCGCTCAGGTCGGGATAGTGCCGCCATTGCCGTTCGGTCTTGGCCGCCACGCGGTCGGAAACGAAGCGCAGCTTCCTGCCGGTCTGCAGGGCGGTAATGTAGGTGCAGCAGGCGCGCTCGAAGTAATAGAGATCGTCGAACGCCTGGGCGACCGTCGGACCGATCACGATCACCCCGTGGTGGCGCATGAGCAGGATGGGCTTGTCCCCCACCAGGCCGGCGATGCGTTCCGCCTCGTCTTCCAGGCCCATGCCGTCGAACTCGTCATCGATGGTCACGCGCCCCCAGAAGCGCATGGCGTTCATGTCGATCGGCGGCAGCGTCGGATCGTCCAGACACGCCAGCGCCGTCGCGAACTTCGAGTGAACGTGCAGCAGGCAGCGAGCATCCCGCACGTTCCGATGGATGCTGCCGTGGAGCGCCCAGGCCGTCGGGTCGGGCGCGTCCGGGCGCTCCATCGTGCTGGTATCCCCGGCATCGAGCAACAGTAGCTCGCTCGCCCCGATCCGCGAGAAATGGCGGCCCCGCGGGTTCATCAGAATCCTCGTTCCCGCTTCGTCGACGGCCAGGCTGAAGTGATTGGCGACCGATTCGTGCAGGTCGAAGCGCGCCGCCCAACGGAACGCGCACGCCAGAGCGATGCGCTCGTCGGCGAAGTCCATGCCTGGGTTATCGGCAACTACGGGCGGCTCGTCGGCCATGGCCTCTACTCCCTACCTGAAAGGATAGGAAATTCTATCGCGTTTTCACCGATGTTCGCCGCCGGGGCGCCTGCGGATCCGCATGTTGCCAGGGCGCGCGCTCGACGTCAGTGCCCGCGCGCAACCGCGTGGCGGGTGCCGATTGCCTACCGCGCAGCGCTCTCTCCGAGTACGGCCGCGTGGGCCTGCAAGGCGAATCGATCCGTCATGCCGGCAATGTAATCCGCCACCGCCCGGGCCGACCCTTCCGCCCCAGCGCGGTCGTCGGCCGCGCGGGCGCGGTGCGAATGCTCCGGCGGCATGCGGTCGAAGTTTTCGCGGAAGGCGGCAAACAACGTCGTCACGATCCCATGGGCCTCGTCGCTCATCCCGCGCACTCGCGGGTGCCGGTAGAGGTGCTCGCGAAGAAATGCTTTCAGGGTCCGCTGCGCCTCCGCGAATGGCTCGCTGAAACCGATCAACGGTTCCTCGTGCTCGCGCACGGCGTCGATGCCGCGCGGTGCAAGGCGTTGTATTCGAGCTTCGCTGGTGGCCACCAGGTCGCCCACCAACGCATTGATCATGGCCCGCCCGACTTCGTAAATGCGTTGCCGAGGACCAATTCGCGGATACCGATGCTCCACGGCCCGCAGCCAACGGGCGAAGAATTCGACCTCCCCGAGATCGTCCAGGTGGAGTAAGCCAGACCTCAGGCCGTCATCCACATCGTGGGTGTTATAGGCGATTTCATCGGCGAGATTCGCCAACTGGGCCTCCAGTCCCGGTTGCCGCCGGGCAAGGAAGTGCCGGCCCATTTCGCCCAACGTCCGGGCGCGTTCAGGCGTACAGTGCTTCAGGATTCCCTCGCGTGTCTCGAAGGTCAGATTCAACCCGCGGAAAGACGCATACCTGTCCTCCAACCGATCCACGACGCGCAGCGACTGCAGATTGTGTTCGAAGCCGCCGAACGCCTGCATGCACTCATCGAGTGCGTCCTGGCCTGCGTGGCCGAACGGTGTGTGTCCGAGATCGTGGGCAAGGCTGATCGCCTCGGCCAGGTCTTCGTTGAGCCGCATGGCTCGCGCCATGGTTCGCGCAATCTGCGCGACCTCCAGGGAATGGGTCAGTCGGGTTCGATAGTGATCGCCCTCGTGATTGACGAATACCTGCGTTTTGTAGACGAGACGCCGAAACGACGCGGAATGGATGATCCGGCCGCGGTCCCGCTGGAGTTCGGTGCGGTGGCTCGGCGGATCCTCTGCGTGGACGCGGCCGCGGGAATTGTCCTCGGTCGCCGCATAGGGTGCGAGCCCGGTCACGGGTCGTCGCGGCGGGCGAGCGGCGATGCGGTGGCAGGCCCCGCGGACTTGCCGCCGCCGTGGGCCGCGGCGCGGGATTGAATGACGTGCTTCAGCAGCGCCGCATCCGGAGCCGGAGCGACTACGGCCGCGCCGAGGCGATCGAGGAATATCATGTTGAGACCGCTTGCGCCGGCTTTCTTGTCCAGGTTCATGACCTTGAGAAGCGCTTCGGCATCGATCGCGCCGGTGGCGATCGGCAGCCGGGCACGCGCCAGCAACGACTCGACGCGCAGGCAGTCGTCGGCCGGGATCATGCCCAGTTCCCTGGAAGTCCACGCCGCCAGCGCGATCCCCACGGCCACGGCTTCACCGTGCAGCCAGTCCCGGTAGGCGCCGATGGATTCCAGCGCGTGCCCGAACGTGTGCCCCAGATTCAACAGCGCACGCCGGCCCTGTTCCAGCTCATCCTCCGCGACGATGGCCGCCTTGATCTCGCAACTGCGCCGCACGATGTAGGCCAGCGCGGCGTCATCGTACGCGAGGATCGCTTCCATATGCTCTTCCAGCCAGTCGAGGAACGCCTCGTCGAGGATCAGCCCGTGCTTGATGACCTCCGCCAAACCGGCGGAAAACTCCCGCCGCGGCAGGCTCGCAAGCGTGTCCGTGTCGGCAATGACGCCGATCGGCTGATGGAAGGCCCCGATCATGTTCTTGGCCCGGGGATGGTTCACCGCGGTCTTGCCGCCCACGGAAGCATCAACCTGGGCGAGCAGGGTCGTGGGAATCTGCACGAACGCGACTCCCCGCTGATAACACGCGGCGGCAAACCCGGTGATGTCACCGACTACTCCGCCACCCAAGGCCACAAGACACGCGTCGCGGCGAAATCCTTCCTCCACCAACCGGTCGACGATGCTTGCCAACGTGGCAAGGTTTTTCTCTGCTTCGCCGTCTGGAAGCACCAGAACACGCTGCACTGCCGCTCCAAGGGATCGTTCCAACTTGCGCAGGTACAGCGGCGCGACCACTTCGTTGGTGACGATCAACACCTGCTTTGCCGGAATCGTCTGCCGAACCCGCTCACTGTCGCCGATCAGCCCCGGTCCTATATGGATGGGGTAGCTGCGCTCACCCAATGAAACCCGTACTGTTTCCACGGCGCTCAACCGGATCGCCTCATTGCACTGTGGCCGTGGACGCGCTTGCGGAGCCGGACCGCACGGGCGCGAACCCATGCTCGTGCAAGCGGGCCATGATCTCCCCGGCCACGGTCCCGGCCCGATTATTCGCAGTCACAACCGTGATGTGCGCAATCTCTTCGTACAGCGGGCCGCGAACCTCCATCAGCTGCCGGAGAATCAGCGCCGGGTCGCCGTCGAGGAGCAGCGGTCTGTTTTTGGCATGACGGGTCCTTCGCAACTGGTAAGCGACGCTGGTCTTGAGGTAGACGACGGTGCCGCCATCCCTCAACAACTTGCGGCTGCCGGCATCGAGAATCGCGCCGCCACCGGTGGCGAGCACGACGTTCCGCTGCTGGATCAGATCGGCGATAACGGTGCGTTCCCGCTCCCTGAATCCCTGCTCACCTTCCTTTTCGAAGATGAACGGAATGTCCACGCCGGTGCGGCGTTCGATCTCCGCGTCGCTGTCAATGAACTCCATCTCCAACTCCCTGGCCAGGTGCCGCCCGACGGCGGTCTTGCCGGACCCCATCGGGCCAACCAGCACGACATTGGTTTTGCTGCTCACGCGACGGGATTCTACCAGCACCGGAGACGGCACACTGGCCCACGTGGCTCACCGATATGCGTCACGATGGAGTGTGCGGACAGACTCGCTCGCTTAATCTCGCCTCGCCGTCCTGGCTCGGCTCGAATCGGGGGCTCGTCGCTTTTCGCCATCCCTGGCACGCTCCTCGCCCACGACACTCGCAAGTCTGTCCGCACACTCCATCGCACCTCGACGCACCGCGATGATGGGCGCGCGCATGGATTTGACGAGCCGCCGAGCAGGCGGGCATCATCGCGCTGGCTGGCAATTCCCTTTGTATCAGGAAGTCCAATGGACCGGTCGATTAACGTATTCGGCGAGCCTCTGGAAGACTGCAGTGGAGATCCGGTCACCGGATTCTTTCGCGACGGCTGCTGCAATACCGGCAATGACGATCCGGGGTCCCACACGGTCTGCATTCGCGTGACTCGGGAGTTCCTGGACTTCTCCCGCTCCAGAGGCAACGATCTGACGACACCACACCCGGAATTCGAGTTTCCCGGGCTCAAGCCCGGGCATCGGTGGTGCTTGTGCGCGGCACGCTGGCTCGAAGCATACCAGCGCGGGATGGCGCCCCGGGTCATGCTCAAGGCAACCCATGCCCGTGCCCTGGAGGTGGTCCCGCTGTCGGTGCTGAGGAAATACGCCGCCGATCTGAATTAGCGCATAGTTCCACCTGCACCGCTTCCATGGTCACCATCGGCACGTTCATTCGCGCAGAATCTTCGGCGTCACGAAGACAATGAGTTCCACCTCCTTCTCGACCGTGACCCGCGAGCGAAACAGCCGGCCCAGCGCGGGAACGTCGCCCAGAACCGGCACCTTGTTCGTCGTCTCGCGGGACTCGGTCTCGAGAATCCCTCCCAGAACCACGGTCTCTCCGTCACCGACAAGAACCTGGGTCATGATCGACCGTGTGTCGATGCTGGGAACGAAGCCGCCGGTGGCGCTTGAAACCAACTGTCCCACCGAATCCTTGGTTTTGATTTCTTGAACTATTGCGTTTTCGCAACAAGTGACCCTTCAGTACGTCCGACTTGTATAACTTAATGTAATTTATGAACTTTTTAGAGTCTCCACCGACGATCATGATGTTGTGTTTTCGCCCAACATGCGCTTCAATTGTCCCCAATTTGATGCCCGGTGGTTCCGGTATGCTTACGGATCCGGCGGGGCACAACAGGGAAAACAGGCTTAATTGAGGGGCTCGATGGGTGCCAAGAAACAGGTCCGGTTGACTAAACGCTCTGTGGACGCACTACGGGCGAATGGCAAGGATACGGTGGTATGGGACCGGGACCTGACCGGTTTCGGGGTTCGTGTGTACGGCTCGGGCCGAAAGGTCTATACGGTGCAGTCGCGCGGACCGAACGGGTCTATCCGGGTGAGCCTGGGAGCACACGGGACCGTGCCCGCGAAGTCGGCGAGAAAAAAAGCCGTTGAGATCATCGGCCGCATCAAGCAGGGCGAGGAAAAGGGAGGGGTGGAGCCGCTCACGATCGCGCGACTTTCTGACCGTTTCCTGCGCGACTACGTGGCAGTGCATTGCAAGCCGGGAACCCAGGGAGCTTACCGGGGGATTCTCAAGAACCACATTGTGCCGACGCTCGGCGAGCGCCCGGTGGCATCGGTCGGCAGGGCAGATGTGACGGCATTGCATCAGCAGCTGCATAAAACGCCTCCACTCGCCAACAACACCGTGAAGTTGTTGTCGCGAATGATGACGCTGGCGGAGTCCTGGGAACTGATCCCGCCGGGGTCGAATCCGTGCCGCATGGTACGGCGGTACAGGATACCGGAGCGGGAACGCTTACTGAGACGCAGCGAATTGAGGCGCCTGGGCCGCGCATTGAGGGAAGCGGAGGCGGACGGCTCCGAGTGGCCGGGCGCGATCGCGGCGATACGGCTGCTTGTACTGACCGGGTGCCGGCGTTCGGAGATCCTGTCGTTGCGGTGGGATGACGTGGACCGTACGGCAAGAGTGCTGAGGCTGCGCGACAGCAAGACGGGTCCGCGCATGGTGCCGCTAACCAAACCCGTGGAGGCGGTCCTTGATGCCATACCCCGAAAGGCCGGGTCGAAGTACGTGATCGTGGGTAAACGTTTCGGGACGAGCGTATCGACGATTTTCGATTATTGGGAACGAATCCGGGAACGGGCGGGTCTGTCCGACGTGCGGTTGCACGATCTTCGTCACAACTACGCTTCGAGGGCGCTCGCGCTTGGCGAGGGGCTGCACACCATCGGCAGGTTGTTGGGACATCGCCATATGGTGTCCACGGCGCGGTATGCGCACTTGATGCGCGATCAGGAGAAGGTTGCGGCAGCAAGGGTAGCCGCGAGTATCCGGAAGCATATTGTCGGACGGGACAGAGAATCGGAACGAGCCAAATGAGGGCAAGCGAATCACGATGACTGGATGCAAGGCGATAACGCTCACGAACCGTGCTGTAAACGCATTGAGTATCGAGAAAGACACCGTGTTCTGGGACCGAAAATTGATGGGATTCGGTGTGCGCGTGTATCCCTCCGGAGGCAAGGTGTACCTGGCGCAGGCGCGGGGTCCGAGCGGCCAAAAGCGTGTTGGGTTGGGTAGGCATGGCGTGTTGAACGCCGACGACGCGCGTCGGCAGGCGGCACTGATTGTCGCGCGGATTCGTGCCGGGGAGCCAATGGAACCGCCGAGGGCGAACACCGGGGGCGTGACGGTCGCAGCGGCAGCCAAGCGGTATCTGGAAGACTACGTGGCGGTGCGGCTCAAGCCCAGATCGGCGAAAACGATCGGTAGCGTGGTGAAACGGCACATCGTGCCTGCGCTGGGGAGAAAGGCGATGTGCCAGGTGCGTCGCCAGGACGTGTTGAAATTGCATCGTCGGTTGCGCGGCAAGCCCGCGCAAGCCAACCGTGCAGTGCAAACCCTGTCGCGGATCTACGGGCTTGCCGAAGGCTGGGGGCTGGTGCCGGAGGGCCGCAATCCGTGCGGCGGCATAATGCTCTATCCGAAACGCCGAAGGGAACGGTTTCTTACGGATCAGGAATTCGACCGGCTTGGGGCGGCGCTTACGGAGGCCGAGACAAAGGGCGGGGCATCGACGGAGGTGATCGCGGCGATTCGGTTGCTGATGCTGACCGGGTGCCGAAAAAACGAGATTCTCTCGTTGCGTTGGGAGGACGTCTCAATGGGCTCCGGGGAGTTACGGTTGCGAGAAACCAAGACCGGCAAACCGCGCACGATCGCGTTGCCCCCGGCGGCGGTTGATGTACTGGCCGGTTTGTCTCGCATCGATGGTGAGGTGTGGGTGTTCCCCGGACGTACGCGCGGAACTCATCTGAGTGCGTTGGACTGGGCGTGGTACAAGTTGCGTGAGCGAGCCGGTCTCACGGACGTCCGGCTTCATGACCTTCGACATTCGTATGCTTCACGGGCGCTTGCTCTGGGCGAGAGTTTGCCCATGATTGGAAAGCTCTTGGGACACCGTAGGATTGAGACTACTGCGCGGTACGCGCATCTCCATTGGGACGCAGTTCACGTCTCAGCTGAAAAAATTGCGGTGGATCTGGCAGAGGACCTGCGGTAATGGGGCAAATTGCTAGCGAAGCCCTTCTGCGTCGTACCTCGGTTCGTACATTGTAATGAATCGCTTAGGTCATGCAGGTGCGTATTCCATGTAAAATGTTGCGGTCCTGATTATGTTGCGGTGATTGGATCGGTGCCCATACTTGGGAATGAGAACCGTAATCGCCGCAACATAATATTCTTCACGACACTCTTTGGACATGATCGTGGCTCCATCATCACGGAGACACGATCATGTTCGAAAAATTATTCAGAGACCTCAAGACAATCGAGATATGTCCACCGCCGAACGGTTGGCGACCCTTGTCGCGCTTGCCCAATATCCTGTAGCGGAGCCGACCGAGCAACTCGCTCACGAAGGCGTAGGCGCTCGACCGGTCCTGATGTTTGTAGTCCACAGCTTCGTTGCCTTCGACGAAGGCCCGAACCTGCTCCATGGTGCGCAGCGAGTGTCACGATCACAGGTCATGTTGCGGTCCTGATTATGTTGCGGTGATTGGAGCGTAATCGCCGCAACATAATATTCTTCACGACACTCTTTGGACATGAGCTCCATCGGCACCGCTCGTTGAATGCTCGTTGAATGCCGGCTGCGATACCTGCGGCATCGCGCTGAGTCCGGAGTTTCTCGAATTACGTTGCGCTCGGCTGCGGTCCAGCAGCTTCATCTCGTTCACCTCCTCGATTTGAGAGATGGCGACACAGTAAGAGTTTCCGAGATCGAGGCTGCCGTCAGGGACTGGTCCGGTTCTGCGTTTCGCTGGAACCGGAGACCCGTATCGGCCAGTGCCAAGGCGGAGCTTCTTCGTCTGTCCGTTCATTGGCTGCGTTTTTTAGGCTGGCTTGAAGAGCCAAAAGAGGTCCGGCATCCCCATACTGTCGAGGTTGCTACCTTTGAACAGTGGATGCGCGAAGAACGCGGATTTTCCGAAGTGACGATCCACGGATACTGCGCTGCGGCGGATGAGTTTTTCATCTGGCTGGCCACCCGTGACATGCTGCTGGCTTCGGTTAGGATCACTGATATAGACCGGGCGATCGAGGCGAAGCATGCCAGGAGACGCTACAGTCGGGCGACGATAAAAAACTATGCGGATCGTCTTCGTGCATTTTTTCGCTTCGCCGAAGCCAGGGGCTGGTGCATGCGAGGCTTGGCCGCGGCGATCTTCACAGGCCGGGCCTATCCGGACGAGACGGTACCGACGCAGCTGAAGCGGGAGGACATCGAGCGTCTGCTCGCCACGACGGAGGGCGACCGGCCGGTCGACAAGCGCGACCGCGCCATTCTGATGCTGCTAGTGGCCTATGGCCTACGGTCCGGCGAGGTCCGCGGCTTGCAGTTGCACGACATCGACTGGGAGAATGAGATAGTGCGCGTGCGCCGTCCCAAGCCGGGTCGCACGCACTTCTATCCACTCTCCACAGGCGTCGGGCAGGCCATTCTCCGGTACATTCTCGAGGTCCGCCCGAGGCGTTCGGAACGCACGCTGTTCTTCACGCTCCATGCCCCGTTCCGGCCACTCAGCGGCAGTGGCTTGGGAGGCATGGTTAGAAACCGATTGGATCGTCTCGGCATCGTCACCGGGCGTCGAGGCCCGCACGCGCTACGGCATGCGGCCGCCCAGCATCTGCTTGACCAGGGTATGCCGATGAAGGTGATCGGGGATTATCTCGGGCACCGCGATCCGTCCTCTGCGGCGGTATACGCGAAGGTCAATCTCAACGCCCTTCGAGAAGTTGCGGACTTCGATCTGGAGGACTTGGCATGACACTTCGAAACGCAATCGATCAATACATCGCATGGCGTCAAGTCCATGGTGCCAAGTTCGTGAACCAAGCGTACATCCTGCGTCGTTGGCTCAAAAGCGTTGACGGGGAGGTCGGCTGTGATGCGGCCACTGCAGCACAAGTACACGCCTATCTCGCCGGCAACGGCCCGCTGACCACGTACCGGGCCGTCAAGTACGGCGTACTGGCGGGTTTCTACCGTTATGCAATCAGCCGCGGTTACGCCAGCGTCTCACCGCTGCCGGACAATGAACCCAGGCGACCGCCGTCGGCTCCACCGTACATCTACTCACACGACGAACTGTGCCGGCTGTTCGGCGCAATCGATGACAGTCGGCGGCATGCCGTCAAGCTGGATGCGCGCACCTTCCGCACACTGCTCCTTCTTCTCTACGGAGTCGGATTGCGTAGCGCCGAGGCGCTGAACCTGACGCTAGCGGATGTCGATCTGGCGGCGACCGTGCTGACAGTGCGCGACACCAAGTTCTATAAGTGCCGCCTCGTCCCGGTCGGATCGCGGCTTGCCGATTCGCTGAGAATGTATGCGGCGCGGCGCGCGCGTCGTCCTCTCCCGCAATCCACGGACTCCGCCTTTCTTGCGAACCGAGACGGATCTCCGGTGGTGAAACGAACTGCCCAGGTCGCGTTTGCCGGGCTACTCTGCACCGCCGCGGTCCATGGCGCGGATGATGCCCGGCAATCCCCGTGCCTGCATTCGTTCAGGCACAGCTTCGCGGTCCATCGGCTCACCGCCTGGTATCGGCAGGGCGCCGATGTGCAACGGCTGCTGCCGATCCTCTCGACCTATCTCGGTCATCAAGACCCGGCGGGCACCCAAGTTTATCTCTCGATGACGCCGCAGCTGCTGCAACAAGCCTCGCTGCGCTTTGAGCGCTATGTACGGGGAGAGAACAATGAATGAGATCCGCACCCTGGGCCCCTGGCTCGAACGTTTTTTCTTGGAACACATCGTCACCGAGCGCAATTTGGCCCGCAACACCCGTCTCAGCTATCGGGATACCTTTGAGCTGTTGTTGCCGTTCGTCTGCACCAAGCTAAAGAAGCCAGACGAACGACTCCTCCTCCGCGACATCACGTCCGATCTTGTGCTGCAATTCCTCGCTCATCTTGAGGAAAACCGCGGCTGCTCCGCACAGACTCGCAACCAGCGTCTGGCGGCTATACGCGCGTTTGCCCGCTTCGTGGGGAGCCGCGACCCAGCGCATGTCGCATGGTGCGGCCACATCCGGGCAATTGCGTCGAAGAAGGCGACACCACAGCCGGTCGAATGGCTGACCAAGGCGGAGATGGATGCCATGCTCGAAGTACCAGACCGCAAGACGCTGCGGGGCCGGAACGAGTACGCTCTTCTGCTGTTTCTTTACAATTCCGGAGCGCGTGTCTCCGAAGCGACACAGCTGAGAATAGGCGATTTGGGGGTCGGCGGCCGTGATGGCCGCCATGCTCTCGTAATCCTGCACGGGAAAGGCGGAAAGATACGCCAATGCCCGCTGTTGTCAGAGACCGAACGCGTGCTTGCAGAGCTGGTAGCGGGGCGTGGTCACAGCGATGCCGTATTCCTCAGCAGGTATCGAAGACCTTACACCCGGTTCGGTGTCTATCGACTTGTTGAGCGTTGTGCGGCCAGCGTGCCTGCGCTGGCTGGGAGGAAAATAACCCCCCACGTGTTGCGGCATACGGCCGCGTGCCACTTGGTTATCGCGGAAGTGGACATCAACATAATCCGTGCATGGCTCGGCCACGTCTCAATCAATACTACGAACATTTATGCCGAGATCGATCTTGAAATGAAGGCCAGAGCATTGGCACTCTGCGACATCGCCGAACAGAGTCCGAGCCGACCGTGGAAGGAGAAGAAGGGAATAATGGGCTTCCTGAAATCCTTGTAGGCTCGCTAAATTATGTTGCGGTGATTCTGGCTCCACCCAACATTGAAAGTGGCAACCAAGATCGCCGCAACATAACCGGCACCGCAACATTTTACATGGAATACGCAGCATCCTGAATTGCGACGTGCAGATCCCAAAAGGAGTAGCTGCCAGGCACCTCGATTTCACGCCAGATAGGGGGTGCAATGTTGCGCAGCTCGACCCGAAACCGAAAAACAGACCTTTTGCCGGATATTTCCACTGCTCTTCGCTAGCTATTATTCTTTTAGAATCAGTATATTATGATTTTCGCACCAAGTCTAACAGGAGATTGATCGATGGGGTTCATTGAACTATACTATGGTTCATTGGGTCATAGCTAATGCAGACACTGGTTGCAATCGGCACCTTCGAAGAGAAGGCGCGGAAACTGCTTGGCAAGCCTGGCTTTGACGACATGTTGGAGTTTCTGGCCAGGCGCCCCAAAAGCCGGGAGAATTATCCAGGATACTGGAGGATTGCGAAAGGTCCGCTTCGCGCGGCCGGGAAAAGGCAAGAGTGGAGGAACGCGTGTCATCTATTACTACCACAACGACACCAAACCGATTCTCTTGCTGCTGATTTACGCGAAAGCCGATCAGGACAATTTGACGGATGCGCAAAAAGCGCAACTCAGGAGACATGTCGAGGCCATTATCGACGAGTTTGGCCAGGAGACGAACGATGGACGACAAGCTTTTCAGAGAACTCGATGCCAATCTGAAAGAAGCGGTCAAGGTCGCCAAGGGCACCAAGGCACCGAAGTCCGTCTATGTCGTCTTGAAACCGGCCGAGATCAAGGCCATTCGCACCAGCGTCGGCATGTCACAATCTGTATTCGCAAACACGTTTCGCCTCAGTCTCGATACCTTGAAAGGTTGGGAACAAGGCAAGCGCAAACCCGATGCGGCCGCCGCGAATTTTCTTCGCATGATCGAGGCAGATCCGGACTTCGTCAGGCGGACGCTGGCAGCCTAACCCGCACAACAGAGTCTCAGGCGTACCCGGGGTAGTTCATTTCTGTCGGGGGATAATGGAGTTCTCATTGAACGAGCATTTGTCGAATGCGGCATTTCGAATTGAACGGGACCTCGAAATCGTAACTTCGAAAGCTACGATTTCGTTACGCTGAAAAGAAAAAGGGCCTACAGAAAACTGTAAACCCTTGATGACCTTCCCGAGAGAAGGGTAACACTCCATTCCGAAGACATAGGTGACACTTTCTCCCTTTTGGGAGAGAGATCGTGCCCTGGAAGGAGTGCAACATCGTGGAAGAACGTCTGAAATTCATCTATCGCCTGCTCGATAGCGAGAAGATGGCGCCCTTGTGCCGCGAGTTCGGTATCTCCCGAAAAACCGGCTACAAAATCTACAGCCGCTACAAAGATCATGGCGTCAAAGCCCTGACCGATCGCTCGCGACGACCGTATCGGCACGCCAACCGGCTGCCGATGGTCATCGAAAAGCGCATCGTCAGCCTGAAGAAAGAGTATCCCCACTGGGGTGCGCCGAAGATCCGTGATTGCCTCAGGCGCCGATACCCGGAGCTCGTCTGTCCCGCCATCAGCACCGTGCACGCCGTACTGGATCGCAATGGCCTGGTCCGGCGACGTCGACGACGACGTCATAAAGCCAAGGGCACCGCGCTCGACCATGTCAGAAAGCCCAACCAGCTCTGGTGTGCCGACTACAAGGGCGAGTTCATGCTCGCAGACCGCCGCTACTGTTACCCACTGACCATCACGGATTACGCCAGTCGCTACCTCATCACCTGTGATGCCCTGGGCACCACCAAGGAAGCCTATGCCTTCAGCGTCTTTGAGCGCGCCTTCAGGGACTACGGTCTGCCCAGGACCATCCGCACCGACAACGGCGTACCCTTCGCCAGCGGCAATGCCCTGTACGGCCTCTCCAAGCTCTCCGTGTGGTGGCTGCGCCTCGGCATCAACATCGAGCGCATCAAGCCCGGCCATCCCGAACAGAACGGCCGCCATGAGCGCATGCACCTGACGCTCAAGATCGAGGCCACCAAACTCGCCGCCGAGAACTTCCTGCAGCAACAGGCCCGCTTCGATGACTTCGTCGACTGCTTCAACCACGAACGGCCGCATCAGGCCCTCGATATGAAGGTCCCCGCCGACCTCTATGAAGAATCGCCCAGACCCTATAAGGGCCTGGGCGAGCTCGAGTATCCGTTCCATGACCGCAGCGCCATCGTCACGTCCTGCGGCCGGATCTGCTTCAACCGGCAGAAAATCAACCTCTCAACCGTCTTTGCCGGCCAGAAGGTCGGTATCAAACAGGTCGCCGATAAGATCTGGCTCGTCAGCTTCATGCAGTATGATCTGGGCTATTTTGACCACCAGACCTGCCGACTCGAGCCCATCGACAACCCGTTCAAAGCAAAAGTGTTACCTATGTCTCCGGTATGAAAGTGTTACCTATGTCTCCGATATAAACTGTCACCTATGTCCTCGGAACGGACCTTGATCGGAATGGCGCGCCCGGCAGGATTCGAACCTGCGACCGCCTAGTTCGTAGGCGTATAAGCCAAGAATCGTTTTCTTTTAAATCAGTAAGTTAGATGGCCCGCCCTCATCCTTTGCGCCGCCAAACGCCGCCAAGAACCGTGAATCGCCGTCTCAACGCTACGTTGTCGCCGTGAGTGTCTGGACACTGAGGTGCGGAAAACCGTCCGCCTCGACGAATCCTGCTGGTAAGCATGGTGACGCGGTCTGTATCAGCTTCCGATTGCCGCCGAAGTCGAACCGTCGGTTCCATTGATGCCTATCGATGGAAATCATGCTGTCGTGGCCTGTTTCAGCTTCCGATTGCCGCCTGAATTGCAATTCGCACCGCACAGGCAGTGAACCAGATGCAACGGTCATGGGCGGCGTCGCCCTGCTGGCACTAATCGTGAACGTGGCGGTTGCCGTTATGCTATATCGTTTTCGGCGGGGTGACAGCAACAAGCGCTCGATCTGGCTGTGCAGCCGAGGTGCCAACGCTGGCTATATAGTCGGCGACACCGAGCACTACGAGCAGACCGCCACGGTCGAGGCGCGTTTCGATCGCATGCTCGTCTACCGCAGCCGGCTACTGCATTTCGGCCGGATCGATTCGGAAACCACCCTGTCGAGCGACCCCCGCCGCGGCTGGCTGACCGCCAACGTGTTCGTCAACTATCGGCCCGCCCGACGCCCTCGCGGCCAGTAGGAGCAGTCCATGCAATCTTTGCTGCGCCGCTGAAACGGCTGCGCCGGTGGCAAACACTTGTCGGCGAAGGGACAATACTACGGGCATTGAGCCGGAAATCGGGGCATTGTCCTGACCGGGCAATCAAGGTCACGATACGTGAGTATCGCGGCGACAGGATCTGACGATTTTCATGCAAGCATCAAACTCCCGCGGGTCAACGCGCCCGTTTTTTATCTGGCTGGTCCTGTTCGAGTTGTCCTGGTGCGCATGCGTCTACACCGGAGACCATTGGGACACGGTAGTGACCCACTGGCCAATCGCACTGGCGATGGCGCTTGGCTCCTACTTCGCCGGTTCGACGCCAATGGGCGGCGGCACGATCGGTTTTCCGGTGCTGGTGCTGCTGTTCGACCAGCCCGCATCGCTCGGCCGCAACTTCGGGCTCGCCGTCCAGTCCATCGGCATGGTATCGGCCAGCATCTTCATCCTGTGCGCGCGCCGGCCGCTAAACTGGCACCTGTTAAAGCCCGCTATCGCCGGAGCGCTCGTTGGCACGCCGCTCGGCGCCGCATTCATTGCGCCGCATGTGCCCGATCTCTGGATCAAACTGCTGTTCGCCGTCATCTGGGCCAGCTTCGGCGTAATGCATTACGTAAAAATACGGCCGATCGTCGCGGCGACCGGCAACGCCGCCGCATGGCCCGGCAAGGATTTGCCGATCGGCGCGTCCATCGGCTTCTGCGGTGGCTTCGTGGCGTCGATGACCGGCGTCGGCATCGACATGATAATCTACGCCGTGCTCGTGCTGCTCTACCGCGCCGATCTCAAGATAGCGATTCCGACGTCGGTGGTGCTGATGGCATTTACATCCGTTATCGGCATCGTCTCGAACCTGCTGCTGGCTGCCGCGTTCCCGCAGTCCTACAACGTGGCACCGGCCGTGTTCGAAAACTGGCTGGCTGCCGCTCCAATCGTTGCCGTCGGCGCGCCATTCGGCGCCTTTGTCATCAGCCGGCTCCCGCGTACACCGACGTTGCTGATCGTATCCGCGCTGTGCCTGCTGCAGTTCGCGTGGACACTGGTCATGGAACAGGTAACCGGCTGGGAGCTGGCACTGGCGCTGGGCGGGGTACTGGCGATGAATATAGTTTTTCAGGCTCGTCAGCAAAATCTGTGGGTGAATTCAGGCTCGGGTAACGCGCCGAGGGCATGGTACAAGGCGATTTCAGCACCGTGATAGGTCCGAAACCCGAAGGCTTTTCTGGAGGTCAGTTTTGCCTTGCCATTAAATCCCTCCACAACGCCGCTTGAGAGCTGACCTTTGGCCCGAAACCAATTGAGCAGAAGCTCGCGATGGTTACGTAGCATCCTGGCGACTTTCTTCATCGGCTCGATCTTCGATCGCATCGTCTTCGTGCACCATTGATCCAGGAAGCGTCCCGCCCAGTAGGGGGAAGCATAGCTCCAGAAGAACTGGAACTCCTCCTTCAGCAGATAGGCGCGGACGGACCGGAGGTTGTATTGCAGGAGCTCGGCAAGGCGGATGTCCTGCTTGTCGGTGAGGTTCTCCGGTCGCTTCAGCAGCAGCCAGCGGCTCTTGGTCAACACCGGCTCGTAGCCCTTCGCCTTCAGCGCCTTCGATTCCTCAGCGCGAACTGCGTCCAGCGCCTTGCTGAAATGCATCATGATGTGAAAGCGGTCCAGCACGTGCACGGCTTGGCCAGCTTTCTTGGCGATCACTTTCAGGTACGGCTTCCACATGTCCGAGCACACGTACTTCAGCGCCGCGCTGCGCTCTCGGCCAAACCAGCGGAAAAAGCCCAGTAACGTCTTGATCTTGCGCTTGTTGCCGACCCACAGCAGGCGCTTGCAGTGCGCGTCGATCTGGTACACCAGCGTCAAGTACTTATGCCCTCTCTGCCAGGCAATCTCGTCGATCCCGATGGCTTGGACCCCGGAGTAGTCCGCCTGCGCCCGACCCCATTCGACCGCGGCTCGATCTCCACCTCCAACGCCGGCTCACCCAAATGTTCTATCCATCGCACCGCCGTGTAGACAAAGGACTTGAACTTCTGCACCCGGTTCAGGATAGTCTTGAGTTGCATCTCGGCTTTGTTGTTCTGATTGATAAATGGCTTGCACCTTTATCTTCTCGGACTCGAGGCCGGGATGCCTCTCCAACCCCTTGCTTGCTTTCCAATCAGTTCTTCGCCGAATCTACCCTCGAACTACCCACAGATTCTGCGGAGGAGCCGTTTTTCATGCGGCGTACCGCTGCGGCGAACGCCGGCGCATGCGCCGCCAGCACAATTCATAATGGCTTCCAATGTCCGGTCACAGCCGCCCCGTCAGCCGACCCAGAACGATCAGCCGACCCAGAACGAGAAGTAAAGGTACAGGGCAGCGACCAGCCCCAGCACAACCGCGGTGGCGGCGACATCCCGGCGATCCCAGCTGGCGCGCACCGCGGCACGGTCAATCGAGTCATAGGTCAGGCCGCGAATGCGCTCACGATCCGGCGCGGCGTCGGTCCGCGAGGCCACGACGATGGTGACAACGCAGATCAGGAACAGGACACCGGAGAAATACAGGAAATTGAAGTCGCCGATCGCCGCAAGCAACGCGGGCGACTCGATCTTGCCTTCGCCAAACAGGGCCTGTATGACGAGCTTGCTCATGCCGAGCACGAAGCCGAGACCGAGTCCCCACACCGCGCCGCGAGTGTTGATGCGGCTCGAGAACAGGCCCAGCAGGAACACTGCAGTGATCGGCGGCGCAAGATACCCCTGCACGTTCTGCAGGTACTGGTACAGACCTCCCTCCGATATCAGTGGCATTATCGGAATCCAGGCGAGACCTTGAGAAACGCGCCGAACAGGGCGCCGCGCCGGGCCGTCTTCAAGTCCCTGGCGGCCAACGTACGCTGCACGATGTACTGGTCCGTGCACCAGTACCAGATGCCAACGATGGGCGATGCAATCAGGATCCCCAGCCAGGGAAAGTCCGGGTCGGACAATGGCCGCCACAGTGCGTACTGCGCGACATTCTGGCTGGTGAACTCCCGCAACTCACCCCAGCCGCCGAGCCGGTCGAGTCCGAACCAGGTCACTGCCACCGAGCCGATGATAAGGATCACGGGCCTGTACCGAGTCCGTGTAGAGCACGGCGCGCAGGCCGCCCGCGACGGTGTACAGACCCGTCAGCACGACGGTTGCGATCGCGCCAACCCAGAACGCATTCTGCGGCGAGCCGAACGTGTCCGGCAGCAGCGTACTGAATACCACCGCGCCGGCGTAGACGGTCACCGACACCTTGGTCAGCACATAGGCCGCAAGCGATACCAGCGACAGCATCCAGCGCGGCTTCGGGCCGAAGCGCCGCTCGAGGAACTCGGGCATCGTAAAAACTTTCGACTCGTAGTAGAACGGCACGAAGATCCAGGCGAGCAGCACGACGATCCACGCATGCAGTTCGTAATGCGCCATGGCAAGCCCGGTCGACGCGCCCTGCCCCGCCAGGCCAACGACATGCTCCGAACCGATGTTCGAGGCAAAAATCGACGCGCCAATCGCAAAGAACCCGACATTCCGGCCAGCGAGAAAATAATCAGTTGTGTTTTGCTGCTTGCGCGTTACCGCGATTACAACGATCAGCAGTACAAGAAAAAAGGTGCAAGCCATTTATCAATCAGAACAACAAAGCCGAGATGCAACTCAAGACTATCCTGAACCGGGTGCAGAAGTTCAAGTCCTTTGTCTACACGGCGGTGCGATGGATAGAACATTTGGGTGAGCCGGCGTTGGAGGTGGAGATCGAGACGGCGGTCGAATGGGGTCGGGCGCAGGCGGACTACTCCGGGGTCCAAGCCATCGGGATCGACGAGATTGCCTGGCAGAGAGGGCATAAGTACTTGACGCTGGTGTACCAGATCGACGCGCACTGCAAGCGCCTGCTGTGGGTCGGCAACAAGCGCAAGATCAAGACGTTGCTGGGCTTTTTCCGCTGGTTTGGCCGAGAGCGCAGCGCGGCGCTGAAGTACGTGTGCTCGGACATGTGGAAGCCGTACCTGAAAGTGATCGCCAAGAAAGCTGGCCAAGCCGTGCACGTGCTGGACCGCTTTCACATCATGATGCATTTCAGCAAGGCGCTGGACGCAGTTCGCGCTGAGGAATCGAAGGCGCTGAAGGCGAAGGGCTACGAGCGGGGGTGTAAAAGGAACTGTGTAACTGGTTATTCTGAGAGAGTGACAGAAGGAGGGAATGATGGCCAGTTTGAAGGACAAACGAAGCGAGCTACTGGATGATCTGCTAAAGGATTATGACGGCGATCCGAAGGCAATTCTTGGCGAAGGCGGATTGCTGAAGGATTTGACGAAGTCGCTGGTGGAGCGCGCGCTGGAAGGCGAGATGACGGCGCATGTGGGTTATGCACCGCATGCTGACGAGGGCCGCGGCAGCGGCAACTCGCGCAACGGCACGAGCGGCAAAACGCTTCAGAGTGAAGCCGGGCAATTCGAGGTGGCGGTACCGCGGGACCGCAACGGCACCTTCGAGCCGCAGCTGGTGAGAAAGCGACAGCGGCGCCTGCAGGGACTGGAAACGTCACCGATGCGGTGCTCGAGGAGGTGCGTGCCTGGCAGGCGCGGCCGCTATCGGCGCTGTACCCGATCGTGTATTTCGATGCGCTGTTCGTCAAATCGCGCCAGGACGGCTCAGTGAAGAACAAGGCAGTATATCTGGCCCTGGGGATCAATCTGGAGGGCGAGAAAGAACTGCTGGGGCTGTGGATTGCGGAGACTGAGGGCGCGAAGTTCTGGCTGAACGTGTTCAACGAGCTCAAGAACCGCGGCATGCACGATTGCCTGATTGCCTGCATGGACGGGCTGAAGGGCTTGCCGGAGGCGGTGGAGAGTGTCTTCCCGCAGACGCGGGTGCAGCTGTGTATCGTGCACAAGGTGCGCCAGTCGCTGAAGTACGTGATCTGGAAGGATCGTAAGGCGGCGGCCAAGGACCTGCGGGCCATTTATGCGGCTGCCACGCTTGAGGAAGCGGCATCGGCGCTGGACCGCTTCGAGGCCAGCTGGGGTGACAAATATCCGGCGATCGGGCCAAGCTGGCGCGCCGACTGGGACCGTCTGACCGCGCTGTTCGACTTTCCGCCGGCGATCCGCAAAGTTATTTATACCACCAATGCGATTGAATCGCTGAACTACTCGCTGCGCAAGGTGCTAAAGAATCGCGGTGCGTTTCCGAACGACGAATCGATCCAGAAGATTTTGTATCTCGCCCTGCAGAACGCCTCGAAGAAATGGAACCGGCCGATTCGCGATTGGAAGGCAGCGCTCAATCAATTCGTCATTTTATTCGAAGATCGGGTGCCAGTCTGAAATGCAGTTACACAGTTTGCTTGACACGCCCCTGAAATCGCCTTATACCATGCCCTCGGCGCGTTACCCGAGCCTGAATTCACCCACAGATTTTGCTGACGAGCCATATAAAGCATTTGAGCCACCGGTTGCTCGTGCCCTGTTGAATAAACTGGAGTTCAAATATACGCCGAAGCATGGAAGTTGGTTGAACATAGCAGAATGCGAATTCAGCGTGCTGACGCGACAATGTTTTGATCGGCGCTTACCGGACATGGAGACGGTAGAGCAAGAGGTCAAGGCGTGGACTGAAATGCGGAACCAGGCAGGTGCCACGGTCAACTGGCGGTTTACGACTCAGGATGCACGAATAAAACTGAAACAGCTCTATCCGACAATATTAAAATGAAGAACGGCTACCCTCCTGCCGAAAAACACCGTCGATACCACCCGCCCCCAAAGGAAACGCACATGTTTGATGCTTCCTCTCCTGTTTCCCGCAAGATCAAAAGGAAAGAGTCTATGCATACGGAATCTACAATGAATATTGACCGGGATAAATTGTTTTTGGGTATCTGTATGGCTTTGCTGCCAACAGCGTTCTCTTTTGTATTAGTAAGTAATATTCTGAATCAGTTAAAAACCGAATTCATCCTTACTAATGCGAATGTTGGATATATTGGTGGAGCAGCACTCTGGGGGATGTCCATTTCCCTGTTGACGATTGGCCCCTTTTTGGAAAAATTAGGCTTGAAAAATGCGACGATAGGTGCATTTTTGGGTCACCTTTCCGGTGTGACTCTATTTCTGATAGGTTACTTTTTTGCCGGGGACCCTTCTGCATTTTGGATTCTATTTATGGGAGCCATTGGAATGGGATTCGGCAATGGAATGATTGAAGTTGCTGGGAATCCATTGACAGCTGCCCTGTACCCCGACAATAAAACGACAAAACTGAATCACTTCCATGGGTTTTATATGGGGGGGCTTGTCCTTGGGGGATTAATTGGTTGGGGAATGTCCCAAATTGGGTCGATAGGATCTATTAATATTGGCCATTGGACTGCGCAAATGGCAATTGTATATATTCCCATACTCATTTATGGATGGCTGCTTTTTCCAAGAAAATTCCCAAAAACAGAAATCGCAGAAGCAGGTATTCCTGTCAGAGAGATGTTTCGCTATACCTTTACCAGCCCTAAAGTACTGGGTCTTATTGCACTGATGGTAATCACCCTTGGTATGGAGATGGGGCCCATGCGCTGGATTCCCGATGTACTGCAAGCGGCCGGATTACATGGAATGCTGGTATTGGTTTGGATTAGTGGATTGATGTTTATTTTGCGAATGTATGCAGGGCCCTTTGTTGTAAAATTTTCCCCAACAGGAATGCTTTTAGGAGCATCGTTTTTGACTTTTATTAGCCTTTTGCTGTTCAGTTATGTAGAAACAAACATCCTCCCGTTGATGATTGCTGGTGCCGTTTTTGCCATTGGCATTGCTTTCTTTGTACCCAACATGATTGGGCTTATGAGTGAGCGTTTCCCCAAGGCAGGGTCTCTGGGTATTGTGTTATTAATTGGAATGGGGTTTGTGGGAGGAGGAATTTCCAATGCTATCATGGGAGAGATTGCTGATGGTTACCTTCCCAGAGCATTGGACGAGCAATCTACGGTTCGAATTCTACAGCAGATAGAACAGCAGTTCCCGGAGTATCTAAATGAGGCGAGTCAAGCGAAGGGTGATCCTGAGGCTGTTGCGCGATTAGGGTATCGGGAAGCTGATGTCCAAAATATTTTGGAAGAAACAAAAAGCGCTCTTGATTACTATCGTCAAAATAATCAGTTACAAGGGACTGCAACCGGGAATGCGCTTCGGGCTTTAATTGGTTCTGGGATACCGCAGGAAACGCAGCTCATACAACAGGCTTCTGCAACATTACGGCCTGCAGATAACTATGGAGGGCGTATGGCTTTTCGATGGGTATCGCCGATTCCAATTGTAGTTGGATGTATATTTTTAGTGTGGTTTATCAAAGATTACCGTAAAGGTGGGTATAGAGTAGAGCACTTAGAAAAAAGGCGGTCAGCTGAAGATGATCAAGCTATTTAAATACAAATGGCTCGTCAGCAAAATCCGTGGGTGAATTCAGGCTCGGGTAACGCGCCGAGGGCATGGTACAAGGCGATTTCAGCACCGTGATAGGTCCGAAACCCGAAGGCTTTTCTGGAGGTCAGTTTTGCCTTGCCATTAAATGTAGAAGTTCAGACCCAGTCTGACAGTTACCGATTCTGGAGAGTGTCTTCCCGCAGACGCGGGTGCAGCTGTGTATCGTGCACAAGGTGCGCCAGTCGCTGAAGTACGTGATCTGGAAGGATCGTAAGGCGGCGGCCAAGGACCTGCGGGCCATTTATGCGGCTGCCACGCTTGAGGAAGCGGCATCGGCGCTGGACCGCTTCGAGGCCAGCTGGGGTGACAAATATCCGGCGATCGGGCCAAGCTGGCGCGCCGACTGGGACCGTCTGACCGCGCTGTTCGACTTTCCGCCGGCGATCCGCAAATTTGCTGACGAGCCAAACTTCCGATATCCTCAATAATCAGACCTTTCACGCCGGACGCGAAGGGGGGTAAGCCATGACTATCAGAAAAATCCTCTCTCTGATTTTTACAGGACTTCTTCCACTCACGTTCATTGCCTGCGGCTCCGAGGACGGGCAAGAGCCATCCCAGCCGGATGCCAGTCTTCAAGCACCGGCCGCAGGCGGTGTCCAGATAGCAAGTGACGATATCGGCGGCACGGTGACCGGCCCGGGCGGTCCCGAAGCCGGTGTCTGGGTCATCGCCGAGACCCGCGATCTCGGGACGCGCTACGCCAAGATCGTGGTCACCGACGACCAGGGCCACTACCTCATCCCCGACCTGCCCCAGGCCGATTACGACGTCTGGGTGCGCGGTTACGGCCTGGTGGATTCCGAAAAAACCCAGGCCTCACCGGGTGGCAATCTGGACCTCACGGCGGTGCCCGCCCCCAATGAAGCGGCGGCAGCGCAATACTACCCGGCCGGCTACTGGTTCTCCCTGCTGGAAGTGCCGGCCAAGAGCGAATTCCCCGGCACCGGTCCGGCGGGCAACGGCATCAGCCCCAACGTCATGCACCAGGGGGACTATATCCGCCTCATCACCTCCGGCAGCTGCCTGAGCTGTCATCAGATGGGCAATGAACCGACGCGGGAAATCCCGGCCCTGTTCAGCAGTTATGATACCTCCGCTGAGGCTTGGGCGCGCCGCATCCTGTCCGGTCAGGCCGGAGGTTCCATGGTCCGCGCCCTGACCGGATTGGGAATGGAAGGCACCATCCGCATGTTCGCCGACTGGACCGACCGCATCGCCGCCGGCGAACTGCCGCCGGCACCGACGCGGCCCCAGGGATTGGAGCGCAACGTGGTCATCACCCAGTGGGACTGGGCCGATCCCACCGCCTACCTCCATGACCTGGTCTCCACCGACCGGCGCGACCCCACCGTCAACGCCTATGGCAAAATCTACGGCGCCCTGGAAGAAAGCGCCGACTACCTACCGGTGCTCGACCCCGTCAATCACACCCTGGACCAGATTCCATTGACCATGATGGACCCCGAGGCGGGCCCCGTCTCCAGTCCTCCCCTGGGGGAATCCCCTTATTGGGGCGATGAAGCCATCTGGGATTCCAGGGCCAACGTGCACAACCCCATGCTGGACGAACAGGGCCGGGTGTGGATCACCGCCCGGGTGCGCGGCAGGGACAACCCCGACTGGTGCCAGTCGGGCTCGGATCATCCCTCCGCCCAGGTCTTCCCCTTGCAGGGCTCGGGACGCCAGTTGGGCCTGTACGATCCGGCCAGCGGGGAATACACTCATATCGATACTTGCTTTGGCACCCACCACCTGATGTTCGCCGAGGATGCAAATGACACCCTGTGGACCAGCGGCGGCGGCCAGGTGATCGGTTGGCTGGACGCGAAAGAATTCCTGGAAACCG
Organism: Candidatus Rariloculaceae bacterium; assembly: GCA_965237785.1. GTDB lineage: Bacteria > Pseudomonadota > Gammaproteobacteria > Steroidobacterales > Rariloculaceae > UBA6522. The sequence goes on from OZ250159.1 coordinate 2,247,068, forward strand.
GTGACGCCGCGGCCTCCCAGGGATGGACGCCGTTCATCCTGGACACCAACGGCAACGGCGTGCGCGACGCGGAATACGTGGAACCCGGCGACGCCGTGGACCCCACCAAAGACAAGCGCATCTATCCCGGCGGCTTCTACGCCGTGAGTCCCGCGCCGGACGGTTCCGTGTGGGGGTCGATCCTCGGCTTCCCCGGCGGCGTGGCCAGGCTGGTGCCGGGCGACAACCCCAGCGAGACCGCCCTGACCGAGTACTACGAACTGCCGGTGGATGAAAACGGCGATCCCATTGAGGGTTTCTCCCCCCGCGGCATGGACATCGACCGCGACGGCGTGGCCTGGGTGGCCCTGGCCAGCGGCCACATGGCCAGCTTCGACCGCCGCAAGTGCGTGGGCCCCTTGAACGGTCCCCAGGCCACCGGCCAGCACTGCCCCGAGGGCTGGAGCTTCCACACGGAGCCCCTGCCTCAGTTCAAGAACCTGGACCGGTCCGGCAGCTCCGAAGGCAGCTACTATACCTGGGTAGACCAGTTCAACGCCCTTGGTCTTGGGGAAAATATCCCCATCAACACCGGCAACCAGAGCGGCGCCTTGCTGGTGCTCAAAGACGGAGAGTGGGTGAGAATGCGCGTGCCCTACCCCCTGGGCTTCTACACCAAGTGGATGGACGGTCGCATCGACGATCCCAACGCCGGCTGGAAAGGCCGGGGCATCTGGGCTACCTTCAGCGGCCGCGCGCCCTTCCACATGGAAACCGGGGAAGGCACCACCAGCCAAGTGTTCCACTTCCAGATGCGGCCGAACCCGCTGAGCAACTGATGATTCACGCGATGAGCGGCAATTTCCACGGCGAAGTATAAGAAGAATAAACGCCCTTTTTACCCAAGTTCAGCAGCAGTTGACCGTAATTACACCAAAGGACAAGGCCGGGATGACCGGGATGAGGTACTGAGATGAACAGAATTCAGCGCGTCGCAGCATTGATATTCACCTGCTTATGCTTAACGGTCGGCGCTCAGACCACCGACCTTGTTATTCGTGAATTTGAAAAACAGGAACTGACCCCCGCCTATTGGTCGGAAGGCGCCGATTTCGCCGACTTTAATCAGGATGGTCACCTGGATGTCGTCAGCGGACCACACATATTCCTGGGACCCGACTTCAACCACCGTTACGAATACTATCCGGCGGTGGCGCCGACCAAGCGGATGCCAAATGATCATTCGATTTACTCTAACGACAATTTCTTTTCATTCGTCTTCGATTTCAATGCGGACGGCTGGCCGGATATCCTGACGGTGGGACTTCCCAATACCGATGCTTACTGGTACCAGAACCCGGGCAACTCTTTCAGCGGTCCGGCCCCGGACCAGCCGGACCACTGGGAGCGCCACTTTGTCATAGATCATGTTGCCAACGAAGCGCCCAATTTTGTAGACATTACCGGCGATGGTGTGCCTGAACTGTTGATGGCCTACAGCAGACATTACGGCTATGCCTCGCCGAGCCCGGTAGCTCCGACGCTTCCCTGGAATTTTCACCCGATATCGACCAGCGAAGAGGTGGTTCATCACTACACCCACGGCCTGGGCTACGGGGATGTCGACGGCGACGGACGCACCGACGTTCTGCACGGGGATGGCTGGTTGCAACAACCCTCCTCCCTGCAAAACGATCCGGATTGGGCTTTTCACCCCTTCCCATTCGCTGAACGGGGGGGAGCCGGGCTGTTCGATGGTTTGCAGGGGGGAGCCCAGATGTACGCCTATGACGTGAATGGCGACGGGCTCAACGACGTCATCACGAGCCAGGACGCTCACGGTTGGGGCCTGAGCTGGTTTGAACAGAGCCGTACCGGAGAGCAGATCACCTTTCAGGAGCATATTATCCTGAGCAAGGAGGAGACAAATACCGACAACCCTTATGGGGTTCAATTTTCCCAGCTCCACGCAGTAGAGCTTGTCGACATCGATGGCGACGGCCTGCAAGACATTGTGACCGGAAAGACCTACCGGGCTCACGACTTCGGCGACCCCGGGGCCCGACAGGCCCCGGTGATCTATTATTTCCGGCTCACGCGCCAGGATGGCCAGGCAGAATTCGTTCCTCATCTAATCGACGACCAGGCGGGCATCGGACGGCGACTGGTAAGCGGAGACCTCAATGGAGATGGGCTGATCGATTTGGTGGTCGGCAATAAATTCGGGACGTTTGTCCTTACCCAAAAGGTTCGAAACGTCGACCAGGAGGAATGGGAAAAGGCTCAGCCTGTCCGCAGCCAGGATTTTTAACACCGGTAACTGCTAATACTAGCCAAAAAGTTAGAAATTTTGGCTCGTCCAGTGACGCTCAGCCGGCCGCTATAAAGCGGTAGCGCGTCGTCTGCGAATAGCGCTCGCCCGGCTCAAGCAGCGTGCCGGGAAAGGCGGGTTGATTGGGTGTATCGGGAAAATGCTGGGGCTCGAGGCACAGGCCGCGGTGCGGCGCGAACGGCGGTCCAAGTTTCTGCCCGCCGTATACCTGAAGCCCGGGGCACGTTGTCGTCATCCGCAAGCAAAGGTCGCCGTTCGGGCTCTCAAGCTCGGCACGGCCGCCGGATTCGCCCAGAACATAGTTGAAGTCCATACCGCCGGTACGCACGACAAGCGGGTGCCGCGACCCGATGACATCACGCAGCGCCGCTGGCTGGCGTAGATCCAGTCCGGAACCGGTGACATCGAGGAAATCGCCGGTCGGCAGCAGGTCGTCGTTGACCTGCAAGATTTGGCGGCTGGCAATATGCAAGCGATGCCCGAGCACGTCGGCACCGCCAGCCGCGAGATTGAAATAGGCGTGGTTGGTCATGTTTACATGTGTCGGCCGGTCGGTTTCAGCTTCCAGCCGGATCACGAGCTCGCGTTCATCCGTCCAGCGGTACGTGACGCTCGCCTCGAGCGTTCCGGGGTAGCCCTGGTCGCCATCCGCTGACCTCAGCCGAAACCGCCCTGTATCGTCCGGGACCGCCGCATCGATTGACCAGTGCCTGTGGTGAAAGCCGCCCGCACCGCCGTGCAGGTGGTGTTCCCCCTCGTTGGCATCGAGCGGATAGTCAACACCACCGAGGTTGAAGTGTGCACCGGCAATGCGGTTGCAGGTACGCCCGACGGTCGCGCCCATGAAGTAAGGGTCGGTCAGGTAACCCGCGCAATCTTCATAACCGAGAATCACGTTGCGGATGCCGTCCGGCAGCTGCAGTTCGATGCGTGTCAGTCGAGCGCCGTAATTCAGCAGCGTGACACGGTCGCCGCGGGCATTTCGCAGTACCCGCTCTGCCAGGCTGTCCGCCGCTATCGTGTCGCTTGCCTGGTGCCGCGGTTCGTTGCAGGCAGCGCGGCTGGCACGCAGTGCCGGACGGTCCGGACTTCGCCGCGTCATCGGGGGTGCCTGTACAGATTACGATGCCCGCTCACGAGACGCTCAGGGCTTCACCCGAAATATGAAGTCATTAATGACGTTCTCGACCCATTCCTGCCGGCCGCTTTGCTTGCGCGGCTCACCCTGTTTCGCGGCATGTTCGCGGAGATCCTCGAGGGATAACCGGCCTTTGGCAAATGCCTGGCCCTGTCCGTTGTCGAAACTGGCATAGCGCTCGCGGCGAAAATCAGCCAGCGAGGACTTCTCGAGGATCTCGTGGGCGATGATCAGGCCGCGTGCATATGAGTCCATGCCGCCGATATGCGCGATAAACAGGTCTTCCAGGTCGGTCGATTCACGCCGTACTTTCGCGTCAAAGTTCAGTCCGCCGGTCTTGAAGCCACCGTCTTCGAGTACGATAAGCATCGCCTGCACCGTGTCGTAAAGGTCGGCCGGGAACTGGTCCGTATCCCAGCCGTTCTGGGGATTGCCGCGATTGGCGTCGATCGAGCCAAGCAAGCCGGCATTCGCACACATTCTGAGCTCGTGAGCGAATGAGTGGCCCGCCAGCGTGGCGTGATTGGCTTCCACGTTGACCTTGAAATCGTCGGCAAGTCCGTATTGCCGGAGAAAGCCGATGACGGTCTGGGCGTCGACGTCGTACTGGTGGTACATGGGTTCCATCGGCTTGGGCTCGATCAGGAACGTGCCGTTAAAGCCGATCGAGCGGCCGTAGTCGCGGGCCATGCCAAGGAACCTCGCCATGTGTTCCAGCTCGCGGCCGGTATCGGTGTTGAACAGTGTGGAATACCCCTCGCGACCACCCCAGAACACATAGTTCTCGCCGCCGAGTTCGACCGTCGCATCCAGCGCCGCCTTGACCTGGGCCCCCGCCTGCGCGACGACATCGAAATCCGGGTTGGTTGATGCACCGTTCATGTAACGCGGGTGCGAGAACACGTTCGCAGTGCCCCACAGCAACCGGATTCCGGTTTCCTTTTGCCGTGCTTTGACACGCCCGACCAGGTGCTGCAGGTTTTTCTCGCTTTCGGTAACGCTCGCGCCTTCGGGAGCCAGGTCGCGATCGTGAAAGCAAAAGTAGGGCACCGTCATCTTGCTGAAAAACTCGAACGCAGCGTCAAGCCTTTCTTCTGCCGCCTCGAGCCGGTCGGTACTCTCATTCCAGGGGTGGGGGCGCGTGCCGGGACCAAAGGGATCGGCGCCGTCAGCGCATAACGTGTGCCAGTAGCAGATGGAAAAACGCAGATGGTCGCGCATGGTCTTGTTGCCGACCACGCGATCCGCATCGTAGGCTTTGAATGCCAGGTGGTTATCGGACTCCGGGCCTTCGTACTCTATACGTGAAATGCCGGGAAAGTACTCGCGGTTGCCAATCCAGGGTCGCGCACTCATGGTCTTGCTCCGTCTGTTTCGAATAATGGTGCCACGCCCGCTACCGCGCGCCGGTAGGCCGCGTAGCCGTCAGCGTAGCGATCGGATGTGGTTTCGTCGGGCGTGCAGGCGAGATCCGGCCGCTGCACGATGTGCTCGCGGGTTACGTCGCCGATGCCGCGCCCGGAATCATACTGGCGTTCCAGCACCCACAGTGCATGCAGCGCAGCACCGAACGAGGCGCCTTCGTCCTGCGCGAGCCGTACGACCGGCAGCCGGCAGATATCGGCCACGATCTGGCGCCAGGTTCGACTGTTGGCGCCGCCTCCGGTCAGCACAATTTCCGATGACTCGATGCCCAGCCGGCGCAGTTCGTCGAGTCCGAAGCGCAGCCCGTAGGTTGCACCTTCAACAGTCGCCCGCAACAGGTGTCCTTTCTCGCAGTTTTCCGGGTTGAGCCCCAGCACGCTCGCGCTGGCGCGCGGCAGGTTCGGTGTACGTTCGCCGGTGAAAAACGGCAGGACAATCAGACCGCCGGAAGCGGCCGGTACGGCGTCGATGGCTGCGTCGAAGCCGGCGTTGTCGATGGCCAGCGGCTGCTTCATTAACTCGGTGGCGAGCGTGCAGTTCATTGTGCAAAGGAGGGGCAGCCATCCGCCGGTCGAGCTGCAAAACGCCGCGATATTGCCTTGCGGGTCGACAATCGGCCGATCTGCGTAAGCAAACAGCGTTCCTGACGTGCCAAGGCTCATCGTCAGCTGGCCCGGCACGACGTTGCCGGTGCCGATCGCTGCCATCATGTTGTCGCCGCCGCCCGGTGCCACCGGGATACCGGCCGGCAGGCCGAACTCCTGTGAGAACAGAGCCGCAGTATGCCCGATGACTTCGCCGGGTTCAACCAGCTCCGGCAGGCAGTTGGCCAGGTCCCGCGACGGCTCGACGGCTCGCAGCAGCTCACGGCTCCAGCGGCGATTCCGCACGTCGAGTAACGCCGTGCCCGATGCGTCACCGTACTCCATCATCGCGCGGCCCGTCATGACGAAATTCAGGTAGTCGTGCGGTAGCAGCACCTGCGCCATGTTTCGGTACTTGCGCGGATGATGCTTCCGCAGCCAGCGAATCTTCGGGGCGGTGTAGCCGGTCAGCACCGGGTTTCCGGCGAGCTCGATGCAGCGCTCACGGCCGCCGCAATCCTCCATGATCTCGTCCGCTTCCTGCTGCGTCGACGTATCGCACCACAGTTTTACCGCGTGCAGGACCTCGCCATTGCCATCTATCGGCACGAAACCATGCTGCTGCCCGGAAACCGCAACCGCGCGCACCGACATGCGTACGCTTGCGCTGACCTGCTGCAGTGCCTGTTTCAATGCCACCAGCCACCAGCTCGCTTCCTGTTCGGCCCGACCGGTTGTATCGCGCATGACTTCGAGCGGCGCGGATGCCGAGGCGACGACTTCGCGAGCCTTGTAGTCGTAGAAAACGACTTTCAGGCCTTGTGTGCCGAGATCTATGCCGAGTGTCGTGTCCATCGTGTCGCGAGGGGTATGGGCGACAGGTCGGCCGCGCCGTGACAGCCGGTGCGGATTCGCCCTCTCGAATAATGGGTAATGGTTATTGTTGGCAGTTCCACAAGAATAACAACAGCCGCATATAACCTTCTCTAATTGTTATCCGGCAATAGACGAATCATCGGATTCCGGAAGTAAACGCGGCTGTCGGAGCCCACGGACTCCAGGCCGATCGTGCCCCGGTGCAGACTGGCCGGCCCATCTACATCTGCAGGTTCGGTGAATTCGTTGACGGTCTCACCATTCACATTTACCGTTACTTGCTTGCCGTCAACCTTGATGTAGTAGTTGAACCATTCGTTATCGCCGTGTGGGGCAGTCATCACCTCGCTTGCCCCAACCAGGCTGCCGGTCATGCTCTCACCGGCCCGGCTGGCGTTAATCTGGGCTTCATAACCAAAGGTAGGAGGTCCCTCCTCTTTGTAACGGGTATGAAAATAGATCCCTGAAGCCGACCCAGGATAGGTATAGACATCAACCTTGAATTCAAAATTTCTGAAATCACCGCCGTCAATGGGCCCTGCATAGAACAGGGAGCTCTGCGGACCCTCGACAACAATGTCATTTGGATCCACTTCATGGGGGACAAGTTGAAAGGCCGCGGTACCCATGTTCATTTTCGTGGGCCAGACAGCCCCTCCTTCAAACCATGCGATTTCAGCGAAGTTTGTCGTCTCGGTGTCACGCCAGCCGTTGAGGGTCGCCCCGTCCCGCAGGGAGATCCATCCCAGTCCCCGCTCGCCTGAATATCCTTCCGACGGGCGCCCATTGTCGTCAAGCTTTCCGGCCGCCCACAGCAGGCCGGCCGCTACCATATTCAAATTCACATCCGCGCCCATGGTCGGAGTGTGGTGACCCAGCGTGCTGGCGAATACCCGAACCCCTTCGTATTCGTGGGTCCAGGCTATGGGAAAAAATTCAGCGGCTTCCACGCTGTAGGCACGTGCCAGCGGGGTAGCATTGTCTTTTAACTCGAAAGGCATGTACAACTCTCCTTCGGGAGTCCGCCAGGTCCCGGGGAAATTGGCCATAATCGGATGATTCGGTTCGAGCGCTTCTATCGTAAAAGGGACACGAACAACTTCATGCTGATAGGAGACGGCTCCGGTAAAGTTGTACCATACCGGGGTAGTAGTCCGATGCAGGTGCATCGGGCAGTGCAGCAGTACGGCAGGTACCTGGTGCTCGGCATGGGCAGTCATGATCCGTTCAACGTGTTCAGCATCGCCCATATCAAGATTACAACTATTGTATAACACCAGATCAAAGTGCTGCCCCCACTCATCGGTTAACAGGCTTTCAAATTTGAAATGCATATCCTCCTTACTTTCACCCTCGTTATGATCAATGGTAAACACAATATTACCGATGCGATCGGTCAGCCCCTCTTCAAGCTGTCTCTTTTGGGTATAGTAGTCGTGGAAAGGCCCTCCACCGGTAATCATCAGAACTTCCAGCGGATCGGTATTCTGCGAGACGGCTAAACCATGAACGGCCAAACACCCCACAGAAAACAATGCCACTAAAATCGCACGAGTTGTCCTTTTACCTGTATGCGTGAACTTATTCATTACATAACCTCCTCTAATTATGGTTCGTCAGCAAAATCTGTGGGTGAATTCAGGCTCGGGTAACGCGCCGAGGGCATGGTACAAGGCGATTTCAGCACCGTGACAGGCCCGAAACCGGAGGTTGTATTGCAGGAACTCGGCAAGGCGGATGTCCTGCTTGTCGGTGAGGTTCTCCGGTCGCTTCAGCAGCAGCCAGCGGCTCTTGGTCAACACCGGCTCGTAGCCCTTCGCCTTCAGCGCCTTCGATAGGCTGTATTAGAATGAAAGACGAGTAGTACCCACCGACATGCCGGTGGGTACCCAGGTACCTGCTTCTGGTCTTGCCGACTTCTACCTCGAGAAGTTGTACCGCGCACCCAGGTACATGCGCATGTCGCCTTCCTGGAAGGACTGTACTTGTTTATGCGTGCGACCGCGGAAGACGATCGGTTCGTCCAGCAGGTTGATGCCCTCCAGGAAAATGGTCAGATTATCGGTGGGAGCATAGCTGGCACTGAAGTCAAGCTGCGAGAACTCGTCAACAAACCGCGGAACGCGTTGACGGGTGTTGGTGTTGGACAGAAATTCACCGCGGTTGTTGTAGTGCAAACGCACACTGAACCTTTCGTTCTCGTAGAAGCCCATGACATTCCACGAGTCCGACAACCCCGTCAGGGCAAACTGATCCTCAGTGTTCGGGTTGGCGTACAAATCGTAGCCGACGTCTCCGCCGACAAAGGTCGAGTTGGCCTGGAAGCCGAAGCCGCTGAGGGCGCCGGTGAAGAAGTGCACCCAGTTCAATTCCAGGCCCTGGATATTGGCACTCGCCTGGTTCGTGGGCTGCTGGACGATAAAGCTCATCAATGGATCGTCTGAATTGGGGTGGATAGTACACCTGCCGGGGATGAGAGACGACTGTTCGGCGCCCCCCGGCTGACTGGGGTCGATGAATGAATCGGCGCCGCCTGTATAGCCTGCTTCCGCAAGGCACGGTTGATTATCGATGAGGGCGGTCATGGTGAAGAGGTTCGTCTCGGTCGTGCTCCAACCACGTGCCTCCAATTCCGCGACGGCTTGGCCCGAGCGCGTACCCGGACGCCCGCTGGAGACATCGCGCAGGCCGAACAGGTTTGTCGTTACCTGCTCGTTGCCGATAAAGTTCTTTACCGACTTGTCGAAGAAGGCGACCGTAAAGGCACTGCCCTCGCCGTAGTAGTACTCCAGCGACAGGTCCAAGTTGTCGGACTCCAGCGGCTCCAGTTGCGCGTTACCCCTGCTACCGGTGGAAATGCCACCCAGGTACGTCGCCGTGCCCGGATTACCGGCTGTGGTATTGACGAACATGCTGCCATACGGCGCGCGCGCGATGGTTGTGCTGAACGAGGCGCGCGCTTTCAGGTTATCGGTGACATCCACCGAGAAGTCGAGGCTCGGCAGCAAGTTGCTATAGTCGAAAGTCTGCACCACCGCCTGGGTATCCCCGCTGGTCTGGTCGAAGAAGTCGTTGTCCGATGTCCAGGATTTACGCAGGGGGACCGACTGCAACGCTATGGATTCGACCTCCGTCTGCTCCCAGCGCAGTCCGACCACGACCTGCATCGGCCTGCCGCCGACTTCGCCATCCAGGATACCCTCGCCGTAAAGCGACAGAACGTCTTCACTGATGAGGTTGTCGTTCGTTCTTATGCGGGTCCCGCCCCGGTTGGCGTTGTCGAATCTTCTCCCGGTGGAGCTGACGAAGCCGTCATAGGCCTCCCCCAACACTATCGGGCTGACAAAGAACGCTTCCTGGCCCACGAGCCGCGGACTGGCGCCCGGGGCTACGGTTCCGCCGGCGGCGGTGAAATCCGCGATCAGTTCCTCCGCCGACAGGAGTTGATTGTCATGGTCGTCAAACTCGCAGCTTATGCATACGGCTTCGATAGCATCTTCTGGCACCAGAGTCACGACATCGCCAATGAAGAAAGTGTTCCAGTTGCCGATTTCGTCCCAGTGACTCGCGTAGGCCCGGTGCATTTCGTGGTCGACAAAGCCCAGGCCGAAATTAGCCCTGACCGGGCCGCCGTTGTCGAAGGCGAGTTTCGTATTGAACTGGTCGATGGTGGTTTCCTGATCATTAAAGTCTCGAAAGATCCACTGGGTACCGAGATCCGACTTTTCGAAGATACCATTCGCATTGCCGCCGGGGAAGGTAACCGACCTACCGCCGACCATGGTGGTGGTGGGGCCCGAGCCGTCCGCGATGAGCTGGATGACGTTGGGTATCTCAGTGCGGTAGTCTACGATGTGGGCAGCAACAGCCTGACCGCCGAGGGAGGATCCTTCATAGACAGAGCCACTCGGGTGATTGCCGCCGGCGGACGCATTGCCATGGGCCGCGTCGAAATTCAACGTCAGCGAGTCATTGATCTGATAGTCGACATTGAGGCCGAACGAGGACAACTCGTCTCGCAACTCGAACAAGCCATTCCGGAAAGGGAGCTCCTTGCCCGCCTGGCTGAAGTCGCTGCCGCCGCCGGACACGAGCGGCTCGGATAACCAGTCCGGGAGGCTGAGGACAGGGTTGCCATCGAAGACGACAAAATCGAAACTGCGGACCCAGAAGGGTAGATCCGAAACACTCTTTGTACTCTGATCATTCTGCGCGAACAACCCATCCGCGGTAATGGTCACGCGGTCCGTGGGCGCCCACTGCAGGGTCACCATGCCGTTGGTGCGCTCGCGCGAGGCCTCGCTGTACACCAGGGTCGCAGAATGCGGGAAGCCGGTCAGTTGATCGGGGCTGGGTGGGTTGATCACGGTGGCGTTCTGGTAGTCGTTGCTGTTCTGATCGAAGGGAAACCTCCATTCGAGCCCGGCCCCGCCGCCGTGAAGCGCCGTGCGATTCGAGTATTGGCGCTCCTGGACGGAACCGAAGGCGGCCACGCCGAAGGTGCCTGCATCATTCGTCCAGTTGCCCAGAGCGCTCACCTCCGGCGTCGCGCCACTGAAACCGGCGTCCTGGAGGGCTTTGGCGCCGAGGGAGAACTGGTTAGCCGATTCCAGGGGCTGGATGGTCTGGATATTGATCGTGCCGCCAAGACCGCCGGACGGCACCCCGACCCGGCCCGATTTGTACACCTGCAGGCCCGATACCCCCTCGGACGCCAGGTTCGAGAAGTCGAAGGAGCGCGACTGGCCGCTAGTACGGTTGGCGTTGATGCCGAAGAAGGGAGGCGTGGTGTTGGACGCGGGCATCTGGCGGCCGTTCAGGGTCACGATGTTGAAGTCGCCACTGAAGCCGCGAATCGTGACCTCGGAACCCTCGCCCTCGACGCGGTTGATGGACACCCCGGTAATGCGCTGCAGCGATTCCGCCAGGTTGGTATCGGGAAACTTGCCGATATCTTCCGCGGAAATGGCGTCCATCACGCCTGAAGTCTCACGCTTGAGATCCATGGCCGCCTGCAAACTGCCGCGAATACCGGTGACCACGATCTCCTCGATACCGTCACCGGTCTGCTGCGCACTCGCCTGGCTGGCCATAATGGACAAAGCTGCCGATACGGCGGCAGCCAATTTGGTCTTTTGCACAGTTCTTTTCATTTCACCCATCTTCATTATCCTCAGCGATTGTCAGCGATGCGCCCGCTGCACGCGCCAGCGTACATCCAGACGACATCGATATCTGGTCTTTTAGCGAACTTAGCACATTTCCCCATGGTTAGGAAGCCTTTTGGCCGCCGAAACCCGAAAAAAATTGGCAGCGCGTTTCCTGCCACAATTCTACCCCAAATTTTGTGGCCAATGCGCAACATTACGTCCCCGCGCGCCACCCCTGCCCGCGTGATAAGCTCACTTCAAGGGAGACCGCTCATATGACCACCGTCGCTCTGATTCTGGCCCTGATCGCGTGATAAGCTCACTTCAAGGGAGACCGCTCATATGACCACCGTCGCTGCTGATTCTGCGCCCTGATCGGCTTGCTCGGCGCGCAGGCTGCGCGCGGTTGCAGCATAACCTGAATCGTTGACTCTCCGGAGAACCCTTGATGTAGGAGAAAATTCGCGTAATCGTCGCCGGTGGCGGAACGGCTGGTTGGTTGACAGCTTACAGCCTGGTCAGGCGGCTGGGTAACCTGCTCGAAATCACCCTGGTCGAATCCGACCGGATCGGAACCGTGGGTGTCGGCGAGGCGACCGTTCCCACCATCTGCAATTTTCACCATATTTTTAAAATCGACGAGCGCGAGTTCATGCGCGCAACCCAGGCAACCTTCAAGCTCGGCATTTTCTTTGACAACTGGGGCGCGCCGGGCGAAAGCTACATTCACACGTTCGGCGTTGCCGGGCAAAGTACCTGGATGGCGGGATTCCACCAGTACTGGATGGAGGCCCATGCCAATGGTTTTGGCGGCAGCCTGGAGGACTATTGCCTCGAATTGAAGGCGGCGAACGCCGGCAAATTCGCGGTAAAGGTAGGTGAGACGCCACTGGCGTACGCCTATCACCTGGACGCAACGGCCTACGCCGGATTTCTGCGGCAAAAAAGCGAATCACTCGGCGTCCGGCGAGTCGAAGGCAAGATCGGCGAAATTACCGTTGATCCGGTGACGGGCAATATCCGATCGCTGGAGTTGGAGCAAGACAGACAGGTCGCCGGTGATTTCTTTATCGATTGCACCGGCTTCAGAGGCCTGCTGCTCGGCGGTGCACTGGACGTCGAATACGAGGACTGGAGCCATTGGCTGGCCGCCGACCGCGCTCTGGCAATACAGACGAGAAGTACCGAGCCGCCTCCCCCCTATACACGCGCCATTGCACATTCCTCCGGGTGGCAGTGGCGTATCCCCCTGCAAAGCCGTACCGGCAATGGCCTTGTTTACAGCAGCCGGTTTTGTTCCGACGACGATGCCCGTGCAACTTTGCTCGGCAATATCACAGGAAAGACCATCACTGAGCCCCGCCTCCTGAGATTTAAAACCGGTCTCCGTACAAATGCGTGGCGCAAAAACTGTGTTGCCATAGGTTTATCGAGCGGCTTTATCGAGCCACTTGAATCGACCAGCATACACTTGATTAACACTTCGCTGATACGCTTGATGAAGCTCTTCCCGTTTTCAGGCGCAATGGCGCCGCTGGCCGAGCACTTTAATCGTGAAACCCGGATTGAATGGGAGGCAGTGCGCGATTTTATCATCCTGCACTACAAGCAGACGCAACGGGATGACAGTGAATTCTGGAATTATTATCGTACCATGGATATCCCGGACAGCCTCGCTCACCGCATAGAGCTCTTTCAGGAAAACGGCCATGTGTGGCCGGATTTGGTAAATTTGTTTCGCACGAACTCTTGGGTTCAGGTGATGATTGGGCAGGGTTTGTTCCCGAAACATCGTCACGGTGCAGGTCGTATATTGCCACCGGAGGCATTAAAGCGAGAGCTTGAAAAGCTGAGTGCTTTTGTAAATCATAATCTTGCCAAGCTGCCTGATCACAATGACTTTATCAAACAGTATTGCCCGGCGCAGAACTGAGTGGCACTGAGGCCAATCAAGAACGAAATCTTTTTTGAAGGTATCTTTCAAAATATCGGGTGTAATCGGAAAAGGCATTGGGATGGGTCTACCGTTGATCTGGTCATAGGCGAGAAACCTGGTTTCCTTGCTACTCATTGTCTTTAACACTACTCGCGGATAGTGCGTATAAGCGGCCTTATGTGAGACGTCGAGCCCGATGGGGCCGCTGGCAGCCGGGGGATAACGGTGTGGTCAGCTCGATCGAGGCCGCCATCGGCGACGAGCCGGGGTGGAGAGGCGATCAGCACGACCGGTCGCCCGTCGGCGGTGCGCGGCTCGGATGCGCCGGATCGACGGACCCGGCATCGCGGCCGAGGCGCTCGAGAATCCGTTCAATGACCGCCGGCGCCTCGATGCTGGCAATGACACGCTAGCGGCCGATGCCTTGGCACACTCGGTGCCACCGGCCGTGCTCCTGCGCGAAGGCTGGCGCGAGGGTAAGCGCGTGCGCAAACGCACCCTCGCCAATCTCACCGCCTGGCAGCGGCGGCGCGTGTCTTAGCCCGACGTAAGCATTCGCTCAAGCCGGGATGAGTAGATGGCGAGGGGATCGATATGGGCTGATGAGAGGCGCCTGGCAAGGGACTGGTAACGCAGCTCGTCTTGCGGTATCGTACCGGCATGACGATTCTCGACGACGCAGTTGGGGCGGATATCACGTTAGTCGAGAGGCCCGATGGCCGGTGGTCCGCGCCCTCTGAGACGCAGTTGCGCGGGGAGTTGGATTGGCGGTTGCTATTCGAGCGGGAGCGGGCCCGCGCTGAACAGCTTCGCTGGTCGGATGTGGATGCGCGTTCTCGATCGGGCTGGCTGAAGTGGCAGCTCGACGCCTGCCGGGAGAAGCTGAAGGCGGCCGTGGAGGAGACCAAGGAGGTCCGCCGCACGGCCAGGGACGCCTTGTCCTTGCAGGCCGAAGTGGCGCGTCTGACGAAGTTGCTTGTCGCGATGCCGGTGTGGAGTCGAGCAAGCGCAGCACGATGGCGCGGGGAGTTGGATTGGCGGTTGCTATTCGAGCGGGAGCGGGCCCGCGCTGAACAGCTTCGCTGGTGTCGCTTCGCAAGGAAGTCGGGCGGCTGCGCAAGGCGCTGCGGGCGTTGGAGATCCGCACGGTGTCGCTGGAGGCTCAGCTTGCCAAGGTTCGCGCGACCAGGGCGGTGCTGTCGAAGACGCTGTTCGGGCGCAAGAGCGAGAAGCAGGAGACGCCGCGCTCGCAGCGCCGACGCGGCCACCAGCCCGGCGCCGCCGGACATGGCCGCACGCAACGGCCCGCGCTCGAGGAGCGCACCGAAGAACACCACCCGCCGGCGGATGCGCGCGTGTGTTCGTGTTGCGGCAAGCCTTACGTGGCGAATGGCGCCGAGGTTTCCACCCTCGTCGAGATCGATGTCGCGGCCCACAAGCGCGTGATCCATCGTCCGCGGTGGCGCCGGCTCTGCGCCTGCGCATCGTCGCCCCGGGAAGTGTCGGCGCCCCCGGCGCCGCGGCTGTTCGTCAACACACCCTACGGGACCAGCGTGTGGGCGCGGTTTTTGTTCGAGCGCTATGCCTGCTTGCGCCCGATGAACCGGGTCGCCGCGTGGCTGCGCGACCAGGGTCTGGCGATTTCGCCGGGCACGCTGGGCGACAGCGTGCACCGGTTCGAGCCGCTGTTCGAGCCGCTCGCCGAGGCGATTCTTGAACACCGGAATGAGGTGGCGGTGCGCCATGGCGATGAGACGGGCTGGCGCATCCAGTCGCTTCGCGGACAGGGCCGCTCGAGCCGCGCCTGGCTGTGGACCTCGGTCAGCCAGGACGCGGTCTATTTCCACATCGACCCCTCGCGTAGCGCCGCGGCGGCGGCCAAGCTGTTCGGCGATGCCGCGCCCGGTACGGTGCTGGTCTGCGACCGCTATGGCGCCTATAAGAAGCTGGCCCGCGATCTCGCGGGTGTGCTGGTTTTGGCATACTGTTGGGCGCATATGCGTCGGGATTTTATCGAGTGCGCGGCCGGTCGGGAGCAGCTGACGCCGTGGTGCCAGGGATGGCTCGAGCGGATCGCGTCGATCTACCGTTTGAACGAGGCGCGGCGGGCTGATTACGACCCCGGTCGCAAGCGCCAGACACCGGCGTTCGACGCGGCGCAAGGCACGCTCAAGGAGGCGCTCGACGGCCTGTTCGCGGGCGCCGAACGGGAGCTGGCTACCCTGCCGGCGCAAGCGCGCGAGGGCAAGGCGCTGCGCTCGCTGGTGAACCATCGCGACGGATTGAGCCTGTTCGTCGACCGCCCCCAAGTGCCCATGGACAATAATTTTGCACATGCCGACATCCGTTTTATGCCGACAACGCGGCCCAAGTCATTGATCGACCGGGTCATGCGGCAGGATTTATCGGCATAATCACAAAGCCTCCAGGAATGTCATCAGCTGATCATCGGGCCGGTAGATGCCCTCGGGAATATCGACCGGTCGCGTCCGGTCCATCGCGTCTTTCTTTATCTGCATGTCGGCATGCAGGTAGATTTGCGTGGTTTCAACCGTTTCATGACCAAGCCACAGTGCGATGACGGTGCAGCCGACGCCGCTGCGGAGCAGTTCCATGGCGGCCGAGTGGCGCAGCGTATGCGGACTGACCCGCTTGCTCTTCAATGTCGGGCAGGTCCCGGATGCCATCCGGGCGTATTTGCGCACAATGCGCTCGATTCCGTCGCGACTGAAGCGTCCCCGGCGGGTACTCACGAACAGCGGCCGGTCCGGCGCTGCGGCCGTTTCGCCCAGCCAGCCGCGCAGCGCCTGCACACTGTCGGCGCGCAACGGCGTCGCCCGCTCCTTGCGGCCCTTTCCCCGGCAATGCACGTGTGCTTGGGACTGGGGCTCAAGGACCACGTCGCCAACATTGAGACCGATCGGTTCCGACACCCTGAGACCGGTCTGCAGGGCAACCAGCAACAGGGTTCTGTCTCGCCGCCCGATCCATGTGGACAGGTCGGGTGCGGCGAGCAGTGCGGCGCACTCTCCCCGGTCGAGGTAGTCGATCATGCGTTTGTCATGGCGCTTCGCCGGTATGGTGAGCACCTGCTGGCAGTGATACAGCAGGGCGGGTTCGCGGACCGCGACGAACCGGAAGAACGCCCGGATCGTCGATCGGCGCGCGTTGCGCGTGCGGGGACTGTTCTGCCGGCTGTCTTCGATGAAGCACAGGAACCGCGCCACGAGATCGGCATCGATGTCGGTGACAAGCAGGTCGGTGGGCTCGCGCCCGACTTGTTCACAGGTGTAGTTGAGCAGCAGCCGGAAGGTGTCACGGTAGCTCGCCACCGTGTGAGGACTGGCCCCTTGCTGTGCGATGAGGCGATCGGCGAAGAAGCGCTGCACATAAGCAGGCAATGCATACGTCGTCATGATGCCTCCTTTTGCGCGAATGACCGTTCCGCACGTTCGGTGGCCAGTTGCAGCAGTTCAGGCACCGCCTCCACGTACCAGTAGGTATTGCCCGGACGGCTGTGTCCGAGCCATGTGCTCAGCTTGTACATCTCCCGATCGGGGTTCAGCCCGGACCGGTACCAATCGATGAGGGTGCGGACCGCCATGGTGTGCCGCAGATCGTGCAGGCGCGGCCCCCGGCCGCGGTGGCCGGGCGGTTTGCGCTCCCGCAGGCCGATTCTCTGGCCGACCTTTGCAAAGTTGTATTCGGCTGTGCCGGTGCGGACGCGTTGAAGACGATCTCCGACGAAGAACGCCGGCGTCTCGACCGCGCCAAGGATCCGGTCACGCAATGACCGGTATTGCTCAAGGCGCCGACCGGTGCATGGGGTGAGAGCCAGCACACGGCTTCGGTCATTCTTCGCATGCCGGATATGCACCAGGGCGGCGTCCGTATCGACATCCCCATCGTCGAGCCCGAGCGCCTCGCCGATCCGAAGCCCCGTCACGGCAAGCAGGCCGAACAGCGTCGCATAGGTCGGGCCGCGCAGGCCGGGTTTTGACGGTAGCCGTGCGGCCTCGGTCACGATGGCGGCGATCTCGTTGTCGGTGTAGATGTAAGGCCGTGGCCGTCGCCGACCTGCTGGAATGAGGCCCCGGGGCGGCACTTCGGTCCGTGGATCGACGCTTTGCAGCCAACGGGCAAAGGTGCGCACATGGCTAAAGCGGTAGGACCAGCTTCGATTACTCGCTGAGCCGAACTGCGCTTTCCAGCATAGGAACAGGTCCGTGGTGACCCGTTCGGCGCCCTGGTCTGCCGCGAAGGAAGCAAACTTGCGTAATGCCTGCACAGCACTGGCCGACAGGCCTGTTCCGAAGCGGTCCCGCTGGGCGAGATACTGCTCCACGCGCTCTGTCAGCGGGATCATCGCACCGCTCCCGGCACCGGCCATGACCGCGCAAGCGGTCGCAGTGCATCGATATCGTAGTGGGCGTATACGGCGGTCGATTGGCGGGAGCGGTGACGCAGGACATCGCCAATCTCTTCCAGGGAGGCGCCCCGGCCCAGCAGGTCCATGGCCAGACTGTGCCGCAGCGCATGGGTCCGGGCCTGGCCCCGGGGCGGAGTCAGGCCGGCCCGTTCGTACGCCTGGAGAAGGGCTCTGCGAACGACCGGAGATGATGTGAACGGTCGATACGGCGGCCGCACGGATACAAACAAGTGACGCGACGAGCCCTGCCTGCCATTGCGGATCCAGGCGACCGCCGTCTCTCCCACATCGACGGGCAACGGCATGCGATCCAACTGGCCGGCTTTGCCGCGGACAACAAGCCTGCCGGCCCGCCAGTCGATGTCATCGAGCCGTACCGCGATCGCTTCCTGCCCACGAAGGCCGAGCCTGGCCATCATCAGCAGCATCGCACGATCGCGCCGTTCACGCGGGCTGTCGCCGCGAACCGCTTCGATCAGGTGACGCACCGTGTCGGGTTCGAGATGACGCGGCAGCCCATCGGGCCGGCTCCGTGCCGATCGTGGAACGGCGTCGGTCAGGTCGCGCGCGAGTCTGCCGTTCCAGAAGAGGAACCGCAGGACGTTGCGCAGATACGGCAGTCGCCAGTTGGACTTTCCCGAGAAGCCATCTACAAAAGCGAAGATGCTTTCCGGCGTAATGCCTCTCGGATCGTCCAGCGCCCGGGTGCTCGCACCGCAGAACGTCATGAAGCTCTTCAGAATGCTCCGGTGCGTGCGCAGCCGTCTTCCGAACATCCCACGATGCTGCCGCAGCCAGGCATCGAACTGCGCACTCAACTGTTCCAGCGAGCCCGATGCAGGTGGCGGCGCGGGAAGCATCGGTGCGATCGCGCCGGAATCGACCAGGTAGTCGGCAAACCGTCGTGTGACCGATATCAAATCCCGCTCCATCGAAGGCGATCCCGTTCGCGGACATGCTGCCGAGAGATCCGCAAGTACGCCTGCATCGACATCGTCGGCCGCGAGTCCGCGGGCATCGAGCGCCGCACAGAGCCGGCCGGTCATGAGCCGGTAGGTGGCCAGGGTACGCTCGGCATAGCCTTGTCCGACAAGACAGTTCAGAAACGCGCTGCGATGCGGCGCCCACCAAGAGGAATCCATCGATGCCGATGGAGGCGATATACAACTGGACATGGTTCATCCCTTTCGTGTGAAAACGAAAGAAATGTATGCCAGAACGCGTACAACTTAGAATCCCGTGATTATGCCGACAAATCCTGCCACATGACCCGGTCGATCAATGAGTTGGGCCGCGTTGTCGGCATAAAACGGATGTCGGCATGTGCCGCGCTATGCCGATATCGGCATAGTGCGGCCGAACGCGCGCTCAGAGGACCGGCGATCGGAAGACGGCTGTCCTTCGGGTCCGACAGCGAGACCGGCGCGCGCTTCACGGCGCGGATGTATTCGATCGTCGCCACCCTCGCGTTAAACGGCATCGATGTCCGGCACTGGCTTCGGGCGTGGCTGGACGCGTGTGCGGCCAACGGCGGGCGGGCGCCGCCGGATCTGTCCGCATGGCTGCCCTGGTCGATGAACGAGGCGCGCAAGCGCACCCTCATGACGCCGCAATGACCGGTCAAGTCGAGTGCCGCTATTACGGGCGCGACTTCACGACCGAAGAGATGGCGCTGCTGCGCGCGCTGATCGCCGGCCCGCCGCTTTTGAACCGCCATCGGCTGTCGAAGGCGTTTTGCCGGCGCATCGGCTGGCTCAAGCCTGACGGCGGGCTCAAGGACATGATGGCCAGGGTGACGATGCTGGACATGCACCGCGACGGCCTCATCGTCCTGCCGCCGCCCACGCGGGGCCAGAACCGGCCCGGCCCCATCGCCTTCGGACCCGATACCGACGCACCGCTGGAACCGCCGCCGACCGCCCTCGATGACGTGCGCCCGCTCAACCTGCGGCCCGTACTCGGGCGCACGCCCCAGAGCCTGCAGTGGAACGCGTTCATCGCCCGCTACCACTATCTCGGATACAAGACCCTGGTCGGCGCCCAGATACGCTACACCGTCCACGACCGCGACGGTCGGCCGATCGCCCTGCTCGGCTTCTCCACCGCGGCATGGAAGCTGGCCCCGCGCGACCGCTTCATCGGATGGACGCCGCCCCTGCGCGAGAAAAACCTCCCGCTGGTGCTCGACAACCCGAGGTTCCTTATCCTGCCCTGGATCGCCATCCCCAACTTGGGTTCGCACATACTCGCCATGATCCGCCGGCGCTTGCCCGCGGACTGGACCGAGCGCTACCGCACCACGCCCGTATTGATCGAAACGTTCGTCG
Organism: Candidatus Rariloculaceae bacterium; assembly: GCA_965237785.1. Taxonomy (GTDB): domain Bacteria; phylum Pseudomonadota; class Gammaproteobacteria; order Steroidobacterales; family Rariloculaceae; genus UBA6522. The sequence goes on from OZ250159.1 coordinate 2,267,244, forward strand.
AAACGCCACGCTACACCGGCGCGGTCTACCACGCATCCGGCTGGATCCGCGTCGGAACCACCCAGGGGCGCGGGCGCTACGACCGGCACAAACAATACGACAAGCCGAAAAAGGACATCTGGCTCCGGCCCCTCCGAAGAGACTGGAAGCGAATCCTCAATCGATAAAGAACCGCGCCTGACGGAACAGTTGAACCAGCCGATGTGCGTCCGCGATGGTGCTACCATCCCGGCTTGAGCGAACTCTTACAGCCCGACTTAGCGGATTCGGGGGTAGATCGAGGTTAAGTAGTTGATCTGTCGAGGAGCCGACCCCAAAGGTCTGCACTACACGGCGGTGGCCTGGGCAGCTTGTGCCGGGGTGATTTCCGGTGGCGGCTGGGCCGGCAGTGCCAGCTTCAAGCGCTCCAGCAGCAATTTCAATTCCGCTTCGGGTTGCGTGTAACGGCTGAGCTGCAGAAGTTTCGACCTGATCTGACACTGGCTTGAAAAAGCGAGGGTTACCGGTTCTAATGGAGGTGCTTAGTCACCAATCAGAACCACAATAAAGAGGGGTAACCCTCATGTTGCATACTACAGAGAATGTCATCCGGCACAAGATCGGCCTGTTGGACCTGGCCGAAGAGCTCGACAACGTCTCCAGGGCCTGCAAGGCCATGGGCGTGTCGCGCGACACGTTCTACCGTTACAAGGAAGCCGTGGAAGATGACGGTGTCGAGGCGCTGATCGAGGAAAGTCGCCGCAAACCCAATCCGAAGAACCGCATCGACCAGAATGTGTTGCGGCAGGACGCCGATGGAAACGCTCGAGGACGGCAAGAAAATCTGGCAGGAGAAGGAACTGAACTAGATCTCTCCTGACAGTCGCCTCCTCAGAATCGGTAACTGCCAGACCGGGTCTTAACTTCTACAGTTCAGTGTATTTTGTAAACTTTGAACTAAACAAAGATGTGACTCAATCTACGAGATAAAAATCGAGGGCCCAATATAATGAATACGACTATAAATATATTTAAAAAAATACTCCTTTCTGTTTTAACGCTAATTTTTTCTGGCAGCCTACCTCAATACGCCGGAGCGCAGAACACAGATCCATTGCAAATCTTGATGATTACCGGCGGGGGCCCCTGGCACGATTATGCAACGCAAAAGGACCAGATTGAAGAGGGACTGTTGGAACGTCTTTCGAACATCGAAATTACAACTGACTATGAAGGTGGGGATACGATTACCATGGAATCAACTGATTTCTTTTTCTCCCGTCATTTGGAGGATGACTGGGCGGCAGAGTTCGACGTTGTCATCTACAATCACTGTAATCTTCAAGTAAAAGATGGCGCCTATGTAAGAGGGATCATCGCCGAGCACGTCAAGCATCAAGTACCTGCCGTTATGCTTCACTGCCCCATCCATCTCTATCAATATGCAATGGACGGTGCAGCGGATGACTGGTGGGATTTTACCGGTGCTGTTTCATCCGTCCACGAGAAAGAAAATCATCCCAATACCTCTCCCTACACGATCGAGGTTCTGGAGACGCACCACCAGATCATGAAGAACTATCCTCGTTCTTGGCGGACGCCTGCAGGCGAGTTATATCTAATCGTTGATTTACATGATAATGTCACTCCGTTATCTCACGCCTATTCGGTGGAGACACACTCCTATACTGAAACAGCTTGGATACACGAATACCAAGGCGTTCGGGTTTTCACCAGTTCACTGGGGCATCATAGTGTTTCGATGGGCTCGGATGTGAATTTGAATCTTATTGCATCGGGCGTGCTCTGGGCGGCAGGAAAACTTGAAGAAGATGGTTCGCCAGCCCCGGGATATGAAGGAGAACGTGGACTTGGGTGGATCTCTCTCCGGGATGATGCACTCAATGGTTGGATTGAAAGCGGCGGTGTCGTGGATTGGACGTCTGCTGCCTGGTATGGGAGAAATGATATAGAGATGGTCTGGCCGACCGTCGATAATACCTCGGCCGGAGAATCGTTCCGACTTGACGGCGACACCCTAATTGTCGAGGGAGGTCAAAGAAATCTGTTCTATGACGGTCCGATCGCTGGCGGATATTTCAAAAATTTTGAATTCAAGGTTGATGTCTATACCTATCCTGGGTCAGCTTCAGGGGTCTATTTTCATACCCGTTACGAAGAGGAGGGACCTCCTGCCTTTGGTTATGAAGCTCAGATTAACGCCAGCCGGGCCGGTGAGAGCATGACCGGCAGCTTGGCTGGGGCAAGCGAGGTGGAGACTGCTCCACACGGCGATAACGAATGGTTCAGCTACTACATCAAGGTTGACGGCAAGAACGTAACGGTAAAAGTGAATGATGAGACAGTCAACGAATTCACCGAACCTGCAGATGTAGATGGACCGGCCAGTCTCCACCGGGGCACGATCGGCCTGGAGTCCGTGGGCTCCGACAGCCGTGTTTACTTTCGGAATCCGATGATTCGTCTATTGCCGGATTAATAATTAGGGCTCCTCCGCTTAGGGCTCCTCCGCAGAATCGGTGGGTAGTTCGAGGGTAGATTCGGCGAAGAACTGATTGGAAAGCAAGCAAGGGGTTGGAGAGGCATCTCGGCCTCGAGTCTGAGAAGATAAAGGTGCAAGCCATTTATCAATCAGAACAACAAACCCGAGATGCAACTCTGCGATTGAATCGCTGAACTACTCGCCGCGCAAGGTGCTAAAGAATCGCGGTGCGTTTCCGAACGACGAATCGATCCAGAAGATTTTGTATCTCGCCCTGCAGAACGCCTTGAAGAAATGGAACCGGCCGATTCGCGATTGGAAGGCAGCGCTCAATCAATTCGTCATTTTATTCGCAGATCGGGTGCCAGTCTGAAATGCAGTTACACAGTTTACTTGACACGCCCCTGAAATCGCCTTATACAATGCCCTCGGCGCGTTACCCGAGCCTGAATTCACCCACAAATTTTGCTGACGAGCCATATAAAGCATTTGAGCCACCGGTTGCTCGTGCCCTGTTGAATAGACTGGAGTTCAAACATACGCCGAAGCATGGAAGTTGGTTGAACATAGCAGAATGCGAATTCAGCGTGCTGACGCGACAATGTTTTGATCGGCGCTTACCGGACATGGAGACGGTAGAGCAAGAGGTCAAGGCGTGGACTGAAATAAGGCGGGACGTAAAGTGAATATTGCAATTGTAGGTTTAGGATTTGGAGCTGAGTTCATTCCGATTTATCAAAAGCACCCTCATGCGAATATGTATGCAATCTGCCAGCGTTCGGAATCGGATCTTAATAAAGTAGGAGATGCTTTCAACTTCGATCCAGGTCATCGTTTTCGCTCGTATCAAAAGCTTCTGGAAGATCCAAAGATTGATGCTGTGCATATAAATACACCCATTCAGCTCCATGCGGAACACTCGCTAATGGCTCTGCGTGCGGGCAAGCATGTTTCATGTACTGTGCCGATGGCAACAAGTGTTGAGGATTGCAAGGAAATTGTAGAAACGGTCGCGGAGACGGGATTAAAATATACAATGGCGGAGACGGTTGTGTACAGCCGCGAATATCTGTTTGTAAAAGAGCTTTACGAAAAAGGGGAATTGGGAAAAATTCAATATTTGCAAGCCAGTCATCCCCAGGATATGGAGGGATGGCCCGACTATTGGCAGCATATGAAACCCATGCACTACGCAACTCATGTTGTCAGCCCCGTTCTTGGACTTACTGACAAAGAAGCAGAATATGTATCGTGTTTCGGTTCGGGAACAATCAGCGATGACCTTATCGAAAAGTCAGGTTCTCCCTTTGCGGTTGAAACATGCCATATTAAGTTAAAGAACTCTGACTTGACCGCTCACATTTATCGTTCATTGTTTGATACGTCACGTCAATATCGAGAAAGCTTTGATGTTTACGGATCTAAAAAGTCCTTTGAATGGCCGCTCATTGAAGGGGAGGATCCGGTTCTTCATACGGCAAAAAAACCCGAACCGGAGATACCCGAACGTATTAAGGTACCGGATTATGGACATCTGTTACCGGAAGAGATACGCGAGTTTACCTTGGAAGGAGTGTATGATGCAGATGAGCATGCTCACTTATCCTTTATCCAGGGAGCTGGCCACGGAGGTTCTCACCCACACTTAGTACATGAGTTTGTCGACTCTATTGTTAACGATCGTGATCCTTACCCCAATGCGGTCCAATCTGCAAACTGGACATGTGTTGGCTTGCTGGCCCATGAGTCAGCTATGGAAGGTGGAGTCATTAAACGACTACCCGACTTCACGTTATCAGTAACATAGGAAAATAAATTTACCTGTTATTCAAATATAAACGGAACGAGGCCACGAACTGATGCAAAAGCAACTCTATTTATTCTCTCCCCTGACCTTCCTTTTTGTCCTGATAGCATTCGGCTGGGTGGATAATGATACATCGGCCCAAACAAGTACCGCTGTTCAAAAAAGCAGACTGAATAATTTCGTTGATTGGGCTACTTATCGTGGCGATCAGGAAGGAACTGGATACTCTTCTCTAAGCCAAATTACAATCGAAAATGTTCAGTTATTAGAAGAAGTGTGGACCTATGATACAAGGAATCTTGTCCGGCCGGGGATGTCATCTAACCCGATTGTTATTGAAGGTGTGATGTATTTTTCTGATCCTGAATTGAATCTTGTTGCCCTGGATGCAGCAACCGGAGAAGAACTCTGGCTGTTTGATCTGTCTGAACACCATTCCAGAGGAGATTATCTCGCCAGTGGTATTATGAGAGGGGCGGTGTATTGGGAAGATGAGAATGGCAACAACTCAAGAATCTTCCATCTTACGAAAGATCTTGTCTGGGCAATTAACCCGGACGACGGCACCCTTATAGAGTCGTTTGGTATCGGCGGGTATATTGATTTAAAGGAAAATCATGTTTGGCCTGCTCACCTGCTGGAAAATAAAATAACGAACACCTCACCTCCTGTAATCTATGATGACCATTTGATTTTGGATTCAAATGTTTCGGAAGGAAGAGAAGAACCCCCTGGTAACATCAGATCTTTTAACACGATAACCGGGGAGTTTGAATGGAGATTTCAAACCATTCCTATAGAAGGACAGCCCGGGTATGAGACGTGGGAGTGGGAAGATAATATGGTTTATGGTGGCGCCAACTCATGGGGTGGATTTACTGTTGATGAAGAAAGAGGCTGGGTATTTGCCGCCACGGGTTCAGCCACTGGTGGAATCCATGGAGGTGGTGGTGCGAGACCTGGCAAGAACCTCTTTTCGAATTCCGTTTTAGCCATTGATGCAGAGACTGGAGAATTACAATGGCATTTTCAAACGATTCACCACGATATTTGGGATTATGATATCGCTCCTGCACCGATGTTAGCTACTATTACGCAGGATGGCGAAGAAAGAGATGTGGTCGTTCAAACAGGGAAACAGGGTAAAGTATTTGTATTTGATCGAGATACCGGAGAATCTCTATTTCCCATTGTAGAAAAACCGGTACCGACAGAGGCGGCACTCGGTGAAGTTGCTTATCCAACTCAACCATGGCCTTTAAAACCTGACCCACTTGTAAGAACGTCATTTTATGAGTCTGATTTAACCACTATCACACCCGAGTCTCATGAGTCTGCACTGGAGCAATATAAAAGACTGAGACCCGGACCGATGTATACACCTCCAAGTATAGAAGGAACGATCGTACAGCCCGGAATTCACGGAGGAAATGAATGGGGCGGTCCAGCGTTTGATCCGGAGACCAATATTGCCTACGTAAACGTAAATGACTTCCCATTTATACTAACGCTGGACATCATACATCCTGATCAATTCGCAGATATGACGGAGACGGCCCAAGGGAGAACAATATATCTTGCAGCATGTGCGGCTTGTCATGGTGCTGATCGACAAGGAGGGGTAGCTGTTGCTCTTGATAATACAACGCTCAGTTCTGACGAACTAAGAGATGTCATTACACAAGGCGTAAATGCGATGCCGGCCTTTCCGGCCTTTGACGAAGATGAATTGGATAATGTTGTAGCCTTTCTTCAAAGTGAACCTGGTGAAGCAAGATCCACATCTGATATCGATTTAAGTGACGAAAATTTGACGTGGAGTGGAGGAGAGGGCGAATTGAGTTGGTCCACATCAACCCCACAGTATGTACCTCAGTTAGAATATTTCACAGACCATATGGGGTATCATGCAATTAAACCACCATGGGGGAAACTCGTTGCGGTAGATGTTGCAAAAGGTGAAATTAAATGGTCGGTCCCACTCGGAGAATATCCCGGATTAGTAGAAATGGGGATTCGACATACCGGTGCTGAAAACTTTGGCGGAATGGCTGTTACACAAGGAGGTTTGATTTTTATAGCAGCAACAGAAGATAACCGGTTCAGAGCATTTGATAAAACCAGCGGCGTGCTTTTGTGGGAATTTGAGATGGATTCGCCTGGCTTTTCGACTCCCTCCACTTACGAAATTGATGGAAGACAATATGTTGTGATTGTAGCAGGCGGCGGCGGCGGTCGTTATCGTTCGCCTGTAACACAGGATATTGGAAGGAGGGTTCATGCATTTGCTCTGCCAGGATCGGAAGTTCAATAAAGTAAGCGGGATGCTTAAATATTGGGCTCCTCCGCAGAATCTGTGGGTATTTCGAGGGTAGATTCGGCGAAGAACTGACTGGAAAGCAAGCAAGGCGTTGGAGGTGGAGATCGAGCCGCGGGCGAATGGGCGAGCACTGTGCTCGGGCTGTGAGTTGCCGCGGCCGGGTTATCACAAGCTTGCCGTACGTCGCTTTGAGTTTGTGCCGCTGTGGGGGATGAAGGTGTTTTTCGTCTATGCGCCGCGGCGGGTGGACTGCTCGAGCTGCGGCGTGCGGGTGGAGCGGCTGCCGTGGGCCTCGGGCAAGCACCGTTTGACAGATGCTTATGCCTGGTTTCTGGCGCGTTGGGCGAGGCGGCTGAGCTGGAAGGAAGTGGCACAGGTATTCGCGAGCTTCTGCTCAATTGGTTTCGGGCCAAAGGTCAGCTCTCAAGCGGCGTTGTGGAGGGATTTAATGGCAAGGCAAAACTGACCTCCAGAAAAGCCTTCGGGTTTCGGACCTGTCACGGTGCTGAAATCGCCTTGTACCATGCCCTCGCGCGTTACCCGAGCCTGAATTCACCCACAGATTTTGCTGACGAGCCAGGTTTTCTTCACGGTTTATCTCTTGCTTTTCGAGAAACTCTCAATAATCGTCGGTGCCAACCAGTAGCTCCTCGGAATTCCGGGATTCGAAGAATCACGGGAAGCCCGATATCAAGATGCTCTCATAAAGTGGCGACTTCATTTTTGGCGCGCGACGTGCAGGATGCACAAGTGCCGCGAAGGCCATGGATGGCCGGGAGCGGCCCCGGAGAGATACCTTCTCCCTGCAGTCGGAGCGTCGCTTCGCGCCGAAGGCGAACTCCCGACCGCCTGGTTCGTAGCCGGGAAGAGTGCTTTAACTTACTGAAAAATATCGCCTTTATGACGACGCCCGTTGACCAACTATCAGTACGCTGCACAACAATGCACATCTTGTGTCGGAAATTTGTCGGAACTAAGCATTCTTGAAGGCCCGGTTCCAACGATCCTGTGGGTCGTCAAACTTGACCTTTGTCGGATCGAATTTCTCTGAGTCAAATGATCCGCCAATCCAGCGCTTTATTTCATCGTGCTGATCGTGACCTGGATCTGCCAATGCCTCTAACATCGTCTGATAACCCCAAGGGCCGCCACAATCTTCAGGAGGACAGGCTCGCTCCCCACCGACGCAGACAACAGGTCTTTCAGAATCGCAGGAGATGATGTCAGCCAGGACGACATCGTGAATCCAATCGTCCCCGAAATCGTACACGTAGGTCATTCTGTCACCGACCTGTTGGAAGTGCTTCGTTACCGGCACTTGCCAACTCGCAATCGTCTCCCCGCTGCCGACTGGTTCATCATCGATAGGAATTCCTATCTCCCAACGACCGTCGTCGTCGCCATCGTCAACTGGAAGAAACATATGTAGATGGTAATCCTGCCATCCCATGGCATCCTGCGTATTCTGAGGGAAAGTTGCCACCCGTTCTAAGGCAAAGTTGCCACCTGTTCTAAAGCAAAGTTGCCACCCGTTCTAAGGCAAAGTTGCCACCCTGAGGCGGAGGTCTTTGTCGCGGCGCTGGGTGCGTCCAACTACACCTATGCCGAGGCGACCTGGACGCAGGGCCTGAGCGACTGGATCGGTTCGCATGTGCGCACCATGGAGTACCTCGGCGTGGCGCCCGAAATCGTGGTGCCGGACAACCTGAAGGCCGGCGTCACCAAGGCGCACCGCTACGAGCCCAAGCTCAACCGCACCTACCAGGAATGGGGCGAGCACTACGGGGTTGCAATCTTGCCTGCCAGGCCGAGAAAGCCGAAGGACAAGGCGAAGGCCGAGACGGGCGTGCAAGTGGTTCAGCGGTGGATCCTGGCGCGGTTGCGTCACCGCCAGTTCTTCTCCCTGGCCGAACTCAACGAAGCCATCGCGGAGTTGCTCGAGCAGCTCAATACGCGCCCGTTCCAGAAACTGCCCGGGTGCCGGCGGGAGCTGTTCGAGACGCTGGACCGCCCGGCGATGAGGCCGTTGCCGGCGCAGCCGTACGAGTACGCGGAATGGAAGAAGGTGCGGGTCAACATCGACTACCACGTGGAGGTCGACCGCCACTACTACTCGGCGCCCTATCAGTTGATCAAGGAACAGCTCGATGCGCGCATCACCGCGAACACCGTAGAGTTGCTTCACCAGGGCCGGCGGGTGGCCAGCCATGCCCGCAGCTGGCGCCGCGCCGGCCACACCACGGTGCCCGAGCACATGCCGGAGAGCCACCGGGAACAGGCCAAATGGACGCCGGAACGGTTGATCGGTTGGGCAGGCAAGACAGGCCCATGCACTGCGGCCGTGGTCGAGCACATCCTGGCCACGCGCAAGTATCCGCAGCAGGGCTTCCGCACCTGCCTCGGGATCATCCGCCTGGGCGATCGTTACGGGCAATCGCGGCTGGAGGCGGCCTGCAAGCGGGCGATCGCGCTCGGCGCCTACGCCTACAAGAACGTCGAGTCGATCCTGAAGAACAAGCTGGAAAACAAGCCCCTGCCGCCATCAACCCCGGAACTGCCGGGCATTGACCATGAGAATCTCCGCGGCCCAGGCTACTTCCACTAACCCCAACCGAAGAGGAACTGAAAATGTTGTATCACCCCACCGTCGAGAAACTCGCCGAGCTGCGCCTCATGGGCATGCACGCCGGGTTGCTGGAGCAGCAGGACATGACCGATATCGAGCGGCTGGGCTTCGATGAACGGCTCGGGTTGCTGCTCGACCGGGAGGCCACCTTCCGCGCCGAGCGTCGGCTCCAGTACCGGATCCGCAACGCCCGGCTGCGCCAGCCCGCCGTCATCGAAGACCTGGACTATCGGCACCCCCGCGGACTGGACCAAGCCCTGATGAACCGGCTCATCACCGGGCAATGGATCAAGAAGAAGCTCAACTTGCTGATCACGGGGCCGACCGGCGTGGGAAAAACCTGGATCGCCTGTGCCCTGGGCAACAAGGCCTGCCGCGACGGCTTCACCGTTCAGTACCGCCGTCTCTCGCGGCTGTTCGATGAACTCGGCTACGCCCACGGCGACGGCCGCTACCCGAAGATGATGAAGAAACTCGCCCGAACCGACGTCATCATCCTGGATGACTGGGGACTGACCAAGCTCACCGCGCCTCAGCGCCGCGAACTGCTGGACATCCTCGAGGACCGTCACCGGCACCGCTCCACCGTGGTGACCAGCCAGCTGCCCGTGGAGCACTGGCACAAGATGATCGGCGAACCGACCCACGCCGACGCCATCCTCGACCGGCTCGTGCAAACGCCTATCGCATCAACCTGAAAGGAGAATCCATGCGAAAACTCAACGCCACCAGGAACCCGAAAACCTCATCCAAGAACGGACTCTAGGCGATCCGCGTCGCTGCGCTCCGAGGGGTGGCAACTTTGGCCTGGAATGGGTGGCAACTTTGCGCTGGAACAGGTGGCAACTTTACATGTTATGTTGCCGGCAACATAACATGTAAAGTAAGCGGTGGGTGAGCGGGTGAATTTCAAGTTCAGTGTTGTGTCGAGTAGCGGGCTCGGCAACATCAGTGGCAAATCGACGTTTGGGGAGAGGGAATTTCAACGGCGCAGGCGACCTGCCCCGGTGAGTTCACCCTGTTCTGAATTGTATGGGTTCCGACTGACACGTCGTAAGCGGAATACGGTGCGCGCCGGAGGCGGAGTACGGGGGTGCGTCGATCAGATGTTCGTTACTTTCTTCACAGCATATCTGCCAGGCGGTGGATCGCCATACGGGACGCCATCTTCTTCTGAAGGCGGCCTGTCTTTTCGGTACATCACGGCGCGGCTGTGCAGGGGAACCCGGCGGCGTTCCCGGCGAACAGTGATCTTGCTGACGTCAAGTCTCGCAGGTAGAAGGGGCTCGTAGGCGTAGAGAATCGCACTGGATTCTCCGGCATCAGTCTCCACGGCTTCGGTCTCGACGAACATCGTGCGCGTGTCCGGGCGTTTGGCGCCAAGTCTCCTGCATTGGCTCTCGGTGGTGTTGAGCCCGTTAATGCCGGCGAAATACACATTGTGGTGCGCGTTCAGGATTTGCAGCGAGTTTAGTTGAGCAACATCGCGCTCGTCCGAGAGTCTAGTGACGGTTGATCCCCGATGCGATCGTCCGACCTTGTATGTCGTCGGGTCGTAAAGAACGATCAGCTCCAGTGGCGAGATCGGCCAGAATACTTGCAGGCCCGTGCAATTCCAGCCCGTCACTCCCCTGTAGGTAATGCCCTCGCAGTACTGATTGTGCATCACGACCGGATCATCGCTCGTAATGAACTCGCGCTCCGTCGTATTGACAAACAGGTGCCCCCGCAAGTCCAGGGCAAAGGGCAGGAATTCGTGCGCTAGGCTTAACGGAAGCGCAACTGAATACATGTTCTTCAGCTTGAGACTGGTTGGGTCAATGCCTTCCAGGGCCGGACTGTTCTCAAGCATCAAGCGACCGAGGTAGTTTGTCCAAGCATCGTTCAACTTGCCAGCATTGGTGGTTCGGAACTTCTGGAACACGATGTACGCCAGCAGCTCGAACCAATCGTTTGATTGTTGGCCGGGAATGTCTGCGGCGGCCTTGATGCCGCGTATCACGGTTGCGGCTGCGCCTTCCATGTCGGAGAACGCACGTTCCAATCGCGGCGCAAAGTCGTAGAAATTGTGGCGCGAGCACTGATGCTTAATGCTGGCGCCCGTGATTGTCCGCCCGCGCGAGAAGTTGAACAGGTTCACGCGCTTGCCATCCTCGGAGAAGTACCGCAGGTAGAATTGCGGCACGAAGTGGTTCTCCCGGCTTGCTGTTTGACTCATCGTTTGACGATCCAAGAAATTGGCAGCGCAAGAAAATAGCAAACATGCATCCGATTCGTGTCCGTATCCTTGCAGAGTCAGGCGAATTTATACCAATTGGCCGCACCGGCAATAGGCGGCAGACACACGCTTGGCAGCAAGGTCGGGTGCGACGTCCCGAATCCCGTTAAGTGTACAACCGAGCTTGTATTGCTGGCCCCAATTGGGAGAGCAATGGCGATAGGCGGTTTTGATGCCATATGTCTGACGTCGGTCAAGTGAGACACGTGAGCATGTGTCCGGTAAGGCGCATATTTCGTTGATTTAAATACATAAAATGGACGGCAATGCCGAGCGTAATTCTTCCGTCGGACGATACGTCAACAAACCGGAACGGAACGCATTCAAGTTCACGCGCGCGTGGACGCGCTCGAGCGGACGGTTCGTATCGTTCGTCACCCAGTAAATTGTTTCCGTTCGGTGTTGCCGTGTTTTTGGTGCCTGTAGCCAGACGAGAGTCACACCCAGCGGGCATTCTGATCCTCTACCGATACCGTCATCACGGCTCCGCCGAACGATTGCTGTAAATTGAAGGATACGAGCAGCGCCGAGTCGGCAGTGTCCACCATTCCCGGGGCACTCCAACTACTATTCTGCGCTATCTGCCAGCACCAATCTGAAAGTGTAGTCATTCTGCCAGTCTGAAATTGTTGTTTTCTTCGGCGGCGTCTTCTTCGAAAAGCTTCCACTAAACGTTTCTTCGTTTTCTTCGTTTTCTTCGGACCGTTGACGTTCGGTGCCCCGGTCCGGTGCCGATGGCCGCATCATTGGCGGTCGGAGGAAGCCGATCGATGACGAAGCGAAGACGACGCAAGTGTCTGAACTGTGGGCGGTTGTTTCGCCCGGACCCGCGCAATCGGCGGCACCAGCGTTACTGCTCGGCGCCCGATTGCCGCAAGGCGAGCAAGGCGGTGAGCCACGCGCGCTGGCTGTCCAAACCGCAGAACCGGGACTACTTCTGCGGCCCGGAGCATGCGGTGCGGGCAGCAAACCCCAGTCCTCGGCCAGCCGGTACATCTGGGACAGCGTACGCACCACCCGGTTGGCCTGGTTCGGTGTGTCGCACAGCCGCTGATGAAGTCCCAGCACGTCCTTGCGTTTTACACTTCTCAACGGCTTCTTCCCGAACGCCGGCAGGATGTGAACGTCGATCGCGCTGCTCAGTCGTCTCGCCGAGGCCGGTTTGAGGCGCACCGCCACGTACTCGTTCCTGAAACGACGGGCCACCTCCGCGACGGTGGGTCCCCCCGCCATCGATTCGGGCACTGCAGACTCGCCCGCGCGGATTCTCGCAATGATCAGCGCCGCCCGCTTTCTCGCCTCCTCGGCGTTCATCACCCCGTGGCGGCCCACCCGCACGCGTTTCGGGCCCTGCGGGCTGCGGGCGTGCGCGAGATACACCTTTCCGCCGGTTGGGTAAACTCGCACGCCGAATCCGGTGAGACTGCGGTCCCAAAACACCGTGTCCTTCTCCACCTTCAAGGTGTTCACCGCGCGGTTCGAAAGCGTCCTCGGCGGCGAGCTTGTCACTTTCCTATCCACTGCCTTTCTCATCGCTCACGCTACCCTGGATCCATCGGGCTCAAGATGCGCTCCGATGCTCCGGCCCACCCGTCCGGCCGCGGCCTGCTCCGCGTCCCGCACCAGGTGCGCGTATCTCGCCGTGGTACCAATTTTGCGATGCCCAAGCAATCGGCCGATCGTCTGCAGATTTTCTCCCACGCCCAGCGCCCAGGAGGCGTAGCTGTGACGCAGGTCGTGCAACCGAACATCGTTCAGACCCGCCCGTTCGCGGATCGTTTTCCAATGCTGGTGGAACCGGGATCTCCCGCCTCCGAAGCGCTCACCCGCGATCACCTTCTCCGAACCCGCTGTGCGGGGCACCGCTGCGCGGGGCAGCCGCTCCAGCACCGCCGCCACCGCGCGCGTCAGCGGCACCGATCTCGGCCCCGTCTTGGAATCCCTCAGCCGCAACACCCCCGCCGTTCGATCCACATCGTCCCAGCGAAGCGAGAGAATCTCCGAACGCCGGCACCCGGTCAGCACCAGGAGCCGAACCGCGGCGATCGCGCCCGATCCGACCGAGCCGTCCGATTCGGCTTCGTTCAATACCCGTCCCAAGCGCCGGAACTCCTCCCGGCTCAGAAATCGTTCCCTCGCCGGGACCTTGTACATCTTCACCGAGCGGCACGGGTTCGTGTCTTCCAGATACAGTTCCCAATCCTGCGCCAGCGTCATCATCCTGGAAAACACCCGTATCGCCTGGTTGGCCTGATGCGGCGTCGCGTGAAGCCGCCGGTGAAGCGCAATCGCGTCCCCCGTTCCAATCGACTCCACCGCACGGGCACCAAGCGCCGGGAGAATCTGGTTTTTCAGGGCATTACGATACAACCGCACCGTGCCCGGTTTGCAATGCACTGCCACGTACACCCGCAGAAACCGCTCCGCGAGGCTCTCCACCGTGAACGGACCCTTCGGCTCGGTCTCGAGATCCTCCCCCCGCTTGATCCGCCCGATGACCGTCGCTGCCCGCTTTCTGGCCGCGTCCGCCGTGATCTCCCCGTGACAGCCCAGGCTCACGCGTTTGGATCCGTGCGGGCCGCGCGATTGCACAACATAGACTTTCCGGCCCGAGGGGTGGACGCGAACGCCGAAACCGGCGAGATCGCGATCCCAGAACAGGGTATCCTTGTCCGGCGCCCGTAGCGCTTCCACGGACCGCTTGGTGAGGCGTATCGAACGGCGTGGGCTCATTGAATCTCCGGAAGGATGAAGGTTGCGGTTCCGGGAAATCCGTAAGCATACCGGAAACACGCGACATCGTATGGAGGGTCATTGGAGCGCAGAATTGTCAGGAAGGCAAGAGCGCATGGACGTAAGAGATTCGATAAAGTATCTATATTACAATACGTTATGATACTTCTGAGCGCTTATGTCATATTGTGCGCGAATGAAAGCGGGGGCTCGTCGCTCTTGGCCATCCCTGGCACGCTCCTCGCCCACGACACTCGCAAGTCTGTCCGCACACTCCATCGCACCTCGACGCACCGCGATGATGGGCGCGCGCATGGATTTGACGAGCCGCCGAGCAGGCGGGCATCATCGCGCTGGCTGGCAATTCCCTTTGTATCAGGAAGTCCAATGGACCGGTCGATTAACGTATTCGGCGAGCCTCTGGAAGACTGCAGTGGAGATCCGGTCACCGGATTCTTTCGCGACGGCTGCTGCAATACCGGCAATGACGATCCGGGGTCCCACACGGTCTGCATTCGCGTGACTCGGGAGTTCCTGGACTTCTCCCGCTCCAGAGGCAACGATCTGACGACACCACACCCGGAATTCGAGTTTCCCGGGCTCAAGCCCGGGCATCGGTGGTGCTTGTGCGCGGCACGCTGGCTCGAAGCATACCAGCGCGGGATGGCGCCCCGGGTCATGCTCAAGGCAACCCATGCCCGTGCCCTGGAGGTGGTCCCGCTGTCGGTGCTGAGGAAATACGCCGCCGATCTGAATTAGCGCATAGTTCCACCTGCACCGCTTCCATGGTCACCATCGGCACGTTCATTCGCGCAGAATCTTCGGCGTCACGAAGACAATGAGTTCCACCTCCTTCTCGACCGTGACCCGCGAGCGAAACAGCCGGCCCAGCGCGGGAACGTCGCCCAGAACCGGCACCTTGTTCGTCGTCTCGCGGGACTCGGTCTCGAGAATCCCTCCCAGAACCACGGTCTCTCCGTCACCGACAAGAACCTGGGTCATGATCGACCGTGTGTCGATGCTGGGAACGAAGCCGCCGGTGGCGCTTGAAACCAACTGTCCCACCGAATCCTTGGTTACCTCCAGGTCCATGATGATGCGGTCGTCGGGCGTGATCTGTGGGGTGACCAGCAGACTGAGCACCGCTTCCTTGAACTGCGTTGTGGTGGCGCCGCTGGAGGACGACTCCTGGTAGGGAATCTCCGTGCCCTGCTCGATACGCGCCTGCTTCTGGTTCGCCGTGATCACCCGCGGCATGGAGACGATCCGCCCGTTGCCCTCGGCCTGGATCGCGGTCAGTTCCAGGTCCAGGAGGTAGTCCGGGCGCAGTATCGCCAGTGACAGGCGACCCGCGGGATTGGCGACGGGAACGTTGACGTTGAAGCGCTGATCGACGGGCGGAAGACCGTTGCCGAACGCCGCGGGTGCGTTCGGGACGCCATTCAGCGCCGAACCGATCAGCAAATCCGAGCCATCGCCGGTACCGGTCACGGCCACCAGTCCGTTGCCGGAAAAGTCGCCGACCGCCGTGGCGCCGAGGCGCACGCCGAGGTCACGGCGGTAGTCGCCGTTGACGATCACGATTCGCGACTCGATCAATACCTGGCGGACGGGCATGTCCAGCCGCTCTACCAATGTCCGGATTTCGTCAATACGGCTGGGGACATCCTGGACCAGCAGGGTGTTCGTTCGTTCGTCGATGGCCACGCTGCCGCGTGCCGAGATCAACGGATTCTGACTGTCGCCCGCGATCAGGTTCGCGAGGTCGGCCGCCTTGGCGTAGTTGACTTGAATGTATTGAGTTTGCAAGGGCCCCAGTTCCTGCCGTGCCAACCGATCATCGGACGCGGCCTGGTCCCGCGCGGCCAGTTCTTCCGCGGGGGCGACGATGATCACGTTGCCGTCCCGGCGCATATCCAATCCCTTGGTCACAAGAATGATGTCCAGGACCTGATCCCAGGGCACGTCGCTCAGTTGCAGCGTGACGCTGCTCTGCACCGAGTCGCTGACGACGATGTTCAATCCGCTGGTTTCCGCCAGCAACCGCAGGACGGCGCGCGCTTCGATGTCCTGGAAGTTCAGCGACAGCCGTTCACCGCTGTAGCGCCGCTCGCCCGCGGCGTCCGTCGCGGCCGCGTCCTGGGTCGACTGGGCAAGCGCCACCGGAACCCAGACGATGGCAACCCACGCGACCGCAAATCTCGCGCGGCGCAGCTTGCAATATCGATCGATTCCGGCCACCTGGTGCAAGATCGGGACTAGTCCGTCAGGGCGACCGCGGCCGGCCGTTCCAGGAAGCCGCCGTTGCCGTCGGCGACGAGTTCAACCAGTCGTACCTCCCGTTCGGAGATTCCGACGACCTGCCCGTGGTTGCGGCCGAGGTAATCGCCCGTGGCCAGACGATGCACCAATCCTTCGGGCGTGCGCATGAGTCCGAAAAGGCCGGCGCCGGAGCGCACGGACCCGACCATGCGCAGGGCATCCAGTGAATAGTGCTCCAGGAAGTCGCGCTTGCGATCGGGGTCGGGCCCCGGTCCGGCAATGGCCTGGCGCGCGACCCCCGTTCCGGGCACCGCAGGTTCGAACGGCGAGCGCCGGCCGGCGGCTTCATAGACAAACTCCTCAAACTCCGGGACCCGCGGCAACGCCTCAAGCGGTGCCCCCGGCCGCGCCTTGACTTCGTCCACGTAAGCACGCAAGTCGTCCGGCGGACCGCCGCAGGACGCTGCCCCCGCGGCCAGGCAGGTCACCACGGGCCGCCACCATGCACACCGTTTCAAGGCGCCTGCCCTCCTCCGTCCAGGTGGCGATAGGTCCTGGCGGTGATATCCAACAGCAGTTCCCGCGGTTCGCCGGGGTTCACCGGCCGAACGTGGATGTCGTGCAGGGTCGCGATCCGGGGCAACGCGGCGATTTCACTGACAAAGGCGCCAAACTGGTGGTAGTCGCCCCTGAGGCGGATCTTGATGGGCAATTCCGCGTAGAATTCCGTGCGAACGTCCTCCAGAGGCTGGAAGAGTTGCTCCTCCAGCCCGGCATTTCGGCCCGCCCGAGAGATGTCCGCCAGGAGCCCGGGAATTTCCGCGGTGGCGGGCAACTGATGCAACATGGCCCCGAACGAGCGCTCGATTTCCGCGCGCTGCACACGGTAGCCGTCCAGGTTCGCTGCGCGCCGCTGCTTGCGCTCGAATCCCTGCCGCAGTTCCCCCTCTTCAAGAGCGGCCTGTGCCAGTAGCGCAAATTCCGCGTTGACGACGAATACGCGCCCCCCCAGAACGATTACCGCGAGCAGCATGGAGGCCACAGCCGTCATGCGAAAACCCTGGGGCCAACGTCCGGGATCGTTCAAGTCCAGCGAGCGGAGTTCTTCCAGAAAGTTCACAGGGGTTGCTCGTTTTCGGGCCGGTACTCGTCGCCGACGCCACGCTGCTCCGCGAAAATCGTGAAATGCACACTACCCGCCGACCCCTCCGCGGCGGATTCCACCAATTCCAGTCCGGGATCCCGCAGCCATCGCGAGGCATCGATATTGCGCATCAACGCAGCCACACGGCTGCTGGATTCCACCACGCCGTCGAGAACGATGCGGTTGTTGACTTGCTCGATTTCCACCAGACGCACGCCGGCGGGAAGGACACGAACAAACTCGTCGAACAGATGTACGATTGCCGCGCGGGAGCGCTGTAGTTCGACGACTACATGCATGCGCGCCATAAGGCTGTTCTTGCGCACCTCCAGGACTTCTATCTCGGCAATTCGCCGGTCCAGGCCGGCGATTTCGCCGCGAAGCGTGTCATTGCGGACGCGCTGTTCGGCGAGCTTCCCCTGCACCGCGAGTTTGGCGGCGTACACCGCGAGCCCGCCGGCAAGGGCCGCCATGCATACCGCGAGCAGAAACCCCTGTTGCCGCCTGCGACGCTGTTCCTCGCGCCAATGCAGAAGATTCACGTTCGGCATCTCAGTCACAGCTCCTCAAAGCCAGGCCGCATGCCGTGATCAACCCGGTATCGCCGCCGAATACGCCCTGAGCCTCGGCTCTGGCCGAAACATTCATGTGCCCCAGTGGATCGCCGATCTGGGTGCGAATGCCCAGGCGCGCTTCAATCGCGTCGGCGACACCTGGCAGTTTTGCGCAGCCTCCGCAAACCAGAATCTGTACGGGCTGCCCGACGCTACTGTTGGATGCAAGAAAGAACTGCAGGGAACGGCTGACCTGCTGCGACATGTCCTCCAGGAAACCATCCAGAACTTCCGCCCGATAGCCGAATGGCAACTCGCCCGCGTGCTTCGCCTGCTCCGCTTCCTCGACGCCCAGTCCGTAGGTATCCATGATCTCCTCGGTGAGCTGCCGGCCGCCAAAGGCGAAGTCACGCGTGTAAATGAGCTTGCCGTCGGCAAGCGCGCTGAATGTGGTGGTGACGGCGCCGAAATCGACCAGGGCGATCAGTTGCCGCAAACCGCCGCCGATCATCTGATGGGTGAGCAGCCGGCACGCCCGCTCCACCGCATACGGTTCCGGCTCCACCACGCGCGCCTCCAGTCCCGCGGCCCGAAGCGCGCGCTGCCGCTGGGTCACGTGCACCGAACGCGTGGCAACGAGCAGCACGTCGGACATGCCCGCGGCGACCTCGCTCGGGCCCGCCACCTCGAAATCCAGGCTCGCCTCCTCCATCGGGAATGGCAGGAATTGCTCCACCTGAAACGCCACATGCCCCTGAATTTCATCGTCGCTCAATTTCCCGGGAACCCGAATGGTGCGTGTGACCACGGCGTCGCCGGCGATGGCGGCCGCCGCCTCCCGGCTCCTGGTTCCGGCGCGCTTCACCGCACGGCGTACGGCCTTGCCTACCGCCTCGACGTCGAGTATGGAAGGGCCATCGATCGAGTCGGCGGGTACCGGCTCCCCGGCATACGCCTCCACCCGGTAGCTCTCGTCACTTTGCGCCAGTTCAACCACTTTTACCGCGTCGGCCGTCATGTCCACGCCCAGAATGGGCCCCTTTGTCCGCATCCAGAGCATGGCAACTGCTCTCAAGGCCCTCCGGTTGAGTTAGAATTCACCGTGATGCTCAATTTGCCCATGTATCCGTTCCCATGGATCGATCGGCACGCGACGCGCTTCGATACACGAACCAAAGGTTATGCCGACAGTCAAAGAAAGACAGCAACCAAACCTTGGCAATAAGTATTGATTGTGATCGCGCGTGCGGAAGTTGACGACCGGGGTGCGGGGCACGGGCGTAGACTGGCAAAATATCCAGGCTAGGGGCTCGGCGATGCCAAAGTACGCGAGACTCTCACTCGCCCTCGGGACCCTCATGGCCGCCGGGTTGCTTGGCATGGGCGCCCTGATCGCGGGCGGCTACTACTATGTGGCGCCCGGTCTCCCCCTGGCCGAGGAACTGCGCGACGTGCGCGTGCAGGTCCCGCTGTCCATCTATAGCCGCGATGGTCGCCTGATTTCTCAATTCGGCGAGCGGCGTACTCCGGTCGCCCTGGACGACATCCCGCCGACGATGGTTCAGGCGGTGCTGGCCGCCGAGGATGACCGGTTCTTCGACCACCCGGGGATCGACTACCAGGGCATCGTGCGGGCGACGCTGTACTTCATTTTCAGCGCCGGGGAGCGAGAGCAGGGCGGCAGCACCATCACTCAGCAAATCGCCAGACAGTACTTTCTCACCCGAGACCGAACGCTGGTGCGCAAATTCAAGGAGTGGATTCTCGCGCTTCGCATCGAACAGGAATTCAGCAAGCAGGAAATCCTGGATATCTTCCTGAACACGACTTTTTTCGGACAGCATGCCTACGGCGTGGCCGCCGCCTCGCACACCTACTTCGGCAAGACCCTCGCGCAAATCAGCCTCTCCGACGCGGCGATCATCGCGGGGATTCCCCGGGGACCCTCGATCCTCAACCCGATCGCCAGTCCGCGGGCAGCGGCGCAAAGACGCGCCTATGTGCTGCGCCGCATGCGCGAGTTGGGATACATCTCCGCCGAGCGGCAACGGCACGCCCTGGCGGTTCCCGTCGACGGCCGCCGGCACGGTCCTCAGCAGCAGCTGAGCGCACCCTACGTGGCCGAGATGGTGCGCGCCGAGATGATCGACCGCTTCGGCCTTGCCGCGTATACCGCCGGACTGAAGGTCACCACGACCATCGACAGTCGCTTGCAGCGCGTCGCCGATGCGGCGTTGCGGACCGCGTTGATAGACTACGATGAACGGCACGGCTATCGCGGGCCGCTGGCCCGCATCGCCCTTGACGCTCATGCCGCCGAAGCCGCGGAGGGATCGACGGCGGACCGGGAGGCGGATTCGCCCCCGGGTTCCGGCCAGGAATCCAACTGGCAGGCGCTGCTCGCCGACTACGAGCCGGTTGCCGGCTACCGGACCGGCCTGGTGCTCGGCGTTGTGCCTGTCCCGCACCCTCGGGACGCCTTGCCGGACATCGCGCCGGAACCCACTGGATCCCCGGAATCGGGACTGGTGACCGACACGGAGACGCTGGCAGACAAGACGACGGAACCGGAATTTCGCGCCGAGGTCTATTTCAGCGATCTCGGGCGCGTGCCGGTGGAATTCGAATCGCTGGCCTGGGCGGCGCCCTATGTCGATGAGAACCGCACCGGCAATGCGCCGCGCAGCGTAATCGACGTGCTGTCATCGGGGGATGTGGTGCGCTTCCGGGAAACCGCGGACGGGGCGCTGCGATTGAGCCAACTCCCCGAGGCGCAGGGGGCCATCGTGTCATTGGATCCCCTCGACGGAGCGGTCACCTCCCTGTCGGGCGGATTCGATTTCTTTATCAGCAATTTCAACCGCGTCACCCAGGCGCAACGTCAGCCGGGATCGGCGTTCAAGCCCTTTATCTATTCGGCGGCACTGGACCGCGGCTTCACGGCGGCGTCCATCTTCAATGACGCGCCCATCGTCGAGCGCAGCGCGGAACTTGAAGGATTCTGGCGGCCGACCAATTATTCCGAGGGATTCAACGGCCCGACGCGGCTCCGGGAAGCATTGATCCAGTCGCTCAACCTGGTGTCGGTGCGGGTCATCCAGCAAGCGGGGATACCCCACACCGTCGACTATGTTCGACGCTTCGGTTTTGACGAAAACGCCGTGCCGATGAACCCGTCCACGGCTCTGGGTGCGGGCGGGGTGCCGCCTCTGGATCTGGCCGGCGGTTATGCGGCCTTTGCCAATGGCGGCTACCGGGTTGCACCGTACGTCATCGAGAAAGTCGAGGATGCGGCAGGTGACACACTGTACGCCGCGTCGCCCGCGCTGGCCTGCACCAATTGCGATGAACCGGACGATGACGTCGACGAGCGCCTGCTGGGATCCATCACCGATGTCTACGGCGCCCGGGCGTTGGCGCCGCGCGCCATCGATGCCCAGAACGCCTACCTGATGAACGACATGCTGCGCGATGTCGTACGGCGGGGCACCGGCGCTCGCGCCTATCGCGAACTCGGTCGAACCGATCTCAGGGGCAAGACCGGCACTACCAATGACCGCCGCGACGCCTGGTTCTCCGGATTCAACGGGGATGTCGTTGCCACGGCCTGGGTTGGTTTCGACCAGGAGAGGTCTCTCGGGAGCGGCGAGCAGGGAGCGCGGACCGCGCTACCCATGTGGATCGACTTCATGCGCGAGGCCCTCGACGGGCGGCCACTGAGCAGCATGGAGCGGCCTCCCGGGATCATCGATGTGCGCATCGATCCAGCAACCGGTCTGGCGGCGAGCAGCCGCGAAGAAAGCGTATTCGAGAAATTCAGGATGGAATTTGCACCGCATGCGCCGGCGCCGCTGATCCAGGCGCCGACGGAATCGTTGACGGGCAATCCACAACCGGGCTCAGATGATTTCGGTGCGCCCGGATCAATTTTCTAGCCCGCATGCCTCACCGATGTGCGTAGCGAGGGCTGTCTCCGAGGAGAAAATACGCCCATGACCAGCACCGCGGCCCTGCGGGAGCGCCTGGCGCAGGAAGCCGCCCGCCTCATGATCGAAAGTGGCATCCGGGATTACGGACTCGCCAAGCGCAAGGCCGCCCGCCGCCTGGGCGTCCGCGAGGCGTGGGCGCTTCCGGGCAACGCCGAGGTCGACACGAAAATAACCGAGTGGCAGCGCATCTTCGAACCGGAAACCCACGAGCTGCGGCTGAGAGCGCTTCGCAGTCTCGCGCTGGAGGCGATGGACACCCTGGCGCCATTCCAACCCCGGCTCGCGGGGTCCGTACTGACGGGCGCGATCAACGTGAATTCGCCGGTCGAACTGCATCTTTTTTCCGATGCTCCGGAGGACGTGGCGCTGGCGCTTGAAGACTGGGGCAAGACATACCGGGACTGCCAGCGCCGCTACCGCTATAACGGGCGGGGCGTTACGCTGATCCCGGGCTACCGCTTCTCGCTCAGTCGCGAGCGCTTCGAGGCGTTGGTGTTTCCCGAGAAGGGGTTGCGCCAGGCGCCCATGAGTCCGGTAGACAGGCGACCGATGCCGCGGGCGGGGCG
This sequence comes from Candidatus Rariloculaceae bacterium, assembly GCA_965237785.1. GTDB lineage: Bacteria > Pseudomonadota > Gammaproteobacteria > Steroidobacterales > Rariloculaceae > UBA6522. The sequence continues at coordinate 2,290,005 of OZ250159.1, forward strand.
GACGCGGGTTCTGAAACTGCTTGAGCAACATGACACGGCGGATTGACGCAGCAAGTCCCGCGGCCGCACGCACGGCGCGGGAGAACCGGCACGGTATCGCGGCGATGCGGATCCGTCGATGGCCGTGTTGGTTGTTCGCTGTGCTGCTGGGCGCGTCGGCCGCGGCACAGGAATTCACCCCCGACCAACCCGCGGTTTTCGTCGCGCAGGGCCACGACGTCGTCGTGATGCCATCCGCGACGGCCTCGATGCGGATGGAGTCGGAATTCGGGCCGATCCAGGGACGCTCCTTTGTTTCGGGTTCCGGGCGTGTTCACGTAGTGACTTTCGAGGGCGAGACGTTTCGGGCGTCAACCCCGATGGAAGGCCCCAATTCGCGAATCGTCTTCGACCCATCGCAACGAAAGTTCGCCCAACTGCTGCCCAGTATCCGTCTCGAACTGGAGGATTACGCCTCATTGGAATCCATCGCCAGTCTGATCGGCGCCACCAACGCGACGGCCTTCGAAAGCCTGGGCTTTGCCATCATTGAACTCCCGGAGACGCTGCATCCGGTTGAGGCCATCCAGATGCTGGGCAGCCATCCGGAACAACCGCAGGCGACGCTACGCATTCGCGGACCGCAAATCGAGTGGCGCTAAACGCACCAGGCCCGAAACTCCCGCCGTCTCTCGCAGCGGCTTGTCTGGCATTTCCGATCGTGAGCGGTTGCGACGGCCCCGGTACGCCGGAACCGCCGGTGAGCGTATCGCTGGTAGCGCCGTCGCCGACCGACATTCTCGAAGCCGAAGATCGAACGGTCAGGGTTTCCGTCTCGCTGGATTCCGTGCCGTCAACCAGCCTGCTCGTACCGCTGGAGTATTCGGGTTCGGCCACACGCGACTACGACTACGCCGTCAGCGCGGACTCGATCATCGTTCCGGCGCGCACCGCGACGGCCAGCGTGGACATCGACATCTTCAGGGATTTTGACGAGGAAGACGACGAGACCATCGCAATCGGCCTCGGTGATATCGAAGGCAACGGCAAGGCCGGCGCAACAACCCGGATCGAGCTGACCATCGTCGACGGCGGCGCGGCAAATGTCGACAAGAGGCAAAGCAATCCAGGGCCGGACTTCCTGATCATCCCCACGGGTCTTGTCTTTACCGAAGAGTCCGTCGACTTCGGGGCCGTGGCGATAAATACCTCGTTTGAGGGCGGGACGCCCGGCCAGTTGATTGCGGAATGGTCGAGCGACCGTGGCTTCAATAGCGACGTCAATTTGCTGGGCGTCGTTGACATTCCCGCGATTGACCCTGAGATGCAGCTATTCCCGGTACCGCACGAATTCAGCCTGCCGTACAGCCGCCTGGTGCCCAACGAAACCTACTTCGTCAGGACGTACGTGAACGACGGCCAGGCAGCGCCGAGTATGGATCAGTTGCTACGAGACGGTGCCTTGTACCTGTTCGCGTTTGCAACGAATACCGACGGGAGGATTGCTACCCGATGCGAGGCGCCGGTCAGGGTACCCGGCACGACGGCATCGGATCCCCTGTTCAGCGAACAATGGCATTTGCAAAACAGCGGGCAATCGGCATTCGCGGCAAATCCCGGAGTTGCGGGAGCGGACCTGCAAATGGCGGCGACCATTCGTAAAGGTTACCGCGGCGACGGGGCGAAGTTGGCCGTCGTCGACACTGGAATGGAGATCTGTCATCCGGACCTGGCCGCGAATGTCGAAGCCGGCAAATCATTTAATTTCCGTTTCAGGAACAGTGCCGGTTCGTTACAAACGGATCCCTTCAATCACGATATTCTCGGGGATCACGGTACCAGCGTTGCCGGGGTCGCCGCGGCGGTGGCCGACAATGGCCTTGGCGGCCGAGGCGTTGCTCCGGACATCGAGCTTCGAGCGTTCAATATCGGCGCCGACTTCGCCGCGGATTCCGAATTGCAGTTGCTGAACAGTCTTGGCGCCAGTAGCAGCAACCCGGATTCGGCCAGTGCGCACATATTCAACATGAGTTTCGGCATTGTTCTTCCCTCCCAGAATCCGACGGACGATTTCGTCACGCTATTCCGGATGGGCACCTCCGAACTACGGTCGGGGCTCGGCGCGCTCTACGTCAGGGCAGCCGGCAATGCATTCAGCTTCTGCAACCCCGGACACCCACTCAATGTGGAAGTCGGGTGTATCGGCAGCAACGCCGACCCCGATCAGAACCTCCCGTACCTGATCACCGTCGGGGCGTTCAACGCCAACGATGTCAAGTCCTCCTATTCGAGCGCCGGTGCGAACTTGTGGGTGGTTGCGCCGGGCGGCGAGGACGGCGTGGAAAATCCCGCCATGATCACCACCGACCAGATCGGCGTTGAGGCCGGCTATAGCCAATTGCCCGAAAATCGGCTGACCGGCGGACATCCATTGAATACCGACGGCGACTACATCAGTGCTTTCGGAGGCACGTCCTCGGCAGCGCCCGCGACAGCCGGCGCGGTCGCCATCCTGCTCGGAATCAACCCGGATTTAACCTGGCGGGATGTGAAACACATCCTGGCGGCATCGGCGCGCAAGATCGATCCGCGGATCAAGGCGGTGCGCGCCGCGTTCAATGGCAAACCGTACATACTGCAACACGCCTGGCAAACCAATGCCGCCGGATATTCTTTTCACAACTGGTATGGTTTCGGCGCCATCGCACTCGATGATGCGGTTGCCATGGCCGGGTCCTATTCGCCGGATACCCTGGGAGAATTTGTCGCATCTCCGTGGTTCGGGGCGGCGGATATCGGCAACATGCCCCTACCCGTTCCCGACACCGACGGTGCCGGAGTGACACACACGCTCGAGGTCACCAGGTTACCGGAGGCGGCCAATATTGAAGCCGTGGTTATCGAGATCGGCGTCCGTCACGGCTATGGCTCGGACCTGGGCGTTCAACTGACATCCCCAAGCGGCACCACGAGCATCTTGAATACACCATTCAACGCAATTCTCGACGGCTACCCGGGATTGCGCGACTGGCAATTGATGAGCAATGCGTTTTACGGCGAGAATGCCAACGGTACCTGGACGGTTCAGGTCGTTGATCTGGCCGAAGAGGATACCGGCAGTTTGGATTCGTGGCGGCTGCGGTTCTACTATGGAGACCATCCCTAGCACCAATATCGCGCCACGCGACCCTGCCGCCTGGAAATCCCGCCCGATTCACAGGAGTAAACCGGATGGCCATGAAGAAAGAAAGATGGCAGACGCCCGTCGCGCTTGCCCTGGCCCTGGGTCTGTCGTGCGCAGCGCACGCTGCTCCGAATATCCTGTTGATCTTCGGCGACGACATGGGTGTGGAGACGCTGGCTTCCTATGGCCTGGGGGAGAACCCGCCGACCACCGCGACTCTGGACGAGATGGCGCGGGAAGGTGTGCGCTTCAGGAACTTCTGGTCGCAGCCGGTGTGCTCGCCCACCCGGGCAACCGTGATCACGGGCCGCTACGGATTCCGAACCGGTATCGGCAGGCCCGTCCCGGGTGGTCCGCCATTGCCGGAGCTTCCCGAGAAGCCCGCCTGGGCCTCTTACGAGATACCGCGTCCGGGCATGGGCGATGCGGTGGGTATTCGTATCCCTCTGCCCCCCGAGGAGTTCACGTTGCCCATGGCGTTCAAGGCCAATCCCGATCTGGGCTACGCATCGGCCGCCATCGGCAAGTGGCACCTGGCCGGTGCCTCCAATGGCTGGATCGACCATCCCAATCTCGTCGGTTTCGATCACTATTCGGGGTTGATCACGGGAACGACGGCCTCGTATTTCTCCTGGAACAAAGTCGTCAACGGGTCGGTCACGGGAACCACCGGGTATACCCCGGCCGACAAGGCCGACGATGCGATTCGCTGGATCGATGAGCAGGGAGACGATCCGTGGTTCCTGTGGTTCGCATTCAACCTTCCGCATACGCCACTGCACCTGCCGCCTGAAGAACACTGGCAGTCGGACTACTCGCACCTGGATCCGGAATCGCTGCCGGCGGAGCAAGCCGATGCGTACTACGCGGCGATGATCGAGGCCATGGATACCCAGATCGGCCGACTACTGGCGGCGCTGGATGCCGACGTTCGCGACAACACCTACGTGATATTCATGGGGGATAACGGCACCGGGGGTAACTCCGTGAGTGCGCCCTTCCGGGCGGGACGAGCCAAGGGCACCATCTTCGAGGGCGGTGTGAATGTGCCGCTGATCGTTACGGGTCCGGCTGTCGAGCGTGGCGGTGTGTCCGAGGCGCTGGTGAACTCGGCGGATCTGTTCGTCACGATCATGGAGATGGCCGGGATCGATCCCGGCGAGACCGTTCCCGATGAAGTAACCCACGACTCGGTCAGTTTTCTCTCGGCGTTGTCGGTTCCCGATGCGCCTTCGCAACGCGAATGGCTCTACGCGGACGTATTCGATGGAGGGTTCGCCGGTGTCGATACCGCCGACTACGCCATGCGCAATGCACGCTACAAGCTGCTGAGGTTCGCGGGCGAGGAAGAGCTCTATGATCTCCTGGAGGACCCCTATGAGTACAACAATCTCCTGTCGGGAGATCCGTCCTCCGATGAGCAAGCGGCGTACCATTCGTTGAACGAGCAGATACTGTCGCTCCGCAACAGCGAGTGATAGCGGCAGGAAACTGTACGGGGCGCAGTCCCCGGCATTCAGATCAGGCCCTTCGCGATGTACTGCCCCGCGCCTGGCGGCAAGTCGTTTAATCAGCGACCCATCGGCTGGTATTCACGGGATCGCAATCGCCGTGCAACATTTCCAAATGCGGCGAATGAATCAGCTGCCTGCTGTGCACCATGGGTTCGGCCAGGAACTCCGGGTCGTCGAGCGTAAACTCCAGATCGATGTGGGTACCGTCCTCCGTCAGGCGGAAGCGCTCCACGACATGCTTCTGTCCGCCCGATGGCACGCCGATCTGGTAGGGGGAGCGGTGATCCTCGAAGTTCGCCGTATCCACCACCAGCGTGTCGCCTTCCCATCGGCCGATGGAGTGGCCCGTGACGAAACGCTCGCCGGGGTCGGGGTGTTCGCGACCGTCCATATGGATCCTCCTCATTTCATCGAACCACTCGCTGCGGAAAACGATCGCCTCCTGCTCCTGGCTGAGGTCGATCTCCATCAGATACAGCCCGGTGGACACGAGCGCTGCGGGTGTGGGCCGCCCGACGCAGGTTGATTCCGGGTTCTCATCCGACAACGGATCGTAGGCGGCCTGCGCGGATCTGCCATTTTCATTCAATGTGAGCAGGGCGTGAAAAAAGCCGTCGAAACCGCCGGGATAGCTCTGTACGGTTGAGCGGTCCGTCAGCCATTTACCGGCAAGGCTCGTGGCCGGGGGAGTCTGCTCGGGGGCCTGGACAGTGGCGCCCAGCGAGAAGCCTTCTTTATCGACCGACCTCAGGATGCCGTACGGCCGGCCGCCCTCCATGGGATTTGCCCGCACCGAAACCCGATCGCCCGGCGAAAGCACATCCCGCGTCCATCCCCTGCGTGAAATAACGTTGATCGGACCGAGTTGCAGCTCCCAATCGACGGGCTCGCCGCTTTGCTCGGTTTCCACGATTATGTAGACGTGCGGATTGCGCCACGCAAACTCCTTGACCGTGCCTTCAAAGGCGATCACCGACTCCATGTCCATGCCGGCATCGCTGTGATGCGCCGATACCGGCATCGTGAGAGCGAGCGCTGCGACGAGTACCGCCGTATGTCTTGTGATTTTCATCCTGGTTGCATCCTGTTGGAATGGCCGACAAGTGCCGACTATGGCTAAAAAGGCTACTCCAGGTAGCCGAGGTTCGTGGCGAACTGCACAAGATGGTCGCTGACCGAGATCTTGGCGTCGCCCTCCTGAAATCCATGCCCTACAGCGGGCATCAGGACAAGCGTCGAATCGACCCCGGCGCTGACCAGGGCGTCGTGATACGCCGAGGATTCGCCAGGCAGCACGACCGTGTCGGCATCGCCCTGGATGATGAGCGTCGGCGGAGCGCGACGATTCACCTTCAATCTGGGTTCGTAGTCCGCAATGTCCGCCGCGGGCGGCAGATACTCGCCGGCGGTCTCTGCGGTGGCCGCATAGGGCGCCATCAATGCGAGGGCGTTGGGGCGCGAACTCGCCCGCGTGTAGTCGTCCGCTTCATCGAAGCCGGTGAGCATGGCCGTGGATGCGGCCAGGTGTCCGCCGGCTGAATGCCCGAGGGCGATGATCCTGCCGGGATGGATTCCCAGGCGGCGTGCGCGCTCGCGGGTCCAACGAACCGCGGAGGCCGCATCCTTGATGATCTCGTCGAGAGTCGCGGCGTCGGTAAACCGATACTCCGCCGCGAGCGTCACTACGCCGTTTTCCGCCAGCACCTCGGCATAGGTAAGCACCGACTCGGGGGAGCCACGGCGCCAGCCACCGCCGTGGAAGAAGACGACGGCCGGCGCTCGCGCGCTGTCGGAGTGCCCATCGGGACTTACGATGTGCATCTGCAGTTCGCGATCTCCTGCCGTCTTGTAGATGGCGGTGGCGTGTTCGGCGGCACCCGCGGTCAACGCGAAGATACAAGCCGTTACAACAATCAGTGCTCTCATAGCGATTCCTCTGACGCGACGTATCGATTGTACCTCGCGCATCCGTCCAGTCCCGCTACTCATTTCTCGATTGACGCTTCGTGCTCAATTTATGGGCGTAGAGGTTCCCGAGGAGGCGAGCAAGCTGCGTGCCCGGGTCGTTTCCCAACGCCCGGCGAGCTCGGGCGAGCCGCCCACCGCGAGGCCCGAGGTCCAGCGGGATAGGTCAAGAGCAATAGTTGACCTTGAGTCACAATCATGTACACAATCGCGCATACATATGATGACCGGAGTGTCGATATGGACTTTGTCAGCGTTCGCCAGTTGCGTACCCGGTCCGCTGCCGTTTGGGATGCCCTGAGCAAGGAGAAGGACCTGGTCGTGACCTCGAACGGCAAGCCGATCGCGGTTCTGTCGTCGACAACCGCGTCGACGCTGGAGGCGTCGTTGGCGGCTCTCCGGCAAGCCCGCGCGCAGCTGGCGGTTGCCGCGATGCAGCAGCGCGCTCAAGAGACCGGCGCCGACCGACTGACCCTTGAGGACATCAATGCCGAGATCGAAGCCGCGCGGCGCCAGCGGCGCAAATGACGGTCGTGATCGACACCAATGTACTCGTCTCCGGCCTGCTCTCACCGTTCGGTCCACCGGGTGTCATCGTCGGCATGATTGCCGCGGGCAGGCTGTGTCCCTGCTACGACGCCAGAATACTCGCCGAATACAACGAAGTCTTGCGGCGTCCAGCATTCCCGTTTGCCGAAGAAGAGGTCGCAGCGCTCATGGCGCAGATTCGCGCTGGCGGAGAACTGGCTACTGCCGAACCATTGTCGGTCCGGCTTCCTCACCCGGACGATGAGCCGTTCCTGGAAGTTGCCGCATCGGCGATGGCTGAATTCCTTGTGACCGGCAACTTGAAGCACTTCCCCCGCGACCGTCGCCAAGGCGTTCGCGTGGTTTCGCCGCGGGAGTTTTTAGACTCCGGGCTGCGAGCGACCTGAGGGCGATCAGCGCCCCGAAGAGGAGACGATGCGCAGTTGGATCGGCGTTTGTTTCCGCCGTCGCCGCGCCAGTCGCGTCCGGATCAAGATTCCAAGGGTTTCCAGAGTCCAACGCAGGTTCTGTCCATTATCCAGGCAAAATGCCCCATACCCGGAACCTCGGTAGGGGGTATCATGGATGATCCGCCCAACGCTTCGGCTTTCGCAATGTACGCGTCGAGATCGTCGACCTGGACATAGATTAGCGTGTAGTTGTGCGGCTCGTGGCCGAGCGCCGAGATATGCCCGCTTATGCCCGTTTCGTCGCCGGGCATGATCTTCTCCAGGCGTCTTTTCCTGGTTTCCTCCCGCCGGGCGTCGGCGATGTGCTCGGCGTACTCCCGCCTCTTACCAGGGGAGAGCGCGTCAAATCGTTCACGGGCTGTGGTGTCTGCCGACAAAGCCGCAGCGAATTCGGTGGGGATCTGAAGGGGTTTGTTCCGGTCGGCCTTGATCTCCCTTCCCTTCCGCTGGTTCTCGATAGCTTCTTCTGCGTAGGAACGCAACAGGTCTTCGTTGATTTCATCCTCGTTCCGGAACCGCCACTGCCGCGTGGGCTTTGTCCTGCCCTCCTGCGCGTTGACCAGCACGCCGTGTTTGTCTCGCAGCAGCGCGCCCTGGAAGAACCACACGCTGACGAACTCCTTGAACGCGCCGAGGCCCATCACGTTCTTGGTCCCAAGGGTATAGCAGGGGAGCCCCCACTTGACCGTCTCTTCCAGGTCGGATTCGTTGATTACGGCGCGCAGCCGCTCCAGCACAGGCCTCCATTCGTCGTGGCCCACCAGATAATCCGGTACCGTCTTGAATCGTTGCAATGGTCGTCCTTTCTCAAGTAGCCAACGTTCGCGAAACTCAGCCTCGGACAAGCCGCGAAGCGGTTTGGCCGTCGGCTGAATCGCCTTGTTAGCTTGCAGCTTTTCGCTCCAGACGCTTCGGTTCACGATGCACGACCTTGCGCCCGGATATAGTCTCCAATTCTCTCAATGCCTCACACATGCGCCGGATGTCATTGCCATGCTTGGCAGCGAACTCTCGCCCATGTGCCCGCATTTCTTCGACGATTGGATCATTACGCATCATCTTCACCCATTAGTTCTTCCGGTGAACACAGCACCGGGCAAACCAAACCAAAATTGGAAACCACGTTGACCACCATTGTCCGCGTACTGGCGTTGTTGATATGTTTGAAGTTCCAGGTAATAAGGTAATCAATCCCTTGAGTCGCGGCGATTGCAATATGCAACGCGTCGCGGGCGCTCTTCCGCCGCCGACGCGTCGCCAGCCGAGATTTCCTCCACCACCAATGGCGATACATAGAAGCGGTCGCCCCGACGTTGCGGCGTTTCATCTCGGTTCGATGGCGCGAGTCGCGTCGGCGTTTCTTGCCACGCCGGGGAGATTCGCAGGGACGATCGAACGCCGTTGGCCGGCAATGATCGCCCACAAGACCCAACGCGCGCCGAGTCACACCCTCATCGCCCCTCTCAGCCGCTCCAATACGCCTGCCATAGGGCCTTTGAAAGTACTATCCCTTCACTTCAAATCAGAATCGGTGAGCGATAACGGCTAAAATTGATAGCTGACGGTGAGACCGATTTCCCTGGGGATCCGCGCTCGAACCGTGAAGTTCTGTCTGCCTCCCCCGGTAACACCGATGCTGTTGTCGTTTCTGTATTGAATACGCCTGGGCGTATCCTCGTCACCCAAATTATTGCCGTACAATCGAATCATCCAGCGATCGTCTGTGAACCTCAGCGAACCATTGAAAGTCGTGGTAGCCGGCAGAGACATGATGTTCATCGTGTCCACCCACTCCTTGCTCGCGTAACGCAGGTCCAGACGGGCCAGCCAAGTCCAGTTGCTATCGCCGATGTTGCCTGAGCGATAGGTCGGAGACAGAACCAGTGTATTGTCCGGTTGCTCGATAAGATCGTTGCCGGCGACGTTCACGCAGTCCGTTACCGCACCGGTCGCCGCGGTGTCCGTCGGGGTAAGACCGTATGTGGTCACCGCTATCGGGTCACAGAACGAACCAAACGTAGCGCTCGCGGCCGTCAGGATGCCCCGCATGCTCCAGGAATCGTTGATCCGCCAAGTGCCTTCGAACTCCAGGCCGGACAAATCGCCGTCGCCGACGTTAATGAACGTCCGCGCACGCACATTTGGACCCGTGAAGATCTCGCCGTCGGAAGACGCGCCGTCGTTCCAGTCGCCGCTCCAGTTCAGCGTGAACGGCTGAATCATATCTTCCCAGTCCATGACATAGTACGTCGCTGCAAAGCTCAGCCGATTGTCCAGAATACTGCCCTTCACACCCACTTCAAAGTTGGTGATCTTCTCCTCATCGAACGTTAGGAAAGTCGTTTCATCGAAGCTCACCGCACGCGCCCGACCAGCGGCCTCGAGGGACCGGATCCTGACTGGCTCGATGAACAGCAGGTTACTGCCCGCCGGGTTCGTGCCACTGGACAACTGACCGTACAAGGTGAGTTGGTCCGAGAGGGCGTGAGTGATACCGAAACGCGGCTGGAAGCTGTCGGTAGTGTTGTTGAAGGAAAAACCAGTCCGATAATCCAGGTTTGTCAGATCGTCCCTCTGTGCACGCGCTTCGAAGGATACCGTCGTGCGATCCGTCAAATCGTAGGTCACATTGCCGAAAATTCCCGAGCTGGTTACGGAATCGCTCAGGATCTGATTCGGGGTGAATGCATTGCCGGCGTTCCCCTCATCTTCGAGACCTAGAACGACACCGGCGTAGACCGACCAGACAGTGGCCCCCGTTGTATAGTCATAAAACGAGGCACCTACCAACCAACGCAATCGCTCCTCGTCCGGCGACAGCCACCTGGCCTCCAGATAATCCTCATCGCTGGTCGCGGGATTCGCCATGGAACTCACGCCTCTTACCAATGGCATACCCCTCGCGAAGGCGACCACAGGATCCGCGCCCGTCGTATCCGAGTCATACCAGCGCCGCAGTTCGTCTTGGTTATGGTACGTCAATACCTGGATCGTACTGCCGCTGTCCATGTTGAAATTGAGCTGGCCTTGAATGCGATTGCGCTCTCGCCGTGACGAGGGATCGAGCACGGAGTACGCCTGCGATGCGAAGAATTCCGGGCTCCCCGGTGGGAAGACTTCCTGTGGCTGGTGGTTGCGCGGATACCCCCCGGCGGGCACTGCGACTTCGCAGTTGAAGTCGCCCTGGATATAGGCCCTGCCCATACCAAGCGTGGTGTTTGTACATGCGTCCCTTTCCGCCTTGGTGGGGAACCACTCAACGGGTATCGTGTCGTTGATATCGGAGTAGATGAAACGGACGTAGCCGTCGAACCGATCGTCGGGAGCAAAGGTCAACTTACCCGTGACGTACGTGGTCTCCTGACCGCCCATCCTGAAGCCATCCGAGGTCACCCACTCCTCAGGACCCTCGAACTCATCCAGGCTCACGTCGAGGGTATAGCCAAACGTATCGGAAATCGGCCCGCCGACTGAAACTACAACCTCGTTCCTGCCGAGGTCGCTCGTGGAGACCTTGACATCGCCGTTGAACTCGTCCCCCGGATTTCGGGAGACGTAGTTGATGGCGCCAGCAAAAGTCGCTCTGCCAAATGCGGCACTTTGGGGTCCGCGCATGACCTCGACCCGATCAACGCCCACGAACTGGATTCCGCCCTGTTGACCCGCCACCGGCATGCCATCGAGAAACGAGGTCATCTTCTGCCGCGACGGGGCCTGGGCTGCCGTCTGGACGCCGCGCACCGTTGGCCGGCTCCCTTGACGGTCCTGGGACTGCTCCCAACTGATTCCGGGCGTGTTCTCGAAAAGATCGTACATGTCCTCCATGCCCACCTCGTCGATGAAGTTCGAGGAGAGGGCAGTGATGGAGACCGGGATATCCTGGAGATTTTCCTCGCGCTTGCGTGCCGTCACCACGATCTCTTCCAGAAAAGCGCCCACTTCCTGTTGGGCATTCACCGGCGGCGAGGCCGTGGTCAAGAGTATTCCCGCCGTGACCGCCAAGCCTAACGTGACCGTCAGGTGCTTCCAATAGGTTTCTGTCTGCTCGCGAGTAGCCATCGTCGATCTCCCTGATCAGATTCCTGCACAAGAACAACCATGCGCCCGTTGTCCTCTGTCACACCGAAGTACTGCGTCCCTCGGTATGAAGACAACACCGCCTTGGACAAGGTCGACTGGTTCTTGGACAGCAACCTGGCAAGCATGGCTAAGCCGATATCATATTTGCTCAACGAGGCATTTTCAACGCTCCTACGCAAACTTGATTTCACGGTGTTTTATCTGCTTGCAGGGTAAGATACGGACCCACGACCTTCTGGTTATGAAGCCTAAGATAAGCTCCACTCGTCTACGACCCCTACTTCGGTGTTGCCGCACTGCGTTGGCCGCTCGCTCGAACGCGCCGGGCTCATCGCGCGCGACATCGAGAACGCCTACCTGGCCTTCGACCCGAGCGAGGAAACACCCATACACAGCTTCTCTGTTCAATTCTTCCCAGTTTTGTTCTACAGGACCAGTCGTTAATCTTTGACTGTGGGTGTTGGGAAAACCCACCCTTCGGCGCCTGGGCTGGCGCCGGGGGTGGCGGTGGTCGGCGCTTGGCAGGCTGGCGATGGGGGGCAATGAGCGTTTTCCACGGGCGCGTTCCCCCAACGCGTAAAGCGCCGTGTCAGGCGGCTGGTTGGTCGCCGCGTAGCTCAGTGCTCTGTGTGGTCTCAATCAGTCGGTCCTGGTACTGCTTTTGGATCTCCATCCGGATATATCCCTGGACGATCTCGGCGATGGCCGACTCGACGGGCAGGAGCGGTAGACCACGAATCAGAGCCAGTCTTCTCGCACTGCGTTCCGGTATGCCGCTGGATCTACTCGATGGGGAAATCGACCGGTACATCGAGTCGGTGCGCTCCGGCAATTGATCGACATTCGTCGGCGGAGCACTTATCGTCTAGTTCGGTGTGACAACTGGCCACTGGAGACAAGAATGATGAAGAAAAAATATGGCTCCATAACCCGACAATCCGGAATAATCCTGCTTTCGTTCATCCTGCCCGCCGGTTCCGCAGGTGCCTACGAGGCCTTCGCATGGAAAAAACGGCCCGATTCACGGAGCATGGCAGTATCATTCAGGCGCTCAGCACCGCCAGCCATCAATACGAGGGGGTGCGGGTCCTGCAGGAACTCGACTGGGACGGCAACCTGGTGTGGGAGTTCAGCGATCCGCGTGAGGGTTACCGCTATCACCATAATTTCAAGCGGATCTGGAACAACCACCTGAACGACTGGACGATCATCTTCACCTCCAGTATCCCGATGACCCAGGAACAAGCCGTGGCGGCCGGGACCTGACGCCGATGGGAAAGATCACGGACATCCTGCTGAAGTGAGAGGCGAACGCCTCAACTTCGCCTTTCTCAACGTCGGGCACTTCCTCGACCACCTCTTCATGCTGATCTTCGCGACCGTCGCGGCGTTGCGGCTGACCGAAGAGTGGGGCATGAGCTACGCAGCACTCATCCCCTACGCCACGCCCGGATTCATCGCGTTCGGGATCTACGCGCTCCCGGCGGTGGCCAGCAGGCGGATTCGCCCGGCCTCCACATCGGCAGCCACTGTCGCCGGAAAGGCCATGGAGACGTCAACGTCGTTCGCTGGTACCGAAGCCTCGCACACACCTGACCCGGTATCACGGTGTGTTTGCACCGGCGAGCGCCCTGCGTGCCCGGGTCGATCCCAAACGCCCGGCGAGCTCGGGCGAGCCGCCCACCGCGAGGACCGAGGTCCAGCGGCATCGCTCAATGACCTGGGCGTAGCGGCTCAAGCGCGTGTTCGCCATCGCCATCGCCACCTGCCGTCGCTGCGCCGCCAAGCTGCGGGTGATTGCGAGCATCGAGGAGCCTCAGGTCATCGAGCGGATCCTCGAGCCCCTCTCAGCCGCTCCAATACGCCTGCCATAGGGCCTTTGAAAGTACTGTCCTTGCGAAATCGCCTTGTCGCTGAATTGTCAATATAGGCCCGGTCCGTTGATCCGGTCATTTCGCGAGACGATTAGCCATCCATGTATTGAATCCGATTTTCGCAAGTAGATTGGCTCTGGGGAGGGGAAATTGACGACTTGCGTTTGTTCTCAAATTCGCGACAATTGTAGCGAATTTGAGAACGAGCTCCGCCTATCATGGCCAAGCAGCCTATCGAATTCATGTTCAGCCCATACCGGCGCCAGGTACTAGCGACCCTGTTCCTACGTTCGGATGAGCAGTTTCACGTTCGCGAACTTGAGCGGTTAACAGATATATCTGCCGGTTCGCTTCATCGTGAATTGAAAGCCATGGCCGAATCCGGGCTGTTAGTGCGCGAAAAGATCGGAAATCAAGTCTTCTACCGAGCCAATGCCAATGGTCCAATATACGAAGAACTCGCGGCGATTTTCCGCAAGACGATGGGGCTGACGTCGCTGTTGCAAAATGCTTTGTCGGACTTTGCTGACAGAATTGACGTGGCCTTTGTTTTCGGGTCCATGGCCAGCGGCCGTCAGACCGCTGGCAGTGACTTGGATATCTGCGTACTGGGCAACGTATCGCTGTTTGAAGTTGTGAAAGCACTGTCGTCGGTCCAGGTAACGCTGCGACGGGAAATAAACCCGATCGTCATGACAGCGAAGAAGTTTTCGGACCTGTCGAAGAAAGAGGACCGCTTCGTAACCCGCGTACTGAGCGAGCCGAAACTATTGGTAAAGGCAAATGAAGATCAGCTTGCAGAACTTGTTAAAGATAGGACAGCTCGAAGAGCATGAGACAAATGGGGTGCAAGTGCGCCGGATGATCGAGTCAACCGAACGCAGCAGCGAGCACTACGTGGACTTCCTCCATCATCTCCATAGCGCCGGCTCCCGCCTGAGTCTCTCGGACTGTCCAACCAACCAGGACCACCTCAGAGGACGATCGATTCGAGCGACTGGTCGAAGAGTGGAAGGCCGCGCCCAAGGCGATTTCCTTCGACAAATGGCGAAGCGGACAAGTCCGCAAGATCAACGATGCCTGGCTGAAGGCCGGTAAAGGCCCAGCTTCGTTTGCGGAGCGAGAGAACTGGTACTGCAAGGAGCAGATTCGCACATTCGACTCCTAGCAGGGCGGGGATCGAGGCCGGGTCCCGGGTACTCGATGTCGAGGACATCGGACGGCAACGGTGCCGCCATGCGGTGCTCGGCATCGTCTATCGCGCCATCTCGGGGCACCTGATCAGGCAGGCGGGTATGACGCGGGCGAGCGCTGCGACCGGCGCATCCGAGCCGGACGCCGCCACAAGCTCGCCTGCCGATCCGACCCAACGCGATACGCACCAAGCACTTCCACGGGCGGGTTCGGCCTCGCCCCGCGCCGTGCGCCAGTCGCGTCGGCGTTTCTTGCCACGCCGGGGAGATTCGCAGGGACGATCGAACGCCGTTGGCTGGCAACGATCACTCACAAGACCCAAAGCGCGCCGAGTCACACCCTCATCGCCCCTCTCAGCCGCTCCAATCCGCCTGCCATAGGGCCTTTGAAAGTATTATCCTTCTTCCCTGCCCGTCGGGTCGTATGCACAGGAAACGACGCGAACCCGCCGCATTCCGGGAACCGATGAATACTTGCCCGTCGTTGGGTACGAGGGGCCATCAGGGGTGGACGCTGCAGATCGATTTTCGGGAGTCTGGATTGTCTTGAATGACCCGAACATCAACACATTTGGGGATTCGCCGTTGCCTCTGATCGAGTGGGCCGCACGACACCGCGAGAGCTACGATGTCAGAGAGACGCCAGCCTTGCATTGCATCCCGCCTGATATGTTGTGACCTGTCAATCGGTCCCCGATATTTATTTCAAGCCGCGATCTTCTTCGGCCTTGCCTTTTCAGTAAGCCCTTGGGTCAGATCGAGGGGAGCGTTCAACGACGGTTGATCAATCTGATATTCGCGGGTCGGAACCGCCTGACAAATCTTCGTCGTGGAGCTGCCTCTCTCTAACATCGAGGGTCGTTCCAATAATCTGGACGCCTCATAGGCGGGCCGAGGGTTCTCCGCGTGGGCTCCTCTCGACCTGACCCAAAGGCTCACTGAACTCACTGCTTTCTCCTTACCTGGTACGGGACAACCGGTTATGGGTTGGTCGAGGGGCTACTGTTGCGCCGCGGCGCTACGCGTAACCGCTCCCGAGGCCATCACGTCGTGGGCAATGGCCCACAGGAAGCCGCACATCTCACGGGCCACCGCAACGCAAACCTTGTTCTTCGGCAAGCCGCGCAGGTTGAGCGTCCGGTAGCGCCCGCACAAGCGCTTCTGCGCTTTCCAGGCGATGGCCTGTACGCTGTCGGCGGTCTGCTCGGCGCGCCGCTGTATCGGCGCTGTCTTTCGTGCCGGGAAGCGGTACGTCCAGGCCGATTCCACCAGCACGCGCCGCACATGGCTATTCCCGGTCTTGGTGATACCGCCGCGGCGTACCTTGGTACCGCTGGAGTGTTCACTCGGCACCAGCCCCAAATACTTCATCAACTGGCGCGGGCTATCGAAGCGCGTGATATCGCCCAACTCCGCTACGACGGTCATCGCGGTGACCGCAGCACAACCGCGCAGTGCCATCAACCCCGTGACGACCGGCGCCAGCGTCCAACTCCCCAGTGCTTTCTCCATCTCCTGCTTCAGACCGCCGACCCGCTGCTGTTGCTGTTTTACACTGTCCACATATTCCTGGAAGACAATCTGCTGCGCCGGGTGGGAAAACCTGACCCGTTCCAGCCACCGCCAGTGCGCCGGACCCCATTTGGTCTTGCCGCCGAACACCTGACCATGACGCAATAGAAACGCACCCAGGCGCTGCCTCGCATGCCGCTCCATCTGCTTCATGTCTTCCCGCGCTCGGGTTAAATCGCGCATCGCTTCCTGCTCGCCATCCGGTACCCAAACACCGGTCAATTCTCCGGCCCGGTGCAGCCGTGCCAGGTTCTCCGCATCGCGCCGATCCGTCTTGACCCGATCGCCCGCCTTGGTCGGTATCAGCGAGGGCGCCACGACCGCGCACGGATGACCCGCCGCCGTGATCTGCCGATAGATACCATAGCCGCACGGCCCCGCCTCGTAGCAGTACGCAACCACCTCGCCCTCCGGACTCAACCGCGTCAGTAGTTTCGACACCGCATCCGGCCTGTTCGCAATCTCCCCGTAAAATCGGGGCGTACCGCCTGCGCTGTCAGCAACCGCAACCGCGATGGTTTCCTTGTGTGTATCCAACCCGACGTATTTGCTATATTTGTGCATGACCTGCCCTCCTCAATTATGGCTCTAAGCCCTTGATGCTGCTCATCCAGAGTTTAATCCACGATCTTTGAGGACGGGCAGGTCACAACATAATGTCTAACCTGCCGGCGCTCTTCTATCCACCGTATCTCTATGGTGTCAAGCTGGAAGACGACCAGGTCGTCTTCCATCACGAATATTTCGCCATTATTCGTACGGTACCTTTGGGGCGCGAATCGGCCCGGACCGAGCCTTCGGGACGCTTCGGTCACGCGACGGCACGCCTGGATGACGGCAGCATCATCGTCGAGACCGATCGGTTCCCTGCGCAGGCCGCCGGGCTCGCATCGATATTCGATCCCAACGGCAGGGGCGGAGACCTGCCGTCGAGCACCAGGAAAAGTTTGACGGAGCGTTATTCATTGTCAGATGGTGGCAGGACTCTGGTGCTGGAATACACGGTGGAGGATCCGGAGTATCTCACCGCACCCTATTCCGGCCGCGTGATCCTGTCGCGCGTGCCTGACGATACGCCGATCCAGGAATTCCAGTGCGATGAGGAATCGGCCAGGCGGAGTATCCTGAACGCGGCGCCGCTGGATTAGGATTTCAGGGCGCGCGTATTCTCGCGAGCCACGGCACTCGGATAATCGATAGTGTCAGGTTGCGGAAGCGATTCACCGTCTTGGGTGCGCGGTTTTCATAGCTGGTCACCAGAAATTCAGACCTCCATCATCGCGTCCAGGGCTATAGTTATCGCTGCGAGCTCTGTGGGCTAGCCGCCCAGCGCCTCCATCAATGCTTCGATTTCGGCGAGGCGCGCGTCGATCTCGCTGCGGGAGAGCCACTGGCCATTGACCATGACGCCGGCGCTGTCGGCGAAATGGCCGATGTCATCCAGGGGATTCGCGTTCAGCAGCACCAGGTCGGCGCGCTGTCCCTCGGCTACCTGGCCGAAGTCCTCGGCGCCCAGGAAATCGGCAACTGCGTTGGTGCCGGCATGCAGGACCTGGAACGGCGTGAGGCCTGATTCCACCATCACCTGCATTTCCCGGTGAATGGAGAAGCCCGGGACCGAGAACACCTGGGGGGAATCCGTGCCGAGCAGGACCGGGACACCGGCGTCGTGCAGTTCCTTGATGAGGCGGCGGCGCAATTCGATCACCGGCCGACCCGCGTCGGGGCCCGGGAGCGCCGTACTGCGCCCATCCGTCTGTTGTACCCATCGATTCACGCCCGAGGCGATGCCGGGGAGGCTCTGCCGAACCCAGTATCGGGTCTCAGGGAGTTCCGCCAGAATCTCCGCGCCAGTGCGCCCGCCGAGCAACGTCTCCCACAGCACCTCGGTGGGCACAACCCCGGCGCCGGCCTCCACGGTCGCGGCAATGACGTTTCCTATATTCGCCTCGTCGATCTGCGCTGCCAGGCGCGGCAGGTCAAGTAGACCGAGGCCTGCCACGACCTCGCGATCCTCGATCATCGCCTCGAGGTAGTTGTCGAGGTGATCGATGGTGCTCTGGCCCTGCTCGAGCGACTCGTACAACCCCACGAAATTCGACACATGGCCCGAGAAGGTGAGCCCGACTTCCCTCGCCGTCTCGGCGATGGCCGAGTAGACCTCCGGCGTCAGGCCCTCGGACACCTTGAGGTGATCGAAACCGGCGGCCGCCGCATCGCGCACGAGACGCCGGGCGTCCTCCGGCCGAGTCACGTTGTCTCCTGACATGGATGGCGCGCAGACCAGCAAGCGCGGCCCCACGATCTCCCGCGCCTCGATGGCATCCCGGAGCGGCAGGTGACCGGCGCCGCCCTGCATGCCGCGCACCAGGGTGACGCCGTTGGCGACGTACAGGTAAAGCACCGCCTCGGTGAACTCCCGCGCATCCGGATCGGGGTAGTGGCCGTGCATCTCCGCGACGCCGGGCATCAGGTACCTGCCACGGCCGTCGATCGCGGTGGCGCCGTCGGGAACGTCAACTTCAGCGGCCGCACCCATGCGTATGATCCGCCCGTCCGCGACGAGCACCGTCTGCCCGGCCAACACGCGCTCCCGATCCATGGGCAGCACGCTTACGTCAACGAAGGCATGAGAGATCTCCAGCGCATCCGTCGCTACGCTTTCTTGCGAAGCAGCGTATTGCGGGCTGACTGCGAACGCGGCGAGCGCCGTGGCAGCATAGACTTCAGTTCTAATTTTCATTGCGTGCGTTCCGGTCGAGGGGCTATTGCCCGTGGGGTTGTTCTGTCGTTCTTTTGCGTCCGCTGATTCTACTCGGTCCGCTTTGTCTTGATCGATATTCGATATCAGGACTCAGGCGCACCCCGGAACGGGTTGATCACGCGCAGGCCATCGAGCGGATCCTCGATCACCTCGCCCGGGCCGAGTCACACCCTCATCGCCCCTCTCAGCCGTTCCAATACGCCTGCCATAGGGCCTTTGAAAGTACTGTCCTTCGCTGGGCTCGACGTGCCGGCGCGGATGACAGGGTGTTCCCGCGCGGCCCCACGATTGAGACGCCGGGTCCCAAAGTACCCGGCGTTCCTGGTGGTGTTACGCGGCTGGCGATCAGCGGCCGGCCGACATCACCGGCATGAACTTCTGGATCCGCTTCCCGTTGTCGACTTCGCCAGTGAAGATGTTCCCCATCGAGTCGATCCCGATCGCATTGGGGAAGTGCATCTGCCCGGCCAGCCGGCCGTGCTCGCTGAAGTGGCCGAGCGTCTCGCCGCTCTCACGATCGACGACCCAGACCACGTGGTTGTTCCCGTCGGCTTCGAAGAGATACTTCTGCTCCGGGTCCTTGGAAATGATCATCTTGTACATGGTGCCGCAGGGGCTCCAGGTGCCATCCCCGAGCGTCAGGCCTCCGCATCCTCGTGCCGGCGTGTTGGGTGCAATAAAGATGTCCTGCAGCCACTCGCCCGCAGTCGTAAACACCTGGATTCGGTTCGCCCCGCGCTCGCCGACGTAGACCTTTCGGTCGTTCGAGATCTCGATGAAGTGCAGAGCAGGCGCGAACTCCCTGACTTCGGGCGGCGGCCCACTGTTCCACGTGTAGCCCGGAATCGGTTCGTTCGAGATCTCGCTCAGCGGCATCCCGTGGCCGCCCCAACCGCGCTTGAACGCGCCGGTGGAGGCGTCAAAGACGACCACGCGCTTCTGGTCGATGATGTACAGCTCGTTGTCGACCTCGTCGAGCTGGACGCGCCCTTTGTTGCGGAAGGCGTCGGTTTCCTGGTTGTTCTCGACGTTGGGCGTGCCGGGCGGCTGTCGATGGCCGAAATCCCACACAAACTCGCCTTCGCGCGTGAACTTCAGGATGCTGTCCTGCGGCCCGGTGCCGGCGACCCAGACGAAGCCTTCCGTATCGGCGATCACCGTCTGCAGCGCAGTCGGCCACAGCGGGTGATGGTCGGAATCGCCCCAGGCGTTCACCACGTTGCCCTCCTGATCCAACTCGATGATCTCGGGACCGAGCACGCAGCACAATCCGTTGCCGTTGATATCGCCGCTGATCTCATTCGGCGTGGCAACCCGGTTGCGGTTTATGAACCAGACGTGGTCCATGTGATCGACATAGAGCCCGGTGACCTGCTGCATGCTCCACCGGTTGGGGAGCGGCTTCGGCCAGAACGGGTCCACCCGGTACAGCGGCGCCCCGTTGCCGTCCACCGCCTGTCCCGCAACCACCTGCGCGTGTCCTACCGATCCCCCGGCAAGCGCCAGAATAGCGCCAATAACGGGGGCCACGCCGTAGAACGGCCATTGATGCGTTGTCGTATTCATGAGAGCTTCCTCCTGCTCGTAACTCCACCCATTAGTGCCACCCGGAACGCCGCGCCGCTGGCGAGTTGAGCCGTCGCGAACGGGCGGTACGCTACCACAACGTATCCATTGTACCTCGCTCATCCGTCCAGTCCCGCTACTCATTTCTCGCAAGTGCTCCAGTCTGGACATTCACGGAACCGCACTTCACGCAGCCAATCCCCTCCGGCGAGAACTGCTCGATGAACCACTGTTCCGCCGTCGCATCGTCAGGGAAGATGCGGAAAATCTCAATCAGCGAAATGCCGTCACGGAAGCGCTTGCCAAGCGTCTTGTATACCATTGCGTAATCTCCTGATTTATCTGGAGATTACAGCAGAGTGCCCACCATGTCAGGGTTCTTGGCACTTTCGCATATAATCCCTCACACGAAAGACACGCACGGGAACTCGCACCCGGTGGCCTGAACGGCCTCCTGTCCGCTCGATCTGGGTAGAAGCGGGAGTCAAGAACGATTCGGGAGCCAGTCTGTTCTCCCTGGGGGAGATCGAATCAAGCGCAGTTTGGTCACGATGACGGAAACACCGGATGAGTGAGAACAAATCAGCCTCTGCCAGATTCTCAATTGATTGGGTTGCCACTTCATTGTTTGTGCTGGTCTGTGCGGGCTTGCTGATTCTTTTCCAATACTTCGGCAACCCATGGCCGTATCTAAAGGGGGTGCTGAGCGTTGCCTGGAACCATCAGTTGGTGAGCTGGCAGAGTGTGATGTCGACTTGGTCCGCCACGTTAATTGGCGGCCCGTCTATCCTCATTGCCATACTGCTGATCGAACACTTTCGACCCTGGCGCAAATTTCAAAAGCGATTCAGGGAAGGATTCTGGCTGGACCTGTTTTACAACATGTTCTCTTTTGCCCTGTTCAATCTCATCGGCGGCGCCGCGGCGTTCGTATTGATCGTGCTTCCGTTCGAGGACTTCCTGGCCAACGTATTTAATGCCGAATATCCGCTCGTATACGTTATCGATGAAGTGCCGGGATGGATGCGCTTCGTCTTGCTGGTTCTCGCTTCGGAGTTTACTTCGTACTGGGCTCATCGCCTTGAGCACAATGTCAACTTTCTCTGGCAGTTCCACAAAATTCACCATTCAGCACTGGAACTGGATGTGATGAACGCCCAGCGTCTGCACTGGCTTGAACACCTTTGGCTGAGCCTGTTTTCTTATATCACCCTGGGGATCATTGGTTTCAACGTCGTAGAGATCGGGCTGATGAATTTCTGCACAGCCTTTCTGTGTTACTTCACCCATGCGAATGTTTACGTTCCGATCGGTAAGCTGAAATACATCGTCAATAGCCCTCAAATGCATATTTGGCACCATTCGATCGACATCGACCCCAACCGAAATGTGAATTACGGCAGCGCACTGTCCATGTGGGACTGGTTATACGGTACCGCGTATATGCCGGAAGAAACTCACGGAGACCTGAAGCTTGGATTCGTGGGCGTGGACGCTTTTCCGAAAACTTTTGTCGGGCAATTCATTTACCCTTTCCGTGTCTTTGGCGAGAAACTACTGCGAGTATTTGTCGTCCCCCGTCCAGTCAACACGGGTGACTAGTGCTGGAACCACCTGATAGATCGCTGCGCCAGAACGTTATTGCCAACGGATAAACAACGATTTTTTGAGAGGTGATGACCATGCGCGCTCTCTTTATTTTCGTCCTCGGAGCCCTGGCCGGGCAATTGATCGAGACGAATACAGGTCAGAACAACGGCCCCGGTGTCATTTTGCTCAATCACGTCGGCATCGCCGTCGACGACATGGACGAATCTGCCGCTTTCTATACGGAGACGATGGGTTTCGAGAAAACGTTCAGCCTGGAGAACGCTGAAGGTCAGATGACGCTGATGCACCTGAAAGTCAGCGAGGACACGTTCCTCGAACTCAATCCCGCGAACGAATATCTTCCGGCGGGGCTCACTCACTTCGGAATCCAGGTCGAAGGCATGGAGTTTGTTAAAGCGATGTACGAAGGCCGCGGCGCGAACCCGACGGAAACGCGCACGAGTGGCTCCCAGGCGATTTTTTCGTACATTGTCGACCCGCAGGGCGTCCCGATCGAGCTCTCCGAGTATCCGCCGGAGTCGGCGCTGGGGAGGGTGTTGGCGGGCGAGGAATAGTCGGGATAGTCGGGTGAAGATCGCCGCCGGGCCGGTCGCGCCCGCAAGAGTCGCGTGCGTTCTACGTTATCCGCCGCCCATACCGCCCATGCCGCGACGCCCCGGCGGGCGAGTATCTTCCGCACCATGCTGTCCACTTTCCAATAAGGCATAGCGGGGGGCATCTATGCCGGCTTTCACGTGTGCCATCAGTTCAGCAAGCATCTCCTCTGCTATCGCTGGGTGCTGTTCGGCAAGGTTGTTGCTCTCAGTCAAATCCGTGGACAGGTCATAAAGAAAACTTTCTCTCGTGTCCCAATAGTAGACAAGCTTATGGTCGCCTTTGCGCATGGCAGTTTGGGGATGGGTAATTTCGACATCGTGATGCCAGACCATGCGGTCGATCGGACGCTCTACTCGGCCTTTCCCGCCGTTTAGCAACACGGATTTCCAGCTACCGCCTTCAACACCCTTCGGCAAGCCAAAGCCAGGGGCGACAAAGTCGATGATGGTCGCGTAAATGTCATAGCCGACAACAGGTACATTGCTGTAAACATTGCCGCTTATTCCGGGACCACTGACAACGAGCGGCACACGCAGGCCACCTTCATCCAAAAGGGCTTTGCCACCCTTTAAAATTCCTGAGTTCATGCCATTGTCTGCCATGTAGATCACATAGGTGCTCTCGGTGATGCCGAGATCATCCAGCTTTTCGAGCAGTGCTCCAATGTTGGTATCGAGATCTTCGGTCATAGCCGCCCTGACGGCGCCATCACCGCTGTATTTCTCGAGAGTGGAAGCCAGGGCCTGGTCGGGGCCGTGCGTCGCATAGTAAGAAAGCTGGAGATAAAACGCGTGCCCTTCCGCTACCTGATCATCCATGAAGTCCTCGGCACGATGGGTAATGCCAAACGTCAATTTCGGGTCGTTCGGGTCTTGCGAGGTGCCGTCTGCGTTCATCGTAACGCCGTCGCTCATGTCGTAGCCCATGGCGTCAGGAGTGTACGGCGCCGGCCACTGCCATTTGCCAAAGTGAGCAGCACGGTAGGAGGGGTTCGCGCGCTTGAGTGCATTGGCGATCGAATCGGTGGGAGGCGCACTCCAATTGTCAGCGAACTTGTCAACTGCGTTGAGGCTGGTCGACGTGCGCCCCATCTGGAGGGCGGACCTTGACCCTTCGCACTTGGGGTGTGTCGCATAGGCTTGGGAGAAAATCATGCCTTGTTCTGCGATTTGCTCCAGGTTGGGCATCCTGTAGCCCGGTGTGCGGCTAAAGTCCTCGCCGGGCAGCATTTGCACCGAGGTGGCATCCCAGGCCTGGTCGTCAATAAAAATGAAAAGGAAGTTTGGCGTGGCTGGTTGTGCGTTAGCGAGTCCGATGCCGCATGCCAGCGACCAGATCATCATCTTCACCGCGTTGGTCACGGTGAACCGAAACGGCTTGCCGTCGATCTCCGACTCCACCGCGCTGTCGATGAAGCCGAGCAGCGCTTTCATCAAATTCATCAAAACTCCTTGAACGCGCCGGATAGGTCAGAACCGATACCTGAGCCGCGCCCCGATCTCCCGGGGTGTGCGTAGCCGGAGACGGAAGTTGTACTCATCGCACCCCCGGGACGTACCGCAAATGTTGGGATCGTCGTCGAGATTGATGGTGGAGCGAGGCGTATCCACATCGGTCAGGTTGTTTCCGAAAAGCGTAATCTCCCAGTTGTCGTTGCTAAAGTTCACCGAGCCGCTCCACACGGACACGGGAGGAATCTGCATGATATTGACCGGGTCCATATGGATCTCGCTTTCCCAGCGAAACCCTGCACGAGCCGACCACTCCCAACCGCCACCTCCCAACGGGGCGCGATACGTCCCGGAGAGCGCCAGCGTATTTTCCGGACCCAGGGTGATCTTCGAACCGGACAGATCCACGCAGTCGAACAAGACGCCATCCTCCGCGACCGTATGCGTCGGCTCAAAGCCGAAGTCATCGATGGCGGTGGCCGCGTCGCAGAACTCGCTGTACGTGTTGTTGGCCACCGTCAGGCCGCCCCTCAGGTTCCAGTTTTCGTTGAGGCGGTAGCTCCCCTCAAGCTCGAGCCCCAGGAGGTCGCCCTGGCCGCCATTGATGAACACCATTCCGCTGCCGGTGACGGTGAAGATCATTCCCGCCCAGGCACCAGTCCCGTAGGAACCATCATTCCAGTCGCCGTTCCATGAGAAGTTAGCGCCCGTGATGATGTCGTCCCAGTCCATGGTATACAGTGCCGCGGCGAGCTGCAGACGGTTTTCCAGCGCACCACCCTTGATACCGATCTCGAAGTTCGTGACTTCCTCTTCCTGGAATGAGAGGTACGTCGTGGCGTCATAGTCGACATGCCCGGCGGCGTTGGCGGCGGCCAGGGAAGCGGCCATCTCCTCATCCGTGAAGGGCAGGTTGACGCCGGCGGGGTTGGTTCCGGTCGAGTACTGAGCGTACGCCGACCAGTTGTCGTCAAGTGCATGAGTCACCGCCACGCGCGGTTGGATCGACTCGGCGACGTTGTTGAATGTCGCGTCGGGAGTCAGCGAAGTATTGTCATCCTCCTGGCGCCGCACCTCGGCCGAGAGCGTGGTCCGATCCGAGATATCCCACTGTATGCTGCCGTACAGACCGACATTCTTTGTTATCTCGTTGTCGCGGCTTCTGTACCGCCAGGGATCGTCAGAGTTGAACCTCGTACGCGAGGTTCTCGGGTCCGCCTCCCAGGCGGCCTGGAGTTCATCCTCGAGACCGAGCAGGTAACCGGCATAGCCGAACCATTGCGCACTGAACGATTCATATTCGAACACGGATGCGCCAACCAGCCAGCGAACCGGCCGATCGCCGGGCGACAACCAGCGAATGTCGATGAACTTCTCCTCGTTGGTTCGCGGGCCGGCCATGGTGCGCACATTAATCAGCGTCGCCGCGGACATTCCCCTCATCGTCACGACCGCTATCTCTGCGGGCAGACCCGTTCGATCGTTGTCGAACCAGCGTTGCGAGGTCTCTTCCTGATATGACGTCAGCACCTGCAGCGTGCTGCCGCCGCCTGTCGAGAAATTGAACTCGGCTTGCACCCGATCCCGGTCGACAAGCGCACCCGGACTTAACACACTGTTCGCCCGCGCCCAAGTGTAGAGCAGCGGGTCTTCGTTCGGGTCAACGATGGCGTCCGGGTGGTGATTGAGAGGGATACCGCCGGGCGGGAGGGTGCTGGACACATCGCAATTGAAATCGCCGTTGATATAGGGGAGCCCGTTAGGCAGCGTGTAGGTCATGCAGGCGTCACGCGCCGCCTCGGAGAGGTACGGCTCGACCGGCGGGCCGTCATCGGTCTCCAGGGAGTAGAGCGTCACCTCCATATCGAAGTTATTGGTCGGCGCCCACTTCAGCTTGCCCGTGACGAAATCCGTCTTCCGGGTACCGAGCCTGTAGCCATCGGTCGAGAACCACTCGTCCGCACCTTCGTATTCATCGGTGTAGATGTTCAACATATAGCCGAGTCCGTCCGCAATGGGTCCGTCCAGCCCGACGTGAACCTGGTTTCTACCCTGATTCGAGGTACCCACGTAGACCTCGCTGTTGAACGTGTCGCCTGGGTCCGCTGTCACGTAGTTGAGCGCTCCGCCAAACGTCGCGCGGCCAAAGGCCGTGCTCTGCGGCCCGCGCAGCACCTCGACGCGCTCGAGACCGGCAAACTGCATGGAACCGATGTTGCCCAATACCGGCATGCCGTCGATAAACACGCTGACCTTCTGGCGCAGCGGGTTCTGATTCTGGGCCTGCACGCCGCGTACGCCCGGTCGGGCGCCGTTACGGTCGCGCTCCTCGCCGTAATTGATGCCGGGCGTTAGCTGGAACAGGTCGTATTGATCGCGAATGCCGGACTCGTTGATGAAATCGCTCGAAATGACGGAAATGGATACAGGGACGTCCTTGAGCGACTCCTCTCGTTTTCGGGCCGTGACCACGACTTCCTCCAGCACACGGCCAAGCGCGTCGCCCCCCTCCTGGGCCTGCGCCGGTCCCGCCGGCGTAACGGCGAGGCCGAGAGCCACTGTCAATCCCAGTGCCGTCAGATGGGCGGAATGCTTGGTGGAAAAGGTCCGTTGGATTGATACGACCATTGATGTTCCCCTAGTCGGCAGATGGTTTTGGCCCGTCAAGCGTGTTGGTCACCACTATCATGTCTTACACCACATGATAACGCCATCCGAGCGGACATAGCGAGAAAGCATAGGCAAACGACTTCCCGTTATGCTGTTGTAAAAGTACGTCAAGTTATACTCTATTTTCTGGCATCGGTGTTCGTGTCGTGTGGTAGTTACGTTTGGACCACCTTGCCGTGTGCCGCCAAAAGAATTCTACAGGGGACAAACCATGATCGATAGAGTCATGTTTTCTTGCCATTTCGGGGCAACGGTCGGCAGGCTCGCGAGGCTACTATGCCTGTTGGGGACAGTCCCCGTTTCGACGGCCGTCGGCGCGCCGAATTTTCTCGTCGTCATGGGCGACGACATGGGCGCGGAGACGCTGTCGTGCTATGCGTTGAACGAAAATACGGCGGTCACGCCGACGCTGGACAACCTGTGTGCGGAAGGCATTCGGTTCACGAACATGTGGTCCCAGCCGGTGTGCTCGCCCACCCGCGCGACCATCATGACGGGTCGGTACGGATTTCGGACGGGCATCGGCCGCCCCATCGTGACCCCGCCCGACGCGCCCAAAGTCGTGCCGGAGAAACCGGCCGACGCTCATCCCGAAGGCATTCGCAACCGGCCCAGCCCGCCGGAGTCGCCGCCGGGACTGTCGCTGGATGAGTTCACCTTGCCAATGGCGCTGAAGGCCGACCCGGATCCGGGTTACGAGACGGCGGCCTTCGGAAAGTGGCATCTGGCCGATGCGAGTAACGGCTATGCGGATCACCCGAACCGGGCCGGCTTCGACCACTTTGCGGGTGGCGGCGTTGGCGGGTTCGAGAGTTTTTTCGCCTTCTCGAAGTCGATCAACGGCCGGTCGACGGACGGGTCCACCGTGTACGCCCCGACGGACAAGGTGAACGAAGCGGTGAACTGGCTGAAGCGACGCGACGGGACCCGCCCGTGGTTCGCCTTCCTCTCGTTTAACCTGCCGCATTCACCCTATCACCTGCCGCCCCTGGAACTGCTCCATAGCGATGCGAGAAATCTGGATCCCTACAGCGACGATGTGAACGACAACCCGCATCCGTACTTCAAGGCGATGCTCGAGGCGATGGACACCGAGATCGGCCGCCTGCTGGGCACGCTCACCGAAGCGCAGCGGGAGAATACCTACATCATCTTTCTGGGCGACAACGGAACGTCCGGTGGGGTTATCCAGCCCCCCTTCGAGAGAGGGCGCGGCAAGGGCACGGTCTATCAAGGCGGCATGAACGTGCCGTTTATGGTCGCGGGCCCGGGCATCGCGGGCGGCCAGGTCAACGACGCCCTGGTGAATACGGTGGATTTCCTTGCAACGTTCCTGGAGCTTGCGGGGATCGACGTTGAGAGCACCGTGCCGGACGATCGCGGCTTCGATTCCATCAGCTTCGCACCGCTACTGCATGATGCGAACGCGGAGCCGGCGAGGGAGTTCGCCTACGCGGATGCGTTCGGACATGGCCTGCCGCCGTCCGAGGCGATAAGGAACGCATCGCACAAGCTCCTGGTCATCGGCGGCGTGGAGGAGTTCTACGATCTGCGGGTGGATCCCTACGAACACGTCAACCTGTTGGCCGACGAATTATCCGGGGACGCAGCGCGGAATTATCGGGAACTCAAAGCGAGGATGCAGGCGCTGCTGGCGTCGGAGCCCTGGCAGCCCGTGGTAAAAGTCCCGCCATGAGGAGCCACCAGCGGAAATTCGTTGTGGACCTTGGCATTCAATCCCGTAGTCGTCATCCCGAAGGGGGACCGCGAGCCAGTCTCCGCCGCCGTCATTTGACAGTGGGGTGAACCGTTACCAATATGGGTGGTATCGGACGATGAAATCCAGCAGATCAACAATTCCGGTCCTTCTCAAAACGGCACTACTCGTACCGGTGATCGCGAGCGCCCATCACTCCCACAACAATCTGGATCGCGACAAGATTGAGGTGCACTCCGGGGTCGTGTCCGAGTACCGGTGGGTCATGCCCCATGTCTACCTGAAGATCGCGGCGCCCAATCCACAGGGCGAGGTTGCCGAGTACACGATCGAGTTGTTGCACCCACCCGGCATGGCGGACCGGGGTTGGTCGCCGGAAACCTTCAAGCCCGGCGATCGAATCACCTGGGAAGGGGCCGCTGACAGGGATCCGAACCGCTATTTCAGCGGGCTGAATTGGGCCGAGAAAGAGGACGGAATCCGCGTCGGCTTCAACCCGACATCGGCGGGGCAAGCACCCGAGGTGCTGCCCTCGACGGACTTTACCGGTCTGTGGAAGCGCTCCTGGAGTTTCGGCGGGACCTATTCACCCCCGCGGGATTGGCCCTATACCGCGGCGGGGCGATCGCTGGTCGAAAACTTCGATCCGGCTACCAATCCGCAGGTGACCTGCGACGAGCCGGGACCGCCTCGATTCACCATACTCCCCTACCCCATTCAGATCACCCGACCGGATGACAAGACGATCGTGCTGACGGGCGAGTTGCGCGATGAGCCGCGGGTCGTTTATCTGGATCCCGATCATCCGCCGGCCCCCCCCTCTCGTCTCGGCCATTCCATCGGCCGGTTTGAAGGTGAGGAACTGGTCGTCGAAACGACGAATTTCGCGCCCGACCCGTGGGGCACTCACGCGGGTATCCACTCCAGCGACCGGAAACACCTGCTCGAGCGCTATTCCCTGTCGGATGACGGCAAGAGCCTGAGAATACTCATCACGGTCACGGATCCCGTGTACCTGGCCGAACCCGTCGTCATGGACTATCCAATGGACAAGCTCGCCGACCGAGAGCTGGTACATGCGCCGTGTTCGCTGGAAAGCGCCGCGCTGTTCCTGACCGGCTACGGAAACGACCCGCGTGGAGACGAGTGATGATTAGACATGCTTGGCCGATGGCTCTCGTGGCGTTCTTGGGCGCGATTTCCGCTCACGCACACCACAACACCCAGGCGGAATTCGGTGCCTTCGGGGCCGATACGATCACCTTTGAAGCGACCATCGTCAGTATCAATTGGGGCAACCCTCATATCACCATGGACGTGGAGATTGCCGGTGGTGCGCTCACGGCGGGGGAAAGGATGCGTCTCGTCAGCCATCCGGTGCAAATCCAGGAACAGTACGGATTCTCCAGTGACGAGTTCGCCGTCGGCGACACCATCAAGGTTATCGGGTGGACCCATATCAGAAATCAACCGTTGTTCTGGCCCCGCGCGGTACAGGTTAACGACGGTCCGATGAAGTCGAATCTGCGTTTCACCGACATGATCGACATCGCTAAAGGTACGTTCGAGTCGATGAATATCCAGCCGGCGGCGAACCTCAACGGCTCGCCCCCCGGGCGCGCCGGCGCCGATGCAGTTCAGAAGCTGGGGGAGATGGGACTCCTCGATCAGGACGGCCTGATGATCTGGCCGGCGCCCTGACCCGACTATCTAACCGCTCTTCCTGCTGCGGTCGCCGATCCGCTTCCACCAGACCGTGAAGCCCGTGAAAAAAAGTATTGCGGGCACGAGGCCGAGCGTGACCCAGAGAATGCGGATGCCGAGTCCGCCGAAGCGACCAAAATGCCATTGAATGAGGAGCAACAGAATCCCTTCGCCAGGTCGTTGGAAATCCGCCGGATCGTCATCGAAGGTATTGAAGAACCACTCGAAGGGCTCGGGAAACGCAAAATAGACGCCTGTTATCGCCCAGCCAAACAGTAAAACGAAGCCCCACGGGCCCGGCCAGGAGATTGTCGTGCAGATCGACCAGCCACTCCATGATGCGCAATGCCAATGGAAAACCGGCCTCGAAGTCACCGTCAGGCGGCATCAGCCAGCGGGTGAGTTCACGCCGAAATACGACAGCGCTCCCGGACAGGCTCATCATGAGAATATAGAGGCCGGTCGCGATTCCCACCCAAAGGTGAATCCGATAGAGCGCGCGGCGAAAAGGCACATTTTGCGGCTGATCCAACCACATCCGCCAGCGGGGACCGCTCATGAATAATCCGCCTCGCGAACGTACGATTCATGGCATCCAAAACTGACCGGCATCGCTCGCTTTCCACACTTCTTACGATTTACCCTTATCCCAACGCGCAACCTGTTCCGCAACCATATTCGGAACAGATTCATTCTAACCCGGTGCTCCCACGCACCGAATTGCCGAACGATCGCACCCGAACCATCGTGAAGATGGTCGGCTGGGAATGTACGAATTCGGGAACTTCGTCGTAACATGGCCGCATCGGGGCGCTATCCAAGGGAAAACAGGGAGAATCTCATGACCGCAAAACACACCGCCTGTGCGAGACTGATGAAATTACTGTGCGGCCTTGCCGGTTTGACGGCGTTGCAGGCCGGAGCCGAGACGATCGTCGTCTACGGCGCCACCGGGCGCGTAGGCAGTGTTGTCGTCGCCGAAGCCTTGCAGCGGGAACATCAGGTCATCGGCGTATCCCGCGGCGACATGGAGGTCGATGACCCCAATTTTTCCGCCGTCCGCGGTGATGTCACCAGCCTGGAGTCGATGCTTGAGATCATTCCGGGCGCCGATGCGGTGGTCATTGCGGTGCGCGGAATCGGCCCGGGCAATACGCCGGAAGAGGCGGTGACCAGTCGAGCCGCGGAGACATTTCTTCAGGCAGCCGAAGCGCTGGGGGAGGCGGCGCCGCGAGTCATCCAGATCAGCGGCGGAACCACGTTGCGGGTCAATGGTGTATGGGGTCTGGATAACCCGGAACTCCAGGAGGGCACGGCCGCGCACGGCAATGCCTTCGGTCATTGGCGCGCCATCGAGGCGTACCGTGCTTCCAACGGTGTGCAATGGGCGGTGATGACCCCGCCACCCGGAGCCGGTGGCATGATTGCCGGTGAGCGCACCGGAGCGTACCGGTTGGGAGAAGAGGACGTGCTTTTCGACGCACAAGGCGAACGCACCATTACCCAGGCGGATTTTGCCATGGCGGTGGTGGATGAGGCGGAGCAGCCGCAGTCGCTCAACAAGCGCGTTACCGTGGGACCTCCGTATTGACTGCGGCACGTCCCCCGTTGTCCGGCCCGGGCGTCAAAGGGGCGACGGCGTCTCGGCGGTACGGGACGGCCGGTCATGGCCCGGCGAACATACCTGCTCGTGACGAGCTGCGCCCGCGGTACGGACCGGTATTGGCGAGATGCCCCGGTTAGCGGGCGTCGACGGGCACGTAGTCCCGCTGGTCCGGCCCGATGTAGAGCTGCCGCGGCCTGCCGATACGCGACTCGGGATCGCGCACCATCTCTCTCCAGTGCGACACCCAACCCACGGTGCGAGCGATGGCGAACATGACGGTAAACATGGACTTGGGAATGCCCAGCGCCTGATAGATGATTCCGGAGTAAAAGTCCACGTTCGGGTACAGATTCTTCTCGATGAAGTATTCGTCCTGCAAGGCAATCTGTTCCAACTCCAGCGCCAACTCGAACAGCGGGCCGTCACTGGCCCGGCCGAGTTTCTCCAGCACACGGTGGCACATCTGGCGAATGATCGTTGCTCGGGGATCGTGGTTCTTGTAGACGCGATGCCCGAAACCCATCAGTCGGAATGGGTCGTTGCGATCCTTGGCTCGGGCCACGTACTCCCTGATGCGGCTCGGTTCGCGGATTTCCTCCAGCATATTGATCACCGCCTCGTTGGCCCCCCCGTGGGCGGGCCCCCAAAGCGCGGAGATTCCCGCGGAAATGGCCGAGTAGGGATTGGTTCCCGAGCTACCCGCGAGCCGTACCGTGGACGTGCTGCAGTTCTGTTCGTGATCCGCGTGAAGGATGAACAGCAAGTCAAGGGCTTCCGCCGCAACCGGGTCAACCTCGTAAGCGGCCGGCGGTACGGAGTAGAGCATGTTCAGCAGGTTGCTGCAGTAGTCGAGCTGGTTCTGGGGATAGACGAAGGGCTGCCCCAGGGCATGCTTGTAGGCTGCGGCGGCGATGGTCGGAATCTTCGCGATAATTCGGTGCGCGAAAATGTCGCGGTGTCTGGCGTCGAGGATGTCCATGCTGTCGTGGTAAAAGGCCGACATGCAGGCGACAACGCCGGAGACCATCGCCATGGGATGGGCATCGTGGTGGAAGCCGTTGAAGAAACGCAGGAACGACTCGTTGAGCATCGTGTGCGTGCGAATCGCGACTTCGAATTCTTCCAGTTCAGGCTTGGTCGGCAGCTCCCCGTAGAGCAGCAAATACGCGACTTCGATGAAACTGGAACGCTTCGCGAGTTGCTCGATCGGATAGCCCCGGTATCGCAGTATTCCCTGCTCGCCGTCGATGTACGTGACGGTGCTGGAGCAGGAGGCCGTGGCGCCGAAGCCGGGGTCGTAGGTGAACACACCTTGGTTCTTGTACAGCGCGGAGATGCCGACGACACTGGGCCCGTCCGTTCCGTTGCGAAGCTGCAGGTCCAGCGCTTCGCCGGAATTGGCTTCAACAATCCTGTAGTGCCTCTCGCTCATACGTCGCGTTCCCTCGGATTTTTCATGGCCGTCCCCGGCCAAGAACGGACGAGGTTACCGTGGATGCGCCTGGCACGGGCAATTGGCCGGCATCGCTCACAAATCCCCGGCCGCCGACCCGCTCGCGGTGGCGCCCATGCGACGAAGATCAGAGAGTTATGCGGGCCAGCCGTAAAGCCCACCACAGCCCGGCATTATAGCAGGCCATGGCGCCCCCAGGGGGGCCAAATGGGGTACATTTGGGCAGATTAACGTTGCTCGCGCGCAACAGAGGAACGTGCGTAGCGCTTGCGGAATTTGTCCACGCGACCGCCCGTGTCAACGATTTTCTGCGTGCCGGTGTAGAACGGGTGGCAAGCGGAACAGATTTCCACGCGAAGATCCTTGCCCAGCGTGGACCGGGTGGTGAATTCGTTGCCGCAACCGCAGGTCACCTTGATATCGGCGTATGCCGGATGAATGTCGGCTCTCATCGTCAAACACTCAAATTGGGAACGGCGCGAGAGCATACTGCCACGCTTGCGGGAAGACAAGCGGCAGAACTGTCCAACGCGAGATGATGCTGAACGAAAGGGCTGATTCCAACGCGAAGTGATGCTGAAGCGGGCGTGTCATGGATCATGGGAGGATGATCGTGACACTACAGAGCCATCGGCTGCGCACCATGGAGCAGGTTCGGGCCTTCGTCGAAGGCAACGAAGCTGTGGACTACAAACATCAGGACCGGTCGAGCGCCTACGCCTTCGTGAGCGAGTTGCTCGGTCGGCTCCGCTACAGGATATTGGGCAAGCGCGACAAGGGTACCGTGCGCCGCTTTCTGGCCAAGACAACCGGCCTATCGGCGGTGCAGATTGACCGCCTGATCCGGCAGTGGCGGGAGACTGGCAGGGTTGAGGACCGTCGCGGCGGCAATCGCGGTCGGCCGTTCGAGCGTCGGTACACGGCGGTGGACATCCGGCTGCTGGCGACGGTTGACGAGGCGTTCGGCCAGATGTCCGGGCTGGCCACCTGCGAACTGCTTCGCCGCCAGTGCGAGGTGTTCGGCGAGGTGCGCTTCGAACGGCTGGCGGGCATCTCGGGCAGCCATGTCTACAACCTGCGGGCGTCGAAGACGTACCTGACGAAGCGCACGGTATGGACGAAGACGCGCGCGGCAACGGTCGGCATCGCGCTGCGTGAGGCGCCGGACCCGCGGGGGGAGCCGGGGCACCTGCGCGTGGACACCGTCCACCAGGGCGACCGCGACGGCGTCAAGGGTCTGTACCTGATCAATGTCGTCGACGAGGTCACGCAGTACGAATACGTAGGGGCCGTGCCGGGCATCTCGGAAAGGTTCCTGGTGCCGCTGCTTGAAGCCCTGCTGTCGCTGTTCCCGTTCGCAGTGGCCGCATTCCACGCGGACAACGGGTCGGAGTACATCAACCACCGCGTGGCGGCGCTGCTGAACAAGCTGCACATCCAGAAGTTCACCAAGTCGCGGGCGCGGCACTCGAACGACAACGCACTGGTCGAGGGCAAGAACGCGCATGTCGTGCGCAAGTGGTTCGGCCACGACCACATCCCGCAGCGCTTCGCCGAAATCGTCAACCGGTTCGCGCTGTGCGAGCTATCGCCATTCCTGAACTTCCACCGTCCCTGTCTGTTCGCCACCGAATACCGCGACGAAGGCGGCAAGGTGCGCCGCAAGTACCGACGCCAGGACGTGACCACGCCCTACGAGAAGCTGAAGTCCCTTCCCGACGCGCGGCGCTACCTCAAGGACGGCGCCAGCTTCGATGAACTGGATCGGATCGCGTACGCCGTGAGTGACCTGGACGCGGTCGGACGCGTTAACGACGCCCGCCGGGACCTGTTCAAAGCCATTGAGTCCGAATTGCACTGTGCAGCGTGACGCGGGCGGAACGATGTGCACCGCCGAGGGCCACGCTCGCTCGGCTCACTCGGGCTACGCCCTCCGTCCCCGAGCGAGCGTCCTTCCATCGAAAACCGGCGTACCAGCCTGGCATAAAACCGCTCGCAACGGAGGCTCCAAAGCGGACAAACACGGAACTCGGGAGCCCTTGGAACCGCCACCAACGCTACACAACGATCCTTGACCAACGATGCGGAGTCCGCAATCATGCCCGCAACAATCAAACGACACGCTGCTGCACAGGACCACTGCGTTCGCCCCAGTTCAGCATCATGTTCTCATTGGACAACGCTGCGGCGCGAGCCTGCATACCTAACCGATCTTCGGTTTCAACTCGCGCCGGCCAGGGTTCTGAGCGCCTTCTCGATCTGCGCCATTGCCTGGCCTCGATGGCTGATGCGGTTCTTGACTTCGGCGGGTAGTTCGGCCGCTGTTGCGTCCAGTACCGGATCGAGAAAAACCGGATCGTACCCGAAGCCCGACGTTCCCCGTGGTTTGCGGACGATGCGTCCGTGCCACACCCCTGAACCCACCAGCGGCATCGGGTCATCCCAGCGCCTGAGCGCCACCACCACACAGCAGAATCGAGCACCGCGCCGGTGTTCAGGTACGTCCTCCAGCAAGTGCAGCAGTTTGACGATGTTGGCGGCCTGCCCACCGTCGGCAAAGCGCGCCGACCGTATGCCCGGCGCACCTCCCAGTGCGTCCACGACCAGTCCGGAATCGTCCGCGATCGCCGGCATTCCGGTCGCGGCGGCTGCATGGCGCGCCTTCAGCAGCGCATTCTCCACGAAACTCTGGCCCGTTTCTTCCGGCGATTCGAGCCCGAAATCCCGCTGGGACGCCAGTTCGATGCCCGAGGGCGCCAGCAACTCCCGAAACTCCGCAAACTTGCCTGCATTGCCGCTGGCGAAGACCCAGCGGCCGGGAACGCCGCTCACCGAGCCAGAACCTCGGCCTGCCGCTCGATCAAATCGCGAATGCCTTGCGCAGCCAGGTCCAGCAGGCGGTCCAACTCGCCGCGATGGAAGGCATGGCCTTCCGCCGTACCCTGCACCTCGATAAACCCGCCTGCCTCGTTCATCGCCACGTTCATATCCGTCTCCGCTTCGGCGTCCTCGGCGTAGTCCAGATCCAAAACCGGTTCGCCCCGGTAGATTCCTACCGAAACGGCGGCGATCTGGCCGTGGATCGGGTTCTGCTTCAGCTTGCCGGCCCGCATCAGATTCTCCACCGCGAGAACCAGGGCGATATAGGCGCCGGTAATGGCGGCGGTGCGTGTCCCGCCGTCGGCCTGCAGAACGTCGCAGTCCACGGTGATGGTCCGTTCCCCCAACGCAGCACGGTCCACCACGGCTCTCAGGCTGCGCCCGATCAGCCGCTGAATCTCGACCGTGCGTCCGCTCTGTTTGCCGCGGACAGCTTCCCGGAAGCCGCGGGTGTGAGTCGCGCCGGGGAGCATGCCGTACTCGGCCGTCACCCAACCTTCATTACGCCCCTTGAGAAACGGCGGAACGCGCTTCTCAACGCTTGCCGTCACGAGCACGCGCGTGCCGCCGAACTCGGTGAGCACGGAACCTTCGGCGTGGGTCACGTAGTCCGCGCGGAAACGGACCGCGCGCATTTCGCTCGGCTTGCGTCCGCTGGGCCGGATACTTATGGCCCCGTAAGACGGTGGAACATCATTCATCGTTGAGGCCGGTAGGCGTACTACGCGTATCCTAACCCGGATGTTCGAGCGACATGGGAAATCGTCAGCCGCGGCAGGAGATTGGTCGGATATTCGGGTTAGACTTGCGCACGCCCGTGTCGGCTCTTGATCGACGGGGGCGGCTCCTGAACGGTATCGACGGGTTTGAACATGGCAAGCAGCATGACCGGTTTCGCCAGCGCGCAGGCATGGGTTGCGCCGTTTCGGCTGGTTTGGGAACTGCGCAGTGTGAATCACCGGTTCCTGGAGATCGGTATCCGCTTGCCCGGCAACCTCAAGTCGCTCGAACCGGCCTGCAGGGCCACGGTGGATGGCGCGCTGACGCGCGGCAAGGTCGACTGCACGCTGACCGTCAACCGGGACCGGGACCAACGCCCCGGCGCCGAGTTGAGCGAGGATGTGGTTGCGGGGTTGGCGTCCCTGCAGCGGCGAGTGCGCGAAAGGTTTCCCGACGCCGAGTCGCTTACGGTCGGCGACGTGCTGCGCTGGCCGGGGGCGGTGGAGGAAGTGTCCTATGAACCTGCCGACATGGAATCGGCGGTGGCCGAGGCCCTGGGCAGTGCGCTCGAATCGCTGATCGCGGCGCGAAGGCGGGAGGGCGCTCGATTGGTGGCGGCGATCCGCGAACGTTGCGACATGATGACTGACATCATTGCCGGCATCGAGCCACGAATGGGAGATGCAGAGGACCGCTATCGGCACGGTCTGATGCGGCGGCTGGAACGGTTTGCCGTCGATGCCGACCCGCAACGGCTTGAACAGGAGATGGTGCACCTGGCGCAGCGACTGGACATCTCCGAGGAGATCGACCGGCTTGCGGGGCACATTCGCGAGGTCCAGGCGGTCATGGAGCGGGCCGGACCCATGGGCAGGCGGCTGGATTTCCTCGTGCAGGAACTCAACCGGGAAGCCAATACGCTGACGTCCAAGGCTCAGGATGCCGAACTGACCCGCGATGCCGTGGAACTCAAGGTCCTGATCGAACAGATCCGCGAACAGGTACAAAACCTGGAGTGACCGGATGACGGCTAACCGGGATAACTCACCGATGTACGTAGCATGTTGAGCCATGCGGGCTAACGACCGGGGTGGGCTGATCGTCATCTCCGCGCCCTCCGGCGCGGGCAAGACCACGCTGGTACGCGAGGCACTGCGCCGGCGTTCGGAGCTGGCATTCTCGGTTTCGTATACCACTCGGCCGCCGCGCCCACGGGAAGTTGACGGCGAGGACTATTGCTTCGTCGACGAGCGACGATTCCGGGACATGACCTTCGAGGATGCTTTCCTGGAATCGGCGCGGGTCTTTGACCACTGGTACGGCACCAGCCGGGCTTCGGTGGAATCGTTGCGCCAGGCGGGCAAGACCGTGTTGCTGGAAATCGACTGGCAGGGCGCCGAACAGATCCGATCCCGGGAATCCAGCGCCGTCAGCGTCTTCATCCTGCCCCCGGACCGAGCGGAACTGGAGCGGCGATTGCGGGACCGTGGAACGGATTCGAAGCAGAACATCGGCCGGCGGTTACGGGACGCGTTGACCGACATGGCCCAATGGAACCGGTTCGACTATGTGCTGATCAATGATCGCCTGGAATCCGCGGTGGCCGGATTCGATGCGATTCTCGACGGCCGGGGCGAAGCGCACCGCGCGGACAACCCGGCGGTTCGACGTGCGGCGGAACGGATCGCCGCCTGACGCGTGGTCCCAGTGGAAGTGGCTGTAGACGACGTACCGGACCGGGACGCCGAACCGTTGCTCGAACTCACCCTTGAGCCATTCCGCGAATCCGGGGCTGATGGGGTCCGCAAGGACAATTCCCTCGGACGTGACCAGAAACACGGCGCTCGCCCCAGTTCAGCATCATGTTCGCATTGGACAACGCTAAATCGCACGCCGCAACGCGATTCCGCTCGCCCGTCGCCCGCGCCCGTGCCGACCCATCCGGGACGTTCGATGCAGCTACGCCCACTGCGCACCCACTTCGCACCCACTTCGCAAATGTAGCGGCTACAAGCTTGCTTGCAGTACACTCGCGAAAGGAATGGCAGTGGAATGACTCCCGGGAGGGTTTCGGCGTGGCGCGGATTACCGTAGAGGATTGCATGGATAATGTGACGAACATGTTTCAGCTGGTGCTGGTGGCGGCCAAGCGCGCCCGGCAACTGGCCAACGGCGCCGAACCCATGGTGCCCTGGGAAAACGACAAACCGACCGTCGTCGCGCTGCGCGAGGTGGCTGAAGGGTTCGTGACCGAGTCGATTCTCACGGAACGCGATCGACCGCCAGAGGACCTGCTTGACGTGGACCAGACCCCGTCGACGCTTCCCGGAGACTTGCTCCTCCCCAGCAACATATTCATCAGCGACTGACGAGCGATGCCATCGCTCGCCGCGAGAGGTGGGAGCTCGCATGGACTATTCGGCCGCAATCAGGGAGCGTCTGCCGTCGGTGTGGCGGGAAGACCATCTTGCGGAACTCATGAGGACGCTGGAGGGCTATCTCCCCGAGAGTGAACTACCCGGTATCCTCGACGCTTACGAGGCCGCTGCGGCGGCCCACAAGGGGCAGGACCGGCTGAGCGGCGAGGCCTATATCTCGCACCCCGTTTCCGTCGCACGAATCCTCGCGAATCTTCATCTCGATGCCGGCACCATCAAGGCAGCTCTGCTCCACGACGTGCTCGAAGACACGGCCTGCACGCTTGCGGACATCAACGCGCGATTTGGCGAGGATGTGGCCCTGCTGGTGGACGGCGTCAGCAAGTTGGACAAGCTTCGCTTCGACAGTGCCGCCGAAGCCCAGGCGGAATCGTTCCGCAAGATGCTCCTCGCCATGGTTCAGGATCTGCGCGTCATACTGGTGAAGTTGGCCGACCGCACCCACAACATGCGCACGATCGATGCCCTGCCCTCCGAAAAGCGGCGCCGCATCGCCAGGGAGACGCTGGAGATTTACGCCCCGATCGCCAACCGCCTCGGAATGTACAGCTTGAAGGTGGAACTTGAGGATCTGGGTTTCAAGGCTTTCACGCCGTTTCGCTATCGGGTTCTGGATCGCGCCCTGCGCCGTGCCAGCGGCAGTCAGCGGCAATTTCTGCGCAAGATCGTCGCCAACCTGAACAGGAAGATCGCCGAACGCAGCATCGATGCCCGCCTTGCCGCCCGCCAGAAGCGTCTCTACAGCATCTACTCCAAGATGCGCCGGAAACACATCAGCCTCTCCGAAATCGTTGATGTATTCGGCGTGAGAATCGTCGTCGCGGATGTCGACACATGCTACCGGCTCCTCGGACTCGTGCACGAGCTCTACAAGCCGATGCCCGGCCGGTTCAAGGACTACATCTCGATTCCGCGGGTCAACGGATACCAGTCGTTGCACACCACCCTGTTCGGCCCCAAGAGCATGCCGCTGGAGGTGCAGATACGGACCGAAGAAATGGACCAGCTCGCCGAGCGCGGGATCGCCGCCCACTGGCAGTACAAGGCCGTGGACAAAAAGACCCACGGCGCTGAAGCCAGAGCCCGGGAGTGGCTCCACAACCTGATGGAAATGCAGCACGCCGCCAATTCCGAGGAATTTCTGGAAACGGTCAAGGCGGATCTATTCCCGGACAAGGTGTACGTATTCACGCCCAGGGGCGATATCCTGCGCCTGCCCCGTGGCGCCACGGCGGTGGATTTCGCCTACGCGGTTCATACCGATGTCGGCAATCGTTGCGTCGCCGCGAAGATTTCCCGGCGTGAGGTCCCGCTCAATACCGCACTCGGCAACGGCGATACGGTGGAAATCGTGACGGCCCGGTCGGCTCGACCCAATCCATCTTGGGTCAATTTCGTTACCACCGGTAAAGCTCGCAACGCCATTCGCGCCTATCTCAAGAACCTGAAGCGGGACGAAGCACGCGAACTCGGCAAGCAACTCCTCAGCCAAGCGCTCAGACCCTACTCGCTGGACCTTCGCCGATTGCGAAAAGCCCAGACCGGAAGTCTCCTCGGCGAACTCGGCGAGTCGGCGATGAATGAAGTCTACGAACAACTCGGCCTCGGCGAGCGCCTGGCACCGGTGGTTGCGGGCATGCTCGCCCAACAGCTGGGTGAAGATGATGAGGCCGCGACAGAGCGAAAACCGCTGGATATTGCCGGTACCGAAGGACTTCTGGTGACCTATGCGGGTTGCTGCAACCCCATACCCGGCGATGACATCGTCGGATTCATGTCCAGCGGCCGCGGGGTGATCATCCATCGAGTCAACTGCCGCAACGTGTCCACGTACCGCAAGCACCCCACCAAGTGGATTCCGGTGGATTGGCGCCAGGGCATCAAGGGCGAGTTCCAGTCGGAGATTCAGGTGCGCACCCTGAACCGCGTGGGATTGCTGGCCGAGGTAGCGGGCCGTATCTCCGCGACGTTGAGCAACATCGGTCATGTCAACGTCGAGACCGACGCTGACGAGTCGACGTTGCTGTTCAGGCTCAATGTGCGCGACCGGCGTCATCTTGCACAGGTCATTCGCAGCATTCGCACCAACCCGGGCGTGGTCCGCGTCTTCAGGACTCCGGCGTAGCAGCATGGGATTTCATCGCATTCAGACTGACGCCGCACCGGGCGCCGTTGGTACCTACAGCCAAGCCGTTCGTTCCGGCAACACGGTTTACCTGTCCGGGCAAATCCCGTTGCATCCGCGGACCATGGAACTGGTGGAAGGCGATATCGATGCCCAGATTCGCCAGGTATTCGATAATCTCTCCGCCGTGGCACAAGCCTCCGGCGGCGGGCTCGGCGACATTGTCAAGCTCACCGTCTATCTCACGGATCTCGGCCATTTTGCCC
Source organism: Candidatus Rariloculaceae bacterium (assembly GCA_965237785.1). Classification (GTDB taxonomy): domain Bacteria; phylum Pseudomonadota; class Gammaproteobacteria; order Steroidobacterales; family Rariloculaceae; genus UBA6522. The sequence continues at coordinate 2,331,932 of OZ250159.1, forward strand.
GGGTCAACGAGATCATGGCGCAGTACTTCCAGGAACCCTTCCCCGCGCGAGCCGCCGTGGGCGTGGCGGCGCTGCCAAAGGTGGCGGCGGTCGAAATGGACGCCATCCTGGTTGTCTGATCGCGCCGCGAGTGCCGGCTCGGCTCTGGCGAAACCGGTTGCCGTGCTGAAGGGTGTCGGACCGCGGATCGCGGAGCGGCTGTTGCGCCTGGGCGTTGAACGCGTCGCCGATCTTCTCGTCCTGTTGCCGCTGCGATACGAAGACCGAACTGAAATTCGGCCCCTGGGCGGACTGCGGATCGGCGAAAAGGTCTTGATCGAGGGTGAACTGGAGCTGGCCGAGGTGGCGTTTCGGCGCCGCCGTTCCCTGCTCTGCCGGATCGCCGACGGCACCGGCGCGGCCACCCTGCGGTTCTTCCACTTCAACCGGGTTCAACAGCGGCAACTGGTTCGCGGCGCCCGGCTGCGCTGCTTCGGCGAGGTACGCAACGGCCCCACGGGCATGGAGATGATTCATCCCGAATACCGCGTGCTGTCCGCACAAGCTGAACCGCCGAGCGACGTCCTCACCCCTGTGTACCCCACCACCGAGGGCCTGCATCAGCAGCGCCTGCGCGGCCTCATCCAACAGGCGCTGGACATCTTGGAAAAGAGTCCGTTGCGCGACCATTTGCAGAGTTCGCTGCCCGAGAATCTCCCGGGGCTTGAGGCGTCGATCCGGTTTCTTCATGCACCGCCCCAGGGTACGGCCGTCGCGCCGCTGCTGGCGGGCGCGCATCCCTGCCAGCGGCGCCTCGCCCTCGAGGAGCTTGTCGCCCACCGGTTGGGTATGCAACGGCTGAATCCGGGTCGGCGCCGCGAACACGCATTCCCTTTGCGTGACAAGCAGTCCTTTATCGGCGCGTTCCGGTCGCGACTGCCCTTCCGCTTCACCGCGGCGCAGCAAGCAGCGCTGGATGAAATTCTCGCCGACCTTGCCAAACCGGCGCCGATGCACCGGCTGTTACAGGGGGACGTAGGATCCGGGAAGACCGTCGTTGCCGCGGCGGCTGCGCTGACGGCGGCCTCGGCAGGCTATCAGACTGCCGTGATGGTGCCGACGGAGTTGCTGTGCGAACAGCAGTACACGAGCTTCAAACAGTGGCTCCATCCCCTGGGTATTGGGGTCGGGATGCTCCGCGGTTCGGTGACGGGGTCTGCGCGAACGCAGATCATATCGGACATCGCCAGCGGTCATGCGCAGGTCATCGTGGGCACGCACGCGCTATTCCAGCAGGAAGTCCGTTTTTCAGCGCTCGCATTGGCGATCGTGGACGAGCAACATCGATTCGGCGTCGACCAGCGGCTCATGCTGCAACGGAAAGGCCGGCGTGATGCGCGTTCGCCCCACCAACTGGTGATGACCGCGACACCCATTCCACGCACGCTGATGATGACGGCCTACGCCGATCTGGACTGCTCGATCATCGACGAGCTTCCCCCCGGGCGCATACCCGTGCGCACCGCGGTGATGCCTCAGAGCCGGCGCGCGCAACTGGTGCAGCGGATTCGCGACCACTGCGGGGCCGGGCGTCAGGCTTATTGGGTCTGCCCGCTGATCGAGGAATCGGAAACCATCGATTCCCAGGCAGCAGCCGAAGTCGGCCGCGAGCTGTCAGACGCCCTGCCGGACTTGTCCGTGGGCCTGGTCCACGGGCGGATGCGACCCAGGGAAAAAGACCGCGTCATGGATGAATTCAGCTCCGGCCGCCTGGACGTACTGGTCGCAACCACCGTGGTCGAAGTGGGCGTGGACGTGCCCAACGCCAGCCTGATGGTGATCGAGAATTCCGAACGCATGGGGCTTTCGCAATTGCACCAGCTACGGGGCCGGGTGGGGCGCGGGCGCGATGCATCCTCCTGCGTTCTGCTTTACAAGCCACCCCTTTCGGAAGTGGCCCGCGAGCGCCTGCAGGTGCTGCGCGCCACGACGGACGGCTTCGAGGTCGCGCGCAAGGACCTGGAGTTGCGCGGACCCGGCGAGGTATTGGGCACGCGTCAGACCGGGCTGATGCAGTTCAAGGTGGCGGATATCATCCGCGACGCCGATCTCCTTCCCGAGGTGATCCGCGTCTCCGACGAGTTGCTGACCCGCTACCCGCGACGGGTGGAACCCTTGGTGCGGCGCTGGACGCGCGGCGGCGACGAATACGCCAAGGTGTGAAGCAACCGGATCATGGCGCACAATCGATCCATGCAGACCACCGGCCGGCACAGACTCGCATCGCGCCTGAAAAAGGTTGCGCGGCGATGCGCCCGAGGGCTTCGAGCGGCGCTTTCCCGCGCCGGCGCCTACGCGCGTCTGGTTCGCCTGCACCAGCCCGTCGGAATCTGGTTGCTCCTTTGGCCCACGCTCTGGGCGCTGTGGATCGCCGGGCAAGGACGTCCGGACCAACGCGTGCTCGTCGTTTTCGTCCTCGGAACGGTGGTGATGCGTTCGGCGGGATGCATCGTCAACGATTACGCGGACCGCAAGATCGACGCCCACGTCTGGCGCACTCGCAACCGCCCCCTGGCCACCGGAGAGGTCTCCGTTGGGGAGGCGCTGACACTGTTCGTCGTTCTGATGCTCGTCGGCCTCGGCCTTGTATTGACCATGAACCGGCTCACCCAGGGCCTGGCGGTGATCGGCGCCATGGTCACGATCCTCTATCCATTCACCAAACGACTCATTTCGTTCCCCCAACTCGTGCTCGGCATCGCCTTTGCCTGGGGGGTTCCCATGGCGTTTGCCGCCCAGCTTGCAACGGTGCCGCCGGTTGGCTGGGCGATGTTCGGCGCAACCATCGTCTGGGGAATCATCTACGACACCGAGTACGCCATGGCAGACCGGGGCGATGACCTGAAGATCGGCGTCAAATCCGTGGCCATACTGCTGGGCGACCTGGATCGCCTGTTCGTCGGCATCATGCAATTGCTGTTCCTCGCTGCGCTCGTCTGGATCGGTCGGACGATCCGGCTTGGCGACTGGTTTAACTTCGGCGCCGCGGTTGCCGCGCTGCTCTTTCTCTATCAGCAATACCTCATCCTGCAGCGGGAATCCGTGGACTGCTTTACAGCGTTCAGGAACAACGCTGCGCTGGGACTGTGCATATTCGTGGGCATTGTTCTGGATTATCTCTACGCAGTTCAGTAGATTTAATGGTTAGACGTCGCCCGACCGGGGTTTCCGATGACGGGACCTGAATTTCTTCAACGAGGGGGAAAGCTATGAAGACACTGACAAACGTCCTGACGGCGATGGCTGCGTTCGCCTCGCCCGGCCTTCTGGCCCATCACGGCTCGGTCAATAACGGGGTTCTTTACCTGACAGACAATCTAATCGAACTCGAGGGGGAGATCATCGAAGTGTTCTGGCACAACCCCCACACCCGAGGCCGACTGAGAGTGGTAGACGACGCCGGTGAGGAGACAGTCTGGGAAGTGGAGCTTGGGCCTGGCCCCCGCTCCATGGAACGGCGGGATCTGTACGCCGACGATTTTCTCGGAGCGGTTAGAGTCGCGGGCTATGTTTCGCGGCGAGGATCGAACACCATCGGACCGCTTCACATCCTGCTCCCCGATGGCAGGGAATACGCGCAAGGCAACCGTGAGCTTCGTTGGGCCGGCGCAAGGATCGTGGACCGGCCGGAACCGATCGACCCGGCCAAGGCCGCCGAAGCGCGGCGCACGGCCAATGGCATTTTTCGGATGTGGGGCCGAAAAGAGGGAGAGGAACCGGAGGTTGACCTCTCACGAGACTGGCTTACCGAGCGAGGCCGCGAGTTGAATGCGGCCTACCACCCGGTAAAAGACAATATGGAACTTTCCGAGTGCAGGCAGGGGATGCCCGACGCGATGTGGGACCCCGTGCCAATGGAAATCGCCGACCACGGCGACCGAATCACGATGGAAGTAGCCGAGTACAACACCAATCGGACCATCTACATGGATTCGGCGACGGCCCCGGAGCCCGAACCTTCCGGCACGGGTTATTCAACCGGACGCTGGGCGGGAGATACGTTGATCGTCACGACCACCCATGTCGATTGGCCCTATTACTCCGAATTCGGTCTGCCGCAGTCCGACCAGGTGAGTTTGCTGGAACGATTTACGGTATCCGACGGGGGCAACGTACTGCACCACTCGATCACGGTGTCCGACCCGGTCATGTTCAGCCGGCCCTATACGCTGGAAAGAACGCGGACGTGGATGCCCGGGTTCGAGATACCGCCATACAACTGCGTCGTTGAGTGGGACGACTCGTCCGAGTAGCGCAAGCGACTCGGGCTAGGCGGCTTTGCCGATAATGGCCTCGCGAAGTCCCTCGAGGAGACCCTCAAGATGGGCCATACGCTCACGGAGTGCACCGATTTCCTGACTCATCTGCTCGCGGAGCGTGGCAAATTCCCGATTCGTCTGCTCGCGGCGTGTGGCGAATTCCTGACTCGTCTGCTCGCGGAGTGTGGCAAATTCCTGACTCGTCTGCTCGCGAAAGCCGCCGAGTTCCCGGCGCGTTTCAGCGGCGGTTCGCTGGCCGCTTAGTATGAGGCCCGCCAAGCCGATCGCGACGGCAATAATTGTAACTATTTCCGGAGTCATGCCTGGTTTCAGTCGATGCCGCCTGCCAGTTTTCGGGCTGCCAACTGTCACTTGCCGAATACTAGCATGCGGGCATCCGCGATCGATCTGAACAAATCTGGTAAGCACGGCGAGATTCTCCCGGCTCGCCCGATGAAAAGAATGCAATGACTCAGGCCCCCGTTCGATTGATCTGCAGTCGCTCGTCGACCAGGGCAACGATTGCGTCGATCGGCGAGCTGTCGATTCCCAACTGCCTGGCGATCTGTTGCACCAGGGAGTCAACCCGTTCGATGTCTTTCGCACCGGCAAATACCGCTCGCGCGGCAGAGGACGGATTCACCAGGTATTCGGCGGCGCGCGCGTATTTCTCGAACGGAACGAGATCGTCGTTCGCGGCGCCCATCTGCACACATAGATTCCCTACCCATGTGTAGATTTCCCGGGACAAGTCAATGTTCGCGTGCACCGCATTCTTGATGGAAACCATGTCGTCACGTTGGATGCATCGGTAGTTTCCGGCGAGCAGCATCTGCCACTTGGTGAGCGGCACGAAAATGGATTCGTGCACCTTGAGTTTGACCGGAAGCTCGATATCGCCGCCGCCGGCACCGAACCGAATTGCTTCGATATCGGCTTGCAGATTTCGAAGGATTCGTGTCGGTTCTTCGGCTGCAAACCGCGCTGCCTTGAAATTTGTCGGCAGGCCTACTTGGAGAACATTCGGCTCATCAAGCGAGGGCCGAAACGCCTGGGGATCGGGACTTGCAGTCGTGACCAACCCAGGCTCGAAGTCTTTCCAGACATCGGGGCCGGCATAACACCGAATCAGCGGTTCAGTCGCAAGTCCCGGTATGCGCTCGAGGTACGGCAACGGCGGCATGTTCATGACTGCCAGGCTCGGCACCCGCGCATGGCCGATACGCGGCATCAGTTCGCAAATGCCTGTAGAGCGGTATTGAGGCTCCTGCATCGCACAGACGACCAGATCGAAGTCCTCCGGGTCCACGGCATCGGGCGTCGCGGCCAAGAGTGAACCCTTTGCGTCGTTGGATGAAATACTGACGGGCCGATCAAGACCCCGGACCGGTAGTCTGACCACGGTCCCGTGCCGATTGATGACCTCGACCTCCGGCTTTGTACACACAAGTGTTGCATTGTGTCCGGCCAGTATCAGCTTGGTCGAGAACAACGATCCGTAGGAGGCTCCGAGAATCAGTACGTTATATGTGGGCCGCAAAATGACACCCCTTTGTCTGAGGAAATCCGGTTATTCGTAAACGCCTGCCGATCCAGGCCGCGGGGAATATAACAGGACACTAGGGATCGACCAACGTGGTCCCGGACGGCCCTTCTCCGATAACCTGGATGACAACCGCACCGTCCTTCGCCCATACGAAGTGAGGCTGGCCCGCAGGCTCGGTCCACAGTCCGCCCGCGGGAATGGCGCGCATGGCCGATTCGTCAAATTCCCCGCCGTAACCGACGTGCAGGGTACCGGACATGACCGTTACCACGCGGTTGTCGGGATGGTAGTGCGGGCGGTTTCTGAAACCCTCCGGGAATCGGGTTCGATAGACATAAACTCCCGCAGTCTCATTGCTTCCGGCGATGTCCGCCCTGTGGTTGCTGCGCTCGGTATCCCACTCCAGATCGTCCGGTGTCAGTGCCAGCGGAGGCAACGCGTCCTGGGCAAGAGCGACGGCTGCCAATGCGGCCGCGCAGGCGAGTCCAAGTATCGGTTTAACCATCATCGTCTCCTCGAATGTTTCGATCGACCCGCATCAACTCCCCGACGCCGCGCCTTCCACGGATTGCTTGAAGACCGTGGTAGCCGCGCCGATCATCGACGCTACGTCGCTGAGATTTGCCGGCACGATCAGCGTGTTGCCCTCCTTTGCAAGGTTACCGAACCGTTCCAGGTAGTCCTCGGCGACCCTGAGCTGCATGGCCTTGTCGCCGCCTTCCGCGTTGAGCGCCTCGGCGACCTTCTTGAGCCCTCCGGCCGTTGCCTCGGCGACGGCCAGGATGGCGGCGGCCTCGCCCTGTGCTTCGTTGATCTGCTGCTGCTTGGAGGCTTCCGATTCCATGATGACGCGCTGTTTCTCGCCCTCGGCCTCGTTGATCTTTGCGTCCCGTTCGCCTTCGGATTGCAGCACCGTGGCGCGCTTCTCGCGCTCCGCGCGCATCTGCTTTTCCATCGCCGTCAACACGTCTCTGGGCGGGTTGATATTCCTGATTTCGTAGCGAAGAACCTTCACGCCCCATGGGTTCGATGCCTGATCGAGTTCCTCGACAATCCGCAGATTGATGTGACTTCGCTCCTCGAATGTCTTGTCCAACTCGATCTTGCCGATCTCGCTACGCAGGGTGGTCTGGGCAAGCTGGGCGATGGCGAACAGGTACTCGCCGATTCCGTAGGACGCCCTGCGAGCGTCCATTACCTGAAGGTAGAGAACGCCGTCCACTCCCACCTGGACATTATCCGAGGTGATGCAGACCTGCTCCTCGACATCGATGGCCTGTTCCTTGAGCGTATGGCGGTAGGCGACCCGTTCCAGGAATGGAATGAGAATGCTGAATCCCGCCGACAGGGTTCTCGAGTACTTGCCCAGGTTTTCGACAATATAGGCATTCTGCTGGGGCACGACCACGGCCGTCTTGACGACGACGGTAATTGCCACGATGGCCAGCGCCACGGCAACGATGAAACCCATGTCCATGAATAACTCCTTTGTGTTTGGTCAGTCGGCGGCCGGTTCGCCCGGCAACGCCTCGATCCTCAGTTCCACGCCGTCGGCCGCCACCACGCGGGCATCGGCGCCTGCCGCGATAGACGCCGTCCCGACGTTTACCGCCGTCCACTGCGTTCCCCGCAGTCTAACGCGGGTTTGCCCGCCCTGAGGGACATTTTCCTTAACCGCCACCATCGCACCTGTGTCCGCATTCTCAAAGCCCGGCGACCCGCCCCGGAGCTTGTCGTAAAGCTTCTGCCTGAACAGCACCATCGAACCAATGGCCAGCCCAGAGAACAGCAGCAACTGTATCCAGACCGGCAATGTCACGCCTGCCAATCCCACGAGCCCAAGGCAGATCGCCGCGGCACCGACGAAGATGAGATAGAACGCGGCGTCAACCGCGGTCAACTCCGCGCCCATCAACAGCAATCCGACGATCAACCAGCCCCACCAAACCATATTCCCGCTCCTCGAGTCCTTATCAGGTTCCGACGATTTCAGCCGCGTTCATGGTACACGGGGACCTATCGCGCCTCGCCCTGCTGACGCGCCAGCATCTCCTGAAAGCTCCGCTCCTGCAGATCGACATGGGCGAGAAACCCCGCGCGATCGACGAAGGGGTTCGCGTCACCGGGTTGACGGTTCCGGATTTGCTCGTACTTCTCTTCCATACCGTACCAAAACCCGTGGGAGCCCAGGAACACATCGACAGGCAACTCGCGAGCCTTTTGGTAGGTCGAGACATAGTCGTCAGCAATTTCCGGGTAATCGGGATTGTCAACGAGGACATAGTTATCGTTGACTCCGAAGCTGCAAACGATGAGCGCATTGTAAGTCTGGCCGCTTTCTTCGACTTCGAGCCCCCAACTCGTGCATCCCTCGGTATGCCCTGGCGTAAGATGCGCGGTCAACGTCGTGCCGCCGAGCGTAACCTGCTCACCATCCTGGAGTATGCGGTCGATGGGATGTTCCTTGCCGCCGGGGCGCATGGCGCGCAACCTCGGCACGTCCTCGGCCATGGCCATCACCTGGGCGCCGGTCAACTCCTTGAACAAGGCATTGGCCTGCATGTGATCGCCATGCGCATGGCTGCCGAGGATGATCTCAATGTCCTCGAAATCGAAGCCCAGCGACTCGACACTCTCGCGAATGACCGGCACAGTCGACTCGAAGTCGCTGTTGATCAGGATGTGCCCGTCAGGCGTCGTAATCAGGAAGGTGCCCAAGAGCACCGTGCCGACAAAGTAGACATTGTCGATAATCCGGTGGGCGGGAAACGGCTCGTTCCATTCGGGCGGCGACCGCTGCGCAAGTGCCGGCGCCAAGCCGAGCACGATCAAGAGCAAACCTGGCTGGAATATCCCGAAAACGTTCTGCCGCGGCCTCATATTCGATCTCCTCTGGGCGGGAAGTGGGAGCGTTCGGTATTCTTTCAGAAAATTCGTAATGCCGCCATTATCGCTACAGCGCGAAATCTCAAAAAACCGTCGATCGCTGTACCAATATCGAAGTATCTAACGCGTATCGGACAGGCGGGCCAGCTGTTGTCTGTTGAATGCGAAGCGTCTGAACTCCGCGACGCCCCTGTAGACTCCCCGCGCCGACAGCAGCACGGGATTCAGGCTCTTCGCGGTCTTGCGGCCAAGCGTCGAGCGTTCCGAGTGTTCGGACAAATCCACTACGGGTGGATCGAGAGCGAAGAGGGGTGTCTTGTGCATCCAGGTATGTTGCAGGAACTTGTCAACCGGGGCCGTTAACGTCGCGCTCGCCATCGTCAGCGACAAGGCCGCCCGCGGACCGATCGCATAGGCCAGCAAGCGAACGGGCGGGTCGCACATGAACCTGATGCGAAGTTCCCCCTGTCGATACACTTCGCGGGTCGCACGCCGCAACCGTTTTACCACGCTCCGTCGCCGCACTGTCGGTTCCAGGCGGATGAATCCAAAAGTATCGACCAGGGGCCTGAGCTGGTGAAAGACATCGGCAAAGCCGGGCTCCAACTGAAAGTCATCCTCCAGGATGACGATCGGCTGACCCTGGGAGGCGGCGAGCTTCCACAGCTCGAGGTGGCTGGCGTAACACCCTATTTCGCCTGGCGTCGGGTCTCTCAGCGCATTGATCCGGAAGAGCCATCGGTTATATCCGGTGAAGGACTGGGACAGGCTGGCGTCACCGTCGACGGCATCGAAGAACTCGAACGGAAGTCCGAGAGCCGTCATCTGGGAAACCGCGGCCGCGCGCCTGTCCGCGGAGCGCTTGAGGCTGATAACAAGAATCTTCAATCCGAAACCCCGCGTCAACATCGTTCGTGAAAATCACAGCCGGCCCGGATCGTCCCAAGCGCTGCCGGTGCAGGAGCGAGATTATCGCGGACGGGAAGGGATTCAAGCAATCGCTATCGGAGCGCCCGCGCCAGCGCCCATGCATGAACTTCGATGGCGCCGGCGTTGCGCAGGGATGCAGCCAAAGCGTTCACCGTGGCGCCGGTGGTGATGACGTCGTCGATGATGGCAACGTGCATGCCCTGGAGGTCCCGGCCAACCCTGAACGCGCCGCGCAGGTTTGCATGGCGATCCCGGGCCGCCAGCAACGTCTGCGGCTGCGTATCGGCGTGCCGGAATATGCCGCGGCTTAACAGCGGCAGCCCGGTGCCGGCGGCGACGGGTCGGGCGATCTCGAATGCCTGATTGAATCCGCGTTCGAGAAGCCGTTTTCGGTGCAGCGGCACAGGCACCAGGGCGTCCACTTCGGCCGCGGCCGCGCGCCCTCGCACCTGATCCTCGAGCATCTGCCCCAGCGCCCTGCCCATGGGTCTGGAAGGGCGGAATTTCATTGCGTGGATATGTCCATCCAGCGGAGCCTGGTAGTGGAACGGCGCGATCACGCCGGCGAGGCACCAACCCCGGCTCGGACGCGGGCAGCCGACGACCGGTCGCTCCAGCCCGCACCCGGCGCAGGGGTCGCGGACGAGACTGACGAGCGACCGGCAATCTCCGCACAGACCGGCCGCGGCCGGCGCGCTGCAACTCTGGCAGCGCTCCGGCAAAACGCTCGCCACTGCGTGATGGTAGAGCTTGATCCCGCTTGACAGTTGACAGACCCCGGTATCCGTTCCAATACTCCGCTACGAGTTTCTCCAACGACCGCACCGGGAGCCAGTTCTCAATGTACGTGCAATCGGCAAAAAATGAGTTTCGCGAGCACTGGACCCTGGATGAGGTCACGGCTCTGTTTGAGATGCCGTTCAACGATCTCCTGTTCGAGGCGCAACGGGTCCACCGGCAAAATTTCGACCCGAACCGGGTGCAGATTTCCACCCTCTTGTCCATCAAAACCGGGGCCTGCCCGGAGGACTGCGCTTACTGCCCGCAAAGCATCCGCTACCAGGCCGGCGTCGAGCCCGAAGATCTGATGACCCTGGAGGACGTGAAGCAGGCCGCCGCAAAGGCCAAGGCGGCAGGCGCAACCCGCTTCTGCATGGGTGCCGCGTACCGTGGCCCGAAGGACGCACAGGTGGAGCAGATCGCCGCCATGATCGGTGCGGTCCGGGACCTGGGGCTTGAGACCTGCGCCACGCTCGGTTTGCTCACCGAATCTCAGGCGCAGACGCTCGCCGACGCCGGACTCGACTATTACAACCACAACCTGGACACGTCCGAAGCGTTCTACGGCAAGATCATCACTACGCGGACCTACGCCGATCGGCTGCGCACGCTTGGGCACGTCCGCTCCGCCGGCATCAACGTCTGTTGCGGCGGTATTCTCGGCCTGGGCGAGGATCGGCACGATCGCGTCGAGTTGCTGCACGCGCTGGCTACCCTGGACCCTCAGCCCGAGAGCGTGCCGATCAATCGATTGGTTCGCGTCCCGGGAACGCCTCTGGCCGACGCTGACGACATCGACGGGCTGGAGTTCGTGCGCACTGTGGCGGCAGCGCGGATCCTCATGCCGCGGGCCCATGTGCGCCTTTCCGCCGGGCGCAGCGAATTCAGCGACGAACTGCAGGCACTATGCTTTGCGGCCGGGGCCAATTCGATCTTCTACGGCGATACCCTGCTTACCACCGAGAATCCAGAGGAGGCGGCCGATCGGGCGCTGTTCAGGAAACTGGGGCTGAAGCCCGAGCCGCTGACGCAGCACATCTGATCCGCCCATCCCGGTCAGCCGGTCATGCAGGCGACGTTCGGACTACCCGAAAGGCGCGCTGCCCTGAGGCGTTTTCGGCGGGCCAGTGCCACGTTTGACGGCGCCGACGCCGTGCATATGGAAGCTCGGGCGCGAATGCTCTCGCGCCTGCCCTTGTTCAAGCTCAACCCGCGGCGGGTGCTGGATCTGGGCGCCGCCACCGGCAAGGCGAGCGTTGACCTCGCCGCGATGTACCCGGACGCGCAAATTCTGTCCACGGACCTGTGCTTGCAGATGGCCGAACGGGCGCAGGTGCGCTGCAAACACCTGGAACGTATCGCCGTGATCAACGGCGATGCCGAAAAGTTGCCGTTCGCGGACGCCGGCATCGACCTGATTTTCACCAACCTGCTGCTGCCCTGGTGCGACCCCCGCGAGGTATTCGCGGAAGCCGCCCGGGTCTTGTCGGACGGCGGGCTGCTTCTGTTTACGTCGGTGGGACCGAATACGCTCCAGGAAATACGCTGGGCGTGGTCCGAAGTGGACGATGCGGTGCACGTCCACGGTTTCGCCGACATGCACGATCTCGGCGACATGGCGAATCGCGCCGGGTTGACGGAGCCGGTCATGGACGTGGACCGGCTCCAGGTAACCTACGCCGATCTCGATGGCCTGGTCGCAGACCTGCGAGCCTGCGGCGCCACAAACGTCGGCTATGGCAGACGCACCGGACTTACGGGTCGGGCGCGGTGGCAGGCTTTTTGCAACCGGTTTGAGTCGCAACGCACCGCGGACCGATTGTCGGTGAGCGTGGAACTGATTTTCGGTCAAGCCTGGGGCAGCGTTTCGTCTCGACGCCGCTCGCCGACAGGCGGTACCGGCCCGGTGAGCATATCCGTGGAGGAGTTGACCCGGGACCTCCGCCGCCGGGCTGACTCGTAGTGTTCGCAGTCGGGACGAATCCGGCACGCACTGCCGGCATGGAAGAATCGCCTTGAAGAAAAGATTTCTGCTGCTGGCCCGAGCGGGCATGCTGTTGGCGCTGCTGGTGGTCGTCATCGGCGCCTGGGTGCGGTTGACCGACGCGGGATTGGGTTGCCCCGACTGGCCCGGCTGCTACGGTCAGCTCATCGTGACCGACAGCGCCCGGGAGGCTGCCGAGGTCTTCCCGGAGCGCCCCCTCGATGTGGGCAAGGCCTGGCGGGAGATGATCCACCGCTACCTGGCGACGGGCCTCGGCCTGGTCTGTCTGATCCTGGCCGGTTTGGCATGGTTGAACCGGCGCGATCCGGCCCAGCCGACGCGCCTGCCCTTCATACTGCTCGCCCTTGTGGTCTTCCAGGGACTGTTGGGGATGTGGACCGTCACCCTGCTGCTGCAACCGGTGATCGTGATGGCGCATCTGCTGGGCGGTCTGACGACGTTGGGATTGCTTTTCTGGCTCGGAGAATGGCGCCCGCGGGCATCATCCGGCCGCCGCGCCCATTCACTGCGGCGCCTGGCGCTGGCAGGGGCCCTGGTTCTGGGCGCGCAAATCGCCCTGGGGGGTTGGACGAGCGCCAACTATGCGGCGCTGGCCTGCCCCGATTTTCCCACCTGCCAGACACGCTGGTGGCCGCCGGCCACCGATTTCCGCGAAGGGTTCGTGTTATGGCGGGAACTGGGCGTAGACTACGAAGGCGGAGTACTGGACAATCCGGCCCGGGTCGCTATCCATTTCAGTCATCGCCTCGGCGCCGTCCTGGCAGCGGTGTTCCTGGTGGCGTTGGGATGGGCGATGGTGCGCCGCACCGAGTTGCGGCCGGACGGCATCGCGCTCTTGAGCGCGCTGGGGGCCCAACTGGTTCTGGGCGCGAGCATTATCCTGTACGGTGTCCCGCTGGCGGTGGCCGTCGCCCACAACGCGGTGGCGGCACTTTTGCTATTGGCGGTTTTGAATGCAAACCAAAGAATACAATATCGCGGTTGAGCGAATGCCGGCCAATTGGCGCGATTATTACGCGCTGACCAAGCCGGGCGTACTGTCACTGCTCGTGTTCACGGCCATCGTGGGCATGTTGCTGGCACGGCCAGGGATAGTGACCTGGCCGACTCTGCTCTTCGCGAGCCTCGGCATCGGCCTTGCCTCGGCGTGCGCGGCCGCGCTCAATCATGTCTTCGACCAGCGTCTGGACGCGAAAATGTCAAGGACTCGCCGCCGGCCGCTGCCGATGGGACGCATCGACGAGCGCGATGCCGTCTCCTTCGCGCTTGCCCTCGGGCTGGCCGGAATCGGCATCCTGGCGCTGTTGGTCAACCCGTTGACCGCCGTACTCACGCTGATCTCCGTGGTGGGATATGCGCTGGTCTATACGGTCTACCTGAAGCGCGCCACGCCTCAGAACATCGTCATCGGCGGGGCCGCCGGCGCGGCACCGCCGGTGCTGGGCTGGACGGCCGTCACCAACGAGGTCAGCGGCTACGCCCTGCTTCTGTTCCTGATCATATTCACGTGGACGCCGCCGCACTTCTGGGCGCTCGCGGTCGCCCGCAAGGACGACTACGCACGGGCCGGTGTGCCCATGCTTCCGGTGACCCACGGACCGGAATTCACCAAGTCGTTCGTGCTGTACTACACGTGCCTGCTTGTTCCGGTGTCCGTGCTGCCCTATCTGACGGGGATGAGCGGGGTCCTCTATCTATTTGCCGCACTGCTTCTGGGCGGGGGATTTCTGTATCACGGAATTCGCCTGAAGTTCGCCGATGACGGCAAGACAGCGATGCAGACCTTCAGCTATTCCATCACCTACCTGGCGGCGCTCTTCGCTTTCCTGCTCCTCGACTATTACATCCCCGCCTTCTGGCCGGAATAGCCCGTTAGCCTGGCAAGTCCGATCATCCTGGATTCGGCATGGACGTCACCGCGATCATCGATCCGCTGAACGATGCGCAGAGGGAGGCGGTGACAATCGCGCCCGGGAACCCGGTGCTGGTGTTGGCGGGCGCGGGAAGCGGCAAGACCCGGGTACTGGTCCACCGCATCGCCTGGCTGATCCTGGTCGAGAATGTCTTGCCCCAGCACCTGTTCGCGGTCACCTTCACCAACAAGGCCGCCTGGGAAATGCGCCATCGGATCGAAGCCTTGCTGGGTTTTCCCACCCGGCACTTCTGGATCGGCACGTTCCACGGCCTGGCGCATCGGCTGCTGAGAATTCACTGGCGCGAAGCCGGGCTGGCGGAAGGGTTCCAGATCATCGACTCCGAAGACCAACGGCGTCTGATCCGCCGCCTGCTCAAGAACCTGAGCCTGGATGAGAACGACTACCCGCCACGTGAGATCCAGTGGTTCATCAACCGCCAAAAGGACGAGGCGCTACGCCCCGACAAGGTTCCCGACGAAGACAGCACCCTGCGCAGGCAATTCATCGATCTCTACCGGCGCTACGAGAAGGTGTGCGCCGCGGCATCCGTGGTGGACTTCGGCGAGTTGCTGCTGCGCGTGCTGGAGTTGCTCGAGCAGCGACCCGAGTTGCGCGAACAATACCAGACGCGGTTCCAGCACGTACTGGTAGACGAGTTCCAGGATACCAACGCGATCCAGTACCGGTGGATGCGGCTTCTGGCCGGCTCGGAGGGGGCCCCGTTCGTGGTGGGCGACGACGACCAGTCCATTTTCCGCTGGCGCGGCGCGCGGGTGGAAAACCTGCATGGATTCCAGCGCGACTTCCCGGGCACGCGCGTGGTGCG
This sequence comes from Candidatus Rariloculaceae bacterium, assembly GCA_965237785.1. Classification (GTDB taxonomy): domain Bacteria; phylum Pseudomonadota; class Gammaproteobacteria; order Steroidobacterales; family Rariloculaceae; genus UBA6522. Next base: position 2,347,119 of record OZ250159.1, read on the forward strand.
CCTGGAACAGAACTACCGCTCGACCGCGAATATCCTCAACGCCGCCAACGCCATCATCGTCAACAACACCGCCCGGATGGGGAAAAAACTCTGGACGCAGGGCCAGGCAGGGGAGCCGATTACGCTCTACGCGGCGCTCAACGAGCGCGACGAAGCCGAATTCGTGACCGAGCGCATCCGTGACTTCGTCGCCCTCGGCCACCGGCGCGACGAGGCGGCGATACTGTACCGATCCAACGCGCAATCGAGGGTTTTCGAAGAGTCATTGCTGGCCGCGGGCGTTCCGTACCGCGTCTATGGCGGCCTGCGCTTCTTCGAACGCGCCGAGATCAAGGACGCGCTCGCCTACCTGCGACTCATCGCCAACCGTCACGACGACACATCCTTCGAACGCGTGGTCAACACGCCGCCGCGGGGCGTGGGCGCCAAGACCATCGGGGCGGTCCGCGCCCATGCGCTTCGCTCCGGATCGAGCCTGTGGTCCAGTGCCGAGGCGTGCCGCCGCGGCAGCGAACTGCCGGCACGCTCGAGCCGTGCGCTCGGCAACTTCCTCGAATTGGTGGATAAGCTTGACGCCGATACCGGGCACCTGGTGCTGCACGAGCAGGTCGGTGTGGTCACGCAGGCGAGTGGCTTGATCGCCCATCATGGCCGCGACGGCAATATCGGCGGCGAGGCTCGCGTCGAGAACCTGGAGGAATTGGTGAACGCCGCCCGCGGGTTGATACGCGACGATGATTCGGACATGCCGCCCCTCGCCGAATTCCTGTCCTACGCCGTGCTCGAGTCCGGTGAAGCGCAGGCGCAGTCCGACGCGGAGGCGGTCCAGCTCATGACCCTGCACTCGGCCAAGGGCCTGGAATTCCCGCTGGTCTTCCTTTGCGGCCTGGAGGAAGGCCTGTTCCCGCATCAGCGCTCCATCGACGACGCCAACGGGCTCGAGGAGGAGCGGCGGCTGTGTTACGTCGGCCTGACCCGAGCGCAGCGCAAGCTCTACCTGACCCACGCCGAACAGCGCCGCTTGCACGGCCGGAACCGGTTTACGACACCGTCGCGATTCATCCGCGAGATTCCCCGCAACCTGCTGGCAGAAACGGGCCAGCGCATTGCCGTCTCCAGACCGGTCTATCGCCGCGACCGCTACCGGGCGCCCGCCCGCGAAGACGCCCCGCCCATGCGCCTCGGTCAGCGTGTGCGCCACGGCAAGTTCGGCGAAGGCGTCGTTCTCGCCTGGGAGGGCAGCGGCTCCCACGCCCGAGTGCAGGTCAACTTCGAAACCGCCGGGACCAAGTGGCTGGTCCTCGCCTACGCCAAACTGGAGCTGATGTAAACTAGCCCGGATGGCCCACCAATCTCCTGCTGCGACCGCCGGTTCACGCATCATCCCAATATGAAAATCTTGATTCTCGGTGCGGGACAGGTGGGTACCACGGCGGCCTACAGTCTGGCCCGGGAAGAAGCCAACGAGGTCACCATCGTCGACCGCAATCCCGAGGTGCTGCGCGAGTTTCAGGAACGGCTGGACGCGCGAACCGTCCTCGGCCATGCCGCCCACCCCGACGTGCTCGAGCGTGCCGGGGCCAGGGACGCGGAAATGCTCATCGCGCTGACCAACAGCGATGAAATCAATATGATGGCCTGCCAGGTGGCCGCGAGTCTGTTCGACACGCCCCGCAAGATCGCCAGGATCCGCGCGCTCGAATACGCCCAACACACGACCCTGTTCCGGCCCGACGGAATTCCCGTGGACATCATCATCAGCCCCGAAGAACTGGTCACCGCGCACATCAACGAACTGATCCACTTCCCGGGCGCCTTGCAAGTGCTGGAATTCCGCGGCGGCAGAGCGAGACTGGTGGCGGCCAGGGCCCATGAGGGCGGCGCCCTGATCGGTCGGCCGTTGCGCGAATTGCCGGAGCATATACCCAATGTCGAGTGCCGCGTGGCGGCCATATACCGCGACGGGAAGAGCATGACACCGAACGGGGATACCGTCGTGTTGGAGGACGACGAGGTGTTTTTCGTCGCCGCGCGCAAGGATATCCAGGCCGTGCTCAGCGAGGTGCGCAAACCGGACGATCCCATCCGCCGTGTTGTGATCGCCGGCGGCGGCAACATCGGCACGCGGCTTGCGGAGACGCTGGAGAATTCCAACCAGGTCAAGGTCATCGAGCGCAGCTACCAGCAGGCGCGGCACATCTCCGAACGGCTCGACAAGGCCATCGTGCTGCACGGCGACGCCACCGACGAGAACCTCTTGTTGGAGGAAAATATCGACCGTGCCGACGTATTCGTCGCCGTCACCGATGCCGAGGAAGCCAATATTCTGTCCGCCATGCTCGCGAAACGCCTGGGCGCGCACAAGGTCATGGCGCTGATCAACAAACCGGCGTATGCGGAACTGGTCGCCGCGGGCACCATCGACATCGCGATTTCACCGCACCAGATTACGCTCGGCTCGCTGCTCGCGCACGTTCGCAGAGGCGACGTGGTCAAGGTTCACTCGCTCCGGCATGGCGCAGCCGAGGCGATCGAGGCCGTGGCTCACGGCGACTATCGGGAATCGCGGGTTGTCGGGCGGGCCATCGAGCAGATCCACCTTCCCCGGAGCGCCACAATCAGCGCGATCGTGCGCGGCGACGACGTGTTGATGGCGCACCACGACACGGTCATTGAAGCCGACGATCACGTCATATTGTTCGTGACCGACCGCCGGCAGATCGATGAAGTGGAACGTTTGTTCGAAGTTGCCTAGCGCAACAGGAAATGGGTGAGCGATGCGGGCCAGATCCACGATCCAACGCGTTCTCGGCCTGCTGCTCGCGATGTTCAGCATCACCATGCTGTTGCCGATCGCGGTATCCCTGATCTTTGCCGACGGTCAGTGGGCCGCGTTCGCCGGATCCTTCCTCATCGCACTCGGTTCCGGGATCGCCATATGGTGGCCGGTGCGGGCGCAGACTCGCGAACTGCGTTTGCGGGACGGGTTCCTCGTAGTCGCCGCATTCTGGGTGGTGCTTGGCTTGTTCGGCGCGGCGCCGCTGTTGTTGACCGGCAGTCCCCAGCTAAGCTTTACCGACGCAGTCTTCGAGTCAATGTCCGGGCTGACCACTACGGGGGCGACCGTATTGACGGGTCTCGACGGGCTGCCGGAATCGATTCTCTACTACCGTGCGCAACTGCAGTGGTTCGGCGGGCTGGGCATCATCGTTCTCGCGGTGGCCGTACTGCCCATGCTCGGCGTCGGCGGCATGCAGCTCTACCGGGCAGAATCCCCGGGGCCGGTCAAGGACACCCGGCTGACGCCGCGGATTACCGAGACCGCGAAGGCGTTGTGGTACGTCTACCTGGGGATCACCGTGGTCTGCGCGCTGGCGTACTGGCTCGCCGGCATGGGGGTATTCGATGCGATTTGCCATGCGTTCAGTACCGTCGCCATCGGCGGTTTCTCCACCCACGATCAAAGCATCGGCTACTTCGACAGCACGGCGATCGAATTGCTCGCGGTCGCCTTCATGTTCATCGCCGGGATCAACTTTTCCCTGCATTTCCTGGCCTGGCGCCACCGCTCGATACGCCACTACATGCAGGATCCGGAGTTTCGCGCCTATTCGAAGTGGCTCGGCGGGTTGATCGGGGCGATTCTGCTTTACCTCTACTGGGTGGGATACTATCCAACGCTGTCGGAGACCTTTACCAAGGGCCTCTTTCAGACCGTCTCCATCGCGACCACCACGGGTTTTACCACCGCGGAATTCGCCGCCTGGCCCGGAGCGCTGCCGGTCATCCTGATCCTGTCGAGTTTCATCGGCGGCTGCGCCGGGTCGACAGCCGGAGGCATGAAGGTGATCCGCTGGTTGTTGCTGTACCGGCAGGGGCTCAGAGAGGTGCAGCGACTGGTCCACCCCAGCGCCGAAACTCCGGTCAAACTGGGCTCAAAGGCCGTGCCCCAACGGGTGGTCGATGCGGTGTGGGGATTCTTTGCGGTCTACGTGGTGGTGCTCGGCGCCCTGCTCCTGGTCCTGATCGCCGCCGGACTGGACCAGGTCTCGGCCTTTGCGGGCGTGGCGGCGACGTTGAACAACCTCGGTCCCGGGCTGGGCGAGGTGGCTTCGGGTTTCGGGGGCGTGGGCGTCGTGGAAAAATGGGCGGCCGTCTGCGCCATGCTCCTGGGCCGTCTGGAGATATTCACGTTGCTGGTGTTGTTCACGCCCACATTCTGGCGTCCGTGATATGAGCATGGTGCAACGATTGGAGGCTATACTGGCGCGCGGCGGCGACAACGCGAGCCTGCGGTACGCGCTGGGTTGCGAATACCTGAAGATTGATGACCCCGCCAGGGCCGCTGAACACCTGAGTACGGCCGTGACACTGGAGCCGGCGTATTCGGCGGCATGGAAGCAGTTGGGACGCGCGCAAACCGACGCCGGACTGGAGGACCAGGCCATGGAAAGTTACCGGCGCGGGATCCGCGTGGCGCGCGAGCGCGGCGATGTCCAGGCCGCCAAAGAAATGAACGTCTATTTGAATCGGCTGCAAAGGTCGGTTCGTGGCTAGCCGCATTTCTCGCCGATGTGCGTCGCGAGGGCGTCGCAACACCGTGCCTCGGTAGCCATCCGATCCGAAGCGATCGACATGCAACGACTGAAAGCGACCCTGGAACGATTCAGCGACGTCTCCGGCTCCATCGTGGCCTGGTTGACGGTGCTGATGGTGCTCGGGACCTTCGTGATCGTGGTGCTGCGGTACGTTTTCGATCTCGGCTGGATCGCGATGCAGGAAAGCATTGTCTGGATGCACGCGGCGGTGTTCATGCTGGGAGCCGGCTATACCCTGAAGCGCGACGACCACGTTCGCGTTGACATCTTCTACCGGCGCATGCCCGCCGACCGCCAAGCCTGGGTGAACGTTGCCGGAACCCTGGTATTCCTGCTGCCGCTGACGGTGTTTATCGCGATCACAAGCTGGGACTATGTGGTCACGTCCTGGTCCATCCACGAGGCCTCTCGAGAGGCCGGCGGACTGCCCTACCCGTTCGTGCCCATACTCAAGAGCCTGATCCCGGCCACGGCGGCGATACTGATATTGCAGGGCATTGCCGATCTTGTCGGCGCCATCCTGGTGCTCACCGGAGCGGTATCCCCGGACACCGGGCCGGCGACCCCGCCGGGTGAGGCGATCTGATGGAGTGGGTCGCACTGCTGATGTTCGCCGCCGCCATTGTGGTGCTTCTGGCTGGATACCCGGTGGCCTTCTCCCTGGGCGGCATCGCCCTGATATTTGCCTGGGTTGGCATGTTGTTTGGAACCTTCGACGGCGCCTTCCTGGGCACGATGCCCAACCGGATCTTCGGCATCATGAGCAACGAGACGCTGATGGCGGTGCCGCTGTTCGTGTTCATGGGCGTCACCCTGGAACGGGCGCAAATCGCCGAAAGCCTGCTCGACAGTCTGAGCCGATTATTCGGCCAGCTCCGCGGGGGGCTCGGCATTTCGGTCACCCTGGTCGGGATGCTGTTGGCGGCGAGCACGGGGATCGTTGGCGCCACGGTGGTCACGATGGGGCTGCTGGCGTTGCCGACCATGTTGCGGCGGGGCTATGACCCGGCCACCGCCACCGGCACGATCTGCGCCTCCGGCACGCTGGGTCAGATCATTCCACCGTCCATCATCCTGGTGCTTCTGGGTGATGTGCTCTCGTCCGCCTACAGCCGGGCGCAGCTTGACGCAGGCATCTTCTCGCCGGATACCGTGTCGGTGGGAGATCTGTTCGTCGGCGCGCTGATACCCGGGCTGGGACTGGTGGCCCTGTACATCATCTATCTGCTGGGACTGGCCGCCGTGAGACCCAGCGTCATGCCCGCATACGAAGCCACCGAGAAGGTCGGCATCGGCGAGATCATGCTCGCGCTGTTCCCGCCGTTGTTGCTGATCCTCGCCGTTTTGGGGTCCATCATGGGTGGATTGGCGACACCCACGGAGGCCGCCGGCGTGGGTGGTGTGGGGGCGTTGCTGCTGGCGCTCGGCAAGCGCCAGTTCCCGCTGTCGCGCCTGATCGAGGTCATGAAGAGCACCGTTCGCGTGAGCAGCATGGTGTTTCTCATTCTCATCGGGGCGTCGGTGTTCTCCCTGGTATTTCGCGGCTACGGCGGGGACCGGCTGGTGCATGAACTGTTGCTCAGCCTTCCAGGCGGCGTGGTCGGCGCCATGCTCACGGTCATGCTGTTGATGTTCCTGCTGGGTTTCGTCCTCGACTTTATCGAGATCACCTTCGTGGTGGTACCCATCGTCGGGCCGATTCTCTTGACCATGGGCATCGATCCGGTATGGCTCGGCGTGATGATCGCGATCAACCTGCAGACGTCGTTCCTGACGCCGCCATTCGGTTTCGCGCTGTTCTATCTGCGCGGGGTGGCGCCGGAGAACGTGGAGACGACGGCCATCTATCGGGGTGTCATGCCATTTGTGGCCATACAGTTATTCGCCCTGATTGTGTTGGCGCTCGTACCGGAGCTGGCAACCTGGCTACCCTCGGTGGTCTACGGGCGCTAGCAAGCTGTCGGACTTGACCTATCTGCCGCGGTCGCCGATCCGGCTGGAAATCAGTCCGATTCCCTGTCCGATTTGCCCCTGACGTCCAGTATCCACCAGGCCAGAAAACCGTAGACAAGCAGCACGATGGCGACGGTTGCAAAGGGCAGCGGAGGCAGCCAGATGGGCACGTCGGCGAGGCTGTCGTAGGGCCCGAGCCACTGCGCCGCGACGGCGCCGATGACGAGTCCGAAGAAGATTCCGAAGGCCAGCTTGGGCTGGTTGCGCCACGCCAGCCCCCAGAGCAGCAGGAACACGACGAAAGCGCTCATTGTCCAGAACATTGCGATCTCCCGATTCGAACCGATGCCGAAAACTGCATCGGGACCCTCGATTCCGCCTAATGCGCCTCAGCGCCATGCGTGGCGACGAAGTCCGTTTCGCCGAAGAAGTCCAGCCGCGTGAAAAACGTATAGTCGCCCTCCACGGCCATGAAGCCGACCATCACCAGCAACACGACCGGCGGCCCCAGGATCGCGTATATCAACGCGATCCGTTCCCAGGCCATGTGCATGAAGATCGCGATGATGAAACCGGCCTTGGCCAGCATGAAAGTGATGATCAGCGACCATCGCAGATAGCCCTCGAAACCCAGGTAGTCGACCATGTACGAGAACGCGCTGAGAACGAACAAGAGCACCCAGACCCAAAGGTATACGGCAAGAGGATGTTGCTGGTGTCCTTCGGCTGCCATGTGGAACCTCACCAAAGATAGAAAAAGGCAAAAATGAAGACCCAGACCAGGTCGACGAAGTGCCAGTAGAGCCCGGTGATCTCGACGATCTCGTAGTTGCCCGAGCGCTCGTAGTCGCCCTTGAGCACCTTGAGCGCAACCACCGTCAGGTAAATCACGCCGATTGAGACGTGGGCGCCGTGAAACCCGGTGATCATGAAGAAGGTCGAACCGAATTGCGCCGCGCCCAGCGGGTTGCCCCAGGGCCGTATGCCTTCATCGACGATGAGCTTCGTCCATTCGAAAGCCTGCATGCCGACGAAGGTTGCGCCGAACGCCGCGGTGATGAACATCAACGCGGCTGTCTTCGCCCGGTCTTGCCGGTAACCGTAGTTCACGGCGAGCGCCATCGTGCCGCTGCTGGAGATCAGGATGAACGTCATGATGGCGATCAGGATCAGCGGGATGGGTTCGCCGCCGAAGCTGAGCGCAAACACCTCGCTCGGGTCGGGCCACGGCACGCGCGTGGATATCCGCACGTTCATGTACGAGGTCAGGAACAGCGTGAAGATAAACGTGTCGCTCAGGAGGAAGATCCACATCATGGCCTTCCCCCAGGGAACGTGAAACGTCTGCTTGTCGGAGGTCCAGTCGCGGGCAAGGCCCTTGAAGCCCTGCGGCAGGGCGACCGCACCCCCGGAATCGGTCAACTCGGATGACATCGGCCTCAACCGCTCAAGTGGATAGCAACAGGCCGAACAGAATCAGCCAGACCAACAACAGATAGTGCCAATAGACCGAGCACAGGGCGACGGCTAGCCGTACGCCTGCGACCTCGGTCACGGGACTCGAATCCAGCCCCTTCCAGACGGCGGTGGCGGCCCGCGCCCAGAACCACAGCCCGCCGGCCAGGTGCAGTCCATGCAGCGCCGTGAGAATGTAGAAAAACGCATCGGCGGGATTGGTGGCCAGATAGTAGCCGGCGGAACTCAGTTGACGCCAGACGAGCAACTGGCCGCCCAGAAACGCGAACGTAAACACACCCGCAGCGGTGAGATTGGATTTCGATCCACGCAGCGATTCACTCGCGACCGCGCCGCGGGCCCGCTGCAGCGCAACGCTGGCGAGAACCAACAGCCCGGTATTCACCCAGAGCAGGCCGGGGTCCGGCAGCGGCCGCCAGTCGGGAAACTGCGAGCGCATGTTGTAGACAATGGCGAAGAGGCCGAAGAGGCTGGTGACCACGGCCAGGAATACCCACAACCCGACCCTGGCCGCCGGCACGCTGACAACGCCGTGTTCGTCCTCGATCACGCCCTGTTCCAACCAGGGCTTGGTCTTGAGGCGCTGCAGCAGGAAGTACCACACCAGGATGGCACCACCCAGGGCGGCAAACAGGACGGAAACGCTCATCGGTGCTGGACTCCGTGATCGCGCCCCGCGACCACACCGGAGTGGGGCGGCTCGGTTTGCGGAATGAAGTCTTCGGCCTCCCCTGGAACGCTGTAGTCATAAGGCCAGCGATGCACCTCGGGAAGCCGGTTGCCCCAGTTACCGTGCTTGGGCGGCGTATCCGGCGTCATCCACTCAAGCGTCGTGGCACGCCATGGATTGGGGTCGGCCCTGGGTCCCCGCCACAGGCTCCAGATCACGTTGACGAAGAACAGAATTTGCGTCGCGGCGACGAATAACGCTGCGATCGTGATGCCGGAATTCAGCGTCTGGGCGGATTCGGGAATGAAATCCGTGTCGCCGTAGGCGTAGTAGCGGCGCGGCACGCCCAGGATGCCCAGGTAATGCATGGGGAGGTAAATGGAATACGTGCCCAGCAGCGTGAACCAGAAATGCGCCTTGCCCAGCGCATCGTTGAACATGCGTCCGGTAATCTTCGGGAACCAGTGGTAGATCGCGGCAAATAACACCAGGACCGGGGACACGCCCATGACCATGTGGAAGTGGCCGACCACGAAATAGGTATCGGAGAGCGGCAGGTCCACCGTGACGTTACCCAAAAACAGTCCGGTCAATCCACCATGGATGAAGGTGAAGATGAACCCGATGGCAAACAGCATCGGTACACGCAGGTGGATATCGCCCCGCCACAGGGTCAGGATCCAGTTGTAGACCTTCAGCGCCGTGGGTACCGCGATGATCAGGGTCGTGGTGGCAAAGAAGAACCCGAAATACGGATTCATGCCGCTGACGTACATGTGGTGCGCCCAGACCACAAAGCTCAGGGCGCCGATGAGCACGATCGCCCAGACCATCATCCGGTATCCGAAAATGTTCTTGCGCGCGTGCACGCTGAGAACGTCGGAGACGATCCCGAATGCCGGCAGGGCAACGATATAGACCTCGGGATGTCCGAAGAACCAGAACAGATGCTGGAACAGGATCGGGCTGCCGCCGCCGTAGTCCAGATCCTCGCCCAGCGACAGCATTTCTGGCATGAAGAAACTGGTGCCGACGAGACGGTCCAGCAGCATCATGATCGCCGCCACGAGCAGGGCGGGGAACGCCAGCAAACCGAGAATGGTCGCGACGAAGATGCCCCAGACCGCCAGCGGCATGCGCATCAGCGTCATGCCGCGGGTGCGGGCCTGCAGCACCGTGGTGACGTAGTTCAAGCCGCCCATGGTGAATGCGACGATGAAGATGGCCAGCGACACGAGCATCAGGACGATGCCGCCGCCGATGCCCGGGGTGCCTTCGCTGATCGCCTGTGGCGGGTAGAGGGTCCAGCCCGCGCCCGTGGGTCCGCCGGGCACGAAGAAGCTCGCCAGCAATACGATCACGCTCAGCAGATAGACCCAGAAGCTGAGCATGTTCATGTACGGGAAGACCATGTCCCGGGCGCCGCACATCAAGGGAATCAGGTAGTTGCCGAACCCGCCCAGGAACAGCGCCGTCAGGAGGTAAATGACCATGATCATGCCGTGCATGGTCACGTACTGGTAATACTCGTTGGGTTGCACCAGCGAGAAGGTGTCCGGAAAACCCAGTTGCAGCCGGAACAGGAGGGATAACACCAGGGCGACCACGCCGACGAAGATGGCGGTCAGCGCGTACTGGATCGCGATCACCTTGTGATCCTGGCTCCAGATGTACTTGGTGATGAAGGTATCGGGATCGTGAAGATGCCGATCGCGGTCGGCAATCGCAACGTATGCCATTACAACAGTCTCCCAGGACTCTTTGGAGGGGCCGAACAGGACCGCGGCACCAGGCTCAGGATATTCGAAACCACCACCGCGCTACCTCAAGCTGTTCATGTAGGCGACCACGTCCTCGATGTCGTCGTCGCTGTGCAGCACGTCCGCCATCATCATCATCTGGTCCCCGTAAAGATCCATCGGATGGGAACCGCGGGTTCCTTCTCGGAAATTTCGCAATTGCGACGCCAGGTACCAGTCGTTCTGACCCGCCAGCGCGGGGGCATTCACCGCCCAGATACCCTCGGCGTTCGCGCCATGACACGCGATGCAACTGGCATAGAGTCGCTCACCCCGGGCGGCGTCGCCAACAATCGTTTCTGCAACCGGCTGGGCGGGCATGGAAGCAACGTACGCCGCCACGTTGCGGATCGCCTCATCGTCCGCGAGCGCGCCCATGATCGGCCGCATCGTGGCGCCGACGGTGTCGTCGGGGTGCGTACCGCGCACACCGTCCCGATAGTAGCGTAGCTGCCGGTCCACGTACGCAGCGTCAAGCCCGGCCAGCGCCGGCGCATTCAGAATCTGCATGCCCTGCCCCTGCGGGCCGTGACAGGCACCGCAAAGCGCATAGCTGGCTTGACCGAGTTCTGCATTCCCCGGTCCACGGCTCACCAGTTCGGCGTAGCTGGGCTGCTCGGCCAACCACGCCTCGAAGTCGGCGCGTTCCTGAACCACGACCCGGCCACGCATGGTGTGGTGAGCCATCCCGCACAGTTCCTCGCACAGGATCTCGTATTCTCCCACCACCGTGGGCGTAAACCAGGCGTACGACACATGCCCCGGCACGAGATCCATCTTCACCCGAAACTGCGGTACGGCGAAATCGTGCAGGACGTCCCTGGAACGCATCCAAGCCCGCACGGGCTCATCCACGGGCAGATGAACGATGGGACTGGCGACGAGAATATCGTCCTGCCCGGCGGGATCGTCCGGATCCATTCCGAAAGGGTTCTCCGGCGTAATATGCCGGATGCCGACGTTACCGAATTCGGCGTCTTCACCCGGGAAGCGAAAGCTCCAGTGCCATTGCTGGCCCACGGCCTCGAATTCCGCGGCATCGTCGGGAACGTCGACGAACATGCCCCAGACCACCAGTCCCGGCGCCAGCATGACGACGACGCCCACACTGGTGGCGACCGTGAGCCAGGTCTCGAGCCTGGTATTTTCGGGATCGTAAGCCGCCCGGTGCCCGGCGCGGTGCCGGTAACGCACGATACACCACGCCATGAACAGGTTCGCCGCCACGAATACCAGGCCGGTCACCGCGAACGTGACGTTCACGGTCATGTCGATCAGGCCCCAGTTGGAAGCCAGCGGGGTAAAGTACCAGGGACTAAGGAAGTGGAAGGCCAGTGTGGCCACCACCAGCAACACCAATACTACTGCCAACAGCATACGTTTCGGAACCTTGCTTCGCCCATCGCGACCGGTCGCGGCCGCGCGTCGGCCGTCGCCGGCCTATTCGATGACAAACTTCCCGTTCATCAGGATGTAATGACCGGGAAAGGAACAGAAGTAAGTATAGTCGCCGCCCGGCTCGAGACCGGAAAGGCTGAAGGTCACGGATGTCTCCTCGCCGCCGCCGACCATTCCGGTCGCGGCGACGATGCGCGGGTCGTCTGTCGGAAGATATTCGGGTGGTCCCGCGGTGGCGGCGACCGTGGCGAGGGGCGTGTAGTCGGCGGTCGTGGTCAGCACCCAATTGTGTCCCATGACGTTGGCGGCCAGTTGCCCGACGTGGCGCAGGTTGATCGTCACCTCGCCGCAATCGGCACTGACGCGAATTTCGAGCACGTTGAATTGGATAAGGTCATTGCCTTCGATTACCTGGGTACATTCCTGACCCTGCGCAATCCCGCAGCACGCCAGGGCCAAGAAAACCGTCGCCGCAATATTGCTGATCATTGAACTGTCACTCCTGTTCTGACCTGCCGCTCTTGACGTTCCAAGGTCACGCCAAGCGCGCCATCGCCGTTGCTGGCTCGGCCAAATCGGGTCCGCGAATCTCGGGCGCGCATATTAACAGAACGCCTTGGACCGGGTAACCGAAATTTCCCGAAAAACCCGGATATCCCACCGGTCGACCGCCACGCCCGCCAAGTCGCCCACGATACGTAGCGGGCACGGCAAAAACCTGGACAGTGTTGTATTTTACCGGTTCTTCAAGGTGGAAGGCGGGAATTCGTTGATCGGCTTGTTGCAACGCGTCAGTCACGCCAGCGTGACGGTCGAGGATCGGATCATTGCCGAGATCGGCAACGGGCTGCTCGTATTCGTGGCCGTGGAGACCGGGGACAGCGAGGCGCAGGCCACGCGGTTGCTGGAACGCATCCTGGCCTACCGGATCTTTGCCGATGGCAAGGGGCGAATCAACCTGGACGTGCGCAGCGTCGGCGGGAGCGTGTTGCTGGTGCCGCAATTCACCCTTGCCGCCGATACCCGCAAGGGCAATCGACCGGGGTTCTCCAGCGCGGCGGCTCCGGAACCTGGCCGCAAACTCTTCGAGTTTCTGGTTCGCCTGGGCGCCGGCGCGCCGGTACCGGTGGCGGCCGGCCGGTTCGGCGCCACGATGCGGGTCGATCTGAGCAACGAGGGACCGATGACGTTCTGGCTGCAGGTTCCGCCGTCCGGCTGATCCGGGATTGACAGCGGCCCGGACGTCACGTCATCGATCGACGCGATGGCGCCGAGGCGCCACGGCGGCGAACAGTCGACCGGGAATACGGGTTACCTTTCGCGTATTATTGGCGGACCGACAGGTATGGGAGCGTAAAGATGGGATTGGGTGGCATAAGCCTCTGGCAGCTACTGATCGTGCTGGTGATCGTAGTGTTGATATTCGGTACCAAGCGCCTGAAAACCCTGGGCGGCGATTTGGGCGGTGCCCTGAAGAGCTTCCGCAGCGCGATGGATACTGACGAAGATACGGCTGGCGACGACGCTGAGAAACCACGCCTGGCGACCGCCGAGCCGGATGCGGAGTTCGCCGAACAACACCGAGAGAGTCAAAGCAGCGAGACCTGATGTTCGACGTCGGATTCTGGGAACTCGCACTGATATTCGGTGTGGGGCTCATGATTCTGGGTCCGGAACGCATGCCCCGCGTCGCCGCTCAGATCGGCCGCTGGATTGGCCGGGCGCAGCGGACCGCCAACCAGTTCCGCCGCAAGCTGCAGAGGGAACTGGACCTGGACGGTCTCATGCGCGACGGGATCGTTCCGCGCAATCCCCGGTCACGCCCGGCGACGAAAACGAAATCAGGCAATACACCCACGACCGTTGGAGCCAATCCGGGTGCAGACGCTACGGCCGATGGCGACGGCGAGGCGGCCGGGGCATCCGCCGATGCGAGTGCGCAGCCCGCGACAACCGAGCCATCGCAGAATGGCGCCACGGCAGCGCCGCAACCGCCTAAGGGAGACCAGGATCCCGCTCCCGAACCGCCTTCCGAAGCACCCGCCGAACCAACCTCCAAACCAACCTCCAAACCAAGCTCCGAAGCACCTGCCGAACCCGAAGCGATCCAGGTCGGTGAGGCGGCCGAGGCCAAGCGCTCATGAGCCCAGCCGAGTCCCCCAGCGCGGAGGAACAACTCGCCGAGGGAACGTTACTCTCCCACCTGGTCGAACTGAGAACCCGGCTCATTCGCTCCGCTGCGGCGGTATTGGTATTTTTCATCGCTCTGGTTCCCTTCGCGGAGCGGGTGTTTACGCTCATTGCGACACCGTTGATGGAGCAGCTCCCCGAGGGCGCCACCATGATCGCCACCCAGGTGGCCTCGCCCTTCCTGACGCCGTTCAAGATGTGCTTGTTCGTCGCGCTGTTTCTGGCCATGCCAGTGGTGCTGTACCAAGCCTGGCAGTTCATCGCGCCGGGGTTGTATCGCAAGGAAAAGCGCTTCGCGTTCCCGCTGCTGTTCGCGAGCATCGTACTCTTTTATACGGGCGTGGCCTTCGCCTACTTTGTCGTCTTTCCGCTGATGTTCTCTTTCTTTGCCGCGGTGTCGCCCGAGGGCGTCACCATGATGACCGACATCGCCTCGTACCTGGACTTCATTCTCACCATTTTCTTCGCGTTCGGGTTGGCGTTCGAGGTTCCCATCGTCACGGTCATGTTGGTGTGGAGCGGACTGGTCTCCAACGAGTCGTTAAAAAAGGCGCGACCGTTCGTATTTCTCGGGGCCTTTGTGGCCGGCATGCTGTTGACCCCGCCCGACGCCATTTCCCAGACCCTGCTCGCGGTGCCGGTTTACCTGCTTTATGAGAGCGGTCTTCTGCTCTCCAGAATACTGGTCGCCCGGAAAGAGGCAGCCGAGGACGCGGAGCAAACAGGAGAATCCACAGGATGACATCGCCAGAAACGACCAACGGCACGCCCATGACGTCTCCCCACGCGGAAGCGACGTGGGTCGGCCAGCCGCGCGGCCTCGGGACACTCTTCATGACGGAAATGTGGGAGCGCTTCAGCTACTACGGCATGCGGGCGCTGCTGGTTCTGTTCATGGTTGCGGCCGTCCAGGACGGCGGACTCGGTTTCACCGACCAGACCGCCACCGCGATCTACGGACTGTATACCGCTTCGGTGTATCTCCTGTCGCTGCCGGGCGGCTGGATCGCGGACCGCCTGATCGGCGCGCAGCGCGCGGTATGGTTCGGCGGCATCGTCATCATGTTCGGACACTTTACGCTCGCCGTCCCGGGGATCCCGACGTTTTTCATGGGCCTGGT
The DNA here is from genome assembly GCA_965237785.1 of Candidatus Rariloculaceae bacterium. Classification (GTDB taxonomy): domain Bacteria; phylum Pseudomonadota; class Gammaproteobacteria; order Steroidobacterales; family Rariloculaceae; genus UBA6522. The sequence goes on from OZ250159.1 coordinate 2,362,324, forward strand.
GTTGATTGCGCTGGGTACCGGTCTGCTCAAACCCAATATCAGCGCCGTCGTCGGCGAACTCTACCAACCCGGCGACCCGCGGCGGGACGGCGGCTTCACCATCTACTACATGGGCATCAACCTGGGCGCGTTCATGGGGCCCCTGGCCTGTGGCTGGTTGGCCGCGGAGAACTGGCATTACGGGTTCGCGGCCGCGGGCGTGGGCATGCTGTTTGGGCTGGTTCAGTTCAGAATGACCCGCCGTCATCTGGGCAGCGCCGGACTCGAACCCACACAGACCGCGGACGGAGGGGCCGAGTTCGGGCGCCGGGCGTGGCTGGGAATCGGCGCCGTGGTGATCCTCATCGCCGCGCTACTGTTCGCCGGGCTTGCGGGTTGGATTCAATACGATGCGGTACGACTTTCACGGAGCGCGAGCTACGCCATCGTGGCCGTTACCGTGGCCTTCTTCGGATACATTCTCGGTTTCGGCCGATTGAACACGGAGGAGCGCGGCAGGATCATCGTCATCGCGGTACTGATATTCGCCGCAACGGTTTTCTGGGCGGGATTCGAACAGGCCGGATCGTCTCTGAACCTGTTCGCGGATCGTTATACCGTCAGGGAATTCGGCAGTTTCATCGTGCCGGCGAGCTGGTTTCAAGCACTCAATCCGGCGTTCATACTGATCCTTGCGCCGGTCTATTCGATCCTGTGGCTGGCGCTGGCCAAGCGCCAAATGGATCCCAACCCGGTCCTGAAAATGGCGATCGGCCTGATCATTCTTGGGTTGGGATTCGCCGTGATGGTTGTCGCGGCCGGGCTGGTTGTCGGGGGCGATACGGTTCTGCCCACCTGGCTCATCTTCACGTACCTGCTCCATACCATGGGCGAACTCGCGCTGAGCCCGGTGGGGTTGAGTTCCGTAACCAAGCTATCGCCGCGCCGGTACGTGGGGCAGATGATGGGGGCGTGGTTCCTGGCGGCGTCGCTGGGCAGCATTCTGGCGGGCCTTATAGCGGGCGAGTTCAACGCCGAAGCGGTGGAAACCATGCCGGGCTTGTACACGCAGATCGTGCTGACCTCGGTTGGCGCCGGGCTGATTCTGGCCGTTGTGTCGAGGCCGATAAAGCGTTTGATCGGCAACGCACAATAAAACGGATCGCCGGCGATCGGCCAGGGAAACCCGATCCGCACTCTGGCATCGGCACTTTGAATTGCCTGTATCGTTTACTTCCGCGGGTAATGGTACTCTGGCGCGCAGCCCTTTCAATACAAACGAGAACACAAGGTAGACCCATGTCCGCCACCGCGCCCCTGCCGCAGCTCACCCTGAAAGCGATCATCCTTGGACTCGTGCTGTCCATGGTGCTGGCCGGAGCGAATGCGTATCTCGGCCTGTTCGCAGGGCTAACGGTCTCGGCCTCCATACCGGCGGCGGTGATCTCCATGGCTATTCTCAAGTTGTTCAAGGAATCGAACATTCTTGAGAACAACATCGTGCAAACAGCCGCGTCGGCGGGCGAGTCGTTGGCCGCAGGCGTCATATTTACGCTGCCCGCGTTGATTATCCTGGGTTATTGGAACGTCTTCTCATACCCCTGGGTCAGCGCCATCGCCGGTCTTGGCGGTCTGTTGGGCGTGCTGTTCACGATTCCGCTGCGCCGCTCGTTGATCGTCGAGGAGCAACTGGCCTATCCCGAAGGCACGGCAACCGCGGAGGTCCTCAAGGTCGGCGCCGCCCCGGGTCAGGGCGCGAAACTGCTCGCTATCGCGGCGATTCTGGGTGCCCTCACCAAGCTTGCCGAAACCGGCTTGCGGCTTTGGGCCGGCGCCGTCCAGACCGCCGGCTACGTCGGCTCGAGCACCATCGCCTACGTGGGCATGAATCTCTCACCGGCACTGATCAGCGTCGGCTTCATCGTCGGACTCAATATCGCCGTGCTGGTCTTCGCGGGAGGGGCGATTTCCTGGTACATCGCGATTCCGATCTACTCCGCGTTCTTTCTTGACAGTGACCCGGCGCTGGCGGCGGAATTCGCGGCCGGCACCGGGGCGACGGACCTGGCGTTCGCCATCTGGACATCCAAGATCCGCTACCTGGGCGTCGGCGCGATGCTCATCGGCGGCATCTGGGCGCTGGTGTCCATGCGCGGTTCGCTGCTTTCGGGAATTCGCAGCGGACTTCAGCCCCGGAGCGCACACACCGGCGCCGACTACGATCACACCCAACACGACACTCCCATGAAGATTGTCATCTGGGGCATTGTCGCGTTCGTCATCCCCATCTTCCTCCTCTACCAGGTCATCGTCGATGCGGTGGGTATTGCGCTGGCGATGACCGCGATCATGGTGATCACCGGGTTCCTGTTCTCCTCGGTGGCGGCCTACATGGCCGGGCTGGTGGGTTCGTCCAACAACCCGATCTCCGGAATCACCATCGCCACCATCCTCTTCACCTCGCTGCTGCTGGTCTGGATGATGGGCGGAGACGCGATCAACGGGCCCGCCGCCGCAATAATGGTGGGTGCCGTGGTGTGCTCCGCGGCGGCCATTGCGGGGGACAACCTGCAGGACCTGAAGGCCGGCTATATCGTCGGCGCAACCCCGTGGAAGCAGCAGGTCATGCAGGCCGTGGGGGTGATCTCCGCCGTCCTGGTCATGGCGCCCATATTGAATTTGCTGCTGCAGGCTTATGGGCTCGGCGCACCGACGCCCGAACAACCCAACGCGTTGCTGGCTCCCCAGGCGACACTGATGGCGTCAGTGGCGGAAGGTGTCTTCGGCGCCGGCCTGCCATGGGGCATGGTCGCCATGGGAGTGGTCATCGGCGCGATCATCATTATTGTCGACGAGGTCCTCAAGGCGCGTGGGTCAAGCTGGCGCGCCCCGGTACTGGCGGTCGCCGTCGGGATCTATCTACCCCTGGAGCTATCCGTACCCATCCTCATTGGCGGCCTGGTCGCCCATTTCGCCCAGCGGTACAACCGTCAGCAGGGCGGCGATATGGCGGGCCGAGCCCGCAAGGGCACGCTGGTTGCCTCCGGTCTGATCACCGGCGAGGCGCTGATCGGCATCTTCATGGCGATCCCCATCGTCGTAAGCGGCAATCCGGACGTGATCGCGCTGGCGGTGGAACTGCCCGCCATCGTCGGGCTCCTCGTCATCGCCGGTCTGGTGGCCTTCCTCTACCGGGTGGCGACCCGCGACTGACAGGGAGTACGCACTCCAGGGCCGAGATGCTGAGGACGAACATTCGATGCGATCCGGGGATTTAAGCTTGACCGTGAAACCGGTTCTCGAGAGCAAACTACCCAGCGTTGGGACGACGATCTTCACCGTCATGTCCAAGCTCGCCGAGGATTGCGACGCGATCAACCTCTCCCAGGGATTCCCTGACTTTCAACCGCCCGGGGAACTGCTCGAACTGGTCACTCATCACCTGAAGGCGGGCCGCAACCAGTACCCGCCGATGATCGGCGTGGCGTCTCTGCGCGAAGAGATTGCCCGGAAATTGTCCAGGCTCTACGGCGTTTGCCCCGATCCCGAGACGGAGATCACGATCGCAAGCGGTGGTACGGAGGCGCTGTTTTGTGCCATTCACGCGACCGTCCGGGCTGGGGACGAGGTCATCGTATTCGACCCCGCCTACGATTCGTACGATCCGGCCATTCGGCTCGCCGGGGGCGTGCCCATCCACATCCCGTTGTCCGCTCCGGCCTTTGCGCTGGACTGGGAGCGCCTGCAACAGGCTCTCAACCGCCGGACTCGGCTGGTTGTGATCAACACGCCCCACAACCCCACCGGCGCCGTGCTCGGCCACGACGATCTGGAGCGGCTGGCGGAGCTGCTCGGGCCGCATGATGTGTTCGTGCTGAGTGACGAAGTCTACGAACACATCGTCTTCGACGGGCGGCGGCATGCCAGCGTGCTTGCCAACGAAGAACTTGCCCAACGCAGCTTTGCCGTATTCTCGTTCGGGAAAACCTACCACGCCACGGGCTGGAAGGTGGGCTACTGCGTCGCGCCACCGGCGCTGTCGACGGAGTTCCGCCGCGTCCACCAGTTCAATACCTTTACCACGACGTCCCCCTTGCAGTATGCCCTGGCCGACTATCTCGCCCGGCGACCGGAGCACTACCTGGGTTTGTCGGATTTCTATCAGGAGAAGCGGGATCTTTTCCTGCGGCTCATGGAGCGCTCCGCTTTTCGGCTCACACGCTCCGCTGGAACGTACTTCCAACTAGCCGATTACAGCGCCATTTCCGACGCGGCGGACGTGGATGTCGCCCATTGGCTGACCACGGCGCACGGCGTGGCGGTGATCCCGGTGTCGGTGTTCTACGAGGATACCCCTAACATGCGCTATGTTCGGTTCTGCTTTGCCAAGGAGTCGGAGACGCTGGCCGAAGCGGCAAACCGCCTGGCCGAACTCTGAGCGCTGCAAGCCGCAGTAGCAGATTGGAGAGAGATGCGGGCTAGTTCCCGGCGCGCTCCGAGGTAACCAACTCGTCGATGAGCTCAATCAGCGTCGGATAGTCGCCGGCAGTGGAAACCGAGGTGGAATACTTCCCGTTGACGATCACCGTGGGCACACTGGAAATTCGGTAACGCCGCGAGAGTTCATCGGCGCGCTGCAGTTTCGTGTGCACGGCGAAGGAACTGAAAGCCCCGGCGAACTCCTCTTCGCTGACGCCAAACTGCTCAAAAAATTCCTGCAGCGCCTGCTCGGAGTTGAGCGGATTACCATTGACGTGGATCTCCCGAAAAATCGGCGTGTGAATCTCGTCGCTGATGCCGAGGATCTCGGCGGTATAGTAAGCCCGGGCATGGAGTTGGACCAGCGGATTCCACACCGCCGGCACGCGGACGAAACTGACGTTCGGCGCCAGGTCTTCCTTCCAACTCTCCAGATAGGGATCAAACGTGTAGCAGTGCGGGCATCCGTACCAGAATATCTCACACACCTCGATTTGGCCCGCGCCGGAACTGGTGGGTTGCGTCGGCGACAGGCGATCGTAATGTCTGCCGAGCTCGAAGCGCTCCGAGGTCATTGCGGCGTCGCTTTGGGCGAGCATGATGCGGGGCGCCACGCGGCTGGCGGAATCCGTTTGGCCGACCGCATGCAAGCCAAAGATGAGGGCCGCGATGGCGGAGATGGACAAAATGGCTCGACTCATTGCTTTACTGTTGAACACTGTTTACTCCTTGCGAGAATATATCTCAGCGTAGACCTTGTACGTAGCTCGACACAGCCTGTAGCTCGCCTTCCTGGAGCAACGCCGTGATAGTACGCATCATTTGATTCAAACCGGCATCGGAGCGGCGCGTACCGGCCGCGTAGTCCCGCAGCGTGTTGGCCACGTAAGTGGCATGCTGACCCTGGAGCGTCGGATAGGCCGCCAAAGGGTTGCCCGTTCCGGACGGGCCGTGGCAGGCGATGCAGGCAACAACACCGCGGTCGCGAATCCCGCTGCGGTAGATGCTCTCGCCCAAGGATACAAACTCGGGATCGGCGCCGCCCGGGATGATCGTCTGAGCTTCGAAGTAGGCCGACAGGTCAAGAATGTCCTGTTCGCTCAAGTCGGCGGCAAAGTTGCTCATGAGAATGTCGTCGCGTTCGCCGTTTTGATAGGCGCGCAACTGGTTCGCCGTGTAGGCAGCATGCTGGCCGGCGAGACTCGGCCACTCCGCGGTTACACTGTTTCCATCCACACCGTGACACGCCGCACACACCGCCGATTTGACCTGGCCGTCCGCGACCGAACCGCCGGTTTCCTGGGTCAGACCCGCAGAACTGAAAATGGACACCGCGACGATACACGCGAATGTACGGGCAGTTCCGCGGAAACTGCCGGTCAATGGCTGTCTTGTACCTCTCAAACCCCACATGCTCCGCGTACCGGACGGGCGCAAATTGTACACTAGCCGCCTTTCGGACTTAAACGTTCGACGCCGGAGCAAGCACACCATTGCCGGTCCAATGTCCAACGCACTGATATCCAGTTTTCTGCGGAGCGCGAACGAACCGTCGCAATTCCCCGCCGATGAGGGCCGCGAAATCGCGGTCGCGGGGCGTTCCAACTCGGGTAAGTCGTCGGCAATCAACGCCTTGCTGGGGCGACGCCGACTGGCGCGGACCAGCAAGACTCCGGGACGCACGCAACTCATCAATTTCTTCCAGGTGGGCAACGGGCAACGTCTGGTGGATCTGCCCGGATACGGGTACGCCAAGGTTCCCGACGCGGTGCTGCGCCGCTGGCGCTACCTGCTGGAGGCCTATTTTCACGGGCGCCGCTCACTGGCGGGGCTCCTGGTGACATTGGACGTCCGGCGCAGCCCCAACGACCTGGACCGGGTCATGCTGAACTGGGCCCAGGTTGCCGGGGTTCCGGTCGCGATACTGCTGACAAAGGCCGACAAGCTCAGCCGCGGCGCGGCGCGGAACCGCCATTTGCTGATTGCCGGCGACCTCCCCGATCCGGTGTCGGCAGTACTGTTTTCGGCACCGACAAAACAAGGCGTCGCAGAAATCCGCGGCATGATGACTGAATGGCTACGCATCGGCTCGGGCGAATAAAAGAGCCCCGGGTGTGAAATTCAGGGACACACCCGGGGCAGGACTGCCCGGCAGGGGTACCGGGCAACTGCCCGCTAAGGGAGGGTAGCGGGCGGGCACACTTTACGTACTACCAAGTTTGTCCGTGCGGACGCGAAAAAGTTCCGCGGGATGAAAATCAGGCGACGGCGTCCGAACAGCCGGAATAGCGGAGTATGAAACGCACAACGGGCCGATACCAACGCACCCTCGCCGGCGGCGAGGAAGTCTGCAATAACCTTGAGGCGCTGAATTACGCGCGAACCGAAATCATGAACGCGGATGGGTTACCGGTATCCATGCGTTTGCTTAACGAAGCGCATCGGCGTCTGATGGATGGCTCACGCGGGGCGACCAAGCAGCCGGGCGAGGTGCGGCGGAGCCAAAACTGGATCGGCGGCAGCCGCCCGGGCAACGCGGTCTACGTACCGCCGCCCGCGCAATCGCTACCGGGTCTGCTCGGCGCGCTCGAGAAGTATGTACATGCGGAGGACGACCTGCCTCCGCTGGTGCGCACAGCGCTGGTCCATGTGCAATTCGAAAGCATCCATCCCTATCTCGATGGCAACGGCCGCATCGGTCGCCTGCTCATCGGGGTGCTCATGGAGCATTGGGGGCTGTTACAGGCGCCGCTGCTCTACCTCAGCCTTTTTTTCAAGCGCCATCGCGAGGAATACTACCGGCGCTTGAAAGCGGTCCGCACTGAGGGTGACTGGGAGGGTTGGACGGACTTTTTCCTCGATGGCGTCGCCACCATCGCCGACGAGGCCGTGGCGTCGGCCCGCGACCTCTTCGCCTTGGTCGCCGCGGATCGCGCCCACGTGTTGGGTCAGGACACCACCTCGGTCGCCGCGGCGCGGCTATTCGAACGCTTGCCGAACCATCCGATCATCGCCGTTGCGGCTGCGATGCAATTGATAGAGACCAGCAAGCCCACCGCGTCACGAGCGATCAAGACGCTGGCCGCTGCCGGTATTCTCGTCGAGACAACGGGGAGGAAGCGCGATCGCAGCTTCGCCTACCAAGCCTTCATCGAGCGTCTGCGGGTCGGGACGGAGTTGATGCGGGCATGAAGGCGGTCAACGCGCTGCGATCCCGGATAGTTCACCAACGTTCGTCGCGGGGGCGTCGAGACGCCGCGCTGGCCTTTGGCCACGAGGATTTGTCCCGTACCGTGGTTTTTCGCCTTGACTCCCTCAAAACTCCGGCCCGTTGCCCTTGATTTCCACCTTGCTACAGTTCACCGCCCCCATCAGCGGGTTGCTCTACGCCTTCTCTTCCCGGGAGGCTACGGTAGTCTTTGTCCAACCGTTTGAGCTGGCGTAAATCAGCCAACGTCAAATCTTCTTCCGGTATAACCCGGATGTCGTCGCCGATAATGTCGATGCCCTTACAATCGTCGACTATCTCTGAAAATCGTTCTTCAAACCGGTCCAGCATTTCGCGGGACCTATCGTCATCCCATGCGTCGGCCTTGGCCGTGATCCACACTCCAATGCCGTATGGCGTATCAGGGGGGTGCTCATCATCGGCAACATCAAGAAATATGCCCGTGACGATCCCACCCGCTTCGCTCTTGAACAATTTCTCCAATTTTTTCCCCACTGTCTCAAGTCTCTGGTTGAACGCATCAGCGAAAGCTGGGCGAGTGTAACGCTTGGCAATCCATCGGCTTAGAAGCCGCACATCATGCGGCTCCAATCGAGTGGCTGCGTCGGCGTTCAGATTGACCAACGCCTCCTTTCTGACCCGAAAGCGGTCGTGAATGGAGATTTCCAGCCACGGTGCAGGTCCCTGCGAACCAATCGATTTGATGTGCAACAAACGAGGATTGCGTCCGTTCTGATACAACGGTTGAACCTCGGCGATCTCTTTGCAAAGAATCAGTTCGACAAATGGTTCAATGTGCGGCTCGCTAACCAGATCGCAGTCCTGAGTAACGACGATGAGTCTAAACGGTTCCCCATCCGCCGAGGGAATCTGATCGATAGATTCGGCCAGCATAGGTCCGGCATCGTCGCGCCTGACAACACTCCCCTGCCGCCAACCCGACGCTCGAATCGACTCGGAGACTGACGGCATCCATCACCCCTCACCGAGCGAAAGCAGATTATAGATAAGATTTTTATCGCCTTGAGCTTGGGAAACCCGGCTTCGCTTAGTACCTTGACCCGCCTGTCGCTGAGTAGTCAGATCCCGTGCACGGCGCAGTTGACGGAGAATGCGTTCCGTATTCCATGGGTCCTCGCGGAGCAGATCGAGGATACTGGATTCTCCTTTGGATAGAGGCTGAGTCGTGAATCGATGATACAGAGGTCGCCGAGTATCAGCCGTAATCTGCACAAGAAGCCGGGCAAGCTCAAGGAGTTTGGTGGCATTGCTATCGCTGACATTGCCGCCTCTAAGCCAATCGTAGATAGCCTGTCTGGATACACCGAACAACTCCGCTAACTGGCGCTTATTGAATCCAAGCGTGTGGACGGCTAGCGCCATTTGGTCAGCAGTTGTCATGAGGCTGGCGCTCTTTTCCTCGGGTGCGCTTGACTCCAACCGCTGCACGGTTGAACTCGAATCCGCACTACCGGACCACCAGAAAGTCTCTGTCACCTCTACATATACGTATGAGCTGTCCAAGTGGCAGATCCCCGGTCTGTTTCTAAAAACTCCCGGAGTAGGACCCGTGGACGGAATCGAACTTATGTCCGATGATCCGTAAGGTTCGTAAAGTTCGTAAAAAGACGGGCGGGTAATAACCAACGGTATGACAGACATTATTCCCAAACCTCCAGTGCATACGGGGTCACAAGGTCCCGGAACATGACATCAAGCCCCTCATGTAGCTCCCAGGCAACCTGGAGCACATTGCTGATCTCGAACGGTTGCCTTGCCTCACGATAATGGTCCAGATCAAGAAGAGTCACCAATGTTCCCGCCGCAGGCTGGGTCCGAAGCACGGGATGATGAGAAACAAGGTCCGGGGGAAGAAGCATACCGTCGCGATTCTGTGCCATCCGGACGATCATTCGCTGCTTTGGCCCGGTATCCGCCACCGTTTGCATGAAGAGCACCGAGTTTTCGGCACCGATGATGTTGTTGTCCTGGCCGTGATATCCGGATTTCACATAACTTTTCCATGACTCATCGGGGTGCAGACCAATCGCATCAATGTAGCGCAATCCGACTCGTTCCACGACCATATTGCCCACGACCTCATCGAGGGTAGCCATTACAAGTGAAAGGATTTCAAGAAATTTCTCAAAGCCAGGATAAGCCGTCGTTTGAATAACGATAGAGCTTTCGCCAACGATGATGCTCCAGTCTTCTTTCAGGCTTCGGAATTCCCAGTGCGCTCGCCGCTGCTGTTGTGCCGAACCTTCGGCCTGCAAAACCAACTCAACCACTTCCCCACTCACGTCTACGGGAAAGCCCTTTCTTCGCAGTCGATCCTGCACCTTGGGCACATAGTTTGCCAGATTGCGTATGGTGGTAATCCGCACCTGACACAGCACTAGCACGAGTGGGGATCTAGTCAACTGCAAGGGCGGCAGCGTGCGTGTCATTCTTGGAACTCCACGGTAACGTGCCGGTTTCGACGTGGTCCAGCAAAATACCTGCCAAGGACTTTACAAAACACTTGACACTTCGTCAACGGTCACGCCAGCTTCTGGACAACGCCGCATCCCGGCGCCTCCCTGCTTGGCGCCTTCCCGATAAACGCGGGTGAGGTATGGCGGCTAATGCGCCTCGTCCCAGTTGCTGCCCACTTTCCAGTCCACCTTTAGCGGCACGTCCAGGGAGGCGGCCGACTCCATGATGGCGGCGACCTCCTCGGCGATACCCGTATCGTCATTTTCGGCGACTTCCAGCACGAGTTCGTCGTGCACCTGCATGATGAGGCGGGCGTCGGCGCCGCTCTCCTCAAGCCAGCGGTCCACGCGAATCATCGCCCGCTTGATGATGTCCGCCGCCGTTCCCTGCATGGGCGCATTGATGGCGCTTCGCTCCGCGTACTGCCGACGCTGGAAATTGCGGGAATCGATCTCCGGCAGGTATAGACGCCGGCCGTAGAAGGTCGAAACGTAGCGTTGCTCCCGGGCCTGTTGCCGGGTCTCGTCCATGTAGCGCTTGACGCCGGGATACCGGGTGAAATAAAGATCGATGTATTCCTGAGCTTCCGGGCGACCGACTTGCAGTTGGTTGGCGAGACCGAAAGCGGACATCCCGTACATCAGGCCGAAATTGATCGCCTTCGCCGCGCGCCGTTGGTCTGCCACGACCGCTTCCCGCGCCACCCCGAAGACCTCCGCGGCCGTGGCACGGTGAATATCCTCGCCGCTCTCGAACGCCTCCAGCAAGCCTTCGTCCCGGGACAGGTGCGCCATGATGCGCAGCTCGATCTGGGAATAGTCCGCCGCCAGAAGCCCATAGCCGTCGGGGGCAATGAACGCCTGGCGTATTCTCCGGCCTTCCGCCGTGCGCACGGGGATGTTCTGCAGGTTGGGGTCCGCGGAGGATAACCGGCCGGTAGCCGCCACGGCCTGGTGGTAGGAGGTATGGATGCGCCCGGTCCGCGGGTTGATCTCGAGGGGGAGCTTGTCGGTATAGGTGGACTTGAGCTTGGACAGACCCCTGTACCGAAGCACCAGTTTCGGTAGCTCGTTGCCGCGGTTGGCCAGTTCCTGTAACACCCGTTCCGCCGTGGAGGGTTGCCCCTTGGGTGTCTTTGCGATGATATCCATGTCGAGGCGCCCGAAAAGAACCTCTTGCAACTGCTTCGGCGAATCCAGGTTGAACGGTCCCTTGCCCGCCTCGTGCGCCTCCGAGGCGGTCGCGGCGATTGTTTCGGCGAGTTCGCGGCTCTGCCGACGCAGCATGTCAGCGTCCACCAGGACACCGTAGTATTCCATCTTTTGCAACACCGGCGCCAACGGCTGTTCGATTTCGGTGTAGAGCCTTTCCAGGTCCGGAATATCCCTCAGCCGCTCCGACAGTGTCCGGTGAAGGCGCAGGGTGATATCGGCGTCCTGGGCGGCGTACTGTCCGGCCACTTCGATGTCCACCTGGTCGAAACCGATCTGCCTGGCGCCCTTGCCCGCGACCTCTTCGTACTTGGTCGTCTTTACGTTCAGGTACCTGGCAGCCACCGAGTCCATGTCATGGCGTGTCGCGGTGGAGTTGAGCACGAAGGATTCGAGCATGGAGTCGTAGGCGATGCCACCGAGTTGGATGCCGTGATTGAGGAGCACATGGGTGTCGTACTTCAGGTGATGGCCGACCTTCTTTGCGGGACCTTCCAGCCACGGCCTGAGGCGCTCGAGGACGCGTTCCCGGGACAACTGCTCCGGAGCGCCGGCATAGCGATGCGCCAGGGGTATGTAGGCGGCGCTCAGCGGCTCCACGGCCAATGAAATGCCGACGATCTCCGCACTCATATAGTCGAGGCTGGTGGTTTCGGTGTCGAGCGCGACCAGCTCCGCCGCCTCGATTCGTCCCACCCATTCCTCGAACTCGGATTCGGTGAGTATTGTCCGGTAGTTTGCGGCGGCATCCTCGACTTGCGGATCGCGCTCATTCGCGGGAACGCGCCGCAACAAGCTGTTCAAATCCAGCCGTGCGTAGAGCTCCCGCAGCGTATTCGCATCCGGCGGACGGGGCCGCAGGTCATCCAGGGTGACCGGCAGCGTCACATCGCAGTCGATGGTGACCAGTTCCCGGTAGAGGGGAAGCCGGTCCAGATTCTCCCTGAGGCGTTCGCCGACCTTGCCGGGTATTTCCTCGGAGCAAGCGACGAGCCTATCCAGGTTGCCGTAGCGGTCGAGCCATTTCACCGCGGTCTTGGGGCCGACCCCGGGAACGCCGGGGATATTGTCGACGGTATCGCCCACAAGCGTCAGGTAGTCCACCATCCTTTCCGGAGGGACGCCGAATTTTCCGCGCACCCCGTCGGCGCCCAGCGTCGTGTCGGTCATGGTATTGACCAGGGTGACGCGCTCGTTGACGAGTTGCGCCATGTCCTTGTCCGATGTCGAGATCACCGTGGCCAGGCCCACCCGGTCGGCCTCGGTCGCCAGCGTACCGATGACGTCGTCGGCTTCGACGCCGCCGACCCTGACCACCGCGAGCCCGATGGCTTCCACGGCTTCCAGAAGCGGCTCGATCTGCGTGCGTAGATCGTCCGGGAGCGGCGGGCGATTTGCCTTGTAATCGGTGTAGAGATCGTCACGAAACGTCTTCCCGGGGGCATCGAATACCACCGCCACCCGCTCGGGTTGATAATCGTCAAGCAGCTTGTAGAGCATGTTGAGGACGCCGAATATGGCGCCCGTCGGCTCTCCGCGGCGGTTGGTGAAACCCGGCAGCGCATGGTAGGCGCGAAACAGGTAGGTGGAACCGTCGACAAGCACCAGCGGTGTCATGGATAGACTCCGCCTCGCCGCATTCGGACTCTGCAACCGGCGGGCGGGACGGCCGACGATCCGCCCGAAACTATCGTTGGTGGCAAAGGCGGGCTAACCCGTATCGCTCTCTTCGGTCTCATTTTCCGCGGATCCCTGGTCATCCTCCTCCCCCACCGGCTCGGTCACCGGCTCGGTCACCGGCTCGGTCACCGGCTCGGTCACCGAAACCGTTTCCGGCTCGCTCTCCCGGACCGGCAGGGTCAGTGGACCCCGCTGGCCGCAACCGGCAAGGTAGCACACGGCGAGCAGCGCCAGCAGGCGCACGCTGAGCGCGCCGGCAGTTGCGGCTCGCCCCGGGCAACGACTCGCAATCCCCATCAGTCCGTCCGGTCCAGGGAGTCCGCGACGCGCCTGTACGCCTCGCGAAAGGGGATGCCCTCGCGCGTTGCCAACCGGCTGGCCCGCTCGGCCGCGTACAAGTCGGCGCCCAGGCGAATCCTGTCGGCTCGGAAAGCGACCCCCGCGAGCGCATGCGCCATGATCGCCAGGGTCTCTTGCGCCAGGTCCACCGCTCGAAACAGGGGCGCCTTCAATCGCTGCAGATCCCGCTGGTAGCCGGAATTGAGCTTGCCGGTAATGGCCAGCGTTTCGGTCAACGCCCCGACCGCCACGGCCTGGGTACTGCGTACCAGTTCGAATACATCCGGATTGCGCTTCTGCGGCATGATCGATGAGCCCGTTGTCATCTCGTCGGGCAGGGATACGAAGGCGAATTCCCGCGTGTAGAACAGCAACAGGTCCGCTGCCAACCGGCCAAGGTCGCCCAACAGCAGCGCAATCTCGAATATCAGCGCCGCCTCCGCCTTGCCACGACTCAACTGAACCGCTGTCACCGGTTCCTGTGTGGCGGCGAAACCCAGGGCGACGCGCGTGGATTCACGATCCAGCGGAATTCCGGGCGTGCCGAAGCCGGCGGCCGAGCCCAGTGGATTGAGATCGGCGCGCCGACTCGCCTCGCTGAGGCCCAGGGCGTCATCACGCAACTCGGCGGCGAAACCTTCGGCCCAAAGACCCACCGAACTGGGCATCGCCGGCTGCATATGCGTATAACCCGGAAGCGGGATGCCGCCCTGGCGCTCGACCAAGCCGTCAAGTGTTTCCGCCACCGCCGACGCGCCCTCGGCCAGCGCCCCGGCGGTGTCCTTGAGATACAGTCGCAGGGCCGCGAGCACCTGGTCGTTCCTTGAGCGGCCGAGATGCACCCGCGCGCCGGCGGACCCGATCAGCTCAATCAGCCGGGACTCAAGTGCGCTATGGGCATCTTCTTCCTGAAGATCGATCGACCACTCACCGCGGGCGTGCTGCTCGCCCAATTCGCCGAGCCCGGTACAGATAGCCTCGCAATCAGCCGCTTCCAGCAGACCCTGGCCGTTCAGCATGCGCGCATGAGCGATGGACGCGCGTACATCGTAGGCCACCAGGCGCTCGTCCAGGAGGTGGTCGTCACCGACGGTAAAGCGCAGGATGCGCTCGTCCAGCGGCGTGCCCTTGTCCCACAGCCGCGTCATTGGGCCTCACCCTGTTGTTCCGCCGGGCTGAGGTTGCGGATGTCGTTGACGACGAGCGTGCCCGTCCCTTCGTTGGTAAAAACCTCAAGCAGCAAACTGTCCGGCAGCTTGTAAGAAATGACGTGAACCCTGGGAACACCGCCTCGCAAGGCGCCTTCGATGGCAACCGCCTTCGGCAGCATTCCGTCGCTGAGGCGACCCTCGTCCCGAAGCTTCGCGAGGCCGGCAATGTCGACGTAGGAAACCACCGAACGCGGATCCTCAACGGATTCCAGAATACCCGGCGCCCCGGTGGCGAGTATGAGTTTCTCCGCCTGGAGCGCGCCCGCGATGGCCGCCGCCACGGTGTCGGCATTGATGTTGAGCAGCGTTCCGGACTCGTCGGCCGACAGCGGGCTGACGATGGGAACCAGGTCGTCGTCGAGTTGCTTCAGCAGAATCCGGGCGTCCACTTCGTCGATATCGCCCACAAAACCGTAGTCCACTGTCTCGCTCGACCCGGCGCTCGTTGCCACCGGGGGCCGGCGGCGAGCCTTGATGAGCCCGGCGTCCACGCCGCTGATGCCCACCGCGGCAATTCCGAGGTCCCGGCACGAAGCCAGAATTCGCGTGTTGATCTGCCCGTTCAGCACCATGGTGGCAACTTCCAGCGAGCGCTGGCCGGTGATCCGCCGGCCGGCTACGAATTCGCTCGAAACGCCCAGGGCTTTCGCGAGTTCGGTGGATTGCGGTCCGCCGCCGTGGACCACCACTACGCGGATACCCACGCCGTGCAGAATACCCACCTGTTCCATGAGCGCTCGCGTGCCTTCGGGTGTAACAAAGGCGTCGCCGCCGGCCTTGAGAACGAAAACCTTGCGCTTGAACATGCGAATGTAGGGCACGGCGCGCTTCAGCGCCTGTACCGCGATGGTCCGCTCATCTCTACTCAGTGGTCGCATTCGAGTGTCCTGTTGTGCCCATTCCGGCCGTTCGATTCAGCCTTTCATCATCCGGTAGAGTACCGCCATCTGCGCCAGCATCCGATTGCGGGCCTGCTGGATGACCACGCTTCGCGGGCCGTCCAGAATGGCGTCCGCCACGACCACGCCGCGGCGCACCGGCAGGCAGTGCATGAAGCGGCAATCCTCGCGGGCCGGTTCGAACCACGGTTCGTTCACGCACCAGTCGAGAAGTTCCTCCCGAAGCGCCTGATCCCCCGGGCGATCGCCGTAGTGCGAAGTGGCTGACCACGACTTCGCATAGATCACGTGGGCGCCTTCCATGGCCTCACGCCGGTCGGCCGTTTCGCTGACGCTCCCGCCGGATTTCTCGGCCAACTGCCGCGCCTGGTTCATGATCGCCGGCGGCAGCTCGAAACCGGGCGGCCGGTGCACCACCACATCCATGCCGCGCTGGCTCGCCATGCGCACCGCGGCGGAGGGAACCGCCAGCGGCAGCGCCAGCGGATGGTAGGCCCAGGAGAGCACAAACCGGCCGCCGCGGGCCGGCACGCCGAGATCGTCGAGGGTCTTCCAATCGGCCAGGCTCTGGCAAGGATGCTGGATCGCCGACTCCATGTTGATCACGGGCACGTCAACCAGGGAAACCAGGTCCTCAAACTCGGTGTCGGCCAGGTCGTGCTCCAGATTCCGCCGCTCGGCGAATGCGCGAATTCCCAACGCGTCTCCGTACGAGGCGATGACCGGCACCGCTTCGCGTACGTGCTCGGCAGCCGCTCCGTCCATGACGATTCCCGGCCGCGTCTCGAGACCGTGTATCGACATATCCGGCGAAATCACGAACGACCCGCCGCCCAGGCGCGACATGGCCGCCTGAAACGAAGCCAGCGTACGCAGCGATGGGTTGAGAAACAGCAGCGAAAGTACCTTGCCCTCAAGCGCACGGGGTTCAGGCTGACGTTCAAGGCGCCCGGCAAGCTCCAGCAAGCCGGCGATTTCCGAAGCGTCAAAATCCGACAGATCGTTAAAGCGTTTCACTATCCAGTTCCTCCAGGACTTCAGCCAGGCGCGCGACATGGCGTTGTTCGAGTATGAGCGGCGGCAACAGCCGCAGGATATGCGGGTCGGCGCTGGTGCCGGTGAGGATGTCCGCGCGCAGCAGCGCCTCGTTGACGGCGGCAGCTCGCGGGGCGGTGCGCAGTCCCACCAGCAGACCCGCACCGCGGATTTCCGTGACCGGGCCGCGAATGCAGGTCGCGCGGATACTCGCGGCCGTCGCCCGCACCCGCGCCAGCAGATCGTCTTCCTCGATGACGTCGATGACGGTCTTGATCGCGGCGCAGGCCAACGGGCCGCCGCCAAAGGTACTGCCCATGGCGCCGGGGCCAAGCTCCGCGGCCAGGTCATCGGTCATGAGCAGCGCGGCGCAGGGAAAACCGCCGCCCAACCCCTTGGCGGCAGTCAGGAGATCCGGCTGCACGTTGTAGTGGTCGGCGCCGAAGGGCGCGCCGAGCCGGCCGACCCCGGTCTGCACTTCGTCCACGATCAACAATGCGCCGCTGCGGTCGCAACTTGCCCGCGCCGCTTGCATGAATTCGACGTCGAAGTCGAAGGCGCCCGCGACCCCTTGCACCGGTTCGATGATGACCGCGGCCGTGTCGCTGTCCACGGCGGCATCGAGTGCGTCGACGTCATTGCGCGGCACGAATTTCACATCGAACGGCGCGCGAGGGAACCCGTACCACGATTTGGCCGCCCCCCAGGTCACGGCCGCGGCCGCCGCCGTGCGGCCATGAAACGCGTGCTCCATGGCAACGACGGTTGAACGGCCCGTGGCGCGCAGGGCGATGCGCAGTGCATTCTCGTTGGCCTCGGCGCCGCTGTTGACGAAAAACACGCGGGACAATGGGTCGGGCGCGAACGCGGCCAGCCGCTCGGCCGCCTCGTCACGAATCCGCAGGGCGACGAGGTTGCTCTGGAAATGCAGTTCCGCCGCCTGCCGGCCGACCGCCTCGGTCAAGCGCGGATGCGCGTATCCCAGGGCGGCCACGGCGTGACCGCCGTAGAGGTCGAGCACGCGGCGTCCGCCGCGGTCCCGCAGATAGACGCCTTCCCCGGCGACCGGACGGAACGGGATCAGCGGGTACACCTCGCTGAGATTGGCGGTGTGCGGGTTCATCAGACCCACCCCACCGGGGCCACCGGCAGCCCGGTCGCGTCGGGCCAGCCGGCCAGCCGATTGACCCACTGGATCGCACCGCCCGCCGCACCCTTGACCAGGTTATCCAGGACGCAGCACACCGCGATGGTGCTTTCGTCGGCGTGAACGCTCAGCAGCGCATTGTTGGTGCCGACGATGTCCTTCAGGCGGGGCGGCGAAGAAACGACGCTGACGAAATTCGAATTGGCGTAAAACTCCGACAACTCCGCCGCGATTGCATCCGCCCCGCCCGGCCGCGCCCGCTCGGCAAAAACCGTCGCGTGAATGCCGCGGGCAAAGGGGCCCGAGTGGGGTACGAAGTGAAGCTCGATGTCCCGCCCGGTGGCGGTCTCGGCCAGCTCGCGAACTTCCGGTGCGTGGCGGTGGTTCAGAGGCCGATAGGCGAACAGGTTGCTCTGGCGGACCGGATGGTGTGTCGTGTCGCGGGGCGTGCGCCCGGAGCCGGTACTGCCGGTGACTGCGCTGACATGGAACGCCGGTTCGCTCAGACCCAGTTCAACCAGCGGCACGATGGCAAGCAGCATGGTCGTGGCGAAGCAACCCGGCTGCGCGGCGTGGGGCGTGCGTATGGTCTGCAGATGTTCCGGAACCGCGCACGTGAACTCATCCAGCAGCCGCGGCGCCGGATGCACCGTGTCGTACACCGATTCAAACCGCGCCGCCGACCGGCTGCGAAAATCCGCCGAGGCGTCCACCACGGTCATCTGTACGCCGGCACTGGCGGCGGCGTTCAACAGTTCCACGACCAGGGAGGCAGACACACCGTGGGGCGCCGCCGACACGAGAATCCAGTGGGGCGCCTTGGGCAGCGCCCCGACAGCCTGCTCGAGCGACGCGAACCGCTCGCTCGGATATACCGCGCTGAGGTGGCTGAATGCCGCGGCGATTCGCTGCCCCGGACGGCTGGCGGAGATCGCATATGCGAGGTCGAGCCGTGGGTGACGGGCCAGCAGCGACAGCAGTTCCCCGGCCACGTAGCCGGTACCGCCGAGGACGATGACGGGCAGCGACGCGCTCACGATGCATCCTCCAGGCGTGCCGCACCGAGTCCGATCCGGTCGTGTATCAGGTCGCCCAATTCCGCGCCGTGGGTCAGCGCGTTCGCCGCGGGAACCTTCAACTGCTGCTGGATAATCTCAATGCCCACCTGGTTGTCGGTCGCCGGCCCGGTAACGGCGGCGGGCTCCAGATTGAACTTGTCACGCAGCAGTTTGACTCCGCCCCAGGCACCGACCGGGTCGTTGGCACAAAGAACCACGGCGCTGAGCGCCCGTCGCACGTCCGGGTCCATGAGAATGGCCTCGACCCCGTACGCGCCGAGCAGCCCGTCGCCCAGTTCGAAGACGATCGCGTCCGGCGACTGAGCCGACAGCGTGTACAGGAGTTTACGGGTGAGTTCCGGGGCGTTCCCGGCGGTTGTGCAGACGACGCCGTGGTCGGAGAAGATACCGGTATTGCGCGCCCCGGCATCCTCCATGACGAGGATGTCACGCTGCAATGCCACGCCGGTGGCCTTGAATGCATCCACGGTGAGGCCCAACTGGCAGAACCGGCTGGTCACGGCGCATACCGCGGCGGTCTTGCCCGAATTCATGCAGGTGCCGGCGAACGCGACCACGGGAATGCCGGCAACGTCCAGGGGCGACGGATCGTCCACGGCGTTGCCCGCGACTCGCGCCGGCACGCCGATCCGCTCCCCCAGGTAGGGGAAGTCCAGTACCACGCCCAACACACGGCAGTCGAAGGGACGGCCAAGGTGGGGATTCATCGAGTCGCAGACCCCGAGTACGCCTCCCAGGTTGAGCAATTGCAGGGTGTCGCCGGGGACGAGGTTTTCGGGAAGGTGTCCCGAATAGCCGAACAGGGCCTTGCGGTGCCCCAGTGCCCCGACGATGACATCGCCGCGCTTGACCTGCGCCATCCGTCCGCTGGTCAACTCCAGCGTGTTGTAACGGGATTTATTGTTCAGTACCTCCGCGGCGATGAGGACCCCCTCCTCGCAGGGGATGTCCGGGCTGACCCGAATCTCCCGCCCCAATTCCGCGGCGATGGCGACCGAAGCGATCTTGTCGACGACAACCTTGCGCATGGGTCAATCCCCTCCGCCCCGCGCGCGGGTCTGCAACAGCCCGGGCAGTGCCATCAGCCGCGAGAACCCAACGGCGTCGGCGGCGGTCCATTCGCCGGCCGCTTCTCCGTATTGGCCGCGGCTCGCGGCCATTAACGAATGCGGCGACTCCACGCCGGTCACGAAGATGCTGCCCGGCCGAAGCACGCAGTGGGTCGTTCCGGTGACCCGCGCTTGCGAGCATGCCAGCAGCGCCTCGATATCCCGGCAAACCGGGTCCAGCTGCTTGCCTTCGTGAATAAAGTCGCCGTATGCATGGCTGACCTGGTCCTTGACGCGCTGTTGCAGGGCGGACAGGGTCAATTTTTCCAGTTCCCGGTGCGCTGTCAGGAGTACCTCGGCCGCCGGCGCTTCAAACGCGACCCGCCCCTTGGTACCCAATATCGTGTCGCCCAGGTGGATCCCGCGGCCGACGCCGAATCGGGATCCGATACGCTCCAGGGCTTCGATCAATTCCACCGGGTCGAGCCGGCCGCCATCGATGGCTACCGGCACACCGCCTTGAAACTCCAGCGACAGCTCCCGGGGCGGCGAGGCCTCTTCAAAGGCGCCGCCGCTCAGAACCCAGGCGGACTCCGGGATGCTCCCGGCCGAATCCAGCGTCTCGGCGCCCCCGATGGTGACGCCCCACATCCCGCGGTTGATCGAATAGGCCGAACCCGCGGCCGGACTCGGAAGCCCCCGTTCGTTCAGGTAGTCGAGTTGATCCCGCCGCGCCCAGGCGTGATCCCGTACCGGAGCCAATACGTCCAGATCCGGCGCCAACGTCTTCAGAACGATCTCGAAGCGCACCTGGTCGTTGCCGGCGGCGGTGCAGCCGTGGGCGACGGTATCGGACCCGAACCGCCGCGCCAATTCGGCCAGGCACCTGGCCTGGATACCCCGTTCGGCGCCAACGCACAGCGGATACAGGTGCCCGCGGCGCACGTTGCCCATAATCAGGTACTTGAGAACCTGATCGAAGAAATTCCCGCGGGCTTCCACGAGCACATGATCCACGGCTCCCAGCTTGGCGGCGCGCTCGGCCAGGGCCTCGGCATCGGCCGCATCGATGCCGCCGGTGTTTACCGTGGCCGTGACGACCGGCCGCGCATACGTCTCCTTGAGCCACGGCACACAGAACGACGTATCCAGGCCGCCTGAAAAAGCCAGCAGGATCGGTTGGCGCGCGCCGCTCATCGGGCCGCCGCCTTGTTCAGGGCCTCTCGCAGGCGGGCACTCAGCCGCCGCTGGGATCCGGCTCCGGCGGTGGCGACAAAAATCGTATCGTCGCCGGAAATCGTGCCGACCGCTTCCGGCCAGTTGGCGCGATCGAGGGTCACGCACACGCGCTGTGCCGCACCGATGGCGGTAACGATGACAAGGAGATTCGGTCCCGCCGAACGGATATCGCGGATGAATTCCGCCACCGCGTGCAGCGCCTGTTTGTTGATCCCGCCACGGGAATCGGACAATCTGTAGCCCGCCCGCAGTTTAGCCACCCCCAGGTCACGCAGATCCCGGCTGACGCTGGACTGGGTAGCATCGAGCCCTTGTGCGCGGAGCAGTCGAACGATTTCGGACTGGCGGCGAATCACGTGGTTCTCCAAGAGTTCCGCGATGGCGAGGCGGCGATGTTGTTGGTTGCTGATGGTAGGCATGGCCAACTGGATAGCATAAAATTGCGCATAGACTAATCATTATGTGCAACATATGCAACGGTCAAACGTCTCCGGGAGGTTCCCTGGCGGTCAACCAAGGGGCAAAGCTCATGAATACGCTTGAACTCAGTACCGGGGAAAGCCCGGCATGGAGTGTCGTTTTTCTACACGGTCTGGGAGCGGACGGCCACGACTTCGCGCCGCTGGTCGAGCAACTGGAATTGCCTGCAGCCGTGCGGTTTGTCTTTCCCCATGCGCCGGTACGCCCGGTCACCGTCAACGGCGGTTTCCCCATGCCTGCCTGGTACGACATCCTTTCGCTGGATTGGAACGGTCCGGAGGACACCGCTGGAATTCGCGACGGCGCCGCCGAACTTCAGTGCCTTATCGAGCGAGAGGAGGAACGTGGCACTCCCTCGAACCGGGTGTTTATTGGCGGGTTCTCGCAAGGGGGCTCGGTGGCCCTCTATGCGGGCCCGCGCCATCCCCGGCCGCTGGCCGGCATAGTCGCCCTCTCGACCTGGTTGCCGCAGCCGTCAACGCTCCCCGCGGAGCGCACACCGGCCAACCGGACAGTACCGGTATTCATGGCTCATGGCACCGAGGATGCAACCGTTCCGCCGATCTACGGCAGCCGCTCCCGGGACCGGCTGCGCGAACTGGGACACGGCGTGGATTGGCACACGTATCCCATGGAACATGCGGTCTGCGCGCGGGAGATCGCCGATCTCAACGAGTGGCTGTCAGCGCGTCTGCAGGTGCCGTCGTGAAGCTGAACGCGGCCTCACCCGCGCGCCGACCGTCAGGCCCGAAGCGGCGCTCGAAGAACTGCACTTCACCGTTTCGCGACATCAGAACAACCGCCGAGGAGCGCGTTCCGTAGCGATCGTCCAGGGCGAAGACCTTGCGGGTACGCCAGTGCAGGTTGTCTCCTGCCTGCCTCTCGGCCAGTTGCTCGCGGTTTTCCAGCATCGCGAACAGACGCCGGGTCAAATCCCCGGGCGCAGGCCGATCCTGCAGGATAGCTGCAAGCCTGGATGCGGCGAAGTCCACTTTCGGCCACGGCGTACCCATCGGGGCATTGCTCAAGACATGAATACCGACCGGCAACTCCCGGGCCGGGGATCCATTGGTGGCGTAGCAGAGCCGCTCACCGTCAAAAATCAACAGGTTATAGGGTCCGTATCGTTCCGCCGCCGGCGCCAGCGCTTCGCAGAACCCTGCCGGCGAGCGCGCCGAGACCAGATAGTCGCTGACCAGCCGGCCCCTCGATCCGGGGAAGGTCCGGTCCCGGGATACGGGCCGGTTGGTGACCGCCGCCAGCCGCCCCAGACGATCGACGGCCAACCAGCTCCCGCCGGCCACAAGGTCCCGACCGCCGAGGATGCCGGCCGGATCCTCCCACCAGTCGGCAGCGGCAGTAGCCCGACGATGCGATTCGTCGCGGTTGGCCGCGACCGCCAGGGAATAGGGTTCGCCGACGCCGACGGCGAATGCGGCGAGGCACACGGAAGCTAACCCGCCGCCCGCCCGCTGCCGTAGGCTGCCCCCGGCGGGGAGCGCAGCGTCAGACAGGACGGACAGTCGCTGCGCGGCAACGCCAGTTGATCGTAGACGTAGGAGATCGAGCAGATATCGCAGTGAGTCAATCCCAGTTCGTCACCCCGGCGAATACTCCGCATGAGGTTCCAGCCCCACTCGAAGGTCAACGTCGGGTTGGGAACCACCATCTTGTGCGTCTCGAAACACTGGCAGAAGCGGTGTCCCAAATCCACGTCCCCCTTGAGACGCGGCCCCGGCGGATCGTCGACAGAAACCAATCCGTTCACCAACAGCATGTTGACGAAGGCACCCGACTCCAGCGCGCGGGCAGGAGAGCGAATGAGTGGACCGATCTGCGTGGGAGATTTGCCGCGCCGGCGCTTCACGGGCGCGCCGTCAACGAACTTGAAATAGCTCGTATAAAGTTTTCGGATTCGATCGTCGCTGAGGCTGGTCCAGTAGCGAATGGTTCCTGTTCGGGCCTCGTGCCGGATCATTCGCATGGCCAGTTCGAACCGGTTGCGTTCACCTCTGTAGCGATTATCCGTTGCTCTCATTGTCGTTTTCCCTACATATCGCTCAGATTCGGGATATTAGCGTAGGCCGTTCTTTCTTGGTATTTTAGTTTTATGCACAGACCGGATAAAAACGACTCCAATATGCTGCACCCTGGCCCACGTCCGGAAGATCTAAAAGATATCCGGGAACTGAATCTGCTGTTCCTTATCCTGCTTCAAAATCGGGCGCTCGAGGGCGTGGAATGTTTCGGCCTGGCTGCGCCGATTGCCCGGCGAATTCAAACCGCCTCGCATGCGGTTCTCCACGGTTTGTCGGCGTTTCCAAGAACCGTGTTCTGGCTGAACCTGAACTGCGCCGAATCGGAGACCACGGTCCCGGAGGAACGTGACGATCACACGCGCCGGGCGCGGCATGCACTGGCGTTGACGGCCATCCTCACCGCCTGGAACATGTCGCGGCAGCGCACATTCCTCGGTCGGGTGTTTCTCGGTTTGTCGGTCCCTGAATCCCGGTACCTGGCCACCCTGCCGATGATGAAGTTGCACGAGTTGGCGGAGAATCCGGCGCTGCTGCGTTGCGCGTTCCCCAATTCCGTGGGCCTGTGGGTACGACTGTTGCAACACGCCAAACAAGGATTGCCCCCCGCACTGCAACTGCTTGGGTTACAGCCGCAGCTCACTGCGCGTGTCGACGAGCAAGGCAAATCGTATTCCTCCCGAATCGCCTGACCGGTCCGTCCGGGTCAGAGCCGCCCCATCGCTGCTCGGGTGCGATATACGAGCGGGCTAAGTAGAATAGCTGAAGAAGTTGACGGACGAGCCGGCGACGACCGGCTGGAGTTTCGGGAATTGGACGCCCTGGCGCTGCAAAAACTCCGCAAGATTTATCCGAATGGCGTGGAAGCGCTATCCGGAATCGATCTGCGCGTGACGCAGGGCGACTTCTTTGCGCTGCTGGGGCCCAACGGCGCGGGCAAGACCACGGCCATCGGCATCGTCACCTCCCTGGTCAACAAGACCAGCGGCAGCGTATCGGTCTTCGGCTACGACCTGGACCGGCACCGGGAGGCAGCGAAGGCCTGCATCGGCGTGGTTCCCCAGGAAGTCAACCTCAATGTATTTGAGAAATGCTGGAACATACTGATCAATCAGGCCGGCTACTATGGCGTGACCCGCGCCGTGGCCAATCGGCGAGCGGAGAAATACCTGAAGGAATTGCACCTCTGGGATCGCCGCGACGAGATCGCGAGGACGCTTTCCGGGGGAATGAAGCGCCGCTTGATGATCGCCCGGGCGTTGGTTCACGAGCCGCGGCTGCTGATCCTCGACGAACCCACCGCGGGCGTGGATATCGAGATCCGGCGATCCATGTGGAATCTGATGACCGAGCTCAACGATCTCGGCATGACCATCATCCTGACCACGCACTATCTACACGAGGCGGAAAGCTTCTGCCGCAACATCGCGATCATCGACGAGGGCCGCATCATCGAGAACGACACCATGGTCAACGTGGTGCGCAAGCTGAAGCGGGAATTCTTCGTATTGACACTGGAGGAATCGTTGCGGGAAGCACCGGCGTTGCCGGGGTATCCGGTCCGGTTGCGCAACGAAAACGAAATCGAGGTGGAAGTCGTCCAGGAGCAGGGCTTGAATGCGCTTTTCGAGGTGATCTCGACTCAGAACCTCCATGTCGCCAGCATGCGAACCCGATCGAACCGGCTCGAAGAATTGTTCATGCACCTGGTGGACGAAAAGGGGCACGCACCGGCGGATGGCGCGGCGCAGCCGCGAGGCCTGGAAGACGGTCATGCCGCGGAGCCGCAACGCGCGGCGGGTAGAAACTGATGTCCGCCATCCCCCCTGTGGCCACGCCGGCAAACGCGCCCGCAATCAACCTGTGGCGCATCAATCTGGTCGGGTTGACTACCATCGTCCGCAAGGAAGTGCATCGGATCGCCCGCATCTGGATACAGACCATCGTTCCGCCGGCGATCACCATGACGTTGTACTTCATCATATTCGGCAGTCTGATCGGCCGGCGTATCGGTGACATGGGCGGCGTGCCCTATACCACGTTCATCGCCCCCGGGCTGATCATGATGGCGGTCATCACCAATTCCTTCGGCAACGTGGTGTCCTCGTTCTTTTCCGGCAAGCTGCAACTTCACCTGGAGGAAATGCTCGTCTCCCCACTGTCCTTTACCACCATCGTCACCGGTTACGTGATCGGCGGCGTGGTACGCGGGCTGGCGGTAGCGGCCCTGGTCACGGTTGTGGCGTCGATGTTTACGGAACTGCGCGTCGCCCACCCGCTGATCACCATCTCGGTGGTCGTGCTGACGGCTATGGTGTTCTCGCTGGCCGGGCTGCTCAACGCCATATTCGCCACGAACTTCGACGACATATCCATCATCCCGACGTTCTTGCTGACGCCGTTGACCTACCTCGGGGGCGTATTCTTTTCCATCTCCCTGCTGCCGCCTTTCTGGCAGAACGTCTCGCTGGCCAATCCCATTCTCTATATGGTCAACGCGTTTCGCTACGGCATGCTCGGGTCGTCGGATATCCCCATCGGCATGGCTTACGCCATCATTCTGGTCGCCCTTTCAGGCTTGTTTCTGACGGTTCTAACGCTGCTGCGAAAGGGAGTTGGAATCCGATCATAAGACGGTCGCCGAACCACCCGGAGTCCCGATGCAAACTTGCGGCTAGCCGTACCACGCGCCGTAAAGCAACCGCGCCCCGGTCACAAACAGCAGCACCCGGATCAGGACGCCGAACAGTTCCGGGCGGACGAATTGCCGCAACCGGTTCCCTACCAGTATGCACGCCATGGCCGGCGCCACGGCCAGCGCGCTTTGCCCGAACAGTAACGGCGAGTACGCCTGCAGCGATCCCAGGATGATCAGGTGGGTAAGGGATAACGACATGAAGACCGCCGAAAAGACAAAGACATAGGTCCGCGGCGAAGTACCCAGGGCATCCACGTAGGGCACGATGACCGGGGCGCAGATTCCCGTCGCGCCCTGCAGGATGCCGGAGAGGAATCCCACGGGAGCCGCCAGCTGGCGCCGGACCGGTTTGGACAACGACAGTTTCGGATGGACGAACCGCAGCACCAGGTAGGCCAGCACCCACAGGGCCAGCACGGTGGCCAGAAACCGCTCACTGGCAAGGTAAAGAACCGTGGCCCCGACAGCGATTCCGGGAATTCCGGCGATGGCGATTCGGGGAACTTCCGGTACTTTCCCATAGCAGTCCCGGAGCCGCCACGCGAGCCAGAGGTTGGCCGACAATGTCGGCAACACCATGATCATCACCGCCTGCTCGACCCCCAGGAAGATTGCCATGATGGGTATGGCAATTCCCGGCAACCCAAGCCCGGCCAGACCCTTGGTCAGACCTCCGGCGGCAAGCGCCAGCACGATGACCAGCCAGGCTTCCCACGCCAGTTCAGTCACGCCCGGCTCGCGGCGATGCCGTTGCTGACAAACTTCTCCCCATCGATGCCATCTCCAGTTCGAACCGTCTCGCTTGACCCGAGCCACCGGCTCTGGGAAGATTCTATGCAATCGTTTGCAGCCATGCGAGAACTTGGAGGTGATTATGATGCGTAGTCTCACCGATATGCGCGCCAATCTCCGGCTGGTAGCCGTGCTCGCCGCGGCCACCGCGCTGGGTGCCTGTGGAAGCGATAGCGCCGGTGACGGCGGCCAGTCCGCATCCAGCGAACCCTATGTGATCAAGTTTCCCCACGTCACCGCACCCGGCACACCCAAGGGCCGTACCGCGGAACGCTTCAAGGAAGTTGCCGAGGAACGATTCCCCGGCCGCGTCGTGGTGGAGGTTTACCCGTCCAGTCAACTCATGAACGACGACGACTCCCTGGAAGCGCTGGCCTTCGGCGAGATCCAGATGATCGCCGTCTCGCTCTCCAAGTTCGACCGGCTTACCAAGGCATTTCAAATCTTCGACCTGCCCTTCCTGTTCCCGGATCTGACCTCGGTGGAACGTTTTCAGTCCAGTGATTACGGGCAGGAACTGCTCGATGTCATCACCGACAAGGGCTACCAGGGCCTCGCTTTCTGGCATAACGGCATGAAGCATTTCACCGGACCGCGGCCCATGCGGACACCGGAGGACGCCCGCGGTCTCAAGTTCCGCATCATGGAGTCCGATGTGCTCCAGGCACAGGTCCAGACCATCGGCGGGAACCCGCAGAAGATGGCATTGGGCGAGGTGTACCAGGCACTGCAAACCGGCGCCATCGACGCCCAGGAGAACACCTGGTCGAATATCTACTCTTCCAAATTCTATGAAGTTCAGCCCTACGTGATGGAAACCAATCACGGCTATGTCGGCTATCTGGTCGCCGTGAATCCGCAATTCTGGGGCTCGCTGCCCGAGGACATTCGCACCGGACTGGAGGCAGTCGTGGCCGAGGTGACCGCCTGGGGGAATGCCCAGGCCGCGGCAATCAATCAGGACGCCCGCGGCCTGGTCGCCGATTCCGGACGCACCGAAATCGTCGGTCTGACGCCGGAGGAACTGACGTCATGGCGGGAGACCATGGCGCCCGTCTGGGAGCAGTTCGAACAGGATATCGGCGCCGAGCGCATCATCGCAGCCGCCGCGCCGTAGGCGCGACCCCACCGGCGAGCCATGTCCATCGGTACTCGCGCGCTCAGCGCCGTCAATCGCCTGGAAGAGGCCTTCATGGCGCTGGCACTGGCGTTCATGACACTGCTGACCTTCATTCAGGTGGTGCTGCGTGAATTCGGCATGGGCTGGGTGTGGTCGCTGGAGGCCACCACCTATACCTTCGCGTGGCTGGTGCTGGTCGGGATGTCCTACGGCGTCAGGACCAAGAGCCATATCGCCGTGGATCTGGTCGCAAGGAAGCTGCCCACCCCGCAACGGCGACTGGTGGCGCTGGCGGCAGTGGCGCTATGTCTGGTCTACTGCGGATTCATGTTCTACGGCGGCAGCATTTTCGTGGACCGCCTCATGATATTGGGCAACAACGCCCGCGACATACCGCTGCCGCGCTGGTTGTTGACCGGCATCATGCCGGTGGCATTCGCATTGCTCGCATTTCGATTTCTCGAAGTCGGCTGGGCAGTACTCAAAGGCACTCAAATCACTCTGACCGCCGACCACGGCTCCAACACGCACGATAGCGACCGCAACCCATGAGCGCGCTGTTCCTGGTGGCGATTTTATTCGTCTGCCTCGGGCTGGGTGTACCCGTAGCCATCTCCCTCGGGCTCGCCAGCCTTTCCACCATCCTCTTGTTCGCCGATCAGAGCATGCTCTCGCTGGCGCAACGCTTCTTCCACACCATGCAGGTCTACCCGCTGCTGGCGGTGCCGTTCTTCATCCTCGCGGCCACCTTCATGACGACCGGCGGTGTCGCGAAACGCATGATCGATTTCGCCAACGCGCTGGTGGGGCATTTCCGCGGCGGGTTGGCCATGGCGGCGCTTCTGGCTTGCGCGTTCTTTTCGGCGGTATCGGGATCGGCGCCGGCGACGGTGGTCGCCGTGGGGAGCGTCATGATCGGCGGCATGATCGGTTCCGGCTATTCGCCGCGCTTCGCGTCGGGCGTCATCTGTAACGCCGGGACTCTCGGGATATTGATTCCGCCGTCGCTGGTGATGGTCATCTACGGCGCCGTCACCGAATCGTCGATCGGCAACCTGTTCATCGCCGGAATACTCCCCGGCGCGATTCTGACGCTGGCGATGATGGCTACCGTGGCGGTTATCGCGCGACGTCAGAACCTTCCCCGGCAACCAAGGGTGGGCTTCAAGGGAGCGCTGGTCGCCGGCCGCAAGGCATTCTGGGGACTGATCCTCCTGGTAATCATTCTCGGCGGAATCTATGCCGGTATCTTTACCCCCACCGAGGCAGCGGCGGTATCGGCGGTCTACGCTTTCGTGGTGGCGGTGTTCATCTACAAGGACATCAAACTCAAGGATGTGCCTGACGTCCTCACCGGAGCGGCCAAGACCACGGCCATGCTGATGTTCATCATCGCCAACGCCTACCTGTTCGCCTTCGTGCTCACGACCGAGCAGATTCCCCAGGTGGCTTCCGAGTGGATCGTCGGTCTTGGATTACCGGTGTGGGGATTCCTGATCGTGGTCAACGTGCTGCTGCTGGTCTTCGGCAACTTCATGGAGCCCACATCCGTGGTGCTGATTCTGACGCCAATCATTTTCCCCATTGCGACGCAGATGGGTATCGATCCCATTCACCTGGGCGTAATGATGGTGTTGAACATGCAGATCGGACTGGTTACGCCACCCGTCGGATTGAATCTTTTCGTCACCGCAAGCGTCGCGAAGATGTCGATGGAAGAGGTTATCCGTGCCGCCCTGCCGTGGCTGATGGTGTTGCTCAGCGTGCTCATCATCGTCACCTACATTCCCGCGGTTTCGCTGATTGTGCCGTCGCTGCTGGGCGTGCTTTAGCGCGCGAAGCACTCACCGATTTTCGTCGCGAGGAGGTCGAGGCCGCCGCGGCGGCGGACGCAACCGCGGACTTCTCGGATATTCCGGCTAAATCGCGGTAAAGCCGCGGGTGGAATGCTCCAGTCGCACGGTCAGCGACCCCTCGTTGATCAGCCACGGGCGCACCTCGAAGGTGCGTGCGCCGCTCGCATGCATGGGATCTTCGGCGGCGATGGCGCGCGCCGCAGCCAGATTATTTGCGCGGATGACCACCATGCCTTCACCCCGCCACTCCTGCTCATCGTCGGTCCAGAACGGGCCCGCGGCAAACAGGATGCCGCTCTTTTCCATGGAAATCTGATACTCCAGATGCTGCTCGAGAACTGCCATCACCGGCTTCAGTCCGCTCACCGGCCTGGTGAACACCGCATAGAGCTGCAATTGCAACATGCCTTCGCAGGCGGCGCGTAAATCATCCGCTGTCACCCTGGGTTCGTCCGCTGCTACCTCTGCGGTCATATCCTGCTCTCCGTTTGAACCGCGTCCGGCCATCGCGTTGCCCAAAGGATCGCGTTAACCCAAAAAACGGTAGTACTCGATACCCTCGTCACTGAAAGCGGGATTCGACGTATCCCCAACAGAGTCCACCAGAAAGCCGGTCCCGAGACTTTCAAGCCCGTCGGCCACTCCGTTGTCGTGCAGGCTTTCGTACTGAACTCGCGTCAGCGTCTGCCGCGGCTCAAACGCCTCGCTAAAGCCGATGCGTGACGCGGCAGGCTGCCAATTGTCCACCAGTGTCATCGGGACGGCCTCGGCGGCGTCTCCGCTGCCGTAACCGACGGCCAGAATGTCTCGGCCGGCGAGGTCGCGCCCGTCGCGGGCCGCTTCCTCCAGACCCGCCGCCATCCAGGCGGGCAGTGCCGCGCAGTAGACGTTGCCGATGTCCTTCATGGGATCCG
The DNA here is from genome assembly GCA_965237785.1 of Candidatus Rariloculaceae bacterium. GTDB lineage: Bacteria > Pseudomonadota > Gammaproteobacteria > Steroidobacterales > Rariloculaceae > UBA6522. Next base: position 2,393,274 of record OZ250159.1, read on the forward strand.
CGCCCAGCGACATTTTCGAGGAGAGCAGCTCCCGAAAGACATGCCCCCCACGAAAATCCTTCAGCAACGCCATACTGAGCGGGTATACGTCGTCGTTGATGTTGCCGTCGCGGACGAGTTGCAGCACATCCGGAGTCGAATTCATTTCCGCGATGACCAGGTCCGGGTCAAGACCGGCATGCCGGCAATAGGCTCTCAGTTCCGAGCGCCCGGATTCGCTGTCGTTCGCCAATCCGAACAGATAGCTCAACGCAAAAGATGTGAGCGGCATGCGATGGTAGGGTCGGTGCATGAATGCGGCGCCGAGTCCGTGGTAGTAGTTGGTGGGATTCACGTTCAGACGGCGCATCATTTCCCCAAGCGCATGCATCGTCTCGTCCAGATAGCACGTGGTGGAGTACTTGCCGTTGAAAACCGGCAGATCCTGGAAGTGGCGGTTGAGTTGGTTGCGAATAAGGTTGCGAAGCACCGGTTTGCGAAAATCGACGGCCCGGTAGGATGAGGCGCTACCGACACACTTCAAGTTCACGGACAGCAATTCAGGGTCGCGCTCCAACAGCATCGCGACGGCGCCCGCGCCTTGCGTTGGCTCTCCCGAGCTACCCCGGGCATACTCGGCGATGTCGGCGCTGACCACGATCGCGCAACGGTCGTCGTCTTCCAGCGCCAGGTAACGCAGCCCATACTTGAGGGCATAAATGGCCCCGAGACAGGCGTGCTTGACTTCGGGTACTTCACAGTAGCGGTTGATGGCCGGCATTCCGCGTGCCGCGAGTTCCTGGTCCAACATTCCCTTGACGATGACCGCGCCGGCGGAATTATCCGTGCTCGATTCGGTACCGAGACCAAGAAAACCGATCCGACCGGGATCGACTCCATAGCGCTCGATCAGGCGCATGACGGCGGTACCCGCCATGGTGTAGACGCTCTCCCGCGGTCCGCGCATCCGAAAGCTGTTGCCGACGACCGCGCGAGTCTTTTCCCAGGGCGCCCCGGTCCACTGGCACCAATCTTCCAGACTCACTCGATACGGAGGCACATAAACCGCGAATCCGCTGATCCCGACGTCACGTTTCATTTAAGACTCCAGAGATTGCCGATACCGAACCGGAACTGGACGCGAACCAATTCACCGGATTCACCGAATTGCCATCATTGTAACCTTGTGGCGCCCGCGGGCTAGTACAACGGCGCCACTTCCAGGGTCAGTCCGTCGAGTTCTTCCGTCACCTCGATCTGGCACGTCAGGCGGCTGTTGGATCGCCGTTCCGTGGCCGCTTCCAGCATGGAGTCCTCGATGACATCCATCGCCGGCAGCTTGTCCCACCAATCCTCCCGAACATAACAGTGACACGTCGCACAGGAGCAGGCGCCGCCGCACTCGGCCTCGACCCCCTCCACGCCGTTGTTTACGGCGCCTTCCATGACCGAATAGCCCACCTCGACATCGACTTCCACAGCGTTTCCGTCCGGTTCGATGTATACGATTCTGGGCATTCTCGGGTTCCTGGCGGCAGGCGATGCATGCTAGCGCCGAAACCTCCCGATAGGAAGGCCCCGAGGATGCGATCGCGCAATCCTTGCAATTCCCCTTGAACCGCCTGCCAGGCCACCGTGGAGCCGTTGAAATTCAATGGCCGCCCATTGTAGCTCCCGTCCAGGCGTGTCGAGGCGCGCGCAACGGCGAGGTCGATCTTCCATAGATGACTGCCGCTCAAGCTGCGCGCGTCCTTCCATATCCGGTTTAAGATTTCTTTACTTGCGCAGGGCCACTGACAAGCGGTAGGGTTTGGTCTAACCAATTTGGTAGGACCATCCATGGAGGCGGTCGTGTCCCGAACCGAGGAAATTACCCGGACCCTGAGGGATGACATCCTGCGCGGCCAATACCGCGCCGGTGAGCGGGTACCCTCCGAACGGGATTTGGCGGCGCGATTCGCTACCAGCCGCGGCACCGTTCGCGAGGCGCTCAAGAAACTGGAACAGCTCGGCATCGCGTCCATCAACCCCGGCGGCGCCCGCGTCGTTCCGGTTCAGGAGTGCACCCTGGATGTGCTCGGGCCGCTGATGGAACTGGACGACGTCCCGGATGCCGCGCTCGTCGATCAGGTGCTGGAGGTTGGGGCCATGCTCATCGGCTATGCGGCGGAGATTGCCGTGGAGCGGGGCGACCCCGCCGCGCTGGAGGATGTGGAGGCGATCATCGCCGAGATTCTCGCGGCCTCGCCGGAGACCCTCGGCAAGATGCGCGCTCCCATGCGGCTGGGGCGCGCATTCGCCCGAGCGTCCGGCCACCTGGTGCTATTGCTGATCGTCAACGGCTTGCGCACGCAGGTCGCGGATCCGAAGCGCATCCCGGGGTTCCCTCCCAAGCTGGACCCGAAGCCCCTGAAGAGGATCGTCGTTGAACTCAAGGCGGCGGTGACCGGCCGCGACGGAGCCGCGGCGAGCTTTTGCATGAGACAACTCGTGCAACTCGTCAGAGAGGCAGCCAGGGAGACGCTGCTCTCCCACGGTCCGGACACCAAGGAAAAGGAATCATGAATCCCAAAATCATCGCCCCGGTTGCCGTCCTGGCCCTTGCCTTCGCCGGCACGGCGCTGCTGATGCTCAACAGCAGGCAGCTCAGCCCGAGCGCACCGGAAGCCGTTGCGCCCGCGGTCAGGGTGGTTCATGTGGCGCCCTCCAGTGTGCGCATGGTCGTTCACGCCCAGGGAACGGTTTCACCCCGCACCCAGGCCGATCTCGTGCCGGAGGTATCGGGCAACGTGCTGTGGGTGTCCGCCAACCTGGTGTCGGGCGGTTACTTCGAGGCAGGTGAACCGCTGCTGAGAATCGACGACCGCGACTACCGCAATACCGTGCAAAGGGCGCGGGCGGCGGTGAGCCGCGCCCAGGCGGAACAGGAATTCGCCCACTTCGAGCTGCAACGGCTGGAGGAAATGGAGGCTCGCCAACTTATCAGCCGGTCCGATGTTGAGACCGGCATGCGCACGGCCCGCGTCGCCGACGCCTCGCTCGCCGATGCCGAAGCGGCGCTGGAGCAGGCGGAGCGCGATCTGTCGCGGACCGAGCTGGTGGCTCCGTTTGCGGGCCTGGTGAGAAGCGAGCAGGTCGACCCCGGGCAGTTCGTCAGCCGCGGGGCGCCGATAGCCAGCCTGTATGCCGTGGACTACGTCGAGGTGCGCCTGCCGATTGCCGATCAACAGCTCGCCTATCTCGATCTCCCGCCGATGCAGCGCGGTGAGCTGGACGAGTCCACGGCCCCGGCGGTCGTGTTGTCCGCGCAATTCGCCGGAAACGACTACCAATGGCAGGGCAAACTGGTGCGCACCGAAGCCGAGATCGACTCGCGCAGCCGTATGGTGCAGGCCGTGGCCCGCGTCAGCGCCACGGAAAGCGCGTTCGAGGATCCGCACAACCTGCCGCCCCCCGTCGGTCTGTTCGTACAAGCCGAGATCCAGGGCCGATCCGCCGACAACGTCGTCGTGCTGCCCAGATCGGCGATTCGCAATGGCAATCAGGTACTGATCGTGGACGACGAAGACCGGTTGCGTTTCCGGGCCGTGCGCATCGCGCGCGTCTACGGCGATGACGCCTACATCGACGGCGGGCTCGAAAAGGGCGACCGGGTGTGCATATCCGCGCTGCAGGCGGTGGTGGACGGGATGCGCGTGGACGTGGTTGCCGATGAGCGCGCCGACCCGCGGGGAGTTTCCGGGTCATGAAGCGCATCATCGCCTGGTTTGTCGGCAACCCGGTGGCCGCGAATCTGCTGATGATGATACTTATCGCCGGCGGATTGATCTCCGTCGTCCAACTCAGACAGGAGGAAATGCCCACCATCGACCTGGGCACGGTACAGGTGACCGTACCGTACCTGGGCGCCGCGCCCGAGGAGGTGGAGAACGGCGTTGTCCTGAGGATCGAGGAAGCCCTGGAGGGCGTTCAGGACATCGACCGGATGACCTCGGTCTCCGGCGAAGGCGCCGCCAGCGTCATGGTGGAACTGGAAACCGGCGCGGACGATATCCAGGCACTGAACGAGATCAAGAGCCGAGTGGATGCCATATCCACCTTCCCCGCGGAAACGGAGCGGCCCATCGTCTCGCTGTTGACGATGCAGAGTGACGGCGTGGAAATCGCCGTTTTCGGAGCAGCGGACGAGCGTACCCTCAAGGAACTGGCGCTGGAAATCCGCGACGATATAGCCGCCATCGACGGCATCTCCCAGGTGGAAGTGACTTACGTCCGTCCCGACGAAATCTCCATCGAGGTCTCCGAGCAAACCTTGCGGCGGCTGGGACTGACCTTCGATCAGGTAGCCGACGCCGTGCGGCGCACTTCTCTGGATATGCCCGGCGGCTCGATCAAGGCCGAAGGCGGAGAAATTCTGCTCCGCACCCAGGGGCAAGCCTATCGGGGCGCGGATTTTCGGGACATCGTGGTGGTCTCGCGAACGGACGGCACCAGCGTTCGCCTGGACGAGATCGCGGAGATCGTCGATGGTTTTCAGGAGGGGGATACCCAGGCCAGATTCGACGGCCGTCCCGCGGCGATGGTCAAGGTATACCAGGTGGGCAACGAAGACGTCGTACAGATCAGCGATCGGGTCGCGGCCTATGTAGACCAGGCCCAGGCGCGCATGCCGGACGGCATCCAACTGACCATCTGGCAGGACGAATCGGACGAACTCAAGGCCCGCATCGATATTCTCCTCGGTACCGCCGCGGGCGGACTGGCCCTGGTGCTGCTGCTTCTGGCACTGCCCCTGCAGTTTCGGCTGGCGATGTGGGTCGCGGCCGGCATCCCCATCGCCATGCTGGGAACCATCGCGGTTTTCGGCGCCGTGGGCATCACCATCAGCACCATGTCGGTGGTCGCCTTTATCCTCGTTCTCGGCATCGTGGTGGACGACGCCATCGTGGTGGGCGAGCGGGTGTTCGCTCACGAGCGCCACGGAGAGGATCAGATCACGGCCGCCGTGGAGGGCACGGCCGAAGTGGCCGTCCCGGTTATTTTCGGCGTGTTGACGACCATTGCGGCCTTCATACCGCTCATGTTCACCCCGGGGGACATCGGTCAACTGTTCTCCGTCGTCGGCTACGTGGTCGTCATCTGCCTGGTCTTCAGCATCATCGAATCCCAACTGATCCTGCCGGCTCACCTGGCGCACCGCCGCGTAACCGCCCCGTCGGCGAGCGGAAATGCGTTCACGGCCCGGTGGCGCCGATTTCAGAAGATCATTTCCACGGGGATCGAGCGTTACGCGACGGAAACCTATGGGCCGGCTCTGAACCGTGTCCTGGAGTGGCGCTACCTGGCATTGGCCGGCGGTGTCGGCGTGCTCGCGGTCGCCCTGGGACTGATTTTCAGCGGCCGCATCGAAATCCAGTTCCTGCCCGCCATCGAGGGCGACAGAATCCTCGCTCAATTGGAAATGCCCGAGGGCGTCGACGTCGCGGAAACCGCACGGGGGGCCCGGCAGATCGAGGCAGCGGCCCTGGTACTCAAGGAAGAGCTGGATGCCGCCTACACAGACCGTCCCTCACTCGTCCAGCATGTCTTCTCCTCGGTTGGCCAGGCCTTGGGCGGGCGGTTCAGGTCCGCCCCGCAAAGCCATACGGCCGAAATGGTGCTCGCCGTCCTCCCACTTCCGGAACGCGGCGACGTGTCGGTCACCGAGATGGCGGAGCGGTGGCGGGAGTTGACCGGCCCCATCCATGACAGCGTCCAACTCACGTTCTCTACCACCGGACTCACCGCGGGCGATGCCATTGCGATCCGGCTCCAGGGCAGAAATGTGGACGATCTGGCGAATGCCGCCGCGGAGCTGCGCGGCGAACTTGCGCGCTTCGACGGCGTCGCGGATATTTCCGACTCCTTCCGCTCGGGCAAACAGGAGGCCAAGCTCTCGCTGCGCCCCGAGGCGCGCCAATTGGGCCTGACGTTGAACGACCTGGCGCGTCAGGCGCGCCAGGCCTTCTACGGTGAGGAAGCGCAGCGCGTACAGCGGGGCAGCGAGGACGTCCGCGTCATGGTCCGCTATCCAGAGGCGGAGCGGCGCTCCCTCGGCGACCTGGAAAACATGCGGATCCGTGCCGCCGACGGCACCGAGATCCCGTTTGCGGCGGTGGCCGATATCACCCTGGGGCGAGGCTACTCCGACATTACCCGCATCGACCGCCAGCGCGTCGTCACGGTACGCGCCGACGTCGACCGCGACGCGGTCACCCCGGAAGCGGTGCTGCGCAGCATCGAAGCCGACGCCCTGCCGAGGATTCTGTCCCGCTACCGCGGCATCGGCTACACCTTGTCCGGTGAGCAGGAGGCGAGAAACGAGTCCGTCGGTGGGTTGATCAGTCTCATACCGCTGGCTCTGCTCATCATGTACGCACTGCTGGCCATCCCGCTGCGTTCCTACCTTCAGCCGCTGGTGATCATGAGCGTCATACCCTTCGGCGCGGTAGGCGCCATCGTCGGACACCTCGTGATGGGCTGGTCGCTTGTCATGCCCTCCATCTTCGGGTTGATTTCGCTCGCCGGCGTGGTGGTGAATTCCAGCCTGGTGCTGGTCGATTACATCAACCGGCAACGGCGCGCCGGCGTCGATGTACTCGAGGCGGTGCAGCGCTCCGGCATGGTGCGTTTTCGCCCCATTCTCATGACCTCTACGACGACCTTCGCGGGGCTGTTGCCGTTGATGCTCACGGACAACCCGGCCACCGCCTTCATTATCCCCATGGCGATCTCGCTGGCTTGGGGCGTGCTCTTCGCGACGGTGATCACGCTGTTCCTGGTACCCTGCCTGTACCTGATTCTGGAGGACTTGTTGCCGGTGAAGCAGGCCGCGGCAGTGGCCACCGCGGAAGGATGGTGAGACAGGCCGGCTCAGTACAACTCCACGGCGGCCGTCTTCAGCCGCTGGACTTCACCAAAGTCTGTCCACGCAAAGGTCAGTTGTCGGCCATCGAATAACATCTGCGGAAAATCAAGGGGTCGGGCGGCGTCAATTAACGCAACCGCGATCGGATCCCCCGGTTCGCCCGAACGCGAGATCAGCCGGAGCGTCAGCGCAAGGCCGTCCTGTTCAGTTCGCAGCCAACTCACGGCGGTTTCGCCGTTGGCCAGCGCCGCCACGTCGACGTGCCCGAAACTGCCGGCGGAATCCACGTCGATGGCGTCGTCGAACGTGCGCCCGCCGTCGTTGGAGCGCACGACATGCACGAGTGGCCGATCGTCCGCCGCGCTGAACCAGGCCACCGCAACCCGATCGCCGCGAGCGTCGATGGCGGGCCCGTTGATGGGGCACGCCTCGATCGCCCAATTGTCCGGGGCCAGCGTAACTGCCGGCTGCCATCCCTCGGCCGTTAGCCGGCGCAGCACGATATCGCGGACCTCCTCCGTTGTTCGGTCCCGATAGGCCACCAACGCATCGCCGCCCGTGAGTGCAACGTCGGTCTGACAACAATCGCAGGCAAGGGCATCGACCTCCGCCGCCGCCAGGCGTTCACCCTGGGCGCCGAAGCGCGCATAGCGCAGGCTCATGCCCAGCGGTTCGCCCGCCGGGTTCTCGAACGCGAACTCGCCGTCCTGAATCATGTTGCGCCCATCGAGCCAAACCGCGCCGAACCCGTCCTGCCAGGGGAAAAGGGTGACGAACCCATGCTCGGTGGGCGTTCCGTCGACATGCAGCGGGAAGGGTTCGCTCCAATCCACGCCGCCGTCGGTCGACCTCGACAGCATGACGTCGTAGCCAAAGCCCTGCCGTTGGTAGACCAGCCAGTGGGCTGCAAGCATATCCCCGCCGATGGGCGTGACGGAGGGAAAGTCGGCCCAGTTGACGAACCAGTCCGCGCCGCTGGCCACCGTGCCCGGGAGCGACCATGACTCGCCGCTTCGGGTCGAAAGTCGAAGCGCGTACCCGTCTTCCCCGGGTTCAAGCCAGCTCAACGCCACGGAACCATTCCCGGCCACGGCGAGGTGAGGCTGCGCGCTCCCCTCCGCCGCGACAATGGCCATCTCCCGGGGTGGCTGCGGGTCCGCGGCGGGGTTGGCACAGCCAGCGAGAAACAGGCTGGCGGAGCTCGCCAAAGCAGGCAGCACGACAGCGGTCGCAGTCTTCATCCTCTGAGTCCCTGTTGATGTCCAACGGATCGGGACAGTATAGGGAAACCGCTTCCTCACTGCCCGAGGAGGCTCGTCGGCGGATGCCGTTCATGCCAGGGCGTGGCCTGCTCGAAGGCGTGGGCGAAGCGCAGCACCTTGGCGTCCTGCCCCGTGCCGCCGCAGATCATCAATCCGACCGGCAGGCCCTGTCGGGTAAAACCGCAGGGGACGGAGATGGACGGCTGACCCGTGAAATCGAAGATGCAGGCGTTCTTGCGGCGTTCCTTGTCGTGTTCCGGTGGCTGCGCAACGATGGGCGCCGCCGGAACCGTGGATGTCGGCATCGCCAGCACGTCGGCGCGCTTCAATACGCCTTCCATCCCCACCTTGAACTGGGCCCGATGCGCCTGGGCCGACTCGTATGCCGCCCGATCGTATCTGGCCATGGACGCAAAGCGGGTGCGGAACGGCTCGCTGAACGACTCGGGGTCGTCGTTCAGCGCCTTCCGGTGAATGTCGATGATTTCGGAGAACGTCGCGTTTGCGGAGGCGTAGGCCTTGTGGCAATCGGGCAGTCGGACCGGCTCGATCCGCGCCCCGAGTTGCCGAAAAACCTCAAGTGCCTGCTCCACGACGGCAATGACTTCCGCGTCGCCGCCCGCAAAAAAATAGTCCCGCGGCACACCGACGATCCGCCCGGCGACCGGCGCGTCGATCCCGGCGACAAAGTCGTCAACCGGATGAACCGGTTGAGAAACACGTGTTGGGTTACCTTCGCCGGCTCCGGCAATGGCTTGAAGTACCAGGCCCGCATCGCGGACGGAGCGAGTCATGGGACCCACATGATCCATGGAGGGCACCAGGCGCATGACGCCGGCGGTGCTGACAAGGCCGTATGTCGGCTTGTGACCCACGATGCCGCAGCACTGCGCGGGTTGGCGGATGGAACAACCGGTATCCGTTCCCAGCGCCGCGTACGCCATTCCCGCGGCGACGGCCACCGCCGAGCCGCCGCTGGACCCGCCGGGATGGAAGTCGGGACGCCAGGGGTTGGCGATCGCCCCGAAAAACGGGTTCACCGAAGTCGTACCGAAGGCCAACTCGTGCAGTCCGGTCTTGCCGAGGCATACGGCGCCAGCCTCCCTCAGATGGGTGACGGCGGCCGCGTCGGCGTCGGGTATGTGTTCGGCGTAGTACCTGGAACCGTAGGTGGTCCGCACGCCCGCGGTGTCGATGAGGTCCTTGATCGCCACGGGAATACCGTGCAGTGGACCGCGGTCGGTTCCATCGGCCAACTCCCGGTCCGCACGTTCGGCGTGTGCCAGGGCAAGATCCGCGGTTACGGTGATGAAGGCGTTGAGGCGGTCGTCCAGATCCTCGATGCGAGACAATGACAGTTCCGTCAGTTTCACGGCCGAGACCCGCCCGGAACGGATCGCTGCGGCAGCCTGCGACAGTGTCGCGAATTCCATACCTTGATTGAGCACCCTACCCTCCCGTCGGAATTTCACTGATCGCCCGGTCACGCCCCACCGCGGTAACACCTCCCGCCAGCGCCCGATGCAGCTCCGGCCGTCGGCGGATATCTTAATCGTTCAACCCCGGCTGACCCGCGTCGGTCCCGGATTTTCGTATCGAGGGCGTGGCAACTCCGGTGTTGCGCCGCGTTCCGCATCCGGCCGCCGAGAAGGTGGTACGATCCAATTGGCGGGAACCTTAGTGAATTTGCGCGGCCGAAACTGAAAAGCACCCAACTTGGTGAATCATGCGGACCATTCTCAAGGTATTCGGTATCGGGGCAGCGGTCATCGCCGCCATTCTCGCCGTGGGAGCGCTGCTCCTGTGGCTGCTCTTCGATCCGAACAACTATCGGGACGAGCTGGCCGAGCTGGTGGAAGCGAGAACCGGTCGTGAATTCGCCATTGAAGACGACCTGACGCTGACCTTTTTTCCCTGGCTCGGAGTCGAGACGGGAAGCCTTCGGCTCGGTAACGCCGCAGGCTTCGGCGACGACGATTTTGCAAGCGTTGCCTCGATGGCGGTACGCGTTCGCCTGTTGCCGCTTTTCCGAAGGCGGCTGGAGGTCGGCACGGTGGTGCTGGACGGACTCGAACTCAATCTGGCCCGCAACGCCGAGGGACTGGATAACTGGTCGGATCTGCTGGATTCACCCGGGGCAGGCGCTACCGGCGAGGCACAGGCGGCCGGCGAACCCGGGTTCGGTGAATTCGACATCGCCGGAATCGACATCGGCAACGGGGTCGTCTTCTGGAGAGAGAACAGCACCGAGGTTCGCTATGTCGTTTCGGAACTGTCGTTGCGGACGGGTCCCATCGCCCCGGGTACGCCGGTGGATGCCCAGTTGAACCTGCAGTTGGTGGGCGTGGACCCGGCCTTCACCGCGCGACTCGATGGCCGCGCCACGGTCATGAGGGACGCTGCAACGCCGGGATACCGCGCCGAAAGTCTGCAACTCGAGTTTCGCCTCGAAGACGGCCAGCATGACGAACGTGCGACCGGGCGTTTGGCGGCGGATGTTGAGTACGACAGCGCCACGCGTGCCGTTCGGCTAGGCGAGGTCGACGTCGATTCCGAGCTGATCGACGCCCCCGCCGGGCCGCAACGCTACGGCGTCGCCTTCGTCTCGCCCGACGTCGTACTGGATGTTGCGGCAGGCACCGCCCGGATTCCGGACGCGGTGGCCACCGTCGACGGTACCGAGACACGCTGGGCGATTGCGGCGGACCGGCTGTTCGAGAACCCGCGGATCACGGGGACCGTGAGCGTTGCCGCGGCGCCGGTGGCTCAGGCGCTCGAGTTTCTGGGAATCGATCCGCCCACGGAGGCGGAATTGGGCGACTTCGAACTGACTTCAAGTCTCGTATTCGAGCCGGCGGCTGGACGCCTCTTGCTGGTGGACCTGGAGGGGGCCGTGCTCGACATGGCACTCGCCGGGAACGTTGCGTTCGACGACCTGGAAGTGGCCGGCACGATCGAAGCCCCCACCTTCGATCCCGGCATGATCCTCAGCGTCCTGCCGCCGGAGTTTACGGCCGGAATCGACGTCACGGCAGTGGATCAACTGGCGCTCAGCGCGGATTTCGCCGTCGACCGGACCAGCCGCGACTTTTCCCTGCGAGAGTTTACCGCCACGGTTCCGGGGGGCACGGTCATCGGCGCTGTGGATCGCCTGGAAGACGGTGACCGCCTGCGCGGCCGGATAGCCACGTCCGACCTGGACCCCGCGGTGCTGACCGCCATCGCGCCCGATCTTCTGCCGGATGGGCTCGGCCCGGAACAACTAGGCGCCGTAAACCTCCAAACCGCGTTCGACTACGAGGTGACGGCATCCGAACTGCGACTTGAAGAGTTCAGCGCGCAAGCGTTCGGCTTGCGACCCTCGGGCGAATTGACGGTACGGAATCCGATGGACTCCCCAAACGTCGCCGGAACGCTTCAGTTCGAGTCGTTTTCGCCGCGCGCGCTGCTGGGGCGGTTGGGCCGGGACGTCCCGACCACAGCCGATCCCGCGGCGCTGGGAAACGCCAGCCTGAGCGCCGAGGTCGCCTTCAACAGGGATCGGGCCGACTTCGAATCCCTGACGATGCGCCTCGATGACACCACCTTGACCGGCCGTATTGCATGGGACCGGCGTGCCGGGGGGCGCTATGAATTCGATCTGATCATGGATCGGATCAACCTGGATCGTTATCTCCCGCCGACATCCGGGGAAACGCCCGGACCCGCCACCGCAGACCGCGGCTTCAACACCAACGCCGTCGCCACGGTCAGTCTGGAAGGCCGGGTAAGCGCCGCGGAAATGCAATTCTCGGGCCTGGCGCTCGAAGGGTTTTCCACCGCGATTCTCGTCGGCGATGGCATCGGCCGCGTTGAGCCCATCCAGGCCCGGCTTTACGGCGGCGAGATTCGCGGCGCCGTGGAACTCGACGCCCGCCCGGGTGGCCCCATCCTGTCGCTGCGGGGTTCCGCCGACTCCATCAACATGGAACCGCTGCTGACGGCGCTCTACGGCGACCCTGTCATTTCGGGTTCAGGGTCCTTCGACCTGGAGCTGACAGGGATCGGGACAAGCATGAACGACGTACTCTCCACCGCGACGGGGTCCATGGAGTTGGACCTTGGCGACGGCGCGATCCGGGGATTCAATCTCGACCACGCGCTTTGCGACGTCTACAACCGCATACAGGGCTATCCGCGGCCCGCGTCGACAACCGTTGACGCCACGCCCTACCGCACGCTGAGCGGAACCGCCCAGGTTTTCGACGGCATCGCGCAAACCGGCGATCTGCTCGCCGATTCCACGAGCATTACGGTCAGCGGCGCCGGGCGAATGGATCTGGTCACCGGGGGAATCGACTACGACCTCGGCGCGGAGTTGACGGCCGGCATCCCCATTCCGGGGTGTGAACCGCTCGACGGCGTCGTCGGCGAATCGATTCCGCTGACCGTGAGCGGCACGTTGACGGAACCGCAGATCCTGCCCGACTTCGGGGAATTGCTGCGCCGGGGCCTGCAAGACGGGATCGAGGGCGCCCTGCTCGACAGGCTGCAAGAGTTGCTGGATTAGCCTCAATATTGGGGCTGCCAGCCGGTCGGACTAATATAGGAATATGCGGATCCCGATTTATCTCGCCACGGCGGCGCTGATTCTTGCCGCCAGCCTGACCGCCGCGGCACCTGCCCATGGCCAGGGCTGGAACCTCGAATATCCCGAGGCCGAATTCCACATCGCCCGGCTGATGCCCAGCGGATCGCAGGCCTATCGAGGCGGCTACCGGCAGTGGTATGCCATCGATTGGCCGGAAGCCGAGGATCACCTGTCCCAGGGTTTGCGGCGGCTGACCCGGCTTGAAGTCGCCGGCGACAGCGTACATGTGCAAACCCTGGACGATCGCATCTTCAATCACCCGTGGCTGTTCGCGCAGCAGGTCGGCCGCTGGACGCTGTCCGATGAGGAAACCGACCGGTTGAGGGAATACCTGATGCGGGGCGGATTTCTCGTGGTGGACGACTTCCATGGCGAATACGAATGGTCGATCTTCAATTCGACGATCCAGCGGGTGCTGCCCGGCTATCCGATCGTCGAGATTCCCGACGAAGACCCGCTGTTGCACGTGCTGTACGACCTCGACCGCAACACCCAGATCCCCGGGGCCAGACACCTGTATCGCGGCCCTGGCGGACAAATCATGGCCCAGCTTCCCGGCGGGCCGCCTCACTGGCGCGGCATCTACGACGATCGGGGACGGCTGCTGGTTGCGATCAACTACAACATGGACATGGGCGACGCCTGGGAGCATGCCGACGACCCCTGGTATCCGAATCCCATGACCGCATTGGCGTATCGGTTCGCCATCAACTACATCATTTATGCAATGACCCACTGATCGACCGATCAGGCGCATGACTCGATGAGCGATATTTCAACTCTTCTCGTCGCCATCGTCGTGGTCGCGGCGATACTCCTGGCACCGCGGCTGCGACGCGGATTCGGCGCCGGGCGGAAGGGCCGACGCCGCGGGATTGACGTCGAAGCCGACCTGCGGCGCGCCTGCGGCGGGGACAAGGCGATGATGGAACGGCTGATTCAGTACGAGACCAATCGCAAACCGGACCTGTCCCGCGGGGGAGCCGCGCTCATGGCGCTATCGAGGCTGCGGTCGGATCGGCGCTGACTGACTCAGTCGCCAACCGCACTGGGAAGCGGCAAGAGTGTGAACGGATCTACCCGGGCGTCGAGTATCCTCGCGCCCCAATGCAGATGCGGCCCGGTGACCCGGCCGGTGTCTCCCGCCAAGCCCACCGCCTGGCCTCGCTCGACGACATCTCCCACCTCCACGAGAAACTCCGAAAGGTGCAGGTACATCGTATAGACGCCGAGGCCGTGATCGATAAAGACCGCGTTGCCGTTGAAGAAAAAATCCTTCGCCAGCACGACCCGGCCGGCATTCGAAGCACGGATCTCGGTACCGGTGGCCGCGGTTAGATCGGCGCCGGAATGGGGGGCTCTCGGTTCGCCGTTGAACACTCGCCGGTGCCCGAAATTGCGGCCTCCCGTCGCGCCGGGGATGGGTACGGCGAAGGGTTCGGCCCACAGCGCCATCGGCGTCAACGTCGCATAGACGGCGCCGATCTCCCGGGATTCTCTCGCCGCGCGCTCCTGGTTCTCCGGACTGAGCTGGACGAATCCCGGTGCGACGGTGAGTTCGGTCGTCGGAAAGCTCTTGCCCTGCACTTCCAGGGTCTCGGTCCGCACGTCGGTCCGCCCATCGGCATAGGCGAAGGTGACCTGCGCCGGGTAGCTCCCCGAACCGGTGTCCAGGTCGATGCCGATGACCGTGAACCATCCGCTCTCGCCGCGTACGAACGGAACGCTTCGCTCCGACCACTCGACCTCGATGGACTCAAGGCCCGTTTCATGAGGATATTCGAGTTGCAGCGCCTGACCCTGTACCGCGGTCAGCGTTGCCAGAAACAGCGAAACCGTCGCTCCCATTGAATTTTCCTCTCACGCCTCCCGTCACGACTACGCTTCGTCCCGAGGATACCGCATTGTAGCCTCACCAGGTTTTGGCACATTTATATAATTAATGCCGCGCGGCCCGTTACCTCGCCTTTTTCAACTAATTCATGAACGATTTCGGCTTCTTCGAGAGGTCTGATCTCAGAAACAATCGGCCAAACTTCCTTGCGCACCATAAGCTCATAGGTTTCAATGATTTCCAGACGGGTGACATAACGGCTGCCAAGGACGTCTATTTCGTTGTTGAGGAGATGCTGTGCATCAACTTCAAATGTTTTGCCCACGCCCCCCAAAGTAACCATGCGGCCTTGCTTGCCCAGGGACTGCACCGCTTGTTCCAGTGTTTCCCTGGCAGAGACATAATCGATAGCGACATCAACACCGCTGCCGTTCGTCAAGTCCATCAAGGCATCAACAACATTTTCCTGAGATGCGTCGATTACTTCATTCGCGCCGGCCTGTCGGCAAGCATCGAATTTATTAGCTTTGGTATCGATTGCAATCACACGAGCATTTGCCCATTTCGCCATCATGAGTTGATGAATACCGAGCCCTCCGCCGGCGCCAAAAACAGCCACAGTTTCACCCGATCGAATGCGGGCGCGCCGTAACACTTTATAAGGTGTGGCCAGCGCATCCATGGCGACGCCAATATGAGCGGGCCGATTCCGCCAATCGAGGCCATCCGGCAATTTAATGAACCAACGCTCGGGCAGTTTCATATATTCAGCATAACCACCATCAATTTCCCGGCCAACATAACCACCAAGATTTTCACACATTGGCTCCAATTTTGAGAGGCACCACTTGCAGTGACCGCAATTCATATAAAAGTACGATGTCACAATATCGCCGATCGACAGACTGTGAACACCGGCGCCAATTTCAACAATCTCAGCACAAACTTCATGACCGATGATTCGCGGAAACACCATGGGCGATCTGCCCGCTTTAAAATGCTGAATCGTTAATCCTGAACCACAGGCATAAATCCTGGCTACGGCTTCACCCGGTTTGGCGACAGGATCCGGAACGTCTTTTAAGATAAATGGCGTATTCGGAGCCTCCAGTACCATTGCTCTCATGAGTAATCAGTCCGTATACATGAAGTTTGCGGCCTTCAGGAACAGAGTACGATTTACCCCATCTGAATGAAGGAAAGCAGCGGCATCCCGAACCAACTTTTCGACACCATATTCTTTCATATATCCATACCCGCCATGGATTTCGAGGCACCACGTCGCAATTTTCCACCCGGCTTGCGAGGCATAGACTTTAGGGTAAACACCTAGTGTCTTGTTCCAGCCCTTGTCCTGGTTGTCGGCAAGATAACAAGCCTTATGAATATAGGTTCGTGCCACGTCCAGGAGCATTTGCATTTCCGATAATTGCGCTCGAATTCCGTCATGCTCAATCAGGGGCTTCCCTCCCTGGACGCGAATTTTTGCCCAATCGAGCGCTTTCTCATAAAGGGCACCGGCACAACCCAGGATACTCGCACCCGCATAGGCATTCGATTGAGGAAAAAACTCGGACAAGACGCTAAAACCATTGCCGGCATCACCGATAACGTTCTCATCGGGAATGAAGCAATCTTGAAAAATCAGCTCAGCATTATTGGCGAGGCGCTCTCCCATCTTGTCGTGGACCCGTCCGATCGTGAAGCCGGGCCACTCTCGTTCAACCAGGAAACATGTACTGCCCGTCGAGAGCGTTTTTTCCTTCTCTGTCTGCACAAATAGAAGATAGAATTTCGATCGATTTCCGTTGGAAATAAAATGCTTCATACCGTTGACGACCCACCCGCCTTCGGTTCGCTCCGCCGCCGTTCGAAAGGGCGTTGGATGCGGTATCAAATAATTTGAAGCATTGTCAGGTTCAGTAATTCCTATGGCCAGCATTGCCGCGGGATCATCTACGAAGGCTGGTAAAACCCGCAATTTTTGCTCCTCTGTGAGGGCTTTCTCCATAATTTGAGCAATTTTTAAAGTCTGAGCAAAGGCCACCGATACGCCAATGTCTCCCCGACCAAGCTCTTCGACCACCATTGCAGTTGTCAGAGAGTCGACACCCAATCCTCCCCATTCTTCGCTCAAGGTCATTGTTCGAAGACCCAGCTCATTTGCTTTGGCAACAATCTCAAGAGAATAACCATCTTCAGGATTTTTCCGGGCATCCAATTCGGATGAACGCGGAAGCACTTCTTCTTCGACAAACTTCCTGACTGAATTCAATATGGATTGTTGATCTTCCGTACACTCAATAGCGTCCCACATAAACACTCTCTTCGATCCACTCCCGGATGCGTTGAAGTTTACCCCGCCGGGCTTCGTCTTCGAAACCGATGGGTACCCCGCCGAGGACTGCGTCGCGTTTTCCACGGCCTGTCCACGGGGGCGGGGTCGTCTACGTCTCCGCCGATCTCGGCATCGCCGACGCAATGGGCCTCGGCCGGATCGCCGACCGGGAACTTCTCTACGGCAGCCAGGGACCCACGTCCCTCGACCTGATATAAACCGATTTTCCGGGACACTGGAGTAGTAGACTGGACTGCCGAACCATGCAAGCTAACCCCTACATCGTGGTATTCGACGGCATCTGCAACCTGTGCAGTTCACTCGTCGATTTCATCACCGCACGGGACCCCGGCAAGGTGTTCACGTTCGTTCCCATGCAGTCGCCGCGGGGACAGGAACTTCTGGAAGAGCACGGCCTGTCGATCGATCGCGTCGATACGTTCCTGCTCATCGGAAACGGCGGCGCGCTCGTCAGGAGCGATGCTGCCATCGCCATCGCGGCGGAACTCAGGCGCCCGTGGAATATCCTCGCTGTACTGCGCCATATACCGAGACCGATTCGCGATTGGGTCTATTCCCTGGTAGCGACAAACCGCTACAAGTGGTTCGGGAAACGCACCACCTGCAAGTTTACGAATTGACACTTTCACCGGTTCTCTAATACAAATTTCACCTGATCCCTAATACAACTTTCACCCGATCTCTACTGACGATTTCCCCGGCGAGCGCCGGTACGTATTGCCGGTAAGCTGTTTGTGGGGCGGATAAACTGATGCGCAGTATCATCAACCCCTGACGGAAGAAGACTGGACGAAAAAAGATCAATGGAGCATTGCCCAATGAATAGATGCAAAATCCTCCTGGCTCACATCGCATTCCTGCTCGGCGCCCACCCGGCGGCCGCGCAAAACATCGTGCTGATTCTGTCGGATGACCAGGGTTGGACCGGCACCTCCGTCCGCATGGACGACCGCGTGGCCGATTCGGTGAGCGACCTGTACCAGACCCCGAGCCTCGAGCGCCTGGCCGCCGAGGGGATGAAGTTCTCCAACGCCTATTCGCCGGCGCCGAACTGTTCGCCCACGCGGATGAGCATCCAGACCGGGAAAACGGCGGCGCGGCTGGGGGCCACCGACATCATCGACGTGGTGGCCGACGAGAACGGGCGCGCCAACATACAGGTATTCCACGACACCATGTATCACAACAAACCGATGATCGTGCCCTTCCCCGTCAGCGATATCGCGGACGAGGAGACGACCATCGCGGAGCTGCTCAAGCAGCACGACCCCGCCTACGCAACCGGCCACTTCGGCAAGTGGCACATGGGCGGCGGCTCACCGGAGCGCCACGGCTACGATGCGCATAACGGCCTGACAACGAACAATGAGGGTTTTGCGAACCAACCCGACCCGAAACGCAGCGACGAGGTGACGGACGGGGCGATTGCCTTCATCGACGAGCAGGTGCAATCCGGCCGGACCTTTTTCGTGCAGGTTTCGTATTACGCGGTACACACACCGGTTCGGGCGCGGCCGGAAACCGTGTCGAAGTTTGCCGAGTACCAGATGCAGAGAAATCTCGGCATGTTTGGGGACCAAACGCATACCAATTCCGCGTACGCAGCGATGACCGAGGAGATGGACCAGGGCGTGGGACGCATCCTCGACACGCTGGACCGTCTCGGCGTCGACGATGACACCTACGTAATTTTCACCTCGGACAACGGGGGAGAATCCGATAATCCGGTGACGAGCAACGTTCCGCTGGCGTGGGGCAAGACCCACGTCTGGGAAGGCGGTATCCGGGTTCCGTTGTTCGTGCGCGGCCCCGGCATCGAGGCCGGTACCCAGAGCGACGTTCCCGTCGTCGGCTACGACTTTCTGCCGACGATTGCCGAGTGGGTGGGGGCCGCCGACCGGTTGCCCGGCGACCTGGACGGGGGCAGCCTGGTTCCGGTTCTGGAGAACGGCGGCGATGGGTCGGTAAACCGGCCGACGGAACCGCTGATCTGGTACTACGGCGCTTACCGCAACCAGAAACACGTCACGCCCCAGGCGGCCATCCGGCGCGGCAGCCACAAGCTGATCTGGGAACTCGAGCCGGACCGGACGTACCTGTACGATCTCGATGCGGATCTACGGGAATCGACCGACCTGTCGCGATTCCGCCCGGAGATCGCCGAGTCGATGTTCACGGAGCTCAAGGCCTACCTGGACGACGTTGGTACGAAGCTTCCAACGCCGAATCCCGACTATGACCCGGCGCTGGACGGTGGGCTGATGCCGTTGGTGTTCGAAGACCGGGTAGAAGAACCTTCCGGCCCGTCCTCGTGCACCAGGCCTAGATAGATGTCGGTTCCCGGATCGAGTCGCAAGTCGCGGAACGGTTTGAAGTAGGCGTCGTCGCCCCTGGCGATGGGCACCGGCACGTGCACGTAGGCCAGCGGGTGTTCGGCAGCCTGCACGATGGCATTCGCCAGGCTGACCTGGAAGCGAACATCCTGCGGGACATCGCCGCGGTCTCGCGCCGCGCAGAAATCCTGGTAGGAGATGCGCGCTTCGCGGCAATAGCCGAGTTCACCGAAACGGATTTCTGCAGGGTTGACGCCCGGTGCGAGTTCCAGCGGAACCAGGTTCATGCTATCGCCGATGGGCCTCAGCTAGGGGCTCGGCCGCATGTCCGTGCTCCCTATCGTCATCTCGGGGTTGAGTGGCGGATAGTATCGTAGGGGCGCTCACGGCTGCCAGCGGTCAGAATCGCCATCGCCAATGCCACTACAATTGCCGAACAGGTCATCCAGAGGCACAGCGATTGAAACTTTCCAAAAGTAGATTTCATCTACTTTATCTAGTATCCTGCGGTTGTCTTCGAAACTTGCTTTGTAAAGGAGCTCCGGAATGGCTCACGATTTGATCGACCAGCGGGATCAGGCAGTCATGAATATCTCGCGCTACCAAACCGAGCTTAAAGAGAACCCTCGGCTCGCGGCGCTGATGAAGCAGGTGCACGCATGGTATGCGGTCAGATCCGATGATTCGGCCTGGCTCTTTGCGCCGTCCAAATTCGTCGGGTATGCAGGCAACACCGCCGAAACCTACCTGTCAGAAGCCGGTGTCAGAGACGGTGGTCTGACCGAGGCTGTTCTCAAGAGTTGGTTCGACGTTGTGCCACCCTCCTCCCGTCGTCGCACCGAACTCGACAACGCGTTGCGGAAATTCCTGAACACATATGGGCATTCCGGTCCCCGAAAGGGTGCACGGATTTGCGTCCTCAAGGAGGTCCTGACCGAGGGTGTTAGCCCGGACGTTCTGGATCGCGTCCATATCGACCTTGCGATCTGTGGCGGACGCCCACATATGCGGGGCACTCGAGTCCGCGTGTCCGACATTCTGGACCTGCTGGCTAATGGAGTGACGTCGTCGGATATTCTCGCCGACTACCCCTATCTTAGCGAATCGGACCTGCGGGCGGCCCTGGCCTTTGGCGCGGCGGCAAGCGAGCACCGCGTCATCCTCGCCGCCTGACCTTGCGTTTCCTCATCGACGCGCAATTGCCGCCGGGCCTGGCGAAGTGGCTTGCCGCGAACGGCTATCCGTCCGACCATGTCAACGATCTTGGTCTCGGTGCAGCCTCAGACAATGAGATTGAAGCCAAGGCGCGCGAGATGCAGGCAGTTATCTGGTCGAAGGACAATGACTTTGCCGACCGGGCGCGGCGGCGCCGGGGACTGCAGGTGGTCTGGCTGCGGTTCGGCAACACCACCAATGCCTCGCTTCAGACCAAACTGGCACCGCATATGCCAGCCATTGAAGCCGCCCTGATGGATGGGGAGTCCTTGATCGAAATCAGGTGACGGGCATTAGCGCTTTTCCACCAGGAAGTCGCCACGGCCGTGTACTCATTGAGTTACCGACGTCTTGCTCCCAACTTCGCTGCATGCGCGATGACCCCTTGATCTGAAAAAATTCGGTTCCGGTATGCTTCCCTGTTGAAATCTCCCAAGCGCGTAGTTTTTTGACTGCTTCTGTGTCCCGAGTGTTGATCGTCGGCGGCGGCAACAGCCGCTTCACCGCCGGGGCGTTCCGCTGTGCGTATTCAGGGGTCGAGGACCTGGTGGAGTGCCTGGTACGCCAGTCCGCGCCGACCATGAACTGGATGCGGGACAAGGGCGTGCGGTTCATGCCGATTTATGGCCGACAGGCCTTCAAGGTCAACGGCAAGTTCACGTTCTGGGGCGGGCTGACGGTGGAAGCCGTCGGGGGGGCGGCCCCGGGCTCGTGGACAGCCTGACCGAGTCCTGCCTGAACCGCGGCATCGAGATCCAGTACGACGCGCGAGCCGTGGCACTGGCGTCCGACGGCAAGAACGTCACCGGCGTGGCGGTGCGCCGGTGCGGGGCTAATGGCGGGTGCGGTGTTCGGGAAGATCGCGGGTACTTCCGCGGCGCTGGTAGCTGCCGATCGGGCCGGTGCAGGTAGCTGTTGACCGGACCGAGACGATGCGAATACTGCCACGCCAAGGGCTACGGAGGACAGTAGCCGCCGGCTACGCTCCGCCCGGGGGATCGACGGTGCGCAGGTATTCGATGCTGCTCTTGATCTCGCCGAAATCCCGGGCCGCTTCCACCCGATGTTCCGTGAGCGCATCCTCCAGCCGGTCTATGCGATTTCCGTGCACCCGCTGAGCGTTCAGAATCAGCCCGGCGAGGATGACGCCGATGCCGATCAACCATCGCACCTCTTCTTTCATGCCCCCAATGTAACATACCGTTTCTCGGCCCGGCATCGCGCAAAACTGGCCCCAGAATCGAGAATGACGAGCTTGCATGGAACAACACTCTGTTCCTGCGCGTCAGCCTGACGGGATCAAAACCATGAAATTGCAAATCGCAAGCGACATACATCGGGAATTCGGCCATTCGCCGGAACTGCCGGACGTGGGAGCCGACGTGCTCGTGCTGGCCGGCGACATCGGCACGGCAGACGATGAGGCCGTGGTGTTTCTGACGGAGACGGTCAAGCCCGGCGATATCGTCATTACGCACTGGCCGCCGACCCTTAAGGCTCGGCACATGGGCATTCCGATGGATGACATCGCCAGGTATTTCAACGCCGACATTCCGGAAGTCGTGGAGTCCACCCGGCCCGAACTGTGGATCTGCGGTCACACGCACTACAACGTGGACTTCATGTTCGGAGAGACCCGGATTCTGTCGAATCAGGGCGGCTATCCGCACGAGACACTCACCGGATACGATCCGGGGCTGATCGTCGAGGTTTAGCGCCGCAATGAGTTTGCGCCTTGCCTGGCGCTTCGCTCACGCTCAATCCACCGGATACAGTCGCGGAAACCAGCGTTCGACGACATCGAGCGGAAATCCAAGGCGAACCGGTGCTCGAGGTCCTTTCGACACCAGCAGTCCTTTGTTCAGAAGCGTTGAGAGAATCTCGCGCGCCCGGCGCTCCTGGTAGCCCGTTATTTCAGGCGCTCGACCTCGCGCGACCTCGCCAATCAGCAGCGCCTCACGAAGCAAAGCCATGGAACGGGGCGGGAGTCGTCGGGCTGCTTGTTCATCGTCGGCATACAATTTCATGCGACGCAATAGCTCACCGGGTTGTAGTAGCGATCCCATGAAATCGACCTGATCGGTACATACACGCAGGAAGAACGCACAAAATTCGTCGAGTTGCGCAGCCGACAGCGCGCCCCTTCCGTCCAAGTCTCCCTGCCTGGGAGCGTCCGCGTTAGCAAGCCTGGCCTTGTATTCGGTCGAGTTGCGCGCAAGCCCCCGGGCGACCGACCAGATACTGCTGTCTATTCCACGACGCAGAAGCAAGGCATGGGCCATGAGCCGCGCTACACGTCCATTACCGTCGTAGAACGGGTGTATCCACAAGAAGCGATGGTGCGCAGCCGCAACGGCAATGATGGCCTGCGGCGCGGACAGCCGTTCATTTTCGTACGCGGCCTGGAATCGATCGAGAAAGACCGGCAGATCGGCAGCCGGCGGCGGCACGTGGGACCCTACCCGCACTTCGCCGTCACGAAGTTCGCCCGGCGCAACCCGCACGCGTGCACCGGTTTCCGGGTTCTCGACCCGCAGCAGTTCGTCCGGCAACCGGCGACAAAATTCCTCGTGGACCCACCTGATGTATGTCGCCGAATAGGGAGACTCCTCGGGGTCGTCCCCGTAATCGATCAATCGCTGTACCTCGATATGCGCGCGAGCTTCAAGTTGCAGAATGCGTCTTTTCGGATCCGGGGAATAGTCGTCTGCCAAAGCCGCATCGATGTCGCGCGGCTGAGTATCGTGGCCCTCAATGAGATTCGAGTAGTAGCAATTCATCGAGCGCACGAGATCGCCGATGCTCTCGCGAACCGTCCATTGAATCTGGCCCGACAGGTGGCTGGCCCTTGCGATCAGGTCGACGGCGAGATCTGTCAAGTCGGTGTTTCCGTCACGGGGAAACATCGGTTGCATGGCGGATGGGGTCATAACGCCGGTAATAATGCCGGTTTTTATACCGGATAACAATCCATATAAATCAGATAATTAAAAAACAAATGGGCAGTCATCACTGCTATAAATTGCCGATATTATTACCGGTTAAGGCTTCGGCTGTTCGCATTCGATGATTTTGCCTCGAGGCGCAGATGGAGCGATGCGGAGCGATTGAGACGAGTGCAAATGGGTGTCAAGCATGTCAGCATCCCATCCTTGGACGTGGAGCGACTGGCCGTGCATCATTGCTACGGCAAACGGGTAGCCAACAGGGAATACCAAATGACGGGCGCCGTTTTCGGAAAGATCGCAGGTACGTTCGCAGCGAGAGGAAGCGCTTGAGCACAATCGACCGAAGAAAGTTCTTAGGCTCGACCGCGCTCGCAATGAGCGGGCTGGGTCTCCTCCCCGCCCGCAGCCAAACCCCCAACTTCTCCGGCCGCATCATCGAACTCATCATCCCCTTCAAGGAGGGCGGCGGATCCGACACCTGGGGACGCTTCAATGCCCCGTTCCTTTCACGCTACCTCCCGGGCCAGCCCACCGTGGTGGTGCGCAACGTCCCGGGCGGCAACTCCATCGCCGGCGCCAACCGCTTCGCCGCGCGCGCCCGGCCGGACGGGCTCTCGGTGCTGGGCACGTCCGCGTCCACCCAGTTTCCCTATCTCATGGACGATCCCCGGGTCCGATACGAGTATCGGGACTGGCGCGTCCTGATGGCCTACGGCACGGGCGGGGTCGTCTACGTTTCCGCCGATCTCGGCATCGCCGACGCAATGGGCCTCGGCCGGATCGCCGACCGGGAACTTCTCTACGGCAGCCAGGGGCCCACGTCGCTGGACCTGGTCCCGGTACTGGGGTTCGGGCTCCTCGGGCTGAACGTCCGGCCCATCTTCGGGATGAGCGGGCGCGGCGCCGGGCGGCTCTCATTCGAACGGGGCGAGGTCAATATCGACTACCAGACCTCCACCGCCTACCTGCGCAACGTGGTGCCGCTCATCGAGCAGGGCGACGCCGTGCCGCTGTTCTCGTGGGGCGCACTCGACGGCGGCGGGAACCTGATCCGCGACCCCACGTTCCCGGATCTGCCCCACTACGGGGAAGCCTACGAACTGCTGCATGGCGAACCGCCGAGCGGCCCCGGCTGGGAGAGCTGGTTCGCCTTCTTCACTGCGGGATTCCCGGCGCAGAAGCTGCTCGTTGCGCCCGCGGACACCCCGGACGAGATCGTTCTCGCCTACGAGGACGCGGTGCACGCCATGCGCGAGGACCCCGAATACATCGCCAGAAAGCCCGCGGCGCTCGGCACCTACGAGCAAGTGACCGGGCCCGCGGCGCAGAGAATCTACGAACTGGCCACGGACGTACCGCAAAGCGCGCGCACCTGGGTCAGGACGTGGCTCAAGGATGAATTCCGCGTAAACCTCGAGGCCTGATCGTTGTCCGAGTCGCTCGGCGCGCGGATCGGGTAACGGGGCCTCGAATCGTGAGACCGGTGCCTACTGCATTGGGGCCGAGAAAAGATAACCAATCCGGCAAATCGCGCGTTTACTTTACTTTTTTGGAAGAAAAATATAACTGAACCGTCGGTATGGGCGTATAGTTACCTTTTCAATCGCGGTCCTGGAAGGGAGTCATCATGACGTTCAGCGTTCGCGGAACGGAACCGATCGACGCGCTTGTTGAGCAAGCGCTGCATCGATTGTCGCAAGGCGAGCCGCCCGAACGCATCGAACTGGAGCGGCTGGACTTCAAGGAAGAGCCGGGCCGACGAGGTTCCGATGGGACCGTTTCCCCTGGCGGGACGACCAATGAGCACGCCGCCGCGCACTTGGCGGCGGAAATGGCTTGCATGGCGAACACTCCAGGCGGCGGCGCGGTCATTGTAGGCGTCTCCGACGATGGCGCCCGGATAGGTACACGACTCGACGCGGACTGGCTCCGCCATCGCATCTGGGAGCTCACCTCGCATCAACTGACGATCGCGGTCCGCGAGGAACGTCTTGACGAATGCCGCCTCTTGATCCTGACCTGCATCGAGGCACTCGCGCCCGTCCGCTACCGCAGGAAGCTGCGGTGGCGGGTGGGTACCAACTGCGTCGAAGTCGATCCGGTCGTCTGGCAATCGAGGATGCTGGAGAGGGTCGGCTTCGACTGGTCGGATCAGCCGTCCGGCCAGACCCTGGACGATGTGAGCCCGGCCGCCATCGAGGTTGCCCGGCGTTACCTGCGGGACGCCAACGGCGACGACTCCGCCACCAGCCTGACCAACGCCACGGACGCCGATCTCCTCCGGCGGCTGAATCTGGTCAAGGGCTCGCGCGAGCTCACCAACGCCGGATCGCTGCTGTTCGTGGCGACTCCGTGGCCGGCCGTCGACTACATTCGCCGCGACCTGCCGGGAGGCGACAGCACGCTTCGCATTGAGGGCGCCGGGCCGCTGCTCGTGCAAGTGCGCGAGATCGAACAGGCGAGCCAGGTGGCCAATCGCGTGACGCACACGGCCGAGGGCTTCGCCCACGGCAGGCTCCGGGCGATCCCTCCCAGGACGCTGCGCGAGGCCATCGTGAACGGTCTCGTCCACCGCGACTGGCTGGCGCCGCGGCCCACCGTCATCGAGCACATCGGCGACACGCTGACCGTGACCTCGCCGGGTGGGTTCGTGGGCGGCGTGACGCCCGACAACATCATCACCCACCCGGCGGTCCCCCGCTATCGAAACCTGTCCGAGTCCATGGCCTCTCTGGGTCTGGCCGAGCGAGAGGGGATCGGGGTCGACAGGATGGTGCGGGACATGCTCGCCATCGGGCGGCCCGCGCCGGTGATCGCGGAGATCGATGGACCCTACGTGCGAGTCGCGCTGCTCGGCGGCACCCCCGATATCGCCGTCGTCGACTTCGTGTCTGCGCTGACCCCAGCGTGGGCCGGCAGCGTGGAGTCGCTTCTGTTGATAGAACACCTGACCCGGAACGGTTGGGTGGACGCGGAGTCTGCGACTCCGTTTCTCCAGCGATCTTCGGTGGAGGAAGCCGACGAGGCGATCCGCCGACTGGCGGATGCGCGCCTGGTCGCCGGCGGTTCGGCCTCCGTGATTACGCGCGTGCAGGGGATCCCCCCGCACCAACCGGTTGCCTTTCGTCTATCCGGCTCGGTCCGGGACCGGCTCGCTCACCGGCTCGCTACGCTACGTGCCCCCGAAGGCCGCGAAGCGCTGGTTCTGGACTGGAGCCGTGCCCGGGAACGTGTCTCCTCGACCGAGGTTGCCGACCTGACGGGGCTCAGCAAGGTCTCCGCCGGCAAGCTCCTGACAAGGCTGGAAGCTGTCGGGCATCTCAAGGCGGGACGGTCCGTGCGCAGGGGCCGGGGATTCTTTTACGTTCCGGCTGAGCCGGGGGAATGATTGGCGGGGCGGAGTTGGTGGCGCAACGGGTTCATGGGATCGCGCTGGGGCATGGGGACCCGGACGAGATCGTCGGCGCCTACGAGGACGCTTGGGTCAGGACGCGGCTCAAGGATGAATTCCGCGTAAACCTCGAGGCCTGAACATTGTCCGAAGCGCTGCTCACCGCACTCGCGAATCTGGCAACGTTCGAGCACCTCTTCCACCTCGCGCTCGGCGTGATGCTGGGACTGGCGGTCGGCGCCTTCCCCGGGCTCGGCGGCATTGCCGGGCTCGCCATCATGATGCCCTTCCTGTACGGGATGGATACCGTCTCGGCGCTGGCCACGCTGGTGGGCCTGGTCGCGGTGATCCCCACATCCGATACCTTCACTTCCGTGCTCATGGGGATCCCCGGCTCAAGCGCCAGCCAGGCCACGGTGCTGGACGGCTTCCCCCTGTCGCAGCAGGGGCACGCCGCCCGTGCGCTCTCCGCCGCGTTCACCGCGTCGCTGATGGGCGGCCTCGTCGGCGCGGTGATCCTCACGCTGTTCGTGCAGGTTGCCCGCCCGCTCATCCTCACGTTCGGCTCGGCAGAACTGTTCATGCTGGCCCTGCTGGGCCTTTCCATGGTGGGCGTGCTTTCCGGGGCGAGCCTGATCAAGGGACTCGCCGCCTGCGGACTCGGGCTGATCGTCGGGTCCATCGGCGGCGCGCCCGCGACCGGCGAGTTCCGAATGACATTCGGCGTCGATTATCTCTACGACGGGCTGCCGCTGGTCATCATGGGCATCGGGCTCTTCGCCTTCCCGGAAATCACCGAACTGCTGCGCAGGAACCGCGCCATCGCTTCAAGCCGCATGCTCGCAGCGGACTGGTTCGAAGGCATTCGGGACGTCTTCCGGCACTGGTTCCTGTGTCTGCGATGCGCGGGACTCGGCACCCTGATCGGCGCCATCCCCGGACTCGGAGGCACCGTCGTGGACTGGATCGCCTACGGCCACGTCGTGCAGACCGCAAAGGACAAGTCCCGCTTCGGCAAGGGGGACATCCGCGGCGTGCTCGCCCCGGAGTCGGCCAACAACGCCAAGGAAGGCGGAGGACTGGTGCCGACGCTGCTCTTCGGCATTCCCGGCTCCGGCGGCATGGTGCTGCTGGGGATCGAAGCCGGGCCGGCCATGGTATCCAGCAACCTCGATCTGACCTATACGATCATCTGGTCGCTGGCGCTGGCGAACGTCCTCGGGGCGGGAAGCTGCATGCTGCTGGCCCGGCCCATTGCGCGGCTGACCACGATCCCGTTCAACCTGCTGGCGCCGTTCATGATCGTGGTGGTCAGCTTTGCCGCGTTTCAGGCGACGCGCCAGTTCATGGACCTGGTGGCGCTGCTGGCAGTGGGGGTGTTGGGGGTGCTGCTGCGCCGGTTCGGGTGGTCGCGGCCGGCGTTTCTGATCGGATTCGTGCTTGCGCCGCAGGCCGAGGGGTATTTGAATCTGGCGGTGCAGTTTTATGGGTGGGAGATGTTGGCGCGGCCGGGGGTGTTGGTGATTCTTGGGATTACGGTGGTGTCGGTGTGGCTTGGGGCGCGTGGGCAGGGAGGCAGGGTTCAAGGTGCTCAGCCGGCGGCGGACGGATCGCGTCGAAGCCCGCCGGCCCGGAATGTCGTCCCGCAACTCGCTTTTGTCGGCGGGGCGATTGCATTCATGGTCTACGCGGTATGGAGCAGCCTCAGGCTCTCGCCGCTGGGCCGGATATTCCCGCTGAGTGTGGCGGTAGCGACGCTGGTGTTGTGCGTTGCGTTGGTGGTGGTGTTGAGGTTGAGGCCGTCCGCCAGCCCCGCCAATGTCGACCTTGAGTACGATGCCGAAGGCGCCAATGGCGACTTCGAGCCCGATGCCGAGGCCGACCCCGGGTCGCGCGGGAGCGGTACGTGGCGAAGCGCCGGTTGGTTCGGCGTGCTGGTCGCGGCGGCGGGCTTGTTGGGCTTTCTGCCGGGCGCCCTCGTGTTCTTCCTGGCGTTTCTGAGGCGCAAGGCAAAGCAGTCCTGGGGATTGACGCTGGCGCTGACGGCTTGCGTGATCGTGGCCCTAGCGGCCGTCGCCAACCTCTTGCTGGTGGAATTGCCCGGCGGCCTGATTGCAGAATACGTCGACCAACCCTGGCTGACGGGACAAGTTCGATGATGCAGCGGAAGCAGATCGCGTTGACTTGACAAACCCAATGGCAAATAATTGGCGAAGATGGATGCATACGAGGCTGCGTGAGCGGCGTTCATCGACCGCCGGGAAACCGGTTCCAGCCGTGCTGGAATATTGAAGCGTACTCGCGAGGAAAAGGCCCCTCAAGAAGGGGCCTTTTGCTCTTCTAGCGCCGCTGCGGCCGTATGATCGGTTCACCGCGCAGCTTCTTGGCCAACAGTAACTTGCCCCCAATCTTGTACTCCCGCTTGAAGTCGCTTGGCCGACGGATTTTGTGGTGCTCAGTACGGACGTACGCGCTTTCGACGTAGAGCCTCAAGAAATTGCTGCTCTGGCGAGTCACGTCGAAATAGACCTCATAGACCAGATTCCGCCCTTGGGGATCCAGAATCTCTATTGCCAGCCAATTGCGATGGCCGGTGAAGTAACACGTTCGACCCGATGGAAGCGACCGTATGATTCCCGGCAAATTCGCCGACCAGCGGTACCGATCAATGCTAAAGCATCGCTCATTGCCTCGCTCATCAATGACCAGGCAGTCGTGTCCTATCTCAGCAAAGTCAAGTCGCTCGCCACTTGGAGGGCCAGTGGTCACGCAATGGCTGCTGTATTGGATCAAAATACCGGCATTGATTTCAGGGTGGCGCTTAGTAGCGGGGATGGTGAATTTAATGTTCGAGTTCTGTAGGTGCCGCAGATCATAGATATGACCAGCAACTTGCTTGGAGCCGGCCAGCTTGATTTGACGCCAATGCACCGTGTGTCGCGTGATCTATGGTAGGCCCGTACTCGGGAGTGCAGGAGTGGCGTCTTGCACTTCCGAGAGTAGTGCGCGAACCGTGAGTCCCTGTTTGCTCTTCGGCCAGAATGCAAGCCCAACACGAATATCCCCCGGTCCGGCGGCGCCGGCAAGGCGGAAATTTCGACAAAACGGGGGGATTCGCAAGCACAGGTGAGTTGCGCCCCCTGGAGCCGCCAATCCGTTGCTGGTAGAACTTCCTGCGGCCCAATTGCACAATACATCGACCAACCCTGGCTGACAGGACAATTGCGATGACGCAGCGTGCGATTCCATGCATGTTCATGCGCGGCGGAACGTCCCGCGGTCCGTTTTTCCTGCTCGACGACCTGCCGGCGGATCCCCAGGTTCGCGATCGCGTGCTGCTGGCCGCCATGGGCTCGCCCGACCGGCGCCAGATCGACGGACTAGGGGGCGCCGATATGTTGACGAGCAAGGTGGCGATGGTTAGTCCGTCGGAACGGCCGGGTATTGATGTTGACTATCGGTTCGCGCAGGTGTGGCTCGACAAGGCCATCGTTGATACGTCGCCCTCCTGCGGGAACATGCTCGCCGGCGTTGGACCGTTTGCTATTGAACGCGGGCTGGTGACTGCGGGCGGGGACGAGACACGGGTTCGTATCTTTGATGTCAACACCGGGAGCCGGATTGAGGCTATCGTCCAGACGCCGGGTGGGACGGTGACGTATGCCGGCGATGAGCGTATTGATGGGGTGCCGGGCACCGCGGCGCTGATTATGCTCAACTTTACTGATGTGGTGGGGTCCAGGTGCGGCGCGCTGTTGCCGACCGGCGCAGTTCAGGAAGAAATCGATGGGGTGCCGGTCAGTTGCGTCGATGTGGCCATGCCGATGGTGATTATGCGCGCCGGGGACCTGGGCCTCAGCGGCTACGATTCGGGTGAGATCACCGGCAATTCGGTCCTCATGCAACGAATTGAGAAGATAAGGCTTGAGGCCGGACGCCGTATGCGGCTCGGCGATGTTGCCGAATCGATCATCCCCAAGGTCGGTATCCTGGCACCGCCGCGGCGTGGGGGCGCGGTGTATTCGTGTTACCTGACGCCGCACCACGTCCATGCCGCCCATGCGGTGACCGGCGCGATCTGTGTGGCTTGCTGTGCGGCGATCCGGGCGACCGTTGCGGGCATTGTTGCCCGGCCACCGGCAAGGCGAGGAATCGGGCCTGCCGCGAACGCCGTTGAGACCGTCCGCATCGAGCATCCTTCCGGTACCATCGACGTACGCCTGGAAACGGAGGGAGACAGTGCGGAATTGCAGGTTCGGCGTGCCGGCATTGTTCGCACGTCACGGAAGATCATGGATGGCAGGGTGTTCGTGCACGAAAGAGTCTGGTCGCAGCCTCGCTCCTGAACGCATCCGGCAGGCGTAGTAGGAAAGCACGTCAGCTTAGACAAAGCGGATGCATTCGCGGTCAAGGTAGCGCGGGCGGCCCACGTTGAGCAAGGCGAAGAAGTCTTAGCCTAGAGATTGGCACAGCAGGCAGCGTCAGCGCCGAAGGGGGGTGCGGTCGCGTTGAAGTTCAAGGAGGCGCTTTCCTGTTTCGCGACGGATTTATCGTTTAGACTCGACAACTACCGTTCCACGATCGACCCCCAAGAGGAAAGGGATCGTCGGGATTCGTAGCGACGAACAACGAATAACCGAATAGTTAGGAACCCAGATGCATTCGGCTTCCGGGAAATCAATAGCCAACAATCGCGGCGCATGGCGTGGCGAGTCCGCCCGGGTTGCTGAGCATGCCCATGTCAACGGCACGGTCACGATTCTAGCACGCCTTCTCTGCAGTTCCGTGCAGTGCAATGCATCAGTACTGCCGCTAGGGATCCAACAATGAAAGCGGACATAAAGTCGGCAATTTTTTTGGTGGAGCGATTGAACTAGGAAACGCGTTTACGCAGGAAACAAGACGTCGAGCAAAGTTGATTCTGCTTGACAGTTGCCGCCGCCATTTACCGTTTGATGAGAACAGCAGCATATTGATACATCAACCATAGACGATATGACTGAGGTTACCAAGTGCAGTTATATCAGACGCTGA
Organism: Candidatus Rariloculaceae bacterium; assembly: GCA_965237785.1. Taxonomy (GTDB): domain Bacteria; phylum Pseudomonadota; class Gammaproteobacteria; order Steroidobacterales; family Rariloculaceae; genus UBA6522. The sequence continues at coordinate 2,425,166 of OZ250159.1, forward strand.
TCAGTCAACCAGAACACGCGCCGCCAGAGTGGAAGATCGCATGCACTCATAGCGAATCGACGTTGCATCAACTTTCGCCATATATTGGTAAGTTGAAGAGCTCAATCGCATACGATTTGATCGCAGCGTACTCAAGAAAAGGAGATGTGATCGCGGATGTATTTTGCGGCAGCGGTACGATCCCTCTGGAATCTGCGCGAATGGGACGACGTGTGTTCGCTTCCGATGCGAGCCTCTACGCAATAGCGCTAACTAAAGGGAAATTGCGTGCTCCAGATAGCTTGGATGCGGCATTCGCAACCTTGGATAAATGTCTATTGGCAGCACGATCATATCAAGTGGACCTCCAAGACGTTCCAAAATGGGTTTGCGACTTCTATCACCCGAAAACGCTTAAAGAAACTCTAGGGCTGTTCTCTGTGCTACGTAAGCGTAGAGAATATTTTCTGCTAGCCTGTCTGCTTGGTATTTCACACCACCAACGCCCAGGCTTCTTATCATTTCCCAGTAGTCATCTTGTTCCATATTTGCGGTCAAGAAAGTATCCTAGAGACGATTATCCCGAATTGTATGAGTACCGTCCCGTGGAACCTCGTATTCGGGCAAAGGTTGAACGCGCACTAAGACGGTACGAAAGAATCGATCCACGCTTGATTCTAGGCGTTCGGCGATCCACAGTACAATTTCTGAGCCCGCCGACAATGGTAAATTGTTTCATTACGAGCCCTCCTTATATGAACGCCCTCGATTATGGGCGAGATAATCGGCTTCGAAATTGGTTGTTGTCCGGAAACACTCAGGAGCGAATGGACAGAGGACTCTCCGATGATGAGGGATTTCGTCGCATGATATCATCATATGCCCGAATACTTACGAAAACATTAGTAATGGGAGGTAAATGTGTGTTCGTGGTAGGCGAAAAATCCAAAAGAAAAACTGACAGGTTTCCGTCGGAGACTATTTCTGAAATAATGGATCACTTGGCACCAAGTTTGCGACTTGAAGAAATCATAAGTGATAGTATCCCTGACATTAGACGTTCGCGGCGCCATCTAACCGGTGTGCGGACAGAAAACATTTTAGTTTACGAACGAAACTCTTAGTATGAGAAAGAACCTGCCGGATCCGGACCATTTCTTAGGGGTAATTCTACCTCAATTCCAAAATTATCGAATTGTTGAGAGGGTCGGTTCAGGGTTCAACGGACACGTTTATCGAGCACATTCAAAGGAGATAGAGGGTGATTTGGCGTTCAAGTTTGTGCCGACGGAAAATCTTCCGGCGGACCCAGAGCGACGCGGCATCTACTTGGCGGAGGCAAAAAAGGCTAACTCGCTGGAGAATGAATGTGTTGTCCGATACGTAGAAGTTCTACCCTGGGAGGATGATGCGTTACGCCGAACTTTTGTCGTATTTGTATGTCAGTATGTATCAGGCACCTCTTTGCAGGAATTCATAAAGAAGAAGCGTAACGAAATTAGCGTCGCCTTTATAGAAACATTTTTGAGGACGATGTTTGGCTTGCTCTTTGAACTCGATCAGCGCGACATGGAACATGGAGACCTCCATGCTGGAAATGTACTTGTATCACAATCGAAATATAGTCTTAGCGGCGAGGCAACATTCAAAGTCACTGACTTCGGAATCACCGAAATAACCGGTATGACTCATACCAGCGATTATTTGTTCGTGGCCCGAATACTTAGGGATTTGCTAAAGCGCACTAACTACCATGAACAGCAATCGCGTGATCGGTACGTATACGATATTTTGCGACTTGACTTTTTGGGACGGCATCTCATAGAAACGGATCCATTGGCGGACCCATTGGCGCGCAATCCGCGAAATCTAAATAAAAAACTACTGTCGGTTGATGACGAGTTTCTCGAGGCTACAAAAAATCATACAGTGACCAAAATGGTCACTCCGTTTGACTATCCTAATTGCGAACAAATGGGTAATTCCCATCTGCTGATGAGGAACTTATATTCGGATCGACTATTAGGATTAAGGGAAATTCGTGCTAGGTCAAACCTAGTGCTCACTGGCCCACGAGGTTGTGGAAAAACAACTGTCTTCCGTGCGTTGAGTCTGGACTATCTGACCTCTGTCGATGCCGATGGTCCAGCAAGGCTCCAATTCTCTGGTGTCTACTATCGTTGCGACGATTTGTATTTTTCTTTCCCACGCTATGAATTGCCGAAACGGCCAGACGCAATCGACATTCCGATGCATTTTGTTGTTGTTAGTCTAATGGCTGAAACGTTGCGCCATGTAGGTGCTTGGGCAAAAGGGCATTTCGAGCCAGAGTTTCGCAAAAAAGAGTCTACGGTAACTGCAAAGCTGTGGAAAATTTTAGGTTTCACGCAGCCTACTGATCCCGCGGCACGTGGCTTTTCACCTTTGATTGCGAAACTCATGAAACAGCGAGCTAGAGCGGCGAAGAAGCAACGTCTTTGCCATCTGCCTGGTCAGCCAATTAAAGGCTATCTTGGCCCTAGAGCGCTAGTCGATTTTTGTGGGGAACTAATTTCGACATTTTCTTTTCTGCGTGAACGACCGTTTTTCTATTTTATCGATGATTATTCGACACCAAAAATTACATCGGACCTACAGCTAAATCTCAATAGGCTATTTATGCATCGAAGCTGCGATGTGTTTTTCAAGCTTTCTACAGAGAGTCCAATTTCGTTCGAGCGTCGAGATATTGATGGTAAACAATTCGTTGAAGAGCGCGAATTTGATCTGTTAAATTTAGGGTTACGTTATCTTGGGCATAATGGCATGCAAGTGCAGGTCTTCCTTGGGGATCTTTTCGAACGTCGTTTTCGAGAGGTGTAAGATTTTCCCTGTAAGACACTTGTAGAACTCTTGGGTGAAAATGAGAGGAATGAAAACGAAGCTGCGAGGCGCATTCGAGAGAAAAAACGTCATACTAACTATTTTGGCGTTCAGACCGTCACCGCAATGTGCAGTGGGGATATTCATTACATGATCCGACTCGTTGGGAAGATGGTCGAGGACGCGGGTGAAATTTCCGTTGGGAACTACAATCCCAGTGAGCCAAGAATATCGCGCGCACAGCAATCAGGCACTATTCGAAGAGCGGCCGGTGAGTTTATGGAATCAGTGCGTAATTTGCCGAAGCACGGAGATGCACTTGCTGCGACCGTAAGTGCGATCGGAAATGTCGCGAGTTCATATTTACGATATCGTGATGCAGCTAACGAAAAGGGCAATCCTCCTCATCAAGCATCGAGAATTGAACCGTATGAGCCGCTAGTTTTGTCTTCGGACGCGCGCGATCTATTGAATGACTTGATTCGATTTTCGATTTTGTTGATGGATCCTCGCGGTAAGAGTCGTCGCGGAGGAGTTGTACCTCGCTTTTATCTCAGGCGATATTTGATTCCCCATTTTAATCTAACGTTCAGTAAGAGGGATTCTCTTGAGCTTGAAAATAGAGATATTGAACTGCTCCTAACGAATCCCGATGTATTTTACGACCAAAAACGCATTAAGAGCTCCAAAGATCCACGAGCCACTAAGTGGGAGGATCAGTTCCAAGCAAGATTATTCGATGAGGGTAACAATGAGCAATGAAGAAATTCCGAACATGCCGCTCAGATTGGATGAACAGCTTTCCAAAATGAGTTGGTCGGAAATGGTACCGATTGATGACATTTCACTAGGTTCAGAGGATTGTATTGTTGTTGCTGCAGGCTTTGAGGATAGGGCTTTGTGCGGACTTAAACGAGCGTATCAGGCGTCTATGAATTTTCACGTTATATTGGTTCGATATCTTCCCAAGATCGCGGAGAACCAAGGTTTGGCTAGTATCGAATATTGTAAAGAGCACGGCCTAGACTTCAAGGAATTTGTGTATGATCGGGAGAGTCCCTCAGGTATGGGTCTTTTGCTCGCGGAATATGTGTCGCGCTTTAGTAAAGTATTTGTGGATATTTCTGGAATGTCTCGGCTGCTAATTGTACAAATCATTGTAGCTTTGGTTAGGCAGAGAAAAGAGTTTAATATTTTATACGCCGAGGCTGAAACTTATCCGCCCCTTGAACAAGAATATAGGGAATCTAATGCAGTAGAAAATTTAAACCCGTCGTTTATTTCCAGTGGAATTTTTGAGGTCGTTTCGACCCCAGAATTAAGTTCAGTCTCTATGTTGGGAGGTGCCATTCGGTTAATTTCATTTCCAACATTTGACTATATGCAGCTGTCAAATCTGGTCCAGGAGATTCAGCCGACTCACAACGATGTAGTCCATGGTGTACCTCCGAGCAGAGAAATGTCTTGGAGGACTGCCGCGATCGACCAATTGAACGAACCGATAATAGAGGCGCTTCAGCGCGTGACGATTCACAGGGCAAGTACTCTAGACTATCGTGATACTCTGAATCTAATACTGGATCTTTATGGTCGTTACTCGGTGTTTGATCGGATCATAATCGCCCCAACTGGGAGCAAAATGCAATCAGTGGCAATCGGTATTTTGCGGGGAATCTTAACAGATTTACAAATTGTGTATCCGACGCCACTAAAGTTTGTTGATCCGGACCACTATACAGAGGGGATAAAACGAATTTATTGCCTTGAAGTTGGGGATTTATGCCACTCGTAGAGCTAGTAAGCTTGATGAAAATGGCGGGTTGACATCACAGCTGTTTTTGAATTAAGCGTTTTTCTTAGTCATCCTGAAATTGACCCGATATCGCAAGAACGCCCAACTACCTGCAGAGGATTAAGTGAAGCCGCTTCTGGTTTGTTTCTCTGTTTGTACTTGCCCTACTAGTCTGCAATGAAGGGCAGTGGGTGCGGCCGCCTGTTGGCGCCCACCAAGCTTCGGGCGTTGTGGTCTGACGAATGTTTGGTAGTTCGCCTAGTACCGATATTCTGTCAGGTTACCTGCGCCTCTTTCAATGTTTTGTATGGATGCGTAAGCACCGACACCTGTGGCAGAGACCAGAGGCGGGGTATAACACCTCAAACGATCCTTCATGGGCCGATAAGAGCAATCAGTAGAATGCCACGTCGCTTTGAGGTTCGTCACCTCCAATATGGTCAATTTTGAATCACCGAATGATCAGTGTTCAGTCGGCGTTAAGATGCAAGCGCATTAGTTGAGTTGCGTGGCCGTTGACGTTCTCTAGAATGGGAAACGATGGATATTCATATGGACTGGCTTTACCTAGCCTCATATTCGCCACGGCGGCGCGAACTGCTGGCCGGACTCGGCTACCGTTTCAACGTACTTGACGCCCGCGTTGATGAAAGCCGAGTGGCTGGTGAGTTGCCCTCGCGCTATGTTAAGCGGCTGGCGCGGGAAAAAGCGCTTGCGGGCTTTAGACTTGTTTCGTGTCAGCCGATGACGGCTGGAGACGAATTGGTTCGCCCGGTGGTGGTCGGGGCTGATACGGCCGTGGTCGTAGACGGTCGGGTTCTCGGCAAACCACGGGACGAAGCCGAGATCCTGACCCACCTGCAATGGCTTTCTGGCCGGGCTCACGATGTCCTCTCAGCCGTGGCCGTGGTTTCCGGGAACACCGCGTCACCCCGGCTTGAAGTGCGCATATGCCCAAGCCGAGTGTGGTTTCGCACTTTGACGGCAGCCGAATGCGAAGCCTATCGGGCCACCGGGGAACCCGTAGACAAGGCGGGGAGCTATGCCATCCAGGGACTAGCCGCCGCCTTCGTAACGCGCCTAGAGGGCAACTGGAGCGCAGTGGTCGGACTGCCCTTGCCCGACACTGTGGAACTGCTTGAGCGAGCGGGAGTACCGTATCTAAAGTCATAAGAGCGAACAACGGAGGTGGAGACGGTGTGGTTTGTGAGTGATTGTTCGCGTTGCCTCACGACAATTAAATCTTTCGGCGGTGAAAGAAATAGTTGACGCTGGCCACACTGTGCCGGGAACGGGATGGGAAATCTGCTAACGGTCAAATTTAGTTATCACGACCCAATTTTGAAGCAAAGCGTTCATCACGCTGCCTCCATTTCGTTTACGGCTGGCTCTAGTACACCAACAACTTTGAAATGATCGATACTTCATGTAGACTCTCAAATTTGAATTACAACCTATTAATAGTTGGGAGTTTTAATATGATGAAGAAGTACAAGGTGACCTTAACGACAGAAGAGCAGGCGATGCTAAGGGACTTGGTGTCCGTGGGCAAAGCCGCCGCCCGCAAGATCACGCACGCCAGAATACTGTTGCTGGCGGATGAGCATTCGGAGGACGGCAACCAGACAGACGATGCGATCGTCAGGGCGTTGCAAGTCGGCTCCGCGACCGTCGCTCGGGTTCGCCGTCGTTTTGTGGAACAAGGCCTCGAAGCGGCATTGAATCGCCAGTTTCAGCGTAACCGCAGAGCCAAGAAATTGGATGGCGAGGGCGAGGCGTTTCTGGTGGCGACGGCCTGTTCGGAGGCGCCGGAGGGACGCACATCCTGGACATTGAGGTTGTTGGCGGATCGGCTGGTCGAATGCAACATTGTCGATTCCATCAGTCCCGAGGCGGTGAGACAGACGCTAAAAAAAACGAACTTAAGCCTTGGTTGAAGGACTGCTGGTGCATTGCGCCGAAACGCAATGCCGACTTCGTCTGCGCGATGGAGGATGTCCTGGAAGTGTATCGGCGTGATTTTGCCGAGGACGAGGTCCTGGTTTGCATGGATGAAACGAGTAAGCAACACATCAAGGAAACCCGCACGCCGACGCCGACGCGACCGGGCGATGCGGCGAAATACGACTACGAATACGAACGCAATGGCGTCAGCAACCTGTTCATGCTGTGCGCACCGCTGGAGGGTTGGCGGCATGTCAAGGTGACGGACCGTCACACGAAGGTCGATTGGGCGGAATTGATCGAGGAATTAGTGGACGACCATTTCCCGGAGAAACGCAAGATCGTGTTGGTGATGGACAATTTGAACACCCATAAATTGTCCTCGCTCTATGAAGCCTTCGACCCGGCGAAGGCGCGCCGGATAGCCGAGCGGCTGGAAATTCATTTCACCCCCAAGCATGGCAGTTGGTTGAACATGGCTGAAATTGAAATCGGCGTCATGGCGCGTCAATGCCTTAATCGCCGCTTGGGAAACCAACGCATCCTGAGAAGCGAAATTGACGCATGGCGGAAACAGCGCAATGAGGAAGCCACGCGCGTCAACTGGCGCTTCACAACGGATGATGCACGCACGAAGTTGAAGTCACTTTATCCATCAATACAAAGTTGACGTAGTACTAGTGCTTCCCGAAGGAGTGATTCAAGGAGGTAATGGCGGCCAGTATCGACAGTATCAAGACTGGCTTCCAGTCGGTCGCACAGGGTCATGAGTTCATCGACTTTGGCGACAATGCGCCGCTGCTCCGCGAGGGGCGGAACAGCGACTACTATACGATCCATTTTGTACTTTGGGAGGCCACCACGTCCTGCGCCGGTCTGCTCGTCGAAGATAAACGCTTGGAAATACGGTGATAGCACGAGTTGTTGAAGGAAGTCAGCCATTTCAGAAACTGCTGGGCGAATTATGGAAACGTGCTGGCTGACATTGGCTTCGCTAAATTCGTCGGGCACGAAACAGCAACGACCCATAGAGCCGCCCGTAATGTTCAGAAGGATGTCCCTTGATCGAACTGCAGTGCCCGCCATTCGAGCGTGAACGTCGGGTTCAATGTAGGCTACATCGTCGAGTCGCAGACCATCGTTATACACATTTTGCGAGCGAAGGAACGGAACACCAACTTTCTTATATACGTTCTTGCCACCGCGCGGAGTGCTACCAGAACCGGTTTTGGTGCAAAGCTCACCAATCCGGCTCCAGAGCCAACCCACCGGAAGAGAAAATGGGATTTCGTCCGTGCTAAGCGGCTTCACGTGGTGCCGAACTTTCAGCCGCAATTTTTCCCCGGCGATCCGCTTCAGCAGTTCCGACGCCGGTTCATTCGCCGGATCCTGCTCCACCAGCTTGCCCCGCACGGCAAGGTCGAGAATGGTCTGGCGTAGGCGTTTGACCTGATGCGCGCGAGCTGCTAGTGCGGGAAGGGCATCGACGACGAAACGCGCATGGGATCGAAAAGTGACATCATCCGTATTGGATACCCTTAGGCGAGCATAGCTCGCGTTGGTCAGCCGGTCGCGGGCGTCCTCGCGCGCGACGCGAGCTTCTTCCAGCCGGTCGCACAGGGCCATGAGTTCATCGACTTTGGCGACGATGCGACGCTGCTCGGCGAGGGGTGGAAGCGGAATCATGAAATCTCTGTAGTCCCTACTCTCAATGCGGCATGTTCCATGGCTGGATCGCTTAACTCGCTTCAGTACTTGTAGCTTTAGGCCCTTCAGGGCGCGAAGCAAATACTCAGCCATTTCGGGTTTCTTCAAGGTGATAGCTTTCACGTCCTGATTTATCGTGAGCGGAACGCGAGAGATTGCAACAGGGAAGCTGTGCGCAAGGATCATGCCGCGGACCACAAAGAGGATGCTTTCCGCTTCGATAAGGTTTACCGCAGAGCTTGCGATGGACGTCTCCGTGATATTCAACTGTGTTTCTGCGATGTAATCGACCTTCATATCCTTGGGGGAAACCCAAGGTATGCTGCCGTTCCAGAAGTCCTCACGAGCCTTGGAAGGAGTTCCACCACCCTTGAGCATTCCAAGGGCGCGAAGTCGCGACCATCGCCAATTCGGCGGGACTGGAAACGGCGGCTCTAAATCGTGAGGGATCGTTGGGTCAAGACGAGGCGGTGGCTCATCCTCCGGGTCCTGCTCCACCAGCTTCCCCCGCACGGCGAGATCCAGCACAAAGCGACGAAGGTGCGGGACGGCATCCGGTGCATCGGCCACCCGGTCGAAATGGGCAAGCAGGTGTTCGGCGTTCATTTTCCCGGCGGTTCCAGTTCGGCAAGCAGCGCCTGCACGACATTGCGCAATTGCGGCAGGCTGCTGGATGCATAAAGCCAGACGAGTCTCGGCGCTACATCGTCATAGCCATGGGCAAGAAAGTTCCGAAAGTCGACGATGCGACGCATCCCGGGAATCTTCTTGGCAAGTTCGGGATGATCCTTGTGCAGGCGGTTTACCGCCTCGCCAATAATTTCGAACTTGCGCTCAACCGCAGCCTGCGTTCGCGTATCGGCAGCGAATGCGGCGCTGTCCATGCCGTCGGTGAAAATTTCGATATCGGCGCCTGCCTGGTCGATATCCGTCAACAATACACGAGCGTCACGACGCATAAACAACTTCGCGCGATTCGTTGATGGAGGCACGCAGATACGGGTTGCGGAACTCGTGATTTTCGACCATGTCGACCGGGCGCCCCAATGCCTCACGCAGCTCGTCGACAAGGCCGAAGAACTGTTCGAGAGGCGGCAGATCGCTGTTGGGATCGAACTCGACAAGGAAGTCGGCATCACTTGTGTCGGGATTGAAATCCGTCCCGCGCGCCGCCGAGCCGAAGACCTCTAGCCTCGCCACGTCGTAGCGCCGGCAGACTTCGGCCAGTTCTTCCCGTTTGTCAGCAATGGCAGCGTGCATGTTCAACCCTCCCGCTTCGGCGGCAAACTGTGCCCTTCCACGGCGCTATCGTAACAGCGCCTCCGCCAGCATTCCTTTCAACTGCTCTTGCACCGATTTCACTTCGGCCTCAGCGGTGGTCAGGTCCGCAAGAATCGACTCGGGATCGCCGTAGTCCTCCTCCCCCGTATGAGGATTCCTGATATCGAGGTTGTAGCCGCGCGTCTTGATCTCTTCGGCGCCGACCTTCCAGGCGCGATCTCCTTCCTCGCGGCCAGCACGCGCAGCGCCGCCCCACCAGGCTGCGCAATCGTCCAGATGCTCGAGCTTGATGGGCCTGGTCATGGAATAGGCCTTTTGCCCCTCGGGCACGAGGTGCTCCCAGAACCAGATGTCCCTCGTCGGCTCTCCCTTCTCGAAAAACAGCAGGTTCGTTCCGATCGAGGCATAGGGCCGGAAGACCGAGTTCGGCAGGCGCACGATGGTGTGAAGGTTGCATTCCTCCATCAGATGCTCCTTGAGCCTGGTCTTGATGCCCTCGCCAAACAGCGAGCCGTCGGGTAGGACCACCGCCGCCCTGCCGCCGGGTTTGAGAAGCCGGACGATCAGGGCGAGGAACAGATCGGCCGTCTCCCGCGTCTTGAAATGCTTTGGGAAATTGGACTCGATGCCATCTTCTTCCTTTCCGCCGAAGGGCGGATTGGTCAGCACGATATCCACGCGCTCGTCCTGGCCCCAGGAGATGTAGGGACGCGCCAGCGTGTTGTCATGACGAAGGAAGGACGGATCCTCAATGCCGTGCAGCAGCATGTTCGTGACGGCGAGCATGTGAGGAAGCGGCTTCTTTTCCACCGCGCGGAGCGAGGCCTGCATCCTGGCCTCGTCTTCGGGCCGTTTCACGTAGCGCTCGCGCATATGGCGGATGGCGCAGGTGAGGAATCCGCCGGTGCCGCAGGCCGGGTCGAACAGCGTCTCTCCGGGTTTCGGGTCGATCATCCGCGCCATGAAGGAGGTCACGGCGCGCGGCGTGTAGTATTCGCCTGCGTTGCCGGCAGATTGCAAGTTATTCAGGATTTGCTCGTAAATGTCGCCGAAGTGCTGGCGTTCGGCCAGGTCATTGAAGTCGATGCCGTTGATCTTGTTGACGACCTGCCGCATCAGCTGGCCGGACTTCATGTAGTTGTGGGCATCCTCGAACACATCGCGCACGACGTTGGCCCGGGGGCCGCTCCCGGGCGGAAGCCCCTTGAGCTTCGGAAAGAGATCGCCGTTGACAAAGGCGAGGAGTTCCTCGCCGGTGATGCCTTCCGGGTCGGCGGCCCAGTCGCGCCATTGCAGTTGGGCGGGGATAGGCGAGCGATAGTCGTCGCTGAACTCTTCGAGTTCCTGATCCTGGTCGTCGATGATCTTGAGGAAGAACATCCAGCAGAGCTGACTGATGCGCTGGGCATCCCCATCGACGCCCACATCCTGGCGCATGATATCCTGAATGGATTTCACGAGATTGCTGACGGCCATGCTCAGGCGGTATCCCTGTAGAGCGCGGATTGAAGGTCGTGCACAGCCCGCTCGAAACCCGGCCTGCCGCCGAACGCGCGGACCAGTTCGAGCGGCGTGCCGAGCCTGTCGATCGGCGGAATCCTGAGCACGTTGGCGTCGTCGAGGTTGAGCACGCACTCGTCGGCGTACTTGTCGAGCAGCGCATCGAGCACGGCGCGGGCCTGCTCTCCGTACTTCGTGAACGCGTCGCGTTTCTTGACGTTGTCGGCCCGCTCGCGGCGCGTCAGCGGTTTGGCATCGAACGCCACATGGCAGATTAGATCGAAAGGATCGAGATCCCTCCCCAACTCGTCGACGAGCACGGTCAACGGCAGACCCTCGGCCGCCATTTCCTCGATAATCGCCTGCTTGCGCTCGGCGGCATTCCAGCGTCTCAGAAAGTCGTCAAGGCTTGCGAAACGCTTACGCAGGGCTTTCCTGGTGAAGTCGCGCAGCGACTCGGTAACAAGCTTGCCATGCTCGTCGAGGTATTCCACCCGCTCGGCGACTATGGCCGCGTCGACGCCGTCGACGTAGACCTTCTTTTGCGGCCCGTTCCCGGGCGGCGGCGGAAGGTCGGGATCGTCGATGACTATTTCGCCATCGTCAGGGTGGTCGGGAAGCGTGCCGCCGTCGTCATCGACGGGCGGTACCTCGGGCGGGTCGATGGGATCGTCGTCGCCGGGTTCGTAGATCTGCACCGGTTCCCCGTCGAACTCCGGATCTGCGAAATGACTGGTCGCGCCCCGGCAGTCGATCAGCGTGAAATAGAATTTGCGCGTGTCCTCGTGCACCCGGGTGCCGCGGCCGACGATCTGCTTGAACTCGGTCATTGAACCAACGGCCCGGTCAAGCACGATCAGCCGGCAAGTCTGCACGTCGACGCCGGTGGAAAGCAGGCGTGACGTGGTGACAAGGACGGGGTATTTGGATTCCGGGTCGATGAAGTTGCCGAGCTCGTTCTGCCCCTCGGCATCGCTGCCGGTGATGCGCATGACATAGCGGCGGTTCCCGTCCACGAGATCCGCGTTCTCATTGACCAGCGCCTGACGCATGCGCGCGGCGTGTTCCTGATCGACGCAAAAGACGATGGCCTTCTGAAAGCGATCTCCACTCTCCTTCAGGAATTGCGAGACCTTTTGCGCCACCAGCCTTGTGCGCCCGTCTATGACAAGCGTGCGGTCGAAATCCTTCACGTTGTAGATGCGATCCTCGACCTCCTCACCCTCTCGGTCGAGCTGGCCCATTTCCGGGCGGTAGCCCTGCACGTCGCGGTCGATGTGGACCTTGACCACCTTGTAGGGCGCGAGGAAGCCGTCGCGGATGCCCTGCTTCAGGGAATAGGAGAACACCGGCTCCCCGAAATAGGCGATGTTGGACACGTATTTTGTCTCTTTCGGTGTCGCGGTGAGGCCGATCTGGGTGGCCGAGGAGAAATATTCCAGTATCTCGCGCCATGCCGAATCTTCGGCGGCACTGCCCCGGTGGCACTCATCGATCACGATCAGATCGAAAAAACCAGGCGAAAACTCCCGATAGATCTTCTGGTGTTCCTCCGGCCCGGTGATCGCCTGGTAGAGTCCGAGATAGATTTCAAAGGCTGTGTCGATGCGGCGCTTCTTGTCGATGGCTCGCGTCATGTCGATCTGGCTGCCATCGTCGCGCTCGATGGTCTTGGCATAAGTCGACAGCTTGGCCATTGCACCGCCGAATGGGCGGAAATCGTTCACCATGGTCTGGTCGATCAGCACGTTGCGGTCGGCAAGGAATAGGGTGCGCTTCTTGCGTCCCGACTTCCACAGCCGCCAGATGATCTGAAATGCAGTGTAGGTCTTGCCCGTGCCGGTTGCCATGACGAGCAGGATGCGATCTTGCCCCTTGGCGATCGCCTCAATGGCGGCGTTTATGGCGTTGTTTTGATAGTAACGTGGCTTCTTGCCGCTGCCGTCTTCGTGATAGTTCTGAAGGACGATCTTCTCGGACTCTGGGTCAAGTCCTTTCCAGGTCCGATAGCGGGACCATAGTTCGGCGGGCGGGGGAAATTCTTTCAGGGAGAGGTTCGTCTCGCGCGGTGTCGTGGCGCCGGCGCCGGCGCCGGCGCCGGTGCGGTCGTGAAACACGAAGCCGTCGCCGTTGGAGGAGAACACGAAGGGGATGTTCAGCGTTTCGGCGTAGCCGAGCGCTTGTTGCATGCCGTCGCCGACGCTGTGTTTATTGTCCTTGGCCTCAATGACGGCAAGGGGAATGTTGGGCTTGTAGTAGAGGATGTAGTCGGCGCGCTTGGCTTGGCCGCGCGTGACCAGCTTGCCGCGGACGATGATGCGGCCGTTGGTGAAGCTTACCTCCTCGCGGATTTGCTGCATTTCGTCCCAGCCAGCCCTGCGGAGAGCGGGGGTGATGAACTTGGTGCAGATGTCGCGTTCGGAGAGGCTTCGTTTGTCCATGACGGTTAACGACATCCCTGTCCGTTGCCTTTCATCCCCGTGCCTTCCTTTCCGGGTGTGATTCAGGCGACTCTGGCGACTTCAGCCGCTTGAATTCCTCAACCGAGAGCAGGATAACCATTGACCGTCCATGATTGATCATCGAAATAGGCTCCGCGCGGGCGAAGGTGAACAGGTGCCAAAGTCGCAGGGAGCGTCTTTGGCACCCTGGGCCTGTCCGAATCTTCCCGTCGGTGCCAGCAGCAATATTGGCCAATTTAGCCGAAAACGCAACAGATCAGCCTTCTCCGGAGCCGTCCTTCGCTTCATGGCACCCGTTAGCCGTATCCAGAATAGTGTGCCGTCGCTGACGCCATCACTCGGAGTTTTGATACTATATCCGGGCAATAATCAGGGCGAGGCATGTCCGGCCTTTTGTCGGGGTAGCGGCTATTTCCAGCATTAGCCACCACATTCTCCCCTACAATCGCCCGATTAGCAGCGCTATTGTCTGGTTTAATAGTCATTATCCTGGAAACAATCATTAAACGTGGAAAATTCGGTCGACGCGCCAATTACGCACCGATTGAATCGACTTGGCCCGCAGTCGTTGGACGAGTTTGCGGTAGGCCCCTCATTGCCAGCTCCGTTTTGAATAGCGATGCCGTTTGACCAAGCCCGGACCGAGCTCGTCCTTCAATTCGCACTGTTGGTCGCTGGCGAAGAAGATAGCCCTTTTGATCGCCAGCTCGGGCCAATTCACTTGCTCAAGTACGTCTATCTCGCCGACTTGGTGAATGCGCGTCGAAACGATGGAAAGGTCTTTACCGGCGCGGATTGGCGTTTCCACAAGTTTGGTCCCTGGTCCAATGCGATACATGAAGTTATTGATCCGGCGCTACGAAAGATCGGAGCAGAAAAGCTGGAGTTCGCGAGCGATTACGGAGAAGACGATTGGGTCCGATACTCGGTTCGAGATGATCGCCTGCTAACCGAAAAGGGACGCTCGCTTCCAACTTGGATTGCGATGGAACTACGCCGTGATATTCATAAGTTTGGCAAGGACACGCCGGCATTGCTGGATTATGTATACAAGACCAAACCGATGCTTTCGGCCAGCCCGAATGACTATCTTGATTTCTCGCTCGAAGTGGAATCCTTCACCGAGATGATGCGAGAACGGCAGCAGCTAAGAGTCGACAAACTATCTGCAAGAAAAAGAAAACGATTCAGGGAGCGGCTTGGAAAACTGCGAAATGAGCAACAGCGAAGAAAAACGGTACGCCCGAATCTGCTGGATCCCGTTGCGAGCCCCAGGCACGACGATATCTACGAGGAGGGAATAGCTTGGCTTGATCAACTTGCCGGTCCTCAGTTAGAGAGCGGGGACTGTTTGGTCGAGTTCTCTGGGGAAGTCTGGAATTCTCCCACGCGTAAGAGGGGAGATGTTTCCTGACGACTGCATACAGGCGATCATTCAGCCATCCGACTGGTGGTTAAAGAATTCCCGCCCGCGGCTTTGTCGCGGTTCTTTGATCTACGCGTTTGTACCGCACGTAGATCAGGTGCCATACACATTCGATCCTATCGGGCGCCGTCAGCCTGACGAGCACACAACAGCAGAGGTTCGCATCGCTCCGCTTAGAATAGCGCAGGCACGAAGGACAACAAATCTCCCGGTTGCTGCGATGCCCCTATACTCCGGTGAAGTCTGGACTACCTATCGGGCGAAAAAACGACCATGCCTCGTGATCGGGTGCGATAGTCCGTTAGTAGAGAGAAAACTTGTAAGGGGAATGCCGAATCGCTCAAGCGCACCGATCCTGCTGGCCGCACCCTATTACGGAGCTGATAAGGACGGCAAACGGAGTGGGTATAACCCGGTTTTCCTTGAGAGAATACGGCACTGTGAATACCCGCAATTTGTTTGGGATAGTCTTCCGATCGGCGGTCCCAAAGAATCGATACTTCGGCTGGATCACATTCAACCTATTGGTACAAATCACAACTCTTACGAGTTATCTGGTTTTGAACTTAGCGCAGATGCGATTGAAGTAGTTGACGAACACATTCGTTGGTTGATTTGGGGCGGTGTACTGGAAGACAGCTTGATTGCGCTCTATCGAGATGAGATCGAATCCACTTTCGACCAATAGCGTGAAATTGGAGCAATCCCGCATCCTGCGCTCTTCCTGTTCAAATCAACTGCAGCTGACTACTTTCCGCGCCCCGCTTCCGACGCTTGCCTCAAGTTCCGCGTATAGCTGCAACCCGGCCAATTCGAACAGCCCAGAAATCGACCGTATTGGCCCATCCTTGTCTCCAACCAACCATCGCAGTCGGGGCACGTCTCCAGGAGCTCACCGCAGTCGCGGCAACGGTGATCGTCGCCTGTCCTTACCGCCAGTCCGGTCCCGCAACTTGGACACGGCCGTCGGGTGAGGCTGCAATACGGCCAATTGGAACAGCCATAGAAAGTACTTCCGCTTCTTGGGTTTTCGCGGCGCTCCAGGCGACCCTCCTTGCATTGCGGACAGGGGACGTCGGCTTGCGGCAGCCGACCGAATACGTTCACGTCGTATCGTCCGTGCATCAGTTCCCGGGCGAACGGTGATGGCGGTCCGCCTTCGGCCAGCAGGTAGACCTGGCGTCGTGCCCGGGTAATGGCGACGTAGAGAAGGCGCCGCTCTTCGGCATTCGGGTGCGCTTCGGGCGCCGCTAACACCAGGTCGAGCAACGGATCGTCGGTGATCTCGGAGGGGAAACCGTGTTTGCCGGAACACAAGCCGAGTACCACGGCATAGTCGGCCTCGAGGCCCTTCGAGCGATGCACGGTCCTGTAGAAAAAACGAAGTCCCGGATATCGCTGTGCCAGACGGCCCATGTTCTGGGGCCTCAAGTGTCGGTATCGGCCCATCAGCAGCACGCTGGAGGTTCCGTCGTGCCGGCTGGCATCCTCGGCAATCCTGTCGAGCGCCTCCTTCAACAGCGGAGGGCCTTCCTGTTCCGGCAGGCCGAGATGCACGGCCGGGCGGTCCGCCTTGTGCATCGGACGGACGGTCTTGCGAATCTGCGCAGGGTTGCGTAGCACGAAGTTAGTCGCCACCTCCGCGATACGGTCGCAGGTCCGGAACATGGTTTCCAGGTCGATGCGCAAGTAGTCGCCGAACCACGTTTTGAACTCCCGCATGACAGCGATATCGGATCCGCCGAACCGGTAGATGGCCTGCCAGTCATCGCCGACGGCGAAGAGCTGGGAGTCGGGGGAGCTGTCCAGCAACGCCTTGAGCAGCCTCGCCCGCGCCGGGGAAATATCTTGAAACTCGTCGACCATGATGTATCCAAACGGACTGCGGTAGCGGCCCGACTCCACCAGGTCGGTCGCCCGGTTGATCATGTCGTGAAAATCGATCGTGCCGGAGCGGGTCAGCGATTCCTGGTAGCGCTCGAATACCGGCCGGAACACGGCCAGGAACGCTTCCGCCCGCTTGCGGTCAGCGAGGGATGCCGCCCGTTGGGAGATTTCTGCAAAGGACAGCCGGGAGCCCTTGAAGTGTTGCAGGAATGTCGCGAGCAGTCGCGTGAACGGGTCGATTCGGCCTTGTTGTTCGAGGACGCCAAACAGGTCGTCCCGGGGGATCGGCGAGAGGACGACACCATGGGCGCTGAGCTTTTCCGCCAGGTTGCACAGCAGGCGGCCATCGGCGTGCTCGTGGCTGAAGGTTTCGATCAGCGCGGTGCCGTGCTCTTCATGGACCCGGCGCTTCCAATCCATCTCAAGGTGGTACTTGTCGTTGTCGACGAACGACGCGGTCTTGCCCTCGGCATCGAGCCCGAAATGCTCGATGTAGATGCCGTGATCCGGGAGATGAAAATCGGGTTGGTACTGGCGCTTGTCCGACGTGGCGGTATCGTGCTCGTAGGATGCTTCGTATTCGTAGGCGATGCCGTTGAGATAGAGGTAGTTCGCGATCTCGCATTCCTCGTAGCTCTTGACTTTCTCGCCCTTCAGGGAGCGGATGTCGTGGCGGCGGATGTAGTTCCAGTATTCTCCCCAATTTCTGAATTCGTGCTCGCTCTTGTAGGGCGCGAACTGGTCCCGGAACCATTCCAGCATCGTCCCCGACAGCCCACCGTCAGCAAGCAGGTCGGCGACGATGTCCTTCAACAGTTCGAACAGCGCCCGGTCGCTCTCGGCGGAGGGTGCGAGCGCGGGTCGCCTGCCTTCGGCTTGGCCAATAATCGCCAGCCCCAGGCTGTGGAATGTGCGAACTGTCACGCCGCGCGCTGCGGTTGGGCCGAGGCGTTTGCGGATCCGCTGCTGCATCTCGTGGCGGGCGTCGCGCGCGAAGGCCAGGAGGAGTAGTTCGGACGGGCGCCGGTAGCCACGCTTGATGAGCCAGCCGGCCTTGGCCACGATTACGGAGGTTTTGCCGCTGCCGGCTGCGGCGACGACCAGGTTGCGGTGGTCGTCGAGGACGACGGCGTGGCGCTGTTCCTCGGTGAGGGGCATGGCCTCGATCGTGTCGAACAAGGTGCGTGAGCGGGATAGCTCGTTGGCAATGCGTGCCTCGTTTGCTTTCTCGCGGGCACGGTCTGGTGCTTCCAGGAATTCCAGAATGTCCTTCAGCATTCGGATCTCTGGGGCATCGGCCAGCGATGATGGCCACCGCCCCACCAAGCCACCGGCGGCCACCTGCGCATCACGCGTGAGATCGCGTATGTCGGCGACACGGACGTAGTTTGGCGGATCCGCGAGCTGCGTGAGGCAATCGTGTATGGATCGCAACTTCCCGATTTGCGGTGCCAAGGCACGGCGCCACCAGCGGACCCTCACGTTTTCCAGTGATTCGTTAAGCGCTTTCGCATCATCTCGCGCCAGCCCCGATACAGTTACCCCGCCCCCGATGTGACGCAGATACACGCTCGCCCAGTGGCGGTGGTTCTTCACGCTTACGGCCTTCAGATCACCTATGGAGATATCCCTTGATCTGAACGCTAAGCTCACTCTCACGACGTTGGCAATTACCGCAACTGCCCTTGCGTCGCGTGGGTGCAGGACGGCGAACAACATCGACGCCAGTCCCGTTCGATTCGCCTTGAAGATGTCTTCGGCTTGCGAGTGTGGTTCAGGAGGACTTTGCTTGGTGCTCGGCGGTGCTTTAGAGGCGGTGGTCAATGCTTGGTAGCTTAGAAATAGGGATGGAACAAAAAAGGGATTTGGCTTTGTATCGGATATGCAGGAGGCTGGTAAATGAGGCGGTTCGTACTTTTAGGCTCCGGTCGTGAGTTGTCCCGTACACATTCTTTACCGTGCGGATATTCCGAATAGAATTCTCGCGCGAAGCGCAGGGCACTAAATCCAAGGCAGTAAATTATGTCCCTTCGGCGCTTCCAGCATTATCGGGGCGCTCTATTGGATCGCGTTTCTTTATGGGAGGTGGCGGTGGAACCCAAGCCCGAAGCTTCTGACCGATGCGGTCATAGAACTCCGGTACAAGCGTTTCCAGATCTTCAATAAATGTCTTGCTCCCGGAAAAGCGAACACCAAGCTCCCTTAGCATGAACACTTCAAACCGAATGGGTGATGCCACTGTTTGATCGCTCAGGAGACAGGTAGGATCCTCCAGTGAATCCGCCAACGGTGCCTGCGTGGGCATTACTCTTCCCGGCCAGTGCACTCGAACAAAGACGTTTGTACCGTCTACCTTTTTTAACTGACGAAGGAGCCAGTTTATTCTTGCCCTGGCGCTCTTCTTGTCCCGTGGAGCGATTAGCCGCATTGAGCTCGAGATTGTTCTGGTTTGTAAATTTGCGGCCACATCAAGATCGCTCGCAGCGTCCTGAATTGTGAAGGCGGAACACAGTTCATGGGATGTGATCAGTCGATCGCAGGCATCTTTAAGCCGGAGTTCTGGGTCGAGTCTGTGCTTTCGAGTAAGGCGCAGGACAACCCGTTTGGTGATCCGACGATTCAGAATCAAGCAAATATCCCGCTCCTCCTGGAACCAACTTGCTACAGTGTTTTCGATCTCCGGGGAAGTGCGTTTGAATTGCGCGGCGCTCCGAACGCTCAATACGAGTCCGCGCCATTCTGAATTCATTTTGTCGAATCGCCTTACCCCTGAGCTCCCATGCTCGAAGAAGCGGACCATTTCCCCAAGAATGAATTCCTGTTCCGTATCCAAGCCACCCATGTCCCTTAAAATAAGCGACGCCCGCGTTAGCAGGCTGATCCACGAAAAATGGTAAAAATTTACGCGACTCGATATTCTCTTGGGTACAAAATAGGGTATATGGGTAGGCGACGAAACTAACTGATTCGACAGCGTTATGACGGCATCAGCCCCATATTTCTTGGCGATTTCACCATAGCGGTGAACCTGCTCTTCGTTTAGTCGCGCATTGTCAATTTTGGCTTCAA
This sequence comes from Candidatus Rariloculaceae bacterium, assembly GCA_965237785.1. GTDB lineage: Bacteria > Pseudomonadota > Gammaproteobacteria > Steroidobacterales > Rariloculaceae > UBA6522. The sequence goes on from OZ250159.1 coordinate 2,445,075, forward strand.
CCAAAGCCGTCCACGTTACTTTGCGCGTTTCAATACGAAGCACGCCATCTGGCCGTTCAATGCTGCCGTCGCGAATGCCTGGAAACGATACTTCCGTATAACTATCCAGTTTGGTTGTCTTTCCCATCCGCACACCGCAACGATGTAGCAACTCCTTCGCGAGTGGACGGACGACAGTCAACGTCGCGAGCAGTATTGAGACGATTCGTTCTTCCTTACGGGATGGGGCTACTGTTGGAATGAGCCTCGCTGATTGCGCCCCCGCCAAGATTTCATCGAGCTTGGACATGCGTTAGATTGTAGGAAATACCGCGGTGGATATCTACTTCAAGAAAAGTTGCCGTCGTTCGTCAACAGGCGTTTTCGCTTTCGCCAATAGGCCAATGGCAGCACTACGCCCAACGCAAGCCCGCCCAAGAGCGTCGCCAAGATCAAGTAGTCTGGGGCACCGCTCAGTGGACTCGCCACAAGCGTTGCTACGGACCAGTACACCGTCGCGATGGCAAGCCGGGGCGCCGCCTGGAGATACGCCAGCCCCACGGGCAACGTGATGAAGCCAACGAACACGGCGGGCGTGAACAGTGCGAAGCTCGGGATCCAGGCCAGCACGGCCAATACCAGAACGATCCAGCACCCCGTCGCCCGACTTGTTTTTTTCATGCCCATTCCTGAGTCAAGTAACCAATGCGGACTCCGGCTTCATTCGCGGAGTAGTTACGTAGCACAGGGTATCGCGATCATCGGTCTTCTGGAAACTCAAGCGTGCTCGACTTGCGTAATAAGGACCGGGGTCACTCCACTTTTTGTACTGGCGTCTCTGGAAATCCCGGGACGGTTCAGCGCGTCTTTGCCTCACATGCTGTTCAAGTAACCATCGCATCCAGTGAAATAGCCCGCGACCCCATTCATCACGTCGGCCAACGTAGGTAGGTAAAATTCGCTGTAAGCAATTCGCAAGGGATTGCCCTGCCGATCCACCGGATAACGATAGGCGTATGAGGCGGGGTCGATATTGGCAAACTCTAGGATAATCTCAGCGACGACGGGATCGGCCTCATCGGGGTCTACGGTTCCGTATAGTTCAAGCATTCCCATGAATGCTGCCCACAGCTCTTCGAGATCGTGCGAGCGCCAATTGGGCTCGATACGGACGCGGGGCCCGTATGTCGCCAAGTGGTATTTGAGCGACAATTCAATGTACTGCCGATAGCTAAATATGATCGGGAAAACAAGAATGTCTCGCGTGTATCTGTCGCCGGTTGACGCTTCGATCATCAAGTCCGCGGCTTTCTTGTAGCCTTCCATCATCAGCACGAGCCGGGCAAATCCGTCGTTTTCGATCTCCGCGTTCTCCAAGGGGTCGCCGGCAACAACGAAGGGCCTGTCGCCCAGTCTGGGCCAGCGAAATTCCGCATTCAAAATATTCTCAAATAATTTTCGTTTGGCCATGAGTTCCCTCCGCGAGTGTCGAGCCCGTGCACGTGAAACGTCTCGTCAAACCTTCCCAGTTTCGTTGTCCAGACTGTCCCATGTTCTTCATCATTCTCCCTCCCTACCCCGGTTTGCAGGGGTGGGTGCTCTTTGGCAATGGCGCTTGCCCGTTCTATTCAACAGCCATTGGCAATCCAACCAAACCAGACCTTCGCATCGGCTCTGATCACGCAATCTCAGTTTCAATCCATCAGACCCACCCTGCCTTCTTTGCGACTTGCGATACCGCGCACCCGAAATGCTATATTGCCACTGCGACAATCCGCAGCTACTCTTGGCCACGGAGTTACAAGAAGAAACAAGAGGACTTCTAGTACGCTCGTTTGCTGCGGAAGGAATAGACGCGCAACGGACAAGCGCTTTGCTTGCGTCGTCTCAATTGCCCACCCATTTCTTGACGGCGTGGTATAGGTGTCCAACGGGAGAATTGGCGATGAAATGGACTCTACCGGCACTCATCTTGCTCTTGTCAGGCTGCGCAGTCGGTCCGGGGCTGAAGGGCGTGATGCCCTATCAAACCGAATTCAGTGAGGCACAGAGCGCCATAGACCGCCATTACCTGCCACGCTCCCGATATCTATCCGCACGGGAATGGCGCCCGACCGTGGATCGGGTTGTAAACAGAATTGGTCCAGCCGCCCGGGAAACGTGTCGAGCCGTTGGGGCGATGCACTGTGGAATAATCGGTGGTCACATAGAAATAGTCGAAGATTCTTCGATCAACGCCTTTGTGGATAACCAGTACCGAATTAGTCTTCACTCTGGTTTGCTGACTCATGCCTCAAGCGACGAGGAAATCGCGGCCGTTGTTGCTCATGAGTACGGTCATGTATTCGCCAACCATTTTGAGAAACAAGCTGCCAACGCCGGCAGTGGATCGCTCTGGGGAGGGCTGGTGGGTTTGGCCATTCTCGCGGCCAGCGACGGGTACATCGACGCCGACACCGCCTCAGACGTCATGGAGGACAGCATGGCGATCGGCTTGTACGCTGGAGGCTTGGCGTTCAGCCAGCAATTCGAGCTTGAGTCCGATTACTACGCTGCGTTGATTCTGGACAGTGCCGGCATCGACCTGGATGCCGGCCGAAACTTGCTGGTCCGGCTTGCCCGAGCTTCGGAAGGCGATACCAGCCATGGAACCGGCGCCTGGGGGACGGATGCCCGTCTCATGGCTACCACACATCCTGCCAATGATTGGCGAATCGCCCGATGGATGGGTGTCGCCAAATCCATTCAAGAGAGCAAGACGATCTCGCCATCGGGAAACGACACCGAACTGCGTCAGGCGGCTCTGAGTGGACTTGCGAATCCACCCATCAAAATGGGAAACGTCACGCGGTGGGTCAATCCGGACAATGGCCGTTCCGGCATGATGACGATTACAGGAATTCTGCCCATGCGAACGTGTCAGTCCGCAACTCTGCACGCGCAGTGCATCCGCTACCGCCAGCAGGACTTTTACATGGACCAGGTTGGAAGCGAAGTAAGGCATTTGTGTAACGCCCCAAGGATTTCAGGCGATGACAATTCCTGGGAGTGGTTCTATGCGGGAACAGAAGCTCCTGGGAGATTGTATCGTGATGGCTGTCCCCGGCTACCCGACTAGTCTTCCCTGTTCGAGCGATCCGTGCGGCGCGTAGGGCCGGTGCGGCCAGAAAATCCCGATCAAGCTGGCTAAGACCTCGGGGCAACCATGGTTGCCCCGAGGTCCAAAATAGGCCGAAATTTCCTCGGACTCGGTGGTCCAACATCGGGGGCAAGTCCACCACATCAATCATGCACCACACGAAATGGTCCAAGTTTCGGGTGGCAGGTCATTGCCGGGAGAAGCCCAACAACTCAAGGTACATAGGCGAACGGCGCCAGCCATCGGGCGAGACACTTCTACCGGGTACCAGTGACACGGCATGCGACTCAGCCGCAAGCGACTTCGGCGCTCACGGCACCGTCAGCGGCTCCACGCAGCGCGGACCGTCATTGGATGCCTTGTTTACCCAGGTCGTGACCGCCTGAACCGCCATCGCCTCCGCCGGATAGGCGTCCAGCGCCACGGATTGGCCGTCGAGCCACGGGTCGAACGCCGCCGGCGGCAGGATCACCGGCATGCGGTGGTGCAGCGCGGACAACGTTTTGTTCGCTGCGGTGGTCAGTATGGTGCACGTCTGTACCGAATCGCCCGGTTCCAGCTCAGCCAGCGACCGCGGAAGTGCAATACCCTCCGGCACGATCCAGTGCTCCCAAAGTCCGGCGAAGGCCATCGGTCCGCCATCCCTGCGGCCAATGAGGTAGGGTTGTCTGGCGTTGCCCAGGCGCTTCCATTCGTAGAATCCGTCGGCGGGAATCAGGCAGCGCCGGGATCAGTGAAGAGTTACCAGTCGTTTCTCCGCATTCCGTCCTCACGCCAGGTTTTTCAGTGCTTCCCTGCGCGTGAGGTTCGAGAGACGAGAACCGTTTGTACCGACGTAGCGCCGGACCTCTCCCGGATCGGTCCGCGCATAGTCGCGAAGCGCCCAACCCATCGCCTTCTGCACGAAGAACTCCCGGTGCCCCATGCAAGCCCCGATACAGTCGTACAGCAGCGCTAGATCGGTGTCTTCCTTGAAGCCGAGCTGACACAGGAGCGCGGCGCGGCGGCGCCAGATGTTCTCGTCCCCCGCCCAGCCGCGCATCATGGTGCCCATCGGTTCCGGTTCGGCGGAAAGGATATGCCCGAGTCCGGCGGGCGCGATCCGGTCGACATAGTCCCACCAGGCGCCGTTGACGATGAGCTCATCGAGTACCGGCACGGATTCGAAGTTCAGCCAGCACAGGAAGGGGCGGTGAACCGCGAGTTCCACCGCTGCATAGCGCTGTTCGCGGTAGCTCGCCTCGCGCCGCAGTGCGAGAATCGTGGCCCGCCAGTCGCCCGCACGGGCGGGCGGGTAGCGGTCGAAGACGGCCCGTGCGGTCTTCCGCATCACGGGTACGCGCATACCCATGAACGGCATGCTCGATTTCATGTACCGTTGCTGGCCGACAGCCCGCTCGGGCTCGCGCACCAGCCAGAGCTCGTCGTGGACGGCGCGGATCAATGTGCGGGATGCCTGCGCCCCGGGCGCGGCAATCGACCGGTTATTCACAACACCTGCCCTGGCGTACGGAAGTGAGGCTATCCTGCCGCTCGGAGGGTCGGAGTTTCAACCGAATCCGGCGTAAGCCCCTCCCATCCCCCGCACCGGCATGGGCCGAGTGGACGACGACCCAGGATCACATATGCATCCCGAAGAACGAGGTTCCGGCTGATGGAGGGATGTATGTGCGAAAGCGCGGGGAAGCCGATCAACTCCGCAATCGGCGTTAGACGTTTAGCGGTCCAGCGTCACATATTCGCGGTGAGTTTCTGCTATCTCCAAGTTCGGCAGGATGTACCGCCTTGAGATGACTGACGGTCCGTGGCCGGACCAGGGAGAAACTCGGTAAGTTCGCGCGATTGCATGGTAGGATGCGGATTGAAAATTGCATATAATTATTGCAATGTGAATAGCGCAAGACTAACTGGAGGAACTCCGATGGCAGATCAGATCATCGGTACCCGGATCAAGGCGTTAAGGCAGGAACGCGGTCTCTCGCAGGAGCGTTTGGCACGACTGTTCGGGTTCAAGGACCGGCAAACAGTGTCGGCGATAGAGACCGGCGTGCGGCGTTTGACTGCGACGGAGTTGTTGCTTGCCGTGGAGAAGCTGAACGTGCCGATCGACTACTTCACCGATCCCTTTCGGCTCGACGGCGAGGGGCGGTTTTCCTGGCGGCAAAGCGGCGTTGGGCGGTCGCAACTTGCCGAATACGAGCTGACGGCCAGTCGTTGGGTGGGCGCGTACCGATCATTGGCTGCGCAGATAGGGCGACCGGCGCCGCTGATGCGGCGGGCTCTCGGTCTCACCAGGTTGTCTCGGTTCGAGGACGCGATGGACGCGGGCGAGCGGTTCGTCGCCGAATTGGAACTTGGAGATGTTCCGGCTCAACGTCTGGCGGCGACGATGCAAGACGAACTCGGGATATTAGTGCTCATGGTGGACGCCTACCAGGGTATTTCCGGGGCGGCATGCCGCCTGCCCGAACTCGACGCGGTATTGATCGCGCGAGGGGAAGTGGAGGGACGCCGCAACTTCGACTTGGCGCATGAGCTGTTTCACATTTTGACCTGGGAAGCGATGCCGCCCGCGCACGTAGAAGATGCCAGGGACTTCGGCGGGAACCGGGTGGAACAGCTCGCCAACAATTTCGCGGCCTCAGTGCTGATGCCGAGGGCGGCGATTGAGTCGTTCGGCGACTGTAGGCCGTTGGAGATGGACAAGCTGATCGCGCGACTGAATACCGCGGCGAACGAATTGGGTGTGACCTCGTCGGCCCTGCGCTGGCGTTTAGTTGCTCTTGGGCAGTTGACCAAGGCGAAAGCTCAAGCGATCCCGGAATCGGCGCTGAGGAACAATGGTCGACAGAATGAGGTGCCAGCGCCGCCCGCGTTGTATTCGCGCCCGTTCATGGAGGTGCTCGCGACGGCCATCGGCCACGGCCATATTTCTGTTCGTCGGGCGGCGGTGCTGGTCGGGCTCCCGATCGAGGATCTCCAGGAGCTGTTCACGGTCCACGACGTCGATTTCGCGATTGATCTTTGAGCGGAACGGTCGGCCGCGCGATGTCGGTACTCGTGGACACGAATGTGATTATCGAGTCGCATCGAACGGGTACCTGGCGAGCGTTGGCCGGCGGCTATCGGGTGGAGACCGTTGAAGACTGCGTGACGGAGACGCAAACAGGCTTCCAGCTTCGACGCCCGGAACAGTCTATCGTTGCCAGCGAGCTACGGGCATCGCTGGCGGTAGTCCATGCCGTTGACAACCGGCAACGCGCCGAATTGGCGGTTCGGACTCACGGAATCGCGCTGGACAGGGGCGAAGAGTCGCTCTGGGCGCACGCGCTGGGTCGGGATGACGGCTGGCTCCTGTGCGGTCCGGACAGAGCCAGTCTGCGATGCGGAGTCAGGCTGGGGTTTCGGGAACGGCTCATCTCTCTCGAGGAACTGCTCGAACGCGTGGGCCATCGGCCGAGGATTGCACTGAAGCAGCATTACACACGGAAGTGGTTGAATGTAGCACTCGCCGAGCTTGTCTTCGCCGAGCGAGACGGCAGTTGAAGCCGTGCGTTTAAGCGGGAGACGGCTGGGTGCTGTCCGATGAAGCGATTCGAGACCTATTGACGCGGGTTGAAGTACAGCGGCGGACGGGAAAGGGGTGGGATGCGCACCGGGGCTTTCCGGTTCGAGGCGAGCATGTTCAAATGTGAATTCCCCAAGAATCTGCGAATGACACCGGAGACATGGACAGGACAGTCCAGTTCTCGGCAGACAGCTTTGCCGACGACGTTTCGAGCATAGGTGTATGTGGATGGCCGGTCGGCCACGATGCGGCCGCCCGACACCAGTACCTTCCGGTGCGGCTCAAGGACGTTGCCGTCCGGGCGCGCGCACTAATGGATCGCCACGGGCTCGACGAGTGGGCGCTACGCTTCAACGGCGCACGGAAAAAACTGGGCGAATGCCGTCCGCAGCAGAAGCTGCTCCTTATCAGCCGGGCGCACGCCGTGAACGAAGCGCCCGGACAGGTCACCGACACCATCCTGCACGAGATCGCCCACGCGCTCGCCGGACCGGACGCGGGGCACGGACCTGCCTGGAAAGAGATCGCCAGGCGGCTTGGCGCAACACCGAAGTCCTGCGCGGCCGAAAGCGACGAGGCACGCAATACCCGGGAAGCCGCCAGGGCCATATTCCGGACCGGCGACGCCGTCGCCTTCGTCGCCCGCAGGGACGTCAGAACAGGGACTATCGTGCGCATGAACCCCAAGCGCGCCAAGGTGCAATGCGGCGATGTCATGTGGTCGGTACCCTACGCGCGGCTCAGCACGGACCGCCACCCCGACCTTGAACCGCCGGAAGACTGATCGGTGAGCCGGAAATTGGGTTACGACTTCATCGCGATCGGGGAGCGCGTCAAGCATCGAACTCGATATTCAGATTTCCGCGATTCCGAATCAATACTCGAGAAACCAGGATTGCGCTGACTAATCTCGGTACTACATGCTTACGTTCCAGACAACGAATAGACTGCCATTGACCGAGGAGCAGAAGGCGGATTTGCCCGCTGACTTGCTTCGTACATATCTGTACGAATATCATGACCGGTAACGAGTTTGTGCGCCGTGTGCGGCGTCTCGGGCGCGAGCGTGGCGTCGCGGTGCGCTTCGAAAGCCGTCCGGGCAAGGGAAGCCACGGGCGACTGTACTTCGGGGAGCGCTTCGCCACGCTCAAGGACCGGCGCAAGGAGATCGGCGCCGGGCTACTTGCAGCTATGCTCCGGCAACTCGGACTGAATCTCGAGGACCTTGAGCGACGTCAGCAGAGGAAAGCAGAATGACGCAAAAACTGGCTTGGCCGGTGGACCTGCAACGGCAGGAAGACGGCGCGTTCCTCGTCTCGTTCCCGGATATTCCGGAGGCATTGACCGAGGGGGCGACTGAAGCCGACGCGCTCACGCAAGCCCGGGACTGCCTGATCGCAGCGCTTGGCGGCTATGTCGGGGAGCGGCGCCCGATCCCCCAGCCGTCCCCCGCGCGCGGACGGGCGTCGGTGGCGCTGCCGGTACTAATGGCCGCCAAAATCGCACTTTACGGCGCGATGCGCGCGCAGGGCGTCGGCAACACGGCGCTTGCCGCTCGGCTCGGCCACACAGAAGGCGCAGTTCGGCGCCTGATCGACCTCGACCACCGTTCTCACATCGGCCAAATCGAAACGGCGCTCCATGCCCTCGGACAGCGGTTTACGGTCGCCACGCAAGCAGCGTAGGTCAGCGAACGTACAATTTTCGTGTGATCCGGCCATCTGGCACCCTTGAATCCAGAACCTGTCTTGGGAGTCGGCCTCGGGTTCGACGTCCACGATCTCCCCGTCGCACGGACCGTCGTCGGTCCAACGGAAGCAAATCCGCCACTGCGCATTGAAGCTACTGTTCGATCAGGGACCTCCGTAGTCCTTCGAACCTCACGGCACCGTCAGCGGCTCCACGCAGCGCGGACCGTCATTGGATGCCTTGTTGACCCAGGTCGCTACCGCCTGAACCGCCATCGCCTCCGCCGGACAGGCGTCCAGCGCCACGGATTGGCCGTCGAGCCAGGGGTCGAATGCCGCCGGCGGCAGGATCACCGGCATGCGGTGGTGCAGCGCGGACAACGTTTTGTTCGCTGCGGTGGTCAGTATGGTGCACGTCTGCACCGAATCGCCCGGTTCCAGCTCAGCCAGCGACCGCGGAAGTGCAATACCCTCCGGCACGATCCAGTGCTCCCAAAGTCCGGCGAAGGCCATCGGTCCGCCATCCTTGCGGCCAATGAGGTAGGGTTGTCTGGCGTTGCCCAGCCTCTCCCATTCGTAGAATCCGTCGGCGGGAATCAGGCAGCGCCGGGCGCGGTAGGCGGCACGAAACGCCGGCTTCGAGGACACCGTCTCCGCTCGCGCATTGATCAGCCGGTAACCGATGTCCGGTTTGCCGCTCCATCCCGGGATCAGTCCCCAGCGCAGCATGGAGAGCCGGCGGCTGCCGTCGCCCGATCGCACCGCCGCCACATCCTGACCGGGTGCGACGTTATAGCGAGCCCGCAGGTTCAGAGCCGGCCCGGTCAGGTTCATGAAGCGATGAACTTCCCGCCAGGAAAACCGTTGCGTGAATCGCCCGCACATGACGCGTCGAGCTTACCGTTGCGGCGCGGCGATTGCATCCGATGCCTGCATCTCGTCGTAGACGGCGCGGATCAATGTGCGGGATACCGGCGCCCCGGGCGCGGCAATCGACCGGTTATTCACAACACCTGCCCTGGCGTACGGAAGTGAGGCTATACTGCCGCTCGGGGGGTCGGGGTTGCAACCGAACCCGGCGTGAGAAAGGAGAAGGAGACTCTATGAAGAGGGCAACTTCCAAGCCATTGACCGAGGAGCAGAAGGCGGATTTGGCTGCCCTCGAAACTCTTGCCGATGCTCAGATCGATACGAGCGACATCCCCGAGGCCGGTATCGACAGCCTCGACGACCTAGCCCACGAATCCAGCAAGTCCCTTATTCCGCCGGCCTAGCACCGCACTCAGATTGAGCCGGCAATGGCGAGCGATACAACGCAGGAAATACTGGACCTGATGGAAGAGTGGCAAGCCACGTTCGGGGAGCATATGCCTTGGGGCTTCGAGGTGGGCGAGAACGAGATCCCGATTCTGCGTCAGTGTATAGAGCAGAAAAGCCAGCAGCCAATCGGGGACTTTGTGCGGTCGCTCCCGACGGATCGCACGTACTGAAAGGATTAAGGCCCAGGGTCACGGATCGTGTTGTAGAACACGCGGCAGATCGCTGTTGGGATCGAATTCGACAAGGAAGTCGGCATCGCTGGTTTCTGGATCGAAATCCGTACCACGGGCCGCCGAGCCGAAGACCTCGAGCCGCGCCACGTCGTAGCGCCGGCAGAGTTCGGCCAGTTCTTCCCGTTTGTCAGCAATGGCAGCGTTTATGGGGTTGACCTGATAGTAACGCGGGGTCTTGCCGCTACCGTCGCCGACGCTGTGCGTATTGTCCTTGGCCTCGATGACCGCAAGCGGAATGTTGGCCTTGTAGTACAGGATGTAGTCGGCGCCCAGGGCCTGCCTGAATCTTCCTGTTGCCGCAAGCACCAGTTTTGGCCAATGCGGCGACGTCAGCACGATGGCAACCTATAATTGTTTGTTGAGAGTTTGGTTCTTATTGCCTCGCCAAGCCGCGTCTGTCACGAAACTGTGCGTTGACGGCAAAGGCACGTTGGAATTGCGGGAACATGACCTATAGCATCGAAGACATCGAAAGCCAACTGCGCTCCGGCGAGGACAGCGGCTGGGAATTCAAGCAGATCGAGTTTGCAGGGGACGTTCCAAGACAACCGACCCGCAAGGACTGGGCCGATGAAATCGCGGCCTTCGCCAATGCGGCGGGCGGCGTCGTGCTCGCTGGCGTTAAGGACGACGGTGAAATCATCGGCATGTCACGCGCGCAAATCGCTAGCCTGGATTCATTTCTGGTGGAAATCAGTACCGATACGATCAAGCCTCCCGTTCGAATCCGTACTCATCACAAAGAACTTTCGAACGGTAGGTTGGTGCTGCTGGCCGAGGTACCGGAGAGCGATACTGTTCATGATAGTCCCGGCGGGAGCTACATACGCGTTGGCGCCACGAAACGGCTCATGAGTGGCGATGAGCGGTTACGCCTAGCTCAACGGCGCTCGCAGGCCCGCTTTCTCTGGTTTGACAAGCAAACGGTACCGGGGACAGGATTCAGGACTCTGGCCGAACCGCTCTGGAAACCGCTTCTCAGTGCCGAGGGCGCCGCCGAACCGGAAGTAGCGCTCAGGAAACTAGCGCTCTTGGACGACGACAACCGAGGCGTTTTGCGTGCTACCGTCTCTGGTATTTTGTTGTGCGCCCCAACACCGGAGGAATGGCTCCCCAACGCGTGTATCACGGCGACCCGATACCAAGGTGGAGACCGCGCTTCAGGCCAAATCGATGCGCAAGAAATCACCGGCCCGCTGAACGATCAGATCGCTGGCGCTGTCGCGTTCGCTGCCCGAAACATGCAGGTCGCGGCACAAAAGGACCCGGCACGTGCAGATTTGCCGCAGTACAGCGACAAGGCATTGTTCGAGGCGGTTGTCAACGCCGTTGTGCATCGCGACTATTCCATGCGAGGGAGCAAGATTCGCCTGTCAATTTTCGATGATCGCATGGAGATTCAATCACCGGGCTCGTTGCCGAACAACCTCTCGGTGGAAAGCATGGCCTCACGGCAATCGACTCGCAATGAAGCCCTCGCGTCGGTACTGGCACGGATGCCGGTAAGGGGAACTCGTGGCGGTGAAGACAGACGTTACTTCATGGAACGCCGCGGTGATGGTGTCCCCATCATCCGCAGCGAAACATGGGCATTGTGCGGGAAGTTTCCGCAATACCGCGTAGTCGATGACTCGGAAGTGCTTCTTGTCATTCCAGCGGCTCAGCACGAACGGAGCGACGCCCGTGCCGTCATCTCGGTTCGGTCCCGAAGTCGACCCTTGCCCAGTGCCGATCTGCTTCTACTGTTTCCAAACAAGACTTGGAAGAATGCAACAACGGACGATGCGGGCGAGGCTGCGGTGGACCTTCACACGACCGAGCTCCCCATGACCGTGTTCGTATCCGCGCCCGGACATGCCGCGCACCTGGAGCGACAATGGATACCACGCGAAAGGGCCCTTGCGATCGATCTGGATGTCTTGCGGGAAGGCGGAAGCGTCATTTTTCCTGAGGCGACAGGCCACCTTCCAGGATTGAAGGGCCGGCTGAACCCGATACGAGATACCCACGACCGGACTTATCTCTACGCTTCAAGTATTGCGATCAACGAGGGCAGTCAGCAGCCCGTTCATTTTCTCCCGGGCGAGGAACTTGGATTGACCGATGCCGATGGGACAGCTTTGTGTGTGCGGATCGTTGATATCGTTGGGCGGTCAGCGCTTGTCGAGTACTACGGTGCCCACCGTAGGCACGAAGGAGATAGTAATTCGGGATAGGACAGGATGAAACCGCACACTCCCCTTACGCTCAGCCAGTTCGCCAAAGCACAACGAAACTCCGCGATGCCAGAGCCAAACAATAAGTTGCTGGCGGCATTGGAGGATTTTAGCCGCGAGCGATTGTCAGAGCATTTCTTCATGCGTGATTTTCTGTATTCGGAGCGGTCCTTGATGGTCCCGTCTGCCTCGGACTTCTCTATCGAGATGGAGTCCCAGCGTTCGCTCGCCGACTAACGGCCACCGGTTTTCGGCACCGCGTCGCAGCGTCGCAATAGACCTGTCGTGAAACGGCGTGAGGATGAGCGGAAACAAAAGTGTTTGATGTCACAATATATGTCTATTGTATTGCCCATTGTTCTGTTATTTTAATTGTCAATATATTTCTGAGACGCTCGGGGTGCGGATGTGGCAACAAGACCTCCAATCGTGTGACCGGTACCCACATCATCGGGATTGTATCTGTGGCAAGGTGAGTACAACGTATGTCAAACGCTTTAGGGAAACGGCTGGATTCCATCAAGGAGCATGGGGGTATCAAGGCGAGGGATATCGCACAGTTAATGGATACAACTCCGGAGACGGTTTCTCGGTGGAGTCGCGGCAAGGTCGATCCCCAACCGGATCGTCTGAAGCGCCTGCTGACCCTGGAATGGGTAATGGACCAATTGGCGGAACTTTATGAGCCGGACGAGGCGCGCCTGTGGTTGTTCACACCTCATCGATTGTTGAACGGTAAGACTCCAGCGGATCGTCTGCAGGGAGGCGAGTTCGATGAGGTCATGACCATCATCGATCACTTGAAGGATGGCGCATACATTTAGACATTATGTTGTGACCTGCCCGTCCTCAAAGATCGTGGATTAAACTCTGGATGAGCAGCATCAAGGGCTTAGAGCCATAATTGAGGAGGGCAGGTCATGCACAAATATAGCAAATACGTCGGGTTGGATACACACAAGGAAACCATCGCGGTTGCGGTTGCTGACAGCGCAGGCGGTACGCCCCGGTTTTACGGGGAGATTGCGAACAGGCCGGATGCGGTATCGAAACTACTGACGCGGTTGAGTCCGGAGGGCGAGGTGGTTGCGTACTGCTACGAGGCGGGGCCGTGCGGCTATGGTATCTATCGGCAGATCACGGCGGCGGGTCATCCGTGCGCGGTCGTGGCGCCCTCGCTGATACCGACCAAGGCGGGCGATCGGGTCAAGACGGATCGGCGCGATGCGGAGAACCTGGCACGGCTGCACCGGGCCGGAGAATTGACCGGTGTTTGGGTACCGGATGGCGAGCAGGAAGCGATGCGCGATTTAACCCGAGCGCGGGAAGACATGAAGCAGATGGAGCGGCATGCGAGGCAGCGCCTGGGTGCGTTTCTATTGCGTCATGGTCAGGTGTTCGGCGGCAAGACCAAATGGGGTCCGGCGCACTGGCGGTGGCTGGAACGGGTCAGGTTTTCCCACCCGGCGCAGCAGATTGTCTTCCAGGAATATGTGGACAGTGTAAAACAGCAACAGCAGCGGGTCGGCGGTCTGAAGCAGGAGATGGAGAAAGCACTGGGGAGTTGGACGCTGGCGCCGGTCGTCACGGGGTTGATGGCACTGCGCGGTTGTGCTGCGGTCACCGCGATGACCGTCGTAGCGGAGTTGGGCGATATCACGCGCTTCGATAGCCCGCGCCAGTTGATGAAGTATTTGGGGCTGGTGCCGAGTGAACACTCCAGCGGTACCAAGGTACGCCGCGGCGGTATCACCAAGACCGGGAATAGCCATGTGCGGCGCGTGCTGGTGGAATCGGCCTGGACGTACCGCTTCCCGGCACGAAAGACAGCGCCGATACAGCGGCGCGCCGAGCAGACCGCCGACAGCGTACAGGCCATCGCCTGGAAAGCGCAGAAGCGCTTGTGCGGGCGCTACCGGACGCTCAACCTGCGCGGCTTGCCGAAGAACAAGGTTTGCGTTGCGGTGGCCCGTGAGATGTGCGGCTTCCTGTGGGCCATTGCCCACGACGTGATGGCCTCGGGAGCGGTTACGCGTAGCGCCGCGGCGCAACAGTAGCCCCTCGACCAACCCATAACCGGTTGTCCCGTACCAGGTAAGGAGAAAGCAGTGAGTTCAGTGAGCCTTTGGGTCAGGTCGAGAGGAGCCCACGCGGAGAACCCTCGGCCCGCCTATGAGGCGTCCAGATTATTGGAACGACCCTCGATGTTAGAGAGAGGCAGCTCCACGACGAAGATTTGTCAGGCGGTTCCGACCCGCGAATATCAGATTGATCAACCGTCGTTGAACGCTCCCCTCGATCTGACCCAAGGGCTTACTGAAAAGGCAAGGCCGAAGAAGATCGCGGCTTGAAATAAATATCGGGGACCGATTGACAGGTCACAACATATCAGGCGGCTGGCTCCGGGCGCCGATTTCTTCAGGGACCGCGAGGCGCAGGAATGGCACGAGACCCTTGCGCGCCGCGAGCAGGCGATGGAAGACATGCAACTGGCGGTAGAAAGATTTCCATTGGAAATATGACGGGGCACGAGACGTAACTTGCGCAACCTGGATTCACCGGACTGCCATTCATCCCCGATGAGGAATCGTCTCAGCTCGCCAGATCTTCAAAATAGACCAACGCCGGCATATTGCGGCGCTCATGAACGATTCGCAGGATCACCGGCTCATCGTCTGCTGCGGCTACCCGGGCGAAAAATATGACGTGTCGCCTGTAAGTCAGCGAACGCAACCCCCGTGCAAACAGGCTTCGATCACGCCCGCCTTCAGGATTGGTCAAGATAGCTTCGAAGGCTCCCACCAGACCCCGGTAGTACGCCAGCCATTGATCGCGGCCCCATGTATCGAGTGTGTAGCGTCGGATTTCGTCCAGGTCTCTTCGTGCCCGTCGGGACAACCTGATAGTCATCTCGCGGAGGCTACTTCGTGCCGGCGTCAGGCTCGTATGCCTGGGGATCGAATTGCTCAAACTCTCCGGCCTCGGCATCGCGCACGGCTTGCTCCAGACTCGCTCTAAGAGCGTAGAATTGGCGCGCGCCGTCGCGTTCCATGAGCATCCGGACCCCCGCCCGAACCACTTCGCTCACGTTGGCGTAGGCACCGGTCTGGATCTGGCCGTCAACATACGCTCGCATCTGCTCGGTAAGGTGTACGTTTGGCATCCGGATACCTCCATATGTCTGAAAATGTTGAATAGTATCAGATACTGACATTCGTGAGATGTTCGGTCAATCAGAGTATCTCTGACTATTGCAATGATTTGCACGCGCTGAAGAGGCTATCTAGTCAGCCGGGATCGCGGGGCAATTCCTCGGCCCACATGCCTTCCCACTCAACAACCTCAAAACGATCGGTCACCGGAAAACCGGGTGGACGCGCGTCCCCGAGGCGTGGATCGAACTCAAGCCGCGTACGAAACCGCGGCTCCGTCGCCGAGAGGCTGCCGGCCCCGAGACTGCCGAACACGTACAGCGTACCTCCACTTCGCGAGCGGTAGTTGCGGACGAGGAAACGACGTTTCGCCAGGATTGCCGCGTGCACGGTCAGATCGCCCGATCCCGTGAGCCGGGACTCGGCAACCACCACATTTCGATCCGCGACCAACCCGACGAAGTCGTCACTGTCCGGATCGAGGCGCGGATCACCGGCGTAGAGCAGATCGTCCCCGATGACGATATCCTCAGGCGCGTACACGAGCACCTTGCCGTTCACGATGCCGCTCACTCGCAGCGAGACGCCCTTGTCGCCGAGCAGGTAGTGGGGTTCATCGGACAGTCGGATGTGTTGAGCCGGCATTTCGCCCTTGAGGTATGCCCACGAAACGCTCCCGTCCACGTGAAAGGCGATGTCTGCGTCGGCCGCGAAGCGGTGCACACGCTCGGCCGCGATGTTGCCGATGTCGTTGAGCGCCGCGAACTGCTGCGGCAACTCGATTCGCCGCACTCGCGTCTCGAGCCCGCCGAGAAACACCTCCTCGCGCCGAACGAAGCGCTCGGAATTCGACGTATTGACC
This sequence comes from Candidatus Rariloculaceae bacterium, assembly GCA_965237785.1. GTDB lineage: Bacteria > Pseudomonadota > Gammaproteobacteria > Steroidobacterales > Rariloculaceae > UBA6522. Next base: position 2,461,232 of record OZ250159.1, read on the forward strand.
CGGCGCGCCGTCGTCACCTTGTCACGAAATATCGGCTGCACGCCACGACTCTTTGAGATGAAGATCTCGGAGTTTGAATGGAATCGGCCGTCGATTTCGTCGTCATGGATTTGCACATCCGAATCCCAGCGATCGACAAATTGCGCGAAGCTTGAGAATGCGAGACGCTGCATGCGCATTTGCGTCGACCAGCGGCGGCCGTCCCGTTCCGTGCTGACCTCAACCATCATGTGGTCCATGCCCATGTTGTCCCCGGCGGCATCGTGCGTAAATTCCGCGCTGTAGGTCCGCCCCTCGTGCTCCCAGAAAAGCTGCTCGCCGGTAACGGCATCAGCGTCGCTCGACCACTCAGTCAGTTTTTCGTCGAACATTTGGTGCTCGCGCCCGTTTCGAGCGCGGCGATCTCGGGTTCCCTGAAGCTCGCGAAATCGGGTAATGGCACAGGCCCGGCAGCGACGAGGTTCGCTTCGCGCAACAGTGGCATGGGACCGGACCGCAGCGGTAGCTCGTGCGGCGGCGGCTCGAGTGTTGGCGTGCCCGCGGAGTCGAGTGGTGGCGTGCTGGCGGAGTCGTGTGGCGCTTCTTCAACGGTAGTCTCTTCCGAGACCTCCGGGACTTCCGAGACCCGCTCGGCCGAGTCAATCGGCAGCGCTCTTGTTGCCTTGCCGTCCGCCTCGGTCTGCGCGAGCGATTCTTCCGCCGCATCGGATGCGCCAGGCAGCTCGGGCTCATCGGCCACCGGGTCGGCGTTCTGCACGCGCCCGCCGTCACCGTTACTGTCTTCGAACAGGACGAATTCGGCGACGACGATGCCGGGCGACGTTGCCGATGACGGATCGTGCCGGGGATACAGCATCACGAGACCGGCCAGCAGTAGTAATGCAGCCCGACGGATCCAAGGAGAGCGAGGCACATGCAGCCCGACGGATCCAAGGAGAGCGAGGCACATCACCCTGCCCCGCTCTTCGAGTCCCCAAACCCCCGTTTTTATGCTGTTCGACATAGGCGCACAGACGACGATAACGCTCGTCGTTCATGTCGTCCAGACATTGCAATGTTGCGATGCTCCGTATTTCCGAAATTCCGCAAATATGCTACTGTTTGCGCGTTGTTATCCAGTGAAGGAGCGCCGAAATGTCGCAGTCGCTAATTGTATCCAGCCGCGGCCAGGTCACGCTGCCGGCGGCCACGCGTAAGCGCCTCGGGATCAAGGGCGGCGATGTCGTGATCATGGAGGATCGAGGCGGCGAGATCGTCCTCAAACCCGGCCTGGTTATCGAGATCCAGCACTACGGCGACGATCAGCTTGCGCAATGGGATGCCGAAGACAAGCTCGAAGAGCGGGAGCGCAGGCGCATACTCGATGCCGTGACGCCGTCGAAGTGAGGCTGTTTCTCGACGCCAACGTGCTGTTTACCGCCGCACACAATCCGAGTGGTAAGGCGGCGTTGGTCATAGACCTGGGCAAGCAGGGACACTGGGCGATCGCGACGAGTGCTTACGCGTCGGAGGAGGCCCGCCGAAACCTGGAGAGGAAGTTTCCCCACTTGTCGAATCGACTGGAGGGACTGCTGCGGGGCATCGTACTCACCGAGCATCACCCGGGTCTGCGGTTCCCTCCCGCGCTCGCCGACAAGGACCGGCCGATCTTTCAGGCTGCGGTTGCCTGCGGCGCGACCCACCTGTTGACCGGCGACCTGAAGGACTTCGGTGCCTTCATGAACCAACCCGAGAAAACATTCGGCGTGCTTGTGCAGACCGTCGCCGATTTCCTTGAATCCCTACTGAGTTGACGCGACCGCGAGCAACTCGTCGAGTTTATCGGCAATGAATTTCGCGGACTGCATGAGGGCAACGTGGTCCGCAACGCCACATCCGAAGACCCGGTTGTGGCTTTATGCGCGCAACGATCTCCTGGGCGGGAAAACAGCAATTGAACTGATTCATGAGGACCGAACCGACGAGGTCCTGCAGGCAATTGAAAGACTCGATTCACTCGCATACCTGTAGTCTCTCCGATCGCGACTGAATGGTTGAATTTCTCGATCCGGCACTGCTTGCTGCTTTGGATGGCTTGCACGGTCGCCGATTCCTGGGAGACGTCTGGCGCGTTACATGGCCGACGCGAAGTCCGCTGGCTGGAAATTCGGGTGGCGGCCGGTGGTCGCCGGAAGGGCGATTTAGTGTGCTTTACACGAGTCTTGAGGCAAATGGTGCGCTAGCGGAAGCCTACCACCATCTTTCCAGAGCGCCGGTCATGTCGTCGTCTCACCTGCTGCTCAACGAACTTTCCGTCTCGCTGGACAACGTCTTGGCGCCAAGTGTTGATCAACTGGTGGCGTTGGGAGTGAAATATCCGCGGGCATCGCGCCCGAAGAGCAATATGGCACAGTCAATCGGAGAGGCGGCATTCATGCTGGACTATCACGGACTAATCGTGCCCAGCGCACGATGGGATTGCTCAAACCTGATGGTATTTCTCGACCATGGATCGTTCGACAGGAATAAGCAATTGTCATTGGAACATGCGAGCGATGTGAATTGGCCTGCATGGAGGGAGCAGACGAGTCAAGGCCAGCGGTCCTCGCTGGGCAGGGAGCGAACCTGAAGGGCCAGCAAGTTGTCGTCAAGTGCAGAAGCCGAGTCGCCGCCATCGTAGACCTTGTTTAACCTCTCGGTAATCCGCTGCCTGGAGTGCCGGAAAACGAATTCCTTTATAGCCGTCGAATAGAGTTCGCTTCGCGACATGCCCAGCGACTGCGCCAAACGCTCTGCTGCCTCGAAAAGTTCGTCTCGAATAGAGATCGCGATTTTCACCACTGGGAGTGTGACGACGGTTATTCCCAATCGCAACTCTTCGGCTCGGCAATGGTGCGAGGCGTGGCACAATTGCCCAATGCAAGCGCAGTGAGTCGCTCTGGCGCCAAGGAACAGGCATGCAAATCGATTTCGGACTCCATCTGGACGGGTTGAAGCCAGCGGCTCCACAGACTGCGGCAGGTCAGATTACCCTCGGCCCAAGAGGCTTTCTGGGTGTTCTCGAAACCCAACTGGGGCTGCCGACGCCCAACGCGCACCCGAGCGAAGCACCCTTCAACTATCTCCAGTGCCTGCGGGAAGCGTCTACACCGGACAGGTTCTTCCACCAGTCGCTTGAAGTCGATCCAGTCAACGTCGCGCGCACCCTCCTCCAATGGCGGGAACAGTGGTACGAGGCGGGTTGGGACGGCACCTTTCCGGATGATGTGCCAGGACGGCTCATCGATATGGCGGCCGTCGAGGCCATCGCCAGGAACCGGGTGCCGCCCACGCACGGGGAGCGCCTGCAGCGGGTGGCGAACACTCTCGCCGAGCGCCGCACCCAGATCGAGCAGGTGGAACTTCACACGCCTTATGACGACCTCCCACACACCTGGCGGCGCATCGTCGACGCGTTGCCCTGGGTGCCTGCCGCGGGTCTCGAGCTCGCGCCAGCCGGCCCGCCCGGCTCGGACCTCGCGCGCGTGCAGGCGAGACTGCTCTCGATGCTCGATCGTGACGACGATCGGAAAGCACAACGCGAGACCCTCCAGGGCGACAGGTCGCTCGTCGTCGTAAAGGCCGCCTCAAAGGACCTTTCCGCGGACGCAATCGCTGAATTCCTCCTGGAACCCGGACGGATCGGCAGGACACTCCTGGTCGCCGAGCGCGACGGCATTGTGCTCGACAACGCGCTTGAGCGCGCGGGATTGCCACGGTGCGGTTTCCAGCGATACACGCGTTTTCGGGCGGCTACTCAAGTACTGAAGCTCGCTATCGCCTTGTTGTGGGAACCCATGGAGCCACACCGGATGCTGCGGTTTCTGCTTCATCCCAGTGGCCCGCTTCCGAGGTGGGTGCGGTGGCGGCTGGCCGACGCCGTGGCCGCCTCCCCTGGAATCGGCGGGCCGGCATGGGTCGATGCAAATCAACGGATCGCTAAAACGTTGCGGGACCGTGACGAGGCCGATGAGGCGGAAGCGGCGAAAGCAACGAAAGCAACGGACTTCGAGCGGCTGCGATCCGAAATTGCGTTCTGGCTGGAGGCAGACCGGTACGACCCCGGCGCCGGCGCGCCCATTGAGACGCTCCTCGAGCGCACCGGGCGTGTCTCGGCCTGGGCGAGCACGCAGTCCCACGCCGTGGAAAGCGAATCCGAGGCGGCGCTGTTCACGGCGGCCCACGCCCAGGCGGAAGCGCTCCTGACGGAGCTGGCGGAACTTCGGCGATCCGGTTCCCAGCGCATCGCGCGGCTTGAGCTTGAACGGCGGATCGACGAGGTGACCGCCGACGCGCCGGATCCTTCAAACTTCGAGGAGGCCGGTCACGCGCGGGCGACAACCTCAGCGGCCGCAGTGACCGGCTCGTGGCCGACCGTGGCCTGGTGGAATCTCGCACGCGAATCGACCGCCGTCTCCTATCACTGGTCGCGGCGCGAACTCGCCGCCCTGCGCGCGTTTGGGGTGCATCTGCCGGAGGTCGACGACATCGTTCGCCGGCGCGCTCGGGAATGGCTGAGGCCCTTGTGCCATGCGAGCGGGCAACTGATCCTGGTCGTGCACCACGACGAACGCGGAACGCACCCGTTGTGGACGCGAATCGAAAGCCTGTTCGACGGATTCGCAAGAGTGGAGATCGAACCCCTGCTGCTCGCAGGCGAGACCACGCTCGAACCGCTTGAAGTGCGGACGCGCCTGCTACCGCTCAAGCGCTTGCCCGCACCTCGGAGATGGTGGTCGCTGCCGGAGGAATTCACCGTCGCGCAGCGCGAGGTCGAATCGTACTCCAGCCTTTCGAAGCTCTGCGACCACCCGCACGCGTGGGTGTTGCAGTACGCCGCGCGGCTCCGGGCAGGCCGTGCCGCGGAGGTGATGGACGGAACCCGGCTGTTCGGGAACCTCGGTCACCGCCTGTTCGAGGAGTTCTTCAGGGCGCGGGACGATTGGCGGAACATGCCGGAGGAAGCCGTGCTCGCCTGGGTACGCGCGGAGCTGCCCCGGGTCGTCGAACGCGAAGGCGCGGTGCTGCTCGGGTACGGGCGCGGAGCAGACCGCCAGCGTGTCGCCGCGACGCTGGAGCGCGCGCTCGTCCGACTCCTTGCACACCTCCGGTCGGCCGGCGTAGTGGAGGTGACGGCTGAGGCCTCCGGAAAGGCCCCGTTCGCGGGGCGACGTCTGACCGGGTCCATCGACCTGATGTTGACCCGCGACAATGGACAACGTGCCGTTCTCGACGTCAAGTGGGCAGGCGAGTCGTATCGCGGCAACTTGCTGGCGGAGAACCGCGCCCTGCAACTGGCCACCTACTCCTATCTGAAGAAAAGCCAGGATGAGAGCGATGCATGGCCCGCCGGGGCGTTCTTTATCCTCGCGACCGGGAACGTGCTCGCCGCCGACCGGGCAAGCTTTCCGGACGCCATCCTGTCCGCTTCGATCGACGGCAGCGGCGTATCGGATCTCTGGGATCGCCTCCAGGTCACGTGCGACTGGCGATGGGCACAACTGGAAAGGGGGCTGATTGAAGTCGTGACGGACCTTACTGAACCGGACGAGCAGTCGAACCCGCCGGAGGCGGCGCTCCGCCCGGTCTCGGGAAGCGATCCGTACGACGACTACCCGCACCTCGCGGGTTGGGACGAGTCCCGATGAGCGGCAGCCGGCGCGATCTCGAGCACGTGCGCTTCATCAGCGCCGGAGCCGGGAGCGGCAAGACGTACCGCCTGACCCGGGAGCTTGAGCAGGCGCTATCCGGCGGCAGAGTGATGCCGGCGGCGGTGATCGGCACCACGTTTACGGTAAAGGCCGCCACGGAGCTTCAGGACCGCGTCCGGACTCGATTGATCGAAAGCGGACGGCCCCTGCTGTCGGAGCAGATGGCACAGTCGCTCATCGGCACCGTGCACAGCGTCTGCGCTCGCCTGCTCGGTCGGTTTGCCTTCGAACTCGGCCTCTCGCCGGAGATCAACGTCGCCAGCATCGAGGACGGCGCGCGTCTCTTCAACCAGGCACTGGATGAGGTGCTGAGTGCCGATCGGGTCCGTGAGATGAATCTTCGCGCTGAGCGCCTGGCGCTCATGGACATCCGTGCCGGTACCAACTGGCAGGACCATGTGCGGAACATCGCGCAGGAGGCGAGAAGCAACGACATCGGCCCGGGCGCACTGCCGGGGATGGGCCGCGAAAGCGCGGACAGGTTTCTCGGCCACTTTCCGGAGGTCGGTTGCGGCGCCGAGGCGGTGGAGGCACTGCTCGCGGCAATTGAAGATGCCATTGCGGATATCGACCTCGTCTCCGACACCACCAAGACCACGCGCACTTACCTCGACAAGTTGCGCAGCGCCGCACCGGAACTTCGTCGTGACAATTGCCGATGGACGCTCTGGATCTCGCTCGGCAAGTCATCGCCGGCCAAGCGAAGCAATGATGCCGCGATTCCGGTGCGGGCCGCGGCCGCTTTCTATGACCGTCACGCGGATTTTCAAGCTGACATCCGCGGACATATCGACGGCGTGTTTGCGATCGCCGGGGAAACGCTGACCCGTTTCCAGAACCTGAAGACCGCGCGTGGCCTCGTCGACTACCCCGACATCGAGCAACTCGTGCTCCGCGCCCTCGACGAGCCCGCCGTGGCGGAGCGGCTTGGCGGGGAGATCGAGCTGTTGCTCGTCGATGAGTTCCAGGACACGAACCCGATGCAACTGGCGTTGTTCATGAAGATCGCCCGGTTCGCAAGCGAGGTGGTTTTCGTGGGAGACGTGAAACAGGCCATATTCGGCTTCCGGGGAAGCGATCCGGAGCTCGTGGGAAGCACGCTCGATGCGCTGGTCGCCCGCGGTAGCAGGCTCGATGTGCTCGATCGATCTTGGCGGTCCCGTCCTTCGGTCGTGCGCTACCTGAACGCCGTATTCCGTGAAGCCTTCGAACGCGATGGGATGGAGCGCGCATTGGTGGAGCTGTCGCCCCAGCGCCCGGAAGGTCACGATTCGCCTGCGGTGGAACGTTGGACCTTTCCAGCGAAGAGCAACATCGCAAAGCAAGTCGACGCATTGGCACTCGCCATCTCGGAATTCGAGCAGTCCGGACAACAAGTGAGCGACCCGGAGACAGGTGAAACGCGGGCGGTGACCTTCGGCGATATCGCGATACTCGCCACGACCAACAGTCACGTGAAAGACATCGCGAAAGCGCTGCGCCAACGGCGCGTACCCATGAAGATGACTCTGGCCGGGCTTCTCGAAACGCCCGAAGTATGCCTTGCAAGGGCGTGTCTGCGCCGGTTGAACGATCCCTCCGACACCATCGCCACGGCCGAAATCCGGGCTCTGGGGTCCTGCGAGGAGCCGGAAGTCTGGCTTGTGGATCGGCTTCGCTGGCTTGCATCCGAAGAAGAGGATGGTAGCTGGGCGGAGTCCGACGATCCGATCGTCTCGCGTATCGCGCATCTGCGCGGCCAGACAATCACGCAGTCGCCGGTGGAGATTGTCGCGCGTGTGCTCAACTACGTAGGTATCCGCCCGATCGCGACCGCCTGGGGGCCGGACGCAACAACCGCCGCTCAGCGCCAGCGCAACCTCGATGCATTTCTCCACCTCTCGGTCGAGTACGAGAACCACTGTGCATCGCAGCACGAGGCCGCGACACTCACCGGCTTTTTGTTCTGGCTGGAAAACCCCACGTCTCCGGACCTCGATCTGCAGCCGGTGATGACCGGCGGCGACGCCGTTCACGTCCTGACCTATCACCGGGCGAAAGGCCTGGAGTGGCCGGTGGTGGTGGCGACAGACTTCCACTACGCATGGCGGTCCCGAATCTGGGACGTTCGCGTCGAGTCGACCTCCGGCAGGCTCGACCTTGACAATCCGCTTGACGGGCGGGCCATCCGCTTCTACCCGAAGGTCTTTGGCAGGAACACCAGGGGCGTGCCCGTCCTCGACAGCATCATGGCGTCAGAGGAGGCCATGCGGGCCGCTGCCGCAGCGGACGCGGAAGGACGCCGCCTGGCGTATGTAGGTATGACGCGGGCCCGGGACTCGATCATCATTGCCTTACCGGCAACGGGGCCGCGCCGCGGTGCATGGATTGAGAACTTTGGCTCCCGGCATCTGCTTCCCATTGGCGATGAACACCCGCTTCCGGACGGCGAGCCCATCCGGTCGGCGGTCGTTGACCTGGCTGCGGCCGAATCTCCGAGTCCGGAGCCAACTCCATTTGCACCTTCCTGGTTTCTCGAACGATCGCCGACCGAGCTTCGACTCCGCGAGCGATTGAGCCCCTCGGCAGCCGCTCCCGTTGAGGGAGCCGCCGCAGGCGCCGTGGTAGAGCTAGGGCCGCGAATCGCGGTTCATTCCGATGACATGGGAAAGATCGGCACTGCGCTCCATGCGGCGATTGCTGCGGAGCTTGTAAACCCGCACCGCGACGATGCGTTCGATTGCGCCGCAGAGCTCATACGGAATGGTGCGGGCGAGGGGGCGTTAGACCCCCACGATTCCGTCGATTGTGCACGGCGCCTCATGGACGCGATCAACGCCAAATTCGCTCCGCTCCGCATGCTGGTCGAGCATCCCGTCGAGCTCGTCCAGGACAACGGCCAGGTGCTCCACGGCTGGATCGACCTCCTCCTGGAGACCGGGGAAGGATGGATCGTCATCGACCACAAATCCTCTCCGCGGCCGCGCTCGGAATGGGCCGCCGAGGCGGTGGAGTATTCGGGTCAACTCGCCGCGTACGCGAGCGCGATTCGGGGAGCCGGTCTGGATTGCGCCGGATGCTGGCTGCACTTTCCAGTGAGTGGGGGGCTCGTGGAAGTGGTGTACGGCGGAGATGCCCTCTAGGCCACGCTCTAGGAATTTACTGGTCTTGCCCCGTTTCCGTGGACAGTTTTGGGCTTGGGAGCCAAGCGAAGATTGCCCTACGCCGATGGACATTCGGCCAGCCGCGTCGCCTGTTGCCACGCTAAAACGGACTCGCTATTCTGCTTCGCCATGAACACGAAACACCGTTCTTTTGGGCCTGCGGCGTTTGTCGGTGCCACGTTGTTGGCTGCTTCGGCGGTCGCGGAAGTCACGCACATCGAGGTGACGTCGCGGGGCGAGATTGTCCAGGGCCAGCGCTTCGGCGGCGTCGGCGCCTACGAGAAACTGGTCGGAACGATGCACTTCGCGGTCGATCCCGACGCCGACGTCAATCGCATCGTACGGGATATCGCACACGCCCCGCGCAACGGTGAAGGCGCGGTCGAGTTCTCGGCCGACTTCTTTCTGATCAGGCCCGTCGAAGCCGGTCGCGGCAACGGCGCGCTGCTGTTCGATGTCGCGAACCGGGGCAACAAGACGATGTTGTCGAGATTCAACCGCGCCCCGCGCAGCCCGGATCCCGAGTCCGCCGCCGATTTCGGAGACGGTTTCCTGCAGCGGCATGGCTTCTCGCTGCTCTGGGTCGGCTGGCAGTTCGACGTGCCCGCGGGGGACGACCGGATGCGCGTCTCGGTGCCGGCGGCCGGCGCCGGGGGTACGCCGGTCCGCGGCCTCGTGCGCAGCGACTTCATCGTTCGCGAGCGCGTGTCGAGCCACACGCTCGCAGACGGTGGCCATATCCCCTACCCGGTTGCCGATCCGGACAACGAGGCGAACGTGCTGACCGTGCGCGACTCGCGCACGCGTACGCGGCAGCCGATAGAGCGGACGCAATGGGGTTTTGGCCGGCTCGAAGGGGAACGCGTCGTACCCGACCGCGGAATGGTCTACCTGCGGGGCGGATTCGAGCCTCACAGGATTTATGAGGCCGTCTACGAATCCGAGAACCCGGGGATTGCGGGGCTCGGTCTCGCGGCCATCCGCGACGCCGTCTCGATGCTCAAGCATGAAGGCGCCGCCGAACTCGGCGTCGGTGCGCGCGAGTTCGAGCGCGCGATCGCATTCGGCAGTTCACAAAGCGGCCGGCTGCTCAGGACCTTTCTCCACGACGGTTTCAACGAGGACGAACGGCAACGCAAGGTGTTCGACGGCGTCGTACCGCACATCGCCGGCGGCTCCCGCGGCAGCTTCAACCACCGCTTCGCCCAGCCGTCGCGCGCGAGCTGGAACTATTTCTATCCGAACGCGCTGTTCCCGTTCACGGGCCGCGTGCAGACGCGGCCGGACTGGGACGAGCACGAATGCGAAGGCTGCCCCGACCCCATCGATGTCACGCAACTTGTATTTCGTGGCGGCAAAACCGACGGGCTCCTCGCCGGCATCGCTCCCGAGCTCATGCCCAAGGTCGTCTACACGAACTCGTCGAACGAATACTGGCGCGGCTCGGCCGCGCTTACGCACCTCACGATCGACGCGAGAGATATGGCGCCGCTCGACAACGAACGCATTTATCTCTTTGCCGGCACGCAACACGGTCCGGCCCGCTTTCCGCCGAGCGTCAGCCGGGGACAGCTCCCCGGCAACCCGAACGACTACGGCTGGTTCCTGCGCGCGCTCCTGATCGGGCTCGACGAGTGGATTGCCGACGGCGTCGAACCGCCGCCGAGCAGCTATCCGACGCGCAACGACGGCACGCTGACGGCGCTCGGGTATCTCGCGTTCCCGGACATCACCGGTGTATCGACGCCAGACCGCGTCGAACCTGTGGTCGACCTCGACTTCGGGCCCAGGTTTCACAGCGAAGGCATCGCCACACTCGAACCGCCGGACGTCGGCCCTACCTATCCCCTGATGGTGCCGCAAGTCGATGCCGACGGTAACGAAATCGCGGGCCTGCGGTCGCCCGAACTTGCCGTGCCGCTCGCCACCTACATGGGCTGGAGCCTGTTCGGTCCTGCCTTCGGTCCACCGAACCAACTCGTCAGCCTGCAGGGCTCCTATATCCCGTTCGCCGCATCGCGCGCGGAGCGTGTGCAGCGCCAGGACCCGAGACCCGCCGTTCTGGAACGCTACGCGAACCGCGACGAATATCTCGACCGGCTCACGCGGTACGCCAACGGCCTCGTCGATCAACGTTACCTGCTGGCTGAAGACGTGCCGGAAATCGTGCGCCGCGCCGCTGCGCACTGGGACGCGCTGGTGCCGGCGGACCGGTAAGCAGCCCGTTGCTCACCCTGGTGGGAGGGGACTCGCGCCAACCCGCGACCAGGTGAATCCGGCGCGGCGCGGCGTGTGCACGACCGTCGGCGACTGGTTGCAAATGCGGCCTACAATGAATAGCCCACGATAAACCAAACCTTGGTCGTATCCGTCGCGTACCCATCCGGATCGTAAGTCGCAACCTTGAACTCCAGGCTCACCTGGTTCTGCAGCGTATAAGTCAGATCGAATCCAAACTCCGACCCATAACTCCGCCCACCCTCGTGCGCACTGAAGTCATGATAGACCCCGGTGAGCCGGGCCCCGCCAATATTGCCTGCAACGCTGAACCAGGCGTCCTTGACACCATCCGGCGGCGCAATCAGAAACTTGTCCGTCCACCCCTGATACCTGTGCAGCGTCGCCGACGGCGTCCGAAACGCATATCGCCCATCATCACTACCCAGCACGTCGTATCCCACGGTCAACGTGCTGCCACCAAGCGGGAAAGCCCCCTGAACGGCGAAGTGCGGCGCATCATACGCCGTAGGGTTATCGGCCCAATCGGATTGCCTGGCAAAGGTCGCATCCAATGTCACAAAATCGAACGCACCTCGATACGACACGCCGTAGCTCGCATTGGAATTAGGCGGTCCGTTGTCGTTACTTAGATCGAGCAGGTAGGCAAACGCGGCGAATTCCTGGTCCGACCCAGGTCGAATCGACCCACGCAGAAAATGCGAATCGCCGAACCAGTCCCCCGGCTGCAGTGCCATCGCCCGGACCGAAAATCCGGTTGATGTTGTTCACGTAAGTGTAGTCGAGCGACGCATCGCCGCGGGACAATTGCACCCGCAGGCCGTCATAGGTCTGCTCGTTCTGTCGGAATGCGACCCCGCCCACAAACCGCTGGTTCCCCAGATTGATCCGCTGGCGCCCGGCCGTCACCGTCACGCCCTCCCCCGTGTACTTCAGGAACGCCTGGTTCAGATCGCCGCCTTCCGGCTCGGCGATGTCACGCCCTCCCCCGGAAACTGCCGCCTTCTTGCCGTCTTGGTGGTGGAATTGAAGTCCTCGATGCCGGCCACGAACACATAATCGGCTTCCAGCCCAGCACTCCACGCATTGTCCTGAGCCGAATTCCAGGCCCAGCGCCCCAGCGCCGTCGACGCCAGCCCATGCTCGTCGAAGCCGTCCTGGTCAACGTGCTCCATCCGGTACCGAATCCGAAGCGACGTCGACCCGTTGACGATCGCATCCCGCAATCCCCCTCCGCTCGACCCGGTTTGGGCCAGAGCCGAGGACATTGTCAGGGTTGCGATTGCGGCGATGGCGCAAATTCGTTCGCTAATCGGATGACATTCCCAGCAGAGGCGCTTCCAAAGCGCGTGATTATGCATCAAATCCCTCAACGCCCCTCACTCTGCCTCCGGCGGGGGCGCGTTCAATGGAAATTCGATGATCATCTCCGTGAATTCGCCGGGCTCGGTTTCGACCTGGATGGTGCCGCCGTGCTCGCGGATGATGTCGCTGGACATGGCAAGGCCGAGCCCAGTGCCCTCACCGGTGGGTTTGGTGGTATAGAAGGGGTTGAAGATCTTTTCCACGACATGGGGCGGCATCCCGCTGCCGTTGTCCCTGATACGAATCTCGATCATTTCCTCGCCTCGGCGCGTCGTGAGCGAAATTATCGGCTCATACGCGTCGTCCTTCGTTGCCTTGCGCTTCTCGTCGGTCGCGTAACACGCATTGCTGACCATGTTGAGAAAGACGCGGCCCATGTCCTGGGGGATGATGTTGACGTCCCCCATGTCGGGATCGAGGTCCAGCTTGATGTCGAGCTGGAATTCGGAGTCGGAGGCCCGGGCGCTGTGGTAGGCGAGACGTGCGTATTCATCCAGCAGGCCATTGATGTCGGTGGGCTGCGAGTCGCCCGAACCCCGTCCCATCTGCAGCATGTCGTGGACGATGCGATTGGCGCGGTCGCCGTGGGAACGGATGCGCTTGAGGTTGCCTGTCAGGTCGCCGGTAATTTCATCGATATAGGAGCGATCGTCCTCTTCCATCTTCTCCGCGACGTCTTCCAGAGCCTCCTTCAACTCGTCGATGAGTTCTTCGGAAACTTCGGAAAAGTTCTTGACGAAGTTCAGCGGGTTCTTGATCTCGTGAGCCACACCGGCGGTGAGTTCGCCCAGCGCAGCCAGTTTCTCGCGCATGACGATCTGGTCCTGCGCCAGGCGCAGATCCTCCAGCACGGATTCGAGTTGCTCGTTCTTGCCCTTGAGTTCGTCCGCCAGCTTCTCCACCAGGTTCAGGCGCTGCACTTCAATGGCATGGCGGCGGAAGACTTCGAGGGCCGCGGCCATGTCGGCCACCTCGTCGTTGCCGCCGATATCCACGGTGGTTTCGAGATCGCCGCCCGCCATGCGCCGCATCCAGCCGGACAATTGCTCGAGGCGGTACAGCAGCACGCGGCCCACAAACAGCCAGGCGATCAGCAGGGCGCTGGCGACGCTGACGGCGCTGATGGTCAGCAGCAGGTTGCGCCCGGTGAGGATCGCATCGGCGGAAGCCATGGTAGCGTCCTCGGTGCTCATCTGCGCCGTGCTCACCAGGCCATCGACTTCGGCGACCAGATCGATGGCGATGGCCTGGTTGCCCTCAAGCAGATCGAGCTGACGTTCGCCCAGTTGCAGTTGCAGAACCAGCAGGTTGAATCCGCTCGACTCGCCGAGCCCCAACTCGATGAGCCGGGCGAAGACGGGCGCCAGTTCGTCGTGCAGCGGGGATGATTCAAGAACGGACAGATTGCGCTCGATGCGGCTGGCCACGGCCTCGAACCGTTCGCGCAAGGGTTCCACCAGCGACGCTTCCGAGAGCGTGAACGCGCTCGACAACAGTTGCGTCGACAACGTCGCGTCGGCCTGAAGCTCGGCCAGGTAGCGATAGCGTCCGAACTCGTCTTCCGAGAAATGTTCCGACCGGGATTCCGGCGGACTGCCGAGTTCGCGGTAGCCGGTCATGGTGTAGAAAAGCTGGTCATCGATGGCCGGAACGATGATGTTGTCGAGACGGACGCGCAGTTCTTCCAGTTCCAGCCGCAGGGCTTCCCTGCGCTGCAATAGTTCAAAGGACGCGGCCACTTCGTCGCGGAGCGCCGTGATACTCGAAATCAGCGTGTCGGAATGCGCCTGGATGCGCGCGAACCGCGCCTCGCCCGCGTCCATTCCCTCAAGGACGGCCAGTTGCGCCTCGAACGCCGCGTGGGACTCGCTGATGCTGACCATCACGTCGCGGAAATCGTCGGGCGTCGCCGCGGCAGCCAGGCGGGGTGCGGCCGCGACCAGCGCACTGCTGTACTGCGCCACGCCGAATGCCGCCGCCAACTCGGGAACGCTCCCTTCGTTGACGACTTGCTGAACCTCGCCGACCCGGTTGAGCAGGAACCAGCCCACCAGGCTGGCCGACACGGTCAGGACGACGGCGCCGCCGATGGTGAGATAGAGCTGGGTGGAGATCCGCGAGCGGGCCTTGTTGACGGCCTTCAACCAGTTCTTCATGGCTTCATGGCTCCGTCGTCTGCATCGTCGCTACCGGGCTATAGGCGCCCCCCTCGCCGATCGCGGTGAGAAAGACCGCGTCAGAACCCTGGTTGTCGCTATCGCCGTACTGAAGTTCGAATCCGTCCATGTCCACCGGCCCGGTGCCGCGCAGACTGTCGAGAAAGCAATCCCGGCTGAGTTCAACGCCGCACCGCTGAAGCCCCTCGATGGCGAGGCGACCGGCCAGGTAACCCTCAAGCGAAACGAATCCGGGAACGGCATCGGGGGCATGGGCGGCAAGCGCGTTGAGGTAGGACGCCACCACCGGCAGCGATTCGTCGGTAGGAAACGGCACCACCTGCGTCACCACCACACCCGCGCCCGAGTCTCCGAGCGCCTGCGCCAGGGCATTGCTGCCGACGAAGGAAACGGTAAGGAATACGGCGTCCATACCGGTGTGCTGCGCCCAGCTGATCAGCGTCGACACGGGCTGATACGCGCCGATCATGATCACCGCCTGCGGATCGCCCTGGCGAAGATCCAGAAGCGCCGTCTTCACCGCGGCGGTATTGCGTGGATACAGGCCGATGGCCACGGGCTCCATGCCCCGCCGCGCAAGCGCCAGGCGAACGCCCTGATAACCATCGCGGCCGAACGAATCGTCCTGGTACATGACCGCGATGCGATCGATGCCCAGATCGCCGGTCAGGCGGGCGACCATTTCCTCGGTCTCCTGCTGATAGGAGGCCCGAAGATTGACGACGTTGTCCCAGGCGGGATCGCGCAGAAACGCGGCACCCGTGAACGGGGCGATATAGGGCACGTCAGCCTGGGCGGCGACCGGCGTGGCGGAGCGCGACGTCGGCGTGCCCACCGCGCCGATCAATGCGAAGACCTGCTCTTCCTCGATCAGTTGAAGCGTATTCACGACCGCGGCCTCCGGCTCATAAGCATCGTCGAGCGACACGAGCTCAAGCATTCGGCCATGGATTCCGCCGCGATCGTTGGCCTCCTGAAAGGCTGCCTGGATACCGCGTTGCATGCCAAGGCCGAGTTCCTGGGCGGGACCGCTGAAAGCCGCCGACTGACCGAAGAGTACGCGCTCACCGGAAACACCGGGCGTTGCGTCCGGCTCTGCCGCGGGGCCAAGCGTTGCATCCGGCTCTGCCGCGGGGCCAAGCGTTGCGTCTGGCTCTGCCGCGGGGTCAGCCGGAGCGGCGTTCGACTCGGGCACAGGCGCCGCCGGCGCGGCTGCGGTCTCATCGCCTGCGTCCGGGGTGCAGGAAACACTGCCGAGCAGCGCCGCCGCAACGACCAGGGCGACCGCAACGTCCAGGGCGGCCGCAGGGACCAGCCCGCGCAACGTACCGCTGCCGGTTGTCAAGGCGTGGAGGCGCCGATTCCACGGCAACAGGGACAATCGGCTCATATCGCTCAACGGGTGACCTCGCCAATCGATGCTTTTGCGCTCAGCCGCCGCTGCCTCCGCGGCGCATGACCAAACAGGTTATATCGTCGGACTGGGGGGTACCCCGGGCAAACTCCCGTACCGCCTGGAACACGGTCGAAGTGGCTTCTCTGGAATTCGGGGGCGGGGTCCCCGCAAACTTCTCGCGCAGGTCGTCCAGGCCATATTGCTCGTCCGCACCGTTCATCGCCTCCGTAACGCCGTCGGTATACAGTACGACCGTATCGCCCGGATCGAGCGTGACGGTTCTCTGCTTGTAGGTGAGCTCGGGGAGAACCCCCAGGGCGATGCCCCTGGTAAGCGGCAGCAGCGTGGAACTGCCGTCCGCGTGGATGACCAGGGGGCTGTCGTGCCCGCCGTTCGCATAGGTGAATTCCTTCGTCTTTGGATCGTACACGGCATAGAGAACCGTAACGAACATTTCCGCGTCGTTGTCCTCGCAAAGCTGGTCGTTCACTTCGCCCAGAACGTCGCCCGGCTCGTTACCGCCGATAGCAGTGCCTTTAAGGAGTGTCCGCGTGGACATCATGAACAGCGCAGCCGGCACACCCTTGTCCGACACGTCCGCGATCGCCAGTCCAATGCGATCGTACTCCAGTCGAAGTATGTCAAAAAAATCCCCGCCCACGTTTCGGGCCGCCTCCATATGCCCGAAGACCTCGAAGTCATCGCCGCTTGGAAACTTGGTCGGCAGGATGGATTGCTGAATCTTGCTGGCGACATCAAGCTCGTTCTGCAGCGTGATCAGCTTGTCGCGGGATGCGATCGCCTCGCGCCACTCCGCCAGATGCCGGAGCGTGCGGTCGATGGTCACTCGCAGATCGTCGAAATCGATGGGTTTGGTGACGAAGTCGAATGCGCCGCGGTTCATGGCGGTGCGGATATTCTTCATGTCGCCGTAGGCGGAAATGATCACGGAGCGCAGATTGGGCGCCACCTTTGCAATCTGCGACAACAGCGCGAGGCCGTCCATTCTCGGCATGTTGATGTCCGACAACACCATGTCGATCTCGGGGTCAGCCTCAAGCCGTTCAAGAGCCTCCAGGCCGTTGCGGGCAAAGACGAATTCGTAGCGGCGCTTCCTGATGTCCCGGCGCATGCGTTGCAGCACGAGCGGTTCAAGATCCGGTTCGTCGTCAACGACAAGAATCCGGGGTGTAGCTTTCATTGCGCTCATTCAAGAAGCCCTGCGAAGGCGTGGGTGTTTTTGGTGCTCTGAAGTACGAATGGTGCCGTCTCTGACCCGGCTGAACTCAGAGCATAGTGGATGAGGGCGCCGCGCGTCTATTTCAAAACCGCTCCGATCTGCAGTGGCGATCGCGATTGCACTCGGGCGCCGTACCGTTCTAAAACCCTTGGAGGACTCCGGATCGTTTCAAACTTGCGCTTGTCTTTCCCGTTGCCGTCCGAATAACGCACAATTCACGTCACGATGTTGAAACCATTGACGACAACTATCGGTCTGCTGACGCTGGCGGTGGCGGCGGGGTTGCTGGCGTCCTATGGGATCGTTGTCGGCAGCCTGCCTGTCCTGGATGGCGAAATTCAGGTTGCCGGACTGTCCGCGCCGGTCACCGTCGTACGCGATTCGTACGGCGTGCCGACCATTCACGGCAGCAACCGGCTTGACGTCGCTCGAGCGACCGGCTTCGTACACGGGCAGGACCGATTCTTCCAGATGGATCTCCTGAGACGGTCCACGGCCGGTGAACTGGCCGAACTTTTCGGTGTGGCCGCCCTGGATCTGGACAAGCGGCGGCGACGACACCGGCTGCGCGGGGTGGCGCGTCAGGTCATCGATCGCGCGAACCCTTCGGAGCGGGCCGTGCTCGAAGCGTACGCTGAAGGAGTCAATGAGGGAGTTGAATCGCTGTCGATCGTGCCGTTCGAATACCTGATCCTTCGCACGGACCCCGAGCCGTGGCGGGCCGAGGACATCGTTCTCGGCAACCTGGCGATGTTTTTCGAACTGACCGACTACGATGCCAGCGGGGAGTCCGGCTACGCGGCGCTCCGCGATGGCTTGCCGGAGGAAATCGGCCAATTCATATTCGCACCGGGCAACCGCTGGGACGCGCCCTTGATGGGCGATGCCTGGGAATCGCCGGAGATTCCGGGACCCGGGTCGTGCGGCCTTCGCGGGACGACGCCCGGGGCGAGCGCCCTTCGCGGGACGACACCCGGGGCGAGCGCCCTCGGCGCCGCGTTGAGCCTTGAACTCGATGAACCGGCGGCGGGTAGCAATGCCTGGGCGGTTGCCGGGCCCATCGCCGCCGAAGGCCGCGCCATCGTCGCCAACGACATGCATCTGGGCCTGGATCTCCCCAACACGTGGTACCGGGTTCGCCTCATCGTCGGCGGCGACGGTTCGGACGCCCCCGAACTGGATCTCGCGGGCGTGACCCTTCCCGGCACACCCTTCGTGGTGGCCGGCAGCAATGGGTCCATCGCGTGGGGGTTTACCAACAGCCGCGGGGACTGGGCCGACCTGGTGCTGCTGCAGACCGATCCGGACGACCCCGATACCTACCTGACGCCCGACGGCTATGTGCCGTTCGAGGACTACGAGGAGATCATCGAGATCAAGGGTGCGGAACCGCAACCGGTCACGTTTCGCTGGACCCGTTGGGGCCCGGTCGTTGGAACTGACCACCGCGGGCGGCTGCAGGCGATGCGCTGGTTGGCCCACTTGCCGGAGGCGGTCAATCTCGGGATCTCCGAACTGGAATCCGCCGCAAGCACCCGTGAAGCACTGGCACTGGCTCCCTTCGTCGGCATTCCCCCGCAGAACTTTGTCGTCGCGGACACACGGGGCTCGATCGCCTGGACCATCATGGGCAGGATTCCCCGAAGGACGGGTTACGACTCATCGCGGCCTGCGACCTGGGCGGACGGCACGGTGGGTTGGCAGGGCTGGCTGCCGCCGGAGGACTACCCGCAGGTCGTCGACCCCGAGTCGGGCCTGATCTGGACCGCCAACAACCGGATCGTCGATGGCGGCGTCCTCGCGCACCTGGGCGCGAACGGCTACATGCTCGGTGCCCGCGCCCAACAGATCAGGGATGCGCTGATGGCCCTGGAACGGCCGGGGATCGAGGCCATGCTGGCCATCCAGCTCGATGACCGGGCGCTATTGCAGCTACAGTGGCGCGACCTGCTCCTGGAAGCGCTCGCCGACGCCGACGCAGCGCCGTATCCGTGGCGTGGCGAGCTGAGGGATATCCTGCAACGCTGGGATGGCCGCGCCAGTATCGATTCCGTGGGTTTCCGTATTGCGCGCGAGTTTCGACTCCGTGTCCAGGAGGAGGTTCTGCGCGGACTCCTGGCCGGCTGCGGCGATTTCGAGGAGCCCATTCGCCTGGCGGCGACCAACCAGGTCGAGGGTCCGCTGTGGCGACTGGTCACGGAAAAACCCGATCATTTGCTGCCTCCGCCGCACACATCGTGGAATGATCTGTTGCTGCACGCCGCCGATGCCGCGGTTGCAAGCTGCGGCAACGACCCACTGTCGGACTGCACCTGGGGAGCAATCAACCGGGTCACTTTGGAACATCCGCTCGCCGACGTTCTGACGTTTCTCCGTCCCTGGCTTTCGATCGGTAGCGGGCCGTTGCCCGGGGGCGACCACACGCCGCGAGTTCAACGGAGCGGCTTCGGTGCATCAGAACGTTTTGCCGTCACACCGGGGGACGAATCCAGCGGGTACTTCCACATGCCGGGCGGCCAGAGCGCGCACCCGTTGTCGCCCTATTTCGCGGTCGGTCATGAGGCCTGGGTCCGCGGTGAACCGCTGCCCTTTCTGCCGGGGCCGGCACGGCACCGCCTGACGCTCGGCGTTGGAGCACCATGAACGACGCCGCTACCGCATTGCTGGCCGAAGCCGTCGATGCCGGCGCCATGCCCGGCGCCGTGGTGGTGGCCGGAACCCGCGACGCCGTTCTCCTGGAGCGGGCCGTGGGCCGGCTGAGCTATGCGGCCGATGCCGACCCGGTCACGCTCGACACGCTCTACGATCTGGCCTCGCTGACCAAGGTGGTCGTCACAACACCGCTCGTCATGCGGCTGGTTGAGGCCGGCCGGCTGGATCGCGACGCGCCAGTCAGGGCCTACCTTCCCGAATTCGCCGGCGGAGCAAAGGACCGCATCACGATCGCCGATCTGTTGGCGCACTGCGGCGGTCTGCTGTGGTGGACCGACCTCTACCGGCAGTCGGAAGGTCGGCCCGCCGCCGAGGTCAGGCAGTTTTTCCTCGAGCGGATTTGCGAGTTGCCGCTGGATTACGAGCCGCGCACTCGCACGGTCTACTCGGACCTGGGATTTATCTTGCTGGGCGCGATCCTGGAGCGACTCACCCATACGGCTCTGGATCGACTCGCAGAGGACGAGATCTTCGCGCCACTGGGAATGAAAAAGCTCTCCTACAATCCTCCCGCCGAGCTTCTCCCCAGCATCGCGCCGACCGAGGACGATCCCCTGAGGGGCGGCATTCTCCGCGGCCAGGTTCACGACGAGAACGCCTGGAGCCTGGGGGGCGTGGCCCCGCACGCCGGCCTCTTCGGCACCGCCGCGAGCCTGGTACCGTTCGCCCGCATGTGGCTCAGGGGTGGCCGTTCGAACGGCTCCCGGATGTTCCAGGACAGCACCGTGCAGCGCTTCGTCCAGCGCCCCAACCTGGTGCAAGGGAGCAGCCGTGCCCTAGGCTGGGATACACCTGCATCCGGAAGCTCCTGCGGAGGCCGTTTTTCGGCCGCGTCGTTCGGGCATACCGGTTTTACCGGAACTTCGCTATGGATCGACCCGGAACGGGACCTGTTCGCAATTCTGCTGACAAACCGGGTTCACCCAACCCGTGACAACCCGCGGCTGGCCGCACTGCGACCGGTGTTCCACGACGTGCTGCTGGACTGCCTGTCGGCGCATTTGCGCCCTTGCGGCTAGCGGCGCTATTCCGCATTTGCGCCCTTGCGGCTAGAGGTGGCATTCCGCGCTTGCGAATATTCGATTCAAGGCCAACAATGTACGAACGAATCGCGACTGCATCGGCAGGGGGTTGTGGAAATATGCGGACTGGCTCTGGTTTGGCCGTTCTCGTTTCCGTCGCCCTGCTGGCGGGCTGTGGCGGCGGATCGGGCGGTGGAGGCCCACCCCCGGGACCGCCCCCGCCACCCCCGCCTCCACCGGTCTCCATGGCCGAAGCCTTTCGGCTGCTCGATCAGGCATCCTTCGGCGCAACCGGGCAGGCGGCCCAAACTGTAATCAACCTCGGAATCGAGGGTTGGATCGATCAGCAATTCGGCCAGCCGGAATCGCTCCAACTGCCCTACCTGCGATCCCTGCCGGTCCCGGACCGTTTGCAGCAGTTGCAGCGCGACCGGTCGGATATCTGGTTTCGCAACGTGCTCAGCGGGCCGGACCAGCTTCGCCAGCGGGTTGCGTTCGCGCTGTCGCAAATCATGGTGGTCTCGGAGTTCGGCGGGCTGAACCAACTGCCCTACGGGTTGGCGGACTATTACGACATCCTGGTTCGAAACGCCTTCGGAAACTACCGCGATCTAATCGAAGAAGTGACGCTGCACCCGGCCATGGGCGTCTACCTGAGCATGCTCGGCAACCAGCCGCCCGACCCCGATCGCAACATCAGCCCCGATGAGAACTACGCCAGGGAGTCGATGCAGCTATTCAGCATCGGGCTGCTCGAACTGAACCTCGACGGAACCGTGCGCACGGACGCTCAGGGACAACCCATCCCGACTTATAGCCAGGACGTTGTCGAGGGTTTTGCGCACGTCTTTACCGGGTGGAACTACGCCGACGGCGCCAACTTCAATCGGGCACGCCGCAACGAGGCCAATCAGGCGCAACCGATGCAGCTCTACGCGGCCTACCATGCCACCGGAGCCAAGCAGTTGTTGAACGGCGTGCGCTTGCCCGCCGGCCAGTCGGGCCGCCAGGACCTTGAGGATGCGCTGGACAACCTGTTCGCCCACGACAACGTCGGACCCTTCATCGGCATCCGGCTGATCCAGCGGCTGGTGACCAGCAACCCCTCCCCCGAATACGTATCGCGGGTGGCCGCCGTCTTCAACGACAACGGCAACGGCGTGCGGGGCGATCTCGGGGCCGTGGTCAGGACCATTCTGCTGGATCCCGAAGCTCGCTCATCCACTTCGCAGAGTAGCGGCAAACTGAAGGAACCCTTACTGCGTCTGACGCAGCTTTGGCGGGCTTACGGCGCGCGCTCGTCCAACGAAAACTACCGGTACCGGCCGATCGGCGTCTTCGCCCAGGGCCCCCTGCAGGCGCCCTCGGTATTCAACTTCTTCAGCCCCTTCTATGGGCCGCCCGGGGAGATCGCCGACGCGGGCATGACCGCGCCCGAACTACAGATCGCCACGGAATACCAGAATACCTTGATCACCAATTTCTTCTACTCGCAGGCGTTCGCGCGCAATTCCAGCAACGACGCACTCAGGGGCGCCGACGTTTACATCGACATCGCCGAAGAAGAGGCATTGGCCGACGATGCCGACGCCTTGATCGACCGCGTAGCGGACAAGCTCCTGGCAGGCCAGATGTCTTCCACCCTCAGAACCGAAATTCAGAGCGTGCTGGATCAACGGCCCGACGCGAATGCGACTCAACGGGTCGCCGCAGTCATCTATTTCGTGGCCTCTTCCCCCGAATTTGCCAGGCAGCATTAGGATCCCGGAGCAGTCCCATGACCGCAGTGAATCGTCGCGAATTTCTTAAAGCCACCGGCGCCGGCGCGATTCTGACTGCAACGCCGGGGGTCGGCCTGACGCAGATGGTCGCGCCGCCGGGCGCGTTTTCAGACTATCGTGCGCTGGTTTGCGTATTCCTGTTCGGCGGCAACGATTCCTTCAACATGCTCGTGCCGCGAAGCGAAGCCGAGTACAACGTCTACGCACAGTCCCGGCAGAATCTCGCCATCGCCCGGGACGACCTTCTGCCGATCGCACCGCTGACCTCGGATGGGTCCGAATACGGCCTGCATCCGACCATGGGCGCGATCCAGTCGCTGTTCGCAAGCTCCCGGGCCGCGTTCATCGCCAACGTCGGGCCGCTCATCGAGCCGACGACCAAGGAGCAATACCAGGACGGCTCCGTCGCGCTACCGACGCGATTGTTCTCGCACAACGATCAACAGGATCAGTGGAACTCCCTGAGGGGCCGGAACCCGGCCAAGACCGGCTGGGCCGGGCGCGTGGGCGATCTGCTTCGGCAACACGTCGCCGATCAGCAACTGGTGACCAACATATCGCTTTCCGGCAACCAGTTGTTCCAGGCAGCCGACGAGACGGTCGCCTACATCATGGGAAGGAACGGGCCGGTATCCTTCCAGGGATTGGGCAATTCGGACGCGGGCCGGCAACGGCGCCTTGCATTCGAGCGGATCCTCGGCGCGGAGTACGGCACGATCTACGAACGGGCGTTCCGGGACGTTCAACAGCGGGCGGTCGAGACCGTGGACCGCGTATCGTCCGCATTGAGCAACGCCCAGCCCCTTTCCACCGTCCTGCCGGCGTCACCCCTGGGCCAGCAACTGAATACGGTGGCGCGCCTGATCAGCGTTCGCGAGCAACTGCAGATGCAGCGGCAGATATTCTTCGTCTCTACCGGGGGATTCGATTCTCACAGCGACCAACTGCAGAGACAACCGGCGCTGCTCAGCAACGTCAGCGACTCGATCAACGCGTTTTATAACGCCACGGTGGAACTCGGCGTGGCCAGCAGCGTCACCACATTCACGCAGTCGGACTTCGGCCGCACGCTCACGTCCAACGGGGATGGTACCGACCACGGTTGGGGCGGGGTCCAGATGGTAGTGGGCGATGCCGTGCGCGGACGCGAACTCTACGGCACCTACCCGCGGCTGGAGATCGGCGGACCCGACGATGTACGCCGGGGCCGGCTGATACCGAGCGTTTCGGCGGACCAGTACGCGGCCACGCTGGCGAAGTGGATCGGCGTTCCCGAGTCGGACCTTACCCATGTTGCTCCCCACCTCGACAACTTCGCGCAGCGCGACCTGGGCTTCTTGATTTAGCCTGCCTTTAGCTCAAAAGGGGACGTTACCGCTGTGGGCGAGGGATAAGCTGTCGGACGGAATTGGCAGCTCCGATGGAGGTTACGATGCGTCCCTGGATGGCAAGCTGCTGCCTGCGGCCGCGCGGGAGAGTTCGGCGTCGAGGCTGACAAGCGCCGCATTGCGCCGCCGGGCAAGTTCCAGGTAGACGGCATCGTAAAACGACAGTCCATGAGTCTGGGCTAGAGAGAGCGCGGCTGCCAGATCCGTATCCGCATCGGTTTGAATAGGGAGGCGCCTCAGATCTTCCAGTCGCTCGGCCAGTTGATTCGCGGCGATGCGCCCGCGGCGTTCGGCGACGAGCAAGGCATTGCGCACCTCCAGGTGCCACAGTTGGGGAACGATCGCGCTGTCTTCCGCCAACCGGTTCAGCGCGGCATCCGCCCGCTCGTCTTCTTCATCGTCCAGGAGCCATGCCAAGGTGACCGATGCATCGAGAACGAAGGCGCTCAAAACCGATGCCCTTCATGGCGGGCAGAGAGAATATCCTCGATGGACATCTCGATACGCTCCCATCCGGCGCGCCGGGATCGAAAACGTTCGACCGCCTCTTCGCGGGCAGCGCGTTCCCGTGCCTGGGCTGGAATCAGATGGGCAATCGGCTTGCCGTGGCGAGTGATCGCTATGGTTTCACCGCGTTCAACCGCGCTCAAGAGTTGAGCGAGGTGGGTCTTGGCCTCGGTTGCTTGCACTTTGCGCATCGATTGCCTTCCACTGGTTGTTTTGACTGGTCAGATATTAGCATCAAAAGTACTCGCGCGTGAACCGGCAGGTTGACAGTCCAGGGAGCAACCCCTATATCTTACGAGCATGCGAAACGCCGGTTTATTCATCGCCTTCTGCACCATCCTGAGCTGGATCGGGCCCGCGGGGGCGACCGGCGTAGCGGTGTGCACCGACGCCGGGCGCGTGGTCATCGAACTGTTCGATGACGATGCGCCGCGGCACGTGACCAACTTCCTCGGCTATACGGACCGCGGTTTTTACGCGGGCACGGTATTCCATCGCGTCATAGAAGGATTTATCGTGCAAGGCGGCGGCTTTGACAACGAGATGCGAGGCAAACGCCCGCTCGGGACAGTACCGAACGAATCGCGTAACGGCCACGACAACCTCCGCGGCGCCGTTGCCGCCGCCAGGACCAGCGACCCGGATTCCGCGTCCTCCCAGTTTTTCGTCAACGTGACCGACAACCCCGCACTGGACGCCACTCGTCGCGAACCGGGCTACACGGTGTTCGGCCGTGTTGTCGAAGGGATGGATGTCATCGACGAAATTGCCGTGCTACCAACCCGCGCCCTGGGTGGGTTCGGCGCGGACGTGCCCGATCCGCTCATCGGCATCACCTCGGTATCCCGCATGGAGGAACCGCAATTCGGCGATTTGCCGCATCCGCAGCGTCATGGGCCCTTGCGAGAACAGATCGACGCAGCCGTGGCTGCCGAAGATCCCGCGGCCGCGTTGCGCGCACTGAGGCAGTTCAGAAACTCATGCGGCACCATGGACCCGGACCTGCTGATCACCGAATCCCGGGTGGCGGTGACGCAGGACGACGAGACGGCCGCGGTAGCAGCGCTGGAAGAGTATTTGCGTGTTGCACGGGATACCCACCCGGGCTTCGCGGCGGCGCTCGATACCTACCTGGAACTGGTTCCCGAACCGACGGAAAACGAGTCCACCCAGATCATGATGCCCAGTATTACCGGGTTGGTAGCTCACTGCGTGCTGCCGGAGGTCCCGGCGATTCCCGACGCGCGCGCCGCAACCATGGACGAGATGGTTCAAGGGCAGGCAGCAGTTCGAACCTACATGTCGGCGAGCAACGATCACCTGGAGTGCCTTTCCGACATCATCGACAACTCGGATCTGGTCAAGGAGGAGCGGGCCTTCCTGACGTCGGTATACAACCGCGTCATCGACTCGATGGAAGTAGTTGCCAGCGATTTCAACGATCAGGTCCGGCTGATTCGGGCTCGCCAATAGCGAGGTGCGCGAACGCCGCAGCGCCCTCTTCAGATCACCGTTGTTGGCTCCTGGACTTCGAGATCACGCGCCAAATGAGGGGTAAGGGTACCGTGCGTAAAGCTCTCTTGCACACCGCATTGACGGCATCGGTCAGTCTGGCCGGGTTGGGATGCCAGCCGTCCCCGGACTCCGAAGGGACTACGCCAACGCCCGTGACTGCGATACCGGGCGTTCCCACCTTCCGCGTGGATCCGGACTGGCCCCAGGTGCCGGCGCGGTGGAGGCTTGGTGAGGTCTCAAGCATTGGAATCGACGCGCGGGATAACGCGTGGTTGCTTCACCGACCGTGGACGCTTGCCGCCGACGAGGCACATCTGGCCGCGCCTCAGGTATTGGGCTTCGATAGCGAAGGCAACTTCCTCACTGCCTGCGGTGGGGCGGGCGAGGGCTATGAATGGCCCCAGCGCGAGCACGGGCTCCACATCGACCATCAGGGGTTCGTATGGCTCGGCGGCTTGGAGGAGGTCAGCGTCGCCGATATCTCGCGAGAGCATCATGCCACCTCCTCCGGCCAGTAGAGCCGCATCGGGTTGTCCACGAGCAACTTGCGCCGCAGTTCATCGGTCACGGCGACCGCCGGAATGTAATCGACGAGCTTGCCGTCGTCGGGCATGTGGGATTTCAAGTTCGGATGCGGCCAATCCGTGCCCCACAAGACTCGGTCGGGAATCGTTTCGACAACGCGTTTCGCGAACGGAACCACGTCGCGATAGTCCGGCGGACCGGAGACCGTCAATCGATCCGGGCAACTCACTTTTGCCCACATGTTTTCATTTTCGCTGACGAGATCGACAAACAGATCGAATTCTTCGCCGCGAGGATCCTTGGTCACATCCGGTCGAGCCATGTGATCGAAAACCACTGTCGACGGTAGTGACGCGAAGAAACCGCTCAATTCAGGAAGATCCCGCGACTCGACATAGATCGCCAAGTGCCAGCCCAAGGGCTGGATGCGCTCCGCGATTTCCACCAATGTGTCGTGGGGCAATACGTCCACAAGGCGTTTTACGAAGCTGAACCTGACGCCTCTTACGCCTGCGTGGTGCAGGTGCCCCAGTTCATCGTCCGTGATGTCACGCGCAACGGTCGCAACGCCACGCGCCCGGCCATCTGAATGACGTATTGCGTCGACGAGCGCACGATTGTCCGCGCCATGACAAGTCGCCTGAACGATGACGTTCCTGTCGAATCCGAGGTGGTCACGCAATTCCCGCAGCTTGTCCCTGGGTGCGTCGCAGGGCGTGTACTTGCGTGCGGGGGCGTATGGGAATCGATCGCCAGGACCGAACACGTGACAGTGTGCATCGACTGCACCCGCGGGCACCTTGAACTCCGGCACCGACGGATTCGGATCGAAGACCAGCCAGCCCTCGTCCATCCGAAAATTGGTCGCGCTCATCGCTGTGCCTTCAGTTCGGCGTCGCAACGCGCGAATACCGCTCGAGCGTTGAACTCGTGCGCCATGTTCCTTTCCCCGTCGGTCAGATCGAGCCCATCGACATTATTGATTCTAGCTATAATCCCGCTGAAGTCCGATACCCATGACCGAGCGCGGCGTCGATCTGCAGCATTTCGGTCGCCGGCGCCACCCGGTGTCGTGGCCGTGGCAAAGCAACTCGGGGGCGCGGTACCCGGAATCGATGCCGCCATCGGTACCTGCAGTGCCATGCCGGCGTGCCGCGGAAAGTGTTAACCATGTCTCCGGTATAAACTGTAAACCATGTGATCGTGGAACACCACGACTTGCGGCCCCAAGCGCTTGCGCGCCGTGCCGAGCAACCGTGTCAGTACGCGTATCCCGTCGTACAGCAGGCGGCTGTCGGCGGGTTCCAGGACCCTGGTGTCGATGGCGCGCCCGGAGAGATTCGAACTCCAACGACCACCTGGTTCGAAGCCAGGTACTCTATCCAGCCCGTTCCAACCCGTCCGCGAGCGGATGGAGCTACTGTTTGGCGCGATCTGCAGCAGGACGCATGCCATGCCGGCGTGCGCGGAAAGTGTTAACCATGTCTCCGGTATAAACTGTAAACCATGTGCCCGAAATGGACCCTGGTGTCGATTTAGCCTGCATCGCTCACCCATTTCCTGCCGCGGTCGCCGATCCGCCACGGACAAATCACGCCTTCAACCGGTAGCCTGTCCTGAATATCCACCACACGGTGATCAGGCAGCCGACGAGAAAGGCGCTCGCCATGGAGAGACTGATCCACAGCCGGACATCCGCCAACTCGTAGAAACTCCAGCGGAATCCGCTCACAAGGTAAACGACGGGATTGAAGTAGGTCACCTTCTGCCAGAACGGCGGCAGCATGTTCACCGAGTAGAAGCTTCCGCCAAGGAACGTCAGCGGCATGATGACCAGCAAGGGGATGATCTGCAGTTTTTCAAAACCGTCCGCCCAGATGCCGATGATGAATCCGAACAGACTGAAGGTGACGGCGGTGAGCACGAGAAATGTGGCCATGACCAGCGGATGAGCCACCTCCAAGGGGACGAAGAGCGTTGCGGTGCCAAGAATGATGATCCCCAGAATGACCGACTTGGTCGCCGCGGCGCCAACGTATCCGAGCAGGACTTCCACATAGGAGATCGGCGCCGACAGAATCTCGTAGATCGTCCCGCTGAACCTGGGGAAATAGATGCCGAACGAGGCATTGGAAATGCTCTGCGTCAGCAGTGACAGCATGACCAGCCCAGGAACGATGAACGCGCCGTAGCTGATGCCCTCGACGTCGGTAATCCGGGAACCGATCGCCGCGCCGAAGACCACGAAATAGAGCGAGGTCGAAATCACCGGCGCGAGGATGCTCTGAAAGATCGTGCGACCTGTTCGAGCCATCTCGAAGAGGTAGATTGCCTTGACCGAGTAAAAATTCATGGTTCCCTCTTCACCAGATTGACGAAGATTTCCTCCAGGGAACTCTGCGTGGTATCCAGATCCTTGAAGGTGATTTCCGCCTTGCCGAGCGCGCTCAGCAATAGCGTAATACCGGTCCGCTCCGCCTGGGTATCGTAGGTGTAGACCAACTCCGAGGTCTTCGGATGGAGTTCCAGGTCGTATTGAGACAGCGTCTCCGGCAGGGCTTCCAGCGATTCGTGGAGTTGCAGCCGCAACTGCTTCTTGCCCAGCTTTCGCATCAGCTCGTTCTTGTCCTGCACCAGTATCAGCTCGCCGTGGTTGATGACGCCGATTCGCTCAGCCATCTGCTCGGCTTCTTCGATGTAGTGCGTGGTGAGAATGACGGTGACGCCGGAATCGCGCAAACCCCGGACCAGATTCCACATATCCTGGCGCAGTTCGACGTCGACGCCCGCGGTGGGTTCGTCCAGAAACAGAATCCGTGGTTCATGGGAGAGCGCCTTGGCGATGAGTACCCGGCGCTTCATTCCGCCGGAGAGGGTCATCATCATGCTGTCCTTCTTGTCCCACAACGACAGCGAGCCGAGTACTGACTCGATGTGCCCGGGATTCGGCGGTTTACCGAACAGGCCGCGGCTGAAGCTGACCGTATTCCATACGGTTTCGAACGCATCGGTCGTCAACTCCTGGGGCACCAGACCGATCAGCGAACGGGTGGCCCGGTAGCCGGTGATGATGTCATGCCCGGCGACCGTCACCCGGCCCGCGGATGGGTTGACGATTCCGCAAACGACATTGATCAGCGTGGTCTTGCCCGCCCCATTGGGCCCGAGCAGCGCGAATATTTCCCCCTCAAGGACCGCAAGGTCGACGTTCTTGAGCGCTCTGAATCCCGAGTCGTAGGTTTTCGACAGCCCGCTGATGGTGATGATGGGTTTCTTGATCATAATTTCGCGCGCAGAGCATATCGCTTCTCACGCACGGGTGCTTGAATGGATTTCCGGGTCAGTTGCGATTGCCTGGTATCGGGTGAATTTCCAACGAATTGCAATCCGGCTCAGCGGTCCGATCGGCCGGGCTCAAATGCCGCTGATAACGTCTGCACGTGCCCTCTTCGACCGTTGCGCGGTGCGTAGCTCAGGCCCCACCGACGCATGTTGTGAACAAGCAACAGGGGAGATTCGCAAACAAGTTCCCTATGGTATGCTCCGGCATGGACCACGCTCGGTCATCCGGTCCAGGGAAGTGCGCGCAGGCAGGGAGATGGGTACGACACTGGCTGGAATCGCGGCCGGCTTCTCGGCCTTCTCGACTGCACGCATCACGCCGACAACGGAGGTACAGGTTTCGTCATGCGCACATTAATTATGTTTTCCGCTCTGGTCGCCGCCGCGGCTGCCGCACAGGATTCTGAAACTCCACCCGCCTCGGGCGATTTGTTGACCATCGAGCAAATCATCGTCACGGCAACACGCCGCGAGGAATCCGTCACCGACGTGCCCCTCGCCGTATCGGCGTACGACGCCGAGCGGATCGAACTCAGCCGCGTGACGGACATCATGGAGTTGATGCGTATCGCTCCAAGCTTTCACGTCGCCTCCGGGCAGGCGGAATCGGTCGGCGTCACGGCACGCATTCGAGGCGTGGGCACCAACAGCGACAATCCGGGACTGGAATCTTCGGTCGGGATGTACGTGGATGGCGTGTACCGCAACCGCGCCACGGTGGGGTTCAGCGAACTTGGAGCGATCGAACGGATCGAGGTTCTCCGGGGTCCTCAGGGCACGCTGTTCGGACGCAACAGCTCGGCCGGTGTCGTCAGCATCATTACCGCTCTGCCCGATCCGGATGGATCGGGCTACGCCGATATCAGTATCGGCTCGTACGGCTCGAACCGGGTCGAAGCCGGTGTCAGCGGCGGCTTCGGATCCGATGCCTCGGCCCGGCTGGACGCGGTGTTCTTCCAGCGCGATGGCTTCCTCGAGGACCTCAACTACGACCGCAGCTTCAACAACCGCGACCGCACGTTCATTCGCGGCCAGTTGGTATTCGAACCTTCCGATACGGTCCGCTTGCGTTTGATCGGCGACTACAGCGACCGCGACGAGACCTGCTGCGCGGCGGTGGGCTTGATTTCCGGGCCGACGGCGGCAGCGGTCCACCAGATCGCGCAACTTCAAACTCAAAATCCGAATACCGTGGGCATCGCCTTCGATCCCTATGCCCGAGGGGCTACGGTCACGGAGACTTCCGGTTACTACCAGGCCGTCGAGGAAGGCGGAGTTTCGCTGGAGATCGACGCGGATCTGCCGTTCGCCCGCCTGGTGAGCGTGACGGCGAAGCGCAACTGGGATACGGCGCGCGAGATGGACATCGATTTTTCCGCGATGGACATGGGCGAAAGGCCCATCGGCGAATTCACGTTGGGGTTTGAAACGTTGACACAGGAAATCCGTCTCAACGGTCAGAACGGCTTCCTGGACTGGCTGGTAGGCGCCTACTATGCTAACGAGAGTCTGCCGTACCGGGACGCTTTGGATTTCGGGTTCGGCTACAGTTTCTATGCGAACGGTATCGCTCGTCAGGCCGCGGCCGGGATCGGCGCCGGATTCGATGGGTTCCGTGCACTGGCCCAAATCGACGCGTTGGAGGCCGGTGCGGCCGGAATCGCCCAGGGTGCTGCGGCATTGTCCGCCGGACTGGCGCCCTTTGCACCGTTTCTTCCGCCCGGATTCGCGGCGCCGACGCTCTCGGCGATGTTGCCGTCCTATCCGGGCTTTGCGTTCAATCCCTGGCCCACGTATGAGCGAATTGCCGACCCCAACGGTAACCTTAATCTGTATGGGCATGGCGCGCGGGACTCGTTCGACCAGGAATCCCAGTCGTGGGCGCTGTTCACGCACAACACGCTGGAGTTGCAGAACGACTTCGAGCTGACCCTGGGCCTTCGCTATACCGTGGAAGACAAGTCCATGTCCGCGAATCTAAGCTCCACGGATCAGGTGTGCTGGCCGTTCAGCCAGCGGTTCCTCGGTTCCCTGCAAGCCACTCAAGACTACTTCCCGGGCGTGGGCGCCTATGCGCAGGGACTGCAGGCCTACACGGCGGAATTGCAGACGTTCGCTGGCCAGCTCGGTCAGTTCGCGGCCAACCCTATGTTGCCGCCGCAATTGGCCCAGGGCGCGGCGCAGCTCAGTCAGGCTGTGCAAGGGATCCAGGCCGGGGCGGCCCAGTTGCTTCCGGCGCTCCCGCAGGTTGCCGCGGGCGGTCAGGAATTGCTCACGAACCCCGATCTGATCGAGGGCATCGGCGCCATCGCGGCGTTGGGCTGCAACCCGTTTGCGGATCCCACCAGGGACGGACAGTATTACGGCGAGCTTGACGAAAACGAAGTGACGGGCACGCTGCGGCTGTCCAGAAGCATCGGCGATCACCTTCTGTACGGCGGCTATTCCCGGGGTTACAAGGCGGGCGGATTCAACATGGACCGTAGCGGCTTGATGAGCCCGATCCTGACGTCGCTGACCGGTGCTCCCGTTCTGCCCAGCATCGATCAATGGATTTTTCTCCCGGAAACCGTCGATACATACGAATTGGGCGGCAAGTTCAGCCTTGACGACTGGCGCGGGTTGCTCGATATCAGCCTCTTCCACGAGGAATTTGAGGGTTACCAACTCACGGCGTTCAGGGGGTTTTCTTTCGAAGCGCTCAATGTCCCCGAAGTGACGTCGCAGGGCGTGGAGATCGAGGCGCGCGGCGTGGTCAACAACGCCGTTGAAATCTTCGGCGGCGTGACCTACGCGGATGTGCGTTTCGGCAGCGGTCCCGAACACGGTTTCCGCGCCGGGCGCCAATTGACTCACGCGCCGAAGTTGACGGGCGTGGGCGGCGTCACCATGCGCTTCCCGCTGGGTCCGCTGGCGGGCGTGTTTCACATCGACGCGCGCTACACCGGGGAACACAATACCGGCGCCGATCTGGACATTCAGAAGCTGCAAGAGGCCTATACCGTGGTCAACGCCCGGTTGATCTTCAATTCCGCCGGCGGAATGAACCCGTGGACAGTGGATTTCTGGGCGCAGAACGTGACCGACGAAGACTTCGCCATCACCATCTTTGACGCCCCGTTGCAGACCGGGACTTACAACGCCTTTCTCGGCGACCCGCAAATCTACGGCGTCAGTCTTCGGTACGAATTCTAGTCCGGTTATCTTTTCGGTCTTCGTAACAAGGGCGTCGAGGGATTTCCTCGGCGCCCGATAAACCGTTTCACGATCCGTCTGGAAACGGATTGGACCCGTCGCGCCTCTGCGTGTAAATTGTTCCCGTACCGGCCCCGTCTGGGGATCAATAACTGAAGAACCGGGCTCACCCGGGAAGGGAATAATAATGGTCAACGATGCTATCGAATCCTTGCTCTCAAAATGGTCTGACGAACTGCACGGCGCCCTGCGAATCGTTGCCGCGTTCATGTTCATTCAGCATGGAACGCAAAAGGTCTTCAGTTTTCCAGTTGAAGCCAATTCCGCGTTCGACTTGATGTCGCGCGCGGGCATTGCCGGCGTTATAGAAGTTGTTGGTGGGGCGTTGTTGTTGGTCGGCCTGTTTACGCGTCCCGCGGCCTTCCTCTGCTCCGGATTGATGGCATTCGCCTACTGGTTGGCACATGCACCGCGAGGATTCTTCCTCTGGACCGTAGGTAACGGTGGAGACGCCGCGGTACTCTATTGCTTCGTATTTCTCTACATTGCCGCCGTGGGCGCGGGCAAGTGGAGCATCGACGGGATGCGCGGCGGCTGATCGCGCACGCACGTGCCGCGTTCGCCGCGTTCGTCGCCCTGGGCGTCTCCGGTCCGGCGACGGCGGTCGCTCAGGACGAGGAAGGTTTCTCCGGCCGGGTAGCGCTGGGGTACCTGGCAACCAGCGGCAACTCCGAAAGCGAGAGCCTCAATTCCAATTTCGACCTTTGGTGGAACTACGATCCATGGGCTCATTCGCTCGCAGGCCGCGCCATCAACGCCAGCACATCCGGCATCACAACGGCTGAAGCCTATGGCATCGAATGGCAGAGCCGCTATGCCATCAACGACAACGACTATGTCTTTGGGCTGATTGCGTTGGACGATGACGGTTTCAGCGCCTACGACCGGCACGAGCGGGCGTCGCTTGGTTACGGACGCCGGTTCGTGGATCGGGACAAGCACGTTCTCAGCGTCGAAGCGGGTCTCGGCGCGAGGCAGGCCGATTTGCGTGACCGTACGCCACAGGACGATTCCATTCTGCGACTCGCCGCCGATTATCGCTGGTCGATCGGCGAAACGTCCGAGTTCACGCAGAGCCTGGTGATCGACGGCGGATCGGAGAACATCTACCGCGAGGCGGAATCGTCCCTCAGCGCGAGTATTCGCGAAAATCTATCGTTGGTGGTGTCCTACACAATCCAGAACAACACCGAGGTGCTTCCCGGTTTCCGCAATACCGATACCTTTACCTCGATATCCCTGGAATACACGTTCTGACAGGCGCGGGATAGCGCGCATCCGAACCGCGTTGAATAATGGGTGCGCGAGGCTGTCCACGTTGAATCGGACAGGAGACACAACCATGCGCTGGATTTTCCTTTTCGCGCTCATACCGCTTTCCACGAGCGTACAGGCCCATCACTCACGCGCACCCTTTCTTCTCGACGAAACGTTTCAGGTCGAGGGCACGGTGGTCGAGACGGCGTGGCGCAGCCCCCATATCTATATGGTGGTTGACGTCCCGGAGGATTCCGGAGGACGCCGGCGGCAAGAACTACGTCTTCTGGGGCGGCCGTGAAGGCTACGCATGCCTGCAGACCACGGACACCCGGCGCGAACTCGATCATTTTGGGCAGTTCCTGGAACCTGATCAACGACCATATGATCGGTGCGGTCTGAGCCAGGGCACGGTCCACGTCCCGGTCCCGCAGGCAGCGGATCGCCATCGGTGTTGGACAGCTCGGGCAGAAGCTCCGATCGGGCGTCGAGCATGTCGACCGCCTCCTCCCAGCGATTGAGCAGATAGCGGCCGAAGGTCTCGTCGCGGAGCCGGTCCACCGGATTGCAGCATCGCTTGCGCCGATTGGTGGTTGCCGACCTCGCGCCCGGCGCACGACCTCCGCCGCGTCAAGGGGGGCAGTACGTGGATGCGCGCCACACAGCAGCGAGTCGCCTTCATGGTCGACGATGCGTCCGAGCAGCGCATCGCGCCGAGAACCGTCGACCCCGATGTCTCGTGGACGTGTCGCTCCTCGTGGGAGAGCAGATCGCGGACCGTCAAGCTTATGCCGGGCTCGACCGCCGTCACCTCCCACACCGTGAGCCATGCCTGGGCCTCGGCGTCGAGCCACGCGCGTTCGGCCCGCGACAATTTCGGCTCGTATGCTTTAAGGTACTGCTCGAGCGCCGTCATCCCGTCAACCCGGAAATGATAGGCCGACCAGTGGGACGACAGCTCCGGCACCGCCGCCGCGTCGGTGAAGTCGCTCGCGAACTTGCCCCATGCGATGCCGATATGCACCGCGGCGAAGTCCATGATTTCTTGGGTCAGGGAGCCGTCGAGCGCGTGCAGCGCCTTGTATCGGCGCTCCATGGAACTCGCCTGCTCGTCGCGCCGAAGACAGCACTTCTTGAATTTGCGGCCACTCCCACACGGGCATGGATCGTTGCGGCCCGGCCTGGTCCGACCGCGCCGGGGCGACGACGCCGGCCAGCGCATCGGCTCGCGGGCGAGTGCCGGAGGCGGAGCCGCCTCGTAGGGGAAGGTGAAGCGGACCTCGACGTTGTGTGGATCGGGCGAGTACGACTCGAAGACAGGCTCAAGCGTATCGGCCTCGAACCGATCCCGGTGCGCGTCGAAGAACCGGCTCAGCGAAGCCGCGCAAACCGTGGCGATCTGTACGTCGCGCGCGACGAGCGGGCGTAGAGCCCCGTCATGCTCGATGCGAAGGACGCGCGGATAAGCATTGGTGCCGGCAACCGGCCATGCATGGGCCACTGCCTCGCGCCGCATCGACACGGGCAGGTCGGCTGCGCGGTCGTAGTTGAGCGCGAGCCAATCGGTCCCGAGGTTGAGGCCCCCGGCGCCCTCGAACGATTCCGCCGTCGCGGACCGAATAAATCCTTCGTATCCGTCGACGGAGGGGAAGATGAGCACTCCGAGGCTCTCGCCAAGATTGCCGATGATCGAGACGCACGTGCCCTCGACGCCGAGCGCCGGGATATCCATCCTGAGCACCTGCGCGTCGGTCGCCATAGTCCACGGCGCGATGCGGTAGAGGCGATCGGCGGCGGTGAACAACTCCGCCACGGCGTCGGGCGCGATGCGTCCGTCTTCGAAGTAGCTCGCATTGTCGTCCGATTCCGGCAACCACTCGATCAGGCTCTCCACAAGGGCATCGAGTTCCGGAGTGGGCGCCACGATGACCGGAATCGCGTCCTCGACGGCAGCACGCACCTCGAGTGCGAACGCCGGGTCGGATACGCGGATTACGTCGGGGCGGTGTTTCGGACCGGCCAGCGGGCGATCCAATGCGCCGAGCAAGACGCGCCCAGCCGCTCCCTCGGCCTCCTCCGGAGCGACTACCTCCTGACCGACGATGAGGCCCGATGACGCCAGCCAGATGACCAGCTCGGGCCGGTACGGCTCGTCGCGATCCTGGATGAAGATCGGAGGCGTCAGCCTCCCGCCGATCCACTCATGGCGCTGGTGCGCCCGACGACGTTCCATGCCCCGCTGCCGCTTTCTGCGTCGCGGCATCAGGCCGCCTTGCGGCGCTTGACGGAGCCTGGGAAACGCACCGTGGCTCGGGTACACTTCGTCATGGGCAAAGTCCCCTTTCGGTTCAGCCTAACTAATTGAATTATATCGAACAATGAAGGCTTTGCCTTCCCTATTGGCGAAATATTCGTCAGGTTATGACCGAAGAGGATGAGCGGCCCGTTATCGCTGCAGCCTATAGCAACCCGGCGAGCCCGCGCCCGGTCTGCTCGCCGTGGAGGCACGCGTGCGGCCCGGACCCTACTGAAATACCCGGGCCAGCGCGCCGACGCTTTCCAGATTGTGGATAGGGCGAAACTCGTCCACGTGGGGAAGGATGGATTTGATCCCCGCCGCCAGGGGTTGAAATCCGTCGAAGCGCAGCAGCGGATTCAACCAGATCAACCTCCGGCACGAGTTGTGGAGACGTTCGATCTCGACGCTCAATCCCTCTCCGGCGTCGCGGTCGAGACCGTCGCAGAGCAGCAGCACCAGGGGAACCTGGGCGAGGACGCGCCGCGACCAGTCACGATTGAACTCGTGGAGGCACTGGCCGATTCGCGTACCTCCCTCCCAATCCTTCGCCAGGCGGCCCGCCGCGTCCAGGGCACGGTCCACGTCCCGGTCCCGCAGGCAGCGGGTGATATTGGTGAGGCGGGTCGCGAAAAGGAAGGTCGATACACGTGTATACCGTTGTGTCATGCCGTGAGCCAGGTGCAAAAACACCCGCGAATAGGTGGACATGGAGCCCGAAATATCGCACAGCATGACAATGGAAGGGGGCCGCTCGCGCTGCCGTCGCCGGATCAAAGGAATCGTATCGGCCCCGGTGCGCATGGATGCTCGCAGGGTCTTGCGCATGTCGATGCGCGTTCCCCGTGGGTGCGTCCGATACCGGCGGCCGAGTACCGCCTTTACCGGCAGCGCCATGGTGCGCACCGCGCGCTGCGCCTCCGCCAACTCGTCAGCCGACATTTCCTCAAAGTCCTTGCTTGCCAGGCGCTCTTCACGGGACCAGGTCAGGCGGGCATCCAGCTCAACACGTGCCGGGCGTTGCTTTGCGGGGTCCGCTTCGCGCGCCTGCAGCAGCGCTTCCGCCACTCGCCGGCTGAGGGGCTGCCACCCTTCTTCTATCGGTACCGTACCGTCTGACCCACCGTCCAGCGCGCCGGGGTCGCGCCAATAGAGGTAGAAGACCTGGTCGAAAAACTCGCGCTGGTCGGGCCGGCTGACAAACACCGCGTGCAGCGTCCAATAGAGATCGCCGCGTCGGTCGATACCCACAGCCCCCACGGCGTCGACGGCGCTTACCAGCTTGCCCGGACTGACCGGGAACCCCACCCGCCGGAGTGCCCGGGCGAACCGCGCAAGATGGGCGAGCAAGCGATGACCGGCGGGCACCGTTGGCCGGCCGACCCCGGTGCCGAGTGTGCCAGGTCGCCCGGATGGCTCCACCTTCGTCAACCCGCCGCGCGCTGGACCTTCGTGCGGACCTCTTCCAGGATGCGGGCGGCGGGCGCCCCCCGGACCTTGCCCACATCGTCCTGATACTTGAGGATGACACCCAATGTGTCGCTGACCACACTGGGCTCCAGCGCGACGATTCCAAGCTGACCCAGCGCCCGCGCCCAGTCCAGCGTTTCCGCGACCCCCGGCACCTTGAAAAGATCTTCACCGCGAAGCCGCTGCACAAAGGCGACGATTTCACGAGCCAGTCGCTCTTTCGCATCGGGCACCTTGACCTGAAGAATCTCGAGTTCCCGCTCGGCGCCGGGATAGTCGATCCAATAGTAGAAGCAGCGGCGCTTCAACGCGTCGTGAATCTCCCGTGTGCGATTGGACGTGATGACCACGACCGGCGGCGCATCCGCCCGTATGGCGCCGATCTCCGGAATCGTAATCTGGTAGTCGGCAAGGATTTCCAGAAGATACGCTTCGAAGGGTTCATCGGCGCGGTCCAGTTCATCGATCAAGAGAACCGGTGGCCCTTCATCGTGCGGTTGCAATGCTTGCAGGAGCGGCCGCTCGATGAGAAAACGCCGATCGAAGACGTCGTCTGCCAACCGTTCCCGCGATTCCGCGCCGGTGGCTTCGGCGAGTCGAATCTCGATCATCTGCCGAGCGTAATTCCACTCGTATACAGCCGATGCCACATCCAGCCCCTCGTAGCATTGCAGCCGCAGCAACCGCCTGCCCAAGGTGGATGCCAACACGTTGGCCACCTCCGTCTTGCCCACGCCGGCTTCGCCCTCCAGGAACAGGGGGCGGTTGAGCTTCAGCGAGAGAAATACCGCGGTGGCGAGGCTCCTGTCCGCCACGTAGCGGCCCGAAGCGAGCAGCGCCTCGGTTTGGCCGACGCTTTCCGGAATCTCCACGTGGGGTTGAGCGATCGCGGATCAGCCGGCAGCCGCCACCGCTCGCTTGGCCATCACGGTGGTGAGATGGGCGCGATACTCGGCTGAAGCATGAAGATCTTCGTTGAGCCTGTCCGCCGGCACCGAGATACCCGCGACAGCTTCAGGCGCGAAGTTATTCGCCAGCGCCTGCTCCATCTCCGGGACCCGAAACACGCTCGGTCCCGCGCCGGTGACCGCTACGCGGATGCCATCGTCCCGCTCCGAAACCATCACGCCGACGATGGCGTACCGGGACGCCGGATTGGGGAATTTGACGTAGGCCGCGCGACGGGGAACGGGAAAACTCACCGCGGTCACCAACTCGCCCGGCTCCAGCGCGGTTTCGAAAAGGTCGGTGAAGAATTCATCGGCCGGGATGCTTCGGGCATTGGTCCGTACGGTCGCCCCGAGCCCCACGACGCCCGCCGGATAATCCGCTGCCGGGTCCGCGTTTGCGATGGAGCCTCCGATGGTGCCACGGTTTCGCACCTGGGGATCGCCGATGGAGTCGGCCAGATGCGCGAGCGCCGGAATCAGTCGGTTCACCTCCGGCGACGCGGCCACATCGGCGTGCGCAGTCATGGCGCCGATTACGATGGCATCGCGCTGCTCCCCGATGCCCCTCAGCTCGGCCAGACCGGCAAGATCGATGAGGTCGGAAGGGCCCGCAAGCCGGAGCTTCAACACGGGCAACAGGGTCATGCCGCCGGCGAGATAGGACGCATCGTCGGCCTGTACCGATTGCTCGACCGCATCGAATACCGAGTTCGCGCGTCGATAGTTGAAGTCGTACATGCCTATTTCCCTCCTTGCGCCGACTGCAGCGCGGCCCAGACTTTCTCCGGGGTCGCCGGCATGTCCACGTGGGGCACGCCGATGGCGTCGGTAATTGCGTTGATCAGGGCCGCGGGCGCGGCGATGGCTCCGGCCTCACCGCAACCCTTCACACCCAGCGGATTATGCGGACAGGGCGTTACGGTGGTATCCACCTCAAAACTGGGCAGATCGTCAGCCCTGGGGATGCAATAGTCCGTAAGCGAGCCGGTGAGAAGCTGGCCGGACTCTTCATCGTATACGCAGTTCTCCAGCAGCGCCTGACCGACACCGTGGGCAATTCCACCGTGCACCTGTCCATCGACGATCATGGGATTGATGACCTTGCCGAAGTCATCCACGGCGGTCCACTTGACCACGCGGGTACGGCCGGTCTCCGGGTCGACTTCAACTTCGCAGACGTGGCAGCCGGCCGGAAACGTGAAATTGGCCGGGTCGTAGAACGCAGTCTCGTCAAGGCCCGGTTCCAACTCGTCCAACGGATAGTTGTGCGGTACATACGCCGAAAACGCCACGTCACCGAAGCCGACCTTCTTGTCCGTGCCCTTGACCCGGAATTCGCCTGCCTCGAACTCGATGTCCGCCGCGCCGGCCTCCAGCGCATGGGCGGCAATCTTGCGTCCCTTGGCGACGATCTTGTCCAGCGCCTTGGAAATCGCCGAACCGCCCACCGCCAGCGAGCGGGAACCGTAGGTGCCCATGCCGAACGGGATCTGGTCGGTATCGCCGTGAACGACATCGACGTTCTCGAAGGGGATGCCGAGGCGGTCGGAGACAATCTGTGCAAACGTGGTCTCATGACCCTGCCCGTGACTGTGGGAGCCCGTATAAACGGACACCGAACCGGTCGGATGGACCCGCACCTGGGCCGCCTCGTACAGACCGGCCCGGGCTCCGATGATGCCGGCGACCTGCGAGGGCGCGAGGCCGCACGCCTCGATGTAGGTGGCAAAACCGATGCCCCGTAACTGTCCGCGTTGCCTCGCCTCTTCCTTTCGCCCGGCAAGACCCGCGTAGTCCGCCAACTCCAGGGCCTTGTTCGCCAGGGGCGCGTAGTTGCCGCTGTCGTATTGCACCACCACGGGCGTCTGATAGGGGAAGGCAGCCGCCGGGACGAAGTTGCGGCGGCGAAGTTCCATGGGGTCGATCCCCAACTCCCGCGCGGCTTTCTCGACCACCCGTTCGACCAGGTACGTGGCCTCCGGACGTCCGGCGCCGCGCTCGGCATCGATGGGCGCCGTGTTGGTAAAGACGGCATTCACATCGCAGCGAATCGCCGGCGTGGTGTAGAGGCCGGCCAGCAGTGTCCCGTAGAGATAGGTAGGAATCAACGGAGCGAATGTCGACAGGTAGGCGCCCATGTTGGCCGTGGTCTTCACCCGCAAACCGAGGAATTTACCGTCACTGTCGCACGCCAATTCCACCCGTGTGATGTGATCCCGGCCGTGGGTATCGGAGAGGAAGGATTCCGAGCGATCCGCGGTCCACTTGACCGGACGACCCACTTGTTTCGCGGCCCAGGTCACCGCAGCCTCTTCAGGATAGTGGGGAATCTTCGAGCCAAACCCGCCACCCACGTCAGGTGACACGATGCGCAGCCTGTGCTCGGGAATGCCGAGCACGAAGGCGCCCATCAGCAGCCGGACAACGTGTGGATTCTGGCTGGCGGTGTAGAGCGTGTGGTTGTCGTTGGCAGGATCGTATTCGCCGATCGCAGCCCGGGGCTCGATGGCGTTGGGGCACTTGCGGTTGTTCACGAGGTCCAGTGTGGTCACGTGATCGGCTTGCGCAAACGCGGCATCCGTTGCGTCGGCGTCGCCGATGCCCCAGGAGAAGCAACTGTTGTCCGGCAGGTCGTGCAGCGTCGGCGAATTCTCGTCCTGGGCATCCGCCATGGAGATCACCGCGGGCAGTTCATCGCAGTCCACGGCCACCCGTTCCGCCGCATCCCTCGCCTGCTCCAGCGTTTCAGCGATGACCATTGCGACCATGTCGCCCACGAAACGCACCTTGCCCTGCGCCAGCACCGGCCGGGGCGGCTCGTTCATGGGGCCGCCGTCGGGGGCGAACCCGCACGGTACGCCGCCCACGCCCTCAAGATCATCGCCCGTGAATACGGCGACTACGCCCGCCGCTGCCGTGGCAGCGCCGGTATCCACCGAGCGTAGATTGGCGTGAGGCACGCTGGAGCGGACGAAGACGGCATACGCTTGCCGCGGCCGCACGATATCGTCCGTATAGTTGCCCTGTCCCGTCAGAAAACGGTAGTCCTCTTTGCGCGTGACGGCGGCGCCGATTCCTGTATCCATTCCTCTAGCTCCTCATGGCCTGGGCGCCGGCCGCGATCGCCTTGACGATATTGTGATAGCCGGTACAACGGCAGAGGTTGCCCTCCAGCCAATCGCGAATTTCGGTTTCGCTGGGATCCGGGTTGTTGGCCACCAGATCCAGCGCACTCATGACCATGCCCGGCGTGCAGAAACCGCACTGCAGTCCATGATGATCCTTGAAGGCCTGCTGCATGGGGTGGAGTTCCCCGTTCTCGGCCAGGCTCTCGATGGTGCTGATATCCGCACCGTCCGCCTGGACCGCAAGCACCGTACAGCTTTTCACCGAGCGGCCATTCATGTGCACCACGCAGGCACCGCATTGACTGGTGTCGCAGCCGACGTGCGTGCCGGTCAACCGAAAGCGATCGCGAATGAGCTGAACCAACAGGGTTCGGGCTTCGACCTCCGCGGAAACCGGTTTACCGTTCAGAGTTAGGGCGACCGTCAAGGCCATGACTTATCTCCTGTTGTTTATTGGGGCAGGACTAAGATTACACTTTTTTGGCCCGGGTACAGCACCAATCTCAATTGCCGACACCATCTCGATTGCATCCATGCCGATTACGCGTCCCGGACTGAAACTACCCGCGCAAAAAGATATCACAAAGCCGTCGCGCTAGGTCCGAAAACCCAATACCGAGGCTGTCGCGCGTTGCCTCTTGTCGAGCGTCACGAAGCATACTTTGCTTGGGTCGGGAGCGACGTAGAGCGCCGTCGCCATATGCCACAGATCTGCGCCTCGCATGTAGCCGGCGTCCAACACCACGGTAATCTCCGGGGATAACGGTCGATTCGGAAACACCCATTCGACTCTCGATACGCGGTCTGCTTCAAAGCGGCGTCGCTCCCGTGAATAGGCCGATCGCAACTCCGCTTCGAGCAGATTGGACGACAACACGGTAGTGAATTCGTTTAATCGCCGCGCCATTGCGCCACCGCACGGCTCGCCGAAGGCTACAGCGACCAAGGCCGACGTGTCTACGTACGCGACGGTCATTCGTCGCGCTCGGAGAGAAATCGATCGAGAGCGCCCGGCGACGGCGCGCCTGGTATGAGCTCTCGACGCGGTCCCTCGGAACGAATCAGAATTCCCCGCCGCCTCAATTCCTCAAGCCGCGCTTCAAAGGACTCGGATTTGCGGGCCGCCCGAATTTCCGCCACCGGCTCTCCTCGATAGGAGATCGTGATTGTTCTGCCTTCACGCACTTGGCGAATAATCTCGGAGAAGCGCGCCTTCGCCTCGTACACCGAATACAGGTCTGTCACGACGCTGCTCCTTCGGATCCATCTTGGGGTACTCTATCTAGTCAGACTAGTTATAGCAAATCGTAAAGCCCCTCGGTCAGATCGCGACACCGTCCCTGAGCTGCAACGACTCGACAGCCGTCGAGTAGTCCATGCTCTCCCCGCACCAAGCCGTCACGGCGGTTGACTTGTCGATCTTCACGCCCCGCC
This sequence comes from Candidatus Rariloculaceae bacterium, assembly GCA_965237785.1. Taxonomy (GTDB): domain Bacteria; phylum Pseudomonadota; class Gammaproteobacteria; order Steroidobacterales; family Rariloculaceae; genus UBA6522. Next base: position 2,505,102 of record OZ250159.1, read on the forward strand.
GACGGTGTTCGGCCCGCTCTACAGCGACAATCCAGATGAGAAGCTAGCGACAATCAGGATGAGAAAGCGGAGGTCGCGCGCCTTGGGAGGGAGGGCGTAGCCCGAGCGAGCAAGGCGCGCGGCGGCGGGGCCAGCAGCCCCGCTCTAGGTGATCGCGACAGGGTGGTGATTTGGTCGGCGAGTGCCTCAGGGCATTTATCCCCGGACGTGGGATGCTCGGCGGCGGGCGGCTCGCCGGCATGTTGCGGGAAATCTGGCCGCTGAAGGGGGATCCGCGCGGGGGCGGATGCGATCTCGGCGGAGGCAATCTCGGCGGGGACCGTGGCGTCGAACATGGGGACTCCGAGGGGTGTCGTAAATTATTGCGGAAGAATACTGTCTATAAAATCAGTTGTATAACCCCATCTACCTGAAACATAAAGGAAATATTTGGTCAGTTTCGAAAGAAACAGACCCGGTTTCGACCAGGCCCGGCAGGGGTAAGCCGCGGCTGCGGTGCGGGCTGCGACGTGCCAACCGACGCCCAGAGACCGTACGCTCGCCCAGCCGCCTCATCAACCCCAGCACCGCCACGCCTTCCAAGTTTGCTCAGAATTAGTCCGCGCCCCGACAATTCAGGAAATTGATGGTGATTGCGAGCAGGTTGCTAGGCCAGGACAGTTCGAGCTTCCACTTCATGCGATCAACGGCGCCTCGCGGGGCACCTACGGGGCGGTTGCTTGTCACACTCAATTACGAACGGAGAATCAAAGAGACAATCGAAATCCCAAACTACTGACCGCCTACCAAAAAAGGTAACTCCAGGAGGGGCAAATGCCTGCAATTGACTCAGATTTGAACATCTTCCGACAATCCGTTTCCGAGGCCGATATCGACTGGCTGCTTTGCGTGGAGTTAAATGCGTCCGGCGAATTTCGCGATTGGCTGGCTGACCGTCTATTCAAGGGGTCTGGCAAGGTTAGCCATTGTCGCGCTTGGAGATCCGTGAGCACCAGCGAAGGCGAATCAGATCTACTATGGCTTGTTAATACTGCCAAAGGGAAAGTCTTGGGCATGGTGGAAAACAAGATCAAAGCTGGCGCTCAGCCGGATCAATAGGAACGATATGTTTCTCGAGGCAACGATTACGTAAAGCAGGCGATTTGCCAAGCCTTCCGCATTGCCTTGTTTTCACCAAAAGCGTACAGCTCCGAGGAATCGGGATCTTATCCGATCAGAATCCATTACGAGGATGTTTGCGAATGGCTTGGACGCAGAAGTGATGAGCGGTCCCGATACTTGGCGGATATCTATCGGTCTGGAATCGAGAAGAGGAACGAACACGTTCTTGCGCCTGAAGACCCAGACATGAAACTGTTTCATCTGAAAATATGGGAGCTCGCTGACTCATGCTTCCCGGATCTCGGGGTCCGCCATCCCGACCTGTCCAACAAGAGCGCCTCACAAACGTGGTTATATATCCGACATCCGGGATTCACGATCATCTACAAGATGTTCAAGAAAGATGGCAAATACGGAGACTGCGTAGTTGATCTTCAACTCGATGGACTGGGTATCGAGGTCGATCGCTTGAGGGAAAGATACAAGAGTCAGTTGGCAAGAACCCAAATAAGTGTGGAAAAGACGGGTAAATCCACCTCATTCAGGATATCCGTTCCTCCGATTGCTCCGCCGCATTTTGACGAATTTGCAGTTCGGGAAGCCTTGCAGGCGGCGTCGACCCTAAAGTCTTGGTGGGAGGACGCCGAGTCGGGGGTGGCGAGTAATGTTTAGCCCGTTCGTCCACGATGTGGTGCTCTGGTTGGCGATACTGATAATTGTTCTGTGGATCGCCGGTATCCTAAGGAAGTAGAGCGATGAGGGAGTTAGCGAAGAATACACAGCGCATCGCCTTTATGCCTGGGTTCTGCAATCTGCTCAACGCCGGTCGCTACGCGCCGGGCTGATCCCGGGGTCAATCCGCCCGAGAACCACCGGGCGGCCGTAGCGCATGGTTGCATGGAAGCAATCCCGGTCTGCATTCCCTGCGCGTCAACGCTACAGCGCCCGCAACGGGTTGTCGGTAAGAGATTCCCGCTAAGGCCGGTAACTGGCTACCGGCGGCAAGTAGGAGCCGGTGCGTTCCGCCGGCTGCTCCTCGGCGACCACCGGGAGTACCAGGGTGCCGATTCCGTCGATGCTCGCCTGGATGGTCTCTCCGGGCTGCAGGAAGCGCTGCTCGCCGCGCACCGCCGTGCCGGCGCCGGTACCGCCGGAGGTGCCGTTGTTGAGCACATCGCCAGGGTACATGGTGATGATCGAGGTGCCGTACTCGATGAGTTCATAGATGGAATGGATCATGTCGCCGGGGCCGGCGCGCTGCATGACCTCACCATCCACCTCCAGCACCTGCTCCAGGCGCTCCATGGGGTCGCCATAGAATTCCTTGGGAACGATCCACGGTCCCAGCGGCGCGAAGGTGTCGTGACCTTTGCCCACCAGCCAGTCCGAACCCGGCCGTGAATTCGGCGGGCGTCCGCCGCGATCGGAAATGTCCAGGCTCACCATGTAACCGAAAATATAGTCCTGGGCATCGTCTGCCGACACGTACTTCGCGGTACGCCCGATCACCGTGGCCAATTCCACTTCCCAGTCGATGCGATCGCGCCCGTAGGGCAGCACCACCGAGTCACCGTTGCCGATCACGGCGCCCTCGGTGGGCTTGATGAACAGGTAGGGGATGCCCCGTTCGGCCCGCCGCCGCTCCGCCGCCGCGCGCTGACCCTCCGGCGTATTTGACTCTTCCACGTGGCTGTAGAAGTTGACCGCCGCATTGAGCATCTTGCCGGGCACCAGCGGCGCCAGCGTACGTACATCGTCCACATCGTGAACGAAGTCGGCCCGGTTTCCTCCGCTCAGGCGGTCATTGGCGACCAGATAGTTGACGATTTCGTACAAGCGGTATTTGAGGCCGTAATCGTAACGGGCGATAAGATCGCGCATACCCGCGGGCATGGGGATATCCACATATTCCACATGTTGTTCGAGGGCCCGGTTGGCGGCATTGAGTTCGACGATCAACTCGTCGCGCAAGACGATGCCGATGCGCGAATCGCCCTCGCCGGTGACTTCGAAAGTCCCCAGCTTGAACGGTTCCGCGCTGGTCATCGCGGATTGCGCCCACACGGATGCGGAGCCCGCGAGTGCCACGGCCGCTACAAGAGTCAGGATGCGTTTCATGTTATTCCCCGATTCGATGAATTGGTTTAATCGTTCTGTCCCGAATGTCCGGCCCTCCCGTGGCGCACGCAAATCACCGCGACAGGCGGCGGGCATCGATCCATTCCGGCCGATTACTGTCGCCGCTGACACGCGATGTGTCAAGCAGAATCAGGCGGTGTGTCAATTCCGAACGGCGCCGCGCAAGGCCGTGACATCGGCTCCGCTCGGCGCCTGGAACACGGTCAACCCGAAATCCCGGCACTGGGCCAGAACATGGTCGAAGATATCCGCTTGTATGCCTTCGTACGCCGCCCATTCGGTGGTATTCGTAAAGCAGTAGATCTCGATGGGAATGCCCTTCTCGCCCGCCTGAAGCTGGCGCACCAGGAGCGTCATGCCACGATGAATCCGCGGATGGTGTTGCAGGTAATTGAACAGGTAGGCTCTGAACGTGCCGAGATTGGTGAGCCGGCGGAGGTTCACATTGGCCGTCTCCGGGATGGCCAGGGCAGCATTGTACGCGGCCAATTCAGAGCGCTTGCGTTCGACGTAGTCACGCAGGAGTGTAAAGCGCGTGAATTTCTCCACTTCGTCTTCCGTCAGGAATCGCACCGAACTGGCATCGATATGGATGGATCGCTTGATGCGGCGTCCGCCGGAATCCTCCATGCCGCGCCAGTTCCTGAACGATTCGCTGATCAGTTTGTGGGTCGGGATGGTGGTGATCGTCTTGTCCCAGTTCTGCACCTTGATGGTATGCAGCGCGATGTCCACCACATCGCCGTCGGCGTTGTACTGCGGCATTTCGATCCAGTCGCCGACTCGAACCATGTCCAGGCCGGTCAGTTGGATACTGGCGACGAGCGACAGGATCGTATCCCTGAAGACCAGCAGCACGATCGCGGTCATGGCGCCAAAGCCGGTCAACAAGACCAGCGGGGATGTCGCCATCAGCGCCGAGACGACGAATATGGCTCCCAGTATGTAAACGACGATCTGGGCAACCTGCACGAAGCCCTTGATCGGCCGGTCCCTGGCGATCGGATACGTGTCGTAGATCGCGGTGCCGGCGCTCAGCAACGCGCCCACCGCGAGCGTAATCGCCAGAGCCAGGCAGGCCAGCGCCACATTGGCGATGATCTGGGACAGCGATTCGCCGAGACCGGGCAACCAGGCGACGCCGAGATATACGACGAGCGCCGGCACGCCCTGCGCCAGCCGTGTGAAGACCCCGTGTTCGAGGATGATGTCATCCCACTGCTGCCCGCTACGCGCGGCCAGGGCTTGCAGGACGTTGACCACCCGGCGTTTGATGAACAAATTAAGAAGGAGACCCACCAACAGCAGCGCGGCGACCCCGCCGGCGGCCCGCACAAGGTCGGGAAGTCCGAGCAACCAGCCCGACAGGCTACCAAGCATTTCGCTCATGGTGCCGCGGCGCTTACGTGCCGACCAGCCTGACGACAACGCATCGATGTAGTTAGCGAGGCCGCCGACTTTCGATCCGGGGAGCTTGCGAATTCGCCGAAGAAAACCGGGATCACCCAGGTGATGCTGAGGGCGATGGCTACCACGATCAATCCTCTGCCAAGCCAGATCTGATCGGTCAGGAGATAGTTGTTGCAGAATCGATCCGGCGATATGAGATACAACCAGCCGAGTCGAAACAGCATGGACAGAAACTCGATCTTGACGACGCCGCGTGCAATGGGATGCAGCTTCGACCAGCTCCAGGCCAATGGCATACCCGCGAGCACAACCAATGACACGTACTTGGCGCCTGCGATCCACTCGCTGGTGAGCGAACCATCCAGCCAGCGGGGAATCATCCAGAAGGCGATGGCAAAACTCACCAGCAGGATGCCGGGAATTCCACCGCCGTTAACCGCCGTCAGGACGTTCCGGATCCGTGGCTCGAACCGCTGACCAAGCACAAAACCGATCGCGACGAGTATGGGGATCTGAACCAGAACGTGTCCCGGCATCGTCGCGGCCAGCCACGCACCCACTGGTGTTGCGGCGATGGCGACAAAGGCCGCCGCTGCAAGCACCAACTCGACATCGAGTCGCGCCGATCGCCGCATCACGACGTACCCTCCAACCGGCGATGGATGGCGTTGAAGAGCGCGGCGCGGTCGTCCACGTCAACGATCTCGACCACCCGGCCGTCATCGATCAGGTAGAACGCGGCGTTGTGCACGAAACCGACCCTCGGTTCGGGAATGACCACGACACCGAGTGTCTCCAGCATCTCCCGCAGGTGTTCATCGTCGATGAATCGTGCCGCGCGCCAGTGGGGTTCGACCGCGCCGTATCGGACCAGGTAATTGTTGAGTGCCTGGTCGTCGTCGTTGGCTGGATCGAAGGTCACGCTCACGAGTTCGACGTCATCGAGCCAGTCAAACGTGGCGAGTTCACCCTGTAACTGCCGAAACTCCACGCCCATGGCCTGGCACACGGTGGGGCAACGCGTGTAGATCATGTCGACGACGGTCAGACGCGTGGCCCCTCCTGCCAGCACGAACTCCCTGCCTCGGGAATCGCGAAGCCGATGGTCGGGAAGCGGCCTCGGATTCTCCAATACGGACTGGCGCCGGGCGCTCTCGGCGGTCCATAGGGTCCAGCCGTCGGTCGCCATGGCCAGCGAGCAGAAGCCGGCCACCAGGATGCAAATGGTGGCCGCCAGTGACGGCCACCGGTTCATGCGGTTCGCACGTGCTTCATGCTGGTCAGGAATCGCAGCGCAAAGACCAATGCCGCCACCGACACAATCGCCGCGAAGATCGACGAAGCCTGACTGAAGCCGATCCACTCCGGCAAATGCGCTGCCCAGCGCCGCGGAATGGAGTTGTAGCCGCTCATCAGTAGTTCGAACGAGAACAGGAAGCCGGCCCCCACGTACAGCCAGAAGGCGATGCTGTCGAGCGTGCGCTTCTCCGAAACCTGGTTGCTGAAGTAGTACATGAAGCCGAACAGCATGGCGACCAGACCGAGGATCAGGTACATGTGGAAATGGCCCGGAACCCACATGGTGTTATGCATGACGTGATTGACCGCGATGGTGCCGTCGATGATGGCCGGCACCACGCCGACGCTCCAGCCGAACATCGACAGGAACAGCAGGCTCGACACCATGTCCCACTTGATGCCGCTGCGGTGCACGATGGTGAGCGCACCCCAGCCGGTGACCACCAGGATCGGGAATCCGCTCATGTACGACACGACCTGCCCGATCACCAGCGTCCAGGTCGGCATGACGAAGTCCATCAGCAGGTGGTGCGGGTAGACCGCCATGACCATGATCGTGGACGCCGTCCACGCGGCGAGAAAGACCCGATTCACTTTCCACGGCCGCTTCGTGTATTCGGGCAGGATCTCGTAGACCGCCACCACGGCCTGATAGATGGTCGCGTTGATAAAGACATGACCGAAGAAATAGGTCAGGTTCTTCGTAAGTAGCGGGTCGACGGCGAACGCCGGCACGAACAGGTTGACCAGGATCAGCGTCAGCACCACTGCGCCGGACAGGATGCCGGCGATGTTGATGATCAGGACCATGGTAGCGGCGACGACCGTGGCCGGCGGCGGTTCCTCCGTACTGCCACCGAACAACTGCGGCCATCCCAGGCTGCGGCCGAGCGAGCCGTACCTGGAGATAATGGCGCGCGCGAAATCAAGGTACAGCAGCAGGAAGCCCACGCCGATCGACAACAGGCCGAACAGGTAGCAGGCGGCGCCGGGCGCGCCCCAGCCGCTCAACTGGTTCGAGGGCAGCGGAAACAGGAACGTCCATCCACCCCCGTAGCCGCCGAGAAAAATGCCGCCGAGAATGAGGACGACGCCGAGCAGGAAGAAGCCGAGATTGGCCCAGAGGATGCCCACGGTCAGCGATACATAGCGCCGCAGGAAATACCAGATGACGGCGCTGGCCGCGAGGCCCGAGATGCCCACCATGCCGGCGCCGTGCGCCGTCATCACCTGGTAGAACAGATTCGGTGTCATGCCGAGCCAGGTCGCCTGCGTCAATCGCATGATGAGGCCCAACAGCATCATCAGTACAAAGACGAGGGCGCTGATGCCGAGGTAGGCGAGAAGTCCCGTGCGAGCGGAGGACGAGAGCGGTGCGGTTGTCGTATTTTCAGCCACTGTTATTCTCCTTCATCGCCGGCCGCGCCATCTTCGCCAACCGTCAACCGGCTGAGCATGATGTGGTGCGCGAGGCCGCAATATTCCATGCAAAGCAGGCTGTAGGCGCCCGGCCGGTCCAGGGTGACCTGCAGCGAATTCACGTATCCGGGCATGGCCTGGGTCTGTCCGATCATTCGCATGTCGGGGTCGTATACGCCGAGCCCGTGATTGACGTCGAATGCACTAACGTTGAATACCACGGTGTCACCGACCTCGACTTCGGCTTCGCTCAGTAGCCACAGCCACTGGCGGCCTTCGACATCGATCGTCACGGCGTCGGCGGGGGCGTTCCCCCGGGTTGCGGCGTAGGGCAGGTCCAGGGTCGTGATGACGGTGATCAGTACGCCGGCGACGATCATCGTCCAGAATACCTTGGCGCGCAGACTGAACGATTTTTCCTGCACCGGCGAATATTCGACCGCTTGCCTGCCGGCATTCATCGCCACAAACGCAAACGTTCCGGTGACCACCAGCATAAACACGATTGTCACCACGAAGACTGTGTACTGAACCATTAACGCTCCCTCATTTGTTAGCCTTATACATGTAAGTCATATGAATATTTGCAGGAAGCCGGCAGCGAGTCAAGCAACCTAAATCCGTGCTGCGAAACGGAATTTATTCAGTAGAATATGTATTCGATTTCCATGTTTAAGCCAGATCGCCATAGTGCGCGTTTCCGGCGGCAACTTCGGCACTGTGAGACCCGGCCATGTACCAGGATACGATCGACCACTTCGGTAATCTGGCGCAAGAGAAAGCCGCGTTGCTTGCCGAGTCGCCGCTGGCCTTTGCCGTGGGATCGCTCATGGCCGGCGCTTACGTGGGCATTGGCATCATCCTGATTTTTTCCGTGGGCGGTACGCTCGATCCGGCATGGCAGAAGCTCGTCATGGGGGTTTCTTTCGGCATCGCGCTCACGCTCGTGGTCTTTGCCGGTTCGGAACTTTTCACCGGGCACACCATGTACATGGTCTTCGGCTGTCTGAGGCGCCAAACCACCCTGGGCGACCTCGGCAGGGTCTGGGTGGTGTCATGGGTCTTCAACCTGCTCGGGTCCGTCGGGCTGGCGGCGTTGTTCGCCGCCGGCGGCGGCGGCGTGCTTCTGACGGACGGGTCGACGCTACTCCACGATATCGCGGCATTCAAGATGAATTCGTCCATTGCGGCGCTGGTCGCGAGGGCCACGCTCTGCAATTGGCTGGTTTGCCTGGCGTTGTGGATGGCGGGACGAACCGCGAGCGATACCACCAAGGCAATCGTCATTTTCTGGTGCCTGTTTGCCTTTATCGCCAGCGGCTTTGAACACAGTGTCGCCAACATGACGCTCCTGGCGATCGCGCTGCTGGGCGATCATCCGGATACGATCAGCATCGCCGGCATGGCGTACAATCTGGTCTGGGTCACCGTCGGCAACATCATCGGCGGCAGTGTCCTCATGGGGCTCGGCTACTGGTACGCGACCAACGGCCGGCGATCGATCGAGACAACCTGATCCGCGCAGCGCAATTCATCCGCTTACGACCATGAACGCATCTCCCGCAGCAAAAACAGCGCTTCTGTTCTTCGTCATTCTCGGGATTATCGCGACTTCGTTCGCTATCGCGGTGTGGCGTTACGAAGACAACTCGCGCGTGCAATTCCGGCTCACCGACCACTCCGGGCAAGCGGTCACGCAGGATCAGTTGGGCGGCCGGCATCTGATGGTGTTTTTCGGTTTCACGAGTTGCGTCGACATATGTCCAATCCAGATGGCCAAGCTGACCCAGGTGATGGCCGAACTCGATCGAAGCGGGCACGGTTTGCGCATCACCCCTGTATTCATCTCCGTCGACCCCGAGCGCGATTCGCCGGAGAAGGTGGCGACGTACCTCGAACACTTCGACGAGCGCTTTGTGGGGCTAACCGGTTCCCGGCCGGCGCTCGAGGCGGCCGCCGATTCGTTCAGAACCCTGCTGGAGGATCTGCCGGCCGAGCGGCCGGACGGCTACCAGATCACGCACTCCTCCATGGTCTTCATCGTCGACCCCTTCGGCCGCATCGTCGACTTCCTGCCGGGAACGGGCGGCCACGTCGCCATGGCCGACAAGATTCGCGAGATCGTCTGATCCGCATTGTTCTCCCATACCGATCGGGCGTGCCGAGGCATCAAGGCGCGGGGCCGCGAACCGAAGCGGCCGTCGGCGCCGGGAGATTTTGGCGCTACACAGGTAGAATCCACGCTCGGAGGCCGCAGTAGCAGATCGCTGAGAAATGCGGGCTAACACACCATGGTCAATCCAGTCGACAACAACCTCGCCCTGTTCTGCGATTTTGAAAATATCGCCCTCGGGGTCCGCGACGCGCGCTACGCGAAGTTCGACATCAACCGGATCCTCGAGCGCCTGCTGGTCAAGGGCAGCATTGTCGTCAAGAAAGCGTATTGCGACTGGGGACGCTACAAGGACTTCAAGGCGGTGATGCACGAGGCCAATTTCGAACTCATCGACATTCCACACCTGCGCCAATCCGGCAAGAACTCGGCCGATATCCGCATGGTGGTCGATGCGCTGGACCTGTGTTACACCAAGTCCCACGTCAATACCTTTGTCATCATCAGCGGCGATTCGGATTTTTCGCCGCTGGTCAGCAAGCTGCGCGAGAATGCAAAGACCGCGATCGGTGTGGGGGTCAAGAACTCCACGTCGGACCTGTTGATCAATACCTGCGACGAGTTCATCTTCTACGACGATCTCATTCGCGAGAAGGAAAAGCGCGCGAAGTCGAGCGCACCCGCGGCCAGAAAGAAAAATACCAGGACCAAGAGGGACGATCGCATGCAGGAGGGTATCGACCTCACGCTGGAGACCGCGGAGGCCCTCCACGCCGAGCGCGGCGACGAGGAAAAACTCTGGGGCTCCATGGTCAAACAGGCATTGAAGCGCCGCCGACCCGGCTTCAACGAGAGCTACTACGGTTTCGATTCGTTCAGCCGCTTGCTCGAGGAGGCCCGCGACCGGGGACAGATGGTGCTGGAGCTTGACGAGCGCTCCGGCGGTTACATTATCCGCGAGGTGAGCCTGGCAACGTCATGACCGCATTCGCTACCACCAAACGGCTGACCGCGCAGGGGGCGAAGACCATGATGGACGCGGCCACCTCCGAGGCCGGCGCCATGGGATTTGCGGTAACGATCGCGATTGTGGATTCCGGTGGCCACCTGCTGCTGCTGGAGCGCATGGACGGCGGACGTTTCCATACGGTCCACTCGTCTCTCACCAAGGCGGCCTGCGCCGCGTCCAACCGCCGACCAACGACGACCCGCGGGGCCGAGGGACAGCATCTGGATCTGCTGCACGCGGTGGGCCTGAGTCTGGCGGCCGGGCCGGAACGCTGGACCGCCATGGAAGGCGGGTATCCCATCATGGTGGACGGCGAATGCGTGGGCGCCATCGGCGTCGCCGGCGCGACCTGGGAAGAGGACCAGCGCATTGCCGAAGTCGCGCTGAACGCCGTCGGCGCCTCGCCGCCGGGTTAGCGAGGGTCTTGCCGTGATGGCGTCCCGCGCGACGAACATCGGTCAGGTATGCGGGCTGGCCCTGGTATTGGCGCTGTGCGCGCCCGGGGTCCTGGCGCAGTATCCGCAACGAACCATCGAGTTCGTGATTCCCTTCGACGCCGGCGGCAGTGCCGACATCGAGGGCCGCCTGCTCGCCGACGAGATGAGCGAGATTCTCGGCGTGACCGTCGCGCCCGTCAACCGGCCCGGCGCCGGCGGCGCGCTCGCCTACAGCTACGTCAACGACGCGGACGCCGATGGCTATACCGTCATGTGGACGTCCACCTCGATCCTCACGATCACCAATCTGGGCAACGTCCCCTTCGGTTACGATGCGCTGGATCATATCGGCCGCGTGGAGCATCAACCCCTGGTGTTTGCGGTCGACGCGAATGCACCGTGGGACGACTTCGAATCCCTGGCCGGAGACTGCGGGGCGCGCGACGGTCCTGTAATAATCGCCAACTCGGGAACCGGCAGCACGACGCACCTGGCTGCGTTGGCGCTCATGCAAGCCATGGATTGCGAGGCGGTGCACTTGCCCATCGGCACGCGGCGGCGTAACGCCACCGTGCTCAGCGGCGAGGCGGATGGCATGGTCGCACCGCTCACCGGCGCCCTCAACCTGGCGCGGGCGGGGCGGTTGAAGCTGTTGGCGAGCCTCGGTGCGCAGCGCAACGCTGTCATCCCGGACGTGCCTGTGGCGACCGAGCTTGGATTCGGCGTCGAGTTCGATCTCTTCCGAGGCCTCTCGGTACCCAGGGGCACACCGGCCGAGACTCAGGCGAAGCTCGCCGCCGCCATGACCGAAGCCGCAGCCTCGGATGCGTTCCGGGGACTGGCCGGCGAACTGGGACTGACCGTTGCGCCGATGTCCGGGGAGGCGTTCGCAGCGCTGCTCGCCCGGGAAGATGCCAAGGTCAAGGCGATCATGGGGAGCGCCGGCGCGGGAATCCGCTAATGCCTGTTAACGCGATACGAGATAGCAGGCCCTAGGCCCATGGGGCATCGCAATTTGCTCGCCGGCGCCGTCCTTCTGGCCGTGGGCGTCGGATACGGCTGGGCCATCACCCTGTTGCCGGATCGGAGCCTGCCCGGCACACCGGGACCTGAATTCTTTCCGATTCTGATCGCCGTCGGGTTGGTCGGCCTCGCCGCGGCACTCGCGATTCGCGGGCTGCTGGCGCTTCGCGGCCAGTCCCGCACGCCCGCCGGCTACAGCTTGCCGCCGCGTGGCTGGCTTGCGCTCGGCGGGTTTGCCGCCTATCTCGTGCTCCTCCCCTTCGCGGGATTCGCCATCGCCAGCGTGCCGTTTTTCGGTGGACTCATGGTGCTATACGGTGAACGGAGAACGCCGATCATCGTCCTGGCGGCGGTTGCCCTGCCGCTGACGTTGTACATGGTGTTCACCACCGGCTTCAGGATTCTCCTGCCGGGAGGCTCCTGGTGGTGACCGGCGACGTATTGCAGGGCTTCTCACAGGCGATTCAACCGGCAAGCCTGGCGGCCACGTGCATCGGATCGCTGCTGGGCATCGTTGCCGGAATGATCCCGGGAATGACCATTTCCGCAGCGCTCATCATCGTGCTGCCGCTGACCTTCGTGCTCGACCCCAACGTTTCCATCGGGCTCTTTCTCGGGCTCTACGTCGGCGGCATGCTGGGAGGCAGTTTTTCGGCCATCCTGTTGAACATCCCCGGAACACCTTCGGCGGCGGCGACCGCGCTGGACGGCTATCCGCTGGTTCTCCGGGGCGAGGCGGGACGCGCCCTGGGCATCGCGGTACTGGCGAGCTTCTGCGGAGGGCTCTTCAGCGCCCTGTGTCTGTTCCTGATTGCGCCCAGGCTGGCGGAACTGGCGCTCGGATTTCGCTCCGCCGACCTGTTCAGCCTGGTGTTTCTGGGACTCACCATCATCTGCTCCTTCGCGTCCCGATCCTGGATCAAGGGATTGCTGTCGGCGGTCATCGGACTCGCCATCGTCACCATCGGCCAGGATCCGGTCATGGGTACTGCCCGATTTACCTTTGGCGAGGCGAACCTGCTGTCCGGCGTACATTTTCTGACGGCGCTCATCGGTCTCTTCGCCATTCCGCAATTGATCGAAAACCTGCGCCGGACCGATGCCATGGGCGCCGCTCCCCGTGCGCCGATTGTCCGCCTCGGGAACCTGCTGCCCGCAGCCGCGGACCTGCGGCGAATCCGCCTGCCGGTCGGCATCGGATCGGCGGTCGGCACGTTCCTCGGCATATTGCCGGGCGCGGGCGGACCCATCGCCGCATTCATCAGCTACGACTACGCGAAGAAAGCCCGGCGTCACACCGATACCTTCGGTCGCGGCGCCGTGGAGGGCATCGCCGCACCCGAGTCCGCCAACAACGCAGTCACCGGCGGCGCCCTGATACCCATGATGACCCTGGGCATTCCCGGCGATCCCGTTACCGCGATCCTGATCGGTGCACTGCTCGCGCATGGGCTGGCACCGGGCCCCTTGCTGTTCCTCGAGCGGGCCGACTTCGCGTACGGACTGATGTTCTCGTTCTTCTGGGCCAATATCTTTAACCTGATCATCGCGCTGGCGGGCCTGAAATTGCTGGTCAAGGTCGTCGCCGCACCGCGCGCGATCCTCATGCCCGCCGTTGCAATTCTGTGCGTCGTGGGCGCCTACTCGTTGCGGAATTCGGTCTTCGACGTCTATGTCATGTTCGGCTTCGGCTTGTTGGGGATCGCAATGAGATGGCTGGACATGCCGGTCGTGCCGCTGCTGCTCGCCCTGGTGCTCGGCCGGCAACTGGAGGAGAATCTGCGAGTCTCGCTGACCGGATCCCAGGGGGATATCTCGGTATTCTTCACCTCGCCGTTCAGTGCGCTCTTCCTGGGGCTCGCCGTGGTGTCGGTAATCTGGTCCGTCGCCGGTTCGCGCCGGCGGGTTCACTCTTGACGCAAGGGAACGAAAAATGAGCGTGGAACCGATTCGTGTCGCATCCCTGGGCCTGGGATGGTGGTCGGACGAGCTCGCCGATGCCGCCGGGCGAACGCCGCATATCGAGATCGCCGCCTGCTATACGCGGTCCGAAGACAAGCGCGCCGCGTTTGCGCGCAGGTACGGCTGCAAAACAGCCGCCAGTTACGAAGAAATTCTCATGGATGACTCCATCCGGGGAATCATCAACACCACGCCCAATTCCGTACACCTGGAGACCGTGGCGCAGGCGGCTGCGGCCGGCAAGCACGTCTTTCTCGACAAGCCGATCGCGAATACCGTCGCCGACGGCAAGGCCATCGCGGAGATCGTCGAGACAAGCGGTATTGTGTTGTCGGTGGGCTACCAACGCAGGCGCGAAAGCCATTTCCGCTGGATCAAACGCGAGATCGAGGCCGGCCGATTCGGCCGGCTGGTCCAGGCCGAGGCGAATATCAGCCGGGATCGACTGGGCAAGATCGACACGAGTTCCTGGCGGTATCAGTCCGCCGGCATGCCGGGAGGGGTCATGCTGCAGATCGGCATCCACTACTCTGACGTGCTGGAAATGCTCCTCGGCGCGGTGCAGCGCGTCTCGGCCACGACCGCGCGACTCGTACTCCCCGGCGACAACCCCGACATCGCTAACCTGATCCTGGAGCACGACAGCGGCGCCGTTTCAAACCTCACGGCCAGCTATGCCTCCGCATCGGAGTACTACATGGTCAACGTCTACGGCAAGGAAGCCAGCGCCTACTTCGATCTGTTCGGTGGCCTGCGGCATCTGCGCCGGGGCAGTACCGCAAGCACTCCGGTTCCATGCGAGACCAACGATACGCTGGTCGAGGAACTGGAGGAGTTCGCCGCCTGCATTCGCGGCGAAGCCGCACCCGAAGTGAGCGCCCGGCGGGCCACCGAATCGCTGGCCGTGATCCGCGCCGGCGTGAGGTCCGCGAGGGAAGGCAGAGCGGTGGAGGTGGCCGAGATCCTCGACTCGGAGGAATGAATCCAACCGTGCAGGTACTCGGCCGCGTGAACCTTCTGTACTCGGCCGCGTGAACCTTACCGTACGGCGCCCTGACCGGCGGCATGGCCGGATCGCGCTGCCAGACCGCTATCGGTGCCGGCGCGAGGAATTGCCGGCGCGGCCGTCCGCACGGCCATCGCCACGGCGACGGCTCTCGAATTGCGCGCCGTCAGCTTCGCGAACGACGGAACGTATACGAACGAAGTTCGTGCCGTCGTTGCGGTGCGGTTGGCCGGTGATGGTGATCGCCTCACCCGGCTCGAACAGGTCCGGCTGATGCTGCTGTCCGGAGGCGTCAACGAAACTGCCGCTCCATTGGGCGGTCCATTGCTCGACTGTGCCGTCGGCGCCCTGCACTTCAAGCGTCATGGAGGGATGGGGCCGACGGCCCAGGTACTCCGATACCACACCTTCAACGACGATCGAGTCGCGCGTGTCGTAATCCACGGACCATGAGTGATGGGCCTGCACCGAAGCTGCCGGAATCGACAGCGCGGCGACCGATAATAGTGCTGCCTTGCGAATCATTCGTGTACTCCCCAGCGTTGCTTGCGCTGATACCCTTGCTCTCAATGACGCAATTGTGCCTCCAATGCGGCCGCGCAAACATGTAGCAGGGCTGAACAATTGTAAAGTTTTCTCAATACGATTCCGCCGTATCGCCAGCCACTATTCCGCCGTATCGCCAGCCTCGTCATCGTCGCCGTCATCCGCGGCCTCCGCGTCATCGCCGTCACCCGCCGCCTCGTCGTCGTTTTCGTCGCCCGCCCCCTCCGCATTGGGGTTGCGCACCTCGATCCGGGGCCGGCCGCGACGTTCTTCGGGCTCGAGCGCGATAAACTCCGCCTCCTCCTCGGTGATGGGAAAGAACATTCCGAGGCCGCACGACATCCCTTCCTGGATAGATCCCCCAAATTGTTCGAGCACGCGGATGCTATCCACATTGCACAAACGTCCACCTGTGGTGCGGTACGAAAATCGCTCCTCGCGCAGCAGCGAACGGCAGGCGTTGCGCAGATAATTGACATAGAAGTCGCCGCCACGCAGCTCAAACAGGATGGTGCGTTCGTCGATTATGTCGGTATCGCGGATATTGCGCGTATTGATGCAGCGCTCCCCCTCACGATCAATCCAAAAATCCTCATTCACCACCTCGTCGGCGGAGATTTCGGGATCCGTGGGGGGGTCCGCGGGGGAGTCCTGGGCGAGCGCCGCGCAAGCAAGCAAGAACGAGAGCGCAAACGCAGAGATCAAGGTCGTAATGTTCACGTCGGTCACCGTATCAGCGACAGTCAAATCACATTATAGTCCCGGTATGAATTTCGACCGCAACGACACTTCGGGCACGCTCCAAGACGCCTCGGTCGCCGATGTCATCGCGGCGCTCCGCGCCGGCGAGTTGGAGACGGCCGGGCAACTGCTGCAGTCGCTTCACCCCTCCGACAGCGCCGACTTGCTGGAACGCGTGTCGCGGGCCGAGCGCGAGCACCTGGTGGACACGCTGCGCGAGCCCTTCGACCCCCGAATTCTCGCGGAACTCGGCGATGCGGTGGCCGAACGCGTGATCGAACAACTCGGGTTTGCACAGGCCGCCGAAGCGGTGGCTTCGATGCCCACCGACGATGCGGTCGAAATCGTCGAGGCGCTCGATGCGGACGCACAGCAGGCCGTTATGGATGTCCTGCCCCAAATCCGCCGCACGTTGATCCAGGAAGGACTGGCCTACCCCGAGGACAGCGCCGGGCGGCTTATGCAGCGCAAGGTGGTGGCGCTGCCGGACAACTGGAACGTCGGTCAGGCCATCGACTACCTGCGTGACGGCAAGGATCTGCCGGCGGACTTTTTCGATTTGTTCCTGATCGATCAAAGCTACCGTCCCATCGGCACGATCCCGCTGAGCCGGGTGCTGCGGACTCCCCGTCGCGTCGCGCTCACCGAGATCGCGCGCGCGGACCTGCGGATCATACCCGCCGACATGGACCAGGAAGAGGTGGCCTTCCTGTTCCGGCAGCGGGACCTGATTTCGGCGCCGGTGGTCGACCCGCAGCGGCGGCTGCTGGGTGCGATCACCGTCGACGACGTGGTCGACGTCATTCACGAGGAGCACGAAGAGGACATCATGGCGCTCGCAGGCGTCGGCGCCGAAGACAATCTTTTCCAGGCCATCCTCGATACGACGCGCTCCCGCTTTATCTGGCTGATGATCCACCTCGTCGCCGCCATCGCCGCGTCGGGCGTCATCAGCGTATTCGCCGGCACGATCGAGGAACTGGTCGCGCTGGCCATTCTCATGCCCATTGTCGCGACCATGGGCGGGACCGCGGGGATCCAGGCCCTGACCGTCGCCGTACGCGCCATCGCGGTGAAGGAATTGACGCCGGTTAACGCGCTTCGCGCCATCCGCAAGGAACTCCTGGTGAGCGGAATCAACGGGTTGCTCTTTGCCGTCCTGATCGGCGGCGTGGCGTGGGTATGGTTTTCGAGCCCGGCACTCGGCGGCGTCATCGCGCTTGCCATGGGCATCAATCTCGTTGCGGCGGGGCTCACCGGAAGCGTCCTGCCGGTGGTTCTGCAGCGATTCGGTTTCGACCCCGCCGTGGCCTCGAGCGCGCTGCTGACATCCGTGACCGACGTGGTGGGGTTTTACGTATTCCTGGGACTGGCCGCCGTGCTGCTATTGTAGTGCGCGGGTGAACGCAAGATCGTGAACGTGGAACGGATCATCTCTCTGCTCGGCGAATTCGGCCGGGGCATGCTGGGCTATTTCAGCGAAACGGGCATCCTGATCCAACTCGGGATGATCGGGGTCTTGTTCCTGCCGGCGCTGGCGCTGTCGTGGCGGGTGGAGCCGAGGCTCGAGGAGTGGGCCCGCGGCCTCAAGGGCATGCCGGGCATGCCGGGCATGCCAGGCGTATTGCGGCTCTTGAACGGCTTCCTGACCCGCCTCGAGTGGCTGTTCTTCGTGATCCTCCTCGCCATCGCCTACCTGGTTACCACCGCTGCAGCCTGGCCCGCGAGCAACTACCTGGTCTACAGCGCCATGGTGTTGGCAGCCGCGTGGCTGGTGATCACGGTTGTCTCGCACGTGGTCCGCAGCCGGGCCGTTGGCCGCACATTCGCGCTCATCGCCTGGGTCTATGTTGCCGCGGCCGTGCTCGGGATGACGGACGACGTATCCGCACTGCTCGACGGCGCAGGCATTACGATCGGCGAGTTCCGCCTGTCGCTCCTGAGCGTGATTCAGGCGATCTTTCTTCTGGGCGTGCTGTCGTGGCTGTCGCTGACGGTAGGCAACTTTCTCGACCGGCGCATTCAGACCATCGAGGATCTGACACCGTCCCTGCGTGTCCTGATCGGCAAGATCCTGCGGATCGCGTTGATCGTCATCGCCGTCATGGTCGCCATGTCCGGCCTTGGAATCGACCTCACCGCGTTGACCGTACTCTCCGGCGCCGTCGGCGTCGGCATCGGTTTCGGATTGCAGAAGGTCGTCTCCAATTTCATTTCCGGAATCATCATCCTGATGGACCAGTCGATCAAACCGGGCGATACGGTCACGCTCGGTGAGACCTTCGGATGGATACGGGAGCTTCGCGCCCGCTTCGTCTCGGTCATTACGCGCGACGGCCGGGAATTCCTCATTCCCAACGAGGACTTCATTACCACCGAAGTCGTCAACTGGTCGTTTTCCGATGAATACGTCCGCCTCGACGTACCGTTCGGGGTTGCCTACGACTCCGATCCCCACGAAGTTTCCCGTATCGCCATCGAGGCCGCCGGAACGGTGGATCGCGTCGACACCCGCTATCGAGCCCCGGTCTGCTGGCTCACGGCGTTCGGGGAGTCGTCGCTCGACTTCAAGCTGCGATTCTGGATCAGCGATCCGCAAAGCGGGCTGACCAACATCCGGGGCAAGGTCCTGCTGGCGCTGTGGGATGCATTCAAGGACCACGGCATCCAGATTCCCTACCCCCATCGCCAGGTCATCATGCAACCGGGCGCGCAGCGACAGCTGGGTGAGGATGCGGGATAATCCTTCGACCGCATTGCGCGCCGTCCATGGTTGAGCCATCAATGAATCCCAAGCGAAAATCGTCGCTACTGGTTCCAGGGGCCGCGGCGTTGCCGATGCTTTGGTTGTGCGTCGCCGGGCCGTCCGCGGCTCAGGCAGTCGACTTGCCCAATCCAGAGGGCCCGGTTGACCCGGAGCGCGTGATCGAAGCGCAGAGCGCAGCGGTTGACGCTGCGCAAGTCGCGGCGGTTGCCGAGTCGGGAATTGCGGCGGTTGACGAGTTGGAATTTCCACCGGGTTTCGATCCCATTATCGCCATCGATCCGCTCAACCCGCGACTCGACCCCGATGAACCCTGGGCGATCGGACCTGGCGGTCGGGTGATCCCGCAGCGCCGCGCACCCCGGCCGCCGATCCCGGTGTTCAAGGCGCCGCTGCACGACGCATTCTCCACGCGCCGCGACCGCAGCGGCATCGAGTTGACCTTCGGCGGTCAACCCGCCCTGGGCGGTACCCTCGGCATGCGGGTCATTCGTCTGGAGATCGAACCCACCGCCGTGGAATTGATGGTGGGCGAGTCGTTCGACCTGGGCGATCTAACCGTTCGAGCCTACGGCGCCGCGGGCGAAGTAGTGGAACGGGCACCGCTGAGGCTCGAGATCGAAGGCCCGCAAGGGTTCATTGACATGACGGCTTTCGAGCGCGACGGGAGAACATTGACCGCGTTGGCCAGGGGCGTCGGCCGTATCTGGGTTACGTCCTTGCTGCCCGCTCGCCTCGGCGAGCCCTTTACTCTACCGGTCGTCCTGTATGTGCGGACAACGGACGGCCCGGGAGCCCGGCTGAGTTCCAGAATCCACGAAAACGTTCCCGCCACGCCCTAGACCGCGTATCTCACCTAAGTGCGCAGCGAGGGCGCGGCGGCGCTGCTGTCGCTCCGGAACGGCGCCCAGGCGACCCTGGCCGGCCCATCAAACGTAGTCCTGGTGCCATATCGGAGCTTGACCGAATATAATGCCGAAGCGCTGACGCAGCACCATGACAATGGATCATCGCAGGCACATCATCGGTTTACTGATTGGCGGATGGCTCGCACCATTCTGCGCCGCGCTCGCCGAACCCGAACTGGAGGGCGTCTGGGGCATCGATCCGTCGCTGTTCCGGCAATACTCGGACGCCCAGTACACAGAGGAAGGGCAGCGCCGCTTCGATGCCTACGATCCGTCCACCGACGACCCCAGCTATTTTTGCATTCCGTCCGGCCTTGGAAGAGCCTGGGACGAACCGGATACAACGGTGGAGATCAGCCAGTTTGACGACCGCGTCGTCATCCGCTACGAGATGTTCGATCTGACGCGAACGGTCCACCTCGATCAGCGCGGTCACCCGCTGCAGCCGGAACCCAGCACGGTCAATCTTGATGGCGTATCCATGCCGACAATGGGTCATTCCATCGGCTGGTACGAGGACGATGTCCTCGTGATCGAAACCGTCGATTACGCGCCGGGCTATATCACCACCTTGCTTCGCTATATTCCCCACTCCGAAGCGTTGCGCAGCATTGAGCGAATACACAGGGATGAGCAGGATCGGCTGGTGGTGGAAATCCGCTACGTGGACGCCATCACGCTTGCGGCCCCGGTCGAATCGCAAAATCGCTATTTGAGGTCGGACTTCGGTTTCACCGTCTACGGTTGCATACCCGACCATCCGGGTCAGGAATGATAGGATTCGAGTCATGCCGATACCTCGACTGATTCTGGTTGGACTCCTGACCTGCGTGCCGGCCCTGCTGCAGGCGCACCATTCGGTGGCGCTGAATTTCACCCAGGAGGAAATCATCCTCGAGGGCACGATCACGAATCTGCGTTGGGTTAATCCGCATTGCACCTTCGTTCTTCAGGTCGAAAACGAAGCCGGCGACGCTGAGGAGTGGTTGGTGGAAATGCTCGCCCGAATCGCGCTGGAGCGCCAGGGCTTTGACTTCGAGTCCCTGGAGGAAGGCATGGTCATTCAACTCACGGGACGCGTGGGCTACCGGGAGAAGAATCTGCGGTTCGTTCAGGCCGTTCGCGACGATGGCCAGGTCGTGCGCGAACGCGATCCAACCCGCGAACGATTCCGTAGCCAGCAGTAAGTTCCAGCTCCTACATCTCACCCATTTGCCATTGCGGCCGCCGATCCATTCACGGCGACGGGACGAGGACCTGGAGCACGTATCTGTCTGGGGGAAATACCTCAAGCCCACCGACTTCGGCTCGATTTCCTTCACGCTGTCCGGATACGAGGGCGACTGGCATCCGACTGAGCAGGTCCCGGAGCGAGCGATCGGCAGTTCGACCGTCGTGTGACCGCGGGCGGGCGCTTCAACCGCACCGTAATCGACAGGATCGGCCTGGGATTCGATGTCGGCGATATCAAGTTGATCACCACCTACTGGGGGCTCGACCTGGACAGCGAACTCATCTTTGTCGGCGACTCCAACTCCGTGGAACCCAGGGGCGGATCGAATCGGGAAGGATACGAGTTGACGCTGGTCTGGAAGCCCATGAACTGGCTGGGAATCGACGCGGTGTTTACCGACAACCAGGCCCACTACGTTGACAATCCGGACGGCCGGTACATCGAGGGCTCGCTGGAGAACGCCAGCCAGATTGGCTTTTCCGCCGTAAGGGACAACTGGGAAACGGCGTTACGGGTGCGCTACCTCGGCCCTTACGCCTTGACCCCCGACAACGCCCACCGCGCCGGGTCGAGCACCACGGTCGACCTCCGCGGCTCCTATCGACTCGGTTCAGTCACGCTTTACGCGGAACTGTTCAATCTCCTCGACAACGACGGCAAGGACATCGTCTACTACTACGAAGCCCACGTGGACGGTTTCGATCCGCCGGGCCTGACTTCCGAAGACATCGACTGCGGCACCGTGAATTGCCGGATGAGCCGAGCCACCGAGCCGCGCACGGTTCGAATGGGAGCCAAGTGATTGTTCTGACCGCTGGCAGCTTTCGCGGCGGGCTGCCTGGTGACCTACCTCTTCCCTGGCAGCCCGTGGCAAAAGTCCCACTGCATTCGACTGGCGATACGTCAACAGCAGCGCGTGCACCGTCCCGCCGGACTTTCACCGGTTATCCACGTCAGAGTTAGCCTGACATTCACCAGCGCATCGAGCCGTTGAGTTCGATCGCACCCTCCGGTGCTCCGCGGCCGGTCTCCCGGTGCCCGAACGCGAGTCCCGCCTCGAGGTTCGGACCCGAAGTGAGTTTCAGGCCCGTCAGCTCGCCGTTCGACGCGTCCGCGATGCGCCACCGGTAGGTGAGTTCCCGCGAGCCGTCCGCGTGTGCGGCGCCCGAACCCGCCAACGCCACCGCGGTGGGCAGCGCGCAGATCGCCACCGCGGTGGGCAGCGCGCAGATCGCCTCGGTGCGGCCGGGGTTGATCCAGACGTCGGTCAAGACGGATGAAAGAGGCTTGTGGATGAGCACCCTGACGTTGGTGTTTTGCAGGGGCGCATGGCTCGCGACGACCCGGAACCGCGCGTCCTCGCCCGCCCGGATCGCCGTCTGGACCGGCTCGACGCGGACGGTAAGCTCATGCGCGACCAGCGACACGGCCAGTTGGTTGCCGGCCGCCCACTCGCTTCGTTGGCTGGAGCTTAGAGTTGGAAATTGATAGAGCCCGTTACCGACACCGGGTACCGACTGCGAACTTCCGCCTTGGAACTCCGCCGTATAACCGCCTGCCGACAGGGTGTATGCGCCGTCAAGCAGCGCCCGACTCAGCACGAATCGGACTATGTTGGTGCCGTCTCTAGCGATGAGCTGATGAACTGTCCAGGTGCCAGTCTGGCCAGGGATTGCGAAAGTATTCTCAGCGACACTCCCAACTAAGCCTTCTAAAATGCCAAGAGTACGCGCGTCGGTTATCCCCGACGTGAGCGTAGTCGACCATAGGGTCTGGGCGCGCGCCGGATTTGCGCTCTCTAAACGAAAAGCGATTGAGTCACCCCCACCGGAAGCGGCTACTGTCCCCTGAAACTTCCTATGTAACAGTTGAGCAGGAACAGAATGGAAGGAACAGCAACAACCAGCGGAACGAATGAATCTCCCGTAAACGCCCCGGCCTGCACGATGGCCGCTATGGCGAGCAGCAACAATACGTTCAGTCCGACAATGCCTGTCGCCACATTCGTCCCTCGCCCACTGGCAATCTTGCCGAACGACACTAGGAAAATCAGTGCAATTGAGACCGGGTGAGTCAGGTAGAAGCTCAGCAGAAAGAGCACCGCCTCAACATCGATCTCGCCGAGACCCTGAATGGCAAAGAGCATGACGGGAAATACAAGGGCTGCCAGACCAGCCGTCACCAGCGTCAGTACTCTTAGTACTTTCTGCGCGATCTCCACGTTTGTAGCATGATCGATCAACTGGCCCTGTGTTTCGCGATCAGTTCTCGAATCTCTGGAATGAGATCAACTGGCACTTCGATCGCTGTGTGAGTGGTGTTCTCAAATGCAGCTTCGTCCTCGGCCACGGCTTCTTCGTCGCTTTGCGTTTCGTAGTGATCGAGCACTTGTTGAACCCTGCTCTCATCCCATCCTGCTGGAAAGCGTTCTTCGCTCATTGTGCCCTCTTACGTCTGCGGCGAAGAGCTCGCTTCGCCTTTGGTCCGAGTTCGTACGCCGTGATCACGAAGACCGAGTTCGGAATGGGATCGTGAACATACACGACTCGTAAATAACGGCCTGCGCTAGTTTGCCCGAGTGCGATCCTCGATCCTCGCTCGCCGGGACGGTCTTCCATTGGACGATCCAGAACGGCCTCAACTTCGTGCTCGGCCACGTTGTGACCATAGATGTGAGGTTGTCCACTTCGAGGATCATCATAATAGCGCACATGCATCATCTTCGGATCTCGCCAGACGCATGGGAGAATAAACCAGGCCTATCCAAAAATCACACGGGCCTGCAATTCAATGATCCATAGGCTCGGCGAAAGCGCCTTCCCGTACTTGCCTCACACCGTGATTGCCCAGCTTTATGGTGTGCGTCACGTCGATAGTTTCGTTGTCCGGCATCGGCATTATGCCTTCCCCCCCGGCGATTTGAGCGACACTGCCGATCGCCTTGAATTTTTCGGCGCCGGCCACCGCCTCGGCATCGCCGCCGTAGTAGTCGAACCAGGGGAGCCCCATTTCGGTGTACGTCTTGGCCGTGGGCGGGCTATCCGGCGGCTGCGCACCGGTCACGGCCATCCATTGAACGGAATTAACGATGCTGACGAAGCACCGGCTGGCGTGCCGCTGGTCCCAGGCATCCAGACCATACGGATCGTCATAGATTTCCTGTTTCATTCGTCCTCCTGGCGCTAGCCCCATGCTCGCGCCAGGGCTCATTGAACACAGGGTCGAGGGCGCGCGTGCACTCTCGGTGACGAGCGATTCATATCGCTCCCGTTTCATGGGATAGGCGACGATTTGTATTCCACCGTGTGTCGCGGCACCTGTGAGCTGCTCCTCCACCGTGTAGCCCTCGCTCAAAGGCATGGCGACGAACTGACGAATGACCCCCGTTTCGACGCAGTAGCCATCGAGCCACGGCTGCTCAGGCACCACAACGTAATCTTGCGGGTCGCGGTTCAGGCGATTGACCCAGGCGTCACCGGTAAGCGCACAGATCTTTCCCGTCGCAACCTTGACCGCAAACGGATAATCGAGCGGATACCCGTATCCTGAGTCAAAGTTGATCCACATGGCCTCGGCCTGGTGCATCGGCACGACCACGCCGCCGCGGCGAACCCACGCTTCGGGCAACCGCGCCGCATAGTCGTCCAGGTGCCGCAACGGGAAGCGGCCCAGGCCCGGCGGCAGCGGATAGACCTTGTCGTCATCGGGAATGCGCAAGGTTCGCTGAAGTTCGATCGAGCAGCGCGCGTTCTTGTGAACCTCCGGAAACCGAAACTTCAACACATCATTTTCGAGCGTGATCATTGACAGTCCTCCTTACCACTCTCCGTCACGCACCTCGCGCACCACTCGGAGAATGGCGTCGTCGGGTGCCTCTTTCAGTTGCCTGATCAATTCCGCGAACAGTCGGGGGCGCCGGCGAATGATCTCCTGCAGATCGCCCGATACCTTCCCCGCCATCGCCAGGAGCACGTCCGGGTCTTCACCCAGTTCCCGCGCCAGCCGGACCGTCGTGGCCTCGGAAGGCGGCGCCACGTCGCCTCGCTCGATCTTGCTCAGATAGGCCGGCTCGACCCCGATGCGCTGAGCCACTTGGCGCAACGAAAAGCGTCGGTCCTCCCGACGCAAGCGTTCTCGGATCGTCCGGACACACTTGCCAAATTGCGTCATGTGTCATATATAGTACACACTATATGGCCTGTCAACCGCACATCCTTCTCGCACCTGATTCCCAACCGAAATATGCGCCTATCGGGGGCCTCCCGCGTCCCGTAGAATGGCTGCGGTAAGCCGATCCGCGCCGCACCCAGGACCCCTGCCGTGAAAAAAACCGCTGTCGCCGTAGTCCTGCTCGCCATCGTTGCCGGCGGATCCCCCGCGCTTCTCGGCATGCTGGCGCAGAGCCGCATCACCACGATAACCACCGCGCTGGTCGACGAATCGCTTTTGCAATTCACACTCACCGACTACCAGCGCGGCTGGCGGAGCAGTCACGCAACGGTCACGGCGGCGATCGGCACGACCTACCGGGCGGTATTGGCCGGGTTGATCGACGAGGATCTGCTCGACCGAACCATCGACTTGTCCGTGGACGTCAATCACGGACCCGTGTTTACAGCCGGCGGCGTGGGCATCGGTGTGGCCGATGCGGTGATTCGCGCGGACCCGGATACCGCCGGGCTCGACATCCTGCTCGGGATTCTGGGCATGGAGAATCTCGGCGAAGTTCGCGCGCGCTTCGGGTTATCGAGTCGCACGTCGTTGCGGTGGACGATTCCGGCGATGGCGATAGCGAGACCGGAGGGCACCTTCACCTGGTCGGGCACAATCGGTCAGGGCACTTATGACGCCGCGCGGCAACGCCAGGTCGGCGACAGCCGGGTGGAGAGAATTGAATTGACGATCGCGGACACCACGGTCGTGGCCGAGAATCTGGTCGTCGCCATGGACCGCGGCAGAATCGCACCGAACATTTGGACAGGCTTCTCGGATCTGTCGGTCGGCCAACTACAGGGCACGGTTGCCGACACCGGATTTGCCATTGCGGCCGACACGGTTGGCGCGAGTAACCAAGCCGAACTGAATGAGACAGGTGTCCAAATCGACTCGACCGCCGCGATTTTCGCGGACTCGATCAGTGGAGATGGGGTCGACGTCGCCGACGCCAGATTTGAGTTTGCCATGCGAAATCTGGACCTGGACGCGATGACCGCCTACCTGGAATTGGCCTTCGAGATCGCGGGAATGGCCCCGGAAACGCTCGACGCAGAGGCGATGGTTTCAACATTTGAGCCGATTATCTACCGGGTATTGATGGCGGAGCCCGAGTTGACGCTCGGACCCCTCAGCTTCAACCTGAACGGCGGCACGCTGGGCGCCACGGTCGATATTCGTGTTGACAACGAGATGCTGCCGGCGCAACCACTGTTCACGCTGCTGAATTCGGACATCTGGCCGCGCCTGGTCGCGGTGAATGCGGAAGCGGATGTCGATCGCGACCTTGCCCAGTGGATCGCCGTTCAAGCCATAGCCCAATCGCTGCCGGGCGATGTCCATGATGCCTTCGACGCGGGCGAAAACACTGCCTTTCTGGAGGCTCAGGCCCGCGGGACGCTGATCGGCCTGGTGGGCCAGGGGATGCTCGAGGAAACCGAAACGGGCTATCGATTTCGGGGGTCGTACGAGAACGGCGTAATTGAGATTAACGGCGCGACGCTGCCGATGGGGCCCGCGGCACGGGATATATTCTGACTGGCGCAGTCAATTGACGTGAGAATCTCGCGGGTCGGCGGCGCGGTTTCGTTACTCCACGACGGGGCGAGGCTTTGCTTCGGCGAACCGACACGCATTGGCGCGATGAGGACATACCATGGGTTTCGATATTGAGTACGGACGCGACTACGCCGCGCTTGAGAAGCTGTTGCTTTCCGTCGATCGCTCGGGCGACTTTTGCACCTATGGGAAGTCGTTCGTTGCCATGCCCCGGCTGGAGATCGAAGGTGTCGGGATGCTTTCGTTCCCGGTCCCCGAAGCGCAGCTTCTTGCCGTAATGGAGACGGCGGAACGCGCTCCTTACGGCAAGGGCCCCGATACGATAGTGGACACCTCGGTGCGGGACTGCTGGCAGGTCGGCGCCGAGAAAATTGAACTGGGCGGACCTGCGTGGCGAAAAACGCTTGCAGGTGTTGTCGATGCCGCGGCTAAAGGGCTTGGCTGCCCGAGCGACCGGGTGGACGCGCGGCTCTACAAGCTGCTCATCTACGAACCCGGGGGCTTTTTCTCGGCGCACCGCGACACGGAGAAAGAGGATGGCATGATCGCGACGCTCGTCATCTCATTACCGGTTGCGGGCTCCGGCGGTGAGTTGATCGTTCGCCACGGTGAGCGTGAAGCCGTTATCGACATGCGCGCCGACGAGCCGTCCGAACTGGCCTTCGCCGCGTTCTACGCCGATTGCGCGCATGAAACGCGGCCTGTCCTGGACGGTTACCGGCTGTCGCTCGTATTCAATCTGTGCCTGCGAGCCGGCGACTCGGAAACGCCGACGCAGGCGCCGGACTACACCGAGCAGGTGGACGGAATTACCCATCGACTCATTCAGTGGAGCAACGACGACAGCGCCGCGGACAAGCTGGTATGGCTGCTTGAGCACGAGTACAGCGAGGCCGGGCTGTCTTTCGATGCGTTGAAGAACGGCGACGCCGCTTTGGCGCAGGTCCTGGCGCCGGCCACGGAGCGCGCGGACTGCGAATTGTATGCGGCCATCGTCCATATTGAGGAATGCGGCAGTGCGACCGTACGGGGCGACTATGTCGATAGCTGGGATTGGAACCCATACGATGTTGACGATATGGAGATCGACGAGATCTACGAAAGCGCCTGCTGGCTCGCTGGCTGGACCTGCCGGGGAACTTCACCGCCCTTCGGCAAAATCCCGTTGCTGGCCAACGAGCTATTGCCTTGCGGCGCCCTCGATGACGCCGACCCGGACGAGCAATGGCTGAATGAAGCGTCCGGTAACGAAGGCGTGTCCCTGGAGCGCGCCTATCGCCACGCCGCGTTCGTAATCTGGCCGAAATCGAAAACGCTGAACATCCTCGCCGGTACCGACTTTGACGGCGCCGTTGCCTGGGTAGCGGAAGAATTCGCGCAAGCGGACAATATCGCCGACGAGCGGATCAGCGGTCTGGTTTCGCGGCTGACCGACACCTGGCCATCCGATACGCCGTACCGCCGCTACAAAAAAAGCCGCGTCAGGATGCTTGAATTATTGACCGCCATTGGCGATGCGACCCATTTGTCGCGTTTTTTACGCGACGTGACGCTCGCCGAATACCGTGGCGGCGAGAGCGCCGCCCTGGCCAACGCCATGGCCGTCATCGGGACGGAAGACGCGGGCGGCTTCGTGCCGTTGTTGATTGAAGCGCACTTTACGCGTCGTCCGGGGGGCGTGATCGCCTTCTTGCGCCGCTTTGAAAAGACACACCGCGACTCGGCCGATGGCAAATGGCAAGCGGTGCTCCGACAAGGTGTTCGGGCAATGATTCACGCCTTGTCTTCTCTGGAGAACTCAGTTGACCAAGCCGAACCGCAACGCCAGCCGAGCCGCAAGCCCATCGGCGAAAAGGCCATCCGGGACCTGTTCGCCCTGGCTTGGCGCTCCGGTTTGGTTAGCGAAGCCGAAACTGCCGCGGAAGCCATCGCCAAGTGCCCTGGAATTGTGTCCTCGGACCGCGCCCTACCGGCCGCGCTGAAGACGCTGCGCGAGGAAGACGGCTTTGCGAACACCGCGGCCTTCGCCAAGTTGTGGCGCCATGCAGCGGATGTTCTACTCGCGCGCAGTTCCGCGTTCCCCGAAGAGCCCCGCGACTGGACAATTTCCGCCAGTATCCCCTGCGGTTGCGATATCTGCGTGCAACTCGAGGCATTCTGTAACAGCCACGACTCGGGAGCCGAGCGTTTCCCGTTACGAAAAGAGCTGCGCAAGCATCTGCATCGGATGATCGACGGGTGCAATCTGGATATCGATCATGTGACTGAACGCCGTGGCCGGCCATTCACCCTCGTTTGCACCAAGAACCGCAACAGCTACAAACGGCGGCTCGCCGAGTATGCCGAGGACATATTGCAAATGCGCTCGTTGATCCGTTCTTCGCCCGGAGATCCGCAAGCCGCCGGCGCCGCGCCCGATCTCGAACGGCTGAACTGCGCGGTGGCGGCGTCGGAGCAAGGTTGATCGATTTGTTCCGTGGGGGGAGCGATCAGTTACCGCGATTTCACGGTAACGGACTGCTCCGGCCAAGGCATTGATGTCATATTCGCCATTTCCCCTACTGGCGCCTTCGAACGAATCGTCCGGCCGTCAGCAACGAAATTCGCTACAGCGCAAGTCCCTCCCTACTGGGGTGCTTGCTATTTTTTCTTGAAACTGGAAATATTCCTTTCTAGTTAAGACATGATCCAGGCATAACTATAACTGGATTGGCATGATCGACTCCCTGAAGGAAATCATCCTGGACTTCCAGGAGGCCGAGTTGGTGACGGGGATCCCTCGCCGCGTGGAGATATCCGTTGCGCCCGGCAAGGCCACCGTATGCATCGGCCCACGGCGTAGCGGCAAGTCCACCTTACTGTTCCAGATCATCCGCAAGCTGCGGGGCAGCGGCGTTCCGCGCGAGAATATCCTGTACCTGAATTTCTTCGACGACCGCTTGCGGGATCTGCGACGCACGGGCCTCGCGTCCGTGCTGGAAGCGTATTTTTCCCTCTACCCCGAAAAGAAGAACACGGAAAAGATTTACTGCTTCTTCGACGAGATCCAGGTCGTTTCCGGCTGGGAATCGTTTGTGGACCGCATCATGCGCACCGAAAAGTGCGAGGTTTATATCACCGGCTCGTCGGCGCGGATGCTGTCTCGCGAGATCGCCACTCAAATGCGGGGCCGAGCGCTGTCCTGGGAACTGTTGCCGTTCTCATTCCGCGAGTTCCTCGATTTCAAGGGCATCGACAGCCGCGATCCGCTGTCCACGCGCCGCCGACTGCTCATCGGACGGGCGCTGGCTGACTATTGGGAAAGCGGAGGCTTCCCGGAAGTCACCGCTTTCGACCGCCGACTGCGTATCAAGACCCACCAGGAATACTGGGGGGCGATGCTGTTTCGAGACCTCGTCGAGCGCCATAATGTGGCCCACCCGCGAGCCGTCACGGACCTCGCGCATTGGCTGGTGAACAACACCGCTTCCCTTTATTCCGTCAACAGGCTCACCGGCTACCTGAAGTCGCTTGGCCATCGGGCGCCGAAATCGGCGGTTTCGGACTACCTCGACTGGTTTGAGGATGCATTTTTTCTATTCACGGTACGCATCTTCGATGCATCCCTCGCCCGCGCCAACACCAACCCGAAGAAGATCTACTGCGTTGACCATGCCCTGGTCAAGTCGGTTTCTTCCGGCATCTTGGTCAATTCCGGGCACCTGCTTGAAAACCTGGTATTCACGGCTCTGCGCCGGGTGACGCCGCGCATCTTCTACTACAAGTCCAAGGCCGGCCGCGAAGTGGACTTCGTCGCCGAAATGAACGATGGCGCCCGCTTGTTGGTCCAGGTCTGCGAGTCCCTGGCGGATCCAAAGACCCGCCATCGGGAAATCGCCGCCCTTCGCGACGCCATGGCCGACCTGGACCTGCCCTCAGGCGTGATCGTTACCCGAAGCGCCGGCGGCGAGAAAATCTCCGTTGGCTCGGGGACGATCGACATCGTCCCTGCCTGGCGATTTCTTCTGAACCTGAGTTGAGACGCAGTGCGCCTTGAAAGTTAATCCCCGGCGCGATATCTGAATGATGCCCAACCATGAGCGATGGCACGCTTGGAAAAACGGGAATGCTTGTGCTGGCCAGGCATGGCCAGAGTAGGTGGAACCTCATTCATACCGGGGTGCCGCGTGTTTACGAACACGAGACTGGCTGGCAGGGACAATCCAAGCGCGAGGCCGCCTGTAAGTGCGCTAGAATCGTTTGCCCAACCCAGCCTGCTTTAATGTTTCGTTGGCGGTATGGCGTGACCTCATTCCATGAGTTTTGGCGGTGAACGTTCGACCATTGGCGGAGTTCGATGAATCCGTCTGCATAACGTGGCCGGGCCCCAAGTGGGGCCCGGAGAGGTTTAGCATATCGCATCGGTAATCTCACGACTCCTGCGCTTCAATGAGGATGCCAACCCATCTGTAGAAGAACATCTTAGCAGGTGTTGTCAGATTAAAGCTTGAATTCTCCACTCACAGTCCCCATCATAGTCACCAACGCGAATAACACAGAGTCCTCAATGGCCCTGCATCCTGACTTTGGAACCTTACAACACTGCCGCATCAAGGTCTCAATGAAACGATCGGAAACCATCTCTATTTCGGTCGAAGGATCATTTCAGGACCTCGCTTGTGAAGCATTTTCAAACGATGAGATCCATGCATCGCCTTCGTCAAGACCTCGCGAGTTACCGCCGCGGCCCTCATATCAATCAGCTTACATCAAGGACCTCAAAAGGAGAGAGAAATGACCCAACTTACATTCGAGCGGCTCCGCGACGCCGCTGCGGGTGACGCCGTAGCCCTAAGATCCCGCATTTCGCTGCAACCCGCCGGCGGTGAAGGCGACAAGGTCTTTCCGCCTTCCTACGCCGTGGACGGTCGCCCGGACCACAAGTACGCCGTAGAAGAGCGTCAAGTGGGCAGCGGCGACGCGGTGTCGACCACGGTGCTGTTGGATTCTGTTGCGTCACAGGCAAACCGGGCGGAGCTCGCGCTGCTCGACGGTTGGGATCGAGGTGAATTGGTCTTCCCCGTGCCCTATGTCGATTTCTCTGACGACGGCGGCGCAACGGATTTTGAGAAACTGACGGTACTGGAAGCGCCCCATCGACTGGCCGACGCAATCTTCCGCGATAGCCTGCTCGACGGAACGCTATTTAGGCTTTCAGATGTTGGCCGCGCAATCACCGATGCCACACCGCGCAATGCGACCGATCTGTTCAGGTATTCGCCAACCTCCCTGTTGTTCGGCATGTGGGACTCGACCGGCCCGAAAGGTGGGCTCGGGTCCAAGTTCCAGAGGGCTTATGTGTCGGAGATCGTAGGCTTTGATGCGTCGATCGGCAGTAAAGTCCGCAGCCGCATTGATCCACTACAGACGGAGAAGGTTGCGCCAACCGATCGGGTTTACAATAGCGCGGACCCGAATGAGGTGTGGACCCATGATCCGGAGCATGCCGAGAGGGACAGTAAAGGAATCCTTGTCTTTGCCTCCCGAAAGAGTGTGAAGGGCGAGCCTGGGCAGCCTTCCAAGATCAATCATGGCAATATCCCTCCGTCAATTGACGCTCAGGCTGGCGGGGTCACCATTTCGAGCGCCCTGCAGACCACGGTTATTTCCTTTGCCGCTCTCCGACGACTGCGATGTAAAGGCTACACTCGCGAGGCAGAGACAGCCGCGCACACGGCGGTAGCGGCGCTTGGCATCGCGGCTATCGCGTATCAGCACGAGATGGACTTCGACCTCCGGTCGCGCTGTTTGCTGCTCCCGACGCACCCTCCGAAGCTTGAGTTGCTGCGCCGTGACGGCTCCCCCGGAGAGGTAGTGGAAGTCGATCGAATTGCCGCCTCACGGATTCTCGGTGAGGCGGCGGCGCACGCGGCAGCGGCGGGAATTGGTTGGGCAGATGATGAGATCAGACTTGTGCCCGCCCCGAAGCTGTTGGAGTTGATTCGGCGCAGTCGCAAGGTTTCTGCAACCGAAAAGATGGCGGAGTGACCGATGTCTTCCGCCGAGAAGTTCGGTATCGAGGTGAACTTCCTGACCGGCCGGTTTGTGGCAACGCGCCACAATGATCGTCGGCAGCCCGAATGGCCTCCCCACCCGGCACGCCTGTTCTCGGCGCTCGTGGCCGCATGGGCCGACGCCGACGAGCCGGACGGCGCCGAGCGCGCCGCTCTGGAGTGGATCGAGTCACAAGCGCCGCCGGCGATTGCGGCGACCGACGCTGTGCCGCGCAAGGCGGTGCCTCACTTCGTGCCGGTCAACGACACTACCGTTATCTCCAGGAACTGGTATGAACGAAGAGCTGGCAGCGTATCCGGGTTGGCCGCCGAACTCCACGCCGAACTTGCTGCTTCCGATGGCGAAGTCACGAAGAAGGCGGCGCAGATTGAGCGCAAGCTGACCAAGGTGAGAGAAGTCGAGGGCCAAGTGGGCGGTGCTGGCAATACCAATCCGTCTGCCGCGGTAGCGATGCTGCCGGACCAGCGCAGCAAGCAGGGACGGTTCTATCCATCCGTCACGCCTGACACCGCCCGGGTGAGCTTTCTTTGGGATGCTCCCGCTCCGGATGGTGTGGCCGAGGCTCTCGATCGGTTGCTCCGCCGGGTTACCCGATTGGGCCATTCCTCCTCGTTTGTATCATGCCGGTTGATCGCGGACCGGCCCGACGCCACGTTCGAGATCGGCGATGGCGGCAGCAGCATGCGTGCCGTTCGGCGCGGCCAGCTCGCCGAACTCGAGCGGCAGTTTGCACGGCATGGGGGTTCCAAGCCCCGCTCGCTGCCCTACACGGAAATTCGCTACCGAGCGGTCGCAGGAGCCGCGCGGCAGTCAGAAAGCGAGAACAGACCGAATACCGCTGGACAATGGATCGTGTTCGAGTTCACACACAGTTCCCGGTCCTTTCCCGCGACGAGGACGGTGGAGTTGGCGACCGCAATGCGCGCGGCCCTATTCTGCTACGCCGAGGATCCGATACCTGAAGAGGTGAGCGGTCATCTGGCAAATGGTAACCCGACGGCTACGCCGCACATGGCGTTTCTTCCGCTTCCCTACGTGGGTTTCGAGCATGCCGATGGCCGGCTTCTAGGGATGGCGGTATCCGTGCCGGATACCGTCAGCGATGTGGCGCGTCGAGCCGCATATCGGGCCATTGGCAACTGGGAGGAGCAAAGGACCAAATATGATGCCCTGACGCTCACATTGGGAAAGCGGGGAGTGCTCCACCTTCACAGGCAGCAGGACCCCACCACGCTGGTTTCACTTCGTCCGGACGTTTGGAATAGAACTTCTCACCGATGGGTTTCAGCCACCCCCATCGCGCTACCTAAACATCCTGGCCGTCTTGGCGGGGGTACTGCCGCGGCCCGGGCCAAGGCGTGGGCTTTGGCTGAGTCGGCAGTGGCGTTGGCCTGCAACCATGTTGGGTTGCCCGAACCATCGTCTGTAGAAGTCTCTCTTAGCCCGTTCCTTGTAGGTTCCCGTCCAGCTAGCCGTTTCCCTTCGTTCAGCCAGAACGGGCAGGACGGCAGGCCGGTTCGACGCCAACTGGTTCATGCATCGGTAACCTTCAATCATTCCGTCGCCGGTCCATTGATGCTAGGCGCGGGAAGGTTTCTTGGCCTGGGGTTGATGCGGCCGGCCCCTATAGCAAATGCGCCAGAAGACACCAAGGACGGCGTTGATGAGTAACTCCGATACCGATCCAAACGCCGGATTCGCGTCTTCCGCGACCGGCGAGTTGACGTCCGACGATTTCGCTGCATTCTTCAGGGATATCCACGGCGACGAGCCGTTCCCGTGGCAGCAGCGACTTACGGCACAGGTGCTTGATCGGCGAGCATGGCCGAAGGTTATCGATCTGCCGACTGGAACCGGCAAGACTGCCGTGCTCGATACCGCGGTGTTCGCGATGGCCGCGCAACCGGAGATTTCTCCCCGGCGGGTCGTGTTCGTTATAGACCGGCGGATCGTTGTCGATCAGGTTTGCAAGCGCGCACAGCGAATTCGAGACCGGATAGAAGAGGGCAGTACGCCCGGTCTGGTAAGGGTCCGGGACCGGTTGCGAAGATTGAGCGGCGGCGAACCCCTGGGCGTTGCCGCGTTACGCGGTGGAGTCCCCATTGATGGCAATTGGACGCACAGACCGGATCAGCCTTGGGTCGTTGTCTCCACCGTGGACCAGTTCGGCTCGCGCCTATTGTTCCGAGGCTACGGAGTCTCGCCGCGCATGCGCCCCATTCACGCGGGGCTCGCCGGCAACGACTGCCTCGTGATCCTGGATGAAGTACATCTGAGCGTGCCTTTCGCGGAGACGCTTGCCCAAGCCGCTGCATTGCCGTCCGGACCGCTGCCGCGACGGTTCGAGGTGGTCGAGATGTCGGCCACACCGAGCAATGAAAACGCTGAGCGTTTCACGCTGGATTCCATGAGTGATTTGGAGGGATGCGCAGAATTGCGTCGCCGCGTGAAAGCCGCCAAACGAGCGCGGATCATGTCGGTGCGGAGTCACAACGCGATACCGGATACCGTTCTCAAGATCGTCAAATCGATCAACGCGCCTATTCGCAAGGACGACTCCCAGAGTCGCAATGTCGGCGTGGTGGTAAACCGAGTGCGCACGGCTCGCGAGACCTATGACGTGCTAGATCGCGCCGGCTATTCGACACATCTGATTACAGGGCGCATGCGACCGCTGGACCGGATCGATGCGCTAGCCAGAATTGGTCCTCTCGTCGATCCCGACGGCGACCGGCGCGGCGACCAACTCAATATTGTGGTGGCGACACAGGCTATCGAGGTCGGTGCTGACTTCAGCTTTGACGCCCTTATCACCGAGTGCGCGGCGGTGGACAGCCTTCGCCAAAGATTCGGACGGCTCGATCGCCGAGGGACGTGCTCGGAACAAACCGGCTCTCCGGCTAAGGCCTGGATCTTGGGTCCCAGATCGGTCGTCGCTGCAAGAAAACCCGACCCAATTTACGGCGATTCGACCAGAGTGACATGGGAGGAACTCGAGCGCCGCTCCGAGGATGGATTGGTGGACATTGGCCCGACATCTCTGAGTAACTTCCCCGGCAACGCCATTGCGCCAAGAGCACAGGCTCCGCTGCTTCTTGGGACCCAAATGGACGCGTGGGTTCAAACCTGCCCCGAGCCCATTGTGCAACCCACCGTCGATTGGTTTCTGCATGGCATCGACCAACACCGCCCGGCGGATGTTTCGATCCTTTGGCGTTGGGATCGATCCTCGGATGCGTTGCGCCTGGTTCCTCCAAGGCAGGCTGAATTCATCCAGGTTCCCATCGCCGCCGTAAGGTCATGGTTGGCTGGCGACATGGAAGTGGACATTGCCGATGTCGCGCAGGCAAACGATTCGGAGGATGTTCGATCCTCGGCCAATCTACAGCCCAAGGACTGGGTGCGTTGGGCTGGATTCGGTGAGGGTGCCGAGGATCATGTCAAGCTCGGGGACGTCCGTCCGGGAGATGTCCTCATCGTGGACCCGGCGCGAGGCGGACTGACCGCGGGAACGTGGGATCCGTCTTCACGCAAGCCGGTAGCGGATTTGGGCGACTCGGCACAGATCGAATACGGACGCAGGACGACGCTGCGCCTCGACCCGAGGTTGCCGTATGTGGATTCTCCGCCAACCCCTTCCGACAGATTGAACGACGAATTGGAAGCTCAAGCACCCATTTCTGAGCGTCTTGCCGATTGGCTCAAGGATCAAGTTGCTGAACAGGGTGAACGGCCCGAGTGGATACGCAAGAGCATTGAGAAGTTGGGTCGCACCTTTGAAGCGACCGCAGTCGGGGTCGATGATGATGACTCGGCCAGTGGCTACTACATCTTGACCGAACGGTACCAATCAACGAAAAAGCCAGTGGTGGACGCGACCACCATGGACGGTTCGGATGTAGCTGGGTCCCTCACGGGCGCGGGGGTGTTATTGAGACGGCATCTCGATGACGTTGGTCAGCGTGCCGGAGGCATCGCCGAGCGGTTGGGGTTACCGTCAGAGATTGTGGACGATCTGCGCTTGGCCGGGCGGCTCCATGATCTCGGCAAGGTGGACCGACGCTTCCAGCTACAGTTGGTGGGCGGCGACCTGGTGAAACTGGAAATGCGGCGGGGAGAACCGCTGGCCAAGTCATTACCGCGCGCACGCAGGGTTTGGAAGTACTACCCGGAGGGAATGCGGCACGAGGTGGCCAGCGTGGCAATGATCGAGTCCAATGGTGAGGTTCTCAGCCCCGCTCACGATAAGGATCTGGTCCTCCATCTGGTTGGAACCCACCACGGTTGGGGGCGTCCGCTGCCGCCGATCATTGAAGATCCGAATCCGCAGCAACTCTCCTACACGTTAGACGGGCACTTTATGGAAGCGAACTCTGACTTGGCGGAGAGTTCCTTGGCC
This sequence comes from Candidatus Rariloculaceae bacterium, assembly GCA_965237785.1. GTDB lineage: Bacteria > Pseudomonadota > Gammaproteobacteria > Steroidobacterales > Rariloculaceae > UBA6522. Next base: position 2,542,438 of record OZ250159.1, read on the forward strand.
CTCGACATGGCCGAGCGTTTCTGGCGCTTGGTCGAATACTACGGATACCACGGATTAGCTTGGCTCGAAGCTATTCTGCGCTTGGCCGACCACCGGCAAAGCGAGGAGGAGGCAAAGCACGAATGAATGAAACTCATCTCGCCGCGCTTGAGGGCACGAACCCATTGGGCTTCCTGGCAGCCCTCGGCGTACAGGTAGCTTTCGCGAACGAAGACAAGCAACCGCGACTGTGGTGGAGTGACGACATCACACCACATGCAATCATGGATGAAGGGTTCACCGTTGACCGGATCGCGGATCGGGTATTAGAGGCGCTTAGTCATTGGCGGAACAGTTTGGCCGCCAATCCCAAACGGACGGACGGGTCGAAAATGCCGAAAGGTGACGAGCTCAAACTGGTACCCGATGACATCAGAGCATATCTCAGCCAAGCAGCCCGGTGCGACTGGAGCGGCTATCTGGCTACCGCCCTGGTGGCCGAAGGAAGCTTGGACGGACAAGGTGTAGCGAAGCCTTCCGATTTCTACTTTGCGGCGGGAAATCAGAAGTTTTTGGACATGGCTCGCAAGGTGCTGAGCGACGGTGTGCGCGAGGAAATCGTGACAGGTCTCACAGGTCCGTGGCGCTACGAAAGCAAACTCCCGTCTCTTGGATGGGACGTCACCGATGATCGGGTCTACGCGCTTAGGGCTAATAATCCCGGGCCGGAAAAGAAACTGACCAATCCCGGTCCCGAAGCGCTGGCCGTTTTGGGATTGAGTCTGAATCCAGTCTTTGCTGGGCGAGACCGTACGCTTACGCAAGGATGTTCAGGAAAGTGGAAGTCCGGTTATTACTCTTGGCCGATCTGGTGCAAGCCAGCCTCGCCATTCGCCGTTAAATCACTACTAGCGCATGCCTACGATCACCCTACAACATCGAATCGCCACCGTTGGTACCGTTCATGGGGCATCTCCACTATCCTCCGGTCAGCTATCCGCCGGTCCGATCAAGGCGGTTATGGCACCTTTGGGCCAGCGGAGATTGTTTGGCAACAGGCATATTGAGTCGCAAATTGGACTCGATCAATGCCAACGTAATGGAATCTGGGCGTTACCCGTAATACTTCGATCTCAATCAGATAAAGCACCGCGAAGGACTCACCCGACGAAAGTAGATATTCCTCAACCGCGAAGACGCTCGGCGTCGTGATAAACAACTCTATGACTGTCGAAGCGTCAATCACAAGCATCGCAGCGATATCTCGAATTGCCGCGACCACGCAACTCCCGAATGGCTTCGGCCGAGGTAATCTGAAGAGGTTCCCGCCGTCGCAGGCGTTCTCGCAACTCGTTCGGCGTAGGACGCCGAACATGCGATCTTTTGCGCCGTGGACTTGAATCACCCCGCCCCATAGTGAGATATCTCTCGCAGAGAATCGTCGAATGTCCAAAACCGCCAAGCTATTCTGGTCCGGTCGCTCCCAGGCTGTGCGTCTACCGAAGGAATTTCGGATGAAAGGCGACGAAGTGCGCATCCGCAAGCAGGGCGCCGCAGTGATACTGGAGCCTGTCGAGACCGATTGGGCATGGCTCGACGCCATCGCGGGCGAGTTCTCCGAGGACTTCTTCGCCACGGGACGCGAACAGCCGAAACTACCTTCTCAACCGGAACTTGATGGCGCATTCGATTGATACGTTATTTTCTTGATACCAACGCCTGCATCGCTTTGCTCAATAAGACATCGCCGCCGCTGCTGGCGCGCGTGCGCCGCCACGCGCCGGCGGAAATCGCCATGCCGGCGCCCGTGGCGTACGAACTTTACTACGGCGCCTACAAGATCCGACAAGCAACCCGCAATCTCGCGCTACTCGACCGGATAGGATTCGAGATCGTGCCGTCTTTCCCTCGACACGGCAGATTTGCAGGATCGGGGCTGGCTGCGCCCGCCTGGGGCTCGCGAATTCCTCTACGCACGAGAGGAGAGCGCAGCCGTTGGTTTAATTCCGCGCGTTCGTTCTCGCCGAGTACGTGAGCATTCCGATTCCGACGCACCCACGGTCGCACGATTTCTCCTTGCTGGCCGTCCCCGCCCACGTGTCGAGGACACTGTAAAGATTGGGGAACTCATGCGACTCGCCGCGCTCTCAAAATTTGGTTGGCGGCAAGACAGCGTATCCGGTCGCCGAGTTCCGAAAGCTCCATGGCAGATTTCAGGTCGCGATGGCGACGGCAAACCGCTCCGGGACCCGTCGCACAGCCATGCTTTTTGGCTCCCGGAGGACACGGACTCGGACGGGCTGATCGACCATATCTCCGTATTTATCGCGGGGGGGATCAACCGCGACATTCGTGGCAAGCTGGACCGTATCACACGCCTCTGGCTCGGTCCGAAGCGACGGGTAGAAGATGGCGAAACCTCGGTCGCAAACGCGAAGGAGTAGCGACTGGCTCTGGAGGGCTTTGGCAAGCCGCCCGATTTTAAGGGTCGTTCGCGCATCTTCGGACGTTCGACTCACTGGCGGAGCGCGACGCCATTCTTGGCAGCAGGTCACCTGAAGGACCGCGGGTATCCGGTAGAAATTCGGCGCCTCGTCAAGAGGGTTGGAATGGATACGAGTTTTGGATTTGATGCAGCGGACATCAAGGTTTCGCCGCTGCCGGAAGTCTCGTCGGTGGGATCCGTTCGCAGGGTACTCCACTTCCATCGATTCCGGTCACGTGGACGTGAGGTGCGGCACGACCCCATTGGAGCTTTCCTTGAGATTATCTTCCCGGTACCTGTAGAAGGCCCCATCACGCTCGGGTATGGGAGTCACTTCGGCTTGGGACTTTTTTTCTGCGGTTGAGGGCCATTGATTGGGTGAACGATTGGAACCGAACTTGACGTCACCTCAGGGTCCTGAACGGGCTTTGCGAACTGCTACCCAAGAAACGTGCCCGGAAGTTACTTATACGACGATAATTGCCCTGCTGATTTCTCCACGCGATTAAGTCACCGTCACCTTAAAAAGGTCGAAGGCGACATTGTGCCCTTTCGAACGAGCGAGCTTGCCGTCGCAAGTAATAATCGGCGCGTCGAGTAGCGCGGCAAGAGCCACGTATGCGGCGTCGTAGGCGGTCAGGTTATCCCTCAGGCGCCATATTTCGGAGCGCAGGAGTTCGTGCCCATAGCGGGTGATCGCCAAGCCTCCGAAGTCCTCCAAGGCTTGTTCGGCGCGTTCGCAACTCAGTAGGTTTGCACGGTGGAACCGGCGTACAGCGTGCAGCACCTCAATGTCGATCAGGTGTGGCGCAGCCAAAAGCTCGCCTGATGAAAATAGACGTTCTTCGATTGCAAAGCCGGTAGGCGTTGCCATAACCAACTCGACGGCCGCCGATGCGTCGATTACGAGCACGAGGGAGACTGCGCCGACTAGCCGCGGTCACGCAATTCGCGAATAACCTGGGCTGCGGTTGGTCTGAGATGGACCGGTTCCCTCTTGCGCAGGCGCTCTCGTAGTTCGCGCATGGTTGGCCGTCGTGCGATCTTTTCCAACTCGGCCCGCAAAAAGTCGGACAACGTACATCCATCAATGGCTGCCTTTGCCTTCAAGGCTCCATGGATATCGTCCGGGACGTTTCGTACTTGTAGATTGGGCATACGGTTACCGTACTCGCATGCGATGTGCATGTCGACCCGCCCCAAGGTGGGCACATTGCATGGACTACGCACAGGAGAATAGCCATGCCGGATAAACGTTGGATGGAAGCCATCGAGCAGTGGCGCAGGCTGTCGCCGGAAGAGCGCAGGCGCCGCCATCTGGACGCGATTCCCCGCCATGTGGCCAACTCCATGGCGATGGAGGTTGAGCCCGTCGACAAAGCCCGGATTCGGGAAATGCTCGCCCGCCACATTCGGTCGTGACCGCTGCTGTCCTCCACCGTCGTGTCGAGCCCGAGCGCGGCGAACCAGGGATAGAACACGCTGGCGTAGTATCCCTCGTAGTTGGCGATGTCGTCGTCGTTGCCGCATGTGCCCGCCATCACGACGCACGCATTGGAGTTGCATTATCGAGGCGAGTTGTCTCTTGGCGCCGCAAGCGATCGGATGCTGTCTTGCAAGCGTGGATTCAGACTGCACACATAATGCCGGAATTCCAGGCTTGCGTTGATTGCCATCAACAGCCCATCTTCAGACGAATTCAATTCCTGGTTGGCATATGCGTCAAGCCAGCGCGCCACTTCCAACCATCGCCATAATCGGTAGCGACTCCTGGGGTCTGTGACTGGAGCCGGAAAGCCGCCTGGGCCTCTTGCGCCGGAAATCAGCAAGCGTACGCTTTCGCGTGTTCGCCCGGTTCGGGAGGCGATATCCGCCATGGAGACCAAGCCGGCATCGGCAATCCGTATCACCTCCAGTCCCTGAACGCGCTCTATGTCCTTCACAGCGGCCAGCACGGCTTCGTCCAGGCTGTTTGCTTGCCGGTCGAAGACTACAAACTGAACGCCATCTGACCGGCCCACCGTTCCGTCATCGCAACCGCACTCAAAAAGGGAATTAATGACGTCGTCTTTCTGCATGTCGCGGCCTTCGACGATCAATGTAAAGTGATGATTACTCACTCAGCCTTCCTCCGTATGCTCATTTCCATGCGAACATTTACGCACCGTGGCCAGCAACTGCTTCGCGTGATTACCCGGGCTGCGTGGCGTTGACCAGACCGAAACCTGGCAACCCGTTCGACTCGCTTCCTCACACCGCATCACGCCCCATCGATGGCCCGACGATGTGCGTGTAACTGTCCACCCTGCCGCTTCCGCCGCCGTCAGCGCAACCTCTACTTCCTTTTTTGGGTGCTTGGCGCGCGCCATGTTGACACGATACAACAGATTTGGTTTCGCTGTCGATTGTCTGTATCGGCACGAAGAAAATCGGGCAGAATCCAAGGCTCGGTATCTCGCACGCTCCCCGGACGCTGACACGATACGAAATCGACTTGCTGCGGCAATGCGGCAAGGAGGTGGCCAAGGTCACACGCGGAGTCCTCGCGAGCAGCGAGAACATATCAAAAGACTGAAGTCCCCAGATCGCGCAGCGATTTCCCGCGTGACGCCCGGTGACGGGCCTATGCGCGCTCGACGTCGAAACCGGCGAGATTCCGCGCCTTCCGGCTGAACTCGATCCCGATCAGCCAGACCGGACGGTTCGAGCCGCGATACTTGTCTGCGTTGCACGAGCAGACCGGCCGGCGCGTTGTGGTGTTGGTGGACGAATACGACAAGCCGATTCTGGACGCGCTGAACACACCGGAAGTTGCCGGCGCCAACCGCGACTTTCTGGGCGGCCTCTACGCGGTCGTCAAGGACAGCGACGCACACATCCGGTTCAGTTTCATCGCCGGGGTGAGCAAGTTTTCCAAGGCCAGCCTGTTCTCAGGTCTCAACAACCTCAAGGACATCACCCTGGACCCGCGCTACGCAACCATTTGCGGCTACACGGAGGAGGACTTGGACGCGGTGTTCGCGCCGGAACTCACAGGCCTCGACCGGAACGAGATTCGCGGCTGGTACAACGGATACGGTTGGCGGGGCGATACGAAAGTCTATAACCCCTTCGACATCCTGCTGCTGTTCGACAACCGCGAGTATGGCGCTTGGTGGTTTGAAACCGGCACACCATCGTTTCTGGTCGAAACGTTGCTTGAACGTCGCGTCGGCACCATCGGTCTTGAAGCCATGGCCGGCAGCGGCGTTCTGCTGTCTTCCTTCGATGTGGGCGACATGGCGACGGAGGCGCTGTTGTTCCAGACTGGCTACCTCACGATCACCGGCGAGGAGAATCTCGGCGGAAAGATCCTCTATCGGCTGGGGTATCCCAACCGGGAAGTGCGGCAGAGCCTGAACGAGCGCCTGTTGCGCGCCCTGACGCCGCGCTCGTCGGGGCAGGGGGGCACGACATCCAACTGTACGAGTTGCTGCGGGCCGACGACTTCGCCGGGCTCAGAAGGTTTTTCGAGGCGTTCTTCGCCAGCATTCTGTACGAATGGCACATGAACAACGACATCGCCAACTACGAGGGTTACTACGCAAGTGTGTTCTACTCGCACTTTGCGGCGCTGGGGCTGGACATCGCCGTGGAAGACAGCAGCAGCCGTGGGCGGTTGGATATGGCAGTGCGCTTCAACGGCAGCGTGTACCTATTCGAGTTCAAGGTGGTCGAGACGGCCTCCGAGGCGGCTGCGATAGCGCAATTGAAGCACAAGCGCTACGCGGACAAGTATCGCGGCTTGGGCCAGCCAATCCATCTGGTCGCCGTGGAGTTCAGCAAGGCCGCTCGCAACTTGGCCGCGTTCACGGTCGAGCGAGGTTGAACGGCGTAGGACGCCGTGCGATCTTGTCCACCTTGGACTTGACTTGCCGTGCGTCGCGGATGGCGGCACGCTTCGGCCATTCACGGAGGACATTCTCATGATGGATGCTAAAAATCTCTCCGCAAGAGTTCAAGATGACCGGGCCGACGACAGGGCTGGAAATGACTTGGCGCAGGTTGGGCTCCCCATTCGCGCCGTGCCGCGGGACAAGAACAAACCGCTCATCCCGGCCCGGGTCCTCAACGAGTACGTGTACTGTCCGCGCCTTGCGTACCTGGAATGGGTCCAGAAGGAGTGGCAGGAATCGCCGGATACCGTTCAGGGACGGCATATCCATCGGAGAGTGGATAAACAGGGCGGCTCGTTGCCCGAACCCGATGGGGAACCCGAGGGAGACCCCGAGGAAGTAAGGCAGGCGCGATCCGTCGAGTTGTCTTCGAAGACCCTGGACTTGGTCGCGAAGATTGATCTTGTGGAGAGCGCCGGCGGTACCGTGACGCCGATCGACTACAAGCGGGGGAAGCGTCCGCACGTACCGCGCCATGCATACGATCCGGAGCGCGTGCAGTTATGCGCTCAGGGCTTGCTGCTCGAGGAGCATGGCTACCGGTGTTCGGAGGGCTTTCTGTACTTTGCCGGTTCCCGCGAGCGTGTGCGCGTTCCGTTCGACGACGAGTTGCGGGCGCTTACGCGCGAATCGATCAATGGCCTGCGCGCGGTCGTGGACGGAGGCCGTATTCCACCGCCGCTTGAGGACAGCCCGAAGTGTCCGCGTTGTTCACTGGTCGGAATTTGCCTGCCGGATGAAACCAACCTGCTTCGCGCTACCGCGGAAAACGTGCGCCCGCTCAGCGTTCACCACACGCGGGCCCTGCCGGTCTACATCCAGACCCATAGCGGCAAGGTCGCAAAAAAGGGCGAGCGGCTGGCGATCACCAAGGACGACAACGAGACGATCTATGCACGGTTGGCGGACACATCGCAACTTGTTGTCATGGGGAACGTCTATGTGACCACGCCGACCCTGCATGAACTCATGCGGCGCAACATACCGGTGACCTGGCAATCGTACGGTGGATGGTTCCTTGGACATACGATTGGGGCCGGGCACGCGAATGTCGAATTGCGAACGGCGCAATACAAAGGGTCCTTCGACGATCAGGTCTGCCTGAAGCTGGCCCGGGGTTGGGTTCAAGCGAAGATTCGCAACTCTCGGACATTGTTGCGGAGAAACTGGCGCGGGGAGGCGGATGTGAACCCCGTGCTCACGGGTCTGACGCGATTGTCTAGTCAGGCGGGCCGCGCGCGCGACTTGAACTCGTTACTCGGCATCGAGGGGGCTGCAGCCGCACGGTACTTCCAGCACTTCAACGGGATGCTTAAGCAGGTCGGCGGCACGACGCTTTTCGAGATGCGAAACCGTAACCGCCGTCCCCCCACCGATCCGGTGAACGCGCTACTGTCGTTCGGCTACGCGATGCTGACGAGAACGTGGGTCGTTGTGCTCTCCGCCACGGGGTTCGATCCTTACCGCGGCTTCTACCACCAACCGCGCTACGGGCGCCCGGCGCTTGCCCTGGACATGATGGAATCATATCGGCCGCTGATCGTCGATTCCGTCGTGGTCACCGCGATCAACAACGGCGAGATACGTCCAACGGACTTCGTGCGCACTCCCGTCGGTATCAATCTATCCGGTACGGGGAGAAAACGTTTCATAGCGACGTTCGAGCGCCGGCTAACGCAGGAGATCACGCACCCGATTTTCGGCTATCGGGTCGAATACCGCAGACTGCTTGAAATCCAGACGCGCTTGCTGGGCCGGTTCCTGCTCGGCGAAATTCCGGATTACCCGAACTTCGTCACGCGCTGATTGGTGAGAGATCGACGCATGCTGGATCAGTGGCGAAGACATTGAAGACTTGACCATGGCCACAAATGAAAGGCTGTACTTGATCGTCTACGATATCGCCAATCCGAAGCGTTGGCGTGCCGTCTTCAAGACCATGCACGGCTACGGCGAATGGTTACAGCTCTCGGTCTTCCAATGCCGTTTGACCCGGATCCGACATGCGGAACTGATCGCCGACCTGGATGGTATCATTCACCACGACGACGATCATGTGCTTATTATCGATGTCGGTCCGGTACACAATGTCGAGCCCAAGATCGTGTCGCTCGGTAAACGACCCTATGAAGCAATCGAACTCAAGCCTATTATTGTTTGAATTCGCCGCGGCGCTCGCGAGTGCTCTGGTGGCGCCCAACGCGCCGGCAGCGCTCGCGCCGCGGCCGCTCTATAAAAATCAGTTGATTGCGTCTACTATTTGGCGCGTGCTTGGAAGTGGATACCAAATATCAGCGAATTGCGGCTGACCTCTCGCTACCGCGGCCTGAAAGCCGCTGGTGGCGCCGCATCCAGCACATGCTGTTTTCCCCCGCGTAATGCGGGGGCCTCATTGAAGCGAGCCCCATGTGCGGACTTCGGTTACAGATCGGCGGCGTTTTCCCCCGCGTAATGCGGGGGCCTCATTGAAGCGTGGCTTTCGATGCTCAAGGCGAGGAAATGCAGTTTTCCCCCGCGTAATGCGGGGGCCTCATTGAAGCGATAACGCGAATCCAATGGCCCGCAAAGCCTAAGTTTTCCCCCGCGTAATGCGGGGGCCTCATTGAAGCCGCAAGGTGATAGCCATGGCAGCTCCTATAGTCTAGGTTTTCCCCCGCGTAATGCGGGGGCCTCATTGAAGCGATCGTATCCCCGGTCAATCCGCCGCAATGGCGACGTTTTCCCCCGCGTAATGCGGGGGCCTCATTGAAGCAGGTCGTCGCAGAAAGCGGCCTCGTCGATGATGACGAGTTTTCCCCCGCGTAATGCGGGGGCCTCATTGAAGCCGCGACGCGGCGCGCCAGGCCCGCCTGGGCGGCGACGTTTTCCCCCGCGTAATGCGGGGGCCTCATTGAAGCAAATGTCCGGCGACAAACGCTTCGCCCCCCCCCCGCGTTTTCCCCCGCGTAATGCGGGGGCCTCATTGAAGCCAGGGGGGTCACCACCGACATGTCCCCGGTGCGGGCAGTTTTCCCCCGCGTAATGCGGGGGCCTCATTGAAGCGTAGAGGTCGATGCTGACAGGGTGCGGGTACGGCACGTTTTCCCCCGCGTAATGCGGGGGCCTCATTGAAGCCCCGATCAGTCCCGGCATCAGGTACAGCGTGAACGCAGTTTTCCCCCGCGTAATGCGGGGGCCTCATTGAAGCGGGCTTATATACATAGCTAGACAGCAATGACCGAAGTTTTCCCCCGCGTAATGCGGGGGCCTCATTGAAGCGCCGCGAGGCGAGCGTGTTGCGATGGGCGATCGCCGTTTTCCCCCGCGTAATGCGGGGGCCTCATTGAAGCGGCGGCAGGTTGAGCGCGTGGCCGATCGCCTCGGGCGTTTTCCCCCGCGTAATGCGGGGGCCTCATTGAAGCCGAGCGGAATGTAAAGCTTTATTTCGGATTTCTACCCGTTTTCCCCCGCGTAATGCGGGGGCCTCATTGAAGCGCGCTGCTGAACACCTGCCGGGACGCGTGGCACCTCCGTTTTCCCCCGCGTAATGCGGGGGCCTCATTGAAGCAAATTGAATGCGGCGTATATCAGGAACTTGCTGCTTGGTTTTCCCCCGCGTAATGCGGGGGCCTCATTGAAGCGAGCAGTAGCGGAGTAACTGATGACGCAGAATATTTGTTTTCCCCCGCGTAATGCGGGGGCCTCATTGAAGCAGGGTGGCGTCCACATAGCCAGGCGCGATCTCCATGTTTTCCCCCGCGTAATGCGGGGGCCTCATTGAAGCCTGGCTTACGGCTTGCTCCATATGGCGCGATCCTACCGTTTTCCCCCGCGTAATGCGGGGGCCTCATTGAAGCGGCGCATTGTACGGACTCCAAACCGAACCGCCACCGGAGTTTTCCCCCGCGTAATGCGGGGGCCTCATTGAAGCCGTGCGACGTAGCATGAACGACTCCATCAGTGCCGGTTTTCCCCCGCGTAATGCGGGGGCCTCATTGAAGCAGAGAGAAGCTCAACCTGCCCACGCTGACGTGGACGGGTTTTCCCCCGCGTAATGCGGGGGCCTCATTGAAGCGGAGCGGGAATATCGCGGTTTCGCGGTTTCGGACGTGTTTTCCCCCGCGTAATGCGGGGGCCTCATTGAAGCACAGATATTGCAGCAAACGTTACGACCGCGTTAGGGGTTTTCCCCCGCGTAATGCGGGGGCCTCATTGAAGCTCGTGCTGCATATGCTTCCACTGCGGATGGTTCACGTTTTCCCCCGCGTAATGCGGGGGCCTCATTGAAGCGAGGCGATCGACGCCGGCATCAACACGGGCCTGTCGGGTTTTCCCCCGCGTAATGCGGGGGCCTCATTGAAGCTGGCGTCGGTAGTATGCATCGTGTGCCGGAGTTGGTTGTTTTCCCCCGCGTAATGCGGGGGCCTCATTGAAGCCACGCCTCGGCGTCGTTGCGCAGCCTCGGAGTGATGTTTTCCCCCGCGTAATGCGGGGGCCTCATTGAAGCGAGAATACCGCGCTCTTGCCGCTGACGTACTCGCTCGTTTTCCCCCGCGTAATGCGGGGGCCTCATTGAAGCGAGACATCCAAGCACACGGTGCTGGAGTACTTGGCGCGTTTTCCCCCGCGTAATGCGGGGGCCTCATTGAAGCGACGATCCTGCCCTTCACGCGCTCGCGCGAGGGCTCGTTTTCCCCCGCGTAATGCGGGGGCCTCATTGAAGCCTATGGCGGACAAGACCCAGCAACAACTTCGGCCTGGTTTTCCCCCGCGTAATGCGGGGGCCTCATTGAAGCTGCGAAGCGCCTTCTCGTACGCGCGCTCGTCCTTGTTTTCCCCCGCGTAATGCGGGGGCCTCATTCAATTTGCGGGCTAAAATGCGCCTTCACGCTGCCGTTCGATGGCGTTCATCGGTGCGCACATCAGGTCGGTGACGCCGGAGAACATCCCGTACCATCCGAAGAAAGTGATCCGCTCGCGAGGCTCGCGCCTGAAGTACCGCGTTTCGGCAACCCACGGCGCTGAATAGTAGCTCGGGTCATAAAGCGTCATTTGAAGCTCGAGCGTATCGGCGTCGATTCTCGTGTAACGCTCCTCGATCCGCGCTTCAAAACTCTTCACGTGGCCCGGCGTATCCAGCCACGCGCGGTCTTCGAGCCCGACCGTATTGACGACCAGCACATCGCCCTGCCATTCGGCGATCGAGTGTCCATACCACGACGGCCCGATGTTGTCGCGGTTTTCCCCGCTTGGAAGGTCCCGGCCATCCATCCAGAATTCGCGCAGCGTCCGGCCGCGCTGATGGAGCTGCAGGATTCTGTCGCCGACATCGAGAAACTCGAACAACCTGACGACTGTATCGAACATGACCCGGGGGAAACCCCTCGGATTGCACGCGAACGCCGGATCGTTCGACTCGGCCGGATCGTCCGTCGCCGGGACCCGCGGGTCCGTGCTGTGGGTGGGCTTGTTGAGGATATAGACGGCCTCTCCGGCCGGTGTAAGCGGGGGCATGTCGGGTCCGAATGGAACCGCTCCACCGGCTCCGCCGGCGGCTCCGGCCCATACGCCCGAAAGGTCCCGCGGATCGTACTCCGCTTCCTGGCCGAAGGTCGCGGCGGGAACCAGCACCGCCAGGACGGCGAGGACAGCCATCCGTTGCCCTGACGACATCCTTCCGCCGCCTGGCCAAAGGCGACCCGAACCCGCTGCGTATAAAGCCTTCACGGAATTCAATACAAGCGAAATCATCCGAAATCCCGATGCAACATCGCGGCTAGTCGACCGACTCGCCACGAACAAATATCTCCGTACCGTCTTCGAGGACAATCCTTTGGCACAGACCGACGGAATCGCCCGTGGTCCCTGGGTTCACGAAGGCCGTGATGCGCTGCCCGGCCCGCAGCGTGTTGCGGTGGTAGCCCATTCGGGCGAGGGTACTCACGTTGCTGTGCTCGATGACCCAGGTCACCGGATCGGCGCCGCTCTCCTCGACCTCGATCATGATGGCGACATGCGGATTGCGCCAGACGAGTTCCGTCACGACTCCCCGGATCTCGATTTCCGAGTCCATGTCGTACGTCGCGCCCCGGCCGTGATGCGCCTGGACGAAGGTGGCGCCGGAAATCAGGCCGCAGAGGCATATCAGCATCGTCCTTGCCAGGGTCATCACCGGTATCTCGGTCGTGGCCGAAACATGCGATAGCGATATTCGGGCGTACCGCGGCGGCTGTCAATCGCGTCCGGCTTCACGGCTCGATCTCGCTGCGCAGGGTCGGTCGATCGAAGGGGAACGTTTCGTTGGCGACCCGCGGGTCCGACAGCGCCGACTTCAGGAAGGCATCCAGATCGTAGCTGTCATAACCGGTGAGGTCGAAAACATAGGTGCCCACCCCGGGGATTTCATCCAGTCCGGGTAAGGCCGTCGCCGTGTTGTAAAAGGTAATAGCCTCACTCAATCGACCGAATTCGCCCGTGTGCATGAGGCGCGTGCGTAAACCCACATTGCGCAGGCTCGGAACTCTCATCTCGCCGCCATTTTCCGGGTCCCCGGTGACGCCTTCCCGGCCGGAGTCGTAGCGCATGAGCCGCAGCCCGATGTTGAAGAACTGGTTGTTGGTGAAGAGCGGCGGTTCATGGCAATTTACACAGCGCAACCGCTGGAACACCTGCCACCCGAATGCCGCCTGCTGCGTCAGCGCGGTCTCGTCGCCGGCCATGTGGCGATCCCATGGTGTCCGGTCGGCAACCAGCGTGCGCTGGTATGCGGCGATGGCAAATGCGATGCGCACCGGCGTGATCGCAGGGTACCTTGAAGGCCGACTCAAACAGCGACGGATAATCCGGGTTCTCCCCCAGCGCGGCGGCCACGTCCGGCGGAAGATCGGCAGCCAGCGCCAGCGGACGTACGCGGCGAAGTTTCTCCGTGAGGTCGTCCCAGGTGCGGCCGGGATGAGTCATTTCGGCCGGGTTCGACAACGAGTCCAATGCCTGATTCTCCAGCGCACCGCCCTCGGCGATGGCGACCTCACCCGTCCGCGGATCCAGGAATCGCGATCCCGCGCGGCCGTCCCAGAACACCTCATCCGCCCACAGCGCCCCGAAGTTTGAGGGCGCGACGCGTTGTGTCACCTGGGGCTCGAAGCCGAAATCCGGATGCTCCAACGGCTCACCCTCCTGGTTCATGAAAACAACACCGGGCGAGCCCCACACGTCGTCGATGGTGCCCTTGTCGGTACCCCTGTAACGGCCGAATCGGGGGTCCGCGCCGCCGGTCGCGGGGCGATGACAGGTCCCGCACGCCCGGGTGTCATCGCTGGAAAGCTGCTCGTCCCAGAAGAGCATCTTGCCGAGCACGCGCTTGGGTTCGGTGATGGGGTTTTCCGCGGGTACCGGCACGGGCGGCAGTTGCGCCAGGGCCTGGGTCCAGGCCGATCCGGCGGTCAACAATCCGGCGAGTAAGGTTGCGCGGTAACTAAGCATCGCTTGCGGGGCAGCGTGGTCACTTTAATTGGTGGTGGCATTCGAATTCTAACAACCAATGTTATATTTCACGATCTTATCGAAGGGACGGCCACGTCCCTCAAACCAAAAACCGAGTTTCAAGCACAAAGTGGGGGCGGGCCGATGAAACAATTCCTAACCATTCTGATGATTGCCAGTGCGCTTGGCGCGATGACAAGCGCTCATAGCCAGGTCGTACGCGAGGATGTGGAGGGAATCTTCAGATTCGCCAAAATCGAGTCGACCGTCGCGTGCGCCGGCGCGATCACGCCCGAGGCGGTGACGCGGATCCGGGATATGGGGTTCCGCAGCATCGTCAATCTGCGGCGGCCTTCGGAGGAAGGCGCGAACATCGAAGCCGAGGCGGCCATGGAAGAAGCGACGGATCTTGGTCTGAGCGACACCAGTCCGACCAGACAGTTCGCATTGGATTACGTTGCTTCGCACTCGCGCTAGGCAACGTGCCGTGGGAATTCAGGGTACCGGTGGATTTTGGTGGCATCGTAGAGCTTGCCGATGCGGACGGAACCGCGGCCGGGAGACTGAAAAATGACTGACGCCCAAAACCACGCGGAAAGAATGAAAGTCCAGCAGACCGCCCACCGCAAGCGGGTGCGTGCGGCATCCGTGCCGGGCCGCGGCCTGGTCCTGGTTTATACGGGCGATGGCAAGGGTAAATCGAGTTCCGCCTTCGGCGTGATCGTGCGTGCGCTTGGCTGGGGTCAGAAGGTCGGCGTGGTGCAATTCATCAAGGGCAAGTGGAAGACCGGCGAACGCCAGTTTTTCTCAAGATTCGAGGACCAGATCGACTGGCGCACCATGGGCGAGGGTTTCACCTGGGATACCCAGGACCTCGACCGCGATACGGCCACCGCCGAGGCAGCGTTCGGCAAGGCCCGGGAAATGCTTGCGAGCGGCGACTACGACCTGGTCGTTCTGGATGAAATCAACATCGCGTTGCGCTACGGCTATTTATCGGAAACGGCCGTCATTGAGGGCCTGGAGGCCCGGTCCGCGCGCACCAGCGTCATCCTCACGGGCCGCGATGCGAAACCGGGCATCTGCGACTTCGCCGATCTCGTCAGTGAAATGCGCCCGATCAAGCACCCCTTCGATGCGGGCATCAAGGCCGTGCGCGGTATCGACTACTGAGCCTGCAAATATCCGTGCGCCTGGCGGTCCCCCCGTGCCGGTTGACATAGCGCGGTCGGTATTCCCACAATACGTGCAGATGGTGCTGTCCTTGAGGCAGCTAAAAGGGAACTCGGTGGAATTCCGAGGCTGTACCCGCAACTGTAAGCCAGAAGCTTGCGGCCCTCAGGCCACTGGAGCGATCTCCGGGAAGGCGGCCAAAAAGCGTTGATCGGCGAGTCAGGAGACCTGCCATCGCGTCGTTCGTTCGTGGGCCGGGCATATTGTCCGCGAACGGGAAAGAGCACACTGGTGCCCCTTCTTCCTTGTAACGACAAAAAGCTAAGTGCCGTGACCGTCGAGGTCGGCGGAACGGGAATTGTCTTTACAGTGCACCCCTCGAGGGTGCGGGAGGGGATCAATGCTGCGCCCACCCTTGTTTTTCTGGCTGGCCCTGCTGGCCGTGTCGTCGACCGCCGCGGCTCAATCGGCAAGCGACGGGGAAGAAACCCGGCTCGACACCATCGTGGTCACCGGGACGCGGATCGAGCAGACCACCGTAGAGACAGGCTCGACGGTGCGGGTCATCGATGCCGAGGATATCGAAACCCTTGGGTTCAATCACGCCCTCGACGCCATTGCCAATGCGCCGGGTGTGACCATCAACCAGAACGGCGCCTTCGGCGGTTCCGCCACCGTGCGCATTCGCGGCGCCTCCAGCGACCAAACGCTGGTGCTGATCGACGGGGTGTCGGTCAACGATGCATCATCGCCGGGAGGCGGCTTCGACTTCGCCCGTCTGGATACGGAGAACATCGAGCGGATCGAGATCCTGAGCGGCCCGCAATCGACGCTCTGGGGCACCGACGCCATCGGCGGCGTCGTCTCCATCACCACCAAACAGCCGGGCGACGGTTGGAGTGGCGACGTGTTCGGGCAGGCGGGCGCGTTCGGAGCGTTTCGGGGCGGGGCCGCGATCAGCAATTCCAGCGCCACCGGGGACTTCCGGCTCGCCGCGACACAGTTGAGCACCGATGGCATATCCAGGGCCGACGAGCACAACGGCAACTCAGAGGACGACGGTTTCGATTCGCTCGCACTGTCCGCCCAGGGCGGACTCAACCTCCCTGCCGGCGCGCGCATCGACGGCAGCGTGCTCTGGAACGATGCAAGGACCGAGTTCGACAGTTTCCTCTTCGGCGCGCAGGGTAACGTAGGCGATGGCGACGAAATCAGCGAGTCGGAGGAACTGTCGGCTCACCTGTCGCTGACGGCGCCCCTGCTCGACGGACGGCTCGACAATCTCCTGCTGGTCGGCCATTCGGAGATCGACAGGCGCGACTTCAGTAACGGTTCGCGCAGCTTCGATGCCGAAGGCGAGCGAACGGTATTTCGCTACCAAGGCACCCTGGCCATCGATGCGCGCAACACCCTGGCCATTGGCACGGAGCGGGAGGAAGCGACCGCCAACCAGGATGACAGCTCGCTCAACGGCCTGTTCGCCCTGTACGAATTGAGGCCCGTCGAGGCGCTTACCCTCACCGGCGGCTTGCGGTCCGATGACCACGAGCGCTTCGGCTCAGAGACCACGGCCCGGTTTGCGGCAGCGTACCAAGTCTCCACCGACGTGACGCTTAGGGGGAGTTGGGGGCAGGGTTTCAAGGCGCCCACCATTTTTCAGACGATCTTTTTCTGTTGCGGCGCAGTGGCCGCCAATGCGGCGCTTCAGCCGGAGCATTCCGTCGGCGTCGACATCGGCGCCGAGTGGCGTGCGACCAGCGGACGCGGACAGGTGAGCGTGACCTGGTTCCAGCAGGATACCGAAGACTCGATCAACTTCTCCTTCGGCGTCGGCGGCTACGAGAATATCGCCGAGGTCGAATCCGAGGGCATCGAGGTTTCCGCCCAGTGGAATCTCAACCGTGCCCTCGCGCTGTCGGCGGACTATGCCTACATCGACGCGACGGAGGGCAACGGCACGCCGCTACGGCGCCTGCCCAGGCATTCGGGCGACCTCGTGCTCAGCCTCGATCCGGCTGGCCCGTTTTCGAGCGCCGTCCTGCTGCGCTTCAACGGCCGCGAATCCAACGTGGACGGGAGCGAACTCGACGAATGGACCCGCGTCGACATCAACGCCCGTTACGACGTGTCGGATAACTTCGAAGTGTTCGGGCGCGTGGAAAACCTGCTCGATGCCGACTATCAGCAAATCCTGGGCTACGGCACGCCGGGCCGGTCCAGCTCGGTGGGTGCGCGGTGGCGTTATTAGCCTGCAAACCTCAACGCGGTGTGGGCCAGCCCGAATATCGCAGCGATGTTCAGGCTAGCTAAAGCGGGCTTGGCAATCGCGTTGGCGGCGGCGCTCGGCGGCTGCGGCATGGATCCCACGGAGCCGGACGCCGGGGCCGCGCGCCCGCAACGGATCGTCAGCCTCGACTTCTGCGCCGACCAGTACGTGCTCAAGTTTGTGGAGCGGGACCGCATCCTGGCGGTGTCGCCGGATGCCGGACGCGAGTTCTCCTACATGCGCGACCGCGCGGCCGGGCTGCCCACCGTCCGCCCGGTGGCCGAGGATGTCATCATCCTCAAACCGGACCTCGTGGTGCGCTCCTACGGCGGCGGCCCCCAGGCGCCCGTGATGTTTGCGAGAGCCGGGGTCCCCGTGCACAACGTCGGCTGGGCCGAGGACCTCGAGGCGGTCATGCGGGTAATCGCGGAGACCGCCCGCGCGCTCGGGTCGGCGGAGCAGGGCCTGGCCGTTGCCGCGGCAATGCAAGGCCGCCTGGCGGCACTGCGCGCCCATGCGCCGGGTACCCATGCGCCGGGCGCCGATGCGCTCTATATGACCCCCGGGGGGGTGACTTCCGGGCCCGGGTCCCTGATCCACGAAATCCTCATCGCAGCGGGCCTGGACAACTTTCAGACCCGGCCGGGCTGGGGGCCTATTCCGCTGGAGCGGCTCGCCTACGAACAGCCCGATCTGGTTGCGGTAGGGTTCTTCGAGAGTCTGACCAACCATCCGCACGGATGGAGTCCGATTCGACATCCCGTGGCCCGAGCGCAACTGGAAGGGGGGGCCGTGGTCCCGGTCGCGGGGGCCTGGGCCGCCTGCGGAGCCTGGTTTGTCATGGACGCGGTGGAGGCGCTGGCCCGCGGTGCAAGCGTGGCGCCGCCGGACCGCAACGCTCCATGAACGCGGGTCGCGCGACCGGCGCCCAGGGACTGGTCGGGTTGACGCTCGCGTGCGTGGCGGCGCTGTTCGCCGCCTGTCTGCTCGGCTCGACACCGATGGAGATCGATCGCGTTCTGGCGGCGCTACTGGGCCGCGGCGAGCCCGGCGACCAACTGGTCGTCGTGCACATCCGCCTACCCAGGGCGATGACTGCGTTTGCCGTGGGCGCGGCCCTGGGCGCGAGCGGCGCCTCGCTGCAAGGGCTGCTCCGCAACCCGCTTGCCGAACCGGGGGTGCTCGGCGTCTCCGCGGTGGCTTCCCTGGGGGCCACCGGTGCGCTGTACTACGGCTATGCCGCGCTGAGCGCGTGGGCGATGCCGGCGGCAGCGATCGTCGGTGCGCTCGCGGGGACCGCGCTGATCGCTTTCGCGGCCCTGCGCACGGCTTCGGCGGTGACGCTCATTCTCATCGGCGTGGGCCTCTCGAGTTTTGCCGGCGCGGCGATGAACCTGATGATGAATTTGTCGCCCAACCCGTTCTCCCTGACGGACCTGATCAACTGGATGCTGGGCTCGGTGGCCAATCGCAGTTTTCTGGACCTGGCTTTCGCCGCGCCCTTCCTGATTGCGGGGCTCGTTGTATTGTTCGCCACGCGACGCGGACTCTCGGCACTGACGCTGGGCGAAGAAGCGGCCAGCGGGGTCGGCTTGAACCTGCGGCGGCAGCGGCTGCTGGTCGTGCTGGGCACGGGCCTCGCCACCGGCGCCGCGGTCGCCCTGGCGGGTGTCATCGGCTTCGTCGGCATCGTCGCGCCGCACATCGTTCGGCCCATGGTCGATCATGATCCGGCGCGCTCCCTGCTGCCTTCGGCCCTGCTCGCCGGCCTGATTCTGGTCCTGGCGGACATCGGAGTACGCCTGATGCCCACGGTCAGCGAACTCAAGCTTGGCGTGGTGGCGGCATTGATCGGAGCACCTGCCTTCATCTGGATCGCCATGCAAAGGCGCAGCGTACATGACTGAGGGGAGTCTGCGGATGACTCAGCGGAGTCGCGCCGGCGGACTGCGGGTGGCCGACCTGACGGTCAAGGCAGGCGATGTCACGTTGGTCGAAGCCGCCTCTTTCCGCTTGCAGGCCGGCGAACTGGTCGCCCTGCTCGGACCCAACGGCGCCGGCAAGACCAGTCTGCTCCGGGGCGCCGTCGGCCTGGTGCCGCGAGCGGCGGGCCGGGCGTGCATCGACGGCGAAGACTCGGCCGTGATGACCCCGCGTTGGCGTGCGCGTCACCTGGCCTACCTGCCTCAGAATCGCCCCCTGGCTTGGCCGAACCCGGTTCGCGACGTGGTGGCGCTTGGCCGCTTTTCCCACGGTGCGGCGCTGGGACGACTGCGCGGCGCCGATCGAAAAGCAGTCGAACGTGCGTTGGCCTCGTGCGATCTCGAGAAACTGGCCAGACGGTCCACGGCAACGCTGTCGGGAGGCGAACTGGCGCGCGTGCACTGCGCCCGCGCGTTTGCCGCCGAGGCGCCGCTCCTGATCGCCGACGAACCGGTAGCGGAGCTTGATCCATACCACCAATTCAGGGTGATGGACCTGATCAAGGCCTTCGTCGGCCAGGGCGGCGGCGCCCTGGTCGTGCTCCATGACGTCGTGCTCGCCAGACGGTACGCGGACCGATTCATCTGGATGAAGGGTGGGCGAATCGTCGCGGATGGCCCGCCCGCAGCGACGCTGAATGCGGCTCGGCTTGAGGAGATTTACGGCGTGCGCGGCCGCGTCGATGGCGCTCGGGTGGAAATAGAGGGTCCGTTGTGAGTATGGCGCCGAGCTATGGCGACCATGCGCTAGTTTGGCGCGCGGCGGGTCACGACGTGATCGAGATAGTTCCAGCCGACGCAATAGACGCTTCGCGCGGTGAAGCGCTCGGGCCTGCCGGCGATCTCGAGCGACGGTATCGATGGCGGATGGAGGTAGGACATGTGGGCGCATCGGCGGATAAGACGACCAGCGGTTTACCCCAGCCCTCATGTATGATCGTGGAAATCGACAACCAACCGAGGGGGAACGTCATGAAGACATTCGACATCGTGGCCCGGCTCGTCGTGGCACTGAGCATCGTCTCGGCCCCAGGGCTTTCCGCGCAGGACGCCGGTGACGCTTTACAGATCTACTGGATCGACGTGGAGGGCGGCTCCTCGACGCTGCACGTGACTCCGGGCGGCGAGGCGGTGCTCATGGACGCGGGGTGGAACCGCGAGGACGAGCGCGACGCGCGCCGAATCGAGGCGGCCATGGCGGATGCGGGTGTCGCGGACATCGACTACTTCATCGCGTCGCATTTCCACGGCGACCACGTGGGCGGCACGCCCACCATCGCGCAACGCGTGCCGATCAACCAGTTTCTCGATCACGGCGACAGCGTGGAGGGGGAGACCGAGCGGGGCCGGCCCGCCTGGGAGGCCTACCTGAGCGCCGCGCAGGGCAAGCGACGCACGGTCCGTCCGGGCGACACGTTGGCTCTGACGGGTGCCGAGTTGACGTTCGTCGCGGCCAACCGGGAGGTCATTGAGGGCGGTACCGGCACGAACCGGCACTGCGGCGGCCCGATGGCGCCCGAGGACCTGGGCGAGAACAGCCGCAGCGTCGGCTACAGGGTCACGGTCGGTGAGTTCGAGTTCCTCGACCTCGGCGACCTGACGGTCGACGTCCAGCAGGCCGCGGCCTGCCCCGCGAACCGTCTCGGCGTCGTGGATCTGCTCCAGGTGCCGCATCACGGCCAGGGGGTGGCGCCCGAGCTGCTCTGGGCGCTCGAGCCCACGGTGGCGATCAGCAACAACGGCGCCACCAAGGGCGGGCGCGCCGACGACCTCGCGACGGTGCAGCGGATTCCGGGGCTTGAGGGCTTCTGGCAGGTCCACCACGCCACAGCCGCCACGGCGGACGTCAACGCGTCGCCTCAGATGACGGCCAATCTCACCGAGGACAACGATCGGGGACACTGGATCAAAGCGACCGTCGACGCCGACGGCGCCGGTTACCGGATCACCAACGGGCGCAACGGCTACAGCCGGACCTACACCACCAAATAGCGGACCCAGGATAACGGGGGGCGCTCGCCCTTCCCGCGTGAGGGGCTGAATCCAGATGCGTTTCGTAGCGTTCCGATCCAGGTGCCCATGGAGCGTGAGCGCGTCGCAGGTCTTCGCGGTGTGCGCGTGTGAGGGGCTACCCAAAAACCGGTCCACGGAGGATGCGATTTCCAACAGACTCGGCGCAAGGAAGGTCGGTGTCAGAGGAAGCGCAGGTCCTCACCCATCTTCAACCGCGGGGTATGATCTCCCGATGGATTCCAAGCCCGGTCCTGACCCCACCGTGCTGAATGTATTCGGACTCTCCGGCGCTAGTCTGACGCCGCTTGAGTCCGGTCTCATCAACGCGAGCTGGCAGGTCGACACCCCGACCGGCAAGAACTTCGTACTGCAACGGGTCAATCCCATATTCCCGGCGGCCATCAACGACGACATCGACGTGGTTACGAAGCACCTGCGGGACAAGGGCATGCTCTCTCCCCGGATCGTGCCGACGCCGACGGGTGCGACAGCGTTGGTGACCGCGGGCGAAGTGTGGCGGCTACTGACCTATATACCTGGGGTCTCCAGAGACGCGCTCGAAAACGAGCGCCAAGCCAGCGAAGCCGGCGGCCTGCTGGGACGATTTCATCGAACGTTGAGCGATTTGCGGCACACCTTCTCCAACCCGCGCCTGGGCGTGCACGACACAGCCGCGCACCTGGCAAAATTACGGCGCGTGCTGGCGTCCCATCGGAGTCATCCGCAGTTCGACGCCGTCGCGCCGATCGCCGATCGCATTCTGGACATGGCCGGCGGGCTCCCGGACCTGCCCCTGGCCCGCGAGCGGATCGTTCACGGCGATCCGAAGATCTCGAATTTCATCTTCGACGCCATTACCGACCGTGCCATCTGCCTGATCGACCTGGATACGGTGGCATCCATGCCGGTGGTCCTCGAATTGGGCGATGCCTTGCGCTCCTGGTGCAATCCCGAGGGTGAAGACACGCGGAAGACGGCGTGCTCCGTGCCGCTGTTTAACGCAGCGGTGAACGGATACGCCAGCGAGGCTCGGGATCTGCTGTCCGATGATGAATGGCAGGCGCTGCCGGCGGCGGCACTGACCATCGCCCTGGAACTTGCCGCACGGTTTGCGGCCGACGCGCTGCAAGAGAGTTATTTCGCGTGGAATCGAACCCGCTTCAACACCGTATCGGAACACAACCAGGTTCGGGCCGCCGGCCAGTTGTGCCTTGCCGAGAGTATCCAGTCGCAGTGGAACTCGCTGCAGAGCGCTGTCGCCGGTTCAGCGGACGAAGTGCATTAGAACCAGCAAGCGTGGCAGGAAGGCCATGCGTCGAGAACCAGCCTGTCGAACCAGAGTAAAGAATAGCCGCACGCCGCGGTGGAACCTCAAGACCAGAACCTCAATACCAATGGCGCATCTAAATTCGGCGTACTAAACTCTCGGCGCTATGTCAAAACTGAATGCAATTACCCAATCGCGTAACGCCTTTCTGATCGGTTCGCTGCTCTGGTTGCCGGTCGGGGTCGTGCTGACGTCCTTCCTGCGCTTTTCCGACATGATGGCGAGCCCCTATTGGTGGGCGTCACTTCTCCTGGCTACGGGCTCGTTGATTTTCGTCGCGCCCTGCGGTCTTCCGCTGCCATTGGCATGCCGGCGGCTGTGGCGGCACGGTTACCCACGCGCGGCGTGGGCGGCGATGGTGGCGCTGGGTCTGGTGACGGTGGCCGCGACCCTGATCGCCGGCCTGCTCGGCCCCTTGGGGATCGCAATCTGCGCGGCCGTGTTCAGCGCACCCGTGTGGATCGCGGCGGCCATCGTCGGCCGCCCACGCGAGCCCAACGCCGGATAGGAGCCTGCATTCCCCGCCGGTCTGCGCGGCGAGGGCGTCGAGGCGCCCGACAACCGACCCGCTATTCCGCGGTCATTCTCTCGTAGACGCCCTGGACATTGAGCGCCCGCCAGGCGTCGTATTGCGCCCAATTGCTGTAATCTTCCATGAGCACGCTCGCCTGCGCCTCTTCGAGGCTTTCGCCGGCAGCGACAGCCTCGGTCACGGCCGCCAACAGGTCTTCCAGATAACCCGTTGAATCATCCACATCCGCCCTGGTCCCGATCGGCCCATGGCCGGGCGCGACGATGTCATAGTCGACGGTAGCCTGGAGGTGCTCGTTCGCTGCGATCCAGGTGGTGATGTCGCCCCCGCCCGCCATGGTTTCGAACGGCACGCGGCGCACGTTGACAAAGTCCACGGCAAAGATAGTCCGCTCGTCCGGAAAGCGGATGACGGACGAGTCGTTGCTGTGACTGGGGAACGCGTAGATCATCTCAACGGTCTTGCCGCCGAGCGTAACGCTGGTGCTGTCGGCGTACGTGCGGTCCGGCGGGCGGACCTCGGCAAAAATTTCATTCCCTTCCTCCCCGGCAAGGTTTACGGGCATGCTGTCGTGACCGATAAACTCGGCGGTGTCCTCGAACACGGCGCCTCCCGAGGCGTGGTCATCGTGGTAATGGCTGTAGAGCACGTAGCGCACGGGCACGCCGAAACGCTCATCCAACTCGGCCTTGAGCCAAGTCGCAAAGTCGGTGCCGATGGGATCGGCGAGGATGATCCCTTCAGACGTCACCAGAAACGCGGTGTGATGGGCGTTGTTCGTGGCCCGATAGAGATCCCCGGTGATGTTGACGATTTCCCGTACCGGTTCCTGCTGAGCCGAAGCCGGCTGCGCCAACGCCACTATCAGGGCACCAATAACACTCATGGTTTGCTTGGTATTCACGCCTATCCCCCTATTTCGCAATTTGTATTCTGCCAGCGGGCCCGCGTCGGTCCCGGGATTCGAGTGTACCGCAACCGGGTCCGGCGAACAGATTCCACTGTATCGTTGCCTTGATGACGCCACTCGGCAACCAATGTTGCCCGCAAATCGCACGGACGCCCGAGCGGCGCAGTGACACTCCGGTGACAATCGCGAGCCCGCGATCCCTACCCTTTGCCTCGTGTTGGAAGAACTCGGCATCGTCGGCATCTCATGGCGCCAGGACGGCAGCGAAGCCCTGGCGCGCTTCGCCTTGCCAAAGGAAACCCGCGGCCAGCGCCTGCAGGACTTCGCCCGCGAGGCAGGACTCCTGGAACTCGCCTATCTGGATACCTGCAACCGCGTCGAGATCATCTTCGCGCGCACTCCGGACGCTTCGACGAGCGGTAGCCGCCGCGACGATCTTCGCCACAACGACCTTCGCCCCCAGGTGTACGAGCTTCTCACCGGCCGGACACCGGAACCGGGCGAAGCGCAGCGCGCGCTCAAGGCATGGCAGGGCGAGGGTGCCTGCGAGCACCTGTTCCTGGTCGCCGCCGGACTGGATTCCGCCGCAGTCGGTGAGGTGGAGATTGTGGGCCAGGTTCGTGACTGCCGCGATCTCTCGGTCGAGCTGGGGCTTGGCGGACCTCGATTGGATTTGCTCTTTGACGAGACCCTGAACATCGCGGCGCGGGTTCGCGGCGAGACGCGCCTGGGCCACGGGCGCGTATCGCTGGCCGAGGTTGCCGTGGCGCGGCTTCGGGAGCGGCTGAAGCGTACTCCCGGAGCGGTCGCACTGGTGGGTGTCTCGGCCATGACGGAGCGGGCGGCGCGGTCACTGGCAAAATCCGGTACTCCGCTGATCTTCGTCAATCGAACGCCGGCCAAGGCGCGTGCCGCCGCGGCCGCCTTCGCAGCCGAGATGCTGCCACTGACCGACTTTCTGAGCGACCCGCCGGCGGTCGAAGCTGTGCTCAGCTCCGCCGGCGCACCGGAGCCGCTGCTGACGGAACCCGTGCTGGAACGCATCGCGGCAAAGACCCCTTCCGGGGAGGCGCCCGTCTTGATCGACATGGCGGTTCCGGAAAATATCGACAGCCGCGCCTGCGAGAAGCTGGGTCTGCTCCGCATGGGCATGGACGAGATCGTCCGCGAAGCCCAGGGGAACCGCGCGGCGCGACTGCTGGAAGCCGCGCAGGCGCGTGAACTGGTGGACGAGGCGCTGCCCAGACTTCGGGACCGATTCGCGGAGCGGGTCTACGGCCCGCTCTTCGGCGCGCTGCAGAACCGCTATCGGCATACAGCCCGGGAGGGGGTGCGGCGACTGCTCAAGAAAGATCTCAAGGGACTCGGAAGCGCCGAGCGGGAAGCCATCGAAACCTGGGCGGAGGTCCTCGCGCGGCGCTTCGCGCATATCCCTACACTGGGGCTGAGAGGTTTGCTGCACCACGGGCCGGACGGATCGCTGGACGCCTTCCTCGAGGGGCTCGACGCGGAGTTTGCCGCGGAATTACGCCAAGCCCTGGACCGCGCCCCGCGCCATCCCGATGTCAATGCCGGAACGGCGCGCAACGACCTCGACCACGGTATGAAAGGGCCGAGCATCGGCCGGGAGGCAAGCCGGTGAAGCTCCGTCTGGGAACACGCGGGTCGCATTTGGCGCGTACGCAAGCCGCCGGCATCGCCCGCGAACTCGCCGGACTCGGCCACGAAACCTCCATCGGCATCATCAACACCGCCGGGGACCGCTCCACCGCCACATCGTTCGGATCGATCGGACCGCAGGGCGTCTTCGTAAGGGAGATCGAACACGCCGTCCTCAACGGCGAGGTGGACATCGCCGTACACTCCTACAAGGATCTTCCCACTCGCTCGCCGCCGGAACTGACGATCGCCGCGGTGCCCACACGTCTCGATCCGGCGGACGTCCTGGTGATGAACAAGACGGCGGCGGCCGACCCGAACCACGGGATGCCCATCATTGGCGGAACCACGGTCGGCACCGCCTCGGCGCGGCGCCAGGCCTGGATCAGGCACCTGCGACCGGACATCACGGTGGTACCCATCCGGGGCAATGTGCCCACGCGCATCGGTCGCTTGTATGACGACCTGGACGGTGTCGTGCTCGCGGCTGCCGGGCTCGCGCGGCTGCGGGAGAGTCCGCTGGAGGGCGTATCCGATCCCGTGACCGAGCAATTTGTACTCGGCCGGCTGCCGCCCGAGGTATTCGTTCCCGCACCGTCCCAGGGCGCGCTCGCGATCCAGTGCCGACGTGCCGATGCGCGGATTTGCGGCGTACTCGAGGCGCTCGACGACGACGCCACGCGCCAGGCGGTTGAAGCCGAGCGTGAACTGTTGGCACGGGTCGAGGGCGGCTGCGATACGGCATTCGGCGCGTATTGCGCCGCGGACCGGTCGGCGCCGGGAGCGTTCCGACTCATTGCCTGGCTGGAGCGTGAGGGCGAGGTGCTCAAGGCAACGGCGCACGACATGAATCTCGACGCCCTGGTGGAATCCGCATGGACCGAGCTGGAACGGCAATGAGCGGGCTGGTGGGGCAACGGGTCCTGATCACCCGCGCCGGCGAGGACTGCTCGGCCTGGGCATCGCGTCTGGCGGAGGCCGGCGCGGTACCGCTGATGCTGCCGTGCATCGAGTGCCGGCCCATCCGTGACCCGAGTGTCGAGACCCGACTGTCGGCGGCGCTTCCACAGACCGATTGGCTGGTCGTGACGTCGCGCCGCGGAGCTGAAGTGCTGCACAGACTGATCGAGGCGACACCGTGGAGCCGGCCCGATGAGCAGGCGATGGCGGCGATTCGCGTCGCCACAGTCGGCCCGGCGACGGCGGCCGCGGCCGCCTCGTTGCCCGGCCGGGTGGCACTCGAGGCCCCGGGCGGGACCGCGAGATCCCTCGCCGAGGCCCTCGCCTCGCGCATCATCGCGGATTCAGCCGGCGCGGGTCCAGCCGGCGCGGTGCGGCGCGCCAAGCCAAAGTGCCTGATCGTCGTGGCCGAGAACGCCGGACCCGTGCTGGAATCGACTTTGGGGCGAGCCGGCGGCGATTGCCTGCGGATCGACGTGTACCGCACGGTGCCCGCGCAGCCACAGCCCCGAAAGCAGGCGCTCTCCGAATTGCGTGCGGATAAAATCCTTTTGGCGAGCCCCACGGCGGTAACCGGCCTGTTGAATCGGATTGAATTCGACACGGCGGCGGAAATTCTTACCATCGGCCCTACCACCAGCGGCGCGGCGCGGGCCGCCGGCTTGACCGTAACCGCGGAAGCGGCGCAACCCAGCCTGGAAGGGCTGTTGGAGATCATGCAATGAACGACACGACCGTGACCACTCCCGGACGCAACCGCCCCCGGCGTCTGCGCGGCAGCCAGGTCGTCCGGGATCTCGTGGCGGAAACCCAACTTTCGCCGTCGCAGTTCATCGTGCCCCACTTCGTGCTCTCAACACGAAGGGCCGAAAGGCCCATTCCCTCGCTGCCGGGTATCGCCGAACTCGGTCTCGACAACCTGGTGAGCCGTGTGGCGGGCGACCTGGATCTCGGGATTCGATCGGTCCTCTTGTTCGGCCATCCGGACGAGGCCGAACACAAGACCTCCGACGGGCAGGCGGCATGGGCCGCGGACGGCGCCGTGCAACGCGCCGTCGGTCGGCTGAAGGCGGAATTCGGCGACGATCTCCTGGTGATGACCGATGTATGCCTCTGCGCCTACACCGATCATGGCCATTGCGGCATCGTCGACGACGGCCAGGTGATCAATGATGCTTCGCTGGCGCCGCTGGTGCGCACGGCGTTGAGCCACGCTGAAGCCGGGGCCGACGTCGTCGCCCCCTCCGACATGATGGACGGGCGTGTCGCCGCCATCCGCGACGCCCTTGACGAGGCCGGACACGACAACGTCCTGCTTCTCGCCTACGCCGTCAAATACGCATCCGCCTATTACGGGCCGTTTCGGGACGCGGCGGACTCCACGCCGGCTTTCGGGGATCGGCGCAGCTACCAGATGGATCCGCGCAATGTCCGCGAAGCTCTGCGGGAAGCGGAGCTTGATGAGCGCGAGGGCGCGGACATGCTGATGGTGAAACCCGCCATGGCCTATCTCGACGTCATCCAGGCGGTCCGAAGCGTCAGCCGGCTTCCCCTGGCCGCCTACAACGTCTCCGGCGAGTACGCCGCGGTCAAGGCAGCAGCGGCCAACGGCTGGCTCGACGAAGCCCAGGTGGTTCGCGAGAACCTGATGGCGATTCGCCGCGCCGGCGCCGATCAGATCATTACCTATCACGCCCGGGATGCGATCGAGGGGGGCTGGCTATGAGCCGGACTCGCCCGAACTCACAATCCGCAGCATGGTTCGACCGGGCACTTTCGGTACTGCCCGGTGGAGTGAGTTCGCCTGTGCGGGCGTTCCGGGGCGTGGGGGGAACACCGCCGGTCATCCGCGCGGGGCAAGGCGCCGAGGTCGTCGACGAGGACGGCAACCGCTACGTGGATTTCGTCGGATCGTGGGGCCCGCTGATCCTGGGACACGCTCACCCGGACGTGGTCGCTGCCGTGGACGGCGCCGTCCGCCGCGGCACGTCATTCGGCGCACCGTCCGCAGTGGAGATCGAACTGGCTGAGAACGTCGTAGCCTGCTACCCGGGCATCGAGCAGGTGCGCTTCGTATCGTCCGGAACCGAGGCCGTGATGAGCGCCGTGCGCCTGGCCCGGGGCGCCGGCGGTCGCGACCTCATCATCAAGTTCTCGGGTTGCTATCACGGCCATGTGGACGACCTGCTGGTGGCGGCAGGCTCGGGGCTTGCGACCTTCGGCACCCCGTCTTCGCTGGGCGTCCCCGAGCCGAGCGCGGCCCTGACCCGCGTGCTGCCGCTCGACGACGAGGATGCCGTGGCGGCGCTCTTCGACCGGGAGGGCGAACGCATCGCCGCGGTCATCGTCGAACCCGTGCCCGCCAATAACGGCCTGCTCCTGCAACGCCGGAAGTTTCTCGCGGCGCTGCGCGAGCAGTGCACACGCCACGGAGCGCTGTTGATATTCGACGAGGTCATCTCGGGTTTCCGCCTGGGACCCGGCGGCGCGGCGATCCACTACGACGTACAGCCCGATCTGGCGACCTTCGGCAAGGTCATCGGGGGCGGCATGCCCGTGGGCGCGTTCGGCGGTCCGCGAGAGACGATGCAGCACCTTGCCCCCACCGGCGGGGTGTACCAGGCCGGCACCCTGTCCGGCAATCCCGTGGCCATGACGGCGGGGCTGACGACGCTCAAGTATCTGCAGCGCCACGATGGCTGGCAGGCCCTGGAACGGCTCGGCCAATACCTGGAGCAGCGACTCAACGATGTGCTGCGTGCCGCCCCGGTGCCGGCCGCGCTGGTGCGCATCGGCTCGATCTTCTGGATCGCGTGGGGCGCGTCCTCGGCTCCACGGTCCGCGGAGGCGATCCACCCGCACGGCGCGCAGATCTACCGACAAGTCTTTCACGGCCTCCTGGAACGCGGGGTCGCGTTGGCGCCATCGGCCTTCGAGGTGGGATTCCTGTCGCTGGCCCACACTACCGGGCACGTCGACCGGCTCGCCACGGCACTTCGGGAGGTGCTCGAAACCGTGGACGACGGGAGCCAAACCCGCCACTCGGCAACCACTGAATTGATGGGGAACGAGTCATGACGCTCATGCGCAATCCAACCACGGCGCTGCAGTTCGGTTTTCTCGCCCTGTTGGCTATTTCTACCGCCCAGACGGCCTGGTGGGTCGCCGATCAGCGCAGCCTGGCGCGAAACCATCGGGACCGCGTGGCGGCGCTCCATGAAGCCGACGCCCTGGCGGTCACCGCGGCTTTCGCGCAGGCGACGGCCCAACTGCCGGAGCTATTGCCCCATCTCGAGATCGACTCCGACCAGGGCACCGCCACGGTTCGGCCGCAGGCTCTGCAGGCCCTCGCCGATGACGCCGATTCGCGCATCAACCGCTACACCTGGGAAGGCGGATTCTTCCTGCTCGTGTTGCTGGGCGGCATGACCGTGCTGACGCGCACGATCCGGCACGATGCACAGCTCAGGAAGCGCCAACAGAACTTTCTCGCCGCCGTCTCCCACGAATTGAAAAGCCCATTGGCGAGCATCAGGCTCGCTGCCGAATCCCTGATCAGGCGATCGGACCACGCCCACACCCAACGACTGGGCCAGCGGATGCTCGAGGATGGCGAGCGACTGTTGCGGATGGTGGAGAACCTGCTGGATACCACGCGGCTTGAGGAAGGCCGGATCGAATTGAAGCGGGATACGCTCGGGCTTGCCGGCGTGGTGGAGGCCAGCGTAGCCCATCAGCGCGAAGCAGCGCGCGAGCACGGCGTGGACATCGAGGTAAACGTAGCCGGCGAATTGCAGGTGGATGCAGACGCCTTCGCGATCGAAACGGTACTGCGCAATCTCCTCGACAATGCCGTAAAGGCCTGTGTCTCCGGCCAGGGCCGGAACGTATGGGTCGGCGCCGAACCGGCGGGCCGGTTTGTTCGCATTACAGTGCGCGACGACGGCAGTGGCTTCTCGCCAAAGGATGCCGCCATGATTTTCGAGAAATTCTATCGGCTCGGGGATGAGATGCGCCGTTCCACGCAGGGTACCGGGCTGGGTTTGTACCTGGTTCGCGGTCTTGCGGAACTCTCAGGCGCCCGCGTCTCCGCGGCCAGCGACGGACCCGGCCAGGGCGCAACCATCACCGTTGAATGGCCGGCTCCCGGAACGAAGCCGTGAGCGCGACGGTGAGCGAAGCGACCCATCCAGCCCGGATCCTCGTGGTCGACGATGAGGTGCACCTGGCGGACGGCGTTCGCGAGATCCTGGAGGCCGAGGGCTACGCGGCGGAAGTGGCTCACGACGGAGTCGAAGGTCTTCGCAAAGCGCTGGGCCACAGCTTCGACCTGATTCTTCTGGACGTGATGATGCCGAGAATGGATGGACTCAAGACGTGCGAGGAATTGCGCCGCAATGGATTGCACACCCCGGTACTGTTTCTCACGGTGAAGGGGGACCCCGAGGATCGCATTCGCGGTCTGGAAGCCGGCGGCGACGACTACCTGGCCAAGCCCTTTCATCTCAAGGAACTGTTGCTGAGGGTCGCCGCCATCCTGCGCCGCAGCCATTGGTACGCTCGGGCCACATCGACCTTGCGCTTCGGCGGCAATGAAATTGATTTCCTCACGTATCACGCCATGGGATGGGACGGCGTCGAACACACGCTGACCCACAAGGAAGCCATGATCATGAAGGTGCTCGCGGAGCACGACGGCGCCATCGTGCCGCGAGAGGATATCCTCGACAAGGTGTGGGGTTACGAGGTGTATCCGTCCACGCGAACCATCGACAATTTTATCGTACGCCTGCGCAAGCGATTCGAGCGCAACCCGGAGGCCCCGGAGCATTTTCATACCGTGCGCGGCGTGGGCTACCGGTTTACCAACGAGGCGGAACGGGCCCGGCATGAGTAGCGACGCATTCAGATCAAGCGGCGGTAGCCATTGGATTCGCCATGACAAATGAAGCTCATCGCGACTTTGATCCCCGACAGCGGCTGTTGCTGAAGGCGATTCGCAGGGAGTCCGCGAGCCGGCGCCCGCTCTGGATCATGCGCCAGGCCGGGCGCTACCTGCCTGAGTACCGCGAATTACGCCAGTCGTATCCTTTCAAGGCGGTGGCTCAATCCGCCGAGCTTGCCGCTCAAGTGACACTGATGCCGCTGGCGCGATTTCCGTTCGATGCGGCCATCGTCTTCGCCGATATCATGAGCCCGTTATCGGCATTGGGCGTGGAGTTTGATTTCGACCCCGGCCCGGTGGTGGACCAGCCCATTCGCGGCCAGGCCGGCGTGGACGCGCTGACCCGGCCGGACCCCGACAAGCTCGGCCCCGAAGTGATCGCTGCGCTGAGACAGACGCGCGAAGCGCTCCCGGTCGAGACCGCGCTGCTGGGATTCTGCGGCGCGCCGTGGACGCTGGCCGCCTATCTCGTGGAGGGGCGCGGCAAAAAGGACTTCCCGACACTACGGGCCTTCGCCGCGGCTCAGCCCAAGGTCCTCGAGGAGTTGCTTGGCAAACTTGCCGCAGCGATGGCTACCTACCTGATCAATCAGGCGCGAGCGGGGGCCGATGCCGTGCAGATTTTCGATTCCTGGGCGGGGGTACTATCGTTGCCCGATTGGGAACGTCTCATTCGACCTCATCTGACGTCGCTGCTCGAGACCGTTGGCGAGGCCGGCGTGCCGCGCATTCTCTTTGTGCAGAACGCGCCGCACCTGCTTGAGGCTTATGCCAGCCTGCCGGCCGAGGTGCTGGCGGTGGATTGGCGAGTGGATATCGCTGAAGTTCAGCGCCGATTTCCTCACCGGTCCGTGCAGGGCAATATCGACCCGGCCATCCTGCTGGGGGGCGCCGAACCCACCCGCGCCGCGGCGGCAAACCTGTTACAACGGTTGAAACCCGAGGGCCACATCGTCAATCTCGGCCACGGCATTCTCCCGAATACGCCGCTGGAAAGCGTGGCCGCGCTGGTCGACGCAGTGCACGAGGAGCAAGCAACGTGACGCAACAAGACCCGGTTTCGGTGGATCTCAGCGAAAAGGGCATGCGCCGGGGGCAGCCGATCTCACTTGATCGTCGGCTGTTCATGAAATTCACCGCGTTCAACGGTTGTTCGTCCGAGCAAGACGCGGCGCTGGCCCTCGCCGACGCCGGCGTGGAAGGGGCGCTGTATGTGGACGCCAACGACCCCACGGGTATCGGGGTCATCGCGTTGGCCGAGGACCCGGCGTTCTTCGCAACCGTCTTGCGGGATGCGTTCAACGGGACACCCTTTGCCGGCATGACACACAAGGGCGAGTTCGACATGCTGGGGCGCACCTACTCCATCGGCTACGAACCGGATCTTGAAGATACGCTGTTGATAAAACCGCGCTCCAAGGTGCTCAATCCGGATCTCTCCTGGGCAGTCTGGTATCCGCTGCAACGCTCCAAGAGCTTCTACGTACAGCCGCAGGAGAAGCAACGCCAGATTCTCGCCGAGCATGGCTCAATCGGCAGGCGCTATGGGGTGGCCGGGCTCGCGGCCGACGTTCGACTGGCCTGCCACGGTCTCGACAAGCACGACAACGACTTCGTGATCGGGCTCCTGGGGCCGAACCTCTATCCCCTTTCCGCGGTTGTGCAGGAAATGCGCAAGACCGAGCAGACTTCCCAGTACCTGGACAGCCTGGGACCGTTCTTCGTCGGCAAGGCCGCGTGGCAGAGCCCAAACACCTAGGTAGCTTTCGATGTCCGGATTTCATCGTCGCCGGTTAGTGTCGGCTGACCGTTACGATAGCGACGCCCGCGACTACGACGCGGTGCTGGTGGTTTCCTTCGGCGGCCCCGAGGGTCCCGACGATGTCATGCCCTTTCTGGACAACGTGCTGGCGGGACTACGCGTGCCGCCGCCGGTCAAGGCGCGCATCGCCCAGCGCTACCAGCGCTTCGGCGGGGTCAGTCCGATCAACGCCCACACCCGCGAGTTCATCGCGGCTCTGGAGCGCGAATTGGCGGCCTCGGAACCGGGGCTCTCGGTGTATTGGGGCAACCGCAACTGGCACCCGATGCTTGGGGATACGCTGGCGCGGATGGCCGCCGACGGGGTCCGTCGCGCCATCGCCTATGTCACCAGTACCTTCAGTTCATACAGCGGCTGCCGGAAATATCGGGAAGACCTCTACGCCGCAGTGGACGGATTGGATGGCGCGCCGCAAATCGACAAGCTGCGGGTCGGCTACAACCACCCGGGTTTCATCGCGGCGATGAGCGACCGGCTGCGCGAAGCGTTTGCGCGGTTGCCCGCCGGCGCCGCGCCACCGGCGTTGCTGTTCACCGCCCACAGCCTGCCGATATCGATGGCGGAACGCTGCGACTACCAGGCCCAGCTGCGTGAGGCTTGCACACTGTCCGCAGAGGCGGCGGGCGCGGGAACATGGGATCTCGTGTATCAAAGCCAGAACGCATCCTACGGCGAGCCCTGGCTCGGGCCGGATATCAGCGCGGCACTCAAGTCGGCGGGCTCGGCAGATCATACAAACGTGGTGGTCGCCCCGGTCGGCTTTGTCTGCGATCACATGGAAGTGATCCTGGATCTGGACGTAGAAGCCGCTGAGACGGCGGCTGCGCTGGGACTCAACATGGTACGTGCCGGCACGGTGGGCGCCCATCCCGCTTACGTCGGCATGGTGCGGGAGTTGATCGTCGAGCGGATGACGGCGAATCCGGATCGTGCCGCACTGGGCATCCGTGGACCGAGCCACGATTACTGCCCGGCGGACTGCTGCCTCTCGGCACGGCCCGGCGAGCCATGGCGCGCGCTCTGCGGTGTGGAGTTGACGTGACACCGGCCCATCGCTCTGAAGCGGTGGTGATCGGTGCGGGCCTTGCGGGCCTCAGCGCTGCAATTCACCTGCAGGACGCCGGCGTCGATGTTCAGGTGATCGAAGCCCGGGAGCGCGTCGGCGGACGCGTGCGTTCCATGCGCCGACTCGGCGGGCAGATGGAGGCCGGCGGGACCTTCATTGGCGCGGGCTACCGGCGCGTCATCGCGGCGGCGGCTCGCTTCGGTATCGGTCTCATCGACATTTCACCCGCGCTCAAATTCTTCCGCGAACAGGAACTGGTGCTTGACGGCGAGATCATCCGCCCGTCGGAATGGCCGGATCACCCCTCAAATCCGTTCCCGGACCGCGACAAGGCCTTGCTGCCCTGGACCTACGGCCGGGTGTTGACCGCTCGGGAAAACCCGTTGAAGCGTCCCCGGGACTGGCTCGAACCGTCCAACGCCAGGCACGATATTTCCATGCACGAATGGATGCGGGGGCTCGGTCTGGGCGATGCGGCGATCAAACTGGGTTACGGCATCAATGTGAGCTACGGGGAAGACGCTCGCGACGTGTCCGCGCTGCTGATGCTGTTCCGAGCGGCATTCTCAGAGGCGCAGGCGGCGTCTTCCAGGCCGGAGACAGCCTCTTCTACTGCGCAGGCAGCCTTTTCTGCTGCGCAGGCGGCCTCTTCCGATGCCGGGGCGGACACCACCTCGTCCTCTCGACAAGCCGCTGCAACGGCAACTTCATCCGGGCGCGCCAAAGGATTTACCGTCGAGCGCGGGGTACAGCAATTACCGGAAGCCATGGCTGCGGCGCTGGATCGGCCCGTGCACTATCGTCGAATCGTGACGGGGATCGAGGATGACGGCCGGCGGGTGACGGTTCGCTGTGACGACGGCACCGTTTACCGAGCGGCTCACGTAGTTTGCGCCCTGCCCTTCGGGGTATTGCGAGGGATCGCCGTCGACCCGCCCCTTCTTGGCAGACAGCGGGAGGCCGTGGCGAACGTCCGTGCGCAATCCATGACCCAGCTCTACTTCGCCCACAAGTCCAACTTCTGGGAAGCGGACGGTTTCGCGCCCAGCCTGTTTACCGACGGCGCCGCGGGGATGATGGCCGCCGTTCGCAACGGTCGGGATCCTGCGGAAGTGACCGGATTTTCGGCTTGGGTGATGGGAAGAAACGCGGCGCAACTCGATGCGATGGCCCCTCAGGAAGCCGGCGCCCGGGTGATCCGGGAGATCGAAGCGGTGCGACCGGCCGCGCGCGGGCAATTGGAATTCATCGGGCGGAAGAGTTGGGGAAGCGACCCCTGCGCCCGCGGGGCGTGGGCCTATTTTCGACCCGGTCAGATTACCCGCTTCGCCGCTGCCATGGGCGCCCCGCACGGCCGGATTCGGTTCTGCGGCGAACACCTGAGCCTGACCAACCGCGGCATGGAGGGCGCCATGGAATCGGGCGAGCGAGCCGCGCGGGATATTGTCAGGGGCTAACCGCCGGGAAAGCGCGGCGGGAACAGGAATGACAAGGCGCTGAGGTAACAGACCAGCCAGCCGATAATCACGATCGAGGTGGTCCGTGGCGAAAACAGCCTGGCACTCAGCCAACTCGCCACAAAGCCCGGTCCGGCGAATAGCGCGACGCAGACCAGCATCCGTACCGCGCTGACCACCGGCGCGTTGGCATCGAAGAATACGCCGCCGGTCGCGATTCTCACCAACAGATCCGAGCCCAGCGCGATGACGATGAACAAGGCGGTCCAGGGATCCCGGACGACCAGATCGAGGAACAGCCAGGCACACGCCACGATGAGGCAACTTACCCAAAGCGTGTGTTTAGCTCGCATATGACATCAATCTTCGACCGCGAGCACCGATCCGCTCACGGTGGTGGGGCATTTATGGTTTGTTCGCATTCCGTGTCATCGGCAACCCGCGGTAGTGGGTTATATTAACCGCAATAACCGCAATCCCGACGTTGAGAAACCAAAGGGGAATTTCCATGACACGGACTCGCCTTCTGATATGCGTTTCAGTCGCATGCGCTGCCGCAACGATGCTGTCAGCACACGCCCAGGACCATCACCCGTCCTATCGGATGACTGAGAATTGGGGTCAACTTCCCGCAGGTGTGGTCTGGGGTCAGATCATTTCGGTGGAAGTCGACGGCGAAGGCAACGTCTACGCGTTTCATCGGTGCTCCTCGGATACCTGCGTAGACCGAACCGAACCACCGCTGCTCAAGTTCGCTCCTTCCGGACAGCTGCTGATGACCTGGGGCGAAGGCCAGCTCGTCTGGTCCCACGGGCTTCACCTGGACGGGGGCGGCAACATTTGGATTACCGACGGACGGGATCACGACGGACGAGGGCAGCAGGTATTCAAGCTCAGCCCGCAAGGCGACGTCCTCATGACCCTCGGTACCGCCGGCGTCGCCGGAGACGGCGAACACACGTTCAACGGGGTCGCCGACGTATACGTGGCCGATGACGGCAGCATTTTCGTCGCCGACGGGCACGTCAATAACCGGATCGTGAAATACTCGCCCGACGGGGAGTATCTCCTTGAGTGGGGCAAGGAGGGCTCGGGACCCGGCGAGTTCGCGATGCCCCATGCGCTCGCCATGGACTCCGAGGGGCGGCTGTTCGTGGCCGACCGCGGCAATTTGCGGTTACAGATCTTCGACCAGCAGGGTCAATACCTGGACGAGTACAAGCAGTACGGCCGGCCCAGCGGGGTCACGATTACCGCCGACGACACCCTCCTTGTCGCCTCCCAGAACGGTGAAAACAGCGAACTGAACCCGGGTTTCGAGACGGGTATCTACATCGGCAACGCCCGCGACGGGACGGTGACCGGATTCATTGGCGGCATCGATACCGAAAATGCCGCCGAAGGCCCAGACGGTGAGGTCTATTCAGGAATAGTGATCGACCGCACGATGCGGCGATACGACCCGGAGTAGAGCGGACATCTTGTCGGTGGACGCGTGCAGGCAGGCCGGAACCAATGGCTCCAGCCTACCCGAAATCGCTGATTAATCAGCCGGCTAGTCGGCTACGAAGCAGTAGAACAAGCCATCGCCGCCCGTGCCGATCAGGTCCTCCTGGCTGCAGCCCCGGCTGCTGTGTACGGAGTTCCAGGACGCGCTCGGACCGCCCAGGCGATCGTGATGGCCCACCATGGCGTTGCCTTCGCTGTTGCTGGTCCAGTTGTTGCACGTGGTGATCGCTCCGGCTCCCGGCACCAGCCTACCCGCGGAATCGGAGCCCGTGAGTATGTCGTGGCGATTGGGCTGGTCGCCGGCGCCGTTGACTACCTCGCCGTTTTCATCGACCGCGGTGGGTTTGCGGATGTTGTTGCGGTCCTCGTGGAGGTCGTCACCGTTCCAGGCGATATAGGCGCCGTTGGCGTTGTACCAGGGACCGTCGCCGATGCGGTCGCGCGCGTTGACTTGCGGCATTCCCCCTCCGGGGGCCTGGCTCAAGTAGGCGCGCCATGTCGCATCGCCTCGACCGACGGCATCGGCAAGCGCCTGACAGTGCGCATCCGCACCCTCAAGCCCACCGAGATTGCCACCGTCCCCGGACCCGACGCTGGTCACGAAGAAACTCATGGGTGGCTGGTCCTGTGCGATACCCACCGTTGAGAACGCAGCGAGTGCGATTCCGACAAGCAGAGTATTCATTGGTTTCATTTGTATCTCCTTCAACCTACATCATCCGACTAATGATACTTTTGCCCTGTTCCTCGGTCAGCCCAACCGGCCGGCGGCCGATGCCGCCTCCCTCCGCCAATACGGGTTCGGCGGCGTCGAGCGAGGGACGATCCTTCACCTGCAGGAACAGCCCGGTATAGATCGTGTCGTCCCAGAGCATTGCTTTCTCGCACGCACTCTTCCAATCGCTGGTGTCGTGGTTTTCGTCTTCAAGCCGCTTCACCCGGCGCTTGAAGAATTTCACGGTGTTATCGTGATTGAAGGTGATGCACGGGCTGAATACGCTGATTAGCGAGAAGCCCTTATGTTCGATGGCCTGCTGCATGAGCATGGACAGATGCCGGGTATCGGAACTGAAGCCCCGGGCGACGAAGGTCGCGCCGTTCATGATGGCCGAGGTCACCGGGTTGAATGGAAATTCCACGCTGCCGTGGGGCGAACTCTTGGTCTTCATGTTGAGCGAACTGGTGGGTGACGCCTGGCCGGTGGTCAGGCCGTATATCTCGTTGTCCATGACGATATAGGTGAGGTCCACGTTGCGGCGGGCCGTGTGGGTGAAATGATTGCCGCCGATGCCGTAGCCGTCGCCGTCGCCGCCGGTGACGATCACGTTCAGCTCGTGGTTGGCCATTTTCGCACCGGTCGCCACCGCCAGCGAGCGTCCGTGCAGGGTGTGCATGCCGTAGGAGTTGAAGTAACCGGGAAAATTGGACGAGCAGCCGATGCCGCTGATCGTGAGAATTTCGTGGGGTTTGAGGCCCAATGCCAGGCAGGCCCTGCGCAAGCTGTTGAGCACCCCGAAATCGCCGCAGCCGGGGCACCAGTCCGGATCCACCTTGCCCTTGTAGTCGTTTACCGTTTGCGGCTCAAGAACGAGCTGCCTGGTGTCAATTCCATCCATAAGGGGATCCTCTAAACCATAATTTCCTGATACGGGACGTAGTGATTCGTCTTGCCTGCCACCTGTTCGAGGACGCCGTCGACGATGTGATGGGGCATGAACGGTTCGCCATCGTACTTGCGAATGTGGCCCTCGACGCTGAGCCCCGTCTCGCTGCGCAGATAACGATAGAACTGCCCGGAGTAGTTGTTCTCGACGATGATCGTTCGCTTGGCCTGATTGACTGCGTCGATGACCGCCTGGGCGTGGAAGGGGACGATCCAGCGTACCGCCAGTTGATTGGCGGTGACGCCCTTCTCCGCCAACTGCTCGATCGCTTCCTTGATGACCCCTTCAGTCGAACCCCAGCCGATCAACGTGACGTCGGCGTCCGCGGGGCCTGCTACCTCCGGCGCCGGAATCCGCTCGGCGAGGTTGGCGATCTTGCGGGCGCGCTTTTCAACCATGCGGCGGCGCTTGTGCGGATCGGTGTACTCGTCGCTGATGAGAACGCCGTCCTGATCGTGCTCGTCCGTGGCGACCACGTGAGCATATCCGGGTATCCCGGGAAGCGCCCGCGGGGAGACACCGCTCTCGGTGTCCTCGTAACGCAGATATTCGCCGTTGGGGGCGCCGTTGGTAATGACATTGCCGCGGTCGATCGCAGGAAAAAGGTCGATTTCATCCGGGTCGGCGCTGAAGGTGCCCTCCGAGATCAGCAAGTCCGTGATGACGATGCCCGGACACTGATGTCTTTCGCAGAGATTGAAGATTTCCGGAATGGAATTGAACGCATCCAGCGCATCGGTCGGCGCCATGATCAAGCGTTCGAAGTCGCCCTGGCTGGCGCCGAGCACCTGCCAGAGATCGCCCTGCTCGGTCTTGGTCGGCACGCCGGTGGACGGACCGGCGCGCTGCACGTTGATGAATACCACCGGAATCTCCATCATCGAGGCGGCCCCGATCGCCTCGGTCATCAGTGCGAATCCGCCGCCGGAAGTCGCGCACATGGCCCGGGCGCCCACGTGGGCCGCGCCGATAGCCATATTGGCCACGGATATTTCATCCTCGGCCTGGCGCACCATGATGCCGAGCTCACGCGCGTTTCGGGCCATCCAGTGGAGTACGCCGGTGGACGGGCTCATGGGATAGGCGGTGTAAAACTTGACCCCCGCGGCCGCGCCCCCCATGGCAAGCGCGTCGTTGCCGGTCCAAAGCGCCAGGGGTTTCTCGCCGGTGGCGAGGGGCACCGGCAAGGCGTCGAAGTTTGCTTCGGCGTAGTCGAATCCGGCGCGCGCCGCGGCGACGTTTTCCGTGACGACCGCGTCGCCCTTGCGACCGAACTGCAGTTTCAACGCCTGTTCCAGGACATCGAAGTCGAGTCCCAGGAGGTAGGTGATCACACCCAGGGAGATGGTGTTCTGGATGACCTTGTTGCGGCTTTTGTTCGACAGTTCCTTGACGGGCATGGGGCAGAAGTTCACCCCTTCCGCGGCTTCTCCCGGCTTGATCTTGTCGCTGTCGTAGATCACCCGGCCGCCGGCGCCCAACAATCGCAAATGCCGATTCATGGTGTCCTGGTTCAGGCACACCAGCATGTTCAACTGGTCTCCATGACTGTAGATCTTCCGATCGCTCATGCGCATGGTCAGGAAAATGTGCCCGCCGCGAACGATGGACTGATAAGCGTTGTAAGCGTTCAGCCAAAGGCCGCGGCGCGTAAAAATTCGCGCCAGAATATTGCCGGGCGTGGCGATGCCTTGGCCCGCGGCCCCTCCGATGGCGAGCGAAAACTCAAACTGCCCTGAATTCATGACAATATCTGCTCCGTATCGTGCGGCGTCGACGGCGCTGCCGCAACCGGTATCGTTCTGATCGCGTGGGGTTCCAGCGAGAGCGGGCTATTTTACACCGTCAGCGCGAGCGTTTGCGACGCACATGACGACTATCGGCGTAAATCAAAGCCAACAGTGGGCGCAAACGCCAATTCGCCCATTGATGTCCCAGTTAATGACCCAGTTAATGCCCCAGTTAATGTCCCAGTTCCGTGTGCGTGCAATTGTATTTTCGCGGGACTTGGTCGGAGGCCCGAAACGACCGGGTATCGGTGATCGAATCAGTGAAATAGAGCGCATCCTCGCTGACCAGGGTCACATCGAAACTGTCGCCGGTTTGGCCGAGCGTCAGCCGCTCCACGGTGTGCAATTGATTGCTGTGCGGCAGGCCGGGGTGCTGAGCCAGCATGCCGGGCTCGAAGGCAACGGTATCGATGACCAGGGTGGATCCCTCGTACCAGCCGATGGAGTGCCCCAGGACGCGGTCTTCGAGT
Source organism: Candidatus Rariloculaceae bacterium (assembly GCA_965237785.1). Classification (GTDB taxonomy): domain Bacteria; phylum Pseudomonadota; class Gammaproteobacteria; order Steroidobacterales; family Rariloculaceae; genus UBA6522. The sequence goes on from OZ250159.1 coordinate 2,583,843, forward strand.
CCCTCGGGATGCTCGTCCATGCCCAGGCGAACCTCGCGCACGGCGTCCATCCATTCGTGGCGGATGACCGCCATGTCTTCCGTTTGCTCGATTTCGGTCAAATCGTTATTGCCCCAAAGACGCCGGAGGCTCACCGGGCTGCAGGTCAACGCGGGGTCGTCCAGTACCGGATCGTATTCGGCGAGGGCCTGCCGCCCGGCCTCATTGAGCACCGCGGCGAGTCGGTTGGGACCGCCGAGTCGCGGGCCGCCTCCCCCGCCGCCACCGCCACCGGACCGCTGCCAGACCCGGCTGAAGTCGGGAACGCCCGCCGGTGAAGCCGCGCTGGAAGCGCGTCGTTCAGTCGCCGGTGCATCGGTGTCGAACGACGTGTCGAGCGTGACAACCCGGCCGTCCGGAAATTCGACGCTGCCAAAGTAACACTCGGTTTCGTGACGCCGCGCAGCGAACCCTTGTATGACAACCGCATCCCCCGGTTGAAACACGGCCGCGGTCCAACCGCGCCGCATCAGCCCGTTGGACGCCGCCATTTCGCAGTCCCAGGTCGCCACCGACCCGTCGTCGCCGGTAACATCCACCAGCAGTCGGGCATGGGGATTGATGAAGCGAAACATCTTGACCGTGCCGCTGACGGTGACGCCCACGTTGCGGTCGAAATGATAGTCGTTGGAGTGATGCGCGTGGAGCGGTGCGACGAGCACGCCCGCCGCCAAGGCCACCATGCTTTTATTCACAATTGTTTTCCTTCCGGCCCCTTGGCCGGGTCAGCCCCGAGGCCCATTCTAACCCAGTGTCACGCTACCCGTGGCGCGTCGGTTGGCGCCGCCGGGCAGGCGATGATATGTTGCATAAAATATTCGTCGAACCGTTGCGCACGTTGGGGAAATCATCATGAAGTGCCCGCATCTCGCTCGAATCCTGGGCTCCGTTGTCGTTCTCGCGCTTGCGGCGCCGGGGCTTGCGCTTGCGCAGAACGTCTTCACCCACGCTCACTACCGGGTCCCCGAGGGACAACAGGCAGAGGCCGCCGAATGGTACAACCGGGTGCTTGGAGGCGAGCCGGGCGAGATCGGCCCGGGTCCCGGCATCCGCCATCCCAATGGCTTCGTGGGCACCATGGCCAATGAAGGCATGGCGGGCGACGGTGCGATGAGTGTCCTCGATCATGTCGGCATTGCCGTTCCCGATGTCCGCGCCGCAGTCGAATTGATCCGCGAGATCGGCGGCGAGATTCGCACCGAACCCCAGGAAGGCGTGACCGCACCCCTCATCGCCCACGTCACCGACCCGTGGGGCGGGCGCTTTGAGCTGCTGGAAGATCCCGACTATCCCGGAATCAACCACGCGCATATCTTTGCGTCGGATGCGGATGCGACGCGGGACTGGTTCCTGCAGGTATTCGGCGGCGAATTGAATGAAGAACGGGGCGAGGGCCGCTTCCACACCATTCTCTACGACAATGTCTGGGTGCACATTACCCAGGCCGGCGAAGACGAGCAGCGGATGTCGAGCCGGTTTCGGGCCGCCGATCACATCGGCTTCAGGGTGCCGTCGCTGGACGCCTTCCGCGAGACCCTGAGGGCGTCGGGATATGAGCCCTATCTGGAGCGGCCGAATCCGCCCGGAGCCGACCTGATGTTCTTCGAGGGACCGGACGGGCTGCACGTCGAGATGACGGAGCCGTCGTCACAATAGCAGCCTTCGATTCCGGAAAAACCCCTGCCTGGGAGACAATTGATGAACGCCAGACACGCACTCTCTTTGGCGATCGCAGCCACCGGATGCTTCGGCGTCCTTGCCCACGCCCACCACTCCCGCGGAAATTTCGACCTGGAAGATGTCGTCGAACTCAACGGCGTCATCACCGAGTACACGTGGCGCAACCCGCATACCTTCGTCACCCTGGAAATCGAAAATGACGCCGGCGAAGCGGAGGAATGGCTGCTGGAATTGAACTCCATCGCGGTTCTCACGGGCACGGGTTGGGACCGAAACACGCTCAGCGTCGGTGACCGGGTCACGGTTTTCGGCAACCCCGACAACGACCGCACCAGGAAATTCTTCTTTTCCAACTATTTCGTGCTGCCCGACGGCAGTCGAATGGTTTCGGCTCCGAATTACTCCCGCGGCGTGCCCATCCAGCGGCCGCCTCCGCGTGAACTCGACACCGCCGCGCGCTCCGAGGACTTCAGCGGCATCTGGCGGCGAGAAGGCGGCTTCGGTGGTGGCGGCGGCATGGGCATGGGCATGGGCATGGGCGCAGGCGGAGCACCGGCGGGCGTACCCCCCGGTCCCGCGATATCCCTGGGCAACCAGACGCCGGCCATGGGCCTGCCCGTCACGGCGAGGGGCCAGAGCGAGCTGGATAGCTGGGACGTACGCGACAATCCCTGGTTCCGGTGCGAACCGCGCACACTGCCGGGTGTCATCGCCGGCACCCAGGAAATTCGCCGATCCTCTGAAGACCGGATCGCATTTCGCTACGAAATCCTCGACGTCGAGCGCATCGTGCATCTCGGCCAGACCGGCCACCCTTCGGACATGGAACCCTCCCACCTGGGCCACTCCATCGGCTGGTTCGAGGACGAGGCGCTGGTGGTGGATACGGCGTTGTTTACGCCCGCCGATTGGGGTATCGGCGCCGGCGTGTCTTCCAGTGAATTCAAGCATGTCGTCGAGCGCTATACATTGATCGACGACGGCAACCGAATGCAGGTCGAGTACACGTTCGAGGATTCAGTCTACCTCGCCGAACCGGTGACCATGAGAACGTCGTTCTTCATCGACCCGGAATACCCTTGGCAAGATTACGGCTGCGATCCGGAAGCGAGCAGCCGGCATCTGGATGTGGAATAGGGATGAGGCAGCGCGTGGGTTCGGTTTTCACTGTGTTGCCTCATCCAAATGCAGGCGCTTTAGCGGAGGATTGAAATGAAAAGAAGTTTGACCGCCGTAACGGTCCTGGCTCTGACACCGCTGCTGTTGGCGCAGGACTCTGACGATGGCTTCGTGCGAATGACCCCTGAGGACATGGAATGGACGACGCGGGAGAGTGGCTCCGGCTTCGTCGTGCTCCATGGCGATCCGCAGTCCGAGGGACTGTACATCCAGCGCAATAAATTTCCGCCCGGGACGTTTTCCGCACCTCACCATCACGATCAGGACCGCTTTGTCACGGTGATTTCCGGTGTCTGGTTTACCGGCATCGGCCCGAGCGGCGACCGCGACGACACCGTGCCCCTGAGCGCCGGCAGCTACATGATGCACCCGGCCGGAGGCGTGCACTACGATGGCGCCATAGACGTCGAAGTCATTGTGGAAATCCGGGGAATGGGCCCGGTGAGGACGATATTCGTGGAGGAGTGAGGCCAGCCCGGGTGCAGGTCCCGCCGGAATACACTCGGACGTAATCGACTTCCATTGCAACGGGAAAGCTTGTTCCCGTATCGGGGGGTCCGGGAAGTCGTCCGCCCACGGCGACGTTGAACAGGATATAGAAGGGCTGATCGAACGGCGCGGGATACGCAGCCGACTCGGTAAACCAATAATTCTAAGCGGCGTAGAGGACGTCATCCACGTACCAGCGTATTTTGCTCGGACCCCACTCAATGGCGTAATCGTGAAACTCGTCCGTTGCGCTGCTTGGGACAACATATTCATTGCCGCTGAAAACGTTGTTCGAAGACGCACCGCCGTAGTGGAGCGTTCCCAGTACGGAATTTCCGCCCGCTCCTCCGAGGTTTACCGCTTCCAAGATGTCGATTTCACCCGACGCAGCCCAAAGGCATAATGCCCCTTTTTGCTCAAAAGGGGACAGGGGTTGTCGAAGGGGAAGATAGCGATGAAACCGCGTGAGGCGGATCGGATGGCAGTGAACCGAAATGTGGCGGGGAACGGATACGGCATGCGCCGACGGCAGAATCATTGAGTGTATCTGTGTCGGTTCGCCAGGTAAGCGCTCCGCTAAGAAGGCGTCGGAATTTGGCTATTCGATAACCGCGTAAGTTATGCGCTCAAGGTATACGGCCATGATTTCTTGGTCGTTCCCTTGGCGCGAAAAACAGCTTACTGTCGCGTCCCCTTGAGGAAACTCAAGCGATGAATGCCGTAGCAACAGACTTACCCTCGCGGAGCCTTACGTCCGTTTCCTACGAGGAGGACGAGAGCCGGCAGGCGGCGCTGACCTGGTACGGTCGCGAGTTCTTACGCATGACGGCCGAAGAGCGCGTTGAGTGGTCGCTGGAAAGATTGCCTGGTAACCACGTGCTGAGCTCGAGTTTCGGAGCCCAGGCAGCGGTTTCACTTCATTTGCTGACGCGCGCTACCCCCGAAATTCCGGTGATCCTGGTGGACACGGGCTACCTGTTTCCCGAAACATACCAGTACGTGGATCAGCTCAGCGAGCGGCTGAACCTGAATCTACAGGTCTATCGCAGCGAACTTACGCCCGCGTGGCAGGAGGCCCGTTTCGGCAGACGGTGGGAACAGGGACTCGAGGGAATCGAAGCCTACAACCAGGCCAACAAGGTGGAACCCATGCGCCGCGCCTTGCGAGAGTTGCGGGCCGGTACGTGGTTCGCGGGCCTGCGGCGCAAACAAACCCATACGCGCAAGAACATCCCCTTCCTGGAGCTTGCCGGCGGGCGCTGGAAGGTGCATCCCATCGCCGACTGGAGCGATCGGGACGTTGGCCGTTACCTTCGCGAGCACGACCTTCCCTATCACCCGCTTTGGGCGCAAGGGTATGTTTCCATCGGCGATAGGCACACTACGCGCCCCATCCATGAGGTCGAGACTGTGGATGAGACCCGGTTTCTCGGACTCAAACGCGAGTGCGGCCTACATGAGTTCGACCTATCGGAGGTCTGACAGCCTGTCGGCGGATGAGGACCGCGCGGGCCCGAGGCCTTTGTCGAAGGTCACGTCGCGGGAGCGGTCAACCTGCCGCACGCGTTGATCGCGGACGAACGAATGCGTTCTTTCCCTTCCAATTCGACCTTTGTCGTTTATTGCGCGGGACCCCACTGCAACGGCGCAGCCGCGGTGCGCCTCGCCCGACTCGGTTGCGCGGTAAAGGAAATGATCGGTGGCATCACCGGTTGGCAGGACGAGGGATTCTCCCTGGTGAGCGGGCCGTAGGCGACGGCGCGGGAACCCGTCACGGACGCAGTTCCCATGCGAATCACGTTCGCGCAGGCGGATGCCTTCGGGCGGACATCGACGGTGGCCTACTTGATCGCGACGTCCAAGGGTTTGATCCTGATCGACGCGGCGCGCCGATCAACTACAGGGGTAGGGGGCGGTGTCTCTAAAATCAGTCGATCCAGACGCGATCAGCCCCACACGGCCTAGCCTCGTGCCGTGAGTCCCGACAAATGGCAAAACACCCTATCCCCAGACCGCTCGTGAAATATTCGGGCTTATCTATAGTGCGGCATGCGGGCGTCTTCCTGCACAAGCGCGGCCATATCTATGTCACGGTTCCAGGCTGCCCAAAGCCGACGCGCGCCTATGATGTTGACGCGCAAGACTACTAAGAAGGCCAGCGCCGGAGCTACAGTAACCACGGCGAGCGGCGAAAGGAAAATATGCCCAGCTACCAAAACGCTCATTCGCCGACGGAAGTCCTTCACAATATCTTTTGTTTGTTCGTCTAAATCCGACATCGCCGCGTCGAGAGCCGCAACAGGCCCAAACCGGGAGAGCGCATCCTTCTCCTCCGGCTTTATGGCAAGCGCGAAGCCCACGGCGCCCAGATCCAAGCGGTGGGCGAAACGGATATGCCCATTCATCATGTTGCGCACGTTTCTGTATGCAGCATGTTCAAACGAGATGCCGCCACTATCCGCGTAGTCAAACCATTCGTCCCTTAAGGCAAACATCCGCTGCCGAAAAGCGTCAACTTGGTACGATCGAAGTACCCAGAAAAACATTACGTAGACGCCTGCCAGCGAGATGGCCGTGATTATCGTCGTCGTGATCATAATTTGTCCTCAGGTCGCGTTTCACCCCGAGCTGTGAGCGTGCTGGATGTACGATTCGGATCCTTTTCGTTCTCCAACATCTTTATCCGGTCTTGCAATCTTTCAACGGTCTTCCTTCGAAGACTTCGCTCCGACAACCCATATGCGAGGGCAATTGCGGTCAAAATGACCATCACCGCGCGACCGAACCCGACATTCGACAGAACGCCAACATCAATTCCAAATTCGGCTACTGTAGTTTGACCCGCCAAAGTTTCGATCGTTCTGTATGTCCAATAGCCTAAGAAAACCAAACCCACCCATCGGATGAGGTTGGCCAATAGCTTATATGTGATCTCGTACCGGTGAATCTTGAGCAGCACATCCTGGTTTAGTTGATCGTCAGCCAAATCAGCTCACTTCTATGTCTCCAAAGCGACGGCCGATCAGCATCGTGTCTCGATTCAGGGGAGCTATGAACGCTGAAAATCGTATCAGTCAAGACAGTATTCGCCAAATCTTCCGCGGAGGGCGTTTTTCCTGAAGTTCGGTCGACCCGACCGCTGACGGGAAAGGACATCCCAATCTGAATACGTACAACATTTTGCTCCCTCCTCTATGCTCTGCTCGCGGAACTTTCAGCCGGCAACAGCGCAACTCGCCACCCATGAGCGCCCCTGCGACGCACCCCAAATATACACGTAACCGTCAACTTCGACACTCGAAAAACTGTCCAACGCGGCATGATTCTGAACGAAGAGGCCGATTCCAACGCGAAGCGATGCTGAAGCGTGCGTGTCGTGGATCATGGGAGGATAGTCGTGACACTGCAGGCCCATCGACTACGCAGCATGGAGCAGGTTCGGGCTTTCGTCGAAGGCAACCAGGCTGTGGACTACGAACACCGGGATCGGCCTTTCTTCGGTTATCACAAACTGATAACTTGCGACGATGACAGTGCCCGACCGTGATCCCGGACTTGACACGTTGCTCGACCTTCGCGGCCAGACGCTGTTCGTGGACGAGTCCGGCCTTACGACTACAAGGATGCAGCGACGCTACTGGCGGACTTCTGGAAGGAAGCGGACGGGGTTTTGAGGGAAAGGGGAGCGATTCCATGAAGACACTGAAGACGATGTCGCAATACGGGCTCGTGGAACTGAAGATGGGACAGCGCGGCACGCTGGTCCCGCGCGTTCCTTACGACCAGGCGAGCCTCGACCTTTCGTTGACGTCGATCCCGCGCCACGTTGCATAAGCCCGTCAGGGGAAGCTGGGTGGTCGGTCGTGCCAAATCCGGCGCAAACAGCACACCATCCTGGGGAATGTGGGTGACGATCAGGTTGTCGCTATGGGTGTTTCTGAAAATGCGCCCGTACCGCAGATGTGACTCATGTGGTCGTGACCAAGGACGACGTAACGGACAGGCACATCGTAGCGCTGTTCGAGCTCTTCCTTGATCCAGTTGCTTCCGCCCCCGTCGCACGGTGAAACCGCTACTGCGTCCGGTTTAAATTTCGGCGCGTGTTGGATAGGGTATGGCTTTCGCAACCAACGACAAAGTGGGCGGATAGACCGCAACCAACCGGGGGAGTAATCACCATGTCCAGAAACGCCAATCGCTTGTTCGCCTGCCTGATACTCGCGCAGCTTGTGGTTCTTCCAAGTGTGCCGGCGGTATCGCAGGAACCCGTCACGGACGCAGTTCCCATGCGAATCATCTCCGCGCAGGCGGATGCCTTCGACCAACACCTGGAGGCCGCACGCGCGAGTGCGGGAACCGAATGGCTCGGGGTCGTCGATCATATGTGCACACGCGGTCAAGTCGTCACCGGCAATGCGGACGATCCGCTGATCGAGCCCGTGCAAATTTTCGATAACGTCTACGCCATCGGTCGGACCTCGACGGTTGTCTACGTGATCGCGACCACCGAGGGTTTGATCCTGATCGACTCCGGTTACCCGGATCAGGTGGACTCGGTCCTGCTGGCCGGCATGGAGCAACTCGGGCTGGACGCCCAGGACATCGAATACGTCGTTGTTCTTCATGGCCATGCGGATCACTACGGCGGTTCACCGCATCTGCAGGAGCGCTTCGGCGCTCGCGTGGTCACGTCCGAAGCGGATTGGGATCTGATGGCGGGCATTGACCCGAATAGCGGCCGGCCGCCACCCCGCCGGGACGTGGTAGCAGTGGAGGGCGAGCCCATCCGGCTGGGCGATGGGATGGTGACGCCCTTCCTGGTGCCAGGGCATACGCCGGGCGCCATAAGCGTTGTGTTTTCGGTCCAGGATGGTGAGGACACGCACACCGCTGCCGTGTTCGGCGGCACGGCGCTCACCGTGCCGCGCCTCGGCGACGCGCTGCCGCAGTATCTGCAGTCGATCGACCGGTTCGCGAGTATCGCCACCGACAGGGGCGTGAACGTGGTGCTGCAGAACCATCCCCTGTTCGACGGCATGCCCGGGAAGCTTGAGCGCCTCAGGGACCGGGGCGCGGGGCAACGCCATCCATTCTTGCTCGACGCACCGGACTCCTACCAACGGTTCATGGAGACGCTTGTCCGAGTGCTCCCAGGCGCAGATGGCGGTTGCGGACAGCGGCTGATAGCGGCTAGCCCGGCTCGCATTGGCTCACTCGCCCGAACGGCTCACCGAATTACGTAGCGACAGCTAGAGGCGCCGGTCCGAGCGGTCGATGTATTCTTCCATTTGCCCGTCTTCGTAGAGCTGGCGGAAGAACGAGTCCGGGTCGCAACTCACGAGGGTGAATTCGGCCTGCGGGTCTCGCCTCCATACCCGGCGCCTCATCGGCGGTTTGCGGTAATTCCGAGGGTCATGAAGCACCAGCAGGCCGGACAGGGTCATGCCGTCCTCGCTGAGCGTGTACCTCTCCTCAAAATGGGCGTTCTCGGATATGGGTTCCCCCCGGTATCCCCTGACCGTGGGTTGCAGATGCGTGGTTCTGACCACCAGCGTACGGCCTTCCCAGGTCGCGGTGGCATATCCCAGGGGTGTCGGGAACAGCGATGCGGGCGGGGTCCTGCCGTCTGTATGGATGCGGCGGCTTTCCCCCACCGAATACAGGAAAGTAAAGTGGGAATCGCCCTTCATGATTTCGATGCTGGAGGTGAATCGTCTGAAGAGCCCCGAAGAGACGCAACGCTGGGAGGGCAGATCCAGTTCAGTATCGAACCCGTCGACCCAGGTTTGAGCGGCAGGGGTCAGATCCATGGTAAAGCGGGCGATGCCACTACCGCCGCGCGCCGTCACCCAGATACCGGAGAGATCAACCGGTTGCGGCGGTTGCTCCGCCGCGGGCGTGCTCACACTCCTTTCGGCTCTCCATGTACCCCTCGGCTCATGGCAACTCAAGGGAAAGTCGAGGCAGAACTGGCTGACTTCCTCCGGCCCGAAGCGCCCTTCCATGAGGTCCCCGGTTAGCTCGCCGGTCAGCTTACGCACGTAGGGCTCACCGGCGCCCGTGCGATCGTCGACGCCGATTTCGATGCGATTGCCCTCGACTCGGACGGAAACCGGCCCGCCTTCAACGTGACCCACCAAGCCGCCGCCTTCGGTCGCCAACTCCAGAAGGCCCGTCATGGCTCCGCGGCCCTGGTCGATGGAAAGCATCCACTCGCCGGCAAAACCGTCCTGACCCGCGGCAGATAACGGCAAAAGCCCTACCACCATCCATCCAAGAACGCCCAGGGACGAGACTCTCTTCATGGCGTCATCTCGGATCTGCGTGATTTTCTGCACCGGGATGGCTGACGAGGACGCGTCCGTCCGCCAACTCCACGGTACGGATGAACATTTTTGGCGAACCGTCGCGGGTGAGGTCTCCCGTGATGGCGATCCGATCGCCCGCCTGAATGGTCTCCCGCATCCACCCCGTGCGCACCAGCGTCACGGGATTATGTCCATGGGCATTCCAGATGACCTCAACGCCCCGCTCGTCCGTCACCGTCAGGTAGTAGCGGACGTGAGGGTTCTTGAACCAAACCTCGCTGACGACTCCTTGAATCGTTCCCCTGGTGTGCATGTCGTACTCCGCGGCAATGGAGTGGTGTGCGCGCACCAGACAAGGCAGTAGGCAGAGCAACCCAACGGCGAGTACCAGGTCGTTTCGGTTCATCGTGCCGGCGCCCCCTAAGCCGCAGCCGCCGTATCCTCTTCGCATCCGCCGCGCACGGGCAGGATCAAATCGCCAATCAGCTCGTCCACCTGCTGCTGGCTCTCGAGCGCCGCCGCTTCGCGAACCGTGCGCCGCGAGTAACGGGGCGCGAGCAGATGGATGAAGTCTACCATGTAGCCGCGCAACACCCGGTCCCGCGGGAAGCCAATCCATGTGGTGATCCGCGGGAACAGGCCCTTGGCGTCGATGGCCTTGAGATCCTCCTGGTCCTTGCACTCGTAGGCCATGGAGGCGATGACGCCCACGCCCGTACCCATGCGCACATACGTTTTGATGATGTCGGCATCCCGGGCCGTGAACACCACCCGCGGGTCGAGACTTTGCTCGGCAAACGCGCGCTTGAATGAGGATTCGCCGGTCAGACTGAAAACGTAGGTTACCAACGGGTACGCCGCCAGGGTGGCGAGATCAAGCGGTTTGCCGCCCCGGCTGAGAGGATGCTGCTTGGGCGCCAGGACGATGCGGTGCCAATGGTAAATCGGTAACAGCGTCAGGTCGGCGAACATGCTCTCGGCGCCGCTGGCGATGGCAAAGTCCACTTGCTGACTCGCCACCAGTTCGGCGATCTGCTCGGATGTGCCTTGATGCAACTCCAGATCCACCCGCGGATATCGGCTGCGGAATGTCTTGATGACCTCCGGCAATACGTAACGCGCCTGGGTGTGAGTGGTGGCGATGGCGAGCGTGCCTTCCTGTTCGGCGGTGAAATCGCTGGCGAGACTGGTGATATTGTCCACCTCGCGCAAGATCTTCCGGCCCCGCTCGATGACCTGGTGCCCGGCGGGCGTAATTGCCGTGAGGCTCTTGCCCTTGCGGGTGAAGAGTTGCATGCCCAACTCGGCCTCAAGCTGCTTCAACTGCTTGCTGATCCCGGGCTGGCTGGTATACAGGCGCTCTGCGGCGGAGGTGATGTTCAGTCCGCTGTCGGCGATCCCGATCAGGTATTTGAGCTGTTTCAGGGTCACGATAGTTCCATACAAAAAAACCGCTTCCTCAAGCCGGTTTCAATCCCGGGCTGGCGAGGCGGCGGCGTTCCCGGCGCAATATGGCACCGCCTCCGGGTACTGTCAACCTGCCACGCGGCGGCGGCAACGTTTCTCCGAGCCTGTAGCCGATTCTAAGACAGATAGAAAAATCAAACACCTCCCGGTAATATCCCAAGGTCCTACAACCACAATGCGCCTTGCCCGCGGCAAGCCGATACCCCCGCCCCCGGTGCACCATGGATCACCTCCCCTTATTTGCCCGACTCAACGGCCGACGTTGCCTGGTTGTGGGCGGCGGGGCGGTGGCCGCCCGCAAGGTTCGGCTGCTGCGAGCCGCGGGCGCCGAGGTGACCGTGGCAAGCTTCACCCTCGTCGATGAATTGCAGCAACTGTTGGACGACGGGAAGATCGACCATGACTCAGGCGGTGAGGATGGTCACCTCGACGCCCGTCGCTTGGGCCCGGAAAATCTACACCCCTATTGGCTCATCGTCGCGGCAACCGCCAACCGGGAGCTGAACGCCTCGGTCGCGAGCGGCGCGGAAGCGGCGCATCGCTTCTGCAACGTCGTCGACGACCCGGAGCTGGGCAACGTCATCATGCCGGCCATCGTCGACCGCGCACCGGTTACCGTGGCGGTTTCCACGGGCGGCGCCTCGCCGGTGCTGGCTCGGTGGCTCAAGGGCCGCATCGAGTCCATGCTGCCCGTGGGAGTGGGCGCGTTGGCACGCTTGGCCGGACGCTGGCGGGACCGGATACGCGATGGCATCGAGGACATCGACCAGCGCCGCCGGTTCTGGGAGTGGGTGCTCGAAAGTCAGGTTCCGGAGTCAGTCTACGCCGGTCGCGAAGCGGAGGCGGAAGCGACCCTGGATCGACTCCTTTCCCAGTGGCATTCGGCACACCCCGAGCGGACCGGGGAGGCGTACCTGGTCGGCGCCGGACCGGGACGGGCGGACCTGATCACGCTCCGCGGGCGCCAACTGCTGAGTCAGGCCGAAGTGGTGCTCTACGATCGTCTCGTGGGCGAGGACGTTCTGGAGTTCGCACGCCGCGACGCTGAGTTGATCTCGGTGGCCAAGACGCCGGGCAAACTATCCATCAAGCAGGATGACATCAACGGGATGCTGGTCCACCATGTGCGCGCCGGCAAGCGCGTGTGCCGGTTGAAGGGCGGCGACCCGATGATCTTCGGACGCGGCGGCGAGGAAGTCGAGGCGCTCGCCTCGGCCGGACTCCCGTTCCAGATCGTGCCCGGCGTATCCGCCGCCCAGGGCTGCGCCTGTTACGCGGGCATTCCACTGACGCTTCGGGGCGCCGCCCAGTCCGTTGTACTGACCACCGGTCATACGGAACGCGGCATCGCCGAGGTGGCGGACTTTTCGCCCGGCCAGACGCTGGTCCTTTACATGGGGGTCGCAAAGTACCCCATCCTCGCCGAGCGGCTGATTGAACGAGGCTACGACCCGCAAACACCGGTAGCCGTGGTGGAGCGCGGTACCGCCACGGACCAGCGCGTCATCAGCACGGTGCTTGAGAGTCTGGGCGCCGCCGCCGAGGCGCACGTCATGATCTCCCCTGCCCTGCTCTTCGTCGGTGAAACCAGCCGGTTGGCGCGGCGCCACGGCTGGTTCGCCCCGGAGCGACACATCATTCATCCCTGACCCCGGAGACTTGCATGCTCACATTCGCCATAGCCGTTGCGCTGGCGCTCGTAGGTTCCTTCCTGTGCTCGATCATGGAGTCGGTGCTGCTTTCCATCGGCAGTGCGGACGTGGAGGGGCTGGCCCGCGACGGCAAGCGTTCGGGGCTGCTCCTCAAACGCTTCAAACAGCGGATCGACGTGCCGATTGCCGCGATATTGATCGTCAATACGGTCGCCCACACCGTGGGCGCGGCCGTGGCCGGCGCGAGCTACGAGACGCGTTCTCCCCCGGAACGCTCTGGGTCTTTACCGTGGTATTCACCGTTTCGATCCTGTTGCTGACCGAGATCATTCCAAAAACTCTCGGTGTGACGTATGCGAGGGAATTGGCAGGCCCGGTCGCCTGGGGCATTCAGTTTCTGAGTGTGTCGCTGCGCCCATTGGTTGCGCTGAGCGAAACGATCTCCAGATCCCTGCGCCCGGACAAGAAGCGCTTGTCCACGTCGGCAGAGGAAATTCGTTTGCTGGCGGGCCTGGCCCGCAGCGAAGGGGCCTTCGGCGCGCGCACCGCCAGCATGATCGTTGGGGCAACGCGGCTGAACCAGCTATGCGCCCACGACGCGATGGTCCCGAGACAGAGCGTCAAGTTCATTTCCGGGGAGCGCACCTGGGCCGAGAATCTCGAGACAATCCGGGAATCGGGACACAGCCGGCTGCCCTTCTCCACCACGGATGATCTGGATCATGTCACCGGCGTCGTGCTCGCCAAGGAACTTTTCTTCTACCTCCACGCGCACCCTGGCGAGGAAATCGACTGGAGCGGACTGGTCCGGCACCCCTTGACCATTCCGGAGAGCCGATCGTTGAACAGCCTGCTGCGCGCGTTCCAGGAATCCAGGAGCCATATGGCCGTCGTCGTCGATGAGTACGGGGGAGTCGAGGGAATCGTGACCCTGGAGGATATCCTCGAAGAGATCGTCGGCGAGATCATCGACGAAAGCGACCGCGATATGGAGGAAATGTGGCCCCAGGCCGATGGTTCGCTGGTCGTCGTCGCTTCCACGGAGATGAGAAAGGTGGGTGAGCGGCTGGGATTCGAGTGGCAGACGGATACCGACATCACCAGTCCCGGCGGCTTGATCGCCGAGCAACTCGGGCGTATTCCCGCCAGCGGCGATGTGGTTCACTGGGAGGGCTACCGTTTCGAGGTGCTTTCCGCCACACCAACGCGCGCGGAGCGTATCCGGATCGCCCCGGTGACCGAAAGCGACGGCGCAGACACCTAGCGGCCGGTCGTCAGAACGAGACGGCCAACTTTGCGTAAATCAGTCGTCCTCGCGGATCGTGCACCTTGGAGTCGAAACCGCCGTTGGTATCGACCTTGGGAGGATCCTCATTGAAGAGGTTGAAGGCCCCCAGAGAGACGGTGAGACCGGCAACGCTCTCAAGCGCGACGTTGTATTGCGCATCAACCGTGTTGTGGCTAGCGATGGTGTTCAGCGCCTCGGGTCCGCCCTGATCGTCCAGGTAGGAGTCGATGAAATTGACGTAGACGTTGATACCGTGGACGTCCCGTCTCCAGTTCAGAAACACGTTGGCCCTCATCTTCGGCACGGAGGTGGCGAAGTTCGCGAAGTTGCGCCTGCCGGCGCCGTCGATCGAACCCGCCTGCGGGTCAACCAGATCGTAGCTGGAAACAAGGGTCGCCTGCGTCCCCAGCCGAAACGACCCCGCGGCGACCTCCGTCGAATAGGCGGCCGAGAGATCGAAACCATCGGTCTTCAGGGATGAGGCGTTGTCATAGAACGAGTTGACCCGGACGAGCCCACCGGTCGGGCCGCGCTCGATCTGCAGCAACGCGTTCGCATCGCCCGCGGCCGCCGCGTTCAATAGTGCCTGGGCATTCTGCTGGATGATGACGTCGGTGTAGTCGAATGACCAGTAGTCCGCTCCAATTTCCAACCCACTGCCGAACGACCAGGTGAATCCCACGTTCATCACGTCGGCCGTTTCCGGGTTGAGGGTTTTCCCGGAGAGGTTGGGTTGCGTGCGCACCGGCAGGAATTGCGTCGTCCCCGGGACCAGCGGATCGGTCAACTCCTCAAGGGTCGTTTGCGTCCCGAAGGCCTGAAACAGCGATGGCGCCCGGAACGACGTGCCAACGGAGCCGCGCAGCGCAAAGGCGTCGCTGGGCCGCCACAACAGGGTCACCTTCGGATCCGCTGAATCCAGTCCGCCGCCATAGTCTTCGACGCGCGCGGCGAGCTGCACGTCCAGCGTGTCGCTCACCGGCAGCAGCAATTCCACGAACGCGGCCGCCACGTCGCGGCTGCCGGCAAAGTCCGGGTTGCCGACCACAAACATGAAACCATCCCGGTTCGCGATCTCGCTGTAGTCCGAATCGGATTCCTCGCCGCGAACCTGCACGCCGACGGCAAGACCGGTCGGCCCGCCCGGGAGTTCGCCGATCTCGCCCGTCACGACCCCATCCAGCGTCGTCAGCCGAGTCGTGGCGTCGAGATCGTACGCTCCCTGAATGTAGTCGATGAGTTCGGGGGAATTGACGGTGCCCGTCCCCGTCAGCGAGCTGCCGAAGGGATTGAGGTAGCTGCAGCCGCCGACCCCGGGCGCGCCAGTGGCCGGATCGCAGCCTGGACCGCCCAATCCCGCCAATGCGTTGCGCATTCGATCCGCCACGGTGTCTACGGCGGTGGCGACAAAGTTGTTTTCGCTTTGCTGGAACCCCGCGTCCCAGCCCCAGGTATCGTTGAAGTCCCCGGTGAGGCTGGCGGCCATCCTCCAGGTCCGGGAACCGTGGGTAGTCAAACTCGGAGTCCCGCCGCCGCCTATGATCCGGCCGATCCACAACACGCCGGTTCCGTAGGGATTGTCGGGATGATTGACCGAAATCGGTGTCCGTTCGGTCTTGGGAAACGACGGCGAGTTATACCGAATCGCGTCGTTGTCGGCGACATGCACCTCAAACCGGCCATCGAGCCGGTCGCTGAAGGCGTGGTCCAACTGCAGGAACGCCGTGGTGCGTTTTTCTTCGGGCACGACGCTGAAGAAAGATCCGAAGTCGAACCGGCAGAGCCCGATACCGATGTCGCCCGCGGGACTGGGCACCGACTGCACGATTCCGGAAACCACCTTCGGGTCCTGAGCGGCGACGGCGGTGCAAGCCCGATCCGCAAAAATCGGGGTCAGCGCGCCGGGTACCGGAGGCAACCCCAGGGTCGGTTCCACCAGGTCGGCCACGCCGTTGAAATTGGTATCGAAGGCAGCCGTCCACACGGGCGCGAAGGCGGGATTGCCCGGCAGGGTGGGGACAATGAAACTCCCCGGGCTACCGACCGCGCTCAGATCGTCGGTCGTTGAGGAGAGCCGCTTGTCCGCGGTGCTGAGGGGCTTTCGATCGAGGACACTGAACGCGGCCAACAGGTGGGTTCGGTCGTTCCCGACGCCATAAAGCGCGCTGATCTGCCGATCGTTCTGTGGGTGTCCGTCGATGGTCTGAAGATCCAACTGCACATCGAAACCTTCGAAATCGCTTCGGGTGATGAAGTTCACCACTCCGGCCACGGCATCGGAACCGTACAGCGCCGTGGCGCCATCCTTGAGCGTCTCGATGCGGTCAAAGGCGATCATGGGCGGCAACGCCGAAGTGTCGACGAAGTTGTTGCCACGGTTCGTGGCCACGGCGCTATGTACCTGACGGCGCGAGTTAAGCATGACCAGGGTGGAGTTCACGCCCAGGCCGCGCAGGTTGATGTTCGTGGTGCCGGTGCTCAGATTCTGGGTAAACGCGTCGGGATTGTTTTGCGAGCCCGTATTGATGGTCATCCGCTCGATGACGTCGCTGATCTCGTTGACGCCCAGATCCTCGATCTGCTCAAAGCCGATGGAGGTCAGCGGCGAGGGCGAATCGAACTGGGACGCTCGGCGAATGTACGAACCGGTAACGATGATTTCCTCAATGACGCCGGGGCCTTGTGCTGGCTCCTGAGGCAAGCCGAGCAGCGGAAACGCCGCAAGGCAGCAAGCGATGACGAAACGCAAAAGTCGCTGACTTCTCATGTTCGTACTCCGTATCGGCGACCGTGGCCGTTCACTCGACGATCTCTGAATTGCCAATCGGAATGATGGTCCCCCCCGACGCCGCGAATGTCGCGGCCTGGGTCTGCATCTCCAGGGTTACCTCCAGGTCCGCCGGATTCAGGATCGCCCCGTGGCTCCCTCTGTTGAAGCGCACGATGCCACGCACCCCCGCGGGATTCACGGTCGTCCTGGTGACGTCCAACAACCCCATGATCTCGGCGACGTTGTCGATCAGTGTCATCGGTACGGACGTATCCGATCGAACGCCGACCAGGTGAATGGGGTGGTTGGACGCCGCCCTGGCAGCGTAGTTAACCGGATCGATTGAATCCAGCACAGTTTGCAGGTCGCGAATAAAGTTTTCGAAACCGACCGTGCCGAAAGGCAGTCCCGCCGCCTCCACGGCCGCACGGATTGGCATCCCAAAGACGATCGCCATGGGATCCACAAGAAAATCCGAGTACGGCCCGCCGGCGCTCGACAGGGTCGCTGTGGAGAATTCCGTATTCAGGGCCACGAACGGGGTCGAGAAAATAGCGCCCAGCGAGACACCGGCAAAGTGGATTCGGTCGCCGTTCAGATCCGCAAGACCGTCGCTGTCGATGTCCAGAACCGGTACCGTACGGATCAAGTGGAAGAGATCCGACACCGCCTGGCGCCCGTGATCCCGGGCGTTCAACGGATTCCCCACATTGAAGATCTGCCAGCCGTTGTCGACCTGCCCGTCCGGGACCAGACTGCCCAATTCGCCGACGTTGTCCAGATTGAAATGCCGCTCGTTGTTGCCCAGGGGACTGCTCGGTCCCTGATAGAAGAGGTTGCCGGCGTCGGTGACTCCGTGCAGCGGCAGGTCGATGGCAACCATGGCAAACCCTGCCAGCGCGAAGGCATCGGCGATGGCGATCATCGAGGTGCGGTTGCTGGTCACTCCATGCTGGAACAGCACCACGGGCCAGCCCTCGGGGGGCTTGCCGGCCGTGGGCGAGGAGGCGAGAACCGGAACTCGCAGCAACCCGCCACGGGGCAGCGGCTACGGATTGGCCGCGGTGGGCGGCGCCAAGTCCGAATTCACCCAGATGCTGCCCAGGACGTCACCGGGATCCCCGAAGTAAGGAATCTGCATCCATCCCACGTAAAGGCTGGCCGCACCGGGCAGACCCAGTCCAAGGTCGGCAGTGGTAATGCCCGTCGGCACGAGTTGGTGCGGCATGGGTCCGGCGCTGGCCTGGGCCGCGTCCAGCACGTCGGAAACCGATTGAGTGGTGACACTCCATGCCACAACAATCGAATTGCCGGGTAGCCTCAGCAATCCCCTTGCCGCGTCGATCAGGGGGGCGATGGCGGGAAACAGCGGATCCAATTGCGGCGCACCGGGGACGCTGGCAAGCCCCGCCAGGTGGGAATCGCGCACCGCACCGAACGCCTGGTCGGCTGCGGCCGCGACGCCCGCGGTACTGCGAATCCCGCTGGTGAGCACGAATAGGTAGGTGGTTTTCGGCGCCAGTGGCCGCAACGGGGTGATTTCCAGTACCGAATCGTTGGTTCCGGTCGCCGCGCTCACACCCACCGAATAGTCCACTCCGGGAACAAGGGGTACGCCGCGGGTCGCGTCGAGGACGAATACGGTTTCGTTGCCGGTGGGCGCCCGCGGGTCGAACAGGATCAGGCTGTCCGTATCGATAGCCGCATTGAAAGGCGCCGTAATCTTCGCCACCGTGGAGAAACCGTCGAGCGTATTGACCGCCGCGGCCAGAGGCCGGACGACGCCGGTGGGAATGTTCAGTGTGGGGCCAAGCCCGGCGGCAACCGGGTTGTAGATATCGTTGGGATAGGGCACGACGTTGTAGGGCGGCGGCGCGTACAGCGCCGCAAAACCCTGCCCGGACGGCTCGGCCGGCGTGAAAGTAACGGGTTCGGGCCCAGTGGAAGTTCCGCTCTCGCACCCCAGCAGAACAAGCGCTGCCAATAGCAGCGGAGCTTGGACTAGTAGAGCGACTCCTAAATAGTGTCTGCCAGAAAACCCGCAGCTGTTTGATTTCAAATTAGAAATAGCGATTTCGGATTGCGAAGATTTCCCACATGCGGTGGTTTTTTTGAGAAAATGCCTTTTATTCCCCCCTTTCGGGGATTCTTCGCAGGATTATAGCCCATGAGACAGGTACGAAAGTCGCAGTTCGAACTCGGCGAGGTCCGGATCGAGGACATTGAAATCGATCTCAAGTCCCGGGATGACATCCCGGCGCTACTTCTCGGGCTCCAGCACCTCCATGGCGACGCGGAGTTGCGGACGCGGCTGTTCGCGTTGCTGGAGGCGCATATTCTGCCTGGGACCGACCGCAAGGTCGGCCGACCGGGGATGGAGCTGTGGCGGATATTGGTGATGGGGGTGGTCAAGCAAGGTCTCGGCTGTGACTTCGACCGGGTTCATGATCTGGTGAACGAGCATCGAACGATCCGCGCGTTCCTGGGTCATGGCGCGTTTTCGGAAAAGCATCGGTACGAGTACCAGACGGTCATCGACAATGTGTGTCCGATGACGCCGGAGTTGTTGTCGGCGGTGGGGCAGTTGGTGGTGGAGAGCGGTCATGCGGTGGCCAGAAAAAAGCCTGGCGCGCCATTGCGCGGGCGCTGCGATTCGTTCGTGGTTGAGACCGATGTTCATTATCCGACCGATGTCAGCCTGCTGTGGGATGCGATGCGGTGCCTGATCCGCGAGACGGGGCGGGCGGCGAGCCCGTACGCGCTCCCGGGCTGGCGTCAGTGGCGCCATCTCCGTACCGGCGTGAAGACGCTGTTCAACCGGGTGCGCTCGACGCGGCGCGCGCGCAGCCGCCCGGAGCGTGTGAAGGCGTACCTCGCGCGTTGCGGCGAACTGGCCGATCGGGCGCAAGAGACCCTGGGCGATCTTGAACGGATAGGAGCCGCGGAGCCCCTGTGCATGGCGCTACGCGGCTTTCTCGGCCATGCCCGCCGACAGATCGACCGGGTTGAGCGTCGATTGTTGAAAGGCGAGACCATTCCCCACGACGAAAAGGTGTTCTCGATTTTCGAGGAGCATACGCGCTGGATCTCCAAGGGCAAGGCCGGCTGTGCGGTTGAACTCGGGGTTCCGGTTTGCGTGATCGAGGACCAGTATCGGTTCCTTCTCCACCACACGATCCTGTGGACGGGCGGCGATACGGATGTTGCGGCGCCGATGGTGCAGGAGACGCAAGCCCTTCACCCCGACCTGCGTGTGTGCAGCTTCGACCGTGGCTTCCACAGCCCCGACAACCGGGTGCGGCTCGATGCGTTGCTCGAGCTCAATGCGTTGCCTCGCAAGGGTCGGCTTTCGCGGGCCGATGTCGCGCGAGAGCAGGACGAGCCGTTCGCGGCCGCGCGACGGCAACATCCGGCGGTGGAGTCGGCGATTAACGCGCTCGACCACCGCGGTCTGGACCGCGTGCGCACCCATGGCGCGGAGGGGTTCGCGCGCACCGTTGCGCTGTCGGTGCTGGCCGCCAACCTGCATCGCCTGGGCCAGATCC
The DNA here is from genome assembly GCA_965237785.1 of Candidatus Rariloculaceae bacterium. Lineage (GTDB taxonomy): Bacteria > Pseudomonadota > Gammaproteobacteria > Steroidobacterales > Rariloculaceae > UBA6522. The sequence continues at coordinate 2,604,260 of OZ250159.1, forward strand.
TGCGCCAACGCGAGCGCAAGCGACGACGACGCGCGGCCTGAGCGCCCGCCTCCCGCCATGGCACCGCCGTGCCCGGCCCGTCGAGAGACCGGAACGGGCTTCCACGCCCGAACACCGCAAATCCGGGCCAATTTCTCGCCCGCGGGGCCGATGGCCCCTCGTCGAGCGTCAAATGCCGCCGCCAACGCCGATTGAAGGGCGTGATTCACGCCCAAACGACTGTTAATTTACACAGCCCCATCGCCAGAAAGAGGGGTTTTCTGGCAGACACTAAATATCATATCAAAAGAGCAGCTCGTTCATCTTGTACTGCCACTGATTCACGGTCGGCTCCTCGTTGAGCCGGTCGATGTAATGGCTGATGCGCTGCTTGAGTTCGTCCTTGGAATCGACGCGGATGCCCCTCAACAGCGTTCGTGCGACCTTGCCGAAGAACGACTCCGCGAGATTGAGCCAGGAGCCGTGTTTCGGCGTGAAGGTGAAATCGAACCGGTTGGCGGTGCTCGCCACATACACCCGCGTTTCCTTGGAGACGTGCGCCGAGTGATTGTCGAGAATGAGGTGAATTCTGGTTTCCGGCGGGTAGGCGGCATCGAGTTGCTTCAGAAACGCGACGAACTCCCGACTGCAGTGCCGCTCCACGACCGCGCTGTGCACGTGACCGGTGAGCACGTCCAGGCCAGCCATCAGCGTGAGCATGCCGTGGCGTTTGTATTCGTAGTCCCGTCCCACCGTCGCGTGGCGGCCCGGCGCCGGAGGGCGGTCCGGGACGGTCGTGCCGATGGCCTGGATGCCGGGCTTCTCGTCGTAAGAGACGAACGCATACAACCGAGGATCGGACCCCCCCGCTGTCGCGCATCACCTCCACGAGCTTGTACACGAGCAGCACATCGGCCATCTTGTGCGGTCGAACTACGGGTCGCGCCGCTCAAGATAATATTCGGCCATGTGCGGGCGCAGTTCGTGTTGCTTGAGCATCTTCGACACCGTGCCCCGCGCCAATTTTTGGACAAGCTCGCATGGCCCGCTGCCGTGCCGTACTCGCGGGGGTGGCTGGACAGCAGCCGCGTCGTCCACAACTCCTCCGGGTAACCCAACTCCTTCGGCTTGCGGCACGCCAGCGCCACCACCCACGCGCGCAACGCTACGGTGATGCCCCGCGGTCGCCCGGACCGTTGCAGATCGCCCAGCGCCGCCACGGCCCCGCACTGAAGCACCTTGTTCACACAGCGCCCCACCTTCGGCCTGTTCGTGTGCAGAGCGCGCGCGATCGTCGAAACCGTCTTGCCGTCCGCGTAGGCCAACAACATCTTCACTCGCTCGACCCGGCGCGCCGGTTCCGTTAGGAATCGTGCTACTAGTCAACTGAATATCCAAATGTTAGGGACTCCGGATCGACAGTTAACACCCCTGATTTTAGCAAATCCATACCGATAATATTCCTTGTATGGTCGCCCACGAATACCGAATAATCCTTTACTAGTAGGTCGCCAAATGAAAGCGAACGTAACGTAAGACGCGCCACCTCGACGTTGCTCCTTCCGTCGACTGTAACGCGAACAAGCTTATCAAACTCAAGTTTCGATAGATCCCCCATAATCTCCCTTGCCAATGCGAGACTAACCTGAGTCTGGAGCGCTCCTGAGTCGATCAAAAAACGATCAACGACTCCGTTGATAGCCACACTGGCATAAAGATATTGCTGATCAATTTCGAGTGGATACATATTCTCACTATCAATCGGGAATCTTCCATACCTTATCAAATTGTCTTTGAACGAAATCGAGTAGCGGTTACTATTGAACAATCCGCCACCTACAATGCCTTCCACTTCACGTTGAAGTAATTCGGAAGCAGAAGCTGTATCCAGAACAAAAAAAACACTCTCAAGTGCCACCAACCTTCCAATTCTAAATCTACTGGGTCGAACAATGTCGAAAAGAGAATTTTCCATGCCACTAGCTTGAATCTGCTCGGATGAATATTCCAGCCCATTCCGTTCGACAAATTCCTTGGAAATCGCAGGTAAGCTACTTCCAGTATCGACAAGCAAGTCTATTTTTCTACCGTTTATGTGACCTTCGAGCCAATAAGACGGATAGCCGTCATGGGGTTCATGGCGATACATTGGAATACTTACATGCGAGGCGCACGAAGAAAGTACCGACGTTGCTATCGTCAGCACGACCGTTAACCGAATTCGAGTAAACAAATCCCTTCGAGAGAGGATCGCCAAATGCCCCCCAAAGTCCGCCAGCGCAATAGATTCATATAGTCCGCAATTGGAGTAAAACGAATACTGCTATACCGCTTGGTTGCTTTCCAAAGCGTAGATTGATCAACTACGTACTTTAAAACTCCACAGCAGAAAGTTCGGGCGCTATCTCAGTGTAATTCGCCTTATCACGTTCTCTTCGAGTGTTTGGAAGCATCGCACCAACCTCATACGAACACCGCACACTACAATCGTTTACTTGTCCAAAAATAGGTGAAGACCCAGACTACCACCTTCTCAGAAAGTCATGTGCTATGCGTTTTCTGTTCCGACTTGGTTTATCTTCGAGCAGACTATCCGAACTTGCGACAAACTCACGCGACGCACTAGCTAAGGGAAGTCCATTCGCGAATTCGAACGCAAATAAGTTCACGACTTCGCCTTCGGGAGCAGCTACAATAACGTCAATTGCAGGTAACGTTACTTTGAACGACACTGGGGCTGAAAATTCACTCGCGCGTGCTATTACCCAAGCATAAACGTCGCGTGAATTGCTTAGGGATTGCACATTTCCGGAAACTTGCCACAACGTGTATAACCTGTCCATAACAAGTTCATTTTCGTCGAATAATTCCAACATCCCAATGGGGTTGTCTTGGGAAATTGACGTTTCATAACCGCTGGCGTGATAAAGTACAGCAAGAGACTTAAGACTGTTGCCCGAATCGCTCATTGAGTCTGCCTCTTCGCTATTCGAAGGGGGTAGAGGCTTGGGACAGCGATCCCCTGAAGGTGCAGGACTACCATCAGGACAAATCACACCATCTAGAATTACACCGGGGTTGCAGTTACCAAATTGGTCTTCGACGCAACCGATTGATATAGGCACATGATGTCATCAAACAACAGCATACACTAACAATCGAAGCACGTGGAATAAGGTCAGATACCTTCTTCATTATCCCCTTCCTTATTTTCTTATAGCAGAGCACGCAAAATCAGTCATTTCCTGAAAATGGAGACTTGCGCTTGCGGGAAACACTCTTCACGCTAGCTCTATGTTGACCAGACTATACTAAAATCGGAAGGGTGCTGTCGACTGTTCGGCGTCAACTATTTCTTTCTTCGCGTTGCCTCATCTGAAAATGTTACCCATTTCTCTGCAGCGAATGATGCACTGGAAAGCGAAGTCATTGTCCATGATCGTTTGAATGTTCAGACTTAGCGCGCGGTCCCACGAAGGGAGCGGAGCGACGGAAGTGGGACCGCGCGCTAAGTGGTCACACCATCACCGGGCGACGCATCGGCGGCTCCGATGGGTGCGATCGTCCTGGGCTCGGCAGCATCAAGACAACCGTAAACGAGCTGCCGGGCCATGACCGCCCTCCATTCACGAATCCGACGCTGCAACGTGCGGAGCTGGCCTCCCTCGAACGGATCCGCCCGGGTTCGCCACGTCCTCGCGGGACGAGGTCGTGGCTCGTGCGTAGGACGAATCTCGCCTCTTCGCCACAGCTCCGGGAGCTGGGCAAGGAAATGTTCAAGACTCACCCGATCGATTCCCCGGTGTGTCTCGGGGTGGACGATGGCGGCCAGTGCAGACTGCGCTTCACGGATCGTGTGCAGCAGCGCAACCGGGTCGAGTTCCTCGCGGCGTTCACGCAGCGCCTGCCTGGTTTCTGGGCTGACAGCATTGTGCGCTAGCAAGCGTTCGCACGGTGTGGCCGGTTTCAGGTACCTCTTCGTGACCCTGGCGCCATTGCGTTCCTTGCCGAGCAGTTTGAACGACGGCTGAAAGAAGTTCACGTACAGTCGAACGGCCCCGTACAGGTGCGCAAGCGCTTGCCCGGCGACGGGCCCCGAATAGCGATCGTAGTCCACGAATCGGCGAACGACCGCGCCGTTTTTCTGTTCGATCCACGCCTGATCGTTCTTGCGGTAGGCCCTGGAACGGGTGAACTCGATGCCGTGGTCCGTACAATGGTTCACCAGCGTCTCATTGATAAAGGCCGAATCGTTGTCCGAATCGATGCCGCGCATGGACACCGGAAGCTGCCGGGCAATCGCCTCGATACCCTGACAGACCAGGGATTGCTCGCGAACCAATAGCGGAACCGCTTCCGTCCAACCCGAGCACACATCGGTCGCAACCAAACTGTGGATGTAGGCGCCGGACAGCACACCGCCGCAATGGGCGACAAAATCAACCTCGAGAAAACCGGGCAACGGCTCGACCCAATCGGCATATGTACGAACCGCAACCCGCGCATTGAGCTTCTTCTTGCGCCGACGTTTTCGCCGGCTTCCTGCCTCTTGGCGCACCGGCGCGAGAAGACGGTCGATCGTCGCGGCGCTGACCGAGATGAGGCGCATACGCACGTCATCGTCGAGTTGCAGGTGCCCATGTCGCTCCATTGCCTCGGCAAAAGCAGGTACGACCGCCTTCAGTCGTTTGCCGCAAATGCGATCCGATGCCTCCCACAACACCACCAGCGCCTCGCGCACCGCTTCGTCATAAATCCGCTTGCTCGACGCCTTCACTGGCCCCGCCGACTCCACGTCAGAGTTTGCCATCAACCGGATCGCGTGCTTGCGATGACACTTGGCAACCGCGACGAACTCGTCGAGAATCCTGCTCTTGTCGTGTCGACTTGCGTGCCGGTATCGCTCCCGAACGGCGCGAACAAGCTCCCCCCTTGCCTGCGCACTGATGCCACTGCCCATTCCTCACCTCCAAAATCTCGGTAACATGCCATTGAGGCAACAACCATTGTTCGGTAACAAAATCAGTGAGGCAATGCGCCCGAAAGATTTAATTGTCGTTGACCAGTCGACTAAGAGTTCTCGCAGCGGAGCCGCTACACTGACGCGCAGGGAATATTTAGAGTCGTGTAGCGGTACAGTATCTTGTATAAAGGCGGTCGTGCCGGGCGTGAGGCCGAGCGGGCACTGGTGTGTTCGCACCCGTCTAGTGTCCTGTCACGTCTGAAATGTCGGATATTGGCGCTCCAGTTTAATGCGGGCGTCTTGCGCTGTGAACTGCCAGTTGACGGTAGCTTCCAACCGATCGCGGTGTGCTTGCCAGGTGGATACCTCCTCACGCAACTCTTCGATGTTGTCGATGCGCCGACGCAGGCATTGGCCGATCATCACGTTGAGTTCGATTTCGGCGACATTGAGCCAACTGCCGTGCTTGGGCGTATAGACGAACTCGAAGCGATCCCAAAGTTCTTTGGCTCGATCGGGAGGAAAAGCGTCGTAGAGCGCACCCGGGGAGTGGGTATTCAGATTGTCCATCACCAACGTGATCCGCTCAGCGTCAACGTAGCGCTCGGCAATCTCTTGAATGAACTGCGCCCAGTCGATCTTGGTCTTTCGCTCGGTCACCTTGGTTAATCGTTTGCCAGCCAAAGGCTCGGTGGCCATGAACACGTTGCACACGCCGCATCGCTCATATTCGTAGTCATGGCGTTCAAGGCGCCCGGGCTTCGGCGCCAGTGCCGTGCGCGTCGCGCGGATGAGTTGGCGCGGCGTCTCATCCATGCACACCACCGGGCGGGTGACATCGTATGGGCGTCGATAAACGTCGAGCACCCGTTCCATCGCCGCGACAAATTCGCCGTTACCCGCGGGTGGAATCACCCAACCGATTTTCCGCCAGGGCTTGAGTTCGTTTTTTTTAGCACCCGGCGGACCGTCTCGTGGGAAATGCTGTCGATGTATTGGAGTTCCACAGCGCGATCGGCGAGCAACCGCAGCGACCACTGAGAGTAGCCTTTCGGCGGCTCGCTGCAACTCAGCGCAACCAGGCGCGCCTCGAGCTCTCCGTCCGCCTTGCGTCGGTAGCGTCGCCGCCTCGGCCGACCGCTCAATACCGTCTCCAGCCCCTCTTCGACGAACCGTTTTTTGACCCGATCCAGTGTGCGCATGCTGACCTTGAGCACCTCGGCCACATCTTCACCGCGCACGCGGCGTCGATTGCACGCGCCCTCGTCACAGTTCAGCAGGATCAACGCGTGAATGACCTTGCGAGACCGGTGCGAACCCTTGCGTGCGATCGCTTCAAGAGCCGCTCTTTCGTCCGCCTGTAGCGTGACTTTGTATCTCTCAACCATTAGCCTCTCCGTCTTAAAGTAGACGGACAGGCAACTTAGCACATCATGACTGTTTGCGACAAATTATATGTGTCATGACACTAGGCGTCGCATGTTGATCTACTCCCGGGGCATGCCGGGCTAACCGGCCGCGATTCGCTTATTCCGGTTGCGGAACGATGCGGATATACGGCTTGGGAGACTCCCAACCCTCCGGAAATCGCTCCTTGGCCTCATCGTTGGACACCGCCGGCAGAATGATCACGTCGTCTCCATCCTGCCAGTTGACGGGCGTGGCAACCTTATGTGCCGCAGTGAGCTGGATCGAGTCAAGCAGTCTCAACACTTCATCGAAGTTGCGGCCGGTGCTCATGGGATACGTGAGCATCGCCTTTATCTTCTTGTCCGGGCCAATGAGGAATACCGAGCGGACCGTCGCGTTGTCCATTGCGGTCCGGCTTTTCGCCTCGCCGCTGGCGTTCGGATGCAGCATGTCGTAAGCCTTGGCCACTTCCAGGCTGCTGCCGTCGATGAGCGGATAGGTGACAGCGTGTCCCTGGGTCTCCTCGATATCCCTGGACCAAGCCACGTGATCCGTCACCGAGTCCACGCTCAGGCCAATCACCTTGCAGTTGCGTTTCTCGAAATCCGACTGAAGCCCGGCCATGTAGCCAAGTTCCGTGGTACAGACGGGCGTGAAGTCCTTGGGATGGGAGAACAGGATTGCCCAACCATCGCCGATCCAGTCGTGGAAGTTGATGGTCCCCTGAGTGGTTTCCGCCGTAAAGTCAGGTGCGTCATCGCCGATATGTAGTGACATTGGTTCCAGACCTCTCTAGGTGTTGATCGTAGATTGTCGGTGGTGGCTATTCTCCGCCGTTCAACGCTGACAGTCCAGTCCCCGCGGCGGCAATCCGAGCGTGCCGCAAGCACCAAGTTTTGCCAGCCTGAATACCTCGCCAATCTGCCTTTTTTGGGCGCGTACGGGTAGCACTTGCTCGCTCAATCTCGCCGCGCTCGCAAGGCGCCGAGCGCAAGCATGAACCACCCCGCCATCATGGCGAGACCGCCCAACGGCGCCACCGAGCCGATCGCCTCCGGGGCGCCAAACGTCGTCGCGTAGATGCTCCCGCAAAAGGCAACAGTACCGGCCAGAAGCACCCAGCCCGAGGCCGCGATCCACCGTGCGGCGGGATAACGATTCGCCAGAATTCCGGCCGCGATGATGCCGAGGCCGTGATAGAACTGATAGTCCACGGCGACCTGGTAGGCGCTCCAGCTTGCCGCGTCGACAGTACCCTGGACCCCATGGGTACCGTAGGCGCCAAGCGCGGTGGCGATACACAGGGTCAATGCCCCGACCGCGACAAGCGTTAGCCGATCGGGAGACAACGGTCAAATCTCCGGACGCATCAACAAGTCGAAACTGAAGCTGAGCAAGCACAGTGCGGACAGGAGGGTCGTGATCGCGACGACCGTGTGGCGGTATCGCAGGTAGGTCGCGCCCTGCTGCAACAGGAGCACCACGATGAAGAGAGCGAGTCCCAAACCCAGCGTCATGCCGATACGCACCAACGCGTGGAATGCCGACCAGTTCATCGCAATGATGAGCGCCGCGGAAGCAGCGAGACCGGCCGCGACGACAACGCCCACAAGCCAGGCCAGGATTCGTCCCAACAGCAAGGCCTTGTAACGTCGGCCCGGGCGCATTTTGGTTGTAGTTTTCATTGTGCGCATGTCGCGGCTTGCTCGCAGTAGAACGGTTACGCCCGACAGACTGCTAGTTTAATCGATCAGCGCATGGCGTTAACCACTTCAACATGCCCGGCTTCCCCGTAAGAGATTATTGCTGCATCAGCCGTCATCAGAGGCGCGTTCCAATGGCGAGCGGTAGCCACGATCAACCGGTCTGCCGGATCGGCATGAAACGCGCCCGGCAGCCGCACGGAGTCAATGGCGATCCGCGGATTGATCGGCAAGAGCCTGATACCCGGCTGACCGAGGGCAGCTTCCATCCATCCAGCGACCTCGCGCGCCAAACGTAATCGGCCCCTATCTTGCAACAAAGCAATTTCCCAAGGCGTGATTGCCGAGATGCCAACGCCGTTGTCGTTGGAGGAATCCACAATGGTACGCCGCGCCTCTGGCCCCAGCCTCGGACCATCCTCCATCACCCAAATGAATACATGGGTGTCCAGCACGATCACTGCGCGGCCGTCCAATCCGCCGGATCGGCGGCGGGCAGGAATGGATCGTCGTAAGCCAATACCGAGCCGCGCAATGCGCCAAGTATCGAAGGCCGTTCATCCGTTTGAGGCGCAGGGATAAGAACAGCGACCGCCCGACCCCGTTTGGTGACCGTCACCGGCTCACCATCCTTGCGCATTTCGTTGATGAGCCGCAGGCACTTGGCCTTGAACTCCGCGGCGCCTACCGTTTTCGTCATTGACCCGCTCCTCGCTTACATGTACACCTTTAGTGTACATGATTTGATTGCGACCATGGAGTGTAGCGGCGTTGGTCGAGTCGTTCAACGGCACCCTCCGAGACGAATGCCTGAACGTGCACTGGTTCGATAATTTGACGAATGCGAAGATCAAGTTGATCTGCCACCCGAAACTTGGACCAAAGAAAGGGGTCCTTCAGATCAGGGCAGACCTCTACTGGTTTTGGATCATCTTTCGGGTATGGGTAGAATCAGCGTCGGGGGCAGTGACGGTCAGTGCATCCAGATATTGCTTGGGGAGAGGGTAATGAGACTAACGATAACGGGTGCCTTAACGATATTTGCACTCACAGCGATTAACCCTGTGGTATGGGGGCACCACTCCCATACCAACTATTTACAGGGAGAGTGGTTATTTCTGGAGGGCACGGTTAGGGAAATTCACTGGATGAATCCTCACAGCTGGATCTACCTCGATGTCGTACATTCGGATGGACAGTCGAGAGCCTGGGCGATCGAGGGAGCCAGCGTCACCCAGCTCAGGCGAGACGGCTGGACCCAGGAAAGCATACAAGTCGGCGACGATCTCACCATGAGGCGCCATCCACTAAAGGATGGGTCAAGGGGTTGCCTTCTTGGCTATATCACGCTGGATGATGGCTCGGAGAAAGAATTCGACTAACCATTTGACCTGACTTCTTGGGAGAAGAATCATGCGTCCGATAAAAATGAAAAAACTTGTGCCGCTGGCGCCTGGCCTCGTGTGTACGGCGTCAGATTGTTCAAACTCTCATGGTAGCGCTCGTGGTTGTAGTACTCGACGAAGCAGCCGATCACCGCTTCCAGTTGACCCGGCTGGTAGTAGTTTTCCAGGAGCACCTCGTTCTTCATCGATCGGTGCCAGCGCTCGATCTTGCCCTGGGTCATCGGGTGATACGGCTTGCCGCGTGTATGCGCCATGGATCGAGCCTTCAGCCAACTGGCCAGTTCCGCAGACACGCAGGACGGGCCGTTGTCGCTTAATAACCGCGGCCGATCTGGCCGACCTCGCAGAACTCGCCACTGACAGCGATATCGAGTTTCTCGTGGTCGGTGCAATGGCCCGCGACATGATTCTGGATTGCGGCTTTGGTATTGAGGCTGGGCGTGCAACTCGAGATATCGATCTCGGCATTCGTGTAGCCGATTGGCACGAATTCGAGCGGCTGGTGAATTTGCTTAAGGACAGCAATTGGCGTTGCGTTATCCTGAAACGTGTGCTCGTGGGCTTCGACCGCGCAGAGAATTCGGTCGACCAATTCCTCGGCGGCATCCTCACTGGAAACAATTTCCGCCAACTCTTTCGGGCTGCAGGATTCCACGCCGTCGCTCGCGAGCACCACGACGTCGCCCAGCTCAAGCGGGTGGGGCGTATCCGGTGCGTCCACAAGTTCAATGCCCTCACCGCGGACCGCTTCGAATAGCAGTGACCGCGCCGGAGACGCCACGGCTTCGGCGGCCGTCATTTCTCCCGCCGCGACTCGTTCGGCCAACGCTCCTGCGACCGAATGGTTGGCGTTGAGGCGAAATGTCTTGCTTCTTGTCGGCCAGCCGACCCTACGGACACCTTCCAGGCGCCGCGTTGTGTCCTGGTAATGGTGGGCCCGGTAGGACTCGAACCTACGACCAAGGGATTATGAGTCCCCTGCTCTAACCAACTGAGCTACAGGCCCGCCGGGAACAAAGGTTATCACCACGGAGAGGTCAATGGCTCCTTTCCCAAATCCCTCCGGTCCCTGTACGATCAACGCGTAGCAGCGAGGCAGCACCATGATTGATGTCGCACTCCAGATCATTACGTTTCTGGTCTATCTGTTCATCCTGATCGTCGGGGTCGCATTTCTTGTTGTTGCGATCCTGTTTATTCGGGACGTGGCTCAGACCGAGAACGCGGTTCGCAGGAATTTCCCCGTTATCGGCCGGTTCCGCGGCCTGTTCGAGCGTCTCGGCGAATTCTTCCGCCAGTATTTCTTCGCCATGGACCGCGAAGAGTTGCCCTTCAACCGCGCCGAACGTACCTGGGTCTACCGCACGGCATCCGGGGCGGAGAACACCGTCGCATTCGGGTCGACTCGAGATTTGCGACCCGTCGGCACGGCCATCTTCGTCAACTGCCCCTATCCGGTACTGGAGCGGGACGCCGTTGAACCCGAACCGATGACGCTCGGACCATACTGCGCCAATCCGTATACGACCGCGTCGCTGTTCAATATCTCCGGCATGAGCTACGGGGCCATATCCCGCCCCGCCGCGCTGGCGCTGTCCAACGGCGCACGCATGGCGGGATCGTGGATGAACACCGGCGAGGGTGGTTTATCGCCCTATCATCTTGAGGGCGGCGCGGACATCGTCTTTCAGATGGGCACCGCCAAGTACGGCGTCTGTGACACGCCCGGCACGCTGTCGGAGGATCGGCTGCGCGCGGTTGCGGCCCACGAGCAGGTGAAGATGTTCGAGATCAAGCTGAGCCAGGGAGCCAAGCCGGGCAAGGGCGGAATTCTGCCGGCCGCCAAGGTTACCGAGGAGATTGCCGCCATCCGGGGCATTCCGGCCGGGCAGGACTCGATAAGCCCAAACCGCCATCCGGAGGTGGACAACGCGTCGGACTTGTTGAATCTCATCGACCGCGTGCGCTCGATAACCGGCAAGCCCACCGGTTTCAAGTCCGTTATCGGTGCCTACGGTTGGCTCGACGACCTGTTCGAAGAGATCTGGGATCGGGGTATCGAGAGCGCGCCGGATTTCATCACCGTTGACAGCGGCGACGGCGGGACCGGCGCTGCACCCATGCCGCTGATGGATAACGTGGGACTGCCCGTCCGGGAAAGCCTGCCGCTGCTGGTGGACCGGCTAAACGATTTCGGTCTCAGGGATCGGATCCGGGTCATCTCCAGCGGCAAGCTGATCACTCCGGCGGAAGCGGCCTGGGCGTTTTGCGCGGGGGCGGACTTTGTCGTGTCGGCCCGCGGCTTCATGTTCGCCCTGGGCTGCATCCAGGCGTTGCAGTGCAACAAGAACACCTGCCCCACCGGCGTGACGACTCACAACAAGCGCCTGCAGCGCGGGCTCGATCCCGAAGTCAAGGCGGTTCGCGTCGCCAACTACGCGCGCCAGATGACCCATGAGATCGGCATCATCGCTCACTCCTGCGGCGTGCGCGAACCGCGCAGGCTGCGGCGCATGCACTGCAGACTGGTTACCGAAACGGGAGCATCGAGGCCCCTGGACGAACTCTTCCCCGACGTGACTCCGACTCGAAGCCGCGTCGCGACAGCGTGAGGCAGCTATCGAGGATTAATCCTCTAGCAGGAAGCTGCGCAGCCGGTCCGAGCGCGACGGATGACGCAGTTTGCGCAGCGCCTTGGCCTCGATCTGGCGGATGCGCTCCCGGGTGACGTCGAACTGCTTGCCGACTTCCTCCAGCGTGTGGTCGGTGTTCATGTCGATGCCAAACCGCATTCGAAGGACCTTGGCTTCGCGTGGCGTCAACCCGGCAAGGACCGAGTGAGTCGTCTCCTTGAGGCCTTCGGTAGTCGCCGAGTCCACCGGTGAATGGACCGCGGTGTCCTCGATGAAATCGCCAAGATGGGAATCCTCGTCGTCGCCGATGGGCGTCTCCATGGAGATCGGTTCCTTGGCGATCTTGAGCACCTTGCGAACCTTGTCCTCCGGCATCTCCATGCGTTCGGCGAGTTCGTCAGGGGTGGGTTCACGGCCTATTTCCTGGAGCATCTGCCTGGAGATCCGATTCAGCTTGTTGATCGTCTCGATCATGTGAACCGGAATCCGGATGGTGCGCGCCTGATCGGCAATCGACCGGGTGATCGCCTGGCGAATCCACCACGTGGCGTAGGTCGAGAACTTGTAACCCCGGCGGTATTCAAATTTGTCCACCGCTTTCATGAGCCCGATGTTGCCTTCCTGGATCAGATCCAGGAACTGCAATCCGCGATTCGTGTACTTCTTCGCAATCGAGATCACCAGTCGCAGATTGGCTTCCACCATCTCTTTCTTCGCCCGACGCGCCTGGGCCTCGCCCATTGAAATCTCGCGGTTGATGTCCTTGATTTCGTTGATCGTCAGGAAAGTACCCAGCTCCACCCTGACCAGACGTTTCTGGCAGCGCACGATCTCGTCCTTGAGTCGAGCCAGTTGCGAGGAGTGTTTGCGCTTGGCGCGAATATGCTTGTCGATCCACTCGAGATTGGTCTCGTTGGTCTTGAAACTGGCGATGAAGTCCTTGCGAACCATGCGTGCGTCGCGCACACAATACGACAGCACCTGGCGTTCCTGGGTGCGGACGTTGTTTACGGTATCCCTGAGTTGCCCGACCATTGCCTCGAAGAGCTTGGGCGCGAGCTTCAGTTCCATGAACTCCGCCGTCAGCGACTTGATTGCCTTCCGTGCCGATGCGTGCTTGATGTCATGGTTGTCCAGGGCAGCCAGGTAACGATTGAAGTACCGGCGAATTTTCTTCAGCCGTTTCGCTACTTCCTTGGGGTCCGGCCCCAGTTTGGCGGCCTGGCTGTCGTCTTCGGTCTTCGGCGCGTTCGGATCCGCGATGCCGGCGTTGGGATCGATGAATCCAACGATGACGTCCTGCAATCGCGCGGTCCCCCCAACCACCCTGTCATGAAGTTCGAGCAACAGGCTCACGGTGGGCGGGAACTGCAACAAGGCGGCGCGCACCTGATCGAGGCCTTCCTCGATTCGTTTCGCGATGCGGATCTCGCCCTCGCGATTCAACAGTTCCACCGTGCCCATTTCCCGCATGTACATACGCACGGGATCGGTGGTTCGACCGAATTCACTGTCGACCGTCGCCAGCGCGGCAGCGGCTTCATCGGCGACATCGTCATCAGTGGAAACCGCGGTATCGGAAAGCAACAACGATTCGGCATCCGGTGCTTTCTCATACACCGTGATACCCATGTCATTGATCATGTTGACGATGTCTTCGATCTGCTCCGGGTCGACGATTTCGCTGGGCAGATGATCGTTGACTTCGCCGTAGGTGAGGTACCCTTGTTCCTTGCCCTTGGCAATCAGAACCTTCAGTTGGGATTGCCGATCGTTAGGGTGGTGGGGCTGCTGCGTAGCGGTTGATGTATTCATCGATCCTACAGTCAATCCAAACCCGCTAATTTACCTGAATTTGCCGATTCTTGCCATAATAAAATGGCAACGAACGAAGCAAAAACAACGATCGGGGGCAATCCCGAATCGCTCGCCGATTTTCGTTGCGATGGCGTCGAGGCACCATACTGCAAAACGGGTCAGCGATGCGGGATATTGACCATTCAGGACCCGTCGGAGTTTCCTGTGCCCGCGCTGAGGATCTGTTGGAGCCTGGCCAACTCGGTGCGTTCCCAGGACTCGAGTTCCGGCGCCCTGGCCAGCAGCGCCACGAGCCGTGCCTTGCGGTCGTCGGCGACGAGTCGCTTGAGGTTTTCGCTGAGGACCTGCGATGCCGCCTCCTCGCTGTCCAGGGGCACGCTCTCCAGAAGGCGCCCGAGGTGACGACCTTCGGGGTCGTTTCGAAACCGCTCAAGCAGCCCCGCGGTGGTGATGCCGGAATTCTCGGCCACCGCCTCGAGTAGCTGCACCAGGAGCCGCACACCGGGTTGCTTGACCTCGTCGAGACCATCGACCGAGGTCAACCCGGTACCCGCGGCCGGATAGTGGAGAAGCAGGCCGATCGCCCGGCGAACAAGCGTGCCGCGGGGCCTGGAACTCGCTGCCTGAGGCTCCGCCTGGCCATATTGGGGCGGCGCGGAAGGCGGCGCATCGAGCAACCGCTCGAGACTTTGCGGATTCAGCCCGATACCGTCTGCCAACTGCCTGACGAGCAACTCCCGGTAGACACCTGCAGGAAGCCTGGCCAACAACGGTTGCGCCAGCGACACGAGGCGCGAGCGGCCGTCGGCATTTGACAGGTCCACCTGTTCCCGCAGTTCACCGAGTAGAAAGTCCGACAGCGGCACGGCAGTTTCCATGAATTCTCGAAAGGACTTCGCCCCGCGCGAGCGGACCAGTGTATCCGGGTCCTCCCCCTCTGGAAGCAGCAGGAACTTCAATTCCACCCGCCCGCCTGCCTGGGGTAGCGCCGTCTCCAATGCTCTCCAGGCAGCCGCGCGCCCCGCGCGGTCGCCATCGAAGCAGAAAATGACCCGCTCGGCCATCCGCGTGAGCCGGCGAATATGCTCAACCGTCGTGGCGGTCCCCAGGGTCGCCACCGCGGGTTCTATGCCATGTTGCGCGAGGCTCGCCACATCCAGGTAGCCTTCCACCACGAGAATGTCGCGGCGGCGTCCGGCACCGGGGACCGCCGCTCGACGTGCCTCGTGAATGCCGTAGAGCGCCCGGCCCTTATGGAATATGGGCGTTTCCGGCGAGTTGAGGTACTTGGGCACTCCATCGCCGAGAACACGGCCGCCGAAGCCGATCACCCGCCCCCTTGGATCGCGGATGGGAAACATGATCCGGTCGCGAAACCGATCGTATTCCCGACCGTTATCGTTCTTCAGAACCAGCCCGGCCTCGATGAGTTGGCGCCGCCTTGAGTCATTTGTGCCCAGTCGTCCGAGCAGCGTATCCCACGAATCGGGCGCGTAGCCCATCTCGAATTGCGCGGCGGTTGGCCCGTCGATGCCCCTGTTCTTGAGGTAGTCGATCGCCTTGGAACTGTCCCTGAGCGCCGCCCTGTATATTCGATTCGATTCGCCCAGAAGCTCATGAAGTCCGGCTGTGCTCCTGTCACCGTCGGGTTGCGCCTCCCTCGGCACCTCCACGCCGAGCATTTCAGCGAGCGCTTCCACGGCATCGACGAAGCCGAGATTTTCATAATTCATCAGAAAGCCGATGGCCGTGCCGTGAGCGCCACAACCGAAGCAATGGTAGAAGCCCTTCTGCGGACTCACTGTGAAGGACGGCGTCTTTTCGTCGTGGAAGGGGCACGGCGCCTTGTACTCGCGGCCGGCCCGAGCCAACGTGACCCGGTTGCCGATGACCTCCACGACATCGGCCCGTGCGATCAAGTCATCGATGAAGGATTGGGGAATGAGCCCGCTCATGGGTCCCACTAGCTTAACCCGCATCGCTCACCAATTTCCCGGTGCGGTCGCCGGCGCGCTGACGATCCTGCAACGAGGTCGGTGGGTTGGCGGAAATTGAGTATGGCTCCCGCGGAGAAGCCCTGCCGGCGCGGCGGTTAGTACAGGGTACGGCGTCTGGAAAGCTGCCTTGCCTGGCGCTTCACATGACGTTTCACGGCCGCTGCCTTTTTTCGCTTGCGTTCCTGGGTCGGCTTTTCGTAGTACTCTCGCCGCCGCAGTTCCGTCAGCACACCCGCTTTCTCACACGCGCGCTTGAAGCGCCGCAGCGCCGCGTCGAAATGTTCGCTCTCTCTGATTCGCACGCCTGGCATGGAGTTTTCCGCGCTCCTTCACCCGCGCCCCGGCCGATGCATGGCCGCAGCGCAGATCGATAAGACAAACAAGCCGGCAAAGGCCGGCGCTCAGACGCGGAATGATAGCCCTGCGCGTGGCGGTCTGTAAAGAATTTCGATCGGCGCCAGCGGTAGCGGATTGGTGAGATTCGCGGGCCAGGCAGAATAATGGCGGGAGATCCGGGCTGACCTTCTTCCGGAACTAACGGTTCTCGAATATCTCGTCGAGCTTGCGCTCGTATTGGCGGTAGTCCAGAACGTCGTAGAGTTCGTCACGGGTCTGCATCGACCCCAGCGTGTCGGCCTGCGTGCCACGCTCGCGCAAGGTCGTAAACGTTTTGAGCGCCGCCGCGCTCATCGCACGGAAACCCGTCAACGGGTACAGCACGAGCGCCACACCAGCGTCCCGCATTTCCGCCACGGTGAACAGCGGCGTCCGGCCGAACTCGGTGAGGTTGGCGAGCACCGGCACGTCGATACTCGTGGTGAACTGGCGGTATTCATCCAGCGTTGTCAGCGCCTCGGCGAAAATCATGTCGGCACCGGCATCCACGTAACGGGCCGCGCGCGCCAATGCCGCCCGCTGGCCTTCCACCGCATGCGCATCGGTGCGCGCCATAAGAACGAAGTGCTCATCGGCACGCGCGTCAACCGCCGCCTTGATGCGATCCACCATTTCGCCGGCATCCACCAGCGCCTTCCCCGGGCGATGGCCGCAACGTTTCGTGGTAACCTGGTCCTCCAGATGGCAGCCCGCCGCGCCCGCGCGGGCGAGTTCCCGGATCGCCCGGCCGATCATGAATGCATCGCCCCAGCCGGTGTCGGCGTCCACCAGCAACGGCAGATTGACCGCCCCGGTAACCCGCCGCACGTCCTCGCAAACATCCGCAAGCGTCGTCATCGCCAGATCCGGAAACCCGAACGAGGCGTTGGCGACCCCGGCGCCCGAGAGGTAGATGGCGCGAAACCCCGCCCGTTTTGCCAGTAGCGCCGTGTAGGCGTTGACCGCGCCCACCACCTGAAGCGGGCGCTCGGCCTCTAGTGCCTGCCTGAACGACAGGCCCGGGGAAATAGATTGTACGGCGCTCACTGCGTCAGACCCCTGCCATCCCTGCGAACCGTAACAGTATACTAGCGGGCCGTTTCACCAGGGATCCCTCGATGGGTCCGGAACAACACGCAATGACAGCCACGAAATCGGGTGGTCTGGCTGGCGTCGTCGCCGGCGAGACCGCAATCTGCACCGTCGGCAAGGAGGGAGCCGGACTCACCTACCGCGGCTACGACATCTACGATCTGGCTGACCGTGCCAGCTTCGAGGAAGTGGCGCACCTGCTCCACTACGATACCCTGCCCAATGCCCGCGAGCTCGCCGCCTACCGCCAGGCACTCAAGCCGTTGCGCGTTCTGCCCGAGCCGCTTCGGCGGGTGCTTGAGTCCGTTCCCGCAAGCGCCCATCCCATGGATGTCCTGCGCACGGGTTGCTCGGTGTTGGGCAACCTCGAACCGGAAACCGATTTCTCGCAGCAGCGCGACGCGGCCGACCGTCTCCTGGCCGCGTTTCCGTCCATGGTGCTCTACTGGCACCGGTTTCACGCCGACGGCAAGCGTATCGAGACCGAGACCGACGAAGACACGATCGCCGGGCACTTCCTGCATCTTCTTCACGACCAGTCGCCCAGCGAACTGCACCGCCGAACCCTCGACACGTCGCTGATCCTGTACGCCGAGCACGAATTCAATGCCTCGACCTTTACGGGCCGGGTCATCGCCGCCACCCTGTCGGACTTTCACTCCGCGATCGCCGGTGCCATCGGCGCCTTGCGCGGGCCGTTGCACGGCGGCGCCAACGAGGCCGCGATGGAACTGATCGAGCGCTTCGATTCGCCTCGGTCGGCCGAAAGCGGCGTACTCGGCATGCTCCAGCGCAAGGAGTTGATCATGGGCTTTGGTCACCGGGTCTACACGACCAGCGATCCACGCAACGCGGTGAACAAGCGCATGTCCAGGCGGCTCGCGGATGAGGCCGGCGATAAGCGACTCTATCCGGTCTCGGAAGTGATCGAGCGGGTCATGTGGGAACAGAAGCGACTGTTCGCCAACGCGGATTTCTACTCCGCGAGCATCTATCGCTTGCTGGGAATTCCAACCTACCTGTTCACCCCCATCTTCGTTTGTTCGCGCATTACGGGGTGGTCGGCGCATATATTCGAGCAGCGCGCGCACAACAAGCTGATACGCCCGGGTGCGGACTACACCGGGCCCGCACTACAGCCCTGGATTCCGATGTCCGCTCGGGGCTGAGTCCGGATCGAGCACGCGATGAGCAGCACCGACTACCGCTCTGCGGAACGACCCCGCCCGGATGCCGTGATCACGGCGATCGCCGACTACGTGACCGAGGCGCAGATCGAGTCCGAGGTCGCCTGCCGAACGGCTCGATATTGCCTGCTGGATGCGCTCGCCTGCGCATTCCAGGCGCTGGACACGGCGCCGTGCGCCAGGCTGCTCGGACCGGTCGTCCCTGGAGCCGTGCTCCCGGGCGGTGCACGCGTGCCCGGGACCTCATACGAACTCGACCCCGTGGCGGCGGCATTCAACATCGGGGCCATGGTGCGGTGGCTCGACTTCAACGACACGTGGCTCGCGGCGGAGTGGGGCCACCCGTCCGACAATCTGGGCGCGATTCTCGCGGTAGGCGACTACCTGGACCGTGGCGGCCACGTGCCGATCACCGTCGGCGACGTACTCACCGCCATGATCAAGGCCTACGAGATTCAGGGTGCGCTGAGTCTGGATAACAGCTTCAACCGCGTCGGGCTCGACCACGTGCTGTTGGTGCGGATCGCTTCGACGGCGGTAGCCACCCACATGCTGGGTGGAACCCGCGAACAGATCGTCGATGCCGTTTCCAACGCCTGGATCGACGGCGGCGCCCTCAGGACCTATCGCCACGCGCCGAACACGGGCCCGCGCAAGAGTTGGGCAGCCGGTGATGCCACCAGCCGTGCCGTACGCCTCGCGCTGCTGGCGCTGTCGGGCGAAATGGGCTATCCGTCGGCGCTCAGCGCCGAGCGGTGGGGCTTCTCCGATGTGCTCTTCGGCGGCAACGCCATCAGCCTGTCGCGACCGTTGGCAAGCTACGTGATGGAAAACATCCTGTTCAAGATTTCCTACCCCGCCGAATTTCACGCCCAGACCGCGGTGGAGGCGTCGATGGCGCTGCATGCGGCGGTGCGGGACCGGATCGAGGCTATCGCGGAGATCGTCATCGAAACCCAGGAACCCGCGACGCGCATCATTGACAAGACCGGCCCGCTGGACAATCCCGCCGATCGGGATCACTGCATCCAGTACATGGTGGCCGTGCCCCTGCTCTTCGGCCGGCTCACGGCCCGCGACTACGAGGACGAGATCGCCAGCGACCCGCGAATCGACGCGCTGCGGAACAAGATGACGGTGCGCGAGAACCCTGAATTCACTCGCGACTACTATCATCCGGACAAGCGCTACATTGGTAACGCGGTGAAAATCAAGTTCAGCGATGGCACCGCCAGCGACCGGATCGAGGTGCCGTACCCGATCGGGCATCGCAAGCGCCGTGCAGAGGGGTTACCCCTGTTGATGCAAAAGTTCCGCACCAGCGTTCAACCCGGACTCGATGCCGGCGCGTGGGAGCGGTTGTCGGAACTGGCCGATACGCCGGACCGGCTCGAAGCGACACGCGTAAGCGAGTTCATGGGTCTCTTGGTCCCCTGACGGCCGCGCGGCAGGGGCGAGATCCACGGGTCAGTCCTTGCGACCGATCATCAGCGTATTCGGGCCATCCCGCCAGAAGCATTCGGCATGGAAGCCCACCTTGCGCAGCGCGGCAAGCTCCTCGTCCACGGGAAAGTACGTATCCTCCAGGGCCCACTCGTCGAAGTGCCGGTAGGCACGCCGTTCATCGATACCGCAAGAGACCAGGTGGGCTGCCCAGAGGCGGTAGGTCCGTTCGCGCGTGCCCGGGTGGGAGCTGACAGTCACATCGGCGTTCACGAAAATTCCCCCGGGGTAAAGCGCCCCGAAAATGCGTTCGTAGATGGCCAGTTTTTCCGCCATCGTCGGTACGTGGTGCAAGGCCAGGGACGCCGCCACCGCGCCGCATCCGGGCAGTGGGGCGTCGAACGACCGCTCGCTGAAACGCACCCGCGTTCCAAACCGCTTCAGCCGGATACGGGCCTGAGCCAACATTTCGGGATCGACGTCGATGGCGTTCACGCAACCGACGCGTTCATGCTCGAGGATCGCTTCGGCCAGCGCACCGGTGCCCACGCCGAGGTCAAGCACCAGCGCCGGATCGACGTCCGCTACCTCATCCGCGGCGCGGGTCAGCGCCTCTTCATAGCCCGGGATGAATTTCCGAATCGATTCGTCATAGGCCTCGATCTCAAGACGCAGGTGGCTTCGGACAGAGTGTTTCATCGGTGAATCGTAACGAATTCGCGTCCCCTGGCTCAATACACCGCTGGGCAACGAACACCGCGAGCGCGTCGCCGACGATGTTTCAAGGGTAGAATTGCGCCCGACCCTTGTTAGTGTACGGACGGATTCGAGTGAAGGTTCTGGGCATCGAGACCAGTTGCGACGAAACCGGTGTCGCCATCTACGACCCGGATCGCGGCATTCTGGCAGAGGGACTCTACAGTCAGATGGAACTGCATGCCCGCTTCGGCGGCGTGGTTCCGGAATTGGCTTCCCGGGACCACATCGCAAAATTGACGCCGATGGTCCGCGATGTGGTGGCGGATGCAGGTCTGCAACTCACCGATTTGGGCGGCATCGCCTATACCGCGGGTCCCGGTCTGGTGGGCGCGCTCATGGTCGGAGGATCGCTGGCGACCGGGCTGGCGATGGGGCTTGGGGCGCCGGCGATCCCGGTGCACCACATGGAGGCGCATTTGCTGGCGGCCCTGCTTGAAGACGACCCGCCGTCGTTTCCCTTCGTCGCGTTGCTGGTATCCGGCGGGCACACGCTGCTGGTAGAGGCCCGCGGTCTGGGCGAATACCGCATATTGGGCGAGACCCTCGATGACGCGGCGGGGGAAGCGTTCGACAAGGTCGCGCGCCTGCTGTCCCTACCCTACCCGGGCGGCCCGGCGTTGGCGGCGCTGGCCGAAGGGGGCAATCCGGCTGCTTTCCGGTTTCCCCGACCGATGCTCCACCGGGGTCTCGACTTCAGCTTCAGCGGGCTCAAGACCGCGGTCCGGCTGGCGCTTGAGAGGGCAACGGCGGGCGGCGGCAAGTTGGCGAAATCGCTCCGCGAGGACGTGGCCGCATCGTTTCAGGCCGCCGTGGTTGAAACCCTGGTGGCAAAGTGTCTGCGCGGGTGCACTGCCGCGGGGCTGGAGCGCTTGATCGTGGCGGGTGGCGTCGGCGCCAACATCGAACTGCGCCGGCAACTCAAGGCTCATGGCCGCGAACGGGGCATACGTGTGCATTACCCCAGGCAGTCGCTATGTACCGACAACGGCGCGATGATCGCCCTGGCGGGCTGGCATCGGCGGAGTCAGGCCATGGACTCCCCGGTGATCGTCGCGCGACCGCGCTGGCCGCTGGACGAATTGAGGCCGCCGCCGCACCTGCGGCACGCGCCTGGCTCCAATATCGGGGCTGGCTGAGGACATCGTATGGACAAGATCTTTCTTCGCCACCTGCAGGTCGAAGCCGTCATAGGTATCTGGGAGTGGGAGCAGCGGATCACTCAAACCGTCACCATCGACCTGGAGATCGCCGCGGATGCGCGCACGGCCGCCGCGGCCGACTCGGTGGAAGCAACCCTAAACTACAGGGACGTGGCCAAGCGGATACAGGGATTCGTCGCCGAGTCGCGGTTTCAATTGGTGGAGTCATTGGCCGAGTCCGTGGCGCGTATCGTCGTCAAGGAATTCCAGGTTGCCTGGGTTGCGGTCTCCGTGGCGAAGCCGGGGGCCATCAGGGGCGCTCGGGAAGTCGGGGTCAGCATCGAGCGCACCGCGGACGACTATGCCGATTGACATTCTCGCGGGACTCGGCAGCAACGTCGATCCCGTCCGTCACCTGAGCGACGCCATCCAGTCACTGCGCCACCGCTACGGAGCCGTCGATGTCTCTCCGGTCTATCGGAATCCCGCCGTGGGATTTGCCGGCGACGACTTTCTCAACCTGGTGATTCGCTTCCAGTGCGATCATCCGCCGCGGGAAATTGAACAGGCCTTTTCGGACATGGAGGATGCCACCGGCCGGCAACGGCCCGGGACAGCGACCGCGCCGGAAATGGGCTCCAGAACGCTGGACGTGGACCTCCTGCTCTACGGATCGACCGTGGATCCCGAACTGGGCCTGCCGCGAATCGATATTCTGCGCTACGCGTTCGTGCTGCGTCCCCTGGCCGAGCTGGCGCCGCTCTTGGTCCACCCGCTGACCGGCCGGACCATGGCAAGCCATTGGCGTGACGTTGCAGCGCAAAGCCCGTCCATGCGCGTGATGCATCTGTCCTGAAGGCGGGTGTCTACCAGCCGACGCTGCGCCCCCCGTCCACGGCGAGGATCTGTCCGTTGACGTAGGGTGCGTCCCGGACCAGAAACAGCACCGCCGCGGCCACGTCCCGCGGCGCTCCCGGACGCTTCAGCGGAATCTGCTGGATGATGCTCTCACGCACCCTCTCGGACAGGCCGCCTTCCGGCCAGAGTATCGCTCCGGGGGAAACGCCATTGACGCGGATCTCCGGTCCGAGATCCTTGGCCAACGACCGGGTCAGCATGGCCAATCCTGCCTTGGCGGCACCGTAGACGGCGTGATTCTTCAGCGGACGCTGCCAGTGAACATCAACGATGTTGATGATCGCGCCGCCGGCTTGACGCAGATGCGGCGCGGCGGCCTGCGACAGAAACAGCGGCGCCTTCAAGTTGGTTCCCACCAGATCGTCCCACTGTTCCTCGGTGATCGTGCCCGGCGGCGTCGGATAGAAACTGGAAGCGTTGTTGATGAGCACGTCGAGACGGCCGGTGCGGTCAATGACGTCGCTGAACATTTGCATCAGCTCGGACGTCTTGCGCAGATCGCTACGGACGGTCAGCGCGGAACCCGGACGTTCGCCGTTAAGCCGCGCGGCCAGCGCCTCGGCAGGTGCGGTGCTGTTGAAGTGGTGAATGACCACGCCGGCGCCGGCTTCGTGGAGCGCCTCCGCGATAACCGCGCCGATCCGCTTTGCCGCGCCGGTCACGAGAGCCCAGCGGCCCTGAAGGGATTCTCCGTTGTTGGGCGCCACCAATACTGCTCCGGGAAATGGAAAGCCGTAAGGTTACACTAGAGTGCGATCCGAACCAGCCGTCTGGCGCGCGTCGCTCACGGGTATTCGTCGCGAGGGCTTCGAGGCGCCCAAGCAGAATATTGGTGAGCGATGGGGGCCAGCCTTGACGAGAGCCACGTCTTGCCCGAGAGCCTTCCCGAACCCGACCCGCGCGAATTCGACATTACCCGGCGTCTGACCCGGCGAATACGAGCCGAGCTGGACCAGCGCGGTTGGCTGAGTTTCGAGCGCTACATGGAGCGCGCGCTCTACGATCCGGATTTGGGCTACTACCGCAACGGTACCGAAAAGTTCGGTCCCCGCGGCGACTTCGTGACCGCCCCGGAACTATCCCCGGTATTCGCCGAGACGCTGGCCCCGCAGTTCGCCGCCATACTGCGCTCGCTGCGCCGCCCGGTGATCCTGGAAGTCGGCGCCGGTACCGGCCGGATGGCGGTGGATCTGACCCGTGCGTTGCGCACCCTCGATGTCGACCCACGCTACTGGATACTGGAGCCAAGTCCCGTGTTGCGAACTCGACAGCGGCAACGCTGTGCAGCCGCCGGCGTGCAAGCCCGCTGGCTCGACGACTTGCCCGAGGAACCTGTTCAAGGCGTGATCGTGGCCAACGAAGTGCTGGATGCTTTTCCGGTCACTCCGTTCGTAAAACGGGCCGGCGAGGCGAGACCGCTGGACGTGGTTTGGGCGGATGAGAGATTCGCCTGGCGGGAGGGTCGGCCCCGCGCGGACCTGTCCCAGCGGATCGAATCGCTGCAACGCCGTCTCGGACAGGACTTTCCGGAGGGCTACGTCTCGGAAGTTTCACCGCGGCTCGCCCCGTGGCTACGCCGCGCCGCCGCCGTGCTCGATCGCGGCGCCGTATACATCGTGGACTACGGCTTGACGGAGACCGAGTACTATCACCCACAGCGCAGCCGGGGCACGTTGATCTGTCATTACAGGCACCGCGCCCATGCTGACCCGTTCGTGCTCCCGGGTCTGCAGGACATCAGCGCGTGGGTAGATTTCAGCGCCTGCGCGCGAGCGGCTCGCCACGCCGGTCTGGACGTGGCGGGCTTTACGACCCAGGGGCAGTTTCTTGTCGAGGCAGGCGCTGCGCAACGGCTGGAAGCGCTCCAGGGGAATGCCGCGCTGGCGGCCGCTCAGGCCCTGAAGACGCTGGTGCTGCCGGGCGAAATGGGCGAGCGGTTCAAACTGATGGTGTTGAGCCGGGATCTGCCTCTGGACCCGCCGCCCGGCCGAGACTTTCGGCCCCGGCTGTGATGTCCGGTATATTGGCGAATGTGGAAACCCTGCAAGCCATCGCCCTGGCGCTGCTGCAAGGCGTCGTCGAATTTCTTCCGATCTCCAGTTCCGGGCACCTGATTCTCGTCCCGGCGCTGCTGGGTTGGCAGTATCAGGGTCTGGCGTTCGATATCGCCGTTCACCTGGGCACGCTGCTCGCGGTGATCGCGTATTTTCGGCACGACCTGCGACGGATGGTATCCGCCATGGTGCGCAGCGGCGGCGCGGAGGCCAGGCTGGGCTGGTCGATCGTCGTTGCTTCTATACCTGTCGCCGTCGCCGGCCTGCTGTTGTCCGATGCGGTCGCAAACCATTTGCGCTCAGCCGGGGTCATCGCCGCCGCGACGGGTGGATTCGGCGTGCTGCTCTGGTTGGCCGATCGGTACAAACGCGAGCGCTTCAGTGAGACGGGGCTTCGCTGGAACCAGGTCATCATCATCGGTGCATGCCAGATTCTGGCGCTGATCCCGGGAACGTCCCGGTCGGGAGTCACCATGACCGCCGGATTGGCGCTCGGCCTCAGCCGCGCAGCGGCCTCCCGATTCTCCTTTCTGCTTGCCATACCCGCGTTGGGAATGGCTTCGGGCTGGCAACTTTGGCAATTCACGGCAAGCCCCACGCCCGTTCCCTGGGCCACGTTGGGCATCGCGACCGCAGTATCCGCCGTCACGGCTTTTGCCGTCATCGCAACGTTTCTGCGGGCGATCGAGCGCATCGGCTTCTGGGCGTTTGCCCTCTACCGCGTGGCGCTGGCGGGCGTGATCATTTACGTTCTACCGTTCGACTACCTCATCTCGGGATAACGGACGAAGAGTCGATTATTGGCGGTGTCCAGCGCCGAAACGCTGTTTCACCATTCGCTGTGGGCGGTGCTCCTAGCGACCCTCGAACCTTCCCTTGCGCTTGTCGAAGAAGGCCGCTACGCCTTCGGCATGATCGGCGCTGGCGCGAAGCCCGGCTTGTTCACGCGCCTCAAGATCGAACGTGGCGCCCCAATCGCCGGCGGCGGCGAATCGCATGGCTCGCTTGGTCGCAGCCACCGACAGTGGCGCCCGCTCGGCCACACGCTGCGCCCATTCAAGGGTTTCGTCCAGCAGCGATGCCGCGGGAACAACCTTGTTGGCAAGACCCAGTTCGACGCAACGTTTCGCTCCGATGCGCTCCGACTCCACGCTTAGCTGGAAGGCGCGGCGGTAGCCAAGCTGGTGCACGAGCAGCCAGCACAGCCCGCCGTCGGGAACCAATGAAATCGTGGTGAAGGGGGACAAGAGGAACGCATCATCCGCCATGACCAGCAAATCGCACACGAGCGCGCATGCCATGCCGATACCGGCGGCCGAGCCGCCGACCGCGCCGATCACCGGCTGCCGCATCGTCGCGATGCATTCCAGGATCGGCCTGTACTCGCTCTGCAATGTCTTCTCGACATCCCTGTCCGACGACACGTCCTTGAGGTCGGCGCCTGCGCTGAATGAGCGGCCCTCACCGGTTAGTACGACCACTCTCACCGACTCATCTTCAGCCACACGCCGAAACGCGGCCAGCAACTCCTGCCGCAAGCGCAAATTGAACGAATTCATCGCCTCCGGGCGAAAAATCGTGATGACCGCGACGGAACCCCGCTGCTCGAATTTAAACGTCGAACCGCTCATTGGAACCCGAATTGCCGGCATCCACACTCGGCCGGGACCGCGACGCGGGCGCGGCCCAACCGCCCGTGGAGTGGACGATCGTGGATCCCGCGAAATCCTGGAAACCCATCGCGGACAGCCATCCGCCACCCCAGGTCCAGGATCCGACGATCGGGTAGATGATTGCGGTCAGGACGGCGATGGAATAGAGGCCGATATTCTTGAGGCAAATGACCGACGCGTTCTTGGTGCGTACGGATCCGGCTTCGAGCATGGTGAAGCCGGCGCACATCCACATCACCAGCGCGCCCCACACGAGAAACGAGAAGCTGCTCAGGACGAATTGCGTTTCGCTGTCGATCGCCGCGCTCGCTGCCGAGGGCAGCATCATCGCCACGAGGATGGTCGCGACACCCGCGGGCCCGACCGGAAAGCGACGACGCACGCCGCAAGCGCCAACGTCTCGTCGATAGTCATTCATACTTGTTTCTCTTAGCCGCTTGTACGTGTGCTCTTGGTCAATGTAACGACGTTTCTTCCCTCGTGACGCTTGTACTCAAACCTGTCCATCATCTGGCGAGCGAGAAAAATTCCCAATCCACCAACGGGCCGATCCTCGATTGCAGCGTCAGTATCGGGGTCCTTTGCACTGGTAGGTTCAAAGGGTACACCGTCGTCGGAAATTTCGATTTCCAGCACGTCGCCATCAAGGCGAACCGTAAGTTCGATCCGGTGCTCTTCGTTGTCCTCGTACCCGTAGCTGATCGTGTTGGTCAGCAGTTCGTCAACGGACAGGTTGACCGCGTACACAGTGGCCGGCGGGACTTCGCGCTCAGCGCAGAACTCGTCGATCCGCTCGGCGGCAACCGCGATTTGCCGCGGATCGTTCTGCAACGAGATTTTCAGGGGCTCATTGCCCTGGACGGCGTCGGAAGGGTTCATATCGATTCACCGTGCGAGCGGTCGACATATTCTGCTTTTTGTACAAGCCGATGCGCGTCGCCGGTGGCGCCTTTCATGGCGCCCATCATAGGCAGGCGCCTAGCCGAATTCAACATGAAGACCGGCGCGCTGGGCGCGTTCCGGTGGCGACTTTGGCGGACGTGCACGCGGGCTTTGGCGCACTTCACCGCGGACCCGAAACCGGAATTCCCGAGCGGCAAGCCCTGGCCGGACGTCTGGTGGTTACAGGTCTCGCAAGAGGCGCCGCAGCTCGTCGATATCGGGCTCGGCGTCTCGCGGCCCGAGGCTCACGCAATCCCAGGCGAGAACCTCCTCCTCAGGCGACCAGATCCATTCCCGTGAGAACTCGACGGGCTCGGTGTAGTTTACTGAGTCTTCGATTACGACTTGCGTCTTGAGGTTCTTCCCGCCGTCGCGCCAGTACCGCTCCGTGATGCGGGCCTGCGCGCTGATCGGGTAGCCCAGACTGTTAAACATGAACGCGTCGGTCAGATGCGTCGTCTCGATCGTCAGCTCTCCCCCGGCCCAACGCCCGACAGAGTAGCCGAGCGGGCTGTGCGGCTCATCCGCCGGCGGCGGCATGCCGTCCATGTGGATCGAACGGACCGTGCCACCGTGCTCGTACCGCAGGGTGATCGAATCGTCCTCGTGAGTGAACTGCATGTTATTGACGGTCCCCGCCCAAAGAATCGCGGGCATGCTCTCCGATGCGCAATCGTCGACTTGCCTTGTGTCCTCGACCAGTGGGTCGAAGACGCTCTGCACTCGTTCGCCCTCGGCAGTAAAGGGGTACACCTCGGGTTCGTTGAGAGGACGCGAACCCCAGTACGTACCGGAGAAATCCTCGGTTCCCGCGGCTTCGGCGGGCGCCTGGGCATGCGCGGAAAACTGACTCATCATCCCCACGACAGCCGCAAGAAACAGTAGCGCTCTCATTTCTATTTCTCCATTGCCTCGCCTGCCGGTCTCATGGCATCGCATAGCCCATATGGCCCGGGAATTCTTCCTCCAGCTGTCGCAGCGCCGCCTCGTCCACGTTGAAGCACTGGCTTCTGTCCAGACGTGGATCGATGCTCCCACAGACCGGGAGTCGTTCCTGCAGCCGGCGCATGACCGGCGTATCCCCTCGGATGCCGTACGCAACGAGCAAGCGTCCCGCCTCATCCTCGGCGCCGGGTACCAGGACGGCCCGCAGCCGGCCCCGACGAGGCGCGCGGGACCTCAGAACGGCGATGGTCACTTCGTCGCCGTCACTGAGCGACTCATCCGTCCAACCCTCACGGACGAGCGAAGCCGCGGAGCTCACCTCGATGAGCCAGTCCTCGACCGCGCCCTGATCGTCGATGGCATTCACGATCAGCGCGGTATGCGGGTTCAGCAGCCGGTATATCTCGATGGTACCGTCGAGTACCTCGATGACCTCCTCCCCATCCGCCGTAAACAGGGTAGCGAACGAATGGTGCGCCGCTGCCGGGTGGAGGCCGGACACGAGCGCACCGGCGAGAACCAGGACCGTCAGCTTGGCCGGATAGTTCTTCTTCATGTTCCCCCTCGCTTCGCACGCGAGCGTCGGTGCGGTCTCCGATTCTACCTGCAACTCGGCTCGGGAATCCCAAAAACCGGAAGAAATCCGCCGCGGACCCATGAACGATGCCAGTTCATACGATTGAACCGTCCATATGAGCGACGCCGGCGATGCGAGCGCACAGCCGTTGAGCCACCTCGGCTCAGCACTGCCGTTGGATGGGTCTTTCTTTGCTCTCATCGTCGTCTCCTGTCAGATCGCGATGAGCTGAATTTCTCTCTTATTCAACGACCCCAATGTGTCCAAATTGTGATGACGCCGAACAATAGTTATAGTTCGAGGACCAAGGACTCAGCAATAGACAGTAAATGGTACCCCGCTCGCCAATTCGCCGGGAGTGCGTTTACGTAGTTGCAAGTTGGTGTAATCAAGGTCGAACCGAAGGGGGAGAGATCGATGACTATCAAGACCGAAGCCAGCCATCTTTGTCGTCTGGTTTACATAGTGCCGTTGACAATTCTGCTGTCCGCGGGTGCTCCAGCCCAGCAGCCATCCACGGCGGCAACCG
Organism: Candidatus Rariloculaceae bacterium; assembly: GCA_965237785.1. Taxonomy (GTDB): domain Bacteria; phylum Pseudomonadota; class Gammaproteobacteria; order Steroidobacterales; family Rariloculaceae; genus UBA6522. Next base: position 2,633,802 of record OZ250159.1, read on the forward strand.
AAGCATCGGATCAAGCAACGATCGAGGAAATACTGGTCACAGGTTCCCGCGTGCGACAAAATCCGCTTGACGCCAGGGACCCCGTCCAAATACTGACTTTCGAGGACTTCGAGCAGTCGGGCGACGTCAGCATTGGCGAGTTCCTTCAGCGATTGCCGGCCCACGGTTCCGCCATCAACAGGACCAACAATGCCTCCGGCAATCTGGGCAATCCACCCGACGGGCAGGGGGTCGGTCAGGGCGCTCTGGAGATGGATCTTCGGTACTTGTCTCCCAGACGAACGCTGGTGCTCGTGGACGGACGCCGCTGGGTCGGTAGCACTTCCGCCAGCGGCGTAACCAGCGCCGTCGATCTGAATACGATTCCCACGAACGCGGTACAGTCCATTGAAGTACTCCTTGACGGTGCGTCCACCGTATACGGCTCCGACGCGATCGGGGGGGTCATCAATATCATCACGCGTACCGATTACGAAGGTTTTCGCGTCTCCGCGTACACCGGGCAATATGGAGAAGGTGACGGCGCCAGTACCAATGTCAATGTCTCGTTCGGATCGAATTCCGAGCGCAGCCGCTCACTGGTCGCTCTGAGTTACACCGATCAGGGGCTGGTATCGTCGGCCGACCGGGAAATTTCCCGGTGGGCAATCCCGGGGTTTGAGTCCGGACTGAGTTCATCTACTCCCCAAGGATATTGGGATTTTACAAATGAACTCATAAATGCACGCAGAAATCGCGCATATCTGACACTGAATGACGGAGTAGTCAATTCGGGGCGCAGTAACGGGGGATTGCCAAGATTCGACCCGGCCGACCCAGCCGGTGGCGACTTTCATTTCTTGGCGTTTTCAGACCGATACAACTGGCAACCGCCCAACTACGCATTGACTCCCAACGAGCGGGCGAATCTCCTGGTCAAGGGCGAGTACGATCTTTCCGATCGATTGACCGCGCGGATATTCGCCGTATTCACCAATCGCAAATCGGCCAGTCAGGCTGCCCCCGAGCCCCTGTTTATGGGGCCGAGAGCCGGCAGCGGATATCTTCGCAGCATCGTCATTCCCGCCGACCAGGAATACAACCCGTTCGGCATCACGTTTGGCGGACCGGATAATCAAGCCGGTTCATTTTTCATTGGCATGAGGCCGGTTGAATTCATGCCGCGCCAGTTCAAACAGAACGTCGATACCTGGCACGTGTCCGGCGGTCTGGACGGCTCATTCGATGTGGCCGGCAATGACTGGTTCTGGGACGTAACCGCGGGTTTTTCCCAAAGTCTGGCGAGCCAGCAGAAGCTGGGGGGGTTCAACGGCAGGAACATCGCCCTGGCGGCCGGTCCCGCCGAGGCATGCGCCGCGGTAGCGCGATGCGTACCGGTCAACCTGTTCGGCGGGCAGGGAGACGGATCCGGCGGGCTGACACCGGAAATGCTCGAGTTCATCACTTACGTGCAGCAGGATGAAAGCAGGCACCAGGTGTTCGATTCCTCCGCCAACCTTTCCGGCTCGCTCTTCGATCTGCCGGCGGGCCCGCTGGGCGTTGCCGCCGGCATTGCATACCGCGAGGAAGACGGATACTTCCTGCCGGACGCCGTTGTGGTCGCCAGGGAAACGGCGGTCGGCCCCAGACACGCCTCGGATGGAGGCTTCGATGCGCTCGAATACTATGCCGAGGCAGTCGTACCGGTAACCTCTCGATTCGATCTGAATGCGGCCGTTCGCGGGTCCGATTACGACTTGTTCGATACCGAGTCCGTCTTCAAGGTCGGGGCAAAGTTGAGCCCTGTCGATACGTTCACTATACGCGCGAGTTACTCTGAGGGGTTCCGGGCCCCGAATATCGGCGAGCTCTTCAATCTTCCCTTCGAGGCGCCTTCCCCCGTTGCCGATCCATGCTCCCAAGCGACGGGGACGATTGCACAGAATTGCGCGACGCTTGGCGTCCCGCCGGGATTTGTCACCCAGATCGATCGGCCGTTCGTGTTGAGCGGCGGCAGTGTGAACCTGTCGCCCGAGCGGTCCGAGAACTGGACAGCGGGTTTTACCTTTGACGCATCAAGCCTTTTTGACGGCAGTATGGGCGTTGAGAGTTTTGTAGCGGAAGCAAACTTCTATGACATCAGCGTTTCGGACGCCGTGCAGTCGCCCCGTGCCGCCGATATTCTGAGTGCTTGCGCCAGAACGGCGGATCCCTTCTTTTGCGACTTGGTGCCGCGCGCATCGAACGGCGAAATCGAGCTGGTCAGCGGGTTGCTGCGAAACATAGCCGGCATCGAGACTCGCGGTCTCGACCTGGGAATCGATCTGACGACACGAGAATTTCCCATTGGCCAGTTCTCCTTCAACTGGACCAGCAACTTCATGTTCGAATATACGGAACTTGACTTCGGTCCGAATGGCGAAACCATTTCGACCTCTCGCGAAGGTACGGAACTGGGCGAGCCGGGTTCGGGCCGCGGATACCCCGAAATGAAGTCCTCGTTCCTGGTGAACTGGCAACGAGGCGCGTGGTCGGCCGGAATCACGACGACGTACATCGACGAACTCCTTGAGGACTGCGGAGGGCTTACCGCAAGTTTTGCCTGGAATCCAACTGTCCTGGCGCTGTGCTCCGATCCTGGCACGTATCCCTCACCTCTTGGAACGAATACTATCGAAGCCAAGCTCTATGCCGATCTTCAGGTTTCGTTCCGACCGCCCGGGATGAACGATTCTACGGTGATTTCCCTGGGCCTGCGAAATATGTTCGATGAAGAAACGCCCGTATGCCGGTCCTGCAGGATCAATGGTTTCGATGGCACGATTTACCCGTTCCCCGGCAAGTTCCTCTATGCTCGACTCACATACAGACCGGAGTAACCGTTGCCGCCATTACGGAGCCGTTTTCAGGGAGATTCAATGATCATGCGACGACTGGTCTTGCTCGCGGTATTCATGTTCGGAACGACTCCGGTCCACGCTGTCGATCAGGGGAGTGCTGCTCCGGCCTGGACAGGAACGGACTTTTCAGGCAACGAGGTGTCGTTTCCTTCGGTCATTGCCGACAAACCTACCGTGATGGTCTTTTGGGCCACCTGGTGCCCCTACTGCAAGGCCCTCATGCCGTATCTCGGCCAGATTCAAAAAGACTACGGTGAGGACAAGATCAATGTCATCGCAATCAACGCCAAGGAAAGAGGTATTGGCGATCCCGCCGCCTACGTTGCCGACCTGGACTTCGCCGTCATCGACGTCGCGGAGGGTGACGACATTGCAGAAGAATATTCAGTAGACTTTATTCCCGGCCTGATGATCATCGATGGTGACGGCAACGTGGCCTGGAAACGTGCGTCGACGGATTTGCCTGCCGGACAGACTGTCGCAGAATTGTGGGACGGACAGGTTCGGGAACAGCTGAATCTGCTATTGGCCCGAGACTGATTGAAAAGCCTCGCACACCATGCGAGGCGCCTGCACCTTCGCTTCTCTGCTTCCTGGATTGGCGGCGGCTACGCTGCCTATTCGATCGCCGGGTTTACGCCGGGCATTTCGTTTACCTTCGACAACATCTCATCGGCCGTTTCCTCATCGCCCGTGGCACGTGCCGCCTTCGCAAGGCCCAGCATGGAAGGCGTGCGTTGCGGTATCCACTGCAATGATCGTTGGTAGGCGGCGGATGCCTCTTCCGGCCGATCCGCAGCCAATAGCACATCGCCGTATAGCTCGATCGCCGGTTTCAGCGGCAATGGCGGCCCCGAGGGCGCGCTCGTTTCCCGCATCTCCAGTTCCGCGGTCTCCCGCGCCACATCGATCGCACGCTCAGTCTCGCCGCTGCGAAGATGGCTGACCGCGATCGCCTCTTGTTGAAGAATGCCCATTTGCAAAGCATCGTAGTCGTTGCCATCCGCGGCCGCCTGTTCGCGCATGGACTCAAGTCGATCAATCGCCGACGCCGCAGTTTCCATGTCACCCCGATGTGCGGCACTCAAGCCAACGACGTACACCCAGTGCGCATTGCTGCCTGCAACGGTATCCGGTGTATCGAGCGCGACGTCCTCCCACTGGCCCGTCTCGATCATGTGCCTGCCGCGCATCAGAAGATAACCGGCAAGAGTGCGCTCGTCGCCTGGATTGCGCTCGACGGCCGCCAGCGCTTCGCCAAGGTTTTCACTTGCCCGATCATGATGACCCAGCATCAGGTTTCCGTACGCCAGCCAGGACAACGCGTGAAAGTCTTCGCGCCCTTCCGGGAGACCGTACTGTTCATTTGTGGCGACCAGAACGCTATACGAGTCGATATTCGAGTCGACGACGTCCTGCCACATTCCAAGCTGCAGGAATATATGTGAAGGCATGTGCAGCGCGTGTCCGGCAGCCGGCGCGAGTTCTGCGTAGACCCTTGCCGCGGGCAGCGCGAGAATCGCATGATCCGGGTCGTCGAACGAATGAATGATCAGATGAGCGGCGCCCGGGTGATTCTCGTTTTCCGCAAAGACGTCCTGGCTGAGTGCCGCAGCCAGCGCCTGCCGTCGGAATCCCCGGTCCCCTCCCCGAACCGTACCCAGAAGCGACAGCGCGTAAAAGATCGAGATCTCATGGTCGTCCGGCCAACGTTCGTGCATGCGCGCCATATGTTCCGCGTAGGCGAAATCCCGTTGCAGGTTGTCGCCCGGCGAGAAGTAGAGAATCTCAGCGCCAGTCAGATAGGCCTTTTCCTTTTCGGTCGGCGTCATGCTCAGCCGGGCCTGAAAATCCGGCGCCAATCCGTTGAGCGCCGCCGTCGCTGCATCCATGTCCTGTTCCAACCAGAGCGGGTGATTGTCGCTCATCGCCTGCCCCCAATACGCCAGCGCGAATGAGGGGTCGATTTGCTGCGCTTCTGCGAACGCGATTCGCGCCGGGCCGTATTCGAAGCTGTGCAGCGCCGTGATGCCCGTAAGAAAAGCCGATTGTGCCTCGCTGGCACCGGAATTCGGAAACGAGATGTTACCCAGTTGCTCCTGGGAAATTGCCAATCCCGCAGGTAGCAGAAGCAAAGCAATCGTGTATCTCAATATTCTTCCAACCTTAATTACCGATACCCGACAAATGGCGCCTGCGCCCAATCGTATTGGCTAACGCGGCGACTGTCCACGCGGTGACCGAGGTTATTGTAGCGGAGAAATATGCGGTACCGCATTATCTCGTGCCCACTGGTTCACAGCGGCGATATCGGTTGACGTAATGGCTACGAGTTCGGTGCCCAAGGTCGCCCATTCCGATTGGAGGTCGGCAAGGCGCTCGAGCGCGCCGGCGCCTACAGGCGGCCCGGCCTCATCGATGACGTTGAGCAAGTGGCGGGCCTGATGGATCAACTTGCTCGGCAACCGACCTACCTCTTCATACGTCTCGTACTCGACCTGGTACACCTGCCGTTCCCATTCATCCAGGCGCTCGATGGCGCTGCCGCCAACCTCATGCAGCAAGGCCGCGTCAGGGTAATCCACGAGCATTTCCTTGAGATCGGTGCGTGACTTGCGTGCCGCGGCTAACGCGTCGATCAGTTCGTTCATCAGTTGCGTTACGACGAGAATGTTCGACTCAACCCGATCGAACCGATCGTGACCGGCGCCGACACGGCGGTCAGGCCTGAGCACCAGATCTATCGTATCGTCGAAGTCGCCGATCGCAACTTTGACCTGGTAGTTGCCCGGCGGCACATAGGCGCCGCCGAATCCCTCGAAGATTCTGATGTCTCCGATACAGTGCAGGCCGTCGCGACGCATGTCCCACACCCACTGATTCGCCCCCTGTTCGGTCGTCGGGTATTGCACCTCGAACGGCAGGCGTTGATCCATATTGCCAATGATGCAGCGCTCGAAGTCGCCTTCCTCGCTGGAGTAGCGGCGCACAAGATGACCATCGCCGTCGCTGATTTCGATCGTAAGCGGTGCGTCAAGCTCATCGCGAATGTGATATCTCAGAACGACACCTCGCGGCGGATTCGCCCCCTCGAAGTTCTGCGCACGACCGCGCGGACGAATCATTTCGACCGGCCCGGGCGTAAAGACATGCAGCGGTCTTTCCAGAAGTTCCGGTCTTGCCTCACGCAACGGACCGAGATCGTCGAGCACCCAGATGCCGCGGCCCTGAGTTGCCGCGACGAGGTCGCCCTGGCGAACCATCAGGTCGGTGACGGGCACCGGCGGCAATTCGACGTCGAGGTCCTGCCAGTGCTCCCCATCGTCGAATGACACGTACATGCCGCCCTCGCCACCCGCGTAGAGCAGGCCTCTGCGCTCCGGGTCTTCGCGAACGACGCGAATGAAATTGTCCTCGGGCAAATCCCGGTCCAGACGCGTCGAACGCTGTCCGTAGTCCGTGAGTTTGTATATGTAGGGCCGAAAATCGTTCAGTTTGTAACCGGCGACAGCGACGTAGGCGGTGCCGGGCTCATGCGGGCTCACATCGATCGAATTGACCATTGCTTCACCGAGATTCCCCGGCGTGACGTCTTGCCAGCTCTCGCCGTCATTCCGGGAAACATGTATGACCCCATCGTCGCTACCGATCCAGAGCGTGCCGTAGTCGTGCGGGGATGCCGTTATCGTGAGGATGGTGCCATAGAACTCCCCGCCATAATTTTCCACCGTAAATGGCCCACCATTGACTCCCTGCCTGGCCTCCTCATTCCTGGTCAGATCGGGACTGATTTCCCTGAACGTTTCTCCCCGGTCCCTGGTCTGCAGCACTTTTTCGGTACCGTAATAAATGACCGTCGGGTCCTGAGGCGATGCCGTCACAGGCGCGTTCCAGTTCGTGCGGTAGCGCAGGTTCCGGGATTCATTGCCAAACAGATACTCGGGGTACGGATTGATCCTGCGCACGCGCTCCGTGTTCGCGTTGTACTCGGTCAGTGTGCCGTTAACCGTGGTCCCGTATACGAGCGTTGGATCGTCGGGGTCAAACGCAAAGTGCGCGCTCTCCCCGCCACCGACTTGATGGTAGTCATCGTGACCGATTCCAGAGTCATAGGTTTCGCTCAAGATCGCCAGGCTCCAATTGTCTTGCTGGCCGGAATAAATGCGATACGGAAACAGATTGTCGGTGTTGACACGGTAGATCTGCGCCGTCGGCTGATTCATGATGCTTGACCACGAGTCGCCCCCGTCGAATGTGATCGTTGCGCCGCCATCGTTGCCATTGATCATGTTCTTGTTGTTGTACGGATTGATCCAGTGGTCGTGATGATCGCCGTGCGGCGTGCTTTGCATCTCGAACGTGACGCCTCCGTCGATGGATTTCATGAAGGGTGCGTTCAGCACATAGACAATGTCCTCGTCGACAGGGTCAGCGGCGATATGCATGTAGTACCAGGAGCGCCCCCAGAGGATGCGCGTTCCGTTCTTGAGTGCCCAGGTCTCGCCACGGTCGTCGCTGCGATAAAGACCGCCCTCTCCCGGCAGCGCCTCGACGATTGCGTAAAGGCGGTCGGGATTGCTGGCCGACACGTCGACGCCAACCTTGCCGATGAACTCGGGCAGTCCGTTGGTCAGCTTCTTCCAGGTGTCGCCACCGTCGGTCGATTTGAAGATGCCGCCGGCCCGACCCCCAGACAACACGAACCAGGGTTTGCGGCCGTGCTCCCACATGGACGCGTACAGGATGCGCGGGTTCGTCGGATCCATCCGCAAGTCGGTGGCGCCCGTCTGCGCATCGACCTTGAGCACCTGCTCCCAGGACTCACCGCCGTCCATCGTGCGGTAAACGCCGCGCTCCTCACTGGGGCCCCAGATCTGCCCTTGCACGCCGATGTAGGCAATATCGTGATCTTGCGGGTGGATCTTGATGCGCGATATCTGGCCCGCGTTCGGCAAGCCGATGTGGGTCCAGGTGTCACCAGCGTCTGTCGACTTGTAGACACCGTCGCCGTGACTCGTCGTCACGCCGCGAATCGATTTTTCACCCGTCCCGACGTAAATGACGTTGGTATCGGACTCGGCGACCGCGATGGCGCCGATCGTGCCAACATTGAAGTACTCGTCCGAGATGTTTTCCCAACTGATTCCTGCGTTTTCGGTCTTCCAGAGGCCACCGCCCGTGGCTCCCATATAATAGAGTTGCGGCTTGTCGGGTACACCAGTCACGGTCGTCACACGCCCGCCGCGATAAGGCCCGATCATTCGCCATTCCATGACTTTGAGGAAGTCTGCGTCGACAGTCTCGGTTGCCTGACTGAATGGCGGTAACCACAATAGCGTCGCCACGGACACGAACGCGAGTTGTATTGTCTTTTTATTGTTATGTTTTTGCACGATTGCGTACTGACAAATTAATTAAAGTGTTAACCCTATCTCCGGTATAAACCGTAAACCATGTGCCCGGAATGGACCCTTGTCGGTACTGGCGGAGAGGGAGGGATTCGAACCCTCGAAGGGCTTCTAACCCTTACTCCCTTAGCAGGGGAGCGCTTTCAGCCACTCAGCCACCTCTCCGGGAGCGGACGTCGCGCCAGCGTTTATTCTAACCCGCGTTGCGCACGTAACCAACGTGCCCCATTGACGAGGATCGGAACCGAGTGGCATGGTCAGCGACGAATACGACCTATGGCACGGTGGCACGGCCAAGGGGTCGGTGATGCGCCCGACAATGTCTCAGAGGCTCTACGGCGGCGGCTGGCGGACGGTCGCCGAGTCATTGCCGCCTTTTCGCGAGTAACGACGGCGGCGCGGAGGATTCAGTGTTCCACGGCGCGCCGGGGTGCGTGCACGGCGTTTTCGCGCTTGATTCGCTCGTGGATTTCCTCGCGGTGCACGGTGACTTCTCTGGGCGCATCCACCCCGATACGTGTCTGATTGCCTTTGACACCGAGAACGGTGATCGTCACGTCGTCGCCGATCACCACACTCTCTCCTACTCGCCTGGTCAAGATCAGCATAGCCAGTCTCCTTCTGGGTGCCGGCCATGTTCCTTCAAATTATTTGGCCGGTCTTCACACTGGAATGGAGCCCACGGCTCCGCTCCGGCACACCCATGGTAATGCATTTTTCGTCGCGAGGGCGTCGAGGCGCCTCGACGCCTGCGCCAAGCCGTCAGCGAACGATACCGGCTGGTGGATTGGCAAGCAATACGGGCAAGTGGATTGGCAAGCGCCGCGACCGCTTCGCGCAGTATTGGGACCAGGGCCTGTTGACGCTATCCGAGCGCGGTGGAAACTTCTTCCGGCACGAGGGCGAGCGCCTCGTTGAGTTTCTCCGGCAGCGTGCCTCCGGCCTGGGCGAAGTCGGCGCGCCCGCCCCCCTTGCCTCCCACCCGCCGGGCAACGGCTCCGACGATTCGCCCGGCGTGCAGCAAGTCGGTAAGGTCCTTGGAAACATCCGCCACCAGACGTACCTTGCGACCCTGGACGCTTCCCAGAACCACCACCCCGGTACCCAGTTGGTTGCGAAGCCTGTCGGCCGCATCCCGAAGCGGCGACGGATCGACTCCATCGATGCGCGCGGCAAGCACCTTGATGCCGCCCACCTCCACGGCCTCGGCAAGCAGATCGCGGGCTCCGCCGCTTGCCAGTTCACCCTTGAGTGCCTGCACTTCGCGCTCGAGCGATCGGTTCTTGTCCACCAACTGAGCGATTCGATCGGCGACCTCGTCGCGGGTGCCCTTCACCAGCCCCGCCACGCTCCGCAACAACGCCTCGCTGGCGTCGATCCACTCAACCGCGCCCTCGCCGGTGACCGCTTCAACCCGCCGCACACCGGCGGCGATTCCCGTTTCCGAAACGATCTTCAGCACACCGATATCCCCGGCGCGGCTCACGTGGGTACCGCCGCACAATTCCATGGAAAAGTTTCCGAGCTTGAGAACCCGGACTTTGCCGCTGTACTTGTCGCCGAAGAATGCGATCGCCCCGGCGGAAATCGCCTCGTCATAGGGCACTACGGTGATATCCGCGGGGGAATTGAGGCGTATTTGGCGGTTGACGAGTTGCTCGATATGCCGCAATTCGTCCTCCGTCACCGGCTGATGGTGTGAAAAATCAAATCGTAGCCGGTCCGGCGCGACCAGCGAACCGCGCTGCTGGACGTGGGTTCCGAGCACGCTTCGCAACGCCGCGTGCAACAGGTGCGTCGCCGAGTGATTGAGCACGATCGCCGCACGCCGCTCGGCGTCCACCTGGGCCCGAACGGTGTCGCCCACGGCGATTCCGCTCCCGGTCAGTACCCCGATGTGACCATAAGCCTCGCCGAACTTGATCGTGTCCCGCACCTGAAACAGGGCCTCACCGCTCGTCACGGTACCGGTGTCGCCGACCTGCCCTCCGCCTTCCGCATAGAACGGCGTCCTGTCGAGAACGACGGCGCCGGTCGCGCCGGCTTCGAGGCGGTCAACCGACTCGCCGTCGGCGAACAACCCGCTGACGGTCGCCGTCGCGTCGAGCATCCGGTATCCGAGAAACGCGGTGCGTTCGTCGAGGACGGGCGGGGCCGCGCCGTAGCCGCTGAAGCGCCGGCTGTCCCGGGCGCGCCGGCGCTGCCGGTCCATCAGTTCGTCGAACCCGGCCTCGTCGATCGTAAGATTTCGGTCCCGGGCGAAGTCGGCCGTCAGGTCGCGAGGGAACCCGTACGTGTCGTATAGCGCGAAGACGGTTTCTCCGGGGATGACACCGCCCGCGCCCAGACCCTGGACAGCGGATTCAAGGATCCGCATGCCGTCCGCGAGTGTCTCGGCGAAGCGCTCCTCCTCCCGCAGCAATACCCGCTCCACGTGGGCCCGCTGAACGCCCAACTCGGGATAGGCAGCCCCCATTTGCGACTCAAGCGAGCCCACCAGCTTGTAGAAAAAGGGCTCCCGCATGCCAAGCTGGTAACCGTGCCGAACCGCGCGTCGGATGATGCGGCGCAGCACGTAGCTGCGTTTCTCGTTCCCCGGGACGACACCGTCGGCGATCAGGAACGCACACGCCCTGATGTGATCGGCGATGACCCGCAGCGACTGGTGCTCCGGCCGCGACGTCCCGGTGACCTCCATCGCGTCGTGAATGAGGTGCTTGAAAAGGTCGGTTTCATAATTGGAGTGCACGCGCTGCATCGCCGCGGCAAGCCGCTCCAGCCCCATCCCGGTGTCGACGGACGGCTTGGGCAGGGGTGTGAGTTCCCCGGCTTCGTCGCGATCGAACTGCATGAACACCAGGTTCCAGATCTCCACGTAGCGATCGCCGTCTTCGTCGGCGGATCCCGGCGGGCCGCCCGCCACAGCGGGACCGTGATCGTAGAAGATTTCGCTGCAAGGCCCACACGGTCCGGTGTCGCCCATGGCCCAGAAATTGTCCTTCTCGCCCATGCGCCCGAAACGCGCCGGATCCACGCCGATATGGTTCAACCAGATATCCGCCGCCTCGTCGTCGCTCTCGAATACGGTGCACCACAGCCGCTCCGGCGGCAGTTCCAGTACGCCGGTCACGAACTCCCACGCGTACTCGATCGCCTCGCGCTTGAAGTAATCGCCGAAGCTGAAGTTCCCGAGCATCTCGAAGAACGTATGGTGACGCGCCGTATAGCCGACATTCTCAAGATCATTGTGCTTGCCGCCGGCGCGAACGCAGCGCTGCGAGGTCACGGCTCGACGAATCTCGCGCTCCTCGCGGCCGAGGAAAACATCCTTGAACTGCACCATCCCGGCGTTGGTGAACAACAACGTCGGATCGTTCGCGGGCACCAGCGGCGCGCTCGGCACCTTTTCATGGCCCCGATCCTGGAAGAAATCCAGAAAGGCCTGGCGAAGTTCGTTGGTGGTCCGGTTCATGGTACGTTCGTCGGTGATTCCTGTCACTAGGGCCTGTTAACGCTATTCGGAATCGATCTGCAAATCCAGCGCTGCCTGGATCTGTCCGTACTCGAACCCCCGAGCCCGGAGGAATCGCGCCTGGCGGGCACGCTCCTTGAAATCGCCCGGCGGAACCGGGCCGAATCGCTTGCCGCGCGCCGCCGCCGCCAGCGCGATCCAATCGTGCTCGCCTTCGCGAAGTCCGGCGTCGATGAGCGCGCCGCCGATGCCGCGCTGCATGAGTTGGGCGCGGATCCGAGCGGGTCCCTGGCCTCGACTCACACGGCTATTCACGAATTGCTCAACGAATCGTCCTTCATCCAGAAGCCGTTCCCGCTCCAGGCTGTTGAGCACCTCGTCCGCAACGGTGTCGGGGTGCGACCGGGCGAGGAGCTTGCGCCGCAACTCCAACCGGCTGTGCTCCCGGCGCGCAAGCAGGTCCAGAGCCTGCTTGCGGCAAGCCCTGCGTTGCTCGGCGAGTGGGTCCGGGGACTCCTCAGGCTTGTTTTCGAGCGGCACCCTCCCCCGCCTCGTCCTGGGAATCGTCTTGCGGCCCGGTGGGCAGCAGTCTGGCACGGATTTCGGTCTCGATCGTTGCGGCAATCTCAGGGTTCGACTGCAAGAACTCGCGCACGTTCTCCTTGCCCTGACCGAGCCGATCGCCCTGATAGCTGTACCAGGCACCGGATTTGTTGACGATGTTCTCGTTGACGCCCAAATCGATCAGCTCGCCTTCCCGGGAAATTCCGAGGCCGTAGAGGATTTCAAACTCAGCCATCCTGAATGGCGGCGCCAACTTGTTCTTGACCACCTTGACCCGGGTCTGGTTGCCCAATACCTCGTCCGCCTTCTTGATGGCGCCGATGCGTCTGATATCCAGCCGAACCGAGCAGTAGAATTTGAGCGCATTACCGCCGGTGGTGGTTTCCGGGCTACCGAACATGACGCCGATCTTCATGCGGATCTGGTTGATGAAGACCACCATGCAGTTGGAGCGCTTGATGTTCGCGGTCAGCTTTCGCAACGCCTGGGACATGAGGCGCGCGTGCAACCCCACGTGGGAGTCGCCCATCTCGCCCTCGATCTCGGCCTTGGGCGTGAGCGCCGCCACGGAGTCGATCACGATGACGTCCACGGCGCCGGAGCGGACCAGCATGTCGGTAATCTCCAGCGCCTGCTCGCCGGTATCCGGCTGGGAGATCAGGAGTTCATCGACGTTGACACCGAGCCGGCGGGCGTAGATGGGATCCAGCGCGTGCTCGGCGTCCACGAAGGCCGCCGTGCCACCCGCGCGCTGGGCTTCGGCGACCACCTGCAGGGTGAGCGTGGTCTTCCCCGACGACTCCGGCCCGTAGATCTCGACCACCCGCCCCTTCGGCAGGCCGCCGATTCCCAGGGCAATATCCAGCCCGATCGATCCCGTGGAAATCACGTCAATGTCCTGGCTGGCCATGGCGTCACCCAAGCGCATGACAGAGCCTTTGCCGAATTGCTTTTCGATCTGCCCCAGGGCGGCTGCGAGCGCTCGCTTACGCTTGTCGTCCATGTAGATGATTCCGTATGTTGTCGTCGGGAGACGGGGTTGCAATAGGGTGATTATTCCACAGATTCCCTTGGCTGACAGCGGAGAATTTCCGTCTCTCGCACAGAAAATCGCGCCGCTGACGGCGCCGCCTTATCCTGAGTCGGAGACGTCAGCGGCCATTGTCGCGGCCGGAATAGCGGCGGTAGTAGCGGCCGGAGCAGCGACGATAGCAGCGGCCGTAGTAGCAAATGGGTGAGATAGGCGGATTATTCTCGGGGACCGTCTTCGAACGGCCACATCCGAAGCACCTCGTAGACCGAATGACGGGCGCCCGGCCTGGACTCCACGAGGACCAGTTCCGATACCGGCCAGCGCAACGGATCGATCGCCTCTGCAACGGGTTTGGCCTTGCGTGCCAACGTGACATGCGCTCGATACGGCCGGCGTTCGCGCTCGAAACCTATTGTCACGAGTGCATCCCAGAGAGTCCGCTCCAGGTCCAGCAGCGCTGCCGGGACCCGGCTTGCCCCGAGCCACAGCACCCGCGAGCCCCGCCAGAAACCGAGCCGATCGAACTCGATCGCGAACTCGGGCGATGGTATTGGAGGCACCTCGACCACCCGCTCCAGATCAGCTTCCGTCACGGGTCCGAGGAAGGCCAGGGTGATATGCAGATTGCCGGGCGGAGTAGCCTTGCCGCCCGAGCGCCTCACCGCGGTGCGCGTAACGCGTAGCAACTCCCGGCGGGTGGTCTCCCGGGGCCAGAGGGCGAAGAAGACGCGCCGTCGGAGGGGCTTCTGCTCGGTTCGGTTCACGCCGTCCCGGCTCACGAGTTCTGCGGCACAGCGCGCCGGGTCAAGGCGTTCCGGCCTCGACGACACCGCTGGCGGCACCGCTCTCAACCAGGCTCAACAAGCCTCGCAAGGCGTGCGCCACGCTCTGGCGGCGGATCGATTCCCGGTCACCGGCGAATACCTGCCGCTCGGCGATGGTGACCGGACCGGACCAGGCAAACCAGACGGTACCCACCGGCTTTTGCGCCGTGCCTCCGTCCGGGCCGGCGATGCCGGTGACCGCCACCGCAAATTCCGCGCCGCTCAGACGCCGACCCGCACGCGCCATCGCCGCGACCACCGGTTCGCTGACGGCACCGTGCGCTTCCAGCATCTCCGCGGGGACGCCAACGAGCCGGCGTTTCGCGTCGTCCGCGTAGGTCACCCAACCCCAGCCGAACCACGCTGAACTGCCCGGGCCGGCTGAACTGCCCGGGACATCGGTCAGGGTCTTGGCGATCCAACCGCCCGTACAGGACTCGACGCAGGCGACGCGGGCGCCCCGTGCCAGAAGCACCTCGCCCAGGTCGCGGGCGAGCGCGGTCAGATCTTTGTCGGAGGGCATCATGGTGCGGTACTCAGAACCCGATTGTAGACCTTCGGCGCGGTTACGACTGCGCCCGATCGAATTGCTCGATTCTGACGACCGACGGTTCAGTCGGCATGAACCACATGCGCGCGATAGTTTCGGGTTGCCTCCAGGGCGCGCGGCGTCGGAGCGGGAGGCGCATCCAGGACCACGGCGAATTTCTCGGCTACATGGATGCTCCACTGGCCTCTTCGGTTAGCGCAACCGATAGAGTAGTGTTCTGTATACAATTTATATATTATTCGTATCCATAGACGATACGTGCCGTGCCTGAACGATAGGTACACAGTGGGTAGCCCAACTTATGAAAGCCATTGTCGTCCACACATTCGGTTCACCGGATGTAATGGAATATGAGGATATCGAGACCCCGGAACCTGGGGACGGAGAGGTCCTGGTTCGGGTTGGGGCTGTCTCTGTGAATCGCGGATTTGACGTGAATGCGCGAGCGGGAAACTCCGCGCACGGCGCAACACTGCCGTTGATCATGGGGGTCGATCCTTGCGGTACGCTCAGCGCCGTAGGCCCCGGAGTAGATGAGAGTCGAATTGGCGACCGTGTAAGCATCCGAGGAATGGCTCGGTGCGGTAAGTGCAACAACTGCAAGCACGGTAAGCGCTGCAGTCTCAGCCGCCCGATCGGCATCACCGCCCCTGGGGGGTACGCGGAATATATCGTCGTGCCGGATTTTCAAGCGCGGAAGATTCCCGACAACATTCCTTTTGCCGATGCGGTCGTAATCTGTCGACACGCGTCGGCCGCCTTCTCGGAGATTCATACGTCTCAATTGCAGGAAGGCGAATGGGCGTTGGTGATGGGCGCTGCCGGCGCATTGGCCAGTTTTGTCGTGCAGTTCGCCAAGTTAAAGGGCGCCCATGTAATTGCCGCTGCCGGCGGCGAGGATCGCCTGGAGGCTGCGAGAGTCCTCGGAGCGGACTATACAGTTAACTACCGGACACAAGATCTGGAAAAAGAGGTCAGAAAAATTACCGATGGTCGGGGCGTCAATGTCGTGTTCGAAAATATTGGCGACCCCGAGCTTTGGCCTGGAGCTTGGGATAGCCTTGCCACAAACGGCTGTCTGGTCACGGTAGGTTACCACGGCGGCGGCATCGTACCTCTGGATCTGAAGAAGCTTCATATGCGGCGGTTACGAGTATTGTCTTCTGCCATGGACTCGGGCTCAAAAGATGTGCTCGGTGACTGTTTGCAACTCGCGATCGACGGCAAGATTCGCCCACTTATCGGCAGGAAACTGCCGCTGGCGCATGCCGCGGAGGGGCATCGCCTGGTGGAGAAGAGAGAGATCGTTGGAAAAGTGATCCTGGAACCCTGAGACTCTTTTGGAGTGACTTGGCGTAAGAACAGATTCCCAAGCAGCTTCGCAGCATGTTTGTCCGGTCGACGGAGCGAGTTTCCTGCTGGCGGCGCGGGGATTGGAAAAAGGCGGTGTCGGTCCAGTTCGCAAGCGAGCATCGTCGCCCGGAATGGGTGTGAGGACTCCCGATGGTATCCCCGCAAACTGTCCGGATTGCGGTTTCGTACCAAGACCAGCGGATCTTCGTAAGGTCTTCAAGAATACCCCCGAGTTTTTTTGACCTGGAGACGGAATACGAAAACTTCGTCCTGCCCAGCAATCTGTTCCTGAACCCGCCGAATCCACCTCCTCTGCGGCGGCCGGCCAATGTCGATGTATCCGGTAACACATTGATTAATGCGCCTGGCTGGTCAGGCCATGTCGGTGTTCAGTACACGTTCAGTTCGGGTATTGGCGATATCGTTACACGGATTCAGGGCTATTTTACTGACGACATTTACCTGCGTGCCCTGAACCTCAGGCCTTATGATGTCCAGGAAGGCTACTCTACGTTGGACCTGAAGCTTATGTGGCAATCGCCGGCAAGTCGTTGGTACGCGGAAGCATTCGTCAACAACGTTACCGATGAAGACGTGATCACGAATCAGGAAGTCACCGATTCGGGAATTTATTTCGCCAACCTGAATCGCCCTGAGAGATGGGAAGTCAATCTCGGGGTGCGGTTCTGAGACTCAATACCCCGCAGATTGGATCGTCGGATTCCGAAAAAAGGTTAAACGCTTAGTTGGTCTAACGTATGATTCGGTTAGGTATCCGATCATCGATCATTGGATATGGTTGCCACCAGAAAACGAAATACGACAGGCGCCAAGAGCCGCCGCAAGCGCACTGCCAGTGGTGCTGTCCAAACCTATGAGACTTTGCGAGCGCTGATAATCTCCGGCGAGTTCAGTCCGGGCGCCGCCCTGGACGAGAACGAGTTGGTCAATCGTTTTCCAGTTTCGCGGACGCCCGTAAGGGAGGCGCTCATCCGTCTCTCCATGGAAGGATTGGTGAGTATGGCGCCAAGTCGTGGCGCCAAGGTTTCAAACCTCAATTTTTCGGATATCACGGACCACCTCGAGGTCATGGATATCCTCACGCCATCAATCTGTTACTTGGCCGCCCTTCGACGGACGCCAGTAGATTTGAATGCTATCGAGACCTGTGTAGACAGGCTAAATGCAGTCCGTCGCGATGAACTGAGTGAGCTACTGGATGCCATCTTTCAACTCTATACCAACTTGGGAAAGGCGACTCACAATAATTCCCTGTCCGAGGTATACCGACTCGCCATTTACGCAAAACTCAGGATCGCCAAGGTCAGTGCCGCGCGCTCTGAAACCGACAAAGAGTGGGAGGCGCACAAAGCTCAGTTGCAAGATGTTTACATTGATATCTACAACAGCATTGCGAATGGACAGGCTCACGAGGCTCGGTTGGCGGCGACACGATGGATGTCGCTTATTCGTGAGAGGCTCTCACGCCTGATGTCGTCTTCGCCTACGCAGGAGTTGGACGTTCAACTGCAGCGTCGAGCGAACTCTCGATAGTTACCCGCTCCAGCAGCGAGAAGCACTATGACCGACGCGTCCTCCATCGACATCATAAGGAGAATAGAAACGCCAGGTCTGGAAGTGCAGACGGTATCCATTCCGGCTAATTCTGCCAGCGATGACCGGAAAATTACCAAGCAGCAGCTCTCTTCAGCATTGAGAGCCTGGGGTAGGGGCGACGAGCGGTTCATCCCGTCTTTCGTGGACTCTGCGATTGTCGAAGAATTCGACAATGTAGTAGTTAAGGAGATTCTCCACTACGGAAAAAGTAGCATGGCTGACGGTTCACCAAACTTGCAGCGCACTACTTTCCGTGGGGACAATTTGATCGTTACCGAGTACCTGGCCGGCCCGTGGTTCCTGGTAATAGCTGCGATCGAAGAAAGACAGAACGGTGACATTTGTCTTTTGCTAACGACGTTGCGGCACAAGCAGCACCCTGACTATGCTCGACCTGAGCAGACCGTGGCGCGGTTCGGTGCCGATAAGGCACCGCTGACAACCGAGCAGAACGCCAGGCGGGTGCTTGGTATCATTCGAGAATTGGCTGAAAATCAGGCTCTGTAAGTACGGTAAAGGTAGACGTTACATACTTGCAACTACAATCGAATGAGGGAAATTGACATGGTTGGGCGTGCTCTATGTGTACTGAAGAACAAGTGGTTTCTTGGTGCGCTGCTGTTGGTTGCAGCGTTGGCTGCCGTAGGCAGGCAAGAGATCATTTATATGACCCGTCAATACATGGCGGGGGACGTTCCATGGGACTCAGCACCGAAGGCGTTGGACGGCCGGATCGTATTCCAGGAACACTATAGTATGCATCCTGGTCACTACTCGTTCTCGCAGAAGCTCGGAATTGCAACGAAAGTGGATGTGATGAGTATGGTCCGGATGGACCCGGAGGCACGAAGGCGGGGATTTGCCGAGTTCTCTACATTTCGCGCCCAGTCTCCCGTAGGCAGCCCGGCACCCGATTTCGAGCTCGAAACAACAGATGGAGAAACGATCCGTCTGTCAGCCAAACGTGGCAAAATTGCAGTATTCATGTTCGTGGCTATGACATGCCCACCTGCGCGAACCCAGGTCGATCTCTGGCGAGCGTTACACAAGAAATACGACCCCGGCGACGTTGATATTTTCTTCGTCTACTCCAGGGAACGCCACGCCGGCGAGAGGGGATTCCCGGAATTCAAAGACACCGAAACGACTGAGGAGCGCGTAGCGTACGCCAAGATGATGTCGAAAATAACCGACGTACCTATCGTGGTGGATCCAATCGATGAGCGCACTCTAAGAGCCTATGGGATGGTGCCCAATGCCGCGTTCGTAATAGACCGCGACGGCGTCATCGTGTTCAAGTCCCAGTGGGCCGACGTTCACAAAGTGGAACAGGTAATCGACCAACTGATGAGCGCTGAACAATTAATGGGGCAGGCCAGGTCGGATCCCCGCTAATCTTACCCGGATATTTCCCCGACCTTCCGCGGCCGCCGCCGCTCTGCTCGCGGTCCGCAGCCAAACCGACACCCGGTATATTCATGGGTATTGGGCTACTGTGCAGTTGGGTGCGGAGTTGCCGGACGCTCTTGAAATAGTCTTGACTTCACGTTCTCCGATGGGGTCCCGCCACGGGATTGGATAAGACACCAACCCCATCCACCTCCACGTCGACCGTGTCTCCATCACGCATGAAGACCGGCGGAATCCGTCCGAAGCCAACACCGGCAGGCGTGCCCGTGGTGACGATGTCGCCAGGCGAGAATCGATACCACTGCGAAAAATAAGCAATCAACTTCGGGATGTCGAAGACGAATTGGTTTGAGCTTGAAGACTGCATGACTTCACCGTTCAAGCGTGTCTCGATCCGAAGGTTGCTCGGATCGGAAATCTCGTCGAGTGTCGTCAGGAAAGGCCCCATCGGGCAAAAGGTAGGATATTGCTTACCCAGAAGATTTACTTCCCAGGCATGGATGGCCCCCATGGAGGTCTCTTGCTCAAAGACCGGCGCCACCCAATCCCGCGCTGAGACGTCATTGGCGATCGTGAGTCCTGCTACGCAGCCCCAGGCTTCCGCCTCCGAGACGTTGTAACACTCACGGCCAAATACGAAACAGATCTCCCCCTCGAAGTCGACCATGTCGCCGTTCGACTTAGGCAGAACGATCATTGCGCCGGACCCGATCACGCTTCCCGGGTGCTTGGTGAACGCGGCGGGAGCATCCGGGACGGGTGTGTTCATTTCCTCAAGATGGTCGCGATAGTTCATGCCGACCGACAAAATAAAGGCGGGGTCCGGAATTGGAGCGAGAAGCTTTGTGTCCCCGTACGCTGTCAGAGTTCGTGCCGCGCGCAGAGAATCTCGTCGATCCCTGGTTGAATTCCGGACGGCTGCGATGAGATCGGCGACGAGATCCCGCGTCGATTGACCCCCGGCGAGTGTTGCTTTTACCGACTTCGGAAGCTCGTGTTTATAGCCGAGTAGCCTGGCTGCATGACAGACATCCAGCACATGATCATCGACTAGCACACCGAGTCGACCCGCGAGTTCGTCATTAATGGTCAACAGTTTCATCGACCGACACTCTATCTGAAAGGTTCTTCAAGCAGTTTGGAATATTGGCCAATCGACCAGACCTGCGCCCGAATGTCTCACCAACATTCTACTGTGGCTGCAGATCCGCTCGCGGGCACGGCGCTATTGACTGTAAATTTTGGCGGAGTCAAGCGCCCAGCGAATCGGCTGATCCAAACTCTGCCGGTGACGCGCAAGCTTCAGGCCGCGAGCCCTTATACTTACCTCGTTTCGACCGGGTTACCGTTTGATTTCGTTGGCATACGCCGGATCTGACAATTGCTCCGCCCTCCATGGAGCAGGGACGTACTGCAAATGACCAACCAACCAACCCCGATTTCAGGGACCCGCAAGCTGGGACCACTTTGGCTCATGCCAGGCGTTGGCCCGATAAACGCGGTGAGCTTCTTCGCCGTAGCCATGATCAACAACGTCATCTTTTCCTTGGTTCACTACATGCAGCCCTATGTGTTCGAGGTGCAGTTGAACATACCGGCCACTCAGCAGGGTGTCCTGGTAGGCAACCTGACAGTAATGCAGGAGCTCATCGTAATTGGGATGACCGGCGTCGCCGGCGCATTGGCTGACAAGTACGGTCGGCGTCTTATATTTTGCGGAGGCACGTTGCTGATCGGCGTGGCCTACGCGCTTTATCCGCTGGCTGAAAACGCCGCCCTGCTCTACGTGGCGCGGGCCTTTTTCGGAGTGGGTATCGCCTTCGCCTCGACGGTCCTGCTGGTCTTTACCGGCGACTATTCCCAGGAGGTGTCGCGGGGAAAGTGGCTCGGAGGGCTTAACGTCATGCAGGGCATCGGCGCCATTACATCATCGCTGGTCTTGACGCAGATCCCGGGTATTCTGCGGGCATCGGGCGTCGACCTCGTAGATGCTGTCGCCGCAGTCTTCCTCTTGGCCGTCATTGTCGCGATTCTAGGGACCACGATCGCGGGTTTCGGCCTGAAACCTGCTCGTATCCGCGGGCGGGAGTCAATCAGAAGGAAACCGCTCGCGAGTCTACTGACGGAAGGATTCCGCGAAGCACGAGCGAATCCTCGAACGGCGCTCGCCTTTGCAGCGAGTATGGCCGCCCGTGGAGATATGGTTGTGGTGGGCGCGTTTACATTTCTGTGGATGGTGCGGCACGCATCCGACTTGGGACTGGATGTCCAGGTAGGATACGCGCGTGGTCGGATGATCGTTCCGTTGATTACGCTTACGGTGCTGCTTAGCGCGCCGATCATGGGCAGTATTTTGGATCGAGTCGATAGAGTTGTCGGCATAATTATCGCATTTTCTCTGTCAGCGATTGGTTACACGTTCATGGGAACCATTGCCGATCCGCTGGCAAATACGATTTTTGCAGCCGCAATCCTTCTGGGATTGGGCGAGGGGGCATGCATCATGTCGTCGATCGCCCTCATCGGCCAGAACGCCCCGCCAAACACGCGCGGTTCAGTGATTGGAACGTTCACGGCTTGCGGGGCCACCGGGATGCTCATGGCCTCCGGTGTCGGAGGATTTCTTTTCGATCGGTGGACCTATACAGGGCCGTTCCTGTTCATGGGCTTGGTCAACGTTGCCGTGCTGATCTTCGCTATTTATGTGAGGCTCGTCTACCGAGCCAAGCCCGGCTAACCGATAGAGTACGACCCATCCGAAAAATCGATCGCGATGTTGATACGGCCCTCATTCACCTGCCAGCGCTTGATAACAAAGCTCATGGCACCCGACAAGCAAAACGGGTCCTCTGCCGCCAAACCCTCGGCTTCATCCCAGCTCGCCACGCTGAATACAGTCATGCCGACGCCCTGCTCGCCTCCTTTCTCGAATATCGGGCCAGAAGCGAAGACTTTTCCTTCCTTCTCCAATCCGATCAGCCATCGATAGTGTTCAAGCATCGATTCCGGCACACGGCTATCGTCGACAATCTCTCTGAACATAAGGAAGTAAGATTTCCGCAGCATCTTATCCTTTAGGGATTTAACTTCCCTCGATACATCATTCATAGGCTGATCCCGATTCTGCTTCCAACATTTCAATTATCGCAGCAATATCTTGGTCCCCTCGCCCTTCTGACTCTGCTTTCCTATAGTAGTTACACACAACATCCAGCAATGGTGCTGAAACAGCGGTCTCGCTTGCGAGTCTCGCAACGCGCTCCAAGTATCGAAACATGTGCCGAAATGGGCCTGCTCCGGCGCTAAATTCGCGAGAGACCATGATCGGAGCTTTCTTTGAGAACGTCACTGAGCCTGCTGCGCTCGGCGCTAACGCGCGAATCGCGTCCTCAGGAGACACACCGACTCGGGATGCGAGATTGATCGCTTCCGCCGCCGCGGAATTGTGTATTGCAACCATCATATTCGCCAGCAATTTCATGATCGTCGCCGAACCGAACTCGCCGAGGTAGAGGCAGAGATCCGCCATCGCTGCAAAAATACTGCTGTTGGATTCAACGGTGGCGGGGTCGCCGGACTGAAAGATTACCGCCGTTCGATCCGAGACCATCTTTGGAAGACCGCTGACTTCGCAATCGAGCATCGTTATGCCACGCTCGGCTAACCGATCTGCCTGCAGTTTTTTGTCATTCAGAGGATAACTACTGATCTCAATAACGGTTTGCCCAAAGTTTGCCACTTCAAGCAGTGCGTCCACGGTATTCTCAAGGGCCTTGACCGACGGTAAACTTTGAATGATCACATTGGCCTGCTTGCCGACCTGTTGGACTGTGGACACTTGTCTACCTCCTGCCGCGACGAAGTCAGGTTTGTCAGAAGGGTTAAAACCGACCACGTCAAAACCAGACTGCAACAGATTGAGGGACATTGGCTCACCGATATTTCCGAGACCGATAAATCCGATAACCCTCGTCATGATCTTTCCTTTTTGCCATGTCCTCGCGCTTGACGGACATCGCAGATAGTATACTATGCTGGTCCACTACTATAAGGTTAATAATCGAATAGATTCAATTGGTTAGGGAGTACGACGTCTTCAGAAATTTGCTGGTTATGGAAAGAGTCTTGACGTAACCGGATAGTCTCGAACAGCGTGAGGATGATCATGGGCACAAGCCCGAACAGATTGTTCGCGAAGAACGTGGACTTGTTCGATTCCAACCGAAAGGCGTCTGAAGCTTACCGGACATCTATGATTGGGAATAGTCTGAAGCAATGATAAAGACGACTCACCTCAGGGGTGTTGCGCTCAAGACTCCAGATCTCCTGAGTTCAGCAAGATTCTACACGGAGCTATGGGGCCTGACTGAACTGGCCCACCCCGACCCGAGCAGGGCATTCTTCACCGGCACCGGTCCGGAACCCTGCGTGCTTGAGCTAAATGACGCTGTAGAAACAGGTCTTCAGCGCATAAGACTTGGGCTGTCGACCAGGAATGACGTCGACGCGGCATGGAAAGAACTGAACGCGTCCAATTTAAAGATGATCGCGCCCCCCGAGCCGCTGGACACTCCGGGGGACTACTATGGCTTCTCGCTCAAGGATGCCGACGGAAACACAGTCGAATTGAGCAGTAGTGGATCGCCCGTGGAGGATCGAGATATCGAGTCCTATCTACCGCAGGGACTTAGTCACATAATCCTTAACTCCCAGGATAACGAGCGACTCCGGGATTTTTACATCGATCGACTCGGGTTTCAGCTCGCCGACTGGTACGAGGGGCAGGTCCTGATTTTTCTTCGCTGCAACAAGCAGCATCATTGCCTCGCGTTGGAAAAAGGCGATGGGGCGCCTCTGAATCATGTCGCGTTCGAGGTAGGAGACCTGGAGGGTGTCATGCGCAGTACGGGGCGTATGGTCCAAGCTGGGCACGACCCCATCTGGGGCCCAGGCCGGCACGGGCCTGGAGGTAATGCTTTCTGCTATTTTGAAGATCCAAATGGTTACGTTGTGGAATTTACCTCCGAACTCATTGAAATCGACAACGAGAAGGGCTGGATTCCCAGAGAGTGGAAGTTGAAGCCCGAGAATGCGAATGTCTGGGGAACTGGGGGGCGAACTGAGCGTGCGATTCGACTGATGGCTGGCAAGCGAGTCTAAACGTCCGGATCTACGGCAGGCTGGCGGAGGATCTGATCCGCGCACTGCGCGCCCTCTCCGTCAGCGCCCGTTACGGGATACTGGAACCGAGCCCGGACTTGCGGCCCCCGCAGCGGCAGCGCCTCTCCAGGGAACAGGCCAGCGCGTTCGAATCTGCATCGGATGGGGTCATGTCGAAGCACTCAGAACCCGATTGTAGACGTCCACGTAGCGCCGACTCATCTGCTCCACGGAGAAACGGGATTCGACCCGCTGTCGGCCGCCCCGGGCGCAGCGTCGGCGTAGCTCCGAATCCTCGAGCATGCGCGCGATGGCGTCCCGTAGTGCGGGTGCATTGCCCGACTCGAACAGCAGCCCGTGGCGCTCGTGCTCAATGACGTCGGTTAGCCCGCCCGCGTCGGACGCTACCACCGGCACCCCGGCGCTCATGGCTTCGAGCACGGCCACGCCCAGACCCTCGCGCCTGGCCGGATGCACCAGCAGATGCAATCCCGGGACCAGTTCCGCCAAATCGTTCCTGAATCCCGCCAGCGTTACGCGCGCGCCGAGCCCCCTTTTGCCGATCTCGCGTTCCAGCGCCCGCTGCAACCGGCCACGCCCGAAACAAATCACGTGAACGCTCGGGTCACGCGCGAATACTTCGGGCAGGCAACTCAGGAGCAGTTCGTGGCCCTTGCGCGGGATCAGCTGCGCAATCACTCCGACGATGATCGACCCGGGCGGCAATTCGAAGCTCGCTGCCAGTCGTTCGCGCGCCGTGTCGGCGTGGGCGTCGGCGTGGGCGTCGGCGCGGGCGTGGGCGTCGGCGCGTGCGTGGGCGCCGACGCGGGCGCCGGCGTCAGCGCGGGCGTGGGCGTCAGCGTGGGCGTCGACGTCGACAAGCCGATACCGCGCTGCATCCACGGCACTGGCGATTTTCACCACGCGGGCGGGATCGAGGCCGACGTGGTCTACCAGTTCCGACTCCACCGCGGAGGAGATCGCAACCACCATGCGGTAAGGCTTGTACTTGAGCCGCGCCCACGGCACCGGCTCCCGGTTGTCCACCCGGCGGGTCAGGACCGCCGGAACCCCGGCCCGGCGCGCGCACCACCCGCCCATCAGGTCGGCGCCGCGGCGGGAGTGCGCGTGCACGACCGAGGGGGCGCGATCCTTGATGACTTGTTTCAGCCGGCCCGCCACCCGCAGGTCGAGATCGCCGCCCACAGGGATCTCCACCACTTCGACGCCACCGACCGCACCACCAACCGCACCGCCGACGATACCGCGGACCGCACCGCGCATCGCACCGCGCATCGCACCGCGGACCGCACCGGCGATCTCACTGCCCCGCGCGCAGACGAGAACGCTCTCGACGCCTTCCGCGTGGAGGCCCCGGATGAGATAGCGGACCTGCGCCGCGCCGCCATACAGGTGGCGGCCGAATTCCAGGTGCATGATGCGCATGAACGGATGGTACCGCGCAGCACCCCCAGCCCGCATATTTCACCGATCCGCCGCCTTGTCACGCTGCGATTTGCATTGGTCGGACAGGCGGACTTGAGATGCCCGGCACGGGGGACCCGAAGGCGATTACAATGTGCGCGTCGCGGCGAATCCACCATGGCCTTGAACAAACCCCACACCCCCATGATGCAGCAGTACCTGGGTATCAAGGCCCAGCATCCCGATGTGCTGCTGTTCTACCGAATGGGCGATTTCTACGAACTGTTCTTCGACGACGCCCGCAGGGCCGCCAAGTTGATGGACATCGCCCTGACCAGCCGCGGGCAGTCCGGCGGCGAACCGATCCCCATGGCCGGTGTGCCGGCACACTCGGTCGACAACTACCTCGCACGGGTTGTGCGCCTGGGCGAATCTGTCGCCATCTGCGAGCAGATCGGCGACCCCAAGACAAGCAAGGGGCCCGTGGCGCGGGAAGTCGTGCGCATCATCACCCCAGGTACGCTGACCGAAGATGCACTGCTCGAGTCGAACCGGCCGTCCTTCCTGGCGGCCATCAAGTTGGGAAGCGGCTCGGACGCCATCGGGCTCGCCTGGCTGGACCTGGCGAGCGGGCGCTTCGCCATCGCCGAACTTGCGGATGCGGATGCCCTGCGGGGCGAACTGGAGCGCCTGCGACCCGCGGAACTCTTGCTCGGCGAAGATATGCCGCGCCCGGACTGGCTGGGCGAATTCGAAGGTCTGCGCGAACGACCGCCGTGGCACTTCGATCCGGATACCGCGCTGAGGAACCTGTGCCGGCAATTCGCGACCCGTGACCTCTCCGGTTTCGACGCCATGGACGCGACCGCCGCCGTGGGCGCTGCCGGCAGTCTGTTGCAGTACGTCAAGGATACGCAGCGCGCCGCGGTGCCGCATATTCGAGGTTTGGTCCGGGAACGGCGCGAGCAGGCCATCGTCATGGACGCCGCCACCCGGCGCAATCTCGAAATCGAGGTCAATACGGCTGCACGGCGCGGATATTCCCTGGTCGAACTCATGGATCGCTGCGCCACACCCATGGGCAGCCGGCTGCTCAGACACTGGATCAACCGTCCGATCCGCGATCACGAAGCATTGCGGCACCGCCAGCAGGCCATCGAAGCGCTGATCCAATCCGGTGCCGCGGAATCCTTGCAGACGACACTGCGGGACGTAGGAGACATGGAACGAATCCTCACGCGCGTCGGCCTGCGCTCGGCGCGGCCGCGCGACCTGGCGCAACTGCGGCACGCGTTGCGGGAGCTTCCCGGACTGACCTCGCGAGTCGCGAAACTGGATTCACCGCGCCTGGATACACTCATCCAGGGCTGTGGCGGGCACGAAGAACAACGCGAGCTTCTCGAAGCGGCGATCGTCGCCGAGCCGCCTGTGTTAATAAAGGACGGCGGCGTAATCGCAGAGGGTTTCGACACCGAGCTGGATGAGCTGCGGTCCATCAGTTCCGATGTCAGCCGATTCCTGGACGAATACGAGCAGCACCAGCGGCAGCGCACCGGGCTGACCAATCTCAAGGTGGGCTATAACCGCGTCCACGGTTACTACATCGAGATCAGCAAGGCTCAGGCCCGGTCGGCGCCGGAGGACTACACCCGGCGACAGACCCTCAAGGGCAACGAACGTTTCATTACGCCGGAACTCAAGGGATTCGAGGACAAGATCCTCAGTGCCCGGGAGCGCGCCCTGACCTGCGAGCGCTCGCTCTATGAGTCGGTACTGGAGCGGCTCAACGAACACCTGACGGCGCTGCTTCAAACAGCCGAATGCGTTGCCGAGATCGACGTCCTGGGCAACCTGGCGGGGCGTGCTTTTGCACTCAACCTGAGCAAGCCTGAACTCACCGGCGACGCCGAACTCCACTACCGCGCCGGGCGCCACCTGGCCGTGGAACAGGCGAGCACCGATCCCTTCGTACCCAACGATCTCGATCTCAACGACCAACGGCGGATGCTGATCATCACCGGGCCGAATATGGGCGGCAAGTCAACGTATATGCGACAAACCGCGCTCATCGCCATCCTCGCCCATATCGGCAGCTTCGTGCCGGCAGCCGAGGCGCGCGTCGGGCCCATCGACCGGATATTCACCCGCGTCGGGGCCTCGGACGACCTGTCCGGGGGGCGGTCGACCTTTATGGTGGAGATGACCGAAACCGCCAATATTCTCAACAATGCCACCGCATCCAGCCTGGTCCTGATGGACGAGGTGGGGCGCGGCACGAGCACATTTGACGGTCTGTCGCTCGCCTGGGCGGCCGCCCGGCACATCGCCCGGGACTCCCGCGCGTTCACGCTGTTCGCGACGCACTACTTCGAATTGACCAGCCTGCCCGAGCAATTGCCGGACTGTGCCAACGTACATCTCGACGCCGCCGAACACGGCGACGATCTGATTTTTCTGCACAGCGTCAAGGAAGGCCCGGCGAATCAGAGCTACGGTCTGCAAGTGGCGCGCCTTGCCGGCGTGCCGGCGCGAGTCGTGGCGGATGCGCGGCATTATCTGGCCGCGCTCGAGGCGAGGGAGCACGGCTCGGGCGGCGATCATCCGCAGGTTGAGCTACCCCTGCACGGACCCGATCCCTCGGCTGCTCCGGTGGAGGAGGATCCCATTCGCCTGCGGTTGCGAGAGGTGGATCCGGACACGCTGACACCGCGGCAGGCGCTGGAATTGTTGTACGATTTGAGACGTTTGCCGGAGACCGATTGAGTTCGAAATTAGCGGCGCCGATCATTTCCGCCGCTCTGGTCACCCGGGTCAAGCGGCCTTGCAGGAATTCGCCACCGTCGAACGCCGTCGACTCTGCTCCGGCCGCGTCAACCGGCCGCGACCAGGGGTTTGATGCTATTCACATCAGTTGCGGTACGGGCTACATCGAGATCGTACAGCGCCTGAAGATTCAGCCAAGACTCAGGGGTCATGTCCAGCGCCCGGCCAATTCGTAGTGCCGTGTCGGCGGTGATGGAGCGGCGACCATGGACGATTTCGTTGATGCGCCGCGCCGAGGTACCTATCGATTTCGCTAAACTGTACTGGCTCACGCCCAGTTCATTGAGTATCTCCGCCAAGTGTTCGCCGGGATGAATCGCTTCTGTGCCGGTCATGGTCCCTCCTCGTCTCAGTGATAGTCGGCGATCTCGATTTCCATCGCACCCCGTTCAGTCCAAACAAAACATACGCGCCACTGCTTGTTAATGCGAATGCTCCATTGACCGCTCAGCCCGACCGCCGCAACCGTTCCAAAGCTTCCCGATTGGTCCACGAAGTGACCGTCCCGATGGCTTTCTCCAGGCCCATCCACCGGTAGGCGACGTGCTCTTCGGCATTGAGTCTCACCTCGCAGATCTCCGGCAGTTGCAGATACAGGAGATGTTCAAGGTTCTCCGCTACGCCCGGAGCGTATCGGTCGCGCCACTCGGGGAGGATGGGAAAGCGGTTGGTTTGCTTCGTATCCACCAGTCCGGCCAGATCCAACCCGGTCTCCTCGCGCACTTCCCGCGCCGCGGCGGCGGCCGGCGTCTCATCCCATCGCAGGGTGCCGGTCACCGACTGCCAGAAGCCCGGCGGGCGGACGCGTTGAAGCAGCAGGCATTCCCGCCGAGGCGTGCAGATCACGACCAAAACGGATTCGGGGCGACTGAATTTGGCCATGGCCAAGCTCCTATGCCTCGCCAAGTGGCTGCCATGGACGCCGGTCGGAATCCGCAGGGCGAACCCGCATATCGCACCAATCTCCTTCCGCGACCGCCGATCCCTTCGCGGTGACGAGCCGAGCTAACGCTTCGGGGCGCGCAGCCGGATACCCACTTCCCGGAGCTGGACGGTATTCGCCGGACTCGGCGCGCCGGTCAGCGGGTCGCTGGCCGTCTGGGTCTTCGGGAACGCGATGACATCGCGAATGCTCTCCGCACCGAGCATGAGCATCACCAGGCGGTCCAGTCCGAAGGCGATGCCGCCGTGGGGCGGGCAACCGAAATCAAGCGCCGTGAGCAGGAACCCGAATTTCTCCTCGGCTTCGGTCGCATCGATCCCGAGCAATTCCAATACCGCCGACTGGATCTCCGGCCTGTGGATACGAATCGACCCGCCGCCGATCTCGGTGCCGTTGAGCACCATGTCGTAGGCGCGCGAAAGCGTGTTGCCGGGATCCGCCCGGAGCGCGTCCGCGTCGTCCACGTGCGGCGCCGTGAAGGGGTGGTGGGTGGAGGTCCAACCGCCCTCGCCATCGTCCGCGAACAGCGGGAAGTCGACCACCCAGAGCGGCGCCCACCCCTCGCGAATCAGGCCCCGGTCGCGGCCGAGTTGCTGGCGAACCGCGCTCAGCGTGTCGTTGACGACCCGAATCTTGCCGGCGCCGAAGAAGACGATATCGCCGCTTTCCGCTTCCGCCCGATCCAGAATCCCTTCGACCACGTCGTCCGGCAGGAACTTGAGAATGGGCGACTGCAGCCCACCGGCCCCCGCCGCGCGGTCGATCACCTTGATGTAGGCCAGACCCCTGGCGCCGTGACGGGCAGCCAACTCCGTATAGCCGTCGATGGCCCCACGGCTGATATCGGCGCCGCCCGGCACCCGCATGACCGCAACGCGGCTGCCCGGATCCTTGGCCGGGCCCGCGAAGACCCGGAACTCGACCCCTTGCAACAGATCGCCGACCTCGGTCAGCACCAGGGGGTTGCGCAGGTCCGGGGCGTCGGTGCCGTAGCGTTGCAGCGCATCGCGATAGCTGAGCCTTGGCAACGGGTCCGGCAGGTCCACATCCAGCACCGTCTTGAATACGCCGCGAATGAGGTCCTCCATCACCTTCATGATGGCCTCTTCGTCCATGAACGATGTCTCGATATCGATCTGGGTGAACTCGGGCTGGCGATCGGCGCGCAAGTCCTCGTCCCGGAAACACTTGACGATCTGGTAGTAGCGGTCGAAGCCCGACATCATCAGGAGCTGCTTCAGGAGCTGCGGCGACTGCGGCAGGGCAAAGAACCGGCCCGGCTGGGTCCGGCTCGGGACCAGGTAGTCCCGCGCACCTTCCGGGGTCGTCTTGGTCAGCATGGGGGTTTCGATATCGACGAAACCGTTGCCGTCGAGAAAATTCCGGATCACGCGGGTGATGGCGTGGCGCGTGCGCAAATTACGCTGCATCTCTTCGCGCCTGAGATCCAGGTACCGGTAGCGAAGCCGCAGGTCCTCGCCGGCCTGTTCCTCGTGATGGAAGGGCGGCGTCCTGGCGCGGTTGAGTACCGTGAGCTGGCTTGCCTCCACCTCCACTTCGCCGGTGGCAAGGTTCGGGTTGACGGTCCCCTCGGGCCGCGGCCGCACGCGCCCGCGCACCGCGAGGACGTACTCGCCGCGAATGCGTTCGGCCTCCGCGAACATCGCCTCATCCGCGGGATCGAAAACCACCTGCAGCAGCCCCTCGCGATCCCGCAGGTCCACGAAAATGACCCCGCCGTGGTCCCTGCGGCGATGCACCCAGCCGGCGACGGCGATTTCCTCGCCAATGTGGGAGCGGTCCACCTGACCGCAGTAGTGCGTGCGCATGGGATCCAACCTTATTTCAATATGGGGCCGCGAAGCCGGCGGATGGTACGGCCAAGCGACGAACCCTGCAATCTATGCCCGAGTTTTCAGCAAACCGGTCACCGTGTTTTCCCTGCCGGCCCGGACATCGCACCCGTGTCAGGCACGGGCGCGTCGAGGCGCTGACATGGCGAGAGCGGACGCATTACCCCGGGTGGACCGGATGCCATTCCGGCACCACGACACCGAGGGAAATGATCATCTTCAACGCCTCTTCCACCGGCATGTCCAGTTCGAGTACATCCTTTGCAGGCACGAACAGCATGAAGCCCGAGGTGGGATTCGGCGTGGTGGGAAGAAAGACCGTGATGATTTCTTCCCCGGCACGCGTCTCAACCTCCGGTGGGTGTTCCGACGTCTGGAAACAAAAACTATAGAGGCCCTTGCGGGGGTATTCGATGAGCAGGACCTTATTGAACGATTCGCTCGAATCGCTCAGGACCAGTTCAGCGAAGCGCTTGACGGCGCCGTAAACGGTGCGTACCAGCGGGATCCGCGCCAGCAGCGACTCGTAGAAATTGACCAGGCGCCGGCCGATCAGATTGGCCACCAACATCCCGGTCCCGACGAGGACCACGAGCGCCAGAACGGTTCCAAGACCCGGGATCCGGAAACCAAGCAGCGCTTCGGGACGATACGGCGGCGGTATCAGGAACAGCAGCCGGTCCATGAGATCGATCAGGAATAGTCCGATCAGGATCGTCGCGCCCACCGGCAACCACACCAGCAGCCCGGCGACAATGTAACGGCGTATGCGAACGATCAAGTTAACGCCTCCTGTTGGCGTCTACGCTCCGCTCAGGCGGCGGCGCTGTCGGATTTGCTGCTGCTCGAGCCCGACCTGGGCTTCGAGCCGGCACTCGCGTCGGCTTTGCTCGACGACGTCTCCTTCGCCGAGCCGTCACCCTTCCTGGTCTCGCCGTCGCCCTTCCCGGTCTCTCCATCACCCTTTCCGGACTCACCCGATTCCTTGCCGACGGCAGATTCTTCCGGCCGGTCAACCAGGTTCCGCCTGGTTTCCTTGTCGGACTTGAAGTCCGTCTCGTACCACCCCTTGCCCTTGAGCCTGAAATTCGGAGCGGAAACCAGCCGCCGCAGTGCGGATTCGCTGCACGCGGGGCAATCCCTGAGAGGATCGTCGGCGAGTTTCTGCAAGGCATCCAGGTAGTGCCCGCAGGTGTCGCAGCGATACTCGTATATTGGCATGTTCTCGCCTCCTAATCCGGCGTAGGACCGACCGGCAATACCCGCATACATTGGCACTTCATGGCCTTTCGACGCAACCGCATTTTATCGTTGATCAAGCTGCGGCGGCCGTATCGTTGACAAAATCCAGTTCGCCGCCCGCGGCGGTGGCCCGTATGGCGTCCCCGGGTACGAAATCGCCGTTGAGGATACGCTGCGCCAGCGGATTTTCCACCTGTTGCTGAAGCGCCCGCTTGAGTGGCCGCGCGCCGTACACCGGATCGTACCCGGCTTCGGCCAACTGCTCCCGGGCGGCATCGTCCAGCGTGAGCGACATATCGCGTTCACCCAGGCGCTCTTGCAGGTACTTCAACTGGATGTCGACGATGCGCCGCAAATGGGATGCATCCAGGGGGTGGAACACAACCACGTCGTCGATACGGTTGACGAACTCGGGCCGGAATCGCTGGCCGACGATCTCCATCACCGCGGCCTTCATCTCTCCGTAGTTCTCCTCGCCCGCCAATTCCTGAATCCGCTGGCTGCCGAGATTGGAGGTCATCACCACGACGGTATTGCGAAAGTCCACCGTGCGCCCGTGGCCGTCGGTCAACCGCCCATCGTCCAGCACTTGCAGGAGGATATTGAAGACCTCCGGATGCGCCTTTTCCACCTCGTCGAGGAGCACGACCGAATAGGGCCGGCGCCGCACGGCCTCGGTGAGATAGCCTCCCTCGTCATAGCCCACGTACCCGGGTGGCGCGCCGATCAGCCTCGCGACGGAGTGTTTCTCCATGAATTCCGACATGTCGATGCGCGTCATGGCGCCTTCGGTATCGAACAGGAACTCGGCCAGTGCCTTGGTGAGTTCGGTCTTGCCCACCCCGGTCGGCCCCAGAAACAGGAACGATCCGTTGGGCCGGTTGGGATCGGAGAGTCCGGCGCGGGACCGGCGGATCGCGTTGGAGACCGCCCGCAGCGCTTCCGCCTGGCCGACCACCCGGGCCTCCAGGAAACCCTCCATCTGCAGCAGCTTCTCCCGTTCGCCTTCGAGCATCTTCGTGACCGGGATCCCGGTCCACTTGGATACCACCTCGGCGACCTCTTCGTCGGTCACCCGGTGACGAACCAGCGTATGGCTTTCCTGCTCTTTAGAGAGCGCCTGCTCCAGTTCGCGCGTCAGTTCCGGGATGCGTCCGTATTGCAACTCCGACATCCGCGCCAGATCTCCGGCCCGATGGGCCTTCTCGAGTTCCGTCCTGGCGTGCTCCAGTTCTTCCTTGAGGTGTGTGGCGCCCTGCATGACCGCCTTTTCCGCGCTCCAGATCTCATCCAGGTCCGCGAACTCCCGCTCCAGTTGCCCGATGGACGATTGCAGGGTCTCCAGGCGGCGCTTGGACGCCTCGTCGGACTCGTTCTTCAACGCTTCGCGCTCGATCTTGAACTGGATGAGGCGCCGCTCCAGCCGGTCCAGTTCCTCCGGCTTGGAATCGATTTCCATGCGAATCCGCGAAGCCGCCTCGTCGACGAGATCGATCGCCTTGTCCGGTAACTGCCGATCGGAGATATAGCGATGGGACAGGGTGGCGGCGGCAACGATGGCGGGATCGGTGATCTCCACGCCATGGTGCACCTCGTAACGCTCCTTCAGGCCGCGCAGAATCGCGATGGTGTCTTCCACCGAGGGTTCTTCCACGCGAACCTTCTGGAAGCGCCGCTCAAGCGCGGCATCCTTCTCCATGCGCTTGCGGTATTCATCGAGCGTGGTCGCGCCAACGCAGTGAAGCTGACCGCGGGCCAGGGCCGGCTTCAACATATTGCCCGCATCGATGGCGCCCTCCGCCTTGCCCGCGCCGACTACGTTGTGCAACTCGTCGATGAACAGGATGATCTGGCCTTGTTGCTTGGCAAGCTCGTTGAGCACCGCCTTCAGGCGCTCCTCGAATTCGCCGCGGAACTTGGCGCCGGCAATCAGGGCCCCGAGATCCAGGGCGAGAATGCGCTTCGACTTGAGTCCCTCCGGCACCTCGCCATTGGCGATGCGCTGTGCCAGTCCTTCAACGATAGCGGTCTTGCCGACCCCCGATTCGCCGATAAGCACCGGATTGTTCTTCGTGCGCCGTTGCAACACCTGAATGGTGCGGCGTATTTCGTCGTCGCGGCCGATGACCGGGTCGAGCTTGCCCTGCTCGGCCTGAGCGGTGAGATCGACAGCGTACTTTTCAAGCGCCTGACGGGACTCCTCGGCATCGGGATCGTCCACGCTGGCGCCGCCGCGCACCTCCTCAATGGCCTTTTCAACGGCGCCTGCAACCGCGCCGGCCTTCTGCAGCACGCGGCCCAGATCGCCTTTGTCCCGGCACGCCGCCAATACGAAGAGTTCGCTTGCGATATAGGCGTCGCCGCGCTGCTGGGCGAGCTTGTCGCTGACGTTCAGTAGCTTCGACAACTCGTTTGAGAGATGCACGTCGCCCTCGGCATCGCCTTGAACCCGTGGCAGCCGATCCAGCGCATCACCCAGGCCGACTCGCACCTGGTTCATGTTGACGCCGGCCTTCGTCAGCAAGCCGCCGATGCTGCCGCGATCCTGCTCCAGCAGCGCGGCCATGAGATGTACCGGCGCGATAAACTGGTTGTCCCGGCCCACAGCCATGGATTGCGCATCCGCAAGCGCAAGTTGCAGCCGGCTTGTGAGTTTGTCCATCCGCACGAGTTTTCACTCCGGTCGGGGTCGTTATGTCAGTAGATGGGGGTGAGGGTGGGGAATATCAATTGCTGAAAGAGAGTTGCGTGCGGAGCGGGGTGACACCAGCCGTGATCCGCAAGAATTGCAAAAAGGATACGGAAGCCGATGCGCACGCTGAAGCAAATTCGTGCTGAAATTCTCACGCCCGAACGGGAGACCGAGGAACTGCTTGGGAATATACTGGGCGTCGGCTGACTGCCGGAAGCGTAACGTATCCAGGCGGGGAGAACATTCCACTCGAAGGAGAAAACGATGTCGAAAACCGAGATCATTTTTGAAGTCAGCGAAGACGACGTGGACGGAGGGTATTCGGCGAGCGCACTCGGATACGGCATCCACACAGAGGGCGATTCAGTTGAAGAACTCCGCGGCAACATCAAGGAAGCCGTCGATTGCTACTTTGACGAGACCATGCCTCGACCGAAGTTGATCCGCCTGCACTTCGTCCGTGACGAGATTCTGGTGGCGTGAAGCTGCCTCGCGATGTCGGCGGTTCCAACCTGCAAGTCTCGCTCCGGCGTCATCTCTGCATGGATCGAGCGGGAACCGGAGTCCTGGCATGAATACACCAACGGTTAGTCGGTCTTGGGTGGTGAAGAGGAATCGGTGGATTTGGGCTTGGAGCTTGCCTGGAGAGCGTGGATCGTTTGAAATTGGCTGATGCACGAGCTGAGCAGAATGAGTGACGCGCCCCTCCCGCGAACGTTGGTGGTTCTGGGCGAAGCCTTACGCCCGTTGACCGAAGAGTTGCAAACACGATTGAACACACCGATACCCCAGACAAGGGTGTTGTCCGACATTTTCGCCTTGGCCGAGGAGCACCTTCCCCAGTTCGCAGACGATTGCATGCAATTGCCTCGAGTGATCAGCGAGGGAATCGGCCAAGTGGCGTCGGAGGCCGATGCGCCTGACACCGTTGTCTATCGCGCGGTGGGGCGTCTTGAGGTTCGCGTGGAACAGATACTGGACAGATATGACGAAGTGCGGTGCCTGCGCGCCAGTGCCGAGGACTACTGGGGTTGGCATCTTCTGGGCGAAATCTATCGCGACGTATTGGGACAAATTCAGGGCTGGCTGGACGAACTGGTGGATTTCCTCGGCGACCCGACAGCTTTTCTGAAGAAACACGACATAGCGCCCCACGGCGACGTGCAGGTAAATTTTTCGCTGGATTTGTCGGCTCCACCGGAAGTGGACCAACTTGCGACTTGGGCGGACCGCAGGGCGGACGAGGTGATAGCCGGCATTGAGGCTGCTCGGGAACCCGAAGAACAGCGCGTGGGTGTTGGCGGCCTCTTGATGGCGGCGTTGTTCGGGTGGCGGCTCGGCGGCGGGTAGGGTCAGTCGGCCGCGGTGGACTTCAAGAATACGGTGCGGGCTTCTTAACCGCCGATAAGCCGCCGCAGCTTTCTGGCTACCGACTCCAGCAGCGTCGTGTCCTCCTCGGCAAGCCCGCGAACTGAAAGGGCGATTTCGGGCGAAATCTCTATGCGCGACCACATGTCCGGGGATCCGGGTTCCCGGACTCGGCGATGGCCGGCTTGAATCTGGAGTTCAAGGAGCGCCGCCCCCAGACTCGCCTCGTCAAACTCTTCGTCTTCGAGTTCGGCTCGACTGCCGGGACTTCGCGCCTGGGCCGAGAATACCGGCTCCATCTCCGCACTTGAATCGACCGTGGACCAAGCGCGTTCCATTGCTTCCCGTCGCGAAGCCGCAGATCGGTATCCTGACGCGGCCGCATCTTCTATCGTTGCAACGATCGGCAACCTTCGCTCCGCTACCAACTCGATTGCCTCCGGCGACACTCGATCGAACAGGGACCGCATTTCGTTCAACGATATCGCTCCGATCTCCCCCGCCTCTTCCGCCTCGCGCACCCGCCGAATGAAAAGCAGCCGGTCCTTGACCAGTTTCGGATATCGCGTTCGGGGACCCCGTCGACCCACCCTTGGGATGAGGCCTTCCTGGACGTAATAGGCAATGGTTCTTCGATCGAACCCCGTCGCCCGCTCAAGTTCCTCCGCAGTGAAACTACGCATTGGATTGCATCCATATGTCATTTAGTGTCAATAATATGACGACTACTGTTGACTTCGAAATTTGCATCGGTAAACTGACGTTAACTTGTATCTACTGACAATATAAACGGAGCCGGGCCATGCATCCAGTAAAAACAGCAATTTCCGAGCTTGAAATCGGTTCGCCACAAACATTCAGGGGCTTATCGCTCTTTCCCTTGCAGTCATCGCTGATTGGATCAACCGATTACCTCCTTCTTGGCGACGCCCTCGAAGCCGGATTGGTCAGTGTCAGGGAAGTCTCCGACGGAGGCAGCGTCCCGGACCTTCTGGTCGTGAATCGCGCCGACCGACCTGTTCTGATTGTGGACGGTGAAGAATTGCTCGGCGCCAAACAAAACCGGATTGCCAACCTGACACTCCTCGTCCCGGCGGCCAAATCCACATCCATTCCGGTATCTTGCGTGGAAGCAGGGCGCTGGTCGCTTGAAAGCGACGAATTCGCGCTGTCGGAACGCGTCCAATTTGCCCGTGGCCGGGCCGAAAAGCTTGCGAGCGTGCAGGCCTCCATGAACTTGTCGGGTACACGGCGTTCCAACCAGTCCGCTGTCTGGGACGCGATCGAGCAAAAGGCCGCTTCCATGGATGCCCGGTCGCCAACCGGCGCGATGGGATCCATATTCGAGCGTCATGCCGTGACGCTGGATGAATTCGTGAGCCACTTCGAAGCCACGCCCGGTCAATTGGGCGGTGTCTTTGCCGTGGCCGGGGTGATCTATGGATTGGATGTTTTTGACAAGCCGGAAACGTTCGCCGCACTGCTTCCAAAGCTGGTGCGAAGTTACGGCATCGATGCGCTGGAGCTTGGATCGGGACCCGAGTCCGCACCGAGCGCCGACAGCGTGCGCGATTTCCTGACCGTGCTCTGCAAGGGTGAGCTGGACGAACACGAGGCGGTCGGTCTTGGAAACGACTTCCAGATAAAATCGACCGGCAGCATCGCGGGTGGTCTCGTAGTCAATTCCGACGTGATCCACCTGGCCGCATTCGCCGAGCCCAGTACGCGCCACACCGGTCGCGGGGCCAGCGAACGGTTCGCCGGCTATCGGCAGAGGCCGCGGTCGGTGAGGCAACGTGGTTGATGGTCCGTCAGGCAGCCTAGTTGATGGTCGGTGAGGCAACGTAGCTGAAGGTCCGTTCGCTTTCCGTTGTATCGGCTTCGTCAGGCTCACCGCATCGCGGATGCGACAAAGGAAGCTTCAGCTATGGCAGTTTCCGACTGGAACTCACTGCACCCTCGGCGGCTCGTAAGCAAGTCCAAACACCGTATCCGTCATCCACCGCTTGAAGCCCTCGTTGTCCATAAATTGCTTGAACAGCTCGGTGTCGTCCTTCATCACGGATGTCATGACTCGTATCAAGGCTTTGTCGTGCTCGATTCGCGCGTTCTCCTTATCGGAGTTCTGCCGAGCGTTCCTGAAGGCGGTGTCCACCGCCACCCGGGAAGGAATGATCTCGGTGATGAGCTGCCGCACACGGTCGGCGTCTTCCCAGGCAATATCGCCGAAGTGTTCGTTGAAGACCTTGAGAATATTCGAGAGCCGATCCAGTTCGGGCTCGGGGCGATGGCCTCCGCCGGCGGTCGGTACCGGATCGACCTCCGCGTCCTCGTCCGGCAGCGCAATTTTGTGCATCGCCCGTTTCTCGACCCGGTAGCTGTCCATGTCGATGGCGTCGAGGATGCCCTTGGACAGGTCCTCCTCTTGGGGCGCCGGCAACTTTGAGATCAGAAAATTCAGGAATATCGAGCGCTTCTCCCACGCGGCGTTGTTGTAGGGAAGGACGGATGAAAGGAAACCGTAGGTCCGCACGAACCCCTTGGCCTTGCCCTTGAACGCCACCTGACCGTCTTCGTCCAGATCACTCAGATAGACGGCCACACAGGCATCGAGAATGGGATCGAGTTGGTCGCGTTCCGCGCCGTCCAGGTAGCGCTTTACAAAGTCGTCGATCTGCTCGGCGGAATAGACTTGGGCGCCGTCCAGATCGGCCTGCAGATCATGCAGTTTGTCGGGGTCGGTCTCATCGGCCAGTATCGTGGCGCGATAGAAGTCGGCGAAAGAGTCGCGGATGGTATCGGCGTCATTCAGAAAATCCAGCACGAAGACATCGTGTTTTTTCGGATGCGCCCGGTTGAGGCGCGATAGCGTCTGTACCGCCTTGATACCCGAGAGGGTCTTGTCCACGTACATCGTGTGCAGCAGCGGTTCGTCGTAGCCGGTCTGGAACTTGTCCGCGCAGACGAGAAAGCGATAGGGGTTCTCCTGGATCTTGTCGGCGATCTTGCCGGACGGAAAGCCGTTCAGCGACGCTTCGCTGACCTTGTTCCCACCGAACTCGTGCTCGCCGGAGAAGGCGACGATGGCCCGATACCGGCTCTTGCGGTCCCGCAGGTAGTCGCCGATCGCGTGATAGTACTGGATCGCGCGTTCGATGCCGTTGGTGACCACCATCGCCCGCGCCTCACCGCCGATCTTCCCCTGGGCCAGTACCTGGTCGTGAAAGTGGTCCACCATGATCTCGGCCTTGAGCCGGATCGCGTGGTCGTGACTCTCGACGAAGCGCCGGAGTTTTTTCTGCGCCTTCTTGACGTCGAATTCCGGGTCGTCCTCCACCATCTTGGCCAGCTTGTAGTAGCTTGCCACCGGCGTGTAGTGCTCAAGCACATCCAGCACGAAACCCTCCTGGATGGCCTGTTTCATGCTGTAGCTGTGGAAGGCGCGGTGCTTGACGGCCCCGTCGGGCCGCGGATCCGGGTCGCCGAATATCTCCAGCGTCTTGTTCTTGGGCGTGGCGGTAAAAGCGAAGTAGCTGGCGTTGGGGAGCAGCTTGCGCGACTCCATCAGCCGGTTGATCTGATCCTCGTAGGTCTCCTCTTCACCCGCTTCCCCGGCCTCGGAGAGCGCCTGGGCCATGGCCGCGCTGGTCCGCCCGCCCTGGCTTGAGTGGGCCTCGTCGATGATGATGGCGAAGCGCCGCCCGCGCTGCTCGTTGCCGATCTCGTCGAGGATGAAGGGGAACTTCTGCACCGTCGAAATGATGATCTTCTTGCCCGTCTCGATGAATCGGCGCAGGTCGCCCGAACGCGCCGCGTGCCCCACGGTTGCGCCGACCTGAGCGTACTGCTTGATCGTGTCGCGGATCTGCTTGTCCAGGATACGGCGGTCGGTGACCACGATGATGGAGTCGAAAACCGGGGCGTCATCCTTCACCAGTCCGATCAGTTGATGGGCCAGCCAGGCGATGGAGTTGCTCTTGCCGCTGCCCGCCGAATGCTGGATCAGGTAGCGCTTGCCCTCCCCATGCGCGGCGGCGTCGGCCAGCAGCCGGCGCACGGCGTCGAGTTGGTGGAACCGCGGCCAGATCTGTTTCTTATCCTTCCGGCCGGTCTTCTCGTCTTTCCGTTCGACCACCTGAGCGTAGTTCTCCAGAATGTCGGTCAGGCTCAAGCGAGTCAGCACTTCGCGCCACAGATAGTCGGCCTTGATCCCACTCGGATTGGGCGGGTTGCCGGCGCCGTCGTTCCAGCCGCGGTTGAACGGCAGGAACCACGAAGCCTTCCCCTTGAGGTGGGTGCAGAAGCGCACTTCACCCTCGTCCACCGCGAAGTGCGCCACGCACCTGCCGAACTGGAACAACTTCTCGCGCGGGTTGCGGTCCTTCTTGTACTGCCAGACTGCATCGCTCACCGTCTGTTTGGTGAGGTTGTTCTTCAATTCGAACGTGAAGACCGGCAGGCCGTTCATGAAGAGCCCAATGTCCAGCGCGCGCTGTGTCTCGTCACGGCTGTAGCGAAGCTGCCGGGTGACGGTGAAGCGGTTGAGCTTGAAGCGCTTCTTGGCTTTCTCGTTCTCGGCCGAAGGCGTGCCGAAAAATAGCTCCAGATGATGCGCACCGTGCTTGATGCCATGGCGCAGCACGTCGATGGTGCCGCGCTTGGAGATTTCACCCTGCATCCGGGCCAGGAACTTGCGCCGCGTTGGGCTGTCCTCGGACAGCCGCAGGGATTCGGCAGCTTTGGGCTGGGTGGCGTTCAGGAAGGCCGCGAGCTGGACAAGATCAACGCAGTACTCGCGGTCGTAGTCATGGAAGTTGCCGCCGCTCCAGCCCACACCGCCGTAGCCGGCGGAAGGCTCGCTAATCGTGCCCGTCGCGGGCGGGTCGCAGGGATGACCGGCCAGCGCCGTGCAGATCAGGCGTTCGAGGCCGCGTTCGCTGGTATCAGTTCCCATGCGACATCTCATCAAATGCCCGTCAAATAAAACGATACGGGTGCGGGAAAATTAACCGTTAGAACCTGATCTCAGTTGTATCAACGCCGATCAGCCAGCGCGCAACACGCCAGCGTCGATCCAGCCCTTGTTCGCCAGCCCATCGGCGCCTTCAGCGTGTATTCTGCCCTTCTTGAATTCAAGCATCGAGCCCTGTCCTCCGGGCGAATAGTACCACCCGCGCTGGTTTCGACATGCGGCGGCACCAACGTCGTACCTGCTCTACAAGTCAACGCCGATGGTTTGTTGACAATCGTATAGCTCCGCTATACAACTCCACTCATGAGGATCAAGCATAAGGGACTTGGAGAGAAACCATGACCATGTACGATCCACCGCACCCCGGCGAGTTGGTGCGCGATTGCATTGAGGGCAGTAATTGGACCGTCACCGAAGCGGCAAAGCACATCGGCGTAACCAGGGCGGCGCTGAGCCGCGTCCTGAACGGTCGCGCCGCCATCTCACCCGCAATGGCGTTGGCGTTCGAGCGGCTTGGCTGGAGCGACGCCGACCATTGGATACGGATGCAGGGCGCGTTTGACTTGGCGCGGGAGCGGATGAAGCAGGAAGCGGCAGCATGAACGGGCGACGAGGATAGGCCATGATGAGCTTGGACGACTGGATCGGCTCATGAGCGCAACCGCACAGTCTTGATCTCGGCCGAAGCTGAGTTATTCAGCTTGCTGAGGAGGTGGGTGCAGAAGCGCACTTCACCCTCGTCCGCCGCGAAGTGGGCCACACACCGCCCGAACTGGAACAGCTTCTCGCGCGGGTTGCGGTCTTTCTTGTACTGCCAGACCGCATCGCTCACCGTCTGTTTGGTGAGGTTGTTCTTCAATTCAAAGGTGAAGACCGGGAGGCCGCGAGTTGGACAAGGTCAACACAGTATTCGCGGTCGTAGTCGTGGAAATTGCCGCCGTTCCAGCCCACGCCGCCGTAACCTGCGGATCCATCGGCGACTCTACAAATTCAGAATCAAGATAAAACGGTTTCGCTCCGCATGCGAATCACGCGACCTCATAGGCGTCGTCAAGCGGCTTGGGTCTCGTAAGCGAAGCTGCCGCTGTCACTCCGGATTCCAGGGCGCAGGCGTTTTCAACAGCCTTTCGAGATGCTTGTTCGGTTTGGGCGGCGCGGGGTTTTCTGTGGTACTTGCATCCAAGCTCTCCGGGGAACCGGGAATGGGGTGCTCAACGTAATGACAATAGATAAATTAGCCAAAACTCCCGCACAGGAGTTTGCGGCGTGTCAGGACATCTCCAACCAGGCATTTCACGAGGATGCTTGATGACCTGACTAATGCGACGCCGCGATCTCTTCGTCTATACGATCAAGAATCTGGACAATGTGGCTCACCTTCCGGCTCTCGTCAACGTACGACTGATACGCTTTTTCCGCGTTCTGAATCAGCTCAGTGTATGTCAGTATCCTGATGCT
The DNA here is from genome assembly GCA_965237785.1 of Candidatus Rariloculaceae bacterium. Lineage (GTDB taxonomy): Bacteria > Pseudomonadota > Gammaproteobacteria > Steroidobacterales > Rariloculaceae > UBA6522. Next base: position 2,676,848 of record OZ250159.1, read on the forward strand.
CTTCGGCCGCAACGTGTCCTCGGACTCTCGGCGTCGACCGTCATCGGTCCAGTCTCGAAGCGGCTTACCCACAACGCAAACGGTTTCTATGTTTGGATTTTGTTGGCCAGCGTCGCCCAACACGCTCCGAAGCGCTTCCCTGTATCGGTCAACCTGGCCGAGCAAAGTGGCCGTGTCTGTGCTGACGCTGCTTCGCTCCTCCTTCGTTCCGGTATTCCGTCCACCGGTCCCGAATGTAGCTCAGTTCTCTAGTGACATTTTGCTTTAGTACCGCAAACCGCGGGTCGTCCTCAATCAATGCCTGGCGGTTGGTAGTTGCGATATCTGCTTTGCTGTCGTCATCGAGAGCATCCGACTGGACCTCGCCGATCAGGTACTTGGTGTAGATGCCCCCTTCTTCCAACGCTGCCAAGATGTCTTCTTGAACCAGCTTGCCGCGAGCCATTACGAGAATCTTGTTCAAACTCTCGCCACTATCCTTCAACTGACCGGCAGCCTTGACCGTGCCTATCCAGCCTTCGAACGAGTCGGCTTCTCGGCATTCTTTCTTCTCCGCATTGGTGCAATGACTAGCGCACTCGTCGCCGTAGGTACCGTAGTGCCACACGTACTGCAACGCAGGGAAATAGTGACGGTCGCCTATGCTGACTTCCTCGCCGTTTACGAATACCCGGAACGAGTGGGCGGCGCCAATGACGGTGAATCTTCTAGCTATCCTTCGTCGCAGAAAGACCTCGGTAGTCGTCAGTCGTTTGTTCAAATCGCGCAATTCTATTCTTGTGCCTTCGACAATCGAAATGCGTTCTCTCGGAAGCGGTGCGGGATAGTACGTACCTACTCCCTCCTTGCCCTTGATTTCGCGCTCAATGGCAGTGCGTGACATGGTGAAACCGACACTCTGGCCGTTCTTCGCCGATTGCACCTCAATGGTATCGGCAATCGAGAACAGAGAAAGCTTGCCAATACCTTTCCGGCCCATGACGGGTCGCCGGTGCTTGAGCGTAACCGGCGAGTCCTCTCGCCGTCGCCAGCCAACCCGCAAAAACTTTGCGTTTATATCGTCGGCCGACATCCCATGGCCATCGTCCTTGATGACGACGGTGCGGTTCGGCGCATCAATGTCTATGTTCACGATCTCTGCATCGGCGTCCCAGGCGTTGGCGACCGCTTCGGCCAGAACCGCCGGGTTGTTGCTGTAGAGATTTATGCCCAGATGGTTCAACACATTGAGGTCGATGGTCATCTGGAAAGGGCGGCCAGACATGCGCAGCCTCTAGGGTTTCCCCGATACTCCGCGCAATTGCGCGCGCCAACGCAACGGGTACTGCATTGCCTATCAACCGCGCCGCGGTTGCGATTTGCCACGGCTTGCCCGGTTCAAAGAATTCGTACCGAGCGGGAAATGTCTGCAGCAAGGCAGCTTCGCGGAGCGAAATGGCGCGATCCTGCTCTGGATGGCCGAACCGGCCGTTACCGAAACCTGTGCACTGCGTAGTGATGGTCGGGGCAAGTTCATCCCACGACATTCGCCCGTAGACACTCCCATACCAGCGACCAGACGGCTTTCGATGACACGCGGCAACAAGATCTGGATCCCACTCCCGCCACGACATGCCCGGGCTTGAAGCCCGAATACGGGCCAGATTTGTCGGCGAAAGGCGGCTCGCCCGGTGCAGCGGATCCGCTGCGTCCTGTTCTCCAGCCCCAATGGGCAGCAGTTTGCCTATCGCGTCGCGTACGCTGGCGCAACCTGACGATTTAGCTGGCCACCGCAAGCGGATTGGGCCGATCCGCGAAGCCAGCACCACGAGGCGCCGACGGGTCTGCGGCACTCCGAAATCGGCGCAATCAACGATGTCGTACCAGACGTGCTCATAACCGGTGTCTGCGAGCACGCCAAGAAAGTCCGCGAACAGTTCGCCGTTGCGGAACGTGGTCAGGCGTGGAACGTTCTCCATGGACACGATGTCGGGTTTTACGTCGCGCACCAAGCGGCCAAATTCCCGCAATAGCCGCCACTTCTCATTCGCGCGGTAATGGCTGTAGGTAGAAAATGGCTGGCACGGAGTGCACCCGACCAGGATCTTTCGCTCTGCTCCTTTGAAGAGGCCGCTAACCGTCTCACTGCTCAATTCGGCTACGTCGTGTTCCAAGAATAAAGCGCGATTGTTGTGTTCGAAGGGATAACGGCAAGCCGGGTTCACGTCGACGCCCGCTCGCACCTTGAAGCCTTCAAGTACAAAGCCGTGGCTCAGGCCGCCGACGCCGCAGAAGACCTCGACAACCCCGCCGCGCGGTGTTGCGGCTGGAAGAGGGGCTGCAACAGCCGTGGCAACTTGGCTATTGACGGGTGGGTAGTCCGATAACATACGGATTTATATATAGTTTATAGACCTTTTAATGGGATATTGAACCGCCGCGTATCAGTGCTTAGGCGAACGTGTCCGCCATCGTAGCGAATTCGTTGAAGGTTTTCATAATCACGCGCGAAGCAGGGAAAAACATTGTAGCGAATCAGTTAAAGCATGGTGCGTACCTGCGGCATGATCTCTTGTGGGTTCCCTTGGCCAGCCTACGAGCAGCCAAATCGAACTCCCCAGGTCCTTCCTTTCTGACTGTATCTCGAAACGTCAGAGCCAAGCCAAAGTCAAATCCACACTGATGATCGAGAAAATTGCGGACGATTCCGCCGTTGGGACTCGATGGAGCGCAACGGGTCCAAGCGCCTGGGGTCTATAAAGTGGTCATCGTGCGCGGAGTCTTGCAGCTGCCCGAGGAGACGGGCTGGCCGCGTTTCCCAGGATGTTCGTATCGACGCAGGCACTGGGTGACTTTACGTGGAATATGCGATGTAGCTCTCATCCGTCGCGATGGACATGTTGAACATACGGCCGCCGTTGGTGAGGTGGTTGACGGGCCGTTCTTAGCAATTTTCGGAACTAGAATTACAAGCTTGTTTAATTGAAGAAGAATTGTTATTGAATCATGACTGAAGTTCACTGTGGAAGTTCTTTGTTCGATTTCTTCCGCGATTCCTTCCTGGAATCGCCGACGTCGACCGCCAGAACTCGACGCGGATAGGTCAATTGGCTGTCATCGAAGTCCACATCGGATGGCTCGACCAGGCGAGTAAAGAGCTCATTTGCGTCCTCTATCGCAAGCGGTTCGTCAATTTCGAAAAGTGAATCAAACGCTTGCGTCCCGGTCTGAATCCATTCGGGCATTTTTTGGTGGAAAAATACTTCGTTTTCTCTGACACGAGGCTCCGGCTGCGATAACGCCAGGGCTTCTACTTGCTCGCTCGGGTTTTCGCAGTCGAAAACGCAGCGCCATGGACGGGCTGACTCACACTCATGAATGGCGCAAAAAGTACGCCAACCACGGAACTGGATGGCTTGGCGAATGAGCCAGCTCGGCACGAGGGTACAACCGAGTTGCTCGGTGTCATACGATCGACAGCAAGACCAGGGGCGGATCCGGCAGAGTATCTGGTCCAGGTGGTTGTAGAGCAAGTACACCGGGACAGCTCCCCAGCGTCGCGCAAACATATCCAGCTTGTCGATCTGTCGGATTCCGGATGTGTCCTTGTGGGCGAGGGCTTCGTAGCGACCTGACGGATAGAGTTTTTTCGCTTGCACGGCCAGGAAATGAGCCGAGCCGTTGGAGTACCGGATGCAAAGCAACAAATCTGCGCCAATCCGGGACTCTTGTTGTTTCGTCGGGTGACGAATGCTGAACGTATTCATCCTCTGATAGGGGAGCATATCCAGTACAAGAAGATCCGTAAGCGTTTCCTCTCCGAGGCGTGCTCCGACTAAGTGAGCTCTTTGTAGCCGGCGCCACGTGTGCGAAGCGATACGTTCTGCGGGAGTCATCGGGGGTGAGTGAAGCTGCGGGGACCGGTTTCGTGCGATTGCATGCATGAAGTTTACCTTGGGCACGTCGGGGTGTGGCAATTTCCAGAAGATACTTTGCCGACCCCCAATTTAGCCTAATGGCAATTGAAGAATAGCTCACTTAGTGCGCGCTGGCTGATTTGCCAAGCATCCATGATTTTCTTGTCGACTTCGAGAGTGCAAATCGCTGAATCCATGTCCCACTTTGGCATCACTTCCAACGACGGATCGTTTTCATCACGACGATCACTAGGTTGGCGCACATAGTCGATCTTGATCGAGTGGTCTGTCTTTTCGAAAATCACTGAGACAGTGAAGAAACCATAAGCGTTGTCTGGTGGTTTTCGCGTGACAACAAACTGTTCCGGTAGATCCGTGTAATGTCGACAAAATGAGAATGCAAATTGGTTCGTGATCGTCTTTGGCAACCGATTCGCTTGTTCGACATCTCGCTCAACGACTTGAGCGAGAGCGTTGAATGCAGTCTCTAAGTTACAATTCGACCAGCCGTCAACCCAGTTCGGAGCGTCAGTGTCTTTGCTCATCGTGGTGTCTCACTTTTCAAGTGTAAACCGATAATTATATATTAGGGACTTGGCATGGGACAATTTGTGAATACAAGAAGTCGATATTCTGGTCAATATTTGTATGAATCGAGCCTGGGCTGTTCAGTGTTGTAAAGAGTCTACACACTGACGTTTTCAACAACTAATGTTCCGTCCGCATTCTGGCCGACAAGATGTAATGAGTCTCGATAGAAGCAGTTGAGTAATTCATCTACGTTGCTATCGTCGTTAAAGGTATAATGTGGAAATTTCTGGTTCTCAGTCTCTGGCTGCCAGTATGTATCGTTCCAGTCGTCAAGAGGAACTGGGACTCTTGATGTCATATACAATTCCACCTCAATGGCATATTCCATCCCTATTGAACGCGACAACTGGCGGATATGGTTTACGTACAGAAGCAAATTCCCAAATAGAACAAAGAGTCAATCGGGAGGAAACCACTGGTGCTTCCAAGTGGAATCGGGTAATCCACCAAACTCAACCAGTCCATCGCTATGAATTTCATGATAAATGTTCGAATCTACTTTTCTTTGGACAAGATGTCCTTTTTCATTTGTTTGTAGCTTTGACGGTCTGCGATCCGAGCGGTTTCCACGAAGTATCGCGCTCCAGAGTCGTGGCTCACAAGTTACCTGTCTCATTGTTCTTCCATTCAACGAAATAGTTCGCCAAGGTAATTGGGTGGCGCGCGCAATAAATTTCTGTGTGGATTCACTTTGGGCAACGATATCGTAACCCGTAGGCAAAGCAGTGAAGCGACAACCGAACGCATTTTCAGGAGAGACAAGGCGCTCGATTTCCCGGTAAAAGCGTTGAGACCTTTCCGATAGCCGTTTGTCGAGTTTTTCAAGTCCTTTTGATACGTTCATTGTCATGTCCTGAATTTCATGCATGGTCATCTTCTCGCATCGTTCAGCGCGCCGTACTGGGCAAACAAGTGTCTTCATGACACGGTGGGGCGCGAAACGCGAACGTGCAACACGAAACACGACGACTCCGTTGTCCTTGTCCATCGGGATGGCGAACACCTCCAAACCGGAGAGTTTGGGTTCCACACAATCTCGAAATATCAGCTTAAAGCGCTCAGCCAAATCGGCGCAACGCGGAATGGGGGTGACTGCTGATGCCGCGGGCGGTGTGGTCGAAGTCTCCTCGATTCCGAGCACGAGAACGCCGCCATAAGAGTTCGCGAAAGCCGTGACTTCCTCAAGAATTTCTGTCTTTGCTCTGTCTCCCAGTTCCCCGGTATGCTGCCAAGGGTCACGCTTTCCCTTGGCTACGGGCAAGGACCGCTTGAATTCTACCTGTTCGCCTTCCGGTAGAGATGCTATGACGAGCGCGTTGATATCGAGTGGACTAATTTCTGAGGCGGGTTTGGAAAGCAAGTCAAGCACAGCCGAACTCCTATAATGGGTAACCGTAAGGAATCTATATTATCCACGACTATTGCCATTGGGCACTCTTGGAGGAACTACGAAACGAGCAAAATGAAACGCCTTGAGCACACCGGAGACACTCTTGTTTGAGCGAGGGCACATCTGGCCAGTACTGTTTTTGATTCGGATTGCCTTTTATGCATGCAGGGCCACTACCTTCTCGTCGGAGCCGGTGAGATAGGCCGCCCAGGAATCGATCAACCGGCGGCGGCACTTGAATAGGCCCGATCGAAAGTACGCGCTCTCAACTCTGCCTAGGGTATGCGCGAGCGCCGCGTCGAGGATCTTCCGGGGCTTGCCCGTCTCAGCGCACCAGTCCCTGAACGAGGATCTGAAGCCGTGAACCGTGGCCCGCGCGGTCAGCCCCGAGTCTCTCAGCACCGTGGTGAGCGTGATGGTGGAGATTTGGCAACCGCGGCGAAGGGGCGACGGAAATACGAACCCGCTACCGTCGTCCAGCTCACGGGCCTGTTCGAGCAGGTCGAGTGACATGCCGCTGAGCGGCACGCTTTGTTCGGTACCTGTTTTCATGCGCTCGCCCGGAATGCGCCACACACGTGCGTCAATGTCGATTTCGTCCCACCGGGCACCGCGAATTTCGGATGTCCTTGCGGCTGTAGGGATCAGCAACCGAAACGCCAGCTTGGCGGTGGTTGATTGCGGACACGGGCTCCGATGCGATGGCGGTCCGCACGCGGCTGCTCAAACGGGTTGCCTGTGCATGCGATTCGGTTTGAGGGCACGGTGCACTGTAGGCTGTCGCGCGCCCCTTTATTCTGATCGGCCGGAAATAATATCAGCGCGGTCTGGGGAATCCGCTCGTCAGCCCGTCAATGTGTTCGTTGAGATCGGGCGGGATAGTTTGCCAAAGAGGGTCAAGGACGAACCGCACACCCTCCCGACGCGCCAGCTTCGCGGCCGACACAAAGTCCGAATCTCCGGACACCAGCACGATTGTGTCCGCCTGACGTCTGAGCGTAAGGGACGCAATGTCCAATCCAATGCGCATGTCCACGCCTTTCTGACGGATGGCGAGAGAGAAATCACCATCGGTCAGATCGTTGACATCGCGACGCCCGTTCAAAAGGTGTTTCTGCGCATCCGCTCTCAATATCCAGGATCGGTCGACTTCCCTGCGGACCTCCCCAAGCCGCAAGGCGACGTTGCGTGAACTGCGCAACTCATTGAACAGCTGCTCGCGGAATCGAGCCTGATCCGTCGTCGCAAAGTCGATCGCAGTGCCGCTGATCGGCTTGTGTGCTTTCCTGGCGTAAGGTCGTGCATCGTAGTAGAACGTGCGGAAGAGGAGTTGATAGGCATCCGGTGCCTTCCATACTTCGTTGAGATGCTCCAAGTGCCGATGAACCAACTGCCGTAACGATCTGGTCACATCTTCCGGATCGGTCGTGTCAACATCCGACCGCACGGCCGGCAACCGTTTCAGGAAATAGCCGCCATCAATGAGAATTGCCACCTTGATCATGGCGAGCCTCCTAAGAGTTTCTAATTTAGTTCGAAATGATCCCTCGGGATCGGCCTTGCTTTTGATCACCGACCCTGCAGTTGAGGGGCGGAAGCTAGGCGTACTGCCGAGGGACGTATGGTGGCACTTTAGTGCACGGGCCGCGTGATGGTCAACCTTGGCAGCGACAAAAGCGGCGGCTGCCATGGCAGCAAGGTACGCAGTCCGCGACTAAGGTGCCGGATATGAAGACGCGCAGCGCGCCGGGCGAGGCGATGCTGAGTACGGGTAGGTAGCCCGACCCGGTGCTTGCGTCGCGTCGAATCTATCGAATCGGGGGCGCTGGCGGGACGTAAGCGTTCCGGCCCCTGGGGTATCCATTCGACTTGTCACGGTCCGGCGGCACGCAAAATTAAGTCTTGGCGCGGCTCTGATGCCAAACGGAGGACGAGCACGTGCCGTCTATCCCCCGAGAACCGAACGGTTACCAACGGTCGAGCGGTGTCCCGTCACCAGGGGACAGGGCAGCGCGCGACTGCGCGGAAGTTTACTTCACTCCGCTTCCGAAATGCTTACGGTGTTTTAAGGAGAAATAAAAAACACAATATAAAACAGTGGCTTATAATGATAGGAATTGATATAATACGTTTGTATCGACAAGGCGCACAGCGCTCACCTACGTTTGAGGTCCTCGTCTTCGGCGGCAGCAGTTGCATGAGCCTCGGCCCTGGCTCTGTCCCGATCGTACAGCTCGTCGCGGGACAGGTTGTCGGCCATGCGCAACCCCACGCCGCGCGCGTCGAAGTCCGCAAACACCTCGTTCAGTAACCTGCGCCTCTGTCCCGCGGGTGTTTCCGAGCGCTCTCCCGCGACTCGTTCACCAACCAGGCTCCCGAGGAAGCGTCGCACCAGGGCGGACACTGAGGTGTCCAACTCTGCCGCTCGAATTCGGGCGAGGCGATAGGTTTCTTCGTCAACGGATACGGTGATGTTTTTAACGGGCACAGCCTCACACTTTCTGTGTAACATAGTATTGGTTCTCATTGACCGCCGGGCAACATCTCCACCGCTCCTACGCGGCGTCGTTGTCGAGGGTGATTTTGGCAGTGACGGGATCAACGTCGGGCAGCGCGGCGCCCGCCTCGCGCACGTCGAGCTTGCCGGTGACGACATCGGCGATCAGACGGGCGCGGTATTCGCCAATTAGCTGTAGTTCTCGTTGTTCCGTCTCTATCAACCGCTTGATTCTTGCCATACGTTCGGCCAGTGATTCGAGTATCAGAATTTGTTCCTCAACGGGCGGCAAGAACACTATGGTCTCAAGAAGTTTCTCGTCATATAGTCGAAGAAAACCAGCGGTACCGGTACCGAGCCCCGTGGCCTCTCGCCGAAAGTGTGCACGATAGCCAGAGGTTCTAAGGAGATCGCTCACGTATTGCATCTCGAGCGGTTCTCTCATTTCAAAAACAGAATAATCAGGACTTACAAGCCCGTTAATGCCTGAACAGAATACTAATCCGTTGTTGGCCTGCATACGATTAACGACCAGCTGACCCTCGGTAACGAGTTTGAATCCGACGAGAGTTCTACCCTGCGGAGGCCGAGCGAAGTGCTCAGCATAAACAACCACTCCGTGGTCTCGGCGTAACGACAGGAGCGTCTCCGTTCCGGTGGTGGAACGTCGGTCAATCGACCGAAGAAGCGCTTTCAACCGTCGCCTTTCCCAATGCGCCGGTACGTCCTCCAGCCACTCGACGTCGGAGGACTTGTAGGCCGGGTAGGGCTGGCCGGTGCAAACGTCGATCTGGCCGGTGACGGCCTGGTGGATGATGGCCTGCTTCTGCTCCTTCAGCAGCGCAATCAGCTTCTGCTTGGCGCGGATGTAGCGCTGGATACGCCGGTCGGCGTGGTCGAGGAAGCGGACGATGGCAGTTTGTTCGGGGAGGGGTGGGACGGGCGACCGGAGGTTGAGCACTCGCTCGACAGACAGCCCAGGCTGGGCAGCCGCGATCGAATACTGATTCAAATTCATGACTCCCAGGATGGCACCGAGCCATTCAGGGGAATGACTCGAATGAGGAGTCGCAATAACAGCGTGCTCCGATGCCCAGAATTTCCCACGAGTGAAATGAACATTGCCGCATAGTGCACCCTGTCTGCCAATCAACACGAAGTTGCCATCGTGAGTGTAGTTTGATGTAAAACCTCTCAGTCCGTTCCCACCATAGACCGGGTACTCGCCTGTAGGCTCAATTGACCTTGCGGTAATGCCGTTCCCGCTCTCCATACAGCAAAGAGTCTTAAGCCGCCGCACCTCCCAATGCGTCGGCACCTCCCCAAGCCACCCAACGCCGGAATTCTCATAGGCAGAATAGGGTTTGAGGCCAGCGATCACGCATCGGCCTCCGATTCGGTACCTTCGTTGAGAATAGAAAGATACCGGTCGTAGACGAACAGCCGATCACGGCGCTTTCCGGTGATCTCACGCGCAATCCCGTGCTCGACAAGCAGTTCCATTGCCGAGGAAGCGGTGGGGAAGGAGAGCCTCGTGCGGTTGCGGACCTCGGGCAAGGACAGAATCGGCCGCGCCTTCAGCACTTCGTGGACGCGCAAGAGCGAACCGGCTCGGCGCCCGGTCGTTTCGATGCGGGCGCGGTCATCCTGGAACATCCGGGCGATGCGTTGGGCAGCCGAGACAGCACCTGTCGCAGTCTGCCGCACCCCTTCAAGGAAAAACGCGAGCCATGCCTCCCAGTCACCGGTGCTGCGCACATGAGTCAACAGGCCGTAGTAGGTGTCCCTGTGCTGCCTGAAGTAAAGACTCAAGTACAGAAGCGGCTCACGCAACACACCCGCGTTGCACAGCAGCAGCGTTATGAGCAACCGTCCCACGCGCCCGTTCCCGTCGAGGAAGGGGTGAATGGTCTCGAACTGCGCGTGCGCAAGTCCGGCTCGAAGCAGTACGGGCAGCCCGTCCTCTCTGGCGTGAAGGAAGCGTTCAAGCGCTGCCATGCAGTCGGGCACGGCAGGATGCGGTGGTGGCACGAAGACAGCGTTGCCGGGCCGGGAGCCGCCAATCCAGTTCTGCGAGCGGCGAAACGAACCGGGGTCCTTGTCGCTTCCTCGCCCGCGCGACAACAGCACCCCGTGAATCTCGCGGATCAGACGATTGGACAGGGGGAAGTCTTTCCCCAGGCGACCCAGGCCATGATCGAGCGCGGCCACGTAGTTCGAGACTTCGACCACATCATCAAGCGGAACCCCGGGAGCCTGGTCCAACTCGAAGAGCAAGAGGTCCGACAGCGATGACTGCGTCCCCTCGATCTGGGAGGAGAACACCGCTTCCTTCCGGACGTAGGTGTAGAGAAAGAGCATCCGGTCCGGCAGGAGTGTCGAGACGCCGTCGAGGCGGCCCAGGGCAAGGACCGCCGATTCCAGCGCCTGTTGCAGCGAGCCGTCCAGAACCAGGGCGGGTTTCGGTGGCAGCGGTGCCGGCACAAAGGCGCGAATTCGCTCTCCTCCAGCGCTCGTCACCTCGTATGTTCCGATTTCTCCACGCTGCATGAAGGACAGTCCGTATTAAGAATCTCTAAATAGTCGAGTTGGCTATTTAATTTTAAGGTCTAATTTTAAATAACGGGGGATGTTTCGACAAGTAAGAGCGCCCATGATCGCGAATCGAGGCGGGAGCACCCATCTCGATCATCGTGCGCTCCTGACCGGTGACGTTCTGCCGCCTCCGATAATCTCACCCAACAGCCCCTCGGTTTTGTTTTCCAGCGCCAGGATGTCGGCCCGGATGTCTGCCAGCGTGCGCATGGGCTGCGGCTTGTAGAAGTAGCGGGTGAAGCTGATCTCGTAGCCGATCTTCACGTTGTCGGGCCGATACCAGGCATCGGCGGCGTAGGGCAGGACCTCGCGCCGCAGGAAGGCTTCAATGCCGCCGGCCGCTTGCAGCGGGATCTGCTCGGTGTCGCGCAGGTCAGTGTCAGGCTCATACTCCACCACCGCGGGCTTGCCGTCGATGGCGGCCTCGAACCGGCCGCGTAGCGGATCGGCCTCGGCACCTCGCTTGTGAATCTTCTTGATGACGGCTGGTGCGTTCTCGCTGCGCTCACCGCTCTCTTTCAGCTTTCTGATCTCGACGGCCCTGTAGGCGCGGCTGGGGTCGGCGCCCTGGATGCGCAACGGTCGCTCGACCGTAACCTTCCAATAGCCGAAGGCGGCGTTGTCGAAAATCTTGCTCTGCTCGCCCTCCTTGAAGTCGAGAAAAGTGTCGCAGATGCGGGCGATGTCGTCCTCCGACAGCTCGCAGTTCTTCTTGCCCAGGTTCTTGCGCAGGGGCCGATACCAGTTGGTGGCGTCGATGAGCTGCACCTTGCCCCGGCGATGCGCGGGCTTGCGGTTGGTCAGCACCCACACGTAGGTGGCGATGCCGGTGTTGTAGAACATGTTGAGCGGCAGGGCGACGATGGCCTCCAGCCAGTCGTTCTCGATGATCCATCGGCGGATGTTGCTCTCGCCTTGCCCGGCGTTGCCGGTGAACAGGGAGCTGCCGTTATGGACCTCCGCGATGCGGCTGCCGAGTGGGGTGTTCTGCTTCATCTTGGCGAGCTTGTTCGCGAGGAAGAGCATCTGGCCGTCGCTCGACCGGGTCACCAGGGAATACTCGGGATCGCCGCCATGCTCGATTGCAAAGCGCGGATCGCGCATATCCTTCTTGCCGCCCATGCGCTCCAGGTCGGTCTTCCAGCTCTTGCCGTAGGGCGGATTGGAAAGCATGAAGTCGAACTCGCGGGACGGGAACGCATCGTTGGCGAGCGTCGAGTGCTCCGGGCCGCCAACGATGTTATCGGCGGCTTCGCCCTCGCCCTTCAGCAGGAGATCGGCCTTGCAAATGGCGTAAGTCTCGGCATTGATCTCTTGCCCGTAGAGGTGAGTGGCGACTTCCTTGCCGTGCTCCGCGGCGAGTTCCCGCAAGGTGTCCTCCGCCACGGTCAGCATGCCGCCGGTTCCGCAGGCGCCGTCGTAGAGCAGGTAGGTACCGGACTTGATCTCGTCGGCGACGGGAAGGAACACGAGCTTCGCCATGAGCGCCACGGCATCGCGCGGGGTCCAGTGTTCGCCCGCCTCCTCGTTGTTCTCCTCGTTGAAGCGCCGCACCAGTTCTTCGAAGATCGAGCCCATGCCGTGGTTATCGAGGCCGGGATGCCGAACGGCGCCGTCGGTGTTCTTCACGGGGGCTGGGCTCAGGTTGATGTCGGGGGAGGTGAGCTTCTCGATCAACGTGCCCAGGGCGTCGGCTCTGGAGAGCCGCGGAATCTGGTTGCGGAACTCGAAATTTTCGAGGATGTCCTGCACGTTGGGCGAGAATCCGTTCAGGTACGCCTCGAAATCAGCCGTGAGCTGCTGGCGGTTCGCGCGGGCTCTCAGGTCGCGCAAGGTGAACTTCGAGGTGTTATAGAAGGCTTGTCCCGCTGCCTGCCGCAGCGCCGGGTCCTGTTCGACCACTCCCGCCGCGTCGAGAGATTCCTTCATATCAAGGACGGCCTGCTTGCTGTCTTCCAGCACCGCATCGAGCCGGCGCAGCACGGTCATTGGCAGGATGACATCGCGGTACTTGCCGCGAACGTAGAGGTCGCGCAGGACATCGTCGGCGATGCCCCAAATGTAGTTGGCAATCCAGTGCAGGTCGGCGTTGCCCATCGTTACTTTCGTCCCTGAATGGTGGCGGAATATTACTATACGCAGAGTGATCGGTCGGCAGCGCGCTTAGTTCCGCGGCCAGGTATCGAGGCCGGGGTACGCCAGATTTGAACTGTGAGAAGTCATGTTGTTCGCCGAGTGGCGCGGGCACCGCTATTTGTCCCACAACGGCCGGCGCAAGTACCGTTCACTCAGGCCGGTATCCGCTTCTACGGGCGCGTCCAGCGCGGCCGCAAAGGCATCGTAGGCCTCCTCGTCGAGCGTGATGACGGGACGCTTCTACCGGAACATACTCCGTTTTTCGAATAGAAGTATGGAATACGATCCTTATTTCGAATAAACTTCGGGAATGTTCGCCCGATTTCTGCAGACCAGCCGCCGCAATTCGTTTTTCCTCTTCGGTGCGCGCGGGACTGGAAAAACCACCTACATCCGGGATGAATTCGATCCGGACGCATCGCTCTACCTGGACCTGCTGGATCTGGAGATCGAGGATCTTTATCGGAGGAACCCCACCCGGCTGGAGCGGCAGGTTCGAGCGCTGCCCAACTCCGTGGAATGGATTCTGATCGATGAAGTACAGCGCGCGCCGCGTCTTCTGGATGTGGTCCATCGACTGATCGAGAGCACCGAAAAGCGCTTCGTGCTTACCGGTTCAAGCGCCAGAAAGCTCAGGCGCGGGGCATCGAATCTGCTCGCCGGCAGAGCTTTCGTGTACAACCTGTACCCGCTTACCGTGCCGGAGCTTGGGGACGCGTTCGACCTGGACGACGCCCTGCGTTGGGGGACGCTGCCGAGAATTTACGCATTGGCGGGCGACGAAGAAAAGCAAGCGTACCTTCGAGCGTACGCGTTGACCTATCTGAAAGAGGAGATCGTGGCCGAGCAAATCATCAGAAGGCTCGATCCGTTCAGGCAATTTCTTGAAGTCGCCGCGCAGTCGAACGGCACAATCATCAACTACGCCAACATAGCCAGAGATGTGGGCGCCGATCCCAAGACCATCATCTCCTACTTCAGCATCCTGGAAGACACGCTGGTGGGCTTCCTCCTGCCCGCCTTTCATCGCTCCATCAGGAAGCAGCAGCGCGTAAATCCGAAATTCTATTTCTTCGATACCGGCGTCAAACGATCTCTGGATCGAACGCTCGATGTCGCGCTCAACGTCAGAACCTATGAGTACGGCAAGGCGTTCGAACACTTCCTGATCGCCCAGATTGCGCATCTGTCGGGATACCGGTATCCCGACTGGAGACTCTCCTACCTGCAGACCGGGGCCGGAGTCGAGATCGATCTGGTGATCGAACGCCCCGGCATGCAAACCGCTCTTATCGAGATCAAGTCATCGGGCCGCGTGGACGAAAAAGACGTGCGTAACCTCGCCCGGTTCGGCAAAGACTTCTCCGGCCCGCTGGCCGTGTGCGTCAGTCGGGACCCGGCGCGCCTGCAAATGGACGGCGTCCTCTGCGTACATTGGCGCGAGGCTCTTGAGACGCTGGGACTGGGTTGAGGACGGTTTGCCCGCACCGCAATGAGCTAATTGCGATTGAACCAGTTTTCCAGACGGAGGTCTTCGACTTGGGAGAAATGTCTCTGGTTGTTGGTCACAAGTACTGCATCGATCATCAGGGCATGGGAGGCAATCATTGCATCGGTGAAACCGATCGGCCTGCCCTTTAGATCACTCAATCACTACCCGGCTTTCATCAATCGCGAACACATCCGGACGTTCGGCCAGAAAGTCTTCACCTACGGGTTTGCTTGAATCGTTCAACGTCAGCCACGACTTACGCACCGGCTCCAGGATCAGCTTTTGTCCCACTTTCTGCACGGTGAGTTCGGTTACGCCCTCGAAGGCATAGTCCTTCGGGATGCGGACAGCCTGGCTACGACCGTTCCTGAAAATCTTTGCGGTGTGCATAATCTCCTCCCAGGTCGATATATGACAGCATATACCAAAAAATAATGCCATAGTCCGAAGCTTTGCTGTCGGGGCGATGCCATGTGTTGTATCTCAGATTGATCCGGCAAGGATTTCTCGGTTTAATTCGGCACGGCTGAGGCCGGATTTATCACATTATTTGCGCTTTGCCGTGGGGGCGATGCGCGCCGGGCGCAGGTCGGCGTCGGCGGTGCGTTGCCGATTCGGCGGGTGTTGTTGGACCGATCGGGGCGTGGTGGCGGATTGTGGAACCGGAGTGCGGGTACGATTCAGAACGGTCGGCACGCGTCGTCGAAGAGGTGTAGTTGTCGTTAGTGGCAGATTCCGGGGCGCGGGGTTTGCCGTCGTACTTGCATGCGGACTCTCTGGATAACTGCGAACGGAGCGTTCAACGTAAAGACGATAGATAGACAAGTCAAGTAAACGGGACCCGCGCGTTGCAAATCAACCGTTCGTGCCTGGGGTCGCTCGTATCGAGGCTATGGGCGATGAATGAATCAGTTTTGCGGATCGACCGATAGCGGAACCCGTCCCGCCTCCTTACCATCCCACTTGCGCAGGTAGCGAGCAAATTCGAGTCCAGGGTTGCACTGATCCTCAATGATCTGCGCGACATCGCCGAGCGTCATAACGCAGAAACCCGAGACATCCAATTTTGTTCCTTCGAGAGCATCCCGGGGCGCAATCAGAACCAGTTCAGGAGCCGTTGCCGCCCAATTCTCTGAAACGTTGAGACCATTGAACAAGGACGTTAAGCCGGGATGAGTTTTGTTCATGTCGATTTGCTCAAAATCCTCATTGCTGTCGACGCAGCCCAGTTGATGAAGCTTCCAATGCAAGTGGGCGTACTTATGGTACTTCTTGGAGTTCTTTGCCGCCTTTATAACCCCGTCAAGGATTTTCTCCAACTTGGCGCATCGCGCCTTGCGCATGTTATGCAGTTGCTCAGATCGTATGGAGTTACGGTCCGTCTTCAACTCGACCAGAAACATCCGTTTTAGTTCGCGATTCGAGCAGAACACCGCGAAATCGACGTTTACGGATTGGTTTTTCCCGCCTCCACTCGTAATTTCAATGTTCCCCTTGTGCAATGGAAACTCGGGAATCACCACGCCGCCTGGTTCGCCAAACTTTCGTTCAATCGCATCGGAAAGAAACAACCCGAAAATGCATCAACGCGCCGCTCCAATTGGTACGCGGGCAAATGGCGCCATTCGTCCAACTTCGACAAGACCTCAGACAGCAAATCCATGGAAATTCCTCAAAAAAATCGCATTCAAAATACTCTAGAGTGTCATCTCGCTCCCGAATATCGAGTATGCGGCAATGCAAACGCGTCGTCGTGCGCGTCAACTCCTCGTCCAAGAAATTCAGCGTGACGCCATTGCCTGGGTCCACCCCGCGAATGGAGGTTGCACGCTATCAACAAGGAAAGTCAATCTGCTTCAGCTGGTCAGGCTTAACTTCGCACTCGGCGCGAAACGCTGCCACCGCCTGCTGGGGCGCGAGGCAATTACCCGCCACCTCTACGTCGAAACGGCGCAAGGTTGCCGGATCCACATGGACATCAGATCGGAAGCCCGTTTCTGCACGACTTCCAGCCCCATCCGCTCCGCCAGGTAGCGAGCGAATGCGCTTTTGAAGATCGCTCTACCGAGCGTTGCAATGGTCCGACCGCGAACTTGTTTGCCGCATGAGCGTGGCATACTCATTCTGTCCTTTGGGAGCACGGAGCGCGTATGATCGCCGCTCACGGCAGCTTGGGCCGTGTTCACCGGAGCGGCACGCGCCACGATCCTAAGTTAGCTGCGAAAAGTTAGCCGTGATTGATCAGTACAGGCAGTTGTTGGCCGATGCGGCCATCCTATTCGAGCGCCACGAGGCGGGGCGACCGGAACCATTCAACGTTTTTTCCGTGCTTCGGAGCGAGAGCGACGAAGTCAATCTCCATTCTCGATTTCTGGCCGCGCTTCTGGACCATCGCAAACCAGGGGAATCCAAACGCCATTACCTAGCGGAGTTCCTCAAGTCGGTTGCTAACGTGAAGGATTTTAAGGACGACGGAGTCAATGTCGAGCGGGAGCGTCACCACATTGACGTGCTAATCACCAATGCCGAACGCAAAGCGGTCGTCATCGAGAACAAGATCCGGGCAGACGATCAGCGAAAACAATTGCAACGCTACTACGACGAAATGAAGCGTCGGAGTTACTCGGACGAGAATATTCATTTGCGGTACCTGACGCTGTTCGGCCACGATCCGTCGAGCGATAGCCTCGGTAGCTTGCCGAGGGACAAGGTCGAGAAAATAGCCTACAAGGACGATGCGTTTCAGAATTGGTTGCGTTGCTGTCAGCAACGCGCATTCGACGAGCCCGCGCTTAGAGAGTCAATCGGACAATATTTGTGGCTCGTTCAGAAGCTGACCGGAACCGACCGCAGCGAGGCCTATATGAGTGAACTTCGGGATTTATGTTTGGAGAAGGAAAACCTGGTCCTCGTCCACGATTTGAAAAGCGCAATGGACGAAGCGTGGATTGAGCTGATCGTCAATCTGTTTGCTGAGATTGAGAGTGAGTTGTCCAAAATCTCGGATCTTCCCGAAAAGCACGACGCCACGGATGTGTCCAGGGATCGAATCCGGGAACTCGTCACGCCGCGTGGGCGTAGCTGGCTGGGGTTGTACTACGGATTTCGGGAGGATGCCCAATTGGGTATTCAATTCGATGTCTACGATTGCCTGTTTTATGGGATTCGATGCAATCGAGACGAGGCCAAGGATACATATTACAAAATCATGGAGAGTCTCGGCGGGAGCAACGATAGCGACGCTTGGTGGCCCAAGTGGGAATTCCCGAATTCTGACGTGAATCCCCGTCCCCGAAATCCCGAAAGAGACCACTTGCGATACTTGGCGGACAAAGAGCAGCGGGACGCGTTTGTTTCGAGCGTTGCGGGGGGAGCTAAGGCGCTTTGGGAGCGGATTCAGAAAGAAGGTCTGGCGTAGCCGCCGTCGACGCGGCACCCGTGCGACGACTGGACTACCGTCAAACCTCCCATTAGCATCTCAATACGCCCCCACATAAGGGAACCACGCAAATGAACCGTGCCATCGCTCATTTTCCCGGACTTGCCGGTGTCCTTTGCGCAAGCCTCGTCATTCTCTCACCCGCTAGCGGCGCCGAGTTCTCCTGGCAGGTCGCCGGCAGTTTTCGAGAAAACGACGCCTCCAGGCTCCTGGAATCCAATCGCACGTCGCTCAAAGCGACCTATTACCTGTCGCCCGTCGATGACGAGGACGGTCCCTATGAGTTGGCGCCGTTTCTGAATCAAAGCAGCTATGTGTGGGTCAGCGTAGCGGGTACGAAACTTCGTGAAGAGCTAATCACGGCTATATCCGTGACAGATCCGTCCAGCGTTGACACGTTCCCCGTCGACGTTCCCGTCAGTGTAATCGCATCATTTCCGCCGAACTTCAATCTTCCGACTGAGTCAGGCATCGACACGTCCGAATACTCGATATTCGGGAGATACGTGTGGCGCGGGACGGGCTGGTATACGGGGGCTCGCCTGGACCGGAGCGATGTTGATCTTCTGCCGAGTCGGCCATCCGTGGCCGTCAATGGAACACGGGAGGGTTCCGGATTGCTCGCTGGAAAATACTTCGGCACGCGAACAGCGGTGGAATTGAGTTTTGCGTTCGGGACGCAGAGCCAGGAAATCCAGCAGAGCGTGGACCTTTTTCAGTCTGTGATTTTACCCAACGGTGTGCCTTTCCCAAGTGTTATTGTGGAATTTTCCGAATTGGAAACAGAAACGGAGGACATCATTCTCAACGTCCGCCACGTCGGTGAGGCGGGCGATCTGACCTGGTCAGTGGGGGCGAGCATTCGTTCGACAAATTTGGAGACGAGCATTCGTGTGCAGCCACCGACTTTCATCGGTTTCTCGGAAGGCTTCGTGCCACTGCCGGGGCTCATCATCAACTCGACCCAGACGTCGTTCACAGAACTTCGCCAAAATGAGCGTGAGCAGAATTACTCGGTCTCGGGTTCGCTGTTCCCTACAAGAGCTCTGGGCATGCACATTAGTTATTCTCGATTGGATAATGATCGGTTTGGTTCGAGTAACCTGGCAGGCGTTTCGGCGAGCTGGTTTTTCGTGCGCAATGCATCGGCGGAAATCGAACTCTTGCGCGCTGGTTTCGACCGTGCCCTCGGTCCGGGCTTACGCGACTCACTCGACAGGGATTCCGTCATCTTTCGGTTACTTGGCCGGTTTTGAGCGAAGCCGGCCACTGGATTGACCCCGGGGGCAGAGCACGAATTCCAACATCCTGACTGTCGCAGCCTCGTGTTTACCCCTGCCCTTTCCGCACAAAACCCACGGTATACCCGAACGGACGGCCGATCTTGTTGAGCGTCGCCACCGTCGGATTGCCTCGGCCAATTTCGATCTCCGCCAGTATGCGCGGTGCAATTCCCACAATGCGTTCTGCGTAGGCTCTCTGGCTCATGCCGGTGAGCTTGCGCATTCGACGCACGGCTTCTCCCAGCGTCAGCTCGTTTTTCTCAATGGATTCGACCAGCTCGCGCTTCGCGGCCGCGGTATCTTCGTGTGATCGTGAAACCATGGGGCCTCCTATAGCGCCATCAACTGTCGCCGATGTCGGTCTATCGACCACGTGCGGTATTCAATGATGTCATCGTCAACACCGCAGTCGCGCATGATGTAGGGCAGGGCCTCCAACTGACGCCCAAACTCGCGCAGAGCAGCTTGCAAACGGTTCTGTTGTGCCGGAAAGAGTTCGATGACTTGCCCCCATTCGGGTTCGCCGGCGTGTTCGCGATTGTCGGACCAGCGGCAGACACGCGCGATCCCTTCCGGGTCCAGGTACATGGGAGCGAAATCGAACAACGGCGCCAGTTCGACCGTTCCGGATTCGAATCGCAGCAACGCCGTGTTGCGACCGTGATTGTCCTTGTTGCCCATGACGACGTTGACAATATCGCGCTTGATGTATTCGAGGAGATCATCATCGGGTTGGGAACTGCATTCGAGTATGGCGTTACACAGCAGTTCATGGGGCGCGCGTGCGCCGTACTCAGCGATGCCCGCAGCCGAGTACAGGCTTTCCATGCCGTAACGAGCAACGCCGCCCTCACGAACGCGCCGGTCGAAGCGCCGTACGAACAGATTGTCTTCTTCCCATTCGAGATCCGCATACACCCGCAGGCCGAGCCGCAATGCGACACGCATGTAGGCAGCCTCGTTGCGCAGGACCTTCCTGTCGGCGGCCCGGTCGCCCCGCGGCCGTTTCACCAACCAAAGCGATCGGACTTCCCGGTCTGCAAGCCGGCCCTCTGCATGCCAAACGCCTTGGCGATCCCGAGCGAGCAACAATTTGGGTGCCACACCTTGAACGTCGGATGCGCCGGCCGCGTAGATGGCGTGTTGGAAAGCGTACTCGACAAAGGCTTCAGTCCGGGCAATGACATCGGCACGCTTGAAACCCGGGTGATCCTTCATTGCCACGGCATCTCCCTCGGCTCTCGGCACCAGCGTGTCCGGATCCTTGGCGGCGACGGCCTCCGCAACTCGCAGATTGCCCGGTGGGTAGGCCGTGCCACGCAGCAACAAGGGCCAATCCGCCCCCGGGCCGTCCTGCAGCTTGAGTTGCTCCAGCCACTGGCGCCGCCCGTATCCACCTGGCAACAGGTCGAGGACGAACGGGGGCCAGCGATCGAGGCGATACTGCTGAAAATCCGCTGGAAAGCGGCAACTGAGGCCGGCGGCCGAGGCCGTGTCCGGACCCGCGTACTCAACCGCGTAGTTGATCAGGTAGTCGAGCTGGCAGGCGCCGAGGTATCCCGACGCCGAATCGATCGGGGTCAGAGTAGCCGCTGGCCGCCAGGCTCCGTCGCGGAATATCTCGATTGTGGCAGTCTCGTTAGCCATAGACGGCAGTTTAGACTACTTTAGTGATTCAAAACGAGATTTAATGAAAATATTGAACCACTATAGTGATTGTTTTGGAATTCTCGCCTCACAGCGGAGCGGCCCGCATTGAAAAGGATGCGGGCGCCGATGTGAACGACGGTGCGGTTGTCTCAGCGACGCTGCCGTTCGCTGACTGGCTCCCTACCGCAAACTGTGTCAGTTCCCAAGCTGTCCGCGGACGGCGCCGGGGCGGAAGTCAGCATTATGGATGTTGACGTAGTAATCGGACGGAGATGCCAGAATCGCCGTTACGCTGTCAGCATCGCCTGTCGTGGAGCCGGCCAATGTCCCTTCTTCGCCACCCATTTCCACGTTGAGGGGCACAACGACACCACCGCCTTCGCCCATCGCACCGGAATGAATGTGCATGGCTGCGGGTGCTGCGATATTGGAGTAGGTAAAGTTCCAGGAAATTTCCCCGGTCGCATCGTCTATCGACAGCGTACCGCTCGCCTGCCCGTCTTCGTCGCCGGGTCCAGGCACTTCTTGACCGCCACTCAGGCTGAGCTCGAACGTCGTGACCTCACCGCTGCTCTGCAACGGCAGCAAGAACAGCCCGAAGAGGGCCACGCCACCGATTCTTACGAGATCCAGTCGAATGTTCATGATGATTCTCCTTGTAATTGTGTCTTTCACTCCCGCCCTCGAGATCCTGACGATCCCGCCACCGATCCGAGCCGAAAATCAGGCTGCGGGGCCGACCTTATCCGTACTGCTAACCTAGCAAATGCCGACCGCTTGGTAAAATGCCGTTAGCCTCAACTATGGTGAGAGGTGCCCCTGCTATACTCGCCCTCCCGAGACGACGACGGAATACCAGGCGAATGCAGATCCACATCGAGCCCCACAATGGGACGCTGGTTGTTGCGGTAGAGGGGCGCATCGATGGCGCGAACGCGATGGAATTCCAGAGGACCGTGCACACGAGTCTTGGCGAAAACAAGGGACCGTTAGTGATCGACTGCGCGAATCTCGTCTACATCAGCAGCGCGGGGCTGCGCGTGATTCTGTCGTTCGCCAAGGCGCTCCAACGGCGCGACGGTCAGTTCGCCATATGCTCGCTGTCTGCCATGATCGCGCAGATCTTTCAGACCAGCGGGTTCGATCAGATCATTTCGATCCACGCCGCGCGGGAAGAAGCAGTTCGCGCCGTCGGCAGCTAACGGATCCGCTCGGCGGCGCGGCGGTGCATGGGACAAGCGTCGCCGAAAGTTCGGTCATGAGAGCGTCCGATGACTTCATCCGCCGTCTGCCGAAGGCGGAACTGCATATCCATATCGAAGGCAGCTTCGAACCCGATCTCATGTTCGAGATCGCCCGCCGCAATCGCGTTCGTATCCCGTTCGATTCGGTGGAGGACGTGCGCGCGGCGTATGAGTTCGACGATCTGCAATCCTTCCTGGACATCTACTATCAGGGCATGGGCGTGCTGCTTGAAGAGCGCGACTTCCATGACCTGACGATGGCCTACCTCCGGCGAGCGCACGACGACGGCGTGGTGCACGCGGAGATTTTTTTCGACCCCCAGGGGCATACCGGACGCGGCGTGGCCTTTGAGACGGTGCTGGACGGCATCTGGCACGCGCTTCGGGACGGTGAACGCGATTTTGGTATCACGTCGCGGCTGATCATGTGTTTTCTACGGCATCTCGACGAGGAGGATGCGTTTCGCACGTTGGATCAGGCCCTTGCGCACCGGGAGCGCATCGCCGGCGTCGGGCTGGATTCCTCGGAGGTCGGGCACCCGCCGAGCAAGTTCGAGCGGGTCTTCGGCAGGGCGCGCGAGGCGGGGTTCCTGGCCGTCGCGCATGCCGGAGAGGAGGGTCCGCCGGCCTACGTGGAGGAGGCACTGGATCTGCTGCATGTCGAACGAATAGACCACGGCAACCGGGCGCTCGAAGCGCCGGCACTTGTCGAGCGCCTGGCCGCGGAGAAGATTCCCTTGACCGTCTGCCCGTTGTCGAACCTTAAGCTTTGCGTTGTGAGGGAACTTGGCAAGCATCCTCTGAAGCGCATGCTGGAGGCGGGTCTGGTGGCGACGATCAATTCGGACGATCCGGCGTACTTTGGCGGCTACGTGCTCGACAACTATGTCGCCGTTCGTGACGCCCTTGGCTTGTCGGCGGACGACATCGTCACGCTGGCCCGCAACTCGATCGCGGCCTCCCTGGCGGATGCGGGCCAAAAGGAGCGCTGGATTTCCGAGATTAATGCGATAGCCGCAGTATCGAATTGAGCTCGATTAATTCCGTGTTCCGTATCGTTGTGTTTCCTATCGCGATGCAACCCGACGCGGGTTCGCTCGGCGCGAAAAGCCAGCCGCAACAATCGCGTATGATCGACACACGGTCGGACCGGAAAATTGGGGCGGTGAACGACGAGAATTACAGGCCGACCGAGAGGCGACCATTGGCGAGCCGGCAACTTGCGAGCGCACGCAAGATTACAGCTTGGCTGGTTGCCCGCAACATATCACCCAACTCCATCTCCTTGGCAGGCGTCGCGTTTTCCCTGTTTTGCGGCCTGTGCTGCGCCGGCACGAATTGGACAGACGATTCAACTTCGCGCGTGCTGTTCATTCTTGCGGCGGTATTCATCCAGACCAGGCTGCTCGCCAATCTGTTTGACGGCATGGTAGCCGTTGCGTCCGGGAAAGCATCGCGACTAGGCGAAGTTTATAACGAGGTGCCGGACCGTGTCTCCGATCCGCTGATCCTTATCGGAACAGGTTTCGCCGCTGGTGGATCGCCGAGCTTGGGCTTCGTGGCTGCAGTGCTTTCGGTTTTGGTCGCCTATTTGCGAGTATTCGGTAACTCTATTGGTGCGCGCGATTTGTTTCTGGGTCCAATGGCAAAGCAGCAGCGAATGGCAACCCTGACCGGAGCCTGCATTTACTGCGCCCTGGTACCCGCCGGTTGGTTCGGCGGTCTCGGGAGCACAACCTGGCTCGGCGCTACGAGCATTGCGCTCGCACTAATCACTCTCGGATCGGTCGTGACGGCCGGTCGGCGTCTGCAAAGAATCGCAATGCAGATCGGTGGCAATTAGCGATGTCGCTAAGCGCCGCAATCAACAACGATATCGTACTCACGTACGTTCTCTTGATTGCAACGGTACTGGGTGTGGCCGGTATTCTGTTGCTCGCTTTCAGCTACGGCTTCAAGCGCAACCTCGGCGGAGTCGCGCGTACCTTTCGCGGCTGGCTGATCATTGCTCCGCTGGTGCTTGCCACGATCATTGCGGGTCGGGAAGCGACCATAGTTGGCGTCGGGCTCCTCGCGTTGTTCGGATTCAAAGAGTTCGCAGGCGCTACAGGCCTCTACCGGGATTGGTGGATGAGCGGGACGGTGTACCTGGGTATTCTCGCGGTCACCGCCAGCTCTCTTGTGTTGGATCCGAGATTGCAGGTTCCGGGTTGGTATGGCCTATTCATGACCCTACCCGTTTATGTAGTCGGTCTCATTCTAGTGATTCCGATCATTCGCAACCGAACCAAGGGTCAGATTCAAAGCACGGCCCTCGCAATTCTGGGGTTCATTTATCTGGGCTGGATGCTGAGCCATGTGGGTTTCCTCGCAAACTCCAACTACGCCTACGGCTACCTGCTCTTCCTGTTGGTCGCGGTGGCGTGCAACGATGTCGCGGCCTTTGTCTCAGGGAAGATCTTCGGGCAGCGCAAACTTCGCGATGAAATAAGTCCGAACAAGACTTGGGGCGGTGCGTTGGGCGCTTTGGCCGCATCGATGGTGTTGCCCTGGCTCCTGCGGTTCAGTTTTCCACACTTCGAGCCCCTGCAATTGGTATTGACCGGGCTGATTGTCGGCATCGGGGGCCAACTTGGCGACCTTGTTATCAGCGTCATCAAACGCGATTTGGGCGTGAAGGACATGGGTGGATTAATTCCGGGTCATGGCGGCCTGCTCGACCGAATCGACAGTCTTGTATTCACTGCGCCCCTGTTTTTCCACATGGCGCGCTGGTTTTACGGCCTGTACTAGATCAACGAGATCAACTTGGACGACTGGTCTTACGACACCGCGCCGGACCTGCAGAAGTCAGTCGCTGAGCGACTTCGCAGCTTCCCACGGTATCCGGACGTTACCGTTCACGCTGTCCGTACCCTGCTTCACATAGGACTGCGAGCGTTCCTGAAGAGCTATCTCCGGCTGAGCGTGGAGGGTCGTAAAAATTTGCCCGCTGGTGGGTCGTTCATCATGATCTGCAATCACTCGAGCCACCTCGATACGCTTTGCCTGCTATCAAGTCTTCCGCTGAGGCGTTTGCATTGCGCCTTCCCCGCCGGAACCACGACACCAATCGTTCCATGTTATTTGGCCGGGGCCAGCGAAGTCCTGCCTAAGTGTGCAATGTTTCCCAGACCACGGCGGCTTCGACTCTACATCGGTACGCCACGAAGCTTTCCCCAGGCTTCACCGCGAGATCCCGAGGCTGTGACTTCAGTCTGTGATGTGCTGCGAGACGAAGTCCTGAAATTGGCGCGCGATGCGGCGTCCCCGTTGGGCTAGACGAATCCCGCGGCCGACGCGCGGCAGGTCGGCTCTCCGACGTGTTTTGCTTGCCATGGCGCGACAGACAAAGCTTGGCAGGGAATGAAGAAACGGCCCTTTCGGGGCGTCAGGCCAACCATACTATCGATGGCGCGGTGAGGTACGGGTGATGGGTGCCATTGTCTCCAGCGTCAACATGATCGTCGATCTGCTTGGTAATGTTCAAGATGATGCTTTGTAGTCTCTAACGTTCTGGCATTTCCAGGCGAGCATTGGCATAGCCGCAATCCGGGTCCGGATTTCCGGCTCAATATTCAGGAGATCCGCGTCGATCTCTCCCCTGTCCAGCACACCGTTGAGAAATTCCCGCTCGTCTGCCGACAGTTCAAACAGAAAGGCGAAGCGTTCCCGACAAAGTTCGATGGTATCGCGGATCCAAGCATCGATCTCATTTGTGCGGGCGAAGTAGCTGCCAGGCAGGCAGATCATGAGATTTTGCCGCACGCTGCGTGCGTTGTATTGGATCGTATCTAGCGACACAGTTCGCCAATCTCGGCGCGCGCAGGCTCCGAAGGCCAGAACGGCCGCTTTGACTTTTCTCCAATCGAGGTCATTGACGGACAAAATGCGGCGTGCATCGAAAAGGTCACGTCCGGTGCAGCGATCCAATAGCGCTACGAGTTTTCCGGCGACAATTTCATGCAGATCAATAACGGGTACGTCGGGAACGCGTACACCACCGAAATCCACCGATGACATTCGCGTTGCGCCAAAAAGGGGCAAACGCGCCATGTAATTTAGATCGACCTCTAGCACGGCGTCTCCACCCAACTCGGAACCGTATCTCAATATCCATTTACCTCCTGCGTGTTCGACAGGTTGGCGCCGGACTTCATAGCCTAGAGCAACGAAGAGATGGGAAAGAGCGGCTTCCAACTGAGGGCGTTCGGCACGCATTTGCTCGACATCCAGTGCTCCAACATAGTTAAGATCGATATCGATCGAAAGTCGGTCCAGACCAAGATGAAAAAGGTTGAGGGCAGTGCCTCCCTTTAGCGCAAACCGCTCGCCCAAGTCGGGGTCGCGACTGATTTCTGCCAACATTTGAAGTAAGCGAAAGACTTTTTCCAACGATTGAGCAGGGTATCCAGTCTCTCCGGCAATACGCTGAAGCGTCTGGATCGAGACCACGGCCATTCACATTCCTTCGAACTGCTGAACAACAACATCGACAGGCAGGATCACGTTCCAGTTCTTCAACATACGTCCGTGTCCTGGCCGAGTCCCCAACGCGTATCGCGCTTGCTTCGGTGCTAGAGCACGCAATTCTTCAAGTGTGTCGTCGGCAATGCGCAAGACCTTTCGCTCACGCTCCAACCAGTAGCCCAACGCGCCAGCCGCGGACGCGTTTCGGACAATTCGCATGTGTTGTACCACAGCCTTCGCATCTACCCGAACAATCAAGCTTAGCGAATTGAAAAGCTCTTCCGGTCCACCGGCAAAATCATAGCGGTCGAACAAATCTACTATGGTCCTTTCGATGGTGGTCACACGGACATTGAGCCCCATTCGGTCGACGACCATGACCGCGCCCAAGGAGTCCGCGTTTTCACACATCAATCCTCGTGGGGGCCTGATGAAGCGGCAAGTTAGGTTGGAGGCTTCAAAAACGCCGGATTCGCCGGATGCGATGACCTGCACTTCGCCGCCCTCGGTGTATGCGCGGCCGTGTAGTTCGAGCGCCGAATGGTAAGCGATGATGCCGTTGCGCCGCAGGCGAGACGCCGCGAGAAATCGATCGACCGACCATGTGCGCGCATCGGCATGCTTGGGAACGGACGCGAAAACACCACGTGCGATTCGTTTGATATTGCCCGCCCGAAGATGCTGGGCAAGCATCGCAGTGACGACACTGTCGCGGGGGTCGCGTCCAACAGCGGCCGCATACTCGGCGCGGTCGAACACCGAGTGTGCGCTGAAGAAGCGGGCAGACACATGTTTAGACACTAGAGATATACTTTCCGTCATTCGGAAATAGATATATATAAAGTATAACTTTTACGGCTATCAGGAAAGTAATTCCGCGATAGTTCAGTCTATTCCGTCACCAGATTCGCTATCGGGAGCGCGCGCCGGGTCGGCGACTACAGCAGGAAACTGGTGAACGATGCAGATAGGCCTACGCCTCCAGCCAAATCACCGTCGCCATACGCCCGCAGGGCGCCTCGCGTCGATGCGAGAAGAATCGCTTCGTCTCAGTATGCGTGCACCAGTCCCCGCCGTAGATCGCTTCGACGCCCGCGGCCCGCAGGCGTTGGCGGGCGAGTCCGTAGAGGTCCGCCTGCCAGCGGCCCCGCGCGTTTGCCGCAAAACATTGCGCCGCTGACGGATCGATTGCGATAAACGCGTCCATCACTTCGGCGCCGACTTCATAGGCCCGCGGGCCGATACCGGGCCCGATCCACGCCAATAGTTGCCCGGGATCGGCCGACATGCGTTGCACCGCAGACTCCAGCACGCCGCCAGCCAAACCGCGCCATCCGGCGTGGGCGGCACCCACGCGGGTTCCAGAGATATCGCACAGAAGTATCGGCAGACAGTCGGCGGTTTGGATGACGCATGGTTGGCCGGGCCGGGAGGTCACCGCGCCATCGGCGGCAGGCGGCTGCCTGGACGATGCCCGCTTGGGCACCGACCGCTCCAAAGCCGATCGCCTGAACGCCGGCCGCTCCAAAGCCGATCGCCTGAACGCCGGCCGCTCCGAAGCCGATCGCCTGGACGCCGGCCGCCCGCCGTCCAGGTCAAGAACCGTCGTGCCGTGGACCTGTTTGAGCCACAGCGGTTCGGCAGGCAAATCCAGCATATCCGCCAGGATTTCGCGGTTGCGGGTCACGGCCTCGGCATCATCACCCACCCCTGTGCTCAGGTTTAGGCTCGCGTAGTCGCCCTGGCTCGTCCCTCCGGTCCGCAGCGTGCTGGCGGCGCGGACCTGAACCGGCGCCGGCCAATCCGGCACGATCAAGCTGTCGTGACCGGGGGGATTCATCCGCTGCGCGCCTTCACCGCCGCGGCATCCTGCCGCAGTGCATCCAGCAGGTCGCGCAGATCGGCCGGCAGTGCGCTCTCGAACGCCGCGTCGACATCGCGTGTCGGATGACGGAATGCCAACCGGCGAGCATGCAGCGCCTGACGGGGAAACGACTGCAAAGTGCGGCGCAGCCTCGGATCGGGCGACTTCGGCAGCCGCGGACGGCCGCCGTACAGGGGATCGCCCACCAGGGGCGCGCGCTTATGCGCGAAATGTACCCGGATCTGATGCGTGCGCCCGGTTTCCAATTCGATCTTTACGCGGGTGTGAGCGCGAAAGCGCTCCATCACGCGGAAGCGTGTAAGCGCCGGGCGACCGCCCGGCACCACCGCCATGCGCAAACGGTTCGTCGGATGCCGCGCTATCGCCGCATCGATCTCACCGCCGCCCGTGAGCACCGTCTGGCATACCGCTTCGTAGGTGCGCCGCACCTCCCGGCGCTCCAGTTGCCGCGCCAACTCGCTATGAGCCTGCAATGTGCGAGCAACGACGAGCAGCCCGCTGGTGTCCTTGTCCAGCCGATGCACGATACCCGCCCGGGGCACCTGCGCAAGCGCCGGGTCCAGGTGCAGGAGCGCATTGAGCAGGGTTCCGGTGTGGTTGCCGGCGCCGGGGTGAACCACCAGGCCGGCCGGTTTGTCGATGATTAAGAAGTCCTCGTCCTGGTGGATCACGCGCAGCTGAATGGGTTCGGGTTGGAGGGGAACGGCTCGCTCCGGCGTGACGTCCAGCGCGATCTCCTCGCCCTCGCGGACACGGGTTTTCGGCTCCGCGCGGCGTCCCGAGAGGGTGACAGCACCGCTCTCGATCCAGACCTTGAGTCGGCTGCGGGAAAACTCCGCCAGCAATTCCGCCGCCGCCTGGTCCAGGCGGCGACCGACCTGTGCGGATGAAACGAGCACGCAGCGCACGATGCGCTCATCCCTGAGATCTTTCCGGTCCGTTCCCGTTGCGTCAACGTGTTTCACGCGGAATTCCATCAACATTGGTTATAATCGATCATTATGCGGGCTGGACTCACACCGGTGAAACTACTGCTTCTTGCGGTCGCGGCGGCCATGCTCGCCTCCGGATGCGGCAACCGGCGCGACCGGGTCGTCGAATCCGCGGGTCCCGAGGAACTCTACGAGCGCGGCTCCGCATCGATGCGAAGCGGCAACTACCCCACGGCGCTCGCCTACTTTCAGCAGCTAGAGGCGCGGTATCCGTTCAGCAACGTGACCCGGCAGGCGCAGCTGGACATGATCTACGTCTACTACCGCGCGCGGCAGCCGGAGTCCGCGGTCGACGCGGCCAACGAGTTCGAGCAGGAAAATCCGACCCACGCGCGGGTGGACTACTGCCTCTACATGAAGGGCCTGATCTATTTCGATGCGGCGCCGAATTTCCTGGAGAAAATGTTCCGCGTGGACATGTCCGAACGCCCGCCCCGGGATACGCTTCTCGCGTTCTCCACCTTCGGGGAGTTGATTCAGCGTTTTCCCGATAGCGAGTACATTCCCGATGCGCGGCAGCGCATGGTGTTCCTGCGCAACCGCTTGGCGGAGTACGAAAACCATGTCGCCGATTACTACATCAAGCGAGAGGCCTATGTGGCCGCGGTCAACCGGGTCAGGTATGCGCTGGAACACTATCCGGGCGCCCCGGCCCTGGACGACTCCCTGACCTTGCTCGCGCGAGCGTACTCGCTGCTCGGCCTGAACGATTTATCTGTCGACGCCCAACGCGTGTTCGATCTCAACTTCGAGCGACCGCCGGTACCGCAGCCGGTGGGCCAGGTTGAGATCCTGGAGGTCGAAGCGCCCGATGCGGTTCAGCCTGTGGAGGCCGGCATCCCCGAAGGTTGACCCTCGCAATCAAGCCGACCGTCGCCCTCCGTGGGATAAAACGCTCAACCAGGACGGAAGCTTCGCTCCGAAGAATATCGAATCAGTCGGCAATCGCTTCCAGAAACTCCTCATGAGTGCCGATCTGCCCATGGATGCCCACGTGCTGCTCCACATCGAGCTTCAGTCGTTCGATATTCGCCCCAAGCGTCCGCATGTTCGGTAGCCGGAACGACTGCACCGGTACGCCCGGGTTGTACAGGTCCGCGTTGATGACGATTTTCTCCCTGGGCAGGTAAACGATCGCCATCGTCTGCGTGTGCGCATTCCCCTGGACCGGATGGATGTCCAGCGTTCGATCGCCGTCGCTCAAGACGTACTTCCGATTGACGCCTTCGATCGGAGCCGGTCGTCTGCTGGCGGTAAACATGGGATAGAACGTGGCGAGTCTGTCCGGTGCGAGGCTCCGCGAGCCGGGATGGAACACCACGTTCTCGTAGAACTCCCGATTGCCCTGGTGGGTGACGATCGTCGCGCCCTGTGCCAGGTAAGTGCGCAGCCCTCCGGAGTGATCGAAGTGATGGTGCGTGTTGACGAGGTAACGGATCGGCTTGCCGGGAACGAGCCGGCCGATCTCTTCGATAACGGCAAGCGACCGGGCCTCGTTCAGCGGTGCCTCCACAACAGTCACGAACTCATCGAACTCGACCAGCACGCTGTGGTGGGATCCTCCCGCGATTCGCCAGACGCCTTCGGCGAGTTCCCGGGATTCCACGCCCACGGCAGGTGGAGATGCATCTCGAATCTCCCGCGGAACGGCGATCGCCGGGAGGTCTGCGTTTACCCGCACGTCGCTCACCCTGATTTCCAGGGAGTTATGTGCCGGGTTCAACACGGGATCGCCCTGGTGCTCGTGCAGGACCGTCGGGAACATGATCCCGTCGAATTCTTCGTATTGCGTGTAACGCATCTCGAACAGCATGTCACCGTACACGGGATTCGGTACCCAGGTACTCACGATCTCGATGAGATTCTCGTCGTTGATGGTCCCATTGACCTTGTACTTTCCCAGCGCGGTAAAGGAAACGACGGTGACCATCCTGCCGTCCTGGGAGAGGCCCCCATTGGACTCTCCCGCAATCGGAATAGCGATCGCGGTTGCATCATCGCTTTCCAGCGCCGCTTTCAGGAAACCATGCGGGGTCAGGAGGATGTCCAGTCGACGAAAGTCGGCGTGCGACACGCCGTCAAGATAGTTTCGCCCCTGGGGGACAGCCCTGTCTCCCTGCAGGTTCCAGGCGTATTCGCCGCTCACGAGTTCGGTAATGCGCTGATCGCCCGTGAAGGGTGGTCCGCCGCCGACTGCCGGATAGCTGCCACGCCTGCGCATCAGGTCCTCGCGAGCCGCGCCCGCGTCGTAGTCGATGGTCCGCGTATAGTCGAATACTTCGAACCGCGGCCAGTCCCCGTCCAGCACATAGCTCTGACCGACCTGGCCGTACCAACCGGTCCCGGAGATCTCGATGGTCCGCAGATTCGCCGCGCCCATGGTACGGGCGGCCCCCTCAAGCACGCTGCGGGCGTCCTGTGCGGACGAAATACCGATCGCAAATGTCGCGATCGCCAGTGCCGTTAACAGGTTTCTAGGCATGATAGGTCTCCCCTCTAAAATTCCGGGACGGGTCACTCCGACAACTGGCCGACGCCTTGGGCCAGAAAGACCCGCCTGTGCAGCAGTCCGTTAGCGGCGACAGCGTCTCGTAGATCTTGTGGTTTCGATTCAGGCATGTACCCAAGAGAGGGTACTGACAAGTCAGCTGTTTGCAACCGGTAGTTGGATGTTCGGCCTGACCGGCCTCGCGACGCGCTACGCGAGCTTGAGATAAAGATGCTTGCCGCTCTGCACCGTAACATAGAGGCAACCGTCCATATCGACCCACGGCAGGAAGGACAAGCGATTATCGTGAGTCCCGGAGTTGTATTGTCCCGTCCTTGCGCCACCGCCGCGTCTGCAGCTTCCCGGCGACGTAGATCAGCCGGCTCTTGCGGGCGTGCTTCTCGATGATGTCCGGTACTGGCTGTCCTACAGGGAAGCGCTTACGTAACTAGTGGATATTATTAATTATTTTAGGACCATCTCGAATATTCAGTTATTGGGCTTTTACGAGAATCAACACCCTGACAACACGGCGCGGAAGCGATTTATGACTTCGATCTCAAAGGCCAGCTATGCGCTGTCGTCCTCGGCGCTTGCGCTGAAGAACTCGAAGTCCTCAGTGTTGCTGAACGGGAACCGCAACGCGCCCGCGGTGTTCTCGATGCCGAGGTAGCGGCGCAACGCCTTGTGGACATGTTTCGGATAGATAATCGTGCCGTCGGTGTCGTCACGCTCAAGTGTCGTCGGGTTGATCTTCTTCGCGAAATGCAACTCGTCCGTCTCGCCGATCACGCGGTTCGTCCAGGTCTGGTTCTTCTCCATGACGAGGTAGCTGCCGATTGGCCAGTGATCCTTGCCGTCCTGGGAGTTGTAGAAGTTCGTGCGCCCGAAGTCCGAGCCCATCACCACCACGAGCCGGTCGGCGACGCCGTGCACTTCTGCGTAGTCCCAAAGGTAGTCCACCGAATCGGTCAGGTTTGCCATGAGCGCTCCCTGGTCCGCGTCATGCGTATCATGAGTGTCGAAGCCCCCGAGCCACATATCCGCGCTGACGGCCACTCCCGTCTTGAACGCCAGCACCGCCAGTTGTGCCTGGCGGCGGAGTTCGCTCCGGTAGGTATTGCCAGACGGCGTCATCAATTCCACCCGCTGCTCCAGCTGATCCTCCGGCGGAATCGCCTCCGCGTAGGCCTTCAGGCCCTCGGATGCCGCGAACGCCGACTGGTAGAGAGCGCGGTTGCGAGACTCGATAGGCAGCAATCCAGGTGCCGATGCCAATCGCTCCGCGGTAACCGCCTGGCGCGACCGTAGCGACGCCCAGTCCGCTTCGCCGATGTAGCGCCGCTCCTCGTTGGCGACATCCGGGGTGGCGATGCTGCGCAGCAACTCGGCGTTGTTCAGCCGCGTGTAGCGGGCAACACCTCCGGTTCTGGAATAGCCGCCGAAGCTCAAGTAAGCAACCGGCAGATCCGCCCCGTACCCGGCTGCCAGCAGCGCCGTCATCGCCGGGTAGCCCTCCGAGTTGCGTCCGCTCCAGTTGTGCACGATTCCGACCGTGTGCGAGTTGGTCTGTGCGTCCACGCCGTTGATCACCAGCATCCGCTCGTAATATTTATCGAAGAACGCCTCGTTGTTCGCGAACGGCGCGAACGGGATGTTGCCGGCCTCTCGGATCTCATCGCTCTCGGCCCAGTGGTTGATGACCGGCTCGTCCGACGTGTTCGCCTTCGGGTCGCAGAAGCTCGTCGGGTCCCAGCCGCCGTCTGCCTGCACGAACACGAAAAGCTTGCCCAGGTAGTCGGCGGCGTCGGCGAACGGCAACCGGAAGCCCGCGACAGCACCCCCGACCGTGGCCAGCATGCCCTTGAGAAGTTCACGTCGTCTCATCCCATGCCTCCCTACAAGTAAAGGTACCGATAGTCCATCATCAGGTACGCCAGCACCACCGTCCACGTTCGCGCCACGGCCTGCGTGTCGGAAAAGTCGATGTCAGCGAAATACTCGTCGATGCGTTCCCAATCCCAGTCGTAGCCCTCGCCCCAGTCCCAGTCGTCGCGGTACACGAAGGCATCGTCCACGATGCCGTCGAGGTAGTAATGGTCGCTCGCCCATGCGCGGTCATCGATGCGCTCCTCGTTCCAAATAAAGTGATCGCCGTACGCCCCGCGTTTGCGTTCCCACACCTCGACGAACAGATCATAGGCGTCCTGGATCTCCGGCGAGTCGGCCGTGACCTGAATGCCGTGCAGCTTGTCGTTCAGCTCGATCAGCTTTGACTTGATGCGGTTCGCGCCAACGGACGTTTCGGTATCCGAGTGAATCCCAATATTGAGTATCGGCTGTTCATCTCCCGCTTGGTCCGCCCACGTCATCACCTCGATGGTGTAGTCGCCATCGACCGGCACGGTGAACGGCACATCCAGCGACCCCGAGCAGTGGAGGGCGAAGTGGTCGCTCACAGGATAATTGCAATCTCCGGATCGTTCCATGTCCTCGAGTTCAATCGTCTCGACGATTTCGCCCGCTGCGTTACGCACGTCAAGTCGGTCCAATCGTACGTTTCTGTCCTCCCGCGGTTCTTCTTGGGAAAAGTCATTAAGAAACGTCATCGACGCCGTCTTTGAACCCGCACCCAATTGACCACGCAATGACAACAATTCTCCATCGGCCCGGGAATCAGCTGCAATTGCAAAGGAGTCGCCAAATTCAAAGGTCGGCGTCTCTGTGACATCGACACCCGCGAAAAGTCTACGCTGCTCCTCCGGCAGCAGGTACAACTCTCGCATCACAATGGGGTAACTTGACTGTAAGGCTTGGCTCTGCGCCACTCCCGCCATCACAGACGTTAAGTCTCGTGCCCGCTCAATGACGCCGTCGGAATCTATTCCGCCGTAGAGCAAGCCGTAGCCGTACTCGACATTCGTCAGATGGCTTAGTCCATCAACCTCTGGGCGCGAGTGGGGTCGGCCGGACCTTCCCCACTGGAATCCCGCGAGCGCAAGGGTCTTACGCGCTAACTCCTCCGGGGTCAACAGACGCCTGGCGCCGACGTTTCCCAAGCCGATGGCCCGCACCTGGTCGTCCTCGGCCACCGACTCGGCCCGGAACCACTGGGAAAGGACAATTTCGACGAGTAGATCTTTCAGATTGTAGGGTGAATCGTCATCGAACCCCGACCGAAAACCGTTCGCCAGCCGAGTCACCTCGCCGGCCTGGGCGTTGGAGGCCAGCAGCAGGCCCTCGAAGTCGGCGTCGCTTTCGTCCTCGGGCGGCTCGACGACTTCGGCGCCCATGATGGCGGGCCACCAGAATTTCACCGCCGCCTCGGCGAAACGTTCGTCCTCCACAATCTTCGCAGCCAACCATTGCAAGCTGCTCTCAGGGTTCGGCGCCACTTGATCACCGTAGCCAGGCGTTAGCATATCGCGGTACCAGCTGTCGCCGTCGCGATACGGGGTCGCAGCAAGCTGTAGTTCTGCAAGCCGATCGTCATTCTCGTTTTCTTCGGACCAAGTGACGACTCCGACGTTGTACGTCCCGTCAGCCGGAATCTCGATAGGAATGCGTAGACGGCATTGAGTCCAGCTCGCGTTTACGATCCAGTGGTCATCATTGCCCGTTGCCTCGTTCTGGCCGGCCCACCCACAGTCGTGGTTACCCAAATCCTCGAATTCAACCCGATATAGTTCTGTCTGATTGGTGTCTTCAACAATAAGTGTGTCCAAAGCGACTGTCCGATCCGCCCCCTCTGTCCAGTCCCGGCCATAGTTCGTTGAAACAAGTATTCTGGCTGTTCGTGTAAGAAACAATTGCGAGGATATGGTTTCGCTCTCCTGTTGGGAGGTCGCGTTGATCGCAAGTTGCTCGACCGGGGGATCCTTGTAGAACTCGTCCAGCGAATCCTTTCCGCCGTACTGCTCGAGATACAACCCGACGTCCCCATAGTTCTGGAACGCGCCCGCGACCGGATCGAGCACGCTGTGACATACCGTGCACGCGGGATTGTGCATCGTCGGGTTGTTCTTGTCGGCCAACGACACCGAATCGGTCACCCGGGACGCCGACTTTTCAATGTCGAGACCAACGAAGTGGTAGTAGGTCCAGCGCGAACGCGCCCGGTTGCGGTTGGTAGCGGTCGTCGGATAACGCTTGAGAAAAACCTTGGTATTCAGAATCCCGGCATGGGGGAACTCTGTAACGCAGGGACCCGGATCAAGGACGCGAAGCCCAATACCGGGTGTGAATTCAGACTTGTGACCTTCACATATTCGATAGTAGCTTTCGATCCGCGACGGTTCGAATTCGTGGGGGTCGTTAGGATCATCGAACATGGTCGAAGCACCGTAGGCCTTCGCCGCCCACGGGTTCGCCATGATGTAATCGGCCGTGAGGATTTCCGTGTATGGCAGGTCGTTCTCCACGACGTGCGCAATTAGTTCGAGTGGTGCTCTGCGAAATCCATATTGCGCTTGTGCGACATATCTATTGGCGGCTTCGATACTGCCCTCGAGTTGATTCAAACTGTATATCTTCCTCGGAAATGCAACGAAGCCATCACCGTCGTTGTCAAGAATCCTGTAGTCCCGATCCGTAAACAAACTGTCATTGCTTGCGCGGATCAGGAACTCATGGAACTGTGGCCCCGTCATCAGTCCGCGAACCGCCGCTCGCAACGCCTCCTCGCTCGCATCGTCCTCCTCGCCCGCGTCCTGTATCGCCGCGTACTCGGCCTGCGTCGGAACCCGTCCCGCGAAAACAATTGCCGCGCGCCGTAGAGTGCTCCGGGCCGACTCCATCGTCACACCCTCGAACAGCGTCTCCGGCGTGATCGCCACCGGCGCCACCGCCTCCCCCAGCATCCCCAGGAACCGCTCCAGGCTCTTGTAGTCGTCCGTCCCCGCCGGCGCCTGCGGGCCGCCGCCGTGATCCACACCCTGCACCTTGTTCAGAATATAGGTCGCGGGATCCTCGACCTGATCGTCCTCCCCCAGTACGGCGATGAGCGCCTCGAACACCGCCAGGTTCAGCGCCGCATGGCCCTCCACCGTGGACGGGGAGAACTGCAGCCGGGAGATCGGCGTGTCCGCCGGAAATCCTCCCGCCCGATGGCAAAGGATGCACTTGGCCTGCACGATCGGCGAGACCTCCGTGCCGAACACGTCCTCCACCGTTTCCGTGTCGGACGTCTCCGTGTCCGTTGCGAACACTCCCACCACCGTTTCGGTAACAAGCACCGGCACCGTGGACAGGTTCGAGAGGTGACCCGTGGGACTGGACAGCAGGCTCATCACCTGCAGCGGCTGCCCGGACTCGACGATCAGCTGCCACTCACCGGTCCCCTCGCCCAGGGACCCCCGCAGGCCGGCGCCGGTGCCTGTCTGAAGCTCCGCCGCCGTGTATGTCATCGACGCCCCCGCGGGAAGCGTTACCGCCACCCCGTCCCCGAGAGACTCACCCTGTGTGTCGACGCCCGAGATTGCGACCCCGGCAGGTTCGATCCCCGGGTTGATCAGCCGCAGCACACTCTCCTGTTCCGGGCTGCCCTGCGGGTTGAACATCGCCACTCGGTGGCGCGTCCCCTCGCTCGGCGCCAGATCGTGCATCGCCGTCAGCAGTCCATCCCAGGCGTTAACGTACGACAGCACCTCGATGTCAACATCGCTCGTCAGTTCCAGACGCCAGTCGCCCTGTCCCGCGCCGGTGCCCCCGGCCAGTCCCTTGCCGGGGTTGCCCTGTTCCAGATCGTTCGAGGTAAAGTGCACCGCCTCCCCGGCGCCGATCGGCAGCACCAGCGGGGCGTAGTCCCACTGCGTGTCGTCGTGCGCCTTGACACGCAGCTCCCCGGCCGTGTCCGTGCGGTTGATTACCCGCACGAGCCCCTGGCGGCCCAACGGGTCCGATGCCGCCGGCAACAGTGGCACCCCGTGGATGCCCTGTGCTTCGTTCAACGGCACCGTGGACAGGTTCGTCAGGTGACCCGTCGGGCTCGAGACCAAACTCATCACCAGCAACGGCTGTTCGGACTCCACGATCAACCGCCACTCGCCCGTCCCGTCGCCCAGCGACCCCCGCAGGCCAGCCCCGCGGCCGGACTCAAGCTCCGCTGCCGTGTACGTCAGCGACGCCCCCGCGGGAAGTGTCACCGCCACCCCGTCCCCGGGAGCCTCTCCGCGGCTGTCGATGCCCGTGATCGCGACCTCAGCCGGTTCGCGCCCCGGATTGATCAGCCGCAGCCGGCTCTCCTGGTCCCAGTTATCCGCGGGAATGAAAATCGGCACCCGGTGCCGGGTCCCCTCGCTCGGCGCCACGTCGTGCATGGCCGTGACCAATCCGTCCCACGCACGCACGTAGGACAGCGCCTCGATGTCCAGGTCGCTCGACAGCTCCAGACGCCAGTCGCCCACGCCCGGCCCCGTTGCGCCGAACAGGCCCTTGTCCGCGTTGCCGTTCTCAAGATCCGCTGACGTGACGTGCGCCGTCTCGTTCGGCCCGATGGTGAGCCTCAGCGGGCCGTACCGCCGACCGCTGTCGTCGATCGCTACGATGCCCACCTCTCCCGCTTCGGCGGAGCGGTTGAGGACATGCGCGATGCCCTGGCGTGCGTGAGCGTCGGACGCAGAGGGAAGGAACGGAATCGCGTGCGTCGCGATGGTGTCCGCGGAGGCCGACGCGCCCCATGCATCCGAAACCAGCAGATCCGCGTGAGCGGCGGCGTAGTCCAGGACCGGGCCTTGTCGCGGGAGGGTCGGCGTGAACATCCCCGACCAGCCGAGCGGGGCAACCATGTCTAGCCGGTCTGCTACGCCCCCGGCACTTGACAGCGGATCATGTCGTCCGTCGATGACAAGCTCGATCACGTTGCGCATGCCCGGAGCGGGTACCACCGGACACGACAGCTGCACGTCCGCTGAACTCAGCGTTGACGCGTACAAGGTGCTGCCCTCGCCGGACTGCAACCGGGCGTGCGCCATCGACCGCCGGCGCTCGTACTGCGCGCGAATAAGCTCCGCGCGCTGCGCCTCGCGGGCTCGCTGCGCGTCCCGCGCCGCCATCTCGCGCCACCAGTCACCGTCCTGCGCCGTCGCCAGAGGGACGAGCAAAGCACCGACCGCAACCGCGGCGAGAGTCCGGGCAACAACGTTCATACGCCTATCCACACCTGGCCAATCCAGGGAAAGGTCTGACCAACATTCCTTGCCAGACAGAACCTTGCAGTATACATCCGGTCGATTCCGGTTCTTGCGACCGAGTGGGACTGTAGACATGTCGGCTCGCCGCCGTGCCGGTTGGCGTGTTGAGGCCGAAGATGTGCAGATCATGCCCAGCTACTGCCAGGCCGACCTCCGACAGGTCATCAAGACCGTGGGCGTTACGTCACCCGTCCAGCAATTGACCGTGGCATTTCAGCTGCGCATCGATGGCGAGATACGGCACGCCGCAACGTTCCAGCCAGTCCAAGCCAGCGGCCGGTCGTTGCAATAGCGCAATCGAAGCGATGGAGCCAGCGACGACGGCCTGCCCCGCAACGACACTGACGCTCAACAGACCCTCTACCGGCCAGCCCGTGCGGGGATCGATCAAGTGGCTGTACCGTTTACCGCCGATTTTCACGAACCGCTCGTATCCGCCCGACGTCGTCAACGCGCCATCGGTCAGCGCAACAGTGGCGATGGCCGAATCGGTCTTGAGCGGATGAACGATGCCGACACTCCAGGGCCGCCCATCTGGTTGCGGTCCCACGATGCAAATGTCGCCACCGAGATTGACCAGCCCGTGGCGGATACCGGTTTTGCTGGCGACCATGGCCGCGGCATCGGCAGCGTACTCCTTCACGACGCCGCCGAAATCCAGTTCCATCCCCGCCAGGGGTAGATAGACCTGTTTCTCGGAATACTGCACTTTTCCCCACCCGACTTTTTCGAGGCAGGCGTCCAGCTCACTCTGTTGAGGCAAGGTCGTTCGCTGCCGATTCCACACGCGGCGGAACACGCCGGAAGTGATGTCAAAGAGGCCCTCGCTCTGCTCATGGCACACCGCCGCGTACTCCAGGAGGGCAGCGGTTTCGGGATCGATGGCAACAGGAGCGCGGCCGGCCGACCCGTTGATCGACGGACGTCACGCTGTCGGGCCGATAGCGGGAATACTTCTTCTCGAAACGCCTGATTTCACGCAGGCATTGGTCGACTGCGCGAGAAGAGATCTGCTTCGTGTCCGCATGAAACCGCAGTTCGCACGGACACCCCATGGCATGGAACCGGTGCCTCTGTAACGCCAACGGTCAGAACTTGAAGTCGACGTGAATGGACCCAAGCGTGAAGTCGAGTCGCGCCGGGTGCTCGGGTCCGGATACCAGCCCGTATTTCTGACTGCCCATGTAGCGGTCGACGCTCATGGTGAGCGACCACTGCGGCCATTGGATGATGCCCTTGAGGCCGAACGTCAACGCACCGTAGGCGGACAACCGGAAGTCGCTGGACTGGCTCATGTCCGGCGGCAAGAGGAAATCGTCAATGGGCACGAAGAATTCGGCTGCCGACTGACTGTAATAGCGGAGGTTGGGGACAAGCTGGAAGACGGCGCCGATATTCTGGTACCACGAGGTGTGCAGCGTATGCGAGGCAATGCCCCAGTCGTCGTCAAAGTAGCGGTAGTCCAGGTGCAGGCCGGCGTTCGGCCTGAGCATAAAGCGCCGATAGCGAACGCTCAGGGCCCGTTCGAACCGCGCCCCCGGGCGGATATCGCGCAGCTTGTAGGGGTCCGACAGATAACCCGCGTGGTCGGTCAGACTCAGCCCGACGTAGATAGCCGATATGCGGTCCAGAACCTGAGCGATGCCGACGGAGGCAGAGCGCGTCGCTCGTTCCTCCCGCATCACTCGGCCGAAAAGGGCGGCATCGCTGGGTTCGATGATGTCGCTCGAATAGCTCCCGCCCAGCGACAGCGTCGTTAGCTCGCCGTTGAACGCCCATTCCCCGGAGAGCGACAGCGCGTCCGCCTCGTAGTCGTCTTCTCTTGAGCGGGTCAGCGTCAGGGCCGTGCTCCGGGTTTCGCCATAGTGCGACCCTGACACGCTCACCTCGGTGCGGGAATCTTCAATGGTGGCGCCGCTCATGATCAGATCCGCCTCTCCATCCGATCCCCTGACGGTTGCCCAGGGTGAAGCGCCTGACATGGTTTCCTGAGACACGCCGAGGTCGAGGCTCCAACTCCGTCCCACAGGCGTCAGCAGCCTGAATTGACGGATATCGATGTCGTATCGCCGATTGTCTCCGCCCACGACGTCGTGCCGCGGGATATCAGCCTCCTGATAGTTGGAGACGCCCATGGAGATGTTCGATTCCACCGGCTGTGTCGCCGAGAAGGCCGGAAGCGACATGGCGGCCATGGTCAGTGCCGCCAGCGGAGAAGAGGACTTCACATCAATTGCAGCCGCATCCGGCGCCGGCGGTCTTCGAACCCCCGCTCGAGGCTTCCTTGCTGTCGTAGACCTGTTCGTAAAGGCCGCTTTGCAGTGAGTTGGGTTCCAGCTGCATTTCCGGACGGGCCAACGTACCGCGCTCCCAGGGCTGCACGCTTGAGCACGCACACAGCCACAGGGCAAGGGCTGCGCCGCTAAGCAGGCTGCGCAACGATCGCCTCACGGCTCTTCCGACGGGACTCGGCCGAGCAGTTCGACGATGTGCGCCCGAATGCCCTCCATATCGCCTCGTCTGAACCCCACGTGCACCATCGTCACGCGGCCTTCGGGATCGATGACGAACGAGACGGGCATGCCCCGCAGGGCGTAGGCCTCCGCGATGTTGCCCTGCGGGTCACTCAAGTTGAAGTAGTTCATCGTATAGCGTTCGACGAATTTCAGCGCGTCTTCGGTGCGCTCGTCGACGTTGATCGCGATGACTTCGAAACGGTCCCCGGCGAACTCCTCCTGCAGGGCGATGATCTCCGGTATCGACACCCGGCAGGGTGGGCACCAAGAGGCCCAGAAATCGACATAACGTACCTTGCCGTGGCTGTCGGAGAGCGACCTGTCGGATTCGCGACCCAGCACCGGCAGCGTGAAATCCGGGGCCATGTCGCCCGCGGTGACTGCCAGGGCGACCTCGGCGAGAAGCAGGTTCAGCGCGAAAGCCATCGTCATCGTTCGCATCCGCATCGTTCTGTTTCCCCCCAGCGACTGAAACGACCCTGCTCTACAGCGGGTTCGAAGGTTTGGCCGGAACTGCTCCGCTTTTGAATTCAAGCCCTTACCCTTAGATCGATTCTAGCCAGTCAGGAAACGTATATCCAGACACGGGCTTGATGAGATGGTTCGCCCCGCTTCGTGTGTACGGCCTCGCGGCCCAGAATCACGGGGTCGTTGCAATCGATGACGGAGCGGACTGATTGGAAACGATCGCAAGGGTGGAAATCGACTGGGCGAAGAAGGGGTTTCAGTTGACAGCAGTCGATACCCGCGGAGCAATACTCAAGCGCAAGCGGTCAGGGCGGAGCGGGCTCAGCCTCGTGCATCCGTTCGCATTCAGCGGTCGGCACCGATGGCGACAACTACGCGGCTTCCGACAGCGCGATGACGTCGTCGCCAACGCGAGGTTTATGGATGGTGTCGATGAAGAGACAGACCAGCAGGAACACCGCTTGAATCTTTCAGTCCATACACCCGAGTTGACGGTTGCTCTGGCTCACGTCCGATTTTTAGCTGCCGGAAACGCGCTGCAAGACCGAGTTCGATCAGGGACCGGTGGCAAGACGCGATATCGACCGGATGTATACTGCAAGGTTCTGTCTGGCAAGGAATGTTGGTCAGACCTTTCCCTGGATTGGCCAGGTGTGGATAGGCGTATGAACGTTGTTGCCCGGACTCTCGCCGCGGTTGCGGTCGGTGCTTTGCTCGTCCCTCTGGCGACGGCGCAGGACGGTGACTGGTGGCGCGAGATGGCGGCGCGGGACGCGCAGCGAGCCCGCGAGGCGCAGCGCGCGGAGCTTATTCGCGCGCAGTACGAGCGCCGGCGGTCGATGGCGCACGCCCGGTTGCAGTCCGGCGAGGGCAGCACCTTGTACGCGTCAACGCTGAGTTCAGCGGACGTGCAGCTGTCGTGTCCGGTGGTACCCGCTCCGGGCATGCGCAACGTGATCGAGCTTGTCATCGACGGACGACATGATCCGCTGTCAAGTGCCGGGGGCGTAGCAGACCGGCTAGACATGGTTGCCCCGCTCGGCTGGTCGGGGATGTTCACGCCGACCCTCCCGCGACAAGGCCCGGTCCTGGACTACGCCGCCGCTCACGCGGATCTGCTGGTTTCGGATGCATGGGGCGCGTCGGCCTCCGCGGACACCATCGCGACGCACGCGATTCCGTTCCTTCCCTCTGCGTCCGACGCTCACGCACGCCAGGGCATCGCGCATGTCCTCAACCGCTCCGCCGAAGCGGGAGAGGTGGGCATCGTAGCGATCGACGACAGCGGTCGGCGGTACGGCCCGCTGAGGCTCACCATCGGGCCGAACGAGACGGCGCACGTCACGTCAGCGGATCTTGAGAACGGCAACGCGGACAAGGGCCTGTTCGGCGCAACGGGGCCGGGCGTGGGCGACTGGCGTCTGGAGCTGTCGAGCGACCTGGACATCGAGGCGCTGTCCTACGTGCGTGCGTGGGACGGATTGGTCACGGCCATGCACGACGTGGCGCCGAGCGAGGGGACCCGGCACCGGGTGCCGATTTTCATTCCCGCGGATAACTGGGACCAGGAGAGCCGGCTGCGGCTGATCAATCCGGGGCGCGAACCGGCTGAGGTCGCGATCACGGGCATCGACAGCCGCGGAGAGGCTCCCGGGGACGGGGTGGCGGTGACACTTCCCGCGGGGGCGTCGCTGACGTACACGGCAGCGGAGCTTGAGTCCGGCCGCGGGGCTGGCCTGCGGGGGTCGCTGGGCGACGGGACGGGCGAGTGGCGGTTGATCGTGGAGTCCGAACAGCCGTTGCTGGTGATGAGTTTGGTCTCGAGCCCGACGGGTCACCTGACGAACCTGTCCACGGTGCCGTTGAACGAAGCACAGGGCATCCACGGGGTGCCACTGTTGCCGGCGGCATCGGACCCGTTGGGCCGCCAGGGGCTCGTGCGGGTAATCAACCGCACGGACACGGCCGGGGAGCTGCGTGTCAAGGCGCACGACGACACGCAGTGGGACTACGCCCCGCTGGTGCTGCCGATCGGCGCCGGGGAGGCGGTGCACTTTACCTCGAACGATCTGGAACAGGGCAACCCCGGCAAGGGACTGGCCGGGGGCACCGGCGCGGGACAGGGCGACTGGCGTCTGGAACTGACGAGCGATGTTGACATCGAGGTGCTGTCGTACGTTAACGCCTGGGATGGACTGCTGACGGCGATGCACGATCTGGCGCCGAGCGAGGGGACGCGCCACCGAGTGGCGATGTTCAACCCGCAGGGCAGCCCGGAACAGGAGAGTGTGCTGCGGCTGATCAACCCGGGGATCGAACCTGCCGGGGTCGCAATCTCGGGCGTCGACACACAGGGTGAGTCTCTCGGGGACGGGGTGGCGGTAACGCTTCCCGCGGGGGCGTCGATGACATACACGGCGGCGGAGCTTCAGACAGGCACCGGCGCCGGCCTGCGGGGGTCCCTGGGCGAGGGGACCGGTGAGTGGCAGCTGATCGTCGAGTCCGGGCAGCCGCTGCAGGTGATGAGCCTGCTGTCCAGTCCCACGGGTCACCTCTCGAACCTGTCCACGGTGCCGGTGCTTGTTACCGAAACGGTGGTGGGAGTGTTCGCAACGGACACGGAGACGTCCGACACGGAAACGGTGGAGGACGTGTTCGGCACGGAGGTCTCGCCGATCGTGCAGGCCAAGTGCATCCTTTGCCATCGGG
This sequence comes from Candidatus Rariloculaceae bacterium, assembly GCA_965237785.1. Taxonomy (GTDB): domain Bacteria; phylum Pseudomonadota; class Gammaproteobacteria; order Steroidobacterales; family Rariloculaceae; genus UBA6522. The sequence continues at coordinate 2,721,818 of OZ250159.1, forward strand.
CGGGAGGATTTCCGGCGGACACGCCGATCTCCCGGCTGCAGTTCTCCCCGTCCACGGTGGAGGGCCATGCGGCGCTGAACCTGGCGGTGTTCGAGGCGCTCATCGCCGTACTGGGGGAGGACGATCAGGTCGAGGATCCCGCGACCTATATTCTGAACAAGGTGCAGGGTGTGGATCACGGCGGCGGCCCGCAGGCGCCGGCGGGGACGGACGACTACAAGAGCCTGGAGCGGTTCCTGGGGATGCTGGGGGAGGCGGTGGCGCCGGTGGCGATCACGCCGGAGACGCTGTTCGAGGGTGTGACGATGGAGTCGGCCCGGAGCACTCTACGGCGCGCGGCAATTGTTTTCGCGGGACGGGTTCCGACGCAGGCCGAGTACGCGGCGATACAGGACGCGGGCGAGGAGGACGATGCGAGCGAGGAGGCGTTGCGAGCGGCGGTTCGCGGACTGATGACGGGGCCACAGTTCCATGAGTTCCTGATCCGCGCAAGCAATGACAGTTTGTTTACGGATCGGGACTACAGGATTCTTGACAACGACGGTGATGGCTTCGTTGCATTTCCGAGGAAGATATACAGTTTGAATCAACTCGAGGGCAGTATCGAAGCCGCCAATAGATATGTCGCACAAGCGCAATATGGATTTCGCAGAGCACCACTCGAACTAATTGCGCACGTCGTGGAGAACGACCTGCCATACACGGAAATCCTCACGGCCGATTACATTATGGCGAACCCGCAGGCCGCAGAAGCATACGGTGCCGCAACGACATTCGAGAATCCGGAAAACGCTCACGAATTCAAGCCTTCGGAAGTCGCCACTTATTATCGTCCATGCGAAGGAATGGAGGTGGAACGAAGAGAATTTGGCGCCTTCGTGGTTGATCCTGGTCCTTGTGCGACAGAGTTTCCCCATGCCGGAATTCTGAATACCAAGGTTTTTCTGCAGCGTTATCCCACGACGGTGACGAACCGTAACCGTGCCCGCTCGCGCTGGACGTACTACCATTTCCTGGGTTTGGATATTGAAAAGTCTGCCTCTCGAACCACAGACCCGGTTGCGCTGGCGGACACGAACAATCCCACGATGAACAATCCGGCCTGCACCGTGTGCCACATTGTCATGGACCCTGTCGCTGGCGCGTTCCAGAACTACGGGGACGACGGTATGTACCGGGATCAGTGGGGCGGGCTGGATTCTCTCGACGAATTCTACAAGTACGCGCCCTCAGGTCGTATTGACATCCCGGTGGACGTACGTACAAAGGAACAATCGGTCGCCGTGCTGGGGACAGTGAGTTTGTTCGCCGGCCAGGACAACGAACTCGGATTAAAGAACGTTCGCACCTTCGAGGGGGACACCAAACTTCACCTCCTTCTCGGCAATGTCGCGATCCGGGACTTGAACGGGATGGTGGTGCACCGCTTCGAGACGAAGGATCTGGCTCCGGAGGCAAGTTGCGGAAACGCGAGGGATGAGTCTTACTTTCTTAACGACTGTCGGGAAATGCTCCTTCTACCCCTTACAGTCGAAGCAGACGGCGAATACAGTGTCGAATTGGAAGCCTGGGTATTGGAGGAGGGCAAAAAGGGCACGACATTGCAGGCGTGGATGCCGGGGCCGTTCTATCGCCAGGCCGATACATGGTATCGGGACATGCGTTCACCGGGATTCGACGGCGGCTCGCCTGCCACCGCCCACAACAGCCTGCAGTGGCTTGCACAGCAAATCGTCGCCGATGAGCGGTTCGCCGAGGCCGCGGTGAGTTTCTGGTGGCCTGCCGTCATGGGTGCCGAGGTCGCCGAGCCGCCCGAGAACGAAAATGACGCGGACTTCCAGGGTCTGCTGCTGGCCTCCAACGCCCAGGCTGCGGAGGTAACGCGGCTTGCGAACGGATTTCGGTCGGGATTTCACGATGGGTCGCCCCACAACCTGAAGGATCTGCTTGTTGAAATCGTCGTCTCCAAGTGGTTCCGGGCCGAGTCGGTGGCCGAGGACGAACCGGTGCGGGCCATAGGCTTGGGAAACGTCGGCGCCAGGCGTCTGTTGACCCCGGAGGAGTTAGCGCGTAAGACCCTTGCGCTCGCGGGATTCCAGTGGGGGAGGTCCCGCGGATCGCACTCCCGCCCAGAGACTGATGGACAAAGCCATCTGACGAATGCCGATCGCGGCTACGCACTGCTGTACGGCGGTATCGACTCAGACGGTGTCATTGAGCGGGCACGAGACTTAACGTCTGTGATGGCGGGAGTAGCGCAGAGCCATGCCTTGCGATCGAGTTACCCCATTGTGATGCGAGAGTTGTACCTGCTGCCGGAGGAGCAGCGTCGACTGTTCGCCGGTGTCGATGTAGCTGTGACGCCGACCTTCGAATTTGGGGACACCTTTGCGATTGCGGCTCACTCCCGAGCCGATGGAGAATCGTTGTCATTGCGTGGTCATTTGAGTGCAGGTTCGAAGACAGCGTCGATCACGTTTCTTAACGACTTTTACCAAGAGGAACCACGGGAAGATCGCAACATTCGATTGGACCGGCTCGACGTTCGCAACGCAGCAGGCGAAATCGTCGAGACGATTGAACTCGAGGAGTTGGAACGACTCGGGGATTGCAATTATCCAGTGGGCGAACACTTTGCCCTCAACTGCACCGGGTCGCTGGACGTGGAGATGACCGTGCCGGTCGATGGGGACTACACCATCGAGGTGGTGACGTGGGCGGATCAAGCGGGCGATGAACTGCCGATGCTTCAGATTGCGATTCATTCGGATACGGAAAACTCCGTTGGTGCAAACCGCATCAAGTCAAAGTTGGTCGAGTTGTACGACAAACTCCATGGAACGTCGGTCGCGACCGATTCGGTAGAGGTACAGGACGCCTACGCATTGTTCGTGGAGGTGTGGGAACGCAAACGCGGGACGTACGGCGATCATTTTGTTTGGAACGAGGAGTACATCCGTATCGATTGGGCGAGCGACCAGCACTTCTTTGTCGGCATAGCCGATGACTTGTGGCAGGAAGAACTGCACGAGAATGGTAATCCGCTGGGATGGGACTGGGATCGCGTCCACGCGTTTTTTGACGATGTCGACTGGTCGGACCCCCAGGCCGTGGCACGAACGTGGACGGTGGTGCTGGCGTATTTGATGATGGACTACCGGTACCTGTACCTGTAGGGAGGCGTGAGATGAGACGACGTGAACTGCTCAAGGGCATGCTGGCCACGGTCGGGGGTGCTGCCGCCGGTTTCCGGCTGCCGTTTGCCGACGCCGCCGACTACCTGGGGAAGCTGTTCGTGTTCGTGCAGGCGGACGGCGGTTGGGACCCCACGAGCTTCTGCGATCCGAAGGCGAACACGTCGGACGAGCCGGTCATCAACCACTGGGCCGAGAGCGATGAGGTCCGCGAAGCCGGTAACATCGCGTACGCGCCTTTCGCGAACAACAAGGCGTTTTTCGATAAATACTACGAGCGGATGCTGGTGATCAACGGCGTGGACGCACAGACCAACTCGCACACGGTCGGCATCGTTCACAATTGGAGCGGACGCAACTCCGAGGGCTACCCGGCGATGACGGCACTTCTGGCGGCGGGATACGGAGCGGATCTGCCAGTCGGCTATATGAGCTTTGGCGGATACTCCAGGACCGGGGGAACGATCCGGTACACGCGGCTGAACAACGCCGAGCTGCTGCGCAGCATCGCCACGCCGGATATCGCTGATGAGAAGCATCGCTACATCGGCGAAGCGGACTGGGCGTCGCTAAGGTCGCGCCAAGCGGTCACCGCGGCGCGATTGGCATCGGCGCCCGGGCTCCTCCCCATCGAGGCCCGCAACCGCGCCCTCTACCAGTCGGCATTCTCTGCGTCGGAGGGGCTGAAGGTCTACGCCGACGCGATTCCTGCAGAGGACCAGCTGGAGCAGCCGGTCGAGTTCACCACGTCCTCCGGCAACACCTACCGGAGCGAGCTTCGCCGCCAGGCGCAATTGGCGGTGCTGGCGTTCAAGACGGGGGTGGCCGTCAGCGCGGATCTGTGGCTCGGCGGGTTCGATACCCATGACGCACATGATGCGGACCAAGGGTGGCTCCTGGGCAACCTGACCGACTCGGTGGACTACCTCTGGGACTACGCAGAAATCCACGGTGTTGCCGACCGGCTCGTATTGGTGATCGGATCCGACTTCGGGCGCACGAACTTCTACAACTCCCAGAATGGGAAAGACCATTGGCCCATCGGCAGCTACGTTGTCATGGAGAAGAACCAGACCTGGACGAACCGCGTGATCGGCGAGACGGACGAACTGCATTTCGCGAAGAAGATCAGCCCGACGACGCTTGAGCGCGACGACGCCGACGGCACGATAATCTACCCGAAGCACCTCCACAAGGCGCTGCGCCGCTACCTCGGGATCGAGGATACGCCGGGTGCGCTGCGGTTCCCGTTCAGCAACACCGAGGACTTTGAGTTTTTCGCTCGAAGCGCCGCTGCCGACACGACGATTTCGCGACGATAGCGGCACGCACGCGGCGTTTGGGACCGAAGCCAGGCACCGATAGGATTGGGGTCTGCAGCGCCAATCGGGACAAGGAATGGTGCCGTTGTTGAGCGTCGAACAGCGCCTCTAGTTTGTGCCGCTCGACGAGGAATCGACCGCCGCTTGGGGACTTGGCCCGACCAGGAAGCCAATCGAGATGCTGTTGCCGTCGTCGACTAGACCTATGGGTTCTCAAGAAGATACCCGTGGCAGTCAAGGTTCGGGTCGATTGCCAAGCTAGTGCTGCATCAACCTGATAATGTCGTATCAGTGGCCTGCGGCCACCCGAAGGGCGCGATCACAAGCGCCCATCTGCCGTCGTCTCTTGACGTATGCCCAATACGTCGGCGAGCCGACGCCGCGCATCTGCACGCTTGTGGTCGCGCTAATACGACATTATCAGGTTGATGTAGCACTAGGGTGCGGCGCGAATCGCCCGGCCGATGACCGCAGGCGCCTTCGCGGACCTTCCGTCAGCCCGGCGTTGAGGGGGGCGAGGCGGCGAACAGCGCATCCAGATCCGCTTCGGAGATCGCCAGGGGGCCTTTGCCCGTGCCGTCGAACAGCGCGTCGGCGAGCGCCTGTTTCCGGGCCTGCATGCGCTGGATGGCGGCCTCCACGGTGTTTTCCGCGATCAGCCGGTGCACGAACACCGGCTTGTCCTGGGATTCATCTTCATTATCCGTAAGCGGTACGCCTACCCCATCTTCAATTGATCGAGGCATTGAGTTTGGATGACTCTCTTTATATATGGAGAGGGTTGCCTGTCCCCGGGTCGGTTTCGTTTCATCCATGGCCACGGACGCTTTCTCCTTCGTGTCGCCGCGGGGCTTGAATACCGCGCACATGATACCGCGCGCTCGCGCGGCGCCTGAAATCCATCGCCGGCGCGCCGGCCCGGTGCCGTCTTTGCCCATTCCTGCCTGAACGCCGCCGAGAGGCAGGGCATGGCCGTGACCGGGACGGCGGCCGGTGTCCGGGAGAGGACGGTGCCGCCGTTTCCGATCACAGCCACAAGCGAGGCGGCAGCAATGAGCACACACACCGACAGGCGCGCTCCGGCGTCGACATTCTTGACCCACTATTTCGGAGGCGGCCTCATCGACGAGGGCGGATGCTATGTCGTCGAGAGATTCAAGGCGATGGCCAGCGGAGAAATTCGCCACTGGCCCGGCACGGCGTCGGCGAACGGCAAGGCCCGCGCCAGGACCCGGCCGAAACCCGTGGTGGCGTCGGTGGACGAGGTCAGGGAGATGCGCCCGGCGTACAACGAGATCATCGTTTGTACCGGGCTCGGGACGCAGTCCGGAATCCAGTATTGGGGCGGCGCCGCGTGCGGGTTGTTCGCTGATCGCACGCGAAAACGCTGAGCGGGACATCCCGCCGGAGCTCCCTCCGGCGCCGGCCGGCCGTCCTTCGTCTTTCTTCGACCTCTGATGGAGAATATTACGATGCCTTATGCGGATCCCGACATCGCCCGCGCTGCCGGCCGCGAGCGCTTTCGCCAGCGCATCGCCGGGCGAATCGCACGGGGCGAATGTACAGGGTGCGGTCAACGCCCACCCGAGTCCGGGCGTCGCCTGTGTGCGGGATGCGGTGCAAAACGCCGCAACGCCGAGCGCGCCCGTTCCGAAAAACGCCGCGCCGCCGGCATCCGGAGAGAACGCGATCCGAAGGCCCGCCATGCCGAGTATCGACGAGCTCGGATCCGCGCCGGGGAACGCCTGGCGCACGGAATCTGTTCCAGGTGTGGCGAGCACCCCCACAAACCGGACCGGCGCCTGTGCGCGCGTTGCGGCGAGCGGCGGCGCAGACGCGAACGCGAACGCTACGCCCAGGCCCGCGACAAGGGAATGCGTTATGGTGGCAGGGATCCTCGATCCAGGCGTCGACTGGCGCGGCGCCGAAGCCGGGCGATTCAGAGCGAGCGCAGAGAAGCGGGTTTTTGCATCCGCTGCGGAAAATTGCCGCCGGTGGAGGCCGGCTCAAGCTGCGAGCCGTGTCTTGAAAATCGCCGGGTCGCCGACCGGCGGATTTTTGCTTCCCGACGGGCGTCCGGGCGATGCACCCGTTGCGGAACGCCGGCCTTCAAGGGCGCGCCGGTCTGCGGTCCGTGCACGGTGCTCGAGGCCCGTTATCTGGAAAAAAAATATGACGCCAATCGCCGGCGCTATTTTGAACGCCGCGCCCGTTGGATTTGTACTTCCTGCGGCAAAAATCCCTCGTTCGGGGCGTCCCGGTGCGAGCCCTGCGCGAAACGCGCTTACGAACGCTCCGAGCACGTGCGCGGCGTGGCCGTGTATCCGCCGAGCTTCACCGTCATCGAACGCGCCACGGAAATCAACCACGGTGAATTCGACACCTGGGAGGAGGTCGCCATCGCGCTGGCGTTCGCGCGCCTGTCCCTGGATGACGTGGACGTGATCGTCGATCACCCGCCCATGTACACCAGCTTCATCGACTGACGTCAATCCTGGAACCCGCCGGCCGGACAGCCTGCGGCTGGCATTGCATGCGGCACGCACCGTGGCCGAGCCCTGGGCAGAGCCCGGCGTTGGAGATCGGCTTGGCCGGGGCAAGCGCCCCGGAGCGGAGAGAGGTTCCGGGGGTTTTCCAACCCTTCTGCGGAGACTGTCATGAATCACCTTGCCCGTACCGGCGCGGACCCCGTGCCGCTGGACTTCAACACGCCTTCACGCACCGACCGGGTCGCCGACGCATCCAAAGAGAGCACGTCCCTCCTGGACGACTCGCACCCGCCGGCATGCGACACCGAATCGCTGCTGGGCGAACTTGGCCTTTCCGATTTGGCCATAAGGGAGGCGTTGAGTTCTTCCTCCGATCCGACCGAGTGAGAGTGGGGCGAAGCCCCTGGAGGGTGAATCGGGGACAGGGTCGAGAGAGTCCGCTCCCGGTTCATCAACCCTTTGTCATTAACCAGTACCTCAGGAGATCTACCATGTTTGGTTTGAATCGCGCAGAAGTCATCGGGCGTTTGGGCGCCGATGTCACCATCAATCACCTCACAAACGGCGGCCGTGTCGCCAATATGAGCATCGCGACCGATGAGTCGTATCTCGATCGAAATTCCGGTTCGCGGGTCGAGAAAACCGAGTGGCACCGGGTGGTCACGTTCCAGCCCGGGCTGATCGACATGCTCGAAAAGCACGCCACGACCGGACGGCTCGTCTACGTCTCCGGCGTTCTGCAGACGCGGCGCTGGCGCAAGGACGGCGAGGAGACCGACCGGTTCTCCACCGAGATCCGGCTGGCCCCCGGTGGGCGCGTCCAGTTCCTGGACAAGCCCAACGGCGCCAAGGCGTCCAACGGCTCGGGCGCGCCCGAGGTTCCGACCGAGGCCGCGCAGGCTCCCGCCGCCACCCAGGATTCGGTCGACGACTTGTCGTTCTGACGTCCAGCCACGCCCGTGGCGCCCCGAAGGCCGGCCCTCGCCATCACGGCGGGGGTCGGCTTTTTCTCATGCAGCCAACCGCCGCCACATCACCCGCCGGTATCCCGCCTGCACTGCGCGCCCGATCCCAGGGCCGTTTATCCGCGCCTCTCCCCGTCGGGCGGTCGAGTCCGACCGGGACCGGGGCGATCCCTCCCGCGGAGAGCAAACCCGATGATCCGTTCACCTTCCCCATCCCCTCGCGCCGTTTCGGCGCAATGCCCTGCCACGGCGCTCCGATGAACGCCGCCGACACCGCCGCCGCGCTCGCGGCGCGAGCAGAACAAGTCTGCCGGTTCTACCTGCCCAACGGCCGACGCAATGGCCGGTACTGGTGCGCCGGCGACGTGCACGGCGCCAAGGGCCGCTCGCTCTTCGTGCGGTTGGCGCCGCCCGGCACACCGGGGAAATGGCAGGACAGCGCCACAGGCCAGCACGGCGACCTGCTGGATCTCATCCGGCACGCCACCGACGCGCACTCGCTGCGCGAGGCGCTCGCCGAGGCGCGCCGGTTCCTGGCGCAACCCGTTCCGCCGGCCACGTCCCGCCACGATACGTACGACCGCACCGAGGCCGCCCGCAACCTGTGGGACCGTTGCCGCCCCATCCAGAACACACACGCTGAGGCCTATCTCCAGGCCCGGGCCATTCACCGCTGCCGGTTCCCGGCATTGCGGTTCCACCACGCGTTGCCCTACCGGACCGATGCCGGCGCCTGGCGCCGCTTCCCCGCGCTTGTCGCCGCCGTCACCGGGGACGACGCGGAGCTCGCGGGCGTGCACCGGACCTGGCTCGATCCGAACCGCCCGGCCCAGGCCCGTGTCTCGCGCCCGCGCAAGGCGCTTGGTCGTTTCCACGGACTGGCCGTGCGGTTCGGTGATATGGGCGGCGCATCCACGCTGCTGGTGGGCGAGGGCATCGAGACCGTGCTCTCGCTGGTCACGGTCTCGCCCGACACGCTCGCCGCGGCGGCACTCTCGGCGGGCAGCCTCGGCGCGTTCATTCCGCCGACGAACATTTCGCGGCTCATCATCGCGCAGGACCGCGACAAGCACGGCGAGCGCGCGGCCCGTCACCTGCAACTGCGGTGTACCAGGCTCGGCATCGCGACCGCGGTTCTGCTTCCCGCGGGCAATGACTTCAATGACGATTTGAGAGCCTTCGGATCCGAACCGCTCGCACGGCGCCTGGCCTTGCTCGCGACGGAACCGCCTTCAGAAAGTGGGAGCGGCTTCGCCGGGGTCTGAAGAATGGGTCGCAGGGTTTGAAGTTTTTTTATTCCTCCGTGATGGCCCAGTCTGCCACACGTGCTCGCGCGTCAACCCTGCGGGTTCTCCACTGCGTTCCGATCCGCTACGCGGATGACCGCACTGCGCGCGCGTGTCTTTTTAAATCATCACGACGGAATTCTCCGGCGCGATACATATATAAGGAATCTTCGATGCTTACACTTGAACACAATCAGTCCGTCTCTCCGACCGCTGTCATTTGCGAAAACCTGGAACGCTTCGGAGGAGCGCCGAACAGGGACGAGCCCGATCCAAGAGCCATCTGGGACCGCACCGAAGCCCTCATCGGCGTTGAGAGCATCCTGGACACCTTCATCGAGTTGATCGCACCGGACGGTGTGCAGCTTGCCGATGAACGCGAGTCGCTGCTGTGGGGCTTCGTCAACACACTACACATGCAGACCGTGAGACTGGACCGGGCCGTGGATCGGCTCACCCCGAAACTGAAAGAACTGCAGGCCGCACAGGACGGCACCGAGATCAACGCCTGGGAACTGGAACGGGTGATCGAGCGGGCGCAGCATCTCGGCGACCGACGCGACGCCTTCGAGCAGTTGAGGGACTCCGCCGCCGAACGCTACCGCTTCGACACCGGGCAGACCTGGCGTCCGAGACACGGATCGCACACCAGCCGTACCTCGAAGCTGACCTCCGCGGCGATCGATGCCCGGGACTTCCTCCGCGCCAGAGAGAGCGACAAGACTCAAGCGCATCTGCCACAGGGAACGCTGGTCGCCGTCGCAGGCTCCAAGCCCGTCGAGGACGCCAACGCGATCTGCTCGGCACTGGACAGCGTGCGCGGTAAGTATCCGGACATGGTGCTGGTGCACGGCGGCGGGCCGGGTGCCGAGAAGATCGCGGCGCGTTGGGCCGAATCGAAAGGCGTGCACCAGGTGGTGTGCAAGCCGGACTGGAACGCGCACGGACGGGCCGCACCGTTCCGGCGCAACGACCAACTGCTGAGTCTGCTGCCGAAAGGAGTCATCGGGTTCCCCGGTTCCGGGATTTCCGAGAACCTTCTCGACAAAGCTCAACAATTGGGTATTCCGGTTCACAGAATTAATGTCGCCGCCTGACTCGACGCGTCAACCTCGCGGGCCGCGTCGCCACACCGGCGATGCGGTCCGCGTTTTTTTTTGCTCCCTCGCTCCGCCGTTACACCGCGCGCCTTCTTCAGCGCGCCGCCTGCGGCGTCGCTCTGAGCGGCGGCTGCGCCGCCGTTCACCTCCGCGACCAGCTCGACCCTCCGTTCCTTCCGTTCCTTCTGTTCCTTCTGTTCAGGCAAGTCGAAAATATCCAGCAGGTTCCAGCGTTGCTGTTGACCGTCACTTGGGTGTCGCGGATTCCTGTTTGAATTCTGGAGGCGTCGCTTCGCGACCGGGCTCCCCTGCCAAGCCCGCTCCGCGGTCTTGTCCCTTCGGGCGGGCATCCCTCGCCCCTCCGTTCGCTACGCTCACTTCGCGCTCCGCTTGACCCGGCGGCTCGCTCCGCTCACCGCCGCCCGCCAGTCCGTCGCCGTCGTGCAATGCGCCGGTATCCCGGTTCACCCGTGTCCGCCTGTGCCTCGCTTGCCCTCGCCGGCTGCGCCGGCCTTGGGCTGCGCCTCGGCTCGCCGGCGTCCGCATTCGCGAACGCCACCTTCGTTACTGGCGCGCCGTGTCTGGTCCACTCATTCGCCGCGGCGGCTTCCCTTCGGTTCCACCTCGGGAACCCTTACCCCTTCGTTCTGTACCCTGGATTGGGCCCTTTCTACGCCCTTCGGCGGCTCGGCTCTCACACCGGACGCACCTCCGATGCCCGATCCTCCAAGTCCTACTTTGACCTACCGTTGACTGCGCTCCTGGCGTCATAGACCGACAGGCGCATGGCGAATTGCCGTCGGATACCGACAGGAGTACCCCGGATGGAGCGAATGTCGATCGAAACTCGGCCTATCCTGTTGAAATAGCGCGTGTTTTTTTTGCGCGATTCTCTGGAGAACCACCCTGATTCTCTGGAGCGTCCGCGCGGATTCTCTGGAGAACCGCCGATGCGGGCGGGGGATGCCCCAAAGAACCGCCGAATCCATCTTCGCGTTTCGCTCATCGGTGCGATACGGTCCCGAGCTGCCGAACCCGAGGCGTTGTCGGCAACGAGTGCGCTCTTGCGATTGAGGACAACTGGGCGGATAAGATTCTCCACGCTGTTGGTATCCCGCTCGACACGCCCGTCGTCGAGGAACGCCCTCAGCAAGCCGTCGTTATAGGGAGCTGGCGACTACTCGTAGGCGATCACCGAGTTGAGAATCTGAACAAAAAGTGATCGGCCGGGTTCCATTTCCGGCTCGTTTTAGGGTTCGTATAGCCGCGGGCGATGCCAACGCCGCCCGAAGTCTTCATGACAAAATGCCTGTGGCCCTTGCCGTTTCAGTCTTGAAGCGAGGGGCGAAGCAGATAAAATGCGGCTCGCCACCGCGGACGGGACGATGTGATGAGCCAAGTGGGAGTACGGATGGGGCCGGATAGTTCGATGAAGGCGAGCGAGTTCAAGCTTGAAGGTTGGGTCGAGCAGTTGGCGCGAGCCCTGCAAGCCCTGCATCGAATTCAAGACCACTACACGGACGAACTGGACCGGCACGGCGCACAATGGTCCCGCGGCCAAGTTGGGTTGGCCCCGGGGAGTGAGTTCCGCGATCTTTCCGGCGAATTGCAGGGCTTTTACTGGCGAGCATGTCACGGAAAGTCGCGCTTCCAGAAGGAACGTTACGGACCAATTCGGGCCGCGCTGGCCGAGGTGAAGCGCATTTTGGCCGCACACCCCGCATGGTCGACGCTGGTGAACTCATCCAGCGACGGCGAGATTTGGCTCCGACTTCCCAATTCCGGTGGCATCTGGAGCCCGTCGGACATGATCGGCGGGCTGATGGCGCGCAGCGAGGAAACGGGTGAAAGCGGTTTCAGAGTCGCCTGTTCCGAGCTGAGTCAGTTGCTCGAACCGCTCGGCGGTGCCAATCGGGAATCCGCTGCCGGCGAGCTGTTGATTGGATACCACGTCGTGCTGTTACAGGGGCTCAGCGTCGGTGAAGACATCCGGATCGGGGATGGCTTGATGATTGTGCCGTTCGAGCTGCTGGGTGTGTACTTCGATGCGCGCATGCTCGAGAAACTGGCCCCGGGCGTTTCCACACTCTATGGCAGAAAGTCGGTCGCAGCCATTGTGAAACCGTTTAGATGGGAACCCGAATTTTGCGACAAGGGTGACGATTCGCGGTCCAAATGGGGCCGGAGTGGTTCGTTCTTCGAGGATGCCGAGGCATTTGTCGAGTTGTTGGCGCTGTTTCATGCGGCGCCGATAGTCCGCCTTGCAACGGTTCCCCGCCGCCTGCATCGAACGGCGTGCCTCCTTCTCGGGGAGGAGGCTGCTCATCGCAGCTATAGTGCGGGTTATTCGTCGTGGTCGCGGGGCCGGCTCGGGCGACCTGTCGAAGCGCGGCGGGAGGCGATCGACGACGCGGCAAGGGCGTTCGCGGATCGATCCGGCGAGCGATACCGGGCCTGTGCGCCGGTCATTGCAAGGCTCGCCGAAGCGCTCGCGCGGCGGGGGCCGTTCCAGACCGATGACCGGATACTGGACGTGGCGATCGCGCTGGAGCAGATGTACGAACTCGATCAGGGTGAAATCAGTTTCAAGCTGAAGATGAGGGCGGCCTGTTTTCTGAAAAAAGCCAAGCAAACTCGTTTGCGCGTGTTCAGGGATGTGGAGGCACTGTACAAAGCACGGTCGGCGATCGTTCACAACCGTGGCAAGAAGAAACAGTCCTCAAAGCAAGAGCGCAAGGCCGCATTCGAGAGCGGTTTTGACGTGGCGCGCCAGTCGGTCGTCAAGCTACTGACGGACGGGCCGCCACCAAACTGGAACGAAATGGTGCTCGATGGAGTCAATAACGACGCACCGAAAGCTCAGGGCGGCGCCGGGACGACCGAACAGGGCTACAGAAACAGGAACGGGCAAACCGTCATCAGGCGGACGGATAGTCCAGGAAACGATCACAATCAGGTCGTTTACGAGCTCGAATGCGACGCATGCGGCTGCCTGTATGGTGCAAATGGCTCGGGTATCTGGCAAAGAAAGTGCCCGAAATGCGGTGGCGGGCGACCGGGTTTGAGCTATTCGTAGCCCGATCGACCACCTGTAACCGGCCCCCGCGGCTGATCTGGGGTAGCGAATCAGCGGTTTCGGTCCCGATTCGCCACCCATGAAACCCAGGGATACAGATTCATTCCATTTTCGATCGCCGCGCGCCTTTGGTATCCGGTGCATGATCAAACCAGTTCAAAATACCCTGCGGCCAATAATTCCTGATATAGCAGCACTTCATCCGCTTCGGAGACGAAAACCATCTTTTCCGAGAAATTAATCGGGAACGGTTTTGCTCCGGCAATGAGAGTCGCGAGTACACATCCGCTTCTGTCACCAGCAGTCTGAAAATGCAGTAATTCCATCACTCTGAAATTGTCGTTTTCTTCGGCGCGGTGTCGTTCGCCGTGCCGATTCGGTGGCGGTGGTGGCATCAGCAGCAGCCCCAGGAGGCTGATCGATGACCCAGCGAGGACGACGCTAGTGTTTGAAATGTGGGCGGTTGTTTCGCCTGGACCCGCGCAATGTGCACCATCAGCCACACTGCTCGGAACGAGGGTGCCGAAACGCCAACAAGGCGGCCAGTCAGACGCGCTTGCTGAAAGACAGCAAAACAGACTCGTGATCGCGGCCACCAAGACACCTTCGCGAAAACCCACAATTTCAAAATGCCGAATTCAGTGCAATTTCACGATGTTGCTAGCAGCTTCAACTCTATCACGTGTTCCGCCTCTTTCCACGACACTAAGCACGGAAGCAAGGCGCTGCTCCGGGTGCGAAAAATGCGTTTCGTCAAGAACAACCACACTCGGGACACGTGGCCAATTGGCCACGTTGTTTCACTACCATCAAAAAATTCAGGCTTCTCGTAGCGGTCGGATTGCAGTGAGCCAATGACTACGCTACTTATCGCAATCGATGGCGCCCTCACCGACGGCCAGGCCAGAAAGCGCTGTGCCGATCAACAAGACGACATCGCCAGGGTTCTGACAGTAGGATCGTCGCGAATCCAGTGCTCGGCGTCCTAAACCTTGTCGATTGTATTGCAGTGTGATTAGCGAGCGGACACGGTTTTTTTGCGCCCTTCAACCCAGAATTATCGAACAGTCGGCTCAGCACTATCATCCGATCCCGTTGTGCCTGGGAACAGCCCAGTAAATCGTGCAGACGCTGCCTCTCCGCCAAAGGCGTAAGAGAACGAGATGAATAGACCGGAATCACTCTTGCTGCCAAGTGTATCCAAAGCGTTTGCGTTCGTGGTAAATCCATCTTTCTTTAGATCTACTGGTATCTCATCAACATCGGCGAATAGTGCCCCAAGACTCAAATACATTGCGTCTCCAAACTTCAAGGACGTGCCGACAAAATAATCTGTGGATTCATTAATACCAATTCCGAATGAAATTGGAGCCCAGACAATATTTTTTGTTAGATCTTTTCGTCCATCGTATAGATGCACCAGAAGTGCCAAGCCCCGTGCAAACGAATTCTCCACATCAGAATTTCGTCGAACAACGAAGATGTCATTACCTTCACTGGTTTTTCCTGGTTCAAGAAAGTACTTGCTACTGACTAAATCTGAAATATAGAAGGCGCCACTAAAGTCAATGGCCCAACCCAGCGTTTGCACGTTGACAGAAAATGTATAATCATCAAGCCTATTGTCGTCTTGGCAGCCGTTAGCATTTCGCTTTTGTATATCGAGCACATATCTAGTGAAATTTGATTGATGAGTAACTGATATTTCTACTGTAGTGCCTGTATCAGTTGAGCGGAAACTCCGTTTACCTTCTCCTTCAATTTTGCTTGGCATCCTAGAATTGTATGTAAAGCAGTACGGGTTGGTGTTGGTTATCTGAAAAGTTATTGTATCGTTATTGCTAACGAGAAGATTGACCGTAGATTGAGACTTGGTGGTGTGATCAAGTACCACGGGATGGTCCGCCGCGTGTAGTCTTGTGCTAGAAAAAAATACCACTAACGCCAAATACAAAAATTTCATCTATTTTATCCTCTTGCGGTCAATTTCATTTCTAAGATGGTAATACAAATCCCATACCAAAAAAGATGCGAGAAATCGCCGGAATGGTGCATCTGCTATGCACATAGCCCTAACACCCCCGCTTGACACGTTTGGTGTTTCACGATATGCCTATGTGCGTTAGATTTCGGTTTCTCAAAATCGCTCTCATCTGCTACGATCCGCAACGGACCATCCTAATGCTACCCGAGAAACGCGCGCTAGAACCGATCACATTCCGCAAAAAGGAATAATCGGAGGAATGCGGGCAACGAATTATTCAGGTATTTCGAACTCCAAGTCCACAACTGCGAAATCCAATAAAATTCGTAAAACGTTTCTATCTTATGTCAGTTCATTGATTCTGCGTTTGATGTTGTCAACCACCGGCTTGACGACATTGCGTGACTCGAACAGGAATAAAATGCTTCGCTGGGCTTCTCGCGCTGCCACTTTGTTTTGTAACTGGATGGCGCAATCGGTATAGCAATCTACAAGTTGGTGGAATTCGATATGGCCCACGCTGTCAGCAGCGCTTGGGTCCTTAACCACTTTTTCAAGGGCTCGCTGAACCCCTTCTGGATCCGGGTCCAATAACTCTATGCGATTTTGCTCTTGCGTCAATATTTTGAAAGGCGTCGCAAATGGTGTATTTATGACTTTTGCTAAGTGATGCTGAATTGGGTGTTGCGGGCCAAGGCGTTCAGCGACCCAAGAAAGCCGCTCGTTAACTTCTTGTATTACTCGGCTACCTCCTACTTCCAAGACCCTCCCCACGCGGGCATGAAATAACTCCTTGAGCGTCGGCCAGTCTTCATAGCTAGCTGGTGGTTTAATCCAAAGCTGCATAACCGCCGCAGCAGTACCACCATCTGAATTTATGTAACTCGCCTCAATCCTGTATGGGCCAGGTCGCTTGAAGGGGCAGCCTAACCGACCAATCGTGAGCCTTACAGGTTCGTACATTGCCCCGCCAGGTTCAAGCAGCGCGTCGGAAAGGCGCGCACGTGTGTGAATAACCGGAATAAATGGTCGCCGCTCACCTGTCGGATTTGTCACGGCGAATTCTACAAATCCATCACTAGCCGCAAGATTTTGGCGAACGGCGACAGATTCATCGCTGATGTTTTTCAGTTTCAACTCCAAGATTACCGGTTCTCCCAGCTCCAACATGGCTTTGCGGCCACGAATCGTAAGCTGCAGACGTTGATCTAAGCTGCCGCGCAAAACGCGGCCATGATTGACAAACCAGTCTTCCGCGCCCATTTGCACAAGATCTTCAGGCGCATGACGGAGAAATAAATTTTCGTTGTCATCGAACCGAAATCGGAAGCGATCATAAAACCAGGTGGCGTTGAGGCCCGGCGAGGCACGATCCGGGTAATTCATCCACGACAACGCTTGGGATTTCGATTGCATTGGTGCCCAGTGCGGCGCTTGCCAAGGAATTCCACGTGTTTTTTGGAAAGAGTGGGCAAGATTGAAGGCATGGCCGCTTTCGTGGATCAAATTGAAAAACAGCTCTCGCTTCACCGCTTCCGTTTCCGGTGGATTGGCCTTGATATAGGCACCGACAATGCTGTGAAAAAACGGCGACTTCGTAAACAGCGCGGTACCCTGCCGATCTACGCCACCAGGTTCATCGATGTCCCCATCGAACATTATGCCGCCAAGGTCGTCACTATCGGCCAACTCCGCAAGAAAGATCCACATCTTCCATTGGGGACGGCTAGCAAATGCACTCCAATGGTTGTCCATGGCATCGTGCAACTCCATTTCATTCCAACGTTTGTTGGGACCCGCTTCAGCGGTGGCGACAACATTTCCTTGAGCAGAGCGATTCACAAGGATGCCCGATTTGGCAAATGTGGTCTCCAAGGTGAGTTCTTCTTCACGCAAGTCAAGCGGTCGATCAGGATGTGTGAGCGTGTTGAAGGGCTCTACATCGGCTGCACCGTCTTCATGATCAATTTCGAATTCGATTTCTCGAAAAAACGCGGACTCTCTGTCTGCCGTGAAAGGGCCGAACGTGCGATCATTGGCCTTGAATCTAACCCGCGCCTGCGGTGCGGGCGCACAGAGCAACAGCTCTATTTCCAGACACTGAATGCTGTTACCAATACCAGGCCATCTAAGAGTCATATCCTCGACCAGCAAGTCCCTGCCCTCACTTGATGCGCTATTTTTAGTAACGCGACCGATGAAGTGCTTCTTTGAATGATCGTCCACTATTACCGTACCGCTAACTACGGCGAGTGAGTCGCTTCCGTCGATATCAATGTGCAAAGTAAATCCGACTGAGTCCGAGCCACCCGTGGCGGCTTCCGACCTATAGACTGGCGTCTGCAGATCATAAAGCGGGTCGCTAATAGCGGCTGCGGTTGGTTGTTCGAGAAACTCTCGAGCGCTCATGCCACGGCCACGACCTGCGCCTCCACCATAAGAATAGCGGCCGCTGAATTTTCCTAATTCCCCGTGCGCGAGTACTCCATCGTCGGTCATTGGATCTTCCCCCCGTTGCTCTAGTTCAATAGCTGCAAGAACAAGGTACATCCTTACGATTTCAGTGGCCAGTGCTAAGCGGTGTGGCTACGTCACGTTGATTTCAGTTTGATGCTGGCTTACGGGCCCATGGCATCAACTGGTCGATCTGCGAGGCCGGATGGCCTTCGGCGATGGCTGTCAGCGTGGCCTTGAGGTAGGCATGCGGATCGACGTCGTTAATTTTTTGTCGTTTCGATCAGCGAGGCGATGCGGGCCCAGGCTCTGGCGCCTTCGTGATGACCGGCGAACAGTGGGTTCTTTCGGTTCAGCACCAGCGGCCGGATGGAGCTCTCCACGGCATTGGAGTGCATCTCCACGCGTCCGTCGTCGAGGAACACTTACAACCCCTTCCAGTGGTTGGCGATATGGGCTAGACATTATGGATTGACCTGCCCTGGCCTCAAGCAACGTGGGTTATGTTTGAGGTCAGAACCATAGACACAGAGCCACATTGAGGAGGGCAGGCCATGAGAGAGTATAGCGCGTACGTTGGGTTGGACGTTCACAAGGACACGATTGCGGTGGCGGTGGCGTTGCCGGGTCGGATCGAGCCGGTGTATCGGGGAGAGATACTCAATCGTCGCAGTTCGCTGCGTCGGCTGATCGGTCGTTTGAGTGCGCACGGGGAGGTGGTGAGTTTTTGCTACGAGGCCGGTCCGTGCGGATACGGGGTGTATCGGGAGATTATGGAGAGCGGTCACGACTGCGCGGTGGTGGCGCCGAGTCTGATTCCGCGCAAGCCGGGCGATCGGGTGAAGACGGATCGGCGCGATGCGCTGATGCTGGCGCGGTTGCACCGTTCGGGGGATTTGACGCCGGTGTGGGTGCCGGGTCCGGAGCAGGAGGCGATGCGCGACCTGACCCGGGGGCGCGAGGACATGAAGGCGATGGAGTTGAAGGCACGCCAGCGACTGGGGGCGTTTTTGCTGCGTCACGGGCGGGTCTATCGGGCGGGCAAGAGCCGTTGGACGCAGGCGCATTTTCGGTGGCTGGAGGAACAGGCGTTCGAGCAGCCGGTGCAGCAGGTGGTGTTTCAGGAGTACGTGGATGCGGTCACCCAGGCGCAGGCTCGGGTGGCGGGGATGGAGGGGCAGATGCGCGAGGCGCTGGCGAGTTGGTCGTTGCGTGCCGTGGTCGAGGCACTGATGAGCCTGCGGGGGGTGCAGTTGATTACGGCGATGACGGTGCTGGCGGAGTTGGGGGATCTGAGCCGTTTTGACTCGCCGCGCCAGTTGATGAGTTTTCTCGGCCTGGTGCCGAGCGAGCACTCCTCGGGCGAGCGCCGGCGCCAGGGGGCGATCACCAAGACCGGCAACGGGCATGTGCGCCGGGTGCTGGTGGAGGCGGCGTGGCACTATCGGCACCCGGCTCGCAAGACCGCGCACCTGCGGCGCAAGGCCGCCGCCGCCCCACCGGCGGTTCAGGCGCTGGCCTGGGCGGCGCAAAAACGACTGTGCACCCGATACCGGCATCTGGATTACGCCGGCAAGGCCAAGTGCAAGGTCACCACGGCGGTGGCGCGCGAGCTGGTGGGGTTCATCTGGGCGATCGCCTGCGAGGTGCAGGGTCGCCCGCACGCCACTCGGGCGGTGATCTGAGCGTCGCGCGCCGCGACGCGCACGGACAGCATCGAGTATGAGGCATTCAGGACGCGGGCGGCCGGTGAGGAGAACCCTCGTTCGGGCTATGTGGCATCGGCTCGGCCGACCGACCCGCGCGACTAGATTGAGGCAGCTCCGCGACGAAGTGAAGTCAGGTGGTAACCAACCCACGGATATCAGAGTGATCCACCGTCGCTCAAGCGCCGCCCGCGGCCTGAACCTCCCGTGCTCATGCACCGCGACCGATCCCACGCCAGCCTGTGCAAATGTGGACGAGTCCTTCGGACCGGCCCACGAAATACACAGGCTCAACAACCTACTTTTAGTTGGAGAGAAGACAAAGACGCATTCGGACACATAATCGCATCTTGAAAGGTCAATCCATATCAGCCCGCATATTGCATGAGTAGCTGATTTTTGCGCGATGAAAGGGGTGTTTGCGGTTTCGGGTGGTTTCAGGCGGGTTCAGGGATCGGCGGAGGCGATGGAGGGGCTCAGTTGGTCGCCTGTGACAGGGTGAAGATGACCATTTTGGCCCTTGGGCCGTGTTGCGGGCGCAGCTTGGCATCGCGGGTGCAGGGCCACGCCGTCGGGAATGAGATTGGATTTGGCTATGCGCCCGCCAACCGGCGCGCCACCAGGAAGTACAGGTCCCGGTCCGGGCAGGTGCTGGCCAGCAGGAACCTGACGCGGCGGGTATTGATCAGGATCACCGCGCCGATCTTGAACAGCTTCAGCCGGATGGTACCGGCATAGGCGCGCGCCAGCGCGGTGCCTTTGAGCCCGATGCGCCGGATCGTCTCGATCAATGTGTAGGCCAGAGACGCCAACAGCAGCCGGAACTGGTTTGGCCACCACGCGTGACAGGAGGTGCGGTCGGCGAACAGATCCAGTTGGTTTTCCTTGATCCGGTTTTCCATGTCCCCGCGCGCACAGTACAGCCGTTCGTACAGTGTCTGGGGATCGCCCGGCAGCGAGGTGACAATGTAGCGGGGGTTGGCGCCGCGGTGGCTGTGTTCGATCTTTGCAATCACGCGGCGGGGCCGGTCCCAGGTGCGTGCCCCGTACTTGAACTCGGCGAACCAGCGCACTTTCTCCCCGGTCTTCTCCACCTCGGCGGCGGCCTGAGCTTGAAGCTCGCCGCTCAGCTCGTTCAACCGCGCGTTCTTGGCCAATCCCACGATGTAATCCACCCCATGACGCTCGCACCAACGCAGCAGCTTCCATCGGCAAAAACCACTGTCGCCCCGAAAGATGATCCGCACCCCCGGCCACGCCTGGCGCAGCCGCTTGACCAACAACGACAGGATCGCCCAACTGTGCTTGGCCGCATCGATGTTGGACCGGCGTAGGTAGCTGACCAAGAGCTGGTGGCCGCAAAACACGTACAGCGGCAAAAAACAGTACCGACGGTAAAATCCGTGGAAAAATCGTTTCTCCTGCCCCCCGTGCACCGCGTCGTCGGTCGCATCGAAGTCCAGGATCAGCTCCTTGGGCACCGTCCCGAACGAGGCGATGAAACGATCCACCAGCACTTCGTGTATCCGCCACGCCGTGGCCCGATCGGCGCGGTTCTCGAACCGGCACAACGTCGAGGCGCTGGCCAGGGCCCGATCCCGCTCCACCGCCGTCTGAAGACCCACCTCACCGCGCAGCGAATCGTGATCGTTCAAGTCCTCATACCCCAACGCCACCGCGTACACGCGTTGGCGCACCAACGAGTGCACATCGTGGACACAGCTCTTGCGCCGACGCGGATCCGACAGCGCCTCAGCCACCGCCTGGGTCAGACCCAAGTACCGGTCGGCTTGGCGTAACAGCAGCGCCCCACCGTCGGAGGTGATCTGACCACCGTCAAAACGCGCCTCCACGACGCGCCGACAAACGCGTGGAAACTCAAACGAGTTCTGGTAACATTGTGTCACGGCAAGGTCTCCTTCGATATCAGCCTAAGTAACTGAATTATATCGAACTATAGGAGCCTTGCCTCCTTATTGGTGAAATATTCGGGCTGATATGGATTGACCTTTCAAGATGCGATTATGTGTCCTAATGCGTCTTTGTCTTCTCTCCAACTAAAAGTAGGTTGTTGAGCCTGTGTATTTCGTGGGCCGGTCCGAAGGACTCGTCCACATTTGCACAGGCTGGCGTGGGATCGGTCGCGGTGCATGAGCACGGGAGGTTCAGGCCGCGGGCGGCGCTTGAGCGACGGTGGATCACTCTGATATCCGTGGGTTGGTTACCACCTGACTTCACTTCGTCGCGGAGCTGCCTCAATCTAGTCGCGCGGGTCGGTCGGCCGAGCCGATGCCACATAGCCCGAACGAGGGTTCTCCTCACCGGCCGCCCGCGTCCTGAATGCCTCATACTCGATGCTGTCCGTGCGCGTCGCGGCGCGCGACGCTCAGATCACCGCCCGAGTGGCGTGCGGGCGACCCTGCACCTCGCAGGCGATCGCCCAGATGAACCCCACCAGCTCGCGCGCCACCGCCGTGGTGACCTTGCACTTGGCCTTGCCGGCGTAATCCAGATGCCGGTATCGGGTGCACAGTCGTTTTTGCGCCGCCCAGGCCAGCGCCTGAACCGCCGGTGGGGCGGCGGCGGCCTTGCGCCGCAGGTGCGCGGTCTTGCGAGCCGGGTGCCGATAGTGCCACGCCGCCTCCACCAGCACCCGGCGCACATGCCCGTTGCCGGTCTTGGTGATCGCCCCCTGGCGCCGGCGCTCGCCCGAGGAGTGCTCGCTCGGCACCAGGCCGAGAAAACTCATCAACTGGCGCGGCGAGTCAAAACGGCTCAGATCCCCCAACTCCGCCAGCACCGTCATCGCCGTAATCAACTGCACCCCCCGCAGGCTCATCAGTGCCTCGACCACGGCACGCAACGACCAACTCGCCAGCGCCTCGCGCATCTGCCCCTCCATCCCCGCCACCCGAGCCTGCGCCTGGGTGACCGCATCCACGTACTCCTGAAACACCACCTGCTGCACCGGCTGCTCGAACGCCTGTTCCTCCAGCCACCGAAAATGCGCCTGCGTCCAACGGCTCTTGCCCGCCCGATAGACCCGCCCGTGACGCAGCAAAAACGCCCCCAGTCGCTGGCGTGCCTTCAACTCCATCGCCTTCATGTCCTCGCGCCCCCGGGTCAGGTCGCGCATCGCCTCCTGCTCCGGACCCGGCACCCACACCGGCGTCAAATCCCCCGAACGGTGCAACCGCGCCAGCATCAGCGCATCGCGCCGATCCGTCTTCACCCGATCGCCCGGCTTGCGCGGAATCAGACTCGGCGCCACCACCGCGCAGTCGTGACCGCTCTCCATAATCTCCCGATACACCCCGTATCCGCACGGACCGGCCTCGTAGCAAAAACTCACCACCTCCCCGTGCGCACTCAAACGACCGATCAGCCGACGCAGCGAACTGCGACGATTGAGTATCTCTCCCCGATACACCGGCTCGATCCGACCCGGCAACGCCACCGCCACCGCAATCGTGTCCTTGTGAACGTCCAACCCAACGTACGCGCTATACTCTCTCATGGCCTGCCCTCCTCAATGTGGCTCTGTGTCTATGGTTCTGACCTCAAACATAACCCACGTTGCTTGAGGCCAGGGCAGGTCAATCCATAATGTCTAGGCGTGCCCAAGCGGTAGCTATTAATCGCCGTTGGCATCGCGCTCGCGACCAATATCGTGCACGGAGTGTAGGTCCTGGTGGGGCATGACCGCACCACGCAAGGGATTCTGGAATTCGGCATGACACCGGATACCGGGATCGAGATGCTCTGCCTATAGGAAACCAAGCAGATACTTTTCGATTACGAATGGGAGCCTTGCCGACGGCATTTCAGTTTCATCAGATCCTTAATCTCTTGATCCTGTGCCGTCCTAATCCCGTTTGACCTGTTATTCTCAAAGTAACTGACAAACTCTTTCCCCAGTCCAATCGTCCACGCATCGGCTATTTCTTGGACTGTCGCATAACGACCCTTGTCGATATGCGGGTCCGTCGCCGTCGCGAGGAGCGCATCGAATTCAATTTCGGAATCACACAGCGTTCTTGGCCACTGGATCCTCAGAATCCCTGACGCGTCGACTGCCGCGGCCTCTCCATCCGAGAATTTCAGTTCGGGGTAAATTTCTTGCCCGGAAACATGGTTGGCCCAATCCTCGACAATTTCCCCGGGAATTCCACCGCGTGGATTGGGGAACAACGCGATACAACCCCAATCACCCGAAATGCCTTCCAACCGTTTGCATTTCCTCTCCGCAGCCCAAAGGTGCCGCGCTTCGCGGATGAGATGATCGCTGTGAGTTATAGGGTTACGAAACGGGAGAACGATGGCATCACCATAGCGCGCCGGGTCAAGGCCCTCGGAGAAAACCATCGTGTACGAGTTTCCACGCTTTCGCGAACGACGCCCATACCGGATTTGGGCCTTAACCCGGACCTGACCGTCCTTTATGAGACGCTTCTTACGCCATTGTTC
Organism: Candidatus Rariloculaceae bacterium; assembly: GCA_965237785.1. Lineage (GTDB taxonomy): Bacteria > Pseudomonadota > Gammaproteobacteria > Steroidobacterales > Rariloculaceae > UBA6522. The sequence continues at coordinate 2,745,861 of OZ250159.1, forward strand.
TCTCACTGAATGGCAACTCCAATAGAGGGATCCAATCATCAACACACCGATTTTCACGCAATGGTCCTCCTGAAGAATCCCTGCTGGGCTTGCACCGTGTTCCGCTCCGTCAATTGATGCGCACGAACTATAGCAGCCTGTCCGGGTATGCCAACGGCAAGTACCCATCTTCGGGCGTGACAAATCGGATGAGCGACGGATTGCGCCACCGTACAGAATCTACGGAATGCCGGCGCATGCAGAGTTCAAAATGGCTTATGCAAAAAATCAAAGGTGTCTTGCATTGGTTCTGCGAGCAGGGTTCTGGTGCCCGGTCGATCGCCTTGACCGTCTTCTCGGCACTACCGTTCAATGTGCAAAATACTTTTTCCCAAAGTTGTCCTCCCGGGTCGCAATGAGTCGGATATCTTCTCTATTCGACCATCGCGTCTTTTCAATTGGTGCTGACGCCCTACAATCACGTGCCATGGCGTGCCATATATTTTCCGGGGGTTGCCGCGTTCATGACTGACCGCAAGACGCAACACGCTTGCGGCGACGTACGGAGATTCATGGCGTCGGCACGTTCTGGCCGCTAAGCCAGGATACACACGGGAGCAGAAGTGACCGAAGCGATTGAGAACCTGGACGCCCGGGACTTGCAGCGAATCCGGGCCGTGATGGACGGGGTCGTCGAAAAAACATCGGCACGCGAGGAGGACTGCGTTTATAGGGGCGAACCGCAGTGCAACCCGATCGTGTCGTCCGGGTTGTATAGGAAGTGCAGCGACGCCGGCAATGAGCGCTTCGACATTGGGCGCGTGGAAAAACAAATCATCGGCGATGCCCGCTCGTACACGGCCTTGACCGAAGACGTCGAGATCCTGGCCGAAATCCAGCACTATGGCGGCGCAACAAATCTGATCGATTTCACCGGCGACTACCTGGTAGCGCTCTTTTTCGCTTGCGCTGGCCGTCCTGGCAGCGACGGAAGAGTCGTCTTGCACTGGCCCGACCCCGAAACGCTTGTGACCCCAAAGCAGACGAACAACAGGATCATCTCCCAGAAAAGCGTTTTCGTTCGACCGCAGCGGGGTTTCATCTTGCCAAATACGCGAGAAAATACGATTTCCGTTCCCGCTGGTCTGAAGGACAAGATTCTCCACTACCTGGACCGATACCATGACATCTCTCGACGCACGGTCTTCAACGACATCCATGGATTCATCAGGCACCAGGATCCAAGCTTGGGCGATTACGCACGAGCGTTTCGCGATGTCCATGGGACCAGGAAACCCGAACGGAAAGTGGACCTGAAGAATATTCTTGACGGCAAACCCATCTTTAGCGTCCGGATAATCACCCGTTATCACGTGGATAACCCTCGCGGAATTGTCAATGAAGAGCAAATCGGCAGCGAATTGGAGATCGATTCGTTCGAGGGTGAGACCGGTACGCATTATTGCTTCTCGGAAGAACTCAAAAGTATCGGGTCGATGGAATTCCTGACAGACCTCGTTGACGCAAAAATCAATGGCGCAAGCCTGCATGAAGCGCTCTGCATGCGCGGCGCGGCGTGCTTGAGTCAGGGGGAAACGGACTCTGCAATCCGAGACTTCGATAGGGCATTGTCGATCAACTCGGACTCGCCCGGCGCGTATCACGGCCGCGGAAATGTATACCTGCTGCGGGAAAATTTCGATCGCGGCATCGCTGACTTGAACGAAGCGTTGCGTCTCGATCCCGGCCTGGTGGAGGCGCGGATAGACCGGGGCAACGCACATCGACAGAACGGGGGCCTGGCATATGCGATCGAGGATTTCGACGCAGTGCTGGGAACGAACGAGAGGTCGGCGAGACAGCAACGGACGGAGCATCCGCAAGGCCACTTCTATCGCGGTATCGCGAGGTGCGTCCTTGAGGACTGGCGTCGGGCGACGTTCGACTTTGAAGTCGCAAGAACGCATGGAATCCTGATTGCGACCTCGTTCCGCAACATCTGCTCCGGGACCGCAGGGTTTGAAAATAAACACGCAGTGAGCATGCCTTGCAATGTGGCTACCATGCTGCACATGCCCTAACCGAGCCATGGTCGGGCGCGGTCCGCATTTGCGGTGATCGCATACCCGCCCCCACCGGGCACGGAAACGGTACGGCGACGGCGGCCACGGTTTCGTTTCAGTTCGTGTTTCGCGACCCAGGCACTGCTCGCGCCGTTGCAGCAACCGCCCCGACCGTTCGGGGCACGTTCTCCAGTAGCGCCGTTTGAATTTCGGTCGCGCTGGCGTGTCGATCGCGGCACGATTCGGACAAAGGAGGAGCCCTCCGCGGTTACTCCGAAGCGGCCCCGAGAAGCTTGTCCTGCATCTCGCGGGCGGCCCCGATCAGGTTGTCAAGCGCCTCCAATTCCCCTGCGTCGCCCATTTCGTGGTGCAATTTCAACATCAATATGTAGGTGGCGCGAAAGGTGCTCTCGATGAGCGGGGTCAGCCGTCCAGCCCCTTCGGCCAGTGCGGCGAGAGTAGCGAACCGTACAAACTCGGCTGGCGCCAGGCCGCGATCGCTGGCAAACGCTTCGATCCGTGTCCATTCGTCATCGAAAAACCGGATCGAATGCGGTCCGCGCTTCTGAAATTTGCCGTGTCCCGCCGCATTCGCACTGTGGCTCGGATTCATTTCATGCCTCCTTCCATCACGATTTCACGCTCTCGCCGCTGTTTTACGCTGCATCCCGGTGCTGTCCCTTCCGGGTCCGCACCGCGTTCTACAGCCCCATGTCCATTTCAATCCGCTTTTCGCGAACCGGCGGCTCCGGCTCGGCGGCCACGTCCGGCAAGCGATCCTGTCCGGATTCCATTCCGGGCGAAGACTCGGCCGACAATTCACCCTCCATTCCTTCCGTCTCCAGGGGCGCCTTTCCGTCCCTACCAGCCTCCAGCCGCCCAGCCTCACTGATCCCTTCCAACGCCGAGATGCGTTCCCCTGTCGCCGCTTCGAGCTGTTCCTTGAGCGCCCCCGCATCGTCGGTGACGAGCTCGGCCCTGTCGCGCGCCCGGGAGATTTCAACGTAAAACGATTTCTGGGTGGTCAGGTTCGGATGCCTCGCCTCCATCGCGGCGATCACGTTGTCCACGGTGCGGCCCTGAAACGCATGCACCGTCGACGCCCAGGCCCGGTCGAGATGGCGAAGCTGCGGGTTTTTCGCGTCCAGTTCCAGATGCCGGCCGTCCTCGAGCCGGAACGAAACCCGCCCGTCTTTCACGCCCACCACCTCGGCCATGCCGCTGTTCACAAGCCCCATCGCCGCCTCGTTCCTCGTCCAGCGAATACGGTCGCCTGCGCGAAGCTCGATGCTTTCGCATCGGTACACTTCCGTCCCGCCCCGGCGTCCGCCGATCTGCGAGGGCTTCCAGTGCACGTTGGAGCCGTCCGGGCTCTCCAGATGCACGACCCGTCTGCCGTGATCGACGCCCGCGACGCGACGCTCCTCGCCCTGTTCAACCCCGAGCCGCTTATAAGAGCGGTGAAACGCCACCACGTCGCCGGGCGAGTAATTCCCCGCCAGCGCTTTTTCCGCACGGGTGTAGCCCTTCGAAACCAGTCTGTCGAACTGCATCGCCCGGCCACGGATATGTCCCTCTCGCGTCAGCCGTTCTCGAACGTGATCATTGATTGCCCGGCGCAGCCGGTGGCTCGGGGCCATGACCCCGGTGCGCTCACGGTCTTCGGGAGACAGCGCAAGCCAGCGCGCCGCAACAGCACCGCCGATATTGTCCGGGTTCACCTCGGCAACATTCGAGCCCAGTTTTTCAAACGCCTGTTCGATCTCGCCCGAGAGGCTCGCTTCCACGGCTGCCTTAAGTTCCGGGTTCCTCTGCCTCATAATCTCGTCCATCACCGCGGTTTTCATGCCCGCGGCCTGAAGCTGCTCGAAGGGCTTGCCGGCATCGACGGCGTCCAGTTGTTTCGCATCCCCCATCAGAACGACCTTCGGGATGCGCACCACGCTCGCGATCCTCAACAGGTTTCTGGCCTGGACGGTGGACGCGAGCGAGCCCTCGTCCACCACCAGCACCGTTTTCGCGAACGCTCCGCGCAGCGCTTTTGTACCTTTTTTCGTGAGCCGGCCTTCGGCCACGCCCGCGTTCCTTGCCAGGAAGCGCTGCAGCGTCTCGCTCTCCATCCCCGATTCCGCCGCCAGGGTCTGCACCGCGGACGCCGACGGCGCAAGCCCCACCATCCGCCAGCCCTTCTTTTCGGCCAGCGCCCGGGTGCGCTTCAGCATCGTCGTCTTGCCCGTGCCGGCATAACCCTGCACACCCACCGCGCGGTCCTTGGACGACAGGATCAGTCTCACCGCCGCTTTCTGACCCGCCGTCAGCGGTCCCTTTCTGAGGTAGCCGTCCACCACCCAGCCGCGCATCGGCGCCTTGCCCCGCTTTTCGCCCATGCGCATCAGGGAAACCGTTTCCCGCTCCTCGGCCACCGTCTTATCCGTGGCAAGCCCGTCGCCCCCTTCAAGCGCCGGCGCCTTGTGCAGACGGCCTACCCGTGTGAGCGTATGCACTTCCCGCTCGATTGCCTCCACGCGGGCTGCGCCGGGGTTGTGAGACAAAGCGCAGGCGATCAGTTCCGTACGCCTGAATACCGCATCCCTTTCCGACAGATGAGCCAACGACCAGTCCACCGCATCGCGCGCGGGGTTCGATGCGTGAACCGGGGTTGTCCCCTGCAAAAAGGCCACCCCGGGCACCGGATCGAACAGGTCCGCCTGGCGCCACTCACGCCGCGCATCGTCCGGCCCGGTCGTTCGCGTCGTTTCACGCTCCTTGCCCGTGACCTCGCGGCTCCTGTCCATGGCCTCCGCCACGAGCGATTTCGCATCGAACCCGAGATCGGCGGCCTGTTTCTGCCACGTTTCGCGGAGCTGATCCTTGTCCACATCCCGCTTGTGGGCGCGCGTCATGAGTGCCGCGCGCCGGGCCAGGTGCTGATTGTCCGCCGTATTTCCCAGTCCCCGTTCCTCCATCGCAGCCTCGATCTCGGCCCGCCTTGTGGAAAACGCCTCGACCGTTTTTCTCGAGACACCGGCGATCTCGAATCGCCCGTCGGCGTGGGTTTTTTCGATCCCGTACCCGAGCGTTGCGAGCTCACCCGCCAATTCGCTGCGGTAAAGCGCCCCGAGCAGCATCTTGGAGCGGTACAGCCTCTCGTTCGCCATCGTCCTCCACTTGCCGTCGTCGCCCTGCAGCATGTTGGCAATCACCGAATGGGTGTGCAGCAGCGGATCGAGGTTTCTGGACGTGTCATGCCTGAAGGTGGCGACCACGGTCTTCTGACCGTCCGCACGGACCATCCGCCCCGTCTTCGGGTCTCTCAACCGCGTCTCGGCCACGTTCATCTCGAACCAGCCGAGGCTTTTTTGGACTGCCCGGTCGTGGGCCTTGACGATGCGGGTATCCTCGCCGATGAGTGCGGCGAGCGAGACGGACTTGGGCGCGGAAAACGTCAGATCGCGGCCCGGGCGGTGCTCGAATGCGCCACCCTTCCCATTGCGTCCGAGGCGCTGGCCGGAACCATCGGGCACCGTGCCTTCCAATATTCGCTTGAACGTGTCCGGATCGACCGGGCCTTCAAGCCCGAGGTCTTCCGCGCCCCGGCCCGCCCACGCACTCGCTTCCTTGTGCGCGGGATCGTCCTTCGCGTAGTAGCCGTCGCGCTCGTAGTAGCTCGCGCCCTGGGAGGAACTGCCAACCGCGCCGATCGAGGCGACCATTAGAACCAGATCCCGCCGCCGCCATTGCCCGGCTTCGCCCGAGCGGAATTTTCAGACTCGCGCACGGTATCGCCGTCGCCCCCCGCGTTTGGCTCCTTTCGCGCCTGAGTGCACGATGCCTTGTTCGGCGGGGAAGCATGCCCCGTGTCCGCCTTCGCAGAAGCGCCGGGTTCTGACGACACCGGCAAGGCGGGTGTTGTCTCAGGCGCCGGGACGTCCGCGTGTGTCAGACGCGCTTTCGCCTCTTTGTCCCCTACAAGCCCGCCCCGCGCCAGCGGGCCGCCCGGCAACTGCCCGCGGAATTCGACAGGGCCGTAAATCTCCAACGCGCCCGCCTTGTGCGTCGGCGACACCACCAGCAGCCCGGTCCTCACCCCGCCGCCGTCGTGCCGGGGAGGGTATTCCGTGAACCCGGGTTCGCTCCACGCCTCTGGGTATATGGGCGGCGCCCGATTCGAGGTTCTTGCCTGCAACCCGGTGCGGTTTCTCTGCCAGGCGTTCGCGCCCCCCAACAGCGCGATGAAAAACACGCCGCAGGCCGCGCCGGCGGTCACGCCCAGGAAAACGTGTTCCACGGTCGTGGAAAGAATGCGTTCGCGCGCCCGTAACGGCTCCCCGTATGCGGCCAACCCCGCACGAGTGACCCGAAAGGATTCACCGTCCGGCGTGCGGTATTGGGTCACCGATTCATCGCCGAAACCGACGCCGAGCATCGCTTCGGTAATCGTGAGCTTGGCCGCGGCATACCAGTCATGCGCCGTCGTATAGCGCATCAGCGCCAGGCAAGACAGCACCACAGCCACCGCGACGGCCCCCGCCACCGGAAACGCGACCCAACGCCGCCATTCGTGATGTTTGAACATGGCGCCGGCCGGCGCCTTCTCAGGGCGCGCTCGAGTGCATCCCCGTGTTACGCGAGCGGGGACGCCTGCGCCGGCCTGCGGCCCACGCGTCAAGATCGGCGGGCCGATACCGCACCGATTTTCCAAGGCGCAAGAACGCCGGACCCGTGCCGCTCATGCGGTAACGCGCGAGCGTGCGCGGCGACAGGCCGAGCCTTTCCGCCGCCTTGCGGGTGTTCAGAACCATCGCGCCATCCGAGCCACCGCCCGTCCTCCCGTCCATCCGCCCGTCGACACTGGGTGGGGAATCCAACGTAAACGGCGCGGACGCCGTTTCCCCTGCGGCCTCGCTCAACAGGACCGGCATTCGTACGCTGCGACGCTCGATCTCGCTTGTCTCCGCCGCACTCGCGTGGGCGGCCATCCAGCCGCGCACCCGATCAACCGTCGCAAGCGTCGGCGATATTCCGCGGCGAAGTCCTGCGACAAACGACGGATTGCCCGCCGCCCGGGTCCCGAGCACCGAGCGCTTGATGCCCGTCACCGTGAGAAACGCCTCGACCTCGTCACGGAACGCCGGGCGGAGTGGGGCGTCACCCATGAACAGAAGCGCCCGGTCCACGGTCGAAAGCCGCGGGCTGCGCCCGGCGTCAAGCGATGAAACAAAACCGGGATCGCCAAGTGCCCCGACACCGAACGCCCTCGCGCTCAGGCCCTTGCGGGCGCAATACTTCGCGATCGCACGGCGAAAGCGCGTATTCAGGGTCTTGATGACGGTGGTATCCAACACTCGCATGCGTGCCAGAATATACGCGGCGCGGGTTTCAGAAAACCGATTTCGGTAGGGGATTTCCTGCAAATCGCACGGCTGACGGCTCCCGCGTACTCGCGTCGGTTCGACGCACGGAATTGCCTTGGGCACAGCGATACCATTCACTCTATCGTCAGTCCCCAATGCAGTCTGGGCGCGCATCAGAGCTGGGCCCACCAGAATCCGAGTCACGTTTGATCCGAATTGGAGGATCAGTTACCTTGCCCCCCTATTTTTCAAGCTCATGTTCCTGCAGAGACTCCGTTAGTGAACGTATTCAGAATACACATTCGACCTAATGGTGGCGCCAACGACGCCAGACGGTCATTCCAGTACTGCAGAGATCAGGGAGTACTCGGCATGGGATGGTCGGTTGAGGAGAAGGGTTACCAATCGCTCGCCTGGGAGGAATACATCGAGGCGGCTGAGGCACACTACGGATTCGACGACGTCGCTAACGTACGTTATCTAAAGAGAGAAGTTCGGGCCAATGACCTGATCTGGACTCGCGATACGCGTGGCCTTTACTATCTTGGACGCGTAACGCAGCCATGGGAATACCTCGCCGACGAGGATTCGCTCAATGCTGACATTGTCAATTTCTGTCGCTGCAAAATCGTTCCATTGCGAGTCGACGAAGTACCAGGGAAGGTTGTTGCGTGCTTTCGACCCCCGAAAACCATTCAGGCGATCCGGGACGATACGGTCAATATCTATTCCCGATTACTGTGGAATCGGCACTCCGCGACAGACCGGTACTCGCTTGACTCGCAGACCATCACCGACCTCTATGCCTTCCTGGACGATCAGGCCACCGAAGATGCCGTCGCCGTGTATTTGCAGATGCGCGGGTGGCTCTTGCTCCCGAAATCCCGACGACGCGACACAATGGGGTATGAGTATATTCTGCTCAATCGCGACTCCTTGCAGCGAGCCGTAGTTCAGGTCAAGACGGGCCATTCACCCTTGAATCAGAACACGTTCACAGGATTTGGGGAGAAAGTGTTTCTGTTCCAATCGTACGGGAACTACACGGGGTCGAAGCGCCGGGATGTGGAGTGCATCGACCCTGACGACCTTCAAAGGTTTCTGGTCGGCAACCGGGACCTGCTGCCACTGTCGATCAAGCACTGGGTGGACTTTGTGGCGCCGCAAGCGTAAGGGCATTGGCGATATTGGACTTAGCACGCGAAAAATTCCAATTTTGGCACTCGCTTGTGGCCCTGTTATCGACCCGTCACGTGATCGATCTCATGCTTCTACTCGACGGGTAATCGCCACGCGTGCCACCGTGTCCGAAATCCGAGCCGTGAAAAATTTCAAGGCATGACTGAAATGAGCGGTCTAACGTCCAGTCTCAAAGTTTCAGATCCTGTCTTTACCCTGAAGCTCGCAGCCGGGTATACCACGGGCGGGCTATTCGATGCCCTGGATGCCGCATTGGCAGGGGAATTGATCGACTTCCCGGCGATGCAGGCTCATCAGCGTGCCCCGGTCGTCACCGTACTTGCAGTGATCGCCCACACGTTGCGCCGCTACGGCAGCGGAGGCCTGGAGGAGGAGTGGGACTGTCAGATCGGTACCGACGCGCTTCGCATCGCCGCCCCACACGACGAACAGGCGTTCCTGCAGCCTCCGACGGGCGAGCCGACTAAACCTCAATCGATCGAGAGCCTCGATTGCCTGCTACCGCGTGTCCAGCACGAGGTCAAGGAGACCTTCCGGGGCAGCGTGGAGGAATGGCTTTTCGCCCTCATGGGTGGACAGGCAAGACCGAATGTCAATTTCAACAGGTCATCCAGCCGCTTCGGGATGACGGCGGTCCTGCCGTCCGTGGACGGGACAATCGGAGGCGAGATCCGATCCTTGATTCAAGCATATGATTCCATGTTCAAGGATGGGACGGGGCCGGCGTCGAAGCACATGTTGTGGCTATTGAGACTCGACAGGAACAGTCCGCCTTTGATCGCCGGAGACCTTCCCCGCCCGATTCTCGATGCGGGACGACCGGTCCGCTTGCGCTTTGCCGGCGAGGAAGTCGAAGCAAGGCTCTTTCCAACAAATGCCCTGCGGATCAGCAACCCTGGCCAATGGATGGATGACCCGCACACGGCAGGGTTTTTCACCTCGAAATCGGTGGACCGGTTCAGGCTCGCGGCAAAGCCGTGGGATCATTCAATACAGCACCAAATCCTCTTTGGCGGCAAGCGAGGACAGGACGAGGTCGAACGTCCCGCGATTCTGCACTCGGTCGACTACCGGTTTGTCAGGATCTGTGCGTTGGGAACCGACCAGGGCAAAACGCGCGGTTATCACGAGGAACTCTATGCGGCCTCGCGCAGTGCCCAGACGTTTCGTCTCGAGCCCCCCGAGCCCGGAGATCGTGCCGCCGATTTGTCGGCGCGCGCGCTCGATGCGCTCAGCACGGGGAACAACCAGCTCTCCGTTGCGCTCCGTAGGGTTCTGCAGGTCGACAGTTTCAAACAACTGAAATACCGGCCGATGGAAAGAGCCACCATCTCAGACGCCGAACGACGATTTACGTCCCTTGCGGGTTCGGCATCCATACAGGTCGTGCTCGACCTGCTTTCGCAAGAGCCTGACCTTGAATCCGAGCAGCGACGGATTCATGATCTCATCGCGCCGCTAGTCTGGCGCGTGTTTACGGAGGTTCGGTCCGCCCAGCACGATCCGCTGTCCGTCGCGGCAGGCGAGGACTATCTACGCGGAAAAATCATTCAGTACTTTGGAATCGATGCCATGCAAGCCAGTGAAGACATTCCGCAACTCGCCCGCCAGAGTCATGCTGCGTTGGCAGAAATTGTCGCGCACCTGACGCCCGGCGACCGGGCCACGCTACGCACCATGCCGCTTGGCGAGCCGCCGATTGAGTTTTGGACCCATTTGGCGGTGGCGCCAGCCGATCATTCCGTATCGAGGTCCGCAATCGAGGTCTGGATAGTCGTTCTTCGCACGGTCGGGTCGCTGCGACACAGCCGCCGTCCGGTCGGTGCGGTATTGGCGGACACAGAGTTCCCGAAGGACCGGGTGTCGCGGCTGCTGACGGCCACGGGCGGTGCTCTGACGGGCGCCATCGACGAAGTGGGGCGCTGGCTGATGAGCCACGATGTAGACAATGCGGACCTCTCCGCGCTGCTCGCCCTGGGGCTCGCCGACGCGCTCTGCGATGTAACGACGACGGACTGGTCCAGGCGGCGTATTGCGGTAGAGTACGCGCGCAGGACTCGCCGCAAAAAGGCGGCAACACTCAAGGAAGCGAGCTGATACCAACTCAACGGAAAAGAGGTCAACTGATGTTTGTGCAGATCCACACGCTACGCGACTATTCGACCGCGCTGCAAAACAGGGGCCAGGACGGGCTCGCCAAACGTAGCATTTACGGGGGCATTACGCGCCAGCGAATCTCCTCGCAGTGCATCAAGGCGGCGGTCCGCGACACTGAAGCGCTCGTCCGTACCGATGAATCCGGTTCGTTGGTTTCCGATACGCTCAGGGAACTCGCCAGCCGGTTGCGCCTCGGCACGAGCGTGCGATCCGCGCTGATCGGCGAACGAAAAATCCTCCCGAAGTTGAAAGAAAACGGTCTTTCGGAAGAGGACGCCCGTGCCTGGACCAACGCGATCATGGTTCTTTGGCAAAAAGACACGGCAAGTGAGGCATCGAGCAATGTGCCGCTGGTTATCGGGGAGATGGAATGCAGGGCGATCGCCGAGATGGTTCCTGTGTTCCGCGACGCGGGATTCGATCCCAAAAAACCGGGGAAGATTCGCGAGCTGTTCGAAAAACCGTCTGCACGGCAAAAGGCTACCCATGACGTACAGGACGCGATCAATGCGTTGCGCGCTCTAAAAAGCCATGCCGGGGTCGATGGCGCACTGTTTGGGCGCTTCGCCACCGGCGTTGCCGTTTTCAACGTCGATTCGTGCGTTCATGTCGCGCACGCGCTAACTGTGCACGCGTTGGCCAGCGTCAGCGATTTTTTCAGCGTTCGCGACCAGCTCAAGACTGAGCAGGATGATCGCGGCGGTAGTCATATCAATACGAGCGAACTGGCGAGCGGACTGTTCTACGGCTACGTTGTCGTCGATCTGCGCCAGTTGAATGAAAACTTCGCCGAACTCGAGCTGCGCCAGTCCGCCGAGATCGTCGGCTGGCTGGTTCGCGCGTTCACGAGCGTCGAACCGTCAGCAAAGCGAGGGGCGACGGCTCCGTACGGTGGGTTGCGCGAATGCATTGTCGCAATCGGGCGTCGACAGCCTCGGTCGCTCATCGGGGCGTTCGAACACCCCGTCGGACCGCAGGCGAATGGGTCGCTTTCCGAGACCGCTCGGGCAAGGTTGGCCGCTCATGTCGAGGAAATGGATGGACTGGTCGGCGGCGTGGACTGGCGTGGCTACCTCCGCGAATTCTCGGGAATGGATCGGCCCGCTGTGGAAACGTTGTCCGCGGCTGTTGCCGCGCATTTGGTCGCAAAGGAAACGACCGCGTCCTCCGCTTGAAGCAGCACAGCCCGGCACGGCATCCGAAACCTGAACATGCAGTACTTCACCATCAAGCTATGCGGCCCGCTCGCAGGCCTCGCGGGGCCGAAAATCGATGGCATTCCCCAGTCGCTCCCCATACCCGCGCGATCGATGATCACCGGCATGATCGGATCGGCACTCGGGCTGCGCCGCTCCGATCATGAAACGCTGCAAGCTATCCAGGACACATTGCGAATCGCCGTTGTAGTTCATCGCACCAGCGGCGAACTCACAGATTATCAAACTGCCGATCTGTCCAAGCCTTACCTCAAGGGGCCAATGTGGTCATCCGGTCGATCGGTCGTTGAGCGCAAAGGGATAGAAAAGGAAGGTACGCGGATTCAGCTCCGGCCGTACCTGATGGATGTGGACATGACGGTGGTTGTGCAACTGGCAAACGACGCCCCCGTCACAGCGGACAAGATCCTTCACGCATTGGATATGCCGGCCCGGCCACTTGGTCTAGGCCGAATGAATTGCCCACCCACGGCCCGGATTGCCGGCGAAGTCCTGGACGCGGAAACACTTGAATCCGCGGTGAGCCAGACTACGGCAGGTGACCTTTACCTGCCCGTGGATCTGGTCCCAATGGATTGGGGCGACGTGATGATTTCGATTCCAGGAAGCTGCGACTGGCGATCCTGGCGGCATCAAGGCGCCGAAGGGTTTGTCCGGCGTTCCGTCGACGGACACAGGGGCGGGCACCAGAATTGATTTATCTTTGCCAGACCGAAGTCAGTTTTACGCTCGCCGCCCGATATTTTGGAGGCCTCGCTCCCCGGCCGTTGGTGCGTGACCCGGACTACCTGATAAAAACCGCGCTCACCGAAACCCTGGCCGGCGCCATGATCCGGCCTTGGGCAGTGCATGCGACGCGACATGGAATTGCAACCGTGTTGGGCTACAGCAAGCGGTCTCCGGATTCCTTGGTCGATTCCCGGCTTCTTGCGCTTCCAACTCTGCAGCAAGTGGTGGGCCCCGTGATCGGGGGACCCATGCCCAAGCTTCGCGAGGGGCAGTGCTATGCGTTCGAGGTGCGTATCTGCCCCACGATTCACGTGACCAAAGATGGAACACGTCGCCATGGAGAACGGGACGCGTTCCTGGCCGCGGTCGACAACAATTTGGGAGATGAGCGACTGGTCCGCGAAACGATTTATACCGACTATCTTAGGAAGAGACTCGTCGGCGCAGAAATCACCAAGGCCAGCCTCAAGGGTTTTCGCCTCAATCGGGTGGCGCGTAAATCGGCAAAGAACAGTGTTGGACAGCGTGTTTTGCCTCAGGCCTGGATGGATGGTTTGCTTAAAATAAGGGACGCGGGCCTGTTCGAGCAAACGCTAATCGATGGTGTCGGACGGCAAAGAGCGTTCGGTCACGGCATGGTTCGGCTGCGGCCGCCGAGTGCCCAATGAACCTTATACGTGCGGTCGAGAGTCAAGGATCACAGGAATTGTGCAAAATTGGGAGCGTTTCTGATGAGATTCTTTTCCGCGCGCGCGCGGGTGAACCCGGAGATTGACCGTTACCGGGATAGTGTCCAGCGATCTTTGCCGCGTGCGCGCGGGTGGACCGCAATCGCCATCGACCAGCTTGTGTTGGTTCACGTCTTTTCCGCGTGCGCGCGGGTGGACCGTTCCAATGGTGTCCGTTGATCCAGGGGGCCGAGTATTTTCCGCGTGCGCGCGGGTGGACCCGTGACGCAATGGGGGCGGGGGATCGAGCAACTGTCTATTCCGCGCGCGCGGGTGGACCGCGGTTCGTGCAGGCTTTGAGGGCTTCGTATTTGTCTTTTCCGCGTGTGCGCGGGTGGACCCTGGTAGTACAGTTGGCGAAGTGTCAACGTGAAGTCTTTTCCGCGTCCGCGCGGATGCACCGGAAAATATGACGATTTTGAAGGCCGTCATGGCGACTTTTCCGCGTCCGCGCGGGTGGACCGTAGACTGACGACACGGCGGACCTCCACGAGGAGTCTTAATCCGCGTCCGCGCGGGTGTACCAATAGCTCAGTACAAAACGCCGACCAGTGCTGCGTCTTTTCCGCGTGTACGCGGGTTGACCGTACGTTTGCGAAGGCTGGTACGTAATGATGAAGTCTTTTCCGCGTCCGCGCGGGTGTACCGAGTCCAAACGGTCCTTCGAGAAAGTCGACGAATTTTTTCCGCGCGCGCGCGGGCAGTCTATTCGATGCACGTGCAAACTTTGGCTACTCTACTCGCAGGCTTAGAAGTCGCTGATGACAGAAATTCATATTTCCATTGAATCCAGCACAATTGCCGCGGGTGACAGCACTCAGGCAGAGGGTCTCTCCGGACCCTGGGGAAAGTGGAATTCTGCTGGTTTGTGGCACAGTGTCATTGGTCATTGCCTCGACGTGGCCGTAGTCGCTCGACGATTGATGGGACTGCCGGTCTTGCGTGCACGGCTGTCCGCTGCAACCGGCAATTGCTTGACGGACGTACAGATCGATCGACTCGCGGTAATCGCAGGTATCCATGATGCCGGTAAGTGTCTTGCAGGCTTTCAGGCAAAGCGCACGCAGAATCTGACCATTGGTCAGGGCCATGTGGCGGAGTTTCTTGCTGCTTTGCAGGTGTCTCAATCGGTCAGGGACGCCATAAGAATTGATCTCTTGCGCGAGTGGTTTCATGAGCCACTCCCCGTTCTGATTGCATCGATATGCCATCACGGGGAACCGGTGTCGATCACGGCGGTCAATCGCCGCCTGGGCGAAGTGTCAGGTCAGCTTTCAGCCACGGTTTTCAACCATGACCCACTTGCGGAGATCCGCCGACTGACGGAGAGACTCATTGCGGCATTTCCGCAGGTCTCCGGTGACGCCCCAGCGTTGACGTTTCCGCCGCCTGCTCAGCACTTGCTCGCGGGGATCGTCATGACCGCGGACTGGATGGCGTCGGATCCCGCACGCTTTCCGTACCTTAACGGCGATGACAAGCTGCGCATCCACCTTGTTGACCGACTGATGCAGGGCACAGGCTGGACAGGTTGGAACAGCGGCGCGTCACCCGCGAAATTGCTTGGCGAGAGGATTCCCCGCCCGGCCCAATCGGCAATTCAGGAGGTTTCACCTGAGGAGCGGCTGGTCGTAATTGAGGCGCCGACCGGTACAGGCAAAACCGAAACCGCTTTGATTCACGCTAGCCGGTTAGTCGATCTTGGCCTCGTGGACGGACTCTATTTCGCGGTGCCCTCAAGATCGGCCGCCACGGAACTGCACGAGCGAATTGCGCGAAACATGGTAGATGTTCACCCGGCGCTGCAGGGCAAGGTCGTGCGTGCCGTTCCCGGTATGATCGATACCGACCCTGCGCAGGACATTCATGATCAGCCGGATAAGAGCTGGGCGGTGAAGGCACCGAAAACGGTCTTTGCCGCGCCCGTCGCGGTCGGCACGATCGACCAGGCGATGCTTTCCATTCTTCGCGTGCGGCACAGTTGGCTGCGCGCCGCTTGCCTGTCGCGACAATTGCTCGTGATCGACGAAGTTCATGCCAGCGATCCCTACATGGCGGAGATCGTCGGCGCCCTGATTGATAGGCACATTGATCTCGGTGGGCATGTCCTTGCGATGAGCGCGACGCTTGGCGAAACCGCCTTTGCCCGCTTATGCAGGCGACGCGAGCGTCTGCCGATGAACAAAGCAGTCCATGTCCCTTATCCCGCCATTCGATTTCAGCACCATACAAAGCCCCTGCAAGCGACTGAGACGCGCAGAGTTGAAATTGCTGTTCTTGGAATTGACCGGTGCATTGAACGAGCGATTGCCGCGGCTCGCGCAGGTCAATCCGTACTTCTGATCCGCTCGACCGTGGCCGACGCAATCGACACACGGAAGCGAATCTCCGGTTCTGGCGTCGAAGTAATGCTGCATCACAGCCGATACGCTTTACACGACCGAAAAATTCTCGATCGACGCTTGATGGACATCATGGGGCCACGCGGGCGCCGTGGGGCATTTGTTGCGGTCGCTACCCAGACAGCCGAGCAGTCTCTGGATATTGATTCAGACCTGCTCATCACCGACGCTTGCCCTGCCGATGTGCTCCTGCAACGACTCGGCCGACTTCATCGGCACAGACAGCGCACCTGTCCCGTTGCACTGATGATTGATCCAGGGGATCTCTCGAAATATCTGGACGCCAACGGCGCGGTTCGTGGCCGCAGGAATTACGGTTGGGCATGAGTATACACTAATCTGCTATCGGTTCGTCAAACACTTGATTGGATTGCGCGCAACGGGTCGATCACGGTTCCTGACGACAGCCGCGAGCTTGTCGAGCGTGCAACGCACGCAGATTTCCTCCGAAGCGAGGCCGAACGCTTGGGCGGCGCGTGGAAGCAGCTTTGGCAAAGGCTCTACTCGGACGAGTGGCGGCAGAAGCATCTCGCGAATGCCGGACTCGTCGATTGGAACGGTAACTATGCCGACGTGCGAGTCAACAACAAACTCGTGACGCGACTTGGCGACGGCACTGTCGACATCGAGGTCGATTTGACCTCACCTTTCGACGGATCGAGGATTAGGAAAATCCCAGTTCCTGTACGATGGCTCAATGAATTGCCAAACACGGTCAACATCATCTCGTCTGGAGATAAATTCGCTATTGGAGATCGTTGTTTCTTGTACGATCAAACCGGATTGTCCCAGGCTAAACGATTGGCTTGAGTACCGCTTCTCGCTGAAATGTACCGTCCGTATCGGCTGAATCTTACAAATCCTGGGGCGCTGTGAAAGCGCTGTTTCTTGTCTCAAAGGAATAGTCCTACCGCGTGAAATGACCGTCCGTTCGGGAAACATGTGAAAGCGCTGTTCTCAGGAATAGTCCTGCGTTGAGTTCGGGAAACATTAGGTTTGAACCGGGAGGATCGGTCGGAGCATGCGGAAGATTGCGCGCAGAAGCGGTATTAACCATTCCTCGGTATTGAGAGATGTCCAACCGACGCAGCGTGCAGAACTGACGTGGCATTGGTCGCTCACGGCCAAGACCCACCAGGCCGACCATTAGTTACAGGCAGGCTGGTAATTTCCCCTGAAACGACCGGGATGTTTCGCCGAAGTAGGTGCTAAACCGCTGAATCTGGAATTCCCCAGACCGGGTAGGCTGTCAATTTCCAAAGTATCCAAACGGATTTGAAATCATCTTTCGCGATTTTGGTTGACGACGCAAAGCAATCCTTCACCATTTCATGACGAATGCCGAATTCGTTCAGGTTCAGATAGATAATCAAATTGACATCGTTGCTACTGCCATAGCGTTTATTCTTTTTCTTCTCGCAGACTCTCTCTATCCAGTTAGGCGCCTGATCGGCGCGGGAACTCCAATCACCGACAGACGCCTTGATACCGCAAGCGTCGTTCCTATACTCGTCCCCGCGATGCCGCAACGGATCATCGGCCTCAACGGCCTCGAATTGTTCAGTCTTGCCATTCATATACAGCTCGAAATCGGGCCAGTCGTCGCTTACAAGACGTACCTTTTTCGCTTTGCGCGCGATGCTGAACTCGGCAGCGATCCAAGAATCGCGAAGAAACGCCAGACCCGGTTGGCCAAAAAGAACTTTGTCCCCAATAGACACCATAACTTCCTTTACTGAGTCATGCATTGCAATCGGCTCTTGCCACTGGCCAAGACGTTTCTTAAGATCCAGAATCTTTCGTTTTTCTAACAACTCACAGCTCCTTTCCATTGCGCTGCCGGTCCACCGCCGGGAATCTTGACAAGCTGCAGCGAATTGCGGGAGAGACGTAAACGCATCCGCTACGTCACGCCGCGACCCAGCATCTGCTTGACAGGGGTATGCCGATGAAGGTGATCCGGGACTATCTCGGGCACCACACTCTGCGCTCCACTGCAACACACGCCAAGGTTGAAATGAACCGGCCCCTATATGCGAAAGTCGTCGATAGGGAAATCATGTTAACAAACAAAACCGGCTGCACGGTTCTCAGCCTGCGATTCTGCGTATTGAGTCCAAAAACCAGACACTGTCCAGCCAGCCGCATAGAAGGGCAAGCACCAGAATCGAGATCAACAACGGCGCCAGCGCGCCGAAGAATGTGAACCTCATTGTGATCAATCTCCGTTGGAGCGCCCACCAGGGCGCGTTTGCCCGTCGACGCCTTCTGCAGCTTTGTCCGTGAGATGCGAGCAGCTCCTCCAGTATGGGCTCGAATTCGTGCGCCACAGTGTCCTTGGATATACGCCGTTCCGAGTCATTTGACTGAGATGATCTAGAATTCCATTGGTGGATGTCCCCGATGGTGTTTCTGATCATCGGTGCCCGGTACGCTCCACTCCTGGGCACGGTATCATTGAGCAGTGAATTAAAACTCTGTGATTGAAACACGTCCCCCGGCTGGCAGGGCTGCAACAAGCTCGCAAGCCGTTCCACGGTTCGTTTACCATAACGTCCGCCTGGCGATTGATCCTTTCACGCAGTCTGATCTCGAACCGCGACAGTCGAGTTGCGGCCAGATCAGTGACGGCGCGCACCGTGAGACCGATCGAGAGATAGATCAGCACGAGTGCCAGCATCCCCTTCAGTACGTCGTCGCTGACGCTCAGTCCAATCCCGAAAACCGACACGCTTTCCCCCGACGGCGCCAAGATCGAGACCAGAAAGCCGATCAGGGATACGCCTTGCAGTCGCCACCTGGCGCCGATCGTGCCGTGCGAGAGTTTTTCCGGTGTCGTGTCATCTGCGCGTTCATCCGCTGTTTGCCTTACTTCCCTGCCGACCCACCCGGACACCGCGCCGTCCGTCAGTGCGCGCCGCAGCAACGATCGTAGGGCCGACCCGAGCCGCACGGGCACGGCGCTTCGCGCGGCTGAGCCGCGCCCATCGCTGCCGCCCAATCGGCAACGAGCCGTTCACCGGCGCTCGCGCCCCGGGACTGCTTTCTCGCGTTCAGGTCGCGCACCATTCCGCCGACCAGCATCGGCGCAATGCTCTCCAGCACTTCGATGCCCTCTTCGGACAGTCCGGAGGTCCCGTTCGCCGCCGCGTACAACGCGTGCATCACCTCGACCGCCTCGATCACGTCCATTTCGTCGCTTCCCTCGATCCGCTCCCAGGCCCCGGGCCGCAACCGCATTGCGTGGGCGAATCCCACGATCCACGGTTTCCAGAACACCTCTTCCAATCCCTCGTCCACCTCAAGCACCGGGCCATAATGCTCTGGCTCGCCGGCCAACACACGGGCGACGCCGTTGTAGTGATCGATCAGCGCGGCTGCTACCGCCTCGGCCTTCCCCGCGTTCTCGAATTCCGTGTTGGGTCCCCAGACCTGAGGCAACCATTCCGACGGCGGGACGAGCTCCGGATACACCAGAAGCCCGGTCACGAAGCCGTCCATTTCCCCTACCGACATCGCGTCGCACTCACGCGCCAGGTCCTCGAGCATCCACGCGAGCCGTTCAAGTGTTTCATCCGCGGCGATCGATCGACCCTGTACCGGCTCGTGCGTATCGCTCCAACGAAACCGGGTCATGTCTTCTCGTTCCTGGTCGCGACGAATCCCGACGCGCCCTTGCCGCGGGCGCGGCGTAGCGTATAACCGTAGACACCCGGGTTGAACGTCTTGTCGCCGGCGAAACCGGCCAGCGCCGCCTCGATCCTCTCCGCCACGGGATCGGACCTGCGGGCGGCAGACCTGTGCGCGACGGATGCCTTTTCCTGTCGCGCCACCCATTTGGCAGAGACATCCCCGCCGAGTGTGTCGCCGATCGACTTTCGCAGCGTGTTCAATTTCCTCGGTTGACCCCTGGTGAGCGTGGTTTCGTCCATGGGCATGCGATCAATCCCTCCTTTTGCGGCCTCCATGCGGCCGTGCGCCGCCGATGATACCGGCGTCCGCGGTCTAACGGGCGCCAGCCCTGCGCGGTCGCTCCCGGTCAGGGATGCCACGTCACCCGGAGCCGGAGCCGGGCCCGGATGGGTCAAGCCGGGTCCGGGCCGCGAGGTTCGAACGCGAGGCCCAAGAATCGCTTGTCCCGCTTCGCCACAGGAGACGCTCACCATGAATCGGAACCGACGCAATCCGCACCCAGCAGATCGGCCCCTTCGCGCTCCGGCCAGTCTCGGTACTATCGTCCGCAGGACCCTGTGGGTGGTGGGACCATTGGCGATGGCGACGTTGGTCGCGCGGGTTCTGGCGCTTGCGGGCGCAGGCTCCGACTGGGTCGCGTTCATCTGCCTCGTGGCCGTGCTCTGGGCTATCTCGGCGAGTCTCATTCAGGCACTGTGGCAGGGCATGCGGCACGGGGATTGGTCTGAGTTCAGTTACTGCGAGCTGCCGCGAAACGACGAAGATTTTGACTTTACGACCGAAAGCGGTACGTACGCTTACAGACGCATCCAGCGTCAGCATGAGTCGCTCATGCGCGATGGCGACCAGCTGATCGAAAACCACGATCACCACCTCGTCCCGTGAGGACCGCAACCTCCGATTACCGAGGTTGGATTCGCCCGTCGCGTCACCGACCCACCGCAGCGTGGCGTCATCTAATATCCAGTGAAACGGCACCCCCTTCAAGGCGCTATTGCGCGGCATCATGAGTGGGAAAATAAACCAAAAGCGCAGGATTGAAAACCGGCTCTGGAAACCGTTCCCGGCCCCAAACGACAGGACCACGCTCAAGCTACCCGACAGTACGCCTCAGTACGCTACAGTGCGAGAATGTATTTCAAACTGCGCTGCTCACGGCACACTACTGTGCGGGAATTTGCGCAAAAGTGACTCTCTCGAACCGCTCCGGCATTTACGCAACCTCTTTGGTTTGAGTTGCAGTGACCCCGGTCACTGGACACCGCAACCGCAGGTTTTTGTTGGTACGATCCCTGAACCGCGCGGCTAGGTCGTGCTTCGGCATTGCACTATGAAAGGTACGACATGAAACCCACCGCCTACATTGAGACTTCCGTCGTGAGTTACCTCACCGCGCGACCGTCGCGCGATGTTGTCGTGGCCGCCTATCAGCAGATCACGCGCGAGTGGTGGCGTTCCGCGGCCGACCGGTTCAATCTCGTGGTATCCGCGCTCGTGCTCTCCGAAGCCAACGCGGGCGACCCGCAGGCGGCCCGGACCCGGATGAATGCGCTTGAGGCCGTGACGCTGGTCGAGGCGACGCCGGATGCGGAAAGGCTGGCCCAGCGTCTCATCGACGCCGAGGCGGTTCCGCGCCGGGCGGCGGACGACGCCGCGCACATCGCCATCGCTGTGACCAACGGTATCGAATTTCTGGTAACTTGGAACTTTCGGCATATCGCCAATGCCGAAATGAGATTCAGGATCGAGCGAGCCTGCCGGCAGGCCGGCTACGAGCCACCGGTCATCTGCACGCCGAACGAACTTCTGGAGAGCGACGATGGAAACGACACACGCTGACCCCATCATGGCGGAAGTGCGTGCCGTGCGTGACAAGCACGCGGCGCGCTTCGCTTACGATGTGAAGGCCATCTTTCGGGACATTCGATCCATGCAGAAAACGTCGGGTCGCGAATCCGTTCGCTATCCGGCGCGTGCATTCGTGGCCGATGCGACGGATCCTCGAGCGTGAATCTCCCGACCGCGTGAGCGCGCCGCTGCCGGGTTGGCGTTAGCGGCAGCTACGCGCTTGACAACTTGTCGATTCGGTTCGCGACCCGCTGCGACGGTTCCCGCAACTGCTCCACGGTCCAGTCGGCCGCATAACCCTCCGTGACATCGCTGCCGCGCGAGTGGTTGACGAGCCGCTTGGTCAGCGAGCGCGGCAGCATCAACTCCCGCTCCGCCACCGAAATGAAGCTGTTTCGCAACCCGTGGAACCAGAACTTCGTGCCGCCCTCGCGGCTGATCTCCGCGTAGTATTGCTGTACGCCCGCGACATGGCCGGATGCGCTCTTGGTAGAAGGAAACATCCACCCCGTCAGCGGCGTGCCGGATGCCTCGAATTGCTCTAGCCGGCGTTCGAATATCGCGGCCAACTGCCGGGTGACGGGTAGCTCCAGAGTCTCTCCCGTCTTGGTCTCGTCGACCCGCATGATCAGGCGTTCGAGATCCACCCGCCCCCAGCGAAGCGAGGTCACTTCACCCAGGCGCATCCCGGTATAGACTCCAATCCAGAGGATGTCGCGGTGAGCCTCGGACATCTCGACGGCCTCGATCCCGACGCGCCAGCGAGGCAGCACCTCGGAAGGCGCGGAGATCCTTCTCCGGCGCATGCGGTGAAACTTCCCGCCCGCGGCCAGCCAGAGTTCCACGGGGTTTCTCAACCCGTCGTGATCCACACAGGGGCGGCGGTAGATCGAACGCAGCATCGAGAGCGTCTGGTTCGCACCCGCCCAACCGTGTCTTTCGGTGATGCGGTTAAAGCGTGTTTCCACGTCCCGGCGAGAGATCGCGTTCAGGGGCCGGTTGACCCAGTCCGAAAGATTGACCCGCAGATTCTGCCGGTAGAGGTTGACGGTTCCCTCGGTGCGGCTGGGGTTGGCGGCAAGATATTCCTCGAAGGCTTCGGTAAGCGTCGGCAGTCCCCGGGCATCGGCGCGCGCTGCGGCCGGGTCTTCGCCCGAGGCCACGCGCCCGAGCAACACTTGGGCCTGCCTTCGGGCCTGTTCGGAACTCATTCGTCCGAATCGCCCGATGACCACGCGCCGGTTGGGCGCATATCGACCCCCGCCATTGGCGCGGTAGTTGACCAGAAAGGACTTTGTGCCGGAGGGCTGTATCCTGACCCCAAAGCCGGTGAGCTTGTCGTCCCAGGCGATCCAGGGTCTTGCCGATGGCGTGAGGCCCTCCACGGACCGCTTGGTGAGCGTCAACCGGACCTTGGCCGTGAGTTTTTTCGTGCGTGTTTCCATGCCAAAAAGGATAGCGCACCGCGGCTAGAAGTCAACTGTAGAGTCAACACATGAAAAGGTATTGGGGTGTAGTTCGGGTCGTGTTGTGGCGGCTCAGTTCGTGAGCATCAATTTGTATCTGTATGAAATAACTTACTAAACACCGTGTTTCCCATACGTGCGCGTATTCCTGTCGTTTTCAATAGACATGATTCTCGAACATGTCCACAAGCCCCGGCTGAAGTGTCACCACCCGGTGCCACTCGGTGCGCTCCAGGCGCTCGCCGGTGTTCTTGTCGATGTAGTTCTCGTCCGTGGCGACGAAGAGATTGGCGACCCGGCGGGATCAAATGGCCCCAGGGGCGCCGACCAAGGCCAAGTGTTGCCCCATATCGCGCCTCCATTGTGTGGAGGGGGCCGAACGATCGGTGATTTTTCGGACCCGGTTGACGAGCGGGGCGCGGACACTGATGGATGGGGTTATAGAAAAGGGGCAACTCGCAGCCGGCTAGTGGCAGGCGGTGGACGAGGTAGGCAAACAACTCGCCCGTGTGCGGTTGGGTTTGGTGTTGCTTCTCCAGGCGGTGGCGTCTAAGAAGACGACTTACGGTCTCGGTCGGATTTTGACGCATGGTAACAAAGCCACGCGACGAATAGCAGGACAGGAGAGTAAATCAGCACTGGATAGATGTATTCCATCATGATTGATCCTCCTTATTTCGATTCATCCATGCGGCGGAACATTGCATCTCGACCGACCGCTCAGGGGCCTCAATAGCCCGAAGTAATTGGGTAGCGCCAATCCCGCCCGAACGCCCGGCGGCTGACGCGCACCCCCGGCGGCGCCTGCCGGCGCTTGTACTCGTTGCGCTTGACCATCTCCAGGATCCGCCCCACCGTTTCCCGTTCGAACCCCGACGCGGCGATCTGTTCTACCGTTCGGTCGTCTTCGATGAACGCCTCCAGAATGGGATCGAATACCTCGTAAGGCGGCAGTGAATCCGTATCCTTCTGGTCGGGCCGAAGCTCCGCACTCGGCGGCCGGTCAATGACCCGCGCCGGTATCGCCGGCCCCTGCCGGTTGCGATACCGCGCCAGTTCGTAGACCAGCGTCTTGCTGCAATCCTTGAGCGGCGCGAATCCGCCGGCCATGTCACCGTAAAGGGTCGCATAGCCGACCGCCATCTCGCTCTTGTTGCCCGTGGTCAGCAGCATCTTGCCGAGCTTGTTGGAGATGGCCATGAGGAGGATCCCGCGGCAGCGCGCCTGGATATTCTCCTCGGTCGTATCCGCGTCGAGTCCCTGAAACACTTCTTCCAGTACGCCGAGCGTGGTCTTGAAGATGGGCTCGATGGACAGCGAGTCCAACTGCACACCGAGTCCCTTCGCCTGCCGTGCCGCATCTTCCAGACTCATCGCAGACGTATAGCGGGAGGGCATCATCACCGCATGCACATGATCGGCGCCGAGCGCGTCCACGGCCACGCACAGGGTCAATGCGGAGTCGACGCCTCCGGAAAGCCCGAGGACCACGCCGTCAAAATGGTTCTTTGCAACGTAGTCCCGCGTACCCATGACGAGCGCGCGATAGATGCTGTCCGCATGCGGCGGCAGCGGCGCGATGTCGCCGGCCTGCGCGTCGACACCACCGCCGCTCGAGTGCAACTCCACCGTGTAGACACCCTCTGCAAACGCCGGCGCGCGCATCGCCACGTTCCCGGCGGCATTGACCACCACCGAACCGCCGTCGAAAACCAGTTCATCCTGCCCGCCCACCATGTTGACGTAGATCAACGCCCGGCGAATCTCGGCGGCCCGCTCGATCAACATCTCCTCGCGGACCTGCTGTTTCTGGCGATGAAAGGGTGAACCATTAAGGATCAGGATGACCTCGGCGCCCGAATCCACGGCCTCCCGGCACGGCCCCGGCTGCCAGGTGTCCTCGCAGATCGTCAGGCCGAACCGCACACCCCGGTAGTCCACCACGGTGGGTCCGGCGCCCGGTTCGAAATAGCGCTTTTCGTCGAATACCGAATAGTTGGGCAGTACGATCTTGCGGTGGCGGGCGAGAGTCCGGCCGCCGGCGATGAAGGCGCCGCTGTTGAAGATGTGCTCGCCGTCGTATTCCGGATAACCCAGGTACACGGCAATGCCGTCAATGCTCCGCTGTACCTGCTCCAGGGCGGCTTCGACCCGCATCCGCATGCCGCGATGCAGGAGCAGGTCTTCCGGCGGATAGCCGCACAGCGTCAGTTCGGGGAAAACGACCAGCGCGCAACCGAGCTCATCCCTGGCACGCGACGCGGTCCGCAGAATCTTCTCCACGTTGGCGTCGATCGCGCCGACGTGGGTATTGAGTTGCGCCAGCGCGACCTTCAATCCAGTGCCTCGGCGATCGCCGCACCGAGCTCTGCCGGTGACCGAACGGTGGTTACGCCGGCGCGTTCCAGCGCTTCAAACTTGGCCTGCGCGGTGCCGCTGCCGGCGGAAATGATGGCGCCGGCATGCCCCATGCGTTTCCCCGGCGGAGCGGTCACACCGGCGATGTAGGCGACCACCGGCTTACTCACGTGGGCCTGGATATACTCGGCGGCCGCCTCTTCGTCGCCGCCGCCGATCTCGCCCACGAGAATGATGCCGCGCGTGTCCGGATCGGCTTCGAACAGTTCCAGGCAGTCGATGAAGTTCATGCCGCGAATCGGGTCGCCACCGATACCGATGCAGGTCGACTGCCCGAGACCCACCCGGGTCGCCTGCCACACCGCTTCATAGGTCAGCGTACCGGAACGCGAGATGATCCCGATCGAACCGGGTTGGTGGATAAACCCCGGCATGATGCCGATCTTGCAGGCCCCCGGCGTGATGATTCCGGGACAGTTGGGGCCGATGAGCCGGCAGTTTGCTTCGTTCAAGACAGCCTTGACCTTGACCATGTCCAGCACGGGAACGCCTTCGGTAATGCACACCACCAACTCCACGCCGGCCGTTGCGGCTTCGAGGATGGCATCGGCGGCAAAGGCCGCCGGGACGTAGACCATGCTTACCCGTGCACCGGTGGCATCCACTGCCTCCACCATGGTGTCGAAAACCGGCACACCAACGTGCTCTTCACCGCCTCGTCCGGGCGTCACTCCGGCAACGACCCGAGTGCCGTATTCCATGCATTGCTGCGTATGAAACGAGCCCTGACGCCCGGTCATGCCCTGGCAGATGACTCTCGTTTCGGCACCGATGAGAATGCTCAAGATGCTTCCCCTCGCGCCAGGCTGACGGCTTTCGCGGCGGCGCTGCCGAGATCCGCGGCGGGCACGATATCCAGCCCGCTGTCGGCCAGAAGCCGCCGGCCCTGCTCGACGTTTGTGCCTTCCAGGCGTACCACCACGGGCACGGCAACGCCGATGTTCTGGACCGCCGTGGCGATGCCCTCGGCGATCAGGTCGCACCGCACGATACCGCCGAAGATATTCACGAGAATCGCCTCCACGTTGGGGTTGGCGAGAATGATCCTGAAGGCGTGGGCGACGCGCTCGGCGGTTGCGCCGCCGCCCACGTCGAGGAAATTGGCGGGTTCGCCTCCGTGGAGCTTGATGATATCCATGGTCGCCATGGCGAGGCCCGCACCGTTCACCATGCAGGCGATGTTGCCTTCCAGCGAGACGTAGTTGAGACCGTGGGCTCGCGCCTCGCGCTCGTTGCTGTCTTCCTGGGCCTCATCCCGCCATCCCGCGAGGCG
Source organism: Candidatus Rariloculaceae bacterium (assembly GCA_965237785.1). Taxonomy (GTDB): domain Bacteria; phylum Pseudomonadota; class Gammaproteobacteria; order Steroidobacterales; family Rariloculaceae; genus UBA6522. The sequence goes on from OZ250159.1 coordinate 2,772,388, forward strand.
CCGCTGGCGGAAGAGCGCACTGTCCTCGATGTCGATCTTGGCGTCCAGGGCAATCACGTGGCCGTCGGCATCGACGATCAGGGGATTGATTTCCACCAGGCTCGCGTCGCTTCGCTGGAAGAGCGAGAAGAGTTTGCGGAGAATGTCCTCAAGCTCCCGGATCTGCTTCACGTCCAGACCCAGTCCGAAGCCCAGTTGACGGCACTGGTAGGACGTTACACCGGTTGCCGGGTTAATCGCCGCCGTGAGAATTTTCTCCGGCGTGGCCGCGGCGACCTCCTCGATATCGACCCCGCCTGCCGCGGAGGCCATGATCACCACCCGCTCCCGGGACCGATCCACCAGCGCGCTCAGGTAGAGTTCGCGCTGGATACCCGAGGCGGCCTCGACGTAGATCGTATCCACCGGCAGCCCGGCGGCCCCGCTTTGACGCGTCACCAGACGGGTCCCCAACATCGTGGCGGCGTGTCCGGCAACTTCTTCGACCGATTGCGCCAACTTCACGCCGCCGGCCTTGCCTCGACCCCCTGCGTGCACTTGCGCCTTGACCACCCAGCGGTCGCCGCCCAACTGCTTTGCGGCAGCTGCCGCTTGCTCCGGCGTCGCCGCCGCGTGGCCCTGGGGCACGGGAATTCCAAATTCGGCGAACAGCGCCTTGGACTGATACTCGTGAAGATTCACCGGGATCCTCGGAACAGCGGCGAGCGGTATTGTCGTCGAATGCAGATCAGAGTGAAAGACCGACGCCAGTCCGCTGCCGGACCTGGACGGCCAGGTTCGGCAGGCTGTCAGCCTGCAAATCTGCGCGCTTTGCCCCTGTTATTGCGCTCAACTCTCGCGGCCGCCCGGCGCAAACTATTGAGAACGCGAACAGGAGGTTGCCATGAAGGACATACATCGGGGTTTCACACTGATCGAATTGATGGTCGTGGTGACCATCATCGGCATTCTCGCGAGCTTTGCCATCCCCGCGTATCAGGACTACACGATCCGCGCGCAGGTATCGGAAGGCCTGAGTCTGGCGTCGATCGCCCGCGCCGCGGTCGCAGAGGAGTTTCTAACCGAGGGGCTACCCCCGACGGACCGAGCCGACGCCGGCATGAGCGCCGACGCGGAGGATTCGTCGGGCCGGTACGTAGCCGGCGTCGAAATAGCCAACGGCGTGCTGACCGTCACCTACGGCAACGAAGCCAACCCCCGGATTACCGCCGAGGGAACCAATACGCTGACCTTCACGCCCTACGAATCAGCGGACCTGAGTCTCTTGTGGCGTTGCGGCTCGGCGCCGGCGCCGGCGGGCGCCGAATTGCTGGGGACCGCGGCCGGCATGGCCACGGCCTACGTCGCGCCAACGCTGCCGTTGCAGTACCTCCCAGCCGCATGCCGCATGTGAGCGGGTTCGCGGCATGGGACAGGAATCGGTTTCGACGGCCAGCCGTACCGAAACCGTCAGCCACGGAGCGCTGACGGGATTGGGCCGGCGCCTGCTTCGCGAGGGCATCGTTTCCCGGGAAGACCTCGCCGAAGCGGCCCAGTCCAGCCGGGAGCGGGGAATATCCCTGGTCGCACATCTTGTGGCGAACCGGCACGGCGATCCGGGCCGCATCGCCGTCGCCGCGGCGCGGGAGTTCGGTGTACCGGCGCTCGACCTGGATGCGATGCGATTGGCCCCGGAGGCGGCCAGCCTGCTTCCCAGGGAGTTGCTCAAGAAACACCGGGTGCTCCCGCTCATGCGCCGGGGCAATCAATTGTGGGTGGGTATGGCCGATCCGTCGAACCTGCAGGCGCTGGATGAAATCGCGTTTCAGACCTCGCTTCGGGTGGAACCCGTGGTCGTGGAACAGGACAAGCTCGAAGTCTCCATCGCCGATCTCACCCGCGCGCGGGACGGCTCCCTGGCCGCTTTCGACTTTGGCGGTCTGGATCTTGAGAATCTCCAAGTCGGCAACGGCAATGAGGATACGGATCTCGCCAGCGCGGAGGTGGATGACGCTCCGGTGGTGAGGTTCGTCAATCAGGTGATGCTGGACTGCGTGGCCCGGAGTGCATCCGACATTCACTTCGAACCCTATGAGAAGACCTACCGAATCCGCATGCGCCACCAGGGCGTGCTCAGCGAAATTGCCCACCCGCCGATGGCGCTGGCGGGAAGACTTGCCGCCCGGCTCAAGGTGATGGCGAAGCTGAATGTCGCGGAGCGGCGCATACCCCAGGACGGGCGCATCAGGATGCGGGTTTCCAGGGACCGGGCCATCGATTTCCGCGTCAACACCTGCCCCACCTTGTTCGGCGAGAAAGTGGTCTGCCGGCTGCTGGACTCGTCCACCATCCGCACCGACATCGACGCGTTGGGATACGAAGACGAACAGAAAGAAATTTACCTCGAGCACCTCGCCAAACCCTACGGGATGATCCTGGTCACGGGGCCCACGGGAAGCGGCAAGACGGTTTCCCTGTATACCGGCCTCAACGTTCTCAACACCGCCGACCGCAACATCGCTACCGCGGAAGATCCGGCGGAGATCAATCTGCCCGGCATTAACCAGGTCAACGTCAACCCGAAGGTGGGGTTGACCTTCGCGTCATGTCTGCGAGCGTTCTTGCGCCAGGACCCCGACGTCATCATGGTGGGCGAAATTCGCGATCTCGAAACCGCCGAAGTCGCCATAAGGGCCGCGCAGACGGGCCACCTGGTCCTGTCCACGCTGCACACCAACGATGCTCCGAAAACCCTGACCCGGATGGTGGATATGGGCATCAAGCCGTACGCGATCGCGAGTTCGGTGACTCTGATCATCGCGCAACGACTGGCGCGAACGCTTTGCGATGCCTGCAAACAACCCGTTCGCATTCCCGCCGGGGCGTTGCTCAAGGAAGGATTCCGAGCGGTGGAGGTGGGCGCCGGACTGAGCCTTCACACGGCTGGTGGCTGCGATCGTTGTCACGCCGGATACGTCGGGCGCACCGGCATATTCCAGGTCATGCCGGTCACTGAATCCATCGGGCGCATCATGATGGAGGGTGGCAACGCCATGCAGATTGCCGAACAGGCCCTTGCCGAGGGCATCGCGGATCTGCGCCGGTCAGGGCTCAACAAGGTCAAGCGCGGACTGACCAGCCTGGAAGAACTTAACCGCGTCACTGCCGACTAGGCACAGTCGTAGCAGTTTTCGAGTTTGCGATCCATGGTCCGGCACTCCGCAATCGCGACCTATAGCTGGGCCGGCAGGGATCGCGCGGGCAATCGGGTCAGGGGGATAACGGTCGCGGCCGGCGAGCCGGCACTGCGCGCGGAGTTGCGGCGCCAGGGTGTCGTGCCGTCGCGTATTCGGAGGCCGATTTTCGCGCGCGGCGGCCGCGTCAAACCGGACGATATCGCCGCCGCCACCCGGCAACTGGCCACGATGATCGGCGCCGGCATCCCGCTGGTGCAGGCTTTCGACATCATCGGCAGCAGCCATGACACGCCGGCTGTTCAGGCACTCATGCTCGAGGTGAAAACCGAGATGGAAGGCGGCTCCGCGCTGGCCGCGGCGCTGGCCAGACATCCGCGCCATTTCAATGACCTCTACGTCAACCTGGTGGCGGCCGGCGAGCAAGCCGGGGCGCTGGAAGCGCTTCTGGAGAAAATTGCCGCCTACGGCGAAGCCACCCAGGCCATCAAGGGCAAGATCAGGAAGGCGTTTTTCTATCCCGCCGCGGTGACGGCCGTGGCGATCGCGGTCACCGTTATTCTGCTGGTTTTCGTCATTCCGGAGTTCGAATCGCTGTTTGCCGGGTTCGGCGCCGAGTTGCCTGCGTTGACGCGACTGGTCATCGACATTTCGGATTTCGTGCGCGCCTCGGGCTGGGCGCTCGGATTTGGAATCGCGGCGGTCGGGGCCGTGTTGCTGCAGGCCTGGAAACGCTCGCGCGCCGTGCGCCACAGGGTGGACCGGGTAATTCTGCATGTGCCGGGCATTGGCTCCATCATCGCGATGGCGGCAACCGCGCGGTTCGCGAGAACGCTGGCCACGACCTTCGCCGCCGGTGCGCCGCTGGTGGAAGCGCTCGAGTCGGTGGCCAAGGCCACCGGAAACATCGTCTACGAAAACGCGGTGATGAAAATTCGAGATGCGGTCGCTACCGGGCAACGCCTTCAGCAAGCCATGAAGACCGCGGATGTATTCCCGAACATGGCGATGCGAATGATCGGCGTCGGCGAGGAGTCCGGCGCCCTGGACGAGATGGCCGAGCGGGTCGCGGATTTCTACGAAGCGCGGGTCGACGACGCCGTGGACGGCCTGTCCAGCTTGCTGGAACCACTGATCATGGCCATCCTGGGCGTCATCGTGGGCGGACTGGTGGTCGCCATGTATCTGCCGATATTTCGAATGGGGCAGGTCATTTAGCCCGCTGCAGAGGAGTGGTTCCGTCACGTTCTCCAACGAGAACTGGGTCCTCAGTCTGTTCGGAAACAACCTGACCGAAGAGGAGACGACTGCGGCGGCCGAATCAGAGCCCGAGGGAGGTGTTCCAGACGTACACCGCCAGCGCCTTGATGGATACCGCATCCAGCGTGCCGCCCCATGGCGGGCACTCGCCCAGGCGGCCATTGGCGATGACGTCGTGAATCGCGTCCCGGTCACCGCCGTACAACCAGATATCGTCACGCAGGTTCGGGCCGCCGTAAGGCACGTAACCGTAACTGTCGCTGCCGTGGCATTCGGTACAGAGCGGCGCGAACGCCTCGGCGCGCTCCACGGCGGCGCTGTCCGCCTCGCCGCCGGCACGACTCACCACCCACTCGGTCAAATCGCCCACCTGCTCATCGGTGAACCCCAATACCGCATAGCCCGGCATCTCCGAGTAACGCGTATCCGAGCAGGCGCCATAGCTCATTTGATCTTCCGGGCAGTCACGGTTGCGCACGCCGTAAAGCAGCGTCTGCTGGATCGCCATCACCGGGTTGACATCGTTGGTCTCCTCGCCGGTGATTCCCCATAACCAGTCGTAGTCCGTCAGATCGGCAACCCCGGGGCCGCCGCCGAGGTCGGCGCCGTGGCAGCCTGCGCAATGTTCGCCGATCGCGGCCTGCGCCGTATCGCGCACGAAATCGCTGAGTTCCGGGTCGGCGGCAATGGCGTAGGGCGATGCGCTGGGCTTGCACGGCATTCAACAGTCCCATCGAGAGAATCATCATCGCGACGCACCAATTGCGGGTAACGAGTCTCATGATTCAACTCCTCTGTTCATGCGATGCTCCAGGCCGGTGGCAGTAACGGAGCCGGATTCATCCGTTGTCCACCGCCACACCCCAAGCCAAGCCTAATGCAGGACGCATCCCCCGCCAATGTTAAGCACTCGAGCAAACGGTTGGTTAACGGTTAAATCATTCGCTTTGCCGCGGACCACATTCGAGCGACCGACTCCGATCCCGGCACGGGGTCGTGTAGACTGGTTCGGATACTCCGTCAACGTTGGTCGCGCTACTCTGGGCCGAAACACTGATGGATCTTTATGCGCAACTGTTCGCCTGAATTTCGCATGGCACATTTACGCCAGGGGCCGTCATTGTGATGATCAGCGTTGTACTGACGTCCTCGGCTGCCGTGTCGATTGCCGGATTGGCGGGCCTCGTCGTCGGCAGCTTCCTCAATGTCGTCGCTCACCGCATGCCCATCATGATGGAGCGGTCGTGGCGGCAACAGTGCGCGGAGGTGGCACGGCAGCCGGACCCGGACGTACCGCCGCCGAGGGCGGTCTATAATCTTTGGAGGCCGCGCTCCGCGTGCCCTGACTGCGGCGCCGCGCTTGCGATCCGGCACAATATTCCCTTGCTCAGCTACGCCGTTCTCAGAGGGCAGTGCGCAAATTGCGGCACGAGCATATCGCCCCGTTATCCGCTGGTGGAGGCGGCGAGTTGTGCCCTGAGCGCGGTTGTCGTCGGAGTGCTCGGGCCGACCTGGCAAGCCGCCGCGGCCCTGCCCCTGGTCTGGACGCTGCTGGCGCTGGCTGTGATCGACTTCGAACGTAAGCAACTGCCGGACGCACTGACCTTGCCGCTCCTGTGGGGTGGTCTGATGCTGAGCCTCGTCGAGGTCAACGGCGTCGAACTGCTGACCGATGTCAATTCCAGCGCGATCGGCGCGGCGGCGGGTTACCTCATTCTCTGGAGCGTCTATTGGGTCTTCAGGTGGATCACCGGCAGGGAGGGCATGGGATACGGCGACTTCAAGTTGCTCGCGGCCCTGGGGGCGTGGCTCGGATGGCAGTCGCTGCCGCTGATTATTTTTCTGTCCGCGGCGACCGGAGCGTGCGTGGGTATCGCTGGAGTATTGTTAATGGGCCGTTCCCGGACCGTGCCGATCCCGTTCGGCCCCTACCTGGCGGCCGCCGGATTGGTCGCGCTGCTCTGGGGTGAAACACTGATGGAACTTTATGCGCAACTGCTCGCCTGAAATCCGCATGACATATTTGCGCCAGGGGCCGCCGTTGTGATGCTCCGCGTTGGACTGACCGGCGGCATCGCAAGCGGCAAGACACTCGTCGCGAACGCCTTCGCGGAACTCGGAGCGGGAGTCGTCGACACGGACCGGGTGGCGAGGGACGTGGTCGCACCGGGGCAGCCGGGACTCGACGCGGTACGCCTGGAATTCGGTTCCGGCGTTATCCGCGCATCGGGCAAACTGGACCGCCCCGCCTTGCGCGCCCAGGTCTTCTCCGACCCGGCGGCACGGCGGAAACTCGAGGCGCTCTTGCATCCACTTATCCGTACCCGCGCGCTGGAGCAACTCGAGCGACTGTCGGCGCCCTATGCGATCGTGGTCGTGCCACTGCTGGTGGAGACGGGTTTCGGGCGATTGGTCGATCGCGTCGCCGTGGTCGACTGCCCTCGGGAAACCCAGCTCGAGCGCCTGGTCGATCGGGATCGAATCGATTTCGCGCAGGCACGGTCGATGTTAAACGCTCAGGCCGACCGGGAAGCTCGCCTGGCGGCGGCTGATGACGTCATCGACAACGGCGGTGACCGGGATATCACGCACCGGCAGGTTCGTTCGTTACATGCGCGCTACCTGCGCGTGCCGGGCGATGTTTGCTCGACGCAACAATCTAAAGCAAAATAAGCGTATGGCAGACTTTGCCAACAAGTCGCCGTCGGTTTCCGCGCCAGAACGCCTTATGGAGTTCGAGCATCCGCTGACAGAACGAATACGAACTTTTCTGAGGATCGAACTTCTCAATCAGCTAGCTTGCTTTCACGCCGACGACACGACCGAACTAGGTGCAAGGGCCGCGCTGACGAGCCTGCTGGAGATCCTCAACCTGTTCAAGCGGGGCGATGTCCGCATGGAGGTGATCAAGGAGCTTGAACTCCAGCGCCAGATCCTGGCCTCCTACATCCGCCTACCCAACGTCGACCACGATCGGCTGGAAGGAAATCTGGAAAATATCAAGGAGTTGCAAGCCAGAATCGGCGATTCCAATGCGGTCATGCCGAACCCTCTCAAGGAATCCCCCTTTCTTTTCAATATCAATCATCGAAGTTCCATACCCGGCGGTACGTGCATCTTCGATCTACCTGACTACGGCTACTGGCTGAAACTTCCGTACGAGGAGCGCGGCGAACAATATCGAGCGTGGCTGGATAGATTCGCGCCCATCTGCGACGCAGTAAGCCATATTCTCTGGCTCATCCGTCAGACCAGCCAGCCCAAGGAAATGACGGTCGATTCAGGCTTGTATCAAACCAACCTGCAGAGCGATGCACGGCCACGCCTGATTCGCGTATTGTTGCCGGTGGGCGGTGGGATCTATCCGGAAATCAGCGCCGGCAAACAGCGCTTTATCCTGAGGTTTGTCCACTGGCGGGGCACCGACGTACGACCCGTACAGGTTACGTCCCCGGTCACGTTTCTACTCGCGCTCTGTTAGCAGCCGCCAACAACATCTCGACCAGGGGTTGATCCGCGGGCAGGAGCGGCAGCGCCATGAGTCGTTCAGGCTCGACCCAGGCCAGGGCCTGATTTTCCCGGGCGACCGGTTTCCCCTCGAAACGCTCCACGCGCCAAAGCTCCAGGTGCACGCAACGCTCCGGGTACCGATGCGTAAGTTCCGCCATGAACTCCGCACGCACCACACCGATGCCCAGTTCTTCGCGCAATTCGCGCGCCAGGGCATCCCGGGATCCTTCCCCCGGCCGCCGTTTGCCACCTGGAAACTCCCAATACCCGCTCATGTGGGTACCCGCGGGGCGCCGCCCGACAAGCACCCGGCCTCGACCGTCAGCGATCAACCCCGCCACCACTTCCAGTGGTTGTTCGGCTGGGTCCGCAATCATTGTATCGGGCGGACCGGCTCGGTCCGCCGCGGACGTGCTCAATTGAGGCGTCCGTGGCAGCGCTTGTACTTCTTGCCGGAGCCGCACGGACACGACTGGTTGCGCCCGACTTTCGGTTGCTGTCGAACGAAGGGCGCGGCCGGTTCGGGTTGCGCGCCCGAGCGCGCGGAAGGTCGCGGGCGTGCCAGCGGCAGCGCGGCCGCGGGGCCGACCGTCGGACCGGCCGCCGGGTTCGGCTGGGGCGCCGCGGCAGCCAGGGCCGGCGCAGGCGCGTGATGGAAGCGCATGGCGCTGGTATCGGCAGCCGGCGGCGGCGCCATCCGCAAGTCCTCCTGCCGGCGGACCTGCACCCTGGACAGAAAGGTGATCGTATCCCGGTCCATGCGTTCGAGCAGGCCGCTGAACATCTCGAACGCCTCGCGCTTGTATTCCTGGGTGGGCTTGCGTTGGGCGTAGGCGCGCAAGTGAATTCCCTGGCGAAGATAGTCCAGCGCGCCGATATGCTCGCGCCAATGGATGTCCAGTTGCCGCAGCATGATGCCCTTTTCGATCTCTCGCATGGGCTCCATACCGATGCTTTCCAACTTCTCCTCGTATGCCGCTTCGACCCGGGCGACGAGCGCATCCCGCAGGCCGTCCTCGTCGAGCGTATGGTCGCCTTCCAGGAGCGACGACACATCCGCGTGGATCCCGAACTCCCGTTCCATGGCCTGGCTCAGGCCATCCTTGTCCCACAATTCCTCGACACTCTCCGGAGGTATGAATTCGGCCATGGTTCCGGCGACCACCTCCGCGCGCATCGCGGTGATCTCCTCCACAACGTCTTGCGCTTCCATGAGCTCGCTGCGCCGTTGATAGATGACCTTGCGCTGATCGTTGGCGACATCGTCGTATTCCAGGAGGTGCTTTCGGGCATCGAAGTTGTGGGCTTCGACCTTTCGCTGGGCGCGCTCGATCTGGCGCGAGAGAATCTTGCTTTCGATGACTTCGCCCTGGCGCATGCCGGCACGCGACAGCAGCCGTTTGGTGCGCTCCGGATCCCCGAAGATCCGCATCAGATCGTCTTCCATGGACAGGTAGAAACGGCTCGACCCCGGGTCACCCTGGCGCCCGGACCGGCCGCGTAACTGGTTGTCGATGCGCCGGGACTCGTGACGCTCGGTGCCGATGATGTGGAGTCCGCCTTCGTCGATTACCGTGTCGTGACGCTGCTGCCACTGCTCCCGGGTCCCGGCCCTGACGGCTTCGTCGCCATTGGCGAGCTTCGCCAATTCCGCCTCCAGGTTGCCGCCGAGAACGATATCGGTGCCGCGGCCAGCCATGTTGGTGGCGATGGTGACCGTGCCGGGACGACCGGCCTGGGCGATGATTTCGGCCTCCTGCTCGTGGTACTTGGCGTTCAGTACCCGATGGCGTATTTGCTGCTCGCGAAGCAGCCTGGCCAGAAACTCCGAGGTCTCGATGGACGTCGTGCCGACGAGGACCGGCTGACCGCGGTTGTGGCAATCCTCGATGTCTTCGATGATCGCATCGAACTTGTCGCTCTTGGTGAGGTAGACGAAATCCGACGCATCGTCGCGGATCATGTCCATGTGGGTCGGAATGACGACCACTTCCAGGCCGTAGATCTGTTGGAACTCGTAGGCCTCCGTATCGGCCGTGCCGGTCATGCCCGCCAACGTATCGTAGAGGCGGAAGTAGTTCTGGAACGTGATCGACGCGACGGTCTGGTTTTCTTCCTTGACCCGTACGCCTTCCTTGGCCTCGATCGCCTGGTGCAGGCCGTCCGACCAGCGCCTGCCCGGCATGGTACGCCCGGTGAATTCATCGACAATGACGACCTCGCCGTCCTTGATGATGTACTCAACCTCCTTGTTGAACAGGGCGTGGGCGCGCAACGCGGCGTTGAGATGGTGCATGAGGCGAATATTGCCCGCATCGTAGAGACTTTCGCCCTCGTTGAGAACTCCGGCCTTGATGAGCAGCGGCCCGACCCGGTCGTGACCTTCCTCGGTGAGGTGGGCCTGCTTGGACTTCTCGTCGATGGAGTAGTCGCCGGGCACGATCAGCCGGCACCCGCCGGGCTCGACCTCGATCAAGTGGTGGCCGCCCTCGTGGGCCAGGTCCAGCGCGTCGTCGATGAGCATCGCACCCAGGTCCTCGCCGCTGACGCCGGTCACCGATACCCGCTTCGCCTCGATGTTCTCGTTGGCCTTGCCGGGCGGCGGCCGATGGGCTTTCAGCTTGGGGATGAGCTGATTGATCCGCAGATAGAGCTCTGTGCTTTCAGTGGACGGCCCGGAGATGATCAGGGGCGTACGTGCCTCGTCGATGAGAATGCAGTCCACCTCGTCGACGATGGAGTAGGCCAGTTCGCGGTGGACCCGGTCTTCCAGGCGAATGGCCAGGTTGTCGCGCAGGTAGTCGAAACCGAATTCATTGTTGGTGCCGTAGGTCACGTCCGCCCGATAGGCGGCCTGTTTTTCCTCGCGGCTCTGGCCCGCCTTGACAACACCCACGGTGAGCCCGAGGAATGCGTAAATCGGACCCATCCACTGGGCATCGCGCTGGGCGAGATAGTCGTTGACGGTGACGATGTGCACGCCCTTACCCGGCAGCGCGTTGAGGTACGCGGCGAGTGTCGCCACCAGCGTCTTGCCCTCGCCGGTGCGCATCTCGGCGATCCTGCCCTGGTGCAGAGCCACACCGCCGACCAGCTGCACGTCGAAGTGACGCATACCGACGGTGCGCACCGCCGCCTCCCGGACTACGGCAAACGCCTCCGGCAGGATCGCGTCCAGATCTTCGTCTGCTTCCAGCCGCGACCTGAATCCCGCCGTCCGGGCTCGCAGCGCGTCGTCATCCAGAGCCTTGAGCTCGGGCTCAAACGCGTTGGCGTCCCCGACATAGCGATTGAAGCCGCTCAGCAGCCGATTGTTGCGGCTGCCGAATACGTTAGTGAAAAACTTGGAGGCTTGTTCGAGCAATCGATAATCCGAACCTGTGGCGAAAGATCGTATTCTACGGCTAGCCCGCGTATCTCACCAATCTGCCAGATCACGATTTGGGGACCGCTCGCCCGCTTTACAAGGGAGCATGCCCGAGAGGGGTTCTGTAGAATGGCCGCCGGAGGCACTCAAGGTTGATGAGATATGGCGGCTAGCTCCATTGCCGAACTTCTGGGCTCGGGAAAGCTCGGGCGGCTGACTGCCGAGTCCCGGCGTCTGCGGGAACTCGCCGAAGCAATACGCGATCGCCTCCCCGACGAGGAAGCCGCACACCTGGTCGCCGCCAACACCGATGCCGAGGGACGGCTGGTGCTGGTCATGGATGCTTCGGTGTGGGCTGCCCGGGTGCGATACATGGCGAAGGAACTGGGCGAAGATCGAATCCGGGTCAGAGTGCTCCCGCGGCCGGATCGACCGGCGTGAGGCGGCGATGAGCCTCTACCAGGTTCAAAAGCTCGTTCAGGCCGTGAACCGCGACCCGGAGTCGCGCGCAAGATTTCTTCGATCGCGCGAGTCCCTGGCCGAGGAATTCGACCTTTCCGAGGAGGAACGCGCCGCGCTCGTGGGATTGAAAATCCGATCGCTCTACGACATGGGCGTGCACCCCCTGCTGCTCAGACCGTTTACGATCATTCACGGCGTCTCCGAACCCGACTACCTGCAAGCCATTCGCGAGGGAGACTGAATCGGTGCCCATGGTATTCGCCTGCTCCGTGAGTCATACGCCCGGCATTCGCGCGTGGCCCGAGGGCGCGCCCGCGCCGCAGAGAGCGGCTTTCTACTCAAGGTTCGACCAATTGCGCGAGCGCATGCTGGCAACCGAACCGGACACCATTCTCATCATCAGTAGCGAGCATTTCGCGAATTTCTTTCTCGACTGCATGCCCGCGTTCACCATGGGGCAGGCCGAGCAGTATTTCGGGCCGGTGGAGGCCTGGGTGAAAATCGAGCAGGGCCTGACCCCGGGTGACGCGCCACTCGCCGCCCGGCTCCTGAATGCCTGCTACGCAGAAGGCGTCGAGCTCAATTACGCCAACGAACTCAAGCTCGATCACGGAATCATGATTCCGCTGAGTTTTCTCGATCCGGACAGGGAACTGCCCATCGTCCCCCTGATCATCAACGCAATGACCTACCCCATGCCGACCCAGAAACGCTGCTACGCGCTGGGCCGGGCGTTGGGCGACGCATTGGGGCGGGATCCACGCCGGGTCGCCGTGGTAGCGGCCGGCGGGCTGAGTCATGCGCCGGGAGAACGGATGCACGGCGAAATCGATAGCGAGTTCGACGCGGAATTCATTCGCAGGCTGGAAACCCACGATGTCGCGGCGCTCACATCCTACACCGACGAGGAACTCGAGCAGCGGGGGCTCGGGACTCACGAGATTCGCGCCTGGGTCGCCGTGGCCGGGATCGCCGAGGGCCGCAGGGCCAGGACGATGTTCTACGAACCCATCGCCGGTTGGGCGACCGGATGCAGCCTTCTTTACTACGAGTAGTCCCGGCCGGCGTTACTACGAACAGGCCCGGCTACGATCAGGCCCGGCCCGGCGCCAGCCGATAGGACACCGGGGAGCGGCGCGACTCGCTGAACTCGACCGCGTCGTAGCAGTTTCCACGTTCGAGCAGGGCACGCAACAGCCGGTTGTTCAAGCGATGTCCTGACTTGTAGCCGCTGAATTCGCCGATGAAGCAACCACCCATGAGGTATAGATCGCCGACCGCATCGAGGATCTTGTGGCGGACGAATTCGTCCCGATACCGCAACCCGTCCTCGTTCAGAACCCGGTATTCGTCCATCACCACGGCGCTGTCCATGCTCCCGCCCAAGGTGAGATTCCGCTCCCTCAAGGACTCGAGATCCGCGAGGAAGCCAAAGGTGCGCGCGCGGCTGATCTCTCTCAGGAACGACGCGGTGGAGAAGTCAAGCGTCGCGCGCTGCCGGCGCCTGCGCAGCACGGGATGATCGAAGTCGATCTCGAGGTTAAGGCGGAATCCGTTGTGGGGCGCCAACTTCACCCACTTGTCGCCTTCCCTGATTTCCACCGGCTTGCGGATGCGGATAAAGCGTTTCGGAGCGTTTTGCTCCTCGATACCCGCCGACTGCAGGAGGAAGACGAACGGCGCCGAACTGCCGTCCATGATGGGTACTTCGGCGGCCGTAAGGTCGATGAATGCGTTGTCTACGCCCAATCCCGCCAGCGCCGCCAACACGTGTTCAACCGTCGACACCCTGGCACCGCCGTATTCCAGCGTGGTCCCGAGCATGGTTTTGCTGACATTCGAGGCGTGCGCGGGGATTTCCACCGGGATATCGAGATCGACGCGGCGAAACGTAATGCCCGAGTTGGCCGGCGCGGGCCGCAGGTTCATGTAGACCTTGCCGCCGCTGTGCAGGCCAATACCCTTGGATTGTACCGATGCTTTGAGAGTGCGTTGCTTCAAGCCTCGCTCCCCGGGCCCCTGGAGGCCGGAACTGCTTGCGGTTGCCGCGGCCACCGACGCTCTGATGTCGAACATCGGCCGGATATGCAGGCTAGCACAGCGCTCGCGGCAGCGGCAACCGCCGCCGCGCCCCAGCCCGGGTCAGTCGGCCTGGCGCCGCAAGAACGCCGGGATGTCCAGCATCTGCTGGTCGGTCGGCGAGCCGGCAATGTCATCTCCCACTGCTTGCTTGCGTGTCACTGCCGGTGCGTCGAACTCGCGATAGTCATTCCCGCGGGGGCGCGGACGTGGCGCCTGACGTACGGGGCGCGGCCGATCGGTGACGCCGGGTTGCTGGCCCAATCCGGTGGCCACCACCGTAACGCGCAGTTCGTCGCGCAGTTCGGCATCGACCACCGTGCCCACAACCACCGTGGCGTCCTCCGAGGCGAACTGCTTCACCGCCTCGCCTACCTCCTGGAACTCGCCGATGGACAAATCGAGGCCGGCGGTTACATTGACGAGCAGGCCATTGGCGTTCACCAGATTGATATCCTCCAGCAGCGGACTGGAAATGGCGGCGTCGGCAGCCTGGCGCGCGCGGCCCTCACCGCTGGCCCGTCCGGCGCCGATCATCGCCATGCCCATTTCCGACATCACCGTGCGCACGTCCGCAAAGTCCACGTTGATGAGCCCCGGACGAGTGATCAGCTCCGCGATTCCCTGCACGGCGCCCTGCAGTACCTCGTTGGCCGCGCCAAACGCATCCAGCAGGGTGGTTTCCGATCCGAGCACGGTGACCAACTTCTGGTTGGGAATGGTGATCAACGAGTCCACATAACGGCCCAATTCGGAGATACCCTTATCGGCGATACTCATGCGCTTTCGGCCCTCCCAGTCGAACGGCTTCGTCACCACAGCCACCGTGAGAACGCCCAACTCCTTCGCCAACTGGGCGATCACCGGCGCGGCCCCCGTGCCTGTGCCGCCACCCAGTCCGGCAGTGATGAAAAGCATGTCGGCACCCTGAATGACCTCCTGCAACCGGTCGCGATCTTCCATGGCGGCCTGCCGGCCGACTTCCGGATCGGCGCCGGCGCCAAGCCCCTTGGTGATGTTGCAACCGATCTGGATTCCGGTCTTGATCTGTGTCCGCTTGAGGGCCTGTGCATCCGTGTTGGCGCAGATGAAGTCCACACCCTCGATGCCGGCCTCCATCATGTAGACCACGGCGTTGCCGCCGCCGCCGCCAACGCCAACGACCTTTATGACCGCCGTCTCGCTATAGCCGTCCATTAACTCGAACATGAACCCACTCCTCTTTGAAACCGTTGAATTCGCTTAATTCGCCTAAAGCTGCCCTTGAAACCAGGACTTCATCTTTGCTATTACGCCGGAATCCTCCGCGGTAGCCCGTATTCCGTCGGCGTTGTCAGCCGCGGCCTGCCTACCGTAGAGAAGCAACCCGACGCCGGTTGCATGAATTGGATTGCGAACCACGTCAACCAGGCCTGCCACGTATTGGGGCACGCCGAGTCGGACGGGCACGTGGAAGATCTCCTCGGCAAGTTCGACCGCACCTTCCATCTTCGAACTGCCTCCGGTAAGCACGATGCCCGCCGCGATCAACTCCTCGAACCCGGATCGGGAAAGTTCGTCCCGCACCATGGTGAACAGTTCCTCGTAGCGGGACTCCACGACCTCCGCCAGGGTTTGCCGCGCGAGCCGCCGCGGCGGCCGGTCACCGACGCTCGGGACTTCTATGGTCTCGTCCGGATTGGCAAGCTGCGACAACGCGCATGCGTACTTGATCTTGATCTCCTCGGCATACTGTGTCGGCGTACGCAGGGAGATCGCGATGTCGTTCGTCGCCTGGGCGCCGGCGATGGGAATGACCGCCGTATGCTGAATTGCGCCGCCGCAAAAGACGGCGATATCCGTGGTGCCTCCGCCGATATCGACCAGGCAGATACCGAGTTCCTTCTCGTCGTCGGTGAGGACGGAGTAACTCGATGCCAGTTGTTCCAGCACCATGTCGTGTACATCCAGGCCGCATTTGCGGATGCACTTGATGATGTTCTGTGCGGCGCTTACGGCGCCCGTGACCACATGCACCTTGGCCTCCAGCCGCACTCCCGACATGCCGATGGGCTGGCGTATGCCCTCTTCCTTGTCGATCAGGAATTCCTGCGGCAGGACGTGCAGCACCTTCTGGTCTGCCGGAATCGCCAGCGCGCGCGCGGCGTCGATCACCCGGTCCACATCGCTCTTTGCGACTTCCTTGTCGCGGATCGCAACGATGCCGTGGGAGTTGTAGCTCTTTATGTGGCCGCCGGCGATGCCCGCGTAGACGTGATTGATGTCGCAGGCAGCCATCAACTCCGCCTCCTCCACGGCGCGGCGGATGGATTCGACGGTGGAGTCGATGTCCACCACTACCCCGCGTTTGAGCCCGCGCGAGGAACTGGAGCCGATACCGATGACTTCGACCGTGTTCTCCGGTGACACGGTGCCGACGATGGCGGCAACCTTGGAGGTGCCGATATCCAGGCCGACAATCAGGTTCCGATCTTCACGTCTGCCGCGCATGCCTCACCCCCCCTCCCGCCGCTGCCGATCCGCTTGTCGGGGCAGACCGCCAACCCACCGAGAATCCGTTTGCATAACGCAAGTCCACGTGGCTGATGCGATCGAACTCGCCTCTGAGCAAGGGGGCCGCCAACCGAAAGAAGCGATCCAGCCGTTGATCCACGTCGCGGCGGCCAACACGGACCGTCTGTCCGCCGCGCAATTCCATGCTCCAGGAACCGCGTTCGTCGATGGCCAGGGCCGCGAGCGTCAGATTGGCGGCTCCCAGCGGTTTCCGCAGTTCCAGGTAACGCTGCGCCACCTGCGCTTCGGTATTCGGTGGCCCGTCCAGGCGTGGCAATTCCGGAAATAAGTGGCGGGCATCGCTTGCAAATACCTCACCGTCGTAGTTGAGCAATCCAGTGTCGCCCCAGCGCGCGGCTGCCTTGTGCTCGACCACTCGAATCACCAGGGTATCCGGCCATTGCCGGCTGACTTGCGAGCTCTTGACCCAGGCCATGGCTTCCACCTGAGCTCGTAATTCAACGAGGTTCAACGACAGGAAGCTGCGCCCCAGCCCGGGAGCCATTGCCGCCTGCACTTCAACCGGGGTGACCCGTTCGAAACTGCCTTCCAGGTGCAGGTTGCGTACCGGCCGGTCCAACAATGCCTGGGCGCCGAGACCCGCCAACGCGGCGCCGCACGCCAGGATCAGCGGCAGCATCATTCGGCTCCAGCGGACCCCGCCGCGATTCTGCTGTCTCCTAGTCGCCACGCGCGTGCTCCCCGACGATGCGGACCTCGAGTTGCAGGGTGACGCCTGAATCCGCCCTGACCTGGTCCCTCACCGCGTCGATCAACCGCTCCACATCACGCGCCGTGGCGGCGCCCCGGTTGATGATGAAATTGGCGTGCTTTTCGGACACCACGGCATCGCCCACGCACCGGCCCTTGAGCCCCGAAGCTTCGATCAGCCGCGCGGTAAAATCGCCGGGCGGGTTGCGGAAAACCGAGCCGCAACTGCGTTCCCCCAACGGCTGCGTGTTGTCCCGCTGGGTCCGCACCGCGGCGAGCTGGCTCATATTGGCTTGCGGGTCGTCCTCCAGCGCCAGTGTCGCGCCGAGGAACCACTCACCGGCAGCGCCCTCCACCGAGCGGTAGCCCACCTGAAAGTCCGCGCGGGGTCGTGTTTGCGAGCGGCCAGACCGATCGACGGTATCGGCGGTTTCCACCAGGTCCCAGGTCTCGCCGCCGAACGCGCCGGCGTTCATGGCCAGAGCCCCGCCCAGGGTGCCGGGAATGCCGGCGAAAAATGCCGCGGGCCCCAACTTCCAGCGCGTGCACTGGCGGGCCAGCGCAGCGCACGGCACACCGGCGCCGGCGTAAATGCGCCGCTTGTCAAGCCGCCTGATTCGCGCCGTGAGATCGAGTGTGCAGATCACCGCGCCGCGTATGCCCCCATCCCGCACCAGCAGGTTAGAGCCCAACCCGACCCACAGAATGTCGTCGTGTGTGTTGAACCCGGCCAGGAAGGCCTTCAGTTCCGCTACGCCGGCGGGCCGGAAGAAGACGTCCGCCGTGCCGCCGATGCGCCACGATGTATGCCGGCTCATGGGCTCGTGGAAGCGCAATCGAACCATGTTCCTCCCGCTACCCATCGCCGCGCTCACTGCCGCACTCCCACGGGACCCGTGACCGCCAGTTGCGCGGGCAGTGCACGCGCGACGGCGCCGATACTCCCTGCGCCCAGTGTCAGGATGACATCGTCGGGCGCGAGAATTCCGGCCAGCACGCCGGGTAGCCGGTCCAGCGCGTCGACGAACACCGGTTCGACCGCACCCCGGCTGCGCACGGCGCGCGCCAGAGCACGACCGTCGGCACCGGCGATTGGCGCTTCGCCGACGGCATGGATCTCCGTGAGCAGCAATACGTCGGTGTCCGAAAGCACCCGCGCGAAATCATCCATCAGTTCGTGAGTGCGGGTGTAACGGTGGGGTTGAAAGGCCACCACGAGCCGGCGATTCGGCCAGACCTGTCGCGCGGCCTGCAGAGTCGCGGCAATCTCGGTGGGATGATGGCCGTAGTCATCCACGAACGTCACCAAACCCGCCGGAGTCGTTACGGTTCCAAGCACCTCGAAGCGGCGGTCGATTCCGGAGAAGTCGGCGAGCGCATGTTGAATGGCTTCGTCGGAAACTCCCAGCTCGGTGGCCACCGCCACCGCGGCGAGGGCGTTCAATACGTTGTGGCGGCCGGGTAGCCGCAGCGTCAGAGCCAGTGGCTCGCGCTCGGGGCGCCGTACCACGAAGGAAGTCGAAAGCCCTTGGGAGCGAACGTTCACCGCACGGATGTCGGAGCCGGCCGACAGACCGTAGCTGGTCACGCGCCGGCCCAGATCGGGTATCAGCTCCCGGGTATTGGCGTCGTCCCGGCACATGACGGCTAGACCGTAGAAGGGCAGATTGCGGAGGAAACCGATGAAGCCCTGTTTGAGGCGCTCCATCGCGCCTTCATAGCTCACCAGGTGATCGGCATCGACGTTCGTGACCACGGCCATCACCGGCTGCAGGTGCAGGAAGGAGGCGTCACTCTCATCGGCTTCCGCCACCAGGTAGCGTCCACTGCCCAGTTTGGCGTTGGTGCTGGCGCTGATCAGCCGGCCGCCGATCACGTAGGTGGGATCGAGCCCACCCTCGGCCAGCACGCTGGCAATCAGGCTGGTGGTTGTGGTCTTGCCATGGGTACCTGCCACGGCGATCCCGTAGCGGAACCTCATCAGTTCCGCCAACATCTCGGCTCGCTGCACCACCGGTATTCGGCGCCGGTGGGCCTCGACCACTTCCACATTGCCCGGAGGAATGGCGCTGGTCACCACCACCACATCGGCTTCGCCGAGATTCGCCGTGTCGTGGCCCTGATGGATGCGGGCACCGAGGCTTTCGAGCCGCTGCGTGACGGCATTCAGCTTGACGTCGGAACCCTGCACGGCGTAGCCGAGGTTGACGAGCACCTCGGCGATCCCGCCCATGCCGACGCCGCCGATGCCGACGAAGTGCACGTGCTGAATTTGGCCCATACGTTCGTTCATGTCCGCACCCCCGCGTATTCCAGGCAGACATCGGCGAGATGCGCCCGGGCGTTGGGCAACGCCAAGGCCCGCGCGCGCGCGCCGAACTCGGCGAACCTGGAGGGCGGCTCGAGCAGCCCGGTGAGTTCCTCGACCAGTCGCTCGGGCGTAAATTCACTTTCCGGAATAATCACTCCGGCACCCCGTGAGACGAAGCTCTCCGCGTTGTGCGCCTGGTGGTCGTCGACGGCGTAGGGAAAGGGAATAAGGATGGCGCCCAGACCCGCCGCGGCCAATTCCGCGATGGTCAACGCGCCGGCCCGGCAGATGACCAGGTCCGCCCACGCATAGGCGCCGGCCATGTCGTGAACGAAATCATCCACTCGCGACTCGAGACTGTGCTCGGCGTATCCCTGGCGGGCCGTCTCGACACCGCGCCCGGCCTGATGCCACACCTCCACCGTCAAGTGACCGGGCAACAGTGCCAGGGCTTCGGGAACGCGTTCGTTGAGGACCTGGGCGCCCTGGCTGCCGCCGAGGATCAGCAGGCGCGTCGCGGTGCCCGAGCGCGCTTCAGCGCTGACGTCGCGCCGGGCGAGATCGAGAATTTCCCGGCGTACCGGATTCCCCACGAGTTCCGCCGCCACGCCCCCGGGGAAGCTGTTCGGAAATGCCTCAAAGACCCGCCGCGCGATTCGCGATAGCAGTCGATTCGTCGTCCCGGCGATGGCGTTCTGCTCATGTATGAGTACCGGACGACAGCACAGCCACGCCGCCACGCCCCCGGGCCCGGAGACGAACCCCCCCATGCCCAGAACGACGGCGGGTTTGCGTCGATACATCACCGCCAGCGCCTGGAAAATCGCCACCAGGATCCGGAACGGGGCCGCCAGCCAGGCGCCGGCGCCGCGGCCTCGAATACCAGCGACCGAAATCCATTCGATTTCGATGCCCGCGGCCGGAACCACCCGTGCTTCAAGGCCCTTGCGCGTCCCCATCCAGACCACGGGCTGCGCGCGGCCGCGAAGTTCTTCCGCCACGGCCAGGCCCGGGAACACGTGTCCTCCGGTGCCGCCTGCCATGATCATCACCGGTCCGCCGCTCACCGGCGGCGCCTCCTTGGACGTTCACGCCGGGTATCGCGCGAAGCGGCGACAACCTCGTGATGAATTCGCGCCAGCAGGCCCAGGGAGATCAGCGTGACCACCACGCTGGTGCGACCGTAGCTCATCAGCGGCAGCGGCAGGCCCTTGGTCGGCAGCAACCCCGTATTGACGCCGATATTGACGAGCGCCTGAATGCCCAGGGTGATGCCGATAGAGGTGCTCAGCAACGCCTGGAACGGCAATCCCGCGGCGTTCGCCCTCGGCCCCATGGCGATGGCGCGATACACCACGACACCGTACAGGACAATCGCCAACGTGCCGCCGGCGAACCCCAGTTCCTCCGTCAGCACGGCGAAAACGAAGTCGGTATGCGCCTCGGGCAGGTAAAACATCTTCTGCACGCTCTCGCCGAGCCCCACGCCCAGCCAATCGCCGCGCCCGATGGCAATCAGGGACTGGGTGAGTTGGAAACCGCTGGCGAAGGGATCCGCCCACGGATCGAGAAAACCGGTCAACCGCTGCAACCGGTAACCGGAGGAAACGGCCAGCGCGGACATGCTGCCGACCGCGAGCAGGAGGCAAAATATGAAGTCGCGCAGCCGCGCGCCGCCGATAAAGAGGATGCCGAGACTGGTAGCGGTGAGCACGGCGGCAGCGCCGAAGTCCGGTTCCGCCAACAGCAGCACGCAGGCCAGCGCCACGACGACCATCGGCAGGATGAACCCCCAGCTGGATGCACGCAGGCGTTCATGATGCCGGACCACATAGCTGCACAGGTACATGATCAAACACAGGCGGGCGGGGTCGGAGGGTTGCAGACTCAACGGTCCGAGACTCAACCAACGGGTGCTGCCATTGACGGTATGGCCCATACCGGGAATGAACACGGACGCGAGCAACACGAAAGCGGCCAGGAGCATGAAGCCGCTCAGGCGATACCAGGCCTGACAGGGGATCCGAACCGCAACCAGCGCGCCGGCGCAGCCGATGGCGAGCGCCACCAGGTGTCGGGAAAGAAAGTAGTGCGGCTCGCCCATGGAGCCGTCGGCCAGCGAGATGGAGGCGGAACTCACCATGATCGTGCCGAACACCAGCAACCCCGTAGCGGCGCCGAACAGCCACGGATCGTGATGGAACTCATTGGCGGTGGCCGTGCGATTCATCGTCGGTGCGCCTCCACCGCGGCGATAAAGGCGTCGCCGCGCGCCTGGTAGTCGGCGAACATGTCGAAGCTGGCGCAGGCGGGCGACAACAACACCGTGACCGAGTCCGCACGCGCCGCACGGGCCAACTCCACCGCCCGGTTCACTGCCGCGCCCATGCTGTCGGCGCGAACGACACCGGCGACCGGTGAGAGCACCGCCTCCAGCGCTTCCTGGGCCTCGCCGATCACCACCGCCCCGGCCAGCCTGCCCGAGGCCGCTTCGGCCAGCGGACCGAAGTCGGTGGCCTTGGCCCTGCCGCCCGCAATCAGCACCAGCGGTCCCGGAAACCCTTGTAGTGCCGCAACGGTAGCGGCCACGTTGGTGCCCTTTGAGTCGTTGACAAAAACGATGCCGCCCTCGTCGGCCAACCATTGACAGCGATGCCGGAGCCCGGGAAATTCACACATCGCGGCCAGCCGGGATTGTGCTTCACCCGCGCCGGTGGCAACGATATCCGTGAGCGCGAGCGCCGCCAGGGCATTCGCCTCGTTGTGCCGGCCTCGGATACGCAGCCGGGCGGCCGGCAACACCGGGTCACCGTCGCGGAACAACCAGCGTTCACCGCGATGCGCCGCGGCGCAGTAGCCTCGATCCAGGCGCTCGCGGACGGAGAAGGGAATCCCCCGCGGATAATTTTCGCCCATGGCCCGGACCGTGGGGTCGTCCCGGTTGAACACCGGCACCTGGGCGGCCCGAAGCAACCGAGCCTTGACCGCCGCGTAGCGCTGAAACGTGCCGTGTCGGTCGAGGTGGTCCGCGGAGACGTTCAACACGGCGGCGGCGGCGGGCCGCAGGCTGCTCGTGGTCTCAAGTTGGAAGCTGGACAATTCGAGTACAAAGGCCTCGGGCTGGTCCGCCAGCAAATCCAGGGCGGCAGGCCCCAGGTTGCCTCCGGCGGCGACCCGCAACCCTGCCGCCGCCAGCATGCGCGCGGCCAGGGTGACCACGGTACTCTTGCCGTTGGAACCGGTGACCGCCACCACGGGAACGCGCGCCGCCCGGGCGAACAATTCGATCTCTCCGACCAGCGGGATGCCGTGTTGCCGGGCCGCGGCGGCAACCTCGATATCGAGGCCCAGCCCCGGAGACAGCACCACCTGGGAAACGCCCTCAAGCCAGCGCGGATGCAGGCTCCCGGTTACCACCTCGAGGTGCGGGTGTGCGGCGCGCAGGGCCTTGAGGCCAGGCGGCTGGCTACGGCTGTCGATGACCCGTACCGTTTCGCCGCGGCCGACGAGGTACCGGGCGACGGCGAGCCCGGTCGTTCCCAGCCCAACGACCAGGGTGCGGTTAGCCGGTCGGGAACCGTTCATCTCGTCTTCGCAAAATTGCACCGCAGGTCTCATTGAATCTCTTCAGGATCTACCCGGATCAACATCTAACGAATCTTCAGACTGGCGAGCCCGATCAGCACGAGAACAACCGTGATGATCCAGAAACGCACAATCACCTTGGGCTCGGCCCAACCCTTCAGCTCGAAGTGATGGTGCAGCGGGGCCATACGAAAAACGCGCCGGCCGGTCAACTTGTAGGAGGCAACCTGGATAATGACTGAGACGGTTTCGATCACGAAAACTCCGCCCATGATGAACAACACCAACTCCTGCCTCACGACCACCGCCACCAGGCCCAGGGCCGCACCGAGCGCCAACGCTCCGATGTCACCCATGAAGACCTGCGCGGGGTAGGTGTTGAACCACAAGAAGCCCAGGCCGGCGCCAGCCAGGGCCGCACAGAAAACGAGCATCTCGCCAGCTCCCGCAACGAAGGGAATGCCGAGATAGGGAGCGAATACCGCATTGCCCGCCGCATAGCCGAATACCCCGAGGGCGGAGGCGACAAGAACGGCAGGCATGATCGCCAAACCGTCGAGACCGTCGGTAAGGTTCACGCCATTGGAGCTGCCGACGATCACCAGGTAGGCGAAGCCCACGTAGACGATGCCGCTGAGCGGGATCATCAGACCGGGGAAATAGGGAATGAGCAGTGCATGCTCCACCGCCGGATTGTCGGCGGTGAAGTAGAGCACTGACGCGGCCGACAATCCGACCGCGGTTTGCCAGAAGAACTTGGTCGCCGGTCGCAAGCCCCGGGAGTTGCCGAGAACAACCTTGCGGTAGTCGTCGAAGATTCCAATGACACCGAAGGCCACCGTGCAGAGCAAGACGATCCAGACGAAACGGTTGCCCAGGTCGGCCCATAGCAGTGTACTTGCAAGGATCGCCAGGAGGATCAGCACGCCGCCCATGGTCGGCGTTCCCGCCTTGGGCAGATGACTTTCCGGACCCACGTCGCGAATGTGCTGTCTGACCCGCCGCAAAGCCAGCCGCTGGATGACGAACGGGCCCAGGGCGAACGACAGAACCAGCGCGGTGAGCGCGCTGAGAATGGCCCGCATGGTCAGATAGCCGAATACGTTGAACCCGGAAAAATACTCGGTCAGGAATTCGGTAACGTAGATCAGCATGCCGCCTGTCCGCTCCCGTCGTTTGGTCCAAGCAACTCAATCAGGCGATCCATGCCCATCGTTCGGGAGCCCTTGACCAGCAGCGTCGCGTCCTCGGTGAGCAACGGCTCGAGTGCCACACTCAGTGCGGACAACTCCGTGAAGGACTCGGCTCCGTTGCCGAAGGCAGCGGCAGCCTGATGGCTCAGGCGCCCGAAGGCAAACAATGCATCGCAGCAATCCCGGGCGTATTCGCCGATTTGCCGGTGCAACTCGGCGGCATCCTCGCCCAACTCGCCCATGTCCCCCAGAACGAAGACGCGCCGGCCGCCACAGTCGCGCAGGTAGTCCAGGGCGGCGCGGGTGGAGGTCGGGTTGGCGTTGTAGGTATCGTCGATAATGGCCACTCCGCCACGGCCGCGAAGGCGATTCAGGCGCCCGCGAACCGGGTGAGCGCGACTCAATCCGACGCGGATCTCATCGGCGGATGCACCGACGGCGTAGGCGGCGGCAGCCGCGGCCAGAGCGTTGACCACGCTGTGACGTCCCTGCAGGGGCAGCCGGATCTCAAAGGAATCCCCTCCGGGCAGCTCCAGGACGAAGGCCGAGCCCTCGCCGATCGCGGCGATTTCGCCACGCACGGTGCAATCCGCACCCTGGGCCAGACCGAAGGTCGATACGCGTTCGGCACGGCTTCGGCGGCGCCACGCCGGGCAGTAGCGATCGTCCGCGTTGATGATCGCCGTACCTGCCGCGGGCAGATGATCGAGCAATTCGCCCTTCGCCTCGGCAACCCCGTCGAGTGATCCGAACCCCTCCAGATGAGCCGCGCCGGCGTTCGTAATGACGCCAACGGTGGGCCGCACCAGCCGGCTGAGGTCCGCGATCTCCCCCGCATGGTTGGCGCCGAGTTCCACCACCAGGGCCTCGTGGGCCTCGGCCAACTCCATCAGCGTCAGCGGTACGCCGAGGTCGTTATTGAGATTGCCCCGCGTGACGCAAATGCGGCGGTTGATGCCCAGGATGCCGGCGATCAACTCCTTCACGGCGGTCTTGCCGTTGCTGCCGGTGACGGCCACCACCGGTACGGGAAAATTCGCTTTCCAGGCCCCGGCCATGCTCGACAGCGCGTCGCGCGTGTCGTCGACTTCCACCTGGGGAAGCGCGACGTGCGCGGGGCGGGCAACGATGGCGCCGGCGGCGCCCCTGGAATGGGCGTCGGGGACAAAATCATTACCGTCGAACCGGTCCCCCCTGATAGCCACGAACAGCGCACCGGGAACCAGGTTGCGGGTGTCGATGCTGACGGGGCCGAAGACGGCATCGCCGCCAAGCAGTTTCCCGCCCACTTGCCCGGCCACGGCCTCCAGCGTCCTAGCCCGCATGTCGCACCCATCTCCCGCCGCAACCGGCGATCCGTTGGCGGTGTCCGACGCTCGGCTTCGTCGCGTTCATGCCGGCTCTCCCAGAGCGGTGCGGACGACGGCGGCGTCGCTGAAGTCGCGGTGTTGGCCGCCGACCCATTGCCGGACTTCATGGCCCTTGCCCGCGACCAGAACGACATCGCCGGCGCGCGCCCGGGAGATAGTCTCGGTAATGGCCGTGGCACGGTCATGCTCAATTCGGACATCGCGATGACCAATGATGGCGGTGCGGATATCGGCGACGATGGCCGCGGGGTCCTCACCGCGCGGGTTGTCGTCGGTCAGCACGATGCGGTCGGCGCGGCGCGCGGCCGCCTCGCCCATCAGCGCACGCTTGCCCTGGTCGCGCTCGCCGCCGCAACCGAACACGCACCAAAGTTCGCCGCCGCTCAAGCGGCGCACGACCTTGAGTACGCGTTCGAGCCCCACCGGCGTATGCGCGTAGTCCACGACGACCCAGGGCTGCCCCGATGTGCCGCCCATTACCTGCACGCGTCCCGGTGGCGCCTGGCAGCGGCCGAGCGCCTCGCAAGCCTCCGTCAACGGCGCCTCCCAACCCAGCAGCACGCCCAGCGCCACGAGAAGGTTTTCCGCATTGAAGTCGCCCACCAGGGGCGAATCGATCACCCGATCGCCGGAGGCGGTTCCGGCGACGAGCGACCCGTCGACGTGCATCGTCGTGCCGTCGATTGACGTCTCGAGCACCGTCCCGCGGAGGTTGCCCCGGGAACCAAGGCCGACCTCGATGCGCTTGATCGGGTCTTGCAGTCGATGCGCCAACTCCGCGCCAAACGGGTCGTCCACAAAGATCACCGCGCGGCGCAGGTCCGGGGAACGAAACAGCCGTGATTTTGCTGCCCGGTAGCTCGCCATGTCGCCGTGGTAGTCGAGATGATCGCGACTGATATTGGTGAATACGGCGGTGTCAAGGCTCAGGCCGGCGATCCGATCCTGCGCCAGGGCATGGGAGGAGACCTCCAGTGCCGCATGGGCGGCGGGCAGCGACTGCAGCGTGCGATGCAGGGCAAGGCAGTCCGGGGTCGTCAGCGACTGAGGAGCCAGATGCGGTGGGATACCCGTGCCCACGGTCCCGATGTAGCCGCAGGGAACACCACGCAGGGTCTGTGCCTGGGCCACCAGGTAGGCGACGGTGCTCTTGCCGTTGGTCCCGGTGATCCCGGCGATTCGCGTAGCCGACTGTACCGGAGGATAGAATTTTCGCCCGAGCTCCCCCAGCCGGCCGCGCAGGTTCGCGACCGCTACGCTCGGCACCCGCGGAGCGTAGTCGTCAACTCCGGGGCCGGGCTCGAAGATCACCACCGAAGCTCCGCGCGCGACGGCATCCGGCACGTATTCCAGACCGTGGCTGTGGGCGCCCTGCACGGCGACGAAGGCCGAACCCGGACTCGCCTGGCGGCTGTCCATCACCAGATCGGTGATTTCCATGCCGCTCAGTTCAACCGGCGCCGCGCCGAGCAGTTCGCCCAGCGTCATGACCGTGCCGACCGCTGCCGCCGCCATCATTGGCGTACCTCGGCCGTCTGCGCAAGCGTGTTCAGCGGCGGTTCGAGCAAGGCATCGGGGGGTATGGAGAGCAGCCGCAGCGCTCCGCCAACGATCCGGGAAAAGACCGGCGCCGCCACTTCACTGCCGTAATACGCCGTGTTGCGCGGCTCGTCGATCACTACAACCGCTACCAGCCGCGGGTTGCTGACCGGCGCAAAGCCGCCGAAGAGGGCCACATAGCGATTTTCGAAATAGGCGCCTTCGCCGGCTTTCCACGCCGTCCCGGTCTTGCCGGCCACACGGTAGTTTGCGACCTGCGCGCGCCTTCCGGTGCCCTGCGCGGCCACCGTCTCCAACATGCCCTGGAGCGCTATCGCCGTGGGCGCGGAAATGACCTGCTCGCCCTCGGCGACGGCGTCCAGCGCCAGCAGCGAGACCGGCCGGCGCACGCCACCGGCCGCGATGACGGCATAGGCCTGTGCCAGTTGCAACGCGGTAACCGACACGCCGTAGCCGTAGGAAAGCGTCGCCTGGCCCACCGGGTTCCAATAGCGGACATCCTGAAGCACCCCGGCGGATTCCCCCGGAAAACCGCTCTCCGTGACACGGCCAAGCCCAAATTTCGACAGCGTGGACCAGAGATGCTCCCGATCCAGTTCCAGCGCAAGTTTGGCGGCGCCCACGTTGCTCGATCGGACCAGGATCGTGGTCAGATCGATCACGCCCAGGTTGTTGTGGTCCTCGGTGACGACCCGGCCGTCGACCCAAAGCGACCCGGGCGACGTGTCGATGACGGAATCCCGATGGTATTGGCCGCTTTCCAGCGCGGCGGCGACGACGAAGGGCTTGACGCTTGAACCCGGCTCGAAGATATCCGTGATCGCCCGGTTGCGATAACGGGATGGGTCGAACTGCATTCGGTTGTTCGGGTTGTAGGAAGGCTGGTTGACCATGGCGAGCACCTCGCCGGTGGTCGCGTCCAGGATCACGGCGGAACCGGAGATGGCATTGTGATCGCTGATGGCCTGCTTGAGTTCCCGGTAGGCGTGGTATTGGAGCCGAAGATCCAGGCTTGCCCGAAGCGTGCGACCCGGCCGTACGGGCTTGAGCAACTCCACGTCTTCGACGATGCGCCCGAGGCGGTCGCGAACCACGCGCTTGGCGCCGTTTTCTCCCTTGAGCCAATAGTCGAACTCGAACTCCAGCCCCTCCTGACCGGTATCGTCGATGTTCGTGAATCCGAGCAGGTGTCCGACCACCTCGCCGGCCGGGTAGTAGCGCCGATACTCGCGAAACGTCGACACGCCGGGTATCCCCAATTGCATGACCTCGGCCGCATGGTCCGGGCGCAGGTGCCGGCGCAGGTAGACGAACTCTCGTTCCAGGTTGCTGGTGATGCGGCGCGCGAGCCAATCCTCTTCAACCTCGATAACGCTTGCCAACTCGGGCAGTCGGTCAAGAACCGGCGCCAATTCCGAGGGATTGGCCCAGATGCTGTCCACCGGCGTGCTCACCGCCAGCGGTTCGCCGTGCCGGTCGGTAATCGTGCCCCGGTGTGCCGAGATCTGCACGGTCCGCAAGTAGCGGTCATCGCCCTGGGCCGAGAGGAATTCCTTCTGGTAGACCTGCAGGTGCAGCATTCGCCCTTCCAGAACCACGCCGCCACAGAGGAACGCAGCGAGCACCAGCGCGGTGCGCCAACGCTTCCAGTCCAATTTGGCCGGTTTCGTGTCCCGCTTCATGAGTCGGGCTCCGCCACAAGAATGATGTCGTCCGAGTCCACCTGCCGCAGGTTGAGGCGTTCTCGGGCGAGCGCTTCGATCAGGGGGTGCGTCGCCCAGGTGCTCTCCTCCAGTTGCAGGCGGCCCCAGTCGGCCTGCAAACGGTCACGCTCGCGATTCAGCGCTTCGAGTTCCACGAAGAGCTGCCGCGCCTGGTGTTCGACCTGGATCACCCAGACGCCACTGGCCGCGACCGCCGCGGCGACAAGGGCCAGGGCCGCGAACAGCAGTGTTCGGCCCGTCATGCCACAGCTCCCAGTCGTTCGGCGATGCGCATCCGCGCGCTCCTGGCGCGCGGATTGGCGTCGACTTCGCTTTGCCGGGGCCGGATGAGACCGCCGATGATTCGCAATGTCGGCCGTGCTTCCGGTGGGATATGCGGCAACCCGGCGTAGACCGGATCGCCCCTCACTTCCCTGGCGATGAACCGCTTGACCAGCCGATCCTCCAGCGAGTGAAAGCTGATGACGCACAGCCGCCCCCCGCAGGCGAGCAATTGCAGGCATTGCTCAAGCGCCGCCTCAAGTGCCTTGAGTTCACGGTTGATGTGAATGCGAATTGCCTGGAAAACGCGAGTCGCCGGGTGTATCCGCCGGTTTCCGAGTCCGGCGGCTCGCGCCACGATCGCCGCCAGCTGCCCCGTTGTGTCGATCGGCGCTTGCGCGCGCGCCTTGAGGATCGCCCGCGCGATTCGGCGCGCCTTCGGCTCCTCGCCATAACGCCGCAGTACGCGGGCCAGTTCCGATTCGTCCACGTGGCGGAGCCACTGACGCGCACTGATTCCTTCGTCGGCATTCATGCGCATGTCCAGCGGCCCATCCCTGGTGAAGCTGAAACCTCGCTCCGCGGCATCGAGTTGCGGTGAAGAAATCCCCAGATCGAAAAGCACGCCGGCCAGGCGGCGCTGGTGCAGCCACGGCGCCACGAGGGCACGGAAATTCTCGAATCCGCCGAATTGGACGGAAAAACGGGGATCGTTACCAAAATTTGCGCGTGCGTGTTCCACGGCTTCACGGTCTTTATCCAGGGCAAGCAAGCGCCCATGTTCTCCAAGTGCCGCCAGAATCCGGCTGGTATGGCCCCCTCGGCCGTACGTGCCATCCACGTAGCAGCCGTCCCGAAGCACCGCCAGACCCTCCAATGCTTCCTCCACCAGCACGGGCTGATGACTGCCCATCACAATCTCAAATGCTCGGCGCGTTACCAGGAAAGGGATGCGAGTTCGGCGGGCAGATCCATGCCATCGCTCTCAGCGGCTGACAGCCACTGGTCCCGCCGGCTGGTCCAGCGAACCTCATCCCATAATTCGAACTTATTGCCCTGGCCCAGCAGCATGGCCTGCTTGTCCAGACTTGCGAAATCGCGCAATACTCTGGGCAACAGAACCCGTCCCTGTGCATCCATTTCCAAGTCCGTCGCATGACCCTGCATGAGTCTTTGGAGTCGGCGCGCCTGCTTGTTGAGGGAGGGCAAGCGTTCCAGCTTGTGCTCGATCTCCTCCCAATCGGGCAACGGATAAATGAGCAGGCAATAGTCCGGGTCCACGGTAACAACCAAACGCCCTTCGGCGCGGCTGACGAGGCGCTCTCGATACCGGCTTGGAATCGCCATCCGACCCTTGGCATCCAGGGCAATTTTGGAAGCTCCGCGAAACATGGCAAACCCATTTTTCCCCACTTATTACCACTTTGCGACACTATATGGACGCAAATGGCCGACTGTCAACACAATTTTTTTTGTATGACAGTGGGTTAGGCGCGATCTTGGGTCGCCGAAGGGGAATGCTGGAACGCGAAAATCAATCAGTTAGACGCGTATAGTTAGAGATGAAATCAATAATACGTCGAAACTGGATTAAAAAGGAGCCGGCCTGTAAGCCGGGTTCTGTCGAGAACAGTCATTCATCTTGGACGCACGTCGCCGCGCGCCTCCAGCGACCTACCCGGGAACTCGTGTGGGCGCACTGCAAACGTTCCCCTATTCGGTCTTGCTTCAGGTGGGGTTTACCCTGCCACAGGTGTTACCACCCGCGCGGTGCGCTCTTACCGCACCATTTCACCCTTACCGGCCCTGCGGCCGGCGGTATATTTTCTGCGGCACTTTCCGTAGGCTCGCGCCCCCCAGGCGTTACCTGGCACCCTGCCCAATGAAGCCCGGACTTTCCTCCAGGATCGCTCCCAGCGACTGCCCGGCCGGCTCCGTGGAATAGATTAGCCTGCATTGCGCACCAATATCTACCGCGGCCGGGCACGCGTGAGCGTGTAGACGCGGTTTTTCGACGCGCCGACGATCCTGGCCGTCAACTCGGCGGCGGTCCGTGCGGAAAGCTTCGCCGCCAGCAAGTCGAATACCCGCCGGATTTCGTCGTCCCGGGGCGAAAGCGACTCGTCGGCGCCGGCAACCACCAGCACCAGTTCGCCCTTGAGCGGAATCTCCCCACCCAGCCGCTCGGCGAGTGATCCCAGCGTCCCGCGGTAGACGCTCTCGTGAAGCTTGGTGAGTTCGCGCACGATGGCCGCCGGGCGACCTGAACCGAATTGTGCGACCAGCTCTGCAAGGGTGTCCTCGACGCGGTGCACCGACTCGAACAAGACAATGGTTTCCGGCTTTTCTGCCAGGGCGCCCAGGCGGGCTCGCCGCGGTCCGGGGCGCCGCGGCGGAAATCCCTCGAACAAAAAGCGGTCGGCGGGCAGGCCGGCCACGGAAAGGGCTGCCACAAGCGCGTTGGGGCCGGGTACCGCAACCACCGGAATACACGCATCGTGCGCCGCCCGAACGAGTGTGAGCCCCGGATCGCTCAGCAGCGGCGTTCCGGCGTCGCTGACCAACGCGATGGTTTCACCGCCTTGCAGTCGCCGGACCAGTGTCGGCGCCTGCCGGGACTCGTTGTGATCGTGATAGGCAATAAGTGGCGTTTTGACGCCATTATGAGATAGTAATCCCCGCGTGTGCCGCGTATCCTCGGCAGCGATCAGGTCCACCGTGTCGAGCACTTGACGCGCCCGCGGACTGAGGTCGTCGAGGTTTCCTATGGGCGTAGCGACGACGTAAAGTGTACCGGTGGAATGCAGGCTCATTCGGTCATGCTGCCCTTGACCAGGCGAAGTGTGCAAGCCCGGGAGCTTTAATGGACTCTATTCGAATATGAATCGCTTCAGGACACCAGTGATATTGGTCTGGGCCGCGATGATCGCAGCCTGCGAGAGTATGGGCCCAACCCCGTCAGTCGACGTGAGCGCACAGCAACTGGAGGCCGAACGGCTGTTCGCAGCGGCGGAGCGCGACACGGCGAGCACCCTTGAGCGGGTCGCCCTGCTATTGCCCCTGACCGGCGTACAGCGACAGGCAGCCATTGCCATCCAGGACGGCTTTGCCGCCGCTCACCTCGGCGCGCTGGAGGCGGGTACAGGAGCCGTGCCGGCGCTTGAGGTCTACGACACCGGCGCGCTGGGCGCCGCTGCAGCGTATCGACGCGCCCGTGACGACGGCGCCGATTTTATCGTCGGTCCACTGCTCAAACCCGAGTTGGAAGCGATCGTGGGCAGCGTCGGAGCAACCCCGACCCTGGCATTGAATTCACTCGAAGACGGGTCCGGGGCTAGGAACCTCTACCAGTTCGCCCTGGCCCCGGAGGACGAAGCACGCGAAGTTGCCCGCTACGCCGTGGCAAATGGCGCGAGCAACGCCGTTGCGCTGGTTCCCGGCAATGAATGGGGCAGCCGGCTGCTCAACAGCTTTCGAACGGAGCTGGAGTCTCTCGGCGGTCAATTGCTGCAGTACCGAACCTACAACCCGGCCGGACAGGACTTTTCGGGGGCGATCACCACCGTACTGAACATTGACAAGAGCGATAACCGCCACGACCGGCTGCGAGCCAGTCTTGGCTTTCCGCTTGGATTTGAATCCCGTCGCCGCCAGGATGTGGAGATGATATTCGTGGCAGCCGTTGCGAGCGCCGGGCGTTTGCTCGTCCCGCAATTGCGATTCTATTTCGCCGGGGATATTCCCACGTACGCCACCTCGGCCATTTACGAAAGCGGCAATCGAAATCTGGACCTGGACGGCCTGCTGTTCGCCGACACGCCCTGGGTGCTTCTGGAAGACGCGGCGTGGCAACCGTTGAAGGCAACCCTGCACCGCTACTGGCCGCAGCGAACCTCCGCTCAGTGGACTCGATTCCATGGCCTGGGTTTTGACGCCTACCGGCTGATTTCCCGGCTTCACGATCAATCCGGCGCACTCGGGTCCGTCCCCGCGTTGTCCGGTGAACTGAGTCTCAGTGAGGACGGTCGAGTTCGCCGAGCGCTGCCCCTGGCCCAGTTCCGTGGCGGCCAGCCTGTCGCGGTCGGCGTGGAGGCTGCCCCGGTTCCGGAAGCGTCCGCTGAAATCGCCGAACTCAGGTAGCTTGTCGGCCGCGCAGCAGACCGGCCTCGCCTGGGAAAACCGCGCCGGCCGGTATCTGCAGGGTCAGGGTCTGCGGATCCTGAAACAGCGCTACCGATGCCGGATGGGTGAACTTGACCTGGTCTGTCTGGATGGCGGCATGCTGGTCATCGTCGAAGTGCGAGCACGCGCCGGCAGCCGCTTCGGGAGCGCAACCGAGTCGGTCGACTTCAGAAAACAGCAAAAACTGATTCGGGCGACCCGGCATCTGCTGATGACCCATCCCCAGTGGCATGCCTATCCGCTGCGCTTTGACGTTGTCTCCATCGGCGGGATCGACACCGGCGCCCCCACCATTGAGTGGATCAGGAACGCTTTCGACGGCGGCGCCGGTTGAAGGGTTCCCGTTTTACAGGCAAAGTGAGCCGGCCCGGATATCGGACCGGTCAGCAGGCGTTGCGGGAGCATGCACGAACGCGTTCTAAGTCAGTTTCACGAGAGCATCGCCCTCGCACGGGCATCGGAAGCCCTGGCACCGGCGATCATCGACGCCGGTCGTCTGTTATCGGCTTGCCTGGCCGGCGGCGGAAAAATCCTCTGCTGCGGCAATGGCGGTTCGGCCGCCGACGCCCAACACTTCAGCGGCGAGATGCTTGGACGGTTTGAGATCGAGCGTCCGGGGCTGGCGGCAATCGCCCTGAGCACGGACACGTCCGCACTCACCGCAATTGCCAACGACTACGAATACGCCGACATATTTTCCAAACAGGTCCGCGCGCTGGGCCGGGCGGGCGACGCGCTCCTTGGCATCACTACGTCCGGAAATTCAGAGAATGTCATCCGCGCGGTGCAAACGGCTCATGAGCAGGGGATGCGGGCGGTCGCGCTGACGGGTCGCGACGGTGGCGCCCTGACCGACGTTCTGGACCCCGGCGATATCGAACTCCGTGTGCCCGGGCAACGCACCAGCCGTATTCAGGAAGTCCATGGCCTCATCATCCACTGCATCTGCGACTTGGTGGACGCCGAATTGCTCGGGGAATAGCGCGACAATTCACAATTCGCGACAAGGAGACCCAGGTGAAGGACGAGTCGCTCAAACAGGACGGAATTGACGAAACCAACCGGAACGACGGTCCGGGCGAACTGAAACCCGATGCCCCCCGGCTGTCCCGGCGCAGCGTGCTGCGAGGGGCCGGCGGCTCGCTGGCGGTTGCGGCGTTGTCGGGTGGCATCGCCGAATCGCGGGCGCAGACACCGGCGCCCGAGCGGCGGGCGGACCTGACCGGGCGACTGGCCCGCTACATGGCAGGAGCACGCGATCTGACCCTGCCCTCGACCACCGTGCTCGCCGCCAAACACCGGATTCTGGATACGCTCGCCGCGATCGTTTCGGGCGCACAGCTTGGGCCCGGCCGTGTGGCGATCGACTACGTACAGAGCCAGGGCGGGACCCCCGAGGCTTGCGTTGCAACCACGGATATCATGACCTCCGCCGTCAACGCGGCGCTGGCCAACGCCATGTTCGGTCACGCCGACGAGACCGATGACTTCCACCCGTTCACCAAGGCCCATCCCGGCTGTTCCGTGGTGCCGGCCGCCCTTGCAATGGGCGAGCGCCAGGCCAGTTCAGGGACCGAGTTCCTGCGCGCCGTCGTGCTCGGCTACGACCTCTGCTGCCGCTTTCTGGTCGCGCTCCGGCCCGCGATGGTTCGCGCCCGGGGCCGAAGCGCCGAAGGGTACAGCTCGACATTCGGTGCGACGGCTGCGGCCGCGTCGATCGCGCGCTTCGATGCAACAGCCATGCGTTACGCCATTTCCTATGGCGTTCAACAGGTGTCCGGCGTCTGGAGTTGGGTTCGGGATCCCGAGCACATCGAGAAGGCGTTCGACTTCAGCGGCATGGGCGCCCGAAACGGCGTGGCGGCGGCGACGATGATCCAGTCCGGATTCACCGGTGTGGCCGATGCGCTCGAGGGCGAACGCAATGTCCTCGATGCGTTGTCCACGGATCCCGCGCCCGAGGAAATGGTCGCCGATCTCGGAAGCCGGTTCTACGTCGAGGAAACCGCCATCAAGACGTTTCCGGTCGGTTACCCCATCCAGTCGCCGCTGGACGCATTCTTTACCCTGCGCGAGCAGCACGGACTCACTGTGGACAATGTCGAACGCATTCTCCTGCGGCTGCCCGAGGACGGCGCCCGGATCGTCGACAGCCGCTCCATGCCGGATGTCAACGTTCAACACATCATGGCTGTTGCGCTGGTCGACGGCTTCATCGACTTCGAGAACAGCCACTCCTATGAACGCATGACGGACCCGCGAATCGTGGCCGCGCGCCAGCGTATCGAACTGATTGCAGATCCGGATCTTGCGGTGATCGAAGCGCCGAGAAGCGGGTTTGTGGAAGTCGCACGCTCGGACGGACAGAGCGTGGACCTGTTCGTGAGCCACGCTCCCGGCACACCCGAGAACCCGCTGACCACCGAGCAGGTGAACGCCAAGGCCCACGGGCTCATGGCGCCGATACTGGGAGAGGCCCGCACGGAGGCCCTGATCGAGCGGGTGAATTCGATCGAGGATCTGGAAAACGTCCGGGAACTCAGGCCGCTGATCGCAGATTCGGTTTAGCGAACCTCGCTCACTGATATTCGTTCAAGCGCGTACGGACACACATTCGAGCGCCGTCCGCGCGCGTCCACAGCGGCCGGTCGGTTCGATCTTCGAGCTCGCCGCTCCCGGCGGCTCAGAATGAATAATCCAGTCGTACCCCGAGTTCCCGCGGTATCCGCTGCAGGTAATTGTAGTTCCGGGACATGCGCCCCCCAATCTCGCGGTCGTTGCGCAAGCCCCTGAGCTCCCTCGGGGCGTCCTCGTCGGTCAGGTTGTTACCGAAAAGGATGATCTGCCAGTTGTCATTGTAGAAACCCACGGAGCCGGTGGCCGTCGTGACGCCCGGCAGTACCGTCAGGTTGGCCAGTTCGATGAACTGGTCGCCCTCGTGGCGAAGACCGAGACGCCCCATCCACTCCCAGCCGCCAGCGCCCAGCGGCGCGCGGTAGGTAGCCGACAGCGAATAGTGTTGATCGGCAGCTTGCTCGATCTTGTTACCCGACACATCGTAACAATCGAATGGTACGCCATCGTCCGCGATGGTCGCGGTTGGAGCAAATCCCATGTCATCGACCGGCTCCTGGTCACAGTTCCTGGCGTAGATGTTGTCCATCAGTGTCAGGGTGCCCCTGACGCTCAGGTTATCGGTGGCTCGCCAGGTCGCCTCGAGTTCGATGCCCTTGAGTTCGCCGTCGCCCCGGTTGATAAAGACCATGCCGCTCTGGGCGTCGGTATCCTGATAGATCACGCGGTTGGGATCGAAGGAGCCGTCGTTCCAACAGTCGGGTACCGCCATACCGCCCTCGTCGGTGCACGTCCCCGTGCCAGGGTCGACGGGAGCGCCTTCCCAATCGAAGGCGGCGCCGAGGATCTGATCCTTCCAGTTCATGGCGTAGACGGCAGCCGCAAGTTGCAGCCGGCCATCCAGCGTGCTGCCCTTGATCCCCACTTCGACGTTCGTCAGTTCCTCTTCCACGGCCGAGCGAAACGTCGTTTCGTCGTAAGTGACGACGCCGGCCGCGCGGGCCGCGGTAAGCGAGGCAATGATGACATCGTCCGCAAACACCGGGTTGCTGTGAGCCGGGTTCGTTCCCCGGGACAACTGGCCATACACGGACCACTCGTCGCTGAGCGCATGATTGACCGCCAGGCGCGGTTGAAACGATTCGGTGACCTGCAGCACCGTCCGGCCGGAGATGGGCTCGATGGTCAGGCGTTCGTCCTCCTGGAAGCGCCCCTCGAAAGATACCGTCGTCCGATCCGATAGATCGTAGGTCGCGTTGCCGTAGAGACCGATGGCGGTATTCTCGGCGTACTGCCGGCGGTTGGGCCTGAACGGCGCGCCGCCGTTAACCAGATTCGCCAGATCGAGCTCCGGATGCAGGATGGCCGCGAACTGCCGGTAGGAATTGTCTCGGCGGATAAATTCAAAGTAGGAGGCGCCGACCAGCCAGCGCAGCGATTGATCCCCCGGTGAGACCCACCGAACGTCGAAGTAGGTCTCGTCCTGGTACCGCTGTCCGCCGGAGTTCTGAGTGCCCATCCCGACCATGTTGTTCATGGTATTGACCGTCACCGGCGCATTGCCCTGGTCCTGATCGTGCCAGCGGTATCCCGACTCCTCGTTATAGGAGGTAATCACCTGCAGCAGACTTCCATTCTCCTGTGGGAAATTGAACTCCGCTTGAATCCGCTCCCGAACCACCTGGCTGGTCGGATCGAGAACGCTGTTGGCCAGCGCGATATTGTATTCGGGCGTTCCGGGCGAATACCCTCCGTCGACGGTAAGGTCTGTGTTCCTCGGCACGTTGTCGGTGCGCAGTTCGCAGTCGAAATTACCTTCAATGTAGGGCTGACCGTTCGGCAAGGTAATATTCGTGCACGCGTCCCGTGACGCCTGGGTCAGGTGGACCTCGTTCGAGGGAGCGTCGTTGGGCTCCATCCACGCGACGCGAACTTCCATGTCGAACCGCTCGCTGGGCGCCCACTTCAGCTTGCCCGCGATGAAATCGGTCTTGGTGCTGCCGGTTTGGGTGCCATCGGTAGCCACCCAGTAATTCGGTCCCTCGAATTCGTCCGTGTAGAGGTCCAGCGTGTAACCGAGCGTTTCGGTCAGTGGGCCGTCCATAGAGATGCCGAGCACATTGCGGCTCAGATCCGAGGTCGCGGCCTTGATTGTGCTGGTATGTTCGGTGCCGGGGTCCCGGGTAATGTAGCTGAACGCGCCCGAGAAGGTCGAGCGCCCAAAGGCGGAACTCTGAGGTCCGCGCAACACTTCGATACGCTCCAGGTCGGTAAACTGCAACGAGCCCGTGTTGCCAAGCAGCGGCGCACCGTCGATGAAGGCGCCCATCTTCTGCTGCAGGATATTCTGCGCCGTCGTCGACACCCCGCGGATGGCGGGGCGGCTGCCCAGGCGGTCCC
This sequence comes from Candidatus Rariloculaceae bacterium, assembly GCA_965237785.1. Classification (GTDB taxonomy): domain Bacteria; phylum Pseudomonadota; class Gammaproteobacteria; order Steroidobacterales; family Rariloculaceae; genus UBA6522. The sequence continues at coordinate 2,810,663 of OZ250159.1, forward strand.
GGGACTGGGTGTACTCGATACCCGGCGTCTCCGCGTACAGGTCGTAGTGATCCAGGATATTGGACTCGGAGATGAAATCGCCATTAAGCACCGAAATGGCGACGGGGACTTCAAGCAGGCTCTCTTCGCGCCTCCGGGCCGTTACTACGATTTCCTCGAGCATTGCTCCGGCGTCCTGAGCCTGCGCGGTCTTACTTGGCGTGACGGCCGTCAGCGTCGCCGAGAAAGCCAACACGGTCAGATAGGCCGACGTGCCGAGAAGTGAGAGTCTGAGAGAAAGAGGCGATTGGCGTGACATGGACTGGATCTCCTGTTTTTTCCTATCGGTAGCGCCGTCCATGGCATTACCTCGTACGAGCTTACCAAAAATACTTCTTACATTCCGGGCGGCCGAAGCAGATGACTGGTACAGCACTCGGGTTGGACATGAGTTACTCCTTCGCTAGAGGCCAAGTATCAGCTCATATTCGACGGTGACGAATTCGTCCATCCAGTCGGTCAACTGCCAGTCGCCTTTTCCAACGCCAAACTCCAGGCGTGAGATGACCACCTCCCCTGCGAGCGTTGCGCCCGTGTCATCCGCCTCGAAGGTGAATGGCAGGACCAGCGGGTGTGTCCGGTCGCGAATCGTGAGTTGGCCCATGCCTTCGAACCGGTTTTCCGCGACGTGCCGAAACTCCGCGGCCTCGAATCGAGCCTCCGGGAAAACGTCGATCTCGAAAAAATCGGAGCCGCGCAGGGCCACTGAGTGCTCGTCGTCCTCCGTCTCGATGAATTCGAGATCGACGACGACGAGAAAACGGCTCGTATCCAGCATCTCGGCATCGAATTGTATTCGAGCATCAAAACCCGCGAATTCGCCGTCAACCTCCCTGCCGGCGAAGGGTACCGTATAGCCCAAATGGCTTTCCGCCGCCACGGTCCAAACCGGCGCATCGGCGTACGCGCCGCCCGAGCCCAGCAGGGCGGCCGCCAAAAATACCGGTTTCATGGTGCTAACAGCTTTCATGCGTCGCTCGTCCTCCCAGTCCACACACTCCCTGACCGGAAGCTCGACGCCGGGCGTCCACACCCGGACGCGTTCGATCATGTCCCCGAGGTTTGTTATCTCCAAGCAGGTCGGATCATACATCGAATCCGGCCTCTCCCGCCGACACTGGATGTCCGCATGGTCGGTAAGCGGATCGTACGCCGCGATCAACTCGCGGGCCCGGGGCGGCAACGTGCGCCTACAAGGAATTTATTGAGCCGAAATAATATCGTATAGGGTTTGACGGCACGGTAAGCTAAGCTTTAACCGAAACAAAACGCAGAAGAAAATCACACAAGACGCAGCGCTGGGACGAGCAGATCAACTGCATCCCCGCTGACAAGATGTCGTTTCAGGATCCGATCGGAACCGGGAACGTCATCAACTGAGCGCGCCGCGGAGCTTGCGGCGGAGTGGGAAGCCAACTGGCGGTAGGAGCCCCGAATGAAAGACTGGATTACCTGGGTCGCGTTGTTTTTTGCAGCCGGAACCGTTGGGTGCTCGCCGGAGCAGCCAACGGCTTCGACGGAGGCGCCGGACGCCCCCGCGATTGAAGAGCGGCAGCCAAATGTTCTCCTGGTCGTGATCGACGATCTCGGCTTCACCGACATCGGTTCGTTCGGCAGCGAGATTCCGACACCCAATCTCGACCGGCTCGCATTCGAGGGCGTACGGCTGACCAACCTCCACGCGGCGGCCAACTGTCAGGCCACGAGGATCATGATGATGGCCAGCACCAGCATGGTCAAAGGCGAAGCGGCGTTCCCGGATGACCTGCCGAGACCGGCGGGACAGCGCGGCACCCAGTTGAGTCGCGATTGGGCAACGATCGCCGAGCTGCTGAAGGATGCGGGATACCAGACGTACATGGCCGGCAAGTGGGATCTCGGCGCCTACGATAATTCGCCGATCAATCGCGGTTTTGACCGCGCCTACGCACTGCTCGGCGGGTCTACCAGTTACCTCGGAAGAAGCATGCGCCCGGTCACCTTCGAAGATGACGGCGAGATGTTCGAACCGGAGGACTTCCCCGAGGGTTTCTATACGACGGAGTCTTTCACCGACAGGATTCTTGAATACCTTCAGTCGGGTGACGGAGAGTCCCCCTGGTTCGCCTATCTCCCCTATAACGCCGTGCACTGGCCGCTGAACCTGCCCGATGACTGGCTGGACCGGAACCTCGGACGCTACGACGAAGGCTACGACGTGCTCCGCGGGCAGCGCGTCGCGCGCGCCACGGAGTTGGGCGTCATTCCGGATGGCCTGTCGCTCGACAGGTTCACACCTGTCGCGGAGCCATGGGCGGGCCTGAGCCCGGACGAGCAGCGTCGATACTCGCGTGCCCAGGAGATTTACGCGGGCGTGCTGGAATACGTGGACATGAGTCTCGGACGGCTCGTGGCGTATCTGGAGGAAACCGATCAGCTGGAGAATACGGTCATCATGGTGATGTCGGATCACGGCGGATCGGCGGAGGCAGCCGGAGTGACCACCGGGCGTCTTCCGAGTCGGGCCAACCTGCGCGGGCTGGAGCCTCACGAAGTCGACAACAGCCTTGAGAACTTCGGCCGTAGCGGCTCGTTCATCGACCACGGTATCGGATTCGCCGAAGCGGCCACGGCGCCGTTGCGGCAGTTCAAGGCAACCCTGAACGAGGGCGGGCTGCGCGCGGCAGCCTTTGTCCGCTACCCCGAGGCGATTCCGGCCGGTGGCGTCAGCCATGAATTCATGTCGGTCATGGACATCCTGCCCACCTTTCTCGAGGTCGCCGGAACCGAACACCCGGGCGCCGGCGAGTTCAATGGCCGGCAAATCAACGAAATTCTCGGCAGGTCATTCTGGCCTCATCTGACGGGCCAAAGCGAGACGGTTCACCCGCCCACCGACGCCGTCGGCTGGGTCAGGGGATCATCTTCGGGGGCCGTTATCCGGGGCGACTACAAGATCATCAATGACGTCGAACTGGGGCCGACGCAAGGACTTGGTCAGAGCAGTGGGGCCTGGCGGCTCTACAATCTGGCCGACGACCCGGGCGAGACGGTGGATCTCGCGGCGGAATTGCCGGAGCTCGTGGGGGAACTGGTTGAAGAATGGGAGACCCATTGGCGCGGGCAGGAATAGAGACAGGAAACACTGCATGAACCGCATACATAGCGCGTCGAACCGACCGGCGCGAACGGCGAGGAATTAAGACATGAAATCACTGAGATACCTTTCCCCACTGGTAACCGCGCTCGTCTCTACGGGCCTCCTGGCGCACCACGGCGCGGTCACCAACACCGCCCTGTACATCACGGACGAACTCGTGGAGCTCGAGGGAGAACTGACCGAGGTCCTCTGGCAGAACCCGCATACGCGAGGCCGGTTGAGCGTCGTGAACGACGCCGGGGAGGAGACCGTATGGGAAGTGGAATTGGGTCCGGGCCCCAACTCCATGGCGCGCCGGGGGCTCGCCGCCGAAGACTTCCTCGGCAACGTGAAAATCGCCGGCTTTGTTGCCAGACGCGGCACGAACGGGCTCGGCGCGGTTCATGTGCTGCTGCCGAGCGGTGAGGAGATCGTGCAAGGCAACCGCGGTCTTCGTTGGGGGAGCATAGCGGTCGCAAATCCGCCGGAGGCGATCGATCCGGCGAAGATCGCCGCGGCGCGGGAGGCGGCGATCGGTATTTTTCGCACCTGGGGAAGACGCCAGGGAACGAACATCGAGCCGCAACTGCGAGCGCTGGAGTTGGAGTTCACCGATCGCGGGTCGGAGTTGAACGCGGCTTACGATCCGCTGGAAGACAACATCGAGATCGTCGAGTGCCGACAGGGCATGCCCGATGCGATGTTCGACCCGGTACCGATGGAGATCGTGAACGAGGGCGCCCGCATCATCATTCACATTGCGGAGTACAACACCCGGCGGACCGTTTACATGGATCGGGCGGCCGCAACGGTAGAGCCCGTTCCCTCGGACACCGGCCACTCGACGGGCCGTTGGGAAGGCGATACGTTGGTGGTCACGACAACCCACATCGGTTGGCCGTATTACACCGAAATCGGCATGCCCCAATCCGACCAGGCGAACTATGTTGAGCGCTTCGCCGTATCCGATGGCGGCAACCGGCTGGACTATTCGGTCATGATCGACGATCCGGTCGTCCTGAATGAGCCGTTCATGCTCGAATCATTCCGGGAATGGACGCCCGGCGTCGAAATACCGCCGTACAACTGCGTCATCGAGTGGGAGGACCCGGCCGGCTGAGAAGCACGGCGGGCTGGGGCGCGTGCGTAGAGTGAACTGTGCAGGCTAACCGCGTTCCCGGGTCACCATGTGCGCCGAGTCGAAGTCCAGACAGGGCGGATCCTCAAGGTAGGTTGCCTGACTCGGATTGAGTTGTAACACACTGGGATCCATTACCCACGGCTGAATCAGCACCGCGGGATCGTGCACCGTGACTTCGTAGCGCAGCGTGTTGCCCATTCGCGTGAATCGTTCTTCGACGCGCATCTCGTTGGAGTGGAACCATCCCGGCCAGCCGAGCCAGGTCAGGTCGTTGAAGCCGATCACGTCGATGACCAGGGTATCGTCCTCCCAACGGCCGACGGAATCCCCCATGAAGGTCTGGTCATCGGCGTTCACAGGGTCGTGGGGACGTCCATCGGTCGGAACGACACGCCAGGTATTTCGCGGCTGGTAGAGCAGGACAACGTCCGATTCCGACTGAATGATTCGAACAGGCGGTCCCATGCGCGGAACGCCGGCAGGCATGCAGATGAAGGTCATGTCCTCCGTGTTTCCATTGACGTCCAGATACCGCACGTGCTCCCAGAACTCCGGCTTGTAGAGCGGCGGGTTGGCGAAGAAACGCTGGTACATCCCGCCGTCCCGCTCGGAATACACGTTGTTGCCGTGTCGGTAGTTCGGCTGGCGACCGATAATCCGCGCCGTAGCGCTCACCTGGCCTGCGACGAGAGCCGCCTGATAGTCGGCGAAGGTATCGAAGTCCACCTCGGTTCCATCCGGCTCGATCACCAAGACGCCCCCGCCTCCACCGCCACCGGCGCCGTCCCAGCGGCCGGTCAGGTCCGGCTTGCCGTCCGCCCGCCGGGGCGTCGGCATGGAAGCGGGCTCGGTTTGCGCGGCCTGGCCGGCGGCCGCGGTCGGCAGGAACGCCGCGACGCCGATGATGCACGCCGCCGCCATACCGCAGCGCCGGACGGGGAAATTCATCGTCCTACTTGCCATGCGATCACCGCTGGAGGCCGCGCTCGGCCTCGTACTGATGCCAGAGATCGATCTTGCGCCCGTCCGGCAGGACAAAGGCAATGATGTACCCGAAGTTTGAGCCGTCTCTGGCAAGCGCGATCGTCGCCGTGTAGGTCTCACGCGTCTTGAACACGTCCCGGCCGCTGATTCCGCTGCGGCGGAACCCCGCGGGCCCCGCCCCGGAGATATTCCAGGTCGTCACCTTGCCGCTCTCGTCGGTGACATCCATGAACCAGCGCACATGCGGGTTGATCCACATGACCCGCGTCATGACGCCGGTGATGGTGGTGACGTTATCCTGATCGAACTGGGCCTGCACGGCATGATGCGACGATGCCGGCCCCGTAACCAAGGCCAGGCCGAGAATGCTCGCTGCCGCACCAACGACGCAAAAGTATCGACGCATCGCCACCCCCTTTGCCCTGCATTGCTCACCAATTCTCGCTTGCGGCCGCCGACCCGCTCGCGGTGACGGGGCGACTCAATCATAGCACCGGGCGTCGCTTTCACTGCGCCGCGGTACCGACCCCGTCCCAGGGGATAGTTTCCGGCACCGGCATGACGACGTAGGGGTTGTAGGTGTTGCTCACGGTCAACGTCAGATCCAGAAGTGTCGCTCCGGCGCGTGTCTGCACGATACGGCCCGGCAGCAACACGTCACTCTTGTAGTCGGCTTCGTTCCAGTCCTGGTAGTTCGAGTAGGTCACTTCGATGCTGTCGCCGTCGAACTCGGTCTCGACGCGCGTAATCCGGTGGCTGAATTCGCGCCGCAAACCGGTTGGCATCGTGTGGTAGAGGAACACATCCGGATCCAGGGTAATCTTGACGACCGTGTCGTCCAACGGCGCCGGCAGCGGAAAGGTAAGCACCGGGTTGCCCGCTTCGACCGACGCGGTGGTGCGTGTGCCGGCTGCCATGGCCGCCTTGATCAGACCTTGCGGAAGGATCCACGCCCGCAGCAAGCGTTCGCGGACCGTATCGGGCGCCGGCGTTGCGTCGATCCCCGGCGCGGCCTCGTTCCAGGCGAGTTCTCCGGCGACGACTTGCACGTGCCGCTCCGGCTCGCCGGCGCCCTGCGCGCACGTGAAATCGACGCGCATGCCGGGAACCGGAAACGGGTGATGCGCGTTCGGGATGGGATACCGCACGCTGGCACGATAGCGCTCCATCGCGCAGGTCCGCCCATCGACGTCGATCGTTCCCGAACCGGAGTAGATCATCGTCGCGACCCGATCGACTTCGCGCGGCGTGCGCAGCATGCCGAGTGCGTCCGCCGCCTTGTACAGAAGGGTGTCCACCTCTGCGATGCCCTGCCCAGGCGCCAACCCGGACGTGAGCAACAAGGCTATTGCTACGGCGGAAACGGCTCCTGCACGCATACGCACCTCAACGGCATCCGCTACTCACGCATCTCCTGCTCCAGTTCCGTCAGACTGAACTGAAACGAAGTCCGTGCGAATACGGTGTCCATGTAGCGTTGAATCGGGCGAGCCTGCGCCGGGAGTTCGATATTGAATACCGGCAGCCGCCAGAATATGGGCGCGATACTGCAATCGACAAGGGAGAATTCGTCGCTGAGAAAGAACCGCTTGGCCGCGAATATCTCAGCAGTGGAAACGATGCTGTCGTGAAGCGCCTTGCGAGCCCGGGACACGGTCCGGCGGTCGCCGAGCGCGGTGATTTCATCCGCCAGCGAGTACCAGTCCCGTTCGATGCGATACAGATACAAGCGGTATTGAGCGCGAGTGACGGGGTCGACCGGCATCAGGGGAGGATGGGGAAATCGCTCGTCCAGGTACTCGACGATCACGCGCGAGTCGTACAGGACCAAATCCCTGTCCACCAATGTCGGCACACTGTTGTAGGGATTGAGGTCCAGCAGATCCTCGGGCAGTTTGCCGTGCTGAACGTCAACGTAGTCGATATTGACGCTCTTCTCGGCGAGAACCAGGCGTGTCCGATGACTCATCGCGTCGACCGGGTCGGAGAACAGCGTCATCACGGAGCGGCGATTGGCGATGACGGTCAACGACGGCTCCCATACGACACGGCACCGCGTGGCGAGGCCGCCACGGCATTGAAGCCCAATCGCTTCATTCGAATAGGTCTTGCCAGTGTAATTGTCTATGCCTCCGTCTTTCCAATCGGCGTATCGGCGCCCTCGCTTCGCACATCGGCGAGAAATGCGGGCTAGTGGACATCTTTCCAGATTTCCCGTTTCAGACTGAACGAAATTACGAGAAAGATTAACAGAAACACGATAACGCGAATTCCAAGCGCCCGCCGCTCCAACTGGATCGGTTCGCCGATGTACTCGAGAAAATTGGTTATGTCGCGAACCACCTGGTCGAATTCCTCCTCGCTCAGTGTACCGTCGCGGATCAATTCGAGCCGATCCAGCGATCGCGTGACGACACCGTCGTGGGTACTCTCCGAAAATATCGCCGACCTTATGCCGCCCAACTCCCAGAGCGCATCGGGCATGGCCGTATTCTCAAGCCACAGGTTGTTAACGCCGGTGGGCCTGGATTCGTCAGCGTAAAATCCGCGCAGGTAATTGTACAGATAGTCGACGCCCCGGCTGCGAGCGATCAGGGACAGGTCCGGGGCCGCGATACCGAACCAGGCGGCGGCGTCCTCCGGGCGCATGCTGCTGACCATCGTGTCGTGCAATTGCCCCGCGGCGAACATCAGGTTTTCAATCACCTGGGCATCCGTCAGGCCGAGATCCTCACCCAGCCGATTGAAGCGCACGTACTGCGCCGAGTGGCAGCCGAGACAGTAGTTGACGACGTACTTGGCTCCCCGTTGTAGCGAGGCGATGTCACCCACGTCGTTGTTCGCGGGCACCAACTCCGCGACCGCCGACGCGTGTTGCTGAGCCCACGAAGCCGCACTCAGAAACAATGCGGCACCTGCAACGGCCAGCCGGACCCTCATCTGACGCGCTCCGGAACGGCCTTGGGCTTCTCCCATGACGTGTACAACGGCATGAGGATGAAGAACCCGAAATACGGGATGGCGAAGAGCCGGCAAAGCATCGTGTAGGTATCGGAGACGGGCTGCAGCCCCAGGTAACCCAAGGCGAGAAAACTGATTGCGAAGGCGGCCAAGGCCAGCTTGTAGATCCAGCCCCGGTAGCGGATCGATTTGACCGGGCAGCGATCCAGCCAGGGAAGAAAGAACGGCAGGAGCACGGCGATGACGTGGAAGGCGAAGAAACGGTTGAGCGTGATATCGGAAATGTAGAAGTCGCCGCGGATCCATTCCGCCAGCGTCTCGCCGATCGCGGGCAGCGCGCCAAAGAGCGACACGATGACCTGGGCGCCCCAGTAGGACATGTTTCCCCACGGCAGCAGATAGCCGAAGAACGCCTCGGCCATCATGCACAGGTAGATGGGTACACACGCCCTCGACGACCAGATATTCCGGCCGGATGCTGCGATGAGCATTGGCAGCGTAGCTCGGCTGCCGCGACGCCCCGGAATTCGGGTCCGCAAGCTCGCCTTCCGTTTCCGCCAATCTGTCGAGCATGGTTTCGGTGCGCCGGACAATCATGATGACTCGCCCGCGCCATTCGACCTTGATCAGGGCGCCGGGCTCGAGCTTGCCGATATCCACTTCGACGGGAGCCCCGAGGGCCTGGGCGCGCGCGCTTGGCTTGAACGAGGCGACAAACGGTACCGCCGTGGCGACAACGCCCGCGCCACCGGTAACGATGGTCGCGGCCACCAGGAAATGGCGCCTGCTGAGATCCGTCTTGTCGGTCATTGGCGTGGAATCGGGGGCAGGCGGGTCCGCTCACCCGGTTTGCTGGAAAGTCACCTCAAACGGCGGGATTATACACAGGGCTTCGCGGGGTTGACCACAGAACCACGCGCTGAGACGCGGCGCCGACGACGAACCCGCACAAGGAAAGAAGACTGGATAAACGAGTAAACTAGAATGATGACCTCATGGTGGAAAGTTCTCGGCTTCGTCGCGCAGTCCGCGGCCGCGGGCCTCGCGGCGGCGTTCGTGGTCGTGCTCGTACGCCCCGATTGGGTCAATCTCGGCACCCGCGTCGAATCGCCGGCCACCAGCTACGCCGTCGCCGTGAACGCCAGCGCGCCGGCGGTGGTCAGTCTGCGCACCGCCCGGCTCGGGCCGCGAGGCAGCGCCAACGGCGGACTCGTTGTCGACCAGGGCCTGGGATCCGGCGTAATCATCAGCCAGGACGGCTTCGTGGTCACCAACTGGCACGTCATCCAGGACGCGGATCAAGTCGTGGTGCAACTCGCCGATGGCCGCGAGGCGGAACCCCGATTCGTCGGCGCCGACCCGGAGACGGAACTGGCCTTGCTCAAGGTCGATCTACCCGACCTGCCGGCCATTCGCCTGGGCCGTAGCGACACCCTTGAGATCGGGGAAGTCGTGCTCGCCATCGGCAACTCCTACGGCCTGAGCCAGAGCGTGACGCTCGGGATCGTCAGCGCCACGGGCCGCGGGCTCGACCTGACCATCTTTGAAAACTTCATCCAGACCGATGCAGCCATCAACATGGGCAACTCCGGCGGCGCGCTGGTCAATTCCCGCGGTGAACTGATCGGCATCAATACCGCGCGCTTGGCCACGGTCGCCCGCAGCATTCCCGAAGGCATCGGATTCGCCATTCCGGTGAACCTGGTTCGCGGCGTCATGGACGACCTGATCGAGCACGGACGTGTCATTCGCGGCTGGCTGGGGGCGGGGGCGCGGGATCTGCCGAGTGCGGAATCCGCCGCCCTGGGCATATCCGGCGCCGCGGTGGAATTGGTGAGGGTAGCCGGACCGGCCGCCGCCGCCGGGCTGGTGCCTGGGGACGTGATCACTCATATCAACGGTGAACGGATGCTCAGCGCTGATCAGGCGATGAACCGGGTGGCCGGCATCAGCCCCGGACAAACCATTCACATCCGCGGCATCAGGCGCGGCGCCGGCAGTTTCGAAACCGTCGCGGTGCTCGAGGAGCGCCCGGTTTCAGGCGGTTAGGCGGAGTCGGCATACCGAAAGCGCTGTCCGCACGGGTGGCCGCGGCGCCTCAACTACGTAGACGCCTGATCCGAGCCCCCAGCTGAGAGAGTTTCTCCTCGATACGCTCGTAGCCGCGATCGATGTGGTAGATGCGCTCGATCACCGTCCTCCCGGTCGCCGCCAACCCGGCCAACACCAATGACGCCGACGCGCGCAGATCGGTTGCCATGACCGGCGCGCCCGTCAGATCGGCTACTCCGCGGCTGACCGCCGTGTTACCCAGGACATTGATGTCGGCCCCCATGCGCTGCAATTCCAGCGCGTGGGTGAAGCGGTTTTCGAATACCGTTTCCGTGATCATGCCAGTCCCCACCGCGATGGCGTTGAGCGCGCAGAACTGTGCCTGCATATCGGTGGGAAAGCCCGGATAGGGTGACGTGTGCAGGTCGACGGCGCGTGGGCGTTCGCCCCTCATATCCAGTTCGACCCAGTCCTCGCCGCACTCCACCGCCGCGCCCGCCTCGTCGAGCTTGGCCAGCACGGCGTCGAGGTGCTCCGGACGCGTGTCGGTGATCCTGACCCGGCCGGACGTAATCGCACCCGACACCAGGTAGCTGCCGCTCTCGATCCGGTCGGGCAGCACCGTGTAGTCCCCGCCCCCCAGGGTTTCCACGCCCTGAATCCGGATCGTGTTGGTCCCGGCGCCCTCGATGATCGCGCCCAACTGGACCAGGTAGTCGGCAAGGTCGATCACTTCCGGCTCACGGGCCGCGTTCTCGAGCACCGTCTCGCCACGGGCCAGCACAGCGGCCATCATCAGATTCTCCGTTCCGGTGACGGTGACCGTATCCAGCACGATGCGAGCCCCATGCAGACGTCTGGCCCGGGCGCATATATTGCCGTTTTCAATGGCGATTTCCGCGCCCATCGCGCGCAGCCCCGCCACGTGCAGATTCACCGGCCGCGCACCGATGGCGCAGCCGCCTGGCAGTGAAACATCGGCGCGGCCGTAGCGGCCCAGAAGCGGACCCAGGACCAGCACCGACGCACGCATGGTCTTGACCAACTCGTACGGCGCCTCGAAGCGGGAAATCGTCGACGGGGCCACCACGATGCGGGAATGTCCGTTGAAGTCGATCTCAAGACCGATGCGACGCAGCAACTTGACCGTCGTGGCGATGTCGTTCAGATAGGGAATATTCCGCAGGACAACCGGTTTTTCGGCGAGCAGGCTGGCGGCCAGGATGGGCAAAGCCGCATTCTTGGCGCCGGAGATCCTGACCTCGCCGGACAGGCGTGTGCCGCCGATGACTTCGAATTTGTCCAATTGCGCGGCGTGGTCAGGTTTGTCTGGCCTGCCACTCCTGGGGCGTAAATGTCTTCAGCGCCAGTGCGTGAATCTCGCCGCCAACCCGTTCGCCCAGGGTCCCGTAGACCAGTTGGTGGCGCCGAAGGCTGCGCTTGCCGACGAAATCGTCCGCGATCACGAGCGCCTCGTAGTGCCCTTGTCCGTCGGTATTGACATGGGCCCGGCACCCCGGTAGCCCGGCCTCGATCAGTGTCGCTATTTCTTTGGGATCCATGGGTCGATCAGGTACGGAAGGTGTGGAAGACGCACAGTCTAACGCACCGGCGCCGGGAGCCAAACAGGCCGATCGGCGCCGTCCCGGCGCCTCGAGAGTAAATGCGGGTTAAAATTGCCGCCATGATGTCCGCGATATCCAAATCCGTCGACCCGCTGGCTACCGCGCGCCGGGTCCTCGAAATCGAATCCGAGGCCATTCGGGCGCTGATCCCGCGACTGGGAGGCGAACTGCTGGACGCCTGCCGCATTTGCATCGAGGCGCAGCGGGAACACGCTCGAATCGTGGTCATCGGCATGGGCAAGTCCGGACACATCGGCAACAAGATCGCCGCCACGCTCGCCAGCACCGGGTCGCCCGCCTTCTTCGTCCACGCGGGCGAGGCCGGACATGGCGACATGGGGATGATCACCCATAAGGACGTGATATTGGCCATTTCCAATTCCGGGGAAACCCAGGAGATCGCGTTCCTGCTGCCGCGCATCAAGCGCCTGGGACTTGCGCTGATCACGATGACCGGCAATCCGCGATCCACGCTTGCCCGGGCCGCGTCGGTCAACCTGGATATCAGCGTGGCCGAGGAAGCCTGTCCCCTTAATCTCGCCCCGACGGCGAGCACCACCGCAGCGCTGGCCATGGGCGACGCGCTGGCCATCGTCCTGCTGGAACAGCGCGGCTTCAGGGAAGAGGACTTCGCCAACTTTCATCCCGGCGGCGCGCTCGGCCGGCGGCTGCTGGTGCGCGTCCAGGACATCATGCACGAGGGCGACGGCCTGCCCTGCGTGACGCTCGACACGCCCGTCAGCGACGGGTTGCTGGAAATGTCGCGGACAAACCTGGGGATCACGGCCGTGGTCGACGACGACGGCCGGCTGTGCGGCGTTTTCACCGATGGCGATCTGCGCCGTACCCTGGACAGGCGAGTCGATATTCACGGCACGCGAATCGGCGACGTCATGACCACGGGCGGGAAAACCATCCACCGCGATGGGCTCGCCGCGCAAGCCGTACGCCTGATGGAGGATCATGGCATCACCGCGCTGCTGGTGCTCGACGAGGAGGACAAGCTGGTCGGCGCATTGAATATCCACGACGTGTTTCGAGCCGGGGTCGTATAGTGACGCCGGATACGCTGGAGCGCGCCCGGGCCATCGAGTTGCTGGTTCTGGATGTGGACGGGGTACTCACCGACGGTGGTCTGTACTATGGCGCCGGCGGGGAATCGCTGCAGCGCTTCCATGTACACGACGGCGCCGGAATCAAGGCCGTCATGGCGGCGGGAATCACGGTGGCGGTGATCTCCGCCCGCCGTACGCGCGCCGTGACGACCAGGATGAACGAACTCGGGGTTGCGAACGTTATGCAGGGTACGGCGGACAAGGCCGAAGCGCTCACGGAACTCGCCGGGCAATTGGGCATCAAACTGGATGCAGTGGCTTGTGTGGGGGACGATCTCGCGGATGTGCCGATGATGAACAGGGCGGGCCTGGCCATCGCGGTCGCCGACGCGCGCGGCCCCGCTGTCGAGGCGGCTCACTATCGCACCACCGCCAGGGGCGGCCACGGCGCCGTGCGGGAAGTGTGCGACATGCTTCTGCTGGCGCGTTGACAAGATGACACGGTCCATTCGAACCCGAGACATGCTCGCGATGATCGCGCTCGCGGCCGCGGCGATGTCCACCTGGATCTGGAGCCGGCAGGGCGACGACGACGAGGTTCGGGTCGCGCCCGCACGTCTCGACGCGCCGGGTTACTATCTGCGCGGCGCGGCGATCGTGGGTACCGACGAAGAGGGCCAGGCGCTCTACCGGATCGAGGCTGCCAGCGCCGAGGAATTTCCGGAGGAAGAACGTCTGCTGCTCAGCGATGTTACCGTGGAATACCAGTCCGAAGTGAACGTGCCCTGGGTGCTTACCGCGGCGGGCGGGGAGGCGTTTCTGGATCGGACGTACCTGGACTTCAACGGCGAGGTGGAATTGACGAGGAGCGCGGAAGGCGATTTGAGGCCGATGACGATCCGTACCGTCGCGTTGCGGTTGGAGCCGGAAAGCTTCGAAGTCCACACGGAAAGCCCGGTGAGTTTGTTCATTGGTGAGCAGCGCCTGGATGCCGTCGGCCTCAGCGCGAATTTGAAGACCGAGCACTTGGCGCTAGAATCGAGGGTACATGGTGTATTTGGTTCGCAATAAGAGACTTGCGGTTTTGGCGCTCGCCGCCGCCGCTACGCTGGCGCAGGCGCAGGACGAAGACCTGCGCGTCTCGCTCGACGCCGACTGGTCGTCATTCGACAGGCAGTCGAACACCATGGTGTTCAGTGGACTTCGCATCGCCCAGGGAGATTTTACGATCGAAGCCGACGACGCCGTGGCGTCGGACCTGGATTTCGCCAGAAGCGATTGGAGCTTCAGCGGCAATGTACGCATCGGCGTGGGTACCGCGACCATCGAATCGGCTGAGGCGAACGTGATCTTCGAGACCCATGAACTGCTCGTGGTTGAGCTACAGGGGGATCCGGCCGAGTTCCAGGATCGCAATGCCGAGCGCGCCGACCCCATCCGCGGGGGCGCTGCCACGCTCCGCTATGACAGTGCCGAACGGACGCTGCGAATGACCGGGGGCGCCTGGCTCAGCGAAGGGCCCAATGAATTCACGGGCTGCAATCTGATCTACGATATCGACGAGAAGAAAATCACCTCGGGTTCGTCGGAGTGCGGGGAACCGGTCGTCATCACCATATTGCCCCCCTCGGACGATGCCGACTCGCCATGAACAAACTCGAGGTGCTGGGCATCGCCAAGCGTTACCGTGCGCGCAAGGTCGTACAGGATCTTTCCATCTCGATCAAAAGCGGTGAAGTCGTCGGTCTGCTCGGGCCCAACGGCGCAGGCAAGACGACCGCGTTTTACATGATCGTCGGCCTGGTTCGCTGCGGCCGGGGAAAAATCATTCTGAACGGGCGTGACGTCACGCGATTGCCCGTGCACCGACGGGCTCGCCTCGGGCTGGGTTATCTGCCGCAAGAAGCATCGGTTTTCCGCAAGCTCAGCGTGGCCGACAACATTCGCGCCATCCTGCAGTTGCGCACCGACCTGCGCCGCGCCGAGCGGCAGCGGCTGATGGAAGAACTCATGGAGGAACTCCACATCGGTCACGTCCGGGACAATCTCGGGATCTCGCTGTCAGGCGGCGAACGAAGACGGGTCGAAATCGCCCGAACGCTGGCGGCCAATCCCAAGTTCATCCTCCTCGATGAACCGTTTGCGGGCGTCGACCCCATTTCGGTTATCGATATTCAGAGAATCATCCGTCATCTGAGCCAGCGGAACATCGGTGTACTGATTACCGACCACAATGTCCGCGAGACGCTGGGAATCTGCGGGCGGGCGTATATTCTCAACAATGGCGCGTTGATGGCGTCCGGAACCCCGGTCGATCTCCTGACCAACCAGAACGTACGCGATGTCTACCTCGGGGAGGGTTTTTCGCTTTAGCGACTCAACATGTTGAAACCGGCCTTACAGCTCAGGACAACGCAGCAGTTGACGATGACACCGCATCTGCAGCAGGCCATTCGATTGTTGCTGCTGCCCATCGCGGACCTGCACGCGGTTATTCAGGAGGCTCTGGACGAAAACGTGATGCTCGAGGCCGAACAAGGCGACACCGCCGCGGCCGAGCCGGAGTCGGATGACAACTACGAGTCCGATGCCCAGAGCGCGGTGGATGAAGGCGACCTGCCCGACGAATGGATGGACACCACCGGACCGGCGGACAACCCGACGAATCCCGCGACCGAAGGCCTGTTCGAGTATGCCGACCGCTCGGAGGAAACGCTTCTCGACCACTTGCTGTGGCAACTGGAGCTGGAAAACCTGGATCGGCGCACAACGGCAATCGGACAGGCGATTATCGACGCCATCAACGACGACGGGTACCTGACCGACGATACAGCGACCATTCAGTCCACGCTGGCACCGGACGTGCTCGCCGGGGAGGACGAGATCGAGGCGGTCATCGAACTCGTGCAGCGCCTGGATCCCGCCGGCGTGGGCGCTCGCTCGGTCAGCGAATCGGTGCTCCTGCAGTTGGCGCAACTCGACCCCTCAACGCCCTTTCTGGAACTCGCCCGAACCATCGCCCGGGAACACCTGGAACTTGTCGCGGCACGGCAGTCCAGCCTGTTGAAGCGGCGGTTGCAGGCATCCGGGGAAGCCGTGGAGAGTGCCCTGCTTCTGGTCCGCGCTTGCCATCCGCGCCCGGGTGCGGCCATCTACGCCCCGGCCGCCGAGTACGTGATACCGGACGTCCATGTGCGCCGCAGCGACGGCAAGTGGATGGTGGAGTTGAACTCTTCGGTCACGCCCAGGCTGCGGGTCAATCAGGCCTACGCGGGGGCGCTGCGGCGCGATGGCGAGTTCAGCGTGCTCCGGGCCCAGTTGCAGGAGGCGAAGTGGCTCGTCCGAAGCCTCGAAATCCGCAACGAGACCTTGATGAACGTCGCCACTGCCATCGTCGAGCGGCAGACCGGGTTCCTCGATCACGGTGAGGAGTACATGCGCCCGATGGTGCTTCGGGACATTGCCGATGCGATCGGCACGCACGAATCCACGGTCTCGCGCGTCACCGCCAACAAACACATGCACACGCCCCGGGGTATTATCGAGTTCAGGTATTTCTTCTCGAGTCATCTTGCCGCCGATGACGGCGATCGGTCATCCACCGCGGTGCGCGCCAAGATTCGCCGCCTGATCGTGGACGAGGTAGCCGGGAAACCATTGAGCGACAATCGGATCGCAGGCTTGCTTGCGGACGACGGCATCAAGGTCGCCCGCAGAACTGTGGCAAAGTATCGGGAAGCCATGAATATCCCGACTTCAAGTGAAAGGAAACGAGCCAGAACTGGCTAGGAGAATTGTATGCAGCTAAATGTCACGGGTCATCATGTGGAAGTTACCCCCGCGTTGCGCCGCTATGTCGGCGCCAAACTCGCCCGCCTCGAACGCCACTTCGACCATGTGAGCGATATTCACTGCATATTGACCGTCGAGAAGCTGTCCCACAAGGCCGAGGCCACGGTGCATCTCGGGGGCGGAACGATTCACGCCGATGCCGTCGCCGAGGGCATGTTCGCCGCGGTCGACGGATTGGTCGACAAACTTGACCGCCAGGTCAAGAAGCACAAGGAAAAGTTGACGGACCGCCACGGCAGGCGCGCCGGCAAACAGCGGTTTGGATAACCGCCTGTCCGGCGGCCACCGGGACACTGGTTCGGCGGGAGGAGCGCGAATCCGGAATCAACCGCGGAGGGGAGATGCGGCTGGTAATCATTAGCGGACTTTCGGGATCCGGCAAAAGTGTTGCCCTCAACGCCCTGGAGGATGCGGGCTATTACTGTATCGACAACATTCCCGTGGCGCTGCTGCAGTCGTTCGTGGACGAAATCCTGCCGAGGCGGGATCCGGCATTCCAGCAGTTGGCGCTGGGCGTGGATGCGCGCAACGCGCCGGACATTCCGCGCCTTCCTGCTCAAATAACGGACCTGCGCAATGCGGGTATCCCGTGCGAAGTGATTTTCCTGCAGGCCGGCGAGGACATCCTGCTGTCGCGGTTCAGCGAAACCCGGCGCAAGCACCCGCTGACCACGGATCAGGTCAGCTTGACGGAGGCGCTGGCACAGGAACGCAAACTGCTTGGACCGATCGTCAACATCGCCGACCTGGTGGTGGATACCAGCGGGATGAGCGTCCACGACCTGCGGGAGTTGATCGACCACCGCGTCGCAAGCCGGGAAGAAGGCAAGCTGTCGATCTTGCTGGAGTCCTTCGGCTACAAGCACGGGCTGCCGCCCGAGGCCGACTTTGTGTTCGATGTTCGCTGCCTCCCGAATCCTTACTGGCAACCCAGGTTGCGCCCGTTGAGCGGGCGCGACCGCGCGGTGAGGGAATTTCTGCAGGGTCAGCCGCGCGTCCGGGAGATGGTTGGCGACATCACCGCGTTCCTGCGGCGCTGGATACCTCGCTACAAGGACTCGCAGCGCGCCTACCTCACGGTGGCGATCGGTTGCACCGGCGGCCAGCATCGTTCCGTGTACGTCGCCGACGCCGTGGCGGAAAGGTTACCGCCCTCAGACATCGTACAGACGCGGCATCACCAACTCTCATGATCCCGTCACGGCGCGCGTATCGGCGGACGCAGCAGGCGTTGCTCGACTAACCGCGAACCGAAAAGCTGCTCTCGGCGTCAATTTCGCGCAGCCGCGAAAACGCCCCCGTGTCTATCGTCAGATTCGTGTAGTGCCCGGTGAACTGCAGCGGCCTGGCATCCTGGTCGTTACCGCCCTCGCATGCATCGACAATTTCGGCCATCAACGCACCGGCGACACCGGCGTTCTTGAACTGGTTGCCGCTTGTCCCCACGGCCATGTAGAAGCCGCCCAGATCGGATTTGTCATAGATGGGCGTCCAGTCGTCGGAAACATCGTACAAGTCGACCACGCCGACGCCGGTATTGCTGATTGGAATCGACGGTATGCGTTTGCACAGGCGAAATACCTGGGTCTGCCATTGCAGTTCCGAAAGGTTCCGATCAAAGTCATCCGGGTCATCGATCCACGTCTTCTCATCGCAGGCCGGGTCGCCTGACCCAACGGAAATCCTGTTACCTGGCTCGGGCTTGAAGTAGACGCCGACATTGGTATCCGATGTGACGATGCCGTCCTCCTCGAACGAAAATTCCTCCGGCGATGGCACATGGTGCACCTCACGCCGCAGCGCGCGAGTCTTGATCGACATGCCGTCCTCGACGCCCGCCATGCGGTTGATGACGAAGGAGTGAGGTCCTGCCGCGTTGATGACGATTCCGGCCGGGAACTCCTCGCCACCCTCCAATCTCACCCCGCGCACGCGTCCGGCTGACTTCAGAACTTCCGTTACGGTTCGCTTGAAAAGGAATCGGCCGCCGCTGGCTTCAACCGCACGCTGAAGATTCCGCGTCGCCAGTTGCGGGTCGTTGACGTAACCGGCAACGGGCGTAAATATCGCGCCGGCGAGCGGTTCTTCCTCGTCTTCCCAAAATGACGGGTCGTCGAAGCGTTTCGGCGGCGCGTGGCGTGCGCCGTCGTAGATCGGCAGTCGATCGAGCAACCGGTCGCGCGACCATTCCTCGAAGGGAATCCCGATCGATCGGTAATGATTTAGCAGTTCCTGCCGGTCGTCCGCCGACGTCTTGATGACCAAATGCCCGGATTGAATGTACCTGGCGTGGTCGGTCGGCGTCTCCAGGCCGAGAAAGGACTCCCAATTCTTCCAGTAGTGGTAGCCTTCGAACGCCAGCTTGATGCTGTTTGCCGTCGAATAGGAGAACCTCACCACCGCGCACGAATTCGAGGTGGAGCCAAAACCGGCCGCGGGATGCTTGTCGACGTTCAGGGTCCGATAACCCTTGCGGCAAAGATGCAACGCAATGGCGCAACCGATCACGCCGGCTCCGATGATGATGACTTTGTTCACGCCAGCGATCCCCCACGGCTCCGGTCATCGGCCATGCTGTCCGGCACGTGCCTGCCCTCTAGGCCCTGATCTGGCGCGACAGCTTCCAGCGCTCGGCGATTCCGGCAGCGTCGGAAGTCGTGCCGATATCGGCCTCGCCACCGACCGTGAGAATCTGCAAGGTATTCGTTTCACCGGAAACGCCTCGCTGACCGCCGGCGGTGAACAGGACCAGATCCCCCGGGCGCACAATCCGCTCGGAAGCGAGCACTTGAATCGCAGCCCGATAGACCTCGCCGGGCTCAGTTTGTATCACGTCGAACGTGGCTGGATAGACGCCGCGATAGAGCGTTACGCGGCGGCGCGTTGATTCGTGCCGAGTGAAGGCAAAGATCGGGATGTCGCTGCGCACTCTCGACATCCACAATGCGGTGGATCCGGACTCCGTAAACGCGATGATCGCCTTGACGTTCAGGTGGTTGGCCGTATACATCGCCGCCATGGCAACGGCCTCGTCGACCCGGCTGAACAGCACCTCCGGCATATAGCTCTTCGGCCGCCGCACGGTTTCGTGCCGCTCCGCGCCGACGCACAACGAACTCATGGTCCGCAACGCCTCCGCGGGGTAGTGACCGATGGCCGTTTCGGCGGACAGCATGACCGCATCCGTGCCATCCATGACCGCGTTGGCGACATCGGAGACTTCCGCGCGCGTTGGCGACGGATTGTTGATCATGGACTCCAGCATTTGCGTGGCCGTAATGCACACTTTATTGCGATTGCGCGTCTTCATGATGAGCCCTTTCTGAAGGCTCGTCATCGACGCATAGCCGACTTCAACCGCCAGATCGCCGCGCGCCACCATGATCACGTCGCTGGCGCCGATGATTTCGTCGATGTTTTCCACGGCTTCCGCGCGCTCGATCTTGGCGACGATTAAACCGTGCCCGCCAGCCTCGCGCAGCAATTGCCGCGCCTCCTCGATGTCGGCGGCATTCCGGGCGAAGGATACCGAGACATAGTCCATCGCCAATCGAGCCGCCAGGCGGATATCCGACCTGTCCTTATCCGTCAGCGCCGGAGCAGACAATCCACCGCCCCCTTTGTTCAAGCCCTTCTTGTTGGTTAACGTGCCGCCGCGCTGTACCCAGCAGCGCACTTCGCTTCCGTCGACATCGTGCACTTCGAGGACAATCTGGCCGTCGTCGAGAAGCAGCATGTCTCCGGGGATGACATCGTGGACGAGATCACGGTACTCGACGCCAACCCGAGACTCGTCGCCGGGGCCGGCGTCCGGGGCGGTATCGAGCACGAACTCCTGCCCATCGCGGAGCACCGCCACACCTTTCGCGAATCGCTCGATACGGATCTTTGGGCCCTGCAGGTCGCACATGAGTCCCACGTCGCGCCCGATGCGTGCGGAGATGGTGCGAACCAACTCCGCTCGATTCGAGTGCTGCTCCGAAGTGCCGTGAGAGAAATTGAGCCTGAGCACGTCGACGCCGGCGAGGAGCAACGATTCCATCACGCGCGGGTCGTCAGTCGCCGGCCCCAATGTGGCGACGATCTTGGTTCGACGCCTGAATTCGACAGTCTCGGAAGATTCCACCAACAACTCCCTGGTTCCAGTGCGCCACTATACCGCAGCCGTGCCGCGGCTCAGTTGTCCCGCTGGTCTCGGGCCCGCGCCTCAAGCACGGCCACGGCGGGTAGCTCCTTACCTTCCAGAAATTCGAGAAAGGCACCGCCGCCCGTGGAAAGGTACGAGATCCCGTCGACGACACCGAACCGATGGACGGCCGCCAGGGTGTCGCCGCCGGCGGCGATGGAGAATGCAGCGCTCGCGGCGACGGCGTTCGAGATCGCTTCGGTCCCACGGGAGAACTCCGGATGCTCGAAGACGCCCACCGGTCCGTTCCATAGAATGGTGCGCGCCTGGTGCAAACGTCGCGAGTATTCCGCCGCGGTCCGCGGGCCGATATCGAGAATCATGTCATCTTCCCCAACCTGATCGACGGCCCGGATCGTGCCCCGGACAGTCTCGTCCAGGGACTCGGCCACGACCGCATCCGACGGCAAGGGAATGTCCGCGGCGCCGAACTCGCCTGCCAGCAGCCGGCGAGCGAATGCCAACATCTCCGGCTCGTGCAGTGAGCGTCCGACCGGGTGGCCGGCCGCCGCAAGCAAGGTATTGGCGATGCCGCCGCCGAGGATGAGTTGGTCCACCTTGCCGGCCAGCGTGCGCAACACTTCGAGCTTGGTCGAGACCTTTGAGCCTCCCACGATGGCGACGGTGGGTGGCTCGGGGCGATCCAGTGCGGCCGACAGCGCCTCCAGTTCCCGGACCAGCAGCGGCCCGGCGCACGCCACCGGCGCCAGGCGCGCCACGCCATGGGTACTCGCGTGGGCGCGGTGAGCCGAAGCAAAGGCGTCCATGACGAAAATGTCGCATAACCCGGCCATGCGAGCGGCCAATTCATCGTCATCGGCTTTCTCGCCGCGCTGGAATCGCACGTTCTCGAGCAGCACCGCCTGCCCCGGCTCGACCTCGACGCCCTGTGCCCAGGAATTCACCAGGGGAACCGGGCGGCCCATCAGCTCACCGAGACGGCGAGCCACCGGGGCCAGGGAAAATGCTTCGCTGAACCGACCCTCCTCCGGTCGTCCCAGGTGGGACATCAGGATCACGCGCGCACCGTGTTCCAGGGCCAGCTCGATGGTCGGCAGCGCGGCCAGCAGCCGTGCGTCGCTGGCCACGGCGCCGTCCTTGATCGGCGTATTCAGATCCTCGCGAATCAACACCCGCCGGCCCGCGAGCGGGAGGTCCGTCATTCGCTGGACGGGCATCGCTTACGGGCTGCCGGGGCGCAAAGTGGGGCGCCTGCCGGGGCGCATCCCGCGGCGCATCCCGCGGCGCATCCCGCGGCGCATGCCCGGGCGCATGCCGGGGCGCAACGCAGGCAGACCGAACGGGCCTACTGCCGACGCCATCGGTCGAGTTCCTCTCAGCCTGCGTTGGCAAACGCCAGCGTGGTATCGAGCATGCGATTGGAGAAGCCCCACTCGTTGTCGTACCAGGCGCAAACCTTGACCAGATTCCCCGCGACCTTGGTCAAACCGGCGTCGTATACGGACGAGGCCGGGTAGTGGTTGTAGTCGATGGAGACCAGGGGCTCGTCGTTGTAGGCCAGCACACCCGCCATTTCCCCTTCACTGGCGGCCCGGACCGCGTCGTGCAACTCCTCGACCGACGTTTCCCGCGTACTGATGAACGAAAGATCCACCACCGAAACATTGATCGTGGGCACGCGGATCGAGAATCCGTCCAGGCGACCGTCGAGTTCCGGAAGCACCAAACCGACCGCGGCGGCGGCGCCGGTCTTGGTGGGGATCATCGACTGGGTCGCGGAGCGGGCCCTTCGCAAGTCCTTGTGATACACGTCGGAGAGGACCTGGTCGTTGGTATAGGCGTGAATGGTGGTCATCAGGCCCTGCTCGATACCCACCGCTTCGTGCAGAACCTTGGCAAGCGGCGCCAGGCAATTGGTGGTGCAGGAGGCGTTGGAAATGACCTGATGAGACGAGTTCAGGATATGGTGATTGACACCGTATACGACGGTTGCATCCGTGTCGGTACCCGCGGGCGCGGACACCACGACTTTCTTCGCGCCGGCCCGCAGGTGCGCGGACGCCTTGTCCTTGGTTCTGAACAGACCCGTGCACTCCAGCACGATGTCCACGCCCAAATCCTTCCAGGGCAGATTGGCGGGGTTGCGCTCCGCGAATACCTTCACGGGATCGCCGTCGACGATGAGTTCTCCGTCGCCGACGTCGACCTGGAACGGGAATCGTCCGTGAGCGGAATCGTAGCGGGTCAGATGGGCGTTGGACTGGGCGTCGCCGAGATCGTTGACGGCAACGATCCGCATCTCGCTGCGCTTGCCCGATTCGTAGAGTGCCCTCAGCACCATTCGGCCGATGCGGCCGTATCCGTTGATCGCAAGTCTCACGGGCATGTGTCTCTCCTTGAAAGAAATACGGGAACGATGAAGTTAACCCGTGCTGCCAGCTTAGCGGGTCAACGCGCGGTGCGCCGCGTCCATGACGGCCCGCACTGTGAATCCATAATGTTCCATCAGCGCCTTGCCAGGCGCCGACTGGCCGAAACCCTTCACGCCGAGCACATCGCCGCGGCCGGCGATGTAACGCCACCAGCAGTCCCGGGCACCGGCTTCCACGGCCAACCTGGCGGCGCCGCTATCCGGTAGCACATGGGCTCGGTACTCGCGCGGCTGCGAATCGAATGCCTCGGTACAGGGCATGGAGACGGCGCGTACACGCCGGCCCTCGGCCATGAGCTGTCGCGCCGCGGCAACGACCAGGCTCACCTCCGAGCCGGTCGCCATGAGGATGATTTCGGGATCGCCTTCGCTGTCCAGCAGAATGTAACCGCCCCTGGCGATCAGCTCGATCTGATCGGCCGTCCGCTCGAGATGCGGCAGTCCCTGGCGGGTGAGGATCAGGCTGGTCGGCCCGTCGAGCCGTTCCACGGCCGCCCGCCAGGCGACGGCGGTTTCCACCGCATCGCAGGGCCGCCACACGGCCATGTTGGGCATGGCGCGCAGGCTGCTCAGATGCTCCACCGGCTGATGCGTGGGCCCGTCCTCGCCCAGGCCGATGGAGTCGTGGGTGAAGACGAGAATCGTCCGCAAGCCCATCAACGCCGCCATTCTCAGCGCGTTTCGGGCGTAATCGGAGAACACCAGGAAGGTTCCGCCGTAGGGGATGAACCCACCGTGAAGAGCCAGCCCGTTGAGGACTGCGGCCATGGCGAACTCGCGCACGCCGAAGTAGAGGTAGTTTCCGGCCGCATCGGCGGAGTCGATGGCGCTTGATCCGCTGTGCAGGGTGTTGTTCGACCCAGTCAGGTCGGCCGATCCGCCCAGCATTTCGGGCAAGTGGGGCGCATAGGCCTCAAGCGCGCGTAGCGACGCCTTGCGGGTGGCGAGATCCTTGGCTTCTGCCGCGATCTCCGCGATCGCTGCGTCGGCGAGATCGCTCCAGTTCTCGGGAAGCCGGTTTTCGACCCGGCGCTGGAATTCCGTTGCCAATTCAGGCCATTTCTCGGCATAGGCGTCGAAGCGCGCCTGCCAATCCGCTTCCAACGCCGCGCCTCGCGCTTGTGCATCCCAGCCGTCGCGGATCTCTTCGGGAATCTCGAAGGGCTCGTATTCCCAACCGATCTGCTCGCGCGTGGCGGCGATTTCCTCGGGTCCGAGCGGTGCACCGTGGGTGTCCGCCGTACCCTGCTTGTTCGGCGCTCCCCAGCCGATGAGCGTCTTGCAACAGATCAGCGTCGGGCGCGCCGTCTCGGCCCGGGCCGCCTCAAGCGCCGAAATCACGCTGGCGGGATCGTGTCCGTCGACATCGTCCACCACGTGCCAACCGTAGGCGCGAAACCGCGCCGGCGTATCGTCCGTAAACCAGCCCTCGGTCTCGCCGTCGATGGAAATGCCGTTATCGTCGTAGACGCCGATCAGCTTCCCGAGCCCGAGCGTGCCCGCCAACGAACACGCCTCGTGGGAAATGCCCTCCATCAGGCAACCGTCGCCCATGAAGACGTAGGTATGGTGGTCGACAATGGCGCCGTCGGGCCGATTGAATGTCGCGGCCAGCACCTTCTCCGCCAGGGCCATCCCGACCGCGTTGGCAATCCCCTGCCCCAGCGGCCCGGTCGTGGTTTCGATGGCGATATCGAGATCACGCTCCGGATGGCCCGCGGTACGTTGGCCGAGTTGGCGGAACTGCCTGATCTCGTCGATCTCAAGCGGGTACCCGCTGAGGTGAGCCAGGGCATAGATCAGCATCGAGCCATGGCCATTGGAAAGCACGAACCGGTCACGGTCGCACCAATGGGGATTCGCCGGATTGTGCTTCAGGTAGTCGTTCCAAAGGACCTCGGCGATATCCGCCATTCCCATGGGCATGCCGGGATGGCCGGAGCGGGCCGCCTCGACGGCGTCCATGGCGAGCGCGCGGATCGCGTTGGCAAGGCGCCGCCGGGGTAGCCGGGCTTGCGCCGTCACTTTCTGTCCGGTCGATATCATTGGGTTGCGTCTGGTGGTAGTGCGGTTGGAAGACGGGGAATTGTCGCCCACGACGTTGGTCTCCGCAACAAAAAACCGAACCGGATATTTAACCGACGCTCGACCGACGCTCAACCGACGTTCGTTCAACCGACGTTCGCCTTGAGTGGTCGACACAAAGGGACGAATTGCGGCCATCATCGCAACCCATCTCGGCAGCCGTGTCTCGGCGAGTCTGGTGTATCCTCGATCAGGATGTCATCACGTCAAGGAGATGCCCATGCGCGCGGCGATTTTGATTAGAACGGCCGGTTTGGCGTGGCTTTTCGGCGCTACCGGTCCCGGTCTCGCCCACCATTCGCCGTCCAACTATGACCTTGGCCAGGTCATCGAGATCGAGGGCGAGATCACCCGCGTACTGTGGAGAAATCCGCACGTACGATTCTGGGTGATGACCGCGGGGGGTTCCGCTGCGGAGGCCCTCTGGGAAGTACAGGCGACGCCGGTCGTGCACCTGACGCGCGAAGGCATCTCCCGCGATCTGCTCAACGTCGGCGACACCGTCCGGGTCGCGGGCGCGCCGGCGCGGCGCGCGGCCAACGAGATGCTCCCCTTCAACGTCTTGCTGCCCGGCGACCGGGAATTCGTCCTCGATGCGGACGCCGAACCGCGCTGGAGCGATGACACCATCCGCCGGACACACGGACCGGCCGCCGCGAGCGACGCATCGCTTGGAATATTCCGGGTCTGGTCGGGTCAGGGCGGGTTCACGGAAGAGCGCTTTACACTAACCGACGACGCGCGCAGCGTCGCCGAAGAGATGGCGCAGTTGCCGTGGGATACGGTACTCGACGGTTGTAATCCCAAGGGCATGCCCGAAATCATGGCGCAACCCAATCCCATCGAATTCATTCAACAGGGTGATGACATTCAAATTCATCTCGAGGAATACGATACGGTTCGTGTCATATCCATGGGTCCCGAGCCAGGGACCGAGGCATCAACCCCCAAGCTGCTCGGGCACTCGGTCGGCGAGTGGGAGGGCGACACGCTCGCGGTAACGACGACCGGCATCGATTACCCCTGGTTCCGGCAAAGCGGGATCCCTCAATCCCCGGCGATCGAGGTGATCGAGCGCTACACGGTGAACGATGATGGCAGCATATTGGAGATGGTACTGACCGCCACCGATCCCGAAACCTTCGTCGGACCCGCCGTGCTTACCAAATCCTGGACCTGGCGGCCTGGGTTGGAGGTCCTTCCCTTCGAGTGCGCGGAGGAGTAGATTCGATGGCGTGGCGATCGATACCGAAACGAGACAAGAGCCCATGACCCGGGGATCTGCAAAGGAGAGGCACGCCACCGAAATCCGTATCGAGATCGGCCCTGCCCTATTGATCGTAATCGCCATCGTTGGAACGTTCGGTGCGGGCTTTTCGCTTCTCCACAATGAAATCGGCGCGTTGCGAACCGAGATGCGAAGTGAGATAGGCGCATTACGGAGCGAGATGCGAAGTGAGATAGGCGCATTACGGAGCGAGATGGGCGTGCTGCGTTCCGACCTGCAAGGCGAGATAGGCGCGCTACGAATCGATTAGAGAGAAAATTTCGCGGTGTTGACGGAGCGTATTTTCTCCTCCGCACTGTATTGCTGTGAGTGTCAGAAATTACGTGTGTGGGCCACCCGAGGCGAGCCCACGCCGAGTATCCACAGTTGGAGCTGAAAGGCACGGTTACAGTGGTCGGCGATATCGTCGGACCCGCGGTTCCCGAAGGGCACTGGGAAAGCCTCGGGCAATGACAGCATTGCTCGACACACATGTTCTGATCTGGTGGCTCAATGATCCCGGCCGAGGTCGTCCGCAAGAAAATCAAGAACCTCTACATCCGTGTCTGTCCTCCCGGTGGACGTGTTCGCGTTGCCGCGCCGCGGAAGTACGGATCAAGAAGATGAATCCTCGATGGGGAAGCTGCAATATCACGGCCCGCCGGATTTGGCTGAATCTGGAACTGGTCAAGAAACCGAACGTATGCCTTGAACACGTCCTGGTTCACGAGATGGTTTGCTCGAACGCCTCCACAATGAGCGTTTTTATAAACTGATGGACGCGCTGATGCCGAATTGGCGCTCTGCCCGAGACGAATTGAATCGCGCGCCATTGCCGCACGAAGACTGGACATACTGACGTTCAGGCCGTCGGCGATGGTTTTCCATCGGAACACAAGCTGCCGCTCTTAACATGATAGAGTCCGCTATTCACTCATCCTGGGCCCATCCCCCAAGATCGGTTGAATTGACATCACCATGAAACGCTTCGGCATCATCATCGTTCTCGTGGCCGTAGCGGTCGCGGCAGGTTGGTACCTGACCCGCCCGGAAACGATCGCGGTCAGCCTGGTCACGGTCGAACGCGGCCCGGTCTCTGCCACGGTGAGCAATACGCGCGCGGGCACCGTGAATGCCTGCCGCCGCGCCGGCCTCTCCCCTGCCTCGGGCGGCCAGATCGTCTCGCTGCCCGTCGTAGAGGGCGATTTCGTCGAGCAGGGCGACCTGCTCCTGGAACTTTGGAACGACGATATTCGCGCCGAGACCAGGCTGGCCCAGCGGGACGCGGTCGCGGCCGAGTCCCGCGCCACCGAAGCCTGCGTCACCGCCGACTTTGCGCGGCGCGAAGCCGACCGGCTGACGATGCTTGTCGAGGACGGCCTCGCATCCGAGGACGATACGGACCGCGCGGTGGGCATCGCCGAATCCAGCGCCGCTGCCTGCCAGGCCGCGGAAGACAGCGCTCGCGTCGCCGCCGCGCGGATCGAGGTGACCCAGGCGGCCCTTGAGCGGACCCGGCTCATCGCGCCGTTCGCCGGAACGATCGGCGAGATCAACGGCGAACTGGGCGAATTCGTGACGCCCTCCCCGGTCGGTATCCCGACACCGCCGACGGTCGACCTGATCGACTCAACCTGCCTCTATATCAGTGCGCCCATCGATGAGGTGGACGCGCCGGCCGTGCAGGAGGGTCTCCCGGCGCGTATCAGCCTGGATGCATTCACCGAGCAAACGTTCTCCGGACGAGTCCGCCGTGTCGCACCCTACGTTCTGGACGTCGAGAAGCAGGCACGCACCGTGGAAATAGAGGCCGAGATCGACGATCCCGGCAAGAGCGTCCTGCTCCCCGGCTACAGCGCCGACGTGGAAGTCCTGCTCGCCAGCGAGGACGATGTGCTGCGCTTACCTTCGTCCCTCATCATTGACGGCAACACCGTCTATGTCTACGACGACACCAGCGGGCAGCTTGAGCTTCGCGAAATCGAGACGGGCATCTCCAATTGGGAGTTCACCGCCGTCACCGATGGGCTGCGGGCGGGCGAACGCGTGGTCAGCTCGATCGACCGGGACGGCGTGGCGGATGGGGCCACCGTTCGGCCGGAGTGACAGCGTACCACTTGGGCTTGGCCGATGATCGAGCTGCGACAAGTCTCCCGCCATTTTCAGGTCGGCGACCAGTTGGTCCATGCCCTCGACCATGTCGACCTGAATATCGAGTCGGGGGAATTCATCTCGATCATGGGACCTTCGGGCTCGGGCAAATCCACCTTGCTGAACATCCTTGGGTTGCTGGATAGACCGACCCAAGGGTCGTACCGGCTTAACCAGGCCGATGTCGCCAGCCTGGACGACGACTCGCTGGCCGAGCAACGGCAAAAGCATATCGGCTTCATTTTCCAATCGTTTCACCTGATACCGCGCCTGAACGCGCTCGAAAACGTGGAACTCCCGCTGCTCCTGGCCGGCAAGGCAGTGGCGGCGCGGCGTGAGCGTGCGCGGCAAGTCCTGGACTCGATCGGGCTCGGTACACGGCTCGATCACCGCCCCGATCAGCTCTCCGGAGGCGAACGCCAGCGCGTCGCCATCGGCCGCGCGATCGTAATGAAACCGTCCGTGCTACTGGCCGATGAACCCACCGGCAACCTGGATTCACACTCCAGCAACGAAGTCATCGATATCCTCCACAAGCTGAATCGCGATGGCCTGAGCCTGTTGGTCGTCACCCACGATCCGGAAATCGGCGGCCAGGCGAACCGGCGCCTGGCCATGCGCGACGGCAGGATCATCGAAGACGAGGATGGTGCCTCGCCATGAAGCCCATCGATACGGCACGGCTGGCACTGCAGTCGATATTGCGCTACCCGTTACGGACTTCCATGCTGCTGCTGGCGGTCGCCATCGGCGTCACCGCGGTGGTGCTCCTTACCGCGGTCGGCGAGGGCGCACGACGCTACATCACTGGCGAGTTCACCGCGCTGGGGACGCATTTGTTGATCGTATTGCCCGGCAAGTCCGAGACCGCCGGAGGCGGCGGCGGACTCATGATCGGCGAGACCGCCCGCGACCTCACGTTGGATGACGCCATGGCCGTCGAGCGCAGCCCGCTCATCACCCAGGTGGCTCCCGTGGTGGTCGGCAGCGGCAACGCGTCCTGGCGCGAGCGGGAACGCGAGATCACGGTCCTCGGCACCACCACCGCCATGCTCCCGATACAACACTGGTCCATGCAGGCCGGGCGCTTCCTTCCCCCCCTCGATATGGACGTGGCGACACCGATATGCGTGATGGGCAGTGTCGTTCGCGATGAATTTTTCGGTCGTTCCGACCCGCTCGGCCAGTGGCTGCGGATCGGCGACAGCCGGTGCCGTGTGATCGGCGTGCTGGCTCAATCCGGGCTCGCCGGACCGTTCGCCACCGACGAACTGGTGATTCTGCCCGTCGCCAGCGCCCAGCAGATATTCAACGCGCCAGGCTTGTTTCGAATACTGGCCGAGGCCGTGAGCAATGCAGCGATGCCCGCCGCGCGGCGGGACATCATCGCGATCGTCAAGGCCCGCCACCAGGACGAAGAGGACATCACCGTCGTCACCCAGGATTCGGTTTTGTCTACGTTCAACTCGATCTTCGACGTCATCACCGCGGCGCTTGCCGGCATCGCCGCCATCAGTCTCGTCGTTGCCGGCGTGCTGATCATGAACGTCATGCTCGTGGCGGTCAGCCAGCGGACCAGGGAGATCGGCCTGCTGATGGCGCTTGGCGCGAAACAGCGCCATATCACATCGCTGTTCCTGACCGAGGCGGTCTGCCTCTCGCTACTGGGCGCTCTCCTGGGCCTGATCGTCGGCATGATCGGCACGACTGTCTTGGGCACCTTGTTTCCGATCGTGGATTTTGCCGCCCCGCTCTGGGCGATGGTCGCCGCCGTCGGGATCGCCGTGCTCAGCGGCCTTCTTTTCGGCATCCTGCCGGCACGCCGGGCGGCACGCCTGGACCCGGTGCACGCACTTGCAGGAAGGTGAGGGATGTTGGCCCGGGACATGCTGCGCTTCACCGCCCAGTCGGTACTGGCGCATCGCATGCGCAGCAGTCTGACAGCCTTGGGAATCGGCATCGGCGTCGCTGCCGTGGTCCTGCTGACGTCGATCGGTGAGGGGATCAACGAATTCATGGTCGATCAGTTCACGCAGTTCGGCACCAATTTGATCGCGATTCAGCCGGGCAAGGCGAACACGCTGGGCATCTCCGCCGGCGTATTCAATTCCGTGCGACCGTTGAGCCTGGAGGACGCCCAGGCGCTGGAACGGGCGCCCTACGTGCTGCACTCGGTGCCCGTGGTTTCCGGCGGCGCCTCGGTGGAGGCGCGGGGACGCGAACGCAGGGTCACGGTATTCGCCGTGGGTCCGCGCTTCGACCAGGTCTTCAAATTCGCGCCTTCCCAGGGCACCTTTCTTCCGGACGATGAGCTCGATCGGCCGCGCCCCGTCGTCGTCCTTGGCGCGCGCGTCCATGAGGAGTTGTTCGACGGGGGGAATGCGCTGAACGATCGAGTCCGCGTGGGCGGCAATCGTTACCGGGTCATCGGTGTCATGGAGCCGAAGGGCGACATGCTGGGCATCGACCTCGACGACACGGTTTTCATTCCGGTGGGTAGCGGGCTTGCGCTGTTCAACCGCGAGGGTGTCCACGAAATCGACGTGCTCTATGATGAGAATGCGCCCGTGGAGGAAGTGATCGCCGGTACCGAGCGCATTCTCATCGCACGCCACGGCGGCGAGGACTTCACGATCGTCGATCAACAGCAGATGCTGGATGTGCTCGGCTCCATTATCGGCGTTTTGACCCTGGGTGTCGCCGCGCTCGGCAGCATTTCGCTCCTCGTCGGCGGTGTCGGAATCTTCACGATCATGACGATCGCCGTGCGCGAACGTACCGCTGAGATCGGCCTGTTGCGCGCCGTCGGCGCCGGACGCCGGCGAATCTCGCAATTGTTCCTGGGCGAGGCGATGCTGCTTTCGGGTCTGGGCGGTATCGCGGGCCTGCTGGTCGGCCTGGGTGTTATTGCGGTAATAGAATTCGCGGTTCCCGCCATGCCGACCCGGATCGCCCCACTCTATGTCGTACTCGCTGAAACCATCGCTGTCACGATCGGGCTCATTGCCGGCGTATTGCCGGCGCGGCGCGCCGCCGCGCTGGAACCGCTTGAAGCGCTGAGCGTGGAGTGAAGTAACCGGGCTTTAATTCAAGCCGCGCCTTGTCAACAGCGGCTCCACATTCGGTTCCCTGCCGGCGAAATCCCTGAACAGGCTCATCGCCTCCGCGCTACCGCCTCTGGACAACAGGGTGTCCCGAAAGTGCTGGCCGTTGTCACGCGTCATGCCGCCGTTCTGCTTGAACCACTCGACGGTGTCGGCGTCCAGCACCTCGCTCCAAATATAGGAGTAATAGCCTGCCGAGTAGCCGCCCATGATGTGGGAGAAGTACGTCAGCCGATAACGGGGCGGCACCGTTGCGAGATCGGCGCCCGCCACGGCCAGCGCCTCGGCTTCGAACGGCATCAGCGCCTCCGCTGTGGGCACCGCATCCGCAGCTAGCTGATGCAGGGCCTGATCGGCAAGCGAAGCCGCCAGGTACTCCGTTGTCGCGTAGCCCTGGTTGAATTGCTCCGCCGCCAGAACCTTGTCCAGCAGTGCCTGCGGCATCG
This sequence comes from Candidatus Rariloculaceae bacterium, assembly GCA_965237785.1. Lineage (GTDB taxonomy): Bacteria > Pseudomonadota > Gammaproteobacteria > Steroidobacterales > Rariloculaceae > UBA6522. The sequence goes on from OZ250159.1 coordinate 2,843,121, forward strand.
GCTCCCCGGTCTCGTAATGCCGTGCGTAGTTGGCCAGTACCTCGGGCCACGTGGACCACATCTCGTTGACCTGCGAGGGGTATTCCACGAAGTCCCGCGGCACGCTTGTTCCGGCAAACGATGGGTAGGTCACATTCGAGAACATGCCGTGCAGCGCATGGCCGAACTCGTGGAAAGCTGTCGTGACTTCGTCAAAGGTCAGCAGCGTCGGCTCGCCCTCCGGGGGCTCGGGGATATTGAGGTGGTTCGCAACGACCGGCAGCGTCCCTTCAAGGCTCGACTGGCTGACGTAAGCGTTCATCCACGCGCCGCCGCGTTTCGTATCGCGCGCGTACGGATCGAAGATAAACAGGCTCAGCGCCGATCCGTCGGCTTCGAAAACTTCGAATACGCGCACGTCTTCCTGGTAGACCGGCAAATCGAAACGCTCTTCGAAGGCGATACCGAATATCTGGTTGGCCGCGAAGAACACGCCATTCCGCAACACGCTGTCCAGTTCCAGATAGGGCTTGAGCTGTGACGCGTCGAACTCGAATCGCTCCTGCCTGACCTTTTCCGAGTAGTAGTCCCAGTCCCAGGCCGCGACCTCGAAGTCGCCGCCTTCGGCGTCGATCATGGCTTGCAGGTCGGCCGCCTCGCGTACGGCGTTGGCAACTGCCGGCGGCGTCAGCGACCCAAGGCGCTCGTTCACGGCGGCTACGGTCTTCGCCGTCTGGTCATCGAGTATGTAGTCCGCATGGGTCGCGTAACCCAGGAGCACCGCCTTCCGTGCGCGCAGTGTTGCCGTGCGGCTCAGGATCTCGCGGTTGTCGTATTCGCCGCCACGGCTGCCTCGGCTCATCGAGGCCGTCAGAATGCGCTCGCGCAAGTCGCGATTCTCGAGCGCCGACAGCATCGGTTGCTGCGTGGTATTGACCATGGGGATAACGAACTTGCCCGGGAGGTCCCTGGCTTGGGCCTCATCGGCGGCGCCCTCGATCTGCGCCTCGGTCAATCCGGCAAGCTCATCGCGCGTGTCGACGACCGTGAACATCGCATTGACCTCGTTGAGAACATTCTGGCTGAAGCTCGTTTCGAGCTCCGCCATCTCCGTGTTGATGGCGCGCAGCGTTTCTTTCTGCTCTTCGGAAAGCTCGGCGCCGGCGCGGACGAAGTCGCGATGAGTTTCTTCCACCAGGCGCAGCGATTCCGCATCGAGACCGTATGACTCGCGGTTGTCGTACAGTGTCTTGATCCGCGCGAACAATTCGCCGTTCAGCAATATCCGGTCGCTGTGCTCGGACAGCCTCGGCGCAATTTCAACCTCGACTTCGTTCATCGTGTCGTTGGTATGCGCGGAGATCAGACCGAAGAATACGTTCGACACCCGACTCAGTGTCTGACCCGACAATTCCATCGGCACCAATGTGTTCTCGACCGTGGGCGCCGCTTCCCGATCGACGATCGCGTCAATCTCCGCGAGTTGCTCCGCCATACCCGCCTCGAACGCAGGGAGGTAGTGGCTATCGTCGACCCGATCGAAGGGCGGGTATTTCAGATAGAGGGGGCTTTCAACGAGAAAAGGATTATCGCCTGGCATAGCTTCTGAGGTGTCCCCTCCGTCGGTTGTCGCGTCGGTTGTCGCGGCGGTCGTTGCCTCTGTCATTCCCTCTGCAGCAGAGTCGGTCGCAGCATCCACTGAGGGCGTCTCCGCCTGTTCCCCGGTGCAGGCGACAAGGATCGAGGCTGCGAATATCAAGGTCGAGACGCTTTGGTGCTTCTTGTTCATGATTTTTCCTGACCGGGTGATGGTCCTGTCCGCGAATAGAGGTATCTTGATCGATTCGACATTGTAGGCTATGTGTTCAGCGTCTTTCAGCCGTGCGCGCGATGAGTGCACGATCATGTGGTCTTGAGCGCTTTCGATTCCTGATTGGTGGTGGCGGTCAGCCGTATTAACCCCTTGGCGATGGGCACGGCGCCCTTTACGGCAATCATCAGGAATACGAGTGGCAACACGATATTCTTGATTGCAACCAGAACCAATAATTCAGTTACGTTTTGTACGAACTCGACGGCCCTGTCACGAAGGACCGTAATCCGAGAGAGACTGGGCATGCTCACGTCGGGCAGTATGCTGGCCACAGCACTGGTTACGTCTGACGGCAGGTCTGTCAGTATTTCCAGCGGACTTCTCCGTACATCAGGCGCCGGCTCCTGAGTGTCCTCGTCATTGAGGAATTGTTCCGCATCCGTCGCCAATTCCTGGATTTGTTGCTCGTCCCCCGAGAGTTCCTCGCTCAGCATTGCAAGACTCTCGCGCTGCCCTTCAATCTCGGGCTGCAACAATTGCTGGCTCACGAGAAAACTGAATGCCAGGAACGTCGGGACAATAAAACGGACCATCGTTGCGAGGACGAATATTCGGATAATGACAACGCGAAACCGGGCGAGATCGACGTTGAGTCGATTTCCTGACCGCTGCAACTCGGCAACGATCAATGTTGCTATCGTTACCACGGTGACGGCGAAAAACCCCCATTGGAAGACGGTACTCGATGCCACTTGGAGAGTGAAACGCTGGAGCAACAGCGACCCGATCGCCCACACCATGATGGACGAGAGTCGTTCAACGGCATCGTTGATCGGATCGAGCATTTGCCCGATTTGCACGGACGCGATGCCGATACCGACTTCTGAACTCTGTAGTGTCGAAATGGCGGCGTTGATGCCCCTTGATATGACGTATATGCCGACGGATTCGCCTGTCGTATCGGCGACACGCTCCTGGGCGTAGTTGTCCAACTCGCCTTGAATCGAAAGAATCGCCAGCACCAGCGCGAACGCGGAAAAAATGATCGTTCGGTAGACGTAACGTTTGTTCGTCGTGCGGTCGGGCGTGTTTTCCTGCATTTCATTGCTCCACGGTCCTTGTCGGTTTCCGATCCTGAAACGGCGCTGGGACGCGTAACGCCGGGCGGAAATAGTGTCCAGTTACGATAGCCGGTCACGCTACACGAGGAACGCTAACGACGGCCGCGTCGCTGAAGCCCTTCGCAAACGCCGTAACGGTGTGGACAAACTCCGAATCCGCGCCGCCGACCGCGAGGTTCGCCGCACACTTTCGCTCCAGTTCCTCTCGCCCCAGGGGCTCGCGCGAGCCGCCGCGGAGATGGGGTTGAACCTCCTCAACCACGCTGCCGTCGGTGAGCGTCGCGCAAATCCTTCCGGTGTAGTTGCCGGGGTATTCATCCTCCGGATCGATCTCGTAGCGGATGCGTTCAGCCAACGACAGCAGATCGGGATCCCGAATCGACTCGGAACTGAACTCGGCCAGGCCCGCATCGCCGCGCAGGAACCCAACCGCGATGCAATAAGGCGTGCTGAACTTGGCGGCATAGGGAGTCGGCGGCCTGCGCTTGAGCTCAAGCGGCTCCCACAACCGATGTACCGTGCCCTCCCCCACGAAACACTTGAGATCGGCAATGTCGACGGCGCGGATGCCTCGTCCCGCCAGGCGGATCGCGCAATCGACAAAGGGCTGGGTCATCGTCCCGCACGCGTAGGGCTTGAACGCCAAGCGGGCCGAATCCCACTGTTCGCCAAGGTCGGCGGTCACCAAGTCGAGATCCGGAGCGACCGACGGCGCGAACGCGCGGAAAAACCCATGCCTGCCCTCGAACACCGTCGCCGGGCCCTTGAAACCCGCCTGCCCCATGGCCGCGGCGCGCAAGCCCGACTGCGCCGCCCAACCGGCGTGCATCCGCTTGGTCCAGGAGCCGTCCGCCAGATACTCGATGATGCCCGACGCCATGCTGCCGGCGATGCCCAGGGCGTTGGCGGTCGCCCCGGCAGACATGCGTGTGGTCGCGGCGACCGCGGCCGTCGCACCCATCGCACCAATCACGGCGGTGGGATGAAATCCTGCTGCATGCACGCCCTTCTGCACGACCAGAGCGAGCCGGCACATCAGCTCCTGACCCACGGCCATCCCGCGCAGCGCATCGCTGCCGCTGAGGCGCCGTTCCTCGGCGATCGCAAGCACGGCGGGTATGACCACGGACCCGGGATGCACGGGACAGCCTTCGAACGTATTGTCGAAGTCCTCGCCGTGGGCCGCGGTGCCGTTGATCATCGCCGCCGTCCCTGCGTCGCGGGTGTGCGGCGACCCGATGACCGTGCAGGGCCCGGCGCCCGTCCACGATTCGAGCAGCGCGGTCACGTAACCGGTTCGACGTGCGGCGAATGCGAGTCCATAGGTGTCGATGATGGTGTCGGCGCAAGCATTCACGACCGGGGCCGGGAGATCACTCGCTTCCAGTCCGGCGATCCATTCCGCCAACGTCGCCGCGACCGGCGAATTGTCCACCTCGCAGTTCACGTCATTGCTCACGTCGTTGCTCAGGTCGTTGCTCATGTCGTTGCTCATCGCGGTGTATCGCAGTTCACTGCCGTACACTCGTCGCAGCGCCCGTCGGGCCGTTGCCGGTCGAGCCGTTGCCGGTCGGGCCATTGCGCTTGAGGGCCAGCCACATCCGCGTCCCAAGCGACCCGGCAATGAACAGCAACGCGGCGATCAACAGGCCGGTCGCGATCGGGTCTTCGAGAAAAATCGAATGATCGCCCGCGGATAGCAGCAACGAGCGACGGTAGTTCGACTCGACCAGATAGCCGAGCACCACACCCAGCACGGCCGGCAGCAGCGGCAGGCCGACAAGGCGCATGACCACTCCGACCGCGCCCGCGGCAAGCACCAGGCCAACATCGAAGAGGCTGGAATTGATCGTATAGATTCCGGAGAAAATCAGTGCGTAGATGAACGCCATCAGCAATGCCCTGGAGCGATTCACGAGCCACAGGCAAACCGGCAGGATCAGGCTGCCGATCGCAAGCAGGGACAGGTTCGCGACGAAGAGCCCCGTATACAGCCCGATCACGGCGTCGCCGTTCTCGGCGAACAGGCGCGGTCCCGGCAAGAGACCGTGAATCAACAGGCCGCCGAGCAGGATTGCGGCCGAATTCGAGCCCGGTATTCCAAAGCTCAGCAGCGGCACGAGCGCGGTCGATGCGACGGTGTTGTTCGCCGTTTCCGGCGCCGCAATGCCTTCCGGCGATCCCTTGCCGAACTCATCCTTGCGTTTCGACCAGCGGCGCGCTTCGTTGTACGACAGAAACGATGCAATCGTGCCCCCGGCGCCCGGGATCACACCTTCCACCGTACCGATTGAAGTGCCGATCAATTGCGGCTTGATCAAACGCCGTCGAAGCTTGCCGTCGGGCATGCGCAGCCGCGTCGCATCGCTTTGCGTGGTGTCCCACGCCGGTTCACCGGACTGGCGAAACAACTCGCTGACCGCAAACAGTCCGACCATGACCAGGATCGGCGCGATGCCGTCGAGCAACTCCACCCGGCCGAACGTGAAGCGCGGCACGCCGGAGATCGGGTCGGTGCCGACCGTGGCCACCATGAGCCCGAGCAGTCCCGCCGCCAATCCCATCAGGATCGATCGGCCGGCCAGCGAGGCGATCACGCTCAGACCGAGTACGCCGAGCGCAAAGTACGACATCGGCGTGAACGCAAGCGCGAGGTTCGCCAGTGGCCGCGTCAACAGGACCAGCATCAACAGTCCCACAAAACCGCCGATCACGCCCGAATACAACGAAATGCCCAGGGCCTCCCCGCCGCGTCCCTGCTGTTTCATCGCGTAGCCGTCGAGCACGGTTGCCGCGGCGGCGTTGGTGCCGGGGGTCCTGATCAATATGGCCGGGATGGAACCGCCGTATTCCGCACCGATATAGGTCGATGCCAGCAACACGATCGCCGAGCTCGGCTCCATGCCGTAGGTGAACGGCAAGAGCAGCGCCATGCTGATCGAGGGCGAGATGCCGGGCAGCGCGCCGCCGAGGATCCCCCAGGCGACGCCGGCAATGGCCGCGAGCCCCAAGGGGGTGCTGACGAGCAGTTCAAGACCCTGGAGCACCGCGTCCATCAGAAACCGATCGACCGGGGCCAGATGCCCGCCGGCATGTCGGTGCCCAACACCAGATCGAAGAACACAAAGAACAACACGCCGCCACCGATCGCGATGCCGGCCAGACGCCAATCCGCCCGTTCTCCCTGGTAGGTCGCCACCAGGGCGATGACCGCAACCAGTGTCAGCGGGTAGCCGGCGAATTCGACCACTGCGACGTAGCCGATGCCGATCGCGAGCATGCCCGCGGCACGGATGAGTTTCTTGCCCTCACTGTAGAGATCGTTGCCGGCGCCACCGCTGGCCCGGCCAACAAACCGCCAGGACAGAAGCGCCTTGATCGCCAGCGCGAACGCCAGCGCGGCGAGCGCAATGGCGTAGACAATTGGCAAACCCGCCGCACCGACTTCATCGGCGAGCGCACTCTGGTTGATTCCGCCAGCGGCCGCGTAGTAGCCGCCCGCCACGAGCACAAGGAACAACGCACCGAGCAGGTCTCTAGCCGGCATTTGCAAACTGACTCACCATTGCACTCAAAAAAAGCATTTTCCGGAAAGAATAGTTGAGCGGAAGCCAATCTGAATTCTATTGCAATGCAACGTCAATTTTCTCATCCATACGTCCGAGCGCCAGAGGCTCTTACAATACGGGATCGTCGTCCATGCAATGATCGATACCCTGGATCCGCATCATCAGGTCACGCGCGATAGACCATCTTATCCGCATAAATTGTCGAAGAGGTCCTGGCGGAATCTCAAGTACCGCGTCTTCCAGTTGTACCTGAAGTTCGTATCGGATTCGCCGAAATATTTAGGGCCGCCGAAAAGGCGGCCCCAAAAACAGGTAGACGGCGCGATGGGACTTTGGTCCCTTCAAAGAAGGAACGGTACGTCCGTCGGGCCGCCTTTATTCTGTCGACGCAACGCTTCGCATCGGAATTACTTTTATAGCCGAATATGACATGCGAGTCCACACGGACGGAGCGAACCATTCTGCGAGGACGTCATCGATATCCAATTTAACGAAATAACTCCAATCCGGTCTTGCTGTCAGGCAAACGTATCACTCGATCACGCGAGATTCACGCAGAAAAGCTTCGGTGTCGCTCGCAAAGCCGTCGATGAATCGGGCAAAATCGGTTTGCCCCATGAATGCCGGTGACAGCATGGCTTGAAGGTAGGTGCTGCGATAGCCGGGATTTTCCAGTACCTGTCGGACGGCACGCTCCCAGGAAGCGACGATCTCCGGTGGCAGAGTTCGCGGCCCCATCAAACCGCGGAACTTGGTGACCACGACCTCGTAACCGGATTCCCGGACGGTTGGTACCAGCGGCAAATCGGGAAGACGTGTCTCGCTGAACACGGCCAACAGGCGCAGCCCCCCGGCTTCCAGTTGGCTACGAATCTCCTGCGCCTCGCCGACTCCGATGTCGAGTGTGCCGTTGAGCACATTGAGAATCAGGTCGCCGCCGCCGTCGTGGCTGACGATCGCGGCCTCAACGCCCGCCGCGACTTTGAGGCGTTCCAGCGCCTGGCGTTCCAGCGAACCCGGCGACGCGGCGCCCCAGCGGCCGCGGCTGGATCTCGCCCTCTCGATGACCTGCTCAAGCGTCTCGAACGGCCCATCGCTACGCGTGTAGATGACTTCCTGGTCAAAGAAGATATTGACCACTGGATCCAGGTCCTCGTAGGTGTTGGCGGGCCTGCTCAGTAACGATGTGAGAATAAAGCTCGGCGTCGCCGCATAGAACACGCTGCCGTCGGCCGGAGAATTCGCAAGCCGCGACACGGCACGCGCCCCGCCGCCGCCGGGGACATGCTCGACGACGAAGTCGATGCCCATTTGGGGGCCCAGGTGGCGCGCGAGTTCCCTGAGAAACAGGTCGCTGCCGCCGCCCGGGCTCGAATGCGTGATCAAGGTAACGACATCGTGCGGGTAAGGAGCGGGCGGCACGCTTTCCTGAGCACTTTCCCGAGCGCTGTCCCGAGCGCTCTCCGGACCGCGGTCCTGATCGTTGTCCAGCGCGTGCTCCTGGGCCCACGCGGCCCCGGCGAGCAGCAAGGCCAAAGAGCCTGCAAACCCGAGTATCGCCCTGGCCTTCATGTCTTGCCGATATCCGTCTCGATCGTGTCGAAGCATCGATGCTTCTCGATCATGGTAGCCGGAAAGCGTCCTCACGGCATGAATCGGCCGCCGCTGACGTGCACAGTCTGGCCCGTCACGTACTGCTCGCCGGGATCTGCGAGCGGCAGCACGGCATTGGCGACATCCGCGGGCCGCCCGAGCGCGTATTCCTTTTGATCGGCAAACCGCGGCTCTGCCTGCCCGGCCCTGCGCTCCGTGTCGATTGTCCCAGGCACGACGCAGTTGGCGCGGATACGCCCCAAACCTTCTTCGGCCAGCGCCCGCGTCAGGCCGATCAAGCCGGCCTTGGCTGCAACGACGTGCGCTCGATGCTTCGCCGGGCGATGCGCGCTGAGGCCGCCGATGTTGACGATTGCGCCGTTGCGCTTGCCGGGCAAGCGGCGAAAAAGTTCGCGCGAGGTCAGAAACGCACCCGTCATGATGACGTCCACGGTTGCGGTCCATGTCTCGCGACTCATGGTCTCCAGCGGCTCGTAAGGGCGAACGGCCGCGTTGTTGATCAGAATGGAGACCGGGCCGAACCGCGCTTCGATTTCGTCGTAGCCGGCCACGACGGCGCTCTCGTCCTCGACCCTTACCAGCCAGCCCATCGCGGCGCCGCCACCGCCGCCCAGGGCGAGGAGCGCGGTATCGAGCGCGCCGCGATCGGAGCCGCCCCAAATGCAGACGCGCGCACCCGCCGCATGCAACGCTTTCGCTATCGCCAGGCCGATGTTCCGGCTACCGCCCGTCACCAGGGCGACTTCATTGCTGAGATCGATCCGATAGGTCACGAACGACTCTCGCCGCCAGCACAGCGCAAGAGTGTAGCGCGGAAACTTCGCCCATGTTCGCCGCGAGTGCGTTGAGGCACCGCCGCAGCGAGGCAGCACGGCCCCACGGTGCTTGACAGGACGAGTGTTCTATTCGACAGTCAGGATCCGCTGTCAAACGGCAACCAGGGGGGGATCATGCGCCCGTCAATTTTCGATAGAAACGAACTTCCGGCCGCACTCGCTGCCATTCTGTTGTGCACTCTGGGCGCGGGCGCACACGCGCAAGACCCCGCCGAGGGCGAGGAGGCGCTGAACATGCGGCTCGTGGGCTACAACGACCTGCAGGGTCGCAGCGCCTACCAGCCGATCGTTCAGCAGCAGGGCGACCGCTGGATCGCGTACATCGGCCATCATGCCGGCCGCCACGACAATCCGCTCAGCGGCGCCGAAGAGGGCAACGGCACCTCGATTCTGGACGTCACCGATCCGGCGAATCCTCAATATCTCTTCCACATCCCGGGCGGCGAAGGCGACAGCGAAGCCCAGATGGTGCGTACGTGCGAAGGCAGCGATCTGCCCGGCGGTGTCGACGGCGACGTCTACCTGCTGCGAGCGATGGGCCGAAACGGGCACCAGGTCTGGAACGTGACCGCGCCGGAGAATCCGGTGCTGGTCTCGGCCATGGAAGAAGAGGGGCTGGTCGACACCCACAAGAGCTGGTGGGAATGCGATACCGGCATTGCCTATCTCGTCTCCGGCGTCCCGGATTGGGCGCCGCGGCGCATGACCCAGGTGTACGATCTCTCGGACCCCGCCGAGCCGCGGTTCATACGTAATTTCGGACTGCCCGGGCAGCAGCCCGGCGCGCCCAACCACGAAGAGATGGGCAACTACGAACTGCATGGCCCGATCGCGGTCGGCGACCGGGTCTACTTCGGTTACGGCACTTTTCTGAACGGCGTCATCCAGATCATCGATCGAGACAGGTTGGTCCGCGGCAATCCCGCCATCGCGGACCCGTTCGAACCGACGGACGAGAATCTGGAATACCCGGTCATTACGACCATGTACACAGGCTCCCGGCTCGGCGCGCATACGGCGTTCCCGGTGCTCGGAATTGAGGTCCCCGAGTTTGCCGACAATTCGGAAGGCGGCACCCGCGACATGCTCCTGGTCGTCGGCGAATCGCTGCGCAATGAGTGCCTCGAGAACCGGCAGATGATGTACATGGTGGATATCACCGACGAAACCAGGCCGTGGCCGGTGGGCAACTTTCAGGTCCCCGAGGAGAGCGGCAATTTCTGCGAGCGCGGCGGACGATTCGGCACGCATTCCTCGAACGAGAACATGACGCCGATCTATTACGGCAAGGTCGTTTTCCTGGCGTATTTCAACGGCGGGGTCCGTGCCGTGGACATCCGCGATCCATGGTCACCGAGCGAAATCGGTCATTACATTCCCGCGATCAACGAACGCACAACGCAGCGCTGCATCAACGTGGACGGGGCGGAACGCTGCAAGAAAGCCATCCAGACGAACAACCTCGACGTGGACGATCGCGGCTATGTCTATGCGGTCGACCGCGCCAATACCGGGCTCCACATCGTCGAGCTGACCGGTTCGGCGCGCGAGGTCGCCGATTTCCAGTGATGCCGCGCGTGCGAAGAGAGATGACGCGGGTGGTCGCGCTGCTTCTGGGCGGCAGCGCGATTCCGGCCATCGGCCGGTGCCACTGGGAAGGGATCGAGGCGGCGGACCCATCGACGCCCGCGGCCGTGTTGAGGTTTGAAAGCGCCGCAGCCCACTACTCCGAAGCGAATATCACGATGGTGCCCTGGCGCGCGCTATTTGCGGGCGATGGCGAGTCCGGGGAGGCAGCCGGGTCGCGTGCCCCCGAAGCCGGCGCGAATGCCGGATCGAGCGGCGCGGAAGCGCAATCAAGCGGTGCGGTCGCACGGTCAAGCGGTGCGGACACGCAATCGAGCGGCGCGGACGACACGCGGCCAGCCAGCACGGACGCGCGATCAAGCGGCGCGGACGACGCGCGGCGAACCCCGGCCACAACGGCGCAATGAGACCGCCGGCGCCCGGCGAAGCCGCCGGCCGGGCCTGTCGGGCAGGCGCGCTGGTGGTCGTCGGCATGCTTTGCGGATGCGGCGCCGGTCCCGGCCTCGTAGTCGTTCCGGACGGCACAAATGCCGAACCACCCCTGCTCACTGCCGAACCACTCGCACTCTCAACCGAACCGCCCGTGCTCACCGCCGAGCAGCAAACGCTGCTCGATCGCAGGACGCAGCGCATCGATGAACTGCTGGCTGAGCCGCTGACCGCGGAATCGGCCGCCGAGATCGCGCTGCTGCAAAACCCTGCGGTGGAGCGCGCGCTTGAAACCCTTGAAATGCCCGGCTTCGACCGCCTGCTGTTGGCGCACACAACCAATCCGGCCTTCAACGGGGGACGCCCCCCGAGCACGATGGAGACCCGAATCGAACGACCGCTTTCCGTCAATGCGATGACCTGGGTGAGCGTCCCCGCGCTGGCCGCGGTCGACACCGCCGACGAGCGTGCAGCGCGGCTGCAGGCCGCCGACGAGGTCGTCGCCCTGTTGTTCGCCGCGCGGCGGGCATGGGTCGTCGCGGTGGCCGCGCGGCAGTCGTTGCGCTACCTGGAAGATGTCGCCGCAGCGGCGGAGGCCGGCCGCGACATCATGGAAGGCATGCGGCGCGTCGGCAACGCCACGGAACTCGAATTGTTGCGGGCGCAGACGCTGTACGCCGACGCCATCGCCAACCAGACCACGGCGCTGGCCGCGTCCGAGGTGGAACGCGAGCGGCTGGTGCAGACACTCGGGCTTGGGGGGTGGCGGCGGAGCGCGTGCAGTTGCCGGAGCGTCTGCCGGATCTGCCGCTCGCGGCGATAGGGCCGGAAGGTCTCGAAGACCGGGCCGTTGCGCAGCGCTTCGATGTCCGCGCGGGAAGGCTCGAGGGGCTTGCCGGCGAGGCGGGTGTGAACGCAAGGGCCGACCTGCGCACCGCCTGGCTCTCGTATCGGGCCGCCTTCGATCTCGCGCAACATGCGCGCGACGCCGTGGTCCCGCTGGCCAGGCGAGTTTCCGCCGAACAACTCAAACTCTATAACGGGATGCTCATCGACGTATTCGATCTCATCACCGACGCGGTCACTCGGATCGACGCCGTCAACGGGGCGCTGGCCACCGAGCGCGGTTTCTGGCTTGCGGAAGTCGAATTGCAGCGGGCCATGTCCGGTGTCGGGATTCCCGCGGGCGCGCTTCAGCCGGGGGCTCTGGGCGGATTTCGGCCGGGCACTACGTATCATGTCCACTAGGAGTTCTCGCCGCGGGACCGCCGAGAGGACGCTATTTCTGCAAGAATCGCCGTCGTGTTGTCATGGTGCTCCATATCCTTGAGTTTCCCCTGGAAACGTTGAGCCATTTCCGCTTCGGGGTTGTTCGATCCAAACAGCTCAAGTATTTCCTTCGGCGGGAAGATCTCCCAAAACCCGTCGCTGCAAACGACGAATCTCCGCCCTTTGGAGAGGTCCCAATGTTTTAATTCAGCATCGGGGGCAGCGGGACCGCCCACTTGGGAAAGGAGGTACTTCTGATCGGGATGAGTCGCCATCTCCTCGTCGGAAATGATGCCGCGCAAGACGTGCAGTTGGGCGACGGAGTGATCCAGCGTGCGCTCGACGAATTCCTTATCGGAAAACTGCGTCACACGGCTGTCCCCGGCGTGGATCGAAATCGCTTCCCGGCCATGCAATAACAACGCGGCCACCGTGGAGTGTGGATCCAACCCTTTCTCCCTGCCGACTTGGCGCACGGCGGCGTGGCTCTCCCGCACCAGCCGTTTCAAAAAACCCTCGGCATCCTGATCCGAGGAACGGCCTTCCCAGCATCGCTCGGCGGTTTCCACAACCGTCTGCGCGGCCAGACCCCCACCGGTATGGCCACCGAGACCATCGGCAACCACCAGCAAGCGCGAGCGATCATCGGGCGAGCGCAGTACCACCAGTCGATCCTGATTCTCGTCCCGGTGACCGATATGAGAGAACTTGTGGATCGCAAACATTAAGCGGGCAACACCAATCATTCTGTTGATACGAGGACCATCGTTGCGCGTATCAGCTGAAAGCGTAGGACGCCCGAAGCCACCATGGACACTTGGCGGGGTCAAGCGTTGGAGCGGTGCACCCACAACGACTTCATAGGATACCGCTAGGCACGGGAACCTGAAACTTCACGCGAAGATGGGGCTACAGTCCTTATAGCAGTGACTGGGCAATCCCATTCTGGTTGCAACAGGCCGTCTATCGTGATACATAAACTCGGCATCTTTAATTTATTGCCGAGAAAAAGTAACATGAACGAACCCGCGCAAGCAACACTGAAAGAGCGTGCGCTTGCCATTGCAAGGGAGCGCGGCATGGTGCGCACGCGCGATTTTGATGCAGCAGGCGTCCCCCGCACCTATCTGCGCCGGCTGCAAGACGAAGGGCTTCTAGTCCGCATTGGGCGCGGCCTCTATCAGCTTGCCGACTCGGAATGGACCAAGTCCCATAGCCTTGCCGAGGCAGCCCGCGTTGTCTCCCATGGCGCCGTCTGCCTCCTTTCCGCGCTCCAGTTCCATGAACTCACAACGCAACTGCCGCACCAGGTTTGGATGCTGATCGGCCACAAGAAGTGGGCGCCGAAAAATCCTTCGGTATCGCTGCGCATTATTCGCGCCACGGGCGAGGCCCTCACTGCCGGTGTTGAGCGGCACAATATCGAGCAGGTTGAGGTGCCAATCACAAGTCCGGCCAAGACGGTGACAGACTGCTTCAAATATCGAAATCATGTCGGGCTCGATGTTGCCATCGAAGCGCTGAGGGACTGCATCCGCACCCGCCGCGCCACAGTCGATGATCTCTGGCGCTTTGCCGCCATCGACCGCGTGCCGAATGTCATGCGGCCCTATATCGAGGCGACCCTTTGATGGCCAAAGCTCCTCCGAAAAATGTTGGCGCTTCGGTCAGGGCGCGACTTACCCAGCGTGCTCGCGAGCGCAAGGAGGACATTGTTCGACCGGAAACAGGAAGCTGGCGGCCATTGGCGATAGAGAACCAATATCGCGCCTGGCAACGGGGACGCGTCAAGGGAACACTTGCATTGCCGAAAGCGTAAAAACCTTTATCATTCCGCAATACAACGATTTCACCAATCCTGGGGGTCCGGGTACGCGAAGTGTAATCAAATGAATTTGCACTCAATACCTCCGGGACGGGTATCGGATGCGGTCAGTGTATGGTGATCGGTAATTTGTGGACGATGGTGAGACATGGAACCTAGTGTTTCGCGCCGCAGTTTCCTGACCACCGCGGCTGGCGCCCTCGTAAGCGCCAATGTAGTCTCCCGATCCGCGGCCGCGCAGATACCCGAAGCACCCATCGTCGACTCTTCGACCACCCAGCCACCCCCGGCGCCCTCGTCGGGCCGGCCATTCCAGCCGGTAGTCACCCTCAACGGCTGGTCCCTCCCCTGGCGCATGAACGATGGCGTCAAGGAGTTCCATCTCATTGCGGAGCCGGTGGTTCGCGAAATCGCACAGGGGATGACCGCGCATCTGTGGGGCTACAACGGCCAGTCGCCGGGGCCGACCATCGAGTGCGTGGAGGGCGACCGGGTGCGGCTGTTCGTCACCAACAAGCTGCCCGAATACACGACGATCCATTGGCACGGCGTGCGCGTACCCCATGGCATGGATGGCGTGGCGGGCCTCACCCAGCCACCCATCCAACCCGGCGAGACCTGGGTCTACGAATTCGAGATGCGCCACGCCGGCACCTTCATGTATCACCCCCACGCCGACGACATGGTGCAGATCGCCATGGGCATGATGGGCAGTATCGTCGTTCATCCCGGGGACCCGGCCGAGCGTGCCGTGGACCGGGATTTCGTCTTTCTCATGAACGCCTACGATATCGAGCCCGGCAGCTATACGCCGCGCGTCCACACCCATACCGACTTCAATCTCTGGACCTGGAACAGCCGCGTCTTTCCGGGAATCGCGCCGCTGGTCTCGCGGCAGGGCGACCGGGTCCGTGTACGGCTCGGCAACCTCACCATGACCAACCACCCGATCCACCTGCACGGCCATTCGTTCGAGGTCACCGGCACCGACGGCGGCTGGGTGCCGCCATCCGCACGCTGGCCCGAGGCGACCATCGACGTGGGCGTCGGCCAGATGCGCGCGATCGAGTTTATCGCCGATGCCCCCGGCGACTGGGCATTCCACTGCCACAAGACGCACCACACGATGAACGCCATGGGCCACGAGGTCATGACGACCATCGGCGTGGACTTCGAGGACGCCGCAGAGAAGTTGCGCGGCCTGATTCCCCAGTACATGGTCATGGGCGACCGCGGCATGGCCGAGATGGCGTCGATGCAGATGGAACTGCCCGAGAACACGCTGCCCATGATGACCGGCGAGGGTCCCCACGGGCCGATCGGGATGGGCGGCATGTTCACCGTGCTCAAGGTGCGCGCCGAGCAGCCCCCCGGCGACTACAGCGACCCGGGATGGTATACGGCCCCGCCTGGAACCGCCGCTTTCCGCACCGAGTCCTAGGCTCACCTGTATTCCTGGACTCCGATGGACTCGAAAAAGCCAATCCATCGATCCGGCCGGTCATCGGATGGGCCTGACGGGCGGCCCGTCGTGCTGCTGCAGATCACCGATACGCATCTCTTTGCCGCCGTGGACCGGGCGCATCGAGGCATCGATACCCAGGCGACCCTGGAGGCTGTACTTACCAATGCCCGTAACGATGGCCGCTGGCCGCCCGATGCCATCGTAGTGACCGGGGATATCGTCCACGACGAGAGCCGGGCCGGATACCGGCGCTTCCGGCAGACGCTCGAAACGCTTGGCCCGCCCGCGTACTGCATCCCGGGCAATCACGACGATCCCGAACTGATGGTGGAGTGCCTGACTGCGCCCCGAATCCAGGTCTGCGGCGACGCCCGTCTGGGTGGCTGGCGTCTGATCCTGTTAAACACGTACCTGGAGGGGGAAGTGGGAGGTGCCCTGGGAGCGGCCGACCTCTGGCGTTTGGACGCAACGCTTGACCGGTTTCCCCGCGAGCACATCCTGATCTGCATGCACCATCATCCGTTGCCCATGGGCAGTGCATGGATGGACCAGGTCGGCCTGCATGACGCGGAGCAATTCTTGCAGACCGTGAATCGGCACGATCAGGTGCGCGCCGTGCTCTGGGGCCATGTCCATCAGGTCTCGGATCGGCAATGCGACGGCGTGCGGTTCCTGAGTACTCCGTCAACCTGCTCGCAGTTCCTGCCCCTAAGCGACGAATTCGCCGTCGATACCCGTCCGCCCGGGATGCGGTGGCTCGCGCTCGCGGCCGACGGGAGCCTCGCTACCGAAGTCGTCTGGCTCGAGGGGGCGGTGCCGGCATGAGGTGGGTGATCGCCGCGCTGGCGCTTGTCTCGTGCCTCGCCCATGGCGACCCGGCGGCCTGGCGGGTTACGAGCGCCGCTGGCGGCGAACTGTGGTTGCTTGGCTCCGTGCATTACCTGCGGGAGTCGGACTACCCCCTGCCGCCGAACATTGACCGCCTCTACGAACAAAGCGACGGCCTGGTGATGGAGATTGACTTCGATGACCTGGACGCGTTCGCAGCGCCGGCGTTGTTCGCGCAGGCCGGCACGCTGACTCCCGACCGGACGCTGCAGGATGAACTTGCGCCGTCGCTCTATGAGAGCGCGGAGGCGATGGCGGTGGAACTGGGATTGGACTGGAGCATTGCGGCGCACTATGAGCCCTGGATGCTTGCGGTCGTCCTCATGGATCTGGGCATGAATTCGATGGGCTTCGATTCCGATCTCGGCTTGGAGCAACACCTCTTGCGTCTGGCGTCCCGTGACGGCAGAGAAATTCTCGGGCTGGAAACGTTGGAGGACCAAATCGGCATTTTCGACGGCCTGTCCTCCAACGAACAGGCAGACTTGCTGGCGCAAACGCTGGCGGAACTCGATTCAGCTGAACAGATGATGGATGAACTCCTCGGCGCCTGGCGGGAAGGGCGTCTGGATGCGCTGGCAGATCAACTCATCGCCGATTTCGAGACCATTCCGGAGCTGTATCGCGCACTCGTCACGGACCGCAACCAGCGCTGGCTGGTTCGTCTCGAGTCGTTGCTGAGCGATGACGAGAGCTATCTGGTGGTGGTGGGTGCGCTTCACCTCGTGGGCGAAGGCAGCGTGGTCGAGCTACTGCGCGACCAGGGATTCACCGTAACGCCTGAGGAGTAGTGCACTGTTCCTTGGGTGAGGAAGCAAAGAGATTAAGAGCGCGAATTCGAGGCCTCGATGAAGGTCAATTTTCGGCGTGTGTATTTCCACGATGTCTGGTCGGGGATGCTGTTCGATTCTGAGTATTCGAATACATCGTAGGGGCGTTCGCGGCGCCAAGCGACGTGCGAAATTCCAAGCAGTTTCCGAACTGGAACTGGCCAGCGTCTCCACCCGACTGGCCGCCGTCTGCAAGGCCAAATCGTGACGCAACTCCCCGTGATCGTTCAAATCCTCGTAACCCAACGCCAACGCGTAAATACGCTGCTTGAGCAACTCCCCCAGGCCGTGTCGGCAACTAGCTTGGCGGCGACCATCGCGGAGCCTTCGGGCCACCGCTTCGGTCAAGCCCGACCGTGAGCCCGGGAGGTCTTCTCAGCGTGCCCTTCACATGGGCCATCGTGTTGCAAACAAGAGCTTTCGACCCGATGACGGGGCCGTTCGAAGCCTGAAGCACGGGTTGGTTTTGATGCGTGCCGGAGGGCTCGACTGGCAGGAGTGGACGAATTACGCAACAACGCGCTGTTGATCCTATTGGCGGGATTGGCCTTGTGGCTCCTGTCTGTCCTCCGGCCGACATTTCGACAATAGAGCACGTGATGAAACAGATGCCTGCCACCGTAATTGGCCTGCTCGTCATTGCGGTTGCCGTTGTAATGGCGTCACGCCGCGCAAGCGATGAAGAGGACACGCGCCGGGCTGATCGTGACACATGATCTGCTGACGGGGAAGTCTCGGGGAGCCCAGTAGACGACGACTGATCGGGCAGCATCGTTTTCAGACCGTGTCCTTCCGGTTCGCACCGTCGTTAACTATTACCTAAAAGTTAACGAATCCACCCCTCGATACTTGTGCATGTCAGCCGTACCTGCCAAACGACCCGTTTCGCCACCGCGAATCCCCAATCGCTCCCCGCTGGGAGCCGCCATAGAGGTCGACGCCTTCTTCGCCGGGGCGGCTCCGACGCAAAAGGCGACGCGCTCTCAGGTGTACTTACTGTGGCTCTCCAAGCAGCTCCGACTCAAGCGTGACCGGGCTGGCGGCCGCGGCGCGCACCTTTCTGTCGAAATCGCCCGCCACCAGGATCCCACGGACCCTGTCATCGGGCTCCTCGTCCGCGATGTCACCCATGTAACTGAGAATCTGTGCAACCGCTCCCTGCCTCGCGGTTCCGGTCTTGAGCTCAATGACAACGGTCGCACCCTCCGCGTCCCTCGCGGTGATGTCGATGAATCCGGAACCGACCGAACGTTCCGCTCCATCGTCGATGACCTCCAGGCCGGGCTCGAGCTGTTCGATGGCCCGGCGCAGGGCTGCCTGCAAGTCCCGTTCCAGCCCGACCAACTGGCCGCGCCCGTTAACCGCTTCATCCACCGCTTCGGCGTCCGGATCGTGGGCGCCGCTGCCGGTTTCTTCGTTCGGAACTTCGCGTCGGAACCTGCAGTATCGTTCAGCCGCATTCCTGTAGGAGGCGAGATTGCTTCGGATGTTGCCATCGAAGGGGATTTTGGAGGGGTTCGGTTGGTTCCGGCACTCGTCCCCGGTTGAATATTTCAACTCGTCGATCACGCTCCGAAGACCGTCCCGATCATAATGTTCGTCCAGGTCACCGTAGCATTTCTCGACCCGCCCAGCGCGATGCATTTGCGCCTGGACGGTCCCTGCCGAATACTTTTGTTGTTCGAGCCAGTTCCGATAGGTTGATTTCATTGTCTGTCCTATGACGGTGAGGGTAGTGACAAGTTAACTGATTTGATCCGATACTCAAGGTATGAACTTGTACAAGCACCGCTGTTGTGAACCCGACATCGTCCGCGATGCGGTTCTGCCGAAGCGCACACAATAATTTGAACGGAGGAAAACCTATGCAGGCGCACGAATTCAAGCAGGCTTTCGTCGATTCGTGGCGGGAGTTGACTGACGATGCCGAAGGGGGCGAGAGGGTAATCGCCGCGTACCAAGAGAACCCCGCCTGGACGAGGTTTATGTTGGGAGACGACGCACCGGATGGCTGAGGTGGTCCCACTTTTTTGGACAGGTCGTTAAGGTGTGAACTGGTGCTGAAAGGAGGGCACTGACATGACGACCAAACGACGCCGGTTCACGGCGCAATTCAAGAAAAAGGTGGCGCTTGAGGCGCTACGGGGGGATCGCACGGTTCAGGCGATCGCGGCCAGGCACGGGGTGCATCCCAATCAGGTGAGCACGTGGAAACGCCAAGCGGTCGACGGTCTGGGCGAGGTGTTCGCGGGCCGGGGTTCGAACCGCGGCTCGGATCACGAGAAGACGGTCCGGGAGTTGCACGCGAAGATCGGCGAGCTGACGGTGGAGCGAGATTTTTTTCTGCGCGGGTTGGCGCGCTGAGCCGGCCGGAGCGGCTTGGGATGCTGGAGCCCGGCTGTGAGTTGAGCTTGACGCGGCAATGCGCGTTGCTGGGCATCGGCCGCTCGTCGCAGTACTACGAGCCGACCGGGGAGTGCGCCGGGACCCTGGCGCTGATGCGGCGCATCGACGAGTTGTACCTGAAGTACCCGTTCTACGGCAGCCGGCAAATGGTTCGCCACGTGAGGCGCGAGGGCCAGGCGGCGGGCCGCCACCGGGTCAGGCGACTGATGCGGCTGATGGGTCTGGAGGCGATCTATCGCAAGCCGAGGACGAGCGTCGCGCACCCGGATTACCGGATCTATCCGTATCTGCTGCGGGAGTTGACGATCGACCGGCCGGACCGGGTTTGGTGCGCGAACATCACCTATATTCCGGTATCCAAGGGCTTTTTCTACCTGGTGGCGGTGATGGATTGGGTCAGCCGGCGCGTGTTGGCCTGGCGGCTATCGAACACGCTGGACAGCGCCTTTTGCATCGACGCGCTGGAGGCGGCGTTGCGCCTCGGGACGCCGGAGATCGTCAATACGGACAGTGAGTATGTGTGTGCCGGTTCCCCGGATGTGGTTTGACCCACACCGCGATAGGCGCATGTAGGCTTGTAGGGCCGGCCGCCCCTGGGTGGCTTGACCCAAACACTGATTGACCGAGATGTCATTCCCTGGACTTGTCGGCCACTCGGGGGCAACCGGTTGAGGTTCCGGCCTCGACCGACATCGTGACCTGATGAGAGCTTGGCGTACGCTGCCCCTTCACTGTCGTGTCCGACATCGGCTGAGTTCGGTTCCAACCCTTGACTCAGGCTGAACCGGGAGGCGGACATGACCGACACCACACCCGTGCGCACCGAGATTATCGGCGGCGTCGCGGTGGCGGCATGAGCGGATCGGCGCGGTACAACACATCGGACGGGCGGGGCGGAGGCCGCGTTCGAGTCGAGGCGCCGCGTTTTCCACCGCCTCCCCACCGGCGCTTTACGCGCGGGGGGATCGCGCCCGTGGACAGCCCGTGGAAAACGCTAATTGCCCCCAATCAACATCCCGCCAAGCCCCGGCCAATGGCATTGACATCGGCTCGGTCCGGCGACATGATTCCGTTCATCGAGGGCCCAACAAACCAATCGGAGTACACGTTAAAAAAAAACCCTCGGACTGTCCAACCAACCAGGACTACCTCACAATTCGTTTCCAAGCGGCCACTTATGGAATTCGCGGAAGCCTATCCCGACTCACTGTAGGACGACCGAGGCATTGGCATCCCCGCGGTCCGTAAACTGAACGTCCCGACGGGCCCTGTCCATCGGCATGATCATGACCTCCGAAATGTAGTCCATGGTCTCCACCTCGGTTTCGTCCGGCATGATTCCGGGCATGGTTGCTCCCCTGGCGAGGCACGAGATTGGGAGGGCGGTGAGAGCGACGGTGAGGAATGTAATGGGAGCGGCGGGGGCGTTGGATCTTTTGGTGGACTGTGAGCGAGATAATATACTCCATAACAATATGATGTGATTATGCTGATCCTCGCGACTAGGGACCGGGCCACGGAACAAGTTGGGACTGCTACGGTTCAGGATATTCCCATAAACCCTGGAGCACAGCGGCTATTCGAATACAATGGCGAAAATGACACGAGTACGATCATGGATCGACTATCCGATATTATTGAAAATGATCTTAGCACCGAGTGTACCGGGAGCAACGGACAACGATGAAAACTATTGCAACAATTAACTTTAAGGGCGGCGTGGGAAAGACCACTGTTACTTGGTGTATCGGCGACATACTTTCCACTTTTGGAAACGATAACGTCCTTCTGTTTGACCTTGACGCTCAAATGTCCCTTACGCAAGCTATTGCATTAGATTCAGATGGTGGAGCTTCGGGCAGGTTCGATAAGTGGTACAAAAGAAGCAGGACAAATAGCAGAACAGTTTTTTCGATCCTTAATAAGCACTTGGAGGGCGATCTATCGAGTTTTCATCCTGACAATGGCTTTGTATATCGGCTAAAAGAAAAATATCATTTCGTACCATCAACCGAACAGCTATATTGGTTAGAACTTGAAACTCCTGATCCAGGAAAAGGCAAGTTCTTCATAAAGAACCTATTGGGTAGGATTAAGAATTCCGCTCACCTTCCGGACTATGAATATGTATTATTTGATTGTCCACCGTCGTTCACAATGCTGTCATACAGCGTGCTTACTTGTTGCGATCTGATTTTGATTCCATTCAACCCGGATTTCTTTGCAGCAAGAGGTGTTGGACTTCTTATCGCTGGTCTGCATCACAGAATACAGCCACATCCATTACCTCGACTTGCGGTATTCGCTAATCGGGCGCGAACATATGCTGAAGTACCCACAAGGGCCGCTCGAGCGTGGATTGACGACGTGCACTTGGAATGCGAGCTTGCGAATGAATCAAATGGTTTTGATGTTCGATTTATGGACACGTGGATCCCTGATCGAGCCTCTCTGAGAGACGCTATTACTAATCAAGGTACACCATTTGAACTGGAAAGGAACTTTAAATCACTATGGTCCGAAGTGAAGAATTTGCTATGAAACGACAACCGGTTTTATCAAGCAAGGACCGAGAAGAAGTAGAGCTACTAGCGCTTGAAATATCGGAGCTCAGAGGCGTTCTACGTGAAATCTCTCAACAAGTACTACGGATCGAAAGACGCATACGGTCGATATTGCCGCATTCCGAAGTGGGCGCAAGACCACGTCTTGGAACACATCGTGAGCGACACTTCGACAAGAACATCATAAACCATCTAACGGAGCGCGCCAAGGAGGGCGCACAGATCGAAAATGAACTCCGCCGTATGACGGTAAAGCATGAACTGGCGAAGGTTGCCCGGGAACTGGGTATGACAAACACAAAACTACCACCTAAGGATGATCTGATTCGTCGAATTGCGACCCGAATTCGCCAAAGAGCATCAGTGGCAGATGGTATTCGGAAAGGCGCTGAGAAGTGATGTGTCAAAGGCTCCTGGTGCTACACTCAATTTGGTGCTGGTGGCCATGCAAATTGTTAGGGAAGTGCCAATTGCAAGTGTAATGCCTCCGACGCGGTTATTGGCGTTTCGTGGACGAATCGGACTCGTTCGGGTGATCTGCCACCCGAAACCTGAACCATTTGAAGTGGGAAAATTCTCGGTTAGTCAGAAGTCGCCTTCCTTATGGGTCAGTTTTCGGGGAGAACGTCGGCCAAACGCAATAGTTAGTATTGTAGAATGCTATTCATTGCGCGGTCTATCAAGTTTACGAACAACGATATGTCGGTAATGTAATGATTCAACGAATATTGGCTAACGTGCTCCCAGGAATAACGCTTAGTTGATAGCGAAGCGACGGAATCGAAATAGTCGAGAAATCCCTTAAGATTGGAAATGTCTGGGTCCGGTGGTCGAGGCGTTGGCCTCGATTTAGGTAACGCGTGATCTACGAACCATACGAAGCGGGAGTCGTCAGGCGCGTTACGTAAGCATTCCTGATACGCTTTCTCAAGTTCATTTTGGACCTTGGGCGGAAGGCCAGGGATCCGGACCAACCCCACCCTCAGATTTCAACCAAGTCGAAGTCTTCCACTTTAGCGCAGCATCGCCGCAATCCCGCCCAACGTATCCGCCAACGCATCCATCCGCGCCCTGCTGACAGCGTTTCCGCCGCCCGTATTCAAGTCCCTCGCCAGCGATTCCAGACTGGCCGCCAGATCTGCGTCGCGCGCGCCGTTATCGAGCCGTGAAGCCGAGCGATCCAGTGCCGCGTTCAGGTCGGCCGCAAGCGACGCCGGCAGTCCCTCGCCACGCTGAAGCTGATCCATGTACGCCCGCGCCACGACGGGCTCATCCCGCCAGCCGACTCGAAACTGCTGCTGCGGGTTGAAAACGCTGCCATCGTCGGCTGCGGCCGCCGCGGCGATCTCGTTTTCGGTCAGGTATTCGCTCGGTACCAGCGACAGCACGTCAAGCCCACGCACGATCTCGGTACCGTAGATCTTGCCGTTGTACCAGTAGGCCGACCAAAATCCGCCGGTGATCAGGCTCTCGGCATCGATCGGACCGCGGTCGAAGTAGGCGATCTCGACCGGGTCAGCGGGTCGTAGGCGCGGCACCGTGGCCGGCCGCCGCCTCGCCACAGTCCGGCCATGATGCCCTCCTCGGGTTCGGCGAACACGGCGGGGCTGTGGACGATGCGCGACTTCGATGGATCGTCGACCGGAATCTCGATGACGTCGATACGGAACAGCGCGGTGCGGTCGTCACCGGGGATTGCGCCGATGCATCCTTCCAGCTCTTCCTCGTCGCGCACGCGAGAGGTGCCGGATTGGTTGGCGAAGTACGGCTGACGTTTCCCCGCTGTGTTGCTCCGTGATCGTCACTTCGTTACTTTTCGGCTACTCGTTTCGATTGACATTGTCGCGAGTGGAGCTATCCGGGTTGTCCCTCACATACTCTCGACCTCTGATCTTGACCACATGCGCACCAATGTTCTTGTATCGAACAACATAATGGAAGTACTGGACATACATTGTTCGATTCATATACTTTCATTCCGGGGCATTGTGTCCCCGACGAAAGAGGAGCACGACCGGTGAACCAGGTGGAACTCGGACGTAAATTACGTGCGGCACGCGAAAACTGCGGCATCAGTCAGCAAACCGTGGCGAATGCCATAGGTGCACCCAGAACAGCTATTACTCAGATTGAGGCCGGTAATCGGTCTGTGTCGACCCTTGAACTCTCAAGGCTTGCCGAGCGCTACGGCATATCGGTCGGGCAGTTTTTCGAGGATGAGGGATTGGCAGACGAGGACGATGTGCTGGTTGCGCTTCATCGCGTCGTTCCTCGGTTCGAAAACCACCCCACGGTTCAAGCCGAGGTGGAACGCTGCGTCAGCTTGTTCCGTGAAGGGGTCAAGTTGGAACGTCTGATCGGCCAAGAAGAACGTGCTGTTCCGCCCGCCTATCAGGTGGGCGTTCCGCGAACCATTGGTGATGCTATTACCGAAGGTGAACGTATCGCGCACCAGGAACGGCAACGAGTGGGCATCGGTAACGCGCCAATCGCCGATGTATCAGAACTCTTGACGTCTCAAGGCATTTGGGCGTCTGGCATCGAGCTGCCGAGCGAAATGTCCGGTTTGTTCTTGCGGAGTCCCTCGATTGGCTTGGGGATTTTGGTGAATGCGGCGCACGCTCGGGCGCGCAATCGCTTTTCCTATGCTCATGAATTCGCGCACGCGTTAATGGATCGGGACGGTGCAATCAGCGTATCGAGTACCGGCAATGCATCGGACCTCATTGAAAAACGCGCCAACGCATTCGCCGCTGCATTCTTGATGCCGCGCGATGGGATTGCAGAGATGCTGCGTTGTTTGGACAAAGGCCGGCCGAGCCGATCGGAGCAATCCATTTTTGACGCAGCGACGGGTGGTTCGTTTGACGCCGAAATACGCCCCGCCGCACGATCACAGCACATCACCTACAACGACGTTGCCGTGATCGCGCACCATTTTGGTGTGAGTTATCAAGCTGCCGTTTATCGTCTCAAAAGCCTTCGCCATATCTCTCCCTCTGAGACTCGGCAGCTTCTTGAGAACGAGTCGCATGGCCGGGACTTTCTAAAGGCGCTCGACTTGTTCGACGACCTGGATGAACCCGAAGAGCGTCAGTTTTGGGATCGGGAGCTTCGCGGCGAGATAGCCCACTTGGCGATTGAAGCCTTTCGACAAGAGGTGATCTCGCGCGGCCGGCTGTTGGAACTCAGCAAATCCCTCAGCATTGGTGGCGATCGGTTGTTGGTACTCGCAGAGGCCGCTTGTGGCTGAGTACCCTCCCTTATGGCAAAGGATTGCTCGGAAACACGGATTCTAGTCTCGGATACTTCCGTTCTGGTGAATTTCTTGCGGATTGATCGCATGGACTTGATTGGCGACGTGAGATTTGATTATCAGAATGATCGAGGAAGAAATACTGTCATTGGAACAAGCCGATAAAATTAAGCATGCGTGGGAACTGCATCATCGATTCAAACTCACGTTCGGCAGTTTTGCGGAGCTGATGTCGCAATTGGGAATGGCCTTTCGGTGCCCCTGATTGCACAGCATCGCCCCAACTACGGTTGGCTCGTATCGAGTGGTATGCGCATATGTCTGTTTGACTTGAGATTTCAACCAAGTCGAAGTCTCCCCCTTTAGCGCAGCACGGCCGCAATCCCGCCCAACGTCGCCGCCAGCGCGTCCATCCGCGCCCTGCTGACGGTGCTGACGGCGTTTCCGCTGTCCGTATTCAAGTCCGTCGCCAGCGATTCCAGCCTGGCCGCCAGGTCTGCGTCGCGCGCGCCGTCCTCGAGCCGTGAAGCCGAGCGATCCAGCGCCGCGGTCAGGTCGGCCGCAAGCGACGCCCGCAGTTCGTCGCCACGCTGGAGCTGATCGATATATGCCCGGGCCACGACGGGCTCATCCCGCCAGCCGACACGAAACTGCTGCTGCGGGTTGAATACGCCGCCATCGTCGGCCGCGGCCGCCGCGGCGATTTCGTTTTCGGTCAGGTATTCGCTCGGCACCAGCGACAGCACGTCCAGCCCGCGCACGATCTCGGTGCCGTAGATCTTGCCGTTGTACCAGTAGGCCGACCAAAATCCGCCGCCGACCAGGTTCTCGGCATTGATCGGACCGCGGTCGAAGTAGGCGATCTCGACCGGGTTGGCGGAGTCGGTGAAGTCGATCACCGAGATACCGCCCTGGTACCAGGCCTGGACGAAAATGTCGCGGCCCGGGACGGGCACGATGGAGCCGTTGTGCGCCACGCAGTTTTCCTGCTCGACCTGCGGCGCCGGCATCTTGAAATAGCCGCGGAACTCGAGCGCGCCGTCGACGATGTCGTAGATGGCATCCGCGCCCCAGGTCAGCGGGTCGTAAGCGCGGCACCGTGGCCGGCCGCCGCCACCCCACTCATCGGTGAAGAGCACCTTGGTGCCATCGTTGTTGAACGTCGCGGAGTGCCAGTAGGCAAAGCCGCTGTCGACAACCGCATCGATGCGCTGCGGGTTCAGCGGGTCCGTGATGTCGAAAAGGATTCCGTTGCCTGAGCAGGCGCCGGCGGCAATATTCTTCTCGGGATACACGGTGATGTCGTGGCACTGGTCGGTACGGTTCGTCTCCTGAGTTAGATCGCCGTGGTCGCCGCCTCGCCACAGTCCGGCCAGGA
This sequence comes from Candidatus Rariloculaceae bacterium, assembly GCA_965237785.1. Taxonomy (GTDB): domain Bacteria; phylum Pseudomonadota; class Gammaproteobacteria; order Steroidobacterales; family Rariloculaceae; genus UBA6522. Next base: position 2,869,950 of record OZ250159.1, read on the forward strand.
TGCCCTCCTCGGGATCGGCAAACACGGCGGGACTGTGGACGATGCGCGAATTCGATGGGTCGTCGATGGGGATCTCGATGACATCGATACGGAACAGCGCGGTTCGGTCGTCACCGGGGATTTCGCCGATGCATCCTTCCAGTTCTTCCTCGTCGCGCACGCGAGAGGTGCCGGAGTTGTAGACGATGATCCTGCCGTCATCGCCCGGGCCCGCGACGACCGAATGCGTATGCGAACCGCGGCAGGTCTGGACCGCGCCCACCTGCATCGGACGTGTCAGGTCGCTGATGTCGAAGATGCGAAGCCCTCGGAACCGATCGTCGCTGATGTCCTCATTGACGCCTTCGAGCCCGCAATCGAGTCTTCCCCTGGTCTGTTCCACCGACATGATCAGCAGGTCGCCGACCACGGAGACATCGCCCTGCCCGCCCGGGCAGACCACCGCGCTGATCTGCCGGGGCAACCCATCTTCGGACAGCCGGTAGACGTTGAAGCCGTGGTAGCTGCCGGCCACCATCACGTCGTCAAAAAAGGCCATGTCAGTGTTGGCGAAGCTCAGAAGCGGACGGCGATCCCACTCATCGTCTTCCTCGGCATCCTCATCGGCGCCGTCCTCCTCGTCGCCGTCCTCCTTCGGCATCTCCGGCGGCAACTCGGCCGGGTTCTGCGGATCGTAAAACCCGGGCGGCTTGGGCAGCGAGCCCACGAGTTCCATGTTCATCAGTGCCTGGCCCGCGTCATCGAACCCGGCCGACAGCGAGGCGCGCGGGTCGTCGGACAGCCCGACCAGAAGCACATTCATCCGCTCAATCTCGGTGGTCTGGTCATTGGTGACGTCGTTGGTGAATTCGAACAGCACCGGGTCATACGCAGCGCCCGGCTGCTTCAGCAACTCCTCGACCATCGTCACCGCACCGTCGTGATGGGTGATCATCAGCTGCAGGAACAGCCGGCCGAAGTCCGTGCCTTCAGCCGCCGCGAGGTCGGCCATCTGTGGCGGCGAGGCCATGCCTGCCATCCTGTGGTCGGTATGCATCGTATCGTGGTCACCCGGATTCGGAACGCGCTCGCCCCTTTCGCGCAACCACTGCTGCATGAACTCGATCTCGTCTTGTTGCGAGACATTGATGCGCCCGGCCACGTCGATCAGTTCCGGACGGTTGGTACGGTCGGCGACGAGTTCGGCCATCTCCAGCGCCTGGTGATGGTGCGGGATCATATCCTGCATGAACCGCGCGTCCGCCGGCGAGTAGCTCGTATCGGCTATCTCGATCGCTTCCTCGGCGCTGAGTTCCCGCGCGGGGCCACCCGGCGGACCTGGCTGAATGATGGGTGCCTGGCCCATGCCGATGGGAGCCTGGCCCATGCCGATGGGCGCCACGCCCAGCAGAATCACGCTCGATAACGCGCACCGGGCCAATCGAATCAGGGGTTGAGAGGTTGCGGTCAATGTACTCGCTCCTATTGAGAAATCCGGGTCAAATCTCGACCATGTCGAAGTCTTCCTTGCCGGCACCGCAGTCGGGACAGTGCCACGACAATGGAATGTCGTCCCAACGGGTTCCCGGCGCGAGCCCTTCTTCGGGCAATCCCTCGGCTTCATCGTATATGAATCCACAAATCAAACACATGTATTGCTTCATTGGCTGGGCTGCGGCTGGAGTCGGCTTCGGCGTCAATTGCGGCGGATTCTGGATTCGTAGAACTCGCCGTTGAATGCCTGGAAGTAGTTGTCGAGCAAGGGCGACAGTATCGGTTTGCGGTCGGAAGTCGGGCACAGGTTGCGTTCCGCGACATAGGTCGTCTGATCGCCATTGTCCACGAGCACGTGATACCAGGGCCGATCCTTGGGCGGCTGGCTTCGGGCAATCTGCTCGTACCATTGATCACTAAGCATGAACCTGGGATCCACGTCATAGATGACGCCCCGATAACCGAAAAGGCGGTGCGTCACGATCTGGCCGATGTCGAAGCTGCCGCTGAGTTCTGCATCCTCTTTCACCCGTGCTTCTCCCTGGAAAGTTCCCGTGGATTTTCTCATAGTGGCCGCAAGTCTTCGAGCCCGCCGAACACAGTAGTACGACTGTCCAACCGCATGCGGTCCGCTCGGCGACTGAACTCCTTACCCGTGACCGCACCCCTTAGTCCGCGGCGCCAGTGAGTGCGCGCCGCCTCAATGATTCTTCCAGCCGCCCCGGTAGTCCCTGAAACCCCCGGTTGGACATGAGCGCTACCTGGTCCGCCGGTCGCAGTTCGTCCAGCAAGCGCGCCAGCAAGCCATTTGCCCGATCCACGGCGGCGAGTCTGGCGCCGAGGCTGGCCAACTCGGATTCCACATCCCATTCCAGGTCGCCGGACGCCAACACAAATACCTTATCGGCTTCATCGAGCGCCGCGCCCAGCGCGCCCCGATGCACGCCCATGCGCATGGAATTGGAACCGGGTTCAAGCACCGCGACGACGCGGCGGCCGGGTTGGGCGTCGCGCAGGGCCTTGAGGGTCGCGCGGATGGCCGTGGGGTGGTGGGCGAAATCATCGTAGAGCGTGATTCCGTCGTGTTCGCCGCGTTTCTCCAGGCGCCGCTTGACGCCGTTGAAGCTGGACAGGGCTTCAATGGCCGTCGCCGCCGGCACGCCGGCGTTGACCGCACAGGCGATGGCGGCCAGCGCATTCTCGACGTTGTGTTGTCCCATCAGCGACCAACTCGTCTCGCCGACGTGCTCGCCGTGCCGGAAAACGCCGAACCGTGAACCCGGCGCCGCCGGCTCGTGCCGCCCGAACCAGGTCGACCCGGGATCCTCCGCGCTGAAAGTTTCCACCGGCGTCCAGATTCCTTGTGCCAGGAGCCTCTCCACATTGCCGTCGCCGCCGTTGACGGCGACCAGACCGCGGCCGGGAACGGTTCGCAAGAGGTGGTGAAATTGGCGCAAAATGGCATCCACATCATCGTAGATGTCGGCGTGATCGAACTCGATATTGGTGATCGCCAGAGTGCGGGGATGGTAGTGGACAAACTTGGCGCGTTTATCGAAGAACGCCGTATCGTACTCATCGGCCTCGACCACAAAGTACCGGGAGGCTCCAAGCCGCGCGGATACGCCGAAATTCCCTGGCACGCCGCCGATCAGGAAACCCGGCTCAAGTCCCGCGTATTCGAGTATCCATGCCAGCAGGCTGCTCGTGGTGGTCTTGCCGTGGGTTCCGGCCACCGCCAGCACCCACCGATCCTTGAGCACATGCTCGGCCAGCCATTCGGGTCCGGAACAGTACGGCACGCTGGAGTTCAACAGCGCCTCGACCACCGGATTGCCCCGGCTCATGACATTGCCGACGACCACGCAATCCACGTCGCCGTCGAGGTGGTCAGGATGGTACCCTTCGCGCACGGCAATACCCAGGTCCCTGAGCTGATCGCTCATGGGCGGGTAGGCATTTTCGTCGGACCCGGAGACCCGGTGACCCGCGGCTTTCGCGATTGCGGCAATGCCGCCCATGAACGTACCGCAGATTCCCAGGATGTGAACGTGCATCGATCGACTGCCGGAGGTGTTTGACTCGACTAAACGGAGCCAGTGTACTGTCTCACAAATCCGTGACCGATACCGAACCACTCGTTGACGATGCGCAAGCCCTGGCGGCCCTGGTGGACGCTATCGATGCGGCGCCGTTGGTTTTTCTCGATACGGAGTTCGTTCGCGAGCAGACGTACTATCCCCGGCTGGGCCTGATCCAGATCGCAACGCCGCGGCGCTTGGCCTGCGTTGACTGCGTGGCCGACATGGATCTCGGTCCGCTGTTCGCCGCCTTGCTCGCGCCGGGGCGCAGCTGGCTTCTGCATAGCGCCCGGCAGGATCTCGAGGTGATGCTGCCGCACATGGATCGCCTGCCCGATCGGCTCATCGATACGCAACTCGCCGCCGGCCTGCTCGGCTACGCTCCACAGATCGGCCTGCAGGACCTCCTCGCGGACGTGCTCGACATTGAAATCGAAAAGGCCTTTACGCGCACCAACTGGGCGGCCCGCCCGCTCCCGAAGGGTGCGCTGAGCTACGCGCTGGACGATGTTCGCCATTTGCCGGCGCTGTGGAATGTGCTGCGGGAACGACTGAATAACCTCGATCGGCTTGCGTGGCTGGAGGAGGACTGCCATACCGCGCTCGACACTCCGGTGATCACCCCGCTGCATATCCTCTGGTCGCGCCTGAAAGGCATCCGCGCGGCGAATACCGACGCCCGGTGCGCCGCCCTGGCGCTGGTGGAGTGGCGCGAGCAGTGCGCGAAACGGTTTAACCGGCCCAGAGGTTGGATCTGCAGCGACGGCTTGCTCATGCGCATCGCCAAAGTGTTTCCGCGGAAACACGACGAATTGCTGGGCATCCCGGAAATGCCGCGGCGACTCGCCAAGCGATCCGGCGACGAGATCCTGTCAGCCATCGCCGCTTCAGTCAACGAGAAAAACCTGCGTCTAGTCAACGAGCCAAAGGGGGTTCCCGTCAACGGCGGACTGAAACAACTGCGCGACCGGGCCAGGAAACGCGCCCGTGAACTGGACATCGACCCACAGGTTCTCGCGACCCGCAAGGAACTCGACGAACTGCTGAGAGGCGTCCCGTCCGGCAGAATCGCCGCCGGTTGGCGACGGAATGAATTGAACGGACTGGTTTAACCCGGAAATTTGACTATTCGGGCTAGCGAACGAAACGGCCGGCCGCTTCAGGGTCACAGTTGTGGGGAGACATCTCCTCGTGGGGCGAGTAGATCAATTCCCTTCGATGCGTCAACGGTTCCGCGATGTACTCCGGGTCTTCGAGGGTGAACTCGGCCAACATTCGCGTGCCGTTCTCGATCAGCCGGTACCGCTCGACGACGTGCTTGCCCGGCCCCGAGGGAACGCCGATTTGGTAGGGCGAGCGATGATCGGCGAAGTTGGTGGTGTCGACCACCAGCGTATCGCCCTCCCACCGGCCGATCGAATGTCCCGTGGCGAAACGTTCGGCGGCGTCAGGATGTGCTCGGCCGTCCATGTGCACTGTCCGCACTTCGTCGAAGTACTCGCTCCGGATCACGATGGTGTCGTTGTCTTCGTTGATCTGGAACTCGGTCAGGAAGAGGCGGCTGGAGACCAGCGCGGCGGGTGTGGGACGACCGATACAAGTCGACTCCGGGTTCTCGGCGGAAAGCGGGTCGTACCGGGCTTGAGCGGCCGCGCCTTGCTCGGTCAACTTGAGCTGGGCGTGGAAAAACCCGTCGAAACCGCCGGGATAGGAAATGAGCTTGGAGGCGTCCGCTCGCCAATTGCCCGCCATAGTCGTGGTGCTTGCTGTGGATCCCGCCGCCTGCGCGCTGGATATCGTTGCCAGGCCCAGCCCACCTTCCTTGTCGATGGACTCCACCACAGCGTACGGCCGTCCATCCACCGCGGCATGGACTTCGACCGTGACTTGATCGCCGGCCTGGAGCGTGTCCCGCGTCCAGCCCCGGCGCGTGAGGGTGTTGGTCCCGCCCATCTGCAGCGACCACACGACCCGTTCGCCGCTTTCGTCGGTCGTCGCCACGCCGATGTAAACGTGCGGATTGCGGAAGGCGAACTCGGTGACCGTGCCTTCGAATGCCACGACCGAGTCCATATCCAGACCCGCGTCGCTGTGATGACCCCAGGCGGGCACGGCCGCTGTGCAAACCACCGGGAGAATGGTGAGGTATTTCAACATCGCGTCTACTCCAAGCGTAGCTCTGATATTACACTGTCTTGATCGTATGACATGCTGATACTCAACCATACTGACAGTAGTAGTGAGCAGACAGCGTATCTGCCAAGGGCATAGCGGTATGGCGGCCGCAGAGGAGAGATTCGAATGAAAACTAGGAAAAAAGTAACTTGGGCGGGAATCGTTTCCGCGTGGATCGTTCTCACGATCGGTTCGGCCTCGGCCTACGAGGCTTCCCGCGGACCTACCGAACTGGTCTACTGGAACCCCCAACGAGCCCACTCCGGCTACACGATGGTCAAACCCCAGCGGGTTCAGGGCGTGTATCTGATCGATATGGCGGGCCAGGTCGTGCACTATTGGCCGGAGTTCGGTGACGCCTATCTGCAGGACGACGGCACGGTGTTCGGTTCGATAGGGAACCGGACGTTCGCGGTGATGGACTGGGACGGCAATACGCTCTGGGAGCATCCCGAGAGGCGCGAGGGCTACAACCCGCATCACGACTTTCTACGGATGTACAACCCCGAACTCGAAGACTACACGATTCTGTATATCGCGAATGCGCCCGTGACGCACGACGAGGTGATCGCGTTGGGCGCCGACCCGGATGCCGCGGAAAGCTACGACGGCGCGCAGATGGACACCCTTGTGGAAGTCGACCGAAACGGTACGGTCGTCTGGGAATGGCGGTTTCGGGACCACCTCGTGCAGGATATCGACCCGTTGAAGCCGGGATATGTCGGTGAGGGACGCACCGTCGCGGACTATCCGCAACGACTCGACATCAACTGGGGGGTGTTCTCGCCCGACTACCTGCACTGCAACGGAATCGACTACAACCCGGAAACCGGCCACATCGCCATCAGTTCCAACAGGACCCACGAAATCTACATCATCGATCACGATGGCACCTTTGTAGCCGGCGATCCCGATGAGAGTCACCGGCTCGCGGCCAACGCAGAGGGAGACTTTCTGTACCGGTTCGGAAATCCCGCGACCTACGGTCAGGGCGAGTATCCATACTGGGCCAAGAAGAACTGGTCGCTGCAGGAATTTTCAGGCCATAAGCAGATCGGCGGCAACCACGACATTCAATGGATCGAGGACGGATTGCCCGGGGCCGGAAACCTGCTGCTCTTCAACAATGGATTGAATGTCCCGCGCGGCCAGGGCGACTCCGACCCGCAGTCGGAGTTCATGGAGCTTAACCCGCACCTGGACGCCAACGGCGTGGACACCGGGCGCTACGTCAATCCACCGGAGGCCGGGTACACGGACATCATGCCGGGTACGAAGGAGTCGCAGGGTGCCAGAGCAACCCGGCTGTTCTCGAACCAGATCGTGTCCATGTATCACACGACCGACGGCTTCAACAGCCACCACGGCTCGGCTGTCCAGCGCCTGCCCAACGGCAACACGCTGGTGCAACTGGCCCGGGTAGGCCGAATCGTGGAGGTAACGCCGGAGGGTGAAGTCGTCTGGGAGTTTGTCAACCCGGTGACCTGGAGCGGCCAGATCGTGACAACGCTAATCACCTCGGACCCGGATCACCAGAACAGCTACAACGGTTGGTCGCCGCTTCGCTGGGCTCCGGATTACCCGGGTCTGGCCGGAAAGGATCTCTCGCCGAAGGGGCCGATCACTTTGTTCCACGGCATCGGAAACTCATCCGCTGGCGAGGAGTCAGAGCTTGCAACCGAGGAGGACTACTGAGGAACTCCCGGGGGTCCAGCAGCCCGTGGTAAAAGCCCCACTGCATTCGACCGGCGAGACGCGTGTCCGGCCAGCAACGCCTCGCTCGCCTGCCACAGTCTTGCGCCGGCGGTCTCGTCCATGGCCAGCGTGGATGGGTCTTTCTCCCGCATCAGGTGCAAATAAACGCCGCTGCGCCGTCCCACATCCTCGGCACAACACAGATGAATAACCGGAGCCGCGGCTTTTTCGGGCGTCGCAAATAACAACTTCATTACCGGGTAGAGCAGCGGCTTCAGAAACGCCGGCGCTTCCCGCGCGATGTTGGAGTTGATCGCCCCGGGGCAGAGCGAATTCACCGCGACGCTTATTTCGCCGTTCGGGTTGAGGCGGCTCGACAATTCCCGCGCGTAGGTACACAGGTGCAGTTTGCTCAGCCCGTAGTGCTTGAGGCCATCCTTCAGACCGTAGTCGACAAAGGCGCCGAAATTGTCGAAGTCGATCGGGCCGGAGGAGCGATGCGCTTCGGACGCAACGAATACGATTCTGGGAGTTTCCGCGGAAACACTGGACGGCTGAATCATTCCATCGGCAAGGAGTCGGTCGATCAATACCCGGTTGGCCAGAAAGTGTACGGCGAACATCACGTCATAACCCTGCGGTGACCGTCGCGCGTTCAACGGCATCAGCCCGGCATTGAGGACCACGATATCCAGCCGGACGCCGTCGCGTTTGAGTGCGTCGCAAAGCTTGTGTACGGATTCAAGGTCGGCGAGATCGACCTTGAGCATTTCCACCGTGTCGGAGCCCGATAGTCTCCTCACGTCTTCGCCGGCTTCGGGATGGCCGCCGCGGCAGGCCATCAGGACGTGCCCGCCTCGCTTCGCCAGATCGATCGCCACGGCCTTGCCCAGCCCGCTGTTGGCCCCCGTGATCAAACAGACCTTGCCGTCAATGCGAAGGTCTGCCGGCACGGGGCTTATCGTTCCCTTTTGCGAGAAGCGGTCGACGATCGCGGCGGATACGGCGCTCATGATTCGATTGTGATTCCTGGTCCTCATATCTCGTGGACGCGCGTCGTGAGTATCCATCAATTTTCCGACGACCCGGCGGTCTCGTCGGGTATTTGATATTCGCGCCTGTAGAAATCGTAGTATTCGTCGATGGTTTCGTTGTCGAGGCCAAAGCTGGACAATGAATAGACGTGCTTGCCGTAGCGATTCCTGGCGTTTCGTCCTGATACGGCGTTCGCAGCGATCTCGGCTTCCTCCGTGAAATCAAATCCCGCGCTTGCGTAGATTCGTCGCAACTCATCAAGCGGATTTGCAACGAGATCGTAGTACGACACGTCGATAAACACGCTGTCGTTTGCGGTTCTTCGTACATTCATCGAGTGCTCCATCATCCGATGTATTTTGCGCATCCAGTGCGCGGCGACCTCCTCCGCATCAACGTGATCGCTGAGAATGCCCCGGCCATGAGCCACCATGCTGCAGAACGAAGGTATGGATCGCTTCGGATCCCGGTGCGTCGTATTCGATGGGATGAATGGCGAAAACACATGGTGCCTGAGGTATGACCGGCGGTCTCGAGCCAATTGGGCAGCCCGGGATCCTCGTGGGCGACCACGAGGCGTATGGAGCCGTCTGCTTCGTAGTGCGCCAGGTGCTTGTTGGTGTGGATGTCGTGATAGCGGTAATCCAGCGATTCCATCCAGTAGTTGTTCAATTGAAAATTCCAGTGCTCGCACTCGGGCGGCATTGCCTCGATCAGCAGAGCTTCGTCTTCGGATACGGCCCAATGGCTGTGATAGTAGACGATGTTCGGGTCGCCGCCCGCCACCAGCGTGCCGGCGGACTTCAGGCCCTCGTCGATCTGTTCCGGCGTCAGCGGACCGGGACGTTTCTCGTCGTCGGGGCAGTTGATGCGCTCGATATGCAACTCGGCCGGAGTTTCCGTCGACCGGTCGAGAAAGGTCTGACGCACGATCAGCGTGCGGCTTTCCGCCGTCATGGGCAGCCAGTTCTTGTCGCCGGGCTTGCTGCTGACGATCAGTTCGAACAAACCGTCCTTGCCGATCTCGATCTCGTCCGCTTCGACATAACCGGTGGGAGGCATGCCGCCGCCCTGGCCGTAGTGACCGGCCTGTGTGCCGAAACCGAGGTACTTCACCGTGTTGCGCCGGCCGGAAATCCTGTAGTCGAAATCGCCGTGGATCGCGGCGGTCTGGTAGTAGTTGTCGGGATTGTCGGAGCCCAGCTTGACCGTTTCATGGGCCACGCGGTGAAGTACGGGCGCCCTGGGATCGGCGTACTCGACGAACGCCATCAGGCCGCCCCGGGTGAGGCGACTGAGGTAGCGGTAACCTTCGGCCTGGTTGAACGGATCCCGGGGCGCGCCGGGATAGTTCAGCGCGGCGAACCGGTCATCCGGCATTCCTGGCGGCCTCCTGACCGCGTAACGCGTCGAGGAAGCGGGCGTAGACATCGTCGATGCTGCCCTCGGCCTTGACCACGCGCAGCAGCTCGCGCCGGCGATAGTAGTCGATCAGCGGCTGCGTCTCGCGCCGGTAGACCTCCAGGCGGTTGTTGATCGTCTCCTCGCGATCATCGGCGCGCTGCAGCAACTCACCGCCCGCGCCGATGCATGCCTGCAGTTCCTCCGGCGGAGAGAAATGGATATTCAGCAATTTTCCCGTCGTCGAACAGGTGCGCCGCCCCGTGAGCCGCTTCATCAGCAGATCGCGATCCACGTCCATCAGCACGGCCGCATCCAGATCCTGGTCAAGCTCCGCCAGAACCGTTTCCAATGCCTCGGCCTGAGGCAAATTTCGTGGAAATCCATCGAGTATGTAGCCGGTTCCGGCATCGTCCGCGCCGAGCCGGTCCTTGATAATGCCGAGAACGACCTCGTCGGCGACCAGTTCACCGGCGTCCATTGCCGCCTTGGCACGCAAACCCATGGCGGTACCGGCGCTGACCGCGTCGCGCAGCAGATCGCCGGTGGATACCTGGGGCCAGCCCCGATCCGCCTGCAACCGCTTCGCTTGAGTGCCCTTTCCCGAGCCCGGCGCCCCGAGCAAGACAATTCGCATGCGATCCTCCCGTCCCTTTGCCCGCAGCCAGGCGATGCAGGCTAGCCGGAGCGGCAGACAGGGTCAAACGCGGCGGATCGGCGACCGCGGCAGAAAATTGCTGAGCGTTGCGGGTCAGCTTTGGTATTCTCTGCGCGCCCGAACACCTCGACCCTCGGAGTGACATTGTGAAGCAAAACGGATTCTATGCGCAGTCCGGCGGCGTCACCGCCGTCATCAACGCCTCGGCGTGCGGAGTACTGGAGACGGCGCGCAAGCACCCGGACCGCATCGGCACGATATTCGCCGGGCGCAACGGCATCATCGGCGCGCTCACCGAGGACATGATCGATACCAGCCGGGAAACCGACGAGGCGATCGCCGCGCTGCGTCATACCCCCGGCGGTGCATTCGGTTCCGCGCGCTACAAGCTCAAGGGATTGGATGAAAACCGCGCCGAATACGAGCGCCTGATCGAAGTGTTCAAGGCCCACGACATCGGCTACTTCTTCTACAACGGCGGCGGCGACTCGATGGACACGGCGCACAAGGTGTCGCAACTGGGCGACGCGCTCGGTTTCCCGGTGACGTGTGTCGGCATCCCCAAGACCGTGGACAACGACCTGCCGGTCACCGACACCTGTCCGGGGTTCGGTTCGGTGGCGAAATACGTCGCGGTGTCGACGCTTGAAGCCGCACTCGACGTGGCGTCCATGGCCAGGACTTCAACCAAGGTCTTCATTCTCGAGGTCATGGGCCGGCACGCAGGCTGGATCGCGGCGGCGGCGGGTTTGGCCGGAAAAGACCCGGGCAGCGCTCCGCACATCATCCTGTTCCCGGAGATCCCGTTCGACCAGGCGCGTTTCCTTGAGCGCGTCAACGAGTGCGTGGAACGATACGAATACTGCGTCGTGGCGGTCTCGGAGGGCGCGCGCCATCCCGACGGCCGATTCTTGGCCGAAGCGGGAGGCCGCGATGCGTTCGGCCACGCCCAACTGGGCGGCGTTGCCTCCACCGTCGCCGCCCTCGTCAAGGCAGAGCTTGGCCATAAGTATCACTATGCTGTGGCAGACTACCTGCAGCGCTCCGCCCGACACATCGCCTCCAGGGTCGACGTGGAACAGGCGTATGCCGTGGGCAGGAAAGCGGTCGAATTGGCGCTTGACGGGCATTCCGCCATCATGACGGCCATCGTGCGAACGTCAGATGAGCCCTATCGATGGCACATCGGGCACGTGCCCCTCGACCAGGTTGCCAACCAGGAAAAAATGATGCCCCGGGACTTCATTACCGAGGACGGATTCGGCATTACCGAGCCGTGCCGGCGTTACCTCGAACCGTTGATACAGGGTGAGGACTATCCCCCTTACACCGGGGGACTGCCGAGCTACGGCGGGTTACGAAATGTTGCGGTAGCACCGCGGCTGGCGCCAAAAACCGGAGTTTGACCTGGTATCCGGGTTGCGACTGGCTCACCCGGAGGCGAGCCAGTCGCGATGGATCAACCGTATCGCACGGTGCGAAAAGCGAACCGGTGAGACGCGCGGGCTAACCTCAGCGCATGAGTATCAGCACGCCGCGGTTGCCTCTGGTGACCTGGAGGATGACTGAAGAAAGCGCGCCGCCGATGATTTCGCGTGCCTCGTCAACCGAGCGCACGCGTTGACGGTTGATGTGGGTAATGACATCCCCCGCTCGCAGACCATTGAGATAAGCCGGACTTCCCGGTTCCACGGTCGTCGCCACGACCCCCTCGGTGCCATTGAAGTCTTCCCGCGCTTCGGTGTTGGTCGCAAACACCGCACCGTCGAATTCCGGGTCGATCTCGGAAAGACGCTGTGCCAGCGCTGTGGCAACCCGCTCCCCAAGTGTCGCGGTGACCGTGCGAATTTCTCCGTCGCGCGCGTAGCCCACGGTCACCGAATCCCCGGGGCGAAGCAGACCGATGGTGTTGCGCAGCGATCCGGGCCCGTCCATGGTCTCGCCGTCGATGCTGACGATGACGTCGCCGATCCGCAGGCCGGCCGCTTCCGCCGCCGAACCCGACGACACTTCGGTTACAAACGCCCCGGTGGTAGTGTCGAGTTCGTAGCTTTCCGCAATGGCCGGTGTGACCGTACCGATGTTCACGCCCAAAAGGCCGCGGCGGACACTGCCGAACGAGACGATCTGGTTCATCACGCTGCGGGCCATGTTGACCGGAATCGCAAAACCGATGCCGATGTTGCCGCCGCCACCGGAGAAGATGGCCGTGTTGATCCCGATCAATTCACCCCTGAGGTTGATCAGGGCGCCGCCCGAATTGCCGGGGTTGATGGAGGCGTCGGTCTGGATGAAGTCCTCATAGCCACTTGGATTGATGCCGGTGCGCCCAAGCCCACTGACGATTCCCGAGGTCACGGTATGTCGCAGGCGGAAGGGATTGCCGATGGCCAGGACGAAATCGCCGACGCGGACCTGCTCGGAATCGCCCAGCGGCATTTCCTCAAGCCCGTCCGGATCCACCTGCAATACCGCGATGTCGGAGTCCGCATCCGAGCCGACCACGGTCGCTTCGAGCGTGCGGTCATCCACCAGCGCCACCGTAATTTCGTCGGCGTTCTCGACGACATGGAAATTGGTGAGGATATAACCGTTCTCGCTATCGACAATCACACCCGATCCGGCGCTTTGAATCTGCCGCGGTCCCGGCGGTGGCACGAACTGTCCGAAAAAAGGATCCCGCGACAACGGATTGGAAGTGCTCACGATGCCGCTCACGGAAATGTTCACCACGGCAGGCGAAACCTCGTCGATGATGGGCGCCAGACTGGGCAACTCCCGATCTCCGACCTGCGGAGGCAGGCTCTGCCCCTGAACCAGGGCGGCAGCCAATCCCAGACTCACGGCGACACCCAGCGTAGTCATCGCCCTGGCGCCATGCCGAATGCCATTCGAATGCGTACAGTTCATTTGCTTTTCCTTCGTTGCCGCCTCGGCGGGGCCCGAAGCGGCCGATCGTCATGCTCTTCATCCCTTTAGGATGCGTGCCGGGCCACTTGGGTTGCTCGTTGGCCAATAAGATGGGGTGAATCGCGCGGGTTTTCAAGTCTGCCGGTGCGCTCGCGCCAGGGTGCCGGGGAACGGAATTGCTCCAAGCCTGTGTACAACCTGTGGTATTCCGGGGGAAGAACCGGGGATATCGCCAACACAACATCTTGTGTTGATTTGTGTTGAAAAGAGACTTCCGCAACAGTATATTGTGTAGTGAAAAAAGTATTGGCGTATCGTTGCCACGTAGCCGCACGCAGCAGGGAGGGGGCTCGATCAGGTATGAAGGCGCCGTTGGAATTCAATTCCGCCGTGGATCTTCCGTTGCAGGAAGCTTCGCTGGACATCTGGGATACCAAGTATCGGCTCAAGTCGAGGTCCGGCGAGCCCGTCGATAACAGCATCCATGACACGTGCAAACGGGTCGCGCGGGCGCTGGCGGACGTGGAGGTCGGGCCGCGGCGCGAGTACTGGTACAAGCGCTTTGTCTGGGCCCTGCAGCGCGGCGCCATTCCGGCCGGACGCATCATCTCCAATGCCGGCGCCGGGGCGCACAAGCCCGCGACCTCGACGATCAACTGCACCGTTTCCGGCACCATCGGAGACTCCATGCACGAAATCCTTGAGAAAGTGCATGAGGCGGGGATGACGCTCAAGGCCGGATGCGGAATCGGTTACGAATTTTCCACGCTTCGGCCGCGCGGCGCCTATGTATCGGGCGCCGGGGCATATACCTCCGGGCCGCTGTCGTTCATGGATATCTACGACAAGATGTGCTTCACCGTATCCTCGGCGGGTGGGCGCCGCGGCGCACAGATGGGCACGTTCGATGTCGGGCATCCGGACACCATGGAATTCATTCGCGCCAAGCGGGAGGATGGACGGCTCAGGCAGTTCAACCTCTCGCTGCTGATTTCCGATGAGTTCATGGACGCTGTGAACGAAGACCGTCCGTGGCCATTGGCTTTCCCGCTGACTCAGCACGAGGCGCGCGAAGAAGCCATCGACGTCAATGACCCGGCCAAGGTGGCTTGGCGGGCATGGCCGACCCGCAAGGGCTACGTCACCAACGACGAGGGATTGGTCGGTTGCCGCATTTACAAGACGATCCCGGCCCAGCGCATGTGGGACGCCATCATGTCGTCAACGTACGACTTCGCCGAACCCGGCTTCGTACTCATCGACCGGGTCAACGAACTCAATAACAACTGGTGGTGCGAGGACATCCGCGCGACGAACCCGTGCGGCGAGCAACCTCTGCCCGCGTACGGCGCCTGCCTGCTCGGTTCGGTCAACCTGACCAAATTCGCGATCGATCCCTTCAGCAAGCAGGCGCGTTTCGACTGGGACGAGTATCGGGAAGTCGTTCGCGTCTTTACTCGAATGCTCGACAACGTCGTCGAGATCAACGGATTGCCCCTCGACGCCCAGCGCAAGGAAATCCTCCGCAAGCGCCGCCATGGCATGGGTTTTCTCGGGCTCGGATCCACATTGGCTTTGTTGGGCATCCGCTACGGATCGACGGAATCGGTGCGCTTTACCGAGAAAATCGCCCGGGAGTTGGCCATCGCCGGTTGGGAAATGGCTCTGGAGCTTGCACGGGAGAAGGGTCCGGCGCCAATTCTCGAGGAAGAGTTCCAGGTCACCGCTGAGATGCTGCGCCAACGCCCGGCGATGAAAGCGGATGGCTGGAAGGTCGGTGACAGGATCGCGGGGCGGATGCTGCACGCCCGTTACAGTCAATACATGCGGAAACTGGCTGAAGTTGCGCCCGAACTGGTGAGCCATCTCGCCGATGAGGGCGCCCGTTTCACGCATCACAGTTCCATCGCGCCCACGGGCACGATCTCCCTTTCACTCGGCAATAACGCCAGTAACGGGATCGAGCCGTCATTCGCGCACCGGTATTTTCGCAACGTGATCAAGGAAGGGAAAAAGACCAAGGAAAAAGTCGAGGTATTTTCGTTCGAACTGCTCGCCTACCGGGAACTGGTCAACCCCAGGGCGCACCCCAATTCCAGCGACCCGGCCGAAGCCGTGCCGGAATACTTCGTCAGTTCCGAAGACATCTCGCCCAGGGAACACGTGGACATACAGGCGGCCGCCCAGACCTGGATCGACTCGTCGATCTCCAAGACCGCCAACGTACCGACCGACTACCCCTATGGGGATTTCAAGGACATCTACCGGTACGCCCATGAGAAGGGCCTCAAGGGCTGCACCACCTTCCGGTTCAACCCCGAGGCATTCCAGGGTGTGCTGGTGAAGGAGAAGGACCTGAAGAGCACGACCTACCGTTTTGAACTGGAGCACGGCGATGTAGTCGAAGCAAAGGGAGACGACGAGATCGAGTATGACGGTGAGATACACACGGCGGCTAATCTCTTCGACGCACTGAAAGAGGGCTACTACGGGAAATTTTGACAGCCGGCCTGCCTATCTCACCGATGATTGTCGCGAGAGTGTCGAGGCGCCGCGAGCGGCTCGGCGACCGCACTGGCAAATGGGTGAGATATGCGGCCTGAACAGACCAACCAACATCGACCCTACGGCGAGCTTCAGCAAGGTAAACCGGTCTTTTGGCTGACGCCGCCCGCGCCATCGAAATGGTTGAACCTGGTTAGAACCGCAACGCGGCATTCACTGAAAGAGCAGCACAGACCCAAGCAGAAGGCAGACTGAACCATGCCAAACATCAAGGTAGACGAGAAGATCATCGGCTACAGCGTCGTCAAGGACGGTGCCGAGCCGCCGCCGATCGCGGCGCCGAAAAAGAAGGCCAAGGATCTCAAGGTTATCCGGATGCACGAGAAACTCGAGCGTCCGGAAATGCTCGTGGGATCGACCTACAAGGTCAAGACCCCGATATCCGATCACGCGATGTACGTCACCATCAATGACATCGTCCTCAACGAAAACACCGAGTACGAGAAGCGCCGGCCGTTCGAGATCTTCATCAATTCCAAGAATCTCGATCACTATCAGTGGATCGTGGCGCTGACCCGCATCATGTCCGCCGTATTCAGAAAGGGCGGCGATGTGGCTTTCCTGGTGGATGAACTCAAGGCCGTATTCGACCCCCGCGGAGGTTATTGGCAGCCCGGCGGCAAGTTCATGCCGTCGATCATCGCCGAACTCGGCCATATCGTTGAGCGTCACCTGACGGAGATCGGCATGATCGGTCCGGTTGGGCCCAGCGAGGAACAGCGCAAGGAGTTGGCGCGCAAGCGTGCCGATTTCGACGCCCGGTCCAGGCAGCAGGACGCGTTCGCGGAGAGCACGTTCCCCGCGGGCGCCCAGCTTTGCGGAAAGTGCAGTACCGCTGCGAGCGTCATGATGGATGGTTGCCTGACCTGCCTGAACTGCGGGTACTCCAAGTGCGGGTGAGCCGGGCAATCCGCAAATCCCGCTGATGCACATCGCAAGGGCGCCGAGGTGCGCGCGTTCAGACAGCGTTGCTCGTAACGCTGTGTGCACGCACCATCGCGGCAGATGGGCCGTATACCCGAGCCAGTCATGCAGCTAAGCATCCCCGATTTTTCGCGCTTGCGGGTCCTCGTGGCCGGCGACGCGATGCTGGACGAATACTGGTTCGGGGATACGGGGCGGATCTCTCCCGAAGCACCCGTGCCGGTGGTGGAGACCCGCCGGACCGAGCGCAGACCCGGCGGCGCGGGCAATGTCGCGAGCAATGTCGCCGCCCTGGGGGCTGAGGTTCATCTGGCCGCGGTGGTGGGCGAGGACGACCGCGGAAGAATCCTGCAAGAGAAATTGACCGCCGCCGGCGTCAATTGCCATTTTCACTTCGCCGGCGGCGCGCGCACGATTCACAAACTACGGGTACTCGCTCGCAATCAGCAACTCATCAGGCTCGATTCGGAGCAATCGCTTGCCGATCACGCAGCCGCGATCGAAGCGTCATTCGCCCGCTTGGCGGGCGATGTGGATGCGATCGTGCTTTCCGACTACGGCAAGGGCACGCTGGCCGATGTGCAACGACTCATCGCGCTGGGCCGCGAACGCGGCGTGGCCGTGCTGGTCGATCCCAAGGGACGGGATTTCAAGCGCTACGCCGGCGCCACGGTGCTGACGCCGAACCAGGCCGAATTCGCCGCCGTGGCGGGATCCTGGTCCACGGAAACCGACTTCCTGTCCCGCGGCGATACGCTGGTGCGGGAACTGGGCCTTGAAGCGCTCCTGATCACCCGGGGGGACCGCGGCATGACCCTGTTCCCCCGGGGCGAACAGCCCCTGACGCTGTCGGCCGAAAGCCGCGAGGTATTCGATGTCACCGGCGCGGGCGATACCGTCATCGCGCTCATGGCAGCCGGGATGGGCTGTGGAATGGACGCGGCAACCGCCGCGGCGCTGGCGAATCTCGGCGCCGGGCTGGTGGTACGAAAGATCGGCGTGGCCAGCGTGCTGCCGTCGGAGCTTCGGTTGGCGTTGCACCGCAAGGGCGCCGGCGGGCGGGGTCTGGTCAGCGCCGAGGAACTGTTGTCGCTGATTAAGGAGTGCCGATCCCGCGGCGAGCGCGTCGTCATGACCAACGGCTGCTTCGACATTCTCCATGCCGGACACGTGAGCTACCTGGAAGAAGCCAAGACCCTGGGCGACCGCTTGATCGTCGCGATCAATGACGATGAGTCGGTGGCGCTGCTCAAGGGGGCGGATCGGCCCATCAACCCGCTCGTGGATCGAATGGCGGTGCTGGCCGGTCTGGCCGCGGTGGATTGGGTGGTGCCCTTCTCCACGGACACGCCCGCGGATCTGATCGCCCGGCTTCTGCCGGACGTGCTGGTCAAGGGCGGGGACTACCGGCGCGAGGAAATCGCGGGCGGTCGGGCCGTCCTCGGGAACGGCGGCGAGGTGCGGGTGCTCGCGCTGAAGGAAGGCCGCTCAACCAGCACCATCATCGACGCCATTCGCAACGGCTAACCCTCCAGCCAGCCATTCACCTCCTCGATATCCTCGATGGTGAGGTCGCCGGCAGCCTGTTTGAGCCGCAGGATATTCAATATGTAGTCGTAGCGGCTACGCGCGTAGGTGGTCTGGGCGCGCAGCAGATTGTTCTGGGATACCAATACGTCGACGATGGTTCTGGTGCCGACCTCGAAACCCGCTTCGGTGGCGCGCAGTGCGGTCGCGGACGATTCCACGGCCTGGCGCAGCGCCCGCACCCGTGCGATTTCGGAAATGACGCTAAGGTAAGCGTCACGGGTCTGACGCTCAGTGGCGCGAGCCACCCGCTCGAGTGCTTCCAGCGTGGCTCGATGCTGGTAGACCGCTTGCTGGATTCTGGATGAGTTGATGCCGCCGGAGTAAATGGGAACGCTGAAGTTAAGTGAGAAACTGTAGGACTGCGCCGCGGACCGGGAGGATGTTTCCTCCGGGGGGCAGCGAACGACTGGACTATCCAGACACGGTGGATTGGCCACCAGGTTGTTGATCCGCGTTGTACTCGAACCCGATTCGGCCAGGTTTCCGCTCAGGCTGACGGTGGGGTAGCGGACGCTGCGAAGGATGGCGACGCTGTCCAGGGCGATATCCGAGGCGATCCGGCTGGAAATCAACGCCAGGTTTCCGTCCAGGGACCTCTGTACCCAGACTTCGGCGTTGTCGGGGTCGGGCCGCATCAGCGGAATCTCGTCCATGGGTCCGGCCAGGTCCATGATGGACTCGCCGACGATCTCGCGCAGAAATTCACGCGTGGTCGCCACGTTCTGCTGGGCGCCGATTTCGGCGGCGATCGCCTGATCATACCCGGCTTGGGCCTCCTGCACGTCGGTGATGGCGATGAGCCCGACTTCGAAGCGCCGCTGCGCCTGCTCAAGCTGCCGGCCGATCGCCTCCCGTGCCGTGGTTTCGGAACCCAGCGTGTCTTCGGCCGCAAGTACCTGGAAGTAGGAGATGGCCACGCGAACGAGCAAGTCCTGCCGGGTGATCTCAAGGTCCGTCTCCGCCTGCGCGACCTGCTTTTCCGCCTGTTTGAGACCGACAACGGCGCCCCAATTGAACACTGTCTGGTTCAACCGCAGGCTCCAGTTGGATGCGTCCCGCTCAAACTCCGTACTGACAATGTCCGGGTCGGGCTGACCGGTTGCGAAATTGGTCGGCCGGTTGGGATCCTGCTGGAAACCGATTGACCCGCCAAGCCCAAGACTCAATGTCGGCAGGATGAAGCTGCGCGCCTGGGGCATTATTTCCCGCCGGGCCAGGTAACTCGCCTCGGCTTCGCGAAGAACGGGGTCGTACATCAGCGCCAGCCGGTAAATTTCCAGCAGATCCTCCGCCGAAGCGGATGTGGTCGCGCAGACGAGCAGCCCGAGAACCGCAATTGAACGTTTCCTAAAGTGCCTCATAGTGGTTCTACCGTTGAATCCGATGTGTGTTGCTAGTACCGGGGTACAGAGGAGTCGATGTCCAGTGACCATGCATCGATCCCACCGGCGAGATTAAAGACATGAGCGTAGCCTGAATCCGAGAGAAACTCGGCGACGCGCCGGCTGCGTCCGCCGCTGTGGCACATGACAACAATGGTCTCGCCGGGATCCAGTTCACGCAGGCGGTTCGGGACCGACCGCATTGGCATGTGAACGGCATCCGCGAGACGGGCGGTCGCCCACTCCACCGGTTCCCGCACATCGACCAGCGTCACCTCGCCGCGCTTGCCTTCAGGCCAGCGTTCGCAAAACTCCGTGGGCGTCAATTCGGGTACCTTCGGCATCGATCGGATTTCCTGGCTAGAGCACGAACGGCTCGGGACGCTCGGCATTGATCAAGGGCGCGACGACCGTCTCGAACAGGCTCTCGTGAGTGAATTCTCCATCCCGGTCCGCGGTGGCGAGCAGGGCATCCATCACCGGCGCCCTCCCGGTGACGATGAAAAGCCGGCCGCCGGGGCGAAGCAGGCGAGTGAAGCGGTCGTCGAGATCGGGCACGGAGCCGGTCACGGCAACGGCGTCGAATTTTTCTCCCCAGTCACACTCGACCGCATCCGCCGTTCGCAGCTCGACATTGCCGATATTCGCCCGTAGGAGTTGCCGCTCGGCCTCGGCGGTGAAGTCGGGGAATATATCCACACTGACCACCCGGGCAGCGAGTCCGGCGAGACAGGCGGTGACAAAGCCGCTCCCGGTACCCATCTCCAGCACGCGGTCCGTCGGCTCGAGTCGCAGCGCTTGCAGAAGCCGGCCTTCCACACTCGGAGTCATCATCCGCTGGCCATGCGCCAGGGGAATCTCGGTGTCCGCGAATGCCAGATCGCGGTAGGCCGCCGGAACAAAGCGCTCGCGGCCGACATTGCGGACCACATCCAGGACGCGATGATCGAGAACTTCCCAGGCGCGGAGCTGTTGGCCGAGCATCTGGGCACGTGCGGATTCAACATTCATTGCGTGGCAGACATGGCTCCGTCGGTGCAAGCGGTTTTCGGTTCAGGCGGGTTAGGGTACGGAGTTTGCCCATCGCCCACAAGCCACCGCGGCGAGCGTTTTTCCAAAGATTTCTGAGCTACAGAAGCGGCACCGCCAGCAGTGCAACGATATTGATGATCTTGATGAGCGGGTTGATCGCCGGCCCGGCCGTGTCCTTGTAGGGGTCGCCGACGGTGTCGCCGGTGACCGCGGCCTTGTGTGCCTCGGAGCCCTTGCCGCCCAGGTTGCCGTCCTCGATGTACTTCTTGGCGTTGTCCCAGGCGCCGCCGCCGGTGGTCATGGAGATCGCCACGAACAGACCCGTGACGATCGTTCCCAGCAGCAGACCGCCCAACGCCTCCGGACCCAGCAACACGCCGACGACGATCGGCGCCAGTACCGGAAGCAGCGATGGCAGGATCATCTCCTTGATGGCGGAGCGGGTCAGCAGGTCCACGGCGGTGGAATAGTCAGGACGGGTGGTGCCTTCCATGATCCCGGATATCTCCCGGAACTGCCGGCGGACTTCCTCGACCACCGAGCCGGCCGCGCGTCCGACCGCTTCCATCGCCAGCGCCCCGAACAGGAACGGCACCAGACCGCCGAGGAACAGCCCGACGATCACCCGATGATCCGACAGATCGAACCGCAGCGCGCCAAAGCCGGCCTCTTCCAGGCTATGCGTGTAATCGGAGAACAGCACCAGCGCGGCAAGGCCGGCGGAGCCGATGGCGTAACCCTTGGTCACGGCCTTGGTGGTATTGCCCACGGCGTCCAGGGCATCGGTGACCTTGCGAACCTCGGAGGGCAGTTCCGCCATCTCGGCGATGCCGCCGGCGTTATCGGTGATGGGGCCGAAAGCATCCAGGGCGACGATCATCCCCGTCATCGACAACATGCTCGTGGCGGCGATGGCGATGCCGTACAGCCCGGCGAGCTCGTAAGCAAACCAGATCGAGGCACATACCGCGAGAACCGGCAGCGCGGTGGCCTTCATGGACACTCCCAATCCGGCAATGATATTCGTCGCATGGCCTGTCGTTGACGCGCTTGCCACCTTTTTCACCGGACTGAACTCCGTGCTGGTGTAGTACTCGGTAATGGCCACCATGGCAGCCGTCAAGGCAAGACCGATCAAGGCGGCGAAATACAGGTTCGTGGCGCCTTCGCCCATGAGCGCGTTGGTGATCGGGTAAAACGCCACGGCGGCGAGGGCGCCGGATACGATCACGCCCTTGTAGAGCGCACGCATGATCTTGCCGCTGCCGGTGCTGACGAAGAATGTGCCGAGAATGGACGCGACGATGGACGCGCCGCCGAGCGCGATGGGGTAGATGACGGCGTTGGGGCCGAGCGATGCAGCGGTCAGTCCGCCAAGGAGCATCGTGGCGATGAGCGTGACGGCGTAGGTCTCGAAGAGATCCGCCGCCATGCCGGCGCAGTCGCCGACGTTGTCGCCGACGTTATCGGCGATCACCGCGGGATTGCGGGGATCGTCCTCCGGAATGCCCGCCTCCACCTTGCCGACGAGATCGGCGCCCACATCGGCGCCCTTGGTAAAGATGCCCCCGCCCAGGCGGGCAAAGATGGAAATCAGCGAGCCGCCGAAGGCGAGTCCCAGCAGGGCCTTCAACACGGCGTCCTGCGCCATGCCCATCGAATCCAGGATCGCGTAATAGCCCGCAACCCCCAGCAGCCCCAACCCGACCACCAGCAAGCCGGTGATGGCGCCGCCGCGGAAGGCGATGCGCAGCGCCGGGTTCAGCCCCTCGGTGGCCGCTTGAGCCGTGCGTACGTTGGCGCGCACGGAAACGAACATGCCGATATAGCCGGCCAGCGCCGAGAACACCGCGCCGACGCCGAAACCCACCGCCGTGCTCCAATTCAGCGCCACGCCCAGGACCAGGAACAACACCACGCCCACCACGCCGATGGTCAGGTATTGCCGATTCATGTAGGCGGCGGCACCCTCCTGGATGGCCGCGGCGATCTCCTGCATCCTCTCATTGCCGGGCGAGCGGTCGAGTATCCACTTCGCCGACACCACGCCGTAAATCAGCGCCAGGACGGCCGCTCCCAAGGATAACCACAACGCCATTTCCGGATTCATTCGCTATTCTCCCGACGGTGGCAAAAAACGCGGCATTCTAGCATAGTGTCGCAGGTCCGCCGTTTGGAATTACGGCGCGAGGCGAGTACGGGCAGCGGTGTTTTCCGCGGCGCTATCGAGCCATCGCTGGAGGCTTTCGTGCCGTTGCTCGGGGGCCAGTTCGCCCAGGGCCTCCACTTCGGCGTAGAACCCGTCGAGACCGCGGGATTCCAATAACCAGCGTAGACCCGGCAGCCAGAAGCGGTAGGTCGCCACCGAGGCAAGGTGGGCATTGTTCAGGGGACGGGAAAACCACTCATCGTAGTTCGCGCCGCCGTCCCAGGTCTGCTTGAGAACCTCATATTCGGCCCGCAGAGTTTCGAAAGCGGCTTGCTTCGCGCGCCGCTTCACGTCGACTGGATCGTCCCCGGCGTAGATCGACCGCAACCGTTCCCGCTGGGCGCTGATGAGCCTGGCGAACTCCGTGCGGCGGCCGGCGCGTTCCCGGTACTCGGCGATCCCATCGGCGTCCCCGGAAAGCATCAGCCAGCGCTGCGTACCGTACTCCGCCACCGCCGTCGCGAACGCCTCGTTCAGATCGCTGTCGTCCCGGAGATAGAACTTCTGGTGGGCCAACTCATGGATCAATACCTCGGCCAGGTAGTGCTCCGGCCCGTCGATCATGGTGTTCAGCACGGGATCGGCGAAGTAACCCAGGGTGGAATACGCGGTGGCGCCGCTCACTACGGTCTCCAGGCCATCGGCGTCCAGGCGCGCCGCGAATCGCCGCGCCGACGCCTCGTCGAAGTAGCCCCGGTAACTCACGCATCCGGCAAAGGGGAAACACCAGGTGCGGGGATCCACGGAGAATTCATCGGCCGCCACCACGTTCCAGACCACGTAGGCCCGCTCCAGCTCCACGTAGGTGGCATAGCTATCGTTGTCCGGAAGACCGAGCCGGACCACCGCAAACCGGCGTATCTCCAGGACTTTGCGCAACGACTCCCGGGTTTCCTCACTGGTCAGCGGATCTTCGATGACCGCCTCGACGGGCGCCCTTTTCCCAAGAAGCGCCATCTGTCCGGCCGCCGCCTGCCAGTAGTACGGCAGCGAACAACCGGCAAGCAAGGCGCCGGCGGTGCCCAGGGTGGCGATTGCAAATAACGCTCGCATCAACGGCACCCTATCAGCACACACGTGTCGGCACACATGTGCTTGCATCGGCCCGGCAGCCGTTTCGATTCGCCCAAGGATTTGGACTACCCGGCGGCATCCATTGCGTAGAGATCTTCAAGGGAATACCAGCTCGGTGCGCCTTTCTTTGCGGCGGGTTTGCGGTGCACATAACGCAAGTCCACAAGCTGATTCAGGTAATAGTGCAAGTTACGATCCGGCAACCCCGTAGCGGCGGCGATGGCCCGTACGGTACTTTCACCGGCGGCGACCGCAAAGAGAATGGCCTGGTAGGGGGCAACCTCGCGAAGCTCCTCCCGAAGAAGGAACGTGGGCTCGTGGAACAGCGGTGCGTCCAACGAATTTCGCCATGCCGGCAGTGTGCGGCCATCCCTGATTTTCGTCAAGTCGTGTTTAGACAAGTCGTATTTAGACAAGTTCTGTCTTGACGAATGACGTAGTGCTTGGCGGTCAGGGAGATTTCGCTGTGCTATCGACCGATCTGCTGCTTCCGGTCAATGGCCCGCTTGAGAGCGTGGGCCCCAGCACGCGCACCGGGATTTGCGGGCTACGTTATCATCCGACCATGGAAATCTACAAAGTTGGCGGAGCCGTCAGAGACTCGCTGCTGAACCTCGACGCGCGCGAACAAGACTGGGTCGTGGTGGGCGCCCGGCCCGAGGAACTGCTCCGCCTCGGTTACAAGCAAGTGGGCAAGGACTTTCCGGTCTTCCTGCATCCACGGACCGGCGAGGAGTACGCACTGGCGAGAACGGAGCGAAAGGTGGGACCCGGTTATCACGGGTTCTGCTTCGATACCTCGACCGAGGTCACTCTGGAAGAGGATCTGGGGCGGCGCGACCTCACCATCAACGCCATGGCGCGGGCTGGCCAGGGGTCGCTGATCGATCCCTACGGCGGCCGCAGGGACCTGGAGCAGCGAACCCTGCGCCACGTCTCCGAGGCGTTCGCGGAGGATCCGCTGCGCATACTCCGGGTGGCCCGATTCGCCGCGCGGTTCAAGCGATTGGGATTCACCGTGGCGCCGCCAACCATGGACCTGATGAATCGCCTGGTGGACACCGGGGAGGCGGGCACGCTGAAACCGGAACGCGTCTGGCAGGAAACCGAAAAGGCCCTGGGAGAGCCGGATCCGGAGATCTATTTCCGCGTGCTACGGGAATGCGGCGCGCTCAAGGTGGTGTTCCCCGAGATCGACGCCCTCTTCGGGGTTCCTCAGCCGGCCAGGTGGCATCCGGAAATCGATACCGGCGTCCACACCCTGATGGCGCTGCGGGTCGGTGCGAAGCTGTCGACCGGCGTCGCCGTCCGTTTCGCCGTTCTTACCCACGACCTGGGCAAGGCGACCACCCCAACGCACATCCTCCCCGGGCATCGAGGCCATGAAGCAAGATCCGTGCAGATAATCGAGGATTTTTGCGGGCGCTTTCCCGTACCAAGGCGTCTCAGGGAACTGGCCACCGCGGTGGCACGCCATCACGGCACCGTGCATCGGGCGGCCGAACTCCGTGCGGCGACCGTATACAAGGTGATCGAAGCGGTGGACGCGCTTCGACGGCCAAAGAGGTTCGAGAAATTCCTTGCGGCTTGCGAAGCCGACGCCCGCGGCCGCCTGGGGTTGGAAGACCGCGCCTATCCGCAGGCCGAAATCCTGCGCACCGCGCTGTCCGCCGCACTCGCCGTGCGGAGCGAGCACATCGCGGGGCATCCCCAGGGCCTTGAGCTCGGCAGACGGCTGCGCGAGCAGCGCATCCGGGCGATCCGCGAGACGCTTGACCGCCGCGGAGGTGAGCGCCCTTCATGAATCGAGCCAGCCAAGCGAGTGTGGCTTTGTGCTTCAAATATGGACCTGCAGAATATGAACGTTCATGAAAAGTCTCTGTTTATTGCTCTTTTGTTGGCTGTCGCTCCGCTGGTATTGGGGGCCGATGCGCGCTAACGACGCTCCGGGGTTAGTGAGTCCACGCGGTCCGCGGGAGGCGCGGGAAACCCTCGATCTGCTCGCCCGGACTCTCACGACTCAGGTGGCAGCATCGCCAGCATCATCTCCGCGGCTTCTGACACTTCAAGTACGTGGTTGACTATGACGTCCAGCGGATCACCGTGTTCAGACAGGAAATTGATTGCAGTGCGCAGCAGCGCCTCCGAACGGGTACGGCCCACACAGGGCAGGATGACAAGGCCGGGATGGATGTCCCGCGCGTTTTCCGTCACAAGAACAAGGTCCTGCTCAACACATCGGGCCAAGACGTCGTGATCAGACGCACCCAGCCCTCCGTAGTCGCGCGGATGCATAGCAACGTGAGCGCCCTCGGCATTCAGCGCTGGCGCGATCTTTGGGGACAAACACTCATCGAGAAACACCGCACCTTCTTGCTGCAATCACCACTCAAGCCGTGTTTCGCCAGGGCCTGCCAGACGGGCGTCCCCGGAGAGGGTGGGCCTTGGCGTAAAGCTCAGCGGCTTCGAACGCCGCGCGCGGAATCTCCAGATAATCCTCTACGAGATCATCGACGGTATCGCCATCCTGCAGCCGCCCCAAAACCGCGTAAACAGTCACCCGTGTTCCGGCGATAATCGGTGTACCGCCAAGGATGTCCACATTCGATGTGATGTATCGATCGCGGGCTTCCCGGTATCGCTCTGCGTTACGCAGCGTATCCGCTGCGAGGCGTTCCAGGTCAAGCATCGCGCCCAGCGTGAATTCGATGGTCCCTAGCTGCATGGGCTCAAGCCGGATCATACGCGTCCAGATTGACCGTTTGTGGCGCAGCGGAAGGTCCGTGAGCTTTGCCGCTTGCAGGGCGTGGAAATAGACCACGGCCCGGACGGGGAGATAGCGCGTCGCGCCGCCGCGAAAGCGGGCCGGCCCGGCGACGGCTCGCAAGACGCGGGCTTCCACGGCTTTTTCGATCATCGTCCGGGGCACGCCTGACAGGGCGGCGGTTTCTCGAATGGTTAAATCGGCTGTGATCGGCATAAATCATCCCTCACCGGGGACGAATATAAGCCAGCGCCTTGCGAGTGGCAAAGCTTTTCGAGGCTGCGCAAACCGATGGCGAGCGCGCGCAGTGATCTTGCCGCATGACGCGGTGTAGCTTCAACGATTTCCGTGGGTAAGGAATCGTTCGAGTTTTCCGAGGGTTAGCGGATGTGATTCCGGGTCGGGCCCATACAGGAGGTTAGCGTCCCAACTAACGCGGATACCTCACAAACCTTTTTCCGCGGCTGCCGGATTCGATACTGCGAGCGCGCAATTCCGCTTCCGCCCGGCGCATCTCGGCGCCTTCGAGCCGCTCCAGCCATTGCAGTCCGGCGGCCGTGAGAGTGGCCACGGGAACGCCGTCGCGGTACAGCAAGCGGTGGGTATGCACGGCAGCCACTCGGCCGCCGGGGGTAAGTATGCCGGCGAGATTAAGCGGGTCTGCCGCCGAGAGCACGACCCACTCGTCGGCTTGGGCGTCGCGCCTGCAGCGGCGGAGCATCTCCACCGCGTTTGCGAGGGCGAACTGCTCACCGCCGGGCGCGGTGACGAAGCGGCCGCCGCGTATCTCGCCGCGGGCCTCCCATCTCCTGAAGATACCGAGCAGCTCACGCCAACTCGGGAGGTGACTCTCGCGCTCCAGGACGCTCCTGCAGACGACCCCGTAGCGGCGCAGTATGCATTGTGCGGCATGCTCGTTGGCCTCCCGGCGGGACTCGCCGGAGAGATCAGCGGGCGCCGTTGCCAACAGCGCCCAGCGGCCCGCGGCATCGAAGCTCGGCCCTCGCCGGCGCGCCCGGCCATGGAATCCTCTGCGGCGGCTCGGCGGCGTGATGAGCACCCGCAAGCCCCGGAAGGCATCGGCTGTAACCAACCCACCCGCGACCAGTTCAGCCAATGCCTCCTCGGTCTTGACCCTCAGCAAGCCGCTCGCCTGAACCAACTCCTGGAAGAACAGCGCCCCCCGGTCCATCAGCAACCCGCGCACGCGCTCCGCGGCGTCGGTGAGCGGAAGTTCCTCGCCGGCGCCGTTGGCGGGCGCCGCCAACCTCCTCCAATAAGGCAACGCCTCCCGGGGCAAAATCACGATGGGCGAGTTCGCCACCGTTCCCCGGCCCGGTTGTGCGCCGCTCTGGCCCGGCTGCACGCGGCTCCGGCCCGGGCTCGGCCGGTACCAGGCGATGCGCCCGGAAACGGCCAGGTCATCCATGAGAATGGGACTGTAATCTGCCAGCCGCGCCGGCAGGATCTCTCGCTCCCATGCGGCGGCCGGCAACGCCACGCCTTGCAGCTCGTTGAGTATCGCGTCCAGGGCTTCTCCGCCCCGCCGCCGCTCCGCGCCCAATCCCTGCCAACGGAACAGGAACCGTTGGTACTCGGCGATGGTCACGGGTTCGATCTCGCTGCGCAGACGCTTGAGCGTGTAGCGGTGAATCCGGGCGAGCAGCCGCCGGTCGCACCACTCTTCCTCCGCTGCCCCGGGCGGGGCGGACCCGGCTCCGCCGGCGCGTTCGCTGAAGCGGCCGCGCATGGCGAATCCCTCGGCTTCGAGCGCCGCCAGCGCGCCCGCGATCTCGCCGGCGGTCAATCCCAGCGGATGTCCCAGCTCCGCGGCCGTCACCGGTCCCAGGCCTTCCAGCCGGCTGCGGATGAGCTCGCGCAGCGCCGCATCCGCGGTCCCTGCTTCGCCTGCCAGCGCGTCCAGCCGGGGGTCCGTCCACCCATCCGCCACGGCCAGCCGCAGTTCCGCCAAACGCTCCGCGCAAACCCACACCCAGCGTCCACCAGGCATTCTGAAGGTGCTCGCCCGCCCAGCGGCGATCAACCGCTGAAACATGACCCGCCACGCGTCCTGGGTCGGGGACCGGCTCTGACCCGGCGTTGAATCGGGGTCCACGGCGCCGCCCTCCCCCGGGGCGATGAAGCCGAGCAGGACCAACGCATCATGCAGTTCATCCTCGTCCCGAGGCTCCGGCCACGCTTCCGAGCGCACCCGCCGGATGGCGTCCGGGTCAAGCCGGCCAAGGTCCGATGCCTGCTCCACCGTCATATAGCGGCGCGACTGTATCGCCAGCGTCCGCCGTTCCTCGGCCGGCGTATCGTCCAAAAATGCGTAGGCCCTGGCGCTGAGAACCTCCTGGGCCAGGGGTGAAGGGCTGGTCAGTTCACGGCACACGACCTCGACCTCGCGGGCTTCAATGCGGCCCAGCAAGCGGGTGAGCCCATCCACATCCATGACATCGCGCAAGCAGTCGGTCAATGTTTGCGCCACCAGGGGATGGTCGGGAATCTGCCGCTCGCCCACCAGGTTTTCGGCGCAGGCAAGCTGATCCGGAAACACCGTGGCCAGCAGATCCTCGGCGTCGGCCCGCTGGAAGTAGGCCGGCGTCTTTTTGCCGTTGCGGAAGCGCTTGACCGCCAGGGCGACGCTGGCGTTCCAGCGCCAACGGCCGGGAAAGATGGGCGCCGTGAGCAAGGCCTGGGTGAGCACATTCTCGACCGTGGCTTGAGCCAGGTAACGCACCACCTCCTCCAGGGGGAAGCTGTGTACCACGCCCAGCGAGATCACGATGGAGTCGTCCAGCGCCGCGGCCTGGAGTTCGAAGTTGAAGCGCCGGCAGAACCGTTTTCTCAGCGCCAGGCCCCAGGCGCGGTTGAGCCGCGAGCCATAGGGCGAGTGCAGCACGATATGGGTATCCCCGGCCTCATCGAAGAATCGCTCGATGACGATCCGCTCCGCCGTGGGCAGCGTGCCCAAGGCCGCACGGGCGGTTGCCAGGTAGTCGCACAATTGCTCGGCGGCGGACGACGTCAGCCCGTGCTCCGCCGCCAGTGCGGCGGCGGCTTCGGCCGGCGAGTAGCGCTGCAACGCCTCGTCCATCTCGGTGCGAAGGCGTGAAACCGCCGCGGAAAGCTCGTCGCTTCTCCCGGGAGCCTCGCCGAACCAGAAAGGAATGGTCGGCGGCAGCCCGCGGGCGTCCTCGACAAACACCTTGCCGGAGTGAACCTTTTGAATCCGATAGGAGGTGTTGCCGAGTTGGAAGATATCCCCGGGCATGCTCTCAAAGGCGAAGTCTTCATTCAAAGTACCGACGGACTGCTCGCCGGGCAGCAGCACGACGTCATAGTCGAACTGGTCCGGAATCGTGCCGCCGTTGGTCAGCGCCGTCAGCCGGGCCGCGCGGCGCGCCCGCAATCGGCCGTTGACCCGGTCGAAGTGAAGATACGCGCCACGGCGGCCGCGGCGGGTGGTGAACCCGTCGGCAAGCATCTTCAGGACATCCAGGTAGACGCCGCGGGAGAGGCCGCGGTACGGTGCGCTCCTGGTGATGAGGCCGAACAGCGCATCGACTTCCCACTCCCGCATGCTCACCTCGGCGACGATCTGCTGGCTCAGCACATCCAGCGGCTTGCGGCAAAGGGCAATGGCGTCCAGCTCCCCCCGTGCAACCGCGTCGAGGAGCGCCGCACACTCCACCAGCTCGTCGCGGGAGAGCGGAAACAGCCGCCCCTTGGGTAGGCGTTCCACGCCGTGCCCGGATCGCCCGACCCGCTGCAGCAGCGTGGCGATCGCACGCGGAGAACCGAGCTGACAGACCAGGTCCACATCGCCGATGTCGATACCCAACTCGAGCGATGCAGTGGCGACAAGGACTTTGAGCTGGCCGGCCTTGAGCCGGTCTTCGGCCTTCAATCGGTGCTCTTTGGAGAGGCTGCCATGATGCGAGGTGACTTCATCCTGGCCGCATCGATCCGCGAGGTGGCGCGCGACGCGTTCCGCCAGCCTGCGGGTGTTGACGAAGACGATGGTCGTCCTGTGGGCGGCCGCCAGATCCGCCAGACGATCGTAGATCTCGATCCAGACCTCGTTGGACATGATCGCTTCCAGCGGCGACGACGGCAGTTCCAGTTTCAGATCCCAGTTGCGAACATGACCCTGGTCGATGACCTGGCAACGGGCGCGGTCCGTGCCGACGAGAAACTCCACCATGGCGCCCATGGGCTTGGTCGTCGCCGAAACGCCAACCCGCGTCGGCGGGCGCGCGCAGAGCGCGGCAAGGCGTTCCAGGGAAACGGCCAGGTGAGCGCCACGCTTGTTGCCGGCCAGCGCGTGGATCTCGTCCACAATGACCGTCTCCACCGTGGCCAACATGCGGCGGCCGGACTCCGAGGTCAGCAGGATATATAGCGACTCGGGGGTGGTGACCAGGATATGGGGTGGCTGCCGGCGCATGCGCGCTCGCTCGCTTTGGCTCGTATCCCCGGTGCGCACCCAGGCGCGGATGGATACGTCGGGAGAACCCGACGCCAGCAAGGTTTCGCGGATGCCGGCCAATGGCGCCTGCAGGTTCTTGCTGATGTCGTTGGAGAGCGCCTTCAGCGGGGAAACGTAGAGGATCCGGGTTTCGTCCGGCAGGCCTCGATCAAGCGCACGCTTCACCAGAGAATCGATGACGCCCAGAAAGGCGGCCAGCGTCTTGCCCGATCCGGTGGGTGCGCTGATCAGGGTATGTTCGCGGTTGCGAATCGCACGCCATGCCCGTTGCTGGACCTCCGTTGCCGCGGCAAATTCGCTGCGAAACCAACTCGCTACCGCAGGATGGAAGCCGTCCAGATCCATCGCACAAGCATAAGGGAAACGCCGCTGACGCGCTTGGCTTGGCGCACGCCGTATAATCGGCCCTTTTTCGGTGGAGTGGACTGCAACATGAAGATGACCGCCGCGGAATTCATGGCCTGGCCGCGCAAGGCGATCACCCTCCTCGGTATGTCGGGGGTGGGCAAGACCACGCTCGCCAACAAGCTTCCAAAGTCCGAGTGGTTTCACTACTCAGGCGACTACCGCATCGGTACCAAGTACCTGGCGGAACCCATCCTCGACAACATCAAGCGCCAGGCGATGCAGGTTGGCTTCCTGCGCGACCTGCTGCGCAGCGACTCCATCTACATTGCCAGCAACGTCACCGTGCACAACCTGGCGCCGGTAGCCAGCTTCCTTGGCAAGATCGGCCGCGCCGACCTGGGAGGGCTGACGGTGGACCGGTTCAATGAGCGTCAGCGACTGCACGAGCGTGCCGAAATTGGCGCCATGCGGGACGTGGAACAGTTCATCGACAAGGCGCACGAGATCTACGGCTACGAGAACTTCATCAATGACGCCGGCGGCAGCCTCTGCGAGCTTGACGACGCGCGGATGCTTGAGGTGCTCGCCAGGAACACGGTCATCGTCTATCTGAGCGCGGATCGGGCGATGGAAGATACGATGATTCAGCGCTCCACCTCCGAACCCAAACCCTTGTACTACCAGGAGGAATTCCTGGATAGGCAGTTGCAGCGGTTCCTGCGGGAAACCGGCCTGAACTCGCCGGCGGAGATCGTTCCCGATGAGTTCGTGCGCTGGATTTTTTCCCATCTCGTGGCGCACAGGCGCCCCAAGTACGAGGCGCTCGCCGCCCGGTACGGCTACACCGTGGATGCGCGGGCAGCCGAGGCCGTGACCTGTGAAGCGGACTTCCTCCAGTTGATTGCCGAGGCGATCGGCTAGCCCGAACGTCTCATCATATGCTTGGCGAGGGCGTCGAGGCGCCGCGGACCGACTTATCCCGCGGACCCGAACGCCGTGATCCAGGCGAGCACCACGGCCACCGCGGCAATCGCTCCCCAGGTTCTCTGGGCGTCCGGTTCCCGGGGCAGGTCGACCGCCGCCAGCGCTGCACCGGTACCGAAACCGGCGACAAACCCGGTGAGGTGGGCAAATACATCGACATTGTCGCCCTCCACTCCTGAGCCCGTGCCCGTGAAGGCGAGCAACCCGATGCCCGCGATGACCGGCGCGATCCGCATTCTCCAGGGCGTATTCGCGAGGAAGCCGCGTCTCCAGGTGTAGGCCACCAGCAAACCCAGCGCGGCGAATACCGACGTGGAGGCGCCGATCGCAAGATGCCGCCCAGGCTGGATGAGCACGTTGAGCGCGTTGCCCAGGGCGCCTCCGGCGAGGATGGCGGCCCAACCGACTCCCGCGCCCAGGTAGCGGCCGACATAGAGTCCGAAGAAGGCGCCGAAGACAATGTTCCCGGCGAGGTGGCTGAAATCCACGTGCAGGGTCAGTGCGGTCAGCGTGCGCCACCACTCGCCGTCCAGAATTCGCGTGGAATCGATTCTCCCAAGCCCAAGCCAGTCGTATCCCCAGGCATCGACGCGCACGAACGCGGCCACCGCCAACAGTACGCCGACATAGACGATGACACCGCGCCAACCGCTACCCATCTCGGGTATGGGCAGAATGCCGACCGGCGGCCGCCGGCTCTCCTCGGCATAGTCGGTGAGTTCCGCGCGGGCCTGGGTCGCAAATTCCACCGGCACACTGATCACCCAGCGCCCGTCAATCCGGTCGATCTCATGGTCGATCCGCAACGCGGTCAGCACCAGTCCCGCCTCGCTGGACTGACCCCAATCCCGCGTCGTCAGCACCGCCACCCAGTTCTCGGAATACATCGTCATCGTGGATTTCGATCCGCCGGCATCCATCCCGGATATTGTCTGATATTGTGCGCAGCATAAGAGCATCGGAGCGCGCAGTCATGAGCGAGCACCTTTCCTGTTACCGCTGCGGCCATTCCCTGGATGCGCTTTCGCCGCCCCTCGGGCGGCGACCTTTGCCCCGAGTGCAGCGCGGAACTGCACGTCTGCAGGATGTGCCGGATGTACGACCCGCGGGTGCCGGGAGAATGCGCCGAAGAAGATGCCCTGGACGTGACCGACAAGGAAGGCGCCAATTTCTGCGACTATTTCAAACCGTCACCGGCTGCCTTCTCCGGCGAGCACCTCGAAGCGCAAACCAGAGCCAGGACCGAACTGACCACGCTTTTCGGGGAGGAGCCGATGGGTGCGCCCGACGATGCCCCGGGGAAAGCCCGCGAGGGCTCCGGGCCGCCGGACGATCCCCTGTCCCGGGCCGAAGAATTGTTCAACTCCTGGCCCGAATAGCTCGCCGGACACTGGAGGAAGTTGGCGAGTTTGAGTTGGAGGTGTTGACATTGGCGATTTCGGATTCAAACTGTTGAACTTCGGACTTCATTAACGGTGGGAGTGGTTATGAAAGTTCAACGTTGGGCGGCAGTTCTCTGTTGCGTCCTGACCCTCGCCGCGTGCGCCAATCGACAGCCCGTCCCCACAGGTCCCGTGCCCGCCCAACCCATGCAGGAAGACTCCGTGCTCAGGGACGCCGAAGGTTTCTTCGGTCGGGGCGCGCAGGGCGTCGCCGATCTGCTCAACCGGGTGTTCAGCGAGAACAACGGTCCGCCGACGGCATACATCATCGGCGAGGAAGGGGGCGCCGCGATCGGGGTGGGCCTGCGTTACGGACACGGAACGCTCTATCTCTCAGACGGCACAACCAGTCGGATCTACTGGCGAGGACCGTCGCTGGGTCTTGACATTGGCGGCAGCGCCACGAAGGCGTTCGTGCTCATCTACGACCTGGAGCGGATCGAGGATCTATACCAGCGTTTCGGCGGCGTGGAGGGCAGCCTTTACGTGGTCGGAGGCGTCGGCGTCAACTACAACCGCCTGGATGAGATCGTTCTGGCGCCGGTGCGATTCGGAGTGGGTTGGCGGCAGGGAGTCAGCGTGGGGTATTTGCACTTGTCGCCGGATAGTTCCTGGATCCCGTTTTGACGGGGGTTTGGTTGTAGACGCAATAGCTATGGCGGACTGCGCATGCCGTGCGACGCAGCTCTCACTGGAGGTGCCGATATACCCGCGCCTCGAATCCCTGCAGCGTCTCGATCGCCACCTGGCCGGAGCCCGACGTCTCATCGCCGGCCCGCGGCATACGGGCGCAGCGCTTCGACTACCGTTTGATTGACCGGCGTGGGAACGCCCGCCTCGCGGCCGAACCGGACCACCGCGCCGCTCAACCAGTCCAACTCAAGCCGATTGCCCTGCTCCAGGTCGTGGTGCATGGATGAGGTCATTTCCGCCGGCAATCGGTCGACGAATTCGAGCCGCCGGCGTGCAAAGCCTGCCTCCAGTCCGATTCCCCGGGCGCGGGCCACGGCCGTGGTTTCGCGCATCGCTCCGAGCAACAACTCGCGCCCATCCGGATCCTCGCGAATCGGCCCCAGGGACTTCCGCAGCAGCGCGGTGGCGCCACTCAACCCCACCAGGAAAACAAACTTCTCCCAGACCGTCCGCGCGATGTCGTCGCTGACCTCCGCGACGATGCCTCCGCGTTGCAGCGCATCGCGCAGCCGTTCCGCCCGGGCGGAGGAACCCCCACCGCGTTCGCCGACTACCACCCGCTGCATGGAACCGACGTGGCGGATAACGCCCGGGGCCGCGATGCCGCTGCCAATGAACGCGACGCCGCCCAGTAGGCGGTGCGACCCTACGACGCTCTCAAGCTCGGCTGCCTCGACCCCGTTCTGAAGCGACAGGACCGTGGTCTGGGGACCGAGCATGGGGAGGATGGCGTTGGCCGCGGCAGCCGTATCCCACAACTTGACGCAGACGATCACGTAGTCCACCGCGCCGACCTCGCCGGGATCGTCGGTGGCCCTGGCCGGGTGGATTCGAGTGCCGCCCAGATCAGGGCTTTCGATGCGCAGTCCGCGCTCGCGGATTGCCGCCAGGTGCCGACCCCGCGCGATGAAGGTCACGTCGCAGCCGGCCGCGGCCATCCGGCCACCGAAGTAACCGCCGACCCCACCGCTGCCCATCATCGCGATACGCGTCATCGCGCGATCATACCGGCGACCGCGGTGGCGGCAGTACGCGTGCTGGACGATTTATGAGCGGCAGGGTTTGCGGTGCGCGGTCGATTACCGAAAACGCTCCTGAAGTTCCCGCAAGACCTCTGTGCCCGGGCAAAGTTTCTCGTAGGGAACCTCACAGAGGGGCTCATCGGGCGTGCGGTAAATGCCGTGCATATCCGGCTCGCCCTCGTCGATGTAGAGCATTCCGGTGACAATCTCGCCGCGGCGGTGGTGGGCGCGAATGAAGTCGATCGCCGCACCGCGATTATGAACGTTGTAGTCGGCGCTGATCTTGCGCAGCAGAATCTTGCTGCCGTCATGCAGTTCCACCGACATCGCTTCGCCGCCGTCGTAGGCTGCCTTGATCTCCTCGGCGGGGGGAATGAAATCGGCGTGCATGGCACGGTGGAAGAAGCGCCGGGTATAAGCGTAGCTTTTCGTGGAGTGTTCGTGATCGTTGAAAGTGACGCAGGGCGACAGCACATCGATCAATGCGAACCCGTTGTGCCTGAGGCCGGCCTTGATCAGCGGCACCAGTTGCTCCTTGTCCCCGGAGAAACTGCGCGCGACAAAGGAGCCGCCTTGCGCCATGGCCATCTGCACGGGGTCAATGGGCTGCTGCTCGTTGACCTCGCCCTTCTTGGCCTGGGTGCCGACATCGGCCGAGGCCGAAAACTGCCCCTTGGTCAAACCATAAACGCCGTTGTTTTCGATGAGGTAGAGCATATCGAGGTTTCTGCGCACCGCGTGGGCGAACTGACCGAGCCCGATGGAGAGCGAATCGCCGTCGCCGGAAACACCGATCAGGTGGAGCTTGCGGTTGGCCGCGCTGGCGCCGGTGGCGACCGACGGCATTCTGCCGTGAACGGAGTTGAATCCGTGCGACGCGCTCAGAAAATACGCGGGGGTTTTGGATGAGCAACCGATGCCGCTGAGTTTGGCCACTCGATGCGGCGCGATGTCCAACTCGAAAAAAGCCTGGACGATGGCCGACGTCACCGAATCGTGGCCGCAACCGGCGCACAGCGTCGACATGCCGCCCTCGTAGTCTCGAATCGTCAGACCCAGGGCATTGCGCGAAAGACCCTTGTGAACGATCTTTGGCTTGGCGATAAATGTCATGCCGCTTCTCCCCTGGCCGCGCACGCTTCAATCGCCTCCACCACACAGCGTCGGTCGATGGGCAGCCCGCTGTAATGCAGGATCGACTCCATGCGCTCCTTGGGATAGTCGGTCTCCAGCGTGAGCAAACCCTTCAGTTGCGCATCCCGGTTCTGTTCGACCACGAAGACGCGCTGATGCTGATGAAGAAATTCAGTGACCGCCTCGCCGAACGGAAAAGCCTTGATGCGCATGCAGCTGAGATGAATGCCCTTGCGCGCCAGAATTTCCACGGCTTCGGCCACCGCAAAATCGCAACTTCCCACGGAGACGATTCCCCATTCCGCGGACATGCGCCTCTCGATGACAGGTTCGGGAACCAACGTGGCCGCGGTCTGCCATTTCAGGTTCAGCCGATCGACAACCTCCTGGTACTCCTCGGCGTCCTCGGTGTAGGCCCCGTACTTGTTGTGACCGGAACCGCGCACCAAATACGCGCCCTTGCCGCTGACGCCCGGATAGCTTCGATAGGGTATGCCGTCGCCGTCCACATCGAGGTACCGGTGAAACGACTCGGCCGCTTCCAATTCCTCGGCGCTGAGTACCTTGCCCCGGTCCGGCCGGTAGGCGTCATCCCATTCAAATTCATCGCACATCCAGTCGTTCATGCCGATGTCCAGATCGAGCATCACGATCACCGGTGTCTGTAACCGGTCCGCCAGGTCGAACGCCATCACGGACAATTCAAAGCATTCGTGCGGGTTGGCCGGAAACAGCAGCACGTGGCGCGTATCGCCGTGGGAGGCGTAGGCGGCGGAGATAATGTCGGCCTGCTGGGTGCGCGTGGGCATACCGGTCGACGGACCGACGCGTTGAACGTCGAATAGCACGGCCGGGAGTTCGGCGAAATAGGCATAGCCGATGAATTCGCTCATCAGCGAAAGGCCCGGGCCGCTGGTGGGAGTAAAGGCCCGTGCCCCGTTCCACGATGCGCCGAGGACGATGCCGATGGCCGCCAGTTCATCTTCCGCCTGGACGATGCAGTAGTTGCGCCGCCCGGTCTCCTCATCGACCCTGAATCGCTCGCAGAAGGATTTGAAACCGTCCATGAGCGACGTCGACGGCGTGATCGGGTACCAGGCGCCCACCGTCGCGCCGGCGTAAACGCATCCCAACGCCGCCGCCGTGTTGCCGTCGATCATGATCTGGCCGGCGGTCGCATCCATCCGTTCAACACGCGTTGGCAGCGGGCAGTTGAAGTTGTCGTTGGCATAGTTGACGCCGAGTTCGATGGCATCCATGTTCGACTGGATCAACGCCTGCTTGGAGGCGAACGTCTGGCGTACCGCCGCCTCGATGACCTCCCGATCGAGATCGAGCAGCGCGGCGAGTACCCCCACGTAAGCCATGTTCTTCATGAGAATCCGGGCTCTGGCGTTGCTGAAGTGCTCGTTGCACATCCTCGCCAGGGGCACGCCGAGAATGGTTACATCCGAGCGGTTGACGACGCTGTGCCGGGGCCAGGTCGAGTCGTACAGGAATACGCCCCCCGGGCTCAGGGACCGGAGGTCCTGCTGGTAGGTCTCGGCATTCATGGCCACCATGATGTCGATCTCTCCGGAGCGCGCCAGGTGCTTGTCCCTGGTGACGCGAACCTCGTA
Organism: Candidatus Rariloculaceae bacterium; assembly: GCA_965237785.1. Lineage (GTDB taxonomy): Bacteria > Pseudomonadota > Gammaproteobacteria > Steroidobacterales > Rariloculaceae > UBA6522. The sequence goes on from OZ250159.1 coordinate 2,908,655, forward strand.
CCACGTGGGAAGCCCCTGAATATTGCTCGGAAAGAAGTTCTTCCCCATGACCGGGATACCCATCCGGAAAATGGTCTTCATCAGAAGACCATTGGCGCTGGCGGAACCCGTGCCATTCACGTTTGCCAAGCGAATGACAAAGTCGTTTATCCTGCTTTTCGTTGACACCGCGCCAAGTCCTCCGCCGCTTCATTGACGGCGTATGGAATGCTCAGGGTTGACTTCTGCATATCCCATGCCGCTGTCGGACACCGCTCCGCGCAAAGCCCGCAATGCACGCAAAGGTTTTCATCCTTGACCATGACACGCGAGGTCTGTTTGAGCGGCCCCGACACGTAGAACGGCTGGCTCGGTTCCAACACGGGCGCCTTCAGTTTCTGCTTGAGCGTTGCCTCGTCCGCATTGGGCGCGATCGTCAGGCAATCGACGGGGCAGATATCGATGCAAGCGTCGCATTCGATGCACAGGTCCGCCGTAAACACGGTCTGCAGATCGCAGTTCAGACAGCGTTCGACCTCGGTGATGACCTGCTCCAGCGTGAAACCGAGTTCGACTTCGATATCGAGCTTCTTGAACCGCCGCTTCAGGTCCACGTGGGGCATCATCCGCCGCGCCGACGGGTCGAAGTCGTTGCTGTAGCTCCACTCGTGAAGGCCCATCTTGGCACTCTGCAGATTCACGCCGCGGGGCAGGCGCTCCTCCAGCGGGGTTCCCCTGCAGTATTTATCGACGGAAATGGCGGCCTGATGGCCATGCTCCACCGCCCAGATGATGTTCTTCGGCCCGAACGCCGCATCGCCGCCGAAGAAGACGCCCGGAAGCGTTGACTCGAAAGTGACCTCCTCGACCACGGGAACTTCCCACCGGTCGAATTCGATGCCGAGATCCCGCTCGATCCAGGGGAAGGCGTTGTCCTGGCCGATCGCCAGCACCACGTCGTCGCAAGGGAAGAATTGCTCACCGACGACCCGACTTTCGAGGATGCGCGCATTGTCGTCGATGTCGTACTCCATCAATTCGAAGTTCATGCCGACCAGCTTGCCGTCACGGAGGACGAACTCCCTGGGCGAGTGATTGACAATGATCTCCACGCGCTCTTCCTCGGCATCCTCAAGCTCCCAGTTGGATGCCTTGAAGAATCCGCGTGGCTTGCGCGCCATGACCTTGACGTCGTCGGCCCCCAACCGCAGCGACGTACGGCAGCAGTCCATGGCGGTGTTGCCCACGCCGATGATCAACACCTTCTTGCCGATGGACTCCACATGCCCGAACGCCACGGACTCCAGCCACTGAATGCCGACGTGGATCCGGTCGCTGTCGTTGCGGCCGGGGATGTTGAGGTTCTTGCCCTTGGGCGCGCCGCTGCCGACAAAAATCGCGTCGTAGCCCTCGGCCAGCAACTCGCGCATGCTGTTTACCGGCGTGTTGAGCCGCAGATCCACGCCCATATCGACGATGTAGTCGATTTCCTCATCCAGTACCGACGCCGGCAAACGGAACGAGGGGATGTTGGTTCGCATCAATCCGCCGGTCTTGTCCAACGCCTCGTAGATGACGCATTCGTATCCCAGCGGCATCAGGTCGTTGACCACGGCCAGGGACGCGCATCCGGCGCCGACCAGGGCGACGCGTTTGCCGTTCTTCTGTTTCGGCGCCACCGGGAGCCGCGCGCGGATGTCGCCGCGATTGTCCGCGGCCACGCGTTTCAGACGGCAAATCGCCACAGGTTTGTCCTCGACCCGACTGCGCCGGCAGGCCGGTTCGCAGGGACGATCGCAGACCCGCCCGAGGATCCCCGGGAAGATGTTGGACACGCGGTTCAGCATGTAGGCATCGCTGAATCGCCCGAGCGCGATGAGGCGAATGTATTCCGGCACGTCGGTGTGGGCGGGACAGCCCCATTGGCAGTCCACAACCTGGTGAAAGTACTCGGTGCCGTCCGTAGTGGTGGGTTTCATTGGCAACCTGCTGTCAACTTCCGGTCGGGCGCGAGAAAGCGAAATATTCGGCTCCTGCCATGAGCCGCGCGAAGCTGGTGTCGCTGACCTGTACCAGGGATCGATGATCGCCGGCTTCAAAGAAAATATCCGGCTGTACCTTGAGGCTGATATCTACCACGGTCGGAACACGATACCACGGCCCGATGGGGGGAACCGAACCAACCACGCAATCGCAGAACAAGTCATCCAGATCGTCATCCGTTGCCACCGTCAACCGGCGGTGAAGTTCGGTACGGAGAATCCCCAGGTCCAGTTCATGTAGTGCCGGGATGACCGTGAGAACGTATCCGTAAGGATCCTTCAACAATACGGCTTTCGCCAGACGCTCCGGCAAAATCCCGGCCGTCGCCGCCGCTTGCGTCGGCGAACTTGTGGGCGTATGCCGAAGAATCCGGAAATCGATCTCTTCGAACGCAAGGGCGTCACCGACGGTGGTCGCGATACTCATCCGTTTCAATCTTCCCGGCCCGCGCGCCATTATAGGCACGGAAACCGTCGCCACAAGCCCATATTGCCCCCTATCGGGAACCCGATCCACCAAAATCGGTCTACTGGTGCGAGACGCCGAAAATCGGGCGAGGCGCGCCGGTTTTGGATAGAATGACCGAGGATGGCTAACCGACGGCCCATTTCTCCACTCTGTCGCGGTCCTGCTGTGACGGCGTGCCTGTGCGCGCTACTCGCGCCACGGTTCCCGATACCGGCGGCCGCACAGGAGCCCGAAGCCGCGGTAGCCGACTCCCAGGGCGCCACATTCGACACCGCGCCCGCGCCGACCGACCCCGCAATGATCGGCAATGCAGCGACGCCGGACACCGGCGCTCCGCATACCGATGAGCCCACTGCGCAAGACATGACGGAGCCTCAGCTCGAGCAATACATTTCGCGCCTCGAAGCGCAGCTTTCACTGCGGGATCTCCTCGCCCTCGGCGAATACCAGGAAGCCGTGCCCGTCGCCGCGCAGCTGGTTGAGCTCGCCGCCGAGGAATTCGGGGAACGCACCACGGAAAGCGGCGTGGCTTTCTCGAATCTGGCGGAAACTCAGCGCCGGGCGCGACTGTACAACGAGGCGGAGCGAAATTTCCTCGCCGCCGTGGAAATATTTCAGGCTGTCGGGGGTGATTTTGCCGATTCAGTCATAATGCCGCTGATCGGCCTTGGCGTGACATATCAGGCCCTGGACCAGCACCCACAGGCGGTGACCGCCCTGGAGGAGGCGCGCACGGTCAGCCGCCGGGTCGGCGGGCTTCTCAACGAGAGACAGGTCGAAATTCTTAACCATATCGCCAATTCCATGATCCGCATGGAGCTCTATGAGGAAGCCGAGTTGCAGAAAATGGATGGGCTCAGGATCATGGAGCGAATCCACGGACCGGATACCCTGGAGATCCTGCCAACACTCTACGAACATGCCCTGTGGTTGCGAAACGGGTATCGCTTCCAGCAGGAACGCGACTACTACGGGCGGGCGATGACCGTCATCCGCAATGTGGACGGCAAGGACAGCCCGATGCTGGCCCAGCCGCTACGACAGATCGGTAACAGCTTTCGCGTGCAGAAGCTGCCCGAGGGGCGCGGGGTCGGCTCCCTGAAACGGGCCCTGGAGCTCCTCCAGGCCGAGCCGGAGCCGGACACGTTGCAGATGGCAAGGGTGTTGCGGGACATCGGCGACTGGAACACGGCGTTCAGCAAGATCGGTCCGACCGGAGACGAGTACCGCCGGGCCTGGAGCCTGTTGAGTGAAGTCGAGGACGGCGAGGCAGTGCAAAGACGCTGGTTTTTCGAGCCCGACTACGTACTGCACGAGTACCCGAGCACCCGCGGCCTTGCAGACCTGGGCGACCCTGGCGCGCAAGCCGGGCACGTATTGGTGACCTTCGATGTGCTGACGTCCGGACGAACGGCGAACGTCTCGGTCCTGGAATCCGTACCGCCGGGATTGAAGGACGAATCCAGCGCCCGCTCCATTGCACGGTCCCGTTTCAGGCCGCGATTGGTCGACGGGGAACCCGTCGTGGCCTCGGGAATCGCGAGAGATTTCACCTTCTACTACACGCCAAGGGCAGCGGACGACGAGTGACCGTCGTCGGTCACCCGGATCTTCGCCGCTGGCGATCCCTGCTCCTGGTGGCCGCCTGCATCGCGGCGGCGGCCGATGCGCAGGAACCCATCGAGCGAGGCAGGCTGCAGCGCGACCGCGCCGAACTGGACGAGGCCCAGGCGAGCTACCTTGAGGGAATCGGTGAACTCGTCGCCGAACTCGGCGAGTATTCGCCCATGCTGATCGAACCCTATGCCGAACTTGCCCGGATCTACCTGCTCAACGATCAGCCCGTGGAGGCGATCGCCGTGCTCGAGGAAGCCCGGCATGTGACCCAACGGAATCTCGGCTTGTTCAATCTGGAGCAGGCGCCGCTGTTGGATGAACTCGGCCGCGCTCACCTGCAATTGGGAAATACGCTTGAAGCGCTGAATTTGCAACGGGAACGCCTGACCGTGGCGCAGCGCCGGTTCGGAGAAGATGACCCGGGCACGATTCCGTTTCGGAATCAATTGGCCGACTACTACGATCGCTCCCGAATGCGAATGCTGGCCCGGGAAGAGTATGAGGCCATCGCCGCCATCCAGCGCGAACATTTTGGCGACGATGACGGCCGCTTGCTGATACCGCTAAGCGAGATGGTGGCCATCGATATTCTTCTGGGGGACGCGAGAGCGGCCCGCAGGCAGCTACAGCGCGTGCTTGAGTCGAGCACGAACGCGACGCCGTCCCAGCGCGCCGGCGCGCTCGCCGTGCTGGGCGACTGGGAGTTGGCCAGGCGGCGCACCGAAGCGGCGCGGGAATACTACCGGGAAGCCTACGCAGCGCTCGAGGCCGGGGCGCCGACGCTCGCCGCCGAATTCTTCGCCGCGCCGCAGCTTGTCTACTTCGTTCCACCGCCCACGCCCGTGGATCGCCGGGGCGGCCGGGGCGCCTACGCGTGGGGTTCCATCGGGGTGCAGTTCTCGGTGACCCCCGAAGGGAAGGCGGCGAATATCGCCATCGTCGAATCGGAACCTCCCGGGCTTTTGGACGCCCAATATGCGCGCCGGCTGGCCGAGGCAAGTTTCCGCCCGCGCTTCGTGGACGGCGAGCCCGCGGCAACGGCAGCGGTGTCCTACAGCCACGAGTTCCGCTACTTTGTTGCCGAGTGACGCTGACCTGCCGAGGCGTTAGCCATGCATGCAATGGTGCTTGAGGGTCCGGGACAGGAGCTTGTCCCACGGCGCCTGCGCCAGCCCGCGATCGCACCCGGGCAGGTTCTCATCTCCGTCGAGGCCTGCGCTGTCTGCCGCACGGATCTCCACCTGCTGGACGGCGAACTGCCCGACATTCCCTATCCGCTGATTCCGGGTCACCAGGTTGTGGGCCGAGTGGTGGAATCCGCCAGCGACGCGCTCCGGCCGGGGCAGCGCGTGGGCGTACCGTGGCTGGGGTATACCTGCGGGCGCTGCCGGTACTGTCACGCCGGCCAGGAAAACCTTTGCGACAGCGCCGGATTCACCGGCTATACGCGGCCCGGCGGATACGCGGAATACCTGGCCGCGGACGCCCGCTACTGCTTTCCCCTGGACGATGCCGCCACCGCGACCGACATCGCGCCGTTGCTCTGTGGCGGTTTGATCGGCTACCGGGCGCTGGCCATGTGCGCTGACGCGGAGCACATCGGACTCTATGGATTCGGCTCCGCGGCGCAACTTCTCGCGCAGATCATCCGCTTCCAGGGACGCAGTTTTCATGCCCTGACGCGGCCCAACGACCGCTCGGCACTCGCTTCGGCCCGTTCTCTCGGCGCGGCCTGGGCCGGCTCCTCGGAGCAACGGCCGCCACAGCCGCTGGACGCGGCCATCATCTTTGCGCCCGTGGGCGCCCTGGTACCGGCGGCGTTGCGCGCCGTTCGCAAGGGAGGTGTCGTGGTCTGCGCGGGCATACACATGTCGCCGATTCCGGAATTTCCCTATGAGCTGCTGTGGGGGGAGCGACAGATACGCTCCGTAGCCAACCTGACCCGCGACGATGGCGAGACCTTTCTCCGGCTTGCGGCCCAGGTTCCGGTTGCCGCCAGGACCGAGGTGTTTCCGCTCCACGCCGCGAACGAGGCCCTGCAACGGCTGCGCTCGGGCGATATTACCGGTAGCGCCGTGCTGAGCATTGCCGAGAATCGCTGATGCGAGCGGCCGGCCAGCCCCAACATAAAGTGACTTTCTGCACAGCGACCGCGTGGTGCAACGTTGAGGCGATTGTCTCAACTTTTCTCAAGGTCAGCGGCGATCGATAGACGCCGCAGGCACCGTGGCGCAATATATTGACGCGAGATAAACGGATTTGAGGCTCGCCGCCGGCCGACGCGATGGGTTTGGCGGCTACGGCGCAAGGTTGGTGGGAGATGCACGCATATCGACTGCTCCTGGTGGACGACGACAGTCAGCTCACTGAAATGCTGGCCGAGTACCTGCAACCGGAGGGCATGACCGTGACGGCGGTGGGATCCGGAACCCAGGGACTCAGCCGCGCGCAACAGGATGAGTACGATCTGATCCTCCTTGATGTGATGCTCCCCGGGTTGTCCGGTTTCGACGTACTGCGGCAATTGCGCCAAGGCGGCGTGCAGAGTCCGGTGCTGATGCTGACTGCCCGGGGGGACGACGTGGACCGCATCGTGGGGCTGGAGATGGGAGCCGATGACTACCTGCCGAAGCCGTTCAATCCCAGGGAACTGCTGGCCCGGATCAAGGCGATCCTGCGCAGGGCCCGCGATACCGTGCCCGAGGAGGCGACCGAGTTTACGGTGGGGGCATTCACGGCCCACCTCAAGCGCCGCGAGATAATCCTCGATGGCGAGGTGCTCAAGTTGACCAATGCCGAGTTCACCATTCTCGTCACGCTGATGCGCTCCGCCGGCGAGGTGGTATCGCGGGATGCCCTGACCCGTGCCGCCCTGGGCCGGCAGTTGCTGCCGGACGACCGCAGCCTGGACACGCATATCAGCAACCTCCGCAAGAAACTGGCTTCCGGAAGCGTCCCGGATTCGCCCATTCGCAGCGTGCGCGGCAGCGGTTACGTGCTGATTCCCGCGCACGGCTGACTTCGGGCCCGGGAAATGAGCCTGTTTCTGAAAATCTTTCTTTCGTTCGGCGCAGCCATGGCGGCGACCCTGGTCGCCACGGTGTACGTCAGCTTCCAGTTTGCGAGGGACGCGTTCGACCCGGTCAGGATCGAGGCCCATGACCCCATGGTGAACGAAGCCGCGTTGGTATTGGAACAGGGCGGAGAACGAGGCCTGCGCGAGTGGTTGTCAGAAAATACTCGCCAGGAGTCGGGATTGCTGCTGCTGGTTGTCGACGACCGCGGCGACGAACTGCTCGGCCGGGCAATGCCGGGGGAGATGCGGCGGCTGCTGCGCCTTGGCGGGAACCGGCCCAATGACGGCATGGGTTTTGGCGGACCGGACAGGCGACCCGGCTCACCCGACCGGGACGGCGAATCTCGCCCGCAGAGGCCGTCCAACCTGCGCCCGGCGCAGTTGACGCCACATCTCGTGGGAGCCGACGGCGACGAGTACCGGCTGCTGTTCGTGCGTCCACCGGTATCGGTGTTCGGCTTGCTGGCCTGGCCGGGCTCCCGGCTCGCCATTGGCGCGATCGCGCTATTGATTGCGGCGCTGACGTCGCTTTTCCTGGCGCGATACATCTCCGCGCCCATCGCCCGGCTGCAGCGTGCCAGCCGGGCATTGGCCACCGGCGCCCTGGACACCCGGGTCGGCGGGCCGAAACGGGGTTGGACCACCGACGAAGTGGGCATTCTCTCCCGCGACTTCGACACCATGGCCGAGCGGATTCAGGCGCTGGTAACCGACAAGGAGACCCTGCTGAGGGACATCTCCCATGAGTTGCGCTCGCCGCTGGCCCGAATTCGCATGGCGCTGGGTTTGGCACAGCGCAAGGCCAACGAGCAGGCGCAGCCCGATCTTGAGCGCATCGAGCGGGAGGCCGAACGACTCGATGCCCTCATCGGACAGCTCATGACCCTGGCGAGACTACGCACGCGGCAGGAACCGATTCGCGAGCGGATGGCGTTTGACGAGCTTGTCAGGGGGATCGTGCAGGACGCCCGCTACGAACACCCCGATGCCACGGTCAACCTGCATTGCGCTGAGCCGCGGCAGCAGTTTTTTGGCGACCCCCGTGGAATCGCCAGCGCGGTGGAGAACGTGATCCGCAACGCGCTCAGCTATGCCGGCGACGCCGGGCCCATCGATGTCGAGATCGCGTCAGCGGACGGCGAGATCGTGCTTACGGTGAAGGACCGCGGACCGGGTGTGAGGGCGGAGGACCTGCCGCGCATTTTCGAACCCCTCTACCGGGCCGACGAAAGCCGCGACCATGGCAAGGTGACTCGAGGCGGCGCGGGACAGGGGATCGGGCTCGCCATCACCGCCCGGGTGATGGAATTGCACGGCGGCAAAGCCACCGCCGCCAACCGGGCCGGCGGGGGCCTCAAGGTAATCCTGAGACTCCCCACCGGTTCCCAGGCAGAGCTATAGGTTGTGACCGCGCTATAGGTTGTAACCGGACTCCTCGTGGAGCACCAGGTCCAGACCTTCGGTCTCTTCCTCGACGGATACCCGCAGCGGCACGATGGCGTTGATGGCTTTCAGCAAGCCGAAACTCAATAGCGCACACCAGGCGAAGGTGGCGACGATGCCGATGACCTGCACGCCCAACTGGCCCGCAACGCTCACACCCTCGTCGAGCCCCACGCCCCCGAAGCTGGCAACGGAAAGCACCGCCGTCAGCAGCAGGCCGATCATGCCGCCCACGGCGTGGACGGGGAAGACATCCAGCGAATCGTCGATCTTGAGCTTTCGCTTGATGAATTGAGTCGCCAGGAAGCAACCCAATCCGCCCGCTATACCGATAATCAACGCACCCATCGGTCCCACGAAACCCGACGCTGGGGTGATGGACGCAAGACCCGCGATCATGCCGGTGACGATCCCGAGAACGCTGGGCTTGCCGTACTTGACCCACTCGGCGGTCATCCAGGTCAACGAGCCCATCGCGGCGCCGATGTGGGTTGCGAGCATGGCCATTCCCGCGGCGCCGTCCGCCGCCAACGCGCTGCCGGCGTTGAAACCGAACCAGCCCACCCAAAGCATGCAGGCGCCGGTCACGGTCATGGGCAGGTTATGCGGTGGCATGGCGGTATCCGGGAATCCACTCCTGTTTCCGAGTACCAACGCTGCCACCAATGCCGCCACTCCGGCGGTCACGTGGACCACCGCACCGCCGGCGAAATCACGGAATCCCATTTCGGCAAGCCAGCCGCCGCCCCAAACCCAATGGGCAACCGGGAAGTAGACCAGCACCACCCAGGCGCCGGCAAACAACAACAGGGCGGAAAATCGCATGCGCTCGGCAATGCCGCCCACGAACAGCGCCGGGGTGATGATCGCGAACGTGAGCTGGAACATGACGAATACCGTTTCCGGGTAGCTACCACTCAGCGCGTCCATGCCGACCCCGCTCAACCAGGCCTTGGAGAGGTCGCCGACGTATCCTCCGACGGTGCCGCCGAACGCCAGACTGTAGCCGCAGACGACCCAGATGACCGACACCAGGCAGGCGATGGCGAAGCACTGCATCACCACCGACAGGACGTTGCGACTCCTGACCAATCCTGCGTAAAACAGGGCCAGTCCCGGCAGCGTCATGAACAGAACAAGGGCGGTGGCCGTCAACATCCACGCCGTATCGCCGGAGTCGAGCGCCTGGCTCCACGCGGCCCCTGGCAACAAGGCCATCGTCAAGAGGGTTGTTGTTAATTTTTTCACTGTCGCTCCCCCGATCAGATGGCCTGGTCGCCGGTCTCACCCGTGCGAATACGGTAGACCTCGGCAAGATCGGTGACGAAGATTTTTCCGTCGCCGACTTTTCCGGTGCGAGCCGATTCCACGATGGCTTCGACCGCTCGCTCCGCCATGTCCTCGGTCAAGGCAACCTCCACTTTGACCTTGGGAAGAAAGTCCACCACGTATTCGGCGCCCCGATAGAGTTCCGTGTGGCCCCGTTGCCGCCCGAATCCCTTGACTTCGGTCACCGTCATGCCCTGTACGCCGACCTCGGCCAAGGCATTGCGCACGTCGTCAAGACGGAAGGGTTTGATTACAGCGGTTATCAGCTTCATAGGCGTCCCCTGGAAAAAATTGTTGTCTGAACCCGTTTTAGCCGGGTTTTGAAGCGGTAGATTGTAACGGAGATGGCGCATCGATGCGCCGTGAAATTCAGTCCGCGGCAAGGCCGGCAAAACACCCCGCAATCGCGAGCCGACCGACGGCCATTGCGGAAGATTGGTGCGATATTCGGGCCAAGGCTGGCCATTTTTCCCAAACGGTTGCAAGATTGGGCCAACGAGCACCGTCTGCGACTGCGAGGACGAGACCATGTCGATCAAGCGCCCCCCGGACATCAAACCTTCCGAAATCACCCCCGAATCCACTTTTCGCCAGCGGCGGTCAATATTGCAGGCGGCACTGGCCGCCGGACTCCTCCCGGCCGCAAATGCCTGGGGCCAGGCCATGGACGGCGGCTACCCCGATCTTGAGCCGCTCGCGGACGGTCAACGCCCGGAACGCAATTCACCGTTTCCGGCGGACGGGCAATTCAACGAGTTGGAATCCTGGCCGAACGACATCGAGGCGGAGACCACGGCTTTCGAGGACATCACCGGGTACAACAATTACTACGAGTTCGGGACCGGAAAAACCGACCCTTCAAATAACGCGCATACCCTCAGACCGCTTCCCTGGTCCGTCACCGTGGAGGGCGAAGCGGAAAAGACCGGCACATTCGCTCTCGAGGACCTGCTCAAGGGTCACACGCTGGAGGATCGGCTGTACCGGTTTCGCTGTGTGGAGGCCTGGTCCATGGTGGTGCCCTGGGTAGGCTTCCCCCTGGGCGACCTGCTGAAGCGTTTCGAGCCGACCTCCAAGGCGCGGTATGTGCAATTCTTCACCCTGAACGATGCGGAGCAGATGCCGGGTGTCCGCTATCCGGTCCTGCGCTGGCCCTATCGCGAAGGGCTGACCATTGCCGAGGCCATGCACCCGTTGGCCCTGTTGACCGTCGGCCTCTATGGACAGGTGCTGCCCAACCAGAATGGCGCGCCCCTGCGCCTGATCCTGCCCTGGAAGTACGGCTTCAAGAGCATCAAGTCCATCGTCCGCATCCGCTTCATGGAGGACCGGCCGCAAACCAGCTGGAACATGGCCAGCGCGCGGGAATACGGCTTTTATTCCAATGTGAATCCCGACAAGGATCATCCCCGATGGAGCCAGGCCTCGGAGCGCGTCCTGGGATCCGGGCTGTTCTCGTCCCGCATTCCGACGCGGCTCTTCAACGGTTACGCCGACCAGGTTGCGAGCCTGTACTCCGGCCTCGACCTCATGAAGAATTACTAGGGCCTGTCAACGCTATCCGAGATACCGGATGCATGTAGCGAGAGCGTCGAGACGCCGAGACGTCGGCGTGCCATGACCCGGCGTAACCTGGCGCTGATCAAGGCGCTGGTCGTCATTGCCTGCTTGCTGCCCTTCGTGGTGCTCGTGGCACGGGCCGCGGGATACGGCAACCTGGGCGCAAATCCGGTGCAGATGGTGCTGCATACGCTCGGCAAGACGGGTCTGAATCTGTTGGTTCTCACGCTCGCAATCACGCCGATCCGAAAACAAACCGGCTGGAATTGGCTGGTGGCGCTGCGGCGCTCCCTGGGCCTCGCCGCATTCGGCTACATTGTGCTGCACGCGGTCACCTACGCGGTCCTGGATCAGGGGCTCGCCTGGCGCTCGCTGCTCGTGGATGTCACCCTGCGGCCCTACATCACCGTCGGCTTCCTCGGCCTGGTACTGATGATCCCGTTGGCGGTCACGTCCACCAACGCCATGCAGCGGCGGCTGGGTCGCCGCTGGAAGCAACTGCACCGACTGGTCTATGCGATCGGCATTCTCGGCGCGGTGCACTTCTTGTGGCAGGTCAAGATCGACATATCCGAGCCGCTGCTCTATCTGGCCGTGCTCGCGCTGTTGCTGGGATACCGCGCGGTGGATTGGCGGCGCCGGCGCCGGCGCAGGAGGCTGAGGCCGCGCCAGGAATCGCTGGGCTAGCCTGAATCGCTCTCCGATTCGCCCCGCGAGGGCGCGTATGCAGAGCGCCCAGGTGGTGACGATCTTGATGACGGAGGCGGGGATGCGCGGCGCAACCAGGAGAGAATAGGATGATCGCAAAACCACTGTCGCTTATTTCAATTGCGGCGGCCGCATGCCTGGTGGCCGCACCGCCCGGTTTCGGGCAAACCCGTGACCAGGGCCCCTGGTGGCCGTCCCCCCATGGCCCCGCGGATCAGGCCGGCGCCTCGAACTACGTGACGCCGGAGAAGATTCTTGAAGCCCTGCAGATTCCCCGCACCGGCCAGACCTATGAACTCGGCCATCCGTACGAGACGAACATGCCCCAATACGGATCCAGGCCCTACTATCTCAGCGTCGTTCCCACTCCGGCACCGACCAGCGCCGGCGAAGGCGTGGTCCACCGCGATTACTTCACCGGCTTCATCGGCCAGATGGGCACGCAGTTCGATGCCCTTGGACATCAGGGCGAAACGGTTCAGATGGCGGACGGCTCCATCAAGACCGTGTTCTACAACGGTATCACCGCGGAGGAAATGACCGGCGCCAACCAGGGGCTGGGCGGGCTTGAGGCGCTCGGCGTGGAGCATATGAAACCCTTTATCACTCGCGGGATCCTGATTGATATCGCGGGTTACAAGGACATGGACAGCCTTCCCGCCGGTTACGAAGTGACCATGACCGACGTGCGCGGCGCGCTGGCGCGGCAGAACATGGACGAGGATTCGGTGAGTCAGGGCGACGCGGTGCTGTTCAATTATGGCTGGGCGGTCAACTGGACAAACCCGTCGAAGTACAACGACTCCTATGTCGGCGCCGGCGATAACGAAGGTTCTCCCGGCATCTACGCCGAGGTCACCCGCTGGTTGATCGACCGAAAGGTCTCGCTGGTGGGCGCCGACAGTTGCTGCGTGGAGGTCAGGCCGCGGCCTTCGACCGAAAACGTGCACCGCATGCTGTTCCTCGCCGAGGGCGTCCCGATGCTTGAGAACATGGAGTTGCGCGAACTCGCGGGCGACAATGTGCACGAGTTCTTGTTCCTGGCCTTGACCGAGCGGATCAAGGGCGCGACCGGTTCCCCGGTTCGGCCCATCGCCGTGCGGTGACAGGAGGCGGCCGCGCGTCGGTAGTCCACCGTGGACGTCCCCCTGGTAAACAGGTTTCCGTTCAATTTGACTTGGAGGAGTTTTCGATGAGAGTGCTTACGTTTCTGCTCTTGACGCTGGCGGCGCCGATTGTCTCGGCCGAACAGGTCGATTACGACGTACCGCTGATTCCGTACGTTTCGGAACCCAACTTCCTCAAGTATTCGCCGGAAATGAACCTCGGCGAGACCCTCGGGGTCGCGGTCAATTCGAACGGCCATATCATGGTCCTGAACCATCCGGGGTCGGCCAACTCCGGCGGGCCGCTCTATCGCAACGCCACCACGCAACTCCTGGAGTTCGACCCCAACGGCTACTTCCTGCGCGAGATCGGCCAGAACGTTTACGGCTTGGGCTACGCGCATACGATTCGTTACGACCGGTACGACAATCTGTGGGTTGTCGACAAGGGCGCGAATACCGCGATCAAGTTCGATCCGGCCGGCTACGTGGTCATGAATCTCGGCCGACGGCCGGAGGGCTTCGACGAGTACGAACACGTCAGCGGCGCCGACGCGGTTCAAGTGGACGGCTTTTTCGGCGGGCCCACCGACATAGCCTGGGATCCCGACGACAACATCTACATCAGCGACGGCTACCTCAACTCACGCGTCGCCAAGTTCGACAAGCACGGCAACTGGATCGAGTCCTGGGGGTCCTACGGCTCCGAGCCAGGCCAGTTCGACCTGCCTCACAGCATGCAGGCCGACCGGGAGGGTAACATCTACGTGGCCGACCGCACCAACCGGCGCATCCAGGTCTTTGACCCCGATGGCAACTTCCAGCGGATCATGCTGCTCAACGTGCCGTTCGACAAGACGCTGCAGCCGGTGCTGGGCAATGTCAATCCCGACCAACCCGATGAAACCCGGCCCTGGGCGTTGTGTATTACCAAGGGGGATCCACAATACCTCTGGGCGGGGGACGAACACCCGGGCCGAATCTACAAGCTATCGCTGGATGGCAAGATCCTCGGCATGCTGGGCGAATCCGGCAAACAACTCGGCCAGTTCAACTGGCTTCACGGCATCGACTGCTCCCAGGAGGGCGTGTTGTACATCGCCGACCTGAACAACTGGCGAATCCAGAAGTTGATTCTCAATCCCTGACGGAGGCCTTTCTACCAGACCCTCGGCCAGGGCTTGCCCACGAGGAACGCGGGGTTGGCGCCCGCGCGCGGCGTGTACTTCTGAACGCGGCCGGTTCTCACCTCCGAGGTGTAGAGATTGCCGTCCATGTCCGAGTGGAACCCGTGCACGCCCCACATGCAGCCCTGGCAATCGCCGAACGTTCCCCACGAATAGATGAAGTTGCCGTTGGCGTCGTAGCCGTTGAGCTTGCTCGATCCCTGATCGGCTCCCCAGAGCACACCGTCGTCACCCATGTAGATGTCGTGGATGTTCATGGGCGGGCGCGGACCCATGCTCCACTGGTCCAGGAAGTTGCCGTTTTCGTCGAACACTTGCACGCGGCCGTTGTTGCGATCGTTCACGTAAACTTGCCGCGTGACCGGGTTGACCGCGATGCCGTGCACGCTGTTGAAATAGCCGGGACGCTGTTCGTTCGGCGGCGTGCCCCTCTCACCCCATTGCATGAGCTTGTTGCCGTCAATGTCGTACTTGATCACGCGGGTGTTGTCGTAGCCGTCGGCCAGATACCAGGTGTTGGCGTCCATGAAAGCCAGGAACGTCGGCCGGGCGAAGTGCGTATCGTCGTCACCGGGCTCGCCTGGCGTGCCCAGCGTCAGGAGGCGCTCTTTGCCGTCATTGCTGAACTTGCTGACGAAGTGGGCGTCGGCGTCCACGATCCAGACGTGCTTTTCCGGATCGTAGGGGCTGATCTCGATGTCGTGCGGCCGGCCCCAGATGTCGTCCCACTGCGACCAGTCTTCAATCATGTTGCCCTCGCCGTCGAATACGACGATGACGTGCTCCCATCGCCAATCGATACCCGGACGGCCGTTGCGCCCGTCTGGGTTCGGTCTGCCGTAGCTGGGGGTGGCGCTGGCCGTTTCGCGCAACGGCACGCGGCCGCCGACAGGGTACTTGATGCCAGGCCCAAGCTCAGGCAGCCAGGTCCTGGGAATGTTGTCCGGAAGCACAGGCAACTCGCCCTTCTGCGCCACGAGCACCCGGTCGGGACTCTCCACGAAGACATCGGTGGCCTGTGACCAGGTCCATCCCTCATGGTCCGGAAGGCTCTCCGCCAATGGCCTCGGCCAGTCCTGCACCGGGTCGTACGGGCCGAACGGATCTTGCCCGCCCTTGAGGCCGGGGACCGCCGCGAACCCGGCACCAGGCAGCGGCTGCACCTGCTCCTGCTCCTGCACCTGCACCTGCACATCAGGTCGGGTGCCTAGCAGAATGATTACCAGAATAGCCGCACAGGCCGCCGCAATTGTCAGAATACGTTTGTTCATTGTTCCCCCCTTGAAATCTCCAAACCGGCATCGCCTCAGCGCGAGCCGCGAGGCCTCAGGCACCAGCCAAGGCTCCCTGTTATTGTTGCTCAGACCATACGCCCCACTATCCGCTGGGGTCAATCTCATGCCCAGAAAGATTTCTCAACCCCGGTAGATCCAGTTACCTGGCAAGGCGGTGTCCTACGCGTCTGCCCCAGGTCGATGTGCTCGCAAAAATGAGCGTATGTGGCGCACCGCCAGGGGAATCCGGTCTGGGGGTTGCTTCCACGGAAAGAGGCTCACTTGGGCATTCGGCGCTAGAAGTGCGGACTCCATGGCGGCGGCGTACGGGTGCGGCGGAGTGTCGTCCGGCAGGACAAGTATCGGGGTTTCGCAGGCGCGCACGAAATCGCGCGTCACGGTGAAAACGAAATCGGCATTGGTGCGAAACATCGTGTTCAGAAAGGCTTCGACCATCGGCATCGTAATCTCAGGCCGGCGCGCGACCAGGTCTGGGCCCCATCCGGTCATGTTGCCTTCGTAGAAGAAGTCGGGTGTCTCCGGGTCGAAACCGACGGGCTGGGCCAACACCGCGGCGACGACCCGCTCCGGCGCCCTCTCCAGAAGGTTCCAGATGAACGGGCCGGCGATGCAGAAGCCCATTACCATGAACTTATCGATGCCCAGATGATCCATCAAGCCGAGGTGATCGTCGGTGTATGCGTCCCAGGGTCGGTCGATCGCAAGCGGGCCGGAAGAATGGCCGCCGTTGGCGTTGCGAAGATCCATCGTGATGCAGCGGTACTCGGCGCCAAATTCCTCGATAGCGTTAAAAGGCGACCTTTCGACGATGTTGGAGAGTACGGAGTTCAACCCTCCGCCGGCGATGAGCAACAGGGGAAAGCCGGTGCCCGTGTCCTCGTAGTGGATACGGACGTCGCCATTCTCGTAAAACGGCATCGCTATTTCTCCTTGTTCAGTGGATTGTTGTGCGAATGCCCGCGGCGCAGCGGCTGCCGCCGCAACCGCGGCTCCCGTTGCCAGTAACGTACGTCTGGTCGAATCCACGGTCGGCTCTTTGTCGGACATGGGTTTTGCCTCGGTGATGCCGGGAGAATAGCGTGCTACCGCCCGGCGGCAGAGTCAAATCTGCCGATAAGTTATCAATATATCAATAGTATTGGCTCAAGTTCGCTCCGTCCTCGACCGGGCGATACCGAATTTTTTCATCCGGTCGGTGAAGGTAGACGGTTTGAGGCCCACGAGCGCGGCCGCCCCGCGGGGCCCGGATACCCTCCAGCCGCTTGCCCGCAGCGCCGCCAGCAGGTTGTTCTTCCGCAGCTCCAGGAACTCGTTCTCGCTCATCAACGCGGGCGTATCGCGCTGCGCGGGCTCGCTGGACGGCGCGGAAGTCGAACGCGGGTTGTCAGCCATCGCCAAATCCAGGCGCAGGACCTTGCCTCGCGACAGGATCACCGCGCGTTCGATGACATTCTTGAGCTCGCGCACGTTTCCCGGCCATTCGTATCTCTTCATCAGCGCCACGTGTTCGCGGGTAAGCGACAAGGGCCGGCGCCCGAAATCCTGGCAAACCTTCTCCAGAAAGTGGCAGGCGAGCTGCACGATGTCGTCGCCACGTTCGCGCAGCGGCGGGACCTCGACGGGAAAAACGCTAAGACGATAGTAGAGATCCTCCCGAAACGAGCCCTCTTCCACCGCCTTGTCGAGATCCCGATTGGTTGCCGCAACCATCCGCACGTCCACGGAGCGCGTCCGGTCACTGCCCACCTGCTCGAACTCACTCTCCTGAAGCACGCGGAGCAGCTTGCCCTGCAGAGCCAGCGGAATCTCCCCGATCTCGTCCATGAACAGCGTACCGCCGTCGGCAAGTTGGAAGCGCCCGACCCGGTCCCGGTGGGCGCCGGTAAACGCGCCCTTGACGTGGCCGAAGAACTCGCTTTCGAAAAGTTCGCTGGGGATGGACGCGCAATTGACCTTGACCAGGGGGCCGTCCCCGCGGGGGCTGCGGGCGTGAATGACGTGTGCCACCAACTCCTTGCCGACACCCGACTCCCCCTGGATAAGCACGCTGGCGGACGTCTGCGCCACCGCTTCCACGCGCGCGAGCATTTTCTTCAGTGACGTGCTTTCGCCGATGATGCGCCCGAAATTCATTGATACGTGCACTTCCTCGCGAAGGTAGTCGCGCTCCTGCTCCAACTCCTCGCGGAGCTTCGCGTTCTCCTCGAAGGCGGCCCGGAGGCGCCGCTCGGCCTGGTTCCGCTCGGTCACGTCCTTTACGGCGACGTGCATACGCTTGACCTGGCCGTCGGCTTCCCGGTCCACGCGCGAGGAAACCAGCGTCTCAATGACGTCACCGGACCTGGTCATGTAGTTTCGCGGCTCGTTGTCCAGATCGCCGTGGGCGATGATGTTCATTACCGACTGCTGGTCCAGACCGCTGTCCGGGGCGATGAAATCCGTGATCTGCCGACCCAGGACTTCCTTGCGCCGATAGCCCATCTTTGAAAGCCACCGGTCGCTTGCGTGCACGATTCGGGCCTGGCTATCGACCGTATGCATCATCGCCGGTGTATCGCGGTACAAGTCCCGGTACTGCTCCTCCATGCGCGTTTCCTCGCCCACCTCGGCGTAGACCACGACGGTTTGGCCCTCGCCGTCGGCCGTCACGTCGGCGAGGCAATCGACCTTCTCGCCCGAATTCGTGCGCAGGTCGACCGGTACGCCAATCAGGCGGCCCGTCCTGCGAAGCAACGGCAGGTAGTTGTTCTCGATGCGCCGGTTAGCAGCCGGACTTGCCAGCTCCCGGGCACGTAACCGGACGATCTCGTCCCGCGTGTAACCAAAGCGGTGGAGCCACGCATCGGTGGCGTCAACGAAATATTCATCCGGCTCCAGAGCGACCGCAAGGGCCGGACTCATGCGAAACAATTTGCGGTAGTCAACGTTCATCGGCGGCATGGTACGGAAAACCGTGACTCATATCAACGGTTTTCCGTTAATTAACGGTTTTCCGTGATTAGGGGCATCGCTAAGTGACTGATTTCCGTGAGCAGTCGAGTTGGCACGCCTTATGCATATGTAAGGGCAGCAATGTTAGGTATGGACATCAACGTAAGGAGTACGACCATGAACACACGACACATCAGTTCTACGACAGCAGCCCTTGTCGTGCTCGGCCTCGGGGCCAATACCGCCCTCGCAGGCGAGCCGCGGCAAGCCCTGGAGGAGATCACGGTCAACGGCGCTTACGCAGCGGCGGAGTACCGGGATCGGCAAGCCCGTTTTGCCGAAGACATGGTGGCTTACGCCCAGACCGTGGACGCGCAGTATCGGGATCGGTTGCAGACCCGGCTGGAACAGGCGATTCACGACGGGATCGTCGACGCCGCAGCCGACCGCCCGGGAATCCGGGGCTGGCTCAGCCGCTTGTTCGATCGGGGTTTGCGAAAGGATCGGCGGGAAGCCACCAATCCCCCCGCCTGATCCGCTATCCGCATCGTGCGCCTATGCGCAATGCGGCGCTAGCCCGCACCTCTCACCGATGTGCGGGCCAGGCCGGGAGGCCAATTGGGGACCCGTGGTATTCCCCGGCAAAGTCGTCAACACAGACAGGACGACCGATCGGATCCCCACTTTTTCAAGCGGTCCGCTCAGACGCCGCAAAGTCGAGAGGTCGGCCGAGGGGTTGCTCCGCAACCCGGCCGCGCCGGAAAACGACGTTGCCGTTGAGTATCGTCATGTGGACGCTGGTGCTGAAGCGTTCCCCCTCCAGGGGCGACCAGCCGCACTTGTAGTCCAGTCCCGACGCCGTCACCACCTCGCCCTTGGCCACGTCCACAACCACCAAGTCGGCGAAGTAGCCCTCCCGGACAAAACCCCGGTCGGCGATGCCGAACAGCAATGCCGGATTGTGCGCGGTCTTCTCGGGGATGCTGGTCAGCGACATCTCTCCCGCCAAGTGACACTCCATGAGCATTTGCAGCGAGTGCTGTACCAGCGGCAGCCCGGCCGGCGCCTGGAAGTACGATCGGGATTTTTCCTCCAGCGTATGCGGCGCGTGGTCGGTGGCGATGACGTCGATCAGGTCATCGCGGACCCCCTCGAGAAGCCCTGCCCTGTCCGCCGCGGTCTTGATGGCCGGATTGCACTTGATGCGGCTGCCCAGATCAGCGTAGCGGGACTCGTCGAACCAGAGATGATGCACGCATACCTCGGCCGTGATGCGCTTCTGCGCCAGGGGACCGGCCTGGAAAAGTTCCAGTTCCCGGGCCGTACTGAGGTGCAGCACGTGCAGCCGTGTTCCATGGCGCCTGGCGAGATCCACTGCCAGGGAGGATGAGCGATAACAGGCCTCCTCGGAGCGAATCCGCGGATGTGCCTCCATGGGCACATCGTCGCCGTAACGCGCCCGAAACCGCGCTTCGTTGGCCAGGATCGTCGGCGTATCCTCGCAGTGGGTGACCACGGGAAGCGGGGCGTCGGCAAAGATTCGTTCCAGCGTCCGGGGGTTGTCCACCAGCATGTTGCCCGTGGAGGCTCCCATGAAGATCTTGATTCCGCAGGCATCCGCCCGGGTGACTTGCCGGATCTCCTCCACATTGTCGTTGGTGGCCCCAAGGTAGAAGGCGTAATTGGCGAAACAGCGGCCGCGGGCCCGGGCGCGCTTGTCCGCGAGCGCCCGCCGGTCCGTGGTTGGCGGCGCGGTGTTGGGCATCTCCATCACGCTGGTCACTCCGCCGCGTATCGCCGCCCGTGACTCCGATGCCAGCGAACCCTTGTGGGTGAGCCCGGGCTCGCGAAAGTGGACCTGATCGTCGATCAAACCCGGTAGCAGATACCGGCCGCGCAAATCGATGACCTCGTCGGCTGCGGAAGCGGTCATCCCCGACTGGGTCTTGCCGATGCGCTCACCCTCGATGAGTACGTCGGTCTCCGTGACCTCGCCCTCGTTGACCAGCCTGGCGTTGACCAGCAATTTTCTGGCGGGTGCGGTCATCCGGCGCGTGCGAAGGCGTCCGTGGCCGAGATGAGTTCATGCGTGATGCCCCGCTCGTAGGCGGAGTGCCCGGCATCGCCCACCACCCGGAAATCAGCCTCGGGCCAACGTGCGGCCAGTTCCCACGCGCTCACCATGGGACACACCACGTCGTATCGGCCCTGGACGATGACCGCCGGGATAGTCCGGATCGCATCCACGCCATCCAGTAGCTGGTTCTCACTTTCAAAGAACCCCGTGTTGATGAAGTAATGCGTTTCGATGCAGGCCAGCGCCACGGCAAAATCCGCCGCCGCAAACTGCTGCGTGCGTTTCGGATTCGAGGCCAGAAAGCTGGTGGATCCCTCCCAGACGGACCAGGCCCTGGCGGCTTCGAGCCTGATCTCCCGGTCGCTGCCGGTCAATCGCCGGTGGTAGGCCCCGAGGAGGTCGTGACGCTCATCGACGGGAATCGGCTGCAGAAAACGCGCCCATTGGTCCGGATAAATTTCGCTGGCGCCGCGCTGATAGAACCAGTCGATCTCCTTCTTGCGCAACAAAAATATCCCGCGAAGCACCAGTTCGCTGACCGACCCCGGGTGGCACTGAGCGTAGGCGAGCGCGAGCGTGCTACCCCAGGATCCGCCGAACACCAGCCATTGGGATATGCCCAAATGCTCGCGCAACTGCTCCATGTCGGCGATGAGATGCCAGGTGGTGTTTTCCGTCAATGACGCCAAGGGCCGGCTGCGGCCCGCGCCGCGCTGATCGAATACGACAATCCGGTACGCGGACGAATCGAAGAATCGCCGTGCCCCCACGTCGCCGCCGGCGCCGGGCCCGCCATGTACGAAGACGGCAGGCTTTCCCTGGGGGTTGCCGCTCTGCTCATAGTAGGCGGAGTGACCGCCGCCCACGTGAAGGGAACCCTGGTCGAAGGGTTCCACCGGCGGATAGAGTTGGCGTCTGGCCTTTTCTTGTGACCGCACTCGGGTTCTCGCGCTGGAAAGATATAGTCGCGCATCTTATCCTGGGTCGATGCGGATTTCGATCAAGGACTCCCCATCCATCAGGGCGGCTTCAATGGCCGGCAGATGCGGTGCCAGTTTGGTTTGAAGCGAGGCATTGGTGGTGTTGCCGAATCGCAGCCAGACGACCTGCAGTCCCGGGACCCGCCGCGCCCGGTCGGCAAAGTCATTGTCCTTCGACCAAATGACTGCCTTCATCTCGCGCGTCTTGGCTTCAATCTCATCGTCTGAGGCTGCACCGAATCCCAAGTCGTTGACATGGTCGGACGGATAGCCTTTTGCGGCGAGCCACCGGGCCAAGCCCGGCGGCAATTGCGCGTCGATCAGGAAACGCAAGATCAGGCGGCAAGGATGACGCGGTGTTCGCTTGCGGCCGCGCCGAAGGCCAGGGCCGCGCTCAGATCCGCTTCGCCAAGATAGGGATAGTCGGCGATAATTTCCGACGGCGACACGCCGCTGGCCAGCAGGTCCAGGATGTCGGATACCCGGACCCGAGTGCCACGGATATGCGGGCGTCCGCCACAGATCGCAGAGTCGATATGGATACGATCCTGAACCGCCGGGCTGGCGCCACTGCTCAGGATCTCCTTGAGAACGCAGATCCGCGCACTCTTTCGGGGACCGGAATGTCCATGGATCTTGAGGAACTTCCGCAACGCGTCGTCGAGTTCGGTGCGACGACGCGTGGCGGGCGGCACAACGGCAAACCAGCCCCTGAGAACAGCCTCGGTCCGACCGCCATACCTGTCATCGGTTCCTGACAGGTAGGATTCGGCGGTGTTGCCTGCATACCCGATGAATTTCGACGGCGCAAAGAGCCACATCGAATCATCCGACCTGACCGCATACCATGCGTGCACTTGCCGCATCAGCGCGGCGAGACAGTCTCAAGTGGCAAAGATCGAACGCACCACCGTATGATCTGTGCGTGGATACCTTGTGCCGCGACTGCGGTGGCTGGCCGGTCGCCGCCGAAAAGACATGCACGGCGTGCGGGTCGGCGCGCATCCTCCGCCATGTGGAATTGCACCGCCTGACCGTCGCGCACGTGGACTGCGATGCGTTCTACGCTGCCATCGAAAAACGAGACCGGCCCGAGTTGCGGGACGAACCGGTGATCGTCGGCGGGCGCCATCGCGGCGTGGTGGCAGCCTGCTGCTACGTCGCCCGCGAGTACGGCGTGCATTCGGCGATGCCGATGTACCAGGCCCTCAAGGCATGCCCGCACGCCACAGTTATCCGGCCCGACATGAAGAAATACACCGCGGTGGGCCGGGCCGTTCGCGCGATGATGAAGGCATTGACGCCCCTGGTGGAACCCTTGTCCATCGATGAGGCGTTCATGGACCTGGGCGGCACGGAGCCATTGCATCGCGGCAGTGCGGCCCGGACGTTGGCACGGCTCGCACGACGGGTCGAGGATGAAATTGGCATCACCGTCTCGATCGGGCTGAGCTACAACAAATTCCTCGCCAAGATTGCCTCCGACCTGGACAAACCGCACGGCTTCGCGGTGATCGGGCGAGCCGAGGCCCGCGGATTCCTCGCCGACCAGCCGGTCGGCCTGTTGTGGGGCGTCGGCCGGGCGATGCGGCAACGCCTGGCGAGGGACGGCATCACGCGGATCGGCGACTTGGCGGATATCGGCGAGCCGGGGCTCGTGACCCGCTACGGGCGCATCGGCCGGCGGCTATGGTCATGCGCCCGCGGGGAAGACGACCGTGCGGTCGACCCGCGGCGTGAAACCAAGAGCGTCTCCTCGGAAATCACCATGGACAAGGATTTGTCGCAAGCCGCCGAATTGAGCCCCCTGCTTTGGCAGCTTGCGGAAACGGTGGCGCGGCGAATGAAGAAGACGGGTCTGGCCGGTCGACGCGTCACGCTCAAACTCAAGACAGCGGATTTTCGCCTGCTGACGCGAACGCGCCGACTGTCCGGCCCGACACACTCGGCCGAGGCCATGTACCGGGCGGCGCAACCGCTGCTTGACCGCGAGGCTGACGGACGGGCGTTTCGACTGATCGGGATCGGGGCCCACGACCTCGTCGAAACCGCTCTGGCGGCACAGGGTGATTTGTTCGACGCCGCGGCCAGGAACCCTGTCGACCAGGCGCTGGACACCGTGCGAGAGAAGTTCGGAGATGAGGCCATCGTCAAGGGACGAGGATTCGGCACGACGCTCCAGCGGCAGGGTCCATCCAAGGTGGAGTAACCTGACCCGCATCGCTCACCGATTCTCGTCCCAAACGCATCGGCGACCGCATTGAAGGCCGCATTGGAGGCCGCATCGGAGGCCGCATCGGAAAGTTCGTGAGCGATGCAGGCTGGTGGGCCCGCCATTGCTGAACTATGATTCCGTCGCAAGGTCAACATACTGCCGCTTTCCTGGGAAACCCATCATGAAACCATCAACCCTACTGCTTTGCTGTGCGACCGCTCTTACCCTCTCCGGCGGCGTCTTCGCGCAATCGGCCGAGCTGGACATCCCCTACGAGGAGTTCTATCTCGACAACGGCCTGCGCGTGATCGTTCACGAAGACCGCAAGGCGCCCATCGTCGCCGTCACGCTCTGGTACCACGTCGGTTCCAGAAACGAGATCCCCGGCAAAACCGGCTTCGCGCATCTGTTCGAGCACCTGATGTTCAACGGCAGCGAGAACAATGACGGGGAGTATTTCGCGCCCTTGCAGGAAGTCGGTGCGACGAGCATCAACGGCACCACCAACATCGACCGAACCAACTACTTTCAGACCGTGCCCACCAGCGCGCTGGACCTGGCCTTGTGGCTTGAGTCCGACCGCATGGGGCACCTGCTCGGCGTCATCGACCAGGAGAAGCTCGACGAACAGCGCGGCGTGGTGCAGAACGAGAAGCGCCAGAGCGAAAATCAACCCTACGGCAAGGCCTTCGGATTCATCACGGAAAACGTATTTCCCGAAGGGCACCCGTACTCGTGGACGACGATCGGTTCCATGGAAGATCTGAACGCCGCAACCCTGGACGACGTTTACGAGTGGTTCAGAACCTACTACGGCCCCAACAACGCAACCCTGGTACTGGCGGGCGACGTGGATGTGGAGACCGCCCGCGACAGCGCGGAGCGCCACTTCGGCGCCATCCCGCCCGGCCCTCCGCTGGCGCGCATGGAAGCGTGGGTGCCGACCCTCGAACACGACCGGCGAATGATCATGGAGGATCGCGTGAGGCAAGCCCGTATCTACAGGACCTGGCCCATTCCCGAGTGGGGCAGTGCCGAACTGGATCTATTTTCACTGGCCAATGGCGTGTTGACCTCGGGACAGACCTCACGGCTGCACCAACGCCTGGTGTACGAGGACCAACTGGCCACCGACGCGGGCGGATTCATGTTGCAGGGAGAAATCTCCGGAGCGTATATCCTTTGGGCGACCGCCCAGCCCGGGCAGGACCTTGGAGCGGTGGAGGCCGCGCTGGATGAGGAGCTGCAACGGTTTCTCGACACCGGACCAACGGCCAGGGAGCTATCCCGTGTTATCACGCAGACCCGTTCGAGCTTTGTCCGCGGGGTGGAGCGCGTCGGCGGGTTTACGGGCAAATCGGGCATCCTCGCCGAGAGCGCGGTCTTCGGCGGTCGGCCCGACGCTTACAAGGAGTCCCTGGCGCGGCTGGACACCGCTACACCGGAAGATTTGCGGGATGCGGCGCGCAATTGGCTCAGCAAGGGGTCGTTCATTCTGGAGATTCATCCCTACAACGATAAGCTGATGGTCTCCGGCGACGGTGTGGATCGCTCCGCCCTGCCCATGCCCGAGACGTTTCCAAGCGGCGAGTTCCCCGTGATCGAGCGGGCCGAACTGGCCAACGGCATGCAACTGATCGTGGCGCGGCGCGATGCAGTCCCGGTGGTCAACTTCAGCCTTCAGCTCAACGCGGGATACGCCACCGATCAGTTCGCCTCGCCGGGCACCGCGGGGCTCGCCATGTCGCTGCTGGACCAGGGAACCGCAACGCGCGGCGCGCTTGAAATCAGCGAAGAGCTGGCGCAATTGGGCGCGCAGCTTCGCGCGGGTTCCAACCTCGATTTCTCCTCCGTCACCCTGTCCGCGCTGAAGGAGAATCTGACCGAGTCGCTGGACATCTACAGTGACGTCATTCTCAATCCGGCATTTTCGGATGAGGAGTTGGAGCGGCAGCGACGGCTACGACTTTCGCAGATCCAGCGCGAGAAGACCGAGCCCTTCTCCATGGCCCTGAGAATCTTCCCGGCATTGATTTACGGGTCCGATCATGCCTATTCCTTGCCGATGACCGGCTCCGGCACGGAAGCCGCCGTCGGCGCCATCACTCGAGACGACCTGCTGACCTTCCACCGTACGTGGTTCAAGCCCAACAATGCGACCATGATCGTGGTGGGAGATACGACGCTGGAAGAGGTCGCACCCATGCTGGATTCGCTATTTGCGGAGTGGTCCCCGGGCGACATGCCTGAAAAAAACATCCCGCTGGTGGATCTGCCCGACGAGTCCAGGGTCGTGCTCGTCGACCGACCGGGATCGGAACAGAGCATCATCATCGGTGGACAGCTTGTATTCGACCGATCGGACGAGCGAGAGATGGCCTTGCAGGCAGCCAATGACATTTTCGGTGGATCCTTCACCTCGCGGGTCAATATGAATTTGCGCGAGGACAAGTCCTGGTCGTACGGCGTGCGCTCCATGCTCGTGGATACCATGAGTCAGCGCCCGCTCATCGTCTACGCGCCGGTGCAGACCGACCGAACCGCCGACTCGTTGGCGGAACTCGACCGTGAATTCAGGGAACTGCTGGACCAACGCCCGGTGGACGAAGACGAGGTCGCCACCTTCAAGAAACGCAATACCCTGACCCTGCCCGGTCGTTGGGAAACCGCGAGCGCCGTATCCGGCGACATCGCCGAACTGGTGCGTTTCGGGTTGTCCGACGACTATTGGGATCGCTACGCGGGCTTGGTCAACGGCGTCACGGCCGACGAGGCCAATGCCGCGGCGCGAGCCGAAATCAGCCCCGACCGGTTGGTCTGGGTCGTGGTCGGCGATCTGGAGTCCATCGAGGCGAACGTGCGGGCGCTTGATCTTGGCCGCGTGGACTTTATGGACGTCGACGGCAATTTGCTATAGCGGGGTATTTGAATCGGTGTTCGTCCCGAGAGTGTGTACGTACAGCCCCTTCGAGCGTCGTGGGCGACGAGCGGGCCATGGATGGCCATTAGCGAGGAGCCCCCGATTCGAGCCCCGCCAGGGAGGGCGGGGCGAGATTGAGCTCGAAGGGGCTGTACGTACACACCCTCGGGACAAACGTCACCAAAGAATGTCGGGCACGGTTCGGAACGTTATTGGAGGCTTGAAAATTTTGGCTCCGTGTGGAAAATCCGGTGCGCGTTCCAGCGCACCCGCTGAGCCGGGATTGGCGTATCGCGGAATGAGTGCTGAAAATGAGTGCCGAAGATGATTGAGTGCCGGGAACTGACCAAACAATTCGGGCCGCTCCTCGCGGTCGATAACCTGAGTTTTCAGGTGAGCCCGGGCGAGGTGTTGTGTTTCCTCGGGCCCAATGGCGCGGGCAAGACGACGACGATGCGCATCATCGCCGGTTTCCTGCGGGCGACGTCCGGCCGGGCTCGGGTCTGCGGCTTCGACGTCGAAACCCAGGCCACAGAAGCAAAGCGCAAGATCGGCTACCTGCCCGAGGGCGCGCCCAGCTACCCCGAAATGACCGCCCGGTCGTTCCTTGAATTTATCGCCGATACCCGTGAAATGACGGGCGCCCGCCGTCGGACAAGGCTGGACGAGGTATTCGGTCTCCTGCACCTGGAGCCGGTCCTGGAACAGACCATCGACACGCTCTCAAAAGGTTATCGGCGCCGTGTCGGGCTGGCGCAAGCCATCCTCCACGATCCCGAGGTGCTCGTTCTCGACGAGCCGACCGATGGGCTGGACCCGAACCAGAAACACGAAGTGCGCCAACTCATCAACCGGATGTCCGCGAGCAAGACCATCGTCATTTCGACCCACCTGCTCGAAGAGGTCGAGGCCGTATGCAATCGCGCCATCATCATCGCGCGCGGCAGAATTCTCGCCGATGACACGCCGCGGAACCTGGAGGCGCGATCCCGATTTCATAACGCGGTTTCCCTGAAGCCGGCCGATCCCTCTCAATTGCAGGCGCTGCGCGGCGAGATCGAGGCGCTGCCGGAGGTGGTGGATACGGAACTGGATCGGAAGTCCGAGCGGCTGACGGCGTTTTTCGCGGATCGGCGGCTCTCGCTGAAGGCGATCAACGAACT
This sequence comes from Candidatus Rariloculaceae bacterium, assembly GCA_965237785.1. Lineage (GTDB taxonomy): Bacteria > Pseudomonadota > Gammaproteobacteria > Steroidobacterales > Rariloculaceae > UBA6522. The sequence goes on from OZ250159.1 coordinate 2,936,752, forward strand.
CGCCGACAACCGGGGTTGGGAGTTGTCTGAGCTGCACCTGGAATCCGGGCGGCTGGACGAAGTATTCAGGTCGATCACCGGGGGGGCGAGCGCATGAACGGCGTCCTGGCTGTCATGCGCCGAGAACTGCGGGGTTACTTCTCCACCCCGCTGGCGTACGTATTCATCGTGATTTTCCTGCTCCTTGCCGGCTGGTTCACCTTCAATTTCGGCAACTTCTACAATGGCGGCCAGGCGAGCCTCGCGGCGTTCTTCAACTACCACCCGTGGTTGTACCTGTTCCTGGTGCCGGCACTGTCGATGCGTCTGTGGGCCGAAGAGCGCAAGACCGGGACCATCGAACTGCTGCTCACGCTGCCTCTTGAAGTCTGGCAGTCGGTCGCCGGCAAGTTCCTCGCGGCGTGGGCCTTCACGGCGCTGGCGGTGGCACTGACCTTTCCGATCTGGCTTACCGTCAACTATCTGGGCGAACCGGACAACGGGGTCATCGTCGCGGCGTATTTCGGCAGTCTGATGATGGCGGGCGGATTCCTGGCCATCGGTTCCTGCGTTTCGGCGACCACCAACAACCAGGTCATTGCCTTCATTATTACCGTCGTGATCTGTTTCATGGTGCTCATGGCCGGCTTCCAGCCGCTGTTGAGTCCATTGGTGGGCTGGGTACCGCAGACGATCATCGACGCCGTCGCCAGCCTCAGTTTTCTGACGCACTTTTCGAGCATCAGCAAGGGCGTCATCGACGCCCGCGACATTATCTATTTCGCGCTCCTCATCGGCACCTTTCTCTACGCGAACGTGCTTGTGCTCCACATCAAGAAGACGGGTTGATCTGAACCATGGAAATCAATCGGCCGCGCAATATTGGAGCCCTCTCGCTGGTGCTGTTGGCACTGGTGTTCGTTGCCGCGGTGATCGCGAGCAACTCGCTGCTCACGGGCTTGCGGATCGACCTCACCGAAGACAACCTCTACACGGTCTCGTCGGGAACCCGCAACCTGCTCAGCGGCATCGACGAACCGATCAACATCTATCTCTTCTTCTCCGACAGGGAGTCCGCGGAGATCGCGCCGATCAGAAGCTACGCCAACCGGGTGCGGGAGATTCTAGAGGAGCTTGCCGCCGCGGCGGACGATCGGCTCATACTGCACGTCATCGACCCGGCGCCCTTCTCCGAGGAGGAAGACCGCGCCACGCAGTTCGGCCTGCAGCCGATCAACCTGGGGATTGGACAGACGCTGTTTTTCGGCCTCGCGGCCACCAACAGCGTCGGCGACGAGGAAGTGATCGAGATTTTCAATCCGGAGCGGGAACGCTTTCTCGAATACGAACTGGCCCAGCTGATCTACACGCTCTCCCGGCCCAACAAGGTGGTGGTGGGCCTGCATTCCGGCGTCTCCATGGCGGCCGGATTCGATCCCCAAATTCAACAGGTGACCGAACCGTGGGTGGTCTACAGCCAGGCGAGCCAGCTATTCGAAGTGCGCTCGCTGGCGCCGGGGTTCACGGAGATCGAGGACGAAATCGATGTGCTGTGGCTGGTGCACCCCCGGAACCTGGAAGCCGACGCGCTCTACGCCATCGACCAATTCGTCCTCGGCGGAGGCCGGGCGCTGATCTTTCTGGATCCGTTCGCGGAGGTCGACATGTCCGCAGCGATGGATCCCGCAGCCATGGCGGCGGGCAGCGCCTCGGACCTCGATGAGCTGCTCAGCGCGTGGGGGGTGGAATTCTCGGCCGGCCAGGTGGTCGCCGACAATGAATACGCCCTCAGCGTGACCACGGGATTGACTCCGCGCCCCGTGCGCCACGTGGGACTGCTGGGCATCACCGAACAGGCGATGGATTCCGGGGACGTCATCACTGACGGTTTGTACAACATCAACCTGGCCAGCTCCGGTCACTACCGTGTTGCCGAGGAGAGCGCGGTGGAATTGCAGCCGCTGCTGACCTCGAGCACCAACGCGGAATTGATGCCTGCCATACAGATGCAAATGCTTACCGACCCGGAGGCGCTGCTCGACAACTTCACCCCGAGCGGGGAAAGCTACGTCCTCGCCGCGCGGCTCACCGGATCCCTGAACAGCGCGTTTCCCGACGGCCCGCCGACCGAGAACGTCCCGGACGCCGAGGGCGATCTGGCGGGTACCGATGCGGCAGTGAGTGAACCGGCGGAATCGGCTGAGTCAGGGGCGAGCGAATCGACGCAGGCCGGGGCGGGCGAACCCGCTGAGAACCACCTGACCTCAACCGAGAACGCCAATATCATCCTCGTGGGCGACGTGGATATTCTGAGCGACCGTTTGTGGGTGCAGCAGCAGAATTTCCTCGGCCAGCGACTTGCGACGGCGTTCGCCAACAATGGCGACTTTCTCATCAACGCGTTGGACAACCTGTCGGGCAGCGCGGACCTGATCGGTATTCGCGCCCGCGGAACCTATTCCCGACCCTTCACGCGAGTCCAGGCGCTGCGCCGGCAAGCCGACGCGCAGTTCCGCCAGACCGAGCAACGCCTGCAGGCCGAACTCACGGAGACTGAAACCAGGCTCGGCGAGTTGCAAGACGCGCGATCCGACCAGGGTTCGTTGCTGATGAGCGACGAGCAGCAGGCGGAAATCCAGAGGTTTCTGGATGAGCAGGTGCGGATCCGGCAGGAACTGCGGGCGGTTCAGCGCAACCTGGACCGCAGCATCGAGCGGCTGGGGGCGATGCTGCAATTCATCAACGTCGGACTGGTGCCGCTGCTGCTGACCGTATTTGCGCTATCGGTGGCGGTGGTCAGACGGCGACGAGCGGAGAGAAAACCGTGAACAACCGTACCGTGACCGTCCTTGCAGCCGCCCTCGTCCTCCTCGGCGCGCTGGCGCTGTTTGCCCAATACGATCCGCAACCTGACGCCCCGGGCGGCGGGCTGTTGCTGCCGGGGCTGGGCGAGGACCTGGACCTGGTCACGCGGATGACGGTTGTCGGCGCCGCGGCCGAGCCCGTAGCCACGCTGCAGCGCGGGGAGGACGGGGGCTGGACGATCGCGGAGAAGGCAGGCTATCCGGCGGACGTGGAAAAAGTCCGCCAGACGTTGATCAGCCTGGCCGAGGCGCGCGTCGTCGAGGCCAAGACGGCCAATCCCGAGTTCCACGACCGGCTTGGCGTGGAAGCCGTCGAGAACGACGCTGCGGGCGGCGTTGCCGTCATGCTGACGGGTTCCGACGAACCGGTGAACGTCATCGTCGGGGACTCGGAAGGCAGTTCGCAGGTCTATGTGCGCGAAGCGGACGAAGCCCAAAGCTTCCTTATCGACCGTGATCCGGAAGTGGGGCGCGACACCACCGATTGGTTGGCCACCGAGATCATCGCGATCGAGGGTTCCCGAGTGGCGCGGGTAACGGTGACGCATCCCGACGGCGAAGTGGTCAGTGTGTTCAAGGACGATCCCGAGCAGAGCAACTTCAATGTGGATGCCATCCCACCGGATCGGGAACTACAGTACGCCAGTATCGCCAATGTCATGGGCACGGTGCTGGCCAATTTGCGGCTCCAGGACGTGGAGTCCCTTACCGACACCGAAGTCCCGGTGACGGTGACCGAGTTTTTCACCTTTGACGGACTTGCGATCACCGCCGAGTCTTTCGAACTGGCGGAAGAGCCCTGGGTTTCGTTCCGGGTCGCATACCGTGCTCCGGCAGAGGACGCCGAGCCGGAGGATGCTTCAGCTCAGGAGGCTACCGCCGAAGGATCTTCCGGTGACGCACGAGCAACGCCTGAATCGCCTACAGGAACGGAAGCAGATGCGGCAAACGAAGATGACGGCGTGGACGTTGCCGCCGAAGCGCAAGGACTCGATCAGCGCCTGGCCGGCTGGCGCTTCCGCATCGCCAACTACCAGTTCGACCAGATGACCCGGCGGATGAGCGATTTGCTGCGCGCGCTGTCGCAAGAGTAGCGCACGAGGGGCGTCGAAACCCCTTGGATCACGCCCGCTGTACAGCCGCTTCCAAGATTTGATGCTGCGATATTTTGATTGTGGTATCAATTGCCGATATATACTGGCCTTGCTAAAATCCGTTTGTCCCGTCGCAAGGAGAAACAATATGAAAAGCGTCACTTCAGTCAAGGTGGGCGGGGTATCGGGCAGCGAGCATCGCAAGGTTGCGCGAGTATTCAAGAACGGACGGTCGCAGGCGGTGCGCATTCCGAAAGAGTTTCGATTTGATACGGATCGGGTCGCGGTTCGGCGTGAGGGCCGCAACCTGGTGCTCAGCCCGTTATATGAAGATTGGGATGACTACTTGCGAAACGCCAAACCCTTCACTGACGACTTCCTTGAGGCGATGGCAGAGGTCCGTACGAGCCTGCCACCTCTTGAGCAGAGAGAACCATTCGATTGAGGGCAATGCTCGACACGGACACCTGTATTTATGCAAAGAAGCGCAGAGCAGGTTTTGAGCCAAGGCTGCCCCTTCGCGATTGCGCGATATCGATTCGGTCCTAATGACCTGTGGATTGCCGCCCACGCGCTTGCTCTCAATCTACCGCTGATCACAAACAACCTCTCCGAGTTTCAACGTGTGCCGGGTTTGGCCGTACAGACCTGGATGAACGCCTGACGTACCGGCAGAAACTGAACCGCGGGTCGTGATCCATCTATCGTGGTGGTGGCCACTGGATTGTCTGCCTCGACGTAGTCGTAAATGTCGTTACGATCTGAAATTGCTTCGGCAGTCCAAGACAGCTTCACGACAGTTTATCGAGCGCGCGGCGCGTTTCGGCTCTGCGGCCGGCAAATCTCGCTTCAGCCTGCTCATTCGAGACCAGCTTGCCCGCATTGGCTGAAGCCAATCCGATCTCTACCTGTTCGCGGAACCATGCATCGTGTTCCTCCGCCTCTCTCTGCCGACGAATGATGTCTCTCATGCAGTCGCGCAGCAACTGCGCCCCCGTACGATCCATTGACTTCGCAACCGAGGCGAAACTTCCCCGGTGCACCCAAAATGCAGCTTGATCGAGTGTAAACTGCAGTATACGTTTTCCGCATGGTCGAAGTGGTCGAACGCGCCAGACGCCTGGCAATGGACTGGGAGTAGACATGTCTGAAATATTCACACGATGGGAGGTCACAGAGCACCTGCGCACCAAGGAGGACGTGCGCCTTTACCTCGAAGCGTGCGCGGAAGAAGACCCGGGTGACGGCAGGCTTATTCGCGCTGCCTTGAACGATATTGCCCGAGCGCAAAACATGAGTCTGCTGGCCCGTGAAATCGGGATGACCCGCAAGGGACTTTACAAGGCGTTGTCCGAAAACGGCAACCCCTCCTTCGCCACGGTCATGCGGATCACGCGAGCGCTGGGAATGCACCTGCGAATCACGGCGTAAGTAGCATGAGAGCCAACGCTCCAGGAACTCGCGCTGAGTTTCGGCCCATCGCTGACCGTTACGGTTGCTCCCGCGTCGTCACCCGCCTGGACGGCGCCGAACCGCTTGCTTACTTTGCCACTGGCAACGTTGCTGCAAACTGTGGGCAGCGCCGCAAGGAGCGGCGCTGCCAAAAACCAAACAAGACAGGTTCGCTCTAGTTGAACCTCACGTGTGCGCGACCGTACCAGAAGCGGCTGCTCCAGGCACGGTAATCGGGGTCGAAGTCGTTGGCGAATGACTCCGGGAAGAACGGCGGATCCTGGTCGAACAAATTGCTGACGCCCAGCGAAAACGTCACGTCCAGATCGCCCATCTGCCAAGCGTAGGAACCGATGACGTCATTGTACAGAGTTGCGTCGAGAACTCTCACCTCATCGCCGTCGTTGTAGGTACCGTCCGCGGCGATGTGCGGCGACGTGTTCGCAACGCCTTTCACCTCGGCGATGTACTGCAGGCTCCATCTGGCCGACCAGGGTCCTTGGTTCCAGGACGCATAGCCGGTTGAACGCACGTCGGCGTTGTTGCTGCGGGCACTGCCAAATACGTAACCGACCTCAAGGAAGCGCGTGCCGAGCGCGTCCGTGCTTTCCCACTTGTCGTACTTCGTCATGTCCCAGCCGAAGTCCCACACGCCCCAATTCGTGTCGACACCGGACAATGACATGGCCACGTCCCAGCCCTCGACTTGCAGTAGGCCAACATTGGTAGAGAGGTTGCGCAAGTCGTCCACGAAACCGGCGGGGCTCCGGTCTACATGCTCGCAATACTGTGGCGTGTCGCTGTAGCACTGTTTGAGGATGTTCTGGGAACCGATCGAGCTGATGGTGTCGGTAATTTCGATGTCGAACCGATCCAATTCCACCTGCAGCCCCTCCAGCCAACCCGGCTGGTAGACCAGCCCGTAGCTGAAATTTTCCGACTCTTCCGGCTGCAACAAGGGATTGCCACCGACCGTGATGCGAATCTGGTCATTCGGCTGCGTGAATCCGTCCGGCACACCGTCCGCGATGCATCGCGCATTCGTCTGTGTTTCGGTTGCCGCGTCACCGGTGAAATTCCCCGAGTTCACGTCGCAAGGATCCTGCAGCGTCGGGTAGCTGTCCGACTGGCCGAAGAACAGCTCAGGCACCGACGGCGCACGGAAGCCGTCCGAGCCGGTCACGCGGAGCAGAAGGTCGTCGTGGGGTCGCCACGTGAGATTGTACTTGCCCGTTGTCGTGCTCCCGTACGTTGAGTAGTCGGAACTGCGAGCCGCGATGTTGAGGTCCAGGGATCGGGCGAGAGGCGCGTCCGCCAGCAGCGGCAGGTTTACCTCGGCGAAGAATTCGGAAACGTCATATTCGCCGTCGGTCGGCTGCGAAGCATTGCCGGACGTGGCGCCCGTGACGATCAGCGCATCCGGCTGCGTAAAGCCCGATTCCGCGCGCGTCTCGAAGCCGACCGCCACCCCGATGGGACCGGCAGGCAATTCGAAGGGCATCAGCCCGGTGAGTTGCCCGGTAAAATTCTTCATGTCATTGCCGCCGGAATCCTGCGCCGTGAACGAGACGTAGTTCAGCATTGCCGGTGTGATCGAGCCGGATCCGCTCCAGTTGCCATCTCCGAGGTAGCTGGCATCGGTTCCCTGGCCGCCGAATACGTTGAGTGGCACGCAGGCTCCGGTACAGCCGGAAGCGGGACCAAGCGCCCTGCTGACGGCATCCGTGTTGAGCAGCCCCTCCGTCAGGACCTGGGCCTTGTTCTGCGCCCAGGACCAGTACACTTCCCAATCCCAGCTCTGGCCCACTGTGCCTTCCAGGCCAAAGCCGCCGCGGAACGTCTCGATGTCCTGCACGAAGTTGCGGCCGCCTGCCTCGACCATGCGCCGGCCGAACCATCCAGTGACCGTGGGTTCGGTCAGTTCGGAGCAGGGCGTGCCCAGATTGTTGGTGCCCCCACCGCAGAACGTGATGCCGAACGGGTTGTATATGTTGGTGGCATCAATGCCCTCGTCGCCCGAGAAGCCCCAGAAGAGCGGCGTCGGCGCCAGCAACTGGTCGGAAAGGCGATTCTGGTACAACGCATCGAACACGAAGCTGACGCGGTCGTGCACTTCGTAGGAACCGTTGAAAAAGATGTTGCGCCGCTCGCTGGGCGTCAGGATGTAGTTGTCCGGATTGTAGTTGAAGCGGTCGTCGGGACTTGTCCACTCGCGGAAGTGGCCTGGGTCCGTGCCCGACTGGCCCTCGTCCAACGTGAAATTTCCGAAGTCTCCCACCACACCACCGTAGGCGAACCGGCCCTGGGGCGTGCCGGCACTGCCGCCATTGGCGGGCCGCGCCGCCGTCTGGGCGCGGTCCGCGTTTGACAGCGCGTCGACCCGGGTCCAGCTCGCGCCGATGGTAAACGCAGCGCGGTCGGTGGCCCCCCCTCCGATTACATTGAAGGTTTCTTCGTTGCCGCCGCCGCTCTCAAAGAACGCGCCGTTTTGATAGGAGAATTCCAGGCCGTCGAAGTTGTCGCGCAAGATGACATTGACCACACCGGCGATGGCATCCGAGCCGTATACCGCGGAAGCGCCGTCCTTGAGCACTTCGATGCGTTCGATGGAGGCGAGCGGTATGGTATTGAGGTCGATGGAGGAGTTCGCTCCCTCGCCGGAGGCGACCCAGCGCTTTCCGTTGACCAGCACCAGCGTTCGCTCCGAGCCGAGGCCGCGAAGCTCAACGCGGACCGAGCCGTCGCCGCCGTTGTTGTACGTCCGGTTGATGCCGGACCCCTGCATGGGCAGGCGCTGTATGATATCGCCTACGGACAGCAGACCGGAGTCGTCGATGTCCTCGCGCGTAACAACGGCGATCGGCTGCGGGCCATCGATCGGCGAATGGGCGATTCGGGAGCCGGTGACGACGACTTCTTCGATTTCCAGGCCCGCCTGACCAACGGCCATTGAGCTGAAGACATAGGACCCGCCAGCAACCAACGCGCCGAAGACTATTGAAGCTCTATTTAGTGAATAAGATCATAAATTTTATCCCCAAATTTCCCGATCGTCCCAGCCAAAACGCTGCGACGACAACAGGTCACTTGTTGTGTTCTTTAGCGTGCGAGAATACCACACTTTAATCCCCCCACAACGATGGAGTTTTAAGTTCGGGAAGACGAATGATGCGCGTTTGTTGGGCGCCCGCAACAAGTCGAGATGGAATTCACGGACGCCCGCCTGACGGGCTTCGGCGGCTGGGCGATCATGGCGGGGGCGGTGCGGAAGTTCGGGCTCTTGGAGGCTCTGTCGCGGGCGGTTCTGTTGAAGCGCCGGGCGCGGAGCTGGGACGAACTGCACTACGCCGTCATGCGGCCCGCTCGCGGCAAGAATCCTCAGCCGAAATTCAACGGCAACTACAAGGCGACCCTGTACACGCCATACGATGTGCGGGTTTCTCTTGCCTTGCGGTATCTCGGAAGTACCGACAATCTGGGTTCCGACGACATCGATTTCGATGCGGAGACCTATTGGGATCTGACTGGATATGCATTGGCTACCATGCGCGAAGCCAATAGAATGGTCACTCATTGAGCAACGGCCGGACAGCTAAAGCAATCTCGAATAGTTCATTGGCGGAAAAAAAGGTGAAACTATGCGACAACACATGATTTTTTGCGCATTAACCATGCTTTCAACCGTTGCGACTTCGCAACCAATCCCCACCTACGTGTTTCGGGACGCAAGTGTGATCACCATGGAGACCGAGGAAATACTGACCGAGCAGTCGGTCGTGGTCGCGAACGGCCGCATCACCGCCATCAGTCCCGACGGTTCGGTCGTCGCGCCTGCCGATGCGGTGGTGATCGAGGCCACGGGTCGCTACCTGTTGCCTGGATTGACGGAAATGCACGGCCACGTGCCGGGCGACGACGATCCGCGGTACCTTGAGGACGTGCTGTTTCTCTACGTCGCCAACGGCGTGACGACCGTGCGGGGGATGCAGGGGCGGACGGGGCATCTGGAATTGCGCGCCCGGATCGATCGCCACGAGGTGCTTGGCCCGCGGTTCATCACGTCCGGCCCCGCGCTCAACGGCAATGTAGTCGATGGACCTGAACAAGCCCGGCAACTCGTGCTCTCGCAAGCGCAATCCGGGTACGACTTCATCAAGCTCTTGCGCGGATTGACCCGTGCCGAATTCGATGCGGCATCGCGAGCCGCGGCCGAGGCGGGCACCCATCTTGCCGGCCACGTATCCGACGACGTCGGCGTGGGGCACGCGCTGGAGGCGCGGCAGGCAACCATCGATCATCTCGATGGCTTCCCCCAGTACCTGCTTCCGCAGTCGGTGGATCAGTCGACGATCGACCCCGGGTTCTACGGCGTCAACCTCCTGGACCTGATCGACGAAGACCGCATCGCACAGGTTGCCAAGGAAACGCGGGACGCGGGCGTCTGGATCGTGCCGACAAATACGATGATCGCCAATGTCGCCTTGGCAAGCCCCTCGGCGGCGGAACTCGCCGCTCGACCCCAGATGGCTTTCCTGCCGCCGGCCATGGTGCAGGGCTGGGTGGAGTCCAAGGAGCGCAGGGTGGGGGATATCAATCGCCGTCCGGGCGACGGCCAGCGCCTGGTGGAACTGAGGCACAGAATCGTCAAGGCCTTGCATGACGAAGGTGTCGGTCTGTTACTCGGTTCCGACGCACCGCAGACGTTTAACGTCCCCGGTTTTTCCCTGCACCGCGAGTTGAGCGCCATGGTCGACGCGGGGCTCTCTCCGTACGAAGCGCTGCGCATGGGCACGGTCGCGCCCGCTTTGTTCTTTGGGGCCGAGGACGAATTCGGGCGCATCCGACCGGCCTGGCGGCCGACCTGGTTCTCCTCGCCGACAATCCGCTTGAAGATGTCGGCGCCGCGGCACATCCGTTGGGCGTCATGGCAAGAGGACGGTGGCTCGACCGCGAGCGGCTTGACGCACGTCTCGCGGCAATTGCCGAGCGGCACCGCTAGCGCTCAGCGCGCGCTGCGGGAGACCCAAGGGGAACCCTCAAAGAAACGGATTAACTACTGTCAAACTCGCGATACGTTGGCCGGCTTGAAGATCCTCCGTTAACAGCGTATCGCATCCGGCTTCGAGCGCCGACGCCAGGATCAACGCGTCATAGAAATTGAAGCCGTGTGATTGAGCCAGTGAAACGGCTTCAGTGTGAGTGTCGATGCCGATGGGGCGAACGGGGTCGAGCGCCGTTCTCAAATCGGTGACGGCTTCCGCGATGATCTCCCACTCAAGGTGGAATTTTCGGTGCAGCACGGCGGCGAATTCGTTCAGAACCTGTACGCTGATCACGCCGACGCCAGGATGGCCTGTCGGGCGGTATCGCTCTTGGCTCCTGTGCCTTGGGCGTAGACAAGGACGTTGGTGTCAAGGAATGCGGTCATCGGCGGTTGGCATCGTCTCGGTTGAACGCATAGCCGTCGGGCAGGTCCCAAGCGCGAGCCCGCATCCGTTCCACGGCCAGGGCTCGGCGCTCAACCTTTGCCACGGCCACGCGTTGCGATGTGGCCGAAACAATCTCCAATTCGTCGCCCGGCCTCAGCCCGAGGGTCTCAACCAACGCCTTGGGAAGCCGTACGGCAAGACTGTTACCCCACTTGGAAACCAGCATGATATCCCCCAGGACATCCTTGAAAGTCTGGATATCATGGGCGTTACCGCACACCGTGTTCAAGGGGGCGCCTGGATGCCGCGGAGCAACGCAGTCACTGCCGTTTTGGCGGACATTGTGCCGACGGCGCGATTTCGATCAAATTGGTGGCACCATTTTGGCGCAGTTCGCGTTGAACCGCGCCACTCACCAAGACCGGCCTTGTTGTTCATGCTGTTTCTGGCAATGGATATAATGCCCCCCACGAAAGAGGCCGGCATGACCCATGAACTGATCGACTGCAGTACGGCAACTTGGATATCCCTACTATTGCCGGGGAAGACGCCGTTGGTATGGAACTCCTAATTTGTTGGCGAGCATAATTTGACCTTTGAAATCGGCCTCGTTCTAGCCATCCTCACCGCCTCGCTGGTGTTGTTCGTCAGCGAGAAAATCCGCATGGACGTCATCGCGCTGATGGTCCTGGGCACGCTGGTGGTCACCCGGCTGGTGACGCCCGAGGTCGCGGTGGCCGGTTTCGCCAACGGCGCCGTCGTCGCCGTGTGGGCCATGTTCATCCTCAGCGATGGGCTTACCCGAACCGGTATCGCCCATATCATCGGGCGAACGGTGCTCCGCTTCGCGGGCACACGCCAGGGGCCGATGACCGTCGCGATAATGCTTACCGCCGGTGTCCTCTCGGCATTCATGAACAACATCGGCGTGGCCGCGTTGATGCTGCCCGTGGTGATCGAAATCGCCCGGCGAACCAAGATCCCGGCCTCGAAACTGCTTATGCCCCTTGCCTATGGTTGTTTGCTGGGCGGTTTGACGACGATGATCGGCACACCCCCCAATTTGCTGATCAGCGGGGCGCTGCAACAGGCGGGCGAGACGCCCTTCGGGCTGTTCGACTTCACGCCCATCGGCGCCATCGTAATGGTCATCGGTACGTTGTTCATCACGCTGGCGGCCCGCCATCTGCTGCCGAACATAAAGCCCGAGGAGGAAACCCAGCCACGCAGTCAGCGAAACCTGCGTACCCAGTACGGATTGCACACCAGGGCGTTCGAGATGCGGGTGCCGGCAAATTCAATTCTGGTGGGAAAGACCCTCGGGCAGAGCCGCATAGGCGCCGCCGCCGGTCTGATCGTGATCGCCCGGGAGCAGGGAAATCGCACTGAACTCATGCCGTCGCGTCAGACCGTGCTTGAGGCTGGCGACAAGCTCGTCGTGCAAGGCCGGTTGGACCGGTTCCGTGAGTTCCAACGCTGGAGCGAGCTGATCATCGAGCGCGAAGCACCCGTGCTGCAAGGACTGATGGAAGGGCAGGTCAAGCTGCTGGAGGTGGTGATCGAGGAGAACTCTCCGTTGGCCGGCGAACTGCTCCGCCATTCGGAATTCCGCAAGACCTACGGCGCCAACGTTCTCGCCGTGCGCAGGGGCAGGCTGGTGCGCCGCGCGAATCTGGCCAGCGTCCCGCTGCGGCCGGCAGATACGCTGCTGTTGCAGACAAGACCGGAAACCGTGATGGAACTGGCGCATTCGCCGGACTTTGCCCACTACCGGGAAGTCGACGAGCGCAAGTTGAGCGAGACGTACCGGCTCCAGGACTATATTTTCGTCGTCCGCGTGCCCCTCGAATCCCAACTCTCCGGCGATACCCTCGAACGCAGCCGTCTGGGAGACGCTTTCGACTTTCGCTTGCTGGCGCTCTTTCGCGACGGCGATCTCAGGATCATGCCGGAACCCGATCAACCGTTACGGAGCGGAGATGTGTTGCTGATCCAGGGACGCAGAGAAGACCTCGATGTCCTGCGGGGATTGCAGGAACTGGAGATTCAGCGCGGCGGGCACACCCATCTAAGTGCCCTCGAAACGGACCGTCTGAGCCTGCTGGAAGCTACCCTTGAGCCGCGTTCCAGCCTGGCGGGGATGCCCCTGTCCGACATCAACTTCCGCGATACCTACGGATTGGAACTGGTCGCGGTTTGGCGCCACGGGGAAGCGATCCGCTCAAATCTTGACCGGTTGCTGCTGCAACTCGGCGACGCGCTGCTGCTGCTCGGTCCGCGGAAACGCCTGAGCGTGCTGGAGCGCAACCCGGAGTTTCTCATTCTTACGCCCGTAACCCAGCGACCGCTTGACACGGCGCGAGCGCCCCTGGCCGCGGGAATCATGGGGGGCGTGGTGATCAGCGTACTGGCCGGTTGGCTGCCGATATACATCGCGGCAATTATCGGCGCTACGTTGATGGTGCTCAGCCGTTGCCTGACGATGGAGGAGGCCTACCGCGCAATCGACTGGCGCGCGATCTTTCTGATCGCCGGAATGCTCCCCCTGGGTACCGCCATGCAGGCAAGCGGCACGGCCCAATTCCTCGCACAGTTGGCGATGCAGTTCTTCGGGCCGCTGGGTCCCTGGTGGGTTATCGGGGGGCTTTATGTCGTCACTGCCGCCGGCACCATGATTATTCCCACGGCCGCGCTCGTGGTCTTGATGTCCCCGATCGTGCTATCGACGTGCGCAGATATGGGTATCGCTCCGCATTCCGCGATGATGGCGGTGGCGATGGCGGCCTCGGCCAGTTTTACCAGTCCGATTTCCCACCCCGCGAATATTCTCGTCATGGGCCCCGGGGGTTATCGGTTCGCCGACTACCTGAAACTCGGGTTGCCGCTAACGGTGGTGGTGTTCATCGCGGTCATGCTGCTGCTGCCGCTGCTCTGGCCCCTAACACCCGTCTAAGCGCCCCGGCAACTCAGGGCAACAGTACGGTCGAGCCGGTTGTCAGCCTCGCTTCCAGCATGCGATGGGCGGCGGCGGCCTCGCTCAACGGGAATCGCTGACCGATCTCGATGCGAATATTCCCCGAGCCAAAATGCGCCAACAACTCGCTGGCGCCTTCGTTGAGTTCTTCGCGGTTGGTCACATAATTCCACAGCGTCGGCCGGGTGACGTACAGCGACCCGCGTTTGAGCAGGTCCAGGAGGTTGAGTGAGTCGACGGGACCCGAGGCGTTGCCGAAGCTCACCAGCAGACCCCGAGTCTGGAGACAGTCCAGCGAGGTGAACAGCGTGTCACGGCCGACGGGATCGTAGACCACGGGCACGCCCTCGCCGCCGGTGAGTTCACGTACCCGCGCGACAATGTCGCTCGCAGCAAGCAGCACGGCCTCGCAACCGTGGGCGAGCGCCATGCGCCGCTTCGCCTCGGTGCTGACGACGCCGATCACCCGGGCGCCCAGTTGGCGCGCCCACTGAGCGGCGATGAGCCCAACTCCGCCGGCGGCGGCGTAAAGCAATATCCACTGGCCCGGCTGGACGCGGTAGGTCTTGCGCAGAAGGTACCAACTCGTCAGGCCCTTTGAGAAACATCGCCGCCGCGGTTTCATCGTCGATTTCGTCAGGCAACTTCACCAGCCACTTGGCCGGCATGACGCGCTCCTCGGAATACGACCCGGCCGGTGTCGGCGCAGCGTAGGCAACGCGGTCGCCCGGGGCGACGCGGTCCACGCCCGGTCCCACGCTGACGACCACGCCGGCGGCTTCGCCGCCAAGACCGCTCGGCAGCTTGACGGGATAGAGACCCGAACGATGGTAGGTGTCGATGAAGTTGACGCCGACGGCACGATGGGCGACCCGCGCCTCCCCCGGACCCGGTTCGCCCAGTTCCACCTCAACCCACCGGAGTACTTCCGGCCCCCCGAATTCATTAATGCGAATTGCTCGTGTCATGCTGACTCGTCCGTCCTCAACGCGATAACATGCGGATTCTCATGCAATCGCGAGCGATAAACAATCCGTGAGCAGCCGGCACATTGTCATAGTCGGAGGGGGACAGACGGCCGCGCAGGCCATCCAATCGCTTCGACAGCGAAAATTCGACGGCCGCATCACCTTGGTGGGAGAGGAACCGCTGCCGCCCTACCAGCGCCCGCCCCTGTCAAAGAAATACCTGGCCGGCGAACTCGATCGGGACCGGCTGTTTCTGCGGCCCATGAGCTTCTACGACAAGAATGGCGTGGACTTGCGGTTGGGTGTTCGGGCGGAGGAACTGGATCCGGCCGCCCACGTCGTCCGGTTGGACACGGACGAAAGCCTGAATTACGACGGGTTGATGCTGGCCACCGGCAGCCGTGTGCGGCGCCTGAACCTGCCGGGCGCGGAACTGCCCGGCGTTCACTACGTACGCAGCGTCGCGGACGTGGACGAAATCATGGCGGCGATCCGTCCAGGCAACCGCCTGGCGGTGGTGGGCGCCGGCTATATCGGGCTTGAGGTGGCCGCCGTCGCGGCCACACGCGGGCTTGAGGTCACCGTCCTGGAGGCGGTGGACCGGGTGATGGCACGGGTGGTCTGCCCCCAGGTGTCCCGGTTCTACTTTGACCGTCACACCCGCGCCGGGGTCGACATCCGCTGCGGCACGACGATCAGCCACTTCGTCGGCCGCGATCGGGTAGAAGCCGTGGTTGCGGGCGACGCTGAGCGGATTCCGTGCGATCTGGCCATCGTCGGCATCGGCATCGAACCGGTGGTGGACCTTGCCGACGCCGCCGGACTGACCTGCGCGAACGGCATCCGGGTCGATGCGTATGCGCGCACGGATGACGCGGATATCGTTGCCGCCGGCGACTGCTCGAACCATCCGAGCCATCTCTACGGCGGGCGGGTCCGGCTGGAATCGGTGCAAAACGCCATCGATCAGGCAAAAACCGCGGCCCTGAGCCTGCTCGGCGAAAACCAGCCCTATGACACGGTGCCGTGGTTCTGGTCCGATCAATACGACGTGAAGCTGCAAATCGCCGGGTTGTCCCAGAATCATGACGAGGTCGTGCTCCGCGGCGACCCCGCGACCCAGTCCTTCGCGGCGTTCTACCTCGCCGGCGGCCGATTGCTGGCAGTGGATGCGATCAACTCACCCAGGGAGTTCGTGCTCGGCAAGCGACTCATCGCCCAGGGCGAGGCCGTGCCCGCGGACATACTCGCCGACCCGGACGCCGATCTCGCGGCACGCCTGAAGCGCTGAACCGGCGCGGCGGCCGCGGTCGCAGATTGGCGAGCAGGCCAGCCCGAGCATTTCGCCTGTTTGGGTCGCGCGAGCGCATGCGCCCAACGCAAACCGTTGGGTGAGAATGCCTGGCGAGCGTCACACACGCGCGAAGTGGTCTCGCAAGTAGTCGGAGAACGGTTGGCTTGAGCTCGGCTTCCAGGCGTTCCTGTTCCGTCTGCGACTCTGAAGCGAGCTTCTCAAGCCACGCCCGTTTCCCCGCCGACAGCCGCAGTGCGCCGAAATAACGGTGATGGCTTCGGGAAGCTTCCAGTGCCAATTCGAAGAAACTCGCCCCCTCGTCGCGCAGGTGATTGAGAATCTTCGCCGACGGCGTCAACCCGGAATCCGCGACAGCGCCAAGCTGGGCGTCCACCGCGTCCACATACCCCTCCCGATCCTCGTCCAGCATCGCGGCGATTTCCCGAACGCGTTCGAGTTCCTCCCTGGCCCAACGATTCAGCTCTACCGTACGCCCGCCTCGCGGCAGCTCAAGTCCCGGCCGGCGGCCTTCGCGGGCCACGAGCAGGTCGCGCGCGTCGATCTCTGCCCGCTCCGCCGAGTCGATTCGCGGACTCTCGGTCAGGAGACAGTGGATCAGCAGCGCCTCGACGAACCGAAGTTGAACCTGATTGACGCCCACCGGATCCATCATGTTGCAATCCAGCGTTCTCACTTCGAGATAGGCGACCCCCTCCTCCCGCAATGCCACGGTTGGCCGGTGCACACTGCCCGCCGACGGTTTGGGACGTATCGAACTGTAGTACTCGGCTTCGATCTGCAGCGTATTCGAGTTCAGCTGGCGGTAGTCGCCGTCGACCCATACGCCCACCGCGTCGTATCGGGGATGCGGGGTGGTGACGGCGGCAACCATATCGGCAAGATAGTCGTCAAGCGAGTTGACGGAGATCTGCAGTTCGGCCTGGGAACGATTGCGATAACCGATATCGCTCATCCGCAACGACGTACCGAAGGGCGCGTACCACGTATCTGCGTCGAGTTCGTCAAGAACCCCCTGGCGTTGCGCCTGGAATGACTTGCATAGCGCCGGTGACGCGCCGTAGAGATAGATGAGTAGCCAGGCGAGACGGCGATAATTCCTGATCGCACCCATGTATCGATCGGAGATGAAATCCTTGAGATCGAGGGCGCTCTTCTCCCGTTGCCGATAGGGCGTCCAGAATTCCAGCGGCAGCGAGTAGTTGAAGTGCACACCGGAGATTGTCTGCATCGACCGCCCGTACCGGAATCCCAACCCGCGCCGGTACACCGATTTCATCCGTCCGAGATTGGAGGAGCCGTACACCGCAATGGGAACGCCGGAGCCGATCCGGCACGGCATGCTCTGCGCCCAAAGCAGTTCCTCCTCCAGGCGTTCCGCAACGAAGGTGTGAAGATCGCAGAGGAATTGCAGCGTTTCCCAGGTACTCGGATACGCGGGCGTCACCAACTCCAGCAACGCTTCGGAGTAGTCGGTGGTCAGGTAGGGATGGGTCAGCGCCGACCCGAGGTTGTGTGGGTGCGGGGTGTACGCCAGATAGCCGCGGCGGTCGACCCGCAGACTTTCCTTCTCCAGGCCACGCAGCCCACGGCGCAGCCGCGACGCGTTGTCTCCGTCACGCAGCCAGCCGAGCCGAGAATCCAGCAAACGATGTTTCATGGATGACCGATCTACCAATCAGCCCGGCCAGCAGCCCCGGGCAAAAGACCGGCGGGACCCGGGGGCGGCCCATTATAAGCATTGTCGCGATTAACCCGAATTCTCCGCTGGCTGCGTGCCGCGGGTGGCACGAACGGACGCAGTGCGCCGGTGCAATTTCCCCTTTGTCATCGCTAGCGGCGTTGGAGTATAGTGCGCGCTCAACTTCCGTCGCCCAGAGGTAAGGTTATCAACACGTTGCGATCAACCGCCGCCCTGTTTGCGCTCTTGATCGGGAGTGTGGCGGCCGCGTGCGAGTACCCTCCGCTGGTCACCATACCGACGGGAAGCGAAGCCACTCTTGACGAGATGCTGGAAGCGCAGACCGAAGTCAGAACCTACGTCGAGGCCATGGAGGTCTACCTTGCTTGCGTCGCCGAAGAGCTCACCGCGGGCGGCGAAGACGCCCCTGAAGAATTCAAGTCCATCATGTCCAGCCGGCACAACGCGGCCATGGCGGAGTTGGAAGCTGTTGCGGCGCTTTTCAACGAGCAGATTCAGGCATACAGGTGCAGCAGCGGGACGGAGACAGGCACTGCGGACCAGAGCTCGGACGTCAACGAGGCGTGTGCTCCAATTCCGACTGAGGAACCACCAGACTAGACCGAATTGAGGAAAAAAATATGAATACTTTGCGCCTGTTGATTGCTTTTTTCGCACTCGGCAATGCGGTTTCGGCTTTTGCCTGCGATGCTCCCGCGGATATAACCATTCCGCCGGGAGATGAAGCCACGATGGATGATATGTTGGCGGCGCAGTCGGGCGTAAGGGATTTCATGGCGACGATGGAAGAATACCTGGACTGCATGGATCGGGAAATCGAAGCGTTGGCAGAAGAAACGCCCGAGGAAGAGAGAACCCAAATGGTCGAGCAGTACAACAGCGCAGTCGCACAGATGGAAGAAGTAGCGACTGATTTCAACGAACAGCGCCGGCTCTTTCAGGAAACCGCGGCGGCGGAGAATTAAGAGTAACGGCCTGTCGGACTTAACCCGTTGTTCCGCCACTGACCGTCGCGAATTCAACCACCATCGTCCAGGCCTCGGATCACCCGTCCCGCGTGCTAGAATCTGCGCGCCCCGCCATCGGGGCGCCTCGTCCCCTCGATTCGCACATCGGTGAAATATGCAGGCTAGAAAACCACCCGTACGCGTCGCTATCACCGGCGCCGCGGGACAGATCGGTTACCAATTGGCGTTCCGGATCGCCTCGGGTCAGCTGTTTGGCCCGGAGCAGCCCGTGGTTCTCCAGTTACTTGAGATTCCGCCCGCCATGGACGCGCTTAAGGGCGTCGCCATGGAGCTTGACGACTGCGCCTTCGACGCACTCGACGATGTCGTCCTGACCGACCGGCCCAACGTAGGCTTCAAGGGCACGCAGTACGCCCTGTTGGTCGGCGCCCGGCCGCGTAGCGCCGACATGGAGCGAAAGGATCTGTTGATGGCCAACGCGCGAATCTTTTCCACCCAGGGACGGGCACTGAACGAAGTCGCCGACCGCGACGCAAGGGTGCTCGTGGTGGGCAATCCCGCCAACACCAACGCGTTGATCGCGCGAATGAATGCACCGGACCTGGACCCGCGGAACTTCACGGCCATGACCCGCCTGGATCACAACCGTGCCAAGGCGCAACTGGCACTGAAATGCGGCGTTCGCGTAACCGACGTGCGGGGTGCGATCATCTGGGGCAATCACTCGGCGACCCAATTTCCGGACATCGCGCACGCGACAGTCGCCGGCAAACCCGCCGCCGACGCCGTCCCGGTGGACTGGTACCGGGATGAGTTCATTCCCACGGTGCAGAACCGGGGAACCGCGATCATCAGGGCACGGGGGGCATCTTCGGCGGCCTCGGCCGCGTCGGCCGCTATCGATCACGTCCGTGACTGGGCGCTGGGTACGGCCGGGGACGATTGGGTGAGCATGGCGGTGGCCTCCGATGGCAGCTACGGAATAGCCGAAGGTGTCGTCTATTCGTACCCGGTACGGTGCCCGGGCGGCGGACAGTATGAAATCGTCCAGGGACTGGACATCGATGAATTCAGCCGCAATCGCCTGGACACCACCGACGCCGAACTGCGAGAGGAAAGGGGGAACGTGGCCGACCTTGCATAGGTCTAACTTGCCACACTTCGGTAAGACAAGGCGGATACATCGTGGCAACACTTTTCTGGCTGATCGTTTCTCTCGGTACGTTGTTCGGGCTGCTCTACCGGCGGACCGAACTGCGGCTTTCCACCGCAGTGCTGGGCGCGGTGCTCGTCGCCTATACGCTCTGGGGCGACGCGGGGTTTCTCTGGCTGACCGTCCTCTGGGTCGTCTTCGCCGCATTTGCGCTGCTCAACGTGGAGTCCCTGCGCCGCGAACGCATCAGCGCCCCGATACTGGATATTCTGAGGAAGCTGCTGCCGACGCTATCGTCCACGGAGCGGGCGGCGCTGGAAGCCGGCACCGTTTGGTGGGAGGGCGAGCTGTTCTCCGGGATCCCGGACTGGCGCGTACTTTCCGAGCTGCCCCCGCCGACGCTGACCGAAGAGGAACAGGCGTTTCTGGATGGCCCGACCGAGGAACTGTGCCGAATGGCACAGGAGTGGGAGATCGTCCACACGTTGCAGGACATGCCGCCGCAGTTGTGGGAGTTCATTCGCGAACAAGGCTTCTTCTCGCTGATCATCCCGAAGGAATACGGCGGCAAGGGGTTTTCGCCCCTGGCGACCGCCACGATCCTGGCCAAACTCGCCTCCAAGTGCTCGACCGCGGCTACCACCGTCGGCGTACCCAACTCACTCGGGCCGGCTGAACTGCTGCTGCACTACGGTACCGAGGAGCAAAAGCAGCGCTGGCTCCCGGGTTTGGCCGCAGCCGAGGAAATCCCCTGTTTTGCGCTGACGTCGCCTCAAGCCGGTTCCGACGCCACCGGCATCATCGACAGCGGTGTGGTTTGCCGCGGCGAGTTCGACGGCGAGGAAGTCATCGGCATCCGTCTGAACTGGGACAAGCGCTATATCACGCTTGCTCCGGTCGCGACCGTGCTGGGCCTGGCGTTCAAGCTCTATGACCCGGATCACCTGATCGGCGAACGCGACGAGTACGGCATCACGGCGGCACTGGTGCCGACGAATCTCCCGGGCGTGGAGATCGGCCGACGCCATTTGCCCATCGGCATTCCCTTCCAGAACGGCCCGATCCGCGGTACGGATGTGTTCGTGCCGGTGGACTACATCATCGGCGGACCGGAGATGGCCGGCGAGGGCTGGCGGATGCTGGTGGAACTGCTGAGCGCGGGACGGGGCATTGTCCTGCCCAGCAACGCGGTGGGAGGCGCCATGGCCGCCCTGTACGCTACCGGCGCCTACGCGCGAATCCGCAGGCAGTTCAACCAGCCCATCGGCAATTTCCACGGCGTCGGCGAAGCGCTGGCTCGGATGACCGGCTATACGTACATCATGAAGGCAGCGTCGCGGGTCACCTGCGTAGCGCTGAATGCGGGAGAGCAACCGGCCGTACCCACCGCCATTCTCAAGTACCACAATACCGAGATGAGCCGCCGCGTGGTCAACGATGCCATGGATGTTCACGGCGGCAAGGCCGTCATGCGCGGGCCGACCAACTATCTGGCGACCGGATATGAGTCCGTTCCCATCTCCATCACCGTGGAAGGGGCAAACATCCTCACCCGCAATCTCATCATCTTCGGACAGGGCGCCATCCGCTGCCACCCGTACGTGCTCGGGGAAATGGAAGCGGCAGCAGACGACGACCTGACGCAAGGGCTCGAGACGTTCGACCGATTGCTCTTCCGCCACCTCGGCTATACGCTCTCCAACGCACTGCGCTCCATCGTGCTGGGCCTGACCCACGGGCGCATGACCAACGCCCCGGATCGCGGCCCCACGGGACGGTACTACCAACACATCAACCGCTTCAGCGCGGCATTTACGCTGGCCTGCGACACGGCCATGTTTACCGTCGGCGGACAACTGAAGCGCAAGGAGCAGCTCTCGGCTCGCCTGGGTGACGTACTGAGCTGTCTCTACCTGGCCTCCATGGTCCTGAAACATCACGCGGACAACGGCCGGCCGGCGGACGACCTGCCGCTGGTGGAGTGGAGTTGCCGCACATTGATGTACCACGCCCAGGAGCAACTGGATGGCCTGCTCAGAAACCTGCCCAATCGGTGGGCGGCCCGCCTGGTGCGAGTGCTGATCTTTCCGCTCGGCAAGACCTACTCCCCCCCGTCCGATCGATTGGATCAGGAACTCGCCGGACTCGTCACCCATCCCACTGCCGTGCGGAACCGCTTGTGCGAGGGGATTTACTGGGCGCGGGAACCGGGCAATCCGCTCGGGCTCCTGCAAGACGCTCTCGAGCTGGCGGATCGGGTCAAGCCGCTGGAGAGCAAGGTTTCCGAGGCGCGCCGGTCCGGACAGATCAGCCGTTCCGACGCGCCCGGGCAAATCGATGAAGCCGAACAACAAGGCATCCTGACCGCCGCCGAGGCGGCCGAACTCCGCAAGTTCGACGAGGCCGTCGCGAGCCTGCTGGCCGTGGACGAGTTCACCAAGGAAGAGTTGGTTCCCGGCACGGCGGCGGACGCCCCAGGCTCAAAATCCGACGATTGAGTCGGCGCCGCGCCGATTTTCGACGCCAGGCGCCGATCTGTATCGCGAGAGCGTCAAGGCGCCGCGCCGGCCGCGGCCGGAGCTTGGTGCGACGTGCGAGGCGCGCGGGCTCGGGCCGTTCGCGGCCGGATGGTATGCTACATTTGCATTCACGGGAACCGGTTGGAGGACAAGTAAATGCGCATTGCAACGATGTTGGCTCTCGCATGCGGTTTCGGGTTGGTTGCCTGTGGAGATCAAACCGCGGACGCGCCCGAACCTGAAGCCGGAACGCCCGACGCGCCGGAACCGGCTGCCGCCTTGCCGCGTACGCCGGCGCCCGAGGGCGCGATGGTCTATATCATCGCCCCCGGGGACGGCGATGAGGTCACCAGCCCCGTCAATGTGGTTTTTGGCCTGAGCGGCGCCGGCGTCGCCCCGGCGGGCATCCAGTTTCCGGACACCGGCCACCACCATTTGCTCGTCGACACGGATGTACCGCCGGAAGATCTGCCGGTGCCGACGGACGCCCAGAATATCCACTTCGGCCTGGGACAGAGCGAGGCGATGGTGGAACTGGCGCCGGGCGAGCACACGCTGCAACTCATCCTGGGGGACCACCTGCACATTCCCCACGATCCGCCGCTGCTCTCGGAGCGCATTACCGTAACCGTAGTGGAGTAGAAACGAACAGACGTAAGGCCAGTATCTCGAGCGCAGTGTTCGCAATCGGCGGCACCGAGAGTATCGAAGCCCAGGACTTGCCCACATGTATACCCAGTTCTTCGGGCTGACGGAGAAACCGTTCTCCATCACGCCGGACCCGCGCTACCTCTACATGAGTCAGCGCCACGCCGATGCGCTGGCGCATCTGCTCTACGGCATATCCGAGAGCGGTGGGTTCATCCAGCTCACCGGCGAAGTCGGCACCGGCAAGACCACGTTGGTCCGCAGCCTGTTCGAGCAGCTGCCGGACGAGGCGGACGTGGCGCTGATCCTCAATCCCGAGCTGACCACCGAGGAATTCCTCACCGCGATCACAGAGGAATTGGGTATCGACCCGCCGGCCGACCGTTCCGTCAAGGCGCTGGTGGACGGACTGAACGCCTATCTGTTGCAGGCCCATGGGCGTGGCCGGCGCACTGTGCTGATCGTCGATGAAGCCCAGAATCTCGGTACCGAAATCCTCGAGCAGGTTCGTCTGCTGACCAACCTGGAGACGCCGAAGCAGAAGTTGCTGCAGATCATCCTCATCGGGCAACCGGAACTTCGGGAGGTGTTATCGCGGGAAGACATGCGCCAGGTGGCACAACGCATCACCGGACGGTATCACCTCGAGCCGCTGGGTCAGGCGGATACGACCAAGTATGTCGAACACCGCATGCGCGTGGCAGGGGCCGCCGGACCCGTCTTCCGGACAACGGCCGTTCGTGAAATCTATCGCAGGTCCAAGGGCGTACCGCGGCTCATCAACGTGGTGGCGGACCGGGCGCTCCTGGCAGCCTACGCGCAGGAAACCCGGCGAATCGACCGCCGTCTGGTCCGACGCGCCGCGGCTGAAGTCTTCGGCGACCGCCAGGCCGGGCGCTGGCGGAGGCGGCTCGTGGCGGGTGCGGCGGCGGCTTCGTTCGTGGGGGTCGCCGCGCTTGGAGCAGCACTTTGGCTGCCTCGGGCGGGGGATGAGGCTGAACAATCGCTGGCGTCCGTGCCACCGCCGACGGTCGTACCGCCGCCCCGCCTGGCCGAAGCCACGGAAATTCTCGCCGTGGAATCGTTCGGGAGTCCGGCGGATGAAACGGTCTCGCTAACCGAATTGCTGGCAGACCCCGCCGTGCCGAAGGATACAACCGCAGCCTTTTCGACACTTTTCGACCTGTGGGGAACACCGTTCCAGCTCGGTGGCGATCCCGCCTGCCAGCAAGCGGAGACCCACGACCTGCGTTGCTGGTTTCAGCGGGGTTCACTCACGTACCTCAGGCGCCTCGACCGTCCGGCGATCCTGAGCCTGATCGGCGAGACCGGCGAGCAGTACCAGGTCGTATTGCAGGAATTGGACGCCGACACGGCCGGTCTTGCGCTGGGCGACCGCACGTACCGGACGAGTCTGGACGAGCTCGCCCGGTACTGGTACGGCGACAGCCTGATTTTGTGGAGGCCCGGCGCGACGCGGGGCGATGATCTCGTCCCGGGGATGGCTGGGGAAGGCGTGCGATGGCTGCGGGAAAGCCTGGCACGCATCGGTGGAGAGCCCGGGGCCGGAGCCGATTTCGGGGCGGGCAACGCGATCTTCGACAGCACGCTTGAGGAGCGTGTCCGCGCCTATCAACGGGACCGTCGATTGAGCGTGGACGGAATCGCGGGTACGCAGACTCAGATCGCCATCAATACCGATCTGGAGGTTCCCGGTACCCCGCTACTATCCCGGGGTTACTGACATGTCGTTCATCCTCGATGCACTTAGAAAGTCGGAGACCGAGCGCCAGAAGGCCGAAGTCCCAGGAATCGGTGACGTGCCCCTCGTGGTGCACCGCAACCACGTGCCGAGCTGGATGGTTGGCGTGATTGCGGGTCTGAGCGGGTGTCTGGTGATGTTGATTTGGGTCTGGCTGCGGGACCCCGGACCCAGCGTGCCGCCTGACGTCGGCGGCGTGGCCGCATCGTCCACTGCAACCTCCCCGGGCGCATCTGCCCCGGTCACGCAGCAGAACCCTGAAGTCAGAGACCTGTCCATTGAGGCTCGGCAGTCAACAGGTTTCGCCGCACCTGGCGCCGAGAGTTCAAGCGCCGAGTCGTCCGTCGCGCGACCCATGGATCCGGCAGTTTCGGCCGCACCGACGCGCACACTGGCTCAGTTCCGCGCCGCCGGCGGCGCACTCCCCGAGCTGAATCTGGAGCTGCATGTTTACAGCGCCTCGGCAGCGGAACGCTTCGTGTTCATCAACTCGGCGAAATACCTTGAAGGCGAAACCCTGGCCGATGGCCCGCGACTCGGCGCTATCACCGAGGAAGGCGCGGTGCTGGTCTTTCAGGGCCAGTCGCTGCTGTTGCCGCGAGAATAGCGGTCCTACAGGAGGTACTTGAGCCCGAAGGTCAACGACCAATGCTCGTCGCGGCAACCCTGTATTGTGGGGACCACCTGAATTAACTACCATACCGGCTGCAAACGTTTGCAGCCGAAGCGCGCTCAATGCCCACCTATACCTACCAAGTGATCTCACGCGACGACCGCGGCGGGGAACGATTCGAGGTCGTTCAGAGGATGGACGATGAGCCGCTGGAGGTTCATCCGGACACTGGCGAGCCGGTTCGCCGCGTCATCACCGGGGGCTCGGGGGTCTTGGGTCAGCCCGTTCGCCGCAGCACCGTGGTGAACAAGTCCCTGGCCGCGGCGACTCCATGCGGATGCAGCAAGACAGCTCTGGCGCAGCTGACACGTCCGGCGAGCCGCGGTCCACGACTCACCACCGATGCTTGCCGCGGGCACGGCGCCAGACCGCACAACCACTGAGACCTTCTTCGACCGAGAGGCGATCCATCATGTCAAACGGCTATGATACGGCGAACGTGACCAACGGCGACATCGACACAAATTGGAACTGGACGAGGCCCATCGCCGCGCCAGGACCGACGGCCGTCGACTTCGAGGAACGCGTCAATTTCGACCGCCTGCGCCGCTACCGGGTAGCCCGCACCCGCTGGGCGCTCAGAAACTCCGGACTGGGCTCTGTGCTGTGCTTCGACAACAACAACATCCGCTACATTACCGGCAGCGTGATCGGAGAGTGGTCGCGGGACAAGATCTGCCGGTACGCGCTCTTCACCGCGGACTGCGAGCCCTACCTCTGGGATTTCGGCTCCGCGGCGACCCATCACCGGTTGTTCGCCCCCTGGCTGGACCCCCAGCGGTGCAAGGCCGGCATGCTTGGGCTGCGTGGTTCGGTCGCCGAAGAGGCCGGGCTATTCAAGCAAGCCGCCGAGGAAATCAAACAACTCCTCCAGCGCGAAGGTGTCGCCGACATGCCCGTCGGGGTCGACATCTGCGAGCCTCCGATGCTCTTCGCCCTGCAGGCGGCGGGACTTGAAGTGCGCGACGGCCAGCAGACAATGCTCGACGCCCGCCAGATCAAGAGCATGGACGAGATCGTGCTGCTCAACATGTCCGCTGCCATCGTCGACGGCGCCTACCAGGGTATCTCCGAAGCGCTCAAGCCGGGCGCCAGAGAGAACGAGATGGTGGCGCTGGCCAACAAGCTCCTCTATGAGGCCGGGTCCGATGACGTGGAGGCGATCAACGCCGTTTCCGGGGAACGATGCAGCCCCCATCCGCACAATTTCACCGACCGCATGTACCGCCCCGGCGATCAGGCGTTTTTCGATGTGATCCAGTCCTATCTGGGTTATCGCACCTGCTACTACCGCACGCTCAACGTGGGTTCGTCGACACCGGCCCAGGAAGACGCCTACCGGCGGGCGCGGGAATGGATCGATGTCGCCATCGACCTGGTTCGGCCCGGAGTCACCACCGACCGGATCGCCGCGCTATGGCCCAAGGCGCCGGAATTCGGCTTCGCCAACGAGATGGAGGCCTTTGGGCTGCAGTTCGGCCACGGCCTGGGGCTGGCGCTGCACGAGCGTCCCATCATCAGCCGGTTGGTCTCCTTCGAAAATCCCTTCGAATTGCGGGAAGGCATGGTATTTGCGCTGGAGACGTACTGCCCGGCGGCCGACGGAAACGGCGCGGCGCGGATCGAGGAAGAGGTTGTGGTGACCCCGGACGGGTGCAGGGTCATTACCCTCTTCCCGGCCCAGGATCTGTTTATCGCCAACAAGTACTAGCCCATGTCTCAACCTAAAATGCGGACGAAACTGTTTATCGGCGGCGAATGGTGCGCAGCAGCGGACCGTGGGACCTTCCCGGTGGAAGATCCGTCCACCGAGACGACCATCGCCGAGGTGGCGAGCGCCACGGTGGCGGACGTCACCAGGACTGTCGAAGTCGCGCACGACGCGGGCCTGGAGTGGGCGAAGCGCGCCCCAAGGGAACGCGCGGAGGTGCTTCGGCGCGCCTGGGAACTGCTCACGGAGAACCGCGATACGATCGCCGAATACATCGTCCGGGAAAACGGCAAGGCGCTGCCTGACGCCTATGGGGAAACCGACTACTCGACGGAGTTCTTTCGCTGGTACTCCGAGGAAGCGGTCCGCAACTACGGAGAGATCCTTACTTCGCCTTCGGGCGGCAACCGGATTGTCGTGCTCCAACAGCCCATCGGCGTCAGCGTGCTGATCACCCCGTGGAATTATCCCGCGGCCATGGCCACGCGCAAGATCGCGCCGGCCATCGCCGCCGGCTGCCCGGTCATACTCAAACCGGCGTCCGATACGCCGCTGACGGCATTGCTCGTGGCGGAAATCCTCACCGAGGCGGGCGTGCCGCCGGGGGTGATGAACGTGGTCCCGTCGCGCCGCTCCGGCGAGGTGGCCAACGCCATGCTGCACCATCCGCTGGTGCGCAAGCTGTCGTTCACCGGCTCCACCGAAGTGGGTCGATCCCTGCTGCGGGAAGCATCCGACTGCATCGTCGATTGCTCCATGGAATTGGGCGGCAACGCACCCTTCCTGGTATTCGATGACGCCGACATCGACGCCGCCGTGCAGGGCGCGATGATTGCCAAGATGCGCAACGGCGGCGAAGCCTGTACCGCCGCGAACCGTTTCTACGCTCACCGGCGTGTCTATGAAGAGTTTACCGAGAAGTTTGCCGCGGCCATGCGGTCGATCAAGGTCGGACCGGGGCTTGAGCCGGGGGTGGAGTTGGGCCCGATGGTTAACGCCCGGGCGATCGAGGATATGCACCGGCTTGTCGACGACGCAACGGCCAAGGGTTCTGCGGTGCTCACCGGTGGTGCGCCCCTGGACCGTGTTGGCCACTACTATCCCCCGACGGTCCTGGCGGAGGTTCCCGAAGAAGCCGACATCCTGCGCGAGGAAGTCTTCGGGCCGGTGGCGCCTGTGGTGTCGTTCAATGATGACGAGGAAGCCATCCAGGCGGCCAACAACACCGAGTACGGCCTGGTATCCTATCTGTACACCGGCAACCTCAAGCGCGGCATGGCGGCCTCGGAACGCCTGGACGCCGGGATGATCGGACTCAATCGCGGCCTGGTTTCAGACCCCGCCGCGCCCTTCGGTGGCACCAAGCAGAGCGGTCTCGGCCGCGAGGGCTCCCACGAAGGCATGATGGAGTACATGGAGACCAAGTACATCGCCGTCGAGTGGTAGCGGCGATCTCCTGAGTTTCCGCCTTTAGCGAGAGGTGAGATGCGTTGAAGCTCTGCCGATTCAACGAGACGCGCCTGGGGTACGTTCAGGGCGACAGCGTGCTCGATGTGACCGCGGCGTTGGATGCCCTGCCGGAGGCTCGCTGGCCGCTGCCGGCACGCGGGGATTTGTTGATTCGCCATTTCGGTGCCGTCCGGGAACGAGTTGACGAACTACGGGGCGCGGCCACGGAGTATGGGCTCTCCCGGGTTTCGCTCTGCAGCCCGGTGGCCAATCCCACGAAGTTGATCGGCGCCCCGGTCAACTACCAGAGGCATATCGACGAAGCGGAAGTCGACGAAGGTATCATCTTCGATCAGAACAAGATCAAACCCATCAGCGAATCGCTGTGTTTCCTGAAGGCCGTATCGTCGCTCGTTGGTCCCGCCGAAGGGGTCACACGAAGTTTTCCGGACCGACGCACGGACCATGAGGTGGAACTCGCCGTGGTGATCGGCCATGAAACTCGCGGGATCCCCTACGAGCGTGCCCTGGCGTGTGTTGCCGGCTACGCCATCGGCCTGGACATGACTGTGCGGGGCGGGGAAGATCGCAGCATTCGAAAGTCGGTAGACAGCTATTCCGTGCTTGGCCCCTGGCTCACGACCGCGGACGAGATCGAGAATCCCGACAATCTCGATCTGACCTTGCGGCTCAACGGCGAGGTTCGTCAGAGCTCCAATACGCGCCATCTGATATACGATGTGAAGATGTTGATCTCCAGGTGCTCCGAGTTCTATACGCTTCTGCCCGGCGACGTGATCTACACGGGCACCCCGGCGGGTGTGGGACCCGTCAAGCCGGGGGACGTTCTGGAGTGTGAAATCGAGGGAATTGGCGCAATGCGTGTGCCGGTGTGTTAAGCGGAATTTACCGTGGCCACGAAACTGAATCCGAGGCATGTTCAGGTCGACACGGCCGAACTCCGCGACACCTGGCCGGATTTCTACCGCGACACAAAGGGCACGCTGCTCTGGCCGCTTTGGGAAGAAATGAACAAGTTCGCTTCCCGGACGGAGCCAGGATCAGCCATGCTGCCGGCGCTTTGGCGCTACAGCGAAGTACGGCCACTGGTGATGCAGAGCGCGGACATTCTCTCGGCGGAGGAGGCGGAACGGCGCGTACTGGCGCTGATGAATCCGGGCCTCGATCCACTGATGGCCGTGACACCAACCATCTACGCGGGCTATCAGCTGCTGATGCCCGGCGAGGCCGCGCCATCACACCGTCACAGTCCGGCGGCGTTCCGGTTCATCCTGGAGGGCGGTGGCGCCTACACCGCGGTGAACGGCGAGCGGACCTACATGTATCCCGGCGATTTCGTCGTCACGCCTTCGATGACCTGGCACGATCACGGTAACGAAACCGACGTGCCGATGATCTGGCTCGACGGGCTCGATTGGCCCCTCACGAACAAGCTCGGGCTGACGTACTTCGAGGCGTATCCCAAGTTTCAGCACCCACAAACCCGGCCGCCGGGCGATTCCTCGGCCCGCTACGGGATGGGAGTCACTCCGCTTGAGCATGACCACGGCGCCAACCACACGCCGATCGTCAATTACACTTTCGAATGGACCCGGGAAGTGCTGGCCGTGATGAGCCGGTCCAGTGAGCCGGATGCTTGCCACGGCATCAAAACAAGGTACACCAACCCGTTGACCGGAAACGACGCCATACCGACGCTGTCGACATTTATCCAGCTATTGCCGGCGAACTTCTGCGGCGCACCCTATCGGCAGACCGACGCCTGCGTCTATTCCGTGGTCGAGGGATATGGGCGCACGGAAATCGGCGATACCGTGTTCGAATGGGGTCCGAAGGATACGTTCGTCATTCCCATCTGGGCTCAGCATCGCCATTTCGCGGGCGCCGAAGACGTGGTGCTGTTTAGCTTCTCCGACCGAGGGTTACAGGAGAAACTCGGGCTCTGGCGAGAGCAGCGTCCAGCCGGTTGATCGGATACGCCATCTACGAGCGCACCCGGCCTACGAAGCGATGGACAGGTCCGGGGTCTCGTAGAGACGGCATCGCTGCTCATCCAGGCCTTTCCAGAACGCGTAGACCCCGTCGAGCATTTCGTTGGCGTTGAGGATAAACGCATCCTCGTCAACTTCGCGCGCGCCGCAAAAGGCTTCCAATTCGTCCCAGGTGTGCTGGGCGTGGGTTTGCTCCAGCTTGGCATGCCACGTGAAGAAAGCGAGGTTGAGGTTCGGCAATCCCTGGCGGAACTTGAATGTCTTGAAGCCCTGCACCAACTCGTCCCAGAAACCCGCCGCGGCCCAGTTCTCCACCGCCCAGGACGCGGCCTCGGCTACAGCGTAGTCTTCGCTGCCATACAGGCGCATCAGTTCGTCGCAGAAGCGCCGGGTTGCGGGCGTGGCGAAGCGCCGCTTGCCGAGCTCTGCCAGAGTCAGGTTCAACGGCTTTGCCATGCGCAGCAACAACTCGAAGTGCGCGGCGCTGAAGTGGAAGGTACCGCCCTCAATCGTGCCGTCCAGGCTGCCTAACCTGGCGTCGTCCCGGGTACGGCCACGAAACCCGACCCCGATCTCGTTGGCGAGGATTTCCTTGGAGGCTCGCATTTCCTCGATGCTCTCCGCGTTGACCATCTTGCGAAGTTGCGCGAACAGGAACTCGTTGGAAAAGACAGAGAACTGAACCATGAAGGCCCGCGCCTGCTCGCGGGTGATGTCACCATTCCGGAACCATCGAGTGTATGGATTGGCGGCAATGACGGGGTGATTCAAGACCTCTTGTTGCAGGCGATGCTTGAACCGCCTCAGGGATGACTTGTTCATAAATATAGCTCCGGGCTAATTTTCGATAACTTAAATATTAGCCCGAGTTGCGTAGATTTATTGATCTTTTTAGTATATATATTTGATAATATTTAGGTGTATTACCTATTATTATAGATACCATTGAATGAATACCCTAACTCATACCCTCGATGCCATCGACCTCAAGATTCTCGCCGAACTCCAGCCCGACGCTCGCCTTAGCATCACGGAGTTAGCCAACCGGGTGGCTCTGACCACGACACCGTGCGCCCGGCGCGTTCGCCAGCTCGAGCGGGCCGGCTTGATCAGCAGCTATGTCACGCTACTGGACCAGCACGCCATCGGCTTGCCGGTCAACGCCTTCGTGGAAGTCCGCCTAACGCGCGAGGGGCACGAGGAAGTAGCGGCGTTCGAGTCCAGCGTTCGCCGCTATCCCGAAGTCATGGAGTGCTGGGCCATGTCGGGCGGCTATGACTATTTCCTGCGCGTCGTCACGGCGGACCTGCAAGCCTACAACCGTTTCCTGCGCGACAGACTGTTGTGCCTGCCCTCGGTGAGCCATGTGGAGACCGGGTTCGGCCTTGAGCGTGTCCTTGGCCGGACGGCGCTCCCCCTGGACCACCTGGCCCGCCGGTAGCGGGCAGCCGTCAATTCTCGATACGGGACCTTGTTTTGACCTTTCTGGCTTTAGATTATCCATGCTACGCTCCAGAGCATGGAGGCCATCTCAGTAATCATTGCAGTAGTGACTGTCGGCGCCGCGGTCGGTTTCGGACTCGCTGCCATGATTCGCGGTGTTCGCAAAGAGCTTGGAGCACGTATAGCCGGTCTCGACGAACGTTTGGACGGACTTGACGAACGAATGCGTACGCTCGAAACGACACAAGCGCGGCTATACGGTCTGTTGGAGGGGCTCGGTTTTGCGCAAACCGCACCGAATTCCCACACCGCCGGCTAAACGGAATATCGCGCCGATAACCTCGAATCCTCGAATCGACCCGTTGCTATCGAGTGTCCTCGTCACTCGTTCCGTATTGCAAGGCCCGCACTTTCTCGAGTGTGACCAACCCAAAGGTCGTTTACGCCGCGGCAACTACCTCGAAGACCGTGCGTCGCGCTGGCGGCGATATTCGGCGAGCCGCTCGTCGATGACCCGGCCGCGTTCCCCGAGCCTGCCGTCGCCGCCGCCGATATCCGTGCCGTCGGCCAGGCGGACCGACTCCCATCCCATCATGTTGTCGCCGTAGCGCGATGGGTTGCCGATGACGGTGATTCGATCGCCCGGTTTCAACCGGTCCGCGCTCCACCCGGAGCGACGAAGCGCCACCGATGCGTCCCCTTCCGCCATCCAGGTTTCCGCGTCGCCCGTTTCGGTCGTGACCTCGAGATAGACGCGAACATGCGGATTGACGAACCGGAACTCCCGGACCACGCCGGAAATCTGCACCAACTCGTCCTGTCGATAGTGGGCCGCGAAGTTATGGTGAGCCCAAACCGTCGGCACGGCCAGCCATGCCGCCACGGTGAAAATCAAACCTGACTTCATCATTGCCTCGCCCCTAGAACTGCCCGGATATCACATCGCAGGGCGCCCGGTCCAACTCCACATCCGGCGTCAGTACCCTCGGACGCCTGATCGTCAGGGGAGCGCTCAACATCACCGGATCGTAAACCGTCAGAGTCATATCCAGATTGCGGCCACCCGGGCCCAGGGTATAGCGTTCGACACCGCGAGCCTGGTCGCTGTTGTGAATCGCCAGCCCATCGTCCACCAGGTTCGCCGTCATGTTGACGGTTTCGATCACGAGAGTCTCCCCCTCCCACCAGCCGATGGAGTGGCCGACTGAAGTCTTCACGCCATCGTCCGGGTGTCCGCGCCCGTCCATGTACACCGTACGATCCACGGAGAGATCCTCACCCTCGATCTGGATGCGATCGTCATGCATCTCGAAGGAAATCGGGTCGGAGTGGACGATGGTGCGGAAGGCGCCGAAACGCTCGCACTGGATCGCCGGATCGTCGGCGAGGTCGTAGGCCGAGGCGTATTCGCGGCCGAAGTCGCTCAACCGGTCGGTGACCGTCTCCTCGGTATGGCTCTCGAGCGCCACGATGATGTCCTCGGCGGACAGGTGATCGTTTGCCGGATCATCGAGCAGCGACCGCATATAGTCGTAGGTCTCCGCCGCGCACCGGCAGGACAGCATTCCTTCGAGATCCCACGCCGGGTTGTAGAGCGTATCGATGCTGTTCGTGCTCCAGACTCCGGTGAGGTCGACGGGGGCACTTTGCTGCGCATGGATCGGCCCGCCGCAGACAAGCAGCGCGAAGGCGATGGCTGACGGGATGAGTCCTCTGTTACTCATGGTTGTCCGTTGGCAGTGCTCCGAATCGAAACCCGTTCATAACCGCCGGAACCCACCGTGGATTTTCGATTTCCGACGAATTTCATCATATATCAATATGCCGACAGCATGGCGAGGGAAGTGGCTCGTAAAGTCTGCATCGTCATTCTCAATTCCCGGCCATGTAGTCCACGGCCAGGTGGCTCAGCACGCGAACACCGGTCATCAGCGCCGCTTCATCGGCGAAGAAGAGCGGCGAGTGGTTGGTGGGGGCGGTGGCCGGATCCACGTCGGATGGGGTGACGCCGAGGCCAAGATAGAGGCCCGGAACTTCCAGCGCGAAGAACGAGAAGTCCTCGGCGCCGGTGCGCGGTATCGCCTCGATCATCCGTTCGCGGCCGACGACGCGTTCGATCGTGGGCAACATCCGCTGCGTCAATTCCGGGTCGTTGGCCGTCACCGGATACAATTCGTCGATCCGCAATTCCGCCCGCGCGCCGTGGGTCTGGCGGCCGTGTACCGTGAGTTGGAACTGATCCACGCTCGCCAGTATCGGCCCGGCCCGGTAGCCGATCTCGCCCGTGTTCAGATTCGAGAACGAATGCATCCCGAAGACCGCATCCGGCGCGTAGCGCTCGAACAACCCCTCCTTCAGCATCAGCTCCGCTCCGCCTTCCTCGCCCTCCGGCGCACCCTCCTCGGCGGGCTGGAATATGAACAGCACCGCCCCCGGCAGCTCATCCCCCATCGCCACCAGGTTCCGCGCCACGCCCAGCACCATCGCCATGTGCGTGTCGTGACCGCAGGCGTGCATCACACCCACCTCCTGGCCCCGGTATTCGGCTTTGACCGTGGAGGCGAACGGCAAGTCGGAGACTTCCGTCACCGGCAACGCGTCCATGTCCGCGCGTATCGCCACCAACGGGCGCTCCCGGGCACCGCGCAGATACGCCACCACACCGGTATGCGCGATCCCCGTCTCCACCTCAAGCCCCATGTCCCGCAGCGCCTCGGCAACCACTTCGGAGGTGCGAAACTCCCGGTTGCTGAGTTCCGGATGCTCGTGAAAGTCCCGCCGCCAGGCGATGACCTGCGCCTCACCTTCGGCCGAGAGCCGATCGATGAGTTCGTCCTGGGCACCGGCGGAGTGAGTCCACAGGCAGCCAGCCAAAAGGGGCGCCGCCAGCCAATGCATTCGCAGAACGGACACCGCGTTCGAGAGTAGGTTGATCATGCTAAATTTAACCGTTGCTCGTCGTGAACCGAGTCGCGGCCATCTTGCCCCACGGCCGGGGGGCTCGCAAGCAAAGCCCGTCGATCTACCCAGGCGCGGAGGTGGACCCTCTGACGACGAGCCGCGGCGCCAGGCGCAGTTGTTTGACCGGCGCGTCGGGATGGCGAATTCTTTCCAGCAGAAGTTCGGCCGCCTGGACGCCGAGATCATCCAGCGGTATGTGCAACGTCGTGAGCGGCGGATCGAAACGGTCCACGAAAGGCATGTCATTGAACCCGGTGACCGAGATATCTTCAGGGCATTTGAGGCCGCGGGCACGCATCGCATCGTAGCAGCCCAGCGCCAGCAGGTCGTTGGCCGTAAGCACCGCGGTGAAGTTCCTGCCCCGCTCCAGGATACGCCTGAACGCGCTCTGACCGGCAGCCTCGGAGTAGTCCCGGGCGTTTGCGACCAGGTTGCGGTCCACCGCCACTCCGGAGCGCTTGCAGGTCCGGATGAAAGTTCGATAGCGCACGTAACCGGTGGATGTGCTCTGCGGACCGCCCACGTAGGCGATCCGGCGATGGCCCAGCTCCCGCAGGTGGTCCACGGCAAGCTCGATGCCGAGTTCATCGTCGTTGATCACGGCGGCCACGTTGTGCTTGTCGACCGTGCGGTTAACCAGCACCAGGGGAATGGCCAATTCAACGCATTCGTCGACGATGGGATCCTTTCTACGGGCCGCGGCAATGATCAGCCCGTCGACCTGGCGGGTCTTCATATTGTCGACGATGGTTCGCTCGGTGTGCCTCCGGGTGCCGGAATCGGCCAGGATCGCGTTAAATCCCGCAGCATCCAGGGTGTGTTCGACGCCCCGCACGATAGGTGGAAATACCGGGTTGGTGATATCCGGAAGGACGATACCGACGGTGAAGGTCTTCTGGGTCCTGAGACCCGATGCCAGTGGGTTGCGGCGGTAGCCCAGGTCCTCGGCAACCCGGATGATCTTGCGGGCGAGGCGATCCGATACCATGGACCGGGTCGCGGGATTCAGGACCCGTGAAACCGTGGAGGGATGCACACCGGCGCGGCTCGCAACGTCCTTGATATTTGCCGGAGGGGGCGCCATCGCTCGATCATAGGCGGCGCGGGAAAACGGAACAAGCCGCGGGATGGACCGGCCGCCGACGGCATCCGCCATGGCTGGCGCGCATTTCTCACCAACGTGCCACCGCGGCGGCAGATCCGCTGCTGGGGACACGGGGGTGCGGGCACCGGAGTGCTTGCGACAATCGCTGCGTTGTCTTAATCTCTGCAAACGATTGCAGAACCCTGCAGACAGCGCCTTGGAGCAAGAATCGTGGTCGATATGAAGCAGTACACGCTCGGCTGGATCGGCGCCGGCCGCATGGGCTACCCCATGGCGAAACGCCTGCTGGAAGCGGGCTCCGACGTAACCATCTATAACCGCACCCGCGGCAAGGCCGAGCCCCTTACGGAGTACGGCGGCAAGATCGTCGATACCCCAAGGGATCTGAGCGATCGGGACATCGTTTTCACGATGGTCTCCACATCGGACGACCTGATTTCGGTGACGTTCGGCGACAACGGTCTGCTCACCGGCGCCAATCGCCCGAAGCTCCTGATCGAATGCTCCAGCATTTCCGAGCAAGCCTCGGCGCTGGTCCGTTCGCGGGCGGCGGCGCTCGGCGTGCAGATGCTGGCCTCGCCGGTCAGCGGCAACGGCAAGGTTGTCAAGGCGGGCAAGCTCACCATCGTCACGTCCGGGCCGCGGTCCGCCTTCGACATGGCCGAACCGTACCTGGAGGCCCTTGGCCGGGGCGTGACCTACGTGGGCGAGGGCGAGCTCGCGCGGATGGTGAAGATTTGTCACAACCTGCTGCTCGGCGTCTACACACAGTGCCTCGCGGAAATCACCGTTCTCGCCGAGAAGGGGGGCGTCAGCCGCCACAACTTCCTCGACTTCATCAACAACAGCGTGATGGGCGCGATGTTCTCCCGGTACAAGACCCCCGCCTTCGTCAGCCTCGACATGACGCCGACGTTCACCCCCGAGTTGCTGCGCAAGGACCTCGACCTGGGACTCAAGGTCGGCGAACAGTTCGGCGTTCCGCTGCCCGTGACCCAGGTCACTCGAGACCTGGTGCAACGCACGCTCGACGCCGGGCACGGCGGCCGCGACTTTGCCGTACTCCTGGAAGAACAGGCCAAGGCTTCGGGATTGGCGCTCCAACCCGAAGACGTCCAGCTCAGCGACGGGCTGTAACCGGAGACACGGATCCTGCGTTCGCCCGCTCACGGTCCCGCCGCGCCCGCGTCGGTACCGCGGGAGTCCGGCCCATCTTTCTCACCCATCTGCTGGTGCGTGCGGGCAGAACTTGCCCGCTTGATCTCGCTACGCGCAACGCTGAGCCATGCGGGCTAGAAAGATTTCGCTGGCCGCCATCGGCCCGGGGCTGCTGCTGGCCGCCACCGGCGTCGGCGGCGGGGACATGGCCACCGGCACCTTTGTCGGCAGTCTGCTCGGAACGGCCGTGCTCTGGGCAGTCGTGGTAGGCGCCTTTCTCAAGTTCGTGGTGACGGAAGGCATCGCCCGCTGGCAGTTGGCCACCGGCAATACGTTCCTGGAAGGACTCGTGCGCACGCTCGGGCCGGCGGTCATCTGGGTCTTTCTGCCCTATTTGCTGTTGTGGACGTTGTTCGTCGGTTCGGCGCAAATGAGCGCCTGCGGCATCGCGCTGTACGCGATGCTGCCGTATTTCGACAACCCGGACCACGGCAAGATCGTCTTCGGCATCATTTGCAGCCTGGCCGGCATCGTGCTCGTGCTCCGGGGCGGGTACCGGCTCTTCGAAACCGTGATGCGGGTTTGCATCGCAATCATGTTCGTCACCGTGGTGATCACGGCAGCGGCACTATGGCCCGGAACAGGGGTCGTGCTTCAGGGCCTCCTGGTCCCATCCATCCCGGACTTCAGCGGCGTGGGCCTCACCTGGACAGTGGCGCTCATAGGCGGCGTCGGCGGGACGCTGACGGTGCTCTCCTACGGCTACTGGCTGCGGGAGGATGGACGTACCGGGACTGAGGATCTGTGGATCTGCCGTATCGACCTCGGCGCCGGCTACCTGATGACGGCGGTGTTCGGCCTTGCAATGGTGATTGTCGGCAGCACGGTGGAGATCGAAGGCCAGGGCACCACCCTGTTGGTGACCCTGGCGGACCGGCTCGAAGGCCCGCTGGGCGTGTGGGGCAAATGGCTGTTTCTCATCGGCGCATTCGGCACGGTATTCAGCAGCCTGCTCGGCGTATGGCAGGCCGTACCGTATCTCTTCGCCGACTGCTGGCGCCTGACACGAGCCAACTTCGAGCCGGGCGTAACGCCGGCGGTGGATACGTCAAGTGTCCCCTACCGCGCGTACCTGTTTGCCATCGCCATCATCCCCATGGTCGGCTTGTTCTGGGGATTCCAGCAGGTGCAGAAGCTCTATACGGTGACCGGCGCGCTGTTCTTCCCGTTCCTGGCGCTGGCGCTGCTGATCTGGAACGGACGCTCCGATTGGGTCGGCGCGAAATTCAGGAATCGCCCGGCAACTTCAGCCGCGCTCGTCGGCGTGCTGATTTTCTTCTCGTGGCTGGGAGTACGGAGCGTTTTCTAGCCTGAATATCTCACCCATTGGCTTTCGTGGTTTTATCCTGCAACCCATACGAGTTCATAACAGCGCTTCGGGCGTTGCGCCCGTGTACTGATCTAAATGTATAAAATAAACTTGTTGAGTCCCATACACTACGTTCGCCAAACGATCCGTCATCAAACCGCATGCAGATTTTTTCCAACTCCAGCGCACTTGAGCGTGCATTTGTCCGATATTCGCTGACTTAGTGGACCCGATTACTGAAAGCCTCGAGCCTTTCAAAACCCGAAATTTTCTCGCTTTAAATGGTCCAAATTTCCGGTGGCAGGTCAGCTACGAACCCCGTGCTTGCGTTACAAGCTCGGACCGTGAGTCGGCGCGTGGATTCGACGCCGATCGGCCTGCCAAATATTTGATCTTTCGCAAGTCACTGGTTTCAAAGTTTCACGCCGAACCACGATCAGGCGTGCGTTGAGGTATCCGACCGCCGTCAAACGGATTCCGGCAGTTCCCTCGCCTATCCGGGAAGGAGGGTCGGCGCCAATATCCGAATGCATCGGCTTGTCCGCGAACAGCTTCTTCCACCGACATGGCCTCCGCCTGGGTTCAGGGCGCTTGCGCTTGACGAAGGATTGCTGACGATTGAAAAATCGATGGGCCACGCG
Source organism: Candidatus Rariloculaceae bacterium (assembly GCA_965237785.1). Classification (GTDB taxonomy): domain Bacteria; phylum Pseudomonadota; class Gammaproteobacteria; order Steroidobacterales; family Rariloculaceae; genus UBA6522. The sequence continues at coordinate 2,976,098 of OZ250159.1, forward strand.
CAGGTGTGGACAGCAGTCCGGTACGCCCACCTAGCCCGCGACACCGCCAAGTCTATAAGGACTAATCGCTGAACGCTCAACGCCCCTCATTACCACCAGGTTGCGTACAACGCGGCGAGTATTAATGTTACCGCTACGCCGGCGATATTGAACCCTCGCGTCGTTCCGAACTCGATGTCTCCCAACTCAACCGAACCGGGCTGTTCACGATTTCCCTGAAACACCGACAACGCGACTGCAATTGCAGTGCACAACAAGAAGACGAGGCCAACACGGTCAATGAACGGTAGTTCCGGCCAAACCAGCTTGAGTGTGAACGACAGCACCGCAGAGCCTATTGCAGCAGCGAGCGCCCCCAGCGACGTGGCTTTCTTCCAAAACATCCCCAACAGGAAGATGACGACAATACCGGGCGTGAAAAAGCCTGTAAATTCCTGAATATACTGGAACGCCTGATCGAAGTTTCCAAGCAACGGCTTGGCGCAGATCATCGCCACAACCATGGCCGATACGGCGACGATGCGTCCGACAGCGACTCGGTTTCCCTGATTTTCTTCTTTCACCATCGACGAGTACACGTCCATTGTGAAAATCGTCGAGATACTGTTGATCATCGACGCGAGCGAGGACACGATCGCCGCCAGCAACGCTGCGAACACTAATCCCTTGATTCCGACTGGCAACAAGGTCATAGCCGACGGGTACGCCTGGTCCGGCGACTCCAGCGTCGGGGACAACACAAACATCGCGATACCAGGGAGTACAACGATTACCGGCATCAACAGCTTCAGGAATGCGGCAAACACAATACCCTTCTGGGCCTCGTAGATGTTCTTGGCGGCGAGCGCACGCTGGATAATGTATTGGTTAAATCCCCAATAAGAAATATTCATGATCCACATGCCGCCGACCAATACCGATATACCCGGCAAACTCACATAGTGCGGGTTTTCCGGGCTAAGAATCATGTCGAACTTCTCGGGTGCATCTTCCATCAGCATTGTGAAGCCTGCCAAAACGCCTGCGCCTCCGGAAACCTGATTCAGCATGATCCACGCGATCAGTATCCCCCCGAGCACGAGCAACACAACCTGGATGATGTCCGTAAAGGCCACAGCTTTGAGTCCGCCATAGAGCGAATAGCCGACCGCAAACAGCCCCAGAAGCACGAGCCCCAACTCAAGATCGATTCCTGCGACCGTCTGCATCGCTAATGCCCCCAGCCACAGGATGGACGTGAGGTTTACGAATACGTAGACGCCAAGCCAGAAAAACGCCATAACCATGCGAACACTGTGATCGTACCGTTGTTCGAGAAATTGCGGCATCGTGTAGATGCCGCGCTTCAGGAAGATTGGCAACAGGAATTTACCCACAAGTACGAGCGTAATTGCCGCCATCCATTCATACGATGCGATGCCGAGACCGATCGCGTAACCGGAGCCCGACATACCAATGATTTGTTCTGCCGAAATATTCGCGGCAATTAGCGATGCTCCTATCGCCCACCATGGAAGGCTGCTGCCTGCAAGAAAGTAATCACGCGCGTTCTTATTGTGGCCAGTTTTCTCTCTCGAAACGAACTGGGCCAGCACGAATAATCCAACGGCGTAAGCGATTACAATCGCGATGTCGGTAGTGCTAAGCATTGATCAGTTTCCTTTCCGATCTATTTGTTGGCTACTATTCTCACGGCGTTCGATCAAACTCGCGCCCTGCGCCGCGCGGGATACGAAAATCGACTCTTTCAATCCAGTCGCCTTCTCGTATTCTTGCTCGACTGCCGCCTTGACCTCGTCAACCCCATCCGTTGGCAAGAGCGAGACAACGCAGCCGCCAAACCCGCCACCCGTCATCCGCACACCACCGCTCTCCCCAATAACCTCACTCACAATCTCCACAAGGAGATCGATCTCTCGAACCGTGATTTCAAAGTCGTCTCGCATGGAGGCGTGAGATGCCGCCATCAGACGGCTCATTGACGACAAATCACCTGCCTGAAGGGCGTCCGCCGCCCGCAACGTCCGTTGGTTTTCGGTGATAACATGCCGCGCTCGCCTGGTAACCAAGTCGCCCAGTACGGATGCCGCCAGCTCAAGTTCCTCGATGCCGACGTCGCGTAATGCACGCACTCCAAAATATCGTGCGGCACGTTCGCATTGCTCGCGACGAAGGTTGTATTCGCTGTCGAGCAGGTCCCGTCGTTTGTTGGAATTGATAATCAACAAGCTGGAATCCTGCGGCATCGGTACCGCCCGGATTTCCAGGGAGCGACAGTCAACGAGCAACGCGTGATCGGCTTCGCCCATCACGGATACGATTTGGTCCATGACGCCGCAATTGCAGCCGACAAACTCGCTTTCAGCCTGTTGTCCATTCTTCGCGATCTCGATTTTGTCGATATCAAGGTGGTTCAATTCCTTGATTGTTTGACCAATAACGACTTCCAGCGCGGCCGATGAACTCAAGCCCGCACCCTGGGGCACGTTGCCGGACACGGCAATGTCAGCTCCGGCGAACAGATACCCCCTTCCCTTCAACACGTTCATCGACCCGCGAACATAATTGACCCACAGACGATCGCGATCGAAAACGATGTCTTCGGTCAGGTCGAATTCATCCGGCTCGTCGTCGAAATCGACCGATTTGACACGGATGATCCTGTCGCTGCGACTAGCCGCCGCAACCACAATGTTCTTGTTAATCGCACAGGGCAAAACAAACCCGTCGTTGTAGTCGGTGTGTTCTCCGATCAGATTGACGCGCCCCGGTGCCTGCACCAAATGAGACGGTCTATAGCCGAATTCATCCTCGAAACACCGTTCGACCCGGGAAATCAGGGCTTGCATCACTTGGTTTGCCTGTAGTGGACGTCACAGACGGCGCGCAGACGCTGAGCAGGGAAAGAGGGTGTCCGACGAAGCGCAAGACGCACGCGGTAGAGCAAATTGCGGCGACGGTGAAGCAGCATGAGCTTGGTCCGCACAGGGCTGGCTATCACGCACAACAAAGCGAGCGCTCCCACACCAGAGCTGATTTTGCGATGAGATCGAGATCGTCATACTTCGGAGACCAATCCAGGACCTGACCGATGCGATCCGACGCGGCGATAAGTACGGGTGGGTCGCCGGCCCGTCTGTCGCCTTCTTGAACCGGTAATGGCTTCTCGGCAGCACGTTCAACCGCGCTGATCACCTGACGGACACTAAATCCCCTTCCGTACCCGCAATTCAGCGTGGTCGAACCCCCGCCTGCACGTAAGAAGCGCAATGCGGCGACATGCGCTGTCGCCAAATCCTCTACATGAACGTAGTCTCGAATGCACGTACCGTCTACAGTCGGATAGTCGGTACCATATATCTCGATCTTGTCACGGTTACCCGTCGCAACTTCACACGCGATCTTCACGATGTGACTTGAAAATTGACCGCGTTGCCCCAGTGTCTGCGTCCGCTCCGCGCCGGCCACGTTGAAGTACCTCAAGATGACATAACGCATTTCGCACGGCTTACATACATCCCTGATCATCTCTTCGGACATCAACTTGGATTTTCCGTACGGATTAATCGGTTCTGTAGGCGAATTCTCGTCGCAAATGCCGGTTTCGGATTTCCCGTAGACTGCGGCAGAGGACGAGAATATGAAGTATTTAATGCCGTTTGCCGCAGCACACAACAACAGATTGGCCGTGCCAGCGACATTATTGTGATAGTACTTACTCGGATTGGCTACCGATTCCGACACAAGCGTGGATGCCGCGAGATGCACGATCGTGTCAATCTCGTGCGTTCGGAGTATTGATTCCAGCAACGCACAATCTTGCACGTCACCGTTTTTGAATTTCGCGGCCCCTGCAGCTTCACGGCAACCGTTGCTAAGGTTGTCAAGGACAATGACGTCCTCATCCGACTCCGTCAGTTGTTTGACGACATGACTTCCAATGTAACCGGCACCACCGGTTACAAGGATACGTTCTCGTCGACTTGCCGCCCGTGCCGATGACACGATCAATCCCGTACACGCGTCTGCCACAAGCACGCAGCCAGCAGCATCGACACCATGGAGCAGGCGATCCAAAAGACGATTGCATTGTCAAAGTCATGGACACGCTCACCATCGACAAGCGAAACTCCTGATTCAATCAAGCGTGCGCTGAAGTTTTCTTGAACGCCCGCACCGACGTAACTAAACACACCGATGAATCCCATCGCCGCGCCCGCGACGCTGCTGGGCGCACCGAATCCCTGGAACCACCCGTTGAGCGCCCACAGCGCAATGGAAACGGCAATCACAGAAGACCAACCCATTGCGAGATTCGCGACGGCCGACAAACCAAGACCCGCCGCAAAAAATAATTTCGGTTGAACGTAATCGGCCAGGAAACTATTGAAAAATTTGCCGGAGGATATCCGTAGAATAGGGCGGAACCGAGAAAGCCCAGTTCGGCGATCGTGAAGATGCCTTCATCGATGAGCGGTTGTTTCACGACCGACAGGGCCAGACGGCACGTGTAATACATCCCGTAGCCCACCGTGATCGCGACCATCACGCGTATTCTGTGCCGACGCATCTGGGCATCAATCCAGATTCTCTCGGTACTAATCGCGTTCATGACGTTGCTCACGTGCCAGGCGGAAGCCGTACGTCGCCAGTGCTGGACGAAGTCTTCCCAACGGACCACTCGTGCAGGTAGTGTTTTTCCGACTGATTCCTCAGGTATGCGGCTGCTTTCTCCGGACTAAACTCACGTTGGGCTTCCGCAAGCATTTCATATCCCACCATGAACTTGCGTACGCTCTTGGAACGCAGCAGCGGCGGGAAAAAGTGCATATGCAGCTGAAACCAATCCCTCGATTCAGTATGAATTGAGCCCTGATGGATACCTGACGAATACGGAAAGTCCGTCCGAAAAAGATTGTCGTAGCGCACCGTGATTCTGCGTACGATGTCTGCAAACGCTTCAATCTCGTCGCTGCGAAATTCGGTCAGCAGCGAAACGCGTCGTTTGGGGACAACCAATGTTTCAAACGGCCACGCGGCCCAAAACGGTACGACGACCGAAAAGAACTCGTTCTGGCATACGATCCGCTCGCCTCGAGTCTTTTCCTCCGCCAAGTAGTCCGAAAGCAGTGCCGAGCGATGTGAGGAGTGATAATCACGCATGGCGCGCCTTTCTCGAGCGGAAACTGTCGGTACGTTCTGTTGCGCCCAGATTTGACTGTGTGGATGAGGATTGCTGCATCCCATCGTCTCGCCGTGATTTTCGAATATCTGTATGTGATTGATGTCGCGCGCTCGGAACAGATCATCCGTTTGATCGACGAAACACCCGATAACCGGAACAATCTGATCCACGCGCATGCTCGCCAGCGTGGCGCTGTGATGCTCGGAAAAGCACACGACTCGACACTTTCCGTACTCAGGCTCTGCGGAAAACAATCCGTCTGGATCGTTAACCCACCCGCCGGCATTCGCATCGGATTTCAACTTGCTATCGAATGACAGCGCCGGAAAGTCATTGTCGAAGACAAACACGCCCGAATAGCGGGGATTGATTTCTCCGGTTATCCTCGAATTCCCCGGACAGAGTGCGCATCCCGTGTCGAGGTTCACGGTTAACCGATCGGGTCCCGTTTCCTCCGTCTGCCCTGTCCAAGGCCGCCTATTTCGGCCACGTGAGACGAGCACCCATTCGCCCGACAACGGATTGAAACGCCGTTCAGCGACCCTAGTCCTCAATCCGCAAGCCCCTGGATTTCAAGTATGTCAGGAGGGCTTCCGGGCGATCGGTTTGAATCATGTTGACGCCGATATTCACGAGAAACCCCCAGTTCCCATCCGGGTCAACCAGGCTCTTGTCGTCGCTTCGACCGGCCGCGAACCCGGGCAGGGTATTTACCCATAACCGGGCATTCTGCTCACGAACGGCGTTCGCGCCGTCCACCAAATAGTCATCGGTATGGTTGACCACTTCCACGGCGATCGGGTTGTATCGCGCATACGCGCCAACGGCGTCGTGCAGCCTCGGTGAGCAAAATCGCGCCGGATCGTCCGTACATTCCCGGATGATCGGCATGAAGTACATTTCGCCGTGGAACGCCGCATTTGCAAGACGCGGATCGTTTGCGTCCGTTGCCATTTTGATCACTATCTGCGACTCACTTCCCACTCGTCGCGCAGTCTCCATGGCCTGATCGTAGAGCGTCTCCTTAATGTCCAGATTGACCAGAAGCCGGTCCCTGGCGGCGCTCAAGGCTTCTTCAAGCGTAGGAACTCGCTGCTGCGTTAATTCTGCATCGCCGTCGCCAGCCCCCTGACGCAAGCGCAGTTGCCGCAGATCCGACGACGTAAGATCGCCGACGACCCCCGTGCCGTTGGTCGTTCGGTCCACGGTCTCGTCATGCATCAGCATCAACTGCCCGTCACGACTGCTTCGCACGTCGATTTCGATCATGTCGACACCGAGTTCCACACACCGTTCAATACCCGCCAGGGAATTTTCCGCCGTATCCAACCAGCACCCGCGATGAGCCACCACCATGACGTCGTTCGGGGCTGGCCGCTCAAGTCGATGCTTCAGCCAGTCGATGTGCGATTCTCCGACTTCGTCCACGCTCTGCGAAAAGGCCGCAAAGGGTGACGCCGATATGACAACGAGTGCAAAAAACGTACGGTACGAAACCCAATCATTCTTTTTCGTCAAATTCAATTCGATTCTCCGATGATCATTCGAATCGCACTATGGTTTCCATTGACACTTGCGGATTTCCCCTCCCGAAGGCCAGCGCGTGTTGAGCGAGCGCGAGGTTTTCCGCGCATGACACACTCAAGTCGATACTGCAGACCATTCCTCCCTCAAGCCCCTCTATTGCCGGGACATATCTTGCTGGAAAAGAGGTTACACCACCCTTCCTTTGCCTCGGGTCCGGCCAAAGCAGTCACGACGTCTCCCACTGACTACATTGGCCGGACCCCCCAACGGCCGGTCTAAAGGCGCATCGTTGCGCTCAGGAGGTATCTACGTCCGGTGGTTGAAGTGCCAGCCCGGAAGCGTCTGTCCAGGAACGTGAATACTGCAAGTTGTTCGTTGGTGACATTAAGGACATCGAAATTTACGCCCCACTGGTCGTTGATGTTCCAGGTTGAGGAAAAATCAAGCTGCCCGTAGTCGTCTCGACTGATTGGGTTGCCCCCTGATCCGGAGACGCGCTGCAAGAATTCCGAGCGCCAGTTATAGGCCAAACGCGCGCTGAACGCCTCGACATCGTAGTACACGATGGCGTTAAAGCTCTCTTCCGATAGCCCCGGCAACCGGGAACTTCGGAGATCTGCCGTATTCGTGAACTCCGCCTCGCTGTCGTTGAATGTCGCATTCAGCACGAATCCGGCATTGCTGAGCGGCCCGGCATCGACGGCAAATGGGCTCTGAATACCGAGTTCAAATCCCGTGACGCCGGCACTTTCGCCGTTGACCGGATGCGATAAATTGATCGTGATGGTTTGCCCGGAACCCGGATCCACCACCTGGACTTCTTCGACGACTCGCTCGATCAGCCCGTTCAGATCCTTGCGGAAGAAGGCCGCAGTCAATGCCGCATCCTCTGCGAAATACCACTCGAATCCAATGTCCACGTTCGTCGCGGAAAACGGGTCGAGTTCCGGGTTTCCTGCAGTACCGTTACCCCCATCGAAGTTCTCCAACGTTCGACCCGGCGCAACGTCCGTCAGAAGCGCTCGTGTCAGCGAACGATACACCGCAAAGCGCCCGACCAGGTTGTCGTTGACGTCCCACTTCAGATTCATACTCGGGAGGGCAAACGAGTAGTCGCTATCGAACTGTGCAGGACTGATCACCCCTCCCACTCGTTGCGACCCGACAGACGATTGGTCCGTGTTGACAAATCGAATTCCGATGTTGCCGCCTATTCGGTCGAAATCGAAATTCGCCATGACGTAGGCGGCCAAAGTATCTTCGCTGATGTCGTAGTTGGAAAGCGGCCGCGTGGCGACATTGAAGCCGTTGGGCGCCGCCGCCTGGCGAATGGCATCAAAATCGAGCGACAGATACTGCGTCGGCACACCCGCGGACGCGCCCTCAAACTTGAAATCATTCACCCTTATGTACGGCGCAAGGTCCGTAACGCTTCCGTCCAGCGACGCGCGGCCGTCGAAGTCTCGGAAGACTTTTTCCCGATTCGAGAACCGCAGACCGAATTCCAGCGATGTCCATGGACCGCTGTCCAGCCCCCAATCGAAATCAAGGTCAAAACTGACTTCGTCGTCTTGATCAACATCGGGACGATTGCGCACACGTGCCAGGCGCGTATAGAGACCCGGATCGGCCGGATCGCCAATCGCCGGATCCCATGTTACGAACTGGCCGTCGAAACCATAGAAGATGTCGGTAGACCCGCTTCGCACATCAAAATCGTTCCACTCGAAGTTTTCCTCAGCCGTGGAATACCCAATACGCGGAGACACGGTCAAGTTCTCCGTTGCGTCCCACGTCGCCGACAGAATGCCCTGATACAAAGAGGATTGCGCATCGTACTCGTAGTCCAGAATCCGCAAGAAGTGGCTCGCTGCCGGGAATGTGCCTGAAACGAACTGATCGCCATTCATCTCGATATCCTGCGGCAGGAAGGTCGCTGGAAACCCTTCGATTGGATAGTCATTTCGGGTTTGACCCCCCGTGTGATCGAGGTCCGCGTACAGATTGTCAAACGTGACCGTCAGCCCATCGTTGACCTGGGCCTCCAGGGTCAACGCGACGTTGGCCCGCGTTTGGTCGCGCTTGTTGACCAGGATTCTCGGGTCTCGAGGGATTTTCGTGTCGGCATGCTGCGCTTGCTCAGCCGGCGCCAATGCACCGAAATTCGCCCGCATGGAATCGCGGAGGAAGTCCCAGTTCGCCACGTTGACGCTGTTTTCCTGAGGGTCCGTTGTTGTGTGATTCACCACCAATGCCACACCAAGCCGATTGTCATCCGTCTTGTCCGCGTAAACGAAGGTTCCCGCCGGCGAGATTTCCTTTGCCAGGTCCGAGTAGGTGGTCTTGGGCGTAAAGACGATAACTCGCTCGTCCATACTGAGCGGCCGATAGGTATTCAATGTCACCGTCCCGGCAAGCCCGCCCTCGTTGTCGGACGCATTCAGACTTTTCTGGACCACGACACTCTGAAACAGTTCCGATGCCAGAATGTTGAAGCCAAAGCCGCGCTGCTGCCCAGGGTTGGTCGCAGTCACTCCGTTGATTTCGGTTCGGGTGAAATTCGTCCCCAGACCCCGCACATTGATCGTGTTGCCTTCCCCGATCGCGTTGGACTGGCTACCCCCGTCGTTTCGGTCAACGACGATGCCCGGAATCCGCTGCAGCGCCTCGCCCAGATTGTTGTCTGGAAACTTGGCAAATTCCTCTGCGATCAGTCCATCCACGAACCCATCGCTGGCGCGCTTAATGTCCAGCGCCCCCGCCAAGCTCCCTCGGATGCTCCCCGTGACAACGATCTCTTCAATTGACGATTCTTCCTGTGCACGCGCACACGTCCCGACCGCAGTCGTGATAAGTAGCGCGATCATCGAAATCACTCGACCGTCCGGCCGGTTCCTAGCACTCATCTTTCCCCTCCTGATCCAGTAACCGAAGTCTGGTCCTACGTCCTGTTTTTCTTTAAAACACAAATCTTCATTTCCACTTGTAACGCGTAAAAAACAGGGCTTGCTGTCTTTTGAACGCCTCGCTCAAGAGAGCCAATATGAAACCATTTAACTTATAACAAGTCAAATAAAAGGATATTTACGTGCTTTTTAAACCTATAACAGGTTTTAATATAGGATGACTCCACTGCGTTAGTGCTTGCATGACTCTTATATCTTGTTGTTTTTTTTAGTTTTTTTAATCTTCATTGTTGATGTTGCCCTCGCTGCTGCCCACGGACCGTAGTTACCAAACTCAAACGCCTTGAGACAGGTATCGAGATCAGACCGGTTCGACAGGCTCCGAAAGCAATTGCCTGTTTACTGTGCTTTTATTATTCAAAACAGTACGTTATAAGTTAAAAGACTAGCCAACAGCCGATCAATAACGGAACCATTGTCGTCTTTCTAAGGTATTTTCTTCCCGAGAAACGCGCGCAATGCACTCAATTTGGTGATAATTTTTGGTTGCGGGTATGCTTGACAAAACCGCGAAGGGTACGAAATGTATAATCAGGCGGCCGAAATTGGCCTTGTCGGGCCAAGGCAAAAATATGCCGAACGTCCCCAGTTCATCGACGTCGGTCCCACGGAGCGGATCGTTCTTGGCCATGTCCTTCGCGGAAGCGCTACGACCCAGGCGGCAGTCACCCGAGCAATGCCCGTGTCCCAGCAAACGGTGTCGCGCCTGGTTACCGGACTTGTAGAACAAGGCCTGCTCGCACCGACCGATCGCGTCTCCGAAGGTCGACGAGGACAACCCACTATCAGCCTCGAGTTGATCCCCGATGCGGTCTATTCCGTCGGCTTTACGATTATGGCGGACACGATGTCATTCGCCTTGCTCGACTTCGCGGGAAACGTTCGGATCGACGAGCAATACAAACTCTTGTCCATGCAACCCTCGACGGTACTGGATGCCTGTCAAACTGTGTTTTCCCAACAACTACACGATCAACGCATCGATCAAGACAAGGTATTCGGAATCGGTGTCGCTGTGACCGGTTACTTCGTCCCGGATAAGCCGGGGTTCAACACGCCCCCGTCGTTGCCAGAGTGGGCGTTCGTGGACGTCGAGCGGGCATTCAGCGACGCTTTTGATCTGCCGGTGTGGGCGGAAAACGATGGAAACGCCGCAGCAATCGGTGAGAGCATGATCGGCGCCGGCCGTTGGGCGCGAAATTTCGCCTACCTCTATGTTTCATCGGGTCTCGGAGGCGGAGTGGTCATGGATGGTGAATTAATGCGAGGCGATTTGGGAAACGCTGGAGAATTTTCCGGAATATTGCCGTACAACGTCTATCCGCACCCGACGCTTGAATTGTTGCGACAGCTTTGTTGTCGAGACGGAATTCAACTGGACAGCATCTTCGATCTAGTTGATCAATTCGACCCGCGTTGGCCCTGTGTCGACGAATGGGTACACAAAACCCAGGGCGCGTACAGTCTAATCGCATCCGCTACTTCTGCCGTCCTCGATTGCACCGCCATTGTGCTCGGCGGACGGATGCCCAAAGCCCTGGCAGAACGGCTGATCCCCTCCATTGAATTCTACAGCGCGCCACGCCGCTCTTTTGCCCGGCCAACACCGAAAATTGTGCCTGCCGAGGCCGCCGGAGAGGTGACCGCTATAGGTGCCGCAACTTTGCCGCTACGCGCCATGTACTTTCGTTAACACCGCAGCCGCCGACCACATCTTCTCGCCAATATCCCACTTCGGCCGTCGATCCACTCGCTTGCACCTACAAACGTACGGTTGTATTGTAATTTGCGAATCACATGACCATAGTCATGACTATAGTACCATCGCTTTAATCCGATAGTTTCGTAGGTGCCATTCACGGCAGGAGCGACTCATGGCAGCGCACGATAACCAACCGAATGCCCTCAAGACCATGAAAGCGTCGGAATTCAAGGCCAAGTGCCTGAAACTGATGGACGAAATATCCGAAAAAGGTGGGGAAATCGTTATTACCAAAAATGGCACCCCTGTATCGCGGCTTGTGCCGTATCGGGAAAAGCCGAAGAGCCTTTTCGGTATCGACCGGGATAAAATCAAAGTATTGGGGGACATCATTGAACCCTTGAACTTGGCGTGGGAAGCTGAGTCCGGCAAGAGTTGGGATGACGACAATTGATTCTCCTGGACACCCACGTTCTACTCTGGTTACGACTTGGAGATTCAAGGCTGGGCGCCGGTACCCTCAAGGAAATCGAAAGCGCCTGGCGTGCGAATGAACTCGCGGTTTCAGCGATTTCATTCTGGGAGGTGGCAATGCTGAAAGCCAAAAGCCGGATCAGCCTGTCTGAAGACGTGCAAACGTGGCGCCGCCGGCAATTGGAACAAGGCATGCAGGAAATAGGCGTGGACGGCAAAATCGGGATCCGTGCTGCGAGTCTGACTGACTTCCACGGCGATCCGGCGGACCGGATCATCGTCGCCACCGCGTTGGCAGGCCATCGCCTGGCGACGGCAGATACGCGAATCCTCAACTGGTCGGGTCAGTTGAGCATACTTTCGGCCCTGGATTGACCCGGACCCGGCGATAGCAGCACCAGCCCAGCGAGGTTTTTCCCTAGTCTGCCGGCTCCATCCTCACGATGTCGGTAAGGCCGCCGGCTCGGTTGTCCACGGCTATGTAGATGAAGCCGTCGGGTCCCTGGCGGACGTCCCGTATGCGCAGCTCGTTATGGAGCAATGACTCGCGGGTCATGACGCGCTGGTCCTCGACGCTGACTCGCGACAGGCGCCGATGCACCGCGGCAAGCCCGCCGGCAAAGATATCGCCGCGCCACTCGGGGAAGGCATCGCCGTCATAGATCATCAGTCCGGACGCGCCGATGGAGGGTTTCCAGAACGTTTTCGGCTGCTCCATGCCCTCGCGCTCGACGTTGGAGTGGATCGGTATGCCCGTGCGGTAGTTCACACCGTAACCGATCACCGGCCAACCGTAGTTGACGCCGGGCTGGATCAGGTTGAGTTCGTCACCGCCCTGGGGGCCGTGCTCCGTGGCCCAGAGATCGCCGGTTTCCGGATGAAACGCCAATCCCTGAGGGTTGCGGTGCCCGTAGCTCCAGATCTCCGGCCGCGCCACGGGATGCCCCACAAACGGATTGTCCTCCGGCACCGAACCGTCATCCATCAGGCGGATGACAGTGCCGAAGTGCGTGCTGAAATCCTGCGCCGGGTGGGTTTCCAGGTCACCCTGCGGCGGCGACTGCCGGTCGCCGACCGACATGAACAGATAGCCGTCCTCGTCGAATGCGATCTTCGCACCGAAGTGCCCGCCTCTCTCGTTCCAGGCGTCGGCTTCGAAGATTTCCTCGACGTCGTTGAGCCGGTCGTTCTCGAACCGGGCGCGAATGAGTGCCGTGGTGCCGCGGGACCCGGCGGGCTTCGAATAGCTCAGGTAGACGACGCGGTTGTTCTCGAAATCGGGATGTAGGGCGATCTCCTGAAGTCCACCCTGGTTGATCGGGCGAACCTCGGGCACGCCTTCCACGGCGTCCGGCAACAGTTTGCCGTCGCGGACGATCCTGAGGCGGCCTGGACGCTCGGTAATCAGCAGGTCGCCGTCCAGCGTAAACGCCATGCTCCAAGGGTGCTCCAGATCCTCCGCCACTGTCACCAGGCGGAAATTGTGTTCCAGGGATTCGTAGACCTGTGCCACACTCGTCATGGGCGCGAATGCTGCGAAACTGAGTAGCGCTCCGAGCGCTGCGAGTGATGGGTAACGAGCAGCCATATGAACTTCCCCTCGGTAGAAATGGTGATTTTGCGGCCGATTATCTCACGAATGGGCTCGAATGCACGCCCGCGCCAGGAGCGGCAGCGGGGGCTCGGGCGGAGGGACGAGCGTCACATCGTCCTTTTTCTTCGCCCGGTGTGTTCCAGATACCGGAACAGGAGCGAGAGGCTGAAGCACAATCCGAAGTAAAGAATCGCGGTCGTGATCCAGGCTTCGAAGATGGCCCGCGTCGACGTCACCAGTTCGAGGGTCTTGTAGGTCAGTTCCTGCACCGAGATCAGCGAGATGATGGAGCTGTCCTTGACCAGCGATATGAACTGGTTGGCGAGCGGTGGCAGCGCCCGCGTCGTCGCCTGGGGCAGCACGACGAAGCGAAGCTCGTCGAGCCAGTTCAAGCCGAGCGACTTCGACGCTTCGCGTTGGCCGCGGCCGATGGATTCGATCCCGGCACGCACGATTTCGCCGACAAACGCGCTCTCGAACAGCGCCAGCACGATGACCCCGGAGATCAACGCGGGAAAGCGCGTCATATCCCCGAAAAAGAATTCCCAGAGGCCGCTGTTTTCCTGGCGCGCAATACCACGCGCCCATGCCTCGATGTTGAGCGCGGTGATCAACTGTTCGGAGAGGAAGAAAAAGAAAATGAAGATCACTACAACCGGCGGAATGTTGCGCAGCAGTTCCACGTAGGTTCTCGCCAGCATCCGGACCGTCAGGTTGTTGACCGTGCGGGCGACCCCGAGGATCACTCCCAGGATCAGCGCCAGTACCCCGGCATAGATGCTGATCCGGACCGTTGTGATCAGGCCCTGGACCAGCAGATTGGCGACCCATCGGCCGCGCTCATCGTCAAACCGCCACAGGTAGCTCGGGATGATCTCCCAGCGCCACTCGTAGTTCAGCCTGCCTTCGATCTGCAGCCCGACGTAGGCGATGAACGCCGTAAAAAGAACGAGCAGAGCCGCGTCCAGCCAGGTCAGGCGACTGATCAATGTCCGCACTGCCGCAGCCCTATATCCGCCGCCAGCCGACGGCCGGGCCCGCCGGCACCGATGTGCCGCGCCGCGCCCGTCTACTGCACGACATGGTTCGCCCAATCATCTGTGGTGAACCAGTAGTCCTGGCGCTCCTGCAACCAACCACTCCGCCAATGTGCAGCAATCCAGTTGTTGAAGAAGTTCAGGGCGTCGGGGTCGCCCTTGCGAACGGCAAATGCCTCGCCCGTCTGGTTGAACAGGACGTCAAAGGGAATGTAGAGCGTGTCCGGGTAACGGCGCGCCTCGCGGGACGGCGTGGGCTCCTTGTGGATGGTCGCGTGGGCGTTGCCGTTCAACACCTCCTGCACCGTCACTCCATCCTCGTCGAACAGCAGCAGTTCTGCATTCGGGAAGTGATCGGCCGCAACGACGGCGGTGGTCGCCCCGCGACGGGCGGTGATCGTCACGTCCGGGCTGTTGAAATCCTCGACGGAGAATCCCTCGGTCAACTGCCGATTGGCAAGCACCGTCCCGCCGGAGTAGGCGTACGGTTCGGTGAAATTGACGGTCAGGTTGCGCTGCGGGGTGATAGACAGGCCGCTGATGATCGTGTCGAACTTTCCGGCAACCAGCGCCGGGATGATCCCGTCCCACGCAGTCGGGATGAACTCCACGTCCACGCCCATGTCTTCGGCCAGCTTGCGGCCGACATCGATCTCGAATCCGATCAATTCACCGTTCCGGTCGCGCATGGACCACGGCATGAACAACGACAGGCCAATCTTGATGACGCCGCGCCGCTTGATCGTCTCGATGGCACTCTCCGCGGACAGTTCCTGCCGGGCAGTCTGCGCCGGGACCGTCGGCGCGGCTGCCGCCATCACGGCGACCGCGAGGACCGTTCCCAGCCCGATCCTCGGGCGCCGTTTCGCGCTATGTTTTGACTGCATGTCGTTTCTCCAGGAAGGGCACGAAGACCGACAGGATCATTGATCGGCAGGGTCACGGCCGCGCCTGCCTACTGCACGACCCGATCGGCCCAATCCTCGGTTGTAAACCAATAATCGTGGCGCTCCTGCAACCAACCGCTCCGCCAATGTGTAGCAATCCAGTTGTTGAAGAAATTCAGCGCATCCGGATCCCCCTTGCGAACCGCAAACCCCTCGGCCTGCCGATCGAACAGGACGTCGAACGGGATATGCAGGGTATCCGGGTAGTTCCGCACCTCCCGGGAGGGCCTGGGTTGCGAGGCCATGGTCGCGTGGGCGCTGCCGTTCAGTACCTCCTGCGTCGCGGCCGCATCCTCATCGAAGAGCAGCAGTTCAGCGTTGGGAAAGCGGCTGGCAATCACGACCGCGGGGGTCGCGCCGCGGCGGGCGGCAAAGGTCACGTCCGGGCTGTCGAAGTCATCAACCGTGAAGCCTTCGGTCAACTGACGGTTGGCGAACAGTGTCGCCCCGGTGAAAGCGTACGGCTCGGTGAAGTTGACCGTCAGGTTGCGTTGCGCCGTCACCGACATGCTGCTGATGATCACGTCGAACTTGCCGGCCAGCAGCGCGGGAATGATGCCATCCCAGGCGGTGGGGATGAATTCGACGTCAACGCCCATATCCTCCGCCAGCTTGCGGGCGACATCGAGTTCGAAGCCGATCAGTTCGCCGTTCCTGTCTCGCATCGACCAGGGCAAAAACAACGACAGGCCGATCTTGATGACGCCGCGTCGCTTGATCGTCTCGACGACGCTCTGCGCCGACAGCGCCTGGCGCGCATCCTGCGCCGGCACCGGAGCGGCGGCGCCCGCCATTACGGCAACTGCAACAGCGGTTCCCCAAAGGCATCTTGTCAATTTCATGTGATTCCTCTTTGCAGCGATCGGGCGATGTCTGCGCCTCACGATTTGACCGCGTAGCGCCTCTCCATGAAGGTCGCGAATACGGACAGAGTGACGGTAAGCGCCAAGTATACGGCGGCTATAGTGAACCAGATTTCAAAACTCATGTAGGTATCGGAGATGATGTTCCGGCCGGTCGTGGTCAATTCGGCCACCGCGATCACACTGACGATCGCGGAACTCTTGACCAGGTGCACCGCTTCGCCGGTCATCGGCGGAATCATGAACTTGATTGCCTGCGGCAGGATCACGAAGCGGTAGGCCTGGCCCGTGGACATGCCGATCGATTGTGCCGCCTCCCACTGTCCGCCACCCACCGCACGGATGCCGGCCCGGAAGATTTCCGACACCAGTGCCGCGTGGTAGACGCCCAGACAGAGCACCGATGCCGCGTAGCGATCCAGGCCGAAGATCGGCCCGAGCACATAGTAAAAGAGATACAGCAAGACCAGCAGCGGCATGTTCCGGACGAATTCGAGGAACACCACGGCGACCGCGGTACCTACCACGAGATTCGACAGCCGCAGCAACGCGATGAACAATCCCGCGACCATGGCCAGTACGAAGGATTGCAGCGTCAGCGTGATCGTTCGCACGAGGCCGATGGAAATCTCGCCCCACTGGAATCCGTCGTCGGTCAGCCGGTAGAAATAGTCCGGTATGCGGTACCACTGCCAGTTGTAACCCATTGCTTCCGCGCCGGTCAGGGCGAGCCGGATCAACAGGTAGATGACGATCAGGTACAGCGCCACGGGAATGGCTTTCGATTTAACGAACCGCAGGGCGTTCCTTGTCCCCGGCCCGTTTCCGATCGCGCCCGGCCTGCCGATCGCGCCCGTTCTCTCGATCACGGCCTAATGCTCCAGGATCTGGTCGAGGAACATCCGGCAGCGCTTGCTTGCCGGATTGGAAAAAAACACATCGGGTCGAGCGGTCTCGACGATTTCGCCGCCATCCATGAACACCATCGTGTCGGCGACCTTGCGGGCGAAACCCATCTCGTGGGTAACGCAGACCATCGTCATGCCGCTGGCCGCCAGTTCGACCATGACATCGAGCACTTCGTTGATCATCTCCGGATCGAGCGCGGACGTGGGTTCGTCGAACAGCATGATGCGCGGCTCCATGCACAGCGACCGCGCGATCGCCACCCGCTGTTGCTGGCCGCCGGAAAGCTCGGCCGGGTACTTGTCCGCCTGTTCCGGGATATGGACGCGGTCGAGATACTTTCGGGCGCGGTCGACGGCCTTGGACCTTGAAATCTTGCGCACACGGATGGGGCCCACGGTCAGGTTCTCGAGTACGGTCAAGTGCGGAAACAGGTT
This sequence comes from Candidatus Rariloculaceae bacterium, assembly GCA_965237785.1. Lineage (GTDB taxonomy): Bacteria > Pseudomonadota > Gammaproteobacteria > Steroidobacterales > Rariloculaceae > UBA6522. The sequence continues at coordinate 2,993,736 of OZ250159.1, forward strand.
GAATTGCTGAAAAACCATTCCGACGTCCATGCGGACGCGGCGCAGGTGTTTCGTATCCGCCGTCATATCGATGCCGTCGACAACCAGTTGGCCGGCTGACGGGTCCTCGAGTCGATTGATGCACCGCAACAGCGTCGACTTCCCGGATCCCGACGGGCCGCAGATCACCACGCGCTCGCCGGAACGGATCGTCAGGCTGACGCCATTCAGGGCCTGGAACTCGCCGAAGAACTTGTCGAGGTTCCGTACTTCAATGATGGGTCGCCTACCAGCCATCGGGACGCGGTTTCTCCAATCCTGGGCCGCATATCGCACCAATCTGCGACTTCGGTGAGATATACGGGCTTGCGGCTATCATATTGCGTTTGGCGGACAAACGATCCACCATGAGTTCGTATATTCTACTGTGCGCGGTTTGGCAGCACTGGCACCGCGCGCGAATAAACAGGATCGGACTATGCTGAGTAACGCAACACAAATCATGAGGCGCGCCGGGCTCCGGGCGTCCCTGGGCGCCGCAGTTCTGGGCGCAATCCTGGCGGTCGGCCCGCTCGCCGATTCCGCTTCGGCGCAGGGCTATTACGACGGCGAAACGATCACCCTGATCATGGGGCTCGATGCCTCCGCCGGCGGCACCACGGTGGGCCGGCTGTTGGCGAAACACCTGGAGATGAATATTGAGGGCAATCCCAACGTCATCGTCCGGAACATGCCCGGGGCATCGATGATGTCGGCACACATTTTCGTGCTGCTGAAGGCGCCGAGAGACGGCACCACGATTTACTACGGCCCCCGCTCCTCGCTGGGCGAACTGCTGCAATTCCCCGGTCACTCATTCAAGTATTCCCAGTTCGCGGTGCTCGGCGGCGTGCAGTTGGCACCGCTCGTCACCTACGTGCGCAAGGACATGCTGCCCGAGGGTATCCAGACGCCCGCCGACGTCCTCAGGGCCGAAGGCCTGATCTTCGGCGGCATCTCCGCCCAGCACGGGCGCATGATCGCGAGCACGATGGGGCTGGATCTGATCGGCGCGCAATACCATTTTGTCGGCGGCTACCCGGGCAGCGGCAAGATCCGGGCCGCGGTGTTAAGCGGCGAAGTCAACATGGCCACCGATGCGGCCCATGCCTACCTCAACGAGGTGGTGCCGACGCTGGAGCAACAGGGCCTGAATGCCCCGCTGTTCAGCCTGCCGTTGCTGAGCGCCGATGGGGAAATGGTCAAAAGCCCGCTGGTGCCGGACATCCCCACCGTCAACGAACTCTACGAAGAGATCCACGGCGCCCCGCCCTCGGGCGCCAACTGGGACGCTATCCGTACCATGATCGAAATCGACCAGACCATGCAGCACGTCTTTCTGGGCCCGCCCCGAATGGATCCGCGAGCCATCGAAGAATTCCGCGCGGCGATCGGCCCGGCCATGGCCACCGATGCGTTCAGGGAGGAGGCCACGCGGATTCTGAGCTACGTCCCCGACGCCGTGGACGCCGGGCGCGCTGCGGAGATCCTGGGCGCCACCGCCAACGTGACGCCTGAGGTCCAGGCCTTTATCGAGGCGCAGATCGCGCGTAATAGCGGGTATTGACCGGGCGCCGAGTTTTTCGGGCTGCCTTGCCGACTCTGTTCCTTTTCTGCGAATCCGCCCAAATCTGCGACGACTGCTCGTAAATTCCGCCGGGAAGCGACGGAATTCTGCAATATATTGCGGTAAGATGTCCCTCGTTATCGAATCCTGCTACGTTAATGTCGGAAGTTAGCCGCCAGCTTGGCAGTTAGGGAATATGTTGACAGGACCTCTATACCCCAACCAGCCGTTAATTAATGTTGCTACTGAAGTAAGGTTTCGCGGAGATCTAAGGGTCGAGACAATCAGGCCCCAGTATCACCGATCAATTCGCAGCGAATATCCTCAACTGATGGTTCCAGGAGCCGAGGAGGGGGTCGCACCCGCGCTACAGCACTATCGATTCGAGAACGATCGGCGTACACGCGGTATACAGCTTGCAGTGCACAGCTTCAGTTGCTATTCGCGAGACTATCCTGGACACCATGAATTTCTCGCGGCTACTACTCGGTTGCTGGAAACATTTGTGCGGCTAATCGGTGAACTTTACGTAAACAGAATAGGTTGGCGGTACATAAACGCAATCCCTTTTGCGAGAGAGAGTGGCCTGGTGCCCCTCCATAGATTTTTTCAGCAAATATTTGGTATGGATCTCACGCGCGATCATCGATTCACTTCTGTAGATTGTAGGGCTACACAACCGATCGACGATGCGTTACTAAACATGACGCTTCAGACAGTATCGTCAAAAGACGCACCGGAGGAAGAGAGCCTTCTACTCGATATTGACGCATTTCAATCCTTTGAATCAGAAAGAATGGAAGCTCCTTCGATAATGACCGAGATTCGTAGAGTACATTCCTCGGGATACGGGGTATTTGAGAATTTAATCACCGAAAATTACCGCGCACACCTGCGTGGAAAGGGAAATGAGTAATCCAGCACCAGATCATTTCGGTCCGACGCTTCATGCGCCCAATTCCATGATCGATAGGTTTTTGGGAGGCACTGAAGAGCAAACTGGAGCCAACATTTTTGTGTTTCCTGTTTCTGAATATGCAAAGAGCGACAAAAAATATGCACTTTGGAGATTCACTGTCAACGACACTCCGCTTTCTACGACCGTAACTTTCCGAGGCGGTCGATGGTTTGCAGAGTTAGATTGGCTCAACCTATTCGGAGAGGGTGATTCTCCTAGCGACGCCATTTCAAATTTGTCGGACCATATTGAGCACTTTATCGAGTTCTATTCTGAAACAGGATTAGATAATCTCACTGAGCATGCGAAAGAAACGCGAGATCGGTTCATGAGCATCATTCTGAATCCGTAAGAAACTTCCTGGCTTCCCTGCAAATGCCCAGATCTCGAAGTGACATTCAATTATCATTGAAACAAAAGGGATTTTCTGAAAAAGAGAAGAAAAAACACCGATATTATCATTTCATCTTCGACGGAAAGGTTACCGGCGTAAGTACGTTCGTATCCAGAGGCACCAAGTACAAGGAAATTGGTGACAATACCCTTTCAAAGATGTGGAAACAGCTCCATCTCAATAGTAAGAGAGAGCTACTTGATCTTGTGGACTGCCCCATGGATGAGGATCAACTTGTTACCCTCCTTCGCAACAAAGGTATTCTGCCAGCGGAGTAGAACGGTATCCGCCGTTAGCAAAGAAGTACGAGAAAGTGAACTATTTGATTCGATCAGCGATCATGGAGCAGCCCTATCCCATGGAGTTCGTCGATCAGGGGGACACAATCCTCATGCGGATCGAGGAATACGATCTGGTCCGCACCATCCATATGGACGGCGTTCCACCCGAGAACAGCCCGTCGCTTCTCGGCCAGTCGGTGGGTCAATGGGATGGATCCACGCTTGTCGTCACTACGACGCAGGTTGACTGGCCACATTTCAATCAAATGGGCGTCTTTCAAACACCTGATGTCGAGATCGTGGAACGATTTACGCCCAGCGAGGATGGCAGTCGCCTGGAGTATCAACTCGTCGTCACCGATCCGGCAGTCTTCACCGAACCCCCGGTGATAGAAAAGTTCTGGCTCTCGGATCCGGAGCTCCGCGTGCAGGCATTCGACTGCACGGAGAGCACCTGACCGGTCGGAGAACATGAAGCCTGGCCCGGCGGAACTGGGCGTTGCAGAGCAAGAGACCGCGTGACTGGAGCTTTCGGCCTAGCGTCCTTCGACGTTCAGGCGGAGCGCGGAGAGACCCCGGACCACTGTCGATGGCCGGAAACGCGGCTCGCCCTCGGCGAGTTCAATTTTGCCCAGAATTCGCATCGCCTCGGTGAAGACGGCGCTTGCCTCCATGCGCGCAAGCTCCGCGCCGATGCATTGATGAACGCCGTGTCCGAACGATAAGTGCTTGGGGCCTTTGCGCGTGATGTCGAAGCTGTCGGCACGCTCGAACGCCGCCTCGTCGCGGTTGGCCGATCCCGTGAGCAAAATCACGCCATCGCCGGGTTTGATCGTATGTCCCCGCAGGCTAACCTCCATCTTCGCGATCCGGAAGTCGGTCTGCACGGGGCTGTCGAAGCGCAGCATCTCGTTGATTGCCTCGCGCACGCGGCGCGGTTCCTCGCGCAAGCATTGCATCTGTTCGCGATGGCGCAAAAGCGCAAGCATGCCGTTACCGATCAGATTGGTCGTGGTCTCGTTGCCGGCGATCATCAGCACACTCAGCATGTCACAGGCTTCAACCATACTGATCCCGTCGCCGGCGGCGGCTTGTCGAGCCAGCGTACTGACCGCGTCGGCCTCGCTCGACTGCGTCCGCTGACGCAGCAGCGTCATGAAGTAACGTTGTATATCGGCGCCGGTGAGGTGTGCGGTCTTTCTCTGCTGGCGCGTGGCGATCATTTCGAGTAACCGCGCGCGCTTTGGCGACCACGACTCCCAACGGCCGCGATCGCGCTCCGGGAGCCCCATCATCGTCATCATCACGCGCATGGCCAGCGGCTCCGCCACCTCGGCGATCCAGTCGATCGTCCGCCGTTGCGCGGCCCGCTCGATGAGTTCGGTCGAGGTGTGAGCGATGGTCTCGCTCAGTGTCTTCAAATGCGCCCTCGTGAAGGCCTTGGCGACGACCTTTCGCAGCCGCGTATGCTCAGGCGGGTCCACGAGCAGGATGCTGTAATCATCGGGGGCCGGCGGCAGCACACTCGTTGTCGCCCCGCGCCACCGCGGATTGTTGGAGAAGCGTTCGTGGTCCTTCGCGGCTGCAAGCACATCCTCGTACCGTGTCAGCAACCAGCTTCCAAGGATCGTACTTCGATGCACCGGGCTGCGTCGGCGCAGCCGTGCATAGGCCTTGTACGGGCTCTGGATGACGCTCGATGACAAGGGGTTGTAGGTGGCGCCACGGCTGGCCGTCTCCCAGAGGCCGACGGCGTGCGCGCCCCTGCTCCTCCATCGCTCGCGGTTCATCGGCCCTCGCTTCCTAGCCGCTGGCGTTCAGCCGGTTGGGCTTGCGAACGCGCCCTTGAACGGATATCGGTAAAAAAATCCGCACTAGATTATAAGCCAGTCCGGGAAGCCGCCGGGTAGCGCGCCCTGCATCCAGATCGCCAGGTACGAAGTGTGGAACAGCATGCCCATCACCTGATCGTAGAAGAACACCAGAACCGCCCAACCCGCCAGCGCGTAGCCGACTGCGAAACGCTTGCGGTAGCTCCCCCACCGCCACAGGTAGATGCCGATGAAGAGTGGCATGGCGATCTTCTGCCCCACCAGCAGCGTCAGCACGATTATCCCGGCCAGGTAGCCGAAGAACGGCAGCGCCTCGGCGAGCCAGGCGTCTTCGAAGGCTTTCTTCACCGTCACGCGCCAAGCGCCCGCGGCCTTGTTGGCCGCTATCAGATCGATCGAATCCCGTACGACGACGATGCAGGCGAGCACGGCGCCCGGGACGGAGATCAGCAGTGGAAACTGCCTCACCGGCGGCGGCCAGTCCAGTGACGAGAATCCGGCCCAGACGAAGAGCAGCAAGAGGATTACCGAGAATGGCAGTGAAAGGGCCGGGTTGCGCTCCGAGGCCTCCCCCGCCGCCGGCCGTCCCGATAAGCGCTGCCTGGCGATGCCTCGGGCGGCGAATATCAGCGTCACGACGATCACCAATAGGAGCAGCAAGACGATGGGCCGCTCGAGCCAACCGATGCCCTGGTGCACGCGCATGCTGATCTGGAACGAACCTTCGAGGATCCCACCCAACACGAGGGCGAGGATCACCGGGGGCCGGGGCCAGCCGCCGCGCTTCATGAAGAATCCGAGCACGCCGAAGCAAGTGCAGCTCACCCAGGCGCCCACCGAGGCGCCGCCGAGCCACGCCCCCATGTAGACGAAAAGCAGCACGCCGGGCACCACAATGTGCCCGGGAAGCAGCGCCACCTTGGCCACGTACTCCACGGTCCAGAGCAACACGACCGTGGCGATGACGCTGGCGAAGGCGATCATCCACACGAAGCTGAAGGTCATGGGCAGTTCCGCCTCCAGCATGCCCGGGCCGGGCCGCAAACCGAGCATGATGAGCGCGCCCATGAGCACGGCGGTGCCGACGCTGCCGGGGATGCCCATGGTGACGGTGGGAATGAGCGCGCCGCCGCGCAAGGCGTTGTTGGCCGCCTCCGGCGCGAGCACGCCGCGGACATCGCCCTGGCCGAACTGCGATTGGTCCTTGGCGCTCTGCATGGCGTGGCCGTAGGTGACCCAGCCGACGATGGAGGCGCCGAGTCCGGGCAGCATGCCGATATAGGCGCCGATCACGCTACAGCGGATCACCAGCCACCAGTGCTGCAGGGCGTCGCGCACGCCGTTCAGGAGCCCGCGGCGAGTATCGGCGGTGCGGCCGCTGCGCGCGATGGAGACATTCTTGATCGCCAGTTCCATGATCTCCGGGATCGCGAAGAGCCCCAACAGCACCGGAATCAACGGCAGTTCATCGAGGAGATACAGGGTGCCGAAGGTGTAGCGGGGAATGGCTTGTGACTCCGGGAAACCGACCATCGCCAGAAGCAGGCCCAGCATGGCCGCGGTGACGCCCTTGACGATGGACTGCCCGGAGAGCGACCCCACCATGGCCAGGCCGAGCACGCCCAGCATGAAGGTCTCCGGCGATTCGAACGCCAGGATCACCGGCAGGATCAACGGCAGCGAGATGCCGAGCGCCGCCGCGCCGCAGACGCCCCCGATGGCCGAGGACGTGAACGCGGCGCCGAGCGCACGGGCCGCCTCGCCGCGTTTCGCCATCGGGTAGCCGTCGAGAACCGTGGCCTGGGAGGCGGCGGTACTCGGGATACCGAGCAACACCGAAGTAATGGCTCCGCTGGTGGATGTCGACGCCCACGAGGAAAGCAGCAGCGCGAAGGCCGCCACCGGCTCCATGCTGAAGGTGAACGGCAGCAAAAGCACCAGCCCGATGGCGCCGCCGAGCCCCGGGATCGCGCCCATGAGGATGCCGATGGCGCAGCCCAGGGCGAAGTAAGCCAGGACATGCCACTGGAAGATCAGTCCGAGCCCCGCAAACAGGGCTTCCAGCATGGTTTCGAACATCGATTTCCCGCGAGTTCTTCTATGTTGAAGGGCGGGGGGATAATATCACCCCGGCTCCCCCGGAAATGGAACCCAAAACCCATGGCCAAACCCACGCCCTTGAAAGTTTTGCTCAGCCTGGCGCAGGCCGATGCCATCGCCGACGAGGCCCTGCGCCTCGCCCGAAAACACGGCCTGCAACCCCTGACGGTCGCGGTGCTCGACGCCGGCGGACACCAGGTCGTGCTCAAGCGCGAGGACGGCTGCGGGATCATCCGCGTGCAGGTGGCCTGCGCCAAGGCGTACGGCGCCCTGGGCATGGGAATCTCCAGCCGCGAGTTGGGCGAGCATGTCGCCGACCGACCCGTCTTCGGCAACTCCCTGAGCGTCATTTCCGGCGGACGGTTCGCCACCGTGCCGGGCGGTGTCCTGATTCGTGACTCGGCGGGGAGCGTGATCGGCGCGGTAGGGATCACCGGCGACAAGTCGCCGGCAGACGAGTTCGCCGCGATCGGGGGCATCAAATCCGCGGGGCTGGTTTCCGACCCTCCCGAACCCGCATCGGACTGGAATCGTTGACCATGAGCCATGACAGACTTGCCGCCGCGCCGGCGTTCGGAGCGGGCGGGCCGCGGGATAGCGGGTGGGCACTGTTGCGCAATCGGATACGTCGGCCCAGCGGACCATAGACGATGGCGCGTAAACGCATCGACTGGCCGACCGGAAAGGTCGTCACCCTGGAGCACCGATCGAAGGTCCTCAAGAACAATGCGCTGGGCGACCCGCACGTCAGACCGTTGAACGTCTGGCTGCCGCCTGGATATGAGGGCGCTGCCCGAGGCGGCCAACGGTTTCCGGTGCTATTCGACCTCGTGGGCTACACCGGTTCCGGTCAATCGCATACCAACTGGCGCAACTTCGACGAGAACGTACCCGACCGCGCCGCCCGACTGATTCACGAGAAAAAGATGGGTCCGTGCATCCTGGTGTTCCCGGACTGCTTCACCGCGCTTGGCGGCAATCAATACATCAATACCTCGGCCATGGGCCGCTATGCCGACTACCTGACCAAGGAGCTGATTCCCTTCGTGGACCGGGAGTTCAGGACGTTGGCGTTCCGGGAACACCGGGGTTGCTTCGGCAAATCCTCGGGCGGATACGGCGCCATGGTGCATGGCATGAAGTACGCCGAGTATTGGGGCGCCATCGCCAATCACTCGGGGGATGCGTATTTCGATTTCCTGTATCGCTGCGAATGGCCCAACGTCCTGAACGAACTGGCCAAGCACCGTCCGAAGCAGCGCAAGGAGGGCAGGATCGACGTGCTCGCAGAGGAGAAGGCGGCGAAGGACGGCTTCGACGATGGCCGGGTGGCGCGCTTCCTGGAGGCCGTGTGGGGCAAGCCGAAACTGACCGGCCCCGAAATTCATACCCTGATGATGGCGGCCATGGCCGCAAGCTACGACCCGCATCCGAAAGCGCCGAACGGCTTTCGGCTACCGGTCAATCTCGAGACCGGCGAGATGCTGCCGGCCCGGTGGCGGGCGTGGCTCAAGCACGACCCGATCAACATGGTGGAGCGCCATGCAAACGACCTGAAAACGCTTCGCGGCATTTTCATCGACTGCGGCTGGGTGGATCACTACCACATTCACTACGGCACACGGATTCTGTCCAAGCGTCTGGCGCAGGCCGGCATCGCCCACACCTACGAGGAATTTCCCGATACGCATTCCAGGATTGACTACCGGATGGACAGGAGTTTGCCGTTCTTGTACCGGGCGTTGATGCCCGAGGGGTAGGCTCGCGGATTCAAACGCGTCCGTAATTCTGCGCGAGGCGACAGTGAAATATACTCTCCGCAATGAAGATGCATCGGACAGTCCTCTTTGTTGGATTGGCGCTTGCGCCCATCGCACTGGGGCTTACCGTGGTTAACCTCGGAAACCAGGACTGGCGGACCGCGAGCCGGGAACCGGTGGGTCTGGCGCCGGATCCGCAAACAACGCCGGAAGCGGTCGTGCAGGTCTACGCGGCCCGCGCCTTTGACTGGCGGGGCGTCGTTGGCGTCCATAGCTGGATCGCGACCAAGGACCAGGGCGCGGAGGCGTACACCGTCTACGAGGTGAGCGGCTGGCGACTGCGCCGCAACGGGTCCGCGGTGACCGCGAGCAGCCGCGCGCCGGATGCGCGGTGGTTCGGCAACGAGCCGGACCTTCTCGCCGACCTGCGGGGCGACGCGGCCGAGCAAGTCATTCCCAAGATCCAGCAGGGCGTGCGCGACTATCCCTTTGCCGGCCAATACCGGCTTTGGCCCGGACCGAACTCCAACACCTTTACCGCGTCCGTGCTGCGGCAGGCCCCGGAACTGCGAGTGGACCTGCCACCGACGGCGATCGGCAAGGACTATCTGGGCGGCCGACTGGTGGCGGCGGCGCCCAGCGGCACCGGCGTTCAACTCAGCCTGGCCGGGATCGCAGGCATACTGGTTGCCGCCGAGGAAGGCCTGGAGATAAACGTGCTGGGAATGACTTTCGGCGTCGATCCCCTGGACCTGACGCTAAAGGCGCCATTCGTGGGCCGCATCGGAACCGCGCTGAGCGGGTTGCTGCTGGCCGCGGTCATTGGCGCCATGGTGTTCGCATTCAGGCGCTAATGAAATCGAACAGGAGAAAAAATCATGAGCAGGAAAATGGCTTTCTTCACGGCTACGGTGATGGTTCTGGCGGCGTTTGCGCTCGGGCGTCTATCCGCACAGGACGCGGACTCCGGTCCGGAGCCTAGTTGCACCCTGTGTCCCGCGGACCACGTTCCGGCGGAAGAAATCGCAGCCTACGAGCGTGTGGCCATGGACGCCGGGCTCACCGATCAGCAGGTTCGCTCCATCGATATCGGCAACGTCAACGTACAGATCGCTCTGGCTCATCGTGGGGCACTGGACGCGCCGCGGCCCCAATCCGTCGCCGAGCACGATCTCGTCACCGAGGTCTATTACGTCCTCAGCGGTTCGGGCACCAATCTGACCGGAGCGGATCTCGTCGACAAGCAGCGCCGCCCCGCGGACAACCGCGCGGTCCAGTTCCTGAACGGGCCCGGCAATAACGCGGCCGGGGTGCGCGACGGCGTGACCTATGACCTGGAAGCCGGGGATGTCTTTGTTATTCCCGCGGGTACGGGGCATCAGTTCACCCGGATCGACGATCACATCACCTATCTCATGGTCCGCGTGGACCCGGACAAGGTGGTGCCGTTGATGGATGCGGAGGCGTCGCAGGCGTATTTGGCGGAGAACGGTCAGTAGCACGCGTACTGCGTTTCGACGCAGCCGAGCAAGCCTTGTAGGTTCCCGGCGGCTTCCGCGGTCAATCGCAAAATACGCCGATCGCGCTCATCACCTGGCGCTCGAGCGTACGGCCGGAGGGTCTGTTGAGCAGCTTGCCGTTCACGACCAGACTCGACGAACCGCCGCCATCGAGATTGAGCGCCTTCTCGGCGCCGATATCGACCATCAGGGCGGCGAGTTCCTCCAGCGTCACCCCGCGGCTGAGGGGCTGTCGGCCGTCGACCAGGACCAAAAGCAGCTCACCGTCGGCCGTGATCCCGGCCGCGGTCCGTGGATGCGTGTCGGGGATCGCCGAGCCGAAGAAGACCTCCTCGTTGGTCATGACGTCGACCTGCCCGTTCGATACCACGACGGGGCCCGCGCCCACGGCGTCTTCGACGAGCCATGGAGCGGATGCTCCCTCCAATGTCGCTGGCGTGCCCGGTCGATGCGATGGCGGTTCCGCCCACGCCTGCAGTTCACCGTCCCGGCTCGTGGCCCAGGCGATCTCGAAACTTCCGGGCTTGAAGCCCAGCGCGGCGCGCGCGGTTTCGTAGCGGATGTCATTGCGCACCACCGATCGCGTCGCCGGCGCCTCGATCACGCCATCCACCACCAGGAGACCGGCATGAAACGCCGGCGTTCGCTCCATGCTGAAAAAGCCTCCGTTCACCGCGACGCAGGCGCCGGTATCGGACGCAAAAACCGATACCCTTTCGCGCCGGTCGGTCGTGTCGTCGGAAAGCAGAACCTCGGCTCGAACCGCTTCGGAGCCGGGACTCACGGACACGTACCAGGCGCGTAACGGAAAGTCCCGGTCGCTCCCGGCGAAGACCCGCACCGCAGCGGGCAGCTCAGCGTTCACGGACTCCATGGGTTCCCATTGGATAGCAGGTAAGTCAGCGACCGACGCCGTTACGTTGCACAGAGCCAACGCAGCCGCGGCGGTGACGCGGCTCAGCGCCCGTTGCTGACATGTAGTCTTTCCGTGCATGTGACCCATGGCGATTCTTCCAGCTTAAATCGTACCCCGCGACCGCCGCGGAGTATAGGAGGTAAAAAAACTCCCGCACAGAGAATAGTCATCGTAATAAATGGTCATATTTGATAAGTTACTGCGATGAACTTCCAAGAACTGGTAGCAATCGTTGCAGACGAGCCCGTATTTGAGACGGGATTGCTGTTGGCAGGCAACATTGACCCGGCCAATTTACGCCGCCAACTGTCGCGCTGGACCAGCGCCGGACGTTTGCTGCAACTGCGTCGGGGGCTGTACAGCCTGGCGCCGCCCTGGCAAAAACTCATCCCTCACCCCTTCCTGGTGGCGAATCGGCTGGCGCCTGGATCCTATGTCAGCGGAGTCTCTGCATTGGCTTTTGCACAAGCTATCCCGGAGTACGTTGCGGAGGTCACGAGCTGCACTGGCGGACGGCCACGGACCCATCAGACGCCGCTCGGACGCTTTTCCTTTCGCCACCTGAAAGCGCATCTTCGCTTCGGCTACCGGCGAGTCGCGCTGGGCGGCAACCACCACGCCTTCCTTGCGGAACCGGAAAAGGCACTCCTTGATTTGGTTTACCTGTACCCGGGCGGCGACGACATTGCGTACCTCGCAGAACTAAGGCTCAATTTCGATGTCTTGCGCCTGAACGTACTGGACGCCATCGCCCAAAAGAGCGAAACACCCAAACTAGTGAGGGCCGCCGAACGCATCCGCAAACTTGCCCGCGAGACCCCGGAGTACGAAACCCTGTGAAGGACCATTTGAACGAACTGGTGCGAGACAGCGCCCAATTACAAGGACGTAATATCGCCCGCGAGTACCTTCAGAGCCGGATCCTCGGGGCGTTTCAACGCGCCGGAGCGATGAATTCGCTCGCGTTTCAGGGCGGCACGTGCCTGCGTTTCGTCTTTGGCTTGCCGCGCTTTTCCGAAGACCTGGATTTCGCCCTTGAGGGCGATGACGCGAACTACGACCTGCACGCGTATCTAAAGGCCGTCCGATCGGAACTCACCGCGGAGACATATCGCGTCGAATTGAGCGTACGCGAGCATCGAACCGTTCAACGCGCTTTAGTACGCTTCCCCGGAATTCTGTACGAAGTCGGGCTTTCGCACCACCCCGAGGAGGTGCTTGCGGTAAGAATTGAAGTCGATACCCAGCCTCCGGCAGGCGCACAGACGGCCATCAGCCTCGTTCGCCGACATGTCACGCTCAGGCTTTACCACCACGACCGCGCCTCACTGTTAGCGGGCAAGCTACACGCAGTGCTGCAACGGCCTTACGCCAAGGGACGCGATTGGTACGATCTGATCTGGTATCTCAGCGACCGGGACTGGCCACCTCCCAATCTGGTCCTGTTAAACGCCGCGCTCAAGCAAACCGATTGGGATGGCGAAAAACTAGAGCCGCAAACCTGGCGCGGCGCGGTCAGGCACCGGCTTGACGAGCTTGATTGGGAGCGCGTGGTAGATGACGTGCGCCCGTTCCTGCAACAACAGCACGAAGTGGACCTTGTAAGCAAGCCCAACGCGATGCGACTGCTCACGCTGTAGTGGATAATGCCGGACACCCCTGTACCTGGATGTCGATTCAACCGGAGGTAGCGGCCTGACATGGAAACAGCACTGAGCCCGATCGAGTTTGCGCGCCGGGCGCGGCGCCTCTATTCAGACCGGGAAGCGGTCGTCGACGGCGACTTGCGGTTCACGTACGGCGAGTTCCTGACGCGTTGCGATCGGTGGTCCGCGGCGCTCCAGAGCCTGGGGGTACGGCAGGGCGATCGGGTCGCCTGCATCGCGCCCAATACGCATGCGAATCTCGAAGCCTACTATGCGGTCCCGCAGATCGGCGCGGTGCTGGTTCCGGTCAACTTCAGGCTGTTGCCGGAGGAATTCCAGTACATCATCAACCACAGCGGCGCCAAGGTCGTCTGCGCCCATGCCGATTTCATCGGCGCCGTCGACGGAATTCGTAACAATGTGCCTGGCGTCGAGCATTTCGTGGCGCTTGAAGGTTCGGGCGACGGATGGCTCGATTACGAGACGCTTCTTGAAGCGCAAGAACCCGATTTCGTCGAACCGGAAATCGACGAGAACGATCTCCTGACGATCAACTATACGAGCGGCACCACCGCCCGCCCCAAGGGGGTGATGATCACCCATCGCAACGCGTACATGAACATCATGGGAATCCTGGCCCATCATCACCTGACGCCTGGCGATCGTTATCTATGGACCCTGCCGATGTTCCACGTCAACGGCTGGACATTTACCTGGCTCAACACCGCTCGCGGCATGGCCCATATTTGTCTGCGACAGGTGGAACCGACCCGGATCTTTCGGCTCATCAAGGAAGAGAACATCACCATGTTCTGCGCGGCGCCCACGGTGCTCATCGGCATTGCCAATGCGCCAGAGGACGTCAGGGCCGGCGCGCCGCGCGGCGTTCGTTTGTTCACCGCGGGCGCCCCGCCCGCGGCTGCGACCATAGAGACGATCGAACGCGACCTTGGCTGGGAACTGACGCATGTTTATGGGCTCACCGAGACCTCGCCCCTGATCACGATATGCGAACCGCGCCCGGCGCATCGCGACCTGTCGTTGAGCGAGCGCGCCCGGATCAAGGCGCGCCAGGGTGTGGACATGCTCGGCGCCGGCGAAGTGAGAGTCGTCGATGACGAAGGCAGCGACGTTCCGCGCGACGGCGAAACGCTGGGTGAGATCATCGTGCAAGGTAACCTCGTCATGAAGGGCTACTACAACGACCCGGAGGCGACGGCCGCGGCGATCAGGGACGGCTGGTTCTACTCGGGCGATGCCGCCGTCGTCCATCCGGATGGGTACGTGGAAATTCGCGACCGCTTCAAGGACGTCATCATCAGCGGCGGCGAGAACATCTCCTCGGTGGAGGTCGAAGGCTGCCTGCTGCGACACCCCGCCGTGCAGGAGGCCGCCGTGGTCGGCATGCCCCACGAGCGCTGGGGCGAGTCACCGCATGCGTTTGTCGTACTGCGGGAGGGCGCCCGAACGACAGAGGATGTACTCAAGCTTCACGTGCGTGAGAGCCTTGCCCATTTCAAGACCCCGCAATGGGTAAGCTTCGTCGACGACCTGCCGAAGACCGCGACCGGCAAGGTTCAGAAATACGTGCTGCGCGGCGGCAAGTCTGCTATCGCGAGACAGTAATAACGCCGAAGAGATTCAACTCTTGCCGACACGCTTGAAGAAACCCGTGATCGCCGCGGCCACCACGCTCGTGAGGACGGTGCCGATCGCTCCCGAAAACGCGGAACTCACCGGCGTGCCCGTCGCCATCGCCACTTGCGCCTCGATTTCTTCGGCCGACAGACCGCCTGCGACCGCCCTTGCGCGTGCGGCTTCGGCGAATTCGGTGTAGTACTCGGGGAACACCAACGCCGTCATCGCCCAGGAACTCAGGAAGATGATCACCGCGCCGACCACTCCCAAAACCAACCCGTTGACGACCTGCCCGACCCAATTCAAGAAAGGCGCCGTCTGGCGCAGCGCGACTACAACAATCACGACGTTGATGATGATGGCGGCGAAGACAAATACCATCGGCGCCATCGCGTTCGTGTGCAAGCCCGAAATTGCCAGGGCGAACCCCATCGCACCAACAATGACGCCGAGAATGAGACCGTATTTGACTGGTATGTCCATCGCTGAAAGCTCCACTCTTTTCTGCCGATCGGCCGCGCTGGGTAGCGGTGACGAGCAGCACGCCAGGAAACGAAAGTGTAGCATTGGATTGTAGATACCGGCGGCAGCGAAGGAGACGCAGCGATGGCGAGTCGAGACAGTCAAGATTCCTTAACCCTCACGAAGCGCGAGTTTCTGCAGGCAATGGCATCCGTCGGCGGAACGTCTGCCGTGCTGACGGCCCTCGAGGCCTGGGGCATGAGTATCGCGTCGGCGGCAACCGCGCCACCCGTCCTGAGCGGCAGCGCCGAGGGAACCCGGGTGCTCATCCTGGGAGCGGGAGTGGCCGGCCTGACGACGGCCTACGAGTTGACCGAGCGAGGCTACGACTGTCGGATCATCGAGGCACGATCCTTCGCGGGGGGTCGCTGCCAGACGGCGCGCAACGGATTCCAGCTTGATGACGTCAGCGGAGAATCCCAGGTTTGCGGGTTCGATGAGGGGCTGTGGTTCAATCACGGCGCCTGGCGCATTCCCGCGCATCACAAATCGTTGCTCTATTACTGCCGCAAGTTCGGCATCTCCATGCAGACCCTGATCAGTTCGAACGATTCGGCCTACCTCCTGTACGAAAATGCCGATGGGCCGATGGCCGGGCGGCGTGTGCGTCGCCGCGAAGTGACGATGGACATGCGGGGCTATACGTCGGAGTTGCTCGCGAAGCTGGCCGATCAGGGCGCTCTCGACGGCGCATTGATGGGCGACGACAAGGAGCAACTCATCGAATATCTCGTGAGCGAGGGCTATCTCGATCCAAATGACCTCGCCTACAAGGGGACGACCGAACGAGGCTGGGCAGTCGATTTCGCCGGCCCGCTGGAGCCCGGACAGCCCTCCGAAGCGCTGGCTTTGAGGGAGCTGCTCCAGTCGGGGCTCGGCAACAGCTTCCGCGCCGTTTCCTCGTTCGAAAGGCCCTTTACCATGCTTCAGCCCGTCGGCGGCATGGACCGAATCGCCGCTGCGTTCGAGGAACGTGTCGGGCATCTGATCACCTACAACGCCGAGGTTCAGGAGCTGCGCCAGAACGACCAGGAGGTGCAGATCCATTACAAGGATGCGTCGACGGGCGAGATCGCGACGGCAATCGGCGATTACTGCGTTACGACGATACCGCTCGCGATCATGAGAAACATTCCAAACGATCTGTCCGATCGCTGCAAGGCCGCCGTCGCCGCACCGACATCGTCCGAGGTCGGCAAGCTGGCGTTACAGATGAATCGCCGCTTCTGGGAAGAGGACGACGCCATATTCGGGGGCTCAAGCCAAACGGATTCGCCTGGCATGTCGGTCATTTATCCCTCCCACGATTTTCTCGGCGAGAAGGGCATCGTCCAGGCTTACTACGCGTTCGGCGGTGTTTCGGCAAGGCTGGGCGGCATGAGCCTCGCTCAGCAGGTAGAGCACGGCCTGGCGAACGGCGAGAAGCTGCATCCCGACCAGTTCCGCACCCACTACGACGGGCAGGCATTTTCAGTGGATTGGCAGCGCGTGCCCTACAGTCGCGGGGGCTGGGAGCCCTGGT
Source organism: Candidatus Rariloculaceae bacterium (assembly GCA_965237785.1). GTDB lineage: Bacteria > Pseudomonadota > Gammaproteobacteria > Steroidobacterales > Rariloculaceae > UBA6522. Next base: position 3,010,410 of record OZ250159.1, read on the forward strand.
CCGATGAAGCGCGCCGGGAGCACTTCCCGGTGCTCCTAGAGCCACAGGGGCGAGTGTATTTTGCGGGAGCGTATCTCAGCTACCTGACGGGTTGGCAGGCCGGCGCCGTCGAGTCCGCCTGGTACCAAGTCGAACGGCTCCACGCGAATGCCGCAACCGCGTGAGACTGACCGGCGCATTTTATAGGCTAATTCAAAATCGCAGTTTGATTTAGCCTACTAGTTGGGCTAGGCTGCCGGTCATGTTCATCGACCGGGACATCACGCCGACACTGCTTGAGGGGGCGGCGCAGTCACCCACCATCACGCTTACCGGGCCTCGGCAAAGCGGCAAGACGACGCTCTGCCAAGCACTGTTCCAACAGCACCCGTACGTCACGCTGGAAGCCCCGGATGAACGGGCTTTCGCGAGCGAAGATCCCAGGGGGTTCCTGGCTCAATACCCGCAGGGCGCCGTTATCGACGAAGTTCAGCGCGTGCCCGATCTGCCGTCGTATCTGCAGGGCATCATCGACGAGGACCCCACGCCCGGGCGCTGGATTCTCACCGGCTCGCAAAACCTGTCCCTGTTGGCGACCGTGAGCCAGTCGCTAGCCGGGCGGACCGCGGTGCATAACCTGCTGCCCTTGACCCATGGCGAGGTCACGCGCTTCGAACAGCATCCCGAGAACCTTGAAGAAACACTTTTCACCGGCGGCTATCCTCGCATCTTCGATCGCGGAATCGATCCGACCGCATGGCTGCGCTCGTACGTGGCAACGTACCTGGAACGGGACGTGCGGACTATCGCCAACATCGGCGATCTGGCGACGTTTCAACGCTTTGTGGAACTATGCGCCGGCCGCACGGGACAGTTGCTGAATTACTCGTCGCTCGCCAATGACTGTGGCGTATCGCAGCCCACCGCGAAGGCTTGGCTCAGCATTTTGGAAGCCAGCTTTGTGGCCTTTCGGCTATCGCCGTTTCACGCCAACCTTCGCAAACGGCTGGTGAAGATGCCGAAGCTGTATTTCCATGACACGGGCCTGGTTTGCTGGCTGCTCGGCATCCGCGCGCCGGAGCAGCTTCGCGCCCATCCGCTTCGTGGGGCGATCTTTGAAACCTGGATCATCTCGGAGATCGTGAAACACCGGACAAATCTTGGAATCTCGGGCGGCCTGTCGTTCTACCGTGACAGTAACGGCGCCGAGGTGGACCTCGTCATCCAGCAGCCGAGCGGCGTCATGTTGATCGAGGCGAAATCCGCAGCGACGGCTTCGTCGAGCCTGTTCGATAGTGCCAGGCGCGTGCGGCGGCATTTCCCCGAAGCGCTTCATCCTCTCGAAATTGCCGTCGCCTACGGTGGTGACGAATTGCAGCAACGCAAGGACGGGCGGCTGATCCCCTGGCGATCGCTTGGCGCGATCAGCCTGGCGAACGAAAACGACGCATCAAGCTAACCTGGGGGCTAAATTCCGGGCACCCTCAATGCACATCGCAGTCGTACTGGCCGAACGACTCGCCCAGGGCCAGCCAGTAGTACTCGTACGTCGCAGGCTCCGTGAACGTTTGCGGATCGGTGACGGTGATGTGGAAGTTCAACCGCGTCTGATCGTCGCTCAGCGTATAACGCTCCAGCACTTCCACTTCATTGGATAGCGGAATGCCGGTGAATCCGAGGTACGAGGCGCTGATCCGCGACGTTTCGATCGCCAGCGTGCGGTCATCCTCCCAACGACCGACCGAATAACCCTGAAGGCTGTAAGGCTGCTCCGCCGGGTCCGCCGCGTCACCAAGGTGAACCGTTCTGACGACATCACCCTCATAGCCGCGGATGGTGATGGCGTCGCCCGCGTCGATGATCTCGTAGGGATTGGGCGTCACCATGCTGCCGGGCATGGCCTTCGGTTCGCAGCGCATGATGTAGTTGTCCACCGCGTCGAACTCGGAGCGAATCGCCTCCACCGATTCCCTCAAGGGCAGGTACTGTTCGGTCAGCACGGAAGGCGACGGGTAGCTCCAGACACGAAAGATGCCCCGATTCTCCTCCGCGGCATTTACGACGGCAGCGCGGGTCTCGACCTCCCACCTCTCTTGGCCCCCGAGGTGCTCGCTGTCGCCCCAATAGGGATCCTCATCGCGCTTGAGAATGGCCTCGGTCCCGTCCGCGAGCAGCATGTGGGTGGCGAGAATGCGGCCGGGCCGTCGGTTCGATGCGAAACCGCGGATTCGAAGTGTGTCGCCTTCCGCAAAGCGATCCTGAGTGATGGCCGCGCGGTCGAAAGTGTAGAGCGAACTCCAGCCCTCGACTTCCCAGGTCTCCACCTGTCCGGCCCGATCGACTTCCAAAGTAAATCCCGGGTGGGGGTTTCGCCATAGGATTCGGACCAGGCCGCCCTCGAACTCAAGCGCGTCGCCGGTGTATTCCGCGCGCGAATGGTGGGCGGAGGCAACGGCCGGCAGGATAAGAATGAGAAATGTCGAGGCTACGATTCGCAAAATTCTCTCCCGTGGCCTGTTCATCATATCCGGGCGCACGCTCATCACCATGATATCCCGACAAACTGTCGGGATTCCTGTCGGGATTCCTGTCGGGATTTCTGGCCACGCCGATTTCGACTGTGGTGTCGATCATCAGAACAACTACCTCAACGGTATTGTCCGTAACATCTGCGGAGAATAGCGCCCGTATTCTCCGCAAATGCCTATTTCGGGCGGCTCGCGGCTATGATGCGTGCATGCCGATTCCGGCAATAAACGCGACGCACAGCAAAATCCCGCTGACGGTCGCCTGTGCGGTCAGCGCCTGGTGCCTGGCGGCGACCGCGTCGGCGCAGCCGTCCCTCGATGCGGCGTTTCTGGAGCAGGCGCCCGCGATCGACGGGGAGATTGGCGAGTCCGAGTGGTCCGGGGCCGGGGTCATCGACCAACCCTTCGTGCAGATCGAGCCCGAGTTCGGCGAGACATCGCGCTTTCGAACACGGGTCCGCGTCGCACAGACCCAGACCGCGCTTTACGTCGCATTCGACGCATTCGATCCCGAACCCTCGCGGCTCGCGGCGGCTATCAGCCGGCGGGACGGTGGGCTGGATGCGGACGATTCGGTCACCGTCGCCCTCGACCCGTTCGGCGACGGCCGCACCGCGTATCTGTTTCGCACCAACGCACTGGCCACACAGGAGGATGCCCGCGTTGCCGACAACGGCCGCACGGTTGACTCGCGGTGGGACGCGGCGTGGCTGAGCGCGGCCGCGCGGCACGAGGACCGATGGACGGCGGAGTTCGAGATCCCCTTCGCGATACTCAGGTACCCGGCCGGGTCCGAAGCCGAATGGGGTCTCAACTTCGTGCGCACCACGCCCCGCCGACTGGAGACGTCCCTGTGGTCGGGTCCGGGCGAGACCGTGTGGCGGGTTTCAAGCTTCGGCGGCCTGCGCGAACTCGAACTGCCGCGTCAGGAGGCCGAGACCTGGGACGTGATTCCCTACGGGCTTGCCGCGCTCGAGGAGGGCAAGGCGCCCGACTACGAGGCCGGCATCGATGTCCGCTGGCGCCCTTCGAGCCGCCTCGGCGTCGATCTCACCGTCAACCCCGACTTCGCCCTGGTCGAGGCCGACGTGGAGGAGATCAACCTGACACGATTCGAACTCAACGTGCCGGAGAAGCGCCCGTTCTTCCTCGAAGGCAACGAGATGTTCAACCAGCGCATTCGTCAGTTCTACAGCCGGCGCCTCGGGGATATCTCATTGGGCGCGAAAACCAGTGGTCGGATCGGCAGCACCGACTTTTCCGCGATCGTCGCCTCGGAGGATCTGCTGCTCCGCGATGGGGTGGCGGAAGCGGCCGCGGACTACAGCGTCATCCGCCTGCAGCAGAGTCTCCCGCGCGGATCCAACGTCGGCTTGCTCGCCGCCAACCGGAATCTCCTCGGGGAGGATGCAGGCTCCGTGGGCCTGGACACCACCCTGTTCTTCACCGACACCCTGGGTATGACGGGACAGTTCATGCGCGTGCACGGCCCCGCCGCCGACGGGGGACTTGCGTGGTTCCTGCGCCCGTCATTTGACAGTGCGACGACCCACTTTCATATCCGCTACCAGGAACTCGATACCGGGATCCGGCAAGACGCAAACGCCGTGGGGTTCCTGACCGACGACGACCGCAAGGAATTCGACACGAACGTCCGCCACATCTTCTGGCTCGAAAGCGGGCCGGTGGAAAGAGTCCACCCCTCGGTGAACTACAACCGCTACCGGAGCCAGGCGGATGTGCTGCGGAGTTCGAAACTCAACGCGAACATCGATGTCACGTTCCGCAACGGGTTGGAACTCCGGGTCCAGCACATCGACGAGTTCCAGCTTTTCGAGAAGGAGTTCCGCAACGACCGCACGATCCTCACCGCGGGTTGGAATGCACGGGACGGACGATCCGTCTCCGCCTATGCCGGCAGTGGCTTCAACTTCGACAACGATCTCACGCTCTACGGGGCCGAGGTGCAGTGGCCGGTGGGCGATCGCTGGCGGCTCGCCTATAACATGACGCGCCTCGAGCTCGCGCCGGACCTGAACAATGAGAGCACCTGGATTCATGTCGTCGAGATGCTCTACTCGTTCAACCCGGATCTCTTCGTGAAGCTGTTCGTGCAGACCAACTCCGCCATCGACAAGGAAAATGTGCAGGCGCTGTGGGTGTGGCGATTCAAACCGCCGTTCGGCGCGCTGCAGATAGCCTACCAAAGCGGGACATCGGCGCAGGGTCTGCGATCGCAGCAGAGCGATTCGTTCTTCACCAAGTTGTCGTGGGTGTTCTGAAGATTTTCGAACTCGAGCGCCGTGCATCGCTTGCGTGAGCTAACATTCAGCCTGTATGGGCGACTATGGGTAAGTCGTGTGCTTGCCTTCCCAGAAATGGGAAACGGGAAGAGCGGCAAACAGGCGTCTGCCCCGAGCGGCCGCACAATCAAACGGGAGGATCGATGACCGCAACGTATTCCGGCGTCTTTCCCATCGCACCGACACCGTTCGATGCCCGCGGGAAACTCGATCTCCAGGGCCAGAAACGTGTACTCGACTGCATGATCGAGCAGGGAGTCGATGGCATCTGCATCCTTGCAAACTACTCCGAGCAGTTCGCGCTGACCGACGAGGAACGCGACACGCTGCTTGAACTCTGCCTCACGCATGTTGCAGGCCGGGTTCCGGTGATTGCGACCTGTAGTCATTTCTCCACGCGAATTGCAGCCTCTCGCGCAAAGCGGGCGGCGGCGGCCGGCGCGGCGATGTCGATGCTGATGCCGCCCTACCACGGAGCCTTGCGGCTTGCCGGCGAGGAAGGAATCTTCGAGCACTTTGCCGCTGTTGCGGAGGCCGCGCGGATTCCCATCATGGTCCAGGACGCCCCGCTCAGTGGCGTGGACCTGCCTGTGGCGCTGCTTCTCCGGCTGGCGCGGAACATCCCCGAGATCAGCTACTTCAAGATCGAGACGCCGATGGCGGCCGGCAAGCTCCGCTCGCTCATCGAGACCGGCGGGAGCGACGTGGCAGGTCCGTTCGACGGCGAGGAGTCGGTCACGCTATTGGCCGATCTCGACGCGGGCGCGACCGGCACCATGCCGAGCGCGCTGTTGCCGGACCTGATCCGACCGGTGCTCGATCACCACCGCGCGGACAGGCGCGCGGAGGCCGCCGCCCAATACGCCCGCATCCTTCCGCTCATCAATTTTGAAAACCGGCAGTGCGGCTTGCGGGCCTGTAAATCGGTGATGAAGGAGGGAGGGGTTATCGAGAGCGATGCGGTACGCCATCCATTGGCGCCGCTGCACCCGGCGACTCGGGCGCAATTGCTTGCCCTGGCCCGTGAACACGCCCCGCTGGCGCTGACCTGGGGACGGTAACGGAGGAAGGTCCCGGAGGCAACACCGCGCCGCCAATCGGCTTCACGGATTTGGCCCGTGTGAATAACCCTGCTCCAACGCTGACATCGCATCCTTGATGGACCTGTCGAGCAACGCCTCCATTTCGAACCGGGCCCGTTTTGGGTCACGGTTGCGAATCCCCAGGTAGACGGCCTTGTGGCTTTCCAATGCCGCGGAAAAAGCACTGGGCATCGAGCTGCTGAGGCTGAAGGAACTGATCAGGGCCGTCTCGATCATCATGCCTAGCGTGACCATGAATTCGTTGCCGGTCCCATTCAGAATTGACAGGTGGAAGCGAAGGTCCGTGGTCAGCATCTCGTCCGTGTCCGGCGCGGCCTGCTCCATGGAATAGTAGGCGGCTTCGATTTCGGCAAGTTGCTCGTCGGTCCGGCGTTCGGCCGTCATTGCCGCGGCGCTGGGCTCGACGACCCGGCGCATCTCGAACAGCGATTGAAGAAACTGCGCGGATGGCTTGGCGGCAAAACACCAGTCCAGCACGTCCGGGTCCAGCATGTTCCAATCCTTTCTGGCCCGGACTCGGGTGCCGACTTTCTGGCGGGACTCGATCAGTCCTTTCGCGGTCAGTACTTTGAACGCCTCCCGGAGGGCCGTGCGCGAAACGTCCATTTCCTGCCCGACGGAAGCGTCGGAAGGCAGCAGAGCCCCGGGTTCGTACATCCCGCCGACGATCCTCTTGCCAAGTTCGTGGGCGACGCGGCCGTAACGAGAGCGTTTGGTGAATTTCCTGTTATCCATAGGACCATCCCAACCATCGCAGTTCCATATACGGTATCTTGACGCCATGTCAAGTAGCCAGTAACTTCAATTATATTATTATATGAGTTAACAGCGGTTTGAAGAAGAAACGGCAAAGGCGATCTCAAGCCTGGTTCGGCGGTGACGGCAAATCCGGTGTCATGCACCGAAGCTGGATGAGAAACCAGGGCTTGCCGGACGATACGTTCGATGGACGTCCGGTCATCGGCATCTGCAACACCTGGTCTGAACTCACACCCTGCAACGCGCATTTCCGCGTCATCGCCGAGAAAGTGAAGATCGGTGTCTACCAGGCCGGCGGCATTCCCGTGGAGTTTCCCGTGATGTCGCTGGGCGAATCCAACCTGCGCCCCACCGCCATGCTGTTTCGAAACCTCGCCAGCATGGACGTTGAAGAATCCATCCGTGGCAACCCCCTGGATGGCGTGGTCTTGCTGGTGGGCTGCGACAAGACGACGCCGGCGTTGATGATGGGCGCCGCCAGTTGCGATTTGCCGACCATCGCGGTTTCCGGGGGGCCGATGCTGAACGGAAAATTCCAGGGGCGGGAAATCGGGTCCGGAACGGCAATCTGGCAATTCTCCGAGATGATCAAGGCCGGAGAGATCACGGCCGGACAACTGCGTGAGATGGAAGCCGGAATGTCTCGCAGCGCGGGGAGCTGCATGACCATGGGCACGGCATCCACGATGGCGAGCATGGTAGAAGCGCTCGGGATGGGGCTGCCGAACAACGCTGCAATTCCGGCTGTCGATTCCAGGCGACTGGTTCTGTCGCAGCTCGCCGGTCGACGAATCGTGGCCATGGTCGAAGAGGACCTGCGGCCTTCGAACATCCTTACGCGAAAGGCGTTCGAGAATGCCATCTGCGTCAACGCTGCGATCGGTGGATCGACCAACGCGGTACTGCACTTGTTGGCGCTGGCCGGGCGCGTGGGAGTGGAGCTGTCCCTGGATGATTGGGATCGGCTGGGCCGCGACGTGCCGACCATCGTCAATCTCCAGCCGTCAGGCAAATACCTGATGGAGGACTTCTTCTACGCGGGTGGGCTGCCGGCCGTCATTCGGCAGTTGGATTCAGCCGGAATGCTCCACGCCGACGCAGCGACGGCGAACGGGCGATCCCTTCGCGAAAACTCAAGGGATGCCGTCAATCACAACGAGGATGTCATCCGGCCTTTCGAAAAGCCGTTGGTGAGGGACGGAGGCATTGCCGTGTTGCGAGGCAACCTGGCGCCGAACGGAGCGGTCATCAAGCCGTCGGCCGCTTCGCCGGAGTTGATGGTCCATCGCGGTCGAGCCGTCGTCTTCGAGAACATCGAGGACTATCGTGAGCGTGTCGGCGACCCCGAACTCGATATCGACGAAAGTTGCGTCATGGTACTGAAGAATTGCGGTCCCGTAGGCTATCCGGGGATGCCGGAGGTCGGCAACATGGGCTTGCCGCCGAAGGTGCTGAAGAAAGGCATCACGGACATGGTGAGAATTTCGGACGCACGCATGAGCGGTACGGCCTACGGTACCGTCATCTTGCATGTGGCCCCGGAAGCCGCCGCAGGCGGGCCCCTGGCATTGGTGGCCGACGGCGACTTCATTGAGGTCGACGTGCCCGAGCGCAGAATCTGCCTGGACGTATGCGACGAAGTGCTTGAGCGACGAAGAGAAAATTGGAACGCACCGCCCGTTGCGGCCTCCGGCGGCTACCAGCAACTCTACCGCGAGACGGTGCTGCAGGCGGACCGGGGCGTGGACCTGGACTTCCTGGTGGGCTCGCGTGGCCACGAGGTGCCGCGCGAGTCGCACTGAGGGCAAGGCGATGCTGAACCGCGCCAGATATCCGAGTCTCGGCGGCAAGGTGGTTTTCATCACCGGCGGCGGGACTGGCATCGGCGAGTACCTTGTCAAGGCATTCTGCGATCAAGGCTCGGCCGTGGCCTTCGTCGACATCAAGGAAGCCGAGAGCCGTGAGTTGTGCGACGCGATTGAATCCCAATCGGGCAGCGGGCCGCTCTTCATCCCTTGCGACCTGAGGAATATCGAGGCGTTGCGCGCGGCAGTCGAAAAGACCGGGCAGGTATTGGGCAACATTTCGGTACTGCTGAACAATGCGGCGGACGACACCCGCCACGATTTCGATCGGGTAACTCCCGAGTACTGGGACGATCGAATGGCGGTCAATCTGCGCCATGCGTTTTTTGCGGCTCAGGCTGTGTACCCGCAAATGAAGGCGCTGGGCCACGGCTCGATCATCAACTTCGGTTCCATGAGCTGGATGGCCAAGCAAGGCGGCATGCCGGGTTATACGACGGCCAAAGCGGCCCTGCACGGGATGACCCACGGTTTGGCGAGGGACTTCGGCGCCGACAACATTCGCGTCAACACCCTGGTGCCGGGCTGGGTCATGACACAGCGGCAACTCGACCATTGGGTGGATGAAGAAACCGAGAAAACGATCCACGCCAACCAATGCCTGGCGCGGCGGCTGATGCCCGACGACATCGCCAACATGGCCATGTTCCTGTCGGCCGATGACAGCGCCATGATCACAGCGCAGTCGTTTATCGTCGACGGTGGGTGGGTTTGAACCCGGCGAGCACCTCCCGGTGCGTGTCGCGGGCCGGCGCGCTCCTTGGGGAGGGGCCGGTCTGGTCGGAAACCGAGAACGCCATTTTCTGGGTGGATATCAAGGGACGGCGCCTGCACCGATTCCGCCTGGACAGGCGCACCGGGACGCATTGGGATTTGCCTGAACGGATCTGTTGGGTCGCGGAGCGCGTAAACGGTGGTCTGATCGCCGGGCTCGACAGCGGTTTCGCGTTTATCGACACCGGCACGATGTCGATCGAGTCCATCGGACACCCCGAAAGGGATCGTCCCGAGAACCGGTTCAACGACGCCAAGGTGGATCGGCAGGGCCGCCTCTGGGCGGGGACCATGCACGATGCGGAAACCGAGCCCACCGGCGCGCTCTACTGCCTGGAACACGACCTCACCTGGAGCCGCCACGACGAAGGTTACGTCGTCACCAACGGCCCTGCGTTCAGCCCCGACGGCCGGATTCTGTACCACTGCTCGTCCGCCACCGGAGAAGTGTTCCGCTTCGATATCCGAGACGACGGTACGCTGTCGAACAAGCACCTGTTTATCCGAATGGGCGAGGAGGACGGCTACCCCGACGGGATAACCACCGATGCGGACGGGGGGCTCTGGGTAGCGCGCTGGCTGGGTTGGGGAATCAGCCGGTACCGGCCTGACGGACGCCTGGACCGGAAGATTTCCCTGCCGGTCGCTCGGGTCACCAGCATGACCTTTGCAGGACCGGGCCTGGATCGACTCTTCGTTACCACGGCTTCGATCGGGCTCAGCGCACGAGATCGCGACAACCAGCCGGAAGCCGGCGGGCTGTTTGAACTCCATCCGGACCGCACGGGTCTACCCACGAACAAATTCAGGGGCTAGTTCGCGGAGCTCACCGATCTCTTTCCGCGGCTGCGGTCTCCGTCGCGCTGGCGGGCCGGGCAACCTCCATTTTCCGAGCAGAGTCGACCCACGACTCGTTTTGTAGCTCGCGAATAAAAAGTGTTATTGTATTATTTTATCGTACGGGGAGGGGAGGCAATGACACAGCGTTGCATCGTACTGTTGTCGGTCGCGTCGGCGATGACCCATGGCCCGTTCGCCCTGGGGCAGGAGGCCGACGGCGCGGGTGGAGCCGAGATCGAGGAAATCGTGGTAACCGCGAGCAAACGCGGCGCGACATCGGTAATGATAACGCCCATTCCGGTATCGGTGGTTTCCGCTGAAATTCTGCGGAACGCGAAAATCACCAATGTCGCGACGTTGGGCAAGCAAGTGCCGAACTTGCATGTCGGCGACGAAACCAGGCTCGAACGCGGCTCATTGAACATCTCCGTCCGCGGGATATCCTCCTCCAATACCAGCGAAACCGGTGACCCGAATGTAGGGTTTCATGTGGACGGCATTTATGTCAGCCGTGCCAATGCGGTAGGGTCGCTGCTGTTCGACGTGGACCGGGTCGAGGTGCTGCGGGGGCCACAGGGAACCACTTTCGGACGTAACGCCACCATCGGGGTCATCGACGTGATCACCAGCAAGCCGGACGTGGAAGCGTTCTCCGGCAGCGTGGAACTCGAGGCCGGCAGTTACAGCGACAGCGTGGTACGCGGCGTGTTAAACGTGCCCGTCAGCGACCGCTTCGCCCTGCGCGCGACGGCTATGAGACAGACGCGCGATACCTTTCAGAACGTGACTCTGAACGATCTATCGGAGGTGGACCCGTGGATCGCCGAGCCCTATGGAGGGTATCCGGACTGGGTCGGGGTTCCAGACCCCTACTTCACCGACCTGGGACTTCCGCCTAACGACCGCTCGGATCACTACAGCCGCCAGGCCTACCGCGCCTACGGCGAGAGCTTCGGCGGCAGCATCGACGACTACGGCGCGATCGATCACTGGGCACTTCGAATCGGCGCGCTGTGGGAAGCGTCGGACAACCTGACCTGGAACCTGAGTTGGGAGGATTATCGGAATGATGCCCCCTGGGCCGCAGGGTCGGTGGTGTGCGAGGCCGACCTGTGCGGCAAGTACCCGGCCTACCGCGGGCAGGAACAGCGCTCCGGGCCATTCAGCCCCAGGGTGAACGGGCCAGGGTTTCTGGATCAGTCCAACAGCATGCTGCGTTCAACGATCGAATATGCCGTGCCCGACAGGGTTTCGGTGAAATGGAACTATGGCGATTCCACGTACGCGCACGACCTGTTCCTGGACGTGGGCCGGGGCAGCGGGGAATTCGACATCTACTTCGACGACGATTGGGAAACCATGTCACGGTCCCACGAGATTCAACTTACCTCCCTGCATGGGGGCCGGGTTCAGTGGATTGCCGGTTTTTTCGATTTCAGGGAACAGACCACGCTGGCCCTGGCTTCGGGCTTCCAGCCCTATGGATGGAACGGGTTTCTCATCGAGGACCTGACTTCGGAATCTCAGGCAGTTTACGCCGACATGGCCTTTGCCGTAAGCGACGCGCTGGAAGTGACCCTGGGCGGCCGCCGTACGTGGGATTCCAGATCGGGCGGAGACAGTCTGACCTTCGCCTCCGACGGTTCAATCCGGGTCTACCCCCAATATCCGGCGCCCAACTATCTGCCCGTCTACGATCCGGCGCAGGACCCGATACTTCACACCGACTGGCTCGCCTTCGCCAGGCAACCCGGAAACTGGTGGGACAATGCGAGACCGGTTGCCGAATCCGGCGATTATTTCGGAGCGTTCTACGACACGTTCAATGTCTACCCGGCCGATGGGCCCGAGTCGGAGTACGACTACGACGATTTCAAGCTCGGGCTGAATTACCGGGTTGACGGGAACACCTTTGCGTACGCGTCCTTTGCCACCGGGCACAAGGCGGGAGGTTCGTCCCGCGGTTCCACGTATGTCAGGCGTCTCGGCCGATCGCTGCCGCGGACCTACGGGCCGGAGAGAGTCGAGGATTTCGAACTGGGGGGCAAGTGGTACCTGCTGGACGGCCGCCTGAGAGTTCAGGCCAACTACTTCTCGGCAGTGATGGAGGACAAGCAGGAGCAGGCCCAATTCGATTATGGCGATCGTTACTGCGACCTGAACGGCGACGGCGACCACGCCGACGCGGGCGAACGGGAGGAAGGATGCGGTGCCGATGGCCCGCTTATCGTCGACGTCCCGCCGCAAACGCCGCCCGCCGTGTTGCCGCCCGGGCACGCGGTGGACGACTACGAGTTCCCGAATCAGATCGAGTCGCAGATTGTGACCAACGCGGCGCAGGTCGACTTTAGCGGCCTGGAGGTCGATTTCGCTTGGGATATCGCTCTCGCTGACCACCTGTCCGGTTATTTCACCTGGCTGGAAAACAGCATCGACGGCTGGGCGACGGACGATCTCTACCATAGCGTCACGCGCTACCACGGTGCATCGCAAGGGCAGTTCAGAAACGTTTCCCTGGACGGTAACGCCTACAGTTTTGCGCCACAGTTCAGCCTCACGCTGAATTACAGCCACGACTTCCAACTGCGGGACGGCTCGACCTTGACGCCCTGGTTGTCCCTGACATGGTATGACGACTACTACCTGACGCCGTTCAACTACGGTCGAATCACCAGGGATGCAAACGGCGATCCGGTACGCGATTACGGAGTGAGCGCGAGCGGGGTCCCGATTCCAAGAACCGGCGATGTGACGCAGCTAGGCAATGATTTTGTCGAAGCCCACGCAAACGTCGATCTTTGGGTCAGTTGGGAGGCGGGCAACGGCAACTGGAGCGTATCGGGCTGGGTGACCAATCTCACCGACGAAGACGTGCCCACCGGTTTGGCCCCCACCTACAGTCTGCCCCGCACTTACGGAGCGAAAATCGGTTATAACTTTTGACACGATCCGGTCGTGAATGGCGACAGTGCCGCCGGCGATCGGCGGTCGTTGGAAGTAGCGAGCGTATCGCTGCTATCGCTCATGAGCGATCGAGTGTTCATCATGTTGTCGTCACCCGGCTTGCTGCGACCATTTTTCCTGGGTTCGGCCCTGATGGCGGGTTGCGCGGGCGCTCCGCGGGACGACTCCAGCCAAACCGAAGATCCGAGCGGATCGCGATATTTCGTGGACTGCGGCGCAACGGTTTCGGGCGACGGCTCGGAGTCAAGGCCGTGGCGCAGCCTGGCCGCCGTCAATGAGTATCCGTTTGCAGCGGGCGAGAGCCTGCTTTTCAAGCGGGCCATGACTTGCGAGGGGTCGTTGAATCCGCGCGGTTCCGGCGCCGCCGGGGCGCCCGTGGCGATCGACAGCTACGGCAGCGGGGCGCTGCCGGTCATCGACGCCGGCGCAAGCGAGTACGCGATCAAGCTGGCCAACCAGTCATACTGGGACATACGCAATATCGAGACAACCGGCGGCACGCGATATGGGATTTTTGCGACGGTCGATGACGGCGTGAGTGAACATATCCATTTGCGGAACGTTGTCGTTCACGACGTGTACGGCGAACCCCCGGACAGCAAGAACACCGGGCTGGTAGTGATAAGCCCCACTCACGACGAGGAAAACTCGGCCAGGGCGCGATTCAACGACGTCGTGCTGGACAACGTGACCGCCTACAACACCAACCAGTGGGCCGGCATTCTGGTCGGTACCGGCACCGCGGCGGACGGATGGGCCTCGAACGTGGAATTGCGCAGCAGCAACGTCACCGTGCGCGACTCCACGGTCCATGACACTTATGGCGACGGCATTGTTCTATTTGCGGTGAACAACGGATTAATCGAGCATAGCGTTGCGTACCGAACCGGGCTTGAGCCGACGCAGACCATTGGCACACCCAATGCAATATGGACCTGGAGTTGCATGGACTGCACGGTGCAGTACAACGAAGCCTTCGACAACCACTCGCCCGGGGTGGACGGTGGGGCCTTCGATATCGATTGGGGCAGCACGAACACCATCGTTCAATACAATTACGGACACCACAACGCCGCCTACTGCGTGGCGATTTTCGGCGCCGCGGGGCTGATCACCGCCAACAGCATTGTGCGTTACAACATCTGCGCCTTCAACGGCGTTGAGGCCGACCGGCAGAACAAGGAAATCGAGATCGCCACCTGGGACGGCGGCATGATCGATGGATTGCAGATCTACAACAACACCATCCATACCAGCCACGGCGTGTTCAACAGCGACTTCCACAGCGGCGGTTTCACCGGCAGCCTGCCCCGTTTCTTCAAGAACAACATCGTCTATGTCGATACCGCATACGCGGGCGAGGCGGGGCCGCTGTTCGAGGAGATCGAAGGCCTGGGACGCGATCACAACCTCTATATCTACCCCGACAGCCGCTGGAGAAGCGGCGAAGCGAACAGCGTGCATGTGGACCTGCAACTCGAGCGGTTCATGGGCGATGCTGCGGCGCAGGGACCCGGGCGCTTCGCGTTGCAGCCCGGTTCACCGGCGATCGACGCGGCCATCGACGTATGCGCCGGTCTTGAGGGTTGCGACATGGGCGGGAGGGATTTTTTCGGCACGGTGGCGCCGCAAGGCGACGGCTACGATATTGGCGCCTACGAAGCGAATTTCCGATAGTGGGCAGCGTCGGCATGACCGTGGGTGTGGACTACTATCCCGAGCACTGGGCGGAGGAGCGGTGGCGCGTCGATGTCGCCCTGATGCGCGAGGCCGGCTTCAATCTCGTTCGGCTCGCCGAATTTACCTGGTACCGGCTGGAACCTTCGGAAGGGCGCTACGAATTCCAATGGCTCGGAGAGCTGGTCGACCTCTTCGGAGACAACGACATCGCAGTCGTTCTGGGTACGCCAACCGCCATCGTGCCGTCGTGGGCGGCGCTGAAGTACCCCGAGATCATGAGCACCGCCAGGAATGGGCGCCGCACCGTTTACGGCGTCAGAAAGGACACTTGCTATCACTCGGAAAAATTCAACGCGCTGTCGGACCGCATTGTCGAACGCATGACCGCCTCCCTGGGTGAGCACGCCAACGTGGTGGGTTGGCAGATCGACAACGAGTTTGCCGGCCCGAAATGCTACTGCCGGCACTGCCTGGCGGCATTCCGGCAGTGGCTGCGAGACAAGTACGGCTCCGTTGCCGCGCTGAACGAGGCCTGGGGACTGCATTTCTGGAGCCACAACATCAACGATTGGGAGGAAATTCGTTTTCCGGACGAGGCCTGGTCCTGCAACCCGAGCCAGTACCTGGACCACAGGCGTTTCCACTCCGACGTTAACGTCAAGTACCAGCACCGGCAAATCGAAGCCGTCGGAAAGAACTCTCCGGGGCGATTCGTTACACACAATTTCATGGGTTTCGCGCCGGAGCTGAACTACTTCGATCTCAGTGAGGACCTGGATTTCGTCAGTTGGGACAACTACCCGAACTTCGGCGATGTCCGCCGGACCACTCGATCGGATGGCAACCTCGACCTGAAACCCCGCGTCGAGGCGTCCGCGGCGGCGGATCTCATGCGCGGCACGAAAGGCCGTAATTTCTGGATCGTGGAGCAGACCGCCGGCCCCATCGGTTGGGGGGAGTTCGGCCGCAACGTGTGGCCCGGTGAGTTGCGAAATATCGCCTACCAGCAGGTCGCGCACGGCTGCGACGGCATGGTGTGGTTCGGATGGAGAACGTGTACCGCCGGCAGGGAGCAGTACTGGCACGGCTTGCTGGGGCACGACGGCAAACCCGGAAGACGCTACGCAGAAGCGCGGACTACGGCTCTCGAATTGACCAGAGTGGGTTCCAGGATTGTCGATTCCGACGTGCTTGCCGAGGTGGCGATCATTTTCGACTACGACAGCCGGTGGGCGTTTGAAGCGCAGCCCGCCTATTGCAACAGCGACTATGTGCAGTCAACCCTACGCTATTACGAGGGCTTTTATCGCCACGGCATCAACGTGCACTTTATCTCCTGCCGAAACGAGTTCTCGAAGTACCGGGTGGTGGTGGCGAGCCATCTGTACATTCTCCCCGATGAAACCGCCGCCCGCCTGAACGAATTCGTGAAGGCGGGCGGGGTGCTGCTCGCCGATTGCCGAACGGGCGTCAAGGATGAAACCAGCCTCTGCCACGCCAGGACCTTGCCGGGGCTACTGGCCGAAAGCCTTGGCATCGCGATCGAGGAGTACGAGTCCCTTGAGGATTCATTCATCTACGACGTCCATGGAACTCACAATCGACAAACCTACACCGCCTGCCTGTATTCGGATTGGATTCGGTGTGAGGCGGCCGCACCGCTGTATCGATACGCCACACCCCACGTCAGCGAGTACGGCGTACTGACAAGGAACGAGTACGGCGGCGGTCACGCGTTCTACCTGGGTACCATCATCAGGGAAAATGCGTTTTACGACGACCTCGTGGAAACGCTGCTCAAGGCCGCGGGCTTGCCGGTACCGCAGGTGGTGCCCGATGGCATTCAAGTTCGAACCCGATGCACGGACGAGCATCTCTACACTTTCTATGTCAATCACCTGAACAAGGCGGTGAAAGTTGAATTGAACCGGGGTAGGGACATCATTGCGGAGCAGGCGGTCGGAGGGGCAACAACCCTGAGTCCCATGGGAGTCGTCATTGTCGAAAGCGAGCGAAAAGGGGACGGCGATTCCGAGTAAGCTGCTTTATACCGGTTATATTTCTGTCGTCGTTGCGCTCGGCGGGTTTCTTCTGGGTTTCGATTTTTCCGTCATTGCGGGCGTACTGCCGTTTCTCGAAGATTATTTCAGCCTCGATGTAACGCAACTCGGCTTCGCCGCGGCCAACGTAAGCTACGGCGCCGTTCTCGGCACGCTGGCGGCTGGCCCGGCGATCCATCGTGTGGGCCGCAAGAAAGTGTTGATCGTATGCGCAGTCCTGTACACGGCGTCCGCGATCATGTCTGCCATTGCAACCGACCTGACGTTCTTCAACGTCAGCCGGACCATCGGCGGCCTCGCCATTGGCGCGTCGATCATCACCGCCCCGGTGTACGTCGCGGAGATCGCTCCTGCGCAATACCGGGGGAGGCTGGTCGGTTTGAACCAGTTCACGATTGTTCTCGGCATCTCCGTTGCCTACTTTTCCAACTACTTTCTGCTCAATGTCGGGGACGACAATTGGCGCTGGATGTTAGGGGTCGAGGCAATCCCTGCGGCGCTGTATTTCCTCTTCCTGCTGCGCGTGCCCGAGAGCCCCCGCTGGCTGGTCATGAAAGGCCGGGAGGCCGCGGCTCGCAAGGTAATCGAGCAACTGGCAGATCGAGCGCAAGCCACGTCACTACTGCAGGAAATACGCGCCTCCCTGGCCGGCAGTTCCCGGAAAACCGGTTACCGGGACCTGTTCAGGGGCAAGATGGCGCGGGTGATGGCCATAGCCATCCTGTTGGGGCTGTGCCAGCAAATGTCCGGCGTCAACGCCGTATTCTCCTACGCACCGATGATCTTCGAACGCGCCGGGGCCGCGACATCGGCGGCGTTCATGAGCGCTGCGGTCGTCGGCGTAGTCAACCTGCTTGCCACGGTGATCGCCATCTGGTCCATGGACAGGTTCGGCCGCCGCCCGCTATTGATGGCGGGCGCGACGGGCATGACGCTAGCCCATGCGGTTCTTGCCGGTTCCGCCTACGCAGGCCATTTCGAGGGATACCTCGTGCTGGCGGCCATCATGCTCTTTATCGCATCCTTTGCGCTATCGGTGGGCCCCGGCTATTGGATCGTGATATCCGAAATACTTCCGAATTGGGCTCGTGGCCTCGCCATATCCGTTATCCAGGCCATCACGTCGATGGCGTCGATCGTCGTGGTCCAACTCTTTCCCTGGCAGCTCGGCGTCGTTGGGATTTCCGGGACGTTCGGCGCCTACGCACTGGTGACGATATTCACCGTTATTCTGGTGCAGCGCTTCGTCCCCGAAACGAAGGGAAAGAGCCTGGAGCAGATCCAGGAAGATCTCTTGGCGCGTTCCAGGGCGCCAAAGTCATGAGGTTCCCTGGCAGCCCGTGGCAAAAGCACGCATCGGCAAGAAATTCAGGATTTCCGCCTCGTGAACAGCAGGCCCGACCACGTCTTGTCGATGGCGCAGATCTTGTAGTCGACGAGGCCGGCGGCGAGACCGCTCTTGCGCACATAGGGTTGCGACAGGTCGGAGACGATGCCCGAGGCCTTCTTCGGCCAGGCGATCCATACTCTGCCGTTTTCGGGCAGGTCCCGAGCCATCCGCCGCATCCCCTCGTCCAGGTCCCGCCGGGATCGGTTGAACCAGACGACCAAGGGACACTGCGCCGGTGGTTGCCTCCGACGTGTCCGGTGAAAAACCACTCTGCGAGGCACGTCGCCGAGAGTCGTTTCGAATTCCTCCGGCGCGTCGACCAGGGCGACGGCCATACCCTCCTTGATGCCCAGTTTTTTGGGCAGCGGCGTCCCCGAGTAGCCTGCAAAGGCGCTATCGGGAACGACCGGATACTTGGGTGGGCGGTTGATAGCGCGGCTCAACGCTCCGCGTATCCGGCTCCAGGAAGTGTACGTCGCATCCGGCAGCAGGGCCTTGATGCGAGCAGCTTTCTTTGGATCGCCACCGGCAAAGACCAGCGGTATACGGCGGGTGCTTTCTTGCTTGCGTAGGAACACCCCCATATCGCGCCCGGCGGAGGGCAGGCGATGCAGATCGATGACCACGGCGTCCGGAGGATTGGACCGCAAGTCGCGCAGTCCGCTGCCGCCTTTCAGCACCTCGAAGGCCACCTCGTATCCGGCCGCGCAGATTTGTTCCACCCGCTCGGTGGCCTCGGTAGAGTTCCAGTGGATGAGGCGGATGCGCTTCATAGGGAAAATGGCAGTCCCAACGGCCTTATCCGTAAATCGCAATTGAATCTCAAACTGGTTTCTATACTATCGTCAATTCGTTTGCCCAGGGACCTGTCATGTTGGACTTCGAGACCGGATCAAGCACGTCAGCTAGACAGAGATGTGTTCCGGCTTACGCGTCTATATGACTTTTCGCGAACCCCTGCGGCCTTTCGGCTGAAACCTCCCCTGACAGACCATGTCCGGCTCTCGCCCTCCCAATACCGGGCAACGTTCTGAATCTGCACGCCAATCTATTGACGGCGAACAGGTTGGTATCGCGTGGCGCGCCCCTCGCGCAGGGATTCGAGTCCCAATCCCCGTTCCTCGGCCAGTTCCATGCGCGAGAAAATGTAGTGGAGGACGGGATTGCGGCTGAGCATGGGCGCCTTGAACAATTGCATCTGTTCCAGTGTGATCGGCGCCACCGGTTTGCCTGGGCTCATTACCCTGATCGTGTCCTCCGTCACGGTCAATTGGCATTTGGCCCCCTCGATCGCGTAGTCCCGGTGAATGACCGCATTGACCACCGCCTCCCGGACCATTTCGAAAAGCGTTGCGTTGACCTCCGCGCGCCGTGCCCCGGAACGGTCGATGGGATTGGGCAACTTATCCCGCAGCCATTGCAGCACCTGTTCGGGTACGAATACCTGAGGGCCACCGCGGGGGAATCCATCGCGTCGCCAATCCCTGCGGTGGCCCTGTAACGTTCCAGTGCCTCGGAATCAAGGTCGCGCATATCGACACGCGGGAGCACGCTTTCCAAGGGAGAGAGCGTCGTGGCCTTTCGTTCGGCCGTTTCTTCCTCCGCCTCGGCACGTTGCAGCGCTTGCTCAAGGAATGAGCGGTTCACATTCCTGATCTCCCGTTGGAGATCCAGATCGAACATATGCACGGTAACGCCATTTTCCTGGAGGTATCGGATACCCCTGCGGTCTACCGTCGGGTCGGGGTCCTCGATACCAACCCAGACTTCCTTGATGCGCGCCAGGACGATCCGCTCGGCGCTGCTCAACTTGGGACGCCCGCGCGTTCCATCAGATTGCGGGCGTCAAATTGGGCTGTGTTGGGCACTGGGCTGTCTCAGTCAACAGTGCGGGGTATTTTGTCGGGATTCTTGTTGGATTCAGCGTTAATCCCTGGAATCCCGACGGTCTGGCGAGATTTGTGTCGGGATTCTTGCCTCAGCTACCAGGCGATTGAGGAGAGCGGGAGGGGGGCAGTACGGAAACAAGGACCGGCACGGCCGAGTCTGACTATGCTTGACACTGGCAATATATATATGGTGTTAATATATATACCAGGCGAAACCAGAGCGCTGGGTCATGAAAGCAAACAAACGTAATACTGCCGCCGTATTTATGAGCGGTACATCACAAGCGGTCAGACTGCCGAAACAGTATCGCTTCAATACGGACCGGGTGTTTATTGCAAAACAAGGCAACGCGGTATTGCTAACGCCAGCCCCAAAGTCCTGGGCAGACGTTTGTAAAGGCCGCCCGGAAGACGTTAACGACTGGTTAAACGCAACCACCGATGACGATTTGGGGTCGTATGAACAACGGGCGCCTTTCAAATGACCAACAGGTACATGCTCGATACGGACACGTGCATTTATCTGATCAATAACCATCCGAAGGCTCAGCCTCAAGCTGAACTTGACGAATGCATGATTTCAGTCATCGTTCGTGGCGAGTTGCTATTCGGTTGCGAGCAATCCACTTCACCGGAGATTACACGCGCTTTCGTCAATCAAATCGCCATAGCAGATTTGACTGCCGATGTTGCCGATCACTACGGTGACATACGTGCCGATCTGAAAAGAAAAGGTCAAATGATCGGGCCGAATGATTTATGGATTGCAGCACATGCGCGATGCTTCGAAGCGACGCTCGTGACCAACAACACAAGAGAATTCAATCGAGTCAAAGGGTTGAAGGCCGCTAATTGGTTAAACAATTAGAAGCGTTGTTGGCGGGTCGCGACCTCACGGTTGCCGCCGCTACCACCGCACCTCGCCGCGCAGCATCATGCCGTGTTCCGGCGCCGTGCCGAGGCCCTTCAGTGAACGGGAGATCAGCGAGATCTCGGTGGTTCGGTTCTCGCTGGAACCTCCGACCTGCATGAGTTGCAGATAATCCACGACGATGAGCCCCACATCGTGCTCGCGCTTGAGACGCCGGGCGCGGGCACGCACGTCGGTGGGTGACAGCGACGGCGCGTCGTCGATGAAGATCGGCGCATCCTTGAGCAGGTTCAGGGCCGACTCGATGCGCACCCAGTCCTCCTGCGACAGATTGCCCGCGCGCAAGGCCGCCTGGTTGACGCGGCCGATGGACCCAATCAATCGGAACATGATCTGCTCCTTCGACATTTCCATGCTGAGGATGGCCGTGGAAATCCCCTGTTTCAGGGCCGCGAACTCCGCAATGTTAAGCGCCAGGGCCGTCTTGCCCATGGAGGGACGGCCGGCAATCACGACCAGATCGCCCCGCTGCATGCCCGCCGTCATCTTGTCCAGCTCGCTGAAGCCCGTAGCCACACCGGTGACGCCGCCCTTGCTCTCGCTCAGTTGCTGCAGCCGATCCCAGGAATCGGAGACGAGTTCCCCGACGGGTTCGAGACCGCTGCCCCGGCGCAGTCCCCGATCGGCGATATCGAAGACTCGACGTTCCGCCTCGTCAACGATGCCCACGACCTCGCGCCCCTCGGGTTCGTAGGCGCTCGCGGCGATATCGCCGGCAACCTGGATGAGCTGCCTGAGCGTGGCGTGATCGCGCACGATCTTTGCGTAGGCCTGGATGTTCACGGCACCGGCGGAGTTGCCCACCAACTGGGCCAGGTAGGCCCGGCCGCCGGCATCCTCCAGTCGCCCCAGCTTGGAAAGATGTTCCCCGACGACCACGGGATCCGGGTGCTGCCCAAGCTCCACCACCTCCGCAATGGCCTTGAAGATGTGCCTGTGGTCCGGACGGTAGAAGTCGCTGGCGGACACCCTGTCGGCCACCTCGTCCCAAGCGCGCGTGTCGAGCATGATGCCGCTCAGCAGCGCTTGTTCGGCTTCAGTGGAATTGGGAGGCTGCCTCATCATCGCTGCGAGCAATGATGATCGGCCAGTGCGACAAACCCGGTCGCATTCCGATGATGGCAGGTTGAAGTGACCGAACCGGTCACATTCGTCCGTTCACGACGAACAATGTCGCATTGCTACGGCAGCATTAGTTGGGAACGCGCACACACCCTTGCTCCCATTGTGGGAGCATGATAGCGTAGGTCAATGCGGGTAATCGCAAAGTCCAGACTAAGGAGATTTTGGGAAAGTAGCCCGAAATACAGAGATGCGAAGGCGCAGTTGACGGAGTGGTACAACTTCTGCGTGTCGGCAAAATGGAATTCGCCGCACGAGCTGAAGGTCGATCTGCGCAATGCGAGCATCCTGAAGAACAACCGGGTTGTCTTCAATGTTTGCGGCAACAAGTACCGTGTTGTAGTCCTTACTGACTACGCGAGACACGGGATGTTGATTCGCTTTGTAGGAACACATCAGCAGTATGACAAGATCGAAGATATCGAAAACATTTGAGATTGGAGATGAAACTTAGACCAGTCAGGAATGACCGCGACTTGCATCGGGCGCTGGGGCGCATCGAGGAGTTATGGGGTGCGAAATCCGGCACGGCCAAAGGTGACGAGCTGGATATCTTGATGCTGCTCGCCGAGAAATACGAAGAAGAACATTTTGCAATTCCTGCCTCGGATCCAGTTGAGGCAATCAAGTTTCTGATGGAGCAGAACGGCCTGTCCCGTAAAGATCTTGAGCCTTACATCGGAGCAAGTGGACGTGTCTCCGAGGTGCTTAACAAGAAGCGAAATCTAACGCTTCAAATGATCAAGCGGTTACACGAAGGACTCAAGATTCCCTACGAGAGCCTGATTCACTAAGTGCACCCCAACCCCAGCCTTTCCAAATCTCGCTACCTCTCCGGCAATCAATGCCACCTTCGGCTCTGGTACGACAGTTACGAGCGTCACCTGGCGCCGCCGCCCGACGACAGCCTGCGGGCGGTATTCGATACCGGGCACGAGGTCGGCATGCTCGCGTGCCAGCGCCATCCCGGCGGCCATTTTGTCGGGCACGACCATCGGCATGTCCGCGAGGCGCTTGAGGAAACCCGCCAGGTCATTCAGGCGGGCGCGGCGCCGGCTCTCTTCGAAGCCGCCTTCCGGCACGAGCGCGTTCTGGTCCGAGCGGACATCCTCGAGCGTCTGCCCGGGGGCGGCTGGCGGTTGGGCGAAGTCAAATCCACTACGCGACTCAAGGATGTCTTTGTTCTCGATGTGGCCGTCCAGCTATGGGTTCTGCGCGGCGCCGGCCTTGATGTTCGCGAAGCGGAGGCGATCACGCTCAATCGGGACTACGTCTACGACGGCGTTCGACTCGATCTCAATGCGCTGTTCAAACGTCATCCGCTCACGGACAAAGCCGACGCGCTCCAGAATACGGTGGGTGCCCAGGTCGGGGAGATGATGGCCATGCTCGGAGCGCGTGCCGCGCCGGACATCGCACCGGGAGACCACTGTTTCACGCCGTACGGCTGCCCGTACTACGCGCATTGCACGCGTGATCACGTCAGCCCGGATCACGGCATTGACGAATTGCCGTGGCTGAACCATGACCGCCGTGGGCAACTGGAGGCCGCGGGCATAGAAGAAATCAGGGACATTCCGGGGGATTTTTCGCTCTCGTACCTGCAGGGCATCGCTCGACGAGCCGTGCAGGAACAAAGCGCCGTGGTTCACGGGGACATTTCATCGATGCTGGCCGGGCTGACATCCCCGATACGCTACCTGGATTTTGAAACGTTTGCTCCGGCCATCCCGCGATTCGCCGGCACGAGCCCCTACGACGCTGTTCCGTTCCTTTTCTCGGTTCACACCGAGCGCAACGGCGCGCCGCCCAAGCATACCGACTACCTGCATGAACAGGACGATGATCCGCGTCGGCGGCTTGCCGGTCGCCTGATCGAAGCGGTGGGCAGCAACGGCTCGATATGCACGTATTCGAGCTACGAGCGAACCGTGTTGAACGCGCTGGCTGCGGCTCTGCCTCACCGGGCCGACGAACTCACCGCTATTGCGGCACGACTGGTCGATCTGCTTCCGGTGGTGCGCAACACCTACTACCACCCCGAGTTTCGAAGCTCGTTCTCGATCAAGAATGTGCTGCCGGTGCTCGTGCCCGGGATGGGCTACGGCGATCTTGAGATCCCCGACGGCCAGACGGCTTCAGTCCAATATATGAAGGCAATCGCGAGCGGCGACCAAGGGGAGCGTCAGCGCACGTTTGAAAACCTGCGCGCCTATTGCGAGCGCGATACGTTGGCGATGGTTCGGTTGCGGGAGGCGCTCGGCGCGCTCTGAGTACGCCACTGAACTTCTCGCTTGCAGAATCGAATAGGTACGACTAAGCGTTGTTGAGGAATCGCAATGGCACATCACAAGCGCAAAGGACCGAAGTCTACGCGATCAGATCGTATTGAATTCCGGCAAGACAGCATGATGCTCCGCAAGTCCCGCGCACATGCTTCGCAAGCGCTCCCGCAGCCGCGCCGGCTTCTCCACGGTGACGCCCTCCCCCCAGGTAAAGAGATGCCAGCACATTTCGTTCAGACCGCCCGCATTGAATTGAACCGTCAATGAACCATCTTCGTTCTCGATAACTGTCTGACTGGGATGGAACAGGAAGGTCGCGGCATCGCCCGCCGCGCCGGCGCTGAATCGCAGCACAACATCGACCGGCGGTTCCTGGAATGCGCCGAAGGAACGCTCGGCGTAGGCCTGCAGGTCGAATTCCGGGTCGCGATCGAACTTCTGGCCTGTAACGCGGGCCTTGCTCACGTTCGCCAAACTCCAGAGCCGCGGTTGTTCGGCCCAGTCCGCGCCCCCGACGAGGTAGGCCCGGTTACCGTAGAGCACACCGTAGGGTTCGACGAGCTGGCGGCTGTGTTGCCCGGATGACCTCGAAACGTAGTCGAATTCCACCTTACGGGCGGCTTTGATGGCATCGCGGAGCAACGGCAGCAAACCGTATTCGATGCGCGGGCGGGGGCCTGGGCGCATCGCCAACTTCTCGGCCTGCATGAGTGCCTCCAAGTCGTCACCGAATTCGTCCTCGTTGAACGATCGGCGCAACGCGAGCAACTTGGCGACGAGTTCTCGCAGGATCGCGGCCCGCTCAGCCTGCCCGGTATGGTCCAGGAGGCTGGCCGCGGATTCGATCTCGGCCAGTTCCTCGGGCGTGACTTGAACGAGGCCGCGCAGGGAGGTCGAGTGAAGCCGCCAATGATGCGGCCATCGGCACCGGACCGGGGCACCGAAAGTCAACGGGCCGAAGAAAACGAAGAAAACGAAGAAACGTTTAGTGGAAGCTTTTCGAAGAAGACGCCGCCGAAGAAAACAACAATTTCAGACTGGCAGAATGACTACACTTTCAGATTGGTGCTGGCAACTTGGCTGACCTCCCAACTCCGGTGTGCGAAGCGCCGGTCGGACAGCAGCGAGTCGGCTTCATCGAAGACGAGGAAATGTTTCTGGTCGCGGGCCTCGGCAAATGCTTCGGCGATCTGCTTCTCGGTTTGCCCCACCCACATGGACATCAAGTCAGAAGCCCGCTTCTGCACGACTTCCAACCCGACCCGCTCGGCAAGGTACCGCACGAACGCGCTCTTGCCGGTACCGGGCGGCCCCTGAAGACAGAGGGAAAAACGCCGCGCCCAGATGCGGGCACGCACCCGCGGTGAGGGCTGACGCAATTCCAGCGCAAACATCATGCGGCGAAGCACGGCCGGACAGGTCTGCCGGGCCGAATTGGTCGCCCACAATGTGGGGACCTCGGTCTGTTCCAAGAGCCGGTTCATGAATACCTTGGAGCCGTCGGCTCCTCGCCTCATGCGGTTTGCCCCGCCCAACAACCACCCGAACATCGAACCGGGATCGGCAAGCAGATCTTCCATCTCGTCGAAGAGCAGAATCGAATTTCCGCAGTCGCCCAGGACGCGCTGAGCCAGACGCAGTTCCTGAAGCCGCTCGCCTCGACTCGGTTCGCGGCCTCGCTCGTCCGCTTCGCCGACGCTGTACATCGTAATTCCAAGCCGGTGGGCGAGGGTTCGGCAGAACTGTGTCTTGCCGGTTCCGGGCGGTCCATAAATCAGCACGTTGACGCCCCGTTCGCCAGTCTTCAACGCACCCCCGATCAGGCGTTCGACGTGATCTCGGCCGGCAGCCACATGGTCGAAGTCCTGCCACTCAAGTTCCGCGGCAGACGCTTTGTCGAACAACAATTGTTGAACATCCGCGCCGCTGCGGGCAGGTGCATGCGCCAACCGCAAGAGCCGCTGCAACAGCTTGAAATCGCCGTCATCATCGACCGACAGTAGGCCCGACCGCACCAGCGGCGAATCCACGGCCAGACGGCGCCGCAACGTTCCCATGGAAATACCCAGCATATGTGCCAGACCCGGGTTTCCAATGGAAAAGAACTGACAATGAACACGGGCGAATCCATGGCGGCAAAGAATATCGTCGACCATGGATTCGACGACCGGCTGTGTCTCGTAGCACAACAGAAGTTCGAGCAGCACAATGTCCGTTCGCGAGAGCCGCATATAGCGCCCCAGGCGCCGGATTCGCTGTGCCGTCCGGTCGGCGCGTACACACTTCGACGCTCTGAATTCGGTTGTGAGGGTTTCGCAGAGGCGCTCCCACTCATCCGCGGAAACTTCCTCCTGCCTGGTCAGTTCGTCCAGCAGTTGTGGATTGTCCGCATAGCCCGGAAGTGCGAGGTGATCGGCGAACTGCAGGACCCATTTGGCCAACTGTCTGCCTTCAGTCGTACGGTGACGAAATCGCGCGGCCAGGTTCGCGAGATATCCCAGGCTCCGATGCCGCATATAGGCGGTCAGCATCGCTATTCTCCAGTCGGTTTCCGCTTTCTGGAGATAAGTTAGCAGGTGGATGCGTCAGATTCGGTCGTATGACGGAGAACACGTCGGTTCTCTGCCAGGTGTCGTCCTCAAGACCCAAGTGCCGTGCAGGTAGCATGCGATCATGCAGGATGCGGATCACGGCGATGCCATATTCAGTAATTCGGAAGTAAATCGCGTGTCGCCCTACCCTGCGGCTATCGCCTCCAAGTCACGTCGCGCTTCAGGCGATAGGCGATATTCAGGGAGCTTGGCGGGCACGTTTGGCGGTCATTTCCTCCTTGAACGAACCACTGTTGAAGGGCTCGGGCTCGCCACTCGTCTCGCCTTTGATCAGTTCACTACGGGTCGCGTCAATCCGGGCTCGCCGCGCCTGGTCACGACGAATCAGATCGCGGATGTACTCACTATCGTTGGTGAAATCGCCAGAGGCAATTTGCGCCTTTATCCACTTATCCTGCTGATCCGTCACGGTAATTGTTTTTCGCATCGTCCCCATTGTTGGCTCCCACCGTTTTCGCAGATAATCATACTATTGATGCACATTGGCACGAAATTGCGTCCAAATGGAGCATGAATCCGATTATTCCACTAACTGCCTACGACGCAAACTACTAGGAAACCATAACTCCATGATTTTGCGAGAAATGTCGCACGCGCCGCCGCGTGTAATCCTTACAATTCGAAATTGATTTTCTGGCTCGCTGAAGATAGGCTACTGGCAATCCCCCCTGCGGTTTCGAGCGCAGGGCGCAGGGCCTCTTCGGAGGCCCTTGCTTTTTAGGCTGGGACCAATGCGCACGACGGTCTACGTCGACGGATTCAATCTCTATTACGGAGCCCTCAAGCGCTCTGCCTGGAAATGGTTGGACTTATTCGCCCTGAAAAATACTCTCCACCGGTACCGTGTAGATCCTGTCCTCAGTAATCCCCAACGGCAGGGTCGAGATTTCCTCGTCCTCCGCCAGCACTTCCTCGGGCATCTCCTGCGCGTACTCGATGGGGCTGGGCGCATCCGCGGCAAGCGCCTCGCGCAACCCCTCGGCGTCGCCGGTGACGATGGCAATCTTGAGGTTCTCGTACTGGAGATGCTCGCGGATGGCGGCGTTGACCTCCTCCAACGTGAGTTCGCCCAGGACTTCCCTGAAGCGCGCCAGGTGACCCTCGCCGCCGATGCCGTAGAAGCGGTCATCCATGGCGTAGCCGAGCCGCTGGGAGGTGGTGACCGCAAAGTGCAGGATGTACTTGTTGAGGAACGAGCGGGTGAGTTCGAATTCCTCCTCGGTGAGGCCGTTGTCGACCAGGTTCTCGAGTTCGCGGATGGCGGCACGCAGGGCGAAAAGCGCCTGGTGGTTGGGGAGCGTGCGGATCCAGACTTCGAATATCTGTTTGTGGCGCGCCACGTTGACCGGTGGCTTGGTCCGCCGCCCACCTTCCGGGTAGGCCTCGATGTAGGAGTAGTCGCCGTAGTTGAGGCCGCGGACCTCGCGGATGACCTCGAACAGGTGACTCGACTGGTTGCGGTGCTCGCCGAGCCACGAGTTGGCGACCCAGAGCGCGTAGAAGTCCCGTTCGCCGCGGCTCACGTCGATGGGGAAGCCGAAGCTGATGGATGCGTCGGCGCCGGGCTTGGAAACCAGGAGGACTTCGCGGCCTTCAATTTCGGGGGTGTTGATCATGATGGCGGCCGAGGCCGTTCCCGGGGGCGCTGCGGCATCCGCCACAGCATCCGAGTCCGATCCGTCGCTGGGAGCCTCGCCCGATCCGTCGCCGGAAGCCTCGTCCGATGCTTCGGCGGCATCGGTCCCGGCATCCGCCCCGGCATCCGATCCTCCCGGCAAGTTCGCCAGCGACCCGTCGAAGCGCTGCGTCAGCGCGTCATCGAATCCGCCGGCCAGGCCGGGAGTCGCATTCGCTCGGCTGAAGTGACCTTCGTAGAAGCCGCGGACGTCATCCAGCGTGATGGATTGCAGTCCCTCCACGGTCCCGACCGTCGGGTGGGCGTAGGACGTACCGCTGTAGACGAACTCATAGAGCGCCGCCTTGCCCAGTTCCTCGTCGGAGGAGAAGCGGAGCGCGTTCTCCAGGTAGTTGACGGCGTCGTTCCTGATGCGCTGGAAGTCGTCGGCATCGAAGGCCGGTCGCAGGTAGGCGTCCGAGTAGAGTTCGAAGAAGAGGTCGAGGTTGTCCCGGTGCGTGCGCCCGGTGAGCGTGGTCATCTCCCGGTCGACGCGGACGTCGTAGGAAGATGCGATCGGGTAGAGCGCCTCCAGGATCTCCTCGTAGCGCCGGTTCTCCGTCGACGCGTCCGCCAGCATCTGCCCGGTCAGGTAGGCAAGGCCCTCCTTGCCCGGCGGGTCGTTCTGGGAACCGACGTCGAAGGACAGCGAGAACGAAATGGTCGCGTCCGATGGCACGGGTACCAGCACGGTTGAGGATTCGGTCGCGGATTCGGCCGATGCATCCATCGACGCGTCCATCGACTCCGCCGCGGATGGCGTAACGGTTGGGTCCATTGATTCATTCACGGTTCGATCTTCGGTGGTGCAGGCGGCAAGGGTGGCCAAGACGAGCCAGGCAGGCCAGGCAGGCCAGCCGCGCATCGGGGCATTGCCTGTGGCCCGCCCTCGCTCGTCGGAGTCGGAGGCTGCGGGCGACCGCCCGAGAACACCTGAGCCGAGTGATCGGCGGGTCGCGGCGCTCACTGCTCTTCCCTCAGGATCGCCACGGTCCGGCGGCTTGTGTCGAGGTAGTAGCGGGCCGCCCCGAGCACGTCGCCGGGGGTGACCGCGTCGTAGGTGCGGTAGAGCGTTTCCACATCCTCGAGCCCGCCGCTGACGGCGACGAAGCGCGCCAGCCGCCCGGCGGTGGAGTCGGGCGTATCGAGCCCCATCACGAATCCGTACTTGAGCCGGGATTTGAGCGCGTTCAGGCGGTCCTCCTCGGGCGGCGTCGCCTGGAATTCCGCAATGGTGGCGTCGATGACCTCGAGCACGTAGTCGACCCGGTCGGGGTCCTTGATGCGCGAGTAGATGTCGAGCAGGTTCGGGTCGCGGTTGAGGCTGGTGTCGGCGGCGAGGAATTCCACCACCTGCTCGTCCAGCACCAGGCGCCGGTACGCCTCGCTGGTGGATCCGAAGGCAAGCTCCACCAGCAGATCCGCGGCCGCCCAGCGCGTATCCGTCGGGCTGAAGGCGTCGAACTTGTAGGCGAGCCAGAGATAGGGCAGCGTGCGGCCCTCGTAGGTGACCTCCACGCGCCGTTCCTCCTCCTGCGACGCCTCCACGGGGATGTCCGGCGGCACGTAGCCCGCCTCCCAGTCGCCGTAGTACTTCGCCACCAGGGACATCACCCCGTCGGGGGTCACGTCGCCGACGACGAACAGGATGACGTTGTCCGGCCGGTAGTAGCGGGAGAAGAAGGATCGCGAGTAGTCGTACATCGTCGGCATCGCGGCGATATCGTCCTCGTAGCCGATGACCATGTGCCCGTAGGGGTGGTCGTTGAAGGCGGTGCCCGTCATCGCCTCGTAGAGGGAGTAGAGCGGGTTGGTGCGGTTCTTTCGGTATTCGCCGTAGACCGCGCCGGCCTCGGTCTCGAACTCGGGCTCCGAGTAGGACAGGTTGCGGAACCGGTCGCTCTCAAGCACCACCAACTGCTCCAGATCCTCGGCGACGACGGAGACGTGGTAGGCGGTGAGATCGTC
Source organism: Candidatus Rariloculaceae bacterium (assembly GCA_965237785.1). GTDB lineage: Bacteria > Pseudomonadota > Gammaproteobacteria > Steroidobacterales > Rariloculaceae > UBA6522. The sequence goes on from OZ250159.1 coordinate 3,041,137, forward strand.
CGAGGTATAGGCGCTGCCGTTGGCGCCGATGGACGTCAGCACCTCGTTGTAGCGGGCGGCCGGAAAGTTCTCCGTGCCGCGGAACATCATGTGCTCGAAGAAGTGCGCGAAGCCGCTGCGCCCCTCCTCCACCTCGTCCCGGGAACCGACCCGGGCGATGGACCAGTAGGCCACAAGCCCCGTGCCCTCCATGGGCATGACGATGACCTTGAGGCCGTTGTCCAGGGTTTCTACGTGGGCTTCGTAGGGGATGATTCCGGGCATGGTGGGGTCCTGGGCGGAGGCTGTGCATGGAAGGAGGAGGGTGAGGGCGATTACGGCCGGCGTGAGAGGTGCGGCGAGTGCCGATGGCGTTTTGAGTTTCATGGTTATTCGGTGCGTTTTGGACGGGGACAATATACACCGATGTCGATACGGTGAGTGCGCGTGCCAGTGCGGCGTACTTTGCCGGCAACCCTCCCGGGCGATGGACGAGTTGACTACCAGCGCGCGCCCGCTGGTCTGGTGGCGGACATTGTTCTGTCACCTGAGAAGTGATAGGTTACAGATAAAGCATGATAGTTGGCTTTCGTCACCGGGGTCTCGAGCGATTGTCCGTGAAGGGAGACCACCGGCGAGTTTCTCCACAGATCATCGCCAAGGTCGAGCGGGTTCTCGCCCGTCTCGACGTAGCGGCCGGGCCTTCAGACATGAATCTGCCGGGTTTTGGACTCCACCCGCTGAAAGGATCTCTGGCCGGTTATTGGGCAGTGACGGTGTCCGGCAATTGGCGCGTCATGTTTCGCTTCGACGGGCCCAACGTCCGGGATGTGGACTTGATCGACTATCACTAGGAGGATCGGAACATGGCCATGAAGAATCCACCTCATCCGGGTCTTTCGGTTCGCCACGATTGTCTTGAGCCCCTGGGACTCAGCGTATCCGAGGCGGCGCGCAAGCTCGGGGTCAGCCGCAAGCAGCTTTCGGACATTGTCAATTGCCGTGCGGGCATCTCTCCCGAGATGGCGATCCGCCTCGACAAGGCGTTCGGAGGCGGCGCAGAAACCTGGTACCGGCTTCAATCGTCCTATGCGCTGGCCCAGGCAATGAAGACGGCTGATCGGATCAGCGTTGAGCAGGTATCGCCAGCGAATTGATTGGCGACGTTAGCGACTGACAAGCCAGTTTCTCCGCCGCGGCCTCGGCGGAGGCGGCACGGCAAATGGCCTAATCGCCTTGACCAGCTACCGGTTCTGCTACGCCGTGACGTCCTTGAGCACCGCGTCGGCGACGGTCTACGGAATCGGGGCATGCGCTCACCATTGTTCCCGGTCGCCCGTGCTCAGAGAAGCCCGGCCAGGAATCGGGCAAGCGGATCGATATTTCGATGGACGCTTGCCTGCTCCAGGGCGGCCATGTAGTCGTCGCGTCGATCTACCTTGATGACAGTCCATGGATAGCCGCCCGAAGCCATCATTACATTCATCAGGAATCGACCCATTCGACCATTGCCGTCCATGTAGGGGTGAATGTAAACGAACATGAAATGCCCGAGGACGACCCGCACGGCCGGTTGCTCCTCTTCTCTCAGAAGACTGAACAGGGCTGGCATCAGGCCCAGAACCGCTTCGCGTGATGGCGGCACGTGCATGGATTGTCGGATGTAAACTGGACCACCCCGGTAACCGGCAAGATCGCCGGGCCGCACAATGCCTGCCGTAACTCTCGGCGCGAACAGTTCCCTGTACCAGGCGCCATGGTCATCATCTGCGACCTGTCCGGCATTTGCCCCCTTTAGAACCTTCGTGACACTTTCCTTGACGACCTGAAACGCTTCAAAATATCCCTTCGCCGCGAGCGCATTGCGGTTTTCCCGATCCTTTTCCTTGTTGTCCGGATCCCACTCGCCGTCCCGTACCCGTCTTATGAGATCTTCACTTACCCGGTAGCCTTCGATTGACAGCGAATGGTAGGCATCCGTGACATAGACTTCTTCGACCTTCCTCATGTAGGCGTCGACATCGACCTCTTTCTACAGCGACAATCAAGATGAGAATTTACCGACAATCAGGATGAGAAAGCCGAGGTCGCGCGGCTTGGGCGATGGACCAGTAGCTTACTGCCCGCTGCAAATGGCTTCTTGGGTATTCTCATGGCAAGGAAGCCTACCGGCCACATGTGCAGGGAATATGGAGATGGTTTGATGCAGCGGGCGATTCGATAGCGCGGCGGCGCCACGGTGGAGAATACGCTGGCGCCGAGGAAGCGCTGAGCCTGTTCCGGAATTTCGCGGGCAGGGAGCCGAACGTGGAGCCGCTGTTGGAGAGGCGGGGGTTGAATCAGGGGACGCGCGGCGGGCCAGGCATTAACTTACCATGCGGTCGTAAGCCGGAATCCCGGATAGACAAACGCTCTGGAAATTCTGTCGCAGTCTTGCTCTGTGACCCCTTCGGCTCTGGCGATTGCGTACCACCGGTCGCGCACGGTCTGCTCCATGGTTTGAATCGTCGCTTCGGCATCGGCGCGATCGATCAGAAACCGGGCATGCTGCGACAGCAGGTTGTCCACATGGGCATAGCGGCCCATGTCCCCGCAGATGAGCGCTAGGTCGCGTCGTTCGATACTGATGGGAGTTGACGGGGTCAGGTCGTACGCGGGTGAAAGTGCCCAGTCCGTATCCAACGCGATGACGGCGTGGTTGCGGGGGTGATCGTCGGTATTCGAAATCAGTGCGTTAAAGCACATGCGCCGGAACAGCTCCTGCGCATCTTGTTGCGGCTGCGACGAAAGTCGACGCAGTTCTTCGACGAGCAGAACGTAAGACCATTTGGCCCGGTCGTGATGAGTGTCGTCAGCGCGCAGCAACGTCAACGCACTCAGGAAACGCGCGCGCCGATAACCGGCGTCCGTGCTTTGTCGGTCGAAACGCTTCACCAATAGCACGTCGCGGTCGCCCGCAGTTGCGAGGCGGCTTTCCGCCACCGTCAAACCGCATTCACGGGCAAGCACGAGCATCGCGCGCTCCACCCGCGCGTGATTCCAGCGATCGTCCGGCCGGTTGAACTTGGCTACCCACACGTCATTGTCATCCTGAACCACCGCCTTTGGCCGCGCGCCGCCCATGGATGCCCCGGCGAGAAGCAACATCCTCGCTTGCTCCGAATCAGGATCTATCGGTAGGTCATTGCCGGTAATGATGGCGTCTGCCGTTCGCTGAAGATTCGCCAAGTCCACGGTACTGGCGAACTTTCTGCATGGCGCGGGCGGCTCTCGATTCAGACCAAAACTCAGCGCGCCCGTGCGGTCTTCAGGTGAATACAGCAAATAATCGAGCTCGCCGAGCATCGCGTATCCCGAATGCCTCTCGATGACCAGCCGACCCCAGTAGTCCGGACCGGCGTCGCGCAGCGCACCGAAGACACCCTCAAGCCCGCGGGTTTCAAAGGATTCCGCCGTGAGCCTCAGATCCACAGGATCGATGGGAACGGCGTTCGGGCGTGCCAGGTAGCTTCGTCCGTAGACAAACCTGCCCGTTGGAACACCATTTCGATCAACGCTGAGTGCAAACCTGCCGGCCGTCACGAACTCCGTGTCGCCAGGCAGAACGATGTACACGTAGCACTCGTCGTTCATGCAAAGGCCCTAGAAGTCGTCGTCCAGACGTTGCGATTGGCGCGCCCGGGCACGCTCGCGACGTGAGCTGAGGGCCAATCCCTCCTTGTCGAGCGCCGGATCGGCGACATCACTCAGGCGATGCAACAGGTTGTAGGTCCAAAGTAAGGCTACATAGACCGCAACACCTGTTGACGGCTTGCCCTTCTCGGCGTCGGACACGGGTCGCGGACCCGTGCCGATCTTCTCGGCGACGTCCTTTATCGTCAAGTTCCTGCGTAGCCTCGCTGTGCGCAGGCTGGCGCCAAGACGCTTCAAAGCGTCTTCAACCGCATAGGGTGGTGCAGTTGTCAGTGTATTCCTTGCCGTCATCTGCTTTTAAGAGCATTTAAAAGACTTTAATATGCTATTAAAAGCATACCGAATAGTTTTGCAAAGGCAAACAGATCTACGTTCGTCTACTTTGCTTGCGGCAAGCAAAGAAAACGAACGATTCACGATACCCCTTCCGCGGTTGTGCTTGCCTCGATATTGCAGCTTTTGGGTACCTGTTTCAAACCGTGCTGGCGCAATTGGGCCGAAGTGCCCGGCTCGCAGGGATCCGCCATCGCCTGGCGCGCTCAATCCCACGCCTCGGCCGCAGGGATTCTGAATTTCTCGGTGATGTGGCGCGATAAGGAGGTAGACAATATACGGCGATGTCGCAGATGCTTTGATCTAACGGGCCATTTACGGCGGATATATGCGATGGCCGTTGGGCAAGCAGCTTGCGTCACCGAACCGACCTTGAATTAGAAGCACGGGAGCGACGCAAGAGGCTCGTAGAGTGCGTACCGGACGTGGTTTAGTAAACAAAATCAATGCCTTGATGTCGAATTATAATGTTCCGACGTAATTTGTCTACGTTGTCTAATTGGTCGACAAAATGTATATTTGATTCGCCCTGCAGGGACCTTTAGTGACACGGCGAGACGGGGACGCGCTTTGGGGGGAACCCAAGCCGTTGGGGTCAAGGGGCGAAGGAGGGGCCACGATGTCGTACCTGATGGGATTGGAACGACGCTTGCCACGGGATTGGCAAGCGTCCGAAAGATAAGAAATGCCGCCTCGACCGAGGATTGGCGAGTTCGATCCTTACTGACCCAAATTTTGATGTCCATTGCTTTTGAATCAAGAGACGGTGCCGGTCCCTCGCGCATGCGGCGACGCTCGTTTGGCGAACAATCCTGGAATCTACGAGGTACGGTAATGGCGACCTACAGGCTGGCGCACGTTGCAACCGTCCGATCTAGCTTATGAGCATGGAGAATTCGTATGGGTGAACTTATAGCTAACGGGACACAAGAATCTGACATTGACACAAACTCTCTGTTGGAAGCTTTGAGGAAAGCAGGAGAAGAAATGTCTGCCGCCGATTTTCGGGAGCAGGCCATCTCGTATGTGATGGGTTGTGTTGGTGGAGATGACCCGGAGGCTCGAGAAAGGGTAAAGCATTTCCTCGAGAAGAAATACGGTTCGATTTCCGAGCCGTGATTCTCTATGAACTTGTAGGCCAAAATGAAAATGATCCTGTATATCAAGAGCTGGCCTCTTCTAATTATGATCGGCAACTTGGGTTCCTTAATTCTCTCGTTTCTTCCGCACTAGACTCCAAAAGACAGTTTCTATCGCAAACTGTCATCAAGGCTCTAAATTACCACGCCATCGCTTGTCTCCATCCATATGCAGGCGAGTACCGTCCATGTCCCGTTCGAGTTGGGAATTACAAAGCTCAGGAAGATTATCGCGTAGCAGCGTTAATGGACGATTTCGTAAATCTGGTAAATCGTTATTGGCATGAGACTGACACGGTTCAACTTTCTGCATATGTTCTATGGCGCCTCAACTGGATCCATCCGTTCATCAACGGCAATGGGCGCACCGCGCGGGCCGCATGTTATTTTGTTCTCTGCGTTAAATCCGGCGGATGGTTCGGGGGTAAGACGATTCTGCCAGAACTACTACGACAAAACAGAGACCGGTATATTGAGGCCTTGAAGGAAGCCGATCAATCGTCGAAAACAACAAAGCTGTGTGAACTCATTGTGGAATTACTGAATGCACAGATAGCAACATGACCAAATCCACCAAGGCGTTGAACCGGCGTGCGCGCCGCAAGAACTCCGACACATTCCCCGGACATTCTTCTCTATTCTCCCGATGGGCCGCTTCGTCACCTCCGAGCTTATTCTTCTGACTGCTCGCCATCTTACAAGGATAATCCATGCATCGCTGGGTCGCCGTTTTTCTGCTGGTCTCAGCGCTATTGCTGCGATTCAGGAGAGGAATAATTGAATGGTTTCCTAATTTCGCCTTTCGGCCACGACCATCAGTTTCCTTCTGTAGACGCTTACGGAATGGTCCTTGAGAAACTTCCGCAACGGCGATTTCTTGACCAGAAAACCATATAGCCGCCTGAACATACTGACCGCGTACAGGAGCTTGACCTGGTCGTAGGACCCGGCAGGACAATTGGTCAGAAAGCGCATGTCGCCGCAATGGATGTAGCCCCCGAACGCCGACGCCAGCCTTGAGGCGAATGTATTTTCCCGCCCGATTCGCACGCTCTCTTGTTTGCCCTGGCATCCGCCTTGATGTCCCTGATGCTCATCGCTTCCGTGCCTCTGAATGCCAATGCGATGAAACTCTCACCGGAAACCAATATGGCCTGGGTTCCGCCCCTGTCGAATGTTGCCGAGAGTTCCAGCCTTAGCGAATTCAGCGATTCCTCAAGAATGCTCCGTTCTTCCTCCGGGTCGTAGGCTACGCTGTCGATGAGTTTCAAAAGGGAAGCCTTCCTTCCGTCATCGATCAACCTTGAGATATTCTCGATGAACCACTCCTCTTGCTTTCCACCCGAGAACAGCGGGTTGAATCTGAGGTAAGCCAACTCCGACAGGCACGCCATCAGCCATGCGGTCCTGTCGCTATAAGCCTGTCGATAGGTCGGCAGCGACTTATCGAGCAACTCATTGGCGCGATTTTGTTCACTTACGTTCATAGTCATGGTCATGGTCATCGCGGTGAAGGACGGGGTGAGCGCGCCGGTTCGGTCAAGCGCTACCGGGGTACCTGCGGTCTGGCGCCATATTATGGACGAGGCCAGGCCTTCGGTCAGCGTCGCGGAAAATGAACCGGCCACAGCGTCGGCTTGCGGGCGGCGTGTTGGACTCGGCGTATCGGCGGCGCCGGGTATGGCCGCGTGCGGGCTGTAGGGAGTACGCTATGCATCACTTCATACGAGATGCATCCAATGCCTCGAACAACGATCTCGATGCCGGAGGGGCTCGCCCGGATGGCGCAGCGCGAGGCTACGGGGAACACACTATGACCGCTCTCGACATTGCCGATTGCATCAACAAGACCTGCACGTGATCGAGCCCGTCGCACGCATCTACATCGAGTTGCAGGATATCCAACCGAGGATATGGCGCCGCGTCGATGTGCCGCTCACCTCACACCTGCTCACCCTTCATTACATCATCCAGATCGCCTTGGGCTGGACCGATTCGCACCTGTTCCAGTTCACCATCGGCAATCGCAACTACGGTGTCCCGAGCGAGGAGGACGAGTTGTGGGACCTCAAGTTCTATCGGGCGGCGGGTCTGCGGCTGAGAACCCTGGTTGCACGCGGCGTCGAGCGATTCGTTTACGATTACGACTTCGGCGACGATTGGCGCCACGATATCGTCATCGAACGCGTCGCCGACGGCGAACCGCACATGGACTACCCGGTGTTCGTCGACGGCAAACGGCGGGGCCCGCCAGAGGACGTGGGCGGTGTCTACGGGTTCATGCAGTTTCTCGAAGCTGTCCGCGATCCGATGCACAGCGAGCACCGCGACATGATCCGGTGGTATGGCAAACCCTTCGACCCCTTCGAAATCGACAAACGAATCATTCGGATCGGTTTGCTCGACCTGGCGCGGCGGCGGCGCAGGGCCTTTATGTCGGGCTCAAGGAGTAGAAATGGCTAATCGCCGGCAAGCTGATCCAGATGCTTCCCAACGGACGAAAGATTCGCGGGCAGATGGTGAACCGAGTGTTTTTGCCGGATGAGAAATGAACGAGAGGTAGAAACCGGCGGATGGAAACGGCATCGAGAACGGCAAGCGCAGAACTTACGTTGCCGATTTCTTCGAGGCGGATAACCGTACCCCCAACGCACCCGCCACCTTCAGCACTGTCGCAAAAGATAGGGTTCCCGTCCGCGCTGAGTGCCCAATAAAGCACTTCGCGAGTGAGTCGATCCAGTCCAGCTTCACAAGGGTACCCGCAGTCTGCCGCCACGCGATGGACGCGACCTCGCCTTCGGTCACCGTCGCGGACAAGGTGACCTGATTGACGAGGATCACGACTCGGCCGTAGCCGGCGTCGATGGTGAGGGGTGTGGGGGGGTCGGGGCGATGGGCGGTGGCGGAGTTGGTTCACCGCCGGATACGGGTTCGGGGGCTTGCGAGCCTCCGCTGCCTCCGGCGCAGGCGGTCAAGAACGCAACCGTGGCAAGCGCGAGGGGGCGCGACTCCACCCGACTGACCTGCACGCTACGCTGCGTCATCGCCCTCCGCTGCGCCTTCGCCCAGCTTGGCCACGAAATCATCGAGAAAGTTTCGCTGGGAAGGGGAGAGCTCGCGCTCACGTCCCTCGACTGCATCCAGGAAGGCGCTGAACTGAGGCGCGCGCTGCCGGAGCTTGCGCACATTCACCGAACGGTACGCTCCGCTTCCCCGAATCGTCGCCTCCGCGCCGCCGGGCTTCTGCTGCTGTTTATTCGCCATCTCGCACATCCTCGCTGTCACCCCCCCGCTTATTGCTTCGCTCCTTTTCACGCCATCGTCGTAGTCGTTCCGAAAGAAGTGGTTGTTGAGCTCCTTTCGGAAGTAGTGCTTCCGATCAATCCAGATGAACCCATCGCCCTTCGAAATCACCGCTACATCGACCGGCCCTCCGACCGTCTCGCGATTCAGAGACATCTGCTGTTCAAAGGAACTTAGACCAACCAGAGTCGATGCCACCTCTGCAAGCTCGCTAATCGACAGCGATTCGACTGCGCGCCCAATCTCTTCCCTTCTCGCCGCGGTCCCATCGAACACGGTCCGCGCAAACTCGGATGCCTTTATGGCACTCGCTTGGCGGACAATTGTAGCCAACTTCTCCTTATCGTCCGCCGCAAGACCGGTCACGGCATCCAACGCCGATACAGGCATCTCCGTAATGAACGTCGCCGCGTTGGTTAAGTGCTCGTAAGCGTTCCCCGAGATGCCGTCGAGGAAACCGTCAACCATATCGTTGTATGCAAACGCCATCACGTACGCCGGGTTCTCGTCGGACACTGTGTCGACAGAGCAGGGAGGAACTTTCAACCTGTCACCGTATACGCCGCCGATCTCAACATGCTGGACTGCCGGGAAGTGCTCCTGCTCCCCGAATCCCGCGATGACAAGCCCGGAGACCACATCGTCTGGAATATGGTCCTTGGAAACCAGATACTCCGCAATCTCACGCAAATTCCGAACGCCCCCTTTACCCACTTGCCAACCGCCGAACACCCGGTGGACGACTTCACTAATTCCTCGGGAGTTGCGGTTCAAGACATCCTGAGCGCAGACATCGCTGAAATAGTCCGCGTCGTCCTGACTCCGCCAGAATTCCACGCGTCGCTGAATCTCTCTTTCGGCCCAATCAGCATTATCTTCTCCGGGTTCCTCGCGCTCTTCACCATATAACCCGGAATCTAGAAGTTCTTTTCTCGCTCGCTTTTCTATGGTCCGATACTCCGTCTCAAGCGCCTGCAAAAAATACCGATCCTGTACGAAACCGGGGAACAGCGACATGTTGCCGTCAAGGAATCCGATCAACGCTTCACTGTACTCGCGAAGCGTGTCGAATCCATCTCTGCCAAGCTCACGCCGAAACATCTTGATAATCGTCTCCAGGGGAACCCCTAATATCGAGGGGTTGTCGTAGACCATTACCCCGACGGGGCGATACTTCGAGAGCGCAAACAGCTTCAGGGCCGAGTTACGAACCTTCGACGTGTCGCCCATTTCGACCGTGACGGCGCTGTCGGCAGCGAGGGCCACCGCCATTCGATTCATCACCACCACTTCAGATGTCATCGCACGTTCCGTATGCAAACTGTTGGAGTGTCTGATCGGCTGCCAAGCGAGACCGACACGAACACTCCTTATCAGGCTAGCTTTCCTTGTCTTCCGACTCTGTTCCGCGTCGGGCACGTCGCGACCTGCGGTCAGTGGTCTCCCCCTCGGTCGGCTCTCGCTTGCCCGAAAAAGCCATCCTCACCTGCAGCGACCCGCTCGGCCGGCTTCCGCTCTGCTTTGCGCCTCCCAAGCGCCCCAACAATTCCAGTGCTCTTGCGACCTTGCTGCTTGGGCCCCCGGCTTCCCGGCGCAACGACTCATCCCGCCGCGCGACAACACCCGCATGCGCTTCGATCACCGACTCCGTTGAGGATCGCAGCGCCCCGACATCGGTTGTTGCGCCACCCTCGTCCGGCGACAGAGCGGCTCGGTCTTCCATAAGGAGAACCTCGTCCTCAAGACCACTGAGCAACGCCTCCAGCCGATCCTGCGGTTTCCTCGTAGCACTCATACCTAATCTCCCCTGTCCGGAAACATCCGCGCCAAGCGCCGCCGGATTCGCCGCTGCGTGCTGGCATATTTTGTCGCATTCATACAAGTCTCCTCCTGGATTTCCCGCGGCGACTTCCCGCTCGCCATTCCGTCGATCACTTTCAGAGCGTCGAAATCTTCGGAAAAACCCCGCTCGATACCGTCGAGGACTTCCGCCGCCGACGCTATGCGCTCCGGCTGTGTCGTCCAATCCGCAGCATTGCCGACGACCCCCTCGCCCGTCGTTCTGTCAGTGTTTGCCTCAGACTCAGAGACAACAACGGGCTTCTTCATCCGCCGCCAGTATTCGCTGGCGATGCTCCGCATCGTCTCGCGTAGAAAGACGACGAGCGGCACGTCGCGAGGCCAACGACGCGAGCCATCGAGCAGCCGAACGACCGCCTCGTTCAAGAGGTCTTGCCAATCGACCGCGTGGAGACCGATCACCCGAATCCGCGCAATGCGCTCGAGCCGGAGCAGGTCGGCATCCGAGAGCTGGCGCAATGCAACCGCGCTCTCGTCTTTTGTCGCCACCTCCCGCTGCTCCAACATCATTATTGGCTTACGTTCCTCGCCCTCTTCAATTGGTATATGCGGCCGAAACGCCCAGTTGCGGACATTCCCATCGAAAAAAACACCACGGATCCTTTTCCGTGTCCGTAAGACCCACCCTCATCAGCATATGGGGGCAAACCCGCATGGAACCAACACCAACCAGGAATCAATCGACATGAGCGATAAACCAACCGACAAGGTCAAACCCGCAGAAAATGCGGCGGCGGCGGCTGCGTCCCGCCCGCACCGCGAGTATAAAATTCAAATCGACAAGGGCACCTACGAAGCCCCCGTGTCTCGCATGACCGGACGCGAACTGCTTGAACTGGCGGACAAGAAACCGGCGGAGCAGAACGCAATCTACCTCAAGGTGAAGGGCGGGCAGCCCCGTCGTATCGGTCTCGACGAAAAGATTGACCTCAGTCAACCCGGTGTGGAACGGTTCGTGACCCTCCCGCTTGACCAGACGGAGGGTTTCGACGGCCGCCGAGACTTCGCCCTTCCGCAGGAGGATTTCGACTGGCTCAACGACACCGCCGGCCGGTACGAGCTGGTCGCAGCAGGCAACGTCTTGCGCGTTGTTCTGTACGATTTTCCGATACCGTCCGGATACAACCGCCGCGAAGTCGACGTCAACGTCCGCATCGAGACCGGATACCCGGACACGCAGATCGACATGGTTTACGTCTACCCAGCGCTCGCGCGCACCGACGGCAAGCCGATCAAGGCCATAGCGACCGACCAATTCGACGGCAAGAGGTGGCAGCGCTGGAGCCGCCACCGCACGCCCGCGAACCCGTGGCGCCCGGGCGTGGACAACCTTGCCACGCACTTCGGCCTCGTCGAACACTGGTTCTTGCGCGAACTTGCGAAAGGATGACACCGTGCCGAACACCACGCTGTCACTAACCCGGGAACACCACGCCGAACTTGCGGCCCATCTATTTCCTGACGACGGCTGCGAAGCGGTCGCGATCGCGCTATGCGGGCACAGGCGCGGCGCCGAGCGGCACCGCCTCGTTGTTCGCCGTGTCGCCCTCATTCCATACGACGCCTGTTCCTTGAGGACGCCCGACCGCGTCACTTGGTCGACCGACACTTTGCCGCCGCTCCTTGAGGAGGCGGGCCGATACGGACAGGGAATCGTCAAGATCCACGGTCACCGAGACACATCTCCGTTCTCCCAGCTAGACGACGCCTCCGACCGCGCTCTTCTCCCTTCGGTTCATGCCTGGACGGAAGGCGGCCCACACGCCAGCGCCATCATGTTCCCCGACGGGCGGATGATTGGCAGGACTGTCGATGAAGACAGGCACTTCCGTCCACTGTCATCCATCAACGTCGTCGACGACGATCTTTCCTTCTGGCCATCCGGAAACCACCCTGCGTCGGTGCCCGAGTTCGGCCGACGAGTTGCGCAGACGTTCGGGTTCGGGACCTACGACCGTCTCCGCGGCCTGCGTATCGGCGTCGTTGGCTGCTCTGGCACCGGTAGCCCCCTGATCGAACAACTGGCTCGAAACTGCGTCGGAACCCTGGTTCTGGTGGACCCGGATCGCGTCGAAGAGAAGAATCTCAATCGAATTCTGAACACGACGATGGAAGACGCACAATGTGGCCGATTCAAGGTCGATGTCGCCGCGCGCGCCATCGACAACATGGGCTTGGGCACCGTCGTCGAAACCCATCCCCGAACCCTTTTCGATCCTGACACCGTTCGTGCCGTGGCAGGCTGCGACGTGGTCTTCGGTTGCATGGACTCGATCGACGGCCGACACCTTCTCAACAAGCTTGCCACCTTCTACCTCATTCCGTATTTCGATCTCGGCGTCAAGCTGGAGGCCGATGGGAAAGGCGGCGTCGACCAGGTGTGCGGCACGGTGCACTACCTTCAGCCCGGCGGCTCAAGCCTTCTCAGCCGACATGTCTATACCATGGAACAGGTCCGCGCTGCCGGGCTCTACCGCACCGATCCAGCCGCGTACCGGACGCAACTGGAAGACGGCTACATCAGGGGTGTGCAGGAGGACAGGCCGGCCGTGGTCCAGTTGAATTCCCTGGTTGCCAGTCTGGCGGTGAACGAGTTCCTCGCACGGCTGCATCCCTACCGACTCGATCCGAACGGCGACTACGCCGTTCACCGTCTCAGCATCAGCCACGGGATCTACGAACACGAGGGAGACGGGCAGCCTTGCCGCATGCTCTCCCGACACGTCGGACGAGGAGACGTCAGTCCCCTCCTCGACTGGGCTGAGCTGAGTCTCGAGCGGGAAGCCGCGTGAAAAGACTGGCTCGGGCCTGGTGGCGCCTCGTCGACCGACTGGGGCTTCGATCCGGGTTCGCGACAGAGGTCGTCGACAACGTGCCCGACGTCCTCGAACCCGAAACGGTCTATCTCGTCGGCGACGATTCGCTACCCTGGTCCGCCGCACTCCGTTGTCCCTGCGGTTGCGGCGCGACCATACAGTTGAGCCTGGTTGCGGGCGACCGGCCCAGGTGGACCGCCAAACGCCACTTCAGCGGATCGGTCACATTGCACCCGTCCATTTGGCGAAACAGCGGCTGTCGAAGCCACTTTTTCCTTCGCCGTGGCCGAATTGTCTGGTCGCTGCTCCCTTAATTTCTCCTTTCGGCCAGGACCATCAATTTCCTTCTGTAAACGCTTATGGAATGGTCCTTGAGAAACTTCCGTAACGGCGATTTCTTGACCAGGAAACCATACAGTCGCCTGAACAGGCTTACCGCGTACAGGAGCTTGACCTGGTCGTAGGACCCAGCAGGACAATTGGTCAGAAAGCGCATGTCGCCGCAATGGATGTAGCCCCCGAACGCCGACGCCAACCTTGACGCGAATGTATTTTCCCGCCCGATTCGCACGCTCTCTTGTTTGCCCTGGCATCCGCCTTGATGTCCCTGATGCTCATCGCTTCCGTGCCTCTGAATGCCAATGCGATGAAACTCTCACCGGAAACCAATATGGCCTGGGTTCCGCCCCTGTCGAATGTTGCCGAGAGTTCCAGCCTTAGCGAATTCAGCGATTCCTCAAGAATGCTCCGTTCTTCCTCCGCGTCGTAAGCCACGCTGTCGATTAGTTTCAAAAGAGACGCCTTGCTTCCGTCATCGATCAACCTTGAGATATTCTCGATGAACCACTCCTCTTGCTTTCCACCCGAGAACAGCGGGTTGAATCTGAGGTAAGCCAACTCCGACAGGCACGCCATCAGCCATGCGGTCCTGTCGCTATAGGCCTGTCGATAGGTCGGCAGCGATTTATCGAGCAAATCGTTGGCGCGATTTTGTTCACTTATGTTCATAGTCATGTTCATGGTCATGGTCATGGTTATCGCGGTGAAGGACGGGGTGAGCGCGCCGGTTCGGTCAAGCGCTATCGGGGTATCTGCGGTCCGGCGCCATATTATGGACGAGGCCAAGCCTTCGACCCCTTCGATATCGACGAGAGTTTCATTCGGATGGGTTTGCTCGACCTGGCGCGGCGGCGGCACGGCGCCTTGATGTCGGGCTCAAGGAATTGAAATTACCAATGCTTCCCAACGGATACAGGATTCGCGGGCAGATGATGAACAGGATGCCTTCCACAACACCGCCTGCCCTGGCATCCAGCAATGAACCGGCCACCACGGCGCACCCATGGCCCCGGCCGCGCCGCTCGACCGGCGTGAACACGCCGCCCACCTGCACCACGTCCGGAAGAGCGGCATTGAAGCCGGTCATGGATACCAGACGGCCTGCCTCTTCCAGTACCCAAAGACGCCTGGTCTCGATCATGCCTGCCAGCTTGTCGCGGTTGGCTGCGAGGCGCGGGGTGATGGCTACGTACGGGATAATTCCGGTATTCTGTATCTAGCTCCCATCGGACTAGTCAAGCGCTCCAAGAGGCATAGGGGTGGGGTGTTAGAGACATTTTCGGCGTTTTCTGGCACGATAAGCCTTTAAAGCCCATGAATCTAGGTACTTAGTATGTTGCTACGATTTGGGGTGACCAATCATCGGTCGATCCGCGACTACCAAGAACTGCTCCTGAGTGCCTCCAAGCGTATCAAGCGCGAGGGGTTGACTATGCCGGCGCCTACGCTGAACGAAGATGTGGTACCACTTGCCGCAATCTACGGCCCCAATGCAGCGGGAAAATCGAACCTGATCGATGCCCTCGATGAAGTTCGACGAGCGGTGGTTATATCTCATAAAGGCCTGGACGCGACAGATCTTATCCCGCGGTACCCATTTCGACTCGATGACAAGAGTCGTACCAGCCCCACCCAGTTCGATTGCAGCTTCACTTTGGGCGAATGCAGCGATGACGGATCCAAGGCGGAGGAATCCGAGAAAGTCTATGAGTACGGATTCGAGTTTACGGCGAAGGAGTTTCAGCGCGAGTGGCTGTACCAAACCGTGCGAAAACAGCGACAAAGCACTCAAATGCTCTTTGAGCGCAAGACCGAAAATGGCCAGGTTCAAGTAAATTTTGGTGGCGAACTGCGCGGCGAGAATAAGCTGATTGAAAAAATCACGCGCCCAAACAGTCTGTTTCTATCGGCTGCCGCACAAAATAACCATCCGCAACTGACAAACATTTACCGATACTTCGCCGAGCGCTGGCGAGTGATCCTCCACGAGGGCGCCATGAACGAAAGTGCCGTTACACAGCGCCTCCTTGACTACCAACATATGGAACAACTCCTGCTGTTGGTACGGCAAGCCGATGTCGGCATTACCGATATCGACGTCCAAGAAGATCAGCCCGACCAACTTCAGCTCGACTTTGCGCGCAAGCTGGTCGGAGTTATGTCAGAGCATGTCGGTGCTGACGTTCATACCGAAGATATGCGCCAACACGTGCTTGATAAATTTCGCCATCCGAAGCGCATTCGTCTCGCGCACTCGGCCAGTGGAGACACCATGCAAGCATTCGAGTACAACCTGGAGAGCAAGGGCACACGAACCTTGATCTCCCTGCTGATCCCTGCTCTCGAAGCGCTCTCGACCGGTTCGCTACTCGTCGTCGACCAGCTTGATACGAGTCTTCACCCAGACTTGGCACGGGCCTTCGTTTCGCTCTTCAATAGGGATAGCTCGAACCCCTACGGCGCGCAGCTAATCTTCTCTACGCACGATGTGACGCTCCTGGGGAGCGGCCTGATTCAACAAGACGAAATCTGGATGACCGAGAAGAGCCACGAGGGCGTTTCCCGGTTCACACCGCTGACGGAGTTCAGGCTGCGCTCGCGTGACGATATCGAGAAGGCTTACCGGGCCGGGCGTCTTGGCGGTGTTCCCTCCAGCGATGATTTTTTCCTTGAGTTCAGTCGCGGTCCATCTTCGACGACACAATGAGGCGCACAAGGCGCATAACCCGTCGAGCTGCTACCCGGTCCTTGGCAGCGCGCATTGTAATAGTGACCGAAGGAGGTTCCACCGAACCCGCCTACCTAAGGACATTTGACCGAATATACGGAGAGCCATCCGTAGTAAGGCTGAACATCATCTCCGCTGCGGGCGACCCCCGAGCGGTCGTTGAACGTGCGATCGAGGAGTTACGCAAATTGCGGGGCGACAAACTTGCTTCCAAAGATACCGTCTGGGCGATGTTCGACCGTGACGAACATCCCCGATTCGATGAGGCCAGGATATTGGCACGTGACAACGGTATCTCCATGGCGATATCAAACCCCTGTTTCGAACTGTGGGGAATATTCCATTACCGCGACTACGATGCTCCTCTTGATCGGCACGAATGCCAACGGCAATTGTCGCAACTATGTTCAACATATGTTACTAACCGCGGAAAGCTTTTCGACGATCTTGAGATAATTCGCGATCAGTATTCCAACGCAGTACAAAGAGCCGAGACTTCGCTTGTGCGTAGACGCGAGGAAGGCACGCCCGGAGGAAATCCGTCCACCACGATCCATCGACTTACCGAAAATATTCGTTCGCCCAGCTAGACTTGGAACTCCACCTCATCAAGCTATTTCGGATCGCCATGATCGTCTTGAGAACTAAAGACTTAGCGTTAAGCGGCTACCGCCGGCGATCATGTCCGTCACGCCGTCCACGCCCTCACCCAGGCGGTTGATGAGTCCTTCCGCAAGACAGTGGTTGTGACAGGCACCGCTGGGCTGCACGCGCGCGTTGTTACAATTGGCCGATCAGAACCAAGCGACACTACGGACGCATTCCAACCGTCGAATCGGCATGAACGGGGCCACCTACTACGATCGTAACCGGGACGCGGTTCTCGCGCGCTACAACGCGCTGGACCCTGTGGAGGTCCACGCGGACTGGGCGCCGGCGCATCTACCCTCGGAACCCGGTTTCGCCTGCGATATCGGCGCCGGCTCGGGACGGGACTCCAATTGGCTGGCGGCCAGAGGCTGGGAAGTGGTTGCGGTGGAACCGAGCGCCTTGCGCGATCAGGCCGCACGCGATTCGCACCAGCGCGTTGTCTGGATGAACGACTCGCTGCCGGATCTGCGAGCTCTGCGCGCGCTCGGGCGCCGGTTCGACCTGGTACTACTGAGTGCCGTGTGGATGCACGTGGCACCGAACGGTCGGGAGCGGGCGTTCCGCATCCTTTCCGAACTGCTCGGTCCATCCGGCCTTTTGGCGATCACGCTGCGCCTCGGCGGGGATGCCGCCGAAAATACCGCCCGCGGTTTCCACGACACCTCGGCGGAAGAATTGATCGGTCTCGCCAACCGCCGAGCCATCGCGCTGCGCAGCCGCACCACCCAGCCCGACCTGAAACGCCCAAGCCTTTCGTGGGAAACGCTCGTCTTCGCCATGCCGGACGATGGCACCGGCAGCCTGCCATTGCTGCGCCACGTGATCGTGAACGACAACAAATCGTCCACCTACAAGCTGGGGCTGCTGCGGACCCTGGTGCGCCTCGCCGAAACGGCACCCGGGCTGATAGTCGACCGCACGGATGACTACGTGGACATTCCATTCGGGGCCGTCGGCTTGTACTGGTTGAAACAGTACTTGCCCCTGGTGTTGAACCACCGCCTGCCGCAGCGCCCATCGGGACCGGGCGGCTATGGCTGGGCGAAGGAAGCGTTCTACGGACTGCGGACGGTCTCGCCTTCCGACCTTCGACTCGGCGCCCGGTTCGATGCGGATCGGGCCGTCATCCTCACCCGCGCCATGGCCGACGCCCGTCGCACCATACTGGACTGGTGGCAACACGCCTGGGTCGGATCGCCTCGCGCTACGCAGTTCTTCATGGAGGCGCGGTACTCCCTGCCGGGAATTCTCGACGGCAGTCCCTCGCTGGACGACATTTTTTTCGCCGCCCCGCACCAGAGGGCGCGCCCCAAACAAGGGGACTTCTATACACAGCTTGACACCGGAGGAGGGGTGCTGCGTACCCCTTACGTATGGGACTTATATGGTAGTGGGTCAGTTTGAATTTGAAATTTGGTAGGACGAAAAACCCCGGCGTGGGCCGGCGTGACTCAGAAAATAGGGGAGACCCGAGACATAGTGGAATTGGTACAAGCCTCAAGCCAGTCATCTAACACCCGCCCATGAAGGCGAATTGTGTGCCTTGAGATACCGTTCAGAACATGTCAATCTTGATCAAGATCCGAAGTTTTATGGTAGTAGCCGCAGCCGCGGCTGGAGGATTCAATGGAGAGGGACTCAACTGAGTGGTTGGGGGGTTCGGCACAAGCGGTTGCTGAGAGCTTGGTAGATTTTACCAAGTCCTCGAAGTTTCTGTCTGAAGAATCAGGTCTGGTCCAAAAATACGACCAGAAGTGGATCGGTGTATGTGCCGGAGAGGTAAGGGCAGCCGAAGATAACCTAGATGCGCTCTTGAGTTCTCTCGACAGTCAAGGGGTCCCCCGCTCCAATACTGTGGTTCGCTTTATCGAGCGCGAACAGCGGGCATTGTTCCTATAGGGCGGGTATGTTACAGGGCCGATTCGGCGATACTTCTGGCCGACCGTATATGTCCGGCCGAGTGATTGTGCCCAGGCTCAATGTCGCGGGAAACGTGTCTTTGTTCTTGTGAATCGCGATGGCGACCGATTATTCGGCTACGACATTCAACTATATATTCAGCACCCCACTGCCAGCGCGATGCACCTACCGTCCCTTTTGGGCAGGGACATCATAGACCGTCTCCGAGTTACCTATAACAAAAGTACGAAAGAACTACTTGCTGATGTCGTCTCGTGCGACGTTGAGTTTGGCCCGCCGTAGCCATCCCCAAACAAGACCAGCAACTGGTGGAGTGGCAGGCTTCATCGGGGCGATGAAGCGGGCGTCTGCCGCTCAGTGAGTCCCGGGGTGATGGCTTCGTATCTCCATACACCTTCGTTGCGGAAACTCTCCGCCGTATCGCGTTCCAGCTTGATGCCGTCGAGCGTGATGCCGAATGTCGCCATTTCCGTGGCCACATCTTTTCGTTCCGGCCCGACTTATCCACCCCTTGCACACCGACCCGCCCGTGTGTTTGAGGCACGCGGGCCCGTGCACAAGGCATGGATAAGTCCGGTTCTCAAGACCTCCGACACCACTGGTTGACGGCAAACACCCAGCCCTCCAAAACCCCATCGGGGTGGGTCAATTTTGGACGCCGATAGTGGGTCAATGTTCAATGCCGATTGACAGTCTGGTCAAGGATGCGGTCCAAGACGGGAAGTCAGTCCAACTGCTTATAGGCTTGAATGCGGTGACCAGCCCAAACGCGTTACGCGAGGTCCACGAATTGCCCGGCATCGCGATTCGTTATTTGACGAGCTGCCCAGACTCACCCGTCTCGACGTAGCGACCGGTCGTCGGGGGTGAGGCGGCGAAGGGATGGCATGACGATCAACGCAATCGCCATTTAAGCGGAATAGAATGCGGACGACATCGAGAGCCGCAAACCTGGAACTTAAGTTGCCGATTTCTTCGAGGCGGATAATCGTAGCCCCAACGCACCCGTCACCTTCAGCACTGTCGCAAATGCAGGGTTCCCGTCCGCGCTAAGTGCCCTGTAAAGCGCTTCGCGAGCAAGGCCGGTCTCCTGAGCGACGCGACTCATGCCCCGTTCCTTGGCCATCCGCCCCAAGTAATCTACGAATTCCTTGGGATCGCCAGCGGCCAATGCCGCATCCATGCCGCGCTCCACCTCGGTCCCGGCCTTCGATTTCCCGATCACGCCGGCTGCATCCGTGACCCAGAGGGATACTTGTGCCGGATTCGAAGGTAACCATTCATCCGGAAGGGCTCGCTTCTCCAGACTGCGGCGCAGATGCTCGTCGCACTTCGAAAGGAACGCGTCCCAATCGTCCTTGCTCCTGAAGGTAACTTCCCGTTGCTCAGGCACGTTGATCAGAACGGCCTTCTTGGATGCGCGCACCAGGCGCAGAACGTTCAGGACCGTCCCAGGGCTCTTGCCATCCCATATCATGAGGCCGAACTCGGCGGCGCCCGCCATCTCGCGATCCTTTTCGGCATAGAACTGGAAGTCTTTCTTCCGCCCGCTCGCCTTGACATGGCGCGTTTGCCATCGACCGACATTGTTGCGGCAAGAATCGCCGGAACAGTAGACTGTTACGCGATCGTAGCGCGCGTCGGCCAGATGCTTCTGCACGGCCTTGTCGGCGCCGTTGGCATCGCCAACCGAGACCGCCAAGCCCTTCTCGATCACATTGTCGACCCTATCCCTAGCCGCCACCGGTAAGCGGGATACGCGCCGAGAACCACCTATAAAGACAGTATTCATAAACTTCTCCGCGTTTTTGTGATGGTCAGTACCCGAACGGCATTGGCTTCGCCCTGGCTCATCAGCAAATCCGTGATCGCGTTCGTCGTCGCGCCGGTATGGTACAGATCGTCAAACAACAGGATACTTCTCCGTACTGTGCAGGCCCTCTCGACGGCATAAAGTCCTTCCAAGAGTTCGTTTCGCCTTTTGCGGTCCATGACACCCTTTAACTGAGTTGGCGGACGCGTGGTTGTTATGCACTCGGCAACGGGCAAGTTCAACGCTTCGCCGAAAGCTCTGGCCAGAACGATTACCGGTTGGACCTGACGACGGCCGGAGGGTGGAACGGGAACGATCAAATCAAACTTGCTTCGCCCCCGCCTCAGGAAGTCGGTTGCCGCTTCGACGATCTCAGTAACGGCGGAAAGATCGCCGCGATACTTCAGACGAAATAGCAGTTCG
The DNA here is from genome assembly GCA_965237785.1 of Candidatus Rariloculaceae bacterium. Taxonomy (GTDB): domain Bacteria; phylum Pseudomonadota; class Gammaproteobacteria; order Steroidobacterales; family Rariloculaceae; genus UBA6522. The sequence continues at coordinate 3,062,134 of OZ250159.1, forward strand.
CCAAGTTCGGAGCGCTTTGTGTCAAAGACATCGTAGCCACGCTCGTCAATGCCAACATGGGTGCTGCAAAGGGTGTGGACATCCAGAGCGTAGCCCAATATCCAGTTCCCTGTTATCCGCCTCGGATGGATTGCCGCAGCCACTGAGGTTCATCTCCATGCCCATTCGTATGTCGTTGCTAATGTAACCTGTGGGTTACGATATGCCAAGACCGGGTACATAGGCGGGTTCCGGGCCAGAGCATCCAACTCCCCCGAACCGCTACAAGCCCGCTTTCCGGATTGTCCGGATCCCGGTAGCCGTAACGCAGGTAGAACGGAAACCCGTCCGCGGCGAATCCGCCGGCGATCATGTCCGTCGCGCCGTCCGCACCCACCCCCAAGCGGTTGATGAGCCCTTCCGGAAGACCGTGGTAGTGGCAGGCACCGCTGGGCTGCACGCGCGCGTTGTTACAATTGCGCCGATCAGGACCAAGCGACACTACGGACGCATTCCAATCGTCAAATCGGCATGAACGGGGCCACTTACTACGATCGTAACCGGGACGCGGTTCTCGCGCGCTACAACGCGCTGGACCCTGCCGAGGTCCACGCGGGCTGGGCGCCGGCACATCTACCCTCCAACCCCGGCTTCGCCTTCGATATCGGCGCCGGCTCGGGGCGGGACTCCAATTGGCTCGCGGCCAGGGGCTGGGAGGTGGTGGCGGTGGAACCGAGCGCCTTGTGCGATCGGGCCGCACGCGATTCGCACCAGCGCGTTGTCTGGATGAAGGACGCGCTGCCGGATCTGCGAACTCTGCGCGCGCTCGGGCGCCGGTTCGATCTGGTACTGCTGAGTGCCGTGTGGATGCACGTGACACCGAACGGCCGGGAGCGGGCGTTCCGCATCCTTTCCGAACTGCTCGGTCCATCCGGCCTGTTGGTGATCACGCTGCGCCTCGGCGGGGATGCCGCCGAAAAGGCCGCCCGCGTATTCCATGACACCTCGGCGGAAGAATTGATCGGCTATGCCAACCGCCGCGCCATCGCGCTACGCAGCCGCACAACCCAGCCCGACCTGAGACGCCCGACCCTGAAGTGGGAAACGCTCGTCTTCGCCATGCCGGACGATGGCACCGGCAGCCTGCCATTGCTGCGCCACGTGATCGTGAACGACAACAAATCGTCCACCTACAAGCTGGGGCTGCTGCGGACCCTGGTGCGCCTCGCCGAAACGGCACCCGGGCTGATACGGGGCGCGGTATTCGAGGTTCTCGTGCCTCTACAAAGACCAATGAACTTCACCCTCGTAAGACGGATGGACTGTCAATCCCGCATACGGGCATAAGAACCCCCCATGGATACGGTGGGATCGCAGCCTTTTGGAATTGGTACACGACAACTTCGGGTAGATTGCGCTTGTCGTAGAGCTTGCCAAAGCGAAAAACAACGCTATTCTGCGCGGCAAGATACAAATGTATCCGCTTAACGCAGCGATTTCCGAGGGTAATGGCGGTCTGGAGAAACTGCTCTCCTAGTGCACGCTGTTTTTCCTCTGACCAGTGGCAGTCAGGCGAACTGTCTTCCAGTTCCAACGTCACAATTGGGATTTCACCAAGTCTTGCGCGGACGTCATCTGAGTTGACGCGATACGAGACGGATACGGCTAACGCAACCTCCGACGCATCTTCGGTGACAAGGTCTAGCCCGGTCACCTTGAAGCGCTTGCCGTCATCAGCGCCTCCGAGTACACGCCAGCGTGACGCATGGCGGTCCCAATCAAGAATGTGGACTGAGGTTTCGTCGTCGAAGAGCACGCCCGTCAGAAAGGTAAACGGCACAGGGGCAAGGCCGCCGTAGACCCTGGTAATGTCGCGACGGTCGGATCCGTTTTCTAACAGCCGGAGATCGTTAGGAAGGGAAGTAAAGCATCCCAGCGCCGCTTCGGGCACAACGATTTCTCCGTCCTTGACACGCTGACGGATATCGAGCAGCACAGCTTGTCGCTGCCCTGCCAATTTTGGGGGTACGGCGTCGGAGAGCGGGCTACCGCCAGTGTCCCGCAACCCGCGAGCTTCGACCACGATTACCTTTTTTCGTCTTAGACGTTTGCGATCCGACCATTGGTGATGAAGAAATAGGGCGAACCCTGTCGTAATAAGGCAAACCCCGACAATCGCCGTGCCGTATACCAATAGCGCAGGTGTTGCACCGGAGCTGTCAAAGCCGAGATCAACTCGGTCGTTACGGAATGGGAACGACACATTGAACGCAGTGCCGCCTCCGAACGCGAGCGCTAGGCACGCTACACCCATCCCGATCATTCGAAGAACTGAGGATCGGCGTCTGAACATCCAATCGATCCACGATTCGATGAAGTAGCCAGATTATCTTGTCAACGATTTCATGGGAACCGAAAACTCACTGCGAACCAGCCGCCGCAAGCTGTTTAGCCTCGTCGTGTTCGACATGGCGACCCCCGCCGCGCCAAACTTCGGTCGCCAACCAGAATTCGTAGTTGACTAACCACCGCTCGGTCCAAGGTACGGTCGTCTCGGCAATGAGATCTTCAATCGTCCATTCAGGTACGTCCGGATCGAAAAGGCACAACAATGGGTAGTCCGGTTCGGATTTGTTGAGATAGACATGCGGAATGGGCCCTTCGTCGTATTCGGGGTGCCTTTCCAGAACCGGCGATCGGACCAACACCTGGGGTTGGACTTGAAGCACGGAGAATGCCTCCACAGCAAACGGTACGCGGTACCGTATCTCCACGTGATACGTCTTGCGATATGGACGAAGATCGCCGCGCCAAACGCACGTCCGATCAGGCCTGTCGACTACCCGCAAATTCGGGTAGTCGCGCTCCATTGCTGCAATCTGTTCATCAATTGACTTGATCAAATCGGCAGGCGCCCACCCATGTTCGTACTTGCGGGAGCTGTCCGGGCCACCGAAGCACCCGATCCGATAATTAGCCCACCACCAATCCTGTGGACCGTGTGTCCTGCCTGGGTCGACTCACCAACGTGCTCCTGAGCCGCTCGGACGGCTGCCTTGACGGGAAATTCCCCAAATAACTTGACGAGAATCACTTGCATTTCCGGAATGGAAATGTCGCCATGCTGCAACTGTTGAATTCCGGAGATCAGTTCATCAAGGTCTTCGAGGTACAAGCGCTGTGCTGCTCTGTTGAGTGGCCACCTATCCGTGAAACAGTCTTCAAGGCACGTAGGATTGACCTCGTATACAAGGCCTCCTTCTCTCTCCGCGACGACAAGGCGATTCCTGATATATGTCGCGTGATGACTAACCGCTCGCGCAAGGGACTCCACTGGGCACGCCGCATCGGAGATGTACTTCGACAAGAGAACGGAAGGGGGCATGCGCCCCTGGCGGTTGACATACTGAACGTTTCGGGAGTGCTTGATTAGCTGGAGCGCGACAACATCCGAGGACTTTCGTGCCGGGTCTTCCTGAGGGTCTACCTCTTCCGTTTCCGCCTTGCTCTGCGTGTCCCAAGCCCAACTGCTTCGAGAGTAATTCTCCGCGAAAGACGTTGTGTCTGCCGTGCGTTCTTTGAAGACCTGAGCAAAACCCCAGGCGTTCATGAGCAGCGTGACGGGCGGCTCGGAAGGCTTGTCGGGATCGTCATGGAACAGATCGCTCGTGCGCTCGGCCCGGTCGAATCGACGAATCACGGGCGTAATATCAAGATGCATCCCATCTTCGTAGTAGACGGTGATGCACCTTGTGCGTCGTTTGACCATGTTGAAGTAGCGGGACCCTCGCTCACCCGCGATTGCCAGGTACAGCGCGTCGAGGACCTTTGCTGGGTCACTGCCGAGCGGTAAATCCAGCTCCGCGACGATATCGATGTCGAAATCCTGTTCGGTCCCGCGGGTCACAATCGTTGTGCCGATTACCATGCTGCCCTGCGGATAGAAGCGAGTGATCCTGCCCTTCAGCGGACTACCGGGGCGCTCGGCAAATTCCGCCACCGACCGGTATCGCTGGCAGGCCAGTTCGTACCTGCTCGGGGGTAGCTGAATGCGAATAGCGATTTCTGCAAGAATCCGATCCAACGGATCGTTAAAGGGGTTTGACCTATTCATTGATCTGCCTATAGTTCGGGGTATCGGTCGTTCTCGGTGAAGTAGATGCGAAACAGCCGTACCGTCATGTAACGCTAGCGCCCTCGGTTCCTCCCAAGGGGGTCTGGAAACGAGGGCGCTCCACTAGTTGACAAAATAACAAAATATTATGATTATTGTCAACTGAAAGATAAGGGGATAAATACGTGATAGGACAAAGAGTTAAGATTGCAAGATCTGCTGCTGGTCTCTCTCTTAGACAATTGGAAGCAAAAATTGACAACTTGGTTACGGCCCAAGCCATCAGCAAGTACGAGCGCGATGAATCGATGCCGAGTTCCAAGGTGCTGATTGCGCTTGCGGATGCTCTGGACGTATCTCCGGAGTATCTGATCAGTGACCGGGACATCCAGCTAGAGGGCATCGAGTTTCGAAAGAAAAAACCTGTCACCAGGCGCGAAGAAACCCGAGTCGAAGCACGAGTCCTGGACATGTTGGAGAGATACCTCACGGTGGAGGAGATCCTTCACTTGCCCAGCGTGGATTGGGACAAACCTCGTGAAGCCCCCTGGCCGGTTCGTGTGGACCCGGCTGAAGCGGAACATGCGGCGAACGGGTTGCGCACGCATTGGGGGCTGGGCACCGACCCGATTACGAACTTGGTGGAACTGTTAGAGGAGCGCGGCATCAAGGTCCTCTCGATGAGTCTCGGGAACATTGATGGACTGACGGCTCGTGTACGCCGCGAGAATGGAGCCGCCCTTGCGGTGATTGTTGTCAACAGCAAAGACTGGGGCGAGCGCCAACGCTTCACCATGGCCCATGAGCTCGGCCACATGGTGCTTGATGTCCATCCAAAGGTTAACGAAGAGAAAGCTGCGCACCGATTCGCAGGAGCGTTTCTCATGCCGGCTGAGACGCTTTGGGTGGAGATCGGCAAGCGACGCAAATCCATGGGCTGGAGCGAGCTCTTCGACCTTAAACGGATTTTCGGCGTGAGCGTCCAAGCCCTCACCTACCGCTGCAAGGATCTCGGAATCTTCGGCGCGACCCTCTTCCGAGCGCTGTTTGATGAGTTTGAGCGACAAGGCTGGCGTTCCCCACCCTTTGAAGAGCCCGGTGCCATGAAGGGCGAGGAACCCCGGCGATTTAAGCGCCTGTGTTTCCGGGCCCTCTCGGAAAGAATGATTTCCGACGCGAAGGCGGCCGAACTCTTGGGGATATCCGTTCGCGAACTAAATCGAAAAATGGAAGAGCCCCCGGACATGGAGGCAGCCGCAAACGTTGCGTGAGTGCTATGCGAGTGCTGGTCTCCGATACGTCCGTTCTGATCGATCTTGAACGGGGGTCGCTCCTTGAGAGCGCATTGAAATTACCATTCACGTTCGCCGTACCGGACCTGCTCTACAAGCGGGAACTCGAGAACCACGGCGGTGACTACCTGCTGCGCCTCGGGCTAACAGTTGAGGAGTTGGACGGAAAGGGTGTCACATTGGCAAGGGACTATCGCCGCAGGCGCCGGTCGCTGTCGTTCCCAGACAGTCTCGCCTTGGCGCTAGCAAAAACCAATTCCTGGACGCTACTCTCGGGCGACGGGGAACTACGCACGATGGCGGCAGACGAACGGGTGGATTGTCACGGTGTATTGTGGTTGACGGATCGGATGTTCGAGCAAGACCCAGCGGGAGGAATCGATTTGTGCAAAGGCTTGGAAGCGATCCGAGACCATCCTCGATGTTGGTTGCCAAAAGCTGAAATCACGAAACGGCTCAAAGCTTACTCAGGCACCTGACCACCCACCCGCCATGAACAGCACCACCTACTACGACCGTAACCGGGACTCCCTGCTCGCTCGGTATGACGAGTTGGACTCTGCCGAGGTCCACGCGGGCTGGGCGCCGGCACATCTACCCTCTGAACCCGGTTTCGCCTGCGATATCGGCGCTGGCTCGGGGCGGGACTCCAATTGGCTCGCGGCCAGGGGCTGGGAGGTGGTGGCGGTGGAACCGAGCGCCTTGCGCGATCGGGCCGCACACGATTCGCACCAGCGCGTTGTCTGGATGAACGACGCGCTGCCGGATCTGCGAACTCTGCGCGCGCTCGGGCGTCGGTTCGACCTGGTACTGCTGAGCGCCGTGTGGATGCACGTGGCACCGAACGGCCGCGAGCGGGCGTTTCGCATCCTTTCCGAACTGCTCGGTCCATCCGGCCTGTTGGTGATCACGCTGCGCCTCGGCGGGGATGCCGCCGAAAATTCCGCCCGCGGTTTCCATGACACCTCGGCGGATGAATTGATTGGCTATGCCAACCGCCGCGCCATCGCGCTACGCAGCCGCACAACACAGCCCGACCTGAAACGTCCCAACCTGAAGTGGGAAACGCTCGTCTTCGCCATGCCGGACGATGGCACCGGCAGCCTGCCATTGCTGCGCCATGTGATCGTGAACGACAACAAATCGTCCACCTACAAGCTGGGGCTGCTGCGGACCCTGGTGCGCCTCGCCGAAACGGCACCCGGGCTGATAATCGAGCGCACGGATGACTACGTGGACATTCCATTCGGAGCCGTCGGCCTGTACTGGTTGAAGCAGTACTTGCCCCTAGTGTTGCACCACCGACTGCCGCAGCGTCCATCGGGACCGGGCGGTTATGGCTGGGCAAGGGAAGCGTTCCACCGACTGGGGGCCGTCTCGCCTTCCGACCTACGGCTCGGCGCTCGGTTCGATGCGGATCGGGCCGCCATCCTCACCCGCGCGATCAACGACGCCTGCGGCAATATCGAGAAAATGCCGGTGCGCTATATCACTTATCCGGGTTCCGCCAATCGGCAGTTGTTCGAGTCGGAGTTCCGGCCGGTGCGGGCCGCCGCCGGACCCATTGTGCTCTCACGAGAATATCTGGCGAAATTCGGCCGCTTCCGGTTTCCAGCGCAGTTATGGCAGGCGCTCGGCCAGTACGCCTGCTGGCTGGATCCGGTCATCGTTCGGGAGTGGCGTCAGTTGACGGCGGACTGGGATAGCGCCGCAAACCGGAATAGCGCAATGAGATGGGAGGGTGCCTCCATCCACGACGTGATTGCGAACGGGGATGGGATGGCCGAAGGTGGACCGGCAACCGACGATGCATTCGAGTGGACCGAAAGTAGCTACGACACCAGCATGGCGCTAAAGCGGGCGAAGCAGTTGCGCGATGATGGATTTGCGCTGACCTGCGTGTGGTCGGCGTCGCGAATCAAATCCTCCCCACACATCGACCACTGCTTTCCCTGGGCGCGCTGGCGCAACAACGATCTTTGGAATCTGCTGCCGACCCGGGGCAACATCAACCTGAGTAAGAGTGATCGGCTGCCCTCTTCCGGCGCCATGGCCGATGCTCGTGGACGCATGCTGGAATGGTGGCAACATGCCTGGGTCGGACCGCCAAGGGAAGCGCAGCTTTTCATGGAGGCACGGTACTCGCTGCCGGGAATTCTCGACGACAGTGCCTCGCTGGACGACATCTTTCTCGCCGCCCTGCATCAGAGGGCGCGCCTTAAGCAGGACCAGCAACTGGTGGAGTGGCAAGCTTAGTACGATGCGCCTTCGAGCCGATCAGTGACATGAAGCCGGCTGAGAAGGAGGAACTGCATTATCAGGTCAAGGGTAGGTGAACGTGGCCAGGTTCGCATATGCAATTCTTAAGAAAACCAATGGTGATTCACGCCAATCCCATCGCGCCAACTATTTCGTCAGAGTTTCCAACCGAAGCGCTTCAAATGCTCCCTGAGAGCTTCGGCACTGGGACGCTGATCCTCTCTTTGGGGTAATCGAATTCGGCGATCACGCATCGATTGATATTCGCTGTTATCCAACTCTGTTGCTACTAGTGTCCTGTCACACATAATATGCCGTAAACAATCATGATGTGCTAAGTTACCTCTCCGTCTATTTTCAGACGGAGAGGCTAATGGTTGAGAGATACAAAGTCACGCTACAGGCGGACGAACGAGCCGCCCTTGCAGCCATCGCACGTAAGGGTTCGCACCGGTCTCGCAAGGTGATTAACGCGTTGATCTTGCTGAACTGTGACGAGGGCGAGTTGAGTCAACGCCGCGTGCGCGGTGAAGATGTGGCTGAGGTGCTCAAGGTCAGTATGCGCACGCTGGATCGGGTCAAGAAGCGGTTCGTCGAAGAGGGGCTGGAGACCCTATTGAGCGGTCGGCCGAGCCGGCGACGCTACCGACGCAAGGCGGACGGAGAGCTCGAGGCGCGCCTGATTGCGCTGAGTTGCAGCGAGCCGCCGAAAGGCTATTCTCAGTGGTCGCTGCGGTTGCTCGCCGACCGCGCTGTGGAGCTTCAATACATCGACAGCATCTCCCACGAGACGGTCCGCCGGGTGCTAAAAAAAACGAACTCAAGCCTTGGCGGAAAATCGGTTGGGTGATTCCCCCCGCGGGCAACGGCGAGTTTGTCGCGGCGATGGAACGGGTGCTCGACGTCTATCGACGCCCATACGATGTCACCCAGCCGGTGGTGTGCATGGATGAGACGCCGCGCCAACTCATCCGCGAGACGCGCACGCCCCTGGCGCCGCGGCCCGGACGCCTTGAACGCCATGACTACGAATATGAGCGCTGCGGCGTGTGCAACGTGTTCATGGCCACCGAGCCTTTGGCTGGCAAACGATTGACCAAGGTGACCGAGCGAAAGACCAAGATCGATTGGGCGCGGTTCATTCAAGAGATCGCCGAGCGCTACGTGGACGCTGAGCGGATCACGTTGGTCATGGACAATCTGAATACCCACTCCCCGGGTGCGCTCTACGACGCTTTTCCTCCCGATCGAGCCAAAGCACTTCGGGACCGCTTCGAGTTCGTTTATACGCCGAAGCACGGCAGTTGGCTCAACGTCGCGGAAATCGAACTCAACGTGATGATCGGCCAATGCCTGCGTCGGCGCATTGACAACATCGAAGCGTTGCGGGAGGAGGTATCCGCCTGGCAAGCACACCGCGATCGGTTGGAAGCAACCGTCAACTGGCAGTTCACAGCGCAAGACGCCCGCATTAAACTGGAGCGTCTATACCCGACATTTCAGACGTGACATGACACTAGGACAGTCATGGATTTTGGCGCTATTGCCAACAATCCACTATCGAATAGCGTATGGATATCGGCCCGCAGCAAGAGCCCATTGGCGACTTTATTCGTGTCAGAACCCTGATAGGGAAAGATATGCGCGGCTTCGAGAACATCAGGAACTGAGCAATCAGTGACCACACAATGACTTCCATAGGCTTCAAGCAACGAATCTCGAAACTTTTTCTGGCCTCGACGCAGACAGATCGCATGTATTGCTCGTTTCCGTGTATCGCAGACGATACTTGGGTCAAATGAGCCGTCATCGGCTACCTCGGACGGTATTGAATGATCCGATTCGTTATTCACGCCCTCGAAATTTAGCCGATTGAGTACGCCTCGCGCATAGTCGGTAGTGTATTTTTTGTCGCTTCCCGTCAATGGCCCCTTTTCGGGCCGCGCGTGGCCGTAAGCCACACCAACAATGGCTTTGGCATCGTACGTGCGACCTTCGTAAACAATCCAGCGGGTGCGCGCTCCTTCAATCTTGTACCGCTCAAGAAATTCACGCCGACCAAGTCGCCTAAATTCGAATATCGATTCGAGCACGTGACTCCTCGTTATATTCTCCAAATCCATCGCTATCTCCAGTTCCGCAACTTTCGAAGTCCGCAACAACGTATCGCTCCGATCTAGTGTTGTCTACAGGCAAAGGCCCCAATGAATATCGCTCCCCACCACCTTCTTCCAATCCTTTTCCCTGAGCGCCGGTGATAAGCTGTAGAGAGAGCGGATTCAGCGCATCGTCGGCATGGAGGATATAGTTTCAATTGGCTCCACGTTGCAGTTTCTCGAATTGCACTATCCTGCCGGAAACGCGGTCGGCGTTGGCTTCGACTGACTCATCGTTTGCTGGCTGACGAATTGAAATTCTTGAGATATTCACGCTTCGCTTTTGCATGCCGATCAACGCGAAGCAGAGGTTACTTCGCTCCGAGAAGAACTTGCCTAAAGTGACGAAGAATCTGGAAATGGATACCCAGCACGAACTTCCGGCACGCCCATGACCCGCGTCATCGCCATCGACTGGTCCGGTGCAAAATCTCGTGCATCCTCCAAGATATGGCTTGCAGAGGTCCACGACGGTCGCCTCGTGCGCCTGGAGTCGGGGCGTGATCGTGACCAGGTAATGGCACACTTGATCCGTGATACCTCTGCCGACAATGATGTTGTCATTGGTTTGGACTTCGCCTTTTCCTTTCCGCGGTGGTATACAAAGCAATTAGGTGTGACGACGATCGAGGAGCTTTGGCATCTCGTTGCCCGGCAGGGAACAGAATGGCTGAGCAGTTGCCAACACCCGTTTTGGGGAAGGGCTGGGAGGCCAAAGCCGAACCTGCCCGAGCACTTTCGGCGCACGGAAAAACAAGCGTCAAACCGAAAGGGCTCGAATCCCAAGAGCGTGTTCCAGATCGGCGGCGCGGGTACAGTAGGGACGGGATCAATTCGTGGCATCCCTTACTTGGCTACACTCCGAGCAGAGGGCTTCTCGATCTGGCCCTTTCACAAGGTACAAACTCCCTTGGTGGTCGAGATTTATCCGAGGCTGCTCACCGGCCCGGTGAACAAGGCAAGCGTTAATGAGCGAGAAGCGTATCTGGCAGAGCATTGTCCCGAAGTAGATCACACGCTCGCATGCAAGGCCACACGCTCCGAAGACGCGTTTGATGCAGCGGTGTCAGCGGTAGTAATGAGTCGCCACTTGGACGAGATCGCCACTCTCACCGTATCCAAAGACGACACCGATCTCATCGAAGGAAGAATCTGGTGGCATCGAGAGCTCCGGGAGGGTGCAAGCAAGTTACTGCAGGGAAACAAGCGACTGGCCAACTGCCCATTTTGCGACATACACGAAGATCGCATTGTGGCTAAGGCACAGCACTCATTGGCCGTTGAGGACCGGTACCCCGTGAGTCGGGGTCATACCCTGGTGGTCCCCAAGGTGCATACAGAGACTCTATTTGTGCAGAGTACCTACATTCAGGCGGACATATGGAGTCTCGTGGCCAGGGTAAGGGCTAAGCTTCAGTCACGGTTCAATCCGGACGGCTTCAATGTGGGGCTGTATGACGGGCAGGCGGCCGGTCAGACCGTGCAACATGCGCACATCCATATAATTCCCCGATTCGACGACGATGTGGCTGACCCAAGAGGTGGCATTCGCTGGGTACTGCCCAAGCGTGCAGCGTATTGGGACCGATGACCACGTCAAGTCCTCCTACTGCCGAAGAGCAGCTCGCATTCCTTCGTTCGTTTCAGCGACTTTTAGCCGAGGGGTTATTCACCTCCAGTTACAAGTTCGCGCTGCTCCATGCCATCGCCGACCTCTGTATCGTCAAGAATCCAGAGAGTGGGGGCCGATTGAAGCTATCCACCGCTGACATAGCAGAACAGTTTATCCGCTTGTACTGGCCCCAAGTCAGACTGTTTGGGACTCGTGACGAAAACGAGATCCTGAGCCAAAACACAGGTCCGCAGGCGGCGATCGTGCGCAAAGTGGCCGAGCAGCACGCCTGTTACCAAGGTTCCCTGGCCAAACTGGAGAGGAGCGAGGTGGACTGGAACCAAGTAAGGAGCACAGTTGAGGTGACGGTCAAAAAGATGCCGCTTTGGAAGTTGCAGACCGTCGGATCCGAACGCCTGGATTTTTTGTACGAGAACATCGATTCAGGTGCGAATGTATGGCTCAAACCGGGGGTTGCCCACTGTTTCAAAGTTTTCTATCCGATGGTGGTCGACATGATAGAGGGGGCGTGGTCGCACTTCGTCCAGCGCCGCAATCCCCAGCTGCTGGGCGAAGACGCCGATCTAAGGTCGTTCCTCTTCGGGGCTCAACGCGGTTCGTTGAAAAAATACCGTGATCTTCTAAGGGAAGTGCAGCGGAGCCGCTGTTTCTATTGCAACAAGGACATCAGGAGGTCGGCCGGGGATGTCGACCACTTCATTCCCTGGCGACTATTTGCGTGGGATCTCGGCCATAACTTTGTCCTAGCTCACCAAGGGTGTAACTCGAGCAAGTCGGACCTGCTCGCGGCAGAGGAGCACCTGGAACGATGGACAGTGCGCAACCGTACCAGCAGAGAGGAACTGGAGACACGTTTCGATGAGAGTAACGTTCCATACGACTTGCCGACGTCGTATAAGCTCGCACACTACGCATACAGTCAGGTCTATCGAAACGGGGGACAGGTATGGGTGCAAGCGAAAGAACGGCGCTCGCTTTCACCCAACTGGGAGAACATATTGTCCGCCGCATGAGTGCTGCTGCGGGATGAGATTGCGAATCTCCAACCTTGATCGAGGCACGTTTGTTCCACTGCGGAACAAACAACCCTGTCTGGAAACAGCGACAGGATGAATAGATTGGCGAAAATTCCGATCCTTTGCAGATCGCGTCCACTGCAGAATCGACACGTGACAAGGGGTAGCGAGTAACGGATGAGGTGAACGACACAGGTTTGGACCACACCGTCGGGAAACACCGTCGTGATCGCCTCCGGAAAGCCCTTCAGCCCGTCCACGACACCGATCAGCAGGTCCTGGGTGCCGCGGGCCTTGAGCTCGTTCATCACCCGTAGCCAGAACTTCGCCCCCTCGGTCTGCTCGATCCACAGCCCCAGAACCTCCTTGTCGCCGTCGCAGGTGATCCCGATCGCCAAGTACACCGCCTTGTTGCGCACAAGGCCCTCGTCGCGAATCTTCACCCGCAGCGCATCGAAGTACACGATCGCGTACACCGGCTCAAGCGGCCGGTTCTGTCAGGCGGACACTTCCTCTGGCTCCGCGTCGTTGACAGATGAGACTAGCGCCGCAGACACCCCGATCCCGTACAGCTACTCGACATGTGCCTGAATGTCACGCGTGCTCAGACCCCGCGCGTACATCGCGATGATCTTCTCGTCACAACCAGGGAATTGCCACTGGTAATTGCCGATCAGCACCGGGTCGAATCGGCCCTGGCGGTCCCGGGGGATGTCCAGCACGGTCCTCTCGCTGCCGGTGTCGACCGTCTTGCGAGACGTGAAGTTGCGGTGGTTGCCGGCTTGGCGCTCGGGTGGATCGGCCAGATGGATATCCATCTCAGCGCCCAGCATGTCGCGAGAGATCCCATCGTCGTGTTTCTTCGCCATACCTATCTCCAATCGAATAGTTCATGGTATGGCTCGCACACACAAAAATCCTTACAGGCTCGATGGACCCGACTAAGGTATTTCAGAGACAAATATTGAACGCGGACTAACGGTTCGAAAACCACCTACCCGGACGCCACATAGCCCACGCCTTTATTCCATTCCCTTCGTTGTGTCCTCGCACATACGTTGGTGCGATCTAACAAGATTCGCCGCCCTTTGAACTATATCCGCACGTACAAGGCGCATGTTGGAGAGCCGAAGAAAAAGGTGCTCTACCGGAAGTGAATCCGGTGAAAAAAACTCCGTCTGCTTCGACGTGTAAGGTGTAAGCCTAAATTCAGTACAAATCAACTTAACCCCCTCTGCATCCAGAAAACTCCTTATCTTCTCTGCCAACGCTCTATCGCTACCCCTGTATAGAGAAATGTGTGGATTAAACCCATATTTACTTTTCGGATAATCCGGCTTCCACCATATTCTCCGCAGCCGTTCACTGGAGATCCTAATGTAAACAACAAATTCACTAGGATTCGAAAACATCCCTATGCCGTGAATGAGGATCGGTTCACAATCAAGTAATCTCTGAAATCTCCTAACAACACTTTCTTTAATTGCATTTTTGTACGGACCACGTACCGTAACGTGTATACTAGCGTTCAGATCTCCACCCGTAAATTCGCGTCGCAATCGAAGCAACAAGCCGTTAATTGCCGGATCCAAGAATTCTAGGAACAAAAACTTCTGAGAACTTCTTGAGTCCACCGCTACAATACCAAGTACTTTCTCATATTCGGATCGAGAGCTGAATGAGTTACAGCCGCATGCATAAAGTCGGAGAATCTACCAGCAAGTACTCTAGATTCTTTATCCAACTCGTCAAGTCTCTCCTCTAGCTCCGCTCTTTCCATTTCCTTCCAACGCAAAAAAACCTCATAGTCATCAAGAAACTGAACATACCTCGGCAGCAAAGATTCATCGTTCAGCCTATCTAGTCCGAAAGCGAATCTCTCATGAGGAGACAACGCCACCAGTCTATACACAGCGTCGCCACTATCCATCTTACGTGCTACGACAGGAAGAATTGTCCCAAACACAGTTAACATGCGACTGAACTTTAGATTAATGTTCTTCTTCCTCCATGGCCTGCCTTGAATGTCTCGACTTAATTCGTAATTTAGGCAAAGCGTTCTCCAATATCTCAACAAATCATTGAGTAAGAACAAAGGGCGAAAAGATCGCTTTCCTCGTCTATCCCTAAAGTAATGCTCGATAACGCGCCTCAGAGAGTCCGCATAAGCCTGCTCTCCACAAACACACCTACTCTCTAGAAGTAGTAGCATTCGAGCCGTAAATAAATTTTCGCTATCATCATGCGGCGCCCCTAAGGCACCTAGCATCGCCTCTTGAGAATAAACCTTTAGATACTTTCCATCGTTGCTAAATGGTCCGTATCGAAGCTTTTCGTTAATCTCAATCGCGTGGGCCAGTAAGCGAACCTCTGTCAGTCGCTTTAGTTTTTTTTCTGCATTCGTAGTTACTACAAACAGATCTAGATCCGACTTAACTCCAATATCCCCACGACCAAGTGATCCACCGCAGAATACAAACGCCTTGTAGTTTCTAAACTGACTTGCACAACGCGCAAATTCTGTTCGAATATCGATTAAGCGCTCCTTTGCGTTCTGGGCTCGCGTTTGCAATCCAGTATGATCCTTCAGACACTCTCGAAAAGTTGAACTATTGGTCATATTCACGTGTACCTAGCAAAGAATCTATCGCAACCTATAATTTCCATTGCTAGTGTCATGTCACGTCTGAAATGTCGGGTATAGACGCTCCAGTTTAATGCGGGCGTCTTGCGCTGTGAACTGCCAGTTGACGGTTGCTTCCAACCGATCGCGGTGTGCTTGCCAGGCGGATACCTCCTCCCGCAACGCTTCGATGTTGTCAATGCGCCGACGCAGGCATTGGCCGATCATCACGTTGAGTTCGATTTCCGCGACGTTGAGCCAACTGCCGTGCTTCGGCGTATAAACGAACTCGAAGCGGTCCCGAAGTGCTTTGGCTCGATCGGGAGGAAAAGCGTCGTAGAGCGCACCCGGGGAGTGGGTATTCAGATTGTCCATGACCAACGTGATCCGCTCAGCGTCCACGTAGCGCTCGGCGATCTCTTGAATGAACCGCGCCCAATCGATCTTGGTCTTTCGCTCGGTCACCTTGGTCAATCGTTTGCCAGCCAAAGGCTCGGTGGCCATGAACACGTTGCACACGCCGCAGCGCTCATATTCGTAGTCATGGCGTTCAAGGCGTCCGGGCCGCGGCGCCAGGGGCGTGCGCGTCTCGCGGATGAGTTGGCGCGGCGTCTCATCCATGCACACCACCGGCTGGGTGACATCGTATGGGCGTCGATAGACGTCGAGCACCCGTTCCATCGCCGCGACAAACTCGCCGTTGCCCGCGGGGGGAATCACCCAACCGATTTTCCGCCAAGGCTTGAGTTCGTTTTTTTTAGCACCCGGCGGACCGTCTCGTGGGAGATGCTGTCGATGTATTGAAGCTCCACAGCGCGGTCGGCGAGCAACCGCAGCGACCACTGAGAATAGCCTTTCGGCGGCTCGCTGCAACTCAGCGCAATCAGGCGCGCCTCGAGCTCTCCGTCCGCCTTGCGTCGGTAGCGTCGCCGGCTCGGCCGACCGCTCAATAGGGTCTCCAGCCCCTCTTCGACGAACCGCTTCTTGACCCGATCCAGCGTGCGCATACTGACCTTGAGCACCTCAGCCACATCTTCACCGCGCACGCGGCGTTGACTCAACTCGCCCTCGTCACAGTTCAGCAAGATCAACGCGTTAATCACCTTGCGAGACCGGTGCGAACCCTTACGTGCGATGGCTGCAAGGGCGGCTCGTTCGTCCGCCTGTAGCGTGACTTTGTATCTCTCAACCATTAGCCTCTCCGTCTGAAAATAGACGGAGAGGTAACTTAGCACATCATGATTGTTTACGGCATATTATGTGTGACAGGACACTAGGCTAATCCAAAAATTGCTAGCAATGCTGAAAATAGCCCGATACTCCCGATTATCCCGAATACGAGCCCTAAACAGTCGCTGTAGCTGAATTGACCGCTCAAAATTCTTTTGCAAAGGCTTTCTTGCATTATGTGATCGTCTCGCTCGAACAATTTTAGGGGATGTGGTGCTGCATCTACGTCCTCAAGTTCATATTGATTGTCCAAAAATTTTATCGCGCGTTCCGCATTCTGGACAAGTGTTCTAGTTCTCTTGTCAAGTCTCCAAAATATAAATGAAAAAAACGCAACAAACAGACCAATAGTGATCAATATCGAAGCGTTCTCTGAGGACCTAGACGTCAATAGCCCGGCACCCATAAGAGCGGTGGATATGGTGATGTAGAATTGAAATGCTCGTAGACGGTGATCGGCATGGATCTGAAAATGTTTCCACGAATTGCTCCGAAAAGTCCTCTCGAGGTAGTCAGTGTCCGTCGATTTGTTCACAGTGCGCAACTCATTGTAAGTAAAATTATTCCCTCAATTGGAGAGGGCAAGTGAATCTCTTCGCTTCGCGCGTCAGAAGTTTGAGTCGCCTGCCTTTTGGGGCTACAGATTCGATTCCGGACGGGAATAATAGCTTTCCGGGAAGTCTCTTCAACACAGAGCATTTGACTCGCTCATCAACTTCTCAACATTTGGCCGCCGCTTCCTACTCGGCACTACCTCACACGACCAATATAGCTAGTTCTTGTCCGTAAAGTCCTAATGGGTTGATTTAACTGGACAAACAGGCGTTTTAAGGTAGTGGAAAACCGGCGTTTCGGCTATTCTTGTCTTGGATCTGAAGCAAAACGCGAAAAACCGAGAACGCCGGAGGCACAATGCGCGCGAAACGCACCGCACAAACAAGTTTATTCGATCCGCCCGCCATTGACCATCCGCTCGCGGACGGCTTGGAGCGGGCGTCGGTCTGGTTGGACGAGCACCCGGAGTTGCTCGACGAGATCGCCGCCGATCTGGGCGCCGATACGGGAGCGGCGCGCGGTCGCCACGGGCTGACCTGCGAGACGATTCTGCGTTGCGCGGTACTCAAGCATCTGCGCCAGGAGACCTGCCGGGGATTGGAGTTCGCGTTGCGGGACTCGCGTTCGGCGCAACGCTTTGCGCGCGTGGACGCGGCCCGGCTGCCGAAGAAGTCGGCGCTGCAGGCGGCGCTGGGCGCGGTGCGCGCGACGACCTGGGAGCGCATCAATCGGCACTTGCTTGGCGTGGCGAGCGCGGCGGGGATCGAAACCGGAAACCGGCTACGTGTCGACAGCACGGTGACCCATACGCATATCCTGGAACCTGCCGACAGCCGCCTGCTGTACGACGGGATACGCGTGCTGAGCCGGTTGCTCGGCACGGCGCGCAAGCGCTTGGGGCCGCAAGTCGTGGTGTTTCACGATCACCGTCGGGCAGCCAAGCGGCGCACGTTGGAGATCGGGTCGCGACGGGGCGCACGGCGCGCGAAGACCTACCGCAAGTTGTTGCGATTGGCGCAGCGCACGCTGGGCTACGCCGAGGGGGCGTTGCCGGCGGTGGCGTCCGCGGCGCCGCCGTGGGCCGCATCATGGACACAAAACGTCCGCGAAACCAGGGACTTGCTGCTGCGTGTCGTGGACCAGACACAACGCCGCGTGTTCGACGGCGAGACGGTGCCGGCGACGGAGAAGGTGCTGAGCCTGTTCGAGCCGCACACGGACATCATCGTCAAGGGCGGCCGCGGCACGCACTTCGGCCACAAGGTCAACTTCGCCACCGGACGCAGCGGACTGGTGCTCGACACGGTGGTGGAGAAGGGCAATCCGGCCGACAGCGCGCGCTGCCTGCCGATGCTCGAGCGGCATATCGAACACTATGGCACGGCGCCGACGCACGCGGCCTTCGACGGCGGCTACGCCTCGCGCGAGAACCTCAAGCAGGCCAAGGCGCTCGGCGTGACGCATGCGATGTTCCACAAGAAACGCGGCATGAAAGAGACCGACATGTCCCCCTCGCCGTGGGTGTACCGGCAACTCAAGCGCTTTCGCGCCGGTATCGAGGCGGGCATCTCCTACCTGAAACGCTGCTTCGGCCTCGGCCTGTGTCGCTGGCGCGGCTGGCCGCGCTTCCAGGCCTACGTGCACTCGGCCGTGTTCGCCCACAACCTGATGCGCCTCGTGCGACCGCCCCCGCGGCCAGCCTGACACCTTCCGCCAGTCATCGCCGTGTACCGGTTCAAGCAGACCGGCGAGCGACCGTGCCCGACGCCTGAAAATCGACGCATTGAGCGGCCAACCGCACGGCCCCGGTGACGCTCGACGGGCGCGAGCCCGTGCGCAATCCACCTTTTTTGCCAACCAACCGGATTTGTGGCAAAGTGCGAGGTCGCTTCCAACTCAACCTCCGCCTCGAAACCCGCCCTTTACGGACAAGAACTAGCTAGACACCACCATATACGTACCATAAACATGGCCCACATATCTAATGACCAGCGAATGATAAGCTGGCAAATTCGTAAACCACAGCCCCAGAAATCCCACTGCCTGCACCGTCACCAGAATAGTCTGGCAAACCGCCCCGAACGATAGCAACTGCTTCACCTCCAGGAATTTCGCAAACTGCTAATGACTGCCATGAAACGTCACCACCGGCAGCGTCGGAGGCTGCTGCCGTTCTGCCTCAACCGGCAGATCGATAGTGGACTGTTTAATCGTGTGCGACTGTAACAGCTTGGCGCCCCGGGCCCTACTTTGGTGTTGGCGATTCAGTGCCTGCAATAGGGCATCCGCGCTGAGGCTCGACTAAGATCCCGGTGCCTCGTGCCGTTGCTCGTCCGCCGGGCGATGTTACTGCCAGACTTGTAGCTGCCCCGACCCGTATCGCGCATAGTCATCGGTAATGGTTACCTATTCGCCCGGGCTAAAGGCATCCTCGGTCTTGCCGATTTCCGCGAATTCAAGGCTCGTCCACCTCGATCGCAATCAACAAATGCTTCGCCCGCGACCTGGCCACGTAACGATTCACGCTCTCCCTAGCATCGTCCCTGACCGGTGTCTCGATGGTCACAATGGCATCGGCCTCCAGGCCTTTGAATCGATGCCACGAAGCGATCAGGACACCCTCATTCCGGCCCCACTCTTCAAAGCACCTCGTAGCCGCGATGGCTCCAAAGTGATCCGGCCAATCCTCGGCGCTGAATCCAGGCGCAAGCACGGCAACCTGAGACATCTCGAGCCCTCCCAAGTTAGGCATGCAGAGTCCCCTGACCCGCCTGCCCGCCTCCCTGAATGCATCGGCAAACGTGCGCACCTGCACGATCTCCGGTTCGTCTCCCGTCGGCGCACCGTCCCGGTACTTGTTCTCGTGGCCAACCAGCGACGCGCAGTGTTCAGCGATTCGAACTGTGTTCCTGCAATTTTCAATCAGCGGATAGGGTTGGCCGAGCTCCGTGGGCAGGCAAGGATGCTCGACGTACAGGTTCTGGTTCGGGTCATAGATGACGTAGTAGCAGGCCTTGTTGTCGGGGTCCCGGAAAACCGAATCCAGGCTCGTCCACCAAAGATCGTGGAAATCCTGTCCCTCGTCGACCACAACGGCGTCGAACTTGTGCTCCGAACCCAGCCGGTCGCAGGCCCGCATAAGGGCCTCTGAGGCCACTTCGGTCCAGAACTCCTTCGTGTCCGTACTGCCTATCTCCCACAAGGGGACACCGGCTTCCTTGCAAAGCTCATCGGTGCGCTCCGCTCCCGCAAGCCGAATTCCCGTCCGCCAAGTCGCGCTTGACACCCCATCTAGTCAACTCGACAATGCGGCCAATGTGATTGGACCGAGAGTTTCGTGGCCGATTGGGCACTCAAGAACAACAATATGCGCTTACGCACTATGGTCGACGATAGGGGCCGGCGTTCCGCAGCTCCCAACCACAGGGGCGCCGACGTACAGCCTACATGCACGATATTTGAACTTGGTCTGAACATCGATCCATCATCCACCGGGCGTGTGCCGTACTGCTCCTGTCGATCATGAGCGCTGACTGCGATTCGGACAGGCTCGATTCGCAAGACTGGCGCTGGCTGCGTGCAAACGATCTTGATCGCCGCTCCCAACGACGGCGTTTCGACGGTGAAAGTCATACACCGGCATGTGACAGCAAAAAAGCGCCACCGCGCCATTCAAGTTACGAAACCGCTCTTGCTCAGGAAACCCACGCGGAAGAAAGTGTACGCGAAACTACTCAAACTCCGTTTCTAGCCCACGATTGGACAGGCCTGTCCAATGGGGATGAAAGAGCCGTTACCCCCGACGCGCTGGATTCCAGTCTGTTCGACGAGGATGTGGCATACGCCGACATCGATGCCGACGCGCCCGACTTCGACTGGCAGGATTACGTCTTGGACGCAGATGAGTTCGACGAATTCCCGACTCGTCTCGAACTCGCGGATGAAGTCCGCGTAGAGGGCAGGGTATCCGGACGAGAGAGGGCAGAGCAGGTCGCGCTCGACTTGGGCTTACGATATGGGTGGGACAATCATGGAATCCAGTTGCTGACCGATTTGTTCGACGTTCGTTTCTGGGGTGCAACCAGGCGTGCAGTGGAGCGGTTGCTTTCGTGCCGAATGACGCCGGACGAACTCGAAGTAGCGATTCAACTCAGGGAGTTCTGGAGTGACCGGTCAGAGTTCAGCATTGACCTGGGTCGGGTTTCTTGGTGGGCGGCTCGCGGTTCCAGCGCGACCGCCTCGAAACATGGAGTACTGAGTTGGCCGGTAGCGTTGCGTCTGGTTCGCATGGCAACGGCGCTACCCGACGTGGCAGAAATTGAGCGGTTGTTGGACGAGTTATTCAATGAATGGTATTGCAGCGACCGGTTACGATTTGCGTTTTGCTCGTTCAACTACTTCATGCTGTACTGGCTCGACCACATGGAGGCACATCCCGAACTGCGAAACATGTGGATGGCCGGTTTCGACGCGATAGTCGGCGAACGTGATCTGGGCAACGAGGAGAACCACTTTCCAGGTTACACAACCCCGCGCAATCAACTACTAAATCGACTGGGGGTACTGCCAGTCCGCATCCGCACCGGGCTGGAAGAGCAACTCAGGCACGACAGTGCTTGATAACGGGCGCAAGTTTCGGTTTCGAGCGCTTGGAAATACGGATGAATAGACCCACATTGGAACCAGTTACGGGCGCTTGGGTACGTCTCAGGAAGCGAGACAGAGTCGGCGTCGTAAAAGGGATCGTTCGCGACCAAACTGAACTTGTAATTTCGGTCGATTGGTTTTCTGGACAACCCACGGATCGCGTTCCTCTCCGAGAAATTTGCTGCGGCCTGCAACTCGGAATGTATGTTCAGGATGTGCCGAGATCGCGGGGACGGAAACCGCTTGGCGAAGGTGTAGTCGTTGAGCTCCGGGAACTGGGCGGACGCGAGCAAGCTCTCGTCGACTTTCCGGCGACCGCCGTTCGAGTTTGGTTACCTTGGGAAAACCTAAAGCCCATCCGAGGCGTTAAACACAGTTTCCTCCGTCCGAGACCACCCACCCCTGGCGAGGCCGAACGGTTGCGGCTGCGTTGCCTTGCGCATGCGCTGGAGCTCTGGAATGAAAACACCGGGGCACTTTCCCATTTGGAGATCGATCCTTTGCCACACCAGATCCACCTTGTTCACCACATACTCGCGTCCGGAAATTTGAATTGGTTGATCGCGGACGATGTTGGTCTGGGCAAGACGATCGAAGTCGGAATGCTGCTCGCGGCGCTGAAGCAACGAGGCAACTTCCGGAGAATTCTAATCGTGACGCCCGCAGGCCTGACCAGGCAGTGGCAGCAAGAACTCGACTACAAGTTTGGCATGAGAGATTTTCAAATTTACGGCGTGGATTTCCGAGTCAACGACGTACGTCACTGGCGGCTGCATGACCATGTGATCGGTTCTATCGACTTGCTGAAGAGAGACGACCACAAGGAATTGCTGATGGCCGCGGATTCCTGGGACATCGTGATCTTCGATGAGGCGCACAGGCTATCCCGACGCCAGTGGGGCCGCAAGATTGATGCTTCCGACCGCTTTCGCCTTGCCGCAGATTTGCGGCGGCAGACCGATGCGATGCTGCTGTTGAGCGGCACGCCCCACCAAGGGATGCACGACAAATTTCAGGCCATTTTGGAATTGCTGCGGCCAGAATTGCGGCGCGAGATTGCGAGGTTGTCGTTGCACCCGGAAATCCTGCGCGAAATGGTGATTCGCAATCGCAAGGCCGATGTCACGGACGTGGAGGGAAACTTTATCTTCAAGGGCAAAACGACTCATGCGATCGGAGTCGAGACAGGCGAGGCCGCGCGAGAATTCGAGTGGCGCTTGCGAAGATATCTGCTGCGGGGTTACGCCGCAGGCCGCGCCATGGGGCGGGCGGGAGTAGCGATCGGGTTTGTGATGACAATTTATCGCAAGCTTGCGGCGTCGAGCGCGGCGGCGATTCTTCGGGCACTGGAAAGACGGTGTAATCGGCTGCGAATGGAAATGGACGAAGCGGGCTATGCGGACGAGGCGCCCGATGAACGCTACTCGGGAGAGTGGGAGGAAAAATACGCTGGCGATGCCAGGGAATTTTTCGCCGGCGAGATGGAGGTGCTTGAAGATTTGATTGAGAGAGCGAAGGAGCTGGTACGGGCAGATCGCAAGGTGGCTTCGTTCATGGATGGACTTGTACGGAGCGTACTTGGCGCCAATCCCACGGAGAAGATTCTCATTTTTTCTGAGTATCGAGCAACGCAGGACTTTCTCGCCGCCGCGCTGGAGGATCGTTTCGGCTCGGGCTGTGTCAGTCTCATACACGGTAGCCAATCACAACCGGAACGCATCGAGTCGATTGCACACTTTGAGAATGACGGACAGTTCCTGATCTCAACCGAAGCAGGCGGAGAGGGAATCAACCTTCATCGCCGTTGCCATGTGATGGTCAACTTCGACCTGCCGTGGAATCCGATGAGACTGGTGCAGCGTATCGGCCGATTGTACCGCTACGGCCAGCAGCAACGGGTCGTCGTGTTCAACGTGCACGCCCCTGACTCGTTGGATGCCGAGATTCTGCGCATCATGTATGCGCGCATTACTCAGGTGGTCAGAGATATGGCGGTTTTGAGCGATGAGTACAACGAACGAATGGCAGAGGACATCGTCGGAGAATTGTCAGATGTGCTCGAAATCGACGATATTCTAGAGAATTCACTCGAAGCTGGGATCGAGCGAACGAGGGCGAGAATCGACGAGGCGGTTGCTCGTGCACGAGGTGCCGTAAGCAAGCAGCGCGAGCTCTTCGAATACGTTTCAGGTTATGACCCGCAGGAGGCGAAGCGTGAGCTTCACATTACCGGCGCGCACGCTCGCGCATTCATTGAGGGGATGTTCGAACAGCTCGGGATCGAAGTCGTGGCAACTCGTTACCGTGGGCTGGTAATGGAAATCCGTCTGCCGGAGGCTGTCATTGCGGAATTATCAACGCGGAGAAGCCGATGGCGGGTCACGCTAGACCGAACTTGGGCGTCCGCGCGGTCCGATATCCACATGCTGGATCTTGAATCGCCCTTGATGCAGCTCATGCTGAGGGGCGCAAGGTCGTACGTGTTCGGTGGGCGTATCGCCGCGGTAGCCCAACTTCCCGGGACCGCACTACTTGCGGCGCGCTTGCGTTGGCAGAACGAGCAGGGCCGCCGCATGCGGCAGGAGTTCGTTATGGTCAACATTGACGATCAAGGTTCGGTAGCGATCAACCCAGCGAGCATCTCCGACTGGTTGGGCGATTCGGGTGTGGATGGTGCGGGGCTGCCGGCTCAGTCCTCTACCAAAGTTTGGTTGGACGCAGCCAAACAAGCCCTAGACCGCCGTCTGTTAGAGGTTAGCAACACGGACCTTCATCCGGAAAATCGGGAGTGGGCGGCTGCCGCGTGGCGAGGAAAAGAGTCGGGAGCGGAAGTCCCGACTTGAACCGATGTCGGCTTAAAGAAACGAGGGTTACCCTGTTGGTTTGACGATCCTTCTGATAGTCAGAATTGGGAGCCCTTTGATGAGCTCAAATTCTCACTCTAATTGTGGAGTCTTTTATGTGGTGCAGCTCAGATGAGTAACTGGACGCAAAGAATCCACGACCCTGATTGGGCCATCAGGGCGCAAGCGTTCTTGGCGGTAGAACGGCTATCAATCTCTACTGGGGGACGGATACCTTGGGCCAAAATCGCGAGGGGGTTCTCACATAAGGGCAAACAGATCAAACTTGCCAGCCAAGCCCTTGGGATATTCAAGCCGCGGCAGATGTCCGCAGCACTGAGTATCAGGACCGCAATACCACGCGCCGGGCGGCCCTCCTGGTACCGCGACCAGAGCGCCGACTTCGACAATGAGACGGGACTACTCCCCTACGATCTGGTCCGAGATCCTGACCATCCAACGAATGCCTCGCTGAAGAACGCTTACGAACGACATGCGCCGCTGATCTACTTCCGCGGCCTAGAGCCCGCCTACTACGAAGCGATCTGGCCTGTCTGGGTTGAGGATTTCAGGCAGGACGAAGGGCGCGTTCTTCTCGCGGCAGCGAATCCAGCGCGCAAGGACATCAGCTCTGCCCAAGGCGAGCGCCCACTGGCTGGCACGGAAATTCGAGAGCTATCCTACTCGTTGCGGATCACCAAACACCGCAATCACCAAGCCTGGTTCAGCAGCCAAGTTAGGTCAGTCTACGGTTACCGGTGCGCGTTCAGCAATTTGCCGCTGGGAAAGCTTCTCGTAGGTGCTCACATCAAATCGGACGAGGATGGCGGACCTGCATCCGTCCCCAACGGAATCTGCATGTCGACACTCCACCACGCGGCATTCGATGCCTATCTAATCGGTGTAGATTCAGACCTAAGGGTGCATGTTTCCCGCAGCGTGATCGACGCCGACGATGGACCACTCTTGGCAAGTCTTCAAGGGCTTGATGGGGCTACCTTGCGAGTACCGCAAGAGCCTCTGGCCAGACCGGACCCCGCATTCCTGGAGTGGCGCTTTAATAGGTTTGAGGCAGCTCAGTCGTGATAGACAGAATGTTCTATCCCAACGCATGGTGGAGCGATAGATGAGGCAAATTTTCTGGGTCATAAATTCCTCCCTTGGCGCTTAGCCATCGTCGTTCGATTTCCCTATAAGCGAGGAGGCCGATTTACAGGACCGTCCGAGTGTCCGGGACCACCTTGCAATTGCGCCGATTGAGCGATGAGCCACCGGACGGGATTGCGGCAGACTGAGAAGTAGGCGGAGCGAAATATGAAATCTCGGCAACCGCCCGAGTCCGGCAATCGCGATCAGTTCAGTGTTCGCGACGTCGTGGCCAGCTATGACATCGAAGCGCTCGCGCTGGTGCCCGCATACAACCGCCTATCGTTCGAGGTGATTCACGCGCCGGTACTCGATCTGCTGCTGGATACGAGCGGTTGCGTACTCGACGTGGGCGCCGGAAGCGGAAGGGATGTCGATGCTGAAGTAATACTCCCCATTTCTGCCGAAGTAAAAATCCCCAGTTGTTAAGTTCGGCGACGTGGTTGCCGGGCGCAAGAGCGGCCCTAAGCATGGTGGTTTTCACCAGCGAGGGCGGGATCGTGATTGGCAATGGAGAGTTATTCGTGATTCATGAGTTGCGACACCAGGGGTTATCGATCTCGGCGATCGCGCCCGCGCGTTTCGCAAGATGGTCTCGGTGATGAATCCTAGCGGCAGTATGATGTTGAGCCTCCGCCAGGGTTCGACCGCGGCCGCTACCTGTTCGCGACCGCAAATTTCGACCGATGCAGCGAATAGTGCGCCATGACAGCAGGTCCTTATTTCTCCCTAAGTGTTTCTCCTACAATGAAGCGCTCGACTCCCCACTAACTCATTGGGAATTAAGGATGAAGGTAACTGGGTTCCTTTGTCTTTTCTTTCGGTGCTGGCCCTGGGCTTGCCGATCTTCGGGGGTGCAGGGGGCTACCGGGAAGCAGGGGATCCTGTTAGGCTGCTCGAACTGTAAGCAGTCTGGAATCGAAATTGATCTCTATTTGCTTGCTCTTGGAAGCTGTTGGGCGCAGAAATGTCGTCATTCTGGGGGGTAGTTCCAATCTTCCGGGGACCGTTCCTGGAGCGCGTCGCCAACGATAACCATCTGTCTGCGATACGCGAGCTTGCCGAGCATTTTTCCAATTTCAACCCCCCCTCGAACAGCACGCCGTTAGCGGGTTGGTTTGACTTCTTTTATGCGTTGCTCGCGGAGAAATTTCGATGCGAGTACGTTTACAAAAACACGCTGGCAACCCGCCTGTATCTTGAGCAACACCCCCGGTATGATGCCGTGCTGACGACTGAATTTCGCACCGGTGACAGTCGCGCGGATGTAGCGATCATGAACGACACATCAGCGGTTTACGAGGTCAAGACCGAATACGATGATTTCACCCGTCTTGAAGGACAGCTATCAGACTACCGAAAGGTATTCGATCGCATTTATGTGGTAACGACATCAGAAAAAGCAAGGACGCTTCTGAAAAAGGTTGATTCGGTGGTTGGTGTCATGGTTCTGGATGACCATGGAGAACTGGTTAAGGAAAGGGGCGCCGCGTCCAACAAGTCCAATACGGATCCTGGTACCATTTTTGATTGCATGCGTCAGGCTGAATTCTGTTCGGCCGTCGCGGAGGCATTCGGGAATGTTCCGAGTGTGCCCAACTCCCTCCTGTATCGAGCGTGCAGAGAGCGTTTTTGCGAACTCGAGCCGGACCGGGCTCATGATCTGATGGTGAAAAATATCAGCAAGCGCGGCAAACGGAAGCCCTACATCGATTTGATTAGTGAATCTCCGAATTCACTGAAACACGCCTGCCTTACCTTTTCCAGGCCGCAGGCGTTGACATTCAAAATCAGGGAGAGGCTGAAGGAGCCGTTGTTGTCATGAAATATTTTCCGTTGTTTCGCGGGAAGCAGAATGAAATGTTGGCCTTGAGGGATCTGGCTGAAGAAATTGCCCTGATCGGAGGGGTGGTACCCATTATTGAGCCGGTTAGATGGAATCGAAACACAATAATATCTATCAATGCTTTCGTGGATTCAGACATGAGGTTTGTTCTCGTATGCAACCCCGCGCTCGGTGAATATAGTGAGGATCATGCTGGTCTTGCCGGCCACATTACCGCACTGGACTTGATGAACTATCCCAACTGGGTGCCAGCCATGTATTTACGCGGGGGGACGAGATCTATAGAGATCGCGCGGTTCCTGCGGACATACCGTAATTTCGAGGTCGCCTTCATCTATAAAGGGAAACCGCAACAACAAGCGGCTCTTGGCCTGATCACGGGAACGAACGTCGCTCACCATGTATTCCTTCTCGACCGAGTTGAGCAGGAACACATTGACACGATACGGATTACTGACCGAGTAATGGTGCGAGACCCATTTGTGCGCGCAGCGCGCAATGCTGAGTATCCGGACAGGAGGTTTTTCACCGATATGAACACGGTTTCGGGCAACCAAGATGATGTGAATTTCGGAGACTTCTCAATTGCGGGAGACTATTACACCGACACAGGTGGCGCAGCGCACGCTGTGGCTCTTCACCACATTCATTTCGATACGAATTCGCACCGCCTCATGGTCTCGCATTTCATATCCGACCGCAGAGACACGCCCGTCGATGTTGGCGGCAAGACTCTTGAAGCGATCGATAACCTGGTGAGGGCATTGCCCCTGATTCGGCCCAGTGACACAAACACTTGCAATGAATATAGGGAGCTAAGTGCGGATCGCAGATATCGTAGTTTGGGCTACATGAAGCGCATGGCCATCAGGCACCACCTGGAAGTGATGCTCAATTCGCGCGGCCTCGGTCACTGAGTTTTAGCAACCCGCGTTCCTGACGTAGAAACCCCACCCCCTTCCGAGGGCGGGGTGTGGTTCCAAATTCGTTGTCAGTAGTGTAATTCGACCATCAGGCGCATTCCGAGCGACACCGGTGGCGGATCGTCCCAGAATGAATGTCGGACAATCTCCCGGTTGATGTCTTTCATCCAGTCGAAGTAGGCAGATTCAGTGCTGCGCATCAGTTCGAAATTGATGTCGTCTGTGTCTTCGTTGTGATTGAGCCCGAAGCAGCGGCCCAATTCGTGCTCCACGGTCATCAGCCTGGTGTTCGACCAAACCCTGCAGGAGCTGTTCGTCCAGTGGTGTTCTGACCGGTCCAGTGTCCACAGCGCGACCGCAGCCGTGAACTGCCTCCGTTCGCCGTGGTCAAGCTACCGGATAGAGGCCTGTACAAGATTCTGTGTGCGAGCCGTTTTTTCATCGTTTAAACCGCCAGGACAAATCGGTCTCGGAACTGGATCACGAACTGCGCCTTGGCAGCATGCCACTCCCAAGGCGGTTTTTTTACTTCGCCGTGATGTTCCTCAGCGCCAGGTACATCAGCTTCGTCGCTGCCTGGTCGCTGGGAAAATGCCCCTTGTTGCGAATCGCCTTGCGGACCTGGCTGTGCAGGCTCTCGATCGCGTTGGTGGTATACAAAATCTTTCTCACCTCGGGGGAGAAGGCGAAAAACGGAATCACTTCCTCCCAGCGCCGACGCCAACTGGCCACCACGGCGGCGAAGCGTTCCCCGTAGGGGCCGGCTTCGAACCGATCCAGTTCTGCCGCGGCGGCCTCAGCCGAGGCCGCCGCGTAAATGACCTTGAGCGCCTTGACCAGCGGCTTGCGTTCCTTCCACGAAGCGAACTTCAGCGAGTAGCGGATGAGGTGAACGATGCAGGTCTGGACCACACAGTCCGGATACACCGTCGTGATCGCTTCGGGAAAGCCCTTCAGCCCATCCACTACCGCGATCAGCGGGTCCTGGGTGCCGCGGGCCTTGAGTTCGTTCATCACCCGTAGCCAGAACTTCGCCCCCTCGGTCTGCTCGATCCACAGCCCCAGCACCTCCTTGTCGCCGTCGCAGGTGATCCCGATCGCAAGATACACCGCCTTGTTGCGCACCAGACCCTCGTCGCGGATCTTCACCCGCAGCGCATCGAAGTACACGATCGCGGACACCGGCTCCAGCGGCCGGTTCTGCCAGGCGGACACTTCCTCGAGCACCGCGTCGGTGACTTCCGAGATCAACGCCGCGGACACCCCGGTCCCGTAGCCTCCGGATGATACGCCGGGCAACCCGTAAGCAATTGCCCTCGATATCCCATGCCCGCAGTCGCCAACAGGACGTCCAGGCAGACAGCGCCGCTGGGCAGTAGCTGCTACACCTCAGAAACCCTCGCCTACTACTAGTTGTCGTTCGGCCGAAACGTGACCACCAGCAGCGTCGGCGAACCCTGCGGGCGCTGTAGTTCCAAATTTGCCAACACCTCGTTCGACTGTGGGTCTTCCCGCTGAAACAGTTCAGCGCAGAACTCGTCCAATGCCTGCTTCACCGCTTCGCGGACCGTATCACCGCGCCATAAATCGCCAAACGTCGCTCCTTTCAATCTCTCCATCACATTGCTCACTCCTCTTCCACGTCGATCACTGTCAGCAAATGCTTCGCGCGCGACCGCGCCACGTACCGATTGGTACGCTCTTTCACGCCGTCGCGCCCGGAAGTCTCAACAATCACAATCGCATCAGCCTCCAAACCCTTGAAGCGATGCCAGGAATCCATCAGAACACCCTCATTCTCACTCCATTGTTCATAGTCTTTCGCCACTGGAATCGTGCCAAACCGGTCTGGCCAATCCCCCGAGGTATAACCAGGCGCAAGCACGGCAACCTGCGACATCTTGAGCCCTCCCAGGTTGGGCATGCATAGCCCTCTGACCCGCCTGCCCGCCTCCCTGAATGCATCGGCAAACGTGCGCACCTGCACGATCTCCGGGTCGTCTCCCGTCGGCGCACCGTCCCGGTATTTGTTCTCGTGGCCAACCAGAGCGGCGCAGTGTTCAGCGATTCGAACTGTGTTCCTGCAATTTTCAATCAGCGGATAGGGTTGGCCGAGCTCCGTGGGCACGGAAGGATGCTCGACGTACAGGTTCTGGTTCGGGTCATAGAAGACGTAGTAGCAGGCCTTGTTGCCGGGGTCCCGGAAAACCGAATCCAGGCTCGTCCACCAAAGATCGTGGAAATCCTGCCCCTCGTCGACCACAACGGCGTCGAACTTGTGCTCCGGCCCCAGCCGGTCGCAGGCCCGCATAAGGGCCTCTGAGGCCACTTCGGTCCAGAACTCCTTCGTGTCCGTACTGCCCATCTCCCACAAGGGGACACCGGCTTCCTTGCAAAGCTCATCGGTGATCCCGTGATAGTTTTCAACAACCAGGTTGTCGGCAAACGACTCCGGAACCGCCTTTCGCAGCCAATCCCTGAGCGGACGGTTGTAACAGAGAAAAAGCGTACGCGCCCCGTTCCGCGCGATGGACTGCGCCTTGGCCAGCGCCAGTATCGTCTTGCCGGAACCCGCCACGCCGCGGATCGCCGCCTTGGTCTGGTTGGCGAGGATGTCGAGAATCCGTTGCTGGTCGTCGGTCAGGCGCCGCAAGCGCTCCTCCTGATCCTCGATCTTCCGCCACATGACCGGGATCAGTTGGTACTTCGGAAACAATGCCGCGCGGACGGACTCGACGCTCCGGTCAGTCAGCGCGCGGTGGTCGGGTCGATTGAAGCTGCGAAAGATTCGCCGGATCGAATCGTTGACTTGCCTCAGCCTGGCAGCATCAAGGATCAGCTCGCGCTGGATGCTCGGCGGCAACTGTCCGGCGACCCTGCAGTCGGGGAACGCAACAGCGAATCCGTAGGTAAAGGGCAGGTTGTCGCCGGCACGTCCGAACTGGTTCTTCACCAGGCCGACGATGTCATGCATGCCGCGCTGTGCCTGGGAGAACGGGTCCTTGTTGAGCAAGCGCTCTTCCCCTCGGACCACCCGGACCCACTGCCTCCCATCGAACATCAGCGAGCCGCCCTTGACCTCGACGAACAGCAGACCGTGCTCCGCATCGAGCAGCACGAAGTCGCACTCGCCCTCCATGATCGTGCCGGCGCGGCTGCGGCTCAGCCAGTTGAAACCGTGGAAGACCTCCACGCGGTTGGGTAAGTGCTCGACCAGCGCACGGGCGACGGTGCGTTCGCCGGGGTTGTTTATCTCGGCGGGGTCGAGGGCGGGGAAGAGTTTAGCCATGCGGTGTTGTCTGGTTGGGGATAGTTCTGACCATTCGGGAATTCATTGCCATCAATGATCCGGCCAACGCATCAAATCAGCACAAAAGCGCTAATTCAAGTCCTTTGCCGGTGCCAGGCAGGAGATTATTCTCGCGCGTATCGAGAATTCTACGGAGAAAGGAAGCTCGGGCCATGAGAGTGCGAAAAACGTTCGTCATCGAAGCACCCAAGGAAAACACCCTGCCCGTCGATCATTCAAATTTAATGTTCGAACTAACTGGGCAAGATATCCAGAGCACACCCGCGATCTGCGAAATCGATCAAGCCCTGCGCTTGCTCTGGTTATCAGCAACTGATAACTTAGATCCGTGAAGGGCTCGGGCCGCGATCATTCGCTCGATACCCTGCTGGACTTTCACGGCCTGACAATGTTCGTCGATGAGTTCGGGCATTGGGTGAAGTTCTTTGTGCTGCGAACCGAGGCGACTTCAAAGCGACCGCACGGGCTCAGCTATTCGCTGACACTGCATGCTCCGGACGGCGCCCGGCTGGTCGGGTTCGACAATGCGCATTGGATAACGGTGCGACGAGGATTGGGCGCGCGCAAACGCCGGGAGGCTGACCATCTTCACCGGCTGCGGACAGTCCGGCCGTACGATTACAAGGATGCCGTGACGTTGCTCGAAGACTTTTGGAAGGAAGTGGATACGGTTCTGCGGGAAAGAGGATCAATCCCATGAAGACGCTAATAGTCGGCATTGCCGAATACGAGCAAATGAAGGCTCGCACGATGGCAATCGCGCGCGGAAAGCACAAGCCAGGGAATGACGAGGCGAAGGTCTGGTTTACCTCGGTGGAGAGTTTTGCGAAGGTGCTTTCCCAGCGCAACCGGGAGCTGCTGTCGCTGATTGCGCGGGAGAAGCCGGACTCGATCACAGAACTGGCGGAGCTCGCGGGACGAGAAAAATCCAACCTGTCGCGCACCCTGAAGACGATGTCGCAGTACGGCCTGGTGGAATTGAGGGCGGGTCAACGCGGCAGGTTGATCCCGAGGGTTACGTACGATCAGGTGCGCTTGGACGTTTCGTTGACGTCCATCCTCCCTTAAGTCGCGGGCCGAGGGCCTCGTTGATGAGTTGGGCCTCGGCGGGGGACCAGACCGCCAAATGCAGCACTAACGGCACAAAAGAATCCTTCATGGAGACTATGCGTTTCGGTATCATCACCAATTGATACGCCATCACGTCACGAAATGCGAGGGAATACGAGATGAATCCGGCGCGCTCGGCGCACCTCGACCTTCGTTCACCCAAGCCAACGCATAGGTTTCGCGAGCCAGCCGACATCTCGACGGTCACCGGCAACGACAATTTCTTGATGGAATTGGTCGCGACTACCGCTTTCCAGCGGTTAAGGGAGATACGCTTTCTCGGCGCTATCGACTACAGCTTGATCAGGTCGCCAAACGGAAAACCGGGAGCAACCCGTTATACGCGTTTCGAACACAGTCTCGGCGTCATGCAGTTGGCACGGCTGTATTGCGCGATCCAGGGCATAGATTCGGCGAAGCGTCGCCTGGTATGCGCCGCAGCTCTGCTGCACGACATTGGACACCCCCCGCTTTCTCATTCAATGGAACCCGTCTTCAGGGAAAAACTGGGTATTGAACATCACAAAGCGACGGAGGACATCATTGCCGGGCGCGTACCTATGGGAAAGGACGTATATTTCGTGCTTCGTCGTCATGGCGTTGCCGCTGACGACGTAATTGATCTCATATCCGGCGAACATACCGGGTTCGACGGTTTTTTCTGCGGTCCCATAAATTTCGACACGATCGAAGGCATACTCCGCTCTTGCGAATATATGAAGGGAAAGTCAACCATGCCAAGACCGGAAACCGTATTGGCGGCCGCAACACGACGAGAAACACCGAAGGATCGGGAAATCGTAGACGAGTTCTGGATTTACAAGAACCGTGTCTACAAACATATCATCAACTCGAGGAGAGGCGTTCTTTCGGATTTCGCGTGTCAATTCGTGCTTCGCAGCAACCTCGATCATGTCGATATCGACTGCTACTACGAAACGGAAACCGATTTTTTCAAAAAGTTACCTTCTTTGAGGAAGCTGCTCGCGAGTCAGACATTTGAATCGGAAGTACTGTGCCTGAGTGACGAACCCATCGAGTACAAGGATCGCAACTACTATATTGACGCAACGGGCGACTTCTTCTCCCGCTGCGACAAGGTTCGATACAGGGACAGTCGTAGCGTTCGTGTCTTGCCACTCAAGGACGAGTCCGCACCAATGGGTACCAAGCCCATGTGTGATACACAGGAAGCTCTCTTCAATGACGACCCCTTATGACCGATGTTCAGGATTCTCTGAACGCAAGATCGAGAAACTGCGACTTAACCTTGGGCACCTTCCTCTTGATGATCGGATTGTGCTCTTGTGCGGCTCCTTTGCGCGGCGTGAAGCCGCAGAGCGGTCGGACGTCGACTTTTCGATGATATCGGAGCAGGAAGACAATAGCTCAGACTTACTGAACCAAGTACGAAACGCGATTAGTGAGATCGTGCCACATGGCCCATCCAGCGATGGCGTGTTTGGAAAAGAGGCCACACGTGAAAAAATTCTCCGCGATATTGGTGGCCAGAACGACAACAATGCCAATATCACTCATCGCGTATTGATCCTTCTCGAAGGAGATTGGCTATTCAACTTAGGTCCTTCGCGAGCGTTTTGCTCGCAAGGTTGACCGGTTCCACTCAAATCAACAGCCGCACTCACTCACAATCGCATCAAACTCCGGCCTTGGCTTTTCATTCGGCGCCTTCGCCACACGTCCGATGTGGATTAATCCCGTGATCCGAAATGCGCAGGCCGTATCGCAGAATCGTTCCGCGGAGACATCGCGGAGGCGAAGGGCCGTACCGGCGACCAGTTTGAATCTCGCCCGCACATGAACTCTGATTTACACAAATCAGTATCATGTTAGTAGTTTGTAAACCTATCAAGGAGCAAACCATGTTCAGCGAACGTCTTCACCAAGCTCGCCGGGCCAGTGGGCTGTCCCTGCGCAAGCTGGCCGAACAAGTCAGCGTTTCCGCGATGATGGTGTCCAAGTACGAACGTGGAGAATCGCTTCCCTCGTCCAGTGTCTTGCTTGAGCTTTCTGACGCGTTGGGTGTGCAAGTCGAGTATTTTTTCCGTACGGCCAACATCGATTTGGAGCGTGTTGAACACTGCAATAAACATCGGTGGAAGCTTCCCAAGCTCGCTGAATCCAAGGTATTGGCAGACACACGCGATCAACTGGAGCGTTGGCATGAACTGGGTGCCATAGTGCCGGCTCCCTGGTTCGTTCAGTTTTCCCTGCCTCGCAATCTCCCGGATTCAATCGCTACTCTTGATGAGATCGAATTGGCGGCGGTCCTTGTTCGGGAGCACTGGGAGCTCGGTCTGAATCCCATTCCGGATCTTGTGAACACGCTGGAAGCACGAGGGCTAAAGGCTTGCACCACTCGATTTGACGATCCCCGATTCAAGGGCATGAGCGCTCGCGCTGGTCTCCATCGCATTGTAGTGGTCGGCCGTCTGTGGCCAGGAGACCGCCAACGCTTCACACTCGCTCACGAGTTGGGTCACCTCGTACTCGACGACCGGCTTGCCGGCGAAGTCGATAAAGAAAAAGCGGCTGACCGATTTGCCGGTGCATTTCTTGTGCCGGCCGCAAAGGTGATTGAATCGCTTGGAGCTCGTCGCCGCTCACTTGAGATTTACGAACTCTACCTGCTCAAGCAGGAGTTCGGACTCAGCATCGGCGCCTGGACCGATCGCGCTGTGGACAACGGTGTAATCGCGAAATCGACGCACTCCACCTTTTGGCGAATGCTCCAAAGCAAGGGTTGGGACAAGGTGGAGCCGGGTGATCGATATCCGTCCGAAACGCCTCGCCTATTCGAGCTATCCGTCTACCGAGCACTGGGCGAGCACTGGATCAGCGAACCCAGGGCTGCAGAATTACTGTCGACTTCGGTGCATGAGTTGGCGACGCATCGGCGCATGGAGCACGTCGATGGCCATTCCTGTCAGTGATGCCAACATCTTCATCGACATGGATGTGGGCAATTTGACGAGGCCCATGTTTCGGCTCGACGAGACGTTTGCAACTCCCGACGTACTTTATCGAGAAGAATTACAGGCTGCATCACGCACAATTGCCTGCGCGCACCTGGAAAGTATCGAGCCAGTAAGACCGGTGGACCTGGGGAGGCCGGTGTGTTGGGCTATGGTGCGCACGCTTCAATGCGTGGCATTGGGCGGTCGGGTCTGCGGGCCCACCATGCGTTCTTCACACCTGCTGAAGCCGAGGACAGACTATGCCGCGTATGACGCCAAGCGAGGCCTTCGTTGAAACCATGGTTGCCCATGGAGTAACGGATATTTTCGGAATCATGGGATCCGCGTTCATGGATGCCATGGACATTTTCGAGCCGGCCGGAATCCGCTTCATACCCGTGGTGCATGAGCAAGGGGCCGCACACATGGCGGACGGTTATTCCAGAGTGAGCGGTCGGCAGGGCGTTTGCATAGGCCAGAACGGACCGGGCATCAGCAATTGCGTCACCGCCATTGCGGCAGCACATTGGGCGCATTCGCCGGTTGTCATCGTAACGCCCGAGATTGGCACGATGGGTATCGGGTTGGGCGGTTTTCAGGAATGCAACCAACTTCCGATGTTTCAGGAATTCACAAGGTACCAGGCCCACCTGAACAATCCGGCGCGCATGGCGGAGTTTACGGGTCGCTGCTTCGACCGTGCATTGTCGGAAATGGGTCCAACGTAGCTCAACATTCCGAGAGATCTTTTTTGTGGTGATATCGATGTCGAGATTCCGCGGCCGTCGCATCTGGAACGCGGGCCTGGCGGCGAAAAGACATTGGATGAGGCCGCTGAGCTGCTGAGCCGGGCGGAATTTCCTGTCATCGTCTCAGGCGGCGGTGTCGTCAACGGCGATGCCGTCGATGATTGCCGGGCACTGGCTGAACGCCTGGGTGCACCGGTCGTCAACAGCTATCTCCACAACGACTCTTTCCCGGCGAGCCATCCGCTGTGGTGCGGGCCGCTTGGCTACCAGGGTTCGAAAGCCGGTATGAAGCTGATCGGCAAAGCGGATGTTGTATTGGCGCTCGGTACGCGCCTCGGACCATTCGGCACGTTGCCGCAACACGGCATGGACTATTGGCCCGAAGCGGCGAAGATCATCCAGGTAGATGCAGACCACAAGATGCTTGGTTTGGTGAAGAAAATCTCGGTTGGCATCTGTGGAGACGCCGGTGCGGCGGCAATTGGAACGAGCGATGCCGGAGGATGCAATGGTATCCACTGACGTCGGTAACATTAATTCAATCGCCAACAGCTATCTGCGTTTCGAAAAGCCTCGCAGCTTTTTTGCTGCGATGAGCTTCGGCAATTGCGGTTACGCGTTCCCGACCATCATTGGCGCAAAGGCTGCTGCGCCCGATCGGCCCGCGATCTCATATGCCGGCGACGGTGCCTGGGGCATGAGCATGGGAGAAACGATGACATGTGTCCGCGAGGACATTCCGGTCACGGCAGTCGTATTCAACAATGGCCAGTGGGGCGCGGAAAAGAAAAATCAGGTTGACTTCTTTGGGCGCCGATTCGTCGCTGGCGAACTCGAAAACCAGAGTTTTGCGGGCATTGCACGAGCGATGGGCGCCGAGGGCGTAACTGTCGACAGGCTCGAAGATGTCGGACCGACTCTGAAGAAATCCGTCGATACGCAGATAAACGACAGGAAAACGACGATCGTCGAGATCATGTGCACCCAGGAACTCGGCGATCCGTTCCGTCGCGACGCGCTGTCGAAGCCAGTGCGGTACCTGGACAAATACAAGGACTACGTCTGATTCGAATTGCAGGATCGTGACACGCGTGGGAGACTGTGCGTTTCGGTATCATCGCTAATTGATACGCCATCACGTCACAAAATGCGAGGGAATACGAGATGAATTCGGCGCGCTCGGCGCACCTCGACCTTCGTTCACCCAAGCCAGCGCATACGTTTCGCGAGCCAGCCGACATCTCGACGGTCACCGGCAACGACAAGTTCTTGATGGAGTTAGTCGAGACTGCCGCTTTCCAGCGGTTAAGGGAGATACGCTTTCTCATTCTATGGAACCCGTCTTCAGGGAAAAACTGGGTATTGAACATCACAAAGCGACGGAGGACATCATTGCCGGGCGCGTACCTATAGGCAAGGACGTATATTTCGTGCTTCGTCGTCATGGCATTGCCGCTGACGACGTAATTGGTCTTATTTCCGGCGAACATACCGGGTTCGACGGTTTTTTCTGCGGTCCCATAAATTTCGACACGATCGAAGGCATACTCCGCTCTTGCGAATATATGAAGGGAAGGTCAACCACGCCAAAACCGGAAACCGTATTGGCGGCCGCTACACGACGAGAAACACCGAAGGATCGGGAAGTCGTAGACGAGTTCTGGAATTACAAGAACCGAGTCTACAAACACATCATCAACTCGAGGAGAGGCGTTCTTTCGGATTTCGTGTGTCAATTCGTGCTTCGCAGCAACCTCGATCATGTCGACATGGACTGCTACTTCGAAACGGAAACCGACTTTTTCAAAAGGCTACCTTCTTTGAGGAAGCTGCTTGCAAGCCAGACATTGGAATCGGAAGTACTGTGCCTGAGTGACGAACCTATCGAGTATAGGGATCGCAACTACTATATTGACGCAACCGGCGACTTCTTCTCCCGCTGCGACAACGATCGATACAGACACAGTCGTAGCGTACGTGTTTTGCCACTCAAGGACGAGTCCGCACCAATGGGTGCCAACCCCATGTGTGATTCACAGGAAGCTCTCTTCGATGACGACCCCTTATGACCGATGTTCAGGATTCTCCGAACGCAAGATCGAGAAACTGCGACTTAACCTTGAGCAGCTTCCGCTTGATGATCGGATTGTGCTCTTGTGCGGCTCCTTTGCGCGGCGTGAAGCCGCAAAGCGCTCGGGCGACGGTGCGTTCGCCTGGGTTTCGGATGTCCGCGGGGCTTGGGGCGGGGAAGAGTTTAGCCATACCGTGCCGTCGGGGTGGGGGCGGCCATTACTACTAGGGAAGTGCGTTCGCGTCAACGAAGGCA
Organism: Candidatus Rariloculaceae bacterium; assembly: GCA_965237785.1. Lineage (GTDB taxonomy): Bacteria > Pseudomonadota > Gammaproteobacteria > Steroidobacterales > Rariloculaceae > UBA6522. Next base: position 3,100,869 of record OZ250159.1, read on the forward strand.
GGCGATTCATCGGATCTGCGCAAAGTGACCAGATCAAGCACTTGTAAACGGCATGCAGGCGGATACTCTTGCACGCACGCCGAAAATGATGTCGCAGTACAGCCTGGCGCAATTGAGGGGAGCTTGCATGGCGCGCACAAATGTAGTCACATACCTACATTCCATACGGGAGGCTGGCATGAACATCACGACCGTCACTAGCCGCGAACTCAACCAGGATGTCGCCCGCGCCAAGAGGGCCGCGAAATCGGGTCCAGTCTTCATCACGACCCGGGGCAAACCGGCACATGTGTTGCTCAGCATCGAGGACTACAGGCGACTGGCTGGAGAACGCCGCAATCTCGCGGACGCCTTGTCCATGACGGGACTCGGCGAGATCGATCTGGACCCGCCGCGCTTGCGTATCGAGATTCCGCCAGCCGATTTTGACTGATGTTCCTGCTGGACACGAACGTCGTCTCGGAACTGCGCAAGGTCGGCGACGGCACGGGCAACCGAACCGATTTCGAAGCCACGGGCGTGGCGTTCATCGACCCCTGGGCCGAAAATTGAAGGCCTGACACCTCCATCAAAACCGGTAACCCTCGCTTCTGCAAGCCAGTGTCAGATCAGATCGGAACTTCTACACCGTAGTCAGGATCGGGCATCGACGGAACCTCCTCAATCGCATCGACATATTCCTTCGGTAGCCCGAGTTCACGGCCCCCGGCGAGCACGCATGCCTTGTAGCCATCAAAGGGCGGGAGATCAAGCTTTACATACTCCGGCTCCGCAAGGTATAGATCGGCCTCAACGACCCGTCCATCAAGCATCGTCCGGACCGTTGCGCGCCGGTACCCGGGACCTTCCAACTCATCCATCCTGACGATCTGATCCTCGGTCAACCGATAAATCGCCCCCCACACCCTGTCGTTCGGATCGCTCGTGCGATACGCATCGCACTTCCCCGAATGATCGACGACGCTTTCCTTGTGAAATCGGAATAGTCTGAAGCGACGAGGGCTGCGTACAAGGCGTACGCTACATGGCATTCTCACGCGTGTGCCTTTGCATGCCCTACAGTGTAGTTATATTCTTAAGGGATGAGCGATCTCCGGTTTGATTGGGACCAACGAAAGAACCTGTCCAATCAGGCCAAGCACGGAGTATCGTTCGAGGAAGCGCGAACGGCATTTTACGATGAGTATGCACGGGTACTCGCGGACCCCGATCATTCTGAAGAAGAAGATCGCTTCATACTTTTGGGATTGAGCATAGCGTTGCGATTGCTGATTGTGTGTCATTGCTATCGTGAGTCCGATGAGGTCATCCGAATCATCTCCGCGAGAAAGGCAACGCGCAGGGAACAGAACGAGTACAAAGGGTGGTTGACATGAGAAAGGAATACGATTTTTCGGAATCCATCAAGAATCCCTACCTGAACAAAGCCAAGAAGCAGGTCACTATCCGCCTTGACAAGGACACCATCGCATACTTCAAGGCTCTCGCAGCGGAAAAAGGCATTCCCTACCAGAGTCTGATCAACCTCTATCTTCGCGAATGCGCGGAGTCGGTCAAGAAACCGGAGATGCGTTGGGTGTCGCGAGTATCGGTGTGACTGCGGTTCGGACTCACCGCCTCACCCCGATCAGCTCGCGCCGGCCTTGTCCGAATGCCGGACATGGACTACATTGGACTATCGTTGAACATCTGGAGTGCCCATGAGCGCCAAACCTGATCCGTCCACTCGCACCTGGACCGTGTCCGAGGCCAAGGCGAGGCTGTCCGAGATCCTTCGTCTGTCCGAACAGGAGGGACCGCAGCGCATCGGTACGCGACGCCCGTTCGTGGTCGTGCCCGCCGCGGTGTGGGACGCCAGAAACGCGCCTCGCACGCCGCTGGGTCGATGGCTGGTCGAGAACATGCCGCGAGGGATCGATGTGGATCTGCCGGACCGGGCATCGAAGCGGGCGGTTCCATTCAGCGAAGACGCCGCGGGATGAACGGCTTTCTCCTGGACACCAACGTGGTCTCGGAAACCATGCGCTCCAAACCGCACAAGCGCGTGGTCGCGTTCCTGACGGGACGAGACGAGTTGTGGTTGTCGTCGATCTTGATCCATGAGCTTGAATACGGCGTGCAGCGCCTCCCCCGGGGGCAAGGACGCCACGCCCTGCGAAGCGCCTTGCGCAACGTGTTGGCCGACTACCGCGACCGCATTCTGGATATCAACCCCGGGGCGGCCGTATGGGCGGCCAGGTTTCGGGCACGGGCGCGCGGCCTTGGGCGAACGCTGGAACTGGGCGATGCGCTGATTGCAGGCACGGCCAGGAGCCACGAGCTGACGATCGCGACCCGCAACGCCCGGGATTTCGCCGGTCTGGACGTCAATGTAGTCAATCCCTGGGACGCGCGCTGATTTGGAGGCCGCGCAACGATCACGTCCGCGGCATGCCGTAGCCCAGTCCGTGGACCGCCTTGCGGAACCTTTTCTCGTCCTTCGCCCGCACGACCACATGGCGCTCGCCGGCGGGCAGGCACAGAGGCGCGGTCTTGCGGTCGACGGCGAGACGGGCGGCGACGTCCTTATCCGCGCATTCGATCAGCAACGCCACGTCCCTGGACTTCAGCGCGCGTTCGCCCCGCTCGAGGTTGCGCAGGAACCCCTCCACTGTCTCGGGCAGCGGCTGATCGTCCCTGGCCGACAGAAACTCCCGCAGATCCTGGAGTTGGTAGCCATTCTCCATGACGGCGAGGATGCGGCTGGGGTCCAGACGCCAGGCATCGTCGGATTCCGGGTTCGCGATGGTTTCGAGCAGCAGGCGTTCATGGCTCGGCAACGTGCCCTCAATCCGCATCCGCAGGTCGGGAAACACGGTTAGCCGGACCGCGGGCGGGGGCAGCGTGGGTTCGTATGCGTCCACTTCGCCCAGGCAATAGGCGCCCAGGGGATTGAGCCTGAAGTACCGCAGGCCGTCGTAGCGGCTGAGGTATGCCAGATCGTCGGCGCCGCCATTTTTCGTGAAGTCGGACCGAGCGCCGTCGGGATGAGTATAGGCCACGTCGATCATTCCCAGTGTGGCGACATACTCGAACAACACGCTGAGCACGTAGCGGCCCTGCAGGATGTCCCAGCCGTGGTTGCCGGCGTAGCCCAGGCTGCCGTACCGCGGCTGCTCCCCAAGGTATAGGCGCCAGGGGTCGCGCGTGACAATGAAGTCGTAGTCTGCCGCCCGCATGAACCGCGAGAAGTCTTCAAAGCATATCCACTTGCCGACGGGGCATTCGATCAGGGCCAAGGCGACATCGAGCCGGCGTCCGGTGGCCGCCGTCAGGGACCGCTTGCCCTTGCCCCTGTGCTGCCCCTTGATGGCATCGACGCGGCTGAATTCGTCGAGCAGGGAGTTCTTGAGCCACCGCTCCCACAGGTACCGTAGAGTTTTTGCCGGCGCATCGGCCAGGGCGGCGCGGCCCCGCTTTGTCAGGGCCAGCTTCGATCCATGGAGTTCGGCCAGCCGGCCTGCCTGCAGGAGCCACGGCCAGGCAAACGCCCTGATCGGCCCGGGTATCTGGCTCCAGCGGTCCTGCTTCTTTTCGGCGGCATCGAAGAAATCGTCTCCATGCAACACCTCCGCGATCCGCCGCATGGCCGCAGCCGTTGCCCGGCGCGTCTTGACGCTGACGGCCACCCGGCCCTGCTCGACCAGCCGCAATACGGCCAGAAGATCGTGCGCCGCCGCCTGCTCCATGTCGCGCCGCACCAGTTCCATCGGCTCGAGCCTGAGCTTTCCCCCGCTGGGACGATAGCCGCGCCGGCGCTGTTGGACGGTGTCGGGCAATTCCTCTACCGGGGAGAGCGTGGGTTCCGGGGGAGGCGGGGCGAATTCCTTCAGCCGCTTTGCCAGGTCTGGCGGAACGATGGACGGTGAGTGGCAGTACCGGTTCTCCGGATACAGGAACAGGCGCAACGGCGACGGCTGACTGGAGGAACTTCCCTCGTAACCCTTCGGCAACTTGCCGTACTTGGCCTTGAATCGCTCCGGATTGAACTCTCCACCGAAGCCGTGCAGGGTCTCGCGGACCGCAAGCTGCTGGTGCTCGTCGAGAGTCTCCCAAATCATTCGCAGCGAACTTCCGCGCAGGTAGCCCTCTATTGCTTTGGCCATGTCTGCCTTGCGCGTCGGGCGCGGCTTGGGCACCGGCAGCGTGTTCATCAGGCATCTCAGGTCCTCCGCGTTTGAAAGTAGTAGCGCTTCCACAACGGTGGACGGCGGGAGGTCATATCGGTAAGGCATGCGGTTCGTCGTTGTTCAGTTCTCGGTCGGCTCGCAGGATAGCACCGCGACGGCCGAATGATTGGACGCCATGCGGGATCCGCTCGCACGGGCCGGCACGCCGCTCCTCGCCCGTTCGATGGCGATCGCGTGCGGTAACCCACTCTTCACCTCAGATGCTTCTCCAGGTACAGCATCAGTTCCAGCATGCGGTCGAGGAGTTCGGCCGAAGTCGCGCCCGGAAAGTTGCACAGAACCATCTCCTTCACGAACAACCGGGCGATGTACCGGATCTGGGAAGCCCGGTTGCGCGCGGAAAAAACGAAATCGCGGTGTCCGTTGTTGATGACGATCACGTTTTGCTCGGTTTCATAACGGGAGCGCCACAATTGCCCCGGCGCATTCTCGTACGAATAGCCGGGCAGTCCCTGCCGCGGCATCGAGCCGCTCGGCCCTGCAATCAGCGAGTCCGTCACCGTCACCAGCGCCGAGGCTTCGCAGACCACCCCGGCCTGGGTCGCGGCCACGGTCAGGCGAACCAGCGCCGGTTCTTGCGGAGCGAAGTACCGGACGACTTCGGAGTTCGGAGTCTCGAATCGTCCGCCGCCCTCGGCGATGCTCCAGGCGAATGCCAGCCCTTCCTCCACGGTTCGCCCCGACCGGTCGCGGCACACGGCGCGAAGGTTGCGGCTTTGCCCGATTCTCACGACCGATGACGCGGGCGAGATGACGACGCTGTGGAGCGGCCCCGCGAACTGGTGAAAAGCAGTCTGAGGGCGCTCCGGATCGAGCGTGTCGCCGTCCGGTTGCGCGGACTCCTGTTCCGCAGCGGCCATGCCTTCCACGCCCTCGAGAGCATCTCCGCCGGCGCCGGCCGCAGTGCCTGGCCGACTGCCGGCCGTGGCCCCTGCGGCACGGCGAATATCGAACCAGTCATACTCCTCCGCCGGAAGCGCCAGCATCGCTCCTCTGAAGGCGCGGCGAATGGACCGCAACGTCCGCTCGCTGGCCCGCTCGTCCTCGACTCGCTTCAGTTCGGCGATCAGCTCGTCGAGCTTGTCGGTCACGGCGACGAGCGCGCGCCGGAACTCGTCGTAGGCCTCATCCCGTATCACGCCGGTCCTGGTACCGGGTGTCAGGTTCAGGTACGGAGCGTCGACGATGCCTTCCACATAGCCGCTGGTCCATGCCGGCTCCAGGAATCCGTCAAGCTCCGCCAGTTCGGCGACGCGGGTACCCTTGCGGTACAGGGCCACGCTGCGTTGCGGGGACGGTTCGTCCAGGTAGAGTTCCAGCCTGATCTCTCCCATTGGCGTGACGGGCTGGTCCAGCTCGTGAATGATTCGGCCGTCGAACTCTCGCGGCGTCACCGTGTAGGACTTGCGCGCCGTACGGTCGACAATACGAATGTTGACGCCGGTTTCGCGAATTCGATCCCGGAGTTCGGATGCCAGATACCAGTGGAGCTTTTCTCCGCTGAATTGCCGGATGCCCTTGAGCAGCGGATACACGACCAGCTCCGTTCCTTCGGCGGCGAACAGTGTTCGGCGGGAACCGCGCACCTCGTACCCCTCTTCGTTTCGTTTCATGGACATCTCGTAGAGCGTTCCGTCCTCGCCCGGCGAGGTCAGCGTGAGCGCTTCGCCGAGCGTCCAGAAGCTGAGCAGACCGATGCCGAACTCCCCCTGGATGCCCTGCGCTCCGTGCCGCTTCAACTGCTTCTTTATCGAATCGCAAATGTGGGTCGCGACGTACCTGAAGTCCGGCCGGCCGCGATTGTCACGAGGGATTCCTTCACCATCGTCGGTGATTTTCAGGTAGGACTTGCCACTCCGGCGCCCACGCACGATTTCGATGTTCTTCGCGCGGGCGTCGATGCTGTTCTCCACGAATTCCGCCACCGCCTTGAGCGGATTGTCCTGCGACAGTGCGATGATGCTGATGGCCGACCAATGGTCGCCGATGCGCAGCCTGCCCCGGCCATTCGCGCGTCTTCTTGCCATGAGGGAGATTCCGACAGTCTTGCGGCCCGACAGTACGCTACCGGGCCGCCAAGTCAACTGGAATTCCCGCGTTACTTGCCTGTTGGCCTCGACGCGGTACGTAGTCTCGGGTCGATCAGAACCGGCAATGCCTCGCGAACAATGATGTGATCGAAGTCCCCGTGTTCCTGGTGCAACATTAGATTGAACTCGACCGGAGACACCAACGACGGGACCCATAGAATCGCGGATTCGGCCCGGTCGTACCACTCATCTCCGATTTCCCGAAAGGGTGCGTAATCCATGATGTCGGCCTCCGGCAGATCGGTGCGCAGGAGCTTTTCCTGCCCGATCGAGTCGGGGACATCCACTGGCACGCACACGAGAGTCGGCGGCAAGCGGCTCCTCTGCCAGTGCACGAGATTCTCAAGCACCGCGAGCGACCAGGATTCGGCCGCGTGTACGACATACCGTCCGGGGCTGATCCAGCGGCTGCCCCAACGGAACGTTCCGGACCCGCTGATCGGTGGGTAGTTCGAACTGACGATACGATAGGTGCGCTGGTAGTTCTCAGGCGGGGAGACCATGAAGGCCTCTCTCGATCACCTCTTCGACTTCACGACCGCCGATCTCGGTCAGCGCAACTTCAAACGGAGCACGATCCCCAAGTTCCGGATGGGCGCCCGCCAGAAACCGTATTGCCGCCGCTGGCTCCTCGAATACGGCCAGCGTCATCGCATATAGCCTGGCCATGCGCTCGGTAGTTTCACTGACCTGGAGGTTGAACCGGTCAACGCGCTTGTAGGTCGTCCGCGGTACGATCCGGTTGCGCAGCCGAATGGCAAAGTCGTCATCTTGAGCAGTACGAAGGGCCTCGATGAACGTATCCAGCGCCGACTTCGGCATCCCGGCGCGCACGACTTCATCGAGCTCGCGCATATTGGTGACTCGTCGGCCAAGGATCGGAGGACCGCCCAGGACATTTGCAATCTGTTCGGCCGGGATGACCATATGGCCCGATCATATGACTCATGTGGCCAGAGGTCAAGAAGCGAAACGGCCCGATTCGTACAGAATATCGCCTCGCCCTTGATCGGTTCGCTGCGGATTGCGTCGATCCGGGCTCGTCGTGCCTGGTCACGACGGATCAGGTCGCGGATGTACTCGCTGTCGTTGGTGAAATCGCCGGCGGCGATTTGTGCATGAACGGAGCACAATTTCATCGATTCAGGTAGCAAATGCGTCGCGCACGCAAGTCGAATTAGTTGGTCTATACTCTGTTGACTGACCACATACGGGCACCCAACGCTTCGGCAGCGAACCTGGAACAACAGGCCCGGCTCAGCTATTGCCGCATGACGGATGGCACGCAATTGGATGCTGCCATTGATTCGAATAAGAAAGGAGACGGGGATGTACAACAACAAAGAGCAATTGACACTCAATCCATGGGCGATCCTTCCCCTGGTTCTCATCACGTTGACGGGGAACCAGGCATGCGCACAGGAAATAGACCCAGAGATCTTCAACCAACTCGAATACCGCCACATCGGCCCCCCCGGCAACCGAGTGTCCTCCGTAGCCGGCGTCCCCGGCGACCCCACCGTCTACTACGCTGGAAACCCCGCAGGCGGAATACACAAGACAATCGACGGCGGCATCACCTGGTTTCCGATCTTCGACGACCAGGAAGTCCCCTTCATCGGAGAGGTGGCGGTAGCGCCTTCCGACTCCAATATCGTCTGGGTCGGGACCGGTGAGACCTGGTTCAGAAACAACAATAAGTACCTGCCCATCGGAAACGGTGCGTACAAGTCGACGGACGCAGGAGCGACATGGACTCATGCAGGACTGGATAGGACAGGCCGGATAGGCCGAATCGTGATCCATCCCGAAAATCCCGACATCGTCTTCGTGGCTGCCATGGGCCACAGCTACGGACCTCAGGAGGAACGGGGCGTTTACCGCACCACCGATGGTGGAGAGACCTGGGAACGGGTGCTCTTCGTCAATCCGGACACCGGTGCTTCCGACATCGCAATGGACCCCAGCAACCCGGACATTCTATTTGCCGGGATGTGGCAGACCTGGGGTGAAAGAAGCGGCGGGCCGGGCAGCGGCCTTCATGTCTCCAGGGACGGCGGTGACACCTGGGAGCATCTCACCGGCAACGGTCTGCCCGAGCCCCCTGTGGGCAAGCACGGGATCGCCATCGCGCCGAGCGACTCCAGTCGAATCTATGTCCTGATCGAGACCGGCGGCGGCATGCCCTTCCAGGGACAGGAAACGAGCAGCGGCCAGCTGTGGGCGTCGAACGACGGCGGGGAAAACTGGGAGCTGAGGAGCTATGACCTCAACATGGCCGGCCGGACCCACTATTACACTCGGGCCGCGGTCGCACCGGATAACCCGGACAAGATCATTTTCCTTTCGGCGCCACTCAGCGTGTCCACGGACGGCGGCAGGAGCATCACGAGAATCGGCCAGGGGCTTCATGGCGACCATCACGACATATGGATCGATCCCACCGACGGAAACCGGATGATCGACTCCAACGACGGTGGTGTGGGAATCTCCCTCAACGGCGGCGGAACCTGGGAGCAGATCAACATTGCCAATGCCCAGATGTACCACGTCACCGTGGACAATCAGATTCCCTATAACGTGTATGGAAACCTTCAGGACGGACCCTCGCACCGCGGCCCGAGCAACAGCCGTTATACGGTCAGGGGCGGCGGGGGAATCCCCAGAGGCGCATGGCATGCCGTCGGAGGCACCGAAGCCGGCATTGCCGTGGCCGATCCCGTGGACAACAACATCATCTGGTCGACCGGCCATCCCGGTGGCGCGCTGGATATCTATGACCTGCGGACCGGCCACAAGCGCGAAGTCGGTGTATGGCCGGACTACGCGTGGGGCTGGGCGGATGTAGACCTCAAGTACCGCTTCTACAGAACCTTCCCCCTCATGATTTCACCTCACGACCACAACAGGGTTTACGTCGGCAGCCAATATGTGCACATGACCACCAATGGTGGACACAGCTGGGAGATCGTAAGTCCCGACCTTTCGACCGGTGACATCGGCAGACTGCAGAGCATGCCAAGCCTGACGCCCATGAACTCGGGCACGGAAGACGGTGTCGTCTTTGCCCTGGCCGAATCACCTCTCCAGGAAGGCGTGATCTGGGCCGGTACGAACGATGGGCTGGTTCATGTCACCCAGGACGGCGGCGCAAATTGGAATAACGTAACAGCCGCCATTCCCGACCTTCCCCCGTGGGGAATCGTCAGCCACATCGAAGCCTCAAGGTATGGCCCGGGCACAGCCTACATTGCGGTCAACCTCCACGAGGAGAACATCCGCAATCCTTTTGTTTACAAGACCAGCGACTACGGCCAGAGCTGGGAAGATCTGGGCGCCACTCTCCCCACGAGTGACACTTTCAGCATCAATACCCGCGTCATAGAGGAGGACCCGGTACGGGAAGGCCTGCTTTACCTGGGAACCGAATACGCCTTGTTCGTCTCCTTCGACGACGGTGCCAATTGGTCGACCCTGCACACGAACTTCCCCCACACGCCTGTACACGGGGTGGTAGTCGAGGAACATTTCAATGACCTGGTGGTAGGGACGCACGGCCGCGGCTTCTGGATCCTTGACGACATCACGCCACTTCAGCAGCTCACTGCCGAAGTGCTTGAATCGGACGTGCATCTCTTCGATCTCCGTTCGGTTTATCGCTTCCAGCCCATCGAACCTCCCGTCGCTCAGCGAGGCGATCCGAGTGTCGGAGACAACCCGCCCTACGGAGCTTCCATCAACTACTACCTGAGTGATGATGGGGCGGAAGAGGTCACCGTCCGGATCGTGGACGAGGAGGGTCAGACGATCAGGACCCTCAATGGCTCATCGGACCGCGGAATCAACAGGGTCTGGTGGGACCTCCGGTACGAGCTGACGGACGAGCCCAGACTGAGAACCAGCCCACTCATCGCTCCTTGGGTCGAGCTTGGCCCGGACGGCTGGAGGCCTATTCCCGGCGGGGCAGCAGGACGTACGGCCATCATGGCCCCTCCCGGCAACTTCACCGTGACACTCTCGGTGGACGGGGAGGAAACCAGCGGGGATCTCGTGGTGATCAAGGATCCTCATACCGTTGGAACCGAGGAGGACATCCAGGCTCAGACATCGCTGCTGCTTGAGCTTCGCGATGTCATCAACAGCGTGGTGGGGATCATCAATCAGTCCGAAACGATCAGAAGCCAGATCTACGCCCTCCGGGACGACCTGGGGGATGACGATAACGCCCAGGAAATAGTCGCGGCGTCGGAGCAATTGGACCAGGCGATCGTTGCCGTGGAAGAAAATCTCTACGAGATGTACTCGACAGGGAGAGGACAGGACTACACCTTCAGAGAGCCAAGCAGGTTGCTCATCAGGCTCCTGGGCCTTGTCGGACATATCACCAACGCCGATTTTCCTCCGACGGTACAGCTGACCGAAATGTCCGGAGAATTTGAGGATCTCACCGAGGGTTACCTCAACCGGTTCAACGAACTGCTTGAAGAGGATCTGGTTGCATTCAACAGTCTGCTCGAAGAGAACGACATTTCTCCCATAACCTCCAGCGACCAGTGAGAGGCCTTGAAGAAAGCTCGGGCATGACTACATGACTGCGATGGGCCGGGGGTGGATGGACTCTGCGTTTCATTGATATCCGGCTAGCGTCAGTCGATGCGGCGTGGGTGCGTCGATGAGGCGTCGGCGTGTCGATGCGGCGCCGGCGCGGAGACGGTCGAACATGCGCTTGACCCGCTGTATGGGCTGGATTCTCGCGGCCGGACCAGTTCTCGCAGTAGTACCGGCGTTGGCTCAGGCGCAGGGCTCCGGATCGATAGAGGAAGTGATTCTTACCGCACCTCGCGGGCCAACGCGTGCCTCACGTCCGACGTTGGTGCTTGACCACGAGGCTCTGCAGGCACGTCAACCCGTTGCTGTTGCCGATATTTTTCGCACTGTCCCGGGCGTCTTCCTGCGCATCAATTCGCGCGGCCAATCAGTGATTCGGATCCGCGGTGCCGAGGAACGTCAGACACTGGTGTTTCTCGACGGTGCTCCATTTGCACCCCCCTGGGATGGCCGTGCCGATCTTGCGTTGTTGCCCGCAGGATTGATCGACCGCATCGAAGTCACACGCGGTCTGGCGCCGATCGAGTACGGAGCCAATGCGGTGGCTGGCGCCATCGATCTGGTCACCTATGTACCTCAGGACGGTACGAGTCTGCGGGCTGAAATCCAGCATGGCTCGCTTGGTTTGCGAAACGTAAACGCGGTAGCTGGATTCGACCCGGCCAACAAGTGGTCATTCGTCGCGGCAGGATCGAGCATCGGCCGCGATGCCGAACGAATCGCAGACAAGGACAGCGTTGCGTTCGACCCCTCGACCACTCGCGCCCGGACCAACACCGATATGTCCGGCGACAGCCTTTTCGCGGCGACGGCCTATTCCGGCGATTCGTTCTTTCTGCGTGCATCGCTGCTGAACTTGAAGGCTGAGCGTGGCGTCGCCGCGCAGGGCGATTTGAATCCGGCAACGGCCAGTCCGCGTTTTTGGCGGACGCCCGAGCGGAATCTGACGCAAGCGATACTGAACGGAAACTGGAATTTGCGGGAAGGTGTCGATCTGCGATTGACCGGTTGGCGGCAGTGGTTTGATCAAAGCATCGACGCCTATCGGGATTACTCGTACACGGCGCTACGCGAACGAGAGCGGGGGCGGGATCGCACGACTGGCGCACGGCTCGCATTGTCGACGCTTGTCGATCGGGCAACGCTTCGCTTCGTAGCTACTGTTCAGGAAAGTACGCACCGTCAGATAGATTCTGCCACGGCGACGGGACAGGCAGCCGATTGGGTAGAGGAACCGGAGCGTCGCTACAGGCAGCGTCTGCTGACTGCGGGGTTCGAAACGGACCTGCGTCTGAGCGACACCCTGACTTCCACGGTCGGTTTGGCAATGGATCGCGCATCGACTCCACTCACCGGCGACAAGCCCGCTCGGAAATCGCTCTCGGCAACGGGTTGGTCTGCCGGACTGCGCTGGACGCCTTCGGATACATTGTCGGCAGTCGCGACGCTCGGGCAGCGCTCAAGATTTCCAACGCCGCGTGAATTGTATGGTGTTGCGCTTGGCCGTTTCCTGCTCAACCCGGAGTTGCAGCCTGAGCGTTCGCTGCTCGCCGATTTTGGGGTGGAGTACAACGCATCGGATGCGCTGTCGCTTGATTTCACGCTATGGGCAAACCGGAGCGACGATACGCTCTCCCAACGTGTCGTGACCGTTGACAACTCAAATCGTCGACAACGGTTCAATATGAACGGTTCGCTTACCTACGGTATCGAAGCGGTAGCAACCATGGCGATCACCGAGTATTTCAGTGGTAATTTGTCGGTTGGATTGCAAGACGACCGGGTCGAGCCGGATGAGCGCGGTGTGCGCAGGAATCTGTTGCACAGACCCAGGGAACAGTTGAACCTGGCGCTCGATTGGCAGCCGACATCAAGTCTCGATATGCGCGCGGAACTTTCGTATATCGGCCGAGCTTACGACCTTACGGACGATGGGGCCGATACTCACTTGCCGGCTTCCGCAAGCTTTGGCCTGAGGGGCGTTATGAATGTCGGCCGGTTATACAATCAGGACATCTTCCTCACCGCCGCTGTCGATAACTTGACCGATGCGCTGATTCTTCCCCAGTTGGGATTACCTGGGCCGGGTCGCTCATTCCACGTTGGTATTCGAGTCAACTAGATTCTGTTGGCGCTGCGAGATCCGACGTCCTGGATCCTTGTCAAAAGCAGCGCAGTCGATCGAGTTCATGTCAATTCCGCGGACGCCACTCGCTAACGATGTTGTCAAATTCCGGCCTCGGCCTCTCATTCGGCGCCTTCGCCACGCTGCCGATGTGGATGAAACCCGTGATCTGCGTGCCTTCGTCGTGACCCAGAAATCGAATCACCTTCGGATGATATGCCGGCCAGTCCGTAAGCCACTGCGCTCGATAGCCCATGGCTGCGACAGCCACGAGAATGGTTTGGCTCACGGCGCCGGTGGACAGTAACTGCTCCACCGCCGGGACCTTGGCGAGCTTCTGCTCGTTGGGACGGAATGTGACCACCAGAAGCGTCGGCGAACGCTGCGGCCTTTGCCGCTCCAGCTCGACCAGGACGTCGTTGGCCTCAGGATGTTCCCGCTGAAACAACTCGGCACAGAAATCCCCAAGTGCCTGCTGTGCGCGCTTGTCCAGTACCTGGATCCTCCACGGTTCCGCCCGGCTGTGGTCGGGAATCCGCAGGCCGCATCGCAGGATGGTCTGCAGCTCTTCGTGATTCGGGCCCGGCGGGATGAGGTCCTTGGCCAAGACGGAACGGCGGGCCAGCAGCAGATCGATGGTTGACCGATTCGTGGGACTAGACTTTTTCATGGCGCGCGACTTTAGCAGGTTCATCCCGTTGGAGCATCGAGCGTCGCGGTGGCCTACGGCGCCGTACTTGCGTTAGTCAGGGTCCGGCATTGATGACACCGCCTCGATAGCGTCAATGTACTCCTTGGGGAGGTTAAGTTCGCGGGCACCGGCAAGCACGCATTCCTTGTAGCTGTCGAGAGGCGGAAGATCGCGATTCACAGCCTCCGGCTTTGCCATGTAGAGATGGGCCTCCACAACCCGTTCACCAATTGCGGCCTTGACTGCTACACGGCGGTAACCGGGACCTTCAATCTTGTCCATCGCAGCGATTTGATCCTCGAACAGGCGATAAAGCGCTCCCCATACCCTGTCGGTCGGTTCGCCCGTTTGGTACGCATCACACTTGCCCGAATGATCAATGGCGCTTTGCTTGTGAAATCGGAGTGTGTGGCCAGTGACATACGCAACTCCGATCCGCTCGCACGGGCCGACACGACGCTCGATGTTGGCCTTGGGCATGTTGGACCCGTAACCGAAGTACAGCATATTGATTACTCTAAAGTTTATGTCTTTGGATTCGCTTTGCGCGCAAGAGATTGAAGCTCCGGGAATCTCCCGAGTTTGTCAGGCGCCACCCGCCATTTCCATCACCTTACCGTTGCGTGCCCGAATCAATTGCTCCCCGGCATAAAGCAAGACATCACCGGTTCTTCTTGTAGAGGCCTCGGGCATTGCGGTGGCCCACGGTAACGCACTACCATCAGGACGATGGGAATGACGATTCGATACTTGATGCTGATTGTCGTGTGCCTCGCGGCCTCCGGCTGCGGTACCTCGGTGACGACTGTTCAACGGCCCGACAGCTTCTTATTCGCTCAGCCTCAGAACGCGCAATCCATCGTCTCGCTGTTCTCAGGCGACGCCGAGGTGCTTTCCGATCAAGCGATCGCGGAAATCTTGGAGTACGAGTACCAGCCGCCGCCGCTCAGCCGCATAGCAATCATGCCGGTCGGGCAAGAACTCTGGTCCAGCTGGTCGGGGGATTTCCTGTTGGTTACGGATCAGCTTAAGCAGAATTTGATCGACCGCTTGATGGAGTCACCGCGAGTCTACGACGCTTCCTTCCTTCCAACCATCCTGATACCGGAACAGAAAACGGTGCCGCACTTGCGCGAGGCCGCCGCGCGGTACCAGGCCGACCTGCTGCTCGTATATCGAAACTCCTGCTACAGCTTTGAACGATACCGATTCTTTGGCGCCGACCAGTCGGAAGGAACCTGCGCTGTTGAAGCGGTACTCCTGGACGTGCGCACCGGCCTTGTACCGATGACGTCCGTGGCATCGGAAACCTTCACTGCGGAACAAGATCCCGAGGACTTCAGTTTCAGGGAAACGATCCTTAGAGCCCAGTTGTCGTCCATGGGCCTTGCGCTTGCCGCGGTAAGTGCGGAAATCGTTCAGTTCCTGAGCAACGAGAACTAACCGGCGCAAAAAACCAGCGAACCGCGCTCAGGCTCGGACGAATACACGGGCAGTCATAGTGCAACCCGTCCACCTGAGACGCGGCCGACCACCCGCTCCTCAAAACCGCTCCGCCGAGAACGCCCCCAACTCCACCCCCGCCTTCCCTTCCAGCATCAGCCCGGCGAGTGCCCACCCGCTGCTGGGGGCCAGGGTGATCCCCGACATCTGGTGGCCGGTGTTCACGTACACGTTTTCGCGCGACGGCATCTTCCCCATCACAGGGAGGCTATCCGGCACGAGGGGACGCATTCCCATCCAGGCGCGGCCTCCTTCGCTCGCCTCCGGGATGTCGACGGTGCGACTCACCTGTCGGCGAAGCGACCGGATCCGCGCCGCATCCATGCGGCGGTTGATTCCCGACAGCTCCATCGTCCCGGCGATTCGCAGCGCCCCCTTGAAGGGGCTCAACCCGATAATGGCGCCACCCAGCAAGAGAGGCTGGCGCAGCTGGTTCATGGGCTGCTCGATCGTAATCGAGTAGCCCTTACCGGCGATCAGCGGGATCGGGCAAC
Source organism: Candidatus Rariloculaceae bacterium (assembly GCA_965237785.1). GTDB lineage: Bacteria > Pseudomonadota > Gammaproteobacteria > Steroidobacterales > Rariloculaceae > UBA6522. The sequence goes on from OZ250159.1 coordinate 3,116,609, forward strand.
CGACCATGCGGCTCAGGGACCCCGTGTGGGCACCTGCCGCCAGTACCACGGCATCCACCTCCAGGTCGTCTTTCGAGGTCATGATCGCGGTTACGCGATGTCGCTCGCTCCTGAATCCGGTCGCCGTGACGCCCTCGTGGATCTCGACCCCGCTCGCGCGCAACGACGATTCCAGACCTGCCGTCACCGACTCGGGCCGTACATGCCGCCCCTCGTCCAGGAAGACCCCAAACCTGAATCCCGGGCGCAGCAAGGGCTCACACTCGTACAGTTCGGCTTCGTGCAACTCGCGAAAGGACGAGACCCAGGACGCCGCCCCGGATGTGGCCCCGGACGCGACCCCGGACGCGACCCCGGACGCGGCCCTGGACGCGGCCACCAGTTCGACATCCTTCCGCGCCGCCGCAGCCTCGTCGAAGTCGCGGAACGCCATCAGCAACCCCGACTCGGAGCACTCGAACTGCACGCCGTCCGCAGCCAGCTCGTCGTAGCGCTCCATCGTGACCTCGTTGAGCGCAGCCAGCGCCGCGATTCCCCGCTTTTGGTCGGCGTGGTTGCAGTAAGAGCGGAACCGCATCAGCCATGGCGCCAGCATCGGCAAGGCAGATGGCTTGATGTGCAGCGGGCTGTCCCGCCGCAGCATCCACTTGAGCGACTTCCACGTGAGGCCGGGCGCGGCGAGCGGCGTCGACTTGGACGGGAACACCCAGCCGGCGTTTCCAAGCGAGCAGCCGCTGCCCAGCGTCGACGATTCGATGATGACGGAATCCGCACCCAGCTTCTTGAGGTAATAGGCCGTGCAAAGGCCGATGACCCCGCCGCCGACGATCCCGACCCGCATCAGAGTGAGCCCGGGCTAGCCATCCGCCTCGTACCCGACCCCCTCATCGTCGAGGAACCGGCGGATGACCGCCGCGTGCACGGCGAGCCCCGTATTGAGGAACTGGTGCGCCACCTGTCCCTGCCGCGCACCCGGTATCGGCGGGCTGAACCCGAGCGGGTAGTGCAGGGTGTGGGACAGGATGCCCCACACGACGGCGTCGGCGTCGAAGACGGGTCCGCCCATCTGTCCGATGAGGCTCGGCGAGGAAAGTTCGATGAAGGCGCACGTCTCGCCGTCGGCGCCGCCCGGCGCGCGCCTGTTGATCGCCCGCATGAACATCCCGTCCAGCGGCAGCATCGGCAGCGACACGGACTCCGGCGGCAACGTGAAGGTATTCGTTTCCTCGTCATAGCGCGGATCGATCTGGTGCAGGGGAAAGCCCAGGTTGCAGAGGCTGCGGCCCGGCGAATAGCCTCGTGTCGGGTCCTTGATGACGGGAAACCGCGGGACCGAGTCGGCGTCGAAGGGTTCGAGGCGGCACAGGGCAAGGTCCGCTGAAGGCCGGACCTTAGCTTCGACCAGCTCCATGCCGTCCACTCCCCACCATACCGAGTGGTTGGACACGGCTGACTCCTTGGGCGGGTGGAAAGTGCGCACGCCTTGCTTGCGAAAGCGCTTGTCCGCCGCCAGGTCGCGCTGGAACTCGATCACGTTCTCCCGATAGCCTGCACGCCGGCGGGCGCTTTCCTGCTGCTGGCCCAGGATTCCCAGCACGTGGCCGGCGGTCAGGATCCAGCCGTCGCGGTTGAGCACGATGTAGGCGGCGATGACGCTGCTGCACTTTCCCTCGGCGTTGCGGCTGGAGATGACCACCGGCCGCGTGTACCCTGCGGCCACGGGGAACGCCTTGCTGAACATCCGGTAACCTCCTCGCTCACGGCTGGACGGTGGCCGGTATTATGCCCGCATCGGGGCCAGGATGACGCGCCTTGCGGGGCCGGGGCGACGGAGATCGTCGTCGCCGACTCCCACGGCAACGGCCAGAACCTGCTGATCGAACGGCTGCCGGATGACGTCACGCTTGTTCGGTCATCGCCGCGTGAATTCCGCATGATGGGCGGGATCGACGATTCGTTCGACGGCGTCATTTTCCTCGGCTATCACGCAAGCACGGCAAACATGCATGGCGTGCGTGCGCACACGTTTTCCAGCGCCAACATCACGAGCCTCAAGCTGAACGGCATCGAGATGTCCGAAGGCAGCATGAACGCGGCGATCGCCGGGCATTTCGGCGTGCCGGTCATCATGGTGTCGGGCGACGATGTCGCCGTGGCCGAAAACCAGGCGGTGATCGGCGATATCGAGGGCGCGGTTGTCAAACGGGCGATGGGCTTTCACTCGGCAGAATCGCTGACGCCGGAAGCCGCCTACGAGGTCATCCGCACACGGACGGCGGCGGCGATCAGCCGCATCGGCGACTTCGACCCGTACGTCCTCGACGCACCCATAGTGATGGAGCTGAGCCTCAAGCACTACCAGCCCGTGGAGTTGCTCGGTTACCTGTCCAACGTGGAAAGGATCGACTCGCACACCATCCGCTACACCGGCGAGGACATCCGTGAAGTCTCCAACTTCCTGAACTTCGTGACCAACTACCGAATCGACCTGCAGCCGTAGGCGCCGATGTTTGCGCCAATTGCTTGACTCTGTAACTCGACCTGTGAGAATTTGATGCGGTCGCGCACCCGATGCAACGGGTGCGGCAAAAGACCTGAGGGGCGGCTTCGCGCCTGAGATGCCCGCCAATAGGCGGCAGACCCTTGGAACCTGAACCAGATAATGCTGGCGGAGGAACAGGCCCATGGCTATCTACCGTTATTTCAATCGTTATATTCCTGTTGCGCATCGTCGTGCGCGGTCCCTTCCTGCACTGAGCGAGATTCCTGCGCTGAGAGATAGTGCTCTGCCGCTTCTCATCGTTCTCTTCGCGCTACCCACCTCGACAACAGCCCAGGAGATCGACGAAATCATCGTCTACGGAGACTTGCGGGAATCCGAAATCGAGAACGTGCCGACCAGCGTGACCGTGCTCGATGAATCGCTCATTCGTCAGCGCAACGCTTCGCACTTCGAGGAGATGGTCGCTGCCGCGGCGAACCTGAATCTCTCGAACGGCGCATCGCGGGCGCGGTTTTTCCAGATACGAGGCGTCGGAGAACGCGGCCAGTTCACCGAGCCCTTGAATCCTTCGGTGGGCCTTCTCATCGATGGCGTGGACTTCAGCGGAATCGGGGGCGTTTCAACGCTGTTCGACGTCGAGCAGATCGAAGTATTTCGCGGGCCCCAAGGCACCCTCTATGGCGCCAACGCATTGGCGGGGCTCATTTCGTTACGCAGCCATGCCGCGCAACACGAGGCTTCCGGACGCCTTCGCCTGGAAGCCGGCGACTACGGCGTACGGAGTCTCGGCGCCGCCTTCGGTGGCTCGCTCTCGGATCGCGTCGCCTTTCGCACCTCGCTGGCGGGCTACGCCGGCGACGGATACATACACAACACGCATCTCGGAGCCCATGACACGAACGACCTCGACGAGCTCACCTGGCGCGGCAAGTTGCGCATCGACCTCTCAGATGATGCGCGTCTTGATGTGAATCTTGGTTTCGTCGATCTCGACAACGGGTATGACGCCTTTTCGCTCGATAACGACCGGCGCACGCGTTCCGACCAGCCCGGCGCCGATATTCAGGAAAGCCTCTTCGGCTCCCTGCGCCTGGAGGTTGCGAGCGAACTCTTCGACACGGAATTCAGCATTGCCGGCGCGAACTCCGATATCGAGTATGGCTACGATGAGGACTGGACCTACGATGGTTTCCATCCCTGGGGCTATTCTTCGACGGACCAGTTCAACCGCGACCGCGACACCCTGACCGCGGAAATACGCCTTACCTCCTCCGAGGCCGGGAGCCTGTTCGATGGCCGTGGCGATTGGGTGGCCGGTCTCTACATGCTGCGCCAGCAGGTTGATCTGTTGCGCGTCTATACCTATGCGGACTCGGATTTCGCAAGCAGCTTCGAAGTACAGCGCCTGGCTGCTTATGGACGCATTGAGAGCGATCTCTCCGAGCGCGCTCGCCTGACGCTCGGCCTGCGGCTGGAAGCGCACGAATCCGACTACTCGGACACGGTCGACTTGGCCTACAACCCGGATGAAAACCTGGTCGGCGGCCGCCTCGCCTACGACTACGCCCTCTCGGGGAACTGGTTCGGCTATGCGAGCCTGTCGCGCGGTTACAAGGCAGGGGGTTTCAACCTCGATGGCTCACTGGACGAGAGTTTGCGCCAGTATGACGCCGAGTTTCTCAACAACTACGAGATCGGCCTCAAGGGACAATCGCCGGATGCCGGGCTCCGAATGCGCCTCGCGGTTTTTCGCATGGACCGGGACGATGTACAGATCGACAGTTCAACCACCCTGGTCCGAGCCGATGGCAGCAGTGAGTTCATCGACTTCATCGGCAATGCCGCCGAAGGGGTGAACCAGGGTGTAGAGGCGGAACTCACCTGGAGTCCGAGCGAGCGCGTCCAAATCCTGGGCAGCCTCGGACTGCTCGACAGCGAATACGAGAACTACATCAACGGAAACGGCGAAGACCTCGGAGGACGCGAGCAGGCGCATGCGCCAGGGTATCAATATCACCTCGCGGCAAATGTCGGGCTGCTTGAAAACCTGGGTCTCTCGCTGACCCTCGAAGGGCGCGATGAGTTCTTTTATTCAGACAGTCACGACGCCAGGTCCCGGGCATACGATCTCTTCCATGCATCGCTCACCTGGGATTGGCGGGATTTCTCGTTCAGCCTGTGGGGTCGCAATCTGAGCGATGAGGACTATTTCGTGCGCGGGTTTTTCTTCGGCAACGACCCGCGCGATGGTTATGTCGGGCACCGCTACACGCAGCTTGGGGAACCGCGGCGCTTCGGTCTGACCATGTCGCGGGATTTTTGAGTGACGTGAGAAGTTAGCGAACCACCCTTAGGCTCGGCCGAAAGCCCGGGGACGCGGGTCGAACCGGGACTCACACCCCGCCGTTTCCATGTTCCGGTACTCACACCCCACGGTCTCGACATTGACCCCCCACGGTCTCAAAACTCACTCCCCACCGTTGAGCGCCTGTTCGAGAACGGCCGCGACTTCGTCGGAAGGCCTGTCGTCGCGGCTGCCCCGGCCCAGTGCGGCGTCGAGCGGCGACACACCCAGATCGTCGACGATATCGACCTCCGCGCCGTGATCGATCAGGGTCTGGACCGCTCGCGGCCAGGCCCATTGCACCGCACCGAACAACGCAGTCTGGCCTCCGCGCTCGGGCAACGTCGACGAACGCCCGATGCGCGCGGTCCTGCCCTTGACATCGGTGATCCTCGCGTTCACGTCGGCGCCCGCAGCCAACAGAACCTCCATCGTCGCCACCACCCGATCCTCTGCGTCCCCGTCCGGATTGAAGCGCTGACTGGGCTCCATACCCAGGCCGGCGGCCCCGATGAGCGGCGTCACGCCCATCGCATTGGGGACATCGACCCGGCCTCCGTATTCCAGCAACAGCCGCACCGCCTCGCTGTCCTGTCCGGCGGCGGCGCGCAACAGCGGCGTGGCGCCCGTCGTGACGATCTCGTCGGAGAATCGGCCGGCGTTACCGCCGCGGCCGGGCCGATGCATGTTCAACTGATGATTGGGGTTGGCGCCCGCTTCCAGGAACATTCGGGCGAGCTCGAGTGCGGTCGTTTCCTCGGTCGCGATCGGCGGTCCGGTACGCTCCCGGTAGAAATCCAGGTTGTAGGAATTCATGTCGACGGCAGCATACAGCGGCGTGCGGCCCCACCAGTCCCAGAGGTGCGGATTGGCGCCGCGTTCGAACAGGAGCCTGGCCGTATCGAATGCAAAATTGTCTATGGCCAGGATCAGGGGCATCACCCCGTCCGGGTTTGGCCGGTCGGGATCCGCGCCGGCATCGAGCAGGGCCTCGACGCAGCCCTTGCATCCGGCACGTGCCGCATACAACAACGGCGTCAGACCACCCGTCGGGCGATACTGGTTACGCGGCTCGGTGGTCAACTGGGCGGGCCAGTCGTTTGCCAGCGCTCGCGCCTCGATATCGGCCCCGTGGTCGATGAGAAGCCTTGTTATCGCGGGGGAACTCGAGTCCACGGCCCACATGAGCGCGGTCTGCCGGTGCCACGCTTCCCGTGCATTGACATCGGCGCCACGCCGGATCAGCAATTCGGCGATCCCGATGGAACCGGCGCGAGCAGCCAGCATCAGCGCCGTCTGACCGTCTTCGTTTGGCGATTCCACGTCCGCGCCCGCAACGAGCAGCATCTCGACCAGCTCGACGTTGGCGATCTTCACCGCCTCCGCCAGGGGGCTCGATCCGTAGTCGTTGATGGCGTCAGGCTTCGCGCCGCGATCGAGGAGCGCCCGCGAGAGCTCCACGTCATCCTGGTAGACCGCCCAGTGCAGCGGCATGGTGCCGTCTCCCTGTGCGCCATTCACGTCGGCACCGGACCTGACCATCTCCAGTGCGGCGTCGCGATCCCCCACCTGGATCAGGGCGGCGAGCGTGTCGGCGGCGGAGGCCGTGCCGAGCGGGGTGAAGGTGCCAATGCCGGTCAACATGCCGGCCGCGGCTAACCAGCAAACGACTGCGCGAACCGGATAGTGCCCAGTCTCTGACCGACTCCGACAGATACGATAGCGGACCAATGCGTCGAATATGGCCATAATAGCCCCCAAAGGCCCTTCAACGATGCAACGCGTTTCGATATTATCACCCTTTGAGACGCCATTTCGGTACCGAAGGCGAGGAGATTGGAGATGAATGCGGCGCGTTCTGCGCAACTCGACCTTCGTTCAACCAAGCCAACGCATTCCTTTCGCGAGCCAGCCGACATCCCGGCAATCACGGGCAACGACACCCTTTTGATCGAACTGGTTGCGACCGCCGCATTCCAGCGATTAAGGGAGATTCGATTTCTCGGCGCGATCGATTACCGCCTGATCCCTTCGCCCAACGGAAGATCGGGAACAATCCGCTACACGCGCTACCAGCACAGTCTCGGCGTCATGCAGTTGGCACGACTGTATTGCAATATCCAGGGCATACGTTCGGCGAAGCGCCGGTTGGTATGCGCTGCGGCTCTGCTACACGACATAGGGCACCCGCCTCTCTCACATTCCATGGAACCCGTTTTCAAGGAAAAACTGGGGATTGGACACCACAAAGCGACAAAGGACATCATTTCCGGGCGCGTGTCTTTGGGCAAGGATGTATATACCGTACTTCGTCGCCATAGAATCGATGTTGAAGACGTTGTCGCACTAATCTCCGGCGAATGCACTGAGTTTGATCGATTCTTCGACGGACCCATTAACTTCGACACGATCGAGGGTATTCTTCGGTCCTGCGAATATGTGCTGCCCACGTCAACAATGCTAAAACCTGATACCGTAACGGAGGCCGCGATACGACGAGAGGCACCGGCGGACAGAGATATAGTAGACCGGTTTTGGTTTTACAAGGATTGGGCCTACAAACATATCATTAATTCGAGGATAGGCGTTCTTTCCGATCTTGCGTGCCAACTCTTACTTCGCAGAAACATCGATAATATTGATGTTGACTGTTACTTTGAAACGGAAACCAATTTTCTCAAGCGGCTACCGGGTTTGAGAGGACTCCTTGCAAGCGACACGCTCGAATCAGAAGTACTGAACCTAATTGACGAGCCGATCCAATACAGGAATCGCTACTACTATATTGACCCGGACGGCGACTTCTTTGCTCGCCATGATGACGCTCGATACAAGCACAGTCGTAACATACAAGTCTTACCACTCAAGGACGAGGCCACGCCGCTGGCGTCTGAGCTCGCGCATGACTCGCAGGAAGCGTTGTTCGATGACAACCCCTTATGAGCGTTGTTCAGAATTCTCTGAACTAAAGATCGAAGAACTTCGAGACAAGCTCAAGGAACTGCCGCTCGATCATCAAGTAGTTTTCCTTTGCGGTTCATTTGCGCGGCGCGAAGCCTCGAAGCAGTCGGATATTGACTTCTCGATAATCTCCGATCAAGAGGACGATAGCTCCATCATGATAGATGCCGTAAGAACTGCGGTAAACAGTGTCGTACCCGTCGGCCCAGCCAGCGATGGGCTATTCGGCAACGAAATCCGGCGTAATGAAATCCTCAGCAATATCGGTGGCCAGGACGACAGTAATGCAAATATCACTCATCGCGTATTGATTTTGCTTGAGGGAGAGTGGCTATTCAATCGTACCGGTCTGCGAGAATTTCGGCGAGCTATCCTTGAGCGCTATATCCAGGCAGGAATGACCGATCACCAATTGGCGTTGTTTCTCCTTAACGACATTATCAGGTATTACCGAACAGTTGCAGTAGATTATGAATTCAAGACGTCGGAAGGAGGCGATTCGAAGCCTTGGGCAATCCGCAACATCAAGTTGGTGTTTTCGAGAAAGCTCCTCTACGCGAGCGGCCTGTTTAGTATTGGTATGACAGCAGATCGTGCGCGAGACGAAAAGATTCAGATTCTCGAAGAGTTGTTTGAACTACCCGTCATCGAACGCATGGAACGAATCTGCGGAAAATCGAGAATCGAAGGAATCTTGGCGAGCTATAATTGCTTCCTCAGGGAAATTGCAGATCCCAGTGTGAGGGAGAAACTCATCAAGCTGGAGCGAACGGAACGGCAGGATCCCATATTTCGGAGAGTGAAGAACGAAGGACATAACTTCACCCGTGAACTCCTAAAGCTATTCGAAAATACATTCGATTGCACACATCCGATCCGGCGGGCCGTAATGTTCTAGATGGAGCATCTCGCTCTCTGAGACCACTAAAGCAGATCCGCTGCCAGGGAATTGTGATGTGCCCAATAGCCCTTGTAGGCGTCATAGGCGAACCTGAACGGATCGTCGAAGCTTCGGTAGAGGCCCGCCATGAGACCGGCATCGAGCATGTCCCGCGCGCTCATACCCTTCCTTACGAGCTCCAGCATGCGATCGAATAGCACGAGGGTCATCTCGAACTCGGCCTGCAACTCGGCGCGGCCCACCACCGGACCGTAGCCGGGCACAATCCGCGTCTCTGCGTCGCTCGCCTGCAACAGCTTTTCGAGCGCTTCGACGCGACCGCCCAGCCAACCGCCGCCGAACCAGTCGAGTTCGGGGTCCCTGACCGGGGACACGGCATCGCCCGCGGCCAGCACGTTGGCATCGCGGAAATAAACGTAGATATCCCCGTCGGTGTGCGCCTGGAGCAGGTGCCCGTATTCGATCCGCTCGCCGTCGACGAGCATCTCGCCACCCGAAAAGAAGGTCTCGGTGGGATGCGCCTCCACCGGCAGCGCTCGCTCGTAGCGGTCTTCTGCCGGCAGGTAATAGTTCGTCGCCAGATGTGCCCGGGTCTTCTCGTGCGCGACGATGATCGATCCCGACCGGCCCAGCGCCGCATTCCCGCCGACCTGGTCCAGGTGCCAGTGCGTGTTGAACAGCGTCCGGACCCGGCCGGCGCCCGGCAGCTCATTCAGCGCGGCAAGAACCGGCCCGGTCGACCCCGCGGCGCCGCTGTCCACCATCACCTGACCGGCCCCCACGGTCCGCACCAGGATGTTGCCGCCGGCGCCGGTCAGCATGACGAACCCGTCGGTCACCGGGACGACGGCTGGGACGACGGTTGAGCCGACGGTTGAGCCGACGGCCGTGGCGGCGCCTGGGGAGCCGGCCGAGCCCTGGGCCGGGCTCTCCTGCAAAAAACCGTACCGCGCGAAGGGCGCCAGCGTCAGGCCGGCAAGGCCGCCCAGCGCACCCTTCAATACGGCTCTGCGGTTTTTCATCCCCTCGATCATGCCTCGATGTGTCAGTAGCCCGCCTCCATAGCTGGTCCGACCCGCTACCCCGCTCCCACGCAACAGCCGCTCAAACCCCGGCGATCTCCCCGCTCCCACGCAACAGCCGCTCAGACCGCGGCGATCTCCCCGGTCCCACGCAACAGCCGCTCAGACCCCGGCGATCTCCCCGCTGCTGTCCCCAAAGCTCTCCATTGCAAGCCCCGCCTTGTTCAACACCGTGAGGAGCAGGTTGGCAACCGGGGTGCGCTCGGGCAGCTCGATCTGCTGTCCGCCGCGCTTGAGTGCACCCGCGCCACCGCCGACCAGGATATTGGGTATCGGGTAATTGTTGTGCAGGTCGCTGTTGGCCATGTTGGAGCCGTACATCAGCATGGAGCGATCCAGCAGGGTACCCTCGCCGTCGGGGGTTGCCGCGAGCGTGGCGACGAAATCCGCGCCTGCCCCGCTCGGCGTCCAGTGGTCCATCTCGGGCCCGTGAGGCGTATTCCACAGAACCGCCCCGTGGGGAAAGTAGAAGAAGCCCACGCGCAACTTCGGTGCGGCAGCCGTCTGGGCCAGCGCCGTGGCGGCCGGAATCATGGCATCGAGCAACGGCAGCCCAACGGCTGCACCGGCCCCCTTGATTACGGTCCTGCGAGAAAGATGCTTCCTGGTGAGATACATGGCCTTCACTCCCGCATGGCCTTCACTCCCGCCCTCACTCCCCCGGCGCCTGCATGCGGAAGGCATTGCTGGCTACGATGCCCGTCACGATCGCCGAGAAACGGTAATCGTCCCGCGCCGCCGCGCACACGATCGAGCGGACCTGCGGCATGTCATGATACTCGAGCTCCCGGCCCAGCGCGTACATCATGAGCTTCTCGGTCAGGGCCTGGACGAACTGGTCGGGGCGGCGCAGCAGCGTCCGCCGCAGCTCGGCCGGACCTTCTATCGCCACGCGGCCGGGCAGGACCGCGGTCGCGTCGATCGGCGCATCGGCGGCCCAGTCGATATCGCGCCACTGGCCGGTGACGGTGAAGTTCTCCAGTGGCAGCCCGTACGGATCGATCGCGCCGTGGCAGAAATCGCAGGTCGGATCTTCGCGGTGCTCCTCGAGCCGGGCGCGGAGGGTCTTCGGCTGCTCGCCCGGCGGCGTGGTGAGGTCCGTTTCCACACCGGGAGGTGGCGGCGACGGCGGCGTGCCGACGAGCTTCTCCAGCACCCAGGCGCCGCGCAGCACCGGCGAGGTTCGATCGCCGTACGAGGTACGCAACAGCACAGCGCCCTTGCCGAGTAGCCCCCGGCGAGCCTCGTCCTCGAGGATCACCCGCCGGAACTGCGGCCCCCGGACCGACGCGATGCCGTAGTGCCGTGCCAGGCGTTCATTCAGGAACGTGTAATCGGCCGTCAGCAACTCCTGCACGTTCCTGTCTTCCAGCAGGACGCTGCGCAGGAACAGATCGATCTCGGTCTCGATGTCGGCGCGCACCTCGGGGCTGAACTCCGGGAATAGCTGCGGATCCGGCTGCACTTCGTCGAGGTCGTCAAGGTTGAGCCAGTCGTATGCGAAACTGGTTACGAGGGTTTCGGCTTGCGGGGCGGCCAGCATGCGCCTTGCCTGCGCCTCCAGCACACCGGGACTGCGCAACTCGTTCGCGGCCGCAAGCTCAAGCAGCTCATCGTCCGGGCCGCGGCCCCAAAGGAAGAAGGACAGGCGCGAGGCCAGCTCCAGATCGGTCAGCTCGTAGAATGCTCCGGCGCGCGCCTCCGGCGGGGGCGCGATGCCGCGATACAGGAAATCGGGGCTTACCAGTACCGCGGCTACCATCAGCTCCACGCCTGCGTCGAACCCGCCGCCCTCGCGGCCAGAGTCGTAGAAGCCCATCAGCCGGTCGATGTCTTCCCGGGTGACGCGCCGGCGGAAGGCGTTTTCGGCGAGGTCCACCGTAATCCGCTCGGCGCAGGCGCGCTCCTGTTCCGGGACCTCGGGCTCACAGATGAACAGCTTCCGCTGGCTCGGCGTGCGGTAGGAGTTTGTCGCCTCATATGGCCCCACGACCTCGATGCCGCCGACGATGCGCAGCAGGCGCAGGTACCCCAGGTAAAGGAAGCCGGCGTATTCCGACCCGCCGCGGATCGTGTTGTCGGTGTTGACCCGCGCGCGCTCGATAAAGGTCACGACCACCTCATGGGGGCCGGCCGTCACCTGCAAGGGGATGTTCCGGAACCGCCCCAGGAGCGCCTCCCGCGCCGCCGGACCGCCCCGGTCGACGAACGCCATATCCTCCGGACCGCCGATCTTCCGCCGGAAGACCTCCTGGCGATCGATCAGGATGACCAGGGTCTGCTCGTTTTCCAGACCCCGCGGGTAAAGCCCGATATCGAGATCCGTGATATTGATTCGGTACTCCCCGTCCGCCGGGAACGAGTACTCGAACCGCTTGCCGCCCCGGGTCCCGAGCGGCATGCCGGCGACGTAGCCATCCTGGTCGCCGAGCTCGGGCGGCGGGAAATACGCGCTGACGACCTCCGGTACGCGGTCGCCGACGGCCAGGCGCGCAGCATCCCGCGAGGCGCGCACGTGCTGCTCCAGGAAGGCGGGCGACACCGTCAGAGCCGTGGCGATGTTGCTGAACCCCTCCACCTCCACCTCGGCCGGCAGGTACTCTGCCGGGTCGATCTCCACGGCCAGAAGATCCCTCACCGCGTTGGCGAACTCCATCCGGTTCATGCGCTTGATGGGGACGTAACCCGCGACCTGCGTCCCGACGCCGTCGTCGATGGCGCTCTCAAGCCAGCCGATGAGCGCGTCGACCTGTTGCTGGCTGGGCTGGTGACTGCCGGGCGGCGGCATCAGCCGGCCGCGCAGCTTGTGCGCTGCCGTCTCGAAAATCTCGGCCTCCCGGACCACCGATCCGGCCTTGAGCTGGTCGAACCTGATGCCCGCGGCGTTGTCGGTGGCGTTATGGCAATCGATGCAGTAGCGGTCGACGAGGGACCACTGCATGCCAGTGTCCTCGGCCGGGAACCAACTCGCGTGCCGATAATGGACGAGCGACGCAATGCTGCCGACCGCAAGGACCCCGATGGCACATGATATGCCGATGAAACGGCCGGAGCGTTCTGGAGCAGGCATTGCTTGCTCAAGTGTAGTCCGTGTGGAAGTACCTCGCCAATTTGCAGTGCATCCAGATTGGACGCTGTGGGCATCTATTCCACAAAGGCAGCATATCGCTGCATCGCTACACGGGAGAGAGAAGATGTACCGCAGAATCTATGAAGGCTCAGTCCACTTTGTGGTGGTCGTTCTTATCGGTCTTGCCTATGCTCAGTGCATGCATTCGTTCGTAGTTGTGCCGGTCTGAGCCGAGCCGTCGAGACACCGATAACCCCTGACTTGCAGAACTCATATCGAGGAGAAGGAAATGGAAGGCGAGATTGCTGTATTCATACCCATTGTCATGTTCATCGCCATCGCGGTCGTAATGTGCGTTTTCTACTACTTGCGCCATCGCACCAGACAGGCGGTCCAGGAGACCGTCCGCACGGCGATCGAACAGGGTCAGCAACTTACACCCGAGATCCTGGAACGGCTGGGGCAGTCTCCTCAGCCCAAGGGGTCGGACCTGCGCCGGGGCGTGATCCTCATCAGCGTCGGACTTGGGTTAGCGGCCTTCGGGGCGCTGGTCGGCGAGGAGGATGCCATGCGTCCGCTGCTTGCCATCGGATCGCTGCCATTGCTGATCGGGATCGCCTACCTGGGACTCTGGAGATTCGGCAAATCGGACTAGCACGCCGGGGCAAGCACAATCATGGAGAGGCGCGACGAGGAACTCGTTGCACGTGCCATCGCGACCGGCGACCCGGCGGACTACGACGAGTTGATCCGCCGCTACCAGTCCGATGTGCGGAACTGGCTCCGCCACCTCGCGGGCGACCCCTCGCGGGCGGATGACCTGGCGCAGGAGACATTCATCCGGGCATGGGAAAGGCTGCGCACGATCAGCGATGGCAGGAAGTTCAAGGCCTGGGTGATGAAAATCGCTTACAACATGTTTCTCCAGTCGCGTCGCCGGCAGGGCAGAGAGGCGAGACTGGCTGATGCGCTGGGTCGGGAGCATCTGGCTGCCGAAAGCCATGTCACCCGGAGCCCGGACGCCGGCGTGGCCGACCTGCCCAGGATGCTGGCAGCACTGACCGGGGAGGAGCGCATCGCAATGGTTCTCTGTTACGCTTTCGGGATGAGTCACCGGGAGATTTCCGAATTCACCGAAATGCCGCTGGGCACGGTGAAGTCCCACATTCGCAGAGGCGCGGCTCGGATTCGCGACCGCTTCGACGTCCGGAGCAGTACTCATGGATAAAACCGCGACCCCGGAAAGAACCGCGACCCCGGAACAGGAACGCCGGCTCTCGGAACTCTTACAGACGCTCGCCCCGCCCCTGGAGGATGAGGGCTTTACCGGCATCGTATTGCGGCGCATCGGACGACGCCTGTGGTTGCGCCGCATCGTACTTGGGACGGCAGTGGTTGTCGGAGGCATTCTGGCACTCGGCCCGCTCTCCCAACTGGCCGTCCTGCTCGCCGAAGGACTGGTTGTAGCGGCCACGCGCTGGAATGATCCGGCCTGGCTGGCGCAGAACCAGGCGCTCCTGATCCTGGGGCTGTTGGCCGTAGCCTGGCCCGGGGCGATGCGGCTATTGGAACGATAGCAACGATACCGATGCCGTCTGCACGATTCCCGGCGCTCAATCGATCGCCACTCGTGCCTCGGACGCGCGGAACCTCGCAACGCAATCCGATTGCATCGAATTCGGACTTTGCCGGTTAGGCTTCCAGTAACTCCCGTGCTTCGCGCATCGTGGAATTCGAACGATTCCAGGGCCCATTGAAATAGGCGAACCCCGCGGCGAGGTACCGATCCCGCCAAGACGCGCTTGGCATCCACGCATGGTTCTCGAAGACGGCTTCGGCGAACTTGTAGTGGTGCGAGTTGGTGCCGTTTGCGACCAGGTAATGCCTGGCCCGGTCGACGAGCGGTTGTACGGCGCCGCCGGCCTCCAGATAGCCCAGGGCCTTGCCGATGGCCTGCGACCTCCCGTCGCGCCCGCCCGAGAAGACGTCCTCCAGCGCGTCCGTGCCCGCGGCCGCCGGGGTTCCCGGCGGAAGGGGCTCGATCTCGTCCAGCCGCGCCAGTCCCCGTCGCGCGCGCGACGACATGGCACGGAACCTGGGGATGAAGGCGGCGCCTTGCAGTAGCATGAGCTGTTGCGTCGCCGTGTTCGCGGACTCGCGGAACGCGTAGTGCAGCGCATTGGACGTGGTCTGCGCGTGCAGCGGAACCACCCCCGGATCGGTCATCAGGAGTTCGGCCCCCGCCACATGGAGTGCGTGCCAGATGGACATGGGCGAGATCCCGTCCTTGAGGAAGCCCACGACGGCGCGACCGGTCTCCAGCGTGTCGCCTTCCCGGAGCGCGGCCAGCGCATCGGCGCTCGCGGCGGAATCGAGCCGTCCCTGGAGCCAGCTCTCGGGAATCTCCCGGCGAAGCTCCGCGTTCTGCCGCCACGCCGCATCTTCCTGGAGCGCGACAGTTGCGGGATTGGGATCGTCATAGAAATTCACGAGGGCCGCCACCGTTGAGCGCAGCACGGGCTCGCGGTATTGCCAGCCCAGTAGCCCCAGGATCCGATGCGCATTCTGCACCGTTATGGCCTTGTGGCCGATGCCGCGAAAATCGCGCGCGCCGTATTGCCAGAGGACCTCAAAGACCTCGTGCGGCTCGGCGACGCTCGCATAACTCACGATGGCAGCGTCCGCGGCTTCCAGATCCCAAGCGTCCAGCGCCGATACCAGCCGGCTCCGGGCCCGGTCGAGGGAGCCCGCCGGCGCCGGCGTCCGGGCGGCCATCGTCCAGCCGCTCGTATGCAGCTCCTCGGCCTGCTCCTCCTTGAAGTTATCCACGGCCCACAGCACAGGCAGCCAGCGCTCCGCGGGCGAAACGCCCAATGTCGTGTGATGGATGGATTGCAGCACCATCACCGCGTGGTATTTGAAGCCGACGTCCGGGTAGGGCTGAACGTTGCGAACCGTCGCCAGCGTGAGTGCCGCGAGCAGGTCCTCGTAGCGCAATCCCGTAAGGATCCGTGCAACCACCCGTTCGATGGTCTGCGCCCGGGGCGTTTCTTCGAGTAGGTCGAGCAGGTCGTAAGTATCGGCGGGCGCCGTCCGGCCCGAAGGGCTGGCGATGGTCAGGGTCGCCGCGCCGCCGACGGCTCTCAAAAAATCTCGGCGGTCCATAAGCACCTCCGGTTCCCCCAATATCTTTTCGACCCATGGTAGGCCGTTCACTGTTGCAGGTCCAGCGAAGGCCGATGGTTGGTAGCGCTATGCCTTAAACGCGGTGAATCGAACTAAGTGGTTCGGCCACGACCACATCCCGCAGCGCTTCGCCGAAATCGTCAACCGGTTCGCGCACCTTGTTCGTCGGCGGCCCTCGTCGTACTTGTCGGCGGTTCTCGTCAATCCCGCGTCATGATGTCCGTGATCTTGCCCAGCGGCGTCAGGTCCTTGCCCGCCAGGCCCGGATGATCCGGCGCGATCCAGGTCGCCGTGAAAATTGAGTTGTCGTCCTTGTCGGACATGGTCTTCCTGAAGACATCGCTGGGCCTGGCGCCCTCCTCCTGTCCGGCCATGACCGGGACGATGTATTCCCACACGACTTCGCCGTCCGGCGTCACCTGGAAGATGTGCCCCGCCCGGCCCGCGACGCCCAGCGTGTTACCGTTGGCCAGCCTCTGGGTGCCCGAAATATTGCGGCTGTAGAAACTGTTTGGGTTTTCCGATTGGAAGCTCCAGACGATCTGGTTGGCGGGCCCGCCTGCATCCATCTCGTGCAGGTACGGCGCATCGGGATACGCCCCATCGTAAGGATTGACCTCAAGCAGCACCGAGTAGTACCCACCGGCGCGCCGCGATCCGTTGTCGAAGATCAGGAAATTGCCCGCGCCCGGCAGGCCTTCCTTGATCCACTGGGTATCGTGGTGGTGGAAGAGTTGCCTGTCGCCTTCCGATGCTACATTGCCGTCGTGGTTGAAGCTGGGCGGATCGCCGGAATCATAGAGAGCCGGGTTTCCCCAGCGGAAGAGGATGTCGCCCGCCGGTCCTGCCGCGAGCGCCTTGCCGGCTTCGAAATCCCCGACCACAAACGTGCCGCCGTGATCGATGATATAGAGCTCGCCCACCCGGTCGTTGTTGACCACGATCTGGTCCAGCGTCCGGTTGTAGTCGAGCGCGTTCTGGTGAATGAAGTCGCCGGTCAATCCAGGGCCCCAGTTGAGGTCGAACCGCTCGGGATGCTCGGACAGCACGCCGTAGTTCGGCCAGTCGGGGTTCTGGTCCTGGATCACGTGATCCAGAGACCACCACTCCCAGACGATGTTGCCGTTCATGTCCACCTCGACAACCCCGTCGGGCGCGGCATTCCACTCGACCGACGGATCGGCGCCCGCCGCCACGGCCTGCTCCTGGGTCATCGGAAATTGTGAGGTAAAGATGATGGTCCAGTCGTTGAGATGGTTGTTCCAGATTCGCTTGAAGTTGTGATGGTAGAGGTAGCCCTCGCGGGGGTCTCTGAATTCCCATACGAGGTTTCCGTCCCAGTCGAGTTCCTGCAGGACACGCCCGCCCTCGTAATTGTGCCCGGCGGTACTGAGCCCCTGGATGATGCTCCCCTTCTCGGTGAACCGAGAGGTCTTCTCGAGGATATAGCCGCTTCCCTCATACTCGGGCGGGACCGTCTTCCACATGTGGACCACTTCGCCGTCGAGGTTGATGAGGTAGGAGTATTCGTACTCCTCCAGACGCGGCCACGAAGGCAGGAGAAGATATCCGGGAGCCGCCTTCTCGGGGTCGGAGTAGATCAGCTCCGTGGGTCCGTGAAAGGCCTCGTAGGCACTCGTCGAACCGGGCAACGCGACAGCACCGATCGTTAGCAAGAGGCCCGCGCCTGTGAGTCTTTTCTCGTTTTGCATTTGTCTCCTCCCGGTATCGAAGATTGCGTTTCTATCGTTAATCCCTCACCTTATCGATCGATTCCGACTCGTGCAAACCCGGGGCAGGCAAATGGGACTCCAGAAATCGTTGATCGCCTGCGTCGCGGCGGTATCGCTTTTCCAAGGCTGTGAATCAGCGGATCAGAGCGAGGCTGGGCCGGACGGGGCTGATATCAACGGGTATAGACTGGAGGGCGATTCCCTATCCCTTACGCTCAATAGTGCGTGGGCGCCGCCCGATGGGGAAATCACCTACCGGCTTCAGCGGCTGGAATGACGTGGAACAGCCCTACGCCGACCTGAGCCCGGATCGGATCCTCGCGTCCCTTGAGAGCGTGGACTTCGCCTGCGACGGTCGCATCCTCGCGCTCAACAGCTACGAGAACCGCGTCTACCAACTGGGTGTGGAAGACGGCGGTTTCGTGGTGGCGAAATTCTACCGGCCCGGGCGCTGGACGGATGAAGGCATCCGCGAGGAGCATCGGTTCACCTGGGAGCTGGTCGACAACGACCTGCCCATAGTGGCGCCCATCGAGGTGGACGGGGAAACCCTCCACGAGCACGCCGGTTTTCGGTTTACCGTATACCCGAGGCAGGGTGGCCGCTGGCCGGAACTGGGCCGACGCGAGGAGCGGGAATTGATGGGACGCTTTGTCGGCCGCATCCATGCGGTAGGCGCGGTCGGGCGCTTCGAGCATCGCCAGGCGATCTCCATCGAGCGCATGGGATGGGACGCCGCGCGGTACGTGCTCGATAGCGAGTGGGTTCCTCTGCACCTGGACGAAAGCTATCGGGCGATCGTCGATCGATTGCTGGATTCAGTGGCCGAATCATTTGACCGGGCAGGGTCAGTCAGACAGTTTCGGATTCATGGAGACTGTCATCCAGGCAACGTCCTGTGGACCGACGACGGGCCGCACTTCGTGGACCTGGACGACTGTGTGACAGGGCCGGCCGTGCAGGACCTCTGGCTGTTCCTGTCGGGAGAACGCGAGGAACGGTCCGTCCAGCTTCAACAGCTCCTTCAGGGATATAACCAGTTCTTCGACTTCGACTACCGGGAACTCCACCTCATCGAAGCGCTGCGCACCCTGCGCATGATCAATTACACCGCCTGGATCGCCAGACGCTGGACAGACCCGGCGTTCCCGCGAGCGTTTCCGTGGTTCGCGGAGACCAAGTATTGGGAGGAGCATGTGCTGGCGCTGAAGGAGCAGGCGGCGGCGCTGGAGGAGCCGGTGTTGGAGGTGGTGTAGGACGCTAACGCTTTCAGGGCTTAGTCTTCGGGGCGTTGTTCTTCTACGCCGCCGATTGCCGGGGCGTCACGCGTTTGGCAATCTCCTTACCAGCCTCGATCTCCGCCCTGCGAAGTTCCCAGGTCTTTTGCAGGTTCAACCAAAGGTTCGGCGTTGTTTTCCCTCGGGAACACCGCCCCCAAAGCCGCTTAACCCGGCACTATAATGACCTTTACCCGTGTGCCAACGCGCCAACGAAAAAACGATCGCACATCCATTGAGGGGAACGGGAATGAAGCGACACAACCGGACTAAGGGACTGGAACTTGGACGCGTGAGGGTAGCCGGCATTCTGCTGGCGATCTGCTCCGCGCCCATCGCATCCGCACACCACTCCATCGCGGTGACCTTCAACCTTGACGAAATTGTCGAGATCGAGGGCGAGGTCACCCGGATCCTCTGGCGGAATCCGCACGTCCGGCTGGGCGTCCGTACCGTGGACGAAAACGGTCAAGGAGCGGATTGGTGGATCGAAGGGGGTGCCGTAAGCCGGCTCGCTCGATGGGGCGTTCCGGAAGGCACCGTGGAGACCGGCGACACGGTCATGCTGGCGGGCTTCCCTTCCAGGCGTCGAGGCAATGAGATGTTTGGCCTGAACCTGCTGCTGCCGGACGGCCGGGAGATCATGATGGATCACCGCTCCTCGCCGCGCTGGCGAGACGACGCCGTCGGCGGAAACCTTTTGTCCGAGGGCGCATCCAGCGCTTCGCTGGGACTCTTCCGCGTATGGACCAGCGACGGCCAGAGTTACGACATCGAACCGCAAGACTACCCCCTCACCGTTTCCGCGCGCGCCGCCGTGGATGCATTCAACCCCGTGGCAAACAGCCCGCTTTACGGCTGCCTGCCCAAGGGCATGCCCACCATCATGCAGCAACCCTTCCCGATGGAATTCGTCGATCGCGGCGACGAGATTCACCTGCGCATCGAGGAATACGACCTACTCCGTGTGATCCACATGGGCGGCGCTGCCCCGGTGCCGTCCGATCCGCCGACCATCCTGGGCGACTCGGCCGGCCGCTGGGAGGGCGACACCCTCGTCGTGACCACGACCAATATCGGCTGGCCCTATTCGTTCAACCAAATCGGGGTCCCGCAGAGCGAAGCGGCCGAACTCGAGGAGCGTTTCACCGTCGTCGACGACGGCGCCCGCCTGCGGTATCGGGTCACCTCGGTCGATCCCGCGACCTATACCGAGCCGCTCACTCTGACGAAGTTCTATTTCTGGGTGCCGGGTTTGGAGATTCGGCCCTACGAGTGTACGGAGGAGTAGCGGGTCAGGCGACGATCACAACCGCTTCGTGCTTGACCGGGAAATTAACCGAGTTCGCGATAAAGCACTTGGCGCTGGCGGTCGCGTGCAGGTGCTCCGCCCTTGCCGCATCGCTTCCCGGACGGATCGTGACTCGCGGTCGGAGCGTGACTTCAGTGAATCGGCCCGGGCTATCGGGTACCACTTCCATTACCCCTTTCGGGTGGTCCTCGTAGTCCGTGACCACGACTTTGTTCACCGCACAGAGGTGTAGATACCACAGCATATGGCAGACCGAGAGCGAGCCAAGCAACAGGTCCTCCGGGTTATGCCGAGTGGCATCGCCCAGATAGTTCGGGTCCGATGAACCCTTGATGACCGGCTTGCCTTCGCAGGCGATTTCGCAATCGCGAGAGAAGGCCCGGTAGTGGCTCGTCCCTTCGCCGCGATTGCCCGTCCACGTTACTTTCGCCTCATATACGTGCTTGGTCATCTACCTGCTTTGTCATCACTTACCACTTGATATGGGTTCTTCACGGATACGGGATCTCCATCCCTGAAATCTCTCGTGTCTCGTGTCTCTTGTTACCAATGTCGGATCTTCCTGGCGAGATAAGCGGGCTCCCTACAGAACCACACACGCCTCATCGAAGTCGAATCTCGGCAGCCGGCCGAAGATACTCTCCGGATCCCCCTTGCCCAAGCCGCAGATGAAGTTTGACTTGTACTGCCCGTCCGGGAAGAACTCCGCGTCCACGCCGTCATTGAAAAACCCCGACATGGGGCCGCAATCCAATCCCACCGCCCGGGCGGCCAGCAGGAAGTAGGCCCCTTGAAGTGTGCCGTTGCGAAATCCCGTGACCTTGGCGAATTCTTCGTCGGCGGCGATGAGTTCCCTCGTCTCGGGCCTGTATGGCGTGAGTCTCGGCATCTCTTCGTAGAACTTCGAGTCGTAGGCGATGATAGCCACGACCGGCGCGGTCATGGTTTTGTGAGCGTTGTTCGGCCGCAGGTGCGGTTCGATGCGTTTTTTCGCTTCCGGCGTGCGCAGGAACACGAACCGCGCCGGGCAGCAATTGAAGCTGGTGGGGCCCCACTTCAGGATGTCGTAAAGTCGCTGAAGCTGTTCATCGGCCACCGGCCAATCCAGCCAGCCGTTATAGCTGCGAGCATCGAAAAAGAGTTGATCCAGAGCTTCCTGGCTGATTTCAGGCTTCATATGAGTCCTTCGAGTCGTGGTGACTGCCGGTTCGTTGCCTCAGAGTACGGCGATGAACTCCAGTTGGATGTGCCGTCCCGGCGGCATGTCCGCGGGAACCATGTGACGGACGGGACGATCATCCTCATCCGGAAACATCTTGAGCCAATGAGGATTGACCTTTGGGCGGATGCCGCGGTCATTCACGTATACGGAAACTTTGGCCACATTGGCGGGCGAGCCGCCGGCCCTCCGCAGAATGTTGCGCATGGTCTGGAACGCGTTCTCGATCTGGCTCTCCTGGTCCTCGGGCAGCTCATGGCTCTCGGGATCATCGCCGCCTATGGCCGCCGAGAAAACCATGTTGCCGATTTTCACGGCTGCCGGAAACGGGTTGACGTGCTCCGGGATGTCGGGTCCGGCGATTCGTTGTCTGCTGGCCATAATGGGCTGGTCCTCGTCGCCCGTGCGGGCTAGGTAGGGCGACATTATCTCAAGTTGAACGGCGGCAGTGTCAACGACTAATAGAGATGAATTACGCTTGGCTGCGAATTAATGCGAATGACCGCAAATACTGTAATTAATCCGACTTACGCTTGTAGCGACGGCTTCGGACCCTGTGTTAGCTTTTGCTCATGACTGTCGAACTCATCGCAATTCTCGCCGTCGGGGTGTCCCTGGCCGGACTCATACTGCGCTTGAGTGGCCGCATCGATCGCGTGGAAGATCGGCTGGCGGCGAGCGAACAACGTACGGCAGACCGATTTGCAGCGCTCGAACAAAGCATGGCAGAGCGATTCGCGGCGATCGAACACGGCATGGCTGAACTTCGCGAACGGATGGCGCGCCCAGAAGGCTTGCTCGAAGGCTTGCGCGAAGCCATCGCCCGGGCCGCTGCCGCCTGATCCATTGTCATTCGCTGTCGGCGACGAAGAAATGTCTCGCCACAACCTAAGAAGAATTTAACGGGACACAGTACTGCGCTCTGTAGTATTTTCGCCTATGCGGAGGAATAACTATGGCCTATGACCTCATCGGAAAAGATTTCACACCACCCGACATCAGAGCCAAGGTAACCGGCAGCGCCAAGTACGCTGAAGACATTCGTGCCGAAGGCATGGTGTTTGCGCGGCTCCTGACGAGCCCGATGCCCCACGGCCGGGTGACCGGCATCGACATATCCCGAGCGCTCGCCATGCCTGGCGTCATCGGGGTGCTCACCGCTGACGATGAAGGCGCCGATGGACCCCTCACCAACGAACCCAAGTTCGTCGGCGACCTGATCCTGGCGCTCGCCGCGACCGACGAAACCACGGCCCAGGACGCCATCGACAGCATCGCTGTGGATATCGAGCCACTGGAATTCACCGTGGACCCGCTTGAGAGCCTCTACCCCGGCGGTCCCGACGGCCGCGAAAACGGCAACAACATCGGCGGCGGCCGCTCGGGTCTCGACCCGCACCAGGTCAAGTGGACGGCCCGCGATTTCGCCGCCGTGGAGGACGGCCAACTGCCCTTCGGCGAACCCGCCGTCGGCTGGTCATTCGGGGATGTGGAGGCGGGGTTGGCGGAAGCCGACCTGGTCTACGACGAAAGCTTCGTCACTCAAGGCAACTCGCACCACTCCATGGAACCGCGCACGGCCATGGCCTGGTGGGAGAACGGCAAGTGCGTCGTTCACGCCGGTTGCCAAAGCCTTACGGCATCGCTGCCCAGCCTGGCGCGCCAGTGCGGCGTGGCGCTGGAGAACCTTGTTTACATCAACGAGTATTGCGGCGGAGGCTTCGGCTCCAAGGGCACCGCGGCGCAGACCGCCGGCATCGCCGCCCGCCTTTCGAAGAAGATCAACCGACCCGTGCTGTTGCGCGTCAGCCGCCATGAAGAGTTCTACATAGGCTCCGCCCGCGGCACGCTCCAGGGTCGTGTGCGCATGGGCTTTCGGGCGGATGGCCGGATCACGGCCATTGACTTCTCCGTGGTCCAGGACGGCGGCGCCAACGGCGGCTTCGGGGACTCGCGCGATGCGGCGCAGGCCGTATCGATCATCTACCAGCCTTTGGCCATGCGCTTCCGCGGTATCCCGGTGGTGACCAACACCACGCCGCGGGGGCCGCAGCGGGGACCGGGCCAGAATCAGATCGCCGCGGCGCTGGAACCGTTCATCGACCGCGCTGCCGCGGAACTGGGGCTCGATCCCCTGGAATTGCGCAAGATCAACGCGCCCACCAACGACGGCCGTGTCGGCGGCAACCAGATTCCGGTCACCAGCGCCTACATGCCCGAAGCGCTGGACCGGGGCGCGGAGCTGTTCGACTGGCAGGCCAAGCGCCAACTCAGCGGCCGGCGCAACGGTTCCAAGTTCTACGGTGTCGGCATCGGGCAGGCCTATCACGACGTGGGCCGCCGAGGCTACGACGGCCTGGTGGTGCTGACGCCGGAAGGCAAGCTGCACCTGCACAGCGGCGTCGGCAACCTCGGCACCTATTCCTACGCAAGCACCACGCGCGCCGCCGCCGAACTCCTCAAGTGCGACTGGGAGAACTGTATCGTCCACCAGGGCGCCAACCTGCGCCATTTGCCCATCGCATCCACCCAGACCGGCAGCAACACGTGCTGGACCATGGTGCGAACCAACGTGGTGGCGGCCTGGGACGCCGTGGCGAAGCTCAAGGAAATCGCGGCGATGGACCTCGGCGGCGCCGCGGACGATTACGATATCGGCGATCACACGGTCTTCTCAACGGCCGACCCGTCGCGGTCGATGACCTATCCCGAAGCCGCCCAACGCGCCATCGAGTTGGGCGGAAAATTCTCGGGCGAGGAGGTGCCGGAGGAACTCCACGACGTCACCAAACTGGCGGTGGCCGGGATCGCCGGGACCGGGCTGGTGGGCGTAGCCAAGGACAACCTGCCCATGGAGGGCGACGTGCCGGCGCTGGCCTGCGGATTCGCCGCCGTGGAGGTCGACGTGGAAACCGGCGAGGTGGACTTGCTGGACTACGTCGCGGTGGCCGACTGCGGCACCGTGCTACACCCCCAGGGGCTGTCGCAACAGATGAAGGGCGGCACTGTCTGGGGCATCGGCATGGCGCTGTACGAACGGCAGATCTACGACCCGCAGAACGGCTTGCCGGGCAACATGGGGTTCGAGCAATGCAAACCGCCGACCTACCTGGACGTACCGTCCACGATGCAGTGGGCCGCCGTGGACATCGCGGATCCGCAGAATCCCGTGGGCACGAGGGGGATCGGCGAGCCGCCCATGGGAGCCGCTGCCGCCGCCATTGTCTGCGCCATCTCGGACGCGCTCGACGGGCACATCTTCAAGCGCACGCCGATCGTGCCGGATATGATCGTCAACCACGCATCGGGGCAGGAGCAGTCCAACCGGCCGCTGCAAATTCACACGGCCTGAGCGACCTCAACCCGAGTAGCCGCGGGTTTGCCTCGGCGACATCTCGGAGGGCTCAGCCCAGGTAGTCCCGGGTCAGCTCCTCCGACACCTCCCACAGCCGCCGGGCCATGTCCCGGTCCTCCATGTGCCCGCCGGGCGAGACGGCATTGCAGTCGTCGAAATACAGGCCGCTGACGCCGGTGAGTTCCGGGTAGGTGGCCACATAACAGGTCGTGGCCGCACCCTGGGGAATGTTCTTGCCCGGCATGCTACGTACCGAGCCCATGGCACTGGGGAGGTAACGCGTAATGTTGGTTGTCATTATCACGCCCGGATGGAGCGAGTTGGACGTGGCCGCCGTGCCTTCCAGCCGCGCCGCCAACTCCAGCGAGAACAGGCCGTTGGCCAGCTTGGAATGCCCATAGGCACTCGTGGCCCAGCCCTCGCCCGACAGATTGTCGAACTGGATGCCGCCCTCGGGCGAGCCGCTGTGGGCAATGCTGCCGACCACCACCACCCGGCCCTGGGGCGCCGCCAGTACCCGCTCGAGCAGCCGGTTGACGAGGAGGAAATGACCCAGGTGGTTGACCGCAAACTGGATTTCCAGGCCGTTCACCTGCTGCAGTTCCCGCAGCAGCATGCCGGCGTTGCAGATCAGCATGTCGATGGGCGTGTCCATGGCCCGGACCGCCTCGGCGCAGGCGGCGACAGTGTCAAAGTCGCTCAGTTCGAGCACCGCCGGCGTGGTGCGTCCTTCCACACTGCCACACGCATCGCTGGCCCTCTCGGCGGTGCGCCCGGTACCGATCACGTGGGCGCCGCGCAGAGCCAGCACCCGCATGGTCTCGTAGCCGATGCCGGAGTTGCAGCCGGTCACCAGGGCCGTCTTGCCGGCCAGATCGAGCCCGGCGGTCACCTCCTCGGCCGTGGAGGTTGCATCGAAGGGGCTTACAGGCGCATCGGCCGAGCGGGCAGCCGGCAGGTAGGGAGCCAGCACGACGGTGGAACTGGCCTGAAGGAAGTGTCGCCGATTCATTGCATCGTCTCCGGTTCCGTGTAGCTGCACCATTCTAGCGAATGTCGGGAGATCGCCTGGCGGTAATCGCTGCCTGGCAGGGAACGTCGCAACGGCTTTGCTTATGGGACCTGTTTTCAATACATTCGCACTACCGGGGCCAGACTGCACCGGTACTCCGATGACACTCGATATCATTGATGAAGCGATGCCGGCGCATTACCGGAAAAGAGGTGGCGACGTGAAGAGCAAAAAAATTTCGGCCGGAATGAGCCTCGCGTTGTTGTACGGGACGCTTGTGGCCGCACCATTGGCCGGCGCCCAGGGCACGGACGCCGAGAACATCATTCTCGGCCGCCCGACCGCCAATTCCATCGCCGTGCACACCCTGGCCGACGAGGGCACGGAGCTCTACGTCGAGTATGGAGATCAGTCAGCGAGCTATACGGGCAGAACACCTGGCGTTGCGGCATCGGCGGACAACACCGCCGAAATCACCGTCGAAGGCCTCGAACCCGATACGCGTTATTTCTACAGAGTGAACTACCGGGACTCCGGAGCATCCGAATTCCGGGCCGGGAACGAGCAGTCGTTCCACACCCAGAGGCCCAGGGGCAGCACCTTCACCTTCGGTGTCCAAGGGGATTCCCACCCCGAACGTGTCGACACGATGTACAACGCGGACCTCTACGTCCGCACCATGGAACAAGTCGCGAGCAGCCAACCGGACCTGTACTTCATGCTCGGCGACGATTTCAACGTATCGCGCCTGATGGCGGATTTCTTCCAGGGCAACAAGGAAATCCTCACGCAGCGTGTCGTCGACGATGTTTATCTGAACCAACGCAGGTTTCTCGGGATCATGACCCATTCGACGGCATTGTTCCCGGTGATCGGCAACCACGAAGAGGCGCGCAGGAACTTGCTTGGTACGGCACTCCACGACGTGCCGATCTTCTCCGGAAGCGCTCGCGTCCGTTACTTGCCGGTGCCGGGCCCCGACGACTTCTACACCGGTAATCCCGAGCCGGTGCCCGGTATCGGATTGCTGAAAGACTATTTCGCCTTCACCTGGGGCGATGCACTGTTCGTCGCCCTCGATCCCTACTGGCATTCCCCCGTCGCCATCAACCCCGCCGGCCGCGGCGGCATGGGCATGGGTATGGGTACCTCGCCACCCTGGAGCGAGGTCGAGGAAGACTGGCTCAAGTTGACCCTCCCCGCGGACGACCGCTGGGAAGCCACCATGGGCGATCGACAATACAACTGGCTGAAGCAGACGCTGGAGGAGAGCGACGCAAAATACAAATTCGTCTTCGCCCACCACGTCCTTGGAACGGGCCGGGGCGGTATCGAGCGCGCACACGCATACGAATGGGGCGGCCACGGCGAGGACGGCACCTGGGATTTCGACGAACGGCGCCCGGGCTGGGAGTTGCCGGTACACCAGCTCATGGTGAAGAACGGCGTCACGATCTTCTTCCAGGCCCACGACCACCTGTTCGTTCACCAGGAACTGGGCGGCGTCGTCTACCAGACCGTTCCCAACCCCGCGGACCCCAGGTATCTCGGCCGCAGCAAGGGATCGTACTTATCCGGAACGATCATGGACAACTCGGGATACCTGAATGTCACGGTCAGCCCGGATCATGTGCAGGTGGACTACCTCCGCTCGTGGTTGCCCGAGGACGAGGTCGATGGGCGGGAGCAGGGGGAGGTTGCGTACTCCTATTCGGTGGAATAGCCGATTATCCGGACAACGCCGTTCGCGCGGACGCGCGCCCGACAGACGAGGGAAAGTATCCGTATCGTCCAGATTGGCCTTATGACTTCCTGCGAGAACATTTGACACAATCAAGTACCATTTCTACGATGCAACATATGTCCGCTCTCGCATTCAATCCGCTCAAGGCGGCCCGAGCGTTGAAAGAAGCAGGCGCCGACGAGTTGCTGGCCGAAGCCGTAGCCGGAGCCATCGGCGATGCCGCTGATGCGGTCGAGGATAATCTCGCAACCAAGGCCGATCTCAGTGCGCTCGAACATTGTACGATCAGCGCCCTGGATGCGTTCGAACAACGCACGTTGAGCGCCGTGGAGGCGCTGGACCAACGCACGATGAGCGCCGTGGAGGCGCTGGAACAACGCACGTTGGGCGCCGTGGAGGCGCTGGAACAACGACGTTGGGCGCCGTGGATGCGCTGGAACAACGTACCAAGACAACCCTATATCGCACGCTCTGGCTTCAGACCGGGGGAATCATCGCCGCCGTTACCGCGGTGACGAAGCTGCTGCCCTGATCCGCATCTCAAGATTCACTATCTGGTTGGAGCTGACAAACAGCTACCCCCTATTTTGTGCGTCCGGCGAGCTGCAGCAGCGCCCTGGCCCGTTTCACCACTGGAACGTCGATGACCTTGCCTTCCAGCGAGGTGGAGCCGCGGCCGACCCGTTCGGCTTCCTCGTAAGCCGCCACGATCCGGCGAGCGTATTCAATTTCCTGTGCTGACGGTGAGAACGATTCGTTGAT
The DNA here is from genome assembly GCA_965237785.1 of Candidatus Rariloculaceae bacterium. Lineage (GTDB taxonomy): Bacteria > Pseudomonadota > Gammaproteobacteria > Steroidobacterales > Rariloculaceae > UBA6522. Next base: position 3,145,070 of record OZ250159.1, read on the forward strand.
GGCTTCGATCTGTGCGGGATGGATCGCAAACTTCCCCTTGAAGCCCAACTGTTTCGCGACCGCGCTGTTGATGCGGAGGGCATCCTCGTCGCGGAATCGGAAGAAGGGTGTGTCCAACGCCGGGACCTCCGCCGCGCGGGCAGCAATGCACAGGTGACTGCGCGCGAAAGCCACCTCGGATTCATCCTCGAGCCGCTCGATGCCCATGTCGTGGGTAAAGTCCTCGCCTCCGAAGGCGACCCCGCCGATTCTCGGGCTGGCGGTGCAGATCTCGTAGCAATGCACCATGGCCTTGGCGGACTCCAGCCAGGGAAAGACCTTGACGGCACCGCACTCCAATCCGGCGTCGTCTTCGAGCCCGTCCAGCAACGCGGAAAGTCGGACGATGTCACCGGGAACGTGGATCTTGCCGATGGAGATGCCGTAGATGTGCGGACCCACCACGGCGGCCAGATCGTCCGCCGTCCAGTCCGTGTCGAACGCATTGACCCGGGGAATCACCGGAACGCCTGGGGCGGCGAGGTTCGGCAGGAACGTGGCGATGGTGTTACGCGCATTCGCCTTTTCGGCGTCCGGAACGGAATCCTCCATGTCCGGGACGAAGGCGTCCGGCCGAAAGTTCAGCGCTTTCCGGAGCATCGACTCCTTGTTGCCCGGGACGAAAAGCAGGCTTCTGAAGTGCATGTGGACCCTCATCCGTCGTCAGTGGCGAAGACGAGCGATTGTAATTGGTAATTCTCTCGCTGCGCATGGGGTGGCCCCGCGGTTAGAATTAGGTTCGATTCGCACTGTGGGCACCGACATGCAAACAAGACCATTGATTTTCGTAGCTCTGCTCTTCCTCGGCCACACCGGCACTGCGGCCGGACAGGGCGAGCCGCTCACGCTCGATGAGATCGTCACGCTCAAACAGGTGGTATCGGCGGTGCTGTCGCCCGGCGGCGAACACATCGCCTATGTCCTCAACGTGCCCCGGGTCCCGTACGTCGACGACGACGGCGGCGCTTACCGCGAGTTGCATGTCACCGACCTTGAAGGCAACTCGCGCGGCTTCATTACCGGTGAAGTCAACATCGGGCAGATCGCCTGGTCAATCGACGGTGAGACCGTTTACTACCTGGCGGAGCGCAACGACGACGATGAATTCCGGGCGCTGTACGGAATCCCGCTCGCCGGCGGTGAATCGCAGCGCCTCTACGCCCACGACGCCAACATTGGGAGTTTTTCGCCCTCCCCGGACGGACGGCATATTGCATTTCTGGCCACCGACGGGTACCCGTCGGAGCGAGGCGATCTGGCGGACCTTGGCTTCAGGGCCGTCGTCTATGGCGAATCCGCACGGTCAACGCGCGTCTGGACGCTGGACCTCGAGGCGGACGAGCCGGAAGCCGTGGCAGCCGACCTGCCGGGTTCGGCCAGCGAGTTTCATTGGGCGCCCGACGGTGAGCGCTACGTCGTCGCGCTGGCGCCCACACCGAGTGTCGACGACAGCATGTTGGCCCGGCAATTTCATATCCTCGACGCGCAATCGGGCGAAGTGCTGAACCGGTTCGAGACGGAGGGAAAGCTCGACGAAGCCGCCTGGTCGCCGGATGGCCGCCAACTCGCCTACATCGGTGCCGTGGACATGAGCGATCCCTCGCCCGGGACGATCTTTATTGCCGCGGCCGATGGCGAGGGCCGGCGCGAACTGACGCCGACATATCCGGGTCATATCAGCGCGATCGAATGGCGCGACGACGAGACGCTCTGGTATCGGGGCTCGCGCGGTGTGTGGAACGAGATCGGTGTATTGGCGGCGGATGGGACGTCGGTGTTGAACACACCGCCACAAGGCGATCCCATCGCGCGTTCGTTCGACGCGGTACCGGGTTCCGCCACGCTCGCGGTCATCGCCGATGCGCCGGAACACCCCAGCGAGCTTTATGTCTGGACCGAGCAGGACGGCTATCGGCGCCTCACGCATTCAAACCCGATTCTGGCCGATCGGGCGATGGCGCAGCAGGAACCCATCCGGTACACGGCTCGGGACGGACTGGAACTTGAGGGTGTGCTCGTGCGGCCGCTGGAGAGCGCTCCCGATGAGCGCCATCCGTTGATACTTGTGGTTCACGGCGGGCCCGAGGCTCACTACAGCTACGGCTGGATGTCGAGCTATTCCGCGCCGGCGCAAGCGCTCGCGGCCAAGGGCTATGCACTCTTCTACCCCAATTACCGGGCCAGCACCGGCCGCGGCGTCGAGTTTTCGAAGCTCGATCATTTGGATCCGGCAGGCAAGGAATTCGACGATCTCGTGGACGCAAAGACCCATTTTGTCGACAGCGGCCTTGCCGACCCCGATCGCGTGGGCATCACCGGCGGGTCGTACGGCGGATACGCGACGATGTGGAGCTCGACAGCGTTGAGCGAACACTTTGCAGCGGGCGTCGCCTTCGTCGGCATTTCCAACCTGGTATCCAAGGTCGTGTCCGGAGACATACCGCGAGAGCTGTTCGAGGTTCACATGCGCTTCTGGCCCTGGGACAACTGGCAACTCGCTCTGGAACGAAGTCCTGTGTTCCACGCCGGCAATTCACGTACGCCGCTGCTGATCCTCGGCGGCGACAGCGACACGCGGGTCAACCCTGCCCAGTCGCTGGAGCTCTATCAGTCGCTCAAGCTGCGCAGCGATACCCCGGTCCGCCTGGTGATCTATCCCGGCGAGGGGCACGGCAACAGCCGCGCCGCCTCACGACTCGACTACGCGATGCGGATGACGCGGTGGATGGACCACTACCTCATGGGCCCGGGCGGCGAACCGCCGCCGTACGAACTGGACCACGCGGGCCGGCTCGCCGAGATCAAGGACGGGCCGGAGTAGCTGGCGTATTGAACTCGACCCAATGCGAGAGGACAACGAGAGCTACGCACGTGTGACTTTCCTGAAGCGATTCGCCGGTTTGTCACACAGCCGAAGGACCGCGGCGTGCTTGTGGCCGGTGCTCATCCTGGCCGCCTGTCAATCAACAACTCCCGTTGCTACAAGCTTTTCAGATGTCTCGGTTCCGCTCGACTACCTCCCAGCGCTAAGTGGCGATTACTTCGAATTCGATTCTCGCGCCGTTGGCCGGCCATTTCACATCTACGTTCGGTTTCCCGAGGGTTACGATGAGGAGTCCGGTGAGCGATATCCGGTCGTGTATTTGCTCGACGGGGATTCGCTTTTCCCGATCCTGGCCGCCAATCACCTGTTTCTAAACTACGATGAGGGCTTGCCGGAAGCCATCGTCGTCGGCATCGCCTACGGCTCGTTTGATCCCGATAGGAATAAGCGAGGATTCGATTTCTCCGCGCCTGCACCGGATGCCGGCCGCGATCAGGGTGGCGCACCTGCGTTCCAGGCATTCCTGAAGTCGGAGCTCATTCCAGAGGTTGAAACGCGGTATCGCGCCGATTCATCCCGTCGAATACTCTTTGGCCAAAGCAGGGGCGGATACATGGTGCTTTACTCCGCCTTTACCGACCCCGACCTGTTCTGGGGGCGCATTGCGAGCAACCCCACGTTTGACCCTGGGCGCGATCAATTTTTTTCAGCGACTGCTTCCGCCACGCGAAATGACCTGGGCTTGGTCGTAACGAGTGGTTCACGCGATTTTCCACAGCTTCGTGAAGCAGCATTGACTTGGTTTGAAGCCTGGGAGAACCGAGACGATGCGCCCTGGGCGTTGAAGACCGTGACGATCGACGGCGGAACTCACGCCGCGGACAGCCCGAATAGCTACCGCCTTGCTATGGTTTGGTTGTTCAGCCGAATGGAACGCTGAGTCCCCCGGGCGAATTTTCGGCCGTGGGTTCGCGAGTTGATCTTGCGCACATGTGCCTGAAACGTTGTAATGCGATCATCAGCCCATGGGGTAATTCCGGAGGCAATTCGATGGAGCGACGTGAGTTATTGCGAGGCTTGGCGTTCGGCGCACCGGCTGCAGCCCTGGCGGTGGCCGGCGCGGCCGCAAAATCTACCGACTATGTGCGCGAAAAATCGGATGAAACCTTGCAAGCGTGCAAGCGCGAGCTTGACGGTCTCCGAGAGCGGATGGATCGTTCCGAGGCATCGACGAAGAAAGCCCTGAAGGTCGCATTTGCACTCACTGCCCTCTCCCTCGGTATCGACGCCAGCGCACTCCTCTAGGCCGCACGGGAACACCAATGATCTATACGGGCGGGTGCCATTGCGGCGCCATTGTCTTCGAGGTCGAGGCGCCGGAGCGTATCGAGTGTGGCGAATGTAACTGCTCGATTTGCGGGAAATCGGGCTATCTGCATTTGATCGTTCCAATGTCTCGATTCAAGCTGCTCCAGGGAAAGTCGGAAGTAACCACGTACACGTTCAAAACGGGCGTCGCCAGGCACCATTTCTGCAAGACCTGTGGAATAAAGTCGTTCTATATCCCGAGATCCAATCCCGATGGCATTGACGTCAACGTCAGGTGCCTGGAACCGGAGCCGCAGAAAATTACTATCGAACCGTTCGACGGGCGGAACTGGGAATTGAATGCGCACAAGCTGGCGCACTTGAGCCAGGAACGGTAATCCGGGGACTATCCGCGCTCCCGCTGCTGGCCGCGCCTGGCATTTCCGGCGGAAACAGCCGGAATTGCCAGTATCTTCAGGCCCGGGTTGCGCTACCATGGCAAGGAAGGTGGAATCTGTGAACTCTTCGCGGCAACAGACATTCGCAATTATCGGGTCCGTCGTGGGCACGCTATTGGTGTCGACGATCGCGATCGCCACACTGATCGTGCTGCAACACGACTCGATGCGCAGGTCGGTAAGTGCCGAACTCCAGTCCATGCGCACGGCGGCCAGCGAAGAACACGCGGCGATACGAAGCGCCGCAAGTGGCGAGCATGCCGCGTTGCGAGACAATATCGCGGAAATTCGCGACAACATACGCATGATGCGTTCAGATATTTCCGACCTGCGAGAACGCATGGCCCGGGTCGAGGTTCACGTCGGCGTGACGGCGGAAAGCCCCTGACCCGCTTGTGTTGGATGCTTGCCTGCTCAGCGCCGAAGGGTTCAAATCTGCCAGGCAACGAGCAGGAAAATTGTTGGGAGGACGAGAACAATGGCGAATCGCAGAGACTTCCTGAAGGCCATCGGACGCACGACGGCCGGAGCATATCTCCTGGGTCATGGGCTGAAAGCCGCCGCGCAAGGCGGGCGAAAAAACATCATCGTGGGTGGAAGAGAGATCAGGACGGTCGACATTCATGCTCACTGCGTGTTCAGAGAAGTCGAGGAGCTGATCGCTGGCACGCCGCTTGAGCGTCAGTTCCCGGATTGGTATCTGCTCGGAGAGTTTCGCATCGATGCCATGGATGAGCGCGGCATCGACGTCGCAGCGCTGTCCGTCAACAACTTCTGGTGGTACGCGGCAGATGAGGAGCTTGCAAGCGAGATTGTCCGAACGCACAACGAGCGCATGGCGGCGTGGTGTAACGAACATTCCGATCGGTTCGTCGGCCTGACGTCCCCGGCGCTGCAATATCCGGAACTCGCAGCTGAACAGGTGGAGCATGGCATAAACGAACTCGGACTCCGCGGTGTTTCCGTCGGGGGGACCGTCCTGGGCGAGTCGCCGTCGATACCGAAATACGATCCGTTCTGGGCCAAGGTCGAGGAACTCGGCGTGCCGGTCTTCATGCACCCGTCCGATTCGGTGTATCTCCTGAGGGAAGGCGGGCTTCCGGCACGGGGCAACCAGGGCAACATTCTGGGCAATCCGTTCGAGACCACGTTCTTCCTGACCAACATGATTTTCGATGGCACGCTTGACCGGTTCCCCGGCTTGAAGGTCTGTGGCGCCCACGGCGGAGGCTATCTGCCCTCCTATCTCGGACGCACCGAAGTCGCCTGCGCGAGAGGCAACGCGAACTGCCTGAACGAACGGCAGCCCAGCGAATACATGCGCGAGCAGATCATGGCGGACACCATGGTCTTTTCGATGGAGGGTTTGCGGCACCTGGTTGCCGAGATGGGTTCAAGCCAGATTGTCTACGGCTCCGATCAGCCGTTTCCGTGGCCGGACACGATGGACCTGGTTGTCGAAGCGGACTTTCTGAGCGATGAGGAGAAGCAAGCGATCCTCGGCGGTAATCTGCACAGGCTCCTGAGGATCGAAGCAGGTTAAATAGACTGTTGCGTATGCGATCCGGGTCCCGAAGCTTGCCCAATATGGGTAACTGACAACCTATCGCAGAACGTAGCCGAACACAGCCAACTCAACTCCGATCAGCGTCGTGGCGGCGGCGATGGCTGCCAGGGTGTAGACAAGATACCGCGTCGCGTTCCGATGCATCTGTTCAATGGCATCGCTGAGTCTCCGATCCAGCGCCATGATGCTTTTTTCGATGCGCAGTTCCATTTCCCGTATCTCAGCCTTTGTGTCCCCATCCATACGGATACTGTACACGTGCCGTCCAACCGTTCCAAAACTCGAAACAGCGCGCTTGCGCCATTTTCAGTCGCCCCGCACACCCAGCGCCTCAATTGTATAGTCTCGTCCAGTGGTAGGATGACTCCCATGGATATTATCGGCACAGTCATCGGAACCGGCGTTACGTTGGCCGGGCTGATCGTCGCCTCGCACTGGCGGCTGAGCACGCGCTTGAGCCGAATCGAGGGGCGGCTGGACATTCCTCAAGACACCGATCTGGAACGCGCCGAAGGCAACCTCTGAACTCGCGATTTGATTTAACGATCCGCTGCCGCTGACAGCAGCCCCGCTCCCCTGGCCCACTGATACTTGGCGCCGAGAATCGCCACCGGTAGCTCCGTGGTGTACGGACACGACACGATACCCCTCTCATAGAGGTACTCGGAGGCCTCCTCCACTTCCACGTCGCCCACCAATGACGCCACGATGGGCTTGTTGATGCCCTCGTCACGGGCCTCCTGGGCCACGCGCGCACACAACTCCGCGAACACCATGGGCGGGGTGATGATGGTGTGCCAGTAGCCGAGGATGAGCGCGTGTACGCGCTCGTCCTGAAGTCCCAGGCGGATGGTGTTCTCGTAGGTGATCGGCGGCTCGCCGCCGGTGATGTCCACCGGGTTGCCGGACGCGCCGAAGGGCGGGATGTACTGCTTGAAGGCCTCGTCCAGGTCCGGCGGGAACTTCATCAGCGACAGGCCGTGGTCCACCACCGCGTCGGCCAGGAGCACGCCCGACCCGCCCGCGCCGGTGATGATGACGATGTTCTCGCCCGTGGGCGCCGGCAGCACCGGCAGTCCCCGGGAAAATTGCAGCATGTCGTTCAGGCTGTAGGCGCGGATCACGCCGCTGGCCCGCAGGATGTCGTCGTAGACCTTGTCGTTGCCGGCCAGCGCGCCGGTATGCGAAGCGGCGGCCTTGGCGCCGAGTTGCGTGCGGCCGGCCTTGAGCATGATCACGGGTTTTTGCTTCGAGACGCGCTTGGCGACTTCGGCAAAGCTTCGACCGTCCTTGAGGTCCTCGGCGTGCATGGCGACAACGTCGGTGTTGTCATCCTGCTCGAAGTAGGTGAGCAGGTCATCCTCATCGAGATCGGACTTGTTGCCGAGGCCGACGATGGCGGAAACCCCCATCCTGGTCGAGCGGCTGTAGCCGATGATGGACATGCCCACACCGCCGCTTTGCGACGACAGCGCCGTCTTGCCCTTGACGTCGTAGGGCGTACAGAAGGTGGCGCAGAGGTTGGACGGCGTGTAGTAGAACCCGTAGATGTTCGGCCCCATGATGCGCACGCCGTGCTTGCGCGCCACGCCCAGCAACTGGTCCTGCAACTCGGTCTCGCCCACCTCGGCGAAACCGGACGGGATCATGATCGCGCCGGGGATGCCCTTCTGGCCGACTTCCTCCATGGCGCCGGCGCAGAACCTCGCCGGCACCGCGAAGACGGCAACATCGATCTCGCCGGGGACGTCCATGACGCTCTTGTAGGCCTTCTTACCCAGAATTTCGTCGGCCTTGGGGTTGATCGGGTAGAGCTCGCCCGCGTAACCGCCGTTGATGATGTTCTTCATCACCGAATTGCCGATCTTGCCCTCGCCGTCGGAGGCGCCGACGACCGCCACCGCGCGTGGATTCATGATGCGGTCCATGGCAGCAACGATTTCTTCCTGGCTCGGCCTGAAGAGTTCCTTCTGCGGCGAGAAATCCACGGCGATCAGGGCGTCCACCGCCGTGGCGCCCTCGGCGCCCGCGAGAACGGGGTTGAGGTCTATTTCGGCAATCTCCGGAAAGTCGCCGATCAGCTCGGAGACGTTGACGATGATGTCAGCCAGCGTGTCGCGGTCCACAGCCTCCGCACCCCGGACGCCGTCGAGCACTTCGGCCGCCTGGATGCCGTCGAGCATCGAGTGGGCGTCGTCAACGGTGGCGGGCGCGAGCCGGAAGGTGATGTCCTTTAGCACTTCGACGAGCACGCCGCCCAGCCCGAAAGCCACGAGCTTGCCGAAGCTGGGATCGGTGACGGCGCCGACAATGACTTCCTGGGCGGCGCCGGTCACCATTTGCTGGATCTGCACGCCGTCGATCCGGGCACCCTCCCGGTACGCGCGGGCGCTGCCGGTAATTTGTGCGTACGCCGCCTCTGCCGCGGCACCGTCGGCGACGCCCGTGAGCACGCCGCCGGCATCGGTCTTGTGGAGAATATCCGGTGAGACGATCTTCATGACCACCGGATAGCCGATCCCGTCGGCGATGGTGCGCGCCTCATCGGCGGACTGCGCGAGCCCTTCCCGGGGCACCGGAATGCCGTAGGCATCGCAGACAGACTTGCATTGCGGGGCGGTCAGGGCAGTCAATCCCTCGGACTTGGCCCGTTCCAGGATCGCGCGGACAGTTTCTTGCCGATCAGGCATGGTTTCTCCTTATCGAATGGCCGCCGGCCGGCGGTCTGCGTCTTGCGAACACGGCGCCGTCATTCCCAGCCCGAGCGGTCGCGTGTCACCGCGTAAACGCGCCCGCGGCCCTGAGTGCGTCGATTTCGCCGCTCTCGTAGTCCAGCACCTCGCTCAAGACCTCGTCGGTATGCTCGCCGAGCAGCGGCGAACGCGTGACCTCCACGGGCGAGTCGGAAAGCTTCATGGGACACCCCAGGTTGTACCACTTGCCCCGCTCCGGGTGATCCAGTTCCAGGTACATCTCGCGCAACTTGACATGGTCGTCGTTGGCCAGGTCCTTGGTGCTCATGATCGGTCCGCAGGGTACGTTTATCTCGTTGAGGATCTCCATGAGTTCGCGCTTGGTGTAGTTGCTCGCAAACTCCGTCAACAGATTCCACATCTCGCCCTGGTTCCGACGGCGCACGGCGATATCGACGAAGCGCGGGTCGTTTTCCAGTTCCTCGCCGCCCACCCGATCGGCGAGCGCTTTCCAGACATGTTCCTGGACCACCACGTAGAGATAGTCGTTGGGCCCGCCGGGCTTGCACTGGATCGCGTTGCCCAGTTGCCCGCCGCCCGAGTCGTTGCCGGCGCGCGGGGTGAAGTCCTCGAATTCCTGGCTGGAGTACTCGGTCAGGGGGCCGTGGTCGAGGCGCTGGTGGTCGCGCCACTTGACACGCACGAGATTCATCACGCAGTCCATCATCGCGCATTCCACGTACTGGCCGCGCCCGGTGCGCTCCCGCTGGATGATCGCCGCAAGAATACCGGCCATCAGGTGAACGCCTGTGCCGGAGTCGCCGATTTGCGCGCCGGCGACCACCGGGGGCCCGTCCTGCAACCCGGAGGTGCTCATGGCGCCGCCCATGGCCTGGGCGACATTCTCATAGGCCTTGAACGCCGCGTAGGGGCCTTCGTTTCCAAACCCCTTGATCGAAGCCATGATGATGCGGGGGTTGATCGCCTGTACCCGCTCCCAACTGAATCCGAGCCGGTCGAGCACGCCGGGTCCGAAGTTCTCCATGACCACGTCGCAAATCTCCACCAGCTTGGTGAAAACCTCCTTGCCCTTGTCGTTCTTGAGGTTCAGCGTGATCGAGCGCTTGTTGCAGTTGAGCATGGTGAAGTAGAGGCTGTCGGCGCCGGGGACGTCCTGCAACTGCTTGCGGGTGGCGTCGCCCCAGGGCGATTCGACCTTGATTACGTCGGCGCCCAGAAAACCCATCAACTGGCTGGAAGTGGGACCCGCCTGCACGTGGGTCATGTCGAGAATGCGAATGCCGGAGAGGGCCTTGTCCATGGTCCGTTACCCGTTTACTTGTACATGGTCTGACGTTTGGTGCCGGGCGCCCATTCCTGCGGGTCCACCCAGATATTGATCACCGCCGACTTGCCGGAGGATGCCACCGCTTCCCGCGCCCGTTGCATCGCGGGTTGAATCTGCCCCGGTACGCGAACCTCCTCGCCGTAGCCGCCGAGCATTTCGGCGAACTTGGAGAAGGGCACATCCCCCAGCAGATTGCCCACGTTGCCGCGCACCTCGCCGTACTTGGCCAGTTGCCCGTAGCGAATCTGGTTCATCGCGGAGTTGTTGCCGATCACGGCGATATAGGGCGCGCCGAACCGGTTGGCGGTTTCCATGTCGAAGGCAGTCATCCCGAACGAGCCGTCGCCGTAGTAGCACAGCACCTCCTTGTCCGGATGCGCGAGCCCGGACGCCAGCGCGAAGCCCGTGCCCACGCCCAGCCCGCCCAGCGCCCCCGGGTCCATCCAGTTGCCCGGTGCGCGGGGTTGCACCGCCTGGGCGCTGATGGTGACCACGTCGCCGCCGTCGCCGATGTAGATGGTCTTCTCGGTGAGAAACTCGTTGAGTTCCCATGCCACCCGATACGGATGGATCGGCTCGGCCTCGGAAAGAAACAGCGGCATCAACCGCTCGGTCTTCTTCTTCTCGATGCCGCGCAGGTGCGCAAGCCACGCACTCCGGCCCGCCGCACCGTTGTCGGAGAGACCGGTGGTGGCATCGTGAACGGCTCGCAGAATCGCGCCCGGATCGCCTACCAGCCCGAGGGTGACGTCGCGATTCTTCGCCACGGTCCGGTAGTCCATGTCGATGTGCACCACCGTGGCGTCGGCGCGCAGCCGCCGGCCGTAACCCATGCGGAAATCGAAGGGCGTGCCGACGATGACGATGACGTCGGCTTCCTTGAAGGCATCGCCCCGGGTGCGATGGAAATAGTGGGAATCGCCCGGCGGCAGGAGTCCGCGCGACGCACCGTTCATGTAGCCCGGAATGTTGAGGCCCTTGAGCAAGGCGATGGCCTCCTCGTGCCCCCGGCAGGTCCAAACCTGGGTACCCAGAAGAATGGCCGGGCGTTCGGATTCCACCAGAAGCTGCGCCAGCTTCTCGATGTCGGCGGGGTCGCCGATGGACTTGGTCGAGGCCCGGTAGCTTCCCGGCTGCGGGATGACAGCTTTATCCAGCGGCACTTCCGCGTCGAGTATGTCGCGGGGAATCTCGAGATAACTCGGCCCGGGGGCACCGGCGAAGCACTCGCGCGCGGCCATCGCGACCATGTCGGCGATGCGCTCGGTGGAGCGCACGCCCGCGGAGAATTTGGTGATCGGGGCGGCGATATCCACATGGGGCAGATCCTGAAGGGAACCCATCTTGTGCTGGGTGAGCGCGCCCTGCCCGCCGATGTGAAGCACCGGGCTCTCTGACCGGAACGCCGTGGCGATGCCGGTCAAGGCATTGGTGAATCCGGGTCCGGCCGTGGTGATCACGCATCCCAGGCCGCCGGTCTGACGCGCGTAGCCGTCGGCGGCGTGGGCGGCAACCTGCTCATGACGCACGTCGATGATGCGGATGTCGTTGTCGATGCAGCCGTCGTAGGTATCGATGATGTGCCCGCCGCAAAGCGTGAAGACCGTATCGATGCCTTCATTCTTCAGCGCGGCGCCCACCAGATGCCCGCCGGAAATAACGGCGGCATCCCGGCTCTTCCGAGCCAGCGTGTCCTCAGCCGTCGTCGATCTTATGCGTTCTTCTGCTGCGCTCGCCATGATTTACTCCCGAGATTCTGCCTTGTTCGCCAACCGCCGCACTTATATCACGTCATCTGCCGCGTTTCATTGTAACCGCCGGTCCACAAGCCGTATGGGCGGAGCGCAACACCGGAAAGATTGTCATGAGCCGTCGATAGCACGTGGGCTACAATCACGATTCCTTGCAGTCAGCTCCGGTTGCGTAAACGGACCCTAACCCCTCGATGTCAGTAGAACATTCCGTCGTCGGCGACGATCCCTTGGCGATCGCCCGTCAAGTGCCGGCGGGGCACGTATCCCAGTTCGGACTGCTGCGGACGCGGCGGCTGCTGCCGCTGTTCATTACCCAATTCCTCGGGGCCTTCAACGACAACCTGTACAAGTTCGCGCTGACGTTGATACTCGTCTACGGCGGACTGATCAGCGAGGACGCCACCGATCTGCTGGTCAATGCCGCCGCGGGGCTGCTGATCCTGCCGTTCTTCCTGTTTTCGGCCACGGCCGGAACGCTCGCGGACCGCTACGAAAAGTCGCGGTTGATCCGCTACGTCAAGCTCGGCGAGATCGTGGTCGCCGTGCTGGCGGCGGCGGCACTGTACGTGCAGAACGTCACCGCGCTGCTTGCCGTAGTGTTCCTCCTGGGTGTGCAATCGACCTTCTTCGGGCCGCTCAAGTTCGCGATCCTGCCCCAGCACCTGCATGACACCGAACTCGTCGGCGGCAACGCCATGGTGGAGATGGGCACCCTGGTGGCCATCCTGCTCGGCACCATCGCCGGCGGAATCATCGGCGGCGCCAGCGCGGGGGACAACAGTGGCGGCGTGTCGCTATTTCTTTCGGTCATGGTGGTTATGGCGGCCGTTACCGGGTATCTGTCCAGCCGCAGCATTCCGCGGGCACCGTCGGCGCTCCGGGGATCCGTGTCCTGGAATCCTGTGACTGAGACCTGGGGGCTCATACGCCTGGCGGCGGAGAAGAAGGCGGTATTCCAGTCCGTGCTGGGCGTGTCCTGGTTCTGGCTCATCGGTTCCGTCTACCTGGCCCAGTTCGCCAATCTGACACGACAGCACCTGGCCGGCGACCCGGGCGTCGTGACCCTGATCCTGGCCGTTTTCACCATTTCCATCGCCGTAGGCTCACTGCTGTGCGAAAAACTGTCCGGCAGGCGGGTCGAGATCGGCCTGGTGCCCCTCGGTGCCGCCGGCATCAGCCTGTTCGGCATCGACTCCTACTTCGCCATCGGCCAGATCGAGGCGGAAGGACTGCGAACGGCAACGGAATTCCTCACAGGCGAGGGCACGCCACGGCTGCTGATCGACATGGGCCTGATGGGCATCTTCGCCGGCATGTTCGTGGTGCCGCTGCAGGCCAACATCCAGTCGCGCACGCCCGACGACCGGCGCGCCCGGGTCATCGCCGCCAACAATGTCCTCAACGCGGTCTTCATGGTCGGCGGGTCGGGTCTGGCGATCCTCTGGCTCGTCTACCTGGACCGCAGCATTCCGTCGCTGTTCCTGTTCGTGGCCATCGCCAACGCCGCGGTGGCGGGCTACATCTTCCGGCAGGTGCCGGAATTCACCATGCGCTTCATGGTGTGGCTCCTGTCCCACTCCATGTACCGCGTCCGTCACGAGAATCTGGAAGCCATCCCGGAACGCGGCCCCGCGGTGATCGTCTGCAACCACGTCAGCTACGTGGATGCGCTCTTGCTGGCGGGCGCGATCCGGCGGCCGGTCCGTTTCGTCATGGCGAAGAACATCTACGAGCTTCCCGTGCTCAACTTCGTCTTTCGCACCAGCCGGACCATTCCCATCACCCCAAAGGGTGCCGATCCGGACACCTACGAAGCGGCTTTCGCGCAGATGCGCGAGGCGCTCGAATCACGCCAGTTGCTGTGCATCTTTCCCGAGGGACACCTGACGTTCGACGGCGAGATCGACGTTTTCCGCAAGGGGATCGAGCGCATCGTCGAAGAGCCGCCAGCGCCCGTGGTACCGGTGGCGCTGCGCGGCCTCTGGGGCAGTTTCTTCAGCCGCCACGGCAAGGGGACGTTCCACCGCCAGCGGTCGCGCCTCTGGAGCCGCGTGGACATTGTTGCCGGCGAGCCAGTGCCGCCGGAGCAGGTCAGCGCCGATCGCCTGCGCGAAACGGTGCTTGCGCTGCGGGGGGATTGGCGCTGAGCGGTTGTTGGCAGGGCATACGGCGCGTGGGCTCATAACGACTGACTCTGACGGCGTGAACGTGAACCGGGGCGCGGAGCAACGCCGAAAGCAACGGGCGGATCGCGATTCAGTCGATCGGCGATTGTTCGGGATCCAGATCGGCAGGGCGCTGCACGATGCACTAAGGTCCCTGCCGCTTGAACTTCACGCTGCGACGCGGGACCTTTGCCCCGGACTGCCGAGGTTCGGGGTCGGAACTTCCCGCCGTGTATACTGTCAAATAAGAATAGCGTTTGCGCCAGCGGCTGACGCCGCTGGCAATTCGTTCAGGAGATCAACAACCTCTTCGGCAACATATCGAGCCGCCCCGGAGAACGCCATGCGCATCATCCCCAAACGCCAGCCTCGCATCGCCGATCATCATCGGCGCATTGCCAGCATTCCGATCGCCGCCCCGATCACTGCCCTGACCTTCGCGGCCCTGGCCGCTGCGGCGCTGACCGGTTGCGCCAACCGCAGCATGTCCAGCCAGACCTTTCCAAGGTCCAGCGCACAATCCGTCTGGAATGTCGACTACGGCGAAGTCGTTGACGTGCGGGACGTGAAGGTCGAAGGGGAAGTGTCCCTGCTTGGCATCCTCGTCGGCGCCGCGATTGGCCATGCCGCCGGTTTCGAGATCAGCGACTCGCGCAACGCCGGCACGGTGGGAGCCGTCGTCGGCGCTGCGGCGGGCGCCGCGATCGACCCGGCAATTACGGACAAGGACGCCCTGCAGATCACGGTTGAACTGGACAGCGGAAGCACGGTCGCCATAGTGCAGGACGACGAGGATCGGTTCGAGAACGGTGAGCGCGTGCGCGTCCTGACCGCCACCGTCGCGTCGGTCCACCCCGCAGTAATGGGGACGCCCGGAGTATTCGGCCTCCCCGGCCATGCAGGCGGCGCCGGCTTGCTCGTCCCCATGGCCAGAGCCCGGGTCCAGCCGCTGTAGGCCGCTATTCCGCCACCCGCAGGCAAGTTGGTTCCCGAAGCGTTCGCCGGGCTACGCCGCGGGCGCAGGTCCACAGACGCCGGCCGAAATCAGGTCACCACGACGGGGACATCTTATCTGGCGATATCTCTACCGTGTGTCAGCAATGTCAGACCAACGAGTTGCGCCTGCGCGATCAGCATTCGATCAAAAGGATCACGATGATGCATGGGCAACTGTTCGTAGGCCTGCAGATGAGCGATTTCCAATCCCAATATGTTGTAGTCGTGGGCAATGATTCGGCAAAAGTTATCCGGCACAACCAACTTGCCCAGAGAGGACTTGATCGCGCATTCCCATAGCGAGGCAATACTCACGCTCAGCTCGCTTTCCTCCGATTCCAGGATGGCAACCGCTATTGCGGAAAGTTTTTCGGGGGCCGATCGGGCCCAAAGTAGAACATGAGTGTCGAGCAGATATCTCATTCGGACTCGGCGATTCCGAGCGCTTCCGCAATGTCGGGTGGCCAGCTATCAAAATCATCGGCGATGTGAATCTCGCCGGCAAGATCGCCGAGCTTCGGGGCGCTGTGCCTGGGTACATAACGGCTGATCCGAACGGCTGGCTGGCCCATCCGGGTAATAATGAATTCCTCGCCGTCAATCGCTTTTTTCACGATCTCCGAAAGCCGGGCCTTCGCGTCACTGAGTGTAAGAATCGATTCCATGACCGCGATTCTGGTCTGACCTAGTCTGACTATAGCCAGCCAGCGTGTCGGATTCAACACCCTGCCGCAGTGCTTCCAGAGACGGATGATCGCCTCAGATCGTGTCCCGCGGAAATCCTGGTATCGGCCCGCGGCGGTCTGGTCGACGGCATGCTGGCGGAAATGGTGGTGAGCCATGAAAACAACCTGGTCGCAGTTCCCCGGCACCTGAGCTACGAAGAGGCTTCGACGCTGCCCTGCGCCGGCGTGACCGCCTGGCGGGCGCGACACCCTTCCCCGCGCCGTCAGGAGCCTGGCGCTGGACGGGCACATTTCGATCATCGGCGGGCTTACCGGCCGCGCGGTGGAACTGCCCTTGCAGGGGATCCCAACAGGCACATCGGTGTCCGTGCCTTCGGTGGGGTCGCGCGCGGACTTCGAGGCCATGAACCGCTTCATCAGCGAGCATCAACTGCGTCCAGTGGTGGATCGGGTCTTCGATTTTGAGGATGCGGCCGCCGCGTTTGATTACATGGAAAGCAACCAGCACTTCGGCAAGATCGTCATCACGCTCTAAACCACGTTTATCGGGCGAATCGAACGGCTGCAAGTCTATTGAACGGAGAGGACGAACAGGCCGTTCGCCTGATCGCTGACGATGATCGCGCCGGATGGCAGATAAGGGTATACGCTCCAGGCACCATCGAAACCGTCAGCATCCCCCTGCGGATAGGTGTCGAAGTAGGCTATTTCCATTAGCTCCCGATCCGCCAGATCGTCGAACTCCAATATCCGAAGTCCCGAGCTGTAGTTGGCCTGGAACACGCGGTTTCCGGCCACGTACAGATTGTGGTCGGTTGCGTCGGTCGCCGCCTCATAGGTAAAGACGTACTGCGGCGAATCCAGGTCCTCCATGTCGAAGACAAGAGTCCGGGTCGGCACACTGAAGAAAGTCTCGTCGAGTTCATCGCCCAACAGGAAAAAACGCTGGTCCTCCGTGAGCCAACCCTGATGAACGAAACCGACCTGATCGTAGACGGTGGACGAGATCGTGACCGGAGCCGACTTGACCGTGACGTCAACCACCTCGACGTGATTCTCGTTGGAGCTCACACAGATTTCCCGGTCACGATGCTGCGCGTCCGGACCCAGGTATACGACGCACTGGGTATCGTGAGTTCCGACCGTTGAATGACACCCGGCAAACAGCGGATTGTTCGGGGTCCCGATGTCGATGATGTGCAAACCGTGGCCGCATGTGTTCGTGCCCACGGCATAGGCAAACCCGGTGTCTTCGTCGATGGCGAGATTGTGGGCGTTTTCGAAGTCGACGTAGACAATATCCGGCATGAACGTCTCTGACGGTACGGCATCGCGCAGCCGCGTCAGATCGAAGACCTGCATTCCGTGGGCCCCGGCATTGTCGGCAACGACGTAAGCATGGTCCCGATAGACCTTGATGTCGCGCCAGACGGACGCCGCGGTCTGTGTCGACATCCTGCCGAGAACGCGCGGATTCTCCGGATCGGAGATGTCGACGAACGCCGTACCGTTCGACATTCCCATGAGCGCGTATTCCCGATCGGTCTGCGTATCGACCCACCCCCAGATGTCGTTGCCGCGGCTCCCTCCCATCGTCGCCAGCGCGACGCGGCTTCTCAGCGCGACTCCGGAGCACGCATATTCGCCTGCCCTGCCGTTCTCGCATCGCACGGTTTGCGAGCCAAAGGGTGACGCAGGCGTCAATGCGGTCGGCGGGGTGGGGCTAACGCCACCGTCACCGCCGCCTCCGCCACAACCGCAGGCGAGCAATACCCAGAAAACACCGAAAGCGGGCTTCAATTCAGGACTCATGACGGCGACAGGTTTGGTTCAGCCAATCAAACAACATCGAACGATCAAAAGGCATGCCGGCGACTCACTCCACCTTGGACGGCCCCTGCCGCTTCAGGTTCACACCGAAGCCGCGGCCCTTGACGATCGCTGCGTCGCCGAATTTCTCGCGTACGCTGTCGAGCGCCCAGTCGACGCGGGAGGCGAAGGCACTAGTCGAACTAGCAGTCCGCGGGCTCCTCCCAGGGATCGTAGGAGCCGATATTTCAGATGTGCCCCTCCGGATCGCGGCAGGCGAAGAACGCGCCACCGTATTCCGGGTTCTGCAGCGGCACCACGATCTCCGCACCCGCGGTAACGGCACGTTCGTGTACGGCGCCGGGATCGTCAACTACTACGCAAGCGCTTTGTGTATTCGCACCGTTCGGCCCAGGCGCCTTCACAAGCTGACCATAGTCGTCGTCGCGCGCACTGCCCAGCATGATCATGCCATCGCCGAGGACCAGTTGGGCGCGCGCCCGAGCACCCTATTCGTTGTCCAGCACCGACGCACGAAACGTTGCCTGGTAGCCGGACTCGCTGATCGGCACCAGGTCGAGGAGCCCCACCAGATTCGCTTCATCCTCCGGTGTTGCCGTCCAGCCTGAACCGCTGGAGAACTCACCGGACCATCGGGAGTCGAGCGTCCAACCCTGGTCACGCAACTGCTGTTCAAAGTGTCCGGCAAGTTCCGGCGTCGAGAGCTCCGTTTCCACGTCGATGGAGGTAGCCGCTGTCCGTGAATTCCCCGGTGAACCGGTAAACGAAGCGATCAATGCCGCCATCGGCTCAATTGTTTGAGCGCCGTCCGGCAGCGTCAAGGTCGGCATGTATTCGTAAACGTTGGGCACACGGGACGCTGGAGCAAACCCACGGAAGGGACCGCCCACGCCGCTTTCGCATGCAAATCCCGTCGGCGCCATGATATGCATGCTCACATAGGTTGTATCGTCGGTTGCGCGCCCCATGAGGTTCAGGAACTCGCTGTCTCGGCACAGTGTCTGGTTGAGCGGCTGCTCCCTTGTCACGAAACCTCCCCGTGGTGGACCTCCAGTCTCAAGACCTTGCCATCCGCTGTCCTCAAGAATACCGGTTGCGGCGTCGATTGCCTCGCCGGGCACCAGGTCCGTCTTATAGGCTGCGACTGTTTGAAAGTCCGTTACGGAACTGCCGATGTACTCAAGCACATCGGAATCCGGTAAGCCGATCAGCGGTTCAGGAACGGCACGACTCACGCGTGCGCCCGGTCCGGCCCCGGCAACCAACAGGCCTTCCCTGACATCGGGATCGACACACGCCAGCAAGTCCTCTTGCGCTGATGAAGTGCTCGCCAGAAAGAAAACAAGGCAAACAAGAAATCTACATTGCATAATTTGTCACCCCTGCACGTAGTTGTAGTGGCACCAGTCCAGTATATCGCTCGGGGAACGTCGGCTTTGGCCAATTTCCGGTCAATTGCCTCCAGCACCCATCGGTTGGAGGCGTCAACCGTTGCTTGATCAACTAGATCGCCAACACAATCTTCCCGAAATGCGCGCTGGACTCCATCATTCGATGCGCTGCAGCCGCTTCCTCCAGGGGCAGGACCTGGTGGATGAGCGGTACGATGCGGCCATCCGCAACGAGCGGCACGACGGTCTCATTGAATTCCCTGGTGATGACGGCCTTTTCGTCGACCGGACGGGAACGCAGTACCGAGCCAATGACTTGCTGGCGCCTGACCATCAGGGGCGCGAGGTTGATCTCCGATTTCGCACCCCCCATGAGTCCGATAATCACGAGCCGCCCGCCCAGGGCGAGGGATCGCAGATTGCGCTTCAGGTAAGCGCCACCGAGATGGTCGAGAATCACGTCGGCACCGCGCTTGCCGGTCGCCGTCGCCACACCTTCGGCGAAGTCTTCCGTGCGGTAGTCGATGACGTGATCGGCGCCGAGTGCCCGGACGCGCTCGACCTTGCCCGTCGATGCGGTGATGATGACCGTGGCCCCTGGCCTCAACGTCTTGCAAAGCTGGATCGCGGACGTATTGACACCGCCGCCGCCGCCATGAACCAGCACGGTTTCGCCGTCCTTGAGCCCGGCCAGCATGAAGATGTTGAGATAGGCGGTGATGTAGGTTTCGCAGACGCAGGCCGCCTGGTGAAAATCGAGCCGCTCCGGGATTCTCATTACGTGGCTCGCGTACGCGACGGCGTATTCAGCGTAACCACCGCCGCCCACCAGGGACATGACCCGCTCGCCCACCTCGAGTCCGGATACCCCGGGACCCAGCGCATCGACGGTGCCGGCGACCTCCAACCCCAGGATGGAAGAATCGCCCGCCGGTTGATGGTAGTTGCCCTGCCGCTGCACGCAGTCCGCCCGATTGACCGTGGTGGCCGCCACCTTGATGCGGACTTGCCCGTCGCCGGGTTCCGGTGTTTCCGTCTCTCCGACGCAGAGCGTATCGGCTCCCCCAAACTCCGTCTGCAATACCGCCTTCATCTGCATCCCCTGCCCTGCGAAGGCGCAATCCTAACGGATTCCCTTGCGGTCCACATCGAACGGGGGGATTTGCGCCGAGCGAAGGAATGAGAGTATTTTCGACCTCACCAACAAAACTGCCGAATCGGCGGCGGTGAATAACACATGAGGAGCTTGTCATGCGCACCCTTAGTCTACTCGTCGGCGGCATTCTGGTAGGAATGGGCATCCAGTTGGCCATCGGCCAGACCCAGAACAGCGGAATTGTCGGTGTGAACCACGTGGGAATCGCCTTTGACGACCTGGATGCGGCGATCGAGTATTACACTCAGACGCTGGGATACCCCGAGGCATTCCGAATCGAGAACGATGCCGGCGAGGTGGGCCTGGTCTACGTTCAGGTCAGTGAGAGCACGTTCGTGGAGCTGCAGCCGACCAACGAGAACCGTCCGGCGGGAATCAACCACTTCGGCGTGCACGTGGAAAATATCGATGCGGCAATTGAGACGTGGCGCGGCCGCGGCGCCGAGGCACAGGACAGCCGGCGCAGCAGCACCAATGCCATCCTTTCGAATATCTTCGACCCAAGCGGAAATCGGATGGAGTTGCTGGAATTGCCGCCCGAATCGGAGCACGCCCAGGCGACCGCGCGCTGGAGCGAGTGACGACGCTGGAGCCGGGGCCGCACCCGGCTCCCAGTCGCGATGTCAGCGGATGGCGATGGGGCGCGCCGGCGAGCCCGTCGCCCCCTTGAACCGGATCGGCGTGACGATGAACAGGAACTCGTAGACGACGTCGGCTACGAGTTCGTCGAACTGCATGTTCTCCAGGTTGCAAATGCCATTCTTCATCATCAGTTCCTGGTGCACGGGGAAAACCAGTCCTTTTACTTGCGATGCCACGGCCCTGCATACCCTCATGTACCATAGCGCTGGATTCAACCCCGGGAAGTCACCAACAATGAAACAGGAACCGTCCGGACCCGACCCGACCCAAGGCTCGTTCCAGTCCCTGCAACTCCCCTCCCTGGCGCCGGCGAGCCTGTTTCGCCAGTTCGGTCCGGGAATGATCCTGATGATGACCGGCATCGGCACGAGCCATCTGGTAACCGCGCCGGTGGCGGGCGGGCGATTCGGCTACGCGTTGCTGTGGTGCATACCCATCGCCTATATATTCAAATACTACGGGTTCGAAATGGCGTTTCGCTTCACCCACGCCACGGGGCGAAGCATGCTCGACGCCTATTCAACCGCCTGGAAGAAACTCCCCGTCTGGTACGTGCTCATCACGACCGTGATCCAGTCGGCGATCGGCCAGGCCGGCCGGCTGGTGGCGAGCGCGGCGGTGGCCTTCTATTTCTTCAGACAATACCTGGGCCTGGACATACCGGGGTTGGGTGACGATCTCGAACTGTCCCTGTACGGGTTGCTGCTGGGCATGGCCTCGGTAGCGATCATCCTCGGGGGCAAGTACGCGGCGGTGGAACTGGTCACGAAGATCGCCGCCGGCATCCTCATCGTCTGCAGTGTTGGCGTCTACGTCGTGAGCCCGGCCCCGGTGAGCGAGTTTGTGCATTTCTTCCAACTGGATACCCCCGAGGGTTCGTGGTTGATCATCGCCTCGTTCCTGGGACTGCTGCCCACGGGCATCGACGTATCGCTGCAGGCTTCGGAGTGGGGCAAGGCCAAGAAGGTCGGCATGGGCCGCGTCCGCGACCAACTCGAAGAGAAAGGCATCGCCGCGCGCTTCGACGCGTTCAGCAGCGGCAAGGGCGACCTCAGCGTCGACACCTCACAGTTGCCGCCCCACGCGATGGAATACTGCCGGCGCTGGTTCAAGATCGGTCTGTGGGACTTTCGCGCGGGCCACGTCATCTCCTTCTTTCTGGTCTGCATCTTCATGCTGCTGGCCGCCGTGTGGCTCTTCCCGAGCGAAGTCCAGGGCAACGCGGTGATGGGCGAGATTGCCCGTATATTTACCGACAGTGTCGGTCCCGGAATGATGATCGTCTTCCTTGCGGGCGCGATGGCGGCTACCTTTTCCACGGCGTTCAACTATTTCGACGGCTGGCCCCGGGTCGTCGGCGCGTGCTGCCGCAACCTCTTCCGGTCAACCGCCGAGTTGCGCGGTACGGCCAGGGAAGACCTGGGCGAGGAACACCGCCGCCGCTGGTACTCCGAATACAATATCTACCGGCTGAGCATGCTGTTCTCGCTGGTGACCTCGGTGGCGATCATCGCGGGACTGCCGAGGCCGGTATTCCTGGTCCTGGTGGCCTCCGCGCTGGCGTATTTTGTCGCCCCGGTGATTTTCTTTCTGAACCTCTACTACTGCTTCACCGTGATCCCCAGGGAAGACAAGATCTTTTATCCCTCCACGTTTGCGAAATGGTTCGGCTGGCTGAGCCTGTTCGTATTCACGGGGATGTCACTGGTGCTGATCTGGCAGCAACTGGTGCCGCGGGTGGCGGCGTTATTTGGCGGATAAGTGGCCGCGGCGAACGGATCGGCGGTACGCGGCGGCAGCTCGCGGGGAACCTTGCCACCTTCATGACCGGCGCGGTGGCGGCACTTGTAGCGTGAACCGCTGCCCTACCGGTCACCGGCCATGTAATCGACGGCCAGATGACTCAGCACGCGAACCCCCGTCACCATCGCCGCTTCATCCGCAAAAAAGAGCGGCGAATGATTGGCGGGGGCGGTGGCCGCATCGACTTCGGGCGGCGTCACACCAAGAGTCAGATAGAGGCCCGGGACCTCCAGCGCGAAGTACGAGAAATCCTCGGCCACGGTGCGCGGGACCATCTCAACCATTCGTTCGCGGCCGACGACGCGTTCGATCGTGGGCAACATGCGCTGCGTCAAGTCCGGATCGTTGGCGGTCACCGGATACAATTCGTCGATCCGCAATTCCGCCCGCGCGCCCGCCGCCTCGGCGATGTTGGTCGCGGTGGTGTGGAGTCGCTCGTGAATGCTGTCGCGGATGCCCATGTCGAAGTTGCGGATCGTGCCGATGAGCTCGACCGAGTCGGGGATGATATTGGTGCGAATTCCGCCGTTGATGGCGCCGAACGATACCACCGCCGGTGCGCGCGTCAGATCGATCTGGCGGCTGACGATCGTCTGCACACTCGTGACGATCTGCGACGCCACAACGATGGGGTCCACGCCGTTCCACGGCAACGCGCCGTGGGTCTGACGACCGTGTACCGTGAGATAGAACTGATCCACGCTGGCCATGATGGGTCCGGCCCGATAGCCGATCTCGCCCGTATTCAGGTTCGAGAACGAATGCATCCCGAACACCGCGTCCGGCGCGTAGCGCTCGAACAACCCCTCCTTCAGCATCAGCTCCGCACCGCCTTCCTCACCCTCGGGCGGTCCCTCCTCGGCGGGCTGGAATATGAACAGCACCGATCCCGGCAGCTCATCCCCCATCGCCACCAGGTTCCGCGCCACGCCCAGTACCATCGCCATGTGCGTGTCGTGACCGCAGGCGTGCATCACACCCACCTCCTGGCCCCGGTACTCCGCCGTTACCGTGGAGGCAAACGGCAAGTCCGATACTTCGGTCACCGGCAACCCGTCCATGTCCGCGCGAATCGCCACCAGCGGGCGCTCCCGGGCGCCGCGCAGATACCCCACCACGCCGGTGTGCGCGATCCCCGTCTCCACCTCAAGCCCCATGTCCCGCAGCGCCTCGGCAACCGCTTCGGCGGTGCGAAACTCCCGGTTGCTGAGTTCCGGATGCTCGTGAAAGTCCCGCCGCCAAGCGATCACCTGCGCCTCGCCCTCGGCCGAGAGCCGATCGATGGCCCCGTCCTGGGCACCGGCGGACCGAGTCCACAGGCAGCCGGCCGCGAGAACCGCCAGTACGACTCTCGCACCGACGTTCGTCCCGAGGGCGCGGAGGCGCCGTGGCGGCGCCGTCAGTGGGTTAGTCGCGAGTGCTCGAACCGTGACTTGCATCGAAGGTATCTCCAGTCATCATCCGGAACGCCAATGGTACCCGCAACCGAGCCCGCATACCTCACCGCCGTTCGTCGCGAGGGTGCCGCGACGCGCTGGAAATGAAAATCGGTGGGGATGCAAGCCAGTACCGAGCGGGCCTTACCACCACTGCGCCAATCGTTTAGTATCCGCTCGTCCCTCGGGCAATCGGCCTTTCCCGCATCCCGGAATTCACCGTGTTCGAAAAACTGGAGCGCTTACCCCCTGACGCCATCCTCGGCATCATGGCCATGTTTCGTGAGGACCCCGCCCCCGGGAAGGTCGACCTCAGCGTCGGCGTGATCCAGGACGAGGATGGGCAGACGCCGGTGCTTGAGTGCGTGCGGCGGGCGGAACGCCGCATCATCCGGGAGCAGACGACCAAGAGCTACGTGGCCATCGCGGGAAACGCCGGCTTCAACAAGGCCATGGAGACGCTGCTCTTCGGCGCCGACCACCCGGCGCTTGAAGCAGGCCGGATCTCCTCCGTGCAATCCCTCGGTGGCAGCGGCGCGCTAAGCGTGGCCGGTCACGTCCTTGCCCGCGCCCGGCCCGATGCCACGGTGTGGCTGAGCACGCCATCGTGGCCGAACCACCGGCCGCTGTTGGGGCTGGCAGGGCTCAAGCTCGATAACTATCCCTATTACGACTTCGAGCACCGCCACATTCACTTCGACGCCATGACCGAGGGATTCGCGAAGCTCGGTCCCGGGGATGCGGTGTTGCTGCACGGTTGCTGCCACAACCCGAGCGGTGCGGATCTTTCCCGCACACAATGGGACGCTCTGGCGGATCTTTTCGCTGCCCGGGGGATCGTGCCGTTCCTGGACCTGGCCTACCAGGGGCTGGCCGAAGGACTCGAACAGGATGCCTATGGAGTTCGCGTCATGGCCGAGCGATTGGATGAAGTCATCGTCGCCGCTTCATGCTCGAAGAATCTCGGCCTGTACCGGGAGCGGGTGGGGCTGGCGAGCATCGTCTCCAGAAATGCGGACCAGGCCAAGTCCGTCCGGACCAATCTGGTGCAGATGGCCCGCGGAATTTATTCCATGCCCCCTGACCATGGAGCCGCCATCGTGAGCTACATTCTGCACGACGAAGCGTTGCGCGCGCTGTGGGTCGAGGAGGTGCAGGGCATGCGCGATCGGCTCAATGGCAATCGGGCTCGTTTCGTGGACAAACTCAAGGAACGCGGCGCGCCCCGGGATTTTTCGTTTTTCGCCAACGAGCGGGGCATGTTTTCCTGCCTGGGACTATCCCTTGAACAGGTGATTCGCCTGCGCGAGGAATTTCACATCTATATGGTGGAGCCGAGCCGGATCAATTTTGCCGGACTCAACCAGTCCAACATCGACTTCGTCGCCGACTCCATCGTCGCAGTACTCGAGTAGTGACACCGCGCGGCGCACCGCTGCATTGCTGACAACCCGCCGTGGGTCTGCCCGCTCCATACGATCGCCTGCTGATCCCGATCTATCTGCCGTCGGCGTTCACCGCCATCGCCAACCAGGCCATGCTGCTGCTGTTACCGCTGTACGCCCTGCAAATCAGCGGCAGCCCGGCCTTCGCGGCGCTGGTGATGGCATTGCGCGGCCTCGGCGTGCTCCTGTTCGATGTCCCCGCCGGTTTGCTGGTCGGCCGTTTCGGGGATAAGGCGGTGCTGCTGGGCGGCCTGGCGACGTTTGCGGCGTCGATGCTGGGACTGGCCGCGGCCACCGAGCCATGGGCGATTGCCCTGCTTGCAATTCCACTGGGCGCGGCGCACGCCGCCTGGTTCCTGGGCTGGCTCACTTACATCACCAACAACTGTCCGCCTGAATTGCGGGGCCGGGCGACCGCCGTGAATGCCGGCATCCAGCGCCTCGGCGCCTTCGTCGGACCGTTGCTGGGCGGCATCGTTGCGGAAACCCTGGGATACCCGACCGCCTATCTCGGCGCGGCGGTGCTATGCGCCCTCGCGGTGCTGGTCTCACTCGTGTATACGGCCGATGTGAGACCGGTCGTGCCGGCGACATCGGGTCATCTCAGGACCATCGGCACGATTCTCGCGGATAACCGGCGAATCTTCTCCACCGCCGGTTCCGTTGCATTGAGTTTTCAACTCATGCGCGCGGTCCGCCAACTCCTGGTTCCGCTGTTCGGGGTGGTTGCGGGCCTTGAGCCGGCGGCCATCGGACTGGTCTATTCGCTGGCTGCGGTGGTGGACATGTCGCTGTCCTATCCGGTGGGAATCGTCATGGACCGCTGGGGGCGGAAATGGACCGGCGTGCCGAGCGTTGTCGGCTTCGTCATCGGCCTGATCT
The DNA here is from genome assembly GCA_965237785.1 of Candidatus Rariloculaceae bacterium. Lineage (GTDB taxonomy): Bacteria > Pseudomonadota > Gammaproteobacteria > Steroidobacterales > Rariloculaceae > UBA6522. Next base: position 3,171,493 of record OZ250159.1, read on the forward strand.
TGCTGCCCTTCGCCCACGACTTCTGGACGCTGCTGGCGGCCGCAGTGGTGCTTGGCGTGGGCAACGGCCTGAGCACCGGACTGGTGATGATCATCGGGATGGATCTCTCACCGCCCGGCCAGCGCGGGCAATTCCTGGGCGTGTGGCGGCTCATCGGCGACATGGGCTGGGTCGGCGGGCCGATGCTCGCGGGATTGCTGGCGGAAACCGTGAGTCTGGCCGCCGCCAGTTTCGCCGCCGCCGGTCTCGGCGTCGTCGGCGGCCTGGTGTTCCTGTTCCTGGTTCCGGAAACCTCGCACATCCCGCGGGAGCGCGATGCCTAGCCGCCGGCCAGCCTCAATAGTGCAGAAAGGAACTCAGGACAGGTGTCCTGCGGCTCTTCTCGTAGTGGTCGAGCGCCCGGCGGGCGAGCTCTTCGGAGTCGTAGGGCCCGCTCCAGGTGTAGTGTTCATCGTGCCAATACCATCCCGGCGGCATGGGTTGGCGGGCGAATTTGGTCGTGTACCAGGGTGAGGCCCAATACCTGGGGTTTCGTTGTTGCGACATTGTTGCGAATAACCGTGGCCAGTCAGCCGTTAACCCCCGAACGAGTGGCTTGCCGGGGATCGTCCCGGCCGGTCCACTAGAAAATACCGTAGTCGATGATGTCGTCGAAGTAACCTTCCACCGTCAGGGTCACGACGACCGGGTACTCGTTGTAATTCAACCAGTACCAGCCGTGCTCACCGGCGAACGGGGCAACCAGGGAGCCCTCATTCCCGGACCCCTCCTGGTGCTCCTCGTAGCGCACGAAGAATCCCTGGCCGAACTCGGGCGCGTGGCCGTGAAAATCAGAGTAGATGTCGCCCCGGTCGACACTCCACGAATAAAGGATGACCTTGGCTTCCCCGAGAACGGTCTTGATCTCGGTCTCTTCTTCGGCGCCGATGGGCACCTGCATCGTGACGCGCCGCGGAGGCTGGGTCTCGTCCTGGTGAACCGCGGGATTCGGTAGCGGCACGGGATCCCCGAAGTCGGGAATCTCAGCCTCCGAGACGGTTTCGTTGCCGCCGATGACATCGGTAATCTCGATCGTGCGGGTGGGTTCGGCGGTCATGGTCCCGAGACCGAGCAGACCTCCGGTGCCCAACGGATCGATGCCGTATTCCGCGGGCATGATCACGGCGACTACCAGCAGCACGCCGGCGGCGGCGGCAACGGCCACGCTGGCGATCAGGCGCTTGCTGGAAGCCGGACGGGTGTCGGTTTGGGGGTTGTTTTCCGTCATCGGACTCTCTCTTCAAAAATGTAGTTTACACGACGCCGCGCACGCGGTCGGGATTGCGGCGCCGCGAATTTCGTGGCGCCGGGATCGGCCGCCGCTACTCGTACCGCAGCGCCTCGATGGGATCCAGACCGGCCGCGCGCCGCGCCGGCAGCAGCCCGAAGAAAAGCCCGACCCCGAGACTGAAGGCGACGGCGAGCACCACCGACTCAGGCGACACGTAGACCGCCCAGCCGGCGGTTCGCGACAATAGCACCGCCATGCCCGCTCCGGCGCCCACGCCCAGCGCCCCGCCGAGAAGACACAACGCGACCGCTTCAATCAGGAACTGCGTCATGATGTTGAGGCGCGTCGCGCCAAGGGCCATGCGGATGCCGATTTCGCGCGTGCGCTCGGTCACCGACACGAGCATGATATTCATGATGCCGATACCGCCCACCAGCAGACTCACGCCGGCGATACTCGCCAGCAGCATGGTGAACGTCTGTTGCGCCTGTTCCCGGGTCTCCAGGAATTGCTTGCGGTCGTAGATCGCGAAGTCATTGGGCAGCCCCGGCAGGATCTTGTGTTCGGCGCGGAGCACGCGTTCCACGTCCACCATGGCGGTTTCCAATGGGACATCCGGCGCCACGCGAACGCTGATATCTTCCAGATCCTCCGAGCCAAAGACGCGCGTTTCCGCGGTTCGCAGAGGCAAGATGACCTGCTGATCCGGACTGTTGTAGCCACCGCCGATTTCTTCGAGTACGCCAATCACGGTGAAGGGGATTCCGCGCATCGAGATGCGCTGGCCCAGTAGCTCAGCGGGATTTTGCAAATCAAGATATTGCGGGATCAAAGCTCCGACCACCGCGACCCGCTGCCGGGCCTCGTCTTCGGCGTCGGTGAACATCCGGCCGTAGCGCAGCCCGTAGTTGAATATATCGGCGTAATCAGCCGTCGTGCCAACCAGACGGGCGTTGATATTTCGGCCGTCATAGTTGATCTGTCCGCGATCCTCCAGGGTGGGGACGACGGCGTCGAGATACTGCGTCTGCTCGCGGAGCGCCCACACATCCTCAACCTCCAACGTGAGCTGATCGCGGGCCACACCTCGCAGAAACCAGGTTTCCGAGGTGATGTTGAGCACATTGGCGCCGAGCGCATCGATCTGATCCTCGATCTGCTGCTGCGCGCCGGAACCCGCGGCCAGCATCGTGATCACCGCGGCCACGCCGATGATGATGCCCAGCATGGTCAGGCACGAACGGATGAGATTCGCGCGTATGGACTGCAGGGCGACCCTTAACACTTCACCGAGTAACATATTCGCCCCCCGGCCCGCTCAGGGCCTCTCGACTGCAACAACTGCGCGGCTGGACAATTCCACTTCCGCGACCTCAGATCCTGGAGACGCTGACGACCTGCGGCTCCATATATCCCTTGAGCCCGAGTATCGAGTATTGGCGGCCGAGACCGGACTGCTTCGCGCCGCCGAAGGGTACATAGGCCGATGTCGCCCGATGCTGGTTGACCCAGGCAGTACCCACTTCCATGCGTTGCGCCAGCGCCTTGCCGCGCTCCAGATCCGCGGTCCAGACCGAACCGCTCAGCCCGTAACGGGTGTTATTGGCGCGTCGCAAGGCATCTTCCGGGTCGGAGAATTTCAAGATCGGCACGACCGGGCCGAATTGCTCCTCGCGGACCAGCCGGCTGTCGTCGGCGACATCGGTGACCAGCGTCGGCGAAATGAAGTAGCCCGGTCGATCGGGAATTTCGCCTCCGGTGAGAATCGTGGCGCCGCTCTGCTTCGTGTCCTCCAGGATTTCAGACACCTTGTCGAACTGCATCCTGTTCTGCAGCGGACCGAGCCGGGTATCCGGCTCAAGCCCGTTGCCCACCTTGGCGGCTTCGGCTTCCTCGACCAGCGCGGCGCACAACTCATCATGGATGCTCTCGTGGACATAGACGCGCTTGACCGCCATGCAGACCTGGCCGCTGTTGACGAAGCAGGCGAAGAACAACGACTTGGCGATGGCCCTGGGGTCGGCGTCATCCAGAACGATAGCCGGGTCGTTGCCGCCCAGTTCCAGCGTCACGCGCTTCAGGGTCCCGGCCGAACTGGCCATCACTTTCTTGCCCGTCGCCACCGAACCGGTAAACGAAATCTTGTCGATGTCGGGGTGCTCGGTCATCCACTGGCCGAGGTCGTTGCCCGCGGCCAGCACGTTGACCACCCCCGGCGGAAAGATCGACTGCGCCAGTTCGCCCATTTTCAACGTGGTCAGCGGCGTATACGGCGACGGCTTGAGGATGACCGTGTTGCCGGTGTAGAGGGCCGCGCTGAGCGCGCCGAGCGCCAACGCCGCCGGCGCATTCCAGGGGGTGATGATGCCGACGACGCCGAGCGGCCGATAGTGCAGCTCAATGCGCCGTTTGTCGTCCTCGATGAGCACTTCGACGGCGATCTCGATACCCGCCATGCCGTCCGCCTGGGCGGTGCCGCGATCGAACTCGGCCACGGACTGGTCGATGGGCTTGCCCTGCTCCCGCGTGAGCAGCGCGCCGAGTTCGTCCTGGCGCTCGCGCAGAACGACCGAATAGCGCCTGATGAGTTCCGCGCGCTGTTCGTAGGAGCGCGCACTCCAGTCACCCGACGCACGCCGCGCGGCCGTCACCGCCCGTTCCAGGTGTTCGCGTCCGGCCGCCGGACAGACGGCGAAAACGTCTTCCGTCGCCGGGTCGATCACCTCCATGAGCGCTCCGCCGGAAACCAATTCGCCGTCGATCGACAACGAAAAGTCGTGCAATAACTCCAGCTTGGCAGCTCTCTCAGCCATCAGGATTCCTCCAGCCGTTGGACCATGCGACCCGATCCCACCAATTTTCTACCGCAGCGTATCGACGCCGTCACAACGATTATCGGTGAGATAGGCTCGCCAGCGTCGATTTTACACGCGCTCGCATGCGGGACGGACCATGGAAACCTTAATTTTTGTCGCCAACCTCATTGTTCCTTGATGATTGGCGGCCAACCAACTACTGACGACATATCCGGGCCGGGCGTTGCGGGCGAGTGGCGCACTACGCGGACTGCAATGTTGGTAACATGGCGCGCGGCGGCGATCCGCACCGGCAGTACGGTTTCGGCGGATCGTGGCTGATTAACCGGAGCGCATGCAAACGCATGGGGCCTGAAGCAGGAGGGCGTTGATTTGAAAAGCCTGGGTGAGCAGCTCCACCGTCTCTCGGCATGGTTCGCGATCGCCGGCGGTCTGTCTCTGGCGTCGATGGTGACGCTGGTCGTGTTGAGCATCGCAGGCCGGGCGCTCTTTTCCCAGCCGGTGCCGGGGGATTTCGAAATCGTTGCGCTCGGAACCGCGGTCGCCGTCTTCCTGTTCCTGCCCTACTGTTATCTGCAACGCGGAAACGTGGCCGTGGACATCTTTATCTCGCGAATGCCGCCGCTCGTGCAGCGCGCCATGGATGTGCTGGCGGCACTGCTGTTCGGCGCCATCGCCGCGCTATTCGCCTGGCGGACCGCGTTCGGGTTTGCCGACACGGTCGCAAATCGCGACATTTCGATGATTCTCGGTTTTCCCGTGTGGGTCGTCTACCCATTCGGCGTGGCCTCGTTCGCGCTGCTGGCCGTGTGCTGCCTCTATACCGCGGCAGATACCCTGGGGGTGGGGGGCTCAGCCGATGAGTAGCGTGCAATTGGCCCTGTTGGGGCTGCTGGTACTGATCGGCTTGCTGGTCATCCGCATCCCGGTGGCGATCGCCATGCTCACGGTAGGGATGGTCGGCTACGTGGCGCTCTCGGGGCTCGATCCCGTGCTCGCCTACATGAAGACCGCCGCCTATTGGCAGTTCGCCTCGTACGAATTCTCGGTGATTCCCATGTTCCTGCTCATGGGCGAGTTTGCTTCCCGATCCGGCCTCAGCCGGTCGTTGTTCGCCGCGGCGAACGTTTTTCTTGGCCATCGCCGTGGCGGCGTGGCCATGGCGGCGGTGGGCGGCTGCGGCGCCTTCGGGGCGATTTGCGGCTCCTCGCTGGCAACGGCCGGGACGATGGCGCGCGTGGCGATTCCGGAGCTGGAACGCTACCGGTACTCGGGCAGTCTGGCCACGGGTGCGCTCGCCGCCGGCGGCACGCTGGGCATCCTCATCCCGCCGTCCGTCGCGCTGATCATCTACGCCATCGCAGTGCAGGCAAACATCGTGCAGATGTTCCAGGCCGCGCTCATACCGGGCATTATCGGGCTCATCGGCTACCTCATAGCCATCGCAATCTGGGTTCGCATCTCCCCCGAGTCCGGGCCGGTAGGCGCCCGTGCCACCGCGGGCGAACGCATCCAGGCGCTGCTGGAAACCTGGCCCACCATCCTGTTGTTCGTCGTCGTCATCGGGGGTATCTATTTCGGGATTTTCGATCCCACCGAGGGTGCGTCGGTGGGTGCGTTCGGCGCCGGCGCGCTGGCATTCTGGAAGGGGCAACTGGATCTGCAGGGTTTCTTCTCCTGCATCAAGGATGCGGCCAAGACCACCGGAATGATCTTCCTGATCCTCCTCGGCGCCGGCTTCCTGAATATCTTCATGGCGCTGACGGGTGTGGCGGATCAGTTGTCCCAGCTTGCCGCCAACAGCGGCATGAACCCGTACACGATTCTGGTCCTGCTGCTGGTGGTCTACCTGCTGCTCGGCTGCCTGATGGACAGCCTGGCGATGATCTTTCTGACGATTCCGATTTTCTGGCCGATCATGGCGGGGCTGGACTTCGGCATGCCGGAGGCGGACCTGAAGATGTGGTTCGGGATCGTCACGCTCATTGTGGTGGAAGCGGGCCTGATCACCCCACCGGTGGGAATCAACGTACTGATCATCAATCATCATGCACCCAACGTCCCCATGCGGCAGACGTTTCTCGGGGTCACCCCGTTCCTGCTGTCGGGCGTGGTTCGCGTGGCCCTGCTGATATTGATTCCGCCGATCACCCTGTTCCTGCCGCACTTGCTCCTCTAGCCCCATGCCGAAAAGACTCTTCGCTGAAAGCGTCAAGGCGTTGATAGCGTTGGCTCTCGTGTCTGTGCTGACAGGCTTTGTTGAGGCCCACGCCCAGTTGACGCCGGACGATCCGGAGGGCGCCGCAACCGCATGTTGGTGAGATATACCGGTTAGCTCAGCAGCCGACCCTCGAAAGCGACACTCTTGACCAGTGCGAAAACCTGCGATCCGTCCCGCAGCCCCAGGTCCTCGACGGCTTCGCGGGTCACCCTTGAGCGCAGATGTTGGCTGCCCACCGCCAGTAACAGTTCCGCGAACGCCGGCTCGGGAAATTCGATCCCTATGACGCGAGCCGGCAAGATATTGCGAATGCTCAGCCCCCGCGGACGCTCGCAGGCCACCGCAACCTCCCTGGCCTGAACGCGTAGCCGCACAGTCGTCCCGGCGGCGACGCCGACGGCTGGAATGCGCAGCGTTTCTCCCTCCACATCCAGCGAGGTCATGCCCTTGCGCGTCTCTCCCGCCACCGCCTGCAGCAACGACCCCGCCTCCAGACGACCGGTGAGCGGCCACAATTCCACCCGTTCGAGCACCTCGGCTACGCCCCCCTGGGCAGCCAGCCGCCCGTCGGCCAGAAGCACCATGGAGGAAGCCAGCCGCGCGACTTCGTCGACATTGTGGGTCACATAGAGCACCGGGACTCCAAAGTCCGCCGCGAGACGTTCGATGTAGGGGATGATCTCCGCCTTGCGGCGCAGGTCGAGGGCCGACAGCGGCTCATCCATCAGCAAAGCCCGAGGATCGGTAAGCAAGGCACGGCCCATCGCGACCCGTTGCTGCTCGCCGCCGGAAAGCGAATTCGGCGCACGCCCGAGTAGACTCTCAAGATCCAGGGCCCGGACGACCGCCGACAGCCGTGCTTCTGCACCGTCCCCGCCGCCGGATCGGGCGCGATCCCGCCGCTGCGCACGTTGTGCCGCAAAGCGCAGGTTTCCCTCCACCGAAAGGTGCGAGAAGAGCCGGCCGTCCTGGAACACATATCCGAGGTGCCGCCCATGCGCGGGAACCATGACGCCCGCGCCCGTGTCCTGCCAGACGTCGTTGCCCAGCGCCACGCGTCCCGTCGCGCGCGTCTCGAGCCCGGCAATGATCCTCAGCAGGGTCGTCTTTCCGGCGCCGCTCGGACCGAATACCGCGGTAATGCCGTCGAGCGCCAGCTCCGTGGCAATCTCCAGGGAAAACGTTTCCCGGGAGAGTCGGACATCGATTGCCAACGCGGTCACGGTTCAGATCCTGTTGATCGGCAGACGGCGATTGAAAACGTAGACACCCATGAGCACCGCGAACGAAAATACGAGCAGCCCCGCGGAGAGCACGTGCGCCTGAGCGTAGCTGAGCGTCTCGACGTGTTCGTAAATGGCGATGGAAACGACTCGTGTGGCGCCGGGAATGTTGCCGCCCACCATCAACACCACGCCGAATTCGCCCAGCGTGTGGGCGAAGCCGAGGACGGTCGCGGTGACGAATCCTCTGATCGCCAGGGGAGCCGCGACCCGGAAAAAACTGTCCAGCGGTTTCGCGCCCAACGTCGCTGCGGCTTCCAGGGGCGCGCGGCCGACACCCTCGAAGGCGTTCTGCAGGGGCTGAACCGCAAACGGAAAGGAGTAGATCACCGACGCCACTACCAGACCCTGGAACGAAAATGTCAGTGCCGAATCCGTGAGTTGCACCCAGAATCGGCCGATGGGACCCGCGGGCCCGAGCAGGATCAACAGGTAGAAGCCGAGCACGGTGGGCGGCAGGACAAGCGGCAACGCCACGAGTGCCTCGATTCCCGGTTTTAGCCGCGAGCGCGTGAAAGCCAGCCACCACGCGAGCGGCGTTCCGGCCGCGAGCAACACCACGACGGTCACCGCCGCCAGTTGCAGGCTCAACCAGACCGGCCCCAGTTCCAGCACTTCCATGGCCCGATCAAGCCAGCCAAGCGAACCGTTGTCAACGCGGTCGCTGCCGCGAGCCGATCGACCAGCGCGGCGGAACACCGATAGGGTGTTCGCGCCGGGGGCCGTGTTATTCTGCGGCAGCTTTCGTGAAGTCGACCATGGAAAAACGCAGAATCATCGTGGCCATTACGGGTGCGGCCGGCGCCATCTACGGCGTACGCCTGCTGGAAGAACTGCGCGAGCAGGCCGATATCGAAACCCATCTCGTGGTGTCGCGGGCCGGCTTCCTCAACGTCGCCACTGAACTGGACATGCGTCGCAGCGAACTGGAAGCCCTGGCGGACGTGGTGCACGCCGACCGCGATATCGGCGCGACGATTGCCAGCGGTTCGTTTCGGACCGCCGGCATGCTGGTGGCGCCGTGCACGATGAAATCCCTGGCGGCCATCGCCAACGCCCTGTCGGACAATCTCGTTTCCCGGGCCGCGGACGTCATATTGAAGGAACGCCGCCGGCTTGTACTCATGGTGAGGGAAACACCCCTGAACCTGGCGCACCTGCGGAACATGGTCAAGGTGACGGAGATGGGCGGTATCATTTTCCCGCCCGTGCCGTCGTTCTACGCCAAACTTGAAAACCTGGACGCCATGGTCAACCAGACCGTGGGTCGGATGCTGGACCTCTTTGACATCGACTCGAATCTGGTGAGGCGCTGGCAGGGCATAAAGGAAAGCTAGCGCCTACTCAAGCGTCTGCGGCCCGCAGACGCGGTCGTCACGCACGTCGGCGAAGTATCCGGACTTGCCTCGCTCAGTCCGGCAGAGGGGCCCGGCGGATAATGTTCAGGAACTCTGCGCGGGTGCGCGGATCGGAGCGAAAGTCCCCCAAGAGGTGGCTGGTCATCATCGCGACGCCCGGCTTGTGAATACCCCGCGTCGTCATGCAATGATGCACGCCTTCGACCACCACGCCGACGCCCTTCGGCTTGAGCACATCGTTGATGCAATTGGCGATCTGGGCCGTCATGGCCTCCTGTACCTGCAGCCGCTTGGCGAATGTCTCCACAACCCTCGCCAGCTTGCTGATGCCGACGACCTTGCGGTCCGGCACGTAGCCGACCTGAACCTTGCCGATGATGGGCGCCAGATGGTGCTCGCAGTGGGACTCGAACGCGATGTCCCGCAAGACGATCATCTCGTCGTAGCCATCGACTTCGTAGAACGTCTGCCGCAAGAACTCCACCGGATCGTCCTGGTATCCGGCAAACCACTCCTCGTACGCCTTGGCAACCCGGGAGGGAGTCGCTCGAAGGCCCTCCCTTTCCGGGTTATCGCCCAACCAGCGAAGCAGCGTTCGCACCGCATTCTCGGCTTCTGTTCTACTTGGACGAGACACATCCGCTCCAGGTCGTCGCGCGGCTCAAACCCGCGGGGCATCGCAGTCTAAGTCCGAGCCGCGGCTCAGGCAAGCTCGCCTCGCCGGCAGTAGGCCGCGCCGGCGGCGACCTTGATCGAAAAGCGCGGTGCTCGACCGAATGTTTCAGCGGCCGTCTGCCGCGGCCGCCGAAGTGCCCCGGCCCGCTCCCGTGGAAGGAGCGCGCCGACTGCACCTGGCGCGACCCCGGCTTCTACCAAACGGACTCACATCCGGTCGTGTGCATAAGTTGGAACGATGCACAGGAGTATGTCGAGTGGTTGTGTGCCACGATCGGGGCCGCCTACCGCCTGTTGAGCGAGTCGGAATGGGAATACGCTGCGCGGGCAGGGACATCGACCCCGTTTCATTTCGGAAACACGATTTTCACGAACGAAGCGAACTACAATGGCAACTTCTCGTACGGCTCCGGTGCGAAGGGAATATTTCGTGAACGCACTACGCCGGTATGGGCCTTCCCCCCGAATGCATTTGGGTTGCACGATGTGCATGGAAACGTTTCGGAATGGACCCAGGACCGTTGGGGTACCTACTGGGGTGCAGAACCGGATGGGAGCCCTTGGGAGTGCCCACCGAGCGGTTCCGACTGGCAACCCAACGCTGTCTCATGGCACAAGATGATCTCGGACGAGCGCCTATTGCGCGGCGGTTCGTGGATCGAAGATCCGGCTGCACTCCGCTCCGCCAACCGCGAATCCTGCCACCCTGATCACCGCGCCAGCACAATCGGTTTTCGCGTAGCCAGAAAACTGACGTCATGAGATGTCATTCACGACTCCAAAAGCATCATTCGGCGGTGGCACAATGAGCATGAACGTGACCCTCGAGTCGCGTGTTCCACCGCCTGCGCACCGGCGCTTGGGTAGGGTTGAGAACTCGCTGCGGGCCGACTGGCCCACCTCGACGTTGACGTACAGGCAACGGTACTCGCCGCTCCCGTTCAGCAGATCCCGCAGCGCCAGCAGCGCGGAGGTCTTGCCGGTCTGACGCGGCGCATACAGCACGAAATAGCGCTTGGCGCGGATGAGGCGCAGGACCTCGTTCAGATCGAAGCGCTCCAGCGGCGGTATGCAGTAGCGATCGGCCGGCGCCACTGGACCGGACGTGTTGAAGAAGCGCTCCGTCATCGGCATGGATACAGCGGCATCGGCACGTCCGCGCTCACGACAGTTGCCGGAAGTGTAGCGCGCTCGCGGAACGGCTTCCCGGGTCAACGGCATGGCGCGACAATGGGTTCACGGTACGCGCGTCGGCAAGGCCTGCGGGGCGCGGAACAACGCCGAAAGCAACGAGCGTTTCGCGATTCAGTCGCCTGGCGCTTGGTCGGTGGCCGGATCGGCAAGACGCGGCACGATGTACTCAAGATGAGTTTCGACGCGGGCCAGTCGTTCGCTTACGTCCGCGATGTCACCGGACAACCGTTCGTTCATGCTGAACAGTTGCCAGTACAGGCCGCCAAGCGCGGCGAGGATCGCCAGTTGCAGGGCGCGATCGAGTCGTCCGTTGCTCATGCCGCAAAGCCTATTACGGCGAGGAACAGCTCGTCAACAGGCAGTTTCTTGAAGAAACCCGTGGTTATTGTTGGCCCGATCGCGCAGTGTACCCACTTGAGCCATCGATATGAAACCACGAAGCGCTGCCCTCGATCTCCGAGGTTCTGTATCGCCTTGAATGGAATCAGCAGCGTCTCGTCGATAATCGTAACGCCCTCAACCTGGCGCTTTGGGAATTTCTCGATTCCGGTTACCACGCCATTCCCTTCAACAATCGTTCCGCTGCCATGGAAACGCGCTCATCGCGGTGGTTCCGGAACTGTGCATAGAGCGACAGTGGATCCACAGTGCGCGCGTCGGAAAGGCCGGCAGGGTCGTAGGCCCATGTTTGGACTATGTGGGCGGCTTGATCCCGTCCAGTTTCGACAAGCCCACAGGTCTGCGCGACGGCCTTCCAATCGCTGGCCGCGACGGCGTAAGTGCTCAGTGGCGGCGAGGATAAATCGGTCAGTTCGGCAAGCGCGCTCTCACCGGCATGTTTCAACGGTTCGATGATGTGGCCCTCTCGGACGAACTTTTCGGCGCGGACCGGGCTGCGCAGCAAATCGTGCGCGGCGTCGAACAGTTGCCGCCCTTCGTCCTTGAACCGGATATGCCTTTCCTTGCCGTGCTTTTCGGTATGCGCAAGACCGGCATCGACCAGACCATCGAATGCGCGGCCAGGAAAACACACCGTCGTCCTGCCACGTGGCCTTCGCCAAGCCTGTACATCCGATCCAGAAAGGCGGGGAGCCCCGGCGCGTGTTCGAGTGGGTTCACCCGAACGGGATCGTGAAGCGTGGCTCCGAGATAGCGTTCCAGCGCCTCCGCGACGGACCTTTCGGACATGCCGGGCCTGCTTTCTAACATCATGGTGCATACTAACGTTCGTAATGTTAGTGTGCAATAACACCGTTATCGATGCCGAGCGACTTCCGCCAAATGAGTTCCGCAATGGATTTGACTCACGTGCGGTGATTTCACAGTTCATGCGCCATTGTCATCGACCGGGTCAGAATCGCATTTATTGATCTTCATGGTCTGCATCGTCACTTCGGACGTCAGATAGCCGCCCCGTTCCCCTCAACATGAACCAGATCAGCGAGAAAAGCCGCGTGAACAGATAGTCCTTCTCTCCGTTGTCTCCCACCGGTTCCATTCCGACCTCCGAATGCCTGATGCGCAGCTCGTTGCCGATTCTCGTCATCACTTTAAATTCTTCCGTGACGGTCGAACGAAAAAAGGTGGCCTCACCGGCGATCGCATCATCGATAAGGATAGTAGCTCCCGCTTTTTTGTCTTGATCTTCAATGGTCTTGAGGCGCTCAAAGGCATCCCAAAGCTTCTCCAGGGCATCCTGTCTCGCTTCCGGCTTCGGCAACAGATACCGTTTGATGGCGGTATCGAGAAGATCGTCGAGATCGTGGTCCCCTGTACAGAAACTCGTCCGCTTCAATCGTTCAGCTATCGGTGGCGGCACTGTTCTCTCAATGACACCGGTTTCGGTCAACTTGTACGCGAGGCCGTTTCGGGAGAAGAGGCGATTGATGTCTTCAACGAATTTCCGCAGCCCTGCTTCTCTGTCGAGTTCCAGATGATGGTGACTGAAGGAGTCATGCCATCGGCCCCGGGTTGGTTGCGCGACATGTCTTGCGACGAATTCGACGAGATCCAGTATTGCCGGGGTATTTTGGAAAACTGTCTGCTGACCGCTTCAAGTAGTAGAAATCATGCCACCCTTCCACCTCCTCATCGGCAATTTCTCCGATCTCTGCGCGAATGACGTTCCACATGGCGTGTTGGTCCGTGCCTTCAATTGCATTCCCGTCCGGACAGTGTGACGGGAAGCCATAGGCCAAGGATCCGTCATTGACCCTGGTATCGATCAGCGAAAGGATTGCCTGCCATACGACTCTGCCAATGGTTTCTTCTACCATCGGTTTCGGCCCCAATTCGCGATCCGAGAAGTAGGTCGTCATGATGGCTCCGTTCCCCTCGCCAGCAACGTCGCCACCAACACGTTCGTCTTGAGGACCAAGCGCACGGGCGTCATTCGAACGACCGAACCCAAGCAGCCGTGTCGTTCACATCCGTTTCCGAGAGCCCAAGCTCGGCGAGTTTCGCACGCGCGCCATCGGGTGAAGTTCGTTCCCGGACCCGCACGCCGCCGCCTTGCTTCGGCCAGAATCAACATGTCCATTTCCGCCAGGGATTTCGGCGCGCCGACGGATGCGAGTCGTCCCAACACATCCTCGGGCCAGGTCTCGGTAAACGCGGCGCGGGCGTCAGCAGCACACCCTCCGTGTCGCCCCGGCGTCGGTCTTGCGCGAAACCGCGCGGGCGGATCAGGGCAGGTACTTGAGCACGGCCACCGCCACAGCCGCGACCGCCACCATGCCGCCGAACAGCCGCCAGAGCAACGCTGCCGTGCGCCTTTCGCTCTCGGCGATGCGGTCGAGCAGTTCCGTCTTGAGCGCGGCGAGCGCCACTTCGAGTTCCGGGCGCGTGATCGCCTCCCCGGTGCTGGCGGCGGCGTGCAGTTGCGCGGCGATGGCCCGCGCCTGGCGGGACTCCACGCCTGCGGACTCCATGGCTTCGGCGGCAGCCAGCGTGTCGAACGAAACGGCCATGCGGGCACTATGCGCCCGCCCTCCGGTAGCGTCAAGGCCGCCACGGTCCTGCCGGACAGGACCTTGTCAGACGGGATTTTGTCAGACGCGTGGGCATATTCCACGTCCCGCGCCGTGAACACCCGCTCGTCGCCGCCGCTCAGCAGCGGTTCGATCACCCGGCGCACCCGCGGCTCCTCGAGCTTGTCCGCCAACTGGTGCAGATGCGTCCGGCGGCTCAGGATCAACTCCTCCTTCAGATCGAAACGCTCCAGCGGCGGTACGCAGTAGTGATCGGCCGGCGCCACTGGACCGGACGTGTTGAAGAAGCGCTCCGTCATCGGCATGGATACAGCGGCATCGGCACGTCCGCGCTCACGACAGTGGCCGGGAGTGTAGGGCGTTGGCGGAACGGTTTCCCGGGTCAACGGCATGGCGCGACAATGGGTCCACGGTACGCGCGTCGGAAAGGCCGACGGGGCGCGTAGCAACGCCGAAAGCAACGAGCGTTTCGCGATTCAGTCGCCTGGCGCTTGGTCGGTGGCCGGATCGGCAAGACGCGGCACGATGTACTCAAGATGAGTTTCGACGCGGGCCAGTCGTTCGCTTAATTCCGCGATGCCACCGGACAGCCGTACATTCATGTCCGCGATGTCGCCGGACAATCGTTCGTTCAATTCCGCGATGCCACCGGACAGCCGTACATTCATGTCCGCGATGTCGCCGGACAGCCGTTCGTTCAATTCCGCGATGTCACCGGACAGCCGTTCGTTCATGCTGAACAACTGCCAGTACAGGCCGCCAAGCGCGGCGAGGATCGCCAGTTGCAGGGCGCGATCGAGTCGTCCGTTGTTCATGCCGCAAAGCCTATTACGGCGAGGAACAGCTCGTCAACGGGCAGTTTCTTGAAGAAACCCGTGGTTATTGTTGGCCCGATCACGCAGTGTACCCACTTGAGCCATCGATATGAAACCACGAAGCGCTGCCCTCGATCTCCGAGGTTTTGTATCGCCTTGCCCGGCCAGCTTGTAACTGGATCCACTATCCCAGCCCATCCAGTAGCCGCACGGCACGTCATCCGGCCGCCATGCTCAGAAAGTATACTTCGGGCGTTGTCGTCCCGTCGGAAACGGACAGGATGCCGTCGAGGAACGGACGAGCCTTGAATGGAATCAGTAGCGTCTCGTCGATAATCGTAACGCCCTCAACCTGGCGCTTTGGGAATTTCTCGATTCCGGTTACCACGCCATTCCCTTCAACAATCGTTCCGCTGCCATGGAAACGCGCTCATCGCGGTGGTCCCGGAACTGTGCATAGAGCGACAGTGGATCCACGGTGCGCGCGTCGGACAGGCCGGCAGGGTCGTAGGCCCATGTTTGGACTATGTGGGCGGCTTGGTCCCGGCCAGTTTCGACGAGCCCGCAGGTCTGCGCGACGGCCTTCCAATCGCAGGCCGCAATGGCGAACGTGTTCAGTGGCGGCGAGGATAAATCGGTCAGTTCGGCAAGCGCGCTCTCACCGGCATGTTTCAACGGTTCGATGACGTGGCCCTCTCGGACGAACTTTTCGGCGCGGACCGGGCTGCGCAGCAAATCGTGCGCGGCGTCGAACAGTTGCCGCCCTTTGTCCTTGAACCGGATATGCCTTTCCTTGCCGTGCTTTTCGGTATGCGCAAGACCGGCATCGACCAGACCATCGAATGCGCGGCCGATCGACATGGCCGAATAACGCAGCCTCGCGGCGATGACAGAAGGGGTGGTCGCGGCTTCGTCGAGTCGCAGGAGCCGATGGAACAGAACGGCCTGAGATGCCGGCGACAGGCCGTTTACACTCCGCTGTCGGCGTGTCGGGAAACGTTCGCGCAAGTCCATGGCGAGGTCGGGGATATAGAGCTGCCTGCCCGGCACGACGAAGGGGACGCCTCGCCCTATCAGGCGCGAGCGGTTGTGCGCGCTCAGCGACGGGGCGACGAAGACGACAATCGCCTCAACCGCGGAGCGAACCAGGGCAACGTGTTTTGTAATGTCGGCAGGCGTGGCGGTGTTGTCCACCGTGGCCAGGAAAACGCATCGTCGTCCTGCCACGTGGCCTTCGCCAAGCCTGTACATCCGATCCAGAAAGGCGGGGAGCCCCGGCGCGTGTTCGAGTGGGTTCACCCGAACGGGATCGTGAAGCGTGGCTCCGAGATAGCGTTCCAGCGCCTCGGCGACGGACCTTTCGGACATGTCGGGCCTAC
The DNA here is from genome assembly GCA_965237785.1 of Candidatus Rariloculaceae bacterium. Classification (GTDB taxonomy): domain Bacteria; phylum Pseudomonadota; class Gammaproteobacteria; order Steroidobacterales; family Rariloculaceae; genus UBA6522. The sequence goes on from OZ250159.1 coordinate 3,187,494, forward strand.
TTTCTAACATCATGGTGCATACTAACGTTCGTAATGTTAGTGTGCAAGAATACCGTTATCAACGCCGAGTACAACCATCGCCTGAAGTTTCTCCCCCACGATAGTTTCCTGGGCATAGCCGCGCCAGCGAGGCGCCGGCATAATCACTTGGCCATAAAGAGCGCTTATTCCTTGTTATCCGTAAACTCCAGTCCTTTACGCAATACCTTGATCAAGTCGTGAACATCGCCTCGGCAAGAAGAATTCGAAAAATCCAATGGACCCACGCCGATAGCGTTTCCTACTACGTCGAAATAGTTCTGAAGGTTTTCAAAAAACATTCGCATTTCGTCCTCAGAATGCCCACCGAGGACGCGCCTCCCGGTGGTAAGCGTTCCGGTTCCAGGTGATTTGGTGATTTAGCGGTTGAGCGTTCGTTTCCAATCTTTTCTGAGGGGGCGCAGCCAGATGACCTTTTTTGGCTTGTTGTATTTCTTGTACCGGTCGTAGCGTCCGCGTCCCTGGGTGACGCCGACCTGGATCCATCCGGAGGCCTTGTAGGTGACGCCGGTAAAGCGCGGAGTCTCGACAAAGGTCTCTATGAGCACAGGCGTGGTGTGGTAGCGCTCGGTCCAGTCCGCGGCCAGCTGCCGGCACACGACGGACAGGATGTGCGAGGCGAGATTGGGGATGCGTATCCAGGGCAGGATGAGGAACCGGGCGTTGTCGATCGCCCGCGGCAGGTTCTTCTCGCGCTGCGCCGGCGTCCAGCCGATGAAGCGGTCGCGCGGGGCCAGTTTGCGCGCCGCGGTGGAGAACCCGAGCAGTGCCAGCAGGTGGCCGTGGCGGTCATGGACAGCGTAGCGCATCTGCGCCCCGACCAGGGTCTTGTACCCGAGGTAGTGGTAGCGGGCGATGAACGCGTTCCACTGCCGGCTTTGGGGGGTGCCCCCGAGCACGGTGCGCAGGCGGATCGGGCGCACCTTATCGAGGGTATCCGGCGGCGGCTCAAGCGGCGCATCGGTGTCGGCTCCGAACGTGATTGGGCCAGCGCGGTTCTGCTTGCACTGCGGCGGCGGCAGCTCGATCAGCCCGTCGCGGTGCATGGCCAGCATCGTGACCCGCGCCATCATGTCCTTGAGCCCGCCGTCGGGCTTGTACCAGCCGATGCGCCGGCAAAACGCTTTCGACAGGGCATGGCGGTTCAGCGCCGGCGGCCCGGCGATGAGCGCGCGCAGCACCGCCATCTCTTCGGCCGTGAAGTCGCGCCCGTAATAGCGGCACTGGGTCTGCGCGTTCATTGCGGCGCCATCAGGGTGCGCCGGCGCGCCTCGTTCATCGACCAGGGCAACCACTCGGCCAGGTCCGGCGGCGCTTGGCCGGCATGACCCGCGCAGGCCGCCAGCCACTCGTTGAGCCAGCCGCGCACGTCGATGCCGTTCATGGCCAGTGTGTTCAGCACCGAGTACATCGTCGCCGTGAACCGCGGCCCGGCCTCGCGCGCCGTCTTGTCCAGCGCCGCCAGCTCCCGCTCGGCGGCGTCGAACAGACCCTCGAGATCGGTTTCGAGCGCCCGCTGTGCGGCTTCAAACGCCCCGTCCCGTGGTTCCAGACCGGGCTCGTAGTGCGACAGCCGCTTCTTGTTCAGCCGGTAAATCGAAGCGATGCGCACGAGCCACGCCTGGCACCAGTCCGTCAGGTCCGACTGCCCGGCGGCGCAGTCGATAAAATCACGGCGCCGATGGGCCCAGCAGAATGAAAGCGTCAGCACACCCGCAAGGTCCTTGGCCAGTTTCTTGTAGGCCGAATACCGGTCGCACACCAAGACCGTGCCGGGCGCGGCGCCGCCGAACAGCACCCACGCCGCGACCCCGTTCAGGGGCCGGTGACAGACGTAGCGCTCGAACAGCCGCTTCGGCGCCGCCGCGGAGACTTCCCGGGGCGAGGCCTCGCAGTCGCATGCCCGGCGCCAACGGGGACGCACGATCCGACGCGTATGCGCCTGCACATCGATCTCGACGAGCGTCGTGGAACGATCGCCGTTCATCGCATACGGCGTGCCGCAACCACCGCACACGCACGTATCCGGCGGCGGATGGCGCACCTCGGTCCGCTCCTCAAGCCCCGGCCGCGGCGTGCGGCCATGGCCGGGAGCACCGGGCTGCTGGCCGCGACGACGCTTCGAACGGGGCGGGTCCTGCTGCGCGCGCTTCAGCATCCTCCGCCCGCGCCCGCGCCTCCTCATACCGCAAACGAAAGTCGCACGGCTCACTCCCCGGCATGGACTCGGGAAGCGACCGGATCCCCTCGGCCCCTTCAACAAGTGTCAGTGTGGCCCCAACAGACTGTGCGCGAATCGCCATGCGCGAAACCATAGCGCAAAGCCGGCCTCGTTACCAGTCCCCCGGTAACCGAACGATTACGTTGGCACTGTGTTGACACGAGAGAAAGCGCGTCTGGACCGTTCTTGATATCTACCGAAAAACCTTCTTTTTATCAGTACGTTATGGGCGCACTGGGGCAGCTCCAGCGAATCTGCCGACAAAATGCTGGTTCATCCCCGCGTAGGCGGACCGCTGTTTCGTATTCTGAGTGAGCGATGTGGCAACGCCAGTTGGATTACAGCTTTAGGGTATGGATGTCCGCAAGCCGCGCTATCCTTCACGAGTACAGGCGCGCTACGGTCATCCGGATCTGCAGGCAAATCGAATGTCCGACCGACCCTCGTCGAGCTCCGCCAGTCGTTCGTTGACAGCCATGAGGATCGGGTCCGCCGGTGTCAGAGCCGCGGCAATACGCTCGAGTTCCCCGACGACCGACGCCGCATCTCCACACGCGCAAGTCGAGCCTGTTATATCCGACGCGACCTCGTCCCGCTCCCGGGCCACGGCCGCAACGTACCGGCCCGGGAAGTCGCGTTCCACGGCCGACCATGCGAGATAGATATCGAGGAGCCGATCTTCTCCGAACGCCGTGCAGCCGCTGTAGTCGGTCTGTCGCCTGATATAGACAGGCCAGTAGTTGTCATACGTCGCAGCCAGTGCCGCGGCGAATCTCCGATCGGCCTGGTCGCCGGCTCGTGCGGCCAGCGGACCGAATCTCCCAATGCGGCTCAGCTGGTCAACTTTGTGCCAGTACGATGTTTGTGGGGTTTGGACCCACTTCGAGAGTATGAACAACACGACCGGTCGCGTAATCAACAATTACGACAAATCCCTCATGGCTTCCGTCGTCCGAAGGCATCGTTATCATGGAGAGCGCGACGCGGCTTGTATTCGCTATATGTAGCAGATCGACACTAGACAGCAACATATCTGTAAGTTCTTGTATGTCAATCGAAGAGATAACTTGACCACTTTCGCGATCGTACACCTGCAGAAGATTGTCCGGTCGGGAAAGATAGACAAACTCAGACGACGACGCACCCCAAGGAGGTTCCAGCCCTCTGTTGTTGTCCAGTTCGACCGAAGAAACCGTCGCTCCGGTGGCAATATCCTTCACGGCGACCCCACCCGACCACTCAACTACAGCCCCTTCTCTTTCGCGGACTCCGCTTGGCCAGACATAAGCAAACTGCAATCCATCTGGCGATAAGAAACCCGTACTACGTATTATCAGTACAGATGACTCACCGATGAAATCTCCGGTCGCAGCATCCAAAATTGTTGTTACGCCAGAACCATTGGGGACGGTATGGGCGACGAAAATGCGTTCCGACCGTTCAGAAATTACGACGCCATACACTGCTCGCGCGTCATTGGCAACAGAAATATCAATCGTTTCACGCGAAGGGTCGAGCGTAAAGCGCCTTTCAACACTAAAGTCTGCACTAACATCCACTGCTACGAGTGGATAGTAATCATTCTGCATTCGAGCGCGCTCGCTGCCGATATACAACAACGCTCTGCTCGAATAGTAATCCAACGTGGAGGGTGTTCCAATGTTCTCAATTGAATCTGATATGCGCAATAATTCCCCGTGTTCAAGATCAAGCCCATAAACTTTCCGATCTGCACACGCAACGTAGGCGATCAATTGTTGGCGCTCTCCATCACCACCAAAAAAGGCCACAACAACCAAGCCAATAGCCAGTGCAGCAGAAAGACAAACCAAATGAACCCGCTTCATTACAATTCTCCTTGATCGCCTACCAAGGCGGGTTATTGATGTGTCCGCGAACGGCATTCTTGTAGTTACATCCGCCAGGATTTTCTCCGCAATTCTCAACGCCTTGGTTTCCATTGAACGAGTAGATCGTTTTGCCGGTGTTATAGCGCGCAAATGCGTCATTCCATACTCTGTCTGGAAACTGGTTGTTCGGATTCCAAGACCAATCGTCCTCAGGGGTCGAATTTGCAGCGGCAATATTGTACCAGTTACTCAAGTAATCCTGTGCATTGCTGTGCACCCTGTTCAGCCACGAGATGCCAAGCTGCAGTGAAGTTTGCCAGTTCCATAGTTGTGCTTCGCTTTGAAGCGGATCGCGTTGCATCAGCCCCCATCCATCTGGCGGGCCCCATAGTGGAAGGCCTATGCCAGTATAGCGAATTGCATTGAATTGACGATGCGTGCTTTCTTGCCACATTACTGCTTGCGCCTCGACGAAACTTGCTTGCACAAACAATTGTGGTAACTACTCGCCCCCTTGCTCGTAGATCTCCCCGGAGAGAGCGATTTGGATGGCGACGAGTGGATTGTATCCGCGGTATCCCATAGTTTGCAGGTAGCTTGAGATTCGGCAGTAGGCTTGGGCATAGCGTTCGGTTCGGAAGCAGCCCGACACTTTCTGTTTGACTTTGCTCATTCGCAGGTCGCGCTCCGCGCGATTATTGGTAAAGGGGACGGCGGGCTCCCTGGCGAACGGCAAGACCGCCTGTTCGTGCTTCTTCAACCGTTCCCAGAGGTTGTGGGCATCGGATTTGGCGATGCGCCCGCGTTGGCCCTTGGCTCGGGCAGGGATGGGCGGTAGCTCCTTGCCACCACGCGTCAGGATGTTTCGATAGCGTTTTTGCAGGTTCCGGTATTCCTGCTCGGTCACCTGCTTGGCGTCGCTCGCCGACACCTTGGCGCAGGTTTCCTTGAGCGCACGTTGCATGTTCCTGGCCCAGGCGTATTGATTGGAGTCGACGACGAACTGCAATTCCCGCAACGGATGCGAGCCGCATAGCGCATGGCCGCAATGGTCGTAGGACAGGTACGACGCCCAGCAGTCGTGCACCACGACACCGCCGTAGCGCGGGATGATGCCGATGGCGTCGATGGCCTCGCAGCCGCGTTTGCGGTGCAGGCGTTTGACGGTGACCTCGCCGCCCGAATAGACAGGGATCCAGTGGTTCTTCCGATCCACCCGTAGCGAGGTCTCATCGGCGTTCAGGGCCGGCATGCGCAGCAGTTCGTCGATGGCCGATGCTTCCCAACGTTCCAGCGCCGTATGCAACCGGAGCACGAACTTCAATATCGTTGCCGGGGAGATGACCACGCCGATCGGCGTATCGACCGACTTCAGCACCCGGTCGAGCGGGACCATCTGGACGATCGGCAGATTCATCATGTAGGCCTTGATGCCATTGCCGTACTGCAGGGGGCCGGGCATGTCCGCCGGGAATCGTCCCGTCGTGCGCCGGCGGCAGCGGGGGCAATCCTCGATGTCCGCGTCGACGCGATGGACGACCTTCTCGAACAGGATGTCGATCCGCGTGCGTCGTTGCCTGGACTGCGATGGCCGGTTCACCGTGGCCATGGCCGCCGCTCAGCCGTCCTCGGCCTCGACCGCCATCATCGCCGCCAGCACGGCGAGGCGTTCCGCCCGGGGCATCGCCGCGTAGCGCTTGCCCCAACCCGCCGCCTTGCGCTTGACGGTCTGGCGGTGGGTGAAGTTTCGGCCCGCGCGGCTGGCCCAGTGCACCCGGTCCGGGACGAAGTTGAACCACAGCTTCTCGGTGCGCACCCCGCCCTGGTTCATGACCTGCAACTCCAGGCTGCGCCAGCCGTCGAGCAGCCCGTCGTACAGCGCCGAGGGATAGCCGGACAGCATGACTTGGCAGGGCAGGGTCTTGAGCAACTCCACCAGCTCGACGTGATCGGCCTCCCCGTAATCGAAGCGATAGCGACGTCCCGAGGTGCGGGTGCGCATCAGGTAGGGTGGGTCGCTGTAGACCAGCTCCGAGCCCCGATAGTCGTACTCGGACAGAAACCGGTGCGCGCAGCCGTGAATGCGTTGTACGGGGTAGCCGCACTCGAACTTCGCCAGAGCCCGCCCATCGAGGTCGATGCCGATGTTGTGCAGCGCCGCCGGCTTGCGCTTCATGATCGCGCCGCCGCCGAGGTGCGTTTCGATATAAGTGGCGTGCGGCGGCATCATCGCGATGAGGGGTTGACACAGTCCCGTCGTCGCCTTCGATCCGAAATAGCCCACTCGCCGTGCTCCCGTCGCGTGTGTGGAAGCCGAACCATAGCGTTGCGGCGCTATTCTGTCAAGAACAACGACACCGCCGTTTGCATCTCTTGGCGCGGGACGTCCTTCCGGTTATGCGTTCTGGAGAATGTCGCTGGAGAGGGGGGGTGAGTAGTTACGGCTGACGTACAGCATTGACATTGCATGAATATGTGGGTTGTTGCCTGATAAATTGAACAAGCCGATCAACGTCGTACCAAGCTTTGATTCAGCGTATTTTGCGTTTCGGGCGGTTGGTGTCGGCGGGCGGCAAAATCAACCTGACGGGTTCGTCGCTTTTGGCCGTCAATGGCCCACTCCTCGCCCACGACGCGAGCAAGCGCTGTCCGAACGCACCCTTTGAACGGATCGCGAGAGCGGATCAAGGCAGCAGAACGGTCGAGCCCGCCGTCTGCCTCGTTTCCAGCGCCCGATGGGCGTCGGCCGCATCGCGTAATGGAAATCGCTGACCAATCTCGATCTTGATGTTTCCGGCGGCAAACTTCGCGAACAGTTCGCCGGCGCCTTCTCGGCACGACCCGTTTTCATCTTCAAGGGGACGAACGGCGCGAGGTGATTCGCGACCGCGTCGAGTACTGGACGCGCCGACTCAACGTACGCCCACGACTGGTCCGCGTTCAGCAAATGACGCGGACGTGGGGTTCCTGCTCCACAGCCGGAACTCCGACACTGGCTTCCGACTTGGTCGATCGGCATAGTAGCTTTCAGGACTTCGTTTTCAGAACCTAACCAAGGTGAGAGACTTGAATGTCTCCCCAATGCTCCCGGAGGTATTCCGCGACGAGACGTCGATGACAATGATGCGGTTTGTGCTCGCTGCAGAGTAGGCAACCATCGTCCATGATATCTTTGGAAATCGTGTGTTGAATACGCCGCTCGCGCATTAGATCAAGAAACTGATTCTCGTATTTTTCCCAATCCTTATGTCTCTTTCTATAGTCAGCGAGCATCTGTTGTGTCGGTGCCAACTCGCGCAAATGCACATAGTCGATGCAGCATAGCTCCTTGAGAAAGAACTTGAGGTCGTCGCGTTTGGCGAAACCCGCTAACTGCGAAACATTGTTTAGTCTGACATCGACAATGCGTTTTATGCCGGAAGTACGCAACAGTTCAAAAAATCTGTACGCATTTTTCTTTGTAAACCCAATTGTGTATACATTCATCGCGCATCTCGAGTGTCTACTGCAGACGAATCTTCCGCCCTATAGGCGATACGCCTCTCCTGCTGCGCCCGCGCTTCCATAAGGAGTTCGTTCTTGGTATGAAAGAGGTCTTGGTGAGGAAGACCCAATAAATCGAGCAAACGCTCGATCGCCTCCGGGTGCGACTCCAAGTGACCGTCCCCATGAATGTGTTCGACGTGACGGTGGTCATCGAAAAGCGCCTGAGAAACCAAAAGCGTACGATGGCATTCCAACGGTTCACGTTCCGCGCACATGATTGCAATTCGATGTTTGCTCGCTCCTTCCTTTAGACGTTCAATTCCTCTCTGAAATATCGGTGTGTTGGCAACAACTCGGAATAAGACTTTGTCATCCTTGTCATAGCAGGTTCTATCATTGGGACGACCCCCGAGTTCGCGTCCGAGAAATACGTACTCGATTCCCTGTTCCTTGAGGCTCTTCGCAAGCTTGTCCTTGTTGAATTGCGGGCAATGTCGACTGTAGGGAGCCGACCGTACATCGGCCACTGCCGTCACACCGTGCGCGCGCAATAGCTCCCGAAACACTTGCAGCGAATGGTTAGAATGTCCTATCGAAAAAAAAGTGTCTCGACTCGCCATGCTCAGGCCCCGTTGTTGGGTTCAATGACGGCGGCGATGAGCTTGTAGCAGTAACCGTCGAAAGGTTCTCCGAGGCTTACCGTAAGGTAGCTTTCTCCTAGCTCATATTCACCGTTATCCATAGCAAGATAAGCACGCTCGTACTCAGGATCAGTGACCCATAGCCAATAGTCAGTCTGACAATATCGAAACCGGGCCTGAACCCGCCGTTTCGGATTTTCAAATGTTTCACCCGGGGCAAAAACGGATAGCGTAAGCCTCTCCACTTGTACGAGTCGGAGCGAACTCCCGAGCCGCTCGGCGGTGGAAAGAGGAATCCTGTCGTTTATCCCACTGGATGTGCTATATCCGTTAGTCCAAAGCTCCTCGGAGGGATCGACAATACGGTTAAGATCAGACCACTCGGCACGACCCGTTTTCATCCAATATTTTTCGGGATCAAGCAACCAATTTTCTCGCTGATAGTGCCTCGGCCGAAACTCAAGCAACGGAACATCCACAACATCCAGCACCTTGGGATCGCTACCATCTTCATACTGGCGCTCGTGTTCAGAAACCTCTTCGCTCGCCCTGGAACTGACGGGTCGTATCCAGCCAACGACACACTCATCCGTGATTTCCTTGCCAGCGATGCAGCGGCCGCCGAGGCAGCCGCGAGCTGGTCTGTTCTGCCTTTGTCGTATCCCTCGCGGCCGCCTTTTGCAGGCCGTTCGATGCCATTGTATTGTGCGCGCGTGAATATCGCGCAACGACCTCCCTGGCCAATTGAGCCGGCCGTCTTTCTCGACCTCGACGGTACCCTGATCGAAATCGCCCAACACCCCGATGCGGTGGCGCCGACGGAGAGGCTCGATAGGCTGCTCGCCAAGCTGCCCACGGCGGCCGGTAACGCCGTGGCCATTATCAGCGGGCGCACCGTGGCGGACGTGGACCGCCTGCTCGCACCCCATCGGCTGGCGGTGGCGGGCATTCACGGACTGGAGCGCAGGAGTGTAGCCGGGCGGATGGAGCGAGCAGCCGCGCAGCTCGATTGGATTCGCAGTGCCCGGGGGTCCATGGAACGCTTCGTGGAGTCCCATCCCGGCCTCATGCTGGAGAACAAGGGAGTGAGTCTGGCATTACACTACAGAAATCGTCCCGAGCTGGAAGACACAGTGCGGAAATTCGTTGCCGACCTCGATCTTCCCGCGGCCGTGGAACGCTTGCGGGGCCGCAAGGTGGTGGAGATCAAGCCCGGCGAGATGAACAAGGGTGAGGCCATCCGCGCCTACATGTCCGAACCGCCGTTCGCCGGCCGAACCCCGGTGTTTGCAGGCGACGACGTGACGGATGAGACCGGGTTCCAGGTCGTCAATGAATTGGGAGGCATTTCGATCAAGGTTGGCGACGGAGCCACGGGGGCAAAGTGGCGGCTGCCCGGCGTAGCCGACATGATCGAATGGTTGAGCGACTCAATATCGGGTCAATTCGGGTCCGAACCGACTGGAGTGAAATGAACACGCTTGACCTCGGACTCATCGGCAACTGCCAGGTCGGCGTTCTGGTCGACCCGCGAGGGCGCTTCGTCTGGGGATGTTTTCCCCGGGTGGACAGCGATCCCGCGTTCTGCTCGCTGCTGGGCGGCGATGACGACGTCGAAACCGGATTCTTCGAGGTGGAGCTCCTGGACTTCGAGCGTGCCGAGCAGAGCTACCGCGGCAATACGCCGGTTCTCGTCACGACCCTGTACGACCAGTCGGGAGGCAGTGTGCAAATCGAGGACTTCGCGCCCCGATACGAGCAGTTCGGCCGCACCTTCCGCCCCATCATGATCATGCGCCACATCCGGCCCCTTTCGGGAAGCCCCACCATCCGCATACGTTTACGGCCCGCGGCGGGCTACGGCGGCAATCGCTCCGGAGTGACCTTCGGCAGCAATCACATCCGCTACGTGGACAGCGGATTCACGCTGCGCTTGACCACCAATGCTTCCCTCACCGCGATCCTGGAAGAGCGCGCCATCGTACTCGAGGAACCCCTCAGCCTGATTCTCGGCGCGGACGAAACCATCCCCGAACATCCCAACAAGATATGCCAGGAAATGCTTGGGGAAACCCGTGGATACTGGCACCGCTGGGTGCGCGGGTTGTCGTTGCCGTTCGAATGGCAGAACGAGGTAATCCGTGCCGCTATCACGCTCAAGCTCTGCACTTATGAAGATACCGGCGCAGTGTTGGCGGCGCTCACGACTTCAATCCCGGAAGCCGCCTCGAGCGGACGCAACTGGGACTATCGCTTCTGCTGGTTGCGGGACAGCTTCTACGTCGTAAAGGCCCTGAATCGGCTGGGCGTAACCAGGACCATGGAGGCCTTCCTCGGTTATCTCAACAACATCGTCGGTGAACTGGGGAGCCCCGAACAGCTCCAGCCGGTGTACGGAATCAGCGGGCAGTCCACGCTCGAAGAGCGCACGGTCGATACGCTGCCGGGTTATCGCGGCATGGGCCCTGTCCGAGTGGGCAACCAGGCCTACCGGCAGATCCAGAACGATGTTTACGGCGCGGTCGTGCTCTCGGCCACCCAGCAGTTTTTCGATCGCCGTCTGGCGCGCACCGGCGGCCGCCAGGAGTTCCGCCGACTGGAAGCCCTGGGCGAGCGGGCGGTGGAACTGTTCGACAAGCCCGATGCCGGACTCTGGGAGTATCGTGGACGCCAGGAAGTTCATACCTACTCCAGCGTCATGTGCTGGGCGGCGTGCGACCGGCTGGGGCGAATCGCCCGCCACCTTGGATTGCGTGACCGCGCCGGGCACTGGTCCGGGATTGCGGCCGGGCTGCACGACAAGATCTCCGCGGCGGCGTGGAATGCCGAACGGGAGAGCTTCGTGGACACCTTCGGCGGCGATGCCATGGATGCGAGCCTGTTGACGTTGGCGGACCTGGGCTTCGTACGCCCCCTGGACCCGCGATTCGTGGGTACCCTTGAGGCAGTGGAGAATGACCTGCGCCGCGGAAACTACCTCTACCGGTACATGAATCCCGATGACTTCGGCATGCCCGAGACCGCGTTCAACATCTGTACTTTCTGGTACATTGACGCGCTCGCCGCCGTGGGGCGCCGCCGGGAAGCCCGGGAACTGTTTTGCAATATGCTCGACCGGCGCAACGGTCTGGGGCTGCTTTCGGAGGACCTGGACCCGGCCACCGGCGAACTCTGGGGGAATTTCCCGCAGACGTACAGCATGGTCGGAATCATCAACGGCGCCACCCGCCTGAGCCGCTCCTGGGAGGAGGCGCTGTGATGCCTCGGACAGGGTCGATAGATGTGTCGGGTCTCACTGACATGAACGCCTCGGTTGCCGCCGATGGTGCAATATGCCGGCCAGACTGATCGCGATATCCAATCGAGTCGCCATACCCAAGACGGGCAAGGTGGCCGGGGGGTTGGCCGTGGGGGTGTTGGCGGCGCTCGAAAAGCAGGGCGGTGTCTGGTTCGGCTGGAGCGGAAAGACAACGACCCAGGATCCCCGCGACCCGGTGCTGCAAACCCGCGGGCGAATCACCTACGCGACCATCGACCTCAACAAGGAAGACTTCGAGAATTACTACAACGGCTTCTCCAACAACAGCCTCTGGCCGTTATTTCACTATCTGCTCGGATTCTTTTCGTTCCGGCGCTTTCAATACGATGCCTATTGCCGGGTCAACGAACTCTTCGCCCGAAAACTCGTACCCCTGCTGCAACCCGACGACATCGTCTGGGTGCACGACTACCATCTGATTCCGCTCGCGGCGGAGTTGCGCCGGGCCGGCGTCATCAACCCGATCGGCTTCTTTCTCCACGTCCCCTGCCCCAGCTTCAACGTACTGCGCACGCTTCCGCCCTACGAACATCTGCTTCGCTCCATGTCATCCTACGACGTCATCGGGTTCCAGACGGCAACCGATCTGCGCTCGTTCCAGGAATCCATGTGCCAACCGCAAATCGGCGGCCGCATGCTGGCGAATGGGCGCATCGAAGCCTATGGACGGGCGTTCAATGCCGACGTGTTCCCCATTGGCGTGGATGTGGACGCCTGCCGGAACCTCGCCGCACAGAACCTCGACGACCGTCACGTCAGCCGGCTAACCCACAGTCTGCGCGACCGAAAACTGATCCTCGGCGTCGACCGGCTGGATTACAGCAAGGGACTGGAGCTTCGCTTCCGCTCCTTCGAGCGGCTGCTGAAGAAATACCCCACAAACCGCGGGCAGGTGGTATTCATGCAGATCGCCCCACCGACGCGAACCGGCGTGCGGGCCTACGATGCCATTCGAGAGGAATTGGAACGCACGGCGGGCAACATCAACGGGCGCTTTGCGGACATGGATTGGATGCCGATCCGCTATCTCAACCGCGCCTACAACCGCGACGTGCTGATGTCCCTGCTGCGGCTTACGGACGTCGGCCTGGTCACGCCCATACGGGACGGAATGAACCTGGTGGCCAAGGAATACGTGGCGACGCAGAGACCGGACGATCCGGGTGTGCTGGTACTCTCGACCCTGGCGGGCGCGGCGCAGGAACTCAGCGGTGCGGTGCTGGTCAATCCCTACGATCGCGACGGCGTCGCGGACGGGATGCAGCAGGCCATTGAAATGTCCCTGGATGAGCGGCGCGAACGGTATCGATCCATGATCGAAGTCCTGCGGCGGAATGACATCCACGCCTGGTGCAGCCGGTTCATTGAGGCTTTGCGGGCCGCACGCCAGTCGGAGACCTAATCCGATATAGTTGACGCGATGAATACCCGTTCAGTATCTGCGCCCAGGACGCTTGCCGCATTTCTCGCCGCGCTGATGCTCGGCGCGGCTTTTCCGGCGAACACCGCGGAAGGCGAGACGTGCGTTATCCTGCTCCACGGACTGGGCCGCACGCCGTTGTCCATGCTACCCCTGAAGTTTGCCCTGGACCGCGCCGGGTACCGAACCGTGAACCAGGGTTATCCCTCCCTGGCTCAACCCATCGAGGAACTCGCGACCGCCCACGTTCCCGCCGCGCTGGCCAAGTGCGCCGCTGGGCCCGGCACGCCGGTACACTTTGTGGCGCATTCCATGGGTGGAATCCTGGTGCGCCACTACCTTCAGGACAACCGCTTACCCGAGGGCAGCCGCATGGTCATGCTCGGCCCGCCGAACCACGGCAGTGAATTGATCGACGAGTTCGCCGACAAGGCCTGGTTTTCGGTAATGGGTCCGGCCGCGCTGCAATTGGGTACCGACGCCGGCAGCCTGCCGGCGAATCTGGCGCCGGTGGACCTGGAAATTGGCGTCATCGCCGGTACTCGTACCGGTCTGGATACACTGTTGCAGCAAGCCGCGCCATTGCCTGGGCCGAATGACGGCAAGGTCAGCGTCGCAAGCGCGCGCCTGGATGAGATGCAGGACTTTCTGACCGTCGACGAATCCCATACGTTCATGCTCGCCGATTCACAGGTCTTTCAGCAGGTCGTCGCCTTTCTGGCGGACGGCCGTTTTCGGCCAGCGGAAGGTGCACGCGAGGCGGAATGAGCACGCGCGGGCTGATCCGGACCTTCGAGCGCTGGCGGCGCACCGCCAAGCCCATGGTGCTGGCCACGGTCTACGAGACCCTCGGTTCCACGTACAGCAAGGCGGGGCACCGGATATTGATCGCCGCCAACGGCGACTACCAGGGCCTGGTGAGCGGCGGTTGCCTGGAGGGCGACCTGGCGGAGCGTGCCCGCGGGGCGATTGCGGCCAACGAGCCGCGGGCGGTCAGCTTCGACATGCGGGACGAGGCCGATGACCTGTGGGGTCTTGGGGTGGGTTGCAACGGTCTGATCCGCATCTTCATGCAACCGATGACGGCTTGGAACCACTATGAACCGTTTGCCGCGATTGCCGAGCGCCTGCTCGCGGCCCGACCCACCGTGGTCGCGACGGTGATTGCCGCCCCGTCCGGCGCCGACGGTCCCGCCTCGGGCACGACATTGGTCTGGAATGGCGACGTTGCCGACGCGGAATCGGATCCGTCTCTCGTGCCGGGGTGCCGTGCCGCGCAACTGTCGGGGCGGGCGATCTACCGCACCGAGGAGGATGGCGCGGCCGTGCTGTACGCGCCCTTGAAGTCGATCCCCCGCCTGTTGGTATTGGGTGCGGGCCTGGACGCGGTGCCGGTGGTCAACATGGCGGCGGAGCTGGGTTGGCGGGTAACCGTCGCCGATCACCGTCCCGCCTACCTGGAAAAAGGCGCTTTCGAGGCGGCCGATCACGCCCTGCTGATCGACCCCGTGGCCATGTGCCGGGAACTTGAGCCCGCGCAATTCGATGCCATCATCGTCATGAGTCATCATCTGCTCACGGATCGGACCTATCTGGAACAGCTTGCCGACGTCGAGGTCGGCTACCTGGGCGTCCTGGGTCCGAGGGAACGCCGCGACCGATTGCTGGAGGCGCTCGGCGACACCGGCGAATCGTTGCGGCAGACATTGATGGGACCGGTGGGACTCGACATCGGCGCTGACGACCCGGAGTCCATCGCGCTGTCGCTGCTGGCGGAGATGCACAAGGTGCTGGCGGGCGCTTCGGGCCGGACGCTGACCGGGGCGGATTGACTGCTCGGTCCGGTGGCGAACCGGCGGCGGTTCAGGACCTTGCTTGCGAGCGCACGAACGCCTTGATGCGCCTCCGCCGCTACCAGCGAAACAGGCGCGCCGGCGTGCCCGGCGGGAAGGTTTCGGGCGCCTTCGGCAGTTCGATGAAGCCGTCGGTGCCCGCCAGCGTGGCATAGTCCCCCGAAGTATTCGTGGGACAAGGCTCGGCCCGCGCCACTCCCGAGGAGTCCGCGCGGAGTTTCACCGGCAAGAAATACGCCAACTCGACCGCGAACTCCACCTCTTTGGCGAGGCGAACCCACTCATCGGTCGCGGCGTCGGCGCCCATGGCCCGCCACAACGCGGGCACGACGTAGCGGATCAGGCAAACCAGCGTGGAAACGGGGTTGCCGGGCAAGGCGAATACGGGTTTCGATGCCTGGCTCACGCCGAACCACATGGGACGGCCCGGGCGTTGCTCGATGCGGTGAAACACCAGTTCCACGCCGAGCTTCTCGAGTACACCGGGAACGAAGTCGTATTTGCCCATGGACACGCCGCCGGTGAGGATAAGGACGTCGTTATCCTCGTGAAGGCGAGCGATTGACTCGAGAATTTCTTCGGGATCGTCCTTCAGGCTGGCCCGCGTGACGCGTGCTCCGAAACGGCGCACCAGCGCAGCTTCGATGGCCCGATCGTTGCTGGAGCGGATCTGATAAGGCCGGATAGGCTGATCCACTTCCACGAGTTCGTCGCCGGTGGACACCACCGCCACACGCGGCGGCGCGGCGATACGAATTCGGGAACGGCCGGCTCCGGCCAGTATCGCCACCTCCGCCGGCCCGATGCGCTGCCCACGATTGAGGAGCCGGCTCCCGGCCATCCGGTCGGACCCGCGCGGGTGGACGAATTGCTGCCGTGAAACGGCGGCGGAGGCTTGCACCACGGCTTCCCCATCGGTGACCGACAGTCGTTCCACGGGGATGACCGTATCCGTTCCGCGCGGCAGCATGGCGCCGGTCATGATCTCCACACATTCCCCGGGACCAGTTACCGACAGCGGCGCAGCCCCCGCCCCCTGAATACCGATGACGCGGTACCGCCGCCGGCCCGCGCGCCAGGCATCGTAGTCGATGGCGATGCCGTCCATGGTGACCCGGTCGAACGGGGGCTGATCGCGTTCCGCATCGACGTTTTCGCGCAGCACGGCGCCAGTGCAGGCGCCAAGCGACACTTCCCTGGATGGGAATCGGGCCATGCGGTCCAGAATAAGGGCTTCCGCCTCGGCGACTTCGGTCATGGCGCGAGCCCTTCGTGAACCAAACGCGTTGTTGTCATTCTAACGAACTGTCGCGGTGAAACCGAGTTGACCGGCGTGTTTCCCGTTGCCGCCGTTGCCGCGCGGTAGAACAAGTTAGGTCCGACAGGCTGCTATACTAATCGAACTGAGGAGACATCAAATGGGCCGCGCTATTCTATTCGGTCTGGTTGCCTCCCTGGCGTCCAGCGGGCTATGGGGCCAGGCGGACAACCGCAGCATCATCGGTTCCGGCAACGAATTCCTGTCCGCGGGCGCGTTTTCCATCCGGATGGGCCAGTATGACGAAGGCATCCGGCTAACCCGGCTTGGACTCACCCGCTATCAGCCGAGCCCATCGGATCGCGCGGCGGCGGAGTCCAACCTTTGCGCCGCCTACGCCGCCCGGGGTGAACCCGAAGTGGCTATCGAGCACTGTACCGAGTCATTGCGGTTGGAAGGACGCAATTGGCGTGCCTACAGCAACCGCTCCTACGCCTATTATCTGCTGGGAGATTTGTCCGAGGCGACGTTCGATCTGGACTCCGCGGCGGCCATCAATTCCAACGCGAGGCAGGTTTTGCAACTCCGGGGCATGATCAATGAGCGCGGCCTGATACCGAGAGTATTTATGGAGGACCATCAATAATTGCAACTGCGCAAAACTGCCTTGGCTTCATTCTCGTCTGGATCGCAACGTGCCTTGTCGCCCAGGCGCAGGACCCCGCCGATCCCGAGCCGATTGAGCACCGGGGCGTGTGGAGTTGCGTCGTCTATGGCGATCCCGAGACGGGCGACGAGCGCGTGGTGCTGAATTTTGGCGCCGACGGCTCCACACGCATGGCGATTCCCAGCGCGGATGTGCAGCGGCCCTGGTTTCCGCTGTCGCGCTGGCAGTTGGAAGAGAACGTCCTGGCGTTCTCCGATTCCAGATCCGAGCGAGACTTCGCCGCAAATCTGAACCGCCCGGCGCTGGGCGGCGAGTGGCGCACCGCCGACCTGTACGGAGGTTGGTGGTGTTCCGAAGCCGATCCGGCGTCCGCGTCGGCACTGTACACCAGCCCGACCGGCGAACCCACGGCCATGACCGAACCGCTGATTCCAGAGATCATGGCGAGCCCGACTTATCCCCGACAAGCGATCCGCGAAGCGCAAGAAGGCCGCGTCGTCATCTGTTTCGAGGTGAATTCGTTGGGGTTTGTCCGCGATCCCGAAATCATCGAGCTTTCCGACGAAATCTTCCGTGCTCCCAGCCTGGACGCGTTGATGCGGTCTCACTACAAGAGCTGGTCCGACGACCCCGACGGCGCCGCCCGGCCGGCGTGCCGAAGCTTTGTCTACAGTCTGGAACAGCGCTTCTGATCCACCTGATCCGCTCTCATCTTCGGATTGCTCGGTTTTCCACGCCTGGAGTTGGAGGGTGCAGCCATTGTGGCGGTGCCGGCAATAGTCGCGAATCTTTTCTTTCCCTTGTCCGTGGCGGCGATCGCCGCGTTGGTCGCCGCCTTCGGGCCGGAGGCAGTCGCCGGCGATTAACAGGCCCTAGCGACCCTCGGAGATCCTGAGCCAGGCACTCACTTCGTTGGCGAACGCCTTATAGGACGCATAGACGCGTCCACTCATGGGATCCGCCGCAGCAAGCTCCTCGATCACCTCGATACTGTAGCCACGCAACGCATCGAGCACGTCGTCCGGGAATCGCCGCAGTTGCACCCCATGCTCTTCCACCAAGGTCTTTAGCGAGGTGTGATTCCGTGTGTTGAACTCGGCCAGGAGGTAGTCATTCTCCGCCATGCAGACGGTTTCAAGAATGTCCTGAAGTTCCGCGGACAGCGATTCATAAGCGGCGGTACCCACGAAGAGTTCGAGCGCGCCGGAGGGTTCCTGCCAACCCGGATGGTAGTAATACCGCGCGGCCTGGTGCAGCCCGAAAGCGGTGTCGTTGTATGGACCCACCCACTCGGTGGCATCGATGGCGCCGGTTTGCAACGCGGTAAAGATCTCCGAACCCGGAAGGTTGACCGGCAATGCACCGGCCCGCTGCATGACTTCGCCGCCCAACCCTGGAATGCGCATCTTGAGCCCGTTGAGGTCATCGAGGGAGTTGATCTCGCGGTTGAACCAGCCGCCCATCTGGGCTCCGGTATTGCCGGCAGGGAAGGGAATCACGCCATGGCCCGCATAGGCTTCGCGCCAGAGTTCCAGCCCGCCGCCGAAATACAACCACGCATTGAACTGATCCGCCAGCATTCCAAAGGGCACGCTGCCATACAGCTGAGCTGCGGGAATGCTTCCGCGCCAGTAGATGGGAGCGGAATGGCCAAGCTGAACCGTACCCCTGGAAACCGTGTCGAGGACTTCGAACGCGGGCACCAATTCGCCCGCCGCGAAAACCTCCACCTGGAGACGTCCCCCGGAAAGTTCTCCCAGCCGGCGCGCCAAACGGTTGGCCGATGTGCCGTGGCCCGGGAAATTGGGCGGCCACGAGGTCACCATGCGCCAGCGGTGCCGCTCCTCGGCGGCGGTGGAGGTTACGGTTTCCTGGGTTTCCGAACACGCCGCGAG
Source organism: Candidatus Rariloculaceae bacterium (assembly GCA_965237785.1). Lineage (GTDB taxonomy): Bacteria > Pseudomonadota > Gammaproteobacteria > Steroidobacterales > Rariloculaceae > UBA6522. The sequence goes on from OZ250159.1 coordinate 3,206,143, forward strand.
CGCACCCAGCCCGCCGACAAGAAAATTTCGCCTTTTCATAGGGTGCATTCTGCCACTCCCTGACCCGCGCCGAAAGCCACCGGGCGGGCCTGCCGATTGTGCCGGACGGGCCGCATGACCGACAATTGCGCCTATGAATGCCGAGACGACACCGCCGCGGGACTTCATCCGCCAACTCGTCGCCGCCGATGTCGCCGCCGGCAAGCACGGCGGGCGCGTGCAAACCCGCTTCCCGCCGGAGCCGAATGGATACCTCCACATCGGCCATGCCAAGGCGATTTGCGTGGATTTCGACATTGCCAGGGAGTTTGGCGGAACCTGCTATCTGCGGTTCGATGATACCAATCCGGAGAAGGAAGAACTCCGTTACGTAGAGGCAATCAAGGAGGATGTGCGTTGGTTGGGCTTTGACTGGGAAAATCGGTTGGCACATGCCTCAGACTACTTTGCCCAACTTCACGACTACGCCGTTCACCTGATCGAAAGCGGCAAAGCCTACGTGGACAGCCTGAGTCCCGAGGAGATCAGCACCTATCGAGGGACCTTCAAGGAGCCCGGGCGAGAGAGCCCGTATCGAAACCGGTCCATCGCCGAGAACCGCGAATTGTTTGCCGCGATGAGGCGGGGCGAATTCGACGAAGGCCAGCACGTGCTGCGCGCCAGGATCGATATGGCGTCGCCGAACATGAACTTGCGCGACCCGACGCTGTACCGCATCCGCAAGGTCGCCCACCAGCGCACCGGGGATACCTGGTGCATCTATCCCATGTACGACTTCGCGCATACCCTCTCGGACGAGCTCGAGGGCACGACTCACTCGTTCTGTACGCTCGAATTCGAAGACCATCGGCCGCTTTACGATTGGTTCCTGGACAACCTCCCGGTCACCAACCGCCCCCAGCAGACGGAGTTTTCGCGCTTCAACCTGATGTTCACCATCATGAGCAAGCGCAAGCTGTCGCGCCTGGTGGACGAAGGGTACGTCGAAGGTTGGGACGATCCGCGGATGCCGACGCTTTCCGGGATGCGGCGGCGGGGGTATACCGCCGCATCCATTCGGGAGTTCATGGGCCGGGTCGGCATCACGAAAAAAGACAACGTGATCGAGCTCGGCGCTCTGGAAACGTGCGTCCGCGAGAACTTGAACGCTTCGGCCCCGCGGCGCTTCGGCGTGTTGCGACCCTTGAAGGTGACAATCGAGAACTACCCGGAGGACGCCGAGGAGCGGCTGACCGCGGCGAACCATCCCAATCGGCCTGAACTGGGGTCCCGGGACGTGCCGTTGTCCCGGGAAATCTATATCGAACGCGACGACTTCAGGGAGGATCCGCCGCGCAAGTTTCGCCGCCTGCGTCCCGGTGGGGAAGTGCGGCTGCGCTACGCCTACATCATCAAGTGCGAGGAGGTCGTCAAGGATGCCTCCGGAGAGATCGTCGAACTGCGTTGCAGCTACGATCCGCTCACCCGCAGCGGGTCGGCTCAGGCGCAGCGTAAAGTCAAGGGAACCATCCACTGGGTGTGCGCGCGGCGGGCCGTGCGACGCGAGGTGCGCCTGTACGATCGCCTGTTCACGGTGGCAAACCTGGATCAGGGGTCGGGCGACTTTCTGCGGCATCTCAATCCGAACTCCCTGGAGGTGGTCGACGCGGCACTGGAACCGGCGTTGGAAACCGCGTCGCCCGGCGAACGCTTCCAATTCGAGCGATCGGGTTATTTCACTCTCGACCCTGTCTTGAACACCGCCGGGCGTACGGTGTTCCTGCGCACCATCACGCTGAGTGACTCCTGGGCGAAGATCGAGCGCCAGGCATTACGCGAATCCGCCGCGTCGGGTTCATGACGTGAATCAGCGCGCCGGCGCGTTTGGCGGGAACGTCAGGTCTGCTAACATACCGGCCGATTTTGTTTCACTTCAATGACGACGACGTGACTTCGCAGCGGTATCGAAAACGACTGGAGGCGATCCTGGCAGCCTGTGATATCCGTATCGACGGTGACCGGCCCTGGGATATCCACATCCGTAACGACAAATTCTATTCCCGGCTCTTTGCCGACGGCATGCTGGGCGTCGGTGAAGGCTATATGGACGGCTGGTGGGAGTGCGAGCAGATCGACGAAATGATTTGCCGCGCCTATCGCGGCCAGGTTAACCGGCGTATTCGTCCGGTAAGCGATATCCTTTTCGCGCTCCAGGCCCGGCTGATGAACCTCCAGCGGAAGACCCGCGCGTTTCAGGTCGGCGAGCGCCACTACGATCTCGGTCAGGATCTGTTCCGCGCGATGCTGGACAAACGCATGATCTATAGCTGCGCTTATTGGAAGGATGCGGACACGCTGGACGAAGCGCAGGAACACAAACTCGATTTGATCGCGCGCAAATTGCGGCTCGAACCGGGCATGAAGGTGCTGGACATCGGTTGCGGCTGGGGCGGTGCGCTGCACTATTTCGCGGACAAATACGGCGTCTCGGGCGTCGGCGTCACGATATCCAGGGATCAGCATGAAACCGCGAGCAAGCTATGCTCGGGTCTACCCGTGGAGATACGGCTGCAGGACTACCGAGAGCTCGACGAACGCTTCGACCGCATCTATTCCATCGGCATGTTCGAACACGTGGGGTACAAGAATTACCGCGCCTACCTGGAACTCGTGCGCCGCTGCCTGAAGCCGGGCGCGCTGTTTCTGCTGCACACCATCGGCAGCCTCCGAACCAATGTCAAAACCGATGCCTGGATCCACAAGTACATATTCCCCAACGGTCAGCTTCCTTCGGCAAAACAGATAGCAACCGCTACGGACAACGTTCTCTCCATGGAGGATTGGCACAACTTTCCACAGGACTACGACCGCACTCTGATGTGCTGGCACGACAACTTTTCCGCCGCCTGGGAGAATCTGCGCGGCAACTACGACGAGCGTTTCTTCCGCATGTGGCGCTACTACCTCTTGGCCTGCGCCGGCGGCTTTCGGGCGCGGGGCATCCAGCTCTGGCAGATCGTATTCTCAGCCGACGGCGTGCTCACGGGCTATACGCCGGAGAATGTTCGCTAGTCCGCGCCGCTCACCGATACTCGTCCCGGGGCGCGCACGGACAACACTTGCTCGCTCAATCTCGCCTCGCCGTCCTGGCTCGGCTCGAATCGGGGGCTCGTCGCTTTTCGCCGTCCATGGCACACTCCTCGCCCACGACGCGAGCAAGTGCTGTCCGCGCGCGCCCACAGTCGCAAAGTGTTGATATATGCCGACTGGCCGCTTGAGCTAAAATAATAGGCATGAACAGCAAGGTAGCGCAGTGGCAGGCATCCGGCCGGGTGGTGGACACCTGGGCACGTCCGCTGCGCGACCTGCGAATCTCGGTGATTGACCGGTGCAACTATCGCTGCCCCTACTGCATGCCCGAGGATATCTATGGCGAGGGATACGAATTCCTGCCCCGGCGCCATTGGCTGACCCCGGGCGAGATAAAGCGCGTCGCCGGGCTATTCATGCAACTCGGCGTAACCAAATTGCGGATCACCGGTGGGGAGCCACTATTGCGCCGCGATGCGATCGAAATTGTCAGTAGTCTGAGTAGCCTCCCCGGCTTGCAGGATTTGGCGCTCACGACTAACGGCTCGCGCCTCGCGGCCCACGCCCGGGACCTGCGAGCGGCAGGCCTCAATCGAATTACCGTCAGTCTGGACAGCCTCGACGACGACGTCTTCAGGAAGATGAGCGGCGACAAGGGTGATGTCGCTCAGGTACTCGACGGAATCGACGCGGCGCGACGGGCGGGGCTTTCACCCATCAAGCTGAACGCGGTGATCCAGAAAGGCAAGAACGAACACACCGCGCTGGACGTGCTGGAGCGCTTTCGCGGCACCGGCGTCATCGTCCGGTTCATCGAATACATGGACGTGGGTACGTTGAACGGCTGGCGCATGGACGAAGTCGTTACCTCGAAGACGCTGCTCGATCTGATTTCATCGCGCTGGCCGCTGGAGCCCGTGGAACCGAACTACCGCGGTGAAGTGGCCCGGCGCTACGCCTTCGAGGACGGCCAGGGAGAGGTCGGCTTCATCTCGTCGGTCAGCGAACCGTTCTGTGGCGACTGTCACCGCGCCCGGCTCTCGGCCGACGGCACGGTATATACGTGCCTGTTCGCCAAGCTCGGCACATCCCTGCGGGAGCCGCTGCGCGCCGGTGCGAGCGACGCCGATCTCATTGGCCTGCTGCAAAGCGTATGGCGCGGGAGAACCGACCGCTACAGCGAGCAGCGCGGCAGGGATGGTGCGGCGAAGTCCGGAGAGTCCCGCGTCGAGATGTACCGGATGGGCGGCTGAATGCTGACTCACGTAGGTCCGAAAAATCGTCCCACCATGGTGGATGTGGGTGACAAGGCGGTGACCGCCAGAATCGCCCGCGCCCGTGCGGTCGTGACCTTCCCGGAGCATGCATTGAGCGCGGAAGGGGATCCGCTGCAGACAAGGAAAGGGCCGGTGATCGATACGGCCATCGTAGCCGGCGTGCAGGCCGCCAAGCAGACTCACCACCTGATCCCGTTCTGCCATCCCATTCCGATGGAGGATTGCACGATCGCGGTGGACTGGAACGAAGCGCGGGAACTTGTCATCGAGTGTTCGGTGCGCGCGACCCACAAGACGGGCGTGGAGATGGAGGCATTGACCGGCGCCGCGACGGCGGCCCTGACCGTATACGACATGTGCAAGTCGTTGTCTCACGGTATCCGCATTCGCGACCTGAGGCTGGTCGAAAAGTCAGGGGGCAAGTCCGATTTCAACGCAGACGAATGAAGCCACGATGATCGGCGTCACGGCACAATACTTCGCCGTGTTTCGGGAGCAGGCGGGTACCGACACCGAGGCGCTCACCACCCGTGCGGTCACGGCCGCGGAACTGTTCGACGAAGTCGCCGACCGACACGGATTGGCCGATCCCATGGCGCGTTGCAAGGTGGCGATAAACGACGAATTTGCGAGCTGGGACCGGACCTTGACCGAAGGCGATGTCGTGCTGTTCTTTCCCCCCGTGGCGGGGGGCTAGTGTATCGGGCGCTCAGGCTAGTTCTACGCATAATTCAGACGCCTATGGAAACTCGCGCGCAGCTCGACTTTGATGTCACCGATCAAACCATCGACGTCCATGCGCTCCAGCAGAAACTCGAAATCGAGAGCGCCGGTGCTTACGCCGCGTTTCAGGGCTGGGTGCGTAACCACAGCGACGGCAGGGAAGTGGAGTCCCTCGAGTATGAGGCGCATGCACCGATCGCCATCGCGGAAGGCGAGCGCATACTGGCGGAGGCGTTGGAGCGCTTCAAGCTATCGAGGGTCGCCGGCTGCCACCGCGTGGGGCATTTGCAGATTGGAGACTGCGCCGTGTGGGTTGGGGTCAGCGCCTCGCACCGCGGAGAGGCGTTCGACGGTTGCCGCTATGCGATCGATGAACTGAAGTCGCGACTGCCCATCTGGAAGAAAGAACACTACGCCGGCGGCGACTCGGGATGGATCAACTGCGTGACCGGGAAATCCCGCTGAATAGTCAGTTAGCTGAATAGTCAGTTACCTGTTTGGCCGCTCGTATAGGTCACGTCGCCGATCTGGATCGTGCTTGAATTAACGGTTTCGCCACCGACCTGGCCGGTCGTATAGGTGACGTTGCCGATTTCGATCGTGGTGACGGCGATCGGCTGCCCGTCGATCTGCCCGGTGGTATAACTCATATTGCCGATCTGCATCGTGCTCGCGCTGACGGATGCGTCGCCGACCTGGCCGCTGGTAACACGGGTATCGCCGAATCGCGTTGTCGTTTTGTTTATCGATTGATCGCCAACCGTACCAACGGTCACGGACGAATTCCCAATCTCAACGGTGCTCGCATTGACCGTGCGGCCGCCGACCTGGCCGGTCGCGTGTGAAACGTCCCCGAACTCCGTTTCGACAGCAATAATCGACTCGCCGCCGATCTGGCCCACGGTATGCGCTACATCGCCGATCCTGGCAGTCGTGGAGACGCGTGGCTGGCTGGCGGCGCAGGCAATTGCGCTGGCGGGAAGCATCCCGGTTTCAGCGACTTGCCCGCTTTCGACAGAGGCCGCCGCACACAAATCCGAAACATCGGAATCCTGCGCGAAACCGGTCATCGCGATGCCGGAAAGAACCAGCGCCGTGGTCGAAAGTGTTGTTGTTCTCACTGTGCACCTCAAGAGCGTTGCCGACCCAAAAACACGACCGCGTACGGCTCCGTGTCTGGCAGCAAGTATAACTTCAGCGGGTTAGGGCCTCAATTTTTTCGCGGTCCGCGTCCAGCGCGGCATCGGACCGTATTCGTCGTGGTGCGGTGACTGCATGTCCTCGGGGGTGTCGATATCCCACGCCGCCTCGGGCATGGCCACCACCGTCGCCACGGTCTGTCCCACGCGCAACAGGCTGCGGGCGCCGGCGTCGCCGCTCAGGCAATGCGCCTCCTTCCAAAACGCCCTCGGCAGAATGGCGGGTACCCCGGCCACACCCGAGTAAGCGGCCGCGGCCGCCTTGCCGGGATGATGCCGCCAGGCGCCGATCAAGCGCCGCAGCGACGGCTCGCCCACCGCCGGCTGGTCGCTCAGCAGCAGCAGCGCCGCGGTGGCCCGTGCCGGCAGGACCGCGAGTCCCGCCTGCAAGGAACCGGCCATGCCCTCGGCCCAGTGCGCGTTGTCGACGGTATGGGTACCCGGATGGTGGCGTCGGATCAACAGCCGCAGCTTCAGCGCCTCGGCGCCGATGACAACCACGACGCGACCGGGAGTGACCGCTTCGGCTGCGTCGACCGCGCGGCTGATGAGCCTTCGGCCGCGAATTCGCAGCAGTTGTTTGGGCGTACCGAGCCGGCGAGACCCTCCCGCCGCCAGCACGAGACTCCAAAGGTTACCCCGCATATCTCACCATTCGGCTACCACGGCGCCCGGCATATCTCACCATTCGGCTACCACGGCGCATCGACGCTTTCGCTGCCCATATCGTTCAGATCGGCAGTCTAGGCCGCAAGCCGGCGGCGCCTCAAGCGAGCGGTCTTCCACAGCCGGTACGCCTCCAGCGCGGCCAACACCAGCAGGTGAATCAGCCCGGGTACCGGGTCGAAGGCGGTCAGAACCCAGTGCGCAAAGGTCAATGCGGCGGCCGCATAGACCCAGCGGTGCAGGCGCTTCCAGAGTCGCCGCAACCGCCTCACCGAAGCGTTATTGCTGGTGATCGCCAGCGGCACGAATATGGCCAGCGCAAGCCAACCGGTCAGCAAACCGGGCTCCGCGGCATCGGCGAGAATGTCTCCGAAAACTCCGGTTCGAGCCAGGTAGACCGCCGTATGGAACGCGGCGTAGCCGAACGCGGCCACGCCCAGATAGCGCCGCCGTTGCAGTAACCACCTGACCCATCCGCGTCCGGGAAACATCAACTGAAGAGGAGTGACGGCCATCGCGAGTATGAGCAGGCGCGCGGAGAGTTCTCCGGTGACGTGCACGACCTCGCCGTAGAACGTCGCACCGGACGCGTATCGAACGATGGTAACCGCTCCCGGCAGCGCGAGTAACAGCCAGAGAAAGTAGGGCGAATCGACCAGGCGGCGCAGCATCCGCAAAGTATAGCCCGCCGCTACCATCAATCGGCTCGTGCGGCCGCCTGTCCGCCCGTTGGAGTGTGAAGATTGCTCAAGTTGCGGGAAAGCGCGTTGACCCCCGCCGGGGGCGCACCTAGGATGGACGAAGCCTACCCCGAAATTCTCACCGATCTACGTAGCGAGCGCGTCGAGGCGCCGCGGTGACGGGCCGGTAGCGATTTTGCGGGATTCAAAGAGTACGAATACCTGGGAGAAGAGTAGTGGATGGAATCAAGACGGCCGGCCTATTGGCAGCGGGCCTTTTCTGGAGCTTGGCGCAGGCGCAAGTGGGAAACAATGACAGCATTCTCAATCCAAACGTAGCCGACGAAGATCAACTGGCAGGCGTTGCTCATCTCGACGAGGGACTTGTCGGCGGCATCGTCGACGGACGGCCCTTATCCGGTGCGACGGCACTGGATGCCCTGTTGAGCGGTTCGCTGGACGAGGCACAGCGCGCGGAAGTGTATGCGGAGTTGTTCATTCCCATCAATCTCAATAGCGCGTCGGACGACGAGATTCTGCTGATTCCCGGCATGAGCAATCGCATGGCCCACGAGTTCGAGGAATACCGGCCCTATACGTCGCTTGAGCAGTTCCGCCGGGAAATCGGCAAGTACGTGGACGAGGACGAGGTCGCCCGGCTTGAGCAATACGTCTTCGTGCCACTGGATCTGAACTCCGCCAGCGAGGACGCGTTCGCGACCATACCCGGCGCGAGCAACCGCATGGTGCACGAATTCCTCGAGTACCGTCCCTACGGAGACATGGAGCAGTTTCGCCGGGAAATCGGTAAATACGTGGACGAAGGCGAAGTCGCCCGGTTTGAACGGTACATGACCATCAGGTAACCGCTGACCGACTATCAATTCCGCTGGCCGACTTTCAATGCCGCCGGTGCCCCGCTTGCTTGCGGGGCGCCGGATATCCTGCCATGTTATCGCCCCATGCCGGAGGCGAACGCAAGGGAACTGATCCCGCTCAACATCGCGGTGCTCACCGTATCCGATACCCGCGATGAGACCACGGACCGCTCCGGCGCGCTGTTGGCGCAGCGGCTTACCGAGAGCGGACACCGCCTGCATGAGAAGGCGATCGTAAGGGATGAGGTCGATGCCATCCGCGCCCGCGTGACCGGGTGGATCGGCGATCCCGATGTTGAGGTCGTGATCACCACCGGTGGAACGGGCGTGACCGGCCGGGACGGGACTCCCGAGGCGATCGAGCCGTTGCTCGAAAAGACGATCGACGGTTTCGGCGAGCTGTTCCGCGCCATCTCCTACCGGGAGATCGGCACCTCAAGCATCCAGTCCCGCTGCCTCGCCGGAGTGGCCAACGGCACCTACATCTTCTGCCTGCCCGGGTCCACCAATGCCTGCGCAACCGGCTGGAACCGGATCATCGCCGTGCAACTGGACTATCGCACCCGCCCGTGCAATCTGGCCGAACTCTTGCCTCGGCTGAAGGAAACGGGTTAGATTGCCGCTACCCGGTAACCCCGATGGCCTTGCCGGCGAGTGCAATGAAACGCTCGCCGGCGCGGGTCGGACGGAACACCGGGATTGACACCGAGGGGTGGCCCATGAGGGCCTGAGAAGCTGACCTGAAGCGCCGGTCCCGCCGACCACGACAAGTGTTCGAGACTGGCTCGCCAGTGAGCAGCTAACCCTTAGAACCTGATCCGGTTAGTACCGGCGTAGGGACGGAAGACGCTGCAAGCATTCCCAACTCGCGATACCCGCCGGATCTCTTCACGGAGGAGATCCGCTATGACAACCGCCGCACCTGTTCGGCCTGTGGGCCGTACCCTGGTCCGAACAAATCAAACATCAGTAACCAGGTCCGTCGTCCAACTGGCGGCGGACCTGGGCATGACTCTCAAGCTCGCGATCGGCGGGCCGTTGAGCGACACCGCTTCGGCGCGGCTTGCGGTCCTGCGCAACAGGAGCGACGGATACATCGACAACGTCCATCTGGGGCGCGAAGACACCAACGGCCACGATGAAACCTCGGTTCGGGCCACGCTGGAATTCACCCCAAATGACAGCTCCGCCTACGGGCTCACGGCGCTGTACTTTGACGGGCGCAACGGCTACGACGCGTTCTCACTGGACAACACACGGGAGACGCTGTCGGACCAGCCCGGTCGCGATAACCAGGAGACCTTCGCGGTTGCCGCGCGGGGCGAGTGGCGCCTCGGCGATACGATCGCCCTGGAAACCGTGGCGACCCGCCTGGACAGCGATCTCGAGTATGGATTCGACGAGGACTGGACCTTCCAGGGTATTTGCGATGGGACGCTCTGCCACCCGGTGGACGACTTCTATTCCAATACGGACAACTACCTGAGAGACCGCGGCGAGACCTCGCTGGACCTGCGCCTGTTGGGCGATATCGGCTCGTCGGGCCGTAACCGGTACGTACTCGGTGTCTACGCGCAGGATCGGGACGAGGACATGCAACGCGAGCACTACGGGGATTTCTTCAGTTCCTACCGGACCGACCGGCGAGCCATTTACGGACAATTCGAGACCGCCTTCAACGAGCGTCTGGGATTGACCCTCGGTCTGCGGTTTGAAGATTTCTCGGACAGCTACAGCGACACCGCCGGATTCCAGTCCGCAAGCGACGACAGCCGATTCGGCTACTACCACCTGGCGGATATCGGCGGCTACGGTCTGATTAACGGGAGCCTCCATTATCGCGCGGGTCGCACCGAGTTGCAGTTATGGGGCCGCAACCTGGCCGACGAGGAATACGCCGTGCACGGCCTCTACTTCGGCAACGACCCCCGCAAGGGCTGGATCAACGAGACCTGTTACCAGTACGGTGAACCTCGGGTCGTCGGGATCACCGCCAAGTATTTTTTTCTAGGCAGTACATCTAACGGATGTTCGGCGCCAGCCCCAACTTGGAGAAACCATGCGCATTACCGCTGAAATCAGCCTGTATCCCCTGCACGACAATCATATTCCGACCGTGCAATCCTTTATTCGCGTGATCCGCGAAATGCCGGGGCTGGACTTGACCGTCAACCAGATGAGCACCCAGCTTACGGGCGAGCTTCGCGACGTGAGTTGCGCCATCGAAAACGCCCTCGAGCATTCGTTTCGCGGGGGCCGTCCGCAGGCGCTGGTGGCCAAGTATCTCAACGCCGATCTTCCCCTGAATGAGCCGCCGGATCTGGGGACCCAGGCTCGCCCGGCTGGGCAGCCATAGAAGGCGATGAGCGAATTGTTTGCCGCCGCGTGGTCGGCCTTCTCCGTCGCCGAAGCCGCCGGCGTTGCGCTGGCGGTAGCATACCTGGTCCTGGCCATCCGGCAGAACATTCTCTGCTGGGCGGCCGCCCTGGTGAGCTCGGCGCTCTACACCGTGGTGTTTTTCACGGCTCGGCTGTACATGGAGTCGATTCTGCAGATCTTCTACGCGGGCATGGCGGTCTATGGTTGGTACCAATGGCGCTACGCCGGCGACGCCGGCGCCGGCGTGCAGGTTCATACCTGGCTGCTTCGCCGGCATGCGCAGGTTGTCGGCGCGGTAGCCGCCGTGACCGTGCTCCTGGGGTGGGGAATGAGCCATACCGACGCCGCCTTCCCCTACGCCGACGCGTTTACCACCGTGGCCGCCGTTGTCACGACCTTCATGGTCGCGCGAAAGGTCCTGGAAAACTGGATCTATTGGTTCGTCATCGACAGCATTTCCATCTATTTGTACGTGGCCCGCGAACTCTACCTGACTGCGCTGCTATTCCTGTTTTACCTGGTACTGATCGCCATCGGTTTCAGAAGCTGGCGGCGCGACTACCTTGCCGACACCGCCCAAACCGCCTACACCGCCTAGACGGCACGCGCCCTCGAACGCATCGGACAAATGCACCTCGAACCCACCCTTCTCGCGCGGCTCGGGCAACTGCTCGGCGTGGATGCCGCCGAGTTGCGTGTGCGGCGGCTTCCCGGCGGAATCAGCAATCGGAGCTTTCTACTATCCGGGGATCGGGGTCAATGGGCCGTCCGCTTACCGTTCGGCGCCGCCGCGCCGCAGACGCTGAACCACGACACCGAAACTCGGTTGCTGGCGCTTGTCGCCGAGGCGGCGTTGACGCCCGAGGTTCTCGCCACGGACGCCCGCACCGGCGCCCTGATCACGAGGTACCTGGAGCAGGCGGCGGCCTGGACCGTGGAGCAGGCCGGTGAGCAGGGCAACATTGAACGCATTGCGATCGTTCTGCGCCGCCTCCACGGTCTGCAGGCGCCCGCGGCACTGCCCGTGTTTCGTCCAGCGCGACTCGCACGTTCCTATGTTGCGGCCGCCCACGCGACGACGCGTGGAGGCGGCGAAAACACCGGTTTGTCGCTCGAACAACTCCGCTGGAGCGTCGAATTCGAGCGCCTGGCACAGGCCCATGAAGCCGCATTTGCGCCAACCTCAATCTGTCACAACGATCTCGTGGCGGCCAACATCCTCGACGACGGTCGAATCTGGTTGGTCGATTTCGAATACGCGGTTCGGGCTGACCCGATTCTGGATCTCGCCGGCCTTGCCGGCTTGAACGGGTTCGACCGGTCCCAACGCCGTCACCTGCTGGACGCCTATTTCCGATCCGAACCCACTCCGGTCACAGGCGTGCAACTCAACGAAGCCATCAGACTGGTCCAACTGATGGCCTATTTCTGGGCTCTGACCCACGCTGATGGCAAGGGCTCGCAAGACCAGCGGCATTTTGCCGCCGCCATGGCGGCGATGCTAAGGTAGCGCCCGTTTCCGGGGCCGATTCCACGGAGTCTGAACGGAGTTTGATTTGTCGAACAAGGTCGCCTTTCTCGGTTTGGGCGTCATGGGTTACCCCATGGCCGGATGGCTTCGCGGCGCGGGGCACGACGTCACCGTCTTCAATCGGACCGCCGACAAGGCACGCCTTTGGTGCGAGCAGCACGGCGGCGCCCGGGCCGACACTGCCGCGGAGGCCGTTGCCGGCGCCGAGTTCGTCTTCAGTTGCCTGGGCGATGACCCCGATTTGCGAGAAGTGATACTGGATCAGGGCGTGATCGACGCCATTCATCCGGGGTCGCTGCTGGTGGATCACACCACCGCCTCGGCGGATATGGCCAGAGAGATCGCCTCCGCCGGCGCTGAACGCGGCGTGCAGTGCCTCGATGCGCCGGTTTCGGGCGGACAGGCGGGCGCCGAGGGAGGCACGCTGACAGTCATGGTGGGCGGCGACGCCGAAGCGTTCCGGAAAGCCGAGCCGTTGATCGGTTGCTACGCCGGCACGGTCAGACTCATGGGCGGCGCCGGTTGCGGCCAGTTGACCAAGATGGTCAACCAGATCGCCATCGCCGGTCTCGTGCAGGGTCTGGCCGAGGCCTTGAATTTCGCGCGGCGGGCGGAACTCGATCCCGGGCAGGCGGTGGAGGTCATCAGTCAGGGCGCCGCTCAGTCGTGGCAGATGGACAACCGCTGGGAAACGATGATCGCCGGAGAATTCGACTTCGGCTTCGCCGTGGAGTGGATGAGAAAAGATCTGCGGATTTGCCTGCAGGAAGCCCGGCGCAACGGCGCCGAACTGCCCGTCGCCGCGCTGGTGGATCAATTCTACGCGGATGTTCAGGGCATGGACGGCGGCCGCTGGGATACCAGCAGCCTGATCGCCCGCCTGAATCGAAATCGGGACCCGGCGCTGTAGAAAGCCATGAAGCCGATCCTGGCCGATCTCCTCAAGCTCCTGGAGTTGGAGCGCCTCGAGGACAACTTCTTTCGTGGCGAGAGCCGCGACATCGGCAGCAGCCGCGTCTTCGGCGGCCAGGTCCTCGGTCAGGCGCTGAGCGCCGCGAACTATACCGTGAAAAACCGGGAGGTCCATTCGCTGCACGCGTATTTTCTGCGCGCCGGGGACGTGGGCGCACCGATCCTCTATGAGGTCGATCGCGCCAGGAATGGCCGGAGTTTCAGCAATCGCCGCGTGGTGGCCGTGCAGCACGGACGCCCCATCTTCAACATGGCCGCCTCGTTTCAAAAGCCGGAGGCGGGGCTGGAGCATCAGTCTACGGTTCCCGACGTTCCCCCGCCGGAAGAGCTTGCGGACTTGCGGGATTTCTCCGCGGCTAACCTGCAGGCCGTGCCCGCCAGGATGCGCCGATTCTTCACGCGCGAGCGGCCCATTGAAATGAGGCCCGTGGAACCGATCGACCTGTTTTCCCGGGCGCCGCGCAAACCCGTTCGCCATGTCTGGTTTCGCACTGTGGATTCCTTGCCCGACGACCCTGACTTGCACCGTAACCTGCTCGCCTATATGTCCGATTATCAGTTGGTGGGCACGACGATCCTCCCCCACGGGATTCGCTGGGAGGAGCGAAACGTACAAATGGCGAGTCTGGATCACGCCATGTGGTTCCACCGCCCGTTCCGCGCCGACCGATGGCTCCTGCACTCCATGGAGAGTCCCAACGCCTCGGGCGCGCGGGGATTCGCCATCGGTCGTTTCTTCGACGAGAGCGGCGTGCTCGTTGCCTCCACAGCCCAGGAAGGACTGATTCGCATCTGGCCGACGCGCGAGGATTGACCGCCAGCGTGCTCTAGGCCTGGTGCGCCGACATTTCGAAGCTGATCATCCAGTTGATCCCGAACTTGTCGGTGAACCTGCCGAAATAGGAGCCCCAGAACGTCTTCGCCATGGGCATGATCACGGCGCCACCCTCGGATAGACTGGCAAACAGCTCATCGCACTGCTTCATGCTGTCCGCCGTTACCGAAAGCGAGAAGTTTCCACCCACTTCCGGCGGCGGGCCGAAGGCGCTGGTTGTGTCACTGCCCATCAGTACGCTCGACCCGATCGGCAGCGATAAATGCAGAATGAGGTCCATATCCGCTTCGGGAACGCCCATGTCCGGCGGACCCTCGGCGAAGGTCGACAGGAGGTTGAACTCGCCGCCGAATACTTCGCGATAGAACTCGAAGGCCTCCCGGCAGTTGCCGTTGAATGTCAGATAAGTCTCAAGATGCATTGAATTTCCACTCAGGATTGCGCGCGATTTTAGCATCAACCGGGCTCGGCAGATTCGCCCCGGGCGCTACCTGTTCGCAACGTATCCCGAAGTACGCTCCTCGCAATAGCGGATCGGGACAGGATAAAAGCCAACGCCTCAACCGCCAAGGCCTCTGTGCGGTTGGTGAATCGCGAGGCGAGATGCGCGAGAATTGAGGTCTTGTCGTAGGTAATGGGAAGACTCCGCGTTGACTTGGAACTGTATCCTATCAACTAGATGGCCCAAGCCGTTTCTTAAGCGTGACAGCTGAGCGTTGTTCCCACCATTTTCCCACGCGAGTATGAGTTAGTCCTCACGGATAGTTCAGGCGCTCGGTGACCTTGGGCAAGGAGAGACGTACTTGAGATGAAGCAATGTGCATCACATTGTTGCATGTAGATGCACTGCGTTGTAGGCTGCGGAGCATCGATGAACGGAGTGCGAAGGCTGTGGCCGAACGCCGGAAGAAGACGACCAGGCTGACGGTTAGCCTTGATGAGGCTGACTACGCCGCCCTGAACACCATGGCGACCAGAAGTGATGTGTCGCTATCATGGGTCATACGGCAGGCAATCCATCGATTTATTCGAGAATACGGCGCTCAACCCGAACTACCTCTGACACTGGCGGGACCAGCCGACAAGAAAGAGGCGTTGGGATGATGACGCGTGGCCATATAAAAAAACTGGAGAACAGCCGGACGGGAAGGTGCGGATAGCACCCTCAACAATGCCAACTCCCAAGGAAGGGGAGAGGCCCACTGCCTATGCTGATCGCGTCGGGGGTTGGTATGTCACTCAGAAGTCCGATCGGCACCGCAAAGATCACGGTCTCTATCTCACGCCGGTCCTGGCCGCTGATTTCATGGCTGAGCGTATCAGGGCGGACGACGGGAAACTTCGAATTCTCGACCCCGCTGGCGGTGGCGGTATTCTTTGCTGCGCGGCTGTGGAGGCGCTTGTCTCCCGTGATCCGAAGCCCGTTAGCATCGAGTTGATCGTCTATGAGATCGATGAAACCCTGATCGCCCCACTACGGGCCGTCCTCGACTATCTCGTGAACTGGTGTCGCGAGGGACATGGACTGGAGGTTACGGTCCAGGTCGAGGCCACCGATTTCATCATGGCGCATGCTGAGGCGTTGCGTGTGTTCGGCGAGCTTTTCCCCGCCCGGCCAAAGGTGAAAGATTTCGATATCGTTATCTCCAATCCGCCCTACTTTAAAATCAGCAAGGCCGACCCGCGCGCGGTAGCCGCTTCCACCGTGGTCCACGGCCAGCCGAACATCTACGCGCTCTTCATGGCAGTTAGCGCCGCGCTTCTCCGCAAAGGCGGCGACTTCGTCTTTATCACACCGCGAAGCTTCGCGTCAGGCCCATATTTCCGGCAGTTCCGGACCATTTTCTTCGACATGATCCGCCCGTGCGAGGTCCATGTTTTCGGATCTCGAAGAGACGCATTCAGCAGGGACGAGGTGCTACAGGAGAACATTATCTTCTACG
Organism: Candidatus Rariloculaceae bacterium; assembly: GCA_965237785.1. Taxonomy (GTDB): domain Bacteria; phylum Pseudomonadota; class Gammaproteobacteria; order Steroidobacterales; family Rariloculaceae; genus UBA6522. Next base: position 3,222,295 of record OZ250159.1, read on the forward strand.
GAGTCCGTGAGGATCGCTGGCATAAGAGCAGCCCCAGCACGCCGTTTGCCATTTCATCGAGCCGCGGGGTCCTCGATATCGAGGCGCCCAGCCGCCGAGACGTTGCGGCCGAGACGGTCCTGAATTTCGCCTCGGTTGACAAAGTCCTCCGGTTGCCAATCTGTGACCAAGACGACTATGCACTCGCCCAGGTGGATTCTTGGCCGAACAACTTACACAGCCTTGGCCTGAATATCTCGACCGGTCCGGTGGTGCCCTTTCGGGCGACGGAATTTATCGCGAAGAAAGGTAACGTGCCTTCTTGCCACGTGCCACTCCTCTGGATGAACCACGTGCGCGCCATGCAGGTCTCGTGGCCTTTGAATCGTCACAAGCCGGAATATATCAAGCGCGACGGCGCCGAAGCACTTCTTGTCCCGAATAGAAACTATGTCCTCATGCGCCGTTTTAGCGCCAAGGAAGAGGTTCGCCGGCTGACAGCGGCACCGTACGTCGCGGCGCATTTCGCTGCTTCGGAGGTCGGGTTCGAGAACCACCTCAACTTCATCTATCGGCCTGGCGGCACGCTGTCCGAAGACGAATCCTGGGGCTTGGTGGCGCTCTATAACAGCCGCCTCCTCGACACCTATTTCCGGGCGGTTAACGGTAACACTCAGGTGAGCGCTACCGAACTGCGTGCGATGCCGCTTCCCGCACGTGAAACGATCATCGAACTTGGCCGACTCGTGCAGAACCTGGCCGATCCCATGGACGGTCTGGATACGCTTGTCGAGAGCCTGATTGCCCTTCATCCCGACCGGAAGAAAGCAGCCGTTGGCTAGCGTTGAAAAAGCCCAGGAAATCCTGAAGGCTCTCGGCATGCCGCCGGCGCAGCATAATCGGATGTCCGGCATGACACTCATCGCTCTTTGCGGGCTGGAGCCTGATGTTTCCTGGTCAGCAGCCAAGCGGCGGCGATGCACCGTCACCAAAGGCATTATGGACTATCTCCGGGATCGCTATGGTGTCGAATATGCACCGAACACTCGGGAAACATTCCGCCGCCAAGTGCTCCACCAGTTTGTTCAGGGCCGGGTAGCCGACTACAACCCCTTCGACCCAGACCTTCCGACGAACAGCCCGCATGCCCACTACGCCATGACCGGGCCCGCACTGGAGACCGCTCGGCTTTTTGGAACGAAAGGGTGGGATTTGGCTGTGGCAAAGTTCCGTAGTGAGCAGCATATTCTTGTGGAGCGCTACGAGCGTGAACGCCAACACCACATGATTCCGATCAAGTTAGCAGACGGCCAGGAGCTTCAACTTTCCCCGGGGCGGCACAACGAAGTGCAGAAGGCCATCGTCGAGGAGTTTGCTCCTCGTTTTGCTCCGGGCGCTCATCTTCTTTACCTGGGGGATACCGCAAACAAGGACCTTTTCGTCGATAAGGCCGGTCTCGCCAAGCTTGGCATTCCGATTACAGACCACGACAAGCTGCCGGACATTGTGTTTTACGACGCCGAGCGGGACTGGCTGTTTCTCGTCGAGGCAGTCACATCCCACGGCCCGGTATCGCCGAAGCGCATCGTTGAACTCGAGGATATGCTTTCCGCGTGCTCCGCCGGTCTCGTTTACGTCAGCGCTTTTCCGGATTTCCCAGAATTCCGGAATCATATGAAGGCGATCGCCTGGGAGACCGAGGTGTGGCTCTGCGATACTCCCGGTCACATGATCCACTACGATGGCGACCGATTCCTGGGCCCGAGGTCGTAAATTAATCATTCCGTGAGTCGCCACTCCCGAAGTTGATCCATTGCCAAGAATTAAAGCGGTTCTCGATCCACACACCGACAAATCAGGGAAATCGGAAGAACTGAACGGTCCGAGAACGAAGACTAAGGGTCAACTTGAAGAACACGAAGGAGACCATTCCAGTCGTTTCTAATGGGCTCCCGATCTCGTGGATCGAAAATCCCGCATTCCTCGATGCGATGTTCCATCCGAGCGCTGCGACCGGCGCCTTGCGGGTGGCGCGATCAGTCGGTGAAGAAGCCGTGCCGAAGCTCTTCGTCCGGGACAAAACGGCTCGCTTGCCTGTAGATTGCATGCACGGTGCCGGCGGTCAACTGCCGGTGCATGGGAACGATCGGAATTTCTCTCCGGCCCGAGGGTCCGATTCGTACAAGCTTGGCGTGACTGCCTCGAATCGAGATCACTTCGAACTCGAATCTGCCGAGCAAGCGGACGATTTCGCGAGCCGCGAGCCGCTTCGGACGAAGCATCAGAAAGCGCGCGCCGAAGTCTCGAAGCTGATGAGCAGCCGGGGCTCGGGTGTCAGCCCCAGCACGACGGGGTCTTCGTCGCTCATGTAGAGCTCCACCGCTTCGCGAAGGTTGACGAGCAGCTCGTCCATCGACGCGCCCTGGGTCGCTACCGCGACTTCGAGGCAGTCGGCGACATAATGCCCCTCGCTCTCGACGACAACGGCGTGAATTACCGGCCGGGCGGTTGCGCGGCGCGGTTCGTAGGCGGCCCGTGTCTCGGCGACCTGCGGCATGGGGACTTCGGAATTCGACCCGACGTTCAGTTCCAATTCGCGGAATTCCTTCAGAACCTCATAGACGCCACGACGCACACGCCTGAAGTACGGCCAGCGGTGGGCGTGATGTTTCGGCGCATTGACGCAGCACCGGCTTACGATGTGAGTCCTCACCGAACGTTCGTTCAGGTGAGGCAGTGCCTGGACGACTTCCGCCGGCGTGAACGTCCACCCGCGGCGGGCAGTACACAGTCGGCGGGCGACGGTCAGTATCTCTTCGTGGATTTTCAAGCTGAAATTACACGTGTAAAGAAATTTGTTCAAATATTACAAGTAGCGCCGGAACTCCGTCAATATGGACTCCGAGAATCGGTGGAACAGGTCCGGTTCAGCCTGACACGAGCGGAGCGCGCCGCGGCCAGACTCGGGGCTTGCTCGGCCACCGCCACGACCGCCTCAAGATCCCTCAGCGTACCCGGCAACCGCGCCGCCAAACAGTCCGGCGGCAGACTGAACGTCACACCCGCCACCCCCGTCCCACACTAATCCGTTTTCCAAGTGATTCGTCTACGAATCATTGCGGGAAAAATACGGGGGGTTCTAACGGCAAAGCGTGGGAAACAACAGGGAGATTCGCAGGGACGATCGAACGCCGTTGGCTGGCAACGATCGCTTGTCTGTAAATTTGTCGCGGTGGATCTCGTGGAGGGATCCACCCCCTGGCACCCGGTGTGGATGCCGGGGGTGGCGGTGGTCGGACCGTTGATCGCTGGGCCTTCGGGGCCGTTTGTGAGTGAGGTCGCCACCGTCTTTCCGCACGTCCTGAATGGATACTTGGGCATCGAGGCCCGCATGACAAGCACAGGAGCAGGAAAGCATGAACGATCCTACCCCCAACACCGTTGGCATTGACATCTCCAAGGCGCATCTGGATGCGCACCGGCACCCGACCGGGGAGGCGGCGCGGTTCGCCAACGATCCGGCCGGGATCGAGGCGCTGGCGGCGTGGATCGGCGCGTCGGCGAGCCGCGTGGGGTACGAGTCCACCGGGCCGTGGCACCGGGCGTTGGAGGAGACGCTGGCCGGGAGGCTGCCGCTTTCGCGCGTGAACGCGATGCGCGCCCGGCGCTTCGCGCAGGCGATGGGCCAGCAGGCGAAGACCGATGCGGTGGACGCCCAGGTGCTGGCCAAGATGGGCGCGGCGTTGGACGTGCGGCGCGTGCAGGTGCATTCGCAAGTCCAGCGGGATCTGGATGCACTGCAAACGGCGCGGGACGCCCTGATAAAGGATCGCATGGCGGCGCTGAACCGGCAGCAGCAGGCGCGCCACAAGCTGCTGAGGCGGCAGCTGAACAACCGGCTGGCGCAGATATCGACAGGCAGATCGAGGCATTGGACGGCGAAACCGACAACCCGATCGGCGCCGACGCGGGACTTTCGCGGCAATTCGAAGTGCTGGTCTCCATCCCGGGCATTGCCCAGGTGACCGCCACCGGCCTGCTCTCGGACATGCCCGAACTCGGCCGCATCGACGGCAAGGCGGCCGCCAGCCTCGCCGGCCTGGCCCCGGTGACGCGCGAGTCCGGGCAGTGGAAGGGCCGTAGCTTCATCCGCGGCGCGCGGGCGCGGGCGCGGCGGATGCTCTACATGGCTGCGGTCAGCGCCCTCCGGCACAACCCGGACCTGGCCCGTCAGTATGCGGACCTGCGCGAGCGTGGCAAGCCGCCGAAGGTGGCCCTCGTGGCCGTCATGCGCAAGCTGCTAGTGCTGGCCAATGAGCTGCTGAAGCAGGATCGGCTGTGGACACCGAGCCCGGTCCGCACGAGGGGCTGATGCCGGCCGTTGTTTCCCGCATTTCATCATTGGACGGGGCCAACGACTTCACGCTTCGATGCGTTGACGAATCGACCTGGAACGCGGATCGGTGTGCGACAGAACAGCGATTGCGAGAAGCGGACTTATCCACGCCTTGTGCATGGGCCCGCGTGCTTCAAACACACTGGCGGGGCGGTGTACAAGGGGTGGATAAGTCCGGCCATCCAACACCGAAAGACCGTCCTTGACAACATGGATACTCACAACACCCAAATGCGCGCCGAGTTACGCCCTCATCGACCCTCTCAGCCGGCCCGATACGCCTGCCATAGGGCCTTTAAAATTACTATCCTTGGCACCGTGTTGGGTGGCGGGGGCTTCACGCTCGAAGTCAAGGTAACGGTCGTCGCCGGTGACGAATCCACGCCGGATTGGGACCCGCACAAGGAATGGCCGAATCTGTGTGCCGTTTCTCCAACGCCCCACGAATACAGCGACGGATTCGATCAATAGACTTCCTGGCCGGATTCGGCGCTACACACTTCCCAGTCGGTCTCGACCAAAAGCATTCCCGGCCGATCTCGGTGCCGGCCGCCTTTCTCGGAAAAAATGGCGCTCGTGGGAGTGTCTGAGGGGAGTTCTTATGGGGGCGACAGCCTTGCTGTTCATGGCTGCGTTGAGCGCGTCTCAGGGTCAGGCGCTGCAGCTCGAAATTCCGCACCAGGAAGGTCTTGAATCCGTAACCGTCGAGTGGTCCGAGCGAAGCGTGCCCTTCGTGCGCAGGGCTGACCGCTGGTTCACGCTGATCGGTGTCGATCTGGATACGTCGGCGGGGGATTACCCGGCGGAATTGACCATGATCTATGCCGATGGGCGTGTTCAGACGGAATCCGAGACGGTGGAGGTGGTGGGCCTGGCGGGCGACACCGGCCGGGTCACGGGGCCGCACCTGCATTGGGGCGCGAGGATTCTCAGCGCCCGCGTCGATCCGTTCTCTCTGTTGCCGTAGGACGGTCAAGGCGATCCACCGGGCGACACCAAACGCGAAGCGACATCCGATGACGTCAATGCGTTGCGCGTCCAGGCGGCGCAGTTGAAGGGACTGCTGGCCGAGTGATGCTGGAGAACGGGCTATTCAAAGGAAAGCTGGCCGAGGATACACGAGAATACTAAGATACGTCTTGGTCAAACCGGGTTCACTAATCTCAGGACTGCGCAGAGGCTGGCTATAAGTTCCCAGTGGTTTTCGATCGTCGCCGTCGCGGTCACGTTGCTGTTGAGCGCGTGCGATGGGGGCGGTGATACTGGCACGATACCGCAGCCGGCACGAGACCAATCGCCAGGCGGTGTCTGGACTGCTCCCAGCAGAGCCTCGGGACTCCTCTTCTATGTGACTGAGCGGGGCGAGTTCCGCACGCACGGATATTTTCAGTACGACGAATTCAGATGGTTGGTCGGTGGCGCCGGAATGCTGGGCGTAAGCAACCGTAATCGGGTGATCGGCAACTTTGTTGCCCAGGCGTCGTGGGAGTTCTCAGAAAATACATTCGTGGAGCCACGAACGATGAGCTGCGAACTTGAGGGAACCGTGTGGGAACGGCATCGCATGTTCCTGAGAATAAATTGCTCAGGCGAGAGCGTCGCATGGAACGAATTGGTTGAGATCGGCTACGTTGGGATTTCCTACGAGTACCAACCATCGAGTCTTGACACCATTGCGGGTAACTACACGCTGCGGGCAGCGCCGGAGACCAACACACTCAACGTCAACGCAGATGGGGTGGTTTTCGGCATGTTTCACCTCGGACTCACGTGCACCGTGAACGGCCAGTTGTCGTTGATCGATACCCGGTACAACATGTATTGGATGGAATGGTTGTTTTCGAATTGTTCACAGCCGGCACCCAGATTTGAGGGTGCCGAGTACAGCGGGATGGCGGGCGTCGCTCCGCCGGATTTTGTAAGTGGTCGAGAGGGAACCATCTACGTTTTGCTGTCCGGCATGACAGATGGCGGATTTAATTATTTGTCATTACTCTACGATCCGGTTTAGCACGACCACTGACAATATCGCTCGGTCGGCTCGTCGCCAGCCTACCGAGACAACCAGAAGATGAAGCGTTCGTTCATTAGCCCGATACGACACTCTCGGCGCACCGGTCGCCGACTATAGGTAAGATGGTTCGGCGAAAACCGCACGCAAGCAGGATATGATCTCGACCGACCCTCAAGAAGTCGCTGCCGCCCCGGAGCGACCTGCGGCCGAACCCGCTGTTCTGGTCCCCTCCATCGCCATCGCCGGCTTGTTCGCTGCCGGTCATTCCAATCCTGATCGTCATGAGCATATCGCTGGTGCAGCGGCTGAACGCGCGCCGCACAGGCAGCTGATGGCGGCTGCCCAGGCGCGAAGGGGGGTTCCCAACAAAATTGTTGACAACAGATGTGTTGGGAAGACGCGTGGCCAGGAGATTGTCAACTATTCGCGAACCGGTTAATCTGTACGGATCGTACAGATGGAGATAGGGCAATGCAGGGCAAGTCGAGGATAGCCGGCGTTGACGAGGCCAGAACCAAGTTGCCAGAAATACTCAATGCGGCAAACGCAGACGGCACCGTGACAATCGTAACCAAACGAGGCGTTCCGTTTGCCGCCATCGTGCCCGTGTCTCAGGCACTTCACCAGCCACCGAAGCTTACCGATTTGCGAGGGTCGGCGAGCGGTTGTTACGGAGACGGGGGCGGGTTCATCGAGGGGTTGCGTAGCGAATGGCCTTGATGGACATCGGCAAGCTGCCTCCGCGGGGACGAGTCGTGGTGGATAGCGCGCCAATCATTTACCTGCTTGAAAACCATCGTCAATTCGGGCCGCGCTATGCTCCGTTCTTTGAGCGTGCGGAGGCAGGGGATTACGAACTGATAATCACCACTGTGACGCTGGCGGAAGTTCTTACCGGACCGCTGCGCACCGGGAACGAAAAACTGGCGCAGGACTATCGGAACGCATTGACCGCGCCGCCGACTTGGCGGCTCGTGGAAATGTCGGCGGACATTGCGCATCGCGCGGCGAGAATACGAGCGTACTCGAAACTTCGCTTGCCGGACGCGATACAGGTCGCGACGGCGCTGGAAACCTCCAGCATGGCGCTGATTACGCGCGGTCGTGATTTCTCGTCCCTTGAAGGATCGGTCGAGCGGGTTCCGGTTTACGGTTGAAATCGACTGGAGTTCGGGATGCGTCACGGGTCTGTCTGCGCATTTCGAGCAGTGTATGGGCAATGAGCGGTGAAAGGGTGTCAGCGACGATCCGCTCGTAGCCTCGACAAGGCCATGAGCGCGACGTCGTCGTTTTCCGCCACGGAATTTGCTACGAAAAGCGCTTTGGAAACCGCCGCGGAAGCCGCCGCGGAGCGCGGCACGCACCCGTCCATGTTGTAGTTGATCGCCACGAGCAGCCGGTCGTGCTCGTCATAGATTCCTCGCCACTGGGGCGGTCCGCCGGTAGCTGCGCCATGATCTGACCCCCGGCTCCGCGATACAGGTGTCTGGCGCCCGGAATCTGCGTGTTGCGGTCCAGGTCGTAGAGCACATGCAGCAGGGGGGCGTCGTCGGGGATTTCGACGATGGGATATTCGGGTAGCGCGCGCTGAATGGTCGATCTGAAGTACTCCCATTCATATGCGCCATGGAAGTCGTCGACCACCAGAAACCCGCCGCGCATCAGGTATTCCCGCAACCGGTCCGTTTCTTCCCGGGACAGCGTCCATCGGCCGACTTGCTGCGCGAACAGCCAGGGGTGGTTGAAAATGCGGTCGTCATCTCGGCGTCCAGGTCGAAGTCGATCCCGTAGGACACCAGATCCACTCGGCCCCCGCCGCTGACCTCAATGGACGTGGCGTTGCCGAGAATATCGGTGGTATACGCGATGCCTATCGCGACGGCACCACGCACGCGATCTTCGAGCCCATGGATTTTATCGCCCCGCGCAGTGCGCCAGTAGCGTCGGCGTTTCTTGCCACGCCGGGGAGATTCGCAGGAACGATCGAACGCCGTTGGCTGGCAACGATCGCTCGCAAGACCAAATGCGCGCCGAGTTACGCCCTCATCGACCCTCTCAGCCGCTCCAATACGCCTGCCATAGGGCCTTTAAAATTACTATCCTTTGCAACGCTTTGTCGATTAACACGTTACCTATTACAACGCGACTCGCCCGCATCGGCACCGTGGCGATTGGCCACCGAAGTGAGTCGCGAGAGCGTCGAGGCACCGGCAACCGATGGTATTGTTGCCGCGTGAGCGCAAGCTGAAGTACGATTTTCCAGCGCCCTCTCACCAATTGGGGGCAAGAAGGAAAGTCCATGGCACATTTCAGGTATTTGATTTCGGGGCTGGTCGCTCTTCTGCTGATCGGGCTCTCCGCTTCCGCCCACCACAACCCCGGGGTCTATTTCGATATGCGCGTGGAGGTCATCCACCGTGACGCGCGCGTCGTATCGTACACGCCCGCCAATCCCCACGGCCGCCTGGTCTATGCGATGGCGGGCGAGGACGGTGTCGAGCGGGAATGGGTGGCCGAACTTCCGGCCAACAATATGATGCGCCGCTACGGCGTCGAAGGCGAAATCATCCAGCCTGGAGACCCAATCACGTTGAAGGGAAACCCCGGGCGCAACGGTGCGACGATGCTGCGCATCACACACGCGCTCTTGCCCAGCGGCGATGTGGCGACGTTTTACGCTCCGCAAGGGAGCGGTTCGCCCGGCGACCTGCAGTAGGTTCAGCGGCCTGTCGGACTTGACCGTTCGCAGCGAGAGAAAGTCCGGCAGCCTGCTTCAGTAAGCCGCGGACAAATTCTCGCGATAATACCGGCCGCGCTGCACGTAGTGATCGGCGCTCCATACGAGGTGCTCGATCTCGGCGTCTGTCACCTCGCGAATTCGCTTGCCCGGCGTGCCGACGATCAATGAGCGATCAGGGAATCGCTTGCCCTCGGTAACCAGCGCCTGGGCCCCGACGATGCAGTATTTCCCGAGCACGGCATGGGTCAGGATCGTCGCGCCCATTCCGATCAGGGATCCGGCGCCGATGTAGCAGCCGTGAACCGTCGCCGAGTGGCCCACGTTCACTTCCTCTTCCAGCACCACCGGCGCGCCTGAATCGACGTGGAACATGGAGCCGTCCTGAACGTTGCTCCGAGCCCCGATGATGATCTTGTCGTTGTCGGCCCGCAGCACCGCGCTGAACCAGACGGTCGCGTCCTCTCCCAGGACCACCTGACCGATCACCGCCGCATTGGGCGCGACGTAGAAGCGGTTGCCGACCGTCTGTACGCGGTGTTCGCCTAAATCGTACAGCATGATTCAGAAACCCTCCGGGGGTGATTGCAGGTAGCTGCGGGTAGCGGGTTCATCCCTTCGCCTGGTCCGCCACGGCTTTGGCGGCTGCCGCGATGGCATCCGGGTCTCCCAGGTACTCCGCCCGTATGGGGCGAAGCCGGGCATCGAGTTCATAAATGCGCGGCACGCCCGTGGGGATGTTGAATTCAGTGATTGCCTCATCGGAAATTTCCTCAAGCATCTTGACCAGCGCCCGCAGGCTGTTGCCGTGGGCGGCGACCAGGACGTTGCGGCCGTCCCGAAGTTGCGGCGCGATATGCTCGTCCCAGCATGGCCGCACCCGCGCCAGTGTGGTCGCCAGGGATTCCGTTGCCGGCAGGTCCGCCTCGTCAAGCCCTTTGTAACGAGAATCGTGCCTGGGATGCCGGTGGTCATCCATTGCCAGCGGGGGAGGCGGTATGTCGTAAGCCCGCCGCCATATCTTGACTTGGTCGGCCCCGTGTCGCGCCGCCGTTTCAGCCTTGTCCAGACCCTGCAGGGCGCCGTAGTGGCGTTCGTTCAATCGCCAGTCGCGGTGCACCGGGATCCACATACGGTCCATCTCGTCAAGGATCAGCCACAGTGTCCGAATGGCGCGCTTCAAGACCGAAGTAATGGCGCAATCGAAGGCAATGCCCTCGTCGTTGAGTGCGCGTCCGGCGGCGCGCGCCTCCCGGATTCCCCGATCGGTCAGGTCCACGTCCGTCCAGCCGGTGAACAGATTCTCGAGGTTCCACTCGCTCTGGCCGTGCCGGACGAGAGCCAGGGCGCCTGCGTTTTGAGAGGGGTTGTCGTTCATGGCAGCGGTATTGTTCGGACAATGCGAGCTCAGATCAAGCGATCAGGTCAGTTCGACCCGATTCTTGAAGAGTTCCAGCGCCTCGGGATTGGCGAGCGCGTCGGTGTTGATTGCGGCACGGCCATGAATGACGTCCCTGACCGTTACCTCGACGATCTTGCCGCTTCGCGTCCTGGGGATGTCGGCGACTTGCAAGACCTTTGCGGGCGCATGGCGTGGGCTCGCCTGTTGCCGAACGGCCCGGCGTACCCGCTCGACCAAGTCCGCGTCCAACCGGAATCCGGGCTGCAGGCGAACGAAGAGCACAACCCGCACATCCCCCTCCCACTCCTGGCCTACAGCGATGGCTTCGGCGACTTCGTCGAATTTCTCGACGATGCGGTAAATCTCCGCGGTGCCGATGCGCACCCCGCCGGGATTGAGAATGGCATCGGAGCGGCCGTGGATGATCATCCCGCCACGCTCGGTCATTTCCGCGTAGTCGCCGTGACACCAGACGCCGGGGTAACGCTCAAAATAGGCGGCCCGATACCTGGCGTCACCAGGATCGTTCCAGAACGAGACCGGCATGGACGGGAATGGCGCCGTGCAGACCAGCTCGCCCTTTTCTTCCAGCACCGGCTCTCCCTCGTCATCGAATACGTCCACCGCCATGCCGAGGCCGCGGCACTGCAGTTCGCCCCGGTAGACGGGCAGCATGGGATTGCCCACCGCAAAGCAGGCGATGATATCCGTGCCGCCGGCGATGGATGAAAGCTGAAGATCCGCCTTGATGTGTTCGTAGACGAAGTCGAAGCTCGAGGGCGCCAGGGGCGATCCCGTGGACAGCACGCTGGCGAGGTGGCTCAGGAAAACGTTGCCGGCCGGCCGGTAGCCGGATTTCTCCAGCGCACTCAGATACTTTGCACTGGTCCCGAAAACCTTGAGCCGCTCGCGCTCGGCGATGCGCCACAAAACGCCGGGGTCCGGGTACAGCGGCGCGCCGTCGAAGAGCACGAGCGTGGCGCCGCTGGCAAGCGCCGACACCACCCAATTCCACATCATCCACCCGGTGGTGGTGAAGTAAAAGACGGGGTCGCCCGGCTTGATATCGCAATGGAGCTGGTGCTCCTTGAGGTGCTGGATCAGCGTGCCTCCTGCGCCGTGAACGATGCACTTGGGAATGCCCGTCGTCCCCGACGAATACATGATGTAGAGCGGATGCGCGAAGGGCAGCGGCCGGTAGCTGCGTTCCGTGGGTTCACCTGCGACAAGATCGCGATAGTGCCTGGCACCCGGCACGCGCGTCAGATCCGGCTCCGGATCGACGTAACCCACCACAACCACAGCCTGGACCGTGTCGAGGCGGCTCACTACCTGGGCGACCGTGGGCAAGCAGTCGATGGTCTTGCCGTTGTAGAAATAGCCATCGGTCACGAACAGCACCTTGGCGCCGATCTGCCCGAATCGGTCCAACACCGCATTGGCGCCGAAATCCGGCGAACAGGACGACCAGACCGCGCCAAGACTCGCCGCCGCCAGCATGGCAACCACCGCCTCCGGCCGATTGGGCAGCAACCCTGCAACCCGATCCCCGGGCCCGACGCCGGCCGCCTCCAGTGCCCGGGCGAGGCTCGCCACCTGGCTACGCAATTCATCCCAGCTCAACTCGATGCGGTCGCCGCGCTCGCTATGGAACACGATGGCCGTCCCCCGGTAATCGGGTCGCAGCAGATTGTCGGCGAAGTTCAGCCGCGCGCCCTCGAACCAGCGGGCTCCCGGCATGCGTTGCGGATCCGTCAGTACGCTTTGGTAGGGCGTCGTCGCGCGAATCCCGCTGAAATCCCAGAACTCGCGCCAGAAATGCTCACTTCGATCAATGCTCCAGCGGTAAAGGGATTCGTAGTCGGGCGTACCCCGCCGGTGAGCATTTATCTGCAGGAACCGCTGCATGTTGCTGTCGGCAACGCGCTGCGCGGATGGCCTCCAGAGGGGCTCGCTCATTCGACTTCGGCCTCCGCCGGATCGGGTTCGCCGAGGTGCTCCAGCATTCGTCGTCGGGTGGCCGATGCCAGTTCCGCGGCCGACGGCAGGGCATCGGACTGAATGGGCTCGCAGATACCGATCGACAGCGGTCCGGGGGCACACAGCCAGACTTGTGCCGGCAACTTGCGGCGGGAACCCCTGATGACGATCGGAACAACGGGTAGTTTGGCCCGCCACGCGGCGCCGAACGCACCCGGCAAAAACGGTTTCAGGCCGAGGTTGCGGTCGAAGGTACCCTCGGGAAAGAACGCCAGGGATTCGCCCCGCATGGCGGCCTTGAGCAGCTTGCGTGCGGTGCGGAGCCGGTGCTTGCTGTCCTCGCGGTTCACGAACGCCGAGCCAATGCGCTTCAACAGGAACCCGGCCAACGGGAACGCCGCCGCCTCGTACTTGATGAGATAGGCGAAGTTGGGAGGCAGGGCCGCCGTGAGAATGATTCCATCGAGGTAGCTGGCATGATTGGCAACCACAACGCAGGGAACGTCGGGGAGCCGGTGGGCGCCCTCCACCCGTACCGGGCTTCCGATGAGCCGAAAGAAAACCCGGGCACTGCAACGGGCCACGCGACGCCGCCCGTCGAGGCTCGGTACGAGGAGCAGGAGAATCAGGGTCGGGATCACCGCCGCCGCGAGCACGAGCCAGGCGTACGGGCCGTAGATGGCGCGTGCCACGACCGTCATCGATTGTCCCATCATCGCCAAACCCACTTGCAGACCCCGATTTCTGCATCGCCGCGCCGACGCGGCCACGGCGCGCCCATAGCGGGCGAGGCGCCGAGCCTCGCGCGGCAATACAATAGCGGCTTGACTCGGATCGTACAGGCCGCCGACGCGGAACATAGCATTATTCCACCGTGCTGGAACGGGAAGGAACAGGTTGAATTCGACATGACGCAAGGCGTCTCACACCCTCCACACCACGCGGCCGGCCGTCTGAGCGATCCGGAAACGGCGATCAACTGGTTTCTCGACGGCATCTGGGCTGAACGCGGGCTTTCGGAAAACACACTGCGCGCGTATCGCACCGATCTGCTGGCGTTGCACCGGCACTTGCTCAAGCACGAAGTCAGCTTGCTCGACACGTCCGAAGCCGACGTCCTCGATTACCTGGCCTGGAGGGTGGATCAGGGCACGAAACCACGTTCTACCGCGCGGCAGTTATCCACCTTCCGGCGGTTCTTCCGGTACCTGCTGAGGGAGCGTGCGATCGCCGAGGATCCCACGGCGCAGGTCGCCATGCCCAAGATCGGCCGCGGGCTGCCGCACTCGCTCACCGAGGACGATGTGGACGCGCTCCTGGCCGCGCCCAAAGTCTCCGATCCCCTGGGACACCGGGACCGAACCATGCTCGAGTTGTTGTACGCCTCCGGAGTACGGGTCTCCGAACTGGTCAACCTCAAGCTATCGCAGGTGAACCTGAACCAGGGCGTGCTCAGGATCATCGGCAAGGGCGATCGAGAGCGGCTCATACCCCTTGGCGATGAGGCGCAGGATTGGCTGCGCCGGTTCGTCCTTGGGCCCCGCGCCAAAATCCTCTCCGGACGCCAGACCGAGTACCTGTTCCCGACGCGCCGCGGCGGTCCCATGACGCGCCAGTGGTTCTGGTACCTCATCAGGCAACACGCGAAAACGGCCGCAATCCGGAAGAAGCTTTCCCCGCACACCATGCGTCATGCCTTTGCCACCCACCTGCTCAACCATGGCGCGGACCTCCGCGTGGTGCAGCTTCTGCTGGGACACAGCGATGTTTCCACTACCCAGATCTACACCCACGTGGCCCGCGAGCGGATGAAGGAACTGCACGCCAGACACCATCCGCGGGGGTGACCGCATCGTGCGCCCGATGGGTCGGCGCCAATCGACTCACGAACTCGAGATGGGCAGCCAAGGAAATTTTGAGAAGGCACGACGAAGAAGTCAGGGCGGGGGTTCCCGCGGATCGCCTTCAGCTTGTTGTCCTGACCGGCGCGTTGCAAACGCCTGAATCGCCCAACAGGCTGGGCCGAGCGGTCGAAGTTCAAACCTCCGGGACGCAACCGAAGTGGGCGATCTCCACGTCCGAGGGCGCGTAGTCGAGCGAGATCGGCAGGAAATCCCGGGTGAAGAACTTTGGATCGCGCCGCTCGATAAGCACGTTGAGCGTCTGGGTCTCGGGATCGAGGCTGATGCGCTCGACCAATTCGAGTTCCTCCGAGTGAAGCAGTCCCCTGGTCGGCTGGCCTTCCTCTTCAACGTACTGCCGCAACACGCCCGGGGTGAAATTTCCTGTCTCCACCACCAGCGTGCCGCCCTCGAATCGCCCGATGGAGTAGCCCAGTGTTGAAGGAGACATATCGGCGGGCCGTTCGGCATCCAGGTGGATCACCCGCTCCGTGTCCATCCACTCGTGGTGAATGATGACCGCGTCCCCTTCGCGGCGAATGTTGAGAGGCTCGCTCGGCGCCGACCAGACCCTGCGAATGGCCACTGGACTGCACCGCAGCGTGGGGTCGTCCAGAAACGGATCGTATCCCGCGACGGCCTCCTCACCCTCGGGAGTGAGGTGGTTGATCATTTCCCACGGCCCGCTGCTGCGGCGCCCCGCCGGGATGATGAACCACGTGCCTTCGATCGAATCCCTGCGTGGGAGGGTCGCCGCGCTGTCTGGGCTGCGATCGTTACCGCTGGTGGCCAGCGTCCTGCCGTCGGCCAGATGGATGGTCCTGAAGAAACAAACATTTCGGTCGCGCCGGCCGCGAACGCCATCGATCCGGATCGTCTCGCCGACACGGAACAGATCGCGTGTAATGCCGTTGCGCTCCAGGGTTGAGATGCCGCTGGATTCACAGACATAGCGCTGCGTCTCACCATCGTCCTCGGCTCCATCGACGTGCAAATAGACGTGGGGATTGCGGGCCTCGAACTCGGTGATCGTGCCCGAAATGCTCAGCGTATCCTCGGGATCGAAGTGCGGCGCAAAGCTATGATGGGCGGCGCCTTGTTGCGACGTCATCACCACGAACAGAAGCAGCGCGCCTCGGGGGGACGTGAACGCGCCCCGTTCAAGGCGCTGGTTGGCTCGTTGTACGACGCATTTGTTCATTGGGCTTCTCCGGCACTCGCAAATCACGGCACCGTCCTCGATATAACGAAATAATGTGTCAAAATGCTACTATTCCCGATTCAGAGCTTGTCCCGGAGCGCTCCATGAAACTGAAGTGGGCACTATATATCGCACCGTTTTTCGTCGCCGCTTCTGCGGGCGCGCAGAACGGTGAATTGACAAAGGCCGAACTCGCCGAGACGTTACCGGGGGTGCAGCCTGAGGACATTCACGATTCGCCCGTTCCCGGGATGTACGAAATCATTCTCGACACCGACGTGGTGTACGTGTCCAGGGACGGCGGCTACCTGATCCAGGGCGACGTATTCGATTTGCGCGACAGGAAAAATCTGACCGAGCGGCGCCGAGCCCAGGCCCGATCCGACATCCTGGCTGCAATCGATCCCGAGTCGATGATCGTGTTCAGCCCCGCTCCCGAAGACGTAAAACATACGGTGACGGTATTTACCGATATCGACTGCGCGTTCTGCCGCCAGTTGCATCGGGAAATGGACCAGGTCAACGCGCTCGGCATCGCCGTTCGCTACCTGTCCTACCCAAGAACCGGGCCCGACACGGAGTCCTGGACCAAGGCCGACAAGGTCTGGTGCGACGCCGACCGCCAAGGCGCCTTCACCGACGCCATCCTGACTGACGCGGTGCCGGAAGACACCTGCGACGCCACTCCCGTCGCTTCCCACTACGATCTGGGCCTACAGGTTGGCTTACGCGGTACGCCCACCGTACTCACTGATGACGGTATCCATCTGGGCGGCTACCTGACCCCGGACCAACTGCTCGACAAGTTGGAAGCACTGGCCGACGAATCCACTGAAGAATAACGTCAGCCCCGTCTCTCAAGGACTCAGGCCCGAATCACCGAAGTGATCGACCTCTTGCATCGGCCGGCTCGGTGCTGCTGCAAGGGAGCGCCGCGCAAACGCTTCGCGCGACTGCTGACCGCGGTGATGGTCGTCTTCCTCGCAGGAACCGACTTCCAGGTTCGATCCCAAACCCAACCCGCGGCCGACGTCATCATCGTCGGCGCCGGCATTTCCGGGCTCAGCGCCGCGCTCGATGCGGCACGCGGCGGCGTACGGGTCCAGATCGTCGATATGTGGTCGGTATTCGGCGGCCATGCAGTCATGTCGGGGGGCGGAGTCGCGATCGTCGATTCCGACGCGCAGCGCGCCGAGGGCATCGCCGACACACCCGAGATGGCCACGGGAGATTTCTTCCGCTGGGGAGGGGACCCCGATCCCTACTGGGTGGACTACTACACCCGCAATTCAAGGGCCGAGCTCGGGCAGTGGCTGGAATCGCTGGGGGTGCGGTGGGTCAGCGTGAACCCACACCCCGGGAACAGCGTGCGCCGCTTCCATCGCCCCGACGGCCGCGGACTTGGGCTGGTGACGCCAATCTACCGGGAGGTGCTGCGCTACGCGAATGTGTCCTTCCGCTTGAATTTCCGAATCACGGAATTGCTGGTTGAGCAGGGCGCCGTGATCGGCGTCCGCGGTGAGGACCAGAGATCCGGCGACGACGCCGAGCTGCGCGCCCCCCGTGTGCTCCTGGCCACCGGCGGATTTCAGAGCAACCTGGAGATGGTCAGGCGTTTCTGGCCGGCGCATCTCGCCGAACCCGGCGATCTGCTCATCGGATCGGGTCTTAACTCGGTGGGCTCCGGCCATGATATTGCGGGGGAGCTGAATGCGGCCTTCCATCGCATGGATCACCAATGGAACTATCCCTGGGGCCTGCCCCATCCTCACTATCCCGGAGAAGACCGCGCACTTGCCGCGAGAAACGAGGTGTCGCTCTGGGTTAACGGCGATGGAGAGCGTTTCGTCAACGAACTCGCCGACACGAAGCAATTGCTGGCAGCCGTAGTCGCCCAAAATCCCTCCGGCTACTGGGCGATCTTCGACGACGACGACAACGAACGTTTCTATGTCTCCGGCAGCGGTTGGAACGATTTCCAGCGCATCCGCGACGAGATTATCGACAATGAAGCGCTGACCACGCAGGCCGCGACCATCGCCGAACTGGCTGAGGCCATCGGCCAGGATTCGAACACGCTCCAAGAGACCGTTGCCCGGTTCAACTCCATGGTTGACCTGGGCGTCGACGAGGACTTTGGTCGATTCTCGGCCGGCGACGAACTGTTCCCGCTCGCCAAAATCGATCAGCCGCCCTTCTACGCGATTCGGTTCTTTCCGGTGACTCGAAAGAGCATGGGCGGCGTGATGGTCGATCGGCAGCTTCGCGTCGTTCGTGCGGACGGGACAGTGGTCCCCGGGCTCCATGCATCCGGCGAACTTACCGGGTTCGCGGGCGTCAACGGTTCCGCGGGGCTTGAAGGCACGTTCCTTGGGCCGTCGATCCTCACCGGCCGCGTCGCCGGGCAAACGCTGGTGCGGGACGTGGCGCAAGTTCGCGAGCTTGATCCAACCGAACCGGTGACGGTGGCGGCGGAGACCGATCCGCGGGCGTTTTCAGCCGCGGAATTGGCTGCCTGCGATACCTGTCATCGACTTGCGGAGTTGACCGCGGAATCCCGACCCGGATATTCGCACTTCGAACGGGTTCACCGCGTCGTCATTGCCGAGGAACTGAATTGCGGCACGTGTCATCAGGGACTCGGCCCCTTCGATCCCGCCGCCCATGCGACCGACCGCATGGCACAGACCCGGAACTGCGTACACTGCCACCTGGCCGTGGAGTAGCCTGAATTTCTCACCGACGTGCGTAGCGAGGGCGCCGGGCCGCTCAGTGGGTGATGGAATAGATGACGTAGTTGATCCCGAAGCGATAGGCGAGCGCGGTGAGCGGTTCGGGATACCAGGGGTCGTCGGCGTGTTCCCAGGCATCGCCCAGGTCCATGTTGAAGTTGATCGCGACAAGCAACCTGCCGTCGTCGTCGTACACGCCCGCCAATGGCCCGGCACGCCCTGCGGATGTTCCCAGGTGACGCCGCGCCATACCGCCTGGCTCCCGGGGATCTGCACCCGTTGATCCAGGTCGTAAAGGACGTGAAATATCTCGTCGTCGCCGGGAATGTCGACGATCGGCCGGTCCCCGAAGACCCGCTTCAGGGATTCCGAGAACTGGGCCCACTCGTAGGGCCCGTGGAAGTCGTCCACGATCAGGAACCCGCCGCGCAATAGATACTCCCTGAGCCGCGCAGCTTCCTCGTCGCTCAGGCGCCAGTACCCCACCTTGACCGCGTAGATCACCGGGTAGTCGAAGAGCCTGTCATCGGTCAGGTTGACTTGCCGGTTGACGCGAGCCGCGTCGATTCGAGTCAGTCTGCGCACACCCTGCATGAAGTGGTGTTCCGCTTCCGGCCAATCCCGCAACCACGGTTCATCACGTCCGCCGCCGTATCGTCCGCCGTGAACGCCGAACGCGACGCGCGCGAAATAAAACTCCGCCTCCATGGCCTCCTGGGCGACATTTTCCTGTGCGGAAGCGGGAACGGCGCAAAACAGGACGCAGACAAACAATGGCAGGTTGATTTCAATTTTTCTAGCGGCCACGGCAGGCGCTCACTTCGGCTCTCTATTCACACTGGATACCCGGATTCGATAACCATGATAGCCTTCAATCAAAGCGTTTGTGGACTCTTGCCGTGATCGAGTCCCATGAACGGTCGGTCTGCACGAGTTTCCTCGCCGGGAAGCGCCGGCAGGTAGTAGAATCGTGAAATAGCGGTCGTGAGGACAGGAATATGGCCCAGAAAAAGGCCTCTGGAGGGATCGGGAGAACGGTTGTCATCGGCACCGGGTTGTTGGCGGCGGCCCAGTTGACCGGCACACTGGCGACGGCACAGGAAGAACGGGGGCCCCGATCCCAACCCGACACTCTCATGGGCCTCTACTCGCCGGAGCAGCATGCACTCTACGATGGGCGCTTCGTAATCACCGGCCGGCGAGTACATCAGGTCGGAAATCTCGACGATTCTGCCCCTTGGGACCACATGGGCGACGACGCGGCTAATCTGCATGCGGTGGCAGGTGAAGTGTCCATCGACGTCAATGAAATCGACAACACCGGCACCTTCCGCGCGGAGCTCGAGTTGCCCGAAGGGCGCTACGTGGTGGAACTTGACCGCGTGCATGAGTTCTCGCCCTGCCAGGACGGCGGCATCGCCGCCTACCTTTTCGAGCACGGCAACTCCGGTTGCGGGGATATGAATTGGCCCAAGAGCCTGCTCTACGTCGCCGGTTGGGGGTACGGGCACGCCACCCTGAACGGCGAGGAATTGTACGAAGACTACGAACTGCACTTCATGGTGACGCAGGGGATGCGCCACCGGGACACATTGCAGGTCATGCTGCAGCCGGATACGGGCGAAGCCGGGAGCGTCAATCCCGCCGCCCAGCAGCTGGACTTCTATATCCGAAGCCCTGAACGGAACGACCGGAATCATCCCGGGCGCGAGGTCTTCGATCATTTCTTTGCCATGGAAGTGACCTGGCATTGATGTTGCCTTGGGGAGAACGAATCATGAGAAACGAGTTTCGCGGCTTCGCCGCCATTGCGGTTGGATTGCTCGGTCTGCTGCCGATTTCGGGCGTTGGCCATCACGCTTTCAGCGGCGTTTTCGACATGGACAACCTGACCGAGCTTGAGGGCGAGATCACCCGGCTCATGTGGCGGAATCCGCATGTGCAATTCACCATAAGGACAGCGGAAGGCGCTTCCTGGGACATCGAAACCAATTCCGTGAGCATCCTGAGCCGTATGGATGTCGATCCCAGTCTCTTGAGCGAGGGAGACCGCGTCGCCGTCGCCGGCTACCCGGCCAGGGACGGCGATAGCGAAATGTGGATCAACAACATTTTGCTGGCCGACGGTCGCGAGGTGGTGACGCGTCCCGGCGTTGCGCCTCACTGGACGGAAGAACATCTCGGCCGGTCCGATTACTGGCTGGGGGACGGCGATGCCGGCGCGGCGGACCAGGGCATCTTTCGTGTCTGGAGCACGCGTTTTAACGGCCCGGGACGGTATATGGGGTTGGACGAATATCCGCTGACGGCATCGGCGGCCGCGGCGCGCGCGGCATTCGATCCCCTGGTGGACAATCCCATCGGCGACTGCACCCCCAAGGGCATGCCGTGGATCATGCACCAGCCCTACCCCGTGGCGTTCACCCGGGACGGCGACGACATTCTGTTCCACATCGAAGAATACGATCTGGTGCGGAGGATTCACATGGACCCTGAAGCGGGCAGCGCCGATGTCTCGCGCGCTCTGTTGGGCTATTCGGTGGGACAGTGGGATGGCGACGACCTGGTCGTGGAGACGCATTCCGTGGACTGGGACTACTTCAGTTCCGGCGGTATTCCGCAGAGCAGCCAGGCCCGGTTTGAGGAACGGTTCTCGGTCAGCGGCGATGGTGCGAATCTCGACTACACCATCACCGTTACCGACGCGGAAACCTTTACCGAGTCCGTCACCATGAGGAAACAGTGGGTCTGGCGGCCCGGCGAGACGGTCAAGCCTTACTCGTGCACGAATTACTGATTACCTGCGAGCTATCGAGGCAACAAGCGCACAATTTTCTGAGCAAGGCATGAAATCCGGGCAGAAGCCGGTATCCGGATCTTCGCGGGTAGACAAGAAGGCTCAAATCCTGGATGTCGCCAGCGAATGGTTCCTGGCTCACGGCTACGCGGGTACCAGCATATCGGCCATGGCGCGAAAGTCGGGAATTTCAAAAGAGTCCATTTACCGCTACTTTTCGAGCAAGGAAGCCTTGCTTGAAGCGGTCATAGAAAAGGAACTGGAATTCTACGGAAGGGAACTGGAGGCGGCCCACGCCGTGGAGATCGGCACGGTTGACCTTCGCGAGGCACTCATCCGCATCGCCGAGACGATCGCGTTTACGCTCAACTCGGATCGGACCCTGGACTTTCGCCGGCTGATTTTCCAGGTATCACGCAATTCGCCCCAAGTCGGACAACACTATTTTGAAGTAGGCCCGCTTCAGGCGGAAGGTCCCTTGATTGAACTATTCACCGCGCATCGCGAGGAGACGGAATTTGAGCCAAACGTGTTGGGAGCCTATTTCGTAGCGATGGTAGGCCAACGACTCGTGCTCGAACGCGAATGCCGCGTCAACATGCCTTCCAACAAGGACGTTCGCCGGAATTGCCGTCGCATCGTCGACGATTTCCTCAAGGCCTTTTTCAACGTTTAACAACCATATTCCACGCGCCGGCTTGCGCATTGCCTCTGATATAGTACCGGCAACGGAACTAACCCATTCTCGGCCCTCATGAGGGGAGCAATTCCATGAGTCAAGAGTCGTTTGCGCTTTTATTCGCGAATTTGTTTGCAATTTTCGGCGTAGGTATCGCCTTGGCAAGCTTCCTGTGGAATATTCAGAAGGCCATGCATGCAGATATTGGCAGTCTCAGGGAGCGAATGACTCAACTGGAGGCCGGCCTTCGCGAGCGGATGTCGCGTCTTGAAGGGTTATTGGAAGGATTTGCCAGAACCCCAGCCAATCGGAAAATAAACGCCTGAAAACCTCTCAGCTGGTTGTAGACGAACCGCTCCGTTCGGGTCGCTATTGCATGCTATATTCGACGTAGTGCACGTGCCAACGCTTCGAAACAGGAATGCGACAAATAATTCTTTTTTACATGACCGCCCTGGCGCTGCCGATGACGGCGTTTGCACAGGAGGGATTCCCACTGGATGGCACGTGGCGCGGCGACTGGGGCGCAACGCAAACGGACCGCACGCCGGTGGTACTGGTCATGGCGTGGGATGGAAACGATATTAGCGGCATGATCAATCCCGGCCCGGACTCCGAGCCGTTCACCGCGGCCGTATTGAATCCCGATGACTGGACCGTGCACATCGAGGCGGAGGGCCGAAACGACGCCGGTAACCCGGTAACCATCGTTATCGATGGCCAACTCGACGACATCGGCTCCTACAACAGGACCCTTGAAGGCACGTGGCGCCGCGGCGACGTGGAGGGAGATTTCAGAATCGCCCGGGAGTAACGTGAATCGCATCCGCCAATTCGCCCCCAAAAGATCCCTTGCCGGGCGCTTTGCGTGGCTGCTGGTTTCCGCCCTGGCCGCCGTCGGCTGCTCCGCGCCGCCGGGCGAGACAGAACAATCCGACCGACCGACACCGCGTCTCGACGGCGGCCGCGTAAACCTCGATCGCGTATCGGGCGAAAAAGGCTATTGGGGGCCGGCAAGCGTCAGCTCGCTTGTGGAAACGGGCGTGGACGTCGAAATGGACGCACGGGGCATACTGTCCGACATCGGCGACGCGGGCCGGGTGGCGCCGTTTCAGCCCTGGGCGCAAGCCCTCTACGAGTTCCGGCAGAACAACGGCCTGGAGGACGATCCAGTCCGATTCTGCATTTCGCCCGCCGGCCCGCGCCATCTTCACGCCCCCGGTGGCTTTCGAATCATTCAGGATCGCCATTACGAGCGCGTCTACGTGGTATTCGGAGGCGGCAACCGCAACTGGCGGGTGATCTACCTGGACGGGCGTTCCCCGCCGAACCCCGAAGAAGTGGTCGGCACGTACTATGGCCATTCGTCCGGCCGCTGGGAGGAGGATGTACTGGCGGTGGAATCCAGCGGCTTCAATGCCCGATTCTGGTTCTCCAACGGCGGTCTCCCGCACACCGAAGCACTGCGTCTCACGGAGCGGTTTTCAAGACCCGATTTCCACACATTAGAATATGAACTCACCATCGATGACCCCCTGACTTACACGCGGCCGTGGAACGCGGAGTGGACTGTGGGCTGGGTCGAGGGCGGCGAGATCGAGGAAAGGTTCTGCGAGGATAATCGCTGATGCGTTCCGCAACGCAGGGTTTGGCTACACTCTCAATGGGTTCCATTCTCCAGGGGGATGGCTGACTTCGAGGTATACGTAATGAACGGAATTTTCATTTCGCGGCTTGCAGGCGTGGTCTTGGCCCTCGCAGCGGCAGCACCCGCGATGGCGCATCACTCCTTTATCTCGCAGTTCGACCCCGACAAACCGATCGCGATGACGGGCATCGTGACCAGGATCGACTGGATGAATCCGCACGTCTATTTCTACATCGACGTGAAGAACGAGGAAACCGGCGCAATTGAGAACTGGGGATTCGAAATGGGGCCGCCGCACCTGCTTCAGCGCCGGGGCTGGAAGCGGAACTCCATGGCCATCGGCGATGTCCTCGAGGTGCACGCCACCCGCGCGCGCGACGGCAGCAACAACGCCAACGCTCGCGAGGTCAAGCTCGCGACCACCGGTGAGGTGCTCGGCGCCGCATCCAGCGAACAACAGACGATTACCTCCGGTCAGCCCTGACCGGGAGCCGGGAATTCCGATATGAAAAAGAAACGCTCGGCGGTACGCGCCGTGGCCGGTATCTCCACTGCCCTGGTCGTCTGTATGTACGTGGGCCGGGCGCCGTCGGCGTGGAGCCAGGACGGGACCGGGGAGGTCCGGCCTGCGCCCCGCTGGCCCGATGGGCGAATCAGCCTGACGGCGCCGCCGGGCGAGACTGGAAACTGGGACGGTCCGGTCGGTACGAATCTCTTCGACCACACTCGAGAATTCGAAAACGATGTCCGCGGATTCAACCTCGAACTGAACCTCCATATCGACGACGTCCCCTTCCAACCCTGGGCGCGGGCGCTCTACGAATACCGTCAGGCGACGTTCACCAAGGACGATCCGCATACGCGCTGCAAGCCCTCCGGCGGGCCGAGGATGTTCCACACACCCTACGGTTTCGAGATCATCGATCGCCCGGAAAATCAGGAGATCATTTTCCTCAGTGTCGGCGTACCTCATTCGTGGCGGGTCGTCTACATGGACGGCCGTCCCCATCCGGAGAACCCGCGCCCCACATGGTTCGGCCATTCCGTGGGTCATTGGGAAGGGGATACCCTGGTGATCGACACCGTGGGGTTCAACGAGCGATTCTGGTTGACGCGCACGGGCGTACCGCATACGTCACAATTGCATCTGACCGAGCGTATCTCGCGGCCAGGCTTTGAGAGGCTCAGGTATGAGGTCACCATCGATGACCCCGGAGCGTATACGGAACCATGGACAGGCGGTTGGTACAGTCCATGGGGCGACGGCAACGAACCCTTCGACTACCTGTGCCAGGAAAACAACCTGGACGCGGCTCGCATGGTCGGACCCGAATTGGACACACCCTGATAAACGATGCGGCGTATCAAGGTACCGCTGATCCGGGCTCTTTGCGGCCTCTTCAGCGCCGGGAGGCCCAACGTGGGTCCGAGTCGCGCGCCAGCCGGTTTAGAGATCAACCCTTATCGCTCACCGACGTGCGTTAACCCCAAATCTCTGCGGCGAGTTCGACGATCATCGCAAGTTTGGCCTTTTGCTCTGGCTCGCTCAGCAGGTTGCCTTCCGAGACGCTGGCAAATCCGCACTGCGGCGACAGGCAGATTTGCTCCATATCGAGAAATTGCCCGGCCTGGTCGATACGGCGCCTGATCACGTCCCGATCCTCCAGTTCACCGGTCTTTGTCGTGACGAGACCGAGTACAATCATCTTGTCCTTGGGGACAAACCTGAGCGGCGAGAAATCACCGGAACGATCGTCGTCGTATTCCATGAAGAATCCGTCAACGTTCATTTCGTTGAAGATGATCTCGGCTATCGGATCGTAGCTGCCCTCGGCAAACCAGCGGCTGCGCGCGTTGCCCCTGCACATGTGAACGCAGACCGCCATGTCCTCGGGTCGCCCGGCGATGGACTCATTGATCAAGTGAGCGTAGTCGTGAAGTAAATTCTCCAGGTTTTCGCCACGGGCCTTTGCCTGGGCCCTCATCTCGTCGTCACAGAGATAGGCGAGATTGGTATCGTCCATCTGCAGGTAACGGCACCCGGCATCGGCAAGCCCCATTATCTCATCCCGATACACCTGGGCCAGATCGGCAAAGAAATGATTCATTTCAGGATATGCCTCCTCGTCGATGGCCTCCCGGCCTCCGCGAAAATGCGTCATCGTCGGAGAAGGAATGGTTTGCTTGGCGGTCCGCGCGGTCAGCGAGTTCACGTAACGAAAATTCGCGATCTCGATGCCGCCATTAGGCAGCCGCATCTTTTCCGACACGACCGCAACGAAGGGCGCCTGATGCTGGCCGGACCCGGGTCCACCCGGCGTGAAGAGCTGCTTGAATTCAACGCCCTCGATCTGGCCGATGAAGTCGCCGTGAAAGCTTTCGCGCCGATACTCGCCATCTGTAACCGATTGCAGGCCGACCGCTTCCTGCATACGCACGACGTCTCGGATGCATTCGTCTTCAATGGAACGCAGTTCCGCGGCGCCGACATCGCCGGCTTTTGCCCGCGCCCTCATCCCCAACAGATGATCCGGCCGTAACAGGCTACCGACGTGATCGGCGCGAAATGGAGGCTTGTCTCGCATATCAGTTGAACTTCTCGGAACGGATAGATTCAGATCCAAGCATGTCCGGGGCCTGTAGCCGAACTAGCGCTTGGACAAGCGATTGTTTGTTATTCGGGTCCCGTAGCATTGTCTTGGTGTCCGCGCATTCTACCGAACCGTTCGGTTTGAGTATACTCGGTTCGTCGAACATCGATAAACACGAACTATAATATTGGGGCCTGTTAACGCTTGACGACCAACGGCTTGAATTCGATGAAGACAACCTTGCGCGGTAGGGTTTGATCAAGGTGAATGCGTTGAAGAGCCGAACTCCGATCCTCCCCGGAATCGGGCTGTCGCTCGTGCTGAGCGCATGCCAGCCCTCGCCCGACGCCAGCCAATACGATGCCGCCCAATACAAGGCGATGCTGGGTACTTACTGTACTCACTGTCACAACTACGTCGATCGCGAAGGCGACCTGGTGTTGAGCCGCGTCGATCTCAACGATGTCGGCGCCCACGCCGAAATCTTCGAGAAGGTGGCCCGCAAGCTTCGAGCCGGCCAGATGCCCCCTTCGGGGGCCAGGCGCCCAAATGCCGAAATATACGAAGGGTTCGCCTCGTGGCTTGAAAACCAGCTCGATCGCACGACCGTCGCGCAATTCCCCGCGCCGGGTTTGCACAGGCTCAACCGGGCCGAATACGGCGCCGCCATACGCGATCTGCTAGCGGTGGATGTCGACGCCACGCAGTTTCTGCCTGCCGACGACTCAAGCCGGGGATTCGACAACCAGGCAGGCACGCTCGGGCTGTCGCCGGCATTGCTTGAGGCCTATTTGTCAGCCGCCGGAAAGATCAGCCGACTGGCCGTTGGAAGCGTGTCGGCACCGTCGCAGACGCTTTACCGGCTTGCTGAAGACGTCAACCAGAATTATCACATTGAGGGCCTGCCGTTCGGTACCCGGGGTGGAACGCTCATCGAGCATTTCTTCCCGGCCGACGGGAATTACACGATACGCACGTTCGCGGTCACCTTGGGCAACATGGGCAATTTTCGTCCCTTCGGCGAAGTTCGGGGCGAACAACTTGAAGTGCTGCTCGACGGCGAGCGTACCGCACTTTTCGATTGGGACACAGAGTTCCACATCGAGAGTTTTATCGGAGGCTCCGGCCAACTGCAGAGCATCGAGGTAACCATCCCCGTCACAGCCGGGATGCACAAGGTGGGTGTGACGTTCCTGGCGACGAACTACGCCCCGGGCCTGGATTTGAACCACGCATTCGAACGCACAACCATCGAAACCGGCGGGCTGCCTGGTTTCACGTTTTATCCGCATGTGGGCAGCGTACGGATCGAAGGCCCATTCGATGCGGCGCAAGCCACAACCATGGCCAGCCGCGAGAAGATCTTCGTTTGCTCGCCGGAAGATACTCTGGACAATACCGATGAAGAGGAAGCCTGTGCCAGGCAGATCGCTTCAACTCTCGCACGCCGGGCCTATCGCGGTTTCCACACCCCTGACGATATCGACACCTTGATGGGCTTTTTCCGCTCCGGCCGAACAGGCGGGGACTTAGACAGCGGCGTCCAGATGATCGTGCAACGCGCCCTGTCGGATCCGAAGTTCATTTATCGTGCCGAGGCCGAGCCGGCGGAAGTCGCCGCGGGCGAGACATATCCAATCAGCGATCTGGAACTGGCGTCCAGAATATCGTTCTTCTTGTGGAGCAGCGTTCCCGACGATGAACTCCTGACGATCGCCGAACAGGGCACGCTCAGCGATCCCGACGTTCTCCGATCCCAGGTACAGCGCATGCTCGTTGACGAGCGTTCGCGAGCGCTCACCGAGAACTTTGCCGGACAATGGCTTGGGCTTCGAAGCCTCGACGTACACGCTCCGGTGGTCGAGTTATTCCCGGATTTCGACGACAACCTGCGCCAGGCGCTGCGCCGCGAAACCGAACTGTTTTTCGACAGTATTCTGCGTGAAGGACGCAGCGCCATCGATCTGCTGACCGCCAACCACACCTTCGTCAACGAGCGGTTGGCCAAGCACTACGGCATCCGCAACGTCAGGGGCAGCCGCTTCCGCCGCGTGGAACTGGGTGAGGAGTTCGATATTCGCCGGGGCTTGCTCGGCAAGGGCAGCATATTGACCGTATCTTCCGTACCGGCCCGTACCTCGCCGGTTATCAGGGGCAACTGGATCCTGATGAACCTGTTGGGCACGCCGGCGCCTGATCCGCCCGCGGACGTACCTGACCTTGAACCGGTCGATACAACCGCCGCGGGCGATCGGCGTCAGCCGTCAATCCGCGAACAACTCGAGGCTCACACCGGGGATCCCGTCTGTTCCGCCTGCCACAAGATCATGGATCCGTTCGGTTTCGCGATGGAGCACTTCGATGCCGTCGGCCGGTGGCGCGATGAGGACGCCGGCGAGCCGATCAATGCCGTCTCCATCATGTACGACGGCACCCGGGTCGGCGGGCCGGTGGAGCTTCGAGAGTTCTTCCTAAAGTACTCGGAGCAATTTGTCCGGTCCTTGACAGAAAAACTCCTGACTTATGCGCTCGGCAGAGGAGTCGAGTACTATGATATGCCGGTTGTTCGTTCTGTTGTGAATCAGGCGGCGAGCGATGATTATCGACTCAATTCGATCATTCAGGCGATCGTCGGCAGCGAACCCTTTCGCATGAATATGAAGGGCGGCGAAGAGCCGGAAGGATTGGCGTCGGGAGAGACACAGCGTACACTCGAGATGGCGACTGCGGCCATCGCAAATAGAAAGAGCCGATGAACTTCATCACCAGGAAACACATTCCACGGCGAACGTTTCTGCGCGGTGCGGGAGCCACCCTGGCATTGCCGTTTCTCGATGCCATGGTACCGGCGGGAATTCGCACCGCCAGGGCACAGACGCCGCAAACGCCGACACGCTTTGTCGGCATCTTCGTGCCCCACGGCGCGGCGCCGGGCTACTGGGTACCGGAAAAGACCGGTTCCAACTTCAGCTTTCCCTTTATCTACGAACCGCTTGAGGCATTCAGAGACCACGTGATCGTTACCAGTGGGCTCTGGTGCAAGTCGGCCGAACCGCCGCCGGGAGTAACCGGCGCGGATCACTTCGTCGCCGCGGCATTTCTGTGTGCCGATAAGCCGAAAAAGACGACGGGCGCAGATATTTACGTCGGCACAACCATTGACCAACAGATTGCCCGGAAGATCGGTCAGGAAACGCTGCTGCCGTCGCTGCAGCTCGCCGTGGAGGATCCGGGAGCGAGTTCCGCCTGTGGCGAAGGCTATAGCTGCGCGTACACAAACTCCATTTCGTGGCAGACGCCCGAGCGTCCGCTGCCCATGGAAATCAATCCCCAGGTGGTATTTGAGCGGCTCTTCGGCGATGGCGGCACGCCCGAGGAGCGCGACGCGCGCCGACAGGCTCAGCGAAGCATTCTGGACTCGATAACCGGTAGTCTGGCGCGGCTGGAGGTCGATGTGGGCTACAGCGACCGAATCCGGCTCGAGCAGTACGTCGAGGATATCCGTGAACTGGAGCGGCGGCTCAAGATCGCCGCCCAGGCATCGACGGAAACACCGGACATGCCTTTACCGTACGGCGTTCCGGAGTCGTTCGACGAACACATCCGTCTGCAGTTCGATCTGTTGGCGTTGGCATTTCAGGCTGACATCACGCGCGTGTCCACCTTGCTGTACGCCCGTGACCTCACCAGCCGCGTCTATCCGGAAAGCGGCACGACGGTGAGCTTCCATGGCGGATCCCACCACGCAGGCGACCCCGGACGAATTGCCGAGTACGCGAGGATAAACCGCTACCACGTGCAGACCCTGGCTCACTTCATCGAGAAGCTGAATTCGATCCCCGAGGGCGACGGCACGTTGCTCGATCATTCCCTGGTGCTCTACGGCACCAACATGGGCGACTCCAATCAGCATCTGCACTATGACGTTCCCCACGTCCTGATCGGCGGCGCATCCGGCAAGATGGCAGGCAACCGGCACCTCGAGTATCCCACCAGGGAAGTGCCCACCGGAAATCTGTTGCTGAGCGTCCTGGATGCCTACGGGATCCATCGGGAGAACATCGGCGACAGCACCGGCCGGCTTGAGGGCCTGATCGCGTAGCGCTCAACCGGATGCAGAGAGGAGAGGTCATGATGTATCCGACCAGGTCGAGCTCCGGAGCGGTCTCCATGCTGATACTGGTGGCGCTCTCGAGTACCGCCGCGCAAGTCGCAGTGGCCGGCGACCTCGCGGATGCAGCTATGCGCGGAGACGCCGCTGCCGTCGCGGCTTTGCTCGGTCGCGGCGCGGACGTGAACGAGCCTCAGAGCGACGGCGCCACGGCACTCCACTGGGCGGTCTATGAAGATCGGCCAGAGTTGGCGGCCCAGTTGATCGACGCGGGAGCCGACGTTACGGCCCGCAACCGAGCGGGAGTGACGCCGCTGTCGCTGGCTGCGGAAACCGGCAACGCAGCCATGGTGGAACGGTTGCTGGATGCCGGCGCCGACCCTCGGGAGACGCTGCCCAACGGCGAGACGACGCTGATGATGGCGGCCCGCACGGGCAGCGTGGATACCATCGAGTTGCTCATCGACCGAGGCGCTGACATCAATGCCCGGGAGACCGTACGCGGTACCACGGCCCTGATGTGGGCTGCCGCCTATGACAACCCGCCGGCTGTCCAGGCGCTGGTCGATCGCGGCGCGGACCTCAGTCTACGGTCCGACCCGATCCGCCAGCCGCGTCGCCCCTACCTGGCGCCGACTCCGAAGGAGCGTATCGACGAATACCTGCGGGCCGTGGGCCAGGCAGGGACCTCGATCTCGGTCATCCAGAGCGGCGGCGATGATACGGCCGAGGCCCCTGTATCGGTGGTCAGCGAGGAAGCGGCGCGGGAAGCCACCGGCGATTCCGTCCAGCCGGCCGATGCGGTGGGCGACTTCGGCGGGTACCGGCGCGAACGACCCATAACCGGAGGGCTTACCGCCCTAGTTTTCGCAGCGCGCCATAACGACATGGAATCAACGCGGATTCTGCTGGATTCCGGCGCCGACGTAAACCAGGTGACCGAATACGGTTGGACCGCGCTGCTCACCGCCACTCAGAACCGCTACTACCAACTCGGCGCGTACCTCCTGGAGCGTGGCGCAGACCCTGCCGTTGCCAACAACGGAGGCTGGACGCCTCTGTATATCGCGACGGATAACCGCAACATCGAGAACGGCGACTATCCAACGCGAAAACCGGACATGGATCACATGGAATATATCGAGTTGCTTCTCGATCGCGGCGCCGACCCCGATGCACGCATGAAATCGAGCACGGAAACTCGAACAATCTTTACTCACCAATGGTTGCGCGAGGAAGGTGCGACGCCCTTCTGGCGGGCGGCACAGTCCAGCGATACGGACCTGCTGCAGCGGCTCCTCGACGCAGGCGCCGACCCGCTCATCGCCACCGACAATGGCACCACCGTGCTCATGGTGGCGTCCGGCATCGGCTGGGTTGAGGGCGTGACCCACGAATGGTCGAGAGATCGGAACGTACAGACCGTGAATTGGCTGCTTGAGCTTGGAGCCGACGTCAATGTCCGCGACAGGGACGGCCGCACCGCTCTAATGGGCGCAGCACACAAGGGACGCAACGAAATCGTGCAGATACTCGTCGATCGCGGCGCCGACATGGCAGTTCGGGACGTCGGCAGCCGTGACAGTATCCACAACCTGTACGGAAAGACCTGGCAGGCGATCGACTACGCCGACGGCTTGGTGAGAGTGGGCGTCCAGTCGTCGATCGCGCATCCGGAGACTGCTGACTTCCTGCGTGAATTGATGGTCGACGCCGGGCTACCCGTACCCCCCAAGGGCCGAACGCTTGAGTCCGTTTGCGTCACTGAATTGTGCCGATAGATTCCCGTCGTATCCGACCAACCACAACAAAAGGAACCATTTGCAATGAAATCCAGAGCGGCCGTAGCCTGGGAAGCCGGGCAACCCCTCTCCATAGAAGAGATCGACATCGCCGGGCCGAAAGCCGGCGAAGTGTTACTGCGAATCGTGGCCACGGGCGTTTGCCACACGGATGCGTTCACCCTCTCGGGCGAGGACCCGGAGGGCGCGTTCCCGTCAATCCTCGGTCACGAGGGCGGCGCGGTCGTCGAGGAGGTCGGTGAGGGCGTTACCAGCGTCAAAGCCGGCGACCATGTCATTCCTCTGTATACGCCCGAATGCCGCGAATGTTCATTCTGCACCTCCGGCAAAACCAATCTCTGCCAGGCGATTCGGGTCACCCAGGGCCAGGGCGTGATGCCCGACGGAACAAGCCGTTTCTCCCAGGGAGGCAAGCAGATTCTGCACTTCATGGGTACCTCGACGTTCTCGGAGTACACGGTGTTGCCGGAGATCGCGGTGGCCAAGGTGAGTATGGAGGCGCCGCTGGAAAAAGTGTGCCTGCTCGGCTGCGGCATCACCACCGGCATCGGCGCCGTGCTCCATACCGCCAAGGTGGAACCCGGCGCAACGGTGGCGGTATTCGGCCTCGGAGGCGTCGGCCTGAGCGTGATTCAGGGTGCCGTGATGGCGAAGGCCGGACGGATTCTCGCCGTGGATATCAATCCGGACAAGGCTGAGATGGCAACGGCATTGGGAGCCACCGATTTCGTCAACCCGAGGGACCATGACGCGCCGATTCAGGACGTCATCGTCGATCTCACCGGCGGCGGCGTGGACTATTCGTTCGAGGCCGTCGGCAATGTCAACCTGATGCGCGCCGCGCTCGAGTGCTGCCACAAGGGTTGGGGTGAATCGACCATCATCGGCGTGGCCGGCGCGGGGCAGGAGATCGGCACGCGGCCGTTCCAGTTGGTGACCGGGCGCGTCTGGCGCGGCAGCGCGTTCGGCGGTGTGAAGGGTCGAAGTCAGCTCCCCGGCATGGTCAAACAGTACATGGCCGGAGAGATCAAGGTCGATGAAATGATCACTCACACCATGGGACTGGAAGACATCAACACGGCTTTCGATCTCATGCACGAGGGCAAGAGCATCCGCTCGGTCGTCCACTTCTGACGGGTTAGAACGCGACCGCATCCCCGCCCTTGAGGCCAAGCATCTCCCGAGCCTCGTCCGGCGTTGCGATTTGCAGGCCCAGTTCGTCCACGATTTCCCGGGCCATGGTCACTTGCTGGGCGTTGGACTCCGCGAGCCGCCCCGGCCCCGCCCAGAGGGAGTCCTCCAAACCCACGCGGATATTCGACCCCAGACCCGCCCCCTGACGCGCGATGGGCATCTGGTTGCGGCCGGCGCCGAGCACCGACCATCGATAGCTGTCGCCGAACAGACGGTCCGCGGTGCGGCGCATGTGCAGAAGGTCGTCGGGGTGAGCGCCGATCCCGCCGAGGATACCCATCACGCTCTGCACGAAGAGGGGCGGCTTGACCAAGCCTCGATCGACAAAGTGAGCCAGGTTGTAGACATGGGAAATGTCATAGCACTCGAACTCGAAGCGCGTACCGTTCTCGCTGCAGGCAGTGAGTATGCGCTCGATATCCGCGAAGGTATTCTTGAAGACCAGATCGCGGCTCTTCTCCAGGTGATCGCGCTCCCACGCGTACTTGAACTCCTTGAATCGGTTGAGCATGGGATAAAGGCCGAAATTCATGGAACCCATGTTCAGGGAAGCCACCTCCGGTTGGAGCTGCAACGCCGGTTGCAGCCTCTCGTCCACGGTCATGTGCGGGCTGCCACCGCTGGTGATGTTGATCACGGCGTCCGTACTCGCCTTGATCTGTGGCAGGAACTTGCGGAATACGTCCGGATCCTGGGTCGGGCGCCCATCCGCGGGATCGCGACCGTGCAGATGCAGGATGGCGGCGCCCGCCTCCGAGGCGGCGATGGCGGCGGCAGCGATCTCCTCCGGGGTCACCGGCAGATGCGGCGACATGGACGGAGTATGGATCGCCCCGGTGGGCGCACAGGTGATGATGACCTTGCGTGTTGCAGTCATACCGAATATTCAGCGCGCAAAGCTAAGCAATTACACTTTCCAACAAGTCTAGCTGCCGGCCGATCGGCACGATTTCCGGAAGCCGCGCGATCAATTCTTCTGCTGGAACCCCGCGTAATTCCTTCGGCTCCAGTTTATGCAATCCGCCGCCATAGACGCGACCGTGGCTTAACAGTTCGCTGGATTCTATCTGATTCAGGAATTTCCAGGCTTCCCGAATGATAGCCGGCTCCCTTGAGGCAGCACAGGCCAGCAAGGGCTTGGGATAGAGCATCAAATAGACGTTACAAGCGGTCGCCCGACCATGATTCAGGATGAAGCGAAAAGGCTTTGCCCCCGGCTTGCTTCGCCCCATGTAGGTGCAAACAATCGGTGCCGGCGGTCTGTTTTCCTGTGCGTACCAAGGGCGCCGGGAGCGGCACAGATAGCGTTTTGAAACCGGTTTTTCGCCTTCGCAGCCGGAGTCAAGATACGCTTTCAGCGTGGGAAAGCGCACGGCTATCTCGTCTTCCGTTAAGCGAGTATCGAGCAGAAATAGCTGTTTTTCGGTGAGCGGCAGCCCATTTTCATCGGCCAGGATCTCATCCTCCGGAAGGTAACGGGAGCTGGGCAGAACGGGCGTAAAGCATTCGATCGGAAGGCCACGGGCCATGATCTGCGCGCGGTCCATGATGAAGAAGCTATTGTCGCCGGTGGCAAGACCGCGCTTGATATCGAAGAGATCGCCCAAGGTGATTCCGGCGCGCTTCGTCGCGTTCTCTGCTTTCGGATACCGCGTCCATTTGGCCTCACAGGCAAGATCCGCGATCGATACCTGTCGGGCAAGAGCTGGCGCCTCCAGCGTGCCTCCATAGGAGAAGATTGCCGCATGATCCTCGGGTGGCGGCGTGTTTTTTATCCAAACCACAGCCGAAGATACGAGCGCATCCCTAAACTGCACGTCTTCGGGATCATAGCGGTGGATTTGAAGGAGTGTCACCTTCTTCAAGAGATAGATCTTGAGCGCCCTTCCATAGTTCACGCTCATAAATTCGCTAGGAATGAGCCATCCCGCAATAGCGCCGGGAACCATCCACTTGTGCGACAACCCCATGAAATAGCAGTAGAGCCCCGACAGGCCACTGGCCTTCACTCCACACGCTTGTTCCGTCAGACGCTGAAGATCGGCCTTGGTCCGGGCATCCATGTGATGATGCCGAACGTAGGGAGGGTTGCAGATCAGAAGATTCGTGCAAGGCTCCCTTGGTTCGGCCTTTGTGAAATCGTCCAGGCGAATATCGAGGGGAGTGTCAGCCCAAAACCGGCTGGCGGGCTTTCCATAATGCGGATCGATCTCGAAACCCGTGGCGCTCTCGATCCGCTCGTCAGGGACGATGGCCCGCAATGCAGAATAGAATGAACCCGTGCCAATGCCTGGATCAAGGAAATGTATTGGCGCGACGGGCGACAACAGGCGTGTTCCATGCGAAAGGATTTCACGGGCGAGTTCGGTTGGCGTTGCGAATTGCCCCATGCGGTTGCGCTCCGCGGATGTTTTTCCACTGTCGAGCATCGCCTGAAGGGCAACTCTCTCTCTCTCGATACGGCCCAAGGCGCTCATAGCGCAAATTCCTGGAGTTCGTCGATCCGGTGCTCCCAAACCCAGTCAATGCCTTCCGCAGCTTCGTAGCCGAGATAGCCGCTATCGAAATAACCGCACAGAAAGAGCGCAAACTCCACATCCGGCCCGTAAGTGGTGCGGAGTTGATTGATCTTTTGCGCTTCTTCCTTGCGCCGCTTGTTGGGATTGGTGAAGTCGCCCGCGGATTTGGCCTCTACCAAGAGCGGGAAATCCCCATCGCCGGCGGTCCGACGCATTATTACTGCATCGATGGGGATATTAGTTGTCTTGCTTCCGTGATCTCCGCCTACAGCGATATTCATATGAAATGCGTAGGTGCCAGGCGGCATTTCACGGAAGGAAACGCCCGACTGGTCAGGAAGCCGAGAGTAGTGCCGTGCCTCTAACCAGGAGGCGATGTAATCGAGTTGGCGCTTTTCCTGAGCATTTCTGACGATGGGATTCGCTACGGACCCGCGAAGGCGATCAGCGACGATAGTCGCGGCACGATGGATTTCCGCCTTTGTCGCTGGCTTGGCGCGCCCGATCCAAACAAAAATGTCGGGATCTGCCATTTTCTCGATGACGGCTCCTATCTTCCGCAGCTCGATATCGAGTGCGTCCCCTGTCAAGTGCACTGGAAGTTTCTTTTTCTTCTCCATGCGCTTAACCATGCTTTGGGGCACGCCCGCAAGGCCGATCAAGCGATCCACCGCCAACGGTGGGCAGGTGGACATGCGCAAAGTGGGCAATACGCCGGGGCACTGACGCATGGTCTCGGGTTTGATATTGGTAAGGTTTTCCGTGGATTTAAGGGTCGCTTCAACATCCCTGGTCGCCTTGATCCGGGAATCCCGGAAGGCTCTCGGGGCGAAATTCATGAACCATTGATTGTACATATCAACCGACTGAGCGATGTCGGCCTTCCACTTCTGAGGCTTGTCCAGGTTAACGGGCATTATTGCTTGTTTTCCGCATAATAGAGTTCCCACATTTGTCCAAATAGCGTAGGTAAATTAGCACCCGCACGGCGATATCCGAAATCTGCGGGGACTATAACGTGAACTTTGTTCGAAACGCGCGCAGATATGCTATTCCCCCAGTTCAAGTGGACCGATATGGGGGGGAAATCGCTATGACCCCAAGCGAGGCGCCATTGATCGTGGTCGGCGGATCATCCGCAAGGCCATCAACGCGCCCGTGTCAGGAGTCCCGCAGTACTTCCGGCAAATCCCTCGCGCCGTGAAGCACACGTACAATCAGCGGTGGATCGCGATCCGGCGTGTAAACGACAATATAAGGAAAACCTCGGATCGGAAAAAAGCGGATCGGCGGAGATGCCACGCTCGGTTTCAGGACTCCAATCCGTGGATGCTTACCGACGGTGCCGGCCAGCTTGTCCAGGGCGACGCGAAAACCCTTGGCCGCGACGGGATTCTCGCTGGCGATCCACTCAACAATTTCAAGGACGTCTCTTTCAGCAGCAGGTGACAGAACCGCTCGGATCACCGCTCGGCTGTCTCGATCATGGCGTCCGCACGCGCCAGAACATCGCTCACCTTTCGCGCGCCCTGTTCATCGGTCTCCTTCAGGGTCTCGGCAATCATGGCGTCGAACGCCCGCTTTCGGTCCTCCTGCTCCTTTAATAGCCTCAAACCGGAGCGAACGACCTCGCTCACATTGTTGTATAGCCCGCCCTCGACACAAGTGCGCGCGAAAATTTCCAGTTCCGGAGTGAGATGTACATTCGTTCCCATGGAAACCTCTATGTCAATCACTGATACATGGTGGCGTTTTGGATTGGTAGATGCAAGGCAGCTTCGTAGCCGAGATAACCGCTATCGAAATAGGCGCAAAGAACGAGGACGAACTCGACGTCCGATTCTCGCCGTTGTTATTCGAAACAGGGACAGACTATCGGCTGCTATCACTTGCTACCCCCAAAACCACGCCGCGAATACCAACAACCGTATCCGCCGGGCGACGCTGCGAGATGAGGCGGGGAACCATGCCAACTCCCGGCCCGCACCGCCGCGAGATTGCGCCGAACGAGCGCGGACGCCGCGTAAGCCCTCCGCTTTGGCCCGCGCCCCGATGGGTTGGCACCGAGCGCGCGGCACCCGCACACCGTCCGTTTCCAGAGGATAGGTATGCGGTAGTCCGGCGGCGCGAATCCCGGCCGGGGAGTGAGCGTCACAGACGATCTGGCGGCGCGGCAAAGCGCAGCCCACCAACGTCGGGCCGGTGTCGTTGCGGAGGTCTTCCGGTTCATACGGCCATTCGGCGATGAACGCGCGGAGATTCAGGCGCGCCGTCACCACATCTTCGTTAAGGTAGAGCACGGGGAAACTGCCGGCTGGATTCCAGCGCCCACCTCGCTCCCGTGCGAAGCTCGGATCGAGCGGGTCGGCCCCTGCCGGATCGGCGATGCGCCACCATAAATGAACGTCCGGAACCGTCTCGCGCAGCAATTCCACCGTCAGACGTGTACCCGCTCGAACCGGAACATGTCGCGGCATGCCACCAGCACTACCGAAGTGTCGCCCCGAGACAGCAAATCCAGCAGGGAAACGCCATGGAGGGCTGGAATTGGCCGGCGTACGACCGCCGGTATCCGATCCCGTTTGAGGTGATGTACGAGCAAATCGGTAGCGGCGGCCAGGTCCGAGACAGCGCCTGCCCTCTCCGTGGGAGCGCCCTGTTGCAGCCATTTACCGACTGCTTGGCGGCTCACTCCGAAAAGCCGGGCCACCTCGGCCTGGCTCAGCCCCCATACCTTGATCGTTCGTGAGAAAGACCGCGCCGCGCGCCGGCGGTCGAGGCTTTCGGCGAAAGCATCAAGCCATGCGCCCTCATGCTCGTGGGCGGCAAGTACCTGCCGGGCCGCTTCCTCCGGGCCGAGTTCCCCGATGTCTACCGTATGCATTTTTCAATCCCCGATTATCGGCAACCATGTGTCAACCGCAACCGAATGTCAACCTCAGCTATCGGGCAAGGTCAAAAGTCAAAGAGCACTCCAAGGCAAAACGCGCTTAAGAAAGCACAAGAACAATTCGCCAAAACTCAAACTGAAATTGCACCGTTTACTCGCCCAAATATGATCGAAGAACCCTCGTTGATTTAGTCATCGGCTTAGTCTAATCTGCTTTGTCATGCATCAAGCCAGCGTTCATGAAGCCAAGACTCATCTCTCTCGATTGCTGAGGTGGGCCACTGCCGGAGAGGAAGTCATCATCACCCGCTCGGGGCGGCCGGTGGCCCGGCTCGTGCCGATCGAGGAGAACCGGCCAGTGTTCGGCGTTGACGAAGGCCGCTTCGTCGTGCCCGACGATTTCGATGCGCCACTGGATGAGGAGTTGCTGCGCGCATTCGAAGGGCGCGAATGAGCAACTCCGAGCGCGAAGCTTCTTTCTCTCTCTGGCAGGCGACTTCGGAAACGCAACGTGAAGTTTCTCATCGATACGCACTGCTGGCTTTGGCTTCAAACCGAACGCAAGCGTTTCAACGCCGACCTCCTGCAAACCCTCGCCGACCCGTCATCGCAGAGGTATCTTTCCGCAGCGAGCGTTTGGGAAATTGTTGTCAAGCACGCTATTGGGAAACTCCCGCTCCCTGAACCCCCGTCAATCTACGTCCCCGACCGAATGCGTTTAAGCCAAGTCCGGGGGCTCGCAATCACGCATGTCCACGCCCTCGCGGTCGCCGCGTTGCCGCCTCACCACCGCGACCCGTTCGACCGCATTCTCGTGGCCCAGGCCCAGGTAGAAGGACTGACGCTGGTGACCGCCGATATGGCATTGGAGCAATATGACGTGCGGCTAATTGGCCCTCGATAGGCGCGTTTTGGCCTGAACTCAGAGGAATCGGGTGAGATCAGACTGTTCTTGGTTTCACCAACGTGGGAAAAACGCTGGTCGCCACGCTTAGCCGGAACTTCATTGGCCCAATAGACGAATAATCATCAGCTAAGTTGTTGATCTTGCATTGATATATGCCCCTTTTGGTGTCTGTGGAAGCGGGATTAGTGACTCCATGTAATAATACGATTCGTATTGACATATATCCCTGTATAAGGGATATTTATATGGATTTTCTATTCCATGTAGAAACAGGGCCGCCATGTCCCTCTATGTCGAACGTATTCCCAACCGCAATAGCCCGCCCGCCATCCTGTTGCGCGAATCGCAACGCATCGACGGAAAGGTCAGGCGACGCACCCTCGCCAACCTCTCCAAGCTGCCCCCGGAACTCGTCGCCAGCATCCGCCTCGTTCTCAAGGGCGGCCGGGTCTTCAACACACCGGAGTTGGCCTTCGCCATCCGGCGGGCCCTGCCGCATGGTCATGTCCACGCCATCGTCAACCTGTGCCGACAGCTCGGACTGGCGCGGATCCTCGCTCGCAAGAAAAGCCGCGAACGCGATCTCGCGCTCGCCGCCATCGTCGCACGGCTGATCGATCCCGCATCCAAGCTCGCCACCGCGCGCCAGCTGTCACCTGAAACCGCCTCCTCAAGCCTCGGCGCGGTCCTCGAACTTGGCGCGGTCACCGGCAACGAGATGCTCGCCATGCTCGACTGGCTGCACCGGCGCCAGACCTGGATCGAACGCAGCCTCGCCAACCGGCATCTTCGCGGCAAGACGCTGATTCTGTACGATGTGAGTTCCTCTTTCGTGGAAGGCGCGTGCTGTGAGCTGGCCGCCTTCGGTCACAACCGCGATGGCAAGAAGGGCAAGAAACAGATCACGTTCGGGCTGTTGTGTGCGCCCGATGGCTGCCCGGTCGCAGTCGAGGTGTTTGCCGGCAACACCTCCGATCCCGCCACCGTCGCCAGCCAAGTCCAGAGCATCCAGACACGCTTTGCCATCGACAAGGTGGCCCTGGTCGGCGATCGCGGCATGCTGACCACGGCCCGCATTCGCGACGACCCGATACCGGCCGGCTTGGATTGGATCTTGGCGCTCAAGACCGCCGACATCCGCACGCTGCTCCAGGGGGGCAAGGACGGCACCGCCGCCCCCTTGTGTCCCGAGGCACTGGTGGCCGATGCGGTCGCTGAGATCACCGGCCCTGAGTTCCCCGGCGAACGCCTCATGGTCTGCCTCAATCCGCGCCTGCGCGGGCAACGCGCCCGCAAGCGCGAGGACCTGCTCAAGGCCACCGAGGAGGCCCTTTCCAAGATCGCACACACTGCGGCGAGAACCAAGCCGGGGCCGAAGAACCGCGATGCGATCAACCGGGCACTCGGCGCTCGCGCCGGCCGTTGGAAGATGCGCAAGCACTTCGATATCGAGGTCCGCGACGACGCCATGACCTGGTCGCGCAACCAGGACAGGATCGACGCCGAAGCCCGCCTCGACGGCATCTACATCATCCGCACCAGCCTCTCCAGAGAGGCCATCGGCATCGCACAGGCCGTGGAGGCCTACAAAAGCCTGGCGCAGGTCGAGCGCGCCTTCCGGTCGATCAAGACAACCCGGCTCAAAATCCGCCCGGTCTACGTCTACAACACCACCCGTGTCCGCGCCCACGTGTTCCTCTGCATGCTCGCCTGGTATGTCGAATGGCACCTGCGACACCGGCTGGCGCCGCTGCTGTTCGAGGATCACGATCGCGACGCCGCACGGCGTCAGAGAACCTCTCCGGTTGCCAAGGCCAACGTCTCCGATGCCGCCAAGGACAAGGCCGGTCGCAAGAGGACACAGGACGATCTGCCGGTTCACAGCCTGCACACGCTGCTGGCCGACCTTGCCACCCTGACCCTCAACGAGGTCACGACAGCGGCTCTGCCGGATCACCCGTTTACTCTGGTTGCAAGACCAACCGCGCTACAGACTGCAGCGTTCGAACTGTTGGGAGCCGATTCGCCACGACATGACTCCATTACCGTGACAGGTTGAAATTAACCAAACCACTGATATACAAGCGTTTTATGCCAAAATGATGAATGAAGATCCCTCTAGGGTGTTTGCCGCCCGCAGGGCCGATCCGGTGACGGCGAAGATCGAGCAGGCGCTGACGGGGTTCGCGAACGAGCGGTCATTTAATCCCGGCATCTACGGTTACACGGTTCGACGTGCCAAGGGGCAGGTGCGTTCCGGGTTCGTTGCCTCGAAAAACCCCAGGCCCGCGTGCGCGGTGCCCGCACGGCGGGAGGACGCCAGGGGTCCTAACCGTCCTCGGGGGCGTGCATCGGCGTGGCCCGGGCTGAACGACGGTACATCAATTGCCTGACAGGAAAGAAACCGTAATCGATTGGCCCGGGCAAGCCCGGGTGACGGTCGGTGATGCGGACGACTTCGTGATTCCGGACATACAACCGGTGGGCGACATCGCCGGGGCGCGGTGGTTCGTCGAGGGCCTGGATGCGTCGTTGGACATAGTGGGCGCGGTGCTGCCCGGCGGGTTCGAGGCCTACGCGAGAATCGTGAATCCCGCCTGGCGGGTCCGCCGCGCGGGTCGCAAGCTCGCGCGCACGGCGGTGCGCTGGGACGAGGTTGCCCGGGTTCGCGGCACGGTGGCGCACCGGCGCATGCAATGGCGGCAGGTCTGGGCGCTGCCGGTGTTCGACGACTCGGCGATCGAGGCGTGCGCCGATGCAGGGATGCCGCCCATCGAGCAGCCCGACGAAGGGTACTGACAAGTTAACTGATGACATCAGATACTACGGACATGAACATGTACAAGCGCCACCGATTTTCGCCTGACATTATCCGCTACGCCGTGTGGTTGTACCATCGATTCACGCTGAGCCACAGGGACATTGAAGATCTGCTGGCTGAACGGGGTATTTCAGTCAGCTACGAGTCGATCCGTCTATGGTGCATCAAGTTCGGGCCAAAATTCGCGAGGCGATTGCGACGCAAGCACGAAGGGTTTGGAGACACGTTTTACATCGACGAGGTCTTTGTCAGGATCCGGGGGAAACAACAATATCTGTGGCGCGCGGTCGACCAGGATGGAGATGTCGTCGATGTTTTTCTTCAGGATCGAAGGGATGCCGGGGCTGCCAAGCGGTTTTTCCGCCGACTGATACGGCGTCATGGAGGCGAGCCTTGGACCATCGTCACCGACAAACTGGGCAGTTATCGGGTTGCGCATCGGGCGTTGATCCCTGATTCATTGCATGTGACGGATCGGTACGCCAACAATGTCGCGGAACAATCACACCAGTCAACCAGGTTGCGAGAGCGGGGAATGAGGCGATTCAAAACCGCCAGCCAGGCCCAACGTTTCCTGGAGGTGCATTCGGCGGTATACAACCTTTTCAACGTGGGACGTCATCTGGTCAGAGCGAACCACTATCGGGATCTGAAGCAGCGTGCCTTTGCGTCTTGGAATTGGGCGACGGCTACTTGATCGATCAAGTTACTGCATTGCTCTGGCGTGAAGAGGTTAATTTGTCAAAGCCTCGCAGGGCCTACCCTGCCAGAAAACTCCAACTTCAGTCTGCGTCACATGGGCGAAAGCTTACGATCGACCTTTACCTTTTAAGATCTTGACCCGGAGTCTCCGGCTATGTCAGAAACGTAAAATACGTTGTTATGGTCAGATCTTGTCCAATTACCTAAGTGGTTGCACCACCTTTCTGTGATCTGTTTACCGGCTCTCCTTTGCGATCGTTTCATTTTCTGAAAACACACGTAGAAAATTTCCGCCCAGTATTTTGCGAACGTCGGCGATACTGTATCCGCGACGTAGTAGCTCTTCAGTGATATTGGCAATTTTGCCTATGTGTTCCATGTCTTCCGGCGTGGCCCCCATGCCGTCAAAGTCAGAGCCCAGCCCGGCGTGGTCCACCCCAACTAGGCCAACGATGTGGTCGATATGATCCACGATTCGGCTCATATTTGGAGGCGATAATTGCCTCTCGAGCGTTTTTTCCAAAGCGAACATTTTTTTGTCGAGCTCTATTGGATTGTTGCCATATTGAAGATTAAGCGCTTCAAATTGACTTTCCGCTCCTTCGAGCAAGGCGATTCGGCGCTGGCCAAAATCCGCATCAAGGTGAGCGGGGTGAAAATTTACTTGAATTACACCGCCGTTATCTGCCATTGCAATAATCATTTCGTCGCTCAAGTTGCGTTCGGAATTCGCGACTCCACGCGCGCTCGAATGTGATGCGATAACGGGTGAACGAGTTGTTGACATTACGTCCCAAAACGTTGCATCGGATGAGTGGCTAATGTCCACCATCATTCCCAGTCGATTCATTTCATGTACGATCTGAACGCCAAGCGAGCTGAGTCCGGAAGATCGTGAGTCATCGCCCGACGAACCCGCCCAGTCGTTCGAGTTTGCCCAAGTCAGAGTCATGTAGCGAACGCCTCGGTCGTAAAAGCGACTTATGTTGGCCAAGTCATTTTCGATCGAATGCCCGCCTTCAATTCCGATCAGGGCGGCGATCTTGCCAGAGTTGGCAAGTCGTTGGATGCCGCCAGTGTCAGTTACAAATTCGATATGCTGGGAGTTCGTGTCGACCTCACTTGTGAATCGATCGATCAGCTCATTTGTACGTCGTGTAAATCCGTATTCTTCAAATGCAGGCGGCACGAAAATTGCGAAAAATTGTGCATCAACCATACCTTGCTGCATCTTTCTG
Source organism: Candidatus Rariloculaceae bacterium (assembly GCA_965237785.1). Classification (GTDB taxonomy): domain Bacteria; phylum Pseudomonadota; class Gammaproteobacteria; order Steroidobacterales; family Rariloculaceae; genus UBA6522. The sequence continues at coordinate 3,266,536 of OZ250159.1, forward strand.
ATTGTCGTTTGAGCCTCTGGTACGTCATCATTTAACCCACTCCCATCAATCTCGCTACGATCTAGAAAATCTGAATGTGTATCAATAACAACTGCTCGCTCATGAACAGATGCCGCTGACGTGTTCCCTTCCCGAGTAGGTGTGCACGCAATTGCGAAAACGACAATTGGCATGAATACCATGAATTTTCGATAGATCATGTTTTCTCCAAAATAGCCTTTGTGAAAAGCTCTCGGCGGTGACAACGACTCTATGTACGGGTAAAAGAGAATGGCGCAACGTCAATCTCCGGATGATTTCCCATGATTTGGCTGGTCAGCACTCGAGCGGATCCTGTTGCCATTGTCCAGCCCAAATGACCGTGGCCGCAATTTAACCAAAGACCTGGCACCGGAGACGCGCCGATGATCGGTCGACCGTCAGCGCTCATAGGCCGAAGACCCGCCCAAGGTATTCCGTCTTTGATCGAAACCAATTCGGTTTTTCGTGGAAAGAGGTCGCCGAACATCGAAACAAGCTTGATCACGTACGCTTTTCTAATGCTGTCGTTCATGCCTGCAAATTCGACTCCACCAACAAGCCGCAGTCGTGAGCCGATCGGGATGATACAGCAGTGCTTCGCATCATCGACTATAGCGGCACTTAGTGCTTCGACATCCATTTTGCTCAGGTCACATGTCAGCGAGTATCCCTTTGCTGGCTTGATTGGTAGGTTGAAACCCAAACGATTGGTTAGGTGAGGTGAATGTGCGCCAGCGGCCAATACCACATCGCCAGCCAAGTACTCACCGGAGGCAAGGCAAACGCCGACAACTTTACCTCCCTCTTGTCTTAGCTCAGTAACTCGCGCCCCAGTCTTAAGATATCCACCGGCATCGACAGACTTTTCCAAAAGCGAATTTGCGAATTGGTACGCATCCAAGATTCGGTCGCCTGGGAAAAAGAGAGCGCCAACTAGGGCCCGTCTCGTATATGCTAGCTCCGGTTCGCGTTGATATAGTGCATCCCGATCAAGAAATTCGAACTCTATTCCCCACTGTTCGAGAACGCTGGCTGTTTTCAGTGCAAGTGTCAATGCCGAATTGGAATCATAGATTTTGAGGGAACCGTTAGTCGACAAGTCACAGTCAAACTTCATCTCCCTACATAGATGTTCGGTATATCTCGTGGAGTATTCCGACAATATGACGTTGGCCGATACAGATGCCATGTAGCGCGACGGAATCGAGTTGCGAAGAAATCTAGCGCCCCATGAAACCATCTTGGGCAACTGACTTAAGTTGAGGTTCAGCGGTGAATTAACCGATACGAAGGAGTTTAGAAGGCTCTTCCATGCATCCGGCCTATTCCACGGATCCGACATGGACGGTGTGAGTAGTCCCGCGTTCGCGAAGCTTGCACCCAGCGCTACCGCGTCGTTGGCCTCAACGAGTACTGTAGGCAGACCGTTTCGTGACAGCTCGTATAAGGTAGCAACGCCGATAATTCCGCCACCCACAATGATTATCTTATCGCTCATAATTCAAGATCGGGGACTCAAGAATCACCGGAAAATCCTTCGTTTGCTCTCGATATAGTTTCGATATGACCTGGAATAGCGATAGACAGGTTCGTGAATCTAGGTAGACTTCTTCGCCGAAACTGGGCCACCGATCACTTCCTGAAAAGAGCGGCTAGGTCCCTGAAATGGACGGTCGCAACCAAAGACAAATTGACGGGCACCAGCACGCGACACAAAGTTGGCGGCGCAGCTGAACTGCGTTTTCGAACGCCAACCACGTCGCCAATACCAGGTGGCAATCTGGCCGACATTGCCTATTTTTTGCCCCATATTTCTTGGTCGTCGGGAAGTGTATTGATGAGGGTCTCGCCTTCATATCCACGCGGCACATCGCACTTCAGCAGGTTCCTGAAAAGTGTGTCCCGCTTTAGGTCCGCCTGATTGTCCCTATCCCACTGAAACGCGGCGCCGAACGCTTCTACGTTTCTGTAACTGCTGGCTAGTTTGAAATCGAAGTCTTCGTCACCGCTACCGAGAGTAGGAAGCCATACCCACATGCCGCCGGGAGAACCGTTCGATGTCCGGTATTCCCCGTACTCGATGATTGCCTGAATAGCCGCTCTCGCGCTATGTCCACCAGCAACAATGCAGTCACTTACCGTAAGAACAAAACGTCCTATCCCGTCTCCGTCGGTTGCCTTGACATTGAGGCTGCTAAACAGACTCAAACCACTACAATCGACAATTTCGCTCACCGCTACACTAATATCGGATGCGCTCGCCATATACTGTGTAATGTCTTTGCCCATACTCGTACCGCTGGTCCACGCTCCGACAACGACAAAATCGAAATCCTGCTCGCCGGCGAAGAGTTTGTCCAGACGCCAGGTTGCGTACGGTTGGGAATTGTTTTCCTCCATCCACTGCGCCATTCGGCCCATGACTTTGTTGTAGTCTTCCTTGTGATGGCCGTCACGATAGTTGCAGAAGTTTATTTCTATCGGCCTCAGATCGGGCGCATCTGGTTCGATCGATAAGCACGTTGACGAAAACATCGTCCCAACCGACGCTACCACTGTCATTAAGATCTTCATTTTCTTCGGAGTCCTTTTCTCGTTAGAGCATGCCGGCCGACTCCAGAATTCTCAAAGCAGATTTCATGTGTGTTCGATAAGTCTTCCATCGAGAGATCGAGGAACGATATATTGGTCGACGAACCTGTGCAGAACTCGCCGTCGCAACAGGAGCACTATTTTGGTGAAACGCAAGACAGTCCTTCTGAAAAGACAGGCCACAAAAATCGAGCAATCGCCGAGTTTGCGATTCGATGTCGTCGACGATTGCCTCATAGTCGACAATGATAAATCGTTCGGCCGGCATGGTTTTCTCTAGATGGTTCATTAGTCGACAAAATTCAACAACGAACTCAGCCGCCCAGCTTAAATCATAGGAGTATGTGTAATAGGAATAATTGGTCGAGAATAGCTGTCGATAATTGCTTAATACTATGTCGGCCGGATGGCGCCGAAGGCACACAATTCTCGCGTTCGGCAAGGATCGCAATATGATGGGTACATAGAAGAAATTCAGCGGCATCTTGTCGATAAATCGACCGATCTCACCTTGCGTATCGTAGACCTTCCTCAAATAAAGTTCGCCAAGCTCGGAGTGATTGATGTCGATCGCGTTGTGCAGGGTCTCCGGATCCAGAATCCAGTTTGATTTCGTACCGGTCAATTGTTTCAATATCAAGCCAAAATCGCTGAGTTCGCCAGCGGACGTTACATCGGTGTGACTGGAGATGATGCGATCGACGAGTGTGGTGCCCGTTCTGGGCATTCCAACAACGAAAATGGGGGAGCCTTCGCTGAAGCCAGCACGTTGGCCAGAAAAAGACAGATGTCTTGTGGCGCCAAATATTTCGCTGTACTGCTCGCTCGGCGATTGGGTGTTCGCTAGCCTGAGTTTTTTCGCCGCGACCAGCCATGACATCGCCGTATCGACATCTTGGAGATCTTCATAACATTTGGACAGTGCATGCCCGATCCGAAGCGCCGCGTCTTCATCACCACTAATCTCTGCCTCACGAAAAAACTCGGTCAGTCGCTTGATGTCCTCACTTTCGATCGTGTGTTTCGTCAGCATCGCGGCGGCCGGCAACGCCCTGCGATCGTGCACGTCGATGGACGCCGCTCGCCGATAGCTTGCTTCAGCCTCTTCAAGTTTTCCGAGAAATTGGAGAGCAACGCCTCGATTGTAGTAATACGGAGCAACGTCGTCGCGTTTGCCTATTGCCCTGTCGTAATAATCGATCGCTTGCCGATGCAATCCGGCGCGACTAAAAACAACGCCGATCGTGTCGAGCGTAGTAGCATCGTATGGGCGACACGATATCGCAACTCTTACCGTCTTAATCGCCTTGTCTTTTTGGGCGAGGGCGATGTAACACCGTGCTATTTGCGCGAGAGCGTCTGCTCGATCGCCGTTCGCGAGCGCTTTCTCGAGAACATCGATCCCTTTGGCAAAGTTGCCGTGTTCGACCGTAAGAATACCAAGCAAGACATAGGCTCGTAGGCAACTTGGGTTCATCCTCAATGCATCCATGCACAATGCATGTGTCTTGCGGTAATTTTTCAGTTCGAGACTGGCTTCAGCAGACTCGATGAGAGCTTGGGAATCGAGGTTTCTGTTTTTCAACGCCTAGAACCTTTCGTTTAGAGGTTAGATCGTCGAGCAAAAGGCCGACACTCAATTGGCCAACGTACTCGCGAACAGATTTTTCTCAATCAAAGGGACCACTTGACTTCCGTAATATATTATATATTATTTCTGGCTAAGCAATACATAAGTATTGCCGTATTCGTATGCCTTAGGGGGTGAAAAATGGGTTCTCGTGCAGCGATTAAGCCAATTACGTTAGCTGTGCTCACCGCGTTAGGGAAATCGCCCTATGCCATTGCGGCCGGCGAACTTGAGGAGATTGTAGTAACTGGAACCCGTCGGGATTCCACTGTTCAGGATGTACCCATTAATATCGCTGCCGTCGGTGGCGCACAGATTGAGTCATTGGGACTCACCGAACTGGCGGACTTACTCAGTTATGTACCGGGTATCAATGTTGTGGACAAGGGTGGCCGGCAAGGAAATCCAATCATTGTCCGTGGCCTCAATGTCGCTCCAATCGCATCAGGCGACCAAAACAACAACGGGGGTGGCGGTACTGTTGCCACCTATGTCGGGGATATACCACTTTACGTCGATCTAAAATTGAACGACCTGGAACGCGTTGAGGTACTCCTAGGGCCACAAGGTACGCTATATGGCGCTGGCACACTGGGCGGCGCGATTCGATATATTCCAGCGGAACCTGATCTCGACAATGATCTCTTCAGAATCAGAGCGCAGGCCTACAGCTATTCTGAGGCAAGCAGCGTGAGCGGTGGTGGAGGCCTCACATTCAACAAAGCGTTTTCCGATACACTCGCGGTCCGCGGATCGATCGATTTGATCAATGACTCCGGATTCATTGATTATGTCAATGTTGTGCGGGAACCGGGTGTATCCAATCCGAACCCTGATTTCAGCGATCCGAATGATGTGGCAGCGAATTTACGTACTGTAAAAGATGCTGACTACGAGGACGCAACATCGGGACGATGGGCGGCGCGATGGCAGCCAAATGACGCCATCGAAGGCACGCTAACCTACTACTATCAGCAGTCGGACGTTGGCGCTCGGCGAATTTCACATCATCGCGATGATGTTGCGACCGGTCGATATGAGGCAGCGTTTCTTGTCGAAGAGCCCAATGAGCGAACGAATGATCTGATTGCACTGGAACTAACTGCGGACCTGGGGTTTGCTGAGCTTACGTCAGCCACTGGATTTAGTACCTACGACGAGCAAGGTCAGCGGGACCAAACACCGTTGCTGATTCAGCTGGAGTATAGCTATGAACAGTTCCCGTCATTTACAGGCTTTACAAAAGAGAACGTCGAAGAAGCGCGCATTAGCCAGGAACTCCGAATTGTGTCCCGGAATGTCGGGCCGTTCAGCTGGATTGTTGGTGGCTTTTATAATGAATTCGACCGCGTATCGGCATCTTCCGAATTTACGCCCAACTACGATACTTACGCGATTAATACGCTGGGTTTCGATTTTTTAGTTAATCGGCCGGACGATCTGGAGTACTTCGAACAGTTCCATACCGTATTGAAAGAATTCGCCATTTTCGGAGAAGTGGCTTACGACATCACTGACCGGCTATCGGTGACGCTGGGTGGCAGATTCTATGACTACGATCTTGAGTCGTTTGCCCAAGTAGACTTCCCGCTATTAGATTTGGGTTTTGCAAGCTCCTCTTTGGCGGAGATTTCAAGACAGCCATTCGATCCTGATCTTGCGCAGAGCGATGATGGAACGCTGTTCAAAGCGAATCTATCCTATCAGCTGACGGACGATGCTCTGGTTTACGTTACCGTCAGTGAGGGATTCCGAATCGGCGGCGTGAATGGCGTGGCGGAGTGCCCCGTATTTGACCCGGCTAGTCCGATGACGCAGGGAGCTTGCGCGCTTGCTCCAGGTCAGGTGTTCGCTCCCGGTGGTCCTAACGACGTCTCGGACCGTGATGAGCGACAGTATGCGCCGGATGAAACGAGGAACTATGAGGTCGGCTTCAAGTCGGCGTGGAACGACAATACATTTGTGCTAAATGGCGCCATCTACTTCGTGGATTGGCTTAACCCGCAAGTACTGTCGTCAACGGTCAATGCCTCCATTCCGATTACAGTTAATGGTGGTGGCGCTGAGGCGACAGGGATTGAATTGACAATGGACTGGCGGGTAAATGACCGATTCCGTTTGCGTGGCAACGCCAGCCGGATCAATGCAGAGTTGACATCAAATGTGCCAGATTTGATCACAACCATATCACCGCCGGGCTTTGGGAATGAATTCGAAGACGGAATCGACGGTGACAGGTTGCCCGGTTCCCCCGAAACACAAATTACGCTGTACGGGATTTATGATGTACCGTTATCGAACGGGAATGGACTCACATTCAACGCCGGTTACGCTTGGCAAAGTGATGTGTTAACGCGGGCTGGTGGCCGAGGAAACGGTTTGACGCTCGATAGCTTTGGTGTCGTTAACGTTAGCGCGGAGTACCGTACAGAACATTGGTCAGCTACGTTGTTCGTCAACAATGCGTTCGATGAGTTTGCAGAGACGGGTGTTAATGGAACTTCGCTGAGCAATCAACTGGTGACCAATTTCGATGGCGGGCGGGTATTTGTCCGCGGTTATCGCACCCATGTATTGCCGCCACGCAGCGCCGGAATCCGTTTTAGCTACGAATTTTGAGCGCACACGCTTTTCCACCCACCACCTTGCTTTGCTTCATAGCAGAGGGGCGTAAATGCGCGCGAAAAGAATACTCGATAAATACTAGGCCGTTGCCTACAAGGCGATTTTCATGACGAAGCGTCCAGCAATCGGGACCAGTCTATGGTCCTCAAAGTTGGCCTTCTTACTCGCGGCGATCGGTTTTTCGGTCGGGCTTGGCAACATATGGCGATTCCCGTACTTGGCTGGGACAAACGGCGGCGGGGCGTTCGTTTTGTTGTATATCGCTTGCGTAATTCTAATTGCGATTCCGATAGTCGTAGCGGAGTTGGCCATCGGTCGCAAAGGCGGTAAAACGCCTGCTGCGACGATGTCATCGATTGCGAAGGCCAATGGTCGATCTCCAAGTTGGGGGTTGGTTGGTGCGTTTACTATGGTAATGGCCTTCCTGATATTGACGTACTATTTCGTCATCGGCGGGTGGACCTTGTACTACACGCTCCTGAGCGGCGGTGGCTCACTTGTTGACGTATCCGTACAAAGCGCTCGTGCGATTCATGACGAATTCCTCGGCAATCCGTGGCTAATCGTTGCTTTCCAAACTGTGTTTATGGCCGTCAATGTGATGGTGTCATTGCGAAGCCTACAAAAGGGGTTGGAAAGAGCGGTGATCATCCTCATGCCAACCTTGTTCTTCTTGCTTGCGTCCTTGGCGATCTACGGACTGATTGTCGGAAATGGCCGCGAAGGGCTGCAGTTCATGTTCGCGCCGGATTTCGACAATGTCACCGTAGATACATTGCTTAGCGCGATGGGTCAGGCTTTCTTTTCGATCGGCGTAGGGATGGCGGCACTAATGACGTATGGCGCGTATTTGCCGAAGCACGTCAGTATTCCCAGAACCGCGTCAACTATTTGCTTTGCGGACATGGGCATCGCCATTGTCGCCGGCATGGCGATATTTCCGCTGGTATTTGCTTATGGATTATCGCCGTCGGAAGGAACGGGACTGGTGTTTGTCACTATTCCCGTTGCTCTGGGGGGTGTGCCGGGAGGGGGCGTTGTTGCGACGGCATTCTTTCTGTTATTGTTTGTCGCAGCGCTGACCTCGTCACTTGGATTGTTTGAGGTGTTGGTCAGGTGGGGAGAGGAACGAGGTCAGAAGCGCACGAATGTCGCACTTGTGGCGGGCATCGCGTGTTGGGTGCCGGGGCTCGGGACTGTTTTTTCATCCAACCTCGCCGCGAACTACTTTCCTCTCAATATCGTCCCAGGTTTTGAGGGACTGACAATTTTTGAAGCAATCGATAGGGTTTCCTCTGTACTCGGGCTACAAATCGGCGGGTTTTTATTGGCAGTGTTTGCGGGCTACGCAATGTCCAACGAGATGCTTGCCGAAGAGCTGTCGATTGACTCAAGTGGAGCTCTCTTTCGACTTTGGCGGTTTGCACTCCGATGGCCGTTGCCTTTGGTCATTCTTGCCCTTCTGATGACCAGCGCATATGACATGCCTTAAGACCTTGCGAGCATTGGCGAACGGCAGGAAACGACTTCATGGATTTCAACAATTGAAAAATTGGACTAGACAGTGAAGAAGCTCGGTAGCAAGACTGTCGTGGAAAACCTCGTTGACCACGTAAGTGAGGACATCATGTCCGGTGTCCTTGCACCCGGGGTCGCACTGCGTCAGGATTCTCTCGCCAGACAGTACGAAGTCAGCCATATTCCAGTCCGGGAGGCTCTACTCAAACTTGAGTCGCAAGGATTGGTGGAGTCGCGCAGGCATCGCGGCGTCTTTGTACGGCCCATGTCGATTGCGGAAGCGGATGACTTGTACCGACTTCGATATGAGATAGAACCGAACTTGGTTGAAGAGTCGGTAGCAACAGCAAAAAACGGTGCTTTTGCTAGTGGGCAAACACTGCTAGCGGAGTTCGATGCCGAACTTTCAGAACGTGGTGCGACTGCTTACTACTGCGAAAAGCATTGGAAATTTCATAGGCTACTTTATTCCTATTCGCAACGAGCGCATAGCATTGGGATCCTCGATCGCCTGTATGTGATTTCCAATCGGTATTTTCGCCTACACTCGCGGCTCACGAGTGGGGCGTCGACAAGAGCAACTGCAGAGCACAAGGAATTGCTAGTTGCCTGCATTTCCGGCAAGGCGAAGCAGGCCGCTGCAATCGTAAAGACGCACACGGAGACGATACGCTTCGATTTGATAAATGCCCTCGAGACCGATTTGATTGGTACATCTGATGACAAATAGTCGTTTGATCATTGATGTGACAGGCAAGCATTCGAAATGATAGTCGTGGGTGCAGATGAAGTTTGGCGGCTATTGTCTATTGAAAAATGTATAGATCTAATGCACCAAGCAATGGTTAGCTACTCGAACGGCCAATGCTACAACCCGCAACGTACAAAGCTGGACATTCCGAATTCTGCAAACTCATTGCTCTTCATGCCCGCGAGCGACAGCATCATTGGTGCGTTCGGACACAAGAGTATTGCACTAAACCTGAAGAACTCTAAGGCGGATTTGCCAACGGTGCAGGGCATCGTCGCCGTATTTGATGAAATGACAGGCGCGCCCATTGGAATCGTAGACGGCGCGGCAATTACGAGTTTGCGGACCGCCGCCGCTACTGCGTTGGCGACGCGCGAGCTGGCACGAATGGGCGCGAATTCACATGGCATCCTGGGTACCGGCGCGCAGGCATTTTTGCACGCACAAAGTGTATGCAAGGTGCGATCTTTGGATGTGATTCGCATTTGGGGTAGAAATTTTGAGAAAGCGGTCGCTTTGTCCGAACGGCTAAAGGGCAGCACGAATGCGACGGTCGTCGCTGTGCGAAAAGCATCTGAAGCCGCAGCTTGTGACATTGTCACCACAGCTTCTTCAGCATGCGAGCCGATACTGCTCGGCGACTGGCTGCGGCCCGGCGCGCACATAAACCTGGTTGGCAGTCACTCTGCGCAATGTAGGGAGGCGGATGCTGTAGTTTCGCAGCGTGCAATTGTTTACGTTGATAGTATTTCCGCGGCAAATATTGAAGCCGGTGACTTGATTCTTCCACTAGAAAAGAAGGAAGTCGACAAACCGGTCATCATTCGTGAACTCGGCAGGCTGCTGAATGGCGACGAGGCCGGTCGACGAGCGGATGACCAAATTACAGTCTATAAATCGCTAGGGATGGCCGTACAGGACTTATATGCGGCGCACTACGTTTTGAGCGAGGCGATTGCGAATCCAACCTAGGAGCCTGCGCCGTAGGACGGTTCGCGACCAGGTGAATATCGCGAGATAGCGATAAATTCGCACGGGCGAACGCGACGTGGCGCTTTTGGACGACGAGACACCGCTCTGCCCCTTGCGAGCGCTTGAATCGAGCGCCGTTCGGCTCGATTTTTTGAGCAGTATCCCTGTCATCGAGCCGGTTGAAGCCCTTGCATCCGCTTGACGTTCAACGCCAGACAGACCAGATCCCACTCGCCCTGTACTTTGCTCAGGCCGCGCAGGCTGAAGCGGCGAAAACCCAGCACCTCCTTGATCCACACGTTGGGCGCCTCCGATAGCCACTTGCGTTTGGCGTATTGCGCCTGTCCCTCCTCGGTCGCCAGTTTCTTTGCCATGCGGGCCTTCGCCGGGTACTTCTCCGCGTCCACAGCGACCTCGTGCTTACCCTTGCGGCCCAGCGCCACATAGCCGTCCACGGCGCGCTCCTCCAGCGCCGCCAAATCCGCTTCGTTGCAATAGCCGGCGTCCGCCAACACCGTCTTCGGCCGCTCCCCATGGGCCGATTGCACTTCCTCCACCAGCGGTATCATCCAGCCTTGATCGCTGGCGTTCGACGACACCTCGGTGGCGACAATCAACTGGTTCGTCCCCTCCACCGCCAACTGCGCGTTGTAGCATTGCTGAAACCCCTCCGCAGAAGTCTTCATGATCCGGCTTTCGGGATCCGTGAAATTGTCCTGCGCCTTCTCGTCCGGCTCGCCATGGTCGCGCTTGTACGGCCGTCCGCCCTTCGGATTGCGCTTCTCACCCGGTTTTCGCCCACGCGCGTCGTCCGCCTCCCGCTGCCGCGCCTCAAGCCGCGCCTTCGCCGCCCCGATCGCCGCCAACCGATCCTCCCGGCGGCGCAACTCCTCCGGCAACTCGTCTCCGCGCAGCGCCTCCCCGTAACGCGCATCCTCCGCCTCGTCGGTCTCCCGCGCCCGCTTGACCAATGACTCGATCTCCTCCTCCAGGCGCCGCTCCTCCTTGCGCATCCGTCCGTAACTCATCGCCTTGCGCTTGCTCGCGTTCGCCCGAACCTTCGTGCCGTCGATCGATAACCGACCGAAGTTCGCTACCCCCATCTCGCAAGCCAATCCGACCACCTCCACAAACAACCGCTTGAAGTCGGCCAAATGCCGGCGGCGAAACTCGCAGATCGTGCGGTGGCTCGGGAAGTTCAGCTTAACCCCCAAAACGTGGTTCCGCCACCCCGCGTATCCCCAGTCCGGTAATCCGGAACAGCGAACCCGCGCCGAACTGCGGTTTGGCGTCGACGCGAAATCGCTCATGCACCGCGGGATGCTTGACCCGGGCCATGGAGGTCACGTAGATCTCGTCCAGCTTGTCGCCGCCGAACATTACCGAAGTGATGTTCCTGACCGGGAGCCCGATCTTGCGTTCCACGTTTCCGTCCGGGTCGTAACGCACCAGATCGCCGGAGATCAGTTCCGCGTTCCAGAGGCAGCCTTCGGCATCGACCGTCGAGCCGTCCGGGACTCCGGCCACGCCCTTGGTATCGGCGAAGACGCGCCTGTTGGATAGCGAACCGGCGTCGATGTCGTAGTCGTAGGCCCAGAATTCATCGACGAAGGTATCGGCGACATAGAACGTCCTGTCGTCGGGACTCCAGCAGGGCCCGTTGGTACAGATGATGCCCTCCTCCACGCGGGTGACGGAAAGATTCGGATCCAGCCGCCACAGCCCGCATATGGCCAGTTCTTCCTTGTCGTCCATGCCGCCGGCGATGAACCGCCCGCGGCGGTCCACCTTGCCGTCGTTGAGGCGCGAACGGGGTTGATCGGCCTCGATAAGCGCAATGAGTTCCAACTCCCCGGTCGCCGGATCGAAGAAATAGAACCCCCGGTCCAGCGCCAATACCAGCTTGCCATTCTCCCGCACCGCGAGGGCGCCGACGTCGTGGTCCAGGGACCAGTTGTCGACCCGGCCGGTTTTTGGCTCAAGGCGCCAGATGGAAGGATTCCCGACCCGCCGGCCGGTACCGTCCAACCACCAGAGGACGCCGGTTTCCGCATCCCAGACCGGCCCCTCGCCCAGGTGATTGCGGCAGGCGAGCACGCATTCGATGCGAAGTCCCATTCGATATTTCCGCAATTCCGAGGTGACTGGCCGTACGACCGCGAGATTATGCGACATCGATTCGGTTAATATCCACAACCCTCATGGAATTCATGACGCTCAATAAACTCCGAGATGGATAGACATGCATAGGTTGCTCGTGCCGGCGCACTTGCTTCTCGCGGCAGCGCTCGTGCTTCTCGTGCCAGCGTTACCCATTCACGCACAGGACGTGGACCGCCTCGATATCCTGTTCATCGCCATCGACGATCTCAACGACTGGGTCGGCGTGCTGGGAGGACACCCCCAGGCGCAGACCCCCAATATCGACGCCCTCGCCGCCCGCGGCATGCTGTTTACCAACGCGCATTCGGCCGCCGCGATTTGCAATCCATCGCGCACGGCGCTGATGTTGGGTCTGCGCCCGTCCAGCACGGGCATTTACCAAAACGACCCGAGTTGGCTTGACCACGAACACCTGGCCGACTTGCCCACGATACCGAGGCATTTTCGGGAAGCCGGATACCAGACTTTCGGCGCGGGCAAGATCTTTCACGCTCATACCTTCTACGCTTCCGCGTACTCGGGCTACAACGACCCGCGTGCATGGGACGATTTCTACCCGTCGTTCGAACGGCAGCTACCCGACGAGGTGGGCCCCCACGAACGGCCGGCAAACGACAATCCACACTCGACTTCGGATTTTGACTGGTCGCCCGTGGTGACCGACGACCGGGCGATGGGTGACGGGCAGGTGGCAGCCTGGATCGCAGAGCAGCTGCTTGCCCCCGCCGACGGGCCGCGGTTCGTGGCGGCGGGCATCTTCCGTCCGCACCTTCCCTGGTACGTGCCGCAGAGTTATTTCGATGCGCACCCGCTGAAAGACATCGTCCTGCCGACCATCCTGGAGAACGACGCGGATGACGTATCCGAGATCGGTCGCGAATTCACGGAGACCTCCAACATGCCGCCCATGGGCCTGCACGAGTGGGTGGTTGAAACGGACAAATGGGCCGAAGGCGTGCAAGCCTACCTGGCCAGCGTGACCTTTGCCGATGCGATGGTCGGGCAGATCATCGACGCCCTGGACCGCGGCGGCCGGGCGGCCAATACCATCATCGTGCTGTGGTCGGATCATGGCTGGCACTTGGGGGAAAAGCTCCGTTGGCGCAAGCAGACCCTGTGGGAGGAATCGACCCGGGTTCCGCTGATCGTTATCGCGCCGGGCTTGACGACGCCCGGCACTCGCAGCGCACGCACCGTGTCGTTACTGGACCTCTTCCCGACACTGCGGAACTCGCGCAACTGGAAGCGCCGGACCACCTGGAGGGCGCCAGTCTGGTTCCGCTCCTGGCGGACCCGGATGCGGCGTGGGATCGCCCGGCGATCACCACACACCACTTCGGCAACCATGCCGTGAGGAGTGAGCGCTTCCGCTACATTCGCTACCACGACGGCAGCGAGGAACTGTACGACCACGACACCGACCCCAACGAATGGCACAATCTCGCGGCTGATCCGGCGTACGCCGATGCGAAGGTGGAACTGGCGCGTTGGCTGCCGACCGAGAACACGCCGGATCTGGACGAACTGGAGTAGTCCGCGCACATCGGCGCGGCGCCCATAGCGAGGGCATGGAGGCATGTGCCCGCCTCGACAACATCAAGGAGAACAGCCATGGCCCCTGGCCCGCACTTCTCACCAAATTGCTACTCCGGCCGTCGACCCGTCCGCGGTCGCGAGCCGTTGACCGGCAAACGGTTCCGGACCGCATTCGGCGCCTTGCTGATGGCTATCGCAACGATCGCCGCCGGTCAGGAACCGGCGACATTGTTGAGCAATGGCAACGTCGTCACCCTGGACGCCGACAACACGATCGTAAACAGCGTCCTGGTCCGCAGCGGACGTATCGAAGCGGTCGGCAACGACCTGCAGGCTCCGGCGGGCGCCCAGGTCATCGATCTGCAGGGGCACACCATGATCCCGGGGCTCATGGACTCTCACGTTCACTTCATCCGCGCCGGATTGCGCCCCGGCTACGACATGCGCGAAGTCGAGTCGGTGCGTTCCATCGCCCGGTTGCAAGCCACGCTCAGCGCGAAAGCGGCAACCATCCCGGCCGGCGAACTCATCACCATCGTCGGGAGCGGGTGAGAAACTCGTTCATGGGTTTCGGCGACGACATGTTTCGCATCGCGGGACTGGGCGAACACACGGTCAACGATTCCAGAAGCATTCAGTTCTACCACTCGACGGCGCTGGCGGCGCGGCTGGTTGCTCCAGGAGCACTCCGGTACCGCGGAGGAAAACGACTACCACATCGAGGCATTCGAGGCTGCGAACGCTATTTCACCCATCGCGGATATGCACTGGTCGCTGACCCATGTGCATGAAATCGACCAGGAAATCCTCGATCGGCTGATCGCCCTCGGCGCAGGCGTCACGGTCCAGAACCAGCGCTTCTACAGTACCGATGGCAACGGACCGCCGTACCGGCTGATCGTCGACAGCGGCATCCACGTCGGCGCCGGAACCGACAGTACCGTGGGCCATCCGATGAATCCCTGGCACTCCATCTACTACATGGTCACGGGCAGGAACGTCCTCGGCGACGCGATCAATGCCGAGCAGTCGATCAGCCGACTCGAAGCCTTGCAGCTATACACCATCGGCAGCGCCTGGTTCTCCCACGACGAAAACGATCTGGGTACGATCGAGGTCGGAAAACACGCGGATTTTGCGGTGCTCAGCGAAGACTACTTCACCGTTCCCGAAGAACGTATTCCGGAACTCTCCTCGGTGCTCACTCTGGTGGGCGGGAACGTCGTTCACGCGAACGCGGAATTTTATTCAAACCAGTAAAATACGCCTCCCGCGCTGGAGGAAGGCGCAAAGCCCGGGAGAAACCAGGTTGGAACGCATGGTCGAGAAGTCAATAACCGTTCTGATGCTTTTGGCGCCGGCCGCGGCGCTGGGGCACCACAGCGTCGCGGTGATATTCGATACCAACGCCGTCGTGGAAGCCGAGGGCGAGGTGACCGAGCTATCCTGGCGAAACCCCCACGTGCGATTCCAGCTCAGCGCCACGGACGAAACAGGCTCGGCACAGATCTGGAACGTGGAGATGACCTCGCTTACGAACCTGCGCCGCCGCGGCCTCTCCGGCCAACTCATCAACGTCGGCGACCGGATTCGCGTGGCAGGCAACCCCGGCAGAGCGGAGCCCACCACCGTTTACGCGGAAAACCTGCTCTTGGCCAACGGCGAGGAAGTGGTCCTGGAACCCCGTGGAGGGCCGCGCTGGACAAACGAAACGCTCGGCCGCGAAGGCCCTGCCGGCGACGGCGATCCTTCGGCGCCGGCGTTGGGCATCTTTCGCGTTTGGAGCACGCCGCCGGACCAGGGGCTGCTATTGCCCGAGGACGTCGATCCGAACTTCGATTTCGACATTTATCCGCTTACACCGGCCGCCCGGGCTTCGGTGGAGAACTTCGATCCAGTCGCCGACAGCCCCATCCTGAACTGTATCTCCAAGGGCATGCCGACGGCCATGGAGCAACCCTATCCCATGCAGTTTCTGCGCCAGGGCGACGACATCGTCCTGCACCTGGAGGAATACGACATCCTGCGCATGATTCACATGGACCCCGGCGTCACCGACGAAGGCCAGCCTGCTGCCAAGCTGGGCTTTTCCACGGGCCGGTGGGAGGAAAACACATTGGTGGTCCGTACGACGAAGTCCAGTTGGCCCTGGTTCGACGTGGTCGGCATTCCCCACAGCGAAGACTCCGAGATAGTCGAGCGTTTCACGCTCAGTGAGCACGGCAGCCGCCTGGATTACTCGCTCACCGTCACCGATCCGGCCAACTTCACCGAGCCGGTGACCGTTTCGAAATTCTGGGTCTGGTATCCGGAAATGACAGTGGAACCCTTTCAGTGCCGAATCTGATCGGCACGTTCTATTACTGCACGTCCTATAAATGGTGACTCGAATGAAAATTTATACACGAATTCTATTGCTGGCGTGCCTGCTATCGCCGACGGCGTTCGCCGGCATTGTCGGCGCGGACGTGGATATTCACGAGGATGTACTCGGTGGGAAATCCTGGGGGCTGGCCGGTCCCTACGAGAAGCTGATCGGCACACTGCACTACGAAGTCGATCCTCAAAACCCCGCCAATAAGATCATCGTCGACATCGAGCACGCACCCACCAACGCGGACGGCAACGTCGAGTTTTCCGCCAACTACGTGCTCATCAAGCCGAAACAGGCGGAACGGGGCAACGGCGCGGTGATCGTCGGGGTGGCGAATCGCGGCACGCGGCGCATGCTGACCTTCTTCAACCACGGCAGCGACGAGCACGAGGAGTGGGACGCCGTCAACCCGACCACGGCGGAGAACTTCGGCGACGGCTTTCTCATGGAGCAGGGTTACACCCTTCTCTGGGTGGGTTGGCAGTTCGATGTGCCGCTGAGCCGCCCCCATGGCTCGCGAGTGTTCGTGCCACGGGTCGAGCCCGATGAGCCCATCGAGGGCTTGGTGCGCAGCGACTTCGTGGTCCGCCAGCCCGTCTTCGACCGTACCCTGGCGGACCGAAACCACGTCCCCTATCCCGTTTCCGATCCCGATGCGCCGGAAAGCGTGTTGACGGTACGGGACACGGTGGAAGGCGAACGGCAGCTCATTCCGCGCGACCAGTGGGACTTTGCCCGTCTCGAGGACGGCGAAGTCGTCCCGGACATGACCCGGGTCTATCTCGCCACCGGGTTTGAGCCCCACCGAATCTACGAGGTGATTTACAAGGCCCGGAATCCCGAGGTCATCGGTCTTGGGCTTGCAGCGTTGCGCGACGCTGCGTCGCTCTTCAAGTACGGCTCCTCGGAGGATTTGAAACTTCCCGAAGGCGCCATCGACCATGCCATCGGCTACGGGATGTCTCAGCCCGGACGCACGTTACGCACATTGGTCTACATGGGGTTCAACGAGGACGAGCAGAACCGCAAGGCGTACGACGGCATCATCGCCCAGATCGGCGGTGCCGCGAGGGGTAGTTTCAACCTGCGTTTCGGCCAGGCATCCAGGGATGCCCACCCGTTCCTGAACTTCTTCTATCCCACGGACATCTTCCCCTATGCCGATGTGGAGCTGACCGACCCGTTGACCGGCGAGAGCGGCGGCATGCTCTCCCACGTCCCCGAGCAGTTCATGCCGAAGGTCTACAACGTCAACACCTCCTACGAGTATTGGGGCCGGGTCGCGTCACTGTTGACCACCACGCTCGACGGCAAGGAAGACGCGCCGATGATGGAGGAGCACGCCCGCGTTTATCACTTCTCCGGGGCTCAGCATCTGCCGGCGGAGTTTCCGCCGGAACAGACCAACGGTCAGAACGACAACAACCCCAACGATTTCTCCTGGTTCATGCGTGCGCTGCTCGTAAGGATGAACGAATGGATCGTCGACGGAACGCCCGCGCCGCCGAACCGCTTCCCGCTGATCGCGGACGGAACGCTGGTCGCACCCGAGGATGTCGGCTTCCCCGATCTGCCCGGCATCAGCTTCCCCACCAAGACCCATAAGGCTTACCGGGTGGACTACGGACCTCATTTCGCTTCCGACGGCATCATTACCAATGAACCGCCGGAGGTAGGGCCCGCGTTCCCGATACTCGTGCCCCAGGTGGACGACGACGGCAACGAACTGGGCGGCTTGCGCACACCGGGACTCGTCGTCCCCCTGGCAACCTACACCGGGTGGAATCTATACAACGCCGAGTACGGACCCACGGACACCGTGTCTCACATGTCGGGCTCTTTCTTGCCGTTCCACGCGACACAGGCTGAAAGGGAAGCGTCGGGCGACCCGCGCCTGTCCATCGAAGAGCGCTACCGGAACCGGGAGCACTACCTTGGACTGGTCGCAGAGGAGGCCATGGAACTCATCGACCAGGGGTATCTGCTGGATCGGGACCTGCCTGAAATCATCGAGCAGGCGAGCGTCATCTGGGACGCCGTCGCGGAATAGCCGACCCCACTGACGAGAGCGCACCAGCGTTTACTCGTCGCCGACAATTTGCCGTCACCGCGGGCCGGCACTCGCGGTGACGGCAGAACCCTGTCGAGGTACGCGGATCAGGCGCCTGGCGTGCAGGTGTACGGCTCGGGCGTCTCCCCCAGGGCCAGCCAGTAACGCTCGATCGTCGCCGGCTCCGTGAATGTATCCGGATCCGTGAACACCGCGGAGTAGTCCAGGCGGGATTGATCCTCGCTCAGGGTGATCCGTTCCGTCACATCGACCGAATCGCCGAGCCCGAACCCGAAGAAGAAATAATTCCAGGCGATGTCGCTCGTCTCCACCACCAGCGTGTCGCCCTCCCAATGACCCGAGGAGTAACCCACGGGACTCGGCGGACGATCGTCAGGAAACTCGCTGTCGATGTAAATGGTCCGCTCGACATCGTACTCGTGGGCGAGGATCCTGATATTCGAACCGTCTTCGATGAACGTAAACGGATGCGGCGTGATCATCACTGCCGGCATCCCCTTGCCCATGCAGTGCAGATCCGGATCATCCAAAGGATCCCAGGCGGCTCGCATGGCGAGGGCCTCTTCGTTCCAGGGCAGGTGAATGCCGATGGCGCCTTCCAATGACGTCGTACCCGCGCTGCGGTGAGGTTGGCTCCAGACGCGAAACATCCCCAGGTTCTCCGCCGCGGCATCCACCACGTCGTCCTCCGTGGCGGCCCAGTGGGCCTGTCCGCCCGCTTCGGCTGTCTCGTTGAAGTAAGGGGCCGCACCGCCGTTGAGAATGACCTCCTGACCGTCCGGAAGCAGGACGTTGTTGGCGAGAAAGACCTGGTCCCGGCGCGTCGACACCTGGCCGGCAATGCTGACCTGCTGTCCCGGCGCAAAGTTGTCCGCCGATACGCCTCCCCGGGTGAGCGTGTACATGGAGCCGAACGCCTGAATCTCCCAGGACTGCTCGCTGCCGTCGTCGTTGGCGACGGTGAGTTCGAACGACGGATGGGGGTTCGCCCAATTGACGCTTACCAACTCCCCTTCCATCACTTCAATGTCCACGGAAAACTCGGCGCGAGAATGGTGAGCCATCGCGGCCAACGGGGCGAGAATCACCGCCGAGGCAAGAATCACGGCTGAGGCACGCATCGCTCTATTGTTTGTCATTTTCGTATCCTTCCAAATAGTGGGAACTACCCCCTATATGTCGATCACAATATCTACCACGCTATGGAGGCGCATTTCGCTCTCGGGACCCGTCCGGGTACAGCCGGTAACGAATTGCCCTGCCCTCGTCATCGAGAAATCTCAAGGATTGCTGGAACAAGCCCTGGGGAAGCGATCCTTCGGGCACGGTCGCTTCTAGGATGTACAACCGCCCGGCATGAAAGTACATCCCGGCAAAGGTTCGCGAGCGATCGGGGTTGGTCATCTGCAACTGATGGCCTTCGACGAGGTCTATGTGATGCCATGCGTCGAAGGTGACCTCGCCACCCCGGAACCGGAAATTGCGCGCCGCGTAGGCAACCGATGCGCGCTGGTCGTAGAGCCAGAGCGACGCGTTGTTGGCATCGTCCGTTCGGTCGGCGAGCTCGCCATAGACTCGCTGCGCATCGGTGAAGTCGACCACGGTTAGCGAATGGAGGCTGTCGCCGTCGGTAACCGAATAGACCCTGGCGGGCAGCGTCGCACCGTATTCCGAATCGTAGGAGACTACATGCACTTCCGGTTCGGCCGGAAAGTTGGCGCTGAAGAATTCCGCCTGGTCGACGAACTGACGCCACTGTGCCGATGCGGCGTGTGAAACCAGCGCAAAAGGGACTAGTAGTAGCAAGGCTCGCATGGTAATTCCTCGTTCAACGCGTCTTCTGAGTAGCGCCGTATCCACGTCGCCAGGCTCGAATATTGCCGAGACGGGCTAGTCAAATTCCTTCTCCACTCCGCCCGGCGGCGTAACGTAGCCCAGCAGGCATCCCCTGGATCCATCCTTGAGTTGATGGCACCTGACCGAGATGGAATCGCCCGGTTTGACGTCGTCGCGGGACCAGTCGCGGCGGGTCAGCGCGATGATGCTGCCGCCCTCCAAAGCCCACATGGACGCCTCGCCGTTGTCGCCGGTCACTTCCAGGTGAATCCATACATGGGGGTTGAGCCAGAGGAGTTCCTTCACCTCGCCCTGCAAGTGCGTGTAATCCAACAGCGAATAGTTGCCATGGGAATGGTGGGCGAAGGCAGGCGCCGACAACATTGCAAGGCAGGCGAGCAAGGCCCCGGCCGCAGTGGAAAGTATACGCATCACGCTTCTCCTGTTTCACCTGGCAAACCAGGCTGGCACACAGACCTGATAGCGCATTCTAACCCGGATATCGGACTTCGCCATACGCGTTGCACTCATGCTTTAATCTACGCCCTCTCTGTGCGAAGGGTATTGACGATGGTCGATGCCGTCACCTTCAGCGCTCCGGCAACCCGAGAGCGGCACTATCTTGCGCTGGGCGAAGCGTTCTTTGTCGTAGAATGCAACGTGTTCTGAGTGTCGGCGCGAATAGGGGTGGATTGACGATGCAATACAAAAACCTCGTGTGGCGGATCGTTCGGTGGTTGCCTGCCTCATGGTCTGCCTGTCGTCCGTACACGCGGCTGCGCAGGAGGGCACGCTGCTCGTGGTCAACCGCCACGCAGAGGCGGGAAGCATTTCGTTCTTTGACCTGGAATCCGACCTCGAGATCGCCCGCGTACCCATCGGCCCGGGTTGGCCCCATGAAGTGGCGGTGTCGCCGGATGGACGCTTGGCGTTGACAGCCGAGTACGGTCAGGAAGCCCCCGGCCGGCGGCTGGTGGTCATCGACATTCCCGGGGCGCGGGTACTGGGACGCATCGACATGGGGCCCGACACCAAGCCTCATGACTCGGTCTTCCTGCCCGACAATCGCCACGCGGTGGTCACACTTGAAACCCGGGATCAGCTCGCCCTTGTGGATGTCGCCAGCCTGAGCGTCGTCAGGACCTACCCCATCGGCGACGCCGCGCGGGAGGGGCACATGATCTGGTTGAGCCCCGACGGCGGGCGAGCCTATGTCGGCGGTCGCCTCGGGCAGGGCACGGTCTCGGTGGTTCATCTGCAGGAGGATCGCCCGCCCACGGTCATACCCTCCGGACTCGGCGCCGAAGCGATCACCGTTACACCCGATGGGCAAGCGGTGTGGATCATCAACCAGGACGAGAACACGATCTCGATCATCGATCCAGAGACGCTCGCGGTGGTGGAGAAATTCGATGCCGGCACGCAGCCCCGTCGTCTCGCCAACCTTCCCGGAGGGCGCATGGCGGTGGTCTACGGAAACCGCAGCGACGCCGGCATTCACATCTATGACATTCAGACCCGCGAAGTACTGCGGGAGCTGTCCATCCCCGGCGATGAGCCCGGCGCCGGCGGCTTTGGTTTCCACACGGTGGGCGACATGGGCTTTCTCACCACGCGCCTGGACGGGCGGATCCTGGTCTATGATTTCGGCGATCCCGAGCAAGCGCCGCGAACGCTGGCCGTGGGCCACGAAACGCCGGATGGCATGGCCTGGTCGCCGCTACGCGTGGCGGTCTTCGAGAGATAGAGGGTGATTCAGCGATGCGGATTGGCATAATTCTCTTGGCACTTGTTTTCGCGGTTCCCGTTACGGCGCATCACGCGGTCGGCGTTGCCTACGACACCGAAACCTTGAGCACGATCGAGGGCCAGGTGACGGAACTGTTTTGGCGCAATCCCCACGTCGTCGTGACCATCGAGCGCGTCGGTGAGAACGGCGGGCGCGAAATGTGGCAGGCCGAATCCGGGTCGACCAACAGCCTGGAACGGCTGGGGATCGGCCGTGACATTGTCCAGATCGGCGATACGGTCGCTTTGACCGGCGCCTTGTCCCGGCGAGGATTGACCACCATGGCCGCCTACACCATGACCCTCGCCGACGGCACTGAAGTACCGCTTTGGCCCCAGCGCGCCGAACGGCTTGGCAGGGACGTGACCCCGGCTCCGATCTCCGAGGCCGCAAGGGAGGCGGGCGAGCGGGAAGCGCAGGGCATCTTTCGAATCTGGAGTCGAACCACGGTCGTCGGCCTGCAGTCCAACCTCCCGTTCACCGAGGCCGCGGTTGCCGCGCGGGTGTCGTTCGATCCGCTGGCGGACGATCCCGCACTGAGTTGCATTCCGCCGGGAATGCCGGGAATGATGAACAACCCCTACCCCATCGAGTTCGTCGATCGGGGCGACATTATTCTTCTGCGCCTGGAAGAATGGGATGGCGAACGCACCATTCACCTGTCCGCGGACGCGTCCGCGGCCAACCAACCGCCCTCGCCCACGGGCTATTCGGTCGGCCGCTGGGAAGACAATACGCTCGTGGTAACGACAACCGGGATCAACGAATCGTTCTTCGACGATATCGGCACACCCCAGAGCGAAGACGTGGAATTGGTCGAACGATTCATGCTCAATGAGAGCAACGACCGGCTGGACTACAATGTCACGGTGACCGACCCGACGACCTTTGCCGAACCGGCCACACTCGCGGGAGCCTGGTACTGGAATCCGGGCGAGGAGATCAAACCCTTCCAGTGCGCCATGCCCGACGCCTCCCGAGAGTAGCCCGTGGTAAAAGTCCCGCGTCGCACCGAGACGGGCTACTAGCCCGTAGTCAGTCTTCGGCGGCGTCCTGACCGTAGGTCGGCGGGCTGTCGGCGAGGTACGCCAGTTCGTCTGGCGTCGACTGCCGGCCCAGCGCCTTGTTGCGATGCGGAAATCGACCGAAGCGCGCGACAATATCTCGATGCTCGCGAGCATAGGCCGCCTGCCCACCCTCGAAACTTCCAAATTCGGCTTCGCATTCGGCATCGTACCGCTCGCTGACCAGCACCGAGCGCTCCTGCACGGCGAGATCTTCCGCGTGCTGCAAGGGCAGATAGAAGAATCCTCGCCGGATCGGATCGACTTCGCGATCCAGACCACTATCGATCGCGTCGTACGCCAGCCGAAGGGCCCGCGTGTCGCCGGCGAATGCACCGGCCCGGCCGCGATGAATATTGCGGGTAAATTGATCGAGAACAATGATCAGCGCGAGTCGAGACAGGGCCTCGGGCTCCCAGCTCCCGTACTCCCCGGCGACCGCTGCATCCACCAGCGCGCCGAAGCGGGAGTTTATAAACGTATCGGTGGCCGGATCGGCGCCGTACCAGAGTTTCAGGCGATCGCCCGGACTATCCGGTCGCAGCGGTGCCGTGCCGAACCAGAACTCGATGACGTCCCGATAGTGTGTCGCTGGGTGAATCATTGACCCGAATCAAAGCGATCCGTTCGAGTAGACCACCTCGCCGTCAACGATCATAATGGCCGCCTCGGTCTCCCTGATTCGGCGCGCGTCGACTTCAAAGGGGTTCCGATTCAGGATCGCCATATCGGCCAGGTACCCGGCCCTGAGCTGGCCGCGTTCGTGCTCTTCTCTCGTAAACCAGGCCGCACCCCGTGTATAGCCCCGCAATCCCTCCATCAAGGTGATCTGCTGGGGTCCGCGGCCGAGCGGATCGTCCGAAAGGATGTCTTCGCCTCGAAAATTCTCCCCCGTGACCATGAATTGCAGCGTAATCCAGGGGTTGCCATGGGCGGCAAACATGCCGTCCGCGCCAAACCCGACGTTGAGACCCGGCGTATCCACGGCCGTGCGGTACGGCGGGCCCGAGAACTGCCAATCCGGAAACAGAAAACGAACCGCCTGAATACCGGCGCCCAGGCCCAGTTCGGCCATATTCGCCAGGTTTTCCGCGGTGGCGTCGTTCAGGTGTTCCAGGGAGTTGTGTCTATCCGCGAACGTTCCGATCCGGCAGGGATCCACGGCGGCCGCGAGCGTCCACTTCGTCGAAATCTTCATTCCCATTCTCTCCCGGACTTCAATGGCTCAATTTCCCGGGACTGCCGGCGACAAGCCCGTGAAGAGGAGCCTCTGGAAACCGGCGCCGGTCGCGGCGATGTACAGGTTGCCCTGGGAGTCGGTTTGAATCTGGTGACCGGGTCCGATCACGCCATCGCCCTCGACCGTCGTCAACAGATCGAGCGTGGGGCGATCGAATACCATGATCCCCGAACCTCCGCCGACGTAGAGGAACCGTTGTTCGGGATCCGGGGACAGAGCCAGGTTGCGCGCAAACGGCACGTCTCCCCGGACAATCTGATCGACGTACTCACCCTCGAGCGTGAATACCTGAACGCGCCGATTCTCACGATCTGCCACGTACACCACGCCATCGTTCGATACGCGAATGGCGTGCACCACGCTGAACTGGGGCGGACCGGGGCCGTCGGGGACCGAGTCGAGGGAGATGTTTGGACAATTGTCCTCGTCCTCCGGCGTGTTGCCGAAGGCTCCCCACATGCGCTTGAACGCCCCCGTGTCCGCGTCGAAAACGACCACGCGATGATTCCCGTAGCCATCGGCCACGAAGAGTTCGTTGGTTGGCGGATGAAGGACCGCATCCGCCGGTTCGTGCAGGTTCTCCGTGTCGGCGTTTCCGCCGCTGGCATTGCTCGTCCCGATCTGGATGACGAACTCGCCGTCCAGTGTGAACTTCAGTAGCTGGTCGTCGGCAACCGGCTCGAGTCCCGGGAGGTTTCTGGCAGGACAATTGTTGCCGCCGAGCCAGGCAAACCCCTCGTGGTCGATGTGCAGCCCGTGCTCCCGCTGCGGCCAATCGTAGCCGTCCCCGTCTCCTCCCCAGGCGTCGAGAAACTGACCCTCGCTATCGAATCCCAGCACCGCAGGCGCGGCCAAGTGGGCCTCCTCCGGGGGCAGTACGCGCGGACGATGCAGGAGCCAGGCGTTGCCGTCGGCATCGATCGCAATGCTCGAAACGTCGCCGAGCCGCCACTGCGTCGGCACCTCCGGCCAGTCCGGATCCACGCGAAAACTCGGCACGGCGCCAATCGGCGCCTCGGGGGACTGCTGGCAGCCCGCACTCGCCAGTGCGGCCAATGCAATCGGAACGGCAACGAACGGAATTCTGCGCTTCATGACTTCTCTCCTGCGCTTATCTACTGACAATCGAATTACTCATCCCGGAGCGTGCATTCGAAAGGCTTGACCTCTTCACCGGGGACCCAGGACCACGAGCCGCTGACGGTTGCGGGCTCGAAGAAGGTGGCGGGATCGGTAATTACGGCATGGTAATCCAGTCGATCCACCGTATCATTCAGCTCGAATCGCTCCACTACCTCAAGCGCCTCGCTCTGCGGGGTTCCCACCATATCGAAGTAGCGATCGTCGATCCGCGCGGTCACCACGATCAATGCGTTGTTTTCCCAGCGGCCGGTAGAGTAGCCGAAAGGTGAGGCCGGCTGACCCTCCGCGGGCGCATCTTCGGCGAGGTGAATCGTGCGCACACCGTCCCACAACTCGAGCCGCAGAACGATGCGATCGCCGACCGCAACGAGTTTCCTCCCCACTCCTGCGCGCTGCAGAGAGTTCAAAGCCCCTCCCTCGGCCTCCCAGGTCTCCTTTCGACCATCTTCGAGGATACGCTCGATCATTAGCTCGACGTGGGGATTCCGCCAGAAAACCTCCGTGACCACACCGTCGATGCTTTGCAGGTTGTCCGTATCGTATCCGGTGAATGCATGGTGCGCGATCGCGTCAACCGACACGATGAGCGCGAGCCAAACTGCACCGATGCGCCCCATTACAACCTGAATACCTCTCTCGTGGCCCAGTCGCCAAGTCTCGCCCGGTCCGCCGATGACACGCGCGCCACACCCGGCGAAAGTTGATACCAGACGGAAAGACGTGATTATACTTGGCTATCCGGTCCGAACGGCTCGAAGTTCAAAGCGGATTGACAATCTGGTTTCCCACCGTTCCAACCAGAAATTCAACTGGTCGCTACTCGAGACTCATGCAACGCTTCACCCGTGGAGGCCCGCGACACGTACATCCCGATGCGCATCCTGCAACGGATTGAAGCCGGTGAGCTGTCGTTCCGAGAGGCTATAGGGAGACTGGAGTCCGAGAGCCGGTATTGGCAAATCGCAGGTTCCCGGGATCATTTCCAGGCTTGCATCGAACCATTCGCCGCACTGTCGTGTAAACTTATTTGGCTAAGGGGATCAATATTGGAGGGTCAGTTTAAACTTCCCAGGAGATTAGGAGTGAGGATAAACAACAGACGTGACATTCTGCTGCTCTTGCTCTACACCCCGGGTAAGAGTTCAGAACCTAACCAGTCAATTATCGGGCGAACACGCTTGGTGAAAATGCTCTTCCTCTTCAGGGAAGAGGCGCTTCCAAACTTCAAGAAAGGTACGGATATTGACGCGGAGAACTTCTACGAATTCTTCGCATGGAGCTTTGGCCCGTTCTCTTCTCAAGTATATGATGATCTGAAGTTTTTCGAGCTGCGCGGCTTTATCGACAGAAGCGATTCAGGAAATGATACGTTGCCTGAATCCGCGGCCGAATGGGAAATGTGGTTGAGCTCTTCTCTACCGGAATCAGTTAACTATTCCTATTCGGAGTACCAGGAAGAACAGTTTCAACTGACAATAAAAGGCGTGCATTTCGTAGAAGCGAATCTGTACAGCGCATTGTCTCATTCTCAGAAGAAGCTTCTTCAGGAGTTCAGATCGCGTATGGAATCCACGCCATTGCGAGCAATACTGAGCTATGTGTACGGGCGCTATCCAGAGTTGACCGACAAGTCCACGATTCTGGAACAGGTTCTTGGATAATATCGACTATTTCTTGCCGCTTATACCTATTCTGCTTGGTGTGTTGGGCCAGTTTTTACCTTTCATCGACACGCGGAAGGAGTTTCGGGATCGGATCAGCCTGAGGCGAGAGTCATTGCGGGAGAATTTGGCTGAGTATCTCGCTGATTTGCTGAACCACGTCCGCTCTATCCAAGACACCGACGATCCACTTCGCGGGGAACCTGACTTGGTGAAGAGATACACCACCGAAACATGGTGTGCGTTCGACGTGTTGGCAAACATTGCATGGCTACAGTTCTGGTTTCGAACTGGATATCTAATATTGTTTCTAACCAGCATTTTTTCAATGGGCTTAGTTGTTGGCGTACTACTGTTGCCTGAGCAGTGGCCGCTACTGAAGAACGCAGCAGTATGTGCAATTATTGTGCAAGTTATCGCAATAACTTCAATCTACCTGACGTCCAACCGGCTTGAGATCCATGAATAAAGCCCGTAGGTCCGTAAATCGATCCGAAAGGGACCTTGTTGATGATGTTGTCGTGTTTCTCGCAGGGGAGGGGTACAAGGTAAGGTCGGAGGTTCCGAGTCTGGGTCAGAGCGCAGACCTGGTTGCTACCCGTGGACGCTGGGTAACATTCATCGAAGTTAAAGTACATGATTGGCGTCGAGCATTTAATCAGTGCCAAGCCCACGAACTCGTGGCCGACTTCATCTGCATCGCACTGGGCACGAAGCGCGTATCGGACTCTGCGAGACAAATGGCGATGGATGCAGGTATCGGCCTTATTCATATAGCACGCTGCGGGACATGTGATTGGGTAGTGCGACCTAGGCTCAACCGATCGGTGTGGCTCCCGCAACGCAGGCAGCTCTCTCAAACATTGCGGGCAATCCAATATGCGGATTGACCATTGGATGACATTCAGCACGTTCGCCGAGCAGGATCACTTCGAGTATCCGAAGACGGGTGTGTATCAGGGTGTCATCATCAACGCTAATATGGCCGCTTATGCCCCCGCCGGGTTGGCCGCGTTCTTGTTGGAGAAGACTGCGCCCAAAACAGCGTATCTCGTTGATCCTCTTACCCATGCATTTCAACACGATCCTGGATTAATTTCGGATCAGAAAGGGCGGCCAAAAAAATCCATTCGTTCGATGGCGGAAGCGTATGGATCGCCGATCAGCGATATTGTGGGTAAGGCACCGCTTTTGCCGGAAGATCTTTCGGATCCCCAGGATCTGGAGGCGCTAGTCGCTCGGACTCTAGACTACCAAGCTAATCGGATTGCCAAACAAATGATAGAATCTGACGCAGCTAAGTACATGGGCGATGACGATGAGCTTCATCCGTATGCTTTGGTAGCACCGTATTTTTTTTTGACGGAAGCTACGTTGGATGAATGGCTTCCATTGAATGTACGAGCGGCTCAGATTGCGTCTGAGTACGTTAAAAAACCGAAACGATGCTTTGCAGCCGTTATCGTAGATCAGGGCATACTTCTTAACGCGGACGCCAGGACGCAGGTAATCGAGGAGATGTCCGAGATTCCGCTTGATGGATATCTTATCTGGGCGGACAACCTTGACGAACAGACGGCATCCGCAGCGGAGTTGAGCGGGTTACTAAAATTGGCACGGGGACTTCGAGGTAACGAAGCGCGAGAAGTAATTAATCTTCACGGTGGCTATTTTTCGATTGCGGCAGCGGGCAATCTTGGGAATGGAGCCATGACGGGTGTGGCTCATGGGCCGGAGTTCGGCGAGTTTCGTTCCGTCGTCCCCGTTGGGGGTGGGATACCCATTTCCAGATACTACGTTCCGAAGCTTCACGCTCGTATCCGCTACCGTGATGCGGCTTCAATGTTTGATAAGACAAACGCACTTAAGTCGGCCGAAGTGTTTCACCATTCAGTGTGCGATTGCGCTCAATGTGTAGAGACAATCGCGGGCAATACCGACAACTTCACTCTATTTGGTGAGGGCACAGCCAAGAACGTACGAAGAAGACACGGCTTGGTCCGCATCCAGTTTCCTACAACGGATGCAAAGTTGCGGAGCCTGCGCCACTACCTACAACGCAAGTATCGCGAATACCTATCTGCTGCGCGGCTGGATCGGGGTGCGCTACTGAACAATCTGAGAGATGGGGAAGCGGAGTATCGTAGTGTTGCAGGATCGGGCGGAGTCTCGCATTTGAAGTTGTGGCGCAGAGTATTCGGTGACTTCGATTGACGTTAATGGCGACGACTATCAGCCCGTAGTAGCGCCGATTCACGGCCAGACCGCGCCGTGGAGCAATTTTCTGGAAATCCCAAGTGTAGCGGATTGGAATCACGTTACGATTGCGGTGCAGATTAACGACGCCGCGACCGGTAGAATTGGCATCGAGACGACAGGGACACTATATTCACGGCGGGAGAAAAATGCCAAGCAAATCCAGAGACGCCACAATCGCCATCGTTACGGCCGCCGTCGTTGCGGGCGTGTCTTTCGCTGTGAAGCGCGGCGGCGATCTGACATCGCACCGCGCCGCTGCTCAACTCATACGAACCGCGGACGGTAGACCCGACTTCAGCGGCATCTGGCAGACGAACAGTACGGCGAATTGGGATCTTCAGACCCATGAAGCTCGTCCGATGGTCCCCCAGGCTGGCGTGTACCCCGATGTGCCGATCCTGGCGGCCCCGGTAGTAGCCCTCGGAACGGCCGGTTGGGTACCTCCGGGACTGGGAGTCGTGGCGGGCGACGAGATTCCCTATCAACCCTGGGCCGCCCGGCGAAAGCAGGAGAACGCCGCCAACTGGCTGGACCGCGACCCGGAACTGGCCTGCTATATGCCGGGCGTGCCGCGTGCGATGTATCTTCCGTATCCGTTCCAGATTGTTCAGGGCACGAATAAGATCATGATGGTCT
Source organism: Candidatus Rariloculaceae bacterium (assembly GCA_965237785.1). Classification (GTDB taxonomy): domain Bacteria; phylum Pseudomonadota; class Gammaproteobacteria; order Steroidobacterales; family Rariloculaceae; genus UBA6522. The sequence goes on from OZ250159.1 coordinate 3,296,417, forward strand.
TCGAGTTCGCGAATGCCCAACGAACGATCAATCTGGATGAAGTCGAGCCGTATCCCGGGGAGGCGTTCATGGGGTACTCGGTTGGCCGCTGGGAAGGAGATACGCTGGTCGTCGATGTCTCGGACTTTTCCCCCTACACATGGTTCGACAGGTCCGGGAACTTCCATAGCGACGCTCTGCATGTCGTCGAACGCTACACCCCCATCAGCCGGGATGCGATCCGCTACGAAGCGACTATTGAAGATTCCAAGGTGTTCACCCGCCCCTGGACAATCAGTCTGCCCCTTTATCGTCGTCTCGAACCGGGCGCCGCGATCCTGGATTTCCGGTGTATCGAGCACGTCGAAGAAACGATCTACGGGCACTTGCGCAAGGAACCGCTCGTGCAACGCTGGGAAGGCGAGACCATGACAATCGACATCACTCGTAAGGTCCCACCGGGTGAAGACGTGTACGAGTTGCAATGGTCGGGCAATCCGCCCGAGGAACAGTAAATACGAAAAGAAGGACGAAGCCGATGCGAAAAGAAACAGCTCTTGCCGGCGCCGCTGTGCTCCTGACTCTGGCGGCAGCTCCCGGGTGGGCGCACCACTCGTTTGCGGCCGAATTCGACGCCAGGCAACCGGTCAACTTCAGGGCGACGGTGACCAGGATGCAGTGGACGAATCCTCACGTGTGGATTCACGTCGATGTGACACAACCCGATGGCACCGTGGAGAAGTGGGCCATTGAAGCGGGCACGCCGAACGTGTTGTTCCGGCGGGGGTTCACGAAAGAATCTCTCAAGGCTGGAACCGAGATCATCGTAGATGGTTACAGAGCGAAGGATGGCTCACGCCGGGCGAACGGCAGGGACCTCACCTTTGTGGACGGGCAGACGCTGTTTCTGGGATCGCCCGGAACCGGCGCACCCGGCGAGCAGCCTTAAGATCAGGGGCTTTAAGAGCATTTTCGCGGTTGCTGCTGCCGTCCTTCTGACAACGTCGTTGTCAGCCTCGGCGCATCATTCGTTTGCGGGCCAGTTCGACAGGAACCAGCCGGTTTCTTTCAAGGGCATTGTGACCCGGGTCGAGTGGCAGAATCCGCATGTCTGGTTCTACACTGAAACCCTGGTCTCCCCCTGCTGGTTGAAAATTCTTGCCATTCGACGGCAATGCGGTGCGCGCACTCGGTTGATGCGTCTAAAACGAATTTGACATACATCAATATCGTCGTATAGTTGTTTATCCAACAACTCTGTTGTACAACTAAATTGATGTGAAAATAAAACGCACTCCCGACTTCTATACCGGGGCTCCCGTCGATCCTGTTGACTTGCGATTCCGCGGGGCGTTTCTGATGGAGCTATGGCGAATACTACGCACCCGGCACCTGGTGCTGACGGCACCTCGACGAACCGGCAAAACCAGCGTCATGGATCACTTGCGCGACAATCCCGAAAACGGGTTCTCGGTGGTTTCGATCAACGTCCAGGACTTGACCCATCCGGCCGATTTCTTCCAGGTGCTGCTCGATGCATTTCATGATGCGCACCCGGACTTCGTGCGCGATCAACTCGCGGTACGTTGGAGACTCGTGAGTAGCGTACTGGGAAAGATCGACGAGGTCGGAGTCGGTGGTTTCAAGCTCGCGCTGCGCCAGAGCGACCCCGGTTGGCACAAAAACTGGCGTCAGCACGGCGACACGTTTCTCTCGCGAGCACGCAATACCCGCGTGCCGATTCTGTTCATTGTCGATGAACTTCCCGACATGCTGCTCAACCTGTCCCGGGAGAATGGAGCGTTGCTGCGCGAATTCCTCGCCTGGTTTCGCACCCAACGATTAAGTCCAGCGCCGGCAAGAGATTCGATCCGTTGGCTGGTCGGCGGCTCGGTCAATCTGGCAGGCACACTTGACGCGCTCGGTCTGGTGGACCTCATCAACGACCTTGAAGACGTGTCCCTGCCTCCGCTCACCGATGGTGACATCGAAACCTTTGTGAATGACATGCTGAGCGGGCGGGGCGTCCCATTCGAAGAGGATGTTGCGCAACAGCTTATCGCTCGCCTGGGCCGCCCCATCCCGCTGTTCATGCAGATGGCTACCCAGGATCTGTACCGGTTATGGAAAAAGGAGCAACGCAAAATCGTCGCCACGGATGTCGATACCGTATTCGAAAAGATGATTGTCAGTTCCGGCGCCCGCACCCGATTGCAACACTTCTATTCGCGGATTCGGCAATACTATACGGATCCAAAACGCTCGATTGCCTATGCCTTGTTGGGGCAAATCAGTGTGAGCGAATCAGGGTTGAGGCGCGAAACCCTGATGCAGGAAACAGAACGCTTGCTGGGCGACCTCGGCCAGGAATTCCCGGCGCATGAACGCAAGCAGATATTCAACCAGCTATTGCTCGATCTGGAGAACGACTTCTATATCGTCGAGGTCGAAGCGGGGATCTACGATTTCGCCAGCGGTGTGCTGAAATTGTGGTGGAGAAAATACTATGCCTGAACCGGCCCACAATACGACTATCGGGCTGTACCGATCTGGTGTGACCAGCCCCGAGCGCCTGCGCCAAACCAGTGTTGGACGTGAAGGCGTCCTCGACAACGCAATCGAGTCCTTGCGTGGTTCGGTGGGCAGAAAATCGAAACATCACATGTTGTTTATCGGGCCGCGCGGGATAGGCAAAACCCACCTGCTCTCATGCATTGAAGACACGGTTCAATCGGACGAAGCGCTAAGCGCAAATGTCGTGGTTGCCAGATTCCCGGAGGAATCGAACCAGACTCTGTCCTTCGCCGATTTTCTGATCGGTCTATGTCGAATATTGAACGATGACCTCGAAGACGAACCGCTATGGACGGAGTTGTTTGCCAGGGTGCAGACAGAAGAAGACAACGCCAAGGTGGTCGACACGCTGGTGCCGGCAATTCGCGATCGGAATCGCCGATGCAATCGCACACTGCTCATCATGCTCGAAAATCTCGGCGAGATCTTCACCCGGCAAATCCGCAACAAAGACGACATCGCCTCTTTGCGCAAGTTTCTCATGGCCGACAACGGCTGCCTGCTGTTGGCCACCGCACCGCTGCACTTCGACGGAATCACCGACATAGGACAGCCGTTTTATGATTTTTTCGACATTCAGATCCTTGAGAATCTGAGCTTCGAAGAAACGATTGAAGTGATCCGGCTGAATCTCGATTGGGATGGACGCACGGACATCCTCGAAACCTACAAAGACCTGCGTCCTCGACTGCAGGCTCTCTACCGCATGACGGGCGGAAACCCGCGCCTGACGATGATGCTCTACGAATTGATCGCTCACGAATCGGTCACCAAGGTGCAGGATCAATTCCACCTGCTGCTCGACAGGATTTCGCCGTTCTATCAGGGCCGATTGAACGACCTGCCACCCGGTCAACGCGCGCTGCTGGAATGTCTGGCCAGCATGCGTGACCAGGAGAAGACTCCAGCCGCTATTGCCGCGCGAATGCGCATGAGCCAGCAGGAGACTTCGTCGCTGCTCAAACGTCTCTCTGACGCCCACTACCTGCGCGCCACCCAACACCCGCGAGACAAGCGCTCGCGTCTGTACGCGATTCGCGAGGGCTTCTTCGATATCTGGCTGGCGATGAATCTTTCCAGCGGCGCTCGCAAACGCCTGCCGTTCCTGCTCGAGTTCTTCAACCTCTTCTACCCAAGCATCGATGCACGCGAAGAGAAGCGCCAACAGTTGCGCGAGCAACTCATCGCAGAAGGCAGTGTCGATGCGGAACAAGCGCTCGACTACCTTAGTGAAATCGGCAACGACAAGGAGAGAGCGACTGCAAAGTTCGACATGGCCAGGATCTTTGCCGGCCGCGGAGATGCCGAACAAACAAGGAGCTACGTGCGCGAGGCTGCGCCTTTGGCTGGAGATGGTGTGAGCCAATCCATTGCCCGAATCGTTACGAGCACTCGGCCCGCTCGTAACTATCTTTCCGAAGTCGAGGAAATGATTGCAGTTTGGGAAATGCACCGAAGCGGCGAATTCGAAGAGTTTGCCCATCGGCTCACAGAGATGGGAGAAGGGCTGACTCTGCGCACGTTTTCCGAGACCAAACTTACCTTCCTGCAAGATACGCTTGAAAGCATGAGCGATCCCGAAGAGCGGATCAGGCAACGCCTGAGAATCGCTACGGTGCTGAACGAACTTGCACGATGGAAGGAATCTGAGGATCAGTTACGCCCCGCGCTTGCCGAGGCGACGGCGCTCGCCAATCCGAAGCTTGTCGCATTGGCTTCGAACAATCTGGCGATGCTGCTACACGACACCAGCCGGATTGAGGAAGCTGAGCCGCTGATGCGGCGAGCGCTGAAGATCGATGAGGCCGCCTTCGGCAGCCAGCACCCGACCGTGGCGATAGATTTGAATAATTTAGCGATGCTGCTAAATGACACCAACCGGATCGAGGAAGCGGAGCCGCTGATGTGGCGAGCGCTGGAAATCCATGAGGCCGCCTTCGGCGACCAACACCCGGAGGTGGCAAGTCGTTTGAGCAACTTGGCGATGCTGCTATGCGACACCAACCGGATCGAGGAAGCTGAGCCGCTGATGCGGCGAGCGCTGGATATCGATGAGGCCGCCTTCGGCAACCAACACCCGACCGTGGCGATTCGTTTGAACAACTTGGCGACACTGCTATGCGACACCAACCGGATCGAGGAAGCTGAGCCGCTGATGCGGCGAGCGCTGGATATCGATGAGGCCGCTTTCGGCGACCAACACCCGACCGTGGCGACAGATTTGAACAACTTGGCAGCGCTGCTATGCGACTCTAACCGGATCGGCGAAGCTGAATCGCTGATGCGGCGAGCGCTGGATATCTTCGATTCATTTGGTCTTCAGACCGGGCGCGAGTACCCGGAATTGCAACGCGTGAAAGTAAACTACCAAGCCCTGCAGCAGGCTATGGGGCTGGATGAGTCGGACTGATGGCTATTCCGCTGAAAGTTACCGGCTGATCCGGTTCAAAGTTACCGGCCAAGGTTTAACAATACTTAAATATGCACAGCCAAGCTTTACAAAATGGAACAAAGTTAAACCAACGAGATGAATCCCCCGTTTCTGGAGTTTTTTCCGTTACGAACGGATGCTACCGGAGAGCTAGCGCATACCCGCCATACCACGCTATTTCTCAGATAGTGGACGACGTGGACGAGCACTGGCGCCGCGTTCCTGCCTACGGCCCGCCCCCTCCCGTGGCGTTGTCCTGGGTTGCCGGGTCCGGACCGCGCCCTTCGGCGAACGCCCTCTCCGCCGCGCGAGTATTCACGAGCATGCCGATCATGCCGAAATTGCCCTCGTGGCAACCTCCTTCGTAGACCTGGTTCTCTCGATCGCTGTTCTTCGTCAGTTCCTGAACGACCGTGAACGGCCTCGTGAACGTTGCCGGGTCCTCGATGGTGACCTCGAACGACAGCGTATTTGCATCGACCCGCCGGTAGCGTTCGATCAGGTGCAGATTCTCTCGTGAGCCGTGGAAATTTGTCTTCTCCGTGAAGTTGATGATGTCGACGACAAGCGTGTCTCCCTCCCATCGACCCCGCGCGTCTCCGTGACGCTGCCGAATGCGTTCGGGCAGATGCGCACGATCGGTGACGGGAATGACCCGGCTAAACCCCTGACCCTGGCTAACGTCGTAGTAAATACTCACGGCGACCGGCGATTGCACGATTCGCGCGACACCGCCGAGTGTTCCGGAATCGAGCAACACGGGCAGACTGAATCCCAGACAGCGTTCGGTCCCGCTGCGATCTTCCGGGCCGTCGGCGCGATTGATCCGATCGAGGTTGTAGTCCGGAGAACGCTCCGACCTCCTCGGTGAACTCGGCCCCGGCCTCCCACCGGACGTGCCTTGGAGCAACGCCTGCAGATACTCGACTTTCACGGCGATTCTCGTCTGGGCCTCGGCTGTCAGGGGAGGGATTCTACCGTCCGGCGGATCGATGATCATGGAGGTGCGCACGCCTCTGGACACGGATGGGTCGCCGCGCCAGTGTTCGTTGTAGGCGCGGGCCACATCTTTTTCGGTCCCTGCGCCCACGCGGCTGTCGCGGCCGAGCCGCCGGGACTGCTCAACCAACCCCCGCTCGGCTGCGGCGACTTCCTCCGCCGTCAGAAACTTCCTCGTACCGAAGACTTCCGGCCGCTCCAGGGGCGTAACGGAAGGGTTACTCCAGATACCCTGCAGATCCGGATCGCCCCAGGGCGTAAGCAGGGTTTGGCCAACCGCGGGCGCCTGTGACAGGAATACGGCTGCGAGCCCACCGAATAGTACGAAGCTTGTGATTCTCATCTCATGCCCCTAATCGCTTCGTTCAGCACTCTCATTGCCACGCCGGCGAAAACTCAGGTTAACCGTCCAGGTACGCGTCCTTCAACTCCACGCAGGCATAGGGCTCGAAAGGCACGTCGGAAGGGTACACCGTATCCTGTCCCGTGTACTGGCCGCTGAAATATCGTGGATCCTCGGCGGTATAGGAGCGGGTCAGCCCCTGGGTTTCGGCGTCGTACATAAAGCGCTCGACGACATGCAGGTCGTCGCTGTGTTTCAGCAGCCCACCCGGGCCGGCCACGAGAAACCCCTCGGCGAATCCGATCGTGTCGACCACGAGCGCGCCGTCCTCCCAATGCCCAATGGAGTGACCCGCGCGGGTGGGCATGATGTCGCCGGGATGTTCGTCCAGATCCATTCGAACGGTCCGGACGATATCCATGAATCCGTATCGAAGCGTGATCTCGTCGTCGGTCTGGATGATCTCATTGACGTGGCGGTCGAACTCCCAGTCGAACAGGATGTTGACGGCCATGCAACTGAAGCGCGGATTGTCGGTTTGGTGAGTCAGTCCGACCAGGGCTGCCTGACCGGCTTCCGTCAATTGGAGACCGGGTCCCGGACCCATGCCCATCCCCGGCCCCATGCCCGGGGCCATTCCACCGGGGGCCATTCCACCGGGATTCGCCCCGCCCAGGGGATTTCGCTGCGGCGCCGCCCAGGTCCCCGAGAGTTCCAGACGCCCCGCGGCCATGCGCTCGGCCGCACCGACGGGCGCATCGAGTACCCTGCGCTGATCGTAGCGCTGCAGCACACTGCCGTCTGCAAGAACGACGGTTCTGAGCGCGCAAGCGTGCTCTTCCCGAACCCCCTGGTCACCCGAGACTGTAATCGTTCCACCGATCGGGAAGAGATACTCCGTCCAGCCCGCACGGCGCAGCAGCGACCCGGCCTGCAACTCGCAACGCCACGGCGTGACCGTGCCGTCGGCCTCGGTTACGTCGAAGTACACGTAACCATGCGGATTGACGAAGCGGATGTCGGTGACCGTGCCGGTGACCTCAACCGGTTGCGAGGAATCGAACTGCCCCGGCCCGTGATGCGCGTACATCGCGCCTGGCAAGGCCAAAAAAACTGCGCAGCAAATGAATCGCATTTGAATCTCCTGTAGCGAAACGATCACGGCCGAATCAACGGTCGCACCTCAGAGCCATCGGACAAAAGGACCTCTCGACACGGCGTCACACCAGCGAACCTAACAGGGTCAGCGCCGGGGCGACGCGGATGCCGTCTGGATTCACATAGTCTTTCTTGCCCGTGGCGGAAATTTGCCAAGCGTCGCAGCTGGGGAAGCGGGTCTTCAAGTAACGCAAGCCCTTGTCGGGGGGCGTGTCGTTCCACTTGCACTCGACACAGCGGATTGGCTGGTTCCCCTCAACGATCACGAAATCCACCTCCCGCCCGTCAGTATCGCGGAAGTAGCGGAGTTCCATGTCTCTTCCGTCCACGTCCTGTTGGTATTGGACCCACTTCAGCAGGTGACAGGCAGTCAGGTTTTCGAGCCGCGCCGCGATCGACGGCACGATTGACCAATTGAGGTGAAAATGCTTCTGCTCCTTCTTGACGGCGCGGAGGCGGGGCGCGCCGAACGGCGGCAGGCAGAATATCGCGTGCAGCCGCTCGAAAATTTACAGCCAGCCCGCCGCAGTCTTGTGGCTTACGTGCAGATCTTCGCGCAAGGCGTTGATCGACAGCGGTGAACCCACCAGTTCGGGCAGGCGGAGCATGAGCAACTCCAGTGCGCCCAGGTCCCTGACCTGCTCAAGACTGGCAACCTCCTCGCGGAGCAGCAGGGTCCGGTACGCCCGAGGCCACCGGCGCGCCTCCGTTTCCGACCCGCCATAGAAGGGCTCGGGGAAACCGCCGAGCGCCAGGAGATCGCGCAATTCAGCCGCCACCGGCAAAATCCACCGCCTCGCTGCTCGACAAAGGCCCGAACCTTCTATGGAGTCGTAACAAGTTGACGTAGTTGCATATTGTCAAAAATGGAATCAAATAGCTTTTGGTAGATACGATTACGACATCACATGAAGTGGCGGAGGTAACAGCAATGAAACCTATTCCCTTTGTCTCGACGCTAGCTCTAGCATTTTTCGCGTTTACCTCGCAAGCTATTGCCAATGAATGCGAGTTTACAGCGTCGGACAATAACAGCCCGAAGTTTATCAGCACCGGAGCGCGGTATCGCTACCATTCGGCCGGAGTTTTCTCTGCTTATTGGCTTAGTTTTGGCCCTTACGGCTCAATAGATTACGAAGCGATAGCGGACACAGACCCAGCGATTCCTTGTGTGCTGGGCGCATACACTGTGGCGCAATACCCGTATGGCTTACTGATTGACCGACCGGAAGTCACTCACTTCAGTTTGCGTGTGCAGGCCGCCGCTCGCAGAGTTGTGCCAGCACCCTGGATGCCTTGGACTTGCAGGTATTGGGGCGTGTGTACGCGATTTGGAGCTTCCTATGTGGCCGCCGCCGGCGTCGGGGAACCTGCTCTTTACTCGACTTACTATACATTCGTCACGTTACTCTTTTGAACTTGCGGGGGTGAGCAATATGAAACCTTACGTTATTCTTGGGTGGGCCGTTGTGGGCGTGCATTTCTCCCAGTGTGCGTTTGGACAGAGCCAGGGAATGATTGCCGATTACGTCGTCACCGAAGTCAAGCATATGACGGACGGGAACCGCATCGAACAGACGTTGGTGGGCGAGTATGCTCAAGATCATGAAGGGCGCACGCGCCTTCGGTTCAACGATGTGACTGTGATCGCCGACCCGGTAGACAACGTGTCTTGGCAGGTGGACATTCCGAACGGCATAGCGTTCAGAGAAAGCGTGAATTGGAACATGGCTGATGAAGTTAATCGGGAATCGGATGGGCTTGAAGAAGGTGCCTTCGATATTCCAACGAATCCGTTGTGGCCTCAGGCCGCAGACTTTCAGGACATTGAGGTCACCGAGTTGGGGGTCCGATTGATTAACGGTGTTGAGAGCACGGGACGGCGTTGGACGCACTCGATTCCGGCGGGCGCCGTGGGAAACGTCGAACCCATCGAAATCAATACTGAGGTTTGGACCACGGACGCATTCGGCTATACGCTGCCGATGTTGTCAATCACCGAAGACGCGCTGAACGGCGTGACTCGCAGCGAAATGAAGAATGTTCGTTCCGTTGAGTTCGATTTGGCCTATTTCGGCCCGGACGAGCGGTATGAGATCCGCGACGTGGATTCCAATAGCCCCTGGCTCCGTTCGCATCGGACGCGCGCGTTGACGGACGGTGAGAACGGTTTGTCTTTGCGGCATTCTCTTCTGGCCACTCATTACGAGTGGCCAAGAGGGTGTTCAATTCTCCGATAGCCTCAAATCGGGTGGACAAGGTCCGCTCATGGTCACGATTGAACCGGGCGAGTTTCAAATGGGTTGCCTGTCGGGCGTACTGTGCCGTGATAACTTGCCGGTCCATACCGTTGCACTTGCGAAGCCCTTTGCCCTGTCCGTTTACGAGATCACACTAGGACAGTTCCTCACGTTCATTGAACGAACGGGATATCGGCCAGACAGCGAGAGGGCCGCTGGATCTGACCCAGAGCGTATTTTCGGATGTGTAGGCGTTACACTTGATGACTTTCGCGAGTTTTATTCTTCCAGGCGGCGGCTTCCCCAGCAATATAAATTGACTTGGCGAAATCCGGGGCACCAACAGACTGCAGATCATCCGGTCGTCTGCGTCACGTGGTCGGATGCCAAGGCTTACGCAGAATGGCTGGCATTGGAGACCGGGAGGCCCTATCGCTTGCCAAGCGAAGCCGAATGGGAATACGCGGCACGTGCGGGCGCTTCGCGCCCCCGTCTCGACCCAGAAGCGGAATATTGCGAGCCGCCGAGAACAACAAGGGGTCCCGTGTTACCCGAGTGTTATGGCGAACCGTATACGGAGCCGGTTGGCCACGACGGGCCGAATGCGTTCGGTCTATACGATATGGAGCGAAATGCGTCTGAATGGGTGAATGATTGCTGGAACACGACATATAGAGGCGCCCCCCAGGACGGTTCCGCTTGGTTGGTGGGTCGATGCCAACAGCGAATTGCGCGCGGGGGCGGTTGGGGAAAGTGGTACGTATATCATGAATCTCGCTTTCCCGTCGAGAATCTTCACCTGAGCAACAACCAAAGCGGTTTCCGGGTTGCTCAGTCACCGACAGAATGACGCTGCAGGAAGTAATTATTTGTATATGTTCAGACGGCCTGTTGAACAATGGCAGTGTGGGCGATGATGTTCAGGCGATCTGCATCGAAGCGGTATGGCTGGCGGCTGACCTCGGCTAGGCGGCGGACACCTTGGTCTCAGTAACGCTTCAGCCACATTGTATTGGTTCCTTGTCTTCGGCCACCGGGCACAAGTTCCGATTCCCTTTGACACCGGCTGACCCCACGCGGCAGCCCCTGCAGTTAGCTTTGGTTGCTGTCGGTTCGGTTGCTGGACAACAGCGGCCAACCATGCTCTATTCGGAGCATGTGCAAGGCGCTTCACCGAACTGCGGGAGTTTGGTCGGGTGTCCGCGCCTCACACTGAACCCTTTGTTTTCGATAGCGATATCGAGACCGTAGGTTCTGGTAACGACGGTGCATCGGCGGTTGCATCGACAACTTTAGGCAACTTGTTCGCCCGAGCGGCAAGCTTATGCGACGCTGCCCGGATCGCTCACCGATTTTCGTCGAACGGGCGTCGAGACTCCCCGGTCGCACAAACCTGTGGCGCCTGATACTCTAGCCCCAACAGCCGAAAATAGTTCTCGCCCAGCGCGATATTGCGAAAGGCAGTATCGTCAAGGTAGCGGAAGATCCGGCTCGTGATGTCCAGTTCCATGCGATAAACATCGAAGTTCTTGTCGGCGGAGGCAAGGAAGTCCGATCCGGGGAGAACCCGATCGGAATACTCGTTGAGAAACGGAACATAAAGCGCGCGCTTGTCCGGGTCCGAGAAGTAGGCATCGTCGATCACCCGCCAGGCGAGATCCACCAATAGTCCGGGATAGGCGTCCAACAACGAATTAACGATCCGGATGTGCTCCGTGGCGTCCATGCCGGTCAATTCCCTCGAGAGTCCCATGTGCATCCACACGATCGTGTTGTCGGGGTACCGTCGCAGCACTTCCTCGATCAGCGGCAGATACCTTGTCGGATCCGCGTCGCTCCCCAGGTCCGCATGCAGGGCCAACAGGATACCCCTCTCCCGCAGGACGTCCATGAAGGGGACCCAGCGCGCGATTTCATCCACCTCGACGGCGTCACGTCCATTGGGGAAGATCGCCTGCTTGACCAGGTTAACCTCGCCCATCCAGCGAAACACGCCCGGAAACTCCTGGTCCAGCAGCCTTATGCCGGGAAGTACCGTTTCCGGCCGGGTCAGATCCGGGAAACTCATGGAGAGCGTCAAGTGAACGTCCGGCGACGCGTTGGCCAGGTAGTTCGCGGCGTTGACGAAATCGTTTTTCAGCGTCGGCTGAACCGGGGTTCCAGGGCAGTCAAGGTAGTACGTACACGGCGAGTCCACCGGCAGCATCTGACCGATCCCGTAGACATTCGCGAACAGCACACCCGCGTCCCGGAGGTAGGCGACCAGGTCCTCGAACGGGATGGTCGGGCCACCGAACGGCCGGAAGTGCAGGTGGGTATCCACCACCGGGGTTTGAGGCTGGACAGAGCGATCGTAGCAAAACGAATCGCCCCCTTCGAACTTCTGCAGGGTAAGCCTTGAGAGCACTTCCGGCGCAGGCTCCGTGGACGTCGGCGGTGTTTGCGCCACTGCACCACCGGCGAAGCCCGAGGCGACAATGATCGCCACGATCCACACTTTCGACATGATCTATTTCCTCAAGTCTCCAGCTCGCAAACTACACCAACCTTCGTCCGCGGCCGGCGAACCGCTCGCTTCGAACGTTGCCGAGACATACAGGCTAACCCATCCGTTCCACCAGCCACAGCGCCAGTTCGGGGAACAGTATGAGCAACGCTAGCACGGCCAACTCACCGGCGACAAAGGGCAGCACGCCGCGGAATATCTCCTCCATTGGAACTTCAGGGGCAACCCGCCGCATGACAAAGACGTTTGCACCAATGGGCGGGGTGATCAGCGCCAGTTCGGCCATGACAACCACGAAGACGCCGAACCAGATGGGATCGATCCCCAGTTCGCCCACCACCGGAAAGATAAAGGGGATCGTCAGCACCAGCATCCCGAAGACGTCGAGCATTGCCCCGAGGACAAAGTACAGCGCCACCAGCAGCAGCAGAAAGCCGATACGGCCCAACTCCGCCGCAATGATCAACTCAACCAGCATGTCGGTCAGCCCGGTGACGGCAAGAAAGCGTGCCACGACATAGCCGCCGATGATGATCGTGAAGATCATCGAGCTGATCAGCGCCGCCCCGCGGAGTGCGGCGCCGATGGCGGCAGCGTTGAGCTTGCGACGAACCAGGGCGACGAACAGCACGCCGGTGCAGCCGATTCCGGCCGCCTCGGTAGGGGTAAAGACGCCGGCATAAATGCCGCCGATGATGAGCAGGAACAGCCCCGCAACCGGTCCGAGGCGGCCCAGCGCGAACAGGCGTTCGCGCCAGCTCGACGGCGGTCCCTTGGGGCCCAGCAAAGGGGTGTACAGGCAGCGCGCCAGAATGATCGTCGAGAACATGAGCGCGGTGATGACGCCCGGGATGATGCCGGCGACGAATAGCGCGCCGATGGACGTTTCCGTCATGACGCCGTAGAAAATGAATATGAGGCTTGGAGGTATCAGAATCCCCAGGGTGCCCGATGCCGCCAGCGCGCCGGTCGCCAGGCGCGAGTCGTAGCCGTAACGGCGCATTTCGGGCATGACGATGGTTCCCATGGTGGCAACCGTGGCGATGCTCGATCCGGTGACCGCCCCGAAACCGCCGCAGGCAAGTACCGAAGAGATCGCCAGGCCGCCCGGGACCCTGCCCACCCACTTGCGCAAGCCTTCGTAAAGATCGGTCGCCAGACCGGCGTGGTAGAACAGTTGGCCCATGAGCACGAACAATGGAACGGTGACGAAGATGAAATCCCGGCCATGCTCCCAGGGAATGAGCGCGGCGTGGGCCATTGCCGGCGCGGCGCCCTCGACGATCCACAGTCCGAGGATGCCCGTAAATGCCATGGCGAACCCGATGGGCACGCCCACCAGGAGCAGCACGAGCAGAAGGATGACGCCGGCCACGCCGGCCAGCATCAGATCCATTTGTCGGACGCCGTTTCGCCGTCAACCGCGGCCGCGTCGGGATTCGCCACCAGCCGGGCGCAGAGCACGACACCGCAGATTCCGACGAAGCCCATGAACGGCCAGATCGCCACGTTCAGGTCCTCGCCGGTCTCGCTGGTAGCCATCATGTAGCGCGCAAAGCTGAATGCCTGAACGCTCAACATGGCGAAAAACACGAACCCGGCCAGCGCGGAGACCGTATCCGCGGCGCGGCGCCAGCTCCCGCCCAGCCGTGCGTGGATGATTTCCATGCGAATGTGATAGCCGCGGTCCCAGGCATGGGGAAGCGTGGAGAACAGCGTGATCAGCAAGAGCAGGCCGTTGGCGTCTCGGCTCCACTGCAGGGGCGAGTTAAAGCCGTAGCGCAGCACCACCTCTACAGTGACAAGCGTCAACAGCGCAGGCAACGCGGCACGTACGCCGATCCCGTACAGCGCCCGCGCAGCCCATGCCGACCAGTGGTCCAGAACCCGGAAGATCACAGTTCGATAATCCCTTGAACCGGCGTCTCCCGGATACGGGTATTGATCTGCTCGTTGGTGAGAGAAGCGTAAGCGGCAGACAGTGTTTCCATACGCTCCACCAGCTCTCGCGCCGGCAGTCCCTCAGCCTCGTAGCGCGCGATGTAGCGTTCCTTGAGCGGGGTCACCGTGTCGCGCCAGCGGGCACGTTCCGCGGCGTCGAGTTCCAGCACCTCGACCTCGGATTCGAGTAGCGTTTGAACCGCACGCTCGTAGGTCGGGCCGCTGTAGTAGTTTTGCACGGCAATCTGACTGCGAACCCTCAGGAGCCGGTAGAACTGCTCGCGCAGGTCGTCCGGCAAGGCGTCGAACGTGCGCCGGTTCAGGCAGTAGTGCAGCAAAACGACATTGGTATCGACTCGAGTGTAATAGGGGCCGATCTCCTGCAACCGGTACGCGACCATATCGGATAGTGCCAGCGACACAGCGTCCAGAATGCCACGCTGGAACGCCGGATAGATCTCCGCCGCGGCGATGGACACCGGTACGGCTCCGAGTTCGCGATAGATTTCGGAGGTCAGGCCCCCGGTTACCCGGATCTTCAACCCCCGCAAGTCCTCCAGGCGACGTATCGGCGTCTTCGAGATAATGTTGTAGGGACTCGTACAGTCGCAGTGCGCCAGGTAAACACCCATGCGCTCGTACTCCGCCTTGAAGAAGCGCGGGTAGAGTTCCTCGACGACCAGACTGGCGACTTGCGGTGTGGGGAAAAGAAACGGCAGTTGCGGAGCGTGCAGGAGTTTGAAGCTGCCGGGTTGGTAGGTAGCGTAGGCGTGCGTGTAGTCGGTGATCCCGGTAACCGCCGCCTTGAATCCGTCGCCGGGACCGTGGAGCATCCTGTCGGTAAACGCCTCAAGCCGCAACCGCCCCATCGTTTCGCGTTCGACGAGTTCCGCAAAGGGCACGAAGGCATGCGTATACAGACCGTGGGAACGCGGCACGTGGGCCGTATACCGCAACGTAATGGGTTCCTCCATAGACACGCGGCGGCCGGCGATGAACGGCCCCGCCGCGGCGACGCCGGCGAGGGAGATCAGCAGACTGCGGCGGGTGCTGTCGATAGTGGTATCCGCTGGCTACGCGTGTTCCCGGCGCCGGGCCGTAACCAGGCGCGATTGGTGCCGGGAGAGAGACTTGAACTCTCACTCTGTTGCCAGAACCGGATTTTGAGTCCGGCGCGTCTACCAATTCCGCCATCCCGGCCCAAACCGGGGTATCTCACCAACCTTCTGCCGCAACCGCCGATCCGCTCGCGACGAACGTTGGTGAGATACCCCGGCTAGTCGACTGCGAAGCTTATCACGAGAAAAAAAGTTGGCGCGCGCGTAAACGCTTGCATTCCGAGTGGGTGTATGTTGTACCGCAACCAACTTGCAGAGAGTGCAACCATTTCCCGGAACACGGCATCTAACCCTTGAAGATCATGGGATCGCGAGTACCACATGTGGATCCGGCAATCGTCGCCGATGCCCTCAAGGGCGACCGGGCGGCGCAGGGGCGGCTGTACGAAGCCCTGGCCCCGATGGTGTATACGCTCGCGCGGCGAATGCTGGTTTCTCCGGCACTCGCCGAGGACGTGCTCCAGGAGACGTTCGTCGAAGTTCTGCGCAAGGTGGACACCTTCCGCGGCGAGGCCGGCATCGGGTTCTGGGTACGGCGCATCGCGGTAAACAAGTGTCTGATGTACCTGCGATCCGCCTGGAACGTGCGGCGCGTGGAAACCGACGCCATCGAGGCCATCTGCCCGCCGACCCAGGGCAACCGGGCGGAACGCCAGATCGCGCTGGAACGCGCCTTGGCGACGCTTTCGGACACGTCCAGAACCGTGGTCTGGCTACACGATGTGGAAGGCTATACTCACAAGGAGATCGGCCGGATGATGGGCCGAACGACCAGTTTTTCGAAGTCGCAACTCGCCCGCGCCCACCAGCGGTTGCGCGTGTTGCTTGACGGGGAGTATCCCGAGGATGGAGGACAGCCATGTACCCCGGCACTGAAGAGTTGCTGAGCATTCGGGACGGCGAACCGGTCGACGCCAACGTGCGTGCCGAAGTGGATGCGGATCCCCACCTGAGAGCTGAAGTGGCGCAATTGCGGGCGACCCGCGAGCGCTTGCGGGAACTGCCTGATTTCGCGCCGCCGCCCGGCGTGCGGGATAAGGTTTTCGCGCAACTGGATTCCGCGGCGAGCGGTCGAGGGCATCGCGATCAGGCGAAGTTTCACGCCACGGGCACTGCTCGTGTCGGGACCAGTAATGTTGGGGCCGGTTACGCCGTGCGCAGCCGGTCACGGTTCTCGCCGCGGTCTCGCTCATACTGGCCCTTGCGGGGCGCCATCGCCGCCGCGGTCGCGGTGGTTGCCGTATTGGCGGTGCGATACGGGGATGAAGCGATGGCGCCTGTTCCGAGTACGACTGTCGCAGGGGGATCCGTGCCCGCCAACGGCGATTTAGGCGATAGCGTGGCGCCGGCCACCTATACCTCGCTTAGCAGCGAATCGGCGCGCCTGGAACGGCTGCTGAACGAGATCCGCTACCAGCCACGGTTGATGAACGCCGCGACGGCAACGACGATCGCCGGACTGCAAGACCAGATCGCGCTGGTCGATCAGCAACTCATGTATTCCCGGGTCAACGGTCTGCAAGCCACGCAAGCCGAAGCACTATGGCAGGAGCGGGTCGACCTGATGAACGCGCTGCTCCAGGTGCGTTATGCCCAGGCGCAACGAATCGGGTTCTAGCCGCATCTATAGGGCAGGACATCCAACGACAGGAATCAAGATCATGGCAAAGACTTCGATATTGACACTCATCGCCCTGGCAGGGCTGGCGGCCGGTCCGCTCGGCGCGCAGACGTCGCAGGAAAGCGAGCAACTCCAGGAGGCCCGCTCGGAGCTTGCCCAGGCGCGGCAGGCGCTGGAAGACGCCGCCCGCGCGGTCGCGCGGCTGTCCGCCCAAGCGGCCGGACCCGTGATCAGAGAAATCAGGATCATCTCAGGGCGAGCCATGCTCGGCATCAACATCAGCGACGGCGAGGATGGCGTCAGCGTCGACGGCGTCACCCCGGGCGGTCCGGCGGCCGAGAGCGGGGTGGAGACCGGCGACGTGATCGTCTCCCTGGACGGTGCCGAGCTGAGCGGCGATTCGCCGGCCGAGTTGCTCATCGCCCAGATGGAGAACGTCTCCCCGGGCGATACGGTGACGCTGACCGTGGTGCGGGACGGCGACGAAGTGGACATCGAGGTGGAAACAGGATCGTCCGCCGGACTATTTTCTCGACAGGACTCCGGAGACCGGCGTTTCAACTTCGCCGAGTTGTTCCGCAACCGCGGCGACGTTGCCCGGCGACTCGGCGATTTCAGTCGCCGATGGGGCGACATGGAGCTGGCGGAGCTGACTCCCGAACTCGGCGCGTATTTCGGCACGGAGACGGGCATTCTGGTGGTTCGCGCACCCGCCGATGACACGCTGGAGGCGCTGCGGGACGGCGATGTGATCCTGGAAATCGGCGGACGAACACCCAACAGCACGCAACACGCCCTGCGCATTCTGGCCAGCTTTGCGTCCGGCGAGACACTGGAGCTCACAATCATGCGCGAGCAGCGGCGCCAGACGGTCGAGATCGAATTCCCCTGATCCGGCGTCCCGACAGAAATAGTCGCCCAACAGAAATATTCCAGTAAATCGTGCGAGCTTGCAGCGTGCCGGAGTGAGGTGTAATTTGAGCCGGAGACCTTTCGGACCGTCACAAGGCTACATCCATGAAGCGCCCGACCCTCCTCTGGCAACTCTGCACGCTCTTCGCCTCCACCGCTCTCGGCTTTCCCCGGTCGGCGGTGTCGCAGCAACCGCCCATGTTCAATACGGTGAAACAGAAGCTCGCCGAGGGTCGCCAGGTGGTCGGCGCAACGGTGGCGACGGCCGACGCCGATATCTACTGCGCGGTCGCGAACTCCGGGTTCGACTTCATCTGGATCGAGATGCAACACAGTCCGCTCACGTACACGGACGCGGCAAGGATGATTTGGGCGTGCCGGGATGCGCCGGCGATACCGTTCATCCGAATTCCGGAGGCAAGCGAGGGAGACATTCAAAAGGCGACAGACATCGGTGCGCTGGGGATCATCGTCCCCATGGTAGACAGCATGGAGGAGATTCGAAACGCCGTCACTTACGCGCACTATCCACCGTTCGGAAAACGCAGTCAGGGGGGCGGACAGTACGGAGCGCTGTGGGGAAGCGATTATCGAGCCGCCGCCAATGAGAACATCATGGTGGTTGCAATGATCGAGCAACCGACCGGAGTCGCGATCGTCGAAGAGGTGGCGAACCTGGAAGGCGTCGATGTGGTATTCGTCGCGAGTTCCGACCTCAGCAGCTTCACCGCGCTGCCGCAGGGCAACGATGAGTACGAGGCACTTGTGACGACGGTCAAGGAAGCAACACTCCAGGCAGGACGAACGGTCGGCGGACCGCTCGCCTGGAAATCCACGCGCGACGGATACGGGTTCTTCCAGGCACCGAGCACGACGAGCCTCATCCGATCCGGTTCACAAGCCGTGTTGCAGGCGGCTGACCCATGCTTCGGCGTACCCTCAGGGGAAGCCCCGGTCCAGGGCGAGGACCCGTGTCCGTGACAATCTCCGGTTCGCTGGCGGATCTGGAAATACGAACAATGCGCATTGTTCTGCCGATGACGGTGGGGCTCGTTATATTCGCGGCGACACCCGCCTTCGCCCAAAGCTCCGCCTGGACCGAGTACCTGAGCCGGCAGGATTTCTTCAGCGTCAGCTTTCCCGGCGAGCCAGGCGTGGAAGAATTCGTCTATCCGACGGAATATCGAATCGCCTTGCCCGCCCGTGTCTATGGCTACGAGACCGCCTCGCACCGATACTCCGCGACGGTCGTCGATTACTCCGACGCCGTCGAGATCCATCAGGCGCGAGTAGCGAGTTGCATGGCAGCCGGGGGCGACGGCGACATCTGCCAGGACGACGGGCCCGAGGAGATGCGCGGCGCCATCGTCTACGCGTCATGGAACATCATTAACCGGGACGGCGCCGACGTAGCCCACTACGCGCACTACAACTCCGACAGAGTCGAAGGTCACGCGATTCGCCTGACCAACGCCGATGGATCGCGGACATCGGCGGTGGTGCACATGCACGAGGACCGCCTCTATATCCTGGAGAGCACCGTGCCTCAGGGGGCGCCCGCGCCGGGAATTTTTCAGATCTCACTGCGATTTCTCGACAGCGAATTCAACCCGGTTCGCTATGAGTGGGACGGCATCCAAATCTATTCCAACGGCTACCCTCCCCCACCCCGCATCAGGTAGTGCCGGTGACGAACGTGAAACTCAAACACCGGGGCCTGGCGCTGATTTTCGCGGCATCCCTGGTTTTCCCGGCATTGGCGCACCATTCCCACAACGCCTACGAAGTCACGGTTTGGTCGAATCTGGAGGGCACGGTCAACGACGTGCTCCTGATTAACCCGCATGCATGGATTTACCTGGACGTGACCGACGAACAGGGCGAGACGACGACGTGGGCGTTGGAGGCTGCCAGTCCCCTTTCAATTTTCGAAAACGGCGTCAAGCAGGAGGATGTCCGGCCGGGAGACGTCATCCACGTCAGAATTCATCTGCTCCGGGACGGAACCAACGGGGGGTTGCTCGGGTTTGTCACGCCGCTGCACGGCGACCCGGCGCGCGGCCATGGCATCGAACTGGAATGGGACTGACGACCAGCCAGCATCGCTCACCGATGTTCGTTGCGACGGGGCGGAGACGCCCGGGATGGATGAGTGCAGTCGACATACGTTTCTCCTTGTTTGTCGTGACCATGATGCACCGGATTCTGCGAAGCGCGTCGTCAGCGTTCTGCTCAAACCAGCGCCGCGCAGGCCCTCTGGATTCGCTTGCATGCCTCGGTCAACAACTCCGTCGACTCCGCGTAGGCGATCCTGAAATAGGGCGACATCCCGAATGCCGCGCCGGGAACGACCGCGACACCCTCGCTTTCGAGCAGATAAGTGCAGAAATCGGAATCATCGGCGATCGCGGTCCCGCTGGGCGCCGTGCTGCCGATCGTCTCCGCGCAGGACGGATAGACGTAGAAGGCACCCTCCGGCGTCAGGCAGGAGATGCCCTTGGCCCGGTTAAGCATGGCAACCACCAGATCCCGTCGCTCCCTGAACAGCCGGTTGTGCGGTTCCACGAAATCCTGGGGCCCGTTCAGCGCCTCGATAGCCGCCGCCTGGCTGATCGAGGATGTGTGGGTCGAGGACTGTGACTGTATAACGGTCATCGCGCGAATCAGTTCCACCGGGCCGGCGCCGTAGCCCAGACGCCAGCCGGTCATCGCATAGACCTTGGAAACACCATTGACGGTTAACGTGCGGTCGAGAAGCCCGGGCTCAACCTCGGCCGCCGTCGTGAATTCGAATCCGTCATAGACGATATGCTCGTAGATGTCGTCCGCCATGACCCAGACATGATCGTGCCGCAGGATTACATCGGTCAGCGCCTTGAGTTCGTCACGGGTATAGGCGGCGCCCGTCGGATTGCAGGGTGAGTTGAGCATCACCCACTTGGTCCGCTCCGTGATCGCCGCTTCCAGATCCTCGCCGGTCATCTTGAAGCCGTTCTCCCCGCGGCCTTCCACGATCACCGGCGTCCCTTCGGCGAGGAGAACCATATCCGGATAGGAGACCCAATACGGCGCCGGAATGATGACCTCATCGCCGGCATCCAGCGTTGCCATGAGGGCGTTATAAAGTACCTGCTTGCCGCCGCAACTGACGATTATCTGCCCGGGCTCATAGTGGAGCCCGTTGTCGCGCGCGAATTTGGCGCGGATCGCTTCCCGCAACGCCATCGTTCCCGGTACCGGCGTATACCGGGTCTGGCCCGTATCGATCGCCTGCTTGCCCGCGTTGCCGATATTGCGGGGCGTGTCGAAGTCCGGTTCGCCCGCGCCAAGCCCGATGATGTCGCGCCCGGCAGCCTTCAGCTCGGCGACCTTGCCGGTCAGCACATTGGTTGGCGACGGCTTGATTCGCGACAGACGACGGGCGATGACGCTCACGGCTGAATGACCCTTTTCGAAAATGGAGAATTACGTACCCCGTGAGTATAAGATAACCGGGCTGGCAAACATCGTCGCACCAACGCGCCGAGCGCTCGGGAGGTAAGCAAATGCTGCGCAATGCGGTCGTCCTCGTGGTCGCAGGTCTGGTGATGGGCACGCCCGCCCTGGCTCACCATTCCCATGCCAACTACGCGATGACGGAGTACCTGCAACTCAGTGGAACCGTGACGAACCTCCATTGGATCAACCCCCATATCTGGGTCTACATCGAAGTCAGCGGTGAGAATGCCGAACCCGAACTGTGGGTCCTCGAAGCAGCCACCCCCGGCCAGCTCGCGAGAAACGGCGTAACCCGCGCCACGGTCCAGGTCGGTGATACCGTCTCGGCGCGCTGTCACCGGCTCAGGGATGGTGCAAACGGCTGCCTCCTCGGGTACGTGACCGGACGCGACGGCATCGAGAGGCTGTGGGACTGATGCGCTTCACCGGATCTCCCGGCGCCTTGACGACCTCGCGAAGAACATTGGTACGCGATACGGGCCAGCGAGACAAGCGGGCCGGAGCAGGCTGAATGGAATCGATCATGATGCGTCTGAGATGGCTTGCCTTTGCCGCGGCCGTGTCCTGTCTGGGCGGACCGGCGCTCGCCCAGGAATGGGTTGAGTACGTCAACCTGCCCGACCGCTTCGCGATGATGTTCCCCGGCATGCCGGACGTTGAGGAAACCACGCGAATGTCGGCGCACGATGTGGTCTTTCCGGCCCGTGTGTATTTTCTTGACGATGGCCCCAATCGCTATTCCCTGACGCTCGTCGACTACACGGAGGCGGAAACAAGGCACCGCGAGCGGCCCGATCAAACCGACGCGAGTTCGGGTCAGGGCTTCTGGGTGATGGACATCCGCGCATCGAAGGCCCATGCGGCCCAGCTTATCCGCGAACGGGTCCGCGAGGCGGGCGGTGAGATCACCTACGAGGGATGGGCGGATATCGACAAGATCGAAGGGCACCAGATGCAGATCACCAATGCCGATCAATCCCGCACCTTCGTCGCGGTCCACCTGAACGCGAGCCGGCTCTATATTCTCGAGGCCACCTCGCCAGCCGGCTTTCCGCCGCCCGCGTGGTTTCAGCAGTCCCTCCGCTTCCTCGACGAGGAAGGCCGACGTATTCGCTATACCTTCGATCCCGACGGCCAGCGCATCGATATCCGCGTCATCGACCTCGCCGAAGATTCCGAAGGTGTCACTCGGGTCGTGGTGGAGTAGGCATTGAGGGTGAACTCGATCGTTTCCGCAATCCGAACGTCAAGCCAGCGTATCTCACCGCTGTGCGTAGCGAGGGCGTCGAGGCCTGGCAGTAGCAGATGGGTGAAATTTGCGGCTGGCCATGCCGCGCTCCTGCTGGTCAGTCTGAATCTGGGGGCACAGCCGCAGTTCGAAGTTGATCCCTTCTGGCCCGGGCCATTGCCCGAAAAATGGCTGAACGGACAGTTGCCGGGCGTCTGCATAGACTCCCATGACCATATCGTCGTTCTCGATCGCCGCAACATTACGCAAGACCAGGCCCAAAGGGGTTGGGTTCCCGCGCGCCACATCCTGATGTTCAACCCGGATGGCGACCTCGTGGCGGGCTGGGGCGAACCGGACCGAGTGCCCACGGGGCGCCTCCACGGCTGCTCGTTCGACGCCGATGACAACCTGTGGATTACCGGCAACCGCGACGGAATCATCCAGAAGTACAGCCATTCGGGCGAGCTATTGATGCAGATAGGCACGCGCGGGGTGGTCGACACCGACGACGGCACCGCGGTGATGGCGGAAGACGGAACGCTGAACCGCGAAGCGCTGAATTCAAGCCGCGACGGCTTTTTCTACCCGGCCCAGGTCGCGGTCGATCCGGGCAGTGGCGACATCTTCGTCGCGGACGGCTACGGCAACCGGCGCGTTGCGGTCTTCGACAAGACCGGCGAGTACCTGCGCCAATGGGGCCGGCAAGCGACGCTCGATGAGATTGAATCCGGCGCGGGAGGCGTCTTCGCGTACGCGGTCCACTGCATCGCCATCGGCAAAGCCGGACTGGTATACGTATGCGATCGTGAGGGCGACCGCGTGCAGGTATTCGACCAGCAAGGCAACCACGTCAGAAACATCTGGGTCATGACCGATACGACGCCTGAACTGCCCGACACCTGCGAGCATTCGCAACTGATTCTTTGCATTGTCTATTCGGGCACGGTATGGGGACTCGCGTTCTCGCCCGACGAAGACCAGCGCTACCTGTACGTGATGGACGGGCGCAACGAGCAGGTCCACGTGCTCGATCATCGCAGCGGCGCGATCCTTTCGAGTTTCGGCCGAGCGGGACACGAGGCGGGTTACTTCGACTACGGCCACAGCCTGGCGGTCGACTCCCGCGGCAATCTCTATGTAGCCGAGACCGGGGAGGGCCGGCGGGTTCAGCGGTTCAAACCGGAAGGCTAACCCGCGTCGCTCACCAATATTCCGCTGCGGCCGCCGATCCGTTCGCTACCGGGCGATTGCGCTCGCTACGGGGAGATTGCGCTCACCCGGGGCGTATACTTGCCGCACTCCAGGAGGGACAAGTGAATGCGTAGACGGTATATCCCGACAATCGTCGTTGCACTATCGATGCTGGCAGGCTGCGACCGCCCGGCGCAGCCGGATACGCCCGCCGCACCCGTGGCGGATGACCGCCCCAACATCCTGTTCATCATGGCCGACGACCTGGGCTATACCGATGTGGGTTTTTTCGGTGGCGAGATTGCCACGCCCAATCTGGACACGTTGGCGTTCGGCGGAGTGCGCCTGACGAATTTTCACGCCGCGCCCTATTGCGCCGCGACGCGGGCCAGCCTGTTTTCCGGGACGACGGCCCGCGAAGCGGGTATCGCCATCCACAACGACCCTCTGCGACCCGACGTGGCGACGTTGCCGGAACGACTCGTCGCTGCCGGTTATCACACCTATATGTCCGGAAAGTGGAATCTTGGTATTACGGTCGAAGAGAGTGCCCACGCACGGGGCTTTGAATTGTCTTTTGCCCTGGGACCCCCAGCCGACAACCATCTGGGTCACAGTAATTTTGTCACGGGTACTGAATTTACCCCGAACGGTGCGTATCTTGAGAACGACCAGGCTGTCACCTTGCCGGAGGACTGGTTCTCGTCGGATCTTTTTACCGACAAGCTGATCGAATACATCGGCACAAATGCGGACGATGGCGTGCCGTGGTTCGGTTATCTCGCACTCACGGCGCCCCACTGGCCCCTGCAGGCACCCGAAGACTGGATCGATCGCTACGCGGATCGATACGACGATGGTTACGACGTGGTGCGTGAGGCCCGCGTCGCAAGAGCGATGGAGTTGGGCCTGCTTCCGGAGGGCTTGACGCTGGAGGGTTACGCAGGTCAGGCCCCGCCATGGAACAGCCTCAGTGAGGAGCACCGGAACAAACTCGCACGGGCAATGGAAATATATGCGGCCATGGTGGAGAACATCGATTGGAATATCGGCCGGCTGGTCGAGTTCCTCGAGCAATCCGGCGAGCTGGAGGAAACCGTCATCGTCTTCACCTCCGACAACGGCCCCTCGGGAAGCGATGACACATTTTATCCGTCCGAGATGCCGCGCACCGACAACGACAATTCGCTGGCCAATATGGGACGCGAATGGTCGTTTGTGGCCTATGAGCGGGGTTGGGGCGAAGCGGCCTCAGCCCCCTACCGGGACGTCAAGTCGACGGTATATGCGGGCGGCACGCTGGTGCCGACCTTCGTATATCACGGCGCCGTGGCCGACAAGGGCGGATACGAACGCACGTACCTGACCATCATGGATCTGCTGCCGACATTCCTCGGCATCGCGGCTGAACCGGCGCCGACGGAACAATTCCACGGGCGCAGTGTTGTGCCTGTTCGCGGCAGATCGTTCTGGGACCTGATCAGGGGCGGTGCCGCGCCCGAACCCGCCATCACCCCCTGGATGACGACCCGGCGCGGCCTGGTGCACTGGCCGTGGAAAATCGTGGCACAGGGGACGCCACAGGAACAGCGGGAGCAACTGGAGTGGGGTTTGTTCAACCTGGAGGCCGATCCCGGCGAACGACAGGATGTGTCCGAAGAATATTCGGACGTCAAATCCGAACTGGAGGCGCACTGGGCGGACTATGCGAGCCGGATCGGCATAGAGCACTGACGCCGCGCTGACCTTTCCCGCACATCTCACCCGCTGCCGCGGCCGCCATGGACCGATCCGAATTTCACTATGACCTGCCCACGGAGCTGATCGCGCAACGGCCGCTGCCGCGGCGCTCGTCGAGCCGGCTGCTGGCGCTGCGCGGCGATTCCCTCGACGACCGGCGCTTTTCCGACCTGCCGCAACTGCTTCGCTCCGGTGACTTGCTCGTCTTGAACGATACACGCGTGATCCGCGCCCGCCTCCATGGCCGCAAACCCACGGGAGGGCAGGTGGAGGTGCTGCTGGAAAGGATCACCGGAGCGCGAACGGCGACGGCCGTGTTGAAGGCCAGCCGAAGTCCGCGAGAGGGCACCGAACTGACCCTCGCCAACGGCTCAAGCGCTCGGGTACAGGGTCGGAAGGGCATACTCTTTCAGCTCGATTTCAACACGGATATCGAGCCGCTGCTGCAGACGCACGGCGAAGTGCCGTTGCCGCCGTACATCCGCCGGAGTGCAGTGCAGGAAGACCAGGCCCGCTACCAGACCGTCTACGCTTGCGAAAGCGGCTCCGTGGCCGCCCCCACGGCGGGATTGCATTTCGACGCGGACTTGCTCGGTGCGCTGGCCGAACGCGGCATCGAGACCGCATTTCTCACCCTGCACGTGGGCATTGGGACGTTCGCGCCCGTGCGCACCCGCCGGATCGAGGACCATCGCCTCCACGGTGAATGGTGCCGGGTGAGTCGCGAACTCTGTGCCCGGATCCGTCGGACCCGGGAGCGGGGCGGGCGTATCGTCGCGGCCGGGACCACCACGGTCCGCGCGCTCGAAAGCGCCGCCCGGGACGGAGATCTGAAGCCGCTGGACGGCGAGACGTCCCTGTTCATCCGCCCGGGTTTTCGGTTCCGCATGGTCGATGCGCTGATCACCAACTTTCACCTGCCCGAATCATCCCTGCTTATGCTGGTCTGCGCCTTCGCGGGCCACGAACGCGTACTCGGCGCCTACCGCCACGGGGTGGCCCATCGCTACCGGTTCTTCAGCTATGGCGATGCCATGCTGGTACAGCCGTGAAGTTCGAATTGCTGCACACCGACGGAGCCGCCCGGCGGGGAAGAATGACCTTCCCACGCGGCGCGGTGGAGACACCCGCGTTCATGCCGGTGGGGACCTACGGCACGGTGAAGGCGGTAACACCGGAAGAACTCCAGGCCGCCGGCAGCCGCATCATCCTCGGCAACACCTTTCATCTCATGCTCCGGCCCGGCGTGGAAGTCATTCGCGCTCACGGCGGCCTGCACGAGTTCATGGGGTGGCTGGGTCCCCTGCTCACCGACTCCGGCGGGTTTCAGGTGTGGAGTCTGAAGACCCTGCGCAAGCTCGATGAGCAGGGCGTCGAATTCCGCTCCCCCGTCGACGGCGACCTGGTGAAGCTGACCCCGGAGAGTGCCGTCACGATTCAGCATCACCTGGACGCCGACGTGGTCATGGTGCTCGACGAGTGCACGGCTTATCCGGTCGGCGAAAAGGAGGCGCGAGCCTCCATGGAGCTATCCCTGCGCTGGGCCGCCCGCAGCCGCAGGCAATTCGATGCCCTGAAATCCGCAGATTCGTCGGCTGCGCTCTTCGGCATCGTTCAGGGCGGAGGTTATGCCCCGCTACGGCAAGCCTCGATGAGCGGGCTCGCCGAAATCGGCTTCGATGGCTATGCGGTGGGAGGCTTGGCCGTGGGCGAGCCCGAGAGCGAACGCCTGGCGGTGCTCGAAACGCTGGACCCGTTGATGCCCAGAGAGCGGCCGCGCTACCTGATGGGCGTGGGCATGCCGCAGGACCTTATCCGGGCGGTGGCTCGAGGGATGGATATCTTCGACTGCGTGATTCCGACCCGCCACGCGCGCAACGGCCAACTCTTTACCCGCGACGGCACGATCAATATTCGTAACGGCCGCTTTCGCACCGACACCGGCCCGGTGGATCCAGACTGCTCCTGCCCCACCTGCCGCGGCTACAGCCGCGCCTATATCCGCCACCTGCAGCAATGCAACGAAATTCTCGGCGCACGGCTGGCCACGGTTCACAACCTTCACTACTACCATACCTTGATGGCCGAGATGCGCGAGGCCATCGAGCAGGGGCGGTTTGCGGAGTTTGCGAGAGAGAGGCTAGAGTTCGCCGAGCCTCACTTGGCCCGCCCTCAGCGATAGATGGCGAGCTTGACTCGCGCAGGACGCAATGCGCGGCCGGAGTACGGCCGGAGCTTGCAATGCCCGCCGTTAATGGGTCAGGCTATCGTCGCAACCCGATCTGAATAGCCTACACCGTGCACGTTCTCCTCTACCACGGGTTGAATCCCGAGCAGATACCTAATTTCGCCAAGATGAAGGCCGCTCTGGAGGCCGGTGATTTCCGATCCGCCGATGCCAGAAAGGTCGGGGACAATCTGTTCCGCGTCCGACTCGACCGCACCAACCGCCTGCTGTTCTCGTTCGCGCGCTATCGCGACGAGACCTACATCCTCGTGCTGGAGTACATCGCCAACCACGCCTACGAGAAATCGCGATTCCTGGCCAGGGGCGCGGCGGTCGACGAGTCCAGACTGACGGTGCTTCCGCCCGAAGCTCCGCTACAGGCCGAGGACCTCACGTACGTGAACCTCCGGCGGCAGCCCTTCAATCTCCTGGACAAGATCATTTTCTTCGACGATGCGCAGCAGGACGCGTTCTCCCTTCCGCCGCCGCTCATGATCATCGGCTCGGCCGGCAGCGGCAAGACCGTGCTGGTGCTTGAGAAGATGAAGCAGGCGCAGGGCCGCGTGCTGTACGTCACGCGTTCGCCGTACCTCGTCGACCGCTCCCGCGAGACGTACTACGGACTGAACTACGAGAACGAAGACCAGGACATCAGCTTTCTTTCTTACCACGAATTTCTGGAAAGCATCCGTGTCCCCGAAACGCGCGAGATGAACTTCGCCGATTTCGCCCGCTGGTTCGCCCGCCACCGGCAGGCCACCGGCCTCAGGGATCCCTACCAGTTATTCGAGGAATTCAACGGTGTCATCACCGGCACCACGGCGGAGGAAGGGTATCTGTCCCGGGAAGCATACGCGGCGCTCGGTATTCGCCAGTCGATCTACCCCCCGGAATTGCGCGGACGCGTACACGATCTGTTCACGAAATACCTCGTGCACCTGCGCGAATCCGCCCGGCACGATATCAACATCCTGAGCCACGATTACCGCTCGCGCGTGGCGCCGATCTGGGATTTCGTGGTCATCGACGAAGTTCAGGACCTGACCAACGTGCAGGTCGACCTGATTCTGCGCGCGCTCAGGGACTCGGAGCAGTTCATCCTCTGCGGCGACTCGAACCAGATCGTACATCCGAACTTCTTTTCCTGGTCCGGGCTGAAGCGCCACTTCTACACTCGGGACGATCTTGACCGCCCGACGGATATGATTCGCGTGCTCGCCACCAACTACCGCAATTCAAGGGAGGTCACCGAACTCGCCAACCGGATTCTGCGTTTGAAGCAGGCCCGTTTCGGATCCGTGGACAGGGAGAGTACGCATCTGATTACGAGCCAGGCCGGCGAGTCGGGTAACGTCCTTCTGCTCCCCGACGAACCGGCAATGGTTCAGGAACTCGATGACAAGACGCACGGCTCGACCCGGTTCGCCGTGATCGTGATGCACGCGGAGCAGAAGGCGGCGGTGAAACAAAGGTTCCGCACGCCGCTGGTGTTTTCGATCCAGGAAGCCAAGGGACTCGAATACGACAATGTCATACTGTACGACTTCGTCTCGGGCGACCAGGATCGGTTCCGGGAAATCGCGCGCACCGTTAACGCGGAACAGGTTCAGGGTGGCGAACTGACGTTCGCCCGGGCCCGCGACAAGCGCGACAAGTCCCTTGAGATATTCAAGTTTCACATCAACGCGCTGTACGTCGCGGTCACCCGGGCGGTGGCGAACGTCTACCTGATCGAGTCCACACCCAGACAGCGCCTGTTCGACCTGCTCGGGATCCGGCGCAGCAAGGGACGGCTGCGATTGCAGGACCAGGCGTCCAGCCTTGAGGAGTGGCGTATCGAGGCGCAGAGACTTGAGCGCCAGGGCAAGGACGAGCAGGCGGAGGCGGTCCGCACCAGCATCCTGGGTATTCGGCCAACGCCCTGGAAACCGCTCGGACGCAATGCGGTTCGCGAACTGACCGAACGGGCGCTCGATAGCGGCGGCAAGAAAGCGATGCTGCTGTTGTTCGAGTACGCGGTACTGAGCCGCGATGAAGCCCGGTTGGATAGACTGAGAAACGCCGGTTTTCGGCCCGCGCTGCGACCGGTGGACGCCCACCTGCGGCGATTGCAGGCCAAGCATTTTTTGCCGTACTCGTTCAGGAAACCGGACAGCGTTCTTTCCCTGGTGGAGAAGTACGGCATCGACCATAAGGACCGGTTCAACTGCACGCCGATGATGCTGGCGGCGCGGTTCGGTCACGCGGCCGCGGCCACCCGGCTGGTGGAGATGGGTGCGAATCCAAACCTTGTGAACAGTGCCGGACTGACGGCGTTTCAGATCCTGCTGCAGGAAGCCTCGGTGGACGACCGCTACGCGAAGCGGACGGCGGGCGAACTGTTCCATCCGCTGCGCCCGGCCCACATCACCGTGATGGTCGAGGGAAAACTGATTCAGCTCGACAGCCGCAAGGCCGAGTTCCTATTGTTCAATCTCTTCGCGGCGCTTTTCCATACCACGGCGCGGAACAACGTGATTAACGGTCGGCTCGGATTGCGGGCCGTCGACTTGACGAAGGTGCTGGGCCGGTTACCCCGGACAGCCGTGCCAAAATTCCGGACCCGGCGCCCGTACGTATCCCAAGTCCTGGCGAGAAACGAAGTCGATCGCGATTCGCCGTACAACCGACGGATCTTTCGGCGAACGAGCCGCGGCTTCTACGTCCTGAACCCGGACATGCGGATACGCATCGGCGAGGAGTGGGTCAGAATCTATGACCTGCTGGAACCACAGGCGCTG
Source organism: Candidatus Rariloculaceae bacterium (assembly GCA_965237785.1). GTDB lineage: Bacteria > Pseudomonadota > Gammaproteobacteria > Steroidobacterales > Rariloculaceae > UBA6522. The sequence goes on from OZ250159.1 coordinate 3,326,906, forward strand.
TTGGCCGAACCCCGGCTGGACCTCCCGCCTGAATTAATGGACTTCTACCGCCGAGAAATCGGCCAATTCCACCGCCGCATCCTGGACTTTCTCTCCGGCAAGGACGGCGACGCGTCCGGCGTGTCTCTATATTAGCCGGGGCGAAGCATGTCGTCGGGACGGCGTATGGGCCAACGCGGTCCCAGCTTGCGTCAATCCGCGGTTGTTGAGAAATCGCCGCCGCGCCGGGAGCGAACGGTATCGAATATCTCCCGCGCGAGGAGCGGAAACGCGGAGGCTTGAAACTCTTGGTCCTCCATGTATCGGGTCACGATCCGATCATTCTCCGCCATGCGCGCGGTCTGCCGGTCGAAGGCGAAACGCTCCATAATCTCGCGCACGTTCTTCGAGTAACCGTTGATGTAGGCGTTGAGGTTTGGTGCGAGCTGGTTGGGGTCGTCCAGCAGTCTGGGGATAGTTTCGAGAGATTGTAAAACGGTCTCCCGGTGATGTTCTCAAGGAGACTGCGCACCACGGTCTCCGGCTTGGCCTTGATCCTCAGATGCTCGGACAGCACTTGGTCCTTGGTCGACGCGAGCACACAGTCAAAGCGCCTCAGTACTGTGAGCGGCAAAATGACCTTGCGGTATTCGTTGCGCTTGTAGGGGCCCCGGAGCAGGTTGCAGATGCTCCAGATGAAATTGGCGAGCTGAGAGTGATTCTCCGCTGTCATGCGGTTCTCCCAAGTTCCCGCCAGGATCAGTTCCGTTTGAACCTATGTCATAATACCGCGCTTTGCGGCGTCATCTACGCGGTTAGCGAACGGACCATGGATTTCTTCATCAGTACAGCATGGGCTCAGGCGGGCGGGACAGCCAGTCCCCTTACCCAATTTCTGCCGCTGGTCATCATTTTCGTGCTCTTTTACTTCCTCCTCATTCGTCCCCAGAGCAAGCGGGCGAAGGAGCACAAGCAAATGGTGTCTGAATTGGCCAGTGGTCAGGAAGTTGTGACCGGCGGCGGGCTGCTCGGCAAGGTCACCAGGGTCAGCGATTCCTGGGTGACCGTGGAGGTTGGCGAGGGCGTTAGCCTGAAAGTTCAGCGCAGCACAATCTCCGGGGTTATGCCCCCGGGCACCGTGAAGAACGCCTGATTCGACTCCCCATGAACCGTTACCCCCTCTGGATCAATGTCCTGGTGCTCGTGGTGATCCTCGGCGGCGCGCTGTTCGCGCTGCCGAATATCTTCGGCGACGACCCCGCGCTACAGATTACCCGCGAAGACGGCAATCCCATGACCGAGATCGTCGTTTCCCAGGTCATCGCCGCAATGGAAGCGGAGGAGATCGGCTTTTCCTCCGCCATTCTCGACAACGAAGCCATAGTGGTTCGCTTTGGCGACGTCGCCTCCCAACTTCAGGGCAGCGTATTCCTCGGGGAGCAACTGCCGTTTCACATCGTCGCGCTGACGCTCGCGCCCAGAACGCCTGCGTGGCTGCGCCTGTTGGGGCTTGAGCCGATGAGTCTGGGTCTCGACTTGCGCGGCGGCGTACACTTTCTTTTCCAGGTCGATCTCGATACCGCCCTCAACCAGTTGCTGCAGACGTATCAGGGCGATCTGCGCAGCCGCCTGCGCGAAGCCGGAATTCGCAATGGCGGAATCAGCCTGGACGGCGGCGTTATCAGCTTCGGCGTTTTGGATTCCGAGCGAATGGACGAGGCCGAGGAAATCATCCGCATTCTGGATCCGTTGCTCACCGTCAACCGGGCCACCGTGGACGGCCAACCCGGATTCCGCGTCCAGCTCAGTCCCACACAGGTGACGGAACGCCAGAACTTCGCCATTCAGCAGAACACGATTACGCTCCGGAACCGCGTCAACGAATTGGGCGTCGCCGAACCGGTGGTGCAACGCCAGGGGTTGAACCGCATCGTGGTCCAGCTTCCCGGCATGCAGGATCCGGCCCAGGCGGAACGCGTACTTGGCGCGGTAGCCACCGTGGAGTTCCGTCTGGTGGACTGGGAGAACGACGCCTTCCAGGCAGACCGCACCGGCCGGCCGCCCCTCGGGTCGATTCTCCGCTATAAGCGCGATGGAACGCCGACGCTGCTGCGCCGCGATCTCATCGTCTCCGGAGACCAGCTCACCGACGCGACGTTCATCTATTCCCAGGGTCAGCCCGCGGTCAACGTGCGCCTCAACAGCCAGGGCGGCGCGCGGATGCTGGAAACCACCCAGGCGAATCTGAACCGGCCCATGGCGGTGCTGTACGTGGAGGAGAAACCGGAACTCATCGAACGCGACGGCGAGCAGATCGTCCGCACCACCCGGGATGAAACCGTTATTAACGAGGCCACCATCCGGGGAATTTTCTCGACCAACTTCCAGATCACCGGGGTCACGCCTTTCGAAGGCCAGGATCTTGCGCTGTTGTTGCGCGCGGGCGCCCTGGCCACGCCGATTTTCAAGGTCGAGGAGCGCACCATCGGCCCCAGTCTGGGGCAGGACAACATCGACAAGGGCCGCGCCGCCGTGCTCACGGGCTTTCTGCTCGTGGTGTTGTTCATGGTCGGCTACTATCGCGTGTTCGGGCTGACCGCGGATCTCGCGCTGTTTGCCAACCTGGTCTTGATCGTCGCACTTCTTTCGATGCTCCAGGCATCGCTCACGTTGCCGGGCATCGCCGGCATAGTGCTCACCGTGGGTATGGCCGTAGATGCGAACGTGTTGATATTCGAACGTATCCGCGAGGAGTTGCGCAACGGTAATTCACCGCAGGCGAGCATACGCGCGGGTTACGAGAAGGCGTTCTCCACCATCGCCGATGCCAACATCACCACGCTGATTGCCGCGAGCGTATTGTGGGTTTTCGGCACCGGCCCGATCAGGGGCTTCGCAACCACCCTGGGGCTGGGCATCCTGACCTCGATGTTCACCGCCATCATCGGCACCCGGGCCGTCGTCAATCTGATCTACGGGTACCGGCGAGTCGATGCCTTGGCGATCGGCACAGTCCGGACCGCGACTTGAACCTCGATACGCTGAACTTCAACTTCATGGGCGCCCGCCGTATCGCGTTGACGGTATCCGCGGTTGTACTCGCGCTGTCCATGGGATCGCTGCTCACCCGGGGCCTGAATTTCGGCCTCGACTTTACCGGTGGCGACCTGCTCGAACTCACCTATGCAGGCGAGGCCGACCTTGCCGGGATTCGCGCTGCCCTGACCGAGGAAGGGTTTGAAAACCCGCTGGTGCAGAATTTCGGCACGGTCAGCGACGTCCTCGTCCGTTTGCCGCTGCAGGAAGACGCCGAACCAAGCGAAACCCGCGACCGGATCCTCGGCGCGCTGGAGGCGCACGATCCAACCGTTGAGTTGCGCCGCTTCGAGTTCGTCGGACCGCAGGTCGGCGAGGAACTTACCGAGCGAGGCGGACTGGCGTTGTTGATCGCGCTGGTACTGATCTTCATCTACGTCATGCTGCGGTTCCGGTGGAAGTTTGCCGCCGGCACGATATTCGCGCTGGTGCACGATGTCATTGTCGTGGTGGGGTTTTTCTCGCTCTTCGGCGTCGGATTCGACCTGACGATCCTCGCGGCGATTCTCGCCACCATCGGCTATTCGCTCAACGACACCATTGTTGTCTTCGACCGGATTCGCGAGAATTTCCGGCTGATGCGCCGGGGGACGGCCGAAGAGGTGATCAATCGGTCCATCAATCAGATGCTGGGCCGCACCATGATTACCAGTTTCACCACCTTGCTGGTCTTGATCTGCCTGTTCATTCTCGGCGGCGAGACGGTTTCCGGGTTCGCCCTGGCGCTCATCGTCGGCGTCGTGGTCGGGACCTATTCGTCGATCTATGTCGCCAGCGCATCGGCGTTGGCGCTGAACGTCTCCCCCGGGGATCTCATTCCGCCGAAGCGAGAAGAGATCGACTCGCTGCCCTAGTGTCCTGTCCCGTAAGTTCCTGCCAATTCAGACTGAGATAGGCGGGCTACGAGCCCGTCGGCACGAACGGCGCGAGCGCCTTGGAAAGCGCCGCGTAGACCTTTGGGGTGCCGGCGACAACATCGCCGCTTTCCAGAAACCTGTCCGTGCCATGATAGTCGCTGATGCGCCCGCCGGCCTCGCGAACCATCAACGCCCCCGCCGCCACATCCCAGGGCTTGAGTCCGAGTTCCCAGAACCCGTCGACGCGCCCTGCCGCGACATAGCACAGGTCGAGCGCCGCGGATCCTGCGCGGCGCACGCCCGCATTGTTGAGGATGACGGCCTTGAGCATGCCGACGTAATCGTCTAGATGTTCCTTGTTGGCGCGATACGGGAATCCCGTTGCCAACAGCGCCTGGTGCAGACGCAGGTGTTTGCTGACGCGTATCCTGCGGCCGTCCAGTTGTGCGCCCTGCCCGCGGCTCGCCGTGAACACCTCCTGTCGATGCGGGTCATAGACCACGCCATGCTCCAACTGGCCCGCACGGCTCACGGCGATGGAAACCGCAAAGACCGGGAACCCATGAAGGTAGTTGGTGGTCCCGTCCAGGGGATCGATGATCCACTGGTATTCGTGCTCGCCCTGCCGGCCGCTTTCCTCGGCCAGTATCGAATGCTCCGGATAGTACTCGCGAATCACGTCGATGATGGCTTCCTCCGCGAAGCGGTCGACCTGGCTGACGAATTCGTTGCGCCCCTTGTCGACAACTTCCAGCGCCTCAAGCCTGTTGACGTAGCGCATCATGATCGCCCCCGCCTCGCGGGCCGCACGAACTGCGATATTGACCATTGCGTGCATAGGCGTATGGGTGATCGGAACGGAATGCCGGCGGCGGGAGAGTAGAATACCCGCCGAAGAGAATACGTCCACACGGTCAAGAATGCACGTTCCGGTACGCATCGTCCTCGTCGAAACCTCCCATCCGGGCAATATCGGCGCCAGCGCCCGCGCCATGAAGACCATGGGCCTGGAGGAACTGGTGCTGGTGGCTCCGCATGACTTTCCCAGCGCCGAAGCTACCGCCCGGGCGTCCGGGGCTGACGACGTGCTCGCCCGCGCCCGGGTGGTCGATTCGCTGGCCGAGGCGATCGCCGACTGCGGCTTCGTGGCGGGCGCCAGCGCCCGGCTCCGGCGGCTTGCCTGGCCGGTGGTCGATCCGCGCCGCTGTGCCAGCGGCGCTTTGGGAACACGCTGCCGAAGACCCCCGTGGCCGTGGTATTCGGACCCGAGCAGTCGGGCATGACCAACCAGGACCTGGGCCGCTGCCACCAGTTGGTGCATATTCCGGCGAATCCCGTCTACGGTTCCCTGAACGTCGCCATGGCGGTACAGGTGCTCTGCTACGAACTGCGGATGGCCGGGCTGGAACGGGAATCGGTACAGGATGCAGGAGCGCGGGAACCTGCCGGAGCTGAGCCGCCCCCCGCCACTGCCGGGGAACTCGAAGGGTTTCACCGGCACCTCGAGGGGGCGTTGAGTGCCGCGGGATTTCTGAAGACGGATCACTCCAGGCAACTCAAACTGAGATTGCGCCGGATCTTTCGGCGCAGCCGCCTGGACCGCAACGAGGTCAACATATTGCGAGGCGTCCTGACGGCGCTGGACGGAAAACACGAGGACGGTTGAGTGGCTCACGTCGAAATCTACCTGGACTACGCGGCGACCACCCCCGTGGACGAGCGCGTCATTGCGAAGATGACCGAATGCCTGGGACCGGGGGGCGACTCGGCCAATCCATCCTCCTCCCACCCCCCCGGGCGCCGCGCCAAGGCCCGCGTGGAGGAGGCGCGCGCCCAAATTGCCCGGCGCGTAGGCGTTTCCCCCGATACACTCTGGTTCACTTCCGGAGCGACCGAGTCGGACAACATGGCCCTGCTGGGCGCCATGGAGGCAAACCGACACCGCGGCCGACACCTGATTACGTCCTCGCTGGAGCACAAGGCCGTACTGGATACGGCTGTCGCGCTGCGCAGCCCAGGGCGTCGAGGTGACCTTCGTGGATCACGGCGCCGACGGCGTCATCGACCCGGAGGCGGTCGCGGAAGCCCTTCGCGACGACACCGTGCTGGTCTCCATCATGCACGTCAACAACGAAACCGGCGTACTTCAGGACATCGCCGCCATCGGCGCCCGGTGCCGGGAGCGCGGCGTGCTGTTGCATGTGGACGCGGCCCAAAGCACCGGCAAGGTACCGCTGAGACTTGGCGATTGGCCGGTGGACCTGGCCTCGCTGACCGCTCACAAGACGTATGGTCCCATGGGAATCGGTGCGATCTATATTCGCAAGGGGGTGAACCTCAAACCGCTGATTTACGGCGGTGAACAGGAGGGCGGCTATCGACCGGGCACGCTTGCAACGCACCAGATCGTCGGTTTCGGCGCGGCGTTCGAGCTGGCCGACCCGGATCGTGAAGGACCGCAACTGGCCAACCGGCGTGACCGGCTTTGGAACGGATTGCGGGCCATCGAGGGAGCGCGTCTGAACGGCCATCCCACGCAGCGCTCCCCCCATGTGCTCAATGTGACGTTTCCGGGCATCCAGGGCGACAGTCTGCAACTGGCCGTAGCCGAAGTTGCGGTCTCCGCGGGTTCGGCCTGTAATTCGGATGTGCCCGAGCCGTCCCACGTATTGCGGGCCATGGGGCTGAGTGACGCGCTGGCGGCTGCGACGCTGCGCTTCAGCGTCGGCCGATTCACCACCGAGGCCGAGATCGACCATGTGGTATCCCGAATGCAGGCAGAGGCCGCCCGCCTCAGAAATCTGGCCCACGGCGCCCCTCCATGGACCGTTGAGTGATTCCCTGCCGGCGCGCACTTGAGCGATTCCCGGCCTGCCCGATCTTTTCACCGATGCATGGAGCGCGGGTGTCGAGTCACCGTAGCTGCCGATGATGAGCAGAAATTGGCCGCCACGGTAGAAGTTGGTGAGATATCCAAGCTAGACTACCCGCATTCACATGGATTACGACTCCCAGGTGCGGCTGCGGTTTCTGTCGGCGCATCGGTCCGGGCCATTGGACGAGGTTGCTCCGGAACTGGTTTCCGGCGAGGCTGAAGATCGAACGCTGAACGTTTGGATCCGGTTCCAGGTCAAAGTGCTCGACGGTATCATTCGCACCGTCCGCTACAACGTCTACGGCTGCCCGCACACGGTGGCGGCCGCGGAATGGACGGCCGAGTGGCTGGAAGGCCGCCCCGCCTCGGCGCTTTGTGAACTGGAGATGCGGACACGCCGCCAAGCGTTGGGCGTGCCGGTGGAAAAGTTGGGCAACCTGTTGCTCGTGGAGGATGCGCTGGCGGTGTGCCAACGGAAACTCGATGTACGGAATAACTGAAAGATGTCGATTTCATTGACCGACAGCGCGGCCGATCGCGTACGCAGCTACCTGGAACGTCGCGGATGCGGCGTCGGCCTGCGCATCGGTATCAAGAGGACCGGTTGCTCCGGGTATGCATACGTCATCGACTACGCGGACGCCATCGATCCGGCTGACACCGTGTTCCATGAATCAGGCGTCACCGTGGTGGTGGACAACGACAGTCTGAAGCTCATCGACGGAACTCAGGTGGACTTCATCAAGGAAGGACTCAACGAAGCATTCAAGTTCCGCAATCCGAACGTCAAGGGCGAATGCGGCTGCGGCGAAAGCTTCAGTATCTAGACAGGGACGAGCATGGCAACTGAACGGACTCTTTCCATCGTCAAACCCGATGGCGTACAGAAAAACGTCATAGGCGAAATCTACCGCCGCTTCGAGCAGGGCGGGCTGCGGATCGTTGCGGCGAAAATGCTGCATTTGACGAAATCACAGGCCGAGGGCTTCTACGACGTCCACCGGCACCGGCCCTTCTATCGGGAACTGGTGGACTACATGACTTCCGGGCCGGTGATGGTTCAGGTGCTCAAGGGCGAGGACGCGATTCGCAGGAATCGCGAGATCATGGGTGCGACGAACCCGGCGGACGCCGACCCCGGTACCATTCGGGCCGACTTTGCCGAGTCCATTCAGGAAAACGCCGTGCACGGATCCGACGGTTCGGATACCGCGGTTCGGGAAATCGAATTCTTTTTCGACGGTGCCGAGATTTGCAGGCGCACACGCTAAGCGCGATCGAATCCGTCGACCCGGCGCCGGAGAGGCTCAAGCTCGTCGGCCTCGCCCCGGACGTGCTGGCAGACTTCTTCGAGGGCATTGGCGAGAAACCCTACCGGGCGCGACAGATCATGCGTTGGGTCTACGGGCGCGGTGTTCTCGACTTCGCCGATATGACCGACCTCAGCTTGCGGTTGCGCAAGCAGCTACAGCAGATCGCTTGCCTCGACATCCCCAAGGCTGTGCGGGTGGAGAATTCCGCCGACGGTACCCGGAAATGGCTGGTGGACGTGGGTGGCGCCCAGGCCGTGGAAACCGTCTATATCCCCGAACCGAACCGCTCGACGCTGTGCATTTCCTCCCAGGCCGGATGCGCCCTGGACTGCTCCTTCTGTGCGACGGGCCAGCAGGGATTCAACCGCAATCTCCAAGCCGTCGAAATCCTGGGCCAGGTTCTGCTCGCCAATCGGGCACTCGGGTCGCCGTCGGCGATCACCAATGTCGTATTCATGGGTATGGGCGAGCCGCTTGCCAACTACCGGCACGTGGTCCCGGTGGCTAAGTTGCTAACCGATGATCATGGGCTGGGGCTGTCGCGCCGCCGGGTGACCATCAGCACCGCGGGTCTGGTCCCGCAGATCCGGCGGCTGGCGGCGGACTGCAACGTCGCGCTGGCCGTGTCGCTGCATGCCGCTACCGACGAGGTTCGCGACGTGTTGGTGCCCATCAACCGTCGTCATCGTATCGCCGAACTCCTGCGCGCCTGCTGGACGTATGCCGAGGGATTGGCTTCCCGGCAGATCACCTTCGAGTACGTCATGCTCGACGGCGTGAACGACTCCCTGCAGGATGCGCGGCGCCTGGCCAAGCTGTTGCGCGACCGCCCCGCCAAGGTCAATCTCATCCCGTTCAACTCGTTCCCCGGTGCGGCTTACCGGTGCTCGCCGCCGGAGGTCATCGAACGGTTTTGCGCGCAACTGCGCACGAGCGGAATCGTGGCGACAATACGCCGCACCCGGGGGGACGATATTGCCGCGGCGTGCGGCCAACTGGCTGGCCGAGTGCAGAACCGCGTGCGCGTTCGGCTGGGGGAAAAAAAACTCAGGGCAGCGAGCGTATGCGCGCCGTAAGCCGATTGCTGCCGCCAAGTCTGGCCGGACTGCTGCTCTGTCAAGGTTGCGTGAACTCGGTGACGTCCAGCGCCTTGCCTGGCGGATCCGATAGCGACGCGGCTGTCGCGAATCTCAATCTTGGTGCGGCTTATTTTCGCGACGGTCGTCTGCAACTGGCGCTTGAACGACTGGATCGGGCCCTGGAGCATGATCCGCGGCTCGCCGAAGCGCACAGCACGATAGCGATTGTTTACGACCAGTTGGGAGAAACCGAGGAAGCGCGGAACCACTACCGGCGGGCAATCCGGCTGGCACCGGACAATCCGGCGACGGCGAACAGTTACGGCGTGTTTCTCTGTCGCTGGGAGCAGTGGGACGATGCCGAGCGGCAGTTCATGCGCGCCGCCCGAAATCCACGTTACCCGACACCGGAAGCGGCGTTTACCAATGCTGGCATCTGCGCCCGTAGCGCCGGCGACGGGATCAAGGCGGAACGGTACTTTCGCGAGGCGCTGGGCCGAAATCCGGCCTATCCGGATGGGCTTTTCAATATGGCTTCGCTGGCGTTCGGTAACGGTGATGCCAACTCGGCGCAGGTTTTCATTCGCCGCCATCTGGAGTCCGCGCCCGACAATCCACAGGTAATCTTGCTATGTTTCCAGGTGGAGACCTATCTCGGTAACATGGCTGACGCCCAGCGCTGTGCGACCAGATTGCGAGACCAATTTTCCGAAACCGCCGAAATGGCGCAACTTGACCGGTTCGAACATGGTGGAGAACGCTGAAACAATCATTTCGGAGGAGCAGCCTGCCGAAGAGGAATACACGACGCTGGGCACAGTATTGACTGCAGCCCGGCAGGCGCGTGGTCTGTCGATCGAGCAGATTTCCTCGGAATTGCGGATCGAATCGCGCTTTCTGACGGCGCTGGAAGAAGACGATCTCGAACTCTTCGCAGCGCCGGTATTCGTAAAAGGCTACATAAGGCACCTCGCCCACCGGTACGAACTCGAATACGAGGACTTGCTTGCCCGGTATACCCGGCAGACGGATGTGGGCGACGCTCCGGTAACGTTCAATGAGCCGATCCGCACGAGCAGCGCGTATTACGTCCCGTGGCTCGTCGGAGGGTTGATACTCGTACTGGGCATTCCGGCAATATGGTTCACGTGGGGCAGCGGAAATCCCTTTTCCAGTCTGATTCCTTCAGGTCAGGAAGAGCCGGGGCCGCCGGCGGAAATTGAGACGGCCCCGTTCAACGCTGAGGAATCGCCCGAGCCGGGCGCAACTGCGGCAACGGCCGCGCTGCCCGGCGCCGCGGAGATCCTGAACCCGGCGGTGGATCCCCTGGACCCGGTCGTGGAATCCCTGGACCCGTTGGCTGAGCCCGCGGAGGATGCGCCGTCCGTCCCGGTCGACGCTACGGCGGGGGGTACACCGGCACCGGACGCGGCGGTCGCACCGACGGGGCAGATCGTCATGAACTTCGAAGAAGATTGCTGGACGGAAATCACCGACGGCGATGGCAATGCGCTCCATTACGCCATCGGCAACGCCGGGACGACTTTGGATATTGACGGCGCCTTTCCCCTGTCGTTTTTGCTGGGGAACCCCTCCGGTGTTCAGTTGTCGATCAACGATCAGCCCTACCCCATCCCCGCGCCCCCCGATAACGAATCCACGGTTCGGTTCGTCGTCCCCGAGGCTCCCTGAAGCCAATGGCGCAACCGATTGCCGCACCGGCCACGGCCGCAGGTGCCCGGAGTATGCGGGTTACCCCGGATAGCCCACGATTGTTCGCAGCGAGTGCGTGGAGGCGCCGCGGCGATCGCAGCAGGAGATTGGTGAGACATGCGGGTTTAAACACAACCCTGTATTGGGACCGGGAGTTGCCGGGATTCGGTGTGCGGGCGTACGCCACGGGAAGCAAGGTCTACGTGGCGCCCAGCAAGGATCGGTATCCGCGGTGCATCGTAGAGTCTGAGCGAACTCCGGAAGTCGTCTCCGCACGAGTATTTTCGAAACACCAAGGCACTGCCCCTATCAGTCCCACATGCTCTGAACCCGCACACCCCGTTGACCCGTAACGATGATTTTCGGTAGCATGATGCTTCTTTGAGATCGTCCCCGCTTGGGCCGAGGGGTTCGGGCGGCAGGGCAAGGAGGAAAAACAATGACTGAAGCTACAAATTCCCCAACCGGCGATTACGTCCAGATGGATGACATAGGTTGGGTTCCGTTCCCCCCAGGTCTGTGCAAAGGCGACATTCGCTGGAAGCTGTTGCACGTATCACCGGAAGCAGGAGCCTGGACGGCGATCTTCGATTGTCCGGAGGGGACTGCGTTCGCCAAGCACATCCACATGGGCCCCGGCGAGTACTTCCTGACCAAGGGCCGCATGCATGTGCGCGGCGGGAGCGTCGTGGGCGGTGCCACGGCGGTGGCGCCCGGGTACGGCTACGAAGCCTGCAACGCCCAGCACGACCACACGGAGTTTTCCGAGGACAGCGAGTTCTACATGACCTTTTTGGGTCCGTTGAACTTCCTGGACGACGACGGCAACACCGTCGCCCTCGTGGGCTGCCAGCAGGCATTGGACGCCTGGAAGGCTGCTACCACCGGCGGCTGATTTTCTGCCTTAGCCGATAAGGTTGGGAGTTTGAGCGGGACGGCATGGCGTCGCGTTTTTCGTGCTCGGAACTAACCTGACCGGCGACGAGTTGAGCACGCATACTTCCATCGCCTTGGGATCTGGCGGCGGGAGCAGTTTGATGTGATATAGGCTTATCCGCGACGATATAAAAAAATCGTTATCTTGGCTGGCCCCGGCCAAGGTTTCGTGACGGAGGGATGGTAATGAGTAAACGCGTATTATCGTCGGCGCCGAGTGCCGCGGCATCGGCAGTCTTTTTAATAATCGGGCTGCATGGCCAGCCGCTCGCGGCCCAGGATGCGCCCGGCGCCCGTGAGAACGTTCTTGAGGAGATCATAGTCACGGCTCGAAAGCGCGACGAGTCGCTGCGCGAAATCCCCGAATCCGTGTCGGCTATTTCGGCTTTCGATTTGGAACAGGGGCACATCAGCCACATCAACGACATCGGCCTGAGGATCACGAACCTTAACCTGTCGTCCCGGGCGGACGGCAATCCCAACGTGACGATTCGCGGCATCGGCTCTTTCGGCAACACGCATGGTGTCGGTTTCTACGTGGACGGCACGCAGATTTTCGTTGACGCATCCGCCGAGTTCGGCGACATGGAACGCGTTGAGGTGCTGAAGGGTCCGCAGGGCACGCTGTACGGCGGCAACAACATCGGCGGCGCCGTCAAATTCGTCACGCGCCGGCCCGTGTTGGGGGAAGTGAGCGGCGAAGCCGAGGTGGAAGTCGGCGGCCAGAACACGCGTAATTTCGAGGGTGTGGCGAACCTGCCGCTCGGAGATAGCGTCGCGGTGCGGATCTTCGGCTATTCCAAGGAGGACGATGGTTTCGTCAGGGGCGTCGCGCCCGAGCGCCGCAACGGACGCTCCAACGTCACCGACACACTGTGGCCATTCGGGATACCCGCGGACAATGCGGCGGCGCCGAACATGTATCGAGAGGATGTAACGGAAGTATGGCGTGAGCACCCCAACGAGCGCGATGAAGTCGGTTTCCGGGTCTCTTTACTGGCGGAGTTGGCCGAGACCACCACGCTGTACGCGGCGATGCGGCACAACGAACTCGATGCCGGCAACAACAACTGGCGCGTCGAGGACGGCAATAATCTTAACTACAACCGCGATCGCGAACTCACCTTCGCCGGACGTAACGTCCGGGACACTACGGGAGGGCTGCTGGAATTAAGCCACGACATGGAGTCGGGAAATCTCACCTACCTTGGCGCGGTCACCGATGCGGAAGGCTTGAGGACTACCGATCTGGACGTGAGTTCGGAGGTCGGCTTCGACTTGGTTCGTCCCGAGTTGACCGACGTGCAGACCCACGAGTTGCGCTTCACCTCGGCCGGAGACGGTGCCCTGGAGTGGCAGGCGGGAGCGTACTACGCCAAGTGGGAGAACGATTGGGATTCCTGGGCGACGTTCTACGGCACCACCGAGGTGCTGTGCAACTTGTTCGGCGACTGCGGTCGCCCGGGATCGCTCGGCATCCTTGAACCCTTGAGCGCTGCCGAACGCAACGCGTTACCGAGTGCGGAGGCCGACCCCAGGCTTGGGACGCCCGTACAGACACCCACGTTCGAGCAGGAAATATTCAACCGGCTCTATTTCCCCTTCGAAAACCGCGCGCGCGAACGCACCAACCAGGCCTTGTTCGCTACCGCCAGCTACCGGGTGAACGAGCACTGGGAGATTGGCGTTGGCGCGCGCCTGGACAAGTGGAACGCGGACACGCTGGATCGCAACCGCGACTACTGGGTGACTGCCCTTGGCTTCTATCCCAACTACGAGAATTACCTTGAACAGGGTGGCACGGAGTTTCTGCCGAAGGCTTCGATCTCCTATTTCGCGGAGGACGGCACGCACACGTATTTCAGCTATGCCAGAGGCTTTGAGCCGGGTAACTACAACCTTTATACCCAGGAAGGAGTCCCGTCGCTTGTGCCGTTCCGCAAGGAAACGGCCGACAACTTCGAGGTAGGTCTGAAGACGGCCCTGTCTTTGGGCGAGCGGCCGCTGGACCTGAACGTGGCGGCGTTCTTCATTTCCTATACGGAGCGGCAGTTTGAACTGCAAAATCAGATTTCAGTCGGAGGAATTATCGAGAACATCCTGAACGCCGGCGATTCCGACCAGTACGGCGCCGAAATGGACTTCACCTGGGGGTGGAGCGATGAGCTGACGATAACCGGCGGCGTCGGTCTGGTCGATTCAGATTTCGACGAAGACAGTTCGGTGTTCGACGTGATCAATCGTTTCAGCGAAGTAAGCGCCCATTTCCCGCCCTGGATTTCGAAGAGTTCCCTGAACCTGGCGGCGCAGTACCGCCGGCCGCTGACCGGGAACATGGAGTTCCTGGTGAACGGAACGCTACTCGCCAAGGGGCCTTTCTGGTTCAACACGGAGAACACGGTCAAGCATCCCGCCTTCCAGGTGTTCAATCTGCGCGTGGGGGTGGAAGCCGAGCGTTGGTCGCTTGCCCTGAACGTCAGGAATGTTTTCGACGAAGGTTATTACACGGACGGTTCGGTATGGCCGGGGGATTCGGTTCCTGGCCTGAACCGGGATGATCCGAACGGTCTGACCTTCAACCCCGTGATCGGCACGCTGGGTCAGCCTCGGCTTGCGACGCTGACCCTCCGGGCCAAGTTCTAAAAGCCTGCGGAGGACAGTTGGCACATGTCAAAGCCGGGACTCAGCGAGTTACGCGCCCAAGAGGGCCGCTTGGTGTCGATGCCTGAAACACAGGGCTTCGTCTTCAACCAGACGATGCTGCGCATCCGGGATCCGCGGCGTTCGCTGGATTTTTATTCGAACGTATTGGGCATGACCCTGGTCAAGGAGTTCAGTTTTCCGGATATGCGGTTCTCGTTGTACTTCGTGGGGTACGTGACGCCGGAAGACGAGGCGATTCCCGGCGATCCGGTAGAGCGCAGCGCCTATGCCTTTCGGCAGAAAGCCATGCTGGAACTGACGCACAATTGGGGTACCGAGAGCGACGATTCGTTCGCGGGGTATCACAATGGCAACGACGATCCGCGTGGCTACGGGCACATTGGATTGTCGGTTCCCGATGTCGAGAGCGCTTGCGAACGGTTCGAAAAAATGGGTGTCGAGTTTGTAAAACGGCCGAACGACGGGAAGATGAAGGGGCTGGCTTTCATAAAGGATCCGGACGGCTACTGGATCGAAATACTGGAAGCCAACAGCTCTGCCTCCATGGCTGTAGCAATGACGGGGGCCCGCCAGGCGGACGATTAGTTCGGGATTACGCGCCTGGGGTTGAGGATGCCCTTTGGATCGAGCGCGGTCTTGAGCCGCTGCATCAACGCGACCTCCTCCTTGGTCCGGGAATAGTGCAGGTAGCCGCGTTTAAGCACGCCGATGCCATGCTCGGCGGAGACGGACCCGCGGTGGGCGCCTGTCAGCCGATAGCCGATATCGAAGATCGTATCGAGGTCGCCTTGCCGGTGAGTGGTCACGAACAGGTGTAGGTTGTTGTCGCCGATGTGTCCGAAGACCAGATTCAGCGCGTCCGGGAGCGCAGCCTTGAGTTCCCTTTCGAATTCATCCAGAAACCCCGCCATCTCGGCGATATCCATACTCACGTCCAGACTGGCATAGGGCACCAAGTCCTTGGTGATTTCGGCTACCCCGTCCCGGATGGCCCAGAAACTCTGCCGATTCTTTTCCGATTGCGCTATCGCCGCATCGCCGATAACACCGGACTCCAGGGCAGCGCCAAGAACTTCCTCGAAACGCTGACTGTCGGCCTGTTGGTCGGAGCCTTCCGCTTCGACAAGCGCGTACAAGGGGAAATCGTCGCTGAATGGCGAACGCAGATGGTCGCTGTGGGCTATCACGCGATCGTAGTACGGAGGCCACATGACTTCGTAGGCGCTTACCGAGCCCCCCAGCTTCGCCTGTAATTCCCGCAGCAGCGCCACGGCTTGCGGGAACGAAGGTACGCCGCAGAGTGCCGTACAGGTGCTCGCAAGTTTCGGGTACAGCCTCAGAACCGCGCGCGTGATGACGCCCAACGTTCCCTCGGTGCCGATAAATAACTGTTTCAGATCGTACCCCGCGTTGTTTTTCAACATCTTGTTCATCGAACTGATCACGACGCCATCCGCGAGCACAGCTTCCAGGCCGAGAACGAGGTTGCGCGCCATGCCGAACCGGATGACCTGATTGCCGCCGGCGTTGGTGGCGATAGCGCCTCCGATGTGACAGGAGCCTCGGGCGCCGAAATCCAGCGGCAGCAGAAACCCCGCCTGGGCTGCCGCTTCCTGAAGGACCTGAAGAGGCGTTCCCGCCAAGGCGGTGATCGTCATGGCGGTGGCATCGAGATCCTCGATCCCTGAAAGCCGTTCCAGCGACAGAGCCAGCTCTCCCGCTTGCGGCGTGGCGCCGCCGGCCAGTCCCGTCATTCCGCCTTGAACGACGACCGGTTGGCCAAGCTCGTAACAGGTCTTGAGCGCCCTGGAAACTTCTTCGGTAGAGCCGGGACGCAGCACCGCCAGGGGTTTTTGGGCGTTCTCTCCCGTGAAATCCACACTGTGGCGTTCGCCGACGTCGTCTCCGGTGATGACGGAATGCCCCTGCCGGCGCAGCGCTGAAATCGTCTCTGTGATAACGGGTGCGCTCATTGCGGGGGGCTTCCGTTCGTGTTGTGCTCGTTCGTCAACCAAGAGACTGAGTCAGGCCGCCCTGGCCCGCTCCGCGCAGCCGTTGAACTGCGGTCGTCGCGGCTAGAAAAAGTAGCTGAAGCTCGCCGTCACCAGTTGCGGCTGGCCGAGCGTGCCAATCACGATAATTTCGTCCGCATCTCCCTCCAGGAAGAAGAAATCCGGAAACGTCTGCACGTCCGTGTAGTAATCTTCGTCCAACGCGTTCTCGACGTTCAGCGCCAGTTCCCAGTTCTCGCCGGTGACGCCGATTTGGCCGCCAACCAGCGTGAAGCTTGGATTGATCACACTGAGGCCCTCCGGATCGGACAGGCGCAGGCCCGTGTACTTGCCATTATGGCTGACCTGCACGCCGGCAATGAAGTTCAGCGCTCCCGACATTGGCCGGACATAGTCCGCGGCAAAGCTCCAACTGAAGTCGGGAGTGACCGGCGGTGTGTCCCCGCCGATGCCCTTGAGTACAGGGTTCTCCCCATCCCCTCCGGTAATGACGCTGGTGCCGCTGTCCCATTCCGCCTCAATCCAGCCGGCGGAAAATGCCGCCGAGAGCGAGTCGCTTAACGCCACCCGCATATCCATCTCCAGGCCGTACTGCTTGGAGTCCCCGACGTTGTTGATCAATTCCACAAGCGCGGCGCCCGCAGTCGGAATCTGGGTCTCGATCTGCCGCCGGTCGTAGTCCACGAAGAAAGCCGCCAGGGACGCCGTCATGCGGCCATCCATCAGCCGGCCTTTCCAACCGGCTTCGTAGCTGACCGCCTCCTCGGAATCGAATCCCACCAACTCGTCTGCAACGTCCTCGCTTACGTTGAAACCGCCTGGCTCATAGCCATGAGACATCGTGCCATATAGCATCGAACTATCGCTCAACCAGCGCGTCAGCGATATTCTGGGTAGAATCTCCGTGGCCCCGTCGTTGGCCCTGTGGTTCGTACTGAACCTGAAGGTATCGTTCTCCCAGCGATCGCCGCGCAGTCCCAGGCTCCACTCCCAGTCGCCCAGAGTGTAAGTGGCGTTGACGAATGCGGCGAGATGGCTCTTGTCGCGCATGCGTTTCTCAAACGGCGTCAGCGTGATCTCATCGCGCTCCTGCGCCAGGGTCAGCATGGTGTCGCCAGCCCAGACGCCGGAACAGGTAGCCAGTCCTGCCGCACAGCCCAGCGGACCGGTGATATTGCCGCTCGGAAGTATCGTCGTGTTATACCAAATCAGATCGGAATCCATTTTTTCGTCGTACTGGGAGTAATAGACGCCGCCAAGCCACTGGAACGCGCCTTCCGCGGTCGAAGTGAAGCGGATCTCCTGAGTCAGCACGTCCATCTCCTCCGGCCGGAAGAGGGACAGCAGGTACTCCTCGCGCTGGTCCAGGTCCGTGAAGCGGGAACTCTCGGTGCTCGTATGGGATGTAACGGAGGTGATGTCGTAACCTTCGAGCGCCCAGGTGAGTTCCAGCATGCCCGATACGGTGTCGCGTTCGTGGCGGGGGTTGATACTTGCCGGAACGGTATTCGGGTGACTCAGGGAGGTCTCGTCCAACTCGCGGATCCAGGTGTTGTTCGGTCCTTCGTAATCGTTTGCGCGCACCGACGCGTAAGCCGACAGGTTGTTGCCAAGCGGGCCCGCCAGCGAGATGCGCACACCGGATTCCTCCGACTGGCCGATGTCTTCGTCGTTCTCGCCGGACAGTCCGTTGACCCGCACCGGGTTCGAATTCACCAGGTAACCGTCGTTGGCGACCGAGAAGCCAAAGGCCCGCAAGGCCCAGCCCTCGCTGCCCAGCGGGAGGTTCACGCTCCCCTCCACGTCAACAACTCCCTGGTCGCCAAGCACGGCCTTGACGCGGCCGAACGTGGCCTCGGAGTCGGGGCGGGCGCTCACGAACTTGATGGCGCCGCCGATGTTGCTGCCGCCGTATAGCGTGCCTTGCGGCCCTTTGAGAATCTCGATGCGCTCCAGGTCGCCGAAACGCGAGGACGCATCGGAGAAAAGCTGTACATCGTCAAGGTAGAAACCCACACCCTGCGTGTTACCGAAGGCGCCCAAACCTCGAACGGATACGTTGGGAAATCCGTCGAGGCGCGTGGAAAGGTTGAGATTGGGCACCTGGAAACCGATGTCCTCCAGGCCCGTGATATTCTGCCGACTGATATCCGCGCCCGAAATCACGGAAACGGACTCCGCAATCTCCAGGAGATTCTCCTCCCGCCTGTGGGCGGTAACGACTATTTCTTCGATCGTCCCCGAGGCGCCCTCCTGCGCCATCGGTGCCGTGGACGGTGATAACAGGGTTACCGTCGCTATTACTCCGGCTGTCGGGCCAAACCATTTGTTTGAAGCCATTTTGGTCACCTCAGAGTCAATCGGGCAGTTAATTATCAACAAATCGAGAGCGTAAGCAAACCTTCCAATCTCTTCTAACAAAATCCATGGGGCGCGCCGGCCAGGACGCTGACTTGCCCCTGCCGCGCCCGATGACGCTTGCCGCGGCGTGAGCGCTCAAGGATCTGAGCGCGTTCATACTCTGAGATCATGCCCTGGAATTGCTGCAGCAGCCGATCTTCGGTTGTTCTTGCAAACGCTTAAGGCCATGCTACAAGAGATATATGTTGTTCCGAAGGAACGACAAAAGCGGGTCAGTTCTGTACGGGCGCTGCGAGAGCAGTTGGGCAAGGCAAAAATTGTAGGAAATTGGAAAGTTCAAGATGCAGGTTAGACCGGTCCGCGGCATGAACGATATCCTGGCGGACGCCAGCGGGCCGTGGGCCGCGGTCGAGTCCACGGCGGAAGCGATCTTCGATGCCTACGGTTATCGGCGGATTCGTATTCCGGTAATGGAGCGAACCGAGTTGTTCAGCCGTTCCATCGGCGAAACCACCGACATCGTGCAGAAGGAGATGTATACCTTCACCGACCGCGGCGGCACCAGCGTCACCTTGCGCCCGGAAGCCACCGCCGGCCTGGTTCGCGCCGGCCTCAGCCACGGTCTGTTTCACAACCAACAGCAGAAATTATGGTGCGCCGGACCGATGTTCCGATACGAACGTCCGCAAAAGGCGCGCTATCGGCAGTTTCATCAGCTTGATGTAGAGGCCATCGGGTTTGCAGATCCCGAGGTGGATGCGGAATTGATCGTCATGTCGGCCCGCCTGTGGGAACGGCTTGGCCTTCAAAGTCCGCGATTGGAGTTGAACTCCCTGGGCACGCCGGCAAGCAGAGCCGGTTACCGGAAAGCGTTGCGAGACTATTTTCTCGCATACCCCGACGAGTTGGACGCCGACAGCCGCAATCGTCTTGAACGCAACCCCTTGAGAATTCTCGACAGCAAGAATCCGCGATTGCAGCACCTGATCGCCGCGGCGCCTACGCTCGATGGCTACCTCGACGCCGACTCCGCGGCACACTTTGAGCGCCTGACCCGGCTTCTCGACGATGTCGGCGTGAGCTACCACTTGAACACGCGCCTGGTGCGGGGTTTGGACTACTATACGCGCACCGTGTTCGAGTGGGTCACCGACCGTCTTGGCGCCCAGGGAGCGATCTGCTCCGGGGGGCGCTACGATGGGCTGGTGGCGCAATTGGGCGGTCGGGATACGCCGGCTATCGGCTGGGCCCTGGGTATCGAGCGCGTTGTCGAGTTGATGGAGAAGGAAGGCTGTCAGCGGCCCCGGCGCCTTCCCCATGGGTTCCTGGCGATGGCGGGAGACGAGGCGCGGCAACGCGGTTTGAGCATCGCCGAGATGCTGCGGGCGCGCGCTCCCGGGATCCGGCTCAGCATGGATTGCGCCGGCGGCAGCCTCAAGTCGCAGTTGCGGCGTGCCAACCGCAGCGGAGCCCGCCTGGCGTTGATACTGGGCGAAGACGAACTGGCAACCGAACGGTTGAGCGTAAAGCCGCTGCGCGAAGATATTCCGCAATCGACGATGGATCTGGACGCTGTCGTTGCCGAATTGCTCCGGATTCGGGACGATTCACCGTAGAATACGCGTTTCCACCCGGAATGGGATCCGGGAGAAGCCGGGAGAGTTTTCGTGGACGAGTTGCTATCCGAGAAAGAACAGATTGAGCTGTTTCGCCAGTGGTGGCGCGAAAACGGCTGGTACCTGGTAGGCGGAATCGCCCTGGGCGTATTGGGCTTGTTGGGTTGGAATCGTTACAACGCCTTTGTGGATGTTCGCGGGGAGGACGCCGCGGCAATTTACGTCGAGCTGCGTCAGGCCGTTGGCGATGACGACGCCGGTGGTGCGCGCAATCTGCTCAACGAATTGCGCGAGGATTTTCCTGGTAGTCCGTATACCGATCAGGCTGGTTTGCTGGTGGCGCTGATGCGCCTCGACAGCGGACAGGTGGACGGCGCCATCGACGATTTGCGGCACGTAATGGGAAATACCAGCGACCCGGAATTGACCCTCATCGCCCGGCTGCGGCTGGCACGCGTGCTCGCGCAGGACGAATCCTATACCGACGCGTTGGCGGCGCTCGACGTGGCACCGGGAAGTTTTGCCGCGCGCTACGAAGAAGTGCGCGGCGACATTCACGTTGCGTTGGGTGACATCGAGAGCGCCCGCGTAGCCTACAACGCGGCACTCAACGACCTGGAGGCGGGTCTGGTGAATCGGGATCTCGTACAGATGAAGCTCGATGACCTCCCGCCGGCGGCGGCCCCGGAATCGCCGGTGGCCGGCACGGTACCGAATGGCGACGCAACCGCGACACCGGACGACGCGGCCACCGCGACGCCGAACGCAGAGACCGCCACAGCGGAGTCGCTGCCATGACGCGGTGGCCGATACTGATGATCGCCGTTCTCGGCGCGGCCGCGGCCGGCTGTGGTGGGAACAATAACGACACGACCGAGCCGCCCGCCGAGCTGCAGTCCTTCGACGAACGGATCGAGGTGCGCAGGCTTTGGAGTTCGCGCGTCGGCCGGGGCGCGGAACGTCTGCGCCTTGGCCTGGCTCCGGCAACGGACGGAGCCTGGATTTACGCCGGCAGCCATGGCGGCGAAGTCGCGTCGTTCGACATCGAGACGGGTCGGCGCGGTTGGTCGGCTCGGACCGATCTGCCGCTGTCCGCCGGCCCGGCCTACGGCTCCGGCATTCTTGCACTGGGTACCACTGACGGCGAACTGATCGCGCTCGATCCCGAGTCCGGCGAAGAGCTATGGCGCCAGGCGGTTGGCGCGGAGGTACTTGCCGCGCCGGCCATCGGCGGCGAGGTGGTGGCGTTGCGCACCGTGGACGGAAGATTGCGCGGCTATTCCAGCCTGGATGGGCGAGAGCTTTGGTCCGTCGTGCAGACCGTCCCGGCCCTCACCATGCGCGGCAATACGGCACCCTTTGTAGCAGGAACCAGCGTGGTCACGGGATTCGACAACGGCCGCCTGGGGGCTTACGAGCTGGCCTCGGGAGATCCTCTGTGGGAGATCGCCGTGGCGGCCCCTTCGGGGCGCACCGAGCTGGAGCGGCTCGTGGACATCAGCGCCGGACTCCAGGTAGCAGGAAACGATGTCTTTGCCGTCGGCTATCACGGCCGGGCGGTGGGCGTCGCGCTTGAGACGGGTCTTGTCTTGTGGCAACAGGAACTCTCCAGCTACGCCGGTCTCGGCGTGGACGTGAGCAGTGTCTACGTAACCGATGAATTCAGCGAACTGGTCGCGTTGGAGCGCGGCGCGGGGACACCCAGGTGGCGGCAGGACGCGTTGCGGCTCCGGGACGCCACCGCGCCGAGCGCCTTCGGCAATACGCTCGTCGTCGGCGACTTTGAAGGGTTCCTGCATTGGATCGACCCGAGTGACGGCAGCTTTCTCGCCCGCGAGCGCGTGTCGTCGAACCGCATCAACGCCGCTCCTCTGGTGGTGGGCCAAAGTCTGATCGCCCAGGCCGAGGACGGGACCGTCTCGGCCTATGCCGTCGTGTCGGACGAGCGCGTGCCGGCGCCCCCGGACGACCCGAGCTGAATGTAGAAATGAGGTCTCGGGATCATGCTTCCCGTAATAGCATTGGTGGGTCAACCGAATGTCGGCAAATCCACCCTGTTCAACCAACTCACCCGCTCCCGGGATGCCCTGGTGGCCGATTTTCCCGGTTTGACCCGAGATCGACGCTATGGCTTCGCCACGCTTGACGGACGGACCGCGGTCGTAATAGATACGGGGGGGCTCAGCCACGAAGCGGGAGACGTGGCCACCCTGGCCGCCCGACAGGCACAGGCCGCCGTGGACGAGGCCGACGCGGTCATTCTTGTCGTTGATGGCCGGGCAGGCTTGTCCGCGGCCGATGAGACGATCGCGCTTCGGCTTCGGACCTGCAACAAACCGGTCACAGTGGCCGTGAACAAGTCCGAAGGCGTCGCCCCCGAACTGGCGGAGGCGGAATTCCACTCGCTCGGATTGGGCTTCCCGGTGAGCATTGCGGCCTTGCACGGACGCCGGGTGAAGACTCTGATGAACGCGGTCATGGAACCGTTCGCCGACGTCCCGGATCCATCCGCCGCGGCATCCGGCGAACATTTGCAGGGACCCAGACTGGCGGTCGTGGGAAGGCCCAACGTCGGCAAATCCACATTGATCAACCGCCTGCTTGGCTCCGAGCGCCTGGTCACCTCTCCTCACCCGGGCACCACCCGGGACAGCGTGCTTGTGCCCTGTGAACGGCGAGGCCGGCATTTCGTTCTAGTCGATACCGCCGGGATTCGCCGGCGCGCCCGCGTGCATGACTCCATAGAAAAATTCAGCGTCGTACAAAGCCTGCGGGCGATCGAGGACTCCGGAGTGGTGCTTTGTTTGCTCGACGCTCGGGAGAGCGTGACTGAACAGGATCTTCACCTGATCGGTTTGAGCATCGCGCGGGGCCGCGCCATCACCATCGCGTTGAACAAGTGGGACGGCATCGAACCTGGCCGTCGTCGTCGTATCGAAGCAGACGCCCGGCGCCGGCTGGCGTTCGCGGAACTTGCACGAGTCAACTACATCTCGGCGCTTCACGGGAGCGGCATCGATTCCGCGGTTGACGCGGCACTGCGCGCATACGAGTCGGCGGGCCGGGAATTTACGACCCCGGATTTGAACCGGATTCTGGCGCGGGCGCTGACCGCGCATCCCACGCCGCTCGTGGGCGGGCGCCGAATTCGCCTGCGCTATGCCCACCAAGGCGGCCGGCACCCACCGATCATCGTCATCCACGGTAGCCGGACCGACCGCCTGCCGGGGCACTACCGCCGATACCTGGTAAACGCATTCCGCAAGACCTTGCGCCTGGAGGGCGCGCCGCTGAGACTGGAGTTCAAAAGCGGCGGGAATCCCTACGCCGGCGTGCGCAGCCGGCCGAAACCGTTGCAACGCCGCGGGCGGACCATCCGCCGCGGGAACCGCGGATAGCGTTGACAGGCCTCATTGTCCTATTCTCATAACGAGAAATTACATTCGCGCGCGTGGGAAACGGTTAACCTGCATCACCCACCGATTGTCGTCGCGAGGACGTGTGCCGCCGCGGCAACCGCGGTGGAAAATGGGTGAGCGACGCGGGTTAAACTTCCGGCGCTCCGCACCGGAGTGATACACAACCAGGGAATCATGGGCGACGGCGCGAGGAAATTTGTAACGCTGGAAGGTGAATTCCCCATGCACCGGGGCGGCGCCTTGCTGAACCCCACCGTCGCCTATGAGACCTGGGGCGAGTTGAACCGGCATCGGGACAACGCCGTGCTGATCTTCACCGGGCTTTCGCCGTCGGCGCACGCAGCCTCGTCGCCCGAGGACCCGGCGCCGGGCTGGTGGGAAGAGGTGATCGGTCCCGGCCGATCCATCGATACCCGGCGCTTATTCGTGATCTGCGTAAATTCCCTGGGTAGTTGCTTCGGTTCCACGGGACCCGCCTCGCGGAATCCGCTAAGCGGAGAAATCTACCGCCGGACGTTCCCGGTGCTGTCCCTGGAAGACGTGGCGCGAGGCGGGCGCGAAGTTATTCGGCGACTCCAGGTACAGAAACTTTACGCGACCGTGGGGCCGTCCATGGGCGGGATGACGGCGCTGGCGTTTGAAATACTTTTCCCGGGTCTCTCGGCAAGACTGCTGATCATCTCGTCCGCAACCCGATCCATGCCCTTCGCCACCGCGTTACGCTCGCTGCAACGGGAGATCATTCGCCGCGACCCCAACTGGCAAGACGGCAACTACACGCCCGACGCCTTGCCCATCACGGGTATGCGTCTGGCGCGCAAGCTGGGAATGATCACCTACCGCTCGGCCGAGGAGTGGCGTGGCCGGTTCGGGCGCGAGCGCAGTTGCGAGGAGTGCGAGACCGGCGACCCGTTCGCCCACAGTTTTGAGATCGAGTCCTACCTGCAACACCACGCCAACAAATTCACCGGGCAATTCGATCCCAACTGCTACCTGTACCTTTCCCGGGCAAGCGATCTTTTTGACGTCGCGGATCATGGCGCCACCATTGAAGCGGGACTGGAGCATATTCAGGCGAAGCGAGTCCGGGTGATCGGCGTCGCCAGCGACATTCTGTTTCCGATTCACCAGCAGCGCGAGTTGGCCGAGCAATTGGATGCGCCGGGGCGAGAGGTGGAGTTCATGGAGTTGCCTTCCATCCAGGGTCACGATTCGTTCCTCGTGGACATGGACAACTTCCGCCCGGCGATTGCGAGTTTCTTCAGTCGCTGACGCGGTGTTGACGCCTGCCCTCATATCGCGCCAATCCGATACCGCGGCCCCCGGCCCGCGGCCCAGTGCAGTGCGGTTTGTGACGCAGTCGCTTACCGGCCAGTGAGTTTTCCGCTATGGTATGTCGTAGGCGTGTACGGGAACGGAAATTCGCGCCAAGGGGAGAACAAAACAATGAAATCAACACTTAGTTGGATCGCGTCGGGCGTCGGATTGACCATGTGGCTCGCGGGCTGTTCCGGCGACGAGTCCCCGATGAATGGCGCCGACGAGTCCGGCGCGAGCGTCGACCAAGGCGAAATCGGTGCCGCCACCGCGCAACCGGTTACTTCGCAATCAGCGGCCCCCCAATACGAAGTGGACCCCAGCTGGCCCCGGCAGCTTCCAAATCGATGGTCGCTCGGCCAGGTTTCCGGCATCGCCACCGATAGCCAGGACAATATCTGGATCATTCAACGTCCGCGGACGCTCACGGAGCACGAGGCGGGCGCGGTGCAGAATCCGCCGATGCACGACTGTTGCGCGCCGGCGCCTTCGGTGATCGCGTTCAACCCGGCCGGAGAAGTTATCCACGCGTGGGGTGGACCGACCTGGGATCGGGAACTGAGCGAGTGGGTGGAACCCGAGGATGGCTGGCCCGCGGGCGAGCACGGGATTTTCGTCGATTACCAGGACAATGTCTGGATCGGCGGCAACGGCATGAGCGATCACATCGTGCTGAAGTTCAACCCCGAGGGTGAACGTCTGCTCAGGATCGGCGAATGGCAGACGACCATGGGCAGTAACGATACCCGTCATCTGGGTCGGCCCGCGGATATCACCGTGGACCCCGAGACCCATGAAGTCTATATCGCCGACGGCTACCTGAACCGCCGTGTGATCGTCTTCGATGCCGACACCGGCGAATACAAGCGACACTGGGGCGCGTTCGGCAACGTGCCCGACGACTCGATCGACACTTCGGAATACCTGCCGGATGCGGAGCCGCTGCAGGTGTGGCATAACCCGGTGCACGCGGTGAGGATCGCCAATGACGGCCTGGTCTACGTCGCCGATCGCCAGGGAAATCGAATTCACGTGTTCAACAAGGACGGCTCCTTTGTCATGGAGGGCCGTTTTGCGGAATGGACCGTCGGCGGTCAGGGGGCGGCGTGGGATATCGAGTTCTCCCGCGACCCCGAGCAGAGCTGGCTTTTCGCGGCGGACGGCGCAAACAAGAAGATCTGGATTCTTGAGCGCGACACGCTCGAGGTGGTAAGTTCATTCGGCCACGGCGGCCGCCAGGCGGGCCAGTTCGAGTGGGTCCACAACATCACCGCCGACAGCTTCGGCAACCTCTATACATCCGAGGTCAACACCGGCAAGCGCGTGCAGAAGTGGGTTCCGGTCGGAACCGGAATTTAATTCGATTCGGCGTCGCGGAGGGGGCTGGTCGAATCCGCGGATCTTGACTCGTCCACGGTGGCGGACAACCCGCCGCGGGCCAGCCGGATATCGATGGCCGTGCCCGACGGTGCGGCCTGGGCATCCATGACGATGCCGCCGTCCTCTCCGCTGGTGACG
Source organism: Candidatus Rariloculaceae bacterium (assembly GCA_965237785.1). Taxonomy (GTDB): domain Bacteria; phylum Pseudomonadota; class Gammaproteobacteria; order Steroidobacterales; family Rariloculaceae; genus UBA6522. The sequence goes on from OZ250159.1 coordinate 3,353,661, forward strand.
ATGGCATAACCTCGCTGAAGCGTCGCCAGGGGACTCACCGACTCCAGGGTCCGCTGCGCCAGTGCCAGTCGTTCGCGCCGCCTTTGGAGCGATTCACGGGCAGCCTGCGCCAGACCGCGAGAAACGAATCGCATGCGCTCGTGCAGGCCCTCGATTCGATGTGCCGGACTGGCCCCGGGGAGTCGCGCGGATGACTCGGCCAGCCGCGAGCGCCGTTCCTCCAACAGCCGCGTCAGGCTCAACCGAGTCCGGGTTTCCAGTTCGTCCAGGCGCTGCTGGGATTGCCGTAGCTGCACCCCGGGGTGGCTTTGCTCGAGGCGGTGGGCGAGCGTCGACAGGAGATTCCGTGGTCCCGCCAACCGCTGCTTCGCGGCCCGTGACAAGCGCTCGTCCATGGCCGTGAGCGCACTTAGCCACTGCGTCCGATCCGGCACCGCCAACTCTGCCGCACCCGAGGGCGTGGGTGCGCGCACATCGGCCACGAAATCCGCAACGGTGAAATCGATTTCGTGCCCGACGCCGGAGATGATGGGGATCCGGACGGCGGCCATGGCCCGCGCGACGACTTCCTCGTTGAACGACCACAGGTCCTCCAGCGACCCGCCGCCCCGGGCCAGAATGAGCAGGTCGCATTCGTCCCGCCGGTCCGCCAACTCCAGCGTGGCCGCGATCTCCGCCGCGGCGGTCGTGCCTTGCACGGCCGTGGGATAGACCAGTGCGGGAACCGCGGGGAAACGCCGCGCAAGCACGGTGAGAATGTCGCGCACCGCCGCCCCGCTGGGTGACGTGACAATTCCGATCCGTCGCGGCAGCGCCGGCAGGTCGCGCTTGAACCGGGCATCGAACAGGCCCTCGGCGGCGAGCTTGCGCTTGAGTTCCTCAAACTGTCGGCGCAACAGGCCTTCGCCCACCTCCTCAAGGTATTCCACCACCATCTGGAACTCGCCACGGGGCTCGTAGATGCTCACCCGGCCGCGGGCGAGCACGTGTTGGCCGTTATCCGGACGAAACCTCAGCAGCCGGTTGTTCTGGCGAAACATGGCGCAACGGAGTTGCGCATTCTCATCCTTCACTCGCCAATAAAGGTGCCCGGAGGACGGGCGTGCCAGGTCGGAAATCTCCCCCTCCACCCAGACCACGCCCAGTTGATCTTCGATAATCCTGCGCGCCTGCCGGTTCAGCGAAGATACCGAATACACCTCGCGAGTAGGCTGAAGGGGCAGCTCCAGGCTGTCTCCGAACGAGTTCATGGGCGCAGTATACGTTAGCGGAAATTGCCCACCCGGCGCCCCGGCTTCGGCCCGTCGGGCGGCCGCCGACATTTACCCCGGTTTTGCGCAACCGTATAATTACCTGTTTAGGCAGCGAGTGAGATTGTCCATGCGGATCCTTCACGAGGCTCTCACTTTCGACGACGTGATGCTGCTGCCCGCCTACTCAGAGGTCCTGCCTCGGGAGGTGGCCTTGGGCACGCGCCTCACCCGCACGCTTTCCCTCAATATTCCGATCATTTCCGCCGCCATGGACACGGTGACAGAGGCGCGGCTGGCCATCGGCCTGGCCCAGGTCGGCGGCATCGGCATCATTCACAAGAACATGTCCCCCGAGGAACAGGCGCGCCATGTCCTGCGGGTCAAGAAATACGAAAGCGGCGTGATTACCGACCCGATCACCGTGACCCCGGACACGTCGATCGAGGCGGTGATCGAGCTGACCCGATCCAACAGTATCTCTGGAGTTCCGGTGGTGGAAGGCGAGGACCTCGTCGGCATCGTCACCCGCCGTGACCTGCGATTCGAAACGCAACTGGACGCGCCGGTGTCGGCGGTAATGACACCCAAGAACCGCCTGGTCACCGTGAAGGAGAACCCGGGCAACGACGAGGTAATGACGCTGCTGCACCAGCATCGAATCGAGAAGGTGCTGGTGGTGGACGATGACTTTCGCTTGCGCGGGATGATTACGGCAAAGGACTTCCAGAAGGCCACCGACTATCCCCTGGCATCCAAGGATGAACTCGGCGCACTGCGGGTCGGCGCCGCCGTGGGGACCGCTTGGAATACCGACGACCGGGTCGCCGCCCTGGTCGAAGCGGGCGTCGACGTTCTGGTCGTCGATACCGCCCACGGCCATACCCGAGGCGTCATCGACCGTGTTCGCAAGATCGGCGCGGACCACCCGGACCTGCCGCTCATCGCCGGTAACGTAGCCACCGGCGAGGGTGCAAAAGCGCTGGCGGATGCCGGCGCGGATGCCGTCAAGGTAGGGATCGGACCCGGCTCCATCTGCACCACCCGGGTTATCGCCGGCGTGGGTGTTCCGCAAATCACCGCCGTGGCCGAAGTGGCGGGGGCCCTCAAGGACGCCGACGTTCCCGTCATCTCCGACGGGGGCATTCGTTACTCGGGAGACATTGCCAAAGCGATCGCGGCGGGTGCCCACTGTGTGATGATCGGCGGTCTGTTCGCCGGCACCGAGGAGTCGCCCGGCGAGGTCGAACTGTACCAGGGACGCTCTTACAAATCGTACCGCGGCATGGGTTCGGTGGGCGCCATGGCGCAGCACCACGGATCGTCAGACCGTTATTTCCAGGATGCGAGCGAGGACCTGGAGAAGTTGGTTCCCGAGGGCGTCGAAGGGCGCGTGCCGTACAAGGGCAGTCTGGTGCCCATCGTGGGCCAGTTGATGGGCGGCATGCGCGCGGCGATGGGATACACGGGAAACGGCAGCGTCGAGGACCTGCGTTCCAGCGCCTGTTTCGTTCGCATCACGGGGGCGGGGCGCAAGGAAAGTCACGTACACGACGTGGCCATCACCAAGGAACCGCCGAACTACCGGGCGGAGTAACCTGTGCACGCAGAGGTTCGCGCCCGCCAGGCCAGCGCCCCCGACCGCGCGCGCATCCTTATTCTGGACTACGGTTCCCAGTACACCCAACTCATTGCGCGGCGCGTGCGCGAGGCGGGTGTGTACAGCGAGATCCACCCCCACGACATGGCGCCGGAGGCGCTGACTGCCTTCGCGGCATCCGGCATCATCCTTTCCGGCGGACCCGAGTCGGTGGTCGCCGAGGATGCGCCCGCAGTGAGCGATGCCGTCGTCGACTCGGGTGTTCCGCTGCTCGGTATCTGCTACGGGATGCAAGCCCTGGCAGCCAGGCTGGGTGGCCGCGTGAGTGCGTCGGCGCGACGGGAATTCGGTTATGCCGAGGTCAGCCTCACTGCCGACGACGGACTCCTGGGCGGTCTGGGCGGGAACGGCAGCCGGCTCAAGGTGTGGATGAGCCACGGCGACCGGGTGGAATCGCTGCCCGCGGGATTCGTGCCCATCGCATCCACGGGCAATGCTCCCCTGGCCGCCATGGCCGATGCGCAACGCCGCATCTACGGTGTCCAGTTCCACCCCGAAGTCACCCATACGGAACACGGCCAGACCATCATCGAGCGGTTCGTGCGCGGCATCTGCGGATGCCCGGGACACTGGACACCGCGCAACATCGTCGCCGAGCACATCGAACAGGTTAGACGCGACGTCGGTACCGAGCGGGTCCTGCTGGGGCTATCGGGGGGAGTGGATTCCTCCGTGGTGGCGGCCTTGCTGCACGCCGCCATCGGCGACCGACTGGTATGCGTATTCGTCGACCACGGGCTGCTGCGTCTGAACGAGGGCGACCAGGTGATGACCATGTTCCGCGAGAACCTGGGGGTCAACGTGGTGCGCGTGAATGCCGAGGAAACATTTCTCGGCGCCTTGAAAGGCGTGGCCGATCCTGAGGCGAAGCGCAAGATTATCGGCCGGAAATTCATCGAGGTGTTCGAAGCCCAGGCGAAGCAACTGGAAGGAATCCGCTGGCTTGCGCAGGGGACGATCTACCCCGACGTGATCGAATCCGCCGGCGCGGCCACCGGCAAGGCGCACGTCATCAAGTCGCATCACAACGTTGCCGGTCTGCCGGCACGGATGCGAATGCAGCTCATCGAACCGCTGCGCAGCCTGTTCAAGGACGAGGTGCGCAAGATCGGCCTGGAACTCGGACTGCCGCGGCAACTCGTGGGACGCCACCCCTTCCCCGGACCCGGGCTCGGCGTGCGCATCCTCGGGCCCGTCAGAAAGAAATACGCCGACATACTGCGCCGGGCGGACGACGTCTTCATCAGCGAACTGATCGACCAGGGTCTCTATGACCAGGTGAGCCAGGCCTTCGCCGTGTTCATGCCGATCAAGTCGGTCGGAGTGATGGGGGACGGGCGCCGCTACGACTACGTGGTCGCCTTGCGCGCCGTGGAGACGGTGGACTTCATGACCGCGCGCTGGGCGCATTTGCCCTACGAGTTCCTCGATCGCGTCTCGCGGCGAATCATCAACGAAATACCAGGCATCTCCCGGGTGACCTATGACATCTCGGGGAAGCCCCCGGCAACCATCGAGTGGGAATAGCCGGTCCGCCGTGACCGATTCCGAGTACATGACCCGCGCCCTGTCGCTGGCGCGCGAGGCCCGCGACCACAATGAAGTACCCGTCGGCGCCGTGCTCCTCGGGCGCGGCGGTGAGGTGCTGACGGCTTGCGGCAATGCTCCGATCGCCTCCAATGACGCCACGGCCCATGCGGAGATCCGCGCGTTGCGGGAGGCCGGACGCGCCTCGGGAAACTACCGGCTTCCCGGTACCACGATGTACGTGACCCTGGAGCCCTGTCCCATGTGTGCGGGCGCGTTGCTGCAAGCCCGCGTTGCCCGGCTGGTTTTCGGCGCGTCCGATCCGCGCTCCGGGGCGTGCGGAAGCGTCATCGACCTGCCGGGGGATGAACGCTGGAACCACCGCATCGAAGTGACCGGTGGCGTGCTGGCCGAGGAGTGTGCCGCGCTCCTGCGCGCATTCTTCGCGGCACGCCGTTAATTGGAGGCGATAGAATTTGGGACACCGCTTGCGAATACCCGAGCCGCTCACTACGGTCGAGATCGGCATGAGCGATGGTGCCCGCGTCCTCTTGCGCCGGCATGGCAACGCGGCAGGCCCCCGACTCGTGCTGAGCCATGGCAACGGCTTTGCGATCGACCTGTATTACCCATTCTGGTCGCTGCTGGCCGACCGTTTCGACCTCGTTCTCTACGATATTCGTAACCACGGCCGGAACCCGCCCTGCGGTATTCAAAACCAAAGCATCGCTACGTTCGTCTCCGATAGCGAGCGCATCCTCGAAGGCATCGACCGATCTTTCGGGGAAAAGCCCAGGATTGGAGTTTTTCACTCGCTGTCGGCGGTGGTGGCGCTCAACCACGAGCCGCCCGGGAAAGGGTTTGCGGGCCTGGTTCTGTTCGATGCACCCATTTATCCGACCGGCGGCGAGCTGCTGGATTTAGACAGGTTCTGGAAGGTGTGCGCGGAGCGAGCGCGGGAGCGGCGGTCGCGCTACGAGACGCTGGAAGAGTTTGTCGACAGCCTCCGCCGGTCGCCTGCATTTGCAGGATTGGCGCCCGAAGTGCTGAATCTCTTCGCACAGGCGACGTTGCGTCGCGCGTCCGACGGAAACGGCTACGAAGTTCGCTGCTCGCGCGAGTGCGAGGCGCGAATATACGAGCATGCGTTTGCCTACAATTTCGAACCTGGGGCAGATGAGATCTCCTGTCCGGTCAAGATGATCGGCGCCGACCCGACCTTGCCTTTCTCATTCCTTCCGAGCATGGACCTGCGTGGTTTGGTGGACCTCGATTACGACTTCGTACCGGAGGCGACCCATTGGCTGCAGATCGAAAAACCGCGAGAGTGCATCGCCATGATGCTGGAGTTCCTCAAGCGCCATGCATTGGTATAGCGCGCGGGGGGTCTGAGAAAATAGGTTAGTTCGATATTCGGGCTAAAGACCCGCGATCTCGCGAGCCTCGCCGGTCAACTCCAGGATGTGAAGCCCCGTACCCGCCCGGTCCACGGCATGAATGTAGCCGCGATCGTCCACCTCGACATTGTTGGTCTGGATCTGGGTGTTGCAGTCCGGGTCGCATAACTCATGCGTCGTCTCGGTCATTTTCGGCACGAAGTAGGCGATTTCGCGGGGACTGAACGGATCGCGGATATCGGCGACACGGACCCCGGCGTTGAAGTAGGACAGGACCACCAGCGCTTTGTCGAAACCCGGATGATAGGCATCGTTGATTGAATGCGGTCCGAAGCGCAGCCCGCGATTGCAAAAGTCTCCGGACTCTTCCTCGGTCTGGAAGGTCGAGATCGGAAACGGCTTGACGGTGTGCGCACCGTATCCCAGGTACACACGGTCGCCGAAGGCAAACGGCGCATGCAGTGAAGTCGGTGTCGGACCGGCCGCCCCGGGTTGACTCCCGTCGAGCGCAAAGTTGCGAATGAATTTCGGTTCATCGGGATTCGACAAATCGAAAACCTGCAGGACCCGGTTGATCCGCCAGCTCTCGGGCGTGCCGTTCAGGTAACCGATACCGGACACGCAATCCCAAAAAATCTTGTGGGTCCCGCGCCGGCCCGTATCCGTATAGCCGGTGGTGTAGATCGTGCTCATGAACCGGGGGTCCGCGGGGTCCGTGACGTCGACGACGGACATGCCGTTGGTTTCGGTCTCGCCGGACAACGGGTTCATGGCTCCACCGCGGTGGTGACCGACGAACAGGATCGAGCGATCGCCGTAACGGTGGGGAACCGCGTGGTAGGCATCCCGGCCCTGCAGATCATGGTGACCCAGTAGCGCGGTGTCACGCCCACATAGCGGCCGGGCGTCAGGCTACAGTCGTGCGGCTCGACCTCGCTGCGGTCGACCAGCTTCATCAATCCCTCGACATCGTGCAGCTTGTGCTTGGGGAAACGTTCCTGCTGCAAGACGGCTCGGCGGGCGACGTACCGCGCCCGCCGCAGCAACTCGACCACACGAACCTACCACTCGGCAATTCCGCGACCCGCTTCATCGTGCCGCCGCCCGTCCGCGCGTTGTGAGTCGGTACTTCTGGCTTCTTGCCGTCGGCGACTCAGGAAGGGTCATTTCGACGAGCCCCGTGGAGAGCGCCGGACGAATGTAGTTTTTGCGGAACGTCGGACGGTGCGACAGTCCGAGCGCCGCCATGAGTTGGGTCGCAGACTTCGGGCCGTCCCGCAGTCCGGCGAGCAGACGTGTTACTTGGTCGGTTACTTGGTCGTCTGCTTGATCGCTTGTCCCGAAATCCCGGACAGCCTCAAGAATGGCCTCCAGCATGAAGACGATGAACGGGGCGCTCTCTCCTCTGGCGGAGCTTTCCCGGATGGCGTCGTAGTACTCACTCTGTCGCGCATGAATCAGGCTCTCCACCGGGACATCGGCAAACAGAGGCTTCCAGCGTGTCAGCATCAAGGTCTGCCAGAGTCGTCCCATCCGTCCGTTGCCGTCCTCGAAGGGATGAATGAACTCGAACTCATAGTGGAAGACCGAGCTGGCTATCAACGGATGCTCTCCCGTAACGCCCAGCCATGACAGCAGATTCGACATGAGGTGCGGCACACGGTCGGCGGAAGGGCCGATGTGGTGTACTTCCCCCGCACCGGTCACGGCTACCCCGCCGCGCCGGTAGCGGCCGGGAGCGTCCAGCAATCCGGCCAACAGGACCTTGTGCGCGCCGAGCAGATCGGATTCGCTGGCGGGGTTCCACCGCGGGGACTGTTCATAGGCATTGATGGCGTTACGGACTTCCTGAATCTCCCGAAGCGGCGCGACCACCGGTTTGCCTTCGAGGATGGTCGATACCTGTTCTTCGGTGAGCGGGTTGCCTTCAATCGCCAGCGACCCGCGAATGGTGCGGATGCGATTGATCCGCCGCAAGCGCGGATTCGCCCGGACCGCCGCTTCCTCCGCCCGCCCGATCGCTTCGCCGATCCGTTCGGCAAGATCGAGGATGGTCGAAGTGATGGTGTAGGGCGGCGTCGTTATCGTCATATCCCCAACGCCTCGAAGTTTTTCCGGATCGTCACCGCCAGCGTCGCTGCCTTGGCGTCGAGCTCCTCCAGCTCCGCGTGAATTGCACCCATCGCCTCCTCGAAATCGAAATCCTCGTCCTCCTCTTCGGGCGCCACGCCGACATAGCGGCCGGGCGTCAGACTCCAGTCGTGCGCGTCGATCTCGGCGCGGTCGACCAGCTTCACCAGCCCCTCTACATCCCGCAGCTCGGCATCGGGAAACCGCTCCTGCAACCAGTCGGCTTGGCGTACGAAATACCGTGCCCGCCGAAGCGGCACCACCGCGCCATGCCGTGCATCCTCTAGCGCCTTGTGTGCCCTGTTGATCTCCGAATTGGCCCAGATGTCCGATTCCCGCGCTTCAAGCTGCTTGACCGCGACCTCGACCGCCCGTCCGGCCAGCGTCCCCGCCAGATCGATCTGCTTGCCGAGAGCGCCATCGAACGCTTCGAGCGGCTCAGCGGTCGCCTGCCCTTCCGAGAGCGCCTGTGCGAGGTAGCTCTCGACCAATCCGAGGAAGCGATCGGACTGTTCCCGGTAGAGCCAGACGATGGCCGCGATGTTTTTCTGCTGCTCTGGGTTGAAGTCGTATATGGCGCGCGAAACCGTGCGGTAGATGTTGCGCGCATCGAGCATCAGGACGCGATCCGCCCGGACGGGGTCTTGCTCCTTTGCCCGGTCGAAGAACCAGAGCTGACAAGGCACGGTGCGGGTGTAGAAGAAGTTGCCGCGGATGTCGATCATCACGTCCACGGCGCCGGCCTCGATCAGCGGGCGCTCGGGTATTCTGCCCGCTGCCTTGTCTTCCTTGATCGCCGCCAGCGCCGAGTGATAGCGGTTCGTCGCCTGCCGCAGAAAGATCAGACCCAGGATGGGCATGAAGTACTCGTTGGAAGCGAGGTTCGAGTTGGCCCGCAGGTTGTCCGCGACCTTCCAGAGATCCGCTTCGAATCGTTCAATGCCGATCAGGTGATCTGCAATCACAGTTTCACCCTACGCGAGTAGTAGCGTTGCAAACCAACATCGTCCGGTCCTGCCCTGAACTGATCCAAATCATGCGCTATCGCTCGGGTGCTGCCGGTACCCGACCTGCAACAACCAGGTTCAGCGCACCGTCACAGTATCGCCATCGGCGGGAAGCTCCGCCACCCTGGCTTTCAGAGACTCCGAAATCCACGAGTTCAGGCTGGCGCCGCTGCGAGCCGCTTCCAGAAACACACTGCGATGCAACGCCGGGTCGATACGAAGAACGAGCTTGCCGGAAAACGGTTTGTCCGGCGCGCGACCCGATTCCGTGCATTGCTCGAGATAATCGTCGATCGCTTCGCGGAAAGCGCTCTTGATGCCGCCCACGGAATCGGCCTCGAAGGAAATGACATCCCGCGTATTCAGCACACGGCCGTGCAGGATTCCGTCCCTCTCATCGAAGGAGATGATTGCCTCGTAATCCCTGTATCTCATGGAGTTACCCCAGCGGCATTGAAGAAATCCCGAAAATCACGCACTTGGTAGCGCCTGAGCTCCTTGGCCGGATGCGGCCGGTGGAAGTTGGCTCGAACCCCGTTCAGATCGAACCGAACCCGCGAGCCGCGGCCCTTCCCGATAGTCCCACCCGCGCCAATCACCAAACTCTCGATATCCGACCACCTGACGTTCGCCGGAGCGGGATCCTGAAAAATCCTCCCCAGCGTCTTGCGTTGCCGGTTGTTCACGGCCGAATAGTATCAAGAACTGATACTTTATGGTGCGTTTTCGGGCGTGTCCTTATCAGGGTTCTGCAATTCCACCGCCAATCCCAAGTTTGACGGACGTCCCTTGGCCGAGCTTCGATGCGAATTGTCGCACTGCTATGCTTGTTGCATGGTCGCATTCGACACATTGAGCGCCGCGAAGGAGCTACAAGCTGCTGGGTTCGAGCAGTCCCAAGCCGAAGCGGTGGCGCGCACCGTCGTCAAGCTCTATACGGAGCACCTTGCGACGAAAGCGGACCTTTACCGCGTGGCGCTCTACATCATCGGTGCGAACGCCGCGATCACCTTCGGGATCGTACGCTTCCTGTCGCCCTGATCCTATTCGCCAACTTCGGCCGAAAAGGCAGCGTCCTCGCCAACATAAACGATTTCGCCATCGACGATCGTCATCAGGGAAAGAATGCCCTGAATCTCTTCATCGCTGACGGCCGTCGAGAACACATCATCGCTCAGCACCACCAGATCGGCTAATTTGCCTTCTTCCAGCGTTCCGTAGTGGTCTTCCGAGCCGGCCAGCCAGGCGCTGCCCCTGGTATGAAGCTGGACCGCCTGAGCCCTTGATATACGCTCGTCGGGACAGGTGATGGGAGCATCCGGATTGACTGGGGTTCCAGCTTCGGTGCTTACGGCGTTCGCGGCGGTTCCCATGGCACCCATGCCGACCATACCGCCCATGCCGCCCGCCCCGATTGCACGCAAGGTGGTCACTCCACCGGCTCGAAGGCCGAAACCCTTGACGTCCTTTCCGGTCACCATGGCGTAGATGTTGATCCAGGGATTGCCGGGTTGTGCGTTGGTGCTGTCCGTTCCGATGCCTGCGTGAAGCCCTTGCTCCACGACGGTCCTGAAGGCGACGCTGTCGCAAACACGGCCCGCGGCGCCGCGACCGAAGAACGCGTGTGACGAAAGGTTGATGCCAACGATATCTTCATAACCCAATGCCTTGATCGCATCGAACTCGGCCTGACCGGGAGACGAATGCTCCAGCGTCAGGCGGGTAACTTCTCCGGTTGCGACGGCAGCAGCGTGATAGGTCTCGATGTCCGCCAATTGGCCCGCATGCTTGCCGATCTGCCAACCGTTGGAGATCGCCATCTCAACGACATTCCGATAACCATTGGTCTGGATATCGCCGAGGTCTTCCCCGAGGCCGATGACCTTGAACATGCTGTCGTCTTCAGTGCCGAACTCACCTGCGATCGACCGCACCAGGGCTTCGTAATCGTCCACGGGTGTGATCAGGTCTCCCTGCACCAGGGCGCGCACCCGGATGGTCAATGCATCGTCGTCGTAGAGTGCCTTGATCGTTTCGTAGTCGGAGAAAACGTCGAAATACTGCGCTCCCATACCGCGAATACTGCCGCCTACATCGACGACCGAGGTCAACCCGACACTGTTGAACCCTCGCATGACGCGTATCGCCTGTTCCCGCGGGTCGCTGTCCTGCCGGATCAACCCGAAGGCCACGGCCGAGTCGGCCACGAAGCCTGTGGCGGGATCGATTTGCGGGTTGCCCGCACCTTCAGTGCCGGCGGCCAGTTCGTTGAGTCTGGCCATGCCCGGAGAATTCGTATACGCGGCCTCATTCGCGCGCAGATGAAGGTAGAACGGATAGCCGCCGGCGGCCGCATCCATCTGTTCCAGTGTCGGAAAGACATAGGCCGGTCCGCCCCCGGGACCCGAGCCGACGGGGTTTTCGTCCCACTGAATCGGGTTCCAGCCGCCAATGAACGTAATCCATTGATCGGGGGGAACACCCGCTTCGGCCATGGAGAAGAACCGGCCGTTGACCAGGTAGAGATCCGTACACGCGTTGTCTTGTGCAGCAGCGTTAGTGAAAATGCCGCCGGCGAGCAGGGCTACGGCAGCGAGAGGAATGGATGAATCCTGCGCGGTCATCCAGCATTTAGCCAAAAAAATCCCCATTCCTCGCATCCTCCCAAGACTTCATCTACTGTCGCGCAGCTTTTCGACTTCAGCCTGTAACGCGCCATATGCTGTGCGTTCCTCACTGGACAACTCCCCGGCGAGCAGGTTGTCGTGTTCGTAGGGATCCGACTCCAGATCGTAGAATTCCTCAACGCCGTCAATTCTCAGGAGCTTGTATCGATTGTCCCGCATCGCGTAGTCCGCGGTCTCGACTCCCTCGAATCCACCGAAAAACTCGTCTGCGTACACCCACTCTCTGGGCGACGCCGTGGGGTCGGACAATGTCGACAGGAAGCTGACCGAATCATGTGTAACGTCCGCGGGAATCGTTTCTGCTGGATCGATTTCGGCCAATTCCATGATCGTGACGAACAGATCCGTTGAATTGACCAGGGCCTCGGAGACCTCACCCCGCTGAACGCCGGGCCCCGTCACGATAAAGGGCACGTTGACGCCGCCCTGGTACACCGCGCCCTTGGCGCGTCCGGGCTGAAACGGCGCCGTCACGCTGCCGCTCGGCGTGCCGTTATCTCCCATGAAGATCACGAACGTATTCTCTAGCACTTCCGGCTCGATGGATGCGAGCAACCGGCCGATCTGCGTGTCCATGGTTTCGATCATGGCTGCGTAGTCGCTGTTCGAAGCCCCCGTGCGTGTATCGTCGGGCGGGGTATGCAGCGGTGTGTGAGGCAGGTTGAATCCGAACCACACGAACCAGGGGCTGTCGCCCTGCGCTTCGATCCACGCGATGGCGTCGTCCACCTTGTCGGTCGGCGCATATCCCACCATGCCCGTCACCTCGCCGTCGATCACCTTGTTCCAGGCGAAATACGACTCGACCCCACCGGTGGCTCCCCCGGAGAAATAGTCGAAACCGATCCGGTTGGGGTGATCCAGCCACCCGTTGCTCGCTTCCGCCAGGTGCCACTTTCCGATCGCCGCCGTGGAGTAACCGAGTTGCTCGTTGGCATCGAATGCCTGGGGCAGGGTGAATTCGTCAACGCCAAGGCCAGGGCGGGGGAGATTCTGGAGACCGCCGCCTCCCATCGCCATCGCGCCGCCCATCCCCGAGGTGACGTTCGGCAGGGCCCACTGGGGAATTTGCGGCGGCTCCGGCAAGGGACCCCGGTTGGTAACGGGTCTGCCGATTCCCGTTCGGAAGCCATAGCGTCCGGTCACGATGGTCGCCCGGGTCGGCGAACAGACGGGTTGCGACCAGAAATTGGTGAAGCGTACGCCCTGTCGCGCCAGGTCATCCAGATTGGAGGTCACCGGCGGGCTCTCGCCCACACCGTAGGACGCCACGGTCTCGACACCCATGTCGTCGCCGATTATCAGCAAGATGTTCGGGGCGGAGTTCGCTTTACCGGCGATGCCCGCTGCGATTGCAAGGCCGGCGGTAATCAGCCGAAGGCGCTTCGCGGGCAAGGTGAAACCCAACCGAACGGGCGGTGCCTGTGCGCCTAATTGATCCGACTCGCTCACGATTCCGGCCGCTCAGTCCGAGCTTTCCCACTCAGCGACGCAGTCATAAAACTCCACCATCTCGGTGCCGGGCTGCCACCGCCAACCGCGCTCGAGTTCAACCGGAGCGCTGAACATGACCGGGTCCGTCGCGACGATCGTGTAGTGCAGCCGACTCTCATCGTCTGCAACCCGGAACGTCTCGACGTAGCTCATCTGGTCGGACTGCGGCGTGCCGTAAGGATCGAAGTACGGCCAATCGATATGCGTCGTCTCCACAACGAGCGTGTCCCCCTCCCAGCGGCCGATTGAGTGACCGGCACGGGACGGCACGAACTCGTCCGGGTGTTCGTCCATGTTCACGTGGATCGTTCGCTCGATGTCCATGAGGCCGTACTTGAGCGTGATCGTGTCCTCGGTCTGGATGATCTCATTGACGTGACGATCGAACTCCCAGTCGAAAAAGATGTACCCGTGAGGGTTCACGAAACGAACCTCCGTAACGGCGCCGGTAACCTCTACGGGATCGCCCCCGCCGAACTGTCCCGGGCCGTGATGCGCGTGAGCCGTCGTCGCTGCGAAAAGCATCGGGGTAATGCAGGCGATTCTCATGCGGATCTCCTATATCGATTGAATCGAGAGTAGTTGCTCGCTACCCGGGGGCCGACTTCGTCGCCATCGGCGGTCGTCAGCGATCTCAAGCCGACGGCATTCGAGCCATCACGTGTCCGACGGCGCAGATCTATTCACGCCTGATCGTCACCGGGGGGACATTCTCACGTGCTCGTCTTTGACGAACCTCCTCCAGGATGACCGTGGTCCCTCGTTCGGTAATGATCGTGCTGAGAGCCATCGTGTCCGAGCCATCCCGCGCCGGCCATCCGAGAATGGTCACGGTCTCTCCGACATCAGCCACATCCCGCGGATGCTCGAAGCTGTCCCAGCGCCTCGGCGCCATGCTCTCGATTTCCCAGGTTTCCTTCGAACCGTCTTCAAGCTCCGCCTCGAGGACGAGCTGTATGTGCGGTTGAGAAAACTCGAACAGCGTCAACACGCCGGTTCGCTGAATCTTGTTGTCGATGTCGTAGATCGCGAAAGAATGATGCGCCTCAGACTCGCCATATAACCCAGCCACAAGAGCTACAACTATTGCTTTTGTCGACTGATTCACTACTGTTCACCCAATTTGATGCGGACTACGCCTGAGCCTCAAGTTGCCCAAGAATACGTTTCCGGCGGGAACTATTAAAGGCTTGCGACAGTAACAGTTCCGGCATAAGTTTGAAGGCTGACGCGGCTTACTCCTCAGCGCACTGGAACGACAGGACTTCCATCCCGGGCCGCCAGGTCCAGGACTTGGTCAGTACGGCAGGACCGACAAGGATTTCGGGATCGGTGGCCGTCAGTTCCAACATCAGCTCGCTGCCTTCGTCATTCACCGTGAAACGCTCAACCACTTCGATCGCCGCCGATTGAGGAATCCCGGTCTGCCGGAACCAAGGATAGTCGATGCCGGTTGTCGTGACGACGAGCGTCTCATCCTGCCACTCGCCGATTGAGTGCCCCAGCAATGTCGGGGCAGGCTGCCCGAGCTCCGGCCGGGGATTCATGGATATGACGCGAACCGTATCGTATTCCTCAAGGCGGATGTGAATGTCGTCGCCTTGCCGGACGAATTCCATGGGATTGGGCTGCGCCATGAGTTCCGGCATTCCCTTGAGCGTACAACCGTCGAGCACCGAATCCCACGGCATTTTAGCCATCTCCTCGGCAACCCGGCGCGCATCTTCGGTAAGCGTATAGCGCTCTTCGGTGAACCCTCCCTGGCCCGACCAGACCCGAAAGATCCCCAGCGTCGGATCGCTCGACGGCTCCGGGTAGTGCGCCGGGCTCGAACGGACATCGCCAATTCTCCGCCGACTACTCGCGCCCCTACATTGCCCACGCCTCCATGTCCCCCTCCGCCGCCGTGGCGAATTGGGACGGTACGCGCCTGACCGTCTGGAGTCACACCCAGGGCGGCTTCGAGCTGCGGGGTGCGATCGCTACCGCCCTCGATCTGCCTGAATCGCAAATTCGCTGTATTCATGTGGAAGGGGCGGGTTGCTACGGACAGAACGGCGCGGACGATGCCGGACTGGACGCCGCAATGATCGCCATATTTTTCGAGCCGACTGGATCGGCATTACACCACGGCCGCTTGCTCCAGAGGAGGACTTTCCGCAATCCATCCTCGGCGGAATACCCCCGCGGTCACGAAACGCCACCCTTCGCGCAGATTCGCACCGGGTCTCACCCGAGGCAACCCCCTAATCTTGCGGACATCGCTTCATCGCAGGGATGCGAGCCATGGGCACACCCGTGCGCGACTTTGCGCAGGCCAGGGGACTCATCGCGCCGCCGGGCTACCGGCGCCACCGCCCCGAGGCGACGCTGCTCTATCGGCTCGTTGCGGAACACTATCCGGTCTTTCGAGATCAACGGGCAGCCGAGGCGCGGCCGCTGCCTCGGTACGTGGAGGAAGAATTCGAGGCTTATCTCCAATGCGGGCGGCTCGAGCACGGCTTTCTGCGCGTGCGCTGCGAGGGCTGCCACGCCGAGAAGCTCGTGGCCTTCAGCTGCAAGCGTCGCGGGTTTTGTCCGAGTTGTGGCGGGCGGCGGATGGCTGAGACTGCCGCGCTCCTGGTCGAAGAGGTATGGCCGCGAAGACCGATGCGGCAATGGGTGCTGTCGTTGCCTTTTGCGCTGAGGTTCCTGCTCGCGACACGGCCCACCGTGCTGACCCAGGTGCTCGGCATCGTCTATCGCGCCATCTCGGGGCACCTGATCGGGCAGGCGGGTATGACGCGGGCGAGCGCTGCGACCGGCGCGGTGACACTGATCCAGCGTTTCGGCTCGGCGCTCAATCTCAACATTCACTTCCACATGCTGTTTCTGGACGGCGTTTACGTCGGTGAGGAAATGGGTTTGCGGTTCGTGCCCGTGCCCGCACCGAGTCGGGCGGCGCTCGAGGGCCTGGTGCAGACGATCGCCGAGCGGGTCGGGCGCTCGCTCGAGCACGCCGGGCTCATCACGCGCGACATCGAGAACGCCTACCTGGCCTTCGATCCGAGCGAGGAAACACCCATACACAGCTTGCTCGGCCATTCGATTACGTACCGGATCGCAACCGGACCGCGCGAGGGGCAGAAGGTGTTCACGCTGCAGACTCTGGCGCCGGACACGGACCGCTCAAGTGCCAACGTGGCTGAGAGCTCCGGGTTTTCACTGCATGCAGGCGTGGCAGCCAAAAGCGCCGAGCGCGACAGACTCGAGCATCTGGCCCGCTATGTCTCACGCCCGCCGATCGCCACCGAGCGCCTCGCACTGACCGACAGCGGGCAGGTTCGTTATACGTTGAAAACCCCCTATCGCGACGGCACCACGCACGTGATCTTCGAGCCCATGGATTTTATCGCCCGGCTCGCCGCGCTGGTACCGAAGCCTCGCGCACACCTGACCCGGTATCACGGTGTGTTTGCACCGGCGAGCGCGCTGCGTGCCC
The DNA here is from genome assembly GCA_965237785.1 of Candidatus Rariloculaceae bacterium. Classification (GTDB taxonomy): domain Bacteria; phylum Pseudomonadota; class Gammaproteobacteria; order Steroidobacterales; family Rariloculaceae; genus UBA6522. The sequence goes on from OZ250159.1 coordinate 3,370,294, forward strand.
GCGTCGTTCCCCAACGGCCTGCGAGCTCGGGCGAGCCGTCCGCCGCGAGGACCGAGGCCCAGCGGCATCGCTCAATGACCTGGGCGCAGCGGCTCAAGCGCGTGTTCGCCATCGACATCGACACCTGCCGTCGCTGCGGCGGCACGCTGCGGGTGATTGCGAGCATCGAGGAGCCTCAGGTCATCGAGCGGATCCTCGAACACCTCGCCCGGGACCGGCAGTCGCTCGATCCGGCGCATCCGAGCCGGGCGCCGCCACCAGCTCGCCTGCCGATCTGACCCATCGAGATACGCGCGAAGCAGGCGCTTCCACGGGCGGGTTCGGCCTCGCCCCGCGCAATGAGCCCGGAGCGGCGGCATTTCTTGCCACGCCGGGGAGATTCGCAGGGACGATCGAACGCCATTGGCTGGCAACGGTCGCCCACAAGACCAAATGCGCACCGAGTTACGCCCTCATCGACGCTCTCAGCTGCTCCAATACCCCTGCCGTAGGGCCTTTAAAATTACTATCCTTAGCGATGACCTTATCGAAAAGTCAGGTTCTCCCTTTGCGGTTGAAACATGCCATATTAAGTTAAAGAACTCTGACTTGACCGCTCACATTTATCGTTCATTGTTTGATACGTCACGTCAATATCGAGAAAGCTTTGATGTTTACGGATCTAAAAAGTCCTTTGAATGGCCGCTCATTGAAGGGGAGGATCCGGTTCTTCATACGGCAAAAAAACCCGAACCGGAGATACCCGAACGTATTAAGGTACCGGATTATGGACATCTGTTACCGGAAGAGATACGCGAGTTTACCTTGGAAGGAGTGTATGATGCAGATGAGCATGCTCACTTATCCTTTATCCAGGGAGCTGGCCACGGAGGTTCTCACCCACACTTAGTACATGAGTTTGTCGACTCTATTGTTAACGATCGTGATCCTTACCCCAATGCGGTCCAATCTGCAAACTGGACATGTGTTGGCTTGCTGGCCCATGAGTCAGCTATGGAAGGTGGAGTCATTAAACGACTACCCGACTTCACGTTATCAGTAACATAGGAAAATAAATTTACCTGTTATTCAAATATAAACGGAACGAGGCCACGAACTGATGCAAAAGCAACTCTATTTATTCTCTCCCCTGACCTTCCTTTTTGTCCTGATAGCATTCGGCTGGGTGGATAATGATACATCGGCCCAAACAAGTACCGCTGTTCAAAAAAGCAGACTGAATAATTTCGTTGATTGGGCTACTTATCGTGGCGATCAGGAAGGAACTGGATACTCTTCTCTAAGCCAAATTACAATCGAAAATGTTCAGTTATTAGAAGAAGTGTGGACCTATGATACAAGGAATCTTGTCCGGCCGGGGATGTCATCTAACCCGATTGTTATTGAAGGTGTGATGTATTTTTCTGATCCTGAATTGAATCTTGTTGCCCTGGATGCAGCAACCGGAGAAGAACTCTGGCTGTTTGATCTGTCTGAACACCATTCCAGAGGAGATTATCTCGCCAGTGGTATTATGAGAGGGGCGGTGTATTGGGAAGATGAGAATGGCAACAACTCAAGAATCTTCCATCTTACGAAAGATCTTGTCTGGGCAATTAACCCGGACGACGGCACCCTTATAGAGTCGTTTGGTATCGGCGGGTATATTGATTTAAAGGAAAATCATGTTTGGCCTGCTCACCTGCTGGAAAATAAAATAACGAACACCTCACCTCCTGTAATCTATGATGACCATTTGATTTTGGATTCAAATGTTTCGGAAGGAAGAGAAGAACCCCCTGGTAACATCAGATCTTTTAACACGATAACCGGGGAGTTTGAATGGAGATTTCAAACCATTCCTATAGAAGGACAGCCCGGGTATGAGACGTGGGAGTGGGAAGATAATATGGTTTATGGTGGCGCCAACTCATGGGGTGGATTTACTGTTGATGAAGAAAGAGGCTGGGTATTTGCCGCCACGGGTTCAGCCACTGGTGGAATCCATGGAGGTGGTGGTGCGAGACCTGGCAAGAACCTCTTTTCGAATTCCGTTTTAGCCATTGATGCAGAGACTGGAGAATTACAATGGCATTTTCAAACGATTCACCACGATATTTGGGATTATGATATCGCTCCTGCACCGATGTTAGCTACTATTACGCAGGATGGCGAAGAAAGAGATGTGGTCGTTCAAACAGGGAAACAGGGTAAAGTATTTGTATTTGATCGAGATACCGGAGAATCTCTATTTCCCATTGTAGAAAAACCGGTACCGACAGAGGCGGCACTCGGTGAAGTTGCTTATCCAACTCAACCATGGCCTTTAAAACCTGACCCACTTGTAAGAACGTCATTTTATGAGTCTGATTTAACCACTATCACACCCGAGTCTCATGAGTCTGCACTGGAGCAATATAAAAGACTGAGACCCGGACCGATGTATACACCTCCAAGTATAGAAGGAACGATCGTACAGCCCGGAATTCACGGAGGAAATGAATGGGGCGGTCCAGCGTTTGATCCGGAGACCAATATTGCCTACGTAAACGTAAATGACTTCCCATTTATACTAACGCTGGACATCATACATCCTGATCAATTCGCAGATATGACGGAGACGGCCCAAGGGAGAACAATATATCTTGCAGCATGTGCGGCTTGTCATGGTGCTGATCGACAAGGAGGGGTAGCTGTTGCTCTTGATAATACAACGCTCAGTTCTGACGAACTAAGAGATGTCATTACACAAGGCGTAAATGCGATGCCGGCCTTTCCGGCCTTTGACGAAGATGAATTGGATAATGTTGTAGCCTTTCTTCAAAGTGAACCTGGTGAAGCAAGATCCACATCTGATATCGATTTAAGTGACGAAAATTTGACGTGGAGTGGAGGAGAGGGCGAATTGAGTTGGTCCACATCAACCCCACAGTATGTACCTCAGTTAGAATATTTCACAGACCATATGGGGTATCATGCAATTAAACCACCATGGGGGAAACTCGTTGCGGTAGATGTTGCAAAAGGTGAAATTAAATGGTCGGTCCCACTCGGAGAATATCCCGGATTAGTAGAAATGGGGATTCGACATACCGGTGCTGAAAACTTTGGCGGAATGGCTGTTACACAAGGAGGTTTGATTTTTATAGCAGCAACAGAAGATAACCGGTTCAGAGCATTTGATAAAACCAGCGGCGTGCTTTTGTGGGAATTTGAGATGGATTCGCCTGGCTTTTCGACTCCCTCCACTTACGAAATTGATGGAAGACAATATGTTGTGATTGTAGCAGGCGGCGGCGGCGGTCGTTATCGTTCGCCTGTAACACAGGATATTGGAAGGAGGGTTCATGCATTTGCTCTGCCAGGATCGGAAGTTCAATAAAGTAAGCGGGATGCTTAAATATTGGGCTCCTCCGCAGAATCTGTGGGTATTTCGAGGGTAGATTCGGCGAAGAACTGACTGGAAAGCAAGCAAGGCGTTGGAGGTGGAGATCGAGCCGCGGGCGAATGGGCGAGCACTGTGCTCGGGCTGTGAGTTGCCGCGGCCGGGTTATCACAAGCTTGCCGTACGTCGCTTTGAGTTTGTGCCGCTGTGGGGGATGAAGGTGTTTTTCGTCTATGCGCCGCGGCGGGTGGACTGCTCGAGCTGCGGCGTGCGGGTGGAGCGGCTGCCGTGGGCCTCGGGCAAGCACCGTTTGACAGATGCTTATGCCTGGTTTCTGGCGCGTTGGGCGAGGCGGCTGAGCTGGAAGGAAGTGGCACAGGTATTCGCGAGCTTCTGCTCAATTGGTTTCGGGCCAAAGGTCAGCTCTCAAGCGGCGTTGTGGAGGGATTTAATGGCAAGGCAAAACTGACCTCCAGAAAAGCCTTCGGGTTTCGGACCTGTCACGGTGCTGAAATCGCCTTGTACCATGCCCTCGCGCGTTACCCGAGCCTGAATTCACCCACAGATTTTGCTGACGAGCCAGGTTTTCTTCACGGTTTATCTCTTGCTTTTCGAGAAACTCTCAATAATCGTCGGTGCCAACCAGTAGCTCCTCGGAATTCCGGGATTCGAAGAATCACGGGAAGCCCGATATCAAGATGCTCTCATAAAGTGGCGACTTCATTTTTGGCGCGCGACGTGCAGGATGCACAAGTGCCGCGAAGGCCATGGATGGCCGGGAGCGGCCCCGGAGAGATACCTTCTCCCTGCAGTCGGAGCGTCGCTTCGCGCCGAAGGCGAACTCCCGACCGCCTGGTTCGTAGCCGGGCAGCGTGCTGTATCCTACTGAAAAATATAGCCTTTATGACGACGCCCGTTGACCAACTATCAGTACGCTGCACAACAATGCACATCTTGTGTCGGAAATTTGTCGGAACTAAGCATTCTTGAAGGCCCGGTTCCAACGATCCTGTGGGTCGTCAAACTTGACCTTTGTCGGATCGAATTTCTCTGAGTCAAGTGATCCGCCAATCCAGCGCTTTATTTCATCGTGCTGATCGTGACCTGGATCTGCCAATGCCTCTAACATCGTCTGATAACCCCAAGGGCCGCCACAATCTTCAGGAGGACAGGCTCGCTCCCCACCGACGCAGACAACAGGTCTTTCAGAATCGCAGGAGATGATGTCAGCCAGGACGACATCGTGAATCCAATCGTCCCCGAAATCGTACACGTAGGTCATTCTGTCACCGACCTGTTGGAAGTGCTTCGTTACCGGCTCACGGTGTGTTTGCACCGGCGAGCGCGCTGCGTGCCCGCGTCGTTCCCCAACGGCCTGCGAGCTCGGGCGAGCCGTCCGCCGCGAGGACCGAGGCCCAGCGGCATCGCTCAATGACCTGGGCGCAGCGGCTCAAGCGCGTGTTCGCCATCGACATCGACACCTGCCGTCGCTGCGGCGGCACGCTGCGGGTGATTGCGAGCATCGAGGAGCCTCAGGTCATCGAGCGGATCCTCGAACACCTCGCCCGGGACCGGCAGTCGCTCGATCCGGCGCATCCGAGCCGGGCGCCGCCACCAGCTCGCCTGCCGATCTGACCCATCGAGATACGCGCGAAGCAGGCGCTTCCACGGGCGGGTTCGGCCTCGCCCCGCGCAATGAGCCCGGAGCGGCGGCATTTCTTGCCACGCCGGGGAGATTCGCAGGGACGATCGAACGCCATTGGCTGGCAACGGTCGCCCACAAGACCAAATGCGCACCGAGTTACGCCCTCATCGACGCTCTCAGCTGCTCCAATACCCCTGCCGTAGGGCCTTTAAAATTACTATCCTTCCCTGGAATTGACAGTTGGTCCGACCATCAACCCCTTGGCGTGGTCGCCGGGATTACGCCGTTCAATTTCCCCGCCATGGTACCCATGTGGATGTATCCCATGGCGATCGCCTGCGGCAACACGTTTGTGCTCAAGCCTTCGGAGAAGGACCCATCGGCGTCAATGCTCATAGCGCACCTCTTTCAGGAAGCCGGGTTGCCCGATGGCGTATTCAACATTGTTAACGGGGACAAGGAGGCAGTGGACGCGCTGCTTGCGAACGATCAGGTACAGGCAGTCAGTTTCGTTGGTTCAACACCCGTCGCCGAATACATTTATGCCACCGGCACAAGCTACGGCAAACGCGTCCAGGCGCTGGGCGGTGCAAAAAACCATGCCATCGTGATGCCCGACGCAGACATCGATAACGCGGTGACTGCGTTGGTCGGCGCCGCGTACGGATCGTGCGGTGAGCGCTGCATGGCGATATCAGTCGTCATTTGCATCGGCGATGAAGTCGCCGACCGGGTCGTCAATAAACTCGAGCAGCAGCTTCGCACGCTGCGTGTGGGCAATGGTACGGACAGAAACAGCGACATGGGGCCGTTGGTTACCCGTGAACACCATGCAAGAGTAAGGGGATACGTGGATTTGGGCGTTCGGGAAGGGGCCGCGCTCGTCGTCGACGGCCGCGACCTGGTCGTAAAGGGTTACGAAGAAGGCTTCTTTCTGGGACCGTGCCTGTTCGATCGGGTGACCCCTCAAATGAGGATCTATCGGGAAGAGATTTTCGGCCCTGTGCTATGCGTCGTTCGAGCGGAATCCGAACAACGTGCCATGCGGTTCATCAATGAACATGAATACGGCAACGGCACCTGTATTTTTACCCGGGACGGTGAAGCGGCGCGTTATTTTGCGGATAACATCAAGGTCGGGATGGTCGGTATCAACGTGCCACTTCCGGTTCCGGTTGCGTACCACAGTTTCGGGGGCTGGAAGCGCTCCTTTTTCGGCGATCTGTGTGCGTACGGGCCGGATAGCGTCCGCTTCTATACCCGGCGCAAGACGATCATGCAGCGATGGCCTGCGGGCGGTGTCAGGGAGAAGTCGCAGTTTTCCTTTCCGAGCAGCCAGTAGGGCCATTTCGGAGATTGGACAACCCTATATCCTGCAACACTAGAAGAAATATAAAGCATTGTTTTTGTTTGTTTTGTCCCTTTCCACTCACAGGGGCCGAGCAGGACCCAATATCTTGAACACAGATTCTCGTTAATTAACCCGGCCGCCGGAATCCCGTACAACTGGCTCACCGTGAATTACGGTGCGCGGTGCCGGGACGGCGAGGAGGATGCATCTCAAGAAAGGTCTGCGCCCGCGCCCTGAGGATGTCGGCGACCTCCACCGCCGGTCGCGTGGCCCGCGCTTCCCAAGCCCTTTAGCGACCTTGTCGCCTGCCTTAACGCGAGCCCCGATCCAATGGGTTGCTCAACCTCGGCAGCGCTTGAAAAACGGCGCCGCACCGCCTCCGCCAAGCGGAGCAAGAGGCGCGGCGCCGACCCTTCATCATGACCCGCCCTGGACGCTCATCGCGCGCCCGGCGGCGCCTTGACGCCACCGGTTCCGGCCTTTGAGCGTGCGGGCCACACGGAACCCGTTGTTGTTGTTACGGTTGCCGGTGGTGTTCCTGTTGCGGTTCGCGGAGCGGAGGTTCCTCGGTTGGTTGTTCCAGGAACCGCCGCGCAAAACGCGCCGGGGGGCAGGTCAGGCTCACGCGCCGGATCGAACCATCCGCCGCGAAAGATCGACTGGCGTAAACGCCAGGTGTCCGCATGTTCGGCGTGGGCGATCCAGGACCGCACGCGCCGCTCGATGTTCTCCCGGGTCGCCGTGCCGTGCCGCCACCGGTCGCGCAGACCGCGTAGCCGGTTTCGGAACCGGCGCACGTTGTCCTCCGGCAAGCGCCGACGGCCGCCGGGCTGCAACACGAACCCGAGAAACGCCGCGGGTTCGCAGGTCGGAACGATCGCCGTCTTGCGCGGGTGCAGCCGCAGCCGGCGCCCTTCGAGGAAGGTCGCGATCCTTGCGCGCCACCGCTCCAACGCTTCGCGGTCGTCGTGGAACAGGGCGAAATCATCAACGTAGCGCAGGTAGCCCTTCGCCCGCAGCACTTCCTTGCAGAAGTGATCCAGCCTGTCGAGATACACGTTCGCGAAAAGCTGGCTCGTGAGATTGCCGATGGGCAGACCCCGACGCCGTTGCAGGGGCGCGAGCAAATCGTCGCCCGGAAACATCAGGTCGACGCGTTCCTGGCGGTTCGAGCCGTCAACGATCCGATCCGCTAATGCCAGCGTACGCCCACAGCCGATCCGCCGGCGCAGGGCGCGTTTGAGAATGGCGTGATCGATGGCCGGAAAGTAGCGGAAAATGTCGGCGCGCAGCACATAGCGGAACCGATCTCGAAACGACTCGTAACGGGCCACCGCGCGGTGCGTGCCCTTCCCGATCCTGTTGGCGTAGCTGTCGTGGATGAAACCGCGCTCGAAGATCGGCTCACACACTGCACACCAGGCATGGTGTACTACGCGGTCGCGGAACGGCGCGGCGGAAACGATGCGATGTTTCGGGTCGAAGATTTCGATCTTCCGGTAACCCCCCGGACGGTAACGGCCGCTTTGAAGTTCGCGTTCCAGCCGAAGAACTTCGGTCTCAAGATTGGCGAGAAACGCCGCCACACCGGGCTTGGCGCGCTTGCCCTTCGCAGCGCGAAGCGCCGCCGCGTGCAGCGCCTCGAACGAGGCGATGCCTTCAAACAGATTGCGATCCTTCCCGAGCACGATGCACCTTGGTCCACGCACCGACCTTGCGGCCGGTTTCGTCGATGCTGCGGGCCGCAAATTCGTAACGGCGGGGGTCCAGCACGCGAAGGTCCCGCGCCAGCCGGAACAGGAAACGGAGTTTTTCCAGCCCCAGATTCGCGTTGGCCAGATGAGAACTCCGGCGCTTGGTGTAGGTTGCTTCGATCAACCGCTCCAGCACATCCAGCGCCACCGTCTGAATGCGGTCGCCGAGAAGGAATTTGCGGCTGCGCGGAAACCGTTCCACCGCCGGCACCAGCCAAAGCACGAAACGGTAGTGCGCCTCAAGCGCCGCACCCGTTGTACGGGCGCCGTCCGATCGCGCCGCGCCGCCCCGCTCCCGGTCGTCATCCGGTTCCAAGTCCCGTTCCTTCTGATCGCACGCAAGATACCCCGTTCAAAAAAAATTTTCGGCCAAGGGGCAAAGCCCCTTGGATCCCCAAGACTTAAAGAGGTAACGATTCAAGGTGTGAGCGTCCGGGCCACACGGAACCCGTTGTAGTTGAAACGGTAGCCGGAGGTGAGCCTGAGGCGGAGCGCGGAGCGGAGGTCCCTCGGAAGGTTGAGCCAGGAACCGCCGCGCAAAACGCGCGCGCTACAATCACCGCTCTGCCAGGCACTGCCATCCGAGGGCGCTCCCGCATAACTCCCGTTCCAGCAATCCTCCACCCACTCCCACACGTTACCATGCATGTCGTGCAGACCAAATGCGTTCGCTGAGAACGATCCAACCGGGGCCGTTTGACTGCCGTCCCACTGACTGCCGCAGGAAGAGCAGTTCGCACGGTTATTTCCAATGGCGTTGCCCCAACTGTACGCCGTCGCTGTTCCCGCCCGCGCCGCGTATTCCCACTCCGCCTCGCTCAGCAAACGGTATTCCGACCCCGTCTGACGCGACAACCAAACCACGTATTCCTGAGCGTCATTCCACGACACGTTGATCACCGGCCGACGCCCGCGGCCCCAGCCTTCATCGTCCACCCGGTTCGGAGCGGTGAACCGGTCATAGTCTTCAAACGTCACCTGGTACTTCGATACCGCAATCGCCCTCGGAATCGTCACGTCGTGCACCGGCGACTCGCGGTCAAAACAGTCCTGGCCCGACACGCAGCCCATCCGAAAACGTCCTCCCGGTATCACCACCATCTCCGGGCCTTGACCACCCGAACTCAACGCGTCGGAAAACGCCTCTCCCGCCTGCCGGGACGGGGCGGGAGCGAGCGCAGGTGCCGACGTTCCGCCAGACTGCGCCGCCGGCGAAGTCGGCCGGCCGCCCGCGGAGGACGCCACGGCTCCTCCGGCCGGTGGCGCGGCCGGCGCCTGGCGCCCCGCCGTCGACGCCCGGGTCATCGCCTCGATCACCGAGGAGTCCACGCCCGCCCGCGACAGCGCCGCCAACTGCGCTACCGAGGTGTCAAACTCCGCCGGCCTCGATTCGATCACCGCCATGATCGCCGATGGCGACAGGCCCGCCTCCATCAACGTAACAACGTCCGCGTTGGTGAGTACTTCCTCACCTTCCTGTCCGACAGCCATTTGCGAGAACAATCCGGCGAGAACAATCCAGCCCAATAAAACTACAGCCTTTCTCATCGATCCGACCCCTTGGCGAGCTTGAACTCGATTGTTGCACCCGGCCGGGATCGGTGCAAGAAAGGTTACCTTGACAAGTAGCCGGGACGGCCAGGCCAGTGGCATCACCCGGCGCCGGGCACACGCCCAATTGATAAGACGCCACATAGACCGGCGCGCACGGTCGGCTCCTCGCTGAACGTCAACCCTCAGGTGAACGCGCGCTCGACGATGCGTTCGTCGTCGGCCACGGCGATGGTGCCTGACATCGCCGGAAAGTTGGGTGCTGGCGGTCCGCAACGCGAGGGCCGGAATGAACTGCGCCGAGGAGGAGCCATGCTCAAGGTCGAAGAGGAGGACGAGGCCGTTACGGCCGCTCGATGGGAACAGTGACGCGTCGGAGTTGATTGGCGGTCGCGCAGCAACCAGAATGGAGGATTGGTCGACGTATCGTCGGCAACGGCTGGATGAGGACGAGGAAGCCATTGGTTGAAGGAGGAAGCGTTGAGTGACGGCATCATAAGAGTAGGGAAGTGGATCTGGAAACACCGCGCAGGTGTGCTGTGGTCGATTGTCTTGGTCGTGGCGGGGGCCGTCGCTGTGTACGTGTGGGTGCAATGGCTGGTGCAACTGCACAGCGGGTCGAGCGTGTGGAGGGCTGCGTGCGTAGCGCTGGCGATCCTTACCCTGGCTTTGGCCGTTCATTTCGTCCACTGTTTCACGCGGAATCTGCCGAGCCCAATGGAGACGCTGTCGCGGGAGTTGCGATCGATCTTCGTGTACGCCTACGTGTTCCAGGCACTGGCGATCGGGTTTTCGCTGGGGCCGTTCATAGTATCGACCGAGTCCTTGTCGTCGTGGGAGTCCTGGGCTGGCGTGGAATACGGTTGTCTGCGCGCCGAAGAAGGATATGGGAGCGAACTGACCCGTTGCGCGACTGGATCCTCGGACGGGCAATGGTTGCTGCACATTGGCAGTCGGTCGTTGGCCGTGCAGGCTGGGACCGATGGGGCCGGAGACGGCGCGGAATTGAGCCGGGGACTGGTCGTACCGCTCTACGTGGTTGTGCTGGCGATTATCGGGGGAGCCGTGGGGATGACCCGACGACTGCCCGAGATACAGCGGCGGGCCGCGTTCAGCGTTCAGGAACAGCAAGACGGCGATGGGATCTCGCCGATCGTGGCGCGAGAGATGGTCGTGTTTCAGATCATGCAGATCGTGGCGGCGCCGCTGATCGCGATCGTGGCGTTCTCAGCGTTCGAGCCTGACACCGTCAGCGCGGCCGTGTTGGTTGGATTTGCTTCCGGCTTCTCGTCGGAAGCGATTCTGATGAAGCTCCGGCAAGCCAGCGAGGCGGTGGTGGGAAAAGCCAACTGAGAAGGGGCATGCCGGCGCGCGACTGGGCGGCGGAGGGCGTGCAAGGTATTGGGGGCCAGAGCATGCGGAAGTTGAGGAGTGGCAGCGGAGTGGCGGTCTTGGTGGAATGGGCGTTGTCGTCCTCAGGTTCGGCGAACGAAGTACATCCGCGGCTATGCTTGGACGGTTGTCTGGCCGGCGCACCTGGGATGAACGATGTGTTTATACGGTCGAGGGGCATCTGGTGCCGAGCGGATACTGGAAGGTCGTTGGGGTTGAGGACCGAGGCGACATCGGGTTGGCAGCGTTCGTGTTCGACCAGGACAGGGCGACAAGCGATTCGCATTGCGACGGCGACAAGGCAGCGAGCGTGGGCGAGGTCGAGACGCGAACTGGGCTGAAATTCATGTATTGGTTGGACAGAGGGCTGTATGAGGCGCTTGAAGTTACCCATGGGACGTTGTTCGAAGAACTCGGTTGGAGATGGCAGTAATCATAGGCGCTGAGGTGGTTGACGAGGGCGGTCCAAGCGAGTCGGTGGAATGTACCTCGGAAAGAATTAGGCAACGGGAGACCAAGGTATGAGGACTGTCATTCGAGGGTTCTTGCGTCAAGCGTACGTGGAATTCAACGGAGACTGGAAGGGCGATACGGACGTAAAGCAGCGCAAAGAGAAGCTGGGACGAAAACGAAGGGAGCAGGAGACGTTGCGGAAATCATTCGAGGATGGAAAGGCGAACGAGGACGAGATCGACGACTACAACAAGCTGTCGGACGAGGTGGACGTTCTGCAGAAGAGCCTGAACAACACGCTAATCGTAACGCTCGTCCATCCCGGAGAAGACGGCAACGTCACGATCATGAAGGGGCTGTCCATCGGCAACGGCAAGAGGAACGGAGTCAATAATAAGCAAAAGGACGAGGACTTCTTGAAAACAGGCCTGTTCAAGAAGATCGCGATAGGCGAATTCGGCATTCGGGTCGCCATTGCGGATACGGACAAGGAAAACCCCTTCGGGCTCTTCCTGAGGCGGGTGTTGTCCGGAGTGTTCAATTCGGTCGTAAAGTCGCCGATCGACGACATTGGCAACGTGCTCGTATCGAACGCCGCGTCTGTACTCTCGTCGGACATTCGCGATGCGATAAAGCGCAAAGCGGGCGACAAGATCACCGTGGTTGGAGTTTCCCGAGTCGCGAAACTCGCCGTTGGCGAGCGAGGTGAGTTAACTCTGACGAATGATGACGAGGAGGAAATCGAGGACATAGAGTTCTCGAACGGAGAATTGACGCTGGACTTGAGGTTTCCCGGACTGGTGCTGAAGCACAAGACTGGAAACAAAACCAAGTACGGCCTGCCCGGCGCTCCTAATGGGAAGGTAATGATAGGGCTGAAGTCGGAGCGGCTGTAGACCGGGGACTCGGGGCGTTACACCCGTCGCGCGGTTAGGTGGAATGCCGAGGCGTCGCGTATGACGAGCGGTCAGGCGATTGGTTGGCATTTCGAGTCTGAACTGGAGTTCGGTCCGAGTCGCCGGAAGACCTCGTGTTCTCCTTCAGGGACCCGCACGTGAGTGCGGGTATTGGCGTATTTGGAGGTTCCACGAGGTACATCTCGTTGGAAGCCCGCAGACGGAGAGCGGACCATACATTGTGTTTGCGAGCCATACCACGAACTATTCGATTGGAGACAGGTATGGCAAAGAAGCACGACGATGGGATTTCGCGCGAGCTGCTCGATGAGTTGATCGCGAAGCGAGGGGCTCGAGGGGCACTGGATTTTTGAGTCGCTGGCCACGGAGATGAAGAAGGCTCTGGCTGAGCGAATGCTGGGTGCTGAGATGGAGGCCCATCTGGCGGGTCCGAGAGAACGACAGGCGGGCAACCATCGCAACACCTCCAGCCCCCCTGCAGAACGCGGTGAGCGACTCAGGTAGGTGAGGTGTTGCGTAATTGTCTCTAATGGCATGTTTCATGAAGGAAGGACGCATGTCAGTTGTTCGATGGGAAGGAAAATATTAATGAAAATGGAATCTAGTCTAACCGCGAAAATCACTGTGTTTGTTTTTCTGGTAGTAGCAGTTGATGCAGCAATTCTTTATGAATGGTCTTTACCAGATCCTGAAGCTGGAATTCTTAAGTTGATCTTGTCAGATACTGAAACAGAATCCTTAAGGCTCATGCAAGACTTGGTCACAATTTTCATGAACTGGTCGATAGGCGTTATAGCCGCGATAGCATTCTTTCTTAAACTTAGCTTAGGTAACGACACAACTCTTAAAAAAATAGACCTCGGTTTATTTTCATTAACGCTTATGTTTGCCGTAGGCTCGCTATATTTTGGGCATCTGGTACTAGATCGCAGTATTATATTTTTGTCGGTACAACAGTACCCAATGCGAGATAGTCTAATACACAATCTTCGATTATACCAGTATGTAACGGGATTGGCTGCGATTGCTATGTTTGCGTTAAGTGTGTTTAGCTATTTTTGGAGCAGGGCAAGCAAATGATTAAGTACAAAATTGATGTTCCTTCAATTTCGAAAGTGTTGTGTTTATCTATTAGCGCAATACTTTGCAGCATTCACTCGGCTAATGCTCAGGATCGGCAGTCAGGCGTAAATCCACCTTATCCACATATCGCATTGATCGCAAATTCTACGCCGGATGGAGCACAAATCGTCGTAAGGTCCAGCTCGACTTATGAAGAGAGGATACTGGTTGGATCCGAAAAGTCTTATATGACAAATATAGCGCTTAGCGTTCCCTATGAAGCAGCCTCTGGACTTCAACTGACTATTGAATTGTTAGGTGATCCAATGTGCTGCCAAATTTCAATTTATCCTTCAGATGGACAAACGGTAACTATTGACTGTAATTTTTCTGATGAGAGCAAAAATAGTGCCAGAGTTATATACGGTACAACTAATGTTGGAAAATGCCAAACGTAGTTGATGATCAGACCCACTGGGTATCAAGGTGCTTGATCTTTGAATCACTCCAAAAGCTGGAGCCTGTAAGGAATTTTGTGTGTACGAGCCATACCATGAACTATTCGATTGGAGAGAGGTATGGCAAAGAAGTACGACGATGGGATTTCGCGCGAGTTGCTCGATGAGCTGATCGCGGAGCGAGGGGCTCGAGGGGCACTGGATTTTGAGTCGCTGGCCACGGAGCTGAAGAAGGCCCTGGCGGAGCGCATGCTGGGCGCTGAGATGGACATCCATCTGGCAGATCCACCCGAACAGCAGGCCGGCAACCACCGCAACGGCACCAGCCGCAAGACGGTCGACACCGGCAGCGAGCGGATCGTGCTGGACATCCCTCGGGACCGCCAGGGTCGATTCGACCCGGTGCTGATCGGCAAGTACCAGCGGCGTTTTCCTGGCTTTGACGAGAAGATCATCGCGATGTACGCGCGAGGGCTCAGCACGCGGGACATCCAGGCGCACATAGAGGAATTGTACGGGATCGGGGTGTCCGCGGCGCTGGTCTCGGCGGTCACCGACGCGGTGCTCGAGGACGTGTCCGCTTGGCAGAACCGGCCGCTGGAGCCGGTTTACGCGATCGTGTATTTCGATGCGCTGCGGGTGAAGATTCGTGACGAAGGCCTGGTCCGCAACAAGGCAGTGTACTTGGCGATCGGGATCACCTGCGAAGGCTACAAGGAGGTTCTGGGGCTTTGGATCGAGCAGACGGAGGGGGCGAAGTTCTGGCTACGGGTGATGAACGAGCTCAAGGCCCGCGGCACCCAGGACCTGCTGATCGCCGTCGTTGATGGACTAAAGGGCTTTCCGGAGGCGATGACGACGGTGTATCCAGACTGTGTCGTTCAGACCTGCATCGTTCATCCGATTCGCTACTCGCTGCAGTTTGCATCGTGGAAGGAGCGAAGGGGGTTGGCCAAGGCGCTCAGGGCCATTTACGGTGCCGCCTCGGCGGAGGCGGCCGCGGCGGAGCTGGATCGGTTCGAAGCTGGCCCCTACGGTGAACGCTACGCCGCCGTGGCGCACAGTTGGCGTCGGCGCTGGGAGGAAGTGATTCCGTTTTTCGCCTTCTCCCCGGAAGTGCGCAAGATTTTGTACACGACCAACGCGATCGAGAGCCTGCATAGCCAGGTCCGCAAGGCGATTCGCAACAAGGGGCATTTCCCCAGCGACCAGGCGGCCACGAAGCTGATGTACCTGGCGCTGAGGAATATCACGGCGAAGTGGAAAAATCCGCCCAGGGAATGGCATGCTGCCAAGGCGCAGTTCGCGATCCAGTTCGGAGACCGATTTGTGCTGGCGGTTTAAACTATGAAGAACGGCTCGCACACAAAATTTTGTACAGGCCCGGGTGCCGAGATGGACGTCCAATCTGGCGGGTCCACCCGAACAGCAGGCCGGCAACCACCGCAACGGCACCAGCCGCAAGACGGTCGACACGGGTAGCGAGCGGATCGTGCTGGACATCCCTCGGGACCGCCAGGACCGTCATCAATCTCCGGTTAGTCTCACGAGTTCTCTGTAAAACCGCGTGCGCTGCAGCAGTGAATCTTCTTCGATACCGTCCAGCGGCGTCATGCCATTGGCGTCCAACAAGTTTGGATCTGCCCCGTTTCTGAGCAACAGCAGACCGATGTCCGACTGTAGGCGAGCGATTTCCCGGGCTGATTGAATTTGACTTGCCAATGTGATTTCTTCCAGCAGGGTCCCGTCGTACGGTGGGTCCGCGATGACATTGTGCAACGGGGTTCGACGCCATCGGTCGCGCGAGTTTACGTCCGCGCCGGCATCAATCAACGCCCGAACCACGGCCACCGACCGGCGTTCCCTGGCGGCTTCGTTCAACGCCGTACTCTCATCCTGGTCTTTCGCCTCGATGTCCAGCCCAATAGACGTCAGTCGCCCGACAAACGCGCGGGCCAATGAATTGTTACATTCCAGAACGCGCGCAAATTTGTGCAACAGCGTATTGTCGGTTGCTCCGCCGTTCTCTTTAATAGTGCCGCCAGCTATCACGAGTTCGTCGAGCAACTCAAGATCGTAGGAACGGCACTGTTCATAAGGAATGGCGGCCCACACCGGAGACGTCCACGAAGGGGCTTCCAGATATGGGTCGGCGCCCATGCCCAACAGTGTGCGGATGATCTCCATTGGACGATACAGAACGATGGCCGCGTGCAAATAGGTTTCCCTCCCATAGTTGAAGACCAGTTCATTGACGCCTACCCCGGCGGCCTCCATGAACTCCAGCAGCGACTCGACATCATCGACCTCAATACGGAAGGCATTGTCTATGTCGGTGCCCTGCACATAGTAGGTGCTATACGACGTGTCCCCACCGATCCATTCCCACCATCCGTGTCGTTCCCCATCGACATAAGGGCCCGACGACACGCTACCGTGGGGGTCGGGGATTGTAATCGTCCACTGGCCCACTCGTGTTCCGTCGATGTGAAATCCTTCCTCGACGACACCATTTTCGCGATTAACGACCAACCACCGGCGCTGGGCGTCGTCATCGGAGTTTTGGGCATGCCCAGGAACGGCGAGTAACAAAGCGAGCGCCGCGAGAATCATTTGTTTCATCGTTCTTTTCCCCCATGGCTGGTAGTTGTATTCGACATCGCCCACCGCAAAAAATAGGGGCTATAGGCCAGCATTCCATGGTGGTGTCGGTCGGCACCACTACAGGTTTCGGCCTCACCCGACGCCGAGGGACTGGGTACCCATCGCGTCCCTCAACCGTCGGCCCGAACCAGATCCACCGTCAGCCGCGTACCGGTCGCTTCGGCGTAACGGCGCAGGGTGGCGAAGGACGGCGACACCCTGCCACCTTCCAGCCGGGCAATGGCAGACTGGGTCGTACCGATCCGCCGGGCAAGCACCGCCTGCGTCAGGTTCGCCGCCGCGCGGGCGTGAACGAGCGCCTCGACCAGTGCGTATTCTTCGTCGACCCGGGCGTACTCCTCCCGGAACCCCGGGTCCTCCATGAGTCGCGTCTTCAGGGCCTTCAGTTTCGTTTTCACGCCTCAGGCCACCAGTCGTTTCACA
The DNA here is from genome assembly GCA_965237785.1 of Candidatus Rariloculaceae bacterium. Lineage (GTDB taxonomy): Bacteria > Pseudomonadota > Gammaproteobacteria > Steroidobacterales > Rariloculaceae > UBA6522. The sequence continues at coordinate 3,387,328 of OZ250159.1, forward strand.
CGCCTTGGCGGCGCGGTGGAGGTCAGGGCAAACGCAACCTGCAGATTCATCCAGAACTCCGGCCCGGTTCCAAATGCCTCGCCAAGCAGCCATGACGTGTCGGGCGTGACGCCGCGCTTGCCCTTGACCAACTCGTTGATCCTCTGGATCGACACGCCGAGGTGCTTTGCCAGTTCGGTTTGACTGAGACCCATGGGCACAAGAAACTCTTCAAGGAGTATCTCGCCCGGATGTGTCGATGTTCTCTTTTCAGGAAGCATTTGGCTCACCGATGGTAGTCAATGATCTGCACTCGCTCAGCGCCACCGTCATTCCACACGAAAACGATGCGCCATTGGTCGTTGATTCGGATTCTGTGAAATCCCTTAAGGTCTCCCGCAAGCGGCTCAAGCCGGTTACCTGGCGGAGACCGCAAGGCATCCAGGGTAACCGCGGCGTTTAGCATGTCCAGCTTTCGTGTCGCCGCAGGTCGGAGGTGCGTCGCGAGCACGAGACACGGGACAGCCAGAATGGGCATTTCTATATTGCGTTGTCATTCTACCCGCAGAGGTTTGACATTCCAGAAGCAATGTTGAAGAATCCGGGTTGTTTCGCGTGGATATCGAAGTTCCTGAATTGGGAGCGGAAATTCCCTTGCGGAGTTCCTTGGAAGCTCTTCGTTGCGGCTTCTGAGGAATGCGGTCAAGAGGCCAGAGCGGGGACTTGGGCGGGCCCGTCCTCTCCTCGTTAGCTATCTTGATTTTAGGGCGTGTAGACAGCAGGTATACAGTTAACCTGATCTCTAATGCAATTTAGGGTGATTAAGTAAAACACCGCTGTCGCTAACTTGAGCATCGACAAAATATAATGGGCCGCGACAAAGTGTCGTGGCCCATTTATTTACCTAACGTTGTCATTGGGCGCAATGTTGACATGACTTCGGCTGTTACACACTCTTTTGGTGCCGTGACAGCTTGGAAAGGTACGAATTTTGCCTTTCTTGGGGATTTGACAATCGTAATGAAACGTTGGATCAAATGACGCACCGAATCGTAACCTTCCTCGAATTACGCAAGATTCCTTGTGACCAATGGATCGCCATGAGGGTGCCATACCATGCCGCGAAGCTGCCTTCGGCGGACATCTGAATACTAGTTTACCTTTTCCCCTAAAATACTTTCGTTTGCCTTCGGATACGGTGGAAAGTGACTGGGACGTGCGTCTTAATTTTTTCTTGAACTCATCTATTCCCATTCTCGTTCTGGCAGCATCGTACACACAATCAATTACGTCGCAAACGTCAGAACCGAAATTCTTTTGTGGTAGAAGAAGGCAGGTTTTGTTGTCCCGGTTGGTAACTTCTTCAGCGATCACTCCGAGCATGCTGCGAGCGTGGCGGATTGCTAAATCTGCTTCCCTTCGCAGACAGTTAACAGCGTAGCCCTTTTGGTTGCCAGTGGTGAGAGGCCCATCAAGTATATCCCGTGCCCTCAGAGGGGCTGGCAAAGTTTCCATGCCGAACTTGCGAAACAGCCTGGACTCGCTCCCATCACATTTATCAAGATACATTAGAACTAGATTTGTATGCGCCAAAACGGATTGACGAGTTGATTTTTCATTCGTCCTAAGCTTTAAAGCGAGCCGGCTGTAAAGATCAGCAGAGTACGAATTGGAGTACGAAACCGATCTGTTCAGAGGCAACCACGAAATGATATGTGCAAACTTACGTGTAGCCTTTACAAATCTCTCGCCAATTTCACTTGGGAGACCGGCGGCAACGACAAGAAATATTGGTTTCAAGTTGTCTCACGCCTCAGTTTACCTACAATATCCATGGGGATTGACACTCGCCTGAGTTCTTCTGGCTCAAGCGCAATGATCAATCGACCAAGCAAATCATCTGGCGGAAAATTCGGAACCACCGGTTTTTTCTTCAGAAGAAAGTCGCTTAAATCGAGTTGGTTATTGGCTACCCAGTTATGTATCTTCTCTATTGCCACCTCACTATCCATATCCGGATCAGTGATATAGTCACGCGTGATCTCAACAGCATCTCCCGGCGGATCCTCGGAAGCCAAATCCTTGAATCGAATTGGCTCCCGAATCCTCAAATACCGCGCTTTCCCGTCCTCGAGGGGCACTCGGAATGCAGCCCAAAAAGCCGCGTGGAAACGTGGCGACGTGACTGGTGTCCGCCCGCTAGTGGTTTGTTCCAGTGCTTCATCGAGATCTTGGCTCGCAATCTCGACTTCAAATGGCACGGCTGCGATAAGTACGGATTTGTTGCTATGACGAATCACTCGGACACGATTGGCGAGTCGGTCGTTTAGGTATCGTGCCAAGTTTCCGGCCTCGCGCTTCGCATGCGTTGCGACTGTACCTTTGTCCTCGCCGCCTAGCCTACTCAACAGTAGCGGCAAGTGATGCTGTTCCCAGAAATTTTGAACCAATTCGACGATGCGGTCATCAATATTGGCAGACTCCGACGAGTTCATTTCGATTCTCAGTGAATTTAACTATGTTCGAGTCTGCCAGCACGGTACGGAATTATCCAGCCACGATAAGGCGCCAGAGGCACAAGAATTGCGTTATGCATTTGACGGGTGTCCAAAAGAGGTTATCGGCAGCGACTTTGGCGGTTGGTATCGAGCTGATCCTCGCGGGTATCCACGCCCAAGGCGCAGATACTTGGCCTGCCAGCGGGCCATCCAGGCGACCAGGTCGGCACACTACGGCCGCGTCAGCACCGGATACGCTTGTTTCCCGCGTCGTACATAGGGGTTAACGAAGCCTCCACCGGCACCCGTTCCCCGGCCACTTCGACGCCTATCGCGCCATCTCGGGGCACCTGATCGGGCAGGCGGGTATGACGCGGGCGAGCGCTGCGACCGGCGCGGTGACACCGATCCAGCGTTTCGGCTCGGCGCTCAATCTCAACATTCACTTCCACATGCTGTTTCTGGACGGCGTTTACGTCGGTGAGGAAATGGGTTTGCGGTTCGTGCCCGTGCCCGCACCGAGTCGGGCGGCGCTCGAGGGCCTGGTGCAGACGATCGCCGAGCGGGTCGGGCGCTCGCTCGAGCACGCCGGGCTCATCACGCGCGACATCGAGAACGCCTACCTGGCCTTCGATCCGAGCGAGGAAACACCCATACACAGCTTGCTCGGCCATTCGATTACGTACCGGATCGCAACCGGACCGCGCGAGGGGCAGAAGGTGTTCACGCTGCAGACTCTGGCGCCGGACACGGACCGCTCAAGTGCCAACGTGGCTGAGAGCTCCGGGTTTTCACTGCATGCAGGCGTGGCAGCCAAAAGCGCCGAGCGCGACAGACTCGAGCATCTGGCCCGCTATGTCTCACGCCCGCCGATCGCCACCGAGCGCCTCGCACTGACCGACAGCGGGCAGGTTCGTTATACGTTGAAAACCCCCTATCGCGACGGCGCCACGCACGCGATCTTCGAGCCCATGGATTTTATCGCCCGGCAGTCGCTCGATCCGGCGCATCCGAGCCGGGCGCCGCCACAAGCTTGCTTGCCGATCCGATCCAACGCGATACGCGCGAAGCAGGCGCTTGCACGGGCGGGTTCGGCCTCGCCCCGCGCAGTGCGCCAGTCGCGTCGGCGTTTCTTGCCACGCCGGGGAGATTCGCAGGGACGATCGAACGCCGTTGGCTGGCAACGATCGCCCACAAGACCAAATGCGCACCGAGTTACGCCCTCATCGACCCTCTCAGCCGCTCCAATACGCTTGCCATAGGGCCTTTAAAATTACTATCCTTATCCTTCTACGAGGTCACCATCAACCCTGAAGTCAGGCAGGCGTCCCGCACTGCCTAGCTGTGTTGCATATCGTGGTGGTAGAGACGCAGATGCGCCTCCGGCGTGCCACCGACGATGGTGTTGTATTCGGCGGTCGCCACGCGGAATCTCGGCAGATCCAGATTATCCTCCAGCGTCCCGTCGAACTCATCGTAGAACCGGAAGAGGTTCAGGATGATCCGTTCGGCCCCCATCCAGTTGTCGAACCTGCCCATCCGGATCTCGGCGGCGGCTTGTCCCGGGCTCATCCCGGCATCGAACCGTATTCTGGCTTCGTCCCGCAACAACGTCATGTAGTCGAGCATCTCCTGCACCTCGGCCTTCCCGGCGACCGGCCCGTGCCCGGGAACAATGGTGTCGAGGTCCATGTCAAGGATGGACTCCAAAAGCATCATCCACCCGGTCGGGTAGCCATTGTGAAGAAAAGGCGCCATGTGGAAGAAACCGTTATCCCCCATCCAAAGCGTCTTGTGCTCCGGCAAGTGAACCAATATGTCTCCCCAGGTATGCGACGGGTCAATCGGCAGGAGCTCGACCGCGGTACCGCCGTAGTGGTAGGTCGCCTTGCCTGAGATGACCGTCGTCGCGGGAACCAGCCTTCGCGGCTCGCCGTCGTTGAACGTCGGGCTGATGTTTCCGTAGGCCGGATCGGCCGGCCCGCCGGCGACGCTGGCCGCCATCTGCATGTTCCGGTGGCGACAGTACTCCGTCGAGACCACCTCCACCCCCGGCCCCATGAAAGCCTGGGCGCCATTGGTATGGTCACCGTGATGGTGCGTGTAGGCGATCCGTTCGAACGGTTTGTCCGAGACCTCTCTGATCCCCTCGATAAAGGGCCGGGCCGCAGCCGGCCCGTTCAGCGTATCGAACACAAAAATGCCATCGTCACCGACAACGAAACCGGCATTGCTGAGGCCGCCGCCGTTGTGCGGCGGCCCGTTACCCTGCTGGTACGTATAGCAGTTCGGACCGATCTCCTTCAGTTCCGTCGGCCAACTCGGGGAATCTCCGAAATCCGGGTCCCTGGGGGGTGGAAACGCCGGGGGCCGCTGCGCCCGCGCCAGAGAGCCTCCGAGCATCGAAGCGACCCCGATTCCGGCGCCCGCCACTCCCAGCGCGAGCGCTTCTCGGCGGCCGATGTGGCCGTCCCCGTTCTCAGGCTTTGCCATGAATATTCCCTAAATCTGTCTCCAACGGTTCTTGTATACAATAACCGCTGACGCGTCCCCAGTTTTGACGGCTCTCAGAAACGGTAAGTGAGTCGAGCGCCGACCTCCCGGGGTGTCCGCGGCAGGATGACGAAATTCCGGGGTCGCCTGCTGCCCTGGTTGGCGTCGCGCCCAAAGCCGATGGACCGCGGCGAGTCCACGTTACTCAGATTGTTGCCAAACAAGACAATGTCCCAGTTCTCGTTCCTGAGGTTGATCGAACCCTGATAGGTCGTGGCGGCGGGATACCACAGAAGATTCAATACGTCCCGGGCCTGCCGGCTGGCGTAACGAACACCGCCGCGGGCGATCCACTCCCAGCTGCCGCCACCCAACGGCGCGCGGTAGGTCAGATTCAGCAGAGCGGTCTCGTCGGATTCCTGCGGGATCCGATTGCCGCTGACATCGACGCAATCGTATAGCGCTCCGGTCGCGATCGTCGCCGTGGGTGTGTACCTGAAGGTAGTAACCGGCGACGCAGCACAGTAGCCGTCGTACTCGATGTTGTTCAGGGCAATGAAGCCCCTGAGGCTCCAATTGGCGTTCATGAAATAGGATCCCTCCAGCTCGACGCCCCAGAGATTCGCGTTTTCTGACGGAATCACGATACCGCCGCTCGTGGTCTCCGCGTCCAGATACACAGTATCGGACCCATCGGGATTGTGGGTACCGTCGTTCCAGCATTCCGGATCGGCGCCGCAGAGCCCGGTCACAGGATCGGGATCGCTGCCGGTCCAGGTCAGATTGGCTCGCTGCAGCCGGTCCTCCCACTTCATGACATACACGGCCGCGGTGAGTTGCAGGCGGTTGTCCAGCGCTCGGCCCTTCAGCCCCACCTCAAAGTTGGTGAGTTTTTCCTCGTCGAAAGCCCGAAACGTCGAGTCGTCATAGGTGATGTAGCCGGCCGCGTTGGCGGCGGCGATGGAGCGGGCGACATTCGGAGAGGCGAACACAGTATTCACGCCGGCCGGATTCGTGCCGCTTGAGAACTGACTATAGAGCGTCCAGCTCTCGGTGAGCGCTTGGGTCAACGCGAGACGAGGCTGGAACGACTCGGTAACATTCTCGAACGATAGACCCGAGAGAAAGTCTCTGTTGGTGATCGAATCCTGCTGGAACCTCCCTTCGAAGGACAGCGTCGTGCGTTCCGAGACATCCCATTGCAAACCGCCGTAGAGACCGATAGCGGTGGATGACTGGTCATTCTGAGTGCCGGGCAGGAAGGGTCGCCCGGCGTTGCCCTCGTCTTCGAGCCCCAGGAGTACGCCGGCATATTGACTGTGCACCTGGAGTTCGTATCGATAGTCGAATAAGGAGGCGCCGATGTTCCAGCGCACCGCTCCCTCGGGGGATGAATCCCAGCGAAGGTCGAGGTATTGCTCCGGCCCTCCCTTGGGGTTAGCTCTCGAACTGACACCGCGAACCCTGGGTATACCCGCTGCGTTGAACGACACCGAGGCCCTGGCATCGCTCCGATCTCGCTCGTCCCAGCGCCGCAGGAATTCGTCGTTGTAGGACGTCAGAAGCTGTATGAGGCTGCCGTTTTCCAGGTTGAAGTTGAACTCCGCCGTGATTCGATCCCGCTCGGTGAAGACACGTGGATCAAGGACGCTATAAGTCTGTACCGCGAAGAACTCGGGCGTGCCCGGGGTGAACTCCAGTTCCGGCTGACGATTTCGCGGCCGCCAAACCCAACGTGATCGTCAGGCGATTCCAATTCAAGCTAATCCGTTTATTGCTCGATGACATTGTTCTCCCCTCTTTTCCCCTTAGGGTTCAGACTTCGCAACGGCCTGCCCAACTCCAGCCTAATGCACGCGCGTTGCCTGGACAAACTTTCACTCGAATTGGGAGACAAACGGCGATCGGAAAACCGCTATTCGCAGGAAACAACGGCGTCGCGTGCCCACTGTGGCGTAACGTCGGTGAGATACCCAAGCCTCGTTTCTGTTGACAAAAGCCTGCTCGGAGAGAGACTGTGGGGCTGATCGAACCCGTGGGGAGCGAGGCGATGCGACCGAACAGATGGATGAGGCGGGCGTTTTTGGCCGCGACATGCATCGTGCCGGTCACGTTGACGGGTACCTCCAGTGCCCAGGCCCAGGACGAGATCGCCGCATACGCTGCCAAAGGGAAGGAGCTTTTCTTCGAGCGGGTGTCGTGCTGGATTTGTCACGGCGAGAACGCCGATGGTCTGATCGGCCCTTCGCTGCGGCATGGTCCCACCCCCATGGACATACAGGTCCAACTGGATTCCAACCCGCAGATGGCCGTCATCGTAGCGGAACTGAACCCCGACGCTGAAGACCTGGTCGCAATTGCCAGTTACATTCGCGACATGACCGAAAACCCGGTCAGTGCTGCCGAAATGGCGGACTGGCGAACCAGTTTGGCGGAGATGGCGGCGGCCAGGGCGCCGGAAACCGAGTTCCCGGTCACGGAACGCGACAGGCTGGTGATGCAGATTCAGTCCTTCGACACCGTGCTTGCCGAGTGGCCGCGGCGCGCCAAGATGGGCAGCCTGAAACGCGGCTACGACGTTCAGTTACTGGAAACTTTCGAGGCCGGAGAACAGGTTTTTCATCCCGAGCCAGACAAGCTGTACTTTTACCAGAACACGGCGACGACCGTGCGCATGATCGACCATGGCGAGACGCCCACGAATACGTCCCAGGTCGTCGTCGGAGATGCCTCGAAAAAGGAAGTCATCGCCTACGGTCAGATGCCTGACCGGGTTCGCGGCGGGGAATGTCACGGTACTCAGGCCGTACTGGGTGGCGAAGGTCGATCCGGAGAACTGGGAAGTCGTGGCGGAATACCCCTACACCGGCTACCGCGGCGACTGGGTCATTATCGATTCGAAGAGCGAGTACATGTACGTCCCGGCGGCGGTCTCCAACAATGTCACCAAGGTCAATCTCGGCACCGGTGCAATCGAGTGGGCGACGCCGACGGGGATCGGCCCCTACGGCGGCACGTTGAACGCCGATGAGACGCAGGTCTGGATCTCCAACAAGGGCGAGACCAGCGGGCAGTTCGGACGCACTATCACGGTCGTCGAGACCTCCAGCGGGCGCATCCTGGACACGGTCTTTTCCGGCTACAAGGCGGACCATGTGCTGTTGTCGCCGGACGGCAAGGAGATGTGGGCGACCAGCAACGGCGAGGGCAGCATCTACGTCTTCGATGCGGAAACCCGGGAGCAGTTGAAGGTCATTCACATGCCCCATCGCGGCGAACCCCACGGCCTGGTGTGGGTGACGTACGACGAGGACGGGACCGGCCGGGTCGTCAGGGATCAGGGTGGGTTCCACCACGGCGTGCATCCGGCCCGGGGGAACCCACTGGTTCCAGCCAACAGAACCAACTGACTCGGTGTTTCGTCGGCCAGCGGGGCTGCTGGTTAATAGTCGGCCGTTGGCGAGCTGGACGCGCGGAAAGGAGGGGGCTGTGAACAAACTGCCGGTGGCTATTTTCGGGACTTTTCTCGGAGCGGTTGGGCCCGCTCAGGCCCATCACGGGCCCCACGCCGAGCCGTGACAGGATTATCGTGATGCGTTGAGGAGGTCGGTCACGCACCAAGTCATCGTCATGCCGCTAGCCGTCGCGGTACACACCGCACCGGCACAGGGCCAGGACGAGACGATTTTTTGAGCCAGATGGTGTTATGGCCCGCGGATGAGCGATTGCCGGCGGCGGTAATTGTCCCGCCACCGGCTCCCGTTGACGCGATGCGGGCGAGTCGATACCGTGATTCAAATCGAGTCACATATCGACTCGTCGGAGGATCGAAAATGAAACAGCTTACAGTACGGGGCTTTGACAGCGAATTGGCGGACCGGGTCCGGCAGTTCGCCAGTCGAGAGGGCATCTCGCTGAATCGAGCGGTGTTGAAGCTTTTGCGCCGGGGCGCCGGATTGGGACAGCGCAACGACAGCGCTTCCGTCGGGAGTTCATTAGACCATCTGATTGGCACTTGGACGGCTGAGGAAACGGCCGAGATGGACCGTGCCCTGAAAGATATTTCCCCCATTGATAAAGCGATGTGGAAATGAGGATTCTCTTGGATTCTAATGCATATTCGCACTTGAAGCGGGGAAATAGCCGGGTCGCCGAACTCGTACGAGAATCGGCTGAAATTCTTGTGCCTCACATCGTCATCGGCGAATTGCTGTACGGTTTCAGGAATGGTTCGCGAATGGACCGGAACGTCCGCGAGCTTCAGGCTTTCCTCGACAACCCCTATGTTGCGATTGCCGCAATGACCCTCACAACGGCGGACCGCTATTCACGTATCGCGACGTCGCTACGTGAAAAGGGACGCCCCATCCCGGCGAATAGCGGTTGAGCGCGGCCAACCCCGCAAATTCTCAAAATATAGACGAGACCGTGAGCTTAACGAGTTAGGGCGTCCAGTGCGGCGATGAGGTCGTCACGCGTCTCTCCCCAGAAGATATTTTTTACGCTTCTAGGCACCTCCTCCAACATATACACATGGTTTCTGTCCAGCGTTTTGTTTACGCCGATCAGAAGAGATTTTTGTTGTCTCTCGCGCGCACCGCGCCCAGCGTCGCCTAGGTTTCATCTGGACGTATGGCTCCTCCAAGGTCGTAAGATGTCTCCGAATGCACGAGACCAATCAGTCTAGTGCTGGTAGCTAAGCTGTCCCGCGTCAGTTGTTCTTGGAGCACAGAGATTTTTGTTGTCTCTTCCTCGTACTCTTGCAGGGCAATCTCCCCGGCTTCGAGAGATCGTTCCAGAGTTTCCAATTGCCGCCTGATAGCCTCTGCCTCCTTGATCTGACCCCAACGTACTTGCTGCCTCTTTGCATAACGCGACAGGTCTTCTCCTGGAAAGACCAGCATGTCGCTGATCAGTTCGACTTGGATGGAGTCTGCCGACATTCCCTGATAACGCTTCAGAATGCGAAATTCGACGAGTACATCCCTTGGGTTGAGAAGGCTAAAGTCATCGGGAGAACCTTCTGGAAACGAATCGAACTCGCCAACAGCAACGAGTTCGTAATACTCCAGAAGATACATGGCTCTCTTCCGCGCGGAACGTACCCAATGAGTTGCGGCGATCTTCTGATCGAATAGCTCCTGCAGATCCTCTTCACTGATTGCATCCGGATCTCTGTCCTGCGCGAAAGAAGCAGCGCTTACTATCAGGCCGCACAAGACACATGGGATGACGGAATGGGTGGCCAACCGCCGCTTAATGTACTTCATTATTTCCATACTCTCATGGACCAGGGAAAAAATATCCATACTACGTGCACTGCCATCCCCCTGAGCCACACTCAACTTCTGTCGTTGACCCGATCCCGGGCGCAGGACACACCCGTGCATGTCGTCTCTCTCCAGCATGATCGTTATTGGCCGCTTGGTTCAAGAGTTCACGGGCAAACGCGGCTTGCGGGCGTGGAGCTTCGACGCTACGAATGCGCCGTGTGGCAAGGGAGCGAGTAATGAGTCACCGAAACCCGGTTCTTCGAGTCGCGATCATCGGTATAGTGCTGGGCTACACAGCCCCGGGGACGGCTCATCACGGGTCCCACGCCGAGTCGGGCAGAATGTTCGCGATGCGATGAGGAGACCGGTCATGCGCCAAATCATCGTCATGCTGCTGGCCGTCGCGGTACACGCCGCACCGGCACAGGGTCAGGAAGGACAGGATCTGGAAATTTACGTGGTCGACGTCGAAGGGGGCGGCGCCGCCTTGTTCGTCGCGCCCTCGGGTGTATCGTTGCTCATCGACACCGGCAACGGCGGCGACGCGGCTCCGCGGGACGTGGGCCGGATCATGGAGGCGATCGACGACGCCGGCCTCGATCGTCTCGACAACCTGATCATCACGCACTACCACGGCGATCACATCGGTGGGTTGGCCGAGCTGGCGGAACGCATCCCGATCGCACACTTCATCGATCATGGGCCCGAACAATAAGTTCGGCACCGCGGACCTGTTCATCGCTTCTCACCACGCACAGCAACGCCCGGCCTCCATGTCGAATTCGCAACCGCTGGTATATGGGTTGCGCCCCCGGGTGGCCATCTCCAGCAACGGCATTCGTAAGGGCGCCCAGGTAGCCGCGATGAGAATTCTCTTTACATCCCCGGGTCTCGAAGATCTGTGGCAGTTGCACTTCTCCCAGTTCAGCCGCCAGGAATACACGGTGCCGGGAATCTTCATTGCCAATCGATTCGACGGTGAAACCAGCATCCCGATTGCACCAACGGTCGCGCAGTCGCCGACCCCTTCGGACCCGCCGATCCCGCTACACAACGGGCCGGCGTTCTACTTCAAGGTCACAGCGCAACCCGATGGCACGTTCACCGTCAGCAATACGCGAAACGGGTTCTCCAAGACGTATCAGGCGACCGTCGCGAATTGAGACTACGGGAGGGTTGTCCCGTCGAGCTGTTCTCTCATCTGGAGCGCGTGGCCGTCCGCCATCACGATCCGCATGATGTGCATTGCATGGGCGCCGTTTCGGCCCGGTCGCCCGGTGATTTCTACCTCGTCTCCCGGCTTGAGCGTTGACTTGGTCCAGCCGGCCCTGGCCAGCTTGTTCGGTGCCGTTACGGCGCCGGTCCAGTGCTGCACATCGCCGGATTCGGTGGTCACGTCGAAAGCCACCTGGGCGTGGGGATTGACCAGCGCCAGGCGGACGACTTCGCCTTGCAGCGTCTCGGTCTTGCTGAAGTCATAGGCCACCCGATAGGCGTGATGAGCCCGCGCGGCGAACGGCGCGAAACTAGCGAGAACGACGGCGACGACGGCAGCTTTCATGATCGCGATTTCCTGCCAAGCGCTACTCCGGTATGACGCACGCATCGTACGCATAGATCTCTTCGGTCGGCGCCCACGCCCAGGCGCGGGCCATTACCAGTGGTTTGCTCAGGGTCGGCGGGTCCTGAAACGTGACTTCGACCTCCAGCCGGTTGCCGTCTTCGGATCTCGTGTAGCGTTCGGTCGCGGTGAGCCGATCACTGTGTGCGAAGCCGGCGTTGGAGTGGTTGGCGGTGACGCCTGTCGTTTCCACGACCAGGGTATCGCCTTCGTAATGCCCGATCGAGTATCCCAACAGCCTCCGAGCAGGATCCTCCGGGAGCGCCCGCCCGTCCACGTAAACAGTCCGCAGCGCCGTCCATTCCGAATAGTACAGGGTGACGCGGTCCTCGAACTGTTTGAACTCCATGGCGTGGGGGGACAGGATTTGGCGAGTAAAACCCCAGGGCTCGCATTGGGTCAACGATGGGTCGGCGCCGCGGTCGAAGGGATAGTTGTCAAGCGCCTCGGGTGTCAGGTGACCGGGTATGAACTCGCTGGAATTGAAGCGCTGGGCCTCCCGGCGGAGCTCCACATAGGAGCGGTCCAGGTTGGCCGGATCGTCCAGCAGTTGGGTGAGGTAGTCGCGCGCCACGACCGTACAGCCCACATGGCAGAAGGCATCCTCAGCCCGGGCGGGCGGGTCGCTCCACATGCCGCTGAAGTCGGGGACTCCGACGGGCACCTGTGCAGGCAGCGCCTGGGCGAGAAGCAACAGGGCCGCGAGTCCGGTGGATCCTTCGATGATCTTCTTCATTCGCAACGCTCTCCCAACTACCACCAGGCATTCTCGCATGCTGTCCGGTGAGACTTCCATGCAAAATGGGTATCGATCACCAGAAGCCTGCGGGTTATGCGTATAAAGCATGACGATTTCCCGAAAATGATGGGGCGTCAGGCCCGTGCCCAGTTGACAAAGGCCTGCTCAAAGGGAGACTGTTTAATCTATCAAGCCCCGTGGGGAGCATAGCGATGCGACCGAACCGATGGATCAATCTGCGGCCCATGCCATTGAGGTATCTCGTGCTCGTCGCGTTGACGGGATCCACCAGCCTGCAGGCCCAGGACGAGATCGCCGAACTCGCCGCCAGGGGGCAGGAACTTTTCTTCGAGCGGGTGTCGTGCTGGATCTGTCATGGCGAGAATGCGGATGGCCTGATCGGCCCTTCGCTGCGGCACGGCCCGACCCCCATGGATATCCAGGTGCAACTGGATTCCAACCCGCAGATGGCCGTCATCGTCGCGGAACTGAATCCCGACGCCAAGGACCTCGTTGCGCTTGCCAGCTACATTCGCGACATGACGGAAAACCCGGTCAGTGCCGCGGAGATTGCGGACTGGCGCGCCGGCCTGGCGGAGATGGCCGCGGCCAGGGCGCCGGAGACCGAGTTCCCGCTGATGGAACGCGACAAGCTGGTGATGCAGATTCAGTCCTTCGACACCGTGTTGGCGGAGTGGCCGCGACGAGCGAAGACGGGCAGTCTGAAGCGCGACTACGACGTTCAGCTACTGGAGACGTTCGAGGCGGGAGAACAGGTCTTTTATCCGGAGCCGGGCCAGCTGTATTTTTACCAGAATACGGCGACCACCGTGCGCATGATCGACCATGGCGAAACGCCCACGAATACTTCCCAGGTCGTGGTCGGAGATGCCTCGACCAAGGAAGTCATCACCTACAGCCAGATGCCCGACCGGTTGCGCGGCGGCGTGCATACGACCGTGCTGTCGCCCGATGCGCGTTATGTCTACATCATCGGCGGCGGCAATGGATTGGGCATGGGCGGCGGCGCGGCCGGCATGGGCGCGGCGCAGAGCATACCTGCGGGGCCGGCCGCCAGGACGCCTTCGACACTGTTGAAGGTGGACGCGCTCACGTTACAACCGATAAAACACATGAACATCGGTGGCCGACTCCACCACGGGCAGATTTTCCAGGACAGGTATCTCTTGCTGGACATGTTCGTCAGCGACCCGGATGCACTCGATGTATTCCTCTTCGACCCGGAGACCGATCAGGTGATCGGCGGCATTCGCGGCGCGGATCTGGGAGGCAGGAACTACACGTCATTCACCGACGATGAGTTCATCTACGTACTCATGCAGCCGGCCGGCGCGAATGCACGCGGGTTCGCGGCGGGGACTGTCACGGCACTCAGGCCGTACTGGGTGGCGAAGATCGATCCGGAAAACTGGGAAGTCGTGGCTGAATACCCCTACACTGGCTATCGCGGCGACTGGATAATCATCGACTCGAAGAGCGAGTACATGTACGTCCCGGCGGCAGTCTCCAACAACGTCACCAAGGTCAATCTCGGCACCGGCGCCATCGAGTGGGCGACCCCGACGGGGATCGGGCCCTATGGCGGCACGTTGAACGCCGATGAGACGCAGGTCTGGATCTCCAACAAGGGCGAGACCAGCGGGCAGTTCGGGCGCACCATCACGGTCGTCGAGACCTCCAGCGGGCGTATCCTCGACACGGTCTTTTCCGGCTACAAGGCAGACCATGTGTTGTTGTCGCCGGACGGCAAGGAGATGTGGGCGACCAGTAACGGCGAGGGCAGCATCTACGTCTTCGATGCCGAAACCCGGGAGCAGTTGAAGGTCATTCACATGCCCCATCGAGGTGAACCCCACGGCCTGGTGTGGGTGGAATACGATGAGGATGGAATCGGCCGGGTCGTCAGGGATCAGGGCGGTTTCCACCATGGCGTACACCCAGCCCGGGGGAACCCACTGGTTCTGGCCAACCAAACCAACTGACTCGGTGATTCGTCGGCAGGCAGGACTGCTGATTGATATTCGGCCGTTGGCCGGCTTGACGCGCGAAAAGGAGGGGAGCTGTGAACAAATTCCTGGTGATTTCTCTCGGGGCTTTTCTCGGAGCGGTGGGGTCCGCTCAGGGCCATCACTCCTACGCAGCGTTCTTCCAAGTCGATGAACGGATCCGCCTGGAAGGCGTCGTCGAGCGGTTCCTGGCGCAAAATCCTCACGGGTATATCGTTTTCAATGTCGTCAACGAGGCAGGCGAATCGGAACAGTGGCGGGCCGAGATGCCCGGCTGGGTGGGGCTGAGCCGCGGCCGTGGCTGGAAGGCCGATGACCTGCAACCGGGTGACCCGATCACGATCGTCGGGGCGCCGGCGAGTACGGGTGACGGAACGCTCATTCGCGCCGACGACATTGTCATGCCGGACGGCTGGACGCGTCATTTATTCAACGACCCGGCGACCGGCAGGCGCCGCGAAGCGACACCCCCGCCCGGTGTGGTCGCCGATGTTTCCTCCAGTCCGCAGCCCTACTATCCGCCGCCCAGAACGGACGGGGAGTGGGCCGGGCTCGACGTGGTGTGGGGCCCGAACAGCGGCACCTCCGACGATCCGCGCGACATCTCGGCCCCGGGTGTGAGGTACGACAGCGCAGTTCTGACGGAAGCGGCTCGACGAGCGTTGGCGGACCGCCGCCAGGCAGACGACCCGGGCCTGCGCTGCATAAAACCGACCCTCCTGATCTCGATGATCAGCCCGAACCCAATTCGCTTTACCATCGACGGGGAGCACATCAAAGTAGAGGCTGAGCGATGGGATACGGTTCGGACAATCCATATGGATGATCGCGAGCCTCCCGCGAGAACCCCCAACACGATCAACGGCTATTCCGTCGGTCGCTTCGAGGGCGATGAGTTGGTTATAACCACCACCCACATGACCGCGGGCTGGCAATTGCCCGGCCGCGGGCCACCACATAGCGACGCGCTAAATGTCACGGAACGCTATCGCGTCACGGACGATGGGCGTCTTGAGGTGACTTATACGATAGAGGATCCGGCGACATTCACCGAGCCGGTGAGCTGGCAGCGGTACAATCGGCCGGCCGATCTACAGATCCTGAATCCTTACAACTGCCAGCCGTCTCCCGGCAGCGGGTATTCCTGGGAGCAGGCGGGCTGAACACATGAATAGAGGTTACGGACAATGAAAACAGAATCACTGACTCTGGTCGCAGCAGGGCTTCTGGTATCGGTTGCCTGTTACGGCGCCGACAGGCCCAACATCGTCTTCATGCAGTCCGATGACCAATCGTGGTACGGGCTGTCGGTGCAGATGCACCCGGACATGCCCAATTCCAGGAGCGACTTCTATCGGACGCCGCGTCTGGAGGAACTGGCCGGCCAGGGGATGCGATTCTCCGCCGCCTATGCCCCGGCGACGGCGTGCTCGCCCACCCGCATGAGCTTGCAGAGCGGCATGACGCCCGCCAAGAATCATTGGACGAAGGCTCATCCCATCGCCACGGCGGAAAGCAACTACCGGTTGATTCCGACGCAACATCACAAGTCGATTCGCGAGGACGTCGTCACCATCGGTGAAGTGTTGCAGGCCGCGGGTTACACGACTGCGCACTATGGCAAATGGCATCTCGAGGGCGGCGGGCCGGCCCTTCACGGTTACGACGAGACCGACGGCAACACCGGCAACGCCAATGCGGACCCGCTCAACGATCCCGATAACCCGCTGGACGTCATCGGCATGTCGGAGCGCGCGTTGGATTTCATGCGCAGGGCCGATGAGGCCGGCAAGCCCTTCTTCGCCCACATCTCCTACTATCCGCTGCACAGGCAATTCAATGCCGCCCCGGATACCAAGGCGCAGGCCGAAGCGCGGCCGGCCGGCAAGATACATTCCGATATCGATCTGGCGGCCGTGACCGAGAATCTCGACACCGGCGCCGGCGTTATCATGGACGGGCTGGATCGGCTGGGGCTCGCCGACAACACCTATCTCATTTATATGGGCGACAACGGTCACCGCCCGAGCGACGACAACGTCAGAACCAACGATCCCAATACGCCCGCGCCTCTACTGGGCGCGAAGGGCAACGTCTCCGAGGGAGGTATACGAGTGCCCTTCATCATTCGCGGGCCGGGGATCGCAGGCAATTCCTGGTCCCACGTGCCCATCGTGGGTTGGGACCTCTTCACGACCTATGCGGAATGGGCGGAGATCAATCCGTCGGATCTCCCCGAAGGAATCGAGGGTGGCAGCATTGCCTCCGTGCTGGAGGGAGACGGCGCGGGCGAGATCCAGCGGCCGATCCCGGGACTGGTCTTTCACTTCCCGCACTACCAGGCGGGGACTCCGCAATCGGCGATTCGGGTGGGCGACTACAAGCTGATCAAGTATTTTGAGACCAATGACACGGTGCTCTTCGACATCGCTGACGATATCGGCGAGCGGCACAACCTCGCGCTGACGATGCCCGAGAAAGCCGCGGAGCTTGAGGCGCTCCTGGACGAGTACCTGGAGTCGGTGGATGCCGATAGGCTCACGGTCAATCCGGACTACGATCCCTCGAAGGAATCCTGGGTTGGATCGAGAAACTACGATCTTACGATCGATCCCAGGTGGGTGTACTTCCCGGAGACCTGAGCGCCGAACACGTTCGAATCGCTGCGGGGGGCTTCAGCGGTTTACGTAGGCCTTGAAGGCCGCCACGGCCCGCTCGATATCGCTCTCGCTGATGTCCAGGTGGGTGACGAGGCGGATCGTGCCGCTCCCCTGAATCAGTATCCCCCGATCCCGCAGAAACGCGGTCAGATCCCCGGAATCGATCTCGCCGAGGCCGACGAAAACCATATTGGTCCGGGTATCGGCGGGGTCGACGGCGAGTTCGTCCATTTCACTCAGGCTGCGGGCGAGCATCGCCGCGTTGTGGTGATCGTCCGCCAGCCGGTCGACATTGTGTTCAAGGGCGTAGAGTCCCGCGGCCGCGATCACGCCGGCCTGGCGCATGCCGCCGCCCAGCTTCTTTCGCCACCGGCGGGCTTCGCGGATCAAGTCGTCGCTGCCGCAAAGGAGCGACCCTACCGGCGCTCCGAGGCCTTTCGACAGGCAGAACGCCGTTGAATCGAAGTGCCGGCCGATCTCCAGCGCCGGTATCCCGAGTTCGACCGCCGCGTTGAAGATTCGGGCCCCATCCAGGTGCAGGCGAAGCCCGTGATCGTCCGCGAGTTGTCGCGCCGCCCGTAGATAATCGAGCGGCAGTACCCGGCCATCCTGCGTGTTTTCCAGGCACAGCAGTTTCGTTCGCGGAAAGTGCACGTCATCGGGCTTTACCGCGGCGGCGACCCTGTCGAGGTCCAGGGTACCGTCGGGTTCCAATTCCAGAGGGTGGGGATGGATCGACCCCAGCGATGCCGCGCCACCGCCCTCGTATTTGTAGCTGTGGGCGTGCCGACCGACGATGTATTCGTCGCCCCGTGCGCAGTGCCCGAGCAGTGCCAGCAGATTGCACTGGGTGCCGCTGGAACAGAAGATGGCGCTCTGGGTTCCCACCAGTTCGGCCGCGATTTTCTCGAGGCGATTGACCGTCGGGTCTTCCCTGTAGACATCATCGCCGACATCGGCGCTCGCCATGGCTGCCCGCATGGCCTCGGTCGGTCTCGTGACCGTATCGCTTCTGAGGTCGATCGCCAGCGGTTAATTCCTCACTTCGCCAGCGGGTCCGGCCGGGTCTGGAAGTGCACCACCAACGGCTTCGTTTCCGTACTGCCTTCCTTGAACCAGGGGGTGCGATCGCCACTGGATACCCACAGGCCCCGGCCTTTCCAACCGGCGTCCGGGTCGTCGATCCGCCCGTCGAAGCCCTTGCTGTAGAACCCGAGCGGATAGGGGATGCGCATCGTGACCCACTCGCCGTCGACCAGGGCGTGAACGCCATCGTAGAGATTGGCCGTGGAGATCGGCGTGTTTTCCCCGAGTCCGGAGGTGTTGCGCTGATCGACCCAGGTGTAATAGCTCGACTCGATGCTGTACTGGGGCTGCTCAGGGAACCCGGGACCGGGGTAGCGGTGCAGCGTCCATCCTTCCGGACAGTGATCGCCGGTCGCCTCCGGCCCGTTCAGCGGCCCCTTGCACTTGCCGCGATCGAATTCGCCGAGATGCCCGCTGCCCAGCGATCCCCAGATCACGCCGTTGCGGTCGATATCGGCGCCACGGATTCCAAATCCCGGCAGCGGCACGTTATAGACCTCCGCCAACGTCGTTTCGGGCGGATTGGATCCCAGCTCCAGCCGGACGACGGAGCCGGGATAATCCCGGTTCGATCCCCAGATGGAGCCGTCCGCCGGGTTCGGCATGATGGCGTAGAAGCCCGCCCGAATTCTCTTGTCCAATGCCGGATCCACGGCTTCGTTGGGCTCGACATAGGCGTCGCGCTTACCGTTGCCATTGGTGTCGAGGATCGCCGCGGTCCAGCCCTGGGACTTGGCCGCGTCGCCGGTCTCGAGGAACATCCTGGTGTCGAGCCAGCCGACCACCTCGCCGCCGCCGCTGGTCCACAGCGTGTGGTTCTCATCCTCGGCGAACTGCAGATGATGGGTGGAATAGCACGTGTCGATGAACGTGTACTCGCCGGTTTCCGGGTCGCGCAGGGATAGATGCCGGTTGGCGCGAGCGGTGGGAAAGGCCTTTGCGGAGGGATGGTCCGAGTCTTCGCGGCAGAAGTCCGGGTTGCTCGGGCCCCGAACTCGGGCGGTGTACCAGACGCGTCCTTCGTGATCCAGCATCGGGTTGTGTGAGTTGGCCTGGCTATCCCATATTCTCTCTTCGCCCCAGTAGGGCGAGGGCTGGACGACAGGTGCGCTGTTGCTGGTCGGCGTGTCCGCATCGCGCACCGGCGCCTTGAACGTTGTGGATACGTTCTTTAGCGGATCGAGAATCGGAAAGTTGTCCGTGGAGAGCTCCGGTGAACCGTAGATCGGGCCGTAACCGTTGACTGTCGGGTCCCGCCGATCGGACGAAGCCAGGTCGTGCAGATAGGACTTGGGATCCGCCCAGTCTCTCACCGTGGCTACGACATTTCGCTCGATGCCCTGGGGACGTTCGGGTATGAAGCTCGGGAGTTCACCGGCCGCAATGCGATCGGTCCAGTCTGCGAGGTACTTGAACGGTACGCCGCCGAGGGTGCCGGCTAGGGGAGTCACCATGTTGCCGCCTGCCTGGCCCGATTGAACGCGGCGAATCCACGCCTGCTCCGAGGAGTCGAACTCACCGAGCGCATCGGGAATCGTGCGGGTCGCAAGGTTACCCATCTGATGGCAGCCCACGCAGCCGTTGTTCTTCATGGTGTTGATATAGAGGTTCAACCCTCCGTGGATATTCCGCAGCTCGCTCTCGTCAGGGAGGTGCATCATCGCGTACCAGGAGATCGCCGGATAAATCTCTGCCGCGACGGCTGCACTGGGTGCGACCACCGCGGTCAGATCCACGGCGTCGCCGGGACTTGCCGCCACCTTCTCGGAGTCGGCGAGGCCATAGCCCCGCACCCAGACCTCGTAGTCCGCGTCCGGAAGATCGGGAACGAGATAGCGTCCACGGTCGTCGGTTACGACGATCTTGGCGTAGCGCGTCTGAAAATCGTTCGTCTCGGCAATGACCCAAACGCCGGCCTCGGGGCCGTTCGCGCTGGTGACGACACCGCCGATGTCATCGCCGTCGATTGCTACCGATTCCTGAGCGTTTGCGGTTGTCGCAAAGGCGAGAATCATTGCAGTAGTCGAGACCGTGAGCAGTCTATGTATGGTTGTTTTGGTGTTCATTTCCCCCTCCTCATTCATGACGGCTATAGTACGCTTCCGAGCGAATCGAGGTAAGTCGCTTCATAGAGGAACAGTTGGCACAATCATCCATGTTCTTCCTGTTGGTTGCCGACGCAGTCCTGGTGCTGCACCTGCTATTCGTTGTTTTCGTCGTTGTCGGTCTCTTGCTTGTCTTCGCCGGCAAAGCCCGTCAATGGTCGTGGGTCCGGAATCCCTGGTTTCGAGTCACGCATCTCCTGGCCATTGCCGTGGTGGTCATTCAATCCTGGCTCGGTGCCGTCTGCCCACTTACTACGTTCGAGATGACGCTCCGTTTTCGCGCCGGCGATACGATCTATCCCGGTTCGTTCGTGGCCCACTGGTTGGACGCGCTTTTGTACTACCAAGCGCCACCCTGGGTCTTTGCTGCCTGTTATACGCTGTTCGGGGCTGTGGTCTTTGGCAGTTGGTTCTGGGTCAACCCGCGTCCCTTCAAGAAAATTGCGAATCGAAACTGAGACCCTGAAGCCTCTGCCTCCCGAAGGCCAAACGCGTATAGAATTGCGACAGTACAATTCAGAAGCCTGGACAACAAGGGGGAAATAATGCCCACACGACGAACATTCTTGAGAACAAGTTTTGGTACGGGCGCCGCAATCGCACTCGGTGCGCCGGGCGCCCGCTGGGCCTTCGCGCAGGACACAACCGCGCAGGAGGAGCGAAACCGAGCCGCGGTGCGACTCTTCAAGGAGTCCCAGGGCACGGCCGACTATGCGGAGGTGCTCAAGGAGGTCCAGTCACCGGATTACCGGCGACTCCGAAGCGGTTTTGAAAACCTCGCGGCCAACGCCAGCGGCTCGGAGTTGGCGGAAGCGGCGCAACCGGTGCGAACCGCGTTTCCCGATCGAATGGATACGATCGAGCAGTTGGTCGCGGACGGTGACATGGTCGGCATGTTGTTTCGCGTACAAGGGACTCACGAAGGCAACTTCTTCGGCATCCCCGCGACGGGCAACACCATCGATATCCACGAAGTCGGGATATTCAAGCTTGCCGACGGCAAGATCGTTGAGGCGTGGTTCATGGCGGATGAGGTGGAGTTGCTGAAGCAACTCGGCGTCGGGCTGCCCGCCAGGCGCGACGGCAGGCTGATCGTGCCGGAGCCAATGACCCAGGCGCGCCCTGGCCAGGCTGTCCTGGAGGAAATCCTGGCGAGTCCGGTGGATTCGCAGACCTACCGCAACAAGCTGATGGTCTCGGCGTACAAGTCAGCGTCGCCGCCCCCCGGCGTGTTGCCCGGCCGGCCCGGGCGTCCGTACGACGAGTATCTGCGGGGCGGCTTCAAGCATCTCGGCGACTACGGCAACGCGAACGGGCTCGGTGACCAGGGTATCGGCCAGGCTTTTCCGGATCGCCAGGACAAGGTCGATCACGTGCTCGCCGAAGGGGATAGCGTGTGGATACAGTTCAGGCTCAGCGGAACCAATACGCGGAGCCTGTTCGGCATGCCGCCGACGAACGGCCCCATCGAAGCGGCGGAGGTGGGCATCATGACCTTCGACGGCGCCCGCTGGGCCACGGGTTGGTTCTTCGGAGACGATCTTGGGATGGCGCTCCAGCTTGGCCACCCGAACGTATTCACGACCTAGCGGCTTGCCACTCTGAATCGGGAGTAACGCAGGAACACCATGAAACGACTAATCCCGTTGTTGTTGCTCATCCCCGCCGTGTCGGCGCAGGCGCAACTCGACGGCATGATCGATCTCCATGTCCATTCCGCGCCCGATAGCGATGCGCGATCTGTCGACGCTATCGAAACAGCGCGCCTGGCCCGCCGCCACGGCATGCGCGGGCTGCTCTTCAAGAACCACTACACGCGCACGGCGTCGCTTGCCTACCTGGTGTCCCAGGTCGTCGAGGACATCGAAGCCTACGGCGGAATTACACTCAACCGCGCCGTGGGCGGCATCAATCCCGTTGCCGTCGAGCACATGGCGAATACCACGGGTGGCCTCGGTCGCCATGACCGTTGCAACACAGCGGGAGGCGGCTCGCCTGGGAGCGCTACTCGAGTACCCGATCTCCCTGGCATTGGGAAGCGATGAGCAATTCGATCAATTCCTGGCGCAGCTTCGCGAAGTGGGTCTGGAGAATGTCGCGCTCAGCACGGACCTGGGGCAACCGGGAAATCCGGTACACACCGATGGACTTAACGTTATCGTCTCGCGGTTAATCGACTCCGGCATCACGCAGGCGGAGATCGATGTCATGACCAAGCGCAACCCAGCCACGTTCCTGGGACTGCCGTAAACCGCTCCGCGCACGCTCGGGGACCGATGCGCATTGACGGTTAATGACGTTGTCCCGCGTGGATTGGATCAGTCAGTCGACGGGCCGCCGATTGTTCTGCCCGCTCAATTCCTCGCAGTTATAGGGAGAATATTGTTCGGTGGTCAGCGAGGCCCAATCCTGTCCCGTAACCGTGCCCTGACTGCAGTAAGTTCAGATAGGTGAGCTGCTCCAGGTAGTCGCCGTAGCTCACCCCGTCATCGCGCAGGGTGGTACAGAAGCTCCAGACTTTGGAGACGATGGGGGCAGTGTTCATGAGGAAGGGCCCGTTTCCGTGGCGAGTTCGTCCAAAGCCCGATCGACTATAATGGAGCCATGAAACGCAAGGCGCTTTCCCGAACCAATCCTTTCATCGGTTCATAATCGCTTAGCCCTGCCTGAATCGCGGCAAAGTAATCGGTCTTGTATTCGTCCCATGGTGTGTAATCCAGCTCAGCCACCCGGCTTGCAAGGCCATCACGTTCGCCAGCAGGCGTGACAGCCGGCCGTTGCCTTCCTCGCCGCCCGCCAACGCGTCACCGCGACATTCAAGCGCGCCGACGGGCGTACCCTGCACGTGCGCAAGGCCACCCAAGCCGAACCGAAACAACAGGCCATCCTCGACGCGCTCGGCGTCGCGGCGACCGCCGACGGCGCAACTCAGAAAATGATCGTCTGAACCGAAACACCGTCCGAACCCTGGAATGTAGTGCCCTACGCGCGATTTCGACCGCGTAAGTTATTGAGAATAATACAATTAAAATATACGGTGTTAAACTTGGATTAAGATTTCGCGGTCGCGTACGTTTTGACGGTGAATTGGATCTCTCGCTAATTCAAACTGGTCAATCTGTCGAATGTGTGCAGGCGGCGAACGCTAGAGTTTCCAGCCCCTTAACGCATTAGCTTGCTCGACAAATGATGGGTTCGGCCGATCTCGCCTGTCGGGAGGAAGATGAAGCGTGCGGCGGAGGGCATCTCTGAATTCTGACAATTTCCCATCGTGGCCTGTGACAACGAGTTCGTGAACTTGCATGTCATTGAGATTGATCCTGTAATCTACGTCAAATGTCAGCAGCGCTCGATCATACGCTCGGTGGTGCAGGGCGCATAAGGCTACTCCGTTTGACGTCTCGTCAGTGCTGCCAGGTTCCGACACAGGCAAGATATGGGCGCCGTCAAGGAGTCTTAGCTGTATCCCGCATATAGCGCATTGATGCGAGTAGGCGGTTAGCACCCGGTCTCTGAAGTCTAGTGCGCGGAGGGCCTTACGTGTCTGGACGACGACATGTTGTCTTGGTACCTGTACGGCGGCTTCGATGTCGGACTGGTCTGTAGCCGCAGGGTTCGCAGCAAGTTGTGAGAGGAATTCTACTTCGTTCGGTTGCTGACCTATTCCATGCAGGGCTTCGAGATGTTCAACGTAAGAACCTATGAAGTCAGGGCGAAAAGCAATTACCAGCTCTTGATTCCCCTTCTCATGCACGGAAAATCGCTGTTTGTTGGCATCTATGAGAGCAGTCTCGCCAACTTGAAAGGATGGTGAGCCGCCAAGCACATTGGCATGGAACTGATAGTCAAAGGCAGCAAAAACCTGCTCATTCGCCCAGTACCCGAGAATAAGCGTCTTGCCTCCAGTCTCGGGGATGAATTGGTTGGGGTTGAGCCCCGTGATCTGAATACGGTATTCAGCTACGCTCCTTTGCCCGCCACCATGTGAGATGTTCCAAATATATACGCGGACGGTGAAGCGATGGTCTCCAAGGGTGATCCGATAGCGTGCCGGGTGGTCCCCTACGCTGCTCAAGTGAAGCACTGTCCATCCGCCCGCCTCGAAACCGCGTTCAACCTGTCGCAATAGTTCGGTCTTGGTTAACTGCAAGATGCTATCTCCTCGTAGCCAACTCTAGTGCGACATAAGATGTATTGGCTACCCTCGCAGAATGGGGATTCGTTTTATTGTTTGGCTCTGCCAGAGTGACCGGCAGATCGACGCAATCCACCCATGATGATAGTGTTTTCGAGTCCGTTCACTCCGTCGACTGGAATTGTACAAGCAAAAATGACTGAGACCGCGCCGAAAATCTAAGAGTCGGATTTCTTCCTGTGGTTCGCTGATCGACTGAAGGACAAGGGGCTTCAGTTCTCCAGATGCGGCTTCAAGACAGGCAAGGGGTTTGGATCAAGACACGAGATCGATTTGATCAAGGGTTATTGGAAGGAACCAACCTATTCTGCCAACAAGCCGCCGAGATGGCTTTATCATATTGAACCGATTGGAGGTGGAGTGCGAGCGGTCAATCCGCGTACGGGCGCTTTAAACCTTGGGGCGATTAATACGGCGCAGGAGGACAAGGCGGGCGTGGTTTTCCGCTTGGTACCTCTCATTCGTCTGGAAAAGAACAAATATTTCCTCGAAGATGGATTTGAGGTGTATGCGCTCTTCGTCTTCCATGGCGCAACGCCGCAAGGCTCGTCATACCGGAGAATACGGATCTCTTGGGGATCGACCCGGCTGTATATCGGCAGATTAATGCGGCGCTGAAGTCCGGCAAGCAGCACATCATGCTCTACGGGCCGCCCGGCACGGGGAAGACGACGCTCGCGCGATGGATCGCCGCGACCCTAACAGGTGGGAAATGGACGCTGATCACCGGATCTGCGGATTGGAGTTCGCAGGATATCATCGGTGGGTACCAACCCGTGGGGAGCGGAACGGTTGCATTTATACCTGGCGTGTTACTGCGAAACTTTGACCGGCCACTAATTATCGACGAGCTCAATCGTTGTGATATCGATAAAGTGATCGGTCCGCTATTCACTGTGCTGAGTGGTCAGCAAACCACGCTGCCCTACCGGTTGAACATAGAGAAGACGGACAGCCGACAGTATGTGATCTTGCCCGAAAGCAAGCCGTCGGCGGAAACGCACGAATTTGCCCCAGGTCCTGCTTGGCGGCTAATCGCGACAATTAATTCGATCGACAAGGCGGCCCTCTATCAGATGTCGTATGCGCTTAGCCGCCGGTTCGGTTGGGTTTATGTTGATGCACCTCGTGACACAGCAGGCTTCATCGCAGCCTATTTGAGCAAAGAAGACCCCATTTGGGTTGTGCCGGACGAAGGTGCTCGCAGCCCTTTGGCGGAGTTCTGGAGTGCGATCAACAAGGTTCGGCCGCTTGGCCCCGCGCCAATCATCGATGCGATCAAAGCCGTTCAAGCCATGGAAGATGGCGCCGAGTTCTTTGCCGAGCCATCGTCAACTATGCGGGATGCGCTACGTGATGCGGTAGATAGGGTATTTCTGCCGATGCTCGACGGAATCGTTGTCCACGATGCGGAAATTCTGGCAAACGCGGCAATCGAAGCCTTTGGCCTCAACTCGAATCAGCAGGAGCGAATCAATGCGCGGATGGCGTCGGTAGCGGTGTAATGACGGCCCTTGAGCAGGATATCACCGACTTCCGCTTACGCCGGGTTGATTGAGACAGCCATGAGCGAGATTGCGGCTGTGAAGCGGCTAGACGTAATGCGCGAACCCTTGAAGCATGTGGCGGCTAACCGGCGACCGGGCCTCGGGGCGCTCAGGGATGCCGCGCGCTCGCGGCGGATGATTTATCGTCATGCGATCGCCGCCTATATCACGCTGACGGGGATTGAGGCCGGAGAAGAGGAGGCGCTACGGCGCGTGCTGAACAGTACTCTAATCGCACCACTTGACCAGTGGAGGCGATTCGAACTGGCGGTCGCGGCGATCATCGAAGTGAAGTATGTGGCAGCAGATACGGCGGCGGCACGGTTCCGGGAAGCAGTCTCCCAAGTCGTTCGCTATGCGCGAGGATACAGCGGTTCGGGCTCGATCGATCAATTAATACGCCGATCACTGATAGTGCTCAGTATCGGTTCCCCTGACGTTTTGGAGGACGCGTCACCGACAGTAGGGGCGGTGGATTTTCCTGCGATTAGGGAGGGTGCGTTAAGGGGATGGGTGAGAGACAGGCTGCTCAGCCAGTCCCATTGAAGCTGGGGTTCAGCGCTTGCCGCAGCGTCTTCTCGATGCGGACCGCATCTGCCTTGTTGTCGAGGGCCAGATACCGAGCGGCGCAGTATTTACGAATATACTCGCGGCAGCGTAAGGTTGCCTCACGGGGAGTGCGGGGCGGATCATCCGTGAAGAGCAGTCGGTCGAACAGGAGATATTGGGCGAACATGTTAACAATCTGCCCGCTCGCGTGGTCGCGCAGGCGGCGGCGGAGAGACCCCTTACGGTCTCGACCGGCCATACCAACATAAATAGTCTCTTCGCGGTCAAAGAGAACGTAAACGCCAGGCGTGTCGGGAACGGATTGCCATTCGGCAGTTCCCAGGGAGAAGACTGGAGCGAAACCGAGTCGGTCGATGAGATCAATGGCGTGGGTAGGGGCAGTCACGAGAAAGGGCGAGATCAGGCGCAGATCACCTCCTCGGCTATGGAATTGTAAGTAGGTCAGAGGTGAGGGCGGTGGGGCGTTCAACCTGTAGTCCGTCTGATTGCTTGTCTGAAATCGCTGTCTTAGGGGAGAGTGCAAAGGGGCGCCGGGCACCTCCGTCTTGGAAGAGCGGTACGTCCTGATCCTTAACGGATAGAGAACAGGGAGATGCAATCTGATAAGGGGCATCGCGCTCCTTCGGTAAAGGCTGTACGGCGGGCGTAAAACGCGCGCGAGCACCGAGCAAGTATTCCTCGGAGAGTTCACAGCACACCCATTGGCGCAGGAGGTTTTCTGCAACGACGCCGGTCACGCAGGAGCCGGCGAAGGGATCGACCACCAGATCGCCAGGATCGGTTAAGAAGCGTATGAAGTACTCCGGGATCTGCGCGGGAAACCGCGCTGGATGGATGGCGATGTTCTCTGCTCGGCAATGATCCTGATAGCGTCCGTTGGACTCGGTGTTTGCGACCGCCAACAGATTTGGTGGGACAGAGCCACCGTTGTCCTTCTGAAACTTGTTGGAAATGTCGTGCCCGGATGGACGACGTTTCGCTTGGTAGCCGTTTTTCAGCAAATGCCGCATGGACTTGCTATAGGGTTGCAAAATGCGCTTATTGTTGGCTTTCGGATAAGGAGTTTTGGACAGCCACCATATGGTGTTCACAGCGTCCTTAACACGGACGCGCCGAACATTCACCCATTCAGCGGGTGTCGGGAGCTTCGACGGATTCCACCAGTAGTGTTCCTGGCAAAGGTGGAAGTCGTATTCCTCGACGAGCATAACGAGGAGCTTGAAGTGATAGAGGCTCCGGGTCGGCTGCCCCGGCACCCAAGAACCGCCGATGTCGATAACCAAGCTACCAGAATCCTTCAGGACGCGACGGAAGCCTGTGGCAAATGATCGGAACCAGTCACAATAGTTTTCGGCGTCTTCATTTCCGTAACTTTTCTTACGCACTAAGCCGAATGGCGGGCTCGTCATGATCAGGTCGACGCTTCCGGGAGCGGCTCTATTGAAGAGGTAGCCGCGAGAGTCACCCCAAAGAACATTGCCCAAATCGGTCTCGTGAAAGAGGCGCAATAGTGTCGCCGGATATTTGAGAACATCCACCGCCCGGCTGTCTGCCCCTGATTTGGCGGCCTTTCTGGATATCGCGTGAAGGTAGCGAATATATTCGCTTACGTTTTTGTAGCCTTGCGCGGCAGCAGCGTCCGTAAATTCCGAGCGCTCCTCTTCAGTAAGCCGGATGTTTGTTATTTTTGTTCTGGGATTCTCGGACCTTGGCCGTCCCATGATCTCTCCTTGGAGTGTTACATGAAGATGTTAGCTCAAGGATTTTTGTAGTACAACAACCAAATGAGGTTTATGTAAAACAAAAACTGGGATTGTGTCCCATAAATAAGTGAACAAAGTCGCTAGATTTTAGCGAGGATGGACTCGGCGGTGAAGGGATCTCCAAGATCCGGATCATGTAGGGTACCTGATCCCCGATCCATGCGGGTTGCATGTTTTCGTCGTCAGGATGACCAGCGTCACTGAAAACCGGCCTCTTTCCCAACCCAATAGCCATTTGCCGCTCCGGCAGACACAGAATAGCGGTGCCTGAGACATTCCGTTAGTTTGCTCGCAACCGAAATGGGCGCAGCGCCTCCTACCATGCTTTACCGTGCGCTTGTTCGATTCCTGAGTCTGGTTGCCCGCACGTTCTACAAGCGTATCCAGGTCGTGGGCCTGGAGAATGTCCCCGCGCGCGGTGGCGTGATTTTCGCCGGCAATCAACCCAACGCGTTGGTCCACGGGCTGCTGCTGATCGGCCAGGCAGGCCGCACGCCTGTGCATGTACTCGGCAACGTGAAACTGTGGAAGATCCCTTTCGGCGGATCTTCGCCGCCTCGGACTTCGGCTCCCAGTAGGCCGTTCCTAGGGGCTTCATACAAGCTTCTCGTAACACATGACGGAGTATGGTTATGTGTTGGGCAGGAAGTCAGCAGCCGAGTATGCCGCGACACTCGCATTTCCAGAGATAACGAAATGACGGAACGGATATCACAGACGATCCTGTGTATTGCCTTGATCCTCGCAGCTAGCAGAGGATCCGCCGAGGAAAACGTTTGCGACGGCCCGCCAAGAGCCTTTGATATACCCCATATTGATGCCGATGTAGTGTTTTTTCGGCGAGCTACACGGTAACAAGGAAACGCCCGAGGTATTCCTGGCGGCGATTTGTCAGTACCTGGAACTACAGGACGGTGAGGTTCGCGTCGCGCTCGAGTTTCGAACCGACATTCATTCAAGCCTGGACAGGTTCTTGGAATCCGACGGCGACAGCGAGGCGGTGCAGGAATTTCTCCGTCACCCGTTCTGGCAACGGGGACTCAACTTGCCAGACGGCCGTTCCAGCGTCGCCATGCTGAATTTGGTCGAGGCACTTCGAGGACTGCGCGCTTCGACCAGGAGGTTGGTTTCGGTAACCCCGATGGTAGGTCGGTGGGCAGATAGGCAAATCCAGTACTTCGGTATTTCTTCAAACGCCGACATGGCCGCCAATATCACCCATCTCTCGCAGGAATCCGATAATGACGTGGTATTCGTTCTGGTCGGTAACATTCATGCGCGGCTTACCCCACCTGAGTCCATGAGTTATTTGACTCCAGCCGCCTCGCTTGTCGAAGGCGATGTGGCAAGCGTGCTTGTCTTTCCGGAATCCGGAGAGAGCTGGAATTGCCAGGGAGTTTGCCAATCGTGGCCAGTGCGGGGAGTGACCGATTTGTCAGCCTACGAGAGCCACATAAGAACCGAGGGGTCGTACGACTACGTGTTGCCGATCGGCCGTGTCAGCAGTTCGCCGCCCGCTGCCCATCGCCGGACACCGGTGGGATATAACTCAGGCGCAGGTAGGTAAACAGGGCCGAATCGAGCCGCCCGGTGTCGTCCAGAGTCATCGCGTCCGTCCAGCGAACGCTTTGGGCTGCCGCCAACCGATCCCTGGTCCAATTCAGCGACGTCACTCACCGAAGTCTGCACCGTCATGAAGTTCTTCCAGGTCATGGTCGTGCCGACTGTTACAGGCGACAGTCTCGCTCACCATCGGGAGTTGATCTGAGTTCACTGAATTGGAAACCGAATGATTCATTTATGTTTCACGATTGCCTTACGTGAAACAAAAGAGTAAATTTCGGATATGGGAACTATCTCAGCACTGCATCCGCAAAAGCACCCGATCCGCCATTTCGTGCGCATCGGCCATACGGGCTATCGCACATTGGAAAATCTGTACGCGGCTGGCCGGGCGCCAATCCGGCGAGCGGTCGTAGATGCTAGTCACTTGCGTAGGCAAAAGGATCTGGTGGCAACTCTGTTGGATTCCGATGCCGAAATAATACTGGACGCTAAAGCTGCGGAATTGGCGACTCCGATGGGTTTTAAAGGTGGGTTAGGCCCATGAGTCAGAGTGCAGTGATCAAGACAATCGCCGATCTCCGAGACCGTGGAAGGCTTTCAGGGATAGACGTTGCAAATATTACGCGAGTTTCCAAAGCAACCGTGTCCCGCTGGTCTAATGGTACCGCAGCACCACACCCGAAGACGCAGTTAGTCCTGTCGGATCTCAGGTATGTAGTCTACCGGCTGGCTGATTTCTACAGCGCCGATGAAACCCGATTGTGGCTCTATGCGCGCAATGATCTCTTGGGTGGCAAGACAGCGATTGAGCTGATTCATGAGGACCGGACCGACGAAGTCCTGCAGGCAATTGAAAAACTCGACTCACTCGCATACCTATAATCTCTTCAATTGCGACTAAATGGTTGATTTTCTCGATCCAACACTGCTTGCTGGTTTAGATGCCCTGGAAGGTCGCCGATTCAGGGGAGACGTTTGGCGCGTTACATGGGCGACGCGAAATCCGCTGGCTGTTAGCTCAAGTGGTGGCCGTTGGTCGCCCGAAGGGCGATTCGATGTACTGTATACGAGTCTTCAGGAAAATGGTGCTTTAGCGGAAGCATACCACCATCTTTCCAGAGCACCTGTTATGTCATCGTCTCATATGCTGCTCAATAGGTTATCCGTCTCGCTGGAAAACATTTTGGAACTTGATGTTGATCGGCTGGTGGCGTTTGGAATGGAAGATCCGCGAGCATCGCGGCCGACGAGCAATTTGGGACAATCAATCGGAGAGGCAGCATTCATGCTGGACTATCATGGATTGATCGTGCCGAGTGCGCGGTGGGATTGTAGCAACCTGGTGGTTTTCCTCGGCCATAGATCGTTCGATATCGATAAATACTTGTCGTTCGAACATGCAACTGACGTGAACTGGCCTGCGTGGAGGGAAGAGACGAATCAAGGCTAATTGCAACTGTGAGAACGATCATGGAATTGTTTCATGGTCACGTTACGAGGAATCGTCGAGGTCGACGGGCCGCTGATTGTTCTGCCCGCTCAACTCCTCGCAGTTATAGGGAGAATATTGTTCGGTGGTTAGCGAGGCCCAATCCTGTCCCGTAACCGTGCCCTGCATGAACAGAGGGTCATCGAAGGTATAGGATCGCGTCAACGTGCGTCCACCCGCGGAAACCTCGAACCGCTCCACCACATGCCACTGGTCGCTGTGCATGGGGAATCCGCCTCGTCCCACGTGGTCCAGAACGCCGGCCTCGAATCCGATGGTATCGACCACCAGCACGTCGCCCTCCCAGCGACCGATCGAGTGACCGAGAGCGCTCGGCGAAATCTCTGCCGGGTGCTCGCCCTGGTCGAGATGAATCGTCCTGACCAGATCCAGATAGCCGTACTGCAGCGTAACCGTGTCATCGTCCTGGTAGATGTCGTTTGTGACTCGCTCGAATATCCAGTCGGCAAGGATGTTCATGGGCTCGCAACGAAGTGCCGGACTGTCGAAGTGCCGAACCAACCCGGCCCCGGCTTGCTCGCCGGCAGTCGTGGGCTCAATATCCGGCATCTCGAGGGACGGCTGCGTGGACACCCACGGCCCGCGAAGATTGGGCTGGCCGTTCGGCAGATACGCCGGCCGCGATCGCGCATCCTCCTCGGAGACCAGGGCCGTCGAAGCCTCGGCCGCGGTAGGACGCCCGGCGAATTCAGCGATCATTGTCCCGTCGTCCAGGGTAATGGTGGTCACGTGACAGGTGTTGTCTTCGCGATGCGCCGGCGATCCGTCGACAGAGATGATCTGACCCGGAACCAGTGTCTCGGCCGTCCACCCGCGACGAATCAGCCGGCTGGCCGCTGCCATCTCACAACGCCAGCCGGTGTGTGCGCCCTGCGCGTCCGGAACATCCATATAGATATAGACGTGGGGACTGACGAACTTGAACTCGGTGATGATCGCGTCCGCCAGGACGATCTCCCGCTCCACGTCGAAATTCGGTGCAATGGAATGATGGCCGTACAGATTGGTCGCGGCCACCGCCAGCAGCATGGCGGATAACTTTCCTCCGAAGCCTCTCATTGGAAAAAACTCCATGGTTGCCATGGTTCCCCTGAAGATGCGGGTCAGTTGCTGAGCGTGTTCTCGGCCGATGCCCACTCCTCGAGGGTGCACTCGTAGGGGTTGATCGCTTCGCCCGGCTTCCAGACAAAATACCCGTCGAGGACGAAGGGCTCAACGAGGGTGGCGGGTTCATCCACCGTGAGGATCCACTCGAGTCGATTACCGTCCTCCTGGACCGTGAATCGCTCGTTGATTCTTACGTTCTCCGTCTGCGGTGCGCCGGAGCGATTGAAGTAAGGCCAGTTGACCCGCGAGGTATCGACGACAAGCGTCTCGCCCTCCCAGCGCCCGACCGAGTAACCGAGATGCGACAACGGCACGTCTTCCGGATCGGCGGCGCCTTCGCCCATATGTATGATCCTCAGCGCGTCGAACTCCTCAAATTGCAGCTCAATGTTGTCGCCGACCTGGGTGAACTCCATCGGGTAGGGGTTACCCATCAATCCCGGCATACCCGGCGCCACGCATTCGATAATCGGGTTGTCCGCGATATCGTCCCACGCAGCGACCGCCGCGGCGGCGGACTCGTTCAGCTGGTATCCCGAACGCCCGGTGAAGAACCAGGCGCGCGAACCCTGGCTCCAGATTCGAAAGATGCCGTCGCCCGTGGCCGCGGCCACTCTTTCGGGATCGAGCACGTCGCGCTCGCTGCCCAGCGCTTCGGTCGCCCAGCGGGGCCCCGGTGCGCCGCCGACGAGCACTTCCACACCATCCGACAGCAGGACGTGAACGACCTGGAGATAGTTGTCCCTGCGGGTGGAAGGCCAGCCGGCCACCCGGACGGCGTCGCCGATCGAAATTTCATTGCCCGTCAGTCCGCGGCGGCGCTGCGCACTCACGGCGGCACCCTCGAGATTCCAGACGGCCTCCGCGCCGCTCTCGTCCGTGCTCGTAACTGTCAACAGGATGTGCGGGTTTTGCCAGGAGAGCCGGGAAACGACGCCCTCGACTTCCGTCATACCGCTGCGATCGAATTCGGACATCGAATGATGCGCCGTGGCTGAGAAAGGCAAGGTAGCGAGTGTGCCGGCGACAAGTGCGCCGGTAAGTTTGAGCAATTTTCTCATGGCTCCTCTCAGATTTTTCTATTCCCTGACCTGCAGCTCAGCTCGTACGATTATCCGGCCCCTCGGTCAACTCAAACTGTATCACGCTGGATTTTCCCCGGTCGCACGTGTCTGCATATTCACCGCAACTGCTCGTCGAGGAACGCCTTGACCAGTGCGTTACGCCTTGCATCGGTAAATCGCTCCCCACCGTGCCCGGCCCCGTGAACGACCTCGAACTGGACCGGGATAGCCTGCTCCTTGTAGGCGTGATGCAGTTCGTGAGACTGGTTGATGGGCATCTGCGGATCCTGGTCGCCGTGCAGGATCAGCAAGGGGGGATCCGACGCGTCCACATGGAAGATGGGGCTCGCCAATTGCGCCAGGTCGAC
The DNA here is from genome assembly GCA_965237785.1 of Candidatus Rariloculaceae bacterium. Taxonomy (GTDB): domain Bacteria; phylum Pseudomonadota; class Gammaproteobacteria; order Steroidobacterales; family Rariloculaceae; genus UBA6522. Next base: position 3,421,499 of record OZ250159.1, read on the forward strand.
TTCCTCGTCCGGCTGGCCGCCCAACAGCAGGTCCAGGGCGGGAGAGCGCACACTCAGCCCGTGCGGCGTCGACAGCGCCAGTATCGTGGTGAGATTGGAAGCGCCGTAGTAGCTCACGATCGCCTGGACATCGGAAGACTGGTCGAGGTGATCCCCTATTCGGCCTTCGAGTTCGTCCTCTCCATTGGTCACGCCCACCAGTGTCGCAAGATGCGCGCCCGAAGATGACCCGAGGATGGCCAGCCGCGTGGGATTGTAGCCAAACGTCCCGGCATTCCCTCGCAGGAAGCGGATCGCCGCCTTGATGTCGTGGATCTGCGCGGGAAACCTCGCGTCGCCGGAGAGCCGAAAGTCCAGGCTGGCCATCGCGTAGCCGTCATCGACGAACGCCGTGGTCATGACCCGATCTTTCGAACCGCCACGCCACGCCCCCCCGTGCACGTAGACCAGCAGGGGCGGACTGGCTGCATCCGCCGGCAGGTAAAGATCCAGCTTGAGTTCGTGGCCGTCTACATCCGCGTAGACGACGTCCGCGGTCTTCGTGAAGCCGGACGGCGACTCCTGCGCCGGTGCTCCGACCGCGATGACCAGCAATGTACCGGCCAGCCAGGAAACCTTCCTTCGTATAGGTATTTTTCGCATTGGCGACACTCCCCATGAACCAGCAATTTTCGAGCGGCGATTCGTCGGCCAAAACACCTCGAACGCCGAGGACAGCAGTTGGATTATACGAGCACGGCGCGGTTTCTACCGGTCTCGCCAACAATCGCCGTACCAGCCGGACAAAAAATGGACTCGGCAGAGCTATCTCGGATGGCGTTTACAGGCCCTGGAATTCGTCGAAGCTCGCATCGAACGTAAACCCAAGCGTGTCGCCGATCGGCCCGTTCAAAGAGACTCCGATTTCGTCTCTGTTCAGGTCCGAGGTGGCGAGCCTGAATTCGCCCTCGAACTCATCGCCGGGATCCCTTGAGACATAGTTGATGGCGTCGGCGAACGTTGCCCGTCCGAAGGCGGCGCCCTGGTCTGATCGTATTGAATGCCGGGAATTTCGGCCATCAAATCATACTGATCGAGTATTCCGGCCTCTCTTGCATAGTCCCCGGTGATGACCGAGACGGCGACGGGAACTTCCTTGAGGCTCTCCTCCCGTCTGCGAGCCGTCACGACGACCTCTTCCAACAGACCAACTCCGAGGTCGAATTCCGCGGCCTGTGTGGCGGGCTCGTCCTCCGCATCTGTCGATCCCAGGCCCAGACTTGCCGCAAGGCGGCCCCAAACCCGTTCCCCTCGCCATCCGAACCGGCCGGCTCGCTCGCTTCACTTGCAGACGGCACCTGTTAGCTGTTCATTAACGCCCTGCTGGATGCAAGTAAACCAATCCCGGGCGAACCCGTTCCACATCGATGCCAAAACCCGTCGAGAGGGTGTTTAGAAGCACTTGCGTGTCGCCCGCGCGAAAATAGCCACCCACCTTGAGATCCCTTAGCGCTGCGTCGGCTATCACGATCTCAACCTGTGAATAGCGGCTGACCTCGGTTATGACGTGTTCCAGCGAGTCCCCGTCGAACACCAGCATACCATCGCGCCACGCCAGTTGACGCTCCAGGAGTTGCGGTTCGACGGTGCGTACCAGTTCGATCGTCTCGCCCATGCGCACGACCTCGCCCGCGGAGGCTACACGCGAGTTGAGCGCGGCGGAGGTCCCGCCGGGTGCGGCAAGCCCGAGTCCCGCGGTGATAACCACCGTTCCTTCGGTGACATCGACATTGACGACGTTATCCTCCGATACGCGCACCGCAAACGCCGTCCCGAGAGCCGTCACCCGACCCTTGCCGGCCGCGACCACAAAGGGTCGCCCGGATTCCGCGACCTCGAAGAACGCCTCCCCCCGGTGCAGGACAATACCGCGCGTCTCATCGGAATAGTCGACCTGAAGGCGACTGCTCGTATTGATGTGAACGAAGGTTCCGTCCGGCAGCGTGACCGACCTTAACTCGCCGATTGCGGTGACGTACGTCGCCCCCGCCGGTAATACCTCATCGGCCTGCTCGCCCGGCAGCATCTGTACGATACCCGTCGCGACAGCGACGACCGTCAAACCGGCCGCCAGCGCCGCGCCGGCACGCCGCCACCGCCAATTGACTCTGTTCGCTACGCTCTCGTCGGGACGAAGCAACGTAAGACCATCGAGCCGGTCCCAGTCGGCCGCCATTGCGTTGATCGTAGCCCGGTGATCGGGGCTCTCAAGCGCCCATGCCCGCAACGCACGCAACTCCTTGCGCGAAAGAGCACCGCCATCGAGCTTGGCAACCCAGGCGGCGGCCTTCTCCTCGATAACGTCCCGATTCGGTAATTCGACAATCGTAGCCAATTGATCTCACCAACCTTGCAGCACGGCCACCAAGCGGCCGCGGACGCCGATCCATCGTTGATCGGCTACCTGTTCGAAGGGAAGCCTGCCGTAACCGACTCTTTCGAAAGCGCGTGACGCCGCATATGCAACACGCCGCGCGCAATATGCTTTTCCACCGTGCTGATTGCAATACCCAGGCGCGCTCCAATCTCCTTATGCGAATAGCCATAGACCTTCCGCAACACGAATACCTCTCGGACGCGCGGACTCATGCCCTTCACAGCTTCGCCGGCGAACCCGATCAGCTGATCGAGCACCATTGCCGCTTCCGGGTCCAGCGTCGCAACGGCCTCGACATCAAATGAGACATTTAATTCGTCAAAGTCCGCTACTGGATCCGTTCGACGCCGGCGATTCCGGGCGATGACATTAAGCGCCAGATTCTTGCAGGCGGTAAAGAGAAACGCGCGCGGCGCCTTGATGCGAGTCTTGCGCTCCGCTTCCAGGGACTTCAGGAAGGCTTCCTGGAGCACATCCTCGATCTCGACCGGGGAGTCCAGGAAACGAGTCAGGAAGCGTTTCAGCGATCCCGAATTGTGCCTGTACACACCTTCGATCGATTGCGTCGTGTTCTCTCTGCGCATATTCGTTAGGCTACCACGATAGATTTCACAGGAAGAACAGATTGACCAGCCTGGCCCGGGTCCTCGAGTCCATCATGCATGCCGGCAGGGATCTCCTGGCCCGCACTCAGCGGGGCGGCGAAATCGAGGTCGCTCGATGCCGATCTTCGCCATCTCCTGATTTCCTGGTTCAACCGGGGCTTCCTGCTGCTGGAGCGAATCGACTGGAATTCCCCCGCCAGCGTGCTGGAGAAAATCGTCGCCTACGAAGCCGTGCACGAGATCGGAGCCCTGGAAGATCTGCGTACCCGGCTGGCGGACGACCGGCGCTGCTTCGCCTTTTTTCATCCGGCGATGCCGGATGATCCGCTGATCTTTGTGCAAGTCGCTCTGATCGAGGGGTCGGTGGGCGCGGTCGGGCCGTTGATCGCCCGGGGGCGGACCATCGCCAACGTTCGCAATGCCGATACCGCCCTGTTCTGATGAGACTCTGCGCCCATTACCTGTTGAACGTAAGGCGCAGTGGGGAGCCCGCGGATGCGGTGGCCCGATTCCATCTCGGCAACGGCGCGGCATTGGAGCGCATGCACTGGGCGGCAGACCCCTCCGCGGCCGGCATTGCGCGCTCAGCGGGGATCATGGTCAACTACGTCTACCGGCCAGGGGACATCGAGAAGAACCACGAATCGTACTTCGCAGAGGGCGAAGTGGTTGCCTCATCGGACGTACGAAGACTCGCCGACCAGCTCGCGGACTAGCGGGTTTCCCAGCCTTAGCCTGTCCTATCCGATGACAGACTTCCAGTATGATAGTGCGGTCGCCGATCCGCCCGCTGAGAACATAGGCGGGATATCCGGTTTATTCGGGTAGAAACACGCTCGTCGAACGCGTATCGCAGTTGAACGGGTAGATGGGGATCTGCGGGGAATGGATCACTTCCCTCGTGTCGGAGAATGGCTCCGCGATGTACTCGGGGTCCTCGAGCGTGAACTCCACCACCGCCCGCGTGCCGCCCGCGGCCAACCGGTATCTCTCCACGACGTGTTTGTTGGCGCCGGAGGGAACGCCGATCTGGTACGGCGAGCGATGATCCGCGAAATTGGTGGTATCCACGACCAGCGTTTCGCCCTCCCACCAACCGATCGAGTGTCCGGTGGTCAGCCGTTCATCGATTCCCGGGTGAGTTCGGCCATCCATATGGACTGTCCGCAATTCGTCGTAGAACTCGTTCCGGATTGTGACCGTTTCTTCATCCTCGTTGATCGCGATCTGAATCAGGTAGGGCCCATCCTGAAGTATCGCGGCGGGCGTCGGGCGTCCGAGGCACGTCAGCTCCGGATTCTGATCCGAGAAGACCACGTACTCGGCCTGAGCGGCCCTTGCCTTGTCCGTCAATTGGAGATTGGCTCGAAAATAGCCGTCGAAGCCGCCCGGGTAGGCGACGAGGTTCGACCGGTCCACCCGCCATTTACCCGCCAGGGTCGAAGTACTCGCCGGCGTATCCGGGATCGCGGTCCTCGGAGCCAGGCCGAGGCCGCCGTCCCTGTCGATAGACTGCACCAGCCCATAGGGTCGTCCGTCCCGCCAGGGATGCGCCCGAACCGAGACCCGATCTCCGATGGAGAGCGTGTCGCGCGTCCAGCCATTGCGGGTCAGCACGTTGGTCGAGCCCATCTGTAACGTCCACTCGACCGGTTCACCGCGTTCGTCAGCGGTTTCAACGTTGATGTAGACATGCGGATTGCGCCAGCGAAGCTCGGTGACGGCACCCTCGAACGCCACCACGGCATTCGTATCCATGCCGGCATCGCTGTGATGGCCGGACACGGGCGAGGCCAGAAAGAGCGCCGCTGCGGCCAGGCTTATCGACCGGTGTTCTCGTACCACATCAGTTCCTCCGTCCGGTCGATGCAGACAACATCGATATTCGTGTCGCCATTCAAATCGGCGGCGGTACAGCCGGACGCCTGTATGTCGTCGTCCAGAACTTCCTTTCCCCAGCTTGTACCCTCGCCGTCGGCCGCGGTGTAGAGATAGACTCCCCGTGCTTCCCCCCGGTCGGCCACGATGAGTTCCTCGCTGCCATCCCCATCCAGATCGGCGGCGATCGCCGTATGACCCACGCTGACCTGGGTGTCGATGACATTTCGGGTCCAGTTGCCGCTGAGCAACCGGTAGACGACGACCTGGTTGCCGTGCCACGGCTCGATTGTCGCGATCAGCTCGCGCTGCCAGGCGCCGGGGCGGTAGAAGACGACCGGCGTCTCATCCCGAAAGTCCGGTGGTACGGCCTGCGGCCCCACCATGGGAGCATTCACCAACACTCTCCGGCCGCTGCCGTCGATGTCCGCCCAATGGGCGCGATGGGAGGTCGGTACGCGATCGATCTCCCGCGCCGCCCAACGCTCGGTGGGATCGCCTCGATGGGTCAGGATCGTCACCGCACCGGTGCTCGTCACCGGCGACTGGCTGAATCCGGAGACGAGTCCGATCTCGGGGATACCATCCTCATCGGTATCGAAGACCGCAACGTTCTCGGGCCGGGTAAGACCGTCCGTGATCACGTGCCGCACCCACGTCGGGTTCTCAAACCACGCCAACTCGCTAACTCCGGATGCGACGGCCAGCAGATCCGGCCGGCGATCGCGGTTGAGGTCAGCGGCAACGACCTGATAACCGTCGGTCATGCCTGCGGCGACCTCGTGGGCGACGAAGTGCTCCGAGTGGCGATGTTGCGCGTTGACGGCACTCGCCGCCGTCAGCAGACAAGCCATCCCTGCAGGCGTTCGAGCGATGATGCGGCTATTTTTCCTGCTCACGGGTTCTACTCTTCGCTGATGTCGGGATGATCCGGTATGCAGCCGTACACGGTGAATTCGAAATCCGAGCGCTGATAGCGGTTCGTCGATCTGAGGGGGGCGGCCAGCGTGATGGGATCGACGAGCGTTGTTGTCATCTCGGCAGTCTCATCGCAGGCCCCTAACGAACGAAACGGCCGGCCGCTTCAGGGTCGCAGTTGTGGCGAAACATTTCCTGGTGGGGCGAGTAGATCAATTCTCTCCGATGGGTTAGCGGCTCTGCGATGTACTCCGGGTCTTCGAGGGTGAACTCGGCCGCCATTCGCGTGCCGTTCTCGATCAGCCGGTATCGCTCGACAACGTGCTTGCCTCGCCCGGAGGGAACGCCGATCTGGTAGGGGGAGCGATGATCGGTGAAGTTGGTGGTGTCGACCACCAGCGTATCGCCCTCCCACCGGCCCATCGAATGTCCGGTGGTGAAACGTTCATCGCCGTCGGGATGTGTCCGGCCGTCCATATGGATCGTTCGTTCTTCGTCGAAATACTCGCTTCGAATCACGATGGTGTCGTCGTCTTCGTTGACCTGGAACTCAAGCAGATAGCCGCCGCTCGACACGAACGCGGATGGTGTGGGACGTCCGATGCACGTCGATTCGGGGTTCTCGGCAGAGAGTGGGTCGTATTGAGCCTGAGCGGCTGCGCCGCGCTCCGTTAACTTGAGCTGAGCGTGAAAGAACCCGTCGAAACCGCCGGGATAGGAGATGAGTTTGGATGTGTCCGCTCGCCAATTGCCCGCCATAGTGGTGGTGCCGGCTGTGGCTGACTCCGCGGACGTACTGGCGACGGCGGTCAGACCCAGCCCGCCTTCTTTGTCGATGGAGTCCACAGCGGCATACCGCCGCCCATCCAGCGCGGGATGGACTCGGACGGTGACCCGATCACCGGCAATGAGCGTGTCCGGCGTCCAGCCCCGGCGCCGCATGCCGTTGGCCCCACCCATCTGCAGCGACCACGCTACCGGCTCGCCGCTGTCGCCGGTCGTCTCCACGCCGATGTAAACGTGCGGATTCCGGAAGGCGAACTCGGTGACCGTCGCTTCGAAAGCCACGATCGAGTTCGTATCCAGGCCCGCGTCGCTGTGATGACCCCAAGCGGACCCGGCCGCTGCGCAGGCCATTGAGAGAAAAGTGAGGTATCTCATCATCGCGTCTCCCCTATCTGGTTTGACTGGATATGAACTGCTTGTAGGCCTGCGCCTCAGAGGCAGCATAGATCATCTCCATCACATCCGTGCCCGGCGGCAGCAACTTCAGCGGCAACCCATTGCGAGACAACCACGGTTCCGTGTAGACCAACGGGTCGTCGATGGTGACGGTCAACTCCAGCGTGTTCCGACTGACGCGGTGGTAGCGCTCCTCCACGTGCAGCGCGGTGCTGTGCGGATGGCCGTTGTTGTCCAGCCAGGTGCGCTCGGTCAACCCGACCGTCTCCACGACGAATGTATAGTCATCTTCCCATCGCCCGACCGAGTAGCCGAACCACCGCGGATCGGGATCCTCCGGCAGCGCTCGGCCGTCGGTCCAGATGACGCGCCATCGCCTGTTGAATGCGTACAACATCAATACATGGTCGGCGGTGTGCACCATCTGAACGGTCCGGAGTTCGTAGTTCACGTTCCGGGGAAACCCCGACGGATCACCGACGGTCGACAGCGGGTCATTGTTCTCGGCCACGGAAGCGGCTCGTGGCCCGTTCCCCGGCTTGTTGAGCTGGACCATCTCTTCCCCCAGCGGCGTGAACGAGGCCCGCGCCGCGTCTCGGGCGGCCGCTTGGCCCTGTCCACCGATGCCCCCGCGGCCGGCGTCCCAGAGTCCCGTCAGATCACGCGCGGGCGCCGGCCCCCCGGCGGGGGCGGCGTCGAATGCCTCAGCGGTCATTCCGGGGAAGTTCCAGGTCTGCGCCAACCCGGTGGACAGTCCCGTCAGCACCGCCACCGCGACAATTGCCGAGACCGCGAATCGTTTTCGCATACCGAGCCTCCTATTCGAATCTCCGTCCGTCGGCGAGCACGACGGCTCGGGCACGGCCGACGGGTGCGCCGTTCCTGGCCGGCTGGAGCGTTACGGTGACTTCATCGCCCGGCGTGAAAGACCGCCGCGCCCAACCGCGGTTGGATATGTCGGCCGGATTCCCGGTTTCGATAGCCCAAGTCGTGGTGGTGCCGTCCTCCTCGGCGACGTCGAACCTGAGAAAGCAATGAGGATTGGCCCATATCCATTCCGTCACCGTGCCCTTCATCGTGATTTCCGTCAATGTATCGAAGGTGGCCGCACCGTGGTGCGCGGCGAGCGGCAAGGCCCCCAGCGTGGTACCAGCGAGGGCAACAGCAACAACCGTCCTATTCACAGGGCACCTCCATCACTGCATGTCCAACGCGGCCACGCTCCCCGTCAGTGTGGACCATAGCCGCGGCCCCGTCATTTTTGCCTGCCGAATCCTGGACAATATCAGTCATAGTCGCAAAACGACATGCCCGCTCGAACGACGTCAGCACCTCGCGGCGCATTCACGGTAACGGGTGAACGTGCCGAACTTCCGATAGACAGGTAAGATCACTCCCGTGACCGCGCACCCGTCGCTCTTCGCCGCGCCGGGGGATGCCCGAATCCCCCTCGCCCACCGCATGCGCCCTGAAAGGCTTGAGGCTTTTCTCGGGCAGTCCCATTTGCTGGGTGTCGGCCAACCGTTGCGCGAAACCATCGAGCGCGGCACCACCGGCAGCATGGTTTTCTGGGGGCCGCCGGGATCGGGCAAGACGACGCTGGCTCGGCTGATCGCCAACTACACCGATCACGAATTTGTCTCATTCAGTGCCGTGACCGAGGGCGTCCCCCGGGTGCGTGAGATCATCAGGGGAGCCAAGCAACGAGGGGATGTGGAGGGGCGCGGCACGCTGCTCTTTTGCGATGAGATTCATCGTTTCAACAAAGCTCAACAGGATGCGTTCCTGCCGTGGGTGGAGGAAGGTGTCATCACGCTCATCGGTGCAACCACCGAAAATCCTTCGTTCGAGCTGAATCGCGCGCTGCTCTCGAGGTTGCGGGTATTTGTCCTTGAACCCCTGGAACCCGAGCACATCGCCACAATCATTCGCAACGCCGTAGCCTGCCTTGCCGGCGATCTGGCAGGCGATTCGGCGAAGGCGCCGCTGGAGAAAAGCGCGCTGGATCTTCTGGTGCGTCACGCTGACGGCGATGCGCGACGGGCGTTGAATGCGACGGAAGCGGTTTGGGAACATGTCGTCTCGCGCAACCCGCCGCCGAAAACCGTTTCGGCGGATCTCGTGGCGTCCGTGCTCGAACGGCGGCTGGCCCGCTACGACAAAGCCGGCGAGGAGCACTACAATCTCATCTCGGCCCTGCACAAAGCGGTGCGCGGCAGCAATGTGGAGGGGGCGCTCTACTGGCTGGCCCGAATGATCGAGGGCGGTGAGGACCCGATGTACCTCGCCCGCCGGGTGGTTCGCATGGCGGCGGAAGACATCGGCCTGGCCGATCCGCAGGCGTTACAGATCGCTGTGGCCGCGAAGGATGCGTATCACTTTCTCGGCACTCCGGAGGGTGAGTTGGCGCTGGTGGAAGCGGTGATCTACCTTGCGACGGCACCTAAATCCAACCGGATTTATCAAGCGTGGGGCCGTGCGCGGCAGGCGGCGCGCGAATACCCGGCCGAATTGGTGCCGAAACATATCCGCAATGCGCCCACCGCGCTCATGAAGGGACTGGGCTACGGTGAAGGCTACCGCTATGATCACGGCGAGGACGGTTTCGCCGCCGGTCAGGAGTATCTGCCCGATGTCCTGCGGGGCGCGCAGTGGTACCGACCGACTTCGCTGGGGTTCGAGAAAACCATCGCTGAGCGGATCGCCTGGTGGGCACGGAGAAAGAAGAACGCGTGATCGGGAACCTCTCCACCGGTCTCCGCACGCTCGCCGGTCGGAACGGGTACCCGGTAAGCAGATCGCGCCGTTCGATATGGGGGTAGAATCGGTCGCAGAGAAAAATCCTTTGGGGTACGAGTCATGAGAGCTGTTTCCAGAAAGACCGTGTGGATTGCCGGCGCGGCGGTGGGCCTGATAGCAGGCACGGCCGCAACCTACGAGGCCTTTCAGGGTCCCACCGAGCTCATCTACCACGACCCTGCGCGAGCCTACGAGGGCTACACGATGTTTACCCCGATGCTGGGTCGAAACACCTATCTCATCGACATGAACGGGGAGGTGATCAACACCTGGCCTATCCCCGCGAGTTGGCGCGATCCGGAAATCCGCGAGAGTGCCCGTCTTCTGGAGGACGGGACGCTCGTCCGGATGAAAACCATCGGCGACGGCTCGATGCCCGGCACCTACCAACTCGTCGACTGGGACGGAACGATCATATGGGAGCACGAGCATGACCGCGAGGATCTCTCCGGACATCACGACTACCGGATCATCTGGAACCCGAAACTTCAGCAGCGTACGCTCATGTATACCGCCACTCGGGTCACCTCCCACGAGGACGTCATGGCGCTCGGCGCCGACCCCGCCCTCAGGGAAGACTATGCCTCACGCCCCGACGGCCTGGTCGAGGTCGACATGGACGGGAATATCGTCTGGGAGTGGAATATCAGCGATCACGTGGTGCAGGACGTCAATCCCGAGCTACCCGGCTATGGTGCGGTCAGCGATCATCCCGGGAAGCTCGACCTCAATTTCGGGCCGGGCGTGAACGGTAACTGGATTCATTCCAATGCCTTCGACTACAACGAGGATCTCGACCACGTGGTGATCAACAACTCGCGAATGAGCGAGTTCTACGTCATCGACCACGGCGCGACGTTCGTTCCCGGCGATCCGGAACAGAGTAGAGAGCTGGCGGCGGGCGATGCCGGCGACTTCATCTACCGGTGGGGCAACCCCTGCGTGTCCGACTCCGGAGAGTGCCCGTCGATGACCGATGAGGGGTTGTCCACCAGCAATGGACACCAGCAGTTATTTTTCTCCCACGACATACAATGGATCACCGGCCGGGAATTTAGCCCGCTGGAACAGCAGGTTCCCGGCGCGGGCCACTTTCTGATCTACAACAACGGTGCCAGGCAACCGGGACCGACATTTTCCTCGGTGATCGAGATCGATCCCTACGACGGTCCGGTGGAGAACGGGGTCTACATTCCCCCGTCCGTCGCCGGCTACGAGCGTGCGCCGGTGGGCGGCGGCATGAGCATGCGGACCCAGAACGTCTCGAAGCAGATCGTCTGGAGATTCAACGGAACCTCGCCAAACTCGTTCTACAGCCCGTACATTTCGGGAGCCCAACGGCTGCCCAACGGCAACACGCTCGTCTGTTCGGGAGCCCACGGCCACATCTTCGAGGTCACCCCGGAGGGCGATATCGTCTGGGAGTACATCAATCCCGTCGGCGACAGGCTGGAGAATGATCTCGGGGTCTACCGGATGATGACCGACAGGGTCGGCGAAGGATTCAACTCGATCTTCAAGTGCCAACGTTATTCCCTCGATTACGCCGGACTCGAAGGCAGGGATTTGACCCCGAAGGGCACTATTACGGAATTCTTTTCCGAAGCCGTCGAGACGAAGCCCTGACCGGGTTGAGGTCGGGCGCTATTTGACCGAGTACGTGGTGGGACCAGCAGCCCACAAAAGCGTTGCGCTTCCCGGAAAACGTCGGCTACCGGGCAAATGCCTCTCTCGGACTCCGCTGCCTCACGATCCGGCCGTCGGCGAGTACCGCCTCTCTAAAGCTCAATGCGTTTGAATGGTGCGCCCGCGACATAAACGGCGCCGAGCAGAGCGCTGCAATCAATAGTGCTCTAAACATGGCCACGGGTCCTATCCTTCCTCAAGGTCCGGATGATCCGGCATGCAGCCGTATACAGTGAATTCGAAGTCGGAGCGCAGATAGCGATTCGTCGAGTTGAGCGGGGCGGCCAGGGTGATGGGATCGACGTACGTGGTATGCACCATCAAACGGTCCTCCTCGTCGCGCTGGATGCGTTCGATGCTGCGCAACGCCTCCGATTGAGGGATGTAGCGATTTAGCGTCGTGACGTACCCCGGGGCATAGGCTACGGTCTCGATCACGAGGATCTCGTCCTCGTACCAGCCGATGGAATGTCCCATGGTCGGCATCGGATCGCCCTCGATATTGACCGCGCTGGGCTGGGGCTGCAGCGGATGTCCGCGCTGGTTCAACTCGACCGTCCGAACCAGATCGAACATCTCGTAGCGGATCACCACCCGTCCCTCGAACTGCTCGATTTTCACAGTGGTATCGGGCTCGTCCCATGCCCGGCCCAGACCCGACGGAACGCACCAGTAGCCCGGGTCATCGGTCGTAACGTCGTAGGCATCGAACCGGCGCTGGCCTTCCGCGGTGTACTGTGCCTCGGTATACGCCCTGTTCAGCATGGGGTCCGGTCCCCAGATGCCCTCAAGATCCGGCTGCGCGACGACGGTCAGACTCCAGCCGTACGAGAGAGCAACCCCAAGAAGACCCGGACCGCGGTGCCGCGTTGCTGTTTTCCATCTCAATCTACTACTCATCGATATCTCTCGCTCCTCTGTAGCCGGAGATCACCTTACTCGGTGGGAGCGGGCCATTCGATGACGAAGGCCCCTCGTAAATCACCCACCGCAAACCCGGTCGCCTGGTCCGAGGGATAGTGCTGATTAATGGCCGCTGCCACTTCCGGGGCAACCTCAACGCCGTGACACGCGAGACAAAGGGGTTGCGTAACGATGGCGCTCATGTAGCGGGCGCCGCCGTCCGGATCCGTCTCGAAAGACTCGGGTGGCGCCGCGTTCCCCTCCGCCAAATCGCGCTCAAACGCAGCCAGCACCGTGCGCGCGTCCGCGTCGGGCGCATTGCCCGGATTGCGGATCCTCAGCGCCGTGCGCCCTACCTTGGCGCCGCTCTGCTCGGTTAACCGAGCGGCGATGGTTGACGCTTCCACGTTACAGATTCCGATCGCCTCCACAGGACCGCCCGTCTGGAGCGCCGACAGCAATGTCGCACCCAACTCCTGCTGAAGTTGCGCGGCGGCTTCGCGAGATCGAGTCAGGCGCTGGTCGTCCTGCCCCTCGGCTGACACGACCGCAAACAGCCAAAGCATGAGCACCGATCCGTGCTTCATATCGACAGTTTCCGCATGGAGCCGGAGTCAAGCTTGAATATGTCACGCACAACTCAAACAGCCTAAGCAAGCAACCACTTTCTGGCAAGCACCTGAGTCGGCGCCACATCGACGAATTTCTCGGCGTAATTTGTCAAATTCAGCTTGCGGGGCCACTATATGTTTTCCATTTATCCGAGATCGGCCTTCCGATGGGCCATCGACATAGAGGCAAAAACCAATGAACAAGCGCGTAGCAACGATGACGGCGGCCTGTGGGGGACTTCTCGCGATCTGTCTTACGGTCAGCCAGACGGGCCATGTCCAGGAGTCCTCGCTGCCGGGTGAAGGATTCGCGGCCGTCCCGGGACTGCGGGGCGGGCAGGACATGTTCGGGCCCTACGAGGTCGTGCAGAACTGGCCGAAGCCGATGGCGGAGAGCCTGCCTGGGCACGAGGGCTGGACCTGGTCGGTCACCATGGATGTCTTCGCGGAGAGCCCGGACCGGGTATTTCTCGTGCAGAAAGGCGAAATACCGATCATGCAGCGACCGCGGGAATCGGTTTGGCTGCCGGAACTCGGACCGGGCTTCCATTACCCCAACTTCAGGCTGCCGATGCGACAGGCAGGCGGCGCCATCCCGAATGGCGATCAACTGGAAGAGCCGGGGAACGGCAGACCGGGCATCGACTGGCGCTGGGAGCACTGCGTCCTGGTCATCGATCGCGAAGGGAATGTCGTCGAGGAATGGACCCAGTGGGATCACCTCTGGTACCGGCCCCATGACGTGGAAATCAGCCCCTACGATCCGGAGAAGCACGTGTGGATCGTCGACGCGGACGGCCATTTCGTCACCAAGTTCACCAACGACGGCTCCGAGTTGGTGCTGACGTTGGGGACGCCGGGCGAGCCTGGCGATGACGACAATCACTTCCGCCGTCCTACCTTCCTCGTGTTCATGGATGAGAATACGATGTATCTCGCCGACGGCTACGACAATACGCGCGTCATCAAGTACGACATGGACGGCAACATCCTGGCCCAGTGGGGCGAGCAAGGCACGCCGCCCGACGAAACGCGCCCGGGCTACTTCAGCAGCGTACACGGCATCGCGGTCGATCCCACCACCCGGCGGGTGTTCGTCAACGATCGCAACAACGGCCGCGTGCAGGTCTTCGACGAAGACGGCAACTACCTGGACGAATGGGACTTCTTTACCGGTCCACGGGGACAGCCCATGGACATCCACAGCTTCATCGTCACCAGCGACCAAAAGCTATGGGCAGCCGATCAGGGCACCCACAAGATCCTGGGCTACGACCTGGAAGGCCACTTCCTGTACTCGTGGGGAAGTTGGGGCGAGTATCCCGGCGGCATGTGGGGCGTGCACGGCATGTCGACGGATAACGAGGGCAACTTCTACACGGCCTCCGTGAACAACGGCCGGATTCAGAAGTTCCGGCCTCGGGCAGGCGCCAACCCGGCATTCCTGGTGGGCAAGCCCTGGCCGAGTGTGTGGTAGGCGGCGCCGAATATCGGTGAGCGATAAAGGCTAGGGATTCCCGTCGCCGCCGGCCGGTGTGATGGCGCGGGTACGCCCGCCCCTGATCGCATCGGAAAAGTTGGCGACATCGCCGTTGGGCAAGACCATCTGCAACAGCCAGATTGCATTCGATCCGCTTCGGCTTGGGTTGCCCCTGACGGTTAGTTTGTCCCCGGCGCTGATGAGGTTGAGCGGTACTCCGGCACGGCGAAGGTGACTGGCGCTGTGCGCATCGGCTATCCACTGCACCTCGTTTCCCTCAGCATCCTCCATAAGGAACACTAGCTGGGAATGCGGATTAACGATGTTGAACGCGACCGCTGTTACGCCTTCGTACTCGACCACATTATCCGAATCGTAGTACAGCCCCCTGGCGTGATGCGAGACGGCTGAATGAGTTCCGAGTAAACCGAGAACTGTAGTCACCAGAACGATACTGAAGTGTCTCATCGCCTGACCCCCCTACCCGATCACCCGATTCCATTGAAGTCGGTGAAGCACTCATACTCCAGGATCACGCCGTCCGGCGCGAGCATTCGACGTCCGCGCATGACATACGGTTCATCATAGTACCTTGAGTCAAACACTTCGGCGATGAGAGTCACCTCGTCGCCATCAAACGTGTAGCGCTCGATGGCATAGCTCTCCGGATCCCCCGAGAACGGCAAACCGTTCATCCGCATGAGGTTCGCCGGGGACAGGTGAGTCGTTTTCACCACAAGCGTGTTCTCCTCCCAACTGCCCACCGAGTAGCCGACGAGTGACGGCCACCAGTCCGCCGGCGCCTGCCTGCCGTCCATGAAGATTCGTCGAACCATGTGAAAGTGCTCGTACAAGAACACGATCTGGTGATCTTGCTGGATGATCTCCAGCGGATACGGATCCAGAATGCCGAGTGGCACACCGGGCGTGATGCATTGCACAATCGGGTTCTCGTCCGTAGAGAAACTCTCGTACGCAGCTTGTCCCTCGGGTGTCAACCTGACCTCCGCCAACGGTGGATGCGCCTGCCCCCCGGACGGCGCGGGCTCCCAGATTCCCTCGACGGCAGGTGCCGCGGTGGCGATCGATCCAGACCCTATCGTGAACACGGCACCGGCAAAGACAAGCGCATTAGCTATCGTACTCATAGGACACCTCCATCGCTTCACGCTGCACGTCTCCCGGAGCGATCGCCAGTACGCAACGAGCCAAACCACATTGGCACGCCGCGCGAGGGACGTGCGGCCAATCAGACAAACCGAGCCGGGACAACCGCCATTCACAGTTCCGGAATGCTACAGTAATCTGCAAATGATCGCCGTCCGGTTCGAAAATGTCACCGGCCATCTCCGCGCAAGCGCCGTGACTAGTGGATTTTCGACCAGAGTTTGTCTCAATAACCAAGCAGCTCGCCGGGCGCGAGCGGAGCATGTGAAGGGTAGGAAAAAATGACCGGACTACGCTCTTGGTCCACGCTAGCCATCGCGCTGTGCACGTTATTCGGACCCATCACCGCGATGGGCCAAATGAGCGACACCGTACTCAACAGGATCCTCGCTCGGGGCAGAGACCTGTTCCACGCCGATGTCGGCTGCTGGGTTTGCCATGCTGAGACGGGCGAAGGCCTCGTGGGTCCCACACTGCATTTCGGCCCGACCCCTATCGACATCTGGGATCAGCTTCAAAGCAACCCGATCATGGGTGTGATCGTCACCGAACTGGACCCGACCAACGAGGATCTGATTGCCGTGGCGATGTATGTCCGCACGCTGGCCGGACTGCCGGAGGACCGGACGCTGCCCGATCGGTGGCGAGCGGACCTGGAGGCGCTGCAGGCAAGCCAGGGCATCGAGCCCGAGTTCCCGAAAACGGAACGCGATCTTCAGGTCGAAGCGATCGAGCGATTCGATTCCCTGCAATCGACATGGACCCGCCGGGCCGCGGAAGGCAATCTCCTCAGCCAATACGAATCCAGAATCGTCCGAACCTGGGAACCGGGGGAACCGAAATTCGAGCCTCAGCCGGGCAAGACGTACTTCTACCAGAACGTGGGGACAGCCAGTTCGCGGACCGTGCTCTTCGATGGCTACCAGCCCCCGGAGGGCAACCAACTCGTGGTGGGCGATGCGGAGACCCTGGAGGTGATCGCCAGTTACGAGATGCCCCGTAGCCTGCGCGCCGCCGTACACACCACCGTAATGTCCCCTGACGGCAAATTCGCGTACATGACCGGCCCCCGGGAACCGGGTCCGGACGGGGACCCCGAGCCGCTCGGCTCTTGGACGATCCTGAAAATTGACGCGATTACCCTGCAGCCGGTTGCCCAGATCGCCGTGGGCGCCCGGCTCCACCACGGACAGGTGTTCGGCGACCTGGTGATGTTCGACTGGTTCCAACGGGACCCCGATCAGCGCATGGGCGTGAGTTTCTATGACCCGCGAACCGACACCGTCATTGGCGGCATCCGGGATGTCGCCATGGGCGGCTATTTCTACAACGTGTGGACGGACAGGGACTACGAGTACATCTATGCCTTGATGGAACCCGCCGGCTATGCCCCCGGCCGCAACACGGGCATGGAAGGCGTGCGCCTGATGTACTCGGGGCATCTGTTGGCGATGCGTCCCTTCTGGATCGCCAAGATCGATCCGCGAACCTGGGAGGTGATTGACGAGTTTCCCCTTCCCGGCTATCGACCTGACTGGGCCGTCGTCGATTCCTCGAAGGAATATATCTACCCGGTCATGACCAATTCCACTGCCGCAAAAATGAATCTCGACACGGGCGAGGTCGTCTGGACAAGCGGGACCGGCATCGCTCCCTACGGAGGTTCGCTGAACGCGGACGAGACCGAACTCTGGATTGCGGACAAAGGCGAAGGCGCCCATCAGATGGGCCGCACCGTCACCGTCATCGACATCGAGGCGGGACGCGTCTCGAACACGCTCTACGGGGCCTACAAGACCGACCACGTCCTGCTGGCGCCCAACGGCCGGGAGATGTGGGGATCCAGTAACGGGGAAGGCCGTCTGTACGTCTATGACGCCGAGAGCAAGGAATTGATCAAGAAAATCGACATGCCGGGGAACGGCGATGCCCACGGGTTGGTGTGGGTACACTACGATGAAAACGGCGAGTCCCGGGTCGTGCGCGACCAGGGGAACTTCCATGGTGGCATCAGTCCCGCCGACGGTATCGTCCTCGACTATTAGCCGGCTAATCTCACTGGTCTAGTGTCGCGGCAGCCGGCCCGATCACGACGAACATCGGTAAAATTTACGGATTGGAATTCGGACGTAACGCCATTCCTGTAGAAGTGAAAGTCAACGGACGGACCCAGGTCGTGGACGCCGACGCTTCCACCCCGCTGCTCTATGCGCTGCGCAACGACCTCGAGCTGAACGGCCCCCGCTTCGGATGCGGGTTGGCGCAGTGCGCCGCGCCGCGGAGCAACCGGCATGAGCGCGGGCATGCAGGTCACGCGCAGGGTTTTCCTGCAGACCATTGGCGCTCTGGCGATTCATGTGTCGGCGCCTCGGCTCGCGTTTGCCCAGGGGGCGCTGCCCCGGAGTCTCGAGGCGAATCCTACGGCTCCGCAACGAGCATTCGGATCTCGGCCGGTCCCGGCGCCGAAACCGACACGGTCGACCCGGCAGGCCGCGGCGGCGCTTTCGCCCGTTACAAGAACACCTCCGCGTATCTTGCCGTCGTGGTGGACGTCTCGGTCAATGAAGGCTCCGGCGCCGTCCGGCTGCATCGCGCCTTCGCGGCGGTCGACGTCGGGCAGGTCATCAATCCGGACGGAGTCCGCAACCAGATCGAGGGCGGCATCATCCAGTCCGCAAGCTGGACACTAAGGGAGTCGGTTCGATTCTCGGCATCCGGTATCGAAAGCGTCGACTGGAATACCTACCCGATTCTGCGCTTCGAGGACATCCCGGAGGTGGAGGTCGCGCTCGTCAACCGACCGGAGCTGCCGCCGTCGGGAGCCGGCGAGGCGGCCCAGGGCCCGACTTCCGCGGCGATCGCCAACGCGGTAGCCGATGCGACGGGGGCACGTATCCGGGATCTGCCGCTGACACCTGAACGAGTATCTGCCGCGCTCGCGTCCTGGCCGACGGTTGCCGGCGTCTCTGCCGTGCTCGCGTCCTGGCAGCCGGTTGCCGGCGTCAAGGCGCGCCCGCGGGCTCGGCAGAAACCACATCCAGCTCGGCGGAAGCCATATCCATGGATGTCATCCACTGGAGGATTTCGTAGTAGCGCCGGACGTTGGCCACGTAGCGAACCGGCTCAAAACCGCGCGCGAAACCGCGGGGCACGCGTTCGTACCAGTCCGCGTCACTGAGCAGGGGCAACCGCTCCCTCACTTCATCCCAGGAATCCGGATTGCCGCCCTGAATCTCGGTGATGATTCTGGCATCTTCCACATGACCGAAGCCCACATTGTAGGCGGCCAACGCAAGCCGGGTCCGGTCCGGCTCGGCAATTCGAGCGGGAATCTTCGCCATGACGTTCACAAAATACCTGGCACCCCCGAGAATGCTCTCCAGAGCGTCCGTCCGATCCTCCACATCCATCATGTGCGCCGTTTTCTCGGTCAGCATCATGATGCCGCGTACGCCGGTGGGCGACACCGCTTCAGGGTTCCAATGAGATTCCTGGTAGGCCATGGCCGCCAGCAGTCGCCAGTCGAGATCCCACTCCGAAGCGGCCTGGAGGAAGAACATCCTGTATCTCGGGAGGCGTGATTGGAAGTGCTTTACGAAGGCCCGTGAGCCCACATAGTCGAAATCAGGTTCAACGTGAAAATAGTAGCGCTCAACGATTCGATCCAGTTCGCCCGAGGCCCGCAATTCCGAAAAGTATTCCGCGACGCTATCGCGTAACGACGCGTCCGAAGTTTTACGCAGCGCCCAGGCTATGGGTGTTTCCTCGCCCAGGCTGAACGCCGCCTCCGCACCCGGGATCGAATGTTTGAGCAGGTCGAACAGGTTCGAATCCACCACCGTGAAGTCGGTCTGCCCCATCGCCACGCGACGCACCAGTTGCTCCACTCCCACGTCAGTGACTTCAATCCACGTCAGCCCCGGCTCGTTTGTCCGGGCGTCCTGTAGCGATTCCAGGTACGAGGACCCGCCAAGCACTTCCAGGCGACCGCCGACGAGATCGGAGATGTCTTGGGGTTTGCGTTCGCCTCGACGATAAATCGCCAAGGGTTGTACGCGCTGGTAGGGAGGACCGAAATCCACGGATTCCCGGCGCTGTTCGGTCGCTGAGAGCCCGGCCGCACCAACGTGTGCCCGTCCGGAGGCGACGTCCCGCAGGATCAACTGGAATTGATTCGCCTCGTAGATGCCGAGATCGACGCCAAGCCAGTCGGCAAAGCCCTTGGCCAAATCGTAGTCGACGCCTCGCGGCTCGCCCGCGCCATGGTAGAAGGTGCTGGGACCGTTTCGGGTAGCAACGCGCAACTCGCCCGTGAGCAGGATTTGCTCCAGGAGTTCAGGCGGCGACGAGCAGGTTACGAGCAGACCGCTCAACGCGACGAATGCAAATGTGCGCTTCAGTTCAGATACCTCATTTATCAACAGGTTGAGTAACATATTATATGTAGTATCTTACGGTCAATTGCAAGCCCGTCGTGTAGCCGCAAATGATTCGACCGGCCTTGGTCGCCAACGTTCGTCCCGAATCGGAGTGTTGCACATTCTTCTTGCCGCGGACGCCGGCCCGCTTGCATGGTTGGGGCGTCTCGACGCCCTTGCGACGAAAATCAGTGAGCGGACAAGTCCGACAGGCTGCTAGAACCGCAGGGAAGCTCCAATACCGATCATGGAAGCATCGGCGGCCTCCATATCAAGCCACTCGTAGTCGGCGCGAATGATCACCGAGGGCAGCGCCCACTGAACACCCAGTATCACTGTAGGCCCTCGTTCCGAAGATGGGGAACCACCGAGAGTGACGGCATTCTGCGCGGCCGAAATACCGGCAATTGTGAGATCGATCTCTTCGCTGGCCGTGGTATCGGCCTGGAAGTATCCGATCCCGCCGAACAATGATACCCATCTGACCGGCAGAAACCCCATGACGCGGGCGGTACCAATCTCGACGTCCGTGGCGATCCGGGCGGACACGGTCAAATCTCCGACTGAAGTCGAATACGCGGATTCCAGATCGCGAGTTTGCCGGTAGCCGATTTCGGCTCCCAGGTAGTCCGTGAACTGCCAGCCGCTGAAAATCTTCCACGTAACAGCGGAGTC
This sequence comes from Candidatus Rariloculaceae bacterium, assembly GCA_965237785.1. Lineage (GTDB taxonomy): Bacteria > Pseudomonadota > Gammaproteobacteria > Steroidobacterales > Rariloculaceae > UBA6522. The sequence continues at coordinate 3,442,237 of OZ250159.1, forward strand.
ATCAATGCCGGGAATCCGAAGACCCCCGACCGGAAGCCGATCGCTAACCGTAGCCAGAGAGGAGGCCAGGCCCCGCTGTTCCTCATCGAACTGGAAGTTTCCGGCGCCAAATCCAACGTACAGCCCGAGCAGCCCCTGCTGCGCCATAACCGGGGTGCTGAGAAGAAGAGCAAGGAAAACGGAGGCGTATTTCAAGGCGTGCGCTCCCTGTGGAAACCACACGTGCGAGGCTACACGGCGGGTATCAGCTTTGCAACGGCGCTTACCCCCCAATATTGCACCAGGCACCCCCGACGCCGCATCATCCGGACTCCCATGCGGGTTTGGGGCTTGACCCGTGAAAGGCGACCGCTATAGAGTTTCCAACAGGTGAAACCCTCAGCCGCCTCCGTCAGACCCGTGCTCGTTGCCCTCGCTGGCATAGCGCTCGCGGGCTGTGCTTCAGCGCCGCCCAACAACCCCACGGACATCTGTGACATTTTCGTGGAGAAACGCGCCTGGTATCGGGACGCCCGGCGGGCATCGCAGCGGTGGGAGGTGCCGGTGAGCGTATTGATGGCATTCACCTACCAGGAGTCCAGCTTCCGCGCCCGGGCGCGGCCACCGCGGCGCCGACTCCTCGGCTTCATTCCCTGGACGCGTACCGCGGATGCGTACGGTTTTGCCCAGGCGACCGACGCGGCCTGGAGCGACTACACCCAGTCTACCGGCCACCGGGGCGCCAAGCGCAACAATTTCGGCGATGCCATCGACTTCGTCGGCTGGTATAACGACCAGAGTTTCCAGCGCAATCAGATATCCAGGACCGACGCCTACCGTCTGTACCTCGCCTACCACGAGGGTCACGGCGGATACTCGCGCCAGACCTATAACGACAAAGCCTGGTTACTGGAGGCGGCAAGCAGCGTCGCGTCGCGAGCGACCACCTACGATGGCCAGTTGCAGGGTTGCGAGCAGCGTCTGCAGCGCCGCCGCTGGTGGTGGCCGTTCTGAACCAGCGTAGCGAGGGCGCCCGCAGGCGCCCGCTTAGCCGCAGTTTGGCAAGCCAGGAGGGCCTACAGCCCGCCCGGGCCGCATTCGCTGGCCAGGTAGTCCTCAATCGATGTAAGCATCGCGAAGTGGTGCTGGGGCCACCACGGATATGAGTGCCAGAGATCAACGATCTCCTGATACTTCACATCCTTGCCCGCCCGCCGCAGCGCCTGGACGAACTTCTCGGACTGCACGATCTCAACACGCTGGTCCCGCTCTCCGTGGAAAACGTAGATGGGAATCTCCGCGTCCTCCACATGATCGAGGGGTGACATGCCGTCGACGGTCGGATTCTGGTATTGGCGTTGGAACGGGTTCTCGAAGGTAATCTTGTCGAAAGTCCTGAGTTCGGAAAGCCCGGCGCCGGCGATGGCACATTGGAAAGGCGAATTCGGCCGCACGCTGGCCGCCATGGCTGCAAATCCACCGTAGGAGTAACCGAAGATGGCGATCCGGTCCGCCGCCGCAATGCCCTGCTCCACGAGCCACAGCGCGCCGTCGTCCTTGTCGTCCTGCATTTTCTGGCCCCACTCCTTGTCGCCGGCGCGCCAGAGTGTCTGGCCCCAGCCGTCGGAGCCCCGATACTGCGGTTGCAGCACCGCGTACCCTCGGTTGGCGAGGAACTGTGCCCATAGGTCCCAGCCAAGGTAATCGCGCGCCCATGGCCCGCCATGCGGCAAGACCACCGTCGGATAGGGCGCCCGTCCTTCCGCGGGGCGGGTCAGGAACGCCGGAATTTCGAGTCCGTCCCGCGCCTCGTATGTGACAAACTCCATATCCGACAGCTTGTCCGGTTCGAGGAATGGAAAGCTTCGTCCCAGCGGCACAAGCTGCTGGCCGTTGACAAGAAGGTGATAGGCGCCCGGCTCCTTGGGTCCGGAGGATTGCACGACCATGATCGTGAGGTCATCCGACATCGAGATCACTCGATGCTGCTGATCGCCGGGGAGCGCCTCGTCAAGGCGTTGTTGAATCGAGGCCCATTTGGGATCGGTAAACTCCCATACAACTTTCTCGTCGGCCCCGAAAAACCCGATGATTTTGCCGAAGTCATCCGGATTGCGCGCCTGCATGACGGTGATGGCGTCCACGTCGCCACCGCCGAAGAGGGGCTCGCTCAACTCTCTGGTGAGCAGGTCATACGTGCGAATCACCGACATTTCTCGCCCGGTGTTGTCCACCATGTAGACCCGGCGCCCGTCCATATCGAAAGCGGCCGGCTGGATGCCTTCTCGTTGGGCGGCAACGAGTTCGTGGTGTAGTTCCCACTCTCCGGTCTCCGGGTGCTTGTAGGAAAACTCTATTCGTGTCGCTTCCCCGCTCCCTTCGAGTTCCAGCCTGCCTCGGATCTCACCGAACGCATCCTCGACGATTCCGACGCCGGAGGCGCTACGGTACACTCGCCTGGCGAGAAAGGTACCGAGATCTACTTCATAGATGTCGCTGGCAAATTCCCGGTTGACGTGTTCGACCAGGAACTTGTCCCGATCGAGCGGCAGGACGTTGAAGATTCTCTTACCACCGTTTTCGTTCTCAAGCAGCTCCCGAAACCGCTCCTCGCCCTGGTCGTCGATAACATAGAGCTTTTCTCTAAACCATCGCGTGGGTCTGCCGCCGGTGCGAATATCGAATTTCTGCCGGCCGACAACCCACAAATACTCGTCATTGAGCCACCCTACCGCGCGCGCCTTGACGTCATCCGGTGCAAATCGCCGCGGCGGCAACGACAAATCCTCAGTCTGCCAGACCGTGATTTGAGGTGGCGCGTTGACGTCCGGCAACGTCAGCGCAACGAGTTGGTTGCCATCGGGACTGACGCCGACGCTGGCGATGACGGGATCGTGAATCCACGCGCTCATGGGAATGGTTTCGGCCTGCACGGGCAAAGCCATCCAGGCACACAACGACAGCACGGCAGAGGCCGGCGCGAATGGCGAGATTGTCATGGTTAGAAGACCTCCTTGCTGAATTGAACAACGAATGTGCGCCCGAGAATATCGTATCCGACACCCGGCAACGTATTGAAAAAGCGGCTTGTCTCATCCCGTGGCACACCGTCCGCAACCAGGGGAGGCTGCTTGTCGAAGAGGTTCCGTACGGTCATGATCACCTCCCAATCGGACGCCGTATAGCGAGCCGACAGCGTATGCTCCCAATGCTTGTCCGTCCAATACTGCCGGTCGACGTTGTCCGTACCGGGGTCATATACGGGGGTCGCAACGGAGGCGCCGATGAAATCGGTTCGCCAAAGAAAGCGCCAATCGCGATAGTCGATGTACGTGTCCATCACTCCGGTCCATTTCGGAAAGCCCCAGTTGTTGACCGCGTTCCACTCCTCGTCGAACAGTACGGTGGTCTGTTCCTTGAGAATGTTGACGGTGCCGTCGATCGTCAGGTCGAAGCTCGGGAATTCGTGTTCGTAGACGAAATCGGTGTCGAACCCCCGCGTGAACTGGCGCCCGACATTCAACAGCGATGCATCCACGTCGGTCAGAAAACCTTCGGGGCCGCGAGGGCCGATACGGCTGCAGAAGGCATGCGTCAAACCGGCCGAGCCGTAGCAGGCGCCCAATACGTAGCCGACCGAGGGATCCTCGACCGTATTCTCAAGCTCGATTTCGTACCAGGTCAGGGCCAGCGAGAGACCGATGTCCGGCGGCTGCACGACGATGCCGGCGGTCCACGCTTCGGAAGTTTCGGCCACAAGGTCCGGATTGCCGCCGATGATACTGCGGATACTTGGGGCGCCCTGATCGCCGTGGTCGGGCGGCAGACCCAGGGATGCGCAGTTCTGGTAAACGATATCGTCGGGATCGTACGTCTCTCCGTAACCGATGCAAGGATCGGCAAAGCCCTGGACAAACCCGGACTGGTTGCCCAGGAACTGCTCGAACAGATCAGGTGCACGGAACGAGGTGCCGGACGTGGCGCGGAAGCGGATATACGGATTGACCTGGTAGTCCAGGGCCAACCGGTACGTGGTGTCGCTGCCGTAGGAATCGTAGTCGGTCCAGCGTCCCGAACCGTTGAACAGCAACTCCTCCGCCCAGGGCAGACGGGCCAGCAACGGTATCTCGAACTCGGTAAAGAACTCCTTGACGGTATCGTCGCCCGCGGTAATCCCCGACGTAGTGAACCCCCAGATATTATCTGCCTGCGCATCCGGGTCGGGCACGTCGTTGATCTCCTCGTTGCGCATCTCGAAACCCACGACCAGGTTGACGTCTTCGGAGTTCGGCATTTCGAACAGCCGGCCCGTGGCGTAGCCGGACACCTGGTAGCTCTTGTAGGTCGTCTCGCCGAGGGTGTCCTTGCTGATGAAGTTCAGGACATCCGCCGGCAGGCGTCCGCGCAACAGCGCGTCCTCCGTAAAGAGGTCCGCCGGGACGCAGCCTGCAATGGAGTTGTCGGCGCAGACCAGGTTGCCGTCCGCGTCCAGCGTCGCGTTTACGGATGCGTTGACCCGGTCATCGAGCCACTGCTGGCCATCGTACGTACCGAAGGAATGGCTGAAGCCGACATAGGCATCGTAGCTCCAGGTCGCGGAAATATCGCCCTCGAGGCCGGCGAATGCATTGTAGCGGTCCACTTCGATTGTGGAGGAGCCATCCTGAATTTCGTAACTCGGTAGCACCGGTTGCACGGCAAAGCCCCGGCCGATCGCTGCCGCCAACGGACCGTGGAACCCAAACGGATTGGTCGGATTGGTGGCCGGCACCCGGGGAAAGAACTGGCGGTAGCCTCCGAGGAACTCGTTGATCCGCCGATTGAAATAGAACTCGTAGTAAACGTTGGCGCTGCGCCCGCCGATGTCGAAGTCCTTGTCGGCAAACGAAGTGATGGAGACAAGCTCCCGGGATGAAACGATGTCATTGACGGCCGGTTCCAGCGTGTCCCGGTAGTACCCGCCTTCGTTGCCCCAAAGCGGATCCGGGTCGTCCGGATCGCCCACGGGGTTCCAGCCGTGAACCGGGACATCGGTGTAGTACGGGATGCCGAATGTCTGAAGTTGTGAGAAGTACGGATTGGCGGGGTCCGGTTGCGCCAGGCTCGGCTCGTACCGAACAAAGCCGAACGGCGAGGCGACCAAGCCGTAAATGAACCCGAAACACAACGGTTCGCCGGTCTCGGGACTGGTTAAGTCTATGGTGCCGTCGCCATTCTGATCCGTGAATCGCGGCCGCCTGTCGCATTCGCCCCAGGCTCGATCGGTCTGGACCAGTCTCTGCCGTTTCTCATAGCCGGCCGAGAGGCTGAAGGACCAGTCGGTTCCCACTCGGCCCCAGGTAATGTCGGCGATGCCGGTTTCCAATCCCCCGTCCTGCGGCGTCAGCCCCTGTACGTTGAATTGCAATCCATCGAAGCTTTGTACGGTGATGGCATTGACGACCCCGGCCACGGCGTCCGCGCCATAGACGGACGATGCTCCGTCCTTGAGAATTTCATAGCGGGCAATCACCGTACTGGGGATGGCGCTCAGATCCACCGAGTTGGTTCCGCCCCTGACGCCGGATGGGCCCCACCGCTTGCCGTTCACGAGGATCAGCGTGCGCTGTTCGCCCAGGCCTCGCAACGACAGCGATCTCGCGCCGGGTCCGCCGTCGGTGACGAAGCCGGAAAACGTGTCGTCGATCTGCTGGCCCGAAGCGATGGTGGAGTTCTGGAGAATATCGGCAGTATCCAACAGGCCCGCCAGAGCGGATGTCTCACTGGTAATGACCGTAATTGGCGAAGTACTCGAGAATTCATCGCGGCGAATCCGTGACCCGGTCACGACGACTTCCTCGATTACCGGCGCCGCGTCTTGCGTAATTGGAACCGCCTGTTCCACCTCATCGTCCTGCTGCACCTCGTCATCCTGTTGCGCCAAGCTGACATCGGAAATTACTACACAGAACGATCCTGCGAAAACCGCAAATCTGGTGAATGAATGGAGTTTCATGGCTCCGCGCCCCTTCATTTCCGCTCAAAAGATAACGTAATACTACTCCTTATTTCTTTTAATGGAATAGTGTTGTTCCAAAGACGCCTAAGCGCACGGCCCCGAGCCTGTTTTACCCTGGGCAAGAGGCAGCCGAGGTCGGCGAGCGAGCCCGAGACTTGCGTCGATGATGGGCGCGAGCGCGTCGATTTGCCGCGGAAAGGAAACGGCGGGAAATTTGGCTAGAGGCCGACTCGCAGCCGCACGTAGTAGTAGGCGCCCTGCCAGGAAATCATCGAATCGGAACGGTAGATTCTGCCGCAACACGCCTCGAAATTTGCCTTGTCCGGTGTTTCTCCGAAGACATTTTGCCAGCCCAACGTAACGCTGTAGGTGTTGTTTACAAACCACGAAGCCTGCAAGTCGAAGAGAACCTTGCCGCCGAATCGTTGTACGTTGGCGGGATCGCTGAAGTCCCCGCTGTTGGCATGCTCGTAATCGCCGTACCAATGGGCTCGGCCCATGACGTCGAAGCGCTCCCACCAGTGGCGCAGCGTGAACACGCCCTGAATCTTTGGCAACGCATTCTCGGTATCGAAGACAGCCTCTTCGTTCACGAACGAAAACGGGGTGCCATGGCGGTCGGTCCTCGTGGGAATTGCGGTGATGCGAGTCCGGTTGCTGTTCATCGATGCCGAAAACTCGGTGAGCCCGGCGCGGGAGTCGATGGCATAGGTCGCCACCACGTCGATGCCCTGGGTTTCGGTGTCCAGATCATTGTTGAAGAAACCCACCTGGGCAATGGAGTTGGCGCCCTGGACGCCGAGTGCCCGCAGCGTGACGACCTCCTCCGGGCCGATCTGAAAGTCAGAGGAGAGCACGATCCGATCGCGCAGTTCGATGAAGTAGTAGTCGGCGGAGAGGGTCAACCGCTCCAGGGGAGTCGCTGCCACACCGAGGGTGAACTGGGTGGATACTTCGGCGTCGAGCGGTTCCGCGCCGAAGAATTGCGAAACCGGGTGGGTCGCGGGAAAGATGCCTTCGGCCACGGGCACGCCGGCATCGTTGATTCGCGTGGAAACGTTTGTGGTTGAGATCTGACCCGGCGTCGGCGCCCTGAACCCCGTGCCCGCCGAGGCCCGAAGCGACGCGGCGTCGCTGAACGCGTAGTTTCCCGCCACCTTCCAGGAGAAATTGCGGCCGAACACTGGGTAGTCTTCAAGCCGTCCGGCGACGCCGACGAGCAGCCGGTCCGTGACGTCCGCCTCCAGATCCAGGTACACCGCCTTGCTCCCCCTGTCGAAGGCCGATATGAACTCCGGCGCGTAGCCGGGGAAACCGTTGGATCCCACCGGCAGCGCGTTGTCGATCGGGTCGCCGGGCACACATGGACCGGTCCGTTCCTGCCCGGGGATGCGGCATTCCACAGCGGTCAATTCGTCGTCCGGGTCGGCATCCACTTCGGCCTGGGTCACTTCGAAGTTGAACGGATCCACCGAAGCGAACGGACCGGGCTCATACGAGGCGGGATCGCCTGCGCGCAACTCGTAACCTTCCTCGCGGTATTCGAAGCCGAATGCTATGTTGAGGGTATCGACCCGCCGGGTATCCACCGCGAAGCTGAAGTTCGCATTCAACGATCATTCGTCCGTGACCAGATCGCCCGGACGAAATACCGTTGGCGACGCCGGTCCGAGGGAGGGGTTCCAGGTGTTTTCCAGCGTGTATTCGATCTCGTTCTCGCCGGCGCGGATGCTCACATTCGCATCGTAGTTGCGCCAGTTCGCGAAACCGTAGGCTTCCCGGCCGCCCCCCAACGACGTCGCCGCATTGACGAATACCTTACGGTCGATGCGCGCGGGCTCTCCCCAGATCTGCTCCGGACAGATGCTCGCGGAAGCGCGGCGAGGCATCGTCGGGTACACCGTCGGCGTCGGAGCCGTATTGGGCACCCGCCCCGTCGCGCAACACTTCGACCGACCGCAGGGCGATAACCGGAATCGTGGCAAGGTCCGGGCCATGGGAGCCGAATCCGCCGAGACGCACCAGCGCAGCGCGATGGCGGCGCTTACCGTTGACCAGCACCAGCGTTTTATCGGAGTCGAGCCCCCGCAGGTTGGGCGGGCGCACGAAGCTGGCGCCGTCGGAGATGGGCTCTCGGCCTACGTTGAACGATGGCGCCAGTTTGCCGATGACGTCCGTCAGATCCGCGGCCCCGCCAACACTCTCAAGATCGTCGAGCGCGAAGACGTCCACGGGCACGGGGCTGTCCGTCTCGCTGTTCGCCCCGCCGTGCGGGTACCGAGAGTGACGATTTCCTCGACGACTTGCGTACCGGCCGGCTGTTGCGCCATCGATTCGATCGCAATTGCCAGGGCGCCCCATGTCAGAACGGTCCGGGGGCTCTTGGAACATTTGGCAAGCGCCTTGGCAAGCGCCGCATATTCATGGTTACATGTCCCCACTTTCCGTCCTTTATAGCTCCGGCGGCAAAGCGAAAAAGGATAGCACTCAAACTGACCGCCCGGCGGCTGCCGTACCCGCCTTTCGGAATGAGAAATGGCGGTCTTTCAGTTTGACCGGTTTCCTGATGAGTTGAGGTAACAAGATGAGCCGTTCAGCCATAGCCAAATTCGGCGTTTTCGCGGTCGCCATGATCGTATCCTGGATGGTCGGTTCCAATATTGCGCCTACCTGGACGGTGGAGCAGATTTCGCTGGACGTGCAGACCGATGCCGGCGGCGCACTCTATTTCGTAGCCGGCGGCGACCAGACGTATTTCGACTCCGTGCCGGCCGCGCAATCCCAACTCGACCCCGCATCGGTGACCGGCTCGACCGTTGAGCCGCCCGTCCGGGAGGAATTCGTTTCGGCCCAAGAGATTCGAGACGGCCAGGCGCAGGCAGTCTATTACCAGCGCACAGCCAAATTTCACTGGGGATTCTGGTCCCTGCTGCCGGCCATCGTCGCCGTGATGCTTTGCTGGATTACCAAGGAACCGGTCACCGCACTCCTCAGCGGCATCATTTCCGGCGCGCTGATTCTGGGCCGCTACGACCTCAGCGGCGAAGTCCTGATCCCGTCCCTGGCGACCACCAGTGCGGCCGGCGTTCTGCTGCTCTATCTGTGGCTCCTCGGCGGGCTCATGGGGATCTGGTCGCGTACCGGCGCGGCCCAGGCGTTCGCCGAATTCGTTACGGAACGCTTCGTCCGCGGGCCCAGAAGCGCCAAGCTGGTGGCCTGGATGCTCGGCATCGTGTTCTTCCAGGGCGGCACCGTAAGCACCGTCCTGGTGGGCACGACCGTCAAGCCCATTGCGGACAAGGAGCGGGTCAGCCACGAAGAACTCGCCTACATCGTCGACTCCACAGCGTCCCCCATCGCATCCCAACTGGCCTTCAACGCTTGGCCCGGGTATGTGCAGGCGTTTATTTTTGTATCGGGCGTGAGCTTTCTGGCCACCGAGGCTGACCGCATCGCGTTCTTCTTCCAGAGCGTCCCATTCTGTTTCTATGCGATTTTCGCGGTATTGGGCACCTTTCTTCTCAGTATCGAGAAACCGCTATTCCTGGGTGGGCAACTGCGCGAGGCCATGACCCGCGCCCGCACCACCGGCCGGCTCGACGCGCCCGGGTCCGATCCCCTCAGCTCCAAAGAACTGCAGGGGAGCAATGTTCCCGAAGGTTACAAACCCCACGTTGTCGAATTCTTCCTGCCGCTTGGCGTCCTCATCGGCCTGGCGATCCTGACCTTCGTCGTCTACGGGTCCCCCAACGTGCACTGGGCATTCGGGGCCGCGCTACTGCTGGCGTCGGGCATGGCGCTGGCCAAGGGGATGGCGCTCAAGGACGTCATCGCGGGCTTTCACGACGGCATCAAGGGCGTCGTACTCGGCTCCGTCATTCTCCTCCTCGCCATCACCATCGGCGGCCTCAGCCGGGAAACCGGCGGCGGCATTTTCCTTGTCGAACTGCTCGGCAACAGCATCCCGTATTTCCTGCTGCCGGTCATGCTGCAAATCCTGACCGTGATCATCGCATTCTCAACGGGCACGAGCTGGGGCACCTATGCCGTGGCGTTCCCGCTGGCGATGCCCCTGGCGTGGGCGGTTGCGGGCTCCCAGGGCCTTGCCCATCCCGAGCTGTATATGACCTTGTGTTTTGCGGCGGTGATGGACGGCAGCGTTTACGGCGACCAGTGCTCGCCCATCTCCGATACGACGGTACTCAGTTCAGTGTGCACGGGCTGCGATCTGATGGATCACGTCAAGACACAGATCCCTCAGGCATCCGTGGCCGCGGTGCTCGCCGCCGTCTGCTGGACCGCCGTCGCATTCCTTACGGCCTGATCGGGCCCTTACGTCAGCCGTCGGTCCGGATGCGTACTTTTGCCGAACATATGATCGCTGTTTGCAATCACATCTCCGCTTGAACCGACGATCAGGGGATCCGGACTACCCACCCTGGTAGCGGCCTTGCCCGGATACGGAAGTTGTGAGAGAAAGTGCGTCATGCAATTCACCCGGGCGCGTTTCTTGTCATCGGACTTGATGATCGTCCAGGGCGCATCGGCCGTATCCGTATAAAAGAACATGGCCTCCTTGGCCTCCGTGTAATCCTGCCATTTTTTCAGCGACAGCCGGTCGATGGACGAAATCTTCCACTTCTTCAATGCTTCGGTCTCTCGTGACCCGAAACGCCGCAATTGTTCATCCTGGGTTACCGAGAACCAGTACTTGAACAGGATGATGCCGCTGCGAACCATCATCCGCTCCAACTCGGGCGCCTGGCGCATGAACTCCAGATACTCGTTGGGCGTGCAGAACCCCATCACCCGTTCGACGCCGGCGCGGTTGTACCAGGACCGGTCGAACAGAACGATCTCGCCACCCGCCGGCAGATGCTTGACGTAGCGCTGGAAGAACCACTGGGAACGCTCTCTCTCCGTCGGCTTGTCCAGCGCAACGACTCGGGCGCCCCGGGGATTGAGGTGTTCGGTGAACCGCTTGATGGTTCCCCCCTTGCCCGCCGCATCCCGGCCCTCGAACAGGACAACCACTTGCCGCCCCGTCGTTTTGACCCACTCCTGCACCTTCAAAAGCTCGATCTGCAACTCGGACTTCTGCTTCTCGTAGGATTTGCGGCTGATCTTCTGCTTGTAGGGGTACTCCCCGGTCTCGAAGATTCGCCGGATGGCATCGCGGTCGTGCCGCAATTCCGCGAGCCGGTGCGCCGAGCTCTCCTGCAGCTCAGCCTCGATATTCACGTCGTGCTCGTGCTCTATTGTAACCGCGGCGCTTTTCGCCACCGATTTCACCGAGACGGCCGAATCGGCCTGCTCCCCTGCCGAAGCGGCATCGGATTTTAGAGACATTGTTCAGTCCGTCGTCAAATGCTTATGGCTCGATAATATCCGAACGCGCGTTCGCGGGACACTGAGAGCGCCAGGACCCGGATATTCGACCTGGATTGGCGGCACAAGAGCGTCGGGCCGCCAATCTCGCCCATCTGCTACTGCGTCCGCCGTTCCGGTGAGGGTGATGGCAGCCCGTCGGCGAATAGGGTGGTAGGATTCGCCCGGCCGGAACGAGCACCGGCTTGATCAAAGGCAACTGTTGAACGGATCCATGAACACCAAGGCTGCATCCGCGTGCGTTCTCATCATCGGTAACGAGATTCTCTCGGGCAAGACCCAGGATACCAACCTGCAGTTCCTCGGCTCCGAACTGGCCGGCAAGGGCATTCCCCTGGCCGAAGCCCGCGTACTGCGGGATGACAAGGCGGCCATCGTTGCCGCCGTGAACGAGTGCCGCGCACGGCACGACTATGTGTTCACCACCGGAGGAATCGGACCGACGCACGACGACATCACCGCCGAGTGCATCGCCGAAGCCTTCGGCCGCAAGTTGGTGCTTCACCCTGAAGCCGCTTCCCGTTTGCGCCGGCGCGGTCTTGAACTCAACGCGGCCCGGCTGAAGATGGCCCACGTTCCCGAAGGGGCGAGCCTGATCGACAACCCGCTGAGTGGCGCACCGGGTTTCCGCGTCGAGAATGTCTTTGTCATGGCAGGTATCCCCGCGGTCGCCAGGGGCATGTTCGGCACGCTGGACCAGGAGCTGGACGGCGGCGCGCCGATACACTCCCGCAACGTCGATGTCTTCCTGCCGGAAGGCAACCTCGCGGCACCCCTGAGCGATATAGTCAAAAAGTACCCCCAGGTGGAAATCGGCAGCTATCCCTTTTTCCGGGAGCGCCGCTTCGGCGCCAACCTGGTGGTTCGCGGTACCGACGAGGCCATGGTGGAAACGGTCTTGCGGGAAATCATCGCCACGATGAACGGATTGGGCGGCGAAACCTGCGTCGGCGAGGGTTAACTCCCGCGTTCGGCCCAGCCCATGGCCCCCAGCGATACCAATCCCAGGACGGCGAATCCGCCCACGACGGGCAGCAGCGTGCCGTTGTACAACTGCCCGATCGCCCCGCCCAGCAACATCGACACCAATGTAGTGAACGAGCCGATGAGCGCCGCGGCGATGCCGGCGATGTGCCCGAACGGCTCCATGGCCAGCGAGTTGACATTGCTGAATACCGCGCCGAGGCAGAAGAACGCGCCGGCGCCCCAGATCAGAAACATCCACAGGGGCCTTGGCCCCGACCCTTGCAGGATGATCGCCGCGAATACGGCAGAGATCGCGAACAGCGCTTGCAGGCCGCGCAGCGAGAGCTTGCGCATGCCATGCTGCATCACCAGTCTCCCATTGACATAGGATGCCGCGGCAAACGCCAGTGACAGCGCCGCAAAGTAGACCGGAAACAGGGCGCCCACCAGGTACTGTTCCTGGAAGATTTGCTGCACGGAATTCAGATAGCCGATGAATCCGCCGAATACCGTCGCGGCGGCAAAAGTGTACGCCACGGTGCGGCGATTGCTGCCGACCTCAAGCACTTTCGCGGCAATCGAACCAATCGACAACGGGATGCGCCTTTCCGGCGACAAGGTCTCGGGCTGACGCAGGGCAAACCACGCCAGGCCGGCCACGGCGAATGCCAGCAGGGCCCCGAATATCGATCGCCAGCCCGCAACCAGCATTACGACTTGCCCGAGCGCAGGCGCGACGGTAGGTACGATGACGAACACCGCGAATACGAATGACATGATCCTGGCCATCTCGCGGCCGCGGTAGCGGTCGCGGATGAGTGCCAATGTAACGATCCGGGGACCCGCGGCGCCAATGCCCTGCAGGACGCGGCCCGCGAGCATGACCGGGTAGCTCCACGCGACCATGGACAGCAGGCAACCGAGTACGAACAACCCGAGCCCGATGAACATGCCCGGCTTTCGACCGAAACGGTCGGCCAGCGGCCCATAGGCGATCTGTCCCAAACCAAATCCCAGGAACAGCGCGGAAATCACCAATTGGCGGTTGTTCTCACGCTCCACGCCAAGCTCGCCGCCAATCTGCCCGAGGGCCGGCAGCATGGCATCAATCGCCAGTGCGGCCATGGCCATCAGCATGGCCATCAGCAATGCGAATTCGCGGTCGGAAAGTGCCTTGATCATTCCGTCGCGTCGATCTTTATCTGGAGGAACGCAGCATCAGCAGAACGATGCCCACGCCGGCGGTGGCCCAACCCATCCAGGTCGGCTCCGCCGCGAGCCCCAACCAGAGGACGCCGCAGACGGCCAACGCGGCGCCGATTATCGCCGCTCGGAAGCTCGACGCGGCTGCGGCGTGCCGCCTCGGTACCGGCGCCCGCGCCGCCGCGTCCGCCAGCGCTCCGGATTCCGCGGCTCCGCGCAGGATCTGCTGGATAGTGTCGGGCAGCAACAGCAGGTCCTCCGTAATTCGCGGCCAATTCCTGAGTAACTCCCGCAGATGAGTGCGCGGGTCGGTGCGGTGAGCCATCCACTTCTCCAGCACCGGCTTGGCGGTGGCCCACAAGTCAAGCTCCGGGTAGAGCTGTCGCCCCAGGCCTTCAATGTTCAACAACGTTTTCTGCAACAGAACCAGTTGCGGCTGTACTTGCATGTCAAACCGCCGCGCCGTCTCGAACAGGCGCAGCAATACCAGCCCGAAAGAAATATCCTTGAGCGGTTTGTTGAAAATCGGCTCGCATACCGAACGGATGGCCGCCTCCAGTTCGGTGACGCGCGTGTTCGCCGGGACCCACCCGGAATCCACATGCAGCTTGGCTACGCGGTAGTAGTCGCGCTTGAAGAAAGCGAGAAAGTTGGCAGCCAGATAGTGTTGATCGCGCGGGCTCAGGGCGCCGACGATACCGAAGTCCACGGCCACGTAGCGCGGCTGATCCGGATCCGTCACGTCGACGAAAATGTTGCCGGGGTGCATGTCCGCGTGGAAGAAATTGTGCCTGAACACCTGCGTGAAGAAGATTTCCACGCCATTTTCCGCCAGGTGCCGGATATTGGTTCCGCGAGACTCCAGCGCGGCGATATCACTGACGGGAATTCCGGAAATGCGTTCCATGGTCAGCACATTGGGACGGCAATAGGGCCAGTGCACCTCCGGCACGTAGAGCATGCCGGAACCCTCGAAGTTGCGCCGGAGTTGCGCCGCATTGGCCGCCTCGCGCATCAGGTCCAACTCGTTGATGAGTGTCGTCTCGAACTCGCGCACCACTTCCCTGGGCCTCAACCGCCGCCCTTCGCTCCAATACCGGTCTGCCAGTTCGGCGACCGCATGCAGCACGGCGAGATCCTGGCGGATGGACTTGTGCACGCCCGGGCGCAAGATTTTTACCACCACGTCCCTGCCGTCGTGGAGTTTCGCCGCATGGACCTGCGCCACCGAGGCCGCCGCCAAGGGCGCCCGCTCGAACTCCGCAAAGACCTCGTCGGCTGACCGGCCGAAAGCCGCCGCGAGAATCTCCAATGCCTCGGCGGAATCGAACGGGGGCACTTGATCCTGCAGCTTGGCGAGTTCGTCGGCGATCGCCACCGGGAGCAGATCACGCCGCGTAGACACCGCCTGGCCGAACTTGACAAAGATGGGGCCAAGCTCTTCGAGCGCACAGCGAATACGCGCTCCAAGGGGCTCGGCGGGGGAACGGTGCGGCAACAGCCTCCGAATCCAACCGATGGGCCTGAACAGGTGGGTCGCCCAAACGAATTCCTCAAGCCCATACTTGATCAGCGTGCGCTGAATGGCCAGAAGCCGTCCGAGAAGCCGGAGACGCGGCATGCCGCTCAATCTTGACGACCCGGCTGGAGCCGGTCGAGACGCTGCCCGGCCCGCTCCACATCGTCCCGGAGTCGCTCCACGTCGCGGCTGAACGCGTTCACCTCCGTACGCGGCGGGAGCTGCCGTGCTTCCTCCTGAAGGAATTCGGAGGTGTTCATGGCCAGCGCCGAGCCCGCGCGACGCGACCACGCGTCGGTGCGGCGAGCGATGCCGGCGAGTTGATGAGCCGGTATATCGCCGACGAGCCGCGATAGTTCTTCCTCAACATCCGGGCGAGCGTGACGCAACAACTCGGCAAAGGATTCCGCAGTCTGCGCATCCCCGGAGAGTTCGGCTCCCGAGGCCCTGAACCCAGCCGCGGCGGAAGCACGGATGAGGCCCAGCAGCATCAGGGGTGTCCCTGACACCGTCGCGGTGGCGTCGGAGTCGGACTCCGCCGGATGCATACTCAGCGAAAGGTGTGTCTCCGATGCCGTGAGCCGCAAGCCGAAATCGAATCCCTCAACCACGACTGCGAGACGCTTTCCTTCGAGGCTTGCCAGCAGGTCCCGGGCGCGGGACGACTCCTCGATGTGGCGATTGAGTACGGACTCGAGTGCGAACGCCGTCCCGGACCCTGTCGCCACCGCATCGATGGTTGTGGAGGACCAGCGGTACAGCAGTCGGACCAATGCGACGAGCGATTCGGAGGTCATGTCCGGCCTATAACCGAAATCCCATATGCAGGGACACGATGCCGCCGGAGAGATTGTAGTACTCGCAACGCTCAAATCCCTGCCCGGACATCATCGCCTTCAGCGTCTCCTGATCCGGGTGAACGCGTATGGATTCCGCCAGGTAGCGGTAACTGTCCGCGTCATCAACCACGAGCTGCCCGAGCCGGGGAAGAATTCGCATGCAGTAAAATTCGTATGCCGCGTCCAGCCATGCGAGCGCCGGCCTGGAGAATTCCAGTACCAGCAGCCGGCCGCCGGGTTTGAGCACTCGGTACATTTCCGCCAGCGCCGCGACCTTGTCGGTGACGTTGCGCAGGCCGAAACCGATGCTCACGCAATCGAATGCCGACCCCGCCAGCGGCAATTGTTCAGCATTGGCTTGAACGTAGTGAATATTGGCCACCAGGCCGGCATCGATAAGCCGTTCGCGCCCGCGGTCCAGCATTCGGGAATTGATGTCGGTCACCACGACGCGTCCCGACGAGCCCACCTGACGCGCCAGCCCCTCGCTGAGATCCCCGCTCCCGGCCGCCACGTCAAGCGCGGACCGGCCACCTCGCAACCCGGTCCGGGACAGCGCGAACCGTTTCCAGACACGGTGGAGTCCCGCCGACATGAGATCGTTCATCAGATCGTATCGATCGGCCACCGAATCGAATACGCCGCGCACCCGGCGCTGTTTCTCGCCACGGGAGACGCGGTCGAAGCCAAAGTCGACGAACTCCTCGGTGTTATGTCCGCTCGCCGTCATTTTCGACCGCCGCTCAACGGTGTCCCGCCTCCCGCAAACGTTCCCGGTAGCGCTGCCAGTTGGCTTCGTAGTCCCTGCCCAAGCGATACAGTATAGGCCAGGTATAAAGCCCGGTATCGTGGCCGTCGTCGAAGACCAACCTGACAGCGTAGCGCCCAACCGGCTCGACCCGGTCGATATTCACCTGCTCCTTGCCGACCACTAGCACACCTTCACCTCCACTGTGCCCCTGGACCTCTGCCGATGGCGAGTGAACCCGGAGATATTCGACGGGTAACTCAAAACACTCGCCGTCGGAGAACTGCACCTGCAGTTCGCGCGAGCGAACCCGCAACTTCAGGCTGATTGGGTAGGGGCCGGTTTCGGTCATGTGGCTGGACTCGCGAGGCTAGAGTATGTAGCGACTCAGATCCTCGTCCTGAACGAGCTGGCCCAAGTGTTCGTTGACGTAATTTTCGTCCACCGTCATCGTTTGCCCGCCCCGGTCGGCGGCCTCGAACGAGATCGACTCCAGCAGCCGTTCCATGACGGTGTGCAACCGCCGCGCGCCGATGTTCTCGGTACGCTCATTGACGTGGAAAGCAACTTCGGCGATACGCTTGATGCCTGAAGGGCGGAACGTCAGGCCGACGCGCTCCGTGGCCATCAGCGCCGAGTACTGTTCCGTCAGCGACGCATCGGGTTCGGTCAGGATGCGCACGAAATCATCCGCATCCAGCGCGTCCAACTCTACCCTGATCGGGAAACGCCCCTGCAATTCCGGAATGAGATCCGATGGTTTTGCCACGTTGAATGCGCCCGAGGCGATGAACAGGATGTGATCGGTGCGGATCATGCCGTAGCGCGTGCTGACGGTGCATCCTTCAACCAGAGGCAGCAGATCCCGCTGCACGCCCTCTCTCGAGACATCGGCGCCCAAGGTATCCGAACGGCGGGCCACCTTGTCGATTTCATCCAGGAATACGATGCCGTTCTGCTCCACCGCCCTGAGCGCGTTCAGCTTGATCTCTTCATCGTTGATCATCTTGGCGGCTTCCTCGTCGGTCAGCATCCGTAGCGCCTCGCGCACCTTGAGTTTTCGCGCATGGCGGCGTCCGCTGGAAACGCTCTGGAACAGGTTTTGCAGCTGGCTGGTCATATCCTCCATGCCGGGCGGCGCCATGATCTCCACGCCTACCCGCGGTGCCTGCACTTCGATTTCCACGTCCCGTCGATCCAGTTCCCCCTCGCGCAGCAGCTTTCTGAAGCGCTGCCGGGTATCGCTATCGCCATCGCTCCCGGAACCGGGCAACAAGGCATCGAGAAGGCGATCCTCCGCGGAGTCCTCGGCGCGGTGGTTCACTTTCGCGATTTCGTTCTCCCTGGACATCTTCACGGCCATATCGGCGAGATCGCGAATGATGGAGTCCACCTCGCGGCCGACGTATCCCACCTCGGTGAACTTGGTCGCCTCGACCTTGATGAACGGCGCGCGGGCAAGACGCGCCAGGCGCCGTGCGATTTCGGTTTTGCCCACACCCGTGGGTCCGATCATCAGAATGTTCTTGGGGGTGATCTCGCTACCCAGCGGCTCGCCCACCTGGGCCCGCCGCCAGCGATTGCGAAGCGCAATGGCGACGGCGCGCTTGGCGTCATGCTGGCCAACAATATGCTTGTCCAGTTCCTGCGCGATTTCTCTGGGGGTCATGGACATCGGCGCGGCTACAACTCTTCGATGCTGATCGACGCATTAGTGTATACACAGATTTCGCCGGCGATGGCGAGCGACTTTTCGACGACGCCGCGCGCGTCCAGATCCGTGTTCTCCAGCAGCGCTTTCGCGGCCGCCTGACAATAAGCCCCTCCGGAACCGATGGCGAGATAGTCCTCCTCCGGCTCGATCAGGTCCCCGGTCCCGGAGATCAATAGCGATTGCGACGGGTCGGCCACGATCATCAGCGCTTCCAAACGCCGCAGGAGACGGTCCGTGCGCCAGTCCTTGGCAAGCTCGATGGCCGCACGGGTGAGATTGCCGTACTGGTCGAGTTTCTTTTCGAAGTACTCGAACAGGGTAAAGGCGTCGGCGGTGCCTCCCGCGAAACCTGCCAGCACCTTGTCGTCGTGCAATCGCCGCACCTTGCGGGCATTGCCCTTCATGATCTTGTCGCCCAGCGTGACCTGGCCGTCGCCGCCCATGGCCACGCGGCCGTTACGGCGAACGCAAATGATGGTTGTTGCGTGGAAATCCTGCATATCGTTCCTCGGCCCGCCCCGCCAGGCCAATTCGGATCCAACCGCTCAATCAATCGTTTCGATCGTCGCCAGCGGCCGGATCGTGCCGGCGCCTGGCGCGGGGATGAGCCCTGTCGTATATCTGGGCGAGATGCTGAAAATCAAGGTGCGTATAGATCTGGGTGGTGGAAATGCTGGCGTGGCCCAGGAGTTCCTGGACTGCCCGCAGGTCGCCGCTCGATTCGAGCATGTGGCTGGCAAAGGAGTGCCTGAGCATGTGCGGATGCACGCCGACCGGCGCGCCCTGGCGCCGCGCCCAGAGCTTGACGCGCTCCTGCACGGTGCGCGGGGCGATCCGCGAGCCGCGCCGGCTGATAACAGCGCCCGCTCCGCGTTCTTCGCCATCGCACCGCGTACCGCGATCCAGGCTTGCAGCGCCGCAAGTGCCGGGGCGCCCACCGGGACCACCCGAGTCTTGCTGCCCTTTCCCGTCACTCGTACGGTTCGATCGGCCGCATCCAGATCGCACAGGTCCAGGCCGGCAAGCTCGGAGAGCCTGAGTCCCGAGGAGTAGAACAGCTCAAGCATGGCTCGGTCCCGAATCGTCAAGGGATCGTCGCTCGCCGCTTCATCATTCCCTCGGACACGATCCTCACCGGACGCCACATCGCTGCGCGGCGTCAGCAGGCCCGCCATCTGATCCGCGTCGAGCGTCGCCGGCAATCGCCGCGCGGGCTTCGGAGCCTGAACGTCGACCGCGGGGTTCGACCGGACGACTTTCCAACGGAGCAGAAAAGCGAAGAAACAGCGCACGGCGGAAAGCCGGCGGGCCACGCTGCGGGGACTCAGACCACGCCGATGACACTCCGCGGCGAAACGGCGCACCCCGTGGGAATCCATCTCCTCAAGCAAGATGGCATTGCGGCGTGTAAAGCGGATCAGCGACAGCAGATCGCGCCGGTAAGCGGTCAGGGTGTGGGGCGAGAGCCGCCGTTCGGTTTCAAGATGCCGGATATAGGCATCGATTCGATGCTCAGGTTCCACTGGCCTTCGGCCCACTCTTCGCACCGGGCGAGTCACCGCTGATCATAAGCGCCATGGCGACCACCTCCCCCAACCGACTCAGGTAGTCCATGCGCTGGCCGGGGTTGAAATAGTCGGGATCCCGGCTCCCGATCACGATGAAGCCGAGTTCCGCACGATCCCCCAGCGGGATCAACGCGGCCGAGTGCAGTTCCACGTCCCTGTCACCGAATGCAAACGACTTCTGCCGGGATCGAAGCAGCCCGCAACGGGGCCGGCCGGTCTTCAGGAAACTGGCAAAGGACTTGAGTCCCGGGTCTCGGCGGTCCACCACTTTCAGGAACGGATCGCTGGCGCGGACAGCCCGCGGTGCGGCGAACAGCACCAACACCGCGCATTCCACCGCGAAATCGTCCTTGAGGCTCGTCTCTATCAGTCTCAGCCGCTGCTCGTTGTTTGCCGGTGCCATCAACGCCATGGCAAGTTGATGGATATTTTCCACCAGCGCATGGTTGTCCTTGGCGACGTCAACCAGGTCCCTGAGCTGCGAATCCAGTTCCCCGTTGCGCTTGCGCAGCATCTTGACCTGGCGCTGAACCAGGGAGACAGCGGCCCGGCCGGGCCGGTGATAGAGATCGAGTTCGAGGAGCGTTCTCGGGTGGCGCTCGAAGAAATTCGGGTGCGTGCGCAGGTAGTCGACGACGTCCTGCTCCGCCGGCGTCATTGCGGCTGCCTCCTCCGACTTGCGCCGTCTCATACTTCCATACGCCCCTCGAATACCCGCGTGGCGGGTCCCGTCAACCACAGTGGATGGCCCGGCCCCCACCAGTCGACCCGCAGAGTACCGCCCGTCATCTCCACTTGCACGGTGTCCCCCACAATCCCCCGGAGCCTCCCGATCGCCGCTGCTGCCGCAGCCCCTGTTCCACAGGCTGAGGTCTCCCCGGCGCCGCGCTCGAAGACCCGCAAGCGCACATGCGCCTCGTCGCAAACTTCCACGAAGCCGACATTGACGCCCTCCGGGAACGATTGATGAGACTGCAGTTGGGGTCCCAGTATACCGACCGGCGCCGTTTCTACCGAATTCACTTCGATGACGGCGTGGGGATTGCCCAGGGAAACCGCGCCGAACCGCACCGTCCCGCCGTCCAGATCCAACTCGTACCGGAGCGCCTGCCGGGCCCGAAAGGGCAGCGCCCGCGGCTCAAAATCGGGTTCACACAAATTGACGCTCACCTCCCCGCCCGGCAAGAGCCTGACCTCCATGGTGCCCGACGGACTACCCAGCAACATGCCGGCCCCCGCCTCGTCCGGCACAAGGAATCGGGCGATGCAGCGCACGCCGTTGCCGCACTGCCGCACCTGCGAGCCGTCGGCGTTGAACACATGGTAGAACGCCGCCAACCCAGGCTTCTCAGTCGCCTGCACGAGAAGCAACTGGTCGAAGCCGACGCCCTCGCGCCGGTCGGCCCAACGGCGAACGGTACCGGCGTCGGGGAGGCTCAACCCGTTTGGCCAACGAACGACCATGAAGTCGTTGCCGGCACCGTGCATTTTCGCGAACTCGAGTTCCATGCCGCCAGAATAACCTCCGGCCATCCATTCAGGTAGCTTTCCCACGGCGCCCGCAAGCAAGGCAGGGATTGCGCGGCGCAGCCGGCCGATACACTATGTCGAAGCGGCTGGATGGAGTACGGCCCGTCGCCGCGAGCGAATAGGGCCGCAGTAGCAGATTGGTGAGACAGGCGGGCCAGGCTACGCGGCCGCGGCAAAGGTGAAGGACGTATGGCGTTTGGGGCTCAATCCAGGTTTGACGATCTCCGGAGCTTTCTGAACGCTTTGCAGGCACGCGGCGAGCTGCGACACGTCGACGTACCGGTCGACCCGTGCCTGGAAATCACCGAGGTGTGCCAGCGTACGTTGCGGCGTGAGGGGCCCGCACTGCTGTTTACTCGTCCGGCCGGAAACGGCATCCGGGTGCTGGGTAATCTATTCGGCACACCCGAGCGGATCGCGGCTGCGCTCGGCGCGGATTCCACGGACGTTTTCGGCGAACTGGGTCGACTGCTGGCATCGCTCAGAGCGCCGGAGCCCCCCCGCGGTGTCGGCGAGGTCTGGCAAAAGCTGCCCCTGGTCAAGGAGGTGCTCCACATGGCGCCCCATACCGCCCGCACGGGGCCGTGCCAGGAGAACGTGATCGAGGCGCGGGATGTGGACCTTGGGGCGTGGCCCATTCAGACGTGCTGGCCGGACGATGCCGGACCGCTGATTACCTGGGGCTTGACCACCACGCGGGGCCTCGCCGGTGAATCGGCCGGAACGCGTCAGAACCTGGGTGTGTACCGCCAGCAGGTGATCGACAGGAACCGCCTGATCATGCGCTGGTTGCCTCATCGTGGCGGCGCCACCGACTACGGTGCGTGGCGCAAGCGTCGCGCCGATGAGCCCTTTCCGGTCGCCATCAGCATTGGCGCGGACCCGGCCACGCTGTTGGCCGCGGTGACGCCCATCCCCGACACGCTCTCCGAATACGCCTTCGCGGGACTCATGCGCGGAGCGCGCACGAGGCTCACCACTTGTATCGGCCTGGACCTGAAGGTTCCGGCCAATGCGGAAATCACCCTGGAGGGGCACATCGCGCCGGGCGACACGGCGATGGAAGGCCCATTCGGGGATCACACCGGCTATTACAACGAAGCCGAGCGCTTCCCGGTGATGACCGTGGAACGGATCACCCACCGCGACGATCCCATCTATCACACCACGTACACGGGCCGCCCCCCGGATGAGCCGGCGGTCCTGGGCCTGGCGCTGAACGACGTCTTCGTGCCGATTCTCAAGACCCAATTCCCCGAGATCGTGGATTTCTACCTACCGAGCGAGGCCTGTTCGTATCGAGTCGCCGTGGTCAGCATTCGCAAGCAGTATCCGGGCCACGCGCGACGCATCATGTTCGGTGTGTGGTCGTACCTGCGCCAGTTTCTGTATACGAAGCTGGTCATCGTCGTGGACGACGACATCGATGCCCGTAACTGGCCGGATGTCGTCTGGGCCATGAGCACGCGCATGGACCCCGCCCGGGATACGCACCTTGCCGAATCCACACCGATGGACTATCTGGACTTCGCTTCTCCTGTCGCCGGCCTGGGGTCGAAAATGGGTTTCGACGCAACCAACAAGTGGCCCGGGGAAACGCAGCGTCCCTGGGGCACGCCGATCCGGATGACCACGCAAATTGTCGACCGCGTGGATCAACTGTGGAGTGAATTGGGTATCGATTGACAGGCGTTCGCCCGAACATCGGTGAGATTTGCGGGTCAGGCGTCTTTCTCGCCGGACCGGGCCATGGACGCGGGTGCATCGAGGGCCGGCAATTCCTCGCCTGCACCAACCACCAGACTCAGCCCCGAGCGATACGCCAGGGCCGCATTGTCGGCTTCTCCGAACTGGTTGAGCAAGCGCCCGTAGAGCGCATAGGCATCGGTCCGAGGCGACAGCGCGAGGCTGGTTTCCAGGTAGCTGCGCGCCTTCCCCCACAGCTCCAGCACCATGCACAATCGCGCCGCGGTCAACAGCAGGGCGCCGTCTTCAGAATGAATTCTTAGCCATTCCTCGGCCTGCTGCAACTGTTTTTCCGGGTTGGCGCCTCGCACGCGCCCGTAGGCGAGCGCGAGCGTCTCATCCCACCCCCGCTTAAGGGCCGACCGGATTTTCCTTTCTGCCTCGTCCCCTTGTCCAAAGGTATTGAGTGCCAGCCCCTGCAGGGCCACCAGCCGCGGCGCCTTGCGCAACGGCCCCGGCAACCGGCCCCACAGGCGGTCGATGTCGGCGCGCGTCGTGCCTTGTTTCGCGGTGCACGCTTGCAACGCCGATGCCGCAATGCTTTCCAGTTCCGCGGCATCCAGCCGCGCGTCTCCCAGTTGGGGGACGAGCGCCATCAAGCGGTCCCAATCCTCCAACGCCTGATAGATCCTGGCCAGCAGCGCCAGCGCCACCGGGTGATCCGGGTGCGCCTCCTGAATCCGCCGCAGAGTTGCCAGTGCCCGCTCATAGTCGCTGTGCTCAAGCTGCAACTCGGCCTGGGTCAGGAGAACGGCGGTTTCGGCCTCCGGGAGCTCTTCGTAGGCGAGTTTCAACCAGTCGTCGCGGCGCTCGTCGGACCCCTGCAACTGCGCCGCCCGCGCCGCCATCAGATAGTGGATCAGCGGCGAGTCCGTGCCCCGAAGACTGCTGGCTAACAGCCGCTCGCCCCTCGACCAGTCGCCCTCGGCGATGTGGATCAGGCCTTCGGTCAGCCTTTTACCGGCGCGTCTGAGGCGCCGTTCAGCAACCGCCTCGCCCAGGCGCCGCGGCGCACGCCACAACGCCACCAGCATGCGGATGGCGAAATACGCCGCGGCCAGCACCAGTACCAGCACCGGCACGGACATCTCGATGACATAGCCGAGAAAATTCACAAGCACATAGCCGCGCTCGCGCAGCAGGAAATGCGCGGCAAATGCGCCGAGGAAAACGGCGGCCAAGCTCCACAGCCCGGAACGCATCAGCCGTCTCTATCCGCCAATTCGCGCAGCAGACTCAGCGAACCGCCGATGTCCGGGCGCCCAGGGTCGATTTGCAGTTGCAGCATTTCATCAATGAGAGACGCGGCACTCCGCACCGCCGGTTCGGTCTCGTCGAAATGCCGGGTCAACAGGTCCCCGGCCGCCGCCAGGCTCGCGCGGAACACTTGCGGTTGTTCGCGCAGCAACCCCAAACGCGCCATCTCCAGTTCCAACACGAATTGGCCGCGAATCAGCGCCCGTTCCCGACCGGTGAGAGCCGGCGATGCCGAAGCGTCGCTGCGCTCGATGTTGATCATTCCGGCTACCGCTCCCCTGATGCTAAGCCAGACACGACGCCACCCGGATTCGGCGTCATCAAGCTGCCGTGGTCCGGCGACGGGGAGGCTGCCAGGGGCTGCCGGGCCCATGGGCAATTCCTCCACCCGGCTCGAAAGCCGTCCGAGGGTATAGCTCAGACCTTCGACATCAACCAGACCGGCGCCGCGCAAGGCCTGCAGATCCGCGGCGATTCGCTGGCGCACCGGGGCGAAAGCAGGTTCGCCCAACTGTCTCAACGAGTCATCCGCCAATTCCAGCGCCGTGATCGCATTCTCCCAACGCCCGCCCAGAACCAGTTCCGCGGTTCCCACGGCCAGATAATGATCCGCCTCGGCGAGTAACCAACGCCGCCTGGCTTCGCCGGAGACTCCCTGGAAAGCGTTCACGCGCGCTTCCAGGGCCCGATGCTGTACGGACAATTCCTCGACACTTGCCGTGAATCGGCCCGACGATTCCAGCAGCGCCGCATCGGAACGCTGCAGAACCTCCACGCGGTCCTGCACGGATTCGATTACCGCGCGGAGTTCGCCCAGAGACTCGGCCGAGACCGTATGGGCCTGGTCCAATGCGGCCTCAAGCTGCTGATAGCGCCACCACAGCAATCCCGATGCCGAAGCCGCGCCGAACGCGACAATCATCCCCGCAAGGAGTGTGAAATAGAGCCCCCGGCGAGGGCGCGGCCGCGGCAACTCCGGACGCGCGGCGGCGGGCGCCGCCGATTCCTCGCTCGGCGGTGCGGACTCGCCGGCTTTCTCAGCTGAATTTTTGTCGCTCATTATGGGCCGCGCATCGAAACGATTCCGGCTACCTTTTTACCACAGGTTCGACACTAGCAGGCTGTCGGACTTAACCTGCATATCTCACCGGTGTGCGTAACGAGGGAATTGAGGCGCCGCGAGAGTATCATAGGGCGCATTTCTGAAAGGATTGACGGTAAATGCCCCTCCCACGGGGCACCGTCGTTCGACAACCATACGGAAAGGCAATGACTGACAAAACCGACCGTCCGACGCTGGACGATCTGGCCCGAAAGCTGGCTGAATCGGTGCCGGGCAATATCAAGTCCGTGGGCGAGGACATGGAACGCAATTTCAAATCGCTGCTGCAGTCGGCGATGGCCCGGATGGATCTGGTTACTCGTGAAGAATTCGACGTGCAAATGGCCGTGCTCGCCAGAACCCGCGAGAAACTGGAGGCGCTGGAGGCTCGGCTGGCCGAACTGGAGCAGAACGCGCCCGACTGACCGGACAAACGGCCAGACCCACTGACCATGGCTCTGGCCCGCATACTCAGCCGTGGGCAGATGGGCATGGATGCTTATCAGGCGGTCGTCGAAGTGCACGTCGCGGGCGGTTTGCCTGCGTTCACCATCGCCGGCCTGCCGGCCGCGGCCGTCAGGGAAAGCCGGGACCGCGTGCGCGCCGCGCTGCAGACCTGTGGAAACCCGATTCGCCCCAGCCGCGTCACGGTGCACCTCGGGCCGGCGGACATTCCCAAGGACGGGGGCCGGTTCGACCTGCCCATCGCACTCGGGGTCCTGCAGGTCAACAATGGCTGGAACTGGCCCACTGAGGAGTTGGAATTCGTCGGCGAACTCGCTTTGAGCGGAGCGCTACGGCCGGTGCGGGGCGCTCTACCGGCGATTCTGGCCGCGCGAGACGCAGGCAGGGCGATGATTTTACCGGCCGCGAATGCCGCCGAGGCCGCGCTGGTGGGCGATGCCCGCGTTTATCCCGCCGAACACCTCATGGACGTCGTTGCCCATCTTCGCGGTACCTGTCCTCTGACACCGCTGGACTCCTCGGCACGCAAAGATCCCTTGCCCTTCATCATGGACCTCGCCGAGGTGCGCGGCCATCGCGCGGGAAAACGCGCGCTGCTCGTGGCCGCCGCGGGCGCCCACCATCTGCTCATGGTCGGACCGCCGGGCAGCGGCAAGAGCATGCTGGCCCAACGGATGATCACGCTCATGCCCCGGCTGTCGGTGGAGGACATGCTTTGCGTCGCGAGCATCGCCTCCGTGGCCGGGGAGTCGCTCGAGCCGGTGCTGCGCGCCGAGCGGCCGTTCCGGTCGCCTCACCACACGGCATCTGCCATAGCCCTGGTCGGCGGTGGCGCCCGGCCAGCCCCAGGCGAAATCTCCCTCGCGCACCTGGGGGTGCTGTTTCTGGATGAACTGCCGGAGTTCTCTCGCCGGGCAATGGAGGCCATGCGTGAACCACTGGAGAACGGCACCGTGACCATTGCCCGCGCCGCGCACCGCGCCGAGTTCCCGTGCGAGTTTCAACTCGTGGCGGCCATGAACCCGTGCCCGTGCGGCTATTTGGGTGACGGCACCGGCCGCTGTCGCTGTTCGGAATCGCGGCTTGAACATTACCGCGCCCGGCTTTCGGGCCCGCTTCTCGATCGCTTCGACATGCATATCGAGATCCCGCGCATTCCGGTCGCCGAACTGGCGCAGCCCCCGAACAAGGGCGAAAGCGCCTCCGCGGCGCACCGGGCGCTGCTCGCGCGTCAACGTCAACTCCAGCGCAGCGGCGTCCTCAATGCGCGCCTGACAAACCGTCAGCTCTGGCGCACCGCCGCCCTGAGTCCGGCGGCGCGGCGAATATTGATGAAGGCCGCCGACCGTTGGCAGCTCAGCAACCGGACGTTCACGAGGATCCTGAAGGTTGCGCGTACCGTGGCGGACCTGGCGGACGCCGAAACGCTTGCCCCGGAACACGTAGCCGAGGCGATTCATCTGCGTTGCCTGGATCGGTTTCTTTGATGCCTGACCCATAATGGATATACTTCCCCGCCCGGAGAGAGATTCGTTGGCAACAAGAAACCAGGCATTTTACGATGGCTTCATGGTGGTGCTGGGCCTCTTTGTGGGTGTGCTTCTGGGCATCGTTTTCATGAAAGCGTTTTCAGCGGGAATCGGTTCCGAGCAGACTGACGATCCCGCCTTCAGGGCAGCGTCCGATGAGCGCATTCGCCCAATCGGTCGTGTGGCGTTGATCGGCGACCCGGACGTCGGCGTGCGGCCCCTTGTCGAGACGGCCGTGCAAAGCGTGAGTGCGCCGCTGTCGGGGCCCCAGGTCTACAACGAGAATTGCTATCTCTGCCACGCAGCACCGGGCGTGGGCGGCGCACCCGTGTTCGGCGACGCGCCAGCGTGGGCGCCACGAATCGCCCAAGGGGCGGACATGCTTGAAGAGCGGGTAATCACCGGCTACCAGGGGGACCAGGGCATCATGCCGCCGAAGGGAGGCCGGCCGGATCTCAGCGATGACGAGATTCTCCAGGCGCTGGAATTCATGCTGACCGAAGCGCAGCCCTGAGCGCCTCAACCAGCGGCCGATCGCGGCGTCTACCGTCTATGAAACCAGCACTTCTGCTTGCAACGGCGTTTTTCGCATCGACGTCGATCCATGGCCAGGACGCGAACTATCCGGACGATTTGCTGCAGCGCGTTCGCAGCGCATCCACCGCGATACCCGGTTCCCTGCCCGAAACGATCAACTACCTCAAGTTCGCCGAAAGCCATCGAACTTATGCAGCGGTCATCGACGGCGGCAGCGATGAACCCTTCGTTTCCGCGCGCACCGCGTTTCAAGTAGTCTACCCCGACGGCTCCATGATGATCGACGCCGGCATGGACGAGACGGTTCACCGTTTCTACGGTTTCGGCCGGACCGAGCCATATTGGCGGGATCGCAACGACATCGTTCAATCCGCGCTGTCGGCCGCGAGCCTGATCGTGGTTACCCACGAGCACGGCGATCACGTCGCCGGCGTGCTGCGCAGCCGGAATCGCGACGCACTCGCCGCCAAGACGATTCTCACCCAAGCGCAGATCGCTACCTTGACCACCGCGCCACAGTTGCCGGAAATCGGCCTCTCCGACGACGAGTCGCGAGACTACGTCATCGTGGATTATCGGCTCTACCTTCCCGTGGCGCCGGGCGTGGTGCTGATCAAGGCGGCGGGACATACGCCCGGCCATCAAATGATCTACGTCCGGCTGGCGGACGATGACGAATATCTCTTCATCGGCGACATCGGCTGGCTCATCGACAACGTGACGCAACAGAAGCTGCGGCCCGCGGGGACCATCGAACGAATCGGCGAGGATCCCGAAGCCCTGATGTCACAATTGCGCTGGTTGAACGGCACCATCGGCGAGGGGATCATCCTCGTACCGTCGCACGACGACAGCCTCCTGACCCGGTATGCAAGTGAAGGGCTTCTCGGATCGGAGTTTTTGCTGCCGTCAGCCCCGGCGAACGGTCGATAGCCCGAACATTCAGCCAGACCGAACTGCTCCGCATCCCGGCGCTATTTGATCGGCGGCCGGGGCAGCCGTGATTCGCCGGCCTCCATCGTCATCGTATGCTCCAGCGTATACCACGGCGGTTGCACCGATGCGTCGGCGGGATGCGGCTCATCGTGACACCGATAATTGCCGATCGAGGCGGCTGTCACGCCAAACTGTACGTCGTCGTCCAGCCTCGGATCGTCCGCCGAAAATAAACGATGGAACCGCCGTTCTCGGTGGGCGGCGAGTTCAGGCGCCAGAATGGCCCGAGCATCGACTGATTGGTTTTTGATCGATCGCCGGTGTTCAACAGGCAGACCAGGGACGAAATGCCCAGGGACCCCGCCATCAGCACCACCTCGTTGTTGGTGTCGGTCTGCTGCTGGCCGATTTCGTTGAGGAGCGCCGTCGCCGCCTCGAACTCCGTCTCGGTCAATCTCACCTCTCGGACGAAGCCGTGAAGATGACGGATGAGGGACACCATGATTTCACGCAACCGCGGATCCGGCGTGCGCTCGGCGACACGGAGCACCGCGCGGGTCACGTCCTCCTGGTTACGAATGATCATTCAATTCAAGCTGGTGTCGATGGCGCGCCCGGAGGGATTCGAACCCCCGGCCCCTGCCTCCGGAGGGCAGTGCTCTATCCACTGAGCTACGGGCGCGAACCGGCAACAACGCAAGTTCGGAACAGCCGGACAACTTCCAGCGGGCGCGCCTACACGGATTCGACGGGCGCCGAATCAGCAGTTCTTGAGTTTCGGCGCGTGGCAGCGCCGCGACTCAACGCCTCTCGCGGGGACGCGCCTCGTTCACGCGCAGCGGTCGGCCGCCGACGTCCTTACCGTTGAGGTTCGCCACCGCAGCTTCGCCCTCGGCTTGATTCGGCATCTCAACGAAACCGAACCCCCTTGACCGACCTGTTTCGCGATCGGACAGAATCTTGACAGAGGAGACAGCCCCAAAGTTAGCAAAGGCTTCCCGCAACTCCGACTCTGTCAGGGAGTAAGACAGGTTTCCGACATAGATATTCATTAACACAAGCTCTCACGCCGTTCATCATGTGAAAAGCGCATCGACCAACGGCGTACGACCGAACGCTTGCAGAACCAAACCACGCCCTTGAAGGCAACACTTGGCCGACCATAATCTTGTTGCGACCACCGGCTACCCCGCATTTCTCTCGAAACGGTTGCTGCGGTCGCCGACCAAACAGGCGGCAGCGCCGCGTCCTCCCTCGAGCGGCCACGACATCATCTTCACTTCGTCCAACTGCTGGTGAGCACGCGTGTGCCACTGTACGGGCGAACCATCGGGGGGTCAACATTGACTCATTGTCGCTCGTGCTTTCGCTGCAGGAAGGCGGCAACCCAGGCCCACGCGAACACCAGGAACAAGGACACCAACCAAAGATAAAAGCCAGCCGCGGATGACATGGCCAGGCTCGGGTAGCCCGCACGGTAAGCCAACTCGGGCGTGGCAAAACTCGTCAATCCCAGCGCCAACGCGCCTCCGTCAACTGCAGGACTTGCAGTTCCACTTCCTCGCCGATGAGTTGCTCATCGTAGTCGATGTAGATTCGCGTAGGATAACCTAGCTGAGAATCGTAGCTGACGCGCACCAGCGCCTCTGCTCGCAACGCGCCCGCAATGAGCGTGAAGAGATCATCGACGGTTCTGAACCAACGGTAGCGCTCGGCCGGCACCTGCACGTCGGCGAGGTAGTCTTCGTGTTGATAACGCACGTCGACAATCTCTCCCTGGCTCACCCGAATGACGGTATCGGCCGGCGTGTCCCGGTGGCATTCGCAGATTTTCCGGTAGCGGTATTCATAGTCCGCGACTCCCGATGCGTCCCACAGGGCCCGATGTGTTTGCAACCGCTCATCGGTCTGCGCCAATCCGCTGGCCGATATCAGGCAAAGCGCCAGCCCGCATATCGCACCGGCGTTCATAGCCATCGGCCGACAAAGAGCATGGCAGGACTCCACGGACCGAATCCCATGCGCTTGTACAATCGTTTGGCGCGATCGTTGGCGTCGTGAACTTCCAAAGTGACCTTCGCACAGTCCGCCTCCCTGGCCCTGCGCAGAACCTCCTCGATCAGCGCGCTCCCCACACCTTTGCGGCGGTGCGCGGACGTGACGGCCAGGTCGTGAATGTTGATCAACGGTTTGCCCGCAAATGTCGAGAAGCCCCAAAAGCACACGGCAACGCCGACGCTGACACCATCCTCGCAGGCAAGCAGAACGAACGACCCGGGATGCTTGCGCAAGCCGGGCGCGAGCCGTGCCCGGGCTCCGTCGGAGAGCGCCCGCGACTGCCCCTGCGGCCCACGGGCGTATTCGTCGACGAGCGCAACCACGGCCGCAGCATCATCGGGCGTTTGCAGTTCAGCGTCTCTTACGACAACGGTCATTGGTTAACCCACATTTTTTGCCACTCGGCTAGTTCGGCCGCCTGAAGACCAGGCTGAAATTGTTTGCGGGCATCGGCACGATGCGGTCCAGGGAAAACCCGGCGTCGGCAGCCAGGCTCTCCACGTCTTCCATGTCGCGCAATCCCCATTGGGGGTCTTGTGCTCGCAAGCGAGTGTCAAAGGCCTCGTTGCTCGGGGCGGTATGGTCCCCGAAGCGCCGATACGGCCCGTACAGGAACAGGATGCCGCCGGCGCCGAGTATTTCCCCCGCACCCCGGATCAGCCCCGCAGTCGCGGCGGGCGGCGCCACATGGATCATGTTGATGTTGACGACGGCATCTGCCGCGGATATCGGCCAAGGCCAGCGCAGCACATCCAGATCGAGCGGCGGCCTTGCATTTGACAACCCCGCATCCCGGACAGCGGCGTCAATGGCGCCGCGAAGCGCAGCATCCTGTTCGCTCGGCTGCCAGGTCAACCCGGCAAGCGCCGAGGCGAAATGTGCCATGTGGCGCCCGGTGCCGCTGGCTACTTCCAGCACGAAGCCCCGGCGGGGAAGCACGCCGCGCAGAACCTCCAGGATAGGTTCCTTGTTCCGCTCCGCGGCGGAGCTGCCCCACTGGGCAGTTCGGTGCGACGCAAGATGCGAGCCCGAGAAATTGAAATCCTGCTTCGAATTCATCGCCGGTGAGCTAGCGCGGGGGACCCATGATTAATCGAAGACCTGCGCTCAGCGCCGTGAACGGGTCGACGCGGTGACGATCGCGGCTGCGAGCAATGCCATTCCGCCGCAGACACCCACGGCCGCGCCGATGATCGCTCCGATTCCGGGAATATCGAAATAGCCCCCGACGGCGGCGCCGGCAGCGATGCCCACCGCGACACCGACCGGAAGACCGGCCGCACCCCAACGAGGAAAGGCCCGGCGCGTCATGGGTCTATGCCCGCCGTGGCGAACGGCCCGGGGCAGCGACCCTCGCCCGGAGCATCGCCAGTATTTCTCCCGTCTCCGGGAATCGGCCTTGACTGTGCTTTGAGAACACCAACTCCTCGCCGAAGGCAACGTCGAACACGCCATTCGCGCCCCGAATGAGTTCCACCGTCACGCCCGGTTCGCCGCTCAACTCCGCCTCCAGACCGGACGCGCGTGGCCGGTAATTTCAGCGCCCGCAGTATTTAATGACTACTCGATAAATAGCTTGGTCCTCGGCCGACGGTGCAGTCCATGTCGGCAAACGCACGGCGTGTCCAGCGAGAATTCTAGCGTGGGTTGAACCCCGCGATGCTGAGCGCCGCGGCCAATTGGGTATCGTCGCCGGGCTCGATATCGCTGCCGGGACCTTGGTACCTTCGCCGACCGCCGGTAATCTCCAGATCCGGTTCGATGCCCGTGCCGTCGATGGATCGCCCGTTCGGGGTGAAATACTCCGATGTGGTTAGTTTGAGGGCTCCGCCATCCGCCAACGGAATCACGGTTTGCACTGAGCCCTTGCCGTAGGTGCGCTCGCCAACCAGGTGCGCACGCTCGTTTTCCTGCAGTGCCGCGGCGACGATTTCCGACGCTGAGGCCGATCGTTCATCCACAAGCACGGCCAGGGCGATGCCGCCGAGCACATCGCCCGGCGTGGCGTGTTCCACGAACCGCGCTTCGCTGATTCGGCCTCTGCCGCGGACAATCAGCCCCTCGTCCATGAACGCATCGGCGACTTCCACCGCCGCTCCAAGCGTACCGCCGGGATTGTCCCGCAGGTCGAGGACCACCCCCCTGAGTTCGTGCTCTGCGAGCAGGTCGCCGATCGCCCCGCGCAGTTCCTCGCCAGTGCCGTCGGTAAAGCTGGACAGCCTTACGTAGGCCAATCCATCGCCCAGAAACTCATTGTGTACCGTCGTCAGGCGGACCTCCGCACGGGTCATCGCGAACCGCAGCGGATCCTCTTCACCGGAGCGGGTCACTTCCACTGTCACCACGGTCCCCGGCTCGCCCCGCATCCGGCTGATCGCCGCCTGTACGTCCTCGGGATCCACCGGGACGTCATCCACGGAGATCACCACATCCTTGGGCAATATCCCGGCGCGCTCAGCCGGCGTGTCTTGCAACGGCGCCACCACGGTGACCTTGCCGTCGTCCACGGTGACGTCCAATCCCACGCCTGAGTAGCGGCTCGAAGCGCTGATGAGAATATTCTCGTAATCGTTCTCGTCGAGGAAGCTGGAATGCTCGTCCAGATCGGCCAACAAACCACGGATGGCGTTCTCGACAAGCGTCGCATCATCCACCGGATCCACGTACTCCTCGCGGATTCGCTCCAGCACCTCGGCAAACAGCTCAAGCTGGGCGGCGGATTCTCCGGCGTGCTCGCCGCGATCTTGCGCCTGGTCGAACAAGTGGAAACCGAGGAATGCCGAGAGCCCTAGCGCGGACCCCAGTAGTATCGGAGAAATCTCTCTAAATTTCAGAGACATACGTCAGGAAACACCCCTCGGTTCGGGCCCCGCACAATAACACAGTCGCGCCCCTTGTTGCACATCGCCGCCAGCGGTCGCCTATCGGGACAGGCGAACTCGCATCCAGGGCCGGGGATCCACCGGGTCGCCGTGCTCGCGGATCTCAAAATAAAGCGCGCTCTGACGCTGCCCCCCGGAGTCGCCCACCCGTGCGATGGCTTGCCCGGACGACACGGTCTCCCCGGATTCGGCAAGAATGGCCTCATTGTGGCCGTACAGGCTCATGAAGCCCATGCCGTGGTCGACGATCACCAGGAGCCCGAGCCCCGGCAACCAATCGGCATAGACCACCCGCCCCTGGTGCACTGCCTGGACGGCGGCGCCCCGGGGCGCACCCACCATGACCCCGTTCCACCGCAGTTGGCCATCAACTCGCGACTCGCCGTAGTCGTTGATCAGCGCGCCCTGTAACGGCCACTCCAACCGGCCCCGGGCGCCGCGGAAGTCCAATTCGACGCCGGCCGGGTAATCTACGAGCATGGTATCCAGTTCGGACACCACCTGCCTGAGCCTCTGTTCCTCTTCCCGAAGCCGCTGGATGTCGCTGTCTGCACCGCGGATTTCCTGCTCGATGCCGGCGACGAGCCGCCGGCGCTCGTCCCGCGCGGTTGCGAGTGCCTCAAGCTTGCCGGATTGCTCCTCCTCCAGAACTGCCAGCCCCGCGGCCACACGTTCGCTTTCCGCCGCCAGGCGCATCTGGGTCGCAAGTTCGCGGCCGACAGCGCCGATTCTCTGCCCCCGAGCACGGTTCAGATAGTCGTAGTAGACCAGCAACCGGCCCAACAGCGCGGGATTCTCCTGGTTGAGCAGCAGCTTCAGCATCTCCCGGCGGCCGGCGAGATAGTTCATGCGCACCTGCTCTGCCAAGGCCTCGCGCTCCGTCGCCAACCGCGCTTGTCCCGAGCCCGCTTCCTCCCGAAGCCGCTCCGCCACCTCCCGCTGAACGCCGAGGTTTTCGCGAATGGCATTCAGCTCGCGCGTGCCGTCGGCGATCGCCCGTTCCGCCTCGCGCAACGCCCGCTGCACGGCGTCGCGCTCCACGTGCTGGCGCGCCAGGCGCTGCTGCAGACCTCGAATCTCCTCCCGCACGGCCTCGAGCGAACGCGGCTCCGCGTCCTGAGCGCTCAGGCGCGGCACCGGGACGCTGCACAGCATCAAGAATGCGACCGGCAGGGCGCGGCCAAGCCGGGCCGTCGCGGACCGGCGAACCGAATAACGACAGTGAAATTTGTGGGCCGGTACCATGGCGAGTTGCAAGGATAACGCGGCACGGACGGGAGTGCGCGGCTGCTATAATGCCGCGCCCCGATGGGTTGGTTGTGCGCGTGGGAGTTCAATGGAACGACTGGCCGAATTTGCCGGCAACAACGTTATGCTGATTTTCGCCCTCATGGCGTCCTGGACGGCGGTGATGTTTTATGAAATCAGGCTCAAGTCCCACGCCCTCTCCCAGGTTTCTTCGGTGGATGCCCTGCGCATCATCAACAAGGGCGCCATGATCGTCGACGTTCGATCCGCGGACGCGTTCGGTTCCGGGCACATCGTGAATGCGCGAAACATCGGCCTTGAGGCCCTGGAATCCGACCGGCCCCCGCTCAAGAGGAAAAACAAGGTGCTGCTTGCCGTCTGCGAGAACGGAACGAGTTCGGGCCGAGCGGCCAACTCGTTGCGCAAGGCCGGTTTCGAGAACGCCTTCAGCCTCAAGGGTGGACTGCAACAATGGCGATCTGAAAACCTTCCCCTGGTGAAATGAACCTCCCGGATCCCAGCGCCAGCCACGTGATCGTATTTTCGTCTCCGATCTGCGGGTATTGTGCCGCAGCCAAGCGGCTGCTCATGAAGAAGGGCGCGGATTTCACCGAGATCAACGTGATCGGCAGCCCGGACCGGCGTAAGGAGATGATCGAACTGAGTGGCCGGCGCACGGTTCCGCAAATCTTCGTAGGCGGGAAACATATCGGCGGATATTCCGAATTGAGTGACCTGGAAACGGCGGGCGAGCTGGACCGCGTGCTGGCGGATGGGCCTTGAGTCATTTACGCTTCGGCGACAATCCCGATCCTGGCGGCGAGACCAGGGAAATGAGGCAGTCATTATGGACGAAAACCCGGCCCCTGGTGCGACCAAGCAACTGCTGTTGCAGAAGATCTATATCAAGGACCTTTCCTTCGAATCACCGCAGGCGCCGGACGTTTTTACGACTAATGCCGCGCCCCAAACCCAGTTGAACATCAAGTCCAGCGCCAGGACCGTGTCCGGGGATACCGAGGAGGTGACCCTCACTCTGACGGTTGAGGCCAAGGATCAGGACAAGACGCTGTTTCTGATCGAACTGGAACAAGCGGGCGTATTCCTGATTCAGGGCTACTCGGCCGAGGAAAGGCAGATGATCGTGGGCAGCTATTGCCCGGGCGCGCTGTATCCGTTTGCACGCGAAGCAATCTCCGACGTGGTCGCGCGCGGCGGCTTCCCGCAGTTGCTTCTTCAGCCCATCAATTTCGACGCACTCTACGCGCAATCCGCGCGCGAACGCCGACAGCGCAACGGCGAAGGCCCCGCGGAAGGAACCACGCTCGGGCACTAGCCCGCCGTGCAAGGCGGGTCCCGTCGGATGAACCGTATCGCTGTCCTCGGTGCCGGATCCTGGGGCACGGCGCTGGCAATCCAGTTCGCGCGCACCGGCCGAGCCACGATCATGTGGGGCATCGAGGTCGACGAGATCGACGCCATGGCGCGGGAACGGCGCAACACCGCCTATCTTCCAAATGCCGCCTTTCCCGATGAACTCCGGGTCACGACCGATCTGGCGGAGGCATTGGACGGCGCCGAGGACGTGCTCATCGTCGTGCCCAGTCATGCGTTCCGGGAAACCCTGCAGCGGGTCAAGGATGCGCGGGCGCCACTGAAACACGTGGCATGGGCTACCAAGGGATTCGAAATCGCCTCCGGTCTGTTGCCCCATCAGCTCGCCATGCAAATCCTCGATCCCGGCGTACCGAAGGCGGTCATCTCGGGTCCAACCTTCGCCGCCGAGGTCGCCGCGGGGCTACCGAGCGCAGTGACCATCGCGTCCCCTGACGAGCGCAATGCGCGCCGCCTCGCCGCAGCCATCAGCACGGAGACGTTTCGCGCCTACACGGCCACGGACATCGTCGGCGTGGAAGTCGGCGGGGCAACCAAGAACGTGCTCGCCATCGGCGCCGGCATTTCCGACGGGTTGGGCTACGGCGCGAACACCCGGATCGCCGTGGTCACGCGCGGACTCATGGAAATGACGCGGCTGGGACTGGCCCTGGGCGCTCAACGGGAAACCTTCATGGGCCTGTCGGGAATCGGCGACCTGGTGCTGACCTGCACCGACGATCAGTCCCGCAATCGACGGTTCGGGCTTAGGATCGGGCAGGGGGCGAGCGTCGAAGCGTCCCGCGAGGCCATCGGCCAGGTGGTTGAAGGGTACTACGCGGCCGAAGCCGTGTATCGCGTTGCCGCTCGGCTGAAGCTGGAGCTGCCCATCGTCGAACAGCTTTACCGGATCATCTACGAGGACGTGGCGCCGCGGGAAGCCGTCGCCGCGCTGATGAGCCGCCCCCTGATTGCGGAGTAGGCTGAACGCATCAACCGATCCGGACGGTGGCCTTGGCAGGGGAGGTTCGACATAATGGCGGCGACGATGCCCGTGCCCCCCGCAACATGACCGATCGCCTCTCGCTCGAATTCTGCGGTCTCAGCCTGTCGTCTCCCGTCGTGCTGCTGTCCGGCTGCGTCGGATTCGGCGAGGAGTACACTCGAATTGCGGGATTCTCCAATCGCGACGCCGGTGCGATCGTGCTCAAGGGCACGACTTTTGAACCCCGATTGGGTAACCCGTCGCATCGAATCTGGGAGACACCTGCCGGCATGCTCAATGCCATCGGGTTGCAGAATCCCGGCGTGGAAAAGGTCGTCGGGGAAATCCTGCCCACCCTGGATTTCTCCGAGACCCGGTTTATCGCCAACGTATGCGGGTCGACCCTGGAAGAGTACGCGGATGTGGCCCGACGCTTCGACGACTCTCCCATCGATGCCATGGAGATCAATATCTCCTGCCCCAACGTGCGCGAGGGGGGCGTTGCTTTCGGTAACTACCCGGACATGTCCGCGCGGGTGGTGGCGGCGTGCCGGGCGGTTACGAACAAGCCCCTGATCGCCAAGTTGTCCCCCAACCAGACGGACATCGCAGCCAACGCCCTTGCCTGCATCGATGCGGGGTCGGACGGGCTCGCGGTGATCAACACCGTCATGGGAATGGCGGTGGATGTGGAGACTCAACGCCCCATCATCGGCAATGTCCAGGGTGGACTATCAGGTCCGGCCATCCGCCCCATCGCCTTGCTCAAGGTCCACCAGGTATACGAAGTGGCGGGGCCCCGGGGCATCCCGATCATCGGTCAGGGCGGAATCGAAACCGCGAACGATGCCATCGAGTTTCTGCTCGTCGGAGCTACCACCGTCGGCCTGGGAACCGCGCTGTTCTACGACCCGTTGGCGGCCAGGCGGATCAATGCCGGTATCGAGGAATATCTGACCCGCCACGGGCTGGACTCGGTGAGCGAACTGGTGGGGCGGCTGGACCTCCAGGGCTTGCAAGACACGCCGGCCAGCGGCTGACGCAGAGATTCAGCCCGCAAATCTCACCGATGTGCGCAGGCGTCGAGGCGTCAGCGCATGTGCAATTCCACCACGACAGCGTCGAAGAGCGGGTGCTCGGGCCCGATCTGCTGGCCATCGAAGACCCCCGAACCCCATGCGCGAGCATATTTCAACGAACCGGCGAAGTCCTTGTGAACCAGCCGCGCCACGTCGAGGACCGTGGCCCCGCGACGCACGGTGAACGGGCGATCCATCTCCGGCGGCTTGCCCGGTGACTTGGTGTAGACGCGCACGATTTCCAGCCCTTGGAACAACAACGGGCCGATCTCATCCAGCCCCTGCCCGCTCAGCGCCGATGTGGCCACCGCCGGGAACCGCACCCCGAGGAGTTCTTCCAGTACCGCCACCTCCTCCGGATCGGGCGCCAGATCGATCTTGTTCACCACCAGCAAGGTCGGCAGCCGGATACGGAACGGGTCAAGTTCCGGATCGTATTCCACCGGCGCGGGAGTCCCGTCCAACCCCGGCCAGCTCTCGACCAGCGTGATCTGCCGCTCTTCCAGTCGCGCGCGCACGATTTCAAGCTGATCGATACACTCCGGCGCGGAAATATCCGCCACCAGCAGGACGGCGTCCGCGGGTTGCAGGGCGTTGACGATCCAGCTTTCCATGTAGTCGGCGGACACAGGCGGCAAATCGACGAGCTGAAAGTGCACATCCCTGTAGGGGAGCATTCCGGGCAGGGGTTCGCGAGTCGTGTAGGGATAGGGGCCCACATCCGCCCTGGACCCGGTGAGCTTGACGTGCAGGTTGGACTTGCCGGCGTTTGGCGGCCCCAACAGGGCGATTTGCGCGGCACCGTCCGGGCGCAGGGTGTGCACGGGTCCCGTGCGGGCGGCGCCCTTCTTCGGGCCGGCCAGTTCTTCCGTCAATTGCTTGATGCGGCTCTTGATGTCCGCTTGCAGATGCTCGGTCCCCTTGTGCTTGGGAATCGTGCGCAGCATATCCTTCAGCCTGAGCAGCCTGTCGCGTTCGTTGTCGGATTCGCGAAAGGCTTGCTCGGCTTTCTTGTATGCTGGACTGAGGTTCGCGGGCATGATGTTCCCAATCGGTGCATATTATGCATCAGGCGGCGCCGTGCCTCTTGCCCGGCACCATGATTCTGGTGTATCAGACTTCAAGCTTCGCCACTCGAGCCAGGTATTGAGCATTCATCCCACCGCCATTGTCTCCGCGGAAGCCTCGATCTCGACCGAGGCGGAGATTGGCCCATACTGCGTGATTGTCGGTAATGTCGAAATCGGCGCCCATACGATAGTCGAGTCCCATGTGCGCCTCGGCAGCCCCTACGGCGAGGTGGTCATCGGCGAACACAACCACATTCAGAGTGGCGCCACCCTGGGCGCGCCGCCGCAACACAGGGATTATCGGGACGGCTTCACCCGGCTGGTTATCGGCAACCACAACAGGATCGGCGAGGGCGCCTCGCTCAACCTGGGTAGCGAGGCCGGCGGCGGCCTTACCTCCGTGGGCGACCATACGTTCATCATGACCCAGGTTCATGTGGGTCATGACTGCAGGATCGCGGACGCCGTGGTATTGACCAATCTCGCGCAACTTGCCGGCCACGTGGAAGTAGAGCGCAACGCGATTGTCGGTGGCATGGTCGCCATAACCCAGTTTGTCCGCCTGGGCGAGTTCTCCTTTGTAGCGGCAGGGGCCTCCGTGAACAAGGATATCCTCCCCTACACCATGGCAGAGGGCCGCTGGGCCGCGCCCAGGGCCATCAACAAGGTGGGTCTGCAGCGAGCCGGGCTCACGGAGCGGGAGCGGCGCAACATCGGCCGGGCACTCCGTCATCTCCTCGACACCTCGGTCACCGTCAAGGAGGCGCTGGCCGCCATCGCCAGGGATTGCGATGCGGATGCGTGGATTCGCCACCTGTCGCAATTTGCCGCCGACTCCACGCGCGGTCTGGCGAGGGCATGAGCAGCTTGCGGGCAGCGGTCATCGGCGTGGGGCATCTTGGACGGTACCATGCCGAGAAATACGCGGCCCTGAAGGGTGTGGATCTGGTCGCCGTCTGCGATCTGAACCGCGACCGCGCCCAGGAGATTGCAGCGATTCACGATACTGCCAGCCTCACCGACTACCGGCAGTTGCTGGACCGGGTCGATGCGGTAACCATCGCCGCGGATACCTTTGTACACTTCGAATTGGCGCGCTTCTTTCTGGAGAACGGGGTCCATGTGCTGGTGGAAAAGCCCATGACCGCCACGAGCGCGCAGGGCCGCGAATTGACGGCGATCGCAGACAGGAACGACCTGCGACTGCAAGTGGGCCATGTGGAGCGATTCAATCCCGCACTGCTGTCTGCACGCCAACGACTGGCCTCGGTTCAATTCATCGAGTGTCATCGGCTTGCGCCCTTCAAGGGACGCGGCGCGGACGTCAACGTGGTCCTCGACTTGATGATTCATGACCTGGACCTGATCCTGTCGCTTCTCGGGAGCAGGCCCGTCAAGGTCTCGGCGGTAGGCATCTCGGTACTCACGGAAACCGCGGATATCGCCAATGCGCGTATCGAGTTCGACTCCGGGGCCATCGCTAACGTGACTGCTTCGCGGGTCTCCACCGCGGCACAGCGGAAATTTCGCGTGTTTCACGAAGGCCGCTACATGTCCATCGACTTTGGTGCGGGTGAAGTACGGCTGGTCAGCCGTACGGAGACGGAGGCGCAGCCCGAACTCCGCGAAGAACGCTGGAGCCTGGCGAAGGGCGATGCCCTGTTGGCGGAGGTGGAGTCGTTTTGCGAAGCCATCCGCACGCATTCGCCCTGCCAGGTCTCCGGGCGCGACGGTGTGCTCGCATTGGAGGTGGCCGAACGCATCATCGCCGACATCGAGGCCCGCTCCATACGACCGTAACCACTCCATCTCAACCCGAATCGCGCACCCTGGGGGGGCGCGAAATGGCGAGATCAAGCGAGCAAGCGCCGTCCCCACGCGCCCTGGTAGCGGATTCGTGAAATTTGCGCTAATTGGCGGTCAGGATTTCGACGGGGTAGGGCTCGCGGGGCGCTGCAGGCTGAAGCAGGCGCATCTCGTCCACAAGGGCCGAAAGCGTCTCCCGGCGATTGGCGGGACTCGGATGGGTGTTGAGAAACTGAGGGATGCGTGGTCCTCCACTAGCCTCCAGTTTGTTCCACATCGAGGCGGCGGCGGCCGGATCGTACCCGGCTCGCGAGGCCAACTCCATGCCCATGAAATCCGCCTCGGCCTCGCTTGCCCGGCTGTTGGGCAGCATGATAGCCAGTTGCGCCGCGAGCGCCGCACCGAGCAGGGTTGCCTCGTCCTCATTTTCTTCCGCAACGGCCGACAGCCCCACCTGCGTGGCAAGCACGATCGACATGCGTTCCGCGGTGTGATTGGCGATCGCGTGCGAGACTTCGTGTCCGACCATGTGCGCCAATTCATCGTCGGATAACCCCAGACGCTCGACCAGACCGTTGTAGACAGCCATTCTGCCGCCCGCCATGCACCAGGCGTTGGCCGTCTCCGGATCGTCGATCAGCGCAACGCTCCATCCCCAGTCCGCCGTGTGGGGATAGCGCACCACCGCTTCGGCAACCACGCGACCGGCGATCGCCGCGACGCGCGCCTCCAGCGCCGGATCGTTCAGCAGCTTGTTGTCGGCGTCCAGTTGACGCACGGTTTCGAGATAGGCGACCGCGGACTCGGCGATGGCCGCTTCGGGGGAAACGAGCAAGAACTGACGGCGGCCGGTAGGGCTGGTGACACAGGCCGCGGCGACCAGCGTGAGCAGCGCGGCGGTCAACCAGCGCGTGGACCGGAAAAGCGATGAAGCTGCCGGGGCCCGCCGGTCGTGCCGTGGCATCCGTCCACCACGAACGGCCCGGCGGCTGCAGCGGCGAATGAGTGCGCGAGGCAGGCTAGGTATCATCACTCTCCAGCCCCAGTTCCTTGATCTTGCGGGTCAGCGTGTTGCGACCCCAACCCAGCAATTTGGCAGCTTCCATGCGCCGCCCCTCGGCCCGGCGCAAGGCAATTTCGATAAGCGTGCGCTCGAACGCCGGCATCGCCTCCGCCAACAACGGGCGCTGGTGGGCGGTGGCGAGCCGGGCTTCAGCCCACGACGTCAGAGCGTCGGTCCAATCCTCTTGCCTTTGGCCAGCGGCGGCGAACCCGGGTTCCGCGGCAAAATCGGCGGCGGCAATTTCGCGACCCGCGGCGGTAACCGTCAGCCGCCTGCAAAGATTCACCAATTCGCGCACATTTCCCGGCCAGTCGTATTCCAGCATCGCGTCGAGCGCCTCCTCGCTCAAGGTCTTTGCGGCGACGTTAAGTTCTCGCGCCGCGTGTTCCAGGTAGACCGCGGCGAGCTCCCGAATGTCCTCCTTGCGAGCCCGCAGCGGCGGTATCTCCACCCGCATCACGTTCAAGCGATGATAAAGGTCCTCGCGAAACCGCTCCTCGTCGACGGCGGTCGCCAGATCCTGATGGGTGGCGGCGATAACACGTACATCCACGCGCACGGGCGTCTGCCCTCCGACGCGAAAGAACTCATTCTCCGCCAGCACCCGCAGCAGGCGCGTCTGCAGCGCCGCCGACATATCCCCGATCTCGTCCAGAAACAGCGTGCCGCCATCCGCCTGCTCGAAGCGTCCCACACGCCGTTTATCGGCCCCGGTGAACGCGCCTCTTTCGTGGCCGAACAGTTCGGACTCGAGTAGCTCGGGGGTGATGGCTGAAGTGTTCAGCGCAACGAAGGGTTTGCCGGCCCGCGGCGAATTCCGGTGCAGCGCCCGGGCCACGAGTTCCTTGCCGGTTCCCGTTTCGCCGGTGATCAGCACCGTCATGCTGGAGCGGGATAGTCGGCCGATCGCGCGGAAAACTTCCTGCATGGCAGGGGCTTGACCGACGATTCGGGGCACGGGCGGCGGCCCTTCCGGGGCGGGCGAACCGGCTGTCTGGCGGGCCGCCTTGGCAACCAACTCTACCGTTTCGTCGATATCGAATGGCTTGGGAAGATACTCGAATGCGCCCCCCTGGTAGGCCGAAACGGCGCTGTCCAGATCCGTATAAGCGGTGATGACGATCACGGGAATGTTCGGGTGGCCCCGGGCAAGCTGCGCCATCAGTTCCAACCCGCTCATGTCCGGCATGCGGATATCGGTGATGATGACATCCGGTTGCTCCTCGCGCAGGGCTGCAAAGAACGACGTCCCGGATTCGAAGCTCCGGGGCGCCATGTCCGCCAACCTCAACGCCTCGGTCAGAACCCAGCGAACGGATTCGTCGTCATCCACGACCCAAACCGAGAGGCCCGCGGCGGCCATCAGCCCGGCCCCCCCGCTTCCGCGACCACGGGCAACCGCATCTGGAATACGGTCGCTCCGGGGGCGCTGTCGAATTCGACCAGGCCGCCGTTGCGGCTGACCAGGTCCTGGGCGATGGTGAGTCCGAGGCCGCTGCCGGTGGTTCGACCGGTGATCAGCGGAAAGAATATGGTGCCGCGCAACTCCTCCGGGATTCCTGGGCCGGTGTCCTCGACTTCGGCTGACAATACCAACCGGTAGCGCTTGCCGCCAATGGAAAAGTTGCTGAGCGC
Organism: Candidatus Rariloculaceae bacterium; assembly: GCA_965237785.1. Lineage (GTDB taxonomy): Bacteria > Pseudomonadota > Gammaproteobacteria > Steroidobacterales > Rariloculaceae > UBA6522. The sequence continues at coordinate 3,486,461 of OZ250159.1, forward strand.
GCGAGTCCGGAAAACCAGTCGGCCTTCCTTCCCCACCGCCTGGAGCGCGTTCTTGGCCAGGTTCAGATAGGCTTGAATCAACTGATCGCGATCCGCCCGGGTCGGCGGCAGGCTGGGATCGTAGTCGCGGCGCAATTTAACGCCAGGAGGTTTTTCCGCGTCAATGAGTTTCGCTACATGCTCGGTGACTTCATGAAGACTGAACACAGACGTTTGCGGCTGCCCACCGGGTCTGAGAATTGTGTCCACCAGCGCTGCCAGGCGGTCTGCCTCCTGGATGATGACATCCGTATAGACGTTCAGGCGCGCATCCGGAAGTTGACGAGCGAGCAACTGGGCGGCGCCGCGCAAGCCTCCCAGCGGATTCTTGACCTCATGCGCAAGCTGCTGAACGATGCGCCGGCTGGCACGCCGCTGTGCGGTCAGTTCCGCTTCGCGGCGGACCTGCCGGTCCCGGTCGGTATCGAACAACTCCAGTATCAGGCTGCCGCCCGCGCCCTCCAGGGTTGCCGCACGGCAGTTCATGCGCGTCTTCCGGTCGCCCATTATGACCGCGAGTTCCCGGGTGCCACAGGTGATGCCGGTCTCCACTGCCCGCCGGCAAAGCGCCAGAACCTCTTTCGGCGGCACGAAAAATCGTTCCAGCGACCGTCCTACCGCCAAGCGGCGGCTTACACCCAGCAGATGCTCGGCGGCGGAGTTCATGCCGGTGACCACCAAGGCCGCGTCCATTACAAGCACCGCCGTCGTCAGGCCGTGGAGAACCCGATCCGGGTCCGGTGCGCCCGAGCCCCCAAGGGCAAGGGAGCGCTGCGCCGAGCGGGTCGCGGAGTTCTTGCCAGCCGCCATATCTCAACCAGGTTTCGTCGCGAGCGCGTCATCGCGCTCGTCATCACGCTGCAAGGGCGCGGCCTCGATACTTCCCGATCGGTTCAATTGCCGGAAGCGCTTCCGCTCGGGCTTCGCGGATAGTAAATACTGGTCTGTTGGACGTAAAAGGTCACCACTGAACTGCGTACGATTTCTTCGTGACCTTCGTCCAGGATCACCGCTTGAAGTGTATGCGTGCCCCGGTGGACATCCTGGAGTTGAAATCGCGTGCTTGGCGACTCCGTGAGTGTGAACTCCCCGTCCAGATAGTATCCGAGGCGATGGCCCGGCTGCAGTTCCGGACCGATCCGCAGAGCGACATCGATGACCCCGCCGGTCCCCCAAAGTGTCTCGTCCGAGGCAGGCTGGATCACGGCGAACGACGGGTAGGCGGCGGCTCGGGGCGTCTGTACTTCGACCGCCGCCGACATCGGAGGCAGCAAATGGGGTCCCGATGGAGCGGACGGCGAGACCGAGACCAACTCGAACTGCTCCGCACCGGGAACGGGCCGATCCGAGTAGTGCGTCTGGCCGCTTTCGTCCACCCATCGGTAAGCCGGCCCGGCGCTTGCCGCGGCCCACAGCAGGCAACACGGAATCACCCACCTATGCATGCCCCTGCCATCCGTTCTCCTGGCCTTGCCAGCTGTTGTGACCTGGTTTCACCCCCGGGGAATGCGGCGGGATTCATCGAACCCCGCCGCCGTGGTGCATTTGACCGCGCCCGAACGAGTCGGATCAAAGACTATAGTACATCTGGAATTCCACCGGGTGGGTGGACTTGCGCAGCAGGGTCAGTTCCTGCTCCTTCAGCTCCAGATAGCCATCGATCAGATCGTCGCTGAACACCTCCCCGACCTTGAGGAAACCTCGATCCTTGTCGAGTTCCTCCAGAGCTTCGTCCAGCGAGAAGCATACCGTGCTTATCTCGCTTTCTTCCTCCGGAGCCAGATCGTAGAGGTCCTTGTCCACCGGCTCACCCGGGTGGATCTTGTTGGCGATTCCGTCAAGCCCGGCCATCAGCATGGCGGCAAACTGGAAGTAGGGGTTACCGCAGCTATCCGGGAACCGCACCTCGATCCGGCACGCCCTGGGGTCGGCCACGTACGGGACGCGGACGGCCGCCGACCGGTTGCGCGCCGAATACGCCAACAACGTCGGCGCTTCGAAGCCCTTTACCAACCGCTTGTAGCTGTTGGTCGCCGCGTTGGTAAAGGCGTTGAGAGCGCGCGCATGCTTGACGATGCCGCCGACGTAGTACAGCGCCGTCTCCGACAGGCCACCGTATTCGTCGCCGCTGAAGAGGTTCTCCCCACCCTTTTGCAACGACTGGTGGACATGGGCGCCGTTGCCGTTGTCATCCACCAGGGGTTTGGGCATGAAAGTCGCGGTCTTGCCGTAGCTGTGAGCCACGTTCATGAGCGTGTACTTGAGGATCTGTACGGCGTCGGCCTTTTTGACCAACGAGTCGAACTTCACGCCGATCTCGCCCTGTCCGGCGGTGGCCACCTCGTGGTGGTGGACTTCCGTGACCAGCCCCATCTCCTCCAGGGCGAGACACATTGCAGAGCGGATGTCGTGAAGCGAGTCCACCGGCGGGACGGGGAAATAGCCCCCCTTGATGCCGGGACGATGGCCGATGTTGCCGTCTTCGTACTCCTTGGCAGAGTGCCAATGGGCTTCGCTGGACTCGATGGCATAGAAGGCACCGCTCATCTCGGCACTCCAGCGCACGTCATCAAAGACAAAAAATTCGTTTTCCGGCCCGAAATAGGCCTCGTCGGCGATGCCGCTGGAGCGCATATACGCCTCGGCGCGCTTTGCCAACGATCTCGGGCAACGTGAATACCCCTGCATGGTCATGGGTTCGACAACGTCGCAACGGAGATTGAGGGTGGTTTCCTCGGCGAAAACGTCCAGCACCGCCGTGGGGGTGTCTGGCATCAGGATCATGTCCGACTCGTTGATGCCCTTCCATCCGGCGATGGACGAACCGTCAAACATTTTGCCTTCTTCGAAGAACCTATCGTTGACGACGTGGCTGGGCACGGTCACATGTTGTTCCTTACCCAGCGTATCGGTGAACCGCAAATCGACGAACTTGACGTTATTTTCCTTGATAAGCTTGAGAATGTCCGCAGACGACATGATTTTCCTCCGTTGTTCCGTTGTCCAGTGGCCCGTTATTCACACAGGAATAACCCCGGCGCAACGTGCCGCTCGGTTACCCCGGTTTCCAACGCTTGAATTAATGCAGGTTTCGTGCCAGCCCGCAAGCAGGCCGAAACTATTGTTCTGACGCCGCTTGACGGCACCTTCCCGGTGAACCACGCCCCAGGATGGTGCGCACAGTTTCTATAATGCCCTATTTGGGTGCGTATGGGGAGCATCAGCGCAGTTTTGAGCGTCCCCGATTCACACGGGAGTGGCTATACTTGCGCGCCTCGCCTGCCGCTTTCGGAGAAGGATGATGGTTTCGATGGAGAAGCTGGTTTCGCTCGCCAAGCGGCGCGGTTTTATTTATCCCTCCAGCGAGATCTACGGCGGCCTCAACGGTTGCTGGGACTACGGTCCGCTCGGCGTGGAGTTGAAGCGCAACGTCAAGGACGCCTGGTGGGAAGACATGGTGAGTCGGCACGACAATACCGCGACGGTCGATGGCGCACCCGCCGCGTTCGACATGGTCGGTCTAGACTGCGCGGTGTTGATGAACCCCCGGGTTTGGGAAGCGAGCGGCCATGTAGGCGGATTCAGCGACCCCATGGTGGACTGTCGGGAGACCAAGAACCGGTTCCGCGCCGATCAATTGGTGGTCTTCGGCGTGGTAGAGGATGGCGCCCCGGACGCTGGCGCTGCCGACGCCGACCCCTTGTTCGCCACTCCGGGGGAAATCGGCTCGACCACGGCCGACGAACTCGCCGCGCCCCACCGCAAGCGCCTCCGCAGATTGACCAAGAGCATGCCAGGATCCCGCCTGGTCGCGGTCCGGGGTGCGCTCGAGGACGAGGACTTGCGCGGCAAAACCTTCGCGCCTGGCGCTACCGAGGCCGGGACGCTGACAGCTCCGCGGACCTTCAACCTGATGTTCCAGACCCATGTGGGAGCCGTGCGGGATGCTTCCAGCGTAGCGTACCTGCGCCCCGAAACCGCTCAGGGAATCTTCGTCAATTTCAAGGCCGTTTGCGACACATCGCGAGTGAAGATTCCTTTCGGCATCGGCCAGATCGGCAAAGCCTTTCGCAACGAAATCAACCCGCGGAATTTCACCTTTCGCAGCCGGGAATTCGAGCAGATGGAAATCGAGTTCTTCTGCGCCGAGGAGCAGGCCGAGCCGTGGTACCGGTACTGGTGCGAGCGCCGCTTTCAATGGTATGTGCACCTCGGGCTGGACCCGGCGAAGCTACGCTTGCGCGAGCACGACGCCGGCGAACTTGCCCACTACGCGGCGGCCTGCGCCGACGTCGAATACCGTTTCCCCTTTGGCGCCAGCGAGCTCGAAGGGATTGCCAATCGCACCGACTTCGATCTGGGCCGGCACATGGAGGCGAGCGGCAAGGACCTACGCTATTTTGACGCCCAGCAAACAGACCGGGACCGGTGCCGCTACCTGCCGCACGTTATCGAACCTTCCGCGGGCGCGGACCGCGCAACGCTGGCGTTTCTGTGCGACGCGTATGCACAGGACGAGGTTGGCGGCGACACGCGCACGGTTCTCAGGCTCCACCCTCGGTTGGCGCCCGTCAAGGCGGCCGTATTCCCGCTGATCCGCAAGGCGGGGATGCCGGAGCGCGCGCTCGAGTTGTACCGCGCGCTGCGGTCAAGATTCAACGCGGTCTACGACGAAAAAGGCGCCATCGGACGACGTTATCGTCGCCAGGACGAAGCCGGTACGCCATTCTGCGTGACCATCGACGGCGATACGCTTGATCATGATACCGTGACGGTGCGCGATCGCGACACCTGTGAACAACAACGCATCTCCACCACTGAGGTCGTCGACTACCTGGGCGACCGCCTGGGAGCATGACCGCGAGTTTCATGGAATCGCCGGAACGCGCAACGGGACTGAAGCATCGAGGATGCGTCATCCTCGACCGCGACGGGGTGATCAACCACGACTCGCCCGACTACATTCGCTCTGCGGATCAGTGGCATCCCATCGACGGCAGTATCGAGGCCATCGCCGACCTGGACCGAGCCGGATTTGCCGTGGTGGTCGTCAGCAACCAATCGGGTGTCGGCCGGGGGCTGCTGACGGCGGAGGTCCTGGAGATGATTCACGCGAAAATGGCGCACGCCGTGGCTGCGGCCGGAGGCCATTTTGCGGGTATCTACCATTGCCCGCATACGCCGGAACAACGCTGCGAGTGCCGCAAGCCGGCCGTCGGCATGGTCAGGCAGCTGGAGCGGGAATTGGGTTATGCCCCGACCGGCGCTCCGCTGGTCGGCGACAAGCACACAGACCTTGCTTTGGCTCGGCGGGTTGGGGCGCGACCGATTCTGGTACGTACCGGTTACGGAGAGCGAACCCTCGCCATGCTTGACGATCCGACCGTGGAGGTCTACGACAGTCTCGCACACGCCGCGCCTGCCCTGATCCAGGAATCGGGACCGTGAGTTCGTTGCTTCAGCGTGCCGGCTCGGTTGCGTTTACGGTATACCTGTTTGTCTCCGTCATACCGTATAGCTGCTGGATCGTGCTGACAGCGCCCTTTACTTCTCGGGACCACGCATGGCGTGCCGCTCGATCCTGGGCCACTGCAGTACTTTTCGTGCTCCACAAGCTATGCGGCCTGACTTATCGGGTCGAGGGCACGGAGCACCTGCAGCAACGAGACGCCGTGGTGCTGATGAAGCACTCTTCGGCGTGGGAGACGATCGCTCAGTTGGTACTGTTCCCGCAGCAGGTGTGGGTTATGAAGCGACAGTTGCTCTGGGTCCCGTTCTTCGGCTGGGCGCTGGCTGTCTTTAATCCAATCGCCATCGACCGAAAGGGCGGTCGAAGAGCGGTTGAGCAAGTTCTCAGGCAAGGCCAGGAACGGCTGGCAGAGGGCTCTTGGGTGATGATCTTTCCCGAGGGTACCCGTGTGGCGCCGGGTGAACGCCGACGTTACGGCTTGAGCGGCGCGCTGCTGGCTGCCGTGACGGAACGGCCAGTGATCCCGGTGACTCACGACGCCGGAGACTTTTGGCCGCGACGGGGGTTATTCAAGCACCCGGGGACGATTCAAATGATCATCGGTCCACCCATCGAGGCGGCGGGGCGCCCGCCTCGCGATGTCAATCGGGAGGCTGAATCATGGATCGAATCCACGTTGGAGAGGCTCCGGGATCAACGCTCCCAGATGACCAGATAAATAATATAACTTACTGATTTATAACTATATTATTTGTTTTCCACAGCCGAAGACGGGCGGGACATGCGGGCTAGATGTCCAGATTGGACACCGCCAGCGCGTTTCGTTCGATGAAGTCCCGCCGGGGCTCAACATGGTCACCCATCAACGTGCTGAAAATTTCATCGGCCGCAACAGCGTCCTCTATCCGCACCTGAGTCAACCGCCGGGTTTCGGGATTGACCGTCGTGTCCCATAACTGTTGCGGATTCATCTCGCCGAGACCCTTGTAGCGTTGGATGCTCTGGCTTTGCTTGGCCTGGTCCATAAGCCATTCGATGGCTTCTGGGAACCGACTCACCTCCACGCGCTGCTTTCCGCGCGTGACATACGCGCCGGATTCCAGGAGATCCTTGAATTCGGCACCGGTAGCAGCGATCTGCTCATACTCCGGAGAGAGGAAAAACCCGTCGTGAATGACTCTCTCCGACGTCGTGCCATGGTGCTCACGCTCAACCACCAGTGTCTTGCCAGCCTCCTCAGCTTCCTCAACTTCCTCAACCTCGTCCGTCTGCGTCCGGACACGGTAACTGGGCTGCGTACCGTTGGAAAGCCGCAACTGCTGCTCGAGGCCGTTTGTCCACTCGATCAACCCTGCGTCGCTTACCAGCTCCGCCGGAGTCATCCTGGGTAACCACATCATCGCCCGCAGGACGTTTGCGTCGTAGCGGCGTCCCCAACGCGCGATGATGGCTTTTACCTCGGTGTGCTTGAGCGCCAGCGCCTCCAGCGGCGCACCCTGTATCGCCGGCGCATCGGGACTTACATGCAGTTTGGCTCCCTCCAGCGCGGTCGCGAGCAGCAAGGCGTTGAGCTCGGCGTCGTCCTTCACGTAGTGCTCCTGCTTGCCGCGCTTCACCTTGTAGAGCGGTGGCTGGGCGATGAAGATGTAGCCTCGTTCAATGAGTTCGGGCATCTGACGGTAGAAGAACGTCAGTAGCAGCGTGCGAATGTGAGAACCGTCCACGTCCGCGTCCGTCATGATGATGATGCGGTGGTAGCGCAGATTGTCGGGATCGAAATCGTCGCGGCCGATGCCGCATCCCAGGGCTGTGATCAACGTTCCCACTTCCTGCGATTGCAACATCTTGTCGAAGCGGGCCTTTTCGACGTTAAGGATCTTTCCCTTGAGCGGCAGGATCGCCTGCGTGCGCCGGTCCCTGCCCTGTTTGGCGGAACCGCCGGCCGAATCCCCCTCCACCAGGAAAAGCTCCGAAAGCGCCGGGTCTTTCTCCTGGCAATCAGCCAACTTGCCGGGAAGCCCCGCAATGTCGAGCGCGCCCTTGCGCCGAGTCATCTCCCGAGCCTTGCGCGCCGCCTCCCGGGCCCTTGCCGCTTCAATGATCTTGCCCACCACGGACTTTGCTTCAGCCGGGTGTTCCAGAAGAAACTCCTCCAGCCGCGCTCCCACCACCGACTCCACCGCGCCCTTGACCTCTGAGGAGACCAGCTTGTCCTTGGTCTGCGAGGAAAACTTAGGGTCCGGCAGCTTGATCGATAGCACGGCGGTTGCGCCTTCTCTGGCGTCATCCCCCGTGGCGGCGACCTTTTCCTTGCGGCGGATGCCTTCGCGGTCCATGTAGACGTTCAACGTACGGGTGAGGGCGCCGCGAAATCCCGCCAGATGCGTTCCCCCGTCCCGCTGCGGAATATTGTTGGTGTAACAGAAGGTCCGCTCCTGATAACCATCGTTCCACTGCAACGCCAACTCGATCTGGATGTCGCCCCGGGTTTCGGAAAAATACAGTACGGTCGGATGAATGGGTGTCTTGTTGCGATTCAGATGGTCTACGAATGCGCGGATACCGCCCTGAAAGCGGAACATGTCATTGCGCCCGTCACGCTCGTCGCGCAGGTGGACCTGTACGCCCGAGTTAAGGAAAGACAGCTCCCTCAGTCGCTTTGCCAACACGTCGTAGTCGAATTCGATGTTTGAAAAAATCTCGCGACTCGGCTTGAAGCGGATGATGGTGCCGGTCTTGCCGGTACCTTCGCCGACGATTTTCAATGGGCTTGCCGGCTCACCCATGTGGTAGGTCTGCTGGTAGACCTTGCCCGCGCGATGCACGATCAGGACCAGTTCTTCCGACAACGCGTTGACCACGGAAACACCCACTCCGTGGAGGCCGCCGGAGACCTTGTAGGAATTGTCATCGAACTTCGCTCCGGCGTGGAGGACGGTCATGATCACTTCGGCAGCGGAGCGGCCTTCCTCCAGATGGATGTCCACAGGGATTCCGCGGCCGTCATCGGTGACGGTAATGGATTCGTCGGAGTGGATGGTGACAGTGATCCGCTTGCAAAACCCGGCCAACGCCTCGTCGACTGAATTATCCACAACCTCGAAAACCATATGGTGCAGGCCGGTGCCGTCATGGGTGTCGCCGATGTACATTCCGGGGCGTTTGCGGACCGCTTCAAGTCCGCGTAACACTTTGATGTTGCTGGATGTATAGTCGGACGCGACCATGGTGTGACTCACCTTCGGGTAAACCGGCTCATTATACCACTTGAAGGACCCGTCCCTGTTCCACGTGGAACACCGCATACCCCTCCGAGCGCGGCACCGAAGCCTCTTTAAGACCGGTAACAATCCTTTGCGCCGGCAAGGTGCTCATGACGGACATCAGTCTGCGGAGCGCTTTTTCGTCCAATTCCGCCGCGGGGTCGTCCACAAGCAACGTACCGCCATGCCCTTTGGCGGCCGCCAGTACGCGCACTTGCGCCAGCACAAGCGCCGCCGCCACAAGCTTCTGTTGCCCCCTGGAGATCTCCTCTCGTATGCCTCGCTCACCGAGGCTTACCATCAACTCCGCGCGGTGGGGGCCCACTTGCGTTGCGCCGCTGATCTGGTCCCGCGCCAGGGAGCTGCCAAGCGCTTGCCCAAAGGTCAACGCGCCACGCCACCCCGGCCGATAGCCAACCTCCAGGGTTTGCCCCAAGAGCCGCTCTCCCAATCCTTGCAGCGCCGTACGCAGTTCGGCCAGGTATCGAAGGCGCGCTTCGTGCACGCGCAATCCCGCGGCGACGAGGCCTTCGTTCCAACTGCCGGCATTCTGCGAGGCTCTCAGCGCGGCATTGCGCTGACTGAGAACACGTCGATAACGCCGCCACTCGGCGATATACCCATGTTCCACGTGGAACACGCCCCAATCGAGGAAACGCCGACGCTCCCTTGGCCCGCCCTCGATCAGCAAGTGCACGCTCGGTTCGATCACGTAGACGGGCAGCAATTGCGCCAGCGTCGACATCGCGGGCCCACTTTGTCCATCAAGGCGCAGTTGACGTCCCGAGGCGTCTACGCTCACTCCCAACCGATGCATACGGCCAGCGGTGAAGACTTCCCCAAACACCAACAGGCCCGTGGCGTCGTATTGAATCAGACGCTTGTTCTGCCGGAGACGAAAGGAGCGCCCCCTCCCGAGCAGGTAGATAGCTTCCAGAAAACTTGTTTTGCCCGCCCCGTTGGGCCCGAAGAAGTAATTCTGTTCCGAATCCAGGGCAAGCTCAACATGAGCCAGGCAACGGAACGATTCAATCCGTATACGGTGAAGCGGCACTCACTCGACTCCCTGGTACCACCGCAACGGCGGCGATCCAAGCGGCAAGGCTAAAGCCGCATGGGCATGACCACGAATTTCGTATTCGTCGCGGTTGGACTGCAGATGAGGCAACTGGAATTGGCATCGCTCAACCCCAACTGGACAAAGTCTTCATCCACGGCGCCGAGAGCATCCAGCAGGTAATTGACGTTGAAGCCAATTTCCAAATCCTCACCGCTGTACTTCACTTCGAGCGTCTCCTCTGCCTCTTCCTGCTCGGGATTATTAGCCTTGATGGTGACGCTGTTTTCACGCACGAAAAGACGCACACCGCGAAATTTCTCGTTCGAAAGTATGGCAGCCCGCTGCAGCGCTAGACGAAGCTGACCGCATTCCGCCGTAATGACACTGCCGACGTCAGTCGGGACGACCCGTCCGTATTCGGGAAAACGCCCGTCGATCAGTTTGGACGTAAACCGGATACCTTCGAGCTGCACCCGCACATGGTTTGTACCCAGGGTAAGCGTCACGTCGCCATCGCCATCCAACAAGCGCTGCAGTTCCAGCACGCCCTTTCTGGGAAGAATGACTTGCTCGCTGCGCGCGGCCGGCGTATCGAGCTCCAGTTCCGAAAGCGCCAACCGATGCCCATCGGTGGCGACGGCACGCAGGATATTTCCTTCTGCTTCAAGCAGCAGGCCGTTCAAGTAGTAACGGACATCCTGTTGCGCCATCGAAAAATGTGTCTTCTCCAGGAGCCTGCGCAAGCCATGCTGGTCAACGCGAATTTCCTGTTGCGCAGAAATTTCCTCCACCACGGGAAAATCGTCGGCCTGGAGGCTGGATAGGGTAAATCGACTTCGAGACGCCATCAGCGTGACGCGATCGCCGACAACGCTTATATGCAGATTGGCGTCCTCCGGTAGCGCTTTACAGATATCGTGAAGCTTTCGCCCGGGAACCGTAATTTCCCCGGTGACTTCCGGTGTCACATCCGTTTCCGCAAGCAGTTCGACTTCCAGGTCCGTCGCCGCGACTTTCAGCCGGTCTTCCTGCGCCGATAACAGCACATTTGCCAGAATCGGCATGGTCTGTCGGCGCTCAACAACACCGATAACGGTTTGAAGAGGTTTCAGGATCGCGTCCCGCGGTGCGCTGAGTTTCATTTCCGTTGCTACCTCTTCAATAGTAGTTAGATCTTTCTAATTATAACTATTATTAGCTACCCGAATAACTCGAATTACTCAAAATTACCTTTAGAATCAATTAATTATTATGCTATTGGCACGACGTTCCCAGTGTCCCATCCTGTGGTTTAACTGTGGATGGTATTGGCGCCGCAAGTTATTCACAGTTATTACAGATTAACCCGTAAGTGTTCTCAACAGGTTATTGTAATCCTCCGCGACCCTGGTTTCGCTTTCTTTCAAACCCTTCACCCTCCGGCAAGCGTGGATGACCGTGGTATGGTCCCGCCCGCCGAAAGCATCTCCGATTTCGGGCAAGCTGTGACTGGTCAGTTCCTTCGCCAGTGCCATCGCGATCTGGCGAGGCCGCGTGATGGACCGGCTCCGGCGCTTGGAGTGCAGATCGGCGACGCGGACCTTGAAGTACGCTGCGACGGTGCGTTGGATATTCTCGATGGTAACCAGTTTGGCCTGCAAGGCGAGCAAGTCGCGAAGCGTTTGCTTGGTGAACTCCACCGTAATGGGTTCACCGGTAAAACGGGAATTGGCGATCACGCGGCGTAGGGCGCCCTCCAGCTCTCGAACGTTGGAGCGAATCCTCTGGGCGATGAAGAAGGCGACCTCCTCCGGGACGGTCTCGTTCTCCGCCTCGGCCTTGCTCATGAGAATGGCAACGCTCGTTTCCAGTTCGGGCGGCTCGATCGCCACCGTCAGGCCCCAGCCAAAACGGGATTTGAGGCGCTCCTCCAACCCGGACACTTCCTTCGGATAACGGTCACAGCTCAACACGATTCGTCGCTGGCCTTCCAGAAGCGCATTGAAGGTGTGGAAAAATTCTTCCTGTGAGCGTTCCTTGCCTGCGAAAAACTGAATGTCATCGATCAACAATGCGTCCGGGGACCGGTATTCGCGCTTGAACGTATCGATGGTGTTGTGTTGCAAGCTACGGACCATATCGCTGACAAAGCGCTCCGAATGGACATAGACAACACGTGCATTTGCTTCGCGCTTTCGAATCAAGTTGCCGAGCGCGTGCATCAGGTGTGTCTTGCCGAGACCGACGCCCCCATAGATGAACAACGGGTTGTACGCTTGTCCGGGAGCGGTAGCCACCTGGATCGCGCTGGCCCGCGCCAACTGATTGCTCTTGCCCTCGACGAAGGTCTCGAAGGTAAATTTCGGGTCGAGGCGGCTGCCGCGCGTCAGTTGATGTCTGCGAACGGGTGCGTCGGCGATGGTTGCGGCGGGCAGGGGTGGACGCCGGCTACCAACTTCCAGGTCAACCGTCAGCGAGCCCGCCACGGAGACGATAAAGGGCAGACAGTGCTTCCGCACCCAGTCGACCACAAAACGGTTAGGTGCCAGTAGCCGTAAGGTCCGGCCGGTCTGCTCCGCTTGCAGCGGTCTGATCCAGGTATTGAATTGTTGTTCCGACAGCTCTGTTTCCAGGGCCTTCAGACACTGGTTCCAGACTGACGGCTGCGGAGCCGATGCCACGGTCTTTATTTTTCTTGCCAATTGTAAATCGTGTTCCGGTTCGAGCTTGGTCGCCGACGCCAGTGTAACGCCGGATGCCGCCATCTCGCCAGCCCGAATTTTGCATCGGGCTTTTATGCGGCGACGCGTCGGCGCTTCCGCCACGAACGTCGGAGTGCCATCCGACCACGAGCTTAAACGCTACCCGCGGCTATTGACAGCCCGGCTTGCCGCGCGTACAGTTTCGCCCTCTTCCGCAAAGCACATGTCCTTGTTTTGCTTGAAACTTTTTATGACTGACGATGGCGGGGAAGCGGACTACCCATGAAGAGAACCTTTCAACCGAGCAACCTTAGGCGCAAACGTACCCATGGGTTCCGGGCACGCATGGCGACAAAGGGCGGCCGCCAAGTGCTGAAGCGCAGGCGGGCGAAGGGCCGAGTACGCCTGACACCCTGATCGAGCGTGACCCAGCGGCTCCCGCGGTGCGACAGTCGGCTCGATTCAGCCGCCGGCATCGGCTGACTCATTCCAATGAGTTTGGGCGCGTCTTTGCCCATTCGATGCGATCGGCAGATGCGTACTTTACGGTACTCGCGCGGGCTGGTAGCTGCGATAATTCTCGCCTGGGATTGGCGATCTCGAAGCGGGTGGCGAAAACCGCCTGCGCGAGAAACCGGCTCCGTCGGCTGAGCCGCGAGACCTTCCGCCAACTTGAATTGCCCCCGTGGGATTTTGTGGTCATCGCGCGGGGGAAGGCGCCCTTCGCGGAGAACAGGGTTTTGAGGCAGAGTTTGCAGCGACATTTCAACCGGATCGCGCGACAGGCGAAGGCTGACCGCGATGGATAACATCCGCTTGCTGCTGTGGGCGACCTTCGGCGTGGCGCTCTGGTTTACCTACCGGGCATGGACGATTCAGTATCCGCCGACGCCCCCGCCGACGACACCTGCGGCCGGTGAGATCTTTTCCGAAGGATCCCCGACCGGCGAAGACGAGCTACCACAGCTGACCCAACCTGGGGACCAGACGCCACAGGTCCTGCCGCCCGTCAACCAAACGGCCGACCCCGGCCGCCCGATCCAGGTTCGAACGGACGTATTCGATGCCGTCATCGACGCCCAGGGCGGGGATCTCGTGCGCGTGGACCTTCTCGATTTTCCGCTGGAAAAGGGTGCCGAGACCCCGGTGCGGTTGCTGGATTTTGCCGGAACCGACCGCTGGGTGTACCAAACCGGACTGCGCGGCACGTCAGGCGACGCCGAACCCAATCATCTGACCGCATTCTCCGCCGGCAGCAGCGACTACGTGTTGAGCGATTCGGCCGACGAGTTGACGGTGACCCTGGACTGGGACTCGAGCGGTCCGCTGCGGGCTCGGAAGGTCTATACGTTTCACCGCGGCCGATACGCGGTGAATCTGGAAATCATCGTCGAAAACACGAGCGACGTCCCCTGGAGTGGCGCCGCGTACGCGCAGATTCTCAGGCGGCACAATCCGGTCGGGCGTTCCTTTATGTCGGTCGATTCCTATTCGTTTACCGGTCCGGTGCTGTATGACGGAGATCAGTTCGAGAAACTCGACGTCGACGATCTCCTTGGCGAGCCGGTCAGCCAGAGCCTCGCCGGAGGCTGGCAGGCCAGCATTCAACACCATTTTCTGGCCGCCGCGGTGCCTCCTCCGGCAGAAGAAATCCACTACCAGGCATCGGCCAGGGGCGAGGAATATCTGCTTACCGCAATGACGAGTCTCGCCGAAATCGCCCCCGGGGAGAGCCGGTCCTTCCCGTTTACCCTGTTTGTCGGCCCCAAGCTTCAGGACCAGCTCGCCGACGCCGGCCCGCGTCTTGAACTCACCGTCGACTACGGCATCTTTACCTTCCTGGCGCTGCCGCTGTTCTGGGTTCTCGACAAGATCTACGGGTTTGTGGGCAACTGGGGCTGGTCAATCGTGCTCACGACCTTCCTGATCAAACTGCTCTTCTACAAGCTTACCGAGATCAGCGGCCGGTCAATGGCAAAAATGCGCAAGCTCCAACCGAGGATGAAGGCGCTTCAGGAGACCTACAAGGACAATCGTGAGCAGCTAAGCCGGCACATGATGGAGCTATACAAGCGGGAAAAGGTCAACCCGGCCGCGGGCTGTCTGCCGATCGTAATCCAGATGCCGTTCTTTTTTGCCTTTTACTGGGTGCTGATCGAGAGCGTCGAGTTGCGCCAGGCCCCGTTCATGCTGTGGATCGTCGATCTGTCCTCGCGAGACCCGTTTTTCTTGCTGCCACTGCTCATGGGTGGCGCGATGCTGATTCAGACGCGTTTGAACCCGGCTCCGCCGGACCCGGTCCAGGCGAGAGTCATGCAGATCATGCCGATCATGTTTACGGCTTTCTTCGCGTTCTTTCCGGCCGGGCTGGTCCTTTATTGGCTCACCAACACCGGGCTGTCCATCCTCCAGCAATGGTGGATCAACAAACTGATCGCTGACTGAGCATCGATTGCCCGCCGGATGATCCATGATCCATCCGCAACCGACGTCCGGCGCGGAACCCGGGAATTGGCGGTTTATTGGTGAGATATGCGAGTGAACGACACCATCGCTGCGCTGGCGACGCCGCCCGGCAGGGGAGCGGTAGCCATCGTTCGCGTTTCCGGCGGCATGGCCCTGACCATCGGCCGTGAACTGGCCGGCGTTCGGCCCCGCCCGCGCCACGCCCACGTCTGTACGTTCAGGGACGAGACAGGACTCGCGGTGGACCAGGGCCTGGTGTTGTTTTTCCCCGGCCCAAGATCGTTTACGGGCGAGGATGTGATCGAGTTGCATGGACACGGCGGCATGGTGGTGAGCGACTGGCTCCTGAGCCAGGCTTATCGCCTGGGTGCGAGGCCGGCGGAACCCGGCGAATTTACGCTGCGGGCGTTCCTCAACGACAAGCTGGACTTGGCGCAAGCCGAAGCCGTTGCCGACCTGGTGGACAGCGGCTCACGCGCGGCGGCCCGGGCGGCCGTGCGCTCGTTGGACGGTGTATTCTCCGACCGGGTCAGGGAACTCCAGACAGCGCTGACCGCCCTGCGGGTCCGTTCGGAGGCCTGGCTCGACTTCCCGGACGAGGAGTTGGAGTTGGGATCCGGCGGTGACCTTGATACACGGTTCGGCGCCGTGATGGCCAGGCTCGAACACCTGCTCGGCGAGGCGCAGCAGGGCGCGGTGCTGCGCGATGGCGTAAACGTCGTGATAGCCGGCCCGCCGAACGCGGGCAAGTCAAGCCTGATGAACCATCTGGCGGGGTACGATGCCGCCATCGTCACGAAGTTCCCCGGTACTACGCGGGATCCGCTGCGCGAATACCTCTCCGTGGACGGGCTGCCGGTGAGCCTCACGGATACCGCGGGATTCCGGGCCGCGGCCGACCCGGTAGAAGTCGAGGGGGTGCGAAGGGCGCAAAAGGCGATTGAACGCGCCGACCGGGTGTTGTGGTTGCTGGATATCCGTGACGACTTGCACACCGGGATGGTCCGAGCCCGCGAAGAAGTAGCAGGCCGCGCCGCCCTGACCGTCATTCTGAACAAGGTCGATCTCGTCACCGCCGAGTCGGGGCGGGATGAGTACGATGGGCTGCCGATCATCCGCCTTTCGGCCCTGACCGGGGACGGGGTACCGTTGCTGCGGGAGCATCTGAAGGAGGTGTCGGGGTTTGGCGGCGAATCGCCCGGCAACTTCAGCGCGCGGTCGCGTCATCTCGATGCACTTGTGCGTGCCAGGGATCACGTTCACCATGGACTTGGGCAGCTTCGCGAGGCGCGAGCCCTGGAGCTTGCGGCTGAGGACCTGCGCGCTGCCCAATCCGCGCTGGGCGAGGTCACCGGCGAGATGACCAGCGATGAACTGCTGGGCGAGATATTCTCGAGCTTCTGCATCGGAAAATAGACAGGGATATTCAGGCGTATGTTTGCGAGCATGACCGCATCGCTGGGCCGCCAGCGCCGTTTCCTCGGCACCTTGGTAAGGGATCCCTTGTCCGTGGGCGCACTTGCGCCGAGCAGCCGGCACCTGGCCAAACTCATGGTGGCGGACATCGGTCCGGGGTCGCGGGTCATCGAATTGGGCGCGGGAACCGGTGTGGTGACGCGGGCCATCCTGGATTGCGGCGTTGCTCCCTGCGACCTGGTCGTCGTCGAGCAAAGCGAAGCGTTTGCCGAAATGCTCGGAAAACGGTTTCCGGATATTACGGTCGTTGTCGGCGACGCGCTCTCGCTGAACCACCATATGGCCAACATTGGCGGTCGCGCGGATTTCGCGGTCAGCGGGCTACCGCTGTTGCTGTTTTCGCCGGGTCGCAAGCTCCGACTGCTGACCCATGTGTTCGCCGCTCTCGGTTCGGACGGGGCCTTCCATCAGTTTACCTATGGCGGTCGTTGTCCAATCGAGCGCACCGTACTCCGCCGCCTGGGGCTTGAGGCCTCTTTCCTGGGCTTCACCCCGTTCAACCTGCCGCCGGCCTACGTTTATCGGCTGCGAAAGAGCCGGCACTCATAAAGCGCTGGCGGTCGCCGAGCCCGAATATCTCACCCACGTTCGTCAAGAGCGCGTCGAAGCGCCGTAGCAGAGGCAGCGAGATATTCGGGATGGTGCAATATCGGAGTCAAACCGCGCTAAGATCAACGTCTGCGGACGCGTAGTGTCATGGACTATCCAGATAAATTCGATTGCATTGTCGTGGGCGGGGGCCATGCCGGAACCGAGGCGGCCCTGGCGGCCGCGCGGGCGGGTGCTCAAACGCTGCTGCTGACCCACAATCTGGACAGCCTGGGCCAGATGAGCTGCAACCCGGCCGTCGGCGGGATCGGCAAGGGCCATCTGGCACGGGAAGTGGATGCGCTCGGCGGCGCGATGGCCCGGGCGGCGGATCGAGCCGGTATTCACTTCCGTACGCTCAATGCCAGCAAGGGACCCGCCGTGCGCGCGACCCGCGCGCAGGCGGATCGGGTGCTCTACCGGCAGGCGATTCGCCGGATTCTGGAGACCCAGCCGGGGCTCAGCCTGCTGCAGCAGGGCGCGGACGATCTGCTGTTTCGCGGCGGGCGGGTGCGCGGCGTGATCACCCAGATGGGCCTGCGGATCAGCGCGCGTACCGTGGTGTTGACGGTGGGCACGTTCCTTGCGGGGCGAATCCACGTCGGCGGCTCGAACCACGCCGGGGGCCGGGCCGGCGACCCCGCCGCCGTTGTGCTGGCGGAACGCTTGCGCGACCTGGGCCTGAAGGTCGATCGGCTAAAGACCGGAACGCCGCCGCGGATCGACGGGCGAAGTATCGACTACAGCCGGCTGGCCCCGCAGCCGGGAGACGAACCCACACCGGTTTTTTCCTTTCTGGGGAAGCGGGCCGAACACCCACGGCAGGTGCCGTGTCATATCACTCACACCACGGAAAGAACCAACGACATCATCCGCGCGAATCTGCATCGTTCGCCCATGTTCAGCGGCGCTATCGAAGGCGCCGGGCCCAGATACTGTCCGTCGATCGAGGATAAGGTCGTGCGCTTCGCGGACAAGGGTTCGCACCGGATCTTCGTGGAACCGGAGGGACTGAACACCCACGAGGTGTACCCCAACGGGATTTCCACCAGCTTGCCCTTTGACGTGCAGCGGGCGTTCGTACGCTCGATCAAGGGGTTCGAGAATGCACACATCACCCGTCCGGGCTACGCGATCGAATACGATTTCTTCGATCCGCGGGAACTGGAGCCGAGCCTGCGCACCAAGGCCGTGGCGAGCCTCTATTTCGCCGGACAGATCAATGGCACCACGGGCTACGAGGAGGCGGCCGCTCAAGGCCTTGTCGCCGGCATCAATGCCGCGCGGGAGAGCCGGGATCTGCCGCCCTGGTCCCCGCGCCGCGACGAGGCGTACATCGGCGTATTGATCGACGATCTGGTCACCAACGGCACCCTGGAGCCCTACCGGATGTTCACCTCCCGCGCCGAATACCGGCTGTCCCTGCGGGAAGACAACGCCGACCTGCGGCTGACTCCAAAGGGCCGGAAACTCGGCATCGTCGACGATGAACGATGGCGCGTTTTCGAGATGAAGCAGAGCGTCATTCGCTCGGAAACCGAACGGCTGTGCGCTGTTGTCGTTCGCCCGCAGGACGTGCCGGTCGGAAGCCGCATCGGATCGCTCAGGCGAGAAGCACCGGCGCACGAGCTGCTGCGTCGGCCGCAGTGCCGCTACGATGACCTGGTGGCGCTGCCGCGGCTGGGCGCCAGCCCGGACGCCGGGCAATTGAACGACGAGACCTACACCCAGGTGGCCCGGCAGCTGGAGATCCAGGCTCGCTACCAGGGCTACATCGAGCGCCAGTCGCGGGAGATCGAGCGGCAGCGCGAGCACCAGAGCACGCCGCTGCCCGCCGGTCTGGACTATTCCGGCGTTCGCGGGCTGTCCAACGAGGTCAGGGAAAAGCTCGCTCGCGTGCGCCCGGCGAACATCGGCCAGGCGGCACGCATATCCGGGGTCACGCCGGCGGCAGTCTCGCTGCTCCTGATCCACCTGAAAAAACGCGAGCATCGCAAGAGCGCTTGAGCACACACGGGAGCAACCCTATGAACAAAGATTTTCGGATAGTGGCGGCGCTGGGCTGAGCGGTGCCGGCGCCTCGACACCGACGCGACGAAAATCGGTGAGAGATTCGGACTAGCGGCCCCGCCGCCGCGGGCTATACTCCGGCCATGTGGGAACGACTGACTCACCGCCTGGCAAGCGCCGGTTTGGCGGTGGAGCCTGCCGCTGCCACCGCTTTGACCCGGTATCTGGGCGAACTCTCCAGGTGGAACCGGGTTCATAACCTCACTGCGATTACCGATCCCGACGCGATGATCCGGCGTCACGTGGTGGAGAGTCTTGCCCTGCGCAGCTTCCTCCGCGGTCACCGCGTGGCCGATGTCGGCAGTGGCGCGGGCGTGCCGGGCATTCCGCTGGCGATTGCCGAGCCGCAGCGGCACTTCACGCTGATCGACAGCCGCGGCAAGCGGGCCGCGTTTCTTCGGCACGTGAAGGGGCTCCTGGAATTGACGAACGTTTCAGTAGAACATCGCCGGGTTGAGGACATGAACGGTACCGAGCCCTTCGATACACTGCTCGTGCGTGCGCTGGCGCCCCTCGAGGAGCTGCCGCGGCTCACCGCGCACCTGTTCGGGCCGGATACCGTCATGTTGGCGCTGACCGGCGAAAAGGACCGCTGCCGCGTCATGGTCTCGGACGAGCGCTTTGAGGTCCGCCCCGCCGGGGGCGCCATCGCGGATTTGTTCAGCGGCGCGTTGCTGCTCATCCGCACCAGGCAAGGACAGTAAGATCGGTGGTTCGGATCATCGCCATAGCCAATCAAAAAGGCGGGGTGGGCAAGACCACGACCTGCATCAATCTCGCTGCCTCCCTGGCCGCCACCCGGCGACGCGTGTTGTTGGTGGACATGGACCCCCAGGGCAACGCCACGGTCGGCTGCGGCGTGGAGCCTGCCGGTCCCGACGCGACCATCTGTGATTTGCTGCTCAAGGACGGCGATGCAGGCGAGTTTATCCGGCCGTCGGCCGTCGGCGGCTTCGGCGTGCTGCCCGCGAATCAGGATTTGACGCTGGCGGAGGTACAACTCCTGACCCGCCACGGACGCGAACAGCGGCTCAAGGAAATCCTCTCGCCTCTGGAGAAGGACTTCGACTATATCCTTGTGGACTGCCCACCGGCGATCAACATGCTCACGATCAATGCCCTGGCCGCGGGCACGGGCGTGCTCATCCCCATGCAGTGCGAGTACTACGCGTTGGAAGGGCTCACCGCGCTGCTCGAGACCGTTGAGCAGGTGCGCCGCACCGTCAATCGGAAGCTGCGGCTGCATGGCATTCTTCGCACCATGTACGATCCCCGGAACAACCTGACCAGGGAAGTGTCCGGCGAACTCCAGGAGCACTTCAGCGACAGCCTTTTCCATACGGTCATCCCGCGCAATGTGCGCCTTGCCGAGGCGCCGAGTTTCGGCAAGCCGGTGCTTTACCATGACAAGAATTCCACGGGCGCCCTGGCCTATCTGGCCCTGGCCGGTGAAATCAATCGCCGCGAGGCGGTGTCGGCTGGGCTCTGAATGACCCGCGCCGGAAGGCTTGCGCTACAATGCTCCAGCCCGAAGCTTGCAACGTTCGGGCCTGCCCTTATCCCGCCGACGAGAGGTATGGATGGCTAAGCGAAGAAGCCTCGGCCGCGGCCTGGAGGCGTTGTTGGGCACCGACCCCGGCGCGCGGCCGGCGGAGTCGCGCGACGGCCTGCGGGAGCTACCCATCGACCTCCTGGAACGCGGCCGCTTCCAGCCGCGCGCGAATATGCGCGCTGAGTCCCTGCAGGAGTTGGCCGACTCCATTCGCGCCCAGGGTCTGGTGCAACCCATTGTCGTGCGACCGCTGAGCGCCCCGGGCGACAGCGGCGAGACCCGTTACGAGATCGTCGCCGGGGAGCGGCGCTGGCGCGCGGCCCAGATCGCGGGCCTGCAGACGATGCCCGCCCTGGTTCGCGAGATGCCCGATCGCGCGGCGGTGGCTGTCGGGCTGATCGAAAACGTACAGCGCGAGGACCTCAATGCACTCGAGGAAGCTGGCGCGCTCAAGCGCCTGGTGACCGAGTTCCAGATGACCCACGCCGAAGCCGCGGAGGCCGTGGGGCGCTCCCGCGTCTCCGTGAGCAACCTGATGCGGTTGCTGGAGTTGCCGGACGAGGCGAAGAAGTTGCTCAAGGAGCGCACGCTTAACATGGGTCACGCCAGGGCGCTGCTGGCGCTGGACGACCCGGCGACGCTGGTGACGTTGGCGCGGCGCGCGGTGCAGCAGGGCTGGAGCGTGCGTGAGACCGAGCGCGCCGTGCAGCGCTTGAATGCCGGCGCTGGCGCGCGCCGGCCGGAGCCCGTTGCCAAGGATCCGAATGTTCGGCGTCTCGAGTCCGAACTGGGCGATCGGTTGGGAGCGCCGGTGCGGATCGAGCATCGCTCGACCGGCGGACGCGTCATCATCCGCTATCACAGCGTCGATGAACTCGAAGGGATCATCGAACACATGCGGCGTCGAGCGAGCGTCGATCCGGGCGCGGGGTGACGCGCCCGTAATTTGGCGACATGGTTCGCGCCGCCGCCTTGATCGCGTATCGACAAGACTATAGGATAGCGCCGCGTTCAGGCGGTTGATGATCCTCGTTTGAAGCGACGCCACGTGTGTGGCTTTTCCTTTGTCAGCGACAGCAGAAAATCACGGTCAATCGGTTTGCTCGTGAGCGAACTCGACGAGCAGTTCACCAGGGCGCGCAGAGCCGCCTTGGGCATTGTCGGCGCACAGTCGGGAGTCGCGTTATTGTGCGCGCTGGCCGGGTGGTTGCTGGCCGGGCCCCATGCGGCAGTCTCCGCCCTGATCGGCGGTGGTATCGGGACACTCGCGAGTTTCGTCCAGGTGGCAGGTACCTTCCGGCCCGGGGCGAGCCGCAAGCCGGAACGGATTCTCGGTCGGTTGTATCGAGGGGAAGCATTCAAGCTGCTGGTGACCGCTGGGTTGTTCGCGTTCGTGTTGATGAGTATGGAGGTTGCATTCGGGGCGATGATCGGCGGATTTGCGGCGACACTCCTGATCTTTTGGGCGGCTCTGCTTTGGTCATCCAGCGCATTCCCGGGTTCGGGGCCGAACCGGTGAGCAGTAGTTAGACATGGAAGATACCCACCAAGGCCCCGCCAACGCCACCGAATACATCGTCCACCACCTGACCAACCTGCATGTGGGCGAAGGCTTCTGGAATCTGCACCTGGATAGCCTGTTCTACGCTGTGCTACTCGGAATCCTGTTCGCGGGAAGCTTCTGGATGGCGGCGCGCAAGGCCACTTCCGGTGTGCCGGGGCAATGGCAGAATTTCGTCGAGATGATGGTGGAGTTCGTGGATACCCAGGTCAAGGACAGCTTTCACGGTTCGAGCAAGCTGATCGCGCCGCTCGCGCTGACGATATTCTGCTGGATATTCCTGATGAACTTCATGGACCTGGTGCCGGTGGATCTGTTGCCGGCGCTGGGAACGGCCGCGGGAGTCGAGTACATGAAGGTGGTGCCGACCACCGACCTCAACATCACCTTCGGGATGTCCATCTCGGTATTCCTGCTCATGATCTTCTACAGCATCAAAATCAAGGGCGTCGGCGGGTTCGCCAGGGAGCTGTTCCTGCATCCGTTCGGCAAGTGGATGATGCCGTTCAATTTTCTGCTCAAGCTGGTGGAGGAGGTCGCCAAGCCGGTGTCGCTGGCGCTGCGGCTATTCGGTAACCTTTACGCCGGTGAATTGATCTTCATACTGATCGCACTGTTCACCCTGTCCGCGGGCGGACATTCGGCGGCGGAAAGCCTGCTCAATCTGGCGTCCCCCGGCACGTTTGTCTGGCTTGTGATCCAGGTCATCCTCGGGCTGGCCTGGGCAATTTTCCACATTCTGATTATTACCTTGCAGGCATTCATTTTCATGATGCTGACGATCGTCTATCTGAGTATGGCCCACGAAGAGCATTAGTCCGAACGGTGTTCGGGCTTTCTGGATTTAGGAGGAGTTATGGAACTTGCAAACTTGGTCGCCAATATACAGGGAATGACCGCCGTGGCGGTGGCGCTTTTGATTGGCATGGGCGCGATGGGGACCGCGATTGGATTCGGGCTCCTCGGCGGGCGGTTCCTGGAGGGCGCGGCGCGCCAGCCGGAATTGGTGCCGATGCTTCAGATCAAGATGTTCATTGTCGCCGGCCTGTTGGACGCGGTGACGATGATCGGAGTGGGCGTGGCGTTGTTCTTTACCTTTGCCAACCCGTTTCTGACCACGGCCGTGAATACGGTACAAGCCGGGCTGGGCGGCTGACCGGGCCTGACGTCGACGACATCGTTCCTGGAGGCAGTCAATGAGCATCAACGTCACGCTATTCGTACAGATGTTGGTTTTCGGGCTTCTGGTGTGGTTCACCATGACTTTCGTGTGGCCGCTGATTCGCGAGGCGATGGATGCGCGGCAACAGGAAATTGCCGACGGTCTCGCCGCCGCCGAGAAGGGTCGCATCCATCTCGAGGCGGCTGACTCCGAAGCACAAAAGATCATCGGCGCGGCACGAGAGCAGGCGCGCGACATTCTCAACAAGGCATCGGCCCGTGCGACGGGCATCGTTGACGAGGGCCGCTCGCTGGGCGAAGAGGAACGCCGCAAGCGGCTCGAAACCGCCCAGTCCGAGATCGACGTGGAAGTCAACCGGGCGCGAGACGAACTGCGGCATCAGGTGGCGGCTATCGCCGTTGCCGGCGCCGAGAAAGTCCTGTCCCGCGAGATCGATGCCGACGCCCACCGCGAACTTCTGGATCGCCTGGCCGCGGAACTGTAGCCGGTAACGGGAAGCGGATAACTTCGATGGCTGAAACCGGTACACTCGCCCGTCCCTATGCCCGTGCGGTGTTCGAACTGGCCAGCGCCGCAGGCAAGTTGTCGGACTGGTCGGCGGCCCTGGGTACCGCAGCGAAGGTCGTCGGCGATCCGGCAGCGAGGCGGTTCCTGGCCCGACGGGAACTGGACGACGCTGCCCGGGTCGAGTTCCTGCTGTCGATTTGCGCCGAGGCGGGCGAGGCGCAGGTGCTGGAATCGACACACGGCCGTAACCTGGTGCGGTTACTCGCGGAGAATCATCGTTTGCCGGTCCTGCCCGAAATAGCCGACCGGTTCGACGCGCTCAAGGCGAGCGCCGAGAATTCTGTAAAGGTGCGACTGGTTACCGCCGCCGGCGTGGCGGAGCCTGTGGTGCAACGAATCAAGAGCGCCCTGGAACATCGACTTGGCCGGGCGGTGGAATTGGAATTGGAGCAAGACCCCGGGTTGCTCGGCGGTGCGGTTATTCATGCCGAGGGCCAGGTGATCGATGGATCGGTGAAGAGCCGGCTCGCCGAACTCGCCGGGGTGTTAACCGCATGATGAATTGCGGGCGAGAGGAAATCGTATGGCATTGAAAGCGTCGGAAATCAGCGAACTGATCAAGCAACGCATCGAGAACTTCGATGCCAGGGCCGAGGCGCGCGACGTGGGTACGGTCGTCGTGCTCACCGACGGCATCGTCCGCATTCACGGACTCGCCGACGTTCAGTACGGCGAGATGATCGAGTTCCCGGGCGGCAGTTTCGGGCTCGCACTCAACCTGGAACAGGATTCGGTGGGCGCCGTGGTGCTGGGCGAGTACAAGCACATTTGCGAGGGCGATACGGTTCGGACCACCGGCCGGATTCTGGAAGTGCCGGTGGGCGAGGCCTTGCTCGGGCGGGTGGTGAACTCGCTGGGCGCTCCGATCGACGGCAAGGGACCCATCGATACCACCGAATCGTCCCCCATCGAGAAGGTCGCTCCGGGGGTCATTGACCGCCAGTCGGTGTCGGCGCCGGTGCAGACGGGCTTGAAATCCATCGACTCCATGGTGCCCATCGGGCGCGGCCAGCGGGAACTCATCATCGGCGACCGGCAGACCGGCAAGAGCGCGGTCGCCATCGACACGATCATCAACCAGCGCGGCGGCGACATCGTCTGCATCTACGTGGCCATCGGACAGAAAAACTCCACGGTGGCGAACGTGGTGGGCCGGCTGGAACAAGAGGGCGCCATGGACCACACCATCGTGGTGTCGGCGTCTGCTGCCGAGTCCGCCGCCATGCAGTACATTGCACCCTACGCCGGCTGCGCCATGGGCGAGTACTTCCGCGATCGGGGCCAGGACGCACTGATCATTTACGACGATTTGACCAAGCAAGCCTGGGCGTACCGTCAGGTTTCGCTGCTGCTGCGCCGGCCACCGGGCCGCGAGGCCTATCCGGGCGATGTGTTCTATCTGCACTCGCGCCTCCTCGAGCGCGCGGCGCGGGTCAACGCCGGCTACGTGGAAGAGTTCACCGAGGGCGAGGTCAAGGGCAGGACCGGCTCGCTGACGGCGCTGCCGATCATCGAGACGCAGGCGGGCGACGTCTCGGCCTTCGTGCCGACCAACGTGATTTCGATCACCGACGGGCAGATATTCCTGGAGACGGATCTGTTCAACGCCGGTATCCGGCCGGCCATCAACGCCGGTCTCTCGGTGTCGCGGGTGGGCGGCGCCGCGCAAACTCAGATCATCAAGAAGCTCGGCGGCGGCATCCGCCTGTCCCTGGCCCAGTATCGCGAGCTTGCGGCCTTCTCGCAGTTCGCGTCCGATCTCGACGAAGCCACCCGGCGCCAGTTGGAGCGCGGCCAGCGGGTGACGGAGTTGATGAAGCAGCCACAGTACACTCCGTTGTCGGTGGCCGAAATGGCGATTTCCCTCTACGCCGTAAACGAAGGCTACCTGGATGACGTGGAGGTCGAAAAAGTGGTGCCGTTCGAGGCGGCGCTGCACGCTCATGCGCGCGCCAATGCGGTCGAGTTGATGGCGACAATCAACAGCACCGGCGGGTACGACGAGGAGATTCAGGCCGGGCTCAAGGCGCTTCTCGGCGAATTCACGGCGTCGGGCGCCTACTGAGACCGAGCGCCTGGACACAGGAATATCCTAGATGGCCGTCGGCAAGGAAATTCGCACCAAGATCAACAGCGTGAAAAACACGCAGAAGATCACGCGGGCGATGGAAATGGTCGCGGCCTCCAAGCTGAGAAAAACCCAGGACCGCATGAACGCCGCAAAGCCCTATGCGGAGGCGATACGCAGCGTGATCGGCCACCTGTCCCAGGCCAGTCCCGACTTCCACAATCCCTACTTCGAGGTCCGCGAAATCAAACGGGTGGGTTACCTGGTCGTGACCACCGATCGCGGACTTTGCGGTTCCCTGAACGTCAACCTGTTCCGCGCGCTGTTGAACGATATCAGCGCGCGACGGGACCAGGGGGTCGAAGCGGACCTGTGCATACTCGGCGCCAAGGGATTGGCGTTCTTCCGGCGGCTGAAGACCAATATCGTGTCGGTCGCGACCCACCTGGGCGACGTGCCCAAGGTGGCAGACCTCATCGGCCCGCTCTCCAGCATGACCGATGCCTTCACGAGCGGAAAGATCGACCGGCTGTACCTGGTCCATAATGTTTTCGTCAACACGATGACCCAGCAACCGCGTATCGGCAGGCTATTGCCGGTGGAACCGGTGGACGCGGACGAGCTTCAGGATCACTGGGACTACATTTACGAGCCGGACGCCGCGGAGTTGTTGACCGATGTACTCGACCGCTACGTCGAGGCGCAGGTTTACCGCGGGGCGGTGGAAAATGTGGCCTGTGAAATGGCGTCGAAGATGGTGGCGATGAAGGCGGCCACCGACAACGCCGGCAAATTCATCGATCAGCTGCAGTTGGTCTACAACAAGGCCCGCCAGGCAGCGATCACCCAGGAGATATCGGAAATCGTCGGCGGCGCAGCGGCCGTCTAGTGTTTCCAGGAGCAGAGGAAGGTTAGGCATTCCATGAGCACGGGTACGATTGTTCAGGTCATTGGTGCGGTGGTGGACGTGGAATTTCCGCGCGACGCCATTCCCAGGGTTTACGATGCTCTGCAACTGCAGGATCGGGATCTCACATTGGAGGTTCAGCAGCAGTTGGGAGACGGCGTGGTGCGCGCCATTGCCATGGGTTCCAGCGAAGGGCTGAAGCGCGGCTTGGCGGTCGACAACACTGCAGCGCCCATCACGGTTCCGGTGGGCGAGAAGACGCTGGGACGCATCATGGACGTTCTCGGCAAGCCCATCGACAAGGCCGGTGAGATCGGCGAGGAAGCGCGGCTGCCCATTCACCGGGATCCGCCGAGCTTTGAGGAGCAGTCGATCACCACGGAGCTGCTCGAGACCGGGGTCAAGGTCATCGACCTGATCATGCCCATCGCCAAGGGCGGCAAGATCGGGCTGTTCGGAGGCGCCGGCGTCGGCAAGACGGTCACGCTGATGGAGTTGATCAATAACATCGCCAAGGAACACGGTGGTTATTCGGTCTTCGCGGGCGTGGGCGAGCGGACCCGCGAGGGCAACGACTTCTACTACGAAATGAAGGAGTCCAAGGTTCTCGACAAGGTGTCTCTGGTGTACGGACAGATGAACGAGCCGCCGGGCAATCGGCTGCGCGTGGCGCTCACCGGTCTGACCATTGCCGAGCACTTCCGCGACGAAGGCAGGGATGTGTTGATGTTCATCGACAACATCTACCGCTATACGCTGGCGGGCACCGAAGTGTCGGCGCTGTTGGGACGGATGCCCTCCGCGGTGGGATACCAGCCGACGCTGGCCCACGAGATGGGCGTGTTGCAGGAAAGGATTACCTCCACCAGCACCGGATCGATTACCTCGTTTCAGGCGGTCTACGTCCCCGCCGATGACTTGACCGACCCTTCGCCCGCAACGACGTTCGCTCATCTGGATGCCACGCTGGTGCTGTCGCGGCAAATCGCCGAGCTGGGCATCTACCCGGCGGTGGACCCCCTGGATTCGACCAGCCGCCTGCTCGACCCGAACGTGATCGGCGAGGAGCACTACCAGACCGCCCGTTCCGTTCAGGCGGTTCTGCAGCGCTACAAGGAGTTGCAGGACATCATCGCCATTCTCGGAATGGACGAACTGTCCGAGGACGACAAGCTGACCGTGCAGCGGGCGCGAAAGATCCAGCGATTCCTGTCGCAGCCTTTCACGGTTGCCGAGACCTTCACCGGCACGCCCGGCAAGTCCGTGCCGCTGAAGGATACCGTCCGGGACTTCGGGGCGATCGTCTCCGGCGAATACGACCATCTGCCGGAGCAGGCGTTCTACATGGTCGGTGGCATCAGCGAGGCCGAAGAGCAGGCCAAGCGCCTGCAATAGGCTCGAACCACCGTCGCCATGGCTACCATACGTGTGGATATCGTCAGCGCCGAGGGCGAAATCTACTCCGGCGAAGCGGAGATGGTGTTTGCGCCCGGCATGCTCGGCGAGATCGGCATCGCGCCGCGCCATGCGCCGTTGTTGACGAATCTCAAGCCCGGCGAAGTCAGGGTTCAACCGCCGGGCGAAGAGGAGCAGTTCTTCTTCGTTTCGGGCGGGATTCTGGAGGTGCAGCCGCGGCTGGTGACCGTGCTGGCCGATAGCGCCGCGCGCGCGGAGGATCTCGACGAAGCTGCGGCGCTGGCAGCCCGCGAGCGGGCTCGGGAAGCGCTCGAGGGCAGGCACGGCGAGATCGACCTCGAACAGGCGCAACGGGAACTCATCGAGGCCGAAGCGCGATACCGCGCCGCCGAGAAGCTCAAGGGCAAGCGCTGACGCACGCATCTCCCATTGCGGCACGGGACCCCGGATGATGGTAGTGGTGGCGTGGTGTAGTATTCGCCAACCGTTGACCATCCGAAGACCAAGGAGTCTGCGCCGTGGCGTTGACCGTCGTAGTCCTGGCGGCGGGGCGGGGAGAGCGAATGCGCTCCGACGTCCCGAAGGTGCTTCAACCCTTGGCCGGCCGAAGCATTCTCTCCCATGTTCTCGATACCGCGGAGGCTCTTGAGCCGACGACCGTCAACGTAGTCTACGGGCATGGCGGTGAGGCGGTCCGGCAGGCGTTTGCCGACCGCGAAATAGACTGGACACACCAGGCCGAGCAACTCGGCACCGGCCACGCGCTGGTCCAGGCTCTGCCCGGAATCCCCGCCGAGCATCGGATTCTTGTCCTCTGCGGTGACGTCCCCCTGGTCTCGCTCGAGAGTCTCCGGGTGCTGCTGAACAAGGCGGGTCCGGCCGGGGTCGGCCTGCTCACGGCGATGGTAGATGCGCCGGGGGGATACGGACGCGTATTGCGCAGTGACGCGGGTACCGTGGAAGCGGTGGTGGAGGACGCCGACGCGACACCGGATGAACGCGCCGTGAACGAGATCAATACCGGCATCGTGGTGTTGCCGGCCGCGTCGGCCCGGCGCTGGCTGGATGCATTGCACGACGGCAACGCGCAAGGTGAGTTCTACCTGACCGATGTGATCGCCATGGCCGTCGCGGAGGGTCAGCCGGTGGCGGGCGTTGCCGTGGCCGACGCCGGCGAGGCCATGGGGATCAACGACCGTACCCAGTTGGCCCAGGCCGAACGAACGATTCAGCGTCGCTACGCAGGCGAACTGCTGGACCGCGGTGCGACCCTTGCGGACCCGTCCCGATTCGATCTGCGCGGACGGCTGGCTGTCGGGCGGGACGTCTTCATCGACGTGGGTGCGGTCTTCAGCGGCGATGTGGTCCTGGGCGATCGGGTTCGAATCGGACCCCATGCGGTGATCTCGGAGAGCCGCCTGGGCGACGATTGCACCGTGCACGCGCACTGCGTCATCGATGGTGTCATCGCCGGCGCCCGTTGCGAGATCGGTCCGTTCGCGCGACTGCGGCCGGGAACGCGGTTCGATGAGCGTGTCAAAGTGGGCAATTTCGTCGAAGTGAAGGCCAGCCATCTGGCCGCCGGAGGCAAGGTCAATCACCTGAGCTACGTTGGCGATGCCCGTGTCGGCCGCGACACGAATATCGGCGCGGGCACCGTAACCTGCAACTATGACGGCGCGCACAAACATCGCACCCAACTCGGGGACCGGGTCTTTGTGGGCTCCGGGTCGATGCTTGTGGCCCCGGTGCAGGTGGGAGATGGCGCCACCATCGCCGCCGGCTCGACCATCACCAAGGACGTCCCCCCCGGTACCCTGGCCGTGGGGCGGCAGCGCCAGACCGCTGTCCGGGGGTGGAAGCGCCCCACCAAGGGTTAGCCGGACATGTGCGGCATCGTCGGCATGGCAGGGGACCGCGATGTGACCCCGGTTCTGCTGGAGGGGCTACGGCGTCTGGAGTATCGCGGCTATGACTCGGCGGGGCTCGCCGTCGTCAACGACGGCAAGCTGCTGCGGGTGCGGCGATTGGGCAAGGTACAGACGCTTGAGGACGCGCTCGACGCCGATCCGCTGGGCGGCAGGCTGGGAATCGCCCATACACGCTGGGCGACCCACGGCAGCCCAAGTGAGCACAACGCGCACCCCCATACCTCCGGCGGAGTCGCCGTGGTACACAACGGTATCGTCGAGAACCACGCCGCGCTACGCAAGGATCTGGAGGCCGAGGGCTACGAGTTTTCTTCGGAAACCGACAGCGAGGCGATCGCCCACCGCATCCACTACCATCTGTCAAAAACCGGCGATCTGCGCCTTGCCGTAAGTCTCACCGTCGACGAGCTGCAAGGCGGTTACGCCGCAATGGCGGTCATCAGCGTTACGGACCCAGGCACCGTAATTGCTGCCCGATTGGGGACGCCGCTGGTCGTGGGCCTTGATTCGGGCGGGAATATCGTCGCCTCGGACGTTGCGGCGCTGTTGCCGGTCACCCGCCGGTTCCTGTTTCTCGAGGAAGGCGATATCGCCGTGGTGGAACGAGACTCGGTGCGCGTCTTCGATTCCGGTGGACACGAGCTCCAGCGCGCGATTCGAGAAAGTGAACGCGCCGCTGACTCGGTGGACCTCGGAAATCACCGCCACTACATGGAGAAGGAGATCCACGAACAGCCGGCGGCGCTGGCCCGGGTACTCGCGAATCGGATCGAAGACGGCGCGATTGCCGAGTCGGTGTTCGGGACGGGCGCGAGTTCCATCCTCGCGCGAACCGCCAACGTACACATTGTCGCCTGCGGCACCAGCTACCATGCCGGACTCGTGGCGCGTTACCAACTCGAGGAAGTGGCCCGCTTGCCGTGCGCGGTTGAAATCGCCAGCGAGTATCGCTATCGCTCTCCGGTCGTTCCGGAGAATACGCTCTTCGTCGCCATTTCCCAGTCGGGTGAAACCATCGACACCCTGGCGGCATTGCGGATGGCCAGGAAACTGGGCTATCTCGCCGCACTGGCGATCTGTAACGTCGCCGAGAGTTCGTTGACTCGGGAAGCCGATCTCGTGTTGCTAACCCGGGCAGGCGTTGAAATCGGCGTTGCCTCCACGAAGGCATTCACCACGCAATTGGCGGCGTTGCTGATGCTGACCATCGTTCTGGCCCGGTATCGCGGCGCCGATGCCGCGACGGAGCGGGCGCTGGTCAATGACCTTGCGGAGATGCCGGGACTGGTGGAGCAAAGTCTGCTGCTGGACGATTCGATTGCCGATCTGGCCAAGGACTTCGCCGACAAGCACCACGCACTGTTCCTGGGCCGGGGCGCGCTTAATCCCGTGGCTATGGAAGGCGCATTGAAGCTCAAGGAAATCTCGTACATTCACGCCGAAGCCTACGCCGCGGGGGAACTCAAGCACGGCCCCCTGGCGTTGGTGGACGATGACATGCCCGTGGTCGCAGTGGCGCCAAACAACGAGTTGTTGGCGAAACTCACGTCGAACCTGCAGGAGGTCAGGGCACGGGGCGGGCGGCTCTACGTATTCGCCGACCCGGCGGTCGAATTCGGCGACGGCGACGACGGTGTCGTGACCCTGCGGATGCCCGCACACGTCCAGCCCATCCAGGAGCCGCTGCTGTATACGGTTCCGTTACAGTTGCTGGCCTATCACGTGGCATTGTTGAGGGGTACGGATCTGGACCGGCCCCGGAACCTGGCGAAAACGGTCACGGTCGAGTAACCAACTCCCGGTTTGGCCGCTTCGGGGTGCGGATGTCCCGCATCTGGCGGACCAGCACCACTCGCCCGCATCCTGGGCTTAGCCGCCGCTCCGGCTGCCACGCACAAGGTGCATTCCCATTGCGCCGGTCAAGAGCGGCAGAATCGCATCGACACTGATCCACACCAGAGAAACCGTGTCATCCCCGATGGCGGTGAATGCCGGACTGTGGAGATTGAACCAGTTCCAGAAGAACAGGATGCCCACGAATAGAAAACCGTAAAACAGCGTGTTGGCTAGGAATTGACTGCTCGGTGTTTGCCCAAATGTCTTCACCAAGCCTTTGGCGTAACTCATCGACGGCAATGACTCCGTCCCAATTGTCAGAGTAGAACGTGATCCACAAGGGAGTCTCTCGACGGTTGGCCCAGAGTCTATAGTCGATGCCAAACCATGCGCCGGCCCAAAGGTTAGCGTCTTTGGCGCCAAGCCGGAGGTAACGGCCGTAGCCGAATGCCTGCGGCCATACCCTCAAACGATCCGTGTCGACGAGCCCGATTTCCTTTGCACGCTCGGTGGCGTCATCCACGAGACGATTGAGGTGGAGTATGCGACGGGGAAAACCCGGACCGAGTTCTTGCGGCGCTATGGGTAAAAAGGCGTCTTCGTCCTCCCGCTCACAGAGTGCGTACAACTGCCTGATGTCCGACTCAATTGCATCGCCAGCGGCTGCTGTCGCGGACAGCATGCTTTTCCCTAAGTACGCGCCTCGCAATAGCGGATCGGGACAGGATAAAAGCCAACGCCTCACCCGCCAGATCCTCCGTGCGGTTGGTAAATCGCGAGGCGAGATGCGCAAGAATTGAGGTCTTGTCGTAGGTCATGAAAGGCTCCGCATCGATGTGAAAAGATACCCTATCGGTTAGGCGGCCCAAGTTGTTTTTTGGACATGACTGTGAGGCGTTATTCCCGCTATGCTGAGATGATCGTTCAAGGAGTCCTCATGACGACGGTTGTTTTCGACACTCACGCGTTTGTGAAGAGGCTGACGAAAGCCGGAATGCCCGAGGGTCAAGCCGAGGCGCTTGCTCATTCGCAAGCCGCGCTGATCGATGAGAGCCTCGCCACGAAACGGGATTTGCAGGAGTTGGAATACTGAGCGGGCCATGATTATGCTGGCCGACGTTGAGCAAGTGCTGTCGATAGAAGCCCACGGCGAAGCGTTTTACTGGGCAACGCACCAGGGCGCGGAGATCGATTTAATGCGGAAATAAATATCCCAAGTTGTTTTTTGGACATGACTGTGAGGCGTTATTCCCGCTATGCTGAGATGATCGTTCAAGGAGTCCTCATGACGACGGTTGTTTTCGACACTCACGCGTTTGTGAAGAGGCTGACGAAAGCCGGAATGCCCGAGGGTCAAGCCGAGGCGCTTGCTCATTCGCAAGCCGCGCTGATCGATGAGAGCCTCGCCACGAAACGGGATTTGCAGGAGTTGGAATACTGAGCGGGCCATGATTATGCTGGCCGACGTTGAGCAAGTGCTGTCGATAGAAGCCCACGGCGAAGCGTTTTACTGGGCAACGCACCAGGGCGCGGAGCCGAGTTCATGGCATCGGAGGCGAGTATCAAATCGATACGCATACCGAAGATACCAAGATTCCTGCGGAAACCGCCGCCGCGGTAATCCCACCAGCTAAAGCTCTTCTCCGCCTGTTCGAACAGCCTGAAGGTGTCGTTGAATCCGGTGGCGAGAAGGCTCGATAGCGCGGCTCGCTCCCTGGGACTGCAAAGGATCTTACCTTCCCATGCGACCGGGTCGTGCACATCGCGATCTTCGGGTGCGATATTGAAATCGCCCATGACGACCACCCGCTTGTGGCGTTGCACTTCCTGCCGCAGCTGTGCCTCCAGCGCCCCGAGCCATCGGAGTTTGTACTCGTATTTCTCCGAGTCCACGCTCTGTCCATTGGGCACGTACAGATTGAGCACCCGGACGCCGCCGTAGGAGGCGCCCAGGACCCGCCGTTGCGGGTCCGGAAATCCTGCGAGTTCCGTGATTACATCGGTCGGCGGCTGTCGTGAAATCAAGGCCACGCCGTTATAGGTGGGCTGGCCGCTGAAGACGACCTCGTACCCCAGTTCACCAAAGGCATTTGTGGGGAACTTGTCGTCGGTTACCTTGGTTTCCTGAAGCCCGAGCACATCGGGGGCTTGTTGCTCCAGCCAGTTGCCGACTTGCTCAAGGCGCACCCGCAGGCTATTGACGTTCCAGGTTGCAATTTTCACGACTTGATTCGCTCCCCCGTTTGAATTCCGGACTGACGCAGCAGCGGCTCCAGGCTTGGCGGCCGTCCGCGAAACTGCTTGAAGAGTTCCATGGCATCACGGCTGCCGCCCTTGGCGAGGATACACTGTCGAAACCGGGTGGCCGTCGGACCATGGAAACAACCCTTCGCTTCAAAGGCGGAAAACGCGTCCGCGGCGAGTACTTCAGCCCACTTGTAACTGTAATATCCGGCAGCGTAGCCGCCTCCGAATACGTGCGCGAACGTGTTCGCGAACCGGTTGAAGGTCGGAACCTCCATCACCGCCACTTCGTCTCGAGTGCGTGCAAGTATTTCTTCCACCCTCGCGCCCCTGGCGGGGTCGTACTCGGCGTGCAGGCAAAAATCGAATAGAGCGAACTCAAGTTGGCGGACCATATTCAGGCCGGCCTGGAACGGCCGCGACGCTCCCAGGGTGGAGACTTGCTCTTCGGGTAATGACTCGCCGGTCAGGTAATGGGCCGAGAGGCGACGCAGCACATCCGGAAGCCATGCGAAATTCTCGAGAAACTGGCTGGGCAACTCGACCGCGTCCCATGGCACGCCGTTGATACCCGCAAGCGACGGATAATCCACCTCGGTGAGCAAGTGATGCAGCGTATGTCCGAATTCGTGGAAAAGCGTCACGATGTCGTCGTGCGTCAACAATGCCGGATGCCCGCCCACAGGAGAATTGAAGTTGCATACCAGGTAGGCGACCGGGTCCTGCCGGAGCGATTTCAGCCGGCAACGAACGCGGCACTCATCCATCCAGGCGCCGCCCCGCTTGCCCGGCCGGGAGAAGAGATCGGTGAAAAATCCACCCAGCACCGCGCCATCCTTAGCGTGAACTTCGTGGTAGGCGACATCGGGGTGCCAGGTTTCGATGCTTTCCCGTTGTCGAATCTCCAGGTCGAACAGCGTCCCGGCGACCCAGCGCAAGCCTTCCAGTACCCGGGGCAGGGGAAAATACGGGCGCAAGCGCTCCTGATCGAGCCCGAATCGCGCCTGCCGCAATCGCTCCGAGTAGTAGGGCACGTCCCAGGGCTGTAACGGACGTCCCGAGAATTCGGTCAGCTCCGCGAGTTCCGCCTCCGCGGCGGGCTTGCCGGTCGCCGCGAGACCCCGCAGAAATTCGAGCACCTCGTCGGTGGAGCCGGCCATTTTGGTGGCAAGCGACAGCTCGGCGAAATGATCGAAGCCGAGCCGGCGGGCCGATTCGTGGCGCAGGGCGACGATCTTTTCGATGAGCTGGCCGTTGTCCCATTGTCCGGCGTGCGGCCCCCGGTCCGAGGCCCGCGTCACCCAGGCCTCGTAAAAGCACCGCCGCAACGGTTCGCTCTGCGCGTGCATCATGACCGCCGTGTAGGTCGGAGGGTCCAGAGTCAACATCCAGCCGGATCGATCCTCCGCCTTCGCAAGTTCCCGCGCACGCTGCAGGACGACTTCCGGGAGTCCGGCCACGGCGCCGTCCCGCACCTCGTGGCGTTTGAAGGCATCGCCCGCGTCCATCAGATTCTGTTCGAACTTCGCCTGATACTGCGCGAGTTCCTTGAGCAACTCCCTGAACTGCGCTCTCTCATCGGAGGGTAGCGAGACGCCGGCAAGCCTGAAGTCCCTGAGGCCATGCTCGAGAAGCTGCCGCTCGGTCTCCGCCTCCGGGTCGATACCGTCCCTCAATTCCGAGAACAGGTCGTACATCGCCTGGTTTTGGGAGACTTCGGTGCTGAATTCGGTTATCAGGGGCAGGCAGCTGTTGTGTGCGTCGCGCAATTCGCGAGTGGATACCACCGCGTTGAGGTGCGCGACCGTGCTCCACACGCGGTGCACAGCGTCCTGGATCCGTTCGAGTTCCTCGACGCACTCGAAGGTCGGCGCGACAGCGCTCTCCACCTGGTTCAACCGCCGGCGCTGTTGCTCAAGTATTTCCCGGACGGTGGGTTCCACGTGCGCCGGCTGGATTGAGGCAAACGCGGGCAGCCCGCGCGTTTCCATGAGGGGATTTACCTGCATGTTTCACCAATCATCTACCGCGGCTGGCGCTTCACGGGGTGGCAACACTATCACGATGGGCGGTCGGTCAACAGACCGAATCGCCCGGCCCGGATGTCTCGCCAATGTGCGTCGCGAGGAAGGCGAATATTCCTGCTAAGCTGCGCCTCGATTTGCGTCAGGGAAGGACGGTTGAGTGGGGACTTACGATCTGGTCGTATTGGGAGGCGGCAGCGGTGGCTTGGCAACGGCTCAGCGAGCGGCCGATTACGGTGCCCGCGTGGCGGTCATCGAACCGTCCCGGCTGGGAGGCACCTGCGTCAACGTGGGTTGTGTCCCCAAGAAGGTCATGTGGAACGCAGCCCACCTGGCCCACGCGCTCGAGGATGCGGCCGGCTATGGATTCGACGTCACCCTCCACGGACACGACTGGGCGGCGCTGAAAAGCGGGCGGGACGCCTACGTGCGGCGTTTGAACGGCATCTATCAGCGCAACCTCGAGCGCAAATCCATCCACTGGGCGCGCGCCACCGGACGGTTCACCGGCGCAAACGAGATCGCCACCGACGGCGGCGAAACACTTTGTGCCGACCATGTGCTCATCGCCACGGGTGGTTACCCGGTCGTGCCGAATCTTCCGGGCGCCGACCTCGGGATCACGTCGGACGGTTTTTTCGACCTAGAGAGTTTGCCTCGCCGCACGGCGGTGGTCGGCAGCGGCTACATTGCCGTGGAGCTTGCGGGGATGTTGCACGCGCTGGGGAGCGAGGTGGTTCAACTTGTTCGCTACGGTGGAGTGCTGCGCGCGTTTGAGGAGGCACTCGGTCAGCATCTCATGGAACAGATGCGCGTCGCGGGCATCGACATGGTCACCGGCGCGGTCCCCGAGTCCGTTGAATCCAAGGACGGCGGGTTGTCGCTCCGTACCGGGGACGGACGCGTGTTCGACGGGTTCGACTGCCTGCTCTGGGCGATCGGCCGCCGCCCCAATACCGCGGAACTCGACTTGCCCGCGGCGGGCGTGGGAACCGACGTCCGGGGGCATGTTGCGGTCGACGCTTACCAGAACACCAGCGTTGAAGGGGTTTACGCGGTGGGCGACGTCACCGGCCAGGCGCAACTCACGCCCGTCGCCATTGCCGCGGGACGGCGCTTGGCGGACCGGGTATTCGGCGGCCAACGAGACCGGCGTCTGAACTACGAAAACATTCCCACGGTGATCTTCTCCCACCCCCCCGTGGGAACCGTCGGGTTGTCCGAGGCCCGGGCATTGGAACGGTTCGGCGCCGATGGGGTGCGTACCTACACGTCCGAGTTCGTGCCCATGTACAACGCCCTGACCGGCGCCAAGCCCCGCACGGCCATGAAGCTGGTCACCGTGGGCGAGGAAGAACGAGTCGTGGGCTGCCACCTGATCGGGATGGGCGCGGACGAGATGCTCCAGGGATTCGCCGTGGCGGTGTCCATGGGGGCGACCAAGGCCGACCTGGACGACACCGTGGCGATTCACCCCACCAGCGCCGAAGAGCTGGTGACCATGCGTTGATATCAGCCGCTGAGCCGGGCAAGAACGGTCTTCAGCACCGGGGCGGTATCGGGGCGCACGCCTCGCCAAATGGCGAACGACTCGGCGGCCTGCTCGATCAGCATGCCCCACCCCTGGATCGCTTTGCCGGCGCCGTGCCGGGCGGCCCAGGAAGCGAAAGGTGTCTGTTCCGCGCTGTAACCGAGGTCGTAGCAGAACGTCCCTGACCCCAGGCAGCTCGGCGGAAACGACGGGCAGTCGCCGTGCAGTCCGGCCGAAGTGGCATTGACGACCAGATCGAATGGATCGCGATCGCTCAACTCCTGGAACGAACAAACCGAAAATCTCCGCGGGGCGTGCAATATCGCCAGCAAATCCCTGGCCCTTTGGATGGTTCGGTTCGCCACCACGAGTTCATCCAGGCCCGCGTCCAGCAGCGCCGCAACAACTCCCCTGGCCGCGCCTCCCGCGCCCAGAATCAGCACCCGGTTACCGGTCAGGTCCAAACCGTTGTTGCGCGTCAGGTCGTGGTGGAATCCCACGCCGTCGGTATTGTCGCCGCGAAGCCGGCCGCCGGAGAGAATCGATAGCGTGTTGACGGCACGGGCTCGTTCGGCTTCCGGTCCAAGTTCGTCGGCGAGTTCGAAGGCCGCTTCCTTATGAGGCACGGTGACGTTCAGTCCCTTACCGCCGCTGGCCGCGAACTTGCCGACCGCGGTTTCGAAGTCCGCGGGCTTCGCGGCGAGGCGCTCATAGGTGAGCTTCTCCCCGGTCTGTTGGGCAAACAGCCCGTGGATCAGCGGCGAACGGCTATGATCCACGGGAAAGCCGATCACCGCGTAGCGATCAGGGGTCGTGTCGGTGTTTTCCATCTGTCGGAATGCCCTCGGTCAGTCCAAAATTCTCGATATCGAGAACCACCTGTGGATTTTCCCCTGTTCAGGACGCCTTTCCAACTTGAGCCGTTATGAGGCCCGCCAAGACGCGGTTCCTTCCATGGACGATTTCGGCGTCTCGATGTCCTCGCCACGAAAGTTGGCGAGACTTCGGGGTTAGAATTTGCGCGGCTTATCGCGCCCCGGGGCTGCCCGGGGAAATTGCCGAATCCCGGCGACAAGGGCATAGTATCGGGTATCGGAGTCGTGCGCGGCGTACAGAGGGGCAGGGCAGACTATGTACCGCAGACTGATTCTACTTATGCTGGGGTTCTTCGGCGCCGGCGTTCCGCTATGGGCGCACCACTCGTTTCCCGCCAGCTGGGCCGGGAGCGAAAGATCTACCTGGACGGGCGGCCCGCGCCGGACGGAGGACCGACGGAAATGGGTCATTCGCTCGGCCGCTGGGAGGGCGACATCTTGACAGTCATCACCACGGAGATGACGGAGAAATACATACGGCGTAACGGAGTGCCTGGAGCCATCGTCGACTAGCCATCAAGCGTGCCGCCGACGTCAACATCCTCTGAGAACGACGCCGGTGCGGCCGTCTCGGATCATGGTGGGTTGCGCAAGTTCGCCGAGTTCGCCCGCCAGTACGTAGTCCACAAGGGCGCCGAATTCGCGCCGCACGTGCAGCCCGCGGCGAAGGGGCGGGCGTCCGGAACGGTTAGCGCTGGTGGATATCAGCGGGCTCGAGGTCCGTTCACACAGTGCGCGGGCAAGCGGATGCCCGGTTACGCGAACGGCCAACGTGCCCCGGCCGCCGCTCAGCCAGGCGGGAACTCCCCGGCGGGCATTCAGCACCCAGGTGACCGGACCGGGCCAGCTATCGAGGACCGCTTCAGCGTGGGAACCCTCCGGCAGGACGATCAGGGGCTCAAGCTGCTCCAGGTGCGCGGCAATGAGCGTCAGCCCTTTTTCCCATGAACGGACCTTGGCATCGAGCAATCGCTCGACCGCGGCCCGCTCCCCGGGCAGGCAGCCCAGACCGTACACCGCTTCGGTGGGGTAGGCGATCAGCCCTCCCCGCAGCAGAATACGCGCGGCTTTGTCCAGGAGAATTCGTGACACAGGCTGTATTTAACTCGAATAGGGCGCCGGTCATCTACTGCGGCCGCCGAATCGCCGCTGCGGCGCCCTGACGACGACGGCCGGCGCCTTATTCGGCTCAACGGTCCTTCGCGGGTGACGTGGCCTTCCGCCGCCGAACGGTCTTGGCGCCGCCGGTTTTCCCTTTTTGCCGGGCTCGGCGTTCCGGCGCTGCGGCGATGAGCGCCTTGCATTCCTTCAGGGTCAGTTCTTCGGGTTGCCGATCCTTGGGAATTTTCGCGTTCTTCTTGCCGTCGGTGACGTAGGGGCCGTAGCGGCCGTTGCGGACCTCGATTCCCGCCTCCGGGAATTCCTTGATGGCGCGGTTCGCGGCGGCGTGTTCCGCGATGAGCTCAAGAGCCCGCGGCAACTCGATGGTGTATGGATCTTCGCCGCGCAACGTTACGAACTTGTTGCCGTAACGTACGTAGGGGCCGAAACGCCCGATGTTGGCGGACACGGGCTGGCCGTCCGCGGTCTTGCCCAGTTCCCGGGGAAGCTTGAATAGCTCCAGCGCCTCGTCGAGGGTGATCCGGTCCATGTTCTGACCCGGTTGGAGGCTCGCAAACACGGGTTTTTCATCGTCTTCGCGCGTGCCTACCTGTACGAAGGGGCCGTAGCGCCCCATTCGCACGGAAACGGGACGACCGCTGCCCGGATCGGCGCCCAAAGGCCGCGCTTGGGCGGCCTGTGCGCGCGTGACCGACGTCTCGGTGTGGCGGATCTGTTCGTTGAAGGGCTTCCAGAAGTCTTGCAGCAGCGGTACCCACTCGCTTTCCCCCCGCGAGACCGCATCCAGGGCGTCCTCCATTCGCGCGGTGAATTCGTAATCGACGTATTGGGCGAAATTCTCGGTCAGAAAACGGTTGACGACTTTGCCCACATCCGTGGGCACGAAGCGGCGGGCTTCCATCTCAACGTATTCCCGATTACGCAGCGTGGAAATGATGGATGCGTAGGTCGAGGGGCGTCCAATGCCGAATTCTTCCAGCGCCCGCACCAGCGTCGCCTCGGAATAGCGCGGCGGCGGCTCCGTGAAGTGCTGCTCGCTTTTCAGTTGCCTCAGTTGGAGCCGGTCGCCGGCGCTGAGCGGGGGCAGCACGCGATCCTGGTCACTCGCCGATTTGTCGTCCCGGCTTTCCCGATAGAGGATCATGAAGCCGGGTTTCACCAGGACCGAACCGGTGGCTCGAAAACTGAGGGATTCCGGGTTGGTCTCGCCCGCCGCCAGGTCGAGTCTCACGGTATCGAAGACCGCGGAACTCATCTGCGAAGCCACGGTGCGTTTCCAGATCAAATCGTACAGCCGGAACTGATCGTGCGCCAACCGTGACCGAAGATTCCCCGGGAGCTTGGCCGCCGATGTCGGCCGAACAGCTTCGTGGGCTTCCTGGGCGTTCTTGGCCTTGGTGACGTAGCGGCGTGGATTCCGGGGCAGGTTGTCCGCCCCGTAGCGTTGTCCGATGAGCGCGCGAAGCTCGGCGATAGCGACGCCCGCCACCGTCACCGAATCGGTGCGCATATAGGTAATGAGCCCATCCTCGTACAGTCGCTGAGCGGTCGACATGGTCTGCTGCGCGCTGAACCTGAGCTTGCGTGCTGCCTCCTGCTGCAGCGTCGAGGTCGTAAAGGGCGCCGCCGGATTGCGCAGCCGTTGCTTCTTTTCGATCTTGGCTACCGTCAGAGTCCCGTTCGCGGCCCGCTGAATGTCCGCTTCCGCCGTTCGCACGGCCGATTCGTCGGTGAACGTGAATTGTTCGACCTTCTCGCCCGCATAGCGGGCCAGACGGGCGTTGACGGCGTCCTTCCCCTTGGCGGCCTCCGCCGAGATGGTCCAGTACTCCCGCGGCGTGAACGCGGCGATCTCATCCTCCCGCTCGGCGATCAGGCGCAGGGCCGGGCTCTGGACCCGTCCCGCCGAAAGCCCCCTGCGGATCTTCTTCCAAAGCAGCGGCGACAGGTTGAAGCCCACCAGATAGTCCAATGCCCGGCGCGCTTGCTGGGCGTTTATCAGCGATTCCGAGAGCGCCCGCGGCGCATTGATGGCCGCCTGGATCGCACCCTTGGTGATTTCGTGAAAGACGACGCGGCTGACCTTTTTGCCGTCGAGCGCACCCCGTTCCCTGAGTACGTTGCAGACGTGCCAGGAAATGGCCTCGCCCTCGCGGTCGGGGTCGGTTGCCAGATACAACGTGGAAACGGTTCGCGCTGCCCTGGCGATGGTCTCGATGTGCTTCTTGTTCTTGTCGATGAGCTGGTACTTCATGGCGAAGTCCCGCTCGGGGTCCACCGCGCCACCTTTCGGCACCAGGTCGCGCACGTGTCCATAGGAAGCCAGGACCTGAAAATCCTTGCCGAGATATCGTTTGATCGTCCTCGCCTTGGCGGGAGATTCGACGATGACCAGACTCTTACTCATCGTTTGCGGTGGCTGCGGCGGTCGTTGCTAGCCGGTAATGAAGGCGATGACGGGATCAGTGCACCCGGTCGGGATCGTCGGTGAAGACCAGCTCTTCCATGCGCGAATAGGCATTCTCCTGGCCGGGCTGACTGAACAGCACCATCATCACCACCCACTTGACTTGCTCGCCGTCGATCTCGTCGGAGTGCAGCGCGAGCAGGCGATCGATGACCAGCTCACGTTGCGCTTGCGACAATATCCCGACCTGTTCCAGGTGCAGCAGGTAACCTCGGCACGCCGTATCCAGGCGGTCCTGCTCAAACCCGTCGTAAATCCTGATCGACTCCGCGCGCGGTCCCGGCGACACGTCTTCTATCGCCACCGCGTTCAGTCCGTCGAGCCAGTCGAGCGCCCGGTCGATCTCCCAATCGCCGAAACCGGCGCACTGGAGTTCCTCCTTCAGCATGTACCGGTCAGGCTCGGGCTCGTCGTCGCCCTCTACCATGGCGTCGACCAGGTACATGAGCACGTCAAGAACGGTTTCTTTCATGGAATCCTCTTTGAGAGGCGAGAATAACGTCCGCCAGGCAGGGCTTCGACCAGCCCCTCCATTTCCAAGAGCAGGAGCATGGATGAAAGCTCTGCCGCCGTCAATCCGGTTCGGCCAGCCAATTCGGAAATTCCACAGGGGTCAAAACCAAGCGCCGAAAGCAATCGATCGTATCCCGGTTCGCTCGCCAGGGCCTTGTTTTCGGCGTGGTCCTCGCCTGCGGCAGGTTCCGTCTCGATGGTCAGTTGCAGAAGAGGCGCAAGCTCCACCAGCACGTCGGTGGCGTCTTCCACCAGCTTGGCGCCGTCGCGGATCAATCGGTGGCATCCCTTCGCCAGCGGGTTGTGGATAGAGCCCGGGATCGCGAAGACTTCCCGGCCATAGTTTCCGGCCAGCCGGGCGGTAATCAGGGAACCGCTACGCCGCGCGGCTTCCACTACCAGGGTCCCGACGCTCATGCCGGCCATCACGCGATTTCTTTGGGGGAAATGGGCTCCGAGGGGCGGTGTTCCCGGAGGGTACTCGGAAATGATCAGGCCGGCGGCGGCGATCTCCGCGGCGAGGCGGGCGTGGGAGCGGGGAAAGAGCACATCGGGGCCGCAGCCAAGCACGGCGATCGTTCCGCCGATCCCCTTCAGCGCGCCCCGGTGGCTGGCGCCGTCGATTCCGGTGGCCAATCCGCTGACGATGGTCAGGCCGTTCTCACTCAGGTACCGGGCGAATCCCCGCGCCGTTTCGCGGCCGTTGGCGGTAGGCGAACGGCTGCCCACCATGGCCAGTTGCGGCCCGTTCAACAGGTCGCCTCGCTTGCCCTCGGCCCACAATGCCAGCGGCGCTCCCGGCACTTCCCTGAGCAGCGAGGGATAGGCGGGCGAGTCCCGTGTTACCAGCATCCGTCCCGGGCCGTCGAGCCAGCCATGCCACCGATCCAATCTTTCGGCGTCCGGATTTCTGAGCCGCTCGACGTGGAGTTTCGACAGTCCCGCGCCAAGCAATTCGCTCCGGGAGAGTTCCAGGACGCGCTCCACCGAACCTTGGCTGGCGACAAGTGCCGTCAACCGCCGAGCGGGCGGGGGAACGGCCGTCTGCAGGATTTGAAGCCAGGCCGCCAGCGTGGAACCTTTGATCAACGGGTGCCTCCAAATTGGTATAATCG
Source organism: Candidatus Rariloculaceae bacterium (assembly GCA_965237785.1). Lineage (GTDB taxonomy): Bacteria > Pseudomonadota > Gammaproteobacteria > Steroidobacterales > Rariloculaceae > UBA6522. Next base: position 3,530,486 of record OZ250159.1, read on the forward strand.
TTCGGCGCGGCGCCTGCGGCCAATGCACGGCGCGCGCCAGCGAATAGACTACTATCCACAGTATGTCGTAGTGTTGATCAAACTCGGCCAATTCCTCCGGAAACTCCCAGAAAACCACGATGGCACAACTACCGATACTCCACTACCCCGACCCCCGGCTGCGAATCCGCGCTGCGCCGGTGAAGCGGGTCGATGCGCGTATTCGTACTCTGGTGGCGGACATGCTGGAGACCATGTATGCCGCGCCGGGTATCGGGCTTGCCGCCACACAGGTCAACGTGCACGAGCGTGTCCTCGTCTTGGATATTTCCGACGAGCGGAATCAGCCGCTCTGCCTGATCAATCCACGCATCCTGCACGCCGAGGGCGAAATCAGCTACGAAGAAGGTTGCCTTTCAGTGCCCGACGTCTTCGAGACGGTCAGCCGGGCGGAAGTTGTCCGCGTGGCCGCATTGCGGGAGGACGGCGAATCCCTGGAGATGGATGCCGAGGGGTTGCTCGCCATCTGCATCCAGCACGAGATAGATCACCTGGAGGGCAAGCTGTTTGTAGACTACCTGTCCTCGCTTAAACGCGACCGGCTAAAGAAGAAATTCCTCAAGAAGGTCAAACGCGGCCCGGCTTCCGGCGAGGCCGGACGGCCAAGGGTTGCCGCCCCTGTTATCTGATCCGCATCGTCCGGCGCCTGCTTCGCCTCCAAGAATAGCCTTTGCGGGAACCCCCGGGTTCGCCGTGCCGTGCCTGCGCATGCTGCTTTCGCGCGGCTGGGATGTGTCATTGGTACTCACCCAGCCCGACCGGCGCGCCGGCCGTGGCCAGCGCCCGGCCCCGAGCGAGGTCAAACGCGAAGCGCTCGCCCATGGGCTTACCGTTCGCCAGCCCGCCCGCCTCGACAGCGCCGCCGCGCCACTCGACTGGGGCCGCGCACCGGACCTGCTGGTCGTGGCGGCGTACGGGTTGCTGTTGCCGCCGTGGATGCTTAAATGGCCACGCCTGCGGGCCGTCAACGTGCACGCTTCCCTGCTGCCGCGATGGCGCGGCGCCGCGCCGATCCAATACTCCATCCTGGCCGGCGACAAGGTGACCGGGGTGAGCATCATGAAAATGGACGCCGGGCTCGATACGGGCCCGGTCTACGCGCAGCGGGAAGTTGCGGTCGAGGCGAAGGAATCGGCGGGCATGCTGCACGATCGGCTGGCGCGATTGGGTGGCGAGCTGCTGCTGAATACGCTGCCGGGCATCTATTCGGGCGAGTTGGCGCCGGTACCCCAGGACGACGCCCGCGCGACTCATGCTCCAAAGATCGACAAGTCCGATGGCGTACTTGGCTGGCGGCAAACGGCCATTGAACTGGAACGCCGGGTGCGTGCATTCAATCCCTGGCCGGTCAGCGAGGCCACCACCGTGAGCGGAGTCCGGCTCAGGATCTGGGAGGCGATCGCCCTGGAAGGCGATTCCGGTGCGACCGCCGGGACGGTGGTCGGCGCGGGCCGCGATGGAATCGATGTCGCCACGGGCGCGGGCATCTTGCGCGTGCTCAGCGTGCAGCCCTCCGGTGGCCGGGTGATGTCCGCACGGGCCTATGCCAACGCCCACGCATTGGAGGGCGCGTCCTTTGTCCGCTGAAAGCGAACCGCCCACCGCCGCGCCAGGGTCGGGCGTGCGCGCGCTTGCGGCCCGCATCAATGCCAAAGTCGTGGCCGGCGGGTCGTCGCTGGAAGCGGCACTGGCGGCGTTTCCGCCGCCGCCGGCACGGGACCTTGCCTTGCTGCGGGAATTGAGTTACGGGTCATTGCGTTGGCATCACCGGTTGCTGCACCAGGCGAACCGGCTGCTGACGCGTCCGCTCAAGCCTCGGGATTCGCAGTTGGCTTCGCTGCTACGGTTAGGCTTGTACCAGCTTCAGTGGCTGCGGATTCCCGATCATGCGGCCGTCTCGGCGACCGTGGCGGCCGCGGAGTCGCTGCGGCGGCGCAGCGCCAAGGGGCTCGTCAACGCCGTGCTGCGCCGGTTCCTGCGCGAGCGCGAAGCGTTGGCGGACCGGTTGGGCGAAGTTGGCGAAGCCGCCACCAGTCATCCGGACTGGATCGTCGAGCGGCTCAGAGCCGATTGGCCCGACGCCTGGCGCGGCATGATCGACGCCAACAATCGTCCGCCGCCGATGTGGCTGAGAGTCAATGCCCGGCGCACCACGCGAGCCGCATACCTTGAGACGCTGGATGCCGCGGGGATCGCCGCGGAGGCAGCGCCCGCGTTATCCAGCGCGGTACTCCTGGCGGAGCCTCGGCCCAGGCGCACGCTGCCGGGGTACGATGACGGTCTCGTCTCCGTGCACGACGGGGGCGCGCAAATGGCCGCCGAGCTATTGATGCTACGCCCAGGGCAGCGCGTTCTCGACGCCTGTGCGGCGCCCGGGGGCAAGTGCGCGCATATGCTGGAGTCGACCCCGGACCTTGAGGAGGTCGTTGCCGTGGACCGGGATCCCGAGCGTTTGGCCGTCGCCGCGGCGGAGCTGAATCGCCTCGGTTTGAAGGCGACCTTCATCCCTGGCGATGCGACGGGTCCCGGCACGTGGTGGGACGGCCGCTCCTTCGATCGAATTTTGCTGGACGCGCCCTGCAGCGCCCTGGGGGTAATCCGCCGCCATCCGGACATCAAGGTGTTGCGCCGCCCTGACGACGTCGCTCGCTCCGCCGCGACGCAGCGGGCGTTGCTGCAAGCGCTCTGGCCGTTGCTTGCCCCCGGCGGGAGATTGCTCTATGCCACTTGTACGATGCTCAGGGAAGAGAATCAGGAGCAGGTTCGCGGGTTCCTTGCGGCGACACCGACGGCGTCCCTGGCAGGTCCGGATACGCCCGGCAGTCGACAGATACTACCCGGGGCGACGAACTTGGACGGGTTCTATTATGCTTGCGTGGTCAAGGCGCACTAGCGCGCACGTGGTGATCTCGCTTGTCGGGAAAACAATTGCAATTTTGGCGGCCTGAATTCCGTTCGCGGTGCTACTGCCTGGCGGGCCTCGCGCTATTGTGGCTGGCGCCGCATGGCTTGGCGAGCGCGCAGGAAGATCCCGGCAATTTCGACGTGCGCACGGCCAGCGTCGCGCTCAACTCCGGCGTCTACTATCTGGATGCCTGGTTGGAATATCGCTTGTCCACCGATGCGCGGGCGGCATTGGATGCCGGTGTGCCTCTCACGATAGAACTGGACGTGGAGTTCATTCTCCCCAGATGGTATTGGGTGGACGAAGCCGTCGGCCGATTGAGCCAGACCTATCAACTGCAATACCACGCGCTGAGCGAGCGCTACATTGTCCTTAACGTCAACAGCGAGGAGCAAAATACATTTGCGACCCTGTTTTCCGCGTTGAACTTCCTTGGGCGCGTTACGGAGCTTCCGCTTATCGACGCTGCGCTACTGAACCCCGATGCGGCATACGACATTCGAATTCGCACGCTACTGAGAGTCGAGGCGATCCCGGGTCCAATGCGTTATATCACCTTCTGGCGGCGAAATTGGTCGCTTAGGAGTGAATGGTACAGATGGCGCATGCAAGGCTGAGACGGACGGTCTATGTCCTGGCGATTGCCGGCGGCACGCTGGCGTGGCTGGCTGGACTGATCTGGTTCGCTCAGGTCGCACAAGACTCCGATGCCCTGTCCCGGTTGCAGAGTGGCATCCTGCTGATCAGTTTCGCCGGCATCTGTGTTCTGGTTCTGCTGATCATCGGCAACCTGGCGCAACTGATCCGCGATTATCGCCGGCAAGTCCCCGGTGCCCGGTTGACGGTGCGCATGGTGACGCTGCTGACGGTGCTGACCGTGGTCCCCCTGCTGGTTGTCTATACGTTCTCCCTGCAGTTCATCAATCGCGGAATTGACAGTTGGTTCAGCATAGAACTGGAGGAAGGCCTGGAGGCGTCGCTGGAGTTGAGCCGTAGCGCGCTTGATGTCCAGATGCGGCAAAACCTGGCCGAGGTTCGCCGTATGAGTCAGCAGTTTGCGAACATCGAGAGCGTCGATCTGGTCGGCGCTCTCGGCGACTTGAGGCGCCGTAGCGGAGCCGCGGAGTTGACAATCTTCAGCGCCGCCCTTGACCGGATATTGGCCAACAGTTCGGAGAATCCATCCCCCACTGTGCCGCGATTTCCGGGTGGCGACCTCATTTTCCAGCTTCGGCAAGGGGGTTCCTTCGTCAGTCTGGAGCCAAGGACAGACGGGGGCGTCGATATCGTCGCCGCCGTGAACACCATCGCCGGGGCGCCGCGAAGCGAACCGGATGTCCTGATGGCACGGTACGCCGTGGAGCCGCGATTGGGCGAGCTGGTCGAGCGTGCCGAGACCAGCTACGAGCAGTATGCGGAGTTGTCGTTTCTGCGCGCCCCGTTGAAGACGAGCCTGACGGCGACCTTGAGCGTCGTTCTGTTGGCGGGGCTGCTGATGTCGCTCTACGGTGCATTCTTTTCCGCCCGCCGGCTGGTCGTCCCCATTCAGCAGCTCATGACGGCGACACGCGCAGTGGCGCGTGGGGACTTCGACACTCAATTACCCACGGCTGCAAGGGACGAGATCGGTTTCCTGGTCAGCGCGTTCAACGACATGACGAAGCGGTTGGCGAACGCCGATGCCGAGGCCAGGGAAAGTCAGCAGCAGGTTGAACGCGAGCGCGGCAAACTTGAAGCGATTCTCGGCCGGCTCTCGACCGGTGTCGTCGCGCTGGAAGCCGACTTGTGCATTCGCACGGCGAACCGGGCGGCGGGCGCGATCCTGGGCGTGGACCTGGAGCAGCACGAGGGCGAGTCGCTGGCCGAGGTCGCCGCAAGCCGGTCGCGCCTGAGCCAATTTGTCTCGGTGTTGCGAACCCATCTGGATCGGGGCGACAGCGTCTGGCGGGAGCAGATCGAACTCCGCCAGGAGGCCAGCCGGCGCGTGCTCATGTGCGCCTGTGCGGCGTTGCCGGCGGAGCGCGGCGATCCTGGCGGATACGTGGTGGTGTTCGACGATATTACGGCGTTGTTGAGGGCGCAGCGCGATGCCGCCTGGGGCGAGATTGCGCGTCGTCTGGCCCATGAGATCAAGAATCCCCTCACGCCGATCCAGTTGTCGGCGGAACGGCTGCGGCGCCGCTATCTGCCTTCCAGTACCAGCGATCCGGAATTGCTCGACCGCTCGACCTACATCATCATCCAACAGGTCGAGGCCATGAAGGACATGGTCAACGCCTTCAGCGAGTACGCGCGCATGCCGGCGATGGAGATGGCGCAAATTGATCTCAACGATCTGATCACCGAGGTGACCGAACTCTACCTGCACAGGGAGTTGCCGATTGAATTGGAGTTGAAGCTGGGAGACCTGCCCGCGGTGAGGGCCGATGCCGGGCGGGTGCGTCAAGTGCTCCACAACCTGATCCGTAACGCGTTGGAAGCGACTGAGGACAACGAGGACGCGCGCATTGAGGTCTCCACCCGGCATCTGCAACGCGACGGCGTTGATTTGGTGGAAATCAGGATCACCGATAATGGTCCTGGCTTTAGTGCCGATATAGCCGCCGACGCGTTCGACCCCTACGTCACCAGCAAGCCGAAGGGCAGCGGCCTGGGTCTGGCCATCGTCAAGAAACTGATCGATGAGCACGGCGGGCGCATCAGCGCGCGAAACCGGCGGCACGGCGGCGCCGAGATCGTTATACTGGTTCCCGTCGCCGGCGAGGCGGGCGGGGAGTTTTCCTGGGGGTCTGACCGAGAAGACGAGAGGAGGGAGTTCGCGTGAAGGATGCGCGAATCCTGGTCGTAGACGACGAAGCCAATATCCGCATGCTCCTGGACGAGATCCTGAGCGAGGAGGGCTACGGCGTCACTACCGCTGAAAACGCCGCGGCCGCGAGGGCTGCCAGGGCGGAGCAGGAATTCGATCTGATCCTGCTCGATATCTGGATGCCCGATACCGACGGCATCTCGCTGCTCAAGGAATGGTCCAGGGCCGGTGCGATCGGGCCTGTGGTCGTCATGTCCGGCCATGGCACCGTCGATACCGCCATCGAGGCGATCCGCATCGGCGCGCTGGATTTCATCGAAAAACCGGTGTCGTTGGTCAAGTTGTTGCGTACCGTGGAAAAGGCACTGGCCCAGCGGCGCGACACCGAAGCTCGCCGACGCCTGGTGCCCTCGATCCTCGCACCGGTGGGCAAGAGCGAGGTCATGCAGGTACTGCGCGAGCAGTTGGCGCGGATCGCAAGTCACGACGCCCATACGCTACTGACCGGCGAACCGGGCAGCGGCCGGGAAATGTGCGCCAGGTATCTCGCGAGTCTGAGCGAGCGCTCGGAAGAGCCGTTCGTGACGGTCAAGGCCGGCGGCCGGGACGACAATGGCGCCGCATCCCTGCTCGGCGACGAGCGCGGCTCGGGCGCCTTCGAGCGCGCCCGCCGCGGGGCGATCTTCATCAACGAAATCAGCGATATGCCGGCTGAGGCGCAGCGCCAACTCCTGGCTGTGCTGGAGCAGGGCCGCTATCGGCCAAGCGGCAGTGCCTCCCTGCAGGAGCTCGATGCGCGCATTCTTTCCAGTGCGCCACCGGGTTTCGACCGGCAAGTAAACGGCTTTCGCCGCGAACTGTTGTTCCACTTGAGCGTTATCGTCATCCGGGTACCGCCCCTGCGGGACTATCTGGAGGATGTTCCAGAGCTGTTGCGCTGCTACGTGGACCTGCTGGTGGATAGCGAAAATCTGCCGTTTCGCCGGTTCAGCGTCGCCGCCCAGAACCGACTTCGCAACTACCCGTGGCCGGGAAATATCCGCGAATTGAAAAACGTGGTCAGCCGGCTGTTGATCATGGGCACCGGCGAAGAGATCAGCCTTCAGGAAGTGGAGGCTCAACTCACCGCCGCGGCGACAAAGGGTGAGCCCCTGGTGAAGCTGGACTTGCTCTCGATGCCGTTGCGCGAGGCGAGAGAGCACTTCGAGCGCGCCTATCTCCAGCAGCAGCTCATGCTGTGCGATGGCAAGGTCGGCAAGCTTGCCGCGCGCGTGGGTATGGAGCGCACCCATCTTTACAGGAAGCTGCGTTCGTTGGGTGTCGATTTCCGCCGCGTTGCAGCGGAATAGCCTGTCTCACCGTAGCCCGCGGGCTGCCGGACCGATCAGTTCGGCAGCTTGATCAGGAGCACCTCTACCTGGGCATCCCGCAGCCGAGTGCGCGTGCCGTTGAGTGCTTCCAGATCGGAGGTCGGGCCGATGCGGACCCGGTGGTAGTCGTCGGCATCGATGGTGACTTTCTGGATGCGTGATTCGATGCCGAGCAGCGCCAGGTTGGCGCGCATTCGTTCGGCATCCCCTTCAGCGCTGAATGAACCGGCCTGCAGGACGTAGCGGCCGGGTTCCTCCAGGGCCGTCTCCACCACATCCGGCCGGGCCTCCAGTTCGGTCTCCGGCAGCACCACTTCGAACTTGGGCAGCATCTCGTAGAAATCAAATCGGGTCGCGGGGTGGGGCGCTGCTTCCCCGGTGGCTGGAACCGGTAAGTTGGACGCGCCCGGAACGCCCGATGTCGGCGGCGATACGGTCACGGCAACGGACGATTCGGCCATGCGTCGGCCGTTCAGGTAAACCGCCGCAGCCACCATCAGACCCAGACTCAGGCCGAAAAGCATCCACACCCATCCGGGCATTCCCCTCGAGGACGACCTGGAACGTCTTCTAGCCCGCATATCTCACCAGTCTCTTGCCGCGGCCGCCGGCATGGAACCCTCTACATCCTCTTGGGCGCGTTCACGCCCAGGAGCGTCAATCCGTTGCGCAACACCTGTTGTACCCCCAGGGCGAGCGTCAACCGGGCGCTGCGCAGCGACGCATCGTCAACCACCACCCGATGGGCGTTGTAATAGGAGTGGAAACTCGCCGCCAGGGCGCGGAGATATTGAACCAGATGTTGGGGTGCGCGATTCACGGCGGCCAGCTTTAGCACCTCTGGATAACGGCTCAAGGATACCAGTAGTCCCTGCTCCACCGCCTCGGTCAGGTAACGCAACTCGGAACGGGTTGCCGGCTTCAGGCTGTACCCTTCCCGGACCATCTTCTTTAACAGGCTGGCGACGCGCGCATGAGCGTACTGGACATAGTACACGGGATTATCGTTCGACTGAGCCTTCGCCAGCTCCAGATCGAACTCCAGATGCTGGTCGTTGGAGCGCGATACGTAGAAGAAGCGCGCCGCGTCGTTGCCCACCTCCTCGCGCAACTGGCGCAGGGTGACGTACTCGCCCGATCGGGTCGACATTTGCACCTTTTCCTTGCCCCTGAACAGTGTGGCAAACTGGACCAGTTTCACCTCCAGGGAGTCTCCCGGTTCACCCATCGCCTCAAGCCCCGCCCGGATCCGGGCCACATAGCCATGGTGATCGGCGCCGAGGATGTCCAGCAGCAGATCGTATCCGCGCGCGCGTTTATCGGCGTGATAGGCAATGTCGGAGGCGAAGTACGTGGTGGCGCCGTTCTCACGAACCACAACGCGATCCTTCTCGTCACCGTATTCGGTGGCCTTGAACCAGACTGCCCCATCGCGACTATAGAGCCTGTCGCGCTCGTTGAGTTGTTGAAGAGAGCGCTTGATCACGTCGCCATCGGTCAAGCTGCGCTCGGAATACCAGTTTTGCGGGCGGACACCGAATTCGGCCAGATCCTCACGGATGTCGGCCAGCACGCGGTCCAGGGCCTCGTCCAGAATCACCGAGAATTCCGTGTCTCCCAACCCGTGCCGGACATTGGCGATGATCCGGTCCAGGAGTACGTCGTCATCGGCGTCCGGGGTCGCCAGGATCGCTTCGAGCGGGCCTCGATCGAAGCGCGCAAGCCGATCATCCCACCGGTCGTGCAGTTGCCGGGCGATATCGCTGACGTAGTTGCCCTGGTAGGCGGCCTGCGGGAATTCAATCTCGCTCCCGAGGTGTTGCACGTACCTGAGCCAGACGCTGACGGTCAGTATGTCCATCTGCCGGCCGGCGTCGTTGACGTAGTATTCCTCGTGGACGTCGTGCCCGGTTGCGCGCAGCAGGTTGGCTACGCAAGCGCCGTAGGCCGCGTGACGGCCGTGACCGACGTGCAGCGGGCCGGTGGGATTGGCCGAGACGTATTCCACCAGTACGCGCCGCTTGCCGCCCGAGTCGGAGCATCCGTAGGATTCGCCAGCCTCGATGATGTCGGTCAATTCCCGGCGGTAGGCGTCGACGGATACCGTCAGATTGATAAACCCCGGCCCGGCGATGCGGATGTCGGCGATCAACGGCGATTCCGGAATAAGCGCCGCCAGTGCCGCCGCGAGTTCACGGGGCGGTTGCCCCAATGGTTTGGAAAGTCTCAGGGCGATGTTGGTGGTGAAGTCGCCGTGCTTCGGGTCGCGGGTGCGCTCCAGCCGCGGACTCAGGTCGATCGACTCCGCCAGGTCGCGTTCAGCCGCAAACCGTGTCAGAGAATTCCTGAGAAGCTGATCGATCTGAGCGCGCACGGAACCGGCCGGGAGAGTGGAAGATGCGGAATTCTACCTGAAGCGGCTCCCTCTTGAAGAACACCCTTGAATTGCGCGGGTCGGCCGGCATGCTGAATCAGGATTCGATCGGATCGACGTCGACGCTCCAGCGTACCCGTCGGGCCGCGGGCCAGGACCGGACCAGGGGCTGAAGTTCGTCCATCAAGCGGTGCAATGGCGGCCGTCGACGGCTGTGCAAGAGCAGTTGGGCGCGAAACCGTCCTCCGCGGCGCTCCATGGACGGCGCCGCCGGTCCCAACACGCTGACGCCCGGCACGCGTCCCCGGGCCGCGGCGGCAACCTGTTCGAGAAAGGCATGGGCCGGCTCGCGCCGGGTGGCTTCCGCCCGCCACAGGATGAGACGGGAGAATGGCGGCCAGCCCGACGTCCCGCGCTCGGCAATCGCGAGTTCGGCGAAGGCCGAGTAGTCCTGGTCGGCCAGCCGTTGCAGCAAGGGATGCTGGGGATAGTGGCTTTGGATGAGTACTTCACCGGCGCGGTCCCCACGCCCCGCCCGTCCCGCCACCTGCAGCAGAATCTGCGCAAAGCGTTCGGTGCTGCGAAAGTCCGTGCCGAAGAGCCCCTGGTCGGCATTGAGTACGCCCACCAGGGTCACCCGCGGGAAATCATGGCCCTTGGTCAGCATTTGCGTACCCACCAGGATTTGCGTGTCACCCCGTTCCACGTCGGCGAGCACGCTGCCGACGCCGCCCTTGCGGGCGGCCGCGTCGCGGTCGAGCCGGGCAATGCGCGCATCCGGGAAAAGCGCGGCAAGTTCGCCGCTGATCCGCTGGGTGCCCGCGCCCACCGCTACGCGCTCGGCGCCGCACGCGGCGCATGCCCAGTTCAATGGCTGCGTGCGGCCGCAGTGGTGGCAACGCAGCCGTCCGCTGGAGGCGTGGATGGTCAGCCTGGCATCGCAGCGGTCGCAGTCCTCGGCCGTGCCGCATGCCGGGCACAGCAACACGGGAGCGAACCCGCGGCGGTTCAGGAACAACAGAATCTGGCAATCGGCGTCCAAATGCTGCTGGATGGCCGTCACCAGCGGCGTCGACAGCCCGTGGCGGACAGCGTGGAGGTTCATGTCGATGAACCGCATGGCCGGGATGCCCGCCGCGCCGATGCGCCGCTTGATCGTCAGCGAGCGGTACTGGCCACGGGAGGCGTTGTGGACGCTCTCCAGAGACGGCGTCGCCGACGCCAGGAGGACGGGGATGTTCAACTCCCGCGCCCTGACCACGGCGAGGTCCCTGGCCGAGTATCGGAAACCGTCCTGTTGCTTGTAGGAAGAATCGTGTTCCTCGTCGACGATGATCAAACCCGGATTGCAAAACGGGGCGAATACGGCGGAGCGAGTGCCGACAATGAGTTTGGCTGTGCCGGTGCGGGTGTCCTGCCAGGCGTCCAGACGCGGTCCGGCGGCCAGCCCGGAGTGCATGACCGCCAGGTTCGTCGCAAAGCGTTTGCGCAGCCTTGAGATCAACTGCGGTGTCAGCCCGATCTCGGGGACCAGCAGCAGGCTTTGGCGGCCCGCTTCCAACTGGCGCGCGATGAGCCGCAGGTATACTTCCGTTTTGCCGCTGCCCGTAACCCCCTGCAGGAGGAAAGTCCGGAATCTGTCGGGGGCGGCGTCGATGGTGTTCAGGCACTGTTGTTGCTCATCGGTGAGTTGCGGCGGTGTGTCACGGGACCCGCCCAGTCCAAGGGCGCCCTGTCCGGGCTGCCGCCGGACCCAGCCCTTGTCGCCCATGCGCCGCGGCACTTCGCCGGCGATACCCGCGGCGCGAAACGCCTGGTCCCCGGCGGAACCGGCGCGGTGAAGCAATTCGAGGGCTTCGGCCTGGCGTCGGGCACGACGGCGAAGGACGCTGACGTCCAGGGCGCGCCCCGCGGGAGTCAGCTCCCAAGGGCCCCGGGGCGGCCGAACCGGGTTTCGCCCCCGGCGCAGCAATACCGGCAGGGCCTGGCTCAGTACTTCGCCGATGGGGTGATGATAGTAGTCCGCACACCACTGGAGGGTCCGCAGGAGTTCCTCGGCGAGGACCGGTTCCTCATCCATCGCTTCGATGACGCACTTGAGTTTCGACGCCGGAACCGCCGATTGCCGGGGATGGTCGATTACCACTCCGATCCGCTCACCGCGGCCCAGGGGCACTCGCACCCGGCAGCCGCGGCGGGGAAGACCGCCCGGACCCGCCCAGCAGTAGTCGAGCGCGTCGGTCAGGGGGACGGGCACGGCGACCCGGACGAGTGAATCGAGAGTATTGCGTTCCATATGGTTTTATCTTACTTTCTGATATATCAGAATATCAGTCTGGCGGCAAAATGGAACTCACCAAGATCACTGCACGTGGGCAGACGACAATCCCCAAACGCATCCGCGAAGCGGTCGGTCTGCGAGAAGGCGACCTGATCTCGTTCCAACTCGAGGGCAACCATGTTGTGATGCAGAAGGTGGCGCCGGGGCCGGACGGCTACCTGCTGGGACTCTCCGAAGTTCTAAGCGAGTGGACCGCGCCTGAAGACGAGGCAGCGTGGCGTGACCTTTGAGCCCCTCGATGTGGTGGTCGTCCCCTTTCCCTTCACTGACCGGCAGGCTGTCAAGCGCCGGCCTGCGTTGGTGATATCGTCGGCGGACTTCAACGAAGCTCACGACCATTCAATCCTGGCGATGATCACGTCAGCCGGGACCGAGTGGCCGAGTGACGTGGCGATTCGCGGATGGCGGAAAGCTGGCCTGAACGTCCCATGCAAGATTCGCTTCAAGCTCTTTACTTTGGAAAACGCCCTGATTGTCCGCAAGGTCGGTTCGTTGGCGAGGCGAGATGGCGAAGCGGTAAAACAGGCGCTGTCCGGTTTCCTGAACACCGGCTGATACGGCGTTCGCCGCGTCATTCGGCTCGATCCCCCTAAAATAGCATTCCCCGGAGCCGGGATTTGTTTACAATCCCCGCCTGAATTCGCAAGGCCCAGCGGCGGCGCGGCCGGACCAGGCGGGATACAGGACTCTTGGGTCGATTAAACGGTTCGTCAATGGATGTCGGCGCCGTACGGCGTCGATGGGAGGATTTGCATGAGAATCGGCGTTCCCAGTGAAACACACCCGGGCGAGAGACGCGTTGCCATCACCCCGGATGTGGCGCAACAGCTTCAGAAACTCGGTTTCTCGGTGGCGATCGAAGCCGGGGCCGGTGTCGCCGCCAGCTTCGACGATGCGGCCTACCGCGATGCCGGGGTAGACGTGTTGACGGACCGGGCCGAACTTTGGTCGGGCAGCGACATCGTTCTCAAGGTAAGAGCGCCGAACGATGACGAACTCGGTTTGTTCCGTTCCGGGCAGACGCTGATCTCGTTCCTCTGGCCGGCGCAGAATCCGCAACTTCTCAAGCGGCTGGCCCGGGCGGGAGTCACAACGCTGGCCATGGACAGCATCCCCCGAATCTCCCGTGCCCAGAAGCTTGACGCGCTCAGCTCCATGGCCAATATCGCGGGCTATCGCGCGGTGGTGGAGTCGGCGCAGCACTTCGGCCGGTTCTTTACCGGGCAGATCACCGCTGCCGGACGGGTGCCGCCGGCCAAGGTTCTGGTGATCGGCGCCGGCGTGGCCGGGCTCGCCGCCATTGGCGTGGCCAGAAGCATGGGCGCGATCGTGCGCGCCTTCGATACCCGCCCGGAGGTGAAGGAGCAAGTCGAAAGCATGGACGGTGAATTCCTGATGCTGGAATTCGACGAGGAGGGCTCCGGTGAAGGGGGCTACGCCAAGGTCATGAGCGAAGAGTTCATCAAGGCCGAAATGGCGCTCTTCGCCGAGCAGGCCAGGGAAGTGGACATCATCATCACCACCGCGCTGATTCCCGGCCGGCCGGCGCCTGAGCTGATTACCGAGGAAATGGTCGAGTCCATGCAGCCCGGCAGCGTAATCGTCGATCTCGCCGCGGAGCAGGGCGGCAACTGCGCGGTCACCGAAGCCGACCGGATCATTCACAAGCATGGTGTGACCGTCATCGGCTATACGGACCTCCCCAGCCGCCTGGCTGCCCAGTCGAGCCAACTGTACGGCAACAATCTGCGCCACCTGCTCAGCGACATGTGTCCAGAGGGTGACGGCGAGTTGGTGGTTGATATGGAGGACGAAGTGATTCGCGGCGCCACGGTCGTCAAGGACGGCGACGTCACCTGGCCGCCGCCCAAACCCGCCGCCGCGCCGCCACCGGCCCCCGCGCCGGAACCCGCGCCGGCTGCACCCCAGTCCGCGGCGGAGCCCAAGCGATCCGCCCTGGGGCCATTGCTCGCATTCGCGATCGGCGGGCTCGTCCTGCTGGGCCTGGGTGCGGTAGCGCCACCTTCCTTCATGGCCCATTTCACGGTTTTCGTGCTGGCCTGTTTCATCGGCTACATGGTGATCTGGAACGTCACACCGGCGTTGCATACGCCGCTCATGAGCGTGACCAATGCGATTTCGAGCATCATCATCATCGGCGCGCTGCTGCAAATCAGCTCGTCTCTCAACTGGATCGCCTGGATTGCCGGTATCACGGTCTTCATTACCAGCATCAACATCGCCGGCGGCTTTGCCGTCACCCGGCGCATGCTCGACATGTTCCGGAAGTAGGGGACCGCCATGTCGGACGGAATAGTAACGGTCGCCTACATCGCCGCGACGATTCTCTTCATCCTCGCCCTGGGTGGATTGAGCCACCCCGAAACTGCGCGGCGCGGCAACCTCTACGGCATCGCCGGCATGAGCATCGCGCTGCTCGCCACGGTATTCGGCGTGGTTACGACGAATTACCTGATGCTTCTCGGCGGACTGATACTCGGCGGAACCATCGGCCTGATACTGGCGCGCCGCGTGCAAATGACCCAGATGCCCGAACTGGTGGCCATCCTTCACAGCCTGGTGGGACTGGCGGCGGTACTCGTGGGATTCGCGAACTTCCTGGATCCGGCCGTGCATTTCACCGGCGTTGAACTCACCATCCACGACATCGAGACCTACCTCGGCATCCTGATCGGCGCGGTGACGTTTTCCGGATCGGTGATCGCGTTCGGGAAACTCAGCGGCAAGATCGGCGGCGCCCCGCTGACGCTGCCGGGGCGCCATTGGCTGAATCTCGGGCTGCTCGTCATCGCCATCTGGGCGGGTGGGCAGTTCATCGCCGAGTCCGCGGCCGGCGCGGGACTGACGCCGTTGATGATCATGACCGCGGTGGCCCTGCTGTTCGGTATTCACATGGTGACGGCCATCGGCGGCGCGGACATGCCCGTGGTGGTGTCCATGCTCAATAGTTATTCCGGATGGGCGGCCGCAGCGACCGGATTCATGCTCAGCAACGATCTGCTTATCGTCACCGGCGCGCTGGTGGGGAGCAGCGGTGCGATCCTGAGCTACATCATGTGCCGGGCGATGAATCGCCGCTTCCTGGCGGTGATCGCCGGCGGTTTCGGGACCGCCGGCGGCGCCGTGGCGGTCGCGGCGGGCGAACAGGGCGAAGTCATCCCCGTGGACGCTACCGAAACGGCGAACCTGCTCGCGGGGGCGAAGGAAATCATGATCGTTCCGGGTTACGGCATGGCCGTCGCCCAGGCTCAGCATATCGTCTGCGAGATCACCAGGAACCTGCGGGACAAGGGCATCAACGTACGCTTCGGCATTCACCCGGTGGCGGGCCGCATGCCCGGTCACATGAACGTCCTGCTGGCGGAGGCCCGTGTCCCCTACGATATCGTCTTCGAGATGGACGAGGTGAACGATGACTTTCCCGATGTGGACGTCTCCATCGTCATCGGCGCCAACGACATCGTCAACCCGTCGGCCCAGGAAGAGCCCGACAGCCCCATCGCCGGCATGCCGGTGCTGGAGGTCTGGAAGGGTTCGACCACGATCGTCCTGAAGCGGAGCATGGCCACGGGCTATGCGGGCGTGCAGAATCCGTTGTTCTTCAAGGACAACACCCGGATGCTGTTTGGCGATGCCCGTGACAGCCTGGATGCGGTGCTCAAGGAGCTATAGCCGACCGCGTGACTCGCGTGACTCGAAAACCGTCGTCCGCACACGCTCATATCGCGAAAGTCGGTTTTTTGCATCAATAATTGTTGAATATTGGCGCGGCGTCGGTGAAACTTGTCGCGCCCAACACAAATTCAGCTGACCCTATGCAACCACACGCCGAAACCCAGGACGTGCTGCGAACCGATGTCGCGGGCATGCCCCTGGAGTGGATCGACTATCGTGACGCCGTGCGGTTGTATTCCATGGCCCGCGTCGCTTACGTGTGCGGTTCGCCCATCTATCGCATTCGGGGCGGTTGGAACGCCGCAACCGGCCTGCGCAGTGTGATCGAAGTCAACTCCATTGTTGCGACCGAGGGCGATGTCCGTTTGCGTGAACGCGGGACTCCATTCTCGCCGCCGCTCAACAACCGGACATTGTTCAAACGCGACGCCAATCTGTGCATGTACTGCGCTAAGCAATTTTTGATCCGCGACCTGACCCGCGATCACATCACGCCGCTTAGCCAGGGCGGCCGCGATGTGTGGACCAACGTGGTGACCGCGTGCCGGCGCTGCAACAACTTCAAGGGCGGCCGTACCCCGGAGCAAGCGGGTGTGCAACTGGTTGCGGTGCCCTTCACTCCCACGTACGCCGAGTACATCTACCTGAAGGCTCGGCGAGTGCTGGCGGATCAGATGGAGTACCTGCTGTCGCACTTTCCGCGCACGTCGCCGCTGCACGAGCGCTTGCGGGCGCATCTCGATGGCGTCCCGTCCGCAGCCTGACTTGCGTACCCTTTCCGGCGGGCGCCCCGTCGCCGCGATCGGATCGGCGACCCCAGCAGGAAGTTGGTGAGCGATGCGGGCGTGTCGATGCCCGCGACAGGGGATCGGTGACCTATGCGGGCCAATTCGCTCGGCGCAATCGGCCGCGAACTCGAGCAGCGAACCGGGATCCGGGTCGATGTCACGCAGGCGCGCGCCGTTGCCGGCGGCAGCATCAACAGGGCGTTCAAGCTGCCCGGGGAGTTGCATCCGCTGTTCGTGAAGGTTAATGACGAGAGCGTGCTGGCGGCGTTCGAGGCGGAGGCCGAAGGGATGAAAGCGCTGCGCGGCGCGGGCGGAATCGCGGTGCCGCGCGTCCTTGGCGCCGGGCGAGCGGGCGGGGCGGCCTACCTTGCCCTGGAATGGATCGACCTCGGCTCCCGCACCACGGAGGCCGAACGCCGGCTGGGAGCCGGTCTTGCGCGGCAACACCGAGTAACCGCCGAACGATTCGGCTGGCATCGGCACAACACGATCGGCGCCACGCCTCAACGCAACACACAGACGGATGATTGGCTCGAATTTTTCGGGCAGGAACGACTGGAATTCCAATTGGAGTTGGCACACAAACACGGGCTGCCACCGCAACAGATTGCCCGCGGTCGTGAGCTGTCCGCACGCCTTGAGTCGTTCTTCGACGGCTACAGGCCCGAGGCATCGTTGCTGCACGGCGATCTCTGGTCGGGGAACTGGGGGGCGGACGCTTCCGGGACACCGTACATCTTCGATCCCGCCGTCTACTACGGCGACCGCGAGGCCGACCTCGCGATGACCCGGCTGTTCGGCGGTTTCGGCCCGGCGTTCCATGCCGCGTACCGGGAGGAATGGCCGCTGGCCCACGGTTGGGAGCGGCGAGTCGATCTCTACAACCTCTACCACCTGCTGAACCACTTCAATCTATTCGGCGCGAGTTATCTGAGCGGCGTTGCGGACAGCCTGGCTCGGCTGCTGGGCGACTGATTGTTGGGTTCCACACATGGACCGCCCGAGGTTTATATAATTAGCCGTCAATCTATTTTCATTGCGGGATAGAGCGGCGCGTAGCTGGCGGCTCTACGTTTAGGACATGATCGAGTTCGGCGAGAAAGTCCTCGGTTATACGAACGGAATGGGTCGAGGTGCGTTCATAAACGATACGCTTGTCTATGATGCAACCCTTCGCAATCTGGAATTGATCGGCGAGGCAGCTACCCATATCCCGAACGATGTGCGCAATGACTACCCGGAAATACAATGGCGCCGAATTATCGGAACACGAAACCGCTTGGCTCACGCGTATCTGGGTATGGACGACGACGTAATCTGGGACCGTGTAGGAGGGGGGCGTGAGCCTCGATAACGCCTTTCAGGGGCGACTGTTCGCCAGTGATTTTCTCCGCGACTCCATCGCGACGTTGGAGGAGTGGCGTCTCCTCGATGACGCGGCGATGGAAGCTTTCGAACAGCAACTTCTGACTATCTTTGGTGTGTTCCCGGTGGCTGGCTCGCCCAACGAAAGCCAGACAGAGGATGACCTCATATGGCCAGTACTGGTAACGCTGGGATGGACCGCCAGTCTGAGGCAGCAGAATTTGAGCGTCCGGGGTCGGGACGATGTACCCGATGGGTTGCTATTTGCCGATGATGTCGCGAAGGCTTTAGCCAACCGTTGCCCGGAGGAGTGGAGACGCTACGAGTTTGGACTAGCCGTCGTGGAGTCGAAACGATGGCTGCGGCCGTTGGACCGGCGTTCAGGAAGACGGGGCGAGGAAACGGCACCATCGACACAGGTGCTTCGATACCTGCGGCGGATCGACGACTTGACGTCCGGATCGCTGCGCTGGGGCATTCTCACGAACGGTACATCGTGGCGATTGTATTTCCAGGGTGCGCGTTCCGTGTCGGAGCAATTCTTTGAAGCCGATCTTGGTACGTTACTGAATATCCCCGGTCACAACGAGGGATTGTTTGCCCTGGACGACGACGAGCGGCGCTTCGGGTTGAAGGTCTTTGCTCTAGTTTTTGGGCGGACAGCCTTCCTGCCCGGCGCTACGGATCCGCGCACCTTTCATCAACGTGCAATCGATGAGGGGCGATACTACGAAGAACGGGTCGCGGCTAATCTGTCCAGCGTGGTGTTCGACCAGGTGTTTCCGCAGCTGGCGCAGGCCATCGCCGCAGCCGCCCCGGATGCGCCGCTGGAGGAAGTTCGCGACGCGGCGCTGATACTGCTTTACCGCCTCTTATTCATCCTATACGCCGAAGATCGGGACTTATTGCCGGTTCGCGACGTTCGTTATGACGATTATGCGTTGCGCCAAGGGGTGCGTGAAGACATCGGGCGGCGCAAGGACGTTAGAGACGCATTCTCCACCACGGTCGCCCGCTACTGGTATTCGTTCGATGGCCTTTGCCGGGCGATTGATGGGGGCGACGTTTCCATCGGTTTGCCTCCGTACAACGGCGGGCTTTTTGATCGGGAGCGCACATCGCTCCTAAATCGAATCCAGCTCGTGGACGACGTGATGGCCGACATCGTCGATGCATTGTCATTTGAGAAAGGCACAGAAGGACGACGGTACATCAATTACCGCGATCTGGGTGTGCAACAACTGGGGACGATCTACGAACGCCTGCTTGAACACGAGATTGTGCGAGAGGACGGTGAAATCGCGGTGCGGCCAAACGTGTTTGCCCGCAAGGGTAGCGGCAGCTATTACACGCCAAACGATCTGGTCGGATTGATAATCGAGGAGACGCTCGAATCGCTGGTGCAATCGCGCATGGTGGCCTTCGAATCGCTTGCGTCGGATCTGGCCTTGAGCGACACGCCGGAAGACCACCGATTAAGGCGGCTGAAGGCACGCGACCCGTCTGAAAACCTGCTTGAGTTGAAGATCTGTGATCCCGCCATGGGGTCGGGCCACTTTCTGGTCAACGCGGTGGATTATCTTTCCGATCGCGTGATCGAGGCGATTGCGGAGGCGGAAGCTTCGGTGGAGCATTACGTATCGCCTTTGAGCGAGCGCATCGACCGGATCCGCAACACCATCATTGCGAATGCCGAGGAACGGGGATGGACCGTGGATCCTGGGCAACTGGACGATCGGCATATCGTGCGGCGAATGGTGCTCAAGCGTTGCATTTACGGTGTCGACAAGAACCCCATGGCCGTGGAATTGGCAAAGGTGTCGCTCTGGCTGCACACGTTCACCGTGGGCGCGCCGCTGAGTTTCCTGGATCATCACCTACGTTGCGGCGACAGCCTGTTCGGCTCGTGGGTGCGCGACGGGATCGGCAAGGCGGAAGCACAAGGGGGATCGCTTTTCCTGCAGGGTCCGATCAGGCGGGCAATGCGGGCGGCTGCGCCCATGCAGATCATTGAGGGGCTGACTGACGCGGAGATCGCGGAGGCCCATCGATCGGCGGACATCTTCGCCGAGATCGAGGCCATGACGGCGCCGCTGAATTCGTTTCTTTCCCTGATCCATGCGTTCGACTGGTTGAACGTTCGTGCGCGCGACTACAAGGCGGCACTGTCCGCCTACTTCGAGGGCAAGTTGGGCGACCCCATCGATATTGCCTGCGAAGACATTGAACACGATACGGAAACAGCAGAAGGCAAACGTTTCACTGGATTGCTCGCCGAGGCGAGAAGACTCATCGGCGAGGAACGGTTCCTTCACTGGCAGGCGGCGTTTCCGGGCGTATGGTCGGAGTGGGACAGCCAAGAGCGGCCCGGTGGCTTCGATGCCGTGGTGGGTAACCCGCCGTGGGATCGCATGAAGCTTCAGCAGGTGGAATGGTTCGCCGCCCGCCGGCGCGAAATCGCGCACGAACCGCGCGCCGCCGACCGCAAGCGCTTAATCAGGAAACTGGAACGGGACGGGGATTTGTTGGCGGCCGAATTTGCCTATGCCAGTGCGCGTGCGGTGGCCTCAGCGCGCGTGGCGCGGCGTTGCGGCGATTACCCGCTGCTCTCGCATGGCGACATCAACATCTATTCGCTCTTCGTCGAACGAGCAATGTCATTAATCAAACCGGATGGCGTGGTGGGACTGTTAACTCCGTCGGGTATCGCGTCGGACAAGACGGCGGCGAGGTTTTTCAAGAGGGTGGCAACAGAAGGACGCTTGAAGGCGTTGTACGACTTCGAGAACCGGCGTACCCGTTATCGCTTACCCCCCTTCTTCCCGGACGTTGACAGCCGTTTCAAGTTTTGCGCCTTTGTCGCCAGCGGGATTCGCACGCCTAAACCAGCGCGATGTGCGTTCTTTCTTCAGGACGTGGGCGAGCGCCATGATGCGGAGCGCGGTTTCTTGTTTACGGCCGGCGACTTCGCTCGAGTCAATCCAAATACCGGAACGGCGCCGGTGTTTCGGGCGCGGAGGGATGCGGAATTGACCAAGGCGATTTACGGTCGCTTGCCCGTTCTGGTTGATCGATCTTCTGATGAAGCAGTAAAGGCGTGGCCTGTCACGTACTCAACGATGTTCCACATGACGAACGATTCCCACTTGTTCCGCACGCGGGAAGAGTTGGAGGAGCGCGAAGGTGCCTATCCGATCGGTTTCAACCGATACCGCAGTCCTGAAGGGGAGTGGGTGCCGCTCTACGAAGGCAAGATGGTCCAAGCGTTCGATCATCGGGCAGCTAGGATTATTGTAAATGCGGAGAACCGGCACCGGCCCGCGCAGCCAGTTCCAGCAACTGCCGAGCAACACGGCGACCCTAACTGGGTTCCAGACCCGCAGTACTGGGTCAAGGCGTCGGAGTGTGGTTGGGGAAATGAATTGGATTGGGTGCTCGGATTTAAGGACATTACGGCTGCAACCAATGCTAGGACGTTCATCGCGGCGCTACTTCCGGCGGTCGCATTTGGCAACAAAATTCCTATTCTCAAACCCGAATTGGTTGATCGTAAGGAATGGCTGCTGGCGGCCAATCTCAATTCAACGATTCTTAACTTTGTCGCGCGACAGAAGGTTCACGGTCAAACCCTGAACTTGTTTATTGTCGAGCAACTTCCTGTCGTGCCTCCAGAACTTTTTGCGCAAGTTCGCTTCGGACAAAAGACGGCCGGTGAACTCGTTCGAGAAGGGGTACTGGAACTGACGTACACGGCCCATGATATGGTCCCTTTCGCGCGTGAGATGGCGTACGTGGACGAATCTGGAGATGTTAGGCCGCCATACACGTGGGACGACGAGCGCCGGCTGCAACTGCAAGCAAGACTAGACGCCGTGTTCTTTGCCCTCTACGGGATCAGTGATCGAGACGACGTACGCTACATCTATTCGACATTCCCGATTGTGGAACGGCACGAGCTAAGCGCTTACGGGCGCTATCGATCGCGGGATCTGTGTCTTGCGTACATGAACGCCCTGGCTGCGGGGGATCCGGATGCGGAGATCGATGTGTGAATGAATCAGGGCGCGTCGCTATACTCAGCTGGAGGCCCGACTTTGGGAATCAAGCGCGCGCAATCTCGACCACTAATGCGACCGTCTCATACCGAATTGGACATTGTTACGCATGTGGTCAACGAACTTTCGCACTCGGAAGTCGCGTTCGGTAATAGTGGAACCTCGCTTGTGGCTCGGGCGGGTGATGTTTCTGATCGCAACTCGGTTAGCCCAGTCCAGTTTATACCCCGAACCGGTCTTCGAAGCCCGCTGCCCTGATTGTTCGCGATTCGTCCGGCTCGCGAAACGGCAAGTTCGGATGATGCATTACGAGCGATTCATATGCAGCTGCGATGTAGCACGCCGTGTCGAAAGCAGGAGGCTTTTTGGAGCTACTTTGTTCTATGCGTTCATGTAGAAGCCCCGTTCTGATTGCGGACACTACCTGCCGATCGATCCAAAATGCGTTTGGAACGCGCTAAACGTCCAAACAGCAAGGCTGTGATCCTCAAGCGTAACGAATATTTTAGCGCGCGCTAGCGTGCCCGACTGCGCGGCGAAGGTGGTAAGGAGTTTCGGAACCCTGATCCGCGGTCGGCCTCGGTGATTCGAGATCGGGGCGGGGTAGATGAGACTTCCTGCTTCGGCGAGGTCGTCGGCGCTTAGGGTAGCTGTACCGGCAATCACCGCCTGTGGATCGAGGCTCCATTCCTCCGAAGCGTCTAGGTTCGCGAGATACCATGCCTCCAGACTCATTGAGGGCGGTAGCCTGACGGCGCGCTTCCAGAGCAGCGGGACGAAGGCGGCCTTTCGTTCTGGGCTCAGCCAGGGAACGCTTAGCGAGGCTGGAAGCTCGAATCGGTGGTCGTCGAGTGTAACTGAAGGGTATTCGGGGTTTTTTCTACGATCCACCGCCATTTTGGAAAGTATGCGTTCTTATACCATTGTAAAACAATGATTTATATTACAGCATGGCTCAATGACGTATATATTGCGTTCGGGGATTTCTCGGGGCACAATAGCTTGTGTCGGCTGCGGATTTCGGACTACAGTCCGCATGCAATCTGCGCTATGGTTCCTGTGTAGCCTTATGGGGCATGATTCAGGGAAGGGCAGCCGCAGCCGGGATCATGGAGGCTACGTGCCGGGAGGGGCCGATGACTACAGCCGTACACACCGGAGGCGTTTTCCGCGCGACAGATCGGGAAATCCCGTTCCTTGCGGCGCTGGCGGCGCTCGAACTCGATCTCTTGGCGAAACAAATGGGAACGTCGCTAGAGCACGTCCAGACGCTTGCGGATTTTTTTGCCGACACGGACAAGCCGGTCGCAGAATACTACGATCCGGTCACTTCTGGCGTTGTCAGCAGAGCCCTTTGTACTTACTTTGAGCCAGAGGTCGAGTCGCTAACCGATTTCGCCGCGCGCAATCGTGAGATTGGGGAGATACTAAGCAAGGCGGCGCAGCGTGACGCCGAGACTCCAGTTGATCGCCTGAGGGACTTTTGTCTGGCAATATCGCAGTTCTCTTCGGCGTCTCAGAGTAACGTCTATGGAAACCGAGAGCGCCATCCATTCCGTAAATAAGTGCCAACTCCGAAACACGCGCAGGAAGATAGTCTCGGTCCGCGCCCTCATTCAGCAGTCGCTAGAAGAGGACTTCCCGTATTCGCAGGGAAAGAGCCTGCTCGAGTCCATAGACGACCTACTTGAAAGGCGCCAAGATGCGATTGCTGGCACAAGTCCGGCGGCAAATCCTGCCGTCGTAAACCGCCTTTGCCAAGTATCTCAGGAGACGATCAGCCACTATCTCCCGCTCGTCGGCTTCGTTCTCAGATCGACAAACATTCGCAACGCCTTCGAGCTATATGCACCGTTGCTCGAGATTGTCCAGAAAGCGTTGGGGCCGAACGCAAACCTCGTTATTTCTTCCGAGTGGGAGTTCTCGCCTTACACGCTTATTCCACCCCGCATCGGTGGCAAGCATTTCGTGTTGATTGGCCTTCCCGCTTCCGAATCGGAGAACGCGCTCGCGGCGCCCCTCGCGGGTCACGAGTTGGGACACAATGTTTGGATTAACGAAGACCTGGAGGACGTATACACCCCGATTGTGAAACAAGGCTTGGAGCGGGCTATCAAAGATCGCCATTGGAAAGAGTTCGCAAGGCATTTTCCAAATGTGGGATCGAAGGATCAAGTCGGCGATCTGATCGGGCAGCAGGTATGGGAGCCGTCTTGGAGATGGTGCATGAGTCAGCTGCAGGAACTTTTCTGCGACAGCATCGGGCTTCTCCTCTTCGCCGAATCCTATCTGCACGCGTTCGCCTACCTCATTGCGCCAGCCATCAGCATCGAGCGCTCTAAGTTCTACCCGGCGATTTCCGATAGAGTCGCCTTTCTGATACGCAATGCAAAGCGGGCGGGGCTAAATAAACTGCCTGAATACACCAACTACTTTGAGCCGGACAAGACGCTGGACGGCAATGCAGTCAAGTTTCTGCTGCGGCTAGCCGACGAAGTACGCACCGAACTCGAGGACGACCTGTTTAGCGATGCAGAGCGAATAAGTGGCTCATGGGGACTGTCGGCTCGTGATCTAGAGGAAACACGGACGATCTATGATTCCTTTGTCGCCTTGACTCCCGCGATCAAAGCAAGCTCGCTCGTCAATATCGTGAATGCCGGCTGGAACATGTACCTTTCCGGTTTTGCTGACTGGAAGAAATATGCAGAAATCAAGAACGACAGCAGAAACGCGGAGACTGTATTGAACGATTTAATACTGAAGAGTGCCGAGGTGTTTGAGATTCAACGGATGCGCGAGACACTATGATAATTAGGGGCAGTCAACTCGCAGCGCAGATTTCGACAGCACCGTCAGGCAAGTTGGACCCGCTGGTTATTTGCCCGCTGCCCGATCTTGAGAAGCTGCGCAAAACGAGCGACGCGTCCCTAGACCTCCATCTTGGGACTTGGTTTGCCAAGAAGAAAGCGCGAAGCCAGCCGGTCATTGACTTTTATGAAGCTGAGCAGAAGCAAAGCAGAAATCTTGCGAGCACGTACTATGTGCCCTTCGGTAAGGACTTCATTCTCCATCCACACCATTTCGTGCTGGCCGTGACGCTTGAATGGATCAGGATGCCGTTGCATATGTCGGCCTACATTACGGGCAGATCAAGCTGGGGGCGTCACGGACTTATCATCGAAACTGCGCCGGGTGTCCACCCAGGGTTTACGGGTTGCCTAACGCTCGAAATGGCCAATGTAGGCGATGTTCCGATCAAAATCCGCCCAGGAACCAGGATTTGTCAGCTGTTTTTCCACGATACGACGCCTCACCAGGACATTGAGAATCAGAGTTCCATGATTGGGCGGCGCCAACCTTTTGCGCCTGCGATCATCCGTGACGAGTTCGAAAAGAAGCTGAACTCGCCCCTTCAGCGTGAGTAAAGACCGGGTGCGGTGAACGGCTCCCTCGCGGCCTTAGGCAGAAGAGAGGCCGCACTCGGACAATAACACAGTCGCATCACCCTCCAGATGCATGTCAGCCGTTGCGCCCGCTTGTCGATCCAGTTACAAGGGCATCACAATCCGGCGCAAACCGGAGCGGCGGAAGAGAATCAGAATAGAAGGCCGACATTCACAGCAAGCAACATACGGAAGAAATGGTTCTATGACTGCGAAAATCATCGAATGGCAGGAGCAGAGTCGCTGCAAACACGTTGGCTTTGTTTTCGCGGTGACCGTAATCAGATGCCCAGTTTGCCATGTCTTCCGTCGTGCACTGTAAGCCATTGGGATACATTTTCCGATGAAGTATGAAGTGCGCGAATTCGTGTCCGAGGGTGAAGTTGATGCGCCCGCGAGCTGCGGCAGGTCAGTTAACCCCTGCCCGCAGCGGATCAGCGCTTGCCACCAGCGCCGATGAATTTCTCCAACGGCGGGGGCGGCTGCCCCGGACCCATCCTGCCCGTCTTCAGCCGGTGGACGTAGTCATGGTAGGCACGCATGGCTTGGCGGCCGAATATCCAGATGATCGGCACGTTGGCCCACAGCATTACCCCGGTGCCGACGCCGGTGAGGTTGTCGAGGTCCGCGTCGGTTTCGATCAAGCCCCAGGTGGACACCAGGATTAGCAGGCAGTAAATGACCTTGTACGGGAGGACCATGCGCTGGCCAAACAGGTAGACGACCCCCTGCTCGCCATAGTAGCTCCAGGAGATCATGGTGGAGATGGCAAAGAGCCACGCTGCCGTGGTCACCAGCCACCTGCCGAGACCCGGCACGACCGTGTCGAACGCCTTCGCGGTCAGCGTCGCGCCCACGTAACTGGCGTAGACGCCGGCGTCCTCGAGCCGTGGCGTGGAAGCACTGCTCACCGCACCCCACTCCACCAGCAGCGCCCCGTCTCCGCCGTTCACGACGCGTCCGTCCAGCCGATGGGCATTGTTGCCTGACTGGACGTTTTGGTCGCCGGTGACGATCATGAAGACGGCATCGCCGTCGCGCCACTCGTCGCCGAGACGTTGCGGCGCCGGAGTTGTCTCGATCGTCCACACGCCGGGCCCTGCGGAAACCACGGCGGGAGGCACGGCAAACTCCGCCTCCGCCGCCCGGTTCCATACCCCGGTTGAAAGGATCACCATGGCGGTGAAGGTGCACACGACCAGGGTATCGATGAACGGTTCGACGCCGGCCACCACCGCTTCGCGGACCGGTTCGTTGGTCTTGGCGGCGGAGTGGGCGATGGGCGATGAGCCCTGCCCCGCTTCATTGGAGAACAGGGCCCGTTTCATTCCGTACAGGAAGGCGTAGCCGGCCGTGCCGCCGATAAAGGCGCCGGTCATCTCCTGGGGCATGAAGGCCGACTTGAAAATCAACAGGAACATGGCGGGAATCTCGCCCGCGTTGGCGATCAGCACGACTGAGCCACCGAGCAGATAGAGGCCGCACATGAACGGTACCAGTCGCCCCGCCACCGCGCCGATGCGCTTGATACCGCCGATGATGACCATGCCGACCACAATCGCCAGGATGACGCCCGCAGCGATGCTCGGTATGCCGAAATACACTTCGGTGATCTCGCCGACGTTCCAGGCCTGGAACATGTTGCCGCCGGTAATGGTGGAGATCAGCAAGGTGATGCAGAACAGGCCGCCGACGAAACTTCCCACCGGCCCAAGCCTGGGGTTCATCCTCGACAGGCCCTTGCTGACGACCCACATGGGCCCGCCATGCGGATTGTCGGGGTCGTCCGTGTTGCGGTAGAGCATCGACAGGCTGACTTCGGTCAGTTTGATGGACATCCCGAAGAAGCCCACCATCCACATCCAGAAAATCGCCCCCGGGCCGCCCAGTGCGATGGCCAGCGCCACGCCGCCGATGTTGCCCAACCCGACCGTGGCCGATAGCGCTGCGGAGAGTGCCTGGAAGTGGTTGATCGCGCCAGGATCGTCGGGATCGTCATACACGCCCCGCAAGACGCGGAAGCCGTGCGTCAATGCCCGGTACTGGGACAGCCTGCTCCAGATCGTGAACACCACGCCGGTGCCCAGCAGGATGAACAGCACGCTGTCGTGCCAGATGATGAGGTTGAGCAGGGTCAGAAACCCCGTGAATCCTTCCATTATTCGCTCCCGATGGGTGTCAACCCGCTTCAAGGACGGCGGCGACTCCCATGCCGCCCGCCGTGCACACCGCGATTAAACCACGTCCGGACCCACGCTGGTGCAGCAACTTTGCCAGAGTTCCGAGAATCCGCGTTCCGGTGGCGGCAAACGGGTGTCCGACGGCCACGCTGCTGCCGGTTACATTCAGCTTGCCGCGGTCAATCGCGCCCAATGCCTTGGACCGGCCCAGGCGCGACTTGCAAAACGATTCCGACTCCCAGGCCTTCATCGTCGCTAGCGGCTGCGCGGCGAACGCTTCGTGAAGCTCATAGTAGTCGAAGTCCTGAAGCGAATACGGTGTCTGCTTGAGCAACTCGGAGACCGCATAGGCCGGTCCCATCAACAGACCCTCGCCGCCGACGAAATCGACGGCCATGGCATAAGCGTAGGTCAGGCGCGCCAGCACCGGCAGTCCGCGCTCACGGGCCCAGTCCTCGGTGGCCAGCAGCACCGCCGAGGCGCCGTCGGTCAACGGCGTGCTGTTGCCCGCGGTGAGGGAGCCGGTCTCGCTTCGATCGAATACCGTCCGCAGTCTTGCGAGCTGCTCGAGGGTGGAGTCGGGTCTGACGTTGTTGTCGTGCCTGAGTCCGCAGTACTCGACAACGAGGTCGTCGAAAAAACCCTTCGCCTGGGCCTTCGCTGCGTTCAGATGGCTGGCGAGCGCGAAGGCGTCCTGCTCCTCCCGCGTGATTTTCCATTCCCTGGCGGTCACCTCCATGCTCGCGCCCATGGAGAGCCCGGTCCGCGGTTCATCGACATCCGCCAGCGAGGGCGCAAAATGCCTTGGGCGCAGCGCAAGCCACGGCCGGAGCTTCTGGATCGGCGTACGGCCCTGGTGGCTGTCCAGGAGAATCCTCCGGTAACCGTCCCGGCAGGCCATGGGCAGGTCGCTGATGGAGTCGGTGCCGCCGGCAATTCCGGCGTCAATCATTCCTGTGGAAATCTTTGCGCCGATGAGCGCCGCGGCGGAGAGACTCGTGCCACAGGCTCGTTGAATGTCAAACGCCGGCGTCTCCGGGCTCAGATCCGACGAGAGCACGGATTCGCGGGCGAGATTCCAGTCCCTGGAGTGCTTGAGCACGGCGCCGAGGGAAACGTCTCCCAGCCGTTGGCCGGCCAGGTCGAATTTGTCGACCAGGGCTCGCAAGACATGGGACATCATGTCCTGATTGGAACAGTCGCGGTAGGCGGTATGGGCGCGCGCGAAGGGGACTCGCAGGCCGCCGACGACGGCCACCGGGCGGGCGGGCTGGTTACGCAAGACGCTTCACTCCGATGATGGCTGCCAGTCTCCGCGATGTGTGGTTTCGGCACCGCCGATAATTATTTTTGCCTACGGCGACTGCGGCCAAGAGGTTTACCCTATTTCGCATTGAACGCAACGTTATCAGAAAAACGCTGGCCGAGTGGGCCAAGAAAATGGGCCCCTCTACCGGTACTGGATCCGGTCGACACTCGAAAGCAGGATTCTTGCTGTTGCATAAAAAGCAAATATTGCTAGCATTAGCACTTATCTCCAGATCGTTCCCGTTCCAAACGAGAGTGCCGAAATGAGTTCCACTATTACCGTGCGCGACATGGATTCCAAGGATAAGTCTTGGCTAAAACGCGAAGCGCGTCATCTAGGCGTTTCGATGGAGGAGTTCGTGCGCCGACTGATCCACGAAAAACGTGAGAAAGCTGAGCGGCGCACGAAGCCTTCTGAGGCGTTCAGACACTACTTCGGGCCCAAGCACGGCGTCGAGCTACCGTCGCACGAGCGTTACGGATACATGCCAATCGAGTTCACCGATTTGAGCGAGGCGCTTCAACCCACCTTGGATGCTCTTTCGTAACATCCCGTTCCCAATGCTTGACTGGTTCACAAGAACCCGCGTTCAGGCTTGTCTGTTAAAACTCCGATTAGTGGGTCCTTGGAAAGGCCCACCCCCAGACACCCAGTTCCGGGCGCCGGGGGTGGCGGTGCTCGGGCATTCTTGACACAAGCCCGCAAAGACAAATCCTCGCCAGTGCTATAATCGGCGCCGGTTTTGGTCCAACGACACCCGTGTGGGCGCCCTGACCCGGCTCCGACACGCCCGGAGAAGTTCTGGACCGGCCAGCTTCGCCCGCGCTGAATGCGCGTTTAGCCGAACGCGCAAATTCCGCGGACCGGCCGCCAGGTGAAGCTTGCGGGCGAAATGCCTTGCGACAAATTGACGGAGCATTGGCTCCTCCACGGGACGAATGAACCGAAGTAACGACATCAGGTCGGCGGGCGGCCCTCCGCCCACACACGGCTTGTATTCCCCCGATCGGGAGCACGAGAGCTGTGGCGTCGGTTTCATCGCCCACGTCAAGGGGCGGCGCAGCCACGGGATCATCGCCGACGCCGATCACCTGCTGTGCCGCATGGACCATCGCGGCGCCCGCGGCGCGGAGGCCGAGTCCGGGGACGGCGCCGGGATCCTGACGGCACTTCCGCACGAATTTCTCGCGCGCGTCGCCCGCGATGAACTGGACGCGCATTTGCCGCCGCCAGGGCGGTTTGCCGCCGGCGTCGTGTTCCTTCCGACAGATGAATCCCAGCGGCGGAAGTGCAAGCGCGCGGTGGAGAGAATCTGCGCGGAGGCAGGTCAGACGCTGGTCGGCTGGCGGCACGTCCCCACCCAGCCCGACGAGGCCGGCGTCGGCCCCACCGCACAGGCGGCCGCGCCGTGCATCGAGCAGGTATTCATCGCCGCCGGCGAGGGACTGGAGGGCAACGCCTTCGAGCGCAGGCTCTACCTGATCCGCAAGCGGGCCAGCCACCTGCTTCGTTCCGACCGCGAAATGAGCCAGCGCAAGGCGTTCTACGTTTGCAGCCTGTCCACCAAGGTGCTCATCTACAAGGGCATGTTGACGCCCGGCCAATTGATGACGTTCTACCGCGATCTCAGGGACCCGGACTATACGACCCACCTGGCCATGGTCCATTCCCGGTTCTCGACGAATACCTTCCCGAGCTGGGACCGGGCCCAACCCAACCGCTTCATGTGCCACAACGGCGAGATCAATACCCTGCGAGGCAATGTCAACTGGATGACCGCGCGTCAGGGCGTGGCCCGCACCGGGTTGTTCGGCGATTCCATTAGTCAGTTGTTCCCCGTGGTGGAACCGGACTGCTCCGATTCCGGGGTCTTCGACAACGTTCTGGAGTTTCTGCTCATGACCGGCCGCACGTTGCAGGAATCGGTCATGATGATGATTCCGGAGGCGTGGCAGAAAAATGCGCTCATGCCCGAAAACAAGCGGGCGTTCTATGAATTTCACTCCTGCGTGATGGAGCCCTGGGACGGCCCTGCATCCATCGCCTTCACCGACGGCCACTATATCGGCGCGGTTCTGGATCGCAACGGCCTGCGCCCGAGCCGCTACTACCTCACCCACGACGACCGGGTCATCATGGCCAGCGAGGTGGGCGTGCTGCCGGTGGATCCGTCCATGGTCAAGTTCAAGGGGCGGCTGGAACCCGGCCGCATGTTCCTCATCGACTTCGTGGCCGGCCGGCTCGTGCCTGACCGGGAGTTGAAGCAGGAATTCGCCGACCGGGCTCCCTACGGCGAGTGGATGCGCGCCGGGCGCCTCGTGCTTGAGGATCTGATGCCCACCGCGGGGGAACCGGCCCCGGGGCCGGATCGGCCGACGCTGCTGCCGCGCATGCAGGCCTTCGGCTATACCGTGGAGACCATGCAGTTCATGCTCCAGCCGCTGGTCGAGCAATTGCGCGACCCCGTGGGCTCCATGGGCAACGATTCCGCGTTGGCGTGCCTGAGCGACCAGCCGCGCATGCTCTACGACTACTTCAAGCAACTATTCGCCCAGGTTACGAACCCTCCGATCGACTCGATTCGTGAAGAGGTCATCATGTCGCTGGAGTGCTATGTGGGTCCGGAACCGAATCTTCTGGAGACCACCCGGCGCCACGCCCACCGACTGCACGTGCCCCACCCCATCCTCGACAACGACGAGCTGGCGGCGGTGAAGAACATGGATCACCGCGGCTGGCGCGCGAAGACGATCGACATCACGTTCCCCCGCGATCTTGCGAAACAGGGCCTGACCGGTGCTTTGGACCGGATTTGCACGGAAGCCGAAGCTGCCATAGACGACGGTTACAGCATCGTGGTCCTCTCGGACCGGTGCATTGGCGAGGACCGCGTGCCGCTCAGCAGCCTGGCAGCCTGCGGCGCTGTCCACCATCACCTGGTGCGCCGGGCGAAACGCACCCGGATCGGCATCGTGCTCGAAACCGGCGAGGCCCGCGAGGTTCATCACCATTGCCTGCTGATCGGCTACGGCGCCGACGCGATCAACCCGTACCTGGCGTTCGAGGCGCTCTGGCAGGCTCGCGAAGACGGACTTCTGGATGCAACCAGGCACCCCGACGACAAGGCTGTTGTCGCGGCTTACCGCAAGGGCGTGGCCAAGGGCATGCTCAAGGTGATGGCCAAGATGGGCATCTCCACGTTGCAGTCCTACAAGGGGGCACAGATCTTCGAGGCTGTCGGACTCGCCGACGAGGTCATCGACCGGTGCTTCGTCGGTACCGCCAGCCGCCTACAGGGGGTGGGTCTGGACGTGCTCGAACAGGAGTCGCTGCGACGGCACGCGCTGGGGTATCCAGGCAAGGGACGGGACCGGCTCGCGGCCCTGCCCAACCCGGGCGAATTTCACTGGCGCAGCCGGGGCGAACGCCACGGCTGGGATCCCGTCGTCATAGCGTCGCTGCAACAGGCCGCGCGTAACGACGACGGGAGCGCTTATCGGCAATTCGCGGAACAGGCCAACGACGAAGCGCGCGCCAATTGCACGCTACGGGGGCTGTTACGGCTCAGGACCGGAGTCGCCGGTCCCGCCATCCCGCTGGACGAAGTGGAACCGGCCAAGGAGATTGTCCGACGATTCTGCACCGGGGCCATGAGTTTCGGCTCCATTTCGGCCGAGGCGCACGAGTCCCTTGCGGTGGCATTGAATCGCATCGGTGGGCGCAGCAACACCGGCGAGGGCGGCGAAGACCCCGAGCGCTACCGCACGCTGCCCTCCGGGGATTCCAGGCGTTCGGCCATCAAGCAGGTCGCCTCGGGCCGGTTCGGCGTCACCATCTGGTACCTCACCAACGCCGATGAGTTGCAGATCAAGATCGCCCAGGGCGCCAAGCCCGGCGAGGGCGGCGAGCTTCCCGGGCGCAAGGTGGACGACATCATCGCCCGCATCCGGTACTCCACACCGGGCGTGGGGCTGATCAGTCCGCCGCCGCACCACGACATCTACTCCATCGAGGATCTGGCGCAACTCATCCACGACCTCAAGAATTCGAATCCCGCGGCTCGAATCAGCGTGAAACTGGTGTCGGAGGTGGGCGTGGGAACCATCGCCGCAGGCGTGGCCAAGGCGCACTCGGACCATATCCTGATTTCCGGCGACTCCGGCGGCACTGGCGCATCGCCGCTGACCAGCATCAAGCACGCCGGCCTGCCGTGGGAACTGGGCATTGCCGAAACCCACCAGACCCTGGTCATGAACGACCTTCGCAGCCGCGTCGTATTGCAAACCGACGGCGGGCTGAAGACGGGCCGGGACGTGGTGATCGCTGCGTTGCTCGGCGCGGAGGAGATGGGCTTTTCCACGGGTCCGCTGATCGCCCTGGGCTGCATCATGATGCGCAAGTGTCACCTGAATACCTGCCCGGTTGGCATCGCGACGCAGGATCCGGTGCTGCGCGAGAAATTCACCGGTGCGCCCGAGCACGTCGTCAATTACCTCTTCATGGTGGCCGAGGAGGCCCGGGCACTCATGGCGGAACTGGGCTTCCGCCGCATGGACGACATGATCGGGCGGGTCGATGTGCTGGAAACCCGCGACGCCATCAACCACTGGAAGGCCGATGGCCTGGACCTGACGCCGATCCTGACTGCCGCGGTCAAGCCGCACGAGAATGTCGAGGTGCGCTGCACGATATCCCAGGATCATGGCCTGGAGAAGGCGCTGGACCGCCGCCTGGTGGAACTTTCCGAGGAGGCGATACGGTACGGCCGCCGGGTGCGGTTGCACCTGCCCATCGTCAATACCAACCGCACCGTGGGAACGATCCTCAGTCACGAGTTGGTCAAGGCCCGGGGCGAGGCCGCGCTGCCCGACGACACCATCCACATCAAGCTGGACGGCTCGGCCGGGCAGAGTTTCGGGGCGTTCCTGGCCAGGGGCATCACGCTGGAGCTCGAAGGCGACAGCAACGACTACGTCGGCAAGGGCTTGTCCGGCGGGAGGCTCATCGTCTACCCGCCGCGGCAAAGCACGTTCGTCCCGGAAGACAACGTCATCATCGGCAACGTCGCCCTGTACGGCGCCACCGGCGGGCGGGCCTTCTTCCGCGGCCGCGCGGCGGAGCGGTTCTGCGTGCGCAACAGCGGCGCCGAAGCCGTCATCGAAGGCGTGGGTGACCACGGCTGCGAGTACATGACCGGCGGCCGCGTCGTGATTCTGGGTCCGACGGGACTCAACTTCGCCGCCGGCATGTCCGGGGGCGAGGCCTATGTCTGGGATCCGCGGACCCTGCTCGAGGCCCGGAGCAACAAGGAAACCGTGCATCTGGAACCGGTCGAGGATCCCGTGGATATCGCGGAGTTGCGGCGCCTGATCGAGTTGCACCGGCGGTACACGGGTTCCACGGTGGCCGCGCGCGTGCTCAATGATTGGCTCGGCGCGCTCTCACGGTTCGTCAAGATCATGCCCATCGACTACAAGCGGGTCCTCGCCGAGCGCAAGCGGCGCGCCCCGGCCAAGGTATCCGCGGTACGCGAACCCGAACCGCTGGCCCTGGTCGCCGAGAGGTAACCGGAGTGGGCAAGCATTCGGGTTTTCTGGAGTTTCCCAGAAGCGCGGTTCCCTATCGCGACGCCGCTGAACGCAGCGGCGACTTCAAGGAAATCTTTACCGACCCGGAGGAATCGCACTTGAAGCATCAGGGCGCCCGCTGCATGGATTGCGGCGTCCC
The DNA here is from genome assembly GCA_965237785.1 of Candidatus Rariloculaceae bacterium. Lineage (GTDB taxonomy): Bacteria > Pseudomonadota > Gammaproteobacteria > Steroidobacterales > Rariloculaceae > UBA6522. The sequence goes on from OZ250159.1 coordinate 3,564,890, forward strand.
GTTCTGTCAAACCGCAACCGGCTGCCCCATTGACAACCTGATTCCGGAGTGGAATGACCTGGTCTATCGCGGGCGCTGGAAGGCGGCGCTGGACCGGCTTCACCAGACCAACAACTTCCCGGAGTTTACCGGCCGGACTTGTCCGGCCCCGTGCGAGGGCGCCTGCGTGCTGGGCATTACCGATCCGCCGGTCACCATCAAGAACATCGAGAATGCGATTATCGACCGGGGGTTTGCCGAAGGCTGGGTACGGCACGATCCACCGAAACGACGCACGGGGAAAACCGTGGCGATCGTCGGTTCGGGCCCGGCGGGCCTCGCCGCGGCCGATCAGCTCAACAAGGCCGGGCACGAGGTGACGGTATTCGAGCGCGAAGACCGCATCGGCGGGCTGCTCATGTACGGCATTCCCAACATGAAGCTCGACAAGTCGCTGGTGGATCGGCGCGTGCGCCTGATGGCGGAGAGCGGCATCCACTTTCGCGTGGGCGCGGACGTGGGCGCCAATGTGGATCCCAACGAACTCATGACCGAGTATGACGCGCTGTTGCTCGCCACCGGGGCGACCGACCCGCGGGATCTGCCGATCCCGGGCCGCGAACTGTCGGGCATCCATTTCGCCATGGAGTACCTCACTGTCAATACGCGAAGTCTGCTCGACAGCGGATTGCGGGACGGTCGTTATATCAATGCGAAGGACAAGGATGTCATCGTCATCGGCGGCGGCGATACCGGTGCGGACTGTATCGGCACCGCGGTCCGCCACGGTTGCCGCAGCCTGGTGAACCTTGAGTTGCTCGACCGTCCGCCGCCCGAGCGCGGCCCCGAAAACCCGTGGCCGGAGTGGCCGTTGATTTTCCGTACCGAATACGCTCATGAAGAGAGCGCTGCACGGTTCGGATTCGATCCGCGCAGCTTCTCGGTTCTCTCCAGGACGTTCTCCGGCGACGAGAGCGGTGCGGTCACGGCGCTGAACACCGTCAACATTCGTTGGCAGCGTGACGGCGGCTCGCGCAAGATGGTCGAAATTTTCGGAACGGAGCAAACCCTGAAGGCGGATCTGGTGCTGCTGGCGATGGGCTTCCTGGGACCGGAAGACTATGTGTCCAGGCCCCTTGGAGTGGCGCTGGATGCGCGCTCGAACTACCAGGCCGCGCACGGCGACTATCGCACCAACGTGCCTGGCGTCTTTGCCGCGGGCGACTGCCGCCGGGGCCAGTCACTCGTGGTCTGGGCGATAAACGAAGGCCGCGGCGCGGCGCAGGCCATCGACGAGTCGTTGTCGGTGGGAATGCCCGAAGTGCCGGCAACCGCCGTGACGATGGAAGGCGCAAGTGTTTAACTGGGCGGGCAAGACCGGGCGAAGCCGACCGCCGGCGGCCCAGGAGATTCACTTCGTCACCGGCCGGCGCATCCGGCCGCCGTTTCCCGAGGGCTGCGAGCGGGCGCTTTTCGGCATGGGCTGTTTCTGGGGCGCCGAACGCCGCTATTGGGAACTGGGCGGTGTCTATTCCACCGCAGTCGGCTATGCGGGCGGCACGACTCCGAACCCCGACTATGAGGAGGTCTGCCGCGGTCGCAGCGGACACGCGGAAGTCGTGCTCGTGGTGTTCCAGCCCGGAGAAGTTGCCTACGAGCGGTTGCTGGAGCTGTTCTGGGAAGCCCACAATCCCACCCAGGGCATGCGCCAGGGTGCGGATATCGGGTCCCAGTACCGTTCCGCGATCTTCACGTACGGTGAACGGCAAAACCAGGCTGCGCTCGAGAGCATGCGCGCCTATCAGGCGGCGTTGGCAAGCGCCGGCTACGGCACGATCACCACCCGGATCGCCGCGGCGGCGAAATTCCACTACGCCGAGGATTATCACCAGCAATACCTGGCCAAGAACCCGGGCGGCTACTGCGGTCTCGGTGGGACCGGCGTGAGCTGCACACCGACGGAGTAACCGACGCTGCTCGCGTTCCCGGGCGCGTGACGCCTATGAGTCGTCGGCGACCGGAAGCGTAACCCCGAATAGCACGCCACTGCCGTCCGGCAAGTCGTCGCCTCGAACCGTTCCGGAATGGAAGTCTGCCACCAGGGAGACGATATGGAGCCCCAGGCCCAGGTGGCGCCGCGCGCCGCGCTCCGCACGCACCGACACCAGGGAGTCGAAGAGTTGGGTGCGCATGGATTCGGGCAGCGACGGACCACGGTTGGCCACGCCGATGACAACCTCGCGACGGGCGCTGGTCAGGGTGACCTGAATGGGGGCATCGGCGGGGCTGAAGCTCACGGCATTGTCGATGAGCTTGTCCATCATCTGCACAATGAGTTCCGCCGAGCCCAGCACCCGGGTGTGGGACGCGCGGTTTTCGTACTCGATACTGTGCTGCGGATAAACGTCCCCGTACGCTGCGGTACAGCTCGCGAGCACGTTGTGCAGGTCAAAGACTTCCGGCTCGGTGTCGGCGATGGCCTGCTCGAGCAGCGTGGCTTCGGCCATGGCGTTGAGAATGCCGTCCAGCCGCGTCACGCCCTCCTTCAGTCGCGCCAGGTATGGCGACAGATTCGATCCGTGGGGTTCGCGCTCCAGGTTCTCGAGCGACGTCGCAACCACGGCCAGGGGCGTGCGCAGTTCGTGGGCCAGCTTGGCCTTCAGGGTCGTCAAGTATGCCGTGTAGTCCCTGAGACGGTTGAGAAGGTCGCTGAAGCTGCGGGCGAGATCGCCGATTTCATCCCGGGCGCCGCGACCGGGCAGCGCGGTACTTATTTCGCCCTTCGGTCCCAGCGCGGTTTCCGCGGCGCGTGACAGCCGGCGAACCCGGAATGACAGCAGCGTCGCGTAGCCGAGAAGCCCGGTCGCGACGACGATCGTTGCCAGAAAGGTCACGCTCATCAAGCGCACCAGGGCTGCGTTGGTCAACGTCAGAATCGAGTCGCTGCCCTGCTCGACCACGACCGCGCCCAGCGCCGCGTCGTTGCGGATGATGGGCGCCGCGGCTGCGACTACCGCGCTGGCCTCTCCACTTCGAGCGTACCAGGCGCTCACAGCCTCCCCCGCCAGCACCTTACTCAGCGCGCCGTCGCGCAATCGTCCGAGGGGTTCCTCCAGCCCGGCATAGGGAGGGTCGTCCCGCCTCAACACCAACCGAAAGAACCGCTCGACGAGACTCGCGCCGCGCTCGTCAAAGCGGGCTGCCAGTGGATCGATCGCGCCGCCATCGAAGAGGACCCAGCCGGCGGCGTCGACGATCCGCAGCCGTCGGCCGGGTTGCACGAATTGCGACGCAGCCAGGCCGAGCGGCGTCGGCCGGTAGAACAGCAGGCCGGGTTCGGCGCCGCTCCAGGAACTCTCCACCACCACCCGATAGGATGCGGCCGGCGGATCGGCTTCGGAAGCGTCCACATCGACCACGGCGATCCCGAGCCGCGATCCGGCCAGATCGAGCGGTAGTCGGACTTCCACCGCAAATCCGTCGGCCAATTCGCGCCAGAACCCGGGAACCCGGGCATCGACACGCCCCGAGGGGGCGAACAGCGGCGCCTCGGTCTCCTGGCCGCGAAGACTGCCCGGCGCCGTGGTGTGGAGGAGTAGCCACTTCGGCTGCAACGACTCCACCAGGAGCAGGACCCGGTCGCCATAGGGGGATTCTCCGGGCGCGCGCTGATAGACCGGCGATGCGTCGGTGAAGTGAAGAAACAGGTACAGGCCGCGTGCATGGATGCCGATCCAGAATCGCCCGCCCGTCCCCAGGGCCAGGCCGGTCGCCTCCGCGCTCGTCCAATCATCGCGGAAACCGTCCAACAACGGTTCCGCCGCCAGGGGATGGGCATACAGCACCTGTTCCGCCTCGGCGGCGGTCGGCGCTGTAGCCGCGCGCAGATCCTGCTCGGCCAAGGCCGCGGCCGTGGTGTCGGCGCCGGCCAGGAGCGATTGCTCGAGACCGGATCGCAGCGCTCCCTCGAGTTCCTGCACGTAGCGATAGCCCGCCCAGGGCAATACCAACGTGAGCATGACCAGGCCGAGGAGCTGAACCCGCAGCGACATGGTCAGCCGCCGGCACCGCTCTGTGGAGCGATCCAGCGATAGCCCATGCCGTAGACCGTGTCGATGGCCGTGAACTTTGGCTCCACGGCGGAAAACTTGGCCCGTATCCGCTTGATCTGGGAGGTGACGCTACCGTCATCCAGCACCACGTTGGCCGCCGCCATGAGTTGCTCACGCGTGCGCACGTGACCCGGATGCCTGGCCAGCGCATGCACGACCCAGAACTCGGTGAGGGTGAGCGGAATCGGCCTACCGTTCCAGGTCACGCTGACCCGGTCGAGATCCAGCTCCAGAGGCCCCCGACACAGGAGCCGCGCTTCCCCGGCGGTCGATGTGAGGGCCTCGACCCGCCGGAGCAGGGCGGCCACCCTGGCCAGCAGGTGCTCGAGACTGATGCGCTTGCTAAGGTAATCGTCGGCGCCCAGCCGCAATCCCGAAACCGCGTCCAGTTCGCTTTCGCGGGCCGTCAGGAAAATGATCGGCAATTGCGCCGAGCGGGCACGCAGCTCCCGGCACAGTTCAAACCCACCCTCGACCTCGCCGGCCAGGTTGATATCGATGACGACCAGATCCGGAAGCCGATCGCGGAAGGCGTCGAGCGCATCCCGGCGGGTGGAATACCCGGCGACTCGATACCCCTGACGGGCGAGCGCCGCCAGGTAGTTGTCGCGGATGGCGACCTCGTCCTCCACCACGGCGATGAGTTTCGTTGAGTGCATCGACCCGATTGTTGCCGCCTCGGCGCGGCGACGCAACGGTTGCCGGAGCTATCGACTACCGTCGGTTGATCCCATCAAGCCGCAATAAGCCCTCTGAGCTTGCGCATCGAGTTCGCCTCGATCTGGCGAATTCGCTCCGCGGAGATTTTGTATTCGGCGGCCAGTTCGTGGAGCGTCGACTTCTTCTCCGCCAACCATCGGCGCTGCACGATATCGCGGCTGCGGTCGTCCAGTTCGGCCAGTGCGCGGCCCAGGCGTTCGTGGGAATCGGCCTGCCAATCGGCTTGCTCGACGACGTCCGCGGGGTCGCTGTCCGGACTCGGCAGGTAGGCGACCGGAGCGTATTCGTCTTCGTCGGTGGGGGAGCCATCGAAGGAAATGTCGCGGCCGGAAAGCCGCCGTTCCATCCGGGTGACCTCGCTGACGCTGACGCCGAGGTCTTCGGCCACCGCGGCGGTCTCGTCCTTGGACAGCCAGCCAAGTCTGGTCTTGGCCTTGCGCAGATTGAAGAACAACTTCCGCTGGGCCTTGGTGGTGGCGACCTTGACCTGCCGCCAGTTCTTCAGGACGTATTCGTGGATCTCGGCGCGAATCCAATGCACGGCGAAGGAGACCAGCCGCACGCCCACCTTGGGATCGAACCGCTTGACGGCCTTCATCAGGCCGACGTTGCCTTCCTGGACCAGGTCGCCCAATTGCAGTCCGTAACCGGTGTAGCCGCGGGCGATGTGTACGACGAATCGCAGGTGGGAGAGGATCAGGCGTTGCGCCGCTTCGAGATCGTCGCTCTCGCGAAGTCGTGTTGCGAGCTCGAACTCCTCTTCCCTGGTCAGCACGGGAACGGCTCGAACAGCCTGGATATAGTGGTCCAGACTCCCGATGGGCCCGCCGAGCATCAACTCGTTGTGGGCGATCGCAGCGGTCACGATGGTCGGTCTCCTGTCAACAATGTCGCGCCAAAACCGTGTAAATCTGCCATGGCATTTGCGCGGACGCGGGATTTTAGCACTCTGACGATTGGAGTGCTAACCGTTGCAATGGTTCCCGTTCGGGCGAATTTGAACGGAAATCGGTGGCCTCATGAAAGACCGGCCTCCAACAGTGCCGGCCGGGAAAGATTTTTGCTCCCCGTTTCTGTCACGAGGACATCGTCTTCGACCCGAATTCCTCCGTAGGGAAGGAACTGTTCCACGCGGTCCCAGTCAATCAGACGACTCATTGAGCTGTTCCTGAGCTTTTCGAGCAGCGCGGGGATAAAGTAGAGACCCGGTTCAATGGTCACCACAACGCCGGGTTCGAGCGTGCGCGTAAGGCGAAGGAAGGGATGCTCGTCCGGAGGAGCATTCTCGGCTCCCGACGGAGATTCCAGGTGACCCGCCGCGTCGTGGACCTGCAATCCCAGCAAGTGCCCGAGCCCGTGGGGAAGAAAAGTGCGTGTAATGCCTCGATCGAAACTCTCATCCGGGCCGCAACGGGCGAGCCCGTGTTCCTCAAGGACGTGGGCCAACAACCGGTGCGCCAAGTCATGGAGGGAGACGTAATTCACTCCCGGCCGAGCCCCGGCGCACAACGTTTGTTGCATCGCATCCATGGACGAAATCAGGTCGGCGAACGGATCGCCGGGGCTGGACCATGTTCGGGAGACGTCCGACGCGTAGCCGTTGAAGTCGGCTCCGGCATCCAGCAGAAAGGAGCGCAACGTCGCCGGCGGTTGCATGTCCAGATTCTGGTAATGAAGGATGCCGGCATGCTCGTTCAAAGCCACGATATTCTGGTAGGGGAGCGCGGACTCGCGCTGCCCGGTCGCGCGGCAATAGATTTCGTTAAGGTCGAATTCGGACGGTTGCACGGACAACAGACGCTGGGCGGCCACGTGGCCACGCGCGGCTATGCGGTTTGCCTCTTCCATACAGGCCACCTCGTAAGGTGTCTTGCAGGCGCGATGGAAATCCAGATGGGACAGCAACGCCGCATCGTTGGTGCTCGCAAAACCCATGGTTTCGTCGGCTTCATCGCCGATGCCTGCCATACTCGACATGGTACCCAGTTCGTTCAATAGGGCAGCCTTCGTCGTGGCTCGGCGGATTTCGAACCGATTGGTCCAGTACCCGTCCGGTTCCGGCGCGGGCATGTGCCAGAAATCGGGATTCTGAAAATAGATCAAAAGCGGAGTCTCTCCCGGTACGATCTTGAGCGCCGAATTCGGGTACGCCTTGGGCACCCAGGCCTTGAAATAGGGTTCAGCGAAGAACGGGTACTCGAGATCATCCCGAAAGTGCCGCTTCACGGCGCCTGAAAACACCACGATCCCGTCGGTCTCGCAGGCATCGCACGCCCCGGCAAATCGCCGGCCCCATTCCTCCACATGTCGCCGAAAGAGCTCCGGCCAGGTATCGGGTGTCAGTTTCTCAGACATTCGTTTGCTCCATCGGCATCGCGAGCCGGCTCCTTTGCGCTCGGGGGCTTACGCCTCCGGGAACGCTTTCAGTACCTCGCGCAGGAGATCCCAGCGGTCGAAGCCCTGGCGTCCGTAGTCGAGCCCCCGGCGCACGATCACCAGTTCGCGGGACGGCAGGATGATCACGTACTGGCCCCGATTTCCCGAGGTCGAGTAGGCGGCGCCCGGTACGTCGGTGCGCTCGTCGGGGACGAGCCAGAACTGCCCGCCGTAGAAGTTGCCTCTTTCGGCGGTAGCCGGGGCGGGCGTGCGGACGAACTCGATCCAGTCCTCCGAGAGCAGCCGTTCATCGTTCCAGACTCCGCCCTGCTGGTACAGCAGCCCGAAGCGGGCGAGATCGCGCGCATTGGTGTACACCTGACTGCTGAGGATGAAGTCGCCGAAGCGGTCCACGCTCAGGAGCGTATTGCGCATGCCGATCCGATCCAGGAGCGCGCGCCGCGGGTACTCCAGGTAGGCTTCTTCGCCGACCGCGAGCTTCATCGCGTAGACCGCGCGCAGCGTATCGTAATTTTCGTAGTCCCAGTAAGTCCCCGGCTCGCGGATCGACCCGGGTTGCCGCATGCCCTGAATCGAGCTCGCGCCCGCCCAGTACGCCAGGCCGGACCCGGTCGCGTACTCCAGACCGTCGTTGTCCACCGGAAACAAGCCGCTCGACATGTTGAGCGCGTGCCGGAGCGTGATGGCCGAGCGGGGATCGCGCTCGACCGAGGCCACCTTCGGTTGCCAGTCGAAGCCGAGCGGCTCGTCCAGGGACATGCGCCCCTCATCCACCAGCATCCCGATCAGGGTCGAGGCGATGCTCTTCGCCGTGGACCAGGTGCGGGTTCGCGTGGTCATATCGACCCCCGGCGCGTAGCGCTCGTGGACGATCTGTCCGCGGTGCACGACCAGTAGACTCAGGGTCACCTGCTCCGGCGATTCCCGGTCGAAGGCCCAGTTGGACGCGGCATCCAGGGCGGCTTGGTCGATACCGGCTGGCGGTACAGCGTTTTCGATCAGGTCGCCGTCCGGCCACGCGATCGTGGCCGGACCCCCGGGCGGCGGCGCCAGAGTGAGCTCCGGCAGGCTGTCGATGTCGTCGAACGTCTGGTCCGGCGCCATGATCACGCAGCCGACCCCGGCCCGGAACGCGGCCCGAATCACCGGCGTCCCATCGCGGCCGGAGCCGATCGCGACCGCCTTGCGCGCCCGGTCGACGACGTAATCCCCGCCGCTGGCCAACCCCACGGGTTGGGGCAGGTAGGCGAGCTCCTGCGCGAAGACCTGCTCCAGCGTCCGGTTGGACGTGAACAGCCCGTTGCACATGAAGATCGCCTGCTGGCCGTAGCGGATCATGTCGCGGTTGGCCTGCCAGTAATCGAAGGTCTCTTCCTGCTGGGCGCCGGCCGGCGCCGCCGACAGGAGCGAAAGACCCAGGTACAGGGTGATCGGGGCTTTCATGAAAAACCTCTCCCGGGAGAATAGCGTTCGACGATTATTCGGGCCGTCGTAGTGCGGCGTCAACTCGGCTCCACGTCGCGAAGATGCCGCGCTACGGCGATGCCGGCTCCGGCCCAACCGAGGAACGCCCCGATACCCAACAGCAACGCGGTGTCGCGGAAGCCGAGTCCCGCCAGCCGAAAGCTCGAACCGTAGAGCTCCATCAGCGCCCGGGCCGGCGCTGCGACGAGACCCAGCCCCAGGGCGATGATCAACGCCGCGAGCACGCCGGCGCCGATGCCATAGCAAAGTCCCAGGTAGAGAAACGGCCGCCGGATGTAGCCGTCGCTGCCGCCGATGAGCTTCACGATCTCGATCTCCTCGCGGCGGTTGCCGATCTCCAGGCGGATGGTGTTGCCGATGATGACGATGACCGCCATGCTGAGCAGCACGGTGGTCACGTCCACCACGCGCCGCGCCAACTCCAGTATGGCTCGCAGCCGTTCCAGCCAGGCGGTATCCAACTGCACCAGGGCGGTTTCCTCGAACGCATCCAAATCCGCCACCAGCGTTTCAAGGTCGGCAAGGGTACTGGCCGGACGCACCTCCAACGCGTGGGGCAACGGATTCTCGTCCAGCAAATCCAACGCCTCGCCAAACCCGGATGCGGCGCGAAATTCCGCCAAAGCATCGGTCCGCGTCTTCAATTGGACGCGGTTGACGTCGGGCCGCGCCTCGACTTGCCGCATGAGTGCGATAGCCGTTTCCTCGTCGACGGCCATCTCCAGATACACGGTAAAGTCGGCGACGCCCTCCCAGGTTCCGCTCAGCGCTCGCGCATTGTCCACCATCACCCGCAGCCCGGCCGGGACGGCCAGCGCGATGGCGATGACCAGGATGGTCATGAGGCTGCCCAGGGGCCGCTCCGTCACGCGCCGGAAGGCGCCGATCAGGTTGTCGGCGTGCAGCGTCAGGTATCGGGCGATCGCATTCATGTTCAGGGCTTCAGTAGACGTCCGCGGGCGGGTCGACGATTCTGCCCGCGTCCAGACAAAACCGCCGGTATCGTATCCCGCCGATCAACTCCAGGTCGTGGGTGGCGATCAGAACGGTGGTGCCTACTTCGTTGAACCGCCCGAAGAGACGCATGATCTCCAGCGACAGTTGCGGGTCCAGGTTGCCGGTCGGCTCATCGGCGATGACCAGATCCGGCCGGCTGGCCACGGCTCTGGCAATCCCGACCCGCTGCTGTTCACCGGATGAAAGGGACAATGGGTACTGGTTCTCGTACCGCAGCAAGCCCACCTGATCCAGGGCCGCGCGTACCCGGCCGCCGAGTTCGCGGCGACGCAACGATGCGATCATCAGCGGCAGCGCCACGTTGTCGAATACCGTGCGGTCGTTGAGGAGCTTGTGATCCTGGAACACGATGCCGATTTTTCGCCGGAATTGCGGGACGCGCCGCCGCGGGATTCGGGCGGTGTTCTGGCTGGCGACGAGTACCGTGCCCCGAGTCGGCCTTTCGATCAACGCCACCAGTTTCAGCAGCGTACTCTTGCCGGCGCCGGACGGTCCGGTGAGAAAGGCCATCTCACCCTTCTCCAGGTGAAGGTTGACCCCGGCGAGCGCCTCCCTTCCAGCGGGATAGCGTTTTCTCACGTTCTCGAATCGGATCATGATCGCGGCATTATACTGGCGCCCGAGGCCGCCCCGACGGCGGCGCCAAGGGATGATCGATGCACGGCAAGCGGCGCGGGGCCTCGACGCCCCCGCTACCATCGCTGGCGAGCCATGCGAGCCAGGTGAGTCATGCGGGCTAGCGGGGTGCGCATTATCGGCGGCGCGTGGCGCGGCCGCCGGCTTGCAATTCGGGCGGCTACGGAGGTTCGTCCCACACCCGACCGGGTACGCGAGACGCTCTTCAACTGGCTGGACCCGGTGCTGCCCGGCGCGCGCTGCCTGGATCTCTTCGCCGGGACCGGCGTGCTTGGACTCGAGGCGCTGTCGCGCGGCGCCGCGGAAGCGTGGTTCGTGGAGGTCGACGCTGTGCTCGTCCGAGCCTTGCAAGGGCGGATCGGCGAACTGGAGGCCGAGGCTCGAATCGTCCGCGGCGATGCGTTGAAACTGCTCGCGACCCTGCCCGAGAAACCCTTCGACGTGGTGTTCGCCGATCCGCCCTATGCGATGAGTCTTGCGGACGTGCTGGTTCAATTGGCGGGTTGGGTCGCGCGCGAACACTGGATTTACGTGGAACGTCCAGTGGAGCGGGGCGGTCAAACCATCGAGGGCCTTGTCGCCGCGGCGCCTGGCGCGCGCATCCTGAAACAGGGTCGCGCGGCGGGAGTGGCCTATGGGCTGATCGGACTGGCGGCGAAAGAGTAGAATGCGGGCATTCGCTTCAGGCTCATACGATGAACATTGCTGCAATGTATCCGGGGACCTTCGATCCCATTACCCGCGGGCACGAGGATCTGCTCGATCGGGCGGCGATCTTTTTCGATCGCGTGGTTGTCGCGGTCGCGGCGAGTCCGGGCAAGACGCCGCTGTTCAACCTGGAGGAGCGGCTCGAGCTGGCGGCTGAAGCCCTGCGGGACCTGCCCGGGGTGACCGTGACAGGTTACGAGGGATTGACCGTCGACTTTGCGCGCAACCACGGATTGCGAGCGATCATCCGCGGACTGCGGGCGGTCTCCGACTTTGAGCACGAGTTTCAACTCGCCGCCATGAACCGCCATTTGACTCAAGAAGTGGAAACGGTATTTCTGACCCCAACTGTGAAGTTCACGTTCGTCTCCTCCAGCCTTGTGCGCGAAGTCGCACAGCTTGGAGGGGATGTATCCGCCTTCGTGCGACCCCATGTCGCGGAGGCTCTGAAGAGAAAATTCGGAGATTGACGCATATGAATAGGCTGACCTCGCTACGCTTGCTCGTACTCGTGCCATGGGCGATTGCCGGCGCTGCCGAAACGCCCGATCGAGCCGCGGTCGCAAGCGCGAATCCGTTGGCGAGCGAAGCCGGAATCGAGGTTCTGGAGAAAGGCGGCAACGCCTTCGACGCGGCGGTGGCGGTGAGCGCTGCCCTGGGCGTCGTCGAACCCTACGGATCGGGACTCGGCGGCGGCGGGTTCCTGCTGTTGCACCGGGTTGCCGACGGGCTCGATGTGGTCGTCGACGGCCGCGAGGTGGCGCCGGCGGCCGGCACGGAAGACATGTACCTGGACGCCAACGGCGATCCCGTACCGGGCGCCTCGCGCAACGGACCGTTGGCTGCCGGGATCCCCGGATTGCCGGCCGCACTCGTGCACGTAGCGGAGAATTACGGACGCCTGCCGCTGGCGGAGTCCCTGGCGCCGGCGATCCGATACGCCGAAGACGGATTTCCGGCCTACGAGTCGCTCGTGCGCCGGCTGGCTCGTCGAGTGCCGACGATGAGCGAAGGGGCGCGGGAAATATTCGCCCCGGCCGGTGAGCCGCTGAGCGAAGGCGAACTGTTCAGGCAGCCCGATCTCGGCGCGACGATGCGGGCAATGGCGCGGGACGGGCACGACGGGTTCTATCGAGGTTCCGTGGCCCGCATGCTCGTGGAGGGTGTGCAGCGCGACGACGGCATCTGGAGTACCGAGGACCTGGAGAACTATCGGGTGGTCGAACGCGAGCCGCTGACAGGCTCTTATCGCGACGCCACCATCGTCACCGTGCCGCCGCCTTCGGCCGGCGGCGTGGCGCTCATCAACATGTTCAACATGCTCTCGGGGTACGACCTGGAGACCGCGGATCATGTGACGCGGACACATCTGCTGACGGAGGTCATGCGGCGCGCGTACCGCGACCGGGGACCCTATCTCGGCGACCCTGACTTCGTCGATGTGCCGCTCGATCTGCTGTTGCACCCGTACTATGCGGCCGGGCAGCGGGCCAGCCTGCGCATCGACCGCGCCACGCCCAGCGACAGCCTCCCAGGGATTCAGGCCATCGTGTCCGGGGTGGGTAACCAGACCAGCCATTTTTCGGTGATCGATGTCGACGGCAATATCGTTGCCGCGACGCAGTCGATCAACTTCGGTTTCGGGAGCGGCTACATTGCCCCCGGGACGGGCGTGTTGTTGAACAACGAAATGGATGACTTTTCCATGAAGCCCGGTCAGCCGAACGGCTATCAACTCCTGAGCGCCGATGCGAACAAGATCGAACCGGGCAAGCGGATGCTCTCGAGCATGACGCCAACCATCCTGCAAACCGACGACGGTGCGGCGATTCTCGGAACGCCCGGCGGCAGCCAGATCATCACCATGGTTTTCCTGGCGAGCCTGGCCTGGATCGAGGGCGCGGACGCGACCGCCATGGCTTCCAATCCCCGGTTCCACCACCAATACTTTCCCGATCAGCTCATGTTCGAGCCCGACGCGCTCAGCGAGGAGGAGCAGGCCGTCCTGGAAAGCTTCGGTCACAATCTGGTCCGCAGTCGCCAACTGAGGGGCAACGGCAATCTGCAGATTATCACCTGGGATCGCCGCAGCGGAGCCGTCGACGCCGCCTCGGACCCCCGCGGGGTCGGTGAGCCGAGGTTTTCGGCGCCTTGAGGTGCGAAGGGAAGGATTGTATGAATTCGGTTGCCTGGCCCGATCCGATGCGAGCGTACGCCAGATGGCGTGGCGCGTTGCTTTTGTCGTTGTTGCTGATTCCGTTCGCTACCGGCGCCCACCATGGCAGGGGCGAATTTTCCGGTCAGCCGACCGCCGAGATCGAGGGTGAAGTCGTCGATGTCAGGTGGAGCAACCCGCACGTCATGATCACGGTTCGGGGTACTGCCGCCGACGGTTCGGAGGCGCGGTGGATTCTTGAGGGAGGGGATGCCGGAACCCTCGCCCGGCGCGGCCTGGCTGCCGGGCATGTCAACGTCGGTGATCGCATCAAGGCGGCGGGAGCCGTTTCCAACCGCCGCGAAGGCTGGTTGGCGACGTCCCACATACTGCTGCCAAGCGGCAAGGAACTGATCTTCGGCCGGACCGGCAATCCGCGCTGGTCGCCGGACGTCATTGGCGGTCAACCGCTTCCGGCATCGGTGGTCGTCACCGAAACGAGTTCTTCAGGCGGGCTATTCCGGCTGTGGATGCGCGATGTCGGTACGCCCTACGCCGTGGAGGAGGAGCCGCCCCTGACGCCACAGGCCAGGGCCGCGTGGCAGGCATACGACGGGCTCCGGGATGACCCCGTGCTCGATTGCGTGATTCCGGGCATGCCGCGGGTCATGACCGTGGTCGGCTACCGGCCGATCGAGTTTGCGCAGCAGGGCGAGGACATTCTCCTGCACTCGGAGAACTTCAACCAGACGCGGCTCATTCACATGAACGCGGCTCCGCCTCCGGGCGACGTGGCCCCGTCTCCCCTGGGGTATTCCCGCGGGCGCTGGGAGGGTGACACGCTGGTCGTGACGACGACACGCATCAGTTGGCCATTCTTCGATCTGCCGCCGCTGATCGGGATTCCGCAGAGCGGGGACGTCGAGATCGTGGAGCGTTTTACCCTCACTGGAGACGAGCTGGGTTACGATTTCCGGGCCAACGACCCCGTGAACTTCACGAGCCCGATCGAGGAAACCGGCTACATGGTCTGGAGATGGCGGCCCGGGCTTGAGCGAAAAACCGACGCCTGCGAAGACTACGCGGACGTGCCGTAGCCCGGACACCTCAGCGCTGGCAAGCCGGGCAGTAATAAGTGGCGCGCTGACCGATGGTGCGGACCTTGATGGGCCGGTTGCAGCGGGTACAGGGTTCACCCCCTCTGCCGTAGACGTCCAGCGCCAGTTGAAAATATCCTGGCCGCCCGTCACCGCCGACAAAATCCTGTAGCGTCGTGCCACCGGCCTCGATGGCCTCCCCGAGAACGTCCCGAACCGCCCCTACAAGCCGGTCCAGCCGCTGCCGTGATATTCGTCCCGCCTGGCGGCCCGGGTGAATGCCTGCCCTGAAAAGTGCTTCGTTGGCGTAGATATTGCCCACGCCGGCGACGATCCGCCCGTTCATCAGCAGCGTCTTGATCGCGACCCTTCGCCCACGCGACACGCGCCAGAGATATTCCCCGCTAAAGTCGGATCCCAGGGGTTCGGGACCCAGGTGCTTCAGCAGCCAGTGGTTGTCGGGCGCGACGGAGAAATGCAGGCTGCCGAAGCGTCGCGGGTCATTGAAGCGGAGCAACTCCCCGGAGGAGAACACAAGGTCGTAGTGGTCGTGCGAAGCGGGCGCGCAATCGGCGCGGAGATAACGAAGGCTTCCGGACATGCCCAGGTGTAGAAGCAGCGTGCCGACTTCGGTCGACAGCAGCAGGTACTTGCCTCGCCTGGATAGGTCTTGCACGGTTTGGTCCCGGAGCCGGCGGGCCAGTCCGGAGTCGATCGGCCAGCGCAAACGCGGTTCACGTACCGCGAGGGTGCGAATGGTCCGGCCGACGACGAGGGGCTGCAACCCCCGCCGTGTGGTCTCGACTTCCGGTAGTTCGGGCATGGTGTCGACCGTTCGTTGGAGTGACCGCGTCCTTGGGCTATAGTGACGAGACGTCGAGCACGGGGGTACTTCGAGTGCTGCAGTTCATCGCCGAATACTACTATGGGATTCTTGGCCTTGGCTTGTGGGGCTACGTGATCGCCGGCGCGATAGGCGTGCACGTGACGTTGCTCGGGATCACCCTTTACCACCATCGCGAGCAGGCTCACAGGTCCGTCGAACTTCACCCGGTCTTGCGGCACTTCTTCCGTTTCTGGCTGTGGATGAACACCGGCGTCAACACCAGGGAGTGGGTCGCGGTGCATCGCAAGCACCACGCCAGGTGCGAGTGTCAGGGCGACCCGCACAGTCCCCAACTCGTCGGTCTGAGGAAGGTGCTGCTGGAAGGCGCGGAGCTATATCGGAAGGAAGCGGGGAACCGGGAGACGGTCGAAAAGTACGGTATGGGAACCCCGGACGATTGGTTGGAACGTCACGTCTACGCCCGCTGGCCGAATATGGGTCTCGTGTTGCTGTTCTTCGTGGAGTTGTGCCTGTTCGGAGCGCCGGGCATCGCGCTGTACGGGATCCAGTTGATTACCATGCCGTTGCTCGCCGCGGGAGTCATTAACGGGTTGTCCCACGCCAGGGGCTATCGAAACTTCGAGACCGACGATGCTTCCACCAACCTGTGGCCGCTGGCGGTGTTCGTCGCCGGCGAAGAGCTGCACAACAACCATCACGCCTTTCCGAGTTCCGCCCGATTCTCGCAACGGCCGTGGGAGGTGGACCTGGGCTGGTTGCACCTGCGGTTGTTCGCCGCCCTTGGGCTGGCGCAAATCCGGCGGGTTGCGCCGCGGCCGGAACTGGTGGAGGTAGCCTCGAATCCGGATATGGATGCGTTGCGGTCCATTCTCATCAACCGGATGCATGTGCTGCGGCACTACAGGAAGAGCGTGACGGTTCCCGTGCTTAGGTGGGAAGCCAGGCAGGTCGGTGGCAAGGCGCGCAAGCCGTTACGCCGCGCCAAGCGTTGCTTGACCCGCCATCCCAGCCTGCTGGACCATCGATCCAGGGAGCGTCTGGCGGAACTGATGGAAAAGTACCCCAGCCTGAAGACCGTGATGGAGTACCGGAACGAGTTGAAGGCCCTCTGGGAGGGAACCGACCTCAGCAATGAACGGCTGCTGGCGGAACTCACGCGCTGGTGCGGCCGGGCAGAAGCCAGCGGCATTCAGGCATTGGAGGATTTTTCCGCGTATCTGAAGTCGTTCCGACCCAGCCCGCGGCTTGTCGGCTGATTTCCCACCGCGGCGGCGGCAGAAGATTGGCGAGACATTCGGGCGAGACCACCGAGGCCCGCGCGGCGCCGGTTACTTGATCTTCGTTTCCTTGTAGATGACGTGCTTGCGTACGCGCGGGTCGTACTTCATCACTTTCATCTTTTCCGGATGCAGACGCTTGTTCTTGGTGGTGGTGTAGTAATGGCCGGTCCCCGCCGTGGACCTGAGTCTGATTTTCTCTCTCACGGGCGCCTCCTGGGCCTGTTCCGGCCCCTAGACTTTCTGGCCTTGCTCGCGCAGGTTCGCCACAACCTGCTCAATGCCGAGCTTGTCGATGATTCTCAAGCCCTTGTGTGACACGCGCAGCTTAACGAATCGTCGCTCGCTCTCCAGCCAGAACCGCTGCCTATGAAGATTGGGCAAAAAACGCCGCCGGGTCTTGTTATGGGCGTGCGAAACGTTGTTCCCCGTCATGGGACCCTTGCCTGTCACTTGGCACACTCTCGACATCGGACGTCTCCTCGGCGCCTCGGCGCTCTCGCTACGCACATCGGTGAAACATGCGGGCTTGGCAATGGAGGCGAGGAACTATACCCGCTGCCAAAGTCTATATCCAGCCTCTTTCGGCCAGGGAGACGTGTCCGTCGCGGGTGACCACCAGGTGATCCAGGAGCCGGACATCCACCAGCGCCAGGGCGCGTCCGAGCTTCAGCGTAATACCCCGGTCGGCCTCACTCGGTTCGGAAATGCCGGACGGATGGTTGTGGCCGAAAATCACCGCTGCGGCGTTGTGATGCAGTGCGCGCTTCAGCACCTCCCGGGGATATACGGCGGCGCCGTCCACGGTTCCGCGGAACAGTTCTTCGTATCGAATCAGCCGATGCCGCGTGTCGAGAAACAGGCAACTGAATACCTCATGAGGCAGGTCCGCCAGGCGCGCGCGAAAGAACCGCACCGCATCGTCCGGGGCGTTGAGCGCGTCGCGCCGTGGCGAGGGAGCCTCCAGGTGACGGCGGCCGGCCTCCAGCGCCGCCTTGATCCGGGCGACCCTGGCGGGCCCCAATCCCGGAGACCGTCCCAACGTGGCAGGGCTGGCAGTCAACACGCGGCTGAAGTCGCCGCAGGTGCGTATCAGCCGGTGACTCAGTTCGAGCGCGTCCTCGTTGGCGGTGCCGTGTCCGAGCAGTACGGCGAGAAGTTCCCCGTCCGTCAAATTTCGGGCCCCGTTCCTGAGCAATTTTTCCCGGGGCCGCTCCGACGGCGGCCAGTCGTTGAGCGCCACGACTACTCCACTGGTGTTGAAAGCCGTAATCTAGAGGCAAGCCCCTACCGTCGACTAGTACCCAAAAGTCGGCGAGTCTTCCCGAAAGTCGGTGTGGAGCGGTGGAAAACGCAAGTATCTGGGGATAAGCTGAACAGCAGTCATGTCCGAGAGCCAGAAAACCAGCGGAACGAGAATTCTTCTCGGCGTCACCGGCGGCGTTGCCGCGTACAAGAGTCCGGAGTTGGTGCGCCGTCTTCGCGACCAGGGTGCGCGGGTCCAGGTCGTGATGACGCCGGGTGCGCGCAAGTTTGTCTCGCCACTCACATTCCAGGCCGTGTCCGGGCGCCGTGTTCGGGACGACCTCTGGGATGAAGGCGCGGAAGCCGCCATGGGTCACATTGAACTGGCCCGCTGGGCCGACCTGGTACTGGTCGCGCCCGCAACTGCGCACTTCATGGCGTCGCTGACCGCCGGCCTGGCGGACGGCCTCTTGAGTACGCTGTGTCTTGCCACCCAGGCGCCGGTGATTCTCGCGCCGGCCATGAATCAGGGCATGTGGTTGCATCCTTCGGTACATGCCAATCTTCGCACGCTGGAACAACGCGGCGTGCGGTGTCTCGGTCCCGCGCATGGCGATCAGGCTTGCGGCGAGGACGGTCCGGGGAGAATGCTGGAGCCGGAGGATATCGTTCGATCGGTGTTGCCGGAGCCGGCGACCCTGGGTTTTGCATCATTGAAGAACCTGCGTACCGTGATCACCGCCGGACCCACGCGCGAACCCATCGATCCCGTGCGCTACATCACCAACCGCAGCTCCGGAAAAATGGGTTATGCACTCGCGGCGGCAGCCCAGCGAGCGGGCGCGGATGTCATTCTCGTTAGCGGGCCGGTCTCGATGCCGACACCCCCGGGAGTCCGGAGGGTGGACGTGGAGACGGCGGAAGAAATGTACACGAACGTCCACGAGTGGATCGGCGAAGCGGACGTCTTCATTGGTTGTGCCGCGGTATCGGACTACAAACCGGATTCCATCGCCGAACAGAAGATCAAGCGGAGCGGGCCAACGATGCATCTGGAACTGGTCCGCGCGCAGGATACGCTGGCCAGCGTGGCGAAGCTGCACGACCGCCCGTTCACCGTGGGCTTCGCCGCGGAAACGCAGAATGTGGCCGAGAATGCGCAGCGCAAGATGGCCGATAAGGGGTTGGATATGATCGCCGCGAACCGTGTGGGCCGCGACTGCGGGTTCGATCGTGAAACCAACGCGCTGATCGTGCTGTGGCAGGGCGGTGAAGCGGTTTTGGAACAGGCGCCGAAGACCGTCGTGGCCGCTCGGCTGGTCCAGTTGATCGCCGAGCGCTACCGCGCGGTCCGTTCCGAACTTAGTACCACGCAGGCCGGCTGAGCTTCGCTGGCAAGGATGATGGTTCAAGCCCCTGAGGCCCGCGGATGACCGGGTCGCCCGTGCGGCGAGTGCGCCTGAAGGTGCTCGACCCGAGACTTGGAACCGAGATCCCGCTACCCAGGCGCAGCACAGGCGGCTCGGCCGGGGTCGACCTGCGGGCTTGCCTGGACGAACCGCTGACGCTTCCCCCGGGCGGATGCGAACTCATCCACACCGGCATGGCGATTCACCTGGAGGATCCGGGACTCGCGGCGCTCATCCTGCCCCGCTCCGGCCTCGGTCACAAGCACGGCATCGTGCTCGGTAACCTGGTAGGGCTCATTGACTCGGATTACCAGGGTGAGTTGCTGATCTCCTGCTGGAATCGTGGCTCGCAGCCGTTTCGGATCGAGCCGGGCGAACGCATCGCCCAGTTGGTCATCGTGCCGGTGGTTCAAGCCGACTTCGAGGTGGTGGAATCCTTCGCCGGGAGCGGCCGCGGCGATGGCGGTTTCGGCCACACCGGGCGTAGCTGAGCGAATGATCCCGCGGCGTCGCGGCGCCATCGTTATAAACGGTTAAGTCCAACAGGCTGGCAGGACGCGAGTTACGGGCTACTCCGCCCCGTAACGTTCCCGGTAAGCGTGCATGGCCGGCGAATGCCGTGCGAAGTAGGGATGCGCGTGCAAGTGAGCCACCAGGTCGTCCATCGAGACGATGCTGCGAACGGGGATTCCCAGCCGGTCCTCGAGTTCCCGCACGGCGGTGCGCCGGCCCGCCTGACCCACCTCCTGCCGATCCAGCGCCACGAGCACGCCCGCCGGCACGCCGCCGCCGGATTCAATGATCTGCACGGCCTCGGTGACCGCTGTCCCGGCGGTAATGACGTCGTCGACAATGACGACCCGGCCGGCGATCTCCGCGCCGATGCTCGCACCGCCTTCGCCGTGGTCCTTGACCTCCTTGCGGTTGTACGCAAACGGGCAGTTTCGGTCGTGGTGTTCGGCCAGCGCGGCGGCGGTCAGGGCTACGAGGCTGATGCCCTTGTAAGCCGGTCCGAAAAGCATGTCGAAGCGGATATCGGCCTCGGCCAGCGCGGCGGCGTAGCAGCGCCCGAGCCGTGCGGCTGCAAGGCCGGTGTTGAAGAGTCCGGCATTGAAAAAGTAGGGGCTGATCCGCCCCGACTTGAGTTCGAACTCACCGAAGCGCAGTGCGCCGAGTTCAAGGGCCAGCTCGAGGAATTGCGTCTTGTGCGATTGCATGATGAGGGGAAACCCGCTCCTGTATCATACAGCGCAACCGCGGCCATGGGTCGGCCTCAAGGGGCCGTGAGTCACCGAATGTCGAATGTTTCCGCCCCAGCGCCCGCCCCGCCGGCCACCCGGAACTGGCTCCAGAGTTTCCTCGTCTACCGTAATCCCCGCGTCATCGGGATGCTGTTCCTGGGATTCGCTGCCGGGTTGCCATTCCCGCTGGTGTTTACCACCTTGACCGCATGGCTGCGTACGTATGACGTCGAAAAGTCGGCCATCGGGATGTTTGCGTGGGTCGGGCTCCTGTATTCGATCAAGTTCTTCTGGGCGCCGCTGGTGGACCGCCTGCCGTTGCCGCTTATCACGCGCGCCCTGGGACGGCGCAGGAGCTGGATGCTGATTGCCCAACTGGGTATTGCCGCGGGATTGTTGGGGATGGCGGGCGTCGACCCCGGTTCGACGCTGACGACAGTCGCGTTGCTTTCGATCGCGGTCGCGTTCTGCTCCGCGACCCAGGATATCGCCATCGACGCCTATCGGATCGAGGCGGTAGAGGCCGAGAGCCAGGGCGCCATGGCGGCCACCTATCAACTCGGCTACCGCCTCGCGGTGCTGGTGGGTACCGCGGGCGCGCTGTATCTCGCTGACTTTTACTCCTGGGGCGTGGCGTATACGGCGATGGCGCTGTGCATGGGCGTCGGTCTGGTTACCGTGCTGATCATTCGCGAACCGGAGAGCAGCGGTCGCGCTGGCATGGGGTGGGCCAAGGACGGGCCTGCGGCGGTGCGGCTGGTCGGCTGGTTCGGAGGCGCGGTCGCCGGTCCTTTCGTCGAGTTCTTCAAACGCAACGGCCGGTTCGCGATCCTGCTGCTCTGCTTTATCGGAATGTCCAGGATCAGCGATCTGCTGCTCGGCATCATGGCCAGCCCGTTCTACCTGGACATCGGCTACTCCTTGTTGGAGATAGCCAACGTGGCGAAGATATTCGGGTTCACGGTCACGATTGCGGGCGCGCTCCTGGGCGGGGTCATCGTCAGTCGATACGGACCGATTCGCCCGCTCATCGTCGCCACCGCGCTGTTGTCGATAACCAACCTCTGTTTCGCGGCCTTGGCCAGCCATGGTGTGCCGGAAGTCCGCTATCTGGCGGTTCTCATCAGTGCCGACAACTTCGCGCTGGGCTTCGCGAGCACGGTGTTCATCGCCTATTTCTCCAGCTTGACCAACGCGGCCTATACGGCCACGCAGTACGCGCTTTTCACCTCGTTGATGGTCCTGCCGGGCAAGCTGCTCAGCGGTTTTTCCGGGATAGTCGTGGACTCCACCGACTACGTGACGTTCTTCCTCTACGCCTCGGCCATGGGCGTCCCCGCCATCGTTCTGGCCATGGTCATCACCCGGAAGGCGGCGCTGGATCGACGGAACGCCGTGTGAAATCCGGCGCCGTCGTGCTCTGCCGCTTGAACGAGTTGGCCGATCCCGGCAGCCGCGAGTTCAGGTGGGGTGAGGGCGACTGGCCGTTGGAGTTCTTTGCAGTGCGCAAGGACGGCAATATTTCCGGATTCGTCAACCGTTGCCCCCACGCCGGCAACCCGCTGAACTGGCAGCCGGATCGATTTCTGACGCGCGACGGCGAGTTGATCCTGTGCAATTCGCATGGCGCCCGATTTCGGATCGGCGATGGGGTCTGCGTGGAAGGGCCGTGTCCGGGCGCCACGCTTGAACCGGTCGGTCTGCGGGTAGAGTGCGGCCGCATCGTCGCCGACGAGGCGGAACTCAGGGCCCTGCATCGACGGCGAGGCGGCACGTTGCCGCGGGATCGGGTTTAGCCGCCTGCCGGACGGTTTAAGTTCGACAGGCCGCCAGGCAACTGTCCACTACTCGCCCGTCAGGCTGAACTGCGCGGTGGCACGGTACGGCGAGCAACAAGCATCGACCTATTTCATCTGCGAGTAGTACGTGGCATCCAGAAATACGCTTTCCACGTTCTCGACAAGGCGGCCGTCGCGCCGGGACTCTTCGGCTACACGCTGCCATTCCGGATCTGCCCTGAACGCCGCCCAGCTTGCCTCGGCTGCCGCGCGACTGTCGTGCGCGAGGATGTAGATCAGCGTGTTCTCGGCAAGTGGGGAATCCTGCGGGCTGAAGTAACCGATGTTCGTCATACCGTGCCGCTCGAAGAGTGCCGTCGTATGCTCGGCGAAACGCGCATGCAACTCGTCAAGGCGGCCAGGATGCGCCGTGTACGTGCGAAGTTCGAACACTCGATTGGATGACTGGGCCTCGGCAACGCTTGCGAATTGAATGACGTCGCCGGCGGCCAGGCCGAGGCCGAAGACAACTAAGCTCAAAGGGAACAGAAAACGATTGTTCTTGAACATATTGGCTCCTTCGTTGGCGGAGTGGCAGTCGGCCAGTTGCTGCGGCCGTTCACGCGAATGGCATTTGCCGCCTGCCTTATCGTCTCACGAACGCTCGTTTCGGCATAGTTGTAGTCTTGTCCCACGAGACATGAGCCTGAGCAGGGTACGTCAATCCCATGTGAAGTGAGCCTCAGGCGACCCGGCGGTAGTACAGATCGGTCACCTGGTGCCCCAGGGCGATACCGCGGCGCTCGAACTTCGTTGAGGGACGCTCGAATAGCGGGTTCGATGCCGCCTCGGCAGCGGGCACCCGGACAAATGGTTCGCACGCGCCCATGATGCTGACCACGTGCTCCGCATAATTCGCCCAGTCCGTGGCGACGTGAAATACACCCCCCGGCTTTAGCGCCCGCGCAACGTCGCCGACAAAGTCCGGTTGTACGATGCGGCGTTTGTGGTGGCGTTTCTTGGGCCAGGGGTCTGGAAAGAAAAGGTTCACGGCATCGACCTGGCTGGGCGGCATCATATGCTTCACCACCTCGACCGCATCGTGGGCGATGATCCGGACGTTGTTCAATCCCGCGCGTTCAAGCAACAGGAGCAAATGCCCGATTCCCGGTTCATGCACCTCAACGCCCAGGTAGTCGTTGGCCGGATGATTGGCGGCCAGCGTCAGTAACGCCGCGCCGTCGCCGAACCCGATGTCGAGGACCAGCGGGGCGCTCCGTCCGAAGATCCCTCGGGGATTGATCGTGCGCTCCTGAAACGGGATGCCGAATCGCGGCATCAAGTCCACCAGGGCGCGCTTTTGTGCGGACGTCGTTCGCCCTGCGCGGTGGACGAAGCTACGGATTTTACGTTGGTGCGGCACGGTCATGGATGCTCTTGTCCGGTTCGTCGGGCGGCGCGCGCCCAGAGCGGGTTATCGCCACTGGCCGGCAGTGCTGACTCAAGTCTATCGCTTGCCAAACTCATCGATCGCATCTAGGCTTTGTGTAAATGATTGTGTGGAGAACAACACAATGGCAACGAACCTGTCAATAGACCCGGATCTGCTGAACAAGGCGCTGGAAGTCGGAGGCGAGAAAACCAAGAAGGCGACAGTCAACAAGGCATTGCGGGAATTCGTTGCGCGTCGACAGCAGGCGCGGCTAGTGGAGCTTTTCGGAAAATTCGATTGGGACGAAGACTACGACTACAAGCGCGAACGGTCCCGACCTTGAATCTGTTCGTGGACACCAGTGTCTGGTCGCTCGCCTTACGACGGGATTCGCCTCCCGACGTGCCCGAGGTGCGGCGCCTGCGAGATGCCCTGGCGGGCGGTGAACCGGTTCACGCGACCGGTATCGTGCTGCAAGAATTGCTGCAAGGGTACAGGGGGCCGAGGGCCGCGGGGCAGATCGTCGAACGCTTTGCGGAAATCGCCATGATCGCTCCCACGCGCGAGGACTACATTCGAGCGGCCGAACTCCGCAACGAGTGCCGAAGCCACGGAATTCAGGTAGGAACCATTGATGCATTGCTCGCCCGAATCTGCATCCACCACAGCCTGGTGATGCTGTCTACCGATAGCGATTTCAGCCGTGTCGCAAATTGGACGCCGCTCAAGGTCTGGCGCGCCCGATAACGCGACCCTTCCGGTGTTGCGCGAACTGTGAGCGGTGATGAACATGAATACGATGTGCGCGGTATGGACCGGCAAGAGGTGGAGCGGGCGATGGGAATCGAACCCACGTCTCTAGCTTGGGAAGCTAGGGTAATAACCATTATACGACGCCCGCGCCGATGCCTTATTGTAGCGAAACACGGCGGACTTGGCGTCGACCCGGGCACGAAGTTTGTCGAATTCGCTCACGGCCCGTATTTCGTTTCTGGTGCAATCCAGGATCTTTGGGCGTTGTATCGCGAGCGGACCTCATAGTATTGTTGAAATCTTCAACAAACTTTTGGGCTTTGCGATGGCTACGGTGAATTTTAGCGTCCCCGAGGATGTCAAGAACGCCTTCAACGAAACCTTCAGGAACCGAAACAAGAGCGCCGTCATCGCGGCGTTGATGCGAGAGGCCGTTGAAAGGGACCGTGAAGACCGCGAGAGCCGCCGCGCTGTGCGACGCATTCTCAGCCGGCGTCGCGCTGCACCCGTCGTCAGCGACGACGAGATCCGGTGGTCGCGCTCGGAAGGCAGGCGGTGATCGTCGTCGTCGATGCGAGCGTCGCGCTAAAGTGGTTCTTCAAGGAACGCGCGGACGAACCGCACACCGGGCTGGCTACGGGCATCCTGCTCAGCATTCACGGCGATCGCGTGCGAATGGTGGAGCCGCCTCACTTTCTCGCGGAGGTCGCATCTGTCCTGGTTCGCCAGGATCCGGGATCGGCGCTTCAGAACCTCAACGATCTGGCGAAGATACAATGGGATATCGCGGAGTCGGTACGGATTTACTCTTTGGCGATGGATCTTTCTATCCGGCTGCAACATCATTTGTTCGATACGCTGTACCACGCGACGTCCCTATTAACCGAAGGCGCGACCCTGGTCACGGCGGACGAGAGGTACTACGAAAAGGCGCACCGCCACGGGCGCATTTCCCGGCTGGCTGATTTTGCGCTTCCCGCCTAAGTCTCGGGAACTCCTTTGGAAAGCCTGCGGTGGCGAATCGGGTGGTTTGTACGCTGTCGCTAGCGTACCGGCTCGCCGAACGTCGGGACTTGACGCCGGAGTGGTGCGATTCTTGCCCGTCGATCGCGAACTACCCCGAGCGCGAGCGGTTTCTGATCGACTGGGAATTTGTTCGTCTCGAAAAGGTGCTGGAGGAGGCGGTAACATGGCGCCGGATCTTAGCGACCGCCGCGGGTCGTCTCAAAATTCAACGCCAATCTATCGATAACCAACAAGTCGAGAGTAACGTCATACGCTGATGAATAAGCGTTTTCAGGAAGCGAGACATATCACAATGGCTTTCTACGCATAGCGATGGATTCCGATAAGGCTGGTAGAGGAGTCGTGCGTGAATATCGATAACGCTTTTCAAGGTCGGCTGTTCGCCAGTGACTTCCTGCGAGATTCCATCACGGGTCTGCAAGAGTGGCGTGGCGTCGATGATGAGGCGCTGGAGACGCTCGAACACGAGCTTCGGATGATCTTCGATCGCTTCCCAGTGGCCGGTTCGCCCAACGAAAGCCAGACCGAAGATGACCTTATATGGCCGGTGTTGGCGAAGCTTGGCTGGGCCGCAAGTCTGCGCCAGCAGAACTTGAGCGTCCGGGGCCGGGACGATGTGCCGGATGGGTTGCTCTTTGCCGATGATGCGGCGAAAGCCAGGGCCAACCGTTTTCCGCAGGAGTGGAAGCGCTACGAGATAGGCTTGGCCATCGTGGAGTCGAAGCGATGGCTGCGGCCGTTGGATCGGCGTTCGGGGCGACGGGGAGAGGAGATCGCGCCGTCGACGCAGATGCTTCGGTACCTGCGGCGGATCGACGATCTGACGTTGGGGTCGCTTCGTTGGGGAATTCTTACAAACGGAGGATATTGGCGGCTGTATTTCCAGGGCGCCCGGTCGGTGTCAGAGCAGTTCTTTCAAGTCGATCTCGCCGCACTCCTGAACATCCCTGGCCACAATGAGGGTCTGTTTGCGCTGAACGATGACGAGAGGCGATACGGGCTAAGGGTGTTCGCTCTGGTTTTCGGTCGGACGTCCTTTTTGCCGGGAACTGCCGACCCCCGCACGCTCCATGAGCGTGCGATCGATGAAGGGCGATACTACGAAGAACGGGTCGCGGCAAATCTGTCCAGTCTGGTGTTCGGTCAAGTGTTCCCTGATTTAGCTCGGGCCATCGCCGCCGCCGCTCCTGATTCGCCGCTAGAAGAAGTGCGCGACGCGACGTTGATTCTGCTCTACCGGTTGCTGTTCATTCTTTACGCGGAAGACCGTGACCTACTGCCGGTTCGCGATGATCGCTACGACGATTATGCGTTGAGGAACCGCGTGCGTGACGACATTGGACGACGCAAGGACATAAGAGATACGTTCTCGACGACGGCAGCTCGCTACTGGTCGGCAATTCACGATCTTAGCTTGGCTATAGACATAGGCGATCGCTCGATTGGTTTGCCGCCTTATAACGGCGGGCTATTTGATCGGGAGCGCACGCCGCTTCTAAACCGAATCCGTCTGGGAGACGAAGTGATGGCCGGCGTGATCGATGCGCTGTCGTTCGAGCAAGCGACCGAGGGGCGGCGTTACATCAACTACCGCGACTTGGGTGTGCAACAGCTTGGGACGATTTACGAGCGCCTGCTTGAGCACGAAATCGTACGAGTAGACGGGGAAATCGTGGTTCGGCCGAATGTGTTTGCGCGCAAGGGAACGGGGAGTTACTACACGCCGGACGATTTGGTCGGATTGATCGTAGAGGAGACGCTCGAACCGCTGGTGCGCTCTCGAATAGCCGCCTTTGAAACCCGGGCATCGGATCTGGCCGCAAACGAAGTATCGGAAGATCGCCGCATGAGCCGCCTCAAAGTACTTGACCCGGCGGAGAAACTACTTGAGTTGAAGATTTGCGATCCAGCCATGGGTTCGGGGCATTTTCTGGTCAACGCGGTGGACTACCTCGCCGACCGTGTGATCGAATCGATCGCGGAAGCGGAAGCCTCGGTGGAGCATTACATTTCCCCCCTTAGCGAGCGTATTGACGGTATCCGCAACACCATCATTGCCAATGCCGAGGAACGCCGCTGGACCGTGGACCCGGGGCAACTGGACGATCGCCATATCGTCCGGAGAATGGTGCTTAAGCGCTGTATCTTCGGCGTGGACAAGAACCCCATGGCCGTCGAGTTGGCGAAGGTGGCGCTTTGGCTTCACACGTTTACCGTCGGCGCGCCGTTGAGTTTTCTGAATCATCACCTGCGTTGCGGGGACAGCCTGTTCGGTTCGTGGGTGCGCGCTGGGATCGGCAAGGCGGAAGAGCAAGGCGGGTCCCTGTTCTTGCAAGGGCCATTGAACCGGGCCATGCGGGCAGCGGCTCCCATGCAAATTATTGAGGGGTTGACCGATGCGGAGATTGCGGAGGCCCACCGGTCGGCCGATATATTCGCCGAAATTGAAGCGATGACTTCGCCGTTGAATGCGTTTCTTTCGTTAATCCACGCATTCGATTGGCTGAACGTCCGTGACCGCGAGGACAAGGTCGCAATTTCGGCGTACTTTGATGGGACGTTGGGCGATCCCATCGATATTGCTTGCGGACACATCGAGCACGATCCGGAGCCGCGGGAAGGCGAGCGTTTCACTGGATTGCTAGCCCAGGCGAGAAGACTCATTGAGGAGGAACGCTTCTTTCACTGGCAGGTGGTCTTTCCGGGTGTGTGGTCGGACTGGGACAGGCAAGATCGGCGCGGCGGGTTCGATGCCATAGTCGGCAATCCGCCCTGGGACCGCATGAAACTGCAGCAAGTGGAATGGTTTGCTGCCCGCCGGCGTGAGATCGCGCACGCACAACGCGCAGCGGACCGTAAGCGCCTGATTGCCGAACTGGAAAAGGATGGCGATCCGTTGGCAGGCGATTTTGCCTATGCCAGTCGGCGTGCGACGGCGTCGGCTCGTATGGCACGAACTTGCGGCGACTATCCGTTGCTGTCGCGTGGCGATATCAACATCTATTCGCTCTTTGTCGAACGAGCGACATGTTTGGTCAATCCGCAGGGCATGATCGGACTCTTGACGCCGTCGGGGATTGCCTCCGACAAGACGGCGTCGACGTTCTTCAAGAGTGTGGCGACGGAAGGTCGATTGAAGGCGTTGTACGACTTTGAAAACCGGCGTACGCGCTACGGCTTACCGCCCTTTTTCCCGGACGTGGACAGCCGCTTTAAGTTCTGTGCCTTTGTCGCCAGCCGGCGACCGATGACCGAACCCGCGAGATGCGCATTCTTCCTTCAGGATGTGGGCGAACGCGAGGAAAGCGAGCGTTGTTTCCCGTTTGCGGCTCGAGATTTCGCCCAAATCAATCCGAACACTGGAACTGCTCCGGTGTTTCGGACGCGGAGGGATGCCGAATTGACCAAGGCGATTTACAGTCGCCTGCCCGTTCTTGTTGATCGGTCTTCTAATGAAGTAACGAAAGCGTGGCCTGTAGCGTATTCAACGATGTTCCATATGACGAACGACTCCCACTTGTTCCGCACGCGGCAAGAGTTGGAGGAACGCGAGGGCGCGTACCCGATTGGCGAAAATCGATTTGAAAGCCCGACAGGCGAATGGGTGCCGCTCTACGAAGGCAAGATGGTGCAGGCGTTCGATCACCGTGCAGCCGGCATTGTTGTCAATCCGGAAAACCGGCACCGGCCAGCGCAGCCGGTACCGGCGACACTCGATCAGCATGGGAATCCTGACTGGGTGCCCGACCCGCAGTTCTGGGTCCTGAAGGAAGAAATTTCTTTTCCAAAGGCCGCATATCTATTGGCATTCAAGGATGTTACGGCTCCGACCAACGTGCGATCCATGATTTCGGCGCTGATTCCAGGTATCGGTGTGGGCAATACACTTCCAGTTGTGTCGGTTGATGGGAGCAACGCGGAGATGATTTCGCTGCTGGCGGCCAACTTTAATTCGATACCGTTTGATTTCGTCGCGCGACAGAAAATCCAAGGGCAACACCTCAATTGGTTCATTGTCGAACAGCTCCCCGTCGTCCCGGCCGACAGCTATCGACGGCTTGCGTTCGGTACCAAGACGGCTGGTGAGGTTGTATGCGAAGCGGTGCTGGAGCTTACCTATACCGCCCGCGACATGGCTGGGTTTGCGTACGATATCGGGTGCGTAGGCAAAGACGGTCAACTCAAGGCGCCCTTCGTGTGGGATGCGGACCGTCGACTGCAGCTGCGGGCCAAGCTGGACGCCGTGTTCTTTCACCTCTATGGGATCAGTGACCGGGACGACGTTCGCTACATCTATTCAACGTTCCCGATTGTGGAACGGCAAGAAATGAGCGTGTACGGGACGTATCGTTCCCGCGACTTCTGTCTTGCGTACATGAATGCGCTCGCTGCAGGGGATCCGGATGCGCAGATTGAGTTGTGAACTGCTTGGACCGCGCTGAGGAATTTGAATTAGGTGGTTGCGCTGGCAATAACGAGTAGTTTGATGCCCGTCACTACGGAAGCGCTGACTTGGTTGCGGAACGATTTGATGATCCGAAATCAATTGAAGAGCGTAAGCGCGGTGTCGACGGAATCGTACCGGAAGAAGGCATCGACCGAGTTTGCGCAATTGTGGGTTATGAAGAGCAAATTAGGCGGTACGGTGGAGCCGGTTCAGGCCGCGTACATTCAATATTCGGGTTAACGACCTTCGAGGAATCATCGTTGAACAAGACACTACAGTGAACTCGTTTGCGGCGCGTCTTCTCGAGTGGTCCGAAGAATTCGGGCGCCGCGGCCTTCCGTGGCAGACCGAGTGCACGCCGTATGGCGTTTGGGTCTCGGAAATCATGCTTCAGCAGACCCAGGCGGCGACCGTCATTCCCTACTACTCGCGGTTCATGGAGACCTTTCCGTCGGTTGAGCGCTTGGCCGAGGCACCCGAGGATCAAGTGATGGGGCTATGGGCGGGGCTCGGCTACTACGCGCGGGCCCGCAATCTCCATCGCGCAGCCAGGCAGGTCGTGCGCGATCGCGACGGTGTGTTCCCGGCCTCCATCGACGGTCTCATGAGCCTGCCGGGCGTGGGTCGATCCACCGCGGGCGCCATCATGGCGCTCGCCCACGGCAAGCACGCGCCGATCCTGGACGGCAACGCCAAGCGGGTCCTGGCGCGCTACGAGGCGGTAGCAGGCTGGCCCGGCCGCGCGCCGGTACAGAAAACCCTTTGGGCGCACGCGGAACGGCATACGCCTCCGACTCGCGTGGCCGAGTACACCCAGGCAATCATGGATCTGGGCGCGACGTTGTGCACGCGAACCCAACCACGGTGCGGCGATTGCCCGGTAACGGCGGATTGCAAGGCGCGAATCGCGGGCCTGCAGGGGACATTGCCCGCACCCCGCCCGCGCCGTGTGCGGCCGCGGCGCGACATCGCAATGCTGGTGATTACAAACGTCGACGGGGAAGTGTTGTTGGTGAAGCGGCCCCCCAGCGGGGTCTGGGGCGGGCTCTACAGCCTGCCGGAACTGCGGGAAGAGGACGATCCGAATGGCTGGTGCCGGCGCCACCTGGGCATGGCCGTTGATGCCGGCAAGACCCTGGAGCCGCTGGAGCATGCATTCAGCCACTTCGACCTCGTTATTCACCCTGTGGCGATGCGGCTCGATGCCGCGCCCGACGCACTCATGGATTGCGATGGGTGGCTCTGGTATAACCCCGGGCAGGAGAAACGGGTCGGGGTTGCCGCGCCCATCGCGGTCCTGCTGAAAGCTCAGAGTCACTCAGAGGAGATGTCGCCGTGAGTCGCACCGTAAATTGCATTTTGTTGGGTATGGAAGCCGAGGGCCTGGACCGTCCCACCTATCCCGGTGAGCTGGGCCAGAGGATCTACGACAACGTGTCCAAGCTCGCCTGGCAGCGTTGGCTCGGCCACCAGACCATGCTGATCAACGAATACCGGTTGACACCGATCGAGCCCAAGGCACGGCAGTTCCTGGAACGGGAAATGGAGAAGTTCTTCTTCGGCGAGGGTTCCGAGAAACCGCCGGACTTCGTAAAGGGATAACCGGCTCCGCCGAGCGGATCGGCGGTCACAGCAGACAGACGCGCTCTGCCAATTCATCGATCAGCACGCGCTGGTTCTCGCTATAGTCGATCGGCGCCTCCACAACATGGACGCCGCCGTCCTGGAAACAGCGTTCGAGCAGCGGCACGAACTCGTCCGCCGTAGCGACACGGTGACCCACCGCGCCATAGCTGTTGGCGTATTGAACGAAATCGGGATTGCCGTATTCGAGCCCCCAATCGGGCAGGCCGACATCGGCTTGTTTCCAGCGAATCATGCCGTAGGAATCGTCGCGCAGTATCAGCACAACCAGGTTGAGGCCGAGGCGTACGGCGGTTTCCAACTCCTGGCTGTTCATCATGAAGCCGCCATCGCCGCAGATCGCCATCACCCGACGATCCGGGTACAGCATCGACGTCATCATTGCCGAGGGCAGTCCGGCCCCCATGGCCGCCAGCGCATTGTCGAGCAGTACCGTATTCGACTGCCGGGTCAGGTAATTGCGGGCAAACCAAATCTTGTAAGTGCCGTTATCCAGCGCAATGATGCCGTCGGGCGGCATGACGGCGCGCACATCGGCGACGATGCGCTGGGGTAACAGCGGAAATGACGGGTCGTCGGTGCGCTCCGCGATCTGTGCCAGCACTTCTTCGCGCACCCGCATGAAATAACCGAAGTCATGCCCCGGTTGCGGTTCCAGTCGTTCGGCAAGACGTTGAAAACTCGAAGCGATGTCGCCGACCAGTTCGAGTTGCGGAAAGTAGACCTCATCGACTTCGGAGGGACTGAAGTTGACATGAATGACCTGCTTGCCCCCGTGCTCCATGAAGAAGGGCGGTTTTTCAACGACATCATGGCCCGCATTGATCACCAAATCGGCGCGGTCGATGGCGCAGTGCAGATAGTCGCCGGCCGACAGCGCCGCCGTGCCGATATAGCGATCATGGAACCGCCCGATGACCCCCTTGCCCATCTGGGTAGTGAAATAGGGAATTTGCGTTTTGTCGATGAAGGCCTCGAGCGCTTCGATAATGCGCTTGCGGTTGGCGCCGGCGCCCACCAGCAGCAGCGGATATTTAGCTGCGTGGATCATTTCAACGGCCTGGTCGATGGCGGCGGTATCGCAGTGCGGCCGCCGTGGCGATGTCGGCGCAAAAAGGGGTTGGTCGTCGACCGGTTCGGCGGCGATGTCCTCGGGCAATTCAAGATGCACCGCGCCCGGCCGCTCTTCCTCGGCCAGCCGGAACGCCTCCCGG
Organism: Candidatus Rariloculaceae bacterium; assembly: GCA_965237785.1. GTDB lineage: Bacteria > Pseudomonadota > Gammaproteobacteria > Steroidobacterales > Rariloculaceae > UBA6522. The sequence goes on from OZ250159.1 coordinate 3,597,509, forward strand.
ACGATGCCGGGGATGGTATTGCCGTTGACGATTTGCTTGGCGAATTTGGTGATCGGCCGCATCATCGACACCACATCGACAATCTGGAAGCGCCCCTGCTTGCTGGCCTTGATCGGTTTCTGACCGGTGATCATCAACATCGGCATGGCGCCCAATTGCGCGTATGCCGCCGGGGTAACGAAATTGGTCGCGCCCGGGCCCAGGGTCGCGAGACACACGCCGGCCTTACCGGTCAGGCGGCCATAAGTGGCGGCCATGAACCCCGCTCCCTGCTCGTGGCGGGTCAATATCAGTTTTATTTTCGAAGTGCGCAGCGAATCGAGGAAATCGAGATTCTCTTCACCGGGCACGCCAAAGACGTACTTCACGCCTTCATTTTCCAATGCTTTGACCAACAAATCCGACGCTCGCATCCGGGTGCCGGTGTTCGGTTTTTGACTCACCAATGGACTCACCTGCTTTGATTGGACACTTTGACGGTGGGATTTTGACACTACGATTGCTGGGCCAGGAGGAATGAATGATGGCCAGCTATCGCAGTATTCGATTGGCAACGAGTTCGTCTACCACGGCGGGGTCGGCCAACGTGGAGACATCGCCCAGCTCGTCGTGCGCATTCTCTGCAATCTTCCGCAGGATGCGCCGCATGATCTTTCCGGAGCGGGTTTTTGGCAGGCCCGGCGCCCACTGGAGGCAATCGGGGCACGCGATGGGGCCGATTTCCCGCCGCACCCAGGCCACGAGTTCCTGGCGCAGCGCTTCGTCGGGTTCCTCGCCCGAGTTCAGCGTCACGTAGGCGTAGATGCCCTGGCCCTTGATTGGGTGCGGGCAACCGACCACGGCCGCTTCGGCGACCTTCGCATGTGCTACCAGCGCACTTTCCACTTCCGCGGTGCCCATGCGGTGGCCGGAGACGTTGATGACGTCGTCCACGCGTCCGGTGATCCAGTAGTAGCCGTCGGCGTCGCGTCTGGCTCCATCCCCTGTGAAATACGTGCCCGGGTACTGACTGAAGTAGGTCTCGATGAATCGCCGATGATCGCCGTAGACGGTGCGCATCTGCCCCGGCCAGCTATCGAGCAACACCAGGTTGCCTGTCGCCTCTCCATCCATAATTTGCCCGTCGCCATCCACGATAGCCGGCTTGACGCCGAACAGCGGCCGCGTCGCCGAACCGGGCTTCAGCGCCGTGGCGCCGGGCAAGGGGCTCACAAGGATTCCACCGGTTTCCGTTTGCCACCAGGTATCGACTATCGGGCACGTTCCCCCACCCACGACGTGGTAATACCACTCCCAGGCTTCCGGATTGATGGGCTCGCCGACCGTTCCGAGCAGTCGCAGGCTGTCGCGTGAGCAGCGCTTGACCGGGCCCTTGCCATCAGCCATCAGGGCGCGAATGGCCGTCGGGGCGGTATAGAAAATGTTGACCTTGTGCTTGTCGACAACCTGCCAGAAGCGGCTCGAATCGGGGTAGGTGGGCACGCCCTCGAACATGAGCGTGGTGGCGCCGTTGGCAAGCGGCCCGTAGACGATGTAACTGTGACCGGTCACCCAGCCGACGTCCGCGGTACACCAATAGATGTCGCCGTCGCGATAGTCGAAGACGTATTGGTGGGTCAGCGCGGCGAACACCAGGTAGCCCCCGGACGTATGCAGCACGCCCTTGGGTTTTCCCGTGGACCCGGACGTGTAGAGAATGAACAAGGGATCCTCGGCGTTCATGACCTCCGCCGGGCAGTAAGGATCGGCGGCGCTGGCGATATCCTCGTACCAGTGATCGCGGCCGGGTTGCCACTCGATCCCGGCGCCGGTTCGCCGGACGACTACCACGGTTTTTACTTTCGCCTCGCCGTCGGCAGCGAGCGCAGCGTCCACGTTGGCCTTGAGCGGGATGTGCTTGCCGCCCCTGACGCCTTCGTCGGCGGTGATGACGACGCTGGACTCGCAGTCCTCGATGCGTCCTCGCAGCGCCTCCGGCGAGAATCCCCCGAAGACCACCGAGTGCACGGCGCCGATGCGGGCGCAGGCGAGCATGGCCACGGCGGCTTCCGGGATCATCGGCATGTAGATGGTGACCCGGTCGCCTTTCCAGACACCCAGCGACCGCAACGCATTGCCGAGGCGGGAAACACGCTCGTGCAGCTCCCGGTAGGTGATGCGCAAATCGTCGCCGGGGTCGTCACCCTCCCAGATGATGGCGGTCTGCTCGCCCCGGGTCTTCAGATGCCGGTCCAGGCAGTTTGCGGCTACGTTCAGCGCGCCGTCGGCGAACCAGCGAATACGCAGATCAGCGGCGTCAAACGAAACGTCCTTGACTTGGCTGTAGGGCCTTATCCAGTCGAGGCGCTGACCTTGCTCCCGCCAGAACGTGACCGGGTCGTCGACGGACCGCCGGTAAAGTTCGTGGTAGGCGGCCGCGTCCAGCCATGCGCGCTTGGCGATGTCCTCGGGTACGGGATAGATCTTTTCTTCGCTCATGAAGGGTTAATCGAATTCGATCAGCCGGAAACTTCGCCAAAGCGGATACTACGCAACCGTGTCGCAAAGTCCACTCGAAAGGCTTGTTGATGGAATGAGCGTTGGTATGATTCGCGCGGTTGCCGCAAATTGTCGGATATGCGGCGTAGTTATTGACTCCCAACCAAGGGTTGAATTTCCAGAATGCCACTGGTCGCCCACTCGAATTTGCCGGCTTTCGCCTTGTTGCAGGAGCAGGGCCACGAGCTGTTGTCCGTCGATCGCGCGGCGCGACAGGATATACGCGAACTGCACATAGGATTTCTGAATATGATGCCGGACGCGGCCTTGCAAGCGACCGAAAGACAATTCATACGACTCGTCGGTAGCTGCAACCGCATTGAGCAAATTTTCGTCTACCCATTTTCGCTGCCATCGCTGATCCGCAGCGAAGAGACACTCGAATATATCGATCGGTACTACAGTCGTTTCGAGGATCTCCAGGAGCAGGGTCTTGACGCGTTGATCATTACCGGCGCCAACGTTGCGACGCCAAATCTGGACAAGGAGCCGTTTTGGCAGCCGTTGATCGACATTGCGCAATGGGCCGAGGAAAACGTCGCGTCGATATTGTGTTCGTGCCTGGCGACCCACGCGCTGCTCAAGCATTTTTACGGTATCGACCGGCAGCCGTTACCCGCGAAGCGCTGGGGCGTTTACAGCCATCGTGTTTGCGGAACCGACCACCCTCTGAACCGCGACATCAATACGCGGTTCGATGTACCGCATTCGCGATTCAACGATGTTTCGCGCGCGCAGCTTGAGTCGGCCGGACTGCGCATTCTGGTGGAAAGCACCGAGGGCGGCGTGCATCTGGCCGTCAGCCCGGATCAAGCTCGCGTGATCTATTTTCAAGGGCACCCGGAATACGACGGCAACAGCTTGCTCAAGGAATACAAGCGCGAGGTTTGCCGTTACCACGACGGCGAGCTGGCGGCGATGCCACCCTTCCCGGAGAGCTATTTCGGGGAAACAGCCCGACAAGCGATCGAGCGTGCCGGTGGCGACAAGGAAGCGCTGTTCGAGGTCCTCGAAAACGCCTTGGAACCGCACGTTGAAAATACCTGGGGTGACGCTGCGAGGGCAATGGTCAATAATTGGCTCGGTCTTGTCTACCGACTGACCAATCCGGATCGAAACAAACAATTCATGACGGGCGTCGACCCATGCGACCCGCTGGGCCTGCGCCAGTCGTGCTCGGACTAATTCACCCTGGACTTTGAGGATAATCAATGAGAGATGAAACTCTGGCCATACATGCCGGCTTCAAATCGGACCCAACTACCAAAGCCGTGCCCGTTTATCAGACGGTCGCGTACGAGTTCGACAACGCGCAGCATGGCGCAGACCTGTTCAACCTTGCAGTCCCGGGAAATATCTACACGCGCATCATGAATCCGCCGGCGTGACGCCCGACATGATTCGTCTATGCATCGGAATCGAGCACATCGACGACATTCTCGCCGACCTCGATCGGGCGCACGCGGTGTCCGCTTGAGAAACGAGGCTATCGGGAAATCGTCAGGCTACGAAGAGAGCGTTCTGTCACGTCAACCTGTGTATGCCCGGCCCAGCAATGGTTCGCCGTTGACGAAGATTTGCTCGACCCAGACCGAGGGTGCATTGTTCCTCGCGGGTGCGCCGGTGATTGAGATCTCGTCGCCCGGTTTGACGGTATCGCTGGTCCACCCCTCGTTCCGGGCCAGGCCCATGCTGCCGGGGAGTCCCGCCAGCCAGCTAACCGTGGAGCCGTCTTCGCCGGCGACATCAAACAGGATTCCGGCGTGGGGATTGACGAACTGGAACTCCGTCACGATTCCGGTAACGGTAATCGATTGGGTCAGGTCGTAGACGACGTTCGAACCGTGATGGCTGAGCGAGGGGAGTGACAGCAACGCTATTACGATTCCGGCAAGAATTGCGCTAAGTTTCGAGTCCATGGAAATCTCCCAAGCCACGGGAAGAGAATAGCCGAAAAATCATGGCGCCAAGGACTATCATGAGGCATATGGACGACTCCGGGTTTTTTGGTATTGCAGTTGCGTGCTTGCTTGCGCCGTCGTTTGTCGCCCCCCAGGATTGGATCGCGGAATCGATTTGTCCGGACAATACCCCCGCCGACTTTCACGCGTGCGCGCTGGAAACGGCGGAATCGTTCGAGCCTCCACGTCAACCGGACGGCCGACCGGACCTCGGGGGCTACTGGATGCTGCCCGGAGGCCAGTTCGGCGGTGCGTACGAGGACCTGGAAGAGCATCCCGGGGAACTCGATGCACTCGGGGGCGCGGCCGCGATCGTCTCACCGGCGGACGGCACACTCCCCATTCGCGCCTGGGCCGAAGAGCAGGTACGGCAGAACGCGCAACGCTATCTTCACCACAACGCAGCCTGCTTGCTGGCGGGCGTGCCCAATACCATGTATCACGGCGGGCCCCGTCAATTTCTCCAGACACCGGATTACCTGGCGATACATTCTTACAACGCACATGCGTATCGCATTGTTTCGTTGGATGGCCGCCCCCCCCTCGGGGGAAAAATACGCCTGTGGAATGGAGATTCCAGGGGTTGGTGGGACGGCGACACGCTGGTAATCGAGACGACCAACCAGAACGCCAAACCCTGGCTTGACCAGCGCGGGAGGTTCTACACCGAAGACGCGCACGTGGTCGAACGGATCACGCTCATCGGTCCCAATACAATGCACTACGAGGCGACGGTCAATGATCCGAACGTATTCACCGAACCCTTCACGATCGCCTTGCCCTACAGGCGTATCGGTGACGAAACGTACGAGATTCCGGAACTCGCGTGCTATGAGAACAACGAATCGCTGATGGGGATTTACCGCCAGGTCGGCCTGGAGATCTATCCCGGGATCAGCGTGGAAGAGGCTCAAGACGCTCAAGACGCCATTGGGGAACAATGAGATCCGTCCTGCCGATACTGGGGCTTCTGCTCGCTACTTCGGCTGCGGCGCAGCAATCCGCAGGCGAAAGCTACGCTGCGCCTCGGACTTCTTTCGGTCAGCCGGACCTCCAGGGCATTTGGCAAGTTCTGAACACGGCTGTGTGGGATATTGAAGACCATTCGGGACAACTGGGAGTTCCGGCCGGTCAAGGGGTTGTTGTCGGTGGCGAGATACCGTACCAGCCGTGGGCTGCCGCTCAGCGAGACGAAAATCTTCGGAATCGACAGACCGATGATCCGGAGGCGGGCTGCAAAATGGTCGGCGTGCCCCGCATCACCTACATGCCGTATCCGTTCCAGATCATTCAGACACCCACGCAAATCACGATCCTCTACGAATACGTCCATACGATCCGTAATATCTATCTGGACAGCGATCATCCCGAAGGCGCCACCGACCGGCTGTGGATGGGAGACTCCCGTGGCCGCTGGGACGGTGACACGCTTGTCGTCGACGTGGTGCAATTCACCGATCGGACCTGGTTCGACAGGTCAGGAAATTTCCACAGCGAAGGGTTGCACGTAGTCGAACGTTACACCCGAACCGGCCCCAACCACATGACGTATGAAGTGACCATCGAGGACCCGGAGGTTTTCACCGAGTCCTGGCAAATAAGCATGCCGTTGTATCGCCGCCAGGAAGAGCACATCCGCCTACTGGAATATGAGTGCTACGCGTACCTCGAAGCCAGTCGAGAGTGACTGCACGGGAAATTGGCCGTGGTTCGGATATCCAACCAATCCGCCGATGAGCCCGCCGCCGCATCGTACCGGCGCCGTTGCCGGGCGGCGCTGGGAATTTCCTCTTGACTATGCCCAAAGCAGACCGGTCTAATACCGCGTCTGCATAGGGGCCAGGTAGCTCAGTTGGTAGAGCAGCGGACTGAAAATCCGCGTGTCGGGTGTTCGATTCACCCCCTGGCCACCACGTTTTGATGCACCGGATTGCTCTGAGCAACGGCCTACCGGGCGACCTCGAGTCGGAATCCTGGATAGGCAAACGCTCTTGAGATTCTGTCGCAGTCTCGCTCCGTGACGCCCTCCGCTCGGGCGATGCCGTACCACCGGGCGCGCGCAGTCTGCTCCATGGTGCGAATCGTCGCCTCGGCATCGGCGCGATCGATCAGAAACCGGGGATGCTGCGACAGCAGGTTGTCGGCGTGGGCATAGCGGCCGATGTCTCCGCAGATGAGCACAAGGTCACGTCGTTCGATGCTGACAGGCGTTGAGGGCACCAGATCATAGGCGGGCGATAGTATCCAATCGGTATCCAGCGCGATGACCGCATGGTTACGAGGGTGATCGTCAGTATTGGAGATCAACGCGTTGAAGCACATGCGCCGAAAAAGCTCCTGGGCATCATGTTGCGGCCGCCCATGGACGTGCTGGCGAGCAGCAACGCTTGGGCTTGTTCGACGTCCGGGTCCACCGGCAACTCTTCGTCGGCGAGGATCGCGTCCGCCAGCCGCTGCAGCTCGGCCAAATCCAGAGTACTGGAGAATCTTCTCCGTGGTGCGGGCGGTTCTCGATTCAAACCAAAACTCAGCGCACCGGTACGGTTCTCCGGTGAATACAACAGGTAGTCAAGCTCGCCGAGCGGTGTCTTGCGTGCGTGCTTCTCGATCACAAGCCGACCCCAATAGTCCGGAGCTGCGTCGCGGAGCGCACCGAATACGCCCTTTAACCGACGGGTTTCGAAGGTTTCCGTCGTGAGCTTGAGTTCAACGGGGTCGATGGGAACAGCGTTCGGGCGCGCCAAATAGCTGCGCCCGTAAACGAACCTGCCCGTTGGAATTCCATGCCGGTCAGCGGTTAGCACGAACTTGCCGGCCGTCACGAACTCCGTCTCACCGGGCAGCACGATGTATACATAGCACTCGTCGTTCATTCGGCCGTACTAGAAATCGTTGTCCAGGCGATCCGATTCCCTGGCCCGACTCCGCTTCCTGTGCAGACTGAGTGCGAGCCCCTCTTTATCGAGTGCCGGGCTGGCTATATCGCCCATGGGGTCCAGCAGGTCGTACGCCCAAAGCAGCGCTATGTAGACAGCGACCCCGGTTGAAGGTTTGCCCTTCTCGGCGTCGGACACCGGGCGTGGGCCGGTACCGATCTTCTCGGCAACGTCCCGGATTGTCAGGTTTCTGCGGAGCCTCGCGGTTCGCAGGTTGGCGCCCAGGCGCTTCAAGGCGTGCTCTACGGTATAGGGTGGAGCGGTTGTCAAGGTGTTCCTGGAAGTCATCTGCTCTTAAGTACCTCATAAAGCATTTTATGTGCGCTTAAAAGCATAATGAGGTCTGGCAAGAAAGCAAGCCGATCTGCGCTCAAAAGCACAATACAGAGACTAAGGTACTCTTGAGTACATACGACCTGTCCTCGTTGCGTCCAGCAGCCGCACTGCTCGAGTCTTCCATCCGGTTCCACGTTGACTGGATGAGCGCGGGTCATACCAGGCGGGCAAATCCGGTTGTCTTTAACGTATCAAGTGTGCTCACAATACAGCGCGGTAGCGTCGGGGTGAGCGGATTTGATGGATCTCACGGATTTACAGAAGCGTCTCAAGGAGTTTGCGGACGAGCGTAACTGGGAGCAATTCCACTCACCGAAGAACCTGTCCATGGCGCTTTGCGTTGAGGCGGCGGAACTGCTTGAGCATTTTCAATGGTTGACCGAGGCGCAATCACGTTCGCCGGACTCCGGACAACGGGATGAAATAGCGGCGGAAATTGCTGACATTCAGATCTACCTCCTCATGATTGCCGACAGACTGGGCGTGGACATAGAAGAGGCAGTGGATGCCAAGATCGAAAGGAATGCCGTCAAGTACCCGCCGAATGCATCGCCGACGGCTCGGCGATAGACCGCTCGCGACCCGATGACTGTTTACTCTGCGTCGCGGGCCGAGTTCACGCAAGACGGGTAACGGGTTTCGCCTCTACCCAGTCGAAAGCCCCGGCAGCGCGAGGTTGTCTTCGAAGAGGCAGTTGGCTTCCCGGATATCCGAGCGCAGAACGCGATCCCGGAACTTGGTGTGTGTCCATTCGCCCACCCAATGTTCCGGGTCCACGAACGTGTACTCGGTCATGAGCGTGTTGCCGTCGTTGAGCATGGCGATGCGTTCGGTGATCCTGAGTTGGTCGCCGGTGATCACGCCGGCCTGGATCATGTGGTTTTCGTCGGTGAAGCCTTCGGTCTCGATGACCAGCGCGTCGCCGTCCCAATAGCCGAGCGACTCCCCGCCCCAATTGTTGTCGCGGTAGTTCTCGGACATACGTTCGCGCCCATCGAGAAAAATGACCCGATACTCGTTGTTGAGTCGAGACACCATGAAGATCGCGGTCGGATACTGGAGCATCATCATGGAGCCGTACCGCGTCATCATCCGCGGCAAGCCGGCCGGATAGCATTGTGCGGTGGGATCGAAATAACGGTCGCCTCGGGCGGCTGCCTCGAGATAGGCGTCAGAAAAGGCTTGTCCCTTTTCGGTGAACTGTGGCCGAGGCTTGAACTCATAGGACCCGTAATTCGCCCGCCACTCATCCTCAGCCCGGTATTGCCACACACCGGTCATGTCGAAGGGCGGGTCGCGCCGCTCCCTGGCCAGATTGTCCGGGTCCAGCGCGCCCGCCACTTGTCCCGTCGCGGTCGAGTCGCCCAGGCCTTGTCCTTCCGAGACGATGGGCAGTTGCGCCGGTCGAGTCTTGCGCTCGCGAATTTGCCATGTCTCGTCTTCGGCAGGCGGCACGTAGGCTGTCAACGACGGTATCTGCCGGCGCGCCGCCGGCTCGACCGTGTCCATTCCAAAGGAGGCGCCGTCGGCGGCGACCAGGCCCTGTAACTGCCCACCCGGCGAACCATCCTTCATGGGATGGATTTTCACGGTGATCTCATCGCCCTCGGACAACGTGGTGCGGTCGAATCCCTGCCTGACCATGGCCTGGACGCTTCCGCCTTCGATCATCCAGCGCTCTGTCTCGTCTGCGTCGCTGTCGACATTGAGGGTGATGCTCATGTGCGGACTGCGCCAGATGAACTGAGTCACCGTACCGGTGACCAACGCAGACGATGTCTGGTCGAAGGCAACGGCCGAATGGTGCGCGTCCGCCGCAAGAGCCTGAAACAGAAGCAGTACCAATGCAGGGTTAGTCAATCCAGGCTGTTTCATCGGTTCGCTCCCAGTTTCAGGTTTGGTGCGGGTTTTTCAGATCTAGCGCAAGGTGCCGTCCCCGAGGCGCAATCAATACCGGTCCAGGCATTCGTACGCTTGTACGCGCCCCGTCCATGTCAAGATAATGAGCCTGAATGCGATCGGTTTCCACGACCGGCGTTGTGCCTTCCCATTGCCCGTGAGGATTCCGCCAGGACGCGGACTCGACGGTGCCGGAAATTTCGATAGTCCGGCTGGTATCGAAAATTGTGATGCGCCAATGCACCGCAACACGCCAAACAGGCAGTGACCAAAGCGGTTGATCGGGTCATTGGAATTCCCCTGACGGATTGTTTGGCTAGATATAGCAGAATAATACGGCGCGCGGCAATTGTCCTTGCCGCGGTTCGATCGGAGGGGATTAACGGAGTCAAGCTCCCTGAAATGGGGATCCGGAATGAGTATTTCCAGCTATCCGATTCATGGGCTTGAGATCAGCACGTCGAAACACGCTTGACCGGCGGGCGCGGGTCCCGTGTTGCGGCGATCGAAGACCTCGACCACGTAGTCGCCAGCGTCCAACCCTCCCGAAAACGATTCGACACACTGCGCGGGGTTGTCCGGCCGGTAGACGGAGCTGAAGCCGAAGGCAAATTCCTGGCCGCTCACTTGCCGTCCACTCCGGTACAGGCAGATTCCGGGATTGACCTGATCGTCTGCCTCCGATGTATAGGTGGCCGCAACGGTATGTTTGCCTTCCACGGCGCGGAACCTGAAAAAACGCCGAACGCCCAGCCTATTGGCGTTGGAATGGCCAACCCGGGCGAAATCAGCCGTGCTGCAGACATTAATCGGTACGCCGTTAACCGCAAGGCCGGCATAGATCGGAAGCACGTCGGCACTGGGTGGATGGCCCGAATTCGTCTCCTCGCTTCCGTATTCGTCGACGATGGGCGATATCCCCTGTACTCCAACCAGTGCGTCGATGGCCGCCGCCCGCTCCGGCCAACGCGATTTCAACGCGTGGACAAACGGGAAGATACCGGTCAGCGCCGGTGTCTTCGGGAGTTCTTCAACGAGCACCACGTAGATCGGACCGAACCCGAGTTCGATTTCGTCGTCGTTCACAGGGTCGAAAAGGTCGTAGAGGATTTCGTGGACCGAGGCCTCGCTGAACCAACCGGGCCTCGATCGCACCCGCGCGGTGTTCTCGATGTCCCACATCCAACCGCTGCCCTGATGCGGCCCGAACGACGCAGCAAAGCTGTCTTGCCCGGTGATCATTGCCGAGAACGCATTGGCGAGACCTTCGCTGAACGCCACACGCATGTCCAGCTGATCGCCCGGGCCGTGACCTCCGCCCAGGCTGTCCGAACGGGACAGCGTGGCCTCGAAGAAGTGTCCCCATTCGTGGGCGATGAGGGTACGGTCGTACTCGTCGGTGTCGTGATCCTGATCGCCGAGCAGGAAGATCGCGGAGGCGCCATCCGGCCGCTGTCCCGGCGCGATGAAATGGGCGCCACGACCCCGATTGTGGTTGTCCGGGCTCCAGAGCAGTACAAGCCGGGCGAAATTCACGTTGGGGTCCACGGAGCGAACGAGTTCCATGGCGTCATGGACGACATCCAGAATGGCGAACGGCGCCGCGGTTCGTTTGTCTCCGTAACTCCTGCCTGTCCATCCCGAGGCCGCGTGAAGGTTTGCGACGACATCATCCGAACCTGTGCGAAGCGGTTTGCTATCCATGGCGTAGAGGGCGTCATCGCGGGTGTTGTCGAGCACTCGAACATTCCACGATCGATCGCCCGCCGCTATCTCCGCCCGGACGCGTACGAATACCTCCGAATTGGCCGCGGCGTTGAGCATATAAGCGCCGTCATCTCCGGCAACCGCCGTATCGACAACGCGATCGCCTTCCATCAGTTGAACCGAAACGCCGCGAACCGGACGGGCTTCGGTGGCTCCGTAGTCAAGCCGGATGACCGGGCCGCGGATCAACGGCACGAAGTCAAAGCTAATCCGGCCGGAAACGGATACGAGGGTGGCGACGGTGACGAGGACATCGTCGCTGGCCTGACTCCCGTTGTTATCGGTAACTGTCAGCCGGAACACCAGTTCAGTCGTCACGCCGCCAACGTCCGGAGAGGTGAACCGGACCGCGGAACCGGTCTGGTCCAGAGTTACGGGGGATCCGGCGATCTGGGCCCAATGGTACGACCGAATCGTGCCATCGTGGTCCGTGCCGCGTCCGGTCAGGCTGACCGGAGTGTTCTCATCGACGATACGGTCCGGTCCCGCATCCGCCCTGGGGGGTACGTTGAGCGTGATCGACACCTGATCGGTGGCGGTGGCGCCCAGGTCGTCGGTAACCGTCAATTGAAAGACCAGGGCGGCCGTCACGAACGTCACCTCCGGCGCGGTGAAGCGTGTCGTGGCCTCGTCCGGGTTCTCCAGCGTGACGGTGCGTCCGAAAAATTGTGCCCATCCGTAGGAGACAATCGTGCCGTCGCTGTCCTCTCCGCGTCCGGTCAAGGTAACGACGGACCGCTCGTCGGCGACAAGGTCGGGCCCGGCATCCGCCAGCGGAGGGGTATTGAAGAACATCACGGTCACGGTCGCATCGTCACTGGCAGTCCCGCCACGCTCGTCCGTGACAGTCAGCCGAAAGACCAGATCGGCAGTGCCGCTCGCCGCGTCAGGCGCCGTGAACCGGGCAACCGGTGAGTCTGCGTCATCGAGCGTGACTGCTGGGCCGGAGACCTGTGTCCAGCGGTACGACTGGACAATGCCGTCGCCGTCGGTGCCGCGTCCGGACAGCGTGACCCGGGAACGTTCTTCCACGGAGAGATCGGGCCCGGCGTCCGCAACCGGAGGCTCGTTGGCGGGCGTATTGTCCGAGCCGCCGCAGCCGGTCAGGAGCCAGGCCAGCACAAGGAGCGTGGTGACTATTGTCCCTGGCGTGCTTGCGGGCATTTTGTCGGGGCGTCTCCAGGCTACGTAGCTCGATCAGGTAACTTCAGTCGGGCTCACGGCGTTCCGGCCGGCAGGGAGTGGATTGCATCCCCCGATGCGTCCGTGTTCAACGTGCCGAGCTGCGTCGGTTCCCGGTCGATGTCTCCGACCGGAATGAGGACGGTGATCTGGCCAGCCTGAACTTGTCCACCCGTCTCGCCTTGAACAAGCACGGAGAAGCGCAGCGGCCCCTCCAGGTAGGGCGTCACCGTGAGTGTTCGCTCCACCGCCATCCCGGAATTCAATTCGGGAATCGAGAAACGCTCGGGTGAAACGATCGCGCCTTCAACGGCATACACCTGTCCCACCAGCGAGGTAACGGTCAGTGGCGAGGAAACGGTTATGCGGATCGGCAACGGCTGTCCCAATTCGCCCGGTCCGGGGGGGTCGTATCCAAGCCGGATGGGACTGGACGGCGCTTCCATTGCACCGGCCGAGCCGAGAGGCGGAGTCGCTGGGGCGTTGCGCTCGCTCGTCGTGTCGGCTCGGAGGTTTCCAAGAACCAAAAACAACGCGCCCACGGCGCACACGACCATCGGTTTCATTCGATCGCGCCAATACTCATCAAAATCGATTCCATCTCATCTGTTGCAGCGAGTTCCGGTAGTTGCACCAAGGCTTAATTCCACGTCCCGGCAGGGCCGTCATCGCGAAACGCGTCCCGAACGCCGGCGATCAATTCCTGTTGCGGGGCGGAGGCTCCTTCGACAGCCGCAATCTCCTCCATCAGTGAAAGTGTTGATTCTACTTGGCTGTCAGAGAATCGTTTGCTACCAGGTGCAACGACGTCTTGAACCTGGTTTCGGAGAATCTGCCCGTCGCCCACCAGGTGCGCGCTGGAGACGAGCAGATCCCTGGCTGCTTGTTCGTCAAGTCCGAACGTCCGCTCAAAGCTCATGAGCAACGCCTGCTTTTGCTCTGCGCTCATGTCGCCATCCGCCTTGGCGACACCGACCGCGAGAACGGCGACCACCTCCATCGGGTCCTCCAGGCCGAATAGCGGATTGGCCTCGAACTTTTGACGCCAAGCGCGCCTGCGTCTGAGGAGAAAGGGATTCAAGCCTCCGAGATCGATGCCGGCATCGGCAAGGCGATTGAGCAACACCACGACGGTCACTATCATGCCGAGCAAGCCGAGCAGATACGGCATTTCTATTTGCCCCGGTTGCCGCCGCCTGCGCGCCTGCGGCGGTTCTCGATATCGACCAGGAATTGGTCGCGGCGTTCCGGGGATATCTGGATCGACAACGCCAGGCAAGCGGCGAGACAGGCGCTGACGGTCCCCAGCATCGCTGCCGCCAGCCAGGTGTCCTTCTTGCTCATGTAAGTGACTGATGCCAAAGCGTGCGCCCTCAATTCCCTGTGAGCGTCTCTGACGTCAGCCGCTACCAGCGGACATCAATAACGCGACGATCGAGAATGTGCGAGAAAACCGAGTGGAAACCATAACCCTATCGCTGCTCCCGACAGACCGGAATGATAACATTCGCGGGGTTGACGCTTCCGCGTAGACTGCCCGTGGCAGCCCGGACCGCAACTGCATTTTCGTCCATTGTCTCCAGGAAGATTCCCGACGCGCCAATGAAGCATCTGGCCATCCTTGATGATTATCAGAATGTGGCGTTGACGACCGCCGATTGGTCGCCGTTGGCGAACGACGTGGCGATCACGGTGTTCAACGATCATCTGGACGATGAGCACGCGCTCGCCGGGCGGCTCCGCGATTTTGAAATCATTTGCGTGATGCGCGAACGGACGCCGTTTCCGCGCTCGCTTCTGGCACGGTTGCCCAAGTTGGAGCATCTTTTTACACCCGGGATGGGGAACGCATCCATTGACGTGGCGGCCGCTCGCAGCCAGAGCGTGGTGGTCTCAGGCTCGCCGACGCTGGCGCACCCGACCGTGGAATTGACCTGGGGGCTGATCCTGGCGCGGACTCGAAGAATTTCCACGGACGAGCGGGAGACTCGCGCCGGGCGCTGGCAAACGACCATCGGTGTCGGGCTCAAGGGCAAGACGCTCGGCATCATCGGGCTGGGGCGCATTGGGGCTGAAGTCGCGAGGGTAGGTCAGGCATTCGGCATGAAGGTGATGGCCTGGAGCCAAAACCTGACGCCGGAGCGATGTGCCGATATCGGTGCCGCGTACGCCGGCAAGGAGGAACTGCTGCGCACCGCCGACATCGTAACGATCCATTTGCGGCTGGGCGACCGGACCCGGTCGCTGATTTCACGCCCGGAGTTTGGACTGATGAAAAACTCCGCCTGCCTGATCAACACCTCCCGCGGACCCATCGTTGACGAGGTCGCTCTGGTCGAAGCTCTGGAGGCAGGCGCCATCGGCGGTGCCGGACTGGATGTATTTGACGTCGAACCCCTGCCGCTGGATCATCCGCTGCGCAGCGCCCCCAATACGCTCATCACGCCGCACCTGGGCTTTGTGACCGTGGAGAATTATCAGGTCTTTTCCCAGGCGGCTGTGGAAAACATTCGATCCTGGCTCGACGGCAAACCCATCAACACGCTAGGTTGAGCGCTCCGCTTCCTCCTGGCCCGTGAGTCAATACCATGTACGGCACGCCGCCGGCTCAACCGCCGAAGCGCAAGTCTTTGTGAAGATCGGCAACAGGGTTGGGCTATAATCCTCGCCCGGCCAGTGCAGAGCGACACAGACATGACCAGATTTCCCGCGAACATCCCAGACGTTATCGGACTTGCTGCATCGGTAGACAAGCCGGGCGGCCCCGGCGCAACCCGGCGCGCGTTCGCGGGATGCCGCTGGCAACTGGCGCTGATTTGCTGCGGATTGTTTTTGGGCGGGGTGGCATCGGCCCAGAGTTCCGTCGACGAATTGATTTCCCGCGGCAACGAGCTGTTCCACTCCGATATCGGCTGCTGGGTGTGTCACGGGCCGACGGCCGAGGGTCTGGTGGGTCCCACGCTGCACTTCGGGCCCACGCCGGTGGACATCTTCGATCAGCTTGAGAGCAACCCCATAATGGGGGTGATCGTCTCGGAGATGGATCCCAGCGACGCCGATCTCGAGGCGATCTCGATGTACATTCGCACGCTGGCGGATCTGCCGTTGGATTTGGGCATGGTGGATGGATGGCGTTCGGCGCTGGCGACGGTAAAGTCGAACCAGGCGGCGGAGTTGGAGTTCGCAAAGACGCCGCGGGATCTGCAGGTGGAGGCGGTGGAGACGTTTGCCTCGGTGCAGGAGACCTGGACCCGGCGCGCGAAGGAAGGGACTCTCGAGAGTCACTACCAAACCGAGGTGGTAGCCACCTTCGACCCGGGCGAGCCCAAGTTCGAGCCGCAGCCCGGCAAGACCTACTTCTACGAGAACGTGGGTACGACCAGTTCACCGTCGGTGCTGTTCGACGGGTACGTGGCGCCCGCCAGTAACCAGATCGTCGTTGGCGATGCCGAGACCAAGGAGATTATTGCCAGCTACATGCTTCCGGAAGCACTGCGCGCCACTGTCCATGGCACGGTAATGTCCCCGGACGGACGGTATATCTACATCATCGGAGCGCGGCCCGGCGACGCGGATATGATGCATGACGTCAACAGCTCGGCGACACTGATCAAGGCGGACGCCGTGACCCTGCAACCGATCAAGCAGTTCACCATCGGCGGCCGCATACACCACTCGCAGGCGTTCCGGGACTATGTTCTTATCGACATGTTCGCCCGCGACCCCGATGGGCTGGCCATCATGTTGCTGGATCCCGAGACCGACGAGATTGTGGGAGGCGTAAAGGATGTCGATCTGGGCGGCTTCGCCTACACCGCGTGGTCCGACAAGGACTACGAGTATATCTACGCGTTGATGGAGCCTGCGGGATACGCTCCCGGCCGCGCCACTGGCATGTTCGCCGCTGTCAGCATGTACCAGGGCCGCCTCACGGCCATGCGCCCGTTCTGGATCGCCAGAATCAATCCGGACACATGGACGGTGGAGCAGGAGTATCCGATTCCGGGTTACCGGCCCAACTGGCTCGTCGTGGATACGGCCAAGGAACACATGTATGTCGTCAATTCACTGTCCAACGCCTCCAAGATAAGCATCGAGACCGGTGAGGTCGTATGGACCAACGGCACCGGCATCGGGCCCTATGGCGCGTCGTTGAATATTGATGAGACCGAGCTGTGGATCGCCGACAAGGGCGAGGGCGCGCACCACCTGGGCCGTACCATCACCATCATGGATACCCAGACCGGGCACGCGACGGAAACCCTTTACGGCGGGTACAAGGTGGACCACGTCCTGCTTGCGCCCAACGGCAAGGAGATGTGGGCCACGAGCAATGGCGAGGGTCGGATCTTCGTCTACGATGCCGAGACCAGGGAGCTGACGAATATCATCGACATGCCCGGCAACGGGGACGCCCACGGCCTGGTCTGGGTGAACTACGATGAAGCGGGCCAACCCCGTGTCGTGAGAGACCAGGGGAATTTCCACGGCGGCGTCAATCCGATGCTGGGTAATGCGTTGAACTTCTAGCCCGGAAGTGTCCCCGAGGTTCGGCGCGGGGGCATTCGTCCGAAAGTTGCAGGCTGCGCCTTGGGCTGCATGCGCCTTGGGCTATACTTCCCGATCCGGTCGCCACTTGGCAGACGTATTCAATTTCTAGCGGGAGTCAGCCGGCATGGGACGAAGATATCTTCCGGTATTTTTCTTTGGTTTGTTGTTCAGCGGTACGACCGCGGCCCAGGAGTCAGTGGACGACCTGGTTGCCCGCGGCAGCGAGCTTTTCCACTCCGACATCGGTTGCTGGGTGTGTCATGGGCCGACGGCGGAGGGGCTGGTGGGTCCGACGCTGCACTTCGGTCCGACGCCGGTCGACATTTTCGATCAGCTGGAAAGCAACCCCATGATGGGTGTGATCGTGTCCGAGATGGATCCGAGCGACGCGGATCTCGAAGCGATCGCGATGTATATACGCACGCTGGCGGATCTGCCGTTGGAGCTCGAGCTGGTCCAGGGGTGGCGATCGGCGCTGGCGACGGTGAAGGCGAACCAGGGGGAGCAGTTGGAGTTCGCGAAGACACCGCGCGATCTGCAGGTTGAGGCGGTCGAGACCTTTGACTCGGTGCAGGCGACATGGACCAGGCGGGCCATCGAGGGCAACGTCTGGAGCGAGTATCCGTCGCGGATCGTGGCGACCTGGGAGCCCGGCGAACCCAAGTTCACACCCGAGCCCGGCAAGACGTACTTCTATGAGAACGTAGGCACCACAAGTTCGCCCTCCGTGCTCTTCGATGGGTATGCGCCCCCGCCCAGCAACCAGCTCGCGGTCGGCGATGCCCAGACGATGGAAATCATCGCCTCGTACATGATTCCGGAAGCGTTGCGCGCGGTGGTGCATACGTCGGCCATGTCGCCGGACGGACGTTACGCCTATATGGTCGGACCTCGCGAACCGACGGCGGACGGCACTCCGGACCCGGCGGGCGCCTGGACCATGATCAAACTGGACGCCATCACGCTGCAGCCGGTAGCGCAGGTCACCATCGGTGCGCGGCTCCATCACGGCCAGGTGTTCAGGGACAAGGTGCTCTTTGACGTATTCGTGCGCGACGCCGACGGACTGGGCCTGTTCCTCTACGATCCTGAAACCGACGAGATTCTCGGCGGAATCAAGGACCTGGACATGGGCGGGTTCATCTACACCGTATGGACGGACAAGGACTACGAATACATCTATGCGCTGATGGAACCCGCCGGCTACGCCCCGGGACGCGGCACGGGAATGCGCGGCGTGTCGATGCTCTACCAGGGAACGCTCATGGCCATGCGCCCGTTCTGGATCGCCAAGATCGACCCGGACACCTGGGAAGTGGTGGCGGAGTATCCGATACCGGGGTACCGGCCGAACTGGGCCGTGGTGGACTCGGCAAAACAATACATCTATCCGGTGATGAGCAGTTCGGTTGCCGCCAAAGTGGACGTGAATACCGGCGAAGTCATGTGGACCAACGGCACCGGCATCGGTCCCTACGGTGCGTCGTTGAACACCGATGAGACCGAACTGTGGGTCGCCGACAAGGGCGAGGCCGCGCACCACCTGGGCCGCACGATCACCATCATCGACACCCAGACGGGTCACGCCACGGACACTCTGTTCAGTGCCTACAAGCTGGATCATGTTTTGCTTTCGCCCAATGGCAAGGAGATGTGGGCCACCAGCAACGGCGAGGGCAGGATCTATGTCTATGATGTCGAGACCAAGGAGTTGCTGAAGAAGATCGAGATGCCCGGCAACGGAGACGCCCATGGACTCATCTGGGTTCACTACGACGAAAACGGCGAGTCACGCGTGGTTCGGGACCAGGGCAACTTCCACGCCGGAATCGACCCCGCGGAGGGGGTTATACTCGACTATTAGCCGTTTGCAGGCTGGCGGCTTCGGATCGGAACCAACCGCTCAGGGCGGGGTCTAAGGAACAAGGGGGACCATCGTGGCACGGCGTGTAGCAACGGGACGAGCGACTTCGATCGCGCTGGGGACGGGTGTGCTGCTGTGCTGCACGGTCGCTGCCAGGGCCCAGGACGGCGATCCCCAGGACGGCGATCCCGGTTCAGAGCACGTACACGAAGGCCACGAAGTGGGCGCCGCGCAGGCGCTGAGCGATCCGCTTGAAGACATCGTCGTCGCCTTTGAACTCGTGGACCGGGACGGCCGGACCGTCTCGGCAGAGGATTTTCGCGGCAGCCACGTGTTGCTCGGATTCGGATTTACCCACTGCCCGGCGGTGTGCCCGATGATGGCGCTCAATATGGGTAAGGCACTCAGGGATACAGAAACGGATGCGGTGGGCATCTTCGTCAGCGTCGATACCGAGCGCGATTCCGCCGGGATCACCGACGAATACGCCTCCCGCTTCGACGAGCGCATGATCGGGTTGAGCGGCAACATCTCGCAGATCAACGCTGCCGCCAACAATTTCAAGGTAAGCTATGTGGTTACCAAGTCACAGAACAACTACACCGTGCAGCATACCGCCAACGTTTTCCTGATCGATCCCGACGGCCGGTTGGTTGACGTGTTCAATTTCTCGACGCCGGCCGAAGAACTGGCGGCCGCCATGCTCCAGGGAGGGTAGGCGAGTCCCGCGATGACCACGAACACCGCAACCCGCATCAATCCCGTTCAACTCGGCGCACTCCTGTTCGTGGCGGTGGCCATCGCGTTGACGTGGCTTGTCTTTCCGTACTTCGTGCAGGGCCAGCAACTCCTGCGAGGCGTGGGCGACCAGAGCCGTCTGATGAAGGCGGGCACCGTATCGCAATACCTGACCCGGGAACTTATCCGTACTCCGGATCTCGATATCACCGCGACGTTCGCCACCGACGAGTATTTCCAGTACGTGGACCGTGCCGCCATCATCGCCAACCTTCGCCCGGACCGAAACCTGATCTTCTTCGTCAGCGAGACCATTCACCGCGGCGACCTCGCCGACCAGGTGCCGACCGCGACGTTGCGGGTCGGCGACCGGGAGTACGAGCCGATCGTTGCCGACGGCCCCAGCATCGCCGAGCATCATCGCCTGAGCGTCTACAGCTTTCCCAAGCGCGACGCCGACGGCAACGTGATTCTCGATCTCGAAGGCTCCGACCGGCTGCGGCTGTACATTTCCAACCCCTATCTCGGCAGCGAACGGCCGCTGACCTTCGTGGGCGGCTGGGATGCGCCCTACAGCCTCCCGGACGAACTCAAGTCCCGGGCGGACATCACCCCGGTGGCGGTCCTCGCGCTGGGGGCGGGGCTGCTGTCGTCGGTATTGACCCCGTGCCTGCTGCAACTGGTGGTGGTCTTCGGCGGCGTGATCGCCGGTTTTTCCACCGTTCCGGGTGGTTCAGCCGGAGGGGTAGCGCAACTGACGCCGGTCATCCGGCGCAAGATCATGCAGCTTGCCTTCGCCTTCGTGCTCGGATTCCTGACCCTCTACGCACTGGCCGGGGCATTCATCGGGGCGGTGGGGCACCAGGCGCAGCTCGCCTTCTCCGAATACAGCCGCATGGTGGCGGTCGTCTCGGGCGTGATCGTGATATTGCTGGGGCTCTGGGTCGGGTTCCGGGGCACTCGCGACTTCGCCTGCCGGATGCCGGACCGCCGCGCCATGGATTCGCTGTCGCTACGGGACCGGGCGGGCGCCCTGTTGACGTCAATGGGGTACGCCCTGGGGTGCACGGCCTGCTTCGGCGGCGCCATCGTCGCCACGCTGGTGGTCTACGTGGGCGCCATCGGCAGCGCCTACATCGGCGCCGCCATCATGATGATCTTCGGTGTCGGCGTGGCCATCCCCTTTCTGCTCTCGGCCTACTACATCTCAAGGATGGACAGCATCATCACGTTTCTGGCGGGCAACGCCAGACCGCTGAGCCTCGCGAGCATGGCCATCATCATCATCTTCGGGCTGATTCTCGTCACCGACAACTTCCACACGGTGAGCGACATCATCTATCCGTACCTGGGATTGAGCTAGCGATGAACTTGGGCGCGCGCATGGGTTCCTTCGCTAACAAGGTCAGCTTGACGGGCGCGCGCATAGATTCCTTCACTAACAAGGTCGGCTTGACGGGCGCGCGCATGGATCGCTTCGCAAGAAAGGCCGGTCTGATGGGCGCTTTGACCGCGCTTCTGCTCGGCCCGCTGCCGTTGGCGGCGCTCCTGTTGGCCCCGCTGCCGCTGGCTGCCCAGGTGGATATTTCCAACCCGCAACGGCTGATGTTTGTCGCCGATGCCGAGGACCCGGTCATCGACGTGATCGACCTGGTCGAGAACGAGGTCGTGTTCCGCATCGAGACCGAAGAACTCGTCGACGACATGGTGGCGACGCCGTTCGCGCCGGTGCTGATCTACACCAACCGGGAGAAGCGCCTGGTCAGCATGTACGACCTGCGCGACAAGAGGGTCGCGAAACAGGTCGAACTGCCCATCGTTCCGAGGCATATGGTGCTGGATACTACCGGGTCGAAGATCGGGTTCACCGATGATGAGGATGGTGGATTCGTGTTGTTCTCGGCGTACGGGGGGCAGATCCTGTTCGCGCTGGAAGACTTGCCGCCCACGACCGATGTGCTGTTCGATCCCAACGAGGTGGATATCTGGTACAGCAACAGCCGGGACGGAACCATCGGGCTGATCGACAGCAACGTCAGGAAGACGTACGAGATACCGGTCACCGACCCGGAGCAGGTGCTGTCATCGCCGAGCCGGAGCCTTGATGGCCGGTACGTTTATGTTGCTAACGAGACCACGGGGGAAGTTTACGGGCTGAACGCGTTTTCCAAGGTGGTTTACAAGACATTCGAGATTGGCGCTGCGCCGGCGCGTCCCTATACGACGCCTGAGGGCGTGTTTCTATACATGATGGATAAGGATTCCGGACGCTTTGTCTCTATTGAACAGCACCTGTTCACGGAGTTCAGCGACGTCGTCGTCGGCGAAGGCATCGACCTGGTCACTGTGGGGCGGTTTGATCGCATGAATTTGTTGGCTAGTTCGGAGAACTCCAGCTATTACATTTTCGACAACAATGTTCGGTCGGTGGTTGACTCGGGGGAGCTTAACTTTACGCCACTGGATGCTGCGGGATCTGCTGATGGGCGGCGGGCTTATCTGCCGTCGGCGGATAGTGCGGAGGTGGCGGTTGTTGATCTGGAGAGGCAGCGTCTGAGTTATATAGTGGCGGCGAATAATCGGATTGGGGCGTTTACGATTGGGCTATCGAATAACGTTTGTCATTGAGGGACGGTACGGGCAGCGTTAACTCCATCGATTTTCTGAGCAATTCGTTGCGTGAGGCGCGCAATAAATTCGAACCACTCATCTGCGCAATCAAGCAACTGCTCAATTCGAACCCTTCCGCCGTTGCACGAGACATATTTGCGGTCGTCGTTTTCTCGGGTAGAAACCTCACCGCCGATTAGCTTCGCGAGTTCCTCTATGTATTGCTGTGTGTAGTCCAATACTCCCCAATTCCTCGCTTGGGCGCCGTTGACATCCGTGGTGAAAACGTTTCCTGAGGCATTAATATAGCCGAGGCTTAACTTTGCTCCGTCCATGGCATGCCAGTAGAGAATCAGTGATTTCTTGAACGCGGGAAGCACCCCCAGCGGTTGAATACGGTCCAGAAACGTCTGCAATCGCTCTGGTAGATCCGAGGCGCATTCACCGAGACGCTCAAAATATTCTTCTTCGCTTAGCGTTCTTGGTCTGGAAGTGCTGGAAGAAACGACCGTATGCTTGGGCGGCTTTACTGACAACCGTGAGTCGTCAAGGCGCACGATGCCCCGTTCAATGTTTACCGTGCGCGCAATCAAACGCGGATGAGCAAGAAGGCCCTCTCCATTGGGCAGTTGGTAGAGTGCAATTTCTGTCAGCGCTAGGGCGAAGTGAATTCCCGCGTGTGCTTGTAGGTGCTCCGCTAGACTCTCGGTCTCCTCTCGTATGCCATCACCCACAATGAAAAATAGCCCCCGGCCGAGTTGGAGATTACGAGATACGGCATCTATGAATTCTGGCTCATCAATATCGGACTGATCCTCAACCAAAGCGTAAAGTGAGGTGAATCCCAGTGAATTTCCGGCAACAATTCCCTGTGCGATTGTTTTATCGAGGTCGGCGTAGCTACAAGCTGTCAGACTTTCTACGTAATCCATCACCTGCGTAATCACACGCCGTCGTGACTCTGGATTTCTCCAAAGCTTGCACTCGGCGAAAATCAAATTTCCGTTGGGCGTGATAAAGAAGTTGTCGATGCGTCCTTTGTATCCTTTGGTTGTTGGCAACTCCATGCAAACAGGAATGACGGGTGTATAGGCCGGCTCGATTTCCTCTATTGGCAAGAGTTCAGGATTATTCTGAATCAGGCGTTGCAGCCAACCCTCGTCATAGCGAGAAGCGCTAGCGTCTTGGCGCTCTAGCTCTATCCGCTGTAGTCGAGTTGCCGTCCCCGTATGTGAAGCGCTCTGGACGACGACTGGCTCACCATGTTGGCGCGTTGGTTTCATCCCAAATCAGGTCTTGAGGAAGAGGAAGGGCTACGATCTAAAGTAGCGGATTTCTGAAAAAATCTCGCCAACCGAGAGATTGCTGTGAAGTATCCCATCAACGTAGGTGGCGCAACAAGGCTATTGATGATGGTGTCCCCTTTTGCTGAAGGGGGACAGGGATGTGTCGGGAGAGAGGATAGCGATGAGCCAACGTGAGTTGGATCGGTTGGGCGTGATCCGGGATGTGGCGGGGAAACGGATGCGGCAAGCGACCGCGGGGGAGTTATTGGGCGTGTCGGTTTCGCCAGGTCAAGCAGTTGGTGCAGCGGTATCGGGCGCGCGGTGCGGCGGGATTGGTGTCCGGTCATCGAGGTCGGCGCTCGAACAATGCCGTGGCGGCGGCGGTCAAGCGGTCAGCGCTTACTTTGATCCGGGAGCGGTACGTGGATTTCGGTCCGACGTTGGCGCACGAGAAGCTGGTGGAGGATCACGGCTTCGGTGTGTCGGTGGAGACGATTCGCCAGTGGATGATCGAAGCCGATATCTGGCGAGTGAGGCTGCGGCGCGTGGCGCGGGTTCATCAACGCCGTGCGCGGCGCAGCTGTCTGGGCGAGCTGGTGCAGGCGGACGGGTCCGATCATGCGTGGTTCGAGGGGCGCGGGCCGCGGGTGCACGCTGATCGTGTTCATTGACGATGCCACGGGTCGGTTGTTGGCGTTGCGGTTTGGGCCGGCCGAGACCACGCGGGCGTACATGGAGACGTTGCGCGAGTACCTGCGCGCACACGGCCGCCCGGTGGCGCTTTACACGGACAAGCACAGCATTTTCCGGGTCAACCACGCGGAGCACGAAGGCGAATTGACGCAGTTCACGCGGGCCTTGCGCACGCTGGACATCGAGCCGATCCACGCACACAGTCCGCAGGCCAAGGGGCGCGTGGAGCGGGCCAACGGCACCCTTCAAGACCGCTTGGTGAAGGAACTTCGGCTGCGTGGGATCGACGGCATCGAACCGGCCAATGCTTTTTTGCCGACGTTCATGGCCGATTACAACGCCCGCTTTGCGGTCGAGCCGGCCCGTGCGCTGGATGCCCATCGGGCGGTGTTGCACCGCGCGGCGGAGCTGGATCTGATTTTCTCCATCCATGCCACGCGCAAGGTGTCCAAAAATTTCACGTTGCAATACGCGTGCAGGGAATACCAACTGACGGTGCCCGCTCCAGGGTACGCGCTGCGCGGTGCGGCGGTGACGGTGTGCGAGCAGTTCGACGGCACGGTGACGGTGCTGCGCGGCGCACGGGCGCTGCCCTACCGGGTGTTGGCTCAAGGCGAGCGGCCGAGCCCCGTGCACGACGAAAAAACCGTGCACGCCGCGGTCGATCGCGCCCAGGCGCGCCAGCGAGCCCGACCGCGGCACAAGCCGCCCGTGGACCATCCCTGGAATCGCATGACGCGACAAGCCGTCGCGGTGGCCGCCGAGCGCGCTGACGCCCGATGAGTGGACCGCGCTCGACGGGGCGTCCTGTGGATTTGTGGACGAGTCCTTCAGAGCGGCGCGCGCCCTGCGGGCCGTATGGACAAGCCCGTGGACAACGCATGCGCGTTGTCCACCGCCTTGCCCACACTCGCGCGCCTCTCGCCCACAACCTCCACAGGACCTGTAACAAGCGATTTGAGAAGAATTAAGAAAGGGACATTTCTACTTTGGGTTGACAGGGTCAAGGATTACAACACACATCACGGCCGGGACAGTGCGGTTAGCGCGCCTGGCTTCGTTGTGGGGAGGGCACGTCATTCAGCTTGATAGAATTATGGATTTATGGTTTTATAAAAATATAAAGGATATACCGACCAGCGTTGACCCCGGAGGATCTTATGAAAATGATCGAAATTGATCAGGCCGACTTCATGCGCTTGCAGAAAATTGCGGTACCGCTCGTGGACACGCCAGCAACCGCTTTTTCGCGAGTCCTCGACTACTATGAGGAGGGTAACCGTGCTCCTTCCGTTGCTGCCGCGTCAAATGTAGAAGATTCAATCATGACGTTTGGGATAGAAGACATCCCGCCGATGACTCATACCAAGCTCTTGAATGGGCGCTTCAACGATCGTATTCCTGAGAAGATCAACTGGGACGGGCTGGTGCGGTTGGCCTTGGTTTCTACCATCGATTCGTCAGGTTCTTCGAAGGACCTCCACCGCCTTTCTGGCGCAAACGTAGTGTACGGGGGAAAAAACACGGAAGGTTACAAATATGTGCCGTCCCACGATTTCTCATACCAGGGCGTCTCTGCCGTTGGTGCCGTGGAAATCGTGGTGAGATGCGCAAAGGCCCTCGGCTGCAGTGGTCACATCGAGTTTGAGTGGCGCAACAAGCCTAATGCACATCATCCCGGTAAGCGCGCCGTTCTAAGCATTAAGACGTGAATCGTGTCTTCGACTGTCTGTCATGGACGATGCGGCGGAGTTCGTCGACAGACAGCATCGGCGACCCCCTATGTAACATTCGATGGCAGTTCGAACAGACGAGGGCGAGGTCTGAGAGCTTCGTCTTGACCGTTCCGCCCAACGTTGCAACGGCGGCTTTGTGATGAGCCTCAATGAAGCCCTCTCCACGCGAACCATAGGTTTTTTTGAAGTCCAGAGAGCAGACGTCGCATTTGAGGTTGCCGGTCTCCGAGAACCTGTTCTCCTTTGCCTTGCGAACAATCTTGGCGTCACGCTCCAATTTCCGGTGAAACGCGTATCGCGCGGTGCCTTCCGGAAATGCTGATTCGTCATCCTCCGGAGCTATCGACAAGGCTGATTTGGCGCTCCGATCACTGACTTCGTAGTTGTGGCCTAGCAAGTAGTCTTTCGCTTCTACGGCGTTGAATCTAGGGGGATGTTCGACGCCGGGCGTGAACCCTATCGCGAGGGAAATGACGTACTTGGGTGGGTATCTCTTACCCTCGAAAACGAGATCGTACCGTCGTGACTTGCGCCGGGGTGGCACCCCCGTATCGTCTATTCGTTCTATCGCTTGCAGGATGTGGTCTTCCTTGAGTTCACGTGGAATCATGAGTTATCTTCGGCCGAGCGCGTCGTGCAAGCCCAAGTTTACCATCCTGAAAATTAAGTGTATGTGTTTCAGATGCTTACGCTGTCGATGACGCGCTTCTGGCACTACATTTCGGTAACCGTTCCGTTCCCTGTGGATCGGCGCTCATCGTACCCCATATTTTCGTTATCGCCTTGAAGGTTTGCGTCGAGTCATTCCTGACGGGTGGCAGTGAATAAACCGCTGTGGCGGTCACCCACGATCGTTCTGCTAGTCTTCATTTGGACCCTCCGGTTTGCTTGGGAAGCGGATGCTTCCCTCTTGGGCACTATAGATGCCGTCGGCCCGGCAGGGTCCACTTCATCCCCTCCCGTCTCCGACAAGAGTTGGGGAGACATCCATTCCATTTTTCCGGGGACACGATCCACAATTGACCGGTTGCTTCAAGGCCCTTGTGGGCGGTGTCCAATGACAATGGACAACGGCTGGTAGCGCTGCGCAGTAAGACGCCGATGCGAGCTGGAAACATCAAGGCAATCACTGCCGGACATCCGTACAGCCGCCAGCACTGGAATTTTGCAGGCTTGTCAATCTGACCAGCCGTTGGGGCGTAGCCACCGTTCGCGCCTATTCCGAAATCTTGACCCGATCAGCTTGCCGCGGCCTCCAGGACGCGGGCGCAATGTTGCGAGCGTGCGTTCAACACCTCGATCATTCGCTGCAGAATTGGGTGATCGAGCCCATTGGCGTAGGCTTCGTCGACGGATCCTGCAAACGCGGCCGGCAACGTCTCCGCCATGGTTTTTCCCATGTCCAGGACTTCAGGGGGCGAGAGGCGAACTTCCCTGGCGAACTTCACCCAATGGCGTGAGTAAACCTCTTCGAGCCGGTATTTCCCGCCGATCTTGGTCGCCATCTTCAGTTTTTTCGAATCGAATTCGTAAGGCAGTGTGCTGGCCACGTCGTAGAGCGGCGCCAGGCGCGCTCGTCCTGCGGCGCCGATGAGCATCGAAAAGTTTTTTGTGTGCGCGTCGGTGCCGCCGATGATCCTGTTCACCATAGATTGCGCGCGCGAACGTCCAGGCATCGTCGCCCGGCTCTCCCGAATGTGTCCGGATCGCTTCGCTCAGCTCGGCGCACCCGGGGCCACCCTCATTCTGGTATTTTTTCGTCGGGGGAAGCCCCAGGACCTGGCACATATCTTCCTGGTGAAGGCGTCGGATCGTACCGTCGAGCCTGGCTCGGTCGTACCGCTCCACGACCATCGCCGTGCTCGATGGTCAACGGGAGGTCCAAGGAGGTTCGAATTTGCATGATTTTCTATATGTCGTCGAACGAAGACAATTAGAAAATGTCGCAGATCGACGACTTTCACAAATGATTGCGTTCGACTACAAATTTGAAAAGGTACTTGGTCGGGTTTCCCACCGCCTGCCCACCGGCGCTTGGGTAGGGTTGAAAGCCCGCGCCCGCCGTACTCAGTGCGCCTTTTGTGTGTACACTCTCGACCCTTGGTCGCAGAGGTAAAAGACGAAGACGCGTATGCGCAAGGTAGCGAGCGCATGATCGGTCGTTACGACACGACCGGCAACGTGGAGGCACAGTTTGAGCCGGGTTCCGACGGCCGCGTGCTGGCTAACAAGCTCGGTATTGCCGACCCGAGGGAGATGGATGACATCGAGCTGGACCTCTTGAATCGGCTCTATAAGGATGTCATCACTTCGGTGGAGGTGAACCAGCCCATTACTGTTGCTGACCTTCGGGAGTGGCATCACCGCTGGCTGGGTAAAGTCTACATCTGGGCTGGCCGGGACCGGTCGGTCAACATGAGCAAGGAAGACTTCCACTTTGCGGCCTGCGGACAGATTCCGAGGCTTATCGACATGCTGGACAACGATGTCCTCCAAGTCCACACGCCTTGCACCGGCATGTCAGGCGATCGGCTAATTGAAGCTATCGCTGTCGTTCACGTTGAACTGATATTGATCCATCCGTTCCGGGAAGGGAATGGCCGACTGTCACGCCTGCTGGCAAACGTAATGGCCCTGCAGGCTGGCTGGCCTCAACTTGACTACACGGCCTGGGACGAAAACAAGACCGATTACTTCAACGCGATTCAGGCAGGGCTAAGCGACTATGATCCGATGAAAGAAATGGTCAGGCTAGTGTTACGCGGGGTTTCAAGGACTCCAGTTGCCTGATCTTTTTTTCTATGTCCCGCACAGATTCCCCGGTTTCGATCGCAGTCGAGCTGGCCACGCTACGAATCCGCTGTCGTGCAGCCTTCTCGGCGTCACGCAAGTGCGGGTTGGTTTGGGAAAGCGTCTTGCGTTTCATGGGTACATTATAGCTGATCGGGCTTTGACCGGAGGTGGAGGCGGTCAGCCATCGTCTGCTTCCTCGATCATGTCGGCCAGCGCGTCGGCCAGTTCCTCCGTGAGCGGATCCGCTCGCTTCGCCTCGAACCCAGGATTGCCGCCATTGCTGTTTATCTGTCTCGCCATCAAATTCCCATGCTTTTCCGGCGACGGAGATACAGTATCTACGGTCAGCTTTATTCCATCGATTCCCACGGGCACGATCCTCCGTCTCTCGCGCCACAAGCCGAATTGCGGCGCCACACGCCGCGCTATCGGCCTTGAACATTCCGGGTCCATAAAGACAAGCCCGTCCGAAGCGGGGCTATCGAGGCACTCAGCAGACTTGTCATCGTCCCTCCGGGGCCTGCTGCATGGATGGTAACTTTCCGCCGAAACGGCTGGTACGTTTCAGCGAGAATCGGTGGTAACTTTCAGGGAGAATCAGTGGTACGTTTCAGCGAGAATCACTGGTACATTTCGCGTGGAATACGCAATCATCTCTGAATTGGGCCTACCTCAATCTCCGGGCGCAACGTTGCGAGCGTGCGTTCAACACCTCGATCATTCGCTGCAGAATTGGATGATCGAGCCCATTGGCGTGGGCTTCGTCGACGGATCCTGCCAACGCGGCCGGCAACGTCTGCGCCATGGTTTTTCCCATGTCCAGGACTTCAGCGGGCGAGAGGCGAACTTCCCTGGCGAACTTTACCCAATGGCGTGAGTAGACCTCTTCGAGCCGGTATTTCCCGCCGATCCTGGTGGCCATCTTCAGTTTTTTCGAATCGAATTCGTAAGGCAGGGTGCTGGCCACGTCGTAGAGCGGCGCCAGGCGCGCTCGTCCTGCGGCGCCGATGAGCATCGAAAAGTTTTTTGCGTGCGCGTCGGTGCCGCCGATGATCCAGTTCAGCATGATTGCGCGCGCGAACGTCCAGGCATCGTCGCCCGGCTCTCCCGAATGTGTCCGGATCGCTTCGCTCAGCTCGGCGCACCCGGGGCCACCCTCATTCTGGTATTTTTTCGTCGGGGGAAGCGCCAGGACCTGGCACATATCTTCCTGGTGAAGGCGCCGGATCGTACCGTCGAGCCTGGCTCGGTCGTACCGCTCCACGACGATCGCCGCTTCATCCTCGAATCTGCGCACCTCCGAGCGCGCCGCGGGCAACCCGAGTGCCCGGGCCAGCGCCAAGCAGAGATGTTCGTTCTCGGAGTGACCGTCGAACCCATCGACAGGCGGCTTCAGGATGTGTGTGGTTGGCGTCGGGCCGTAAGGCACACCCCAGCGCTGACCGTCGAAGAGGAACGCCGTCTTCGGCTGCGCGCCGGCGAGGCTGAACTGCCCGGTATCGTGCGCCATTCGCCACGCCGATCACGCCGGATCTCGCCCATGATCCTGCGATCGGCGACGACGACAAGAACCTCGGTCATTTCCGATCTTCCCTGGCGGCATTCACGACAGCATCGATGTCGACGGGGGTGATGTCGTCGTTCGACCGAAGCAGGCGGTCGCCGGGATCGATGGTCAATGGGAGGTCCAGCGCGGAAAGGGTGCGGAGGACCAAGCCGAGCTCGGCACGGGACTTGCCGTGCTCGATGGCCACGATCCATTGCCGTCCGACCCCCACCTTGCGGGCGAGTTCGGCTTGGCTCAGCTTGAGCTTACGGCGTCTGTCGCGAATGGCCAGGCCGAGGTCCAGGGGGGTTCGGATTTGCATGATGTTCCAAATGTCGTCGAACGGCAATAATATATATATGTCGTCGAACGGAGACAAGTAGAAAATGTCCTGGATCGACGACTTTTACAAATGTCTGCGTTCGACTACAAGTCTGAAAAGGGTAACGTTTCGATAGCTTCGCCTGCATCCCGGTAACGAGACCGGCAATTACCGTACTGACATACACGAAGGCATCGGTAATTGAATAGCCAGCGAACCGGTCTGGGGCTGACCGGCATTATGGACAAGCAAATGCGGGTTCGCTTGGGCTGGACCGTGCTGTATCGTGAGGCTGAAGACGCCTGTCTGACCTGTTAGCGCTGTGGGATTGCGCAGCCGACGTTACGTCTCAGGACGCGGCGCTACGAGGCAGACGGCATAGAGGGTTTAGGGACTCGGAGCAGACGTCCGAAGCGCAGTCCCAATTACAAACGGACGCCGGCGCGCATACGCTCTGGAGTTCGCTCTCGCCCCGAACACCCCGGCCTAAAGCGACCCAAAAACGGATGCCGCACCCGATCCCCCACCCGAATCCCCAGCCGCTCCGCCAACCCCCCATTAATCTCAAACACCCCCAACGCCGGCTGCATCGAACTAATGGTGTCCAGCGAACCGGGAACCGTGTTCTCCGCGACATGCGTGACGACACCAGAGCGGTCCATAAACACCATATCCAACGGAATCAGCATGTTCTTCATCCACATGGAGATCATCCGTTCGGCGGGGTGAATGAAGAGCATTCCGACCTCGTCGGGCATCTCGCGCACGAACATCAATCCCCGGGCCTGGGCCGAGCGCTCGGATGCGTTGAAGAGCAGCTTGGTATCGGACACGTAGGCGGCCACGGCCGCATCGGAATGGGAATTCGGTATCTCGTATACGCCGATCGTGCGGCCTATGCCGCCAAGTTCGGTATTGCCGTCCACCGCAACGACACGCGCGCCGCGGTAACCTGCCAGCGCCAGCGCCTCTTCGTAGAACGGTACAGCGACAGCAACGTCAGGAAAACCTACGAAATCGAGGTGACCGATGAACGACGGCCTATCAGTCCGAGCTTTCCCACTCAGCGACGCAGTCAAACTCCACCATCTCAGTGCCGGGTTCCCACCGCCAACCGCGCTCAAGCTCAACCGGAGCGGAAAACATGACCGGGTCCGTGGCGACTATTGTGTAGTTCAGTTGACTCCCATCGTCGGCAACCCGGAACGTCTCGACGTAGCTCATCTTATCGGACTGCGGCGTGCCGTAAGGGTCGAAGTACGGCCAATCGATATGCGTCGTCTCGACAACGAGCGTGTCACCCTCCCAGCGCCCGGTGGAGTATCCGACGTTCGACGGCGTCGGCTCCGGGCGGTCTTCAGTCAAGTAGATCACACGCCGCACGTCATACTCCTGGGTCCAAATATGAATGCGGTCGCCGCCGTCGGTGATCTCCATCGGGACCGGGTCGAACATGTGGGTCGGGATACCCGTGCGGCACTCAAGCTCCGGGTTGTCTCTCGGGGCATGGAACTGCGCCGCCAGTTCGCGGCCGCGCTCCGTCAACAGCCCGGCATACTCTTCTGCCCGCGGTCGCGGTCCGAGCCGCCTGCCCCAAATCCTGAAGAGTCCTTCCGCCGATTCTTCGGCGGCCCTGACCGCAGCGGGATCGAATGCTCGGAGCGTTGTCGCCAGGCGCTCGTCCGACCAGCGGGTCTGTCGGTCGCCGGTTACGAACTCCTCTCCGCTGGGCAATAGCAGATGCAGTAAACCGATGGACGTGGGGTCTCGACGCGACACAACGCCGGCCGCCATGACACGATCGCCGACATGAACGAAGTCCGCGCTGAGTCCCTCGCCGGCCAGGCTGTTTACACTCCCGGCCATTTCCAGTTCCCAGTCCGTCTCCACGCCATCGTCGCCCATCACGGTCAACATCAGTCTTGGATGCGGGTTGCGCCAAAAGACTCCCGTAATCTCGCCTTCCAGTTCCAGAAGATTCTCGGCAAGGTACAGATCCGGGTTGGAGTTGCTGCCATGGTGCCCGACCGCGGTCATCGGAAGAATCAGGCTAACGATGAACGTCAGGGTCGTCGCATCGCGCCTGGCTGTTTTCGTCTTACTCATGATATTGCTCTTGCCCGTAAGCGCATGGTTTAGGGGGATTCGAAAAACGGATGCCATACGCGGTTGCCGGATTCGATTCCCAGGCGACCGGCCAGGCCCCCGTTGATCTCCAGTATGGCCAGCGCGGGTTGCTGCGAACTGATGGTGTCGAGCGAGCCGGGTACGGTGTTCTCGGCGATGTGGGTAACGGTCCCGGATTGGCTCATGAATACCATGTCCAGGGGGAGCAGCGTGTTCTTCATCCACATTGAGATCATTCTCTCATTGGGATGAATGAACAACATGCCGACCTCATCGGGCATCTCGCGCACGAACATCAATCCCCGCGCCTGGGCCGCTCGTTCGGCAGCTACAAAAATCTCGAAGTGTTCGCAGGCGTTACCAGTCGTGTCGATGATCAATGACGACCGGGCGAAGTCCTGGACTAGAGAACGGCCCTGTGCGGTGACCGCATCGAGCAACTGCCCCCGAGCCGACAGACTGAAAAGACACGCGGAGACAAGGGCCGGCAGACACGTGCTGCGGATGATCATGGTCCGCCGTTTGTTCATGGTCGATTTCATAGGGTCAATATAGCGGCTTGGCCACTTCGGCGTGAGTTTAACCCGCATATTGAATTCTCTCATTAGGAGGGACTGGCCACGCTGTCTATTCGAGGATGGTGGCGAGGCGGGCAAGCACATCGTCCATGATGGGCTCGGGGACGGTGTCGACGCGCCTCCCCTTCCGAGCACCGAGATCGAGCGCGCGTCCGACCCGCATCGCGCACCAATTTCCTGCTGCGAGCGGCGATATCGGCGTGGCTCACAAACGTCCCGTTGCCGTGGCCGAAGCCATAAACGACGGCGAACTCCAATCGCGGGATTTGGAGAAATTAGGCCCGGCGTTGGCTTGCAAGTCGCTGAAAGGTAAGATTCCTCGCCTTGGGCAACGGTCACGCTAATGTCATTGCAGGAAGAATTCACCAGTCTGGAAGCGCACCTGGCCGGCCTCGTGGTCGGACAGAAGGATCTCCTGAACCGCATGCTCGTGGCCCTGCTCTGCGACGGGCACCTCCTGGTGGAGGGCGCGCCGGGGCTGGCGAAAACCCGGGCGATCAAGGTGCTGAGCCATAGTGTGGAAGGGGACTTCCACCGCCTGCAGTTCACGCCGGATCTGCTGCCGGCCGATCTTACGGGAACCGAGATCTACCGCCCACAGGACGGCTCTTTCGTATTTCGCGAGGGCCCGCTGTTCCACAATCTGATTCTCGCCGACGAAGTCAACCGTGCGCCGGCCAAGGTCCAGGCCGCGCTGCTCGAAGCCATGGGAGAGCGCCAGATTACCGTGGGCTCCGTGACCTACCGCCTTCCCCAGTTGTACATGGTGATGGCCACCCAAAACCCCATCGAACAGGAAGGGACCTATCCGCTGCCAGAAGCGCAGTTGGACCGGTTCCTGATGCACGTGCTGGTGGACTATCCCGATGCCGCGGGCGAGCATGCCATTCTGGAGATCAACCGCCGCGAGGCGAGCCAGGCGGCCGAAGACGCCGTGCTGTTCGAGCCGACCGACGTGTTGAGCCAGATTGAAGTGATGGCGGCCAGGCACGAAGTGCTGCAACTGCATCTCGCCGAGCCGCTGGAAGAGTATATTGTCCAGATCGTGCTGGGCACGAGGCGGTCGGAGCGCTACGGAGAGGACCTGCGTGGCCTTTTGCAGTACGGCGCAAGCCCCAGAGCGACGATCGCGCTCGACCGTTGCTCCCGGGCCCACGCCTGGCTTGCGGGGCGCGATTACGTCACGCCGGAGGACGTGCAATTGGTTGCTCACGAAGTATTGAGGCACAGGATCCTGCTGAGCTTCGAGGCGGAGGCGGCGGGGCGCACGGCCGACGAGGTCGTGGATGTGCTGTTGGCGCGGATCGGGGTGCCCTGATGAACGCGGGCAGTGCGGTACGTTCGACGTCCTCTCCAGCCCGCATCGAGCTGGCCGAACTCATCGGCCTGAAGCTGGCAGGAGAATCCCTGAGGATCGGCGCGCTGCGGGTTCGCGCGGTCGACGCGGGCGGCCACCTGTCCCGCCTCAAGGGACGCGGTGTCGAGTATGACGAGTCGCGGCCCTACCAGCCCGGCGATGACCTGCGAACCATGGACTGGCGGGTTACGGCCCGCACGGGAAAACCCCATACAAAGGTATTCAGGGAGGAACGCGACCGCCCGGTCATTATTTGGCTCGATCTGCGCAGGCCCATGTTGTTCGCCACGAAGGGCGTATTCAAGGCCGTTCGCGCCGCGCAAACGGCGGCGCTGGTTGCATGGAGCGCGGTGGCCAACGGCGACCGCCTCGGGGGGCTGATTTTCTCCGACCGGGAGCATGTCGAACTTCGGCCGCGGCTTGGCCGGCCCGCCGCGCTGCGCATGCTTCGCGTGGTGAGCGACGCTGCGTTCTGGGAGCCGCCTGTGGCGTCCGCCGTCGAACAGCCGCACACCCTTGAGCGCCTGACGCGGGTGGCGCGCCCGGGAAGCCAGATCTTCCTGCTGAGCGATTTTCGTTCCCTGGATGACATGTTCGAACGCCACCTGCGCCAGTTGGCCCGCCACAGCGACGTATCCCTGGTACATTTCTTCGATCCGGTGGAGAGGGATCTGCCGCCGGCGGGACGCTATCGAGTCCATGCCGGCAGCCGTTCCGTCGCCATCGACACCGGTGGTTCGGCGGCGCGGGACGCGTATCGCGAGCGGTTCCGAACCAGGCGGACCGTGATCAAGAACCTTTCGCGGTTGCCCGGTGTCCAATTGCTGGAGTGCGATACGACAATGAACCCCCAGAAACTGCTGAGCGCGCATTTTGCAGGACGATGAATCCGGCCCTCGATCCGACCCAGCTACCGTTGCGGGACATCCATCTGCCCGCCGCCATCGGCTGGTGGCCACCGGCGTTCGGGTGGTGGATTCTCGCGGCGGCAGTCGTCGTTACCGCGGTGGTGTGGATGCTGCGGTATCGTGCCGCCTGGCGTCACCGGGCCGCCGCGGTGGATCTGCGCGTAGCGCTGGAGGCTTTGCGGGCGGGCGGCGATCCGGCGCTCTGCGCACAACGCCTGTCCACCACGCTGAGGCGTTTTGCAATGACGCTGAGTGACCGGCCCGAGCGAGTGGCCGGCTTGGCCGGTGAACCCTGGCTCGACTACCTGGACAGCCGCTGGGAACGCACGGCGTTTACCCAAGGGGCCGGACGAGGGTTGCTGACAGCGCCGTTTGTCGGTGCCGAACGCCTCGACCGGGAGCACTGCCTGGAGCTTGGGCTGCTGTGCCAGAATTGGGTCAAGTCTCAACCGGTGAGGGCTTGAAATATGTGGCAGCTGGCTTGGTGGTGGATGTTGTTCGCGCTGCCCATACCCTGGCTCGTGCGGCGCTGGTCCGCGCCCGATCCGATCGATCGGGACGCAGCGCTAAAAGTACCCGATCTGGGTGAATTTGCCGGACTCGCGGGCCGGGGCGCCGCGGACGGCGCGGCAACCGGCCGGTTGATCGTGCTGTGGAGCATCTGGGCGCTGGTGTTGGTGGCCGCGGCCCGACCCCAATACGCAGGTGAGGCGACCGCGCTGCCCGCGACCGGGCGGGATCTCCTCCTCGCGGTGGATCTTTCGGGCAGCATGGAGGAGCAGGACTTCCAGTTGAATGGCGAGTGGGTGGACAGGCTGACCGCCACCAAGGCGGTGGCGCGCGATTTCATTGACCGAAGGGTGGGGGATCGCATCGGTCTGATCCTGTTCGGGCGTGAAACCTATCTGCAGGCGCCGCTTACCTTCGACCGCAAGACCGTGCAGACGCTCCTGGATGAGGCCGTCATCGGACTCGCCGGGAAGGAGACGGCCATTGGCGATGCGATCGGGCTCGGCATCAAGACGCTCACGGATGCGGGAATCGACGAGAATCGCCGCGTCTTCATTGTCCTGACCGATGGCGCCAACACCGCCGGGGCCGTGGACCCGCTCAAGGCGGCGGACCTGGCCCGGGACCGGGGAATGGTGATCTATACGATCGGCATCGGCGCGGATGCGCTCATGGTCCGATCCCTGTTCGGAGTCCGGCAGATCAATCCGTCCGCGGACCTGGACGAAGAGACGCTGACCACGATCGCCGCGGGTACGGGCGGGCGGTATTTTCGGGCCCGCAATACCGAGGAATTCGAGCAGATCTACGGCATTCTGGACGAGCTTGAACCGGCCGCAACGGACGAGACGGGATTCCGACCGATCGACGAGTATTTCTTCTGGCCGTTGGGTGCGGCTCTGGGCTTGAGCCTGCTTTGGGCCGCATTGGCGCTCCGGCCGGGAAGCCGCAAGACTGCAGTGGAGGCGGTGGATGGCTGAGTTCCACTTCCTTCGGC
Organism: Candidatus Rariloculaceae bacterium; assembly: GCA_965237785.1. Lineage (GTDB taxonomy): Bacteria > Pseudomonadota > Gammaproteobacteria > Steroidobacterales > Rariloculaceae > UBA6522. Next base: position 3,634,744 of record OZ250159.1, read on the forward strand.
CGCTGTGGTTGCTGCTGTTGCCGCCCGGCGCCTGGCTCATCTGGCGGTTCACGCGCGGCAACGCGACAGCGGGCCGCTGGCAGGCTTGGGTGGACGAGGCGCTGCAACCCCTCGTGCTGACGGCTGCCGACGGCGCCTTGCGCGGCAACCGCTGGCTGTTGACCGGCGCATTGGCCGCCTGGACGTTGGCAATTCTCGCCCTGGCCGGGCCCGCCTGGGAGCGGATGCCGGCGCCGGCGGTACGCTCATCCGAAGCGTTGGTCGTGGTCCTGGACCTGTCTCGCTCCATGGATGCCGGCGACGTGGAACCGAGCCGGCTCGAGCGAGCCAAGTTGAAGCTGTATTCTCTCCTGGAGCGGCGCGAAAGCGGCCAGACAGGCTTGGTCGTGTTTTCCGCTCACGCCTTTACGGTCACGCCACTGACCACGGATACGCGGACCATCGCCGCGCTGGTGTCGAGCTTGACCAGCGACATCATGCCCAGCCGCGGCAGCTATCCCGAGGCAGGCATCCGCCGTGCCGCGCAACTCCTGCAACAGGCCGCGGCCAGCCGTGGGGAAATCCTGCTGGTCAGCGATTCGGGCATATCCCCGGCGGCGCTGGAGTTGGCCCGGGAGCTGCGCGGAGAGGGCATGAGCCTGCATGTGCTCGCGGTGGGAACGGCAATGGGTGGTCCAATACCGCAGGCGGGCGGGGGTTTCCTTACCGACGCCCGTGGTCAGGTGGTGGTCAACCGCGTGGATCTCGCCTCGTTGCAGCGACTGGCCGAAGCAGGCGGTGGGCAGTTCGCCGGTCTGACCCCGGACGACCGGGACCTGGACCGGCTGTTTTCCGCAACACCGATACCCGCAGCAGCGTTTGCCGACAGTGACGAGGAACTGCGCACGGAGATTTGGCGGGATCGGGGGGTTTGGCTGGTGCTGCTGCTGTTGCCCCTGTTGGCGCTTTCCTTCAGGCGCGGATGGGTGGTGGTGTGGATCGTTGGACTCGCCCTGCCCGGACACCGGGCCGAGGCATTGACCTGGGCTGAGCTGTGGCAGCGGCCGGACCAACAGGCCGAAGCGGCTTTTCACGCTGAAGACCACGAACGCGCCAGCGAACTCTTCGAAGACCCGGATTGGCGCGCCGCGGCGCAATACCGTTCGGGTCAATTCGACGCCAGCGCCGAAACGCTGGTACCAACCCGGACCGCGGATGGCCACTACAACCGCGGTAATGCCTTGGCGCGGGCGGGGTCTATCGGCGAGGCGATACAAGCGTACGAACAAGCCCTCGAACTTGACCCCGAACACGAAGACGCGCGATTCAACCGCGACTTGCTGCTGCGGAATCTTCCCGAGCAATCCCAGGGTGACAGCGGCGAGGAAGGTGAGTCCGAAGGCAACGAGGCGCAGGCATCCGCCCAGAACGAGGCTGCGGATCAATCCGAATCCACACCGGGCGAGGATTCTGAGTCGCAGTCCGGACAGCAGGCGGATCGGAGCGAGCAGCAGGCGCAGAATCAACCCGTACCGGCGGAGCCCGAGGACGCGCCCCCGGAAGGCGAGCCCTTGCCCACCCCGGGCGAATTGGAGGAATGGGCGTCCGAGCAGGCGGCGGAGCAGTGGCTCAGGCGAATTCCGGAGGACCCGGGCGGGCTGTTGCGGCGCAAGTTTCTTTACCAATACCAACGCCTCGGTATCGATCAGGAAGGCAACTACGTCTGGCCGGGCGATGAGGAGCAGCCGTGGTGAACCCGTCGACGGCGGTTCGGATCTTCTGCGGACTTTGGGTCCTTTCGGGCGCGGCCCCGATGTACGCGCAGGACGCGATGCTTCGTGCCAGCGTGGACAGGACCACGGTCAGGGAGAACGAGTCGTTCACCTATGTCCTCGCGGTCGAGGGACAAGTCCGAGTCGAACCCGATCTCTCTTTGCTGACCTCGAACTTCGAAGTCCTGCAGCGCAGCCGCAACACCAGCATCCAGATGGCAGGCGGGCGTACGATGCAGGTCACCGAATGGCGCTTTCAGTTGATGCCGCGAGGGGAGGGTTCATTCACTCTGCCGCCCGTGGAACTGGCCGGCTCGCTCTCCAATCCGGTCGACGTGGAAATTCTTCCGGCGCTCTCCAGCGACGCCCCCGGTGACATCTTCCTGGAGGTGGAAATCTCCCCCGAGACCGCCTATGTCCAGTCTCAGGCGATCTACACGCAGCGGCTGTTCCGGGCCGTCAGCACGGGACGTTCGAGCTTGACACCCCCGGACGTAACCGGCGGCGAAACGATCATTGTCCCACTGGGAGAGGATCGGGAATACCAGACTGTCCTGGAGGACCGTACCTTCATTGTGCTGGAGCGTCGCTACGCGGTCTTTCCCCAGGTGGCCGGCGAATTCACCATCCAGCCCATGGTGTTCGAAGCGGTCGTGATCACCGCATCCGGATTTTCAAGTTTGCAAAGATTCCGCTCCGAGCCGGTGGGATTGACCGTATTGCCGGCGGTGGCGCCGCCACCGGAGCTGGCTGGCGCGGCCTGGTTGCCGGCCCGGCAGTTGGCCATCGAACAGCGTTGGAGCGGCGACCCGGAGGAATTCACGGCCGGCATCCCGCAAACGCGCACGCTTCGAGTCGAAGCCGACGGCTTGTTGGAGACGCAGCTTCCGGATCTGAACGTCTTCGAGACCGATGCCCTGCAACAGTACGCGGATCAACCCGAAATGGTTCGAGAAGGCGGTGTCGACACGACGCGCGCCGTGCGCACCGAGCGCTTCGCGGTGATCGCGCAAACGGCCGGACCGCTGACGATTCCTGCTGTTGAGATGCCGTGGTTCAATGTCGGTACCCAGGAATGGGAGGTGACGCGAATTCCGCCCCGAGAGGTCACGGTGCTGCCAAGCCGCGAGATGGGCGCCGAAGCGGCACTGGCGCTGCCTGAGATCGTGCCGCCCGCCGCCGAAACGACCTCCGGCGGCGTGCTGCGTCTTTGGCAGGGAATCAGCGCCGCGCTCGCAGCGGCGTGGGTGTTGACGCTCTTGCTCTGGTGGCAGGTCGGCCGGACGAAGCGAGTGACGGTCCGGCCCGCCCGGGCGGAGGAGCCGCGCAGGACGACTGACCGGCGCTTGCTTCGGGAACTGCGCGCCGCCTGTGCGGTCAGCGATGCCCGCCGGGCACGGGACCTATTATTGCGTTGGGGGAGCGTACGGCTCGAAACGGCTCCGCAGACTCTGGGGAATCTGGCCGCGGCGGTACCGAAGGATCTGGCGGCGGCGATTCTTGCGCTGGAACGCAGTCTTTACGGTCCGGATTCGCCCGCTTGGGACGGCAGTGCGCTGCGGGACGCCCTGGCCCAGGCCGACGCCGTGACTCGTACCCGGTCGGTCGAGGCCCGCGATCGCGAGTTGCTGCCGCTGTATCGTTGACGCTGCCCCATTTCTGCCGGCTCGCCTGCCGCGGCCACCGGGCCGATGCAGCCGACCGGCGAGAGCCAGGCTACCAACGACCCGAATTGCCCATGGAGGACCAGGGTTCGGCCGGTGCCAGGGCGTCGCCCTTTTGCAGCAACTCCACGGATATATTGTCCGGAGAGCGGATGAACGCCATGCGCCCGTCTCGTGGCGGCCGATTGATGGTGACGCCCGACTGCATCAGCCGCTGACAGGTGGCATAGATGTCCTCCACCTCGTAAGCGACATGGCCGAAATTGCGACCTTCATCGTAGGGCTCGGGGTCCCAGTTGTAAGTCAATTCCAGCGGGCATTCTTCCTGGCCCTCCGGCGCCACGAAGATGAGGCTGTAGCGCCCCGCCTCGTTATCCTTGCGGTGGATTTCCTTCAGCCCCAACTTTTGGCAAAAAAAGTCCAGCGACTCCTCGAGATGGGTCACTCTCACCATCGTATGCAGATACCGCACAGGTTATCCTCCAGCCCACTTCACAATCATCACGCCTTTTCCGGCGTTGCAGACTATACCAAGCTTTCATGACCCGGCCCGTGCGAATCATCTTTTCGAGCGCTAACCCCCGGGCTGAGGCGTGATGCGAACTTCGATCCGGCGGTTTCGGGCGCGGCCTGACGCGGTTTCGTTATTGGCGACGGGTTGTGTTTCACCGTAGCCCAACGCGCTGATCCGCCCGGCGGAAACCCCCAACTGCTCGCTCAAGTAGGCGCCGACTGCCTCGGCTCTGGATCGTGACAGCGCCATGTTGGACTGGGCTCCGCCATAGGAATCCGTATGACCTTCAACGACGAGCCGGGATTGCGGGAAAACGTTCACGGCATCGCCGAGGCTTGCCAACAGCGGCGCATTGGCAGCGTCGATTTGCGAGGAACCGCTCGCGAAGGTCAATCCTGTCAGCGTGACGATGACACTGTCGCCCTGGCGGGAAACCTGAGCCTGGTTGCTGGAGAACATGTTCTCGATCCTGAGAAACTGCTCGCGACTGCGTTCCTCGGCTTCCAGCTGCTGGACCAGTGCGACCCGCTCCCGAAAGACGCCGCCAAGTTGTTCGTCCAACTCCCGGATTTCCTCCTCAAGCCCGAGAATTCGTATCCGACTTTCCTCGATATCGATTTGCAGTTGCCGCTCGCGCTGGCGAATACTTTCGAAATCGGCCGCCAACCCCGCGGCAAGAGGCTCGACGCCGGCATCCAGGCGCGGTTCGCGGCCCGCCGCCGCCGCGACCTCCGTAATTAGCTGCTCATAACCCAGAATGAGGTCCTCGACCGTCCCGTCTTGCTCAATCAATTGGCGAATCCGCTCACTCAGAAATATCGCGTGCCGGATCTCGTAGTTGGCCCTTTCCGCCAGGAGGCGGGCGGGTTCTGCCTCGTAGCGGTTCTGGTCGAGCAGCTCCTCGGCCTGTGCGAGCAGCTCCTGGGCTTGCGCGTAGGTCCTCGGTGCGTACTGCGGCACCCCGTCCTGGCGCGCTTGGGCCAGAAGCGCCCGCGTCTGGCTGAGGTTCTGCGCTTTGATGGCCGTCAGTTCGGCGTCACGGTAGAGCACCTCCGTTGCCGCCGCCCGATTACTGACAGCCGCGGAATTGGCGGATTCCAGGCGTCGGCTGGCGGCCTTGAAGGAGGCTTCCGCATCGTTCCATAACTCCACGGCGAAGATATCCGCTCGGGCATTCAACGCCTCCTCCCGCGTCGCGATCAGGGGCGCAAACGCGATGGCAGCGACTTCGGCCGTTTCCACCGCCTCGCTGAACGCGGCTTCGGCGGCGGCGAGACGATTCTGTATTCGGTTGATGCTCCGCCCGCGGGCCAGGTCATTCTCTGCCGCGGTGTAGTTGTCCATTCCCGTTTCGAAGGCGGCTGGCGCCAGAACCGCGGCGTTGGCGGTCTCGGCCGCCGTCAGGGCCGCGTCGGCGGCCTGAAACAGCGGGCTGCGTAGATCCTGAGCGAGCGCCGGATGTGTCGGGAACAGGGCGAGGGCTACCAACGCGAGGGTCGACTGCCACGCTGAGCGTAACGATTTCACTGGACGTGTTTCCTGGATTCCATGAGATAATGATACGCCAACGCAAGGTCCGCCTGCAGGCGGACAATCGGAATACCACGTGAACGAGTTTTACGGCATACCCGTAGTGCACAGCGGCCGGAAGTACCGTACCGCCGCCGGCTTCATGGCGGTAAAAAACGGCGTCAAACCGAGCGCCCGCGATGATGAAGGCGCGATACTTCCCAAGCCGCCCTGGCTCAAGGCGAGAATTCCCTCGGGCGAGGCGTATGCCAGGGTCAAGTGTACCGTGCGCGAAAACAAACTGGCGACTGTCTGCGAGGAGTCGATGTGCCCGAACATCGGCGAGTGCTGGTCCGCCGGCACTGCAACGCTGATGCTGATGGGCTCGGTTTGCACCCGCGCTTGCCGCTTTTGCGCAGTGGATACCGGCAATCCAGGGGGTTGGCTGGATCCGGAGGAGCCTTCGCACGCGGCGGCCTCCGTCGCACTCATGGGTTTGAAGTACGTCGTCATCACCTCCGTGGACCGCGACGACCTGGCGGACGGCGGAGCCGGGCACTATGCAAAGTGCGTCGAGGCGATCAAGCGGCGCCGTCCGCAAACCACCGTGGAGGCGCTGACCCCGGACTTCGCCGGCAAGAAATCAAGCGTGTATACAGTGATCGATTCCGGCGTGGACGTGTTCGCGCAGAATATCGAGACGGTGCGCCGACTCACTCATCCCGTGCGCGATCCCAGGGCCGGTTACGAGCAAACGTTGAGCTTGCTCTCTGCCGCAAAGCAATATCGTCCGCGGGTGTTGACCAAGACCAGCGTGATGCTCGGATTGGGCGAGACCGATGACGAAATCCGGGACACCCTGGACGACTTGCGGCATAACAACGTCGATATCGTCACCTTCGGCCAGTACCTTCGCCCCACATTGAACCACCTTCCGGTCCGTCGCTACGTCGCTCCGGAGACGTTCGCGAGGTATCGTCAATGGGGGCTCGAGAGGGGTTTCCTGGAAGTGGTTGCCGGTCCGCTGGTGCGCTCGAGCTATCGGGCGGAGCGGGTATTCGAGATGAATAATGTCGGCCTCTAGCCCCGTCGTCTCACCCTTCTTCCACGGCGGATGTCAATCGCTGGCGAGCCATGCGGCTACGGCGTCGGGATCGCTGGATTCGTTAAAGGTCGGTTGCACCAATGCTTGAATATATTTTCGACTATGGGCTGTTTGTCGCCAAACTGGGTACTCTCGCCCTGGCCATCGTGGTCGTGAGTGGCTTCATCATCACCGAGCTCAGGCGCGGTGCGGAGCAAGCCGGGCTCACCGTGGAGCACCTGAACAAGCGTTTCGAGGCCTTGGGCGACACCGTACGCCGCGCCGTTTACGGCAAGGAGCAATTCAAGCAGACGGCCAAGCAGCGCAAGGTCGAGAGCAAGCAACTCGAAAAGAAGGGATCCCAGCAGCATCGCATCTATGTCATCGATTTCAAGGGTGACATCCGCGCCACGGCGACCGCGTCGCTTCGCGAGGAGGTATCGGCGGTGCTCGCCGTGGCTTCGAAAGATGATCGCGTCCTGGTGCGACTCGAAAATTCCGGCGGCACCGTGCACGAGCACGGTCTCGCGGCATCGCAGCTCTTGCGGATCAGGCAGCAAGGGCTGCCGCTGATCGTCTCCGTCGACAAGGTGGCGGCGAGCGGGGGTTACCTGATGGCCTGTGTCGCCAGCCACATCATCGCCGCTCCGTTTGCGATCGTCGGGTCCATCGGGGTGCTCGCGCAGTTGCCCAATTTCCATCGCTTTCTGGAGGCCAGGGGCGTGGATTTCGAGCAGGTTACGGCCGGGCGGCACAAGCGCACCCTGACGATCTTCGGCAAGAATACGGACGAAGGCCGGGAAAAGCTCAAAGAGGAGATTGAAGAAATTCACGCGCTGTTCAAGGCGCAAATCGCCGCGCACCGGCCGCAGCTCGATATCGACAACGTCGCTACGGGCGAATACTGGCATGGCACCCGGGCTTTGGAACTGGGCCTTGTCGACGAACTCAAGACCAGCGACGATTTCCTTGCCGAGGCTGCGTCAGAGTACGATCTCTACCGACTCCGCTACAAGCGCCGTCTGCCCCTTCCGGAGCGAATCCTCGCCGGCGCCGAAACGCTGCTCAAACGCTAGCGCCGGTTAGCAAGAACAAATTGCTTCAAATGTAATCACTTCAAATGTAATTGACAATCATTCTTGATTGTCATAAGTTCTCGCCATGTTCGTCTGTATCTGCAACCGTTACCGGGAACAGGACATCCGCAGCGCGGCTCATTCGGGTCTGCGTTCTGCCGAGGTCATATACAAACAACTGGGCGCGGGGCCCAGTTGCGGTCGCTGCCTCGAGGTAGCGGAACAAGTGATTCAGGACGTCCACGGCTCGTCCGTCGAGGGTCCGGGACGGACGACCAACGCCGCCTGACTCAGCTCCTGAATCTCACCGATCCGTGGCCGCCGACCCGTTCGGGGAAGCGGGCGTCTCGGCGCCATCGCTACACAAATCGGTGTTAGCGCCGATCGCTATCGGGGTATGCCGCCTCAGTCCGCCGCGCCGCTTCGCAGCTGTACGTAGTTCTCGATCCCCATCCGTTCGATCAGGTCGAACTGGGCCTCGAGCCAGTCCACGTGTTCTTCTTCGTTCTTGAGGATACTGTCCAGAAGCTGGCGGCTGACATAGTCGTTCTCGTTCTCACAGAGCGCGATGCCTTCGCGCAATACCGGGATTGCCGCATTTTCCAGTGCAAGATCGCATTCGAGCATTTCGCGGACATCTTCACCGATCAGCAACTTGCCGATATCCTGCAGGTTGGGTAATCCCTCCAGAAAGAGGATGCGATCGATGAGGCTGTCAGCGTGCTGCATCTCTTCGGTCGACTCCTTGTACTCGTGCTCCGCGAGTTCCGTAATTCCCCAGTTCTTGTACATGCGTGAATGGAGAAAGTACTGGTTGATCGCCGTGAGCTCGTTGAGCAGTACCCGGTTCAAGATCGCGATGATCCTGGTGTCGCCTTTCATATGCGTTCCTCGAATATTTCAATCTATTTTACCGCCTTTCGCCGTGTAGCTGCCGAAATGCCCTCAAATTCCGGCGCGTCTTATTCGGGCGAACCGTAACCGCCGCCGCCCGGGGTCTCAACCACGAAGCGGTAATTCGTCTGCAACCGCACGTCGGCTGTCGCTTCGAGAATCTCCACCTCTCCCGTTGAACGAATCACGTAGTTTCGGCCCCTCTGGCCGTCGCCGCCACCCGCGAGCCCGAACGGGGCCAGGCGCCGGACCCACCGCAAATCGTCTCATAGTATTGATGGCGTTCATTGCCGAAGGTCAGGTTGTTCATGGTGCCCTGGCATGCGGCGCAGACGCCAAGCGCCGCCAGCAGCGCGTCGGTGATGCACTGGGATGTTTCCACATTGCCGGCGGCCACGGCAGCGGGATAACGGGGATTGACGAGGGACGTGTCGGGTAGGCGAATTGTAAGGGGTTTCATACAGCCTTGGTTGAGCGGAATGGCCTCCTCGACCAGGGTCCGGAACACGTACAGCGCCGCCGCGCGTGCGATGGAGGCGGGTGCATTGAAATTGCCCGGGCTTTCGGCCGAGGTGCCGTCAAAATCGATGCTGGCGGAGCGGCTTTGAGGGTCGATGGAGATGCGTACACACAACTGTTCGCCGCCGTCGAGTTCCAACGCCCAGGCGCCGTCGCGAAGTGACGCGATGGCGCCGCGGACACACTCCTCGGCGTTGCGCTTGATGTGGTCCATATAGGCATGCACGACGTCCTCCTGGAGTATTCCGGCATCCACCAGCACGACGTTGTCGATGAGCACGCCCTCCTCGTGGATGGTCGTGCTGCTCGCCGGCATGGACCCCGGAGTGCTGCCGCCGATGTCGGCATGGTGAGCTCTGCATGCCAGGGAGAAAATCAACTCCTTGCCGTCGGGGTTGAACACCGGGGTCACCACGGTCACGTCCGACCAACTGCTAGGACTCGTCGGCATCTGGCCTGAAGTTCTTCTCCAACGCCTTCTGTAACGGCTGCGGCACGGTCTCATAGTGGTCGAATTCCATGGTGAACATGCCTTCTCCGCCGGTGAGCGACTTGAGCGTCGTCTGGTAGTCGCCGAGTTCGGCGAGCGGTACCCGGGCGGAAATCTTTACGCGATTGCCCGGTACGGTGTCGCTTCCGGCGATGCGGCCGCGTATACCGGAGAGGTGGCCGGTGATGTCGCCCACCGAGGTACTGGGCGTCGTGACCTCGATCTTGACCACGGGTTCGAGCACGATCGGCCGCGCCTTGGAAATGGCGTCGACAAAGGCGCGCTTACCCGCGGCAACGAAGGCAACCTCCTTGGAATCCACCGGGTGGTGCTTGCCGTCATAGACGATCACCTTGACATCCTGCAGCGGATAGCCGGCGACGGCGCCTTCGTCGAGAACCTGCTTGACACCCTTTTCCACCGCCGGGATGAATTGCCCCGGAATGGAGCCGCCAACCACCTTGTTGGCAAACTCGTAACCGCCGCCGCGCGGCAGCGGTTCGATCTTCAGATAGACTTCGCCGAACTGTCCGGCGCCGCCGGTTTGTTTCTTGTGCCGATGATGGCCTTCCGCTGGCCGCAATACGGTCTCCCGGTAGGCTATTTTCGGCGGATGAGTGCCGAGATCGACGCCGAATTCGTCCTTCATACGCTGCAGCACGACCCGCACGTGCAACTCACCCATCCCTCGCAAGACCGTTTCGTTGGCCTGTGCATTGAATTCGATCCGCAGGCTGGGATCCTCGGCGGAGAGCTTGTGCAGCGCATCGGAGAGCTTTTTTTCCTGGCCGCGTTGGGTCAGCTCCAGCGCGACGCCGTGCATCGGCGCCGGGATGGCCACGGGACGCATGCGCAGCTCGTCCTCATCGTGGCTGGAGTGAATTATGTCGTCGAAGCCGATGTCTTCGATCTTGGAGACCGCGCACACGTCACCCGCCACCGCCGCGGGCACTTCTTCCAGGTTCTTGCCCTGCACGCGGTAAAGGTGAGCCAGCTTGACGCCCTTGCGTTGCTCGCCGATGAAGATCTGCCCACCGGTCTTGATTTGCCCCTGATGCACGCGAAATGTGGCCAGGCGGCCGACATAGGGGTCGACGTTGATCTTGAAAACGTGGCCAAGAAAATGTGCATCCGCGGCGGCGGGGTCGACCCGATACGGCGTTGCATCGTCTCCGGTTCCTGTGGAGAACTCCGGCGGGTTGCCTTCCAGCGGACTGGGCATGAGTTCGGAAAATACGCGCAGCAACTGGTTCAATCCTGAGCCGGTTTGCGCCGAAACGAAACATACCGGTATGAGGTGGCCGCGGCGCAGGGCGCGCTCGAAGGGATCGTGAAGCTGTTCCAGGGAGATATCCTCGCCGTGCTCCAGGTACAGTTCCATGAGTTCGTCATCCAACTCCACCACCTGGTCGACGATCTGGGTGTGCGCTTCATCGACGGAAGAGAAATCCGGGGTGGCGTCGGCAGGCTCGAAAAAACAGTCCGCGACGGTCGTACCGCCGTTCGCCGGCAGGTTCACGGGCAGGCAGCGCCGTCCGAACGTCGCGACGATTTCCGCCAACACCGCCTGAAGATCGGTGTCCGGCGCGTCGATCTTGTTGACGATGATCAGCCGGCAGAGTTTGCTCGCTGAGGCGGACTCCATCATTCGCTGCGTCAGCAGTTCCACCCCCGCCTGGGCGCTGACCACGATGGCCGCGGTCTCCACGGCGGGCAGGGCGCCGAGGGCGCGGCCCATGAAGTCCGGATACCCCGGTGTGTCCACCAGGTTGATGTACCGGTCGCCGTGCACCAGGTGCGCAACCGCCGCGTCCAACGAGTGCCCGAGCCGCTTCTCCTGATCGGTGAAATCGCAAACCGTGGTGCCTTTTTCCACGGAGCCCGCCGAGCGAATCGCGCCGGCGTTCGTCAGCAAGGATTCAATCAAGGTGGTCTTGCCTGACCCGGCGTGACCGACGACGGCGATGTTGCGAATCTGTTCTGTTCTGTGCGATGCAGCCACGAGCAATCCTTATCGGTTGTTGATCGGGAAACAGGAATCTATACCACAATCGATTATGAGTCGATGCACGTGTGGCACTGTCGGGCACTATACTTGCTCCCCGGACCGGGAACAGAGCACCGAGTGAGCAGATCGTGACGGATTGGATAACACGCTCGCTGAACTTCAGGCGGGGAGAACTATCCCTGGGGGTCCTGGCGGCATTGTTCTATTTCTGCGTGCTATGCGGCTACTTCTTCCTGCGCCCGGTGCGCGAAGCCATGGGCGTGTCCGGTGGAATGGGCCAACTCCGATGGCTCTTCGTAATGACTTCCATCGCTTCGCTGATTCTCGTGCTGCTGTTCGGCGGCGTGGTGAGCCGGCTGGACCGGCGCCGCTTCATCCCCGTCGGCTACCTGTTCGTCATCGTCTGCCTGGTGGGATTTGCATTGCTGTTGGCTGTCGACGCCGGCGCGGGCGGCGGGATCATCGGCACGGATTCACAGACCGGGCTCGCGCGCGGCGTGGGTTATACCTTCTACGCCTGGCTCAGCGCCATCAACCTGTTCGTCAACAGCCTGTTTTGGGCATTCATGGTCGACATCTTCAATGTTGACCAGGGCAAGCGGATGTTTGCGTTCATCGGCATCGGCGGCACCATCGGGGCGCTGGTCGGCGGCTGGGCGACGAACGCCGTCAGCGGGATGACCGAGTCGATCTATCTGCCCGTTGGGCTGATGCTCACCGGCGCCGGATTCTTCGCGGCGTCGATCGCCCTCATGCTGACGTTGGATCGGGTGGCGGTGGGCTCGGAACAGTCCCGTCTCACCGAGCAAGGCACTGCGGCCGCGGTACGCCCCGGCGAGCGTATCGGCGGGAGCTTCTGGGACGGCGCAACCGCGGTCGCTCAGTCGCCGTATCTGCTGGGCATCGCCGTATTCATCGTCTTTCTCGCCATCTCCAACACGCTGATCTACTTCACCCAGGCGAACGTCATCGTGGACAGCACCGACACCTTCAGTCAGCGGGTGGGCGCGTTCGCCCAGTTCGATGCGCTCGCCCAGGGGGCGACGTTGATCACGCAGATCTTCATCACCACCCGGGTGATCAAGCGGCTGGGCGTGGGCTGGACCCTGGCGATTCTGCCCCTGGTGACCGTGGCGGGGTTCGCGGTACTGGCCATCTGGCCGCTGTACGGCGTCATGGCGCTTTTCCAGGCACTGCACAGGGCCACCCGTTATGCTATTTCCCGCCCCGCGCGGGAGACCTTGTTCAGCGTCGTTCCACCAGCCGAGAAGTACAAGGCGAAGCCACTCATCGACGTATTTCTCTATCGGGGCGGAGACGTTGCCGGCGCCGGCATTCAGGGCGCTTTGAGCGCCTTGGGAGCGATCACGCTGGTGGCGGCCGCCACCGTACCCTTCGCGGCGGTCTGGTGCGCGCTCTCGGTCGCGCTCGGCCGCGCCCAACAGCGTCGCGACCCGGCCGAGCAGGACGGCACCAGCGGTTTCAAAGCCGCCCGCGCGTCTTCTTGAGCGCTGTCCGAGCGCCGAGGTATTTGCCAAAGCCGAAGCCGCTGAATACGGGTAGCGTCAAAATTCTTTCGCACTTTTCATTTCCATAAAGAGCCGGGTTGGTGCTCAGGCCGGGAACTCCACCACGATTTTCGTTGTATAGCCGAGCATCCAACGCCGGGTTCGTACCTGAAAAATGGGGTCCGGGGCCGCCCAGCAGCAACGGAACCTGCGCGGCCGGCGACTCGCTCTCCCTCGACAGGTCCGCCGCGATGTCCAGGGTGAAGGAGTCCGTGGGCTGGAACCTGAGTTGGCCGCGAGCGACCGTGACACCGTCTCCGCCTAACCGGAGATCGTCATATTGTAGCGCCCTGACATAGTCTTCACGCTCGCGCCGCAATAAGGAAAGCCGCCCGGAGAGGGTGTCCGTCAACGGGCCGTTTACCATGGCTTCCAGGTCCTGACGCGCGTCCTCGCCCAAGGTCAGCTTAATGGTTGCATCGAACTCGTTGGTGGGCTGCTTGCTGACAAGGTTAATGGCGCCCCCGATGGAGTTGCGGCCGAAGAGCGTTCCCTGGGGTCCTCGCAGTATCTCGGCGCGCTCCAGGTCCACCAGGTCCAGCAGGCTACCGATGCCCCGTGCCAAATAGACTCCGTCCAGATACACGCCGACAGCCTGGTCGGAGACGATAAGAAAGTCGGTCTGACCGATGCCACGAATAAAAACGAGCGGCGCGCTGCTGAAGCCCGAAATGGAGTTGGAGCCTGCCTGAATGTCTACGTTGGGAGCGGCGACCCCCAGATCGACCACATCCAAGGCGCCTCGCAACTCCAGTTCTTCGCCGGTGTAGGCGCTGACCGCCATCGGCACCGCCTGGAGGTTCTCCTCGATACGCCGCGCCGTTACCACCACCTCCTCGAGCGTGAGCGCACGCGGCGCCTCCTGGGCCATTGAAACGCCTGATAGGCACATGGTAGCCACGAGCACAAAAAGCAGAAATTCCGGACGGAACCGTCCCAGTGCGATAGACATGGCGAATACCCCCAATAACCAAGCCATATTGGGCGAGTCCGATTGTCTTTCCGTACTCCCCCAACGGGGCCAGTATCTTGTCTGTTGGCACCGTATTCCACTGGCTGGGGCATGCGTCCGCCGACGGCGATTACGCCGTTGGATCACGAGAACCGATATCTTTTCTGTCGCGTTACCTGACTTGCACGCGGTTCGCTGCCAAGTGGGCAACGCCTACCGGTACCCGAGAATCTTCCCAAGGCCTCGAAAGGCCGGAAAGGGATCCGTGATCACGAAGGTCGGGATGTCTTCCAGGTAGTAACGGTACCGGCCCTTCGCTTCGAAACACTCCCTGAAGCGCGATTTCTCGAATGGCTTCAACAGTCGTGGGATGATTCCCCCGGCTATGAACACGCCGCCCCTGGCGCCAACGGTCAACGCAAGGTTGCCCGCCGCGGCGCCCAATACTTCGAAGAACATGTCGCGGGCCGAGCGGGCCAGAGGGTCCCCCGCCGCCGCGGACTCGCTGACCCGCGCCGGGCTGGGGCGGGTGACGCGGCGGCCCTGGAGCGCCCCGAGAGCCGCGTAGATATTGGCCAGACCCGGTCCGGACAACAGGTTCTCCAGCGAGCAGTGTCCATGTTGCGTCCGGATGTGCTCGGCGACGGCCTGCTGCTCCGGAGTGCTCCCCGAGAAAGTACTGTTACCCCCCTCGCCGTCCACCACGGTCCAGCCCTCCGCGCAGGGCGCCACGGTGGCGACACCCAGGCCGGAGCCCGGGCCGAGTGTGGCCATCGCCTTACGGGGGACGGGTGCGCCGCCGCCGACCTGCTTCAGGTCTGTCGCTGTGAGATCCGGCAATCCCCAGGCCACCGCCGCGAAATCGTTCACCACGGCAAGTCTGCGCAGTCCGAGTTCGTCCTTGAGTTCGTCTTGGGAGAATCGCCAGTCGATGTTCGGCATTCGCACCTGGTCCGCGAGTACGGGTCCGGCCACGGCCAACGCGGCGCCTTCCGGACGCCCGCTGCTTCGGCGTCCTTTCAGGTAGCCTTGCAATAGTTCCTGAAGGCTGTGGAACTCGCGGTTCCGGAAGGTCTTCGGCGCCAGAATTTGGCCCTTCCGGTCGATGAAGGCGCAACGCGCGTGGGTAGCGCCGATGTCGGCTATCAGGTTCATCCTGCAATACTAGTACTACGTCAACTTTGTATTGATGGATAAAGTGACTTCAACTTCGTGCGTGCATCATCCGTTGTGAAGCGCCAGTTGACGCGCGTGGCTTCCTCATTGCGCTGTTTCCGCCATGCGTCAATTTCGCTTCTCAGGATGCGTTGGTTTCCCAAGCGGCGATTAAGGCATTGACGCGCCATGACGCCGATTTCAATTTCAGCCATGTTCAACCAACTGCCATGCTTGGGGGTGAAATGAATTTCCAGCCGCTCGGCTATCCGGCGCGCCTTCGCCGGGTCGAAGGCTTCATAGAGCGAGGACAATTTATGGGTGTTCAAATTGTCCATCACCAACACGATCTTGCGTTTCTCCGGGAAATGGTCGTCCACTAATTCCTCGATCAATTCCGCCCAATCGACCTTCGTGTGACGGTCCGTCACCTTGACATGCCGCCAACCCTCCAGCGGTGCGCACAGCATGAACAGGTTGCTGACGCCATTGCGTTCGTATTCGTAGTCGTATTTCGCCGCATCGCCCGGTCGCGTCGGCGTCGGCGTGCGGGTTTCCTTGATGTGTTGCTTACTCGTTTCATCCATGCAAACCAGGACCTCGTCCTCGGCAAAATCACGCCGATACACTTCCAGGACATCCTCCATCGCGCAGACGAAGTCGGCATTGCGTTTCGGCGCAATGCACCAGCAGTCCTTCAACCAAGGCTTAAGTTCGTTTTTTTTAGCGTCTGTCTCACCGCCTCGGGACTGATGGAATCGACAATGTTGCATTCGACCAGCCGATCCGCCAACAACCTCAATGTCCAGGATGTGCGTCCCTCCGGCGCCTCCGAACAGGCCGTCGCCACCAGAAACGCCTCGCCCTCGCCATCCAATTTCTTGGCTCTGCGGTTACGCTGAAACTGGCGATTCAATGCCGCTTCGAGGCCTTGTTCCACAAAACGACGGCGAACCCGAGCGACGGTCGCGGAGCCGACTTGCAACGCCCTGACGATCGCATCGTCTGTCTGGTTGCCGTCCTCCGAATGCTCATCCGCCAGCAACAGTATTCTGGCGTGCGTGATCTTGCGGGCGGCGGCTTTGCCCACGGACACCAAGTCCCTTAGCATCGCCTGCTCTTCTGTCGTTAAGGTCACCTTGTACTTCTTCATCATATTAAAACTCCCAACTATTAATAGGTTGTAATTCAAATTTGAGAGTCTACATGAAGTATCGATCATTTCAAAGTTGTTGGTGTACTAGCCCGCATCGCTCACCAATTCCGTGCTGTGGGCGCCGCTCCGCTCGCGGCCAGTCCGGCCATTGAGCTCAGTTCGCAAAATCGAACCAGGTGTCCCGGTAGGGCTCGTCCCTGAGGGTGAAATGCCACCATTCCTGCGCGTAGGGTGCGAAACCGTACGCGGTCATGAGGCGCTGCAGCAGCATTCGATTGGCGCGCTGCTGGGCGGAAACTCCCGGACTTTCCGGCCACGAGATCGGGCCGAAGAAGTCGAACGGTGAGGCCATGTCGAGTTCGTGTATCGATCCCGCCGCGTCGCGATAGGCGATGGTCAGGTCCACCGTGCTGCCCCGCGAATGGCCCGATCGGGCGGCGATGTATCCCTCCGCGAACAAGTCCTGCTTGGCAACGTCGGGGTAGTAGTCGGTCTTGGTCTGCTGATCCTCCAGATCCTCACCCCAACGAACGAAGTGATCGACGGCACGTTGCGGCCGGTAGGCATCGAAGACCTTGAGCCCAAGACCGTACGGACGCAGTGCGGCCTGAACCTCGGCGAGGGCTGCCGCAGCCGGCTCGGACAGAATCGCGTGCGCGTGCCGGTAGCCGTCGACCGGCCGGCCAATGAAGTTGTTGCGGGTAACGTAGCGCAGATCGACGACGAGATCGGGGATTGCCTGGTCGAGATAGACGAATCCATCCGGCAGCGAATGCTGCTCGTCCGCCGCGTGCACCGTTGTAGCGATAGCGGAAAACGACGCGACGAGAAAAACGATCGTTGTTTTTTTGTTCACGAACTTCACCGATCCTGACCTGCGTTCGGCGGTTTCTGCTTCGGGATTCTACTCGCGGGGTCGAACTCATGCCATTCGCACCTGATGAACACCAGTTGCCCTTTGCAGTGTGCTTGGGAGCGCAGCCCGATATCATGAGCTGCCACGGAATTGAATGGCCCGGTGGATCTCAAAGGCAGCAACGAGGGACGAGACAGGACGCAAGCCGTAGCGTTTCCAGCGCGGTGGCGGCGTTTCGTTCGTCGATTGGCACTGCTGTGCGTGCGCTACCACGTCAAGACCAACTGCGATCCAGGCGACCTGGGTCCTCTCTGCTACGTTCTTGAGAACGCCCGAATGCTCGATCGCCTGGTTCTCGCGGATCTGAGCATCACGCGCGGCTGGCCGCGGCCGCACCACTCGTGCTCCCGATCGGGCGACCCGCCGACGCTATGGAGCATGCGAAGGCTGACAGGCTGGCTGCCGCGGCGGTGGGCGTCCGCCGGCGATGCCACCGTGCGAACATTGATCGACCGCGTGCGCGTGGAAGGGGCCGACGATATTCAACTCCTTCCCGTCGCGATTTACCTGGGCCGCGCGCCGACCGCGGAGCACTCCTGGATCAAGCTGTTGTTCGCCGAAGACTGGGCCGTGTCCGGGAGAACACGGCGGTTTTTCTCGATGCTGTTCCACGGCCGCGATACCCTGGTCAAGATCGGCGATCCGGTATCGCTCGCGGAACTCGGCATCGGCACGCGGGAGGTGCCGCGGGTGGCGAGCCAGGCGATCGCCCGGTTGGCGGCGTACTTCGAAAGCCAGCGAGCCGCGACGATCGGACCGGATGTCTCGCATCGGCGATTGCTGCTGAACGAGGTGCTCGCCGATGGTGACGTCAGGGATGCCATTCGGCGTGAGGCGTCTGCGAAGCGTGGCGGAACCACCCGTGCCCGTGCCAGAGCCCGCCGCTACGCCAACGAGGTTGCGGCCCACTATTCCTACCCCGTCGTCCGGGTACTGGACCGGCTGTTCGCGTGGTTGTGGAACCGCATTTACGAGGGCGTCGAAGTGATGAACATCGATAGTCTCGATCAGCTGGCGCCGGGCAGCGAATTGATCTACGTACCCTGCCACCGTAGCCACATCGACTACATGCTGCTGTCGTACGTGCTCTACAGGCGGGGCCTGGCGCTGCCCCATATCGCTGCGGGGATCAATCTCAACATTCCGTTCATCGGACCGATACTGCGCTCGGGCGGCGCGTTTTTCATCCGCCGCACATTCCGGAACAATGCGTTGTATTCGGCGGTCGTCCGCGGTTATTTCCGCACGCTCCTGTCGAGGGGGTTTCCGGCGGCGTACTTCGTCGAGGGAACCCGCAGTCGGACCGGCCGGCTCTTGCCGCCGAAGCTCGGCATGGTGCGAATGACCGCCGAATGCCATGTCCACGATCGAACACGTCCCGTGGTGTTCGTGCCTGTGCACTTCAGCTACGAGAAACTGTTGGAGGGTCAGACATACATTGGCGAATTGAGGGGCAAGCCCAAGCGGCGGGAATCTCTGACAGGCTTTCTGAGGGCGCTGAAGACCCTGCGTGAGCGGTTCGGGACCGTGAGGGTGAATTTCGGAGATCCGGTCCGCCTGGAGGAGATGCTGGACGCGTGCCACCCCGCGTGGCGGGACGAACCGGGAGGGGCCGGCTTGCGTCCGCCATGGATGGCGTCGGCGGTCGAAAGCATTGGCGCGAAGATCATGACCGCGATCAACGAGGCCGCGGTAGTCAATCCTGTCAATTTGACCTCGCTGGTGGTTTTGAGCATGCCCAGGCAGGCCATAGTGGAAGCCGAACTCGAGTCTCAGTTGGCGCTCTACCTGGCGTTGTTGAAGCGGGTGCCCTATGCGTCGCGAACGGTCATGAGCCAACAGCGCCCCGCGGCAATGATTCGCCACTGCGAGGCGATGCGATGGCTCATCCGCCAGCCGAATCCGCTCGGAGACGTCTTGAGAATGGACGAACGTCGAACCGTCCTGGCCAGCTACTACCGCAACAACATTCTGCACCTGTTTGCGCTGCCCTCGCTCATCGCGACTGCCCTGACAAACGCGTCGCAAATCTCCGAGACGGAAATGGAGGGGCATATTCTGAGGATTTATCCTTGCCTGAAGACAGACCTGTTCTTGCGTTGGGAGCTGCCGCAATTGCCGCGGACGATTCGTGCCGTCGTGGCTGCCATGGCCGATCTGGACCTGCTGCGGCAGGACGCGAATTACATTGCTCGCCCGGAGGAGGGCGGCCGATATTCCGCGCAGTTCGACCTCTGCGCGGAAATCGTTCAGACCTTCCTTGAGCGTTACTACTTGACCGTGGACGCGCTACTGGAGGCCGGCCCGGGGGTGGTCACGCAGCCCGAACTGCAGAGCCGATGCGCCACCGCGGCCGAGCAACTCTCCATCGTCTATCGATTCAACTCGCCGGACCTCTTTGATTCCGCGCTGTTCGAAAATCTGGTCAACTCGCTGGTAGCACGGGAAACCCTGTGGCTGGACGCGGATGGTTGCCTGGTATTCGGTCAGGAGTTGTGGAGCCTCGCCGACTCGTTGGCGGTGGTGCTGCGCCCCGGTCTGCGGCAAACGCTTCATCATTTGGCCGAGGTGTCCCGGCAGAGCGTGAGCGGACCGGCGACGGAAGTAGACGATCGATAGGATATCCGGGTCGTCGCGCACTCAGCCAACAATAGCCAACAACGGAACACCTCGCCGCGATTGCGACGAGGTCGAGAGGCTCAATGCAGTATGCGTTACGCGTTCAGATCCGGGATTCGGGAACTTTCCAGCTGGGCGATCATGTCCTTGATCAGCAGCTTGCGCTTCTTCAAGCGCCGCAGCATGATCTGATCGACATATGGATCTACGACCAACCGGGAAATAACCTGGTCCAGGTCTTGGTGCTCAATTCGCAACTCTTTGAGCCGCTCTACATTTTTAAATGCGTCAGTTTCTATTTTCTCTGCCATTTATCGGTATGCAAAGCGCGCAGCCAATCCCGCTCAGGGTCTCCGACAGCCAGGAAATGAGGGTTCGTCGGACGATCCTTCGTATTGTACCTGAGCGGCTGGCCCGCCAAGTCAATCATACCCCCACCGGCACTCTCCAGGATAGCCTGTGCTGCCCCGGTATCCCATTCCGAGGTCGGTCCCAGGCGCGGGTACACGTCCGCCTGCCCGTCGGCCACCAGACAGACCTTCAGCGAGCTTCCCATGGGCTTGATTTTGTGGGGGCCGAGGCGCTCCAGATACGCGGCCAGCCCGGGGCCGGGGTGACTTCGGCTGCCCATGATCTTGAGCGGGCCCGAAAGTCGTCGGGAAGTACGCACGGGCTCGGGCGACCCGCCGACCCGCCGGCGCCAGGCGCCCGTGCCGAGAACGCCTGAATACTCAACGTCCAGCGCCGGCGCAAGCACGACTCCAAGTACGGAACGGTGGTCATCGACGAGCGCGACGTTGACGGTAAACTCGTCGTTCTGTTTGATGAATTCCTTGGTCCCGTCCAATGGATCGACCAGCCAATAGCGTTTCCACCGCTGCCGTTCCGCCCAGGCGGTCGGTGCGGTTTCCTCCGACAACACGGGCAATGCCGGGCGAAGTTGTGCAAGCCCGGCGGCGATGACGGCGTCGGCTGTACGGTCGGCTTCGGTAACCGGCGACCGGTCGGCCTTTAACTCCACGTCAAAGTCCCGCGCGTAGACCGACATGATGGCTTCGCCGGCCGCGGCGCAGATCTCACGGATTTCTTCCACAAGCGTGAGGGTATTCATCGCCGCGCTGCCTTTCGATCCAGTATCATGATTGCTTCAATGCCAATGCAATCCTCCATTGCTCAGCGTCGTCCGTCTGACTCAATCGTCGCCTGGGGCGGCGTGGACACCGTTCTCGTGGACATGGACGGTACGCTCCTGGATTTGGCCTTCGACAACTACTTCTGGCTGGAATTGGTGCCCCTGCATTATGCACAAGCTCGCGGGTTGAGTGAGCAGGATGCGCGCGAAATGCTACGCGCGCGTTACCGGGACATCGAGGGGAGTCTCGCATGGTACTGTATCGATCACTGGAGCGAAGTGCTCGAGTTGGACATCCGCGATCTGAAACGGGCCCACCGGCATAGAATCCGCTTCCTTCCCAAGGCGCCGGACTTTCTCGCGTGGGTGCGCGAGCGGGGGAAACGCATCCTGCTGGTCACTAACGCACATCCGTTCACGCTCGCAATCAAGGTCGCCCAGACCGATCTCGACCGCCACGTTCATCGACTGGTTTCGTCCCATGACTTCAATGCCCCCAAGGAGACACGCTGCTTCTGGGACCGGTTTCACGCCGAGGAGGGTTTCGACCCCAGCCGTACGGTGCTCATCGAAGACAGTCTGCCGGTGCTTGAAGCCGCAAGTGAATTCGGTCTGGCCACGGGCGTAGCCATCCGCTGCCCCGACTCCCGCCACCCGCCGCGGCGAATCGAGGGCTATCCGGCCGTCGACGGAGTCCACGAACTGCTTGATCTGGAGGCGAAAGCGGGCGGGTAAGCCGGGAATCTCCCGCCGCGGTGGCGCCTCCGCGCCCTCACGACTCGATTCGGTGCGCGATTCGCGCCTGCCATCAACCCTTTCTTCGCCGCTTGCCGCCGCCAGCGGCTCGTGGCGGCCCGCGCCGCCGGTCCATCGACGGGTTCCTCCACCGGCGCGGTGGTTTCTTTACGTCGATAAACGATTCCGGGTCAATGCGCGTCACGGGTATCTTGCGCCCGATCAGCGTCTCGATGTCGGGAAGGCCTGCGGCGTAGCTCTCGCAACCGAAGCTGACGGCATCTCCGGAAGCGCCGGCCCGGGCGGTACGGCCGATCCGATGTACGTAGTCTTCGGGGTCCTGCGGCAGATCGTAGTTGAATACGTGGCTCACGTCGGGAACGTGAAGCCCTCGGGACGCTACATCGGTGCCGATCAGGACGGCGAGTTCCCCCGAAAGGAAATCCTTGAGCATTCGCAATCGCTTGCGTTGGGGCACGTCTCCGGAAATTGCCCTGGCGTTGACGCCGTTGTGCACCAGATGGTGCTGCAGCCGGTCGGCTTCGCGCCGGGTATTGACAAAAATCATGGTACGCCGTGCCTGCATTTGCTCGAGCAGCGTGAGCAATAGCGGTATCTTCTCTTCGTTGGCGGGGAAGTAGATGCATTGGCGCACGCCGTCCACGGTGACCTTGTCCGGCTCGATGCGCACCAGTTGCGGCTCGTTCATGTGCTCGTAGGCAAGTTCGAGCACGCGGTGGGAGAGGGTGGCCGAAAACAGCATGTTCAGCCGCCGGTTCCGCGGCGGCAGGCGCCGCAAGACGAAACGGATGTCCCTGATGAAGCCCAGGTCGAACATGCGATCCGCCTCGTCGATGACCATTACCTGGACGCGGTCGAAGGAATACACTCGCTGTTTGAAGTAGTCGATGAGGCGTCCCGGCGTGCCAACCAGGATATCGACGCCTGCGGCCAGGCGCCGGCGCTGTTTCTCGTAGTCCGTCCCACCGAAGGCCAGACCGAGCTTGTAAGGTAGATGCTTGCCCAGTTGTTGCGCGTCGGCGTGGATTTGTACCGCCAGTTCCCGGGTCGGGGCGAGGATCATCGCCCTGGGACCGGGGTGGCGCGCCGCCAGGGGGGCGGTGCCATGGAGGCGGCAGTACAGGGCCACCAGATAGGCGGCCGTCTTGCCGGTGCCCGTCTGTGCCTGCCCGGCGACATCGGCGCCTTCAAGCGCCAGTGGCAGCGTTTGCTCCTGAATCGGCGTGCAACGCTGAAAACCCGCCTCGGCGATGCCCGCAAGCAGTTGTTCCGGAAGCGGTAGAGAGGTGAATCGAACCTGGGTCAGGTGGTGGTCCGGAGCGGCCGAGTCATCGGGGTCCGAGGTAAGGACTTGCAAATTACATTCTCAACGGTTCAGAATAGCGTCGTTAGGGCGGGAGTACTCGCCTCCCCGGATACCCACTACGTTCCCAGGGCTTGTCGCAAGGAAACGATAGGAAGCGACATTGTGCCTGATGGGGCGGGCGGCGTCACTCCAGTCAAGCAGACTCGCACTATTGGGCGGACCCGTCCAGTGAACGGATTCAATTGAAAGGATGAAGATCGGAGGATCAAGCAGGTGAGCGAGAATATCTCCCATACGACGGATAGCAGCTTTGAACACGATGTGTTCCACTCCGAGCGTCCCGTATTGGTCGACTTCTGGGCGGAATGGTGCGGGCCTTGCAAGATGATTGCGCCTACACTGGAAGCGATTGCGGAGGAGTATAAAGATCGTCTCAAGGTTGTTAAATTGAACATTGACGAGAATCCGCAAATTCCGGTGCGATACAACATTCGCAGCATACCCACGCTGATGCTGTTGAAAGGGAGTTCCGTCGAGGGTCAGCAGATTGGGGCCATCGGCAAGGGCCGGCTGGCCGCGTTCATCGATCAACATCTAGGCGCAGGGGCCTAGGAACCAATTCGGAAAGCTATCTGTGAGAGGATACTTGGGTAATTCAGCACGAGCCCGGTCGAAGAACGGCCAGCGGCCGCCGAGAAACGGCGACGGCAAGAAACGCACTTCTCGTCGGCGAAGGCGCGAAGAATTTCCCGACGACGAGGATTTTGACGTAATCCCCGCCGCGGAACTCGAACAGACCAAGAGCGCCATGAAACTCTCCGAGCTGAAGAACCGTCCGGCGTCGGAACTTGTGGAATTGGCGCAGTCCATTGGACTGGAGAGTCTTGCGCGTTCCCGCAAGCAGGACATTATCTTTTCGATTCTCAAGGCCCATGCCAACAGCGGGGAGAACATCTACGGCGAGGGCGTGCTTGAGATTCTGCAGGACGGCTTCGGTTTCCTGCGCTCGTCGGACAGTTCCTATCTGGCGGGTCCGGATGACATCTACGTGTCGCCGAGCCAGATCCGCCGCTTCAACCTGCGTACCGGGGATACGGTTTCCGGTTTGATTCGACCGCCGAAAGACAGCGAGCGCTACTTCGCCATGCTCAAGGTGGGCGAAATCAATCATGATGGGCCCGAAAATGCCAGGAACAAGGTGCTGTTCGAGAACCTGACACCGCTGTTCCCGACCCGGCGCCTGAAACTCGAGCAAGGCAACGGCAGCACGGAGGACTTGACCGCCCGGATCATCGATATGGTTGCGCCCATCGGCAAGGGTCAGCGCGGACTGATCGTCTCCCCGCCGAAGGCCGGCAAGACCATGCTGCTGCAGAACATTGCCGCTTCCATTGTCGCCAATCAGCCTGAATGCGACCTGATCGTACTGCTCATCGACGAGCGGCCCGAGGAAGTCACCGAGATGGAGCGCACGGTTCGGGGCGAAGTCGTATCCAGCACCTTTGACGAACCCGCCACGCGGCATGTGCAGGTGGCGGAGATGGTCATCGAGAAAGCCAAGCGGCTCACTGAGCACAAACGCGACGTGGTCATTCTGCTGGATTCGATTACCCGCCTGGCGCGGGCCTACAACACCGTGGTGCCGTCCTCGGGTAAGGTGCTCACCGGCGGCGTCGACGCCAACGCCCTGCAGCGACCCAAGCGGTTTTTCGGCGCGGCCCGGAATATCGAGGAGGGTGGCAGCCTTACGATCATCGCCACCGCGCTGGTGGATACCGGTTCCAAGATGGACGAGGTGATCTACGAGGAGTTCAAGGGCACGGGCAATATGGAAATCCACCTGGATCGACGGGTTTCGGAGAAACGCGTTTTTCCGGCCATGCACATCAATCGCTCCGGAACCAGAAAGGAAGAGTTGCTGACCCGGCCCGACGAATTGCAAAAGATGTGGGTGCTGCGCAAGGTTCTTCACTCGATGGACGAACTGGCCGCGGTGGAGTTCCTTCTGGGCAAGCTCCAGGACACCAAGACCAACGCTCAATTCTTCGAGGCGATGAAGCGCTAGTCCCTATCTCGGTCCGTATTTCTTATCGATCTTCTACCGCGGCCGCCAGTCCGGCGGCCAATCGGTCCTACTCGCGTTCCCGCCGAATGGCCCGGTATCCGATATCGCGCCGATAGAAGGCGCCGTCCCAATCGATGCGCGACACGGAAGCGTAGGCGTGCTCGGCTGCACGGCTCACGCTCTCGCCGAGTGCAACGACGCAGAGCACCCGGCCGCCACTGGTGACAATGTTGCCGTTGCTCTCCCTGGTGCCGGCGTGGAAGATCGACGTGTCGTCGTCAAAGGCGGCGTCGAGCCCGTTTATGGTTGCGCCGGTGTCGTAGCCGCCAGGGTATCCGCCGCTCGCCATGACCACGCCGAGCGCGGCTCGCGGATCCCAGTCCACCTCGACGGACTCCAGCGAACCGTCGAATGCGCCGAGGCACAGTTCCGCGAGATCGCTCCGCATTCGCGCCAGGACAGGCTGCGTTTCCGGATCGCCGAAACGGCAGTTGAACTCCAGCACCCTGGGGCCGCTTCGCGGATCGATCATCAGTCCGGCGTACAAAAACCCCCGGTAAGCCATGCCCTCGGCGCTCATGCCCGCGACAGTGGGCAGCATGATCTCGTCCATGACCCGCCGGTGCAGTTCCGGCGTTAACACCGGCGCTGGAGAATAGGCGCCCATGCCGCCTGTATTCGGGCCCCGGTCGCCTTCGTCGCGCGTCTTGTGGTCCTGTGAGCTGGCCAGCGGGACAATGCGGGTATCGTCTACCACGGCGATGAAGCTGGCTTCTTCACCCTCCAGGAAGTCCTCCACGACCACCCTGGAACCGGCGGCGCCAAATGAGCGGCGCTCGAGCATCGCGTGCAGGGCCTGCTCCGCTTCCCGCCGCGTCTCGGCAACGATCACGCCCTTGCCCGCTGCCAGTCCGTCCGCCTTGATGACCAGGGGCAGCGGGCGCGACCGGACGTAGGCGACGGCCGCGTCGAGTTCGTCGAATGTCTCGTAGGCCGCAGTGGGTATGCCATGCCTCGCCAGAAAGGCCTTGGTGAACGCTTTCGATCCTTCCAGGCGAGCCGCCGCGGCGCGCGGGCCAAAGCACCTGGCTCCGGCCGCCTCAAAGCGATCCACCACACCGGCGACCAGCGGCTGCTCGGGCCCCACGACAGTCAAGTCGACGCCCTCGGTTTGGGCGAGGTGCAGCAGTCCATCGAGATCGTCCCCGGAGATGGCGACGTTGCGGGTCCTGGGCTCCCGCGCCGTACCCGCGTTTCCAGGGGCTACAAGTACTTCGGAAACGCGGGGTGACTGCGCAAACTTCCACGCCAACGCATGCTCGCGTCCGCCGCTTCCGATGACCAGGATTTTCATGACCTCAGGTCCCTCACTTCTAATCGACTTTGACTTCGGCGTCTTTCCGTCCGCGCGACCCGTCACCGCGGCGCCTCGACGCCCTCGCTACGCATTTTGGCGAACACATGCGGGCACGGTGCCGGCGCCTAGTGGCGAAAATGACGCATGCCGGTAAATGCCATGGCAACATCGTGTTCGTCGGCGGCGCGGATCACTTCGTCGTCCCGCACCGAGCCGCCGGGCTGGATGACAGTACCGATACCGTGACCGGCGGCAATGTCGATGCCGTCCCTGAAGGGAAAAAAAGCATCCGAAGCCATCGCCGCGCCGGCTAACTCAAGACCCTGGTCCGCCGCCTTCATGGCCGCGATGCGCGCGCTCGCCACGCGGCTCATCTGGCCCGCGCCAACGCCAAGGGTTCTACCGTCCCGTGCATAGACAATGGCATTCGACTTGACGTACTTGCAAACGGTCCACGCGAAGAGCAGGTCGTCCATCTCCGCCGCCGACGGTTGCCGCCGGGTCACGACCTTCAAATTGAAATCCCGGGTTGTTCCCAGGTCGCGCTCCTGTACCAATAACCCCCCCGCGATGCCCTGCAAATCCCAAAGGGAGGTGCCGCCACCGGCGGGTTGCGCCGTCATTCCGCCCTCCAGCACTCGGACATTCTTCTTCGCGGCGAGAACATCGCGAGCCGCGGGAGCCACACGCGGTGCGACGATGACGTCCACGAGTTGCCGGCTGACGATGGCTTGCGCCGTCTCGGCTTCCAGGTTGCGGTTAAACGCAATGATGCCGCCAAAGGCGGATGTGGGGTCGGTATCGTGGGCCCGTTCGTATGCCGCGAGCGGCGTGTCGGCCACGGCCACGCCGCAGGGATTGGCGTGTTTGACGATCACGCAGGCGCATTCATCGAACGCGGTAACGCACTGCAGCGCGGCATCCGCATCGGCCAGGTTGTTGAAGCTGAGCGCCTTGCCCTGCAGTTGAGTCGCTGCGGCGATGCCGCTCGATCCGTTGCCCGGCAGTCGGTAGAACGCGGCCCGCTGGTGGGGGTTCTCTCCATAGCGAAGTTCATCCGCCTTGCTCCACGCCAGCACCAGTGTCTGCGGAAAGCGCTCCCCGGAATCGCCGC
Organism: Candidatus Rariloculaceae bacterium; assembly: GCA_965237785.1. GTDB lineage: Bacteria > Pseudomonadota > Gammaproteobacteria > Steroidobacterales > Rariloculaceae > UBA6522. The sequence goes on from OZ250159.1 coordinate 3,662,349, forward strand.
GCAGATAGCTGCTGATAAGGGCGTCGTATCGCGCCGTGTGGCTGAACGCCTTGACCGCCAGTGCCCGTTTGAGTTCATCCGTCGGTTCGCCGCTATCAAGTGCCGCCAAGACCCGCGGATAGTCACCGGGGTCGCAGACGACGGTCAGGCGGGCGTGATTCTTGGCGGCGGCGCGCAACATGGCGGGACCGCCCACGTCGATGTTCGCCACGGCCCGTTCGAGGGAGCATTCGGGGTCCGCGATGGTGGCTTCGAACGGGTAGAGGTTGATGGCCAGAACGTCGATCCAGCCAATGCCGTGCTCTTCGGTGACGGCCTCGTCGACTCCGCGGCGCGCCAGCAACCCGCCGTGAATCGCAGGGTGGAGCGTCTTTACCCGACCGTCCATGATTTCCGGGAAACCGGTGAGTTCGGAAACCTCTACAACCGTCAGGCCGCTGTCGCGTAGCGCGCGCGCCGTGCCTCCGGTGGAAACGAGTTCGAATCCGCGACCGGCCAGACCCCGGGCAAAGTCGCCCACGCCGGTCTTGTCGGAGACGCTGATGAGGGCACGGCGGGGCCGAATCGGGCGGCGGCTCATCCCTCCAGCAGATTGTGAAGTTTCAATTTCTTGCGCAATGTGCCGCGATTGATACCGAGAATTTTCGCGGCCTGACTCTTGTTGCCGCCAGCGTACTCGAGCGCGTTCTTTAGCAGAGGTCGCTCCACTTCACCGATGACCAATTCGTACAGATTGGCCGGATCATGACCATTCAGGCTCTTGAGATAGTGCTTCAGCGCCTTGTCCGTCATTTCGCTGAACGGCTTCTTCCGCGGTTCTTCCTTGATCGCCGATTCTGATTGCATGCCTATTTTTATTCTCGCTGGCTTTGGCAGTTTTTCGAGCCACCGCTCCGGCAAACTCGTCTGGACGCTCGGGAAGCGACCAGGATTTGAATACGAAAGCGAGGGCGAATCATATCACGGCGAACGGCCGAGGGAAGCGATCGCAGCCATTCGATTGCTGCCGGAGCGGGGCCCATCCAACCGGCAAATTGAACCGCTCCGCGGCCGTGGCGCGGGCCGCGAAAATCGGTGAGATATTCGTGCTTGACGCCTACTTCAATCCGAGGCGTTTCTCAAGATAGTTGATGTCGGTGCCGCCCGCCTTGAATGCTGCGTGCTGGCAAATTTCCTGATGCAGCGGGACGTTGGTTTTTATGCCCTCCACCACGATCTCGCTCAGGGCTGTATTCATGCGGGCGATGGCCGCGGCGCGACTGTCTCCGTGGGCGATCACCTTGGCGATCAGCGAGTCATAATACGGCGGCACGGTGTAGCCGCTGTAGAGATGGCTATCCACCCGGATGCCGGGGCCGCCGGGCGCATGCCACAGGTTGATCGTGCCCGGCGATGGCATGAAAGTCTTGGGATCCTCGGCGTTGACGCGGCATTCGATGGCGTGGCCGGACCAACGAATATCTCCCTGTGTCACCTCAAGAGGCTCTCCGGCGGCAATCTGAAGCTGTGCCTTGACGATGTCGAACCCGGTGACCATTTCCGTGACCGGGTGCTCCACCTGAATCCGCGTGTTCATCTCAATGAAGAAGAACTCACCGTCCTGGTAGAGAAATTCGAACGTTCCCGCGCCCCGATAGCCAATCTCGCGACAAGCACGGGCGCATCGCTCGCCCATGCGCGTGCGCATCTCCGCGGAGATGCCCGGAGCAGGGGCCTCTTCCACCACTTTCTGGTTCCGCCGCTGCATGGAACAATCACGTTCACCCAGATGCACGGCGTTTCCGAAATTGTCGGCAAGCACCTGGAACTCGACGTGCCGGGGGTGATCGAGGAATCTCTCCATGTACACTTGTTCATTGCCGAACGCCGACAGCGCTTCGGCCTTGGTTATGGTAATGGCGTTGAACAGGGCGGCCTCGCTGTGCACGACGCGCATGCCCCGTCCGCCCCCGCCGCCGGAAGCCTTGATAATGACCGGGTAACCGATCTCCCGCGCGCATCGGGCATTTTCCTCGTTGTCGTCCGAAAGCGGACCATCGGAGCCGGGAACGCAGGGCACGCCCGCCTGCCGCATGGCGCGAATCGCCGAAACCTTGTCGCCCATCAGCTTGATGGTCTCCGGTTCGGGGCCAATAAAGACGAACCCGCTCTCTTGCACGCGCTCCGCAAACCCCGCGTTCTCGGATAGAAAACCGTATCCCGGATGAATGGCTACCGCATCGGTCACTTCGGCTGCGGCGATGACGGACGGCATGTTCAGATAGCTGTCCGCGGAAAGCGCGGGTCCGATGCAGACGGTTTCATCCGCGAGGAGCACGTGCTTGAGATTCGAGTCCACCGATGAATGCACGGCGACGGTCTTGATACCCAGCTCCCGGCACGCCCGCAGAACCCGAAGGCCGATCTCGCCTCGATTCGCAATCAGGATCTTGTCCAGCATCGCTGGCTATTGTTCGACGATGAACAACACTTGGCCGAACTCCACCGGGGAGCCGTTTTCCACGAGTATGCTGACAACCCGGCCGTCCACGTCGGCTTCGATGGGGTTCATCATCTTCATCGCTTCGACGATACACAGCGTGTCGCCTACTTCGACCTCCGTCCCGAGGCCGACGAAGGGCTTCGCGCCGGGAGCCGGCCCCGAGTAGAAGGTCCCGACCATGGGTGACGTGACTTCGTGGCCGCGGCTGGTTTCGGCCGGTACGGTGGCTGCCGGCTCAGCTGTCGCGTGCCCCGGAGGGGCTGCCGGCATCGGTACGTTCGCGGGCGGCTGTGGGGCTGCAATGGCCGCACCGGCGGCGTAGCGAGTCATGCGGATGGTCTGATCGCCCTCGGAAATCTCGATTTCGGTGACCCCGTGAGTCTCCAGCAGTTCCATGATTTTCTTGATTTTTCGGACGTCCACGAAGTGTTCCTTTAGGCCAGATGACGTATTGCAGCCATGAGCGCCAGCTCGTAGCTGGCGATGCCGAATCCGGCAATGGTGCCGAGAGCCACGTCGGAGAAAAATGATCGATGCCTGAAATCCTCGCGCGCGGACACATTGGAAAGATGAATTTCGATAAATGGTATGCGAACCGCCAACAGGGCGTCCCTGAGCGAGATGCTGGTGTGGGTAAACGCCGCGGGGTTGAAGAGGATGAGGTCGACAGCGTCTTTGTGGGCCGCGTGCACGCGCCGGACCAACTCGTGCTCGGCGTCACTTTGGTAGCATAGGAGTTCGTGGCCCTGCTGCCTCGCGACTTGTCCCAGCCGCGCCTCGATTTCCTCAAGCGTGTCTGCGCCGTAGATATCCGGTTCGCGCTGACCGAGCATTCCCAAATTGGGGCCGTTCATCAGGAGTAAACGTGCCATTTTCTCAAGATCGACGAAGTTAGATGCTAATTTAACACCATTCGCTTCAACTTAGCGAATATCCGCGATCTTAGCCGTCTATCTCAACCGTTCCCGAGCGCCGTTCAGATCGATGTTCCCGGTCTCAAGCTCATTGAGCACGTTACGCAGTTCATCCAGGTGCTCGGTGTGCAGCTCGCCGCTATGGACACCGAGGATTCGTTCGTGGGTATCGGTGAACACCGTAAACGGCAAAACGAAGAAATCCACGCCGAAGCGGGCGGCGGCGTCCATTGCCGCCAATTGCCCCACCAGGACCGGATAGTTGAATTTCATCTCATCGGCAAATTCGCGCACGGCCTCCAGATGGTCCACGGCGATGCCCACGACCTGAACGGGCACCGCACTCCGCGTGTCCTGAAACTCCTTGAGCAAGGGAATTTCCCGCAGGCACGGTGCGCACCAGGTGGCCCAGAAGTTGATTACCAGCGCGTTGCCAGGCCAACTCGCGATGGAGCGCTCGTCCCCGGCCAGATCCTCGAGGGAGAAGTCCGGTAGCGTTTCGACCATTGCCGCTACCGCGGGAGGTCCGGCACGAACCGGATCGGGCGACGGCAACAGCGCGCGGTAGCCGAGATAGGCGGCAACCGCGATTCCGCTCAGTATCAGTGTCAGTAGCGCGGACCGCGCCATGTTACCCGTCACCTGGCAGCGAAACGCGCTTTGTCCAACGCATCGGCACGTAGCAATAACCGATGTCGGCGCAACCCTGAAGTTCAAGCTGAATTTCCAATTCGGTCACGGCGCTTGACCGTGTATAGGGAATCCGGATCTGCAAATCGCCCCGGTAGACTTCCACGGCGCCGAAGAACTCGTCCTCGTGGGCCTGTCCCTCCGGAAGCCCGGGTATGCCCAGCGTGACCCCGCTGGTCAGGCTCTCAAAGCCGAACCGATGCCGATACAGATAGTAGCCCTCGGGAAGCTGGAAGCTCACCGTGACCGCGTCGGATTCGGCAGCCGCAATGTAGGGGAACGCTTCCTCGGCAGGCAGGGGTTCAAGCGACTGGGCCATCGTCAGGGTGGCAGCTGCAAGTACCGCAATTATCGAGAGCCAGGCAGCCGTCGGTATGGCAAGTCGTTTCACGCGCAGGGCTCTCCTATGACACCGAGTCCGTCAGCCAGCCAAGGTAGGCCGGCGATCCCTTGATAATGGGAATGGCGATGAGTTCCGGCACATCGTAGCTCGATCGCCGGGTGATCGCCTCCTGCAAGTCGTCGAATCGCGCTTCGGTGGTCTTGATAAGCAGCAAGGTCTCGCGATCGCGATTCAGTTGGGACTCCCATCGATAGGTCGACATCACTCCGTCCAAGCGGTTGACGCAGGCGGCGAGCCGCTCTTCCACCAGCGCCGCGGCGAGTTCGTCTGCCTCCCGCGCGTTGGCGCAGGTCGTCAATACCAGGAGCGCGGGAGCGTTCATTGCCGGGACATTTCACCGTTGAGACTTGAAGCATAGCGGCACCGCATGCCGGTGTCATGGGCCGATCAACACTTGGAATCGGCTACTTTGCCAAAGCGGGAGACTTTTTCCGCAAAGTAGTGCCTTCAGCCCTTGAATTCCTGCGAACCGCCCCTATCATTAGCACTCGATTCGGTCGAGTGCTAACAACATGATCGGCTGAGTGTGTATTTCGATAACCAAGCCAATGATTTATCAAAGGGAGACCCATCAATGAAGATACGTCCCTTACACGATCGCGTCGTCATCCGGCGCACCGAGGAAGAGCGGACCTCCCCTGGAGGCATCGTCATCCCGGACGCCGCGGCCGAAAAGCCCATCAAGGGCGAAGTACTTGCCGTCGGTAACGGAAAACTGCTTGAAAACGGAGACATCCGGCCGCTCGACCTGAAGGTGGGCGACCAGGTCCTGTTCGGAAAGTATTCCGGAACCGAAGTCAAGGTGGACGGCGAGGAAGTGCTGGTCATGCGTGAAGACGACATCATGGCCGTGATCGAGGGCTGATGCCCTGCCGCATCGTTTTATCAGGAATTTCATAGGAGACATGAAATGGCGAAAGAAGTGAGATTTGGCGATGAGGCACGCCAACGGATGCTCAAGGGCGTCAACATGCTGGCCAACGCCGTCAAGGTCACCCTGGGCCCGAAGGGCCGCAACGTCGTGGTGGAAAAGAGCTTTGGCGCTCCCACTGTGACCAAGGACGGGGTGTCGGTGGCGAAGGAGATCGAGCTTGAGGACAGGTTCGAGAACATGGGGGTCCAGATGGTCAAGGAAGTGGCCTCGCAGACCTCCGATGCCGCCGGCGACGGCACCACTACCGCCACGGTGCTGGCACAGGCCGTGTTGCGGGAAGGGCTCAAGGCGGTTGCCGCGGGCTTCAATCCCATGGATCTGAAGCGCGGTGTGGACAAGGCCTCCGTGGCGCTGGTCGGGGAACTCAAAACCCTCTCCCAGCCCTGTGAGGACGACAAGTCCATCGCCCAGGTGGGAACGATCTCGGCGAACGCCGATGAGGAGATCGGAACCATCATTGCCGAGGCCATGAACAAGGTGGGCAAGGAAGGCGTGATCACGGTGGAGGAAGGCTCGGCCCTGGCCAACGAGTTGGAAGTGGTCGAAGGCATGCAGTTTGACCGCGGCTACCTCTCGCCGTACTTCATCAACGATCAGCAGAGTCAGGGGGCGCAGTTGGAAAATCCTTTCGTGCTCATACACGACAAGAAAATTTCCAATATCCGCGATCTTCTGCCGTTGCTCGAAAACGTGGCCAAGTCCAGCCGCCCGCTGCTCATCATTGCCGAGGATGTGGAGGGCGAGGCCCTGGCAACGTTGGTGGTCAACAACATCCGCGGCATCGTCAAGGTTGCGGCGGTGAAAGCCCCGGGCTTCGGCGACCGGCGCAAGGCCATGCTCCAGGACATCGCCATCCTCACCGGCGGCCAGGTCATCTCCGAGGAAGTCGGACTGTCGCTGGAGAAGGCGAGCCTCGGGGATCTTGGCGAGGCCAAGAAGATCCAGGTCAGCAAGGAAAACACCACGATCATCGACGGCGCGGGCGGCGGCGCTGAGATCAAGGGTCGCGTCGACCAGATCAACAAGGAGATCGAGGAGTCCTCGTCCGATTACGATCGCGAAAAACTGCAGGAGCGGGTGGCCAAGCTCGCCGGCGGCGTGGCCGTGATCAAGGTCGGTGCGGCCACCGAGATCGAGATGAAGGAGAAGAAGGCGCGAGTCGAGGACGCACTCCATTCCACCCGGGCAGCGGTGGAAGAAGGCGTCGTCCCTGGGGGCGGCGTGGCGTTCATTCGCGCGTTGTCGGCATTCGAAAATCTGGAAGGCGATAACGACGACCAGAACGTCGGCATCAACATCCTGCGCCGTGCCATCGAGGAGCCGTTGCGGCAGATCGTCGCCAATGCCGGTGAGGACGCCTCCGTGGTGCTTAACGAAGTTGCCGCGGGCGAGGGGAACTACGGTTTCAATGCGGCCACGGGCGTATACGGGAACATGGTCGAGATGGGGATCATCGATCCCACCAAGGTCACGCGGCTGGCGTTGCAAAATGCCAGTTCCGTGGCGGGTCTGCTGCTCACCACCGAGGCCATGGTTGCGGAGTTGCCCAAGGACGATCCACCTGGGCCGGGCCCCGACATGGGCGGCATGGGCGGCATGGGCGGAATGATGTAGGTTCGTGCCGCTTCGGCCGACCGGAAAAGCCCCGCCTCGGCGGGGTTTTTTCTAATCTGTTCGGGAATCGATCCTGGGAGATGATGGTAGAGTGCAGGCCTTGCACGTAGCTCCTCCAGTCCCGTGAACCTGACCGCGCCGCCCGATCTGCCATCCTCGCTCGAAGACCGCTGGCGCCGTGTGGAGGCACGGTTGCGGACGCTGCCAGCTGGTGTTTTCGAGCCGTATCCCCGTGCGGCGGCAACGGTTGCAAGGGTGGCGGTGTGCAGCGACTTCGTGCTGAATACGTTGCTCCGGCAACCCGAGTCGCTGCTCAGTCGTCTGGCCGATGACGAACCCTTGTCCGGGGAACGGTTGCGTTGCCGGTTCCGGCTGGGAAAATGCTCTGAAGCCGAGGCGCTGTCGGCTCTGCGGCGTTGCCGTCACGTGGAAATGGCGCGGATCGCGTGGCGAGACCTGGCGGGGTGGTCGAGTATCGAAACCAACCTCGCGGATTTGTCGCTGCTCGCCGATGGCGCGATCCGGTCGGCCCAGGACTATGCCGCGCGCGAGTTGGCGCCGCGGTTTGGCCGGCCGGTCGACGCGGCCGGTGAGCCCGAGTCGCTGCTCATTCTGGCCATGGGCAAGCTCGGCGGCAGCGAACTCAATTTTTCGTCCGATGTGGATCTGGTGCTGCTCTATCCGGATTCGGTTGCCTTCGAAGATCATCCCGACACCCGCCCGGAGGTGTACTACCGCCGATTGGCCCAATTGATGATCAAACTGTTGGATCAGGTCACGGCAGACGGGCTGGCGTTCCGCGTCGACACGCGCTTGCGTCCCTTCGGGTCGAGTGGCCCCTTGGCGGTGAGCGTGTCGGCGCTGGAGAGCTACCTTATTCGCCATGGCCGCGATTGGGAGCGTTACGCCTATCAGAAGGCCCGGCTGATCACCGGCCGGCGCCATGTCGCCGACCTGTTCGACGAGATCCTGATCCCCTTTGTCTACCGCCGTTATGTGGACTACGGCGTGTTTCGCGCGCTGCGCCAGATGAAGGCCCTGATCGCCCAGGAAGTGGCGCGCCGAAACCTGGCGGACAACGTCAAGCTTGGTCCCGGGGGCATACGCGAGATCGAATTCATCGTGCAAGCCTTCCAAATGGTTCGTGGCGGCCAGAGCCCGGCGCTGCGGGCTGTTTCGCTACTCCCGGCGTTGGAGCGGCTTGGGTCCATGGGCCTGCTGGAGTCGGACGCGGTTGCGGATTTGGGCGGCGCCTACCGGTTCCTGCGAACCCTGGAGAATCGGCTGCAGGCTAAGGAGGACCAGCAGACGCACAGCCTGCCGGCGGACGCCGGTGCCCGCGCAGGGCTAGCGTACGCCATGGGGATGTCCGGCTGGATGGAGCTCGACGCGGAGCTCGGCCGCCAACGGCGACTCGTGGAGACGGAGTTCGAGCGTCTGGCTTTCGAGGAGCGGGGAGAAACACGCCGCGAAGAACAGGAGGCGGACCGATGGGTCGCGGCGTGGGAACGCGCGGACATGGGCGAGGTTCTCGGTGAGACCGGGCTGCGGGAGGCTGACGCGGTGGCCGAGGCGTTGAACGCGTTGCGCAAGGGAAACATGTACCGGCGCATGGACGAGATTTCGCGGCAACGCCTGGCGGACGTCGTTGCGCGCCTCATGCCGCGCTTGAGCCGCTACGACAATCCGTCATGGGTCGTGAGCCGGCTGGTGCCGCTGTTGCGAGCCGTCGCGCGGCGCAGCGCCTACCTGGCCTTGCTCAGCGAAAACCCGCCGGCCATGGAAAGGCTGCTGACCCTGGCGGAACGCAGCGAATTCCTGGTTCTCCTCGTCGCCGAGTATCCGCGGTTGCTGGACGAGTTGCTGGACGAGCGGGTGTTCAAGGCCGCTCCGAGCCGGTTGGAACTGGAACAGGAACTGGAGCGCAGCATCCACATTCGTGGCGCCGAAGACCTGGAATCGAAGCTCGAGGTGATGCGCACATTTCAACTCGGCGCCAATTTCCGGATCGCCGTGGCGGATCGATTGGGCCACCTTCCGTTGATGCGAGTGAGTGACCGGCTCACCGATACCGCGGAACTAATACTGCAGTATGCGCTCGATGTCGCCTATTCGGAGCTGATCGAGCGCTATGGCGAACCGATGGTCGGCGAAGACACCGCACAGGCCGGTTTTGCCATCATCGGGTACGGCAAACTCGGCGGGTTGGAACTGAGCTATGGATCCGACCTCGACCTGATCTTCCTGCACGAGTCGAGCGGACGCCCGGAACGAACGGCAGGGCCGCAGTCGTTGGATAATCGAGTGTTCTTTGTCAGGCTGGCGCAACGACTGATCCACTTTCTGAGCATTCAGACCCGCTCCGGGCGCCTCTACGAAGTGGATACGAGGCTGCGGCCCAATGGCCAGTCGGGGCCGCTGGTATCGAGCATGTCGGCATTCAACTCATACCAGAGGAAAAAGGCCTGGGTCTGGGAACATCAGGCGCTGCTGCGCAGCCGCGCCGTGGCGGGTGCGCCGAGCGTGATGGAAGACTTTGAGCGGACGCGGCGCGATGTGCTGATCAACCACGTCAACCGGGACGCCCTGAAACAAGAGATCGTCAGGATGCGCGGGCGGATGCGAGCCGAGCTTTCCCGCGGCGGGCGCGGCGAATTCGATCTCAAGCAGGATGCCGGCGGAATCGCGGATGTCGAATTCATCACCGACTATTGGGTGCTTTCGCAATCGAAAGAGTTTCCGGACCTGGTGGAGTATCCCGACAAGGTCCGCCAACTGGAGGCATTGGTGGAACACGGCTTGATCTCCTCCCGGCGCGCCTACCGCATGCGGACGATCTATCTGGCCCTGCGGGGCAGCGCCCACGAATTGGCGTTGATCGAAGGCGGGCGCGTAGTGCCCTCCAGCGCCTTCGACGAGGAACGCACGTGGGTTCGCAACCTCTGGAAGGACGTATTCGACTAAGCGGAATTCCTCACTGATTTTCAAGGAATCCGGACCGGTACCCGTGGCGGAAGATCGGTGAGGTATTCGGACGGGTCGAGTATAATCGGCGCCTCGGAAAGTCGGGACGCAGCTGTGCGCTTACGTTCGGGAAGAGTGGAAGAAACCTTGAAGCCGGCGAACGCGGAGCCGCGGGTGTCCGTGACCGCCGAACAGTTGCCGCTGCACTGCCCGCTGCCGGATGCGTATCTTTGGAATTCCCATCCGAAGGTCTTTCTGCCGATCGAAGCGACCGGCACGGCTATCTGCCCCTACTGCGGTACTCGCTACAGTCTAGCCGCCGAGTCCTGATCCCATGATCATCGTCACCGGGGCCGCTGGATTTGTGGGCAGCAATCTCGTGCGCGGGCTCAACCGTGCCGGAGAGCGGGACATACTCGCCGTGGACGATCTCAGCGACGGCCGCAAATTCAGCAATCTGGCGGACTGCGCGATCGCCGACTATTGGGACAAGGATCGGTTGCTCGAACGTCTTCGAACGGGCCTGGGGTTCGTTCCCCGGCACGTCTACCACCAGGGCGCCTGTGCGGTCACCAGGGAATGGGATGGCCGCTACATGATGGAAAACAACTACCGGTATTCCACGGAGCTGTTCGAGTTCTGCCGCGCAAAACGCGTGCCCCTCATCTACGCCTCCTCCGCGTCCGTGTACGGAGCGGGCGATAGTTTCGTGGAAGAAGCCGGCAAGGAGTGGCCGTTGAACGTCTATGGTTATTCCAAGCTGTTGTTCGACCGCTACGTCCGGCGGCGGCTGCGCGGCGCCAGATCCCAGGTTGTGGGATTGCGGTACTTCAATGTCTACGGACCCCGGGAAGCACACAAGGGTTCCATGGCCAGCGTCGTCTACCATCTGCACCGGCAGGTTCAGAGAGACGGCGAGGCACGGCTGTTCCAGGGTAGCGGCGGTTACGCTGACGGCGAACAGTTGCGTGACTTCGTCTATGTGGATGACGTGGTTGAGGTCAATCTGTGGTTCCGGCGGCACGCGGAACACTCCGGAATCTTCAACGTCGGCACGGGTCGGGCGGCCAGCTTCAACGAGTTGGGCGATGCCGTCATCCGCTGGCACGGCGTGGGCCGCAAGCGCTACATTCCCATCCCCGGGGACCTGGAGCGCGCCTACCAGAGCTACACGCAGGCGGACATTTCCAAGCTGCGCGGCGCGGGCTACGATCGTCCCTTCATGAGCATAGGGGAAGGGGTGGAGACGTATCTGGATTTCCTCGGGGCAACCGATACTGAAAGCGTTGACCGACGGTAGCGTGCTCATCGTTGGCCCGGCGTGGGTCGGCGATATGGTCATGGCGCAATCGCTGTACATGCTATTGCTCGATCGCGATCCTGAGCTGCGAATTGACGTCGTCGCGCCGTCCTGGTCCAGGCCGCTGTTGGCGCGGATGCCCGAGGTCGCCCGAGCGATGGAGCTTGCCGCCGGCCACGGTGAAGCCGGCCTCGGCGCACGCTGGAAGCTGGGGCGCAGTCTGCGGGGCGAGGGCTATCGACAGGCGATCGTGCTGCCGAGATCGCTGAAGGCCTCACTGGTACCCTGTTTCGCCGCCGTGCGGGTGCGTACCGGGTTCCGCGGCGAGTGGCGCTTCGGGCTGATCAACGACATGCGCCCATTCGATCCCGGGCGGTTGGACCAGACCGTGAAACGATTCAATGCGCTGGGCTTGCGCCCCGACGAGCACGAACTGCCACCGCCACCGCCGCCATCGCTGCGCATCGATCCGGACAACCAGCGTTCGACTGCGCGGCGGCTGGGGCTGAAGTTGTCCACCGATGCGGTGGCGGTCATGCCGGGCGCGGAGTACGGACCCGCGAAGCGCTGGCCGGCGGCGCGCTACGGCGAATTGGCCGCGCGGCTGGCGGGCGCCGGAGTGCAGGTATGGATCCTCGGTTCCGCGGCGGAACGCGAGCGGGGCAATGCGGTAAGTACGGCGGCGAACCATGCCAACGTGGTCAATCTTTGCGGCGAGACCAGTCTGGCGGACGTGATCGATCTCCTTGGGGCCGCGAAGGTCGCGGTGACCAACGATTCGGGCCTCATGCACATTGCGGCCGCGGTGGATACGTATGTAATCGGCCTTTACGGATCGTCGTCGCCGCGTTTTACGCCCCCGCTGACGAGCCGGGCGGATATTTTCTACGAGGACCTGGACTGCAGCCCCTGTTTCCAGCGCGAGTGCCCGCTGGGGCATTTTCGTTGCATGACCGGGATATCGGTGGATGCAGTCATGGGCGCCGCAGCGACCGCCCTGGCGACCGCGCCGCGGGCGGACGCGAGTGGCCGCGAGGCTATACCGGAATCGGTAACGGATGGTCGAAATGGTTGAGTCGAGAATCGACCGATACGGCAACAGCAGCATCCTTGTCCGTCAATCGGAGGCGGCGCGGATCACCCCGCGCTGGTTCGGCCACAGTCATTGGCGGGAGCGTAACCTCGTGGTCGGCGAGGAAGCCGGCCGCGGCTCCGTGCTGTTCGTCAGCCAGGGGGACGGCATCTGGGCACTGCGTCACTATCGCCGGGGCGGAGTCGTGTCGCGGTTGACCGCGGACCGTTACGTGTGGACGGGCCTGGAGCACACCCGGGCGTTTCGGGAGTGGCGCCTTTTGCTTGAACTGCACGAGGCAGGGATGCCCGTGCCCGATCCCGTGGCGGCGCACGTGATACGGCACGGGCTGAGTTATCGCGGGGACATCATCACCGAGCGTATCGCCGATGCCCGATCGCTGGCGTCGATATTCGTGACCGACAAGATGCACGACCGCAATTGGGAAGACATCGGCACGACCCTTCGCCGGTTTCACGACCGGGGCGTGGATCATGCGGATCTCAACGCGCACAATGTTCTGCTCGACCGAGGCGGGCGGGTGTTTCTGGTGGACTTCGATCGGGGCGTCATCCGCGCCGGAGGGCGTTGGAAGCAGCGTAATCTGAACCGGCTGAGGCGCTCGCTGGCCAAGATCTCGCGACAATCGGGCGCCGTGCTCGATGAAACCGATTGGGGACGGCTGCTGCGCGGCTATCGGTCGCGCCGGTAGATGTCGGGGTAGGAGTCGGGGCGGTTCTTGAATCGCCGATAGGTCCACATGTACTGCTCCGGCGCCAGGCGGATGTACTCCTCCAGACGTTTTACCAGCAGGCGCGTATCCTCGACTTCGTCGCCGCTGGGGAAACCGTCCGGCGGCGGGCCGATAGTCACGACGTAACCGGAACTACCGGGTAGCCGCCGGAAAAAATAGGTCAACACAGTGGCGCCGGTTATGCGGGCGAGCCTGCTGACGGTGGTGGTAGTCATGGCCGGCTCGGAAAAAAACGAAATGAGTTCCCGGTTGCTGCCCTTGGCCGCCAGGTCCGCCACGTAGGCCACCGCACCTCTGTTGCGCAACTCCCTTACCATCGCGCGAATGTTGTCCTTGGCGATCTGCCCGGCAAGAAAGCGCCGCCGCCCGTGGGAAATCATCGCATCCATCATGGCGTTGGGCTGCGGACGGTAGACCGCCTTTATCCCGGGCACCAGTTCGCCGAGAATCGAGCTGCAGGTTTCAAGACTGGTAAAGTGGGCGGGCAGGATAATGATGCCCCGGTTTTCCTCCCGGGCCCGTTCCAGGTGCTCGCGGCCTTCGACCCGGATCATCCGGAGCAGCCGCTCGGTGGAAGCAAACCAGCCAAGCCCCATCTCGGAGAACGCCGCGCCCACGGCCTCGAAGTGCTCGCGGCTCAGGCGCCGCCGTTGCTCGTCGCTGAGTTCAGGGAAGCAGACCTCAAGATTGCGCCTGACCACGCGGCGCGACCTGGGTGCGAGCAAGCGGCCGAGTCGCCCCAAAGACTTGCCGGCGGCGATCTGCCATGGATAGGGCAGAACTACGGCGAGTCTCATCCAGCCGAGCAGCGCCCAGGCGGGCCAGAACCGCGGCGCCAGGAAGCGTCGATAGGGAATTGAATGCGGTTTGGGGTTGGCACTCATGAAGTTTCTGAAATTTCGGCGCGTTCGCAGATTCGCAGCGGTCAGGCGTAGATGTCCGGATAGCCGTCGGGGCGGTCCTTGAACCGCCTGTGCATCCAAGTGTACTGCTCCGGGCACGTGCGAATGTGATCCTCCATCGCGTTGGTAAGCCGTGCCATGTCTCTCACCGGATCGTCGCTCGGCAGGTCGTCCGGCGGCGGGGCGATCGTGGCCACATAGCCGGAGCCGTCCGCAAGGCGCGTGGGGAATATCGTGAGCAGCGCGGCGCCGCTGATTGACAGGATTCGGCTGATGGCTATGGTGGTCATGGCGGGCACACCGAAGAACGGCACCAGCGCACTGTACTTCCCCTGGTAACTCTGGTCGGCGAGATAATAGACCACGGCATTATCGGCCAGGTTCTGCAACAATGCCTTGACGCTGTACTTGGGAAAAAGTGCATCCATGTGCCGCAGCCGGCCCCGCAGTATGATCCGATCCATCAACTCGTTTCGCATCGGGCGATACATCGCGGTCAGCCTGGGGCACAGCGGCTCGATCGCAGGGTGAACCAACTCCATGGCGGAGAAGTGCCCGCAGTAAAGCAGCACACCCCGTCCCTTGCCCAATGCTTCCTCCAGATGCTCGCGCCCTTCGATGCGAACCCTGTCGCGTACGGCTTCGGCAGACCCGAACCACGAAGTCGCCAGCTCAAACAGGCTGATCCCGACCGACTCGTGGTGGCGCTTGCACAGCCTGTTCAGTTCCTCAGCGGAGAGTTCCGGAAAGCAGACTTCGAGATTGCGCCGGATCGTGCGGCGTTTGCCCGCAAAGAGCAGACACAGCACGCGTCCCATCGGTTTGCCCAGCGCGATCTGCCAGCGCAACGGTACCCGCGCCGCCGCCAGCAGCCAAGCGTGGAAGAGCCAGACGTACCAGTACCGCGGGGTCCAGTACTTGAGCAGGGATGGTGATTCCTGGTTTGGCATGTCAGACACTTGAAATAATGCGAATTATCCTTATTTTCCCTTCCAAGCACACGATCATTGCAAAGCATCGGAGCGGGCATGAAACGGATCCTCATTTTTCTCGCCGCCAACATCGGTGAGACATCCGCGCCGGCCGGCGCCGATGCGTTGATCCGGTCGAACGATTTGCTATAGAGTTTCGCCGATATGGGCCGTCTGATTGTTACTTCGCTGCTGCTCTCGCTGCCGTGGGTTTACGCCGGCGTCGGTTCCGCCAACGAACTTTCTCCGCAACATGTGCAAGCCGATCGCATTCTCGTGGTCAAGTCCGAGCGCAAGCTCCACCTGTACCGGGAGGGCGAGATCCTGCGGACATTCGATGTCGCGCTGGGACTTGCTCCGGTCGGCCCGAAACGGCGTTCCGGTGATTTCCGCACTCCCGAGGGTCAGTACTACCTGGAATCGAAGAACCCCGACAGCGATTTTTTCATGGCGCTCAAGGTGTCTTACCCCAACGAGCGCGACTTGGCTGTGGCCCAGGCAGAAGGCGTCGATCCGGGCGGAATGATCATGATCCACGGTCAACCCAACGAAGGCCAGTGGCCGGCGCTGCGCAGCCAGGGAATGGATTGGACAGACGGTTGTATCGCGGTGTCCAATTCGGACATCGTGGACATCTGGTTGATGACCTCCGAGGGAATCCCTATCGAAATTCGGCCTTGAAATGTGGCTTCGGGCCCCCATTTAGCCCACATCGGGCGACTTGGGAGGCTACCCTTGAGCGAGGCGAACGAATCAACCACTTTCGATTTCAAGGCTGAGGTAAAGCAACTGTTGCACCTCATGGTGCACTCGCTGTACAGCAACAAGGAAATCTTTCTCCGCGAACTCATTTCCAATGCTTCCGACGCCAACGACAGGCTGCGCTTCGAATCCCTTTCCAATCCGAAACTGCTGGAAACCGAGCCGGAACTGGCCGTCGACGTCAGGCTGGATCCGGAGGCAGGGGTTCTGACCGTCAGCGACAACGGCATCGGCATGAGTCGCGAGGAAATTATCGAGCAACTGGGCACCATCGCCCACTCGGGAACCGCGCGGTTCCTGGAGAGTCTCGACGGCAAGGGCCGCAAGGATTCCGCGCTCATCGGCCAGTTCGGTGTCGGCTTCTATTCGTCCTTCATCGTCGCGGACCGGGTGGAGGTGCTTAGCCGCCGCGCAGGCGCTGCCGCCGGGGAAGCGGTGCGTTGGGTTTCCGACGGCGATGGCAGCTATACGCTGGAACAGGCGGACAAAGGCGCTCGAGGAACGTCCATCAGCCTGACGCTCAAGCCCGACGAGAAGGAGTTTCTTGAATCGTATCGGGTCAGCAGCCTGATCAGGAAGTATTCCGACCACATCGCGTTCCCCGTCAGGCTCACGACGGACGGCGACAAAGATGAATCCGCCGAACCGGTGAACAAGGCCAAGGCGCTTTGGGCGCGCCCACGGACAGAGGTTGAAGACAACGAGTACATCGAGTTCTACAAGCACATCGCCCATGATTTCACCGACCCGCTGATCTGGAGCCATAACCGGGTGGAAGGCAAGCGGGAGTACACGAGTCTGCTCTACGTGCCCGCCGCGGCGCCGTTCGATCTATGGAACCGGGAGACTCCGAGAGGCGTGAAGCTCTACGTCCAGCGCGTATTCATCACCGACGAGGCCACCCAGTTTCTGCCGCTCTATCTCCGATTCATCCGCGGGGTGGTGGATTCCGGCGATCTCTCGCTCAACATCTCCCGTGAACTGCTGCAGCAGGATCCGGTTGTCGGCGTGATGAAAAACGCGCTGACCAAGCGTAGCCTGGACATGCTCGAGCGTTTGGCGCGGGACGAGTCGGACAAGTACCGGACCTTTTGGCGTGAATTCGGCGTGGCCTTCAAGGAAGGGCTGGCGGAGGACTACGGTAATCGAGACAAGATTGCCGCGCTGCTGAGGTTCAACAGCACCCGATCGGAGGGTGTGGAGCAGGACCGTTCGCTGGACGAGTATCTTGAGGCAGCCGGCGACGACCAGGGCGCCATCTATTTTCTGACGGCGGACACACCCGAGGCGGCTCGCAGCAGCCCACATCTGGAAGCCTTGCGGGAACGCGGCATTGAAGTCCTGCTGCTTTCCGACCGCATCGACGAGTGGGTCATGCAGCACCTTACCGAGTACAAGGGTAAGTCCTTCAAGGATGTAACCCGGGGCGAACTCGATCTGGGCGCCGAAGCGTCGGAGACGCGTGTCGAGACCGAGCTTACCAAGGAGCAGAAGCACCTTCTCAAACGCATCAAGCGGGTTCTGCGGGACAAGGTGGATGAAGTCCGGGTAAGCGACCGGCTGAAGGAGTCGGCGGCCTGTCTGGTGCTCGGCGAACAGGATCTCGGTTTCCAGATGCGGGAATTGCTCAAAGCCACGGGCCAGGAGCCGCCGGAAACGGCGCCATCGTTGGAAATCAACCCGGACCACCCGCTGATCTCACTGCTTGGCGAAGTCGGTGAGGAGGATCGCTTCGAAAACCTGTCGTGGCTGCTCCTGGAGCAGGCGACGCTGGTTGAAGGGCGGCCGCTGGAGCATCCGGCGGCTTTCGTTCGACGGGTCAATTCGCTGTTGCTGGATACCAGGCCCGCTCCGGCGCCGGCCGCGGATTCCTAGCCAGATCGCCGGGACACCAGGTGCCGGGGCACCAGCCAGCGCTCGACGCCTTCGAACAGGAATTCCGCACTGAGCGCCAGCAGCGCGGCGGGTATCGCGCCCTGAAGGATCAGACCCGTGTCGTTGAGAGCAAGTCCGGTGACGATGGGCTCGCCCAGTCCACCCGCGCCGATAAAGGCTGCCAGCGTTGCCGTGCCGATGCTTACCACCGCTGCAATCCGCACGCCTGCGAGCATGTGGGGCAGCGCCAGCGGGACATAGACGTGGCGCAATTGCTCCAGTTCGCTGAGTCCCAGGGCCTGGGTTACCCGCCGCAGCAGCGGATCGACGGTGACCAGCGCGGTGATCGTATTGCGCGCGATGGGCAACAGGGAATAGAGGAACAGCGCGATCACCGCGGGGACCTGACCGACGCCGGCAATGGGGATCATCAGCGCGAGCAGCGCGATGGAGGGGATCGTCTGCAAGAGCCCCGCAACATACAGAACACCCGCGGAGAGCGTCGCAGACCGATAGACGGCCAGCGCCAGGCTGACCCCGATCAGGCAGGCCAGGAGCACGGCGATCGCCGTCAGTTTCAAGTGCGTCAAGGTATTGCGCGCCAGCGTAGGCCAGAATGTCGGGGTTCGCGCATCCGCGGTCGCGACGAGTCCCTGGGCGAACAGAAATGATTGCGCGACCTGGGCGAAGGTTCGTTCCTCGACCACGACTTCGGCATTCAGCGCGCGCATGGCTTCATCGCCGAGTCGCCCGGTGAGCGCCGCAAGCGCGCCCTTGATCTCCCCGTCCAGGTCCGTTCGCACCAACGGGGCTGCCAGGTAGTCCGGAAAGAACCCCAGATCATCCTCGAGGATGGCCAAATCGTATCTGAGCAAGTCGCCGTCCGTGGAATAGGCATCGGTTACGTCGATATTGCCCTCCAGCAGTGCCCGATAGGCAAGGCCATGTTCGATACCGCTGGTGGTCTGGGGCAGATCGTAGGTGCGCTGCAATCCGGGCCAGCCATCGTCACGACTATGGAATTCATGACTGAATCCGAACCGAAGTTCGGGCACTCGCGTCAGGTCCGAGATCTTCTCCAGCCCGTAGCGTGCGGCGGTTTCGCCGGTGACCACCACGGCGTAGGTATTGTTGAAGCCGAATCGCGGCAGCAACTCCACCCCCAGGGGGGCGAGTGCCTCATGCAGCGTGGCTTGATCCGCATTCTCCGGGAGATCGAGGATTACCTGGCTGATGGTGCCTGTGTACTCCGGATAGACGTCGATCTCTCCGGATTGCAGCGCCTGGAAGGCCACCAGCGTGCCGCCCAGGCCGGTGCGGCGGCGGACCTCGATACCGCGTTCCTCGAGGACTTGCGCCATCATTTCCGCAAGCAGGTAGCCTTCCGTAAACGTCTTGCTGCCGACCACGACCGGTCGCGTCTGGGCGCCTGTTTCCCAACAGAGGCCCAGTCCAACGATCGCCAGAACGACGGACAGTCCGCTGAATCCGGCGCCCGCGGAAGCCGGCACGCGAGCGGTCGCCGGGCGTCGCGATCGATGCGCGAGGCTCACGGCGCGCGCCTGTGTCCGAAGAGGCGCGTCACGTAGGCGTCGCTCGATCGGATGATCCGATCCACCGAGTCCTGCTCGACGATCGCACCTGCGTGAATGACGATGAGTTCGTCGGCCAGACGCACCGCCTCGTCCATGTCGTGGGTTACCAGGACCACCGTCGTCGATTCGGACGCCATCAGCTTGAGGAACCGATCGTGAATATCGCCGCGTGTCAACGGGTCCACGCCGGAGAAGGGCTCGTCGAGCAGCAGCAACTCCGGCTGCAGGAACATGGCCCGGCAGATTCCGACACGCTGCTGTTGGCCGCCGGACAATTCATGGGGGTAGCGGTGCTTGAGGTTGTGCTCAAGGGCCATCAGGTTCATGAGTTGGTCGGTGCGTGTCCGTAGCGCCGGGTCTGACCAGCCCTCCAATTCGCCCAGCAGGGCGATATTGCGCGCCACTCGCATGTGCGGGAACAGGCCCGTCCCCTGTACCGCGTAGCCGATACGCCGGCGGAAGCAAGTCAGGCCGGCTGTCGGGACCGGCTGCCCGAACGTGGTGACCGAGCCTCGGTCCGGCCGCTCGAGCCCATTGACGAGTTGCAGCAGCGTCGACTTGCCGCTGCCGCTCTCGCCAACCAGGCCGGTGGTGACCCCCGGGAGGATATCGAGGTCGAGATTCCGGAAGACCTCGGTCTCCCCATAACGTTTGCCCAGACCCCTGAATTCGATGATCCCGCTCATCGCGCACTTAAGATACCATTAGCCTCGCCCGCCGGTGCGTCGCGTATGTGCAAGGTGGCGGGTGTCGCGAACAACCGCGGTGAGTGTCGGTAGTACCGGGGAGTACCAATGAGCGAGGAATCCAGGCCCACGCGAGATGACCTGCGAGCCAGATTGAGCGGGGACCAGTTTCGGATCACCCAGGAGGCGGGTACGGAACCGGCCTTCACCGGAAAGTACTACGCGCACAAGGCCGACGGGATGTACCGTTGCGTTTGCTGCGGGAGCGAGCTGTTTTCATCCACCGAAAAATACGATTCGGGCACCGGCTGGCCGAGTTTCCGGTCGCCGGCCGCTTCTGCCGCCGTGGGCACCGAGCGGGACACGAGCTACGGCACGGTCAGGGACGAGGTCGTCTGCGCCAAGTGCGGAGCTCATCTGGGCCACGTGTTCGGCGATGGGCCCAAGCCGACCGGGCTTAGATATTGCATCAACTCCGCGTCCCTTGATTTCGACTCCGCCGATGAGGATTGAGACGGTCCCAGGTCCGTAAAATCGTCGTTCTTGACGACTTGGCCGCTGCAAAATGCTCAGGGAACTTCGCGAAATTCTGAACAGGACGCTGGCCGGGGCCGATGACGACACCGGCGACCGCGACCATGCGATTCGTCTGGCGACGGCCAGCTTGCTGGTGGAAGTCGTGCGGGCCGACTACGATGAGCATCTCGTCGAGGGTGAGGCGGTTTTCGCTCAACTGCAACGGTTCTTTGAATTGTCGGATGACGAGACCCGGATGTTGATCGAGGAGGCCGAGCAGGAGGCGGACCTGTCGGTCTCGCTGCAATCGTTCACGCGGATTCTGCACGAACGGTTGAGCCTCACCGAGAAACGTACGGTTGTCGAAATGCTTTGGCGCGTTGCGTTGGCGGACAGCCGTCTGGACAAGTACGAGGATCACCTGGTCCGAAAGGTCGCCGGGCTTCTCTACGTGCCCCACGGCGATCTGATCCGGATCCGCAATCTGGTCAAGAACGAGTACGTGACGGACTGAGAAGTCCGCCGGGCTTGCGTCGCTCGACCGATCGACGGAGCGTCCCGGGAATGCGCCGGCGATGATTCACGGGTGCGTTATCGGGACCGTTGGACGATGTAGTCGGCGATCCAGCGCAAACCGGCGGCGCGATGGCCGAGGCTTTGCAGTGCGTTCGTGGCGGTGGCATAGAGGTCGTTGGCGCGCCGGCGGGCGCCGTTGACGCCGAGGATGGCGGGGTAGGTGGCCTTTTCGTTCCTGGCATCCGAGCCGGCGCTCTTGCCGAGGGTGTCGGTGTCCTGTTCGACCTCCAGCAGATCGTCGCGGATCTGAAACACCAGCCCGATGCGGGAGGCGAACGCGTCCAGAGCACGGATCGTCTGCGGCGGTGCGTCGGCGAGTTCGCTGGGCATCATGATGGCGGCGCGGATGAGTGCGCCGGTCTTGCGCCGGTGGATGTTGGCGAGGCCGGCTTCGTCCAGCTGCCGGCCCTCGGCCTGCAGATCCAGCACCTGCCCGCCGACCATGCCCGCGGGCCCCGCGGCCCGGGCCAGCCAGCCGACCGCGCCGGCGCACGCGGGCGCGCCCTCGCACAGCACCTCAAAGGCCATCGCCTGCAGCGCGTCGCCGGCGAGAATGGCCAGCGGCTCGCCGAACTGCCGGTGGGTGGCGGGGCGGCCCCGGCGCAGGTCGTCATCGTCCATGGCGGGCAGGTCATCGTGGATGAGCGAATACGCGTGCAGCAACTCCACCGACGCCGCCAGGGCATCGACCCGCTCGGCGGGCAGCTCGAATAGCTCCGCGCTGGCGTAACAGAGCAGCGGACGGATGCGCTTGCCCGGCGCCAGGACGGCGTAGCGCATGGCCTCGGCGAGCGGCTCGGGCACGCCGTCATCGCGCGAGAGGAGGCGCTGCAAGCGCGTGTCGACGCGGTTGCGGTAGGGCTCGGCGCGCTGAGCGAATCCTTGTTCGGGGGCGTGTGCTACCATCGTCGATCATCCTAACACCGCACGGGTGTGCCGGATTTGAGATGTCGGTCCCGTCAACCCCCAGCCAGGCCGTTACCGCTGCCCGCAGCGACCTCGCCTATCAGGCAAATATCCTTCCGGGCGTTTCGCGTACGTTCGCATTGACGATTCCGGTTCTGCCGGATCGCTTGGCGGAGGTTGTGACGAATGCTTATTTGCTGTGTCGCATCGCCGATACGATCGAGGATGACACAGCGCTCGGCAACCAGCAGAAGACCGAGTTTCATCGGCGGTTCCTGTCCGTGATCGAGGGTCGCGAGGACGCCGAGGCATTCGCGGCAACGCTTGCGCCGCTGTTATCGGCGCAAGCGTTGCTGGACGAACGCAACCTGGTACGCAACGCCGCCAGTATCGTGCGATTGACGCATGGATTCTCGGAAAAGGAACGGGACGCGCTGACACGCTGCCTCACCATCATGTGTTCGGGAATGCCGAGGTTCCAGCGAAACAGGAGCCTTAGAGGGTTGCGGGACCTGAAGGAACTGGGGGCGTATTGTTACGTGGTCGCCGGCGTGGTGGGCGAGATGCTGACGGACCTGTTTTGCGCTCATTGCCCGGAACTGGTGAAGAAGCGGGGGGAACTGAAGCAGTTGGCCGTTTCATTCGGTCAGGGCCTGCAGATGACGAATATTCTGAAGGATGTCTGGGAGGACCGGCGCGGTGGAACGTGCTGGCTGCCCCGGTCGATGTTTGCCGACTGCCGGTTAAAGCTTGAGCATCTCGATCAATTTCACGGCACTCGGAACTTTCAGGCCGGTATGAACTCGCTGATCGCGGTCACCCACCGGCACTTGCAGAACGCTCTGGAATTCACGTGCCTGATACCGGCCCGAGAAGCCGGCATGCGCCGGTTCTGCCTGTCGGCGTTGGGGCTGGCGGTGATGACCTTGCAGAAGCTGTATCAAAATCCGCATTTCACTTCCGGGGAACAGGTCAAGGTGTCCAGGCACACCGTCCGGGCGACCATCCTGGCTACGAATCTTTTGCTGTCGAGCAACCGTGGTTTGCGTTGGTTGTTCAGGAGGGCCGCGAGCGGTTTGCCGCTATGGCGAGCGGATACGGCGACCTGGATGCGCATGGTGGGAAGGGGGATCCATTTGGGCGCGTCCTAGGAACAGCCTTCCAATCTTAATGGCAACCAGCCCAACTCTAGCGTCGCGAATAGTGAATTATCTCGACGGGACTTCGTGGTGCTCATGGGAACCGGTTGGAAGACAACATGAATTTCGTTCAAGTTGGCGGGCTCCAACGAGAGTTGGGGCCCGATCTTGCGTCTGGAGGAGGAAATTATGCGTAACTTAATCGTTGGATCGCTTTCGCTCGTATTCTTTGGGAGTAGCTTCGCTCAGGATTCGATCCCGGGCGCGGGGTTCGCGGCAATTCCCGGCCAGAAAGGTGGGCAGGACGTGTTCGGTGCCTACGATGTGGTGGAGGGGTGGCCCCGGAACACCTCGACGCTACCGGGTCACCAGGACTGGACATGGGGCGCAGGGCAGGGTGTCTTCGCCGAGAGCCCGGATCGGGTCTTCGTCCTGGTCCGCGGGGAGTTGCCCAACATCGAGCGACCCGAACCCAGGCTGCGGCCGGAAATTGGGCCGAGCATTGCCTTTCCGATCAACCGAGTTCCATGGCGCGACGCAACGAGCGCGAGCCTGCCCGCGGCGCTGGATGGCCCGACCCGCCCGCAAACGAGCGTTCGCGGTGAGCTCGGGGTGGACGTCCGCTGGGAACATTGCATTCTGGTTTTCAATCGGGCGGGGGAACTCATCGAGTCGTGGACTCAGTGGGACGAGATGCTCCGCCGGCCGCATGCCATTTACATCAGCCCCTACGATCCCGAGAAGCATGTCTGGATTGTAGATGACTATCGCCATGCGATTTTCAAGTTTACGAACGATGGCACGGAACTGGTGCAAACGCTCGGTGTGCCAAACGAGTCCGGCGATGACGAAAACCACTTCTTCCGGCCTACATTCATGGCCTGGAACACCGATGGCAGCTTCTACGTGGCGGATGGCTATGCAAACACGCGCGCGGTTCGTTTTGACGCGGACGGAAACTACATGATGGAGTGGGGTCAGAGGGGTAACCCCCCTAATGAAACACGTCCGGGCTATTTTAATAACGTCCACGGCATCGCCGTCGATCCCGCCACCAACCGAGTATTCGTAAATGACCGGAACAATCATCGCATTCAGGTGTTTACGGAGGATGGGGAGTTCCTCGACGACTGGATCGTCGGTAAGGACCCATCGAATATCCACCTGATCATCATCGATTCGAGCCGCAATCTCTGGGCCTATGATCGGGGGACGCACAAGGTCCTGAAGTACGACCTGGACGGTAACTTCCTCTATCAGTTCGGTACGTTTGGGGACTTCCCCGGCGGGTTCTGGGGCGTGCATGGCATGGCCGTGGACCAGGAAGGAAACTTCTATGTGGCCGAGGTGGATAATGGTGGGGCGCAGAAATTCGTGCCGCGCCCGGGGGCGAGTCCGGACTTCCTGGTGGGAACGCCGGTGTACTCAGCCTGGGAATGAACCAGTGTGACGACGGTGACAACGCGGCGCGCTCTGGGTGCTGGAGGATGGGCGCGGCGGTTCGGCGCATCGGCGCAACGCCAAGGGCGAAGACCTACGAGAGCCAAGCGGGCTGAGCCAGTGATGACGGTCACGGCAGCAACCACTACAGACTATCTGCGGGACATGGAGAATCGGCGACCTTTGTGTTTGACTGAATTCAGACTGTATTGCGGTCCGATCGACAAGCGAACACGGTCATGAAACTTTCCAGACAGCCCGCAGATTTCACCAGTCTTCACCGGGAGCGGATCGGTTGCCGCAGTAGAAAATGGGTGAGAAATTCGGTTTAGCTCAGGTAGCCGGGCAGCGGTATGGCCCTGGATCCCACCTGCAGGAGGATCAGTACCAGTAGAGGGGACAGGTCGAGGCCCGCAATGGACGGCAGAATCCGCCGGACGGGACGCAGTAGCGGTTCGTTCAGGTCCGCCAACACCGCCGCGATGGGGTGCTGTCTGCTCGGACCGATCCAACTCATGATGACGTAGACGATGATGCTCACCGAATAGAACCACAACGTCAGGCTGATGAGGCGGAAGAGGATCAAGGCCGGAAACGGTGCCAGTGGTTCCGAAGACAGGTTGCCGATGGCCATGAGAAACCAGGTAAGTATGGCTTCCAGCAACACCAATATAGCCAGCGCGGGAATATCTGCGTTCCGCGACGTGGGGATAAATCGCCGCGCAGGTCGTACCAGGGGGTTGGTGATCTGCACGATGGCCTGGGTAAATGGGTTGTAGAACTCGGCTTTTGCCCACTGCAAGAGAAATCGCAGCAGAAATGCCAGCAGATACAGGTCGCCCAATGCCTTGACCAGGTAGAAAAGTGAGCTGCGCATGAGTCGTGCCTAGAGCGCGGAATGGGCTGAGCGGGTTTTGCGGGAACGGTTCATGAGTCCGGGGCAAAGATAGCACGGCCCCACGGGATTTCCTTATGCGTTGGGGTGCGCGGCCTGACGCGGGCCAAAAATAGCCGTACCGATGCGCACGATGGTGCTGCCTTCGCGCACCGCGGGCTCCAGATCCGCCGACATCCCCATTGAGAGCGTGTCCATTGGAAAGCCCCGGGAAGTCATCCGGTCGCGCAACCGGCGCAGTTCAGCGAAGAATCGCGCCGATTGGTCGGGATGGTCCGGAGCCGGTGGAATGGTCATCAGGCCTCGCAGTTTCAGACGTGGAAATCGATCAATCCCCCGGGCAAGCGCTTCTACCGCGTCGGCATCGACACCACCCTTGACGCGTTCTCCCGCCTGATTGACCTGGATGCACACTTGCAGCGGTGGCGCTCCGTAAGGCCGCTGATCGTTGAGCCGCCTGGCAATCCTTACGCGGTCCAGGGAATGGACCCAATGAAAGTGCTCGGCCACCTCTCGGGTCTTGTTGGCCTGTAGCTGCCCAATGAAGTGCCAGACGATGGGTAGCGTATCCAGCGCCGCGATCTTGACGCGGGCTTCCTGAACGACGTTTTCGCCAAAATGCAGCTGACCGGCCTGAAACGCGGCTTCAACGGCGCTAGTGGGTTGTTGTTTACTGACGGCCAGGATCAGCGTGTTCTCCGCGTCTCGACCGGCGTCTCGACCGGCGTCTCGGCGGGCCGCTTGAATCCGTTCGCGGACTGCGGACAAGCGGTTCGCGATGTCGACCGCATTGCACGGGAGGTTTTTCGATTCGCCGCTCATCGCACCATGCCGAGTCTGCTACCGACGGCCCGCCGCGGCAAGCTCAAAAGTCAGCCGCCGAGGAAATCGGGCGATTGCTCGCCTACGCGGTCGAGCATGACGCTTCTGACCTGCATCTTTCGGCGGGGCTCGCACCGCGGATTCGAGTCCACGGCGACGTCAGGGAAACCGAGTTGGCGCCGCTGCCGAATACGCGCGTGCGAAGTATGGTCCATGCCATCATGAACGACAAACAGAGGCAGCATTTCGCGCAGTTTCTGGAAACGGATTTCGCCATCGAAATCTCCGGCCTGGCGCGCTTTCGGGTAAACGCTTTCACTCAGAGGCGCGGTTGCTCAGCCGTATTCCGAGCGATTCCCGCGACGGTCCCGACGTTGGATGAACTGGCTGCACCCCCCGTCTTCAAAGCGATCGCAACGCAGCCCCGCGGGCTGGTATTGGTCACCGGTCCCACCGGCTCCGGAAAGTCGACCACCCTGGCCGCCATGGTGGACCACGTCAACTCCAACGCGCCGAGCCATATCGTCACAGTGGAAGATCCCGTCGAGTTTGTTCACGAGAGCAAAAAGTCGCTGGTTAACCAGCGCGAGGTTCATGAGGATACGCGGGAGTTTGCGGCCGCGCTGAGATCGGCACTACGTGAGGACCCGGATGTCATACTCATCGGCGAGCTGCGTGACCTGGAAACGATCCGATTGGCACTGACCGCTGCGGAAACGGGACATCTGGTGTTGGCGACGTTGCACACAAGCTCCGCGGCCAAGACGGTGGATCGCATGGTCGATGTCTTCCCGGGGGCGGAAAAAGCCCTGGTGCGAGGCATGCTCGCCGAGTCGCTGCGCGCGGTGATCGCGCAGCAACTGCTCCCGCGGTGCGGGGGCGGACGCATCGCTGCCCATGAAGTCATGATCGCGACGCCCGCCATCCGCAATCTCATTCGCGAGGGAAAGGTGGCGCAAATGTATTCGGCGATTCAGACGGGAAGAGTCCACGGGATGTGGACCCTGGAACAGAATCTTCGGGAGCTGCGCGCAAAGGGATTGATCCCGGCCGAGGGGGCAAGCCTGGAAACGCGCGGCTGAAGGCGGCGGAACGGGCCGAAGCCCGGATGATCCAGCAGGTTAACCCGGGTACACTTGGCGCGCGTCGAAGACCGGTCCGTCCACGCAAACCCGCTTCATGGCGGTTCCGTGCGGCGTGCTCAACTCAATCGTGCAGCCGGCGCATCCTCCCACACCGCAGGCCATCAACTCCTCGAGCGCCAGTTGACACGGAACGTCGAATTGCCGGGCAAGTTCCGCGGTGGCCTCCAGCATGCCCTCCGGACCGCATCCCACGAGTTGTACGCGGTCACGTTCGGCGCCGGTGAGCGATTCCAGCTGGGTACGCGCCAGATCGGTGACAAATCCCGGGAAACAGCCGTCGTAGCCGGCGTTGCTGGCCAGCCGCGACGGTACGCTCCATGACTCCAGCAGTTCGACGCTTCTGGAGGCCGACGGCGGCAGGCCGGCAACAGGGAGTCGGGACTCGCTCAGGGAAAAGGGGAACGGCACTTCCGATCCCATCAACACCAGGATTTCGAACCTTCGATCCCGCTTCAAATGGTCGGCCAGAAAGACCATGGGCGGAATCCCCACGCCCCCGCCGATCGCGATTATGAGGGGCTTGGTGAGATCCGGAGTGAAGCCGTTGCCGATCGGTCCAAGCACACTGATGATCTCACCGGCGGTTTTCTGCCCCAGCAGTTCCAGGCCGCGCCCCACCGGCTTGTAGAGGAACTCAAGCCAACCCCCGGAGGGGTTCGCCCGCATGATGGAGAGGGGGCGGCGCATGGGAATCGACAGATCGCAGGTCAAATGGGCGAAGCTGCCGGGTACCGCGCCCGCGGCGCAGGCCGGCGCGGCGACGCGCAGCACGAACTGGTCTGCGGGGAAATGCCGCTGGGAGATGATCGCGGCATCCTCCAGGTGGATCGTGCCGCGTGTTTCGGAGTGACTCACGACGGGCTGCTCATCCATTGCTCCGCGATGACGCAGGCGGCGCCGCTGTCGACATCGCCCTTTCTTACCTTGCGCTTCATCCGGCCCGATGCTCTCGCCGCTCTCAGCCGGGATTCAGCCGCTCGGGAGGTCAGTTGCTCGTCGGTTGTCGCTACCGGAAGCCCGTAGCGGCGCTCCAGTGCCGTGGCGAATGCGCGCGCACCCGCGGCGATTTCGCCGGCGCCTGAACTGCTTGGCAGTCCGACTACCAGGCGGCCCGGGCCCCACTCGTCGACGGCCGTATCGACATCGTCCCACGGCAGTGCTCCCGCCACCTGCAGGACGCCGAGCGGTGTGGCGGTACCGGTGAGAAGATTACCTGTTGCCATGCCGACGCGCCGCAGGCCAAAGTCGAACGCAAGCACGATGTTGCGGTTGGGCGAGCCAGTCAAGTCCGGCTGCCAAGGGTGTAGTCAGGCGTGGCCCGCATAGCTCGAAAGCTGGTTGATGTTGATACCGAGAAGCGCCGTTGCCGCGGCCCAACGCTGCTCGAACGGAGTCTCGAAGATGATTGCCGGGTCGGCGGGCACGCTCAACCAGGCGTTGGTTGAAAGTTCCGCTTCCAGTTGCCCGGGGTCCCAGCCCGCATACCCCAGAGCTACCAACGCTGGCCTGGGACCCGCGCCCCGCGCCATGGAGTCAAGAATGTCCTGGGAAACCGTGATCTTGATCCCGGCGTTGGCGGTGTCCAGCGTATTGTCGTACGGCTCGTCCGCTTGATGAATCACGAATCCCCGGTCGGCCTGTACTGGACCACCGCCCATCACGGGCCGCTCACTCTGGTGTTCGTCGATGATGTCGAGCGAAAGTTGACGAAAGATTTCCGCGACGCGCATCTTCAAGGGCCGGTTGATGATGATGCCGAGCGCACCTTGTTCGTCGTGCTTGCAGAGATACGTCACCGTCCCGCTGAAATTGGGATCCCTCATAGTGGGCATGGCAATCAGGAAATGACTTTGCAGCGTGCTCATGCGAAACCTGCCCGGTGAGAACATCGGGGATTATCGCATTCCGGCACCCCGGGTGACCACCGTCGCGACTGGAATTGGGCTGAAGCGGGCGGGACGGGTGTCGCCTGACCTGGAGGCTTCCGGGTCATTCCGCGAGCTTCGCGTCGATAGCCGCCAGCAACCGGTCGGCGATGTCGATGCTGTACTCGCGATCCAGTTCACGTATCCCGGTCGGGCTGGTGACGTTGATCTCCGTCAGGTAATCGCCAATGATGTCGAGACCGGCAAAGAGGATTCCCTTGTCCTTCAGAACGGGCCCAACCTCGCCACACAGCCATCGGTCCCGCGCGGTCAGTTTCCGGCCCACGCCTTGCGCTCCCGCCACCAGATTGCCCCGGCTCTCGCCGGGACCCGGGATTCTCGCCAGGGCGTACTCGACCGGCTCGCCGTCGATGAGCAGGACCCGCTTGTCGCCAGCCTCGATTTCGGGGATGAAGCGCTGCGCCATCGTGAACCGTGTGCCGTACTCGGTGAGCGTCTCGAGGATTACATTGGTGTTTGGGTCCGCTCGCTCGACGACGAAAATCGATCGGCCGCCCATCCCGTCCAGAGGTTTGATCACGATTTTCCCCTGTTCCTCAAGAAAGGCCTTTAGGTCGCCATGAGATCTTGAAATCAGGCTGGGCGGCGCGCAATGGGGAAACCAGGCCGTGTAGGCTTTTTCGTTGATGTCTCGAAGGCTGGATGGTTTGTTGATGACGAACAAGCCGCGATCCTCGGCCAGTTCGAGAATATAAGTCGTATAGATGTACTCCATGTCGAACGGTGGGTCCTTGCGCATGAGCACCGCGTCCAACGCTTCCAATCCATCTTCCCACCGTTCGCCCAGTTCGAACCATGAGCGGCTGTCATCCCGAACACTGAGCCGGCTGCCGCTGCCGAACGGGGCGCCATCGCGAACCGCAAGATCTTGCTGGCGAAAATAAACGATCTGCCAATCCCGCCGTTGTGCGGCCAGCAGCATTGCAAGGGTGGAATCCTTCTTCGGCTGAATGCCATCGATGGGATCCATGACGACGCCCAGGAGGCGGCGGCTTGGGCTCATGCGGTGTCTCGACTTGGGGACTGACGCGAAAGCTAACATACCTGACCCGAATATCTCATCAATCTCCTGCTGCAACCGCCGATCCACTCGCGAAGAGGCCTCAATGCTCTCGCGACGACCAGCGGTGAGATGTTCGGGCTGGGTGATGTTCGAGTATTCCGACCCCGCGACATCCCGCGACCGATCGCTTGTCCGGACTCGATGCGCGACCTATGCTTGCCCGCTGTACGGAAACAAACGACTCATGAAACTTATTGCGCTGATTTTCGGGCTGGGACTTGAGCGGTTGGCGACACGCGTTCTGCACCTGCGCGAATTGCACTGGTTCGATCCCTATTTCGACGCCGGACTCAACTGGTTGCGGCGCGGCAACGTCCTGCTGGCGTACCTGGGCGGTCTGTTGCTGATTCTGATTCCGCTGATACCGGTTGCCTGGGCGAGCCGGGTGCTGCTGGAGACGGGAATACCGTGGGACTTGCCCTATCTCCTGTTTGCCGTGCTGGTGCTTTTTTTCTGCTTGGGCCCAAGGGATCTCGCCAGCGAGGTGGAAGAGTATTGCCAGGCGATAGCCGACTCCGATACCGCGGGGGCCGAGCGCGTCCTGACAGAACTCTGCGAGGTGGAGCATTCCGGCGCAAGAGATGTGGATGCCGTGGAGGAGGCCATCTTCGTGCAAGCGACGAAACGATTCTTCGGTGTGCTGTTCTGGTTTATCGTCCTCGGGCCCGTCGGTGCCTGGCTGTTTCGCGTGAGCGACTTGCTCCGGCGCAGGGCGGTCAACATCTCAAGTAGCGATCCGGAGCGTGTTGCCCGGACATTGCCGGCGGTCGAGGCTATTCACGGCTTGTTGGTGTGGGTACCCGCGCGCCTTGCCGTGATCGGATACGCGTTGAGCGGCAATTTCGACGAAGCCTACAGTTGTTGGCGCGGATACGAGTTGAAGTCGGATCTGCCGTTTCACCATAGTAACGATCAGGTAGTTGCCTGCGTGGGCAAGGCTGCCATGAGCGGCACGATGCAGGATACGTCAGACCCCAGCGTAGCGGCGCGCCGTGCCATGCAATTGGTATACCGCACGCTGTTCATCAGCGTGACGATTATTGCGGTAATGACGCTGTTTGGCTGGGCGGTATAGCCCGCACATCTCACCGATGTTCGTCGCGAGGGCGCCGAGGCCTTCACCGCGGGCGGTTCGGTGGCGGCAGCAGTCGGTGAAATATTCAAGTTGGACGGAACTAATCTGCGACGCACCTGCCCAAGCAGTGCGTGGCGGTGTTCAACGCGAATTGACCGCTCCAAAAGAAACCCGGCGGTGGGAGCGCCGGGTCAGTTTCTTATTGTTATCGGAGTTTACGGTTTCAAATATGCGGCCTGGCTGCTGGTTGTAGCGCTTCAGTCTAAGGGTCTTATCAAGCGTTCCAACCGTTCTATGTTTGTTGTCACAGCCTGTAAATTATTCTACTTGTTCTCTTTCTGATTCTTGTTCGAACCGATAATCTAACAGAATCGCATGGTAATTCGCACAAAATTTCCGTGCACACGTCACGCTTGCCTTGGTCCGTGCCACCATGAGTGTGTTTGGAACAGTTTATTTCTTGTTAAAAAACAATAGGTTACATTTTAATCGTCTGGCATCGCCCGATCGATCAATGGCGGAAGATCGAAAAAAACCAAGCGTGTCGCGTTACAGGATATTCATAAAAATATAGATGATAAGTCTAATTTAAAATGTTGTTTTAATTGATGATTATCCGATTTGATGCTCACGGCTCGTTGAATTGCCTCGTCTGCCTGATGGCTGGTCAGCGTGTTGCGGAAAGGAACTGCACCGCCTCGCGCGGGGAGCTGCCAAAGGGGCGTCTCCACACTTCCCCCCCGGCTGTGTAGACGAATTCTTCCGAAGACAGCCATGCGGCCGGCGTATGGCCTACATCCTCACCCGCAGTCAATTCCTTGTGTATTGGGGCGTTGTCAAGCAGCACCATGACAAGATTGCTTTGGTCCGGACTCGGTTGTTCGTTCAATACCACCACCCCGCCGCCCGGATGCCAGGACGGCGCGCGCAGTGGATGCGTACGGCTGGTAATCAATGTCGTTACGCCCGTGCGCAGCAGGTACAGTGACCAGCGGCTGTTGGACTCGTTGGCGTAGACAACTTCTCCACGTTCGGAAACGCTGGGAAAGGAAGCCCGCCCGGACCGGCCGGTCAGTCGGCGTAGCGCGCCGGAACTGAAATGCAGTTCCCAAAGGTCGTAACTGTCGGCGCGATCCGCGGCGAACACGACCGAATGGCCGTCAGGCCAGAAATCAGGTTCCACTTCGTTGTAGGGAGTATCGGTGAGTTGACGCGCAACGCCGTCCGAAAGGTCCAGCAACCATAGATCCCATTGTCCAGACTGGCGACTCTGGTAGACAATCGTGTTCCCATCGGGCGAAAAGTCCGGATTGCGCGCATTGGTGCCCGCCGGCTTCAACGGAGTCGCGGAACCGCCTTCAAGCGGCAACTTCCAGAGCCGTCCGTCGCGACTGATCACCAGCGTCGCGCCGTCGGGTGATGGTGCCACGGCCAGTTCGGGCTCCGCGGCGGCATCGCCGGTCAGGTCGTTGGCCGGGCCCGCAGCGGTGGAGCAGCAGATGCATAGCGCCAGGAGCCACGCACCAATTCCGCCACAGTGGCGCCTCGTCGCCCTCGCGACGCACTTTGGTGCGATATACGGGCCAGTGCCAGGAAACGTTTTGCGGGCGCCAATAACCATTTGTTCGACGTTTCGATCCTTGCCGCCGTGGTTTGGCGACCTATTCGCGCCAGCCAATCAAGGCTGCAAGCGCCGCCAACTCCAGGGGCCTGACTCGAAACGACCAGCGCCCAAGGGCGACAGCACGCGCTCGTAGCGTACCCGGTCGTGGTATCGGTCGGACCCTTCCATCCAGAACTCCACAGCGGTAAACCATAGCCGATATCCACCCCAATAATGAGGCCGCACGAGTGTCGCATGGGCCGTCGCCCGTGCCGGTGAATCGCTGCCGGGATTGGGTAGATTCAGTTCCCTCGCCTTTCGCCGGGCGCGTTCCGCCAGTTCGGCAGGATCGCTCAGAGGCTGGCTTTGCTCGCTGACCCAGGCGTTAAGACGACTTTGCCAGGGGCGCGTGGCGAAATACTCATCGCTCTCGTCCTTGGGGGACTGCACGGCGGGGCCCTCAAGGCGAATTTGGCGGCCCAGGCTGTCCCAATGCAGCACTGCCGCCGCGTCCGCGCGCCCATCAAGCTCCACACCCTTGCGGGAGCGGTAATTCGTATGGAAAACGGCATATCCGTGAGTCAGCGACAAATCCTTCAACAAGACGACCCGCGCTGACGGGCGTCCCGACAGATCCGCCGTTGCCAGCGTCATGGCGTTGGGATGTCGCTGGCCGGACCGCTCGGTGGCGTCAGCCAGCCAATCGCGCGCGAGACGCACCGGGTTCCTCGGCGGAAAAGGGGTCGGCGAGGGGGCGCGACTCATGGCGATACGGCTGCAGCGATGGCTATTGGCATGCGCGCTACGAGCCGACGATGCGGGTGCCGCTCTCGCGCCGCGGGTCGGCAGCCGCCTGAAGTTTTCCGGTGGCATCCAACGCGGCGGCGGCGACGCCGCCGAAGTACATGGAGTGCGAGCCGAAGGGTCGGGGGGATGGCGTATCGGACGGCAGGTCGCCGACCGGCTCATGGGCCAGTCGCGGGCTGTCGCCGATGTATTCCAGGTGTAGCCGGGACGCACTGATCGCCTCTGTCAGGGTCTTGCCCCGCAGCAAGAAGTGGTCGAGAACCTGCAGCAGCGCCGTGGTGATGCGGTCTGCGCCGGGCGAGCCGATGGCCAGCGCATTGCCCCGATCGTCGCGGGCCACTGTGGGCGCCATGTTGGACGGCAGTCGCACGCCGGGAGCGAAACCGGCAGGCGCAGAGGGAATCAGTTCCAGTTCGCCGAGACAGTTGTTCAACCAGATGCCGGAACCCGTCGGCATGACTCCGGAGCCGTAGCCGGTGGACATGGTGATGGAACACGCCAGCCCGGCGCCGTCCATTGCGGAGGTCTGAACCGTGGACGGGGATTCGAGAAATGCCAGATCCCGCCGGGTCACGCTGTTCATTAGCCGGGCCAGGTCGTGTTCGATTTCAGTCGAATGATTGAGTTGCCGGCAGCGGTATCCGAGAACCAGCTCCTGCACGGCGATCAGCCTGGCCGTCGGCTCATCGGGCAGGCCAGGGTGCTCGCCCGCCATGAGATTCAACATCGCGGTCAGGACCACGCCGCCGATGGCGGGAGACGGATTCGTCGCGACCTGCCAGCCTCCCAATTCCGTCATCATGGGCGTTCTGAACGTCGCACGGTAGTGGGTCAGATCTTCCCGAGTCAGGCTGCCCCCGAGCGCTTGCACATGATCGGCGATCAGTCGTCCCAGTTCGCCGGAATAAAACTCCCGTGCCCCGCGCTGAGCCAACCTGCGCAGGCTGTCAGCCAGATGGGGCACCTGAATGGTGGCGCCGGGCGCCTTTAGCCGGCCGGCTTCATCATGCAGGCAATTCCATCCGCTCGAATCCTGCCCAAACACGCAGTCCGCCGAGACGACCAGATATTGGTGGCATGCCCGGGGCAGGGGAAATCCTTTCTCGACGGCGGCAATCACGGGTTCAAACAGCGTGGCCCAAGGCAGCGCGCCGAATCGGGCCGACGCCTCTCCGAGAGCGGCAACGCTGCCGGGCACGGCGACGGAGCCCGGGCCGACGATGGAACGCACGCCACCGCCATAGTCGATCAGTACCTCGACACCACCTGCTCCCAGCCGCTCTCTCGGGAGGCCCATGCCGGGCGCGGCGGCATAACCGTCGATGACCACGGCGGGCTCGCCCGATCGCCATACGGTCACGTAACCGCCGCCCCCCAACCCACAGACGCCCGGCTCGGTATTCATCGAGGCCAGAACCGCGGCGATGGCGGTGTCGACGGCATTGCCGCCGAGCTCGGCGATGGCCGCCCCCGCATCCGCGGCTAGTTGCGACGAGGACGCAACTGCGACAGGCACGTTCATGATCAGCGCAGTGCTTCGGCGTGAAACCGCAAATGCCGTTCGATGAAGGAACTGACGAAGAAGTAGCTGTGGTCGTAGCCCGGGTGCTCGGTGTATTTCAGCCGCTGGCCCGATGCTTCACAGGCTGCCCGCAGGTCGTCGGGCCGGAGGTGTTCCAAAAAGGGATCCGCGCCGCCCTGGTCAACCAGCAGGGTATGAGCGCTGGGTTGGTGGCGGACGACTTCGCT
This sequence comes from Candidatus Rariloculaceae bacterium, assembly GCA_965237785.1. Lineage (GTDB taxonomy): Bacteria > Pseudomonadota > Gammaproteobacteria > Steroidobacterales > Rariloculaceae > UBA6522. The sequence continues at coordinate 3,697,949 of OZ250159.1, forward strand.
GACGTCGTATTCGCGCCAGGCGTTTTCGTCCGGGCCCAGGTACTGGGCCATGGCGAAACTGCCCCAATCCGTTCGGCTGGCTGCGCAGATGGGCGAGAACGCGGACACCGAGCGGTATTCCGCCGCCCGCCTGGCGCCGATCACCAAGGCTCCGTGCCCCCCCATGGAATGTCCACTGATGGACTTTCGCGCGGGATCGACCGGCAGGTGCGCGTTGACCGTTTCCACCAGTTCCATCGCCACGTAGTCGTACATCTGGTAGTGAGCCGACCAAGGCGGTTGGTTCGCATTGACATAGAAGCTCGCGCCGCTGCCCACGTCGATCCGTTCGTCTTGTCCGGGAATGTTCACGCCGCGGGGGCTGGTGTCGGGAATGATCAGGGCGATACCGAGTTGCGCTGCATAGCGCTGGGCGCCGGACTTGACTGTGAAGTTTTCCTCCGTGCACGTGAGGCCGGAAAGCCAGTACAAGGTCGGCACACGGGTGGCGTCTTCAGGCAGAAACGCGGCGAAACGCATGGGGCACGCGCAGCGGGTTGAATCATGCTCGTAGGTTCGTTGCAGTCCGCCGAAGCAACGGGACTCGGAAACCAGCCGTAGTTCACTCATCGCGCGTATTCTCCTCATGGCGCCGAACGCAAGGTTACACTACGGCCCGCAACGACGGGAGCGATACATGACCCTGGAGGAATTGAGAGAGCGCCTTACTGCCCTGGACCGGCAGTTGGTATCGCTCATGGCCGAGCGGCAGAAGATTGTAGCCGAGGTGGGTACGTACAAACTGCAAACCGGCACAGCAACCCGCGACTATGCGCGTGAGCGCGAGGTCATTGAAGGCGCCCGCCGGCGGGCCGAAGACCTTGGGCTCGATACCTATGTGGCCGAGGAAGTGATGCGGGCGCTGATCCGCTCATCCCTGACGCATCAGGAGCAGACGCGGGTGGCGGCGGAGAGTACCGGGGCGGGGAAAACGGCGCTTGTCATCGGCGGTTCGGGAAAGATGGGCGGCTGGATGGCCGAGTTCCTCGCGTCCCAGGGATTCTTCATACAGATTGCCGATCCAAGGCGATCGCCGCTTCCTTTCCGGTGGATTGCGGACTGGCAGCAGAGTGACCTGGAGCAGGATATCGTCGTTGTGGCGGCGCCCATCAAGGCGACAGCAGAAATTCTTCATGCGCTCGCCGGTCGGCGTCCGCGCGGACTCGTCATGGACGTTGGATCATTGAAGACACCTTTGAAACCGGCATTTGAGGCGCTCGTCGGCGCCGGTTGCCGGGTCGCTTCGGTACATCCCATGTTCGGGCCAAATACCCGGCTGTTGTCCGGCCGTCACGTTATTTTCGTCGATGCGGGATCGGAGCAGGACCTCGCCGAAGCGCGACAGCTATTCGCTTCAACCATGGCGGAACGGGTGAATATGAGCCTCGACGATCACGATCAAGCCATCGCCTACGTGCTGGGTCTGTCCCATGCCCTAAACCTGGCGTTCTTCACGGCGCTGGCCGAAAGCGGCGAGTTGGTGCCCCACCTGAAGGAGCTTTCCAGCACCACGTTCGACGCGCAATTGCAGGTGGCCGGCGGAGTGGCGCGGGACAATCCACAACTGTACTTCGAGATCCAGGCGCTCAATCGCTTCGGCGGTGCCCCTCTGAAGGCGCTGGTGGAAGCTGCCCAACGAATCCGGGAACTAGTTGAGGCGGGGGACGAAACCGGCTTTGTGTCGTTGATGGAGGCGGGAAGGGACTATCTCGATATACCCAGGGACTGACGTTCCGATGCAGGTTGGGCGACGCGGAAGATCGGTGCCGCGTGCGGGAAAATATGAAAGAATTGTGTCGTTTGTTGCGGTAAGGCGGATGGATCGGATCGACTCACAAGGCTTTCGTGCCAATGTCGGCATGGTTCTGATGAACGGCGACGGGCGCGTTTTCGTCGGTGGCCGTGTTGGCCGCCGCGGCTGGCAGTTTCCGCAAGGCGGTATTCGTCCCGACGAGAGTGTGGAGGAGGCGATGTACCGGGAACTCGAGGAGGAAGTCGGCCTCGGGTGCGATGATGTGGAAAATCTGGGCTGCACGCGTGACTGGCTGCGTTACCGTCTGCCAGAGCGATTCGTCCGCCGGGAACAGTTCCCGCTTTGTATCGGACAGAAGCAGCGCTGGTTTCTGTTGCGGCTGCGCTGCGACCCAGGATGTGTGCACTTCGACAACACCGTCGAACCGGAGTTCGACCGTTCCCTGTGGGTCGACTACTGGACGCCGGTGAGCAAGGTGATCTATTTCAAGCGCCGCGTCTACGTGCGGGCCCTGACGGAACTCGGGCCGCTGGCGCAACCCCCGCCGCCGCCGCCCCGTTGGTGGCCGCCGCATTGGCGCCGGTCGCCGCAGGATTGAAAGCGCCTGGCCGGTCAGCCTGCCTGTAGCCATTGCGCGAGAGCCTTGCCGGGATCGGCGATCTCCGCTACCGAGCGGTACCAATACGCCTCCCAGCCGGTTTCCGGCAAGCCGCTGAATACCATTAGATTCAAAGGATAGATCGGGCTGTCCGAGCAGCGGCGAAAATCGTCGCGGAACAGGAATACCGGTTTCTCCCAGGCAATCGCCGCACCCAACTCCACCATCACGCCCTCGTCGGGCGGACAGCCGTTGACGACGGCGAACAGTCCGTCGGCGTTGCGAACGTCCCGCAGATCCGCCTGACCAACCCGATACGCCCATCCCTGGGTCGTCTGGTCGATCTGGTTGTTGCGCGCGAACGGCTCCCAGACTTCGGCTCCCAGCGACGTCAGTTCCGCAACGAGCACCGCCAGGGGCCCTTCGCGTTGCTGCGTGGAAAAACCATAAGGATTGGCCAGGTAAATTGTCTTTCTTGTTCGCATATCTCACCGATCTTCTGCTTCGGTCGCCGCGGCGCTCGCGGACGCGCTGCCGGGATACGATGGTGTACTTGTGGACGCGAGACTTCAATCACGTCATCATTGGGGTATGGCAACGGAACATTCCATGTCGCTACCGCCGCCGCTGAGCTTTACGGACGCAGCAGCGCTGAAAGTCGGTCAGTTGATCGAGCACGAGGGCAATTCAGCCCTCAAATTGCGCGTATACATATCCGGCGGTGGTTGCTCGGGGTTCCAATACGGGTTTACGTTTGATGACGCGATCGAAGATGGTGACACGGAGATCGTAAAACGTGGCGTCACGCTGCTGATCGATCCCATGAGCGTGCAATATCTCATGGGGGCCGAGATCGACTACCAGGAAGATCTCTCCGGCGCGCAATTCATCATCCGTAATCCCAACGCCTCCACAACCTGCGGTTGTGGGTCTTCCTTCTCCGTTTGATCGTGCCCACATCGACACCGGGGGGGTCGCGAGCCATTGACCCGGCGCCGGCGCGAGAGCCGCCGGCTGTCATGGCGGCGGTGGATCTGGGATCGAACAGTTTCCATATGGTCGTGGCGCGGCTGCGGCACGGGCAATTCAAGATAATCGATCGTATCCGCGAAATGGTGCGGCTCGCATCCGGGCTTGACGACAGCGGTGGGTTGAGTGAACGGGTTGAGGCGCGCGCGCTGGACTGTCTGGGGCGTTTCGGCGAGCGCTTGCGTGACATGCACGCCCACCAGGTGCGTGTGGTGGGTACCAACACGCTGCGCCTCGCCCGGCGCGCCAAGGGTTTTCTGAATGCTGCGGAGCTAACGTTGGGGCGCCCGGTGGAGGTGATATCGGGCATCGAGGAAGCGCGGCTGATCTATTTGGGCGTGTCTCACCACGTTCCCATGGCCGAGGATCAGATGTTGGTGATCGACATCGGCGGGGGCAGCACGGAGTTGATTATCGGCGAGGGATGCGAGCCCAGGTATCTCGAGAGCCTGTTCATCGGTTGCGTGGGGTTGAGCGCACGCTTCTTTGAGGACGGCCGGGTCAGCTCAAGACGCTTCGACCAGGCTCGTCTCGCGGCGCGCCTGGAGCTTCAGCCGGTAATTGCCACGTTTCAGTCGCTGGGCTGGAAGACCGCTGTGGGTTCGTCGGGCACAATCCGCGCGGCAGAGCGCGTCGCGCGGGGACTGGGTCTGATCGAGAGCGGGCTGACCGTGGACGCTCTCGAAACCCTGGTGAGCGAGGTGAACCGCGCCGGTGGCGTGCAGAACCTCGATCTTCCGGAATTCAATCCGCAACGCGCGCCCGTCTTTCCAGGAGGATTGGCGATCCTGCTCGAAGCGATGACCAGCCTGGGGGTCGATGAGCTGCAAGTCAGCGACGGCGCGCTCCGCGAGGGTCTGCTGTATGACATGCTGGGACGAATCCAGCGCCAGGACGCCAGGGACGGGACCATTGATGCGATGCAATTGCGCTTCCACGTGGATCGCGCCCAGGCGCACCGGGTCGAATCGTCAGCGCTTGGTTTGCTGGTACAGGTTCAGGCTGGCTGGGGGCTTGAAGCTCAGACCAATGTCCGCGCCCTGGCTTGGGCGGCGCGGCTGCATGAGGTGGGTTTGGACATTGCCCATGTCAAGCATCACCAACATGCGGCCTATTTGATCGCAAATGCCGACTTGCCTGGGTTCAACCGGCTTGAGCAGCTTCAGATCGCCATCGTTGTGGGCCACCATCGACGCAAGCTGGATGGATTCAGCGCCGCCGAGTTGCCCTCCTCGTTACGCAAGCCGACTCTCAGGCTCACGGTATTGTTCCGGCTCGCGGTGCTTCTGAATCGCAGCCGCCGGGCGGTGGAGTTACCGTCAATACAATTGAGCGTGGCAGGCAAGCATCTGGACGTTATGTTCGACCGGACGTGGTTGCAGGAGAATCACCTGACTCGAGCGGACCTCGAGCAGGAACGCGTCTGGCTCAAATCGGTGGGATTCAGGCTCACGGTGGGGTATCAGGAGGCTTCGGAGAGTTCGCGCAGCAGCGTGGTCTGTGAGGATACGGTGGCATCGCCGTCCCGCGGCTGACATCGTCCATAGGAGCCGTCGGGCGCAGCTCCCAGGCTTCGGAATTGTCCGTGAGATTGGTTTCGAGATCGTCGATCGGTCGCCGCTTCAGGTTCCCGTCCAGGATCGGGTACATGATTTCGATGCGCCGAAAAAGGTTGCGATCCATCCAGTCCGCGCTCGAGCAGAATACGTCATTGGCACCATCTTTCTGAAAGTAGTAGCACCGGGCGTGCTCCAGGAATCGCCCGACAATGGACCGAACCCTGATGTTCTGCGAAACCTCCGGAACCCCGGGTCGCAGGCAGCAGATTCCGCGCACCACCAGATCAACGGAAACACCGGCCATCGAAGCCTTATACAGGGCACGGATCACCTGTGGTTCGACCAATGCATTGACCTTCGCGATGATCTTTCCCTTGCGCCCCGCGGTCGCGTGGGTGGTCTCGCGCTGGATGAGTTCGACGAGCTTGTCGCGCAGCGAGAACGGCGATTGAAATAGCAGGTTCAGCTCCGAGGTCTTGGTCAGGCTCGTGATCTGCATGAACACCTCGTGCACATCCTCCCCCAACTGCTCGTTGGCGGTAAGCAGACCATAGTCGGAATACACTCTTGTCGTCTTGGGGTGGTAGTTTCCGGTGCTCACGTGAATGTATCGTCGCAGCCGTCCACCTTCCCTGCGAACCACGAGCAGCATCTTGCAATGGGTCTTGTAACCCACGACGCCGTAAACCACATGGGCGCCCGCTTCCTGTAGTCGGTTCGCCAGCTCGATATTGGCTGCCTCGTCGAACCGCGCCCTGAGTTCGATCACCACCGTCACTTCCTTGCCCGCCTTCGCCGCCTGCACGAGGCTGTCCATCGCCGGTGAGTCGGGACTGGTCCGGTATAGGGTCTGCTTGATGGCCAGGACATCGGGGTCGTTGGCGGCGCGGTAGAGGAAGTCCATCACCGGCGTGAAGGACTGATACGGGTGATGCAGCAGAATATCCTCTTTGGCGATGGCGTCGAACATGTTCTTGTTCGTTATCAGAAGCTTGGGGACGCCCGGTGTGAACGGCGGGTACTTCAGTTCACGCGCGTCCAGCAGGTCGTAAACCGCCAGCAAGCGCTCCAGGTTGACCGGACCGTTGACCTGATAAAGGTCCTCGCGGCCGAGTTTGAAGTGCTCCAGCAAATATTCCGCAAGTTCTTCAGGGCAGTTGTGCGCTGTTTCCAGCCGCACCGCCGCGCCGTAGCGGCTCTCGAACAGCTCGCCTTCCAGCGCTCGGATCAAGTCGTCCGCCTCTTCGTGATCGAGGTAGAAGTCGCTGTTGCGGGTAACCCGAAACTGGTAGCAGCCGTCGATAGTCAACCCGGCGAAGAGTCGGTCGACGAAGGCGTGGATGATGGAAGAAAGCAATACGAAATCCGCGCCGCCACTGCCGGGCAGATCCACCGGCACTTGAATAAGCCTGGGTAGCGAGCGCGGGGCCTGGACGATCGCCCGTTGTCGTTGGCGGCCGAAGGCGTCCTGCCCCTGAAGGCTGACGATGAAGTTCAGACTCTTGTTGAGTATGCGGGGGATCGGTCGTGTAGGGTCCAAAGTGGTGGGACTGAGTACCGAAACGACCTCGGTGTGAAAGTAGTTCTCCAGCCAACCGCGCTGTTCGGGGCTCCACGCTGCCCACTGAACGAATCGGATGCCGGCCTTGGCGAGTTGCGGAATGAGTTCGTCGTTGAGCACTCGGTACTGTTCGGCGACCAGCTCGGTGGTTTTTTCGGCCAGACTGCGCAGGACCTCGGCTGGCGGCATGCATCCCGGTCCAATGGGCGCCGAACTGATTTCCACGCGCTGCTTGAGGCCGGAAACCCGGATCTCGAAGAATTAATCCAGGTTTGTAGAGGAAATGCACAGGAACTTGAGCCGTTCCAGCAGTGGAACCGTCTCGTCCTTGGCCTGGTGAAGAACCCGCAGGTTGAACTCAAGCTGGGCCAGCTCGCGATTGATGTAGTAATCGGGAAGTCTGAGGTTTAGCGTATCCACGGCAATTTCTTTGTGCTGCCGTCATTGCCGGCCCGTTCCATAGTATACGCCTCCAAGCGGTGCCGGCCGGCAAGCACCGGTGACCGATGGCGCGTTGCCCGGCTCGCCCCGCAACCGCGCGCGTGCCAGCCACGCGAACAGCACGGCCTCCACCCATTCAGGTTCGATGCCATAGCTGGCGCTCGATTCCACCGTGGCATCGGTTAGGCGCGCTGCCAGACGTTCCGTGAGCGCCGTGTTGCGAGTGCCGCCACCGCAGAGAATGATTCGCCGGGGTGCGCAATCCTCGGCGACGATGGCGGCGGCGATTGTCGCGGCGGTGAGTTTCGTGAGCGTTGCCTGGATGTCCGCATCGCTCGGGCGCTCACCCGTGCGTTTCAGGCCCGTCTCAAGCCACGAGAGATTGAAGTGCTCAAGTCCGGTGGACTTGGGCGGCGGCTGCCTGAAATAGGCGTCATCCATCAAGACCTTCAGGAGCTTCGCGTGGACCCGACCCGTGCGCGACCAATCGCCGTTGTGGTCGTAGGGTCGGCCCAGGCACCGCCGCGTCCACCCGTCGAGCAGCGTATTGCCGGGACCCGTGTCGAAGCCCGAAAGCGTGCGGCCGGGCTTCAGCACGGTGATATTTGCAATACCACCGATGTTGACGACGACGCGGCATTCGTGCGCGTCGGAAAAGCTCCATTGGTGGAAAGCCGGCGCCAGGGGTGCGCCCTGTCCGCCGAGCGCCACATCCATTTGTCGCAGGTGTCCCACTGTGGTGATTCCGGTTCGGGCAGCCACCGTACTGGGGTCTCCCAGTTGCATCGTGAATGACTCCGGCCCAACCGGATGGTGCAAAACGGTATGGCCCGAATGTCCGATCGCGGTGACTTGCCCGGGTTCGACTGCACACTCGTCGAGCAGGTTGTTGACGCACGCTGCAAAGAAGCCGCCGATGGCGACATCAAGTTGGCCCAACTTTTGGAGAGATATCCGGGGATCGCTGAGCAGCGCTCCTATGCGTCGGCGCAGCCTCTTTGGGTACGGTGCGGTCGCCGTCCGATGGACCGTGTAGTCGGTGGATCCGATCGTCACCAGTGCAGCGTCCACGCCGTCGTGGCTGGTTCCCGACATCAGTCCGATGTACAAACCGCCCACGGTACGGGCTAGTACGTCGCGGTGGCCCTAAGCTGGGATGGCCGGTGAAGATCGAGCTGACGCCACAGCCCGGCAACGGACTGCTGGAACACGTCGGTATCGGCCAGGTATACCGGTGTCGACGATGCCAGCACGACGGTCTCGGGGTTGCGGTGAACGCCGTTGACCCGATACTCGTAGTGCAAATGCGGTCCGGTAGCCAAGCCGGATCTGCCGACGTAACCGATGCTTTGCCCCTGTTGTATGCGGCTGCCGACGCGGAGGTCGGCAAACCGGGAAAGGTGTGCGTACAGCGTAGTGATATTGTTGCCGTGTTCGACAACGATTGTGTTGCCGTAACCGCTGCGGGTACCCAGGGAGCTGACCCTGCCATCTCCTGCCGCCCTCACCGGTGTACCGGAGGGCGCCGCGTAGTCCACGCCTCGGTGTGCGCGGATCGTGTTGAGCATGGGGTGGCGGCGCCTCAGATCGAAGGTCGAACTGATACGTGTGAAGTCGACGGGCGCGCGAATGAATGCCTTGCGGACGCTTCGGCCTTCGGGCGTATAGTAGTTTACAGATTCGCTCTCGTCGATGTAGCGGGCCGCCCTGTAGCTTGCACCGCGATTGATGAACTCGGCCGCAAGTATCTCGCCGTCCCTCAGCTTCTCGCCTTCACTCCAAAGTTCCTCGTAAATAACGGTGAACTCGTCCCCGACGCGTACATCCTGAAGGAAATCGATATCCCATTGGAAAATCTCTGCCATTTTCATGGTTATCGAATCGGCGAGGCCGGCGTTCTGGGCTGCCGTGAACAACGAGCGCTGGATAATCCCATGGGCGCCGACCGAGCGCGTTTCCACTGGCCGGTCGACGATGCTCGCGGTAAACCCGTCTGATTGACGGACGATACTGAGCGTCTTGAAATCGTCAATTTCCCGTTCCAGCGACAGCACGCGTCCCGCCTCGTGGGTAGCGACGATTACATTGCCTGGGGTGAGCATGCGCAAGTAGTAGGCCGCGTCGGAAATTCGCACCATGGCCCCAAGGTCGCTCAGGTTGAGACCATGCCGTCGAAACATCTGTTCAAGCGAATCCCCCTCGCCGACTATCATGCGTACCAGGTTGTCGGTGACGGTATTCTCCGGGACCATGGGGTAGGTTGCGTCGAAGCGGTGTTGCGAAATACCTGTCAAAATGGGAGTTTCGACAGATTGAAACGGGTTGCTGGGATCCGGAACGGACGGAGTCTCGATGTTGGTTCCGACCAAAATCAACGCGACCGCAAGCGATGGCATTCCCAAGCCGGCGACAAACCATGGCCACCGGCGCACGGGGCTAGCCGCCGCTGCCAGAGAGGCGTCCTTGTAGTCGTGGCGAATACCGGTTGGATACGATCCCACGGGACACCCCTAAAGAAACAGCAGTTTACTCTAACTGCTTGCATCGGGTCAGTCAAAAAATGCATAACTATCAATTATGAGTGGAACGTCGATCGGGCTATACTCGCCGCCATCCAAAACCCGGCGGGTCCCTTTGCCATACCTTTCGCAAGGCATCTGACGTCGGGTTGCAGGCGGACCGGAATAACGCCCCCATGCCCAGCACCAAACAAATCGGCGTAGAAGAGCAGCTCGCTGAACTGCGCCGCGGCGCCGTGGAGATCCTGCTGGAGAGTGAGTTGCGGGAGCGGCTGAGCATCGGCCGCCCGCTCACGGTCAAGGTTGGTTTCGATCCTACGGCGCCGGATCTTCATCTGGGCCACACGGTGCTTCTCAACAAGATGCGGCAGTTTCAGGAATTCGGCCACATCGTCATCTTTCTGATCGGTGACTTTACCGGAATGATCGGTGACCCATCGGGAAAGACTGCAACCCGACCGCCGTTGTCGGTGGAACAGATCGAGGCCAACGCGAGAACCTATGAGAGACAGGTCTTCAAGATCCTCGATCCGGAGAAAACGCGCCTGGACTTCAACTCCCGGTGGATGACCGAGCTGGGTGCGGCCGGACTGGTAAGGCTTGCGGCGAAGCAAACGGTGGCGCGAATGCTGGAGCGGGACGACTTTCGTACTCGATACCAGCGCGGTCAGCCCATCGCCATACACGAATTTCTCTATCCGCTCGCCCAGGGGTATGACTCGGTGGCACTCAAGGCGGACGCCGAACTGGGCGGCACCGATCAGAAATTCAACCTGTTGCTCGGCCGGCAGCTGCAGGAGGCACACGGACAGCCGCCCCAGGTGGTACTGACCACGCCGCTGCTCGAAGGCCTGGACGGAGTCAACAAAATGTCCAAGTCGTTGGGCAACTCGATTGGAATTGCGGACCCTCCCGGCGAGATGCTGGGTAAGCTCATGTCGATCTCCGACGAACTCATGTGGCGGTACTTCGAGTTGCTCAGCTTTCGGTCGCTCGGGGATGTCGAGGCGTTGAAGGCCGGCGTTGCCGATGGGGCGAACCCGCGCGACATCAAGTTCCTGTTGGCGCGGGAAATCGTCGCGCGATTCCACGACGAAGCCGCGGCGGAGAAGGCGCAGCGGGATTTCATTGCCCGGCATCGCCACGGACAGATTCCGGACAATATGCCCGAGACGCGCCTGACCTGCGCTGGGGCGACCGCTGGCATCGCCCATGTCTTGAGAGACGCCGGGTTGGTTTCCAGTACCTCGGAAGCGATTCGAATGGTGAAACAAGGGGCCGTGCGGGTGGATGGTGACCGGGTCGCCGACCCGAAGCTGGCGCTGGAGGCAGACGGGCTGCCAAGGACGGTGCAAGTCGGCAAGCGCCGGTTTGCACGCGTGATTCTCGACGCCGTAAAAGTGGGCTGAGCGCGTTACAAATTTAGTGCTTGCCCGGGCGGTAACAATCGGTATAATGCCGCACCTCCCATCCCTGTGCGTTGCCGCGTAAACCCTGCGAAGGGAATTCGTGCCGTACTTTGCCGGAATCAAACCGATTTAGTGCTTGGAGCGATGTGGTAGGGGGGGTATAATTGATCGGCTTGGCGGTTGTTCCGCCTGCTCTTTAACAAATAGTCTCAAGCAGCTTGTGTGGGCGCTCGCACCGGACGAACGGTGCATGAGCGTCGACAGAGGGGTACTCAGTACCCCGAAGAAAGCGTTCAGGACTCAAATCCTTAAATTGAAGAGTTTGATCCTGGCTCAGATTGAACGCTGGCGGCATGCTTAACACATGCAAGTCGAACGGTAACAGGCCGCGGTGATCCCTTCGGGGAGAGCTTGGCGCTGACGAGTGGCGAACGGGTGAGTAATGCTTAGGAATCTGCCCGATAGAGGGGGACAACCCGAGGAAACTCGGGCTAATACCGCGTAAGCTCTACGGAGGAAAGCGGGGGATCTTCGGACCTCGCGCTATCGGATGAGCCTAAGTCGGATTAGCTTGTTGGTAGGGTAACGGCCTACCAAGGCGACGATCCGTAGCTGGTCTGAGAGGACGACCAGCCACACTGGGACTGAGACACGGCCCAGACTCCTACGGGAGGCAGCAGTGGGGAATATTGGACAATGGGCGCAAGCCTGATCCAGCAATGCCGCGTGTGTGAAGAAGGCCTGCGGGTTGTAAAGCACTTTCAGTTGGGAAGACAGACTCGAGGTTAATACCCTCGGGTTTCGACGTTACCTACAGAAGAAGCACCGGCCAACTCCGTGCCAGCAGCCGCGGTAATACGGAGGGTGCGAGCGTTAATCGGAATTACTGGGCGTAAAGCGCACGCAGGTGGCTGGGTCAGTCGGATGTGAAATCCCCGGGCTTAACCTGGGAATTGCATTCGAAACTGCCCGGCTAGAGTATGGGAGAGGGAAGTGGAATTCCCGGTGTAGCGGTGAAATGCATAGATATCGGGAGGAACACCAGTGGCGAAGGCGGCTTCCTGGCCCAATACTGACACTCAGGTGCGAAAGCGTGGGGAGCAAACAGGATTAGATACCCTGGTAGTCCACGCCGTAAACGATGAGAACTAGATGTCGGGGGGGATTAGCCCCTCGGTGTCGCAGCTAACGCATTAAGTTCTCCGCCTGGGGAGTACGCCGGCAACGGTAAAACTCAAAGGAATTGACGGGGACCCGCACAAGCGGTGGAGCATGTGGTTTAATTCGATGCAACGCGAAGAACCTTACCTGCCCTTGACATCCTCGGAACTTGGCAGAGATGCCTTGGTGCCTTCGGGAACCGAGTGACAGGTGCTGCATGGCTGTCGTCAGCTCGTGTCGTGAGATGTTGGGTTAAGTCCCGCAACGAGCGCAACCCTTGTCCCTAGTTGCCAGCATTTCGGATGGGAACTCTAGGGAGACCGCCGGTGACAAACCGGAGGAAGGTGGGGACGACGTCAAGTCATCATGGCCCTTATGGGCAGGGCTACACACGTGCTACAATGGTCGGTACAGAGGGTTGCCAAGCCGCAAGGTGGAGCCAATCCCACAAAGCCTATCGTAGTCCGGATCGGAGTCTGCAACTCGACTCCGTGAAGTCGGAATCGCTAGTAATCGCGAATCAGCAACGTCGCGGTGAATACGTTCCCGGGTCTTGTACACACCGCCCGTCACACCATGGAAGTTGGTTGCACCAGAAGTCGGTAGCTTAACCTTCGGGAGGGCGCCGCCCACGGTGTGGCTAATGACTGGGGTGAAGTCGTAACAAGGTAGCCGTACGGGAACGTGCGGCTGGATCACCTCCTTTACAGAGTAACAAACACACCCGCACTCCGCGCGGGCGCCCAGCACAAGCTGCTTGAGAATACTGCATCCGGCAGAGCCCTCTGCCAGACTGGAATTTGGGCTCATTTGGAATGGGTCTGTAGCTCAGTTGGTTAGAGCGCACCCCTGATAAGGGTGAGGTCGGAAGTTCAAATCTTCCCAGACCCACCACCTTTGCGGATATCTGCTTTTCAAATGTCTGCGCGTCCATTGTGAAATACGCTTCGCGGCCATTCGGTATGCTCTCCGCAAAAGACCGCGGCGCCAGAGCGCTGCAAAAAAAGCCAAGCGTGAAATGGGAAAGCGAGGGGCTGTAGCTCAGTTGGGAGAGCACCTGGTTTGCAACCAGGAGGTCACCGGTTCGAGCCCGGTCAGCTCCACCAATTTTTCAGGTCTACCAAACGGCAACGGGTTCAGAGACAACTCGCGAGTTGTGTCCGATCCCCTTGTTGGGATGCTCTTTAACAATCTGGATTGATCCGTCTATTGAGATCCAAGGATCTCAGTAGTCGCACTGTATTTTTTGAGAGTTATATATAACCCAGACCTTTTGGGGTTATATGGTCAAGCGACTAAGCGCATATGTGTGGATGCCTAGGCGGTAGGAGGCGATGAAGGACGTGGAAGTCTGCGATAAGCCTCGGTGAGCTGACAAACAAGCTTTGATCCGGGGATTTCCGAATGGGGAAACCCGGCCACTTCGGTGGTCATCTTTATCTGAATTCATAGGGTAAGGAGGCGAACCTGGTGAACTGAAACATCTAAGTAACCAGAGGAAGAGAAATCAACCGAGATTCCCTCAGTAGCGGCGAGCGAACGGGGAACAGCCCAGTCACCATCAATCATTGAAATCTAGGGGAACGGCCTGGAAAGGCCGGCCATAGGGGTGATAGCCCCGTACCCGAAAGATGGATATGAGGAGTGACGAAGAGTAGGGCGGGGCACGTGAAACCCTGTCTGAACATGGGGGGACCATCCTCCAAGGCTAAATACTCCCTACCGACCGATAGTGAACCAGTACCGTGAGGGAAAGGCGAAAAGAACCCCGGAGAGGGGAGTGAAATAGAACCTGAAACCGTATGCGTACAAGCAGTGGGAGCCCGTTTCGGCGGGTGACTGCGTACCTTTTGTATAATGGGTCAGCGACTTACTTTCAGTGGCAAGCTTAACCGTGTAGGGGAAGCGTAGGGAAACCGAGTCTTAAATGGGCGATTCAGTCGCTGGGAGTAGACCCGAAACCGAGCGATCTATCCATGTCCAGGGTGAAGGCCGGGTAATACCTGCTGGAGGCCCGAACCGGGTAATGTTGAAAAATTATCGGATGAGGTGTGGATAGGAGTGAAAGGCTAATCAAGCTCGGAGATAGCTGGTTCTCCTCGAAAGCTATTTAGGTAGCGCCTCGTGTATCACTCTCGGGGGTAGAGCACTGTTTCGGCTAGGGGGTCATCCCGACTTACCAACCCGATGCAAACTCCGAATACCGAGAAGTGCAATCACGGGAGACACACGGCGGGTGCTAAGGTTCGTCGTGGAAAGGGAAACAGCCCAGACCGCCAGCTAAGGTCCCTAAATTATGGCTAAGTGGGAAACGATGTGGGAAGGCCTAGACAGCCAGGAGGTTGGCTTAGAAGCAGCCATCCTTTAAAGAAAGCGTAACAGCTCACTGGTCTAGTCGGCCCGCGCGGAAGATTTACCGGGGCTCAAGCCATGTACCGAAGCTGCGGATGCTCGTACTTTGTGCGGGCATGGTAGAGGAGCGTTCCGTACGCCTGTGAAGGTGTGCTGCGAGGCATGCTGGAGGTATCGGAAGTGCGAATGCTGACATGAGTAACGATAATGCGGGTGAAAAACCCGCACGCCGAAAGCCCAAGGTTTCCTGCGCAACGCTAATCGGCGCAGGGTTAGTCGGCCCCTAAGGCGAGACCGAAAGGTGTAGTCGATGGGAAGCAGGTCAATATTCCTGCACCGTTTGTTATTGCGATGAGGGGACGGAGAAGGCTAGGTCAGCCGGGTGTCGGTTATCCCGGTTTAAGCGTGTAGGGAGTGCTCTTAGGCAAATCCGGGAGCACAATTCCGAGACGTGACGACGAGCCCTTTGTTAAGGGCGAAGTGATCAATGCCATGCTTCCAGGAAAAGCCTCTAAGCTTCAGGTAACAGACGACCGTACCGCAAACCGACACAGGTAGGCGAGGAGAGAATCCTAAGGCGCTTGAGAGAACTCGGGTGAAGGAACTAGGCAAATTGGTACCGTAACTTCGGGAGAAGGTACGCCTTCGCCGGTGAAGAGACTTGCTCTCCGAGCTGGTGGAGGCCGCAGTGACCAGGTGGCTGCGACTGTTTACTAAAAACACAGCACTCTGCAAACTCGTAAGAGGACGTATAGGGTGTGACGCCTGCCCGGTGCCGGAAGGTTAAGTGATGGGGTTAGCCCTTAGGGGCGAAGCTCTTGACCGAAGCCCTGGTAAACGGCGGCCGTAACTATAACGGTCCTAAGGTAGCGAAATTCCTTGTCGGGTAAGTTCCGACCTGCACGAATGGCGTAACGATGGCCACACTGTCTCCACCCGAGACTCAGTGAAATTGAAATCGCTGTGAAGATGCAGTGTACCCGCGGCTAGACGGAAAGACCCCGTGCACCTTTACTACAGCTTTACACTGAACTTTGACCATGCTTGTGTAGGATAGGTGGGAGGCTTTGAAGCGTGAACGCCAGTTTGCGTGGAGCCAACCTTGAAATACCACCCTGGCCTGTTTGGAGTTCTAACCTAGGTCCGTTATCCGGATCGGGGACCGTGTATGGTGGGTAGTTTGACTGGGGCGGTCTCCTCCCAAAGAGTAACGGAGGAGTGCAAAGGTACTCTCAGCGCGGTCGGTCATCGCGCAGTGCGTGCAAAGGCATAAGAGTGCTTGACTGCGAGACAGACAAGTCGAGCAGGGACGAAAGTCGGTCTTAGTGATCCGGTGGTTCTGTATGGAAGGGCCATCGCTCAACGGATAAAAGGTACGCCGGGGATAACAGGCTGATTCCTCCCAAGAGTCCACATCGACGGAGGAGTTTGGCACCTCGATGTCGGCTCATCACATCCTGGGGCTGCAGCAGGTCCCAAGGGTATGGCTGTTCGCCATTTAAAGTGGTACGCGAGCTGGGTTTAGAACGTCGTGAGACAGTTCGGTCCCTATCTGCCGTGGGCGTTGGAAACTTGAGGGGAGCTGCTCCTAGTACGAGAGGACCGGAGTGGACGTACCTCTGGTGTTCCGGTTGTCACGCCAGTGGCATTGCCGGGTAGCTACGCACGGACGGGATAACCGCTGAAAGCATCTAAGCGGGAAGCCCCCCCCAAGATTAGGTTTCCCTGGGGACTCGATCCCCCTGAAGGGCCCTCGAAGACTACGAGGTTGATAGGCTGGGTGTGGAAGTTCAGTAATGGATGAAGCTAACCAGTACTAATTGCCCGTGAGGCTTGACCATATAACACCCAAGAGGTTTGGTGCGAAACGCGGATCAATTCAGATTTAGCGCTTGAGAGAGCGTGTACCGGTTTGCCTGGCGGCCATAGCGGACGGGAACCACCCGATCCCATCTCGAACTCGGAAGTGAAAACGTCCAGCGCCGATGGTAGTGTGGGGCCTCCCCATGTGAGAGTAGGTCACCGCCAGGCTTCTAAATGAAACCCTCCGGTTTTCGAGCCGGAGGGTTTTTTTGTCAACGTCAAAATCGCCCCGGGCTGGCCGCAAAATCGACGCGGGCTGACCGGCACAACGGTGAGATATGCGGGCTAATATCCTGTCAACTCCACGTAGCCGTCGCCGGTGATTTCCTCACCCCGCTGGTTGCCCGTCACGCTGACCGCCCCTTCCCAGTAGCGAACCGTCAGGTCCAACTCCTGCTGAGGCAAGTGCGGGCTTATCGTCAGCGCCATCTCCTCGCTGGGCAGGTCGACTTGCCAGCTCACCGGGTAGCTCGAGCCGGTATCCGGACTGGTCCAATATTCCAACGGCGTCAATGAGACGTCCTGTGGTGACAGGCCGACACGCGTGCCGTCGGCTTGCAGCAACGATCCACCACTGAAGGGGCTGGATTCCCCGTCCCTGGTCCGAAGCCGGTAATACATGATCTCCCGACCGTCTTCGAGTTGCAGGCCAAACCAGTCCCAGCCGGTCAGTTCCGGGCTCAGCGCGCTGGTGCCCCACTCCCGGTCCATCCACGCGGTGCCGCTGACATCGAATTCCACGTCCGCAACACGCAGCGTGCCGGCCGCGTCGAGCCGCGACAGCGAATAGTAGTAGGAGGCATTGCCGCGCTCGGGTCCCTTTGGATCCACACCGTTATCACCGTGAAGCGCCACGGGCTTGCTGCCGTCCAGCGTGAGTTGCAAACCGGTCCGATCCGTGCCCGCCCGCAAGCGCAACGGCGGAATGCCGTCGCCGTCGCCGTAGGCTGACCAGTCTTCGAGCCAGACTCTGAACGGGTGCGCCTGGCTGCCCGCCAGACCCAGTGCTTGCCGCGAAAATCGTTCCGCCGTAATGAACTGCTCACCGTCGGTGTCGGTCACCGACAGATGAGCCATCCAGGCTTGATTCGTTGCCCACTTCGAAGTTCGTTGCATGGTCTCGGGGGCTAGGGCGAAGCGAAAGAAGGTCAGCTCGAACCCGAAATGCCGCCCTTGGCGCGTGCGCAGATTGCCTGTGAAATACCACCATTCGCTACGGAATTTTTCGTGGGCGGCGTGATCTTCCGGAAACCGAAACGGTCTGCTCGCCAGCACCCGCGCGTAGTCGTCCGCGCTGGGCTCGGTAAGGAAGCGAGTCGCGCTGCCCTGTTGGGGTGGGCCTGGCTCGTCCGTGGGCGCGGCGCATCCGCAAAGCGCGAGAATCAGGACCAGTCGAGACGTTTCCGCGATGTTCGCAGCGAGTCCTTCGCGTCGCCCCACAATCGTGCGCCGACCGGCGTCCCGGGTAAGCGATTGCTGAGAAATTCGGGCCAGCGAGATTCGCGTCACCGGTTATTCCTCCCTCAACTGCCCGGCGACGCCGAAATTAACGGCGCGGGTCGCGGGATAGATGCCGGCCAGTACCGCGGCGCTCAACGCCAGCAGTACACCGAGAGCAAGCGGCTGGGGCGAGATGGCCAGATCCATGCTCCAGCCGAACGAACGCACGTTGATAACGAGGATGAGCAGTGCCGCCATGACTATTCCCAACGGGATGGCGAACAATCCCGCCGCCAAACCGAGCAGACCCGTTTGCGCCATCGTCAGGGCTCGTACCTGGACCGGCCTGAGTCCCACTGCCCTGAGAATCGCCAGTTCCCTGCCCCGCTCAAGTTCAATAGACATCACCGCACTGGCGAGTCCCAAAAAGGCAACCACGCCGGCCAGTATCCTCAGTACCTCGGTTATTCTGAACGTGCGGTCAAAAGTCGACATCGAACGGTCACGAATCAAGTCGTTGGAGCGGAATCGAACCGGCGTCTGGACGCCAAGAACACGGCGCATCGCTTCAATCGCGGCGCCGCGGTTGGTGCTCTCGTCGAGATATACACCGATACCGCCGATCGCTTCGTCCTCCCAAAGTGTGCGGTATAGACTCAGGGGCATCAGGACCGTACCCGCATTGGTGCTGTAGTCGCGAAATACGCCGAGAATCGGGAACCCGTTGTCGCCCGACGCCGTCGGCAGGATAAGTTCATCCCCAAGATCAAGATCGCGGTGAAAGGCGAGCGGCTCGGACACAAGCACTCCTTCAGCGGACTCCATGCGTGCAATCGCGTCTGGCATTTCGGCTGTCATTTGCAGGCCCCAACCCTCAGGTCCTGGTTGTTGGGCGCGTATGCTCAATTCGCCCGTGGCCGTCGGTAGGCGTGTATAGCGAGTCACACTCAACCCCCGTATGCCGGGTACCGCCGCGAGCGCTTCCCGCTGGTTGTCATCGAAGAGGTACTCTGCGTCGATGTTGACATAGACGTCCGCCGTCAGCGTGCCGGTCAACCATTCCTCCACGCTGATGCGGAAGCTGCCGATCATCAGGCCGATTCCCACTACCGTGGCAACTGCCACCGACAGGGCTGCCGTTGCCACGCCGGTCCGGCTAAGCGACGCAGACATCCCCCGCGCCGCCAGTGAGCCGGCGATTCCGAAACCTGATTCCATCAACGGTTCGGCAAGCTTGGCCAGTAACCGGGTTGCCGCGGGCACCAGCAAGGCGCCGGCGGCGATTACGAAGAAAAGTCCCACGAACGCCACTACCAGACTTCTGGATGACAGCAGAAGAAGTACCGCGGCGACCGCAGCCGCAGGTACCGCGAGCCACGTTGCGCGCCGCGCGAGTCGGCGTGTGCTTCGCTCCAGTGCGGCGCGGCTCATGGCAGTGTGGGGAGCCGTGCGGGCAGCGTCGAGCGCCGGGGCGCCGGCTGCAAGGAGCGTGGTTCCCAGGCCCATCGCCAAACCCTGCCAATAGATTGTCGGTGAGGGAACCATCGCGTTCATGTTCGAACGAAAGTACAGGTCGCCCACGGTGCGCAGGACCAGATCCACCAGGACGCTTGCGAGTTGTTGCCCCAGCACGATGCCGATCGCCGTGGCCAGGGCCCCGATGGCCAGGGCCTCGACGAGAACGCTGGTCAGTAGTTGACCGCGGCTGACCCCGATCGCGCGCAACACGCCGAACACGCCGCGCCGCTGCACCACTGCGAATGACATGGTTGCGTAAATCAGAAACACGCCCACCAACAGGGCAAGCAGGCTCAGCGCCGTCAGATTGACTCGAAACGCTCTCGCGAGTTGGTCGAAGGCCGCGTTGCGGCCCTCGGCGGGCACCAGGGTCACGCTCGGGAGCCCCAGGGCGCGAACCCGCTCCGCTTCAGCCTCGTCAAGGATCAAGTCGACCCGGGAAATCGACCTGCTGCCAAGCAACTCCTGAGCTGTGGCGATGTCGGTGATCATCGGTGCGGTGGGGCCTTCCCCGGTGGAGGAGGTTTCCAGTACCGTGCCCACCACGCGCACGGTCTTTGAGTAATCGGCGATAAGCAGGTCAAGGTCCGCGCCCACCTCGAGGCCCAACTCTCCGAGGAGCGAATCGGGCGCGAGGATCGTATTCGGCTCTACGATCAACCGTGTGAAATCCGTGCCGCGGCCGGGAACAAATCCGGAAAACCCTCGAAAACCGGTTTCCTCTAGGGGATCGACGCCCATCAGCGTGAAGATGCGCCCAGGCAGTCGAACGAGTCCCACGTCGGCCTCAATCACTGGCGCTGCGCGCACCGGACCGTGCGCCATGCGCAAATTCGCGTACAGTGAATCAGGCATCTCGCCCCGTGTGCCCATCAAGTGATGCGTCGTGCTACCGGTGATCAGGTCGGCCGAAAGTTCGAAAGCACGGCGTGCGCTGTCGTTGGCAAGGTCGACGCCGACGTACACCGCGACACCCAGAGCGATTCCGCTGACCGCCAGGCACAGCTGCCACGGGCGCCGGCAGTAGAACCGCAGCCCCGACTGCGCCAGAAGCCCGTTCACCGGGTCTCCTCTTGCATGCGTGCGTCACGTATCGTGAATACTCGATCCGCAGCGCCGATCACTTCCCGGCTATGGGTGGCCATCACGAGGGTGGCGTTGTGTCGGCGGCAGGTCGTGTTCAACAGTGCAAGCACCTCGCCAGCGGTATCCAGATCCAGGTTGCCGGTGGGTTCATCCGCCAGGACGATGTCGGGCTTGTGCGCCAGCGCTCGAGCGATCGCGACGCGCTGTTGTTCACCGCCGGAAAGTTCCTCGGGAAACCGGCGGCCATGGTCCTCAAGTCCAAGCTCCGCCAAGAGCGCCTGGGCACGCCGGATACAGTCGGGCTTGGAAATGCCATTGAGCGCCATGGGCAGGCGCACATTTTCGGCCACGTTCAGCGTGGGGATCAGGTTGAAGAACTGGAACACGAAGCCAAGCCTACGGCAGCGTAGCCTGGACAATGCGTCCTCGCTCATTCCCGTCAGCGAACGCCCGAGCAACTCGACGTCGCCGCCGGTTGGCCGATCCAGTCCGCCGATCAGGTTGAGCAGCGTGGATTTGCCGGAGCCGCTGCGCCCGACCACCACCACGAATTCCCCCGTCTGGATGCTTAAATCGCAGTGGTCGAGGACCACATGGGCGCCATACGCCTTGTTGACGGCGGTAAGGCGGATCTGCGCGTCGGGAGCGCTCACAGGTCGCCTCGCGTCTGGATGCCGTTGAAGGCGAAGGGCATGTCGCGTCAACTTCCGCCAGGCGCTACGCGACGGTGCCCGGCAAGTCGAATTCCTTGCGGGCTGTTGCAATACAGGCGTCGTTCCATTGCTGCAACTGCATCATCCTGCTCCGGCGAACCAAATGGCAGTAGAAAGCTTCCTTGCGGGTATACGAGTGGTTGAATTCATGTTTCAAGACTAGCGCCAAAAAGGAATTCTCATCAAGCGACTCAAGACTAGCCCAACCTGTATCGCAAGTCCTCTACCGCCCCGCCTCGACGTCCCCGCTACGCACATCGGTGAGACATGTGCGGCAGGTATCGCGGCCGGTGCCAGGGGGACTCTCCGGAGCTTTTGAGGGACTGGCGCGGTTAGCGTGATCCGTTTACTGTTCGAGCACATTCAAATTGCGGCAACGCATTTTCGATCGAAGGAGAATGGAACCAATCATGAAACTCTATTACTTCCCCGGCGCACCCAGTCCGCGAAAGGTCGGTATAGTCATCGCCGAAAAGGGATTGGAGATCCCAACGGTAACCCTGAATATCCGGGCCGGAGAGCACCGTACCGAGGAATATGCGTCGGTCAATCCCGGGTGGACCGTACCGGCGCTGGAGTTGGACGACGGCGTCTGCATCACCGAGAGTCTGGCCATCGTGCATTACCTGGAGCAACTCCAGCCGGAGCCGAACCTCATGGGCAGTGACGCCAGGGAGCAAGCGCTGGTACTCATGTGGCACGATATTGCGACCCTGCAAGGTTACCTGGGGATTCAGGAATACTTCCGTAATTCCGAGCAATTCGCAGAGGGGCGCGCGTTGCCGGGGCCACAAGCCTACGAGCGGATTCCGGCGCTCGTACAAAGGGGCGAGAAGCGCATGCACGTGTTCTTCGACAAGATCGACGACCGTCTCGGCGAAAGTGAATACCTGGCCGGCGACCGATATACTTATGCCGACATCGTTGCCTACGTGTATCGGGGGTTCGCCCAATTTGTGACGGGGGACGATCCGGCCGAACAGCGCAAGCATATGCGCCGATGGGTCGAGACAATTGACGCCAGGCCCGCCGTAGCCTCGCTCGCGAACTGATCGGGTCCGGAAACGGCTTGATTCACTACCGCGTACGGCTTGCCAATCTTGGCCGGCATCACTTCGAGGTGGCCTGCCGGGTGGAAAATCCCGCACCTGAGCAGCGGCTGTCGCTGCCGTCGTGGACTCCGGGCAGTTACCTGTTGCGCGAGTACGCCAAGCACGTGGTCGGCATTCGCGCTGAATCCCGGGGCCGCGACGTCGTAGTCGAAAAGCTCTCCAAAAGCTCTTGGCGTTGTCGGGACGCGGGTTCGGAGCTGACCGTGACCGCGGAGGTCTTCGCCCTGGACCGTTCCGTGCGCGGCGCGTTTCTGGATGCCAGGCGCGGATTTTTCAACGGCGCCTGCCTGTTTCTCCGCCCCGAGGGCCGCGAGGCCGAGCCGGTGGAGGTGGAACTGGAACGACCGCTGGACCCAAGATGCCAGGATTGGCGGGTCGCAACCGCCATGAACGCGGTGGATGTGGACGCCAACGGCTTTGGACGATTCAGGGCCGGGAACTACGACGAACTCATCGACCATCCCGTGGAGATGAGCGATTTTGCCCAGGTCGAATTCCAGGCGGGCGAAGTGCCCCATCGGCTGATCGTCGCCGGTCGCCACCACACGGACCTGGAGCGCATCGGCGCCGATCTGAGCCGGCTCTGCAAGGCACACATGGCGTTGTTCGGTCACCCGCCGCCGTTTCAAAGCTACTGGTTTCTCGGTCTCGCCTGCGCTTCCGGTTACGGTGGGCTGGAGCATCGCGCGTCGAGCAGTCTGATTTTCTCCAGGGAGGATCTGCCCGTAGTCGGCGATCCCGGCGTGCCGGTTAACTACCAGCGTTTCCTGAGTCTTTGCAGCCATGAATACTTTCACGCATGGAACGTGAAGCGAATCAAGCCCGGCGCCTTCAGCCCCTATCGCCTGGATCGGCGCAATTACACCCGGCTGTTATGGGTCGTTGAGGGGGTGACCTCGTACTACCAGGACCTGGTGCTCTTGCGCAGCGGACTGATCGGGGTGCCGGTCTATCTGCGGCGCCTCGGTGACGTACTGACGCGCGTGTACCGAACCCCGGGAAGGCTTAACCAGAGTCTTGCCGAGGCCAGTTTCGACGCCTGGGACAAGTACTACAAGCCCGAAGTCAACTCGGTGAACGCCAACGTCAGCTACTACGCCAAGGGAGCGCTCGTAGCCCTTGCGCTGGACTTGACCCTGCGCACCGCGACCGATACGACGCTGGACGCGGTCATGGGCGAGTTGTGGCAGCGCTTCGGGTCGTCGCGCGATGGAATGGACGAAGAGGATTTCGAGGATCTGGCCCAGGAACTGGCCGGCATCGATCTCTCGGAGTTCTTCGCGGCTGCCGTGCGTGGCACGGGCGATCTGCCCTTGGCCAAAATGTTGGACGACTGTGGCGTTGCACTGGAATTCAATCAGGGCGTGGGGCTCGGCGTTGAGGGGAGTTCCGCTCGGTCTTCCGCCCCGTCGCTGCTGGAATTGGGAATTCGATACCGACAGCGAAATGCGGGACTTGAAGTCGTCGCCGTCGTCGCCGACGGCCCGGCTGAACTGGCTGGTCTGAATCCGGGGGATCTGGTGATCGCGGTCGGTGGGTTGATGGTGACTGAGAAGAACCTCCAGAAACGGTTGCTGAGGCTGAAGGCGCAACGGCCCATCCCGGTGACGATATTCCGCGAGGAGGAACTGCTGGAATTTCCGGTGACCCTGGCCGAAGCCCCGAGGAATACTTGCATACTCAGGCTCGTCGACAAGCCGGATTCCGCTGCTCTTGCCCGACGGCAGGCCTGGCTCGGTAGTTAGCTCGCGCGCCTCGCTCGCACCGCCGGATTAGTTGCATTTCCGGTGATAGAATCGCGCCGGGACCTCCCCGCAGGTACTCTTGAATGATCGAGTTGGGATTGAAGTTTACCGCCGCCTACCTACTGGGATCGGTTCTCGGCGCCCTGTTTGTCGGGCGAATTCGTGACGGTGTCGACATCCGCGAACTCGGTAGCCGCAACCCGGGAGGCACCAACGCGCTGCGTACCCAGGGCATTGTATTCGCTATCTGGGTCATGGTCGTCGATGTGGGCAAGGGCATTCTGCCGGTGGCCGTGTTGTCCGGGCTCGACCTACCTGGCGTTGGAATCGAGCCGCGGGTGAGCCGGGAGCTGGTCACCTATATGGTCGCGTCGGCCGCAATTCTCGGACACGTTTTCCCTCTTTGGTACGGCTTTCGCGGCGGCAAGGGCGGCGCCACGGCCATCGGCGTTCTGTTCGTTGTTGCGCCGCCGATAGCCTTACCGACAATCATCGTCTGGTTCGCAGTGATCGCGCTGACTCGTTATGTCGGGTTGGCGACAGTAAGCGTGGCGGTGGCGGTACCGATTTTTTTCTGCGCCACGGGGCTTCCCGAGCAGTATGGTCTGGTCATCTTTTCCGCCTGCGTGGCCGCGCTCATCACCTACACCCATCGGGACAATCTCAGACGGATACTCGCCGGTACCGAACATCGGGCCAATATGATTCGCCTGCGCAGATAGCGAAGCGGGCATGCTGCAACCCTCGGAAAACGCCCGCCGTGCCGCCCGCGCCGAACGATCGGACGCGGCGCTGCTTGAGGTCCTCGCCGATGGCGAGTGGCATTGCGAAGCAACCTTGACTCAAAGTATTGGGCAGGAACCATCCCAGGTACGCGATCAGCTGGCAGCGCTCTCCCGCTGGGGTTTGCAAGTGCAGTCCGAGCCCGACAAGGGATTCCGGCTGTCGCACCCGCTCTATTTGTTGAGTCTCGAGCGGATCCGCGCGGAATTGCCGGACGGGGTGTCGCGGCGAACCTCAACCCTGGAAGTAGCTCTGGAACTGGACTCCACAAACGCCCATCTTCTCAGGGCTCCCGCGCCCGCACCGGGCTGCCTTGTAGCGACGTTGGCGGAAGTTCAGCACGCCGGGCGAGGTCGCCGGGGCAGATCGTGGAGGATGCCGCTCGGGGCGGGAATCAGCCTGTCGGTGGGGTGGACGTTCCGCGAGACACCCGCCGATCTGCCGGCTCTGTCCCTGGCCGCCGGCGTGGTGACTCGCCGGGTGATTGAGGCTGCGACCGGCCGCGCCCCATTACTCAAATGGCCGAACGACCTGGTCTGGAACGACCGGAAACTCGGCGGCATTCTGGTCGAGACTGCCGCCCTGCGCCGAGGCGCCTGCCACGTGGTGGTCGGCGTGGGACTGAATGTTTCGATGAATACCGAGAATCTCCGAACCGTCAGCGATTGGCGTTTCGGCGCCATTGATCTCGCGGGGATGACGGTCGGCCGACCACCCTCGCGCAACGACTTGGCCGCGCGCCTGATCGAGGGCTACTGTGAACTGTTCCGGCGGTTCGAGATTGGAGGATTCGGCGGATACCGTGGCGCGTTCCTGGAGGCCGACTACCTGCGGCAACGGCCGGTTGTGGTAACAGACGGCCCCAACCGCGTGTCGGGAGTGGCTACCGGGGTCGATGCCGGCGGTGCGCTGATCGTTGAAACCGAAGCGGGTACGCGGCGAATCGTCTCCGGCGACGTGAGCGTGAGGCCCGGTCGGTGATCCTGGTGGTGGACATCGGCAACTCCCGCATAAAGTGGGCCTGCGTCACAGAACGCCGCTTGCGGGATCCGTGCGAGATCGTCCATCGACAAGCACCCGGTCCTGCATTGTCGTCGTTGGCCCGCGCCGTGCCCGGGCGTATCGGCCGGGTGGTCGCATCAAACGTAGCCGGCGACGCTCTCGGATCGGCCTTCACGACGTTTGCCGAGCGGCGTTGGGGCGTGACCCCGGAATTCGTGCTTCCCGCGACCGAAGCGCATGGCTTGCATTGCGGCTATGCCGACCCGTCGCGCCTGGGCGCCGACCGATGGGTGGCGCTGATCGCTGCTTACAGGCTCGCGGGGGGTGCTGCCTGCGTGATCGACGCCGGGACGGCCGTGACTCTCGATGCCGTTGACGCGCAGGGCCGCCACCTGGGGGGGTTGATCCTGGCAGGCCCGAGGATGGTCGCCACCGCGCTCGATCGGCAAACCAGCGGGATCGGGGAAACCCGTGGCCGGCCGGAGCAGGGCCGGGGTGTCGACGTGCTCGGCGCCAGCACGGATGAGGCGATTGCAAAGGGAGCCATGCTGAGCCTGGCAGGGGCGCTGGATCGGACGGTGTCGGCTGTTGCCGCCGAAATACAGACGCGGCCCAGGGTCTTTATCACGGGTGGCGACGCGGCGCAGTTGGCGGCGTGGCTCGAAACCGGGACCGAGTACCGCCAGTACCTGGTGCTTGAGGGGCTCGCCGCCATATCCGGGGAGTTCGACCTTTGCGCCGAATGACCGGCGTGGGCATCGGTTGGGTTGATGGCGCCGCAAAAGTTATCATTGGCACTCCGTCCATCGTCGCCGCCGAGCCGTAGGGAATTTCGGATGATTCGCATCGCAAGTGGACCGGCGGCCGCGCCGGGTGACGGGTAAGCCATGAAGGCGAAACTTCGGCTCGGCGTCATCTTTGGTGGCACTTCCAGCGAACACGACATCAGCATTCTGTCCGCCAAGAGCGTCCTCGGCGCCATCGATCGGAGGAAGTACGAAGTCATTCCGATCGGTATTTCCAGGAGCGGAGCCTGGGCGGCCGGTCCAGGCGTGGTGGAGCAGTTGACCGAGGCTGCCGACGCCCGTGGCCGCGAGGCGCAGCCACCCTCGTCACCCGGAGAAGGCCTCGACACCATGTCGAACGCGTTGTCGATCCTGTCGCGGGCCGGCATCGGTGCAGTGTTTCCGGTCTTGCACGGGCCGATGGGAGAGGACGGCACCGTGCAAGGGTTGCTGGAGTTGTGCGGAATTCCCTACGTGGGCTGCGGCGTGGCCGCAAGCGCGGTGGCCATGGACAAGGGGTTGGCCAAGGATGTCTTCCGGTCCCATGGTATTCTCACGCTGCCATCGGTTGTTCTGCAGCGGGACGCGTGGCGGTCGGAGCGGGAGCGGACATTGACCGACATTGAATCCAGATTTCCCTACCCGATGTTCGTGAAACCGGCCAACCTTGGTTCCAGCGTGGGCATATCGAAGGTCGGCGCGCGCGAGGAACTGGCCACGGGCCTCGATAAAGCGGCGCAATATGATGTCAGGTTGCTTGTTGAACCGGGTATCGACGCGAGGGAGATCGAAGTCGGCATCCTCGGCAACAGCGATCCGGCGGCGTCGGTTCCCGGAGAAATTCGACCCTGCCGCGAGTTCTACGACTATGAAGCGAAATACTTCGATGCTCGAACCGAATTGATCGTTCCGGCTGCGTTGGACGACCCGTTGAGCCAAACACTCCGTGAGATCGCAGTGAAGGCCTTTGTGGCGTTGGCCTGCACCGGGCTTGCTCGCGTGGATTTCCTGCTGGAACGAAAGACCGACCGCATCTGCGTGAGTGAAGTGAACACCATGCCCGGGTTCACGGAGTTCAGCATGTATCCGCGGCTCTGGGAAGCAACCGGCATCGGATATGGTGAGTTGATCGACCGGTTGCTTGAGCTTGCGTTGCGGCGGCATGGTTTCGACGTAGTGTAAAATACGCTGTCGTTTTCTCGGACCCGCGGGCGGTAGCGTCAGTTGGGTTGGAAGTGAATTTCAGGAGAACAGGATCATGAGAACGAGTTGGTTGATTGCCGCTGCGGCTTGCGCTGCCACGTTTACGGCCGGTGCCTGGGCGGAGTTGGCGCCGGGATTCGAAGCGGCCCTGGCGGCTGCGGAACGTCCGGCCGAGGAGAAGGAACGGGACGCGTCCCGGATGCCCGCCGAAGTGCTGAATTTCGTCGGCATCGGCGAAGGTATGACCGTGCTTGAGGCGATCGCCGGGGGCGGTTGGTACACCGAGGTGCTGTCTGCGGCTGTTGGGCCGGACGGCATGGTCCACTCCCAGAATGCGGAGCGGATGCGCGAGCGGGTGGAAGCCATGGCGGCCGCCCGGGCGGAACGGTTGGGCAACGTCGACGTCCTCTACACCGAGGGCACAGCCATCGAGTTGTCCGCGCCGGCGGACGCGGCGTTCACGGCGCTGAATTTGCACGACATGGCCAACCGTGGCGACGAAGCCGGTCTGGCGTTTCTCGGTGGCATCTACGATGCGCTCAAGCCCGGCGGCGCGTTCGGGGTCATTGACCATGTAGGCGTCGCGGGGCAGGACAATGCGCAGCTTCACCGCATGGAGAAGAGCAAGGCCGAGGAACTCATTGCCCAAGCGGGTTTTGTCGTCGAGGCCGAGTCGGACGTCCTGATGAACGCGGACGACGACCATACGCTGGGGATACGGGATCCCGCGATTCGGTTCGCCACCGACCGGATGCTGATCCGGGCAAGAAAACCGGAATAGCGCCGAATCTATCCCTTCGGGGCAGAGGTTTGAGGTTTCGGGCGTTGTCGAGGGCGCCCGGAACCGTTGCCGGTATAGCTCAGATGGTAGAGCAGGGGTTTTGTAAACCTCAGGTCCGCGGTTCGAGTCCGTGTGCCGGCACCAATAACCCGACTTATTCTTCGGCAGGCGCACGCACGCGCTAAGCTGGTTACTGCTTGAAGACCTTGCCGCCCTTCATCACGAAGTGCACCCGCCCGAACTCGTCCACATCCTCACGGGGGTCGCCGGGCACGGCGACGATGTCCGCGTACTTGCCCGGCTCGATGGAGCCCAGGTTTTCCCATTCATTCAAGAGCACAGCCGCGCTCCTGGTCGCACTCACAATGGCCTCCATGACCGGCATGCCCCCTTCTGTCATGTAGATGAACTCCTTCCAGTTGTCGCCGTGGGGTGAAACGCCGCTGTCGGTGCCGAACGCGATCGGGACGCCGGTCCGGTAGGCCCGGGCGAAGGTATCCGTAATCACGGGGCCGATCGCGGCGGCCTTGAGACGTACCACTTCGGAAAAGTAGCCCTCGACTTCCGCTTTCTCTTCCACGAATTTTCCGGCAATAATGGTCGGCACATACCAGGCGCCCTTGTCCTTCATCAACTCCATCACATCATCGGACATGTAGGTGCCGTGCTCGATGGAATGTACGCCGGCGGCCACGGCGCGGCGCATGCCTTCCGCGCCGTGGGCGTGGGCAGCGACCCGAAATCCGTAATCCTCGGCCGCCGCGACGATGGCGGCAATCTCGGCCTCGGTGAACTGCGGGTTCTGGCCGCTCCTGGCCTGACTCAGCACACCGCCGGTGGCGGTGATCTTGATCAGGTCCGCGCCTTCCTTGTACCGGGCGCGCACGGCCTTGTAGGCATCGTCCAAACCGTTGACGACGCCTTCCGCCGGCCCCGGATCGCCGCGCAATTCGCTGTTGACGCCGTTGCTGGGATCGGCGTGTCCGCCGGTGGTGGCGAGACTCTTGCCGGCGGTGAAGATGCGCGGCCCGACGATATGGCCTTCGGCGACCGCCCGGCGGATGGATTGGGCCACGCCGTGCTCGGTGCCGAGATCGCGTACGGTAGTGAATCCCGCCATCAGGGTCCGTTCCGCGTACGGTACCGCCCGCAATGCCGAGTCCGCGGGTTCCAGGGTGAAGTTCTCGACGAACCGGTTGGGACTCTGCTGGCTCGAGATATGCACGTGCATGTCGATCCAGCCGGGCATGACGAACGCACCGGTCAGGTCGATGTCCGCCTCGCCCACATAACCCGCTTCCACGGCCGTGATGCGATCGCCGTCCACGACGATGGTTGCGGCTTCAATCACTTCGCCGGCGGCAGCGTCGACCAGTTTGCCGGCGTGAATGACCGTCTGCGCCCAGGCGCCGCCGGACAGGAGCAGCGCCAGTATCAGGACCGGGATTCTCATGACATCTCCTTTTTTGTCTCCGGTCAGACAGGATAATGGCTGACCGTCGCGTTGCCAAAGAGGTAAAGCTTGCAGCTGATGGGACGGAACGCTACTTGGATCGAACCCTCGCAAATTTCGCCGGCGCGCTTCGCGGCGGCGCTTCGCCGCCCTTCCTGGCTGCCTGCGAGGCGGATCTGACCTGAGATCTCACATGGGCATGGCCGGCGGCCCCACGGTTGTGGCCAGGTAGCCGGTAACCGCCAGAATCGCCATCGCCAGCACGATTTCCAGGCGGATAGCGCCGGCTAGACGGCCTGGTCCGGCGCCCGCCAGGATGCGAGGCACCAGGACAAACCGGTTGCCGGCGGCCACCAGCAACAACAAGGCCACAAGCAGCAGCTTGATCAGCAACGTGATGCCGTAGGGCGTGGAAATCACTTGTCCCGGCGTATGAAAAAGTTTCAGCACCAGGATCAGGCCGGCAGCGAACAGTATCAGCAGGCAATACCCTGCCATATCTCCGAATCCCTTCATGATGCGGCCAAGCGCTTCTTCGCCGCCGCTGCTGCTGAGACACAGATAGAGCAATGGTGCAAAGGAGCCTACCCAGACCGCTATGCCGAGCAAATGCAGGACGATGGACACCCTGGAGACAAAGTCCAGCACGGAAACATGCCCGGTGATCGTGAAGCTGGCCAGGACCAGCAGCAGCGCAGGCGCGTGCAGACCACCCAGCACCCGGAATCCGGAAAGAGCCGGTGGACGGCTGCCGATTCGCCCCGAGAATACCGCGCACGCCACCGTGGGAACCAGAAATCCGGCCAGGCGCAGCAGCGTGGCGCTGCCGACCTCAAACCTCAGCAGCATGCGTGCCATGTCCGGGTCGAAGATGCCAGGCAGGCCGCGGCCGCTCGTCATGCCTACCTGCAGCATGAAATTTAGCAGGGCGCCATTGAATCCGAGCAAGGTTCCCAGGCCGATATAGGCGGCAAACAGAACGACTGTGCGGCGGGACTCATCCCGATAGAAAAGCAGGCAGATCGTTCCGCCGGCCAGACTGGCTATGCCGCAGTATTGCAGCAGCTTCGCCGCCAGAATGGCCAGTTCCCAGCCTGAAGGCATCAGGCCCACGGCTTACTTAACTGCGGTGTCAGTTTCCGGCGACTTCAGCGGCGTTCGGATCAACCGTAAAACTGAACTTGTCGGTCAGCGTATGCCCGTCCTCGCCAATTGCGGCCCATTCCACGGTGAAAAGTCCCGCGGGAATGTTCGGCGCCATGACCTTGAACGACGTTGCGGGTTCCGGATTCATGGCGAACTCGGTCGGAATCTCCACTTCACCCTGCATTACCTGCAAGCGCACCATGCGCACTGGCCCGTTGAATTCCATTTCAATAACGGAAGCCTGCGCCACCGTGGCGTCTGCGGCGGGAACAGAACTCGTCAGCGGAGTATGCGCGAACGTCGCCAGTGGGATAGTCAAAGCGGCCAAAGCCGCCAGATAACGGAAAACCGACCTGATCTGCATGTGAAACCTCTTCTTGGCAAGGTGTAGCCGCTTTCGGTCCGGCGACCGTTCATTATGGCAGAAACGCGTCCGGGGAAGCTCTCGCCGGACGCGTTTGCAGCATAAGGGCAGCAACTGGTGATTGCCCGGAAGAGCTGTTAACCGGACTGCAAATTTTTTGCAGGCCTGCGTGGTTCGCATGGTGCCCGCGTGTACAGCTGTTAGAATGCCGCCGGTGTCGCAGCAGGGCAGCATGCGCGGCGTGCGCTGGTCCCTGGTGGCACGCCGGCCCGAATACCGGAAACCCTATCCGATCGTCAAACTGGAGCAAGACTTGCGATGATTATCGACGCCCATGCGCATACGGCTTCGCCACCTTCCCTGGCCGCTTACAAGGCGGGACTTTTGTCCCACCGGGGCGCTCACGGGCGTGGCAAGGTCAGGTACACCGACGAGCAGCTCCGGGCGGCCTGGCACCGCGTGGAAATGGCGCCGACGGGACACATGCAGCATATGGAGAACTGCGGGATCGATGTGCAGCTCATCTCACCGCGGCCATTCCAGACCATGCATTCGGAGAAGCCCGGTTATCTCGTCGAGTGGTACATCCACGAAGTCAACCGAATCATTTACGACAGCACGAAACTGTTTCCCGACAGGATTATCGGCGTGGGCGGACTGCCTCAGCAGGCCGGCGAACCCATCGAGGTGGTCTTCGAGGAAATGGAGTTATGCGTCAGGGAGTACGGCTTCAAGGGATTCCTGATGAACCCGGATCCCTACGAGAACGACGGCACCATGGCGCCGCGCCTCGGGGATCGCTACTGGTATCCGCTCTATGAGACGGCGTGCGAACTGGATGTTCCGCTGCAGCTGCATACCGGCGGCTCCAGGCGCCCGCAGAAAGAGCCCTACAGCATGCACTTCATCAACGAGGAGACCACGGCCGTCTACGGGCTGATCAACTCCACCGTGTTCCAGGACTTTCCGGAGTTGAAAATCATGTGTTCCCACGGCGGCGGCGCCATCCCGTACCAGATCGGGCGCTTCAATGCCTCGTCCGCACGGCGGGCTGCCACGACCAACGACGGCGGTGCCCTCTTCCAGAACCGCCTGCGCAGAATGTACTTTGATACCGTGCTCTACTCGCGAGAAGCGCTGGAGTTGCTGATCAAGGTGGTCGGCCCGGACAATCTGCTGTTCGGGTCGGAGTGCCCTGGTGTGGGGTCGTCCATCAACCCGAAGACCGGCGAGACGTTCGACAAGATCGCGCCGCTCATCCAGGGATTCGATTGGTTGTCGGATGAAGACAAGACCAAGATCTTCGAAGGTAACGCCAAGAAACTGTATAAGCTGGATATCTGACACGCTGGGCGCCTGAGTCGTATGCTCCGCCACGGCGGCGCCTTGGCGGCCGCGCCAAGAGCGTTGGTCAGATATTCGGCCTGGTAGTATCCTGAATGCTTTATGGGGAGCGACCAAGCATGGCGTTAGCGACCAATACCACACGCTCGATGAATCCGACCGGGTGCCCGAATCGTCTTCGGCTCGCGCGGATCCGACGCTGCATAATCGTATCAATTGCGATTCTCGGGTTACCCCTCGCCGCCGCTGCACACCATTCAACCAGGGCGATCTTCGATCGCGATCAATCAACCGAGGTAGTCGGTACCGTAACGTCGGTATTCTGGCGAAATCCGCATATCGGTCTGACCATACTCGCGGACAACGAGGCGGCGGACCCGGTCGAATGGGAAATCGAAGGCGGCACCTACAACGATCTTTTGCGAGGCGGCTTCGATCCTGCCTCCGTGGTGGTTGGTGACCGTGTCCGGGTGGTCGGAGCGCCGTCCCGGAGAGGGTTGAATGAGATGTATCTCGACCGCGTGCTTGCGCCGACCGGCGAGGAGATCATGCACAGCGGTGTGGTCAGGACGGACGCGGGCGCGGCGCCAGGCTCGGACGACGAGAGCGCCCCGACCGGAATCTTTCGAGTCTGGGTGAACGGCGGCCCGATTCACCGCTTGCGCGAACCGCTGTCGCTGACGCCGGCCGCCGCCGCCGCCGCCTGGGATCCGTTCACCGACGATCCCAGCCATCGCTGTCAGCCGCCCGGGATGCCGAACGCCGTTCTGAACCCCTATCCCATCGAGTTCGTGGACCAGGGCGAGCAAGTTCTGCTGCGCATCGAAGAGTGGGATGGGGTCCGGACGATCCACATGACTGCGGGCACGGCTGAAGAACCGCAACCCACGCCGCTGGGTTATTCAGCGGGCCGATGGGAAGGTGACACGCTGGTCGTGGAAACCACCAACATCGATTACCCGCTGCTGGATGACAGCGGCACGCCCATGAGTCCGGCTGTTCACGTCGTGGAGCGATTCACACTGAGCGAAAACGACACACGCCTTGCGCTTGAGTTGACGGTAACCGATCCACCCAATCTGGTGGAGCCTGCCGTCTGGGTAGCCGCGTGGGCCTGGGAGCCTGGAGTAACGGTCAGGCCCTTCGAATGTACGCTGCGCTAGTGGCCTGAGCATGCGGCGCGTCGCCGCTCGCGGTCATCGCATGCCGACACTCTCGCCATAGGTGACCGCCCGTTCGATCCGCTCTCCGTCGCGCTCGGCCACCACCGTGCCTTGTTCGCCCGGTTTAACTTCCCGGAGTACGTACATCAGGTCGTAGATGTCGCGAATTTCTCGGCCGCTCAGTTCGACGATCCAGTCGCCGCGCTGCAGTCCGGCCTGCTCCGCCGGCCCGCCGGGTCGTACGCCGGCAAGCCGCATCCCCGGCCGGTTGTCGGGCGAACCGGTGTAGTCGGGAATCGTTCCCAGCGACGCGCCATAGCTGCGCATGTCACCCACCGGCGCGGGTGCTTCAGCGGCCCGGTACGTCAGCCCCTCCAGCGACGTCAGTTCAAGTGCAATCCCGGCCACCAGGTCGGCAATCCGCACGCCCCCGGCCGCGTTGATCGACGCGGTGTCGTCCGACGGCTTGTGGTAGTCGTCGTGGGCGCCGGTGAAGAAATGCAGAACGGGTACTCCGGCCGCATAGAAGGACATTTGATCCGACGGGCCGTAGCCGTCGCCGCCCAGTTCGCAGCCGATCTCGAATGCCGCGCAGAGTGGCTGGATCACCGTTTCCCATTCCGCGGCCGACGTGCCGCCCAGGACCGAGAGCCGGTCGTTTCTGAGACGGCCGACCATATCCATATTGAGCATGGCCACCAGACCTTCGGGCGCGGCGCCCGGAGGCGGATCGCGCGTGAAGTGGCTCGATCCCAGCAGGCCCCTCTCTTCACCGGTGAAGGCGACAAAGAGTACATCGCGGCCGAGTTGTTCCTTGTGCGCCGACAACACCCGCGCGGCCTGCAACAGCGCCGCGGTGCCCGAGGCGTTGTCGTCAGCGCCGTTGTGAGGCTCGTTGGCCTGCGGAGCAAGCGACGACTCGCCGCCGAATCCCAGGTGGTCGTAGTGGGCGCCGAGCACCACGGCGCCGGGCAGGCGGTCGACGGCGGACAACCGCCCAACGATGTTGTGTACCTCGCGGGCGTGTTCGACCACGTCGGTGGTGAGGCTGACCTCCGCTGAGCCCTGCAGGATACGCTCTGCCAGGGCGCGCTTGATAACCGCCACGGCGATACCCGCGCCGCCCTGTGGATCGACCCGCATGGCGGGCAGCGGCGATTCTTCCTGAACCGCGCTTTCGGGCGGTAGATCGGCGACCAGCAGGCCCACCGCACCCCGCTCTCGAGCCGTGAACGCCTTGTACCGCAGGTCGCTCAGGCGCCGCCGGAGCGTCTCATCGGCGAACGCGCCGTCTTCCGGCGTATAGCGGCGGACCACGACGATACGTCCCCGTGCATCGATGCCCCGGTAGTCATCGATGCCATGTTCTTCGGAAACCACGCCCCAGCCGGCAAGAACCACCGGCCCGGTCACCGTCGTGCTGGCAGAAAACCCGGGCACGACAAAGTCTTCCGAAGCAACGTCGTCGCCGCCCACGCTCAATCGCGTCTCCGGTCCCCGTTCCACATCGACCACGGCCCGGAAGCCTTGGCGATAGCCGCCGTTCCCGGCCGCGGGTTCCAGGCCGCTCAGCGCGAATTGCTCTTCCAGCCAGTCGGCCGCAGCCGCAAGACCGGGCGTACCGAGGCCGCGACCGCCGCGGGCGTCGTCCGCAAGCCAGGCAACGTCGGCCAGGTAGCGCTCGGCGGCGCCATCGTCAATACGACCCGAAGCCTCGGGTTCATTCCCGCAATGGTCCTGAGCGAAGCACGACAAGGACAGCAGTGCCGCAGCACCAACGGCCCCGCGATACGGCATCGGTAGTTGGCGATTCATCTTTGCTCCGACAGATACGCTTGGTTGACCAGCGGTTACGCATTTTACCCGCATCTTGATTCGATCCGCAGAACGCCTACCCGAATTTCATACCGGCGTCTGTTGCTGCAGCCTCGGTCTCGGCATACGCAGCAAGAGCTTGATGAGAATTTCGGGCTGGAATCCCACCGGCGGTGCTGCCGCCGCGCGTCTTCTCTGATAGCCTGATGGCCCACGATTCAGCCAGCCTTCACACTCAAGGGAGAAACGACCGGTGAGCAACACCGTAACGGCCTCGGCGCCCGGCGCATACCGGGTCGGCAAAGACTTCCGGCTGGATACGATGGATATCGTTGCCGCGGTTCTGCTCGGCGTGATCCAGGCCGTGATCGAGATCGTGGGTTTACTGGGGTTTCTGGAGCGCACCGTCTGGGCGGCGGGGCCGGTGGGATTCGCCATCTACGCCTTCTACAACGGTACCACCTGGATTCTGTTCTATGCCGGCGCGTTCCTGCGCAAGCGAGCCGCGCTGGTCATGTTGGCAGCCGTCGTCACGGCCCTGGTGCGCTGGTTCGCGGGCGATCCGGACGGTCCGGTGTTGCTGTTCTACGGCTTGTTCCCGGCGGCCTGTGGCGCGGCGGTCTTCGTCGGTTTGCGCTGGCGCGGCGGCAAGCTGCTGTTCGCCCTGGCGGTCGCCGTCACATCCGTGGCCAACCAGTGCGCGCTGTTCATCGGACAGGGCGGATTCCAACTCGTCGACGGTGCCCGCTGGGCGCTGGTATCGATGTCCATTGCGACGTTCGGCGGCCTGATTTGGGGCCTCGCCGCATGGTATCTGGGGCGGGGGCTCGAACGAGCCGGAGTCCCGGCGGTGGACAGCCCGCCGGCGCTGACCGCGGGCGCGACCGAACGCGCGTGACCGCGACCGCGGGCCATCCCGCCCTCGTCCTCGAGGACTATAGCTTCTGGTTCAAGCCGTCTTCGGGCGAGCCGGAGGGGCCTGCCGCCCTGGCTGAGATCTCGTTCTCGATTGAGGCGGGCTCGTTTGTCCTCATCCTTGGTCGCAGCGGGTCGGGTAAGAGCACTCTGGCGCTGAACTTGGTCGGCATCTATCCCGACTACATGGGCGGTAGAAACCAGGGGCGCATGCTCATTGCCGACCCCGAGCGTGGTTTGATCAATCGGCGTGAACTGGAGGCAGCGGAACGATTTCGCCGCGTCAATATGCTGTTCCAGAATCCGGAGGATCAGATCGTCACCCTGACCGTGGAGGAGGAGATCGGCTTCGCGCTGGAGAACTATCTGTTCGAGCCGGCGGAGATCCATCGCCGCATCGACGACGCGCTGGATTTGGCGGGGCTCAGGGGTTTCCGGCGACGCGGCATGCTGGAACTGTCCGGAGGCGAGAAGCAGCGCGTGGCACTCGCCGCGATGCTTGCGCTCGAACCGGCCGTACTCATCCTCGACGAGCCGACTTCAAATCTGGACCCTGCGGGGACCGTCGACGTGCTGGCGACAATTGACAGGATTCGAGCGCAGGCCGGTTTGACGGTCCTGGTCATTGAACACGAGGTCGACGAAGTATTTCATCGGGCCGACGCGTTGCTCCTGGTTGAGGATCAAGGCGTGCAGGGCCCCTGCGCGCCGCGGCGGTTCATGGACGAACGCGGACTTGAAGTCCGCGATGACATGGGTCTGTGGATCCCTCAGGCAGCCGAAGCCGCGCTTGAGTTGCGGGCGAAGGGACTGGATCTGGCTGCCGGCGTACCTCTCAACGCGGACGAACTCGTCACGGCCGTATCCTCGCTCGCGAGCGACTCGAATTCGCCCGTCGCAGCCTTCGATGCGCTCGGTGACGTCGAGGCCCCGCAGCCAGGTTCAGCCTCGGATATCGAAGCGCAGTCGCATAGCGTGATCGAGGTCAGGGACGTCTGCTTCGCCTACGGCGAGCGGAGGGTACTTGCGGGCGTCAGTTTCGCCACCCACAGGTCCGAACTGCTCGCGCTCGTCGGCCAGAACGGCTCCGGCAAATCGACCCTGGCGTCGTTGTTCAACGGCATTCAAAAGCCCGACTCAGGCCACGTCCTGGTGGACGGAATCCCAACCACGGATTACGAGTTCGCGCACCTGGCGAGGCGCGTGGCGCACATTTTTCAGGTGCCCGAGAAACAGTTTGTTTGCGGTACGGTCTATGACGAAATCGCTCATGGGCTGCGGGCGCTGGGCTTGGACGAGACCGAAGTGGACGACCGCACCCTGGACTGCTTGCGGGCGGTGCGTTTGCTCGAGCGGCGCGATGCCAGCCCCTATGTGCTGAGTCATGGCCAGAAGCGCAGGCTGTCGGTGGCGGCGATGGTGGTCGACGAGCCGGACGTCGTGGTTCTCGACGAGCCGACCTTCGGCCAGGACTATCATCAGGCCAGAAATCTGATGGAATTGCTTCGCAACCTCGCCAGGGGCGGTGCGTCGGTGGTCTTCATTACCCATGACATGCGGCTCGTAGCCGAATATGCGGATCGGGCCGTGGTGCTTTGCGACGGCGCGATGGCGTTCGACGGCGCGCCGGAGGCGCTCTTCGCGGACTCCGACGTTCTGGAGCGGGCGCGGCTGCGGCCACCGCCGGTCCACGAATTTTCGGCGAGGATTCTGGGCGAACCCGTGCTGACCACCGCCGCCCTGGTTGAGCGCATCCGGGCAGGCCACGCCGCCATGGGGGCGGCGGGCGCAGCAACCGATTGTTGAGCCATGCGAGGCCGAGCCGAATTGTCATTCATTCGCGGCGATTCGCTGGCGCACCGCATGACTCCGTTCTCGAAACTGCTGATTGTTCTGAGCGTATCGTTCGTCGCGATCTTCAATACCAATCTCTACGTCGGTGCGGCGCTCTTCGGATGCAGCTTGCTGTTCGCGGCCTTCTTCACCGGGGTGCCTCTGAAACAGTATTGGGCGCTGGGCAAGATCATCGTGCCCTTTATTCTCATACTGGCCGTGGTATTCCCCTTCTTCTATGGCGGGCAGGCCACCGTGGGGTCGGATACGGTCGCGCTGCGAACGCCCATCAAGGACCTGACGTGGGCGTCGCTGGGGTTTGGTACGCTGTTGGCGCTGAGGTTCCTCGCCCTGGGAACGGCGGGTCTGGCGTTCGCGTTCACAACCCATCCCAGTGACTTGGTGCAGAGTCTGTCGCGGCGCGGATGGGACTACCGCCTCGTCCATGCGCCGGTACTCGGGCTCATCCTGTTCCCGTCGTTTCTCCAACTGGGCCGGGAGATATCCATTACCCAGCGCATTCGCGATCTGGGTCAGAAAACCAATTGGTTCAGGCGCAAGTGGATCCGCATCCGGCACCTGGCATTCGCCATGCTGGTGCTGGGGTTACGCAACGGACAGACTCAGGCCATGGCGCTTGATATCCGCGGCTACGGCGCCCACAAGAACCGAACCTTCATGCGCGAACTGCCGCGGCACCGCAACGGCGACATCTTCGCCTGGGTATTTTTTGCGCTCTCGGTGATCTACCTGATCTATGAGTTCAACCCGTCGACCATGCAGTGGAACATCGCGCGCTGAATCACGCACTATCATGATAAAGAGAAGTACAGATTCACTTTATCATGTTGTGGATTCGTTCCAGCCCACATGCCGGTGCGATGTTCTGGAGTGGTCCGCCCTACTCTGAATTGGCAGGAACTAACGGGACAAGACACTAATATCGCAAATCCAGTGCCCCGCACAGGAACGCCATGAAGGGTTTTGCGGCGGCGAAGTCCGCCGCGACACGGTCCGCGAAGGCGGCGTCTTCAGCCGCTTGGATGTCGAAGGTCGCAATACCGATGAAATCCTTGCGTTTCAGATCCTCGATTAACGGGTGGTCGGCGGCGTAGCCGCGGGGCGGCCGCTTGAGGCTGTCCCCGGAGAGTTCGAAGCGCCGGCGAAAGCCCCTGGCGTCGCGTACCCGCTTCCAGGCAACGGGATCCTCGACGATGCGATCCCGGATCATTCCCAGGGGGCCCGATGCCGGGTGCCACATCCCGACTCCCAGGAAACACGAGCCCGGATCGAGGTGGACGTAGAAGCCCGGGGCGTGAACGTCCTTGCCCAGTTCGTGGCGGAACTGAATACCGATATTCGTCTTGTAGGGGCTCTTGTCGCGGGAGAATCGTGTATCTCGGTAGACGCGCATCAGCGATCCGCCCACCCTCCTTGGAATGGCCGTGAAATGCGGAGCCAACTGCTCCAGACGCGGCCCCATGGCGCAAATGAAGTCCAGGGCGGGCTCGAGAACCAACTGCTCGTAGCGCTGTTTGTGCTCGTTGAACCACGGCCGGTTGTTGTTTTCGGCCAGCTCACGCAGAAATCGGACCGTATCCGCCGGAAATCCACCAAAGCCGGAGGCGCCCGTCACGGACTGCCATCCCGGGACAGTTTTAATGGGGATACGCTCACGGCCCGCGTTTCAGGGATCCGGATTCAATACGGTTGGCACGATCGTTTTCTGGGGCTCGGCCCCGAAGCGGATTCGGAACAGCTCGATATAGCCCGTGCGCTCTTCCTGTTTGCTGAGCTGGAAGAGATCCGGCCAGCGGTCGGCCATTTCCGGGTCGTAGAGGGGCAGATAATGCGCCGCCACACGGCTCGCGGGGCGCTCGTCGAACTGTGCCCTCCAGGAGGCGCCCAGGTCCGGCAGCCGCCACTGCCTGGTGGCGATGACGACGATTTCCTCCATCACCTCGGTGCGATCGGGTGGGAGCTGCGCCAGGCTCGCCTGTCCGGGCTCGTCATCGAGGATTCGCGGCGGTGGCGGCGCATCCTCCTGCGCGAACGCGGCCGTGGCGCAAACCATCGACACCAGGAAACTCATATTTAACCGCGGCGGTGGCATGTCAGTCCCTCCACCGCAATGTCTGGAACCAATAACCGTGCAACGTCGGCAGCCAGGTATCGGATTCCCGCGCCGTAATCCACGCGTTGAGGAAGTTGACGAAGTCCGGATCGCCCTTGGCGACAGCGAACCCGGCCGGCGTGGGCAGCAGCGGTTCCGGCACCGGAACGTCGATCGTGGAGGGGTTTTCGAGGGCCAGAAATGTCGGTATGGGCTGGTTTTCCAGATAGGCGTCCACATCGCCCGCGATCAACGCGGCACTGGCGGTCTCGGCGTCCTCGTAGAGTTCAAGCTCCGCCCGGGGAAAAATACGTCTGGCCAGTTCCTCGGCTGCCGAGTCAGGGACGGCGGCGATCGTGAAAACGGAATCATTGAGATCGTCGAGACTCGTTACGTTTGCGGTGTTTTCGAGATTGGTCGCCAGCGTCGTGCCGCTGGTCGCATAAGGCTGGCTGAAATTGACGTGCAGCGCCCGTTTCGGAGTGATTGAAAGCCCGGCGGCGATGACGTCGACCTCCCCCGCTTCGAGCCCGCGAATGATACGGTCCCACGGGTAGACGCTGAACTCCACCTGGACCTGCATATCCTCGGCCAACTTTCTGGCGACGTCGATTTCGAAACCGATCAATTCACCGGACGAATCGCGCATGGCCCACGGCGTAAACAGCGCTACACCCACTCGCAGCGTACCGTAGTTCAATACCTCCTGAAGCGGTCGGCCCGAGGCCGACGAGCCGAACAGGCCGGTTACCACCGAGAGGACCGATAGCATGCATATTCTGAATGTCTGGCGATTACTCATCGGCGGTCGTTGCGGCACGCTCCATTGTTTGTCCCCGCGCGCGAAGCGGTTACTTGTACAAGCCAGTAAAGATTCTCGAATCACGATGTTTGTCCCCGCGCGCGAAGCGGTTACGCTGGTGAATTGTCGGCAAACCCGGGCACAGTGAAATCATAGCGCGTTATGACCCTTTCTCACACGTGGGATCTGACGCCCGCAGAGGCGCGGGAACTCCAGGAGCGGTTGTGCGGCGAGGTGGTGCACGAAAACCTGATGCCCGAGACCCCGGATCGGGTCGCAGGCATCGACATCGGCTTCGAGGACAATGGCGCGGTGACGCGGGCCGCGGCCGTGGTCCTGAGCTATCCCACGCTTGACGTGCTGGAGACGGCCATCGCCCGCCGGCCGACCCGGTTTCCGTACGTGCCGGGGCTGCTGTCGTTCCGGGAGTGCCCGGCCGCCCTGGCCGCGCTGGATAGGCTGACGACGTCGGCGGACGTCCTGGTGTGCGACGGTCAGGGGTACGCGCACCCGCGCCGGTTCGGGCTGGCCTGCCACATGGGCGTGCTCACCGGCCTGCCCAGCGTCGGTGTCGCGAAGTCACGGTTGATCGGCGAGCACGAACCGGTCCCCGTTGCGAAAGGCGGGTGGGTGCCGTTACGTGATGGCGGCGAGACCATTGGGGCGGTATTGCGTACCCGCGCAGGGGTTCGGCCCGTCTACGTTTCGGTGGGGCACCGGACGACGCTGGCAACGGCCGTGAACCTCGTACTGGGCCTGACGCCTCGCTATCGGTTGCCCGAGACCACCCGCCAGGCCCACCGACTCGCATCGGGTTAGCGCGCCTCCGCAGCGCCTCGACGCCATCACGGTGAACATAGGTGCGATTTGCGGGCTAGAGATCCGGATCGGTCCTGGCGCTCTGCTCGCGAGCCGTTTCCTTGCTGCTCTCGGCTTCCTCGCGGAGCGCATTCCTGGATTGCATACGCTCCGTGGACCTGGACTTGCGGTGAGCTCCTCCCTTGCGCAGGAGCGGCGAGCGGGCAACGGGATTGCGGGTTTTTTTGGCCATTCCGGACACAATGCTCCGCCGCGGGCAGCGGCCTGGACCTCGCCGTCATCATAACGCGTTTGCATTTGAAATCGGCGGCTCGCTGTCCGAACCATCGGTTATGATCCGCCTCTGCCCGCTCGAACCGGAAGGGGATACAGCATATGAAAGCAGCGCTCGATTTCGGGCTCGCGACGGCTCGTCCAGGCGTTGCC
Source organism: Candidatus Rariloculaceae bacterium (assembly GCA_965237785.1). Lineage (GTDB taxonomy): Bacteria > Pseudomonadota > Gammaproteobacteria > Steroidobacterales > Rariloculaceae > UBA6522. Next base: position 3,740,594 of record OZ250159.1, read on the forward strand.
GCCGCGGAGCCGCGAAAGAAACTGGCAGCGAGGCTACGCGGCCAGGTGGGCAAGGCGATCGCCGACTACGGCATGATCGAGGCCGGCGACCGCGTCATGGTTTGCGTCTCCGGCGGCAAGGACTCCTACACGCTGCTCGATATGCTGCTTGCCCTGCAACGTCGCGCACCGGTGGATTTCGAACTGGTGGCCGTCAACCTCGACCAGAAGCAGCCGGGGTTCCCCGAGGATGTGCTCCCCGACTACCTGGACACCCTCGGAGTCGACTACCGGATCGTCGAGGAAGATACGTATTCGGTGGTGACCCAGGTGGTCGCCGCGGGCAAGACGCTGTGCGGGCTCTGTTCGCGATTGCGCCGCGGTATCCTCTATCGCGTCGCCGACGAACTCGGCGCCACCAGGATTGCCCTGGGTCACCACCGCGAGGATGTGGTCGAAACCTTGTTCCTCAACATGTTTTACGGCGCGGCGCTCAAGGCGATGCCGCCGAAACTCCTGAGCGACGACGGCCGCCACGTCGTGATCCGGCCGCTGGTCTGTTGCCGGGAGGCGGACATCGCCCGTTACGCCGAGTTGCGGCGGTTTCCGATCATTCCGTGCAACCTGTGCGGCTCCCAGGAGAACCTGAAGCGCAGGCAGATCAAGGCGATGCTGGCCACTTGGGAAATCGAGGATCCGGGTCGGACCGAGCGATTGTTCCGCAGTCTGCGCAACATCACTCCATCCCACCTGGCGGATACGAATCAGTACGATTTCCGATCCCTGGCGGCGACGAGACCGGCTGTCGATCGCGCGGAATAATCTGAATTTCGCGGCAGCCGAGGAGAGCGGCCGGAGCGCGGTTCGAGCTATCGTGCATCCTCATCGGCGATGGTGTTGCGTAGCATACCCACGCCGCGAATATCGATCTCGACCACATCGCCGGGCTTCATCCAGATCGGTGGCTTGCGCACTCGCCCGACACCGCCCGGCGTACCCGTGACGATCACGTCGCCCGGCTCGAGCGGCGTCCATATCGAGCAATACTCGATGAGGCTCGGCACGTCGAAACAAAGATCGCTCACCGGGGCGTCCTGCAGAACCTCGCCGTTGAGAAGGGTTCGAAGATGGAAGGCGGCAGGATCGGGCTGCTCGTCGCGGGTCACCATCCAGGGCCCCAGCGAGCCGCTCTGGAAGAAGTTCTTGCCGGCGGTGAACTGAATGCTGTGGAATTGGAAGTCGCGGATACTGCCTTCGTTGCAACACGTGTAGCCGGCTACGTAGTCCAGGGCTTGCTCTCGGGACACGTGCCAGGCGCGCTTGCCCATGATCACCGCGAGCTCGCCCTCGTAGTCGAAGTCCGTTGAAACCCGCGGGCGGATCATGGGGCGGCCGTGGCCGACAAAGCTGTCGGCGAAGCGGGTAAAGAGCACCGGGTGGTGCGGCATATCGCGGCCGGTTTCCTTGATGTGGCCCATGTAGTTGATGCCCACGCAAAGGACTTTGGAAGCGTTGGGGATAACCGGCAGATAGCCAATATCGTCCGCGGAGAAATCCGCGGCAAGGCCCGAGAGTTCCTCAAGCCGCCCGAGCGCGCCCTGCCGCAAGACGTCCCGCAGGTCGGAAAACCGCCCGCCGAGCCGGGCACCCGCGTCGATGATCCCGCCGTCGGTCGCCAGGCCGAAGCCGGCGGTTCCATCGTGCTCAAAACTGGCTACGCGCATGGCCGTTCCTTTTCCTGCCGGGAGTCGGTGCCCGGAGCGTTAGCTGCGAGAGAGTGATTCCTGCGCGAGCGTGCTCGCGGCCTCGGCCAAACCCATGACCTTTTGCCGCTTGTCGCCGAGGCGCCGAATGGACACCGTACGTTGCTCCACTTCGCGCTTGCCGAGCGCAATGATCACGGGTGTCTTCATCACGCTGTGCTCGCGGACCTTGTAGTTGATTTTCTCGTTCCTGAGATCGGCCGTCGCCCGCAAACCGGCGCCGCGCAGCGTTTCGAGAACTTCGGCGGCGTAGGCATCGGCATCCGAGGTGATGGTGGCCACGACCACTTGGCGCGGCGCCAGCCAGAGCGGCAGATTGCCGGCGTAATGCTCGAGCAGAATGCCGATGAAGCGCTCCAGCGAACCGAAAATGGCCCGGTGCAGGAGGACGGGCGTATGCCGGTCGCCGTCCTCGCCGATGTAGCTCGCGCCGAGACGATCGGGAAGATTCAAATCCACCTGCAACGTGCCGCATTGCCATTCCCGGCCGATGGCGTCGTTGAGCACGAATTCGATCTTCGGCCCGTAGAATGCGCCCTCACCGGGATTGTGGGTGTAGTCCAGACCGAGGTCGTTCATGGCCTGCTGCAACGCCGCTTCGGCACGGTCCCAGACGCGGTCGTCCCCGACGCGGCGCGGCGGCCGGTCGGCGACCTTGATCGTGATATCCGTGAATCCCATGTCGCGGTAGATGCCGAGAAGCAGGTTGCATACCTCACCCGTCTCGGCGGTGATCTGGTCCTGCGTGCAGAAAATGTGCGCGTCGTCCTGGGTGAAGGCCCGGACCCGCATCAGGCCGTGCAGCGCGCCGGATGGCTCGTAGCGATGCACCTTGCCGAATTCGGAGAGCCGCAGGGGCAATTCCCGATAACTGCGCAGCGCATTCTTGAAAACCTGGACATGCCCCGGGCAGTTCATGGGTTTGATGGCCCACAACCGCTCGTCCTCGGTGCGGCACGTGAACATGTTCTCGCCGAAAGTATCCCAATGCCCGGATGCCTCCCACAGGCCGCGGTCCATCAGCTCGGGGGTGTTGACTTCGTGATAGCCGGCCTCGGTCTGCCGGCGGCGCAGGTATTCAACCAGCGTCCGGAACAGCGTCCAGCCCCCGGCGTGCCAGAAAACCGCGCCCACGGCCTCGTCCTGAAAATGAAACAGGTCCATTTGCCTGCCCAGACGACGGTGGTCGCGCCGTTCGGCCTCCTCCAATCGGTGCAGGTATTGCCTCAGTTCCTTCTCGTTGGCCCAGGCGGTGCCGTAGATTCGCTGCAGCATTTCGTTGCGGGAATCGCCGCGCCAGTATGCGCCCGCCAGTTTGGTGAGCTTGAAGGCCCGGCCCAGGCGGCCGGTGGACGGCATATGCGGGCCGCGGCAAAGATCGACGAACTGCCCTTGCCGGTACAGGGTGACGTCCTCCTGCTCGGGAATCCCGGCGATGATTTCGGCCTTGTAGGCTTCGCCCCGATCCCTGAAGAACTCCACTGCATCCGGCCGCGCCCAGACCTCTCGCGCGATCGACTCGTTGCGGCGGACGATGTCGTGCATGCGTGACTCGATGCGCTCCAGGTCCTCCGGGGTGAAGGCCTCGTCGCGGGCGAAATCGTAGTAGAAGCCGTTTTCGATGGCGGGCCCGATGGTGACCTGCGTTTCGGGGTACAGTTCCTTGACCGCCTCCGCCATGACATGCGCTGCGTCGTGGCGCAAGACTTCCAGTCCATCCGCCGAACTCCGCGTGATGATTTCGACGGCCGCGTCAGTCGCAATATCCGCGCTCAGGTCCCGTAACTTGCCATCGACACGCACGGCAACGGCGGCCTTCGCCAGACCGGAGCCGATGGACTCGGCGACGCCAAGGCCGGTCACGGCTTCATTGAAGCGCTTCTTCGATCCGTCTGGCAGGGTGATTTCCGGCATGTCAGTATCCTGTGCGACCCAGTCCGCTTGGGGCGCGCGGCCACGCATTGTACGATATCAGTGCCGCTCTCGCCGCCGTGAAGATGTGGATTTCCCCGGCCGGCGAGGCATGACTCCAGGAAAAGATATGACGCCCATCGAGATACACATGTTTCCGTGCCTGCGGGATAACTACGGTTTTCTGATGCACGATTCCACGGCCGGGGTGACCGCCGCGGTGGATACGCCGGAAGTGGGGCCGATCCTCGCCGCGTTGCGCGACAAGGGCTGGCAGCTCACCCATATCCTGAACACGCATCATCACAACGACCATGCCGGTGGCAACCTGGCGATCAAGGAGGCCACGGGTTGTCGGATTATCGGCCCCCGCGCCGACGCGGCGAGGATCCCGGGTATCGACGCCCAGGTGGGGGAGGGCGACGAGTTTCTGCTGGGCGAGCATCCCGTGCGGGTCTACGACACGCCCGGCCATACTCGTGGCCACATTGTTTACTACCTTCCCGAGGACGGCGTTGCCTTCGTGGGGGATACGTTGTTCGCCATGGGGTGCGGGCGGCTGTTCGAGGGTACGCCGATGCAGATGTGGTCATCGTTGCAGAAGCTCATGAGGTGGCCGGACGACACCCGGGTCTATTGCGCCCACGAGTACACCCAGGCCAACGCCCGCTTCGCGCTCAGCGTGGAACCGGGGAACGAGGCGCTGTCCCGGCGCGCGCGGGAGGTGGATGCGCAGCGCGCGGCCCACGTGCCCACGGTTCCCACGACCATGGGCATCGAAAAGGCCACCAATCCCTTCCTCAGGCCCGCCAGCCGCGAGATTCGCGCTACGGTCGGACTAGCCGATTCGGGCTCGGGGGAAGCTGGCCTGGTCGAGGTATTCGCTCGCACGCGAGCGCTGAAGGACCGGTTTTAGCCCCGGGTTTTCGGGCCGGCCCCATCGCTCACAAATGTTCGCCGCGAGGGCGCGGCGGCGCCGCGCCCTCGCGGCGGTCAGCGCTCCCGGGCCTGGCCAATACCCGGCGCTCAAATTACGCAATAGTGCTGGTCGCCCGCTCCCTGGACCGCCCTGGGCGGGATGCGCGCGTCAAAAGTCACGAACCGGCCCCGCCGCTTGACCGCCAGAGCCAACAGATAGATATCAGTGATCTGCTTTGGACCGATATACTGACTCCAGTCGGTGATCTCGGGGCTCAGAAGGCTGATCTCGTCGGGCCAGAATCGGTGATGGTCGGTAGCGGCAGCCTCACTCAGGCGTTGGGCAACGAGGGGCGGCGGGACGCTATTGGGGTACCCTGGCTGCGCCATGATCCTGATGCATCCGTTCTGGGTGATGGGACAGGTTGCCCACCCGTGCCGGATATTTTCGCTCATCCAATGCCTGGCGGTCTCGTGGTGCAGATGTTCGGCATCCAGCAACGCGATCAGCACATTCACATCCAGCAGCGCGCGCATCAGTCGCCGGTTTCTTCGCGCAGCCGGTCGATCAGCTCATTGGTGACAACGCCGCCGCGTTTGGGGAATGGTCGGAAGCCGTACTCGACGGCAGGCTCGCCATCCTGAACACCCTGACTGCCCGGTCCGTTGCGCACCAGCGATTCCCGCAGCAGGCTCGAGACCACAGCGCCCGCGGATTTCGATTCGCGCCTCGCGACCTCCTTGACTGCGAGGAGCAGATCATCGTCGATATTGAGAGTCGTCCGCATCATGGATTCCAATCGAATGGCATTGGAAGATGATGCTAGCATTCATCGCATCACGCATCAATTTGTTCGTTTGTACGGCCGCTATCGGCCGGAAGCAGACATAGCCTCGGGCGTCTGCGTGGCACCAACGGCGCAACGCCAAACTACAGAACCGGAGCTAGATACGAGTTGCCCACTCAACTCACAATTCGCCCTTGATAACCCACTGCTTGAGTCTGGCGTCGGTTGAAGCACAGGGAGCGAGTTCCAGAATGCGAGACATGAACGGCCCGGCAGCCTGACTCGCAGCTCCGGCCGCAACGCACAGGCCAGGGTCGCGCTCAGGCATGAATTCGGAGGCTTCTGCGTTGTAGATGAATAATTGCTCTGCCGAAGTCGAGGAGCAATCCAGCAAATCAAAGGAGACTCCGGCAGCAGCCGGTTCATGAAGCGTAGCGCACTTGCTGGGGAATTCCACCGAAGCGATCTGACGTGTTTCCTTGTCGTAGGCAAATTGCACGTCGCCGCCCTGAGGCTTGCAGGAATGCGTTTGCAGCTCCGGCGGTGCCGCTTCAGCCGAGAGCGCGATCAGCGATGCCGGAAGCAGGAGCGCAGAAAAAAATGTCCTGGTTGCACCGCCAATTGACATGTCAATGCGAAACGGCTGTTGCTCGATATATATTCTCCTCAGCGTGATTCAAGTTCGTGCTCTACGCCCAATCCGGTTACTCGGGATCCCGATACGTAAACGTCACACGACAATCTACTTCGATGAATTCGTATCCGGGTGAATAGTACTTCCGCCAACTTGCGATCCATGGAGCGGCCAGGTGGCCCGGATCGGTAATGACCATCTCCATCGAGAGCGCCGGCCCGACGCCCGGGTCGTCCATGCGCCTGAAAGTTTCCACTGTCGTTACCTGATCGCTTAACGGGTGACCCCTTGGGCTGGTGTAATTTCCCAATAGCCGAGTCGTTTCAATCACAAGCGAGTCTTCCTCATAGTACGCAACCGAGTGGCCGAGGTTCGTGTGCCCGGTGTTTTGCGGTTCGCGGTCATCGAGATAGATGACGCGCCTGCCGGCGTACTCTTCGTACTCCAGGATGACGTGATCCTCATTCTGCGTCACTCGAACGGGGTGCGGCGTAAAAGCTGTCTGCCGAACCAGGCCCGGCAGCTCACAGTTCGACGCTGGATCGCTGACTGGATCGAAGTCGGCCTGCATGGCCGCGCCAAGCTCATTGAACGGTGGCAGATTGCCCTGGCCCGGCGGGCCGCCGCTCATACCACCGCCCATTCCGCCGACGCGCCCCCTGGTCCAGGCTCCGGTGAGGTTGGGACGCCCATCGCCGAGTTCCATGGACACCGGGGCGGTGGCAACCGGCTCCCGGTAGTCGCTCTCGCCCTGAACAAGACGAACGAGGCTTCCGTCCGAGGGGTTCAGCTCAATAATGTCACGTATCAGGATCATCGGCGAGCCATCGCGAGTTTCTCTTCCCGTGATTCGAAGGAACTGGCCCGCTTCGATCGTGTTGGCCGTCCATCCCGCTCGACGAAGCGAATTGGCTGCGGAACTCTCAGCCAGCCACTGGGTCGTCTCACCGTTTTCGTCGGTAACGTCGAAAAGGAAATTTACGTGAGGATTGGTGAAACTGAACTCGGTGACAACTCCCTCAACGTCGATAATGTTCGTCGTGAAGGCAGCGGTCGAATTGTGATGCGCGGAAGCGTTCGCAGCAACGAGTAACACAGCCAAACAGACCATTCGCAACATATGAATCTTCATGCTTTCTCCGTTTAAGCAAGCCTGCAAGGCTGTGTTGGCCGGGGCTGCTTGACGATAAACCTGGCACAGGTACCCAAGGAATACCCGATCCTTTTCAATTTCCGTTATTGCGGCGCCCTGATCGGCAAGCCTCCGGGTGAATTGGGTTCCCGGTATCGGTACAGGTAGTCATACATGGTCGTGACGTTCGGCTCGTGAACCTGCCGAAGGTTCGTGTAGTCCTCAAAGTCGTCCATCGTCACGAGACCGAGGATCTCCTCCAGCGATCGCCCCGCCACCATGTGGGTCAACACGCGTTCTCGGAGGCTCGCCAGGTACTCCCGGTAGCGGCGGAAGTAGGCCTGGTTCGAGACAGGCGAGTTATGTCCCGGCATGACGATGTCCACGTCGTCCATCCGCGCCAGTATCCCCAGCACCTCGATGGTGTTGTCCACGTCCATGTCACGAAAATCCGGGTTGGGCAGTTGGCCCGCCGGTCGCGCCAGATCCGGAACGAACAACACACCATCCTGGGGAATGTGGATAGCGATCAGGTTGTCGCTGTGGGTCGGGCCGAAGTAGTGCAAAGCGACCTTCACGCCGCCCAGATCGATATCCAGCGACTCCTCGAACGTGACCGTTGGAACCGGCGCAACGCGCCCCTCTCGAATCAGGTGCGCCCTGATCTTCTTGTGACCGATCGACACCGCCGTGTCCGCGAACACTGTCGTACCGCAGATGTGGCTTTGGTGGTCATGGCTCAGCACAACGTAGCGCACCGGGACGTCGTAGCGTTGTGCGAGCTCATCCTTGAACCATTGGCCGCTGCCCGGCTCGCAAGGCGTGCCGGGCCCGTCGATTACGATGATGCCTTCCGCCGTGGGAACGAACAATCCGCTGATCCCTCCCATGGCGCCGCCGCCCCAACGATACACGTGCTCCGATATCCGGTCGATACCGCGCTCGGAGTTGTCCCAGCTCGTTTCATACTGGGAGAACGCCTGTTGACTGAGCAAGAATAGTCCTATGAGAGTCAGTGGCTTGAAATGATTCATTGCGATAAACCCCTGGTTTCAACCGCGAAGTGCAACGGTCAGTTGCAGTCGAGTGTTGTAGAAGACTTCATTTGGTGTCAAGGCGCCGAGACATTTTCCGGGTCGATAGTTCAGTCGGTTTTCAATCTTTCGAATCTCCGGGCCTCGAGAAGAGCGGCTCTGGAGCTGGCGGTTGAACGGTTGTCGGCGCCAGCCCCGCGGGTTACCGTGAGTCTTCGGCCTGCTCCTCCTGCAACTGGGTGAGGTAACGGCCCTCGTACAGCTCGATCCTTTCGCGGTACCCACCGCTGAAGCGTTGAGGATCGTCGGCGTTTCCGGCGGAAACCCTGTCGTGGAGATCGAAGTGACCGGCGTGAGACGAGATCCACACGTCCGGGGACAGAGCCTTTTGCGCCGCGAATGTCGCGGCGTACTCATCCGCGATCTGGGGATAGGCCGGCATGTCGAGCAGCGTCACGCCCGCATTGATGGTGCCCATGTTGACCACGAGCACGGAATAGCTCTGGCCGTCGGCCTCCGTGGTGAACGCAAAGCTGCTGGAACCCATCTCAGCCAGGCCTCATTGTTGATGGGCAGCGGCTGAAAGCTCGGTTGGGCCGTGAGCGACACGGGCGTCCAGGCCATTATCGCCGCAATCGGCAGAACGGGCCGCCACCGCGCGGCCGGGTAAGTGGGTTCGAAATTCATGTGCTTTCCCCTCTGAACGTTGCGCCGGACATCAGTCGACCTGCATTTCGTACAATGCTTTATATGTTATTTCGTATTGCAGGATATTGAACATTAAAATTTGCGGGTTAGAAGATTCCTGGAATGAGCGCTTTTCTGTTCGGCGGGTAGTCCGCGAAGCGCGCCTTGTACCACGCATGGTTGCTTAATGCCCTCGGAACCAGATTGGCTGCGGTGTACAGGCAGAAGGCCAGCCCGCCCAACGACCACGTAGCCACCGCCCAGCCGGCCCATTCGATGATTTCCCCAAGATAATTCGGGCAAGAGAGGTATCGGAACGGACCGCCGTGAGGAATGGTGTAGCCGGTGTCACCTGATTTTCGAAGCTTCAGAAGGAGTTTGTCCGAGTGGATATTCAGCGTCATTCCAAACAGGAAGATCGCTACGCCGGCGAGGAATCGGGGATCGCCCAGCCAGTCGACGCCGTAGTCGCCAATGCTTGAGATGAACCGGGCGTTGACGTAGGCATTGAGCGTATTGAAGAAGAAGCCCGAGCCGACCACCAGGACGGGAATCTTGCGACCCTCCGTGCGCGTCCGCAGCGAATAGACGAACGTCCTGTGCAGGTAGTGGCCCTGCCACATGGCAAGAAACACGAGCGGCACCCATTGCAGGGCAGCCTGTCCGCTGAAATAAATGAACAGGAAGAGGACCGTCGTCGGCAGCTCCATGACGACCCAGCCGATCCTGTTGGAGAAATGCGGTCCCCAGCCCGCGCCCGCGTAGTGGCGGCCATAGGGCGCGGTAATGCGGAACAGGTAAACGAACGTCACGACGGCCAGCGCGATTACCGCCCACACCGCGGCGCCGTGAATCTGCGATTCAGTCAACTTGATGCGTCTCTGGACTCAGCTCGAGAGCGGTTGAACCTGACGCTCATCGTCTTGCCAACGGCAACCTAACGGCAACCTAACGGCAACCTAACGGCAACCGAGCACGCAGTGACGCACCCAGTTGCCGATCTCGGCACTGCGGATCCGGTCGTCGAGGATTTCTTCGTTGACGCCGAGTTGCCACCGCAGCGACCGATTGGCCGGATCATCGGCCAGCCGCCTGAGCTTGTCCTGATAGGCTGCGCGCGCACTGCCATCCTCGAAAAACCCGTCCTCGATCATGGCGTCGCCGTATTGATTCACCATGTCGTGAATCTGCCCCAGGTCGAACTCCGGATGATATTGAACCGCCCAGACCTCCGACTTGCCCAAGGGCACGACCGCTCCCTGGATTTCACTGTGGTAGTTCGAACAAAGGATGACGGCGCCGGGCGGCAGGGTTGTGACCTCATCATAGTGGATGCACGGGGCGTCAAAGGTGACCGGTTTGCCTTCAAGAAAGGGGTGCGCACGTCCCAGGGCATTCAGTGTGATCTTGCGGGCGAAGACGATTTCCCGGCCCTTGCGGTTCGGCGCCACTTCGCCGCCGGCCGCCACAACCGCAACCTGCAGTCCCCAGCAACTGCCCAATATCGGTTTTCCGGTTTCGGCAAATGAGCGCACCAGATCAATCTGACGGGTGACTTCCGGCTGCGGGTCGTAGACGTGCAGCGACGAACCTCCGACCACCAAGCCGGCGTAGTCGCTTAGCGACGCGCCGGGAGGCAGGATATCGCCGACCTCAGCGGCATTCACGACATCGAAGTGGATCGCCGGAAACAGCTGTTCCAGCGTATCAAGGTAAACGCCGCCGGGGGAGCGCACGCCACGCGCGGCGGCTTCGCGCTGCCGCGCAAGCGTGTTGCCTTCCATGACAATTACTCGGGGCATTCCAATGGGATGTTCAGCAGGCCGGATCGAGCCGATTGTAGCTCAGGGTACGGCAATCCGTGCCGATACTCGCGCATGATCGGCTAACCCGTCGAGCGTCGCGTTGAGCGCCGTCTCCAGCTTGTCGAAGAGTTCGTGGACTTGATCCGATGTAATGACCAGGGGAGGGCAGACGGCGAGCGTATCGCCGAGCGCCCGCAGCCGTTGCTGAAAGATTTTCGCCATCGCCGCCGCGTGGGCGAACAGGTCGCGTTCTTCCGTCAGTTCCAGGGTCCGCAGGGCAACCGCCGCGCAGACGGGATGCCCGGCGTACGTATAGCCGTGTCCGAAAATGCCTACAGCCCCGCTCGCTTCAATCATCGGCTCATACATGAACCCGGGAAATTGTGCTATTTTCGCTCGCGCGCCTGGCGATTCCCGGAGCTGAATTCCACCCTGCTCGGGCACCGTTTATTGACATCAACGGCGAATGTGTCCAGGCCTGCGTATCGTACCAGCCGTGCACGGCGCCGGCTGACGCCATCGTTCGCGATACTGTTGCAGCATCGGGATTGAATTCGCAGCGTCGCGGTTTTAATTCGCGGGTAGGCTGAAGTTCGGGCTGACCAGCTATTGACACCCAAGTGCGCAGGTCAGAAAATAGGCGGCTTGTGTCCACGGAGGGGTACCCAAGCGGTCAACGGGGGCAGACTGTAAATCTGCTGGCTATGCCTTCGTAGGTTCGAATCCTACCCCCTCCACCATGAGTGGAGGGCAGGCAGCGGCGAAGGCGGGTGTAGTTCAAGGGTAGAACCTCAGCCTTCCAAGCTGATGATGGCGGTTCGAGTCCGCTCACCCGCTCCATGGCGAGTTGCGCGGGACTCTGGAATGGGGGCACAGGAAAAAGGTGCGGTTTTCCGCCCACATAGCTCAGCGGTAGAGCACTTCCTTGGTAAGGAAGAGGTCACCGGTTCAAGTCCGGTTGTGGGCTCCAGGTTGTATGGAATCACCTATTCAGGTTGACACATTGAAACGTTAGGCGGCCGCCCGGGGCGGCCGTTTGGTTAATTCATAGCCTAGGGCTTATCGAAGTTCGGAGCGATCCAGATGGCGAAGCAGAAATTTGAGCGGACGAAGCCGCATGTGAACGTGGGGACGATCGGGCATGTGGATCATGGCAAGACGACGTTGACGGCGGCGTTGACGAAGGCGATGGCGTTGCGTCATGGGGGCGAGACGATCAGTTTTGACGAGATTGACAATGCGCCGGAGGAGCGCGAGCGTGGGATCACGATTGCCACGGCGCACGTGGAGTACGAGAGCGAGGCACGGCACTACGCGCACGTGGACTGTCCGGGGCATGCGGATTATGTGAAGAACATGATTACGGGTGCGGCGCAGATGGACGGAGCGATCCTGGTGGTGTCGGCGGCGGACGGGCCGATGCCGCAGACGCGCGAGCATATTTTGTTGGCGCGTCAGGTGGGGGTGCCGTACATCGTGGTGTATTTGAACAAGGCCGACATGGTGGACGACGAGGAGTTGTTGGAGTTGGTGGAGTTGGAGGTTCGGGATTTGTTGTCGACGTACGAGTTTCCCGGGGATGACACGCCGATCATTACGGGCAGTGCGTTGCGTGCGCTGGAGGGGGATGAGGGTGCGCAGGGCGTGGGGAGTGTCGAGGCGTTGGTGAGCGCGTTGGACGAGTACATACCGGTGCCGGAGCGCGCGGTGGAGGGAGATTTTCTGATGCCGGTGGAGGATGTATTTTCGATATCCGGTCGCGGCACGGTGGTGACGGGACGGATTGAGCGCGGCGTGGTGAAGGTGGGCGACGAGGTGGAGATTGTCGGGATACGCGAGACGAGCAAGAGCACGTGCACGGGGGTTGAGATGTTTCGCAAGTTGCTGGACGAGGGACTGGCGGGCGACAACGTGGGGGTGTTGTTGCGCGGGGTGAAGCGGGACGAGGTGCAGCGGGGGCAGGTGTTGTCGAAGCCGCGCTCGATCGAGCCGCACACGCATTTTGAGGCGGAGGTGTATATCCTGACGAAGGAGGAGGGGGGGCGGCACACGCCGTTTTTCAAGGGGTATCGGCCGCAGTTTTATTTTCGCACGACGGACGTGACCGGGGCGGTGGAGTTGCCTGAGGCGACGGAGATGGTGATGCCTGGGGACAATGTGCAGATGAAGGTGAAGTTGATCGATCCGATCGCGATGGAGGATGGGTTGCGGTTTGCGATCCGCGAGGGCGGCCGCACGGTGGGCGCGGGCGTGGTCGCCAAGATCATCGAATAACCCCCGCACCCGAGATAAAGGCAGGCGCGAATATCGTCGCTGTCCCTGAGCGCGAGGCGGGATGCGGCGGCGGCGAACACTCAGATACGACACGATTGTGGAGAGAGGCCAGTAGCTCAATTGGCAGAGCAGCGGTCTCCAAAACCGCAGGTTGGGGGTTCGAGTCCCTCCTGGCCTGCCAGCTTGAGAAGCTGATTGCCGCTTCTCTCCAATTGGCTCCGGTACTTAACGAAAGGAACTGGCAAGTCCACGGAAACGGCCGATGGAAACCAAAGTGCAAACAGAGAATCCGTTGCTGGATACGCTGAAACTGTTGCTCGCCGGAGGCATCCTGGTCGGCAGCATTCTCGGCTATTACTACTACGCGGATTTTCCGACCCCATTGCGAGCGCTGGGCGTGCTCATCGCGCTGGGGCTGTCGGTGGTGGTTGCGCTTCAGTCGACCCACGGTCAGGTACTGTGGAAATTCATTCAGGGATCGCGGGTCGAACTGCGCAAGGTCGTCTGGCCGACTCGTGAAGAAGCCTTGCAGACCACGCTGACGGTGCTGGTGTTTGCGTTGATCATGGGCGTATTTTTCTGGTTGCTGGACTTGTCGCTGCTGGCGTTGACGCGGCGCTTGACCGGGCAGGGAGGTTGATCCGTGCCGGAGTTGCGATGGTACGTGGTTCACGCGTATTCAAATTTTGAACACAAGGTGAAGTCTTCCCTGGAGGAGCGGATCAAGCGCTTTGGCCTGGAAGAAAAGTTCGGCGACATCCTCGTGCCAACCGAGGAGGTCGTGGAGATGAGGGACGGGCAGAAGCGTCGAAGTGAACGCAAATTTTTCCCGGGCTACGTGCTTGTACAGATGGACATGGATGAAGCGAGTTGGCATCTGGTGAAGCAGGTGCCGAAAGTGCTTGGCTTCATCGGCGGCAGCACCGATCGGCCCGCGCCGATCACCGCTGAGGAAGCCACCGCAATTCTGGACCGTGTCCAGGAGGGCGTGGACAAACCGAGGCCCAAGGTGCTGTTCGAACCGGGCGAGGTCGTGCGTGTCAACGATGGACCGTTCAACGACTTCAATGGTGTCGTGGAGAACGTGAACTACGACAAGAACAAGGTCCGAGTGGCCGTGCAGATTCTGGGCCGCTCCACTCCGGTGGAGTTGGATTTCGGCCAGGTTGAGAAGGCATAACGCGAGCGGGGCCGGACGATGGCAAAGAAAAAAAAGGTTGATACCTATATCAAGCTGCAAATCCCCGCCGGACAGGCGAATCCGAGCCCGCCCGTGGGTCCCGCCCTGGGTCAGCACGGGGTGAACATCATGGAATTCTGCAAGGTATTCAATGCCCAGACGCAGAAAGCCGAGCCGGGCATGCCCACGCCGGTGGTTGTCTCGGTATACGCCGACAAGAGTTTTTCCTTTATCACCAAGACGCCGCCCGCCGCGGTGCTGTTGAAGAAGGCCGCCGGCATCCAGAAGGGGAGCGGCACGCCCAACACCCACAAGGTCGGCAAGGTAAACCGGGCGCAACTTGAAGAGATTGCCAGGATCAAGGAGCCGGATCTCAATGCGGCCGACATGGACGCGGCGGTGAAAGTCATTGCTGGCAGCGCACGCAGCATGGGCCTGGAAGTGGAGGGGTTGGATGGCCAAGCTCACTAAATATCGCAAGGACGCCAAAGCCCAGGTACAGCGGGGTCACGCCTATCCGGTGGACGAAGCCTTCGGGCTCGTCAAGGACCTTGCCAAGGCGAAATTCTCCGAATCGGTGGATGTCGCCGTCAATCTGGGCGTCGACCCGAGGCGATCGGATCAAATGGTGCGTGGTTCCACCGTGCTTCCCAACGGCACCGGCAAGAACGTGCGTGTGGCGGTGTTCGCCCAGGGTGAGCAGGCCGCGGCGGCGGAGGAAGCCGGCGCGGATATCGTGGGCATGGAAGATCTCGCCGAGACCGTCCAGTCGGGCGAACTCAATTTCGACGTGGCCATAGCCAGTCCGGACGCCATGCGCGTGGTGGGCAGGCTGGGGCGAATCCTCGGGCCCCGGGGACTGATGCCCAATCCCAAAGTCGGCACGGTCACGCCGGACGTTGCCGCCGCCGTCCGCAGCGCAAAGGCCGGTCAGGTTCGTTATCGCACCGACAAGGCGGGGGTGATCCACTGCCAGATCGGCAACGTGCGCTTCGAGGTCGAGGCGTTGACGGAGAACCTCGAGGTGTTGCTGGCGGATCTGAACAAGGCCAAACCGGCTGCCTCGAAGGGGCAGTACATGAAGCGCGTCAGCGTTTCCTCGACCATGGGTCCGGGAGTGATCGTCGATCGGACCTCGGTAGGCGCTTGACGCGGACCGGGCCGCTGTCTGTCAGGAGAGGAATATGGCGCTCAATTTAGCGGAAAAGAAAGCGTTGGTCGCCGACGTGAATGCGGTGGCCGTTTCGGCACTGTCCGCCGTGGTGGCGGAGTACCGGGGGCTGACCGTCGCGGAAATGACGGAACTCAGAACCGAGGCACGCAACAGCGGCGTGTATATGAAAATTATCAAGAATTCCCTTGCCCGGCGCGCTGTCGAGGGAACGCAATTCGAATGCATCCGGGAATCGCTCAGAGGCCCCTTGCTGCTGGCGTTCTCGAAGGAGGAGCCGGGTTCCGCGGCGCGGGTGATCAAGGGTTTTTCGAAGGAGCACGAAAAACTGGTCACAGTTTCGGTGGCTGTGGGCGGCGAAGTCTACGACGCAACGAATCTGGACCGGGTGGCCTCGCTGCCGGATCTGGACGGAGCGCGGGCGATGTTGTTGCGAGCTTTGAACGGGCCTATGACCCAGTTGGTTCGCGTTTTCAGCGAACCCGCGGCCATGCTCGCGCGAACACTGCAGCAGGCCAGCGAGAAAGCCGAATAACCGGCGCGGCTGGCACGATTTTGAACTTGTACTCACGTGATGGAGAAGTAAGCCATGGCTTTGACGAATGAACAGCTCATCGAAGAGTTGAGCAACAAGCCGATCATGGAAATCGTTGATCTGGTGAGGTCGCTGGAGCAGAAGTGGGGCGTTTCAGCCGCGGCTCCAGTGGCAGTGGCCGCCGACGCCGGCGGAGATGCGGACGATGCGGAAGAGCAGACCGAATTCGATGTGATGCTCACCAGTTTCGGCAAGGCGAAGGTGCCCGTCATCAAAGTCGTCAGATCTCTGACTGGCCTCGGTCTCAAGGAGGCCAAGGACTTGGTGGAAGCTGCGCCCAGCGCAGTGCGAGAGGCCGTTACCAGGGAAGAAGCCGAGGATGTGAAGAAGCAGCTTGAGGAAGCGGGCGCGAGCGTCGATATCAAGTGAGTCGCATCCGCCTCCGTGACCGAGGGCGCGATGCCGGCCCGGCCATGGGGGGGTCCCCGTACGCGTGTCTGCACGCAAACGGGGCCGCAATTCCGCGCGCGCAATTCCGCGCGCAAGTCGTTTTCCCACCGCAGTCGAGGTAACTCGCGATGGCGTATTCGTTTACTGAGAAAAAACGCATTCGAAAGAACTTCGGGAAGCTTCCACCCGTTCTGGATGTTCCCTATCTGCTTTCAATTCAATTGGCATCGTATCGCAGTTTCCTGCAGCGGGACGTGCCTGCCGAGGGGCGCATCGATACGGGGCTGAACTCGGCGTTCAAAAGCGTTTTCCCCATCGTCAGCTACTCGGGAAACGCCGCGCTTGAATACGTGAGTTACCGTCTCGGCGAGCCCGCATTCGACGTCAAGGAATGTCAGCTCCGAGGGCTGACCTATGCTGCGCCGCTGCGGGTTCTCGTGCGCCTGGTGATCTACGACAAGGAGTCCCCTGCCAGCAAGAAGAAGATCAAGGACATTCGCGAGCAGGAAGTCTATCTGGGCGAGATGCCCATGATGACCGATCACGGCACCTTTGTCGTGAACGGCACTGAACGGGTCATCGTCTCGCAATTGCACCGATCGCCGGGCGTGTTTTTCGATCACGACAAGGGCAAGACGCACTCGTCCGGCAAGCTGCTGTTCTCCGCGCGGGTGATTCCCTACCGTGGTTCCTGGCTCGATTTTGAGTTTGACCCGAAAGACTGCGTATTCGTTCGCATCGACCGCCGTCGCAAGCTACCGGTCACGGTGTTGTTGCGGGCGTTGGAGTTCAGCAACGAGCAGATGCTCGAAATGTTCTTCGAGACCAACGAGTTCACGCTTTCGCCCGAGGGAATTCGGCTCAAGCTGGTCGCGGAACGGCTTCGGGGCGAAACCGCCAATTTCGATATCAACGTCGGCGACACCACGGTGGTGGAAAAGGACCGGCGCATCACGGTGCGCCACATCCGTGAGCTGCAACAGGCGAATGTCGAGCATTTGGACGTCCCGGCCGATTATCTGAACGGGCGAGTCCTGGCCCGCGACATTGTCGACGAGGAAACCGGCGAGTTGCTGGCGCGCGCCAACGATGAATTGGACGCGGGCGCCATAGAACGGTTGATCGAGGCGGGAACCAAGAACATCGGTACCCTTTACGTCAATGATCTGGACCGGGGTCCCTTCGTCTCCAATACGCTGAGGATCGATTCCTCCCAGACGCGATTGGACGCGCTCGTGGAAGTCTACCGAATGATGCGCCCGGGCGAACCTCCGACCAAGGAGGCCGCCGAGAACCTGTTTCAGAATCTGTTTTTCAATACCGAACGCTACGACCTGTCCTCGGTGGGCCGCATGAAGTTCAACCGCCGGGTGGGTCGTGAGGATTCCACCGGCGCAGGCATCCTCACCAACGACGATATCATCGACGTGCTGCGTACGCTGATCGATATCCGCAATGGCAACGGCAGTGTCGACGACATCGATCACCTGGGTAATCGTCGCGTCCGCAGCGTCGGTGAGATGGCCGAAAACGCGTTTCGAATCGGTCTGGTGCGTGTCGAGCGCGCAGTCAAGGAACGGCTGACGCTTGCCGAGGCGGAAGGGCTCATGCCCAAGGAAATGATCAACGCCAAGCCGGTGTCGGCGGCGGTGAAGGAATTCTTCGGATCGAGCCAGCTTTCTCAATTCATGGACCAGCAAAACCCGCTTTCGGAAGTCACGCACAAGCGGCGGGTTTCGGCTCTGGGGCCTGGCGGGCTGACCCGTGAGCGGGCCGGTTTCGAGGTTCGCGACGTGCATCCGACGCATTACGGCCGGGTCTGTCCCATCGAGACTCCCGAGGGACCCAATATCGGGCTCATCAACTCGCTCGCGGTTTATGCCCGAACGAACGAGTACGGTTTCCTGGAAACGCCCTACCGGCGAGTGATCAACGGCCGGGTCAGCGGCGATATCCAGTATTTGTCCGCCATTGAGGAAGGCCAGTTCGTGATTGCCCAGGCCAACTCCAACCTGACTTCCAAGGGGCAGTTCGTCGATGAACTCGTGTCGTGCCGATACCAGAACGAATTCACGCTGTTTCCCCCCGATCAGGTCGAGTACATGGACGTCTCGCCGAAGCAGATCGTCTCGGTGGCGGCGTCATTGATTCCATTCCTTGAGCACGACGACGCCAACCGGGCCCTCATGGGTTCGAACATGCAGCGTCAGGCGGTGCCGACGCTGCGCACCGAGACGCCACTGGTAGGAACCGGCATGGAACGGGCGGTCGCGGTCGACTCCGGTGTTACGGTCATCGCTCGCCGGGGCGGCACCGTCGATTCCGTGGATGCGTCGCGCATCGTGGTTCGGGTCAACGACAGCGAGACCAGTGCCGGCGAGGCGGGCGTGGATATCTACAATCTCACCAAGTACACGCGTTCGAACCAGAATACCTGTATCAATCAGCGTCCTCTGGTCAAGGCGGGCAATATCATCGAGCGGGATGATGTACTTGCCGACGGCCCCTCCACGAGCCTGGGCGAACTCGCGCTCGGGCAGAACCTGCTGGTGGCGTTCATGCCGTGGAACGGTTACAACTTCGAGGACTCGATTCTGATTTCCGAACGGGTCGTGGAGGAGGACCGCTTCACCACCATCCATATCGAAGAACTCACCTGTGTCGCACGGGATACGAAGCTCGGTCCGGAGGAAGTGACCGGCGATATTCCCAACGTGGGCGATGCGGCACTGACCAAGCTCGATGAGTCCGGTATCGCCTTCATCGGTGCTGAAGTCGGCGCCGGGGACATCCTGGTGGGCAAGGTGACGCCAAAGGGAGAGACCCAGCTCACGCCAGAGGAAAAACTCCTGCGAGCCATCTTCGGCGAGAAGGCCTCCGATGTGAAGGATACGTCGCTGCGCGTGCCCCCCGGGATGGACGGGACTGTGATCGACGTGCGCGTATTCACCCGCGACGGGGTTGAAAAGGATGCGCGCGCATTGGCGATCGAGCGGCAGGAGCTTGAGTCCGTACGCAAGGATCTGAAGGATCAGCAGCGCATCCTCGAAGAGGACATCTACCAGCGCGTGGAAAGGCTTCTGGATGGCAAGGTCGCGGCGGGCGGACCCAACGGGCTGGCCGCCGGGGGCGAAATCAGCGCCGACTATCTTCAGGGGCTGCTACGGGAGCGGTGGTTCGAGGTCCGGGTCAAGGACGAAGAGGTCAACTTGCAGCTTGAGCGCGCAGCGGAGCGCCTGCGCGCCCAGAGCGAGGAATTCGAACGGCGATTCGAAGAGAAGAAGCGCAAGATCACGGCCGGCGACGATCTGGCGCCAGGCGTACTGAAGATGGTCAAGGTCTACCTGGCGGTCAAGCGCCATGTGCAGCCGGGCGACAAGATGGCCGGCCGGCACGGCAACAAGGGCGTGATCTCCACAATCATTCCGGTGGAGGACATGCCCTACATGGAGGATGGGACCGCTGTAGACATTGTGCTCAACCCATTGGGCGTGCCCTCGCGGATGAACGTCGGCCAGGTTCTGGAGACCCATCTCGGCTGGGCCGCCAAGGAGTTGGGCCGCAAGATCGGCGACATGGTGAATGCGCGGACCTCCGCGGCCGCCATGCGCCGCTACCTGGAAGGGATCTACAACAAGACCGGTGGGCAGAAGGAGAATCTCCGCAGCCTGAATGCCGAAGCAGTCGCGGAGCTTGCCCGAAACCTGAGCCACGGCGTACCCATCGCCACCCCGGTGTTCGATGGCGCCAACGAGCAGGAGATCAAGGGTCTGTTGAAGTTGGCCGAATTGCCGGAATCCGGGCAGACCATCCTGTACGACGGCCGAACCGGAGATGCCTTCGACCGGCCGGTCACGGTGGGTTACATGTACATGCTGAAGCTCAACCACCTGGTGGACGACAAGATGCATGCACGTTCCACCGGTCCCTACAGTCTCGTCACGCAGCAGCCTCTTGGCGGCAAGGCCCAGTTCGGCGGCCAGCGGTTCGGCGAGATGGAGGTGTGGGCCCTGGAAGCCTACGGAGCGTCCTATACGCTTCAGGAAATGTTGACGGTGAAGTCCGACGACGTCCAGGGCCGGACGAAGATGTACAAGAACATCGTCGATGGGACGCACCAGATGCAGGCAGGCATGCCGGAGTCCTTCAACGTATTGGTCAAGGAGATTCGTTCTCTGGCGATCAACATCGAATTGGAACAGACGCGGTAACCCGGGGCGTACACGCACCCGCTACATCGGCAACAGGTACAGCCACATGAAGGATTTACTGAAACTTTTTCGGCAGCAGGCGCCCATCGAGGACTTTGACGCCATCCGCATCGGGCTGGCGTCGCCGGACATGATCCGGTCGTGGTCCTACGGGGAGGTCAAGAAACCGGAGACCATCAATTACCGCACCTTCAAGCCGGAGCGCGACGGATTGTTCTGCGCGAAGATTTTCGGTCCGGTCAAGGACTACGAATGTTTGTGCGGGAAATACAAGCGCCTGAAGCATCGCGGCGTCGTCTGCGAGAAGTGCGGCGTGGAGGTCACGCAGACCAAGGTCCGTCGTGAGCGCATGGCGCATATCGAATTGGCGAGCCCCGTGGCGCACATCTGGTTCCTGAAGTCGCTGCCGTCGCGGATCGGTCTGATGCTGAACATGACGCTGCGAGAGATCGAGCGGATTCTCTACTTCGAAGCCTTCGTGGTGGTGGAACCGGGTATGACGGACCTGGAGCGCGGCCAACTGCTCACCGATGAAACGTATCTGGAAGCGATTGAACAGTATGGCAACGAGTTCGATGCACGGATGGGCGCCGAAGCCGTCCGCGATCTGCTCTTGTCGCTGGATCTGGAATCCGAGGTGGCGGGCGTTCGCGAAGATATCTCCAACACGAACTCCGAGACCAAGATCAAGCGCTTGTCGAAACGCTTGAAATTGCTGGAATCCTTCATCGAGTCCAGCAACCAGCCGGCGTGGATGGTGATGACCGTATTACCCGTATTGCCGCCGGATCTCAGGCCGTTGGTGCCTCTGGACGGCGGGCGATTCGCTACGTCGGACCTCAACGACCTCTACCGGCGGGTGATCAACCGCAATAATCGTCTGCGGCGCCTGCTGGAGCTCAATGCCCCGGACATCATCGTGCGCAACGAAAAGCGCATGCTGCAGGAATCCGTGGATGCGCTGCTGGACAACGGCCGGCGCGGCCGCGCGATCACCGGTACCAACAAACGTCCGCTGAAGTCGCTCGCCGACATGATCAAGGGTAAGCAAGGGCGGTTCAGGCAGAACCTTCTGGGTAAGCGTGTCGACTATTCAGGCCGCTCGGTTATCGTCGTCGGCCCGACCTTGAAGCTACACCAATGCGGCCTTCCCAAGAAGCTCGCGCTGGAGTTGTTCAAGCCGTTTATCTTCTCCAAGCTGCAACTGCGCGGCGAAGCGAGCACGATCAAGGCCGCCAAGCGCCTGGTGGAGCGGGAAGGTCCTGAAGTCTGGGATATTCTCGAGGAAGTCATTCGCGAGCATCCGGTCATGCTGAACCGGGCGCCGACTCTGCACCGCCTGGGCATCCAGGCGTTCGAGCCGGTACTTATCGAAGGCAAGGCGATCCAGCTTCATCCCCTGGTATGCACGGCTTTCAATGCCGACTTCGACGGCGATCAAATGGCCGTGCACGTGCCGCTGTCGCTGGAGGCCCAGCTTGAGGCACGGGCGCTGATGATGGCCAGCAACAACATTCTCTCGCCGGCGAACGGCGAGCCCATCATCGTTCCATCGCAGGACGTGGTTCTCGGTCTCTACTACATGACTCGCGAGCGCATCAATGCCCGCGGCGAGGGCATGGCGTTTTCCGGGGTGGACGAGGTGCACCGGGCCTATGAAAGTCGGGCCGTGGACCTTCACGCCAGCGTTCGTGTCCGCGTGCCGCTGACGGACGCGGACATGGACGGCAACGAGGCTCAGGGAACCCGGTTGGTGGAAACTACAGTGGGGCGCGCGCTGCTGTCGGAGATCATGCCGAAAGGATTGAGTTTCGATCTGATCAACCGGCCGATGAACAAACGTGCGGTGTCGGCGGTCATCAATGCCTCGTACCGCCAGTTGGGCCTCAAGGAAACCGTGATATTCGCCGATCAGCTCATGTACATGGGATTCAACTACGCGACCCATGCCGGTGTGTCCTTCGGCGTCAACGACATGGTGGTTCCAAAGCAGAAGCACAGCATCCTCGATCTCGCCGAGCAGGAGGTGAAGGAGATCCAGGACCAGTACGCCTCGGGATTGGTCACCGATGGCGAACGGTACAACAAGGTCGTGGATATCTGGTCGCGGACAAACGATCAGGTAGCCAAGGCCATGATGCAGAAGCTGGGCTCGGAGACGGTGGTCGATGCCGAGGGCAACGACGTGCGGCAGGAATCGTTCAATTCCATCTACATGATGGCGGATTCCGGCGCGCGCGGCTCGGCTGCCCAGATCCGTCAGCTCGCCGGTATGCGCGGCCTGATGGCCAAGCCGGACGGCTCCATCATCGAGACGCCCATTACGGCGAATTTCCGCGAAGGATTGGACGTATTGCAATACTTCATCTCCACCCACGGTGCGCGCAAGGGTCTCGCCGACACCGCGTTGAAGACCGCTAACTCCGGTTACCTGACGCGGCGTCTCGTGGACGTAGCCCAGGATCTTGTGGTGACCGATATGGACTGCGGTACCGACCACGGGCTGATGATGACGCCCCTGGTCGAAGGCGGGGATGTGGTCGAACCGTTGCGCGAGCGGGTGCTCGGCCGGGTCGCGGCGGTGGACGTGCAGGCGCCGTCCACCGATGAGGTCGTTCTGGAAGCCGGTTCCCTGTTGGACGAGCGGGCGGTGAGAAAACTGGAATCCGCCTCCATCGACCAGTTGCTGGTGCGCTCGCCCATCACCTGCTCGACCCGCTACGGTGTCTGCGCGCAGTGCTATGGGCGCGACCTGGCCAGGGGCCATCGCGTCGACAAGGGCGAGTCGGTGGGTGTGATTGCCGCGCAGTCCATCGGCGAGCCGGGTACGCAGCTCACCATGCGCACGTTCCACATCGGCGGCGCCGCGTCCCGTTCTGCCGCGGTCAACAGCGTCGAAGTGAAGACCGCGGGAACGATCAAGATGTACGACATGAAATCCGTGGAACACGAGGGAAAAGGACATCTCGTCGCCACGTCGCGTTCAGGGGAATTGGCCGTTTTGGACGAGTTCGGGCGCGAGCGCGAGCGCTACAAGGTTCCCTACGGTGCGACCATCGGCGTTCAGGAGGGCGATGCGGTGGAGCCGGGCCAGTTGGTCGCGAACTGGGATCCCCACACTCACCCTGTGGTTGCGGAAGTCAGCGGCTGCCTGCGGTTCGAAGATTTCATCGATGACGTGACAGTGACGACGCAGGTGGACGAAATGACCGGACTGACCAATATCCTGGTCCTGGATCCCGCGCAGCGGGGAGCGGGCGTGGACTACCGTCCCACCGCCCGGTTGGTCGACGCAGATGGCGAACCGGTATTCTTCCCCAACACGGACATCCCCGCGGTCTACGCACTGCCCTCGGGCGCCGTGCTCAGCATGGAGGACGGCGCCACGGTCGTGGTGGGCGATGTCATCGCCCGGCTGCCGCAGGAGACCTCGAAGACTCGCGACATTACCGGCGGGCTGCCGCGTGTCGCGGACCTGTTTGAAGCGCGCCGGCCCAAGGATTCCGCGATTCTCGCCGAGCATACCGGCATCGTGGGGTTCGGCAAGGAGACCAAGGGCAAACGGCGCCTGGTCATTACCGACGAGGAAGGGGAAGCCCACGAAGAGTTGATCCACAAGTGGCGGCACCTGAACGTGTTCGAGGGCGAGAGCGTGATCCGCGGCGAAATCATCGCCGACGGCCAGCCCAATCCCCACGACATCCTGCGCCTGCAAGGCGTAGCGAAGTTGGCGGACTACCTTGTGCGGGAGATCCAGGATGTCTACCGGTTACAGGGTGTCAAGATCAACGACAAGCATATCGAGGTGATCATTCGGCAAATGCTGCGCAAGGTGGAGGTCGCCGATCCCGGCGATACCCGGTTCCTGCGAGGCGAGCAGGTGGACCGCGCCCGTGTGCTGGACACCAATGAGGAGCAGGAAGCGCGGATGGAAGCGCCGGCGACGTACGACCCGGTGTTGCTCGGGATCACCCGTGCATCCCTGGCGACGGAGTCGTTTATTTCGGCCGCATCCTTCCAGGAGACCACCCGGGTGCTGACCGAGGCCGCGGTGCGCGGAATGCAGGACAATCTGCGGGGTTTGAAGGAAAATGTGATCGTCGGGCGCCTGATTCCGGCGGGTACGGGATATGCGCACCACGAAGAACGCCGGCGCACGGAGGAGGACATTCTCTCCGACGAGCTCAAGGGTCTGGAGACCTCGCTGGCCGAGTCGGCAGCGGAAGCGATGCTCGGCTCGGTCGGCACTACCGTGCCGGCGGAGAGTGCGGTGGTTGCCGAAGCGCCGCGGAAAACGCCGGTCGGCTGAGGGTTTGAGCTCGCAAAGCGCTGTCGCGGCTAGCAAAATTTCGGTTGACAGGTTGTCTCCCCGAACCCTAGAATCTGCGGCGGATTAAGGTCGGTCAGCGCCGGCCAGGACAAGTAGCGGCCCCGAGGCGAGCCTGGGGCGAAAACATGGTGGCCCGGCTGCCGCACAACCGGCAGCGGGCCCGCTTTATTTGTGTGTAACGGATGTCAACGACAAATCAACTGGTCAGAAAGCCGCGCTCGGTGAAGCGGGCCAAGAGCAAGGTGCCGGCGCTGGGGGCTTCGCCCCAGAAGCGAGGCGTCTGCACCCGCGTCTACACGACAACCCCGAAGAAGCCCAATTCCGCGATGCGGAAAGTGGCGCGCGTGCGTTTGACCAATGGCTTTGAAGTAACCAGCTACATCGGTGGCGAGGGCCACAACCTGCAGGAGCACTCGGTGGTGTTGATCCGCGGCGGGCGGGTCAAGGATCTGCCCGGCGTGCGCTATCACGTCGTGCGCGGTACGCTGGATTGCGCCGGCGTCGGCGACCGTCGCCAGAGCCGGTCCAAGTACGGCGCCAAGCGGCCCAAGAACTAGCGGCCGCGGAATCGAACCATGTCTCGACGCAGTAGAGCCCCCCGCCGTGCCGTGCTCCCGGACCCCAAGTACGGTGACCGGATGCTGGCCAAATTCATCAACATGGTCATGCTCAGCGGCAAGAAATCCGTAGCCGAGCGCATCGTCTACGGCGCTCTGGACCGGATTTCGTCGCGTTCCGGTCACGACGAGCAGCGGTCGCTGGAACTCCTCGCCCAGGCGCTTGACAACATCAAGCCGGTGGTGGAGGTCAAGTCGAGGCGCGTCGGCGGAGCTACCTACCAGGTCCCCGTGGAAGTACGCGCCACCCGCAGGGAGACGCTCGCCATGCGCTGGGCCATCGACTCGGCTCGCAAACGTTCCGAAAAAACCATGGCGCTGCGCCTTGCCCACGAACTGCTCGACGCGGCGGAAAATCGCGGTTCGGCAGTGAAGAAGAGAGAGGATACCCACCGTATGGCCGAAGCCAACAAGGCATTCGCCCACTACCGGTGGTAGTCGATGGAATTGAGTCCAGGCAATGTCAAGGCAGACCCCCATCGAGCGTTATCGCAACATCGGCATCATGGCTCACATCGATGCCGGCAAGACGACGACGACTGAACGCATCCTTTTCTACACCGGCGTATCTCACAAGTTGGGCGAGGTTCATGACGGCGCCGCCGTCATGGACTGGATGGTCCAGGAGCAGGAGCGCGGCATTACCATCACCTCCGCCGCCACCACTGCGTTCTGGCGGGGCATGGACCAACAATTCCCCGAATACCGCATCAATATCATCGATACCCCCGGGCATGTGGACTTCACCATCGAGGTGGAGCGCAGCTTGCGCGTGCTGGACGGGGCGGTCGCCGTATTCTGCTCGGTGGGAGGCGTGGAGCCGCAGTCCGAAACCGTCTGGCGGCAGGCCAACAACTACGGCGTGCCGCGGCTGGCGTTTGTCAACAAGATGGATCGTGCCGGCGCGGACTTTTTCCGCGTGGTGCGCCAGATCAGGGAGCGGCTGAACGGTAATCCCGTCCCATTGCAGGTTCCCGTCGGCGCCGAGGACGAATTCCGCGGTGTCGTCGACCTGCTGCGAATGAAGGCCATCGCCTGGGACGATTCGACACAGGGGATGCGTTACTTCGAACAGGACATTCCGGAGACACTGGTGCCCGAGGCCGAGCAGTGGCGGGAGAAACTGGTGGAAGCGGCAGCGGAGGGCGCCGAGGCGCTGCTCGAGAAATATCTGGAGACGGGCGATTTGTCCGCCAGGGAAATCAAGCAGGGTCTCCGGGCGCGCTGCCTGGCGGGCGAGGTCGTGCCGGTGCTATGCGGTTCCGCGTTCAAGAACAAGGGTGTGCAGGCGGTACTCGATGCGGTGGTGGAATATCTGCCGTCTCCGGGCGATCGGCCGGCCATCAAGGGCGTGTTGGAAGACGACACGGAGGCCGCATGCGGCGCGACGGACGAGGCGCCGTTCGCGGCACTGGCGTTCAAGATCGCCACCGATCCCTTTGTCGGCAACCTGACTTTTTTCCGTGTCTATTCCGGCGTGCTCAAGTCCGGCGATACGGTCATCAATACCGTCCGGTCCAGGCGCGAGCGCATCGGGCGAATTCTGCAGATGCACGCCAACGATCGCGAGGAGGTGACCGAGGTACGCGCCGGCGACATCGCCGCGGCGGTGGGTTTGAAGGACGTCACCACGGGCGACAGCCTGTCGGACCCGAAGCGGCGTATCACGCTGGAACGGATGGAATTTCCCGAGCCGGTCATCTCCGTCGCGGTGGAGCCGAAAACCAAGGCGGATCAGGACAAAATGAGCGTCGCGCTGTCCAAACTCGCCCGGGAGGACCCGTCGTTTCGAATCCATACCGACGAGGAATCCGCGCAGACGATCATTTCGGGTATGGGCGAGCTGCACCTTGAGATCATCGTGGACCGACTCAAGCGGGAGTTCAGGGTTGACGCCGGTGTGGGCCGGCCCCAGGTTGCCTATCGCGAAACGATTCGCTCCGCGGTTGAGCAGGAGGGCAAGTTTGTCCGTCAGACCGGCGGTCGCGGCCAGTACGGTCATGTATACCTGCGAATCGAGCCGCAGGCGCCCGGGACCGGGTACGAGTTCGTCAACGCCATCGTCGGCGGCGTCGTTCCAAGGGAATACATCGCCGCCGTGGACCGCGGTGTCCAGCAACAGATGACCGGCGGGATCATCGCCGGCTATCCCATGGTGGACTGCAAGGTGACGCTGTACGACGGCTCTTACCATGACGTGGATTCGAGCGAGGTCGCGTTCCGCATCGCAGGCTCCATGGCGTTCCGGGACGGGGCGTCCCGCGCGAAACCGGTGGTTCTTGAACCCATCATGAAGGTTGAGGTGGTCAGCCCGGCGGATTACATGGGTGACGTGAACGGCGACCTGAACCGGCGCCGGGGCGTATTGCAGGGGCTGGACGATTCGCCCATGGGCAAGCTCATCAGCGCCCGCGTGCCGCTGGCGGAGATGTTCGGGTACGCAACGGACCTGCGTTCCATGAGCCAGGGACGAGCCAGCTACACAATGGAATTCGGCCACTACGCCAAGGTACCCGCCGGCGTGGCGGAAGGGATCATCAGTGCAAGGGGCGGCTGATACGCCGTGAATCGCAAGAGGTAACAGATCGTGGCGAAGCAGAAATTTGAGCGGACGAAGCCGCATGTGAACGTGGGGACGATCGGGCATGTGGATCATGGCAAGACGACGTTGACGGCGGCGTTGACGAAGGCGATGGCGTTGCGTCATGGGGGCGAGACGATCAGTTTTGACGAGATTGACAATGCGCCGGAGGAGCGCGAGCGTGGGATCACGATTGCCACGGCGCACGTGGAGTACGAGAGCGAGGCACGGCACTACGCGCACGTGGACTGTCCGGGGCATGCGGATTATGTGAAGAACATGATTACGGGTGCGGCGCAGATGGACGGAGCGATCCTGGTGGTGTCGGCGGCGGACGGGCCGATGCCGCAGACGCGCGAGCATATTTTGTTGGCGCGTCAGGTGGGGGTGCCGTACATCGTGGTGTATTTGAACAAGGCCGACATGGTGGACGACGAGGAGTTGTTGGAGTTGGTGGAGTTGGAGGTTCGGGATTTGTTGTCGACGTACGAGTTTCCCGGGGATGACACGCCGATCATTACGGGCAGTGCGTTGCGTGCGCTGGAGGGGGATGAGGGTGCGCAGGGCGTGGGGAGTGTCGAGGCGTTGGTGAGCGCGTTGGACGAGTACATACCGGTGCCGGAGCGCGCGGTGGAGGGAGATTTTCTGATGCCGGTGGAGGATGTATTTTCGATATCCGGTCGCGGCACGGTGGTGACGGGACGGATTGAGCGCGGCGTGGTGAAGGTGGGCGACGAGGTGGAGATTGTCGGGATACGCGAGACGAGCAAGAGCACGTGCACGGGGGTTGAGATGTTTCGCAAGTTGCTGGACGAGGGACTGGCGGGCGACAACGTGGGGGTGTTGTTGCGCGGGGTGAAGCGGGACGAGGTGCAGCGGGGGCAGGTGTTGTCGAAGCCGCGCTCGATCGAGCCGCACACGCATTTTGAGGCGGAGGTGTATATCCTGACGAAGGAGGAGGGGGGGCGGCACACGCCGTTTTTCAAGGGGTATCGGCCGCAGTTTTATTTTCGCACGACGGACGTGACCGGGGCGGTGGAGTTGCCTGAGGCGACGGAGATGGTGATGCCCGGGGACAATGTGCAGATGAAGGTGAAGTTGATCGATCCGATCGCGATGGAGGATGGGTTGCGGTTTGCGATCCGCGAGGGCGGCCGCACGGTGGGCGCGGGCGTGGTCGCCAAGATCATCGAATAACTGCACATCCGGGATAAAGGCAAGGAAGGTAACAGCCGATGGCTACAAACCAGAATATACGTATCCGACTGAAGGCATTCGATCACAAGCTGATCGACCGCTCGGCCCGGGAAATCGTGGAGACGGCAAAGCGCACCGGCGCAACGGTCAAGGGTCCTGTACCCCTGCCGACGAAGATCGAGCGCTACACAGTGCTGATTTCGCCGCATGTGAACAAGAATGCCCGCGACCAATATGAGTTGCTGACCCACAAGCGCCTGATGGACATCGTCGATCCCACCGACAAGACGGTGGATGCGCTGATGAAACTCGAATTGCCGGCGGGCGTGGACGTACAGATTCGGCTGCACTAGTCGCCTGTCGGACTCTGTTTTGCTGCGACGGCGTCGATACGCGGCAGTAAAAAAGCGGGATTTAGCCATTGAATTTGAGGAAAAAATTAATCTATAATGCGAGGTTACTCCCGGTCACGACGGGCGTATTGGAGTCATTGATCCATCGCCTGCCTTGTCGGGCCGTTTTTTTGAATGGGGTTCGCCGGCGGGCTCATCCGCCTCGACCGATACCGATAAACAACAATCGGAGTTTGCGGCGGCTGCATGCCGCGGCGGCTCGCGGTTGCCAGCGCCGTCCTGTCGGTACTGGCTGAAGCACCGCACCGGGGTTGGCCCGTACGGCGCGGATACGAGGACAGTTACGATGCCAATCGGTCTGGTGGGTCGAAAGTGCGGTATGACGCGCGTCTTTACGGAGTCCGGTGAATCCATCCCGGTCACCGTGATCGAGGCCGTTCCCAATCGAGTCGCCCAACTGAAGCAGCTTGACCGCAATGGCTACCGCGCCGTGCAGGTCACCGCGGGCAGCGTAGCCCCCGACCGTATCCCGAAACCCCAACTCGGTCATTACCGCCAGGCCGACGTGAACCCCGGCGAGGGCCTGTGGGAGTTTCGGCTCGATGAGAACGAGGGCGAAGATCTGGCGCCGGGCTCGGAATTGGGCGTCGACGTCTTTCGGGCAGGACAGAAAGTGGACGTCACCGGCGCCTCCAAGGGCAAGGGCTTTGCGGGAGCCGTGAAGCGGCACAATTTCCGCACCCAGGACGCCACCCACGGAAATTCGCTGGCCCATCGTGCACCCGGTTCCATCGGCCAGAATCAAACGCCCGGCCGCGTTTTCAAGGGCAAGAAAATGGCCGGGCACATGGGCAACGTTCGCCGCACCGCAGTCAACGCAGAAGTGGTCAGGGTCGACACCGAACGCAACCTGATCCTGGTGCGAGGCGGCGTGCCCGGTGCTGCCGGCGGCCGTGTGTTCATTCGCCCGGCGGTCAAGGCGCGACCCGCCGGAGAGATCCAATGAAACTGGACCTTCGCGACAATGGCGGCAGCGTGGAACTCGCCGACGACGCGTTCGCGGTGCAGTTCAATGGCGCCCTGGTGCACCAGGTGGTTACCGCGTACATGGCCGGTGGGCGCGCGGGCAGCAAGGCCCAGAAGAATCGATCCCAGGTCCGCGGTGGCGGCGCGAAACCGTGGCGGCAGAAGGGCACGGGGCGTGCGCGGTCGGGAACCATTCGCAGCCCGCTTTGGGTCGGAGGCGGACGAGCGTTTCCGGGCCGGCCTCGCGACTTCGCCCAGAAGGTCAATCGCAAGATGTACCGCGGTGCCGTGCGATGCGTACTCTCGGAGCTGATCCGCCAGGAGCGGCTGACGCTCCTGGAAGAATTCGTCGTCAGCGCGCCGAAGACCAGGGAGCTCATCGCCAAGCTCGACGAATTGAATCTCCGCGACACGCTCATCGTTGTCGAGGAGGTCGATACAAACCTGCAACTGGCGGCGCGCAACCTGTCGCGCGTTGATGTTCGTGAGGCCAGGTCCGTGGATCCCGTCAGCCTCATTGCCCACGACAACGTCGTGATGACCGTTGCCGCGGCCAGGACGATGGAAGCAAGGCTCGCCTGAGGACCGTTGGATATGCAGGCAAGCGCATTACGTCAGGAGCGGTTGATGATGGTCATCGTCGGGCCGCATATTTCCGAGAAGTCAACCGCCGTGGCGGATTCCAGCCGCCAGGTCGTGTTCAAGGTGCGCCGCGACGCCACCCGCAAGGAGATTCGCCAGGCTGTCGAGCTGTTGTTCGAGGTGAAGGTGGGCCGCGTCACCGTGGTCAACGTTCCCGGCAAGGCCAAGCGGCGCGGGCCGTCGAAAGGGCGGCGAGCCGATTGGAAGAAAGCCTATGTGCGCCTGGCGCCCGGGCACGATATCGACTTCATGGGCGTGGAGTAGCGGAGGTCACCGGCATGGCGGTAAGAAGAGCCAAACCAACATCGCCGGGCCGGCGTTTCGTGGTTCGCTCCGTGCGCAACGACCTGCACAAGGGTCGTCCCCACGCGGCATTGTTGGAGCCCAAATCAAACACCGGTGGACGCAACAACAAGGGGCGCATCACCACGCGGCACCGCGGCGGTGGGCACAAGCGCCACTATCGTGTTGTCGACTTTACCCGCAACAAGGATGGCATTGCCGGCCGCGTGGAGCGGATCGAGTACGATCCCAATCGCAGTGCCTATCTGGCGCTGGTCCTCTACCGGGACGGCGAACGGCGATACATTCTGGCGCCCAGGCGGTGCCAGATCGGGGACCCGATTCAGTCGGGCACAGACGCGCCGATCAAGCCCGGTAACGCATTGCCGCTGAAGAGCATCCCCGTCGGCACACAGGTGCATTGCGTGGAGATGAAGGCGGGCAAGGGCGGGCAACTGGCGCGCAGTGCCGGCGCCTCGGCGCAGATCATCGCCCGGGAAGGGCGCTACGCGACGTTACGGTTGCGGTCCGGCGAGATTCGCAAGATTCACGTCGAATGCCGGGCCACCATCGGCGAGGTGGGCAACTACGAGCACAATCTGAGCAAGCTCGGCAAGGCCGGCGCGAAGCGATGGCGCGGTGTCAGGCCCACCGTGAGAGGCGTCGTCATGAACCCCGTCGACCACCCGCACGGCGGCGGCGAGGGGCGCACGTCCGGCGGACGGCACCCGGTTACGCCCTGGGGTGTCCCCACCAAGGGCTACAAGACGCGCAACAACAAGCGGACGGACGATATGATCTTGCGCCGCCGCAATAAGCAATAGACCAGGACTGAGTATCGATCATGCCTCGTTCCATCAAGAAAGGCCCATTCGTGGACACCCACCTGCTGAAGAAGGTGGAGGCGGCCGCGCGGAAAAACGATCGCCGGCCGATCAAGACCTGGTCGCGCCGCTCCATGGTGATTCCGGATATGGTCGGTCTGACCATCGCCGTACACAATGGCCGCGTGCACGTTCCGGTTCTGATATCGGAAAACATGGTGGGCCACAAGCTCGGCGAATTCGCCGTCACCCGGACCTTCAGGGGTCATTCGGGCGACCGCAAATCCAGATGAGAGAATTGCATGGAGACTTCCGCAAAACTGCGTTACGCGAGAATCGCACCACAGAAGTGCCGACTGGTTGCCGACCGGATTCGCGGGCAGTCGGTCGCGGAGGCGCTCGAAATTCTTCGATACAGTCCGAAGAAGGCCGCTCACGTGCTCCGCAAGGTACTGGAGTCGGCCATCGCCAATGCCGAACACAACCATGGGGCCGATATCGACGAGTTGAAGGTTTCCCTGGTGGATATCGGCATGGCGCCCGCCTTCCGGCGCTATCGAGCACGAGCCAAGGGCCGGGGCAACCGGATCCGCAAGCTCAATAGTCACATCACGATCGAGGTCGCCGACGAGTAACGCATATGGGCCAGAAAGTACATCCAATCGGTATCCGCCTCGGAATCACCAAAGAGTGGGCCTCGAACTGGTTTGCCGACTCGCAGACCTATCCCGAGTACGTGCACCAGGACTTCCAGGTACGCGACTTTCTCAAGCGCCGGCTCAAGGACGCGTCGGTGAGTCGGATCCACATCGAACGTCCGGCAAAGCGGGCGAACATCACGATCCACACCGCGCGGCCGGGAATTGTGATCGGCAAGAAGGGCGAGGATATCGAGAGGCTGCGCGTTCAGGTGGCGGAACTCCTGGGCATGGCGCTGCACGATGTGCGCCTGAATATCGCGGAAATTCGCAAACCGGAGATGGACGCGCAGCTGGTTGCCGAAGGGATCGCGCAGCAACTGGAGCGCCGGGTGCAGTTCCGCCGCGCCATGCGCCGCGCGGTAACCAATACGATGCGCATCGGCGCCGAGGGCATCAAGGTCAAGGTAGCCGGGCGCCTCAACGGGGCGGAGATCGCCCGTTCGGAGTGGTATCGCGAGGGTCGGGTCCCACTGCATACGTTCCGCGCCGATATCGACTACGGTCTCGCGGAAGCGCACACGACCTACGGGGTCATCGGCGTGAAGGTTTGGGTATTCCGCGGCGAGGTTTTCGAATCCGGCGATGACAGCCGGGAGGCCAAGGATTCCCGGTCGAGGTCCTGACGCGCGGCGGCGCGAATGATATTGGCAGAGACGCAAGATGCTCCAACCGAAACGAACGAAATTCAGAAAGCAGCACAAGGGCCGCAACCGCGGTTTGGCCCAGCGCGGCAGTTCAGTCAGCTTCGGGGAGTATGGCTTGAAGGCGATGGGCCGCGGCCGGATAACCTCTCGCCAGATCGAGGCTGCCCGCCGGGCGATGACCCGGCACGTGAAGCGCGGCGGCAAGATCTGGATACGGATCTTCCCCGACAAGCCGATTACCAAGAAACCGCTGGAAGTGCGCCAGGGCAAGGGCAAGGGCAACGTGGAGTATTGGGTTGCGCTGATCCAGCCGGGGCGCGTGCTCTATGAAATGTCCGGGGTGAGCGAGGAAATCGCCAGGGAAGCGTTCAAACGGGCGGCCGCCAAGCTCCCGGTGGCTACGCGGTTCGTGTCCCGGCAGGCGCTTTAAGAAGGATTGCGATGAAGGCTCGCGTAATGAGGGCACTGCCCCCGGAGGCCCTGATGGAGGAACTGGTCAAGCTGCGGCGGGAGCAGTTCGATCTGCGTCTGCAGGCGGCGACCGGACAGGGCGCGCGCCCGGACCGGAAGAGCCGGGTGCGCAGGGATATTGCGCGGCTCAAGACGATCCTGCGCGAACTCGAGAATGCGGAGCAAACACCATGAGTGGCAATGACATCGAGG
Source organism: Candidatus Rariloculaceae bacterium (assembly GCA_965237785.1). Taxonomy (GTDB): domain Bacteria; phylum Pseudomonadota; class Gammaproteobacteria; order Steroidobacterales; family Rariloculaceae; genus UBA6522. Next base: position 3,774,926 of record OZ250159.1, read on the forward strand.
AGACGCCGGTGGACGCCGATGGCGCCCGAAAGACCGTCCGCAAGGTGTTTGGACGCGTCGTCAGCAACGCCGCGGACAAGACCGTATCCGTGTCGATCGAGCGAGTGATCAAGCACCCGGTGTATCGCAAGTACATTCGCCGAACGACAAAAGTGATGGCCCACGATGAGAACAATGCCTGCCGGATTGGCGACAAGGTCGCGGTAGCGGAATGCCGCCCGTTGTCACGGCACAAGTCATGGCGCGTGGTTGAAGTCATCAACGGCAATGGGACGTCGCAATGATTCAGGCACAGACAGTATTGTCGGCAGCCGACAACAGTGGCGCGCGCCGCTTGATGTGCATCAAGGTGCTGGGCGGTTCAAGGCGCCGCTATGCGCGGATTGGCGACATCATCAAGGTCACCATCAAGGACGCGATCCCCCGGGGACGGGTCAAGAAGGGCGAGATCTACAGCGCGGTGGTCGTCAGGACCAGCCACGGCGTGCGCCGTCCCGACGGTTCGGCCATTCGCTTCGACTCCAATGCCGCCGTGTTGCTGAACGCCCGGCTCGAGCCCATCGGTACGCGTATTTTCGGACCGGTGACACGGGAACTGAGAACCCGTCAGTTCATGAAGATCATCTCGCTGGCTCCGGAAGTGTTGTGAGCGTCGGCAGGACGGACTAAAGGCATGGCAAAGATTCGACAAGGCGATGAGGTCATCGTGATCAGCGGCAAGGACAAGGGCCGGCGGGGACGCGTGGCGCGAATTGTCGGCGATCGCCGGGTGGTCGTGGAAAATATCAACATCGCCCGCAAGCACCAGAAGCCGAATCCCAACGCCGGGGTGCCCGGCGGCATCATCGAGAAGGAGATGCCCCTGGAACTCTCCAACGTGATGATTTTCAACCCCGTCACCCAGCGGGGCGACCGCGTGGGCTATCGTCGTCTGGAGGACGGACGCAAGGTCCGCTTCTTCAAGTCGAACGATGAAGTGCTGGACAGTTGAGATGAGCAGGCTACAGGAATTCTACCGCAACGAGGCCGTGCCAAAGCTGATGGAGCAGTTGCAGATCGGCAATCCCATGGCGGTGCCGAAGTTCAGCAAGATCACCCTCAACATGGGCGTGGGCGAAGCGCTGGTCGACCGCAAGGTCCTGGAGCATGCGGTTGCCGATATGAAGCGAATTTCCGGACAGCAGCCGATCATCTGCAACGCGCGCGTGTCGGTCGCCACTTTCAAGCTCAGGGCCGGTTTCCCGATCGGGTGCAAGGTGACTCTGCGGCGCGAACGCATGTTCGAATTCCTGGATCGATTGATCAACATCGCCATCCCCCGGGTCCGGGATTTTCGCGGCTTGAGCGCGCGCTCGTTCGATGGCCAGGGTAATTACAGCATGGGGGTCAAGGAGCAGATCATCTTTCCGGAGATCGACTACGACCAGGTCGACGCGATTCGCGGCCTGGACATCGCCCTGACAACGACCGCAAGAAACGACGTGGAAGGCCGGGCGTTGCTGGAATCGCTCAACTTTCCCCTGCGCGCTTAGGAGGCGCTAACCATGGCAAAGAAATCCATGCTCATCCGGGAGCGCAAGCGGGCGGCGACCGTGAAGCGATATGCTGCGAAACGCGCCGAATTGAAGCGGATCATCGGCGATATTAACACTTCCGATGAAGACCGCGAGCAAGCGCAGCTGAAGCTGCAGGCGTTGCCGCGCAACGCCAGCCCGGTGCGGATGCGCAACCGCTGCGCGATCTCCGGGCGACCCAAGGGGTTCTACCGCAAGTTCGGTCTGGGCCGAAACATGCTTCGCGAGGCCGCCATGCGCGGGGAGATCCCCGGACTCTCCAAGGCCAGTTGGTAGTCGCGGAGGAAAGATCGATGAGTATGACTGACCCTATCGCCGACATGCTGACCCGAATCCGCAACGGGCAGAAGGCCAAGAAGCGGACCGTGACCATGCCGGCGTCGAAGTTGAAGCTGGCAGTCGCGAATGTGCTGCGGGACGAGGGCTATCTCACCGATGTCTCGGTGGAGGAGGATGGCTGCAAGCGCACGATGACGATCACGCTCAAGTACTACGAGGGTGTACCGGTCATCGAAAAAATTTCCCGGGCCAGTCGGCCTGGGCTGCGTTTTTACGCCGGCGCCGACGAGATTCCGAAAGTTCGGGGCGGTCTGGGCGTGGCCATCGTCTCCACGTCGCGGGGCGTGATGAGCGATCGGCAGGCGCGGGCTGAGGGGCATGGGGGCGAGGTGCTCTGCCTGGTGTCCTAGGCGGATTGAGGGTTGACGATGTCCAGAATTGCAAAAGAGCCCGTTCCCCTGGTCAGCGGCGTGGAAGCTGATCTCAAGGGGAACTCCCTGACGGTCAAGGGACCCAAGGGAAGTCTGTTTCTCGAATGCCATTCCGAGGTGTGCGTCGATAAGGACGACGCCGAGTTGCGGGTGTCGGCGCGGTCCGGGAGCCGGTTTGCCAGGGCCATGGCGGGCACCACGCGTGCGCTCATCAACAACATGGTCACCGGGGTGACCGCCGGCTTCGAACGCAAGTTGACCCTGGTGGGCGTGGGATACCGGGCCAGGGCGCAGGGACAGCAATTGGACCTGACTCTGGGGTTTTCCCATCCCGTGAAGTATCGGGTCCCCGAGGGCGTGACCGTGCAGACGCCGAGCAACACGGAAATCGTGGTCCAGGGTATCGACCGGCAGCGCGTTGGCCAGGTGGCCGCGGAACTGCGTCGATTCAGGCCCCCCGAGCCCTACAAGGGCAAGGGCGTGCGCTACTCGGACGAACGGGTTGTGCTCAAGGAAGTCAAGAAGAACTAGTCATGGACAAGAAGCAGAGACGTCAACGCCGTGCGCGACGAACGCGGGCCAGGATCAGCCGGCTCGGCGCCACGCGACTGTGCGTGCATCGGACGCCCCGGCATATCTACGCCCAGATCATCGCCCCGGAGGGCGACCGGGTCCTCGCCAGCGTGTCGACGCTGAGTCCGGATCTGCGCGGCACGTTGAAGAGCACGGGCAACAAGGCAGCGGCAGCGGTGGTAGGCCGCCTGATCGCGGAGCGCGCCAAGGCGCAAGGTATCGACCGCGTCGCCTTCGATCGGTCGGGCTTCAATTATCACGGCCGGATCAAGGCGCTGGCGGACGCGGCGCGGGAAGTCGGCTTGAGCTTTTAGTCGGGAAGTAACGAATGCCAGCAACGGACGAACTCCAGGAAAAACTCGTCGCCGTCAATCGCGTCGCCAAGGTAGTCAAGGGCGGGCGTCAGTTCGGCTTTACCGCGTTGAGCGTGGTAGGCGACGGCAACGGCCGTGTCGGTTACGGGTACGGCAAGGCGCGGGAACTGCCTCTGGCCATCCAGAAGTCGATGCAGGCCGCGCGTGGCAACCTCAACTCGATTCACCTGCAAAACGAGACGCTGCAGTACGAGCTTCGAGGCCGCCACGGCGCCACCCGGGTCTTCATGCAACCGGCCTCCGAGGGGACTGGAATCATCGCGGGCGGCGCCATGCGCGCGGTTTTCGAGTGTGCCGGCGTACGCAACGTCCTGGCCAAGAGCTACGGTTCACGGAATCCGATCAACGTGGTGCGCGCCACCGTGAATGCGTTGGTGCATATGCGCTCGCCGGAGGAAATCGCGGCAAAGCGCGGCAAATCCGTGGCGGAGATCATCGGTTGATGTCGAAAATGGCTAAATTGAAAGTCACATTGGTGAAGAGAAAGTTCGGGCGCAAGCCCGGGCACGCCGAATGCGTTGCGGGGTTGGGGCTGAGGCGCCGCCACCAGACCGTGGTCGTGGCCGATACGCTGGAGAACCGCGGCATGATCAACAAGGTCTCGTACCTGCTGAAGGTCGAGGAGGTCTGAGATGCGACTGAATTCTCTGCAACCCGGAGCCGGTTCGCGCAAACCGAGGAAGCGCGTCGGTCGTGGCATCTCGGCCGGACAGGGCAAGACGGCCGGGCGCGGCGTCAAGGGCCAGCGTTCCCGGTCGGGCGGCTACAACAAGGTTGGCTTCGAGGGCGGCCAGATGCCCTTGCAGCGACGTTTGCCGAAGGTGGGATTCCACTCCAGGCGGGCGAAGGATCGCGCCGAGGTCCGGCTTCACGAGTTGGCGCGCGTGGAGGGCGAGACAGTGGATCTCGCCGCGCTGAAGGCAGCGGGAGTGGTACCCAATTCGGCCCTGAGCGCCAAGGTGTTCGTATCCGGTACCATCGACCGGGCGGTCAAGTTGGTCGGGGTCGCGGTCACAAGAGGGGCTCGCGAAGCGATCGAGGCCGCCGGCGGTAGCGTGGAGTCCTGACGATGGCCAGAGCAGGCACCGCAAATCCGGCATCGGTCCTCGGCGCGGCCGGGCGCTTCTCGGAAGTACGCCAGCGATTGTTCTTCCTGGTGGGCGCGCTGGTGGTTTACCGCGTCGGCACGTTCATTCCCGTGCCCGGCATCGACCCGTTTGCGCTGAGTCAGTTCTTCGAGCAGCAGTCCGGCACGATCCTGAGCATGTTCAACATGTTCTCCGGCGGTGCGCTGGAGCGAATGTCGATATTTGCGCTGGGCATCATGCCGTACATTTCCGCCTCGATCATCATGCAGCTTGCCGTGCACGTCGTTCCCACGCTCGGCCAGTTGCGCAAGGAGGGTGAATCGGGCCGGCGCAAGATCACCCAGTACACCCGATACGGCACGGTCCTGCTGTGTACGTTCCAGTCCGTGGCGGCCACCAGCGCTTTGCAAAACCAGGGTGTCGTGGTCAGTCCGGGAGTCGGGTTCGTGTTCAGTGCCTCGGCCACACTGGTCACGGGAACCGTGTTCCTGATGTGGCTGGGCGAGCAGATTACCGAGCGGGGCATCGGTAACGGAATCTCGATGATCATTCTGGCCAGTATCGTCTCCGGACTCCCGGCGGCGATCGGCGGAACGCTCGAACTGGTCAACACCGGCGGCATGAATCCGGCCCTGCCCTTTGTCATGGGCGTGTTGCTGTTGGGTGTCACCGGGTTCGTGGTTTTCATGGAGCGCGCGCAACGGCGCATTACCGTCAACTACGCCAAACGCCAGCAGGGTCGCAGGCTCTACGCGGGGCAGACGTCGCATCTGCCGTTCAAAATCAACATGTCGGGCGTCATCCCGCCCATTTTCGCGTCCAGCCTGATCCTGTTCCCGGCTACCATTGCGACCTGGTTCGGCACCGGTCAGGCGGTTTCCTGGTTGCAGCGCCTTGCGGCCAGTCTTGCGCCGGGGCAGCCGATCTACATCCTGCTGTACGCGGGCCTGATTATCTTTTTCTGTTTTTTCTATACCTCGCTGGTGTTCAATTCCCGGGATACGGCGGATAATCTCAAGCGCTCCGGCGCATTCATCCCCGGTATCCGCCCGGGACGGCAGACAGCGGATTACATCGACAAGGTGTTGACCCGACTGACCTTCTGGGGCGCGATGTATATCACCGGCGTTTGCCTGCTGCCGGAGTTCATGATCTACCAGTTCAATGTGCCCTTTTATTTCGGCGGGACGTCGTTGTTGATCATCGTCGTGGTGACCATGGATTTCATGGCGCAGTTGCAGGCGCACATGATGAGCCATCAATACGAAGGGTTGCTGAAGAAGGCGAACCTTCGCGGAACCGGCAGGCGATAGGTCTTTCAGGAGTCAGACATGAAAGTCAGGGCATCGGTCAAGCGGATTTGTCGGAATTGCAAAATAGTTCGCCGCAAGGGCGTGGTTCGGGTGATATGCAAGGATCCCCGCCACAAGCAGCGGCAAGGTTGAGGAGCATCGCATCGTGGCTCGTATCGCCGGTATCAATATTCCCGTAAACAAGCACGTCAGCATCGCGTTGACGCAAATTTACGGCATCGGGCGCAGCAGCGCCGAAATCGCCTGCCAGGTGGCGGGGGTCGACCCCGCGCTAAAGGTACGCGACTTGAGCGAGCCGGAAATCGCCAAGCTCAGGGACATCGTCGGCAGGTTCACCATCGAAGGCGATCTGCGCAGAGAGACGGCGATGAACATCAAGCGACTCATGGATCTGGGTTGCTACCGAGGCATCCGGCATCGCCGCGGCTTGCCCACCAACGGGCAGCGGACGAAAACCAACGCGCGAACCCGCAAGGGACCGCGGCGGCCCATCAGGAAATAAGCATCATGGCGAGACCGACTCGAACCAAGAAGAAGATTAAGCGCACGGTGCTGGACGCCATTGCGCACATCCATGCTTCGTTCAACAATACGATCATTACCATCACCGACCGGCAGGGCAACACGCTTTCGTGGGCCACTTCCGGCGGTTGCGGTTTTCGCGGTTCGCGCAAGAGCACTCCTTTCGCGGCGCAGGTTGCGGCCGAGAAAGCGGGCACGGTCGCGAAGGACTACGGGGTCAGGAACCTGGAGGTGCGGGTCAAGGGCCCGGGTCCGGGCCGTGAGTCATCCATCCGCGCGCTCAACGCCCTCGGGTTCCGCGTGACCCAGATCGAAGACGTCACTCCCATTCCTCACAACGGCTGCCGGCCGCCGAAGCGGCGCCGTGTCTAATCGGAAGTAATCATGGCGAGATATCGAGGACCAACCTGTAAGCTGGCCCGCCGGGAGGGCACAGACCTGTTTCTGAAGAGCGGTGTCAAACCCCTGGAAGCAAAGTGCAAATTGGAGGTTCCCCCGGGAGGGCCCGGGCAGCGGCGACCGCGCCTTTCCGACTACGGAATCCAGCTTCGCGAAAAGCAGAAGCTGAGGCGCATGTACGGCGTGCTGGAACGCCAGTTCCGCAACTATTACAAGCGCGCGGCCCGGGGCAAGGGCTCCACCGGTGAGAACTTGCTGCGCATGCTTGAGTCACGTCTGGACAACGTGGTCTATCGCATGGGTTTCGCCTCGACCCGGGCCGAGGCCCGCCAGTTGGTCAGCCACAAGGGCATCGTCGTCAACGAGCATGTCGTCAATATCCCCTCCTATCGGATCGAGGCGGGGGATCGGGTGGCGGTCAGGCAACGCGCCAAGGCGCAGATGCGGATAAAGGCGGCCCTGGACATCGCCACGCAAGTGGGGATTCCCGACTGGGTCGAAGTGGATGAAAAGAAAATGGAAGGGGTCCTCAGGACGTTACCGGAGCGGGAAGAAATTCTTCCCGACATCAATGAGAATCTGGTCGTCGAGTTGTATTCGAAGTAATAGAGGAACGCTAGATGCAGGAATCAGCTACTGATTTCTTGAGGCCGAGGACCGTCAAGGTTCAACCCCTCAAGGAAAACAACGCGAGAATCACGGTGGAGCCCTTCGAGCGCGGCTTCGGCCATACCTTGGGCAACGCCCTGCGGCGCGTGCTGCTGTCCTCCATGCCCGGCGCGGCGGTGGTGGAGGTTGAGATCGACGGTGTCTTGCACGAGTACACGAGCATCGAGGGTGTTCAGGAGGATGTCGTCGACATACTTCTCAACCTGAAGTCGGTTGCCATTCGCATGCATACTCGTGAGGAAGCCGAGTTGTCGCTACACAAGAAGGGGCCCGGTCCGGTGACGGCGGGCGATATTGTATGCGATCACGATGTCGAGATCGTCAACCCGGACCTGATCATCGCCAATCTGACACAGGCGGGAGAAATCAGGGCATTTCTCAAGGTGGCGCGCGGCCGGGGTTACAAGCCGGCGGTCCGGGAAGTGGAGTTCGAAGGACCGACCCGGCCCATCGGACGGCTCCAGCTGGATGCATCCTTCAGCCCGATTCGCCGCGTGACCTACAATGTCGAAAGCGCCCGTGTCGAGCAGCGCACCGACCTCGACAAACTCATTATCGACATCGAGACCAACGGCGCCATCGACCCTGAAGAAGCGATTCGTCGTGCCGGCGGAATTCTCAAGAATCAGCTTGACGTCTTCGTCGAGTTGCAGGGCGAAGCCGACCTCGGCTACGGCCGGCAGGATACGCTGGTCGATCCGATCCTGCTCAGGCCGGTGGATGAACTCGAGTTGACGGTGCGTTCGGCAAACTGTCTCAAAGCCGAGAATATCAACTACATCGGCGATCTTGTTCAGCGCACCGAAGTGGAGTTGCTGCGCACGCCCAATCTCGGCAAGAAATCGCTCACCGAGATCGAGGAAGTGCTTGAGGGTCACGGACTGTCCCTGGGAATGCGTCTGGACAACTGGCCGCCCCCGGCGCTTCGGACCGAGGAACAGCCAAGCCCGCTGGCGTTTTGATCGCGAGGATTCCACTATGCGTCACCGCAAGTCCGGCAGGCAGCTGGGGAGAAACTCCTCCCATCGCAAGGCCATGTTTCGCAACATGACCGCCTCGCTGTTTCGTCACGAAACCATCAAGACGACCTTGCCGAAGGCCAAGGAGTTGCGCCGGGTTGCCGAGCCGCTGATCACGCTGGCAAAGCAGGATGGCACATCGCGTCGGCGGCTCGCGTTTTCCCGCCTTCGCGACGATGTCGCCGTCGGCAAGCTCTTCAATGTACTGGGTCCCCGATTCAGGGACCGGCCGGGCGGGTACCTGAGGATTCTGAAACTCGGATACCGTGCGGGCGACGCCGCGCCGATGGCGCTCGTTCAACTGCTCGACCAGCCGGACCCCGACTAGGTAGCTAATCAATCTGCCGAGGCGGCGCCCAACCGCTCGTACCGTGAATTACGCTCTGGCTGAATTGCGCCGCCGCTCACGCCACCGCTTGCGCAACCTGCGCAGCGTCATCGCATGCCACAGGTTCCGGAGGATCCGACCCGTAAGCGCAAGGCGCGGCTTGTACAGGGGCGCATCTACCGCCGAGATGCCCGTCGTGCGTCGCCGGTACTTGTGCTTGATCCAGGCGTTGCGGTCAACTTGCCTGACGATGTCGAAGAGATATCCATGCCGACCGGTCTCCACCACCGCGATACCGAAATCGACGACGAACGGCTGCTGGCCGGGTCCGACGAGGATATTCTTCTTTCGCTTCAAATCCCCGTGAGCGACTCCCGCGTCATGCATCCTGCGCAGCGTCACGAGAAGCCTGGAATAGAACTCTTCCCGGTTCTCCAGCCGGTCGTCAAAATTGTGCAGCGTGTTACCGGGAATGTGTTCCAGAACCAGGTACCCGCCTTCGAGCCAGCCAAAGCACTTGGGAACTCCGGGGACGTCCCGCAGCCGATGGTAAATACGCGCCTCCCGCCGGATTGCCGACTGACTCAATTTTTTCCGTAACCCCCTGCCGAGCGAGCCCTTGATAACAAATTCCCCGGCGGAGCCCCGATAGAGACGGATCGATGCCTGGTAACCGGTCACCGAAGTCTGGTCGGCGCCAGGCGACGCGAGCCAGTCCCCAAGTTCGCGGCGTTGGCCGCGACTCAGTGTCAGGTGGTCGGACCTGTCGTTCACGACAGTTGACGGATGACGTTGAAAAGACATGCGGCGACGAGAAGCGCAATGAACGGTTCGCCATTCTGCCAAGTGCTTTTCCGCAGCGACCACCGACCGGTGGCGGCCGCGCCCGGATCCTTGAACGAGGGCAGGAGCGCCGGTACCTGCGCGGCCCACGCTTCCCATTGTTCGCCAAAAAGCCGGTGCAGCTTGCGGTCCTCGTACTCGACCGCGGTGGGATAGTAGAAGCAGAAGAACATCAATGCGACGACGGCCGCCCACCAGTGGCCGCTGGCGATGGTGAATCCGGCGATGATAGAAATATTTCCGGTATACAGCGGATGGCGCACCAGGGCGTAGGGGCCGTGTGTCGCGAGTTCGCGGTTCTTGGTGATAAATCCGCTTGCGGCCAGCCGAACCGCGGCGCCGGCGACGATGAACGGTGTCCCCAGGGCCACCACCAGTTCGGAGGGTTGCGCGGCGAAGCTGAACAGCAGCATGAGAACCAGCGCCAGAACTTGCCTGGAGGCTTCGTGATACCTCAGCTTTCGGATGACCTGCGCGAATGTACCGACGGGCGCCAGGTCCTTGGTTCGATGAGTCATCGTTATCCGTTGTGTTCAGTCTGTCGAAACTGTTGAATAATAGAATGCTACCGGAAAGCGACCAAGCAGATGCCCGGTGCAACCACTCGATTTGATGTGACATACAGTCCTGACAGGTTCCTGACCCGATCCGTGGTGATGGCCGTTCGCGGCATGGCCGCGACCAGCCATCCGTTGGCCACGCAGGTCGCCGTGGACACGCTCAGGCAGGGCGGTTCCGCCGTGGATGGAGCCATCGCCGCGAACGCCGCGCTCGGTCTGATGGAACCGACCGGCAGCGGGATCGGTGGCGACCTGTTCGCCATCCACTGGGAGGCCGCGACCGGGAATCTGACCGGACTCAACGCCAGCGGTCGTTCCCCCATGGGGCTCAGTCTCGAGCACCTGCGGAGCCTCTGCGACAACGGCCGCATACCCGCCTACGGACCGCTCAGCGTAAGCGTTCCCGGCGCGGTGGATGGGTGGTTCGAACTGCATGGAAGATTCGGCCGACTGCCGATGGCCGCGGTGCTGGGTTCGGCAATCGCCTATGCTGAAGAGGGGTTTCCGGTCACCCCGGTGATCGCCCGCCAGTGGGCCGCGGATGCCGCGATGCTGGGACGTTACCCCGGGTTCGCCGAGGTATTTCTTCCCGGCGGCCGTGCGCCCCGGTCCGGCGAACTATTCAGCAATCCCAGGTTGGCAGACACCTATCGGCGACTCGCAGAGGGTGGCCGAGAGGCGTTCTACCGGGGCGATGTGGCGCGGGACATCCACCGCTACATGACCGAGCAGGGCGGGTTCCTTGGCTACGCCGATATGGCTGCCCATCGTTCGGAATGGGTCGAGCCGGTGTCCACGAACTACCGCGGTTACGACGTCTGGGAATTGCCGCCCAACGGCCAGGGTATCGCCGTATTGCAAATGTTGAACATCCTGGAGCAGGACGATCTGCGCGCGATGGGTTGGGGCAGCGCCGCCTATCTGCACCGGATGATCGAGGCGAAGAAGCTGGTGTTCGAGGATCGGGCCCGGTTCTACGCGGATCCGGCATTTTCGGAGGTACCGGTAGCGCGCTTGATTTCCAAGTTCTATGCCCGTGAGCGTCGTCCCCTGATCAATCCGGACCGCGCCTCGCGCGCGCTTCCCGGCGGCGAAGCGGCAGTCCTCAGCCGCGGCGACACGGTCTACCTGACCGTGGCCGATGCCCACGGCAATATGGTCTCGCTGATCCAGAGCAACTTTCGCGGCATGGGATCGGGGATGACTCCGACCGGGCTGGGGTTCGTACTCCAGGATCGCGGAGAGGCGTTCAGCCTGAATCCGTCGCACGCAAACGCTTACGCTCCCGGGAAGCGGCCCTTTCATACCATCATCCCCGCCTTCGTCACCCGGGGCGGCGAGCCGTACCTGAGCTTTGGCGTAATGGGCGCCGACATGCAGCCCCAGGGACAGGTGCAGGTGCTCGTGAATGTCATCGACTTCGGGATGGATATTCAGGCGGCCGGGGACGCGCCGCGGGTTCGCCACGACGGATCCAGCGATCCCACGGGCGGTCGCATGAACGATGGCGGGGTCGTCTATCTCGAACCGGGCTTTCCGCCGCAGACCCTTGCGGCGCTTGCGGGGCTTGGGCATCGAGTGGAAACCGGCGGCGACGGTTTCGGCGGCTATCAAGGGATACTGCGGGACGTCGCCAATCGTGTCTACGTGGGCGCATCGGAATCAAGAAAGGACGGCCACGCCGCAGGTTATTAGCTCGAGCCAAGGCGTATTTTGACGGAAGAATGTAGCCTGGATTTCTTAGGCGGCGTTTCCGATTATGGCCTCGCGGAGTCCCTGGAGGAGCCCTTCAAGGCGAGCCATTCGCTCGCGAAGCGCACCCATTTCCTGATCCATGTGCTCGCGGAGCCCGGCGATTTCCTGGCTCGTTCGTTCTCGCTGAGCGGCGAATTCCCGATCTGTCTGACTGCGCAGCATACCGAGATCTCGGCGAATCTCCGCCACTGCTCGCTGGCCGTTGAGAATCAGGCCCGCCAAGGCGATCCCGACGCCAATAATCGTAACTATCTCCGGAGTCATGGCCTTGATTCAGTCAATCGAGCTGTCGATACACGCTTCGCTCACGATATTGCGCAAAATTCTAGCACGCGGTCACTTTGGTCCATCTGACCGAATCTGGCTTGCGCGCCGAGATTCGTGGCCGTGGCCCGAATCAGCGGTCCTCAACGCGCCGGACTTTCAGTTAGAATTGCCCGACCTTCGAGCCACCGCAACCTCCCGGCCGCCACAGAACTATGGACACCGTACTTACGGGCATTACCACCTCGGGTGTGCCGCACATCGGCAATTACGTGGGTGCGATCCGGCCGACGGTCATCGCCAGCCACGACAAAACCGTCAACTCCTACTATTTTCTTGCGGATTACCATTCCCTCGTCAAAAGCGGCGATTCGGACCAACTGGCGCGTTCAACGCTGGAGATCGCGGCAAGTTGGCTGGCCGCGGGCCTGGATCCCCAGTGCGTGTTCTACCGGCAGTCGGATGTCCCGGAAATCATGGAATTGACCTGGGTGCTCACCTGTATGACCGCCAAGGGCCTGATGAACCGCGCCCACGCGTACAAGGCGGCCGTGGCCGAGAATGAATCCCGCCGTAACAGGGACCCCGACAAGGGGATCACGATGGGCCTGTTCTCCTATCCCGTCCTGATGGCCGCCGACATACTGATGTTCAAGGCCAACAAGGTTCCCGTGGGCAATGACCAGATCCAGCACGTGGAGATGGCCAGGGATATCGCCGCGCGATTCAACCATCACTACGGGGAGACCTTCGTGCTTCCCGAAGCGGTGGTCGATGAGAGTACCGCGGTGCTGCCCGGCCTGGACGGCCGCAAGATGTCAAAGAGTTACGGCAATACCATTCCGCTGTTCGCCGAGGAAAAGCGCCTGCGCAAGTTGATCATGCGGATCAAGACCAACTCCCAGGAGCCCGGCGAACCGAAGGATCCCGACACCAGCGCGCTATTTGCCATCTATCGTGCCTTCTCTACCAACGAGGAAGCCGAGGCGATCCGCGCCCGATATCGCGCCGGGATCGCCTGGGGCGAAATGAAGAAACTCCTGTTCGAGTTCCTCAACGAGCAACTGAAGGGCCCCCGGGAAGAGTACAAACGCCTGCTGGACGCCCCGGACTACGTCGAAGGAGTGCTGCGGCAGGGCGCCGTAAGAGCCCGCGAGGTGAGCCGTCCGTTCATGGATGAAATTCGCCGCGCCGTGGGATTTCGTCGTCTGGGTTGACTCAAACCACACCTTCGGCACGTCCGACAGAGACGCGTCCGCGCAGCACCTCCCGCAATGCTCGCCCGGTATGGGATGCGTCCAGGCGCGCCACCGCTTCCGGCGGTCCCTGGGCGATGACATTGCCGCCACCGGAACCGCCCTCCGGTCCCAGATCGACGATCCAGTCCGCGGTCTTGATGACCTCGAGATTGTGCTCGATGATGACCACCGTATTGCCCTGATCGCGGAGCTTGTAGAGCACCTCGAGAAGTTGGGCGATGTCGTGAAAGTGCAGCCCGGTGGTCGGCTCGTCAAGGATGTAAAGCGTTGATCCGGTCCCGCGCTTGGACAATTCCTTGGCCAGCTTGATGCGCTGGGCTTCGCCCCCGGAGAGCGTCGTGGCGCTTTGGCCCAGTTGAATGTAGCTCAATCCGACGGCCATCAGCGTTTCGAGTTTCGCCGCTACCCGCGGGACGTTGCGGAAAAAAGCCGCCGCGTCCTCGACGGTCATGTCCAGGACCTCCTGAATCGACTTCCCCTTGTAACGAATATCGAGCGTTTCGCGGTTGTAGCGTTTGCCCTTGCAGACGTCACAGGCAACGTAGATGTCGGGGAGGAAATGCATTTCCACCTTGATGACGCCGCCGCCCTGGCAGGATTCGCAACGTCCGCCCTTGACGTTGAAGCTGAATCGCCCCGGCCGGTATCCCCGGGAACGCGATTCCTGGGTGGCCGCGAAAAGCTCTCGCAAGGGAGCAAACAGCCCGGTATAGGTCGCGGGATTCGAGCGGGGTGTGCGTCCGATCGGACTCTGGCTGATGTCGATGACCCGGTCGATGAGATCCAGGCCTTGAACGTCGTCGCAGGGCGCCGGATCGTAGTTGGTGCGGTTGACCTTACCCGCGGCGAGCCGATAGAGCGTGTCGTTGATCAAGGTGCTCTTGCCCGACCCGGATACGCCGGTCACGCAAGTCATCAAGCCAAGCGGCACGTCCACGTCGATCCGATTCAGGTTGTTGCCCCTGGCGCCGCGAATCCCGATCACCGTCTGCGAGTCGAATTCCCGGCGCTCGCCCGGCAGCGGAATTTGCCGTCGGCCCGCCAGGTACTGCCCGGTAAGCGAGGCCGGATTCGACTTGATCTCTTCCGGCGTACCCTCTGCCACGACCCGACCGCCATGGACGCCGGCGCCGGGCCCCAGATCGACCACATGATCCGCCGCCAGAATCGCTTCGGCATCGTGCTCCACGATGAGCACGGAATTGCCCAGGTCGCGGAGGTTGCGCAGCGTCTGAAGCAGCCGGCGCTGATCCCGCTGATGCAGTCCGATGGAGGGTTCATCGAGAATGTACATGACCCCGACCAGCCCGGAGCCTATCTGGCTGGCCAGGCGAATCCGCTGCGCTTCGCCACCCGACAGCGTCTCCGCGCTGCGGTCCAGGGTCAGGTACTCCAGTCCCACGTCCGCGAGAAAACCCAGGCGGCCGCGAATTTCCTTGACGATCTTGTCGGCGATCTCCGCGCGCCATCCCGCAAGCTGCAGGTCCGCGAAGAAGTTGAGCGCCGCGCCCACGCTCCGCGCGGTGACTTGGGGCAGCGCAAGGCCGCCCACGAAGACGTGCCGGGCAGCCTCGTTGAGGCGCGAGCCGCCGCAGGTCGCGCAGGGTCGGGTGCTCTGGTACTGACCCAGTGCGGCGCGCACGGCGTTGGACTCTGTCTCACGGTAGCGCCGCTGCATGTTGGGAATGATGCCCTCGAAGGCATGGCGCCACTGCCGCTCGCCGCCGCGGTCGTTGACGTACCGGAATTCGATGCGTTGGCCGCGGCTGCCGTAAAGCACGATGTCGCGAATCCGGGCGGGTAGCGTTTCGAAGGGTTCTTCGATATCGAAGTCGTAGTGTCTTGCCAGGGACCGGATCAGTTGAAAGTAATAGGAATTGGTCCGGTCCCAGCCGCGTACCGCGCCACCGGCAAGGGAGAGGTGCGGATGTCGCACGACCCGACGGGGGTCGAAGAAGCGCTGCACGCCGAGACCGTCACAGTCCTGGCAGGCGCCGATCGGACTGTTGAAGGAGAACAGTCGCGGCTCCAGCTCGGGGATGCCATAGCCGCATGTCGGACACGAGAACTTGCCCGAGAATACCAGCGGATCGCGCTTCGGTTCATCGATGAATGCCACCTGGGCAACGCCGTCCGCCAGGTCGAGGGTGGTTTCGAACGACTCGGCCAGGCGCAGGCGCGCCTCGGGGCGCACGCGCAACCGGTCCACCACAGTATCGATGGTGTGGTTGAAATTGCGGTCCAGTGCCGGCGGGTCGTCGAGGTCGCAGACCACGCCGTCGATGCGCACGCGCACGAACCCGCGGGTCCTGAGATCGGCGAGCACGTCGGCGTGCGTGCCCTTCCTTGACGTCACCACGGGCGCCAACAGCATCACGGGTGTGCCTTCGTCCAGGCTCAGCACCTGATCGACCATCTGCGATACGCTCTGAGCGTCGAGCACCGCGTCGTGGGTGGGGCAGCGGGGTGTTCCCGCCCGGGCGAAGAGCAAGCGCAGGTAGTCGTAAATTTCCGTCACCGTGCCCACGGTGGAACGGGGGTTGTGGGATGCGGACTTCTGTTCGATGGAGATCGCCGGGGACAGGCCCTCGATGTGATCCACGGAGGGTTTTTCCATCATTGAAAGGAATTGCCGGGCGTAGGTCGACAGCGATTCGACGTAGCGGCGCTGGCCTTCGGCGTAGATGGTGTCGAACGCGAGCGAGGATTTACCGGACCCGGACAGCCCGGTAAGCACGATCATCCGATCCCGAGGCAGATCGACGTCGATGTTCTTGAGATTGTGGGTCCGCGCGCCGCGAACTCGAATATGGGTGGTGGACACGTCCGTCGAGCCTGAGCCAGGGCAATCCCTAACTATACGCTGGCTAAAAAGCGCGGCGCAAAGCACCGGGCGGTTAAGGCGTCCATGGCACGCGCCTCGCCCACGACGCGAGCACATGCTATCCGCACGCGCGCACAAATCTTGTTACTGCGTCGAGATTGCGACGTGGAATTGGCTGGCTCACGGCGTACAATGTCGGCTCACCAAAGCCGTCGCGGACGGTGCACCGGGGAAATTGAATGGCAAGAGGGATTAACAAGGTCATACTCGTCGGCAACCTGGGGGCGGATCCGGAAACCCGGTACATGCCCAGCGGCGGTGCCGTCACCAATATTCGTGTCGCCACCAGCAAGTCCTGGAAGGACAAGAAGACCGGCGATCAGCAAGAGCGCACCGAATGGCATCGTGTGGTCTTCTTCAGCCGTTTGGCGGAGGTCGCGGCGGAGTACCTGCGCAAGGGCTCTCAGGTCTACGTCGAGGGCGAGATACGCACCCAAAAGTGGCAGGACCGTGACGGCAATGACCGCTGGACCACGGAAATCATCGCCAACGAAATGCAGATGCTCGGCGGGCGTGCCGGTGCGGCCCCGTCGGTGCCCATGCCGGCTCGCGGCGACGCCGAACCCGCCCCGGCCCCAGCCAACGACCTGGACGACGATATCCCCTTTTGACTGGATCGTCTGCAATTCTGGACGCCGTCGTCGGTGGCTGACGCCATTCTCCTCCCTGCCGAACTGGAAAAGGCCATTGGCGCGCGTTACGCTGCGCGTTTCGTTCGCACACACCGCCGCATAACGAGTTGATGCCCGAGCAAGTTTTCATCCAGACCTTCGGTTGTCAGATGAACGAATACGATTCTGCCAAGATGGCGGACGTACTCGGCGCAGCGATGGGCATGACCGAAACGCGGCACGCGGCGGAGGCGGACATTTTGCTGCTGAACAGTTGTTCGGTCCGCGAAAAGGCCCAGGAAAAAGTATTTTCGCTCCTCGGCCGCTGGCGAGCCTTCAAGCGCGAGCACCCGCACAAGATCATCGGCGTGGGCGGTTGCGTGGCCAGCCAGGAAGGCGAGGCGATCCGCCGCCGCGCCCCCTACGTGGATCTGGTGTTCGGTCCGCAGACCTTGCACCGCCTGCCGGAGATGATTTCCCGCGTGCGTTCCGGAAGCCCCGGGGTCGTGGACGTAAGCTTTCCCGAGATCGAGAAATTCGACCGGATTCCGGCCGCCAGCGACTCCGCCGTCACCGCCTTCGTCTCGGTCATGGAGGGATGCAGCAAGTACTGCACGTTCTGCGTCGTGCCCTATACCCGGGGCGAGGAAATCAGCCGCCCGCTGGACGATGTCATCGCCGAAATCGTTGGGCTCGCGGGCCTCGGGGTGAAGGAAATCAACCTGCTCGGCCAGAACGTGAACGCCTATCGCGGCCCGGTGCACGGCGGCGGCACCGCGGATCTCGCGACGCTGATTCACTACGTGGCGGCCATCGACGGGATTCGCCGCATTCGCTTCACCACCTCCCACCCGGTGGAATTCAGCCCATCGCTGGTGGATGCCTACGGGCACGTGGACAAGCTGGCGAGCTACCTGCATCTGCCCGTGCAAAGCGGCTCCGACCGCATCCTGCGACTCATGAAGCGCGGCTACACGGCCGCGGGGTACATGAAAAAGATCCGCGCCCTCAAGCGGGCGCGGCCGGGCATCTCGCTTTCCTCGGACTTTATCGTCGGCTTCCCCGGGGAGGACGAGTCCGACTTCCAGGCGACCCTGGACCTGATCGAGGCGGTCGGTTTCGATCAGTCCTTCAGTTTCATCTACAGCCCGCGTCCGGGCACGCCGGCCGCCGCGGTTCCCGACGAGGTGCCCAGGGAAGTCAAACTGGAGCGGCTCCAGCGGCTGCAGGCGTTGGTCAACGAGCAGGCAGGGGAGATCAGCCGGGACATGGTCGGACAGGTGGAACGGGTACTGGTGGAAAAAACCTCCAGGAAGTCGGCCCGGGAGGTCTGCGGGCGTACCGAGAACAACCGCTGGGTCAACTTTGCCGCCCCGCCAGGCGCGATCGGGGAGTTCGTGGACGTGCGCATCACCGGGGCGCTGCCCAATTCCCTGCGCGGGAGAATGGTCGACACCGGTGCCTGAACTGCACCACGACATCGACGCCCTGGAAGTCATCCTTCGCCCGGACGACCACCAGCGGATGGCGAACCTGTGCGGCCAGTTCGACGAGCATCTGCGGCAGATCGAACAACGCCTCGAGATTCGCATCAAGAGCCGAGGCAACCGCTTCCAGATCACCGGAAAATCCGGTTCCACGGCCGTGGCCCGGGACGTGCTGGAGGAACTTTTCTCGTTGACGGAGGCCGAGCACCTGGATCCGGAACGGGTGCACCTGTGTCTGCAGGAAAGTCTCCGCGGCGGCCACGGCCCCCGCCCCGAGCCGCCGGTATTCCATACCCACCGCCGTGACATTCGCGCGCGCGGGCCAAACCAGGTCGCCTACGTCCGCGCCATGCGCCGCAAGGACTTGATATTCGGCATCGGTCCCGCGGGTACCGGCAAGACCTATCTCGCGGTGGCGGCCAGCGTCGAAGCCCTGGATACCGATGCCGTGCGGCGGATCGTACTCGTGCGTCCGGCCGTGGAAGCCGGCGAACGGCTCGGGTTTCTGCCCGGGGACATGTCGCAGAAGGTGGACCCGTATCTGCGCCCGATCTACGACGCGCTCTATGAAATGATGGGGTATGAGCATGTCGGGCGGCTGTTGGAACGCAACATCATCGAGATCGCGCCCCTGGCCTTCATGCGTGGCCGCACACTCAACGAATCCTTCGTCATTCTCGATGAGGCGCAGAATACGACGGTGGAGCAGATGAAAATGTTTCTGACCCGCATCGGCTTCGGTTCGCGGGCCGTCGTCACCGGCGACCTTACGCAGACGGATCTGCCGCCGGGACGGCAATCCGGCCTGGCGCACGTCAATCGCATTCTGCGCAAGATCAAGGGCGTGGAATTCGTGCGCTTCGGCCCGGAGGACGTGGTCCGCCATCGGTTGGTGCAGCGTATCGTTGAAGCCTACGCCAAGGATAAGGAGCGCAATTCCGGTGCAACCTAGCCCGCGCTCCTCGCCCACGACTGACCGCGAGATTGTCGTGCAGACTGCGGTAAGCAGCGATTCGGTACCCCCCGCGGACCGCGTCAGGCACTGGGTCGGCAGGGCGCTGGGCGATATGCCACCCGGAGAGGTTACCGTACGCGTGGTCGGCGAAACGGAAAGCGCCAGACTGAACGAGCAGTACCGCCGCGGCCGCGGCGCCACCAACGTGCTCGCGTTCGCCTACGGGGAGTCTCCCGGCGCCGAAGCGGAGCGGTCCTTCGGCGACCTGGTCATCTGCGCCGCCGTGGTCGAGCGCGAGGCGGCAAAGCAGGGCAAACCCCTGGAAGCGCACTGGGCGCACATTGCGATTCACGGCGCCCTGCACCTTTTGGGCTATGACCACGAGGACCCCGAGCAGGCGCGGATCATGGAAGGCAGGGAGCGGGACTTGTTGGAGGCATTGGGATTTGGCGATCCCTACGCGGTGGAATGCTGATATCGGAGCAAATTTCCGGGCTCAAATCTTGCAAGCGGGCTCGCTGGGTTGCAAGATAGACGCTATCGATGTCCGGCGACTTACCCCCCAGTAGCGACTCGCCCCGCCGCCCCGGGTGGTGGATGCGCCTGTTTCGCCGATCCGCCGAAAACGGCATGGCGCGATCCGATATCTTCGAATTCCTTGGCCGTTGCCGCCGCTTCGACCTGTTGGATACCGATGAGCATGCCATGTTGCAGGGGGTGCTCAAGGTTTCCGAAACCCAGGTCAGGGATATCATGGTCCCGCGCTCGCACATGGTCGTGCTCGAGATGGACGACTCCCCCGAGGCGCTGCTCAAGATCATCGTCGATTCCGGTCACTCGCGGTTTCCGGTCATTGGCGAGGACCGCGACGAGGTCGCCGGCATATTGCTCGCAAAGGACTTGTTGCGAAATTTCGGCGAAGGCCATCCCAGCACCGCCTTCCGGATCGCCGAGGTGCTTCGCCCGGCCGTATACATCCCGGAGAGCAAGCGCCTGAATACGCTCCTGACCCAGTTCCGCGAAAGCCACAACCACATCGCCATCGTCGTCGACGAATACGGTGGCGTCGCCGGTCTTGCCACCATCGAGGACGTGATCGAGCAGATCGTCGGCGACATCGACGACGAACACGATCCCGAAGAGGCCGAATATATCCACGACCACGGCGACGGGCGTTTCACCGTACTGGCGCTGACTCGGATCGAAGATTTCAGCGAGCGCTTCGGCCTCGATCTCGCGGAAGCGGAGTTCGACACCGTGGGCGGACTCATCATGCACGAACTCGGCCACCTGCCGCGGCGGGGCGAGGTGCTGGAAATGGCCGGCCTTCGCTTCTGCGTGAAGGTTGCCGATCGCCGGCGGATTCAATCTCTGGAGGTCACGACGCTGCCCGCGGGCGGGGTCGAATAGCCGGAGTCCCGTCGCCCTTGCGACGAAGAATGGTAAGACATGCGGGTTAAGCTTCTTCTGGCGCTTGGCGCGGGCGCTGTGCTGCCGCTGGCCTACGCCCCCTTCGACCTGTTTTGGTTGGCGCCACTGAGTTACGCGCTGCTGTTTCGTATGTGGAGCGGTCTGAGCCCCGTCCAGGGATTCGCTACCGGTTTCGCGTTCGGCTGCGCCAGTTTCCTTGGCGGCGTGCATTGGGTATACGTCAGCATCCACGACTTCGGACCGGCGCATCCGCTGCTCGCCGGCACGATCACCCTGGGTCTTGTGGTCTTTCTTGGCGCCTACGTCGGATTGAGCGGCTGGGTCGCGGCGCGCTGGTTCGTCAACCGGGGGCCGGCGGTCTGGCTCGCCGTATTTCCGGCTGTATTGGTGCTGGCGGAGTGGTGTCGCGGCTGGGTACTAAGCGGCTTCGGCTGGCTCGCCGTCGGGTATAGCCAGTCGGACTCCTGGCTCATGGGCTACGCGCCCGTCGGCGGCGTCTACCTGATGTCCTGGGCCGTGCTGTGGTCGGCGGGTGCCGTCGTGGCACTGCGCTTCGCCCACCTGCGGCTGCGGCTCGCCGTCGGTATGGCGCTGGCGCTGCTCTGGGGAATGGGTTTCTTTCTCGGCAACCAGCGCTGGAGCGAACCGACCGGGAACGTGCTCACGGTGGCGCTGGTGCAGGGGGCGGTACCCCAGGAATTCAAGTGGCGCCCGGAGCAATATCAGCCGACCCTGGATCTTTACCGCCGCCTCACCGAGGGGGCCGAAGGCAGCCGCCTGATCATCTGGCCCGAGGCGGCCATACCCGCGCTCTACACTCGCGCGGCGGACTATCTGGCGGAAGTTCGGGATTGGGCGTCTGCGCGCGGCAGCGAAGTGGCGCTGGGTATCCTTCGGGCCGATCCCGGCGGCGGCACGTTCCAGAATACTCTTGTGGTACTCGGTGAGTCGCCGGACTTTTACGTCAAGCGCCACCTGGTGCCCTACGGCGAGTACTTTCCGGTGCCGGGGTTCGTGCGACGCTGGCTCAGGTTGATGAGCCTGCCTTATACGGATGCCGTACCCGGCGCCCGGGATCAACCGCCATTGAGCATCGCCGGGGAGACCGTCGGCGTGAGCATCTGCTACGAAGACCTTTTCGGCGCCGAACAACTTCACTATCTGCCGCAAGCCTCGCTGCTGGTCAACGTCAGCAACGACGCCTGGTTCGGCAACACGATCGCGCCGCACCAGCATCTCCAGATCGCCCGGGTGCGGGCGGCGGAGGCGTCGCGGTACCTGCTGCGGGCCACGAATACGGGCATCACCGCGATCATCGATCCCCGCGGCCGGGTGGTCGCGCAGTCGCCGCAATTCCAGCCACATGTCCTCAAGAGCGCGGTACAGGGGTTCGGTGGCCTGACCCCGTATGCGCGGTTGGGAAACTACCTGGTCGTCGCCGGTGCCTTGATGGTGCTTATCGGTTCGTTGCTTCACCAGCGTCGGCGGCAGGCGCGGATGCGTTAGACGACGAAATTGACGATCCGCCCGGGTACGTAGATCGAGCGGCGTATCGGTTTGTCGGCCAGGTGCCTGGCGACGTTTTCGTCGCCCCTGGCGATCGCCAGCGCCTGTTCCTCGGTGGCGTCGGCGGGTACGGCGACCTGGCCCCGGGTCTTGCCGTTGACCTGCACCGCCAGTTGTACCGTGTCACTTCGAAGGAATTCTTCCCGTGCTTCGGGCCAGGCGGCGTAGGCGAGGGATTCATCGTGACCCAGCCGCTGCCAGAGTTCCTCGGCGATATGTGGCGCCAGCGGCGCCAGCAGCAGCACGAATTGCTCCGCCAGGCCGCGCGGCAGCGAGTCCCACTTGCCGGCGGTGTTGGTGAACTCCATCAGCGCGGCGATGGCGGTGTTGAACCTCAGGCCCTCGATATCCCCGGTGACCTTGGCGATGGTCCGGTGCAGGGTCCGCGATTGCGCGCCGGTGGGTTCGCAATCGCGCACCGAATGCTTCAGGGCCTCACCCAGTGGGTCGACCAGCATTCGCCAGACGCGGTTGAGAAACCGGTGAGTGCCCTCCACGCCGCGGGTATTCCAGGGTTTGACCTGCTCAAGCGGTCCCATGAACATTTCGTAGAGCCGGAAAGCATCCGCGCCGTAGCGTTCCAGAATCTCGTCCGGATTGACGACGTTGCCGCGGCTTTTGCTCATCTTGTGGGCCCGGGAATCCACCTTGATGCTCGGGTCGTCGCGCAACACGAAGCGCTCGCCCTGCTTGACGACATCCCGCTCGCTGACCGCTGCGCGCTCCACGGCCGCGTCTGAGCGCGTGTCACGGTCGTTGCGGACAAATTCCGCGGACACCGGATCGCCGGCTTCATCCGCGAACCGCGCGTACTCCAGTTCGCCGAGGATCATGCCCTGGTGCACCAGCCGGGTGAACGGTTCCGGCGTCGAAACCAGCCCGGCGTCGAACAGCACCTTGTGCCAGAAACGGGCGTAGAGCAGGTGCAGTACCGCGTGCTCCGCGCCGCCGACGTAGAGATCCACGGGCATCCAATAGCGTTCCAGCTCGCGGGCCACGAGCGTGGCGTCGTTGTCCGGGTCGATGTAGCGGAGGTAGTACCAGCAGGAGCCCGCCCACTGGGGCATGGTATTCGTCTCCCGCCGGGCCGGCTTGCCGGTTGCGCCGTCGACGGTGTTGAGCCAGTCGCCGGCATTGGCCAACGGCCCCTCGGCCGTGCCCCGGGGCTCGTAGCGATCGAGTTCGGGGAGGCGGACCGGCAATTCGCCGTCCGCGACGGTCTTCGGCTCGCCTTCCACAAAGACGACAGGGAAGGGCTCGCCCCAATACCGTTGCCGCGAGAACAGCCAGTCGCGAAGCTTGTAGTTGACCTTGCGCTCACCGTGTCCCTGGTGTTCGAGCCTGTCGATCATCGCCGCCTTCGAGGCCGCGACGCCGAGGCCGTTCAGAAAGCCGCTGTTGATCGAGGGGCCTTCACCGAGATACGGCCCGCCCTCGAAGCCCGGCGGCGGTTGAACGGTGTGGATGATCGGCAGGCCGTAGGTTTCGGCGAATTCCCAATCGCGCTCATCCTCGCCGGGCACGGCCATGATGGCGCCGGTGCCGTATGCGGCGAGCACGTAGTCGGCCACCCAGACGGGAATCTCCTCGCCGGAGGCCGGGTTGATTGCGAAGCCGCCGGTGAACACCCCGGTCTTCTTCTTCTGCAGATCGGTTCGCTCCAACTCGCTCTTGGTGGACGCTGCCGCGCGATAGGCGTCGACCTGCTCGCGCTGGCCGTCCCGCGTAACGGCGTCCACCAGCGGGTGTTCGGGCGCAAGCACCATGTACGTGGCGCCGAAGAGCGTGTCCGGGCGCGTCGTGAACACGCGGATTCCGCCGTCGCCGTCGGCCAGCGGGAATTCCAACTCGACGCCCTCGCTGCGACCGATCCAGTTGCGCTGCATTTCCTTGGTGCTTTCGGGCCAGTTCAGGGCGTCCAGTCCGCCTAGCAGCGCGTCGGCGTACTCGGTGATGCGCAGCACCCACTGCCGCAGCGGCCGACGAACGCAAGCGAAGCCGCCCACCTCGGACTTGCCGTCGATGACCTCCTCGTTGGCGAGCGTCGTGCCGAGTTCCGGACACCACCAAACCGGTTTCTCTTCCTGGTACGCCAGCCCGCGCTCGAAGAGTTGCTTGAATATCCACTGGGTCCACTTGTAGTAGCCGGGATCGGTGGTATTGATCTCCCGGCTCCAGTCGTAGGAAAACCCCAACGACTTGAGCTGGCCGCGAAAGCGCGTCACGTTGCGTTCGGTGGTGGTGCGCGGGTGGGTGCCCGTTCTGAGCGCATATTGCTCCGCCGGCAACCCGAAAGCGTCCCAGCCGATCGGGTGCAGCACGTTGAACCCGCGCATGCGCTTGTACCGGGCGATGATGTCCGACGCGGTGTAGCCTTCGGGATGACCGACGTGCAGTCCATCGCCGCTGGGGTAGGGAAACATGTCGAGTACGTAGTACTTCGGACGCGTCCGGTCGACGTCCGCGGACACGCGAAACGTCTCGCGGCGCTCCCAATGGTCCTGCCACTTGGATTCAATCGATTTGAACGGGTACGCGTTCATGGATGGCTGCTTGAGTTACTTCCACCTTGATGGTCGCACGTCGGGGTGCACGCCGGAAATTCCGACGGATGATCTTTGCAAACTCGGCTAGAATCAAGAGCCATGACTCCAATCCGCTTATTCCGCCCACCTTCCATGGAACATATCCAGATGCTTTGTTCCCTGTGCATCAGCGCGGTGGCGGCCGTCAGCGGAATACGCCGGCCGATCGACACTCGCGGGGTCCGCCGCCGCGTTGGACGATTGCTTGCGCCGGTGGCGCTCATGGGCGCCGCGGCCGCGGGCGGCTGCGGCTTCCAGTTGCAAGGGTCGGGGGTCTTGCCCGAGGCGGTTGCGACTACTTATCTCGAGTCCGCAAAGCCCTACACTGAATTTCACGACCGCCTGAGAACCGCGCTCAGGGCACGTGGGGTGGAATTGGCGGAATCCCGGGGCGATGCAGGCGCCGTGCTGCGGATACTGGAGGATACGTCGGGTCAACGCGTGCTTTCGGTGTCGGCACGCAATACGCCGCAGGAATACGAGGTCTTCTATGCGGTCGGCATCTCGCTCGAAGCCGACGGTGCCGGCCTGATCGACAATGAATTCCTGGTGGCGACGCGCAGCTACAGCTACGACGCGACCCGCGTACTGGGCATGACCGCCGAAGAGCAGATGCTTCGCGGCGCGCTGGCGGAGGATCTGGCCCGCCGCGTGCTCATGCTGATCGAGGGCGTGCAGCCCGCCACCGCAAGCCAAGTGGTGCCGCAGTAGTCCGCGGAACCGGATCGTTCTGCGCATCGGGGCATGGGACGCGGTCTGGGCGTGAGAGCCGGGCGTGCAGATCAGACCGTCCGGTCCGTGGCGCCGTCGGAAACGGGCCGCTACTCAATCCAATCGGCAACGTAGACATCCGTCTCGCCGGGTTGGCCCTGGTTGCGATTGGAGGCGAATGCCAACTGCCCGCCGTCCGGCGAGAACATCGGGAATCCGTCGAAGCCGGGCGTATAGGTAATCCGCTCAAGGCCCGCGCCGTCCACATTGACGGCCCAGAGATCGAATTCGCGGCCGGCGGGATCGTGGTGGTTCGACGAAAAGATGATCCGCTCACCGTCCGGAAAGAAGAACGGCGCAAACGCGGCGCCGCCGAGTTGAGTGACCTGGCGCTGCTCGGAGCCGTCCGCGTTGGCCACCCAGACTTCGAGTTCACCGGGGCGCACCAGGTCCTCGGCCAGGAGCGCGCGATAGTCCTCCAGCACCGCCCCCGACGGCCTCGATGCCCGCCACACGATGCTGGAGCAGTCGCGGGAGAAGAAGGCGCCGCCGTCGTAACCCGGCGCATCCGTCAGGCGTCTCACGTTGGCGCCGTCGGCATCCATGCGATAGAGGTCGAGGTCGCCGTCACGGGTTGAGGTAAAGACGATGGAGCCGTCCGCGGAGCAGACGGTGGCCTCGGCATCGTAGGCATCGGTGTCGGTCAAGGCGACGAGGTCCGAGCCGTCGCGGGCGGCGCTGTAGATCTGGTAGGTGTCGTAGAGCGGCCAGACATAGCCGCGCGAGCGGTCCGGCGGGGCCGGGCACTGGGCGTCGGCCGCATGGGTCGAAGAGAAGATGACGCGCTGGTTGTCCGCCGTGAAGTAACCGCAGGTCGTGCGCCCCTGTCCCGTGGAGACGAGGGTCAGCGCCGCCGGATCGGTGATGGGCATACGGTAAATCTGGTCGCATTCGTAGGGCGCACGGTTGGACTGAAAGATCAGTTCCGATCCATCGGGCGACCAATACGCCTCGGCATTCTCGCTGCCGAAGGTGAGCTGGCGAACGTCGCCCAACTGAGTCTCGCGCGCGTCGTGGAGCGTACCCTGGGCAAGCGCCGTGCCGGCCGCCAAGCCTGCGGCGATTGCCGACGCACAGAGCGAAAGACAGGTCGTTTTCTTCAACACGTTGATAAATCTCCAGAAGTGTTTGTCGTGGATTCTACCTTGATGGCGAATGCGAGCAGCGCTGCTCGCATTCGCCGCCATTGTTACGAACCCCAATCCCGGTGAGAATACCGCCATGCGAATCCTGAGCTGGAACGTCAACGGATTGCGCGCCTGCGTCAGGAAGGGATTCCACGATTTTCTTGACTCCTCGGGCGCGGATGTCATCGGCCTGCAGGAAGTTCGAGCCTTCGAGCATCAACTGGAGGAGCGCACGCGCGCCCCGCGGGGCTGGCATACGAGTTTTTCGCCGGCGGAACGTCCCGGCTACAGTGGCGTGGCGATATATTCCCGCGAGCGGCCAACCCGGGTCGAAACCGCGCTGGGCGAGCCGCGCTTCGACGTGGAGGGCCGCTTCATCGTCGCCCACTTCGGGCGGCTCGCGGTGGCTTCGGTCTACTTTCCCAAGGGCAGCGGCCGCGACCGCGACAACAGCCGCGTGCCTTACAAACTCGACTTCTACGCCGCGGTCTTCGACCGCTTGCAGGTGCTGCGCCGCCGCGGGCCGGTTTACGTCGTCGGGGACTACAACACGGCGCACGAGGCGATCGACCTGGCGCGGCCCAAGTCCAACGTCAAGGCCAGCGGGTTTCTCCCGGAGGAGCGCGCCGAGATGACCCGGTGGCTGGACGCCGGGTGGGTGGATACATTCCGCGCCCGCCACCCGGATGCCCCGGATCACTACACCTGGTGGCGCCAGTGGGGCGGCGCGCGGGAGCGCAATGTGGGTTGGCGCATCGACTACGTGCTGGCCTCGCCGACGGCGAACAGGCGCGTCACCGACGCGTTCATCTGGCCGCAGGCTCTGGGATCCGATCACTGCCCCGTGGGCGTGGATGTGAAATCGCTATAGCTGCGTCGGATTCGGCGCATCCCCGTAGACGGCGGCGGGATCGAATACCTTTGTCGACTCGGTGAACTCCAGTTCCACCGGCTGGTCCGCGCCAGCCAACGGAACGCGCCGGTAGAAGCACGACCGATAGCCCACGTGGCAACTGGCGCCGCCGCTGACGTCAACCCTCAGCCAGACGCAGTCCTGGTCGTCGTCGATCAGCAACTCCCGGACTTTCTGCACCAGCCCGCTGGTGGCGCCCTTGTGCCAGAGCACGCGCCGGCTGCGGCTGAAATAGTGCGCCTCGCCGGTGTCGATGGTGAGCCTGAGCGCCTCGGCGTTCATGTACGCGTGCATCAGCACTTCGCCGCTGTCGTAATCCGTGGTCACCGCCGGAATGAGTCCGTCCGCATCGAACCTGGGGGCCAGGGCCTTGCCTTCCTCGACTTGCTCGACGCTTAGCCGCGGGCTGAATTCGTCGCTCATGATGATCCTGTATCGGGGTGTGCGCAGCCGCGATTATATGCCACCGCCAAGAGCGGGTTCGCCACCGTAACCTTGGTATCATAGCCACCGCCCGCAGCTGGGCGGAATCGATCCCCTGATGGCTCTTCATCTTCACAATACCCTCACGCGAACGCGCCAGCGTTTCGAGCCCCTGGACCCGGGGCGGGTGACCATGTATGTCTGCGGACCGACGGTCTACAGCTTCGCCCACATCGGCAACGCCCGCCCGACCGTGGTCTTCGACGTCCTGGCGAGGCTGCTGCGGCGCTCCTGGGGGCTCGTCTACGTTCGCAACGTCACCGACGTGGACGACAAGATCAATGCCGCAGCCCGCAAGGAAGGTGTCGCGATCAGCGTGTTGACGGCGCGCTACCTGGACGCCTTTCACCGGGATATGGAGTCGCTCGGCGTGTTGCCGCCCGACATCGAGCCGAAAGCCACGGAACATCTGCCGCATATCATTACCCTCATCGAGCGCTTGATTGGCTCCGGTCATGCCTACGTCTCCGAGGATCACGTACTGTTCTCAGTGCCGAGCTTCGCTGCCTACGGCGCGCTTTCCGGCCGTTCCCAAGAGGAACTCATCGCCGGCGCGCGGGTGGAGGTGGCGTCGTACAAGCGCAACCCGGCGGATTTCGTCCTGTGGAAACCGTCCGCCGCCGAGCGTGTCGGTTGGGAGAGCCCCTGGGGTTTCGGCCGCCCGGGGTGGCACGCCGAATGCTCGGCCATGGTGCGAGCCCATCTCGGCGAGACCATCGATATCCACGGTGGCGGGTTGGACCTGATCTTTCCCCACCACGAGAACGAGACCGCCCAGAGTACCTGTGCCTACGAGACGGAGCGCTTCTGCCGCTACTGGGTGCACAACGGCCTGGTGGACGTGCGCGGCGAGAAAATGTCGAAATCCAGGGGCAACGTGCTGTTGGTTCGAGATCTTCTCGACGAGGCGCCGGGGGAGGCGGTGCGCCTGGGGTTGCTCACCGGCCACTATCGCCAGCCCCTGGACTGGAATTCGGCGGTCCTCGACGACGCGCGGCAAAAGCTGGACAAGATGTACGGCGCGCTACGCAATGCCGGTGTCGCCGGCCGCGCAACGGGCGAACCCGAGGTCGCTCCGCCGCCCGCCGTGCTCGAGGCCCTGGAGGACGATCTCAACACCCCGAGAGCACTGGCGGAACTGTTCGGACTCGTCAGGGCACTGAACAGCGCGCCCGATCCGGGTGTCCGTGCCGAACTTGCGCGGGGGTTGCGGGCCGGCGGGTGGCTGTTGGGGCTGCTGCAGGACGATCCCCGGGCCTGGTTCACCGGGGACGATTCGGCGGATGCCCCGAGCGAGGACTGGATCGATGCGCTGGTCGCGGATCGTGAGGCCCGGCGCCGCGCCCGGGACTTCGCCGCGGCGGACAGGATTCGAGACGAGTTGGCCAGCCGGGGTATCCTTGTCGAGGACAGCCCCGAGGGGCCGCGATGGCGGCGCGCGCGGCGATGACGGCGGAAACGATGGAGAGAATGTTCGAACGCATGTCCAGGGCGGTTTCGCGGCTGGCCCTCGGTGGGGCGGTGGGGCTTGTCAGGGGCTACCGGATCCTGCTGTCGCCCTGGCTCGGAAAGAGCTGCCGGCATCTGCCCACGTGCTCTGCCTATGCCATCGAAGCGCTCCGCGAGCATGGCGTCATTCGCGGCGGCTGGCTGACCGCGAAGCGGATCGGCCGCTGTCACCCCTGGGGAACGAGCGGCTACGACCCGGTGCCCCGGGTGACACCAGCGAAGTCGGGGAGAACGACGTGAGTATCGATGCACACTTGCTGGACATCATTTGCTGCCCCGTAACGCGGTTGCCGCTTGAGGTCATGTCCGCCGAAACGCTTCGCGCGCTCAATCGCCGTATCGAACAGTCGAAGCTGGTCGGCCGTGACGGCACGGTCCTGACCGAGCCCCTGAGCGAAGCGCTCGTCACGCGCGACGGCAAGCTGGCCTATCCTGTTCACGATGGCATTCCCGTCCTGCTTGAGGACAGCGGCATCGTACTATCCCAACTCGAAAGCGGATGAAGCTCAACGGGCGTCAGCTGGACGGCCACCTGGCCCGGGAGCTGGCGCCAGCCTACCTGGTGGCCGGCGAGGAACCGTTGCTGGTGAGCGAGGCGGCGGCGCAAATTTGGGCCCGGGCGCGCCGCGACGGTTTCGATCAGCGCGACTTTCATTTCGTCGATCGGGGATTCAAATGGAACGAGCTGACAGCCGGCGCGGAAAACCTTTCGCTCTTCGCCAGCCGCCGGCTGATCGAGCTGCACCTGCCCACGCCGCGTCCCGGCGATGTCGGCGGGCGCACCCTGCGGGCCCTGGTGCAGCGTCCGGACCCCGACCGGCTGCTGCTGGTATCGACCGGCAAACTCGATGCGTCGGCGTCGCGCAGCGCCTGGGTCAAGGCCATCGGGGAAGCGGGCGTGGTGGTGCAGGTCTGGCCAGTCGACCGGCCCCAATTGCCTGCCTGGATCGGCCAGAGAGCGGCAAGCCTCGGGCTGAGGTTATCCAGGACGGCGACCGAGCTGATGGCCGACCGGGTCGAAGGGCACCTGCTGGCCGCTGACCAGGAAGTGCGCAAGCTCGTGCTGTTACTCGGCGAGGGCACGGCCGACGACAAGGTGGTACAGGATGCCGTGGCATCCAATCCGCGCTTTGACGTGTTCCGATTCGCCGATGCGCTGCTGGCGGGCAATGCGCGCCGGGCGCTGCGGATTCTGGATGGATTGCGCGCCGAGGGGGTTGCACCGACTCTGGTACTATGGGCCGTCAGCCGCGATCTTTGTTTGCTCGCGAAGCTGAAGGCGGTGGGTCCGGGCCGCGCGCATGATCCGGGGGTGTTGACCCGCCACGGAGTTTGGCGGCGGCGCCAATCGTTGGTGAGGAGCGCGCTTGACCGGTTCGAGCCCTGCCATTTGACTGATCTTCTCGTCCAGGCCACGGAAGTAGACAGGGTGATAAAGGGAGTCCAGGTGGGCAACGCCTGGCAGGAATTGACCCGTTTGGTCATTGCGGTGCTGCGGTGCTCCGGCGGTGCCCGGAGGTTACGCTGAAACGATGCGAGTCGGCCGCAGGGAACACTCATAGGCGGATGGGGCCAATCGGCATCTTCGGTGGCACATTCGACCCGATTCATTACGGCCACTTGCGTACCGCTCTGGAACTGTCCGAGCGCCTGCTCCTCGCGCAAGTCCTGTTCATTCCGTGTGCCCGGCAGCCGCTGCGGGAGCCGCCGGCGGCTCCGGCGGCGACACGGCTGAACATGGTGCTTGCGGCGGCGCGGGATGAGGCGCGGTTCTCGGTGGACACGCGGGAGCTGGACCGGCCCGGTCCGTCGTATTCCGTGGATACGTTGACGGCGCTGCGCCGCGATTATCCCGAGCGATCCCTGTGCCTGCTGCTGGGAATGGACGCATTCCTGAGCCTGCCGCGTTGGCGCCGTTGGGAGGAATTGGCCGAGTTTGCCCACATCGTGGTGGCCCACCGCCCTGGCTGGAAAACGCCGCGGCGGGGGGGCCTGGCCAGGCTGCTCGAGCGCCGCGGCACCGCGCGCGTCACGGACGTGCACGAGGCCCGCTCAGGAAGGGTCTTGGTCACGCCGGTGACCCAGCTCGAGGTGTCGGCGTCCCGGATCCGGGAATTTGTCGCCGCCGGAGCCGATCCCAGGTATCTCGTCCCGAACGGCGTCAGGGACATCATTCTCGAAACGGAGTGCTATGCCGTCAGAACGGCCGAAAACGCAGATGTCTAGCGGCGCGCTGGGCGAATTGGCGGTTGACGCGCTGCTCGAGCTCAAGGCTCAGTCGGTCAAGACCCTGGACGTGCGCCACCTGACATCGGTTACCGACGTGATGATCATCGCCACCGGCCGGTCGGACCGGCACGTCAGGGCGCTGGCCGACGCCGTCGTCGAGCGTTGCAAGCAGGCCGGCGAACGGCCCCTGGGCCGGGAGGGCGACGCGGGCGGCGAGTGGGTGTTGCTGGATCTCGTGGACGTCGTCGTGCACGTGATGCAACCGCAGGTCCGCGAGTTCTATGATCTTGAGAAACTTTGGGATATCCCGGCGCGGGATGAAGCCCTGACCTGACGCCGCAACCGGAGCGCCAAAGGTGCGTATCGTAATGATCGCCGCCGGACGCCGTCAGCCCGAGTGGGTGCAGGCGGGGTACCGTGAATATGCGCGGCGCCTCCGTGGCGCCTGCACCCTGGACCTGGTGGAGATCGCGCTCGGTCGCCGCTCGGCGTCAAGCCCGGCACACCAGGCCGTGGAACAGGAGGCGGAGCGGATGATGCGCGCCATTCCGCGGGACGCTCGCGTCGTGGTCCTGAGCGTCGACGGCGCGCCGTGGTCCACGCCGCAATTGGCGGCGCGAATGGAGCATTGGATGGCCGGCGGTGCGCCGGTTTGCCTGCTGGTCGGCGGTCCCGACGGACTTTCGCCGAGAGTTGTGGATCGGGCGGATGAACGCTGGTCGCTGTCGCCGCTGACGCTGCCACACGGTCTGGTCCGGCCGCTGGTCGCCGAAGCCCTGTACCGCGCCTGGAGCTTCAACCAGGGGCATCCCTATCACCGCGGATAAGCCTCCGGGTATAGTCCATTGTATGGGAAGGAATTCGATGCCGATACGCCAGGTACTTGCAACTGGCCTGGTCTCTCCATGAGCCAGGAACTCCTGGTCAACGTGTGCTTGCGCGAGGTACGCGCCGCGCTCCTCGACAAGGGCGTGCTGCAGGAATTGTTCATCGAGCGGGCCGGCGGGCGCGGGCTGGTCGGCAACATCTACAAGGGCCGCGTGTCGCGGGTCTTGCCGGGACTGCAGGCGGCATTCGTCGACGTGGGCCTTGCGCGCTCGGCCTTTCTCCATGCGGCCGACGTCATCCGCGGGCGCCGGGACGAATCCCTGGAGCGCGATCGCGACATCGACATCGGTGCGCTTGTCACGGCGGGTGACGAGTTGCTGGTCCAGGTTCTGAAGGATCCCATGGGCAGCAAGGGCGCGCGCCTGACCACCTACATCACACTGCCCTCGCGGCTGCTCGTATTGGCGCCGCGCGGCGACGGCGTGGCGGTATCCACCCGGATCGGCGGCGACGACGAACGCGAACGCCTGCGCGTGATGGTGGAGAGTCTCCTGTCGACCGCTGCCGACGGGGGCGTTATCGTCAGAACGGCCGCCATCGGGGCCTCGCAACACGCCTTGCAGGCGGATATGGAGTATCTGCATAAATTATGGGAATCGATCCAGGAGTCGGCTGCGCATGCCCGGGCGGAAGACATCGTCTACCGCGATCTTCCGCTGGCGACGCGTGTGCTCCGGGACCGCCGCGATTCGGAACTGGCGCGCGTGTGCGTCGATTCGACCGATACCTATGCCACCATGAAGGAATTTGCGGATCGATTCATGCCTGCCATGTCGGAACTCATCGAGCACTATGACGACCAGCGCCCCCTCTTCGACCTCCACGGTGTCGATGACGAGATCGAGCGCGCGCTCGACCGGCGCGTGCCGTTGAAGTCCGGGGGCTACCTGGTCATCGATCAAACCGAGGCGCTGACCACCATCGACGTCAATTCCGGGGGCTACGTCGGTCACCGCGATCCTGAGGACACCAGCCTGCGCACCAACCTGGAAGCGGTCGAGGCCATTGCCTGGCAATTGCGGCTGCGCAACCTGGGCGGAATCATCATCGTCGACTTCATTGACCTGGTCGACGAAGAACACCGCCGGCAACTGGTGCAGGCGCTGTCGGAACGCTTGTCCGTGGATCGTGGCGATACGCGAGTCATGAACGTCTCGCCGCTGGGCCTGGTAGAGATGTCCCGCAAGCGAACCCGCGAGAGTCTGGAACAGATGCTGTGTCAGGATTGTCCAACCTGTGAGGGGAGGGGATTCGTGCGAACACCTGAAACGGTGTGTAACGAAATCTTCCGGGAGATTCTCGGGCAACGCGCGCAACTGGAATTTCGGGAAGTGCTTGTATTGGCGGGCCCGGACGTAATCAATCGTCTGCTGGACCAGGAATCCGCTGTCGTGGCCGAGTTGGAGCAGTTGACCGAGGCGTCAATCCGCTTGCAGAGTGAGCAGCTTCACCTCCCGGATCAATTCGACGTTGTGCCGGTATAGACGATCGTGTGGAGCTTGCTGAGAAAACTGGTTCGAGGCATCGCCATTGCCGTGGCGGCGGGACTCATTCTGCTGGCGGTGGGCGCCGGCTTGCTGCGGCTCGCGGTCATCCAGCTTCCCAGTTACCAGGGCGAGATCCAGGCGTGGGTGAGGGCGGAGTTGGGCATCGATCTCAACTTCAGCCAACTGGATGCTCGCTGGAGCCTGCTGGGGCCGGAATTCAGTTTCCGCGATGCGAGCCTCAGTCGCGCAGACGATGCAGCCGACCCGATCGTCAGCGCGGCGGAAGTGACGATCACGCTGAGCGCGATCGCGCTGTTATCCGAACGCCGATTGGAGGTGAACCGGTTGACGCTGAACGGGACCCGGCTGGGCCTCGAGCGAACCGAGGAGGGCGCGCTTCGTCTTGCCAACCTGGCCGAGGGTCCGGATGCGGAGATCGAGTTTTCGCCGGGTGATCTGCCGCCGGTCACCGTCGTTCTCACCAACGGCAGCATTATCTATGTCGACCGCATCCGGCAGCGGACCTGGGAGTTCGACGGCGTTCGGCTGGAGCTCGTCGGGGACTCGGACAGCGTCATCGTCGAGGCCCGGGCCAACGCACCGCAGGCGCTGGCTGAGCGGATCGAAGTCGCCGCGCAACTGGGCGTCGCCGGCGCAGGTGACGACGGCGAGACGCGCTGGCGGCTGACGGGCGAAGTCCGGCGCGCGGACCTCGCGGCATGGCCGGACTTGCTGCCGGAATCGTTGCTGCTGCCGTTGCCCGAGTCCGGTGTCGGCGACGTTTCCTTCTGGTTGGATTTCGCCGGCGAACAGGTGCAGCAGGCCACCGTGGCGCTGGCAATGGAAGAGTTGCGCCTGGGCGGCTCCGGGGACGGGCAAGGCCCGGTCTATGACCGGGTCGACGTGACGTTGGAATGGAGCCGGCTGGACGCGGGATGGGCGCTTTCGGCGAGCAACCTGGGCCTGAGCCGCGGCGGGCGGGCCTGGCCATCCGGAGCCGACCTGGACCTTGAACTCCTGGAGGATGAAGGTGGGTTGGCGGCGCTGAATTTGCGCAGCGACTTTCTCCGTCTGGAAGATCTGTCGCCGTTGCTGTCAATTTTGCCCGGTAGCGCCGCCGCGGACCTGTGGACGGAACTTGAGCCTGGCGGTGACTTGCGCGGAGTGGAGTTGACTCTGGCGCGCGGCAGGGAGTCCTGGAACTATGCTGTCGCGGCAAACTTCGCCGAACTCCGGATGGCTTCCCGCGGCCGCTGGCCGGGGCTCACGCGGCTCTCCGGAGAAGTGCTCATGGATTCGCGCAGCGGCCGGCTTGATTTGGTCACCCGCGACGCGACGCTGACGTGGCCCGTGGTGTTTTCCGCGCCGCTTGACGTGGATGAACTCACCGGCCGGCTGACATGGCGCAGGGAGCCGACCGGCCTGCGCGCGTTCAGCGACGAACTCGTGCTCAATGCGCCCGCCGGCAGGACCCGCTCGGCTTTGTCGCTGGATTGGCCCGCGGGCAGCGACTTGCCGACCATGGCGCTTCAGTCCCGGTTCGTTGATGTCGACACCGTCGCGGCGCGCCGTTATTTTCCGGTCAACGTGATTCCCATGGTGCTGGCCTATCTTGACCGGGCCATACTCGGTGGGCGCATCCCGCAGGCGGACATTACCTTGGAAGGTCCCCTGGCGGCGTTTCCCTTCGCCGACGGCGAAGGCCGGTTCCACGCCCAGGTGCAGGTGGAAGACGGGTCCATGGCCTACGTGGAGAACTGGCCCGCGGCGGAGGAGTTGAGCGGGGTTGTGGAATTCACCAATGCGGGCTGGGTGGCGCGCGGCGGCGGCCGGGTTCTGGGCAACCGCAGCGAAAACCTGCTCGTGGCCATGGAGGATGTGCGCGACCCGGTCCTGACCGTGACGGCCTCGACCCAGGGTGCCCTCGACGACACGCTTCGCTTTCTCAAGGAAGCACCGTTGATCGCCACGCATCTGGGCCCCGATCTGCAGCGACTGCAATCCGGCGACGGCACGTCCGAGGTCACGTTCGATCTGGTGCTGCCCTTGTTGCGGCGCATCGCCTATCAGCTCAACGCGGCGTTGCAGGTGACCGACGGTGAGCTGACTATCGACGGGTTCGAGCCGGCGTTTACCGGCATCCAGGGCGGTCTTCGACTCGACAATGGCGGCGCGGTCAGCGGCGACGGGATCCAGGCCACGTTCCTGAATGCTCCCCTGGCGGTCGAAGTCTCCACGGCCGCTGAGCCCGGGTACCTGGCCCAACTCGACTTTGACGGCGAAATCGAGGTCGGCGCGTTGCAGACGACATTCGATCTGCCCTTCCGTGAGAACCTGTCCGGGCAGTCACGGTGGGAAGGCCGTTTGCTGTTGCCAGAAAACAGGTTCGTGCAGGCGCGGCGCGAGCCGCTGCGGATCGAATTGCAATCGGATTTGGCCGGCCTGGACGCGAGATTGCCGGAGCCGCTTGGAAAACCCGCGGAAGAAGCAACTCCCCTTGAGATCGAGTTCGTCTTTTCCGAGGCGGACCGCCTGAACGTCAACGGGCAAGTGGGCGAGAATCAGCGCTTCGCACTGAGCTTCCGCAACCGCGACGGCGAATTGTCGTTCCGGCGCGGCGGCATCCGCTTCGGCGGCGCGTTGCCGCTCCTGCCTCCCCGGGACGGCCTCAGCGTCGGCGGCGAACTGGCGACGGTGCGTTTCGACGACTGGTGGGAACTGTTCCGGCGGCAGGTGCCGGGGGCCTCCGCCGCCGGCCTGTTGCTGGGAGCGGATGTTGAGATCACGGACTTTTCCGCATTCGGACAGCAACTCGGCCCGGCGGAGGTCTCGATTCGCCAGCAGGCCGCCCGGTGGCACCTGGAAATCGCCAGCGAACCGGTCGCGGGTGTCGTGACGTGGCCGCTGAATCTCAGCGACCGCCCGCAACTGTTGGCGGATATGGAACGGCTGTACATCAATCTCGACCAACTACCCGCCTCGGTCGGGCGGGATCCCCGGGAGTTGCCCGGAGTGGTGATCCGAGCGACCGAGTTCGCCCTTGGAACGAGGCGTTTCGGAGAATTCGACGCCGATATTCAGGCCGATCCGGAGGGTTTGCGAATGGACGCGTTCGCGGCCCGCAGCGAAACCCTGTTCATGGAAGGCAGCGGCGGCTGGTACCAGCGGGGGGAGGGCGCTGAAACACGGTTGGTGCTCTCAGCGTCGAGCGGGGATGTGGCCCGCAGCCTCGAGCAACTGGGTTTCGACCCGATCACCGAAGCGGAAACCGCGCAGGTCGCCCTGAACGTCTACTGGCCGTCCGCGCCCTCTGCGGACTGGGAACGCTCGGTCACGGGCGGCCTCAACCTGCTCGTGGAACGGGGCAGTGTCCCCAATCTCGACCCCGGCGCCGGACGCATGGTGGGTCTGATGAGCGTCGCGGCGCTGCCGCGGCGGCTGGCGTTGGACTTCCGCGATGTCTTCAATCGGGGACTGGTATTCGACGAGTTGAGCGGCGACTTCGTCATCATCGATGGCAATGCCTATACCGATAACCTTCACCTGACCGGGCCCGTGGTGGACATCGGCGTGGTGGGGCGAACCGGATTGTACGATCGCGACTATGAGCAGCTTGCGGTGGTCACGTCGGAGCCGGGACGGATATTGCCCACGGTGGGGTTTCTCGCCGGGCCGCAGGTGGGCGCGGCATTGTTGATCTTCAGCGAGATATTCAAGGAGCCGCTTAACGGGGTCGGCCGCGCCTCCTACTGCGTTACCGGTAGCTGGGACGATCCCTCGGTGGAGCGTTTGACGTCGGAGCAGTTGGAGGAAAGCAAGCTGTGCGCCGATTTGCCGCAGTTGGCGGAGCAATAGCCCGCATCACCCGCCATTTCGCGCGCGAGCGCGGCCACGATACTGGCGCGGGCGTGGCCGAAGTGGCTATGATGGCGAGTCCCCCCATTACACCGGTGACCGTCGATATGCCGACAGATTTCCAAGTCTCCGCCGCCCGCACGCGCCGCTTCCACCAGCCGGCGACCGCGGGCGCCACCGCACTCGCTGCCCAGCCCGGAGAAGCGGGGGAATTGAACCGCCTCGGCATCGTTCACGCCCAGTTGCTCGAGCCGGCCGGTCTCGACCTGCGCGATATCGACCGGGCGCTCGGGGCGCTGATGTCGCGACAACTCGACTACGCGGACATCTACTTCCAGTACACGCGGTTCGAGTCGTGGACCGTCGAGGACGGCATCGTCAAGGGGGGTGCGCACAGCGTCGACCACGGTGTCGGCGTCCGGGCGCTCGACGGCGAGAGGACCGGCTTCGCCTATTCCGACGAAATCGGCCGCGCGGCACTCGACGATGCCGTGCAAGCCGCCCGGGGAATCGCCCGCCACGACGGCGCCGGGCGCTGCAAGGTCGCGACGGCGGCCGCCATGGACGAGCTTTACCCGGCGCTCGATCCGATGGCGAGCCTGGATGACCGGCGCAAGGTCCGCCTGCTGGCCGATCTCGACCGGGAAATCCGCGCAATGGACGCGCGGGTCGTGCAGGTCATCGGCAGCCTCGCCGGCATGTACGAGCTGGTCCTGGTGCAG
Organism: Candidatus Rariloculaceae bacterium; assembly: GCA_965237785.1. GTDB lineage: Bacteria > Pseudomonadota > Gammaproteobacteria > Steroidobacterales > Rariloculaceae > UBA6522. The sequence continues at coordinate 3,813,679 of OZ250159.1, forward strand.
AATTCGGCGGGTGTGCTGGGGGTCGACGTGAGGCCCTTGGTGCGCCTCAACGTGTCGGTCATCATGGAGAGCGGCGGTCGCCGGGAAAGCGGTTTCGCAGGCGGCGGCGGCCGCACGGACTATTCCCTGTTCACCACCGGCGACCGGCCGCGGGAAATCGCGTCGGAGGCCGTTCGGCAAGCCTCGGTGAACATGGAATCGATACCCGCTCCGGCGGGCAACATGACCGTGGTGCTGGGGCCGGGTTGGCCGGGCATTCTGCTGCACGAGGCGATCGGTCACGGGCTCGAGGGCGACTTCAACCGCAAGGGAACCTCGGCGTTTTCGGGCCGAATGGGCGATTGCGTTGCGACCCCGGCCTGCACGGTAGTGGACGACGGCACGCTGGCAGGGCGCCGCGGTTCGTTGACCATGGACGATGAGGGCACGCCCACTCGCTGCAACACCCTGATCGAAAACGGCGTGTTGCGTTCCTACATGCACGACACCCAGAATGCGCGCCTGATGGGGACCCGCTCCACCGGAAACGCGCGCCGGGAATCCTTCGCCCATCCACCGATGCCGCGGATGACCAATACCTATATGTTGCCCGGCCGGCACGATCCCGAAGAGATCATCGCCTCCGTGGACAAGGGCATCTACGCGCCCAACTTCGGGGGCGGACAGGTGGATATCACCTCAGGCAAGTTCGTGTTCTCCGCCAGCGAGGCGTACCTGATCGAAAACGGCAAGCCTACGGCCCCCCTGAAGGGCGCGATGCTGATCGGCAGCGGCCCCGACGTCCTCACCCGCGTATCCATGGTCGGATCGGACCTGGAACTCGACCCGGGAGTCGGCATCTGCGGGAAGAACGGTCAGACCGTGCCCGTGGGCGTGGGCCAGCCGACCGTGCGCATCGACGCGCTCACCGTGGGCGGCACCGCTCACTAAGCCGTTCGAGCGCCGCTTCGACGTCGTCCCGCCGGGGGCGCAGGACCGTGCAGTGTCCCAGCTTGCGGTTGGGACGCGGGTCCTTGCCATAGTCGTGCAGGTGAGCGCCTGAAACGCTCAGCATGGCGGCGGGGTCGGGCATGCGGCCGATCAGGTTGAGCATGGCCGCATAGCCTCGCGGCGCGGTGCTGCCCAGCGGCAGTCCCAGCACCGCACGCAGATGGTTTTCGAACTGGCTGGTCTCGGCGCCCTCGATGGTCCAATGGCCGGAATTGTGAACCCGGGGGGCGATCTCGTTGGCGATCGGCCCGTCGGCGGTATGAAAAAATTCCACGGTGAGCACGCCGCGGTACGCGAAGCGGTCCATGAGTGCCGACAGCCACGCTTCGGCGGTGCGCTGCAGGTTATCGTCCTCATAGGGCGCCACGGTGGTACTCAGAATCCCCTCGGTATGGACATTTTCGGCCAGCGGGTAAAACGCCGTTTCCCCTTGGGCGCCGCGTACGCCGATCAGGGACAGCTCCCGTTGGAAGTCGACCCAGCCCTCGGCGATGGCAGGAACGCCGCCCAGCGCCGACCAGGCGTCCGCCAGCGCTGCCTGCGAACGGACGATGCGCTGGCTCTTGCCGTCGTAACCCAGGCGGCGCGCCTTCAATACGACCGGCCAGCCCAATTCCGCGGCGACGCGTCGAAGGTCCGCGTCGGTCTCTACCGGGACGAAGGGAGCCGTGGGAATGCCGGTGTCGCGCAGCAGGCGTTTCTCGTCGAGCCGATCCTGCGCCGCGGCGAGCGCCGCCGCCGAGGGGTGAACCGGGGTTTTTTCCGCGGCCCGCTCGAGCGCCTCCACGGGCACGTTTTCGAACTCGAAGGTGACCACATCCGCGCCGGTGGCGAGTTCGTCCAGACCGCGCTCGTCGTTCGACTCAGCGGCGAGCGTGACGCCAACCTGTCCCGCCGGAGATTGCGGACCGCCGCCGATGAAGCTGCATTGAATCCCCAGCGGATAGCCTGCCAGCGCCAGCATGCGGCCCAGTTGCCCCGCGCCGATGATGCCGACCTTCATGTCATCAGGCGTTGCGCGGGTCCGGGTTTTGCAGCACGCCGGAGGTTCGGGCCTCACGGTAAGCCTTCAGCGCGGCGCCCACGCGGGGGTACTTCAGGGCCAGGATCGCACCGGCCAGGAGCGCCGCGTTGATGGCGCCCGCCTTGCCGATCGCAAGCGTGCCCACGGGGATGCCCGCGGGCATCTGGGCGATGGACAACAGCGAATCGATACCGTTCAACGCCCGCGACTGCACCGGCACGCCAAGTACCGGCAAGAGTGTCTTGGCCGCGGCCATCCCCGGGAGGTGGGCGGCGCCGCCGGCGCCGGCGATGATCACTTCAAGACCGCGGTCGGCGGCGCCGCCGGCGTATTCGAACAGGAGATCCGGGGTGCGGTGCGCCGAGACGATGCGAACCTCATGGGGGACCTCCAGCGTCTCGAGTGTCTCCGCTGCGTGGCGCATGGTGTCCCAGTCGGACTGCGAACCCATGATTATCCCGGCCAGGGGTTTCATCGCGTCATTGTACGCCAGCCCGCCGATGCGACCAATCTGATACGGCGGCGCGTACGGGCTACAATTCGCCCCTATGGACACGACACAAGTACGGCGAACGCTCGAATCCACTGCCCGGGAGGCCATCAACCTGGCGCGCAAACTGGGCGCGGAGCAGGCCGAAGCGGGTATCAGTCACGACGAAGGCCTCTCGGTCACCGTGCGCCTGGGCGAGCTTGAATCGGTGGAGCGGCAGCGCGACCGCGGCCTGGGCGTCACCGTCTACCGGCAAGGCCGCAAGGGCAACGCGAGTACGGTCGACTACTCCTCCGCGGCGGTGGAGCAGGCCGTGCGCAAGGCCTTGAGCATCGCCGAATTTACCGCCGAGGACGAATTCGCCGGCCTGGCGGAGGCCGACCTGATGGCGCGTGAGATCCCGGACCTCGACCTCTATCACCACTGGGAAATCGGCGTTGCAGAGGCTGAGCGACTCGCGCTTCGGGCCGAGGACGCCGCCAGGGCTGTGGACGAAAGAATCACCAACTCCGAAGGCGCCACCGTGTCCACGGGTGGGGGGGTGCGGGTATACGCCAACAGTCACGGCTTCTGCGCCGGCTACCCGACGAGCAGCCACTCATTGAGTTGTAGCGTGGTCGCGGTCCACAACGGCGCATTGGAGCGCGACTACTGGTATACGACCGCTCGTGCCGCCGAGGCGCTGGACGCGGCAGAGCGGGTGGGCGAGACGGCGGCGAGGCGTACGGTACGCCGGCTCGACGCGCGTCAGCTTTCGACACGGTCGGTGCCGGTGGTATTCCCGGCGGAACTCGCCCGGGGGTTGTTCGGGCATCTCATTTCCGCCATCAGCGGCACGAGCCAGTACCGGCGGGCCTCGTTTCTGCTCGACGCCGCGGGTGAGCGGATTTTTCCCGAATTCATGGACATTCGCGAGGATCCCTTCATTCCCCGTGCCATGGGGAGCGCCGCCTTCGACGGCGAGGGTGTGGCGACACGGCGGCGGGTCGTTGTCGACAAGGGCGTCCTCCAGGGCTATGTGCTTTCGAGCTACTCGGCTCGGCGGCTCGGCCTGGTGACCACGGCCAACGCCGGCGGCGTCCGCAACCTGATCGTGGCGGCCAATGCCGGCCCGTTGGAGGCACTGCTCGGCGAGTGTGAGCACGTATTTCTGGTGGGCGAACTGCTTGGGCAGGGGGTCAATACGATCACCGGCGACTATTCGCGGGGCGCTGCCGGGTTCTGGGTAGAAAACGGCGAGATTGCCTATCCGGTGCACGAAGTGACCCTTGCCGGCAATCTCAAGGAGGTTTTCAGGGGAATCCGCAAGGTGGGTTCGGACGTGGACGAGCGCGGCGGCATCCGCTGCGGGTCGGTGCTGGTCGACGGATTGACTGTAGCGGGAACCTAGCCCGGATTGGTTACAGATTTTCGTCGCGACGCCGTCGCCGCGGCGACCGGCGAGATTTCTGCGTCAGGCGTCGGCCGTGAGGCGCTGCAGCACTTCCTGGTACTTCTCGCGAGAGCGCCGGATGACGCCTGCCGGCAGGCGCGGGCCGGGCGGACGCTTGTCCCAGTCCAGCGTTTCCAGGTAGTCCCTGACGAATTGCTTGTCGAAGCTCTCCGGCGAGCGGCCGGGCTGGTAGGTCGCCGCGGGCCAGAACCTCGACGAATCCGGCGTGAAAATTTCGTCGATCAGGATCAACTGGCCCGCATCGTCCAGACCAAACTCGAACTTGGTATCGGCGAGAATGATGCCCCGCTGTCGCGCATAGTCGCTGGCGCGGTGGTAAAGCTGCAGCGACAGCGCCTCGATCCGTTCCGCCAACTCCGCGCCGATCAGCGACTTGACGGCCTCGAGGGAGATATTCTCGTCGTGTGCGCCCTGGGCCGCCTTGGTGCTGGGGGTGAAGATGGGTTCGCGGAGCCGATCGGCGATCCGCATCCCCGCCGGCAATGAAATTCCGCAGACCCGCCCCGTGGCCTGGTAGTCCTTCCACCCCGAACCGATGAGATAGCCGCGTACCACGGCTTCCACCGGCAGTGGCCGCACGCGTTTAACCACCACAGCCCGATCGCGTACCATGGCCCGGTCTTCCGGCGCATCGAGCACGCTGGCAGGATCGATTCCCGTCAGGTGGTTGGCCACCACGTCGGCCAGGCGCCCGAACCAGAAGTTGGCCACGGCGGTGAGGACGATGCCCTTGCCGGGAATCGGATCGGGGAGGATCACGTCGAAGGCCGACAGGCGGTCCGTCGCGACGATCAACAGGTGCGCGGAGTCCAGGCGGTAAATGTCCCGGACCTTGCCGCGGTGCACGGGTTCAGGGCCCGTCAGGCGGGACTCGTACAACGCTTCCGGGAGCGAATCGATCATGTGTCAGCGACAATCCTTCGGGTAGGCGAGATAATGACCCGACGAATGGCCTTTCAGCAATACTTTCGGGCGAACCACCGAGTTGCCGCGGCGGTCGCCGCCACGGCACGCTGATGGCCTGGATCGGCAAAGCCGTCGGCGGCGCGCTGGGCTTGTTCGTGGGCGGCCCTCTCGGTTCGGCGGTGGGACTCATCCTCGGGCATCAATTCGACCGCGGGCTGGCGCGTCAGACCGGGGAAGGGCGTTCGAAGGGGTTTGGTTCGGAGCGGATCCAGCAGTTTTTCTTCGACACCACCTTCACCGTCATGGGGCATATCGCCAAGGCGGATGGGCGGGTATCGGAAAAGGAGATTCGTGCCGCGCGGCTGGTGATGCACGGCATGCGGCTGACCCCGGAGCAAGTCAACAACGCCGTGGAGAACTTCACCGCGGGCAAGGAACCGGGCTGGCCGCTGGCGGCAACCCTGGAGCGCGTGAGCCGCGCGCTCCGCGATCGGCCGGACTTGACGCGGGCGTTCGTCGAAATCCAGATGCAGGCGGCGGTCTCCGCCGGGTCCATCGATCGAACCAAGCGCGACCTCCTCTGGCAGGTCGCGCGCGGCCTGGGCGTGGGACGGGTCGAGCTGGCGCAGATCGAGGCTCTGGTTCGAGCGCAGCAGTCCCGCGCCAGTGGCCAGGAATTTGTCAGCCTGGAAGAAGCTTACCGGGTCCTCGGCGTCGAACCGAGCGCCACCGATCAGGAGGCCAAGACCGCTTATCGCAGGCTCATGAACCAGCACCACCCCGACAAGCTGGTGTCGCGCGGCCTGCCCGAATCCATGATCGGCGTGGCGGAAAAGAAAACCCAGGAAATCCGCGCCGCGTACGAGCGGATCAAGTCCCAGCGCGCGTTCAAGTGATGCTCCTACACCCAGAGCGAGCAGTTTCGCAGCAGCTTCCCGCCCAGCGTCATGACCCGGCGAACGGGGGCGGGCAAGTCGGCGCCGCCGGCAAGCTTCGCGGTCGTCCCGTGGTGGGCTTCGTCCTCGCTCATCTGTTCGAGGATGGCCGCGCTTCTGGCGTCGGCCTTGGGCAGCCGCGAAAGATGATCGCCCAGGTGGGCTTCCACCTGCCGCTCGGTCTCGGCCACGAACCCCAGGCTGACGCTGTCTCCGGGTACGGAGGCGGCCATGCCGATGAGAAAGCTGCCTGCATACCATAGGGGATCGAGCCTACTGGAGCGCCCGTCGAGTTCCTCGAGCCGCTGTGCGCACCAGGCGAGGTGGTCCTCTTCCTCCGCGGCGGCTTCGAGCAGGTGGCGCCGGGTTTCGTCGGATCGCGCCAGCACCGATTGCCCTCGGTAAAGTGCCTGGGCGGCGATTTCGCCGGCGTGATTGACACGCATCAGGGCGATGCTGCGCCGCCGCGCCTCGGGACTCATTTCGGCTTCGGCAATGTCCGCGGCCGGAGAGGGTCTGGCCGCCGGCGGCGGCACCGTCAGGGTGCGCAGCGCCTGATCCGCGGCCGCGATCAGCGAGTCGAATTTACCGCCGGTTGGAAGCATCGGGCGATTATAGCGCTACCGAGGGCTGATGAACTCTTGCGGGGCCACGCACAGGCGCGTAATATCGCGCCTCTTTGATCGGCGGGGCATTGTTCCGGCTCCAATCGTATTGTGAAAACATTCTCTGCAAAGCCCCACGAAGTTCGGCGCGGCTGGTATCTGGTGAACGCACAGGGTAAGACCCTGGGGCGGTTGGCCACCGAGATCGCCCACCGGCTGCGTGGCAAACACAAACCCGAGTACACGCCCCACGTGGATACCGGCGACTACATCGTCGTCATCAACGCGGAGAAGATTCGGGTAACCGGCAACAAGCTCAAGGACAAGATTTACCATCGTCATACCGGCTACATCGGCAATCTCAAGTCGGAATCGCTGGAAACCCTGTTGGCGAGGGCACCGGAGCAGGTCCTCACGCGGGCGGTCAAGGGGATGCTCCCGCGCAATCCGCTGGGCCGGCAAATGCTCAGGAAACTCAAGGTCGTGTGCGGTGAGGATCATCCTCACGTCGCGCAGCAACCCCGGCCGCTGGAGCTATAGCGTATGAGCGAGCAGGTTTGCTACGGGACCGGCCGGCGCAAGACGTCCACGGCGCGGGTCTACCTCAAGCCGGGCGCCGGCAGGATCATGGTCAACGGTCGAGAGCTGGATCTGTTCTTCGGTCGTGAAACCGCGCGCATGATCGTGCGCCAGCCCCTGCAACTGGCGCAACTGGACGGCCGCTTCGACATCGACGTCACAGTCCGCGGCGGCGGTACAACGGGCCAGGCCGGTGCGATTCGCCACGGCATTACGCGCGCGTTGTTGCAGTACGACGAGTCCCTCAGGCCGTCGCTGCGCAAGGCCGGTTTCGTTACCCGTGATGCGCGGGAAGTGGAACGAAAGAAAGTCGGGCTGCGCAAGGCCCGCAAGGCGACGCAGTACTCCAAGCGCTAGCGCGCAAACCGGTAAGATATACTGGACTGGCTGGTCTGCGCGGGTACTACTGGGGGATCGTCTAGTGGTAGGACTGCGGACTCTGACTCCGCCAGCGGGGGTTCGAATCCCTCTCCCCCAGCCAATTCCCCAGGGCCCATCGCGGAGACATGGCTAAGCAAGTGTTGTGCGATGTGTTTTTTCAATACGTTGAACGCTCGTCTTCTCGACACCTGCCTGCGATGCCGATCGCCGCCAGTTTCCAACCGCGGAAATAACATCATCAAGGACGCGAACGGCAACAGACTTCTTCAGACCGCAAGACGCAGCGAATCTCAACATATCCTCACGGGCGAAATTCTTGCGCTTGCCGGCCATGCTCATCTGATGGTCACGCGTCCAGGAGCCGCTGCGGTTATAGGCATAGACCACATCGTAGGCAGGTGACAGTCGCCACTTTCCTTTTCGATCCATGAGAAAAGCGATGTTCTTGACGTGGTCATCCTGATTGCGAGCGACAATGTTGAAAACCGCACGACGGTACTGTTCTTCGACAGCCGGCATGCCAAGTTTCAGTTCACGGATCGTCTGAACCGCCTGCTCGTAAGCGTAAGCACCTGGCTTGTAGAAATCGAAATGCTGCAATGCTCCAAGTGATTGCATGTGAATCTTGCGCCCGTTTCCGTCGCGATCGAATCGCCGGGTCATGAAGTGACTGCGGCCGCCTTCGTGGTGGACCCGACAGTCGGACATCTCAATCCCGGCCTCGCGAGCCAACAGGTAATAGGCATACTCGATTCGCCCGAACCCCTGGGGATCGGCCAGACCTTTGTCGCGATTGTTGGAAATGCCGTCAAACTTGAGTAGCCAGTGCTCAAAGCCTGAGTTTGTGTCAACCTGACCAGACCGAAATTCCCCCGTCTTCGGATTCCAGGCAAGTACGGCCTTCGCCCTTGCTCCACCGGCGGATGTTCCTACGCTGAGAAGTTCCTCAAGCGCCGGGCTATCGTCGTTTCGTCCGAGGGAGCCTGCGAGTTGCAATCGCTCGTCGAGAACGCGGTTCGCCAGCTCGACCAGCTCGGCGATCTCTACCTCGTTTCGTCTGTCTCGCCTGTGGAGTGCCGGTTCAAACTCAAGTGCACCGACAGCGCGTTTGCCGATATAGCAAAGCCTGTCCACGGGGCTGAAATCTTCGCGCCGCCTACCGGTCTCAGCCAACCAGACATCGATTAACCTGGTGCCGAATTTGTCGGGCAACGCGTCTGCAAGGAGGCCCGGCAGGCCCTTGAACGTTTCCCTTCCAAGCGCGGGAAACGAGTATGGCGCCTCCCGCACAGGCATGACGATCGGAGAAACTTCGATACCGGCCGAGAGAAAAGCCGGATCGTATTGGAAGATTCCAACGGCGCGTTCCGAGACCCATGAGACGGCGCCGATTCGACGCCCCCACAGGTTCACGCTCGCGTCAGTCACTTGACTCATCCCCCCACGACCACGGCTCATCGGGCGCAGCGGTCTTGGCGGGCCGAGCGCGCTTGCGTTCCGATCGGCGGGAGCTTACGCGTTCGATCGGACGAATATCTTGCGATGGAACGGCACTCAGGAGATCATCGGCCAAGCCAAGGGCAACGGCGATCCGCAGGAAGCTGTCGAGCGTGGAGGGCTGCCCCGTTTCGAGCCGGCGAAGCGTGCGCAACCCGATGCCTGCATCGTTGGCGAGCGCCTTCTGCGTGACATTTCGCGCGAGGCGGATTTTGGCCAAGCGTCTGCCAAGCTCTGTCTCAAGACGATGCGAGGTTGCTGTTTGAAAGGTTAAAGTATCAGCCATATATGGCCTTTAATGACAAATATATACATTTAAAGGCCATATATAGCCTTTAATAAGAAAACTTGTCAAGAGACCATATTTCGCAGGGTCTATTCAACCGACCGAATGCCGTCGTCGCCGGCGATCAATAGCAGATCGGCGGGACGGTGCGCGAAAATGCCCACGGTGACCACGCCGGGGATCCGGTTCAATCGAGACTCCAGGTCCGGCGGATCGGTGATCTTCAGATTGTGGACATCGAGGATTTCGTTGCCGTTGTCGGTGATGAAGCCTTCGCGCCAGATGGGCTGGCCGCCGTGCTTGAACATCTGCCGGGCGACGTAGGACCTGGCCATGGGTATGACCTCCACCGGCAGCGGAAACTTGCCGAGCACGCCCACCAGCTTGGTGTCGTCGGCGATGCAGATGAAACGCCGGCTGGCGCCGGCAACGATCTTTTCCCGCGTCAGCGCGCCGCCGCCGCCCTTGATGAGGTGGCGGTGCCGCGTGGCCTCGTCGGCGCCGTCGACGTAGAGATCCAGGTCCCCGGTGCGCGCCAGATCGGTGACACGGATCCCGTGACCCTTGAGCCTGGCCGTGGACGCCTCGGAACTGGAAACCACCGCTTCAAGCCGAGGCGCATGTTCCCCCAGCGCGTCGATGAAGAAATTGACCGTACTGCCCGTGCCCACACCGAGCGACATGCCGCCGCGTACGTGTTCCATGGCCGCCAGGGCCGCGAGATTTTTCTTTTCGTCCGATGTCACGTTTTCACCTTCCCTGCGGGATGCCTTCACTCCAGGCTCAATATGAAATCCCATTCCGCTGCGGTCACCGGCGTAATCGAGAGCCGGTTGCCGCGGCGCAGCAAGACCATGTCCCTGAGCGGTCCGCCGGCGTGAACGCGCAGTTCGCGCAGCGAAACCACGCGCTTGAGCTTGCGCTCGAAGCGAATATCCACCATGCACCAGCGCGGATTGTCCGGATCGCTCTTCGGATCGTAGTGCTTGTCGTCGACGTCGAACGCCGAATGATCGGGGTACGCCTCGCGGCTGACGGTGGCGATGCCGACGATTCCCGGTTCGGGGCAATTCGAGTGGTAGTAGAGCACGAGATCGCCGATCGTCATCCGGTCGCGCATGAAGTTGCGCGCCTGGTAGTTGCGGACGCCGTCCCAGAAGGTCTCGCCCCCCGGCGCCGCCTGCAAGTCGTCGATGCTGAAGTCGTTCGGTTCGGACTTCATGAGCCAATGCTTCATAGCGCTGCTCCTTCGGTGTGAAATCGGTAGATGCCCTGTTCGGTGACGGCCGCCCACAGCGGAACGTCCCATGTTTGCCGGCCGATACGGTGCAGTCGCTGGAACTCGTAGCCGAGGCCGATCAGCTTGGGCCTGATCCAGCGCGAACGCGTGTTCAGGAAGCCGAAGCAACGGTCATAGTAGCCGCCTCCCATCCCGATTCTCGTGCCCGTGTCGTCGAATGCCACCAGCGGTGTCAGCACCACGTCAAGATCCCGCGGGTGTATCCAGTCGGTCGTCGCGGGCTCGAGGATGCCGAAACGATTTTCGTGCAGATACGTATCGTTTCCGATCCGCGCGAAGCGCAAGGCGCCCCGGTGCAGGACCGGCGCGTAGATCTGCTGCCCGCGCTCAAGGGCATCCGCCGCGACCCGTTTCAGGTCCGGCTCGCCGTCCGCGGCAAGGTAAATGGCGATGCGGCTCGCTCGCCTCAGCGGCGCAAGCCGGGCCAGCCGGCGGCGAGTGCGGTGCTCGGCGCTGCCCCGCGCGGATTCGGAAAGGTTGCGGCGCTCGGCTCGAAGCTTGCGGCGCAGGGCGGTGCGCGGAACGTCGCCTGGGGGTGCGTTCACTGACCGCCAATTCCCGGGAAAATGACGCTCCCCGTTGACGCCGTTGCGGACCGTTGCTCTCGAACCAGAGCAAAAGGTGGGGTAAGCCGTGGTGGTTGCAGGCTTCCCGGCAAGGCCGGATCTGCACAACGCCACCGACAGAACACAACCCCGAGGTCAAGATTTAGGGTCGAAAGACTGTCCAATCCGCATCGCACGCTACAGGGAGCGCCGTACCCTATGAGTCCAACCGTCCGCCGGGTCGCAACGCCTCGTCCAATCGTTCGCTCATCGCCCGGACTCGCGGCACGATCAGGTTCTTGAGCTGACGCTCGTCCCCGGTTCGTTTCAGCAATTCGTTGGCCAGGTTGAGCGCCGCCATGATCGCGATGCGGTCCAGGCCGACGACCTTGCCGCTGTCACGAATTTCGCGCATCTTCTTGTTCAGCACTTCCACCGACGCCAGCAAATTGGCCTTCTCGTCCGCGGGACAGGAAACCTGGTATTCCTTCTCCAGGATTCGAATCGTTATGTGCGCGAACATGTCGGTCACGGCGATTGCTCCATGGCCTTGAGCCGGTTGATCATGGCTTCCACGCGGGATCGTACCTGATCGTGCATCTGAATCAACTTGGCTCGCTCCCCGATCAAGCTGTCCTGACGGTGCTTCAGCGACCCGTTCTCATCCTGAAGTTGCCGGCAGATGACAAGCAGTTCATCCAGCCGTGTCTCCAGCCGCAACAGTTCCGCTTCAAAGTGTTGATTGCCGTCTCCCGCATTCACCGAATCACTATAGAACCGGCTGCCTTCAGGGGTCAACAATACTCCGCGCAGTGGTAGCATTGGCCGCCCGACACAATGGAGGCAGATCACTTGACTGCGCAAACCGCGGCATCCAGGGAATTTTCCAGGCGCCGGCGTCACCTGATGGAGGGCATGGGGCCGGGCGGGATCGCCGTGTTGCCGGCGGCTCCGACGCGACCGCGCAGTCGCGACACCCAATACGAATACCGCCAGGACAGCAACTTCTACTACCTGACGGGATTCGGCGAGCCGGAAGCCGTCGCCGTGCTCATTCCAGGGAGGCCGGAGGGCGATTTCATCCTGTTCTGCCGGGAACGGGATCCGGAGCGGGAGTTGTGGGACGGCGCCCGCGCCGGACCCGAAGGCGCCGTGGCCGACTACGACGCCGACGATGCGTTTCCCATCGACGATATCGACGACATCCTTCCCGGCCTGCTGGAACGCAGTGAACGGGTCTACTATTCGATGGGTTCATTCGACCTGTTCGACGCGCGTCTGCTGGGGTGGATGAACCAGCTCCAATCGAACCGCCAACGGGGTGGCGCCCCGGACGAATTGATCGCGCTGGACCACCATCTGCACGAGATGCGCCTGTTCAAGAGTCGCGCGGAAATCCGCATCATGCAGCGCTCCGCCGAGCTGGCGTCCGCCGCGCACCGCCGCGCGATGACCCTCTGCAAGCCGGGGTTGCGCGAATACGAACTCGAGGCCGAAGTTCGCCACGAGTTCACCCGCCACGGCGCCCAATGCTCCTACACGCCCATCGTCGCCGCCGGGGCCAACGCCTGCGTGTTGCACTACATCGAGAACCGGGCCCGCATCAAGGCGGGGGATCTGGTGCTCATCGATGCCGGGTGCGAGTACCGGATGTATGCTTCGGACGTCACCCGCACGTTCCCGGTCACCGGACGCTTCAGCAAGCCGCAGCGTGAGCTTTACGATATCGTCCACGCCGCCAATGCCGCGGCGGTGAACAAGGTGCGGCCGGGCAATAGCTGGAACGATCCCCATGATGCCGCGGTCACCGAAATCACCCGCGGGCTCAAGGAACTCGGCATCCTCAAGGGCCGGCTGAGCAACCTCATCGGCAAGGGCGCCTACCGGCCGTATTTCATGCACAAGACGGGGCACTGGCTCGGCATGGATGTGCACGACGTGGGCGACTACAAGGTGTCGAAACAGTGGCGAATGCTGGAACCGGGGATGGTCATGACCATCGAGCCCGGTATCTACATCGGGCCGCAGGCCGACGGCGTGCCCAGGCACTGGAGAGGGATCGGCATCCGCCTGGAAGACGATGTGCACCTCACCCGGTCGGGACCGAACGTGCTGACCCGGGAGCTGCCGTCGAGCGCGGCGGAGATCGAGGCGTTCATGGGCGCGGTCAATTGAGTTCGCCGCCGCTCGACTGCGACGTACTCGTCGTCGGCGGCGGTCTGGTGGGGTCCACGCTGGCCCACGCGCTGGCGCAGATACCCGTGGCGACGGTGCTGATCGAGGAGCGCGACCCGGGCCGTCTGGAGCAGCCCGGATTCGACAACCGCGCCACCGCGCTCGCCAGCGGCAGTCAGCGGATTCTGCGCGGGCTCGACTTGTGGCGCGGCGTGGCGGCCGAAGCCCAACCCATCGTCGCCATCCACATTTCCGAGCGAGGCCGTTTCGGGGTATCGCGGATCGACGCCGCCCAGGAGCGCGTTGCCGCGTTGGGCTATACGGTGGAGAACCGGATATTGACCGGGGCGACCTGGCCGAAGCTCCGCGAGGCCGAATCGGTGACCTGCCTGGCGCCGGGCCGGCTGGAAGAGTTGGACGTCGAGGATTCGGGCGTGACCGCGCGGGTTGCCACGGAGGGTGCGAGCCGTACGGTTCGGGCACGGCTTGCGGTGGCCGCGGACGGGGCGCGCTCGCGGGTGCGCGAGGCATTGGGGATTGGCGTTCGCACCGATGACTATGGCCAGAAGGCCGTCATCGTCAATTGCGGGACCGAGGTGGCTCACGGCGGCCGGGCGTTCGAGCGATTCACCCCGTCGGGTCCCATCGCCATGCTGCCGTTGCGGCGGGAACGCATGGCCGTGGTCTGGACGCTGTCCGGGGAGGCTGCGGACCGGACGATCGGACTCGACGATGCGGCGTTTCGCGCCGCGCTGCAGCGCGCCTTCGGATACCGGCTCGGGGGCATCGGTCATGTCGGCGCACGCAGCGCCTATCCGCTGTACCGGGTCCTGAGTGACTCGGCGACCGCGAAGCGCACGGTCCTGGTGGGCAATGCCGCGCTCAGTCTGCATCCGGTTGCGGGTCAGGGGTTCAACCTGGCGTTGCGGGATGTCGCCGCACTGGCCGAGGCGATCTGCGACGCCCGGCGCGCCGACGCGGCAGCCGACCCCGGGGCCGAGGCGCTGCTCGACGACTACCGCGGGTGGCGGGCGGCCGATCGGCGCCGCATCGCCGAATTCACCCATGGGCTGGTGCGACTGTTTGCCAGCGAAGCCGCGCCGCTGGCGCTCACCCGGGGTCTGGGGCTGATGGCTTTTGACCTCCTGCCCGGCGCCAAGGCCTGGCTCGCCCGCCAGGCCATGGGGCTTGGCGGCCGGGTTTCCCGCCTCGCCCGGGGATTGCGGTTGGCGCCGTGAGCGGATCGGCCCACCGGCAGCGCACGGTCGTCATCGCCGGCGGCGGCCCCGTGGGCCTCGCCCTGGCGGCGTTGCTCGGCCGCGCCGCCGAGGAGCTCGAAGTTCGCCTGTTCGAGCCGAGACCGGCGCCCCGTTGGAGCGCCGAGCGGATGGATCTCAGAGTCTATGCGCTGTCCCGCGCATCCCGGAACATCCTCGATTCGCTCGGTGCGTGGCAGGCGATCGAGGGCGCCCGCGCTTGCCCCTACCGGCGCATGCGGGTCTGGCATGGCGAGACGCCGGGCGGCGCCGGATCGCTGACGTTCGACAGCGCCGACACCGGCGAACCGGATCTGGGGCACATCGTCGAGGATGTCCTGTGCCGGGACCGTATCCTGCGGGCGATGCCGCGCGCCAACGTACACATCGAGTTCGGAACCAGGCTGACCGCGGCGCAGGCCGGCGACCGCGCCGTCACGGTCACCACGCAAACAGGCGAAACCGTCGCCGCCACGGCATTGATCGCCGCCGATGGCAGCGACTCGCCGGTGCGCGGCATGCTGAACCTGCCGGTGACCGAGGTTGCCTATGGCCAACGCGCACTGGTGACCCACGTCGCGACCTCGCAAGGCCACGACGAGACCGCCTGGCAACGGTTCCTGCCGGACGGGCCGCTGGCGTTTCTGCCGCTCACCGACGGGCGCAGTTCCGTGGTCTGGTCCACCCGGACCGATCGTGCCGAGGCGCTCTGCGAGGCAAGCGAGGCGGACTTTCTGAAGGAACTGCAGGCCGCAAGCGGCGGCGCACTGGGCAACATCCAGGACGCCGCCGAGCGGGTCAGCTTTCCGCTCCGGGCCGCGCATGCCCGGCAATATTGCCGCTCCAGGGTGGCGCTGGTAGGTGACGCGGCGCACACCGTGCATCCGCTGGCGGGACAGGGAATGAATCTCGGGCTCCTCGATGCGGCGGTCTTGGCGGAAGTCATCTCGGGCGCGCTGGTTCGGGAGGAAGACCCGGGCGATCTGCGGGTGCTGCGGCGCTACGAGCGCCGGCGCAAGGGCGAGAATCTCAAGATGCTCCTGGCCCTCGATGGCCTGAACCGGCTGTTCCGCAGTTCGGCGCCGCTCCTGCCGGAATTGCGTGCGATGGGGCTGAGCGCCGTCGACGCTGCGCCGCCGCTGAAGCGAGTGTTCATGCACGAGGCCCTGGGGCTGCGCGGCGACCTGCCCGAGGCGGCGCGGACCCGCGCCCGATAGTGGTGCTTGCGGGCGTGGGTTTTCCGCGGAATGTGCGCTAGAATGACGGCCTCAATCGAAACAACCTGTCGGAGAGACTTCGCTCAACGACCCGCTGCAGTGGGTGGATCGAGCGGAGCGCCGAAGGCGCAACCACCGCTTGGAAACGCTCAGGCAACCGGACGGCAGAATTGGATTGACTCTGGAGAGCGACCCGGCAGGGTCCACCGAAGGTGAGCGGCGCCATGCGCCTTATCTCTCAGGTAACAGGACAGAGAAGCGGCGGACCTTGGGCCCGCCGCTTTTTTTTTGTCCGGAGGCCGCGATGAGCGAACTTGAGCTGAAACGCACGCCGTTGTACGCGGCGCACGTCCGTGCCGGCGCCCGCATGGTGGGATTTGGCGGCTGGCACATGCCCGTGGCGTACGGTAGCCAGATCGACGAGCATCACGCCGTGCGCCGTGCGGCGGGCATTTTCGATGTCTCCCACATGACCATCGTGGACATCGCCGGCTCCGGGGCAAAGCACTACCTGCAGCATGTACTCGCCAACGATGTCGTGAAGCTCGAGCGCCGGCGGGGCAACGTGGATTGCACGGCACTTTATTCCTGCATGCTGGACTCAAGCGGCGGGATTCTCGACGACCTCATCGTTTACCGGTTGGCCGACGGCGCCTACCGGCTCGTCGTCAACGCGGCCACGCGCGGCAAGGATCTGGCCTGGCTCGGTGAGCATGCCGACGGGCACGCCGTGGCGCTGCTGGAGCGGGACGACCTGGCCCTGCTCGCGGTCCAGGGTCCCGAGGCCCGGCAAGCCGCCGCACCGTTGCTCCCGGGCGGTTCCGCGGTCACCGAAATACCGCCGTTCACCGCCGTACGCAGCGGCGAGTGGCTGGCGGCGAGAACGGGCTATACGGGCGAGGATGGACTGGAGATCATGCTTCCCCGCGACTCGGCGACGACGCTCTGGGACAAACTGCTGTCCGTGGGCGTCGTGCCCTGCGGATTGGGCGCCCGGGATACCTTGCGCCTGGAGGCGGGGTTGAACCTGTACGGGCAGGACATGGACGAGACCGTGACCCCCCTTGAGTGCGGGCTCGGGTGGACCGTGGATTTGAGCGGTCAACGAGCGTTCATTGGCCGCGACGCCGTTGAGGCGCGCCTGCGCGCGGGGGTTACCCGGCAGCAGGTCGGCTTGCTCCTGGAAGGCCGCGGCGTACTTCGAGCCGGCTACCGCATCGAGACCGAAGCCGGTGACGGGATGACGACCAGCGGCACCTTTTCACCGACTTTGGGCCGAGCCATCGCCTTGGCCAGGATACGGGCCGGCGTCCCGGGCAACTGTCTTGTTTACATTCGGGGGCGCGAGTACCCTGCGCGCTGCGTGAAGCCACCGTTTGTACGAAATGGGGAAATCATGGTCGACCTGCAAGACGACCGTTGAGGAGAAACCTGTCATGAGCGACATCCCAAGCGATTTGAGATACACCGGGGATCACGAGTGGGTCGGTGAGTTGGATGACGGCACCGTGGCCATCGGCGTAACCGACCACGCGCAAGCCGCGCTCGGCGATCTGGTGTTCGTGGAGTTGCCGGAGATGCACAAGGATGTCGAACCCGGCGACGTCTGCGCGGTGGTGGAGTCGGTGAAGGCGGCCTCCGACGTATACAGCCCGATGGCCGGCAACATCTCCGGCGTCAACATTGCGCTCGACGAATCGCCGGAACTGGTGAACTCGGACCCATACGGCGAGGGTTGGCTGTTCCGGATGACCCCGGCGTCGCCCGCCGAATTCGAACAACTTCTCGACGGCGAGGCCTACGAGCGCCTGCTGGCGGAATCCGGCGACTGAGCCGCACATGCCGTTCATCCCCCACACCCGCGCCGATACCGATGCCATGCTGCGGGCGGTCGGGGCCGACGATGTCGAGGACCTCTTCGCGGAGATCCCCCCGGAGTTGAAGTGCGGCGGGCTTGAGGGTATCCCGGAGGCGCTGTCGGAATCCGAGGCCGGACGGCTCATGCGCCGGCGGGCCGCCCGGGACGAGGTGGAGCTGAATTTTCTCGGCGCCGGCGCCTACGAGCACCACATTCCCGCAGCGGTATGGGCGCTGGCGACCCGCGGGGAATTCTACAGCGCGTATACGCCCTACCAGGCCGAGGCCAGTCAGGGCACGTTGCAGGTCATCTACGAATACCAGACCATGATGGCCAGCCTGACCGGGCTCGAAGTGTCCAATGCGTCGCACTACGACGGCGCTTCAGCGCTGGCCGAAGCCATCCTGATGGCCGTCAGATACAACCGCAAGTCCAGATCCCGGCGGGTCCTGCTTCCCCGCACGCTCCACCCCCACTACCGCGAGGTGGTCGAGTCGATTACCTCCACCCAGGGGATCGAACGGGTCGAGTTGCCGTACGACCCCGCCGGCGGGCAGACCGATACGCGCGCCCTGGACGAGTATGCCGGCGAAGACGTGACCGCCGTGGTGATCTCGCACCCCAACGTATTCGGCGTCCTGGAACCCGTGGACGAGATGACGGACTGGGCGGCCGAGAACGGTGCGCTGGCCATCGGCGTGGTCAATCCCATGGCGCTGGGACTGCTCAAGCCCCCCGGCGAGTGGGGCCGCGAGGGGGCGTCGATCGCCTGCGGCGAGGGGCAACCCCTGGGCGTGCCGCTGAGTTCGGGGGGTCCGTACTTCGGCTTTCTCACTTGCCGGCAGGCGCTGGTGCGCCAACTCCCCGGCCGTCTGGCGGGCCGGACCGTGGACGTGGACGGCACGCCGGGGTTCACGCTCACCCTGCAGGCCCGCGAGCAGCACATTCGCCGTTCCCGGGCGACCTCCAATATCTGCACCAACCAGGGTCTGATGGTCACCGCCGCCACCATCTACATGAGCCTGATTGGGCCGGAGGGCCTCAAGCGGGTTGCCGCCACGTGCCACGCGCGTACGGCCGCGCTGGCGGCGGGCGCCCGATCCATCCCGGGTGTGTCGGAGGTGTTCGCGTCGCCGCGGTTTCACGAAGTGGCGTTGCGCTTGCCGGTGTCGGCGGACCGCGTGCTCGCGGGTCTCCGCGGGCGGGGCATCCTCGGCGGCGTCAGCCTGGAGGACTGGTACCCGGAATTGAGCAACGTCCTGCTGGTATGCGCGACCGAGACGAAGACCGAGCAGGACATTCAGGCGTATGTCGAGGCGCTCCGCGGCGCCATTGAAACGACCGGAGGCGAACCGTGACCGAACCGCTTATCTTCGAATTGGGGCGGCCGGGGCGCATGGCCGGCGCCCAGGTTCCCGGGGCCGATGTTGCGGTCGACCTGCCGCGGGAGATGCTGCGCGAAACCCGGCCGCTGTTGCCCGAGGTCTCCGAACTGGATGCGGTGCGCCACTATACGCGGCTCTCCCAGCAGAACTTCTCCATCGACACGCAGTTCTACCCGCTGGGCTCGTGCACCATGAAGTACAACCCCAAGGGCTGCAACACGCTGGCCATGTTGCCGGGATTCCTCGAGCGGCACCCGCTGGCCCCCGAGGATGTCTCCCAGGGCTATCTCGCCTGCATGCACGAGTTGCAGCAGTTGCTTTGCCGGGTCACCGGGATGCGGGCGTTCTCGCTCACGCCCATGGCCGGCGCCCAGGGTGAATTGTCCGGCGTGGCGATGATTCGCGCCTATCACCTGGACCGCGGCGATACCGAACGCACGGAAATTCTGGTCCCGGATGCGGCCCACGGAACCAATCCCGCCACCGCCGTCACGTGCGGCTTCACCGTTCGGGAATTGCCGACCGCGGCCGACGGCGATCTGGATATCGATGCCTTGCGCGAGCTTGTCGGCCCGCGCACCGCGGGCATCATGCTCACCAACCCCTCGACGCTCGGCGTATTCGAGCGCCGCATCGGCGAAGTACAGAGAATCGTGCACGACGCCGGCGGGCTGCTGTACTACGATGGCGCCAACCTGAATGCCATCCTCGGCAAGGTCCGGCCGGGCGATATGGGGTTCGACGTGATCCACATCAACCTGCACAAGACCTTCTCGACCCCCCACGGCGGCGGCGGTCCGGGATCCGGCGCGGTGGGCGTGGGCGAGCGGCTGGAACCCTACCTGCCGACGCCGGTCGTCGGTGTGGGCGACGACGGCTACCGCTGGGTCGGCAGTCGCGAGCGGCCGAAGAGCATCGGCCGGCTGTCCGCCTTCATGGGCAACGCCGGTGTGCTGCTGCGAGCCTATATCTACATGCGTCTGCTCGGCCGGCTCGGAATGGAGCGGGTCGCCGACCATGCGGTACTGAACGCCAACTACGTCATGGTCAGGTTGGTCGAGGCGGGATTCGATCTGGCGTTCCCCGATCGGCTGGCGTGCCACGAATTCGTCGTTACGCTCAAGCGGCAGGCCAGGGACCACGGCCTCACGGCCATGAATCTGGCCAAGGCGCTGCTGGATCGGGGTTTCCATGCGCCGACCACCTATTTCCCCTTGCTGGTGCCGGAGTGCCTGCTCATCGAACCCACCGAGACCGAGAGCAAGCAAACCCTGGACCGGTTCATCGACGCCATGGCGGATATCCTCGCGGAGGCGCAACGCGACCCGGAGCAGTGCAAGCGAGCCCCGCTCAAGATGCCCGTGCGCCGGCTCGACGATGTGCGTGCGGCGCGGCGTCCGGATCTGCGGTACCAACCGTAGCCTGACGTGGAGATGGGCGCGTGCGGATAGCCCTTGCGCGCTTAATCTCGCCCCGCCATCCCTGGCGGGGCTCGAATCGGGGGCTCGTCGCTCTTCGCCATCCCTGGCTCGCTCCTCGCCCACGACGCGCGCAAGGGCTATCCGCACGCACCCATCTTTGGCCAAGCGTTGGTCAAACGCATACAATTGCCACCATGAAAACGATCAACCGATTCGCCGTGCCGGTGGTCCTGGCTGCCGCGGCAACCGCAGCTCCGGCCCAGGAGCGCTCCTGGAATGCCACCCTGGAAGAGATTTCCACCGCCGTGGTTTCGATTCACGTGGACAGCACGCGCGCGTTCGACACCGGGCGCAACCAGTCCAGCCAGGCAACCGGCTTCGTGGTGGATGCCGAGCACGGCCTGATTCTCACCAACCGCCACGTGGTCACTCCCGGCCCGGTGGTCGCCCAGGCCATTTTCGTCAACCAGGAAGAAGTGGAACTCACGCCCGTCTACCGCGATCCGGTGCACGATTTCGGTTTCTTCCGCTACGATCCCGACGCGCTTCGATTCATCGAACCCGCTCAGCTACCGCTGGCGCCCGAGGCGGCGCAGATCGGCCGCGACATCCGGGTGGTGGGCAACGACGCCGGCGAACAGCTCTCCATCCTGGCCGGGACCATCGCCCGGCTGGATCGCCAGGCGCCCAACTACGGGCGCGGCAATTACAACGACTTCAATACCTTCTACCTGCAGGCGGCGTCGGGCACGTCCGGCGGTTCCTCCGGGTCGCCGGTGATCGACATCGAGGGCCGGGTCGTTGCGCTGAACGCCGGCGCGAATTCCCAGGCGGCGTCGAGTTTCTTCCTGCCGCTGGATCGCGTCCGCAGGGCGCTCGACCTGATCCAGGACGGCAAGCCCGTTCCCCGCGGTACGCTGCAGAGCGAGTTCGTGCACAAGCCCTATGCCGAGTTGCGGCGGCTCGGCCTCCCTGAAGAGACCGAAGCCATCACCCGCGCGGCGTTCCCGGATCAGACCGGGCTCCTGGTCGTGGAACACGTCATCCCCGGTACCGGCAATTTCCTCCAGCCCGGCGACATCCTGTTGCGCGTCGACGGCGAACTCGTCGCCGCATTCGTCCCACTGGCGGCGGCGCTGGACGACAACGTCGGCGGCACCGTGGAAGTGGAAATCGAGCGCGGCGGAGAAGTCGTGCGGCAAGAACTGATGGTGGACAATCTCCACGCCATTACCTCGGATGAATTCGTGGAATTTGGCGAGGGCGTCTTTCACAACCTGTCCTACCAGCAGGCGCGCCACTTCAATCGCAATGTTGCCGGCGTCTACGTCGCCAACCCGGGCTATGTGTTCGGCACGGCGGCGATCCCCCGGGGGAGCCTGATCACGAGTCTCGACGGCCAACCCATGGACGATCTGGATGAGTTCCAGCGGGCCGTGGAGCAGCTTCCGATGGGCCAGCGTGCCAGCGTGCGGTTCGTGCAGTTCGATGATCCCAGGACCGAACGGCAACGCTCGATCATCAACTATCGCAACTGGTTCCCGGCGAAGCGGTGCAAGCGCGACGACGACCTGGGCCTGTGGCCTTGCGACGAGTTGGCGGAGGCGCCCCCCGAGGCGCCGGCGACACCCGGCCGGACCACGTTCCCCTTGCGGGGCGACCCCCATGTGCGGCAGATCACCCCGTCGCTGGTGCTCGTCAACTTCGACATGCCGTACACCGTTTCCGGCGTCTCGGATCGCCACTACTACGGCACGGGCGTCATCGCCGACACCGAGCGCGGCTGGGTCGTGGTGGACCGCAACACCGTGCCGGTGGCGCTCGGCGACGTGCGCATCACCTTCGCCGGTTCGCTGGAGACGCCCGGCAAGGTGGAGTACATCCACCCCTTGCACAATCTGGCGGTGGTGTCCTACGACCCCGCCCTGATCGGCGACACCCCGGTGCGCGCGGCGGACTTTTCCGCGGCCCCGGTGAATCCCGGGGAAGAGATCGAGGTGGTGGGCCTCAAGGCCGACCACACGTTGCTGTCGCAGCCGAGCGAGGTCCGCGCGTTGATCCCCGCCGAGTTGCCGCTGTCGCGAACGCTGCGCTTCCGTGAGGCGAACCTGGAGGCGATCGCTCTGGTCAACGGTCCGGACGAATACGATGGCGCGATCATCGATACCGACGGCGCCGTGCGCGCGCTCTGGGCGAGTTTCGCCTTTCAGCAGGGGCGTGATGTGACGCAGTTCAACATGGGTGTGCCCTCGAGTCTGGTCATCGACATGGTGGACAGCATGCGGGCGGGCAATCCCCTGCGGTCGCTTGAGGTGGAATGGAGCCTGGTGCCGCTGGCGTCGGCGCGCAACTTCGGCTTGCCGGAGGACTGGGTACAGCGATACGAGCAGCACAATCCCCTGCGCCGCCAGGTCCTCGCGGTCTCCACCGTGGTTACGGATTCGCCCGCGGCGGAGTTCTTCCAGTCCGGCGACATCCTGCTGAGCCTCAACGGGGAAGTCGCCAATACCTTCCGCGAGGCCGAGCAGGCATCCCAGAGTGACGAAGTGGACGTCACCATCTATCGCGACGGACGCGAACTGAGCGCCGGCATTCCGACCGTGGCGCTCGAAGGCGCGGGCATCGATCGCGTCGTGCTCTGGGCCGGCGCGCTGTTGCAGGCGCCGCACCGGGCGATTTCGGTGCAGCGGGGCATCGAGGCGGAGGGTGTCTACATCTCGTACTTCGGCTTCGGGTCGCCCGCCAGCCGGTCGGGACTCTTCGCCGGCCGGCGCATCGTCGCCGTCGACGGTCAGCCGACAGCGGATCTCGACGAGTTCCTGCGGATCGTGAGCGGGCGCGAAAACCGCGAGTCGGTGCGGCTGAACACGGTCACCTGGAACAACGTCTCCGATGTCATCACGCTCAAGCTCGACAATCACTATTGGCCGAGCTACGAGCTGCGTCGCGAAGGCGACCAGTGGCAGCGCTACGACCTGAACTGAACAAAGTCGTTTCCGGCGGGCAGACCGGCGTGGACCAGGGGGCCCTGGCCGCGGCACTCGCAACCGGAACGCCCTGCGGCGGCTGGTGTCCGCGGGGACGCCTGTCGGAGGACGGTCCGATCCCCCCGATGGTTCCCGTGGTGGAGTTGGCCGGCGCCGGCTACCGCGAACGCACGTTGCGCAACGTGCTGGATTCCGACGGAACTGCCATCCTCTACAACGGCGAGCTTGAAGGCGGCACGCGGCTGACCCGGAGGTATTGCGAGGACAATGCTCGACCGTACGTGCTCATCGATGCTTCGGCCGTGAGCCTCGCCGCCGCCGTCGCCGCGCTGGTCAACTTCGTCGTCGACAATGAACTCAGCGTGCTCAATGTCGCCGGGCCGCGGGCCAGCAAATGGCCGGGGGCGTTCGGTTATGCACGGGAGTTGGTGGAGGCGGTAGTGGGTCTGCTTCCCGCAACGTGAATGGCGTTCCGGTGCGTTCCCCGCTCCCAGGGCGGTTTAGCCACATCGGCGCACGCCTGCGCGGGATCTGTACTACCCGGACGATGGCGCTTTTCGCAAGACTTCCTTCTGCCGCTCGGTCGCCTTCTCAAGGACCCGGCGATATGACAATCGATTTGGTCAACGCCGCTCCTATAAAATCTATTGGTTCCGTCGAGTAAGAAACTCTGTGAGCGACTAAGGGCAAGGTCGTGGATCTTGTCTATCAATATTGAAACGGCGCCCTGCAACAACCAAGCGTTTGTGCCATGGTAGTTGTCGAAGTGCTCGCGTAACTCGTCCGGGTCGCGGGGCCGGTCTCCACCGTCCGGCCGCATGAAATGCTGGTCACGAATATGCTCCTGCCGGACGGCAGGAAGGCCATGATGCTTCCGAATCGTCCCACGCGCTGGTCGGACAGCGTGGGCGAAGCCGCATTGAGCCTGCAAACGGATAATCCGGATCGGAGTCTGTTCCGCGTCTGGAGTATCGACCCGAACGCGCGCGGCGGCGCAGCCGCCAAGCCCGTTGGGTTATTCGGTCGGACACTGGGAAGATACAACACGGGTCGTACGTACGACGAACATCAACTGGCCCTATTTCGACCGCACCGGCGTTCCGCTAAGTGAGGATGCGGTGGTCGATGAACGTTTCGAAATTAGCGAGACCGGCAGCCAAATGGTCATCCGCGTCGTTACGACCGACCCGGTCAACTTTGCGGCGCCCGTATCGACGCAACGTCACTACGCGCTGCTCGGCGAGGCCGTCAAGCCCTACGACTGCGTCGCCCGATAAACGCCGTCGCGATCACTCGACCTGCATCCCGTACCTCTCCGCCGCATCACCGAGCCGCGTCATTTCACCCTCGATGAATTCGCGTCGGGCCTCGACTCGTAGCCGCGCATGATTCGGATCCACCGGTGCCGTCGTCCGGAAGTCGGAGCCAAAGGACTGCCCAAGAGACCTCCGGACGCTTGTAGGCGTCGGCCTGTTTCTCGCTACGGATCGTCTGCAAGCCATGCCGTCGCGCCAGCGTCTCGATCTCGGCGGCGTTCGCGCGCTTCATCGGGCGGTCCGATGGGGGCGGCCCCTGACGGAGGCTCACCATCATGCTGCCGCCGGGGCTCATTACCGAGACCAGCTTGCGGAACGCCCGGGCGCGCGCGCCGGGTGGCACGTACATCCACACGGCGCTCAGCCAGATCAAGTCGAAGGTGAGTTTCGAGCGCAGTACCTTGTCGAGCGCGGGCAGTCTGTCGTCGATCCACCTGATCCGGGGTGACTCGTGCCGCGCCTCGCCGGCGCCGCGCATCCCCGCCGACGGCTCGACGGCGACCACGTTGTGCCCCTTCTCGGCGAACCAGGCGGCATCGCGCCCGCTGCCCGCGCCCACATCGAGAACATTGCCGGCGGTGTCGGGGAGCAGATCGAGCACCGGCGCGTGGACGGCCTCGAAAGAGAGGCGCTCGTATTCCGGCACGAGATCGCTTGCCATGAGGTTGTAGCTCGCGACGACGTCGCAAACGGCGAACTCGCCAGGACGATCGTCTGACGCACCACGAATTTTGTCCACAGGCATCGGGGATAACCCGTTACTGGTCCAGTTTGCGAATTATGGACGTTGACGATTGTTATCGCCTAGTGACGTGTAGGCTGAATATCTATCCGGCGCCGTGAAGCCGGCCTCTGCGGCCGAGGCGTCATCGAGGGTCACGCTGGGGCCGGAGATTTGCATCCAGCCATAGGATTGGATCGTACCGTCACTATCCTCGCCGCTGCCGCCGCTGCCGCCGCTGCCGCCGCTGCCGCCGCAACCGGCAACGACGACGGCCAGCCCCCAACACGCCAGCCCCCGACAAAAGCGTGGCCGTGGCGCCATCCGTTCTTTCTGCACCGTGCGAATCGTCAACCGCCAGTTTCGGCGGCGCGGTCGGGCGCAGCAACAGCCGACGAGTCCTGCACCAGGGATTTGACGAGTCCGAAGATCATCAGCAACAGCACCACGCTGACCGGCAGTGCGGCGGCGACGGTGGCGGTTTGCAGGGCGTACAGACCGCCTGCCAGGAGGAGGACGGCGGCGACCAGGCCCTGGCCGGCGCCCCAGACGACCCGGAAGCGCTTCGGCGGATGCCGGTCGCCCATGCTGAGCATGGTCGTGATGACCAGCGTGCCCGAGTCCGAGGAGGTGATGAACCAGGTGGCCAGGAGAAGCGTCGCAAGCGCGGACATCGCCCAGGTCAACCAACCGATGTCGGTCAGCCGGTCGATGGTGCCGTAGAGCGCGGCCTGGTAGCTCGCGCCGCGCACCAGTTCCAGGACGCCCGCGGTCCCGGCGCCCCCGGCGGCGTTCAGTTCCATGAAGATCGCGTTGCCGCCGAAGATGCCGATCCAGAGCAGCGCCAGGCTCGTCGGTACGAACAGGACGCCGGCGATAAACTCCCGCAGCGTTCGCCCCCGGGAGATGCGGGCGATGAACAGCCCCACGAAGGGCGCCCAGGAAATCCACCAGCCCCAATAGAAGATGGTCCAATTGCTCTGCCAGACGGCATTGCCGCCTTCGCCCGCGATCCAGAGTCCCGCGGGCACGAAGTTCACGACGTAGTCGACGAAACTGGCAGCGAGAAATCCCGGCAACCAATCGAGCGGGGCGAAGACCAGAAAGTACGCCATCAGCACGACGGTGAGGCGGATGTTCCATTCGGAGAGGATGCGGATCCCGCGGCCCACCCCGGAAACCGCCGACAGCGTCGCCGCGGCCGAAATGGCGGCGATGAGCGCGATCTGCGTGTCGAGGCCGGGATCGAGCCCGAACAATACGTTGAGCCCCGTCGCCATCTGCGCGGCGCCGAGCCCGAGCGAGGTGGCGACCCCGAAGACCGTCCCGAATACCGCCAGCAAGTCCACCGCATCGCCGGCGGGGCCGTAGATCCGCTCGCCGATCACCGGGTGCAGGGCCGAGCGCAGGGTCAGCGGCAGTTTCTTGCGGAAGCCGAAATAGGCCAGGCACAGACCGACGACGACGTAGGCCGCCCAGCCGTGAATTCCCCAGTGAAGGTAGGTGATGCGCGTGGCGTGTATCGCGCGCAGTTCATCCAGCGCCAGCGCCCCGGCGCGGTCGGCATGGGGGTTGTTGGGATAGCCCGCCGAGAAGCTGTTGTCGAAGTAAAACAAGGGCTCGGCGATGGAGAAGAACAGGAGCCCGATACCGACGCCGGCCGAAAACAGCATGGCGAGCCACGAAAACGTGCTGAACTCGGGTCTGGAGGCGTCATCGCCCAGTCGGATGCGCCCGAAGGGGCTGCACATCAGCGCGATGCAGGTCAGAAGCGCGACGCATATCACCAGGATGTAGTACCAGCTCAACGTCGCCTCGATCCACGTCCGGATGCCGGTGAACACGACGCCCGCGGTTTCGACGTTGAGCACGGTAAACGCGACGAACGCCAACACCATGCCCTTGGAAGCCCAGGCCATGCCCGGGTGCAGGCCCTTCCACAACCCGGTCGTCGCGAGCGCCCGCCGGCCTGGCGAGGTGCTCATGGTTCAATCGGGTAGCGCGCCAGCACGTCCGGGAGGCAAGATATTCCTGTCAAACCTGGTGCGTGCGCGGCGGTGAATTCCACGTCACGCCAACGGCGTCGCGAATCCTTTCAAGCAGCCCCTCAACGCGCGCCATGCGCTCGCCGAGCCCTTCAACCACACCCTCCAGGCGGGTCATGCGCTCGCCGAGCCCTTCAACCACACCCTCCAGGCGCGTCAAGCGTTCGCCGAGCCCTTCCATGCGCTCGCCAAGTCCTTCGACGACGCCCTCCAGGCGCGCCATGCGCTCGCCGAGCCCTTCCATGCGCTCGCCAAGTCCTTCGACGACGCCCTCCAGGCGCGCCATGCGCTCGCCGAGCCCGCTCACTTCCCGGCGCAATTCCGCCACGGCACGTTGACCGTTCAGGATTAAACCCGCCAAGCCAATGGCCACGCCAATAATCGTGTAAATTTCCGGGCTCATGGTGTCGATTTGGGCAACTCTGAATACCGATTAACCCTGGCCGGCCAGATACTACCATGCCGCCCTGGGAATGCATTTGACGAATCTGGGAGATGCGCCGAGATTCATCTCGTGGGTGGAAATTCGGGCTGGTATTCTGGACCGCCCCGATTGGATGCGGGTCCGCGATGGAGAAACGGCGATTGGACGAGCGCAGCGACGCGAAGTTGGTCGCGCTGTGCAACAGCGGTACCCGCGATGAGGCGATCTCGGCGTTCGAATCCCTTTATCGGCGGCATCGCGACGCCGAGCCGGGTCACTCCATCGACGTCGATATCCGCTACTTTCATACGCTGGCATATCGCGACGGCTGGTACTCGTTCGTCTTCCCGACCGTCGTCGGTCCGCGCTACAACCCGCCGGGATTCTCCGACCCGATCCTCGCGCAGCCGCGTTCGCGACCGGCACCCGGCTCCGCAGGCACGTCCGTTGCGTATCTACGCCCGGAGGAACGCTCAGGGCACGATATCGGCATCACCGTCGAACTCGACGCCGGTGTCGCGATTGAAGCCATCAAGTCGAGCCATATGATCGACGAGACCCGCACCGGCGCCTCCACCGCCAGAATCGAACTCGCCTCGCGAACGACGATTCCCAACCGCGACTTCGTGCTCGATTTCAAGGTCGCAGGCGGGCAGGTCAAAACCAATCTTCTGACCTATGCCGATCCCGACGAGCCCGGGGAGGGCTACTTCACGATGATGCTCTATCCGCCGGCGGAACTGGAGCAACTGCGCCGCCGCCCCATGGAGATGGTGTTCGTGCTGGACTGCTCCGGGGTCCCTGGCACGCCGATCGTTCGCGGCCTCGCCGGCGATGTCAGTCTGGAATTCGCACTGCCCCATGACGCGGGCAATGAACGCCACGCGTTCCTTCCCAAGATCTGGGCCAGGCTGCGAATCGCGGAATTTGCCGATCAGCAGACCCAGGGCGATACCTATGGCGATCTGACCCGCGCGATCAGGAGCACGGCGCTCAAGTACGGCCTGATGTCCGACTACACGGCGTTTGTGGCCGTCGATGCGACGCAACCGACGGCGGGTAACTTCGGTGTCACCGTAGTGCAGCCGGTGCCCATGCCGCCGGGCGTGCGCTACGACACGACGGTTGGGAATTGATTTGGGATGGTGCTATGTACCCTTGCCGACAGCGGGCTCAAGGGGTCCTGCGACGAGAACCTCGATGCGGGTCACACGAACCTCAAGGCGGGCCATACGCTCACGCAGCGCGGCGATTCCTTCTCGTACCGCGGAGAGTGCCTGTCTCACCTCCTTGCGAAAGTCGATCATCTCCTTCCGGAGGTCGCCCATTTCACGGCGCAATTCCGTCAACGCGCGTTGACCATTCAGGATCAGGACCGCCAAGCCGATCGCAACGCCAATAATCGTGTAGATCTCTGGAGTCATGGTCCTGAGTCGGTCAGCTGCGCCTGCCGGTTAAGCCCGCAAACCACGGTACGTCGCATACTAGCATGGGGTCTGACGGCCACCCATTGGACGAATCCGGTTGATGCACCCGGATTCACGGATCGATCAACACCCCATCGTCATCGGCAAGGCCCACGAGTAGATATTCGCCGGGATCGTCGAATTTGAACACGCCGTATACCGCGTCAGCATAGACATCGCCTTGGCCGAACTACGCGAACGCATGGCGCGGCTGGAAGCGCTGCTGGAGGCCTCGCTCGGAATTTCCTCTGCCCGGCAGTCTGCCGAGCCTGTCTGACCACCGAAATACGCGCCATGCAGCAAGTAAAAGTGTCACCGAAATTCCAGGTTGTCATTCCGAAAGCGGTGCGCGAGCCGCTCGGGATCCGGCCCGGCCAGCGCCTGCAGGTGGTTCCGTACGGGGACCGCATCGAGCTCGTGCCTGTGCGCGAGATCGGCGAGATGCGGGGATTTCTCGCCGGCATGGACGCCCGTTTCGAGCGCGAACCGGACCGTGAACTCCGAATGCTGGCCACCGCGCGGCTCACCGGCGCCACGCTGTGGACCCAGGACGTCGACTTCGAAGGCCTGCCGCAGGTGCGCTACGTCCCAAAAATTCCAGCCTAACGCCGCCAATCCGCAGCCCGTACGGCCAAGTACCCGCCCCTTTGGAATTTCTTCAGCGCCTCCCTCAAAACCGGCCCAGCAACCGGACGAAGACCGAATCCCTCTCGCCCGAACCGATACTCCGGTCGTTTCGCGTACGCGCCCATTCGATTTCCGCGGCCGCCTTGCGCACGAAAAACCAGGTCGCGGACACACCCACGAGGTCGCGGGAGCCGAACAGTTCCTCATCCGAACGCGAATACGCCAGGTGCCCAGCTCGCCGACGTGACGGATCGACAGTCTCACGTCTTCCGTCTCGGTTTCCGTATTGGCCCCGGCGACGGAAACCGAGACGACCGGGTCGGTCGAACCGAACGCCCCTTCAAGGAAATCCGTACGGGGCCGTACTTCCTGACTCAACGTCCTGGACCCGAACCCCAGTTCCACCGCCGTTCGCGAGCCGAAGAATTTGCCCGCGAACAAGCCGGATCCCTCCAGCGCCAACTTCATCTTCCACGAACGGCACTTGCGGCCACGGGTCGACATCGCCCCGTTCAGCGCGAGCCCCCGCATACCAGCCGCTGCCCGGCCACACGTACCGCCCGTGCACGGCGTACTCCGAGGTGTCGATGCCGGCTTCCGTGGGAATATCCAACAGCACCGGGGTCCCTTCGAACGGGACAAAATCATCAGGAAACATGACATCGCCTGACGCCTCGGAAACGAGTATCGGCGGCATGATCCGCTCGCGCAGTGTCGTCCGCGCGAGATCCACCGTCACGAGGCTGGCCCGATTCAGAAACGGCGCCAGTTCATAGGGGCCGGTTTCATCGTCCACCGGGGAGAAGTACCAAGTTGCCGCGAGCGCGGACCGATTGGATTCCAGGGTATTCGCGTCGGCGTCATCCCGATAGCTGCCGGACACCTGCCATGAGAACTCCGCGCCGGCGGCCGGGGAAAAAAGGACCGGGCCGGCGCAAAGCACACCGGCAAGGCCGGACATTCGAACGATGGCACGGTTCATCAGCGCGGTCTCCAAACGCAGTCGTGCCGAAATGCTAGTGTGGACTTCGCCCACCGTCCAGCCACTTCGCCGGCTTTTCACACGATTCAACGAGCAAGCACCCACGGGGGGTACGGCGGATGAGAGTGAAGAGGGGCTTGGAGGGGGTGGACGACCGCTTGATCGAGAACCACGGTCACAACCTGTCCCCGTGAGGAATCCGGCCGCCGATTGCTAGCCCTCACGGACCTGACATCGTCCCAAGTCCGACGGAATGACTCCCCTTCATGACTGTATTCAGCGGCATCATGAAGCGAGATATAGACGGAAAATGCTGGACTGAAAACAGGCCTCAAACGACCGTTCGCGACATAGAACGACAGGACTGCGACGGGCTACGCGGGAGTATCAGAAAATTTTTCAGGCCGCGCCGTCCTCGGCTCGTCAGCCATGATCCTCGCCAGACCGGCTTCCAATTCATCAACCGTCTCGCAATACACCCCGTACTAGTCGCAACAATCCGCGTAACCGAAATGGTCTCGACCAGTCGGCTCAAACCAATAAGGCGATTTCGTCGCGCGGCACAGATAGCCCATATGTCGCAACTCTACGAGGCGGACACATACATCGACCACATCGACGAAATATCGGATCCGATCGACCGGAAGGCTATGCAGTGCGAAGCCTGACCCATGACAGCGTTCGCCAACCCCCACGCCTACGCCCGCACCGATCTCTCCACTGCTGCTCGTGACGCCGATATCGAACGACGCGAACTTGAGCTCTAGCTGTCGCGAATATCGCGTATTGATCCATCGGCTGTTTCGTATCGCCGGGGGGATTCAAACATCAGGGTCCGTTTGGACGATCTGTACGACGCGTATGATCGTTTCCAGGGCCAACGGGTGTCTTCAACGGATCTCCGGCATTTCGCACCGTCCGTTTTCGATTCCAATGCGCGGCCCGCGGGCCACTCATGCAATTGCACTTTCCTGTTCCACCTGCTTCAAAGACTCGACCTCGCGGACGGAGGCCTGGAAGGGCGTGGCGTGCGCGGAAATCCCTATTCACTGGTCTTGAAGAAGTCCTGACAGTCGGCAACCATGCGGGTATCAGCACCGGCATGACGGCGGGGAGATCCCTATTCCCGTCGCTCGCTGGCTGGCGTTGAAGTCGCCGAACCGGACAACTCCGCTCGGGCCGGAGTGCTGAAGCCGGATAGCAGGCCGCTTCAATGCCGCCGGCCATGTGCCCGCATTCGTCGCGAAATATCTGGACATGTCTTGCCAAATGCCCTACATGTATGACAATCAGGAGATTGCCATGTTGTCCATCCGACTTCCCAAAGAGATCGAAGCCCGCCTTGAGCGTCTTGCGAAGGAGACGGGCCGAACGAAGAGCTACTACGCTCGCGAAGCCATCCTTCAGCAGATCGAGGACATGGAGGACGTGTATTTGGCGGAGAGGGTGTTGGAACGCGTTCACAGCGGAAAGGAGAAAATCGTAGGCGCGAACGAGATGTGGCGTGACGTGGAAGATTGAGTATGCGGAGAGTGTGCAGAAATCCGTTCGCAAACTGGATCGCCAGATTCGGCGCCGTATTCGGGATTACCTGGAGGGTCGATTGGCCCAGATGGACAATCCGCGCCAAGCCGGTGTTGCCCTACGGGGGGCTCGGTATCGTGAACTATGGCGGTACCGCGTCGGGAACTACCGGGTCATTGCCGAGATAGACGATGAGCGAATCCGCATTCTTGTCGTGCGTATCGCCCATCGCCGAGACGTCTATCGATCCTGATTGAGATTGCCAAGGTGCGGTGGGCCCAGCAGGGTCGTGGCAGGAGTGGCGGTGCGAGCGTCATTTACTACAATCGCTTCGCGAACGGCGAGATATGGCTTCTTGCCATCTACGCCAAGGGTGACCGGTCGTCGATTCCCGCGCACGAACTGAAAATCATCAAAGAGGCAATTGATCGTGACCAAAAAGAGAAAAATGCGTGCTGAGGGCGCTGAGCTTCTAAAGGCCGTCGAACAGATGAAGGCCGGGCAGAAAGGCCGTGTGTACACGCCGGAGCAGTTGGTTGCGATTTCGGCACGCCAATCGATCGGCTTGACTCAGAAGCAGTTCGCTCGTTTGCTCAACGTGTCAGTCGATTCTGTCCAGGATTGAGAGCAGGGTCGCCGCTCGCCGACCGGGGCAGCCCAATCGTGTGACCAGATCTTGGTATCCGGCAAGTACGAACGCCACATTGAGCGCCGATGGCGAATTCAATTGCGGAGCGTTGGGTGGGCAGCGCCCGCCGGGAGTGTTTGGATTGGACATTCGTGTTTACGGAGCGCCAGCTGCAACGCCTTGTCGATTGTTACGTTACCTACTACAACGCGACTCGCCCGCATCAGCACCGTGGCGATTGGCCACCGAAGTGGCAGCTTGTAAGCCCAGTGGGTTTGCCAGTTGGTCCGGTAATCGGCGAGCCTGTCCTGGGAGGTTTGCACCACGTCTACCGGAGAGCGGCGTGACCGAACTATTGCGTAGCACAATGGAACCCTGCGCCGGTTGTTGGTAACCTGACGGCGCAACCGAGCCGCCTTCAGCGGCACTGCCAGGAGGGCGGGAAGCTTGCCGCTGAGAATCGGATGGTTGGCTTTGTTCGCGGTGGCGCTTGGTGGCTGCGGCGGCGGGGGGCAATCCGGCGGCGACGGGGATCCTGCTGGCGGTCGGGGCCAACTGGACAAGCGACCCCGATACGGATCTGGCGGAGGTGAATGCCCGGCATCGGGCAAGTTTTGCGATTGACCCCTACAACCGGCTCGAAGAAACCGACGAGAACGACAATACGGCCACCCTGACAATGGACGGGTATGCCGTGCCGGTCTTCAACGTGACGTTCGTGCCCATTTTGCTTTCCGGCGACCCCCCCGACATCGATACCGACGTATATATGGCCGTCATCGGCGACCTGGTGCCGATCGGGGAGCACCGGGCGCAAGTCGGGCGGCCGTTGGACCTGTCAGACCGGAATTTGGGTAGTTTTGACAGGCAATTGAGCGTACAAACGGCCCCGGATGAATTGCTGCACCGGTGGAACGTCGAAGCTCGCGACTTCCCCTATCCCGATGGCGGTATCGGCCCGCGCCGAGGATGGGTTGCCAGCCGGTACGAATTCGCCATTCCGGCAGACGATTGATACGTTTCAGCCTGCGCGCGTCGACTCCGGGAACGAATCGGATGGTTACGCGATCGTTCCGACCGTCGGGGCAGAATACTATCCGTTTGACCGGCTTTCTGTCGCAGTCGAGATCGGCTGGGAGTTTTCCAGGTTGGAGGGCAGCGCCTCGACAACGGGATCACCTGTGTCGCAGACGGTGTTGGAGATAAACGAGTCGCGCGCAAACATCATTTTGAGGTTCTACTTCTAATTGCGCCACCGCTCATCGATCTTTCCTACTCTGCCTGCCCCAACCTCCCTGGCGACGCTACCAATCCTAGCACGCGGGGATTGCAAGCCATTTCCCAAATCCGGCAAGATCACCGGATTCAGACGACCTAATGCCAGAGCTTCACCCCCACGCCTACGCCCGCACCGATCTCTCCGCCGCTGCTCGTGACGCCGATATCGAACGACGCAAACTTGCGCTCCATCTGGAAACCGACGGCATAAGCCATCTCTCCGGCAAAGGTTCCGGCTCCGAACGAAATGCCGCCGCCGTCGATGGAGTCCTTGTTGTTCCTGGTCTGGTCGTAGGTCTCCGAAATCGCATCCACCACCGCCTGACCGTCGTCGCCGTCGGTATCCAGCAGCGTGTCGATCAGATCCACGATCGGATTTTCCTCATCGCCCACCAGCGCCTGGCGCCTGGCGACCAATTGATCGTAGAACGAATCCGGTTGGTGTAGCTGGGCAGTGTCGACGAGGCCTGGCAGGGCTACGATACTTGAAGACGCTGCATGCCCAGTACCTCGGGCCGTTGCCGAATAGCTTGCCGAAACGAACGGAGTACTCGCCATTCCGGTCACCCTTGTAGCCATCGGAAAAGTTTCCCGGCCAAATACTCAGCGGCTTCACGCTCTCGGTCATTTCCGTTCCATAGATCGAGGTACGTGACGATCGGACTGGTGCAGAACATGCCTGGCGCCGGTTCGATGGCGTCGTTGAACATACTTTCATCATCGGAGATGCGCAGGATGACATTTGCCCCTTTTCCGGCAGGCGTAAGCTTCCAATACGTCTTGCAGGAGTTCAGCGCCCGGTTCGTCGCCATAGAAACTATGGGTACCATCGCGGCCGAAGGGCGCCAACCATCGGGCGGCGGAACTCAACGAGTAAATCACGCGTGGACGATGCGGAGACGGGTTAAGGTTTCTCGACAGCCGCATGTCGAACTGCTTTCCGTGCAGATGAGTGGATCCAGTGATGCGATGTCCGGCTGGGCGTCGGTAGTTTTCCCGCCACTTCCTTAGAAGTGCGTCGGGTCGGACCAGCTACGCGTTTCCGAAAAAATCGAGATAGGCTACACTGTTATCGGCGCAAATTGCACGCGACTCCGGAGACAGGTACGGGCTAATGAACATCGGAATCAAACGCTGACCGATATCTGTATCTGGATACTTCGATCGTTCCAGATGCGCCACGATGTTTCTAAGCGTATAGATCGCGGAGCGGACGAAGCGAGGCTCCCCCTTGGATTTCACCTCGATGATGATCGCAAATTTGACGCCCCCATGGCGCAAGCTAATCTGCGCGTCAATGGCATATTTGGATCTCGCATACTGTTCGTAGTCGACCGACGCGATTTCCAGGCTGGGCACATGCTCGAGCAGGTCGCGGACAGCGTCCACCGCCGCCACCTCTAGCACTTTCACTCTTTTCGTCGTTTTCATCATTCGATGAAAATGCGCCAAATAGTGAAAACAATCAAGCGATGGCCGATTATCCGGACCGATCAATTATTCCGCGGAAGCGGAGGAAGTGCCGGTCACCGCAACCCGACCGGATTCATCGGAGTGGATTTTGTCAAAGCCCCAATTCGCTATGCGAACCCAGGCGCACGAGATCCAGGTGTTCGCTATCGGCTTTGCGATAGATCAGCACCAGATCGGGGCGTACATGACAATCGCGATGATCCTTCCACTGCCCCGACAGCGCGTGATCGTGATGTGCTGCCGCCAGCGGCTTGTCCTCGGAAAGATCGCTCAGGATGCACGTGAGTTCGGCCTCGAGGATTCCTCCAAACCGCCCTTTCTTCTCGCGCCTGTAGTCTCGCTTGAACGCCGACGTCCGTCTAATCGTCCGCATTGAGGTCGGCCAACAACTCGTCCACGCTTCCCACATCGACCAGGTCGCCCCGGCGTGCCGCCCTCATGGCCTGGATCGTTTCCTCGTTCGGTACCAGCAGATCGAAAGGAAGCCGTTTCTCCGTAGCCACGCGCACCATCATCAGCCGAAACGCTTGCGAGACAGTCAGCCCGATGGCGCCCAGCACGGCCGAGGCATCATCCTTCAACTTTTCATCGATACGTGCGCGGACGACGGTGTTCATGGTTCGACCCTCAATAGTTGGGCCACAATGTAGCACCAATTGAATTTCAAGGCGACCCGTCAAGTAGCGGCACGCCCGGTTCCTTCGACATCGCGTTGGCCGAACAGGCTAATGCCAGAGCTTCACCCCCACGCCCACGCCCGCACCGATCTCTCCACCGCTGCTTGTGACGCCGATATCGAAGGACGCGAACTTGCGCTCCATCTGGAAACCGACGGCATAAGCCATCTCTCCGCCAAACGTTCCGGCTCCGAACGAAATGCCGCCTCACGAGCCGCCGCAGCGTGCCTGAGGGCCGCCTCGGCCGTTACCGTGTCATTGGAAGCGCTCACGTACGTGGCGTTTCGCGACGCGATCGAATACGGCGCGGCTTCGTTCACAGCCGTACCTGGAATGTCCACAGTCACCGGATTCCGCCACCCTGTCACCGGCCGCATAGATCGGACCCTGGGAAATGGCATGGAACTCGGCCCGCGCCGCCGCGTCCGTTTTTTCCGCCGCCGCGAGCGCCTCGCGCAGCACTCTAAGCCGAGTCGCGGAGGTTGCGTCGTTCGCTTCGGCGCTCTCCAGTGCCATGCGGGCTCGCTGCACTGCGCCGGCGGTACCGGTACTTGCCGTGTTGTCGGGATCGCCGTAGACCGCCATGAATTTGGGCAGCAAGCCGCTGTAGCCCTCGGCCACGTCAGTGGCGACGGAGCCGTCGTTGGCGACCGTAAATGCGTCCTGGGTGTCACCCTGGCCGCAATTGCCGCCGCCGGGCGGAATCACATAGCCGAGGGCGTCCAGGACGGCCTGGTCGGTTATCAAGGCGCCGCCCATTCCGATCGCCGTGTCAAGCTAGCTTGCCATGGCCCCCATCGGCACCACGGTCGGCATCGGCACCATGCTCGGCAACCGGGTTGAGCACAGAATCTGGCTATCGAACAGATCCGGCGCCGAAACGTTCCCGGTACCCGGCTGCTGCTGAGCCAGTGCGGCGGACGATGCAAGCGCCATCAGCGCCATCGGACGTTTCATGATCATGAGTTTTTGCCCTGTGTTGAGTTGTTGATATGACTTGGAACCAGCCGGCTCCGCAATGCCGGCCATTGCCTGAATCAAACGATTGATAAGGCATCGAATGGCTCCCGAAAAGCGTACAGGTTCTGTGGATGGATGCCAACGCATGCATGATGTGAAGGCGCCGAGCGCAACTAAAATATTATGTGTCATGCAGCCTGGGTCCGAACCTGATCTTTACCGGCTGGCCGTCTTGGTTGGAGATAGTCGCAAAATGCGTTCCGCAATAAGGTTATACTGATTTGGTTATAACGATTCATGCAACAAGACGAGTAATATCGTGTTTCAGACGGCAAGATCGCGATGGCCGCGACGGTCGCATCAGCCAAGACGGAAAGGAGGGGCCATGAGAGGGAGAACGAAATTATTTTACGGATGCTGCGTAACGGCTATCGCTGTCGCCCTGCCCATGCTTGCTACGGCCCAGGAGGACGAGCAAGAAACACAGGAGAGCGTGCCGGCCGCGGAAATCCAGGAGGCGCCGGTCGTCGCACCGACCCAACTCGAAGACGCGCCAGTCGTACCGGCGAGCGAAGTCGGGCAGGCGCCGGTGGTTCCGGCCACTGGAATCGAGGAGGCGTCAGGCGTCGCGCCAACCCAACTCGAAGACGCCTCAGTCGTACCGGCGAGCGAAGTCGGGCAAGCGCCCGTGGTGCCGGCAACCGAAGTCGAAGGCGCGCAAGTCGCTCCGGCGACCGAACTTGAGGACGCCGAAGTCGCACCGGCGACCGAGCTCGAGCAGGCGCCGGTCGTCCCGCTGACGGAGATCGAGGAGGTCGTCGTCACCGGCTCGCGCATAGCGCGGACGCCGGAGGAACTGGCCGGCAACCTCATCGTACTCGACGGGGATTTCATCCGCGCCTCGGGCGAAGCGACGCTTGAGCGCGTCTTGCGCCAGTTGCCGCAGAACGCCAACGCCACGACCGAGAGTTTCGGCAACAACCTCAACAACGTCGCCAATTTCACCGGGGCCTCCACGGTAAACCTGCGCGGGTTGGGGAGTGAATCGACCCTCATCCTGGTCGACGGCAAGCGGATCGGTTACAGCGGTTTCCTCGGCGGCGTGACCGACGTATCGACCATCCCGCTGGCGCTCGTGGAACGCATCGAAGTCCTGCTCGACGGCGCCTCCGCCGTGTATGGCTCCGATGCCGTCGGCGGCGTGATCAACATCATTACCCGCAGGGACTACGAGGGCGCCGAACTGGACCTGAACTACAACCAGCCGGGCGACGGCAGCTACAACGAATGGCGCGGCTCGATTTCGGGCGGTTTCAACCTGGGCGGGACCCGGGTTCGCGCAAGCTACACTCACTCGGAGCATTCCGGCCTCGACGGCGCGGACCGCGAATTGACCCTGTTCGAGCGTTCGAAGTTTCCGGGTCCGCAGTTCGACATCCGCTTCTGCTGTCTCGCCGACGGGACGGGCTTTCCGGTCCTCTATCGACTGGACGGCGATGTGCTCACCGTGCCCGAATACCGCGCCCTGGCCCAGGCGGACAAGGACCGGGCAACGGGCGTATACAACGCCGTGTTGCCGGTGGGCTTCAACGAGAATTCCAGCGTCGACGACATCACCGAGTTCGGCCTTCCCGACTGGGGGGCGGAAACCCAGTCCGGATATCATGTCCTGCCGGAGAACCGCAGCGACGGTGTTTCGCTGAGCTTCGACCGGGATTTCACCGCCAACTTCAGCGGCGAGTTCCGGGCCCGCTACGAGACCCGCGATACCACGTACAACCAGGGTTATTTCCAGTTTGGCGACGGCGTAACGTTAAACAGGGTTAATCCATTCAACCCGTTCGACAGGAACGTCCACATCAGGGCTCAGCGCCGCGATCTGCCGGCGCCATCCACCCTGACCGGGTCCGACACGCTGGACCTGGGCATCGACCTGGACGGCTCCATCGGCGGCAGCGGCTGGGAGTGGGAGGCGACATTTGGAGTCACCACGCAGGATGCCAACAGCCGGCGCCTCAATTCTTCCGATGTCATAGGCTTGACTGCCGGTTTGGGGTCGGATGGCGTGACGCCAAGGCGTGGCGCTTTTATAGGATTCAGCACGAGGGAAGCCTGCGAGGCGGAGGGAAATGTTTTTACATTCGGGTTCTGCTTTGAAGGCATCCCGCCGCCTCCGGCGGCCAACCCGTTCGGCGATTTGACGCCGTACATCATCGATACCCTGCATGCGTCCAGCACCAACGAACAGACGCGCTTCGACGCGTTGCTGCGAGGCAGCCCGTGGACGGTGCCCGCCGGCGACGTGAGTGTACTCCTGGGCGTCAGTTCCCAGGAAACCTCACTCAAGAGCATGTCGGAATTCCGCATCGGGGTCGTTGGCTCATCGCCCATCGGGGACATCGCGAGCTTCGACACCGACGCCAGCCGCAGCAACCGGGCGGGGTACCTGGAGAGCCTGGTACCGCTCATCGGCGGCAACAGCGCCCAGGACCTGTCGCTGAGCCTGTCCGGACGCTGGGACTCGTACGGCGCTCCGGATGTCGTCTACCGGGATTCCGCGGACGGAACGACGGAACGGGCGGATGACCTCCCGGATGCAGGCAGCGCATCCACCTGGGGAACCGGCCTGGTCTTTTCACCGGTGCAGAGCGTGCGCCTGCGGGCGAACTGGCAGACCTCGTTCGTGGCCCCTCAACTCAACCAGTTGCTGCGGCGCACGAGCGAGAACGAGACGCGCCCATACCGCGGTCTGCTGGTCCAGCTTCCCAACGGAAACCTGTCCCAGCAGAAAGCCCTCGTTATCGAAGGCGGCAATCCGGACCTGAAATCCGAGACGGCGGACACGTTGAATCTTGGCGTGGAATACAACGCCCCTTCCGGCCTGGGCCTGAAGGTCACCTGGAACCAGACGGATTACATGGATCGAATCAATCATAACGTGCCCTTCATAATCGACCGGGAAAATTTGCCCAGCAGCATAACGATCCTGCCGGGGGATCCCGACGATCCCACGGATGACATCTGGATACAGGAGCGGCGCTTTATCAACGTAGCGTCGGTACTGCGCGAGGGCGTGGACTTTCAGGCCTACTACACGCACGCGGCCGCCAACGGAGATTTCAGCGTCCAGCTATGGCATTCCCGGACCAGCAAGTACGATGTGGTCGTC
This sequence comes from Candidatus Rariloculaceae bacterium, assembly GCA_965237785.1. Lineage (GTDB taxonomy): Bacteria > Pseudomonadota > Gammaproteobacteria > Steroidobacterales > Rariloculaceae > UBA6522. The sequence goes on from OZ250159.1 coordinate 3,854,259, forward strand.
GATACCGCGATCGACGAGGTCATCAGCGTCCTCGGGCACAGGGACGGCACCAACACGGTCATCAACGAGGTGCCGGAGTCGTCGACAACGGCGCAATTCACCTGGGCCTACAGGGGATTCGAAGCCGGCCTGGACATCTCCACGAGTTCCGGTACCGGCAGCACGTTGGCCGGGGTTACGAACAACTATAGTCCGCCCACGATCGCCGACCTGACGCTGATCTACAACTTTGTCGACGGCGGGTTGCTCGGCGTACCGGATTGGGCCGAGGGCGCCCGCCTGTCGCTGACGGTGAACAACCTGGGCGACGACTTCGGCACGGTGCGCACGGTAGACGCCGAGGGCATGGTACTGGAGGGGAATAATACCAACCCGTCACCGGTCTACGGCCGAGTCCTCAACCTGTCGGTTCACATGTCGCTGTGATCGGGAGAATTGAACTCAGGCGAGGTATGCAGGTCTCTTGATAGTATCTCGGCAGGTAAACGGCGAGCACTTGGTAGTTTTGGATGAATGAACCGGAAAATTGATATGAATCGATGCAAAACAGCATGGCCGCTCGTCGCCCTGTCGACATTCTGCGCGGCAGTCTCGGCACAGGAAACGACGTTCGTCCTGGAGGGCGACCTGTCGGCCCACTACGCCAGCGGCACCTTCGTGGTCTGGACACCGAAGGCTGCGCCGGAGGAGGGCGGTGCGGTTGCTACTACCATGGCGCCTGCTGCTACCACCATGGCGCCGGCTACCACCAGCATGGCGCCGGCTTCCGGCTCAGGCGCGCCATCGTCGATCGAAGCGTCGCTCGATGTGATCGCCAGGGCGCCCCTTCAGCCCGACGGCACGTTTCGTGTGGAGGGGACGGTCGATACGCCGCGCGAAGTGTACTTCTACGTTCTCGACGCCATCGGGACCGAAGGACATCGGTTCGCGCCGATGAAGGGCAACGAGTTCATCCTCGAGCCCGGAAATCTGCGCTTGCGGATGAACCGGCCCGGGCGCTTTGCCATCGAGGGTGGGCCGTACAACGACGCCGTCTACAACTCCTGGCGGCTTTCGGAGGAGTACGTCGAGGCCCAGGCGGAATACCTCCGGCTGATTCCTTCGGTGGAAGGGGAAACCGAAGAAGAGCGGCGGGCGCGTGTCGACCGGTCTTCGGCAGCATACTCGCGGATGGCTGATGTGGAGATCGAGGGCCGCGCCCGGGTCTCGACCACACATCCGGATCCGCAGGTGCGCCGCCTCACGCTGGAAACCGCCTGGCTCGGCGGCCCCTGGATGCTGGACGCTTACCGGGGACTCGCCGAGATGACCCCGGACGACCCCTGGGTCATCGATCGGCTCGCCCGCGCCGAGGTGGACGAGGCGAAACGGGTCGAGGAGCGGCGGCGCTTCGCGCTTGGCGCCGACATCCAGGACTTCGTCGCGGATACCCTTGACGGCGAATCGATTCGGCTCGCCGACGTGCGGGCGAACAGCCGGCTGGTGCTGGTGGAGTTCTGGGCTTCCTGGTGCGGTCCGTGCCGGGTCGAGATTCCCCACATGAAGGCGGCCTATGCCAAGTACCGTGACCAGGGCTTCGAGATCCTTTCGTTCACCGTGGACAACGACCGCCTCGACTGGGAGATCGCCTCCGAGGAAGAGGATCTGCCCTGGCTTGATACCGGGATGGGGCTGGAGCACGAGGCGGCGCTTGCGTACGGCGTGACCGGCGTGCCGAAGAACTACCTGGTCGAGTCCGACACCGGCAACATCCTGGCGAAGGATCTGCGCGGCCATCACCTGGACATAGCGCTGGAGGAATTCTTCCAGTAGCACGCCCGGGAGTCGCATACTGTCAAATAACCTGGGCGAAATTCAGGAACGCTGAAAATGAATCGATACTTGAGAATTTCTCCGCTCGTGCTGGTGACTGCACTCTGCTCGGCCGCCGCTGCACAGGAGGGGACGTTCGTTCTTGAAGGCGACCTGTCCGCCCACTACGCCAGCGGCAACTTCGTGGTCTGGACCCCGAAGGCCGAACCGGCGGAGGGAGCCGCCGCCACCTCGATGGCGGCAGCTTCGACCGTGGCGCCGGCTACAAGCATGGCGCCTGCCTCCAGCGCCGGCGCGCCATCGTCGATGGAAGCGTCGCTCAATGTGATCGCCAGGGCGCCCCTTCAGCCCGACGGCACGTTCCGGGTGGAAGCGGCGGTGGATACGCCGCGCGATGTCTACTTCTACGTTCTCGACGCCATCGGGCACGAAGGACAGCGTTACGCGCCGATGAAGGGCAACGAGTTCATCCTCGAGCCGGGAAATCTGCGCTTGCGGATGACCCGGCCCGGGCTCTTCGTCATCGAGGGCGGGCCGTACAACGACGCCGTCTACAACTCCTGGCGGCTTTCGGAGGAGTACGTCGAGGCCCAGGCGGAATACCTCCGGCTGATTCCTTCGGTGGAAGGGGAGACCGAAGAAGAGCGGCGGGTGCGCGTCGACGCCTACGACGCGGCGTTCGACCGCATGATGGACGCGGAGATCGAGGGCCGCGCCCGGGTCTCGACCACGCATCCGGATCCGCTGGTGCGCCGTCTCACCATCGAAACCGCCTGGCTGGGCGGCCCCTGGATGCTCGACGCCTGGCGGGGACTCGCCGAATTGACGCCGGACGACCCCTGGGTCATCGATCGACTCGCCCGCGCCGAGGTGGTCGAGGCGAAACGGGTCGAGGAGCGGCGGCGCTTCGCGGTCGGCGCCGACATCCAGGACTTCGTCGCGGATACGCTTGACGGCGAATCGATTCGGCTCGCCGACGTGCGGGCGGACAGCCGGCTGGTGCTGGTGGAGTTCTGGGCTTCCTGGTGCGGTCCGTGCCGGGCCGAGATTCCCCACATGAAGGCGGCCTATGCCAAGTACGGCGACCAGGGCTTCGAGATCCTTTCCTTCACCGTGGACAACGACCGCCTCGATTGGGAAATCGCCTCCGAGGAAGAGGATCTGCCCTGGCTTGATACCGGAATGGGGCTGGAGCACGAGGCGGCGCTTGCATACGGCGTGACCGGCGTGCCGAAGAACTATCTGGTCGAGTCCGCCACCGGCAACATCCTGGCGAAGGATCTGCGCGGCCATCACCTGGACATAGCGCTTGAGGAGATCTTCCAGTAGTGCGCCGGGGAATCGAGTTCCGGCAAGGCCAGTTCCGTCCGATCGTGCACTGGCGTATCGTCCTTCTCGCCTGCCTTGCCTGGGGGTGCGAGTCTGGTACCGAGTTCAGGATCCACGGCGATCTGGGCGAAGTCGTCCGGGACGGCGAAGTCGTACTGACGCAGTACACCTCCCTGGTTTCCGAAAGCGAAGAGTTCGCGGCCGTGCCCATCGAGGACGGGCGGTTCGAGTTGCGGGCGGATACCTGGGCGCCGCGATTCGTCACGCTGAAATTCCAGGTCGATGGCCGGACCGAGCAAACCATCGAACTGATCGTCGAGCCGGGCGAGGAAGTACTTGTCAGCCACGGCGACTGGGTATCGGGGCTCAGCGCCGAAGGCGGCCCTTACCATCAACGGCTCATCGCCTCCTGGCAGACAGCTCCCGAGTACCTGGAGGCACTCGCAAACTACCGGGATGTCATGACCCGCAAGCGGGCGCTCGAAGACGCGGGGATCTACGCCACGGGCGCCACGGACGGCGAAAGTTCGCTCCTCGACCGGGCCTGGGCCGGCTGGGAGGCGCTCAAGGCGATCGAGGACGAGGCGCTTGACGCCTGGGTGCGCCAGCGCGAAGACCCGCTGGCCAGTTACCTGGCGCTGGAACTCGGCGGGCGCGAGGAGACCACGACCGTGCTGGCGAAGCTCGACGAACTGGAGCCGCTGCTGCCCGATGAGGTCGTTCGCCGCCAACTGCTGCCCATGCGACTGCGATCCGAGGTCATGGATCGGATCGCGGACAACGTGGACGGCTTCGCTCTCGGCGAGCGTGTGACGGACTTCACCGTTCCGGACCTGGCGGGAAATCCGGTGCGGCTGTACGACCTGCTGGCCGAAAATAAACTCGTCCTGATCGACTTCTGGGCGGCGTGGTGCGCGCCATGTCTCGCGCAGTTTCCGCAGCTGAAGGCGCTGCGCGAGCAATACGGCGACCGCGGTTTCGAAATCCTCGGTTTCTCCGTGGACGCCGAGGAACGGGTCTGGCGGAACACCAGCGAGGAATACGAGCTGCCCTGGCCCGACGTGAGCGATCAGCAGGCGCTGTCGAGTCCGATCACGATCCGCTACGGCGCCACCATCCTGCCGTTCAACTACCTGATCGACGCCGACGGGCGGGTTCTCGGCAAGCGAGTGATGCCCGACGAACTCGAAGCGGAGCTTGCGGCGCGGCTGTAACCCTGCGAGATCGTGCGAATCTCGCGCTTTTGTCCAGATTCGGAGAGTGGCGTTCAACCGCCGCGTGGTAGTATTTGTCGTGTTTCCACGCTGGATTGAGGGCATGGGTAAGGAATTCTGGGCTATCGTCGGCGTCGGTGTGGCCATTGTCGGCGTCGGCGCGGCGCTCGGCACTCTGATGGTGACCGGACATAGTTCCATCGATAGCCGCTTCGATAGCGTCGACGCCCAGTTCGACAGAGTCTACGCCCAATTCGATAGAGTCGACGACCAGTTCGATAGAATCGACGCCCGATTCGCCTCTATCGAAATACGCCTCGACCGAATGGACTCCCGTATCGACTCCATCGATACGCGCCTCGACAACATCGACCGGCGTCTCGCCCGCGTCGAAGGGCACCTTTTTGGAATCGAGCGGGTAATAGAGCCGGAGCCCTGACGCGCCGGTCCATCCTCGGTGGAAGCAAAGAACACACCACCGATTTCATGGCCCTTGCCTGGAGTCTCAAGATAGGCGATTCATGAGAAATCGCTGCCGGCCGCCTTGACGTAGATCGCTCCCAGGCCCGAACGCAGGTGGTTCGCGGCGAACGAATTGGTTCTGAACGACGCCGACGGGCGGGTTCTCGGCAAGCGAGTGATGCCCGACGAACTCGAAGCAGAGCTTGCCGCGCGCTTGTAACCCGAAATTTACCGCCCTGGGTCGCCTGACTTTCTGGGCTCAAGCAAGACTTTCACATTTATCATCAAGAATTATGGTGCGTATAATCCAGAGAGGTCAGGGGGGTTCTGGCCGGTAGGCAGGAGTCATGGGTAAGGAGTTCTGGGCCATCGTCACCGTGGGCGTGTCCCTGGGTCTGCTCATAGCGACTCTCGCCCTTTTCATGGTGACCGGCTTCAATTCAATAGACGCCCGTATTACCAGCGTCGAAACGACCTTGGGAGATCGAATCAGCGGCTTTGAAACGACCTTGGGAGACCGAATCGACAGCGTCGAGGCTCGCCTGAATTCACTGGAAGAGCGCTTGTACACTGGCCTTGGCGCCGTGAACGCTCGGCTCGATGCCGTGAACACTCGGCTCGATGCCATGAATACCCGCTTAGGTCGCGTCGAGGGACGGTTAGGAATCCCCGGGGATCCCGAGCTTGAACCCGAGGTCAGGCCGTGAGTACCACCGATTGCTAATCTCCCGCTGGCTCAGGCGCCCCCTCGCCGGCTTCCACCGCTTGACCGAATACGTCGATCTGCATTGCCTCCCCTACGCCAAGCGCGCGCACGTCCGCCTCGAACAGGGATAGATCGCCGGCGATCACCCACGTCAAACGGTCGGGTCGAATGAATTCACGCGCCGCGGCGTGCACATCATCCAGGGTCACTTCCTGCAAAGCTTCGCCGTAGCGCAGCGGGTAGTCCCACGGCCGCTCCATGCCGGCGCTGGAAAGGAGGCTGTTGAGCAGCGAACGGCCGGTTTCGAACTGCCCCGCCAGCGCCCGGAGTCTGCGCTCCCGCGCTTGGTTGAATTCTTCAGGCGTGGCCGGCCGGCTGCTAATGTATTCCTCGAGTTCCCGCTGGATCTCAACCACCGCTTCAGCCGTCTTGTCCGCTTGCACCGGTGCGCTCACCAGGAAAATCGGCTGGACCAGGTCCGTATCCAGTATGGTCCGGGAGCCGTAACTCCAGCCCTTGTCCTCGCGAAGATTATTGTTGAGCCGCGAGACGAAACCACCGCCGATGACTTCGTTGGCGATCGCGCTTGGCACATTCGGCTCGATCGGCGTGGGCGGCGCCGGCAAACCGGCCAATATCACGCTCTGCGGGGTTCCCGGCATATCGATGAAGAACACGCGCGGCCCCTCGGGCGGCGGCGCCGGCATCACGGCGACCGGCTGGCTCGCCGGCATATCGGCCGTCCAGTCGGCATAGCTCTGCGACACCCATTGCGCCAGTTCGTCGATGGATACGTCACCCACCGCAAACACCGAAAAGGGCTGTCCCTTGATGCGGGTCTTGTGGAAGTCCGCAACGCTGCCCCGGTTGATGCGCCGCACCGCCTCTTCGGCGATCTGCCGCCCATAGGGATGCTCCACCCCGAATACCTGTTCCTCAAGCGCTGCCATGGCGACGGCGCTGGGGCGCGCCCTGCCTTGCTGGATATCGGCGACCCAGCGTTCGGTCTGCAGCGCCATCTGGTCCTCGGGGTAGGTGGGGTTGCTCAACAGATCGGCGGTCAGCGAAATGATCTCCGGCATGCGCTCGGTCAAGCCGCCGGTCGACAGGCTGCTCGACAGCGTGCCGCCGGTCGCCCTCGCATAGCTCCCGAGCCGTTCAAACGCGACGCTGACTGCGGCGGCGTCGAGGGAGGTCGTCCCGCTCGTGAGTTGCCCGAAGGCCATATCCGTAACGCCCCGGTCTTCCCCCGTCTCGCCCGCTGACCCGATCTCGAATCGAAACACCAGATCCGTCACCGGGAAACCTTCGCGCCGGGCGAGCACGATGCGGATCCCGTTATCCAGTTCCCGCTCCACGATCTCGGGAAAGCGCAGCGCCGTGGCCGCCTCGGCAGCGGGCAGCGTGCTGCGATCCGCACCGGCGGCCGCGGCGCCCCCGCTTGCCGGGAAAGGCAAGGCGGTCAGTTCAAAATAGGGGCGCGTCAGCCAGGTGTTCGCCAGCTCCGACAGGCTCTCGGAAGTCGCTTGCTGGACGGCGGCGATCGGCGCCCTGAACCGCCCGGGGTCGTTTGCGTAGACCGCGCCCGAGACCAGCGCCCGCGCCTTGGAGGACACGGATTCGTATCCCCGGATGATGTTCGTCTCGCTCTGCACCTGCTGGCGCTCCAGGCGCTCGGGGTCCGGCCCCGAGACCAGGAATTCAGCCATCGTTTCGTCGAGGACCCGGCGCGCCTCCGCAACGTTCGCCTCCGGGAGGAGTTGCACGGAAATGGTGAACACCCCCGCAATCTCATGTTCGATGGGTGACGCAAAGACGCTGGATGCCAGGCGATGCTCCTCGACCAGAGCCCGGTAAAGCGGCGCCGTGCGGCCCGACGCCAACGCGCTTCCCCACAGCGCCAGGCCCACGGATTCACCGGGAGTGGAGGGCACCGGCCAGGACCGCCGTATGAAACCGCTCGCGGCGCGATCGTAGAGCGTCTCGCGGCGGTTCTCGCTCAACCGTGGAATCCACTGAGTCAGTCGCGTGAGAGGCTGGCCCGCCGGCGCATCGCCGTAGTACTTCTCGATCAGCGGGCGGGCGGTGGCGGCGTCGATGTCGCCGGCCAGCACGACAACGACGTTGGAGGCGCCGTAATAGGTGTTGAACCAGTCGCTCACGTCCTCAAGCGTCGCTGCATCCAGGTCTTCCATCGAGCCGATCACCGGGTTCCGATAAGGATGGCCGGGAGGAAACAATCCCCGAAACATCCGGTCCCACGCCGCTCCGAAAGGCTGATTCTCGCGTTGCCGCTTTTCGTTTTGCACGACGCTGCGCTGCTCGTCGAGCGTCGCCTGGTCAATCGCGCCGAGCAGATGGCTCAGGCGATCGGATTCCAGCCACAACATGCGCTCCAGTGCGCCGGTCGGCACCGTCTGATAATAGCTGGTGCGATCGAAATCGGTGACGCCGTTGACGCCGGTCGCGCCGATTTCGCTGAGCGGGCCGAAGTAGTCCTCGTCGTGGTTCTCGCTGCCCTGGAACATGAGGTGTTCAAAGAGATGGGCGAAACCCGTCCTGCCCTCCGGCTCGTCCTTCGAGCCCACGTGATACCAGGTAATCATGGAGATGATGGGCGCCTTGCGGTCGGTATGAACGATTACGCGCAGGCCGTTGTCCAGGGTGATTTCCTCGTAAGGAATATCGATGTCGTCGAACTCAAGGGCGACTGCCGGCGACGCGGCCAGCAATCCGATCGCCATAAGGGCGGGCAAACGCAGTGTTATCGTCGGCACAAGGGAAGCTCCTGTCATTGGGAGGCACTGAGTATAGTCCTTGTTTGCAATCGTGGCTTTGCGTCCGTAGCGGGCAGCCGATAACACGCGCTTGGACCTCAACGGCGAGATATGGCTTCTTACCGTCTACGCCAAGGGTGCCTTGTCGTCGATTCCTGCGCAGGTGTTCGTCGCGGTGATGGGCGCGTCCAATTACACCTATGCCGAGGCGACTTGGTCGCAGGCGATGGAGGACTGGATCGGCTCGCACGTGCGCGCGTTCGAGTACTTCGGGGCGGTGCCGGAGATCGTCGTGCCGGACAACCTGAAGTCCGGCGTGATCAAGGCGCACCGCTACGAACCGCGGCTGAACCGCACCTATCAAGAGTGGGGCGAGCATTACGGGGTGGCCATCGTGCCGACGCGTGTGCGCCGGCCTCGGGACAAGTCTCCTGTTTCATGATGCCCCTTGTTCTGTCGGTGGGGTGTTGGCGGCTAATGTCGTGTTCCCGCACGGCCTTACCGGGTTACGAGGTCTCCCGCCGCCATCGTGTAGTCGGTACATGCAGTATTGGCGCCCGTCGGTCGAGATGATTGCGCGTGCCACACCATGGGACGGGTGCTCGCGGGCTCGTTTCGCGACGGTCGGCCACGATATATATATTTGTGTTATGCCATATGGGTCCGTCCATGAACTCCATACGCTGTGCCTGCCGACCGTCGATAGGGGTCGACCGTTCATCGTCGAGCGTGCGATGCAACGCGATCTTTCCGGCGAATGGACGGCGGCCGAAGCTGTCCAGCACATCACACGCGGGGACGCAATGGGACCGCCCAGGGCGTTCTCACCGTATCCCTGCCGGCCGGTAACCAGGTTGAAGTACCATCCAGTGCCGGTACGAACGGTTGCGAGGACACGGTTCGCAAACCGGCTGGTATCCACAATGAGCGATGCTGAAAATCTGCTAAATGCCTGCCAAATCACAATTCCGGTCATCTGCGGGGCCCGCGCGCCGGAGGTTTTTTTGTTTCGCGGGTGCCCAAACAGGGTGTTTTTGTGTATTGTGTCCCCAAGAGCGCGGAAATTTGGTACTAGGAATCCCGATTACTGCTTAACAACAATGCAATCCTGATTCTATTTCTATATAATTCATGTAATTGCCGTGGGCTCAATAGGGGTCGTCGGAAATTGGAAAAAGCTTGTGCTAATTTTGGATACTGGCTAAAATCCGGCCGTAATTGAAGTTCCGTGTCGGTGGGAACAAATTCCGGTTGATGGGCACGGCTAACGAGGTTACTTTCAGATGACTACGCATTTTTCTACAAGGGGCAATGTAATGGACAGGGGAACACTCATGGTTCTGAAACGTTTTGTGATAATGGCGCTTGGGGCGCTCGGTTTGGGTGCTCTGACGGCAGGGCCGACGGTTGCCCAGCAGATTCCAGCCCCTGATGCATACGGGGATCCGCAGGCGTGTGCGGCGTCGATCAAGGCGGTGACCGCTGCCGCTGACACGGGCAAAGTGGGTGACAACGGGTTGACCCCAACCCAGACAGCCGCGCTGACGAATATGGCTCGGTCCTGCGCCGGCGATGTCGGCGGCGGTATCGCGAAGGCCCGAACGCTCTGGCAGGCTGCAGTGGATGCCAAGGCCGAGTTGGATGCGGCGGAAAAGGCGTACGAAGCCGATGATTCCGCCAGAAACCTGGAGAAGCGGGATGAAGCCAATGGAGCCCACATTAATGCGGTTGCGGCTCGCAATGCGCACTCCGGCGGGGGAACCATTTACGAGGCGGTTTACGCTGAAGAAGACCGCAAGGCTGCGGCTACCGAGGCTAACAGCGCCTGGATGAAGGCCTATGCGGCTGCCCAGGCCGCTGAGACGTTGAGAGACACGGTTGAGCTTGAGAATTACATAACCGATTTTGCCGGTTTCGATTCCACCGGGCAGGCGTATGAGTTTGAAACCTATACGGTGAAAACAATGGCGGATGACGACACGACCGCCGATGTAGACGAAACCATGTATACGACCTATGTCCGGGTCAAGAAGCAGGGCGGCGCCACGGTGGGGCTGGTAAGGCAGGATCCGGAGGATCCAGAAAGCAGCCTCATAGTTCCTCCAGACTTTGCTCTTACCAAGGTCAATCCCGACGGCACGGACGATGGAGCTGTCTCCTTCTCGGTGCGGACGATCGACCATGACCTTGATACCGAGACCGACGAAATCTCGTTTTTGGAAGTGACTAATCAGGGCGTTACTGAGGACTCGACGATCAGCGGGGTCAACGCGGACTACAAGATGGCCAAGAAAAATTTGGCAGCGCCGAGAAATCGCCGAGAAAACGCTTGCGGGCAATCAGGACGGCACACAGACTATCCAGTTGACAGAAGATGTGCGCAGGGCGCAGGCACAGTACAACTTCTTCGCGGCGCAGAAGGGCCGCGTGGAGAACTCGTTGGCGGCAGGCAAACTGGTGGTTGACCGCATGGGCGACGATCCGGCTACACCAAACGAGGTGGAAACTAATTTTGATCTCCAGGACACACCGTACACCGTGGAAGACTATGAGGGCCTCACGGACCTGCAAGGCGCCGCGACCGACGCCGCGGACGACTTGAAGGCTGCTTATGACGACCGAGTCGCCGCGACCAATGACCTTGAGGCCAACCAGAGAGATACGCAGCAGTATCTTGATCAGTTGGTCTTGCTGCGCAAGTCCCAGAAGGCAGCGGCCGACGCCGCCGCCCCGGATGATGCCGAAGAGGACACGGCAGCCCAGAAGGCGGCAAACGAGAATCTGGCTACCGCCGAGGCTCAACTTGCTTCGTTCAACGAGCTCCAGGCTCTCGACGATGCCAATCCGGTCAAGGCGTTGGTGAATGCCTTGGTGGAAGCTGACGCCAGCGATGGCGACGACGACGGTCAGGCGCTCGTGGATGCGATCAGTTCGAACCACGAAACCGCCAGCGACGCGAAGTCCGCGGCTGACCGGCTGGCTACCCAGGTCGAGGCCCTTTCCGGCACTGACGGCGCCGTCGCCGCGCTGACGGCAGAGGACGATCCGACTACCGAGGATGTGGACGAAACCGGTCCGATCACGGCGAATACAAATCGCTCCACGAGCAACGAAGGCGCCATTGCAGCGCTGACGGCAGTGGACGATCCGGCGACCGAGGATATGGACGAAACCGGTGTGGTCACCCAGAACTCCGCTGATATCGACTTACTGGAGACGGAGGATGGTCGTCTTGAAGGTCGAATCGACACCAACTGGGGCGCCATTGCAGCGCTGACGGCAGTGGACGATCCGGCGACCGAGGATATGGACGAAACCGGTCCGGTCACCCAGAACTCCGCTGATATCGACTTACTGGAGGCGGAGGATGTTCGTCTTGAAGGTCGAATCGACACCAACTGGGGCGCCATTGCCGTGAACCAGATGGATATCGATGCCAACGAGGCAGCGATCGCGCAGGAGACGATGGACCGGACGGCGGCGGACGAGGCGGAAATGACGGCTCGGATGGAAGCTGACACAGCTGAGGCGGCGGCCAGAGAGATGGCCGACACGGCGTTGGGTGGACGGATCGACACGAACGTCACCAACATCGCAGGCAACACGACAGCGATCATGGCTGAGCAAACGGCCAGAATGGAAGCCGACACGATGCTGGGCGGACGGATCGATACCAACGCGGAAGGCATCATGACGAACGCCGGCAACATTGTGGGGAACGAGATGCGGATCATCGCGAACGAGAGTGCCATCGGGACGAACACCAGTTCGATTGGCGCCAACGCGGCGAACATCACGGCGAATTCGAGGAATATCTCGGGCAACACGGCCATGATCGGTGAGTTGAGCGAGAGCCTGGAAGTGGTCCGGGCCGGTGTGGCGGCGTCCATGGCGCTGGCCGGAATGCCTGCGATCAACGGTCGCGGCATCTCCATCGGCGTGGGTTCCTTCGACGGTGAGTCGGCCTTTGCTCTGGGCTTCCAGATTCAGAGTGAGACGACATCGTTCAAGATCGGCGTCACCAGCAGTGGTGGTGCGACCGGTGCATCGGCAGGCGTTGGCTTCCAGTTCTAGCCAAAACCTGACGGTTCTATAAACAGCCGGCGGCCTGAGCGATCAGGCCGCCGGTTTTTTACGTCTCGATGGAGCGAATGACGATGACCAGGGCACTGGCGGGAATAGTCGCGATAGTTGTACTATCCGCCGCCTTCGCGGCGGTCGCCCAGGAAACCAATCAGGGTGTCGCAAAGTATCAGAGCGGCGATTACACGGGCGCTCTTCGCGAACTGATACCGCTGGCGGAACGCGGCAATTCAATCGCGCGAACCTATATCGCGGTGATGTATGCCAACGGACTGGGGGGGGCCGTTCGAGACAATGTGTCCGCGGTGAACTGGTTTCGGCTCGCGGCCGAGCAGGAACATGCTCCGGCGCAATTCAATCTCGCGCAAATGATTGAGCGAGGTCAAGGTACCGCGCAGGATTTCCCCGAAGCCCTCAGGTGGTACGAACGGGCGGCCCGATTGGAATACGCACAGGCGCAGTTCAGGCTCGGAGAAATGCATGAACAGGGCCTTGGCGTCGCTCAGGATCCTGGAGCGGCAGTGGCCTGGTACAGAAGCGCCGCCGAGCAGAATCATGTTGAGGCTCAAACGAGTCTCGGCGTGATGTACGTCACCGGACAGGGGATCGACCGGCATGACGGCGATGCGATGATCTGGTTTCGTCGAGCGGCGGAGCAGGGGTCCGCCCGGGCGCAATTCAATCTTGGTGTGATGTATGCCGGCGGTCTGGGCGTCGCCCAGGACGGTGCTGAGGCAGCGATTTGGTACCGTCGGGCCGCCGAACAGGGATACGAGTTGGCCCAGTACAGATTGGCGCAGATGTACTTCAACGGGGATGGCGTGGACCGGGACCATGTACTGGCGCATGTCTGGGCCAATCTTGCCGCGGTCAACGGCCACGAAGACGGTGAAAATTTGCGGGATACATTTGCGGAGCAACTATCCGCTTCGGAAATTACCACCGCACAACAGATTGCGAGCCGGTGTCTTTCGCGAAATTATGAAGACTGCGGCAGGTAAAGTGGATTCTGCCCACACCCTCCACACGCATAGGCATTCGATAACTTGCGATGGCGAGGTCGCCAATTGTGAACTGACAGGCGACGTAATGGCGTTTCGCGACGATCGAGGAGACGGAGGATATGGCGATACGGTTGTCGAAGGCGTTCGGCTCGACGCCCGAGACCTGGCTTGGTATGCAGATGGCCTACGATTTGTGGCAGGCCCGTGAACGCGCTGGGCAGCTTGCGGTCGAACGCTTCGCTGCGGCGTAAGTGTGTGGGTCGTCCTTGCGCTCGGCCACAAAGCCTGCCGCGACGGCTTCACCAATTCGATGCGCCAGCGGAGCCGACCGATGCGCCGCGTGAGGCGATGATCCTGCGCCGAGCCCGGATAACGCATGGCGGCTGATGCCGTCCTCAATCCGCAAGGGGTAACCATTGAGACGGTGCGTAACGCTCGGACCTGACGACTGGCCGAGCGCCCCTCGAAAGTTGAGCGCGCTACGCGCCTTCCATTTCACCGTCTTCATAAAACTTTCCGCCTGGGTGTTCAACCCCTGCTGATCTATCGGCGAGGCACCCGCAAACCGCAGGGCTTTGCCGACCTGTTGAATCGACTACACAATAGTCGACTCAAATCTATTCGACCTCCTTATTATTTTCATGTCCAACACGATTTCGACTACGCGGATTCGCAGGCGTTCGTCAAACACTTCCAATCGCGGCTGCCGAATTACAAGGCGTTTTTCCTGCGGGCCGCGGATGAGACAGGTTTGGATAGGCGTCTGCTGGCGGCGATGGCCTATCAGGAGTCCCATTGGAACCCAAAGGCCGTATCGCCCACCGGTGTACGCGGCATGATGATGTTGACCCAGGGGACTGCAGGGATGATGGGGGTCGTAGACCGCACGGACGCACTTGAAAGCATTTTGGGGGGTGCAAGATATCTTGTTCGCTTGATGGAGAAAGTACCGATCCGAATCTCCGAACCGGATAGAATCAAGCTCTCACTAGCCGCCTACAACGTAGGCTTCGGGCATTTGGAAGGTGCCAGGCTTATCACCGAGATTCAGGGAGGCAACCCGGATTCCTGGGACGAGGTGCGCGAGCGCCTGCCGTTACTCACCGATCCAAACTGGTACCAACGCGTGCCGCGAGGCTACGCTCGCGGCTGGGAACCGGTTCGCTACGTCTCCAACGTGCGTCGGTACTATGAAATATTGCAGTGGATGACCGCCGAAAAACATTTCGCGACTCGCCGCCAAGAGGTGCCGTCGGACTTGTTTTTTGACGACTAATCGTTTCTGATTTGCAAATGCATATTCGCTGTGCGTGCTGGTTGATTCCAGTCTGTTTGTCGGTAAGCGCCTGCTCGCGAACGACGATTGAATCCGTCACGGAACAGCAGGCTGTGGAGCCGAATGGAGCGCCCTCGGAGGAAGCGGCGCGAGACAATTCGGAGCAATCGCGCGAGTTCTTCGAAGCAAACACGCTGCGTGTACATGTCGTGCAAGCAGGTGAGACGTTATATTCCATTGCCTGGCGTCACGAGCTGGATCTTCGCGACCTGACTAGCTGGAATAGCTTGCAGAATCCCGACCTGATTCTGGTGGGCCAGAAACTATTTCTAACGCCTGGGGTGGCGGCCGCCGGTTCATTGACGACAGAAGCACCCTCCGCGCCGCCTGTCGCCGATGCAGTCAGCGCCGATGCGTCAGTTACCGGTTCGGTGGCGGAGCGATCACCGGTGCCACTGGAAGCTGTTTCGCATTGGCGATGGCCGATTCGCGGTCCGGTCGTAAGTCCCTACGGCGTGTCGGCCGGGACGGGAAGCGGAATCGGCATCGGGGGAACGATCGGCGCGGACATCCGCTCGACGGCACAGGGTCAGGTGGTGTATGCGGGTGGTGGCTTGGCGGCGTACGGAAATCTGATCATCGTCAAACACAACGACACATTCCTCAGTGCTTACGGCCATAATGACCGGTTGCTGGTCGCTGAGGGTGAACAAGTGGCCCCGGGGCAGGTAATCGCAAGAATGGGCTTGGGTCCCGAACGGATTCCCCAGCTTCATTTCGAGATCCGCCGCAACGGGAAGTCAGTCAATCCCTTCGATCTTTTGCCCAAGTGAATTCGGCTTCCACGAAGATCGAATCTATGCAACCCCCGCACCGGCTGCATGACCGGCGGTTGCGCTGTTTCGGTTACGTGCCCAACAAGGAAACCATTGACGCTAACTCGATGAGCATCTCGGCGAACCAGCGGAATAACTCCGGCAATACCAGCGTAAGCGTGCTCAAGCGCATCGATGAAGCCCAACGCAGTTTTCTCGCCGGCTTCACCGGAATAGTAATCGACCGCCTCTTCAATATCCCGCTGGGCTCGTTCGCGCGCGACGATCCCCTTGCCGCTCACGCCGGATTACGTGGGTCCGCGCGTTCTCGCAATCTGTCGAAATAGGCTCCGTCGGCGCGGACCCGGCTCCTTCGAGCAACAGGCTCCGCAGTCGCTGACGCTCCCGGTCCTTGCGGATCAACTCTCGTACATATTCACTGGAGGTGCCGTAGCCGCGCGACGCAACCTGTTCCATTACGAAGGACCTCAGAGCGTCCGGCAGCGATATGCTCATCATGCCCATGCGGAAAGAATACGGACCGTGCCTGTTGGGCCGGACGCCGGGAGCGAAGCGACCTAAGTCCGGCCCAACAGGCACCTCGGGTCCGACGGTCACTTGGCGACGCCTTCTCGACGATCCTCGGGCGCGGGTCGAAACAGATCCTGGTGCGCCCGCATCCGGTAGCTGTTGCCCCGGATGTTGACGATGTGGCAGTGGTGCAGCACATCGGGATATTGCTCGGTCGTATGCCGCTGCACGCCGATAAGTTCGCAAAGTTCCGCAATGTTGAGTTCCAAGCTGGTTCGCACGGCAAGCTGATCGATCAAACGCCTCAGCGCGTCTGTTTTCCGGATACGAACCATGTCACGCGGCCCAGTCGAGAATCGTGGACGGGCCGCGTGACATGGTTTCCGCGACGGTCATTGGCCACAACGTCAGCGTCAGCATCCGTCCGGCGAGCGAGTCGGCCACATGCCGCGTCGTCGTCCAGTGAAATGAATTTTCCGGTCTGGAGAAGATCGCGAACGAGGGTCGTCTTACCGGCCTGACGGGTGCCCACGATGTTGACCACGCGCGAATAAGTCAGCGCGTCCTGCAATTCGGCGATCGGATGGCGCGGCAATATCATGGGCTCATCAACCACGGTCGGAATTCACAAGGGTGGAGAATCCATCAATAAGGACGTGGTGAAAGTCATAATAAAAATGCGGTGAAAGTGTCAATAGCAACGGTCGCCAAGCAACCATTCGACCTCGGCACCGCCGCGCGCCAAGGCGCCCTATGTCACGATGTACAATCAAACGGTCGTTGCATCGCAAACCACTTGGGAGCGAATGACGACGATTAGGCCATTCGCGGGTGTAGTCGCGATACTTGCACTATCCGCTGCTCTCGCGGCGGATGCCCAGGAAACTGACCAGGGTGTCGCAAAGTTTCAGAGTGGAGATTTCACCGGCGCTCTTCGCGACCTGATGCCGTTGGCGGAACAGGAGCCTCCTACCCGATCGGCCTCAACCAGGCGGGACAACCGCAAAGGCCTTGGCATGTCCGGTGAACTACCGTACATTTCGAGCAGACCAAGGAGATCAGACCATGCTGAACTTCCATGATCCAGCGCTCGCCATCGACGAGCCGAAGACGGCACGGATGGAACAACGTACCAAACCGCACGTCAAGGCGCAGATCCGCCAGGCAGCCGCCCTGCCCGGCATCGACGAGACCACGTTCGTGACCAGCGCGGCACTGGAACGCGCCTGGACCACGATGGCTGATTATGAACGCACGGTGCTCTCGCCCGAGGACCGCGATGCGCTTCTTGCCGCTCTCGATGCGCCAGCGGAGCCGGCCGATGCGCTGCGTGAGGCGATGGTCCTGCACCGAGCCCGGGTAACGCATGGCGGCTGATTCCGTCCTCAATCCGCAAGGGGTAACCATTGAGCCGCTTGATCCAGGAAAGCACAACTTGAAAGCCGTGATACTGGATGCAACCGAAGATGGCGGTCAGGAGATCGCGGCAAAGCGCCGCGCATTCCATGAGGCCATGGGGTTTCGGTCGCTGCCGTCGCGCCCGTCGCGAATGTTCATCCCTATTGAGACAGTGCGTAACGCTCGGACCTGACGACTGGCCGAGCGCCAAGGCGCCTTGTGGACTTTCGTTGGACCTCCCGCACCTCGACATCGCGGAAGGGCGGATGGATTCCATTCAGCGGGTAGCCCGACTTTGTGGGCTCCCGAAAGACTTTCACGTTTTTATTGCAAAAAAAATGTTGTGTATAATCCAGTGAGGCTAGGGGGAACCCTAGCCGGTAGGTAAGATACATAATAGTCATGGGTAAGGAATTCTGGGCGACCTTGGCCGTAATGGTGTCTCTGTTTGGCATCTTAGCCACAATTATGGTGACCGGACACAGTTCGATAAATGCCCGTATTACCAGCGTTGAAACGATCTTGGGAGATCGAATCACTGGCGTTGATAATCGAATTGCCAGCCTTGAAACGAGCTTGCGAGCCGCCATGAGGGAAGACCATGCGGCCATCCGCAGGGATATCCAGAACATGAATGCCCGCTTGGGCCGCGTCGAAGGGCGCTTGGGCATCCCTGGCGATCCCGAGCTGGAACCGGAGGATAAGCCATGAGTAAGCCGCAGCAAAAGCCCACTCGCTCTAGGGGCCGTCCTGTGACGAAGCCCCTACCGGCTCGTATACCTGACACGCCTGAGAACATTGCCCGTGCCGTCCTGGGGACACCGCCGAAGGATCAGAACGCCTGGAAGTACCTGAAGAAAGCCTGACTCAAGCGGGCGCTTGGTCACTATTCGATATAATTCCCCTATCAATACACGACGTTTTGCAGGCACTACACGCGTTGGCTGGGTCGACGGGACGTGGTGATGCGCCAGAACCATCGCGCCGGGGAGAAGCTGTTTGTCGATTATTGCGGGATATGTTGCATTCAACATATCCCGCAACATGGACTATGACAACTACGTCCCGCTCGGCAACAGTGAACTCGTCGGCAACACCAACATTGCCGCGGCGGCGTTGAAGAAGCTCAGGGACGAAAACGTGAACGCGTTGCTGCAGCCGCTGCTCAACGAAGCCTATCGGCGAGCCCAGGCGGATCTCAGGTCGAAGGTGGCGGCCCGGGAAGCTGCAACAACGGCCGTTCGGAATGCGTTCAACTCTCCGGCAAATTTCTACGACCAGTTGGTCGCCAGGCGTACTGCTCTGAAGGCTACCGCCGACGACATTGGCACGAACGAGGACGATATCGAGGCGCTGGGCGGACGCGTGGGCACGAACGAGGACGACATCATCACGAACGCGGGCAACATCATGGCGAACACGGGTCGCATCATGACGAACCGCGGCATGATCGGGCAGAACAGCACCATGATCGGTGAGTTGAGCGAGAGCCTGGAAGTGGTCCGGGCCGGTGTGGCGGCGTCCATGGCGCTGGCCGGAATGCCGGCGATCAACGGTCGCGGTATTTCCATCGGTGTGGGCGCCTTCGACGGCGAGTCGGCCTTTGCTCTGGGCTTCCAGGTTCAAAGCGACACGACATCGTTCAAGATCGGCGTCACCAGCGCCGGTGGTGAGACCGGTGCATCGGCAGGCGTTGGCTTCCAGTTCTAGCCAATACCTGACGGTTCTATAGACAAGCCGGCGGTCTGAGAAATCAGGCCGCCGGTTTTTTTATGACTCGATGAAGCGAATGACGATGACCAGGGCACTGGCGGGAATAGTCGCGATATTTGTACTATTCGCCGTCCTCACGGCGGACGCTCAGGACGTTGATCAGGGTGTCGCAAAGTATCAGAGTGGAGATTTCACCGGCGCTCTTCTCGACTTGATGCCGTTTGCCCAACAGGGCAGTTCGATCGCGCAAACGCATGTCGCCGTGATGTACGCCACCGGACGGGGGGTCGAGCAGCACTTCGGCGATGCGATGATCTGGTACCGTCGAGCGGCGGAGCAGGGGGTTGCACAGGCTCAGTACAACCTCGGGTCAATGCATGAACGTGGTGAAGGCGTACCACGGAACGAGGCCGAGGCGGCGTCATGGTACCGTGCCGCCGCGGAACAGGGACACAATCTGGGCCAGTACAGACTGGCGCAGATGTACTACGACGGAGACGGCGTGGACCAGGACACTGTAATGGCGTATGTCTGGGCCAATCTTTCCGCTGTCAACGGCCACGAAGAGGGTGAGGATTTGCGGGATACGTTTGCCGAGCAACTATCCGCTTCGGACATTGCCACCGCACAACAGATTTCGCCGCGCGGTGCGCTGACCATCACTTCCTCAAGCACCGTGCGAAGCAATTGCTTCTTGTCCCGTGGCGTGGTCGTGCACGCGCACATCCTCCAGCCCGGCCTGCTTCCGCACTCTCGGCCAGGTAAACTGAAGCGACATCAGATGCCCACCGCGCCGACGGCCGATAAGATGCCGACGCCTCTCAGCGCCGCTTGCGCACGACGTGCGACAGAAAGATCTTGCCGTCTCGCTGACCGTCCGCGGCGTCCAGGTGCGGCAGGTCGGCCGCCATGATGACGTAGGCCGCACCCAGCGTTGTCGGGTTGAGTTGTGTCCACGGAACCACGGCGAGCAGGATGTCGCCAAGTCCGTCGGCGTCAATATCCCCGGCGGCGGCCACGGCGGTCTCTACAGGCAGCGGCGCCCACTCAGGCGCGTAAATCTGGTACGAGCCGCTGTCGTGAATCTTGTCGTCGAATCGGAGATCGCCTCTCGTAAATACGATGCTCTCGTCGACGATCCGCGCGGACGATATGAGGTGAGCCACCTTCATGTTGGTGTCTTCGACGAGCGCAAACAGAAGGTCATCCTTGCCGTCGCCATCGAAGTCCGTCAACCCGATCTCGATTATTGCATCTACCGAGGGTCCCCTGAGCGCACGATTGACGCCGGAGGAGATGCTGCCGATCGTGATGATGCCGTCCGCGGCGCCATCCACTTCGTTCCCGGCGACTCCGCAAGGTGCTTCTTCCTGTCGCAGTCCGTTGCAGTTGCGATCGGGATTGGAGAAGACATTGCGAATCGGCCCAACACCGTCCGGCGGGCCGTACGTCATGAGGGTTGCAAAATCGTCGGCGACACCGTGCCCCCGTGACCATCGCCAGGTGCCGGTCGAGCTTTGCCAGTAAGAGTGACCGAGGCCCATCAAGTGCCCGACCCGTACACTCGCACCCCGAATTCGCGCAGGTTCCGGTCCCGGTAAATCCCATGAGGCCATGGGGTTTCAGTCGCCACCGTCGTTTGGCAATATGTTGTGTGAACTGCGAGATTCGCGCGTAGCAGTCCAACTATGCATTGTGTTAGCTTGCAAACATGAGTGCCGAGTTCATCGCCATCATCGCTGTCGGCCTGTCGCTTGCAGGGCTGATGTTGCGCACGGCGCGGCAGTCGGATCAGCGCATGGATCGGCAGGATGGCCGGATGGACCGGCTGGAAAGTCGCATGGAGCGGCTGGAAAATCGGATGATGGCGATGGAGCAAGGCTTGGCCGAATTGCGCGAACGCATGGCGCGGCTGGAAGCGCTGCTGGAGGCATCGCTCGGGATTACCCCTACCCGGCAGTCCGCCGAGCCTATCTGACCGCTTCGCTGTCCACCGCCCAACAGATTGCGAGCCGCTGTCTTGGGCGGGGTTACGAAGACTGCGGCAGGTAGAGTGGATACGGCAAGATCTATTGCGTGACCGGCACCAGGGGTACTGAAAGAATTCCCCAGGCTAACCCCGTCTCGGCGGGCTGTGTGCGTCGATGAATCGGCAGGTTCTCTCCCAGGGCGAGGCATAGCCGTGTCTGAGGTTGTGCAGACGTACGTCCTCCACCCCGGCCAGTTCCTTCACTTTCCACCATGTAGACGTCAGCGTCATCAGACGCTCGCCTGGTAGATGCCGAGCTTCGGCAGTGATATCGAAGCACATGGCGGCCAGTATGAAACCGCCGTTAGAAAAATACGCAACGGAGTATGCCGTGGACGGCCGCTATGTATGGCCCGATACCGGCTGGTACGCCGGTGCTCATGCCCGCCGGAGCGACGCTGATCTATTGCCGGAACTGCTGCTCACGCAAACCACCATCAACCAGGAGAATTCCGGGTTCCCCACCGAAGCCTTGGGTGTGCGCCTGACTTACTCAAACTCGGACCACGATGCCTATGGATCCAGCGACTTGGTGGGCCTGTCGGCGAACTGGTTCTTCGTTCGCAATGCGGCCGTTGAAATCGAATTGATCCGCGCGGGTTCCGCGCGCGGATACCTCCCCGGCTCGCGCGACCTGGACTCGCTCGGAGTGCGGCTGCTCGGCCGGTTCTAGCCTGCAAGCGCTGTGCGCAGCCTCCTACCCGACTCGATGCGCCGGCAGAGGCGACCGATGCGCTGCGTGAGGCGACCGATGCGCTGCGTGAGGCGATGGTTCTGCACCGAGCCCGGGTAACGCATGGCGGCTGATGCCGTCCTCAATCCGCAAGGAAACATCAGGCAGGAGACTTTACGCGCGTTTGGGTCGCCACGGATGGCGATCAGACCAGAATTCTCGGCTATTACGCGCTGAACGCGCATTCGCTCGAACCCCCCCACAAACAGGCCACCGGCAACGCGTACCGGCGTTCGCCGAACTGCAGTTTTCGATCGCCCAAATAGAAAATGATCGAGGTCACGATCCGGGTCTTACCCGGCCCTTCGCCGGTGAACCATTCCAAATGCCTGAAGTCCCGGCGGCTGACCGATGTGGATGCTTTGACTGCAATGGCGGCCATACGGTTCGCGCTCTCCACAAGAATATCGATTTCGCGTCCCCGATGATCGCGCCAGTGATAGAAACGAAAACCGTTTTTCCGATAGGGCGCGGAACGCAAGAGTTCGGAGAAGACAAAGCTTTCCAGCAATCCACCCAGCGCCGTGGGATTCGCGTCA
The DNA here is from genome assembly GCA_965237785.1 of Candidatus Rariloculaceae bacterium. Lineage (GTDB taxonomy): Bacteria > Pseudomonadota > Gammaproteobacteria > Steroidobacterales > Rariloculaceae > UBA6522. Next base: position 3,876,680 of record OZ250159.1, read on the forward strand.
AGGTCGAACGATTGCGGAGAAAGATTTCGTAGCGCCGCCGCGATGCCCGTGTCGGCGAAATGGTATTTGGCGTTCTTGATTTCACGGCGCGCTTCGCCGGATGTCCACGCGCCCAGCTTGGTGATCATCGACAGCCGCAGCAGCACATCGAGATATTGCTCGGTCGTATGCCGCTGCACGCCGATGAGTTCGCAAAGTTCCGCAATGTTGAGTTCCATGCTTGTCCGCACGGCAAGCTGATCGATCAAACGCCTCAGCGCGTCTGTTTTCCGGATAGGAACAATGTCCGCGACATCACGGTCGACCACGGTATCCATGTAACCGCGATAGGTCTTCTGCCGTCTGCCAAGCTCAAGATCCTGGATTCCGGGAAAGCCGCCCTTGAGGATGAGATCGATATAGCCTGTCCTGCTCGCAGGTTCCGGTGTCGGCAGATTCTTCAAGTCTTGCGATTCGGAGACGGCCCAATCGAGAATCGTGGACGGGCCGCGTGACATGGTTTCCGCGACGGTCATTGGCCACAACGTCAGCGTCAGCATCCGCCCGGCGAGCGAGTCGGCCACATGCCGCGTCGTGAACATATTCGATGAGCCGGTGAGGACGAACTGCCCCTTTTTATTGCTGAGGTCGACAATTCTCTTGATCGCCAGCGGCAGCTTCCTGGAGCGTTGCGCTTCGTCGATAATCAGCGGCGTATTCTCCGGTTCATCCGTCAGCCGCTGCAACTGCCCCCACGGATCGTCTTCGATTGCTTCAAGCACCGTGTCGTCGTCCAGTGAAATGAATTTTCCAGTCTGGAAAAGATCGCGAACGAGGGTCGTCTTACCGGCCTGACGGGCGCCCACGATATTGACCACGCGCGTATAAGTCAGCGCGTCCTGCAATTCGGCGATCAGATGGCGCGGCAATATCATGGGCTCATCAACCACGGTCGGAATTCACAAGGGTGGGGAAACCATCAATAAGGACGTGGTGAAAGTTATAATAATAATGCGGTGAAAGTGTCAATAGCAATGGTCGCCAAGCAACCCTGTACAATCAAATGGTCGTTGCATCGCAAACCACTTGGGAGCGAATGACGATGATTAGGCCATTCGCGGGTGTAGTCGCGATACTTGTACTAGTTGCCGCCCTCGCGGCGGACGCCCAGGAAATTGAACTGGGTGTCGCGAAGTTTCAGAGGGGAGATTTCAGCGGCGCTCTTCGCGACTTGATGCCGTTTGCGGAACAGGGCAGACCGGTCGCGCAAACCTATGTCGCCTTGATGTATGCCACCGGTCAGGGGACCGTGATTGACAACGTATCCGCGTTGAACTGGTTTCGGCTCGCGGCCGAGCAGGAACACGCGCCGGCGCAATTCAACGTGGGGTACATGATTGAGCGCGGGCAAGGCGCCGCGCAGGATTTCTCCGAAGCCGTCAGGTGGTACCAACGGGCGGCACGATTGGGGCACGCACAGGCGCAGTTCAGGCTCGGAGAAATGCATGAACAGGGCCTTGGCGTCGCTCAGGATCTTGGTGCGGCAGCGACTTGGTACCGGAGCGCGGCCGAGCAGGATCATGCGGCGGCTCAAATGAGACTCGCCGAGATGTACGCCACGGGAGAGGGGGTCCCCCAGTTTTTGGGCGACGCGATGATCTGGTACCGTCGGGCGGCGGAGCAGGGTGTTGCACAGGCTCAGTACAACCTGGGGTCAATGCTGGAACGTGGCGAGGGTGCACCCCGGAACGAGGTGGAGGCGGCGTCATGGTACCGTGCGGCCGCGGAGCAGGGGCACGTAGCGGCGCAATTCAAGCTTGGAGCACTGCACTCGCTGGGCCTGGGCGTCACCCGGGATTACAGCGAGGCGGCCAACTGGTATCGCCTTGCCGCCGAGCAAGGGCTGGCGGCCGCCCAGTCCAGCCTTGGCACGATGTATGTCCGCGGACAAGGCGTGCCCCAGGACTACATTGAAGGCATCGAATGGCTGCGCCGCGCGGCAGAGCGGGGATTCTATCGGGCCCAATTCAATCTTGGTGTGATGTATGCAGGCGGTCTGGGTGTTGACCAGGATCATGCCGAGGCAGCGCTTTGGTACCGTCGGGCCGCCGAACAGGGACACGAGTTGGCCCAATACAGACTGGGCCAGGTGTACTTCGACGGAGAGGGTGTGGATCAGGACTATGTTCTGGCGCACGTCTGGGCCAATCTTGCCGCGGTCAACGGCCACGAGGATGGCGAAAATTTGCGCGATACGGTTGCCGGGCAACTATCCGCTTCCGACATTACCACCGCACAACAGATTGCAAGCCGATGTCTTTCGCGGGATTACGAAGACTGCGCCAGGTAAAGCGAATAATTTGGAGCACGCCTCGCACACGGGATTTCGTGCGGGCTCGTGATGGAACTGTCCCGCGCCTACCCGATCAGGCTCTCATAGGGAATCTTCAGACCGTCATGCAACCTCTTGATCATCGGTCGCGTCAAACTTCGTTTCTTGTTCAGTACTTCAGACACGCGCCCCAAAGTTCATCGATACGCTCCAGCGCACGATCTAATTCACGGTCGCTTCCGATGGGTTTAAGTTTCATCGTCAATCTCAAATATGCTCAATGTCTTCTATCGCCTCGAGCCGTGCGCTCGACTCCCCGCGTGCGAATCTGGCGCTTTTGCCCGGATTCCGGGAGCGGCTTTCACCCCCGGCGTGGTAGGATTGCTTGCGCATCCGAGCTACGGGCGTTAACCGGCAAGCACAGCACTCCGAACGGCGATCATGTCCCCAGAGATATACACCATCATCGGCGTTGCCATCGGTTTGGCCGCACTCATTCTCAACGGCCAGCGTCCGCTGGCGGACCTGCGCCGCGAACTGGGGGAACTCCGCAGCGAAATGCATCGGGAGATTGGCGGGCTGCGGAAGGAGATCGACGGGCTACGCGAGGAGATGCACCGGGAGATCGCCGGGCTGCGGAAGGAGATCGACGGGCTACGCAAGGAAATCGACGGGCTACGCAAGGAAATCGCCGCGCTCGCCGAGCGCGTGGCCCGCCTGGAGGGCATTTTCGCAGGACCCAGGGAGACCGCTGTCGGCGAGGGCACGTAACGGTCTCCAACGACGCCTTCGGTGCCGGGTCCAGTGCCCAGCGATCGGCAAAAGCCCCGTACCTTTCCCACTCGACATTGTTCTGCGCACACGTCCGGAAGTAGGACAGCAAGCGCATGGCCGGTACCGTTTCTCCGCGACGCACGAGAGCATTGGCGATCCGCCGATGAATGGTACGGAAGCGCTCCGGGGTTTCCCGGAACCGTTGCTTGGCGCAATGCTCCCGCACCAGCGGATGCAGCCGCCAGCGTTCGGTTGCGCCGTCACTCACCGGCTCCAGCAACCCGGCCAGCACACGCATCGAATCCAGGCGGCGCAACGTGAGTTCCATTCGGGCGTGCCGTCGAGAGCCCTTAGGCAGGCCCGTGAACGCGCTGGGTAGATTGCGGTCGAACGCTTCGCTGCGACGTAAGTGTGGGGGCCGACAGCAGCAGAGACAACCCAGCGGTCATCCGGATCGGCTTCCGGCCACGAAGCCGGGGCGAGGGGTGAAACCACGTCGGCGTGCGCCTCAACAAATGCAACCACCTCCTGGATCCGAGGCCTTGGCATTTGGAGCTTGTCCTTGAGGATGCGCTCGAGTTCGTCCAGATTCGTCTTCCCCACCAATAGTCGGTGTTCAGCAAGCACGATCCACAGAATGCGGAGGAGGCGCAGTGATCACGACCTTGTCCTTGTTGTCATGCCTGGGGAGTTGGATTCCAGATCACGATCAAGCGCCGCCTTGACCTCGTCCCGCGGCCGTCGCGAGGGAATTGATCGACGGCCAGGATTCAGGCGTGCGGTTTTCCTGGCGGATCAGGTGGTGTCCACAATCGTTTCTAATTTCCAGATTGCACTAGAACCAAGAGAGAATCGATTAGTCGAATAACGCCCAGCATGATCAACACGAGCGTTGGAACGGCGGCCAGTATTGCGCCCAGAATCCATGTCTTTGTGGGAACATGGTCGAGCCTTTCTACAATCGTGCCCAGTGACACCTTGATATCCGTCAGGTCATCCAATTTTGCGGTGTGCTTCACCGCTTCTTCGAGTCTCGAAATCCGTTCACCATGATGCCCGCCGTTTCCGCGCCCGCCATCATCACCGTGGGTGTGTCCCTGGGGTTGCTCATGCTGACAGGTCATAATTCGATAAATGCCCGTATTACCAACGTTGAAACGAGCTTGGGAGATCGAATCGGCAGCGTTGAAACTCGCCTGAATTCACTAGACTGAAGTTCCCCCCCATTTTACCCGGTGATAGTGGGTTAAGCACTTGATTCGGATACAAAAGTCGCGCCCGAGCGTTTCACATATGTTCCCATGTATATACGCATCTTTATATTGCAATTACAAGCGTTATAGCCTATACTCGTTCCCATGTATATCGAAACCGTCCCCAACCGCAGCTCGCCACCGGCCGTGCTCCTGCGCGAAGGCTGGCGCGAGGGTAAGCGCGTGCGCAAACGCACCCTCGCCAATCTCACCGCCTGGCCCGCCGAGAAAGTCGAGACCCTGCGCCGCCTGTTGAAAAACGAACCCCTCGTCGGCCGCGACGACGCCTTCGACATCGAACGTTCCCTGCCCCACGGCCATGTCGCCGCCGTGCTCGGCACCCTGCGCAAGCTGCGCCTGGACCGAACCATCGCCGCCGCCGCTTCGCCGCAACGCGAGCGCGTCCTGGCGCTCATCGTCGCCCGCATCCTCGACCCGGGCTCGAAGCTGGCCACCGCCCGGGGCTTGGCCGAAGCCACCGCGCGCGACTCGCTCGCCGAGACGCTCGGGCTCGGGGCGATCGACGAGGACGACCTGTACGCCGCCATGGACTGGCTGCTCCAACGCCAGCACGCCATCGAGCGGCGCCTGGCCAAGCGCCATCTCGCCGACGGCGCCCTGGTGCTCTACGACCTCACCTCGGTGTACCTGGAAGGGCGCCGTTGCCCGCTGGCCAAGCGCGGCTATTCCCGCGACGGCAAACGCGGCAAGCTGCAGATCGAGTTCGGGCTTTTGTGCGACCGCGAGGGCTGTCCGGTGGCGGTCGAGGTGTTCGACGGCAACACGGCCGATCCGGCCACGGTGGGCGCGCAGATCGACAAGCTGCGTCGCCGCTTCGGGCTGTCCCGCGTGGTGCTGGTCGGCGACCGCGGCATGCTCACCGAGGCGCGCATCCGCGAGGACGTGCGCCCGGCGGGCCTGGACTGGATTAGCGCCCTGCGCGCGCCCGCCCTCCGCGAACTGGTGGAATCGGGGGCGGTGCAACTGTCCTTGTTCGACGAGACCGACTTGATCGAGATCCGAAGCCCCGCCTATCCGGGCGAGCGGCTGATGGTGTGCCGCAATCCGCTGCTCGCCGCCGAGCGGGCGCGTAAGCGCGAAGACCTGTTGCAATCCACCGAGGGCGAACTCGATCCCATCGTCGCCGCCACGAAGCGCGACAAGCGCCGCCTCAAGGGCCAGGACAAGATCGGGGTGCGGGTCGGCAAGGTCGTCGGCAAGTACAAGATGGCCAAGCACTTCGAACTGGAGATCGCCGAGAACGCGTTCACCTACCGGCGCAAACCCGAGTCCATCGCCGCCGAAGCGGCCCTGGACGGGCTGTATATCGTGCGCACCAGCCTGCCGGCGGGCGAGCTCGACGCCGAGGGGACCGTGCGCGCCTACAAGCGCCTGAGCGTCGTCGAGCGCGCCTTCAGGAGCTTGAAAACCGTGGACCTGAAGGTGCGGCCCATCTACCACCGTGCCGCCGGGCGGGTTCGGGCGCATGTGTTGTTGTGCATGCTCGCCTATTACGTCGAATGGCACATGCGGGAGCGGCTCAAGCCGCTGCTGTTCGACGACGACGATGCGGCGGCCGCCGCCGCCGCGCGCCCCTCCATCGTGGCGCCGGCCGAGGTCTCGCGATCCGCCAAGAACAAGGCCCAGCGCAAACGAAACGCATCGGGGTGCCCGGTGCACAGCTTCCGCACGCTGCTCGACGACTTGGCGACGGTCGCCAAGAACCGCGTCGTCGCCCGCCTGCCCGACACCGAACCGTTCAAGGTCCTCACCCGGCCCACCGCGCTACAGCGCGAGGCCTTCAAATTACTCGGCGTACGCCTGGAACGTTCCCAGTAGCGATCTCGCAGTTTCTTTTATTGTTACGAAAAAACAACGGGTTAGCTACTACAGCCTCTGGAAGTTCAGACTAGATGAGCGCTTGTATACTGGCCTCAATTCCATGAACACTCGTCTCAGTCGCATCGAAGGGCGCTTGGGCATCCCAAGGGATCCCGATCTGGAGTCTGCGGATCAGCCATAAGTAACCGAAACCCCTCTACGACAAACCACGCACTTTGACCGAAATTTCGGGTCCGAAAAAAAACGAATCACTATATATTGTGGTTAGTTGTGCAAAATACTTCACGTTAGCTACAAGATAGGGTATCCTGCCCCCGCCTATGGTTTGACCCGACAATATGTTGTTTTCAGCCTCTGGCGCCCGGTGAGCGCGTTACCAAAGACTTCAGCTTTCCCGATGGCTAACGGCATGGCAGCGTCGCGCGACGGCTTCCGCAGCTTAGGCGGGTTATACAGGCTTGCAGGGGTGCTGGCCTTGGCGATCCTGTCGTTCTCTGCATCAACGCAGGCCGCCCCACTCGCCTCCAATTCCGGATACGCGGTTATTGCCCCGTCCTACGCTGCCAGAGCGCAAGGTTTCACGACCGGATCGGATACCCACGGCTACGACCTCGATAGCGTCGAACTGTTTCTGGGGCTCTTGCCGTCAAACGGACTGAGCCATGCGCTCGTCACGCTGCATGCGGACGACGCCGGGATACCGGGCGAGCTTGTCGCCAGATTTGCCAATCCGGTGAACCTCGCAGTCGGTTTGAATACGTTTCGGGCCCCGGCCGACACGTGGCTTGAAGCCGATACGACTTATTACCTGGCTGTCAACCTGGAAGCGGATGCCGGGATTGTCTTCGGTCTGGGCGTCACGGCGGGCCTTGGCGAATCGCCGGCCTCGGACTGGAGCGTGGAGGACATGTCGTGGACGCGTCGCGGTGATGGTAGCTGGGGTATCGACGTAACCAGCGTACTTCAGTTCTCGCTTGACGGCGCGCCCCATACCCCCGGCCCGACGCCGGGAGCGGCGATCGTTTCCAGGGTCGCGCCGCCGCGGGAACCCCTTTCCGGCGTCGAACAGCCGCTGATGTTCGTTTCCAATACAGAGCAGCCGCAGTCGGCGTGGTCCAGATCCGTGATGGGGCAGGGCTTCACCACCGGATCCGCCGCCCGGGGCTACATGCTCGGCAGCGTCGAACTCTACCTGGAGCGCTCACCGGCCGACGAGCTGACCCTGCCGCTGCTCACGCTCCATGCGGACGAGTCGGGAGAACCCGGCGAACTGCTCGCGCGTTTCAGGAATCCGGACAGCTTCACGGTAGGCGCCAACAAGTTCTGGGCTCCGTTCGCCGCCGTGCTTGACGCGAACCGGACCTATTACGTGGTGGCTAACCTGGCGGCGGACGCGCCGCAGGCGTTCAGCCTGGTGACCTCGGGGAAAGCCGATGTGCCGATGGGGGATCCCGAATGGAAGGTGCAGACCGGGTCGTGGTTGCTTACGGGCGACTGGCTCTGGCAGCCCAACGAAAATCATGGACTTCGCTTCGCGCTCTACGAACCCGGCGAGAACGACCCTCCGTTTTTGTCGAAGCAGCCGGAGGAAATCACCGCCACACCCACATCGGAGCCGTCGAGCGCACCGGATCCGTCGAGCGCACCGGCGGAGCTTGCGGCCGCTCTGCCGCCCCCGCCGCCGCCTGCGTCGAGCACACCCGACGAAACCGTCGCCACCACGCCGTCGTCGCCGCCGGACACCTCGGACGATGACGACGACCCGCCGCCCCCGCCGCTGCCGAGCCGGTCCGAGAAACCGGGCCGCTGGATAGCCGCCGGGGCGGGAATCGCGGGACTCATCCTGAGCCAGGTCTCAGACGACAGCGATACGCCGCGAAATGAGCCGGTGAGCGACCCGCCGCCACCGCCGCCACCGCCGCCACCGCCGCCACCGCCACCGCCACCGCCGCCGCCACCTTCGGCGGACGCAACGCTGAGCAGTCTGGCGGTAACCGACCTCGACGGCATGTCCGTAGCGCTCACGCCGATGTTCTCATCAGCAATGACCAGCTACTTGGCGTCGGTGGCCACCGCCGTGGCGACGGTGACGGTCCTGCCCACCACAAGCGATGATAACGCGCAGATCCGGTTCCTGGACGCGAACGACGTGGAGCTGGCCGATGCGGATTCCGGCAGTTCCGACTTCCAGGGGAATCTGGCCGTGGGCGCGAACACGTTCAAGGTAAGCGTCACTGCCGAAGACGGCACCACCATGGAGACCTATTCCCTGACCGTGAGCCGCGCGCCGGCGAAGTCGTCCGACGCGACGCTCAGCAACCTGCGGGTCACCGAGGCTGACGGCACGGCCGTAGCGCTGACGCCGTCGATGTTCTCCTCAATAGTGACGAGCTACTCGGCATCGGTGGCCAACGCCGTGGCGAAGGTGACGATCCTTCCCACGACGAACCACGCCAACGCGCAGGTCCATTACCTCGACGCGAACGACATGGCACTGGCCGATGGCAACGGCGATACCGCCGACTTCGAAGCCGACCTCGCCGTGGGCGAGAACACCGTCAAGGTAAAGGTCACCGCCGAGAACGGCACGGCCATGGAAACTTACACCGTGACCGTGAGCCGCGCGCCGGCGAAGTCGTCCGACGCGACGCTCAGCAACCTGCGGGTCACCGAGGCTGACGGCACGGCCATCGCGCTGACGCCGTCGATGTTCTCCTCAATGGTGACGAGCTACTCGGCATCGGTGGCCAACGCCGTGGCGAAGGTGACGATCCTTCCCACGACGAACCACGCCAACGCGCAGGTCCATTACCTCGACGCGAACGACATGGCACTGGCCGATGGCAACGGCGATACCGCCGACTTCGAAGCCGACCTCGCCGTGGGCGAGAACACCGTCAAGGTAAAGGTCACCGCCGAGAACGGCACGGCCATGGAAACTTACACCGTGACCGTGAGCCGCGCGCCGGCGAAGTCGTCCGACGCGACGCTCAGCAACCTGCGGGTCACCGAGGCTGACGGCACGGCCATCGCGCTGACGCCGTCGATGTTCTCCTCAATAGTGACGAGCTACTCGGCATCGGTGGCCAACGCCGTGGCGAGGGTAACGATCCTTCCCACGACGAACCACGCCAACGCGCAGGTCCATTACCTCGACGCGAACGACATGGCACTGGCCGATGGCAACGGCGATACCGCCGACTTCGAAGCCGACCTCGCCGTGGGCGAGAACACCGTCAAGGTAAAGGTCACCGCCGAGAACGGCACGGCCATGGAAACTTACACCGTGACCGTGAGCCGCGCGCCGGCGAAGTCGTCCGACGCGACGCTCAGCAACCTGCGGGTCACCGAGGCTGACGGCACGGCCATCGCGCTGACGCCGTCGATGTTCTCCTCAATGGTGACGAGCTACTCGGCATCGGTGGCCAACGCCGTGGCGAGGGTAACGATCCTTCCCACGACGAACCACGCCAACGCGCAGGTCCATTACCTCGACGCGAACGACATGGCACTGGCCGATGGCAACGGCGATACCGCCGACTTCGAAGCCGACCTCGCCGTGGGCGAGAACACCGTCAAGGTAAAGGTCACCGCCGAGAACGGCACGGCCATGGAAACTTACACCGTGACCGTGAGCCGCGCGCCGGCGAAGTCGTCCGACGCGACGCTCAGCAACCTGCGGGTCACCGAGGCTGACGGCACGGCCATCGCGCTGACGCCGTCGATGTTCTCCTCAATGGTGACGAGCTACTCGGCATCGGTGGCCAACGCCGTGGCGAGGGTAACGATCCTTCCCACGACGAACCACGCCAACGCGCAGGTCCATTACCTCGACGCGAACGACATGGCACTGGCCGATGGCAACGGCGATACCGCCGACTTCGAAGCCGACCTCGCCGTGGGCGAGAACACCGTCAAGGTAAAGGTCACCGCCGAGAACGGCACGGCCATGGAAACTTACACCGTGACCGTGAGCCGCGCGCCGGCGAAGTCGTCCGACGCGACGCTCAGCAACCTGCGGGTCACCGAGGCTGACGGCACGGCCATCGCGCTGACGCCGTCGATGTTCTCCTCAATGGTGACGAGCTACTCGGCATCGGTGGCCAACGCCGTGGCGAGGGTAACGATCCTTCCCACGACGAACCACGCCAACGCGCAGGTCCATTACCTCGACGCGAACGACATGGCACTGGCCGATGGCAACGGCGATACCGCCGACTTCGAAGCCGACCTCGCCGTGGGCGAGAACACCGTCAAGGTAAAGGTCACCGCCGAGAACGGCACGGCCATGGAAACTTACACCGTGACCGTGAGCCGCGCGCCGGCGAAGTCGTCCGACGCGACGCTCAGCAACCTGCGGGTCACCGAGGCTGACGGCACGGCCATCGCGCTGACGCCGTCGATGTTCTCCTCAATGGTGACGAGCTACTCGGCATCGGTGGCCAACGCCGTGGCGAAGGTGACGATCCTTCCCACGACGAACCACGCCAACGCGCAGGTCCATTACCTCGACGCGAACGACATGGCACTGGCCGATGGCAACGGCGATACCGCCGACTTCGAAGCCGACCTCGCCGTGGGCGAGAACACCGTCAAGGTAAAGGTCACCGCCGAGAACGGCACGGCCATGGAAACTTACACCGTGACCGTGAGCCGCGCGCCGGCCGCCCCGGCCCAGGTGATCGGCGTCGAGGTGGAGCCGGCCATCGAATCGCTGGTGGTGTCGTGGGATGCGGTCGAAAACGCCGACATGTACAAGGTGCAGTGGAAGTGGGGCACCGAGGCCTTCAAAGGCGGCGGCGACCGCGAGCAGACCGTCAACAGCGGCGGGACCATCTCCACGATCCGCAACCTCACGCCCGGCAGCGAGTACGTATTGCGCGTGATCGCCTTCCGCTACAACGTCGGAGACGGCCCGCCGTCCAATGAGGCGAAGGGCACCCCGTACGCGGCCAGCACTCGCGGGAGCGGCGTGCCGACGGTGGATTCGGACGGCGGTTCGAACACCGGCGGGGCCCTGACCGATCTGGAGGTCACCGACCCCGATGACGCCGAAGTCACGCTGACCCCGTCGTTCTCCACCAACCGCAGAAGCTACACCGCATCGGTTGCGAACACTGTCACCTGGGTCACGTTCATACCGACCCTGCGTGACCCCGATGCGACGCTCGTCTACGAGGACGGCTCCAACCACGTGCCCGCCGATGGGGACGGCAACGAGGATGGCTTCCAGGTAGTCCTGCAGGAGGGCGCGAACACGGTGAAGCTGAGGGTGACGCCCAGCGGCGAGACCACGGCGGAAACCTATACCGTGGCCATCACCCGCGCCGCGGCGACCATCGTTCAGGACAACAACGCGCCTACTTTCTCCGCCAATTCGGTGACGCGCAGTTTCGACGAGGACGTGGGAGATGGGACGAGAATGGGCGCCGACGTCGGGGCTCCCGTCACGGCGGACGACGACGACGGCGATATGCTGTCCTACACGCTGGAGGGTCCCGACGAGGCGCTGTTCCATATCGGCACCTTTAACGGGCAGATCTGCACCCGCGCCGGCGTCAACTACGACCGCGAGAGCGACAGCACCTACTCGGTGACGGTGAAGGCCAACGACGGTAAGGGCGGCATCGCGACCATCGCCGTAACGATCAACCTGATCGACGTGGAAGAGAAGCCGCTGGCGCCGGCCGCGCCGGCCGTGTCGGCGATCTCCGGCAACTCGACGAGCATCTCGGTGACCTGGTCGGCGCCGTCGAACACCGGCCGGCCGCCGATCACGAGTTACGACCTGCAGTACCGCGAAGGCACGAGCGGCGCCTGGACCGACGGCCCTCAGGACCAATCCGGTACCAGCGCGACGATCTCGGGCCTGCAAGCGGATACGACGCACCAGGCGCAGTTACGGGCGACAAACACTGACGGCGACGGCCCGTACTCCAACCCCGGCGAAGGCAAGACCGCCAGGCCCGGCAATCAGGTGCCCGACTTCGACGCGACCAGCGCGACACGGGAGTTCGAGGAAAACGTGGCCGACGCCACATCCAGCGGAGTCGCCATCGGCGACCCGGTGACGGCGACGGATGGCGACAACGACACGATCGCCTATACGCTGGAGGGCACGGACGCCGCCTCGTTCGAGATCAACTCGACCAGCGGACAGATCAGCACGCTCTCCGGCACCAACTACGATCGTGAGGCCGACAGCAGCTATTCCGTGACGGTGAAGGCCGACGATAGCGAGGGCGGCACCGATACGATCGCGGTGACGATCAACGTCACCGACGTGGAAGAGAAGCCGCTGGCGCCGGATGCACCGGGCGTGTCGGCGGTCACCGGCAGCACGACGAGCCTGTCGGTGACCTGGACGGCGCCGGCCAATACGGGCCGCCCGGGAATCACCAGCTACGATTTCCGGTACAAGAAGAGCACGGACTCGGATCAGGACTGGCAGGATGGCCCGCAGAACCGGACCGGCACGGCGACGACGATTTCCAGTCTGGATCCGGACACCGGTTACGACGTCCAGGTCCGTGCCACGAACGCCGACGGCGACGGTCCCTGGTCCGGCTCCGGCACCGGGACCACCAACGCCGATCCGGTGCAGATCGGGAGCGCCAGGGTTCGCAGCTTCGACGAGGATGTGGGCGATGGGACGAGAACCGGCGTCGACGTCGGCTCACCGGTGAGGGCGTCGGACCACGGCAGCAGCCATACGTACACGCTGGAGGGCACCGATGCGGGCTCCTTCACGATCGGCTCGACGGACGGGCAGATCCGCACCAGGTCGGGCGTCAACTACGACTACGAGGCGCAGAGCAGCTACTCGGTGACCGTGAAGTCCAACAACGGCAACGGCGGCACCGAGTCGATCCAGGTGACCATCAACCTGAACGACGTGCTGGAGAAACCGGCGAAGCCGAACGCGCCGACCGTCGAGAACATTGCGGGGAACACACGAGTCATCTACGTGACCTGGACGGCGCCGTCCAACACGGGCCGACCGCCGATAATGCATTACGACCTGCAGTACCGCGAAGGCGGCAGCGGACCCTGGTTTAACGGCCCGCAGAATCAGACGAGGATGAACGCGTCCATCACGGGCCTGTCGCCAAGCACGCTCTACGAGGTGCAGGTAAGGGCCACCAATGCCGACGGCGACGGCCCGTGGTCGGACAAGGGTGACGCCACCACGAGTGCGGCGCTTCCCGAGACCTGCCTCGTGTCTCAAAACGGCAATGTCCGACTGGCGGACGGCTACACGCCCAAGGAGGGCCGCGTGGAAATCTGCGCCAGCAACCCGGACACGGAAAGTAGCAACCCTCCTCCCTACATCTGGGGTACGGTCTGCGACGACTACTGGACGGACCCGGACGCGGGCGTGGTGTGCAAGGCATTGGGCTACCACAACTCGGAGCCGATCGGGGGCCGGTTCCGGCAGTCGCACTTCGGGGCCGGGACACTCGGCTTCCTGCTCGATGACCTCTTGTGCGAAGGCAATGAGTCGAGTCTTCTCGACTGCCCCAGGGCCAACCTTGCCGGGACCGCGGGAGACCACCTCGGCGTACACAACTGCAGGGCTACCTCAGCCGCCAGCGAGACCGTCGGCGTGCGCTGCCTGACGCAGTCCGAATACACGCAGCATGTCACCGAAATCGAAACGGACGACCGGAACCCGTCGGCCATGCTCGCGGTCGCCGATGTCACCGTTTACGAGACCCCTGGCACGACGCTGGACTTCGTGGTGACGCTGTCCGGGACGCCGACCGGCACGGTGAGCGTGAACTACGCGACCCAGGACGGGACCGCGGAGGCCAACGTCGATTACGTGGCCAAGAGCGGTATGCTCACCTTCCCGCTGGGCACGACGACCGGGACGGTCAGCGTGACCGTGCTGGACGACCTGCAGGACGAGCACGACGAACAGGGCGAACGGATGACCCTGCGGCTCTCCAACGCCGTCGGTGCGGAGATTCTCGACGGCGTGGCATACGGAACGATCGAGAACAGCGATCCGCTGCCCCAGGCGTGGCTGGCACGGTTCGGGCGCGCGGCGGCGGACCAGGCTGTGGAGGCGATCAGCGGACGGCTGACGGCGTCCGACCCGCGGACCTCCCAGGTCACCGTCGCCGGCCGGCGGCTGGATGTAACGGACACCGTGAGCCCGATGGAGGCCGGGGCAGCGGCGTCGTGGGATGCGCATGCGGCACCGGGCCTCCACGGCGTCGCCGGATCGGGCCTCCCCGGATCGGGCCTCCCGGGCGTCGTCGGGTCGGCGCGCGGCTACACATCCGGCGGTGCCGACGGGCGCCGACTGCTGTCCGGCACCTCGTTCCAGTGGGCGCTTGGCGTGGACGGTGAGGCGGGCGGGTCGGCGGACGAGTCGGCGGACGGCGAGCGCTCAGCCAACTGGACCGCCTGGGGCGAGGGCGCGGCGACGCGCTTCAGCGGCGTCGAAGACACCCTGTCGCTGCAGGGCGACGTCGCCACCGCCACGTTGGGTGTGGACCGCGAGGGCAAGCGCTGGATGACCGGCGTCGCGGTGGCCTTCAGCGAGGGCGAGGGCTCGTTCGCGGCGGTCGGCGATGACATGGCCGGAACGACCACCGGCACGGCCGGCGGCCTGCTCGAAACGACCCTGACCACCGTCTATCCCTACGCGCGTTACGCGGTCAACGACCGGCTGTCGGTGTGGGGCGTGCTCGGTTACGGCCAGGGCGAATTGCGGCTGATCGAGGGGCGGGCCGGCTCCAGCTACGAAACCGACACCGGATTGCGGACGGGCGCGCTGGGCGCCCGCGGCGTGGTCTTCGATGCAAACGGCTTCGAACTGGCCCTGCGCACCGACGCGATGCGGGTGCGGATGGTTTCCGATTCCGTGGCGGGACTCGCGGGCGCGTCGGCGGAGACCGGCCGGATCCGGGCCCTGCTGGAGGGCTCGCGAATGTTCACCCTGGGCGCGGGCCGCTCACTGGAACCCACGCTGGAATTCGGTCTCCGCCAGGACAGCGGCGACGCGGAGACCGGCAGAGGGATCGAGTTGGGCGCCGGCATCCGCTACACCGATGCGGCGTTGGGCCTGTCGCTCGAAGCCCACTCCCGCGGCCTGGTGGCGCATCAGGACAGTGCCTACGAGGAATGGGGCGCGTGGGCGACGCTGCACCTGGATCCGGGCGAACCGGGCCGCGGACTGTCGCTATCCCTGTCACCAACCTGGGGCGCGGCCTCCAGCGGCCTGGATCAGCTTTGGCGCTCGCCGAGCATGCCGGGATACGCCGCAAGCACGCCGGGTTACGCCGCAAACTCGTGGCTGGATACGGGCGGGCGGCTCAGCGCGGAACTGGGTTACGGCGTGGATGCGTTCCAGGGCATGGGTATGGGAACCTATTACTCGGGGCTGGAGCGCGCCGGCGGCGGTTTGCAGAGATGGCGCCTGGGCAAGCGCTGGGAACTCGGTTCGCAGTTGCAAATGAGCGTGGAAGGCGAACGGCACGAGTCCTCGCTCATACCACCCGATCACGCGATCAGCGTTCAGGGGTTGCTGATCTGGTAGAAAAAAGCTACCAGATCAAGTCCTCCAATCTACCAGTGGAGAGGTAGCTCCCGGCAACGAACCACAGGCCCCGGCATGATGTACCTCGACGGAGACGGCGTGGATCAGAACACTGTAATGGCGCATGTCTGGGCCAATTTTTCCGCGGTAAACGGCGATGCAGACAGTGAGAATTTGCGGGATATAGTTGCCGAGCACCTATCTGCGTCGGACATCAATCAGCCTGACCATCTGCAAGACGGCCTTCATCGTCGATCAGGGCTACCCGCACAGGCGGTCGGGAGCCCCATTTCCATATGACCAGATTGAAATCGTCGGCGCTGACCGCACGTGCAAAACTGCGAACCCGCATACCCGCGTAGCTGGCTGCGATCAGCCGCTCGGCAAGGGCTTGTGATGCAGGAATCTCGCCGGCATACATCTCCGCTTCCCAGGTGGGGCACGAAAGATCCGATTCGCTTACGCCCATAGCAAGGCGCTGCGCCGCTTCCATAGAATCGAAAACCGGCTCGACATCGACCTCATAGGCGCACAGCACAAGTGGCTGCATCGGCCGGCCCAGCGGCTGGGCCTCGCGTATTGCCGTCAGCGGCGTGAGAGACGTGTAGAGCGTTGGTATGCCGCGCCGGTTGAACCGCCCCCCGTGGCGGCGCGCGCCCTCGCCTGACAATGGCGTCCAGGACCACTGAGGATTGTGGGCCCGGTAAACCAGTCCGCGGAACCGCATCAGGACGGCACTGAGTCAGGCAAAGCCGCCCGCCATGATTCGGTCAAGGTAGGCATGTACGTGATCAGCTTTGCCGTCCCGCACCAACTGGTCTGCCGTGGCGCCGCCAAAGCCCGGTAGTGGTTCAGCGCGGAACCAGGCATAGGCCGCGAGCGGCGATCCGGTTTCCGCTTCGATGCGGTTGAGAAGTTCCAGCATCAGCCGCAGGCGAACCTGCGTTTTTCGCGCCCGGACACGTGATCTGCGCGTAAATGCATCCCTGCCGAGACCCAGCGTGCCCGCGATCTCTGACTTGGTGGTCCGTAGCGCCTCGGCGATGAGCGTTGGTGAGAATGCCTGATCTTCTATATATTCTCGAAACCGCATGGCAAAACCTCATAAAGTGTGACGTATTATAGCGCGATACGATGTGTCACACGATGACCTTAAGCGGGCACAAGACTCGGGACGGCCAGAAGGGGACATCTCTACTCTATGCGTGAGTCGCGCACGTCCGGTTTGATGAGCGGGGGACTGGAAACGCGGTCACGGGTCGGCGGAGGTGATGTCCCCACCGTCAAAACGCGCCTCCACCACACGGCGATGAACGCGTGGAGACTCAATCGAGTTCCGGTAACATTGGGTCACGGCAAGGCCTCCTTCGATATCAGCGTAAGCAACTGAATTATATTGAATTACGTGAGCCTCGCCTCCTTATTTGTGCAATATCCGGGCAAATGAAATTGAGGAATTGACAGCATGACTGAGAAACGCAACCAGACGTCTGAATGCGATCGACGAACACCGCTGCCGGAGGCTCACGAGGCGCCGAATCGAATCGACCGGCGTGGGTTTGTCCGCGGCGCCGCCATGCTGACCGTCGGCGGCGGACAGAGCGGCCTTGCGATCGCTTACGGGCTGAGGCGCAAGGGCGTCGGCCATGTCGAGGTCATCGACCGGACCGAGCCGGGCCAGGCGGGTATCTGGCGAACGACTGCGCGGATTACCTACGCAATATTCACTGCTTCAATCTCTCGGCGAGCCTGAGCTTCGGCAAACCGGTGGGCGACATTCCGAGCACCGCGGATCACCCGAGGCTTGTGTCGGCAATCGCTCGCGATCTGTACCTCGAGAGCGTGGATACGGCGGTCCATCAGCGCTTCATCACTGCGCCGCCGGCGCCACCGGATCCCGCGCCGTACCAAAGAGCGATCCAGCCGAGGACACAGCAGGCGGCCTGAGCAAACAGGCCGCCGGATTTCTCTTCGGAAAGACGAAAAATTCGGTGTTTGTTCCTCGCCCGCGTGCGATATCATGGTGGAAAGGAAGGCGCGCCGTGAATTCCATACGACAGACAACGCTTGCGATCATCGGTTCAGTGGTCGGTTCGACCATCGCTATCGCCACCCTGATCGTGCTCCAGCACGGCTCGATGCGCAGCGATACGAGAGACGAACACGCTGCCATACGTAGCGATATGAGAGACCAACACGCGGCCATACGTAGCGAGATGACCAACGCACACACCGCCCTGCGTGCCTACATGAGCGATGAGCACGCCGCTCTGCGCAGCGACATGGGGACAATTCGCGACGACATCACGGTCATCCGCAGCGATATCGGAGATTTGAGAGAACGCGTGGCGCGTATCGAGGTGCACATCGGGCGCGCCGTCGAGAGCCCTTAGACGGGCAAGTGTGGTCACGCTGTAGTCTTGAATGTAGATGCGCATTGACGCATAGTGCGCAGACGAAGCGGCCCTCGGGAGCTCCTCAACATGCAACTCGCCTTGCGCGAGGCGAAAGCGCGCCTCTCTGAACTCATCGCCGCCGCTCGCAATGGCGAGCGCGTCATCATCACGAAACACGGCCAACCGGCCGTCGAACTCGTGCGCTGCGACAGGTGCGGCGGGATCGACTTCGATAAGCTGGAAGCGGCGCGCCGACGCTTCGGCATGGAAGGGGACCGGGAGCGGTGGCCGGAGGAATTCGACGATCCCGCCTTCAGTCGCCGCGTGCTCGGGCTTGAAGAGGAATAGGCGGGCGGTGCGTGTTCTTCTCGATACGTCCTATCTCTACGACCTGATGGAAGCGCCGGGGAAATTCTCCGATGCCGAGCGCCGATTCTTCGCCGGGCGAGAGCTTCGGCTGCATGTCAGCGCCGTGTCGATCTGGGAGATGCGGTTGAAACATCGCGCCCGTCATCCTTCGGGCGACCGAAAGAGCCCCTTCGATCCGAATGATGTGATCGCTGTCCTGGAAGGGCAAGAGGTCATCCTTTTGCCGATGACCGTCACCCACGCCGCGCGGACCCTGGAAACACCGCTTGACCATAAGGACCCGTTCGACGAACTCCTCCTTGTTCAGGCTCAGGAAGAAAATCTGAAATTTCTCACGACCGACCGGCGGCTGACGGCTCATCCCTTGGCGATCGTCCTGCAAGGAGACGCCTCGCGTCAGCCGCCGCGGGAATGAGCAAGTCGCCCATTTTCAAAGGACGAGTAGTAGTTTGCGTTTCGGGGGGATTTCGATAATATCGAAGCCGGTTGTTTTCATCGCCGCACATTAAGGGGGGTGCCGCAGCGGCGACTCTCAGCTCGCCATTCTGCTCCATGATTTCAACGATTGCTTATTCTTACGTCTAAATTTATAGTGTAGACTAAATATTGATCGTGGAATAAATGGAGGTAAAAATCCATATGGCTGCATTTGCAAATCCGTTTCGTCCGGGGGCAGGCCATGCCCCACCTTATTTGGCAGGGCGCCAAGCGGAACGTAAAGAACTCCTTCGGCTGCTCAAGCAAAGCACAATTCTTGAAAACATGATTTTGACCGGGCTCCGAGGTGTCGGCAAGACAGTGCTCCTCGACTCGTTCAAACCGCAGGCGATGAATCTCGGTTGGGTGTGGGTAGGCACCGATCTCTCGGAGTCAACGAGTATCGACGAGAAGAAGATGGCCATTCGGCTCTGCACGGACCTTTCGCCGATTACTGCTGGCGTGACCGTGGGAACCGAGGCGATCCGTAGCGCCGGATTCACGGCCAATCCGGAATTCATTCCGCATACCCTCAGCTACCAGACCCTCATCGAATCGTACGACCGTATCCCGGGCCTGGCCCTCGACAAGCTCAAGGGTGTGCTGGAAATGGCATGGCACGCGGTGTCCCACGCGATGCCGGTACGCGGCATCGTCTTCGCCTATGACGAGGCACAGAATCTCGCCGATCAGGCAGCGAAGGAACAGTATCCGTTGTCGCTACTGCTCGACTGTTTCCAATCCTTGCAGAGAAAGGGTCTCCCCCTGATGCTGATCCTGACCGGTCTTCCGACCTTGTTCCCAAAGCTTGTGGACGCACGGACCTATTCGGAGAGAATGTTCAGGGTCGTATTTCTGCAGAGTCTGAACAAGCTTGAGAGCAAGCAAGCGATCCGTAAACCCATCGAAGATGCCGAGTGCCCGGTGCACCTCAGTGACCACTCCGTGAACACGATCATCAATATGTCCGGAGGTTACCCCTATTTCATTCAGTTCATCTGCCGCGAGGTTTACGACGCGTTTATTCAGAGAATCGAACAAGGCGACCAGGCATCGGTACCCGTCGCGGAGATCGAGCAAAAGCTGGACACGGACTTCTTCGCCGGGCGGTGGGCCCGCGCCACTGATCGGCAAAGGGATTTGCTGTTTGTGATTTCCGGCCTTGAGAGCTGCGACGACGAGTTTACGGTTCAGGAGGTGGTCGCGGAATCCAGGCGCGCGTTGCAGAACTCATTCAGCAGTAGCCATGTCAACCAGATGCTGGCTACGCTCGCAACCCAGGGATTGGTGTACAAGAACCGCCACGGCAAATATTCCTTTGCGGTACCGATGTTGGGCCGATTCATTCGGCGGCAGGTAGCAGGCTGATCCATCGGCTGCGGGGTCTGACCCCGCCCTCGCCCGACTACTCGGCCAGCGTGCAGTTGTACGGCTTGATTTGCTCTCCCGGCACCCACTCGTAGTGCATGATCGGCAAGCTCACGGGCCCGGTAAACGTATTGTCATCCACCAGCGTCGCGTGCCAGTCCATGCGGCTCTCGTCTTCGCTCATGACGAATCGCTCGGCGATTTCCACCGCATCGGACTGGGGCGTGCCGCGGTCGTCCAGGAACAGGTAGTTGATGCGGTCGGTCGCGACGACCAGGTCGCCGCCCTCCCAGCGGCCCACGGAATGGCCCAGCCGGCTGGGCGCGGGGTCCTGGGGTGCCGTCTCGGGGTTCATGTAGATGGTGCGGACGTTGTCCCACTCCTCCATCCGCACGACGATCGTGTCGCCCCGATCCACCAGTTCGACGGGAAAGGGGCTCACCATCCCCTCGGGCATGCCGGCGGGTTCGCAGCGCAGCGCCACGTCGTCGGTCGGCTGATTCCAACTGTCCTTGGCCGCCTGCGCCGCCGGCCGCAGGGGCAGGTTGCGGTCGCCGACATAGGTGCGGCCCGTATTGACCCAGACGCGGAACAGCCCGTTCGCCTCCCGGACCGCGCGCTCGACTTGCTCCGGGTCCAGTGCCGCCCGCATCGGCGCGTCCAGAAGCCCGAAGTGCAGCGCCCACTCCTGGGACAGGGTCACATGCCGGCCGTCGGCGTAGTCGATACGCACCGGCTGCATGGAATACTCGTCCCGCCGCGAGGCAAGTCCCCGCACGGTGACGGATTCCCCGACGGCGAGGGCGCCGGAATCGATCCCGGCGCGCTCAAGCGCATTCACCGGCCCGCCTTCGAGTTCCCAGACGGCCTCTCCGCCGGCCGCGTTGGACTCGCCGGCCGCGTTGGACTCGCCGGCCGCGTCGGCTGTGCGCACCCGTATGAGAACGTGCGGATTGCGCCAGAATACCGACTCGATGGTGCCTTGAAACTCCACCAGTTGGCTGTCGTCGTAGACGAACCGCGAGTGATGCCCGATCGAGACCGCAGGCAGTGCGAGGAGTCCGGCGAGGAGCGCGGCGAGGAAGGCGGTACGCTGTGCTGGCGGCGGGCTTAAAACGATCCTCCGGTTGATCATGGCTGTCCTCCTGCGGGCGTTTTGCGTGGATCGAAGATACTACCGGGAATTGGGGCGCTTAACGAATCCGGCGCCGAATAATCGCGGCCTGACTTTCAATTGGACAGCTACTCCCAAAGGGGCCGACATGTATCCTCGCTTTGGGGCTAGCGTCTTGTACGCTTGTCGATAAGGAAGTAATCTTTCCTTACATCCTTACCTCAAGGTAAATCATGCTTGCGAAATTGACATCAAAGAACCAGTTGACGCTTCCCAAATCGGTGTTGGCAACATGCGAGGGGACTACCTATTTCGATGTTACCGGCGAGAATGGCCGGATCGTGTTGACACCGGTGCGCATCAATCGGGCCGATGCGGTAAGGGCCAAGCTGGCCGATCTGGGCATCACTGAGAACGACGCCGCCGACGCGGTTTCCTGGGCGCGGGGCGGTGCAAAGCGCGCCCGATGAGTCCGCTTCGCCTCGTTCTCGACACCAACGTATTGCTTTCGGCGCTCTTGTTTCCCACCGGGACGGTGTCGTGGGTGCGACGCGCCTGGCGGGCAAAGCGGATTCGTCCACTGGCGAGTCGTGAGACCACGGTGGAACTTATGCGGGTCCTCGCCTACCCGAAGTTCCGACTGACGGACAAAGAGCGCGATGATTTACTCGGCGATTACTTGCCATGGTGCGAAACGGTATCGGTACCGGAGGGGATTGACATTCCTGACTGTCGCGACCCGCTCGATCGCCCGTTTCTGGAACTGGCAGTCGTCGCCCGGGCCGACTGGCTAGTCACAGGAGACAAGGATCTTCTGGCATTGGCGTCGAAATTTTCAGTGCCGATTGTGGCCCCGGCTACACTCCGAGAGCGCTTGGGCGGGGCCTGACTTTCAAATGGTCAGGGTATGTACTTTCAATTGGTCAGGGTCGAGGGGTGCCGACGTCAACCCTCGCGCGATGGTATTGGTGATTGAAACGCGGTGGTCAGCTTTCGCGGCACCCGGCAGGTGCGCGACTGGATGACCAGTTCACCGGTCATTCCCTTGGCGGCGCGCTGGCGACGCTAGTCACATCTGGTCGAGTACGGCCTCTGAAGACAGCAGCGCGCTGAGCTACAATGCGGGATTCGCAAGCCAGGCGGCCGGCGGAATCGTCTTGAGTAAACAGTGGAACGGCAATCTCGCCGCGAAGGCGGTTTCCGGAAAACTGGCAATATGACCATCGAGAGGGGCCATAAGCACTAACGTGCGCGAAAGGCGCATCCATCCATTCGCTGGACCGAAAGGGCCAGCCTGTTTTCCGAAACCTGAACGATCTGAGGCGAGCATGTTTCCGGTAGTCAAGAACCTCGTTTCGGGTCCATCCCGACAGCACGGCTCTCGGATCGATGCATTGAAGATTGCGGACCCGAGACCGTGCCGTCGGTTCGGACGGACATTGACGCCGACGGGCGTCGCGTTTCTTCTGCTCGTGTCTGGCTGCGGCGGCGGTGGCGGTGGCGGTGATTCGCGGCCGCCCACCCCACCCCCGGACACGCAGCCGCCGGTCCTGTCCGGTGTGCAGAACACCACCATCGACCGCGGCGAGGCATTCGATCCCCTCGACGGAGTGACGGCCAGGGACAACGTCGACGGCGATCTGACCGCGTCCATCACGAGCATGGGCACGGTGGATGTCGATCTGCCCGGCGCCTATACCGTGACCTACAGCGTGACCGACGCGGCACGCAACACCGCCACCGCCACTCGAGTCGTCACGGTTGTCGTGCCGTCGGGTCTCCCGAACGTCGACACCGAAGCGGTCTTCAGCGGTTTCTACGACATTGCGACCGGCCGTCCCGCGGGTTCGCAAGTCATCGGCCGGATCAATCTCAAGCGCAACCGAAACGTCGCCACCTCGCCCGTGCCCGGCGATTACAGCTTTGACATCATCGAAGATGACAGCGGCGGGATGTTCGATATCCGCGAGGAGCGGGACGGTGATGGCAGGCTATTCGGCGTGTTTGCGGTGGCGGAAGGCCAAACCGCCAGAGCCGGAAGCTACGCTCTGCGCGTGGAACTGCGCCAGGGCGCGGATGTGCTGGCGCGCTTTTCCGCCCCCGTGACCGTGGCTGAACGCACCCAGTGGGAGATCTATTACGAACGGGCCGTGGACTTCGTTTCCCGCACGAGTCGTCTTACAGGCGGACGGAACTATTCCGATTCCGAAGTCGCCGCATGGATCACCGAATTGGAGGCCGGCGATGGTGGCTTCAAGGGCCTGGGCTTTTATTCCGCGACGACCGCGGCCCAATGGCTTGACATCGGAACCGCGACGCTCACCGATGAACTCGAAGAGGCAGCCAACCGCATCGGCGGATTGGGCAAGGCTTATCTGCGCAGCCCCACCTACGGACCGTCGGGACAGGATGCGGACAGAGACCGGTTGCGCAACGCCATCTATCTGGCGCTGATCGCCTACGTCGACCACTTCCCGCTGAATGATTTTGCCAATTTCGAGGGGATCGGTTTCGGCCATCGGTCGCACCAATGGCTGTTCAGCGATCCCATCGGCGGCGCCGCCGTACTGATTTACGAGGACTTGGTCGGGGACATGACCGACGGGGTGGAGCAGGCCGATGAGGTCAAGGAACGGCTGTTTCGCTTTCTCCAACGCGTCAATTTCGACCTGACGGAGGGAGCGCGCGCGCCCGAAAACACGCGCTACTATCTCGAGGACCGGCTCGCGGAGTCGAGCGGCGCCTGGGCCGACGCCAATCGTCATCACCGCATGCGTAGCTGGGCGACGATGCCGGTGATCTGGCGCGACTACAATCGCCCGCTGACCGAGCTGCCGTGGTGGTATGACGATTACGAACCCTTCGCGGCGGAGCTTACGGGCATAGTGCCGGAGTGGCGACCGAGCGGCAGCTTCGCGGACCTGAAGGTCTGGCTTGAGACCAACGCGCGGCTTGCCAAGCAATACGGTCAATCCGGCCTGGTGCCCGACGGCACGATCTCTCACCATGTGGGACGCCGGCAGGATGTCGCGTTCTGGGCCTACGGATTTCCCTGGATGACGGGGACGCCGTTCGGCGCCGTCGCCCTGTTGGCGGATACCCGGTGGAAGGTCAGCAATGCCCCGTACGATCGGACAGCGGAATTCCTTCTTTTCGCTTACCCTCGGCTCATCTACAGGGACGGCATCGATTTCCAGGTCGTCGGGCGGAGCCACTACGTTGCAGATGCCGGGATTTTCGGCTCCGATGTACTTGCAGGCGGCATCGACAACGTTCTCGAAGCCCGCAGCGTGGACACGGTCATAACGCGTGTCATCGAATTGACCGATTTACAGGCGCGAATGCGCGATGGGACCCATGAGGTCAGCGGCAATACCGGCTTCTGGGCCAACGATTACATGATCCACAGAAGCGGGGGCGAGGTTGGCGAACAGCCGTATTTCATGTCGGTGAAGATGCAATCCGCGCGGACCCGTGGCGCTGAGAGCATCAGCCAGTCCAACGGTTTTCACAACGGCAGCGGTGTCCTGCTCGTCAAGGTGGACGGGAACGAATACAACGACAGCCGATTCCGCTGGGACTGGCACGCGTTGCCGGGCGTCACCGAGGAACTGCGCACGGACCAGACGCCAAGGCAGTCGGACTCCAATCTGTTCAACCCCAACCATTTTGCAGGCACCGCTTCAAACGGTCGCTACGGTCTTGCGGCTTTTCGCTACGCGAGTGATGATCCCTATGCGTCCGCGGCGGCCAACAAGGGCTATTTCTTTGTCAAGGACTACGCCCTGGCGCTGGGTAACGATGTTCGGCGGGTGCGCAACACGGATGGGAGCGATTCAGAGCCCATCGTCACCACGCTGGATCAGGCGGCCTGGGATACGATCCTGACCTACCGCCTGCACGGCGCCCCCGCGAATGCCGTGGTATTGAACGGTGCAACCGTCGATAGGTCGCTGGAGGTTACCGGCCCAAGCTGGTTCCATCAGGACCGCGTCGGTTACGTCATCCTGCCGGCCGGGGATACGCGCGTAACGTTGCGGGGCGGCGGCGCTGTCATCGACAGCGATCCCTCGGATACCGACTCCGGCGACGTGTTCCACCTTGCAATCGATCACGGATCGGACCCGGACGGCAGTGGCGCGAACGGTCAGTACGCGTACCTGCTGGTTCCCAATGTCAGCGCCGCTGAGATGCCCGGTGTTGTCAACGACATCCAGAGCAACCTGGAGATGCTCAACACGCCTCATGCACAGGGCCATCGCTACGCGGACGAAGCCATGGAACTGGTGCAATTGGCGTTCTATTCCGCGGGGACCGCTTCCTTCGCCAACGGCCTGGAGGTCGCCGTTGACAAGCCCGCCCTGGTGCAATTGCTGCGCAGCGGCTCCGGTTGGAATATAGCGGTGCAGAATCCGACGCATCACGCCGACGAGGACGCGATCGCCTCGTCCGATGAGTTCGAGCACATCCTGTTGCCCGATGCCAACCGGATCACCGTTGACGTCAGTCTGCGCTTGACGCCCGGCGTTTACACGTACGACACGCAGGGGCCCCTATCGCGCTTTATCGCCGGTCAAACGGTGGACGTCACCGTGAACGGCGATGGCACAAGCCGATTGACGGTCAATCTTGCCGACCGGATGAATGCGTTTGATTATGAATATCGAGAGGAATTTTACGCCGGAATGCCGGCCGTAGTGGATGTGCCTTAGCCGCAATTGTACGGCTTCAGCCCAAATTGGTCAGATTGGGATGGGTGAACAAGGGCGGATATCCGGCTCAACCGGGTACGTTCAAGCCTGTGCTGACGGTGCAGCCATCGGTGCTCGTTCAGCGGTTGCTGTTCTATTTGCCGGCGCAGGCCACGGTTCGCTGAAGGTAGCGGCATTGCAGGCGTTGATCGGTGCGTGGGCCGTCGCGCGACCCGAGGTCACGCGGTTTCGGGCCAGGTGCCGACACGGGTGCGCTGGAGTTGTATTCAATCCGCTTTCGAGTTGCTTACTCGACAATGAGTACCGTTAATGCCTCATCCGAAAAACTGACGATAAAGGCAATAAAAACAGCTATATACATTTTGGCTTGGATTGTAGGATAGCGTATGGCGAGATATCCGGGTTAGCCCCGGTCCCCGTCGAGATCGTCGATCCGCGTCACCGGCGCCAGGCAGTGCGTGCCCTGGCAGACGTAGGCGACGGTCTCGCCGCGTGGCGCGCGTTCCGCCAGCACACCCGGCAGGTCGGATACATCGTCGGGGATGCCGAAGGTGATCCGGCGCGAATGGAATCCGGCGTCGACCTGGCGTTTCCAGTCCTGGATCTCCTCGCTGGACGGACCGCGGATGATGATGACTTCGGGTTCCGCGAGGGTGAGTTCCAGGCTTTGCAGCAGCGTGCCGTGGGCGTCCGGAAACCGCTCGAGCATGGGCCAGGCGGCGGCGACCGAACGTCGAGCCGCGTCGAGGTAGCGCGTTTCGCCCAGCAGGCAGCCCAGCCAGGTCAGAACCCGGGCGGCGACGCCGTTGCCTGACGGGGTGGCCTCGTCGGAAAAGGGTTTCGGCCGGTGGATCAGCGACTCATGGTCGTCGGCGGTGAAGAAGAAGCCGCCCGCCGGGTCGGCGAACCGCTCAAGCAGCACCTCCGCAAGCCCGCGGGCCAGCGCCAGGTCCTGCGTTCGCCAGCGGCAGCGGAGCAGTTCCAGCAGTCCGTCGGCGAGGAAGGCGTAGTCGTCGAGATAGGCGGGGAACCGCGCCCGGCCGTCCTTGTAGCAGGCCAGCAGCCGCCCGTCCCGCCACAGCCGCTCGCCAACGAAGTCCACCGCGCGGGTGGCGGAGTCGGCCAGATCGTCGCGGCCCAGGTGCCGTGCCGCGCGCGCCATGCCGCGGATCATGAGGCCGTTCCAGCCGGCGAGCACCTTTTCGTCCCGGCCGGGGCGGATCCGCCCGGCGCGCACCGCGAGGAGCTTGTGCCGCGCCGCTTCGAGGCGTTCGACGACGGTGGCTGCGGCTGCGTCTGCGGCTGCGTCTGCGTCTGCATCTGCGGCCGCGTCCGAATCGTCCACGATCTCCTTGAGGGGCTTGCGTACCTGCAGGTGCCAGGCCGTTCCTTCGAAATTGGGCGCTTGAGTCAAGCCGTATAACTCGCCGAAGTGCGCATATTCGGACGGTTCCAAGAGATCGCGCACCTCGTCCTCGGTCCAGAGATAAAACTTGCCTTCCTCGCCCTCGGAGTCGGCATCGAGGGTGGCGTAGTAGCCGCCTTCGGGGTCCTGCATTTCGGCGATGACCCACGCGGCGGTCTCCGCGGCGATGCGCGCGAAAAGCGGCTCGCCGGTGGCCGCGTGGGCGTCGGCGTAGACCGCCGTCAGCTCCGCGTTGTCGTAGAGCATTTTCTCGAAGTGGGGGATCGCCCAGTGCCGATCCACCGAATAGCGGAAGAAGCCCCCGGCCAGGTGATCGTAGATGCCGCCCTCGGCCATGCGCGTCAGGGTCATGGCGGCCATGTACAGCGAGTGGGCATCGGGTTGGTCGGTTTCAGCGGTCCGACGCCAGGCGCCGAGCAGGGTGGCAACATGGTTGGGGTGCGGGAACTTGGGGGCGCCGCCGAAGCCGCCATAGTCGGGATCGAACGAATTCTGCAAGCGCTCAAGCGCGTGCTCCAGCGGAGCGGACGTCAATTCGACGCTGCCGCCGGCGTCGACGCTGCCGCCGGCGGAGCGATCCAGCGTATGCAGCGCCTGGCGCAGCGCATCGCCCCGGGCGTGGGCCTGGTCCGGCTGCTGACGATAGTAGTTTTCCACGCGAGTCAGCACCTGTTGGAATACGTCGCGGGAGAAGTAGGTGCCGGTGAGGATCGGGAGTTGCTCGGGGGTCAGGAAGACCGTCAGCGGCCACCCGCCCGCCGAGCGCGTCGCAAGCTGGTGCGCGGTCTGGTAGATCTTGTCGATATCCGGCCGCTCTTCCCGGTCTACCTTGATGTTGACGAAGAGTTCGTTCATCAAGCGGGCCGTCGGCTCATCCTCGAAGGACTCGTGCGCCATGACGTGGCACCAGTGGCAGGCGGAATAGCCGATGGAAAGCAGAATCGGCTTGTTGCGGTCCCTCGCCAGCGCCAGCGAGTCGTCATTCCAGGCGAACCACTCTACCGGATTGTCGGCGTGCTGCAGGAGGTAGGGGCTGGTTTCGGCGGCGAGCGCGTTGGGCATCGCGGGACTATACCAGTATCGGGCGCGGCTACCGCAGACAAGACCCTGCCGATTCACAACCAACTACTAATCAACTACTAACTTGACTCGAATTAGTAGTTGCTTGGCGCTCGGCTACTCCCCTATTTCAGGCTATCCCCGGCGCGTCGCGGCGATTACACTCAACAGCCGTGTTCGTATACCCGCAATTCGATCCCGTCGCCCTCGCTCTCGGGCCCTTGCAGGTGCGCTGGTACGGCTTGATGTACTTGTGCGGGTTCGTGCTCGGGTGGCTGGGCCTTCGGGCGCGGGCGCGCCGCGCCGACAGTCCGGTCTCGGTTGCTCAGGCATCGGATCTGCTCTTCTACGTTGCCGTCGGCATCATCGCCGGCGGGCGCCTCGGCTACATGCTGTTCTACGGCTTCGGCGGACTGCTGGAGAATCCGCTTTCGGTGTTCAGGGTGTGGGAAGGGGGCATGTCGTTCCACGGCGGCCTCATCGGGGTCCTGATCGCGCTCATCCTCTTCGCCCGCAAAGTCGGTCAACCGCTGCCCGCGATCGCGGATTTCGTCGCTCCGTGGGTCCCCCCCGGGCTCGGGTTCGGCCGGATCGGGAACTTCATCAACGGCGAACTCTGGGGCGGCCAGGTCAGCCCGGATGCGTTCTACGCGGTCTGGGTGAACGGCGTTCCGCGGCACGCCAGCCAACTGTACGAAGCCTTCCTGGAGGGGTTGGTGCTGTTCACCATCCTCTGGTGGTACTCGCGCAAGCCGCGGCCGATGCTGGCCGTGTCCGGCGCGTTCCTATTCTTCTACGGCAGTTTCCGCTTCGCGGTGGAATTCGTGCGGCTGCCGGACGTGCACTTGAACCCGGCCGCAAACGGTTACCTGGCATTCGACTGGCTCACCATGGGGCAGGTCCTGTCGGCGCCCATGATCGTCGCCGGCGCGGCCCTCGTCGTGGCGGCCTACCGGATGGACCGGTACCCGGGGTGCACGACGGCATGAAGCAATACCTGGATCTGCTCAGGATTATCAAGGAGGACGGCGTTCGCAAGGACGACCGCACCGGTACCGGCACCCTGAGTATTTTCGGGCACCAGCTACGCTGCGACCTCGGCGCGGGCTTCCCCGTGCTCACGACCAAGAAGCTCCACCTGCGTTCCATCGTCCACGAGTTGCTCTGGTTTTTGAGCGGCGATACCAACATTCGCTATCTCAACGAGAATGGCGTCAGGATCTGGGACGAATGGGCGGATGAGTCGGGGGATCTCGGGCCGGTCTACGGCGCCCAATGGCGCGCCTGGTCCACGGCCCGGGGCGAGACCGTCGATCAGATCCAACAGGCGGTGGAGCAGCTTGGCTCGGACCCGGATTCCCGGCGAATCATCGTCTGTGCCTGGAACGTGGGCGAGATCGAGAAAATGGCCCTGCCGCCGTGCCACGCCCTGTTCCAGTTCTACGTCGCCGCCGGGCGGCTGTCATGCCAGCTCTACCAGCGCAGCGCCGACGTCTTCCTCGGCGTACCGTTCAACATCGCTTCCTACGCGCTGCTCACCTACATGGTGGCGCAACAGACGAACTTCGAACCCGGTGAGTTCATCTGGACCGGCGGCGACTGCCACCTCTACCTCAATCACCTGGAACAGGTGGACCTGCAACTCAGCCGCGAACCGCTGCCGCTGCCACGCCTCGACATCAAGCGGCGCCCGTCCTCGATCTTCGACTACCGCTACGAAGACTTCGAACTCGTCGGCTACGAGGCCCACCCCCACATTCGCGCCCAGGTGGCTGTCTAGGACCCTATAGGGTATATTGCGTTTTTATCCCCTGAGAGGTATATTCCGAACATATACCCTAAGGGGGATGTCGATGAACACCACAACCCACACGCCAAAACAGCTTGGGCAAGTCCTTAAAGGGCAGCGAAAGTCCCGGAAGCTCACCCAAAAAGAAACTGCCTGCGTTGTCGGACTCCTGCCGAAAACCATATCGAGGCTGGAACTTGCTACCGAAACCGCGTCGATTCAAAGCCTCTTCAAGCTGTTGTCAGCGCTCCAACTAGAGCTTGTGGTGCGGTCAAGATCACAAGAATCGTCGAGAAAGGAGTGGTAAATCGTGCCACGCCGCTCCAATTCCAGACACCTCGTCGCATGGATGAACGGTGAAAAGGTCGGCAACTGGAGCATAGACGCCCAGGGTCGGCACGAATTCCGCTACGAGCAGGCTTGGGTTGATGCCGCGGATGCACGCCCGATATCGCTGTCCATGCCTGTGCAACCACCACAAGCCCCTTACCGTGGTCCTATCGTCGAGTCCTTCTTTGAAAACTTGCTGCCAGACAGCGCCGAAATTCGCCGTCGCGTTCAAACGAAATTTGGTGCGGCATCGACGTCAGCTTTTGATTTGTTAATTGAGATCGGTCGCGACTGTGTTGGCGCGATTCAATTGCTTCCTCCTGACCAACCCTCCGAAAACGTCAATCGGATCGATGCAGAACCGCTGGATGAGGAAGGTGTTGCTGCACTGCTGCGATCAACTACATCCTCCACGCCCCTCGGGCAACGCGACGATGACGCGTTTCGCATATCGATAGCCGGCGCGCAGGAAAAAATGGCGCTGTTATGGCATGAAGAACAATGGCATCGTCCTTCAGGCGCGACACCGACGACACACATATTGAAGTTACCGCTGGGCCGGGTGGGAAATATGCAGGCCGATTTATCGACCTCGGTGGAAAACGAGTGGCTATGTGCACAAGTCGTTCGCGAATTCGGGCTCCCCGTTGCGAACTGCAACATCGCGGATTTCTCCGATCAACATGTTTTGGTTGTGGAGCGGTTTGACAGACGGCTATCGCGCGATGAGAAATGGTGGATACGCTTGCCTCAGGAAGATATGTGTCAGGCAACAGGAACGCCACCGGCAAAGCGTTACGAATCCGATGGCGGTCCGGGTATCTCGGGCATCAGTTCCCTGCTGCTCGGATCTCGAGAGGCTGTGACAGATAGAAGAAGATTCTTCAAGGCACAAATAATCTTTTGGATGTTGTGTGCCACGGATGGGCACGCCAAGAATTTCAGCGTATTCATAGAACGCTATAGCCGATTCTCGCTGACACCGATATACGACGTAATTTCCGCGTATCCGATCCTGGGAGGCGGAAAAAACCAGCTTGCACCGCAAAAAGCCAGGATGGCAATGGCCGTAAGGGGGAAAAATCGACACTACAAATGGTCAGAAATCCAGGCTCGCCATTGGATTTCGACTGCGGCTAAAGTGGGTCTCGGGGCGACGGCAGAGGAAGATATCCAGGAGTTGGCCGAACAGGCGCCGAGTGTCGTTGATCGGGTGTCAACGCTGCTGCCGATGGGCTTCCCCGAATCTGTCTCCCGCCCGGTATTCTATGGGCTCTTGCGATCGGCAAAGCGACTGGCTGATTTGACGAGCTAGCTGTTCGCAGCAAGAATCTTTGGCCGCCCGCCGTCCGCATTGGGCACCGAAATCGGCTCCCCGCGCGGGTCCAGGGGTAGCGCGGTGAGCGTGCGTCCCCAGAGGCAGCCGCTGTCGATGCAGGTGAAGCCGTCGCCGCGCATCAGGCCGAGCGAAGCCCAGTGTCCGAAGACGATGTGGGCTTCACCGAAATCGCACATCTCGTACCAGGGCTTGAGTTCTGGCGGTTGCGTACCCGGCGGGCCGTGGTGGGCCAGGTCCAGGCGACCGTTGGCGTCGCAGTAGCGCATGCGGGTGAGCGCGTTGATCGCGTATCGACGCCGGTCCGCGGACTCGAGGTCGGGTGACCAGGCGCGTGGCTCGTCGCCGTAGAGGCTTTGCATGACGTCGCGCCACCCGGGCGCGGCCAGCGCCGCGGAGACTTCCTCGGCATGAACCATCGCCTCGGCCAGCGACCAGCCGGGGGGCAGGCCGGCGTGGACCATTGCGTGACCGAGGTCGGCGTCGTGGTGCAGCAGCGGCCGGCGCCGCAACCAGTCGATGAGGTCCCGTCGGTCCGCCGCCGCAAGAATCTCGTCGAAGGTGTCGTCGGCCAATGGCGGGCGCACACCGGCTGCGATGGCAAGCAAGTGCAGATCGTGGTTGCCCAGCACCACGGTTGCGCGCTCCCGCAAGGCCGTCACCCGGCGCAGCACTCCGAGGGAGTCGGGCCCCCGGTTCACCAGGTCGCCGGCGATCCAGAGACGGTCGCTGGAGGGGTCGAAGCCGATTGCCTCAAGCAGCCGGTCGAAGCTCCTGGCGCAACCCTGGATGTCGCCGATGGCGTAGGTGGTCATGGTGGACTCGACTCGGACTCGGACTCGGACTCGGACTCGGACTCGCACACGGTCTCGGATTCGGACTCGGACTCGGTCTCGGCCCGCGCCGCGGCGCGCCACGCCCGGACGAGTCGGTCGAACTGCTCCGGCGCCAGGCGCTCCGGGCGCGTGCCCGGGTCGATGCCGGTCGCGGCGATTTGCTCCCGCGTCAACCACGGCCGCAGCGATCTCGCCAGGGTCTTGCGGCGCATGGAGAAGGTCCGGGCGACGAGCGCGGCGTAACGCTCCGGGTCGCCCATGGGAAAGAGCGGCTCGGGGCGCGGGATCATCCGCAGCACCGTCGACCGCACCCTCGGCGGGGGCGAGAACGCGCCGGGACCCACGTGGAAGCAGGTTTGCACCTCGATCCACGGTGCAAGCATCACGGTAAGCCGGCCATATGTTTTGTTCCCTGGCTCCGCCGAGATCCGGTCGGCCACCTCCCGTTGCAACATCAGGTGCATGTCCCTGATCGCCTCGCGATGGCTCAGGAGATGGAAGAGCAGGGGGGTGGAGATGTTGTACGGCAGGTTGCCCACCACGCGCAGAGTCCGCGGCTGCGCGGCCAGGGCCGCGAAGTCGAATGCGAGCGCATCCGCCCTGTACACCATCAGCCGGCCGGGCGCGGCAGCGCCCGCCAGATGCTCGGCCAGGTCGTGGTCCAGTTCGACCACATGCAGCGTATTGACCGTCTCAAGCAGCGGTAGCGTCAGGGCGCCGCGGCCGCCGCCGATCTCCACGATGTTGTCGTCCGCGGCCGGCGCGATCGCCGCGACAAGCTTGCCGATGACGGTGGGATCGTGAAGGAAGTGCTGCCCCAGCCTCTTTCGCGGGCGGAAGCTCATCGGTTGCCGCGGAGCGCCAGCGTACCGAGCGCCAGCGTTCCGGCGAGATCGACCGCCTTGACCAGGCTCTCGGGATTGGCGCGACCCGTGCCGGCCAGGTCCAGCGCCGTGCCGTGATCGACGGACGTGCGCACGATGGGCAGCCCGAGCGTGACGTTGACGATATCGCCGAAGGCCAGCGCCTTGATCGCCGGAAGCCCCTGGTCGTGAAACATCGCCAGAACCGCGTCGCAGTTGCGCAGGCGGTGAGGGGTGAACGCGGTATCGGCGGGCACGGGGCCGCTCACTGCCAGACCGCGCCGGGACAGGGCCCGTAGCGCGGGCTCCACGATGTCGAGTTCTTCCCGGCCGAGCACGCCGCTCTCGCCGGCGTGGGGGTTGAGCCCGAGCACCATGATGCGGGGCGCGTCGACGCCGAACCGCGCCCGCAGATCGTTGTGCAGCACGGTAATGACCTCGTCCAGCAATTCCCCGCTGATGGCGCCGGCCACGCGCTCGAGCGGCAGGTGGGTCGTCGCCAGGGCGACGCGCAGATTCGGCGACGCCAGCATCATCACCGGTCGCCTGGTGCCGGTGCGGGCCGCGAGCCACTCGGTATGACCGGTGAAGGCGATCCCGGCCTCATTGATCGTGCTCTTCTGCACGGGCGCGGTAACCAGCGCCCAGCCGGGATTCGCGCTGCAAAGCTCGATGCCGAGATCCAGTTGCCCGAGCACGTAGCCCGCGTTGCCCGGGTCGAGCCGGCCGGCCTCGACGGGCTGCGCCGCGGCAACGGGCAGGACCTGCATGACGCCGTGTCGATGCGGGTGGGCCGAACCGGGGTCGTCCAGTGTCTCCACGTCCACCGGCAGCCCCAGGTCGCGGATCCGGTCGGCGAGCATCTCGGGGTCGCCGAGGACGATCAACCGTGCCGCCAGGTCCCGCATGGCGAGCATGGCACAGATGTCGGGGCCGATGCCGGCGGGCTCGCCGGACGTGACGACGATGCTGGGAGGCGGCGTGCTCAAGTGCGGTCCGGGCCGGAGCCCATCGGCGCGGCATCGCCGCGCCGCGATCTACAGGCGTATTTCGACAAACGCCTCATCTCTGAGGCGGCGCAACCAAAGTTGTTGTTCTTCTTCCAGCTTGCTCGCGCGGATCTGCTCGACGCACCGCTGTTCCTTGAGTTCGTCCGTGGTGTCGTAGGAGCGCGTGTCGGTGATCTCGGCGATGTGCCAGCCATAGCGCGTCTCGAACGGCTCGCTGAGCTGACCGATTTCCAGCACCGCGAGTGCCTGTTCGAATTCCGGTACGAACATGCCGGGCTCGGCCCACCCCAGGTCGCCGCCGTCCGCCGCGGAAACGGGATCCTCGGAAACGCTGCGGGCGATGGCCGCAAAGTCGTCGCCCTCCAGAACCTGATCGCGGATGCCGGACAGCCGCTGACTGACGGCGGCGCCGTCCATGATCTCGTTGGGCCGCAGCAGGATGTGGCGAATATGCTGCTGGTCGACGATGACCGGCTGCTGCACGCCGCGCACGTCGTTGAGTTGGACGATATGAAAACCGCTGCCGCTCTGAATGGCCTGCGAATGCTGACCCGGCTCAAGCGCCAGGATGGCGTCCACGAACAGTGTCGGTAGCTGGTCACCCGTCCGCCACCCCAGCGCCCCGCCCTCCAGAGCAGTTTGGCCAGCGGAATAGGTGATCGCCAGTTCGGCGAAACGCTCGCCCGCATCAAGCCGCTGGTAGATATCCTCCACCTGCGCGCGGGCCTGTTCGATCTCGTCGCGGGTGGCCGTGGAGGTAAGGCCGATCAGCAGGTGAGAGACGTTGTATTCCTGGTTTCGGGCGATGTCGGTGACGCTCTGGTCCAGGCACAGTTCCATCTCCCGCGGCGATACCACGATGGCGCTGAGCACCTCACGCTGCCGCAGCTGTTCCAGTACCAGGCTCTGCCGGGTTTCCTCGCGGTACATCGCATAGTCGATGCCTTCCGACGCCAGCGCCTCCGGGAACTGCTCCAGCGTCAAGCCGACGCCCTGGGCGATGGATCCGATGGCCTGGTTGAGCATCTCGTCGCCGACGATGATTCCGAATCGCGCCGCGCGCTGAAGCTGAATCTGTTCGAGGATCAGCTGCTCCAGAACCTGGTCCTCCACCACCGACAGCGGCGGCAGGGGACCGCGCTGCTCGGGCGGAAGCTGCGACTGGGCGCGGATGATGTTGTCGGATACGACGGCGACCCGTTGGGCGAACTCGCTCTTGAGCACGATCCCTTCGTCGACGAGCGCGGCAACGCCGTCGAGCAGTTCGCCCGCGCTGCCGAGTTCGCGCGTCTGCGCCGCGGCGTGCTGCGGCGCAACCGCGGTCATCGCCAAGCCGATCAGCAGGTGTTCTTTCATGCGAGGTAGGGTCATGTTGGTCAGGGTATGGCGTTAAATTGACGGTAGCCAAGAATACCACGCTCCAACATCGACTCGGCAGGCTCACCGTTGTCCGAAAACCCCCGCAGCAGGAACTGCACGGTGAGCGAGTTGTCCGACTCGCCCGTGCGGCGGCTGATGTAGCTGCGGCCGGAAACCTGCAGCCGCCAGCAGCACGAGGCGTACTCCCAGCCGAGAAACCGCTCCAGCGGTCGTTGGTCCAGAAAGGAGTAGCTCGCCCGGGCGACGAGCCGCCAGGCGTTGCCCAGCGGCCATGCCACGGATACGTCGCCCTGTTCCAGCGTTCTTTCCTGGTAGCGGTAGGCGATGCCGAGCATGCGGTCGTCCCTGGGACGGAATTCGAAGCGCGCCTCGGTGCGCGCCGTCACGCTGGCCGCGCTGTCCCACTGGTAGTCCACGCCCAGCCGCCACGAGGGTTGCAGGCTCATGGCGACCTCGGCGATATAGTCCGAGGCGCTGCCCAGGGCGAGGGATTTATCGTGCAGCGTCACCAGTTGGGGGCTCAGGTAGCGCGTCTGGCCCAACGTCCCGGTGAGCTTCTCGTGTCCGGTCTCGAGGTCGATCAGGCGCGTGGTGACGCCGACGCTGAGCTGGTCGGCGTCGGCGATCCGGTCGGCGCCGAGGTAGCGGTACTTGCGGAACAACTGCACGAAATTGAAGGTCGGCTCCACGGCGTCGAACAACGGCAGACGCGACTGATCCTCGTAGGGTACGCGCACGTAGAGCGCCCGCGGCTCGATGGTCTGCACCCAGCCGCGCGATTCGGCGGTGCGCTCGAAGATGAACCCGGCGTCGATGCTGCCGACCGGAAGGGTCCTCGACATCTCGATTTCGTCGCCTCGGGCGGGGTCGTCCAGCCAGTAATTGGTTTGCCGCAGGCCGATGGCGGGTGTCAGGAACATGCCCGGTCGCGCGAACCGAAGACTCAGTTCTTCGTCGAGGTCCAGCCGCCAGCCCGTGATGCCCACTTCACGGTC
The DNA here is from genome assembly GCA_965237785.1 of Candidatus Rariloculaceae bacterium. GTDB lineage: Bacteria > Pseudomonadota > Gammaproteobacteria > Steroidobacterales > Rariloculaceae > UBA6522. The sequence continues at coordinate 3,913,870 of OZ250159.1, forward strand.
GAATTGCACCAGTTCGTTGCGCGCGGCGAGACGCACGATGTTGCGCGTCCAGTTGCCGGAGAACAGGAGCTGCGGCAGGCGCTGATAGGGTTCGTCCAGCGTGCCGATGAAGGGATCGATGGTCTGGATGTCCTGGGTGCGCGCGAGCAGCGACCAGCTCGGCGCGTGGTAACCGAATTCCAGCACGCGGTTCAGGTGCGTCTGGGCGGCCGCGCTCAAGCTGTTGTACATGTCATCGAAGTAGAAGTCGTCGGAAATATCCTGCAGGTCGGCGAAGATCCGCCAGCCCCGGCCGAGCCATGAATCGTTGCTGAAGCTGAAGAAACTTCTCGCCATCCCGAGCCGGGAATCCTCCGGAAGGTATTCGGCGCGGATCTGGCCCTCGGTGCCGGGCAGCAGGTAGCGGAACTCGGCATTCGCCAGGGCGCCGCGCTGGCGCATGTAGCGGGCGGTGACCGTCATGTCCATATTGGACGCCAGGTTGAGGTAGACGGGAACGGAGATGTCGAATCCGGTTCGGTCCCGGTTGGAGAAGCTCGGCGTCAGCAGGCCGCTCTTGCGGCGGTCGTCCAGGGGGAAGGTCACGTAGGGCGATGCCAGGATCGGCACGCCCTTGAAGCGGAGGCGGAAGCCGCGCGCGACCCCGAAGCCGTTGTCCACATCCATCTCCAGTTCCCGCGCGATCAATTCCCAGTCGGGCCGGTCCGACGGGCAAGTGGTGAAGTTCACCGACTCCAGCGTGATGGTGTTGTCGCCGCGGATGTGGATGGCATCGGCGCCGCCCCTGGCGGGACGCCGCGGCAGATCGAATCCGCCGCCGGCAAAGGAGATCACGCGGTTACGGGTATCCACCTGGGCGTCATCGCCGTAGACGGTAACGTCCCCGTCCCGGTACGCCACGGCGCCGTGGATCTCGGCCGTCTCCGTGGCGCGGTCGAAGCTGGCGCGTTCGGCCGAAATGCTCCGCTCGCCGTAGCGGAAGGACACGTCGCCATCGAACTCGATCCGCTCTTCGCCGACGACATTGATCTGCCCCGCGGAAATCCTCAGGCGGTCGTCGCCCGTCGGTGTGACGCCGGTGGTGCCGATTGCGGCGTCCTCGGCCACGGCAACCTCGGCGGGAAGGTCGAGTTCCTGCGCCAGGCAGAGTTGCTGCGCGGCGACGGGCGTGAAGGGTGCACCGGTCAGCAGCGCCGCAATGAATATGTAGTTGGATGTGCGCACGGGCATCATGCGGGGCAAAGGTGGCTACAATGGCACACTTATTTTACCGCTTCAACGCATTGAACAGGAACTGGAAGGTGTGGGCATGGGATTCACTGCGCGCCCCCGGAGGCGTCGATGAAGGCCATGCTGCTGGCCGCTGGACGCGGTGAGCGGATGGGGCCGCTCACCGCGGCGCAGCCGAAACCGCTTCTCTCCCTGGGCCCGGAAACCCTCATCGAACGCCACCTGCGGCGATTGGCCGACGCCGGCATCGGCGAGATTGTCATCAACCTTTCCTGGCTTGGCGGGCAGATTCGCGCCGCCGTCGGCGATGTCACGCCCTGGGGCCAGGCCGTAGCCTACAGCGAGGAAGGCGAACCGCCGCTCGAGACCGCCGGCGGCATTGTCCACGCGCTGCCCCTGCTCGGCGATGAGCCGTTCATGGTGGTGAGCACCGACGTGGTGACCGACTTCGACTTCACCGTCCTGACAGGCCCCGGCCCCGGCCTCGGCCCCGGCGCCGAACCCGCGGCCGGCTGCCTGGTGCTTGTGCCCAACCCGCCCCATCACCCGGAAGGCGATTTCGGGATGACGGCCGAGGGCGTGCTTCACCGCGAGCCGCCGCGGTATACGTATAGCGGGATCGGCGTGCTCCGGCCTTCGCTGTTCCGCGGTCTTGACCCCGGCATCACGCCGTTGCGCTCGGTGCTGCGCCCGGCGGCGCGGCGCGGCGCGCTGCGGGGGATCCGGTTCGGCGGGCTGTGGCGCGACGTGGGGACGCCGGAGCGGCTTGCCGAGGTCACGGCGCTGTTGCGGGCACGCCGCGCCGGAGCCAGGGACGGCTCGACCGGCTGATGCTCGCTCCCGTACTAAAAAACCGGAACTTCTTCATCTACCTGGTCGGCTGTACCTTCTCGCTGCACGGCCTGTGGATTCAGCGGGTCGCCATCGGCTGGCTGACCTGGGAACTGACCGAGTCGGAAACCTGGCTCGGCATCATCGCGCTTTCGGAGTTTCTGCCGATCATGCTCTTCGGCCCGCTGTTCGGCGTGCTCGCCGACCGCCTGCACCGCAAGACCATCGCGTTCTCCGCCAATGTCCTCAACGGCCTGCTCGCGGCGTTGCTGTTCGCGCTGGTGTTGATGGAAGCGATCGATATTTATCTGCTCTTCGCCATCACGATGTGTTTGGGTGTGGTGAGCAGTGCCTTTCAACCCGTGCGGATGTCGCTCATCCCGAGCCTGGTCCCCGGGGAGTTGCTGGCCGCCGCCGTGGCCGCGCAATCCATCGTTTTCAACGTTTCCAGGTTCCTGGGCCCGGCGATCGCGGGAATCGCCATTGCCACCGCGGGTCTCGCCTGGGCGTTCGCCATCAACGCCGTCTCCTACCTGGCGATGCTGGTGGCGCTGCTGCTGGTGAAGCTGCGCAGGGCACGGTCGGGGGGCCAGCAGAGCCATTTTTTCGCCGAACTGAAGGACGGCATCGACTATACCTACCGTCACGCCGACATCCGGCAACAGCTTGTCATCGTCGCCCTGTCGGGGCTCTTTGGGCGTGCCGTCCTCGTCATGCTGCCGGCGTTTGCGGGCAGTATCTTCGGCGGCGGGAGCAGTACGCTGGCGACGCTCACGTCGGTTTCGGGCGCCGGTGCGGTATTTGCCGGGCTGTGCCTGACGCTGCTCGGCGCCGGCGAGCGGTTGCTGTGGTCCACGATCGGCGGCACGGTGGTCACGGGCATTTTAATGATGCTGCTGGGCGTAACCTCCAGTTACGCGCTCGGCATCGTCTTCGTGGCCGTCCTCGGTTTCTCGCTGACCCTGGTGGGCGTCGGCTCTCAGGTGCGGATCCAGACGATCGTGGAGGAAACCATGCGCGGCCGCGTACTCAGCCTGTGGGCGGCGGTGGCCTTCTCCGCGCCGGCGCTCGGCAGCGTGATCATCGGCGCCCTGGCGGACCGCTTCGGTCTGGGCGCGACAACGCTGGTAAGCGGAGCCATCTGCACGCTGCTGGCGCTGTTGCTGATCTGGCGCGTATCGCGATTGCCATCAGGACCGGGCGTAGGCGGCCCGGGACGGGTTCGAACTTGACTTGCGGCGCCGGCTCGTTATGACTAAGCTAAGTAAACTAAGTTTGGAATCGCCACCATGCGCACCGTGAATGTACACGAAGCCAAGACGCATCTATCACGTCTAATCCAGACAGCAGCCGAGGGCGAGCCGTTCATCATCGCGCGCGCGGGCAAGCCCGTCGTCAAGGTCACGGCCGTGGAGGCGCCGGATAGCGCCGCGGGCCGCCGGATCGGATTTTTGGCCGGTCAAATCTCCGTACCGGACGATTTCAACCGCATGTGCGAGGTGGATATCCAGGCCATCTTCACCGGTGGAGAATGAAACTTCTCCTCGATACTCATCTGCTGCTGTGGGCGGCGGGTATGTCCGAAAGGCTGCCGCTCAAGGCACGAGCGCTGATAGAGGAACCCGGGACGGAACCAATCGTAAGCGCCGCATCGCTTTGGGAAGTGGCCATCAAGAGTGGGCTCGGGCGTACGGACTTCAGCGTCGACCCGCGCCTGCTGCGCCGGGGCTTGCTCGAGCACGGTTATAGCGAACTACCGGTGACCGGCGCTCACGCGACCGCCGTGGATCTCCTACCGTCTATCCATAAGGACCCCTTCGACCGCATCCTCGTTGCGCAAGCTCAGATCGAAGGAATCACGCTCTTGACCACGGACGAGATCGTCGCGCGCTATCCCGGACCGATTCGGATGGTCTGACCAGTGTACCTTCGGTTCTTTACGCCATCGATTGTTACGTTTTTTCTCACCCCGGCAACGAGAAGATCCTTGTGACTATCTCGGCCCTGCGTGTCGAATCACGACAAAAAGTAGACTTTATCCTTCTCGCCCCCGTTTGAGGTTTGCTGGTAGAGTCCCACCAAGCGCGCTGTACACTGGCTCCGCAGCGATTGAACATATATCACACTGAGTGCTACATTAACCGAACTTAAGTCGAGGTGTATTGCAATGGCTAAACGCTTTAGGAGCGACGCGCTGGCGGCCGCGCACGAGACCGCGCTGAGTTTGACCGATGCAGGCGTCATGTCCAAACGGACCATGAGGTCCTTCGACGAGATGTGCCTGACGCTGGTCGAGAGCATGACACCGGAGGAGATTCGCGCGCTTCGGATGCGGGAGAATGCGAGCCAGGCGGTGTTCGCCCGCTACCTGAACGTGACAACGAGCCTGGTGAGTCAGTGGGAGCGGGGCGAGAAACGGCCGCGTGGGGCGTCGCTGAAGCTGTTGGCGCTAGTCTCGAAGAACGGTCTCGGGGCAGTCGCTTGACGCGCGAACCTGTCACGGGCACCTTGAAATACATCCTACCCTCCGACTGCGAACGGCAAGCATGCAATTGCGATCCGCTCGCCAAGTGTTGGCACGTGAAACGGTGGCCGTCCGCGGCAATGTCAAGAATACCCAAGAGCCGTTGCGAACCCCCGCGATGCGGCTATAGGCTCAACCCGACCGTATTGCGCGGTTAACTCAAAAGACGGTTAACTCGAATGACTGACGGAGAGAGCACAATGGGTATGGGCGCCTAGCCGCGCATCCAGCCAACCTCGACGGGCGTGAACCCGCTCAGTGGGTCTCAGTGGGTCATCGCGTAGATGACGTAATTGACGGCGAACCGATAGGCCATGGCGGTCATGGGTTCCGGGTAGCCCGGCGTATCGGCGTGTTCCCAGGCATCGCCCAGGTCCATATTGAAGTTGATGGCGAGCAGCAGCCGGCCTTCATCGTCGTAAATGCCGCGCCATTGCGGGTTGACGCCGTCACCCTCCCAGGTGCGCCCGCTGTAAAGTGCGCGGATGCCGGGAATTTGTGTGCTCTTGTCGAGGTCATATAGCACATGCATCACTTCGTCGGATTCCGGAATATCGATGACGGGGCGGTCGGGAAAGACGCGCTCCAGGGACTGCTGGAACCCGTACCAGCCGCGGCTGCCATGAAAGTCGTCCACCATGAGGAATCCGCCGCGCAGCAGGTACTCCCGGAGCCGTCCGGCTTCGAAGTCGTCCAGGTACCAGTCGCCCACTTCCACGGCGTACAGCCAGGGGTAGTCGAAGAGCGCGTCATCGCGCAGGTTGATCATGCGCGCGCCGCCGCCGTCGTAGCGGCTGACGATCGCGCCGTCGACCCGCGTCAGCCGGATCAGGCCCTGCATGAAGTGGTACTCGGCATCGGGCCAGTCCACCAGTGCCGAGCCGCGTCCCCAGCCGTAGCCGCTGCCGTAGAGCAGGCGCGAGAACTGGAATTCCGCCGCGGGCGGTTCCGTCACCAGGGGGAATTCCTGGGCGCGCGCGACGAGCGGCGCCGCGCTCGCGGCGGTCGCAATGAAGAGCAGGGCGATGCAATTAAAGCGGCTGGGCATGTCGCGGCTACTTTATCATGGCGCTCAACCCGCAATTCCCTACCCAGGCGAATCGGCGGGCGCAGTTTGCGGCGGCGCCAACAGTGATAATATCGCCCGGCGACGCCATGAATGTTGGATTGCAGGTTTGAATGCCGCCGGGTTGAATCAACGTGTTTGAATTTTTCTTCAAGTACTCGCCGACGGTCTTTGAAAACGGCGAGCTCGTTTTCGCCCGGGGCTGGCCGGTGTGGCTTCTCGTCGCGGCGGTGCTCGCGGCGGCGGGGGTGGTTGCGGCAAGCCTGGCAAGGCGCCGGGAGATGCTGTCGGTGGCCCGGCTTGCGGTGCTCGGCGTGTTCCAGGTTGCCATGGTGGCGGTGATCCTGACGTTGCTGTGGCGGCCGGCGCTGTCGACCCAGACCTTGCGCGCCCAGGAGAACTCGGTGGCGGTGCTGCTGGATACCTCGGCGAGCATGAGTTACGGCGAGGACGATGCATCGCGTCTCCAGCAGGCGGTGGCGGCACTCGACGACGGCGTCGTGGCGGAACTCGCCGATGCCTTCGAAGTGCGCCTCTACGCCTTCTCCGGCGCATCCGAGACCATCGAGGCGCTGACCGACGTACCCGCCCCGGGGGATGCCACGCGCATCGGCGACGCGCTGGTGGACGTGTTGCGCGAAGCGCGCTCCTCGGCGCTCGGCGCGGTGGTGCTGGTCAGCGACGGCGCCGACAATTCCGGGGAACTGGATGCGGGACGGCTGGCGGAGATCGCGGGCTACGGGGTGCCGGTGCATACGCTCGGCGTCGGCCGAGAGTCCATACCCGAGGATATCGAGCTTGAGAGCGTGGCCATCTCCGATCAGGTCATGCCGGGATCGCGGGTCAACGCCCAGGTCAGCATTCGTTATGCCGAACCCGGCGAGGCGCGGTTGCGGGTCTACGACGGCGACGCGGTGCTGGCGAACCGGATGGTGACGCTTCCCGAGGGCGTGGGCATCACCACCCGCTGGGTGGAATTCGATATCGGCGAGGCCGGCGTCAAGGACCTGCGCTTCACGCTCGACGCCCTGCCCGGCGAGGGCAATACCACCAACAACACCCAGTACCGCACCCTCAACGTGCCGGCGTCGCGGCGCGCGATCCTCTACGTGGAAGGAGAGCCTCGCTGGGAATACAAATTCATCCGCCGGGCGGTGGACGAGGAATCCGCGGTGCGTCTGGCGAGCCTGCTGCGCACGACGCCCAACAAGTTCTATCGCCAGGGCATCGACTCCCAGGAAGAACTGGAGAACGGCTTCCCCGAGGACCGCGAAACGCTGTTCGGATACGACGGCCTCATCATCGGCAGTTTCGCCGCGGCCGGACTCACCGAAGAGCAGCAGGGCTACATTCGGGATTTTGTCAGCGAACGCGGTGGCAGCCTGCTCATGCTCGGCGGACGGCGGGGCCTCGCCGACGGCGGCTGGGGCAATACGGCGGTCGCCGACGTCCTGCCGGTGCAATTGCCCGACCTCGATGCGCCGAGCTTCATGCGCGTACCCGTGCCGGTGCGTCTCGCGCCCGATGGCGAGGAGTCGCTCCTGACCCGCCTCGACGCGGACCGAGAGACCAACCTGGAGCTTTGGTCCGAGATGCCGGCGCTGGCCGACTTCCAGTACCTCGGGGCGGTCAAACCCGGCGCGGTGACGCTGCTCGAGGCGGATGTGCGCGGCACCGCGCAGCCGCTGCTCGTGCACCAGCGCTTCGGCCGCGGCCAGGCCTATGTTCTTGCCAGCGGCGGGACCTGGCGCTGGCAGATGCAATTGCCCTCCGAGGACCAGCGCCACGAGACCTTCTGGCGGCAGATTCTCCATGCCCTGGTGTCGGCCACGCCGGACCGGGTGGTGCTTACCGCGGAGCGGGCGTTTTATGTCGACGAGGACGAGGTGGTGCTGAGGGCGCAGGTCCGTGACGGCGAATTCGAACCGGTGAGCAACGCCAGCGTGCAGTTGTCGAGCCTTGGCGATCCCGATGCGGACGAGCCGCTCACCATGCAACCGGTGCCGGGCGAGGTCGGCGCCTACGAGGCCACCGTGGTCGCCGATGCCTCCGGGCTGTACCGGTTCCGCGCCACCGCGGAGGTGGGCGAGCAGGCGCTGGGCGAGGCGGACTACTCGGTGCGGCGCGCGACCGGAATTTCCGAGCACTTTCAGATCCAGCAGAACCGCCCGCTGCTGGAGCGCCTGTCCACGCTGAGCGGCGGGCGCTACTTCACGCTGGCCGATGTGGACGAGTTGCCCGAGGCCATCCAGTTTTCGGAGGCCGGCATCGTCGAGCGCGACTTGCTGGACCTGTGGAACATGCCCTTCGCCTTTCTCCTGCTCCTGTTGCTCAAGGCCGGCGAGTGGGTGCTGCGGCTTTTCTGGGGACGCTTATGAGTACGATTCGCCTGGCCTTGTTGTTGAGCTCGTTCTGGCTGGCGACGGCGGCGCAGGCGGAACTCTACTACCTGGTCGTCGGCGGGCTGGGGGGCGAGTCCGACTATGCGAATCGGTTCCTGGCGCAGACGGAATCCCTGGCCGCGGCGGCGGCACGCTCCCTGGGCGACGATTCCCGGGTGACGCTGTTGAACGGCGAGTCCGCGACCAGCGAAGCGCTCACCGAGGAATTGCAGCGCCTGGCCGAGATCACCACCCCCGCCGACACGCTGGCGGTCTTTCTCGTCGGCCACGGTACCTACGACGGCGAGCAATACAAGTTCAACCTGCCGGGCCGCGACCTCGACGGCGCGGCCTTGGGTGAATTGCTCGGTGCGGTGCCCGCGGGGCGGCAACTGGTGGTCAACGCGACCAGCGCCAGCGGCGCCGTGACGGAGACCTGGACCCGGGAGGGGCGCACGCTCATCACCGCCACCAAGAGCGGCGGCGAGCGCAACGCGACCCGCTTCGCCGAGCACTGGACCGCGGCCCTCGGCAGCGAAGAGGCCGACACCAATCGAAATGGAGTGATCACCGCCCGGGAGGCGTTCGACTACGCCGAGCGGATGGTCGCGGAGAGCTACGAAAACGAGGGCGCGCTGGCCACCGAGCATCCCCAGATGATAGGCGAGCCCGGCGATACCTTCACGGCGGCGCGCCTGGAGGCGCGGGTGGCGCTCACCCGGCAACTGGAGCGGCTCTTCGCCGAACTCGATTTGCTCGAGGGCGAGGTCCAGGCGCTGCGCCAGCGGCGCGGCGAGATGAACACCGATGCCTACCTGAACGAGCTGCAGGACTTGTTGCTGGCGCTCGCGCTGGTGCAGCAAGAGATCGACGATGCCCGCGAGTGACCGATGAGGCTCTGGGTCGCAGTGGCCGGGCTCGCAGCGGCTGCCGCGGTACCGCAGTCGGGCGCCCAGCCATTCGACTATTCCGCCGATCGCGACCCGGCCCTCAGGGCCTGCGACGCCCATTACCATCGCGGCGACCGGCCGGCGGCGGCCGCCTGTTACGCGATGCTCGCGTCCGGGAGCAACGACGCTGCCGTGAGGGCCGAGACGGCGTGGCGCATGGGCGATCCGGTTGCCGCCAACGCCTTCTTCCGCACCGGCGTGGAGTTGGACCCCGAGTCCGTAGCCCTTCGTAACCGCTGGGGACGTCTGTTTCTTGCGACTCACCAGAACGATGAGGCGGTGAGGCTGTTCATGGAGGCCCTGGAGCTGGACGAGAACTACGTGCCGGCGAAACTGGGATTGGCGGCGGTGGCCGCGGGCCGTTTCGAGGACCGGGCCCGGTCCCTGGTCGAAGAAGTCATCGAAGGCGGCGAGGAGAATCTCGAGGCGTACCTGATCTCCGCGCAGATGAGCCTCGAACTGGGCGCGCTGGCGACGGCCCGGAACACCCTCGACAAGGCGCTTGAGATCGCCGAGGCCGAAGCGTTGCCGCCGCTTGAAGTCTACGCGTTGTACGCCGCCGCCGACGTGCTCGAGGGCATCGCGGACAGCGAGTGGACCCAGCGCGCGCTGGCCTACAATCCCGGCTACGGCGACATCTACGCCACGCCGGCTCACTTCTATCTCATGAACCGGCGCTACCGCGAGGCCGTCGACCTGCTGTTCGAGGCGGTTGCCATCCAGCCGGACCTGTGGTCGGCCCAGGAAGAATTGGGCGTGAATCTGCTGCGCCGGAACCGGGTCGAGGAAGCACGGGCGCATCTCGCGCTGGCGTACCGGGGGGATCCCTACAGCGCCCAGACCGTCAATACCCTGCGGCTGATCGACAGCTTCGACAACTTCCGGGTGCTCAGCCGCGAACTCCCGGCCCCCGAACTCCCGGGCGCCGAACTCCCGGGCGCCGAACTCCCGGGCCCCGAACCCCCGGGCCCCGAACTCCCGGGCCCCGAACCCCCGGGTCCGGAAGGCGAGCCGTCCGCCGAAACAACTGCCGCGTCACCCGCGATGCTGCTGCGCCTGCACGAGGACGAGGCCGAGGTTCTCGATCCCTACGTCACCGATCTCGTCGGCGACAGCATTCGCACCTTCGCCGAGCGTTACCGGTTCGAGCTGCGGGAACCGGTGGTGGTGGAACTGTATCCGGAGCACGACGATTTCGCCGTGCGCACGCTGGGATTGCCCGGCATCGGCTTGCTCGGCGTGGCGTTCGGCTACCTGGTGGCCATGGACAGCCCGGCGGGCAGCCGCCAGGGGGAATTTCACTGGGGGACCACGTTGTGGCACGAGATGGCCCACGTATTCACCCTGGAGGCCACCGCCAACCTGGTGCCTCGCTGGTACAGCGAGGGGGTTTCGGTATTCGAGGAGTGGAGCAGCGGTCCGCTGCGAGGACGGCATATCCCCGTGCGCGTGCTCGAAGCCATGGCGGAAGATCGGTTCTTGCCGGTAACCGAATTGGATGGCGGCTTCATGCGCCCCACGTATGACGGCCAGGTGATCGTCTCCTATACCCAGGGGGGGCTGATCTGCGAGTACATTCATCGTGAGTGGGGCCAGCAGGGGTTGGTGGACGTGCTGGAGCGCTTCGCCGAGGGTCTCGACACCGCCGCAGCGATCCGCGAGGGCCTGGAAGTGTCGCCGGAGACGTTCGACCGCGGCTTCAAGGAGTATCTGGAGACCGAATTTCGAGCCACGCTGGACGTGCTGGATGAGTGGAAGGGGCTTGTCCGCTCGACTTACGAGGCAATGGACGCAGCCGATTGGGAGGCGGCGATCGACGCCGCCGACGCCGCCATCGCAGCGTTTCCGGACTACGTCGGCGAGGGCGATGCCTACACGCCCAAGGCCCTTGGCTACGAAGAACTCGACCGGCGGCAGGCGGCGCTGGAAACGTATGAAACCTATTGGCGGCTCGGCGGCTATTCGCCGCTTGCGCTCGGGCGGCTGGGCACGCTGCTGCATGAAGCCGGACGCGTTGACGATGCGATTGCGGTGTACCGCGACCTGATCATGGTGACGCCGCTCGATGCCGACGTGCACACCGCGCTCGGCGACTGGATGCTGGCGCGGGGTGTGGCGGCCGGCGCCCTGCGCGAGTATCGGGCGCTCCTGGCCATGGCGCCGCATGACATGGCGGGCGTCCATTATCGGCTGGCCACCGCCTATTTGGCGCTTGAAGATCGCCCCAGGACCCGGGAGCATTTGTTGTATGCTCTGGAAACCGCGCCCCACTACCGTGAGGCGCAGCAACTGCTATTGGAGATCGTTCGTTGAGTACCGCACTGGACACCGAAGCAGCCCGAAGCATTATCGAGACCTTCCACACGGCGCTTGACGCCATTCGCGTGGAGGTCGGCAAGGTCATCATCGGCCAGGAGGAGGTGGTGGACCATCTGCTGGTGACGCTGCTGGTCGGCGGCCACTGTCTCATTACCGGGATGCCGGGCACGGCGAAGACGCTGCTGGTGCGAACGCTGGCCATTGTGCTGGGTCTGACCTACAAGCGGATCCAGTTCACGCCCGATCTCATGCCCACGGACGTGACCGGCACCGATATCATCGAGGAGGACATCACCACCGGCCACCGCACCTGGACCTTCGTGCCCGGCCCGATTTTCGCCAATGTGCTGCTGGCGGACGAGATCAACCGCACGCCCCCCAAGACCCAGTCGGCGCTGCTGGAGGCGATGCAGGAACTCACGGTGACCGTGCGCGGTAACCTGCATGCCATCGATCCGCCGTTCTTCGTGCTGGCGACCCAGAATCCCATCGAGCTGGAGGGCACCTATACGCTGCCCGAGGCCCAGTTGGACCGCTTCCTGTTCAACGTCATCCTCGACTACCTGGACGATGACGAGGAACTGGCCGTGGTGGATCGATACACCACCCGGATGGACATACCCGAGGTGTCGCCCTGCACGAACGCGGCGCAGATCCTCAAGTTCCAGGCCGTGGTCCGCCAGGTCCCCGTGGCCGAATCGGTGAGCCGGTTCGCCGTCAACCTGGTACGCGCCACGCGGCCGGACGATCCGCTCGCGCCGGAGGTGGTGCGACGCTACGTTCAATACGGCGCAAGCGTACGCGCCACCATGTTCCTGACCCTGGCGGCCAAGGCCCGGGCGTTGATGAGCGGCCGCTACCACGTCACCCGGGAAGACATCGCCGCGCTGGTGCTGCCGGTCATGCGCCACCGGGTATTGACCAACTATTTCGCGGAGTCCGACAAGGTCGATGTCGACGACGTGCTCCGCCAGTTGGTGGAAGTCATGGGCGCCGAGGCGCCCGTGGCCAAGGCCGGCTGAGGCGGGTTCATGGCCGGTGTGACCGCGGCAACGCCCGGTGCGGCACAGCACCTGCTGCAACCGGAGGTGCTCGCCGGTCTGGCCAATATCGAGTTGGTGGCCCGCGCCGCCGTGCATGGATTCCTGAACGGCCTGCACCGTTCGCCGCTGTTCGGATTCAGCCAGGAGTTTGCCGAGTACCGCGCCTACGCCGAAGGCGACGACCCCCGCTTCGTCGACTGGAACGTCTACGCGCGCACCGAGCGCACCTACATCAAGCGATTCCTGGGTGAGACCAACACGCGGCTGGTGATCCTGCTGGACGCCAGCGCGTCGATGGGCTTCGGTTCCGGCGCCGTCAACAAGCTGCAATATGCGAAGTTTCTCGCCGCGACCCTGGCCTACCTGGCGTCGAAACAGCACGATGCCGTCGGTCTGATCGTCTTTGACGAGACCGTGCGCGAGCATCGCCCGCCGTCTTCGCGCATCGGCAAGTTGAGCGGCGTGCTCCACGCCATCGACCGTGCCGAGCCGGGCGTGGGCACCGATCTCAGGGTCCCCTTCGAGACCTTCCGCCAGTTCGAGCGCGGAAGGGGACTGGTGGTGGTGATCTCCGATTTCTACTGTGAGCCGGAGGCGATGATCAAGGGCGTGCAGCCGCTCGCCTACCAGGGGCAGGACGTGGTGCTGTTCCAGTTGCTGGATCCCCAGGAGCTGAAACCGGTCATGAAGGAGTCGGCGCTCATGGAGGACATGGAAACCGGTGAATCCCTGGAGGTTTCGCCGATCTTCATGCGTTCGCGCTACCGGGAGCGGATTGGCGAACACATCGAGGCGCTGGAGCGGTGTGCCGCGGGCGCCGGCGTGGATCATGAGCTGGTGAACATCACCGATTCGCTCGATGGCGCGCTCAGAGACTACCTGCTGTTCCGGCAGCGGCGCAGACGATGACCCTGCTGGCCCCCGCGTTCCTGCTCGGACTGCTGGCGATCGGCATCCCGGTCTGGCTGCACCGGCTGTCCTCCACCAACCCCAATCGCCAGCCCTTCAGCTCGGTGATGTTCCTCGAGCCCGGGGAGCCGCGCCGCGTGCTCGCCAAGAAACTGCAGTACCTGCTGCTGCTCGCGCTGCGCATCGGTGTATTGGTATTGCTGGCGCTGGCCTTTGCAGGGCCGGCCCTGCTCGGCGCGATACAGAACCTGGTCGCCGAGACCGCCGGACTGCATGTCGTCGTCATGGATCTCTCGGCCTCCATGGGCCACGGCGAGCGTTGGCAGCGCGCCGAGGCCGCCGCCGATGACGTGCTCGATGAACTCGATTCAGGCGATGCGGCGCAACTCGTCGCCGCCGGGCGCCTCGTCGAGGTGGTCGTCGAACCGACGCTTGAACGTGACGCCGTTCGTCGCGGCATCGCGACGCTCCGGCCCGGACCCTTCCCGCTGGATTACGGTCAACTGATGCGCTCGGTGGACAGTCTCGTGCGCGGCGTGGAGATACCCGTGACCGTGCACGTCGTCACCGACGCCCAGCAATCCGCGCAGCCGCCGCGATTCGCGGACCTGGCGCCGCGCACGCCGCTTGAATTGGTGCTTCACGATGTATCCGCGGAGGCGGAGAACAACTGGAGCGTGGACGGGCTGGCCTGGTCGGCCGTTTCCGGCGACTTCGTCGCCAACCTGCGTGGTTACGGCGGCGAAACCGCGGAACGGACCGTGACCCTGCGACTCAACGGCGCCGCCGTGGCCGAACGGCAGGTGTCGATCGCGCCGGGCGAGACCGCCCAGGTGCAATTCGAAGGGTTGGAGCTGTCCGCGGGCGGCAACCGCGTCGTGGCGGAGTTGTCGCCCGGCGACGACCTGGCCGTCGACGACGAGCGCTACCTGGTGGTCAAGCGCCCCGAACCGAGGCCGGTGCTGGTGGTCAGCGGCGACGGCCGGGGCCAGGTCTCGCCGTTCTTCGCATCCGCGCTTGGAACGCTGGCGGCGCAGGACTACCGGGTCGATCCGGTCACCCCGGCGGGCCTCGTGGAGCGCACGCTGGAAGACTACGTGTTCATCGTCGTCACCGATGCGGGTGGGCTCGAAGACGAGGACGCCGCCGTGCTGCGCGACTACGTCGAGTCCGGGGGCGCCCTGCTGATGGCGCTCGCGCAGCGCTCCCTGGGCCTGGGCGCGGTGCCGGTCACCGGACACGCGTTCGAAGCCTTTTCCGACTTCGGACGGCGTGACGGCGACTACCTGGTGGTCGGCGCCCTCGACCGTTCCCATCCCGCCCTCGGGCAGATGGATGACGTGCGCCGGGCGAAATTCTATCGCCACGTCGCCGTGGCGCCGGACGACGGCGACCGTGTGCTCATGCGTCTCGACGAGGGCGGCCCGCTGCTGGTCGAGCATGAACTCGGCGCCGGCCGTGTACTGGTGTACGGCTCGTCGCTTGACCGGGAGTGGAACGACCTGCCCGTGCAGCCGGTCTTCGTGCCCCTGATCGCGCAACTGTCCTCCTATCTGGCGGGCGACCACCAGGTCAGCGTCGAGGCGCGGCTGGGCGCGGCGCTTTCGCCCCGGGCGATGGGGTTCGCGGGCGCGCAGGTGTTCTCGCCCGACGGCTCGGCGGCGCTCGGTATCGCCGGTGCGGGCGTGGGCGATGATGTGCTGGTGGAGCAGATCGGCTTCTACGAGGTTGTCGGCGCGGGTCAGACGGAACTCGTCGCCGTCAACGTGGATCCAAGGGAATCGGACCCGTCGGCCATGGACGCCGGGACGCTCGCCCGGTGGCGCGATTTGAGCCCCGGCGCGCGGCAAGCCGGTGCCGAAATTTCGGGTATGATGGAAACGCCACCCACGGAGTTGTGGCCATGGATCCTGGCTCTGCTCGTGGCGGTGGTTCTGATGGAGTCGTGGGTGGGCAACTGGCACCTCCGGGTGCGACGAGGAATGGCCGCATGAAAGCGCAAGCAAGGCTGGAAGAATACCTTCGCGGCTTCCAACGCCGCCTTCGGGCACTGATCCTCGCCCGCGGCGTTGCGCTTCTTTGCGTTGCCGCGTTGGCGGTGACCTTGCTTGCGGTGATGGTCGGCACGCGGCAGGCATTTCCGGATGATCTGATGAACGGCGCGCGGCTGTTTCTGGCGCTGGCACTCGGCGCCGTCGGCGCGTTGCTGCTGATCCGGCCCCTGCGGGTCTTGCGGCGCACCCGCGGCGTCGCCGACATCGAGAAGCGCGCGCCGGACTTCGACGGGCGCATCGAAACCTACGATGAGCTGGCGCAAGGCAAGCGCCACGATCCGCGCCGGCCGTCGCCATTCCTAGGGCTCCTGGCCGAGGATGCGCTGCGCCTCGCGCGCCGTATTCCCGCCACGCTGCGGGTGCCGAACCGGGAGATCGCCATACCCGGAGCCCTCGCCGTAGTGGCGCTGGGCGTACTGGTCTGGTTCGCCGCGTTCGGCCCGGACAACTGGCGCTACGGCGTCCGCCACGTATGGGCGGGCTGGGCCATGTCCGATACGTTGCCGCCGCAACGCATCGTCGTCAATCCGGGCGACGGCGCCGTGCGCCGGGGCGGGGATCTCTTCATCGATGCCCGCGCCGAAGGCTTCGATCCGGTTGCCGCCGAGGTGTTCGCGCTGTTCGAAGGCGGCGACGACTGGGAAAGCGCGCCCATGCTGACCGGCGACGAGGACGACTTTGAATTCACTTTCTACGCCGTGCGTGAGCCGGTTCGCTACTACGTGGTTGCCGCCGGCGTGCACAGCGAGGAGTTCCTGGTCGATGTGGTGGATCTGCCCCGGGTGAGGAACGTCAAGCTCACCTACCACTACCCGCGATGGACGCAACTGGAGAGTGAGACCGTGGATCCGGGCAGCGACATCAGCGCCGTGGCGGGTACCCAGGTCCAGGTCGAGGTCACCACCGATCAGCCGCTGGGCGCGGCCGAGTTGATCGTCAACGGCGAGACGCTCGCCATGACCACCGACGGCGCGGTGGCGGCGGCGACGCTCGAGGTGAGCGAGTCGGGCGAATATTTCGTCTCGACGTTCTTCAACGACGACCCGGTGCGTCTCACCGACGACTATTTCATCGATGTGATCCCCGACAGCAAGCCCGCGGTCGACGTGGTCAAGCCCGGGCGCGACTGGCGGGCCAGCAACATCGAGGAGGTATCGGTGCGGGTGGAGGCCAGCGACGACTTCGCGCTCGACCGCCTGGAACTGCATTACTCGGTCAACGGCGGCGAATGGAACGTCGTCGAGCTGGACACCGAGGGCGCCTACGCCCTGAGCAACGAGATCCTGTACCTGGAGGAAATGGGCAAGACCATCGACCCGGGCGGATTGCTGGAGCTGCTGGGCGAGGGCCAACCGGGCGAGGGCGGAATGCCCGAGAGCCCCGAAGGCCTGGTCGCCGTGCAAGCCGCGCCCGCCGGGCTGGAACCCGGCGATCTCATCTCCTACTACGCCCAGGCGCATGACCGCGACGCCTCCGAGCGGACCGACCTGTTCTTCGTCGAGGTTCAGCCGTTCGAACGCACCTACTCGCAGTCCATGCAAGGCGGCGGCGGCGGTGGCGGCGGCGGTGGCGAGCAGAACGAGATCTCCCAACGCCAGAAGGAGATTCTGGTGGCGACCTGGAACCTCCTCCGTGAGCAGGAGGAACTCACCGGCTTTCTGGATGAGCAGCAGTTGCAGGACAACGCCCGCATGCTTTCCGAACTGCAGCGCACGCTGGCTCAACAGGCCCGCACGCTGGCCAACCGGACCCGCGCCCGGCAACTCACCTCCGTGGACGAACAGATCCAGACCTTCGTGAACAGCCTGGAAAGCGCTGCGGCGGCGATGGAGCCGGCGGCGGACCGGCTTGACGATATCGAGCTGGATCGGGCCGTGCCGTCCGAACAGGAGGCGCTGCGGCACTTGTTGAAGGCCGAGTCGGTCTTTACCGATATCCAGGTCTCGTTCCAGCGGGGCGGCGGCGGTGGCGGCGGCGGTGGTTTCGCCGGCCGCGACCTGGCGGAACTGTTCGAGCTGGAAATGGATCTCGAGAAGAACCAGTACGAGACCGAGTCCGCGGTATCGTTCGAAGATACCCCGGAGGCGGAGTTCGACGAAGCCATCGCCAAGCTCCAGGAGTTGGCGCGGCGCCAGGAGAACCTGGCGCGCCAGGCGGCCCGGCAGCAGCAACTGACCGAGCAGGAGCGCTGGCAGCAGCAGCAGCTTCGCCGCGAGACCGAGGAATTGCGGCGCCAGTTGGAGGAACTCCGGCAGGCGGCCGCTCAACAGGGCGGCCAGCAGCAGGGCGGTCAACAGCAGGGCGGTCAACAGCAGGGCGGCCAGCAGCAGGGGGGCCAGCAGCAGGGCGGTCAGCAGTCGGGGCAACAAGGCGGGCTGGCCAACGCGACCACCGAAGCCATTCGCCAGCTCGACAATGCCTTGCGGGCGATGGACCGGGCCCAGGGCCAGGGCGAGATGACGCCGGAACAGGCGCGGCGCGCCATCGAGCAGGCCCGCCGGCAAATGGACAGTGCGCTTGAGCAGTTGACGAATCAGCGCCAGGCCGCCGCCGAGGAAGCCTTCTCCGATCTGACCGAGCGGGCCCAGACGCTGCTCGAGGAACAGCGCCGCATCGCCGCGGAACTCCAGCAGGTGGCCAACGAGTCATTTCGGAACCGCGACGGCGACGGCGCCCGGGAGAACCCGCTGAGCTACGAAGAAGCGATCGACATGTCGGAGCGCAAGTGGGCCATGCAGGAAGACCTGGAGGCGCTGGAACAGGATATCCAGGGCGTGGCGAATCAGTTCAGGCCGCAGACCCCCGGCGCATCCGAGGAACTCTATGACGCCCTCGCCGACTTGCAGCAATCCCAGGCGGCATTACGACTGGGTGTCGCCGGAGAGCGCATCCGCCGCGGTCTGGCGGACGAATTGGCGCCCTTTGAAGGCGTGACCACCGCGGCGCTCGAGGACCTGCGGCGCGATACCGAGCAGGCCCTGGCCACGGCCAGCCGCGAGGCCCGCGAAGGGCGGCAACTGGAGCAGGACGCCACCTCGGAACTCGTGGCTGAACTGCAGGCGCTGCGGCGCGAGCTTGCGGCGTTTCAAAACGGCGGCGCGGGCGCTCAGGCCGGCGAAAATGCCCAGGCCGGCGGCGCCCAGGCCGGCGGTCAGGCGGGTGGCGCCACGCCGGGCGGATCGCGGTTCGGTCCGGGTGGTGGCCGGGGCATCTACGATCCCAACCGGCGCGGCCTGGGCTTCTGGGATCCGACGCGGCCCATGGACCTGGATCCGCGGGCGCGGGAGCGGCTGGAAGCCCAGCTGCAGGCCGCCGGGCGCGACCTGCTCGCCCTGGGGACCCGGCTGCGGGCCGAGGACGAGTTGACCGCGGCGGAGCTTGAAGCGATTCGGCGTCTGGGCGACGCGCTGCGCAGCGGGTTGAACGGCAACCCGGAACTGATCGAGCAGGAATACCTGGCCATGCTGAACCTGATGGAGCAGCTTGAGCTGGAGCTTGCGTACGGCGAGTCCGAGGATGGCGAAACCGCCGTTCGGACCGAGGCGCCCGCCGGTGTCGCGGCCGAGTACGAGGACGCGGTGGCCGAGTATTTCCGGCGCCTGAGTCGCTCGGAAGAGCCGTAAGCGCATCGCTTGACGAGTGCAAAGAATCCTTTAGAAACTCGCAATTTATGTTCGCCGGCCGGAAAACGCCGCCGTGTCGGTGGGATAATCCGACGCATGCAGGGAAAGAATGACACGGCGATCATCGTCACGCGCAATATTCAGCGCCGCTACCTGATGGGTGGTGAGACCATCTACGCGCTGCGAGGAGTGGACGTGACGATTCAGGCGGGGGAGTACGTGGCGATCATGGGGCCTTCCGGATCCGGTAAATCCACCCTGATGAATGTCATTGGCTGTCTCGATTCGCCGGACGAGGGCGAATACTGGCTCAACGGTCGATTGGTATCGAGGATGAAGGACAAGGAACTCGCCAGCGTGCGCAATCGGGAGGTCGGATTTGTTTTCCAGACCTTCAATCTGCTGCCGCGCGCCAATGCGCTGCACAATGTGGAGATGCCCCTGATCTACGGCGGCATGAAGCGCAAGCCCAGGCTCGAAGCGGCGGCCCAGGCACTGACCCGGGTGGGATTGGCCGACCGGATGAACCATCGGCCGAGCGAGATGTCCGGCGGTCAGCGGCAGCGTGTTGCGGTGGCGCGCGCGCTGGTTACCGCGCCGAGCATACTGCTGGCGGACGAACCGACGGGAAACCTCGATTCGACGACCGGCAAGGAGATCATGGCGCTCTTCGATGAGTTGCACTCGGCGGGCAATACCATCCTTGTCGTGACCCATGAGTTTGACGTCGCCAACCACGCGGAACGGGTCATCGTAATTTCTGACGGCGCGATCGAAGGGGATTCCGCCGAACCGGGCAGGAGACACTGAGCATGCGCGCTTCGATCGGAACGATTCTCTTATTTGGATTGATGGCCTGCGAGCAGGATCAAACACAGTCGCTGGCGCCGGTTTACGATAGCGCGCCGGTGGAAACCCGCGACATCGAGGTCAACGTCGAGGCGGCCGGCGTGATCGAGCCCGAGGTCAGGGTGGAAGTGAAATCCAAGGCGTCCGGAGAGATCCTGGCGATCCACGCCGAAACGGGCGACGTGGTGGAGGCGGGGTTTCTCTTGGTGGAGGTGGACCAGCGTACGCCGCGCAACCGCCTGGCTGAGGCCGAGGCCACCCTGGTGGCGGCCAAGGCCCGGCGTACCATCGCCGAAACCCAGATGGAACGCTCCAGGACCTTGTTCGGGACCGGCACGTTGACCGAATCGGATTACGAACAGTCGCAACTGGAGTTTGCCAACTCGGAGGCTCAGGTGATCGGCTCCGAGGTGGCGCTGGAGAACGCCCGTATCGCCATGGACGACACGAATGTGCGCGCGCCGATAACGGGCACGATCATCCAGAAGCACGTGGAGCCGGGAACGGTCATTTCCTCGCCCACCCAGGATGTCGGCGGCGGCACGATCCTGCTGCAAATGGCGGACTTGACCAACGTCCAGGTGCGCACGCTGGTCGACGAGACGGATATCGGCAAGATCCAGCCGGGCATGAGTACCCGGGTGACCGTCGCCGCCTATCCGAACCAGCCGTTCGAAGGCGAGGTTCTGAAGATAGAGCCCCAGGCGATCGTCGAACAGAACGTCACCATGTTCGCGGTGCTGATTCAGATCGAAAACCGCGGCGGGCTGCTCAAGCCCGGGATGAACGCCGAGGTGGATATCCAGATCGCAAGCCGCAATTCGGCCGCGGTCATTCCCACCATGGCGCTGCGCGCGGACAGCGATATTCCGGTTGCCGCGATGATGCTGGGCATGCAGGAGGCGCAACTACGCGCCGCGCTGGGCCAGGACACCGCGTCCGGTGAGGACAACGCACCGGCGGGCGCCGCAGGCGCCGCGGCGGAACTCGACGTGGATCGGATGCGGGCCTTGGTGACCAAGCGCCGCAACGGGGAACAATTGACGGCCGCGGAGCAGCAGCAGGTCGATGCAATGATGCAGATGCGTCAGCAAGGTGGCGGCGGTGGCGGTGGTTTCGGTGGCGGTGGCGGCATCGCTGATGGCGGCATGACTGGCTTGGGCGGCGGTGGTGGGCTCGTATCGGGCGCTCCTGGCGCTACGGGCGGTGGTCGAGGCTCCGGGGGTCGCAACGAAAATTCGGCGCTCGAGTACCAGTTCGGCGGCGAATACTGGGTCGTGGCCATGCGGGACGGTGTGCCCGTGCCGACGGCGGTCCGCACGGGCATCACAGACCTGCGGTACAGTGAAATCATCGACGGGCTTGAACCCGAGGACCACGTGCTTCTGCTGCCGAGTACGAGCCTGTTCGAACAGCAGGAAATGCTGCAGAAATTCATCTCCGACCGCTTCTCGACGACCCCGTTCCAGCAGTCAGGCGGTGGCAGCGGCACCGGACGATTTCGCTAGATCTTTGGAGGAATTGATCCGTGACCATCCAATCGAAATTGGTCGAATACAGCCAGGACGGCGCCACCTTCGAGGGCTATATGGCCTGGGACGATACCGTTGAGCGGCCGTGTCCAGTCGTCCTGGTGTCCCACGCGTGGGGCGGGCCCGGTGATTTCGAATACGCGCGCGCCCGCGACCTGGCGGAACTGGGTTACGCCGGCTTCAGTCTCGATCTCTATGGCAAGGGTGTGCGTGGCAGCAATCCGGACGAAAACGCAACCCTCATGCAGCCCCTTCTGGATGACCGCGCCCTGCTGCAAAAGCGTTTGCGGCTCGCGGTCGAGGTTGCCGGCGGGCAGGCTGGCGTGGATGCTTCGCGCATGGCCGCCATCGGCTATTGCTTCGGCGGGCTCTGCGTCCTCGATCTTGCCAGAATCGGCGCCGGGGTTCGCGGCGTGGTCAGCTTCCACGGCCTGTTCTTCCCGCCGGGGAATACCGCGGGCAATGAAATATCCGCCAGGGTCCTGGCTCTGCACGGCTGGGACGATCCCCTGGTTCCACCGGAACAGGTTGTCGCGCTGGCCGCCGAGCTGACCGAAGCGGGCTCGGACTGGCAAATCCACGGGTACGGTCACACCGCCCATGCCTTCACCAATCCCGAGGCCAACGATCCCGCCCACGGCGCCTTTTTCAAGGCATCGGCCGAACGGCGATCGTGGCAGGCGATGGTGAACTTCCTCGGGGAGCTTTTCTAGCCCGCCATCTCACCGATGTGCGTCCCGAGGACGTCCGCTGGGAGCTGTAACGCCCCACCGCGGTCGGTCGCCGAAGCGCTCGCGTTGGCGGGCCTGGCGGGCCGTACTCTCAGCCGAAGACGCTGTTGTACGCGTCTTCGTTGAATCCAACCAACAGCGTTGTGCCGGCGCGTGCGGTAGGCGCTCGCAGGTTGCCGGTCGGGCCCAGCATGGCCTTCACCGCATCCGATGAGGCGTCGCTGCCGCCGGAGAATTCGCTGATCTTCCTGCCTCTCGCGACGATCAGGCGCGATGCGCCCGTCAAGAGCGCCCTGGCATCCGCCGCCTGCAGCTTCCTGCTCGCCGGTACCGTTTTGCCGATCTCGATTTTATTTGCCTCCAGAAACTTGGAGGCGCGGGTACAACCGGTTCACCCCTTGCGGTGATAGTACCAATCAACCTTGGCCATCTGGATACCTCCGTTTTGGTATGAATGTCGGCTGGATCTTATGCGGATGCGGCCGGCAGCGCATCGACAAATTCCACCATGCGCCTTTGCATGGCCGCGTCGGGAAGCCGCCCGGCGCCGCCGGCCAGATTGTCGATCACGTTGGCCGGCTTGCTGGTGGCGGGCGTCACCACGGTGACAGCCGGGTGAGCAATGACGAACTTGATAAAGAACCGCGCCCACGTCGTTGCATCGAATTCCTGCGCCCAATCCGGCACCGTCTGCCCGGCCACGCGCGCCCAGAGCCGGGACCTTCCGAAGGGTTGGTAGATGAATACGCCGATTCCCCGATCCAGGGCCAACGGCAGGATGGTTTCGGCTGCCACGAGGTTGTCGACGGCGTAGTCGATGCCGATGAAATCAAGCGTTTCATCGCGCATCGCCCGCACGAGTTCGGGGTACCGATCCGGCGTGTCGTAGGTCACCCCGATGTATCTCACGCGACCCTCGTCCTTCAGCTCCCGCAGCATCGGAAGCTGGGTTGGAATATCGCCGAGGTTATGAATTTGCATGAGATCGATGGTCGATTTACCGATTCGCCGGAAGGAGCGCTCGATCTGTGCCCGGGTAGCGGCGGGGTCGGACGGACCGCGGCCGTCGGGCGCGGAATTGACCTTCGTGGCCCAGAACAGACGGTCCTGAATGCCAAGCTCCTGGGCCAGCCGCCCCGCGACCGCCTCGGAAGGTCCATAGGCTTCAGCGGTGTCGAATACGGTGCCGCCGTTATCCAGAAGCGTCGTGAGCACCGCGCGCAGCGGGCCGAAGTCTTCATTGCGGGCCAGCACCGCGAATGTGGCCGCACCCCCGAGCCCGACGACGGGCAGCGCTTCGCCAGTGGAGGGAATGGCCCTGGCGATTATCGGTGCGCGCTGCTGCGCCCGCAGCAGGCGAGCGGGAAGAGACAGTGCGGTGCCTGTGGCAGCAGCGTATGCGAGGCAATCGCGCCGTGTCAGCATGGTCGAAGTCGTCCTGTCTGTCCCGATCGCGCAAAGCCTATCAGATGAACCTGCCGTTTTGCCGCTATTGCGAGCAGTTTTATTCCGGCTAACCCCGCTCCCGGGCCAGTGCCTCGAATTCATCGAGCAGGTCGCGAATGTCCTCGTGCACGCCGACTGCGCGCCGTTCGCCCGCCTCAGCCAGTTGCGTCAGCTTGGCGTCGAAGGCCGTGAGGCGAAGCAGGGTCGTTTCCAGTTCCTCGTCAGAGATGACGTAGGCGCCTTGTTCTGCCCGATCGAGCTTGTTCAGGAGGAAGCTGTGTACGTAGCGGCCGGACTCGACGAAGATGGCGTCGTCCTCCAGTGCGGATGCGGCCGCGGCGCGAAGCACGTAGAGGTCCAGCGTGGGGCTGATGACCAGCGCGCGGTCGACCATGCGTAGCGCATCGAAGGGGTAGCGCGGTTCTCCCATCACCTTGGTGCGCCAATCGGCCCGTAATTGCACGACCTCCGTATACCATACGTCGGTGACATCGCTGCGGGCGAGTTCGCCATCCAATGCCGCCAGCGCGGGCCAATCCTGCGCCGCGCCCAGAGGCCAGCCGCGCAGCACGGCGCCCGGTGCGCCTCCGAGCCGCGCGGCGACCGCGCGGGCTTCGTCCGACGGGTTCCCGCGTGCGAATTCGGGCAACTCATTGGCGGCAAACTGGAACAGCGCATCGACGTTATTGGGATTCGCCTGCAGCGCCTGCCGCAGCGCAGCGTCGGCGCGGTCGGCCTGGCCGCTGAATTCGAAGCCGATGGCCGCGATGAGCGCCCGGGTGGACACATCCGTCACCGTATCCGCCAGCCGGGCGGCGCGTTGGAATTGTCCGTTTGCGAGGAGCCGGGTTGCGATGTAGACGAAATTCAACTCATCGGCGATCTCCTGATGGATCCAGCTGGAGCGGTCCAGCAGCGGGTCGTAGGGCTGCAGCAGTTCCGACAACCGGGGCACGCTCAATCCATCGCCGAGATATCGGCTGTGCGTGGCCATGTAGTTGCGGTTGTCCGTGCTCAACGGCGCATCGCCGGCAAATGCTTCCACGCCGCGCTCGTCGAGCGCCAGCGCGGCGATGAAATCGTCCGCGCCGTTGAGTCCCATGTAACTGTAGTGCAGCAGATTTGAGGTCAACGGCTGGCCGGTACGAATCAGCTGCCGCTCGATGTTGAGCGCTTCGTCCGACGCCAGGAACAGCAGCACCGTGCCGGTGGCCGCGTAGACCCGAACATGCTCGAAGGTATCCCGAACGGTTGCCGCGAGCGTTCTGAGCAGGTCTTCGCTGAGAAACTCGGAATTCATCCATTGCAGGAAAACGCCGCCGGGGTTGAGGTGATCTTTCGCGAGGCCGGTAAATTCCCGGGTAAAGAGATGCGAAGCGCCCGCCGTCCACGGATGCGAGGGTTGGGAAACGATGACATCGTAGGTCTTGTCGGTCAGGCGCAGGGAATTCCTTGCATCGTTGATGATGATATTGACGCGCGGGTCCTCCAGCGGGTCGATCGCCCGGCGCCCCGAGAGTTGGCGATTGGCGGCGATCACCTCGGGCTCGAGTTCGATCACGTCGACTTCCGCCACCGAGGCAGGCACACCTTCGACGGCAACACCTCCGCCGAAGCCGATCACCAGAACGCTCTCGGCCTCCGGGCGCGCGGCGACCGGCATGGCGGTCAGCCAGGACTGGGAGTGGAGTATGGGCGGTGCGCCGCGAAC
Source organism: Candidatus Rariloculaceae bacterium (assembly GCA_965237785.1). Taxonomy (GTDB): domain Bacteria; phylum Pseudomonadota; class Gammaproteobacteria; order Steroidobacterales; family Rariloculaceae; genus UBA6522. Next base: position 3,939,069 of record OZ250159.1, read on the forward strand.
CAGGACCGTTGCCTCCGGGAGCCCGTTGGTCCGCAATTCGAACGAGCCCTGCGTTTCGGCGAGGTAGACCGAGGACGAGCGCCCCACCGCGAAGTACAACTCGTCCAGCACGTCGGTCGTGGTGTCGCCGAAAGCGGTTGCGCCGATCACGGCCTGCGGGCGGCCGGGCTGGAAGGCCACGATCGCCAGCAGGAACGCGGCGGCCGCGGCGCCCGTCCAGGCATGTTTCGGGCGAGCGACGAACGCCACCGCCCACAGCGCAAGTGCGAGATTGACACACACCGCGAGCTTGATCGATCCCTCGAACCCCAGCGCCGGAATAAGCACAAAGCCCGCCAGGATTGCACCTGCTATCGCTCCGACCGTATTCCACGAATAGATTTTCGCCGTCGCCTCGCCGGCTTCGTTCTCGGCACGGGCCAGAATCCGAACCGCCAGCGGGAAGGTGGCGCCAATGAAGACGGTCGCCGGCAGCATCACCGCCACCGCCATGCCCGCCATGGTCAAGGTGGAACGGGACTCGGGAATCAACGGGCCCATCCAGAGGTATACGCCGACCGAGAGGATCGCGATGGCGGCTTGCGTCGCTGCGAAGGCGAGCGCCGCACGCTCGCGGTCCCGCGCCACGGGTCCGGCGAGGCCGCCGCCGAGCGCGATGCCGGTGAGAAACGCGGCCAGCATGGTGGCGAAGGCGTAGATGCTGCCGCCCATGACGTGGGAGAGCATGCGCGTCCACAGCACTTCGTAGAAGAAGGCGTTGGCGCCGGAGACGAGTATCAGCGCCAGTATCCACCCGGGCTGGGCGACGAACAGACGCGAGTACCGCGACCGCAGCGAAAGCCCACGCCGAAAAGCCGGTGCAATGCAGCTTTCGAAAAAGCCGATGCTTCGTACGGCTCGGGATGCCCGCGATGCCCGCGATGCCCGGGATGCCCGGGGCGCCCGGAGCGCCGCTTGGCCCGCCGCCGCGATCGGGGGGGCTTTCCTGGAGAGCCATACGGCCACGCCGAATACCGCGGCGTTGACGGCCACGCCGACCCATACGGTGGCGTTCAGGCCGAGCGCCGGCAGCAGGATGAATGCCGCGGTGACCGTGCCGACCACGGCGCCGGCGGTGTTGGTGGCGTAGAGCAGCGCGACGCGCGGACCCAGTTCGCGATCGCTTTGTACGGCGTGGCGGGTAAGCAAGGGCAGGGTGGCGCCCATGAACCCGGTCGGCAGCGCGAGCACGACGAAGGCGACGGCGAGGTAGAACAGCGGTTGACCCAGGGTGGCCGCGTCCGGCGGCGACGCCTGACCGCCGAGGAGCCCGATATAGGCGGCGCTGGCCGCACCCAGCAACACCGGTACGGCGAGCGCGAAGACCGCGATGCCGCCTTCCAGGATGCCGTAGACCAGCACCGGTCGCTCGACGCGCGCCATCCAGCGGCCGGCCACCGCGGCACCCGCGGCGAGACCGCCCATGTAGGCGGCGAGTACCGCCGCCACCGCCAGTTCCGAGGTTCCGAAGACCAGGGAGAACTGCCTCAGCCAGGCGGTTTGATAGAGCAGCGCGGCGAAGCCGGAGAGCACGAAGCAGGCCACGACGCCCCACAGGACGCTCCTGGCCGTGTGCTCTTCGATCGACGCGGGCTGAGGCGCCGGCTTGCCGGCGTTCACCTTGAGAGTTGTCCAAGCTCGCGGATCAATTCCGATTCCATGGGTTCGTCAAAGCCTTCGCTGCGCGCCGCCTCGACCGCTCTTCGGTAATCGGCGATCGCCAGCGCCAGGGTGCCGGTCAGTATGACCAATTCGTCCTGGAGCTGGTCGATGCGCCGGTCCATGGATTCGATCTCGTTGCGTTTCGTCCTTTCTTCCTCGTCGGTGAGGTCGTCGTCGCGAAGCGACGCCTCGCGGTCTGCTATATCGGATCTCAGATTCTCGATTTCGCTCCGGGCGGAGCGGATCGAAGCGCCGTTGTTCCTGAGTCGCGTAAGCGACGTGAACACCGCGCGCCCCAATCGATGGCCGCGTTGAAAGTCGGGTGCGAGTGCGACCGGACAGACGAGTTCGTCCCGGCCCCCGGAACGCCCCTCGCGATAGCCGTTGCTCGTCGTGCAGTAAAGGGCGAGACCGCGCTCACGCGCCTCAATGTACACCTGGGTGTCGGGCACCACGCCGTACTCGGCGCATTGTCGCCGGTACCTGTTGATTTCCGAGAGCGGTCGGCCTCGCTGGCCGTCGACCTCGCCCAGCACGGCCCAGTCCGTGGTGAGGCAGTCCGCCTCGGATAGGGTGGCGCAACCCTGAAGCGCTGCGAACGCGACCACGGTGGCGCAGGCACCGATGATTTGTAACGATAGGTAACGCACGACGTTGATCCGGTTCCGAAGCCAGTTCACGCCATTGTACCGTTCGATGCGGAAAAAATTCTCGGTCAGCGCCCGGCTTCGCACATCGGTAAAATAGACAGCCGATGATCCCGCAGCTTGATCTCGGACCGTATCTGGCAGGCAGCGTGACGGCGCGCGAGGCGCTGGCGCGCGAATTGCGATGGATCCAGGAAAACATCGGCTTCTACGTGGTGGTCAACCATGGCGTTGCGCGCGAACCGATCCGCCAAGCCTATGCGGCGCTGCGCGAGTTCTTCGCGTTGCCGTTGGAGGAGAAGCTCAGGCTCAGGATCAACGACAAGTCGGTGGGCTATATCCCGGTGCGGTCCACGGTCTACGTGACGTCGAAGATAAACCGCAACACGCGGCCCGACCTCAACGAGACCATCACCATCGCCCGGGAGCGGCCGGCGGACGATCCTGATATTCTCGCGGGGTTGCGGTTTGTGGGGCCCAATCAATGGCCGGCGGCGCTGCCGGAGTTCCGCGGCGCGATGATCGCCTACCAGGAGGCCATTTCCCGGCTTGGATACGCCATGCTGCCGCTCTATGCCCGGGCGCTGGATCTGCCGGCGGACCATTTCGCGCCGCACTTTACGCGCCCGACCTGGTGGGTCCGCAACACCTACTACGCGGCCCTGCGGCCTGAGGAGAACCAGTTCGGGATTTCGCCGCATTCGGATCACGGCTTCATCACGCTCCTGCCCATGTCGGAGGAGCCCGGCCTGGAGATACTCAGCCCGACCGGCGAGTGGATCCCGGCGACGCCCGTGGAGGACGGCATCATCGTCAACACCGGGGAGTTTCTGAACCGCTGGTCCAACGGCCGGTTCCTGGCCACGCCGCACCGTGTGATCGCGCCGCAGCGAGACCGGTACTCGATGGCCATGTTCTTCAATCCCAATCCCGAAACGATGGCCGATCCGTTGCCGACCTGCGTGTCGGACGAGCGGCCGGCCGAGTTCGAGCCGGTCAGCCTCATCGACTATATGTCCTGGTACATCGACAGCAACTACCGGCGCGAGGCGGGCGGCGCGCAGCATGCGGGTTAGACGCGGCGGTATCATGGGCGCGGCGCCGTGGTTTGCGCGCGTCGGGAGCAGGGCTTGGGTCAGGGGCGATCCGGGTGAACGGAAAGACTTGGCAACAGTCCCAGGGAATCGGCAGGAGTCGACATGACCGAGATTACACGCAGACATCTTCTCGGCGGCGCAGTCGCGTCCGGCGCGGCGTTGGCGACGGCCATGGGCGCCCGGACCCAGACGGTCTCGCAAAACGCGCCACCCACGCGTCCGGCGCGGCTTCGCCCCGACGACCTGGTGACGCTCGTCGCCCCGGCATCGGTTACCTACGATGGGGATACGTTGCAGGTCGCCGTGGAGTCCATGCAGGCGCTCGGGCTGCGGGTACGGGTCGGCGAGCACGCGATGGACCGGTACGGTTATCTGGCCGGCAGGGACGAGGACCGGGCCGCCGATATCAATGCAGCCTTCGCCGATGACGAGGTTCGCGGAGTCATTGCCCTGAGGGGAGGCTGGGGCGCCTCCCGGGCGCTTCCCCATATCGACTTCGACATGATCGCCGCGAATCCGAAGGTCATGCTTGGATACAGCGACATCACGACGCTGTTGAACGCGCTGTTGGCGAGATCGAACCTCGTCGGCTTCCACGGGCCGAACGCGACCTCGCCGTGGTCCGTATTCACCACCCGGGAGATGCGACGCATCGTATTCGACGGCGAGACGCCGCTGATGAGAAATCTTCGGCTCAGAAACGGTACGCTGGCCGTGCGCCGGAACAGGACCTGGCCCATCGTTCCGGGCCGGGCGAGGGGACGGCTCGTGGGCGGCAACCTGACGCTGCTTTCGGCCCTCGCAGGCTCGCCCTGGTTCCCCGATACCACCGGCGCGATCCTCTTCCTTGAGGAGACCAACGAGTACATCTACCGGTGCGACCGCATGCTCACGCAGTTGGCCCTCAACGGTGTCTTCGACAAGGTGGCGGGCGTGATCCTCGGCGGCTTCACCGACTGCGACGTCTCGCCCAGCGGGTACGGCCGGTTTTCGCTCAATGACGTATTCGAGCAGCACCTGGTTCCCATGGGAAAACCCGCGTTCTCCGGCGCGATGATCGGTCATATCGCCCAGAAACGAACGATACCGCTGGGTGTGATGGCGGAAATCGACGCCGAGGCGGGCACGATCGAGTTGCTTGAGCCGGCGGTGGTCTGACCCTGGAGGTCTGCGCCGCGGTGGCGGGGCGCGCTCCAATTTTCCGACGACTTTGTTCGGGACAATTACATTGACCGTCCGGAAATGGTCAAAAAGTTCAATCGGGAAGTCAGCCGGATCGATGTTGGAATTCGTTCCCTTGAGCCAATCTTGGGCAAAAACGGCCCGGAAATCTGGTTCCGGCACGAGGGGCTCGCCGAGCCGATGCCACTCATATACGAAAGTCACGGTACTCGCCAATTCCTGAAGATGTTCCCGCTGATTTCGGACTCGCTTGCAACGGGCAGCATCGCAATAATCGACGAACTCGACGCTGCAATTCACTCGATGCTCCTTCCGGAAATCATCAGTTGGTTTCATGATCCGGTTCGCAATCCGCATAGCGCACAGCTTTGGGCGAGTTGCCACAACGTGTCCCTGCTCGAAGAGTTGTCGAAGGAAGAAATCGTGTTCTGCGAAAAGGACTGGCAAGGCCGGACAGAAATCTACGCCCTCAACGACGTCAAGGGCGTTCGACGTGACTACAATTACTACAGAAAATACCTTGGCGGCGTCTTCGGCGCCGTACCGCGAATCGGCTGATGCCAAGAGGGCGCGGCCACAGGTTACAGCGCCGTCGGTTTTTCGTGGCCTGTGAGGGTAGTAGCGAACGCAGGTACGCGGCATGGTCATAGATGGGCCGAACCTTCAGGTCCACGGGCGATGCTACTTCTGACTGTTAGTCGGCGAACGGGTTCCGAGGCTCCTACGAGGAGTATTTCAAGATCGACCTTGCGATGATAATATCGTCTGTGACGTTTATAGCGATTATGTGCTATATGTCGCTTGTTGAGTAGAGAGGAGGGTAGATTATGTCGAGTGCAGTGATGCAATTTGCGGCTGGTATCCCCGGTCCACGGGAGGCCAGCCTGGCGCAAGCGTCTGCGCAGGCGCTTGCAAACAAGCTCGTGGGCCATCCAGATACAATTGTGATTCGATTTGCAGAGGACACGCGAGAGGAGATCGAGCTGCCGTTCGCGGCCGTGCGTTTGTTGATCGACCTTCTTAACGAGATGGCTAAGGGAAACGCGGTATCTCTCATTCCAACGCATGCGGAACTGACGACGCAGCAGGCCGCCGATCTCATCAATGTTTCGAGGGGTTTCCTCGTGAAATTGCTTGATCGGAAAGAGATTTCGCACCGCAAAGTGGGAACCCACAGGCGGATTTCGTTCAGTGAACTCAAGTCGTACGAAGAACGGATGAAAAAAGCCCGATCGGACGCCCTGGACAAGCTGACCGAAGAGAGTCAATCGTTGGGAATGGGTTACGAATAGGTTGATGAATGGCGTTTACGGCGCTTATCGATGCGAACGTGCTTTACTCGGCACCGGTGCGCGACGTGTTTCTGGAGCTGGCGACCGCAAAGCTGTTCCGTGCTCGGTGGTCTCGGGACATCCATCTGGAGTGGATGAAGATTGCGTAAGAGAACTATCCCGACGTTGACCCCGAAAAGTGGGTTGCGCTGATGAAGCTGATGGACGCGCATGCCAAAGACAGTCTGGTGGTGGGGTATGAATCGTTGATCGACTTCGTCACGTTGCCGGATCCCAAGGACCGGCACGTCTTGGCAGCCGCCATCAAGGGTCGCGCCGACGTCATCGTCACCTTCAATCTGAAGGACTTTCCGGCTGACGTATTAGAGGCATACGACCTCAGTGCGCAGCACCCGGACGTTTTCTTGCGGCATGTGATCGACTTGTCGGGGCGGGAGCCAAAGTAGTGCCATAATCGTGTGTCATAGTATTGACTTCCAATACCCGCCATGTTCGTGCGGACCGGTGGTTACCGCCGTCCGCGGGGTACGTGCCAGGCTGAAAAATCCGCCCTACCCTGTCGATGAGTACCTCCAGACGCTGGAACGCTTGGGGCTTGTGTCGACCGTTTCCGAGCTGCGGGCGTTCAGAGACGTGTTGTGATCAACAAGCGCACGATGAGTTTTTGCTTCTCCGCTCGCGAGCGGAAGCGCGCACGATTTCGGACGACCTCGGCCGCGGCGCTTGCAGCGCCAGTAATACCGAAACCCTTGCCGATGCCAGCGAACCGCAGTTTCAGGCTGAACGATATGGAGCGACCTCCGCCAACCCGACCAAATCCTTGATAACAGCACCCGGAACAATCGATCTGCGTCCCCCAGTCCTGGACGAGGATGGCGATGCTTGAGTACCGCTAGCCGTCGCTGACGCGCTAATGTGAAACGGGCGGGAAAGCCGGACCGTTAGTTCAGCAGCCGGAAGCGCTGCACCCGCTCGCCTTGTTGGACTTCCCCGGTACCCGCTCGCCTTGTTACTTCCCCGGTATATTGCCCAGGGAATCCAGGGACACCATGTGCATTCCATGGAACTGGCCGCCATTGTCCCCGGCGCTGCCCACTCGAGTGACTACCGAACCGTCCTCCCGGTTCAGGATCCAGACGGTATTGTTCTGGATGTCGGGTACGATCAGGTAGCGCTGCTCAGGGTCGTGGGAGAAGGAGACGCCGCCGGCGGAACCCCGCTGCAGGGTTGATGTCGCCAGAAAGAACTCCTTGATGTATTCGCCCGCCGTGGTGAAGACCTGGAAGCGGTTGCCCTGCCGGTCGGCGACGTATACGAGGCCGTCGTTGGAGAGGCCGAGGGTGACGTGACCGATAAACTCCTCGGCCGGCGGGGCGCCGATCTCGTACTCGATCTCCCCGGCGTCCATGGAGATTTCGCTCAACGGCTTGCCGTAGGCGCCCCAGCCGCGCTTGAACGCGAGTGTATCCATGTCATGCACCATGACGCGCCCGTTCAGATAGTTGTCCACGTAGTAGACCTCGCGGGCCGCCTCGTCCACGCGAACTTCCTCCAGCCCGCCGATCACCGCTTCGGTACCCGGGGGCGGATTGGCGTCGCGAGACACACGGGCGACCTCGCCCACCAGCGTGCCGTCACGGGTGTACTTGCGCACCGTATCCTGGCCGATCCAGACATGGCCCTCGGTATCCACCGTCAGCCCGTGGCCCTGCTGCGTATCCCAGGACTCGACTACGTTGCCTTCCATGTCGAAGGCGATGATGGCGGGCGGCGCCACGCAGCATTCGCCGGTGGGCGGGTCCAGTTGCGCGTAGTCTTCGGTGTTGTTGAGGTTGCTCGGGCGGTTCAGCACCCAGATGGTGTCCTCATGATCGACGTACAGCCCGGTGACCCCCTGCATCCACCACTTGTTGGGCAGCGGCAGCTGCGGCCATTCGGGATCGAACTTGTATTCGGGCGTCTGCGCGCCGGCGGTGAAGCAAATCAGGGCGAGTAAAATTACGGGGCTCTTGTGCATGATTATCTCCTGATGCGGTTGTCCGCTTGCCTACGGATTGTTGCGGACGTCCACTTCTGTTCCGTCGGCGAATATGACCGCTTGCGCCCACATCGAGTACCGATCGGGCCTTCGATCCGGGTTGCCGACGATCGTGATCTCGTCTCCGGGCTTGAAAGTGTCCTTGTTCCAGCCGAAAAATCGATACAGATCCTGTACGCTTTGAAACTCGCCCGACCACTCCAGGGCGTTGCCGCTCTCGTCGGTCTCCTCGATCCAGATACCGACGTGAGGGTTGAGAAACTGCCATCGGATCACTGTGCCGGAAACCGAAATTGTCCTGGTCCGGTCGAAGACCGAGTTGGCGTGGTGCGCAAGCGTCGGCATGGCGGCCCAACACAAGGCAAGAATTCCGGGAGCGAAGCGCACGGCTTTCTTAAGGGTCATGATGCTATGCGTCCGCTCATTCCTGGCCGGGCCTCATGTCCGGCAACTCCGAAAGCATCAGCTCCTGACAGATGAATTCGGAGAGTTCAAAGTCTCTGCGCCGGTACGTCAGCGTGCCAGTGAAGGGGCGCTCGTAGGCTATCGGGTCATCGATGGTTACCTCGTTTTCCAGCGTGTCCCCGTCGCCGCGCCGAATGCGCTCGATCAGGCGGAGTTCGTCGCTGAAGGGATGGCCGATGCGATCGATCCACCGCTGTTGATTTTCCGACTCCCAACCGATCATGTGACGCGTCTCGATAACGAGCGTATCGCCTTCGTAGTGGCCGATGGAGTACCCGTTCCAGGTGTGCAGCGGAACTTCGGGGAAGTCCCGACCGTCCATGTAGATGATTCGCCAGAAGTGATCGACCTCGAAGAGCATGACGGCGCGGTCGGGAAGCTGGAGGATTTCGAAGGGTCGGGGACGGTAGTAGGTGGCCGGGAAACCCATCGGCAGACACATCAGTTCGGCCGCGTTGGCCTCCGTTGCCGGGGTTGTCCGCGGGCCGTGAATGGGTTTGGCCGACTCGAACCGTTCCCGGCCATATGCCGTCATCGGCGGATCGGGGACCAGGGGGTTCATCCCCGGGAAATCGCGTTGCCAGACCCCGGACAGGTCGGGCGGAATCGCCGCCTGGCCGAAAGCCGCCGAGGCAAGGCAGGCGAGCAGGATCGCGTGCATCGCCCCTCGAAGTGTTCCGCAACGTTTGTTCACCCTGTCACCCTATCGCCCTATCGCCCTATCACCCTATCACCCTGTCACGGACGCCCTGTCACCGGTGCCCGTATCGCTCGCCAATCTTCCCGCCTCAATCCGGCGCGCTCCTCACGTCCACTTCTCTCCCGTCTGCAAAGATCACGACTCTCGTACTCATCGTCGGCTCCCCGTTTCGGGCCGGGTAACCAACGATCGCAATGCTGTCCCCAGGCGCGAACGTGTCCTTATTGAAACTGAAATGCCGGTACAGATCGAGCGTACCCTGAAACTCGGCGGACCACTGCACCACGCCGCCATCCTCGTCCTCGACATCCAGCCAGAGTCCGGCGTGGGGATTGATGAACTGCCAGCGGGTCACCGTTCCACCGATGCGGATGGTCGTCGATCGGTCATAGGCCGTGTTGGCGTGGTGGGCCGGGACAGCGGGACTGCCGAGCGCCAAAGCGATCCAGGCGATAAGGTGCAGCCAAGCTCCGATGGAGGCCCGGCTATTGAGATGCCGTTCGGTTGTCGTCTTCATCTGCTTGCCAAGCATACCATCCGGAACGCGGCGGCTTGACCGCGGCCGCGCGGCGGGCGAAGCTTTAAGGGTCCAACCGCGCGCGAGGCAGGCGTAGGCGCCGAGTTCCTCGGCACGGATAATCCTGAAGGAGCCACAATGACCGGTGTATCCAGCTTTCAAATGGCGTATGGGTTGTTCCGTATTACCCTCGGAGTCAACATATTTTTTCATGGCTTCATGCGCATTATCAGCGATACCGGTGCCTGGGTTGACAGTCAAGCGGTAACGTTCAGCGAGTCTTTCCTTCCCATGTTCTCGGTCAAGGCCTTCCTTTACGTGTTGCCGTTCGTCGAAGTCATCATGGGCGCGTTGCTGACCCTGGGGCTGTTCACCTGGTGGACCAGTGTTGCCGGTGCCCTGATGATGCTGGTGTTACTGTTCGGCAACACCGCGCGGCAAGACTGGGGAACCGCCGGCAACAATATGCACTACACGCTCTATTTCTGCATTCTTGTCGCCGCCAACGCCTACGATTGGCTGGCGCTCGACAACCGCCGCTCGGCGTAAATCAAGCACTGGCCCGCATATCTAACGATCTGGTGTCCTTCAGTCCGAAAAAAATTTACCTGGCTGTTCATATTCATATTTTGTCACTAATCCCGGGTCACCATCTAAATCTGTTTTGCCGCGCGTAAGCAAACTGCAAGCGGATTGGATCCAATTCCAGCGTACCCGTGTCGCCGTGATCGCTTACGAATCCATAGTAAACGTTTGGTCAGCGGGTGATTTTACCGGTTTAGTGTTCGTTTCCAATCCTGTCCGAGGGGGCGGTTCGGCTACAATGCGGACACGACGCGAACGCAGTTCGCGCTTCTTGGGGCAGTGGGCGGATCGTAATGAGAGTCTCCATGAACAGCGCTTTAAGGAGAACAGTCGTCTGTTTCGCTGCGCTGCTGGCGTGCGCGATGATCCCGCGGACCGGGCACGCGCAGTCCCCGTCGCCGGGGGTCTTTTCGGAACTCCAGACCGAACTTGTTCCGGGCATAGGCGCTGCGTTTGAGCCGGCCACGATGCGCAGCCGGGTCGTGCAAGTGGACATGCCGCGGATCGCCGCCGCGCGCCTCGGGCGGGAGACGCTGAGGCTGAACCTGTTCGATGACGCGATCGTTGAGGTGCGGATCGAACGAATCCGCCCCACGCGTTCCGGGTTCTTCATTTCCGGCCGTCCCGTAGGCATGGAATGGGGCGAAGTACGGCTGGTCGTGAATGGCCCAATCGTGGTGGGCACCGTAGTGACGCCGGAAGGCAAGTTCACGATTCGCTGGGACGGTTCGGGCCGCCACGTCATTCGTCAGATCGATCCGTCGGCGGAGCGGATTGAGCACGAATTGGAGGGCGACCCGCTTTCTACCCGTCCGCCGCAAGCCAGCTTATCCATTGATCCCCTTGCTTCGATAACAGGACCGGCAACGGATTTGGCCGAAGAAGCACCGACGGAGGACGGATCGGAAGTCCGCGTACTGGTCGTCTATACCCCGGCCATGCAAACACGGCAAGGCGGGACCGGTGGGGTGGAAGCGCTGATCGATCTGATGATCCATTCCGCCAATCAGGCCTTTGAGATCAGCGGAATCAACCCTCGGTTGATGCTGGCGCATACGGCATTGGTGAACTATGTGGGAGAACGTTCTGGCACCGATCTGGACCGCTTGATTAATCCCGACGACGGATACATGGACGAGGTTCACGCGCTTCGCAATGAGCATGCCGCGGACTTGGTGCATCTGCTCACGGCTACGACTAGCGGTCCTGCCGGTACTGCCGGTCGAATCCACAGTGAGTCCTTGATTTTCGAAAATAAAGCGGCTTTCGCGGTGACTGCAACCGGCTGGGAGGAAACGTTTACGCATGAAACAGGTCACAACTTCGGCCTGAGGCATGACAGATTTGTCAACAGTCTTCAGACCGCAATATACCCATACGCTTTCGGATACGCGAACAACCGTGCTTTCGAGCCCGGCGCGCCCGTGACGGCGCGATGGCGAACGATCATGGCATATCGTGACCGGTGCAGCGACGCGGGTTTTGGCTGTCCGAGGCTGCTCCGTTTTTCGAACCCGGACCAGACCCATGGGGGCGATCCGCTGGGTGTTCCTGCCGACGATCCGGCAACGGGACCCGGCGGACCCGCGGACGCACGGCTGACGATTAACAGGAGCGCACGGTGGGCGGGATCGTTCCGATCCGAAGCATGTACCGCCTTTACGATTTCACCGGAGACGCCTGTTGCTTCGGTGGATGGTGGAGAAGTAGTCCTCAAGGTGGAGACGGCGCCCGGCTGTCTATGGGAGGCATCGAGTCAATCCGCGTTTCTCACGCCGGCGTCCGACGCTCGCCGTTCCGGGCCGAGGTTCTTAAGCATAAACGTTGAGGCGAACCAAACTGATGCGCAACGCATCGGCACGCTAACTGTGGCGGACAAGACCATTGAGGTCCGCCAATTTGCAGGCGACGAGGGAATATGCAGCCGGACGACCACTGTCATGGATGCGATCACAAAAGCTGCGGGCTACACCGGTGCTGCGCAATGCGACGAAGTAACCGACAACGATTTGGCTGGAATTGTACGCTTATCCCTGGTTCGGCAAGGCGTTGGTTCTCTGAAGGCAGGGGATTTCAAGGACTTATCCCAACTGACTAATCTGGGTTTGTCGGGCAACGAATTAACCACCTTGCCGGAGGGTCTATTCGCCGGACTTTCCAGCCTGAAGGACCTGTATCTGAGTAACAATCGATTGACCGATTTGCCCGAGAATTTGTTCGCGGGTCTTTCGAGCCTGGAAGCCTTGGGCTTGGAAAACAACCAATTGACCGATTTACCCGACGGTCTATTCGCGGGTCTTTCGAGTCTTAGGAATTTGGACCTGGAAGGTAACGACCTGACTCACTTGTCGCAAGATCACTTTGCCGATCTAGCGAATCTTGAGGAACTGGTTCTGTTCGCAAACAAGTTGTCGACGCTGCCGGACGGACTGTTTGCCGACCTTCTCAAACTAGTGTACCTGAATCTGGGCGATAACCTTTTTGCCACGCTGCCCAGCCAGCTATTTGCCGGTCTTGCCGACCTGGAGAGACTGATATTTTACGTCGGCCAATTGACCAGTCTGCCGGAGGACATATTTGCCGGTCTTTCGAGCCTCACGCTCCTTGATCTTCGCAATAATGAAATCGCGGAATTTCCCCCGGGCCTTTTCGCCGGTCTTTCAAGTTTGAACAGTCTTACGATCTCAAGTAACCAGCTGACAACGCTACCCAATGGTGTTTTTTCCGGACTGACGGCGCTTGGAGAACTGGACCTTTTTCTGAATCACTTAAGTAGTCTTCCCCCTGGGGTGTTCGCCGGACTGACGGCTCTCGAAGTACTCGGTCTGTACGGGAACCAGTTGAACAGCCTGCCCTCTGAAGTGTTCATCGGGCTGAGCGCGCTTAGAGAACTCAATCTTGGGCGAAACCAGTTAAGCAGCCTGCCCGACGGCATTTTCTCAGGGCTGACTTCACTCGAAACGCTTGTTCTCGCCCGTAACCGCGTTGATCCGTTGCCGCTTCGGCTGACCCTCGCGAAAGTAGGAGACGACCAGTTCAAGGCGGTTACGCCGAGCGGGGCTCCGTTCGCGCTTCCCATTCCGGTCAGCAGCAACGGCGGAACGATCGAGCCCAATGCGAGCACCGTTACGATTCCGGTGGGCGCCGTGGAAAGTTCGCCGTTACGCGTGGCGCGCGTCGCCGACACGCAACAGCGGGTCAGCGTGGACATCGGCATGCTGCCGGACCTGCCGGACACGCACTCCGGCTATGTGCTTGAGAAAGACGAAGCCCTGCCACTTTCGGTCCTCCCATCAATCGACCCTGCCGACGCGGCGCTGAGCGGTCTTTCGCTGAGCGACGGGACGCTCGATCCGGTCTTTGCCACGGATACAACCCGCTACAAAGCGTCTGTTGCACATGCCGTGTCATCCACGACGGTGACGTTGGCAACCAGCAATGCGAGCGCGGCGGCAGCATTTCATGACGAAAGCGACGCTGCGCTGCCGGACGCGGATGCAAGCGCGGATGGCCACCAGGTGAGTCTGAATGAAGGCGAAAACGTCATCAAGTTAGAGGTCACGGCCGAGAACGGAACGTCGACCCGGACCTACACCATCGTCATGACGCGCGAGGACAGCAACTGTGACCGCACCGAAGAGGTGCTGGCCGCAATTATGGCGGCCGTATCGGGCATTGACACATGTGGCTACCTAAGCAACGCACATTTGGCGGAAATTGCGATACTCGATTTGAATGGCCGGCGTATCTCGTCCTTGAAATCGGGCGATTTCGCGGGCCTGTCCGCCCTGAAAACACTTTATCTGTATGACAACCAGCTCACCGCCCTGCCGGGGGACGTTTTCTCGGGGTTGGCCGCGCTTGAATCCCTTGGGCTGTGGAACAATCAATTGGAAAGCCTGCCGGACAACGTGTTTTCCGGGCTCTCCGCGCTTCGCCAAATTAACTTGTCCAGCAACCGGTTAAGCCGCCTGCCCGACGGGGTCTTTTCCGGGCTTTTGTTACTGGAAGATCTCTGGCTCTCCTACAACCCGATTACCAGTTTGCCTGCGAATGCCTTTTCCGGACTGTCCTCACTCATAAGCCTTTCGCTGGACGGCAACGAGTTGACGAATCTTCCTGCGGGCGTATTCTCCGGTTTGGCCGGGCTTCGGGGCCTTTACCTGACCGACAATGCGTTGACGAGTCTTCCTCCGGATGTATTTTCCGGGCTTTCCTCGCTTAGTACCCTTCTGCTGTCCAGCAATGGGTTGACGAATCTTCCTGCGGACGTATTTTCAGGTTTACCCGCGCTTCAGACGCTTTTGCTGCAGAACAATGCGTTGACAAGTCTTCCCCCGAATGTATTTTCCGGACTTTCCGCACTTCAACGACTCGTCCTTAGCGCCAATCAGCTGACCACTCTGCCGGACGGCTTGTTCGTCGATCTGACCAGCCTCCGGGATGTCGATTTGAGAGGCAACACGGTCGATCCCTTGCCGCTCTCCGTCTCATTGGAGAAAGCAGGTGAAGGCCGTTTCAAGGCGGTCGTTCCGGCAGGTGCGCCGTTCGTCCTTGGAATTCCTGTTAGTACCGGCGGCAGTGGCACGATCGAAGGAGATGTCAGCCAGGTGACAATCCCTATCGGCGCCGTGGAGAGTGCGTCCATTGGCGTTAGCCGCGTGCCGGGCGGCAGTGAAACCGCCACTGTGGATATCGGGATGCTACCGCCTCTGCCTGGGGACCACTACGGCTACGTCCTGGAAAAGAACACAACGCTGCCTATTGAAATTCCGTTGCCGGAAGTGGTGCCACCTCCGGACCAGGTGGCGGGAGTAGAGGTCACGGCGGGAGGGGAACAGTTGGACGTGATCTGGACGGCGGTGGCGGATGCCGACGGTTACAAGGTGCAGTGGAAATCTGCGGGAGAGGACTACGACGAAGCACGCCAAGCCGTGATCTCCGGCGGCGACGCGGTGAGCTATACGATCACCGGGTTGACTGCCGGCACGCAATACACCGTCCGCGTGATCGCAACCCAGGAGAACACGGACGACGGGCCGGCTTCGGACGAGGTCACGGGCATCCCGCAAGCAATGTCCCTGGGACAGGTGACGGGGCTTGAGGTCAGGGCGCGCATGAATCAGCTGCGAGTGTCGTGGACCGCGGTGGCGGATGCCGACGGTTACAAGGTGCAGTGGAAGTCGGGCGAGGAGGACTACGATGAAGCGCGCCAGGCGGCGGTTGCCGGCGGCGACACGACGACCTACGTAATTACCGGGCTGACGGCCGGTACGGAGCATTCCGTCCGAGTGATTGCGACCGGAGAGAATGCCGACGACGGCCCGGCCTCCGGCGAGGTCACCGCCACGCCGAGATCGGCGGACCCTGACGTGAACGGCGACGGCGCCTTGGATGGCAACGATGCGCTGATGATGTACTACGCCTACCGCTATGCCAGCCTGGTGGGCGACGGTGAGACCGGCGGTACGGCGGAGTCGCGTCAACGCTTCCTGGCGGGGTATTCGGGCAAGACCGACCCGAGCGACGAGGAATTGCGGGCGATGCTTCGCAAGGCGAATACCTGGCGCGCGGCCGGTGTCAATGAAGGCGGCGACATCAACGACGACGGTGTGATCGACGGATCCGATGCTTATGCGATGTACTATGCCTATGCCTTCGAGTCCTTGCTCGGCAATGGCGACGAGGGCGGCACCGCCCGATTCCGAAGCCTGTTGCTGGGCCCGCTGGCAGGTCAGCCCGATCCAACCGATGAGAATCTGAAGGAAATGTTGCGCAGGGCGAACAGGCTGCGCGAGGAATTCAGCTAGTGAAGAAGTCTGCTTTTGGCAAATTCTACTTGACTGCCAGCGTGCTGGCGGTTTGCGTGGCGATAACCCAGATCCCCGGCGCGGAAGCGGCGACCTGGACATTCACACCCGAACTGAGGCGTCTGGACGCCCAGGGCAATGAACTGCCGGCGGGACTGATGGATTTCGATCGGGATGAGATGCTGCGCGTGGGGCTGTATGTCGACGTTGCAACCGACGGTACGGCGCCGGCAAGCGATGCCGTGCTCGGTTTCGAGTCGTTCGTCGGCGCGATTCATTTCTTCAGCGAGGAAATGGCAAGCGCCGATATCGCCCCCATCGTCCGGTCGCTTCGCGGAGGTCAGGGTTGGGAACGGCGCATGGCGAACACGTCCTTTGAACCCACCGCCGACCGTTGGCTGGGTCCTGCGGAGGAAAATGAGAACGAGACGAGCTGGATTTCGTTCTGGTCCGATCCCGCGAACGTGCGGGGCGATCATCGCGGCGCGTGGTGTGCGGCGGACATCGGGACCTGCCGAATCTTTGTCGGAATCTTGAGCATACCGGTCGCAGAGATGCCGCCGGACGCGGTGGGCAGCCTGTCGCTACGGCTCGGCAGCATCGCCTCCCCCGAAGAACCCGCGACAGTGGCTTCGATGTTTGGCCGTGCCGACGAGAGCGTCGTCAACAGCAACACGATCACCTACTCCATCTGTCCCGCGTCGGGGTGCGCGAGCGTGGCGGATGCAGACGAAGGACCCGATCGGGAATCACGTGCCGTGGCGATGAAGTATGCGCTGGCGGGCTTCGGTCGCGCCGTGGGCGGCAACGTGATCGAGATGATCGGCGAGCGGGCCGCCATGCGAAACACTGGCCTGGACGAAGCCTACGCATCGCTCGGCGGACGGACATTGGATCTTGAGGCGCTCGGTTTCGGGGAAGGCAACGGCGGGGGGCTGTCTGCCTGGGCCGGCGGCGCGCTGGAACTGATGGGTGTGAACCTCAACAGCGAGCACGGCCTGGCGTGGGAGGCTGCGCAGGCGACCGGGATCTCGTCCGGTCGGTTGAATCTGGATCTGCTGCCGGATGTGCGCGACTTGCTCCGCGGCAGTTCATTCGAGATGCCGCTTGGCGACAGCGAGGAAGGCGCGCCGAGCCGGTGGACACTTTGGGGCGTGGGCGGCTCCATGTCCGCGTTTGAAGGCCGCCCGGAGGATCGATTCTCGATGGACGGCGAGGTGTTCGCCGGTCATCTCGGTCTGGACTACCGCGTCAACGATACGCTCCTGGCGGGCACGATCATCAGCCGCAGCAACGGGCAGGTGGACTACCGGTTCAGCGGCCGTTCCGGGGACAACGGCGGGGTCCGGATGCAGCTCGCCAGCGCCCATCCCTACGTGCATTGGGCACCCGTGTCGGGGCTGAGCGTGTGGGGTTCGGTGGGCTTCGGCCGCGGTAGTGCCACGCTCGCGGACGACAAGGGCGAGGCCGAGACCGACATCGCGATGCGAATGCTCGCCACAGGCTCGCGCCGGGAACTCATGTCGGTGGGTCGCATGGACCTCGCGATAAAGGCCGATGCGTTCCTGGTACGGATGCAGTCCGATGAACATGAGTACCTACCCGGCGTGGCCGCGGATGCATCAAGGGTACGGCTGGCGCTGGAAGGCAGCCGAAGTTTCGCGTTCGAGAACGGGTCGCTGCTGACGGGAAGCCTTGAGCTGGGCGGGCGTGCGGATGGCGGCGATGCCGAAACAGGCGCCGGTGCCGAGTTGGGTGCGGGCCTGGCCTACATGCATCCCGCCGGGCTGGACATCCAGGCACGTGGCCACGTCCTGCTTGCCCATGAGGAAAGCGAGTTCGAACAGTGGGGAGCCGGCCTGACCGTCAACTTCGACTGGGGTACTCGGGGCGAAGGCCTGTTCTTCGCCTTCGTGCCGACATGGGGCGCCCCATCCACCGGAGCGGAGGGCATGTGGAGCAGCACACGGGCCGCGCAAGCCTTGCTTGCCACCAGTGATGTCGAATTAGGTCTGAACCTGAACACGCGGGTCGGCTACGGGCTGAACTTGCCCGGCGGGCAAGGCCTGCTGACGCTGTTCAGCGAGGTGGGCAAGCCGAATGGCGGCCCGGCGCACTTGCGCCTGGGGACCCAACTCGGGCGGCTCAGGACCAGCGGTTCGCGGCTCGATCTTGAACTCTACGGCGAGCGCCATCAGCCCCATCCTGGAAGAAGCCCCGGCATACGGAATCCTGCTGAATGCTCGCGGGCGCTTTTGACCCGTCTCTCGACGAGCTTTCGCCCCTGAAATATCGGGCTCGCATATCGGTGGATATGCCGACGGGCTGCCTGCCGGGTTTCAATACCGGTAGTTGACGATCAGGTGCGCCTTGTTGGAGGTGCCGTTGCCCCAGGGGAAGCCGAGTTCGGGGTTGAGTGGCTCCGGGTTGACGACCACGATGTCGGCCCAGCCGGCCTGGTGCAGCAGGCTTGAGTCGATGGTGACTTCCAGTTGCGTCGGACTCGCCGCCCGGTAGGGAACGGGCCGGCCGTTGAAGTAGATCCGCGACTTGCGCACGAAGTTGAACCCCGTCAACGTGACGGTCGTGGTCGGGTCGCCCTGGGTCACCATCACGGGCGTTATCGTTTCGATGGCCGGTTGAGGCGCCTCCACGGGATTCGGCAGGGGGGTCCCCGGCCCGCCCGGCGGCCGCCCGGAGTAGCGGAACCCGCGCTGATTGACCGTCACGTCCCTGAAAGCCGCTACCCATTGCAGCGCTTCCACCGGTGGATTCATCTCGGAATCGCGCCGGAAGGGGTCGTGGTAGGACACATCGTAGCCGGGTTCAACCACCTGGCCGTTCATGATCACCGTCTCGATAGTGCGCAGGTTGACGATGTCGCTCAGCGGGTCTTCCGCGACGACGATGATGTCGGCCAGTTTCCCGGCTTCGACGGTGCCGATCTCATCGCCGAGCAGCAGCATCTCCGCCGACCACCTGGTGGCGCCCTGGATGATCTGCATCGGGGTCACGCCAGCCTCCACGAAGACCGCGATCTCGTGGTGCAGGTTCTCCCCCGGGATCCGGGACGGGTTGGTATTGGCGCCGGGGACCAGATGTCCGCCGGCATCCACAAACATCTTGTGGAACCTCAGGGCGGTCTTGAAGCCGTCCATCTTGCGTTGCCGGAGGTCTTCGTCCCGGACGCTCGACGGACCCTGCGGCCCATAGAAGGCGAGGGCCGCTTGCGCCCTGGCGGTTGGGTAGTAGGCCATCAGGTTCGAATCCGCCTCGGCGAAAAACCGGCGGTCCTGTGCTTCAAAAAGCGCCCAATCGGCCGGATATCCCCTGAAGTTGGCCTGGAAGGTCGGCGTCAGCGCGGTCTCGTTGTCGATGAGGCGGGCGATCAAATCCCGGGCCCGATCGTCATCCATGTCCGCGTACATGTCGAGCCTGTCGCGCCGGTCTCCTTCCGCGGGCGGCGGGTCCGTCACCGCGGCCTCGATGCCGGCCGAGTGAGGCAGGTTGCGAGTCGAGCGCTCGACCGCTTCCCAGGGGCCGTAGATCGGGCCGTAGGAACGGGTGAACACCGGGGTGCCGGTGCGGTCGGCTTCTTCGATCCCGGCAATGTAGTACTCCATCGGCATCGATCCGTCGTTGAACATCAGCGCATCGGCGCCGGCCTCGATGAACGCGCGAGCCAGTTCCCTGGTCTCTTCCACGGAGTGCGGGTCGCGTGCGGGGGTCAGTATCGTCTCCAAACCGGTGCCGCCGTCGGGTACCGCGTTGAGGCGGGAAATGCCCGTATAGGTTCGCGGCGCGCGCAGCAGGCCAGCATGGACCGCGTCCCGGTGGGGAGCGGCGACCTCGCCGGAGTTGCCGACGTCGATGGTCGAGGTAATGCCGTAGTTCAGCATGATCTCGCCGTAATACCAGTTATAGCTGACCTGGGAATCCCATAGTCCCGGCAGAATGAACTTGCCCTCGGCATCGATGACGGTGGCATCCTCCGTAATTGCCGGCACATCTCCCGTGGAAACGGCCTCGATTCGATTGCCGCGAACGACAACCACTGCATCGGCCATGGGTGGGCCGCCATTGCCATCAATGAGCGTGCCGCCGTGGATCACGAGAGTCTGTGCCTGGGCAGTAAAGCTCGACGTGGTTGCCCCCAACGCCGCCGCCAGACTCAGACCGAATAACCGGATGATGGTAATGTGGTTCACGCTTATCTCCGCATTTTGGACTGGACTGAAACATCTTAGCAGCGATCCGCAGAATGCAGTCGGAAGGCGGAGCGACCGGTGCGGTGGCATAATCGCTCGCGTTGGCACGTAACCGGTTCTCAAATGTCCGAACCATCGATCAAACCATCTTCGTCTGCCGTGACAGGCGATCCCGCCGCTCGCGACCGGCGCAGGACCATCTACGCGGTCGCCGGAATCGAGTGGACCGAGTCCATGGAATCCGGTTACCGGCTGCGATATTTGGCTTGCTGGCGGTGCTTCCCATGGGCGGGCTGCCCTACGACATTCGCTGCAGCATTGGCCTGCTGTTCTGGATGGCGCTGTGGTGGATCACCCGGATCACCCGGTACATCTGGCCGTGACCGGGTTCCTGCCGCTGGCCACGGTCGCGATCTTCAACTTCGCGCCGGTGGAGCGAATCCTGCCCGCGTACGCCGCGGAACTGGTAATTCTGCTGTTATCCGCCAACGTGCTCACGACCTGTTGGTCGCGGTGGGGACTGGACCGGCGCATAGCCCTGGCTTCGTTGATCGGCGTCGGTACCAACACGACCCGGCAGATCATCGCCTGGTTCGCCATCGGCATGATTTTGAGCGCCTTTCTGCCCAACACGATCGTCGCCGCCACCATGATTCCCATCGTTGTCGCCATGCTGCGCTTTATCGGCATCGAGGACTTGTGGGAGAGCAATCTCGGTACGGCGCTGGTGATCGCCGTGGCCTGGGGCACCAGCGCCGGCGGCGCCACGACGCCGTTGGGAGGTGCTCCGAATCTCCTCACCGTGGAATACATCCAGGAGATGGTCACAGGCGAGGAATTTCTGTTCGCAACCTGGGTGGTGCGATTTCTGCCCCTGAGCCTCGCCGTGATGCTGGTGACCTTCCTCTACGTGCGGGTCGCGTTCAAGCCGGAGATCAGCGAAGTCGAGGGGACGCGCGAGTTCTTTGTCGGCGAACTGAGGTCGCTGGGGCCCATGAGCGTGCAGGAAAAGTGGGGATTCGCGCTCTTCGCCGGGGCCACGATCCTGGCCTTCACGCGGCCCCTGTACGCCGGGCTTGTGCCCGCGCTTACGCCCGCCTATGCGTTCCTGACCTTCGCCATCGTATGTTTTCTGCTGCGCTTCAAGGGGGAGAACCTGATTACCTGGGAATACGCCCAGGGGAAGATGATGTGGGGGCTGTTCTACCTCTTTGCCGGAGGCACGGCGTTGGGGCGGGTGCTCGGAGAGACCGGTACCGCCACGTACATTGCCGAAGCGCTGCTGCCCTATGCCAGCGGCGGCGGGTTCGCTGCCGTGCTGGTCTTTGCGGGGCTGACATTGCTGATGACCCAGATCACCAACAACACCGCCGCGGTGGCGATCACCGTCCCCATTACCATCAGCACGTTTCAGAGTCTCGACCTGAATCCGCTGCCGTTCGTCTACATCGTCACCACGGTCGGCAATTGCGGTTTCATGCTGCCGACTTCCGCGGGAGGGCCGGCGGTCGCCGCCGGCTACGGCATCAACCTCAAGACCATGGCGGTCAAGGGGTTCTGGGCGTGCCTGCTGTCGCTCTTCGCGGTCGTCATCGTCGGCTATCTGCTGGCTATATTCTGGCCGGCGTTCTCTACCGCGTGACCGAGGCCTGTATCGTTTCCACGCCCTCGTTACGAACGCTGGTGAGATATGCAAGCTGGACAAGGCGGTTGCTGGAACGAGGTTCCGAGGTTAGACTAATGTCGATGACAGTCAATGACATTAATCCAAGTCAAATGCAATCATCAAGGAGCTTCGATGAGCCAGATTACCGCCCGCGTACCCGATGAACTGGTGGAGGCTCTGGACGCGGCCGCCACGGGGCTCAAGCGAAGCCGCGCAGAAATTGTTCGCCAGGCGTTGGAACGATATCTGGAGGATTTTGACGACCTCGGCGTAGCCCTTGAACGGCTGCGCGACCCCACCGACCCGGTGCTGGATTGGGACCAAGTCAGGGATGAGCTACTCGGTTCGGATTAAGCGCAGCGCATCGAAAGAACTCGCCCGAACTCCGCAACGAGATCGGCTTCGCATCGCGCATGCTATCGATAGTCTTGGCGAAAACCCATTCACCGGAAGTCCGCTGAAGGGTGAGCACCGTGGGCTTCGCCGAGTACGAGTCGGCGCCTACCGAATTGTGTACGAGGTGCGTGACGATGAACTTGTCGTACTCGTAGTGCGAGTTGCGCATCGGCGGCAAGTCTACCGCCGCTGGTGAGGATTGAGGCGCCTTTCTACTCCCGATCCCAGTGCCGCATGATCGGCTGGTTGTTGGCCCGCATGATGTCCATATAGGCGGCCATGAGTTCCCCGCCGGGCAACCCCCGCCGTTCGATGTCGGCGACCCAGGCATCGGCCAGTTCGGGTACGGAGGCGGCCCACGTGCGCCGCTGCTCGGCGGAGACCGGAATGATCGATCCTCCCAAAGCCTGGAAGGATTGCATCGCCTGCTCGCTTCTGCGGACGGTCTCCAGCGCCAACGCGTCCCGGTAGACTTCGGCTGCCGCGAGCAGCGCCTGACGCAGTTCATCGGGCAGACGCTCCCAGGTGCGTTCGTTGGCACTGATGGCGACGGAACTCACCGCACCGAGCCGCGCGTCGACGAGCCAGGGACCGACCTCGTAGAGCTTGAACGAGACGATGGCCTCCGGCCAGACGATCGCGCCGTCGGTCAGGCCGGTGGCCAGGTTGTTGTAGAAATCGGCCAGTCCGCTGCTCACCGCAACGGCGCCCAGACCCTCGAAATAACGCAGGTTCATGCCGATTCCGGACATCCTCTGGCCGCGGAAGTCGCTGAGCGCGCCAATGGGTTTGTTCATCAGCGCCTGGTACGTATCCACCAGCCCCGCCGCGACGAGATAGACCTGCCGATAGTCGCCCCACAGCTCCTTCAGAGCAGGGTAGCGGTCGTGCAGATCGCTGACGGTACGCACCACGAGCCCGATGTCGGTGGTGACAAAGGGGGTGACGTAGCTGATGTTGTAGAACGGAATCTTGTCCGAATGGAATGAGGTGGTAATGATGCCGATGTCGGCGACACCGTACTGGACGGCCTCAAATGCGCCGCTCGGTCGGGTCAGACTGCCGAACGGCGTATTCCAGTCGATCTCGTATCGGCCCGTGACGCCAAGGAGTCGGTCCGCCTCGGGGATGAAGTGAGTGAGGAAGGTCTCTACCCACAGTGCGGTGGGCGGGTAACCGCTGACGACGGTGATCGGCACGGTCTGCTGAGCGCTCGATGCGGCGCCCGTCAGCAGAAGACACATCGAAGATGCGGTCAGCAAGAATCGCCGGCGACCGGAGTTGGTGTTTACGCGGTGTGAACAATCGGTCCGTTTCAAGGTTTGCGGGCCCGTTCTCGGTGACGCTCGCCAGCCGGCCAAGCTTGTTCCATTGCAGGCCTGTAGTCCAGCCGAACATCCGCATGAGCACGCTCGCAACGTGCATTGGCAGGGTTCCGCCGCCGGGTTCGATATTGGCGCGCGGGACAGCAGATAGTAAAGTGAAGGGTAACGTGGACCGGCGCCCGCGGCAGGAAATCGGTGAGCGATGCGGATAGGCTCCGGTTTCAGCATGGAACAGTGAGGAGAGAAAAAATGATCCGCTTGTCCGCATATGTGCGTTTCGAAACCTTTTCGCCCCGGTCGCCGCCTTGCTGCCCTATGTGGACGCGGCGCGAGTGGGCTACATGGGGATGAGCCATGGCGGCGAGATGCTCATGAAGATGGCGGGCGTCTATGACGGGATTGCCGCGGCGATCGCCAGCGAGCCGGCGTCGGCATCCTTCATGGCCCGCCGGGCGCGCCAGACTGCGGCGCCGGCCGACCGTCCCGAACCCGAGACTGCGGAGGTATACGATGCGGACAAGGTAGCCGCCGCGGTGAAGGAAACCCATGAACTCATCGACCGGGACGTGGCCATGCCGCGAATCGATGCCATCAATCTGCCGATCCTGGTCCAGGGCCGCGATCGCGATCACAACCAGCCCGTCTTTCGGGTCAACTACGAGTTGTTGCTGGAGGCCGGAAAGGATGTGGAGTGGAAGAGTTACGACCATGACCTGCACGGGTTTGCCTACGTCGCGCGCAACAGCGAGGGCGAATATGATCCGGACCCCGTTCAACGCGAGGTCGTCGCCGACTCGATCGCGTTTTTCGACCGGCATTTGAAGTAACGGGCGGTTGTGGATCCCGCCCGGCGCTTGATCCACACGTTGATTGCTGCCGTTGCTGCGGACAGGTGAGAATTTGCGAGGATAACGAGATGACCTACATAACCAATCGACGGGATTTTCTGGCGGCTGTATCCGCGACCGCGGCGCTATCGGCGGTGGGGGCGGGCAGTGCCTACGGTCAGACACGAATGCCCCGGCGTCCCATCCCAACCACCGGGGAGATGCTCCCCATTGTCGGGCTTGGGTCGAGCAAGGTGGTTTCCCAAGTTTCCGCCAACGGGACCGAACCCCTGGCCGCGGTCCTGCGGGCGTTGGTCGCCGCCGGCGGGGGCGTGGTCGATACCTGGCCGCGCAATGCGACGAATGACGCCGGACTGGGCCGGGTGCTTGCCGAGCCGGATTTGCGCGACAGCCTCTTCGTGACCACCAAGATCGATCGCACGGGCAAGGAGGCCGGTATCGAGCAGTTTCGTGAGACCCAGGAGTTGTACGGCAAACCGACCCTGGATCTGGCGCAGATCTTCAGCCTCACGGATCTCGATACCCAGTGGCCCAATTTGAAGGATTGGAAGGCGGAAGGGGCCGCGAGATACATCGGCGTCACCGTTTCCCAGTACGGTCTTTATGAGCAACTGGAGTCGTTCCTGCAAAGGGAGACACCGGATTTCATCCAGGTGAACTACTCGATCACCGAGCGTGGCGCCGAGGAGCGGCTGTTGCCCATGGCCGCGGATATGGGGCTTGCGGTGCTCATCAACCGCCCGTTCATGAACGGGGCCTACTTTGGCAGGCTGGAAGGGCAGTCCCTGCCCGATTGGGCCGCGGAATTCGACTGCGAGAGCTGGGCGCAGTTCTCATTGAAATACATTCTCG
The DNA here is from genome assembly GCA_965237785.1 of Candidatus Rariloculaceae bacterium. GTDB lineage: Bacteria > Pseudomonadota > Gammaproteobacteria > Steroidobacterales > Rariloculaceae > UBA6522. The sequence goes on from OZ250159.1 coordinate 3,964,398, forward strand.
CCCATCCCACCGTGACGTGTGTGCTGACGGAAACCAGCAACCCCGCTCACATGGCGGAGAACGCGGGCACGGCGTTCGGGGCGTTGCCCGACGATGCGGCCAAGGCGCTGATGCGGGAGTTCATCGACCAGGTCTGACGAGTACATCCACTGAGGGCGAGGGTGCCGACAGACTCGCCCGCGGCTATTCGTTCGGGTAGCGCCGCGGTCATTCGTTCAGGTAGCGCCCTGCGGACTCAAGGTCGCACGGAACGTCATCCGGCGTGAGGTCCGGCCGATAGTCCCAGCTCGCGGCTCCGGAAACCGGTGCCGCGAGATAGTCGGGATCCTCCATTACGTAGCTGTAGCTCAGGTTTGAGCCGTCATCGGCGAGCGAGAATCGCTCCACCAGATGCTTTTGCGGGCTTGACGGAACCCTGAAATTATTGCCCGCATAGTTTTCGCTGAAATGGTTGGTCTCGACGATCAACGTGTCGTTCTCCCAACGCCCCGTCGAAAAACCGTGCAGCGCCGGTATTTCGTCGTCGGCCGGGCTGCGTCCATCGGTGTAGATCGCGCGCTCGGCGTCCATCCAGTCACTGTGTATCAGCACGCGGTCGCTGAGAACCTCGACAACGTTGATGGACCTGTAGAGCATCAGCAAGGGAGGAGGAAAGGGGATGCACCTGGCCTGGGAGATCAGCCTGGCATCGTAGGCCTCTATCGCCTGCTGTCCCTGCCCGGTCAACGACCAGGACCCGAATCCCTGTACATACGCGGTGAATCCAACAGGGTCCGCCAGCCAGACGCCGGCAATGCCGGTTGCGACGCCGGTGCCGGCCTGTCGGTTGCGCGCCGCTTGCCAGGCCAGCGGCACCACCGTGCCATCCTCCTTGATGATTTCGCGACCCAGCGCCTGGTCGGGTGAGCGAAAACTGGGAAAGACGACCGCGACCACACGGTCACCCGCGGCCAGGGAATCGGGCGTGACGCCGTACGGCCGCAGCGAAGAGCCCTGCGCTTCGATGGCGATATCCATCGGATTCCCCGATGAGTCGGTTGTTCTGAGATACACGAAGCTGTGGGGATTTCTGTAATCGAATTCGGTGACGACTCCTTCCAGCCGCAACTCGGTGTCGCCGTCGAAACTTGAGGCCCCATGGTGCCCGGACGCACTCGTCGCCGCGCAGAGGGCGGTCAGAATCAGGGGCATTCGTCGCATTGTGCTCTCCCCAAATTGTCGATGGTCGCGACAGCGGGATGTCCGCTGCTCGCGTCGATTCGCCGCTATTGGAATCGTTTCGCTTCGGTCGGCGTGCGCTCCTCGTATGTATCGACCAACTGCCAGCGCTGACGCACCGATAGTCGCTCATCGTCCTCGTCGCAGGTCTCGAACGTGAGGCGGCGGATCTGCGGAATGTTGTCGTTGTTGGGCGCCTCGCGTCCCACCGGCGCCAGCCGGCCGCCGCCGGGTACGGTGGCCGCCCCCAATGTCAGGCACAGCTCAGGCGCCATTAACGGCACGATGCGCCCGTCGGCGGTCATCTCGAAGTCCTGCGCCTCGCCGTCGTTGCAAGGCTCGATCGGCACGAAGGAACCCGCATTGGGCTCATGCAGGGCCATGCACATGTCGAAATGGATCAGGCGAATCTCGCCCCGTTCCTCGATGAGTTCGGCATCGAATCCCTGGTCCTCGGTGGGGCCCCGGCCCATGTACAGGAAGCAGTTGTGCCCCTGCAGGCCGCCCAGGGGCAGTGCCCCGGTCAGGTGTGCGAACAGGTCGACGCACCATCCCCGGGAATCGTCCAGCGGGTCGATGAGTTGAATGGACGCAGGTGTCACCGCGGCGCTGGAAAGGGGTAGTGCGGCGGCCAGCGCCCAGCCGAATGCGATAAGCCGGTTGCGTTTCATGGTCGATTCCTAAAGCGTATCGATATAGGCGATCAGATCGGCGATGGTCTGGTCGGTCAGGGTCATGGACATCGACGCCATCTGCGCGCCGTAGATGTCCCCGGAACTGCGGCCTCGTATTCCGTCCTTGAAGTACCGCAACTGGCGCGCCTGGTACCAATCCTGAAGTTCCGTCAGCCTGGGCGCCGCGAGCGCTTCATTCCCTTCGGCATTGGGGCCGTGACAGACACCGCAGATCACGTAAGCCTGGGCGCCGCGGCCCGGGTCGCCCGGTTCCGGGCTGGTGAAATCCGCGTATTCGGAGTGCCATACATAGGGACGGCCGGTGGTGGCGGGCTCGCCGTTGACGGTTTCAAGGCCTGCGCCAGGCTCCATGCTCGCAATATATTCGGCAAGCTCCCTGATGGTGGCATCGTTGCGGGTCATGCCGGAGACGATGGACATTTGCAGTCCGGTGACGTCGTCCGGGTGCATGCCGCGGGACCGGTTGCGGAAGTTGTCGAGTTGGCGCTCCACGTACCAGGCCTCCATGCCCGCCAGCGCCGGTGTGTCGAGGCGTTCGCTGCCCTGGCCCTGGGGCCCGTGGCAGAACGCGCAGACTTCGAACAGTTCCTCGGGCGGCACGGCATCGGCGGAGCCCGGCGCGTACATCTGCGCGGCGGCGGGCGCGGCACCGAGCAGCAACCAGGCCGGCGGGAGGATGATCAGGCGCTGTACAGGGGTCAATCGGAGCATTGAGTCCAGCCTTGGTCGATGATGTCCATGTGTCGGTGCGAGCGTTGGGTTGACCATGCTACTCCAATCGCAGGAAGCCTTATACCTGGTACTTGAACTGCCGGGCAACATCGGTCGGTGGGCGATTGAAATCAAACGCGGTCTGGCGGCACGGCCCAGCCGGGGCTTTCACCGCGCTCGCGAGGATGCGAACCCGGCCAAATCGTTCATCGTCCATTCCGGCGATGCGCGATATCCGGTGAGCGCGGATATCGAAGCGATTGGCGTACGGGAACTCGAAGGCCGGCTGGCAGACCTTTAGTCCGCATCGCTCACCAATCTGCGTCGTACCATTCGTCCAACAACCCGTACCAGTGCCATCATCATTGGCGTTTCCCACGTCATGCAGTGTCCAAGTGCTCCAAGGCCTTGCGGGCGGTCACGATGGGAATGCCTTCAACCTCTCCGAGCGCAAGCATGTGTTTCTTGTCGCCGGAGACGATCAAGTCGGCATTTCCCGCGATTGCCGCAGCCAAAATCGGGTTGTCCTTGGGATCGGGGGACAGATTCACCATCGGAGGCTCGTCAAGGACAAGGGCACGGGCGCCGATGTTCTCAACAATAGCCGCCGCTTCGTCGACGTCGAGAAACCTTTGCAAACGGGGCCGAGCGAGAACATCGGCCAACTCCGCCGTCTGCGCGGTGGACGTTACAAGCTGGATCTCGCCGCGCAGCCATGCCTGATAGAGCCTGTCCGGCGGGGTGCCCGTGGTAATAAGGGCGCCGATCAGGATGTTGGTATCAAGAACGACCCGCACGCGCTGTGTCCACCTCCTCGTCGATCAGGTCAAGGAGTTCGCGCTGGTCATATCGGGCGTTGCGGTGCTTGATCTGCCGGACAGTAAGGTCCAACACACGGCGGCGCACGGCTTTGTCGACGAACCGGGACAGGTCGCCCTTCTTGCCGCCGTTGCGCGCAAGAAAGGTGCGAACCGCTCGGTCTGTCTCTTCAGGGATGGAAAGGTTCCATCGGGTCATGGTTATGATCCGTGCTTATACACATAAACGCTTACACACCCAGATTACCGCGTGTCGACCTGAACCGTCAATTTCTTGCCCGCATGGGGCGAACAGTGTCATCGGGCCAATCACGATCTGGCGGAGCAGTCGGGGCGCATCAGGCTTACCGGTATCCCGATGTGGCGGTGAGGCGCCGTTCCCGCTGGTTTATAATCCCCAGCCCCGTGGTGATGTAGCTCAGCCGGTTAGAGCGGCGGATTCATAACCCGCAGGTCGGTGGTTCAAGTCCACCCATCACCACCAGCCACTCCGCGGTCCGCCAGGGAGACATGATTGACGCCTCTCGATTCGGGAAGTCATTCAGGTACGACGAGCACCGACTCGTCCTCGCGTATGCCCGGCCGGCAGTCCCTGGCGATCACGGGCGCCATCCGCCTTGCGGCGGCCGGTTTCGTTTTGGTTTGGGCGGCGGGATCGGGGCTCATGGCGGCGGGGTCCGGGTCGACCGCGGCGGCACAGACGCCAGCCGGCGAGGAGATGCTGCTCGGCCGCATCGAGTTCCCCACGTCCGGTTCCCCGGAGGCGCAGGGGCAGTTTCGACTGGGCGTGCTGGCACTTCACAGTTTCTGGTACGAGCAGGCACGGGACTATTTCCTCGAAGCTCAGGCGCTCGACCCGGGCTACGGTATGGCCCTGTGGGGCGAGGCCATGAGCTACGACAACGCGTTCCTGACCGAACCCGACCGTGCCGGATACGAACGCTTGGGTGAAAGCGTGATCGCGCGCATGGACCAACTGGACGCGGCCGGGGAACTGGTCTGGAGCGAGCGTGAGCGGGGCTATGCCGAGGCGGTTCGGCGGCGCTTCGCACCGGGTTATGGGCTGTCCGACCGGCGCCAGGACTACGCGCAGGCGATGGAGCAACTTTCGCTACGTTACCCCGATGACGATGAGGCCACGGTATTCGCGGGGCTTGCGCTCATGGCGTTGTCCGGTTTCGATCGGGAACAGCCGTTGCACGTCGTGACCGTGGCCGGGCGGCTGGAAGAGGTCTACGAGCGGAACCGGGAACACCCGGGCGCGGTGCACTACCTCATTCACGTCTACGATACCCAGACCTTTGCCGCCATGGGGCTGCGCCAGGCGCGCGTCTACGCGAGAATCGCGCCGGCCTCATCCCACGCGCTGCACATGCCGAGCCATATTTTCCGTCACCTGGGGATGTGGGCCGAGGTCGCGGCTTCCAACGAGGATTCCTGGCAGGCTTCCGTGACCTGGCAGGAGCGCACGGGCCGGCCGCTGCACATGCGCGACTACCATGCCATGGACTGGATGCTGGACGCCTACCTGAGATTGGGCCGGGTCGACCAGGCGACGCGCATCATGGACGAGTTGGACGAAATCGAAGCGGAAATCACGCGGCGCGGCGAGGAATTCGGCCAATTTGCCTCGGTGGCGGAGACGCTGAGGGCATACTACGCCAGCGTCATACAATAGGCCGAGAGGGAATATGGCTTGCGGGGGAAGCGTAACGCAAGCAGAACAAAGCGGGAGAAAAGTAATGAGAACCAGCACGTCGACCCTGACCTTGATCGGTCTGCTCGGTCCCTTCGCGCTGCAGGCGCAGATCAGCGGCTTACCCGCCAGCGATACGCTTGGCGCGGACGACCTGGCCGGCAATCCAACCTTCATCGGCGGTGTGGCCAACGGCGGGGGCACGGCTCACGGAATCTGGTGACCCGGCAGTGTGACCTTGGACAAGGTCAACGATCGACTCTTTATCGGGCACCACGGCAATAGCCGCTACGACATCTACCAGTTGAACGAATCCGGGCTGCCGGAGCGCCGGCATGCCGACTACGGGATCGGCCGAAACCTTATCGGCCGCGGGTTTGCGTTCGCGCCGCTCGGGCGGACCTACCTGAACTTCCCGGCCAACGCCTCTTTCGATTCCGTGCATCAGCGGCTCTTCGTCCCGGACAATTCGAGTCTCGGTCCTCCGGGTTACCGGATCATGGTTTTCGACAGCGAGCCGGAGACCCTGGCGCAACTCGAGCGCAACGAATTGCCCGAAGCCATCGCAGTCCTCGGCCAACCGAACTTCAATGTGTGGGACCCGGGTGTGGGCTCCGCCAAGATTGGTGGACGAGGAATCGCACTGGTGGCCGAGGATCGGCAACTGCTCTTCTATGCGGACATGTTCAACAACCGGTTGCTGATATGGGACATTCATCCGGACCGGTTGCAGACGGGCATGGACGCGATGTACGTCATCGGTCAGCCCGACTTCCTTTCATCCGAGCCGGGGATCGGTCCCGACCGGTTGTCCCAACCGAGTTTCCTGGGGTATGACCCGGACGAGCAGAACCTGTTCGTGATGGATGGCGGCAACCATCGTGTCCTGGTGTTCGATGCGAGTCCGGAGAATTTGCGCAGCGGCATCGAGGCGTTCGCGGTCATCGGCCAGGAGGACTTCATGTCCAATGTGCCGCGCTCCGATCTCGCCAGGATCGGCGTGGGCCCGATGTCTCTCGACCATGAATACGACCGGCTTTTCGTCGGTGAAGCCTTCGGCAACCGGATCGTGGTCATCGATGTCGCTCCGGAGACGCTCGACGGTGCGTTGAACCCCAGCGCCGTCGCCGTGCTCGGGCAGCCGGACTTCGAGTCCACCGAGCCCGTGGTTTCGCAGACGCGGCTGACGATGCCCCGCATTACCGTGGATACGGAACGCCAACTCGCCTACGTGCCGGATGGCTATCCGGCGGGCAACCACATCAATATCTTCGACATCCACCCCGACCGGATGCAGGCGACGTCCCAGCCGCTGCTGGACCAGATCGGTCACATCAACCCCGAGGATGAGCCGGACTTCGAGTCCCGTTCCGCCAACGACCGGACGTCGCCCCGCTATTGGACCCAGGCCCGGGATATTTCGCTGGATTCGGTGGACCACCGGCTGTTCGTCAGCGACAACTACGGCCACAGGATCATGATCTTCCAGCTCGACCGCATGAACCGGATTCTGGAGCGTGGCGCGCGCTGGGTCCTCGGCCAACCGGACGGGTCGACGAGTGTGCTGCGGGACGAGCGTGACGCGACAACCGTAAAGCTGCCGCTGGCGGTGGAATACGACGAGTCCCACAAGCGCCTGTTCGTGGCCGATACGTGGAGTGACCGTGTGCTGGTTTTCGACCTGACGCCCGGGCAGGTGGAGAGCGGCATGGAGGCTTCATACGTCCTGGGACAGGCGGATTTCGAATCCTATGACCCCCGTGCGGCGCGCGACCGGATTTACTTCGGATCCCGGGCGGGGCGGGGCATCTACACCACCGAAGCGCGCGCCGCGGAGATGGCCATGGACGAGCGCAACCAGCGCCTATTTGTCACCGACGGCGGCAATCACCGCGTGCTGGTCTTCGACGTGCACCCCGACCGGATCGCCAACGGCGCCGACGCGATCGCCGTTCTGGGTCAGGATGATTTCACATCCACCGAAACGGGGACCGCCGCGAACCGCTGGGAGCTTCCCGGCGACCTTGTGCTCGACGAGCAGAACCAGAGGCTTTTCGTGGGCGTGGCCTGGCAGCATCGGGTGCTCGCATTCGACGTTGATCCCGATCGGCTGACAAACGGCAAGGCGGCGTCCTTCGTCATCGGACAGCCGGACTTCACCAGCGCGGAGCCGGGACTTTCGGCCAGCCGATTCCGGCAGACCGACGGACTGTCCTACGATGATGCCAATCACCAGCTTTACGTCACCGACAAGTACAACCATCGGGTACTGGTCTACAACGTGCCCCCCGGACGCGCCGACAACCTGCCCGAGGCGTCCGCGGTGATCGGCGAACGGACCTTCGATCGGGTCGAAATGGGACCCGGCGATCCGCGCAACTTTCAGGACAGGCTCCACGATCCCCGGGGCAGTCATTTCGACTCCGTGGACCGGCGGTTGTTCCAGAGCGAGGGCCTGAACGGCCGGCTGACCGTGTTCACGATGCCCCGGGAAGACTACCGGGTGGATCTGCCGGCGCGGTCCCGCCTCGCGTACCAGTCCCTGGATGCGCAGCTGTCGACAGGGCCGGAGCCGCTGACGACGGGCTATTCCGAGGTTGAAGTGACCGAGCCGGCGGCGATTGCGGCGGTCAGTTCACACTTGCTCACGCGGGCGGTGATGGATCCGGACAGCGAGCGCCAGAGCCGCGTACTGGAGTCCGAAGCGGTTTTGGAGGCACCCGATCCCGGCGTGTCGTCACTCCTTTATTTCGACAACCGGCCGGGACGGAGGCTGATTCTTTCGGCGGTCAACGGCAACGCATCGTCCGTGGACGTGGAATTTCAGTTGCGCGCCACAACCGGGGAGGCGCGCACCGAGCGCAGAACGCTCCAGGCGGGCGCGCAGCTCGACATCGGTGCGGCGGATCTCTTCCCCGAGTTGGGTGCGGTGCAGGGCACGATCGGGGTGACGGCCGATGAGCCGATCACCGTTGCCGGAATGCTGCACCTGGACAACGGCGCCGGCGGCACGCTGCTGGTACCTGCGCCACGGGCTGTGGAAGGTGCGCTGTTGACCGAACGGCGCGTCCTGCCCGCGGTTACCACCGGCGCGGGTCAGCGAATCGCCTACGTGTTACTGAATGCGTCCGCCGAGTCCGCCGAGGGCGTGCTGGAAGTCGACGGGCAGGCGATTCCCTACACGGTCCCTGCCGGCGGTGCGTTCGTCAGCGAATCGGCCGGCGATACGCGGCCCCTGGCGACCGGGTTCGGTATCGTCCGGGCCACCCTGGGTGAAGCGCCTTCCACCTATGCCGTGGTGATGGCCGAAACCCGGGAAGGGCGGCTCAGCAGCGCTTATGTGGTGCCGTCGCATCAGGAGGGCACGCTTTTTTGGGCGCCTGTGGACACCTATCCGGGTATTCTCCGCCACGGCGATATCGATGCCGAGTTGAGCCTGGTGAACGAAGGCCGTGTGCCCGTAACCGTTTATCTTGAATTGTTCGACATCGACGGCAACTCTACCGGCAAACTGGAGCGGATCGTGCCCCTGGGCCGGCGCGTGCAGATGTCCCTGGAAGATGCGTTCGGGCGCGCCCCGCTACGGGGTACGCTGCGGGTCTTTGCCGATGTCCAGGTGGCGTCCGCGCTGCAACGAAAGGTTGTCAACGTGGTCGGCGATACCATCGTCACGGACATTCCCTTGCAGCGGACGCCGGATACGCTCACGGACAAGGTCGTTTTCCCGTTTTTCGCCAACGGTTCCGGGGCCGCCACGGAGATGTTGATCATGAACACCGGCCGAGCGGCGCGTGCAGGATCGCTGCGCGTCCGTGCCGCGAGCGGGGACGTTCAAACGATCGTCTTGAGGTGAGAGCGGCCGTATCCGCAATGCCAAATGCGCGAGTTATTGCGTAAACGCAACAGACTCGATGCGCGATTGCCCTGACAGGCCTGTTGGTCCATACTCGGAACCGTGTACGTCCAAGTACATGTCCAAAACGGTGCGAGGCGCTTGACCTTTGGGTCACGCCTACGGACTCAATCGATCTAATATGGGGGATACAACAATGCGCTTGTTCGCCTTGGTGTCTTTGGTGACCCTTTCGGGCGCCGCGCAGGGTCAGTTTGCAGGCATTCCTGCGAGCGACACTCTGGGGGGCGACGATCTGGCTTATAACCCGACCTTCATCGGCGGAGTCGCTAACGGCGGGAGCACATCGCACGGCGTATGGTGACCCAGTGCTGTGACCTTGGACAAGGTCAACAACAGACTGATGGTTGCGGCGCCGGGAAATAGCCGCTACGACGTTTACCAACTCGACGAGAACGGATTGGCCGCGAGGGCGCACGCCGATCTAAGCGTTGGCCGCCCGCTGATCGGCCGGGGATTTGCGCACGCACCCCTGGGAACCGACGAGACCAATTTCCCGGGTCAGGCTACGTTCGATTCGGTGAATCAGCGTCTCTTCGTCTCCGATAGCTCCGATTTGCAGACTCAGCGCGGCGCCAGGATCATGGTGTTCGACCTGAGTCCCGAGTCCCTGGCCGGGCTGGAACGCAATGAACTGCCGCATGCCATCGCCACCCTCGGTCAACCGGACGAGAACACGTGGGACCTGGGTGTGGGCCCCGCCAAGATCGGCGGTTCGGGTACCGGACTGGTGGACGAGGAACGTCAACTGCTGTTCTTTTCCGATCGCGGCAACAGCCGGGTGCTTGTCTGGGACATCGACCCGCAGCGCCTGGAGACCGGTACGGATGCCATTGCGGTCATCGGCCAGCCGGACTTCTACTCCCGCGAGGCCGGCACCGGCGCCCGCGGGCTGAGCAGCCCCAGCGGACTCGCCTACGATCCGAGCCGGCAGAACCTGTTCGTTGTCGACGGCAATCGCGTGATGGCATTCGACGTCAGCGACCAGAGCCTCGCCCAGGTCGCCGGGTTCGAGGCATTTGCGGTCATCGGGCAACCGGATTTCGAGTCCAACGAACCCAACGAAGACCTTCGCAAGTTCAGCAACGGTCCCATTTCGCTCGACTACGAATTCAATCGCTTGCTGGTGGGATCCTTTACCAAGAACCGCGTGTTGATGTTCGACGTTTCTCCGGCCAGATTGGAGGGGGCGTCGAATCCGGATGCCATCGCAGTGCTTGGACAGCCGGACTTTGAGAGTACCGATCCGGCCGTTTCCCAGACGCGGCTCACCATGGCGCGGGTTACCGTGGATACCGAGCGGCAGATGGCCTACGTACCCGACGGCTACCCGGCGGGGAATCGGATCAATATCTTCGATATTCATCCCGAGCGCATGCAGCAAACGCTCACGCCGATGATCAGCCAAATCGGTCACATCAACCCGGACGGCGAACCGGATTTCCTGTCGCGCTCTGCCAACGACCGGATTACGCCCCGCGGCTGGACCCAGGGCAGGGACGTGACGGTGGACACCGTGGACCACCGGCTTGTCATGAGCGACAACTACAGTCACCGGGTGATGGTATTCGAGCTCGATCGAATGAACCGCCTGCTGGAACGCGGCGCCACCTGGGTATTCGGCCAGGAGGACCCCGCCAGCGCAGTGCTGTTGCCGGGTCGGGATGCGACAACGATCAAGTTGCCCCTGGCGGTGGAGTACGACGAATCCCACAAACGCCTGTTCGTTGCAGACTCCTGGAACAACCGCGTTCTGGTGTATGACATGACGCCCGGGCAGGTCGAGAGCGGGATGCCGGCCTCCTACGTATTGGGGCAAAAGGATTTCACGTCCTACGAACCGGCGGCGGCCCGGAACCGGATTTCATTCGGCAGCCGCGACGGTCACGGCATCGGACCGTCCGGCGGCCGATCCGCCGAACTGTCGATGGATGAGGTCAACCAGCGGTTGTTCGTCACCGACGGCAGCAACCATCGGGTTCTGGTCTTCGATGTGCATCCGGATCGAATCGAGAATGGAGCCGACGCGCTTGCCGTGCTGGGGCAGGATGATTTCACTTCAACCCGGACCGGGTTGTCGGCTACGCATTGGAATCTCCCGGGCGACCTGGTGGTGGACGAGGCGCACCAGCGGCTGTTCGTCGAGGTACCGTTTCAGAATCGCGTGCTGGTATTCGACGTCAGCCCCGACCGCCTGCAGAGCGGTCAGGCGGCCTCCTTTGTGATCGGCCAGACGGACTTCACCAGCGATGAGCCCGGGCTTTCGAGCCGCAAGATTCGCCAGCCCGACGGGATCTCATACGATTCTCTCAACGACCGCCTTTACCTCACCGACAAGGGTCACCAGCGGGTTCTGGTCTTCGATGTCCATCCCGACCGGATGCAGAACCTGCCCGAAGCGACCTCGGTGATCGGCGAGCCGGATTTCGATCGGGCGCGATCCGGTCCCGCGGACGCGCGGCATCATTCCGACCGGCTGCACGATCCGCGCGGCAGCTATTTCGACGCGGCCGATCAACGTCTGTTCCAGTCCGAGGGATTGAACGGGCGGATGACGGTGTTCACACTGCCGAGAGAGCGTTATCGCGTCGATCTGCCGGCCCGCTCGAATTTGCGCTATGCCTCGCTGGATGCCCAGCTTTCCACCGGGCCCCAGGCGCTGGAGACGGGATACGCGGTGGCGCGGCTGGACGAACCGGGGCGGGTTGCCGCGCTGAGTTCGCATCTGGTTTCCCGCGCGGTCATGCACGGTCAGAGCGAGCGCGAGAGTCGCGAATTGATCTCCGCGGCGTACTTGCGCCCGACTTCACCGGCAAACTCCGCTTGGGTCTATGTGGATGCCCGTGACGGCCGCGATACGTTGCTTTCGCTGGTGAACAGCCACGAGGAGGCGGTGAGCGTCCGGCTCGAGTTTGAAGGTCTCGATGGAGGCCGTTTGAGCGAAACGCGCCGGCTGATTGCCGGCGGGCAGTTGTTCGAGCGCGTGTCTGCGTTATTCGACGGAGAGCCTGGACCGCTGCGGGGCGTGCTGCGCGTCGACGCGGACGCGGCATTGAGCATGAACGGCCTGTTGGAGATTCCCAATGGACGGGGTGACAGCTTGCTCGCGCCCGCGCCGCTACGAGGCGGTGAGGCCATGTCATCCGAACTGATGGTACAGCGCCGAGTCCTTCCCGTGCTGACCACGGGAGCAGGGCAACATGTGGATTTCGTGCTGATGAATACCAGCGACCAGGCGGTCAGGGGCGAGCTTGCCGCCACGGGCCAGGAGCCGGTGGCCTATGAGATCGAGGCCGGTGGAGTCGTCCTTCACGAGTCTCCGTCGACGGCTCAGCCGCTGCTCACCGGTCATGGGATCGTGCGCGCGCTTGAAGGCACGGCGCCGGCGGCGTTCGCGGTGGTGACTTCGTCGCGGCGCGACGGCAGCCTGCGCAGCGCACACACCGTGACCTCGCACCAGGAGGGGACGTTGTTCTGGGCGCCCGTCGATACCTATCCGGATGTCCTGCACCACGGTGATATCGACGCCGAGTTGAGCATTGTCAACGAGGGTCTGGTGCATGCCACGTTGTACCTGGAATTGTTCGACATCGACGGCGAGTCCACGGCGAAGTATGAGCGTACCGTGCCCCTGGGCGAGCGGGCGATGCTCTCGTTGGAAGAGGTGTTCGGCCGCAGCCCGATCCGCGGAACGCTGCGCGTATTTGTCGACACGCCCGTCACGCTGAGCCTGCAGGAAACCACGGTCACCATTAACGAAGAGATGGTCGTGGCCGATGTGCCCTTGCAGGCGACACCCGCGGAAGCGGCCGCCGAAGTTGTTTTTCCCGTGTTCAGCAATGGGCAGGGCCAAGCCACCGAACTCCTGCTGGTCAACACCGACCGGCGTGGGTACGAGGGCGAACTCAGTATGATGTCATCTCAAGGCGAACTGCGCGCGATGATTCTCAGATAACCGTTTGGCGGCGATGCATTCGTATCGGGCGTTCCACAAAAAAGGAGAGAGTGATGGACATGCAATCTTTATTTTCAGGGCGCACGGTACGAGTCACCTTGACCGCGCTCTTTTTCGCCGGCTCGGCCACCGTGCCCGCGGCTGCGCAACAGCCCGAGGGCGCGGCGGCGGACGAGTTGGAAGAAATCGTCGTCACGGGATCGTTTATTTCCCGTCCGGCGGATCGGCCGCAGCCGATTACGGTGATCGACAACGCGGAGTTGCTCAGCCAGAACAAGGGCTCCATCGCGGAAATCTTCAAAGAGTTGCCGGAGGTATCGGGTACCGTGTCGACCATCAACTGGTCCGAGGGCGGGGATTCGCCGACCAACACGGTCAACCTGCGTGGACTGGGCGCCCGGGCCACGCTGGTGTTACTCAACTCCAAGCGCCAGACCATCGACGGCAGTTCCAACGGTCAGGGCATCAGCGCCGTCGATATCAATAACCTGGCGCCGCCGATCATGATCGAACGCATCGAAGTCCTCAGCGACGGCGCTTCCGCCCTCTACGGCAGCGACGCGGTGGCCGGCGTGGTCAACTTCATCACCCGCAACGACTTCGAGGGTGCGGAACTGCGGCTCAACACCCTGTGGAACCAGGATGCCAGGAGCGGGACGCCCGAGTACAACGTCGGCGGGCTGTTCGGCGCGCAGGGAGAGAACACGGGCATCGTCGCTGGCTTCGAGTACGCCAGCACGGAGCAGGTTACCAGTGACCACCGCTACGACACCGCGCGCCTGAAGCAATCCCTGATATCCGCCTTTGGTAATCCGGGTAATTTTCAGCCCGCCGCCCCGACGGGCAACCCGCTCCCCGGCCGGGCAGGGGCGCCTTTCCCCGATCCGCTCTGCGGCGATCCGTCCATCGCCGTCAGCGAAAACGGCGTGGAACACGGATTCAAAACCTCCGGCCGGCTCTGCCGGATGGCCCTGGCCTATGGGCGAAGCCTCGTTCCGGACTCCCAGCGCTTCAACGGGCTGGCGGTAGTTACGCACGATTTCGGCAACGAAATGATCGCCCAGGTCGAGACCGGATTTGCGCGCACGCGCTACTCCAACAACTTCGGCTATGGGCTACCCATCGTCAGGCCGCCGCGGCCCTTTGTGCCGCGGACCAACCCGGGCATCATCGCCGCCAACGCGGCCGACCCGAACTTTGTGGTCCGCGACTACATCGTGTGGTTCCGCGAAAAGAGCGGGGCATACGAGGATCCGGCTCCGCAGACGTTTGAGCAGGATACCTTTCGGCTTGCCGCATCCCTTGAGGCGCCGCTGGGCGATTCAGGTTGGGATTGGTCGCTTTCCGGCACCTACTCCACGAACGACAGCCGGTTTGTCGATGTCGAGGCGATTCGCAGCCGACTGGACCTGGCGCTGGGCGGGCTGGGTGGACGCAACTGCAATCCCAGGACCGGTACGCCGGGTGAAGGCAATTGCAAGTACTGGAATCCCTTTGCCAATCGCATGACCGCCTCCCCTGGCGATCCGCACTTCAACGATCCGGACGTTTTGGACTGGTTTTCCGCCGGCAGGAGCATCGACGGCGGCGCCGACCTGACGACTCTGGATGTGATGCTGACTTCCAGCGAGCTTTGGGAAATGGCGGGCGGTCCCACGGGCATTGCGGTGGGTGCCCAGAGACGTTCGCAGGATTACTTCAACGACCGCGACGACATCAGCGAGGGCGGCGGCTGGGCGTTCAATACCCAGGCGCTGGGCGACTTCGGCGGCAACCGCGAGACCAACGCGCTGTTTGCGGAGTTGGTGATGTTTCCGAGCGATTGGGCGGAAGTTCAATTGGCGGCACGCTACGAAGACTCCGGTGCCCATAACTCGGTGGAACCGAAGATCGGCGTGCTGTTGACACCCTCGGACGGGCTTTTCCTTCGCGGAACGTGGGGAACATCTTTCCGCCAAGCCAGTGAAGCCCAGAGTTTTGGCCAGACGGCCGTGGGAGGCGCCGCACTGTTTATCGGCGGTGACCAGATCAATGCTCGCGCCCAGGCCACCGGAAACCCGGGTTTGGCTCCCGAAACATCCCAAAACTTTACCGGCGGAATCACTTGGGATGCCACGGATCAGCTCACGCTGGATCTGAACTACTGGTCAGTGGAGTTCGAGAACTTGATCGTACCGGAAAGTGCAAGCGCAGTGTTTTACGCGGACCTTGCGGACGGTTTCTTCACTGACCCGCGAATCGTACTGCCGGCGGATGCTCCCAACGAGGCCTGCGAAGTTACCCGCGCGGACCAGGATCCGGTGCCGACACCCGGCAGCCATCCGGATGAGTGCCTGTCAGGTTTCAATGTCCTGCTCTACGACCTGAGCTACATCAATCAGGATTTCTGGAAGACGTCCGGCGTCGATTTCGGCGTCTCGTACGATAGTATCGGCACGGATGCCGGGCAGTTGGGCGTCGCCCTCAACGGTAGCTACGTTATGGACTACGAGATCACCAGCGAGGACCGGTTGTTCGACGGTGTCGGCAGCCACAATGGACAGAACCAGGGCATCCCGATGCCCGAGCTGCGGGGCAACCTCGTCATCGATTGGCAGAGCTACAATCACTATATGCGGTGGACGGTACGCCATATCTCGGCCCTGGAAGAGGACAACCCAAATAGTGTGAATACCGAAGAACGGGCGTTCACGACATTGGATTTGCTCTACGACTACACGTTTCCCGGAGGGAACGGCACACGCACGCTGACCTTCTCCGTGCAGAATTTGACCGACGTAGAGGATCCGCTGAAGCACGGGAACCTGTCCACGTCGACCAGCATGGTTTACGACGTGCGCGGCAGAAGAATCGGCTTGGCTTGGCGCCAGAGCTTCTAACAGGGGAACTGCCAACCCGCCTCAAAGCCCGGTGAAATATCCGGGCTGTGGGGCGCCGTCCCCGCTAACGCAGGATCATGGCCCGGGTTTCGCCCTGGGATGACATTACGGAGAGATTGCCGTCATGGGCCTTCCGGTCGGTGTTGATCAGCATGAGTTCCGTCGCGTGTCCCTCCCCGTTGTGGAAGATCGGATAGACGAACACGGTACTCGCTTCCCGGGGTGTCCCTTGCAACGGCACGTCGGCGACCACCGCCTCGTTGTCGATGGTCACCGTGGTCTCCTGTAATGCCACCGCTGACCGCGGTGTCCGAGAATACGCGCAGAGTCCCGCGCAAGGGGCTGCGGCCGAACACTTCCTCCAGCGACAGCATCGCGCGCTCCCCCAGCGGAACCGTACGTTCGTACTTCCCTACCGATTCGCCGTCGATGCCGAACAATTCCAGGTACAGCGTGGCGTGAACCGGACCCTCATTCACGATATTGAGTTCGGCGTCGATATCGCCGTGATGCAGGATGTCGGGATACGTATCCACCGGCCCCCAGAACAATGTTCCCTCCTGGTGGGAGGTCACCGTATGTACGCTGCGCACGGTGCCATCGCGCCGCAAAGACCTCACTACCGCAAACGCGTCGGGTGCCGATCCTTCGGTCATTCGGACAATCCCATGCCCCGTCAGCAAGGGCTGGCCGTCGGGTGACGGCTCGTGCACGAATACTCCGCCGGCGTCGATTTCATAGTTCACCGGTTCGTAACCGGTGACCTCCAGCCGCCCGCTGATGGGCTCATCACTGGTGTTCAGCAGCACATATTGCACATGCTGGCCTGCCCCGGTGGTGATTGCCGGCAGCACACGGCGTTCAGCCGCCAAACCCGATGCAGCGGTCTCACCGGCTACCAGCGGTGCGGGGCTCAGCAAGGTGTGTCCCTGGCCGTCGGGAATCTCCAACAGTCCGCTCATGCTTAGCGGCTCATCGGCTTCAACCCGCAGCACGCCCCACAGGTCCTGTTGGTCCTCGAACAAGGTCGAGACCCGCGCAAATAATTGGCCGTGGGCATCCAACCGCCGGGTCTCGGTGTTCCGTTCACCGCTCGGCGTCCGCAACTCGAAGCTGACTTGCACCGCCGAGTCATGGCCGTTTACCAGCGAAAGCGCCGTGTCCCGGCCCGAACGCCCGTCCACGTAGAACCTGCCCGTGCGCACCGGGGCGCCTACCGCCAGCATGGCCTCGGAAATCAGCTCCCGGCTCTGGCGCTCGCTCTGGTCGTGCATCACGGTACGTGTGACCAGGTGCGTGCTCAGTGCCGTCACCCTGGCCGCGTCGCTCAACCGCGCCACGGAGTATCCCGACTCCAGCGCCTCGGGGCCCGTCGATAGCTGCGCATCCAGCGACGCGTAACGCAGGCTCGAACGGCTCGGTAGATCCACCCGATACGCTTCCCGCGGCAACGTGAACACCGTCATCCGCCCGTTCAAACCCTCGCTCTGATACAGTCGCTGGTCGGCTGCATCGAAGTAGCTCCCGCGGGGATCGTGCAAGCGATCCGGGTGATTTCGGGGGTCCCCGGGTCCGACTCGCATGCGATCGAAGTCCGGTTCGCCCAACACGCCGATGGCCGCCGGAAAATTGCTTAACCTGTCCGGGTGAACATCGAATACCAGCACCCTTTGATTGCGTTTGTCCGAAACGTACAGGCGGTCGTTCGCCGAATCGTAGGACACACCATCGGGCTCACGCAGCAGGCGGTCGGAGAGGCCGGTTTCCTGTCGATCGAAGTCCGTCTGTCCGATCACCAACGCGGCCGGCTGGCCGTTGCGCAGCCGGTCCGGGTGGACATCGAATACCAGTATGCGGTGTTGCGTGGATATGCCGACAAAGAGGCGCTGATTCATCTCATCGACGACCAGATCGCCGGGCAACCTCCAGCGCGTCGCCGACAATCCCTGCTCGGTGGACGTGAAGTTATCCTGTCCAAGCACCGCGAGCGCATCCGCGCCATCGTGAATGCGATCCGGATGCACATCGAATACCAGCACTCGATGGTTGCCGCCGTCGGTCACATACAAGCGTTGCGTCGACTCGTCGAGCGTGAGTTCCGCGGAACGCGAGCCGACCCGCCCGATGCCATTGCCGTCACGCGACCCGAAGAAAATCCTGTTCCTGGCTGCCGCGGGCTCGTAGGAGACGAAATCCTTCTGTCCCAGGACATGGGATGCAGGCATGCCGCTGGCGACTTGCCCGGGTGTCATATCGAATACGAGCACCCGGTCATTCCAGGTGTCTCCCACAAACAGGCGCTTGTGGACTTCATCGTATTCCACGGACATCGGCAGCTTTATGGTTGTAGCGTCCCGTCCGGGCAGGAGTACGCTGGTAGCCGTGTCTTTCTGGCCCAGTACCCACGTCGCACCCCGTTCCAGCAGACGATTCAGGCGGTCGAGTTCGAAGATCATCACTCTGTGACCGTAGTTGTCGCTCATGAACAGGCGATGGTCCACACGGTCTATGGCGACATCCCGGCCCTGGGTCCAGTAGCGAGGGGATATCCGGTCATTGGGAGAACGCGCCAGGAAGTCGGGTTCGCCCTCCGGGTTGATGTGACCAAGCTGCTCCAGCATGGGCGTCAAGGTCTGCTGCATCCGCTCGGGATGAATATCGAATATGTTGACGCGGTTGCCCGCCGGATAGCCGTCCGGTACGTAGGCCAGTTGCCGCTCGGTGTCGATGTCCACCCTGGGCATTGTGAGGCGCGTTCGCGAGACGGCGGGGTCCGTGTTCTGAAAGTCCGGTTGGCCGAGCACGGCGATGGCGTCAGGGTTGGACGCGCCTTCGAGATTCGCCGGGGACACGTCGAAGACAAGCACGCGATTGCCGGCGAACTCTCCCGCAAAGAGGCGGTGATACTCGTAATCGAGTCCCAGCGAACCTCCCCCGTACTTGCGCAAGTCCTCCCGCGGGACACGAGAAGTGAAGTTCGGTTGGCCGATGGCGGCGAACGCCTCCAAGTCTCCGCCGCTCGCGAGATTCCGGTCGCTGACATGAAAAACCATGACGCGGTTGTTGCCGTCACCCACGAACAGGTTCTGTTGCCGTGGATCGTAGACCATCGCATTCGGCCGGTTCAGGCCGCGTCTGCCGATGCCGGGTTCGTTCGTATGCAGATCGGGTTGTCCGATCGCGGCCATGGCATCCATGCCGCTTACGAGACCTTCGGGATCGATGTCCCAGACCAGCACGCGGTTGTTTTGAGGGTCGCTGAAGAACAGTAGCTGCCGCTCCTCGTCGACAACCGCCGTTCCGCGGCTGCCGATTTTCGCCGGGCCGGATCCCGGTTCATAGGTATCGAAGTCCGGCTGGCCGAGCACCGCGATGGCTGGCGGCAGATCGTTTCTGTCTAAAGATGCCAATGTATCGGGACTGAGATCGTATACAAGAATTCGTGCCGCCGGCGGTCCGAGACTCAAATCGTCGGATAGAAACATACGCTGATGCACCGAGTCGAAGCTACCGCCGCCCGGGTTGGTCAGCGCAGTGGTGTTCATCGGCGCGAACGTGAAGCCCCGTCCGATCAGGCTGCGACCGATTCCCAGGTCCGCATGTCGGCGCAGCGGCATGCCGTCGTCATCCAGTTGATAGATGTCGTAACGGCTGTTGCCGTGATGCTCGACAAAAAGCCGGTTATTGACCTTGTCCAAGGCCACACTGCCGGGTCACCAGATGCCGTGAGCAGTGCTCCCGCTGTTGGCGATACCACCGACGAAAGTAGGGTTTTCGGCCAGATCGTCCGCCCCCAGGACATCGCTGGCCGGAATGCTCCATTGCGCTCCGGCAGTGGACGAAAGCGCGCTCAGCAGCACAAACGGCAATTTCCCCATAGCGGTAGCTCCTTCCGGTTGTTACCCTTCGGTCACCGTGATCGCATCAACGAAACATGCCAGTACATCGACTCTGTTTGCATGTCAGGTCGAATCGACACACTAATCATACATTGATGTGGTTCCGTCAGACTTGTCGTGCTGCCTGACCGCGTTGTTCAACGCTCCTTACGGTGCCGTTGTCTGCCGCTTCCAGCGGCACATTCCACGCGTCCAGCCCGGCGCGCGGCTCTCGGGGTCGCAGGCAAGCGGTGATATACTTTTTGGAACAAACATTCGCTATTCGGCACAGCGCTGCCCTGGCGGGAAGTCTGATACTGAGGGGTGACTGCAATGCCGATTACGTCATCCGCCTGGGAAATCCCGCGAAAACTACTGAGGCTTGCCCTTGTTGTCGTGTTAACAACCTCGTGCGGGGACGCCGACAATCCGCCACCGAATTCTTACGAAGCGCTCGTTGAACTTTTCGAGGAATGGCGCGAATTCGAACGGCCGCCGATGCGGGATGGAGCTCCGGACTACACGGCCGAACGCTTCGACGCCGCATACGAGGAGTTTGCGGGCTATCGTGAACGGTTGAACGCCATCGACATCGGCGACTGGCCGATCGAACAAAGCGTCGACTGGCATATCGTGCGCGCGGAAATGAACGGTTTCGACTTCAATCATCGCGTGCTCATGCCATGGGTTCGTGACCCTGCCTTCTATCAGTCGATCTGGACCTACCAAAGCGACGTCCCGGCCCGCGAGGGTCCGACCCACCACGCGGTGCTCGAACTTTGGACCTACAGTTTTCCGCTTTCCGACGACGAGGAGGAACGGATGATTGGCGAGCTGGCGGTCATACCGCCGCTCATGCGGCAGGCGCGGCAAAATCTCACCGGCAACGCACGAGACCTTTGGATCGCGGGTATCCGCAACATCCAGGCGCAGCGCGGCCATCTCGACGGCATCATGGAGACCGCCGGCGGTGATGCGAGCGACGAACTCACCGAGGCGATACGCTCGGCGCAGGCAGCCACCGATGAACTGGTTGCCTGGCTCGATGCGCAAGCACCGTCCAGGACCGGGCCGTCAGGCATCGGCAAGGAAAACTACACCTGGTACCTGAGAAACGTGCACTACGTGCCGTTGTCCTGGGAGGAGGAAGTGAGCCTGCTGCAGCGTGAGCTCGACCGGGCCTGGTCGTCGCTGAAGCTCGAGGAGCACCGAAACCGCGATCTCCCGCCGCTGATCGCCGCGTCGACGCCGGAGGAATACGACCGGCTGACGGACGAGTCGGCCACGAAGCTCATGGCGTTTCTCGACGAACAGCAGGTCATGCCGATCAAGGACAACATGGAACCGGCGCTCAGGGAGCACCTCGGCGAATTCGTGCCCGAGGACGAGCGAAACTTCTTCTGGATCGCGGCGCACTATGACCCAACACCGTTGTTTACGCATTTCTACCACTGGTTCGAACTTGCGCAGATGCGTGACGAGCCTCACGAAAGCCCGATTCGCCGCGGACCGTTGCTGTACAACATCTTTGACAGCCGCAACGAGGGAACGGCGACCGGTGTCGAAGAGATGTTCATGCATGCCGGCCTGTACGACGACAACCCGCGTTCAAGGGAAATTGTCTGGATCATGCTGGCTCAGCGCGCGGCACGGGGACTCGGCTCGCTTTACGCACACGCCAACGACATGACGATGGCGGAGGCCGGTACCGTGCACCTTGAGTGGACACCGCGCGGCTGGATGGGCAATGAGCCGGAACTCATGCAGTTCGAGCAGCAACTGTACTTGCGTCAACCGGGCTATGGCACGAGTTACATCACGGGCAAGTACCTGCTCGAACGGCTGCTCGCGCACCGCACCAGGCAGACGGAGAGCGGGGACTCGCCTTATACGCTCAGGGATTTCTTCGGCGAGCTCAACGAAGCCGGCAGCGTTCCGGTTTCGTTGGTGCACTGGCAGTTGACGGGCAACGATGAAGATATTCGCAAGATCATGGAGGGCGACTAGGCTGCTTCACCTCCATCCACCGGACGGTCGTTTCATCAACCGTGATCCAATGAGCACACCAGCGGCACGTTCCACGCGTCGTAGCCATAGAGCCAGCTCGTGTCCCGATCGCCGCCCTGCATCCACGTGTTGGCGCTTGAGATTGCCTGGATTCTGGCTGTGCGCGGCTTGCGGTTGGTTTCGTAGCGCCGGAACGCGCGCTCCAGGTCGTCGCCTGCCACCGCGTCGATGCAGCGGGCCAGCACCGCGGCGTCCTCGATGGCCGTGGCGGCGCCCTGCGCCATGTAGGGGGTCATCGGATGGCATGCGTCGCCGAGCAGCACGACGCGGCCGTCGCTCCATCGCGGCAACGGTTCGCGCTCGAGAATCGCCCACTTGTGGCAGTCAGGACACGCGTCCAGCACGGCACGTACGTCCGCATGGAAACCCTCATAGGCGGCCCGTACTTCCTTGACGTCCCCCTTGGCCGACCAGGACTCCGGCGTCAGCCATTCCGCCGGTTCGGGGACGCTGGTCACAAAATAGACTTCGCTCTTTGTCGACGTGGTGTAGTAGATGACGATGTGCCGGTCGACGCCCCACCACTTGGTGCGCGACGGGCCGAGATCGCGGCCCTTGAGCCGCGCCGACGGGAACACCGCCCGATAGGCGATGCGCCCCTTGTGGATCGGTTCATCGGGACCTGCCACGAGTTCCCGCACCAGCGAGTGCACGCCGTCGGCGCCGACCACGGCATCGGCTAACGCTTGGCTACCGTCGGCAAATGCCAGGCGGACGCCGGCGGTGGATTCGTCGAGGCCCACCAGCTTCCGATTGAAGTGGAGTATCTCGCGCGGCACGGAACTTGCGAGCGCGTCGGTCAGGTCGGCGCGGTGCATGCACAGGTACGGCGCTCCGAAGAGATCCTCCGGCATGGGCAATTCCCTCAGGACGCGGCCCGTATCCCATTCCCGGTTCAGGTGCGAGTAGGGCTTGAACGAGTTCTCGCGAACGGCGGTTTCGACGCCGATGTTGCGCAGCACCTTCATGGAGTTGGGCATCATCTGGATGCCGGCGCCAACGCGGGCAAACTGCGCCGCCTGTTCATAGACGTCGACCTTCATGCCGATGCGAAGCAGGGTCGCGGCCGCGGCGAGTCCGCCCATGCCGGCGCCGACGATGGCGATGGAGGGTTGCCTTGCCTTCATATGAATCTGCGCCGGATTGCTTGCGGGTAAGCATATCGCAAGCCGCCAGGCCAAGAGGTTTACGCGTCCGCCGGTTGAAAGTGCCTTTGAACGGCAGTGTCTTCGATCTTGGGCGCCGCCCACGCATGGGCCAGGTACACGATATTGGAGACCGCCATGGCCGGGAAGATCTCGTGCAGTACGCCAGCGTACGGGGTGTACCGCCATACCACCAGCGTCAGCAGACCCGACACGCACGCGGCCAATACGCTCGTACCGTTCCCTCGGCGCCAATGCAAACCGAAAATCACCACGGGTGTGAGACAGGCGGCGTATACGCTGCCCGACAGCGTGGTAATTTCAATGATCCCGCCTGGAGGTCTTAGTGCGACCATTGCAGTGATCAAGGCAATGGCCGCGACGTAGGCGCGTGTTGCTCCAAACGCATGCCGTTGAGTGGCGGGGAAGAACCGCCCGGCCAGGTCCCGCTGGACGACAGCCGCCACCACCAGCAGGACGCTGTCGAGCGATGACATCGCTGCTGCAACGATTGCCAGCGTAATGAACGCGGCGACCGAGGGCACGAAAGCGGAACTCGATAGCAGCAGGGGTACGACAAGGTCAGTGTCTTCGATGGATCCCACATCGAGAAGTCGCGCGTAGAGGCCGATGGGCAGCAGCAAGGAATAGAGCACGATGACAGCCACTACCGAGGTCAGCTTACCCCGCTGAATGGCGCGGTCGTCCTTGAGAGCGTAGAACCGGGACAGCTGCCTCGGTTCCACCAACATCTTGATCGATCCCGCCAGCATGACACCCAGTAGAAACGCGAACGGGACACCCGCGTCCCACGTGAACAAATGAGCCGATGGCGGTTGTTCGACCAGGCTCATCAGTGCGCCGACACCGCCGCTCGCCGTGACTGTCCCGTGGAACATCAGGACGGCCGCGATCAGCAGCATGCCGCCCTGGACGACATCGGTGCGGACGACAGACTTGAAGCCCCCGATCGCCGTGTAGGCCATCGTGACCAGGAACACGATCATGATACCGATGCTGTATGGGAGATCGATAAAGACCTGGAGCAGGTTCGCCATACCCTTGTAGATGGCGGTCATGTAGAGGATGCTGGCCACGATCAGGATGACGGCTATCAGCGTTCGAGCGGCAGGACTCTCGTATCGCGTGCCCACAAAATCGGCGAGGGTGACGGAATCGAAGCTGGCGGTCAGCTCACGAAACCGCGGCGCGATCCAACGCCACGACGCGAAACAACACCCAACGAGCAGCCAGGTGTAGAGTAGCCAGGGCGCGCCGAAGGTATAGGATTGCCCCGCCATGCCCACAAAGCCGTTCGTGCTGCAAAACGTGGCAAAGAACGACATCCCCAGAGCGAACCCGCCCATGCCGCGACCGCCGACGTAATAGTCGGCCGCGTTGGCCGTCTCTCGTTTGCCGGTCAGGGCATGGCGAACCAGGATCAGGGTATAGAACCCGAACAGGAGCAGGAAGAACCAGTTGGCCGACAGCCAGTTCACTCACATGCTCCCGATTTGACCTACCTGGGCCGCCTCATCTGGAAGATCCGGTCGACCCGGCAATAGTTTAAGTAGCCCAGCCGAGCAAGTTGGTGCAGGGCCATTTGATCCACGAGCCCGTTCTCGATGACGTCATCGTCGATGTGTATTCCGACGACCTCGCCGATCACGAGATGGCTCTGACGTCCGTCGCGTCCGCACGGCAAGTCGACGGTTTCGAATACGTTGCACTCCAGGGTGGCGGGGCACTCATTGACCCTCGGTGGTCGAACGTTCACCGAAGGCACGGCCGTCAAACCCGTTTCTTCCATCTCGTTTACATCGAATGGATACGACTTTGACGATAGATTGACGGCTTCCCTGAGTTCGTACGTCGCCAGGTTGACCACGAACTCCGGAATCTCCGAGATGTTTCGAAAGGTGTCCTTGGGCGTATTGGCCGTATCCTTCGAATTGGGTGCGAACATCACCATGGGAGGATCCGCGGATATGGCATTGAAATACGAGAAAGGCGCCAGGTTTACGTGGCCCTGCTTGCTGACACTGCTGATCCAGCCGATCGGTCGCGGCGCGGCCAGCGCGTTGAACGGATTATGTGTCAGCGGTGCGGGATGCAGGTCTTCTCTTGGATCGTAGAACATGCCGTTGCGCCTTGAGCGATGATTCCGGGTCGATCATCCGGATGCCTCTGCCGGTCGATTGGTATCGAATCCGACAGCGGCGCCGAGTACGGCGGGCGGGCGTTTGAGATCCTCCTGCCATAGCAGCGATTCCATGAAGATGTTAAGCGGTTGGTCCTGAATGGTGAGTTCATAGACCGGCTCGCCCTTGTGGGAGGCATGATGGTGTATCCCCCAGCCAGGTGCGGAGACCATCAGGTCTCCGGCTCTCCATTCATAGCGTTCACCATCGACGATGCTGTAGCCGCGGCCATGGAAGTAGTAGTTGATTGCGGCTGAAGTGTGGCGATGCGGGCGGTCAATGATTCCCGGCGGGCGGATCGTGATCGTCGCGAAAAAGCTCGGCGTCGTGCCGTTGAACCGTCCCGTCATCGGGTTGTAGAGCAGATACAGGCGCCTCCCGATGTACTCCTTGCCGAGTGCTCCGAGCTTGTCGAGGTTCGCCTTCACCGTCTTCCATGGCCAATGCAAGGCCTTTGATTCCACCGCCGGCGGATTGATCAGGATCTCATACGGCATGAGCGCGGCGCCGTCCGAAGAGATCTCGAAGCAACCGAAGGGACTCTCCTTGCGCGGATCGCCATCCCGCTCGTCGGCGATGGAGACCGGAGCGGTTTCTGGCGGATCTTCATCGACGATGTGCACTCGCAACATTTCGAGCAGTGGAGCGTTGGAGTATGTCAATCGCGCCTGGAGGTTCTTCGTATCGTTGACGTGGCGGTAAGTGGCGTACGAAGGATGGTTCCATGCGTCGTATTGCCGGAAGGCGATCCGTCTTCCGGCGACCACCGTGTAGCCGCCGCCGAGAATACAGAAGTTGACCTGGGTGGAATTGTGTCGAATTGCGGCTGTCTGTTCACCGGGCTTCAGCACATCGAGCGTTACTTGCACCCCGGGAACCAAACCCTGACCCGGGTACGGGGCATTCGGATGCACGAACATCGTTTGCCGCCGTCCGTTTGCCGGGACAGGCAGGCTCGCCAGACGTTCGATTTCCGCGTCGATTTCCGCCTTTGAAACGATCACGGGAGGCCACCGATCACTGGCCCTCACATCGTCCGGTCGAGCCGGGCCGATGGGCTTGTCCGTTCTGTCGATGAATTTTGCCGAGGCATTGGTCATGGTGATTCACTGCAATGATTTGTGTCTGGAAAACCGTCCTCGAAGATGGAGGGGACCGGCGGATCCAGTGCCAGGCTGTTGACCATTACGGCATGGGTCACGTAGCGGGCGACCACCATGAGAACAGCGACGGTCTGGACGTGGCCAAGCGTTTCAACGACATCGTCCAGCAAGTCCGAAACGCCCTTGCCATCCTGCTTCACGGCGGCGATGACAAAGCGCTGTACGGTCTTCTCAGCCTCGTCCAGAAGCCCTGCGCGGTCGGGATCGAGAGCCTCCACTTCCGCGACCCACTCCCGGCCAAAACCCAGGCGTACACTGAGCCGCTCGTGCTGGTTGCGTTCATACCGGTTGTCCTTCATCGTGGCAACCGTCAGGGCAATGACCTCGACCAGGCGCTGGTCCAACGCCCCCTTTGACGCGCCCGTGAACTCCATAAAGGCTAGTAACGCCTTGGGTTGATGACCCAGGCACTGAAACAACTCGCCCAGGTAATTCAGTCGTTTCACGCGAGGGCGCAGGGCCTGCTGAAGCTCCGGTGAGAGTTCATTCAGCGTCAGTCTCGGAATTCGTGTATTCATTTCTCGGCTGCTTTGTTCTCCAGCCGGGTGGTGATCTCCGTCATCACGCGAGTTGACGTCTGCAGATTCCCACTGCCCAGACCTTCCGACAACGCATTCACCCAGATACGCTGCCGTCGTGTAATCTCCTCCAACCGTTGATTCCCGAGCGGTGTGAAGTCAATCAATGGGGCGCGCTTGTGATCGGGATTTTGTTGCTTGGCCGCAAGGCCGTGGTGGACGAGATCATCCGCGACGCGTTGCACGCTCTGGCGCGTCAGTCCCATTCTTCGCGCGGCCTGCGAAACGGTCAACGCTCCGCCGGCGATGGCGGCCAGAACCTGCCAGCGCGCAGACGTGAGGCCGAGGTCTTTCGAGAGACCGTCGCCCGCGGCCAATATCGCCCCGTTTGCACGAAATACAACGCTGATCAATTCGGTCAGCGCGCGTCCTTCCGGTGTCAGATCTTCACTCATGCAATGGTTCCCGATGTACCGCTCCCTGGATGACGGAACAGTATCAAACTGGCGTCGAATCTTCACTCATGCAACAGCCCATAGTTGACAGAACAGTATCATAATGACAGTATAACTCCAAGATAGTTGTAGACTGTCATTTTGCGGGAGTTTCGTGAAGGAATCCTCTACAAAGATGTTTGGCTATCCGAAGTGGTGGGACATGGAAGGCCCGCGACTCGAGCGCTCGGTGACGTTGCGCTTCCACGGCGACTGGGGCATGGCCAATCTACACGGTATCTGCGGTTGGTTGAGCATGATGATGGTCGACCGCACCGGGAAGCATTCCCGCTACGGGATATGGAATGGACGAGGCGGTGCGGACGCGGTGCGTGCGGTTGGGCGCGGGGAAGTCGATCTGGCACTAACGACACCCGCGGTCTCAGCACGAATGGCGCTGGACGGGCGAGGTATCTACGACGGGGAGGCCTTTCCACATATCCGTGCATTGGGGCAGGTACCCCAATGGGATCATCTGGTCCTGGCGGTGGACGCGAAACTCGGCGTTGGATCCTTTGATGATATTCGGGCGCAGCAGCCGGCATTGGTCGTGACCACCTCGCCGGACGACGGCGAAAACCTGATTGGCTTTGCGGCGGCGCAAGTCATGAGTGCGGCGGGTATCGATCGTGCCACGTTGGAATCCTGGGGTGGGCGATATGTCCTGGCCGAGCGGACGAATGGTTGCATCGATCTCATCATGAACGGGCCCGCAAACGCGATTATCCACGAGGCGATCATGACCACGTGGTGGCAGCAGTTGGCGAACGAGAGGGACCTGGCATTCATCCCGATAGACGGGGCCGTTGTCGAATCGATGGAGACGAAATTCGGCTGGCCTGGCAAGGAACTCCCCGCCGGCTACTTCAGGGGTCTGGATGAGCCGCTGCCGACGCTGGATTTCTCCGACTTTCTGCTGGTTGTCCGCGATGACATGGCAGAGGATGTCGCTCATTTGCTGACCTGGTGTCTGTGCGAGACGCGGGCTGCGTTTGAG
Source organism: Candidatus Rariloculaceae bacterium (assembly GCA_965237785.1). Taxonomy (GTDB): domain Bacteria; phylum Pseudomonadota; class Gammaproteobacteria; order Steroidobacterales; family Rariloculaceae; genus UBA6522. The sequence goes on from OZ250159.1 coordinate 3,992,746, forward strand.
CAGAAGTACCAGCACATACCGCCGGAACGCAGCCCCGTCAGCTACCCGCTGGAGCCGGAAAAGATGGCTCAGACGCCAATACCACTGCATCGCGGCGCAAGGCGCTATTACGAGGAAGCGGGTATTTCAATTCAGGCCGAGAGCGCGGCGGCCTAGGAGCCTTCGGTGAGCAGCGCCACGATTCAGGAATCCATCATCTCAGCCGCACCCGCGGACAAGCCTCCGCAAACAAGGATGTTTGGTTATCCGAAGTGGTGGGACATGGAAGGCCCGCGACTCGAGCGGTCGGTGACCTTGCGCTTCCACGGCGACTGGGGCATGGCCAATCTACACGGGATCTGTGGTTGGTTGAGCATGATGATGGTCGACCGCACCGGGAAGCATTCCCGCTATGGGATATGGAATGGCCGTGGCGGGGCGGACGCGGTGCGTGCGGTTGGCCGCGGTGAAGTCGATCTTGCATTGACGACGCCCTCGATCGCGGCACGAATGGCGCTGGACGGGCGGGGGATCTACGACGGGGAGGCCTTTCCTCATATCCGCGCATTGGGGCAGGTACCTCAATGGGATCATCTGGTCCTGGCGGTGGACGCGAAACTCGGCGTTCGTTCGTTTGAAGATATTCGGGCGCGGCAGCCGGCGCTGGTCGTAACCACCTCGCCGGACGACGGTGAAAACCTGATTGGCTTTGCAGCGGCGCAAGTCATGAGTGCGGCAGGAATCGATCGTGCCACGCTGGAATCCTGGGGCGGGCGATATGTCCTGGCCGAGCGGGCGAATGGTTGCGTCGATCTCCTCATGAACGGGCCCGCAAACGCGATTATCCACGAGGCGATCATGACGACCTACTGGCAATACCTGGCCAACGAGAGGGATCTGACGTTCATCCCGATGGATTCGTCCGTAATCGAAACAATGGAGGTGAACTTCGGTTGGTCGGGAAAGGAGCTTCCAGCCGGCTACTTCAGGGGTCTGGACGAACCGCTGCCGACGCTGGATTTCTCTGATTTTCTGCTGGTCGTCCGCGATGACATGGCAGAGGATGTCGCTCATTTGCTGACCTGGTGTCTGTGTGAGACGCGGGCTGCATTCGAGCAGAAATACCACCACATCCCTCCGGAACGCAGTTCAGTGAGCTATCCGCTGGAGCCGGAAAAGATGGCTCAGACCCCAATACCATTGCATCGCGGCGCAAGTCGTTATTACGAGGAAGCGGGTATTTCGATTCAGCCGAGCGCGCATCGGCCTGAGAAACTTCGGCGCGCAACGCCAGCCGTGTGGAGCGCATCGCAATGAATCGAGACCTCAACATCGAGCCGCCATCGGGTGACAAGGAACCCGTGAAGCGTAATTTCATGCGAGTTGCGCAGACTGCGAATTCGGCATTGACGCCGGTCTTCGACTACTTCGACAAGGGCGACATGGTTCCACTGGTGATCATGTTGTGTGGCGACGAAGACGACAATTTCGGCACCTTCCTGCACTACAACACCGTCGACGAAGTGGCCTTGATACTGGCTGCAAAAGGCGCTCCTGCCGCCTATCTGCGATCGGGGATGCTGTTTGTCGGCCCAAACGAACACATTGTTCCTGGTTTTGCGAAAGGGCAAACAGACGATTTTTTTCTGATGTTCGCCGTACAACGTCAGTCGACGGAGAGTGAGCAGATCGAAAATGTGACGTTCTTTTGTTCCGAATGTCAAAACGAACTTTACCGCCACAAGTACTCCGCATCCGAGCTTGAATGCGCTTATCGTTTCGCGCCGGCGGCCACGGTTCAGGGCGCCCTGGATGCCGCGTTGGCGTACAACGCGGACAGCGCATTGCAGACGTGCAACAACTGCGGCCACGTCAATCCGAAGTTCAGCCATCGACTATGGGGTTGGAAGAACCAGGTCAGGGGCAGCGAACTGTCTCAGCTCGGCTGGGACATGTTCGAAGATGCGACGAGGTCGATATAGAGGCATGCCGCGAGCGAAAAGATGAAAAGAAAACGAATGATTCCGCTGTTCAAGGTCGCCAGGAAGTTTCGCGACTACGACGAGTATCCGGTGCTACAGGCGGACATTGAGCCGCAAGTCCATGTGAGCCGAAACAGCATCGCGCAACCGTTCTACTTGATTTGCGAGCACGACACCGCGCTCGTGCAACTGACTGGAAAATCCCGGGTGCATTTCAAGAACTCAAACGTAGCTTATTTCGGACTCGGGCCCGCGGATTGCATCTACATCCCGGCTGGAACGCCGACACGACTGATACCGAGTGAGGAATCCATCCAGCTGCGCTACAAGGCCAGAGATCCCGGGCTTGAGGGGGTTGCCTGGTACTGCGACGGGTGCGGTGACGAGTTGTATCGCGAGGTTTGGGATACGGCCCGAGAGTTGTCACAGGATGCCTACTTGCGAGTCTGCAATACGGTCAATGCCGATGAAGGACTAAGGACCTGTAACAAGTGCGGGGAACGGAAGTCCTCCATGGACCTCTCTGGAATCCGTTGGGCGGAAGTGTCGAGCATGTTGCATGAGCTGGAAGAGAACTAGTTCGACAATCGGATGGCTGAAAAGATTGTGATTCTCTTCGGCACCGTAAGTGGTACTTCCGAATTGGTGGCTGACGAAATATCGGAAAGCGATCTTGTTGAGTCGAGCGACCGAATAGTTAACGTCGTTCCAATGGCCAAGGCTGAATTGAATGTGTTTAACGATACCAACGCCCGTTACCTCATTGTCACGTCGAGTTACGGGAAGGGGGAGATTCCCGAGAAAGCACAGCGGTTTTTTGACGAGATCGACTGCAACAGGCCGGACCTGTCGCAAATTCGTTATGGGGTCATTTGTTTGGGGGACACGAAGTATTCGCAAACATTCTGCGGGGCCGCCAAGTCGTTCGATCGGAAGCTTCTGGAGCTAGGCGCGGAGCGCGTTGGCGAGATGTGCAGAATCGACGCAAGTTCCGGCGACTTTCCGGAAGACGTTGCGCTGGAATGGTTCGAACAGTGGATTGGCTGTCACAAATGAAGTCGCTATGAAAGTGGGTCAAACAAACATGTTCAATTATCCGAAGTGGTGGGACATGGAGGGTGCGCGACTCGATCGCTCGGTCACCCTGCGCTTCTACGGCGACTGGGGAATTGGCAATTTGCACGGCATTTGCGGTTGGTTGAGCATGATGATGGTCGATCGCACCGGGCCGCAGTCCCGCTTCGGGATCTGGAACGGTCGTGGCGGTGCGGACGCGATACGCGCGGTTGGCCGCGGGGAAGTCGACCTGGCATTGACGACACCCGCGGTCGCGGCGCGCATGGCGCTGGACGGTCGTGGCATCTACACCGGGGAGGCGTTTCCCCACATCCGCGCGTTGGGCCAGGTGTCCCATTGGGATCATTTGTTCTTCGCGGTTGACGCGCAGCTCGGCGTTCGCTCGTTTGATGACATTCGAGCACAAGAGCCGGCGCTGGTGATTGCGACCTGCCCGGACGACGGTGAGAACCTGGTCGGCTATGCGGCGGGACGAGTCATGAATGCGGCAGGAATCGATCGTGCCACGCTGGAATCGTGGGGTGGGGGTTACGTGACGACCGAGCGAGGAAACGGGGCCATCCTGGCCATGATGAACGGCTCCGCGAACGCAATTATTCATGAGGCCGTCATGAACAAGTGGTGGCAGTGGCTGGCCAATGAGAAAGACCTGGCGTTTATTCCAATTGAAGGATCTGTGCTCGAAGCGATGGAAACGAAGTACGGCTGGCGTCGCAAAGAACTTCCCGCCGGCTACTTCAGGGGTCTGGACGAAACGCTGCCGACGCTGGACTTCTCTGACTTTCTGCTGGTCGTACGGGATGACATGGCGGAGGACGTGGCGCATCTGCTGACGTGGTGTCTCTGTGAGACACGGGCCGCATTCGAGCAGAAATACCACCACATGCCGCCGGAACGCAGTCCCGTGACCTATCCGCTGGAGCCGGAACAGATGGCTCAAACCCCAATCGCGCTCCATCGTGGTGCAAGGCGCTACTACGAGGAGGCGGGTATTTCGATTCATGCCGCGAGCGCGGCGGCCTAGGAGACTTCGGTGAGCGACACGAAAACCGACCAACTCAACATATTGCCTCCGGCAGAGGACAAGCCTCCGCTGAAGGTCAACGTGTACCGGCATATGCAGTTGGCCAATACGCAGTTGGCGCCGCTGTTTCCCTATCACGCGGAGGGGGACATCGTTCCGACCGGGATCATTTTTCGGGGTGGAGACGGTGACGACTACGGTTTCTTCCAGCATACCAATACCGTGGATGAAGTCGGGCTGTGCTGGGGAGGCGGTGGGCCCCGCGTCAGGGCCGGCCAGGTTGCCGTAGGCGGGCGAACGCACGGTGTCGGTGGGCACGGAATGAACGACGCGCAGTTCTTCATTGTGATGACCGTCACGCAGCGTCAAGTGGATGGACAACTCCAATCGGAAGCCATCCAGTTCCTATGCGAGAAGTGCCAACAGGAACTTTTCCGGCTCGAGTTTCCAGCCAACATGAGAGCAGTTGCCGAATCCGGAGCCAGCCCAAGCTTTGCCGACTTCAGTCGCTTCCCCCCGTTGGCGACGATCGAAGGAACGGAACGGGCCGCGGTGAGCTACAACGCCGATGAGGCGAAACATAAGTGCCCGGAGTGCGGACACGAGAACAGAGCCTTCCCAAATCGGGCGTGGGGCTGGTGGCAGTACGTAAAGCATACGCAGATCGTTGAGAAAGCAAGAGCAACGCTCGACGAGGCGGGCGGTGGCAAGGGGAGCGCGTCATGAGTCGCAAACGAATGCTCAGTACATTCGGGGAGGTACGAAAACGGGGGCCGTACGATGAATACCCGGTCTTGCCGGCGGACGTCGATCCACAACTGCATCTCGGCAAGAACGACCGCCAACAGCCGTTCTTCCTGATTTGCGAGAAGGATACCGTGATCGCGCAGCTCACCGGCGAGGGAGTTGTCGAGTTCAGGAATTCGTCCGTGAACTACTTTTCCGTGGAGCCGGGGGACAATGTGTATGTGCCTGGTGGAACGCCGCACCGTTTCTCGCCGAAGTCCGAGTCGATTCAATACCGATATCGAGCGGCGCAACCAGGATTGGAAGGTGTCGCCTGGTACTGCGGATCATGTGGAAACGAGCTCGCGCGCGAGATCTGGGATACCAGCAAGGAACTGCCGCAGGAGGGCTATCTGCGTGCTTGCCGGCAGTTCAACAGCAATCGGGGCCAGCGAACCTGCCCATGCGGTGCGGTTCATCCGCAGGTCGACCTGACGCCCTACAACTGGTCGGCAGTTGCCGCGGAGCTTCGTAAAGAGAAGTCGGAATGAACGAACGCGATCATTCGGACATGGCTTGAGTGTCATACGGGAATTGGGGGAAATTTATGAAAGACCTGAATGTGTCAAGAACCGTCGTGCCGAGACCTTCATCTGCGTTCATCGGTGCACTGTGTGTAGCGATGATCCTTTTGCCCAGCGGCAATGTCGCCGCCCAGGATGAGGAGAGTGAACGCTCGGCGGCGATCGAAGAAATCATCGTCACGGCCCGTAAACTCGAAGAGAACCTTCAGGATGCGCCGTTGTCGATCACCGCGCTCACGACGGTGAATATCGAGGAACAGAATATTGAAGACCTGAGTAACCTCACCGGGTCCGTTCCAAACCTCGTCGTCGACGGATCCTCGGGTACCGGAGGTAGTGATTTCATGGCCCAGATCGCGATTCGCGGCCTGGGTCAGATCGACGATCAGATCCTCGCCGACCCGGCGGTGGGGGTTTTCATTGACGGCGTCTACTACGCTCGACTCGCGGGCGCGGTCATGGACGTCCTGGACCTGGAACGGATCGAAGTTCTTCGCGGTCCCCAGGGGACCCTGTTCGGAAAGAATACGATGGGCGGTGCAATCAGTCTCGTCTCCGCGCTACCCGATGAGAACTTCGATGCAACATTCCAGCTCGGCCTTGGAGACTACAACCGTGTGGACGTGGGTGGAAGCGTTGGCGGAACAGTCGTCGAGGACAAGCTGTTCGCAAAGTTCTCACTCATGAACAGGGACCGGGAGGGGTACGGGACGAGACTGGCGGACGGGGTCGATCTCGGCAACGTTAATTCGACCGCCGGACGAGGCGTTCTTCGTTGGCTACCGAGTGACACCGTCGAGGTAACGGCCATCGCCGATTTCACGCGGAAACGCGAGGAAGCGATGTTTCAGAAGACCGTCGCGGTCGACCCGAACGCAGGCGCCCTGCGACTGTACAACCGCTTTGCGGTACCGAGGTTCGGCGACCTGGTACCCCCCGGGTACCGGATCGATGAATCCACTATTCCGCCGGATCCCTATACCACGAACGCGCTGGGCCCCAGTCGAAACGATCTGGACAACCGGGGGCTTTCGGTGTCGATCAGCTGGCAGGCGCGGGAGAATCTGTCGCTGACATCCATTACAGCCTACCGGGACATGGCGTCGTTCATCATTGGAGACGGCGATGGTACGCCGTTACCCTATTACGGTCTCAACCTCGATAACGAGCAGGACCAGTTCAGCCAGGAATTGCGTCTGAATGGGCAATCCGGCGATGGCCGGTTCCAATGGGTTACCGGCGCGTACCTCTTCCATGAAGACGTGTCGAGTTTCAATCCGTTCCGACTTTACTCGGGCCTTTACCCGGCACTGGAGAACCTCCCGTTTGGCATCGATCTCAGTGGGGGGGCAGGCTTCTTCGTGATCGGGTGCCCGCGACCGCTAAGGCCCCCGAACTGCATGAATCCGACTAACAGAGTGTTCGATCTGGAGAACGATGCCTATAACGGTGTCACGAACGATTCGTGGGCCTTGTTCACCCAGGGTTCCTACCAACTGACGGAACGGCTGGGCCTTACGGCCGGATTGCGTTTGACTCACGATGAGAAGGTATTCACGTTGACCTCCATCAACGTCTTCTCCGGGAGGCATAACTTGCCGCCCGGGACGCGCCTGGAGGATGCGTGGGAAGAGGTCACGCCAATGGCGAGTCTTGAGTATCGGCTAACGCCGGACGCTCTGCTGTACGGCTCGGTGGCACAGGGCTTCAAAGGCGGCGGCTGGAATCTCAGGACCAGCAGGATCAAGGAACTCAGACCCTTTGCCCCCGAGACCGTTACTACATACGAGGTGGGACTCAAGAGCGAATGGCTGAATCAGCGTCTGCGGCTGAATGCGGCAGCTTATTTCAACGATTACAATGATCTTCAGCTTCAATACTCTGTTCCCGACGGCTTCGACAACTTGAATATTGTCGGCAATGTCGCAAAGGTGACCGTGCAGGGTTTCGAGGTCGAACTGACGGCCAGACCCACTCCCAATTTCGACCTCAACATTGGCCTTGGGTATATCGACGACGAATTCAAGGAGCTCGATCCGGAGTTGGCCAACGACAGAAACAGGATAACGCAAAAACCCGTGATTACCCTGGATACGCAACTCCCGAAGGCGCCGGAGTGGTCTTCGAACGTTGGGCTGAAGTACACGTTCCCTCTGCAAAGTGGCGGGGAGTTGTCGATACGTGGTGACTATCGTTACACCTCGGAGTATTTTCACCGTTTCGACAACCTCTCGTTCTCGGCTGCGGGTTTCCGCGATGACCTCGGTTTGTTGGGGGTTAACGTCGCGTACGTGGCCGCGGACGGGAATTGGCAGTTGGTGCTATCCGGAACCAATCTCACGGACGAACTGTATTCGACCGGCGGCACCGATGCCGGTGCCCCGGGCGGGAATGGGGTCTCGGTGGCGGCTTTTGGGCCACCCGGTATGTGGGCGCTCACGTTTCGACGCCATTTTGGTAACTGAACCGGATGATGCAGGACGTGGTTGGGATAACAGGGCGATTTGCGATGAACTCGGTTGTGAGCAGTCTGGCAGGTCTGCTGAAGCCCATGCCCTCGATCTCGACGCTGTGGATGCTTTTCGTGTCCTTTCCCGGGGTTGCCCAGGACGGCGCGCCGAATTTCGCGGGCGTTTGGAGCTCACCCTCCACGAGCGTTGACAACGAGGGCTGGCGATTCGAGGATTTCCGCTGCACCATCGGCTGCGACGCGGAGGCATATGCTCACCTTCGCGTTTTCGCAAGCGATCCGGCAAACGAGGATCTTCCCTACACGGAGCTCTTTGGCGAGATGGATCGGTACGCCCTCGAGCGGCTTCCGCCCCTCCTGACGGACGAGGGGCTGGCGGTCCGGGCCGCGTTGGACCCGACCGAAGACCCGTCGCTCGAGTGCATTCCCTTCGGTTTCATCAGGACGGCCCTGAGTCCCTACCCGATGGAGATCTCGCAGTCCGACGGGCGGCTCGACATTCGCTATGAGGAATGGGGGGCTTCGAGGACGATTTACCTGGATGGCCGCGGTCCCCCGGAGGATGAGCCCCCGAGCCTGCTTGGACACTCCGTTGGCCGGTACGAGGGATCCGCGCTGATCGTTGAGACCACCGGCATCAGTGCAAATATTTTCTGGCCACACTGGTCGCTCGCGTACAGCGATCGACTCCGTACGGTCGAACGCTATACCGTCGTCGAGGATGGCGCCAGGTTGGAGCTCGAGCTGACGGTGGAAGATCCGGTCATGTTTCGCGAGCCGTGGGTCCTGTACAAACCGCGACTATCGACGCCGGACGAACGGATTCACGCGTACGATTGCGTAGTGGGGGCAGGAACGGGTCGCTGAAGGCCCGTCGGCGCCGAATGATCTTGGGAGAGAACGACCGATGAAAGAGAACCTCCATGTAATGCTTGCCGCCAGCCTCCTGGTGTTGACGACCCCGGCGTACACGCACCACTCGTTTCCGGCGTTCTACGATCCAAACACCCTGGTATCCGTCGAAGGTGTCGTGACCCGGTACCGGTTCATCAGTCCGCATACGCGTATCGAGCTGAACGCCACGGATGAAGGCGGGGCGATAGAAGCGTGGGTGATCGATGGCGATAGTCCCAGCATCCTGACGCGCATGGGATTCACGGGGGATGAACTCAAGGAGGGCGACGTCGTCACGATCTCCGGTTTCCCGGCGCGCGATGGCTCCAATCGGATGCAATGGCTCAACATCGTGTTGTCGGATGGAACCAGGCTTGAGGGTAGGGCTCCGTCGGCCAATCGAGCCGCCGAAGAGGCAATTGAGCGACAACGCCGACAATCACGTGAGTAGAAACCCGGACCAGTCAGCCGTCGCACTCTCTCAGCGGCTGACACTCCTGTGTTTGAGCTGTCTCACACTCATCGCTGCGACCATGATCGCACCGGCTCTGCCCGCCATGGCTCGAGCCTTCCCAGCCGTTCCCAACGCCGAATACCTCTCTCGCATCGCATTGACCGTCACGGCGCTCGCGCTCGCGATCACGGCCCCTCTGGCGGGCGTGCTGATAGATCGGTTCGGGCGCAAACGGATACTGAGTCTTTCGCTATTGTTGTATACGCTGGCCGGTGCGTCAGGTCTATTCCTGGCCGATCTGTACTGGATCGTGGCGAGCCGGTTCGTGTTGGGGATGGCGACGGCCGGAATCCATACCGCGGTCATAACGCTCATAGGCGACCATTTCACGGGAGCGGAGCGAGCCCGCTACATGGGTCTGCAGCATGCCGTCGTCAGCTTCAGCGGCGTAGTGTTGTTCAGCGTCGCCGGAGTCATCTCGGAGACAAGCTGGCGGACGCCGTTTGCCCTCTACCTGGTTGGTGTGATACTGCTGCCCGCGGCCCTGTCCTGGATCGCCGAACCGCGAGGTGTTCATCCGTCCAATGGCCGGCGGCGCCACCGCTGGAGGCCGGGAGGCTCCCTGTTACTGGTGTGCGGGCTCGGTTTCCTGTTTGTTACCGGCACGCATGTCATCCCGATCTACCTGCCCTTTTTGGTTGCCGAGGCCGGCGGGCCGGCGCGACTTGGCGGGTTCGGACTGGCGCTCTTCATGGCGGCATCGGCTGTTACCGCAAGCCTCTACGGCCGCATCAAGGTTGGGCTCGGCTTCTCGGTCGTTTTCGGCGCCGGGTTTGGTCTGCTGGCGCTGGGGCTGGCGTTCGTGGATGCAGCTGACGGCTTGCTGCTCTCGGGCTTCGGCCTCGTGCTGGTCGGCATAAGCATGGGCATGTTGGTGCCGAACGCGCACCTCTGGGTGACGGAACATGTCGCGGCGGAGTTTCGCGCCAGCGCTCTGGGAATCCTGACGAGCTGCTTCTATCTTGGGCAGTTTGCCTGCCCGCTCCTGACCCAGCCGATCATAGCGAGCGCAGGGGTTCACCAGGCGATCGCCGTCACCGCGACGTTGATGGCGTGCGTCTCGATATTGTCCTTCGCTCGGCCACTCTTCCGGCAGCTTGAACTCAGGCTCAGGAGCAGTCAATGAACGACACAAGGTCGCAAGAACTCGTCATGCCGCCTCCGCCGCAGGACAAGCCTCCGCTGAAGGTCAACGTATACCTGCACATGCAGCTCGCCAACACACAGCTCGCACCGCTGTTTCCCTACCACGGGGAGGGCGACATCGTTCCGCTCGGAACCATTCACCAGGGTGGCAGCGGGCTCAAGCATGGCTTTTTCCAGCATACCAATTCCGTGGATGAGGTCAGTCTGTGCTGGGGCTCTGACGGTTCCCGCGCGCGGCCCGGTCAGGTAAGGGTGGGAGCGCGGACCCACGGTGTCGGTGCGCCGGGGCAGGATGATCCGGTGTTCTTTGCCCTCATGACCAATTCGCAGCGTCAGGCGGAAGGAGAACTACAGTCGGAAGTCATGCGGTTTCTCTGTGAGAACTGTCAGCACGAGCTTTTCCGGCTCGAGTTCCCCGCCAACATGAGAGCAGTCGCCGAGTCCGGAGCCAGTCCCGGCTTTGCCGATTTTCATCACTTCCCGCCCTTGTCGACGATAGAGGGAGCCGAGAGGGCGGCCGTGAGCTACAACGCCGATGAGGCCAATCGAAGGTGCTCGGAGTGCGGCCACGAGAACAAACCCTTCCCCAAGGATGTCTGGGGTTGGTGGCACTACATGAAGCACACCGAGATCGTCGAGAAAGCGCGAGAGACGCTTGACCGGCCAGACGGGGATGATAGGAGCGGATCATGAGTCGCGGGCGATTATTGAGCACATGGGGTCTCTGTTTGATTCCCTTCGCGGCATTTGGCCATCACGGACTTGGCGGGCGCTTCGACACATCGAGCATTGCAGAGCTGGAGGGGGAGGTCACGCGCGTTTTCTGGCGAAACCCACACGTTCGCATAACGATTGGCACGATAAATGATGACGGCGTGGCAGAGAGTTGGGAGATCGAGGCGGGTCCGTCATCGACCCTGCAGCGAATGGGCCTTTCATCGGACATCGTCGAAGTTGGAGATACGATCAGGATCGCCGGTCACCCACCAACGCGTGACCTGACCGAGTTGTTTGCGCTCAATCTGCTCGGAGCCGATGGCCAGGAGGTGTTGTTGACCGCGAACAGCAAACCACGCTGGTTCGATCGGACGCTGGGAAGCGCCGAGTATTGGCTCGCCAGCGAGGGAGACACGTCGAACCCTTCGCTGGGCATCTTCCGGACATGGAGCACCGTCGGCCATCCGGGCAGTTACCCGCTCTTTCCGGAGAACGCCGATCCGGAGCTGGTCTACATTCGTTATCCGTTGACTGACTCGGCTCGCGCCGCGGTGGAAGCGTTCGATCCAGCGGAAGACAATCCCATAGAGAACTGCGTGCCAAAGGGTATGCCCATCATCATGGAGCAGCCCTACCCGATGGAGATCGTCGATCGGGGCGAAACAATTCTGATGCGTTTGGAAGAATTCGACACCGTGCGCACGATTCATATGAATGCCGACGCGGTCCGCGCTCCGCAACGGGTTGCCCCGCTCGGGTTTTCGGTGGGACATTGGGATGGGGGCACCCTGGTTGTCACGACGGACGCCATCGATTGGCCCTTGTTCAATCAGATGGGCATACCGCAGAGTGAATCGGTCCGGATCGTTGAGCGCTTTACACCGACAGCGGATGGGAGCCGGTTGAATTATCAGGCCATCATCGTCGAGCCCATGAGTTTCACGGAACCGGTGGTGCTCGAGAAATACTGGCTGTGGCTGCCGGCGGCCGAGGTAACGCCGTTCAACTGCACCGTGGACAGTGAATAGGATTTAAGAGTCGCAGCAATGGGCGCGTCATCGTCACAATCGGTGGTCATCGTCGGGGGCGGAGCTGCCGGCGGACAAGCGGCGCTGACTCTGCGTCGCATCGGTTTCGGCGGCAAGATCACGCTCATCGGAGCTGAACGACTGACGCCCTATGAGCGGCCGCCGCTTTCAAAGGATACACTGACCCGGCTCGACGAAGCCGGACCCGTATTTCTCGCGGAGCCGTGGTTTTTCGCCGAGCAGGGCGTGTCGCTCGATCTCGGAACGCGGGTGGTGGAGATCGAGCCCCAGCGCCGCGCGGTGTTTCTGGACGATGGTCGGGCGATGACCTTCGACCACCTGCTGATCGCCACCGGGGCGAGCGTGCGCAGGCTCAACGTCCCCGGCGCAGGGCTTGAAGGCGTCCACTATCTGAGAACCTACCAGGACAGTCTCTCCATAAGACGAGAGCTCAAGCCGGGCAACGCAGTCGTCGTTATCGGTGGGGGGCTCATAGGCCTGGAAGTCGCCGCGAGCGCGCGGCGGCGCGGCGCTCGGGTGACCGTGGTAGAGGCCGGTTCTCAATTGATGTGCCGGGTAGTGCCCGAGCTGATTTCCGATGTGTTTGCCCGCAAGCACGAGCGTGAGGGTGTCGAGCTTCGGCTGGATGCCCGCCCGGTCGAAGTCCTGGGGACTTCCAGGGTCACGGGTGTCGAGCTCGACGACGGATCGAGCCTGGAGGCGGATGTCGTGGTCATCGGCATCGGTGTTGTCCCGGTAACGGACCTCGCCGAGTCCGCCGGGCTGGAAGTCGAAGACGGCATCGTCGTCGACGAGCACTGCGGGACGTCGGTGCCGTCGATCCTGGCCGCGGGCGACTGCTGCAGCCAGTACTATCGGGGGCTGCGGCGGTCGCTGCGTCAGGAAGCATGGCAGGGCGCACTGGATCAGGGCGATGTTGCCGCCCATACCATCGCCGGTCTCGAGAAAGCCAACAGCCAGGTGCCGTGGTTCTGGTCGGATCAATACGACTACAACCTCCAGGCCGCAGGTGCCGCCACCGCCGTCGACGACACCGTCGTCAGGGGAAACGCCGCCGGCGACGACTTCATCCTGTTCCAACTCAACAACGGGCGGGTCGTCGGAGCGCTCGGAGTCAACCGAGGGAAGGAGATGGTCGTGGCGAAGCGACTCGTCGCAGCCCGTGATCCAGTGGAGCGGAGTGAGCTGGCGGACGAACAAATCAGATTGCGAAAACTGACGAGACCTGCGGCGCAGGCGTTTTCGAACCGGGGTCAAAGGAGAGCGTATCGACTGGCTGGCGAAGGTTTCGACGTGTGCGCTCCAGACCGATAGCGGCAATGCCGATGTCTCGAATGGTCACGCTACTTTTATTTCCGTCATTCGGAGGACTTATGAGACTGATTGGATTCTTGACCAGATTTGCGGCCATGGCCTGGCTCCTTGCGATGCCGACCTCGACCTCGGCTCAACAACCGGACTTGAGGGCGATGTTCGGCCTCGACGAGCCGCGCGGTCTGCAGGTGATGACCAACGCAGCTCAGTCGGGTTACGTTTTGTTCTCACCCCTGCTGTCCGATACGATTTATCTGATCGATATCGATGGCCAGGTGGTTCAAACCTGGAAGAGCGAGTTGGCTCCCTCGGGGTTTGTCTATTTGCTCGATGACGGGAGCTTGTTGCGAGGCGGTCGAGAACCGCACTCACCCGTGTTCAATGCCGGCGGACAAGGTGGGCGAATCCAGCAGATCGGCTGGGGCGGCGAGTTGCTCTGGGACTTCACCTTCAGCGATGAGAGGCAACTGTTGCACCATGACGTGGAAGTATTACCGGGCGGAAACGTCCTGGCGGTATCGTGGGAACTCGTCACGGCCGAGGAAGCGCTTCGAGCGGGCCGCCGCCCGGAACTGATTCCGAACGAGGGGTTGTGGCTGGAGAAAATCCTGGAGTTCGAGCCGCAACCGCCCGACGCTGCCAACATCGTCTGGGAGTGGCGCGCCCTGGACCACGTCATACAGAACGTTGCCCCGGATTTGGACAACTACGGCGATCCTGCCGTCCACCCGGAACGCATCGACATCAACGCGGAACCGAGCCGATGGCCCGCAAGGCGTCCTGCAAACGACACTGATACGTCGCTCGACCCGGACATCCTGCACATGAACGCCATCGACTACAATCCGGCGCTCGATCAGATCCTTCTGAGCACGCAGAACTTGAGCGAGATCTGGATCATCGACCACAGCACCAGCACGCTGGACGCGTCGGGCCACGTCGGCGGCCGATGGGGTCGCGGTGGGGATCTACTGTACCGATGGGGCAATGACAAGAACTACGGCCATGCGGAGGCCGCGCAGTCACTCGGACGTCAGCACGATTCACGTTGGATACCGGAGGGGTTTCCCGGCAGCGGGAATATTCTCGTGTTCAATAACAATGAATTCCTGCCGGACGGCGTCCGTACCGCGGTGTATGAGATTGTTCCGCCGATCGACGATGACGGATATGTTTTGAATGACGAGTCGCGGTTCGGTCCCGATGCCCCTGTCTGGACCTACAGTGCGCCTGACTCATTTCAGGCATCTTTCTTGTCCGGCGCACACCGCCTGGCCAACGGCAATACGTTCATTACCTCGGGCCCGCGTGGACGCTTTTTCGAGGTGTCTGCCGCGGGAGAGGTCGTTTGGGAATATTGGAGCCCATACTCCGGTGACGTCGTCATGCCGGGTGGTGACCGGCCGCAACCGGTTGGACCGGCGGTGTACTCCGTATTTCGGGCCACGAAGATTTCACCGAACCATCCCGCGCTTGGCGGCCGTGAGTTGCTCCCGCTCGATCCGCAGCCGGAAATAGTTCCTCCAATATTTCCGGAGTAGGCTGATGACGGAGATCGCGAGCGGTATGGCGTCACTCCCCGAGCGGTCGGCGAGGGGAGAAGCGTTGTGAAAATCAGATGGTTGGTTATCGCAATCGCCGCAGGCGTCATCGCCCTCCTGTATTCGCAGGGTTTCTTTGATGCCTTCTCGAGCCTGGGCGCCGTGCAGGATACGGTTCAGGGTTTCGGTGTATGGGGTCCCATCGTCTATGTGCTGGTTTTCGCCCTGGGCGAGCCTTTCGGCGTGGCAGGCATCATTCTCACGATTGCCGCGGCGTTGATTTGGCCGTGGTATTTTGCTTGCCTGCTTTCATGGGCAGCCACCCTGGGTGCCAGCGCGTTCGGTTTGTGGTTCGCCCGGTATGTGGGAAGGGATTTCGTTCAAAAGCGTTTGCCCGCTCGGTTGAGCAAGTACAACAAGCGCCTGGAAGAGAAACCCCTAAAGACAGTGATCGTCATTCGCCTGGTATTGTTCCTGGCCCCCGGGGTGCACTTCTTTTTTGGTGTATCAAGAGTGGCGTTCTTGCCGTTCATGGTGGGTTCGCTTATCGGCTTTTTCCCCGGCGTGTTCCTGTTCAGTTTTTTTGCGGGAGAAGTCGCCGATTTCTTCGGGGGCTAGCCCGAATATCGCACCAGGACTCCGGATGATGACGCCGGATGCTCGGCGTGGAATCTGCAGCTGTTCTCCCGTCGAATGGGTTGCTGTGTTCGCCTCATGACAAGGCTTCGAGCGGGATTTGGCCTTTCCCGCTAAATCGTTGGATACTGACGGTGGACCGACGAACATACGGCTCTCGCCGAGACCGCCCGTGGCGGGGCTGAAAGCGAAAACTGGAGGAAAACTCCAAGGAGAAAGATGCATGAAGACGATGAGGGTCTTGATTTCGGCGACGGTGCTAAGCATGGCCGCCCATGGGGTGCTTTCCGCACAGGCAGCGCCCGACCGGATATACGTCAACGGCAAGATCGTCACCGTGGACGATTACTTCTCCATTGGCGAGGCTGTCGCAGTCGGCGGCAACCGTTTTATGGCGACCGGTACCACCGAGGAGATTCGGGCGTTGGCGGACGCGGACACCATCGTCACGGATCTCGGTGGGCGCACGGTGATCCCGGGACTCATCGACAACCACAATCACGTCGTGCGCGCGACGGAATACTGGCCGAACGAAGCCCGCCTGGACGGCGTGACGAGCCGTGCCGAGGCGTTGAACATCCTCGGGGCCAAGGCGGACGCCCTGGCCGACGGGCAATGGCTGATGTCGCTGGGCGGCTGGAGCCAGGCCCAGTTCCTCGACAGCCAGGACGATTTCACGCGGGCGGAACTGGACGAACTCGCGCCGGACCGACCCGCGTTCATCCAGGCGGTCTATAGCCACGCCTTCGTCAATACCGCCTGGTTCGAAGCCATGGGCATTGCGATTGCCATTTCAGCAGACGAACAGGCCGCCGCGGAAGGGCTTGCCGCCCAGGTCGCGAGGGACGCGGACGGGCGCGCAACAGGCCGCGTGAATGGCGGATTCCCGATGGTCGAACTGGCCCTGGAGCGCTTTCCGCCGGTCACCAGCGAAGAGCAGATCGAAGCGGTCAAGGCATCGTTCGCGCATTTGAACAGCATCGGACTCACCGCCGTCTACGACCCCGCCGGCGTCGGAATCCGCCGAGAAAGTTACGTTCGGCTGCGGGAGATCGCCGCGGAAGGCGAGCTGACCGTGCGGATCTATCACACGCTGGGCGGGAGCACGCCGCGAACGCCCCAGGACGTGCGGGACCTGGTCGCTGAAATTCAGGCATCGAAGCCGTTCCAGGGCGATGCCTTTGTGGACTTGATCGCCGTCGGCGAGATCTACTACACGCCGTTTCACTGGGATTCGCCGACCGAGCCGACCTCGCCGAATGACGAGGATATCGACTGGGCGCGACAGGTTTTGCTTGAGAGTGCGCGGGGCGGCTGGTCAGTGCAGACCCACGCCATTCAACCGGCAACGATCGATTTCCTTTTGGACACCATCGCCGAGGTCAATGCCATTCACCCGATCCGACCGCTTCGTTGGAGCATCACCCACGCGGATAACATCACTGCCGGGCAACTCGAGCGCGTCAGGCATCTGGGCATGAACGTCCAGTTGCGAAGCAATCCGGTGATGGGCGGGCGCGAACCGGTATTCGAGCGCTTCGGTGATGCGGCTTACGATATGCCGCCACTGCGCATGGTCCAGGAAAGCGGCGTCTCCTACGGCCTCGGCACCGACGGCACCAAGGCCGCGCAAATCGATCCCTTCGTGACGCTGTGGTGGGCGGTGACCGGCAAGGCGCTCAACGGTGAGGTCATCCAGCATCAGACCCTGACCCGGGAAGAAGCGCTCATCGCTACCACGCGCGCCAATGCCCAACTCATGTTCCAGGAGCAGAATATCGGTGCGATCAAGCCCGGCCTGCTCGCCGACATGGTCGTGCTGGACCGGGACTACCTGACCGTTCCGGCAGACGAGATCAAGGACATTCGCCCGGTGGCCACGTTCGTGGGCGGAAGCATGGTGTATGGGAGCCTATGATCCGGGTTGGAAACCAGGCCGATTTCCTGGTTAAGACATCAATCTGTTGCCGCGGGCAGCAGCTGTTGCAGGGCCTGGGCAGCGACATCGTTTTCGATGCGGCCGGCTTCCCGTTCATGTCGGTGCAGACCGGTTTGCCGGTCGGCTGAAAATTCAACTGGCCGTTGCGCCAGGGATTAGCGGCCCTTCCAGACGGGATCGCGCTTCTCCGCGAACGCGCGCGGTCCTTCCAATAGATCTTCACTGTCGTAGAGCCGGTCCACGGTTGGAAACTGGCGCTTCATCACCCGGCTCAGGGCATCCTGAGCGCGCATATTCTCCGCTTCCCGGACGACTTCCTTGATGGCGGCAAACACCAGCGGCGGCCCGCTCTCGAGAATCCGTGCGAGTTCCCAGGCGCGTTCCAGCAACCTGGCGGGTTCGAGCACTTCATTGACCACGCCCCAACGTTGCGCCTCCTCGGCATCCATCCAGCGGCCGGTAAGGAGCAAATCCATCGCAACGTGGTGAGGCATGCGCTTCGGCAGCTTGATGGTGGCGGCATCGGCGATGGTGCCGGCGTGAATCTCCGGCAGCGCGAACCGCGCCGCGCTCGATGCCAGGATCAGGTCGCAGGAGAGCGCCAGTTCGAAACCGCCGCCTACCGCCATGCCGTTCACGGCCGCGATCACCGGCTTGTTCAAGCCTGGCAGTTCCTGCAGTCCCCCGAACCCCCCGACACCATAGTCGCCGTCCACGGGATCCCCCTCGGCGGCGGCTTTCAGGTCCCAGCCGGCGCTGAAGAATTTCTCGCCGCCGCCGGTGACAATGGCGACACGCAGTTCCGGGTCGTCCCGGAACGCCGTGAATGTCTCGCCCATCAAGCGGCTGGTGGCCAGATCGATGGCGTTGGCCTTGGGGCGGTCGAGAGTGACCTCGACGATGCCGCCGTCTCGCCGCGTTTTTATGATTCGGTTCATGAACCGACCTCCCTGATTCTGATAAGTGCGTCGAGGGCCACCGCGCCGTTGCCGCGGGCGAGGAGCCCCAGGGGATTGACATCGAGTTCCTCAAGCCGGTCGGCGTGTGTCACTGCAAAGCTCCCGATCCCGAGAATGGCGGCTACCGCGGCATCGATGTCCGCTGGCTGGCCGCCTCGGTAGCCTTCCAGTAGCGGCGCGCATTTGAGGTTCGACAAGGCGTCGCGCACCTCGTCCTCGGTCACTGGCGGCAGCAGCGTAACGGTGTCGGCAAGCAACTCCACGAGCGTCCCTCCCGAACCCACGGTCAACAGCAGACCGAGTTGCGGGTCCCGGTGCAGACCCACGATCAACTCGGCAACAATGCCGGAGTGGAATGCCTCCACGAGAAGGCCGCCGCCGGACGCCGAATTTGCCTTGGTTATCGAGCCAGGGGAGGATCGGGAACGCTCCCGGATCAGGCGCAGCAACTCCAACGCGGCGCCGCGGATCTCATCGGGCCGGGTCAGCCCCAGCCTGGCGGCCCCCAGTTCCGTCTTGTGCGCGACACCGAGGGCTTTTATCGCCACCGCTCCGCCAATGGCTTGCGCTGTGGCGACCGTTTCGTTCGCGCTCCGGGCAACGCCGCCGAGCGGAACGTCGACGTCGAACTCCGAGAGCAGCGTCTTCGCCGCGAATTCGTCGAGCAAGACGGGTTCCCGGTCCACGCAACGGCCTGGGATCAGCGCGGCGCGGCGCGGCGCTTGCCATGCGGCGCCGATC
This sequence comes from Candidatus Rariloculaceae bacterium, assembly GCA_965237785.1. Taxonomy (GTDB): domain Bacteria; phylum Pseudomonadota; class Gammaproteobacteria; order Steroidobacterales; family Rariloculaceae; genus UBA6522. The sequence continues at coordinate 4,012,038 of OZ250159.1, forward strand.
GCAGCCGCGCACTCGATAGCGGCCAGCGCTTCGCGTACGCCCGCCAGCGGCGCGATACCGCGCCGGAGCAGGTCGGCCGCGGTTTCCTCGGGCAGGTTTTCCGACAGGGTGGCAACGATCGCCCCCTTGGCTTCCTCGGTGTCCATGGCGCAGCCAAAGGCCTTCACCGAAGCCCACCAATCATCATCCCGGCAGCGGTCGCGGCGCGGAAAATCGAGCACGAGCAGGTTCACGTCGAAGCCGCCCCGGGCGAACGCCGTGAACGTGTCGGTCAGGGCGGCCTCGTCACCCCAATTGAAGGTGTGGTAGTCGAGCGGGTTGGCGACCGTGACGAGGGGATGCACCGTGGCGGCGACCGCCGCGGCGCGATCCGGCTGCAGGTCGGGACAGGTCAAAGCCGTATCCTCGACGGCATCGGCGATGACGCTCGCCTCGCCGCCGGAGCAGCACATGGCGCCAAGGCGCGTGCCCCCGATCGCTCCGTGGACATGCAGCAACTTCAATGCCTCAAGCAGTTCCGGAATGCCATGTACGCGGGCGAACCCCAGCCGCCGCAGGAATGCCTCCGCGCCGGCATCCGATCCGGCGATGGAAGCGGTATGACTGAGCGCCGCGGCCCTGCCTCGTTCGGAGCGGCCGGTTTTCATGACGACGACGGGCACGCCCCGCTCGCGCGCCTTGTTCGCCAGCGCTTCGAACCCCGCTACCGAGTCAAACCCCTCGACGTGCAGCCCGAGTGCGCTTACGCGCTCGTCGTCGAGAAAGGCCGCCGCCAGGCTTGAGACGCCAAGTTGCGCCTGATTGCCGGCGGTGACGACATAGGCCAGCGGCAGCGCCCGCTGTTGCATGGTCAGGCTGACGGCGATATTCGACGACTGCGTCACGATCGCAACGCCGCGCTCATCGGGGGCAAGCCGCCGCCCGCCATGCTGGTCCGGCCAGAGCGGTGCGCCATCCAGGAAATTGAGGAGCCCGTAGCAGTTCGGTCCGACGATCGGCATTTCCCCGGCCGCGGCCACCAGCGCGCTTTGTAACGCTTCGCCGTCGTCCGCTTCGAGAAAACCGGATGCGTAGCAGATGGCGCCGCCGGCCCCGCCCAGCGAGAGTTCGGCGACGGCTTCGATGGTCGCGTGGCGGTTGACGCCGACGAAGGCGGCATCCGGCGCGCCGGGAAGTTCGGCAACGGAACCAAAGGCGGGCCGCCCTGCTACTTCGCCGCGGTTGGGATGCACGGGCCACAGGTCGCCGCCGAATCCCATCCGGTCGCATTGCTTGACGACCTCGGCCGCACCGCGGCCGCCGATAACCGCAATGCTACGCGGGCGCAGGAGCCGCGCGAGGCGCTGAGCGGATGGCGAGCCTGGGTGGGACATGCTTGGCGCGAATCGTGAGTTCACCGGATGCCTGTCGCTCAAGCGCCGAGGGGGCGCAGCAGATCGCGCCCGATGATGTGACGCTGGATCTCGGAGGTGCCGTCCCAGATGCGCTCCACGCGCGCGTCTCGCCAGAACCGCGCGAGGGGGAGATCGCTCATGAGCCCCATGCCGCCGTAAATCTGGACGGCTTCGTCGGTCACTCGCCCCAACATCTCCGAGGCGTACAGCTTGGCGGAAGCGATCTCCCGGTTCGCCGGCAAGCCCTGGTCGAGACGCCAGGCGGCGCCGAGGGTGAGCCAGTCCGCCGCGTCGATCTCCGTGATCATGTCCGCGAGCTTGAACGAGACGCCTTGAAACCGGCCGATGGGCTGACCGAACTGCCGGCGTTCGGCCGCTTGCGTCAGCGCCAGATCGAATACCCGCCGGGCGCGCCCCACGCACATGGCCGCGACCGTGAGCCGGGATCCGTAGAGCCATTCGTTAGCGAGGTCGAAGCCCCGATGCGCCTCGCCGAGTACCTGGCCGGTCGGCAGCCGGCAATCGTCGAAGGTGAGGATGCAGTTCCGGTAACCTCGGTGGGAGACGGATTCGTAGCCCGGGCGAATCTCGAAACCGGGCGTGCCGCGATCGACCAGGAAGCAGGTGATGCGTTTTTTCGGGCCGTGCCCGGTCTGCTCTTCACCGGTGGCGGCGAACACGATGACAAAATCGGCGAGGTCGGCGTGCGAGATGAAGTGCTTGGCGCCGTTCAGTATCCAGTCGTTGCCGTCGGCGCGCGCGGAGCACTGCATGCCGCGCAGGTCGGAACCGGCGGCGGGCTCGGACATCGCCAGCGCATCGAACCGCTCACCGCGGGCTGCCGGGTAGAGGTAACGTTCGCGCTGCTCCCCGTTGCAGCCCATCAGGATGCCCGATGGCCGTCCCCAGAATACGCTGAGCGCCGCGGAGGGCCGTCCGAGCTCCCGTTCGAGCAGGGTGAAGGTCAGATGGTCGAGACCGCCGCCACCCACCTCCTCGGGCAGGTTCGGTGCGTAGAAACCCAGTTCGATGACTTTCCGCTTGATCTCTTCGCCGACCTCCGGCGGCACGTGCCCGGTGCGCTCAACCTCTTCCTCGTGCGGATACAGCTCCTTCTCGACGAAGCCGCGCACCGTATCCACCACCATCTGTTGCTCGATTGTGAGTGCGAAGTCCATGTTGTATCCCTCCCTGGCGAGGACTATTGCCCTTCGCGCAAGCGTCGCGCTTCGTTCTCGGCCAACGTCTTGCCGGCGCCGACCTCATAGTGGCGCAATGCCTGCATGATGGAGACCAGGCATTCGTCGCGCAATCGCTCCAACTCCTTCACGGTACGGCCCGCCGCCTGTTGCCGGGTTCCGGCAGCCATCTTGCCGATCAATTCATCGCTGAGTTCAGGAGCCTCAAGCCGGGTCCAGGGCAGCTTGAGCGCGGGACCGAATTGTTTCATGAAATTGTCCATTCCCGCGTCGCCGCCGGCTATGTGGAATGCCAGGCAGGTACCCATGAAAGCCCAGCGCAGGCCGGGGCCGTAGATGATGGCCGCATCGAGTTCTTCGGTACTGGCCACATCGTCGTTTACCAGGTGCAGCAGCTCGCGCCACAGGGCTTCCTGCAGGCGGTCGGAGAGAAAACCCTCTATCTCGGTGCGCACCCTCAGGGGATGCATGCCGATAATCGTATAGAACGCCATGGCGCGCTCGATGCTGTCGTTCGCGGTCTTCTTGCCGCCCAGTACTTCCACCAGTGGCAACAGGTAGACGGGGTTGAAGGGGTGGCCGACCACCAGCCGCTCGGGATGGCGGCAATCGGCTTGCATTTCGGTGGGAAGCAGGCCCGAAGTGCTTGAGGCGACGATGACGCCGGCGCCCGCCGCGGCGTCGATCCGTGCGTGCAGGGTACGCTTGAGCTCTCGCCGCTCCGGGGCGCTTTCCTGGATGAAATCGGCGGCTGCGCATGCCGCCGGCAGCGAATCGGCGTAGCGCAGGCGGTCGAGGCTCGCATTGGCGTACAGGCCGATCTTCCGCAACGCGGGCCAGGCGTTTTCCACCGAGGCTCGAAGCCTGGCTTGCCAACCGGGCGCTGGGTCCCAGGCCACCACGTCCAGCCCGTGGGCCAGCGCGCGCGCCGCCCAGCCGGCGCCGATAACCCCAGTGCCGATGACGGCCATGGTGCCGATTTTCTTTTTCATCGTTGTGCCGCAACCGGATCGGCGACTCAACTACCGACGAACCGCTCGGCTTGATTGAGACAGGACACTGGCGCTGTCAGGCGCGTTTCGCCAAGCCGAACTTTTCGCGCGTCTCCTCGGGCCCGAGTACCCGGGCGCCCATCAACTCGACGATCTTGCGGGCGCGCTCGACCAGTTGCGCGTTCGTGGCGAAAACGCCCCTTTCAAGATAGAGATTGTCCTCCAGGCCCACGCGTACATTGCCCCCAAGCAGGACCGATTGGGCCGCGAAGGGCATCTGGTTGCGGCTGATCGCGAAAGCGGTCCAGTTGGCGCTGGGCGGCAACATCTCCACGCAAGACTTGAAAACACCCACGTCCGCGGGAGCGCCCCAGGGAATGCCGAAACAGAGCTGGAAAAGCGGCGGGTCTTCGAGCAAGTCCTCACCAATCATCCGCAAGGTGAAGCTCAGGTGGCCCGTGTCGAAAACTTCCAACTCCGGCTTCACGCCAAGTTCCCGGATGCGTTTGGCGCCCCGGCGCAGCATGTCCGGGGTCGAGACGTAAACCAGGCTGCCTTCGCCGAAATTCAAGGAACCGCAGTCCAGGGAGCAGATCTCCGGCAACAGTTCCTCGACATGGGGCAATCGCTCGAGCGCGCCGACCAGGTCGGTGTCTTCCCCGAACTCCGTCGGCATCTCGTCCGGGCCGATGAACAGGTCGCCGCCCATCCCGGACGTCAGGTTGATCACCACGTCGGTGGCGCATTCGCGAATGCGCGCGACCACCTCCCGGTAGAGCGCCACTTCGCGGGAACCCTTGCCGGTCTGCGGGTCGCGGACATGACAGTGAACGATGGCCGCGCCTGCCTTGGCTGCATCGATGGCGGCGGCGGCGATCTGTTCGGGCGTGACGGGAACGCCGGCATGCTTGCCGACGGTATCGCCGGCGCCGGTCACCGCGCAGGTGATGACAACATCGTTATTCATGGGTATCTCCTCCGGTGGACAATGTTACTGCAACGTTGCCTGAAGCGGGTGGCGCCTGGTGGATGCGGCGCTGTGGCCGCGCTGCAGCGCGGAATCCTTCGCGCGCCTCGCAGGCAAGGGATAATCACGGTTGTAGTGCAATCCCCGGCTCTCCTGTCGCCGCGCCGCGCTGTCGGCGATCAGCCGGGATACCGTCGCGAGGTTGCCCAGTTCGAGCAGGCCGAGGTGCAGTCGCCGTTCGTCACGGGCATCGTCGATCCGCGCTTGCAGATCATCAAGAAAGGCCGCCGCCGACTTGAGACTTTCCCTGGTGCGCACGATGCCGACACGCTCCCACATGACTTGCCGCAGTTCGGCGGCGGACGATTTCGCCCAGTCATGCCCGCGGGTGTCGTTGACGTAGCGGGCGCTCAATCCCGGCGGACAGGGTTCGTGCAGCCTTGGACGGCGCATTTGCTCGTGTATGCGCCCGCTCACCGCCTTCGCAAACGCCAATGCCTCCAGGAGCGAATTGCTGGCGAGCCGATTCGCGCCGTGCAGCCCGGTAAAACCAACCTCGCCGACGGCGTAGAGTTGCCGGAGGTCGGTCTGTCCGCTGGCATCGGTGATCACGCCGCCGCAGGTATAGTGCGCCGCCGGCACCACCGGGATCGGTTCCGCGGTGAGATCGAATCCGAATGCCCGGCATGTCTCGACGATGTTCGGAAAACGCTTGCGAATTTCCGCGGCCGGCTTGTGACTGATGTCGAGCAGTACGTGATTGCAGCCGGTGGCGGCCATCTCGTGGACAATCGCCCGGGATACCACGTCCCGCGGCGCCAACTCCCGCCGCGCGTCGTGGCGACCCATGAACCGGGTGCCGTCGGGAAGCAGCAGGCGCGCGCCTTCGCCCCGTAGCGCCTCGGTAATCAGGACCGACTGTGCCTCTGGCACGTGGAGGCAGGAGGGGTGAAACTGGACGAATTCCATGTTGGCGATTCGGCATCCGGCACGCCAGGCCATGGCGATGCCGTCGCCGCCGGAGGCGTTGGTCGCGTGCTTGTAGACGCCTGATGCGCCGCCCGTCGCCACGACCACCGCACCGGCCGAGACTGTTTCGACGTTGCCTGTAGAAGTATCGAGGAGCGTCGCACCCACGCAGCGGTTGACTCCGGACATCCCGATCTTTCGCGAAGTCAGAAGCCGGGCAGCGAAGCGATTCTCCAGCAGGTTGATCGCCGGATGCTGACGCACGCGCTCCGCCAACACGCCCATCACCGCGCGTCCGGTGGCATCGTCGGCGTGAACGATACGGCGCTGGCTGTGGCCTCCCTCACGGGTCAGATGCAGTCCGGCGCCACCGGATCTGCGGGTGAAACGCACGCCGTGATCCTCCAGCCACCTGATGCAATCCGGCCCCTCGCCGACCACGCGTTCCACGATGTCCGCGTGGCATAGTCCCGCGCCGGCCCGAACGGTGTCCGACTTGTGGTCGGTGAGGGAGTCGTCCGGCGCCATGACCGCGGCGATCCCGCCCTGCGCGCGGTAACTGGCGGTTTCGCTCAGCTCGGTCTTGGTGACCACCGCAAGCCGGTGCCCCGCGTCGGCGAGGCGCAGCGCCGTACTCAACCCGGCAATACCGCCGCCGATGATCAGGATGGCGTGTTCGGTGGGCTGCTGCACGGGGCCAAGCCTAGAACTCCAGCATTCGGGCCACTGCGCCCAGGGCACGGGCGCCCACCTCCCGGTCGACCTCCACCTCGAACTTGAGTTCCTCCAGCGAAGCGAGGATTTTCGGCAGGGTAATGGTCTTCATGTGCGGGCAGAGGTTGCAGGGCCGCACGAAGTTCACATCGGGGAATTCCACTGCCACGTTGTCGCTCATGGAGCACTCGGTAATCAGCACGACGCTGGACGGCCGCGCTTGGTCGACGTAATTGATCATGCCGGAGGTAGAGCCGACGTAGTCGGCTTCATCCAGCACATCGGGCGGGCATTCCGGATGGGCAATGATCTGGATGTCGGGTGTGGCTTTGCGGTAGTCGCGCAATTCGGCGCCGGTAAAGCGCTCGTGGACCTCGCAGGTGCCTTCCCAGAGGATCACTTCCACGTCGGATAGGCTTGCGACGTACTTGCCCAGGTAGTTGTCGGGCAGAAAGATGACGCGTTCGGCGTCCAGCGCCTCGACGATCCGCACCGCGTTGGCGGAGGTGCAACAGACATCGGATTCGGCCTTGACGTCGGCGCTGGTATTCACGTAGGTGACCACCGGCGTCCCGGGGTAGCGCTCCTTGAGCAGGCGAACGTCGGCGCCGGTGATCGACGCGGCCAGGGAGCAGCCTGCGCCAAGGTCCGGGATCAGTACTTTCTTTTCCGGGTTGAGTATCTTCGCGGTCTCGGCCATGAAGTGGACGCCGCACAGTACGATGACATCGGCATCGGTCTCGCTGGCCTTCTGCGCCAGCCCCAGGGAATCGCCGGTATAGTCCGCAACGCCATGGTAGATCTCGGGCGTCTGGTAGTTGTGAGCCAGGATGATCGCGTTGCGCCGTGCCTTGAGTTCATTGATCAACGCGATGTAGGGGGCATGCACCGGCCATTCGATCTCCGGAATGACGTGGCGGACGCGTTCGTAGGTTGCGTGGGTCGCCGCCGCTACTTCGGGAGAATATGCGAGGGTCTGCGCCATGATCCGACTCTTTGTGCTCATAATGAGCATAACAGGCCGGAAAGTATATCACATGGTTCTCTGGCTCGTATATCCTGGAAGCCCGTATCGCGAGGGCGCGTGCACACAGCGCTTGCGAGCAAAAGCTCGTCCGCCATCCCTGGCGGACTCGCATCGGGGCGCGGCGCATGTAAGAGTTCGCTCAAGCCGGGATGGTAGCACCATCGCGGACGCACATCGGCTGGTTCAACTGTTCCGTCAGGCGCGGTTCTTTATCGATTGAGGATTCGCTTCCAGTCTCTTCGGAGGGGCCGGAGCCAGATGTCCTTTTTCGGCTTGTCGTATTGTTTGTGCCGGTCGTAGCGCCCGCGCCCCTGGGTGGTTCCGACGCGGATCCAGCCGGATGCGTGGTAGACCGCGCCGGTGTAGCGTGGCGTTTCGACGAACGTTTCGATCAATACGGGCGTGGTGCGGTAGCGCTCGGTCCAGTCCGCGGGCAAGCGCCGGCGGATCATGGCGAGTATGTGCGAGCCCAAGTTGGGGATGGCGATCCAGGGCAGGATAAGGAACCTCGGGTTGTCGAGCACCAGCGGGAGGTTTTTCTCGCGCAGGGGCGGCGTCCATCCGATGAAGCGGTCGCGCGGGGCCAGCTTCCATGCCGCGGTGGAGAAGCCGAGCAGGGCGATCGGCCGACCGTCGCGGTCGTGGACGGTGTAGCGTATCTGGGCGCCGACCAGGGTCTTGTATCCGAGATAGTGGTAGCGGGCGATGAACGCGTTCCACTGCAGGCTCTGGGGCGTGCGCCCGAGTACGGGCCGCAGGTTGAGCGGGCGCACGTCATCGAGGGCGGTCGGCGGCGGTTCCAGCGGTGCGTCGGTGTCGGGTCCGAAGGCGATGGGGCCGGGCCGGTTCTGGCCCCGCGTGGGCGGCGGCAGGACGATGAGGCCGTCGCGGTGCATGTCCAGCATCGTCACCCTGGCCATCATGTCCTTGAGCCCGCCGTCAGGCTTGAGCCAGCCGATGCGCCGGCAAAACGCCTTCGACAGCCGATGGCGGTTCAATAGCGGCGGGCCGGCGATCAGCGCGCGCAGCAGCGCCATCTCTTCGGTCGTGAAGTCGCGCCCGTAATAGCGGCACTCGACTTGACCGGTCATTGCGGCGTCATGAGGGTGCGCTTGCGCGCCTCGTTCATCGACCAGGGCAGCCATGCGGACAGATCCGGCGGCGCCCGCCCGCCGTTGGCCGCACACGCGTCCAGCCACGCCTGAAGCCAGTGCCGGACATCGATGCCGTTTAACGCGAGGGTGGCGACGATCGAATACATCCGCGCCGTGAAGCGCGCGCCGGTCTCGCTGTCGGACCCGAAGGACAGCCGTCTTCCGATCGCCGGTCCTCTGAGCGCGCGTTCGGCCGCACTATGCCGATATCGGCATAGTGCGGCACATGCCGACATCCGTTTTATGCCGACAACGCGGCCCAACTCATTGATCGACCGGGTCATGTGGCAGGATTTGTCGGCATAATCACGGGATTCTAAGTTGTACGCGTTCTGGCATACATTTCTTTCGTTTTCACACGAAAGGGATGAACCATGTCCAGTTGTATATCGCCTCCATCGGCATCGATGGATTCCTCTTGGTGGGCGCCGCATCGCAGCGCGTTTCTGAACTGTCTTGTCGGACAAGGCTATGCCGAGCGTACCCTGGCCACCTACCGGCTCATGACCGGCCGGCTCTGTGCGGCGCTCGATGCCCGCGGACTCGCGGCCGACGATGTCGATGCAGGCGTACTTGCGGATCTCTCGGCAGCATGTCCGCGAACGGGATCGCCTTCGATGGAGCGGGATTTGATATCGGTCACACGACGGTTTGCCGACTACCTGGTCGATTCCGGCGCGATCGCACCGATGCTTCCCGCGCCGCCACCTGCATCGGGCTCGCTGGAACAGTTGAGTGCGCAGTTCGATGCCTGGCTGCGGCAGCATCGTGGGATGTTCGGAAGACGGCTGCGCACGCACCGGAGCATTCTGAAGAGCTTCATGACGTTCTGCGGTGCGAGCACCCGGGCGCTGGACGATCCGAGAGGCATTACGCCGGAAAGCATCTTCGCTTTTGTAGATGGCTTCTCGGGAAAGTCCAACTGGCGACTGCCGTATCTGCGCAACGTCCTGCGGTTCCTCTTCTGGAACGGCAGACTCGCGCGCGACCTGACCGACGCCGTTCCACGATCGGCACGGAGCCGGCCCGATGGGCTGCCGCGTCATCTCGAACCCGACACGGTGCGTCACCTGATCGAAGCGGTTCGCGGCGACAGCCCGCGTGAACGGCGCGATCGTGCGATGCTGCTGATGATGGCCAGGCTCGGCCTTCGTGGGCAGGAAGCGATCGCGGTACGGCTCGATGACATCGACTGGCGGGCCGGCAGGCTTGTTGTCCGCGGCAAAGCCGGCCAGTTGGATCGCATGCCGTTGCCCGTCGATGTGGGAGAGACGGCGGTCGCCTGGATCCGCAATGGCAGGCAGGGCTCGTCGCGTCACTTGTTTGTATCCGTGCGGCCGCCGTATCGACCGTTCACATCATCTCCGGTCGTTCGCAGAGCCCTTCTCCAGGCGTACGAACGGGCCGGCCTGACTCCGCCCCGGGGCCAGGCCCGGACCCATGCGCTGCGGCACAGTCTGGCCATGGACCTGCTGGGCCGGGGCGCCTCCCTGGAAGAGATTGGCGATGTCCTGCGTCACCGCTCCCGCCAATCGACCGCCGTATACGCCCACTACGATATCGATGCACTGCGACCGCTTGCGCGGTCATGGCCGGTGCCGGGAGCGGTGCGATGATCCCGCTGACAGAGCGCGTGGAGCAGTATCTCGCCCAGCGGGACCGCTTCGGAACAGGCCTGTCGGCCAGTGCTGTGCAGGCATTACGCAAGTTTGCTTCCTTCGCGGCAGACCAGGGCGCCGAACGGGTCACCACGGACCTGTTCCTATGCTGGAAAGCGCAGTTCGGCTCAGCGAGTAATCGAAGCTGGTCCTACCGCTTTAGCCATGTGCGCACCTTTGCCCGTTGGCTGCAAAGCGTCGATCCACGGACCGAAGTGCCGCCCCGGGGCCTCATTCCAGCAGGTCGGCGACGGCCACGGCCTTACATCTACACCGACAACGAGATCGCCGCCATCGTGACCGAGGCCGCACGGCTACCGTCAAAACCCGGCCTGCGCGGCCCGACCTATGCGACGCTGTTCGGCCTGCTTGCCGTGACGGGGCTTCGGATCGGCGAGGCGCTCGGGCTCGACGATGGGGATGTCGATACGGACGCCGCCCTGGTGCATATCCGGCATGCGAAGAATGACCGAAGCCGTGTGCTGGCTCTCACCCCATGCACCGGTCGGCGCCTTGAGCAATACCGGTCATTGCGTGACCGGATCCTTGGCGCGGTCGAGACGCCGGCGTTCTTCGTCGGAGATCGTCTTCAACGCGTCCGCACCGGCACAGCCGAATACAACTTTGCAAAGGTCGGCCAGAGAATCGGCCTGCGGGAGCGCAAACCGCCCGGCCACCGCGGCCGGGGGCCGCGCCTGCACGATCTGCGGCACACCATGGCGGTCCGCACCCTCATCGATTGGTACCGGTCCGGGCTGAACCCCGATCGGGAGATGTACAAGCTGAGCACATGGCTCGGACACAGCCGTCCGGGCAATACCTACTGGTACGTGGAGGCGGTGCCTGAACTGCTGCAACTGGCCACCGAACGTGCGGAACGGTCATTCGCGCAAAAGGAGGCATCATGACGACGTATGCATTGCCTGCTTATGTGCAGCGCTTCTTCGCCGATCGCCTCATCGCACAGCAAGGGGCCAGTCCTCACACGGTGGCGAGCTACCGTGACACCTTCCGGCTGCTGCTCAACTACACCTGTGAACAAGTCGGGCGCGAGCCCACCGACCTGCTTGTCACCGACATCGATGCCGATCTCGTGGCGCGGTTCCTGTGCTTCATCGAAGACAGCCGGCAGAACAGTCCCCGCACGCGCAACGCGCGCCGATCGACGATCCGGGCGTTCTTCCGGTTCGTCGCGGTCCGCGAACCCGCCCTGCTGTATCACTGCCAGCAGGTGCTCGCCATACCGGCGAAGCGCCATGACAAACGCATGATCGACTACCTCGACCGGGGAGAGTGCGCCGCACTGCTCGCCGCACCCGACCTGTCCACATGGATCGGGCGGCGAGACAGAACCCTGTTGCTGGTTGCCCTGCAGACCGGTCTCAGGGTGTCGGAACCGATCGGTCTCAATGTTGGCGACGTGGTCCTTGAGCCCCAGTCCCAAGCACACGTGCATTGCCGGGGAAAGGGCCGCAAGGAGCGGGCGACGCCGTTGCGCGCCGACAGTGTGCAGGCGCTGCGCGGCTGGCTGGGCGAAACGGCCGCAGCGCCGGACCGGCCGCTGTTCGTGAGTACCCGCCGGGGACGCTTCAGTCGCGACGGAATCGAGCGCATTGTGCGCAAATACGCCCGGATGGCATCCGGGACCTGCCCGACATTGAAGAGCAAGCGGGTCAGTCCGCATACGCTGCGCCACTCGGCCGCCATGGAACTGCTCCGCAGCGGCGTCGGCTGCACCGTCATCGCACTGTGGCTTGGTCATGAAACGGTTGAAACCACGCAAATCTACCTGCATGCCGACATGCAGATAAAGAAAGACGCGATGGACCGGACGCGACCGGTCGATGTTCCCGAGGGCATCTACCGGCCCGATGATCAGCTGATGACATTCCTGGAGGCTTTGTGATTATGCCGATAAATCCTGCCACATGACCCGGTCGATCAATGACTTGGGCCGCGTTGTCGGCATAAAACGGATGTCGGCATGTGCCGCATTATTGTCCATGGGCACTTGGGGGCGGTCGACGAACAGGCTCAATCCGTCGCGATGGTTCACCAGCGAGCGCAGCGCCTTGCCCTCGCGCGCTTGCGCCGGCAGGGTAGCCAGCTCCCGTTCGGCGCCCGCGAACAGGCCGTCGAGCGCCTCCTTGAGCGTGCCTTGCGCCGCGTCGAACGCCGGTGTCTGGCGCTTGCGACCGGGGTCGTAATCAGCCCGCCGCGCCTCGTTCAAACGGTAGATCGACGCGATCCGCTCGAGCCATCCCTGGCACCACGGCGTCAGCTGCTCCCGACCGGCCGCGCACTCGATAAAATCCCGACGCATATGCGCCCAACAGTATGCCAAAACCAGCACACCCGCGAGATCGCGGGCCAGCTTCTTATAGGCGCTATAGCGGTCGCAGACCAGCACCGTACCGGGCGCGGCATCGCCGAACAGCTTGGCCGCCGCCGCGGCGCTACGCGAGGGGTCGATGTGGAAATAGACCGCGTCCTGGCTGACCGAGGTCCACAGCCAGGCGCGGCTCGAGCGGCCCTGTCCGCGAAGCGACTGGATGCGCCAGCCCGTCTCATCGCCATGGCGCACCGCCGCCTCATTCCGGTGTTCAAGAATCGCCTCGGCGAGCGGCTCGAACAGCGGCTCGAACCGGTGCACGCTGTCGCCCAGCGTGCCCGGCGAAATCGCCAGACCCCGGTCGCGCAGCCACGCGGCGACCCGGTTCATCGGGCGCAAGCAGGCATAGCGCTCGAACAAAAACCGCGCCCACACGCCGGTCCCGTAGGGTGTGTTGACGAACAGCCGCGGCGCCGGGGGCGCCGACACTTCCTGGGGCGACGATGCGCAGGCGCAGAGCCGGCGCCACCGCGGACGATGGATCACGCGCTTGTGGGCCGCAACATGCACCTCGATGAGGGTGGAAACTTCCCCGCCATTGGCCGCGTAAGCCTTCCCGCAGCTGGCGCAGACGCGCTCGTTCGCCGGCGGGTTGTGCACTTCCATGCGCTCGTCCAGCGCGGGCCGTTGCGTGCGGCCATGGCCGGCGGCGCCGGGCTGGTGGCCGCGTCGGCGCTGCGAGCGCGGCGTCTCCTGCTTCTCGCTCTTGCGCCCGAACAGCGACTTCGACAGCACCGCCCTGGTCGCGCGAACCTTGGCAAGCTGAGCCTCCAGCGACACCGTGCGGATCTCCAACGCCCGCAGCGCCTTGCGCAGCCGCCCGACTTCCTTGCGAAGCGACACCATCGTGCTGCGCTTGCTCGACTCCACACCGGCCGCGACAAGCAACTTCGTCAGACGCGCCACTTCGGCCTGCAAGGACAAGGCGTCCCTGGCCGTGCGGCGGACCTCCTTGGTCTCCTCCACCGCCGCCTTCAGCTTCTCCCGGCAGGCGTCGAGCTGCCACTTCAGCCAGCCCGATCGAGAACGCGCGTCCACATCCGACCAGCGAAGCTGTTCAGCGCGGGCCCGCTCCCGCTCGAATAGCAACCGCCAATCCAACTCCCCGCGCAACTGCGTCTCAGAGGGCGCGGACCACCGGCCATCGGGCCTCTCGACTAACGTGATATCCGCCCCAACTGCGTCGTCGAGAATCGTCATGCCGGTACGATACCGCAAGACGAGCTGCGTTACCAGTCCCTTGCCAGGCCCCTCTCATCAGCCCATATCGATCCCCTCGCCATCTACTCATCCCGGCTTGAGCGAATGCTTACCGGCGCATTTGGCCATATTCACGTCCATTTATCATAGGTTTCTGTAATATAAGACAAAAATATAGCTACAAACCTTGTTCGAAATTGGCCGTAAGCATACCGAATACAGATTGATTCCAAATCCAGCGCATTCCAGCGCACCGCGGTCGATGAATGCGATCACCCACTCGCCGAAACGACCATCGGGTATTGCAAGACCGAGGTTATCCGACGGCACCGCCCTTGACATCATCTTAAGAACATCGAATTGCAGATGCTACAGCGCGTCCAGTGGTTCAATCATCGGCGTTTGTTCACACCGACCGGCTATTTGCCTCCGGCTGAGACGAATGAATGCTGTTCTCAAATCAAGGAGCCGCCCACGGTCCAATGACTCAACCCAATGAGTCGCCGGAAATCCCGGGGCTGTTTAGTTTGCCAATTGGAATGCACTCCTCTGGAAACACAACAAGTCAGATTATGCGCATTGGATGCCCAAGCGCGCACGGATCAAATTCGCGCAGTCGGGCCTTCACGTGCGAGCATAGGTCAGCAGTATTTCAGCTTGTGTGTTCAAGCCCATGGATTAGATGTGGAGACCTGCATGGGCCGCGAACCAGACTGTGCCACATTTCGTTTTCCTCCTTGAAGAAATTCTGAACTGCTTTGCCGCTGGTAGTTGATCGCAGACGTGATACCGCACGCAGGTTGTGGTTACCATAGAATGGGCAGGCCAATCCCGAAGACCTAGACAGTTTCCGCTGATAGCGGCACGATCTCGACCAGTAATCTGACCGGGGATACACCCTCCAGCCGCCGATCAGCATCGGCGCCAGGTTATCCAGCAGTTCGAGACCTTCTTCGGTCAGTCCGGAGGTTCCGGTCGCCGCCGCGTACAACTGGTGGATCACCTCGACCGTCTCGATCAAGTCCAGGTTGTCGCTGCCCTCGATCCGCTCCCGGGTCCCGGGGCGCAACCGCATCGCGCGCGCAAACCCGATCATCCAAGCCTTCCAGAAAATTTCCTGCGTGCACTCGTCCACCTCCAGCACCGGAATGTATTGCTCCGGCTCCTGCGCCAGTGTGCGGGCGATGCCGTTGTAGTGAGCGATCAGCGCCGCCGCCGTCGCCTCGAGCTGTCCGGCGTCCTTGCGCTTCCTGTCCTGCCCCCACACGTGCGGCATCCATTCCGACGGCGGGACCGGCTCCGGGTACACCACCAACCCCGCCAGAAACTCCCTCAATGATCCTAGGGGGCATCGATAGTGAATACCCCAGATACATCCAGGACCCCTTGATCAAAGTGTGGACGCGGGCCAACCTAGAAGATGTCCAGCTGAACCATTTTTGACATCCATTTGCCTCAATTGCCCTGGTGCTGGGCAGTAGCCTGCCCATGATCGGAAAGTTGCTGGGACACGCGCGCCTTCAAACTACCGCGCGGTACGCACATCTCGGAGACGATTCGGTCAACGCCGCGGCAGCTACGATTTCAGCTAGCATTGGCCAAGATATTTTCGAAACACCGCCAACCACTGTTTCGCCCCTGACGCGCGAAAGCGTTGTCCAATGAGAACATGATGCTGAACTGGGGCGAACGCAGTGGTCCTGTGCAGCAGCGTGTCGTTTGATTGTTGCGGGCATGATTGCGGACTCCGCATCGTTGGTCAAGGATCGTTGTGTAGCGTTGGTGGCGGTTCCAAGGGCTCCCGAGTTCCGTGTTTGTCCGCTTTGGAGCCTCCGTTGCGAGCGGTTTTATGCCAGGCTGGTACGCCGGTTTTCGATGGAAGGACGCTCGCTCGGGGACGGAGGGCGTAGCCCGAGTGAGCCGAGCGAGCGTGGCCCTCGGCGGTGCACATCGTTCCGCCCGCGTCACGCTGCACAGTGCAATTCGGACTCAATGGCTTTGAACAGGTCCCGGCGGGCGTCGTTAACGCGTCCGACCGCGTCCAGGTCACTCACGGCGTACGCGATCCGATCCAGTTCATCGAAGCTGGCGCCGTCCTTGAGGTAGCGCCGCGCGTCGGGGAGGGACTTCAGCTTCTCGTAGGGCGTGGTCACGTCCTGGCGTCGGTACTTGCGGCGCACCTTGCCGCCTTCGTCGCGGTATTCGGTGGCGAACAGACAGGGACGGTGGAAGTTCAGGAATGGCGATAGCTCGCACAGCGCGAACCGGTTGACGATTTCGGCGAAGCGCTGCGGGATGTGGTCGTGGCCGAACCACTTGCGCACGACATGCGCGTTCTTGCCCTCGACCAGTGCGTTGTCGTTCGAGTGCCGCGCCCGCGACTTGGTGAACTTCTGGATGTGCAGCTTGTTCAGCAGCGCCGCCACGCGGTGGTTGATGTACTCCGACCCGTTGTCCGCGTGGAATGCGGCCACTGCGAACGGGAACAGCGACAGCAGGGCTTCAAGCAGCGGCACCAGGAACCTTTCCGAGATGCCCGGCACGGCCCCTACGTATTCGTACTGCGTGACCTCGTCGACGACATTGATCAGGTACAGACCCTTGACGCCGTCCCGGTCGCCCTGGTGGACGGTGTCCACGCGCAGGTGCCCCGGCTCCCCCCGCGGGTCCGGCGCTTCGCGCAGCGCGATGCCGACCGTTGCCGCGCGCGTCTTCGTCCATACCGTGCGCTTCGTCAGGTACGTCTTTGACGCCCGGAGGTTGTAGACATGGCTGCCCGAGATGCCTGCCAGCCGCTCGAAGCGCGCCTCGCCGAACACCTCGCACTGGCGGCGAAGCAGTTCGCAGGTGGCCAGCCCGGACATCTGGCCGAACGCCTCGTCAACCGTCGCCAGCAGCCGGATGTCCACCGCCGTGTACCGACGCTCGAACGGCCGACCGCGATTGCCGCCGCGACGGTCCTCAACCCTGCCAGTCTCCCGCCACTGCCGGATCAGGCGGTCAATCTGCACCGCCGATAGGCCGGTTGTCTTGGCCAGAAAGCGGCGCACGGTACCCTTGTCGCGCTTGCCCAATATCCTGTAGCGGAGCCGACCGAGCAACTCGCTCACGAAGGCGTAGGCGCTCGACCGGTCCTGATGTTTGTAGTCCACAGCTTCGTTGCCTTCGACGAAGGCCCGAACCTGCTCCATGGTGCGCAGCCGATGGCTCTGTAGTGTCACGATCATCCTCCCATGATCCATGACACGCCCGCTTCAGCATCACTTCGCGTTGGAATCAGCCCTTTCGTTCAGCATCATCTCGCGTTGGACAGTTCTGCGAATTGAAAAATCTTGCAAGTGCTGGCATCGTGTCCGTTGACGTACCTTGGGGTAATATCTCGTTCTTCTCTCCATTCCCCATCCTGTGCAACGACTGGGCCTCCTGGAAAATCGCGGCGCTTCAGTGTCAGAAATCACATCCTTCTTGGGGCGGTTTCTTTGGCTAGCCCCTCAGATTCTCGAGTCCAGGGCAGTAATGTCTGCCCTTACCCGGAGAAGCTCAAGATTACTCGGGTTCGGTGGTGCAACATCGAGGGCAAGTCTTACTTTGTCAGAAATCACTGTCTCCGCGGACCGGATTCTGCATAGACGCTCGTGCAGGGCTCTCCAAGTTGTTCACTTAGTCCGAATGTGATTCAGTACACGTCAACTTGCTTGGCAAGCCATTACCACAACCGCCCCGTTCATGAAGAATCCATCAGCTGCCACATCCATGCTATGCGCTGCTGTGCTCGTGTTTTGCAGCGCCCAGACGGCCCTTGCACAACTCTCAAGTTCTCTAGAACACGAGGCATTACCAACCGCCCGCTCGGGTGAACGCATCCACATCGCCACCGAGTTCGCCACAGAGTCTTCCGTTGATTCCGTACGCGTCTATTTCAGGGCCGCGAGCGATGTCCCTTACGCGTTTGTACCGATGCAAGCTGACGGTTCGAATTACGCCGGGGTTCTGCCTGCTCTTGCGCCCGGTGCGCAGACCTTGGAATACTTGATCCTTGTCCGCAGCCTCAGCGGCGGGATCGAAACCTCTCAGACCTTTCGGGTCGAAGTTCAGGACGGCGTTGAATCGGATTCGTCCGCCCAGCCGCTCACGGTGTACACGGAGTCGCCGCTGGCGCCTCCAGGCCTGCCCGGTTTCGCGGACAATCTTCTGATCGAGACCATCGAGCCGCAAGTCCGCTACGGTCAACTTGCAGGCATCATCGACGAGACGACCGAGGAGTCTTCGGGCACGTCGGCACCCACCAATACGCCCTCTCCGACCACGACGTCCCCAACCACGGCCGGCTCCCGTGCGGGCATTGGTACGCTGGGCATGGTCGGCTTCGGCGCGCTGGTAGTCGGCCTCGGCACAGCTAGTGGCGACAGAGGAACGTCTAACCGGCCGCCATCGTTTGCGGGAACCGGAACACTTTCCCGGAGCGTCGCCGAAGGCGCGTCCGGCGCCATCGGCAGCCCTCTGACCGCGACGGACCCTGACGGCAACCGGCTGATCTATAGCCTCGTCGGCGCCGACGCCGCAGCGTTTGAAATCGACAGCCAAACCGCGCAATTGTCCGTGCGCGATTCGACCACCCTGAATTTCGAAGAGCACACGACATATACGTTTGAAGTCCGGGCCTCGGACGGCAACCTCACCGCCTCGAGAGCCCTGCAGGTCTCTGTCACCGATGTGGACGAGCCCCCCGGACGGGCCGGTGCGCCCACCATCTCGCCGGTGTCCGAATCCCGACTGGACGTGTCGTGGACCCAACCGGCCAACACGGGCCCGGAAATTACCGGCTACGGCATACGCTACCGCATCGACGGCCGCGGCGAATGGCAGAGCCTTTCGCTTACAGGTGCGGGCAGAAGCGTCGAGTTGACCGATCTCTCGATACGGACCCGCTACGAAGTACAGGTACGAGCCATCAACGATGAAGGCGTAGGCGAATGGTCTCCTTCCGGTAGAGCATCCACGGACGAGCCACCCTGGTGGGATGACTGGCTTGCGCTCAGGGCGTTCCACAGGGAAGCCCATGGGTATGCCTGGGAGCGCAACGATAACTGGTCCTCCTCCTTCAACGCGCCAACAGCGGAGGAACTCGATTCATGGTACGGCGTGACGGTCTCGGACGGGCGTGTCACCCGGCTTGAGCTGGATCGAAATTCCCTGGAGGGGCCGATTCCGACGACGCTGACCCGTCTCACGGCCTTGCAGGTCCTTTCGCTTCCCCGCAATGAACTGTCCGGGCCGATTCCGCCGGAGCTGGGCACCATGTCCAGCCTGAGGGTGCTCGCGCTTCACGAGAATGCCTTGTCGGGCCCTATCCCCGTTGCACTGACCAGGCTGCCCAACCTGCGCGTTCTCATTCTGAGCGGGAATGCACTGACAGGGTCGATTCCGCCGGAGCTGGCCAACCTCCCGGCGCTCGTATCCCTGAATCTTCAACGCAATGCGCTGACAGGCGCCATCCCGGCGGAGCTGGCCGCCTTGGCCCGGCTACAGACGCTTGCTCTGTCCGGGAACGCCCTGACGGGTCCGATTCCGCCGGAGCTTGGCAAGCTGTCCCGGCTCGTGGACCTGCGACTCGACACCAATGAGCTGGCCGGCCCGGTCCCGCCCGAGCTGGGCAACCTTTCCAGCCTCGAGACACTCTACCTGGAGCGCAACAAGCTCTCGGGCCCGCTGCCGGGAAGCCTGGTGAACCTGGCTGCTTTGAACGAGTTCCAATGGGGAGACCAGAACACCGCTGAGGGAAAATCGCCTTTGTGCGCACCCACCGATCCGGTGTTCCAGACCTGGCTGGCAGGCGTTTCCATTCGCTTCGGACCGAACTGCGGGCCCGTTTCGGGCAAGTTATTGGACGACTGGCGCGCGCTCGTGGCGCTGTACAAGGCCACGAACGGCGCCGATTGGCGGAACAACTTCAATTGGTCCCCGTCCGAGAGTCCGCCCACGGCGGCGGAATTCGACAACTGGTACGGGGTCACCGTGTCCGACAACCGCGTGACCCATCTTCACCTGGGCTCGAATTCCCTGACCGGTTCTATCCCTGCCGAACTGGGCAGCTTGTCCGAACTGGTGGTCCTCAGCCTTCGGGACAACACGCTGACCGGGCCGATACCGGCGGAATTGGGCAACCTGTCCCGCCTGCAAGGGCTCTTCCTCTTCAATAATCAACTGACAGGTTCACTCCCCCGTTCACTGGGCAACCTGGGTGCGCTGGACGCTCTCTGGCTTCAGCGAAACAAGCTGACCGGTCCGATCCCTGCCGAGCTGGGCAACTTGACCAACTTGGTGCAGCTCGATCTGGGCTCCAATTCCCTGACCGGTCCGATTCCCTCCGAGCTGGGGCGGTTGTCCCGCCTGCAGACACTGTGGCTGAACAACAATGAGCTGTCGGGTTCAATACCTGCTGAATTGGCCAACATGAAGGAACTGAGGAGCCTTGAACTCAGACACAATGCACTGACCGGCCCCGTTCCCCCCGAGCTGCAAAATCTGACCAAACTCACCCGTCTGGCAATCAACGGCAACAAGTTGACCGGATCGCTTCCGGACGACTTTCGGCGCCTGTGGGACCTCAGGATCGAGTGGGGTGATCAAACACCGGCTGCTGCCGATCTTGCGCTCTGCGCACCAACCCACCCGGCGTTTCAGGTGTGGGTGAGGTTACTTACCTCCGGCACGCCGGGACCGAATTGTCCGAAGTCGGGCACACTGACCGCGGACTGGCGCGCGCTGGTGGCCTTGTACACTGATCTGAACGGCGCCAACTGGAACCGAAACGATGGATGGTCGACTTACGATTCCATGCCCACGGCGGACGAGCTCGACGCATGGTACGGGGTGACCGTCCGCGCCGGCCGCGTCGTCGGACTTGACCTTCGAAACAACGGGCTCAAGGGCCGCGCCCCTATCGAACTGGGGTATCTCGACGCTCTGACAGACTTGGGTGTGAGTTCCAATTCCCTGACAGGCCCGCTCCCGCCCGGCTTGCCCAGCTCGGCCGGACTCGTTTTCATGCACTGGGGCGATCAGTCCGTTGTCCCGGGCGAAAATGTGCTGTGCGCGCCCATGGACGACGCGTTCCAGCGTTGGCTTGAAGGTGTCCCGGACCGAGCCGGGCCGGACTGCGAAGCGCTTGCGGACTCACTCAGGGAGGACTGGGAGGCGCTTGTCGAACTCTACGAGTCCACCGACGGTGCCAACTGGCACAACAATGAAAACTGGTCGAATTCCGATCGGATGCCCACCGCGGAAGAACTCGACACATGGCACGGCGTCACGGTTCGCGACGGCCGCGTCACCGGGCTTGTGTTACGGCTCAATGGGCTCGCGGGTCCCCTGCCCGCCGCCGTGGCCAACCTGACCAGCCTAACCGCGCTCAATCTCAGAAACAACGATCTGACAGGCTCGATCCCAACCGCATTGGGCGACCTTGTTTATCTTGAATCGCTCTTTCTCGACGTCAACCGGTTGACTGGACCCATCCCGCCGCAGCTCGGGGCCCTGTCGCGTGTGGCATACTTGTTTCTCGGCAAAAACGAGTTGACGGGTCCGCTTCCCCCGGAACTGGGAAATCTACGCAGCCTTTTTCAATTCAATCTCTCGGGAAACGACTTGACGGGTCCCATTCCGGCCGAGTGGGGCGGCTTGTCCAAGCTGTTCCTGCTCGATCTCAGCAGCAACTCCCTGACCGGTCTTATTCCCCCCGAATTGGGAAAGTTGTCCCGTCTCTATTCGCTGAACCTCAACAACAATTCGCTCACAGGCCGTGTCCCATCCGAATTCGGACAACTGTCCAGTCTCGGTTCAGTTGGCCTGCTCTTCAATTCCCTGACAGGCCCGCTCCCCGACACGCTCACGGCGTTGGACCGTCTTTACAGTATGCATTGGGGCCATCAATCGGTGATGCCCGGGGAACAGGCGCTGTGCGCGCCCACGGATGCCGTTTTCCAGGACTGGTTGAGCCGGTTGGAGTATCGAACAGGTCCGAATTGTGAAACCACCGCGGCACCGTCTTCCAGCCGCTCGGCGCCGCGGGTCCAGGCTGTGTCTCTGACATCCAGCCCAGGGGGCGACGGTGCCTATGGCGCCGGCGAGGCCGTCGAAGTCGCGGTCCGCTTCAGCGAGGCGGTCTCGGTCACCGGCGTTCCGCGCCTGGATCTGGGCATCGGTGCAAGGATGGCACCGGCCGTACATGTTCAGGCCGGTGCCGGCACCGTGCATTCGTTCCGCTACGTGGTCTCCCATGGCGACCGCGACCTCGACGGCATCAGTATCGGGCGCATGGCGCTTGTGCTGAGCGGCGCCGAAATCCGCTCGGCGCAAGGAACAGCGGCGGCAACGGACTTGGGGGTCCACGCGATCGACAACTCGTCCGAACATATTGTCGACGCCCGGGCGCTGTCGGCCGAGCGCGCGGTTCTGACCGACGCGCTGGCAGCCCAGGGCCGCGCACATCTCGCGAGCGCGTCCGGGGTGATCGGCGAGCGATTTCGCGCGGAGCGTTCCGGCCGCGGTACGGGCTTGATCGGCGATGTGGCCAATACGTTGCGAGGCGTGGACACATCGGACGACACGCCGTTGCAATCCTCGGCGCGTACTGCCGCGAGAACCGCACCCGGATGCGACCGGAGTCCCTCATTTGGGGCGGGGCCGGCCTGTCCCAACGGTCCGTGGACCGCGATCGGCCACTCATTGGCGCCTGCTCCAGGCCGGTCGACCGCTGCGCTGCCGTGGGGGCGGGGATTCACCCTTCCACTGGGCGACACCGGTTCATCCGGGCGCGGTCGCTGGACGATGTGGGGCGCGCAGGACATGCAGTCATTCAACGGCGAGTCGGCCTTCGGCGGTTTTGATGGGGACTTGCATTCGCTCTATCTTGGCTTGGACGGGCAACTCAGCGGGGAATGGCTCGCCGGCGCGGCCGTGTCGAGGAGCCGCGGTGAGGCGACCTACAATTTCAAGGCGGGGGAGGCGAGCGGCGCAGGCACGCTGCACACACACCTGACATCCGTCTACCCGTACATCCGCCGCACCGGCTCCAATGGCTGGTCGATGTGGAGCATCGGCGGCGTCGGCGCCGGTGAAGCGTCGGTCCTCCGCGGCGGGCCCGGTGCGACGGAATCGAGCGGGCTGTGGATGGGCCTGGCCGCGGCGGGTGTTCAACAGGAACTCATGAGCCTGGAATTCATGGACGTCTCGCTGATTGCCGACGCCGGCTTCGTGCGGCTCCAGACCGGAGGTGAATCCATTGTACTTGGCGGCTTGTCGGCGTCGGTCGGCCGCATTCGGGTCGGAGTCGAAGGGGAGCATGCCTTCCATCTCGGCGCCTCCCATGCGCTGAGCCCCTATTGGCAGTTAAGCGCCCGCTACGATGCGGGCGACGGCCATATCGGCGGTGGGGTGGAAATAGCCGGCGGGGTGCGCTATGCCAGCGCGCGAATCGAGGTGCAGGTGCAAGGTCGCTGGCTTGTCGCGCGTTCCGACGCGCAGTACGAGGAGTTCGGCGCGAGCGCGTCGCTCGAGTTTCGACCGCGCTCCGACGGCACGGGGTTCACGGCGTCGTTGCAGCAGAATTGGGGTATGCCCGGTCGCGGCGCGCAATCGATGTGGCGCGAGCAAGCACTGCGCGCCGTACACGTGGCGCCTGCGGACCGCATGGCGGTCAATCCCTGGTCTACCGACGCGCGACTCGGCTACACGCTCGCACTTCCCGGCACTGCGGGCCGCTTGACACCTTTCGGCGAGTTCAGGCTGGCCGGCGAATCGTCCTTCCGAGGCCGAACCGGCGTACGGCTGGACCGCGGCGGCCATCAACGCTCGCAGATGGGCCTTGAGGTCGGGCTGGGCCTCTCTGATCGTCCGTTGGGGGGCGGTGCTGCCGGGACGATTGACGTCTCGATTGAAGCCAGGTTCTGAAACCGTTGCCGCTGCAGGTCCCAGATCGCTTCAGCCAGTTGCTCGCGTGAGCAAAGACCAATGTCTGGGATGATTTCCGCACCGGTGTCCAAACACTTAGCCTAGGTTGTCGATTCCGGTCCTACACTCCTGGTCTGGCGGTAGGTCTGATTTTGCGACTCGACCGACGCCAGATCGACGTGAAACTTCTCCCGCACCCTGTCAAGGTTTTCGAGATACCCATCGAATTTCAGCAGCCGCTCATCGATCTGATCGTCCGATAGCTTGGCGACGCCCTTCTCCAGCGTCTCGCGCGCTGCGTTCTGGATCGGACCAAGGTCTCGTTGCTTTTTCTCTATCTCCTGCGTATAGAGCTTGAGGCGACTGCTTCCCGCTCCCTGCCCGGCGAACGTGAATAGGGTCCGATAGTGCTAGCAACAGTGTGGAGTTGCATTAGATTCGCCAGTTTGAAGTTGTAGGTTGCCGCGAGCGGATTTGCGATGGTGGTCACGATTCCTGGACGGCATTTTTCATGCGGAAGCTTTTCGAAGAAGACGCCGCCGAAGAAAACAACAATTTCAGACTGGCAGAATGACTACACTTTCAGATTGGTGCTGGCAGCAGGTCGCGGGTCTGCACGGTGGAGGCCAGCGAACCCTCGTCGACCACCAGCACGGTTTTGTTGAGCACGCCGCGCAACGCTTTTTGGCCTCGTTTCGTCAGGCGGCCTTCGGCCACGCCTGAGTTTCTCGCCAGGAACCGCTGCAGGGTTTCGCTCTCGATGCCCGATTCCGCCGCCAGGGTCTGCACCGCGGAGGCCGACGGTGCCAGCCCCACAATCCGCCAACCCTTCTTTTCCGCCAGCGCCCGGGTCCGCTTGAGCATCGTCGTCTTCCCCGTGCCCGCGTATCCTTGAACGCCGACGGTGCGGTCCTTCTCCGAGAGGATCAGTTTCACCGCCTGCTTCTGTCCGTGCGTGAGCGGTCCCTTTCTGAGATGGCGTTCGACCATCCAGCCCCGCATCGGCGCCTTGCCCCGGCCGCTTCGCATCAGCGCGACGGTTTCGCGCTCATCCGCCACCGCCAGGTCGGTGGTGAGCTCGCCGCCAGCGAGCGCCGGCGCGTCGTGTACGCGGCCGTCGCGCTTCAGATCGTCCACGGCCCGTTCGATGTCTTTGATGGATGCCTTGCCGGGGCTGTAGGCCAGCGCCGCGGCGAAGAGTTCTGTTTTGGCGAACACCGCGTCGCGCTCCGACAGATGAGCCAGCGCCCAGTCCACGGCTGTGCTGGGCAACCGGGCTGCGCCGGGCTGCGGGTCGAACAAACCCATCTGATGCCCCGGTTCGGGCGATCCGTCCCTGCCGGCACCCCTCGCCCCGTCCGGGCTGCGCTCCATTGCCTCCGTCACGAGCCCCCGTGCGTCAAGGCCGAGATCGGTGGCCTGCCGGGCCCAGGTCCCGCGCAGCACCTCACGATCCACATCGCGCTTGTGGGCGCGGGTCATCAGCGCCGCGCGCCGGGCCAGGTGCGGGTTCTCGCCCGTCGTGCCCAGGCCCAGCTCGTGCATCGCCGCCTCGATCTCCGCGCGGCGCGTCGAGAACGCCTCAATCATTTCTCTTGAAACGCCCGCGATCTCGAACCGCCCGTCAGCGTGGGTTTTTTCGATCCCGTATCCGAGCTTCTTCAGCTCCCGGGCCAGTTCGCTGCGGTACAGCGCACCCAGCAGCATCTTCGAGGCGTACAGGCGCTCGTTCGCCATCGTTCGCCATTTGCCGTCCGGACCCTGGAGCATGTTGGCGATCACCGAATGGGTGTGCAGCGCCGGATCGAGGTTCCGGGAGGTCTCGTGCCTGAAGGTGGCGATCACGGACTTCTGGTTGCGCACCCGGACCATCCGAGCGGTGGCCGGGTCCCGCACCCGTGTCTCGGCGGCGTATTTTTCGAACCAGCCGAGCGCGCGCCCGACCGCCCGGTCGTGGGCATTGACAATGCGGCCGTCGCCGCCCACGAGCGCGGCGAGCGAGACCGATTTCGGGGCCGAGAAGGTCAGGTCGCGGCCCGGACGGTGGATAATCTCCCCGTTGCCGATCCGGCGCCCAAGGCGTTTCCCGGAGCCGTCCGGCACTTCGCCCTGAAAATGTCCGGATCGACCGGGCCTTCCAGACCAAGCGCCCCGGCGCCATTGCCCGTCCAGGCGCTGCCCGCCCGGTGCTCGGGCGAGTCCTTCGCGTAGTAGCCGTCGCGCTCGTAGTAGCTTGCCCCCTGCGACGGGCACCGGCTGCCCGGACCGGCTTTCCGACGGGGCCGGCACGGACTGCGCCGTCTCCTGCGCCAAAGCCAACCGCTGCGCTGTGTCGGACTGCTGCGCAGACGCCGGCTCGCGTGCCGGGCGTGGAGTCTGCCTCTGATCCTGTCGGCGGAACAGCACAAGGCACAGCAGGGCGCCGCCGAAACCGCAGCAGGCGCCGAGTTCGGCGGCTTTCCTCGCCGTGCGCAACAGATACCCGCGTGCGACCAGCGCATTGCCGTTGTACCTGAGATCGTCGCGCGTGAGTGACACAACCTCGCCCCTAGACGTCCGATACTCGGTCGGTGCGCTGTCGTCGAAGCCGATCCGGATCACGAGTTCCGTGAGGGTGAGCTTGCCGGTCGCGTACCAGTCGTGGCGCGTGGTGTCGCGCGCCAGCGCGACGCCGCAGGCCAGCAACGCCATCGAGACCACGCCGGTCGCCGTGACGAGCAGCGCCCGGATCCAGTTGTCGGGATCGAACACGGCCCCTTATCCGGTGCGGCGTCCGTATCCGGTCGAGCTTCTCACGCTGCGGTCTCCCGGCTGCGGTTTCTCATGCAACGCCGCCGCGCCCCGCGGGCCGCCACTTCATCACGGTCTTTGTGCAGGCGTCCCCGCCGACGTTACCCTTATCCAACGGTCAGGAACATAAGCCCAACGGGTTTCTTTTTAAAATGAAATAGCTAGAAGGATCAATGGGTTAACGACACTCGTGCGCCCCCGTGCGCGCCACTGCGCGGGACTGCGATCGAAACCGTGCCCTGTCCCGCGAAACACCTGCGCGCGCGGACGGCAACTGCGCAACCATCGTGTCCGATCGACACATGGCAACCTTGCGCGGAATACGCAGTTTTTCGTTCCTGGCCACGCGCGAGGCGACCATCCGTCATCCGATCCCGGATGCGACGTTTCGCGCCAGCCGCTCGGAGGTGCCAGCCGGTACCTGGCTGCGCCAGGCGGAGGCAGAGCCTGCCCGGGATACGGGCGAGCCCGGTGACGGCGGTGGCGCTCGATCGCACCCGCGTCCAGCCGAGCAGACCCTTTCGCTTCGGGAGATGCACGCCATGAACACCGTTACCCGACATCGGAATCCGAACGGTCCTGCCGCTTGCGGACTGGCTGCTCGCAACGCTGCGTGGATGATGGCGCCGTTGGCGATCGCCGCGACGATGACCCCGGTGCTTCTGATTGCCCGCGCCGACGCCCTGGTGCTGCCGTGGCTTGCGTGCGTGCTCTGGAGCCTTGCGGCCGGCTTCGTGCAGGCAGGGGACCCTGCGGTGGGTCACGACGACCGCACCGCGTTCACGCTCGATCCGTCGCCCTGCGAGCGGCGCTCGCTCGAAGAGGATATTGATTGGTCGACGAAATCAGGGCAATTTGCCTACCTTCGCATCAGCGACAGCTACGACATGCTCTACAACGACGCCCACCTGTTTTCACAGAGCACCGATCCCACCAGTCTTTTCGACTGACTGCCCGCCCCGGTACGATCCTACGCCGCCTCGGCGCGCAACGTCCCGCCCCGCGCGGACCTAGTGTCCTGCGCCACAAATAGATTTACTTTTCATGATCGTTCTGGACCTCCGCCAGTCGCGCTCGCGCGCGCTTGATCTTGGCGAGGACATCCTCGCCCTTGGCGACCCACTTGTAGGGGCGCGGGTTTTCGTTGTATTCGGCCAGGTGGCGTACGATCTCGCGCCGAAGGTGAGCGACGCTGTCGAAGCTGCCGTCGCGGATGACGCCGGTCAGGTCGGCGAAGAACCGTTCGACGAGATTGAGCCAGGAGCCCGATGTGGGGGTGAAGTGCATCCGGAACCTCGGGTGCTTCGCCAGCCATGCCTTGACCTTCCCGTGCTTGTGCGTGGCGTAGTTGTCGGCGATGACGTGCACGGTCAGCTCGGGCGCTGTCTCGCGGTCGATTTGCTTGAGGAACCGCAGCCACTCGACATGCGTGTGCTTGGCCTCGATGCGGTCGATGAGCTTGCCGTCGAGGTAGTTCATCGCCGCGAACAGCGTGATCGTGCCGTGCCGATAGTAGTCGTGGGTCTGGGTGCGGATGTGGCCGAGGCCGAGCGGCAGGCCGGGTTGGGTGCGCTGCAGCGCCTGGATCTGCGTCTTCTCGTCGCAACACAGGACGATGGACTTCTCCGGCGGGTCCAGATACAGCCCCACGATGTCCCAGAACTTTGCCTCGAACCGCGGATCGTTGGACAGCTTGAAGGTGCGCTTCAGATGCGGCTTGAGCCCATGGCCGCGCCAGATGCGCCCGACGCTGGAGGCGGAGATGCCGAGCTCGGCCGCGGTCGTGCGCGTGCTGCGCCGCCGAAGGCCCGGTGCCGGCTGGGCGGCCTTGGCCAGCGCCCGCTCGACGAGTTCCAGCGCGATGCTCGGCTTGCGCCCGCGACCCGCGCGATCCGCCAGCCCGTCGAGCCCCTCGCGTTCGAATCGTTGCGACCATTTGTTGACCGAGGCCGTGGACAGGCCCACGACCCGCGCCACCTCCGACTGCTTCATGCCCTTGGAACGCAACAGCACGATGCGCGCGCGAAGGCAATCGCGCGTCGATATCGTGCTCGCTCGAACACGCCGATTCAATTCCGTTTCCTCTTCCGCCGTGAGTTCCAGCACGGTGACCGGTCGCGCCATGGACATGCCCTCGTCGTCGATTCCAATCGAGCATGACATGGATCGCCTGTTTATTCAATTCATTTATGACGCAGTACACTAGCACCGCTCAGGGCCCCGGGTCCGACGTACTGCGCCGCGCGCACGCATCGACCCAGGCGTCGAGGTCCTCGGGCGTGTAGCGCACGCAGCGCCCGATCTTGCGGTAGCGGGGGCCCTCGCCCGTGACGCGGTAGCGTTCCAGCGTTCTGGGGCTCAACGAAACCCGCTCGGCGGCCTCCCTCGTCGTCAACAGCTTTACCCCAACGCTCATCCCTGCTTCTCCTCTTTGACATAGTGATTCGTTTCGGAAAAAAATCGCCGCCGGCCTCCTCACCCACGGCCAGCTCCTTCGCCACGGCGAGCAGCACCGCCTCGAGCTGCCGCGGGCGCAACTGCCGATGCATCCAGGCGCGCAGTTGGTCGATCGTCGCAAGCCGGGGCGAGGCGCCCCCGTACAGCCGCTCAATGAACGCCGACTGGTGGATGGCCCATTCCCCGACCTGCCAGGCCTTGACCCCGGTGATGTCCAGAAACGCCTTTATTTCGAACACCAGCAGCGGGCGGAAAGTCTGCAGCTTCATGTAAGCCATCGCCTGGTCGGCGGTGGTAAGCCCCACCGGGCGGCGTTTGATCACCGCCCGTTTCACGAACCCCGGGTCGTTGAGCGCCTCGCGGCTGAACGTGGAGGGCCTCATCCATCGGCGCTTCATGTACGCCCGCACGGGGCGGCGGAACTCATGTGCGAACGAGGCATGGAACAGCCGTTGCAGTTCGCGGTCGGGGATGGGCGGCGGCGCTTGCATGGCGCCGAAAAATAAGCACCATGCAACATCCCCACAACGGAAACCGCCTGCACGCATCCTACATCGGACGATACAAAAAGTAACGAATACAGTGGGTTAGGGGAGCGTTTTTTCAGCCGCGCACGCGCACGAGGGGAAATCGCCCCTTTTTGTCGTTTTTTTTTGCGCCACAACCGCCGGGGTCCCGGCATCGTCGCAGCGGCCCGTCGCAGGCTCAAGCCCGGTGCCGTGCAAGAGGCCCGGGACCTCATCCCGGTCGGGTGATCTAGGGGCCTTGGAAACGGCACCGAACCGCATCGTCCCATCGGCTCCGAGGGCGTTCCCCTGCCACTTCCGGGGCACCGGATGACGCCCGTATCTTTCTATCCCTCGCCGGGTCGATTGGGAACGCTCAAAGTTCCATCAACCTTCTAAGCAAGATCTACCCAGAATTCCAGGAGCCGTTGCCGAGCATTCTTCTCGATTCGGTGCATGACGCAAATGCAGAAGACTTGGCGTTCCTCGCTTCCTTGCTACAGGGGTTTAATGGCTGACCGGATTTGCTCCCCATCCTCCGGGCCATCCTCGCTTCGGACACGGCCCGTGACGATACCGAGGGCGATGTTTCGCAAGTATTGTTGGAGACTGGCGTTATGCGGGGCGAATTCGGTCCAGCTCAGACATATCAGGCAAAGGTAGAACTCTTCGACCCTTGGCTCGACGACAAGAATACACGTGTCGCAAAATTCGCAGCTCGTGAGATACGTAACTTGAAGAACATGGTTGCCTCCGAAAATCGCCGCGCTCAGGAGGGGATTGCGATGCGGAAACTTCAATATGGCGAGCCATTAGAGGGCGATGCTGCGTGTCCGAATGGTGACAATACCGCCAATGGTGGCCCGGTTTAGCCCGAGCTGGAAGCTGGCGCTGCGGGCGGAGTTCGGCATCACGGGCGGGAACCAGTGGTCGGTCAGTGCTTTTGCGAAAAAGTCGCAGCCGAAGATGTTCGAACTCCATGCATGGCTGACATGCGTCATGGGGAATGAGGCTGCCCAAGACGTGTCGTTCAGGGAGGTGGCGGCGTTGTGGCTGGACAGCAACGTGGAATAGCACACCGTGCACCTCTTCACAGTGCTGGCGATCCAGGCGCAGATGCGCCAGGGCGGTCGCTAACGTTCAGATGGACGCGGCAAGGCGCAACTAACCATGCTCCCTGGCGATCATCGCAGCAATTTGTGTTGACGAAATCGAGATGCGCCAACGCGGGCTATGGCGCCAATCGGCATCTTTGACAGGATTCGTCGATGCACCTGTGATCTCGGCCAAGCCAAGCAGTTCGGTTCCGACAGGTACCGAACTCAGTACGCGTCACTGGTCAAAATCTACTATTTCGTCCATGGGGAAAATCGTTGGGAACGCTTGCACACTATCCATAAAATATCTATATTAAACAAACAGTTAAATCGACCGCTCGAATCCGTCCACCGGCATACCCGATTCTATCATTGAACGGTCCAAGCTTCGGGTAGCCCCTCACATGGAGTTGGGAACGCTTTTAAGTGACTGAGAACTCACACTATCGTTCAGGATTGTCGGTTTGGTTGCGCGGATGTGCAGCTTCAAATGCGGGTAGTTCGCACAGCGCATCATAAACTCGATGAAGCGTTGGGTAGTCAGCTAGGTTTACACCGGCTCGGTTGCCGTTTTCCACCTGCGGCACAAGGCAAAGATCGGCCATAGTCACAGAATCTCCGAAGAGGTATGTGCCTGCACTGTTGGCGACCTGAGCCTCAAGCCCAGCATAGCCTGTTGCAACCCATTTGCGCTCCCATCCCGTTACCTGTGCAGGCGACAAGGTCAATTCGTCCTTCAGATAAAGTAAAACTCGCCGATTGTTTAGAGGATGAATGTCACAGGCCACGAGTTGTGCCGCTGCCCGTACGTTTGCCCGCGAGACTGGATCGTCTGGCAAGAGTCGAGGCTTCGGATAAGTTTCTTCGAGATATTCCAGAATTGCCATGGACTGACCCACGACCGTGTTTCCGATCCGCAGCGCTGGCACGAGCCCATGAGGATTTATCGCAAGATACTCTGGTTGTTCATGCTTGCCACTACGAATCCAGACGAAATTTAGTTCATGTTGAACTTCCTTTAGATTCAGTGCGATCCGAACACGCCAGCTCGCGGTACTGCGAAAGAAGGAAAACAATTCAAATTCTGCCATGTCCTACGCTCCGCCTGTCCCAATCTTGTTGAGCAATTCTCGGAAGCCCTCATTTTGACCGACCATCGTCTGGCCCGGCAGAACCGGACCACCACCCCGCACTGGTCCGGTCACGGTTATGTCGCCAGCCTACAGCTCATGTAACGTTGACGGCATCGCTGTAGTCTCATCGACTTTCCAGGTCCTTTGAGCGATGTTGCCATCCTGACCGATTTTCCCGTCCACTCCGAGCCAGATACGATCGCGTTCGGGATTTTCAGTCTGGGAATCCGTGAGAATTTTGGTGCAGGGCGATGACCTGTGTTGAGGTTAGTCAAGGGCCGTCTCCATCCCCTCCAAACACTCGCCGCGGGTGAACCGCAAATGGAAATCTGCTACCGAGATTCGGCCAAAATGTTCAAATAGATGAACATTTATTCTTTTTTTTGTATCATAAATGCATTCAGTCACAAAAGCGACTACAACCATAAACAATTTTCGCTCCGTAAAGTCAGCAGATCGCCTCCTGGATGTCCTGGAGTTCCTGGCGCCTCAACGCCGACCGGCGACACATGCTGAATTATCGCGGTCTCTTCAAATTCCGAAGAGCAGCCTGACCCTGCTGCTGAATAATCTGATTGGTCGCGGATACGTGACGGTGGCTGAGGCCGAACGCGGATATTTCATCGGTGATGGGGTTCACGCGATCGTGTCGGCAACACAGCACGCAGAGCGGTTGAAAGCAATCGTGCGCCCAGTCTTGAATGCACTAGCGAAAAAGACGGCGGAAACCTGCGCACTGAATGTGTGGAAATCGGCAAAGATTCACGTCATTGACAGTATCGATTCGCCGCAACCACTGACGTATCGGATGAACGTTGGCGACTCGGCGCCCGCATATGCCGTCTCGAGTGGCAAAGCAATTCTGGCAAACCTTCCGAAAGATGAATTGACGCGGTACCTCAGGGACATTCGGTTTCAGCGCTTTACGCAGAGGACAATCGACTCAAGAAAAACGCTAAAGAAAGACTTGGAGCAAGTTCGCCGCCAAGGCGTTGCATACTCGCGAGAAGGATTCATTGTGGGCATCATGGGCATAGCGGTTGCCCTTTTGGACCCCAGCGGGTATCCGGTTGGTGCCGTGAATTTTGCAATCCCGTCGGCCCGAATGACCGATGAATTGCAAGAGTCATGCATCCGAATGCTTCTCGATTGCTGCAACAACCTTCGAAGCGAGCTTACTGCGAGTCGGGACTATTGGCGGACAAGGGTCTGGGGGCAGGCGTAATGGTTAGCGTCTCAACTGCGTCGGATCGAGGTACCGATTACGAGAGCCGCGCGGCTCGGCACGATCTCGTACCTCTGTGGGGGTTCTTCCATGATTGGTTTACGTCAGAGCCGCGGATCAATTCAGTACCTCACCTCTGGGAATATGAGGCGCTCAGGCCGATCCTGCTCGAGTCGGCCGACGTCATTAGCGCCGCGGAGGCCGAACGACGGGTCCTGGTTCTGGAGAACCCGGGTTTGCGGGGAAGGCACGTCATCACGGAGTCGCTGTATGCCGGTTTGCAACTCATCACGCCGGGAGAAGTCGCACAGGCCCACCGGCATACGGCGGTGGCGTTACGCTTCATTATTGAAGGCAGCGGAGGATACACGTCCGTAGAAGGCGAGAAGGCGTACATGGAGCCCGGGGACTTCATCGTGACTCCCTCGTGGACCTGGCACGATCACGGGCATGAAGGAAACGGTCCGCTCGTGTGGCTCGACGTCCTGGATGTGCCGATGATTCGATTTCTCGGAGCGAACTTCTCTGAGCATTACGCCGACAAACGCTTCCCGGAGCGAGCGCCACCTCAAGACAGCCTCCATCGCTACGGCGCTAACATGCTGCCTGTTGACTACGAGGCAGGATTCACCGCGTCGCCCGTCTTCAGTTATCCTTATTCGCGTGCCCGTGAAACCCTGGAGCGCCTCAAGCGGCACAGCAAATGGGACCCCTGCCACGGATTGAAGATGCAGTATACGGATCCCACAACCGGTGGGCCAGCCATCCCCACCATCTCGACATTTATTCAGCTACTGCCGGCCGGATTTCATGGCACCAAGTACAGGAGCACGGACGGCGCCGTTTTCTGCGTCGCGGAAGGGAGAGGGTGCATGATTGCAGGGGAGGGTGTTGCTAGGCAGAGACTGGCATATAGTCCCAGAGACATCATCGCGGTCCCCTGCTGGCAACCATACGCCATCGAGGCGGAAGAGGAGTCAGTCCTCTTTAGTGCGTCGGATCGAATCGTCCAGGAGAAGCTGGGCGTGTGGCGCGAGCAACGGTGACGCTGGAGAGCGAAATTCATGACCTACCTATTTGAACCTACCGTTTCGTCCGTGGCAGTCGTGGGCAGCGCCTATCGTTATCCCGTTCGTCGAATCTACTGTGTCGGCCGGAACTATGCGGAGCACGTAAGAGAAATGGGCAAAGATCCCGACCGCGATCGGCCTCTTTTTTTCATGAAACCAGCGGACGCCGTGGTTGAGAGCGGGGAGCAGGTCGCCTACCCATCCGCCACAAGGAACCTACATCATGAAATAGAGCTGGTCGTCGCCATCGGAGCCGCGGGCGCTGAGATATCGGAAAAGGAAGCGTACGGGCACGTTTGGGGCTATGGCGTCGGTATTGATCTCACGCGACGCGACCTGCAGCTGGAGGCCAGGGAGAAAGGCCGACCCTGGGATACAGGCAAGGGGTTCGACCAATCCGCCCCAATCAGCGCACTTCATCCGACTACCGAGGTCGGCAATCCCGAGACCGGCCGAATCTGGCTGGACGTCAACGGGCAGACGCGCCAGGACGCGAACATCTCGCACATGATCTGGAACGTGCCGGAACTCGTCGCACACTTGTCCCGGCTCTACCGTTTGGAGCCAGGCGATCTGATCTACACTGGGACGCCCGCCGGTGTGGGCGCTGTCGTCAGGGGGGACATCCTGACTGGTGGTGTTGACGGTGTAGACACCATTCGCGTCGAGATTCGCTGACCAACGCAGCCGGGATATCGGGTCAGGGCGCGCCTGAGTGGCTCACGCTCTCCAAGCCTGGGCTGGATCGTCCAGATCCAGGTCATTTTACTAGCCCATCGGACCATCCATCCGCGGTGCCCTGAAGTCTTGGGGGGCGCCTGGACCTCACGAGAGGCCTTTCCCCGCGCCGAAAACATGGCCGCCTCCACTACTAGAGTCATCGGCGAGTATTACTGTGCCCTTGTGGTACAGAAAAAACGTACGTTTGCGAGCAAAATAACGGCCCCTCTTATCCTGCTATAGACCGTTATTTGTCAAGATGACACCGGCTCGAATGTTTAATATCATAAAGATTGTTTCATATATAGAATATTGCTACACTGCACCGTGCAATCAAACAAACACAATCTCTTTTACAGGAAGCGTTTTCCAATGAGATTATGAGCAATAAGGGGGCTATCATGATTCGAGGCAAC
Source organism: Candidatus Rariloculaceae bacterium (assembly GCA_965237785.1). Lineage (GTDB taxonomy): Bacteria > Pseudomonadota > Gammaproteobacteria > Steroidobacterales > Rariloculaceae > UBA6522. The sequence continues at coordinate 4,047,069 of OZ250159.1, forward strand.
ATTCCCAAGCTCTGTTTCCTCGCCACACTCTGGTCTCTCGTCTGGACGCTGCCCGCGTTCGGTCAGGATGAGATCGAGGAAGTCGTGGTCACGGGATCCTACATTGCCAGACCAGTCGACTCTTCGCAGCCGATCACCGTGCTGTCCTATGAAGATCTGGCCAACGAACAACGGAACTCGGTGGGCGAGATTTTCAAGGACATGTCTGTTACCAACGGTAGTATGGTGATGGGAAACATTGAAAACAGCTCCTCGCCGACCGCCTCCATTAATCTGAGGGGTGTCGGTCCAAGGGCCACGCTGGTGATGCTGAATGGCAGGCGGCAGACCGTCGACGGTTCCATTGGTACCGAAGGCAATGTCGCCGTGGACGTCAATAACATCACGCCTGCGATCATGATCGACCGAGTCGAGATCCTGACCGACGGCGCGTCCGCCCTTTACGGTAGTGACGCCGTGGCCGGTGTAGTGAACTTCATCACACGCAGGGATTTCGAAGGAGCGGAAGTACACTTCCGCGGTTTGAACACGGATCGATCCGGTACGGACGAGTACACGGTGGGCGCCATTTTTGGCTCCCAGGGGCGGGACACCAGTATCGTCGCGGCGTTCGAGTACACGAGTCGCGAGCGTCTGAAGGTCGACGATCTATTCAGCGACGATCGTCTCCTTACCGGGCTTGTGTCGAGCTCTGGTAATCCCGGGAGCCTGAGGCCAGTCGCCGGGGGACCTCGTATTGCGGATCCGCTTTGCGGTAGCCCGTTGCTTTCCGACTCACCGAGGGCAGGCCTTCTGAGAGGCAGCCCGAGAGCACCGTTCTGCGCCAAGGTGATCGCCTACGGCAATAACATCCTCGCGGAGACTGAGCGATTCGTGGGTCTCGCAACCATCGATCACGATTTTGGCAATGGCCTCAGGAGTGAGGTTGAGATCGGCTTTGCGCAGGCTCGGCTCCAGTTAGACGCCGCGTTTGGCTTGCCCATATTGGGAGGGCCCGTCGTGCCGTCGACCAATCCCGGCATCATCGCGGAGCACGCTCGGTCCAGACTCCCGATCGCTGACTATAGGCTCCAGTATAGCGCGAGGAGTCCCATAGAACCGGAGCCCGTCGAGAACAGGTCCCAGCAGGACACCTATCGCGTTGCCGCGTCGCTAGAGGGAGATTTCACGGATAGTTGGTCGTGGAACGCGACCGCTACGTGGTCGGAAAACGATACCATCCAAGTTCGACGCGATACCATCGCGGAGCGGTTCCGCATGGCCCTGAACTGCGAGGGGCTGCCGACCCGGGACGCGTGCTGGAATCCCATGGCCAACAACTTCTTGGCTTCTCCCGGCGATGCGCATTACAACGATTCGGCGGTCTTCGAATGGTTCTTCGGCAATCCCACGGCCGACGGCACCGCCACTCTCACCACGCTCGATTTTGTCGCAACCGGCGACCTCGGCGATATCGTCGCTCTTGCCTTGGGAGCCCAGGTCAGAAACCAGAGCTTCCAGATCGATTGGGACGATCTGAGTAACGATGGCGCGTTCGCCTTCGTCGCCTCCAGGCCGCAGCTCGACTTTTCGGGCGATCGCGATGCGGATGGGCTGTTCGCCGAACTCGCGCTCTTCCCCCTCGATACTCTGGAGATCCAGTTCGCGGCGCGGTACGAGGACTACGGTGAGGTGAACACCACGGATCCCAAAGTCGGTATCCTCTGGACTCCGACGGAGAGTCTGTTCGTTCGCGCGACGGCCGGCTCGTCCTTCAGAGTGCCCGGTGAGCTGCAGATCCTCGGCGCCACGATCGGCCGCGGCCCCGCGACTGAGCTGCACGGCGAGTCGGTCGTCGCCCGCGCCATCACGACGGGCAATGCCAGCCTCAAGCCCGAAGAGGCCGACAACTTCACGGCCGGCTTCACCTGGGACGCGACCGACAATTTCACGATGGACATCAACTACTGGAGCATCGACTTCAAGAATCTGGTGGTTGCCGACGACGTGAACCTTGTTTTCGACAACGACCTTGCGGACGGCACGATCGATGATCCTCGTATCGTCATAAGTCCTGCTGCGGGCACGAACGTGGTGGCAGACTTGCTGTCGCAGGACATTGCGCGCATCGAACTGAGCTACATCAATCAGGATTTCATCGACACCGACGGCATCGACCTGAACTTCGATTACGGGTTCGACGCCGGAGGCAACAACTTTGGGGTCGGGCTTCAGGGTACATATACGCTGACGTATGACGTCTCCACGGAGTCAGGCGTCGCCGATGGTGTCGGCCTGCACAACGAAACCAACGCTGGTGTGCCGACGCCGGCGTGGATGGGCAACCTTCGCTTCGATTGGGCTAGGGGTAACCATTCCGCCCGCGCTACGTTTCGGTATATTTCGGGGGTTAAGGAGGATAACGTGCGGGGTATAGGCATAACCGAGGAGTCTAGCCACACGACCGTGGACCTGCTCTACAACCTGCTCTTGGGAGGTGGGCGGGGCGCTTTCACGGCAGGCGTCATCAACGTCGCCGACAAGGAGCCTCCGCGGAAGGCTTTCACCCTCCTGACCTCGGAGACGATTCTGCACGACCCTCGGGGCCGGTTGTACCGAGTCGGCCTCAACTGGGGCTTCTAACCGAGCGCAAGGGATGTAGTGGTTTTTTGAGGGAAACGCCCCGCTGTTTCGGCGGGGTTTTTTCTGGGGGGATGAGTGCAAAAGGTTCAGTCGTGTACCGGGCGCTCGCTCGGATATCGGTAAGCGGAGAACCAGATTCGCCTGAGGGGCGATAGTGATTGATATGGACAGGATGCTCTCCCGACGTACGGTTATTCGCACGATGGCTGGCGCAGGTGGCGGTTTCCTGCTCGGCTTCCGCATCCCTGGGGCCTTTGCCGCGGTGGTTGCACCGAAACCCTGGACGACGCCGACGGGCGGTGAGGAAATCAACGCATGGCTCGCCATCGACACCGATGGCACCGTGACGATCCGCGTACCCCACACGGAGCAGGGCCAGGGCGCCCTCACCTCCGTTGCGACGATGGTCGCCGAGGAACTCGATGTGCCCTGGGAAAAGGTGCAGGCGGTGTTCGCCGACATGAACCGCCATGTCAACGAAGGCGAGGAATATATCGTCACAACCACGCACGGCTCACAGCTGGTCCGCCTGCGACACCCGCACATCATGCAGGCCGGTGCATCTGCCCGTGAACGGCTGAAGGAAGCGGCTGCGCGCGCCTGGAACGTGGACCGCGCTGAGGTCACTGAGAAACAAGGCGTGCTCACGAGCGGTAACCGTAGCGGCACCTACGCAGAGTTTGCGACGGCAGCGGCGGAGATCACCCTGGACGAAGAGCCGGCGATAAGGAAACCGGAGGAGTGGTGGCTCCTGGGCAAGCCGACCCCGCGACTGGACGCGTCCGTTAAGGTCGATGGCAGTGCTCATTACTCCATAGACACTCGCCTGGACGGAATGGTCTACGCGGCAGTGAAAAGCTGTCCCGTTCCGTGGGGCGGGCTGAGGAGTTTCGACTTCGATGCGATCAGGGATCGCCCCGGGGTCCTCACGGCGATCGAGCTCATGGCCGTTGAAGGCAAGGATTTCACCTCCGACCTGCAGAATGGCGTCGCCGTTGTGGCTGATAGTTGGTACCGGGCCAAGACCGCGCTCGATCTCATGCCCGTCGAATGGGACTTCGGGCCCGAGGGAGACGTGAGTAATGCCACGCAGGCCGCGGAGGCTCGGCGACTTTTTGAGGTCGCGGGCGAAGTGAGCAACGAGTCGGGCGCGGATGCGGTCGCGATGATCGGCGCATCCGATCGAATGATCACGGCCGAGTATCACCGTCCGTACGAAACCCACGCCCGAATGGAGCCGATCAACGCCACGGTAAGCGTGACTGACGAACGTGTCGATGTCTGGTCCCCGGCCCAGGATCAGTCGGCACCGCTCAGGGTGGTGGCGGATCAGCTCGGTCGGGACACGCGGGATGTCTTTGTCCACACCGGGTTTATCGGCGGTGGGTTCGGCGGCAACGGGGGCGGCTCCACGGCCGTGACCCGGCAGGCTGCGGAGATCTCCAGACAGGTCGGTCGTCCGGTCAAGGTCATCTGGACCCGTGAAGAAGACGTCATGCAGGATAAACAGCGGCCGCCGGTCTACACCCGGCTCACCGCTTCGCTCGGTGACAACGGCCTGCCGGAGGCGTTTTTCTCGCGCGCGGTGTGGTTCGCCCACAAGGGCGCGGAAAGTGTTGGCCCGGCGACGGCCGACTATTCGATCGGAACGATGTCCTACGCCGTTCCCAACAGGCGCCACGAGCGCCACAACGTCGCGGCCCACATCCCGACCGCAACGCATCGCGCCCCGGGCGCCAACCAGAACGGATTCATCATCGAGCAGTTCGTCGATGAGTTGGCGCTGGCAGGCGACTGGGACCCACTCGAATGGCGACTCGAGATGACCAGGGGCCAGGAAGCATGGCAGAGAGTCCTCCTGAAGCTGCAGGAGGTGGCCGGTTTCACGACCGATCTGCCTCGGGGTGAGGGCATGGGTCTCGCCATCGTCGCGTCTCATGGTTCGGTCTGCGGCGCGTGCGCCACCGTGTCCGTGACCCGCAGCGGTCAGCTGTCGGTCGAGAAGGTCCTTCTGGTGATGAACTGCGGCTACATGATCAACCCGCGGGCCGGGGCGGAACAAATCGAGGGCTCCGTCTGCTACGAGCTCTCACATGCTCTATACGGAGGCCTGAATCTTGAGAACGGTCAGTTCGTGACTCGCAACTTCGACGCCTACCAGCTGATGCGGATGCATCAGATGCCGGAGGTCGAGGTTCACTACGCGCTCTCTCGGGACGGCTGGTGGGGTGGCATGGGTGAGCCGGGCGGCCCGCCGACGCCGCCCGCGGTTGCCAATGCCATTTACTTTGCCACGGGCCGGCGAGTTCGGTCGACGCCTATCGAGCGCCATGATCTGAGTTGGTAGCGCAGAGTCCTGGACCGAAGGGATCAGATCACCGGCGGCAGTTGCGTGGACGGGCCCCGGAGGACACCGGTCTTAGCCCTCTAACGTGCAGTCGAATGGCAACACCCGATCGCCCGGAACCCAGCGCCAGGACTTGCTCAGCGTCACCGGCTCGGTGAAGAGCCAGGGGTCGGTCACGACCAGCTCGTAGTCGAGGCGGCTGCCGTCGTCGTTCAAGGTGAATCTTTCTACCGTCTCTATGGCTTCGCTCTGTGGCAAGCCGGTCTGATCGAAATACGGATAGTCGATGCCAGTGGTTTCGACGACCAGCGTGCCGCCTTCCCACCGGCCGACGGAGTGACCGAGGAGGTTCGGAGGCTCGCCCTGGGTCGAGGTCGCCTCGGTCATTGCAATCCTTCGCCTCGTGTCGAATTCCTCGATGTTGAAGTGGATCACGTCGCCTCCCTGCACGAACTCGACGGGATTAGGTTGCTGCATGATGAGTGGCATTCCCTTTGGCATGCAGGTCCGAAAGGGATTGTCGGGATCGAGCGGATCAAAGGCGGCCAGTGCTTCCCGGGCAGCAGCCTGCAGCGGGTAGCTCAGCGTTCCGCCCTCCGTGAGGAAACGCGTCTCCGTGCTGAGAAAACTCCCATCCGTGCTCCAGACCCTGTATATCCCGAGGGAACCGTCAGCGCCGGCGGTGCCGGGAGTCCCGTCCAAGCCGGTGCCGATGAAGTTATCCGGTTTCCACCTGGCCGTCGGTGTGTCGAGCAACGCCTCGCGGCCGTCCGCCAACAGCAGGTTGATGGCGTAGGCGGCATTGCCGGCCCGCCTGGCGGGGTAACCGGCGATCATGACGGAATCACCGACCTTCAGCACGTCCTGGGTAATCCCCATTCGGGTTAATCGCGTGACAGGAATGCTCTCGACATCCCAGCTCACTGCCTCGCCGTCGCCATTCCGCCCCATCAGCTCGAAACGAACGTGAGGATTCCGCCAAACGACTCCGGTGACCTCGCCCTCAAGCTCGATAAGCTGTGTCATGTCGTAGGTGATCCGGACCGAATGATGAGCCAGTGCCAGACCGGAAAGAACAGTCGATAGCAGTATGAATAACGTAGTTCTTGTCATCCGTTGCCCCCAATCCGCGTAAGTTTTGATTGCAAAATATTGTTTCGCTAGCTGAAATACCGTTATACTACGGACATGAGGGTGAACATGCAATTATCCTTCGGCGTCGCGGTTCTGCTGCTGGTGACCAGTCAGGCCGTGAGTCAGCGACCGGGCGGAGGCGTTCCTGATCTCCAGGGCAACTGGGCGCCTGATTCCTGTTTGCCCGCAGATGGGGGTCCTTGTCCATTCGAAATCGAGAAAATGCCGCTTCACCCGAGGGCGCTCGCCTACATGGAAATCTTCGATGAGCCGATCGCCACGAAGTACAGTTGCGTGCAGGGTTCACTTCCATCGCTGGCAGCAGATCCCTATGCGTTCGGCATCGCGCAACTCCAGGACCGCGTGGTCCTGACCTACGAGAAGGACGATGTGGTCAGAACGGTCTGGCTCGATGGCCATGGCCATCCGGCGCCGGGTCCTTACGACTTTTCGATTCAGGGGCATTCGATCGGCTGGTACGAAGGTGACGAGCTGGTCGTCGAAACGACGAAGTTCGCCTACGATCCGACGGGGCTCGAAGATCTTGGAAATGTTCCGTCCTCGACAGAGAAGCGCGTGCTCGAACGTTATCGTCGCGAAGGCGATCAGTTGATACTTGATCTTGAGGTCGAAGACTCCGTGTTCCTGACGGAGCCGACGGGTTTCTCCTTTAAGTGGCAGCGTTCCGAAGAAGATCTGGCCCTGCCATACGGTTGTGATCCCGTCCGGGCCCGAGAGCCTCTCAAATATTTGCCGTCCAGGTGGGAAACCGAGTAATACCGAGGAGCACACGATGATCCGACAGGGCTTGTTTATGTTCCACGCGGTGGCCGGGCTTTTTATGGCGGGGCCGATATCGGCGCATCATTCACAGGTACCGTTCTACGATCTCGATCGCTTCGTCGAGATACGCGGCGTCGTTACCCGGTTCGAGTTCATCAACCCGCATCCCCATGCTTACGTGGAGGTCACCGACGAGCAGGGCCGTACAGTGGAATGGGCCCTCCAGTTTGCCAACGTTGCGAACATGAGAAAGCGGGGCTGGGACGCCGACACGATCAAGCCCGGCGACGTACTTACGGCCGTCGGGCACCCGTCGAGGGAGCCGGGCACCTATGGCATGCAGGGGGCAACGATCACCATGGAGGACGGGACGGTATTGATCGAGGGGCGCAATCAACCGCCGGAGTAGAATGCCGCGAAGTTTCCCGCTGTTGTCCTCGAACAGCAAACCGGTGGTTGGCGTCGGCGCCGCAAATCTGGCCGTCCTGAAGTCCGCAGATGACTGGGCCACGCCGCGACAGTGCCAGGGAGATCGTGGTGCTCGGTCGGAGAGAACCAAATGACGTCATTCAACCGTATCGCAGCCTTCGCCTCGCTGGTCCTGCTCGGGGTATCCGGCCTGGCCCAGGACCTCGTAATCACCAACGCTCGGCTGCTCGATGGCAGCGGCCTCGATGTGGCGCTCGGCTCCATCGTTGTCCGTGACGGGCGCATTGTCTCGGTCGATGAGGGTGCACCGAACGACAGCGGAGTCGAGACGCTCGACGCCGAGGGTATGACCGTCATGCCAGCCTTCATCGACGCCCACCGGCACATCATCCATGACCGGGATATCATCAACGGCAACGCCGACGAGTGGTTCGAGCGAAACGCGCAAACCCGGATGCACGAGTTCCTGGATGCCGGGTTTACCACGCTTATGGCCGGCGGCGGGCCGGCACTGGATATCCTGGAGCTCAAGCGACGCGTCGACGAAGGGGAGCTCGAAGGGCCCAGGATCATCAGCTCGGGCCGCGCCGACCCCAGGGACTACCATACTCCCGAGGAAGCTCGCGAGCGCGTGCGTGTGCTGGCTGAGCTCGGGGTGGATATCATCAAGCTTCGCATCGAGCCCACTCCCACGGATCAGGAGAGAACCGTACTGGCGGCGGTAGTGGACGAAGGCCGGCACCACAATCTGGACGTCATGGTCCACGCCGTCAGCGTGCCCGCCATGCTTGCGGCCGTTGAACTCGGGACGCCAAAGCTCGTGCACACGCCCCACGGCAGCTTCATGAGTCTCGAAGATGCCCGCAGGGTCGCCGACGCCGGGATCGAGAATCTCTCGACGGTGGGTTTCGGCGTTCCCGTATTCGGCATCTTCAACAAAGACAACGTACCGACTTTCCGCGATGGGAGTCCCTGGCCCGATGGCATCCTGAACGGCAGAGGCCGGGGGCGCGAAGCCGGAGAAAAGGTCGTCAACGGACGCACGCTTTGGGACGCGGGCGTCACCTACGGTTTCGGCACGGATTCGGGATATCACCCCCACGATGGGCTCTACCATGAATTGAAGACCCTGAATCTGATGTTCTCGCCCCGTGACATCCTCAAGCTCATGGGGCCCAACACGGCTGCGTTCATCGAGTTGACCGAAGACCTCGGTACGCTCGAGCCCGGCAAGCTCGCCGATATCGTTGTCGTCAACGGTGACCCGCTCGAGCTCATCTTGGAGCTCCTGAACGTGCAGGTCGTCATCAAGGGCGGTGAAATCGTAGTCGACAAACGCTGAGCCGCATTGGATTACCAGCAGATGCTTTACGGAATCATCCACGAGCTGGCCGCCGGCGGGCGCCGAAAGAGACTGGAGACGTAACATGGCCGGACAAAAGAACAGAGAATTGTCACCCACACGGTCTGCTTGCAGATGGATCGCTATAGCGGGTGGGCTCGTCCTGGCTCTGGGTCACGCGCTCGCCACCGCACAGGAAGGACTGCCGCTAGGGCCTCCCCCAGCGCCGGATCTCGATGGACGCTATTCGCCTTTGACCTGCGCGGCCAACGGCGCCACGTGCCCGTTCGTCGTGGCGGACCTCAAGCTCACGCCGGTCGGGCAGAAGATGTGGGACGCCTACGAGGAGACCATCGGGCCGAAGTTCGACTGTTATCAGGCGACCCCTCCTTCGCTGTTCGGCGATCCTTACCGTTGGGCGATCCATCAGCTCACCGACCGGGTCATCTTCGAGTATGAGAAGGACGACATTATTCGGACCGTGTGGCTCGAGGGCTGGGGGCATCCTGAGGCCGGCCCCTATGACTTTTCCTGGCAGGGGCACTCCATCGGCTCGTATGAGGGGGATGAGCTCGTCGTCGTGACCGAGCGCTTTCCCTACGATCCCCATGGTATCGAGGACTTCGGTGGAATCCCTTCATCGACGTTGAAGAAGGTCACCGAACGTTATTCGCGGGATGGGGATCGCCTGTTTGCGAAGGTGCTCACGGAGGATCCGCTGATACTCGCGGAGCCGATCTACTTCGAGTTCGAGTATCTCGCCGGGGAGGATCCGCTGATTCTGCCCTATGGCTGTGAGCTCGATCAGGCACGGTTCGCGACCCGATACGCGGATCCGGAGAAGGGTACGAATCTGGCCGACTTCGGCGGCCGGGACCCCGATATCGTTCCCCTGGGTGTTCGCGAATTGGAGGAACGCCAGGCCGAATGAGGAAGGGACTTGGACAGTTGAGAGGGTTGCGGCTCACCCGAGGAGGAGAGACATGAGGTATTTGGCGGTAGCGGTGCTGGGACTGATCGCGACGGCGGCGTACGCCCATCACGCCCAGGCTCCATTTTTCGATTTGAACAGCGAGGTCGAGATCGAGGGCGTGGTGACCCGTTTCGATTTTCGCAATCCGCACCCCGTGCTCTACGTCGATGTAACGACGGAAAGCGGCGAAGTGGAGAACTGGGAGATTCAGTTCAGTAACGCAACGGGGCTGCGGCGGCGCGGCTGGCACAAGGACATAATCCAACCGGGCGAGCGGATCAGCGCACGGGGGCATCCTTCCTGGAATACGGAAGCCCATGGAATGCAGGGCGCCCAAGTGATCAAGGAAGACGGCACCGAGTTCGGAGCCCCGGTAGAGGAATAATTGATTTGGAGATTCTGCAGGCGCTGACCGAGCAGGTTGCCTTCATCAACTCGCGTGTCGTGCCCTTCGTGCTGCGGCTCGTCATGCTGGGATTGGGCCTGTCGCTGACCGTCGCTGACTTCAGCCGCGTCATCCGCTACCCGAAAGCCGTCGCCATCGGTTTCGCCGCTCAAATGGTGGCACTACCGCTGGCCGCTTTCAGCCTGGCCTGGTTGTTTGGCGCGGCACCGGCAATTGCAGTCGGCCTGGTGATCCTGGCCGCCTGCCCGAGCGGCATCACCTCGAACGCGTATTCGTTTGCAGCGCGTGCCGACGTTCCATTGTGCGTCACGCTCTCTGCAATCACGAGCGTCGTCACCGTATTTACAATCCCCTTCCTGACGTACTTTGCGCTGCAGGTTTTCTTCGAGCAAGGGCAAGTCCCTGACTTGCCCTTGCTCGACATGCTTCGGGAGCTGATTTTTCTCACGCTCGTGCCGGTCGTCGTGGGCATGTTCATTCGGGCCCGGTTCCCACGGTTTGCGGAGAAGGCGCTAGAGCCCATACGCCGGGCCGTCCTGGCCCTCCTTATCGTCGTCCTCTTTCTGGCTGCGCTCTCCAGCTACGACGTGATCTTGGCGAACTTCGCCAATGCTGGTGCCCTGATCATCACGATGAATGTCCTGACCATGGGGCTCGGATACGGACTGGGCCGCGTCTTCAGGTTACCCATCCGGCAGGTGGTCACCATAACCTTTGAGGTCGGGGTCCAGAACTTGGCACTGGCGCTGACGATCACGTTAAGAATTCTCGCGGATCCGAGTCTGGCGGTCTCGGTGCTGCTGTATGCCGTCGTCATGCCCGCGACGGCCCTGGCGTTTGTCTCGATCGCACGGCGAATGCTCGTGGCGGAGGAGGCAGTGACGGAGGGTACGGCATGAGGTTTACTGTGAACTTAGACTGGCCGTATTCTCCCCCTTGGGACCTGCCGGGCGGGTCGGCACCCCCCTCTGGCCGAATTCGCGGAACATAACGGGCTGCCGATGCGTGCTGTTCTGGGTGGCGCGGAAACGATGTACCCGGAGTTCATGGAGCATCTCGGCGCCGGTGGTACTTCGATGAACAGCCCATGATGTCTCCGAGCGTTCACGGCATTGCCGCGCGCGCGGGCTTGTCGTGGGACATGTTGCGCCAGATAGCGTTTCCGTGCATCCCAAAGGTGAACACGGCGCCGCAGATGTCGTTAATGGCGGCTGCGAACATTCGTTTGTTGAAACGTACGTCAATGCTCGGGTTGTCGGCGCTGTTCCTTTCGTTCGCGGCCCGGTTCCCGGCCCATCCCCAGCAGGGCGAGTTCGACACACCGGCGATCGAAATTGTCCCGGTCCACGGGGGCGTATACATGCTCGTCGGCGCGGGCGGCAATATCACGGTTCAGATCGGAACTGACGGCGTACTTGTAGTCGACTCGATGTTGTCCGAAGCCAGCGAGAACGTGCTCGCTGCGATCCGAGAGTTGACCGATCGACCCATTCGTTACGTCGTGAACACGCACGTTCATCGCGATCACGTTGGCGGTAATGCGAATATCGGCAGGCAGGCAGCACGATTGCCGGAGGCAACGTTGCGAGAACCATTACTGACGCGGTCGAAGGCGCCAGCATAGACGCGCATGAGAATGTTCTACTCAGAATGATTGAGCAGAACCCGGCCCCACCGTTTGAGGCGTGGCCCACCGATACGTTTTTCAGCGAGAAAAGGGATTTGTTCGTAAACGGAGAGGCCGTGCGGATACTTCATCAGCCCGCGGCGCACACGGACGGTTGTGCGACGAGGCTGATGTCGCGGAGTATCGGGACATGCTGACCGAGTACTGCGTCCGCCACTCCGGGTGCCGATATTGCGGGTCTATCGTCGGAAGACGAATATCCGGGGCGTGCATATCGCGTAGAGCTGGATCGACGCTACTGTGTAGGTTCGCCAATCGTGAGGGTATTGTTCACGACGCTGATTGGAACCGTAGTCAATTGCCCTCCGTTGACCGGCCCGGCAACACAACGTCCGGTTTGGAAACGAAATATCGCGCTGTGATGTCGGCACATGACGTGACCGGGTCGACAAATCAGGAACGATGCCTTTTGCGCATTCAGAGGCAGCGACAGATGCGGACATATATTCAGGTAGCCCCATGCGGACTCAGCGAGCCTGAAAACCACCAACCTGAACGCCTCGCCATTCTTGCCGAAGACAAACTCCTTTCCGTCACCGTCGGGAATCTCCTGCAGACGGCAGAGGTAGGTTCCCGGGAGCGGGGGTACGGGTGCTGATTCCACGTCATGGTGGCGAATGTCACTATTCAATCATCGGTGTCCGGTGGTTCGACTGCATGGCGTTCAGCAAGACGTCGGAGCGGCGAAGCGCTCAATTGACAGAATAGCTGACCGTCACAGCATCCGGAAAAAAACAGGACTATCAGCTCATTGCCGGCGGCCATGGTCCACCGTCCTGGCCGCGCAACGCACTGGAGTGACGGAAAATGTGTTGAAACCTTCTGCATGCCCATCAGGCAACTGTTGACGGTCATCAGGAATTTGTTTAGGGTTGTTTAATATCACAATCATATTTTTGTATACAAAACATTCCACGAGGGAACCCTATGGGAACTCATAGACCCCCAAACAGGTTTGCGGCCTTCGTAGCGGGCATTCTTGTGATTGCACCCTACAAGACATCTGTCGAGCAATGGCCGGGTTTGGCGGCCAACCACCGATTGTGATCGAGAGCGCGGTCAGGGAGTTACCCAGTGGACTTTCGGTGAGTTATTGCACGCGTGGAACTGGGCCGGCTCTCGTGCTGCTACACGGCATTGGCTCCAATGCGCAGTCCTGGTCGGGTCAAATCGATGGTTTCGCGAAGCGCTTTCGCGTAATCGCGTGGAACGCTCCGGGCTACGCCGATTCGACCGAGCTGCCGAAGCAAAGACCCAGCGTTATCGACTACGCTCAAGTTCTCAATGAATTCCTGTCGTCGTTACAGGTCGAAAGCTGTTGTATCGTGGGTCATTCGCTCGGAGCGCTCATAGCGTCTGCGTTTGCGGCGAAATTCGATAACAAAGTCAACGCGATGGTTCTGGCGAACAGCGCCATGGGCTACAACTGCGAGGGGGCGCAAATACTGCCGGAAAGTCTCCGTCACCGAGTCTTGAAGATCAGCCGGCAAGGCCCGGAAAAATTCGCAGAAGAAAGGGCGCCGCGGCTACTCTCCGAGAATGCTTCTGAGGAAACAAAGGACTTCGTGCAAGCCAATATGACCAGTCTGTCGATACCCGGCTATGTTCAGGCAGCCTGGATGCTCGCTCAAGCCGATATCACTTCTTACGCGGCGTCAATTGCGGTGCCGACGCTTGTTTTGACCAGTAGCTGCGATGAAGTAATGCCGTCATCCGGCAGCAAACGGCTTGCCGAGAAGATACCGCACTGCAATTTTGCAAGCATCGCAGGCGCCGGCCACGCCTCCTATCTGGAAGCGCCGAAAGAATTCAATTGGATCGTCTCGGAATTTTTATCAGCGAGTCTGGGGTCGGAAAAAAGCCCCGGTGTCGCAGCGGTTTACTAGCGGATTTCACCCATTATGGATCTGGGCTTGCAAGACAGAGTTGTCGTCGTTACCGGCGGCAGTTCGGGTATCGGCCTTGCCGCTGCCAGGCAATTTCTCCTGGAGGGAGCCCGTGTCGCGATTTGTGCGAGAGACGAAAGTCGGCTCGCGACGGCGGCGGCGCGACTCCGCGATGAAACGGACGGCACGGTCCTGGGCGTGAAGTGCGACGTGACTGATTGCGGCCAGGTAGAGAATTTTCGGAAACGTGTTGTCAGCGTACTGGGCCAAGTAGATTGCCTGATTGAAAACGCCGGACGGTCGATAATGACTACGTTTGAGGAAACGAGCGACGACCAGTGGCTGGAAGAACTCAGGCTCAAGTTTCTCAGCGTCATCTATCCGACAAAAGTGTTTCTGCCTGAGCTTTCGCAAGCAGAAAGCCCATCGATCGTCGTGGTCAACTCACTGTTGGCACGTCGTCCCGAGCCCCAATTGGTCTGCACGTCCGCAGCTCGGGCTGGCGTTTTGAATCTCGTCAAGTCCCTGAGTTGGGAGCTGGCACCGCAGAACATTCGAGTGAACTCGGTTCTGCTGGGACTGATCTTGACCGCGCAATGGGAGAGACGATTCGAGCAGCGCACTGAATCCGAGATGTCTCGCGACGCATGGCTCGCTGAATTGGCAAGGAAGCGAGCGATCCCTCTGGGGCGTGTCGGGATGCCTGAGGAAGTGGGTGACACGATCGTTTTCCTCGCCTCGCCCCGTGCGAGCTATATCACAGGTGCAACAGTGGAGATTTCCGGTGGTCAGTCGCGATTTGCCTGACCTCACAGCGCGGTTCGATATGGACGTGGCGGATCTTGCCGCACGCTTACTTGAAGTCTGTCGTGTGCGAGCTGTTTTCGGCGTTATCAGTATCCACAATCTCCCCATGCTTGCGGCTCTGAACAGACGCGGTGTAATCCGATTTGTTCCGAGCCGGGGGGAGGCGGGCGGTACGAATATGGCGGACGCTTATGCGCGCGTCACGGGAGGGCTGGGTGTCGTCTTTACCAGCACGGGAACAGCGGCGGGGAACGCTGCCGGAGCATTGATTGAAGCGCAAACCGCAGGTACTCCGTTGCTGCATCTGACGGGTCAAATAGATTCGCCGTTTCTTGACGAGGGCCGGGGATTCATTCACGAGTCACTGGGTCAAACGTGCATGCTGGGTGCAATCAGCAAGGCGTGTTTCAGGGTACGAAGCCCGGATGAGGCTTGCGATATTTTGAGTGAGGCCGCGCGTATCGCGCTGACAGCCCCTCAAGGTCCGGTCAGCGTAGAAATCCCTATAGACATACAGAGCGAACGGATTTCCTGCCCGGTGGATCTTTCGCCACCACGAGTGGAGCCCAAGCAACCCGACGCTGGACGAATGGACCGGATCGTGGAAGCCTTTCGCGGCGCGCGCAGGCCGATGATCTGGCTCGGTGGAGGTGCCCGACACGCAAGCGACGCCGCGCGCAAACTGGCTGATTTCGGTATCGGGATCGTAACGAGCACCAATGGGCGTGGCATCGTGCCCGAGGATCATCCGTCGAGTATCGGTTCGTACACGCTGGCACCGAGTAGCGTCGACCTCTACGCAACGGTCGATCTCATGCTTGTAGTCGGCTCCAGGCTTCGCAGCAACGAGACGCATGTCTACGAACTCCCATTGCCGGAAAACCTGTATCAGGTAGACGCCGACCCGGAGGCGGATGCTCGCTCCTATCCCAATCGCGGATTTGTCGAGGCCGACAGCGCCGTAGTACTTGCCGAGCTCTCGGAGCGACTGCATGGAAAGCTGAGCATCGATCCGGGGTTTGCCGAGGATGTCCGCGCGTCGCGGCAGGCCTCGGAGGCGCGGCTGATATCGGAGTTGGGACCTCACGCGAAATTGGTGTCGCAACTGCAGTGCCTGATGCCGAGGAACTCACCCTGGGTGCGTGATGTAACCGTGTCGAATAGCGCTTGGGGAAACCGCCTGCTGAAGATTTTTCGTTCTCGGGACAGCGTTCATGCTGTCGGTGGCGGTATCGGGCAAGGCTTGGCAATGGGAATCGGAGCGGCCGTAGCGGTAGAAGGACAAAAGGTGGTTGCTCTCTGCGGAGATGGCGGGCTCGCTCTCAGCTTGGGCGAACTGGCTACCGCTGTGCAAGAGAACGTCAACATGATCCTGCTCCTGATGAATGACCATGGCTATCAGGTCATTCGAAATATTCAGGCGGCCAGCGGTGAGACGCAAAGCTTCTACACGGATTTACACACGCCGGACTTTGAAAAGCTTGCTGCATCCCTGTCACTTGAATATCGAGCGGTGAGCTCAGTGCAAGAATTTTCGGGTGCTTTTGAAGAACTTCTGGACGTAGAAGGGCCGTCAATGCTCGAGATCGACGTGAACGCGATTGGGGCGTTTTCCAAACCGTTCGCCGGACCGCCGATGGGATACAAGAATTCAGCGGGTTGTGGTTCATGAAGGAATTGGTCGGGGCATAAGGAGGAAGACATGTTATTGGTGAGGCAACCAGGTTTCGAGAGGAGGCTGGCCGACAGGATTCTAAAGACAGTGCTCTTCATTGGGGTTGCTCTGACGGTGACGACGGCTAACTCACACCACTCTTTCTACGGGACATACGTTCCGACCATCGAGGAGGGAATGGTGTCAGTCGATGGGGTTATTTCCGGTCTGAGGTGGTCGAATCCTCATCCGATCATTCGGGTCGCTGTAACGACCGACAATGGTGAGACGGTGAACTGGCTATTCGAGCACAGCGCCATCAATACACTATACCGTAGCGGCTGGGTGGAAGATACGGTTTCAGAGGGGCTCGTCGTGACCGTGTCCGGCTTCAGGGCTCGCAATGGTACGCGACTGGCAAGATTGCGGAGCCTGTTGGTCAGACATACCGATCCCGAGTCAGGCGCCCGCGTTTTCGTCGGTCCCGAAGATCTGGCTGAAGACGACACTTGGCGCGCACGCCTTGCGGAGGAGGGCACTGCATGCGCGGGAATTCGTCATTGCGTGGACCTGGATGAAGGGTCCCTCGAACTGCTTGCAGGAGAATTCGCGTCGGCTGGAGTCTTTCGGGGATTGGGAGATCTAAGTGAATAAACTACACAGCTCAATTGCCGCGATGGCAATCGTCGCTTCAGGCTGTGGACAAGTGTCGGAGGAGGTCACTCAGCTGCAGCTCGCGCCCGTACCGAATTTTTCTGGTCTGTATGACTTTTCCGGTGGCCCGCCCGAGCCGCTTTTCCCTTGTACGCTCACGGCGAACGGCGAGTGGAGGAAAGATTGCAGCAACTTTCCGTTTACGGACGAAAGCCGCCAACGCATGCAGGCCTGGGACGTTCTGGATGACCGTGGAATGCAGTGCTTGCCGGACGGCGTTCCGAGGGTTCTGCTCCGCCTGTATCCCATTGAAATCACGCAGACTGAACAGAGCATCACGATGCGCTTCGAAGCATGGGATGTCGTAAGAACAATCCATATGGACGGGTCCACGCCGCCCGGGGATCTTGAGCACTCGCCTCTGGGATATTCGGTGGGTCGATGGGAGGGGGAGACGTTGATCGTCGAGACAACACATGTTACGGAGGCGGTTCTATCGCTGGAGGGGGTGCCCTATAGTGAACGGAGTCGTGTGATCGAGCGCTATTGGCGGGGGCACAACGGCAACAATCTTCTCCTGGATGTTGTGCTCGACGATGCCGTCAACTACTCCCGCCCGTTCCTGTTGACGCGTCGGGAGCTGAGCTGGAATCCAGACGGGGTGATCTATCCGTGGCAATGCGAACCTCATTTCGACCTGTACAGCGGAGAGGATCCATTTTTCGCAAACTGACAAGGCATCTCGGCAACCATGTAGGTTAAGCGCATGCTTCGTGGAGTACTGATCGGATGCGGTGCAATCGCGCAAACCGTATTCGGATCCCTGGCTGACCGGACGCTGAATTCGAGATTGTGCCCATCCTTGTTAGACCATGCCGCGTAAACGATGCAAGGGAGATATTCCCGAGGTCCGTGAATGTGGTGGATTCGCTGGACGCGCTGTTGGCCATGAACGTTGATGTGGTGGCGGAGTGCGCTTCACAGGAAGCGGTGCGCTCGTTCGGCGCATCTGTCTTGAAGGCTGGTAGCGATCTTGTTGTCGCGTCGAGTGGCGCACTGGCGGATTCCGACTTGCTGAACGAGCTGGAGGAAGCCGCGATCGGTGGCAATGCGAGTGTTCGTCTCCCCTCCGGTGCCGTCGGCGCGGTTGATGCTCTCAGTGCGGGTACGCTGAGCGGGATGCATTACGTTCGCTATCGAGCCAGAAAACTGCCAGAAGCCTGGAGAGGAACTCCAGCCGAAGATGATGTGACGCTATCGAAACTCGATTCGCCTACAGTGGTGTTCTCCGGAACCGCGCGCAATGCGACCCTCAACTTTCCAAAAAATGCGAACGTCGCAGCCACAGTAGCGTTAGCGGGCCTGGGTTTCGAAGATACTGCCGTTGAGTTGGTGGCGGACCCTCATTCCGATGGCAACATTCATGGGATCGAAGCAGAGGGCGAGTTTGGCGAGCTTCGATTCACTATTCGTGGAGAACACTTGCCGGGAAATCCCACGACGTCCGCACTGGCAGCATGGAGTACGACGCTTGGCCTGAAGAATCTCGCCAGTCCAGTCAAGTTGGGCTAAGGCCTCCGCTGTCCGATCTCGGCATTTCTCTCAGAGAGCAGACTTACGATCCGCGGTACTGGCACGTGCCTCGGAGTCCTTGACGCTTGACTAAAGCTTCTCGAGCTTGATCTTCGACAACGGATGATCGGGAGGATAGCTCGGCAGCTCGGGCTTGCCAGTGCCCAGCATGATGCACATCAGAGCCTCTTCCTGACCGATATTTTTAAGGCCGCGATAGATGCACGGCGGGATAGAGATCAGGTCACGCTCATTGAGTACGGTTTCATATTCCTGGTCTCCGTTCCGAACCCTGAGGATGATCTTGCCTCTCAGCATGAAAAAAACTTCTTCGGTATCGGAATGTACATGCAGGGGGCCTTCGCAACCTGCAGGCAAGCACATCGTTGAGAACGTGAAGTGTTCGGCGGGAACAATGTTTTGATCCGTTGTGACCCCGGCGGCGCCTGTACCCAGGTACCGGATCTGTGCCCGTCGGTACTTCGGATCGTAATCCGCCTGGAATTTCAGCGCGTTCCAATCGTACTTGCGTGTATCGAATCTTGCGACGCGGCTCTCCACGAACGCCGCGAAATCTTCCTGTTGATCTGAAGAATTTTTCTCTTTTTCCGCCTGCTGTCTCATAGTCTTGCTCACTCGATGATCAAACACACGTCTCTTCTGTCTCACCCGATCGCCCAATACCTAAGGCCCGGATAGCGGAATACCCTGATTTGCCCATGGCAATGGGTCTTCGTTGATCCCCCAGTAGAGACTCTTCTGCTCCATGTATCGGCGAATGCCTTCACGAGCCTTTTCCCGTCCGATGCCGCTCTGCTTGCAACCACCGAACGGGGTGGAAATACTCAACTGCTTGTAGGTGTTGATCCAGACGGTTCCAGCCTCTATGCGGCGTGCGACTCGATACGCTTTCTTGTAGTCGTTCGTCCATAGACCGCATGCCAGGCCGTACACGGAATCGTTTGCCGAAGCGATCAACTCCTCTTCATCGTCAAACGGCATCACCACAAGGACGGGCCCGAAAATTTCTTCCTGGCAAGTGCGGGCCGAGTTCTCCAGGTCCGCAAGTATGGTCGGTGGGTAAAAGGCCCCATTGACGTAGACTGGACCGGTTGGAATGGCCCCACCACACAATGCCGTCGCTCCTTCTGATCTCGCCAGCTCGACGTAGTCTGCTACTGCGTCGCGATGTTCGAACGAGATCAGAGGGCCAATCTGGCTGCCGGAATCAGTGGGCGATCCCATAGCCAACGCTTTGGTTCGCTCGACAAGTGAGGGGACAAACGCGTCGTAGATCGATCGTTCGACAAACAGCCGGCTGCCAGCGACACAGGATTGGCCAGTCGAACTGAAGATTCCCAGGAGAATTCCGTCTATTGCGTGCTGGAAGTCCGCATCCGCAAATACGATGGTGGGAGATTTTCCCCCGAGTTCCAAAGAAACCGGCATGAGCTTGTCCGCGGCAATTCTTGCGATATGACGTCCGGTGCTCGTACCGCCGGTGAAGGAGACCATTCCAACACTGGCATGCTTGACGATCGCTTCGCCGATTACGCGGCCAGGCCCGGGCAGTACCGAGAGCACGCCCTCCGGGAGACCGGCGTCTTCACAGATCTCGGCCAGCTTCAGCGACGTGAGGCTTGCCCATTCGGCGGGTTTTACGATGACGGCGTTTCCTGCTGCGAGCGCGGGCGCCAACTTTTGGGCATCGCTGGCGATGGGCGAGTTCCACGGGGTGATTGCCGCGACCACGCCGATCGGTTCGTGTGCACTCATGGTGAGATAATTCCCACGAGAGGGAGTGACTGCATCCTCGAGCGTTTCCAACGCAGCCGCCATGTACTGGAATGTCCCCGCTGCGCTCATCGCCAAAGCGAATGTTTCCGACAGTGTTTTGCCTGTGTCGGACGTCTGAAGCGCTGAGATCTCTTTCGCGTTGGACCGGATCCCGTTCGCGATTCGGTGCAGATATCGCGCCCGCTCATGGGCTTTCAGGTCCTTCCAGCTTGAGCCTCGCGCGGCCTGGAGCCCAACGCTGACGGCTTCTTCAACATCCTGTACGCTTGCGCCGGGAAACTCGGCGATAAGATCCCCGTTTGCGGGGTTAATGGATCGGATCTTTCGCCCGCGGCCCGTACGCCATCGTCCGGCGAGAAAAATGGGACGATCAGACATTTCGGACGACTAACCGAGTTCTGAAAGCCGCTTTTGTCTGCGAGAATCGTAGTCGATGCCGCCGGCAATGCCCCACTCGGCATAGTTCTCGGGCAGCCGATCAAATTGGCGAGGTTGCCAATTCTTCGTGCAATAGTCCTCGTCCGCGTGATATTCCACCATCCCGCCTCCGGGACAATAGAAATACCAGAAGAAAGAAGACGAGATTGGGTGTCGGCCCGGTCCCAGCTGGGTGCTCCAGCCACAACTTCCGAAGTTCAGGCCTCCGCCCATCACCTCATAAATGTCTCGCACGGCAAAGGCCACGTGATCGATCCCTGGCGCGCGCTCCTTCGCTTGCAGCATAAACAGGTTGTGATGTGCTCCTTCCGCAACGCATCGAGTGAATATTCCGTGCCCGGGGTATTCATCGGATACCTTAAAGCCCAGCTTGCCGCAATAAAATTCGCGTTGAGCCGCAAGATCGTTGACGATAAAGACCACGTGCGAAATCGTGATGGGTGTTGCCCTGTCGTAGACGGGAGCCGCTTGATCGACGCGCCGCGCCTTGCCGTAGGTGTTGGAGGGAACACCGTCTATCTCCACACGTTCTTTTCGGGTAACCCGAAATCCAAGGCTCAGTCCGCCGGAGTCCTGGCAGCGCGTGACTCCGTCACGTCCGCGGTCAAGCTTTACGCCCGCTTCAGCAATCTCATGCAGAAACGCTTCCAGAGCTTCGGCGGATTTTGCCCCCCAAATCACTTCGCGCACGGTCGCTCCCTCCTCCAAAGCGATCGGCAGCGTCGTGTCGTCCTTGTGCCGGACCACCACCCTCGACTTGTCCAGGGTCTCGAAGATGAGCGCATCTTCTGCTTCGACCGCGAGGGTTAACCCGAAGTCCAGAAAAAACCCTCGCATTTCAACGAGATTTTCGACGCCATAGGTGATTTCGTCTATCCCAATGAGCGCTCTGGCCATGATTCTGCCCACCCAAGACGTCGTTCTTGTTCTGTATACAAAAGTATGTTACATATACTGTACATACTTATTGTTGTCAAGTCGTGAGCTGCGGAGTTCACGGTGACGCTTTCCGCGATTGAGTTATCGGGGGAAGCTGTCGGCTCGAAACTCGATGAGCGGACAAATCATACTGGATACTCACGAAACAGCAGGACGCTAACCGAGGGGTCCACAATGTCTAACCGAAGCTTTCGAATCGCCAGCATTGGGCTCGTCGCCGGGTGTCTCATTGGCGTTTCGGCTGGTAGTCCGGTGGCTATTTTCATTGGCAGCATGGGCGTGCTGATGTCTTCACTGACAGCAGAGTTCAGCTGGGGACGGGCTCAGATCGCCGGCGCGCTCATCTTCCTTCAACTCGCCACGATAGCGCTGTCTCCATTTGCCGGTCAGCTCATCGATCGATACGGCGCGCGAAGAGTATTGCTACCGGCTATTGCGTCCCTGGGACTCATATTCCTGCTGTTTCCGTTCATGACCGAGCTTTGGCACTACTATGCGATCGCGATCCTGGTCGGTGCGGCCGGCGCCGGCTGCACGAGCTTGCCGTACATGCGGATCGTTTCTGCCTGGTTCGACCGGCGGCGCGGGCTGGTTGTCGGAATCGTCGCAGCAGGGATCGGCCTGGGAATCGCAATGGTACCGCCAATTACCAACGTGGCGATTGAGCTCACGGGCTGGAAGGGTGCTTACACGATGTGGGCCGTGATCGTGCTGGTACTCGTTTTGCCTTCGGTTGCGCTACTTGTCAGAAATTCTCCCGAAGACGTGGGGCTGACCCCGGACGGCGTTACCGGTTCGCGCCATCGGACCCGACCCGAGGCCCAGGGAGATACTCGCGCGGAGGCGATCCGAACGGGAACTTTCTGGTTGCTCATGACCTTGTTTTTCCTGTTCTCCCTGGTATTTAACGGATTCCTGGTCCACACAGTTCCCATGTTGACAGACCGTGGCATGAGCAACGCAGAAGCCGTGACAGCGATATCCATCCTCGGCGTTGTAATGTTCCTGTCGCGTATTGCGATCGGGTACCTGATTGACCACTATTTCGCCCCCCGGGTCGCGTTGGTAGCGTTCCTGCTGTCGTTGGTCGGCGTTGTGATGCTGGCTTCGGGGGTGGTTGGAACCATGGCTTTCGTTGCCGTGATCCTGCTTGGTATCGCGCAGGGGGCCGAGACGGACGTCTTGGCATTTCTGACCGGCCGCTATTTCGGCGTGCGATTTTTTGGGCGAATTTATAGTCTGCAGTTCTCAGCTTTTCTGCTGGGCGCCGCAATCAGTCCGGTCGTGTTCGGACTTGCGTACGAGGTGACCGGCAGCTACGCAACTTTCCTTATTCCCGGCAGTGTGGTTGGTTTGATCGCGTGCTTTGGGTTGCTCGCTCTCGGGCCCTACAAGTACCAGTCGCCGCACGCAAAGAAGCCGAAGCAAACCGCGACAGCGTCCGCCGCTCAATAGACCTGGCAAGACTGATCCTTTTAGGTGGAGTAGCTTATGAATGGGATTCCGTTAACTCTGGCATGTGGTGCCTACGATCGCACGGAAGCGCTTCGAACCGGGGATGTCATCATAAACGGGGTCGAGCTCACGTATATTGCCGACCAATGGCCAGTCGGTATCTTCAGCAAGATGATTCGCGATCAGGCCTTCGATGTTGCCGAGATGTCTCTCATTCATGCCCTCGTTTTGAAGGCTCGCAACCAGTTCCCGTTCGTGACTATACCTGTCTTCCCATCTCGATACTTTCGTCATGGGCTGATTTTCGTCAACAAGAACTCCGAAATCCGCGAACCGAAGGATCTCGAGGGAAAGCGAATCGGCGTCCAGGGATACCAAATGACCGCTGCTGTCTGGATTCGAGGCATATTGCGCTCCGAATACAGCGTCTCGCTGGATGATGTGCAATGGTTTGAGGGGGGTGTCAATCAGCCGACTGTGCCGGGCGGGAGTGTGACCGCATTGAAGCCTGATCGCGAATTGCGCATTGACGATATCGCTGAAGGAAAGACCTTGAGCGACATGCTCGCTGAACAGGAGCTGGACGCTCTGATAGGAGCGATCATACCCGCTTCTCTGCACACAAGCGGCCACGTTCAGAGACTGTTTCCCGACTACGTGGACAGAGAGCGAGAATATTTCTCCCGTACAGGCATCTTTCCGATCATGCATACGCTCGTCATCAAGGAATCGCTTTGCAGCGAACACCCCTGGCTGGCTGAAAGCGTGTACACGGCTTTCGACCAGGCGAAAGCCTGGGCTTACAAGAAACTGCGGTTCAGTGGCAGTTTGCGCTACATGTTTCCCTGGTTGTTCGAACATCTCGAAGATATGGACAATCTTTTCAAGTCCGACGCCTGGGTCTATGGTCTTGAGGCAAACCGCAATACGCTCGAGACGTTTGCTCAGTTCCTGCTGGATGACGATTTCCTGCGGGAAGAATTGGTCATCGATGAAGCGATTCTTCCGATGAACTAGGCGGATCGGCTAAGCTCGTCGTCTTCGGGCGATTGGTATCCGAGTAGCCCCGCTACCTGCCTCGCCGTGTCGCACACAGCACTCTTGATCGGGCCGGCAAGCTGCGCCTTATTGACGGATCCGCGGGGGGCGCTCACGCTAATCGCCGCAACGACTACCCCGTCTCTGTTTCGTACCGGCGCGGCCACTGTCGATATGGCTGAATCAAAGTATCCTTCACTAACTACATAGCCGCGCTCTCGATCCTCCGCGAGAAGCGCACAAAGCTTGTTGACGCTGTTTGCCGTTTGGTCACTAAACGAGGGCAGTCTTGACTCTGCGTAAAGCTGTCGGACTTCCGAGTCGCTCGTGTCAAACAGGAGAACACGCCCTAGAGCTGTTGCGTGTACGGGTAATCGCGTACCGACACCAATGTTGGTCGTCAGATGTTGCCTTGCGGCGCATCGGACCAGGTACACGATTTCCGTGCCGTCTCGAATTGCCATGTGAGAGGATGCTTCCGTTGCGTCTCGCAACTCCGCGAGGGGGGTGCGAGCCAGATCCACTATGTCAAGCCCGGAAAGAAAACCGAATCCAAGACTCAGTACCCGTGGCCCGAGCTCGAATCGCTTGTGCATGTTCTTCCGAAGAAATCCCAGTGATTCCAGCGTGAACGCGAGCCGAAACGCTGAAGAGCGAGAGATTCCCAGCTTGCGAGCGCATTCGGACAAACTGAGCTCCGTACTGTCCGGGCCGAACAGCTCCAGGAGCCGTAACCCTCTCACGAGACCCGGTACGATATAGACCTTCGTACGCGCGGCATCAGCTTCGGACATGGAACTCCTCACTGCCATGAAGTGGTGGTCCGATGAAATATGGCGCGACCCGCACGGCGTTCACGAATGTGCCGGATGCGATTGAAATTGGCTGAACCTCATATTTTGTATATTAAACACGAACCAGAATTTAAAAAAGTGGCAGACGGCAGGGATCAAGGCGTCTCTGAACTCGTGTGCAAATCAAAAACGATCCTACCATCGTGTCCCGTGGAGGGGGGCTGGCTGAGCTGAATGATCGTCCTTCGTCCGCGATATCGTGCATGTAGTACTCGCGCGCGCAGCCGTTGGGAGTGATCGGCGTGTGTGCCCTCAACAGGCCCACGAACACCGATAAAACATTGAAGTGGACCACCCCAATCGCTTGACAGCAGATTGGCGCTCGTTTCACGAAATCGGGGGGTCGGCGGGACGATTTCCGGGCGAAGTGTCTATTGACGGTGACCAAGCCGAAGTTTAACATACCAATCTATATTTTGTATACGATGCAACGCGTCGACATACGATCGTATTGAGAGCAGAACCTCCTCATAGAGGAGCCTCTCCGTGCAGAGATTTGGTTATCCCTCGGGCCACTGGCGAATCCGCGAGTGTCGGGGGCTCTCTCCAGCTAGCAGGGGCTGGAGAATCGGGAAGAGGGACAGTGGCTGGAATGCGCATAGGAAAAGTTCTTGTACTGAGTTTTTTTGCCTTTCTGTACATGTCGTTAAACGGTCGCATCGCTGCCGCGCAGACGACTCAGGAGGTGATTGACGATGTTGTCGCGGCAAGCCGGATCCTCGGTCAGCACGGGATCCTGGATGGCTATGGTCACGTAAGCGCGCGACACCCCGAGTACCCGGACCGACTACTCATTTCCCGCTCGCGACCGGCACCGCTGATCACGGCAGAGGACATCATCGAGGTCGATCTGGACGGCAATGGCGTTGACCCGAACGCGCCGCAGACTTTTGAAGAAGTCTATATTCATGCAGAGATCTACCGGGCGCGGCCCGAAGTCAACGCGGTGGTGCATAGCCATTCCCCGACTGCTATCGGTTTCGGAATCAGCTCGGTGCCGATTCAGGCCATTCACGGTCTCTCGGCTTTCATTCTTCTGGGCATCCCGATATGGGACTACCGTAGTCTGGGCATCGAAAACGGCATACTGGTCGATAATCAGGAACGAGGTCGGAATCTCGTCGAGACGCTAGCCGACAAGCCGGCTGTTCTGATGCGAAATCACGGTGCGGCGATCGTGGGGACGTCCATGTCCCAGGCAGTCGGTCGCAGTATCTATCTGGAGCAAGCTGCGGAGGTGAACCTGCAGGCCAGGTCACTGGGAGGCGAGGTTCATTATCTGGAACTTGAAGGCGATGCAATCGCGGAGCGTGCGGAAACGGATTACGACCAAGCCTGGGAGTTGTGGCGTTATGCCGGTTTACCGGATGCAGCCGAATAATCCGTTTGAATTCGCCCAGGGTCTCCAGACTCGTTTGGATTACAGAGAGTGATACAAGCGCAAGCCTGAGCCGACACCATCAAATTCTGAACGGCGGAGAGATATCAGATGGTACACGAGTTGCTCATCAACGGTGTCGAGTACGAGATCGATACGGAGCCGGAAACGCCTCTGTTGTGGGTCCTGCGAGACGACATTGGGTTAATGGGAACCAAGTTCGGGTGTGGCATAGCGCAGTGTGGCGCATGCACGGTACATGTTGACGGTCAACCGATGAGGGCTTGTATCGCTCCTGTTGTAAGCATGGTGGGCCGCCGGATTACCACGATTGAAGGCTTGTCGGAGGACAACAGCCATCCTGTCCAACAAGCCTGGATCGAAGGTACCGTTCCACAATGTGGATACTGCCAATCCGGTCAGATCATGTCCGCAGTCGCCTTACTAGAGCGTTCGCCTGACCCGACCGACGCCGAGATCGATTCCGCGATGGCTGGAAACTTGTGCCGCTGTGGTACTTATCGACGAATTCGGAAAGCGATACACCGTGCGGCGGAAATCTCCAGGCTGGAGGAGTGACGGTCATGGACATGAAGGTCAGCGTGACTCGTCGCACGGTCATTCGGACAATGGCGGGTGCGGGGGGAATGTTGCTGGGCTTTCGTGTTCCTGGCGCCGTCGCCTCCGTAATCGCACCCCGGCCCTGGACGGCATCGGACTCCGGAGACGAGATCAACGCATGGTTGGCTATCAACGGCGACGGTACGGTCACGGTTCGCGTTCCCCACACTGAGCAGGGTCAGGGTGCGCTCACGTCGGTC
The DNA here is from genome assembly GCA_965237785.1 of Candidatus Rariloculaceae bacterium. Lineage (GTDB taxonomy): Bacteria > Pseudomonadota > Gammaproteobacteria > Steroidobacterales > Rariloculaceae > UBA6522. Next base: position 4,074,085 of record OZ250159.1, read on the forward strand.
GCCACGATGGTTGCCGAGGAGCTCGACGTGCCATGGGATACTGTGCGGGCCGTATTTGCTGACATGAATCGCCACGTAAACGAAGGGGAAGAATACGTTGTTACCTCGACGTTTGGTTCCGCGGTAGTCCGCGAACGGCACCCACATATCATGCAGGCAGGCGCTTCGGCGCGTGAAAGACTCAAGGTGGCAGCTGCACGTTCCTGGGGGGTAGACGCAGCGGATGTCGTTGCGAAACAGGGAATTTTGACGAGCGGTATCCATCGCAGCACCTATGGGGAGTTTGCCACGGCCGCGGCTGAGGTCACGCTGTCCAGGGAACCAGCGATCAAGGCGCCGCAGAACTGGTGGCTTCTGGGGAAGTCGACACCGCGCCTCGACGCGGCAGTGAAGGTTGACGGCAGCGCACACTACTCTATCGACACGCGACTCGAGGGGATGGTCTACGCCGCCGTGAAATGCTGTCCCGTGCCTTGGGGCGGGTTGAGGAACTATGACTTCGACGTGATCAAGGATCGGCCTGGGGTTTTGGCCGCAATCGAATTTCAGTCAGTCGAGGGCAAAACCGGCAATTCCGATATGCAAAACGGCGTTGCTGTGGTAGCCGGCACATGGCATCGGGCCAAGACCGCGTTGGATCTTATGCCGGTGGAATGGCAGATCGGTCCAGAGGGGGAAGTCAGTAACGAGGCCCAAGGGGTGCAAGCTCGGCGTCACCTGGAGCAGACCGGGGTTGTGAGCCATGAGACAGGAACGAGCGCGATTGAGATGGTCGTGGCTTCCGAACGGAAAGTCGTCGCGAATTATCACAGGCCCTTTGAGGCTCATATGCGCATGGAACCCGCAAACGCTACCGTCAGTGTTACTGACGAGCGGGTCGACGTTTGGTCTCCAACTCAAAACCAGGCATCTGCGTTACGTCTTGTCGCGGACCAGCTAGGTCGGGACCCTCGCGAGGTTTTCGTTCACACGGGCTTCCTTGGCGGTGCTTTCGGCGGGGGCGGGAGCGGCTCGACCGCGGTGACACGGCAGGCTGCGGAGATCTCCCGTCGGATGGGTCGGCCGGCAAAGGTGATTTGGACCCGAGAAGAAGACGTTATTCAAGACAAACAACGCCCGCCCGTCTATTCGCGGCTTTCAGCGTCGTTGGGCGAGAGGGGCCTTCCTGACGCATTCTTTTCGCGCACGGTTTGGTTCACCCACGAAGGCGCAGGACTGCCCTCCGATGCGCCAGCCGATGTTGTAGTTGGAACGATGCCTTATGCCATACCGAACCGGAGGCACGAGGTTCATCACGCAGCGACACACATTCCGACGTCGACGCACCGTGCGCCTGTCGCGAATCAAAACGGCTTCATGATGGAATCGTTTGTTGATGAGATGGCGCTGGCTAGTGGTTGGGACCCGCTGGAATGGCGCCTTGAAATGACGAAGGGTAAGGAAGCTTGGCAGCGAGTACTGCTCAAGCTGCAGGAAGTTTCGGGGTTTCTGACCGATTTGCCACAAGGCGAGGGAATGGGAATCGCGGTCGTTGAAGACCACGGTTCCATTTGTGCTGCGTGTGCGACCGTGTCCGTCACGCGAAGCGGTCGACTGTCCGTAGAGAAAGTTGTACTGGTATTGAACAGTGGTTATGTAATCAATCCTCGGGCCGCCGCGGAACAGATCGAAGGCTCGGTCGGTTACGAGCTGTCGCACGCACTCTACGGTGGGTTGAGGTTGGCCGACGGTCAGTTCGTTACACGTAATTTTGATACCTATCAACTCCTTCGCATGCCAGAGATGCCGGAGGTCGAAGTTCACTACGCGCTCTCCCGGGACGGATGGTGGGGTGGCGTGGGAGAACCAGGAGGACCACCGATACCCCCAGCGGTCTCCAATGCGATCTATTTCGCGACAGGAAAACGAATACGTTCAACACCTATAAGTCGACACGACTTGAGTTGGGCGTGACATAATACTGAACTGTGCGACTGAACTGACCTGCCCCACATAACGACCCCACCAAAAAAAGTGAGAGTCCGGATTCTCAGGTGCTCTCCAAGAACTGTGAACCTCACCGGAATGCCCGGAGACCATTTTTCTTGCGTCACGCGATGCACGCCGTATACCTGCAACTAAGCTGACTGATTCCGACAGATACCGAATCGAATGCGCGTCATTGGGCGAAAACCAATATGCCGTAGGTGGGGTAAATCGTTGGGTATGCTTTCGTGCGTTCTCGAAAATGTTGCATTTAACCATGTAGGTAACCACGCCCTGGGGTATTGTCAGTTCCAATGTGACTTTCTCAATCGGTGGTTCGCGAACGCTCATTCCCCCGCTACACCTAAGGGAGCAAGTCATCGAGCGTGTCATATGTGTAAAGCGGGGAGTGGTCGAGCACCATTCGGGCTGTAACCTGTTCTTGGAAGAACGTGTGCATGGGATCGTCGATGCGATGGAACTGTAGCTCCTCTTGGTCGGATTGAAGAGGCCGGTAAGCGGAGTCGGGGTGAGTCTGAGACCAAGCCGACCAGATGCGATCGACGTTGGCATGATGCAAGAAGAACACCGGGTCGTTTGGAGATGTAGCAGTAATCATGTCGCCGCCAACCCATACGTGCATCCGGTTGTGTATGGCTGGGGTACGAGATGGCGGCGCTGCAGTCCAACCTTCGATTCGGTTCCGTGCTCCGCTGACGCTTTCATCGTAAGGAGGCATGTCGTATATCGTCTCTGAGGCAATGAGTTCGAGAACGTTCGAGCGAGCCGGAAGGTTAGTCGCATTGACACCGAGTTCTCGAATAAGTGGGCGGCCACCGTCGACAGGACGTGGGTTGCGGCCTCTTGGGTTAGCCTCGATTCGGACCTTTCAAGTAGGACCGACGAACTGTCCCATCATATTAGCGTCCCATAACGGTGCACGACGCGGATCAGCAAGTTCGGCGTCTGCAGCCCAATTCCAATACGGGATACGAAACTTGTCGTCGTCGAGGACTCTGCGCAGATGGTCCTCAAGGCGGATCAGCATATAGCGATGCCATGGAAGGAAAATGGGGCCGGAGTGGGCCGCATTGCGTTCGCGCTGATGCGGTGGAGTATGTAGCATCATTGCTCGATGGTGCCAAAATACATAGAAGTTGTTCGGCGTCAACTATTTCTCTCTTCGCGTTGCCTCATCTGAAAATGTTACCCATTTTTCTGCAGCGAATGATGCACTGGAAAGCGATGTCGTTGTCAATGATTACCTGACAATTCAGACTGGACGCGCAGTCCCACGAAAGGAGCGGAGCGAGCGAAGTGGGACCGCGCGATCCGTGGTCACACCTTCACCGGGCGACGCATCGGTGGCTCCGATCGGTGCGATCGTCCAAGGTTCGGCATCGCCAAGACAACCGTATACGAGCTGCCGGGCCATGACCGCCCGCCATTCACGAATCCGGCGCTGCAACGTGCGAAGCTGGCCCTGCTTGAACCGCTGTTCCTCCAACCACCCAAAATGCGCCTGCGTCCAGCGACTCTTGCCGCTCGTATACACCCGCCCGTGACGCAGCAGAAACGCGCCCAGGCGCTGGCGCGCCTTCAACTCCATCGCCTTCATGTCCTCGCGCGCACGCGTCAAGTCCCGCATCGCCTCCTGCTCCTGTCCCGGCACCGCTACCGCCACCGCGATCGTGTCCTTGTGAACGTCCAACCCAACGTACCCGCTATACTCCCTCATGGCCTGCCCTCCTCAATGTGGCTCTGTGTCCAAGGTTCCAACCCCAAACATAACCCACGATGCTTGAGGTCAGGGCAGGTCAATCCATTATGTCTAGGCCAACTAGATCCGAGGAACGATACGTTGAATCGGATGCGTGTCGCCTTAGTAGTGGAAAGCGAGCTGGCAGCACTTGCGCGCATGCAAAGGCCGAAGGTGAGGTGCGAAAACTGGGAACGCCCGCAAAGATAAAGGCTATTGAACCGCCCCGACTTTCCCGAAGGCTCCCGTGCCTCGCCCAGTCGGGCGACTCCCCGCCTACCCCGGCGCGAGCGAGATCGCCTCCGCCAGGCTTTCTGAAATCCGCTCGGCCGAACCCTGCACGGAGTCCCACGACAGGTGCGCGTACCGCGCCGTGGTCTCGATCTTCCGGTGCCCGAGGAGCTTCCCGATCATCGGCAGGCTTTCACCGAGCGCCAGCGCTCTTGAGGCATAGGAGTGACGAAGGTCGTGAATCCTGACGTCTTCCAGCCCCGCCCGCGCGCACACCTTCGGCCAGACCGTGTTCAGATTCCGCAGGTGCGTGCCGGTCTTGCGCCCGGGCAGTACATGCGGGTTACCCTCGACCCTCGGCAGGTCATTGAGCAGCCCCACCGCCGGCTCCGAAAGCGAAATCGTTCTCGCGCCGGTCTTGCTGTCGGCGATCCGCAGCTCGCCTTTCTGAAGATCCACCTCCTCCCACCGCAACCGCAGAATCTCGTTCTTGCGGCACCCGGTGAGCATCAGCAACCGGATCGCGGCCACCGATGCAGAACTCATCCAGCCGACGTCTTCCGCCTCCTTCAGCACGTGCCCTAGCCGCTCGAACTCGGTGTCCGTCAAAAACCGCTCCCGCCTGCGCTCAGGGTATTTCATCACCCCGCGGCACGGGTTGTGCCCCCCGGGCAGCAGACCCCAGTCCTCGGCGTGGCGATACAGCTGCGACAGCGTCCTCACCACCAGGTTGGCCTGGTTCGGCGTCTCGCACATGCGCCCGTGCAGCGCCAGCACCTCCTTGCGCGTCACGCTCGCCATGGGCCTCTTCCCGAACGCGGGCAGAATGTGCACCTCGATGGCGCTCTTGAGCCGCCTCGCCGTGGAGGGTTTCAGGCGCACCGCCACGTACTCTTTTCTGAACCGCCCGACCACCTCCGCCACCGTGGGTCTGCCCGCCATCGGTTCGGGCACCGGGTCCTCTCCGGCCCGGATCCTCGCGATGATCAGCGCCGCGCGCTTTCTCGCCTCCTCCGCGTTCATCACCCCGTGGCGGCCCACCCGCACGCGTTTGGGGCCGCCCGGGCCGCGGGCGTGTGCGAGATACACCTTGCCGCCCGTCGGGTACACCCGCACCCCGAACCCGGTGAGGTTCCTGTCCCAGAACACCGTGTCCTTCTCCACCTTCAACGCGTTCACCGCGCGGTTCGACAGAGTCCCCGGGGCGGTCATTTTCGTTTTCCCATCATCCGAGTCCCGCTCACGGCATTTCCGATTCACCGGACCCAAGGTGCACGCCGATGCTCGCGCCCACCCGACCCGCCGCAGCCTGCTCGGCGTCGCGCACCAGGTGCGCGTACTTGGCCGTGGTGGCGAGCTTGCGGTGCCCGAGCAATCGGCCGATCGTCTGCAGGCTCTCGCCCAGTTCCAGTGCCGCCGAAGCATAGCTGTGGCGTAGGTCGTGCAACCGCACGTCCTCAAGATCCGCCCGCTTGCGGATCGTCTTCCAGTGCTGGTGCAGCCGCGAGCGCCCGCCGCCAAATCGACCGCCCGGAATCACCTTATCCGTTGCGCGGGGCAATCCACATTCTCCGGGGCGCAGCCCCTCCAGCACCGTCACCACCGCGCCGGTCAGCGGCACCGTTCTCGGACCGGTCTTGGAATCGCGCAGCCGCAATACCCCGGCCGTGAAGTCCACGTCGTCCCAGCGAAGCGAGGCGATCTCCGAACGCCGGCACCCGGTCAGCGCCAGCAGCCGGATCGCGGCGATCGCCCCGGCCCCCACCGAGCCGTCCGCCTGCGCCTCGTTCAATACCCGCCCCAGGCGCTCGAACTCCTCCCGGCTCAGAAACCGCTCCCGCTCCGACACCCTGTACGGGCGCACCGAACGGCACGGGTTGGCGCCCTCCGGGATCAGCTCCCACATCTCTGCCATCCGCATCATGCTCGACAGCACCCGCAACGCATGATTGGCGCCGCACGGCGTGTCGCGCAGGCGCTGCTGAAGCGCCAACACGTGCGCGCGTTTCACCGACGCAACCGCGCGATCGCCGAGTGCAGGAACAATGTGGTTCCTGATACTGCCGCGGTACAGCTCCGCCGTGCTCGGCTTGCAGCGCGCACACACGTACTCCCGCAGGAACCGTTCGGCCAGATCCGCCACCGTCAACGGTGCGGAAGCTTCGGGCTTCGCGGATTCTCCCCGCTTGATGCGGTCGATGACGATGCCGGCCTGCTTTCTCGCCGCCTCCGGGGTCAGTGCCCCGTGCCGGCCGAGGCTCACCCGCTTGGTGCCTTGCGGGCCGCGCGACTGCACCACGAAGACCTTGCGGCCCGAGGGGTGGACCCGCACCCCGAACCCGGGCAAATCCCGGTCCCAGACCAGTGTATCCTTGTGCTGCGCCCGCAGGGCATCCACGGAGCGCTTGGTGAGGCGAATGCAGCGGTGTCGGTTCATCGATTCCAAGCCGAAATAATGGGGTCGCGAGTCCAATATGACTGTAAGCATACCGGAAACACGCGGCATCAAGTTGCAGGGTATTGAAGCGCAGGCGTGACGGAAATGCAAGCGTGATCGCGACACGTCGAATGGGAAAACAAACGCAAATACAGCCGGTTATGCAACTCCCGCGTATCTGTGCGCAGTCCTGTCACTTGGCGAGAACATCAAATACGGGACGCGTCGCTCCTGGCCATCCCTGGCCCCGCGCCGCGCCCACGACGCGAACAAGAACTGTCCGCACGCATCCACAACATACGGGATCAAGGTGCCAGGCGGGCTGGCGCCGGCGCGGGCGAAGTGGCTATGATTGCTGGTCCGGCCATTGCACAGGTATCGATCGAATATGCGGTCTGAATCGCGGTTATCATCCTCCAAGGCGAGCGGTTTCGGCCGCCCGGCCACCGTCGGCGGGCGCGCCGATTTCTCCTTGTTCACCGTCGGTGGCACGTCGCACTAGCCAGTAAGGTGTAGCCTGGCCGCGCGAAACTCACAGGGAGCTGGACTTTGAACGCACGATGGAACCTGGTGCTGTTGCCGTCGGCGGTTGTGGTGCTGGTGCTGCTGTTTGGCACCCAGTTCGTGTTTCTCCGGGCCGGGTTCTACGAGGATCTCGGCCTCGGGCTCATCGGCGACAAGCTCCAGATCGACAACTATGTCACCGCGTTCCAGGACTCGTTCTACCTCGGCGCGCTGTGGCTTACGATTTACCTCTCGGCGATCGTCGTGGCTTGCTCGCTTCTGGCCGCCTACCCCGCGGCGTATGCGATCGCTCGCATGCGCTCGAAGTGGGCGATGTTTCTGCTCGCCGCGATCGTGGTGTCCTCGTTCGTCACCGTGGTGATCAAGGTGCTGGGGCTCATCATCATCTTCGGCGCCGACGGTCCCATCAATAGTCTTCTGAACGGGCTCGGTATCACCGATTCTCCGATCAGGATCGTCGGCACGCTCGCCGGGGTGGTGATCGGGCTGATGCACTACGTGCTCGGGTTCCTCGTGCTTCTGTTGTTCAGCGTGATCCAGACCATTCCCCGATCTCTGGAGGAAGCGGCGCAGATACACGGGGCGAGCCGGTGGCGCACGATGTGGCGGGTAGTGATTCCGCTGAGCCTGCCGGGGATAGTTAACGGCTCGCTCATCGTGTTCAACCTCAGCATGGGTGCATTCGTCTCCGCGGCGTTGCTCGGTGCGGGAAGGGTACTCACCCTTCCGGTGGTCATCGAGCGAACCATCGTTCTGCAAACCGAGTACGGGATGGGCAGCACGCTCTCGGCCATCCTGCTCGGGAGCGTTCTGATTATCAACATCGTTTCGGTACTGCTCGTTCGGCGAATGCGCGCGGCGCGGCTGGTGGTGGCGTGATGCTGGTGCGGCGCTCACGGTTTCGCCTGGACGGTGTCGTGACGGGCGCCGTTCTCGGCGGCGTCCTCCTGTTCCTGCTCGCACCCGTGATCGTGGTGATGCTCGCGTCCCTGGACGGTGGCGACCCTGTGGCCGGACGGGCGTTCCTCAACTTCCCGCCGAGTAGTCTCTCGCTGCAGTGGTACTTCAGCATCCAGCCACGCCTGTTCCAGGCCCTGTGGAATTCGTTCCTGGTGGCATGCTTCGCTGCCGGAGTCGGCACGGTGATCGGCGTTCCCGCCGCGCTCGGTCTGGTTCGCGGCAACCTGCCCGGCAAAACGCTCCTCGTCGCGCTGTTCAGGGCTCCGCTGCAGATCCCGATCATCGTCATCGGGGTGGCGTTTCTTCAGACCTACTACCTGCTCGGCAACGCTTTCGGAATCCAGATTTCGGGTTCGTTCATCGCCCTCGCGGTGGGTCACCTGTTTGTGGCAACTCCTTATGTCATCGGCTCGGTCGGCTCGGTGCTGTCTCGGTTCGACCCCGCCCTGGAAGAGGCCGCGCTCAGTCTCGGGGCAAGCCGGTGGCGGACCTTCCGACGGGTGACTTTGCCGATCATCATGCCCGGCATCTATGCGGGCGCCTTGTTCGCGTTCATGGTCTCGTTCGGCGACGTGCCCATCTCGCTGTTCCTCGCAAGCCCGCAATACACAACGCTGCCGCTCGAGATATTTCACTCAATGGAGTTCGATTTCGATGCGGCGGTTCTCGCGATATCGACGCTGATCGTGTTCGCGTGCCTGATCATTCTGTGGCTCATCCAGAAGTCGGTCGGGCTGAACGTCTTGTTGCGGTCCGGCGGCAGTGGTTGAGCGTTTCGGAATGGCATAATCCTCAAGAGGAAAACGTCTCATGAATGCAAAAAAACGCGTGTCATTCCCTAACCTCCTTACGGTAGCGGCGGTCGGAGCAGGCCTGCTGCTCGGAGCCGCGGGAGCGTCGGCCGCGGGTAAGTTCGAAGGCCAGACCCTGACGGTGGGAACCTTCGGCGGTAGCTGGAGGGACCGCGTCTGCGGATACATCTGCCCGAAGATCGAGGCGGAGGGGGGCAAGGTCGAGTTCGTCACCGGAAACCCGCGCAACCTGCTGGCGAAGCTGGTTGCCGCCCGAGGTCAGGACGAGCCGCCCTTTGACGTCGTGGAGATCACCGATGCCACATGGCCGCTCGTCCTTGCCGCGGGATTCGTGGAGAACATGGACTTGTCAAATGTCCCCAACGTTGCGGGTCTGGATGCCAGCCTGTACGACGAGTACAAGGTGGCAAGCTATATGACTCAGGAAGGCTTCATCGTCAATCTGGAGAAGCTCGAGGAACTCGGAGTCGAACGGCCTACGCGGTACAGAGACCTCCTGAATCCCGCGCTCAAGGGGAAGATCACCCTCCCCGACATCAGTGTGAAAACCGCGCTTATGACCATCGCGGGGTTCGCGGCGGAGAATGGGGGCGATGAGCACAACATAGAACCGGGGCTTGAGCTCATTAGGGATCTCGGGGTGTTCGCGTTCTGGACCTCCGGAACCCAGATTACCCAGATGTTCAAGTCGGGAGATGTGGTGGTCGCCGTCGCCCATGCGGGATGGGGCGTGCGCCTCCACGACGCGGGGGTGCCGGTCGGCATGGTCCATCCAGCGGTCAAGGATCGGGTCGGCCTGGCGAGCATGGGCTATGCCGGGGTGGTCAAGGGCACCAGGCGCAAGGCCGCGGCGGAGTTCTACATCAATGAGCTCATTTCCGAGGGGATGCAGGAAATCCTGCACACCAGCAACGGCGTCGTTCCGACGAACAGAAGGGTGCAGGTCAAATACTCCGGCAGCCCCAAGCTCGACTCCAGCGGCGTGCCGTTCCTCATGCTCGCGCCGGAGCAGATTGCAAACCTCTATTACATGGACATGTCGGCTTTCGACATGAGGGAATGGGTCCGAATGTGGAACCGCATCGTTGGCTCCCGGTGATCTGGGGTAGAAGCCAGCGCGCAGGGTCCGGGGTCGATCTTCGGTTCCGGTCCCCGCAGGCCGTGCTCTCGCTGCGCCGCGGCTGAGAACCGGGATTTTCCAATGGCAGGCGTTCTGCTTTCCGGGGTAACCAAGAAGTACGGCGACTTCACGGCGCTCCACGCGCTCGATCTGGAGATCCGGGAGGGAGAGTTCCTGACCCTGCTCGGCCCGTCGGGTTGCGGCAAGACGACGACGCTGCGGCTCATCGCCGGGTTTATCCAGCCGACGTCGGGAACCATCTACCTGGGCGAGGACGACGTCACCGGGGTTGCGCCCCAGCACCGGGAAATCGGAATGGTCTTCCAGGACTACGCGTTGTTCCCGCATATGACGGTGCGGGAGAACATCGCGTTCGGATTGCAGGAACGGCGCTATGACAGGGCCCGTATCGCGGAACGGGTCGACAAATTGCTTGAGCTTATCCGGCTCCCCGATATGGGTGATCGCTATCCTCTGGAGGTGAGCGGAGGGCAGCGCCAGCGCATCGCGGTCGCCCGCGCGGTCGCTTATCCCCCGCGTGTCCTTCTGATGGATGAGCCCTTGGGTGCGCTGGATCTGAAGCTGCGCGAAGCGATGCAGATCGAAATCCGGAGAATTCAGCACGAGCTCAGCATCACCACCGTCTACGTCACCCACGACCAGACCGAGGCGATGAACATGTCTGACCGAATCGCCGTGATGAATGGGGGTGTCATCGAGCAACTCGGGACGGCCGAGGAAATCTACGGTCGGCCCGCGAGCCGCTTCGTCGCGGACTTCGTAGGTCAGATCAACCTGCTGCCGGGAACGGTGGTGGGAGAGGAGGGGGATTGGGTGGTACTCGATGCCGCCGGTACCCGAGTGCGGGCGCCGAAGCAGGATTCGGTGCGCCCGGACACCAGGGTGTCGATCGGCATCCGACCGGAACTGTTCATTGCTGTGGCGGAGGAGGCCGCACCGACCGGGATGAACGTGCTCGATGGGCGGATTACGGGCCGTACCTTCGCGGGCAATCTGCTCCATGTCTACGTGGACATCGAAGACGGAATGAGGGTCGTTCTGGAAGCACGGCCGCAGGATCCCCTTGGCGAGGAGGGATCCAGGATCCGGCTGGGCTGGCGCCCGGACGACACCATCGTGCTGACACGTTAGACATTATGTTGTGACCTGCCCGTCCTCAAAGATCGTGGATTAAACTCTGGATGAGCAGCATCAAGGGCTTAGAGCCATAATTGAGGAGGGCAGGTCATGCACAAATATAGCAAATACGTCGGGTTGGATACACACAAGGAAACCATCGCGGTTGCGGTTGCTGACAGCGCAGGCGGTACGCCCCGATTTTACGGGGAGATTGCGAACAGGCCGGATGCGGTGTCGAAACTACTGACGCGGTTGAGTCCGGAGGGCGAGGTGGTTGCGTACTGCTACGAGGCGGGGCCGTGCGGCTATGGTATCTATCGGCAGATCACGGCGGCGGGTCATCCGTGCGCGGTCGTGGCGCCCTCGCTGATACCGACCAAGGCGGGCGATCGGGTCAAGACGGATCGGCGCGATGCGGAGAACCTGGCACGGCTGCACCGGGCCGGAGAATTGACCGGTGTTTGGGTACCGGATGGCGAGCAGGAAGCGATGCGCGATTTAACCCGAGCGCGGGAAGACATGAAGCAGATGGAGCGGCATGCGAGGCAGCGCCTGGGTGCGTTTCTATTGCGTCATGGTCAGGTGTTCGGCGGCAAGACCAAATGGGGTCCGGCGCACTGGCGGTGGCTGGAACGGGTCAGGTTTTCCCACCCGGCGCAGCAGATTGTCTTCCAGGAATATGTGGACAGTGTAAAACAGCAACAGCAGCGGGTCGGCGGTCTGAAGCAGGAGATGGAGAAAGCACTGGGGAGTTGGACGCTGGCGCCGGTCGTCACGGGGTTGATGGCACTGCGCGGTTGTGCTGCGGTCACCGCGATGACCGTCGTAGCGGAGTTGGGCGATATCACGCGCTTCGATAGCCCGCGCCAGTTGATGAAGTATTTGGGGCTGGTGCCGAGTGAACACTCCAGCGGTACCAAGGTACGCCGCGGCGGTATCACCAAGACCGGGAATAGCCATGTGCGGCGCGTGCTGGTGGAATCGGCCTGGACGTACCGCTTCCCGGCACGAAAGACAGCGCCGATACAGCGGCGCGCCGAGCAGACCGCCGACAGCGTACAGGCCATCGCCTGGAAAGCGCAGAAGCGCTTGTGCGGGCGCTACCGGACGCTCAACCTGCGCGGCTTGCCGAAGAACAAGGTTTGCGTTGCGGTGGCCCGTGAGATGTGCGGCTTCCTGTGGGCCATTGCCCACGACGTGATGGCCTCGGGAGCGGTTACGCGTAGCGCCGCGGCGCAACAGTAGCCCCTCGACCAACCCATAACCGGTTGTCCCGTACCAGGTAAGGAGAAAGCAGTGAGTTCAGTGAGCCTTTGGGTCAGGTCGAGAGGAGCCCACGCGGAGAACCCTCGGCCCGCCTATGAGGCGTCCAGATTATTGGAACGACCCTCGATGTTAGAGAGAGGCAGCTCCACGACGAAGATTTGTCAGGCGGTTCCGACCCGCGAATATCAGATTGATCAACCGTCGTTGAACGCTCCCCTCGATCTGACCCAAGGGCTTACTGAAAAGGCAAGGCCGAAGAAGATCGCGGCTTGAAATAAATATCGGGGACCGATTGACAGGTCACAACATATCAGGCGGCACTTCGTACCAGCAGAAGGTCGGTGAGATCTCCGGGTTAACCCCTCTGGCGTGCGGGAGCCTGCGGCAAATCGTCGACCAGCTCCGCCATCCGCTGCAGCGTCGCCTCATCCGGAAGCGCGCCGCGCCCGCCCATGAGGTTGTCCAGCATGTTTTCCGGTTTGCTCGTGGCCGGTGTGATGACGGTGACGGCAGGGTGCGCGGCAACGAACTTGAGGAAGAACTGCGCCCAGGTGGCGGCGTCGAACTCCTCCGCCCAGGCCGGGACGTCGCGCCCGGAGATGCGATTCCACAGCCGGGTCCGGCCGAAGGGCGCGTAGGCGAGCACGCCGATGCCCCGTTCCCGCGCCAGCGGCAGGATCATCTCCGCAGCCTCGCGATTGTCCACCGCATAGTCCACGCCGATGAAGTCGACGGGCTCGTCGCGCATGATCTGGGCCAGCTCTCCGTAGCGGCGCTCGGTGGTACACGTTATGCCGATGTAGCGCACGCGGCCTTCCGCCTTCAATTCATTGAGTATCCCAAGCTGCGTGGGTGGATCGCCCAGGTTATGAACCTGGATGAGGTCGATGGGCGATTTTTGAATGCGCTCGAACGAGACTTCGACTTGTGCCCAGGCAGCGTCAGGGTCCGCCGCCCCGCCGCCACGGGCGGCCACATTGAGTTTCGTGGCCCAGAAGACCCGCTCCTGGGCGCCCATGTCCTTGATGATCTGACCGGCCACCTCCTCCGACGCGCCACGGCCGTAGCCGGGTGCGGTGTCGAACAACGTGCCGCCGTTGTCGAGCAGCGTGTTCAGGACGCTGCGTAACGCCGAGACGTCCTCACTGCGGGCCATGCTGGAGAATGTGGCCGAACTGCCCAGGCCGATGATGGGCAATTCCTCTCCCGTCGCAGGCACGGCCCGGGTGATCATGGGCGCATACTGCGCCTGCAACATTCGGGGATTGATTGCCAGGGCCGTGCCTGCGGCAGCGGTGTACTGGAGCCATTCGCGTCGTGTGTACATGAACGTATCTCCTCCGGAGTGTCTGCGCGACTGAACCTGGTGAGCCTATGCGACGGCAAAACTACGGGTCAACGGAGTTATGTTAATAATCCTTAAGGGCTCGTCAACGCTTTCCCGAATAGCGTTATCAGGTTCTGGCTCCCTGCAAGGTCGCCATACCCGGGGCGCGGCGTTCTCGCAGGACCGCCCGGCGGAACCGGAACAACTCCGCCGGCCGCCCGCCGGTTTTTTCCGCTCGCCGGCCCGTCCCCTCCACCAGCCCGCTGCGTTCGACCTGGCGTCTGAAGTTCTGCTTGTGCAGGCGCAGGCCGGTCAATGCCTCGACGACGCGCTGTAGCCGCAGCAAGGTGAACGTGGGCGGGAGCAACTCGAAGACCACGGGGCGATACCTCAGCTTGCCGCGGACCCGTCCCAGCCCGGTCGCAAGAATCCGCCGGTGATCGAAGGCCATGGATGCACCGAGCTGCGCCTCGAGCAGCGGATCCTCGGCACCCCGGTCCATCCAGTATTCGGCGATGAGCCGGGCCTCGTAGAGGAGTTCGTACCGTTCCAGTACCTTGTACGCATCCCAGCCGGCATTGCCGAGGCCGAAACAGATCTCGACCCGCTCACGTCGCTCCGGGCGCCCTTCGGACCACTCCAGCAGCGCGGATTCGATTTCGTTCATGATCCGTGGCCGGCCCTGCCGCCAGTCTTCCCACGGGAAGTAGGCATAACAGTCCTGCCAACTGGAGTTCACCGCCTGGGAAAGATCCTGCTCCCGCGCCAGTGCCAGGTAGCCCACGGAGAGTACCCGGTTGCCGCCCGCGCGCTCCCGGGGGTCGCGCCCCTGATCGGCAAACGTATAGAGCTGTTCCACGTAGCCGAGTTCGCCCCGGGTCTTCTCCAATACCGACCGGCGCATACAGAGTTCCAGAGTACGATCATTCTTTTCGTCGAACGAACCGAAGGGCAGCGCCCGCGACGGGTGCAGCGAATCGATGCCGAAAAAGTCCTCGCTGAGTTCCTGGGCGCCGACCGTCAACACGCGCGGCTGTTCGGCGGTGACGGCGAGAACGACGGCGTTGAGTCCGACCAGCAACTCCGGTTGACGCGGCCTTGTTGGCCCCTCGCCGGATCGATCGTTCATGACTGGAATATCAGGGCCGGAGCAGCCACCGGAGCAGCCGCTAGAGCAGCCGCAGGAGGATCTCTTCGGCTTCCTCGAAGGTCACCTCGCCCGGCTTCTGGACATAGCGGATGTTGCCGTCGCGATCCACGAACGCATTGAAGGGCAGGCCGCCGTAGGCATTGCCGTAGGCTTCGCTGATGTCCATGACGTCGAACATGTCCCCATAGACGATGGGAAAATCGATCTGGACCTCGTCGAGAAACTCAATGACCTTGTCGAGCGAATCCGCGGCCAGTCCCACCACCTCGAACCCCTCGTCTCCGTAGGCTGCCCGCAGCGCGTTGAAGGCGGGCATTTCCTTGCGGCAGGGAATGCACCAACTCGCCCAGAAGTCCACCAGCAGCACCTGGCCATCCCATTCGGAAACGGATCGGGACCCGCCGTCGACGGTTGCCAGCGTGAACTCCGGCCGTTGTGGCGCGTTGGTCGCCACGGCGAAGCGATCCGTGTCCAGATCCTGGGCCTCGGCGACCGTCGTCACTGCGAGCACCAGCACGCTCGCCACAAGGTTAGCCCGCATATCGCACCGATGTGCGTCGCGAGGTAAGCGTTTTCTCATCATGCGCAATCTCCTTGAGGGTCCATGGCGCTGCCCTGACACTCGTGTACCATGCCTGTCACGAGACGATCGAGGCGCTGCCAAGTATATCGCAGCCTCTGTTATCTGACGGTCAGCGCCAGCGGAATGCGGCATGGAATCCACCTGGATCGAAAAACTTCGTAGCGATGAAATTCTCATCATCGATGGGGGTACGGGCAGCGAATTGCAGCGTCGCGGCGTGGCCATGGATGCTCACGCCTGGAGCGGCGCCGCGGCGCTGAGGCACGAGCAACTGCTGCGGGAGATTCACCGGGACTACATCCGCGCGGGCGCCGACGTCATCACCACCAATACCTTCGGAACGACCCGTTTTATTCTGGCGGCGGCCGGGCTGGAGGCCCGCTTCGAAGCGATCAACCGCGCCACCATCCGGGCGGCGAGAGAGGCCCGGGATGCCGCGGCCGATCGGCCGGTGGCCATCGCCGGCGCGCTCTCATGCCTGCCGCCGGGCATGGATACCGCCGCCTATCCGGACGGGCGTACGGAACTGGACGGTTACCGGGAGTTGGCGTGCCTGCTGGCCGAGGAGGGCGCCGACCTCATTGCGCTTGAAATGATGGAGGATACCGTTCACGCGTCGATGGCCATGACTGCGGCGCTTGAGACCGGGCTACCGGTGTGGCTGGGCGTCAGCACGCGCTTGGCCTCGGACGGGACCTCGCTGGTGGGTTTCGATTTTCCGGAGACGCTGCTCCGCGAGCCCCTGGACACACTCATCCCCATGAAACCGACAGTGGTCAATGTCATGCACACGCCACCCGAGGCGACCGGGCTCGCGCTCGACGAGGTGCGCCGAAGGTGGAGCGGACCGATGGGCGCCTATCCTGAACTGGGCGATTTTGCGCCGCCGGATTGGCAGTTTACCCGGCAACTTTCGCCTGATGAATTCGTATCCCGGTCCATCGGCTGGGTGCGCCGGGGCGCCCGGCTGCTTGGTGGCTGCTGCGGCACCATGCCCGAACACATTCGCGCCCTCAAGGCAGCCGAAGCGGAGTTGCGGGCCGCGCGGCAATCGAAATCCGGGTGAGCCGACGGCGGCCCGCCCGCCGCTACTCGGGCATCGGCATCTTGTCGGTCGTGGCGGGCACGAAATAACCTCGCTGCACCGCCGGTCGCTCGGCAATCCGCAGATACCACCGAAGCACATTGGGGTAATCGTGCAGATCGATCTCCTGTCGCGGGTGACGGGCGATCCACGGGAAGGTGGCGATATCGGCGATGCCGTACTCCCCGGCCAGGTAGTCGTGCCCGGAGAGGCGCTTGTCAAGGACCCCGTAGATGCGCTGCGTTTCCTGATGGTAACGGGCTTCGGAGTAGGCTGACTTGCCCTTGTTGTAGAACAGAAAGTGGTGAGTCTGGCCAAGCATCGGGCCGACGCTGCCCATCTGCATCATCAACCACTCCAGTACCTGCCAGCGCGCGGCGCCGGACGCCGGGAACAGCCTGCCGGTCTTTTCCGCCAGGTAGATCAGGATGGCGCCGGACTCCATCATGCTCACGTCCCCGTCGCCGTCGACGATGGCCGGAATCTTGTTGTTCGGGCTGATCTTGAGGAAATCCGGTTCGAATTGCTCGCCCTTGCCGATGTGTACCGGAATGACCCGATAGGGCAAGCCGACTTCTTCCAGCATGATGGAGACCTTGCGTCCGTTTGGAGTTGTCCAGGTATATAAATCAATCATCCGGTCTGCTTCCTCATTCGTTCGCCGCGATGCCGGCTCGGCTGGCGAAACATAGCGCACCACGAAATGCGGAGTCCAATCGCGCTGTCCATGGAGCGGCTCAAGCAGGCACTCGACCCGCGCGGCATCCTTAATCCGGGACGGGTGATCCCGGACTGATGTGCGGGCGGATCCGGGGTCGTGGAAGGGCAGTAAACCCGGAAGCTTCCTGGTGAACCAACCTAATATGCCGCTGGCTTGCCAAGACTGAATTTCCCCTCCCGAATCCATTTGGATGCAACCCATTTCAAACCCCGATTGATTGGCATGCCGGCATGCAGCATCAAGCTGTTCGGTCGCCCGTTTTCGCGTAGATTCCGAAACATGAGTGCGTCGCCGAGTTGACCGCGATACGTTATGTTCAGCTTGGGGAAAAAAGTCTCTCCGCCCGAATATTCTTCGTTCATTGAAATAAGAAACGTATATTTGCGCTGACCGCCTTCTTTCAGAAGATCCGGTTCCTCCTTCGTACCTTCCGGCAAGTAATCGTAGTGAAACTTATATTCTTCGCCGGTTCGATAATAGAGAACATTCAGCGGCTCTCCCTGGCCGACATTCGTACCGGTCGCCGCAGCAATCCTTTGATCGACGGCGAAAATAAAGCAATCTCTGCTCACTGGATCGAAATTGCTCGAGCTACTGGTGCGAATTTCATTCTTGATCAATTTTCCGGTCCGCGGGTTAATGGTACTCGACGGCCGAATTGTGGGTGCGGCCGCGGCCTTTATGTAGCTGCATTCCAGAGGGGTCAGGAATTTTCGGTAAATCAAGATATTATTTTCGCTTGAGAGAATTTCCGGATGGTCAAAACCGTACTCCACCTCCTGAGCGAGGACAGCCTGGATTTCTTGGAAATTCACGTCGAAATCGGCAGTGGATGGAAGTGACTCTCTGTTCAATATGTCTTGCACAATAGACTTATCGTTTTCAGCGAGCTCTGCCGCCGCCAATCCGTTCCCGGCCCTGGCGGAGATAAAAAGGTATCTTATTCGATCTTCACGTGCTGCTGCATCGCCAGACAGTGCAGCATCTCGTCTTTTCTCAGCCTGAATGTAGGCTGCTATATGGCTACCTATACGTGCGGCGCGTTCCAATAGTATTTCGACCGAGGTACTCATTTGCTTCCTGACATGGAGCAACATGGCCATTCCGCATAGCGCGATCGGATGATCCCCCTTTGCGAGACGGAGAAGAACATCGTTAGCTAATTTGGTGTTCTTTTCGCCTCCATAGCCGGTTCGCAGCATCTGAGATAATAGTAGCTGAGCATCCGAATGACCTTGACCGGCGGCTGTAGTCAGGTTCGTCCGGGCCCCAGTTGCGTCGTAAGGAACGGAAACGCCTGCAATCTGGAAGGTTGCCATGGTGTAGCATGCGCCCGGAAAGTGTTGTGATACTGACTTTTTCAGCCAGGTTAGTGCCTCAGTCTTGTTACCGCGATTAAACTCGATCTCACTCAGAGTATATTGCGCACTCGCATCGCCCCTGCGCGCGGCATTCCTTACTTCATTATCTACGGTCAATGCGTTTTTCGCCCCTCTTTCCATTTCGATCCATCCCCAATTAACCGGTCTTTAGGCTGATGTACGATGACGACAGAAAACTGGATGGTGTCAGGAAACTGCTTGAATATTCGTAGTGATACACAGGAACGCTCTATGCTCGACTGTCTGCAGTCCTTTCAGGCACTCGGAATATAAATAACCCCAAATAAGCGAGAAATATCGATAGCAGTGGATTGATATAGTTCAAGAACGTGTAGGGCAAGTAGGAGAAAGTGGCAACGCCCAGAGTTCCAGCCATGAATGCACCCGCGGTAGACCATGGAATGAGCGCCGCCGTCTGCGTGCCGCCTTCTTCCAACAGACGGCTGAGCATTCTTCGTCTGATGCCTGCTTTGTCAAAGACTTCGCGATACAAGTTACCATTTAGGATGATAGACATATAGTTTGTGCCCATCGCTATATTCGTTATGAATGTTGTACTGATGACCAAAGTTACGAGATTTGCAGCCGAGCGTATTTTTTTTATAATTTTTTCAACCAGTACGGTCAAATACCCTACTTTCTCAAGAACGCCACCCAGACACAATGCCAGATAGGCAAGAGAAAAGGTCCACATCATACTTTGGATCCCACCTCGCAGCAGAATAGAGTCGACAATCTCGATGCCCGACTCCTCAGTGTAACCGTAGTTAATTGCAGTCAAAGCCGATGTCAGGGTTGATCCCTGGAATGCCATTGAGACAATCGTGGCAAGAAATGTAGCGGCCAGCATTGCGGGTATGGCGCTTACCTTTAGAACCATCATTACAAGCAGCGCCACCATGGGTAACATGACGATCGCATTCAGGTTAAATGTTTCTGCCAATACGGCTTGAATTTGTGAGACTTGTTCCAGATTAAGGCTTGTTTCTGTCGAAATACCAAATCCCATGAACGTATAGAGAACCAGGCAGATTACATAGGCTGGAACCGTTGTATAGAGCATGGCGACTATATGAGCGTATATATTTGTCTCCGCGGACGCTGCTGCGAGATTGGTGGTATCGGAGATTGGCGATAACTTGTCGCCGAAAAAAGCGCCGGAAATGATCATGCCGGCGATTAACGGCGGCGCTATGCCCAGGCTGATCCCGATTCCCATTAGTGCCAGGCCCACGGTGCCGGCAGTGCCCCATGAAGTTCCCGTGGCAAGCGATGTCAGGCTACAAATTACCAGGCCCATCGGTAAAAAATACTGAGCGTTTATGACTTCCAATCCGTAGTAGATGAGCGCTGGAACAGTCCCGGAGTGGATCCAGGAGCCCATAATGGTTCCGATCAGGATAAAAATGATCATGGCAGGTGTCGCTCTGCCAAGGCTGCTCTTCATCCCGTCGACCATATCGGCCGTGGAATAACCGTATGAATAAGAAAACACCCCGGTAAGAACAAGGGCGAGAACAAGCAAAACGTGAACTCCTATGTCGAATATCACAATTCCGCAGGTCAATATCAGAATGGTTCCGAAACACACAATCGTGGAAGCTCCGACTGACGGTTGTTTTTTCGTCGACATATTTGGGTCTCCGCCCTAACGGTTGCGCTCCAATCGGCAGTTGTGGCTATTTTACTGCGATGTCCGCACTTTGTGGGGAGAGCCCGTTCGTTGGGCGTAATGCTCGAGCTGCTTGATCGGTTCCGGACGATCCGCCGCTCCCCGGTGGGACGATTGGCCCACGCGTGTGGCGCTCAGCGCTTGATCGCTTTGGTTGCGCCAGGTCCCGGCCGGACGGGATATCAATGGAGCGAGTAAATTGTCGCTCATTTTCGGGAGTCTCACAGGTTGCGTTCGGGTAGCTGGCTTGCTAATCTTGACCGGGATTTGGGGGGGCTCTCTAGAGTCCACACGCAGAGCGCGTACAAGAGAAAAATACCAATTCGTCGATGAAACCCCGGGGGGGCACCATGGATTTTCCCTTTAAGAAAACTCCCGTTGCGGCTGCGATCGCGGCTGTCTTTGCCAGCGCACCAATGAGCGCTCAGGAAACTGAAATTGTTGACCAGCCGGAAATCGAAGAGATTGTCGTCACCGGCTCCCGAATCAGAAGAACGGATTTGACGGCGCCGAGTCCGTTATCGGTCGTATCCGCGGAGCAAATGGCGGAGACGGGAACGGTCACCATCGATTCGATCCTGAACGAGATGCCTCAGGTGATGCCCGGCTGGACGAACTCCTCCAACTTCCCAGGCACCGGAACGGCCACAGTGGACCTGCGCGGCCTGGGCGCCAGGCGCACATTGGTGTTGGTCAACGGCAAGCGGTTTATCCCGACTACGGGGGATGGCGTCGTGGACATCACGGGGATACCGACCGCAATGGTGGATCGCGTTGAAGTAATGACGGGCGGCGCCTCGGCCGTGTACGGCTCGGACGCGATCGCCGGGGTGGTCAATTTCATCCTCGATGATTCAATACGAAGGATTCGAACTCGGTGGTTCCTATGACCAGACAACCGATTATGCCGACGGCGATATCTATTCGATCAATGCGAAATTCGGCGTCAACTCGGCCGACGACAGGGGAAATATCACCGTATTTGCCGGGTATTCAAACCGCAGTGCAATCATACAGGGAGACCGCCCGTATACGGAGTTTGCATTGGATGACGGAGAAATCGATGGCGTACCCGCCCTCGTACCCGGCGGTAGTGCCATCGACCGAAAACAGCCTGGTTTTCTTGGCAAGCCAGATCAGCTATACCGCCGGATATTTCAAACAATTTACACGGTAACCCGAACAGTATTACATTCGATAACGGGGAGCCCGAGCGTGGAACGATCCGGAGGACCGTTACAATTACGCGCCGCCCAGTTACCTGCAGGTGCCGCAAGAGCGTTTCCAGACGCACCTGTTCGCGAACCATGAAGTCAACAGCGCATCAATGTTTCGCTCGAAGCGATGTACATGCATCAGGAGTCGGATACGCAATTTGCGCCCCAACCGAGATTCATTCGGGCCCGGAACAACGTGGATCTGCATTTTGCGGACAATCCATACCTCTCGGATGCGTCGAAGGACATCATAGCAGCGGCAGAACTCATTTCCGATGCAGAGCAGGCCTGCCGACGGGCGATGGTATTTACCGATTAACCGGACTCGGTCACCGCGTCAGCTCCAACGGCCCCCGCCAGGATAAACGTCGATTCGACGTCTGGCGAACGATGTTTTCTATCGATGGTGAGATCAATCCCAATTGGGAATACGAAGATCTACTACTCGCGCGGTAGCAGTTCCAATGCGCATCGGGTCGCCAATCGAGTGAACTCGGACAAGTGGAACCAGGCAGTCGATGCCGTCACCGACCCCACGGGCAAACCGGTCTGCTTCGATCAGTCGGGCGGCTGTGCGCCCGTAAACTTATGGGGTAAGGATCTGATTTCGAAAGAAGCCATCGACTTCATTCGGACAGAGCAGAACTTCTGGGACATCTATGAACAGGAAACAGCCGGCCTGACTTTCGTTGGCGATTTGCCGAACGCGGGTCTTGAGGCCGGCCCGATCGGCGTCGCGTACGGCGCTGGAATGGCGGGATGAGTACTTTCAGGTCGGAACCCGACAGCAATGCGATGATCGGTGACGCCAACAGGCTCCCGACGCGAGGCGGGTACGACGTGGGAGAGGCCTTCGCTGAAATCAACATCCCGCTGTTGGCGAATGTGCCGGGCGCCGACTATCCTGGCGGTGAACGGCGCGGTCCGTTACGCCGATTACTCTACGGTCGGCGAGGTCAGCACGTGGAAGTACGGCTTTGAATGGTCGCCATCATTCGCTGACGGGTTACGATTCCGCGGCGGCCAGCAGCGGTCCATTCGGGCACCGAATGTTATTGAGTTGTTTGCCCCGGAAGAGGGTGCGGGTCTGACCATCTATCAGGATCCCTGCGATGAGGAATCAGGTCTGTTGAAGACCGACGAGCAGCAGGCATTCTGTAATGCCTGGGGCGCGGAAACCGGTTATGTGCAATTGAACGGTACGGTCAGCGCGCTCAGAAACAGCAATGCGAATCTGCAACCTGAAGAAGCCGATACCTGGACGGCCGGATTTGTATATCAACCGGCGGCGTTGGCGGCCAGTGAGTTTGCAATAACGGCCGATTTCTACAGTATCGACATTTCAGATGCTGTAGCGCCTTTCGGCGGCGGGGTCGACAATAATATCACTTCGTGTTTCTTTTCCCTCGACCTGAGCAGTGAATTCTGCGCGAATGTTCAAAGAGACGTCATCGGAGAAATTGAGCCGATCAATTCACAATTGACAAACGTATCCTTGAAAAAGGTAACGGGTGTCGATGTACAGATGGACGTTGGGTTTGACCTTGGTTCCGTGCCTGGCAGGTGGAATGTGTATTTCCTGTCAACATATCAATTCGATAACGGCTTTCAGGCAACCGAAGTGTTACCGTTTATTGAATGTGCAGGCAAGTTCGGCGTGCCATGCGGAGGCGAGATCGACGGTACGGGTTCCCCGCGGTGGCGGACCAATACGCGATTTACGTGGCGCAATGGGGCATATCAAGTTGGGCTCAACTGGAGATGGCTCGAGGGCATGGACGATGCGAGGATCGAGCGCGTGGCGGCTTTCGGCTTGCCAACCGAGGCAATCATAGCCAACATACCGGCGGACGCGATTTCAACGCCCAACTACAATTATGTGGACATTAACGGCGTGTGGGAAATCAACGAGAGCACCACGCTGAGAATCGGCATTGACAATGTATTTGCCAAAGAGCCCCCGCTCCTGGGAGACGCGCAGATACAAAGCAATACCGAGCCGGGGACCTATGATGTCATCGGCCGCAGACTCTGGCTGAATTTCGATTTCCTGAATTTCTGAGCTGGCGTCGATCCGTTTTGCGGATTCCACGTTCTTCGTGGCGAGGTGGAGTCCGCAGGGACTATTCTATTTTCTGAACCACCCTATGATGCTGTAGCGGCCACCCTGTGCGAAGGGGGTCACGTAACTGACGGCGTGGCTCGCTGGAATCTTGAACAGATTGAGCGCATTGAATTTCGGCAGATAGCCTTCGTCCACATGTCCTTCGTCATCCAGAAAGTGAAGGATCCCGCCATAATCGGCACGCCAGTCAGGCGTAAAGTTAAGCGTATAGGCTACCAGGCGACCGGTCCGCTCGACGTCGTCATTATGAGCCATCAGAAAATGGCCGGGCCGGTAAAGCGTTGCCTGACAATCTGCAAATGTGATCTCCTGGATCCGGGTAATCGTTCTGATCAGATCCAGCATTTCATCGGAATTCACGAATTCATGGAAGGCATTCAGTTCGACGCCTGGATTTGACTGCTGTTCAATGGCATCGCTGATCGAATAATTCAGAAACAGATACTGGAAACGTGTTTGTGCGTTTTGCTGCAGTCGTTCAACGATCAGGGCTCTTTTGTTGTCCGGCAGTACGGCGATCTGATCCCGGTGCAGGTCGTACCTCTTGTCTCTGTCGTTAAAGTGTGCCTGCCACGGAACTTCGTTCCGCAAAAGCTCCAGGATACGCCCGGCTGAATCGAACGTCAGGATGTCAGGTATGTGGACTCGCGCGTGACGTCGAAACACTTCCTGAAACAGGATCGTATCCAGCTCGGTGTTCAATTGGATATCGAGTGTCATTGTTCCTCATGCAGTGTTAATCCATACACTCTTGACCTGCAAGTATTCCTTGATCATTTCCGAGCCGTTCTCGCGACCGATTCCGCTCGCCTTGTAGCCTCCGGCGGGGGACATGACGCTGACGTTCTTGTACTGGTTGACATATACGCTGCCACACTCCAATTTATTGGAAATGCGATGAGCGCGCCGAAGATCCGACGTCCATATGCCCGCCGCCAGCCCGTAATCAATGTCATTGGCAATCTGAATGGCTTCATCATCCGTGGAAAAGGGCAATACCGAGAGTACTGGCCCAAATATTTCCTCGCGGGCAATGCGCATGGAAGGTCGGACGTTCGTGAAGATCGTCGGCTCGATGAACCAACCGGTTTCGCAACCCTTTCGCTTTGAACGAGTTCCGCCATACAGGCAGTGCGCTCCTTCGGCCTTGCCGACTTCGATGTACTCCAGGATCTTGTTGAATTGGGGCTCGTTCGAGACAGGCCCGATCTGGGTGGCGGGATCGGTTGGATCGCCAAACTTGAGCCGCCCGATCTCTTCAATCAGGAGGTTCAGGAAGTTGTCCTGGATGCTTTCGTGCAGCAGCAGTCGTGACCCTGCCACACAGCTTTGCCCATTCAGCAGAAAAATCCCCGAAGCTACGCCGCGTACCGCCGTGTCCATGCGTGCGTCGTCGCAGACAATCTGAGCAGACTTTCCTCCCAATTCGAGCGCTACTCGCTTGAAGCCCGACGCCGCCTGCCGGCCAATTTTTCGTCCTGCTTCTGTCGACCCGGTAAAGCTGACTTTCGCTACGCGCGAATCTTCAACCAATGCCCGTCCGATTTCACGCGAATGACCGGTCACCAGGTTCACGACCCCGGGAGGCACTTCCGTTTCGTCAAATACATCCATGAACTCGATAATTGATGCCGATGCATGATTCGATGGCTTTATGACTACGGTGTTGCCCGCTGCCAGAATGGGAGCGAGTTTCCAACACGTCAACATCAGTGGGGAATTCCAGGGTGTGATGGCAACGACTACCCCCAATGGCTCATATTTCGTGTAGTTGAATACGTGTTCCTGGTCAACGGGAATGACATGCCCCTCGACTTTATCGATCAGCCCACCGTAGTAGTAAAACCATTCCGGCAGACTGCGTACTTGTGCCAACGTGTCCGAAATAGACTTTCCGTTGTCACGCGATTCAACTTCGGCGAGTCGTTCAACCTTGTCGGAAAACACGTCGCCGATACGCCGCAAAATGGCTCCGCGCTTTGACGGAGCCATACGCGGCCAATCGGTCTCCCTGAAGGCTCGATGGGCGGCGCCAATTGCGATATCAACGTCGCGCTCGTTACAACGGGGAACCAAGGCCCACGGCCGTTGTGTGAAGGGATTGACGGTTTCAAACCATTCCATCGATGAGGGGTTTACACTCATTCCGTCAATGTATGTAAGGTAGCGTTTCAGGCTTTCCACCAGTATTCAACCAGTCAGCGTTCGGCTACGCCGGCCACGTGTGAAAGTGCAACATTGCCGGCTCACTGTTGGGACAGTCTATTTTGTAGTGCTTCACGAAAGATCCGCCGCGATTCGGCGCTGTGAATCGCAACATAGTCCATGGGATAGGGTTTCCCCGCTTCGGCCTCCAAACACACGAATACGGGCCCGTTGGAATGCAGAATGCCTTCGATTCTCGACTCAAAATCTTCCAGCTCGGAAAACCCGAAAGCAGCCGCGTAGCCGGCTTCGCGGGCCAATCCCGCGAAGTTGACCTTTTCGCCGGCAGGTATCGGAAATTTGCCGTTCACCTCATAAATGCCGTTGTTGAGCACGATATGGATCAAGTTGCGTGGAGCAAAATTGGCTATTGTGACAAGAGAGCCGAGATTCATCAGCAAACTGCCATCACCATCGAGTACCAGCACCTTTTCGTCGGGAGCCCCGAGCGCCAGTCCCAGACCGTGCGACGATGCCTGTCCCATCGCACCGGTGCACAGGTAATTCAGTGGGTGTGGACGGATGGCCATCCAGTCGAATGCCGTCTGGTAAACCGGCACGACGATTCCATCGGGATAGTGACGGGCCAGTACACGCAAAGCCTGATCGCGTTTCATCATCGTTACTCGGGACTTCTGGCAATCAGTACGGCAAAGGGCCTGGATTGCTCGTAGGCTCGGTTGATCCCGTTTTCCACGGCCGAAATATTGGACTCGTCGAACAGGATTTCGTAATCGAGCCCCATGGCGTGGCAGATCGGTTCAACAATCCGGACGCTTAATTTGTCCGATTGGATTGGTGTCCGGTCCGCTTCCATTCCTTGCAATCCCAGGATCATGACGACCGGTAATTCGTATTCAACCGCAATGACACGGATGGCGTTTATGGAGTCGAGAAAACCCAAATGCTGAATAAGCAAAACGGCCCGATGCTCGCAATAGGACAGCGCTGCGCAAATGGATACTCCTTCGTCCTCTTTGCAGACCGGCACAAGCCTTAGTTCCGGGTCCCTCGCGATCGGCCACAGTACGCCGTTGCAAGTGACTATGTCGGGCAGGGCAACGACCGTTGTCACCCCGGCTCTCTTGATGGCCTCGATAATGGACACGCCTCGTAACGCATGGGCGGTGCTTGCAGCAGGATCGGTCGGTTGTCGCATCTCAGGCCTGTCGAAAAAAGGCGCGCATCGCCTCGGCGGTGCGTGACATTTCAGAGTCCAGTCCAATCGTGAAGCGTACGCAGTCGGAAAAATTCGGCGAAGCAAGTCGTCGTGCGGCAATGCCGTTTTCCATCAGGTAGTCGTAAGCCATCTGCGACGTCCGGGATGAATCCGGGAACGTCGTCAACAGGAAGTTTGTCTGGCTTGGATGTACCATTGCACTATGCTCGGCGAGCGCATCCGCGAACCAGCGTCGGATTCGGACCGTTTCCAAACGCACGCGTTGCGTATGTTCGGTATCTTGCAGGGCCGCAAGGCCACTGTTGAGCGCGGGGCTTGAAACAGGAAAGGTGATGCCAACGCGTCGCAGTATGTCGGCGATGGCGGCCGGTGCGTAGCCCCAACCCAACCGAATTCCAGCCAGCCCGAAGATTTTTGAAAAGGTGCGGGTCATCACCACGTTATGCGTTTCTTCTATGAGTCCAGTCGGATCTTCATAATCGTCCGCGGTAACGTACTCAAGATACGCCGAGTCCAGCACGAGCAGCACATTGTCCGGTAAACCCGCATGAAGCCGCCTCACTTCCTTGCCGGACAGATAGGTACCGGTGGGATTGTCCGGGTTGGCGATCATGACTATACGCGTGTTCTCAGTGACGCAACTCAATATTGAATCCACGTCCGCGGTAAAATTCTTGTCCGGTGCGGCAACGGCCTCGGCATTGTTGGCATAGGCGTAGTTGGGAATTTTCTGATAGCCGTTGGCGCTGTAAATCAATTCGTCGCCGGCGGACAAGTACGCGCGAGCGATTCGGGCAAGAATGTCGTCAGAGCCAAAGCCGCAAACGACACTATCGGCGTTCAGGCCGAAGCGAGCAGCTATTTCCCGAGCAAGTATTGTGGAGGCGGTTTCGGAGTACCTCTCAATGCTGTACATGGCATTGATGCCGGCGGCGATCGCCCCTGGACAGGCACCGAAAGCGCTCTCGTTCGATGCGATGTTGATTTCGATTTGTTCCGCATTGCTCTCGTCCCCATCGATCATGTGAGGACGAATTCGAAATGCTCCCGCGTGTGGGGTGACTGTTGCCATTGTCAGGATTTCATGACCTTGCTTGAGTTGAAGCGGAGTGAATAGGTTCCAATTCCGACCAATATCCTACATTTGATGGAGTCACTGTTCATTCTTGTAAACGACACCGCCCTTCATAACGAAGGTCACCTGCAGTAGTGCGCGAATGTCCTCCAGCGGATTTGCCGACGTGGCGATCAGATCTGCGTACTTGCCTGGTTCCAGCGTGCCCAGCTCGTCCTCTCTTCGGAGAAGCTTCGCGCCGTTGACCGTAGCCGTCACTATCGCATCCATCTCCGACATTCCCGCGAGTTCGACATAGGCAATGGGTTCAAGGGGACTCAAGCCATGCGTCATGAGGCCGGACCCGATATCGCTCCCTGCCGCGATCACCACCCCCGCATTGTGGGCCATGGCAACACCCAGCGGCTGCAATTCGAGGAACTGACTCTTGCGAATTTTCTGGTACGGGACCAGGGAGGCAAGATACTCTTCATGCCACCGGGTAATGTAGGCCAGGGTGGGAACGAGGATCGCGCCCGTCTCCCTATAGAGGCGAATGGATTCCCGATCCGGGAATGAGCCGTGCTCTATGGAATCCACGCCATTCCGAAGCGCGGCATTGATACTGGCAGTCCCGTGAGCGTGCGCTGAAACCGGCCGCAACATGCTGTGGGCTGTATCCACAACCATTTTGATTTCGTCGTCAAACATTTCGGGCGGATCGTCCGGACCGCCGTTGTCCTCACTGCCGCTGCCGGAAACCGCTATCTTGACGAAATCCGCCCCGCGGCGGATCTGTTCCCTCACCTTCCACCGGCAGGCATCGGTTCCATCGCATAGCGGATCGGGTGACGCGGGTTCCCAACTGTTGCCATCCGTTACGTGTACCTGTTCGCCGGCGAGGAAAATCCTCGGGCCATAAATGAGGCCTCTGTCAATCCCGTCGCGCACACTGAAGACGGCAGGCCCGTCTGAACCGGCATCGCGCACGGTCGTATATCCCGCCATTAGCGCCGTCTGCGCGTTGCTCGTCGCAATAACCGTTTTGTCCGCGTCGCTGTTTACCCTTGTACCAGAGACACGTCCTGCGTCATCCGCCAATACACGCGGCAAACCGTTTTGAAGGTGAACATGCATGTCCATCAGGCCTGGAAGAACAAATCGATCCTCAAGGGATATGACTGCAGCATCGGGAGAGACCGCCTCCGCCGCCGAAACGTAGCCATCCAGAACGGATTCAATCGCGTCGTTTCTGATAACTATCGTCTTTTCTGTCTGTGGCTGCTCGCCAGGCACGGACAGCAGCGTCCCGGCGTGAATGACCACCCACGTGTCGGTGCCGTCGGGGCCCTGCGCGTTCGAAGAAGATGGCATCGCAACCAACGCAAGACCAAGCCAGACCGAGGCCCCCGTCAACGTAGTCCATTCCGTTGCCTGACCGGGACGCTGCATAGATTTCAATGTGTGCATAACCACTATCTCCTAGATACCGTTACCCCGCCGCGCTCTCAGAGTCCATGAAAACAACTCCTCATCGAGGTAGTAAGGCTTGTACTGGACTGCTGGAAAACCGCCGGCATGGAGCAACGCTTTGAGTTCGGACATCTCGTCGCTATCCAGCGAGGCATCCCGCTGGTCTCGCATCCTGATCAGATGGTGCCTGACCATTCTTTCAAACTCCCGAATCTCTTCCACTCGAATAAGAGGGTCGCTATGAACGCGCCCAATGAAGTGTTTAACGTTATCGAGTGTTACGTTCAAGAATCGGCTACTCGGATACTGACCCGATAGGCTGTCGGCCTCATTTAAGCTTGCCATTAACTGTTGTCGTTTCTGAACCAATTTTCGGGTATCGGTAGCCTTGCTGCGAATATAGTGCTCTGCGTACTTCCGCAGCCGATAAAGTATCGTGGGTTCTTTCAGAAAGACGTTGGCAATGTTGATAAATTCGCGCGTATTTCTCGCTGTGACCGAACTCGCGTGATGCATCATCAGGACAAGGGTTCCGTCTTCTTTTGCAATTCGCGAGAGCTCCTTTATCGCATCTTCAATATTGCAATATTCAAGTGCAAACTGACCGACAATCAGATCGAAATAGCCACTGCGACAATGAGTTGCCTCAACAGCAACGCCTGAACGAAATAAAACGTTGTTGGATGTGGAGTCGCTGCCGTCATGGTTGTTCGATTGTATTTCCGCGACATCGACCGCATGAATTTCACAGCGTATTTTTCGACGGTTGGCATGGTCTCTGGCCAACAGTGCAATCGCGCCGTTGCCGGTGCAAATGTCAAGCAGCCTGCTGTTGTCCTGCAATGTGGCAAATGCGTCATTCCAAAACCGGCGAACGTCACCACCATAGTTCTCGGCAAATAGATTCGGCAGGGAGGTAATATTCCCTTCTGACCAATAGGATGACCATGCGGCGATTTTCTTGCTATTTTTTGCAGCAATCATTGCAAGTATGCGTGCCAGGATCCGTTCGGGACATAGCAGGCAAGCGGATATGTCACTCGGGATCCAACGCGGCGTCCTGGCCGACTAGACCGGTTGCTTCTTCGCTCCAATAAAATAGACCGTTTGCAGGCATCTCAATGGACGGCAGGTTTGACGCATCGAGAATCGTATCCGCTTGAATGATGCCGTTCAGATAGAGCAGATAGGCGACCAGGCTATACACCTCGTCTGCACTCAGCGTACCGGGAGTGACCATCGGCATGGCGCGATTGATGTAATCGTACAGCGTTGTCGCATATGGCCAGTAGTTTCCGACGGTGCGTGGTAACGAGGCGTCATGTGAAAAATTATTGTCAGGACTGAATGCGCCAACCAATTGATCATTGATGCCGTTTCTGCCTTCAGGGCCGTGACAACTCAGGCATTTCACCAAATATACTTGCTCTCCCATATCGATGGTTCCGCGTCCGCTTGGCAAATTATCGCCTGTGGGCGTGATGTCAATATCCCATAGTGCAATCTCACTCGCATCAGGTTCGCGCCCGATGTCAAATCGCTCGGGCAGGGTTGGGGTATCCGCCAAACATATCGTCGCTGCCAATGGGGACAGAAACGCGGCCTTGACTGCATTACGTGCAAAACGGCGGACAATCGGGTTATTCAAAGTAGTCCGGATCCTTCAGATCATCGATCTGAGCCCAAAAGTTATGCGCCCGTCGGTATCTATCCGCCACGGTCGTATTGCATTGTTGTGGTAAAAGGTCGCTGGTCCTCGTCCAGTACGCGCTTCGGAAGCGGATGGCTGCTGGAGGCCTTTTTCGTCCGTCGCACGACTCATGAACAGGGCCGCACTTCCATTCCAGTTCCATGGAAATGAAAAACGCGTAGTACATTTGGGCAAAATCGGTTCATGCAGGGTAGCCGATTGCCAGGAATTGCCCCCATCGACACTGACGTCGACGCTATTGATCTTGCCATGGCCGCTCCAAGCCAGCCCACTGATCTCGAACCAGCCTCTGCCGGGCAAGACAGTGGGAAAACCAGGCGACGTTATGAGTGATTTTGGCCCCATGGAAAACGTAAACATTTCAATCTTGCCGGTGTTTCTCGCATCGGAGTACTTGGCGGTTTCTTCGCGAGTCATAAAGGGGGTATCGCCCACTTCAATCCGTCTCAACCATTTCACCGAGGTGTTGCCCTCCCACCCGGGCAGGAGCAAGCGCACCGGATACCCTTGCTCCGGGCGAAGTGCTTCGCCGTTTTGGGCATAAACCACCAGGGCGTCGTCCCACGCCTTTGCCATGGGGATGCTGCGGGTCATCACCGCGGCATCTTGCCCCTCTGCGAGAAACCAGGTGGCCCTCCTGCGCGCGCCTGCCTCCTTCAGGAGCGAGGACAATCGCACCCCCGTCCATTCGCTGGTGCTGACCATGCCATCCAGTTGCCCCGGAGTAATTTCTTCCGGAATGTCGGCTTGGCGATTGCCGGTCAGATAACCATTGCCTGAACACTCGATAAAGCAGATCCGGGACTCTGAGGGAAAGCGCTTCAAATCGGCGAGGCTGAACTTCAGCGGACGATCGACCAACCCGTGGACAAGCAATTCATACCGTTCGGGGTCGACCGATGGAACCCCTGCGTGGTGGCGTTCGAAATGCAAATCGGATGGCGTGATGATGCCTGTCAGTCTCTCCAGGGGGGTCAATGAATATCCATCCGGATCGTAGCGACCAACCTCACGCTGTATTTCTTCAAACGGCGAGCGGCGCCCGAGTTCACTTGGCAGTGTTCCAAGTACCTTGGTGGAATCAACCGGCGAGGGCGTTGTTTGCGAGTAACCGCTGCGCCCTTTTGCAGCAAGACCGCCGGCTGCCAGCAGCGCGCTTGTCCTTAGCAAGTCACGCCGACTTAAATTGACCTTTTGGCTCATTATCGACCCTGCCCCTGGGGGTAACTCCACATAACTACGATGAATGCATCAAGTCCGTTCCGGGTATAACAGCGCGTTTAACAGAAACTTGTAAGTCCCGTGCGTCTGTCCGCGATGCTGGGAGCGAAAACCAATCAGGATTACGCGCCCGTCCCTGTACCCTGCATCGACCACCGCCGCCCGCCGCGCAAGTTGCTCCTCACCCAGCGTCCAACCCCGCAACAGCACATCGTCTTGCGGGTAACTGGCCACCACCTGCCGGTCCCAATCGCCCGAGGGCGGCAGCCAGGTGCTGTACGCAACACTGCGGAAAAACATCGCCGCCGCCTCCGCAGGCATGCCGTAACCGATGGGCGAAGCGTTGTCGACCTCGAGCCGCAACAGCGAAGTGGGCACGAAAAACTCACTCTCCGGCAACCCTTCCAGCGTGTTCCTGACCGGCAGGTTGAACGCCCTGGTGAACAAGGGGCCGGCGTTGTCGAGCGCGACCAATACTCCGCCCTGGCCGACGAACTCCCTCAATGTTTCGATCCCCGCTTCTCCAATACCGCCTTCGAATTCCGGCGGATAGGCGCCGAGTTCACTTGGGAATCTGGGAGTACCGGGTTCGGGCAGGCCCGTTTCGATCACCGCCGGGCTCTCGTCGGCAAATACGATGACATCGAACGCCCTGTTCAAGTCGCCGCTGACATCCTCGTTGTGCAATGTCCTATAGGGAATGCCGAAATCATCGAGTACAAACCTTGTCCAGCCCTCGTCCATGTTGCCGTTCCGCGCAAAAGATTGGTACAGCCCGATGCGGGGCATTCGCAACTCGATCGCATCGGTACCGTTCATGTCCGCCAGTCCGTGGGCGCTCACATGCAGTTGTTCCAGGAGACCCGGGAGCGCGTCTTGAACCTGTGAGGAATTCTCGATGATGAAACTGCCCGCCGGCACCTGAAACCCGTCCCCCTCGATGGCGCTTGTCGAACGGTACACATCGGCATCCTGCTCCAGCAGTGCAAACGCTACCGAATACGAAGCATTGACCCGGGCATCGAGGACGATATACGGCGTCGACGGTACCGCCATGGCGCTCGGGTAGGGAATACTCGTCAACGGCTCCAACGATGCGTCGAACGGCTCTTCAATCTGGCTGAAGGCGACCCCCATCTGCATCGGCAGTGCATGCGAGGCGTTGTCCTCGAGTCTCTGCGGAACCCCGGCCGGGTAGTCACGTTCCCCGAGCATGTTGAGCACATAGGGTCGATAGGGTTGAGCCGTAAAGATCACAAAGGACCCTGCGGGGAAGTTGGTACCGTCTGCGTCGAACGCCTCCGTGGCCTGGTGAATTTCGGCCCTGCCGAACTGCAATATCTCGAGCATGCGCAGGGTCGTGGGGTAATCGGTTTGCCGGGAGGGAATGACAAAGGCAAAAGGATCGCCCGGGCGCCGTTCTTCAACGGCGTCCCTACCCATCTTGTAAAAGTTGTACAGCAGGTCTTCCTTTTGCTGGGCCGTGGTCTCGACCAGACTCATTGAAGCGCTCAATATATAGTCCACCGCATCCCTCAAATGCCACCAACCACCGGGCCACGGATCGGGAAACGCCAGGCTCTTGCGAGTCAGGAATTCGGGGATTTCGTTCGGGTCGACATAGATCGGGGTCGCTATGCGGGATGAGGCCGTTTCGGTGAATACGGCTATCGTATTGTGCACCATGGCATTGGTGGTGAGCGTGCCCTTCCACCACGCCGAGGCGTATGTCGAGGCGTGCAGAACACCCTTGAGCCCCTCCTTCTGCAGGTCGTAGACCATATTCGACCCGACAAGATCGATGCCGCTGAAAATCAGCGGATGAATATTGGGATCGGCCGGGTCGATGAAGGGCGGGATGAAGATGCGTGATCCGGGACCCGACTGGTGATGGTCGCAGTAGAGCTGGGGAAACCAGTCATGCCACAAGACCCTGCTGATGGCGCGCGTTTCCGCCAGGTTGTTGGCAATCCCGTCGCGGTTGTTGTCGTGCCCGGCGTAGTGGTGATACAGCCAGGGCATCGGCCCGCCTTCATACGGCGTTCCAAGATTGCTTCTGTACCAGTCAACGACCATGAGCTGGCCGTCCGGGTTGGCGGCCGGGATCAGCAGCACGATGACGTCGTCCAGCACCTCGTCGGCGTCGAACGGGGTATCCCCGACAACCAACCTGTAAAGGAATTCCACGCTATGTTGTGAATGGGCTATTTCCGTTGCATGCAGGCCGGTTTGAATGAGGAGGATGGGTTTGCCCGTTCTGCTTAGTTGTCTGGCCTCCTCGGGCGAGAGCCCCCTGGGGTCGCTCAACCTTCTGGCGATCTCACGGTACTGGTCGAGATTTGCCATATTGTCTTCGGAGGTGATGGCCGCCATGATCATCGGCTCACCCAGCGTGGACTCTCCGATGGTGAACAGTGAGACTTTGCCCGACTCCTCGTCGAGCCGTTCGAAATACGCCCGAATCTGGTGGTAATCGACGAGCTCTCGGTCCGCGCCAACCTGGTGGCCCAGAAATTCCTCCGGTGAAGTCTGTGCCTCGAGCGACAGGGGCGCCAACAGCAACGGAAGGATCAACACAGAAGTCAACTTTCGATTCATGGCAATACCTCTTGATTGGGCATACCGCCAACATGCTTGCGGTTGGCGTCCGGACCTATTGCGAGGCCCGGGATGGCTGTGGCGTCTTAATTCATTTCCGGATATAACAGGGAGTTGAACAGAAACTTGTAGGTTCCGTGGGTCTGCCCGCGGTGCTGGGTGCGAAAACCAATCAGTATCACGCGCCCGTCCCGGTACCCCGCGTCGACCACCGCCGCGCGGCGCGCCAGCTGCTCTTCTCCCGACATCCAGCCCCGCAACAGCACGTTGTCTTGCGGGTAACTGGCCACCACCTGCCTGTCCCAGTCGCCTGAAGGTGGCAGCCAGGTGGTGTAAGCGACGCTGCGGAAGAACATCGCAGCCGCCTCCGCCGGCATGCCGTAACCGATGGGCGAATCGTTATCGACGTTGATCCGCAATAGCGAAGTAGGTACCAGGAACTCGCTCTCCGACAAGCCTTCCAACGCATTCCTGACCGGCAGGTTAAACTCCCGGGTGAACAGGGGGCCCGAGTTATCGAGCGCGACCAATATGCCGCCCTGGCCGACGAACTCCCTCAACGCTTCGATCCCCGTATCCCCGATTCCGCCTTCATACTCCGGCGGATAGGCGTCAAATGCACGGGCATAGTTGCGAGATCCGGGTTCGGTCAGGCCGGTTTTTATCACCGCCGGGCTCTCGTTGGCGAACACGATGACATCAAACTGCCTGTTCAGATCGCCTGCGATGTTCTCGTTGTGCAGCGTCGTGAAAGGAATGCCGAAATCATCGAATACGAACCGGGTCCAGCCTTCGTCCATGTTGGATCGCCATGACTGATACAGCCCGATACGCGGCATGCGCAGCGCCGCCGCCGGAATACTGCCCATGTCCTCGAGCCCGTAGGCGCTGGCATGCCATTGCTCCAGGAGCCCCGGGAGCGCGTCTTGAACCTGCGGCGAATGGCCGACGATGAAGCTGCCCGCCGGCACCTGAAATCCATCCCCCTCGACGCTGCCCGTCGAGCGGTAGACATCGGCACCCTGTTGCAGCAGCGCAATAGCGACCGCATACGAGGCGTTTACCCGGCTGTCAAGGACGACATACGGTGTCGATGGCGGCGCCATCACGCTCGGGTAGGGAATGCTCGTCAGCCGTTCCAGCGACGCTTCGAACGGTTGCTCGATCTGGCTGAAGTCGACTCCCATCTGCATCGGCAATGCATGCGAGGCGTTGTCCTGCAGGACGCTTGGCACGCCACCGGGATATCTTCGCTCCCCGAGCATGTTGAGCACATAGGGCCGGTAGGGTTGCGCCGTGAAGATCACGAAGGACCCGGCCGGGAAGTTGGCGCCGTCTGCGACGAAGGCTTCGCTGGCCTGGTGAATTTCAGCCCCGCCGAACTGCAACATCTCGATCGTGCGCAGGGTGGTCGGGTAGTCGGTTTGCCGCGACGGAATTACATAGGCGAAGGGGTCGCCGGGTCGAGGCTCTTCGATGGCCTCCTTGCCCATTCTGTAGTAGTTGTACAACCAATCTTCTTTGTGCTGAGCTGCCGTCTCTACCAGGCTCATGGTCGAATTCAATACATAATCCACGATGTCTCTCAGACGCCACCAGCCCCCCGGCCAGGGATCCGGATAGCGCAGGCTCTTTTGAGAATAAAATTCCGGTATCTCATTGGGATCGACATAAACCGGGGTAGCTATATTGACGGAAGCAATTTCAGTGAACAGACCTGTCGTGTTATGGACCATCGCATTGGTTGTCAGAGTGCCCTTCCACCAGGTTGATGAAAAAATAGCGTCATGCACGACCCCTTTGTGCCCTGCTTTTTGGAGGTCGTAAGCCATGTTGGCCCCGACAAGGTCTATGCCACTGAAGATCAATGGATGGATATTCGGGTCGGAAGGATCCATGAATGGCGGAACGAACATGCGGGCATTGTCTTTGCCCATCTGGTGCGGGTCATCATAGATTTGGGGAAACCAGTCATGCCACAAGACCCGGCTGATGGCCCTTGTCTCTACCAGGTTGTTGGCAATCCCATCGCGGTTATTGTCGTGACCGGCGTAGTGATGATAGAGCCACGGCATCGGTCCGCCTTCATGTTTCGTACCCAGGTGGTCTCTATACCAGTCGGTGATCATGAGTTGCCCGTCCGGGTTTGCAACCGGAATCAGCAACACGATGACGTCGTCCAATACCTCGTCGGCATCAAATGGAGTATCCCCGGTGGCGAGTCTATAGGCAGACTCCAGGACGGCTTGAGACATGCCGATCTCCGATGCATGCAGGCCGTGCGTGATAAGGACGATGACCTTTCCTTCCTGGCTGAGTTGCCTGGCCTCCTCGGGCGCGAGATCTCGTGGATCGCTCAGTCTTCTGGCGATCTCGCGATAACGGTCGAGATTCGCCATGTTGTCCTCAGAGGTGACGACCGCCATGATCATCGGTTCACCCAATGTGGTCTCACCGATGGTCAACACCGAGACTTTGCCCGACTCCTCGTCGAGTCGTTCAAAATATGCCCGGATTTGGTGGTAGTCGACGAGCGTTCGGTCTGCGCCGACCTGGTGGCCCAGAAATACCTCCGGCGAGGTCTGGGCACTGAGAGAAAAGGGCAACAGGAGTATCGCAACAGAAACCAGTCTTATTGTCATTGGGTTCCCCTTAACGAAGACGAGCAATATTTTTCCGGTAAATTGCCCGCTCGTCTAACCGGAATTCGATCGGGCATCCGCTCGCTGGAATAATACGCCATTTCCCTTTTGAAAACTGTTGATTCCACGGCGAACCTGCCACTCCGGGACATGGCGACGCGCCCAGCGAGTTGAGTATCGCCCGCGTTTGCAGCGGAGCTCGGCGCGGGGGAACGCACCCGGGCGCCTCGGGGAAAGACGCCGGTACGGCCGGATGGTGACTCAGGGGACGCGCTAAAATGCCGTTCTCCGGACCCTTGGCGTTGCCGGCGGCAGCGTAGTGCATAAACACATACGGTAGAAGGGCGTGAATCCCGATAGCAAATCGAAAATTCCAGTTGTCATCATCACCGGTTTTCTGGGTAGCGGAAAGACCACTTTGCTTAACTTCATCGTAGAGCAGCCGCATATGAACATGACGGCGATAATAATCAACGAGTTTGGTGAAATCGGCCTCGATCATCTCCTCGTAGAAACGAGTTTGGAATAAATTATCGAAATGAATAATGGCTGCATATGTTGTACTGTTCGCGGAGATCTTCAAGACAAGCTGGGATCGCTCGCAATGTGGCTGGACACTGGGCGACTTCCACCAGTTGAACGAGCGATCGTCGAAACGACTGGACTGGCCGATCCCACTCCCATCATGCACACTCTCATGACTGACCAGCATCTATTGAATCGCTATCGTTTCAGTGGCGTTGTTACAGTGGTCGATGCCATCGCAGGTTCGTCTTCGATAAAACGATTTCCGGAGGCGGTGAAGCAAATCGCCGTCGCCGATCAATTGTTCCTTTCGAAAAAAGATCTTGTCGAATCGTTGTCGAGTTGGGACAACTATCTGGAATTAAGGGAGCGTATTCGACAGATCAATCCCAGGGCGGTTGTACATGAAATTTCGAATGGTGAAATCGACCCAAACATCCTGATTCCCCACGAAACTGACGAGACCGAAGGAACTCTTGCCGATATTGCTGGATGGTTGAGTTCAGCAGAGGAATCCTGGAGTAAAAATGAGTGTAACGATCAACCAAATGCACACGGAAATGACACTGACCAATCCGGTATAAGAACTTTCTCGATCGAACTCGAAGAGCCCATCGACAGGGAAGAATTCAACGAGTTTATTCAGGCTCTTGCAATAGGGTTCGGTGAGAATTTGTTACGGATGAAAGGGATTCTTAATGTTGAAAATGGATCGGGCCAGCCAGCAGTGGTCCGCGGCGGGCAAGATGCCGGCGGCAAGCGCAAAGGGAAAGAGCAGAACGCGGCGCGGTCGCGCCATGGCCGAACCGTTGAAACCACCGAGGTGGTGAGCGTCGATGCGTGCGCAAGTCGCGGCGCCGATCTCAGTACGACCCCATCGCGGCCGAGGCCACGCCGCACGCGGATCGACATCCTGTTCGAGAAGGTCGTTCATCATGTCGAAGTGGAAGTCAAGGATTGCGGGCGCTGAAGCACCTGGCAGCCATCGAATCAGTGCCGCCAGAGCTGCTCGGCTATGGTTTTCAGTCGGCGACAAACTGAACAAGGTCCATCTTGAGTCGTACGCTCTCTGTATTCGATCGCATTGTCGCATTGCTCCGGGATCACCATGTCGAGTATATCCACGTGCGCCATGCTTCGGTACGCACGTCTCCCGCAAGTTTCCATGATTTCAGAGCGAGCAAACTACATGAAATTGGGAACAGACTGAATTCTAGCCGTAGGCGACTGCAGCTCCCAGAAGATCTGATGTGAGTCATACTGTTGGTTATTGTAGTTGATATGGCGATAAGCGTACTTATCACTAATGCTTGTTCGCGCGGATGGATAGCTTATGAGTGGCTTTTGGCCATGCTTTAGGTTGTGATCCATAAAGTACGCAGGGACGTCATGCTCCAAGCTTACGTTTAGGGGATATGACAAAGCGTCTTCAGGCATCACCATTTCATTGTAGTACAGTACAGCGTCAAATGCGGAATCCCGCTGTACACCAAATCCAGCTTCCGTGAACTCAGCAATTTCATTGTAGAATTGATGCCAGCCGCCAGGCGAATTCAGATAATGCTGAAACACCTTTGAGACGTAGGTAATTGTGGGGTATCTGTATGGAAAACGCTCAATCACATTGTATAACTTGTGCAAGTAGTCGAGGGCCGAGATACCGTGATCCCAACTCAAATAACGTAAGACATATCGCAATGTAGAAAAGCTATCAGCTACAGTAAACAAATGGTAAATCATGTTCATAAGATGTAGGTCATCTTGAGAATAACTGAAAGTCGATGCCAAAAAGTTATTCCGATCCACCTTAATCTTGTATTTCTCGACGTAATCAGGATTCGCCATAGGGCTATTGGGAAGTAACTCCGTCGGGTATGCTTTAACGGTTATATCCTTATCGAAAAAATACTTCAAATCCTCCTTGAACGAGTCAACCGTCATACCAGGTAAGCCTATCATTAGATCGGTAGATAAAGGCAGTCCAGTTACGCGAAATATTTCTGCCAAATCGTCGTATTTGTTTGTCTTTATATTCTTTCTGTTAATTACTTCCAGCGTAAATGTATCCCTCGTTTGAATTGAGATTACGCCTTGACTACAAATGTTGTTCGCAGCGAAAAGCTCAACAATTATCGCGAGCCTTTTTGTAGCGTTCTTCGTGTAGTTTACGACGACTTCTATAGGATAACCGTATTTTTTCTTGATTTTGCAAATCCACCCGGCGATCTCAATATCACGGTCATAGATTCCAAAATTTGCGTCTGCTACCCAAATGACTCGTACTTTGTTTTTTCCAATCCATTCAATCTCGTCCCTTACTCTTTGCAAGTCGAATTTTCTTATTTTTTGGTTCGTCGCCGATCCCCAATCGCAAAAGGTACAGCCGAATGGACAGCCACGATTGGATTCAATGATCGCCGCGTCTATCGAACCCATGTAGGAGCTGAACGCACCGCTGAGATAGGGTGAAGGAAGGACGTCCAAATTCTGGATACGCGGTCGAGGGGCTGTTCGTATGAATCGTTCCGATACTACGCCATCGCTACCGGTGAACGTGGTGCGGTAAGTGATTCCCTTGACGTTTTGCAGATGGTCAAATGTCATATTGGCGGAATTGAGTGCCTCCAATAAATCAACGATGGTAAATTCACCTTCGCCGTGTACGGCAATGTCTACGGATTTGTTTTGAGCCAAAAAAGCTGAACTGGCCGCCTCATAACTTGGAGTACTAGGACCTCCATGAATGGTGATGTTTTGCTGATTAAGTTGTTTCACCGCTGCCGATATGTCTAAATTCGATGCGATGGACCACATATAATTGGAAAATAGCCAAACGCCTTGTCGGTAATTCCGGTACGGCTCGGCCAGTATGTCTCGCGGTGAATTTGAATATACGATTGGCACCAACAAAAATCGATCCAGAAGAGCACCCTCCCTGTATTCAGCAATAAAGCTGTACATCATACCCAAAGCCAGGGGAAAGTGGTTAGGCATATGAGGCACAAAATAAATCGGTATTCTGCCGTCCAAGTCTGATGGATCGAGAGATGAAACCAAGCTATCGGGACTCGTGTTTGTATGAGCAGCGGATCTTGATTGCTCGCGGCGATGGCTCGATTCACCTATCACGTCCGTTAGCAGCCCGATTTCGTGTAACCATTTTGTTGCGCGCAACTTGATCGACGCATCACCAGATCCCCTGCGTTCAGCCAAGCAGTGGGTCACTTTTTTGCCGGAAGAAAATGATGTCAAAATCAATGCCATATCCAGCGACAAAACGTAATGGCTGCGTGTAACCGAACTCCATATTTCGAAGCCGGTTTGCACAGGCCTGAACATAAAGTTATTGCTTAATCTAAGCCGCTTCTCTTGAAACGAGTTTCTTACATGTGAGTGATTATCGAACTTTTTTAGTCCTACGGATGACGTACCTATAGGGATCGTTTGCTCTGAACCACGTGCGCCCAATAGAACATGTGATTGTTTCAATTCCTTGATTCTCTGTATTGTGTGGAATCGAGAAAAATCATTTAATAAATGTTTTCGTGCCTCTGCCCTGAATGTGCGGATTAGATCTGCGTGACGATTTATGCTATTGGCTACGTCAAGTAGAACAAAATCCGATTCGGTTAATGATGTAGATGCCTTGTCCATGGGCTGCCACCCAGCAAAGAACGTGCCCTTTGAATGGAATATTCGCATCGTGGGATTAACCACCAAGGTGTCATCGACCATGTCGTGTTGTGTTTAGGTTGTTGATAAACAAGTTTGTCTACCGGATCATACTATCAATATCCGTGGAGACGGGTACACTACTGCCCGCCGGATCGGCAGTGGACTGGAGAATTGCCGTGGACTCGACGTCGGGTCCAGTACGTGCAAGCGTGATAGCGTGGCTGGAAAGGAACTGACCGGGTGAGAACACAAGTGGGCATCATCGGCTTCCGGCCCGTCCGGATTGCTGCTGTCGCAACTGCTCGACCTCAACGGCATAGACAGCGTCGTGCTGGAGCGGCGCAGATTCAACGAAGGAGATTGGACAATGAGCATTCTTGCATGGCACAGGCGCTATCGAACCGATCTTCTGTTGGGGGCCGCGGTCGCGGTTCTGGTGGCCGGTTGCGAGCCGGGCGGTCCATCATTCGAGTACATTCAACTTCCGGGTACCGAGCCGGGGGGAGAGACCAATCAGCCGTTTACCTCCGCGATCAAGGTACGCTCGGGCAACATGGTCCTGCTTTCGGGTACGGTGGGCGCGGGTCCCCATAGCCATCCGCACGTCGCGGCCGAATTCGATCATCTCGACTTCAGTACCGAGGCCCAGACCGAACGGGTCATGGAGAGCCTGAAGGAGATGGTAGAGGCAGCCGGGGGTGAACTCACCGACATCATTCAGGTGACGCGGTTCGTTCGCGACGTGGGCGCCAACCAGGACGCGATCAATGCGGTGATGAATCGCTACTGGGGGCCGGATCACCGTCCGGCGAGTACCACGGTGGAAATCGTGCGGCTCGCAACCGATCCGCGCTTTGTTCTTGAGGTGGAAGCCATCGCGGTAGTGCCCCAGTAGGCACACCTCGGTTGACTACCTGTCCAATTCGCATTCATACGGCTCCACCTCGACGCCCGGGCGGTAGCGCCAGACGTGGAAGCGCGGCGCCGACACGGGCTCCGTGAACGTCGCCGGGTCGTTCGCAGCAAAGTCGTATACCACTTCGCCCTGCTCCCGGTTCAGCGTGAAGCGTTCGGTAATCTCGATCGCGGGCGATTGCGGAACCGCCACGAGGCGGAGCGTTTTGAAATATGGCCAATTGATGCGCGTGGTAGTCGCGACGAGCGTATCGCCCTCCCAGCGACCGATTGAGTAGCCCAACGGGGAGGGCGGTTGATTCTCGGCACTCGCATTTTCATTCATATGGATGACGCGTACATTGTCATCCGATTCAATTCGAATCTGAATATCGCCGTTGTCCAACAGCGTGAAACCAACCGGGTGCGGGCCGATATAGGTCATCGCTTCCGGCATCCCTGGAGATACGCAGCCTAATACGGGATCGTCACGGCTCGGATCGAATGCTTCGAAGCCGGCTCTGGCAGCGGCCGTAAGTGGCGGGGAGTCTGCGAATTCCGGGGGATTCGAGCGTAGTTGGCTCCAAACTCTGAATATATCTTCAACCGGCGCTACGAACCCTTCGGGTCGCTCCCGCCCGCCTTCACGATATCCGAGGGGCTGGTCTGTCCACCTGGGTTGCCCGGACAGGCGAGTCAGCATCTCTCGACCATCCGGCAGCAAAACGTTGCTAACCAGAAAGGCGTCGGGTCGTCGAGACGACGGCGAACCCACGACTCTGACGATCTGCCCGACCTCCACCAGATCTCCAGTAACGCCGGCCCGGCCCAGACTGTTAATGTCTTGCCCTGCCATCTTCCAGACCTTCTCGGTACCGTCAGCGTTTCGGACCAGCAGATGGATACGAATATGCGGATTCCTCCACTGAACCTGGACGACCTCTCCGGAGTGCTCTTCAATAACATCGCTATCGAACTCAGAGGTCGCGTGATGTCCGAAACCTGACACGGGGCCCAGGATCAATCCGAGGAATAAAAGAACTGTGCGCAATTGAATCTTGGTGGCCATGTCGTCCCCCTTACCTGAAATCCTTGCGGCCCGGCTCAACGGTTGCGTTCGTTTTCCATTTCGAGAAGCTTCTGGAACTGCTCCGGGTTCTCGTTGTTTGTGCAATAGTTCTCGAGCAATTGGTCTTCGTTCTGTCCCAACGAGAACTTTCGCCACGCCGAAGTCCAGGGTTTGGTCAGGACTTTCGGGTCCTCGACCGTGAATTGGTACTCGATATAGTTCACGGAGGGCCGTCTGATCCGCTCGATGACCCGTAGTTCGTCGCTGTGAAACCAGCCGTTGCTCATGATCCAGGTCCGCTCGTCGATCGCGATGCTGTCGATGATGAGCGTATCGCCCTCCCACCAGGCGCTGCTGTTGCCGTTAAAGAGCGGATCCGGATACTCGGGATGCGGCCGCTTGTCGGTGTAGACCAGGCGCCAATCGTTGCTCACCTCGATCAGGTGGATGAACATGCCCGGAGTCGTGACGATTTGGGTGGGATGCGGATTCATCGTGAACACACCCGGAACGCCCTTCGGCATACAATTGACTCCCGGGCTCGTGAGCTGGATCTGCGTCCGCGTCAAGCCCTCAAGCCGATCCTGGGCCCAGGCCTGGAAGGGTATCGGTTCTTCGTCGTACACCTCCCGGGGAGTCCTGCTCCATGCCGTTGGCCGGCCAATGCTGCCTGAGAACCACACGCCCGACAGATCGGGTTTTCCGTCGGCCATTCGCTGAGTCTCGCCGCCCGGTGGGAGCGGCGCTGTTTCGGTGGTGCCGATCGCCTCGACAAACGACCCCTGGCCAAACGACCCCTGACTCTGGGCCGCCGTTATTCCGAGCACCAGGATCGCCAGGGTCGTGCTCGCCTTCATTATTGTGCCAACTCGCGGTGTCATGCGACTTCCCCCACTAGCCGTTGGTGCCGAAGATTCCTTCAACATCTTGCCCGACCCTGTGAATGGGCCCATCGGGCGTCTTGACGAACGATGCGGCATAGCGATTGTCCGTGCCGTTCCTCGAGGCGCAGCCGCGGACGATCAGCGGTTTACCGATGTTTTGGACGAAATACTGCCGATTGGTTCCACCGCGCGTCATGTTAGCGATC
Organism: Candidatus Rariloculaceae bacterium; assembly: GCA_965237785.1. Classification (GTDB taxonomy): domain Bacteria; phylum Pseudomonadota; class Gammaproteobacteria; order Steroidobacterales; family Rariloculaceae; genus UBA6522. The sequence continues at coordinate 4,118,898 of OZ250159.1, forward strand.
GACGAGGTCTGAAAGGTCAAGCTTGTCACAGCGCCGCTGGAATTTTTGGCGTCGACGAAGAAGTAGGTGTGCGGGTTCTGCCAGTCCACAGCGGTGAGCGTCCCGGCGAACTCACCGCAATTCCCAGAGTCGAACTCGGCTGCGAATGAGTGGTGTGCTTGCGCGGGAACCCATACGGCCAACGCACCAGCGACCGCCACCGTCACTGCAAGAAAATTTCTCTGCATATCGATCCCCCGGGTTGCCGTGCTATTCCGCAATCATTCGCGGTGTTCGCTCTTCGCGTCGCACCAACCGACCCATGTCTTGGCGTCGCCGAGAATATTTGCAGCCCGGCCGGAAAGTATGCTATCAAATTGCCACAAGAAGGGGGGCAGAATAATTAATCCGCGAACTGAGCCAACGTCCCGCGTCAGCGGTCGGTTGGGTGCGCAACGGACCGCTACAATGCGGCGATAGATGCGGAGTTTCGTTATCCTGGCGTCCGCGGCCGCGTCTTTTGCGTGGCTTCAGCCAGCCCTGGCTCACCATTCTTTCGCGCCCCTGGTATCGGCTGACGGGGAGGACGTCATCGAAATTTATGACGGCTCTATCGAAATCTATAAGCTGCTCAACCCCCATACCGCATTGCTCGTGAATGTCACAAACGAGGACGGTGACATCGAGGACTGGCTCGTCGAGATGAGCTCGTTGTCCACCCTGATTCGCGAAGGGTGCACGGATGAGTCGATGAGTGCTGGAGACGAGATCACCATCGCGATTCTGAGATCTCGGACGGCGTATCGCGGGCGGCTGCTCTTTGGCATGTACAAGTCGAGCGACGAAATGATCGAAATGCGCCATGAGCTCGGCGGCGCGATCCGTTCGATACTCATGGATGCCGCCCCGCCGGCGGCCGATCGGCTACATACGAAGCTCGGCTATTCGAGCGGGCACTGGGAAAACGACGTGCTGGCGATTGAGACCACGCATCTGTCAGGCGGGATGATATTCACCAACAGAGGCTACCCGATCAGCGGGGAGGCCCGTATCATCGAGCGTTACTGGCGCGAAGACGGCCAGAACCTGCAGATGGAGCTCTTCGTCTACGACGCGGTCAACTATACGGAACCGCTCAGATTCGCCTTGGAATGGATCTGGTCACCCGATGAGCAAGTCCTCGCGTGGGACTGCATCAGCCTGGGGCCCGGGGACGCCGAACCGGACATGGATGAGTTGCGGCGTTTATTGAATCAACAGTAGTCAAAGTTTTCCGCTCGCCACCTCTGGCCACGAGCACAGCGATCAACTCTATCTGACCGAGCGATTCCGCCTCATCGAAGACGGGACAGCCCACGGCACGTTATCGATAAACAACGACACTGGACGCATCGTTTGGGGCCTTTGCTACTTCTCGTCCAGGGTTATCGGCCCGCGATTCGAAACCAGGTTTTCATCAGGCCCTGGGCGGTGCGGGTCAGGCGCGTGCGGTTGTACCGGTCGGCGAGTCGGCGCAGATACTCCGCCCGGGTGGGATAGGGCAGCACGGCCTTGCCCAACGCACCGAGCCCGAGTCCGTTGGACATGGCCAGGCATAGCGGGGCGATCTGCTCTCCGGCGTCATGGCCGACGAGGGTGGCGCCGAGGATCGTGTCCCGCCCCTTGGTAGTGATCACGTCGACAAAACCGTCCCGATCCCCCTCCGTCTTGCCGCGGTCCAGTTCGGAAAATTCCACCCGATAGCGGTCGAAGGGGATGCCCTGCTGTTTGAGTTCCGTTTCCGTCGTGCCGATCCCGGCCACCTCCGGGTCCGTATACGTGCAGTGGGGTACGACCAGCTTCCGGGTGCTGGCGGTGGGCGCGAAAAGCGCGTTCTGGACGACGATTCGCGCATGGGCGTCCGCGTGGTGGGTCAACTGCAGCCTGGAGCAGACGTCGCCCGCGGCGAAAATCTTCTTGTTTGTGGTTCTGAGCTTGTCGTCCACGGCGATCAAGCCCCCGCGGACTTCGACCCGCACCCGATCGAGGTTCAAGTCCTCCACGTTTGCCCTGCGACCGGCGGCCACCAGCACGCGGTCGGCGGCGATCGCTGCATCGGCGCAGTGGAGCGTGGGGTGACCGCCGTCAATGGTGACCCGCGAAACCTGCGCGCCCACGTGCAGCGTCACGCCATCGGACTCTAGCGCCCGCGCCAGCACGGCGCTCGCCTGCGCGGTTGTGCCGGGCAGTACCCGGTCAGCCATCTCGAACAGGTGTACTTCGATATCGAGCCGTGCCATGGCCTGGGCCAACTCGCAGCCGACCGGGCCGGCGCCGAGTATCGCCAGGCGGCGGGGACGCTCCGTGAGATCGAAGAATGACTCGTTGGTGAGTGGATCGCTGTCCGCCAAGCCGGGAATCGGCGGAAACGCAGCCCGTGCGCCGGTGGCGATCACGAAGCGCCGGGCAACCAGGCGGTGCTCTTTCACCTGCAGGCTCGTATCGTCGAGAAACCGCGCCGAACCGAGAAATACATCCACGCCCTGGCCGCGGTAACGCTCGACCGAGTCGTGGTGAGCGATCTCCTGTCGGACGCGCCTCAACCACGCGAATGCCTCGTCGAAGCTCGCTTCATGGTTCCTGCGTGTGAACTCGAGAAGCGACTTGGAGGGGACGCATCCGACGTTCAGGCAGTCGCCTCCCATGGCTTCCCGCTCCACCAGGGCGACCCGTGCGCCGAGGCCTGCCGCGGCGATGGAGGTGATCAGGCCGGCGGGACCGGCTCCGACTACGACCAGGTGATACCGTCGCCGGGGCTCCGGATTTTGATAATTTTGCGGGAATACCAGTTCGCGCCAGCGGCGGTCATCGCTCGCGCCCGGGTAATTCTGAACCGTCCCGTGTGCAGTCAAGGCTGGTTCTCCGGGTCGGGCGCGGGTTCCTCAAGGTGTTGCGCCAGTGTTCGGGTCGCCTTGCGGGTAATGAAGACGGTCAGGATCAGCGTGGCGACAAGACCGGCGGCAAACAGCGCCGTACCCCCGGCTCCAGCCTCGATCTGCCCGTCGGCGAGTTCGGTCAACGATTGCGCCGCGGACCCGATGTATACGTAAAGTACGATGGCCGGCGCCATACCGATCCAGGACGCGAAGAGGTAATCCCGGAACCGTACCGCCGTCAGCCCGTACGCATAGTTCAAAAGGTTGAACGGGAATAGCGGAGACAGGCGTGTCAGCAGAACGATAACGAAACCCTCTTCACCCGCCGCCTTGTCAAGTGCACTGAACCTGCGCCATTGCGCGATGCGTTCGGCCACCCATTGCCTGGCGAAGAACCGCCCGACCAGAAACGCCGCGCAGGCGCCGGCGAGGCTGCCGAGGGAGACCAGCATCGCTCCCACGGGGACGCCGAAGGCGAACCCTGCCGACAGCGTCAGGATGGTACCGGGGATGACCAGCACCGTGGCGATCAAGTACAGGGCGATGAACAGGATCCAGGCGAGATAGCGGTGGGATTCGGTCCACGCCAGCGCGACGGTCAGCCACTGCCGAACCGGAAGCAGCACCACGGCCACAAGCATGGCGGCGATGAACAGCGCAAGCAGCATCGGTTTCGCTGGAATCTTCATGCTCACTCCCTCTCGCCGATATTCGTTGCCATCGGACCGCCGGCTGCAGCTGAAGTGCGGTGAGGTACGCTGACTAGTTCGCTGCGCCGTTCTCGAAGACGATCAAGCCGGTCGCCGTGTTGGAGGCCGGCACGTGGTAATGCCGATAAATCTCGGTGATGTCGTCGTTGAGCGCACCGCGCATGATCAACCACATCACCAACTCGATCCCCTCGGCACCCGCCTCACGGACGTACTCGATGTGGGGCAGGTCGATCAGGCGCTGGTGATCCTGCGTAAGGTCATCGAGGAAGCGGCAGTCGAATTCGCTGTTGATCACTCCGGCGCGTTCGCCGTGAAGCTGGTGGGACATTCCGCCGGTACCGAAAATGACCACTCGCAGATCGTCGTCGAACGCGTCCACGGCCTTGCGAATGGAACGTCCCAGATCGAAGCACCGCTTGCCCGTGGGCGGCGGGTACTGGACCACGTTGACCGCCAGCGGGATGACCGGGAACGGCCACGCATTCGGCTGCCCGCAGGTCACGGAAAGCGGTACGGTCAAGCCGTGGTCCACCGTCATCTCGTTGACGATGGTCAGGTCGAATTCATCGAGGATAACCGACTCCGCCAGGTGCCATGCCAGCGCCGGGTGACCTTCGACCACGGGTACCGGCCGCGGTCCCCAGCCCTCGTCGGCAGGTGGGAACTGCCTGGCCACGCCGATGGCGAAGGTGGGAATCACCTCCAGCGAAAACGCCGTACCATGATCGTTATAGACCAGGATGACCACATCCGGGGCGACCTCGGCCAGCCACCGCCGAGCCGGTTCATAGCCGTCAAACAGGGGCTTCCAATACGCTTCCTCGGTCTTGCCGAGGTCCATGGCCGCGCCGATGGCCGGGACATGGGATGTGGCAAGCCCTGCGATGATACGGGCCATTATTTCTGCTCCGATTTGCTTCGGTTGCCGTCGATGGGACGCCCGCCCCTGACCATCATCGCCCGGTATTCCTCCTGGGTCTGGCCCGACATGGCGCCGGCCATGTATTGGAACGATCGTCCAAGCGTGGCGCCGAGCTTGGAGGTGTAGTAGATGTTGCCGCCGACGTGAATCATCCCCAGCCAATCCCGCTCGAGCACGCACCGGCGCTGTTCCGCGGTAAGCGGGAACCGGTCCAGATAGGCAGCCTCGTCGGCGCGAAACGCTTCGCGGTTCTCCGGCTTCATCAGCGACATGCAGAACATGTTCAGGTGATAGCCCGCGTGGCAACGGTCCTTGTTGAACAGGTACGTGCCGGGAATGTCTTCGAAGTCGTCGGTATCGACCATCGTTTCCCTCGTCTTGCCCGCCTAACTCCGGAGACTTTTCTCGAGTCGGTCCAGCGTCCGCATCGCCGGCAGGCACTGGGCAACGCTGGAATTGGGTTCGCGGCCTTCCCTGATCGCGGCGATGAACTCGCGGTCTTGCAGTTCGATGCCGTCCATCGACACGTCCACATCGGAGACATCGATGGGATTTTCCTTGCCGTCGAACAGATCGTCGTAACGAGCGATATAGGTTCCATTGTCGCAGATATAGCGGAAGAACGTGCCCAGCGGTCCGTCGTTGTTGAACGACAGTGACAGCGTGCAGATTGCACCCGAGGGGACCTTCATGCCGATACTCATGTCCATGGCGATGCCGAGATCCGGATGCATGGGCCCTTGCAGGGCGAACACTTCCTCGGCCTCTTCTCCGGTCTGGTACTGGAACAGATCCACCGTGTGGCAGGCGTGATGCCAGAGCAGGTGATCTGTCCAACTCCGCGGCTTGCCCTCGGCATTGATATTCTTGCGCCGGAAGAAATACGTCTGCACATCCATCTGCTGAAGGGTAAGCTCGCCCGCTTCAATTCTCCGGCGAATCCACTGGTGGCTCGGATTGAAGCGTCGCGTATGCCCGGCCATGGCCACGAGTCCGGTCTCCTGCTGGACGCTCATCAGGCGTTTGGAGTCGGCCAGCGTATCGGCCATGGGGATTTCGACCTCGACGTGTTTGCCGGCACGCATGCATTGCTCCGCCTGGTCGGCGTGCATCTGCGTGGGCGAGGTCAGTATGGCTGCCTCGACGCCGGGTTGCTCCAGGCTCTCGGCCAGGTCCGTGGTCCAGTGCGGGATGCCGAACTTTCCTGCAACCGCAGCGGTAGTGTCCGGCGAACCGCCGCAGAGCGAGACGACTTCAACGCCGTCGATGCGGGCCAACCCTGCCAAATGCTTCTGACCGAAGGCGCCCTGGCCAGCAAGACATAGCTTCATTCCACGTGCTCCCATTCACGAGACCATGCAATCGGAACAGCCCGTGCGGCACGGTTTCCATCCCTGAAGCGAGTATTACAATCGCCCGCGCCAGTATGCGCAACCCCCGCGGTTGTCCTATACTCCCTCGGCTCGGCGCGCCCGTAGTTCAGCTGGATAGAACGCCGGCCTACGAAGCCGGAAGTCGGGAGTTCGAATCTCTCCGGGCGCGCCAACTGCACTTGGCGGCCTCGGCGGTCGTTTCAGAGTCCGTCGTCAACCCCGGTAAGTACTATCGCAACAACACCGGCGCACGGCCACTCTCTTGCCGTGCGCGGTGGCGAACGACGTCAGGCACTTCATTTTCCCCTCCAGTGCGGCCGTCCACGGCATCCCGCGGATGGGGATCTGCCGGGAGGATTCGCCGACCGTACCGGTCAGCCCGTAAGGAAAATCCAGGCTGATGTGCGAGGTGATGATGGAAGATCTGGTTAAATTGGAATAATGACTGTCCTGGCTCAATGCGTGGCAGGTCATTTTTGCCGGTGCAATAAGTGATAGTCGAAACTGAACCAGTGATGGCATTGGGTGTTGCCGATCTGTTTGGTATGACATATTGTCATACCTGAACTTTGACAGATATGGAGAGACTGATGGCACAAGCCAAAATAGCGGTTTCACTCGATGAGCAGATGCTTCTGCAACTCGACGGGTTGGTAGCAGAGGCCGTATTCCCCAACCGCAGTCAGGCCATCCAGGTGGCGGTGCGGGAAAAACTGGCGCGTTTGGAGCAGGGACGCCTGGCCCGTGAGTGCGCAAAACTTGACCCGGCTTTCGAAAAAACCTTGGCAGAAGAAGGATTTGCAGAGGCCGCGTCAGCATGGCCCGCATATTGAGAGGCGATATTCGCTGGGCAGATTTGACTCCGGTACGGGGGCATGAGCAGGCCGGGCAAAGGCCGGTATTAATCCTCAGCCATGATGTCTTCAACGAACGTTCAAATACGGTCATTGCAATGGCGCTGACCACTCAGCCGCAACGCGCCGGCTTTCCCCTGACTCTTAAACTCCAGGTGGCCGGACTGACGCAACAGTCATGGGTGAAAATCAGTCAAATTCGCACGCTTGCTGTTGAAAGAATAGGGAAACGCTTGGCACGTGTCACGCCTGAAGACCTGGCACGTATCATTGAAGGTCTCAACGAGATCATCCGTCCTTGACACAGGCAGGGTGGTGACAGACGAGAAGGCGACCCTCCTCCTCATCCGGTGCCCGACACTCGGCCTTGACGCCGAAGGGAACGCCGATGCGGTTCCGGCGCACCGATGCCCCGAATGCGGTGATTGATTGAATTGGCGGTTAGTTCAGGCCTTGCTCGGCGTGGTCGCGTAGGTAGCGCTCCACGTAGGCCTTGTAATGCGCCATCGCCTGCCGCGTCAGGGGGCCGCCGCCCTCCGGAAAGTCGAGCGCCCGCCCGCCGGGTAACCGCAGGCTGAGAACGGGCATGACCTCCCGGGTCGCGCTGGTGATAAAGCTTTCCGTCGCGCGAGCCGTCTCCTCCAGTGGAATGTCTCTGGAGAGGATGTTCAGCCCGTGGGCCGAACAGGCGTCCTCCAGAGCCAGTCGGGTCAATCCCCGCAAATGGCCCGCTGTCTCCGCCGGGGTGACGATGTCACCGTCGATCGCAAAGAAAACATTGCTGTTCGATGATTCGGTGACCAAGCCGGCATCGTTCAGCATGACGCAGTCGTCCGCGCCCGACTGCCGCGCTTCGATCACTCCAAGTACGTTGTTCAGGTAGTTTCCGCCCTTGATGTTCGGGTTTAGCGCGTTGATCGGGTTACGGCGCGTGCGCGATACGGCCAGGCGCACGCCGCGAGTGTAGAAATCCGTCCGCCATCCGTGGAGTGCCTTGACGATAATCACGTAGCGGGTCGTGAGGTCTGGATCGGGGAACAGGTCCACGGGCCCCTCGCCGCGGGTAATCGTATAGCGAACGTAGACGTCCTCGCCGACATCGGAAGCACGCGTCGCGAGGAACGTCCTGCGGATCTCCTCGATCAGTTCGCCCTTGGACAGTTGCAATCGCAAATGAATCAGCCTGGCGGAGTTTTCGAGCCGGGCCCAGTGCTCGTCGAAGAACAGTGGAACGCCGCCGTAGGTCCGAAAGACCTCGTAGATTGAGTCGCCGTAAAGGAAACCACGGTCCATCACCGGAATGCGGGCTTCACCGGTGGGCGCGATCACGCCGTCCACGTTGGTCATGCTTTGAAATTGGTTCACGTCGGTCTCCCGGCTTTGCCGCCCCGGGGCGGAACCAGGTGTGCGTGAAGATTCCGCTCCAGGTCGGCGCGCACCGTGGCGATATCCGCCGTGCCGCAGAGTTCGCTGATCTGGGTCACGGGTAGCGACTCGAATCCGCAGGGGTTGATGCGCGAAAACGGCTCAAGGTCCATATCCACATTCAGGGCGAGCCCGTGATACGAGCACTGCCGGCTGATCTTGAGGCCCAGCGCGGCAAGTTTGCAACCGTCCACGTAGACGCCCGGAGCGTCGCGTCGACCAACCGCGTCGATACCGTATTCGGCCACGGTGTCGATCACCGCGCGTTCCAGCGCCTCGACCAGGCCGCGCACGCCCAGCTTCAGGCGGGCGAGGTCCACCAGTGTGTACGCGACCAGCTGGCCCGGCCCGTGGTACGTGACTTGTCCGCCACGGTCGATCTTGAGCACCGGGATATCCGCCGGATGGCGAACGTGACTCGGGTCGCCGTTGAGTCCGAGCGTAAAGATGGCGGGGTGTTGTACGAACCAGACCTCATCCGGCGTATCCGGGTTCCGTCGGGCGGTGAAGCGCTTCATCTCCTCCCAGACGGTGGGAAGCGGTCGGTATCCAAGGACGCGGCCGACGAAACCGTTGGCCACGGCGGGGGCTCCTAGCCGCAATGCTGCATCGGGACCGCAGCCCGCGCGCTCATTCAAACCAGAGACGGACTTCGTCCTTGATCCGCTGCCACAGCCCCGCCTCGGCAACGTCGTGAAGCGCCACCAGGGGCAGCTCGGCCAATTCGTCATCGTTCAGGGATATCGTCACGGACCCCAGCAGCGTGCCCGCGGCGATGGGCGCCACCAGTTGTTGCTCATCCATGGTCGTATCGGCGGCAAGGGAATCGTAACGGCCCGTGGGTATGGTCAAGTAGAATTCCTCGGCGACTCCCAGGGAGACCGACTCGGATTCGCCCTTCCACACTCGCGCCGTGGCGACCTCGTCGCCGCCGGAGTACAACTTGTAGGTCTCGTAGAAACGAAAACCGTAGTTCAGCAGGGCCTCGCTGTCGTTCGCCCGGGCTTCCGCGCTATGCGAGCCCATGACCACGGAGATCAGCCGCATGTCCGAGCGCTCCGCCGATGTAACCAGGCAGTAGCCCGCGGCGTCCGTATAGCCGGTCTTGAGTCCATCCACGGACGGGTCGCGCCAAAGGAGCGAGTTGCGGTTGTACTGTTCGATATCGTTGAAGGTGAATTCCCGTTGCGAGTACCACTGGTAGTACTCGGGAAACTCGGCAATGATCGCACTCGCCACCTTCGCCACATCCCTGGCGGTCATGAAATGTCCGTCCTCGGGCAAACCGGTGCTGTTGCGAAACGCGCTGGATTCCATTCCCAGCGTCCCGGCATAGTGGTTCATCAACTCGACGAACGTTTGCTCCGATCCGGCCACGTGCTCCGCCAGTGCCACGCTGGCGTCGTTTCCCGACTGCACGATCATCCCCTGCAGAAGAACCTCCACCGATACATATTTGCCGACTTCAATGAACGTCCGCGAGCCTTGCGTTCCCCAGGCTTTCTCGCTGACACGGACCTCGTCGTCCAAATCGATCTGGCCCTCGCGCAGCGCCTTGAAAGTCGCATACGCAGTCATCAGCTTGGTGAGGCTGGCGGGTTCGAGGACCTCGTCCGGGGCGGATTCGGCGATGACGTCGCCGGTCCTGTGGTCAATCAGGATGTAGCTTTTAACGCCCAATTGCGGTGGGGCGGGAATGGGCACTTCCTGGCCGTGGACGCCGGACGGAAGTGCGAGGGAAATGGCGATCAGCATCCAGGTTCGGAGCATGCGGAACCTCCTGACGGGCTTGTAGGTTGGGATTGTATCGATGTTCGCGGTCCTATGACGAGATGGGGTTTCTCGAGCCCCGTTGCAAGCAGTTTGTCGATCGCGGCGCCCACCGTATCGACGTCCGGGAACGGCCCGAGCCGGACGCGGTACAGGCTCGGGGACGCGGCGCGTTCGGCATCGATGGTGACGTGCCGATAGCCGGCTTCCTTCAGGACCCCGGCAAGCCGATTTGCGCTGCCGTGTTGGGAGAATGCCCCGGCCTGGAGGTAGATGCGATGGGTGGTGCGGTCCGCGGAAGCCGCCACGCCCAGTGCTACGGCGGCGCCGAAGGAAAGATCGATGATGCGGTCGTGCATGAAGGGGCCGCGGTCGTTGACCTTGACGATCACCCGTTTGCGGTTCTCCAGGTGCGTGACCTCGACCCAGGTAGGTATGGGCAGCGTGGTATGCGCTGCGGTGAGCCCGTACATGTCGTAGGTTTCGCCGCTGGACGTCGCCCGCCCGTGGAATTGTTCCCCGTACCAGGACGCAACGCCGGTCTTGCGATATCCCGCCGCGGAATCCAGTACATAGTGCCGTTGGCCGAAGACCTCGTAGAACGGTGGATTGCCCCGTCGGCTGCGCGGCGGATCGATGAACGCCCCGCTGGCTGCTGCGGCATCGGACTCGGCCGCGGGACGAAGCGCGCAATGTGTGACCGATATCGACGCCGCGACCAGTCCCGTCAGTCGCAGCGCACAACGGATTCGGTTCGATATGCGCTTCACTCTCCCTCGTGGGTGGCCGCAGCCAGCTGCAGCCGCTCATAGCCGTCGCGAATGGTTTGCCCCAACTGATGTACCGCCAGTGCGTACATGACGCTGCGGTTATAACGTGTGATCACGTGGAAATTGTGGAAGCCCACCCAATTCTCCGTTCCGCCCTCTGCCTCCAGCGTCAGCAGGGTGACGGGCGTTTCATCGGGCAAGCCGGTGGCAAAGGCGTAGCCTGCATCGTGCACCGACGCTACGGTGTCGTTGAGATCCATGCTGTTGCGCACCTCCCTGGCGGTTCGGCCGGCCGAGAGTGTCGCTTGCGTCGCCACCGTCTCTCGCGGCCGCCAGCCGTGGACCTTGAAATAGTTGGCAACGCTGGCCAGAACGTCCTCCCAATCCTCCCACAGGTCGCGTTTGCCGTCGCCGTTGCCATCCACGGCGTAGGCCCGGAAACTGGACGAAATGAATTGTCCCGCCCCCATGGCGCCGGCGTAGGATCCCATAATCGATTCAGGATCCATTCCTTCATCTCGCGCCAACAGGAAAAACGCTTCCAGTTCCGCCGTGAAGAACCCGGAGCGGGGCGGATAGGCGAAGGCCAACGTGGCCAGGGAGTCGACAATGCGGTAACCGCCCATGCGACGGCCGTAATAGGTTTCCACGCCGAGTATCGCTACCAGCATTTCCGGGGCGACACCGAAGGATTCGCTGGCGCGGTCGATCTCCGCGGCATGGTTCCGCCAGAACTCCACGCCGCCGTCGATCCGTGCGTCGGTCAGAAATATGTTGCGGTACTCGTGCCACGCGAGTACGCGCTCGGCAGGTCGGGATATCGCTTCGAGGACACTCTCGTCGATTACCGCGCGTTCCAGAACGTCGCGCAGTTCACCCGCGTCGAAGCCATGTTCCGCGGCCATTCGTGAGACAAAGGCGTTTCTCGCCTGTTCTACCGCGGCGGGGTCTACATCCACGGCCCCCAGGGGGCTCGAAGCGAAGGCCAGCGCGGCGAGACAGGAGGCGAAAGGCTGCTTGGAGAGTCGGCGAAGTCGCAAGTTCATGTTACCAATAGCCTCCGGTTGCCGTGGATCGCCGTGAGCATTCCCAAGCCCGCCATCAGGGTGACCATGGAGGTGCCGCCGAGACTCACCAGCGGCAGGGGCACACCGACGACGGGCAACAGCCCGCAGACCATCCCGGCATTGACGAATACGTGCAGGAAGAAAGTCAGGCTCAACCCACCCGCAAGCAAGCGTCCAAACGTGTCTTGCGCCTGGGCGGCGATGTACAGTCCCCGGCCCACCACGAGCAGGTACAGACCCAGCAGCAGCAACAGTCCAAGCAAGCCGAATTCCTCGCCCATGACGGCAAAGATGAAGTCCGTGGAACGTTCAGGCAGAAATTCCAGGTGGGATTGGGTGCCGTTCAGCCACCCCTTGCCGAAGAGTCCGCCTGAGCCAAGCGCGATCTTCGACTGGATAATGTTGTAGCCGGCGCCCAGGGGGTCGGATTCCGGGTTGAAAAACGTCAGCACGCGGGCACGCTGGTACTCCAGCATGTTACTCCAAAATACGGGCATCATGCCGAGCGCGATCACGCCGAACACCGCCACCATGCGCAGGCTGACGCCTGCCAGGAGCACGGTGAGCCCGCCTGCCGCCAGAACCAGTGCCGCCGTGCCGAGATCCGGTTGGCGCACAATCAACAACGACGGGATGGCAACGATTCCGATGAGTATCAACAGGTTGGTCAAGCTTGGCGGGAGGGCCCGATCATGCATGTACCACGCAATCATCATGGGAACCGCAATCTTGAGAATCTCCGAGGGTTGGAACCGAACCACGCCCAGGTCGAGCCAGCGCTGGGCTCCGTTGCCCACGGCGCCGTCCACCAGCACCCACAGCAGCAATCCCACGGACGCGATGAAGACCCACGGCGACCACAGACGCAGCGTGGTCGGAGAGACTTGCGACATGACCCCGAATGCTGCGAACGCCACGGCCAGGCGTACGCACTGGCGCAGCAGCACCGACATATTCTCATCGGCGGCACTGTAGAGAATCACGAATCCAAGCGCGCAAACGGCCAGACTGCCAAGGACCAGCGGCAGGTCGAGCGCAAGACCGCGGCTATGCAGGTGCTTTCGGACCGCGGCGGAAGCCGCTCCCGATTCAAGAATTATCCGCGCTGCCATGGTTCTCCGCTGCCAGATAGGCGTCCAGAACCTTGCGCGCTGCGTCGGCCGGCAGTCCGCTGCCGGCGCCGCCGTTCTCCACGACCACGGCTACCGCGATCGTCGGGTTGTCGGCGGGCGCGTAGGCAATGAACAGGCCGTGATCCCTGAAGCGTTCTTCCAGCGCGTCCGCGTCGTATTCTTCGCCCTGCGCCACAGCGACCACCTGTGCGGTTCCGGTCTTGCCCGCGACACTGAAAACGGCGTCCGACATCGAGCTTTGAGCCGTCCCCCGGCTGCCTTCGGTTACACCGACCATCGCTTCGCGGACGCGCTCCCAATGCCGCGGATCGATCTCGGGAACCGTGTTCAATTGCACGGGGTCGAATTCGACCGCCTCTCCGGTTGCCGCGGATTGAACCGACGTCACCATGCGGGGCCGGTACCGGGCGCCTGTCACCAGCACCGCCGTTGCGTGGGCCAGTTGCAACGGCGTCACCGTGGTGTACCCCTGGCCGATACCGGCAATTACAGTCTCGCCGGGGAACCAGACCTGATCCTCCCGGCGCGAGAAGTTGCGCCGTTTCCACTCCCGGGACGGCACGACGCCACTGTACTCGCCGCCGATGTCAATACCCGTCCGGTCGCCGAACCCGAATACCCGCAAAACGGATTCGATCCCGTCGATCCCCATGGCCACCGCGAGCCGATAAAAGTAAACATCGCAGGATTCCACAATGGCCTGGTGCAAATCCATCAGGCCGTGGCCTTCACGCAGCCAGTCGCGGTATTGACGAGGCTTGCCGGGCAGCGTGAAATGACCCCCGCAATACGCGGGATCGTCCGGGTTGACGGCTTGCAGGTGCATCGCGCCCACGCCGAGAAACGGCTTGATGGTGGATCCCGGTGGGTAGCGTCCGGCCAATGCCCGGTTGAACAGCGGCTTGTCGGGATCCGATTTGAGTTGGCTATAGCCGGAGTAGCTCAACCTCGTGGCAAACCGGTTCGGGTCGAAGGCCGGCGTGCTGACCAGCGCGAGCACGTCGCCCGTGGCGGGCTCGATGGCCACCAGCGCGCCGCGCAATCCGTCCATGGCGCTCTGGGCAGCCGACTGCAGTTGAATGTCCAGACCGACAACGAGGTTGTTGCCGGGTATGGGCCAGCGCGTTTCAAGGGTTCCAGGGTACAAATCTGACGGCGCAACCGCGGCTGCGGGGTCCACCAGCACGCGTCCCCATGTGTTGACCACCTGCTGGCGGAATCCGACGGTACCGTGCAGGATGTCCTGATAGCTACGCTCGACGCCGTTTCGGCCGATGAGCGTGGTGGCCGCGTAGTTGGCGCGGTCGATTTGGTCGATGTCTTCGGGGCTTATGCTGCCCATGTAGCCGATCGAGTGTCCGGTCAACTCGCCGAACGGATAGTTGCGAATCAGGCCTTCGCGGATATCGATCCCGTTGAAACGATGCCGCCTCGCCGAGAACCGCGCAGCCTGGGTCTCAGTCAGGTTCGCCAGCATTACGCGCTCAAAGCCGCGGTGCGATTTCACCAGTTCGATCAGGTTGTCCCGCTCGGCCGAATCCAGCAGGTCCAACGCCTCAAGCGCCTTGAGCGATGCCTCCAGGTCCGCAATTTCTTCCGGAGTTGCCACAAGCTCCCACGCCGGCAGGTTTTCCGCCAGGAGTTGCCCGTTGCGATCGAAGATCAATCCTCTTGTTGGCGCCAGCGGTTCGATGCGCAGGCGGTTGCCCTGGGAAAGTTCGGCGAAGACCTGGTGGTGGGAAATCTGAATCTGAAACAGCCGCCAGACGAGCACGCCCGTCATCGAGAGGACGATAAACGCAGCCAGAACGATCCTGGAAAGGAACAGCCGTTGTTCCTTCCAGCGATCTCTGATGGCGACCGGATCTTTCATCGCTCAGGCCGGGTCGAGCCGATGGCGGCGAAAACCGCCCAGCGCCCCCACAATCAATGGCCATACCAAGGTGCTGGTAAGGATCGGCGCCCAGGCGATGACGCCCGGAATGGTGCGCCTGGCGACGCCATCGATCCAGAACAGCAGGAAGTGATACAGGACGAGCATCAACAGCACCGTCACGGTGACCTGCCAAATCAGGGCTGTCCCAATGCGAAGGCGCAGTTTCAACGTGAGATACACGATCGGAAGCAACACAATCGCATGCCGCCCCAGTAGCGCGCCTGACAGCATATCCAACGTCAGCCCCAGGGCGAATGCGGTCAGCAGTCCGAAATGCTGCGGTCTTGCGACGGCCCAGTAGATGAGCACGAGTGGAACCCAGTCGGGGCGAAACGGCGCCACGCTGTCGGCAAGCGGGACGATCGACAAGCCCAGGGCCAGCACAAAGCTCGCCGCCGGCAGCAGCCATAGCCGGACGTGGCCGGTCATCTGACGGCCTCCGCCATGCCTGCTGTCGCTGCGGTCAATCCGACATCCTCGAGGTTCCCTACCAGCAGCACGTCCCGGCCCCGGTCCAGACCGGCGGTGGGCACGGCCATGACACGCGCAAACGATTGCCCTGGCCGGCGTTGCACGACGGCGATGCGACCCACAGGGTAGCCGGGAGGAAACACGCCACCGAGTCCCGACGATACCAACAGGTCGCCCTCCTGAACATCGGTGTTGTTGGTCAGATAGGGCAAGCTGATAAAGCCCCTGTCGCCCGTGCCGAGCGCAATGGTGCGCAGCCCGGTCCGGTTGACCGAGACGGGAAGACCGTGGTCGGCGTCGCTGATCAGGACGGCCTGCGACGTGAAGGCATCCACCCGGTCGATCTGGCCGACGACGCCGTCGGCGTCCAACAACGCCTGACCCTCGTAGACGCCGTCGCGCACGCCCCGGTTGATGGTAAACCGCTGCCGATAGGGGTCCGGGTCGACGGCAAGGATTTCGGCAACCAGCAACCGGTCAGCGACACGGTCGCTGGAATCGAGCATGGCGCGAAGACGAATGTTTTCCGCCTCGAGCGCGGCCATGCGTTGCAGACGCGCGTCGTATTGAAGGTGCTCGTTCCTGAGTCGCGCGTTTTCATCGACGAGCGTGTATCGGCTCGCGAAGAATTCCCGGGCCAGCCGCCAGGTCTTGAACGGTAGATCGACGCCGGTCTGCAGTGGATAGACAATCACCGAGGCGGCTTGACGAAAGCGGGTCAGGTAAGCGGAGCCGTTGTGATCCAGGAGCATCAGCGCCAGACTGGCGGCGGACAGCAGCACCAGGCGCAAGCCCAGGGAACTCGCTGGTTTTCTGCTGCCAATATCTATTGCCCGCATACCTCTCCAACCTGGCGGACGCCGGTTCAAGCCGTGGCGCAAACCAAACCGACCAACTGCCTAGTCTACCGCGAAAATCGACGGACCGTGTTGATCCAGCAGTTCCAGTATCCGCCCTCCGCCGCGGGCCACGCAGGTGAGCGGCTCGTCGGCCAAAACCACGGGCAGGCCCGTCTCTTCCATCAGCAATTTGTCCAGGTCCGTCAGCAGCGCTCCGCCGCCGGTAACCACGATGCCGGCCTCGGCCACATCGGCGCCCAATTCCGGCGGGGTTTGTTCCAGCGCCGTTCGCACGGCACCGACGATTCCCTGGAGCGGTTCCTGAAGCGCCTCGAGAATTTCGTTGCTGTTCAACGAGAAGGCCCGGGGAACCCCCTCGGAAAGATTGCGTCCCTTGACCGAGGCTTCCTTCACCTCCTGTCCGGGGTAGGCGGTGCCGATCTCCATCTTGATTCGTTCCGCGGTGGCTTCGCCGATGAGCATGCCGTAGTTACGCCGCACATAGTTGATGATGGCCTCGTCAAATCGATCCCCGCCGATACGCACCGAGGCGGCATAGACAATGCCGTTCAGGGATATGATCGCCACCTCCGACGTGCCGCCGCCGATATCCAGCACCATGGAGCCGCGCGCTTCGTGCACCGGCATGCCCGCGCCGACCGCGGCGGCCATGGGTTCTTCCACCAGGAACACCCTGCGCGCCCCCGCCCGTTCGGTGGATTCGCGAATGGCGCGGCGTTCCACCTGGGTCGATCCGTAGGGCACGCAGACCAGAACCCGTGGCCTTGGCCTGAAGTACCGGGAACCGTGAGCCTTCTTGACGAAGTACTGGAGCATTTTCTCGGTGATGTCGAAGTCCGCGATGACGCCATCCTTTAGCGGCCGGATGGCGGTCATGTTGCCCGGGGTCCTGCCGAGCATACTCTTCGCGTCCGCACCGACGGCTTGCAATACGCTGCCTCCGCGGGCCCTGTCCTCACGGATCGCGACGACCGATGGCTCGTTGAGAATGACTCCGCGACCGCGGACATAGATCAGGGTATTCGCCGTACCGAGATCAATGGAAAGGTCGGTCGAAAAAAAACCGAGAAAGCGCTTTAACATTGTGTGACAAGGCAGCCACTGCAAACCAATCAGCACTTTATCAACGGGTAGGACAATCAGCAAGGCGA
The DNA here is from genome assembly GCA_965237785.1 of Candidatus Rariloculaceae bacterium. GTDB lineage: Bacteria > Pseudomonadota > Gammaproteobacteria > Steroidobacterales > Rariloculaceae > UBA6522. The sequence goes on from OZ250159.1 coordinate 4,136,237, forward strand.
AGTGTATAGTTATGCGCCCGTTTTTCCGAGTTCCGCGCCGTGTATCTCAGTCTGGAAGAGGTCGAAAATCTCTGCATATTGTCCCGCCTGGAGATCACGCCGGCGGAGATCGGGGAGGTCACGGCCAAGCTTTCCGAGATCGTTGCGCTGGTGAACGCGCTTCAGGCGGTGGATACGAGCGGGGTGGCGCCCATGGCTCACCCGTTGGACCGGGCCCAGCGACTGCGCGAGGACCGCGTCACCGAGTTCGATCGCCGGGAGCGGTACCAGCGCAACGCACAACGGGTTGAACGGGACTTGTATCTCGTGCCCAAGGTCATCGACTAGCCGCCGCACGCCGCGATAACCGGTTCACGATCCGGGCTGGAACCCCAGGACTGGGATGCACAACGCAACCATTACACAACTGGCCGAGGCTCTCGGGTCGCGGCGTGTCTCCTCGCGGGAAGTCACCGCCTGCTTCCTGGAGCGCGTCGCGCAACTGGACGGCGAGCTCAACGCGTTCATCACCGTGACCGCCGACACCGCCCTGGAACAGGCCGAGCGAGCGGATGCGCGGCTCGCCGCCGGCGAGGCGACGACGCTCACGGGCATCCCGATCGCTCACAAGGATATTTTCTGTACCGAGGGCGTCAGGACCTCGTGCGGCTCGCGCATGCTCGACAACTTTGTTTCCCCCTACGACGCCACCGTGGTTGAGCGGCTTGAGCAGGCCGGCGCCGTGATGGTGGGCAAGACCAACATGGATGAATTTGCCATGGGGTCTTCCAACGAAACCAGCTATTACGGACCGGTACGCAATCCCTGGGACCGGAATGCCGTTCCCGGCGGTTCCTCGGGCGGGTCCGCCGCGGCCGTGGCGGCGCGTCTGGTCGCCGGCGCCACCGGTACCGACACCGGTGGATCGATACGCCAACCGGCGGCGCTGTGCGGCATCACCGGCATCAAGCCGACTTACGGCCGGGTTTCCCGATGGGGCATGGTTGCCTTTGCGTCGAGTCTCGATCAGGCCGGCGTCCTGGCTCGCACCGCCGAGGACGCCGCCTCGATGCTGCAGGCCATGTCCGGTCCGGATCCCCGGGATTCGACCGCGTTGACCGATCCCGTTCCCGACTACGCGGCGGCGCTGGCGGAGCCGTGGGACAACCTCACCATCGGCGTGGCGGATAATTTCTTCGATGACGGACTCGACCCGGACAATGCGCAACGCGTGCGCGATGCACTGGCGGTTTACGAGAAGCTGGGCGCCACGCTCAAGGACATTCACCTTGAGAACATCGGGCTTTCGGTGCCGGTCTACTACGTCGTTGCGCCCGCCGAAGCGTCCTCCAACCTGTCGCGCTTTGACGGCGTGCGCTTCGGCCATCGCGCGGAGGGCGCGGCGGAACTGGCCGAATTCTATATGCGGACCCGCGGCGAGGGATTCGGGTCGGAGGTCAAGCGGCGGGTCCTGACCGGCGCATACGTACTTTCGGCGGGTTATTTCGATGCCTACTACCTGCAGGCGCAGAAGGTGCGCAAACTGATCAGCGAGGACTTCGCCAGGGCCTTCCGCGAGGTGGACCTCATCGCCGGGCCAACTACGCCGACTCCCGCTTTCGCGTTGGGCCAGAAATTCAACGACCCGATCCAGATGTATCTCAACGATATCTACACCATCGGCGCCCCCTTGGCCGGACTGCCGGCGATCTCGCTGCCGTGCGGTCTGGTGAACGGGCTGCCGGTGGGGTTGCAGTTGATGGGGCCGCATCTCAGCGAGAGCCGTTTGCTCAGGGCCGCGCACTTCTTCCAGCGGGAAACCGACTGGCACGCACTCGTGCCGCCGGGGTATTGATCATGGACTGGGAAGCCGTCATCGGATTGGAGATCCATTCCCAACTCGCCACCGCGAGCAAGATATTCTCGGGTTCCTCCACCCGTTACGGCGCTACCCCCAACAGCCAGGCGTCGCTTGTCGACCTGGGTTATCCGGGCGTGCTGCCGGTGCTGAATGCGAGCACCGTGCACATGGCGATAAAGTTCGGTCTGGCGACGGGTTGCACTATCGCCAGCCGCTCCGTCTTCGCGCGCAAAAACTACTTCTATCCCGATCTTCCGAAGGGATACCAGATTTCCCAATACGAGCTGCCCATCGTCCATGGCGGCCAGCTGGAGATCGTCACGGAGGACGGCGATGTCAAGACCATCGGAATCACCCGCGCGCACCTGGAGGAGGATGCCGGCAAGTCGTTGCACGAGGACTTTCAGGGTTTGAGCGGCATCGATTTGAATCGCGCCGGAACGCCGCTGCTGGAAATCGTTTCCGAGCCTGACCTTCGCTCCGCCCGGGAAGCGGGCAACTACATGCGCGCGATCCACACGTTGGTACGTTATTTGGGTATCTCCGACGGCAACATGCAGGAGGGTTCGTTCCGCTGCGACGCCAACGTCTCCGTCAGACCGCGGGGCCGGGCACGGTTGGGAACGCGGACGGAGATCAAGAACCTGAATTCGTTCCGCTTTGTGGAAAAGGCCATCGAAGTGGAGATCGACCGGCAGATCGATGTGCTTGAAGACGGCGGCAAGATCGTTCAGGAAACGCGCTTGTACGACGCCGCCAGAAACGAGACTCGCGCCATGCGCGGCAAGGAAGAGGCCAACGATTACCGGTATTTCCCGGATCCCGACCTGTTGCCGGTGGTCATCGATGATGATCTTGTCGAGGCGTTGCGCGGCGAGTTGCCCGAATTGCCCGCGGCCAAGCGGCAGCGTTTTGCCGATCGATACGGGCTTTCGGCCTACGACACCGGCGTACTCACCGAGTCCCTGGCGGCAGCGAACTACTTCGAAGCCGCGGTGGGCGCGGCCCGCTCGGCATCGCCGAAAGCGGTATCCAACTGGTTCCAGAGCGAACTCACCGCACTTCTCAATCGGCATGGCGCGGATGTTGCCGCGACGAAAATTACCGCGGAAACGTTTGCCGCGCTGGTCGACCGAGTCGCCGACGGAACCCTTTCCGGCAACCTCGGCAAGGAAGTGCTCGAAGCGCTGTGGGACGGCGATGGCACGGTGGATGAGATTATCCACGCGCGCGGACTACAACAGATCAGCGATGAGGGCGCCATCGAGACCCTGGTGGATGACGTCATCGCCGCGTTTCCCGAGCAGGTGGAGCAGTACAGAAGCGGCAAGGTCAAGGTCATCGGCTTTCTGGTGGGGCAGGTGATGAAGGCGTCGAGGGGGAAGGCCAATCCGCGGCAGGCAAACGAGGTGTTGAGGGGCAAGCTCTCGGCCTGAATTGCCATAGCCCGCATTGCTTGCCGGTAATAGTCCCGAGGGCGCGCGACGCCGTTGCGCCACCCGTCATCGCGGTGCCCCGACACCGCATTCCCTGGCCAGATGAATCACTCCGTCTGGTACACTGGAAGCATCCCGGGTATTCTTGCCGGAGCGTAGCAGTCCAGGTGCTCGCATATTGCGTAAAAATCGTCCATAATCGGCTGAAAATGTTGAGGAAAGAACATGATCGAAATAACCAAGAAAAAGGCTGCACCCGTGTCAGACGACTCACGGCGCAACCCGATATCCAGGATGCTCAAGCAACCCAAGACGGATATGAACGCACTCGCGGCGAGCAAACCGCCAGCCAAGAAACCGGTGGACAGCGCACGCTCAGCGATCAAGGCAAAGCCCTCCGAGTCGACCGCGACTGTCGGCGCGACCATCAAGATCAAGGGCGATGTTTCCGGTAGGGAGGACATTTTCGTGAACGGCAGCATCGAAGGCACGGTTGACTTGGCCAACAATGACGCCACCGTCGAGCATTCCGGCCGCGTCAAGGGAAGCATCGTGGCGAAGCAGGTGCGGATCAAGGGCGAAGTCATTGGCGATATCGAAGCGGTTGAAAAGATCACCATTTATGCCACCGGCGCGGTGCAGGGTACGATCGTTTCCCCGCGGGTCGAGGTCGAGGACGGCGCGAAATTCAAGGGCCGCATCGATATGGTTTTCGATACCGGCAGCGACGATGTCGCGCCGCTGAAAAATCCGAAGACTTGAGGCTTGAATGGGGGCGAGGGCATCCAATGGTTCGGCCCGGGAATCGGGTCCGAAAAGGATTCCGCCGCCCGAAAGCTGGTCTTTCGAATCCACGCGCATTCTTCCTCAGGTATTCGACGGGCTTGATACCACGGGAAAGCTGAGTGTTCTCGATGCCGGTCCGGCCGAGCCCGTGACGGTCGACTTTTTTCGCCGGTTCCGGTGCCAGTTCTTCGTTGCCAACTTGTTCGATCGGTCGGCGCCGGAGCGGGGCGTCGAACCGTTTTCGGCATTTCTCGATGCCCACAGCAATGCCCGCTTCGACATCTGTCTGCTGTGGGATTACGTCAATTACCCGGATGACGCCGCATTCGCGGAATTCGTAGCGGCTCTCGGCAACCATGTTCATGAACGTACGCGAATCTATGCCATCGGCGCCTACTCGACCGAAGCACTGCTAAGGGCCCATCGCTACGCGATCACCTCTGTGCATCGACTCGCGATTCGGCCGGTCGCCGAACGGGTTCCCCACGCCCGGACGCAGAACGACATCGTCAATGCCATGCCGCGGTTTTTTGTGCATCGGGCCGCGCTTCGACGCGACAATCGGCTTGAATTAATGCTGCGGCCCAGGGCGACGACGATGGGGTAGCAGCGACCGTTTGGCGCTAATCTCGCGTCCGCGGATTCTTTATTGGTCCATTGACAGCCGAGCTGCGCGCATATATATAACAATATCTTTATATTGAGATGGTGCTATGCAGAACTTTCAGGCGTTGGCGGGCTTGCTTCAAGTGCTCCAGGACCCGACGCGCTTGCGCCTGCTTTGGGGTTTGCGCCACGGGGAATTGGCGGTGGGCGAGATTGTCCAGGTTACCGGTCTCAGCCAGCCCCGCGTATCCAGGCACCTGAAGCTGCTTTGCGACGCCCGCGTCGTTCGACGCACGCCTGACCAGAATGAAGTCTATTACCGAGCCACCATCGACGATGACCGCCGCGCCCTGGTCGAAACGGTCCTGGCAAATGTTCCCGAAGACGATCCGATCATCGTCCGCGACCGGGAACGGCTTACCTCGATCCTGGACAGCCGCCAGGCCCGGGCCCGGGCGCTGTTGACACGGTTGGGAGTGCGGCCGCTGAGCGCCGCCGAGATGTCCGACGTAAGCGCAGTGGCGGATGCGCTGTTGTTGCGGGGGCCGCCCGGGGACACGGCCGGCGAACCATTGGGGGACGTACTCGATGTCGGCACCGGCACCGGAAGCATGCTTCGGCTTTTGGCGAACCGGGCCGAACGGACCGTGGCCGTGGATCTGTCACGGGACATGCGCCTGATTGCGCGGGCTACCGTGCTCGGCGCCGGACTGCCCAATTGCACGGTGCAGCAGGGCGACATGTACGACCTGGATTTCCCGAGGAATTATTTCGATCTGGTGACCATGGACCGGGTGCTGGGCACCGCGGATCACCCCGGCCGCGTGCTCGGGGAAGCCACGCGCGTGATCAGGAACGGGGGGCGGCTCCTGGTAGTGGAGACATCGGGCCCGCTCGCCGAGGAGTCGCACCTGGTCAGCTACCTGAGGGGCGCGGGGCTGTCGCCCGCGGGATTGCAGGGCACAGCGCAAGGGACCGCCCTGGTCGCGCTCGCCGTCAAGGACCGTGCCGACAGCCATGCGTAGCAACATCCAGGTTTCTTTCGAGTTCTTCCCACCCGCGACCGAGCAGATGGAACAGACGCTGTGGCGTTCCGTGAAGCGACTTGAGCCGCTGCAACCGCGGTTCGTCTCGGTGACATACGGCGCGGACGGTTCCACCCGCGACCGCACTCATCGCGTGGTTCAGCGAATTCGCCGCGAAACCGCACTCGCCTGCGCGCCCCATCTCACCTGCATCGATGCTCGCCGCAAAGACGTTCTGGACATCGCCCGGGGATACTGGGACGCGGGCATTCGGCATTTGGTTGCGCTGCGCGGCGACCTTCCGCAAGGCGCGCGCACCTACGTTCCGGACCAAGGCGGATTTGCCTATGCGTCGGACCTGGTCAAGGGGTTGCTCACGGTGGGCCGATTCGATATTTCGGTCGCCGCCTACCCTGAAGTGCATCCCGAAGCTCCGAGCGCCGCGGCCGACCTGGACAACCTGAAGCGCAAGATCGACCTGGGCGCCTCCCGTGCGATTACACAGTTCTTTTTCGACACCGACACGTACCTGCGGTTTCGCGACCGGTGTCACCGCGCCGGCGTGGACGTGGCCATCGTTCCCGGAATCCTTCCCATCGCGAATTTTCGCGGGATGTTGAAGTTCGCGTCCAGGTGCGGCGTCCAGGTGCCGACCCGGCTCCATGAGCGCTTCCGCGGCTTGGACGACGATCCGCGGACCCGGTTGACGATCGCCGCCGGTGTGGCCATCGAGCAGGTGGACCAGTTGCGCCGCCACGGCGTCGAAGAGTTTCACTTCTATACATTGAACCGATCGGAACTCACCTACGCCATATGTCATGCGCTGGGGCTGAAGCCCGGCGCGGTGGAGCGCGCGGGGTGAACGGGGGGAACGCCCGACTGCGAGCACTTCTTGGCCAGCGCATCGTCATTCTGGACGGCGCGCTGGGTACCAGTGTGCAGGCGCTTGAACTCACCGAAGCGGACTTTCGGGGCGAGCGGTTTGCCGACTGGCCGCGGGAACTCAAGGGCAACAACGATCTGCTCTGTATCACTCAGCCCGAGCGGGTCGCACGGATTCATCGGGAATTTCTCGACGCCGGCGCCGACATCATCACCACCAATACGTTCAATGCCTCGGAGCCCTCCCAGGCCGACTACGGGATGGAGTCCCTGGTAGAGGAATTGAACCTTGCCGCGGCGCAACTCGCCCGCAAGACAGCCGATACGGTGGCTGCCGGCACCGGCATTCCACGTTTCGTCGCCGGGGCATTGGGTCCGACCAACCGCACCAGTTCCATCTCGCCCGACGTGAACGATCCGGGACAGCGTGACATCACCTTCGATCAGCTGACCGACACCTACGGCACGGCGGCGGCGGCGCTGATTCGAGGGGGCGTCGATTTTCTGATGGTGGAAACCGTATTCGACACGCTCAACGCCAAGGCGGCGCTGTACGCGATCCGGCTGCTGCGGGACACTGCGGGACTCGACGTCCCGGTGATGATCTCCGGCACCATCACCGACGCCTCCGGCCGCACGCTTTCCGGGCAGACGCTTGAGGCGTTCTACAATTCCCTCTGCCACGCCCAACCGCTGCTCATCGGCCTCAACTGCGCACAGGGGGCCGCCGAATTGCGTCCCTATGTGGAAGAGTTGGCTAACCTGTCGGAATTTCCGGTGAGCGTGCATCCAAACGCTGGATTGCCCAACGAGTTCGGTGAATACGACGATACACCGGAGCACATGGCCGAAGTGCTCGGCGAGTTCGCGGCCAACGGGTGGATCAACCTTGCCGGTGGGTGTTGCGGTACCACCGCGAGGCATACCCGGGCCATTGCCGAGGCGGTCCGCAAGCACGCGCCCAGACGCTCGCGCAAGGTACCGAGAATAACCCGGCTCTCGGGGCTCGAATCCTGCACGATCGGTCCGGACAGCCTGTTCGTCAACGTGGGCGAACGTACCAATGTCACCGGTTCGGCACGCTTCAGGCGGCTGATCGAGGCCGAGGATTACGAGCAGGCGGTGAATGTCGCGCGCGATCAGGTGCAGAACGGATCCCAGATCATCGACGTCAATATGGATGAAGGCATGCTGGACAGCGAAGCCGCCATGCAGCGTTTTCTCAACCTTGTGGCCGCGGAGCCGGACATCGCGCGCGTTCCGGTCATGTTGGACTCGTCCAAGTGGTCGGTGATCGTGGCAGGGCTCAAGTGCTTGCAGGGCAAGGGCGTCGTCAATTCCATCAGCCTCAAGGAGGGCGAGGCCGCATTCCTGCAGCAGGCGCGCGAGATTCTTCGCTTCGGCGCCGCCGTGGTCGTGATGGCCTTTGACGAACAGGGTCAGGCAGAGACGGTCGAACGCCGGGTCGCGATCTGCAGGCGCTGCCATGACCTGCTGGTCAACAAGGTCGGTTTTCCTCCCGAGGACATCATCTTCGATCCGAACATCTTCGCCGTCGCTACCGGGATCGAGGAGCACAACGACTACTCGGTCGCCTTCATCGAGGCGACGCGGCGAATCAAGTCCGAATGGCCTCAAGTCCTGGTGAGCGGTGGCGTCAGCAACGTGTCGTTCTCCTTCCGGGGCAACAACCCGGTCCGCGAAGCCATGCATTCAACGTTTCTCTATCACGCGATTCGCGCGGGGATGGATATGGGCATCGTCAACGCGGGCCAACTCGCGGTCTACGAGGATATTCCCGCAGGATTGCGGGAGGCTGCGGAAGACGTGATCCTCAACCGCCGCGCCGATGCCACGGAGCGCCTCGTGGCTGCAGCGGAACAGGTTCGCGCCAGCGGTTCGCGGCGGCAGCAGAAAGCGGCCCAGGATTGGCGCGGCTGGCCCGTTGCCAGGCGCCTCGAACATGCGCTTGTGCACGGGATCGATCAATTCGTCGTCGACGATACCGAGGAGGCGCGGCAGGCCGCGCAACAGCCGTTGGATGTCATCGAAGGTCCGCTGATGGACGGCATGAACATCGTCGGCGATCTCTTCGGGGCCGGCAAGATGTTCCTTCCCCAGGTGGTGAAATCCGCCCGCGTAATGAAAAAGGCGGTGGCCCATCTGGTGCCCTGGATCGAGGCTGAAAAAATCGGCGCCGGGACCAGGAACAGGCTGGTGATCGCCACGGTTCGCGGCGATGTTCACGATATCGGCAAGAAAATCGTCGGCGTGGTGCTGCAGTGCAACAACTTCGAAGTGATCGATCTGGGCGTGATGGTGCCGGCGGAAAAGATCCTCGCGACCGCAAGGGAGGTCGGCGCGGACCTGATCGGGCTATCCGGGCTCATCACCCCGTCGCTCGATGAAATGGTGCGCGTGGCCGGGGAGATGCAGCGCCGGGGATTCTCCGTCCCGCTGTTGATCGGCGGCGCGACCACTTCGCCCGCGCATACCAGCGTGAAGATTGATCCCGCCTACGAGGGCGTGGTGGTCTACGTCAAGGATGCCTCCCGCTCCGTGAACGTGGCGCAGTCCCTGTTGGGGGCGGGCGGCCCGGACTTCATCGACCGCATTGCCCGGGAACACGACCAGCGCCGCGCCCGCCACCGGACCCGGCGCAGGCGGGGTCCCTTGCTGACGCTTAGCCAGGCGCGTGCCAACAAGCTGACACTGGACTGGTCCGTCTATCAACCGCCAATTCCGCTGGTTATCGGCCGACGCGTGTTTGCAGACTACCCGCTGGCGGAACTCGTGGAATACATCGATTGGATGCCGTTCTTCAACGCCTGGGAGTTCCACGGCCGATTCCCCCGTATTCTTGACGATCCCACCGTGGGTGAGGCCTGCCGGGCGCTTTATGACGATGCACGGCGACTCCTGGCGCGCCTTGTCGAGGAGAGGTGGTTGAGAGCCGCGGGTGTGGCCGGATTGTTTCCGGCCAATGCCCGGGGCGACGATATCGAGATCTACGCCGACGAAGCGCGAACGGCGGTTGTATACCGGTTGCATCAACTGCGCCAGCAGCGGCGCAAGCGCGCGGACCGGCACAATGATTGTCTTGCCGACTTCGTGGCTCAGCGGGATACCGGGGTAGCCGACTACATGGGGGCGTTTGCGGTGACCGCCGGCATTGGGCTCGATGAACACGTGGCCCGCTTCGAAGCGGAGAATGACGACTACAGCGCCATCGTGCTCAAGGCATTGGCGGATCGCCTGGCCGAGGCGTTCGCCGAGCGCCTGCACCAGCGGATGCGAACCGAACTGTGGGGATACGCCGCGGACGAACAAACGGACAATGCCGCCCTCATCGCCGAGTCGTACCGGGGTATTCGGCCGGCGCCCGGCTATCCGGCATGTCCGGATCACACCGAAAAGCAAACCCTTTGGGAACTCCTTGACGTCGAGCGCCAAACCGGGATCTGCTTGACGGAAAATTTCGCCATGTTCCCTACCGCGGCGGTCAGCGGCTGGTATTTTTCCCATCCTGACGCCAGGTACTTCGCGACCGGCCAGCTTGGCCGCGATCAGGTCGAGGACTATGCGTCGCGCAAGGGATGGACGTTGCCGGAAGCCGAGCGTTGGCTATCGGCCAATCTCGGCTATTGACGCCCCGTCGCCTGACACTCGGGACACCCGGGATCCGCCTTCAGCGCCACCTCGCGCCACTCGCCCCGCTTGCCGTCCCAAAGATGCAGTCGGCCATGAACGGTGGATTCCATGCCGAGCAGCAACTTCAGCGTCTCAAGCGCCATCAGGTTGCCGATGACGCCCGGAACGGGCGCGGCGACGCCATTCCCCTGGCAGTCCCCGAGCCACTCGTCCCGGTCGCTGTAGAGGCAACGGTAGCAGGGACCGGCGCCGTCGTTGCGAAATACGGTCAATTGGCCTTCGAAGCGCACCGCCGCGCCCGATACCAGGGGCACTCGGGCCTGTACGGCGGCCCGGTTGATGGCCAGGCGGCTACCGAAATTATCGGTACCGTCCAATATCACGGACACTGAGGCGGCCTGTGCCTGCAGCGCCTCGGCATCCAGGCGCTCGGCGATGGTGCGAATCTTTACCCCGGGATTCAGCGCCTTCAGACGCCGCCGCGCCGCGTCGACCTTCAACGCGCCCACGTCGCCGGGGTCGTACAGGATCTGGCGCGGCAGGTTGCTCGCGTCGACGTAATCGAAATCGTTGAGGATCAGCGTGCCGACCCCGCTCGCGGCGAGGTATTGCGCGGCCGGGCAGCCGAGTCCGCCCATGCCGACGATGAGCACGCGCGCGTCGCCGAGCCGCGCCTGGCCGGCCGCACCGATCTCCGCCAGGGCTTCGTGACGGGCGTAGCGGCGGTCGGTCAAGGCATGCTCCCGATACTGACGCGGTCGTGACCCGAGAAATCGCTGTGGGTCACGATGCCGCGAAAACCGCGCTCGGCGAGCGATTCGCGTACCGCCCGGGCCTGGTCGTTGCCGTGCTCCACCAGCAGCGTGCCGCCCCGCGCCAGGGCGCGCGGCGCCGCGGCGATGATTTCGCCCAGGCATTCAAGTCCGTCGGCGCCTCCATCCAGCGCCTTGCGGGGTTCGTGGCGGAGTTCGCCATTGCGCAGCGCCGCGTCACCGGCTTGGACATAGGGGGGGTTGCTGACGATGAAATCGAAGCGTTGGTCGGCGAAGCCGCGTAACCAGTGGGACCGCACCCAATCGACCTCGAGTCCAAGGCGCGCTCCGTTTGAGGCGGCGATCTCAAGCGCCGACCCGCAGCAGTCCACCGCAGCCACTTTGCACTCGGGGCGTTTATGCTTGACCGACAGCGCGATGGCGCCGCAGCCGGTGCCGGCGTCCAGCACCCGGGCTGGCGCCGCGATCCGTTCCAAGAGCTTGTCCACCAGCAGCTCGGTTTCAGGTCTGGGGACCAGCGTGTCCGGCGATACGCGAAACTCCAGCGAATAGAATTCGCGGTGACCGACCAGGTGCGCCACCGGTACGCCGGCCGCGCGCCGGTGTACCCACCCGCGAAACCTTGCGGCGCCGCCCAGGGTAACGCGGCGCTCGGGAGAGCCGATGAGACTGCTTCGGGACCGGCCTGACACGGCGGCCAGCAGGACTTCCGCGTCGAGCCTCGGGCTGGTGCTGCCGGCGGCGAGTTGTGCGCGCGCCCAAGCGAGCAGCGCGCCGACGCTGCGCCCTTGCGGCGCCGTCTTGGTTGGCGGCACGGCCCGAATCCCTGCTGCGATTGGCGGCGCCATCGGGTCAGCCGGAAAGTAGCTCGGCGAGCCGATCGGCCTGGTGTTCGCGGGCCAGGGGTTCCACGAGCCGGTTCAGTCCTCCCGCCAGTATTTCGCTGAGCTTGTAGAGCGTGAGGTTGATTCGATGGTCCGCGACCCGGTGCTCCGGGAAGTTGTAGGTCCGAATGCGTTCCGACCGGTCTCCCGAGCCGACAATTCTGCGCCGCCGCTCGGCCGTCTCGGCCTGTTGCCGGGCCACATCCGCGTCCTTCAGCCGTGCGCGCAGAAGGGACAGCGCGCGGGCGCGGTTCTTGTGCTGCGAGCGCTCATCCTGGCACTCCACCACGATGCCGCTCGGCAGGTGGGTGAGGCGGACGGCCGAGTCGGTCTTGTTCACGTGCTGACCGCCCGCGCCGGAAGCTCGATAGGTGTCAACCCGCAGGTCGCTGGGATTGATCTCCACATCCCCCACATCTTCGGGTTCCGGCATGACGGCCACAGTGCAGGCGGAGGTGTGAATTCGTCCTTGCGACTCCGTTTCCGGTACGCGCTGTACGCGATGGGTACCGGACTCGAATTTCAGGTTTGAGTAGGCCCCCTTTCCCGCCACGCGGCAAATGATCTCCTTGAATCCTCCGTGCTCGCCGTCGTGGCGGCTGAGGATTTCCATTGTCCAGCGATTGTTTTCGGTAAAGCGCTGGTACATTCGGAACAGGTCTCCGGCGAACAACGCCGCCTCATCTCCGCCCGTACCGGCGCGGATTTCCAGGAACAGGTTGGCATTGTCGTTCGGGTCCGCCGGGACCAGGCGCAGCATCAATTCCTCTATGCGGCTATCGCGCTGCTGGAGCAATTCCTCGAGTTCCGAAGTGCCGAGCTCTCGGGCTTCCGGATCATCGCTGGCGCGGAGTTCCTCGGCCGCCTCGATATCGTCAAGCAGTCGCCGGTAGCGGGTATAGTCGGCTACCAGGGGTTCCAGCCGGGCGTACTCCCTGGCGAGGCCGCGGAAGCGCGGCTGATCGGCGATGACCTCCGGCGTGCCGAGCAGTTCGCCGACCTCGACATAGCGCGCCGCCACGGCCGCAAGCTTCGTTTCAATGGACGATACCTTTTTGACTGCTCCGCTCACGATCGGGCGTCCTCGCGGCCTGGCGCATACCGGATGGTGATCGAATTGTCGGAGAATAGTGACTGCGGCACAAGTTACGCACCGGTTGGGCCGAGGCGCGGCACGCGGCATCGTTGACGGCTCGGGCGGCTTTCTCCTAAGCTGAGCAAATCGCCCACACTCGTTCACGTTCGAGCTGTCAACGAAAGCGGCGCCTCCGGGCCGATACCAAACCGATGCCGTATTCTCCTTTACCTGCGCCAGTTTTCCGCCGTGGACCTCCAGCCGTTGGATGCCGGCGCCGCGACGTCCTCGCTACGCGCATCGGTGAGATACGCGGGCTGGCGCTTTGGGCGTTGCTCGGGGCGGCGGGACTCTTGGGCTGCGCCACTACCGGCCCGGTATCGAGTCCCCAGGTAGACCTGGATTCCCATCTGTTGCTGGCCGAGATCGCCCGGGAGCGAGAGCAGTTCGACGCGGCTGTCGAGCACTACCTTGCCGCCGCGCTTATCTCCGAAGACCCGCAGTTGGCGGAATTGACGGCTGAACTCGCCCAGCAAGCGGATTTGCCGGGCATCGGCCTGCAAGCGACGGAGCGTTGGCGGGAACTCAGCCCGGAGGTGACGCGCGCCTCGCGGTATTCGGGAACGTTCCATCTCCGTCTCGGCGATGGCGAGGCAGCGCTAAGGGCCTTCAGGGAGTTTGTGAGTGGCGCGACCAACGCCGCCGCCGCGGTGGCGCGAAGCATTGAAGTGCTGGCCGAGGAGGACGACGCCGGCGGCGCAACCGCCATCGCGCAAGGGCTGGTGGACGCTCATCCGGATATCGCCGAAGGGCACTACGGTCTCGCCCGCCTGGCCATGCGTAGCGGAGACTATGACACGGTATCGACACACTCGGAACGCGCGGCGGAGCTGAGCCCGGATTGGGTCGAGGCGCAAATGCTCCATGCGCGGTCGCTGTTGTTGACAGGGCGGAATGAGAACGGGCTGGCCCTGGCCAGGCAATTGGCGGCGGACGAACCGAGGCTGGAAGTGCGACTTCAGTATGCGGAGCTCCTGCTGTCCACCGGCAGTAATACCGAGGAGGCGGGGGAACTGCTGGACGGCATTCTGTCCGAGAGTCCAGGGCTTCCGGAAGCCGTAAGGGCCGTGGCGTTTCTGAAGTTGACGGACGACGACCTTGACGAGGCCGAAACCCGCTTCAACGAGCTTCGTTCCGATCCCCGATTCCGCGACGAAGCGTTCTACTACCTGGGGCGAATTGCGGAGATGGAGGAAGAGTATCTGCAGGCGATGCGGAATCTTTCCCGGGTGACCGAGGGCAACAATGCAGTGGACGCCCAACTCCGCGTTGCACAATTGCTGTACATGAATCTCGATGACCCGGAAGGGGCCTTGCAGCATTTGAGCCAGTTCGGCATTGCCAATCCCCAGTACCTCACCGAGATGCTGCTTGGTCAGGGAGAAATCCTGGTGAGCCTCGGACGCGAGGCGGAAGGGATCGGACTGCTCACAGAGGAATTGGAGCGGGATCCGGAAAATGAAAGGCTTCACGGCGCCAACATACGGCTGCATCTGATTCTCGCCCAGGTTGCGGTCACCGACGAACGGTACGGCGAAGCCGGCCGCATATTGAATCGAGCCCTCAATGCCTATCCCGGCGATCCATCGGTGCGTTATTCCAAGGCGCTGCTGTTCCAGGAGCGAGGCCGGTTACGCCGCGCCGCCGCCGCGTTGGAAACGCTGGTAGAGGACTATCCGCAAGATGCGGGATTCCTCAACGCGCTCGGGTACCTGCTCACGGACGAAATGAGCCGCCACGAGGAGGCCTCGGCGTACCTGCGCCGCGCCCTGGCGGCGGAGCCGGACAATCCAGCGATCATCGACAGCATGGGCTGGGTGTTGTTCAACCTCGGCGAGTACGAAGCCGCGTTGGATTACCTGGAACGCGCCTTCACACTGTTCCCCGATCCGGAGGTTGCGGCGCATATCGTCGATACGCATTGGGCGCTGGGAAATCGGGAACAGGCGCTTGAGTTGCTGCGGGAGTCGTTGGAGGAGCACGCCGACAGCGTTCACCTGCTGGAGTTGCAGCAGCGATTGCCGCCATGAGCCGCCGTGACCTCGTCACGTGCGCCCGGGCCCTCGCCGGACTTGCCTGCCTTGTGCTGCTGGGCGGCTGCGTCCACTTGCGCACCGCCGAGGACGGTTTGAGCTACGCTGAACGCCGAACCAGATTACTTGCCCTGGAGAGCTGGCGCATGAATGGGCGTATTGCCGTGAACGCGGGGGAGCGCGCCTTTCAGGGACGCTTTCGATGGCGACAAACCGCCGGGGAAGTTGAACTGTCGATCAGCAACCCACTGGGCATGAGCGTGCTCCAGGTGCGGGGTCCGCTCGATCGGCTCACGGTGCGCGCCGGCGGCGAAACGTGGGAACTGGCCGACCCGGAGCCCGAACTCTCCGAGCTGCTGGGCTGGTGGCTGCCGGTCCGCAGCCTCAATGCCTGGCTGCTCGGGTATCAAGACCCGGATTTTGGAGCGGACCAGGAACTCGACCCTGCCAGTACGGCGCTCATGACTCTGGATCAGCGCTTGTGGCACCTTGACTACGAGAGCTACCAGCTACACGAGGGACTGCTGCTGCCGCGGCGCATCGACCTCGCCCATGGCGAGTTGGAATTGCGGGTAATCGTCGATGCTTGGCGGTCATCGCCTTGAACTCACCGGTACGACCGCATCACAATATGCGCAGTTGGGGTGTAGCCAAGTGGTAAGGCAACGGGTTTTGATCCCGTGATTCGCAGGTTCGACTCCTGCCACCCCAGCCAAGCCTCCGGCGTGAAGGGAATGGATTAGGAGAACAGTTTGGATCCGGGATCAGTGACCGTATTCTCGGGCAGCGCACATCCTTTGCTTGCCCAAAGTATTTGCCATCACCTGCATGTACCGTTGGGCCGCATGAACGTGGGCCGCTTCAGCGACGGCGAAGTCAGCATTGAGATTCTTGAGAACATCCGCGGAAGGGAAGTCTACCTGGTGCAGTCGACCTGCCCGCCGGTAAACGAAAACCTGGTGGAATTGCTGGTGATGATCGACGCTGTCAGGCGTGCCTCGGCGGCGAGGGTCACCGCGCTCATCCCCTATTTCGGCTATGCCAGGCAAGATCGCCGCCCGCGCGCCAGCCGCGTGCCCATTTCGGCCAAATTGGTGGCGAAGTTGATTGGCAGCGCCGGCGCGGACCGCGTCCTGACCGTGGACCTGCACGCCGACCAGATCCAGGGTTTCTTCGACATACCGCTGGACAATGTCTATGCGTCGCCCGTGCTTCTCGGAGATGCCTGGAAGCAGGAGTACAAGGATATCGTGGTTGTCTCGCCGGATGTGGGTGGTGTCGTTCGTGCCCGAGCGCTCGCAAAGCGACTGGACGACGCCGACCTGGCGATCATCGACAAGCGGCGCCCGCGCGCAAACATGTCCGAGGTCATGAACGTGATCGGCGAGGTCGAGGGCAAGGTCTGCATACTGATCGACGATATGGTGGACACCGCTGGAACGCTTTGCACGGCGGCGGGGACGCTCAAGGAGCGAGGCGCAATCCGGGTTGTGGCCTACATCACCCATCCGGTGCTCTCGGGCCTCGCCGTGGATCGCATCGGCAAATCGGTGCTGGACGAGCTGGTGGTGACCGATACCATACCGCTGAGCGACGCCGCCGAGGCTTGCGGGAAGATACGCCAACTCAGCGTGGCCGAATTGCTGGCCGAGACCATGCGGCGGATCAGCGACGCGGAATCCGTCAGCTCCCTGTACGTGGACTAGTGGTCGCTGGTAATATCCTGCGCCCGCCCAATGGAGAGCGACATGAGTACCGGGTTCGCGCTGGACATCGAAAACAGACCCCTGTTGGGGACAGGTAGCAGCCGCCGGCTACGCAGGCAGGGCAAGGTACCCGCCGTGATTTACGGTGGCGGCCGCAATCCCCGTGCCGTCGCGGTTGACCATGCAAAGCTGCTCCGTGAGATGGAACGCGAGGCGTTTTACACCAGCATCCTGACGGTGACGCTGGGTGACGTTTCCCAACCCGTGGTGGTCAAGGACGTACAGCGCCATCCCTCCAGGCGCCAGGTGCTGCATCTGGACTTCCAGCGCATCCGCGAGGACGAGAAAATCACCCTCAGCGTGCCCATCCATTTCCTGGGGACGGATGTCGCCGTCGGGGTCAAGGAGCAGGGTGGGGAAGTCACGGTCCAGGTCACCGAGGTGGAAGTCAGTTGCCTGCCGAAGGATTTGCCTGAGTACATTGAAATCGACATTTCGGAACTGGAGCTCAACCAACGGCTGCACCTGACGGACCTGCCGATTCCGCAAGGCGTGGAATTGCCCGCGCTGTTGCATGGGCAGGATCCGTCGATCGTCACCATCAACCCGCCGCGGCGTGAGGAAGAGGACGAGGTACCGGAACTCGAGGAGGGCATGGAATTCCTGGCTGCGGACCTGGAAGACACTGTGCCTGCCGATTCGGAGGAGGACACGACGGGCTAGCCATTGCATCGCCCGCCCGGATGACGGCGCCGGCCTGGGTCGCGCGGGCGCCGGTCTGGATTCGAAGCAGGAATCCGGCATGGATGATTCGCTGGAACTTATTGTCGGTCTGGGCAATCCGGGCCTCGAGCACCGGAGTGCCCGTCACAATGCTGGCTTCTGGTTTGCGGACCTGCTGGCGCAACGCTATGGCGGCGAGTTCCGGCCGCGACGCCGGCTATACGGCGATGTCACCGAAATCAGTGTTGCCGAGCGACGAATCCGCCTGCTCAAGCCCATGACATACATGAACGACAGCGGTCGCGCGGTGGCGGCGGCGACGAATTTTTACAGGACGCCGCTGGAGCGTGTGCTGGTCGCCTACGACGAACTGGATCTCGAGCCGGGACGCGCCCAACTTCGGTTCGACGGCGGCCACGGTGGCCACAACGGGGCGCGAAACGTCGTCGAGTGCGCCGGCAGGGGCTTCTGGCGGCTGCGATTGGGCATCGGCCATCCGGGACCCGGGCGCAAGGACCGTGTGATCGGCTACGTACTCAGGCGGCCGTCGGCTGAACATCAGGGCGCCATACTCGATTCGGTGGTGGCGGCGGCGGATGCGCTGGTCGTCTTTCTCGAGAAGGGCGCCGAACGGGCCAAGACGCAACTCCACAGCCGCAGCACGGAGAGCCAGCCGCAGTTGAAAACTTAGCGTCATGAGGATCAAGTGTGGTCTCGTCGGTCTGCCGAACGTCGGCAAATCCACGTTGTTCAACGCGCTGACCACCATGGAGGTTCCCGCGGAGAACTATCCCTTCTGTACGCTGGACCCGAACGTCGGCATCGTCGCCGTCCCCGACCCGGACCTGGAGCGCATCGGCGCGATCGCCAGGCCTCGCGCCACGGTGCCGGCAGCGGTTGAATTCGTGGATGTCGCCGGCCTCGTTGCAGGCGCCTCACGTGGGGAAGGGCTCGGAAACAGGTTTCTGGCGCATCTTCGCGAAACCGACGCGATCATGCATGTCGTGCGCTGTTTTGCCGGGGAAGGGGTCGCACACGTGTCGGGAAACGTCGATTCGGCGTTGGATATGGAGATCATCGACACGGAACTGTTGCTCGCGGACCTGGAGACTCTGGGTCGAGCGCTGGAGAAGGCCGAGCGACAGGCAAAGACCGCTGAAGCCGAGGCGCTCGCGTGGCGGGATCTCCTGACGCGCGTGCAGGCGCAGTTGAATGCCGGGCATGCGGCAAGAGACATCGAACTCACTTCGGAGGAGCGCGCTCGCCTCGACAGCCTGCAACTCCTCACGTTCAAGCCTGTCATGTACGTAGCCAACGTGGATGAGTCCGGGTTGGGGGATTCACGTGCCGCCGCGCCGGTCGTGGCGCGGGCCGGGGCGGAGGGTGTCCCGGCGGTGGAGATCTGCGCCGCATTCGAAGCCGCATTGACGCAATTCTCCGAGCAGGAACGCGGCGCGTTTCTGGAAGAGATGGGGTTGCCTGCGCCGGGATTGG
The DNA here is from genome assembly GCA_965237785.1 of Candidatus Rariloculaceae bacterium. Classification (GTDB taxonomy): domain Bacteria; phylum Pseudomonadota; class Gammaproteobacteria; order Steroidobacterales; family Rariloculaceae; genus UBA6522. The sequence goes on from OZ250159.1 coordinate 4,155,211, forward strand.
ATCGAATGATCCGCGCGGCCTATGGACTACTGCGCCTGTTGAGTTTCTATACGGTGAACGCGAACGAAGCCCGCGCGTGGGCGGTGCCCGAGGGCGCGAGCGCTTACGATGCAGCCGGTCGGATTCACAAGGATTTTCAGCGCGGGTTCATCCGCGCCGAGGTGGTTCCCGTGGAGCGCTATATTGCCCGCGGCGGCGAACAGGGCGTCAGGGACGCGGGGGAGATGCGCCTGGAAGGTCGGAATTACCGGGTCGCCGATGGCGACGTGATCCGTTTCCGCTTCAACGTCTGAGACGCCGCCCCTGCGAGCGCGCCCGCGGTTCCGTCAGCAGGGCGGCGCGATATTCGGACGCCGGATTCGGGTCAGGGCGACGCGGCGATTCCGAGCACCGCATACCAAAGAAACTGCACCAGCATCAGCAGGGAATCTTCCGGAATGCGTTCGTCGTCGCCGTGGGAGCCGCCGCCGGACGCGAGATCCTCCTGGTACCGGACCGGTCCGAAACCGTAGCAGGGCACGCCTTTCGCTCTCACCTGGGCCATGTCGGTAGCCCCGGTCAGCATCGTAGGCAGTGTTACGGCTTGCGGAAACAGGCGCTGATTCACAGCCTGGATGACTTCAAACATCTCGTTGTCGATGGGCGAGGGCGTGCCCGCGGGACGGTAGATCGGCCTCGGCACGATTTCCACGTTGGGATCGTTGATCACCGCGGCCATGTGGGCGTAGAACGCCTCGGGATTCTCGTCCGGCAACGCGCGGATATCGAGCATCGCCTCGGCTTCGGAGGGGATGACGTTTCTGCGGAAACCGCCGCTGAGAATGGTAGGCGAGATGCCGGTGCGCAACAACGCATTGTGCTGAGGTTCGTGGAGCGCCAGATAGCGTTCGCTGTCGGGTCGCTCCGCCGGGTCGAACAGGCCGAGGTAACGTGCCGCGAGTTCGTCGGAACTGATCGTCGAGAGTCGCTGGAAATACGCGCGGGTGGTGTCGTTGAATCGCATGGGAGGTTGCCAATCGGACAGTTTCGCCACCGCGGAAGCCAGCGCGGCAAGCGCATTGTCGACCCGTGGCACCGATCCGTGGCCGGCCGTTCCGCGGGCGACCAGCTGTACGCGCATGGGAAATTTTTCCGTGGTCGCAATGGACACGTAACGGACCTCACCGTCGCGGGCCACGGCGCCACCGCCTTCGGCCAGACAATATTCGGCGGCGACCTCATCCCAGTGTTCGTTGACCATGAAATCAACGCCAAACTCCGGCGTCCCTTCTTCCCCGGCCTCGGCCAGAAAGATGATGTCCCGGTCGAGTTCCACCTGGGCGCGCTCCAGCATCATCAGAAGCATCATGCCCGCGGTCACATTGTCCTTGTCATCCAGCGCGCCCCGGCCGTAGATGTAGCCGTCGCGCCGCACGGCGTCGAAGGGTTCCACCGACCAGTTCTCACGCTGCACCCCAACAACGTCGGTATGACCCATGACCAGAATGGGCGCTTTCGAACCGTTCCCCCGCACCCGCGCGACAAAATTGTCGCGACCGGGCGTCAGGGCGTATAGACGGCCTTCGATACCCTCGGCTGCTAGCGTCTCGTGCAGGTAGTTGGCTGCGGCGGTTTCGTTGCCTGGCGGGTTGGATGTGTCGATGCGCAACAACGCAGTGAAGTGGTCCAGGTACTCCGCCGCGACCTGGTCCCAGTCGATCGGATACCGATCCTGGCTGAGGCTCGCGATCGGCAACGCCGCCAGCAGAACGAGAAATAATCTGGCCATGAGCACTCCCATGCGCGATCTTCACTGATCCAACGGGCATCCTATCCTATCCGGCCCGCACGCACCCGCGGATTGGTGAACGCTTCGGGCCAGGCCGGGCGCCTATTCGATCGGTAACCCGTTGGCGTCGTATCGGGCCAGACGACGGAGCCCGTGGGAAACGGATAACGTGCCGTTCAGGTGTTGACGCACCGTCACATGGGTCTTGACGTAGTCACACGAAAGTCGATCGGCGGGGAGTTTCAGCAGGAGTCCATCAAACCGAACGCACTTGTCACTACGCACTACCCGTCGATAGCGCTCGCAAAGAATGTCATCCAGTTGATCGTGCCGCGCGAAGGTCTCAAAAGCCGATCCTTGCTCGCGCGGGAGCTGTTCGAATTCCTTGTTGTAGGCTTGGCGGTACACGGTGTCCAGGTACTTATTGGTTTCGGCGAACCCGGTGACTCCCGCGGCAGCCAACTCCTCCGGCAGACGGTCCGTGTGGATGCTGAAGGCCCGCTGGCAACGGGCCCTCATCTGGGCCGAGCGAGTCGGGATCATCTTGATGCCCAACTGTTTCATGGCTCGTCCGAACTGCGTGAGTTTGGCCTGATCCGATTTGACCGTGGTCTTGGTCGCTGACCAATAGTGCAATGCCCGGTCGGTATAGAGCGAGCAGAAAAGCCCGTGTTTTTCGATCACCTGGCGAACGCCGGCAAGACCGCTCCACGTGCCCTCCGCCTCGCACAGGAGCGTCGAATAGTGGGTCCCCGTAGAATCGTCCATGGTTATAACCAGATCGCACCGCCGGCCGGGTAGCCACTCGTGTCTGCAAGCGTCCTGATATAGACGCATCCCGGTCCGTGGCGCAAGTTCAAACCGTTTGCGGTGCCATCCGCGGCGCGGTAGTTTCTTTACGGCTCCAGCGTCCTGGAGTTGCATCCTCACCCAGTTATAACTCCGCTGACCGCCGGTGCGACGGTACCAGGCGTAAAATTGTTTGACATTCCACCCCTCGTGCCGAGCGCTATAGGTATCTACGACCTCCGCGACTTCGTCCAGCGGGGCACGGCGGGGGGATCCTTGCGACACACGCCGGTCGATCAGGCCTTCAGAACCCGCCATCTCGAAGCGGTGGATGTAGCGGCGAAACGTCCGCACGCTCACGCCCAGGAATCTGGCCGCCTCCATCTGCGATAGACGCCGTTCTTTCCAAGCCTTGTAAAGCTCTTCAAAAGTCATCGGTCGTCAACCAAGTAAAGTCCGTCATCAAATTTAACAATTTGTCGTTCTAAGTCGTTCGGTCGTATGCGTGCTTGGCTCGCAAGTGCGTACGTGGCTTGCGCAGCGTGACCCTGCCACCCCCCGGCTCGACCATCGCGTCGGTAGCTGTGCGCCCCATATTCGCCTCCATATAACGGTTACCGAGCCTGCTTGTTTAGATTCATCCATTGGAACGCATTGTTGCGCGACTGCTACTTTGCCGCTTGTATCAACCTCAACACTCGTATCCACTGAATTGAAATACGACAATTTTCAAGAGATTTGGTTCTGTTTATCAGACTATTCTGATCATAGTATCATCGTAAATCTGCTAGAAATTCTTCAAATCTGTCTGAATTATGCAGATTCTGTTTTCAGAACTAAGCGAGTAATTTGTGGTGTGAATAGTCACCTAAAGTAGTGAACCACGATTGAATCAAATCGACTGACCGCTCGGGCACTATGAAATGTAAACTAATAGAACAAATGATTTGTCCCTTTCGGTAAATCGTATGTCTCGACCAGGTACATTTGTATGAAGATCGAATTGCATAACCGTTTTGTTTACGAAGGAACGAATTTGGTGAGCAGAAAGAAAATTCGGCAGCACAATAACGTGGTCGCCATAATCGAAAGTAGCCGTGTTCGTGGGCAACTTCGTTAGTCCACTGCTGTTCTCCACGGGTTGAATGGGCAAAACACGTCGCGCGTTTTCAAGAATCGAAGGAAGTCCCGCGGCAGATGAAATAACTAACTGTCCGGTCTGAGAAATTTGCGCCGGTTCTGGTCGAATACCCTACTGATGTTAATTGAAAGGGAACAGCAATCTCAGCAGAATACTGCTGAGACATGGGCACCAGTTAGACGTGTGCAGTCATCCAAATGGGCCAGATTGAATATTGTAACAAGCAACATTCATTTTGTTCTTTTGGGCGAATCTCTTTTGTTTTGAACGCATGCTTTGCAGATAAGTGCGCAATGGAATGATTGCGTGTATTTCAATCATCAACACCTGTGATGTCCAATTGAAAGTTGAATAAGGAGCAATCACTACGGTCAAAAAACCGGACAAGTTTTGTATTTTATAACGTCGATATAAGTTGTATATGTGGCGGTCATATCATTCATTTTCGATTTGATGTTCAAATTGTTTCCGGTCCAAGCCTATCTATTCATCGCAATGTGATACCATCAGCCGATACGATTGTTTTGCTTTAATTCAGGACAAAGAACAAAGAAAAAGATAGTTCGAATGCGAGGCCACGACAGCGTTTTTCAATATCGATGCTTGTTTCTGTATGAGCGTAGAAACCATCAGGCATGAAGTGACCGGCAGCAGATGAGTCGTTTATCCCACAGTTCCATCGATGGGGTTGAGGTCTCTCCGGTTCAGTGAGCCGGTGAACTGGCAGGCCGGGGAACCGATTGGGCAATCTTCGAACTTTGTGGAACCGTGGAGTCAGCGGGTCCACGGTTGACGTCTGCAGAAGAAAATTGCTTGGATGTCTGGGGCTAGTTGGGCCGCACACGGAATCCGGGTTAGAGTTGCGCCATGCCATCGACCCAGTCAAGGCCGAAGTGTATGGGCGCAATTCTGTTGTGCCTGGCCGCGGCTGCGGCCGATGCGCAGACGGACTTTCCCGACCGACCGATCGACATCGTTACCCACGCGTCGCCAGGCGGTGGCACCGACGCGACCGCGCGTGCCGTGGCACGCGGAATGCGCGAGGCGTTGGACGCAAACATGAGTGTGCTGCCACGCACCGGCGGCGGCGGTGTCGTCGCCATGAACTACGTCGCGAGCCGCCCCAGGGATGGGCATACGCTGTTGGCGATCACGCCGACGCACCTGTTCGCCATGGCCCGCGGCCAGGGGCCGCTGACGATCGACGATGTGGTTGGCGTCGCCCGGGCCACTGACGATCCGATTGTGGTCATGGTGCGGGGCGACAGCGACATCATGACCCTGGCCGAGTTGGTCGCGTTGGGGCGCGAACGACCCATCAAGTGGGGTACGACGCAGATCGGAGGCGTCGATCACGTGGCCGGCGCCACCCTGGCCCAGCGGGCCGGCACCCGGCTGAGCGTGGTGCCGTTCGCCGGTGGAGGGGAGATCGTCACCAACCTGATGGGAGGCAGTATCGATGCTGCGGGACTCAATCTCACCGAGGCGCTCGACCAGATTCAGCGGGGCGATTTTCGCGCGCTTGCGGTCATGGCGGAAGCGCGCCTCGGTGAGATCGGCGATGTCCCGACCACCGTTGAGTTGGGCTACGACGTGGTTTTTTCGACCGTGCGGGGCTATCTGGTGTTGACCGGAACGCCCGAGGGTCGCATCGAGATTCTTGAACAGGCGATGCTTGAGAGCATGGGTCAGCCCGCCTACCTCGGCTACCTGGAGGCGTCCGGCCTGGACCCCGCGAGCGTTGCCGGCCGGGAAGAGTGGGACGACCAGGTACGCCGACTCTACAATGACGCCCGCGACGCGATGATCGAACTGGGCATCATCGAAGCGGAATGAAGCGCCTGTTATCCTTGCTCGCGCTCCGGGATACCCTCGTCGGATCGGTTCTGCTCGGGTTCTGCGCGGCGGCCTGGTGGCTGACCAACGGCTTTGACGACGTGCCGCCCATGCTGGCGCAAAACGTGCCGCCCACGTTCTTTCCGCGGCTGGTCATACTCACGTCAGCGTTGTTTGGCGTCGTCTTGATTCTGGACGAAATCCGCCGGCTGCTCCGGGGGGCGGCTGACCCCGTAGTGGCGCGCCGTGCCGCGAGCACGACCGAGCCAGAGCCGCCGGTCGCGTTTACGCTGCCTCCACCGGCGTTCTGGGGAACAGTCGGCGTGATCGCCGCCGCCGGGGTCTCGATTCCGCTGCTCGGCACGCTGCCGAGCCTGGGAATGATCGCCGTCGCGCTGCCGCTGGTGTGGGGTGAACGGCGATTTCGGCTCGTCGCCGGGCTCGCCCTGGGTTTGCCGGCCGCTATCCACGTGGTATTTGCCCTCGGGCTCGGAGTTCGCTTTCCGGTCGGTAGCGTCTGGAATCTGTTGCTGCCGGGTTGATGGATCTCTCGGGGTTGGCAATTGCATTTGAGCTCCTCACCGACCCGGTGGTGCTGGGGCTGATCGTGGCCGGCACGGTCGCCGGTGTGATCATCGGCGCGCTGCCGGGACTGTCATCGTCCATGGGCGTGGCGCTGCTGTTGCCGTTCTCGCTTTACCTGGAGCCCGTTCCGGCGATTGCACTGTTATCGGCGCTGTATTGCGCCGGCACATTCGGCGGGTCGATTACCGCGGTGCTGATCAACGCGCCGGGGGCGCCCCCGGCGGTGGCGACGGCTTTCGACGGCTATCCCATGGCGCTCAAGGGAGAGGCCGGGCGCGCGCTGGGAATCGCCGCGGTCGCTTCGGTAAGCGGCGGCATCCTCAGCGTGCTCACGCTGTTGGTGGCGGCGCCGCTCCTGGCGCGCATCGCCTACAGCTTCGGTCCGCCGGAATACTTTGCGCTGGGCGTGTTCGCCCTGTCGATGCTGGCGTCCATCGGTGCTGAATCGCCGCTCAAGAATCTGATCGGCGGCTGCCTGGGGCTATTGATAGCCACCGTGGGGATCGACCTGACCACCGGCGTGGCTCGCTTTACATTCGGCATTCCGCAACTCTTCGAGGGGATTCAGTTCATCCCGGTCCTCATCGGACTCTTCGCCGTCACGGAGTTGCTCAACCAGGCCCGCGACCTGGGGCGGGAACGGGTCATTGCCGCCGTATCGGCAATGCGGCTGCCGTCGCGCGAGGATTTTCGCCGCGTCCGCGCCACCATTCTGCGCTCCAGCGGCATCGGTATCTTCGTTGGCGTTCTGCCTGCCGAAGGCAGCACCATGGCGGCCATGATCGGTTATAACGAGGCCAAGCGGTGGTCGAAGACGCCGGAGGAGTTCGGCAAGGGCTGCATCGAGGGCGTCGCCGGGCCCGAGGCGGCGAATAATGCGGCCACCGGCGGGGCCATGGTACCGACGCTGGCGCTGGGCATACCGGGCAGTGCCACCGCGGCGGTCATTCTCGGTGGATTGCAAGTACAGGGTCTCAGGCCCGGACCCTACCTGTTCGAGGAACAACCGGGCCTGCTCTACGGCATTTTCATTGCCATGCTGCTCGCCAACATCCTGTTCCTGTTCATTGGCCTGTTCGGCGCCCGGGTTTTCTCGCGCATCAGCCTGGTGCCGCGGGCGTTTCTCTGGCCGACGGTTTTCGCGCTGTGCCTGGTGGGCGCGTTTGGCCTGAACCAATCCATGGTGGATGTGTGGATCATGATCGTCGCGGGTCTGCTGGGATACGTCCTGAAGCGCAACGGCTTCGGGCCCGCGCCGATCATCATGGGCATCGTCCTGGGCGGACTGGTGGAGACTTCGTTGGCCCAGTCCCTGATCATTTTCGATTCCCAGTGGTCCGGATTCCTCTCCCGGCCCATCGCGCTGATGCTGTTCGCATTGGCGGCGGTCAGCATTGCCGGGGCGCAATTCCGCAAGGTTCTAACCCGGATATTTCGTCGGCGTTCGTAGCGAGTGGATCGGCATTCTCGATAGACCATCGGCGAAGTTTCCAAGTTAAAATGTCGGCCCGGTTTGACAGGGAGTAATCCGCATGACCAATTCCGGCGCCATTGCGCATTTCACCCCGGATATCACCTCGCGCCACGGCGAAGGGCTGACCCGGGAAGTGGCTCAATTCGTCGTGGATACGGGCTACGAGTCCTTGCCCGGGGACGTCGCGGAGCTGGCGAAGAAATCCATATTGGACGGGTTGGGTCTGGCCTTGTCGGGTTCGGTGGCGGAGAGCGGCCGGATCGTGCAGGAGTATTTGCGGGCGCAGGGTCTGCGCGGGGATACCACCGTGGTTGGGACCGGCCTTGGCGTGCAGGCGCGTTTTGCGGCGTTCGCCAACGGTGTGGCCGTGCATGCGGACGATTACGACGACACGCAGTTGGCGGTGCAGAAGGATCGGGTCTACGGACTGCTCACCCATCCCACCGCGCCTTGCCTGCCCGCCGCGCTGGCCGTCGCCGAGCAGCTCGGATGCAGCGGGCGGGACCTGGAGCTGGCCTACAACCTGGGGGTTGAGGTGGAGACGAAGATCTCCGAAGCCATGTCGCCGCGGCACTACCAGCACGGTTTTCATTCCACCGCTACGTGCGGGGTCTTTGCCGCGGCTTCCGCGGCGGCGAAACTCCATGGGTTCGATGAGGAGCAGACGCGGCGCGCGCTGGCGATCGCGGCCAGTCAGGCGGGCGGGCTACGTGAGAACTTCGGTACCATGACCAAGCCTTTCCATGCCGGGCGCGCGGCGGAAGCCGGGGTGATTGCGGCCGATCTGGCGGGCGCCGGGTGGACCGCCGCCGAGAGCATCCTGGAATCGCCCCGGGGATTCTTTCAGGCCCACGGCGGCGGTTTCGCCCTGGAAGCCCTGCAAGGCCGGTTGGGAAATCCCTGGACATTCGCCGAACCGGGCGTGTCCATCAAGCCCCATCCGTCCGGCTCGCTGACGCATCCGGGCATGACGAAGATGCTCGAGTTGATTCTCAAGCACGACATTCAACCCGGAGACGTGGAGCGGGTGAATGTGGGCACGAATCACAACATGCCCAACGCATTGATTCACCACCGGCCGACGGACGAACTGCAGGCCAAGTTTTCGATGGAATTCTGCATGGCGATCCTGTTGCTGGAGCGGCGGGGCGGGCTACCTGAATTTACCGATGAGATCGTCAACAGCCCGGACGTGCGCGAGATGATTCGCCGGATCGAATTCGGCGTCCATGCCCAGGCCGAAGCGGCGGGCTACGACAAGATGACGACGATCATCGACATCCGCATGCGCGACGGACGAACCATTTCGGGGCGGGCCGACTTCGGCAAGGGCAGCCCGGCGAATCCCATGAGCTACGACGAGGTCGCGGACAAGTTCAGGGGCTGCGCGGAGTTTGCGAATTGGGACGAAGACCGCACGGATCAGATCGTGGAAACCGTGCGCGGCCTGGAACGGCTCGACTCGGTCAGTGAGCTGACACGGCTGCTGGCGCCGGTCGGGGGCTAATCCGGGAAATCGGACCAAACCGCCAGTTCGTAGCCATCCGGGTCCGTGAAATGAAACCGCCGACCGCCGGGGAACGCGAAAATCGGCTTGACAATTCTACCTCCAGCCCCGCGGATGCTGTTTTGAATATCGCGCAGATCAGTGCCATAAAGTACGATCAGGGGGCCACCTGGCGTCACCGGTCCGCCGGCATCGAACCCACCCTTCATGCGGCCGTCGGAGAATTCGCAATAGGCCGGCCCGTAGTCGGTGAAGGTCCACCCGAATGCGGTGCCGTAAAACGCTTTTGAACGAGCGATATCGGTGACGGTAAACTCCAAGTAATCGATGCATCGGTCAGGGTCGGTGTCCACGCTAATCTCCAAGCCGTTGGGATACGGCGGTGCATCTCACCACACACCGAGCTGCGATGCTATCGCGTGAGCGTTAACGGGACGCAGGTGCTGCGATCAATCTGTTTGTTAGGCTGGAAGATTCCCGGTGAATTTACCGTACCGGGACATGACGTACTCGCCGGCTCGCAGTCTGCCGTCACAATGTCAAATTGATGATTGGATCATCAAACTGGCATGAAGACGGTGAGATCCGTCGTCTATTCCACCTCGATCATCGAATTCGCAAGTCCGACAGGCAGTTAATCCCACTCCTTCTCGACGCCGGCCTTGTTCGTCAGGAATCCGAGCAGGCAACCGTTGGAGCCGTCCCTCAGTTGATGACATCGCACTGACACGGTGTCGCCGACGGTCACCTCATCCGGTTCCACGCCGCTTCTGACGAGTCCCCCGGCGCCCGCGGCTTCCATTGCCCAGACTGCGGGCTCACCGTCCTCACCGGTCACTTCCATGTAAATCCACGTATGGGGATTGATCCAGTGAAGCTGGGTCACGGTCCCCGTCAGATGCGTGTATTCGGTCATCTGGTAGTTGCCGTGGGAATGGTGTGCCCAGGCGGGCATCATCATGCAGGCCGCGGCCGCGGCCGTACTCAACCACTTCAATTGCATTTCACTCTCCCGATCTCTCTCGTGTCTGCGCGCCTCTACCCGTCAGTCGGTGTCGTTACCCTGCCGGTCCTCGTTCCAACCCCTGGGCGCACCGCGGACCTTGATCGCTTCCGCGAAGTTCCGATAACGGATCCGGTCGCCGTTTTCATCGATGAATTCCAGCGTCTGCTGAAACTGCCCAGGCGGGGGCATGCCGGGCGTTACCGTGGCCTCGACGATGAACAGGTGGCTGTCGTGCAGATAGATGGCCGCATAGGTACGCGTCCCATCGTCATTGTTCATATGCAGTTGGTGGCCTTCCACCCGGTCGATGTAGTGATAGGCATCGTAGGCAATCTCGCCGCCCCTGCTGCGCAGATTGGCGGCCGCATAGGCAATCGACGCTCGAACGTCCACTTCCCAGTAGAGCAGGTAGTCCGCTTCGGTCCTGGCGCGTTCCGTGTGAATTCTCAGGGAATCGGAGTAATCCACGACCGTGACGGTGTATCGATTGCCGCCGTCCTCGTACCTGTAGACCCGCGCTGGAAAGGTCGCGCCGTACTCGGAGGCGTAGTCGATGTCCTCGACCTGGAATTCACCGGGGGTGTAGATTCGGAACCGGTCTGCCGTGCTCGTGAATTGATGCCAGCCCTGCGCGCCGGCGGGTCCGAGACACAGTGACATCGAAAACGCCAGAAACCACGTTGATGCACGCATTTCCACTCCCCTCATGAACCGAGTCATAGAATATTGCCAGAAAAGCGTGATTGCTGTCTCGCTGCCAACGATTACGTTTTTGTCATTCGCGCACCAGGCCGCGGTAAAGCTCCATGGTTCGCTCAATGGTGTCTTCCACCCTGAAGTGCGTCCGAATGCGCTCACGCGCGGCCGCGCCCAGCCGCTTCCGCAACTCAGGGTCTTCGTACAGCCTGCGGATGGCGCGGCTGATCGCCCCGGAATCGCGGGGTGGGACTACCAGACCGCTGACGCCGTCAACCACCAGCTCCGGGCTGCCGCCGCTGTCGGTGACGACGGGCGGTGTCGCGTATGCCATGGCTTCGATCACGGACCGGGGCAGCCCCTCGCGCTTGACGGAAGGCAGTACCGCCGCATCGCAGGCCGCGGCGATGGACGGGGCGTCGGACCGATAACCAGGTCGATGGATTCTCGCCGCGGCGGGACTCGCGGCAATCCTTCTATCGAGTGCCTTCCCGCTCATGTTGCCAACGAGCAGCAAATGCACGTCGCCGGGCAAATCCGCCATGGCATCCACCAGCAGCTTGATTCCCTTGCGCGGCCGGTAGTTGGCCACGCAGGCGACGGCAAACGCCGCCCTGGGGATGCCGAGCGTGCGCAAGTCCGCCGCCGGTTCGGTGTACCACTCCAGACTGTGGCCCTTGTGGATCGTCACCAGCCGGTCCGCGGGCATTCGCAGCAGCGCCGGACGCATGTCGAGAAAGTACTTCCGGACCGCATCGGCTACGCAAACGATTCGATCGATCCGCGGGTTGAGGAAGCGCATCCAGGAAACCGGGCTGAAAAAACTCACGTTGCCGACGATGCCGCGGTAGGCGACGATTCGCACGGGCAGGCCGCGGGAGGCGCGCAAACCGTTCCGCAACGACCGATTGCCGAAGAGGTGCAGAATGTCGTATCGGCCCCGCGTCAACTCCGCGCGTAGTCGGCCAACGCCGCGCGCGCCGGTCCGGCCGGCCGCGGCGATATCCACCAGGGGTACGCCCGCGGAGCCGAGCGTATTGTTCGCCGCCTCCGAGCGGGTACGCACGACGGCCAATTCGATGCCGGCGCGGCGCGTGCCGATAAAGGTGGCTACCGTGGGACGGTCCGGATCCTCGGTGATGCAAAGTACGCGGATGCTCATGGCGCGATATCAACCGAGGCGCTACGCGAGCGGAGCGCCCCCGAGTGGTTGGCGTAGCAATTTCAGCAACTCGTCCGCCTTCAACCGGCCGGCGGCGTCGGCGCCTTCCAGCAATTGGTCGGCCAAGCCGCGCTTACGGTGGTGCAAGTCAACGATCTGTTCCTCGATCGTGCCCTCGGTAACCAGCCGATAGATGGTCACCGGGCGGGTCTGGCCGATCCGGTGGGCGCGGTCCGATGCCTGGTCCTCCACGGCCGGGTTCCACCACGGGTCCATGTGAATGACGTAGTCGGCCGCGGTCAGGTTGAGGCCGAAGCCGCCGGCCTTCAGCGAAATCAGAAAGACGTCGCCCTGGCCGGCCTGGAAGGCCGCGATGCGTTTGGCGCGGGCCTTTGCGGGCGTGCCGCCGTCGAGGTATTGGTAAGCGATACCGGCCTTTTTCAAGTGCTCCTCGATCAACCTCAAGTGCATGACGAACTGGGAGAACACCAACACCTTGTGGCGGTTCTCGATCAGTTCGTCGAGGGTCGTTGCGAAGGTATCGAGCTTTGAACTCTTGGGCGTGTCATCCCCGGCGTCGAGCACCAGCCTGGGGTTGCAGCAGGCCAGCCGGAGCCTCGTCAGGTGGGCAAGGACCTGGACGCGGCGGGCGCCCTCGCCGACCTCGGGATTCACTGCGCGGGCCGCTTCAAGTTCCTCCACCGCGCGCTGGCGCAGGACTTCATAGAGGGCGGCTTCGTCCGCGGACATCGTCACATGCAGGGTGATTTCCGTGCGTTCCGGCAGGTCGTCTAGGACCTCGCTCTTCAACCGCCGCAGCATGAACGGCGCAATGAGGCGGCGAAGCCGGGCCTGAGCCTTCAAATCGCCGTCGCGCTCGATGGGGAAGCCGAAATTGCGGCGGTATTGTTCCTTGGAACCCAACAGACCGGGATTCGCAAAGCTAAAGAGTGAAAACAGGTCCATCAGGTTGTTCTGGATGGGCGTCCCGGTGGTGATCAGGCGGAAATCCGCGGCAAGCTGCCGGGCGGCGCGGGCGCGTTTGGCGGACGGATTCTTGATGGCCTGGGCTTCGTCCAGCACGGCGCTGTGCCAATGGACGGCGGCGAGCCGCTCGGTGTCGTTCTGAAGCACGCCATAGGTGGTGATATAGAGGTCGAAGGCCGCCGGGTCTTCGAGTAACGTCAAGCGCGAAGCCGCCGCGCCCGTGTACAGCTTGATGTTCAGGGTCGGCGCAAACCGGCGGGCCTCGTCGATCCAGTTTGCGGCCACTGAGGTGGGCGCGACGACCAGCGCCGGTCCCGCCGGCGCCCGATCCAGAAGCACGGCGAGGGTTTGCACGGTCTTGCCCAGCCCCATGTCATCGGCGAGGCAGCCGCCGGCGCCCCAGCGGCTCAGACGCGCGAGCCAGCGGAAGCCGTCGAGTTGATAGGGGCGCAGTTCGGCCTGCAGCGTGCTCGGCAATTCCGGTTCGAAGGATTGCGCCGCATCGAGGTTGGCGCGTAACTCGCGCCAGCCGTCGTCGGCGTTGAGATCGGCGCCCTCGAATAGTTCGTCCAGCGCCAGCGCCGCCAGCGGATGCAGACGCATGTCGCCCCGTGCCGCCGGCGACGCAAGGCTCGCCAAGTCATCCAGTTGGCGGCGAAAGGCGCCGGTGAGGGCGAGGAACTCGCCATCGCCCAGTTCAAGGAAGCGGGATCCGGGGTTTGTTTCCAGCAAGGCGAACAACTGTTTGAGATCGAGCACCCGCTGGTCGTCCACGGCGAGTTTTCCGGACGCCCGCATCCACCGGTCGGCGGACTTCACCGTCAACGACAGGGCCGATGTCGAGCGGTGGGCGACGATGCGGAACGGCTCGCCCTTCGGCCATTTGCAGCGCGCGTTGGCGGTCGCCAATTGTTCCAGGAACTCAAGGCACTGCGCCGGTTCAGAGAGCGTCAACGGTTCGTATTCCGTGGGCCATGACGCCAATGGCCGGCAGTTCTCTATCAGCCGCGCCGCGGCGTTGCGTTCGGCCGCGAGATCGCGTTGCGCCTGCACTCGATGGCCGTCGCGATTGGCAAATACGGTCGTGCCGCCCTTGCCCGGCTCGAAGCAGATGTCCGAGTCCGGGATCGGCTCCACTGCCAGCGACGCGGTCAAGCCGGAGTTCAGTCCCAGGGGTTCCAGGCGCACCCAGGGCTCCGCATCCGCGTCGACCGGTACCGCCGTCGCCGCGCTGCCGGCGGCGGCGCTCTGCACGCGGACCTGGGACGTCAGCCCGGAGACCGCTTCGAGCACGCGGGGTATGGCGTCCGCGGGCAATTCCAGCCCCTTGGGCGGGATGACATCGAACAGACGCCGGTGATCGGCGGTAAACCGCGTCACCTCATATCGGCGGGGCGATACCGCGGTTATGCTGTAGGCGCCGTCGGACTGGAATCCGTGGGGTTCGATGGTGACCAAGGTACGGTCTCCGGCGCCTTCGCCGACGCTCAACTCGGGCTCGCGGCGAACGATGTCGACCGGTTCGCCGGACGTGTTGAACACATGCGGATGGCCGGCCAGGGCGAACAGGCCGCTCCCGCCCAGGTGGTACTCCACGCGGCCCCAGCTATGGTGGGTGGCGATAGCGGCCGCCGCGTCGCGGTCCTGCGTGAGCAGGAAGTCCATCCGCGCGGCTTCGGCGGCGAGGCGTTTGAGGGCGACCTTGCGGCCCTTGCTCCAAGCGCCGTTCTTGTTTTGCTGCTGTACGCGCGGTTTGATTTCAATATCGTAGTCGTGGTGGAGATCCCAGACGAGCCGCTTTTTTGCCGGCGCCTTGGCGGCGCGCTTGCGGCCCTGCTTGTTGCTGGCGTCATAGGCCAGACGCTCCAGCGCCTTCAGGGAATGCTCCCAGCCGGGAACCGGCGCGGCAAGATCGGCCAGAGTCGTGGCGCCGAGTTGCTCGTGCAGCCGTTGGTGAGCCGGTAATTCGGCAAGGAGTTCGCGGTCGCCGTTCAGTTCGGCGAATCGGCGCAGCGTTTCGTCGCATTCGGCCACGACCCAGGCGAAACGGTTCTCGACCGCGCGGTTGCGGTAGGCGAGCATCCGCGCCCGCCACGCCTGGCCGCCGCCGTCGCCGAAATCCCCCTGCCAGCAGCCGCTGAGACTTTCCAACAAGGTCTGCAAGCCCGGTTCGCGCGAATATCGCACGCGGCCGGGCTGGCCTTGACGCACATAAATGGCTTCCATCGTGAAACTAACCAGATTGGTCCAGTGGACAACCCGCCGTTCGGCGGCGCGCTGCAATTTATCGAGCTGGGCCAGGGACGCCGGCGAGTCCATCCGCACCAGGGATACGAGCGACAGCGCGAACGCGGGCAAGTCCGGAAACACATATTGCTTGCGCGTGCCGGACCTGTCGGCGGCGATTGCGGCGTCGATATATCCGCGCGCTCCGTCGTCGTCGCCGCGCAGCGCCGCTACCGCTGCCCGTGTCGCCGCCAGTCCGGTGGCCGCGGCCCTGGTCTCGCGTGCGGCCGGGGACAGCGCCGCGAAGACGGCTTCCGCTTCCTCAAAGCCTCCCTGGAGAATGCGAATAAAGGCGATATCGGCGGCATGAATCTCGGGCGAGGAACTCAGTCTGCCGTATGCCGCGATCACCGGATCGGGCGGCGCGGTGGTGTCAATGACATAGTGGATACAAGCGGTGAGTGCGTGGTCGAGATGGCGTTCCGGCAAGGCGGCGAGCAGATCCTCCGCCAACGGTTCGGCGAGGAATTCCCAGTCCTCAAGACGGTGCTCATAATCGTCTATCAACGCGTTGAGACGAGCTGCGTTGCCGGTGACCACGGAGCAGCGCAACTGCATCTCGCGCTGGAAGGGGTCGGACCAGACGCTCTGGCTGGTGGCCCGGAAGGCGGCCAGGATCGGCTCGATACGGTCCTGGGCTTTGGCCATGCGCGTCAGAGGTAACGCCCAGGCCGGGGCGGCGAGAACGCCGCCGGTGCGCGCCCGCCGGCCGATACCCGTGGCAATGAGTTCGCGGTTACATTGCCGGATGCACTGGTCGGTCAGCCGCCGGTCCGGCGCTTCGATGCCGGCCTGGGCCAAGATATTCCGCATGCGTCGTGCGCCCAGCGCGTGCGGCGCCACCACGCCGTAGGTCCGAGCGACCAATTGGGCGGCGGGGGAAAGGGCGGTATAGAGATCGGCGTCGTACGGCACGGCGAGAGGATCTCAAGCGCCGTGCGCATCGTCAACAAGGCTGCGCGTGCGCCGGCCGCGCCGGCGGTATCAAAAGGCGGTGGCGTTGCAGTATTATTTTCGCAACTCCCGCCGCCGCAGCCGCTTGTGTCGTTCGCACCCGATCTCCCGCCAAAGAGGCTTTGCATCGTCAGGTTGTCTTCTATCGGAGACATCTGCCACACGGTTCCGGTCGTTCGTGCGATCCAACGGGCTTGGCCGCGGACCGAACTGACCTGGATCATCGGCAGCGTCGAGCACGAACTGCTCGCGGGTCTGGAAGGGGTGGAGTTCGTCATCCTCAACAAGGGGCGCGGGCTTGGCGGCTATCTCGATGTCCGCCGTGCGCTTGACGGGCGGCGGTTCGATCTCCTGCTGCACATGCATGCCTCGCTGCGAGCCAACCTCGTGAGTCTCCTGGTATCCGCGCGCACACGGCTCGGCATGGACCGCGCTCGCGCCAGGGACGGTCAATGGCTGTTCTGCAATCAACGTATTCCCGCCACACCACGACAGCACGTCATGGATGGGTTGTTCGAGTTTTCCAACGTCCTCGGCATACCGCGGGATGAGCCGCGCTGGAATATCCCGCTGGCCGAGGACGACCAGCGCTTCGCCCAGCGGTACATTGATGGCTCACAGCCCGCGTTGGTGATCAGTCCGGTCACGGCCCAGCGGTTACGCAACTACCGCAACTGGCGCGCCGAGCACTATGCTGGCGCGGCCGACTTCGCCTGGCGGCGCTACGGTGCCAGGGTGCTGCTCACCGGCGGCTCGACCGAGCTGGAACTCGAGTACGGCAGGCTGATCCGCCGGCACGCGCGCTGCCCGATCGTCAATCTCATCGGCGAGACCACGTTGAAGCAGTTGCTCGCGCTCCTGGAGCGCGCCACGGTGGTGCTTTGCCCGGACTCGGGGCCGGCGCACATGGCCACGGCTGCGGCAACTCCCGTGGTGGGCCTGTACGCAACATCCAATCGCCACCGCACCGGCCCGTACAATTCTCAGCACCTGGTTATCGACAAATACCCGCAGGCCGTGGAACGGGAGTTCGGCAAGAAAGTCGACGAGATCCGCTGGGGACGCCGGGTCCGCAATCCCGGCGCCATGGATCTCATCGCCCTGGCGGACGTCACCCGACGGCTCGCAACCGCGTTCGAGCAGCGGGGCGTTGCTTCACCCGGCGGCTGACCGCGTTAGCGAAGAATTGTCCCGGTCGCAGGCATGCCCGTTGGCAGTAGAAACTCGAGCTGACCCTGCACACGCTCTGTGGACACGTTGGCAAGCCTGAATTCCGTCGACAGTCCGCCGCCGTTGGGTACATAGGGGAACAGGCTTCCGGGCGACAGTGGCGGCAACTCCGATTCGATCGCCTCCCCGCGAATGTTGGTGACGCGCTGGCGCGCTGTCACGGTGACCGCCAGGCTGCTGCTCAACTGGACCACGCCCCGGGCGGCAGCACCGAATGCCGTGCGCACGCTGAGCGTCTCCTGTTGACCGGGAGCCACGTCCAGACGCAGGTTGCCCCCGCCATTCAGCAGCACGTCAACGGCAGCCGTTTCGGCGTTCCGGTTGACCACGATGATGCGCGTATCGATGTCGCCGTGACGTAGCAGGGTGGGATTGAGATCGACCCCATAGCGAGCCTCGCTGGACTGAACGCCCTCCACCAGGCTCTGCCCGACAAAGGCGCCGCCGGTACCGCTGCTAATAAGCGCCGAAGACTTGGGGACACCGCCTGACAGGGCGTCGATCGCTGCATAACCTTCATGCACCAGCGGTCCCGCGCCGTCACTCGGCAGGGCACGGCTCGCGTGCGGAGGGATACTGTATGACGCTACGTCCGAGCGGGTACCAAGGGGCGTGCGGGTCCCCGCGCGGTCATACCAGGTCACCGTGCCCGTCATCATCATATCGGTCGGATTGATGAGAACGATCTCCGACTCATGGCCACCCCCGCTAACGAAATACGGAATGGTTGTCCGACCGGAGGAGTCGGAGGCGCGGGTCATGGGCGCCGGCGTGAGAATTGTCTCCTCGCGATCATTCGCCGTAAACCGTAGCGCCGTCATGGCCAACGGCACGTCGGAGGCGATGCTGAGCGTACCGTCACCGCGCGTTGCATCCCGTGCGACGAGTGCCTCGGATAGTTGCTCACCCGCCGTGGCGGTGAGTTGCCACTGTTCTTCCTCAGCACCGTCGGGTCCGCGCAGTACCAGCGTGACGGTGGCGTCCTCGCTCTGTGGATTGAAAAAGAGAAGTTCGTGACTGGTGCGACCATCGCCCTCGACGAAGACCGTTGCCGTCGTGGCAGGCACGGCCGGCGCGACGGCGGCTTCATTGATCAGCCGTCGGCTGTGGCGTTGGCTGCGCGCGTCCACGGTTTGCCGCGTACGGCTGTAAACCGCCACGCCAAGCGGCGGCCGGCCGATGTTGGCCGCCAGGCGGGCGACGGACACTGTTCCCGGATCCGATTGTCCACCCAGGTCTGCCGCGTCCAGAGTGCCGAAGGACTGAAGCGCCGCCGGCTCCATGCGGTAGATCCAGTCGGCTCGCGGAAAATTGAACTGTACGAGCCGGGACTCGAATGAGCCGGTCGCAAACAGCCGCCCGTTCTCATGGTCCAAGGCAATTCCGCGGGTATCGCGAACCCGGAACTGGCCGGGAACGGGCTCTGCGCCCCCCCACGACGTCGGCGCCGGCGATTCCGCGTCCGGCGCGCCCAAGGCGGCGATGGCGGCGGCGCCGTTGTCCAGGCGGTCGGGATGCACGTCGAAGACAAGGATTCGGTCCGCGGGTATGCCGAAGGTGCCGCCGCCGTCCGATACGTACAAGAGCTGCTTGATGGGATCGTGGGCGATTCCGTTGGGGGTGACGAAGGCGTCGGCGGTGATGGGCGGGGGGCCGCCGGGCGTGGCCCCGAAGATGCTTGGACCGCCGGCCACCGCGGTATCGAAGTCGCTTTGCCCGATGACCGCGATCCCGGCCGCCCCGTTCTCGAAGCGGTCCGGGTGCACGTCGAAGGCCAGCACGCGCTTGTGTTTGGCGTCGATCACGAACAGCCGTTCCTGGGCCGCGTCATAGGCCAGATGCCCCGGGTCGTAGAGCCCGGCGGCGCCCGAACCCGGCGCCGTACGCTCGAAATCCGGCTGGCCGAGCACGCCGATGGCGTCGGCGCCATTGCGCAGCACGTCTCGGCGGATGTCGAAGACCAGCACGCGGTTGTTCTCGCCGTCGGCGGCGAAGAATCGCTGCCCCGACTCGTCGACGGCAAAACCCATGGGCAGGAAATCCGAGGCAATGCCCCGGCCCATGCGCACGCCGAAGTTGATGCCCGCTGGTCCGGCGGTGCGCTCCACGCTGCCGAAGTCGGGTTGGCCGATGACGACCGAAGCGTCCATGCCGCTTTGCAACTCGCCCGGTGCGGCATCGTAGACAAGGATTCGATTGTGGTAGCCGTCACCAACGAACAGTCGCTTGGTGGAGGTGTCATAAGCGGCGCCGATGGGCGTGGTCATGTTGCTTGCCGTGGGTTCGCCCATGAGACTCGTGTTCAGGTTGGGTTGTCCCAGCACCCATTGGGCGTCGCGGCCGACGATGCGATTGAGTTCGTCCAATTGCCAGACGACCACGCGGTGGTTGTATTCGTCGGGCACGAACAGCCGGTGATCCACCGGATCCAGGGTTACGGCCCTGGCGGCGGCAAGTGATCGGCCATCGAGATGCCCCTGCGCCATGCGGTTGAAGAAATCCGGGCCGCCGTCGGGCGTTTCGTGTCCGATGACGTCCACCGCCGACATGCCGGTTTCCAGGTTGTCCGGAGCGATGTCCCAGACGGTGACCCGGTTCCCTGCCGGATAACCCTCGGAGATATAGAGCTTCTCCTTCTCCGCATCCACGGCGATGCGGGGCATGGCGACACGCCTGTCCGAAACCGCGGGATGAGTGGAGAAAGCATCCGGCTGGCCGATCACCGCCATGGCCGTGGCCGGCCCGCCGATCCGATCGGGGTGGGCGTCGTAAACCATGATGCGGTGCTCCAGGCCCTCGGCAACGAGCAATCGCTGGTGCCGCCAGTCGTAACCCAGTCCCCCGGGGGCCAACTGGTCGAGGGACTGGCGGGGCGCGCTGCTCGCGAAGTCCGGTTGCCCCATCACTGAAATGGCTTCATTGAAGGCGCCGGGATTATTCGCATCGGCGTCGAACACAAGGACGCGGTAGTTACCGTTGTCCGCGACGAAGAGCCGCTCCAGCACCGGGTCGTAGGCGATGCTTCCAGGCCGATTGAACGCGGAGGGACCCGATCCCCCATCCCGGCTCTCGAAATCGTCCTGACCGATGACGGCCACGGCGGACGGATCGCTGCGCAGCCGATCCGGCGTTACATCGAAAATCAGGATACGGTTATTGGGGCCGTCGGATACGAACAGCCGCTGGTTCGCTTGATCCAACTGGGCGCCGGATATCGCTCCGAGCCGGTTGGGGCCGAGCCCGCGGCGAGTGGAGCTGAAATCCGGTTGGCCGATAACCTGTTCGGCGGAAGGGAAGCTCGCCAATTGATCCGGATTCCCGTCGTAGACGAGAATGCGGTTGGAAAATCTGTCCACCGTAAAGAATCGCTGGGTGGATGGGTCGACGATGGCCCCCGCACCCGGGAACTGTGCTTCCTCGGCGCTGGCTGTCGGCACGGACCGGCGCCCGTAAATGCTCTGCCGGCTGGTAATGAAGCGCGCTTGACGGTCCACCGGCAAACCTTGATCGTCCAGTTGAAAGGCGCGAAACCCGCCGTTGCCGGACGCGGGGACGAAGAGCAGGTCATTGGCGCTGTCCAGCGCCACGGCGCCGGGTCACCATACGCTACCGGAATCGGGCCCCGTGTTCGTGATTCCACCTATGAAGGTCGGATTGCCCCACTGGTCTTCCGAGGCCAGTACGTCGGCCGCGGCTTGCCCGCTGACCGGCAGGCAATCGCAGGTGAGTGCTGGATCGGTTTGTGCGGCGGTCGCCGCCGACAGCAACGCTGCCAAGGCGGATCCGGCGATCGTGAATCTATTCATGGTACGTCCCCCGTAGTGAATTCTCCCAATGCGCTGCCTTGTGGACTCAAGTGGTGAGTACGGCCGCCTGAACCCAAATTCATTCGTGTTCGGCCTCCTGGACCTCGGGCTCGGAACCCGGCGGTCCGGCCTCGTCGAGCGAGCCATTGAGCCCGAACAGCCAGACGCTGTCGCCCCTGTGCGTGCCTGCAAAAAGATTGCCGGCCGAGTAGGCGATCACGTACTGCTCGCCATCGTGCTCGAAACTGCTCACCGGAGCGTTCATTCCCGCACCGGTCTGAACCTCCCACAGCAGCGCGCCGTTGCTCGAATCGAGCGCGACCAGGCGTCCGTCGCCCTTGCCGATGAACAACAGACCGCCGGCCGTCGCCAGTACCCCGCTATAGCAATAGTCTTGCCAGCGTTGCCGCCAGACAATGGTATTGGTCCGCATGTCCATGGCCGCGAGGATGCCGTGGTTGGGGAAGGGCACATGACCGAAGAAGCCGCCGATGTAACTGTCTCCCGGCATCTCCGGCAGGTCGTTGTCCATTTCCCCGCCACGGAAGAAGCCGGGTCGCTCATTGGCGCAGACGTAGAGTGTGCCGCTGCCCGGGTCGTAGGCGCTGGGTGGCCAGTTGGCGCCGCCGAACGGACCCGGGGCGGCAACCGTGCCGTCCATCCAGAACGGCGTGAAAATGCGTCCCTGATTGACCAGAGGCGGGAATTCCGCCGGCGCGATGTCCACGAACTGGTTTACGAACGAGTCGCCCACCGGATAGGGCTGCGTCGGGGAGGTCAGATGCCGCGGTTCCTGGGGGACGGGACGCTCGTCGATGCCGATGAGCGGTTCGCCGGTGACGCGATCCAGAATATAGACCCAGCCGGTCTTGCTGGGCTCGGCGATCGCGCGCCGGGTCTCGCCGTCGATGTCGATGTCGAATAGCACCACCGGGCTTGCGGCGTCGTAGTCCCAGATATCGTGGTGGACCTGCTGAAAATGCCACTGGTATTCGCCCGTGTGGACATCCAGGGCGACCATCGACGTGGTGAAGAGGTTGTCTCCCTCGCGCACGTAGCCTGCGAAATCAGGTCCGGGATTGCCCGTCGAGAAATAGACGAGGCCCAGCTCCGGGTCCACGGCCGGCGTTTGCCATACCGAACCGCCGCCGTATTTGTAGACCTCGCTGTACGGGTCGTCGGGTTGCGGCCAGGTTTCGGAGCCGAACTCGCCGGGGTTGGGTACGGTATGGAACGTCCAGGCCAGGGATCCGTCATCGGCATTGTATGCCTTGACTCGCCCCTGAATGCCGCGTTCGGCGCCGGCGAAACCGGTGATGACCAGGCCGTCATAGTAAAGCGGTGCGCTGGTGAGCGAGTAGCCTTCCTCCCAGTTCTCCGTTTGGGTTGACCACACGACTTCTCCTGTCGCCTGGTCCAGCGCCACCAACTGCGCGTCCAATTGGCCAACGAATATCTTGCCCTCGCCGAGGCCGACGCCGCGGCTCGTCCAGCCGCAGCAAATGACGTCGATGGACTGGTCCAGATTGGCTTCATAGGTCCAGAGGATCTCACCGGTTGCCACGCTGATCGCGAAGACGTCGTCGGCGCCGGTGACGACGTAGGCCACGCCCTCGGAGACGATGGGCTGGGCCTCGCCCGAGTACTTCTGGCCGACGCCCGATCCGCCGAGACGCGTTCTCCAGACGCCCTTGAGTTCGGCGATATTGTCCCGGTTGATCCCGGTCAGCGGGGAATGGCGCTGGTTATAGAGATTGCCGCCGTTGGTGGGCCAGCCGTCGCTGGGCCACGCGGCGAGTTGCTCGCTGTTTAGCCCGGTTGCGGGGGTGGATTCCTGACTGCACGCCGTACCGGTACCGACGAAGAGCAGGGCCAATCCAGCCGCGAGCAGGCGGGTTCCCGGGCTGCTGCCCGTTGTTGCGGCAATTTTCATCGACACTGTCCACTCCCATATCGATTTCCAACGGATGGAGCATACCCAAATGCGCCGGCGCCCGCGACGGCAGTGAAACTACGGCGGTGAAACCTGGCCCGCCTGGCTCACCAAACTGCGACTGTGCGCCTCGACGCCCTCGCGACGCACGAAGGCGAGCAATTCGGGCTCGCGGAGACTTCGAATCGATGCATAATGAACTGCCTAATGGCAAGTGCGGCGTCGTAAACTTGTCCTCGCCGCACCACGGGTTATGACTATGAAACGTAAAAACCTTGTATTAGTGACGCTGCTGCTCTCCGGAATCGCCCTTGGCCACCACGGTCCACCCAATCGTGTGCTCTACGACATGGACAACATCGTCGAGATCGCGGGTCCGGTGACGGAGATATTCTGGCGCAATCCCCATGTTCGGTTCCGGATGCGCGCTGCGACAGGGGAAATCTGGGAGGTGGAATCCGGACCGGTCACGTGGCTGTCGCGTCTCGGCTGGACCGAAGAAATCGTCAGTATCGGCGATCGGGTTCGCGTGGCCGGGTATGTGTCCCAGCGCCGCACGAATGAAATGGCTCTGACGAACATGCTGTTGCCCAACGGGCTGGAGTTTACGGGTAGCTCAAGGCTGCGGGATTTGCGGTTTTCCGACCGCCGCGTGGAGGTTGTCAGGGAGGGCATTGACGAGAGCAGGCGTGAGGAAGCCATCCGCAACGCCCGGAGCATCTTTCGTGTCTGGGCCTGGGGCGTCCGCGAGTTCGGAGGCGGCGGTACGCCGGACAACGATCCGGAAATGCTTACCGCTTCGGCCCGTGCGGCACGGGATGCCTTCGATCTGATGACCGACGAGCCGGTACTCGACTGCATTCAGGACGGCATGCCCCGCGCCATGTTTCATCCCACCGTGCTTGAGTTTACCGATGGCGATTCGCAATTGACCCTGCGGAGCCACGAGCACGACATCGTCCGGACGATCCAACTGGAGCCGGCGCCCGATCCGGCCTCGCAACCCGCCGGCCCGCTGGGCTATTCCGTCGGCAGGTGGGACAGCGAGACGCTGGTGGTGACGACCACGCGGGTCGACTGGCCGCTGTCCGATGAAGCTGGAACGCCCCAAAGTCCGGACGTTCGGCTCGTTGAGCAGTTTATGCCTACCCCGGACGGCAGCAGGCTGGATTATGAGTTGACCGCGTTCGACCCGGTCAATCTCACGGGTCCGTCCGTGCGCACGGCCCACTGGATGTGGGTCCCCGGTCTGGAGGTAGCGCCCTACGATTGCGCCGTCTGGGAGGAGTAAGGCGTCTCTGCGCTAGCGAACTTCAGAAATGGCGCCCCGCGAACCGTCGCTACGCAGCCACTCTTGCGCCTGTTCCGTTTCCTGGCGCCGGGCTTCCCTGGTCTGGCACCGCCGCTTGGGAATGAATGATCCGGTAGGAGCGACACGCTCACACACAACTTCCGATTCTTTGGGCACTGCCGCAACGGGCACGTTCCTGGCGTTAAGCTTGATCTCCTGCAACACCTCGGAATCGATCGGTTCTGCCGCGTCGCCGTTCTGAGCAACTCCACTTGCTACGGTCCCCTGCTGAGCCGCACACGAAGCCAGCAGAACAGCGACGGAAGCAACCATCAGGGCGATTCCCTTGTTCAGTTTCATGAGCCATCTCCAATGGCCAACCCTGACTGTCAGTCTAGCGCATCCGTCGATTCACGCAAATGTCTTTCAAAGGCGCAGGCTGCTTGCATGTCTTGCGCAAAGAAACGTCTACAGGCGCGTATAAAGGTCGCAAGGGTATTGATCCAGTTGTTGTTGCTGGCTAGAGTGGCATAATCGAATCCGGGCATCCGGGGGGTAAGCAGATGAAATCAGCCACAATCGCCATCGCCGCTGCGCTCATTGCGAGCGCTCTCACGGTTCTGTTTGCCGGACAGAGGCAAGGGGGGCACGGCGAAGAACTGGCCCGGATACAGGCGCAGGTCGGTGAGATCGCGGCCCGGATATCAGCCGGTGGCGGCGCGCCGGGAAGCCCCCGCGTGCTCACGTTCATCGGGGAATCCGATCAGGATGCGTGGCTTAGCGGCACGAATCGCGACGGTTCGCCACGTCCCGGACCCGCGGACGACCAGAAGCCGCTCACGGATGCCTCCAACTCCTTGTGTTTCCTCACCAAGGTGCAGATCGAGGGAATGAACGGACCCGAGGACATGGCCGCATGCAGTATCGCCGTCGACGAGTTCACCAAC
Organism: Candidatus Rariloculaceae bacterium; assembly: GCA_965237785.1. Lineage (GTDB taxonomy): Bacteria > Pseudomonadota > Gammaproteobacteria > Steroidobacterales > Rariloculaceae > UBA6522. The sequence goes on from OZ250159.1 coordinate 4,180,609, forward strand.
TGGTGGCAAGTCCACGCCATTCAGGGCGATGGTACCGACGCGTCCGTTAGCTGCAATGCCAGGTGCGTCGTCTGGGAGTGAATATGAGCCTTTTCACCCCGATAACGGCGCGTGATCGCAATCGGGAGCAGGTTCCCTTCACTGGATGAACTGGGCCCTTCAAACATATGGCTATCGAATCACGGAGCGTTGCAGACCACCAGAATCGCGGTAAACCGTTGCCGAATGTGCACCCGTTTTTACCGAAGAAGCTGCAATCGCCGGTATTTCTGGTCTGGCTGCGCCGCAGCCACGGCTGGCTGGGCATTTGGGGTGCGGTGGCCGGAATACTGTTCGGCGTCACCACCATCCTCATGGTCCATTCGGATATATTCCCAACGGCGGAGGCCGAGCAGGGCATTGTCCAACTACCCGTGGACAGCGCCGTGATTAACGACGTCGATGACGTTGGGGCTCTCGTAAAGGCTGAACTGGGGCTTACAATCGACTGGCGTGCGGCCAGAAACCAGGGCGCGGCCGGGATCGGCGCCGGCGGCCAACAACAGATCGGCCAACCCGTCTACACGACCCAGTTCACCTCTCCGGGACGCACGCTGGATGTGCGTTATGTTGCCGGGAACGCGTACATTGAAATCACTCGCACGGAGCGTGGTTTCATGGAGACCATAAACCGGTTGCATCGCGGTAACGGGGCGCAGTTGGGTTGGACGTTGCTCGGCGACGCCTTTTCCGGCGCCCTCATCATACTGGCCATCAGCGGCGTGTTACTGTGGAGCCGGATGGACGGCCCAAGGCTGCTCGCCATCGGCCTGGGCGGGGCGGGGCTCATATCGGCGCTATATTTCAGCATGGTGGGGGCGTAATGGTATCGACTACCTCGGATGTCATTGGCAAGCGGCGCGCCGCAAGGGCGCAGCCGCCCAAGGCGCACCCCTTTCTGCCCAGGGCATTGCACACCCAGAAGGCCTTGCGCGTGTTGCGCAAGACGCACTCGTGGCTGGGGATGGCGGGCGCCGCGGCCGGCGTGATCATCGGTATCACCGGTATCACTTTGAATCATCGAGTGACCCTTAGCGGCCGCCTGCCCACCGAGATCGTGAACTATCAGGTGAATGCACCTGGCGAAGGGTTCGCAAGTCAGGAGGGATTCGAACGTTTCGTGAAAGCCGAACTCGATATCAGCGGGCCGACCCGGGAGCGGCGCGGGGGACCCATTCAACCCGCCGTGGCCGAACTCGGCGGCCGGCTGGTGGAGCAACCCCGTCGCTTTGAGGCGTACTATGCCTCCGCCAGCGAAGCAGTCGATATAAGTTACGTCAACGGCAACGCGTACATCGACGTGGAGCATACCGACCGCGGGATTCTCTCGACCCTCAACCGGCTTCATCTGGCCACTGCCAGCGGAGTGGTGTGGGTATTGATCATCGACGCGTTCTCCGGCGCGCTGGTCGTGTTCTCCATCACCGGGCTCCTGCTCTGGTCCCGGTTGACGGGGCCGCGCCTGCTGGCTATCGGACTCGCCAGCAGCATGCTGGTGGGCTCTATTTACTACGCCAACCTGCTTTAATGCTCCTCAAATAAATAGTATAAGTAGTGGGCGTAACAAACATTGTTAAGGTGAGACTCATGTTTAGAAGTACAAGAGAAATTTGGTTTGTCGGTTGTTTGGCCGTTCTGTTGGCGCCTTCCCTGGCAACGTCCCAGGAGCAGGGCGAGCTGGAAGAGATCGTGGTCACCGGCAGCTATCTTTTCAATGAGGTCGACTCGCCCAGCCCGGTCGACGTGATCAGCGGCGAGCGCCTTTTCGAGGTGCCGGCGTCGAACCTGTCGGATTTCTTCTACTACGATGTGCCGCAGAATTTTGGCGCGGAGCAGCGCAGATACCAGGACGGCGGCAGTGGCAATCACCGCTCGGGCGCCCGCAACACACGCATCAACCTCCGCGGATTGGGCTCGGAGAACACGCTGATCCTCCTCAATGGCGGCCGTCTTGTGGATACGCCGAATCCCGATACCAGCGGGTGGCGGAACGTCGACATCAGCAACATCGTACCGCGCATCGCCATCGGACAGATCCAGGTTCTCCATGACGGCGCATCGGCCACCTACGGCACCGACGCGGTGGCGGGTGTGGTCAACTTCATGACCCGCGACGATTTCCGGGGGTTCGATTTCAATCTGGACAGCCGCTACTACGAGCAAGATACCGGTTTGATGGACTACACGATCGGCGCCCTCTGGGGTGGCGGTGACGACAACACCAGCGTGATCGCGGCCTTCGAGTACCATGACGAGGACCCATGGTACGTGCAACAGGTGACGGGGATCCCCGTACTGGACGGTCCCCTGGGGCCCGAGTTCCGGGATACCCAAGATAACGACGCGTCACCGAATACCCGAGGCCTCAATACCTACAGGAACGCACAGGAGACCACGCCGCACCCCAACGGCGCGACCAACTGGGAGTTCGGAACACGCCGCGCGGCAGATCCGCTTTGCGGGAACCCCGGCGGCGTGCTGGATCTTCCCGCCCGCCAGACGGGATGGGTCGCGCCGGGTCGAGGCGGTCCGACCTGCTACGAGTACAACAATTATCCCAGCGGCGACAGTTTGTGGCATGAGAGCCGGGAAACCCGTAGCCGCGCCAATGTCTACACGGCGGCCAGCCGGAACTTCGGCGATGCCTTCACCCTGCGCGGGGAGTTCATACATGCGCGGGAGCGGTCGGTTCGCGAAGTGGGATATACGTCGCCCAACTCGAGCACCTGGAACGGCAACTTTCTCGATACGCCCATCATGGCCGATCACCCGGCCATGATCTACAACTCGATTCTGGACCCGGCGAATTCCATGTGGACCGGTACGATTCTCTCACACGGGGAACGGACCATCCCCTACCTCCAGTCCAAGGACGCGCTGTATCAATCCGATCACACGCGGTTAGCCATAAGCCTCGAGGGCTCCATCGACGACCGGTGGAGCTGGCAGGTCGGCGGCTCCTGGTCCGAGGCCACCCAGTTGAGCCAGATGCCCGACGGCGAGGCTCAGAATCGCCGCAATGCCTATCTGGGGGTGGGCGGGCCCGAGTGCGATCCGTTGACCGGGCAGCCGGGCGTCGGTGCGTGCCAATATTTCAATCCCTTCATGAGTTCCATGCTGCCGGACCCGGTGCTGGACCATGACGGAGACCCGTCAACGCCGCCCGTGGACCTTTCCAACTCTCCGGAATTGCTCGACTGGCTGGTCGGGGTTCGGCAGATCGATGGAAAGGCACAGTTCTCGGACATCAATTTTGTCGTGACCGGAGAGTTCGGCGAACTGCCCGGCGGCGCCGTCGGGATCGCCGCGGGCATCGGCCACCGGGTCGACGATCTGTTGGTCGACCTGGACAGCATCTCGAACGAGGCGGCTGCGTGGCTCTCGCGTTCCCCCGCTGACAATTTCGCAGGTAAGACCTCCATCAATAGCATATTTGTCGAGTTGGCGCTGCCGGTCACGGACACGGTGAACGTGCAGCTCGCGGCGCGCAACGAGGCCTACAAGGACAGTTTCACCAATACGAGTCCGAAAATGGCGGTCCTGTGGCAGCCGATTAACCGACTGAGCCTGCGAGCCTCCCTCGGGCAATCGTTCAAGGCACCGACGGTGGTACAGACCCAATCCACCCAGGTGGCCGGCAATGCGATCTGCCTGCAGATCGTTCCGCAGCGGAATTGCCGGGGCGGCGGTGGAGGTGGGCGGTATTTTCCGCGTGTCACCTATACGACCGTTGGGGATCCGGACCTGAAGCCCCAGGAATCGGACAACCTCTCGTTCGGATTCGATCTGGATATCACCGACACCCTCTCGGTAGGGGCCACCTACCTGCGTTATGACTTCACCAATGTCATCTCGACCCCGGGCCGCAGATCGCTCATCGAACGGTCGCAGTGCCACCTGAAGGACGACACCGGAAATCCGGTGACGCAAGTCAACCCGGACGGCCATCGCCAGCCCCTGTACATTCCGATTTCGCTGGTTGTCGATGGCAGGGAGACATGTTTCGGGGTCACGCCGCCGGATCCGGACGGCTATATCGGCCTGAGTCATTCGTACACTTCTTTCTTCAATCTGAACCGGAGAGAACTCGAGGCCGTGGACTTCAGTCTGACCTGGATGCATGAGACTGGAATCGGAATCTGGTCTGTCCGGCCGAACATCACCTACCTGCTGCAGGACGACGTGACGGATCCGGTGCGGAATGATGGTCTGCCTTATGACAATATAGGTGCTTCGTCGGCCTGGAGCGGTCAAGCCGAGTACCGGGCTGTCGTGAATCTGGGCTGGGAGCGCGGCGGCCATAGCGCGCTGCTGGCCGGCCGACATATCTCGCCCCTCAATACATTGTCGATCAGGCCGGTAGCCAATGGCCCGGACCTCATTTCATTGGCCGACGACTTCGGAAGCACGACCACGTGGGACGTCATCTACAACTACCGCTTCGGCGCTCAACAGCAGGGACGGGTGAGTTTTAACGTGCAGAACCTTAGCAGATATCTGCCATCGGGGCAGATTCGCGGGCCTGCCCAAGGACGCCGATACGGCCTGCAGTTCAACTATCTCTTCGAGGATATTTGATGCCGGAGGCGTATTGATGCGAATCGGAGGGGCAGCGTAGGCTGCCCCTCTCGCCATGGGGCATGCGAAATACGAATGATTACCGTTAGCGAGCAAGAATGATCACCACGAACCTGAAACCAGGATTTTGGCAATTGCCATTGGTCTGTTTGGCGGTTTCGTCGCCTGCCCTGGCGCAGGAGACCGGTGCAGAGCTGTATCAGGCCGCGTGCGCGGCGTGCCACGGCGGCGACGGTTCCGGCAATAGCGCATCCCAGTTGGGTTTCGTCGACCTTGAAGTGCCGGACTTTACGGACTGCGATTTTGCGGCCAGGGAGCCGGATCCCGACTGGTACGCGGTGATTCACGCCGGCGGCCCGGTGCGGGGCTTCGACCGCATGATGCCTGCATTCGGCGAGGCACTGGAGCCGGACCAGATACAGGCGATTCTGGACCACGTGCGTACCCAGTGCACGGACGACCGCTGGCCGCGCGGCGAATTCAATTTGCCGCGTGCGTTGTTCACCGAGAAAGCCTATCCGGAAGACGAGGTCGTTCTGACCACATGGTTGGAGGGTGGAGATCGGAACACGCTTATTCATGAGTTCCTGTGGGAGTACCGGTTCGGCGCCCGGAATCAGATCGAGATTGCGATGCCGTTTCAGGTGACGGACTTTGGCGGAGATCAGGGCCGGGAACTCGGCGCCGGCGATCTGGAAGTCGGTCTCAAGCGCAATCTCAGCTACAACCTGGATACGGGAAACATTGTGAGTGTGGGCGCGGAACTCATCCTGCCGACGGGCAACGACGATCTTGGCTTCGGTAAGGGTTCGGCCGTATTCGAGCCCTATATATCCTGGGGCAAGATGCTGCCCGCGGATTCTTTTTTCCAGGTTCAGGGACTGCTGGAGTTTCCGGTTGAAAGTGGTCTTGAGGACGAGGCCGCGGTGAGAGCGGCGCTGGGGCGCACCTGGACCACCGGCGGGCCCTTCGGCCGGGCGTGGACGCCCATGCTCGAGGTACTCGCTTCCCAAGAGCTTGGAGGGGGCAGCGACATCAGTTGGGACGTGGTGCCGCAATTCCAGGTCACCCTGAACACCCGCCAGCATGTTTCTGCGAACTTCGGGTTGAGGATCCCCACGGACAGCGACTCGGATCGGGAGACGCAGTTCGTCTTCTATCTCCTTTGGGATTGGTTCGACGGAGGAGTGCTGGAAGGATGGTAAACAAGGCACGATTCACCGCCGCCGCCGTTGCCCTTGTTTGGGCTGCATTCCCCGCCAGTGCCCAGGAACAGGAATTCTTCCACACGTCGGATCAGTGCATCGCCTGCCACAGCGGGGTGGTTTCTCCGGCGGGTGTGGATGTTTCCATCGGCTACACCTGGCGCGCCTCGATGATGGCGAACTCGGCTCGCGATCCCTATTGGCAGGCCGCGGTACGCCGGGAGGTCATGGACCATCCCGGCGCCCAGGCGGCGATCGAAGACACCTGCTCGACCTGTCATATGCCCATGGCGCGTTTTCACGCGGCCAACAGCGGCGAGTCCGGCGAAGTGTTCGCAAATCTGGCGCCCTGGGACAACAATCTGGCTGCCGACGGCGTCTCGTGTACGGTGTGTCACCAGATTCGCGACGACAATTTCGGCGACGATTCCAGCTTTACCGGGGGGTTCGTCATCGATACCGTCGCGGCGCTGGGCGAGCGGCCGGTATTCGGCCCCCACGAAGTCGACACCGGCAGACAGGCGCTGATGCAGTCCGCGGTCCAGTTCGTACCGACGACCTCCACGCATCTGGCGGAGTCGGAGCTGTGCGCCACGTGTCATACGCTGTTTACCGAATCGCTCAACGACGCCGGTGAGGAGGTCGGCATGCTGGCCGAACAGGTGCCGTATCACGAGTGGCTGCACAGCGATTACCGGGGTACCGACAGTTGCCAGAGCTGCCACATGCCCGAAGTTGCCGAGGACGCTCCCATCACCTCCGTGCTGGGCCAGCTGCGCCCCGATGTGTCCCAGCATGTGTTCCGGGGCGGAAACGCGTTCATGCTCGGTATCCTTAATAAATACCGCGGCGAATTGGGTGTAAAGGCGCTGCCGCAGGAACTGGAGGCGTCGGTGCGAAGCACGCGTGAGTTCCTCAATACCGAGACGGCCCGGGTCGTGGTCGAATCGGCGCGGATGGCCGGTTCGATACTGGAACTCGGTGTGGCGGTGGAAAGCCTTTCCGGGCATAAACTGCCCACGGCGTATCCGTCGCGCCGGGCCTGGTTGCACGTGACGGTCAGCGATGCATTGGGTAATACGCTTTTCGAGTCCGGCGCGCTGCGTCCCGATGGCTCCATCGCGGGAAACGACAACGACGCCGATGCCGGCCGCTACGAGCCTCACTACACGAGCATCGACAGCGGCGAGCAGGTGCAGATCTACGAATCCATATTGGTGGACTATCGAGACGAGGTGACCACCGGGCTTCTTTACGGCGCGCGCTATGCCAAGGACAACCGCCTGCTGCCCAATGGTTTCGACAAGAGCACGGCGTCCTGGGAGATCGCAGTGAATGGTGCCGCGCTGGACGACGACGATTTCGTCGCCGGTGGAGACCGGGTGCAATATGACGTCGATGTGTCCGGCGCGAACGGTGCGATCACGGTCTCGGTGGACCTGCTCTTTCAGAGCATCGGCTATCGCTGGGCGGAGAACCTGAGGGCCTACGATGCGTCGGAGACCAACCGCTTTGTCGGCTACTACGAGGACTCGGCCGCGAATTCGGCGGTCACGCTGGCCGGCGATTCGTTCACGCTGCCGTAAACTGCGGGTGCCTCGGCAAGATGTTCCCGATCGGGAACTATCTGTTGTCGTAGATGCCTTTTTGAATCAAAGTTCCCGATCGGTAAAAATTCATTGACACGCTCCAGGCGAGCGTGAGATATTCCCGATCGGGAATTATATTTTGATTGGCAACCTTTGACACCAACCGAGATCGGCAACATCGTGCGCACCGCCCGCAAGGCTGCGGGCTTGCGGCAGTATGAACTCGCCGGGGCGGCGGGCGTTGGCCTGCGCTTCGTTGTGGAACTCGAAGCCGGCAAACCGACCGCGCAGCTCGGCAAGGCCCTCCAGGTTCTGCGGGCGCTCGGCTGTTCGGTCGATATCACGCCGCCGCCCGAGGCCAGGGAGTTGCCGTAAAAGTGAGCCGCATCCTCAACATCTGGTGGGATGAACGGCTTGTGGGCCGGCTCAGCCAGAATCGCCATGGCGAACTCGGTTTCGTGTATGCGACCGACTGGCTTGAGGAGCATGAGCATGCACCCGCCTTGTCGACTTCGTTACCCAAGCGCGCTGAACTCTATGCGCGCCGGGAATGCCTCCCGTTTTTTGGCGGCCTGTTACCGGAAGAGCGCCAGCGGGACGCCGCGGCGCGAGCGCTCGGCGTTTCCCGCGGCAATGATTTCGCCCTTCTCAGCCGGCTGGGCGGCGATGTCGCCGGCGCTATTCAGCTTTTGCCGCCCGGGGAGTTGCCGGCGACGCCCGCTGCCGAGGAGCAGCCGGCACCGCTCGATGAGGCCGGTCTGATCCGCGTACTTGACGTGCTGCCGGCACGGCCGCTGCTCGCGGGTGAAGAGGGTCTGCGGCTTTCCCTGGCCGGCGCCCAGCCGAAGCTGCCGGTGGTTCTGGTCGACGGCGCTGTGGCACTGTCCCTGGTCGGGCAACCGACAACCCACATTCTCAAGCCGCCGATCGCACGTTTCCCCGAGACGACCGAGAACGAGGCCTTCGCGATGCGCCTTGCAGCGGCTGCCGGCCTCCATACCGCGTTCGTGGAACCGCGCGTGGTAAGGGATCGGAAGTTTCTGTTGATTGAACGCTACGATCGCTCGACCGGCGCTGATGGGAGCGTACGCCGCGTTCATCAAGAGGATTTCTGCCAGGCGCTCGCCGTTGTACCGGGCCGGAAATACGCCGGCGAAGGTGGCCCGACATTCAGGGATTGCTTCGGACTTCTGCGCCGAATCGCAACTCGCCCGGCGGTCGATGTTCTGAAACTGCTCGATGCCACCATCTTCAACCTGATTGCCGGCAACGCGGACGCCCACGGCAAGAATTTCTCCATCCTCCATGACAGGAACGGTGCGCGCCTCGCGCCGCTCTACGATCTGCTGACTACGGTCGCCTACCCCGAACTCTCGCCGAAGCTGGCCATGAAGATCGGCAAGCGCGCAACGCTCGCCGAAATGAACCTCCGGGGATGGCAAGCATTCGCTGTCGAAACCGGTATCGGCCTGCCGCTGATACGCCGCCGGGTTACTGAGATCGGAACAACGGTCGAAGCGCAGACACACGAAGTTGCAGGCGCGTTGATGGGACCCGGAATGGATGAAGGAGCGCTGTCAAGGTTAGCCGAGATGGTTGCCGGACGGGCGAAAGAGTGCGTGCGGACGGTTCGAGGCTAAATGCCGGTTGCGTTGAAATGACTTCAACAATTAGCCGCGTGAGAGTTGCCTATGGATCGGTCTCGCCGAAGACCCGTTCGCCGCGGGTGAAGGTGCGTACCAGCGTCGGCTCCTCGCCGGCTTGCCATGCGTCCACTCTGTAGCCGGCCGCCCGCAGCAGCGGTGGGCCACCCGGGTGTTGCTCGGGGTCCCAATCCGGGCGCGCCACCGCGACGAAGGTCACGTCGCAGCTATCGGCATCGAACCGCGCCACGCAATAGCCGTGAACGTCGTTGTCGGCGTAAGCCATATGCGGGTTCGGTGAGGGCTCGGCCTCGGCGAGCGCCTGCTCGAGATCATTCGTCTTCGCCATCGTATCCGCTGCCATGGCGCCCTTGCGCATGAACAGGTTGAGGTTGCAGACCCGCTCGTCGGTGCCGTCGGCGCGCTCACGCGAGTACATGGCCAGATGGCCCAGGCCGAACCCGCCCAGGGGCCGCTCAAGGAACGGTCCGCGGACGAAGGCCGATATTGCGGTGCAGGTAAAGTCGGGAATCACGTAGCGAGGTGTCTCCGCGTTGTAGTTTTCGGCCACCAGTCCCGCGTAATGCGCATGCCGGTCGCCGCTCAGGGATACCACGTTGGTAATGCCGTTCTCGCGGATGAAACGGATGAGTTCCTCGCGCTCGTTGGGGAAACCGTCCCAGCTATCCGTCCACAGGAACCCGCTGCCGGCTTCGGGATTGATTCTACCCGCGTCGAATTGAAAGCCCATGATGGGAATCGAGTTCGACCAGATTTTCCACGTGGCGTCGCTGGCCGCGATGGTGCGCTTGAACCATTCCTTTTGGCGGTGCCCAAGGAGCGAAACCGCGGGATCCCTCAGGCGCGGGTTGGGTACTTCCTCGCCCCGGATGACGACCGTCGCCGGGGGATTGCCGCCGTTGGCTTCGCGCCCCTGGGAAAGCGTATACAGCGTCTCACCCTCGAAAACGGTGAACCCGGAAAAGACGCTGACGCCGTCTTCCTCCGCCTCCACGCCGGCCGCGGTATAGCCGGGATTGGCGCTGGGACCGCGGTAGGACCTCGTATCGGTCACCAGGAGATCCACGTGAGCGCCCCAGCGCACGGTGCGATAGCAGGTCTGCGAGTTGATCGCGGCCAGGTTGTTGGCCTCGGTGGAAAGGAATCCGTCGGTGAATTCGCTCATGGGGGCGTTGTCGATGCCCTCGGACTGCTCGTAGTCCCGGGCTTCGTTGTCGACGCCCGCAACGCTCAGGCTGTCGGTGAGAATCTGCGGCACGAATTCAAACCACGCCTGGGTCGCGGCGGCTCGTTTTTTGGGATTGGAGCGGCCGGATACGTAGCTCTGCCAAACATCGTTACCGAATTCATGGTCGTCCCACAGCGACACGAACGGGAACAGCGCCCGCGCTTCCTGAAGATCTGAATCCTCAAGATAGCCCTTGTAAATTCGCCGGTGCGCCGCGAGGTACAGGTCGAAGTCCTCTGGATCCGGGAGACTGTCGTCCGGCGGCGGGCTGCCCATCCCCATGGCCATGCCCATTCCCGGTGGACCTCCCCCAGGCGGTCCGCCTGCGCCTCCCGGTACTCCCGGAGGGCTCAGGGGTCCGCCGGTATCTTCCGGCAAGCCATAGACGTAGTCTCCGAGGTGCAGAACGAAATCGATCCCACGGTCCTCGCCCGCGGCCTGCTCGTCCCGGATCATGCGCCGATACGCGCCGTACCGTTTCGGCGGCCAGCTCTGGCAGGATACGAAGGCGATGTTGACGGGCCGCCCGGCATCGGGCGGCGGCGCCGTCCACGTGCGGCCCACTCGGCTGCCGGCGCCGTCCGCGGCGATAAAGCGATAGTAGTACGTGGTATCCGGCTCAAGGTTTCGGACCAGCACACGAAGCGTGAAATCGCTCTCGGTCGAGGCCGTCAGCGTCTGCTCCATCAGGAGTTCTTCAAAGCCGGATGAGCGGCTTACCTGGAGCACCACCTCCGGTCGATTCTCACCCTCAAGCGGATTCACGCGGCCCCAAAGCAGCACGGCGTCCGGTTGCGGGTCGGCCGAGGCGACGCCCTGTGGAAAGGCGTTGCGGGCGGATGCCACCGGGTCCACGGTGGCGGCGAAGCTGCGCCGAGCCGCCGGTAGCACGAAACAGCTCGCGAGCGCGGTTGCCGAGTACTTGAGAAACTCCCGTCGCTGTGTCGTCATCCGCGGCAACGCCTAAGCGGTCTGCACGTCCAGGGGGCCATGGGACTGGGGCCGGCCGGCCACATGGTTCACGATCATGTCCGGTACCACCGGCACGCGGTTGAACAGGTGTCCGCCCAGGGCGTCGGAAACCGCCGACAGTACCGCTGCGGCCGCCGCGCCCATGGGGGGTTCGCCGACACCCCGCACCCCCACGGGATTCTGGGGATCGGCGAGATCGGTCGCGCTCCAGGCCATCACCGACGGAACGTCCAGATAGCTGGCCGGTTTGCACTGACCAAGCCCGACATTGCCGGGCAGGCCGTTCTGGGGATCGTAAATCTGGCGTTCGAGCAGTGCGAAGCTCATGCCCCACACTCCGCCGCCTTTCATCTGTTGAGCCAGGCCCTGGGGATGAAGAACGGTGCCGCAATCCGCCACGCCCACGTAGTCGAGGATGTCCACCTTGCCGGTCTCGAGGTCGACTTCGACGGCAGCGAAACCGACGGAGAGGGCGGGAACATCGCCATCCTTAGGGAGGTTGTCTTTGGCGATTCCGACCAGGCCCGTACCGGCGACGCCGGAGACCGCCCTGCGAGTGACATCATGGATGTCCTCGGGCGCCTCGGCACCGGAATACCTGCCCCCTAACTCGATTGCCCGCTGGGCCGCCTGGACGTAGGTCAGATGCCGACCGGGGTCTGCCGTCGCGAATACCTTGTGATCGCCGATGCCGTAGTCTTCGGGCGAACCCCCGAGATCGAGGGCCGCGATTTCCTTGAGTTTCTGCACTGCATCGAGCGCCGCCACGTAGTTGGTGCGGGTCATGGTGTAGGAGGTATTGCTGCCGTTCTGGGCGGAAGCACTCGGCAGATGCTCGGTGCTGATGCCGTGATGGACCACGCAGTTTTCCCAGTCGCAGCGGAGAACCTCGGCAGCGGCTCGTGTCGTCGCGACGTAAGAGTACGTGCCCAGGTTGCCGACTCCGCTATGCAGGTGCAGTTTGCCGTCGGGGGTCAACACCACCAGCCCGTCGTAGCCACTGCGTCCGGCGGAGTGATAGGCCTGACCGATGCCGACGCCGTAGGCTTTGGCGCCGCGCCGCTCGCCGCTGTGTTGGAGGTGGCCGGCCCAGTCGAACTGGTCGGCGCCCTTGTCGAGCGCTTCGGCCATAAAGGCGCTGGTGAGCGGTCCCTGTTGCGAACCTACGGTGCCGCTGGAGTCCGGCGCGTTGATCTTGCGGATCGCCAGCCGATCAAGGCCCAGTCCACGCGCCGCCTTGTCGATGATCGGTTCGACGGCCGCGGCGATCTGGTTCTGCCCGGGTCCGCGCTGGGCGCCGCGGGGCGTGGAATTGGTCATCAGCGTTATGCCGCGATACCGCATGGACTGGGGCTGGTAGATGATCGACACGTTGCCGGCGGCAGAACCGGCATCGGGAAAGCCACCGGCGGATCCGCCGTCCTGGACCAGGTACAGATCCGCGGCGGCGATGCGTCCGTCGTCCCTGAAGCCGAGCCGGATGCGTCCCTGGAACCCGCCGCGAGCGGAACCGAGGAAATACTCTTCATGCCGGCTGATGCGCAACATCACCGGGCGTCCAATCTTCTTCGACAGCAATGCCGAGACGCCTACGGTGATCGATCCGCCGGATTTGGACCCGAATCCCCCGCCGCAGTATTCGTTGACGAGAACAACGTCCTCCACACCCACTCCGGTTTGCCGGGCAATGCCGCCCAGCGCCGCGGTGTGGCTCTGGCAGCCGGTATGCACATAGCACTTGCCGTTCTCCCAGTAGGCCATGGTAGTGCGCGGCTCCATGGAATGGTGGGAATTCCCGGTGGTGACGAAGGTTTCGTCCAGCACCAGGCTGGCTTCCGCAAAGCCGGCCTCGACGTCGCCGAAGGACCATTCCTGGGCAGGTTCGCCCATGGGAAGCTGCCCGTCGGGGACGGCGAAGTCACGTGCCGTCCATTTGCGCGTCAGACCCGCGCCGCCGCCCATGCCCATGCCGCCGCGGCCTGCGGACGCATTGGTTCCGCCGGGGCCTGCGTTGGGACCGCCCGGATACAGGCTCTCCAGGGGATCGACGACGAACTCAAGCGGTTCCAGATCGAGGCTGATGGCTTCGATGGCATCCTGCGCCGTTCTTTCGTCCACGGCCGCCACGGCGAGGATCGGATGGCCCACAAACGCCGGCTCGTTGCTGAAGAGTGTTGCCGCGCCCTCGTCGTCCGCCGTCAGAATGCCCAGCACACCGTCCATCGCCAGTGCCGCGGACGCGTCGATTCCGTTGACCCTGGCATGGGGAATGGGGCTGGTGAGTAGCCGGGCGAAGACCATCCCTTCAGCACGAAAGTCCTCCGCATACTTGGCTCGCCCGGTGACCTTGGCGCGGATATCGGGCGGCACAAAATCCTTTCCGATCAAGTCATAGGCCATCGCAGAAACTCCGTTGCCGCAAGCCTTTGTGCGCTCGTCATCCTGGTGGCTCTGTCCGGAGCGCGGCCGGCAACCGCGATGCCGCACAGCACCGCGAAGGTGAGGGAGGCAGCCCGGGAAACGCTCAGAGCGGTCGGTTCGGCCAGATGATCGAGCGCCAGAAGTGTGCGTTGTGGCTATTGTCGAAGCCGAGGCCTTCCTTCGGGGTACGGAAGTGCTTCGCCACCAACTCGAATATGGGCTCGTATTCCACCCGGGCGTCTTCGTCGAAACCGTATACGTCGTTTACGGTGATGATCCGCGCCGTGGGGTACCACTCGTGGCTCTTGGCGTAGTCGTGGTGCGCCTTCTGATATTCGTCCGGCACGTAGTCCTCGCCGAAGATGCGGATGTACATCTCGGGATATTCGTAGTCGTAGTCGGGGTCGGGGAAGAAACGCAGCGACTGGTGGTACTTGATGGCCCAGACGATTTCCTCGTCCACATAGCCCTCAACCAGGTTGGATCCCCAATGTCCGTGGTCCACCCGCTTGATCTGATGGCCGCTGTCGTGCAGTGCGCACGCGACCACGGTTTTCTCCGGGTAACCGGCCTTGAGCGCAAGGTTTGCGCTTTGCAGCATATGGCTGTTCTGCTGGATTCCCCCGCCCGGTGCGTCATAGAAGCGCAGCCGCATGAAGTCCATGATGGTCGGTCTTTCCGGCATCGGAGGTGGTTCGGTCGCCGTGCCCGCGCCCATGCCCATACCCATGGCCTGGGCAAGCTGCAGGCGTCGTTCGAGTTCGTCTTCGACCGCGTCCGCTTTCTCCGCAAACGTCATTCCGGGGGTAAACGCCGCGGCAGCAGCCAAGCCCGCATTGCGCATGAAATTCCGTCGTTTTTTGTTCAGTTCCATGGGTCTTGCTCCTGTCGCATCATAATAGAGCACACAGTTCCCAAGTATAGACGGAAAATCCGTCACTCATCCGATCGTTCGGTCAAGAACCGCAAAGCGCTATCGGTGTTCCCGTCGCGGTCTTATGCATTTCTGAGAATACACGCCCGCCTACCAGACGCCGGTGTCGCCGAACTCGGCCTGCAGGGCCTCGACCGCGGCCGCGTCCAGCATGACGCACGCGTCGATGCCGGTAACACACTCGCTGCCCAGTTCCCGGGCGCGGCTCGCCCACTCGGCGCGGCCGCCGCCGTAGAGCGACACCGGGTCGTCACTCTCCGGTCCGTAGACCAGGATCGTTTGATAGCGCGCAATGGGGCGGCCACTCAGCGCCGGGTTGCCGGTCATGCGCACGCGCGAGCCGTTGGCGACGGTCTCCGGCGTCCAGCCCTGCTTGGCCAGCGCCGTCCACGAGGGTCCCGATTCGAACGCCCAGTCCATCCCGTCATCCGTGGTGACGCGGTAGTAGGAATGAGGGTTACCCAGCCGTTGCGCTGTCACCGTGCCTTCCACGGATACGGTTCCCCTAACATCGAAGAACGCCGGCGCGGCGTGATGCGAGAATGCTGCCGAACCGCACGCGAGGCACACCATTCCAAATCCGGCCGCTTGCGCCCGCGTGAACGAGTGCTCGCGCTTCAATTGGCCGATGCATTTCGTCACTGGTTCCCTTCCGTCCCCTCTCCGAAGAAGCTGTCCATGTCGCCGAAGAAGAGTTCCCGCTGGTCCGTGTCGCATTCCCATTCGGCGATGTAATCGCCGGGATTGGGTACGAACTCCGCGCGCGCCAGGCGCAAAGGACCGTCGTAATAGACGGGATCGTCGATCTCCACGTCGAGCAGCAGCCGGGTCCGGTCCTCGTTCCACTGGAAGCGTTCGACGGTCGTGGTCATGGGACTGGACTGGATCGTGTGGATATTTTCGACGAGATGGCTGGTCTCCACGACGAGGACATCCCCTTCCCACCGTCCGATGGAATAGCCGTGCAAGGTATGAGGCGTATCGGGGGTTGGGGGCGCGCCGTCAAGGCGAATCGTCCGTCTCACATCGAAGTATTCATGGTGGAAAATGATCTCATCGTCTGTCTGGATGATCTCCATTGGTCGCGGCAGGCGGGTGAAGTGCCGGCTCAGGCCATCGGCGATGCAGTCCAGTCCCGGATCGCTCTCCGGGGTGGCCGCTTCGCGTCTCGCCAGCCCCAGGTCGTTTATCGGACAGTCCTCGGATCGGCGAAAGTTCGTGCTCCGGCCGCAGGGCGTTTCCGCCCGGCCGGCACGGTAGACGCCGCCGATGTTGTCGTCGGCCCGGGCAGTCGATGGGGCGGCCGCCGCGATCAGCAGCGCGCCAGCCGGCAGCGACATTCCGGTCAGCCTGACCAGTTGACCCAACCTCACGCGTACACACGCCCGCCCGCGCTATTGGCTCTCCGGTCCGGGAGGCGCCGCAACCTCGGTCGCGCGCTGGGTTCGGGACCTCAGCAGTTGACGCGTGGGACCGCCGTTGATGGAGACATCGCGCATGGAGAATCGGTTGACGTTGAACTGGCTCGGGCGGCCCAGAATGTGCAACGTGTCGCCGACCTCGATTTCCCCCGGATACAGGCCGTAGGTCCTCGCCAGCAAGCCGGGCGCATGGCTGACCGCGTCCCAGATTTCGCCCTCGGGTAGCGGTCCGCCCGTGATGCGGACGCGGACCCGGATGTGGGGATCCGTCCAGAAAAGCTTCTCGACCACCGCGTCGATCTCGAACATCTCGGCATTGCCGAATTCGGCCGTCACGGAATGGTGGGCACGCAGGGCCCCGGCGCTCAACGCGAATACCGCCAGTGCGCTGCAGGTTACTAGTAGGCGATTCATCTTGGGGGTCTCCTCATTCGTCAGGGTCGATATACGAACTCTCGAGCAGGGCCGGGTCGTAGTAGGGCACATGCTCTTCGGGGTCGTATTCGCACTGGGATGGATAGAAAAATGTATCTTCGGGTAGCCGGGTCCAGAACGCATGGGAAATGCGCGGCCATACGAGGACCGTGGGATCGACGGCCATGAGCAACACCTCGATGGTGTCGCCGTCGGGACGCAGCGTGTAGCGCTCCAGGAACTTGAGCTCGTCTGAGGTTACGAAGTTCGAACCGTGCGCCAGTCCGTCCGGGAATCCGTCGGTCTCGACGATGATCGTATTGCTCTGTCGCCGTCCGACGGAGGTGCCGAGCATTCGCGTCGCCTCGGTGGCGGTCTCGCCGTCAAGGTAGACGACCCGTTCGGCCGCGTTGTGCTCGTAATAGACTTCCAGCCGGTCGGGGTATTCGGCGAGTCGCACCGCCGTGTTGGATGCGAACGAGGTTCGGGGCACGTTGTAGCCCTCGCAGAACACCTCCGGATCGTCCATGACGGTCAGACCCTCGGTGAGCGACTCGCCGTAGTCGGTCAGTTCCGGACCGATGCTATAGCCTCGGGAGCGTTCCCATAGGCCCGTGAGGTTCTTTCCCGACGCCATGCCTCCCGATGGGCCGCCACCCGTCTGGGCCATCGCGGCGGAGCCCATGCCGAGGCACACGGCCGCAAGCAGCGTTGACCGGTAAATCACACGACTATTCATGAAGACTCGCCTCCTTGCTCCGAGCGCTCCCACAACTCACAGCTACTGGTTTCGATGGTTGCGCCTGGCGACCAGCTGAACGCCGTCTCGATCACCAGCGGTTTGTTGAACATCACCGAATCCGTGGTCGTCAGCCGATACCCCAGGCGGGGTGGTTCATCGTCGGTGCCGGGGATCAACGTAATTTCCTCAACAAACTCGACCCGATCGGACTGCGGAGTCCCGTCGCGGTCGAAATAGGGATAATTGACGCGGGTCGTATTCACCACCAGCGTATTTTCGTTTTCCCACCGGCCTGTCGAATACCCCAGGTGGCTATGCGCTGTTCCCGCGGGCGGCGCGTCCCGATCAAGATGGATCACGCGATCGCCGCCCCACCAGAAATGACGCATGACGATGCGCTCACCGTCCTCCACCAGTTCCATGCTGCCTGGCAGCATGCGTTCGGGCATGCCGCGCGGCACGCAGTCCAGAATCGGGTGGTCGATAGGGTCGAAGGCAGCCTTGGCCGCGCGCCCGGCCGGGCTGAGCACGTCATCGTAATCCTGTTCGGCCATCCACTCGCTGGGTAGCATTCCCATGCTCCACACGCCGAAGATGCTTTCGGGCGGTGGCGCGGGCTCACGTACGGATCGTTCACGACGCGGGGCGGCCTCGGGTTCCAGCCGTTCCGTCGACCATAGCAGTTCGCGGCGCACGCCCGCGTATTCCAGCCCATTGGGCAAGAGCAGGTTCCGCAGGCCCAAAAAATCGGATCGGTGCCGCGATACGAATCCGGCGGCCTTGACGTGTGAGCCCAGGGGAAACATCCTGGCTGTGAACCCGCCGCTCTCAAGCTGGCTCGGAACACCCGTTTCCAATTCCCAGAACGTCTCCGACCCGTCCTCATCGAGCACCTTCAGTCCGAAGCGCACGTGGGGATTGCGCCAGAACACCTCGGTCAATTCGCCCTCCAGGGTGACCAACTCGTCGGTGTTGTAGAACGCCGCGCTGCCCACGGGGCCGTGGTGCCCCCAAGCCAGCAACGGCGTCATGCAGACGAACGGAATCAGGCGGCGCATAGCAGCATAATAGTAACCGTTTGCGAAGTGTGGCGCTCGGCAAGTCTCAGGGTCAGAATGGTTAGAATTGAAAAGCGGGCGCGGCAATGGTTACGTTAGCGGTTCTGGGTGCAGGACACCATCGCACGACTTTGCCGCGGGTTGGGAACTCGAATCAGGGGTGTGAGAGTCATGTCGGATCTCGGTTTGGAGTCGGGGGTAGTCGTTTCCATCCCCGTTCGCGATCTGAAAAAGTCGTCCGCCTGGTATCGGGAAACTCTCGGTTTCGAGGTCGCTCGTACGCTTCCGGAACATGCCTGGTGTGAACTTTCCACGGCGACGGAAGGTTTGCGAATCGGTCTGGCGCAGGTGGAGCGCGGCAACGCTGGCGATACCACGCCGATATTCACGGTGAAAAGCATAGAGGCGGCCGCGGCGACGCTGGCGAGCAAACATATCGCCACCAGCCAAGTAGTCACGGTGGCCGGGCAGGCGAAGTTGCTGACCCTGCAGGACCCGGACGGCAACACGTTGATGCTTCAGGAGAGACTGTGATCTTCGGCCACATTTGCACGCAGGTTGGCGCGCGGTAACGGCTCGGTTGACTGCGCGTGCCGGCGCCTTGCTTTCGCATTGGACGATCAATCTGAAGATTCCTTAATAACCGATTCGCGAAGGTCGAACTTATCGAGGTCCGGTGGGATAATGGGGCGTTCCGCCGCCTGGGCGCTCCGGGGTCTACCTCCCGATGCATCGAAGCCTTGTTTCAACCGTTCTTGCCGCACTGGGTACAACGGCGCTCGCGCAGTCGGGTGACACTTCGGCCGAAAAGTCGGTGAACATCGCCAGGACAAATTCGGCCCCCGTGATCGACGGGGTGCTGGAAGAGGACATCTGGAGCCGCGCACAGCCGATCGACGACTTTCACCAGATCGATCCCATCGAATACGACGACGCTTCAGAGGGAACCCGGGTTTATCTTTTGTACGATGAGACTCATCTATACATCGGGGCGCGCCTCTTGGACAGCCGACCCGGTGAAATCACCTCGCAAATTCTCCGCCAGGGTTCGGATGTCGATGACGACGATTTCTTCGGCGTCATCCTCGATCCGTTCCTGGATCGGCGCAACGGCTATCTGTTTCAGTTGAATCCCAACGGTGTGCGCGCCGAGGCAATCTACAGGAACACCACCCAAACCAATTTCGACTGGGAGGGCATTTGGCGGGCACAGGCCACGATACACGAGGACGGATGGTCGGCGGAGATGGCCATACCGTTCAAAACACTGTCCTTCAACCCCGATAGCGATGGCTGGGGCATCAATTTCACTCGTGGCATTGCACGCAACCAGGAGACCATCGGTTGGGTGTCCCGGACCCGCTCGCAGAATCCCAGCATCGCCGGTACGGTCGTGGGCTTGGAGGGGTTGGAGCAGGGGCTCGGTCTGGACGTTGTTTCGTCCCTTAGCGCCAGGGAGTCCCGGTACTTCGTTCCGGCGGGCTCGGATTCGGCGACCGATCCATCAGTGGATGTGTTCTACAAGTTCACCCCGGCACTGACGGGTGTTCTGACGCTGAACACGGATTTCTCCGCCACCGAGGTGGACGACCGCCAAGTCAATCTAACCCGTTTCAGCTTGCTGTTTCCCGAGAAGCGGGATTTTTTCTTACAGGATGCAGATATATTCGAATTCGCGCGCCTTACCGGACGTGAATATGGCGGAGGGGGCGGCGCCGGTAATCAGAACGGCCGGCCGTTCTTCTCCCGCGCCATCGGCCTGAGCGAATCGCGCCAGCCGGTGGATATAAATGCCGGGGCCAAGCTGACCGGTCGGCTGGGACGATGGAATCTGGGCGTCATCGATGTTCGCCAGGAAGGTTTCGAAGACGTCGAGGCGACCAACCTCTTCGTCGGTCGGGCAGTAGCCAACGTACTGGCCGAGTCCAATCTCGGTGTGATCGTCACCGACGGCGATCCCCACTCCAATCTGGACAATACCCTGGTCGGTGTGGATTTTCGCTACCTGAATTCGCGCTTGCCCGGCCGGCGCACTGCCGAGGGCGACGTCTGGTATCAACAGTCCTCGACACCCGGGCTGGAAGGCGACGACACCGCGTTCGGGGCCGGTTTTCGCATCCGCAGCATCGATAAATTCAGCGGCAGCGTGAGGTTCGTTCAACTGGGTGAGCACTTCAATCCCGCATTGGGCTTCGCCAACCGGATCGGCGTACGTGATTTTTCTGCAAACGTCGGTTACACCCATCGTCCCCGGGGAAGGTTTTACCGAAACGTCTTTATCGGCCCGACTTACGCACGCAGCGAACGACTGGCGGACGGGAGCCTGCAAAGTGAATCGAAGGGAGTTCGCTTTGGGGGGTTCTCCCACGGCGGCGATCGAATGTTCGCGTCCTGCAGCCGAGACACCGAAGGCCTGATCCGACCCTTCCGAATCCGCCGGGACGAGGATCCTTCAGCCAACGTTGAAATTCCGGTAGGGCTTTATACGTTCGACGGTTGCAGAATCGAATTCGGCAGCGGCGATCAGAGAAAATTGGCCGGCCGGATGGTCTATGAGTCAGGCGATTTTTACGACGGTCGTAGAGTCACCATTCGTCCCGGAATTACGTGGCGGCCATCGTCCCATTTCGCCGTGGAATTGCAGTACCAAGTGAACGACGTGGAGCTACCCTACGGCGATTTCGTGTCGCGGCTCAGCCGGCTGCGCACCGACGTCGTTTTCTCATCCAGGCTGTCCTGGGTCAATCTGGTCCAGTGGGACAACGACACCGACGAGGTCGGGATCAACAGCCGTTTGCACTGGATTCCACAGGCGGGGCGAGAAGTCTACCTGGTGTTGAATCACAACCTCCAGGACCATGACGAGGATGGTACGTTCCGCTCCATGGAAGCCGATGTCACGGCAAAGCTGAATTACACGTTTCGGTTCTGACGTTTCGTTTCAGTCCGGGTTGTGCCAGGCCAGCGGGCGCCGGATCCAAATGCCACCGACGAAAATCCCGGCGCCGGATCGAATTCACTGGAGCAAGTTCACCGGTACTTCGTACTCGTCTTCATCGTAACCCGCGGTGATATAGAACCAGGCGGCTTCCATCGAGCATTCGGCCTGCAGAGTCGGGCGGTCCGCAACCTTCGCCCACGAGTGTTCGATGACCAGCGGCTCGGCAAGATACTCGGGGTCGGTGATGGTGAATTCCCCATGCAGCGCCATGCCGTCATCCACCAGCCAATAGCGCTCGACCAGGCGCTTCCGGTTGCTGGAATCAAGGCCGATCTGCGTGCCCCACCGGTCCGCCTCGAAATTTGCGGTCTCGACCACCAGCACGTCGCCGTCGAAACGGCCGGTTGAGAAGCCCCAACGGCTCCGCTCCTCGGGTATGGATACGTTCTCACCCATGTGGACGACACGGGGATCGGGCCACAGATCCCTGTTGATAACAATGGTCTCGTCGTCTTGCCAACTGAAATGGTAGGCCATGGGCATCATCATCATTCGCGGCGGCCCCGGATAGATGCACTCGTTCAACGGGTTTTGTGATTCGTGGAATTCGGCGACCAGCGCCTCGGCCTTCGCGGTCAGGGGCATGCCCTCCGGGGGGGCGCGGTAGGGGCTGACGGTGCGCGTCCAAAAGCCGGAAGGAAACGTCTCCGCGGCAAATACCTCGGCATTTACAGCCGAACCCGAGGGCGGTTCCCGACCGGTCTCCTCAAGGTACTCCTGTAACGACCGGTTGTCCGCGAACATGCGAGGTCCGTCCGTTTTCCGCGCCCAGGTGAGACCGGCGTAGGGCCGGTCGGGATCGCGGTCATGGGGGCCGTGCCAGACGATCCGGTCGCCGGGCTTAAAGCTGTCGGCAGTCCAGCCCAGGCGCGCAAGAGACGGCGGGTTCAGGGTTTCGACGGTGTACTGGACCGTTGCGCCGTTTTCGTCGGGCACGTCGACGATCAGGTAGACGTGAGGCACATTCCAGAGGTAATCGGAAACGACCCCCATCCTGGTAATCAAATTGTCGCGGTCGAGGCTCGCGTGGGAATGGTGAGCGAAAACTCCGCCAGGTATGGTCAACACAAGGACGCTGGTTGCGGACGCATATGCTCTAAACTTGATCATCGGCAGACGTACTCGCTGTAACGTACTCGCTGTAACGTACTCGCTGTAACGTACTCGCTGTAACGTACTCGCTGTAACGATTGAAACATTCTAAATTATGTCGGCGGTCCCGTGGTAAAGAAATGTAATCTTGCTTTACACTTCCAAGCAGATTTTCTTGCGTCAAACGGGCAAACTACTCTGAGCGCGGAAGCGCTCGCGCGGTTGGAGTGCCGGCCCAGTGCCTGGGTGTCCAGCGCGGATATTGACATCGACAGTTGAGCCAGCGGGGCAAGACTCATGAAACGTTCGAAAACGGTATTGTTCAGTCTCGGAGTTCTGGCATCGGCGCTCGCCGGCGCCCACCACAGCGTACCGGCGGAGTACGGCGATTCCGGCACGCCCACCCACTACATCGAGGGGACGATCAGCCGGGTTCTCTGGGCGAATCCGCACATTTTCATCAATATCGTGACCTCTGGAGGCGAGGTCGAGGCCGGGGAGAATTGGCGGCTCACGACACACCCGATCAACATCATGACCGAGACCTACGGATTTCAGAACGACGATTTTGCCGAGGGCGATCGCGTTCGCGTCTACGGCTGGTTCCACTTGCGCGGTCAACCCCTGTTCCAGATCCGCGCGATATCGGTCAACGACGGGCCGATGCTTTCGACGCTGCGGTTTTCCGATCTCAGGGACATCGTTAACGGGACGATCGCGAATAGTGAAATCGTGCCCACGACGAACATAAATGGCACCAGCCCCGGGCGCGCCGGCGCCGAGACGGTCCGCAAGCTTGGGGAGATGGGGTACCTGGACGAGGACGGTAACGTCAATCTGCCGGACGAAATCCTGTATCCGGACTACTCGCTCTAGGAACGCAATTCGACCGCTTTGGCGCTGCGCCCGCGCGGCCTACAGTTGTCTATTTCGGCGAATTTTCATACGATGCAGCTATACCGGAACAGGCTGCGAACGACAGTTACGGGTGGCTCCCAATGACAGACGAAAGAACCCTTGCCTCTGCACGTGATATCTCTACGCCGGAGCCCCGCATGGACGGGGAGAGGTTGCTCGGCGCCATCGGCCGCGCGGGCGCGTCGAGGCGCCAATTCATCAAGGGAGTGATCGCCTCCGGAGCGGCGGTGAGTTCCGCCGGATACGTATTCGGCGGTTTGGCCGGATGTTCGACCGAACAGCCGCCCGCTGACACCTCTGCAGGCGGTGTCGAACGACTGATCAGCCTCAACGTAAACGGCATGACCCGCCGCGTGGATGTGCTCCCCTACGAAACGCTGGCTATGACGTTGAGATACAAGCTCGGATTGACCGGCACCAAGCTCGGCTGCGACCGGGCGGAATGCGGAGCATGCACCGTGCTGCTGGACGGTGTGTCCACCTACTCTTGTTCCACGCTCACCCATACGGTCAGAAACCGCGCGATCCGCACGGTGGAAGGGCTGGAAGGCCCGAACGGGGAGTTGCACCCGGTTCAGCAGGCGATGATCGACGAGTTGGGTCCGCAATGTGGATTCTGTACGCCCGGTCAGGTGATGTCGGCGGTGGCGTTGCTGGAATCCAATCCCAGTCCGACTCGGGACGAGGCTCGATTTGCGCTGTCGGGGAACCTGTGCCGGTGCGGGGCGTACGACCACTATCTAAATTCCGTGATGCGAGCCGCGCAGAGCGCCTGAAATGGCTTACTCGCTGCTCGGTAAGGATTTTACCCCGCCGGACGTGCGGGCGAAGGTCACGGGCAGCGCAAGATACGCGGAAGACTTTCGTGCCGACGGCATGGCGTTCTGCAAGCTCCTGTTGAGCCCGGCGCCCCACGCTCGAGTCCGCAACGTGGACGTATCCCGGGCGCTGGCTTTGGACGGCGTTTACGGTGTCCTGGAAGCTGCCGACGTGCCTTCGTTCCCGGCGCCTCAGGAACCCATCCTCACCGATGAACCTTTATTTGTGGGTCAGCCCATCCTGGCTCTGGCCGCCGTCGACGAGACCACCGCCGCGGACGCCCTGGACCTGATCGTCTATGACCTGGAACCGCTGCCATTCACCGTGGATCCATTGGCTGCGCTCTACCCCGGCGGCCCGAGCGCCCGTTCGGACGGCAACATTGCAGCGGTGAATTACGGTCAGACCGATGTTGAAAACGGGTCGTGGACGGCCCAGGATTTTGCCGCGGCAGGCGACGGCCAGCTTCCCATGGGCGAACCCAATTCCGAGTGGTCGTACGGCGACGTCGACCAGGCGCTGGCTGACGCCGCCTTGGTCCTGGACGAGAGTTTTGTAACCGCCGGGCTCTCGCACCACAGCATGGAACCCCGCAGTGCCATGGCCCATTGGGAGAACGGCAAGTGCCATCTTTACGGTTCCTCGCAGAGCCAGAGTTTCTCGATGCCGACATTGGCGCGGCTGATCGGAATTCCGCCTGAAGAAATCGTCTTCGTGTCGGAATATTGCGGCGGCGGGTTCGGGTCCAAGGCCACTCCCTTTCCCAGCATGGTCATTCCGGCACATCTCTCCAAGAAGATCGGCCGCCCGGTCATGATGCGACTGACGCGCGCAGAGGAGTACTACCTCGGGTACGCGCGGACCGGTTTCCAGGGCCGCGTGCGCATGGGCTTCCGGGCGGACGGCCGCGTCACCGCGGTGGACCTGTTTCTCGTTCAGGAAAACGGTCCCGCCAGCGGATTCCCCAATCTCTCCGGCGCGGCTCAGGGTGTTTCGGTCATGTACCAACCGGAGTCGATGCGGTTTCGCGGGATCGGCGTATTTACCAATACCCCGCCGCGAGCGGCGCAGCGCGGGCCGGGACAGAACGAAATGGCGGCGTCCATGGAACCGTTGATCGACAAGGCGGCGCGCGAACTGGGCCTGGACCGGCTCGACATACGCATGATCAATGCGTCGGGAGAGGGCGCCGTACACAGCGCTCAGCGTATTCCGCTCACCAGCGCGCACATGCCGGAAGCGCTGACCCTGGCGGCCGAGCAGTTCAACTGGGAGGAGCGCAAGGGTCTGAGCGGGCAGACCAACGGTACCAAGGTCACCGGCGTGGGCGTCGGCCAGGCCTTCCACCCCGCCGGTTTCAACGGTTTTGACGGGCTGGTCCGGCTGACGCCGGACGGCAAGCTTCATATCCATACCGGCGTCGGCAATCTCGGCACGTATTCCCACAGTTCGACTGCCCGTGTGGCCGCCGAGATCCTCAAGTGCGATTGGCCGATTGCGTGGTGGTCCGGGGCGATAGCCGCAAGCACCTGCCCTTCAACATCGGACAGTTCGGCAGCAATACCTCATTTACCATGAGCCGCACCAACTACGTGGCCGCGATGGATGCGGTGGGCAAGCTCAAGGAAATCGCCGCGATGGACCTGGGTGGATCGCCCGAGGACTACGATATCGGCGGTCACCGCGTGTTTTCCAGGGCGGATTCGGAGCGCTTCCTGACTTACGCCGATGCGGCCCAGCGGGCCATCGATCTGGGTGGCAAGTATTCCGGCCACGAGGCGCCGGAAGATATCAATCCCTTTACCAAGGCGGCGGTGGCCGGCCTTGCC
Organism: Candidatus Rariloculaceae bacterium; assembly: GCA_965237785.1. Classification (GTDB taxonomy): domain Bacteria; phylum Pseudomonadota; class Gammaproteobacteria; order Steroidobacterales; family Rariloculaceae; genus UBA6522. Next base: position 4,206,533 of record OZ250159.1, read on the forward strand.
GGCAGCGGCTTGATCGGGGTCGCGAAGGACAATCTGGAGGTCAACGGGCAACCCGCGGCCCACGTTGCGGGTTTCGCGTTGATCGAGTTGGATGTGGAGACCGGGAATGTGGAGATTCTCGACTACTCGGCGGCGGCGGATTGCGGAACCGTCATCCACCCCATGGGCCTCGCAACGCAGATCAAGGGCGGTGCGGTGATGGGGTTCGGCATGGCCCTGACGGAGCGTCACATCTACGATCCGCAAAATGGATTGCCCGGCAATATAGGCTTCCATCAGGCGAAGCCGCCGTCGTTTCTGGACGTCCCGTCGACCATGAGCACGGCGGCGGTGGATATTGCCGACCCCGAGAACCCGGTGGGGATCAAGGGCGTGGGTGAACCGGTGTTGGGCGCGGGGCTCGCGGCGCTGTTGTGCGCGATCTCCGATGCGTTGGGCGGGCACACCTTCAAGCGCACCCCCGTGACCACCGATATGATCGTAAACGCGCTGGCCGGTCGGGAGCAGTCCCATCGGCCGTTGCAAGTCAATACAGCTTAGAGGAGCAGAGCCATGTCCAAAGACATGATGCGCGCATTTGAACTCTATCAGCCCGACAGCGTGGAAAACGCCGTCGAGCTTTTGGGTCGATTCGGTACCGAGGGATGGGCCATGGGAGGCGGCAACGATTCGCTGGACTGGTTCAAGGATCGCGTGAAATACGCCGGGTCGGTGGTTGACCTGTCGGGCGTGGAAGCCCTCAATGGGATTCGCGAGACGGCGGACGGCGTGGAAATCGGCGCCATGACGACGTTGACCGAGATCGAAACAAGCCCGCTGATCCAGGAGCGCTTCAGCGTGTTGGCGGATTCGGCGCGTCGCGTGGCCAGCCCGCAGATCCGCAACAGCGGTACCATCGGCGGCAATGTCTGCCAGGATACGCGCTGCTGGTACTACCGCTACGGTGTGGATTGCTACCGGGCGGGGGGCAATAGCTGTTACGCCGATACGCCGGCGGCACAGAACCGCGAGCACTGTCTGTGGGGAGCGGACCGTTGTGTGGCGGTGACGCCGTCGGATACCGCGCCCGCGCTGGTGGTGCTGGATGCGCGGATGGTCATCATGAACGGCGACGGCGAACGCGAAGTACCGGCCGAGGAATTCTTCATCGGCCCGGAAATCGATATCGAGCGGATGACCGTTCTGGAGGCCGGCGACTTGCTGACGGCGATCCGGATTCCCAATGACTGGAGCGGGGCGCAGTTCTACTTCGAAAAGGTTGCCGATCGCAATACCTGGGACTTTCCCCTGGTCAATATCGCGTCGGCGATGTTCGTCGAGGGCGGCGCGATTTCGCGGATCCGGATGGCGGCAGGCGCGGTCGAGTGTGTGCCACGGCGGCTTGCCGTGGTCGAGCAGGTCGTGACCGGCAGTGCGCCGGACGAGGAAACCGCGGCGCTGGCAGGTCAGGCGGCGGTCCGCGGGGCGACGCCGCTGAACTACAACCACTTCAAGATTCCGTTGCTTGAGAATCTGGTCAAGCGAGCCATTCGGGACGCTTGACCCCGGTCCACTGGTCCTCAGGAACAGTCGCCGCCTGTAACGAGGTTCAGGTCCAATGGAGATTCTGCGGGTCAGCCGGAACGTCTGGGGTCAGGAGATTCTCCAGGGCATGTCATGGGATCTGCTGCCGCTGTTCTTTGGCGCCGGCGTGGTGTTTATCCTCGGCCACCTGCTCTACCGCTGGTTGCTGGCTCCCGGCAGTCCGTCGAAGTAGATCGTGCCTGTTGAGGGAGCGGTCACCCCTGACGCGAAGCGGAAGCTGATCCGGCACGCGCTCGCCGACCGCGTGCTGCACTGGGGCATGGCGGTAGCCACGCTGATCCTGCTGGGCACGGCGTTCCTGCCCATCCTGGGCTGGCAATTCGCCTGGGTCGGCATCCATTGGATCAGCGGCTTCGTGCTGACCGCGCTGGTGATCGTGCACATCGTGCGTGCGTCCTTCTGGAAGGATCTTCGGTCCATGTGGGTTGACGCGGCGGACCTGCGAAGCAGTCTGAGCCTTGCGCGCTGGAGCCTGCGGATGAGTGCAGAACCGCCGCCGCTGCCGGGCAAGTACTCCGTGGCGCAGAAGCTGATTCACCACGTTTTCTCCCTGGTATGCATCGCCGCCGTCGTCACCGGGGGGTTGATGATGGTCAAGATCGATACGCCCTGGTGGGAGCGCAACCCCTACTGGCTGGGCGAGGATACCTGGGGCGCGATCTACGTGATTCACGATCTCTCGGCGTTGTTGCTGGTCACCATGGTGATGCTCCATGTCTACTTCGCCCTGCGGCCGGAGAAACTGCATTTCACCCGCTCGATGATTCTCGGCTGGATTACGCGGCGGGAGTACAATCGATATCATGATCGGACCCGCTGGCCCCTGGACGCCGAGTAGCGTCCAGGTCAGGCGGGCTGGCAGACGGGAGAGCGCAAGTTGAATCTGGACGAACGAATCGACGCCATCGAGGCGGGCTACGAATTCATGCTCGCTTATGCAGCCCAGGGGCGGCTCACAGACAGCGACGCCAGCGGTTCGGGCGCCGGGTTTCAGCTCCGGGAGTTTCTCCACAAGATGGAGTCGGCGCTGGATGGGCTGGGGACCGAGGTCGCGGCCGTTGCCCGGAAGCAGGGTGTTGCGGCGGATGCCGCCGGGGACTTTCTCGACGCCGTGGAGGACGACGCGCGCAAATCCCTGAGTCTTCTACGGTTGGTCATGGCCCAGCGGGATATCAGTTCCATGCTCATCGACAATATCAACGGTTCCATCCACCTGCGCGCGCTGCTGACGGATCTCTTCGTCATCGCTGAAGCCTTCAAGGGCGGGCCGGATACTGAAATTGAAATACAAAGCCGGTAAGGTTCACGGCTTGAAACCAACGACAACCAGGGAGTAGAAACCCATGAGACGTACGACTATCGCGATCCTGGCGGTCTGCGGGTCTTCGCTGGGCTGGGCACAGCAGGATTTCTCGGCAGTGGAGATTGAAGCCACGGAGGTCGCTCCGGGGATCTACATGCTGGTGGGCGCCGGAGGCAATCTCGGGCTTTCGATAGGCGACGACGGCGCCTTTCTCGTCGATGATCAGTTCGCGCCGCTCAGTGACAAGATCATGGCCGCCGTTGCGGAGTTGACCGACGATTTTTCGGAGGTTGAGATACACCGGTGGAACCGGTGGAATTTCTCGCCAATACGCACTGGCACGGCGACCACACCGGCGGCAACGAGGCTTTCGGCAACGCGGGGGCGGTCATCGTCGCCCACGACAACGTCCGCGTGCGAATGAGCACCGATCAGTTCCGGGAAATTTTCAATCAGGCGATGCCGGCGTCGCCCGAGGCGGCCCTGCCCATCGTCACCTTCAATGACGAACTGACGCTTCATTGGAATGGAGAAACCATTCACGCTTTCCACTCCGGGCCGGGGCATACCGACGGGGACGTGGTCCTGCACTTTCAGGGGGCGGATATCTTTCATATGGGCGATAATTTCTTCAACGGTTTCTATCCGTTCGTCGACGTGGACAGCAACGGCGATATCAGCGGCATGATTGCGACCGGTTATCGTGTGCTCGCCATGTCCAACGCCGGCACCCGGATCATCCCCGGACACGGCCCGCTCGCGACGGCCGACGACCTGCGCGATTGGTTGCAGGTACTGCGTATCACCCGGGAAGGTATCCAGGACCTGATCGACCGGGGAATGTCCGAGGACGAGGTGGTGGCCGCAAATCCGACCGCCGAGTATGACGAGAGCCACGGCGGTGGGTTCATGAATCCGGAAAACTACACGCGTCTGGTATACCAGAGTCTGACGCGGTAGCTGCGCGGGCGGGCTATTAATACAGACAAGAAACCGCGAATCCACCCACCGCTTTCGTCACAGCTCGACGCGGCGCAGCGCAAGGCTCGCGACGCCATTGTTGCCGGGCCCAGAGGAGAGGTAGTAGGGCCTCTGGGCGTTTGGCTCTGGCGCCCGGAGCTGGCGGATCGAGCGCAACGGCTCGGGGCGTACGCACGCTACAATACATGCTTGCCCGCGGTGCTTTCCGAGTTGGCTATTCTGGTAACGGCGCGCTTCTGGGGCTCGGAATTCGAATGGTACTCCCACAAGCCCCTTGCATTGGCGGCGGGCGTTCCGGATCGCGCGGTCGAGGCGATTCGCACGGGCAAGCTACCCGCACTGGACGACCCGGAGCAGACCGTGGTGTACGAGTTCTGCCATACGCTGCTTCGTGACCGCGAAGTGGACGACGCCCTGTATGCCAGCGCTGTAACGGCGCTGGGCGAAGCGGGAACAATCGATCTGGTCGGAATCCTGGGCTACTACTCGTTGATTTCGCTGACCATCAACGCGTTTAACGTTCCCTTGCCGGCAGGGGAGCAGCCGCAACTTTAACCTGAAAATTTCAGCGATCCGCTCGCGGTGACGAACCGTACTCCCTCAAGTCGCTTCGACATCGTGTCAGCCATGCTTTCAGCGTCTTTCAGTCCGTGCGGCCCGTGACCGCGGCGTCTCAACGCCCTCGCAACGAAAATCGGTGAGCGATGCGCGCTCGATCCTCAGCAATCGGGTTCAGTTCTCCAGTTCAGTTCGCCAGCGTGTACCTGAACTGCAAAGCGTACTCTCTCAAGCGCCGGTTGAATCGCGCCGCTGAATTTCTCGGCGGCTCCGTTGCAAACAGGTTTCTCGTGGCGAATCCGACGCTGGCTGCATTGTTGATCTGCATGTTCCACGACACGTCGAACAACCACTGGCCTTCCTGGTGCACAAACAGCGCTGTTGACGCTGCCGTCGGGTCGAGGTCGTCGTAGTCGGTGTTCAATGAGTCCCGGTAGCTCGTGTTGAGTCTGAGGCTATGGTTACCGAAGTTCACGGATACGGGGAATTGACCCTGCCAGCGGGGCATGTTGTTCACGCCGTTCGCGAATCCCATGCCGATGCTGCGGCCGATGGCGCTGCACAGGCCGTCCGGGCACAGACCTGATCGTTGCGCAACGCCCCCAGGCAGCGGAAATTCGTACGTTGTCACGAAGGTGACCCTCGGCGTAAACGAGATCTGGCCGATCCGCGACTCGAAGGCCATGCGTGCGTGCACATCCACAAACTCGGCATCCAGGTAGTCCAGGTTGGTGGGCTGGGAAACGATCAAACCGATATTCGTCTGATCGATCGGCAAGGCAGGGTCCGCGGGGACGATACAACCGCCGTTTGCCACGGAGATCCAGTTGAGATTGCCGCTGGCGTCTACCGTCGGAATGCCATTCACGTTCTCGATACAGTTCAGATTGGACGAGACCACGTTCGCGGTCGGTGCGACAATTCGATCTGTGAAAGCGATCGAAATCCAGGAGGCGCCCACAGTGATGTCGTCGTTGACGCGGAAGTCCAGGCCGGCGGAGATGTTGTCCGATGTCTGTGGTTTCAGATCGGGATTCGCCTGGGTCTCGAATGCGGCGAAGAACATGCCCATTGCGCCGTATCTCGTGCCGTTGACCACGATACTGCTCGGACCCCCACCCTGGAACTGGGTCGAGGCGGCGGTCTGGCTGATGGACGGGCCCTTGAACGACGTGCCCCACGAGCCGCGCAAAGTCAGGCGGTCCGTGGGCGTCCAGATGGCGGCAACTTTCGGCGACAGCTCGCTGAAGCCGATGTCGTAGGTCTCGTCCCGGGCCGCGATCTGCAGGTTGACATCCTCGCGTATCGGCAGCGCGAACTCGAAATACATCGAGTCGACGAGCTGCGTGCCCGTAAAGTCATTGACAATTCCAGTGGTTGCAGTCAACCCTTGATTGACCAGGGTATCCGCATCGCGCGTGACCTCGTCTTCACGATGCCCAACCCCAAAGGCAGCGCCGATCGGGCCGCCCGGCAGATTTCCGAATTCACCGGTGATCCGGAAATCGACAGAGAAAAATTCGCCCTTGAAGCGATCGACTCGATTCGGGATGAGCCACTCGAGCAATGCCGGGTCGTTGGCGAGGCCCAGAGACGCAGCGTCCGGCAACGCCGAGCTCATGAACGGGTTGTAGTAGAAGCACTCGCCCTGGCCGGGCGTACCGGTCGCGGGATCGCAATTCGGTCCTCCCAATCCCGCGACGGCCGCGGGGTATCGAGAGACGATGGGATCCCGAATACCGTTTTGCACCTCACTGGAAGCCACTGAGGAGTCCACGTGCCAACTCCATGACGCGTTGAAATCGCCCTCGAGTCTGACGGCGGCCCGAGCGACGGTGTTCTTGTTGAACGAGTCCATCTCCGCCAGAAACGGCATGGTTTCATCGATGGAATAGATCGGCCCGACCATCGGCCTTCTGGCCATGGCCATGCCCCTTGCCGGGGCGCCGGGTACAAATCCGAAGTTCGGGTCCAGTCCTTGAGCGTGGAGGATGGCCGGGTGATCGAGGGGGAAGCCATAGCTCGCACCCAGCGTGGTGGGTGTCCGCGGGCTCCAGACACGCCCGGTGCCTGAGTCGCCCCAGCGGTCGATATCGTCAAACGTCTGGTCGCTGAAATTGACCTCGGCGTTGATTCGTAGCGAGTCGGAAATATTGTGCTCCACGCGCGCGAACGCGATGAGTTGCTCGACGTTGTTGTTAATCAGATCGAAGCCGTCGTCGAAGTTGGCCGATTTAGCGCATTGTGTGGCCGCGGTGTCAGGGGCGCTGCCGGTGCCGACCTCCCGGATTTCGTCGTCCGCTGGGTCCACGTAGGCCGGGTAGTAGCTGAATTGTCCGAACACCGAATCACCGCAGAGAGGGTCGACCCAGCGGACTGCGTTCCTGCCGCCGCCATTTGCGTACGCGAGGCCGTACTCGTTCTGCAGGCCGAGGCTCGTATCCGGGTTGACATCGATTTCACCGTGATAGGCATCGTCGATGTCCCTGCGTAGCACCACCTCTTCGGCATGGTACTCCAGTGCCGCGATAAAGCTCGTATCGTCATTGCCGGCGCCAAAGAGTGCCGCGATCGTGGCGTTCGCCGCACCGGGGTCGGCTTCCAGCATCCGATTGTCAAAGGAGAAATCGAACCCCCGGAAATTGTTGTTGGTGACGAAGTTCGCGACGCCTGCGACCGGATCGGAGCCGAAGATCGCCGAGCCGCCGTCCAGCAGGAGTTCCACGCGCTGGACCGCGATGCGAGGCACCAGGGAGTTGATGTCGACCCGATTCCAACCCGTGCCGTCGGGCACCGGGTAACCGATCGTTCGTTGGCCATTCAGGACCGTCAGGGAGTTTTCGTCGCCAAGGCCCCGCAGATTGATCGTGGCGTTGCGATTCGCCCGGGATCGCGCCATGCCGCTGGCGTCGGTCTGGCTGATGTTGTCGTTACTGTAGTTCTGGGGCACGTTCTCAAAAAAGAATGTCGCCATATCGCTCGGCGCGAAGTTCACCAAATCCTCGCCGTCGAAGACTGTCACCGGCGAAGGCGAGTCGGCCCCGGTGTAGAGGTATGAACCCGTCACCACGATTTCCTCCAGCTCCGCGCCTTGTTCCTGCGCGAGCGTTGGAGTGACTAGAGCAGTTGCAAACGCACCGATCACGAGGCCGAAAAGCAATTTGCTTGATGTATTCATCGATTGAGTCCCCCGATCTTGAGACAGTGAAACACACTCTTGTCTACTGTGTTTTCGCTACATGTGTGTCGTTTCGCACACTATGACATAAGAGAAGTCGTTTTGAAGCCCTCGCCAAGATGGCCGGTGCAATATCCAGGCTATGCGTTATTGCAGGGTTCCCTTTCTGAGGAATTCGCTGCGCGGCGCCGATTTGACCGTCGCCTCCTGGAGTTCGGCGTCGCGCAGCACCAGCAGCGGCACGTCCACGCCGGCGTTCCCCAGTCCCCAGACAGTACGGAACATGTGCGCCAGGTCGTGCACCGGCTTGCCATCAACCCTGAGCACGATATCGCCGGGCCGCAGCCCGGCGCGGTCCGCCGGGCAGTCGCGGTAGATACCCACCACCACCAGGGCGTCGTCATCGTCGTGCACCAGCATGCCCAGCCAGGGGCGGGGCGGCGCCGAGCGCCTGCCGGAGGAGCTGATTTCGTCGATGACCGGAGTAAGCACATCGATGGGCACGAACATGTTGACCGTTTGCGGCGACTCGTCGCCCTCAAACCCTTGAATGACCAGTGAGCCGACGCCGCACAGGCGTCCCTCCAGGTCAACCAGGGCGGCCCCGGACCAGCTATCGTGTGGTGGCGAGGTGAAAATCGCTTCATCGAGCACGTATTCCCAACGCCCGGCGAATTCCTGCTTGGCCATGACCTGGGCTTCGACGATTTGAGGATCCGCACGCCGGCTCCCGGCGACCCGCACGGCATCGCCCACCTCCAGGTCATCCGAACAACCCAGCGGCAGTGCCCGGCCGGGGAGCGGCATCATCGGCCTGACCAGCGCCAGTCCGGTACGAAAGTCGTTGCCGACGACAAATCCCGGTACCGCCCGGCCGTCATGCGAGCCGATCCAGATCTCTTCGGCCTCGTTGATCACGTAGCCGATCGTGACGATGAGCCCATCGTCGCGCACACGTATTCCATGTCCGGCGCGTTCCGTGCCGAGCAGTCCCGCGCTCATGGCGTCCTCGGGTACATGAGCGCGGATGGAGACCAACGCCTCCAGGAACGGTTCCCGGGATCGCCCCGTTGATGGGTTCGCCATGGTATGGCCCATGTTAACGTCCGCGCCGGCTCTGCGCGAGGGCTATTGAATTCTTTCCGCGGTCTGATCGGGGTCGCCGGTCACCGGGGTTGCGGATAGTCGTCGATGTACCGAATCAGTTCGTTGACGCTGTCCACGACCGCGGTGGCGCGTTGCGGATCCACTATGTCCAGGTCGCCGCTCAGTTGGTTGACGATGGCGGCAAGGTTCTGGCGCATTTGCTCCAATTCCCGAGCCGGAAGGGAATAGCCCTGGTTGGCGGAAGCGTTCAGGCTGGCGCGTACGTAGCTTGCGATGTAGCGCGAGGATTCCACCAGCCGGTCATTGTCGCCGAGGGTCCGCGCGCTCGTTGCCCGCAAGAGATAGAGATTCTGGTCCGGCGCGAGAATCAGTACGCGCTCGATGAATCGCAGCGCGTCGAAAGCAAACCGCTGTCGGTCCTCGGCCACGTTCACGCGCCACTCCGCCCGCAGGCGCGCCACCTCGGGGTACCAGGCGTCGGTCACCTGTGCTCGGCTCATTTGCGGATCAAGCGCCGCCAATGACGCCCAATCCGACGTCGCGCCATGCCCCCAGCCTTCCACCACTGCCGCGGCCGGGCCGGCGAGACCGTCTGCGATCGCCTGAATCTCCTCCGTAGCCTCGCCGCGACTCAACACGCCGAGATAGTCCTTTGCAAGCAAGTAGCGCGCCTGCATATTGAGCGGATTGGCCCGGACCGCATTGTTCAGCGCCTCACGGGCTTGCGCGGTCTGCCCGTTGGCCTGAAACAGCAGACCGTAGATTTCGAACTGCGTGGAGAAGTCCGGAATGATCTCCGCCAGGCTTGTGGCTCGCGGTGTCTGCGCCATCCGCACGAGCCGCCGCGTCATGTACCCGTAATCCAGTTGCTCTCCCAGGCGCGCATGGATCCAACCGCCGGCCTTGAGCAGTGGATCGTAGGGCTCGAACAACTCGATCAGATCGCTGAGCATGAGGCCGTCGGCGCGGCTGCGGCTGCGGGTCGCCATCAGGTTGTTGTCGTCGGTACTGATTTCGGCGCGGCGGGCGAAGGACTCGACGCCTGCTTCGTCCATTGCCATGGCCACGACCAGGTCTTCCACCCCGTTCAACCCCATCCGGCTGAAATGCATTACATCATCGATGAGCGGCTGCCCCGTGCGGGCGAGTTGGAGTTCCAGGTCGAGCGGCGCGTCGGAGGCGAGAAATGCAAGGACCTGCGAGGCTGGATGGTACAGTCTGACGTATTCGAATTCAGCGGCGAGCGTAGCCGCCAGCGTGCGTAACAGGGATTCGTCGACGAACTCCGAGTTCATCCATTGGACAAAGACGCCGCCCTCGTTGAGGTGGCTCTTGGCGTCGACGATAAACTCGCGGGTAAACAGATGCGACGCGCCCGCCGTCCAGGGATGAGAGGGCTGGGAGACGATGGCGTCGTAGTTCTTGCTGGTCAGCCGAAGCGCATTGCGGGCATCGTTGATGATGATGTTGAACCGCGGATCCACAAGGGGATCGATGTTGCGGCGGCCCTCCAGAAGACGGTTCGCCTCTATCACCTTGGGTTCGAGTTCGACGACGTCGATCCGGTCTACGGAGGGTGGCACGCCTTCAAGCACCACGCCGCCGCCGAAGCCGATCACGAGCATGTCCTCGGTGTCGGGACGTGCGGCAACCGCCAGCGCGGTCAGCCATTTCTCCGGGTCCTGAACCGGCGGCGATCCCCTGGCGGCGATGGACGCTTCGGGGAGGCCGTTGGTGCGCACGTAGTAATAGCTTCCTTCGCTGAGCAACATCACCGTGGAGGAGCGCCCTACGTCGTAGTAGATTTCTTCCGGCTCGGTCAGATAGTTGAGGACGAACCCCGTGCTCGAAACCACGGCCTGGGGTCTTGACGGGTGGTAGATCAGCAGCACCGCCGCGATACCGACGGCAGCCAGTCCCACCGGGAGCGGCCTCGGTCTGGCGACACAGGCGGCTGCCCATAACGCCAGGGCGAAGTTGAGCGTGACAGCGACGCGGATCGATCCTTCGAATCCCAATCCCGGGATCAGGAAGAAACCCGCGAGAATGGCGCCGACGATGGCGCCTACCGTATTCCAGGCGTAGATTCGCGCGGTGCCGGTGGTGGCCTGGCTCTCGTCTCGCGCCAGGATACGTACCGCGAGCGGCAGCGTGGCGCCGATGAAGATGGTGGCCGGCAGCATCACCGCCACGGCGAATACGGCCAGGGCAAACGCGGTCAGCGCGTCGGGAATGAGCGGTCCCATCCAGGCGTAGACACCCATCGAGAGTACGCCGATGGCCACCTGTGCGAACGCGAAGCCGACGGCGGCGCGCTCGCGCTGTTCGGCGACCTTGCCGGCAAGACCGCCGCCAAGCGCGATACCGGTGAGAAACGCCGCCAGCATGGTGGCGAACGCGTAGATACTGCCACCCATGACATGGGTCAGCATCCGGGTCCAGAGGACCTCGTAGAGGAATGCAGTGGCGCCGGAAACGAGCATGAGCGGCAGTATCCAGCCGGGTTGGGAGCGGAAGACGGTTGCCATGCGTTCCCGGGGAGCGGCCGTTCCCTGGAACAGTGGCCGCACGCAGGCGGCGAGGAAGCTCGTGGGTGGGGCTACGGCAATCGTTGCTTCGCCGGCGGCGCTATCGCGGCCGCGCCGCGCCAACAGGGCCGCGATGACGAACACCAGTGCATTTACGGCCACTCCCACCCAGACGGTCCCATTCAACCCCAGGGCGGGCAGCAGCACGAATGCCGCGGCCAGCGTCCCGAAAACCGCGCCGGCGGTATTGGTCGCGTACAACAGCGCTACCTTCGGCCCCACCTCCCGGTCGGTGCGCACGGCATAGCGCGTCAGCAGCGGCAGCGTCGCGCCCATGAAACCGGTGGGTATGGCCAGCACCACGAACGCCACCAGCAGATAGAACACCGGCTGACCGATGGTCGCGGCATCCGGAGGCGTGGGTTGATCTCCCAGCATGGATGCATAGAGCGCCCTGGCGGCCAACAGCAGGAACGGGACCGCCAGCGCCGACAGCGCGATGCCCGCCTCCAGCAGCCCGTACACCAGAACCGGACGGGTGACGCGGTTCGCGTATCGCCCGGCGACGGCCGAGCCCACGGCCAACCCGCCCATGTAGGCGGCCAGCACCGTGGCTACCGCCAGCTCGCTGGTACCGAAGACCAGGGAGAACTGCCTCAACCACGCGGTCTGATACAGCAGCGCAGCCAGACCGGAAAGGAAAAAGCAGGCAACGACGCCGGGGAGCACCGGCAACGCGGCCTTGGCCCGCGTCGGCGCGGGGGCGAGCGCGGGGGCGTCACCCCTGTTTTGACGATGCTTTCTCCGGTTTCGTTTCATGGTCCGCGGCTATCCAGACGCCGTTCCTTGAGGGCCGATGATTCCATGGGAGCTTTTGACGAGCCGCCATTGTAAAGACCTCAGGCCGGTTCCGTCATTCCCATTTCGAATTCCACCGCCGGCAAGCCGGTCGGCAGCCTACCTACGACCGCGACCCGGTTTGCGCCGAGGCGCCGCACTAACGGCCTGGAGGGCCTGATCGAAGGTCTTGACCTCGCTCACGCCGCGCCTGCGGCAGCTTGCCAAGTGGCAGAGGTCCCGGGCTCCCAGCGCGGGAAACTGCTCATGGAGTTGGCGGGCGAGGGTGACATCCTCGTATTCCAGCGGCCACACTTCGACACGGGAGCGGGCGATCAGCGACATGGCCGCATCGAGCGTCCGCGGTCTTGCAACCGGGAGATAGGCATGCACCAACTCCTGCAGGACCTCCGCCGAGGTGCATAGGGGCGTGCGACTCCGGTTGCACTCAACGAAAAACTCCCGGGCGGGATCTCGAAGTGGATGCGGCCGGCCAACCGCGTACATGAAGACGTTCGTGTCGACGAAGATCACGTGCCGGATGCCCCGCGGCGCTGCGATTCGCTGATGACCGCCGAGTGCTCGTCCCATTCCGGCTCCAGCGGGGGCCCCTCCAACGCGTCGCAACCGCGGAAAAAGCCTTCGAAGTCGCTTGGTGACCCGAAGGGGTCGGATTGCTGCTGCCGTGCGAGCCGCTCACGGGCTGCCGTCCTTAGCCACGCGCTCAACGTCATGCCCTCTCTTCGCGCCTGATGGAGACAACGATCGCGGTCCTCATCGGGGATCACTAGCTGAACTCTGGCCATTGCGTCTACACCTTTCTTATATGTATGTGTATGTATGTTACACATCATTCCGCGGGAGGCAACTCACGACTTCCTCGATGTCGTAGTTAACGTCTCAGTATCGCCCACCACCGCGCGATGTTCAGCAGACTTGCCAGTGACCCGGCCACGTAGGTCAGCGCCGCGGCGGTAAGCAATCGGCGGGCGCCGCGCTCGTCGCCGGGGCGCAGCAGCCGGCGCCTGGCCAGCAAGGGCAGCGCGCGGCCGAAGCTGGCGTCAAACTCCGTGGGCAGGGTCAGCAGATGCACCGCCGCTCCGGAGGCAAGGGTAAGGAATCCACCGAGCAGCGTCAGCAGGCCGATGAGCGGTGCTCGGGTGAGGGCAACGGTGAACGGCGAGATCATGAGGATGCCGGCGCCCAGCTTTTCCACCGGTGCCACCCATTTCACCAGCCGGGTGCGCCACCTCAGCGGCTTGAACCCCCGCGCATCCTGAATGGCGTGCCCCACCTCGTGGGCGGCCACGGTCACCGCCGTCAACGAGCGCCCCTTGTAGTTTGCCGTCGACAGTCGTACGGCCTTGGCGATGGGGTCATAGTGATCGCCGGCGTCGGTCGCCTCGGTTGCGACGTTTTGCAGCCCCAGTCCGTCCAGCAGATCCCGGGCAAACTGCCCGCCACTGTGCGGATAGCGGTTGGTGGGAACGCTGTAGCGGGCCATCACCGCCTTGACCCAAAGGCCCGGTCCGACAATCAGGGCCAACAGGCCGACACCGAGAATAACGAGATGCATGGGATTGGGACTACCTTAGGCCGCTTCCTACCTTAAGCCGCTACCGCGTAGTGTAAGCTACGCGCCCAACGTCCTTCGGTCCGTTCGGCCCACCATCGCGGCGTGTCGACTCGTGGTGAATGTCCGTAGCTACCCACGCGCCGAGGGTTCCGACACGGTTTGTTTCGCCGCGAATTCCGGTTTTTTCAGCGGAAGTCCATGATCCAGTCCGCCTACCCGTCATCGGAGCGCCATACGGCTGTCCTTATCGTGTTCCTGGGCGTATTGCACGCGCTCGGTCCATGGTCCAACGATCTATTCGCACCCTCGTTGCCCCTGGCGGCGGACGGCCTGGCCGCGGGATATGGTGATATTCAGCTCACCATGACCGCCGTGCTGCTCGGATTCGCGGTGGGACAGTTGATGTATGGGCCTCTCTCGGACCGGTACGGGAGACGTTCCGTGCTCTGCATCGGCTTGGCAATTTACGCCCTCGCCGGTTACTTCTGCGCAACCGCCGACGATCTTGGGGAGTTGATCGCCGGGCGCTTCCTCCAGGGCTTGGGCGGGGCGACGGGGATGGTGCTGGCGCGAGCGATCATCCTCGACCGGTGGGCCGGTGAGGAGGCCTCGAAAATGCTCTCCGCGGTGGTGGTCATCAGTTTCCTGGCGCCGGTGGTTGCGCCGCTGGCGGGCGGTTATCTCGCCGCGTTTGGACATTGGCCGCTGGTTTTCTGGGTGCAATCGGCTCTGGGCGCGACCTTCCTTCTCGGTGCGCTGACATTACTCTCCAGCGTCCGCGGTCCCCGGCCCGACATCAGTGTCGCTGGCAGTTTCATCACCTACGTGGATGTTCTGCGGGACCGTGAGGCTCTGCTGTATATGGCATGCATCGGCCTGGGCCACGCCGGCTTGCTGGCATTCGTGACCAACTCGTCGCTCGTATTCATCAATGTCCTCGGTCTGCAACCCTACGAGTACGGCTATTGTTTTTCCGCGGCGATGTCGGGTGGAGTGGCCGGTTCGCTGCTCACCGGGCGATTGGTGATGAAGCTGGGAATCCCCCGGATGCTCTCCCTGGGTACGGCGATCATCGCCTTGGCCGGTGCGGCGGCGGTGATCTTCAATTTTCGTTCCGGCGGGCTCTGGTCGATCCTTGTTCCCTCGGTCTGTTACCTGTTCGGCATGGGGTTCATCCTCTCCAATGCCGTCGCGCATGTGCTCAGCCGGTTCAGGCACATCGCCGGGGCCGCGGCGGCGGTGGTCGGCGTTACACAGTTCCTTTTCGGGGCACTCTCGACCGGGCTGCTCAGCTTGAACGACACGCCCAGCGCGTTGCCGCTGGCGGTGGCGTTTGCCGCCTGCGGGACCGGCTCGGCCGCGCTGTGGTGGGGATTCCTCAGGCGCAGGGCGATTGCGGCCCGATGAGCGCGTGCGGGTGTGCGGCAGCTCTGGGTGTTCCCGTGAGTTTCTCCTGTATATTGCTCCGGTAGTCTTCGATAGGCTGCAGCGGACATTCGACGAGTCGGAAGACGATCGGGTAGGAGGCGCTACGATGATGGTTCGATGGTTGCTGGCGGGATGTGTCCTCGCCCTTGCGTCGTGTGGCGGCGGCGCGGTTGACGAGAGCACCGGGATCGCCCCGGGTATCACCGCGGAGACGTTGCTTGCCCAGACCGAGATGCTGGCGTCGGACGCCTTCGAAGGACGCGCGCCGGGGTCCGCGGGGGAAGAACTGACCGTAGCCTATTTGATCGATCAGTTCAGGTCGCTCGGGGTGATGCCCGGCAATCCGGACGGCACCTGGGTGCAGGACGTGCCCTTGGTGGGCATTACTCCGCTACCGGGAGACAACCTCCTGGTATCGAAGGACGACGATGTCCGCACGCTTGAACCGGGCGCCGACTATGTGGCGGCGACCAAGCACGTGGTCGACGCGGTGTCCGTGCGCGACGCGGAGTTCGTATTTGTCGGTTACGGCGCCCGCGCACCGGAGTACGACTGGGACGATTTCGGCAACGCCGACCTCAGCGGCAAGATCCTCCTCTTCTTGGTCAACGATCCACCGCTCGACGACATCTTCGGCGGGCCGGCGATGACCTACTACGGTAGGTGGACCTACAAGCATGAGGTCGCCGCGGAACTGCGTGCGGCGGGGGCCCTTGTCATTCACGAAACCGGCCCCGCCGGATATCCCTGGGAGGTCATCGGCGCAACACCCTTCGGCGAGTCGTTCGACCTCGCGGCCGCGGACGACAACCTGGGCCGCGCGACGTTTGAGGGATGGGTTCAGCGGGCGACGGCGGAAACCCTCTTCGAATTGGCCGGGCTGGACTTCGAGACTGCCAGGCAACAGGCGGGCCAGCGCGGCTTCGAGCCGATCCCGTTGGGGGTCACGGGGTCGCTTGATATCCGCAACGAGTTTCGCCGGATCGACTCACTGAACGTCGCGGCGAAGATCGAAGGCAGCGAGGCGCCGGACGAAGTGGTCGTGTACATGGCCCACTGGGATCATCTCGGCCGCGACGAGAGCCTCGACGGCGATCGGATCTTCAACGGCGCGGCGGACAACGCCACCGGTACGGCGGGGCTGATCGAAATCGCGCGCGCCTTCGGCGAGGCTTCCGAGCCGCCGCGACGATCAGTGCTCTTTCTCGCCGTGACCGCGGAAGAACAGGGTTTGCTCGGTTCGATGCACTACGGCCAAAACCCGCTCTATCCGGCGGCACAGACGGTCGCCGCGCTCAACATGGATGTGCTCAATCAGTGGGGACGGACACGCGATCTGACCATTGTCGGTATGGGCCAGTCGGAACTCGACGACGTCGCTGCCGAGATCGCGGCATCCCTCGGACGTACCCTGGCGCCCGACCCGGAACCGGAGAAAGGGTTCTACTACCGCTCGGATCACTTCTCGTTCGCCAAGGCCGGGATCCCGGCATTCTACGCGGACCCGGGTGTCGAATATCTCGACAAGCCGGCCGGATACGGCCTGCAAAAGCGCGCCGAGTACACGGCCAACGATTACCACAAGGTTTCAGACGAAGTGAAGCCGGACTGGGACCTGTCGGGCGCGATTGAGGATTTGACGTTCCTTTACCGGATGGGCGCGCGACTGGCCGACGGGGACGACTGGCCCGCCTGGAAGGAAAACAGCGAGTTCCGGGCCACGCGCGAGGCGCAGCGGCCGCGGTAGCGAATCACCGGCAGTCCGACCAGGCTGATCTCGGATGCAACCCGGTGGACTTCGCGCCACAGTTGAACCGGTTCCCGGGTGAAGACCTGATCTGCGCTGGCCGGCGCCACCTGCCACGCGCCGGCCGCGATTTCCCTGTCCAGTTGATCCGGGCCCCATCCCGAGTAGCCTGCGTAAACGCGCACCGTGCGCTCATCGGCGGTGGCCGGCAGGTTCTCCCGCAACTCGTCGACGTCGACCGTGATGTGGATATCATCGATAACGGATTCGCCAGTCGCACTGGTTCCGTCCCGAACCAGGAACAGGGTGCTGGTGCGCGCAACGGGTCCGCCAAAATAGACTGCGCCGCGATAGCGACGGAAGAACGCATCGTCGGGAAAGAGCGCCTCGGGCTCGACCCACGTGGGCCGATTGATAATGATGCCCGTCGCGCCTTCGCGACCGTAACCGAGGAGCAATATCACCGATTGGGCAAATCGAGGGTCGCGTTGCTCCGCGGTCGCCACGAGGAACATACCGCTCGCGGGGGTTTGTGCCAGGGCGTTTGCGGCGCCCAGCGACGCCAGAATCAAGGGTACGAGCAGTCTCATGAGTGAATCATACCTCGCCGCCGACAGCGATACCTGGCCAAAGGCCGCAGGTTTCAGGCTGCCGGCCGAGTGGGAGCCGCACTCCGCTACGTGGATATCGTGGCCGCACAATGCAGCGACCTGGCCCGGCGTGCTCGGCGAGGTGGAAGCCGCGATGGTGTCCGTCGTCGCGGCCCTGGCCGAGAGCGAGACGGTCCGCATCAACGTGCTCGACGAGGCTCATGAGCGCCACGTCCGGCGGCTGCTGGAAGCAGCGACTCGAGTACATGAAATCATTTTTCACCGCATCCCCACCAACGATGCCTGGTGCCGGGATCATGGTCCGATATTTGTCGCGAGCCATCGATCCGAACTGATGGCGCTGGATTTCGAATTCAACGCCTGGGGCGGCAAGTACTCGCCGTACGATGCGGATGCGGCAGCCGGTGGCGTCATGGCCTCGGCGCTGGGCGTGCCAAGATTCGCGCCGGGCATGGTACTGGAAGGCGGTTCGGTAGATGTCAACGGAATCGGGTCGCTGTTGACCACCTCGCAATGTCTGCTGAATCCGAATCGCAATCCCCGGCTTGACCGGGCGGCCATCGAGGCGCGGTTGAAAAGCGGCCTGGGCGCGTCCCAGGTCATCTGGCTCGACGGCGGAATCGACGGTGACGATACCGACGGCCATGTGGACGCGGTCGCGCGGTTCGTGGACTCGAACCGCGTCGTGGCCGCCGTGGAACAGAACGAAAACGACCCCAATCATCGCTCGCTCGCCGCCAACCGAGAGCGGCTGGAGAATGTGCGGCTGAGCGGGGGTGGCCGGCTCGATCTGGTGGAATTGCCGATGCCGCGCCGCTTTTCAGGCGCGGCAGGCGTCTGCCCGCCAGCTATGCGAATTTCTACGTGGCCAACGAGGTGGTACTGGTACCGCAATTCGGCTGCCCGCAGGATGCCCGCGCGCGGGAGGTTCTCGGCAGCTGTTTTCCCGGGCGCCGTACCGTACCCGTCGACTGCCGCCGCATCGTCATCGGACTGGGCGCGGTACACTGCCTGACCCAGCAGGTACCTCTGGGGCAACCTGCATCGCTCATCGATTTTCGTCGCGAGCGAATCGGCGAACGCGGTAGGCAATTGGTAAGCAATGCGGGTTAAACTTCCGCGACCGCCGGGGGACCGGCGCCCATCTCGTGGATTGGTAGGTAGACCAATGGGGCCAATCGGCGACTTCATTCGACATCACTACCGGCATTTCAACAGCGCGGCGCTGGTAGATGCCGCCGACGCCTATGGTGAATTGATCGATGGCGGCGGCGCCATGCTGGTCACACTCGCCGGCGCCATGAGTACCGCCGAGTTGGGCCTGTCGCTGGCCGAAATGATTCGCCGCGGCAAGGTCCAGGCGATCTGCTGCACGGGCGCCAACCTGGAGGAAGACCTGTTCAATCTGGTCGCCCACGAACACTACGTGCGCATTCCGGATTACCGGCACCTGACGCCGGAGCAAGAAGCATCGCTGGCCCGGCGCAAGCTCAATCGCGTCACCGACACCTGCATTCCGGAAGACGAGGCCATGCGCCGTGTCGGAGCGGTCGTTCTTGAGGAATGGCGCGCGGCGGACGCCGCCGGACGGCGGCGGTTTCCCCACGAATTCCTCTACCGGGCATTGCGCGCCGGCGCGTTCGATGACCGCTTCCAGATCGATCCCGCGGAAAGCTGGTTGATGGCGGCTTGCAGGCAGGACCTGCCGCTGTTCGTGCCGGGTTGGGAGGATTCCACCCTGGGGAACGTCTACGCGGCACGCTGCATGGACGGCAGCCTGAAGCACACCGGAACGGTTCGCTCCGGCATCGAGTACATGATCGAACTGGCCAACTGGTACGAACGGGTCAGCCTGCAGGCGCCGATGGGATTCTTCCAGATCGGCGGGGGCATCGCCGGCGACTTTCCGATCTGTGTGGTGCCGATGCTGGAACAGGACTTGCTCCGTCAGAACGTTCGCAAGTGGGCCTATTTCTGCCAGATCAGCGATTCGACGACGAGCTACGGGTCGTATTCCGGCGCCGCACCCAACGAAAAGATCACCTGGGGGAAGTTATCGGTGGATACGCCGAAGTTTGTCATCGAATCCGATGCCACCATCGTGGCGCCGTTGATATTCGCCTGCGTTCTGGAACACTGATATGGCTCACGCACTTGCAACGGAGTTTGGCGAAACGGGCGGGTTGGCGACCCCGGCCGCACCCTGGTCAACCAAAGACTCCGCGGCACTGTACCGACTGGCCGATTGGGGGCAGCCGTACTTTTTCATCAACGCCGGCGGTCACGTGGCGGTGAGGGCCGACGCGGATGCGCCCGACGCCGTCGACTTGACCACTCTGGTTCGCGAAGCGCGGCGCCGGCGGATTGAGTTTCCGTTGCTTATTCGTTTCCCGGACATACTCGGGTCCCGGGTGCGTGCCCTGCATCGCGACTTTCGAGCCGCCCTGGTCAGGACCGGCTACGGCAACGCCCATCAGGCCGTCTATCCCGTCAAGGTCAATCCGCTGCAATCGGTGGTTTCGGAAATCCTGGACGCCGGCCGGGAATTCGGCATGGGTTTCGAATGCGGCTCGAAGGCCGAACTGGCAGTGGCGTTGCCGCATCTGCGCGACGAGCGCACGCTGCTGGTGTGCAACGGTGTCAAGGACGAGACCATGCTCGCACTGCTTGTCGATGCCCAGCGTCTCGGCAAGAACGTCATTCCGGTAGTGGAACGGCCCGCGGAATTGGCGGCGCTCGAGTCCATGGCCACGAAGCGCGGTTTCGCGCCGGCATTCGGCGTGCGTATGCGTCTGGCGGGAGCGGACTCCAAGTTCGGTGTGGACAGGGCGGAACTGGTTGAGCTGCTCAAGCGGCTGGAATCCGCTGGAGGTCTGCACCGGCTCAAGCTGCTGCACTGCCACCCGGGTAGCCAGATTACCGACCTCGCCGAGTTGCGGGATGCGGTTCGGGAAGCGGCGCAGGCCTATGCAACGCTGGTTCACCGCGGCGCCGGGCTCCGCTACCTGGATGTCGGCGGCGGTCTCGGAGTCGACTACGGTGAAACCGACGTCAATGCCGATTCGATATTGAACTATACGATGGGCGACTACGCCGAAACGGTTGCCGCGACGATTCTGGAGGTTTGCCGTGCCCGGTGCGTCCCGGTTCCCATCCTCGTCACCGAAAGCGGCCGGGCGATCGCCGCCCATCACGCGGTGCTGATCGTTCCCGTGTTGGCGGTTAGCGAGCGGCAAGGGGTCACCGGGTTGGAGCACGCGCTCGCCGATCGAATTCTGTGCGATTTCTCTGTATTCCAATCGATGCTGGATCACTGGGGGATCGGCCAGACATTTCCGATCATGCCCATCGACCGGTTGGACGAGTGCCCGTCGCGCCGCGGCATACTTGTCGATCTGACATGCGACGCCGATGGCAGGGTCAACCGCTACGTCTCGTCCAGCGCCGATCGCTCCATCCTGCCCGTGCATCCGCCATGCCCGGATGCACCGATGTACCTGGGGATTTTTCTCATGGGCGCCTATGAGGACATCATCGGCAGCAATCACAATCTCCTTGGTCGGGTATCCGAAGTCCTGGTGCGCGCCGATGCGACTCAAGCCGAGGGCTTCAGGATCGAAAAGACCGTCGCCGCCACGACCGTGGCCGGAATGTTGGCGCGGGTGGGCTACGATGCCGGCGAGCTGGAGCGGTCCATGCGGGATATCGCCGAGGCCGGGATCGAGTCCGGCGCCTTATCCGAAGAGACTGCCCGTCGCATGGCCGATCGCTACGCGGCGTGCTTGCGCGATTCGACCTACTGCGAGACCGGTCCGTGGGCCGGTCCGCGGGCGGGCGCGCGGGCGGGTCCGCAGGCGGATCCGCGGGTGGGTGCGCGGGTGGGTCCGGAGCCGGATTCGGAAACGGATTCCACGCCGTGAGCCCCCTTCCGTCTGCGCCGGCGGTAGGTCCACTCACCGTGGGTCTGGTGCAAATGAGCATGAGCCCGGACCCCGGGAAAAACCTGGCCCGGGCATCGGCGCTCGTCACTGAAGCCGCGGACAAGGGCGCGAACCTGGTCTGTCTGCCCGAACTGTTCTCGTGGCGGTACTTCTGCCAGAGCGAGGATCCGGCTCACTTCGCCCTGGCCGAGTCCGTTCCCGGTCCGACCACGCGGGCCCTTGAGGCATTGGCCGTGGACCTGGACGTGGTCCTGGCCGGGGGTGTATTCGAACGCCGGGCGCCCGGGATCTATCACAACACCGCGGTATTCATCGACGGCCCCCGCGGCTACCGGGGCAAATACCGAAAAATGCATATTCCCGACGATCCCGGCTATTCCGAGAAGTACTATTTCACGCCCGGTGACCTCGGTTTCAGGTCGTTCAGCAGCCGCTGCGGGGACTGCGGCCTGATGCTGTGCTGGGATCAGTGGTACCCGGAGGCTGCGCGCCTGGCGGCGCTGCGTGGAGCGCAGATCCTGCTCTACCCGACGGCCATCGGCTGGAATTCCCGGGACGGAAGCGCCGAACGCACCCGCCAGCACGAGGCCTGGGAGTTGATGCAGCGGAGCCACGGCATCGCCAACGGCTGTTTCGTGATCGCCGTCAATCGCGTCGGCCATGAACCCGCTCCGGATGGGTCCGCGGGGATCGAGTTCTGGGGGCAGAGCTTCGTCTCGGCCCCCGATGGCCGCGTGCTCGCGCGGGCGTCCGCCGCGGCGGAGGAAGTGCTGATCGCCGAATTCGACCTGGCGGCCGTGGAGGCGTTTCGCGTGGAGTGGCCGTTCCTGCGGGACCGGCGGCTCGACGCCTACGACGCGTTGACCGAGCGATTCCTGGACGATGACAACTGATTGCATCCGCATCCGCGGGGCTCGCCAGAACAATCTCAAGGGGTTGAACCTCGACCTGCCGCTGCACGAACTCATCGTCGTCACCGGCGTCAGCGGTTCCGGCAAGTCATCGCTCGCGTTCGACACCGTTTACTCCGAAGGCCAGCGGCGCTACGTGGAGACTTTCTCGCCCTATGCCCGGCAGTTTCTGGACCGGATGGACAAGCCGCGCGCGGACAGCATAGAGGGTATCCCGCCGGCCATCGCCATCGATCGGACCAACCCGGTGAAAACGTCCCGGTCCACGGTCGGCACGATGACCGAGATCAACGACCACCTGAAACTGCTGTTCGCGCGGGCTGCCACGCTTCATTGCCGGGGATGCGGCCGGCGTGTCCGGCGAGATGAGCCCGAAGCGATCTACCGGGAACTCGCCCGGACTTTCGGCAAACCTTCCGCCGCGCCGGCTTCCCGAATCGTTATTACGTTTTCCGTGCGCGTGCCCAAGAACTTCACCGCCGAGGAAATCGTGGGCCATCTGGCGGCGCAGGGATATACACGGATCGTCTCCCGGAGTTCGCGACGGATCGAGGTGGTGCAGGATCGCGTGCGGTTCAGTGAAGATAACCGGGCTCGAATTGTGGAGGCTCTGGAGATCGGCCTGGAACGCGGCCGCGGGCACGTGGCGGTCAATTCGCTTGAGTCCGACACGCAGCCGTTGCGATTTTCCCGGCATCTGCACTGCGCCACCTGCGATCTTCACTACGAAGCGCCCACGCCCAACAGCTTTTCCTTCAATTCGCCGCTGGGTGCGTGCGATGTGTGCCGCGGCTTCGGCCGCACCATGGGCATCGATCCCGACCTTGTCGTGCCCGATCCGACCAGGAGCCTGGCCCAGGGCGCGATTCGGCCGCTGCAAAGCAAGAGTTATTTCAAGAGGCACCGCGCGCTGCTCGAAATCGCTCGCGAAAGGGGGGTCCCGGTGGACGTGCCCTGGTCGGAGCTGACCCCGGTGCAGCGGGAGTGGATCTGGCGAGGCGAGGGGCCGCGGCGCAAGGGGGTCTGGTATGGTCTGGACCGCTTTTTCGCCTGGCTCGAAAGACGCAGCTACCGGATGCATATCCGCGTACTGCTTGCCAGGTACCGTTCGTACGACCGATGCGGCGCGTGTCACGGGTCCCGATTGCAACCCGATTCGCTGCTGTGGCGCCTGGGGACGCTCGAAAACGCCCGGTCCGCGATGCCGCCGGGCGAGCGGTTCCGGCATTCCGCACTCGAAATGGACGGCACGAACTTCGCGGCGTTACCGGGGCTGTGTCTGCATGACGTCATGCTGCTGCCGATCCGCGCAGTCTGCGGTTTCTTCGAGAACGCCGAGCTTCCGGGCGCCATGGACGACGCGGGCAGCCTCCTGCTGGAGGAGATCCGCAGCCGTCTGCGCTTCCTTTGCCAGGTGGGGCTGGGCTACCTGACCCTGGACCGGCAGTCGCGAACCCTGTCGGGCGGTGAGGTTCAACGAATCAATCTCACCACGGCCCTTGGCACGTCCCTGGTCAATGCGCTGTTCGTACTCGACGAACCGAGTATCGGTCTGCACCCGAGAGACATGGGCCAGGTAATTGCCGTGCTCGAGCGCCTGCGTGAAGCCGGCAACACGCTCGTCGTCGTGGAGCACGATCCCCAGGTCATGCTCGCCGCCGACCGAATTCTGGACTTGGGCCCCGGGCCGGGCGCCGCCGGGGGTGAAGTGGTTTTCTGGGGGCGTCCCGATGCGCTGCTGCGGGCGAAGGATTCGTTGACGGCCCGATACCTGCGCGGCGAGCGGCAGATCAGCCGGAACGCCCGGCCGGTCGATACCGGCTGCCGGTTCGTCGAAGTTCTGGGTGCCGCGCAACACAATCTCAAGCACATCGACGTGCGTATTCCACTTGAGCGACTGGTCTGTGTGACCGGTGTCAGCGGCTCGGGAAAGTCCACGCTCATCGGCGACGTGCTCCACAATGCCGTGGCGAAGCTTAAGGGCGTGCGGAGCAATACCCCGGGTCGGCATGCCGGCGTCCGCGGCCACGAGCATATCGACCACGTCGTAATGGTGGATCAGGCGCCCATCGGACGCACCGCGAGATCCAATCCCGCCAGCTTCGTCGGATCGCTGGACCCCATTCGCAAGCGGCTGGCTGTACAGCCCCTCGCCAGGGCGCGCGGGTACGCGCCCGGCACCTTCAGTTTCAACTCCGGCAACGGCCGTTGCGCGAGTTGTTCCGGTACCGGTTTCGAACATATCGAAATGCAGTTTCTGAGCGATGTCTATCTACGCTGCGGCGAATGCAATGGACGGCGCTTCCGGTCTGAAGTTCTGGAGGTCAAGCTTCCGGGGTGCGTCGGCGCCAGGTCGATGGCGGAAATCCTGGAGATGACCGTCGCCGAGGCCGTGGAATTCTTTGCCGACGACCCACCGGTTCTCCGCGGGCTGCGCCCGCTGCAAGCGGTCGGGCTCGATTACCTGGCCCTTGGCCAACCCGTGCCCACACTGTCCGGCGGCGAGGCCCAGCGGCTGAAGCTGGCAGGCCACTTGGCCAAGGCCCGCAAGCGCACCCACGAGCCGACACTGTTCATCTTCGACGAGCCCACTACCGGACTGCATTTTGCGGACGTGGACAAGCTGCTGGGCGCCCTGGATGAACTCATCCGTCAAGGCCATTCGGTCGTGGTCATCGAACACAACCTGGACCTGATGCGATGCAGCGACTGGATCATCGATCTCGGGCCGGAGGGCGGCGACGATGGCGGGCGCCTGGTCGCCTCGGGCTCGCCCGACGAAGTGGCGCGGTGCGTGGAAAGCCATACCGGCCGGTCCCTGGCCGCCGCGCTAAACGGCGTTGCCTCGCTGGACGCGGGCACGGTGCCCGGAATGGATGGCGAAGCGGTAACCACGCCGCATGACGCGACCAACGGTCGGGGCAACGGCGCGATCGAGATCGTCCAGGCTCGGGAGCATAATTTGCGCGATATCGACGTCGTGGTGCCGCGAAATCGGTTCACGGTGATCACCGGAGTGAGTGGCAGCGGCAAGAGCACCGTCGCGTTCGACATCCTCTTCGCCGAAGGGCAGCGCCGTTATCTTGAATCGCTTAACGCCTACGCGCGCCAATTCGTGCAACCGGCCGGACGCGCGGACGTGGACGCGGTATTCGGGATTCCGCCGACCGTCGCGATCGAACAGCGCACCAGCCGGGGCGGGCAGAAGAGTACCGTCGCGACGTTGACGGAGATCCATCACTTTCTTCGCCTCCTGTTCGCCAAGCTCGGCATCCAGCATTGCCCCGATTGCAGCGTACCCATCGACGCCCAGAGCCCTGAAGCCATCCTCGCGCAGTTGCTCTCAAGGTATCGGGGCCGGCAGGTCGAATTGCTCAGCCCGCTGGTGGTCGGTCGCAAGGGTTACTACACCGATCTGGCCCAATGGGCGGCGGGCCACGGGTTCGAAATCCTCAGGGTGGACGGTGAGCGACTGTCGACCGCCTCCTGGCCGCGTCTTGACCGGTTTCGGGAGCACGACATCGAAGTGCCGGCAGGTGAAATCACTGTCGTGCCGGAGGCTGAGCGGGAGCTCGCCGCTCTCCTCGCCCGAGCGCTGGACTTGGGCGCGGGCCGGGTGGCGGTGCAAGTCGCGGGCGAGCGCGACAAGCCGGTGCTGTTTTCCGTGCGCCGCGCCTGTCCCGATTGCCGCCGCAGCTTCCGCGAACTCGACCCGAGATTCTTTTCCTATAACTCCAGGCACGGTTGGTGCAGTCATTGCCGCGGCACCGGCATCGACCTGGGGGAGGATGCCGTGGACGCGCGGGGAGAACAGGCCGAGGACTGTACTGCCTGCGCAGGCGCCCGGCTGCGCCCGGAAACGCTCGCGGTAGTTTTCGAGGGTCGGAACATCGCCGAATACGCGGAGCTTTCGGTATCCCGCGCGCTGCAGTTGTTCGACCGGCTCGAACTTGCGGGACGCGAAGCACGAATTGCCGCCGATGCGCTGGACGAACTCACGAATCGGCTCAAATTCCTTGAGTTTCTCGGGCTCGATTACCTTTCGCTCGACCGCGCCGCGCCCACGCTCAGTGGCGGCGAGGCGCAGCGAATTCGACTCGCCGCGCAACTCGGTTCAAATTTGCGCGGGGTTTGCTACATCCTCGACGAACCCACCATCGGCCTGCATCCGCGGGACAATGGCCTGCTACTGGAAACCCTGGAACGGCTCCGTGCCAAGGGCAATACCGTGGTGGTTGTCGAGCACGACGAAGCCACCATCCGCCGAGCGGATCATCTCATCGATTTGGGGCCCGGCGCCGGCCGGGGCGGCGGCGAGGTCGTCGCTTCCGGCACGCTGGTTGACGTGCTGCGATCTTCGCGTTCGGTCACCGGGAAGATGCTCGCCAAACCGTTGCCGCATCCGATGAACCGCCGTTCGATCCGGGGCGATAAAGATCGCGACTGGCTCCGGGTCATCGGCGCGACCCGTCACAACCTGCGCGCGGTGGACTTGCAATTGCCGCTGCAGGCGCTGACATGCGTGACCGGCGTAAGCGGCAGCGGTAAGAGCACGCTGGTTCGCGACGTCCTGTTCGACAACGTCAGAAATCATTTGGCGCGCCGGCGTGAGCAAGTCGTGCTCAGGGGATGCAAAGGGTTGGAGGGCTGGAAGGCCGTGGGTCGCGCGCTGGAAGTCGACCAGACGCCGATCGGCAAGACACCGCGATCCTGTCCGGCCACCTACATCGGTTTGTGGGGCGAAATTCGGCGACTCTTCGCGCAGACCCCCGAGGCGCGTATCAGGGGCTACGGGGCCGGCCGCTTCTCGTTCAATGTGGCCGGTGGGCGTTGCGACTATTGCGGCGGCCAGGGCGTGAAAAAGATCGCCATGAGTTTTCTGCCCGACGTTCGCGTCACGTGCGAGCGCTGCCACGGTGGCCGCTTCAACGGCGAAACGCTGGAGGTGAAGTTCCGCGGCAGAAACATAGCCGAGATCCTGGCCATGAGCATCGATGAAGCCGCGACGTTTTTCGAGGCGCATCCCAAGCTGGAATACACGCTGACGCTGCTGCAGGACGTGGGTCTGGGGTATCTGACGCTGGGGCAGCAGAGTCCGACGCTATCCGGGGGCGAGGCGCAACGGATCAAGCTGGTTGCCGAGTTGGCCAAGGCCCGGCCGATCGCCGCGCGCATGAACGCGCTGCATCGGCACACGCTCTACGTCCTGGACGAACCCACCATTGGCCTGCACATGGCCGATGTAGGGAAGCTGATCGACGTGTTGCACGGGCTGGTGGATTCCGGCAATACGGTGGTGGTGATCGAGCACAATCTGGACCTGATTGCCGACGCCGACTGGGTGGTGGACATGGGGCCGGAAGGCGGCGACAGGGGTGGGCGCATTGTTGCGCAAGGTGCGCCCAAACGGCTTCTGAAGCGCAAGCGCCGCTCGCATACGGTCAAGGCGCTGGCCGAGTTGATGGCGGCTCGAGCAGCGAGCGGAGCAGCGGTCGTCGAAGCCGACTAGGTGCCCCGTCCACGGTATCGAACTGGGGGCAGGCGAACGTTTAGCGTCCGGCCGTGGAAGTCTGGGTCCGGGTCGTTTCATCAGGACTATCGACTCGGAAATCGAATCCGACTATAATTTTAGAACAGCCGTTCCATATAGTGGAACAAACAAATCTGCAAGGCAAAGAATGTCGCACTACATTCAGTCGATTGAGCGTGCAACTCAAGTTTGTACGGCCCTGTCCGAGGGCAATGACCTGATGGGCGTCACGGAAATCGCAAATAAGGTCAATCTGGGCAAAAGTACGGTACATCGGATATTGGCGACCTTGATGCAAGCGAGGTTCGTACGCATGGATCCCACGAGTCGGCAGTACTCACTGGGCTATGGCTTGCTTCAACTGACTGCCGGTTTGCTAAGCAGTTCGGAAATTGCCAGGACCGCGCTTCCGTACCTGCGGGACTTGCGCCGAAAAACGCGCGAAACGGTAAGCCTGAACCTCCGAGACAATGACCACCGCGTGGTAGTCGAGCGATTGGATACCTCTCACGAGATTCGATATGTCGCGGAAATAGGGAGGCCCCTACCGCTTCATGTCGGCGCAGGAGGAAAGGCGATTCTGGCGTTTATGGACGAAAGGGAGGTACACGGCATACTGACGGATGCGAAGTTGAGCGCGAAGCAGATCCGGCGCTTGGCCAAGGAATTGGAAGAAATCCGCGCCGTCGGGTCTGCCTATACCCTGGGTGAACGATTGCCTGGCGCCGGTTCGCTCTCCGCACCGGTGTTCAACTACGATGGTGCGGTCAATGGATCGGTTAATGTGCTTTGTCTCGAATCGAGACTTAACGCGAAAACGGTTCAAGAATTCAGGCAGTTAGTGCAAAAGACCGCTAGCGATGTATCCCGGGAACTCGGATGGCACGCAGTCGAAACTCACCGGAAAACCGTGAATGAGTAGCCGTCGACAAAAGCAGAATAAAGACGCCCAAATCCAAGTTGACGCGTCATTCTCGAATTTTACAATTGATTATAAGGAGTGATGACGATGACCGATGAAACCAGAGCACCATTCAAGGATTTATCCAATCGTTTGGTAAAAGCGCTGCATTTGGAAACGCCCCCCGTAGGCGTATTGTGGACGACAAGAAAACCTGAAGGCATTCAGCGAATCGATCGCACGTTGAAAGGGTGTATGTTTCTCGATGTCGCAAGGCTCGAACACAAGACGTTCTATGCAGATGCCGAAAACAATCGGGATTGCAAGAATGGAAGCCACTATCTCGGCTTTACGCCGCCTTTCGAAGGGCAGTACTCAGGAGATTGGCCGGCCGGAAGATTTCCGCACAAGGGACGGAGCATCGTCAGGTCCCCGGTCGCGTTTCGACGTAACCTGCCGCACTATGAAATAGTGCCGTCCGGCACCGTAAAATATATGGTGTTCGGCCCACTCGATGTATTCCCGTTCGACAATTCCTGGGGTGGGGGTGTGGTCAACGTGTTTCTAAACGCGAAAGCCGGGCTCTTTCTTGCTCGTGCCGCGGACTATGAAGCCGGCGGTGCAACCCAAGGGGTTACCGGTCCGTCCACCTGCTCCATGGTCATGTCGAAACCGCTGATGACTGGAGAAGTAAGCTATACGCTGGGTTGTTTCGGGTTTCGACAATTCGTCAAGATCAAGCCGGAAGAGGTTATTTTCGGCATCCCATTCGAGAAATTGGATAACGTTGTTGAAAACCTGGAAGTGCTTCTCGACCACCGACCCGACCTGGTCGAACTGTTAGCGGAGCCCGTCGGTCAGGCACATACTGCAACCGAACAGGAAATTGCCGTTCAGCGCTCGCCGGGCGCCGTACTCGACACAAGTTGATGCGGGGAAACGAGTACGAAGTATGGATTCCCGCGAACGCAAGGAACAATCTCCCCAGACGCTGAGGCATGTCGGAAAATCGTGCAAGCGCGGCGACTTGGTCGACAAGGTCACGGGAAAATGGGTCTACGGAACAGACTTTACGCTGGCGGGGATGCTGTACGCCAAGGCGCTGCGGTCGCCCTATCCCCATGCGCGTATCGTTTCGATAGATATTAGTCGCGCTCGGCAACTACCCGGCGTGTGTACTGCGATCACCGCGGACGATTTGCCGCCATATAAATTCGGTTCCGCAATCCGCGATGAGCCATTCCTGGCTCGGGACAAGGTTCGGTACGCAGGTGAACCGATCGCCGCGTTAGCCGCAACTAGCGAAGAAATTGCGCGCGAAGCAATTGATCTGATCGATGTGGAATACGAAGAGCTGCCGGGTATCCATGATGTGTTGGAAGCAATGCAGCCTGGCAGCCATTTGGTGCATGAGGACATGGCTCAATATGAAATGGAGGGAGAATACAACCGTTATCCCGGGACGAATATTGTCGGGCACACCAAGATTCGTCACGGTGATATTGACCGAGGATTTCGAGAGTCGGACGAAATCCATGAGGACGTATTCACGACACAGTATGTTCAGCATTGTTCGATGGAACCTCACGTTGCCATCGCGAAAGTCGATGAGGATCGCAGCGTAACAATCTGGTCAAGCTGCCAGTCGCCGTACAACGCAGTTCGGGATTTGGCTAACGCACTTGGTCTCCCATACAACAAGGTGCGGATTATCTGCACGGGAGTGGGCGGCGGCTTTGGAGGGAAAAACTATCTTCGCGTCGAACCGTTGATCGTAGCGCTGGCTACGCATACAGGCGGGAGACCCGTCAAGCTGACCTATACAAGAGATGAGGAATTCATCGCCAGCGTTTGCAAGCACCCTGTACATCTGACGTTTAAAACCGGGGTCAAACGGAACGGCGCCATCGTCGCGCGAAAAATTACAGCGATCTTCGATACGGGTGCATACGCTGACACCGGCCCGCTTGTGGCGCGCAATGGTGCGTTCAGTGGAACCGGCCCATACCGGATACCTCACGTGTGGATCGATTCCTATTGCGTCTACACGAACAATCCCCTGGGAGGCGCTTTTCGGGGGTTTGGTGTGCCGCAGCTTACTTGGGCGCATGAATCGCAGATGGACATGATAGCGACCAGGTTGAGCATCGATCCGGTGGATATTCGAATGCGCAACCTTTACGACCTCGGGGATGAAACGTGCACAGGCGAAGTTCTCCGCACGAGTGTCGGAGTGAAGGATACACTCCGTCTCGCGGTCGATTTGTTCGCTCGGGGTATGCGGAATAGCGAATCGGATAACCCCAGGATTGTGCGCGGACAAGGCATGGCGACCATGCACAAACTTACGAATACGCCTTCGACATCTTCGGTGATCGTCAAGATGCATGCAGATGGCAGCATCAACGTTTTGTGCAGTACCGTGGAACTGGGGCAGGGCATTTATACTGCGTTGCGCCAAATTGTTGCCGAACGGCTTGGCATTCCCATGGAGCATGTCAGGATCAGCGCCCCGGATGTCGACTATACGCCGTTCGATCAGTCAACCAGCGGTAGTCGATCCGTCTTTCACAGCGGAAACGCACTGATCCGAGCCTCCGACGATCTCATAGGCAAGCTTTGTAAAATGGCTGCGCCATTGCTTGACTGCCCAGTCGAGTCATTGGACTACCGCGACGGCGCGGTCTGGAAAGAAAATTCAAACAAATTCCTTACCGCCAGGGAAATTATCGCGGGCCACTTCGGTCCTCGAGGTGCAACGGTGCAGGGTGACGGAACTTTCACACCGCGCAGCGCCAAGCCACCCGATAAGGAGACAGGCCAGACGCCCAAAATGTCGGCATTCTGGATGTATGCGACCCAATTGGCCGATGTGGAGGTTGACGTCGAAACGGGCAGGGTCAAGGTATTGAGGTTGGTCGCTGCTCACGATGCGGGCACGATTATCAACCCGGAAGGCGCGGAGGGCCAGATAGTGGGAGGGGTGGTTCAAGGTCTCGGTGCGACACTCTGCGAGGAGATGCACGTTACGGACGGCGTCGTCACAAATCCTACATTCGTCGACTACAAATTACCGACAACGATGGACGTGCCTGAAATAGTGACAGGCTTCGTCGAGTCTTTCCATGACGAAGGCCCTTTTGGCGCCAAGGGTCTGTCTGAACCGGCTCTGGCGCCGACGTCGGCCGCGGTTGCCAATGCGGTGTTCGATGCGATCGGCGCGCGCATCACCAGCCTGCCAATTACGCCGGAGAAAATATTGCAAGCGCTGAACCGGATCGAAACATCGCGCATTTAGACACGAAGCCAGAGTCCATATGAAGCCACAAGAGAAATTGGTGATCACGATCAATGGTGAAACACATGCTCTTGAGGTACCGGTTAACAGAACGCTTATTGATCTGATAAAGGACGATCTCGGCTTGATTGGCACGAAGGATGGATGTCGACAAGGCGTATGTGGCGCTTGCACAATCCTCGTTGACGGTGTCCCCATCCGATCCTGTCTCGAACTGGCCGTTCGATGCCATGGCAAGGACATTACGACGGTCGAAGGACTAAGAAATGCAGGGCGTCTACACCCGTTGCAACAGGCATTCATCGATAACGCGGCGGTACAGTGTGGCTACTGCACACCGGGAATGTTGATGATGGCAGTAGCGTTTCTGAAAGAAAACCCTACTCCAAGTGAGGAGGAGGTTCGCGAAGCGCTGGTTGGCAACATTTGTCGGTGTACTGGATATTTGGGTAGCGTTCGAGCCGTGATGGCAGTAGCTGGGAACCAGGCAACGGGCCTGCCGAAATCGCCTGGGATTTCGCCATGAGTTTGCCGAATTTCGACTACCGTGCGCCAAAGTCGATCGAACAGGCGGTTGCTCTGCGACAGGAGTTTGGGGACGATGCTCTGGTCATGGCGGGAGGACTCACGGTTGTGATCCTTTTACGCGAGCGCCTCGTGCAACCGCGCGTACTTATAAGCCTGTCCGAAATTCCGATACTCCGACGAATTGACCTCGGTAAACAGGTACTACGCATTGGCGCGGCCGTAACTCATAGTGAGGTCGCACGTTCCGAACACGTCCGCAGTGTCGCCCCGCTCCTGTCTGAAGCATGTGGGCGCGTTGGTTCGCCTGCGATTCGTAATATGGGGACCTTGGGTGGAACTATCAGTCACGGCGATGGCGCATCGGATCCGGCTCCGGCACTCCTGGCCTTGGACGCGGAGGCGAATGTTGCCGGTCCTGCCGGTGAACGCCGAATCCCGCTCAAGGATTTTTTCCACGGCGTATTTTGGACCGAACTCGACGAAAATGAAATTCTAACGGAACTGCTCGTGCCGATCCCGGCAGCCGGTACAAAGACGCGGTTCATGAAGTACACCAGCACGTCCGAGGAAGCCTTTGCAACCGTGACCGTGGCGATATCGATTCTGCGTGGCAAAACCGGTATGTGCACGGATGTCCGCATCGGACTCGGGAGCGTAGCGCCAATACCGATACGAGCGATTCGGGCAGAAAACCTTCTTCGCGGTAAAGCGGCCACGAGAGAACTAATCGCCGAGGCCGCTGCGTTGGCTGCATCGGACGCCGACCCACCGTCCGATGCCCAGGCTTCCGGGAATTATCGACGCGCGATGACCGCGGTCTGGGTTCGGCGTGTGCTTGAGGAGTTGCTCCTTGTATGAAGCCATTGACCCGATCTTCGAACACATCCACGTGTCCTGCAACTCGCTCAAAGTTGTTTCGCAACTGGAATCGAATTTCGATGAGGGTTGAGTTGAGCTAGGAGATTCGTAATGGAGATGCAGGGCGAATATCGAATTTCCGCGGATCGTAAAACTGTGTGGGACGCGTTGAACGAACCCGAAGTCCTAAAGGATTGTCTGGCGGGCTGCGAAAGCTTCGATAGAATTTCCGATACCGACTTTAAAGCAACAATTACGACAAGAGTTGGCCCAATCAGAACCAGGTTCTCCTGTTCGATTGAACTATCCGATATTGACCCGCCGAATTCTTATACCCTTTCGGGACGGGGCGACGGGGGAGTGTCCGGTTATGCCAAGGGCTCTGTTAAGGTTCTACTGACCGATAGTGAGGGCGCCACGGTACTGAACTACGTCGTTGATGCCAGTTTGAGGGGGAAGATCGGCCAGATGGGATCGCGGGTGGTTGGTAGCGTATCGAGAAGCATGGCCGATGAGTTTTTTCGCAATTTTTCGTCCATGGTAGAGGAGCGCGCTAGCGCCGTACCGAAAGTCGAACCACCCAAGAGAAGAGCAAGACATCGGTTGGTTCGCATCGCAATAGTCGGGGTCATCGTGGGCGCGATAGTTCTTGGATTCATTTTTTTGACATCCAACGGCTGATGACTTTGTCGGAAGTACTGAAATTGTTCTCTATTTCCGAATCGAATAGCCGCGCAACTAATTACCAATGAAATTTATCGTGAGGGACAAGTGGCAAGCAGAAGCATCGATATCCACATAAAGGGTGGCGTAGTTGTTAGCAGTTCCGAATTGCAGGTGGCGGATATCTTTATCAGGAATGGTGTCATCGACAGTATCGAACGCCCAAATAGCGGTAAGGAGGCTCATCGAGTAATTGATGCATCGGGAAAATTCGTTCTCCCGGGTATCGTCGAAGCCCATCTTCATCCGGTCTATGCCGATCGGCTGGATACACTGTCGAAGTCTGCCGTCTACGGTGGTATCACGACACTGATTCCTTACATCGGCGCCGTTAAAGCCTGGGGTGTAGAAGGAAATCTTTGGGACGCAGTCAACTATTTCATCGAAGAAGGAGTGCGCGACTCGATTATCGATTTCGGTCTGCACTGCAGTTTGGTCAACAGCGATCTCGCGAATTTAGAGAGCCTGATTCCAAAAATATGTAAGCGAGGCGTCAGGTCGTTCAAGGGGTTCATGGCCTACAAGAAAAGAGGCATGTTTCTCGCGGACAGTGACATCCTGCGGATTTTGAGTACTTTGAGGGACAATGGCGGTTTATTCTGTGTTCATGCCGAGAATGGCGATCTTTGTGATTTCCTTGAAGACAGTTTCGTTGCTGAAGGTAAGAGCGGTCCCGAGTATTACGGACCGTCCCGGCCGGACATCTGCGAAGCGGAAGCCGTATTTAGAATTTTGAGTTTTGGAAAGGCGCTCGAGTGCCCGATATACGTAGTTCACGTCAGTACATGGGAAGCGCTGGATGTTATCGAGCTGTTTCGCAAGTGGAGCTCCGCTCCAATTTATGCTGAGACGTGCACACATTATCTGACGTTGACCGACGAGGAGATGCGGAATATGGGCTCTCTCGCAAAGGTCAGCCCCCCATTACGTGACAAAAAAGACGTTGATGCGCTATGGCAAGCCATTAAGGATGGAAAAATCGATGTTATTGGGGCGGATACGGCCGGACATCTCATCGAGAGCAAAGAACCCCGATGGGGCGATGTGTTCAAGGCGCCTGCCGGGTTGCCGGGCCAGGAAACGATGTTCACGGTTACCTACGATGAAGGCTTCAATAGACGCTCGGTTAGCCTGTGCCGCCTGGTCGAATTAATGGCGGAGAAGCCGGCGAAGATCTTCGGCCTGTATCCGCGAAAGGGCACGCTGCAAAAGGGCGCGGACGCGGACGTACTTGTCTTCGATCCGACGAGAGAACACGAAATCAGGATGGCTGGTCAGCACACCAAGACGGATTATACGATGTACGAAGGTCGCCGGTGCCTGGGCGCTCCGGAGCTGGTAATGCAACGCGGAGAAGTATTGCTGGAAAACGGCGAGCTCAAGGCTACAAAGGGCCGTGCGCAGTTTCTTGAAGCCGAACCAATGTGATTTCGGGGCTAAATTAGGGGATTAACATGTCAAACAGAGTCATTAGAGTTGCAGTATTGCAGGAACTGGCGATGCCGGGTAGCAGCGTACAGAAAAAAATGGACCGAACTCTGGCGCTAATCGAACAGGCTTCCAAGGAGGGCGCTCAAATCGTAATGGGCGGCGAACTCTGCACGACTGACTACGTCCGTGTTTATGGAGAAAAGGATAATGAAATTTTTTCCGATGCGGAACCTATCCCGGGCCCAAGCACGGCAGCCGCCGGTGAACTCACTAAACGATACGGCAATTACGTGATTCTCCCGATATTCGAAAAAGGAGCGCCCGGTATTTACTACAATTCCGCACCGATCATTGGCCCGAATGGTGCTGTAGTCGGTAACTATCGTAAGACGCAGGTAGCGGGAGTTCAGGCTCTGGAAAAAATGTATTTCCGGGCCGGTCAGGATTTTAAAGTCCTGGAAACTGAATTCAAACCCAATGCGAAGTTTGGCGTCATCATTTGCCACGATCGTCGTTATCCGGAAACTGCGCGTATAAACGCGATTCTAGGTGCGGAACTTTTGTTCTGCCCGACGGCCGCGCCTGGATATGCACATGGTGTACATTGGGGAAATCTCAACGTCATGCGTGCCGTCGATAATGGCTTGTTCGCAATCTATTCGAACCGGGTTGGACCGGAGGGTGAAAACAGCTACTTTGGCGAGAGCATGATTGTTAATCCCATGGGTGAAGTGATCGCAAAGTTGGAACAAGAAGAGAACGCTGTTCTCACTGCGGATTGCGACCTTGATCTGGTTGATAAAGCTCGTATTTCGGTTCCAACGTTGCGTGATATGCGTGGAGACTTCTGGATGAAGTACTATACGCCGAGCTATGATCAGCTTATTTGACAACGGGACTACAAGTTGTGCAGTGCATGTCGCGTGGCTGAAACTACCGCTGTGTTTGTGACACGGTAAGGGATGCCTGATGATGCGCTACTCGGCCTTCAGTTTGCTCAAGAATGCAATCGGGGGAAACAAGAAATGGCCACGCGCCTGGAGAAACGTAGAACCGAAATCCACGTATGACGTTGCGGTAATTGGCGGCGGGGGGCACGGTCTCGCCACAGCATACTATTTGGCCAAAGAGCATGGTATTAGCAACGTGGCCGTGCTTGAAAAAGGCTATATTGGAGGGGGGAATACCGGCCGAAATACAACAATCGTTAGATCAAACTACATGATCGACGGTAACACGAAATTCTATGAGAAATCTCTGACGCTTTGGGAGACGCTTAGTAGAGATCTCAACTTCAACGTCATGTATTCACCGCGCGGTCAGATCAATCTATGCAACTCCCCCGCGCAGATGGACCACGCGGCACAGCGTGGCAACATCATGCGTTTGAATGGAATCGACGCGGCGCTTCTAACGCGTAAGGAAGTACAACGCAAAGTCCCGATTCTCGACTATTCCGACACGGCAAGGTTCCCGATCCACGGAGGCCTTTGGCAACAGCGCGCGGGCACGGTACGTCATGATGCGGTCGCATGGGGTTATGCGCGAGCGGCGGACGATTGTGGCGTGGATATTATTCAACGGTGCGAAGTCACGGGCTATTTGTGGGATCAAGATAGGATAGTCGGCGTCGAGACTTCGCGTGGAAAAATAAAGGCCGACAAGGTGGCCATGGCAGTTGCGGGTCATACGGGTCATATGGCCAAAATGGCTGGACTTCGACTTCCGATCGAGACTCATCTCTTGCAGGCTTTTGTGACGGAGCCAGTTAAACCGGTCCTTGACGTCGTCGTTTCATTCGGGGCAGTCCACTTCTACATCTCGCAATCCGATAAGGGTGGCTTGGTGATGGGCGGGGATCTCGACGGGTACAATTCTTATGGGCAGCGGGGCGATCTACCAATGGTCGAAGAAATCATGATGTGTGCCAAAGCACTGATCCCCCTTCTATCGAATGTTCGGCTTCTCAGGCATTGGAGTGGCGTGATGGATATGACCATGGACGGTAGCCCCTTCATATGCAAGGCTCCGGTTGAAGGGCTCTACATCAATGGTGGCTGGTGTTACGGCGGCTTCAAGGCTACCCCGGCCAGCGGTTGGTGTTTCGCGCATACAATCGCCGAGGACCGACCGCACGAACTGAACGCAAAGTTCACACTTGACCGTTTCCACCGTGGGTATCAAATGGACGAGAAAGGCATGGGGCCAACGCCCTGGGCTCACTGACCGCTTACACATGTTAAGAATTCAATGCCCCTACTGCGGGGTGCGGGATTTTACCGAATTTGTATATGGTGGCGATGCCTCGAAGCAAATTCCCGATCTTGCAGACCGTAACGTCCATCGCTGGACCGACTACGTGATGTTCCGTGACAACCCAAAGGCGATGCATGCTGAGTACTGGCAGCATCAAAGCGGATGCAGGCAGTGGTTAAGGGTGATTCGCAATACCGTGACCCATGCGATCGACTCAGTGACACCCGCTCGCGAAGTCTCCTGGCCATTGGCGTTGCGAGAGCCAAAGCAGGAATGAACAAGCTGTCCTGCCGCCTCCCCGATGGTGGGCGTATCGATCGAACGAAATCTCTTTCGTTTTTATTCGATGGTCGTCGGTATCATGGGTTCTCCGGCGATACGTTGGCATCTGCGTTGTTAGCTAACGGCATAAAGTTCGTAGGACGCAGCTTCAAGTATCACCGTCCCCGTGGAATTTGCTCGGCGGGCTTCGAGGAACCCAATGCGCTCGTTACATTAGCGTCCAACGACGATCGTGAGTCGAATGTTCCCGCCACAGTCGTAGAGTTGTATGACGGCTTGGTGGCTACAAGCCAGAACAGGTGGCCGTCGCTAAGTATCGACTTGATGAGCGTGGTCGGGCTGTTCTCGAAACTTTTTTCGGCAGGCTTTTACTACAAGACATTCATGGGTCCGACTCGAAATTCGTGGACATTTTATGAACATTTTATCCGCAGAGCCGCGGGATTAGGCGAAGCTCCCTCCAGGCCGGACCCCGCTCACTATGAAAAAGCGGAGGCATTTTGCGATGTGTTGGTCGTCGGCGCCGGTCCGTCCGGTTTGATGGCGGCGTTGACTGCCGGACGCAATGGCGCACGTGTAATTCTGGTAGAGGACGATTTCGAACTGGGCGGATGCCTGCTGACGGCACGGAGTCATGGAGGAAGACCTGACGGATGGTTGGCGACGGTAGTCGCGGAGCTGATGTCCATACCAAACGTTCGTATCATGACGCGTACCTGTGCATTTGGTGCGTATGACAATTTGGTTTTTGGATTGGTTGAGCGGGTCAACGATCATCGGAGGGATCCCGAACCTTTCCAGCCTCGGCAACGGTATTGGATCGTACGCGCGCGAAGGGCGATTATTGCGACCGGCATGCTCGAGCGCCCAATTGTCTTTGGAAACAACGATCTTCCGGGCGTTATGCTCGCTTCAGCGGCGCGTACCTATGCTAACCGTTTTTCCGTCAGGGTCGGAAAGGAAATCGTTGTATTTACGAATAACAACAGCGCTTACCATGCTGCCAATGATCTCTCCAGTCGCGGTTCCCGCGTTACGATCATTGATACAAGACGCGACATCGACGCCGAACTCGTTCGTTCCGTACAAGAAGCTGGGGTAACACTCCACCGAGGACACGCCGTCGCCGGGGCAAGAGGCGGAAAATCTGTGCGCGGTGTTGACGTGATGGAATTCGATCACGCCAAACCACGACCTCGCAAAATCAAATTAAAGTTGACCTGCGATGCCTTGTTGGTCTCTGGGGGATGGACTCCGACGTTGCATCTGTTGAGCCAGCGTGGACCCAGGCCAGTCTACGACGAGAAACTGGCCATGTTCGTGGCAGGTGCGATACCTGAAGGATTTCACCTTGCCGGCGCGGTCGCGCTCGACTTCGGTTTGCGGAATTGCGTATCCGGTGGCGAACGCGCTGGAAGTACTGCCGCGGAGGAATGCGGCTTTCCGCCTCGTTCAACTAGCGGGACGCCATTGCCGGAACTTCCAAACGACGATACCGATATCGGTACGGCAGCTTTGTGGGAAGTACCCGATGCCCCTGGTTCAAAATCGACGATGAAATTTGTCGATCTTCAGAATGATGTCAAGTCGGATGACATTGGTTTGGCACACAGAGAGGGATATGACTCCGTTGAATTATTGAAGCGCTATACCACCCTTGGTATGGCTACCGACCAGGGTAAGTCGGCAAACCTCAATGCGCTGGCGATTCTTGCGGGTTTGCATGGAAGGGACATCAATGACGTTGGGACAACGATGTTCAGGCCGCCTTACCGGCCGGTTACGGTCGGTGCGATAGCAGGTCAGCAGAAAAAACAACATTTCAGGCCCACAAGACGTTCACCGATGCACGATTGGCACGTTCGTCACGGCGCCGTATTCACGCAGACAAATCTATGGGTCCGTCCATGGTATTTTCCGCGACCAGGTGAGTCACTCAGGTCGTCCAGCATTCGCGAAGCGGCTGAGGTTCGAAATAGCGTGGGGATGGTCGATGTTTCGAGTCTTGGGAAGATCGACGTTCAGGGGCCAGACGTAGCTGAATTTCTAAATCGCGTTTACGTCAACAATTGGGACACACTAAAGCCTGGCAAAGCCCGATACGGCGTGATGTTGCGGCTGGACGGGGTGGTGTTCGACGATGGTACAACCTCGCGAATATCCGAGAATCACTATTTTATGACGACGACCACCGGGGGTGAGGCGAAGGTCGCGACCCATCTCGAGTTCTTGCTCCAGACGGCCTGGCCTGACCTCGATGTTCAACTGACCACCGTAACGAGCCAGTGGGCAGCGCTGGCCGTCGCCGGTCCGCGAAGCCGCGATCTGCTCTCGAGCGTGTTCGTCGATGTCGATTTCAGTAATTCATCATTCCCGTTCATGGGAGTTAACCATGGTCATCTGAATGAGGTTCCAATACGCTTGAATCGATTGAGCTTTTCCGGCGAGATGGCATACGAAATCTATACCCCCGCCGGTTACGGAGAACAGGTTTGGCAAGCCATTTACGATGCGGGACAGCGATACGGTATCGTGCCCTACGGTACAGAGGCGTTGAATATACTGCGAATTGAAAAAGGACACGTTGCCGGGGCGGAGATCGACGGCCGGACGGCCCTTGCCGATCTGGGTATGGGTCGGATGGCGAGCAAGAAAAAGTCCTTTATCGGTAGTACCTTGATGCAACGCGAAGGGATGGTCGATAGCAGCCGCCCCCAACTGGTCGGGTTGGAACCGGCGAACGGCCAGGGAAAATTCAGTGCCGGAGCCATTTTGTGTGAGCAGGGGCAACATAGGGGACACGGCATCGGATTCGTTTCATCGGTGGCCTTTTCTCCGGAGCTTGACAAGAATATCGGACTGGGTTTTGTATCCGGTGGCCAATCGAGGCAGGGGGAACTGGTAGACGCGGTGTTTGCGCTGCGTGGAGAAGTTACGGCCGTTCGAATTGTGTCGCCGCATTTCGTGGATCCCGATCGGGTGCGATTGAATGCTTGAGAAGCAATCGGCTCTCGCGGCCGTCTACCGTGCCGGCCGGATAGGTGTACCGGAAGGCTCGACCGCCGTTTCGATACATGAACGTCGGAAGAGAGATCTCGTCCAGGTCTCGGGTTGGAGAAGCAGTTTTGGATCGGTATGCGAGACGCTGGCGGCAACGCTAAATGTCGAGATCCCAATTGACTTGCGACGGGCGACATCGCTCGGCGAGCGATCGGTGTTCCGCGTAGGACCCGAACGTCTTTGGATTACCTGCCCGTCGAACGATGAAATTCTGCGTCGGCTGGACGCTGCATCGCTTGGTGACGAAGCGATCGTAACTGAAATTGGACATAGTCGAACGGTTTTGCGTATTCGCGGGGCCAAGTCGGATCTGCTGCTGAATCGTGGTCTACCGATAGACGTGGATCCCTCAGTATTCCCAGCGGACGCCTTCGCGCAAAGTGCCATCCATCACATGCCAGTATTGGTTCATAGAGTAAATATCAGCCAAGAGCTCGTTTTCGACGCCTATGTTTCACGAGAATTGGCCGTTTCCTTCTGGGGGTGGTTAACGGAAGCCGCGGCGCCGTTGGGATGTGAAATTAAACAGCCTGACGAATCTTCGTAAATCTCGTGCCGGATTCATCATCATTGGCAGAGCAAATCGCCGCGTGGGCTTGCGCACTGGGCCTGAACGCAGTGCCGGACGACGTTAGAACGGCGGCAAAGCGATGTATCGTCGATTTGGTAGGCGTCGCCATCGCCGGCGCCGCATGCCCGCAGTCCAGCCGAATCGTCGACTACGCCAGGCAGACCTACGCACCTGGTTCCGCCACGGTTTTCGGGAGTTCGGATCGTTTGTCCCCGGT
This sequence comes from Candidatus Rariloculaceae bacterium, assembly GCA_965237785.1. Classification (GTDB taxonomy): domain Bacteria; phylum Pseudomonadota; class Gammaproteobacteria; order Steroidobacterales; family Rariloculaceae; genus UBA6522. The sequence continues at coordinate 4,248,478 of OZ250159.1, forward strand.
CGGTGCCGCGCTTGTGAACGGAACGGCTGGGCACGTGCTGGATTTTGACGACACCTGCTATGCGGGAATCATGCATGGGTCGACCGTTGTGTTTCCCGCCGCGTTGGCAGCCGCGGAATTCGTCGGGGCCACAGGGCGCCGACTCCTGGAAGCATTCGTAGTCGGCTCCGAGGTGTCCTATGCCGTTGCGCTATTGTGTACCGATAGTCATTACCGCAAGGGATGGTGGAGCACGGCGACTTTCGGCGCATTTGGCGCCGCGGCCGCGGCGGCAAAAGCAATCAAGCTTTCAGAATTACAGACGGCTGCCGCCCTATCGTTGGCAGGACTACAGGCTGGTGGAATGAAAGTCGCGTTTGGGACCGACGCAAAACCCTATCTGGCGGGTCGAGCAGCTGCTATTGGAGTAGACGCGGCACTATTGGCGTCCAAAGGACACAACGCACCGCTGGCTGTCTTGGAGGGCAGAAACGGTTTCATTCAGTTGCTCAACGACGGGGTCGTCGCTAATGACGGCATTGACAATCTTGGAGCGGAATGGCGTCTGGTTAATCCGGGTATTTTTTTAAACAGTATCCGATTTGTTCGGCCGGCCATGCAGCGGTAGAGCTTACGCAGCATCTCATGGAAGAAAATGAGCTACGAAGCGAAAACATCCAAAAAGTTGTTTGTGAATCTCCACCGCTTGTCGCGTCAAGTCTGCTCTACGATAAGCCGAGCACCCCGCAGGAAGCTCAGTTTTCCATGCCATTTGCCGTAGGCACCATGTTGGCGCGCGGACGACTTGGTATAGAACACCTCACTCAGCAAGCGTTGTCGGACCCGCAGCTTCAATCGGAGATGTCAAAGGTCGAAATGCGTCGCGTAGAGTCACTACAGAATACGGATTTTCCAGAATGCGCACGGGTGACCCTACTGACCGATGACGGCAGGGAATTGACAGGATATCTGGGTGAGCCAAAGGGGATGCCGGGCAATCCGATGAGCGACGATCAACTACACGATAAATTTCTGCGCTGCGCAGCGGTCGGTGGGCTTGCTCACAGCCAGGCAACTACCCTGCTGAAGCACTTGAAAACTATTGAGACAGCGCCCTCGGCACTCATCAAGCTGGATTGCGAATCCGCGACGACTTGAACCAATTTCACTTTGGCGGCACATCCAGTTATAGGGTCAAAAAATACTTCTCCTGTGGTTCGTGAATTGGGCTAAGTGAGTTCGTTTGTGTCATGCGGTGCTGATCCATACGCTTTTGACTTGCAAGTATTCCTTGATCATTTCGGAGCCGTTCTCTCGACCAATCCCACTCTCCTTATAGCCTCCGGCTGGGGACATAACACTGATGTTCTTATATTGATTCACAGTAACTACTCACTCCCCTCTCCAGCGATATTTTCAAGAACGGATAGGCGGAAGGACATCCCATCCCAGGAGTGTCAGCGTCGTTATTGCTCGTCTTTGTGGACTACGCCGCCTTTCATCACGAAAGGTATTTCCGTAAGTACATGAATGTCATCGAGCGGACTTGTTCTCGTCGCAATCAGATCTGCGAACTTACCCGGTTCCAGCGTGCCGAGCACATCCTCCTTACGCAGCAGCTTTGCACCATTGACGGTCGCCGTCACTATCGCGTCCATCTCGGTCATTCCTGCCAATTCGACATAGGCAATAAGTTCTCGAGCACTGGCTCCGTGAGGAATCAAGTTACCGAAATCGGTGCCCGCCGCGATCACCACGCCGGCTTGGTAAGCCATCGCAACACCTTTTGGCTGCAGATCGATGAACTGCTGCTTGCGAATTTTCTGTTCGGGCGATAGTCCGGCGAGAAACTCGTCATCCCATCCTGTTATGAACGCAAGAGTTGGAACCATGATCGCACCGGTCTCCAAATACAGGCGAATGGACTCTTCATCCGGGAAAGTGCCGTGTTCGATCGAATCCACACCATTGCGCAGCGCGGCATTGATTCCGGCCGTCCCGTGCGCGTGCGCAGTGACCAATCGCTTCATGCTGTGGGCAGTATCCGTAACCGCCTTGATCTCATCATCGAGCATTTCGGCCGGATCATCCGGGCCACCATTGTCTTCACTGCCGCCGCCGGAAGCGGAAATTTTTAGAAAATCCGCCCCGATTCGGATCTGTTGCCGAACCAATTTTCGGCAGTCGTATGGTCCGTCACAGAATAGTCGTTCCGACAGATTATCCAGCATGGAATCGCCATGTCCGGCCGTGGTTGAAATAGCTGCGCCCGAAGCAAAAATTCTTGGCCCGGAAATACGGCCCTGATTGATCGCGTCGCGCACGCTGAACAAGGCCGGACCCGATGACGCCGTGTCGCGCACTGTCGTAAAACCCGACATCAGCATCGTCTGAGCGGTGATTACTGTTGTAACCGCCCTATCTGCAGCGTCATTTTTTCTGGCCAAACGGCTTATTTGATCGAAACTTAGGTGAACATGCATATCCATCAGGCCGGGAAGAACGAACCGGTCCTCGAGAGATACAACTTCGGCATCGACAGCCGCAGTGTCCGCCGCCGGTACATAACCATCCAGAACCGATTCGATGACGTCATTCTTGATGACTATCGTCTTTTCGCTTTCCGGCTGCTCCCCCGGTACCGAGAGTAGCGTCCCGGCGTGGACGACCACCCAGGTGTCGGCGATGTCGTCCTGCGCGTTCGCCGAATACGGCATTGCCCCCGCAATTGCAAGAGCGAGCCAGCTCAATGCTGTCAACATTTCAGGCCAAGGCCTTGGCGTCGAATCGTGGTGATTTGAGTTTTTCATGCCGGATCTCCCTTCGCATCGACTCAGCAACAGCCGTCAGCACGATCACTGTAAGTATAGGGCCCCAAAGAGTCTGAATACCACCAACGACCGGAAAATTAAGGTGGGCCAGTTGGCGATGGAGAACGAGTGGCCCGCAAAGCGGAGGGCCGTCCCGCGCCGCGCCGGGAAGTAGTGCGTCGTGAGCGGCCCGAAGATCTCTCGGTAAGAAGGTCACTGGACTCATGCGCGAGCGCGGCCTGAGTGTGAAACCGTGCCGTCTAACGGTGCGAACGAGCGGAAATCTTCTCGGATTTGCCCAAGCCGGCGTAGTCGAGACGCACCAGAATCCGTTGCATGAAACTGTATGCGTCCATGCGAACCAAGGATTTTGGGGCCACCGGCTCGCTGCCACAGTGAAACGCGAGACCTTGAACCAGGGTTTGAAGTCTTTCCACGGGTACGTCCAGGGGCATCCACCAAAGACCCCAAATTCACCGCTCCAGGCCAATTTCTCGCTGGATTCGCACTCAGCGTTTATCCTCACCTCTCATTTCACAAGACTGGACAAGATTACGGATTTACGTGGGAAACAACAGGTGGTAGCCTATTGCGCTTTAATTTGCCTGGATAATAAGAGACTTTTATGAGCCTGATCGAGGCCCATTCAATACCGACTTCGCCAATGCCGGATCGAAGTGTCTGCGCAAAAGAAGTCTTCGGTATTGACGTTGATATACACGTGCCGGCATTTACAGAGCGTACTCCATTTGTGCCTGATATCGATGAAGCCTATGTGTTTGATCGGGTTACAACAATTGCGATACTGGCGGGATTTAAGCACAATCGTAGCGTGATGATCCAAGGCTATCATGGTACAGGAAAATCAACCCATATCGAACAAGTTGCAGCGCGACTTAATTGGCCTACCATCCGTATAAATCTCGACGGTCATATTAGCCGACTTGACCTTGTTGGCAAAGACACTATCGTTATTCGAGATGGCAAGCAGGTTACAGAATTTTGCGAAGGAATTTTACCCTGGGCAATTCAAAATCCGACGGCGCTTGTCTTCGATGAGTATGACGCCGGTCGGCCAGACCTAATGTTTGTAATTCAGCGAGTACTGGAAGCGGAAGGTAAGCTAACGCTGCTGGACCAAAAACGTGTAATTGACCGCCATTCCGCATTTCGTCTTTTCTCGACAACCAATACAGTTGGTTTGGGTGACCCCACCGGACTTTACCATGGAACACAACAGATAAATCAAGGCCAGATGGATCGCTGGAATATCGTCACAACGTTGAACTACTTGGCACATGCAACGGAAGTCAAGATTATTCTCGCGAAGGAGCCTTATTATGAAACCGAAGATGGCCGCGAAGTTATCTCCAATATGGTGCGGGTAGCAGACTTAACTCGGGCGGGTTTCATGATCGGAGATATTTCCACAGTGATGAGTCCGCGTACAGTGCTTATATGGGCGCAAAATGCACGAATCTTCGGCGATATTGGGATGGCGTTCAGTTTGAGTTTCCTCAATCGATGTGATGAGACGGAACGCGTGATCGTAGCCGAGTATTTTCAGCGATGCTTCAATATTGAATTAAACGAGTCAGCTAGTAATCTGATCATGGATCGGTAACCCTGCAAGTCGAGCGAATGAACTTTGAGCTATCGTAGCAACTCGAAGGCTATTTTCAAGCACGCAATAACTACAGCTATGCGCGCTATTGCACGCGACTACGAAAAGGGTACACCGGTCGAAATTGCAGAGAAAAGTGTCAACGCTGTGCAGGAACGTGTGTCATACTTGTCTAAAAAGGCTGGTGCGATAGACGTAGCGGAAATTCGGGGAACGGCAGACTCGCTTGCGCTCAAGCATCGTTATCATGATGCCGATTTGCACCGTAAACTTAGGCCTGCTGGAGGGCTTGCATGTGATTTTTTTGACGCAATTGAGGAGGCCCGCGTAGAAGCTATTGGTGCCAGGAAAATGCTCGGTGTGAGAGCAAATCTGGCGGCTCTGGCGCAAGAGAGAGCGTTAAAATCCGGTCTTTCGACGGGGCGAGATACTGAGGCAAACGCTGTCGCAGCGGTATTGGGCCTGATTGTCCGGGAGCGTCTGACGGGTGAATCGCCTCCAGAAGCAGCCAGAGTAAAAGTCGAAAGCCAACGCATGTTTCTAGAGAAAAGGGTTGGCCATCTGATTGACTTGCTCATTGATAACATAGAAAACCAGCGAGATTTATCCCTGATTAGCCTTCGCATTGTAGCTAAACTGGTCGGTCATGACTTGGATATTGGACATGAAGGTGAAGAGGCGGATGAAACTATGGGAGGGGAAATAGAGAGCTCTAAACTCTCCGACATAGAAGATGTTGTTATAGATAGCGCTGTAACGGTGGGACATGATAATGACGTTGATCAAAACAATGACTCCAGCAATGACATTGCGATCGACGATATCGATAATGAAGGCGCGAACCCCGGGGACGGTAATCACCAAGGCACTGTTCCTTGGTGGCCAAGCGGGATGCTACATTCTTCGTTCGAGCCGCCTGCCTATAAAGTTTTTACCGACGCGCACGACGTGGTTTCAAAGGCGGAAGAACTCTGCGATGTTAGCGAACTGGATAGCCTTCGCAAATACCTGGATCAACAGATGTTCGATATGTCCAGGGCTATCTCCAAACTGGCAAATCAATTGCAGCGTCGACTACTGGCATTCCAGCGTATCTATTGGCAATTTGACCTGGAAGAAGGGATCCTCGATACGGAACGCTTGTCTCGCGTTATCACCAACCCACAATCTCCATGCTCGTTTAAGGCGCAATCGGATATCGAATTCAAGAGTACAATCGTAACGCTCTTGCTGGACAACTCCGGCTCGTTGCGCGGCCGGCCGATTCTAGTTGCCGCAATAGCAGCGGACGTTCTTACGCGCACCCTCGAGAGATGCGGTGTTAAGGTAGAGATTCTGGGCTTCACGACGAATGCATGGAACGGCGGTCGAAGCTTTGAGAAGTGGATTCAGTTGGACAAACCGAGCAATCCTGGCCGCCTTAATGATCTACTTCATATAATTTACAAGGCGGCCGACACGCCATTTCGAAAAGTCCGACGTAATTTGGGGCTCATGATGCGCGAGGGGCTGCTGAAAGAAAATATTGATGGCGAAGCACTACTATGGGCCCATAACCGGTTGATCAAGCGGGCGGAGGAAAGGCGCATATTGATGGTGATTTCCGACGGTGCACCGGTAGATGACAGCACACTCACCGCCAACTCGAAGACTTATTTGGAAACCCACCTTCGTCGGGTGATAAACTGGATTGAAACCCGCTCTCCGGTGGAACTGGTCGCTATCGGTATCGGCCACGATGTGACTCGATTTTATAGTTCCGCCCAGACAATTGCGGATGTGGAAGAACTCGGCACTGCGATGACGGAGCGAATCACTGCGTTGTTCGATAGAACTCCACCTAGACCGCGAATGATCGAAATAGGTATACGACCATAATTTCGAGACGGACCCGCCAATATCGATTTTGGATCCGCGACGTTGCCACCGGAATGACAACCATCGAACAGCATCGGTCACCTGTTGTGTCGTTCATTTCTTGCTATGAGGCGGCGTGGCCCGTAAAGACGAACAATAACAGCGCATGACTCGACACAATTTGCAAAAGATTCCGGTTGTAATCGTCACAGGCTTCCTGGGTAGTGGAAAGACCACCTTGCTAAATTACTTGGTAAGGCAGCCGAATATGAAGTTGACGGCGATAATTATCAATGAATTTGGTGAAATTGGCATAGATCATCTTCTCGTAGAGACGAGCTCGGAACAAATTATTGAGATGAATAATGGCTGTATATGCTGCTCTATTCGGGGAGATCTTCAAGACAAACTGGGATCGCTGGCGATGTGGCTGGACACCGGGCGGATTTCACCAGTTGAACGAGTTATCGTCGAAACGACGGGACTAGCCGATCCGGCGCCGATTATCCACACTCTAATGACGGATGAGACTCTATTAAATCGTTATCGCCTCAGAAGTGTCGCTACAGTGGTCGACGGTATCATGGGCTCGTCATCGATAGAACGATTTCCGGAGGCGGTGAAGCAAATTGCCATCGCCGATCATTTGATCTTTTCGAAGAAGGATCTTGTAGAAACACTTTCCAATCGGGACGGTTATCTGGAATTAATGGAACGTGTCCGGCAAATTAATCCCAGAGCAGTTGTTCATGAGATTTCGAACGGTGAAATTGATCCAAACGTCCTGATTGTTCAAGATACTGACGAAACCGAGACGGCTATTGCCGATTTTGCTTGTTGGTTAGGTTCAGCGGTGGATCCCTCAAATGTAACAGAACGTCATGATCATGAAAAAGTACATATCCACGGCGGAGATCGATCTGAAATAACGACTTTTTTGATCGAGATCGAGAAACCGATCGATAGCGAGGAATTCAACGAGTTTATTCAGGCTTTGGCAATAGAGTTTGGAGAGAATCTATTGCGGATGAAAGGGTTCCTCAATGTCAAACATAGATCGGACCGACCGGCGGTTATTCATGGGGTGCAACACGTATTTTTTCCAATCTCGTGGTTGGACGAATGGCCGAGCGAAGAGCGCTTGTCCAAGCTCGTCTTCATAACTCAGGGGTTGGCGCCGGATATCATTAGAGCGCGTTTCGATGAAAGGTTTGCTTGATTCCGGTTGGCTGATTCCGGACGCCGTCCATATGGGTTAATTGTGAGGGCTAAAGCAACGATGTCTGCTCGAAGGGTCGGCGGAAGAGATCGGTCCTGAGCGGGATGCGCCGGGATCGCTGGAATCCGTGCTTGCGCAGCGCGAGCTTGAAGCGTTTGGCAATCAACTCGGCGTACACGCCACGGCCGCGCATTCTGGCGCCCCAATCCGCCCGGTAGGGCTTGCCGCCATGCATGTCGCGGACCCGGTTCATGACATGTTCGGCCTTCAGCGGGTAGTGTTCGGCGAGCCATTCGGCAAACAGATCCTTCACCTCGAAGGGCAGACGCAGCATGATGTAGTGGACGAACGCGGCGCCGGCTTCGGCCGAGCGGGCGACGACGGTTTCGATCTCGTTGTCGTTGATGAAGGGAATCACCGGCGCCATCATCACGCCCACCGGCACGTTCGCGCCGGCCAGTTCGCGTACGATCCGCAACCGCGCCCGCGGTGACGCGGTGCGCGGCTCGAGCTTGGCTTTCAGCCTGTCGTCCAGGGTCGTGATGCTGACGGCGACGCTAACCAAGCCGGCGGCAGCCAACTCGCGGAGCAGATCCAGGTCGCGCAGGATCAACTTGCCCTTGGTGGTGATGCTCACCGGATGGCGGTATTCCAGCAGGGTTTCCAGAAGCCGGCGCGTGACCTGGTAGCGTTTCTCGCCCGGCTGGTACGGATCCGTGTTGGTGCCGATGGCCAGGGTTTTGCATTCGTATCCCGGTTTTTCGAAGGCTTCACGGAGCCGTTCCACCGGCTGGCGCTTGACGAATATCCTGGTCTCGAAATCAAGGCCCGGCGAAAGGTCGAGAAAGCCATGGGTCGGGCGCGCATAACAGTAGATGCACCCGTGTTCGCAACCCTTGTAGGGATTGATGGATTGATCGAAGGGGATGTCCGGCGACCGATTGGTGGCAATGATGTTTCTGGTCCAATCGGCCAGAAAGGTCGTGCGCGGGTCCGGCGAAGGAAACGCCTCGTCGTCCGGCGCTTCCCAACCGTCGTCAACGGCAACGCTGACCGTCTTCTCGAACCTCCCGGCGGGATTCGACAGCGCACCGCGGCCCTTGAGTACCCGTTTTTCGTCCACACTCGCTACATTATCCGTGCGAGTACGCGGCATCAAGGTTGCCACAGCCAGAAGTCACTGTATTGGGCATCTTATGATGTATTATTTGATGCTTGATTCTCCAGCGTTTCAGGAGCAGCCATGAGAACCACTATAAACATTGACGACCAATTGTTGTCCGACGCCCGGCGTATTAGCGGCGTGCGCAAAAATGCAAGTTTGGTGCGCGAGGGGCTGAAGGCTCTCATCGAACGCGAGAGTGCGCGGCGGCTGGCCAGGTTGGGCGCGTCCGATCCGAATTTGAAACCCGTCCCCCGCCGACGCTCCGCTAAAGCATGATCCTGGTCGACACTTCGGTCTGGATCGACTATTTGCGTGTTGGAAATGACACGTTGGTCGATAGACTGAATGTAAACCGGGTACTGACTCACCCATTCATCATCGGTGAATTAGCCTGCGGCGACCTGCGAAACAGAACTGAAATATTGTCGCTGATGGCGGCGTTACCCCAGGTGGCGGTGGCTACCGATGCCGAAGTACTTTTCCTCATCGAGCAGCATCGACTCATGGGACGTGGTATTGGGTATATCGACGCTCATCTGCTTGCCTCCGCGGTTCTCGCCGGCTTCGCCGGAATTTGGACCCGGGACAAACGGTTGGCTGCACTGGTTGCCGAGTTGGGCATGGCTCATCGGACATGATGCCGGAATTGCCACCTCTGATTGCCGTCCAGTCGTCATTCGCCAGCCAACGGCCTTCGTTTTCCCAGCCGAGGACACTGGCATCGCCTGCGTTCAGCTGGGCGCGCAGCATGTAATCGCCATTGCCAAAGCCGGCCAGCAACCCCGGTGAGGGCCCCGGGTTGCCCGACTGCCTCCATAGCGTGTTGATGTTCCAGTTCAGCGTGAACGGCTGATTGTAGTTCTCCCAGTCCATCGTGTAGATCGTGCTGGCGAGCGTCACACGGTTCTCGGCCAAGGTGGCTTTGACGCCGAACTCCAGGTTGGTGATCTCCTCCTCTTCGTAAAGCAGCGTGCTGTCGAGCGACCAGTTGACGAGTCCCAGTGCCGTAGCCTGAGCGTGAGACTGGATTGTCCGTGGGCTACGTGCGGCCGGGATCACGCCGGCGGGATTGTTGCCTTTCGAGGCCTGCGCGTCGAGGGTCACGTTGTTATCCAACGTATGCGTGAGCGCCACGCGGGGCAGGAACGAATCCGTCGAATTCGTAAACGCTTCGTTAGTAATCGGGTTGATGTTGGTCAGGTCCTCGTTCTGCCAGCGACCCTCGAAAGAAAAGGTCGTGCTGTCGCTGATGTCGTAGTTGATGCTGCCGAACACGCCAACGTTTTTCGAATCCTCCGAAAAAATCACGTTGGGGACGACCGTAAAACCGAATTGGCTGGCAAGCTCGTCAGTGTCCGCCGGGGACGCCATATGACCGATCGGCTGCATCCCCATAGCCAGCATGCCGTTAACGATGTTCACCGGCGCGTCACTGCGGTCGGTATCGTTCCACCATTCCTTTTGCTCTTCCAGGACGAATCCGAGAACCTGAATCGTCGTGTCGTTGGCCAGCCCGAAGGTGAACTCGCCCTGAATTCGATTTCGCGCAGTGTAGACACCGGGATCCGAGACCGAGAACGCTCGTGCCAGCAACTCGTCAGGCGTGCCGGCGTAGGGAGCGGCCGTATCGGTATTGGTCGGAATGCCGCCCACCGGGAGCGAAACGTCGCAATCGAAGGTGCCTTGGATCCAGTTCACACCCACCAAGTTGGGGCTCGGGAAGTTCACGCAAGCAGCATACGCCTGCGGCGAGATATCGACTTCGATCGGCATCCCGTCGTCAGTCACCAGATGAGAGAACGAGATCTCGGCGTCGAAGACTTCGGAAGGCGTGAACTTCAGCTTGCCGTCGAAATACTCGGTTGTGGATTCATGGGGGCCGAGGCCTTCGGTCGATTCCCAGTCGTCGGGGGCCGCGTATTCATCAACGTTGATATTCACCGTGTACCCGACCGTATCGGAGATCGGCCCGGCCAGCAGAAGCTCGAGTGAGTTACGGCCGAGAGTACTGGTCTCGAGTCGCACGTCGCCCTCGAACTCATCGCCCGGATCCCGGGTAACGTAGTTGATGGCGCCGCCGAAAGTCGCGCGACCGAATGCTGCGCTCTGCGGACCTCTAAACTGAACTTCCAGAGGCTGTAGTAGCTAACCCGTTGTTTTTTCGTAACAATAAAAGAAACTGCGAGATCGCTACTGGGAACGTTCCAGGCGTACGCCGAGTAATTTGAAGGCCTCGCGCTGTAGCGCGGTGGGCCGGGTGAGGACCTTGAACGGTTCGGTGTCGGGCAGGCGGGCGACGACGCGGTTCTTGGCGACCGTCGCCAAGTCGTCGAGCAGCGTGCGGAAGCTGTGCACCGGGCACCCCGATGCGTTTCGTTTGCGCTGGGCCTTGTTCTTGGCGGATCGCGAGACCTCGGCCGGCGCCACGATGGAGGGGCGCGCGGCGGCGGCGGCCGCCGCATCGTCGTCGTCGAACAGCAGCGGCTTGAGCCGCTCCCGCATGTGCCATTCGACGTAATAGGCGAGCATGCACAACAACACATGCGCCCGAACCCGCCCGGCGGCACGGTGGTAGATGGGCCGCACCTTCAGGTCCACGGTTTTCAAGCTCCTGAAGGCGCGCTCGACGACGCTCAGGCGCTTGTAGGCGCGCACGGTCCCCTCGGCGTCGAGTTCGCCCGCCGGCAGGCTGGTGCGCACGATATACAGCCCGTCCAGGGCCGCTTCGGCGGCGATGGACTCGGGTTTGCGCCGGTAGGTGAACGCGTTCTCGGCGATCTCCAGTTCGAAGTGCTTGGCCATCTTGTACTTGCCGACGACCTTGCCGACCCGCACCCCGATCTTGTCCTGGCCCTTGAGGCGGCGCTTGTCGCGCTTCGTGGCGGCGACGATGGGATCGAGTTCGCCCTCGGTGGATTGCAACAGGTCTTCGCGCTTACGCGCCCGCTCGGCGGCGAGCAGCGGATTGCGGCACACCATCAGCCGCTCGCCCGGATAGGCGGGGCTTCGGATCTCGATCAAGTCGGTCTCGTCGAACAAGGACAGTTGCACCGCCCCCGATTCCACCAGTTCGCGGAGGGCGGGCGCGCGCAGGGCGCTAATCCAGTCCAGGCCCGCCGGGCGCACGTCCTCGCGGATGCGCGCCTCGGTGAGCATGCCGCGGTCGCCGACCAGCACCACGCGGGACAGCCCGAAGCGGCGACGCAGCTTGTCGATCTGCGCGCCCACCGTGGCCGGATCGGCCGTGTTGCCGTCGAACACCTCGACCGCCACCGGACAGCCCTCGCGGTCGCACAAAAGCCCGAACTCGATCTGCAGCTTGCCGCGTTTGCCGTCGCGGGAATAGCCGCGCTTGGCCAGCGGGCAACGGCGCCCTTCCAGGTACACCGAGGTGAGGTCGTAGAGCACCAGGGCGCCGTCGGCGAGATGGCGCTTGGCCAGGCGCCGCTCGATGGCGTGCTGGCGTTGGAGCAGCCAGTCCATGGCGGCGTACAGGTCGTCCTCGTCGATCGCCCCGAGCCCGAGCGTCTCGGCGAGCGAGTCGCGCGCGGTGGCTTCGGCCAAGCCCCGGGCGGTGGCCAGCTTCGAGCCCGGGTCGAGGATGCGGGCGACGATGAGCGCCAGGACGCGCTCGCGTTGCGGCGAAGCGGCGGCGGCGATGGTTCGGTCCAGGCGCAGCTTGCGCAGGGTGCCGAGCACGGCGGCGACATGGCCGTGGGGCAGGGAACGTTCGATGTCGAAGGCGTCGTCGCGGCCGACGAGGGGTTCGTTTTTCAACAGGCGGCGCAGGGTCTCGACTTTCTCGGCGGGCCAGGCGGTGAGATTGGCGAGGGTGCGTTTGCGCACGCGCTTACCCTCGCGCCAGCCTTCGCGCAGGAGCACGGCCGGTGGCGAGCTGCGGTTGGGGACGGTTTCGATATACATGGGAACGAGTATAGGCTATAACGCTTGTAATTGCAATATAAAGATGCGTATATACATGGGAACATATGTGAAACGCTCGGGCGCGACTTTTGTATCCGAATCAAGTGCTTAACCCACTATCACCGGGTAAAATGGGGGGGAACTTCAGTCTAAAGACCTCGACGCGCTCCACGCCGGTCAGCTGCAGCGTACCCTGTGAGCCGAGAATCGGCAGACCGTCAATGAAGGTCGTGACTTTCTGACGAAGCACCGACGTGGTACTCGACTGGACACCGCGAATCGCGGGAGTGGAGGAGGCTCGATCGAAGGTCTCGTCATAGTCGAGTCCGGGCACCGCTTCGAACAGGCCTTTGCCCTGAAGACCAGGGTAGTCGGGCTCGTAGCGAGCGCACTTGAAGCTTGAGTTAACTCGCTCCGCAGCGTCCTGGGTCATCGTGGCGAATATCGCGTAATCGCCAGCCGTGCGACCGCCCACTGGATTGACGTATTCCCAAACGACTTCACCCTCCGTCGTGACTTCGAAAAAGTGGCCGTAGCCGCGGGAAGGAAACTAGTGCAAATGCGATTTGTTTGGCGGAGTGGCAATTCGCCGGCGCACCAGTACCGGCCCTGCCATCGACCGTGGGGCAGGTACTTGCGGCAGACGGCTTCGGCGCGTTGCGCGAGTAGCGCGGCAATGTCGATGGCTAGTCTGATCAGTGGAGCTCGGCGTTTTTTGACCGTTAACGAAACCGTCCACTTTACTGAGGGAAGACCACAAAGCGGTCATTCGGCCTCTAGACATCCAGCCAGATCTGAATGACCGCTTCTGGGAAAAAAGCGGACGTTTGGAAGAAGCGAATCGAGGCCTGGCCCCGGGGTGATCGGACGCCGCCAGTTCCGCCTGGCGGCGCGAACGGTCGGGCCAGGCCGCCACTAATCAGCCGTGACAAGCCACTAGCGATCTACGGTCTCACAGGGCGCCATCCCAACGGCCCCGCCAGAAATCACGGTCTCGCAGAGCCTGGCTTCGCCGCCCATGGCTTCAACAAAGTCCGAATAGGGCACTGGCGGGCCGTGTGACGGCGCGACCGTCTCAATATCCAACGACATCCGCTGAATCTGGTTGAAGAAACTTTGCATGGCGGGCGTCGGCTCGGCCGGAGGCGGTTCGTGGGTGTCGAAGAGGTCCGCCTGGAAGGCGATCTTCTCCTCGGGCAGGTACGCCATCAGCATCCCGGTGGCATGACTCAGGGGTTGCACGTAGTAAACGCGCAGAATGCGCTCGTTGTCGGTAATCACGAAGTTCTCGTTGATTGCCTCGTAGTTGTAACCCTCGGCCAGCTCGGTAGGTGGCCACAGCGACGTGATGTCGGGCTCCACGCCCTGAGTCCGGTAGTTCAACACGTCCCGGTTCAGCATCCCGATATTCTTCCGGTGCGTGACGATCGTGGACCCGATGTGCAGGTAGGTACGAAGTCCACCAATGTGGTCGAAGTGCACGTGCGTGTTGATCAGCCACCGGATCGGCTTGTTTGGGGTTAGCTTCACGACCTCTTCGATGACCGCCAGGCTACGCTTTTCATTGATCGGCGCGTCGAACACGGCCACCCAGTCCCTGAACTCCACCATGTAGCTATTGGCGGGTCCGCCGCCCAGCAGGTAGACGCCCTCGGCCATCCTTTCGACGGTCACGATCGCCGGGTCTGGTCTTGGGGACGGCTGCAGGTTCGCAGGCACCGGAATCGAATCCGGGCAGACGTTCGGCTGCACCTCCGGGAACGTACCGCCGTACGCGTTGTGGCCGGTGCTATCGCTGGCGAACTGCCAATTGTCGTCCCAGCCCTGATGCGAATGCCAGTTGGTCGGCCACTTCACGTTGCCGAACTGCTGCTGGTTCGTGGACTCTTGCTCAATGTTGAAGTCGCCGAGCGCTGGTTCGCTTACCATCGCGTGGATGCGCTGAATCTGGTTCTGCGGGTTGATGGTGGCGTCCACGCGGTACTTGCCCAGCACCGTGATCGACACGACGTGCATTTTCGTGAGGTTGACGACGTTGCCGTCGCGCCCCATCTCGATTTGCTCCCAGCGCCAGAAGGCCTCGGGGTTGGCGCCCGGCATGCGAGCCGCCTTGAGAAAGCCCGGGGGATTCAGCCAGATGTCCAGCTGCCACTGTTCCGCGTCCTCAGCCGTAGCCGTCACCGGCGGCCCGTCGCCATCAATCGCCCACCCGGTATTGCCGTTCACGATAAAGGTCTGACGCGTCTGCTTCTGGGTGGGCGTGCCGCCCATCCAGCCGAGCCCGTATTTCCACGAGGCGGGATTGAGGCCCGGCTCCCGGTCGAAGGATTCTATGCTCGTTCCGGTTTCCCAGTTGATGGTGCGGGTGTAGTTGGCCATCTGGATGCGCGTCCAGTCGATGTTGACGGCATTTTCATAGGTCTGTCCCACCGCGCCGCTGTAGCCGGTGCCTGAAAATGTGACGCACTGAAAGTTCTGCTCGCCAATCTCCTCGGACGCCGCCGCTAGCAGCGGCATCGGATCGACGAACCCGGGCGGAAACTGCTGCGCTAACGCCGAAACGCCCGGGAATAGGAACAGCACAGTAAGGACCCAGAGTTTTTTCATCATCTTCCCTCTACGGAGACTTCTGATTTGTGTGGCCAACTCGCCAAGCGAGACGACCCGCCGACCGTAATATTAACGCGGTTTGGGGGTCATTGGTTCTTCTTCGTCTGGGCTGATTGCCAGGAGCGGTTTGTGCGTCTTGGGCGGCCGGAAAAGCAAGCAGTGGAACGCATTCATCGCCCGCTACCACTACCTCGGCTACGCAAAGACTGGAAACGGTCGCTGAACCGCTAACCCCAACGACCAGGTCCGCTACAAACCCTTGCCGTGCACTCGCCGAAACGGTGAACATCGCCATCCAGCAACCCTCGATCCCCCGAGAACAGAACGCTTACCGATAGTGGCGAATGGGAGTACGCCCGATTTGGAATCAATCCGCGCCCCTCTCAGCCGCTCCAATACGCCTGCCATAGGGCCTTTGGAAGGACTATCCCTGAATGTTTCGGCAGAGTTGTTCGCAGGGAATCCCGTCGCCGTCGCCGTCCAGCGTGCCGAGCTTGCACTGGCGCAGGTGCCCGAGCGCTTCTTCGCAGGTTGTCATTTCCCGGCAGTAGCGTTTGGTCCGGCACTCGACTTCCGGGATGATCGAGGGCAGTGGCCGCGGCGCCGCCCGCTCGGTCTTGCGCCAGATCCACGGCGGTACGGGATCGGCGTCCGCCCACAGGCCGCGCGCGGCGGCCCTTGCTTCGTCCTCAAGGAGAATCAATTCAGGCGCGGGGTCGTAGTCACGCAGCACCCATACCAGGCCGCGCAGAACCAATTCGGCGTTGACGTCGACATCGGCAGCGAACACACGAGCCACGATGCGCCGATAGGCATCGCCGCCGACCAGTTCGAGTTCGACCTCCTGGCCTTCGACCAGGGAGGCCAACACCTGGAGCGCCTCCAGGCCGTGCGCTTGGTCGGATTCAGGCGCATCGATATCGGCGAGGCGTATGTCCACCTCTTCGCCGCCGGACTGCACGGTAATGGTGTCGCCATCCTTGATGCGCAACACCGGCTCCGTGGCCGCCGCGTAGGCCACGAACATTGCCAAGCCGAGAATCCGATACCTCATGGGCCATCATCATGGGTATTCCGGGATAAAAGGACAAGTTTTGATCGTTGACAGTAATCGTTGGCAGTTCTGAATTCAGATCGGGGGAAACACGGGGCATTGCCACCCCGACCCGGTCACGGCGGTGGGCCATGCCGCGATGATCGTGCCCGGCGAGTGGACCGGCGGCCGCAGCTGAAGCCGCGGATTGGTGAAAATTCCGGGTTAGTCGAGGACGTGGGTCAACAGCCCGTCCGCCAGCTTGGGTTCGAACCAGGTTGACTTCGGCGGCATGACCATGCCGGCGTCGGCAACCGCCATGAGCTGTTCCATGCTCGTGGGGTAGAGCGAAAAAGCGATGGCCGCCTCACCCCGGCGAACACGGCGCTGGAGTTCTTCCGGTCCGCGAATGCCACCGACAAAATCGACTCGGGGGTCGGTTCGCGGGTCGCCGACGGCCAGCAACGGTCCGAGGATCCGATCCTGCAGCAGGCTGACGTCCAGGGACGCCACCGGATCGTCGCCGGGAACAGAGCCCACCGGGACCTTGAGCCGGTACCATCGTTCGTCCACGAACATGCCGAAGGTCGCGGGTTGCACTGGCGTTACCGGGTCATCGGCGGGAACGACCTCCAAACCATCCGCAATCCGGGACAGGAGGTCGTCGACGCCGAGACCGTTCAGGTCCGTGACCACCCGGTTGTAGCCCAGAATCCGCATTTCATCGTCGGGAAAGGCGACGGTCAGAATGTAGTCGGCACTCGTCTCGACGGCGGCATCCGGTCCGCGCAGTGCCACGGCGACACGGGCCGCCGCTGCCGTGCGGTGATGGCCGTCGGCGATGTAGAGCGCTTCCATGCGGTTGAATGCGGCGGTGACGGTACCGATTTCGTCAGCGCCGGCGACGCGCCACAGGGTGTGCGTCACGTCGTGCTGACCGGTGACTTCCAACAACGGCGGTCCGGATTTCACTTCGTCAAACAGTGACTTGAGGGTCGGCTCCGCCCGGAACGCGCTCAGCACCGGGCCGGTCTGCGCCTTCAGGGCGAGCATGTTGAGCACCCGGTCGGTTTCCTTGTCCGGGCGGGTCAGTTCATGCTTTCGGAACCGGTTCGCCTCGTAGGCATGGGCTGAGGCGGTGAGCGCGACACCGGTCTGTTCGTGAGTGCCGGTCTGCATCCGGTAGACGTAGTATCCGGGCGCGTCATCCGTGATCAGCAGACCCAGCGCCTTGAGCCGCTGCAGGTTTTCGGCTGCCCTGGCGTACACCGCGTCGCTGTGGGGATCGGTGTCCGGCGGAAGACCGATCTCCGGCCGGGAGATGTGCAGGAAACTGTTGGGCCGGCCGACCGCCATTCGGCGCGCTTCGGCGGTGGTGACGACGTCGTACGGCGGCGCCGCCACGGCCGCGGCGTGTTCGGCCTCGGGCCGCAGGGCAGCGAAGGGTCTGACAAAATTTTCCATTCGCGGATGATAGAGTACCGGTCGGCTGGAGTGAATGCGAAAGCCGGCATGGTTGCCGATTATGTTTGCTGATCGTCGATGACGGAATGCTCGCATAAGCCCGGCCGGTTCGATATGCTCTCGTCCCTGCGCCACCACGGATGCGGTGGCCTTGAGCGGTGACCGGCGCGGCGTGCCGGTTCAAGCCAACCTCTTCGTAGGAAAATTGCGCCGCGACGTTGGCGTCGGGGCGGTGTGGTCTGCTGAAGCGGCGACCGGCACGCAATGGAGAGCGGGATGCCAGACACGATGACACGGAGGCGGCTGTTCGAATTGGTCGGGCAGGAACTGGGCACGTCAGCCTGGTTTCCCGTGGGGCAGGATCGCATCGACCAGTTTGCCGAGGTCACGGAGGATCGCCAGTTTATCCACGTCGACCCGGTTCGGGCCGCCGAGTCTCCGTTCGGCGGCACCATTGCCCACGGCATGCTGACGCTGTCCATGATCGTTCACCTCTGCAACGCCTTCGTTCCGGCGGTAGAGGGCGTGAGGATGGTGGTCAACTATGGATTCGACCGCGTTCGCTTTGCCGCTCCCGTGAAATCCGGCGGGCGCATTCGCGCCGTGGTCAAGCTCCTCGACGCCAAGGAGCGATCGGGTCAAATCCTGGTGAAGGTCAAGGTCACCATCCAGACGGAAGGGGAAACCAAGCCGGCGCTCGTGGCGGAGTGGCTGACGCTGCACTGTTCCTGAGCGCTCACCGGGGCCGTGTCGGCGCGCTCGTCCAGAGCGCCGCTGCCAACTGGTCCACGTTGTTCCACCTGCCCTGGTGGATCCAATCCGCCGCCGCTGCCAGGACGTCGGGGTAGTCGGCTGCCGGTGGGTTTGGCAGTTTCGCCCACGACGCCACGGCATTCGGAGTCAGCCGCCGAACGACGGTCCCCAGGCCAAGTCGCTCAAGAGCCAACGCGTTGGATTCCTGTTCGGTTTGCTGGGCGACCGGCTTCGTGAGAATTTTCTTGCCAACGTGCAGCGCTTCGCTGATCAACGTGAACCCGGTATTCGCGATTACCCCGCTGCAGTTCACCAGGTCTGCAACGAAACCCTTTCGGTTCAGCGGCCTGAGTTCCACGTTTCCCTCCACTCGCGGGGTGCTGATCCGGCAATAGAATCTGAATCGTTGGCTGTTGACTGCGGCCAGGACCCGGACAACTTCAGCAATGGACTCGAACGGCATGTAGACGAGAACATGGTCCTTCGTGCGCGCCGGAAGCTCGAACTCCGTGAGATTGATGCTCGGTGGCAGGATGGGTCGGTCGAAGTGATGCCAATGCAGCCCCAGTGGAATCGTCGCCGGGGCGAAGCACTTCATCGCCATGCGGTTGAAAAGGTTCAGGCCCGCCACCGGCACATTCCCATGCGCGAACGCATAGAGGTGGCCTATGCCGATGCAGGGGATGTCTCGCAGCCAGCCGATTCGCGCCGCGACCGGCTCGTAGTCGGTGACCACCAGATCCAGACCGGCGGTATCGAATGCGTAGATATCCCGTTCCATCTCGCCAAAGCGCAATTGAAGCGCGGTCGCCAGATGACGGATTCGGCCTCGCGCGGTGACAAAGGTGAGCCCGCGGCGAGTGCTGTAGGGGGTAAAGACCGGGTCAAGCCATTCCGGATCCAGCGGTGGGCCGCTGAACAGCGTGTGCACATCGTGACCGCGATCCTTGAGCGCGGCGACCATGGGCCTCGCCCTGGTGAGATGTCCGTGGCCGGTGGTCTGAACGCCGTAGAGTATGCGCATCAGCCGCTGGCGGCCCGGCGATCCTCGCTGATCCGATGCCCCTGAGGAGTTCGGCTGCCTCGCGTATCGAGATGTTGGTCCCGCGTCCACCGGGACGAGGGGAGGATCTTGCCGAGGTCGCAGCGTTGCTTATGGCGCTCGGCAATCCCGACGATTTCGCTCAGCAATCCATCATCCAGTGTCGTCGGGTTGAGTCCCAGTTCCAGAAACTTCCGATTCCGTATCTGCAAGGTGTTCTCGGCCTGTTCCTTCCGCGGATTCGAGTAGAAGCGGATATCGGCGCCCGTCAATCCGGCCACCTTGTGCGCCAGTTCCAGGAGCGAATGCGTTTCGGTGGCCTGATTGAATATCTCGACTCGCTCGCCCAGGGCGGGGGGATTCTCGACGGCCAACTGTATGCACCGCACTGTATCGCGGATGTGGATGAAGGCCCGCGTCTGACCGCCGGTGCCGTATATCGTGAGCGGGTGTCCCACCGCGGCCTGCATCAGGAACCGGTTGAGCACCGTGCCGTAGTCGCCGTCATAGTCGAAGCGGTTGACCAGGTCGTCATCGCGTTCGGTCTCCGGCGTTTGCGTACCCCAGACGATTCCCTGGTGCAGATCCGTCACGCGTACCGCGTCATTGCGATTGTAGAAGTAGAACAGCAACGCATCGAGCGTCTTGGTCGTATGGTAGACGCTACCCGGGTGCGCGGGGTACAGAATATCGATTTCTTTCTGCTCCCCCGGGCCGACGTCCACTTTGACGTTGAGATAACCTTCCGGTACGGCGATCCCGGCCGTTCCGTAACCGTAGACGCCCATGGTGCCGAGGTGGACCAGGTGCACGTCCAGACCCGATTCGACGATGGCACAGAGCACGTTGTGCGTCCCCGGAACATTGTTCTCCACCGTATAGCGCTTTTTTTCCGCCGATTTCATGGAGTACGGTGCGGCGCGTTGCTCGGCGAAGTGCACGATGGCGCGTGGTTTCTTACGCTCGATCAGTTCGAGCAGTTCCTGAAACTCGGTGGCGATGTTGATCGGGTAGAAGTCGATGCGGCGCCCGGTGACGCGATGCCATGCGGCGATGCGGTCGTCGATGGCGCGAATGGGCGTGAGCGAATCGCATCCCAATTCTTCGTCGATTCGCCGACGCGACAGGTTGTCGACTATGCTCACCTGGTAGCCGGCCGCCGACAACCGCAGAGCGGTCGGCCAGCCGCAGAACCCGTCGCCTCCCAGGACCAGGACGTTGTCAAACACCGAGCGGTACTCCTTGTCGTTTTGATCGTCACAAGCATAACCGTTTTACAATGGCGTCGGCACAGCGCTGAGTCTGGTTTTCGATGGGTCTGATTCTCGATTTCGGCTATCTTTTCGGCGCATTGGCGGCGCTGCCCTGGATCGTGTATCGGATCAGCGTGCGGGGAGACTGGCACGGCATTCCACTGAGGCTGGGTTTCGGCCTGCCGCCTCCGGTACGCGGTTGCATTTGGCTGCACGGTTCTTCCGCGGGCGAGATATCGCTCCTGCGACCTCTGATCGGGCGCTTGAGGGAGGACTTTCCCTCGGTACCCATCGTTGTTTCGGCCTATTCCTCCACCGGCTTTGCGGCCGCCCGACGGAACTACCCGGAGGCGCGGGTGATCTTCTTCCCGGTGGACCTGAGTTTCGTCGTGCGAAGCTTCCTGCGTCGCTTCGATCCCCGGCTCGTGGTCATCGTAGAGTCGGATTTCTGGCCGAATTTCCTGCTTGCGGCGCGTGCAAAAGCCATCCCGGTCACGGTAATCAACGGCAAGATGTCGCCAAAGACCTACCGTATCCACAAGAGGACCCGGCTGATCCCATGGCTGTTGCGCCGGATGCCGCTGGTCGCGGTGCAGAACGACCAGCACGCCGCACGGTTTCGGGGACTCGGTGTTTCCGCAGAGCGCGTGGCGGTCACCGGCAACATGAAATACGACCTGATGGATTCCGATGGGCCGTCTGCGGCCGACTCGCGGCAGGCGCTCGGCTACACGCCGCAGGACGTGGTTATCGTCGGTGGCAGCCTTCGCGATGGCGAGAACGAACTCGTTGCCGAGTGCCATCGGTCGCTTGTGATGGCGCATCCTGGAACCGCGCTCATCATGGCGCCGCGTTATCCCGCGGAAGCCGCTCGCGTGCAGGCCGTACTGGAAGGCGTGGGGCTGTCCGTGGTGCGAAAGTCCGAGGTCAATGCCGGGCGCAGCCGGCCGCCCGGCCGTGGCGCGGTGCTCCTGGTGGATACCGTGGGGGAGTTGCGGCACCTCTATGCTGCGGCCGACATCGCCTTCGTGGGCGGAAGCCTGTTCCACCGGGGCAGCAACAAGGGCGGACACAATGTGATCGAACCCGCCATCCGCGGCATCCCCGTGCTCTTCGGCCCCTATCACTTCAGCTTTCGCGACACGGTTGACGATCTGCTGGCGGCTGAAGCGGGAATCCGTGTATCCGACGCGGCGGAACTGCGCGCGGCGCTCGAGGCCCTGTTGACAGATGCCGACAGATGCCGGGGGATGGGTCGCCGCGCGCAAGAGGTGATCCTCCGCCACCAGGGCGCAACGGCTCGCAACTACACGCTGCTGACCCCTTACCTTGCAACGTTCAACCGGCGCTGCGCAACACCGCGACTCGCCGTCTGGTCGGTGGTGGTGTATTTTCTGCTGCCCTATGCGATTTTCAATCTGCTTCGACGCGGCTTGAGTTACCCGGCGTATTGGACCCGGTGGCCGGAGCGGTTCGGATACGGGCCGTCCGCCGAGACCCAAAAGAGCATCTGGATTCACGCCGTGTCCGTGGGCGAAGTACGATCGGCCGCGCAGCTCGTGCATGCGCTTGGCGAGCGTTACCCCGATCACCGCCTGGTGGTGACCACGGCGACTCCGACCGGTTCCAGGCAAGTACAGGATTTGTTTGGCGATCGAGTGACCCACTCCTATGTGCCCTACGATCTGCCCGGGGCGGTGCGCCGGTTCATGAACCGCGTCAACCCGGTGTTCGCTATCGTCGCCGAGACGGAGTTCTGGCCCAACCTGTTCGGCGAATGCAGCCGACGCGGGATTCCCCTTTTACTGGTGAACGTCCACATTTCGGCGACGTCACTGTGGCGGTACAAGCGCGTACCGGTTGCCACCAACGTGATGTTGGCGAACGCCGACTTGCTCTGCGCACAAACGCCAAGGGACGCAAGGCAGCTCGCGGACCTGGGGGTTGCCGGAGACGCGATCCACGTTACCGGCAACCTGAAATTCGATGCGCCGGTTGAGGAATCATTGCTTGCAGAGGGCCGGCGGCTTCGCGAGGAGTGGGGGCGGGATCGGTTTGTATTCGTCGCCGCAAGTACGCACGCCGGCGAAGAGCGGCATATTCTCGCGGCCCTCTCCCGACTGCGACTGATCTGTCCGGAAATCCTGCTGATCCTGGCGCCGCGGCATCCGGAGCGCTTTGGTGGCGTCGCCAGGCTCTGCCGGCGGGCGGGATTCAGCGTTGTCCGCCGGACCCGTCACGCCGGGGAACTGGCGCGTGGTGTGGCGGTAGTGGTCGGCGACACCATGGGCGAGTTGCAGAAATTCTATGCCGCATCGGATGTGGCCTTTGTCGGCGGCAGCCTGGTCAAGGTGGGCGGGCACAATCTATTGGAAGCCTGCGCCGTCGGTGTGCCGGTCATCTTCGGCCCCCATATGTTTCAGGCCGAAGAGATCAGCGCCATGGCGCTGGAACGGGGCGCGGCGCGAAGAGTGGTGGATGTAGACAGCCTGACCGATGCGGTCAAGGCATACATTGACGAGCCGGCCCTTCGCGAGGCGGCCGGCGCGGCCGCCCGTGCCCTGGTGGCGGACAATCGCGGTGCGCTCCAGCGGACGTTGGCATTGATCGAAGTCACATTGAACTCGGTGGCCAACAGACGTCGGCGATGAGCTATGGTGTTGAACCGGGAAATGAACAGGTTCGGACGATGATGGCAAAGGACCGGAGGCCCTGGGCGCCGCTCATGATGCTCGCAGTGCTGTCGGTTTGGGGGCGCGCCAACGGGTTCGGTGTGGACGGGCACCGGATCGCGGGCTTGGTGGCCCAGGAGCGCCTTTGCGCACGGGCAGAGGCAGAAGTCAGAGTGCTGGGCGAGGGCCGCGGTCTCGACGAACTGGGGCTGTGGGCGGACTGGATTCGGGACGAACCGGAGTGGAGGCATTCGGCTCCCTGGCACTATATGAATATTCCGGACGGCGCACCTCTGAACGATTATCGGCATCCGCCGGAAGGCGACATTCTCTGGGCGATCAGCCATTTCGCCGAAGAATTACGGGACCCCGGGGCCGCGGTCGAACAACGCCGCCACGCGCTCGGGTTTCTCGTTCACTTCGTGGTGGACCTTCACCAGCCGCTTCACGTCGGGCGTGAGTCGGACCGTGGCGGGAACACCGTGCGGGTCGATGCGGGCACGGGCGAGCCGATCAATCTACATCGTTTCTGGGACACCGAGGCCGTCATGCTGTCCGGGCTCGATGCCGAGGACTATGCCCACGACCTGTCACGGCTCGCGGACGAGAACGCTGATGCCTGGGCGCAAAGCACGGCGCTGGATTGGGCCCGCGAAAGTCAGGCGCTGCGGCCGGATGTGTACGATCTCGCTGACGGCGACGACCGGCTCACCCGGGACTATCTTGGTCGGGCGGTAAGCGTGACCCGGCTGCGACTTGCCCAGGCGGGCGTCCGGCTGGCGGCGGAACTCAACCGGGTGTTTTGCCCGGGAGCCCCGGAGTCGCAGTAGTCAATCGGCGAGAAACTTCTCCACATCCAGTGCTGCCATGCAGCCTGAACCCGCCGAGGTGACTGCCTGCCGGTAGATCGGGTCCGCCACGTCGCCGGCGGCGAACACGCCTTCGACGCTGGTCGCGGTCGCCATGCCCGATTCGCCGGGGTGCAGCACGATATAGCCGCCTTCCATCTCAAGCTGCCCTTCGAAGATGCCCGTGTTGGGGGTGTGGCCGATGGCGATGAAGACCCCCTGGGCCTCGATCTCGCGTGTCCCACTGGATTGAACGTGCCGGAGCCGGGCGCCGGTGACGCCGTTGCCGTCGCCGAGAACTTCCTCCAGCACATGGTCCCAGAGTATCGTGACATTCTCGTTTTCGGATTTTGCGATCAGCCGGTTGCCGAGGATTTTCTCTGCGCGGAATTGATCGCGCCGGTGCACCACGGAGACGTGCGAGGCGATGTTTGCCAGATACAGCGCTTCCTCCACCGCCGTATTGCCGCCGCCGATCACAGCGACCGGCTGGTTTCTGAAGAAAAAGCCGTCGCAGGTGGCGCAAGCCGACACGCCCTTGCCCTTGTACGCTTCCTCGGTCGGCAGGCCGAGGTACCTGGCAGATGCTCCGGTGGCAATGATCAGGGCGTCGCAGGAGTACTCGCCGCTGTCTCCGGAAAGCCGGAACGGCCGCTGCCCGAGCTCCACGGCGTTGACGTGATCGTAGATCAGCCGGGTGCCGAAGCGCTCCGCGTGCAGGCGCATCCGCTCCATCAGCTCCGGCCCCTGAACGCCGTCGTTGTCGCCGGGCCAATTGTCGACATCCGTGGTGGTGGTCATCTGGCCACCGACCTCGATACCGGTGATGATGACCGGCTCGAGCGCGGCCCGGGCTGCGTACACGGCCGCGGTGTAACCGGCGGGACCGGAGCCCAGAATGATCAATTGATGGTGTGCCGTGGTCATGCGGTCTCCTGAAACCCGGGGCTGGGCGGACGCTATGGTAATCGAACCATTCCACCAGGTCTGCAATAAGAGCTATTATCCCGGCCGGCGCCAGTACCTGCGGGTACGCCATTGATACCGCCAAAGTTGTTCCTTGGGAGCTGATGCATGGGCAATTTCCTCTTCACGTCCGAATCGGTGTCCGAGGGTCACCCCGACAAGATGTGCGACCAGATCTCCGACGCGGTGCTGGACGCCGTTTTGCAGGACGATACCGACGGCCGAGTGGCCTGCGAGACGCTGACCAAGACAGGTCTCGTCATGGTGGCGGGGGAAATCACGACCAGTACCTACGTGGACGTGGAAGGCACCGTGCGCAAGACCGTGACGGAGATCGGTTATGACAATTCCGAGGTGGGTTTCGACGGCAACACCTGCGCGGTGATCAACGAACTCGGCGAACAGTCGGCCGATATCGCGCAGGGTGTCGACCGCAAGCGGCCGGAAGACCAGGGCGCCGGCGACCAGGGATTCATGTTCGGTTATGCGAGCAACGAGACCGACGAATTGATGCCGGCGCCGATCGTCTACGCACATCGGCTGATGGAGCAACAGGCAGCGGTGCGCAGGTCTTTCGAAAAGCACGCCAGGAGCGCAGGCGAACAGGCCTTGCTGCGGCCGGACGCAAAGAGCCAGGTGACGTTCAGGTATGAGAACGGCCGGCCCGCCGGCGTGGCGGCCGTGGTGGTGTCGACGCAGCATGCGGACCTGGATGATCTGGGGTTTGCCTTTGCGGATCTGAAAGAGGTCGTGATGGAGGAGGTCATCAAGCCGGTTTTTCCGGAGAAATGGTTGAGCGCCGATACCGAATACCATATCAATCCCACGGGGCGATTCGTGACCGGAGGACCCAAGGGCGACTGCGGTCTGACCGGGCGCAAGATCATCGTCGATACCTACGGCGGCATGGCCCGGCACGGCGGCGGCGCCTTCTCGGGCAAGGACCCGTCCAAGGTGGATCGCTCGGCTGCTTACGCGGCCCGTTACGTGGCCAAGAACGTGGTCGCGGCCGGCCTGGCCGACCGCTGCGAGGTCCAGGTCGCCTACGCCATCGGCATGGCCAGGCCGACCTCGATCATGGTCGAGACATTCGGCACCGGCAGGATCGACGAGAACAGGATCCGCGAACTGGTTACAGAGCACTTCGATCTGACTCCCTACGGGATCCTGCAGATGCTCGATCTGGTCCGGCCGATCTACCGGAAAACGGCGGCCTACGGCCACTTCGGCCGCAGCGACCCGGACTTCACGTGGGAGCGAACCGACAAGGCCGATGCGCTGAAGGACGCGGCGAAGTAGCGTTGTCGTCATGCCTGCCCTGATCTGCGGCTCCATCGCCTACGACAACATCATGGTGTTCGAGGACTCGTTCAAGAACCACATTCTTCCCGAGCAGATTCATATTCTCAATGTCGCCTTTCTTGTGCCCAAATTGCGGCGCGAGTTCGGCGGCTGCGCGATGAATATCGCCTACAACCTCAAGCTCCTGGGCGAGGATCCCATTCCCATGGGCACGGCGGGGCGAGACTTCGAACCCTATCGCGAGTGGCTGGATCGGCAGGGCATTCGCCGGGACCACATCAGGGTTGTCGACGACTTGTACACAGCTCAGGTGTACATCACCACGGATCTGGACGACAACCAGATTACCGTCGTTCACCCGGGCGCCATGGAGCACTCCCACCGCAACAGGGTAGAGGATGCGCCGGAAGCGACCATCGGCATCCTTTCCCCCGACGGACGCGAAGGCATGGTGCAGCATGCCGCGCAGTTTGCAGCGGCCGGAGTCCCGTTCATTTTCGATCCCGGCCAGCAGTTGGGGCTTTTCGACGGCGAGGAATTGCGGCAGTTCATCGAGCAGGCCCGTTGGGTGGCGGTCAACGACTACGAATGGCAAATGCTCACGACCCGTACGGGCTGGAGTACCGGCGATGTCACCGGGCGTGTGGATGCGCTCATCGTCACCCGCGGCGGGGAGGGCTCGACGATTCACACTCGCGATACCGACCTTGAGATTCCCGCCGCAAAACCCCGGCGCGTCAACGATCCCACCGGATGCGGCGACGCGTATCGAGCGGGCTTGCTGTACGGACTGATGCGCGGCTGGGATTGGCCGGCGACGGGACGCGTCGCAAGTTTGATGGGCGCGATCAAGATAGAATGCGACGGTACCCAGAACCATCGTTTCACCATGAGTGAGTTCGGGCAGCGGTTTCAGGCGAGCTTCGGCCGCTCGATCGCGCACGCATCCGGGTCCAGGTGGGAATAGCAGGCGAGATTACCCGGCGAGAAAGCGAAACTATGAGCATGAGCAACAAGGTAGTGGCCCTCGATCCGTCCGACCGCGACTACGCGGTCCGGGATATCGGGCTGGCCGATTTCGGCCGCCGGGAAATCGAGTTGGCCGAGCATGAAATGCCCGGTCTGATGGCCGTCCGCGAGGAATACAGGTCGTCGCAGCCGCTGGCGGGTGCGCGCATCACCGGTTCCCTGCACATGACGATCCAGACCGCCGTGCTCATCGAGACGCTGGAGGCGCTGGGCGCGCAGGTTCGCTGGGCGAGTTGCAATATCTTCTCCACCCAGGACCATGCCGCCGCGGCCATCGCCGCCAACGGCACGCCCGTGTTTGCCGTCAAGGGCGAGACTCTCGAAGAGTATTGGGAATACGTCGACCGGATATTCGATTGGGGCGATGGCGCGGGGCCGAACGTCATTCTGGACGATGGCGGCGATGCGACGTTGTTTGCGCATCTGGGTTACCGCGCCGAGGATGACCTGTCCGTGCTGGACAAGGCTCCCGAAAGCGAGGAGGAACGCTTGCTGCTGGCCGCCGTACGCCGCTCCGTCGAGAGCGATCCGGGTCGCTTTCATCGCATCGTCAAGGGCATTCTCGGGGTGAGCGAGGAGACCACCACCGGCGTGCATCGGCTCTACCGGATGCTGGAACGCGGTGAGTTGCTGTTCCCGGCCATCAACGTCAACGACTCGGTCACCAAGTCCAAGTTCGATAACCTCTACGGCTGCCGGCATTCTCTCGTGGACGGCATCATGCGCGCCACCGACGTCATGCTCGCCGGCAAGGTGGCGGTGGTCGCGGGTTACGGCGATGTGGGCAAGGGGTGCTGTCAGTCGCTCAAGGCCCAGGCCGCCCGCGTAGTCGTCACGGAAATCGACCCCATCTGCGCACTGCAGGCGGCCATGGAAGGCTACGAAGTCATGACCATGGACAACGCCTGCAAGATCGCCGACGTGGTGGTGACCGCCACCGGCTGCGTCGACGTGGTGACTGTGGAGCACATGGAGCAGATGAAGAACAACGCCATCGTCTGCAATATCGGCCACTTCGACAACGAGATTCAGGTGGACCTGGTCCGCCGGCACCAGTGGCAGGAGATCAAGCCTCAGGTCCACAAGATCACCTTTCCTCGCGGGCACAGCATCATTCTCCTGGCCGAAGGCCGCCTGGTAAATCTGGGCTGCGCCACGGGCCATCCGAGCTTCGTGATGTCGAACAGCTTCACCAATCAGGTCCTGGCGCAGATCGAGTTGTTCAAGAATCCGGACAACTACCCCCTTGGGGTCTATACGCTGCCCAAGGAACTGGACGAAAAGGTGGCCCGGCTTCACCTCGGCAAGCTGGGCGTCGATCTGGAGGCGCTGACGCAGCGCCAGGCGGACTACCTCGGCATCCCGGTGGAAGGTCCGTACAAGTCGGACCACTATAAGTATTGATCCGGCACCGCGAGCACATTGACGGTCGCTGTAGAGCGTTGCGCACAGACATGGAAAGGATGTGAAGAGGACGGCGACACTCGCAGGGTTGGTTTCGGCGCTCGCGTTGGGAATCGGGCTGGCTGCCGCCGGCCAGCCGCCCGAAATCTGCTGGACGGCGGGAGTCACGCTGTTGTGCGCGATGTGGTGGATTTCCGAAGCACTGCCCATGGCGGTCACCGCGCTCGTGCCCTTCGCTATTTTCCCCCTCGTGGGGGTGCTCACCCCGGCGCAGGTGGGGCAGGCTTACGGCAGCCCGCTGATTCTCCTTTATCTGGGCGGCTTCATGCTGTCCACGGCCATGGCAAAAAGCGGCGCCCACCGCCGGCTTGCGCTCGGCATGGTCAACTTATTCGGCGGCGCCGGAGACCGCGGCGTGGTGTTCGGCTTCATGGCGGCGGCGGCGCTGCTGAGCATGTGGATTTCCAACACCGCCACCAGCCTGATGCTCCTGCCCATTGCTCTCGCGACACTGGAGAATGTCGGCGATCGGCGACTGAAGATCGGCCTGTTGCTTGGAATTGCCTACGCCTGCAACGTCGGCGGCGTCGGCACTCCCATCGGCACGCCCCCCAATCTGATCTTCATGCAGGTCTACCAGGACACCACCGGTGTCGCGTTGAGTTTCATGGATTGGATGGCCTGGGGATTGCCGGTGATGGTCATCTTCGTTCCCCTGATCGGGCTGTGGATCACTCGCGGGGTCTCCAGGTCACGTACCATCTCGCTGCCGAAGGTAGGTGCCTGGCGCACGGAGGAGAAGCGAACCCTGGCCGTTTTCGCGCTCACCGCGCTGGCGTGGATGACGCGCGGCGACCCCTTTGGCGGCTGGAGTGCCTGGCTGGATCTTCCCCAGGCCAACGACGCCAGCGTGGCGCTGCTCGCGGTGCTCGGCATGTTTCTGATTCCCAGCGGGAGCGGCGGACGGCTGCTCGATTGGGAGACCGCCGTCAAGATTCCCTGGGGCATCCTCATATTGTTCGCCGGAGGGATCTGCATCGCCAACGCATTCGTGAGTTCGGGCATCAGCCAGATCATCGGTGAGGCGCTGGCGGGGTTGAGCGGGCTGCATCCGTTGGTCGTAATTGCGGTGATCTGCCTTTGCGTCACCTTCCTGACGGAAATCACGAGCAATACCGCAACCACCGCGCTGCTCATGCCGATTCTGGCGGCGGCAGCGATCGGCGCAGGGGTCGATCCGCGCCTACTGATGGTGCCCGCGGCCATGAGCGCCAGTTGCGCCTTCATGCTGCCCGTTGCCACCGGCCCCAATGCAGTGATTTTCGCCTCTGGTCACGTGCCCATCGGGGCAATGGTTCGCGAAGGGTTGATCCTGAATTTCATCGGCGCGGCGGTGCTGACGACGGTATGCTTCGCGTTGCTTTGATTGTCTGGATTTCTCAATCCGGAAAGTAGCGCCGCTTCACATCGATGCCGGCGTTGTGGGGGATAAACCGGCCCGTCAACGACGGCGAGGCGGCTCGCGCATGAAACGCGTCGCCTGCCCGGCGTCGCAGTCGAAGGGCGAAAAATCCAGGTGCGGTGCGTGGTGCCACAGCAGCGTGCCCGTAAAGGGCTCGGCGAGGAATTCGGGGTCGTTCAAAACGAAGTCGATCGCAATGCGTGTGCCGTCCTCGCTCAGCGTGTACCGTGTCGGTATGTTACGTTTTTGATATTATTGTTTTATATCAATAATTTATTTGACATAGAAAACATTCCGTAATCATTCTGAAAGCGGACTCGTTCCAATCCAAGCGTATTCCTGCGCAAGCCTGTCGGCCCGGTCGGCACTGGTGCCCGATACCCGTTCGGTTCTCGTGGGATCGCTGGGTTTATGCGCGTGAAACTTTCCGGAATTGCTCGCCCAGCCTGCGATTCTGCTCGCCCCATGTACCGGCGGACAAACGCGTACTATAGTCCCGTCTCACCGGTTGATCAGGTGGCTTGGGTATAGATCGTCGCCAGCCTGACAGGCTTGTCGAGAGTGCCGATCGGTCGAATTACTTCTTCAGGTGGCGGTAGGTACGTTAGGCGTTTGAAAGTATGCCACATGTCGAATGCTGACTCGTAATCTTGGAATGTCAAGGGAATCCCGCCAATGGTCAATTCGTAAATCATCACTTGACCTCCTGATCTTCAGATGAATCCCGGATCAATCCAGCCTCATTGATATCGTTCATCAGGTACGTTCGAATCTCCTGTATGTCTGCCCAATTTTCGTCATGGGCAACATTCATATCCGCTCGAATCTCCGCCCGAATGCTATTGTGCCTGCATACTATCAGACCAACCAATGCGTCGCCTACGCCAATAACAGTCCCGTACAGACCAAGGATTGGCCACGATTCCTCGCTTATGACCGTAGTCAGTGCCCAGCACCTTTGTAGAATTAATAATACATTGACCCAAGAAAATAGTTTTTGGGCTTCACTTGTTCCCAAGTCTTTTGGGCCACTCAGTTTCGTAAGCAAACCGCATATTGATTGATTCTAAATCTAGCGCGTTCAGACCCTTTCCTGTCGTTTTCGTTCGGTTGTCCCGTGGATGTTGTTTGTGTTCGGTATTGCCGTGATTCAGCCGCGGTTCGTATCGATGCGCCTTGTTCACGCCGCTCTTCAGGTTTTCCGGCACCACGATCTCCGGCACCGCCCCGAAGTACTCGAACGCATGCACGTGCGAGCCGATCCAGTCTTCCATCGATTGCGACCACGTCGCTTCCGCGTAGGTGTAGTTGGACGCGCCCAGCACGGCGACAAAGACCTGCGCGTCACGCAGCTCGCCGGTGCCCCGGTCGATCACCGAGGCCGCCTGCCCGGCGTAATCCACGAACAGCTTTTCACCTGCGCGATGATCCTGGCGCATCACCACATCCAGACGGTCGCGCCAGTCTTTTTTTGATGACAGCATTAGGTCGTGTATTCGTAACCGTCCGGATGCGCCGCCTTACTCGTCCCACAGCACCAGCAGCGTCATGCTCTTGAACTTCATCTCCCGGTGCACCGCCACCCAATCGGGCTGCGGACGAGGCACGCATGGCGGCGGCGGGAATAACCGCCGCTCAAGCTCCGCCCGCAGCTGCCCCGAGGGCGGCGGCGAGGCCAGAAGCGGCCCGACCACCGCGAAGCGCAGCCGCGCCCACCGCTCCTGGGTGTTGCCTCCGTCGTCGCTGTCCATGTGTTCTCTCCCTGTCCGGTGTCGGCGAAGAGGCCATGGTGCACACCCTAAACGAGCATGTCAGAAGCACTTTCTGCGGACAGGACCGCCTCCCCACGGAGCGCGCACGGCTCGGTCCAGGGCTTGAGCCAGATCAGGCTGCGCAACAGCCGCGGACGCACCCCCCGGCCCCGAATGCGTTCCAGCAGCCAGCGCAGCGGCGCCTTGTCGGGCGGCGCCGCCAGCGCCCCGCCCCGAGTCCGCCACAGCGGTGTGGCCGCAAGCCGCTCCAGCCACCACCGCCGCCAGCGCTTCAGCGTCGACATCGGGATCCCCCGCCGACGCGCGATCACCCGAAGCCGCGCCCGAGGAGCCGAGACCAGCGCGCCAAGCATGACGAACAGCGGGGCGGCGCGGAAACGGTGGCCGAAGAACCGCACCGACGCCGGCGTCACGCGACGCCGACACGTCGCGCAGCAGAAGCTGAACCGGCGCACGGCGCCTCTCAACTCCGCTGCCAGACCGTGCGGCTTGCGAGGATAGGTCGCGCTGTGCAGCACGTCCCCGCAGTGCGGACAACCCGCCGAGCGGCAGGCCGCGGCCTCCCCTTTGTCGATGCGTTAAAGCAGTGCCCAGACACGGGCGTTGGAAAAGTTGGGACCGGAGAATAGATTGTGCGACACTTGACATTGTCTCAGTTGATATCACCGTCATCGAGACAATCCTCCCGGGGAACTTTTTGCAAGTTCTCCGGGGGGCAACCCGCTCCGAACATCACCTAATCCGAGCGAATCTCCCCAAAATCCCCTCAGAAAAACTGCGCGCGCTCGCCTGGTCACCAGGCTGTACGGCGTCGGCGGCGAGTCTTACCGGCACGTGCGGTAGCCTGTTGGCGTCAATTGTCGCCGCAGGTATTCGCCGGAATGTCGCAAGGAGCCGCGCAAGGCCCGCGCTGCGGTAAGGTGCTTCGGTTGCCCGGAATTCTAACGCGACGTGCCTGGATGGGCGTGACCAAGGGTCGAGGATGCGAGTCGTGCACGGAGGATATCGAACGAAATCTAATTAGCACGTGCAGTGGAGGCTGGTCGCCCAGTGTCGGCAAGTAGCGCATTGCCTCATCCTGTTTGTCGCGCCACACGCTCGCCCATACCTTTCGTCCTGCCCCGGCGTATCTGCAAGTCCCTCGATGTTTCACAGTGTCATTAAGACGAGAGTCGGTGGGGCGGTACCGAACAATACGGCGAACAATTGTGGACGATCGGTGAGAACCACGCGTGAGCCAGCGACGGGTGACCGGGTGATGCCAGCGTTAGCGGCGGCGCCAAAGAGATGAACGGGACACCCGAATCCTTGATCAATGAGTGATCTCCGGAGCTATTGCTTGTGACACGCTCTGATGCCATGTATCGGGCCACTGCCCCCTTTTCCGCTCGTGCCGCCGCGCTGTAGTGGGCGACCATGACCGTAGATTTCCAGTTCCCGGCAAGCATTACGTCATGGGTGGAGGCTCCTCTCATCGTCAGTTCGGCGGCCAAGCCGACTCGCCCGGAGTGCGCTGTGATGCGCCTGTCGATCCCGGCAGCTTTGGCTGCGGCGCTCAGACGCCGCGATAGACTCGCTCCATTGAGTCCGCAAAAAACCGGTTGCTCGGGGTCGTTGACGCCACCGCTTTCGTCTCGCAGACGCCGCACAGCGTCCGCGAACTCGCCGTTTAGGTAGCGGACATCCGAGTTGACGCCTTCCTGGTCCGTCTTGGAGTACCGCACGTGGACGCGCACACCTTGACCATCGGTACCGATGGCCACGTCGCCCCATTGCAGGTCGGCGGCTTCAGAGCGCCGTAGCGCACCCTGGAAGAGCAACGCGACAAGGGCACCGTCCAAGCCCGCCCGCCTGGCCGCACGCGTGACCGATTCGAAACGCCCGTCCGAGTATTCGCGGCGTTCAGATGCGGTGGAGAGTATGGCTGCAGCGTCTTTTGCAAACAGTGGAGCAGCCTGGCCTCGTCCGCGCTCCCGCGCGCCTCTCCGATAGCACTTCAGCGCGCCTCTGGTGAGCGCGCCGTCGGGGCAACGGTGGCTACGGGTCCTGGCGTAAAATCGCACCGCCTTCACCGCCATCCGTGCGGTCTCCACAGCGCGCCCTATTTGATCAAGGTGCTGAACGTACTCAGCCAGCGCGGCGTCGTTCACACGCCTTTGATTCTCACCCAACCAGCGGTTGAGCCGATCCAGGGCGCCGGCATAAGCGCGCCGCGTGTGGGCAGCAATGCCCGCGTCGCAGCGCACAAATTGGTCGATTAGCTTGGAGTCGAGATCGAAACAACGACAACCGCGAATCGGGAATCTTTGCGAAAAGGACAGTATCGCTAGCCAAGCACACATCATATGCACCTACTGATGGGAGGATTGGAAAAGGAAAGATCGTCTATCAGACAATTCTACGTACCGGTTTCAGTCCCAATTCCCGAAGCAATCGGCATCGTACGGTGTCTGTGAAGGAGCGTA
Organism: Candidatus Rariloculaceae bacterium; assembly: GCA_965237785.1. Taxonomy (GTDB): domain Bacteria; phylum Pseudomonadota; class Gammaproteobacteria; order Steroidobacterales; family Rariloculaceae; genus UBA6522. The sequence goes on from OZ250159.1 coordinate 4,283,131, forward strand.
CTCGCGAAAAGGGACGACGGTATTCCCCTCCCGTGACCTGAAAGAGCGTCGTGTTTCGGTCCCTCGGAGTACTTTGGAGCGTTGTGGAGCGTGTCACCGACGGGGAACCGCGTCCGGCTCCCGGAAGCAGGCGATACCTCTATGTATCAAATACCTTGCTGTTACGTCAAGCCCCAGTTCAGGTTCGTGAGCGGCTGCGGGCTCCGCCCAAGCGGCCGCACGATCGCACTGACGCTCTCTAAGGTAACGCAATTTCGCGGAATCGACGTGAAATCGTTCCATTCGAACCATTCCCGACGCCAGACATCGTGGCCTCCCCACGTCCGGTCCCTAATCCATGGGCGATACATAGAGGTATCGGCCACTTTTAAATCGCTAAGCGAACCTGGAGTACACATGATGACCCGGACAATATCGCAAAGAATCAGTGATGTGCTAGCCATCCTTGCGCTGAGCGCCATTTGCACCGCCCCACTCGCCGTTGCTCGGGCGGGTTCGTTGGCGCCGTCGCCCAACCTTCCCGGGCCAATCGGCGATCGGCTCATGAATGCAGTATTGAATCACGCCAATGAGATCTCGAGTCGACGGCGCTTGACGACGGTGTTTCCAAATGAGAGTCCATTCCATGGCGTTCAAATGAATTTCGTGAACAGAGTCCATTCCATGGCGTTCAAATGAATTTCGTAAACGTCAAGAAGGGAAATCTCACCTTTGTGAACCGGGACCTTGTCCGCCTTGACCGAGTCCCGATTGTCTTCGGGCGCGTGTATGACTCGGCCAAGACCGACGAGACGGACTTCGGACCGGGGTGGAAGCTCTCGGTATCGGAGTCTATTTCCCGTCGCGGACAACAGCTCATCTACACCGATTCCAGCAACTCTCAATATCTCCTGGTAACTGACGGGACTCTTGTGACCTCACCGCATCCTCATCTGACGGCCATTGCGGGTGGTGGTGACTATGGTGGGTCGATCACGCTCAACGTGGCAGGCCTAAACAAACGATTTGAGCAAATCGGAAACAGACTCTTGCTCGTCGAGGTTTCCGACAAATGGGGCAACGCCCTCTCGTTGCACTACGACGGGGAATTGGTCTCGGGGGTCTCCTCGCAGCATGGGCGCACCGTGAGCATCCGACGAAATGCCGCAGGACTGATTATTGGTGCAAGCGACGACGCTGGCGCGGAGGTGAGGTATGAATACGACGCCTACGGCCGGCTCGCCGCGGCATTCGGTCTCTCGGGGGGCGTCTGGACACTCGCATACGATCATGAAGGTCGATTGACCAATTTCGTGGACCCCAGGAAGAATTCGGTCCTGTCCGCGAGATACGATCAATCGGGCAACGTTACTCGGCTCAACTCACAGTACGATGACATGGCGTTCGAGTATTTCGAGACCCACACGCGTATTGAAACAAGCCTTCAACAGGCGGCGACGTTTTGGCATCACGACTCAGGGTTGACGGCCATCGCCCAGGATTTCGCCGGTCACTTTACTCAAGTTTCGTTTGATGACAACTTGAGAGCAACAGCCCTGTCTTTCGACGGCGCAACGATAGCCGAACTGACTTATGCTGGAACCAATTCAGTTTCAGAAATCGGACGCGGCATTGGAGACTGGACGAGCACGCATGACATCGATTGCGTCCCTGGTCGGCCGGGGCGGTGTCTTGAACGGGAGTCCGGGCGTATCGACGACGACTACGCTGCCTTTGATTTTGCCCGGTTGCTCGGCGGCGCGGCAAACCGGATCACCACAATCACGCAAGCAATTGGAGACGAAGAAGGCTCAAGCTCGCTTGAATACCATCTCAACGGGCAACTGAGCCGCATTGTAAGAGACGGTATTCTTGTCGCCGAATATGACTACGACGCGCAAGGAAATGTCATATTCGCGAGCGACCATGCCGGTATCCGGGAATACCGTTATTCTGCAGACGGTCTCCTCCAAGAAGCGATTATTGACGGCGAGCGCGTCTTGTTCCAAATGGATGAGCTAGGGCGCCTGGGCGGAGCCGACAGCGGCCGCCAGAGCGTTCAATTGAGCTACGATTCGAACGATCAGGTTCTGGACATGTCCTTCCTGGTACGCGAGACAGACTTTCACGAGGCGCTCCAGGTGGTACAAACCTACAGCTACGGCGCCGGCGGGTTCAGGACCGACTCAGCCTACGCCGCAGGTGGCGAAACCCATCATTCTGTGGGCTATCGCTATGACGACGTCGGAAACCTGACCGAGTTGGTCAAACACAGTCCAGTGGAAGGGGAATCCACTGACGAGTACACGATCGGCGAACGCAACCAACTTGAGCGGGTGACGTTCGGTCACGACGGCGCACGCGATTTCGAGTACGACCGGCTCGGGCGCATTACACGCTACCATTCCGAGCAAGACAGCACGGCGTTTCAATACGATGAACTTGGCCGACTTTCGCAGGTATCGATCAATGGCGTGGAGGTATTGACCTCGGATTACGGCCCGATGGACACCGACCCCGTTCTGGAATCGGATGACAGGACGTTTTATACGACATTGGGCGTTCCAGTGGCTTCTGCCGTATTCGGATCCATCGAGGCAATCGGCTACAGTCGGCCCCGTGGGGCGCTGTTCAACGCGATTCGGTTCAGCCCGACAATGGGCCGTTACATCATCCAGGCGCCTGCCAGCCCGGACGCCTTGGTAAGATCGGCGCTTCTACGTCGAGCCGTTTCGTTCACGCCGGTCGATGAGCACATGGAGCGCCATCGGCACTTGATTCCGCTTGTTGGAGACAAGCCATCGAGCAGCCTCTTTATTCCACCCGAGTATCTCTCCGTGAACTGCGCGGAGGTCGATTGCTCGTCCTTTTTCGGCAGGGTGGTCACGACAGTGAGCACCCGGACGGTATATGTCGGCGAGCCGGTTTATTTCACAAGCCAGGTCGACGAAGATGCGTACTGCTACGAAGAGTGGTCGCCGGGCGGAACCTTGGACTGGCTCATCGACCATGTCGTCTTTCCCGATTCCACGAACTGGGATATCAGCGTCTATGGGTACGCTCCCGACGGCACGCCCGCAACCATGAGTCACACGTATTGGACCGCGGGTACGTACACCGCTTGGGTTGGCGCCGAGTGCTGGGCATGGTGCTACGGGGAGTACGGCCTCGGCCGGTACGACACTCACGTGATAAGTGTGTTGGATCCCCCGTGTAGCGTGGACTTCAGTTTGACATCGTCCGACAATTTTTGGATATCCGCCTCACCAACGATGCCGGCGATCACCGCTACCGTCACCAACCGGTACCCGAAGGATGCCTCGGTGTCCTGGTGGGCGAATGTTACTCATACCGCACCCAGAGGCTGCTCAGGCGGCCCGACGTTTTCCACCTCGGCCGCCGGTTCCGGCTCGTCGTTCTCGCCGGTCTTTTCCGGATTCTATGGGGGAGATCTGACCGTGACCGCCACCTGTAGCGCGCCGGGATACGTATCGGACTCGACCGCGAAGACCGCGACGATTACGGGCACCCAGCCCAGCGACCGCGCGATCGTGACCGAGATGGGAACACTGTCAACGCCGTTTCAATCGGCCGACCTGCGTAGAATCTCTTGTGTTGAGAGTTATGGCATGACGCAATTCCGCAGGACGGGATTACCGCTCTATAACAGCATCGGAGCCGTTGGCTTGATGCAAATATGCCACGATAGAACGAATGCCGACCTTTGGGATTGGACGGCGAACATAAGCCATGGACGTGCTATTCTGGACTTCGCCACCAGCAGGTCGCGCACTTATCTGCAACGGGAAGTAAGCAACGGGGCAACAGCCTACACCGACGCAATGTTGCGGGACGAAAGCATTCACCGATACAACGCCGGTACGGGACTAGGAACAGATGCCTATAGGGAGTGGGTTGAAAACCCTCCAAGCTCGGGCGAGTGGGTAATAGTCGATCGGGGCGGCGACGGCGGGTATGTGCCTTCGGTCACCGGGCAACGCGCAACATGCACTTAACAGCTCGCAAATGCGCACGTTTGATTTTAGGCGCGTTCGCGGCGATGGCCGGTTGGAACGGCGCGGCTGCGTGCGAGGAAGTGGCCGTTCTTTCGACGGATGCCAGGTATTTCATGCTGAGCGGCGATACGTTGGAAGTCACGGATGTCGGAAATCTCTGGTGGCTTGGCATCCGGGGCGTGGATTATGTCATTCCCACCTCGACGCTGGCGCGGGCGGCGCTGTGGACGGACTCTCGGGTCGATCTCGAAACCGGGCAACTGTTAGGTCGAGGGTCAGCCCTGGTGTCCCTTCAAGACTTGGGGAGACAGCTCAGCTCGGCTGCGGCGCTCAATCTCTCGATCCCTGGCGACGCAAACGTAACAAACCGATGGGTCAATGACGACCCACATGGCAGGCTACTGAGTACCAATGAGGATGGAGACGGGTACGTTATCGAGCTTGCTCGAACGAATCTGACGCCGGAACGTCAGTGGCAATCTCCTACAGTTCGCTTGGGTGCTGGTTTTTCCTGTGTCGCGGATGATCGGCTTTTCATCGGCGGACTGGAGAACCGGCTAACCCCTGGTGGGGACAACGAGTTGGTCGTCGATACGATCACCGGGGCGGCACCGTCTGAAATCCCTCGAATCTTCAGCACTGTATCGCTGGGCTGCACGGTGCTTGTGGGCTCACTAGACGCGGACGGCGACACAACGTCCACATTCGAAAGTCCGATACGAGACGTCGCCGGCACGCTCGTCGATCTGGCCACCAACGAGGTCGTGACGGAATTTCGATACAGGACCCGTGCCCGGGGACTTCTTTTCGATGACGGCGCACGATATTTGCAGCAGGACATTACCGGGACGCCCGCAGATGGCGGCGGCTATTATGTTGGTTACACTGGCCGCGTGCGGGTCATCGATACGCACACAAGCGAGATTCTCGGAGAAGCGGCGCTGGACGGGTCGGGTCCGATGTCGCATCTGTTGTGCAGGAACGAGGCCGAGCGGGTTGTGCTCTCCGATACTGGAAAGGTCCACTTGCTCGATCTGGAAACGCTGGAGATCATCGCGACGCAGCCGGTGCCTTTCGAGCGCTATTTCGTGTTCTAATCTGCACGGGTTCACGCTCGGTCGGCGCCCAGTCGCTCGGTTGCGTTTGAGTTTCGAGTCAATGACGTGCGAGGCGGGCCGGGATGGCTCGGACTGCTACGCGCATCCGCGATCGAGGATCAATCATTCTACCGGCTGCCTGCCTGTCGCATGCTCCGGTGCCATGTCGCGGGCCACAACGCCCTTTTCCGCTCGGGCTCCGGCCCCTTCTCCGGGATCGGAACCGGCTCCATCTCCGGTTCCGGCAACGGAGGCACAGATGCCTCCCGGCTTGGCGGTTCCACGCCCGGCAGCGCCTTCCCGTCCTTCTCCTGCCCGCGTTCGAGCTCGGGCCGGACGCTTTCTCCAATGCCTTCCAGCGCCGAGATGCGCTCGCCGGTCACCGCTTCCAGCCGTTCCTTCAGCGCCTGGGCATCGTCGGTCACGAGCTCCGCCCGGTCGCGGGCGCGGGAGATCTCCACGTAGAACGCCTTGGCGGTGGTCAGCTTCGGGTGGTTCGCCTCCATCGCCGCGATCACGTTGTCCACGGTTCTGCCCTGGAAAGCGTGCACGGTCGAACACCAAGCACGATCCAGATGGCGCAGCTGCGGATCGCCCGGGGTGAGCGTGAGCGTCCCGCCCTCCTCGAGCCGGAACGTCACCCGCCCGTTGCGTACGCCCAGCACCTCTGCCAAGCCGCTGTTGACCACGCCCAGCGCCTTGTCGTTGCGGCTCCAGCGGATGCGGTCCCCGGCGCGAAGCTCGGTGCTTTCGCACCGATAGACTTCCGTGCCGCCCTGTCTGCCACCGATCCGCGACGGCTTCCAGGCCACGGTCGAGCCGTCGAGGCCTTCCAGATGCACGGTCCGGTTCTCTCGATCGACGCGCTCCACGCGCCGTTCATCGCCCTTCTCCACGCCGAGACGCTTGTACGGGCGGGTGATACGCCACCACGTCGCCCGCCTCGTAGTTGGAAGCGAGCGCCTTCTCCGCGCGGGTGTAGCCCTTCGAGACCAGCCGCTGCGTTTGAAGGGCGGGACCGGCGATGCGGCCCTCCCGCGTCAGCCGCTCGCGGATATGCTCATTGACTGCCTGCCGCAAGGCATGGCTGGGCGTCATGACGCCGGTGCGTTCGCGTTCCTCCGGCGACAGCTTCAGCCAGCGCGCCGCGACGGCGCCGGCGATGTTGTCGGGGTTGACCTCGGCCACATTGGAACCGAGTTTTTCGAATGCTTTTCCGATCTCGCCCTCAAGGCTCGCCTCGACGGCAGCCTTCAGTTCAGGATCCCTCTGACGCATGATCCGGTCCATGACCGCCGTCTGCATGCCCGCTGCTTGCAGCTGGGCAAACGGTTTTCCTGCATCGACGGCATCCAGTTGCTTGGAATCCCCGACCAGAACCACCTTTGGGATGCGCAGTTCGCGCGCGATCCGCAGCAGATCCCGGGCCTGCACGGTGGAGGCGAGCGAGCCCTCGTCGATGACCAGCGCGGTTTTCCGGTACTGCGCGCGCATCGTCTTTCGTCCCTTGCGGGTGAGACGGCCCTCGGCGACGCCGGTGTTGCGGGCCAGAAACCGCTGCAGGGTCTCGCTCTCGATGCCCGATTCGGCCGCCAGCGTCCGCGCGGCCGACGCCGATGGCGCCAGCCCCACCATCCGCCAGCGTTTTTTTTCGGCCAGCGTGCGGGCGCGGTTCAGCATCCGCGTCTTTCCCGTGCCCGCGAACCCCTGCACGCCGAGGGTGCGATCCTTCTCCGAGAGGATGAGTTTCACCGCCTGTTTCTGCCCGTCCGTGAGCGGTCCCTTTCGCAAGTGCCGGTCCACCATCCAGCCTCGCATCGGCGCCTTGCCCCGGCGTTGGCCGCTGCGCATCAGAGAGACGGTCTCGCGCTCGTCGGCCACTGCCCTGCCGGTGGTGAGCAAACCATTGCCGAGCGCCTTTGCCTCGTGCAGTTGCCCCTCCCGTTTGAGCCCGGCCACCGCCCGCTCGATTTCGCCGATGGACGACGAACCGGGGCTGTACGCCAGCGCGGCGGCGAATAGATCGGTATTGGCGAACACCGCGTCGCGCTCGGACAGGTGCGCGAGCGCCCAGTCCACCGTCTCACGCGCCGCATCGGCCCGCGCCGCGTGCTCGAAGAGATTCCCCTGAAGCGGCGCCGCGACTGCGCCGTTCTTGCCCGCACCCCTCGACTTGTCCGCCCCTCCGGGCTCCGCTCGATTGCCTGCGCCACCAGCTCCCGACCGTCAAAACCGATTTCTGCCGCCCGCAGGGCCCAGGTTTCCCGGATCGCGTCGCGGTCGACGTCCCGCTTGTGCGCGCGCGTCATTAGCGCCGCCCGGCGCGCCAGGTGAGGGTTCTCTCCCGTGGTGCCCAGGCCGCGCTCGCGCATCGCCGCCTCGATCTCCGCGCGCCTTGTGGAGAACGCCTCGATCGTTTCCCTGGACACGCCCGCGATCTCGAACCGCCCGTCGGCGTGAGTCTTCTCGGTGCCGTAGCCGAGGTCTTTCAGTCCCGCCGCCAGTTCGCTGCGGTACATCGCCCCCAGCAGCATCTTCGATGCGTACAGGCGCTCGTTCGCCATCGTGCGCCATTTGCCGTCCGGACCCTGGAGCATGTTGGCGATCACCGAATGGGTGTGCAGCGCCGGATCGAGGTTCCTGGAAGTCTCGTGCCTGAAAGTGGCGATCACGGCGCGCTGGCCGCGCGTGCGGACCATGTTTCCATTCGAGGCATCGTGCACGCGGGTCTCGGCGGCATTTTTCTCGAACCACTCAAGCGACCGCCCCACCGCGCGGTCGTGGGCTTTGACGATGCGCTCGTCGCCGCCGACGAGCGCCGCGAGCGAGACGGATTTCGGGGCCGAGAAGGTCAGGTCGCGGCCCGGACGATGGTGGATTTCGCCGCTGCCCATCCTTCGGCCGAGGCGATTACCTGAGCCGTCGGGCACTTTCCCCGCCAGCACCTTGCCGAAGGTGTCCGGATCGACCGGGCCTTCCAGGCCCAGCTCGGCCGCGCCCCGGCCCGCCCACGCGCTGGCCGCCCGGTGCGCGGGAGAGTCCTTGGCGTAGTAGCCGTCGCGCTCGTAGTAGCTCGCCCCCTGCGACGGGCTCGCCACCGCGCCGATCGAGGCGACCATCAGATCCAGCGCCCGTAATCGCGCTTGCGCCGCTTCCGCCGCGCGCCGGTCTTCCCGGCGCCTCCTCCGGAATCGCGCTCCCCGGCCGGTTTCGGTTCGGTGGACCCCTGGGCCTGATCCTCCGCTGGCCGGCCGGGCGGTTCGGGCACCGGAAGCAGGGTCTGCCTCCGATCCTGCCGGCCGAACAGCGCAAAGCACAGCAGCGCGCCGCCGAAACCGCAGCAGGCGCCGAGCTCGGCGGCCTTCCTGGCCGTGCGCAGCACGTGCCTGCGTGCGAACCCCGCATCGGCGTTATACTGCAGTTCGTCGCGCGTGAGGGACTCCACCTCGCCCCTCCAGTCTCGATACTCGGTCAGGGCGCTCTCGTCGAAGCCGATCCCGATCATCAGTTCTGTCAATGTGAGATTGCCGCTCGCGTACCAGTCGTGCCCCGTGGTGTCGCGCACCAGCGCCACGGCGCAGGCCAGCGCCGACAGAAAGACCACCCAGACGGTCACGACGAGCAGCGCCCAAATCCAGGCGTCGGGATCGAACACCGCCCGCCATCCGGTGCGGCTGCCGTACCCGCTCGAACTTCTCACCCCAGGGCCTCCCGGCTGCGGACCCCCGAGCAACGCCGGCGCACCCCACAGGCCGCCGCGCCATCAAGCTGTTTTTGCAGGAATCCCAGCCAGCGCTGCCCCGGTCCAACCCTCAGGACCATAAGCCCAAACGGCTTTGTTTTCAAATAACATAAGTTAAATAAATCAACAAGTTACCGACACAGGTACGCTCCAGTGCGCCCGACTGCGAACGACACCGCGGACCGTTCCGCGAATCACCGGTTCGCACGGTCGGGAGTTGCGCACCATGGTGCCCGACCGGCGCGCCCCGCGAGTCTTCGACCCGCCGTTTCCGATGCCATGAATCGATGGTGAAATACCCGCGGATGGGCGTAGGCGGCATGCCAACCCCACCTTTCATTCGGTGGGCCAATGAGATTGGACGACTCCTTATATATAGGCTGCCGGCCGAACAGGAGAAGGCGACCGCGAGACCGCCGCCATCGCGGCCGCGACATCCATGCCGCGGACAAGTCCTGGCTTCGGCGCAAGGCTTGGCACACCGCTGAGTTGAACGAACAGCCGCTTCGGGCACCGGTGGCAAGCGCCTGTCCGGGATACAACCCGGTGCTCTGCACCGACAGGTGGCGGAGCCAGGCCTCATCCCGTGCGAGGCCTGCCCGGTCCGGAGGGTTCTTGCGCACGGCAATGTCCTGCGGACAGCAAAGTCTTTGCCGACTGCAAGGTCTTTGCCGATTGCAAGGTCCGCGCAGGTCTTTTCGAACCCACCGCGCCCCCTCGCCACAGGAGACCCCTGCCATGAAGCCCACCCGCTCGAACGCGACGACCAGCGCCTTGTGGATACTCGGCGCGCCTGCACTGGCGTTCATGGCAACCCTTGTGTTCATGCTCGCCGGCGCCGGCCCGGACTGGATCGGCGCGGTCTGGCTCGCGGCCGTCATCTGGACGGTCGCGGCCAGCTTCGTACAGGCGCTGTGGAAAGGCTTGCGTCACAGGGATTGGTCGGCGTTTACGTGCGAATCGCTCCCGCCCGATGACGAACATTTTGATTACACGACAAGGAGCGGCCGATACGCCTACCGTCGCATCCAGGCCCAAAACGAGGCGTTGATGCGCGAGGGCGAGCGATACCTGCAGGACCACGATCGCCTCCACCCCCTCTGAGACTGTGCGCAAGCGCGCTACAGGATGTCACCCGCAATGCTATCGGCCACCCGCGCGGCGGCTTCGTGCATGGAGTCGCGCGCCAGATGCGCGTACCGCGCCGTGGTCTGGACATGCGCATGGCCGAGCAGCTTGCCGATCGCGGGCAGGCTCTCCCCGAGCGCCAGCGCGCGCGAGGCGAATGAATGCCGGCAGTCGTGAATCCGCACGTCTTCCAGACCCGCGCGCTCGCGCACGAGACACCACTGACGGTCGATGGTACACAGCCGTTCGCCCTTCTTCCGGCCCCGGATCACCCAGGGGTTGCCCTCGCCGCGCGGAATTCCCGCCAGCACCCGGGCCGCCTCGGGCGACAGCGCCACCGTGCGCGCGCCCGTCTTGGTGTCGGCCAGGTGCAGTTCCATGGCGTCAAGGTCCACGTCCTGCCAGCGCAGCGTCAGGATCTCGTTCTTGCGGCACCCGGTCAGCATCAGCAGCCGAAGCGCCGCGGCAGCATACGCCGAGACGGCCCCCTGCGCCTGCGCCTCCTCCAGCGCGCGCCCGAGCTTTCGGAACTCCGCCGCGGTCAGGAACCGCTCGCGCGGCCGCTCCCGGTATTTCGTCAGGCCCCGGCACGGATTGCTTCCCTCCGCCACGAGCCCCCAGGACTCGGCCATGTTGAACATCCGAGAAAGCAGGTCCAGCGTCCGGTTCGCCATCACCGGCGTCGATCGCATCGCGTAGTGCAGCTCGCGCACGTCCTCGCGCCGCACGCCCCCGAGCGGGCGCTTCCCCAGCGCCGGCACGATGTGCTTTTCAGTCCTGCGGCGGTACGCCGTCACCGTGTTCGGCTTGCAGTGCTCCTCGGCGTACTCCTTCAGGTACCGCGCGGCGAGTTCGGCGACGGTCGGTCCGTCCGGACGCTTCACCGCCAGCGGCTCCGGGACCGGGTCCTTGCCCGCCTTGATCCGCGCGATGATCAAAGCCGCGCGCCGCCGCGCCTCCTCCGGCGTGATCACCCCGTGCCGCCCGACCGTCAGCCGCTTCGCCGTGCCCCGGGCGCGGGTCTGCACCACGTAATGCTTCGACCCGCTGGGGTACACTCTGACGCCGAAGCCCGGTTGCTCCGAATCCCAGAATACCGTGTCCTTCTCCACCGTCAGCGCATCGACCGCGCGCCTCGATATCGACCGCCTCGCGAGCTTCGCCATCGGTTTCTCCCGCCGTCCCTCGCGTCCCGCCTTCAGGCGGCGTCCGCCTCCGCCTCGAGGATATCGGCCCCGATGCTGCCGCCGACCTTCGCCGCCGACGCCTTTTCGGAATCGCGCGTGAGATGCGCGTACCTCGCCGTGGTCGCCACCTGCCCGTGACCCATGAGCTTGCCGATCATGCTCAGGCTCTCGCCGAGCGCCAGCGCCCGGCTCGCCCAGGAGTGGCGCAGGTCGTGAATCCGCACGTCCCCGAGCCCGGCCTTCGCGCGAAGGCGGTTCCACACCGCGTCCACGTTGACCAGGTGGCTGTTGGCTTTCTTCCCCGCGATCACCCAGGGGCTGTCCCCGTCGCGGGCGATCCCCTCCAGCAACGCTTCCACCGCCGGGGTCAGCGGCACGGTGCACGCGCCTGTCTTCGCAGCGCTCAATCTCAGCTCGCGCGCCGCGCTGTCCACGTCGTCCCACCGCAGCCGCACGATCTCGTTCTTGCGGCACCCGGTCAGCATCAGCAGCCTCAGCGCCGCGATCGCCGACGGCCTCGCCGAGCCGTCCGCCTCCGATTCCTTCAGCACCCGGCCCAGTTCCCGGTATTCGTCCGGGGCGAGAAACCGTTCCCGCCTGACTTCCCGGTACCGGCGCCCCGCCCGGCAGCCCGCCGGTCGGACTCAACAATGTGCCATCGGCTTTCTCTATCGCGATCAGCAGCCCGTGCGCTCGCTCCGCCAATCGGTCCGGATTGGCTCTTGCCGATACCCGGTCCCCCGGTTTCAGCGACTCCGGGGTCCATCCGTTGCGCAGAACAATCGGTGCCTGTCAGGGGTAATTCGGCGGCGCTATTGGCGGGGCAGGCGCACGTTCCGCGGCGCCGCCTCGAAGTTGCTGCGGAACGGGTTGATGTCCAGGCCGCCCCGGCGCAGGTAGCGGGCGTAGACTGTCAACGATCGCGGTTGGCAGAAGTGTTGCAGGTCCAGGAACATGCGTTCCACGCATTGCTCGTGAAATTCCGCGTGACGGCGGTAGGAAATCAGGTAGGCGAGCAAGCGCCGGCGGCGGATCTTCGGGCCGCGATAGCGGATCAGAACCGTCGCCCAGTCGGGCTGACCGGTGACCGGGCAGTTGGTCTTCAACAGGTTGGAATACAGCGTTTCCGACACCTCGGATCGCAGGTCGGAGCCGTTTAGCAGCAGCTGCGGGTCAAGCTCGTAGTTCGAGATCTCCATATCCGCGGAGTCGATACAGCGTCCTGCGGGCTTGCCCTGTTCGTACGGCTCGGTGGCATCCGCCGGACGGATGCGGACGCGAACATCCGCGCCGCAGAGGCGGCTGAGGTCGTCGGCGATGGTTTCGCGCGCCGCTGCAATCGTCTCGTAGCCGGTGCCATTGAGGGAATTGAGGTAGAGCTTCAACGATTTGGACTCGACCATGTTGGGCGACGTCGCCGGAACGCGGAATTCCCCGATGGCGGCGACCGGTTTTCCCTTCAGGTTCAGCCAGCTCAACTCGTAGGCATTCCAGATGTCCTCGCCCGAGAACGGCAGAGCAGCCGCGATGCCCAACCGATGGCGGCCTTCGGCCCGCGGTATCGGCTGCAGGAGGTGCGGCGAGTACTCGCGCGGGTATTCCGTTCCGGGCACGTCCGGGTACGCGTTCACCTACGGTACTACTCCCGCATTCAACTCATCGATGAGCGCCCGGGCGACGGCATCCGCCGGCGACAGTTCCAGCAATCGCTCCGCGTACAGGCGCGCCTCTTCGACTTCACCTCCGTCCCGGTGGATTGTCGCCAGGCCGACCAGCGCGTCCCGGTATCCGGGGAAACGTGCGTGGGCCTGGCGCAGTTGTTGCAGCGCGCTTTCCCGCTCGCCGGTCGAATTCAGCGCGATGCCGATCACATATTGGTAGTAGGGTTCGTCGGGGGCGAGGTCGGCGGCTCCGCGGAGCGCCGCCATGGCTTCATTCAACTGCCCTGAACGCACCAGAGAGAGTCCCAGGGCGTAGTGCGCGCTGGGGTCGTCGGCGTTGTTCTCAATGGCCTGATGGAGAAGCGCCTCTGCCTGCTCTTCCTGTCCCGAACTGCGCAGCAGATCCGCCAGGTTGATATAGGCCGCGGTGAAGTAGGGTTCACGTTCGATCACCGTTTCGAGCGCGGTGGCCGCCTCGTCCAGGCGGCCCAGTCGGGCCAGGGTGCTGCCCGAGTTGAAACGTCCCTCCGCTCGATCGGCGTTGAAGCGCTGCGCCGCCCAGTACTCTTCCATCGCCGCGTCGAGGTCACCGCGCCGCCGATCGCTGAGCTGCCCCCGGGAATCCGCCAGGGCCTGCGCCGCCGCCAGCCGCAGCGCCCGCAGTGGGTGGGTCAGGAACCGTTGGGTCAGAGCGGCGCGCTCCGCGGGTTGAATGCTTCCCACCGAATCCAGGGCTGCCAGTTGCACCAGCGGGTCGTCATCCCTCAGGACGGTCTCGACGGTCTGCAATCCCCGATCGTCGAGTTGAGCGGACAGGAGGCTCACCGCGGTGGCGCGAACGATGGCCGGGGCGGTCGAATCATTCACCAATTCGGTCAATCGGGGACTCCGGTCGGCGGCCCATTGGCGGCCGGCATGGATGGCCTCCGCGTAATGGGGCGTGCCGGAGCGGCCTTCCGGAAACCACCCGGCGACCGTCTCCGCGGCCCATCCGGCATCCTCGTCCTGGTGGCAACCGCTACACGCATTGGGCGTCCCCAGCGCCACGGACAGGTCCGGCCGTGGCACGCGAAAGCTGTGGTCTCGCCGCGGGTCGACCACCATGTATGTCTCGGCCGGCATGTGGCAGTCCACGCAGGCGGTGCCCGGTCCGTCCGCCGGGTGATGGTGGTGTTGCGGACCGAAATAGGCGCTCGCCTGGTGGCATTGGCCGCAAAGGGCGTTGCCCTGGACCCGCAACTCCGCGCTATGAGGGTTATGGCAGTCGCTGCAGGTCACTCCGGCGGCGTGCATCGGGCTCTGCAGGAACGATCCATAAACGTAGACTTCATCCTGGATTTGACCGTCGGCGTGGTAGAGGCCCTCGTCCAACAGTGCCGGCCGGAATCCATCCAGTAGCGGATCGCCGGGCTCGAAATTGTCGGTGAATTGACTTCGGCGTGCGTGGCACTGGGCACAGGTTTCGAGCTCCGCGCGATTCTCAAGCGGAGCGACCCGCTGGGCGATCGCGGCGCCCTCCACGAATTGCCATTGTCCGGTATCGGACGCCAACCCCAGCGCGAAATCCTCCGGGGCCTGAACGTGTAGCGAGCCCGGGCCGTGGCAGGCCTCGCAATCGACATCGATGCTCGAGTACGTGGTTTCGTATCGGTCTTGCTCCGGAGAAAAGTTCTTCTGCAGGTTGGTGGAGTGGCATTCCGCGCAGGTGGTATTCCAGTTGTAGAACGAGCCGGTCCAGTGCAGCGGATCGTTGTGGTCCACGGCCTCCCCTGAATATAGGTGGAACCAGCGTTGCCCACCGTCGTCCAGCGGACGCGAGTCCCAGGCGATGCCGAGTACCTGGTAGCGGCCGTCGGGAAACCGGGTCAGGTATTGCTGTAGCGGTTCGGTACCGAACGCATGGGTGATTTCATACTCGGTCAGCGCCCCGTCGGGCCCATCCGTTCGTACCCGGTAGGCGCCGTCGCGGACGAAGAACTCACTGGTGACGCCGTTGTACGTGAATTGCGCGTCGTCGAAGTCGCCGCTCACCGTATCCGGACTCGCGGCCGCCATGGCCAGGTCGTGGTGAGAGCCTCGCCAGAGCTCGGTTTCGGCCATGTGACAGGCAGCGCATTGTTGGCCGCCGGCGTATTCCGCCTGCGCCGCTGCCACGGCTTCAACCGCCTCCGGTGGGGGAGCCTCGGCTCCGCAACCCGACAACAAGGCCGTCATGAGTAAGCCCCGCCAGTGCAACGCGGCGATCCGGACTTTCAAGGGCATGACCGCCGGCTCAATCTGTTCAAAGCGGCGGACCCTGACGGCGTTTGAAAAAGTCATAGACGAAGCCGGCGATCCCGACGCCTGCGATCACGTTGCCGATTTGCGAGCCGGCTGTCGCGAACTCAATGATCACGCCGAGGACGACGACGCCGATGCTGATGTTTCTTACGTTCAAATTAGGGCTCCCGTACCGTCTACTAGGGTTCTAGCAGAGCGGCACGGCAAGAGCAATGGTGGGTCCGGGCAGGACTGTCGCCTTCGACGAGTTTGGGTGCCCGCACGCCCGTGTGATAAGAAGGGCGGAGCGCATTGCGGGAAAGGCCATTGTTGAAGGCTCGTTTCAACCTGATCATCGGGGCGTTGCTGTTTTCCACCGGCGGCGTTGCCATCAAGGCGGCGACCCTGACCGGCTGGCAGATTTCCTGTTTCCGCAGCCTGTTGGGGGGTGTCGCCATTTTCGTGCTGCTACCGCGGGCGCGCCGGGGCTGGTCGTGGCGCTCCCTGGTTGTGGCGGTCCCTTTTGCCGCCACGTTTACGCTCTTCACGCTGGCAAACAAGCTCACCACCGCGGCGAATGTAATGTTCCTCGAGGACACCGCGCCGCTTTACATCCTGCTCCTGGGTCCGCTGCTTCTGGGGGAACAGATCCGCCGCCGGGACCTGGCCTTCGTGGCTGCCCTGGTGGTGGGTCTCCTATTGATCGTCGGCTCCACCCACGAACCCCTCGACAGCGCCACCGATCCCCGCCTTGGCAACTTGCTCGGGGTGTGCGCCGGCGCAACGTGGGCGCTGACCCTGACGGGCCTGCGCTGGCTCGCATCCCGCTCCCCGTCCGACGAGGATCAGCCGGAGGCGGCGGTGGTGGCCGGATGTTTCCTCGCGGCCGCCGCCGCGGCTTGCTTCGTTTTCCCGCTGGACCAGGCCACGACATCCGACTGGCTGATCGTCGTGTATCTGGGCGTCTTCCAGATCGGTCTGGCGTACTACTTCATCACTCAGGGGATCAGAATGCTGTCCGCGCTTGAGACCTCGCTGCTATTGCTGGTGGAACCCGTGTTTGCGCCGATCTGGGCGTGGTTGCTGCTGGCGGAGCATCCCGGCGGCTTCGCCATCCTGGGCGGCGCGGTGGTCATTCTCGCCACGGCGGTCTATGCGCTCCGGAGCGACGGATTGCAGGGATAATCGGCGCGCCGGGCGGGGCAGGGGCGTTTTTTCCGGTATCATCCGGCACCTAGGAGACCGGAGCCTCGCCATGGGCTTTAGCACTAAACAGATCCACGCGGGTGTCGAGCCGGATTCCGAAACCGGCTCGATCCTGACGCCGGTCTATCAGACGACGACCTTCGTTCAAAGCTCGGTGGACGAGTACCTGGCCAAGGGCTATTCCTACTCCCGCAGCGGCAATCCGACGGTGCACGCGCTGGAACAAAAACTCGCGGCGCTGGAGGACGGCGTGGCTTGCACGGCGTATGCCACGGGGATGGCGGCGATCCAGGCGGTGATTCAAGCTTGCCTGAACGCCGGCGATCATGCCGTCGTTTCCGATGTCGCGTATGGCGGCACCTACCGTCTTTGCACCAAGGTTTTTCAACGCTTCGGTGTGGAGTTCAGCTTCGTGAACACCGCCGACCCGGCGGCGGTCGAAACGGCGGTCAAGGAGAATACGCGCTTGATCCTCACCGAAACGCCGGCGAATCCGACCCTGAAACTCACCGACATTGCCGCCGTGTCGGACATCGCCCGGGCCAGGCATATTCCCCACGCCGTGGACAATACCTTCCTCACGCCCTTCTACCAGCGACCGCTCGCCCTTGGCGCCGACATCTCCATTCATAGTACGACCAAGTACTTCGACGGCCACAACGCCACGGTGGGCGGAGCGGTGATCGTCGGCACCGAAGCTCTGGATGAATCCATCCGCTTCATCCAGAACGCCAGCGGCGTGATCATGTCGCCCTGGGTGGCCTGGTTGACCCTGCAGGGCGTCAAGACGCTCTCCATCCGCATGGAGCGGCAGTCGGCCAATGCGCAGGTGATCGCCGAGTTTCTGGAATCGCACTCCAAGGTCGCGCGGGTTTCTTACCCGGGGCTGGCGTCGTTCGAACAGCACGATCTGGCCAGGAGCCAGGCCGGCGGATTCGGCGCCATGCTCTGGTTCGAAGTCCGGGGCGGCGTCGAAGCCGGCAAACGGTTGATGGACTCCGTACGGCTTTGCACTCTGGCGGAGAATCTGGGCTCGGTGGAAACGCTGATCACCCACCCGGTGACCATGACCCACGCCGACGTCGAGAGGGCGGAGCGGCAGCGGGTCGGCATCAGCGACGGTTTGGTTCGGCTCTCCGTGGGCCTGGAAGACGTAGAAGACCTGATCGACGATCTGAGCCAGGCGCTGGATCAGGTCTAGGATCCGGCCATGCGCGTGGCGGAAATCAGGATCTACCCGATCAAGTCCTGCGGCGGTATCTCTGTCGCGAGCGCCACGCTGGAAGCACGGGGATTCGCCGGCGACCGGCGCTACATGCTCGTGGACCGGCGCGGCCGGTTTCTGACCCAGCGCGAACGCCCGCAAATGGCGCGGATCCGGGTTCGCACGACCGCGGGCGGCTGGGCGGTGGACACGGAGGGGCAGCCCACCCTGGAATTGCCCCGCAGCCTGGCCGGGGGCGAGCGGCGAAGCGTGACGGTGTGGCGGGACGGTCTTGAACTCACCGAAGCGCCTGCGAGCGTCAATCGCTGGTTCAGCACCGCGCTGGGTCTGTCCTGTCGGTTGGTCAACATGACTGAAGGTCACCGCCGCCGTCTCGGGCCCGGTCGGGGCCGGGAGACCGATGAGGTGAGTCTCGCCGATGGCGCGCCCGTGCTGTTGACAGCCACGGCGTCGCTGAACGATCTCAACGAGCGCCTGCCGAATCCAGTGCGGATGGTGAACTTTCGGCCCAATCTGGTTGCGGCCACGACGGCGGCCTTTGCGGAGGATGAATGGCGGCGAATCCGCGTCGGCGCCGCGGAGCTCGAGGTGGCCTGGGCGTGTACGCGCTGCGTGTTGACAACGATCGATCCGGAGACCGCAGAGAAGGATCCTGACGGCGAACCCATTCGCACGCTCAAGGCGTTTCGGCGCGGACCCGAAGGCGTCATGTTCGGGCAGAATCTGATTCCACGCCGGTTGGGCACGGTGAGTGTCGGGGATCCAATCGATATACTCCAGCCATGAAGAAGGAAACGCGCCTCGCACATCATCCACGGGTCAAGATGCCCGCCGGCAACGAGTCCGTGGTCGATCCGGTCTACCGTTCCGTGAAGTTCTCGTTCCCGGATATCGCCT
Source organism: Candidatus Rariloculaceae bacterium (assembly GCA_965237785.1). Lineage (GTDB taxonomy): Bacteria > Pseudomonadota > Gammaproteobacteria > Steroidobacterales > Rariloculaceae > UBA6522. Next base: position 4,301,528 of record OZ250159.1, read on the forward strand.
CGTCGCTGACGCCGGAGGCCCGGCGGGAAGGGTTCGAATACACCCGCGGTACCAATCCCACCAACCGGCAGTTGGAACGGTTGGCGGCAGAACTGCAGGGGCGCGACGACGCCGTCTGCGTGTCAACCGGCATGGCCGCGGCCTGGCTTGCGGTACTCGGGAACCTCGGCGCCGGGGATCGCATCGTCTGCTGCCTGGAATCGTACCGGCCCATACGCACGATGATTCGCGGGCGGCTGCCGCGACTCGGCATCAGTCATTCCATGGTGAGCGTGCACGACAGGCAAGCCATGAGGGACGTGTTTGCGGCGGACGACACCAAACTGCTGATCTTCGAGGCGCCGACCAATCCCATGTTGCAGATACCGGACCTGGGCGCGATCGCGGCACTTGCCCGCGAGCACGGCGTGACGACTGTGCTCGACAATACCTTCGGCGGGTTGCATAACCATGGCCGGTACGAGATCGACTACTACGTCCACAGCCTGACCAAGTACGCCAGCGGCCACGGGGATGTCATGGGCGGCGTCGTCATAGCCGACGAGGCGCGGCTGGATGACTTGCATTCGCTGGCGACCAGCATGGGCGCGACGCTGGATCCGGGCGCGGCGTTTCTGATCCTGCGAGGGTTGCGAACGTACGCACTGCGCCATCGGCGCCACTCGGAAAGTGCCCAGGTGGTTGCCGAGTTCCTTGAGGCGCACCCCCGGGTGGAGCGCGTCTACTTTCCGGGGTTGCCGGACGACCCGGGTCACGGTTTGGCCGCCGAACAGATGGACGGATTCGGCGGTGTGTTGAGTTTCGACCTGCGCGGCGACAAGCAGCAGACGTGGAGCTTCATCGACGCGTTGCAGCTCTTTGCCACCGTGTCGAGCATCGGTTCCACCGAGTCGCTGGTGGCGCCGGTGAAGTTGTACTTCGCGGGCGATCTGAGCGACGAGGAATGCCGCCGCGCCCGGATCGGCGACAATACGGTTCGACTGGCGGTGGGGCTGGAGGACGCCGGCGACCTCATCGAGGACCTGGAGCAGGCCTTCTCCAGGGTCATTGGCTAAGGCTCCCCAGGGCCGTGATATCCTCTGGCGGACCATTTTTTGGGCGCCAAGTTTCGGTATCGGTGCATGATGCGTTTCAGAACCGTCGCCATCGCAGGGATTTCGATCGCGTTGCTGATGTCGGTGGATGCGCAGGCGCAATTCGGCAGACGTTATCGAATCGAACAGAACAGCCCGCCGGCGACTGAATTGATCGTCGCGCGCTGGCGCTTCGGCACCAACGGCCTGATCGGCCATATGGGCTGGTCCCACAACTACCCCTACTCAGACGAGAACTTCAACGAATTCATCCTTCAGTCCACCGGGATCGACATCCAGGTGCCCTCGTACCTCATCGTCGACCTGGGCAGCGAGGAGGTTTTCGACTATCCGTTTGCCTACGTTTCCGAGCCCGGTGAAATGGAGTTGACGGACCAGGAGGTCGAGAATCTCAGGCAGTTCGTGGAGCGGGGCGGGTTCGTGCTGATGGACGACTTTGACGGTCTGCTGCAACTGGAGACCATGCGAATGCAGGTGCGGCGGGCCTTCCCCGACCGTCCCTTCATCAGGCTGGAACCGGACCACCCCCTCTTCAGGGTGAATTTCGAACTTTACGACCTTAACGGCATGTCGCCTTACGTGCCGGGCGGCAACATCACGTACTACGGGATATTGAATGACGCCGGCGATGTCGCCATCGCCGCGGGTCACAACAATGACCTGGCGAACTTCTGGGATTGGTACGATCAGGCGCGGATGCCGCTGGAACCGGCTGCGGACGCATTTCGCCTGGGAATCAATTTCGTTGTCTGGTCCATGACCCATTGACGATTAGCGCAGCGGTGTTCGCGCGTGATGACGATCTGACTATGCACGCGACCGGCAGTTCGAATGCGTGGCACGCTGCTGCGCTGACATCGATTCTGGGCATCGCCGCCCACAGCCCATCGGCGCATCGGATCGCATCGACATCGTCCGCGGCCCGGCATCGCCCATCTACGGGCCGGCCAAGATCGGCGGTTATCTCAACTTCAATCCCAAGTCCGCCAGGATCGAGGAAACCGGCCAGTTCATTGCCGAGACCACCGGCGCCGTCGGACTGGGCTCCGGTAGCTGGGACAAGCGCATTCTCACGGCGGAGGTCGGCGGGCCGAGCCGCCTCGGCGGTCAGGACTTCGGTTACTACCGCGGCGATCGATGGCAGCCAGGTACTTGTGGCGCCCGAAGATACCCTTGGCAACGAAGTCGTCACGCTCTATTTCGATACCTCGAAGCTACGCGAACTGGGACTCAAGGGCAGTTTCCTGAACGACGCTCTGTACTTCGCGTTATCGGCGCCGAGGACATTCCCGGCGTCGCGCCGGAGACCTTCTATGGCGGCGCCCTCGCCGGCACCGCGCTACTACCAGGCGCGGATGCAGTACAGATGGTAGGTGGAAAGCGCGGGGCGAAACCCGGAACTGTATGCGAACGAAGGTGCAAATTGGAAAACGCTTTGGAAGGTAATATTCGGAAACCCCGCTTCATACTTGGCCGGGAGACACCAACGCGCGCTTGACCGCCTCGCGCGGGATCTGCCGAACAGCGCGGGAGCGACGGTGAGGTTCTTGGGAAATCGTTGTACTGAATCCGCTATTTGGACTCCGCGTCTGTCGTCGCGATACCCTCTGGTTGCCCCTGCGGTCATGTCTTCGGCATCCCATAGCCCAGCGCGTGAACCGCCTTGCGGAACGCATCCTTGAATTTCGTTTGCACGACAAGGTGACGGTCTCCGGCGAGCAGGCAGAGCTTGGCCACTTGCTGGTCGGCCGCGAGCCGGGCGGCGATTTCCGCATCCGCGCATTCAATCAGCAATGCCGTGCCGCGGGGTGTCAGGGCGCGCGCGCGGCGCTCGGTAGCGCGCAGAAAGCCCTCCACCTTCTCGGGGAGTGGCTGATCGTCGCGGGTGGCGAGGAACTTGCGCAGTTCCTCCACATGGTGGCCGTTCTCGATCGCAGACAGCGTCTTGTCGTGGTCCAGGCGCCAGATGCCGTCAGCTTCCGATTTCGCGTAGGTCTCCAGCAACAGGTGTTCGTCGGCCGGCAATGGCCCGTCCGCCCGCACCCGCAGATCGGGGAATACGGTTAACGATACGCTGGGTTGCGGTGTACTCGGTTCGTATTCTTGCGCTATTCCCAGGCAATAGGCGCCGAGTGGATTGAGCCGGAAGTACCGCAGGCCGTCGTACCGGCTCAGGTATTCCATCTCGTCAGCGCCCCAATTGCCCGTGAAATCCTGCCGCGCTCCGCTTGGATGGGTATAGGCCACATCGACCATTCCCAGGGTGGCCGCGTACTCGAACAGCAGGCAGAGGAGGTAGCGGCCCTGAATGATCCCCCAGCCGTGGTTGCCCTCGTAACCAAGGCTGCCGTACTGCTGCTCGACGAGGTACAGACGCCAGGGGTCGCGCGTGACGCTGAAGTCCAAAGACTCCGCTTGCATGAAACGCGAGAAATCGTCGAAGCGCACCCAGCGGCCGACCGGGCATTCCTCCAGCGCCTCGGCCACGATCGGCCGGCGGCCCGATGCTGCCGTCATGGCGCGTTTGCCCTTGCCCCGGTGTTGCCCCTTTATGTCGTCGATACGGCTGAACTCATCGAGCAGGGTGTTCTTCAGCCACCGTTCCCACAGGCGGCGCAAGGTTTTCGCCGGAGCCCCGCCCAGGGCGGCGCGGCCCGTCTTCGTCAACGCCAGCTTGGAGCCGTGCAGTTCGGCCAGCTTGGCGGCCTGCAGAAGCCAAGGCCAGGCGAATGCCCGGACAGGACCAGCCACTTGGCTCCAGCGATGCTTTTTCTTCTCGGCAGGATCGAAAAAATCGCCCCCCTGCAGCACCTCGGCAATGCGCTGCACGGTCGCGGCCGACGCCCGCCGCGTCTTGGCGCTGACCGCCACTTGGCCCTGGTCGACCAGACGCAACACGGCCATCAGGTCTTGCGCCGCCGCGCGCTCCATGTCCCGCCGGATGAGCGTCACCGAGTCGTAGTCGGGTTTCTTGCCCTTGGGCACATAGCCGCGCCGCCGCTGCTCGATGGTTTCGGGCAATTCATCCACGGCGGCGAGCGTGGCTTCCGGGGCGGTGGCGCGAACTCCAGGAGGCGCTTCGCCAGGTCCCTGGGAATGATCGTCGGCGAACTCGCGTAGCGGTGCGCCGGGTAGAGAAAAAACCTCAGCGGCGAAGACTTGCGGGAGCGGACTTGCTTGTAGCCGGCGGGCAGTACGCCGTACTTCGCTCGGAACTGCTCCGCGGAGAAGCAGCCCTCCAGGCCGTGCAGTGTCTCGCGCACCGCGAGTTGTTGGGTTCCATTGAGACATTCCCAGATCTGCCGCAACTGCGCGCCGGACAGGTAGCGGTCGATCGCCTTGACCATGTCTGCCTTGCGCGTGGGGTGAGGCTTGGGGATCGACAGCATCGCCAGCATGGGCCTGATCTCGTCAACGTTCCTCAGCAAGAGAGCCTCTGAGAGCGTGGCGGGCGGGGGATCGAATCTCCGAGCCATCGATTTACTCCTTCATTCCGTTCAATACTGACCTGGTCTCAATACGCCCCGACCGGGCGGCTGAAAAATCCCCACCAAGCTCCCGCGAACGCTGCTTCAACACGCATTCACCAGTTCATGACAGAGCTTTTGAACTGCTTATACTTGGCGCCGACGCTGATCGACTTCCTGCAGCCGATGCAGTCGCCCGCCAATTTTCTCATTAAGAACGTCCCGTGTTCGGCTAAGTTATCGTTAGTCGTCGGATTCGTGCATGTCATTGTAAATGTAATTCAAGTTTCCCCCCTCGAAGGTCCAATAGCGGGTTGGTGCGACATTGCGGGACGCGCCGAGTCACACCCTCATCGCCCCTCTCAGCCGCTCCAATGCGCCTGCCATAGGGCCTTTGAAAGTACTATCCTTCCGTAGAGAAGGAACGTATCTTCCAAGGGCTGGAGAACGCCGCGACGCGAATCGGGCCGCGTGCACCGCCTTCCCGCTACCATTAAATGGAGGCCGTTGCGCCAATAGACATGGCCGACAAGAAGATATTTATGATTGCCGGACCGAATGGCGTCGGAAAGACGACATTCGCGACAGAATTTCTGCCGAATGAAGCCGGTTCCCCCATGTTCGTTAATGCTGATCTAATCGCGGCGGGGCTGAGTCCTTTCAATGAAAATCTTGCGGTTGTGCAAGCTGGGAGGTTGATGTTGAAGCAAATTCAGGAGCACGCGCGGAAAGGAAACAGCTTCGCGTTCGAAACAACCTTGAGCGGGCGCCGCTACGCGCGCTGGATCCCCCGGTGGCAAAAGGACGGCTACCACGTAAACCTGCTGTTCCTGCGCTTGCCCACGCCCGAGACAGCCATTGAGCGTGTGGCGCAGCGAGTCTTCCAGGGGGGGCACGATGTGCCGGAGCACGTAATTCGCCGGCGGTTTGATGCCGGCTGGCGCAACTTCGAGGAGGTGTATCGAGACCTCGTCGATAAGTGGGCGTTGTACGATAATTCAGGCCCTGTCCCATACTTGGTGGCTGAGGGGAGCAAACGGTGAGTACGCAGAACCGAGACGCGAGCAAGATGCCACGCGACCCGGACCTTGTCGGCGCGGAAGCGGCTTTGCACCGCGCCGCCCGCCGAGCGCGTCAGCGGGCGAATATCTTCGCTAAGGTCAGGGAAGCGGGCGGTTTCGATCCACGTCAGCTTAGTTTTTCTCAGGCGCAAGGTTACGAGGAAATTCCGGGGCCGCTGAAGCTCGAAGAATTGAGTCAAGATGCACGGACGCGAATTTGGAACCTACTGTATGACTATCTTCAAGGATCAGCCAAGACAAATGTATTCCGAGTTGTTGCTGGAGGTTGGGAAAGAATTCTGATTAATATGCATTGTGACTTCGATAATCTTGCCCGGGATGATTGGGAGTCTCTCTTTAGCACGGTTCGAACCAGTCTCCGCGTAAAAATCGAAAACGATCCGTTTAACCGGGTATTCGACCGGGTTCAATTCATCATGCGTCACGGCGCCTGTCCCCCAAATTTCGTCAGTGACATGAAGCGCGTATTTGAGGATTGCGGGTTGGCCTACGCCATCGACGAAGGCCCGCCGCCCACGATACTACCGGTTTCGACACCCGAGGAAGGAACCGCGCTCCTCCAGTCCCTGCGAAGCTTACGTGACGCCGGTTTCGTCGGTAGTACGTCACATCTGCAAGAAGCATCCGAATGCATCAATCGAGGCGATTGGGTGGGGGGCATTCGAGAGAGCATTCACGCCGTTGAATCCGTGGCGCGGAAAATCGACCCAAAGTCGTCGCGTACTCTCACTGATGCCCTGAAGTCCATAGAAAAGCAGGGAGCACTTCATACAGGCCTCAGAGAAGCGTTTGCCAAACTTTACGGATACACCTCAGACGAGCAAGGTATCCGCCATGCACTTTTGGACAGTTCGACTGCCAACGTAAGCATCGACGAAGCGGTATTCATGCTTGGCGCTTGCGCGTCCTTCGCCAGCTACCTGTCGCGCAAGTATGCTGCCGGAGCCAAAGCTTGAGCGACCGCCGTCTTATCGAGGCGGCGTTTCCGCTGAAACAAGTGTCGCTGGACTCCGTCCACGAGAAAAACGTCCGGCACGGCCATATCTTTGCCGTCACGCCCGGGACTTGCCGACCCGCTTTGGTCCGGCGCTCCAGAGTAAATTCAGGCTTAATATGCTGTTGAAGCAAGAGAAAACAATCAGGGGGTTGTCATGTGGCATGTAAGTTATTTGGCCTTAAGGGTTGCAGCCGTCGTCCTCGGGTTCGCAGTCTCTGCGGGATGGGCTTCGGCACAGATAAACGAAGAGGTCAACGCTCGCCCCGATCCTTACTCCATGAATCAGGGTTTTCTCAAGCTGCCGGAGGGTAGGTCGCTCGGTTCCACGGCGGGGATTGCACTCGACGCCGACGGGATCAGCTTCTGGACATTCGACCGGTGTGGCGATAACTGGTGCGTCGGCTCGGATCTTGCCCCGATCCAGAAATTCGATGCTGCGGGTAACCTGGTGACGAGCTTCGGCACAGGCATGTTCGTCCGCCCGCACGGCATTTTTGTCGACGCCGACGGCAATGTCTGGGTTACCGACGGAGAAGGACCGGACGGTGAGGATCCGAGGAAAGATGGCAAAGGCCATCAGGTGTTCAAATTCAGCTCCGATGGCACGCTTCTGATGACGCTCGGCACGGCGGGTGTCGCCGGGGATGGCCCGGACGAGTTCAACAAGCCGTCCGCCGTGGTTGTCGCGCCAAACGGGGATATCTTCGTCGGGGACGGCCACGGTGGCGATTCGAATGCGCGCATCGTGAAATTCTCGAAGGACGGCACCTTCATCAGGACGTGGGGGACGAGAGGGGCAGGACCCGGCGAGTTCGAGGCGCCCCACGCGCTGGCCATGGACTCCAGCGGGCGGCTGTTCGTGGGCGACCGCGGCAACCTCCGAATCCAGATTTTCGATCGGGATGGAAATTTTCTGGACCAGTGGAGTCAGTTCGCCCGGCCGAGCGGAATCTTTATCGACCGGAACGACGTCCTCTACGTCACCGACTCGGGCTCGAACCCGGAGACCAACCCGGGTTGGAACGAAGGCATCAGAATCGGAAGCGTCACCGACGGGAAGGTTACGGCGTTCATTGACGACCCGGATGCCAACGGATCGCAGGAAGGCGTCATCGCCGATATCAATGGCGTCGTCTACGGGTCGCTCACGAGCGCGATGGCGTTGAGAAGATACGTCGAGAGATAAATGAACTTCGGAGACGATTGAAATGAAGATGCTACTGAGGGCTCTCGCTGCTGTCACGGCGCTTGCCAACACCTGGGCGCTTGCCCAGGACGCCGACGTACTGCGTGTCTACAGTTCCAACGGAGTTCGAATCGTTCTCCAGGAGATGCAGCCGCAAATCGAACAGGCGATAGGGAAACGGATATCTTTCGAGTTTAGTACATCGCGAAACCTGGTAGACAACATTGAGGCCGGTGCGACATTCGATGTAGCACTACTTACACCTGCGTTGATCGATGGGTTGATCGCCTCGCGGCACGCTGTGCCGGGATCGCGTGAAGATTTCGCCCGCGTTGGTATCGGCGTGGGTTCCCGACAGGGGGCGCCGACCAAAAGCGTCGCCACTCTGGACGATCTTCGACAGACGTTTCTTGAAGCCGAATCGATTGCATTCGGCGCGACCGGCCAGAGTCGCCGCACGAACGAAGCAAGCTTCGAGACGCTCGGTATCGCGGATGAGATGCTGAGCAAGACTCGACTGACAGGCGCGGGTGAGGCGCCTGTGTTGGTCGCGGACGGAGAGATCGAGCTGGTGCTGACATTGGTCAGCGAATTGCTGCGTGAGCCGGGCGTACAGTACCTTGGGCCGCTGCCTCCCGAGGTCCAGGGATATGTCGATTTTTCGGCGGGTAAGAGTGTCGATGCCCGGGGTCCGGCTACAGCTGGCGCCCTGATTGCCTTCCTGTCGACGCCGGCGTTTATCGCGGCGCTGGAAGAGCATGGTCTGGAATCGATCTCGGGAAAGCGCGAATAGCCGCTTCGCATCGCTAATCGACGTCAATGGGCCGGCAGCGTAGACGTTGCCGCTCACGACTGACGGCAAGCCGAATCTGCGGGGAATCCGGCGAGACTCCGCTGAAAGGAGATGAGATTTAACCCGCCGTTCAAACCGGGGTAAGATCAAGCGGTCGTAAGCGCAAGAATTAATAAGCGACGGAATCGACTGGCATGGATTCAGCATGCCGGTCAGGGTTGGAATCGAATAACGGGGGTCGCATGAAACATTACATTCGTACGATGGTTCTCGGAGTGGTTGGCACGGCCGTGTCAGGCGGGATGCTCAACGCACAGACATATCCCGAGCACGGACCGGATTGGCCGGACTGGGCTTACGGGTATCTGCAGCCGCTGTCTCCGGGCGATCGCCTCGCGCCGACGTGTGCCCCAACCGATACGCCGCTTGCATGCCGATTCGATAGCCCGCCCGAACCGGATGACGGCATCAAGCGAACGCTGCCAGGCACGACGAACACTTTCACGCACAACGAGGCGGATTTCGGCTTCGGGCCGGCAGACTGGTATCCCGGCGATCACCCGCAGATGCCGAAAGTCGTCGCGAACGGAAACGAGCCGACCGGAGTACGCGCCTGTGGGCTCTGCCATTACCCGAACGGCCAGGGCAAGATGGAGAACGCCCACGTCGCGGGCCTTCCCGCGGAATACATTCTTCAGCAGCTCGACGCATTCGCGAATGGCAATCGCCATAATGCCGATGCGCGAAAAGCGAACACGAACGAGATGGCGCGAATGCCCCTGAATCTCTCCGACCGGCAGAAGCAAGAGATCGCCGAGTACTTCTCGTCAATGGACTTCCGCCCCTGGGTTCGCGTAGTCGAATCGGAGACGGCGCCGCAGGTGCGAGTCACCGACGGTGGGTTGATGGTGCCAATTCCGGGATTGCCGCCGATGCCGCTGGTGGGCCGTATTATCGAAGTGCCCGAGCATCCGGAGCGAACCGAGATCATGCGCGATCCGCGCAGCGGATTCGTCACTTATGTGCCGGTCGGCAGTCTCGCCAGAGGCGAGGATATTGTCACCACGGGTGGCGGCAAGACGATACAGTGCGGCTTGTGCCACGGACCCGGCCAAAAGGGTCTCGGCCCGATTCCAGGCATCGCCGGACGTACCGCGAGCTATGCGATGCGCCAGCTCTGGGACATCAAACAGGGTACGCGGAAGAGTCCGGGCGTCATGGAGCCGATAGTCGCGAACCTGACTGCGGAAGATATGCTCGCCATCGTCGCCTATGTTGCTTCGCTGCCGCCCTAAGCTGCTGTTCGCGCCGGAAGGGGACAGATCATGAGAAGCGCCTATGCGGTGATGGTCTGCGTGACTTCGATCGCGTCGTCGCCCGTTGCATCGCACCACAGCGCCTCGATATTCGACAGGGATACGGTGCTGACCTTCCAGGGCACTGTCAGCCGTTTCAGCTGGACGAACCCGCATGTCTACATCCATGTCGAAACGCGGGACGATGTCGCCGGATGGGTCGAATGGGAAATCGAAACCGACGCGACACCCATACTCACGCGCAGCGGCTGGAGTTCCGAGTCGCTCCTGCCGGGAAGCCAGGTGGTCGTTCGAGCCAATCCGGATAGAAACGCCGATAGACGGCATGCGCTTCTGATCTCTATCGAGACTGAGGACGGTGTGGTCCTGGCCGCGAGATCGGATTTTTTGCGGACCGAGGATGACACGGACCGGCTCGCCAGCGCTCCCGGTATGACGGGCCTCTGGGAGCTCAGCTACAGGGATTACAACTCCTTCTACGACGCCTGGGCCGAAGTCGAGTTAACGCCGGAGGCAATCGCGGCGCAGGCAGCTTATGACCCCAGAACGGAGGCCCCCGCAGCGCAGTGTATTGCGCATCCCACGCCGACGATACTGGTTGCGCCCTACGTCAATGAGATCGTGCTCCGGGAAGCTGTCGTCCTCATCGGGAACGAGCGCTTCAACATCGAACGTACCGTCTTCATGGATGGGCGGGGCCATCCCGAGAACGGCGAGCCCAGCAACCAGGGGCACTCGATCGGCTGGTGGGAGGATGACGTTCTGGTCGTGGATACGACGTTATTCGCTCCCAATCGGTCACCGATCTACGGACGGCCGGTCCGGCCCGGGGGCATACCGTCCGGGCCCGGCAAGCACGTCGTCGAGCGGTACGCGCTGAGCGAGGATCGAACGCGGATCGTGATCGAGTTCTCGCAAGAGGACCCGGAGTACCTGGCAGAACCGTTCACCAGCACGGTCGAGTGGTACTACGCGCCGCATCTTGAGATGCTCGGATTCGATTGCGATCCGGAGAACGCGACTCGATTTACCCTGCCGTAGGTTTTCGATCGCCGTAGGCGAATGTCTGCCCGGGCAGGACGCTTGGTACGCTTGTGTTTCGGGGTCGATCGTCGAAGCGGCGTCGTCAATCAAGAATTTTTGCCGGGCGAAAAAACGTTATTGCTAGACTGAGCTGGACTCAACTCAGACATATCTTCGAGGGGGAAGAAAGATGAGAACAATTCCACGAACCGGCACCGTGCTCGTTCTGCTGGCGGGCATCGCGGCCGGGATGGCGGATGGCGGAGCCCAGGCGCAGAACGCGCCCGGTTTCCACTACGATCCCGCCTGGCCCAATCCGCTGCCGAATCTCTAGAAGATGGGCGGCGTCACGGGTCTGGCGGTGGACAGTAACGACAACGTCTGGGTCTACAACCGCCCCAACGACGCGATAGCCACGGAGCTACGCGCCGAGTCCACACCTCCGATTGCGTTGTGCTGCGTGGCGTTCTCGGCGGATCCCGAGCAGCAGCATCTCTACATTTCGGATCTCACCAACAACAGAATCTGGTTCCTGGACCGCGATACGGGTGAGGTCCTGGGACAGCGGGGCAACATGAGCGACAGCGGCGGTCAATTCTTCGGGCTGCACATGATCGCTGTCGACTCCGACGGCAACATCTACACCGGAGAGGTTCAGCAGGGCGAGCGCGTGCAACGGTTCGTGCCTGCCGAAAGCCCCAGGGGGAAACTGCTTGAGCTATTGGCCAGCACGCCGGTGATGAGGTGATCGCTGCGTAACGTGCCGGTTCGAGCGCTGGGCGTCGGAACCGAATGTCTGCCTCGGCCTCTGCGAACGGCATTGGTTTTTTGAAAGGAGCGCGAGCATGAGAAACGTGAAGTGGGCCGGATCGCTGGTGGGGGTCGCAGCGGGCGGATTGACCGGCCTGGCGTCGGCGCACCACTCGCATGCGATGTTCGATTTCAGCCGGGAAGTGATCATCACCGGCACGGTGACGGAGTTTACCTTCCGCAATCCACATGGTTTTCTGTTTGTCGACGTCGAGCAGGAGAACGGCAAGATTGTGAACTATTGGGTCGAGATGGGACCCCTCCCGAGCCTGATTCGACGTGGCATCGGGTATAGGACGTTCCAGCCCGGCGACTTGATCACCGTGAACCTGTTTGCGCTGAAAGACGGGCGTCCGGGCGGCAACTACAGCAAGATCGTGACAGCCGACGGCAAGACCTACGGCGGATATCCTCCGGTCGATTGAAAGGAGAATGAGTATGAAACGACAGCATTCCAACATCTGGATGGGCGCGGTAGTTACCGCTATCACTATCGCGGGCGGTGCGGTCGCGCAGGAGGTTGCGTCCGAATTCGTCGTTTCCGGCGCCGCATCCAAAGCGATTGCGGACTCGGCCACGATCAATCTCGCGACTGCGAGGGCCATAGGGACTACCTGCGCCAGGCTCGCCGAAGAAGAGAGCGTCGCGGTCAGTGTGTACGTGCTCGACAATGACGGCAACCACGTCTATGTGCACCGCATGGACGGGCAGGTTTGGACCAATGTCGCCACGGCCGAGATGAAGGCGCGCACGGCATTGCAGCTCCGGGCCCCGAGCAAGTCCCTGATGAATCGGGCGACGCGCAATCAGACCGTTGAATGGAGGGAGATGTCGATCGGCTTGTTCGCCAACTCCGGCGGATTGCCGATCATCGTCAACGATCAGCTCATCGGCGCGATCGGTGTGGGCGGCGCCGCACCCCGTATCGACGAGGGCTGGAGCGACGAGATCTGTGCGCACAAGGCACTGGCCGAAGTGCTCGGCCCCCAGCCGCCGCTTCTGGAAGATCTGCCCCGGCAGCGCCCGGCCGATCAGCTGCCGACGGCGCGATTCAGGGCGGAATCCCCACCGGAATCCTCGTTGCCGCCCGAGTTCGTGGTCTCAGGCGCCGCGGCTGCGCGCCTTTTCGACGCCAACCAGATCTCCGGTAGCGCGGCAATCGCCGTGGCGGCCGGCTGCCGCGAATGGATCGCCCAGCGCGGCGGCTCTGCCTCGATAGTCGTGATCGACAACACCGCGCTGGCGGTGCACGTGGAAAAGATGGACGGGCAGGTTGCCCTCGACATGCAGACCGCGCTGCTCAAGGCGGAGACGGCACTCAGGGGCCGCGGACCCACGTCCTCCAGAGAGGCCGGGGTGCACAACAATCCCGGCGGTTATCCGCGCTCGGTCACGCTGTTCGGCTTCTATTCGGTCGCAGGCGGTGTTCCGATCGTCGTCGACAACCAACTCATCGGTGCTGTCGGCGTCTCCGCCACGGATGAGAATGACGAAGCCTGTGCGGTTGCCGGCCTCAAGGCGGCGTTCGGCGATCGCGCAACGGTGCCGGTCAATTGACGCGCGGGTCGGAAGCAACGACATTGGGTCTCGCCGATGGGGTCAAGGGCCGGCTGGGTTGACGGGGTGCTTGCAGGCGAACTGAGGATTACAACGACCTGGCGGCGGATGCCCGAACTCGGCCGGGCGCATACCGGGCCGGGGAGGGCGTGGCCCATATCCCGCCGAACAGGTATTCAGGGCCTCCCGTTTGCGCTGCCTTTTGCGGGCGGCGAGCTGCTTACTCGTCCAATTGGCAACACGTTGTCGTAAGACCCTTCTGTTCTCTTTTGCTTCTCGAAGTCTGACAAATCAGTAACTTCACGCAATGGCGACGATTGCACATTCCAGGTATCTCCGGATTCGGGCAAGACAAGCACAGTCAACAGCTCGCCTTCAATAAGCGAGGCTGCTGGAGTAAAGAAACTCGTTTCCGCACGTGGACTGCGCTCAGCATGAGCATTGCCGACCAACGCAAGTACCACGTCATCAATCGATTCCCGAGAGAGATTGGTGATATTGGCAGCCATGACTCCGTCTCGAGAAAGATCGGGATACGGGATTGGTCGATAGATCGACTTACCATCAATCGCGGTTACCGAAATCAATCTCCGAGTCGAAGCGCCTATTTTTCGAAGTGCCTCGATCAAATTCAGCATTGCGATGCTGGAGCGGCCATCTTGACTGGCTCGTCGCCAGAACGGGTGACTGAGAAATCGCTGAACCGCATCGCTGCCGCCGTCGGACCCCAGGAACGCATTCAGGCTTATTTGAATTTCCGATGGAAACTCAAGCGCAACTCGAATCTCGCCATCCTCCGATTCCAGGTACTGACATATTGCCGCCAGGAACACCTCAGGGGTTTCCTTGTTGCCATGAATCTCCCCAAAAACCACGATGTCGGCATCAAGACTGGGTATATCAAGGGATCCAGCCGGGGCGTAACAAACATTCTCGTCGAAAGATCCTCTGCATGAGGCGAGAATCAAGCCAAGACCCAAAATAACCGAGGATCGCCAGACAACGGTTCTTGAAGTCGGCCGCACTATGGATTCCGAGTTCAGGCCACTCCCGGCCCCCGGAACACCGACTTGAGTTCGAGCCGTGAGATCTTCCAGCCGTCATCGGTGAGGACGAACCGGGTGTGGTATTCGACCGCGGAGGTGATGCCCTGCATCTGAATGGGCGGATCGCCGGGATTGACGGGCCGGTCGCCGTTCAGGACGATGGCGTAGGCGATGCCGGTTGCGGTGGTCTCGTCCAGCGGCGTGATCTTGACCGTCGTCAGCAGGATCATGTGCGCCACGCCGGGGGTTGGACGCGAGATGATGTTTTCCCGGATGGCGGTTCGTCCGCGATACGATCCCGACCCAAGGACCAATTCACCGTCCTCGGAAAACGTATTCGCGAAACCGTCGGGATCCAGGTGATCCCGGTAAATGGCGTAGTCGGCCAGGAGGCGTTCGCAGGCGATGATGATCGCGCTCGAACTCTCCGCGTCGAGCGCGGCGGCCGCGGGCGAAGCCATCGTCAGCAGCCAAATCGAAAAGGCAGCCGTCGCGAAGCTGTTGCGCATGTTGATGCTCCTACTCCGGATCGACAAACAACGTCGTATATTCGCGCGTGGCGATCTTCCAGCCTTCGTCGGTCAGCTGGTAGGTGCTGCGGGACTCCGAAGCCACCTGAAAGCCGACCGACGTGGCGGGCAGACCTGCCTCGGGAATGGGCGCTTCGAGCACGATCGCGTAGCTGATCCCGGTGGCGGTCGTCTCATCAACCGGGGTGATCTGGATCGTCGTCTGCAATTGCATGTGGGCTTCCGGAGGCCCCCCGGCGCTTGAAGCGATATATTCCCGAATCGCCTCCCGCCCCTTGAGAACGGTGGTGGGCCGGCCCCATTCGCCGTCTTCGGTGAAGATATTGGCGAATGCCTCGGCATCTCCCCGATCCCGAAATATGGCGTAGTCGTGTTCCAGCCGTTCGCAGGCGGTCACGACGGCGTTGATTCTTGCCAACTCCGCCGGGTCCTGCGCTTGCAGCGGCGCGGAGGCGAGCAAGGCGGCTACCGTGGCTATCGCCTTAAAGCCGTATCTCTGGCGCATGGTTTGTACTCCCTGCGTGTGTCGGTTCCGATCGTTTACGGATGGTCGCCGCCAAGGACGCACGAGCCCGACTCCACGTCTAGGGCGCGGCCGTCTGCGGCGGACCGAAGGCGATCGCACGCACGAACTGCAGGATGGCGGCGCTGAGTTGCGTATCCTGGGTGCCGATACTCGGGTTCGGCGAGTAATGGTTGTGGCCGATCAACTGGACCACCCGCGGCATGCGGCCCCGCTTCGCGGTCACCTCGGCTACCAATTCCACCATGGATGCTTCGGTTCCGTCGTTGTCGAATTCCGAGATCGTAAGCATGACCGGAATCCCGGTCCGTTCGACGTTGCCGATGGTCGATATGTCCGGCCATCGCGACAGATCCTCACCGAAATAGGCCAGGCGCGCCTCGGACGCGCCGTCCGGGTCGGCGCCGTAGCCGCCCGAGATCAGGATCACCCCGGCGGCGGCCGGCGTGTCGGGATTCAACACGTCCGGCCTGAAAGCATACGTGGCCGCGTGAGCCGCGGCCGCCGATTTCCCGATGACGAAGATCATGCCGGGGTCGCCGCCGTAGTCGGCGATATTGTCCTTGACCCAGGCCACGGCATCGCCGACGTCGTTGGCGCCGTCGGGCCACTTCGCATCCGGGACGAGACGGTAGGTTGCATTGACGCCCACCAGGCCCAGGCTCGCAAAGTAGTCGGCCACATTGCGGTTGCCGTCCTTGTTCCCGCGGACGAAGCCGCCGCCGTGGAAATACATCACCACCGGCTTCGGGTCGGCGTCGTTGCGCCGCGTATCGGTGTGCACGTCGAGCAGATTCCGCTCGTGAGGTCCATAGGCGATATTGCCGACGACTTCAATTTCGTCCAGCCCGTACGTTCTCGGCTGATCGGCGTAGAGCGCGGACGTCTCGGCAGCCGCGACACCCTGCTCCGTGACTCGCCTGATCGCGGCGGAGAGTTCCGCCGGCATACGGTCGCCGAGTTGATCCGCGTCCCGCCGCTTCTGCTCGTCCGTGAGCGCCCAGCGCAATTGCTGCAGCGACCGCGCAGATTCCGCGCAAGGCGCCAGTGAGACCGTTCTGCCGTGGTAGACCATCCCCAGCCAACTCGGGCTATTTGCAAGTCCTCGCTCGGCGGCCAGGGTGAGACACAGGTCGGGTCTGGATGCGGGACTCAGCAATCCGGCGGGTGTCAGGGACCAGGATTGTTCCTCGGCATCGGAGCATTCCTGAACGAACAGTTGGCTGCCGGCGTCAATCGCGTCCGCAGCCACGCACAGATCGTATTCGGGCGCGTAGAGTTTGTCCGGCGCACCCCATTCGAACATTTGGTCCACATAGTTGCGCTCGTACTTGCAGGTGCGTGTACCCAGCGGAGCTTCCCGATTGATGCTTTCGCCGGCGCCGACGATATCCAGGCAATAGCCTCGGGACTCGTCGTCCAGGGTATGGAAATTCCTCAAAAAGGCGCCTTCGGAGAATGCGGCGATTGGAAGGGTCAATCCGAACAGTGCAAAAACGGTTAAAGGAGCAGAAAAAAAATTGCGGCGTGCCATGCCTGTACCCTCGAATGCTGTTGCTGTATTTCAGGTTCAACGGGATCGATGGAGTTCGAATCCGTTGAGTGTCCAATGATACACAATCATGCGATACAGTCGCCGCGCCGCGTGAGTTGCCACGGCGGACGTATCGGCAGCCACGCCGGCAGGCGAGCGGGAGGCTGGTGAGATGTGACCGTTAGCGCTTCCCTCGCTCCGTAAGCCAGGGTGGCAAGGGCAGGCCCCTGGCGGCCAGAAACGCCGGGTTGTAGAGCTTGGACTCGTAGCGGGATCCGGAATCGCAGAGCACGGTCACGATGGTTTTGCCGGGGCCGAGTTGCTTCGCGAGCCGGATGGCGCCGGCCACGTTCACGCCGCTCGAGCCTCCCAGCAGTAAACCCTCTTCCTGCAGAAGGTCGAAACAGACCGGCAGCATTTCCTCGTCCGGAATGCGAAACGCATCGTCTATCCTGGCGCCCTCCAGATTCCCCGTGATCCGTCCCTGGCCGATCCCTTCCGTGATCGAATCGCCCTCCGCCGCCAATTCACCCGTCTTTATCCAGCTGTAGATCGACGCTCCCATGGGGTCGGCGGCCGCCGTGACGATATTCGGGTTTTGCCCCTTGAGGTATTCGCTGACGCCGGTGAGCGTTCCGCCGGTTCCGACGGCGCATATAAAGCCGTCCACGGTACCGCTGGTCTGTTCCCAGATCTCCGGTCCCGTGCTCAGAACATGGCCTTCCCGGTTGGCGGGATTGTCCCATTGATCGGCGTAGAGCACGCCGAGTGGTTCCGTGGCCGCCAGCTCGGCAGCGGTCCGACGGGCGACGTGCTGGTAGTTGTCGGGGTTCTTGTAGGGTACTGCCGGGACCTCCCGAAGCTCCGCGCCGCACAGCCGCAGCGCATCCTTCTTTTCCTGCGTTTGTGAGTCCGGCATGATGATCAGGGTCCGATAACCCCGGGCATTTCCCACCAGGGCCAGGCCGATCCCGGTATTGCCCGCCGTGCCCTCCACGATCAGGCCTCCGGGTTTTAGCGCGCCGCGTTGCTCGGCGTCCAGCACCATGTACTTGGCGGCCCGGTCCTTGACCGATCCACCGGGATTGAGAAACTCGGCCTTGCCAAGGATGGTACATCCCGTCAACTCGGATGCCTTACGGAGCTTGATCAGGGGCGTATTACCCACCGAATCGACGAATCCGTCGCGAATGTTCATGTCTATTTGGGTCGGAGGGGCTACGAAGCGTTACTCGGTAACCGTGATGGTGATGATCTCCGAGACCACAGGCGGCATATGGGGCGTGTGCAGGAAATCTCCCACTACCATCTGCAATGTGTGCTCACCGGGTTCAAGCTCTAGCTGCGCTTCCGTCTGGCCAAGCCCGAAATGGACAATCCGGTCGGTGGTGGGCAACGGCAGATTGGATGGCGGCATCTCGTCCTCGCCAACGTCGATGAGAATATGGTGGTGTCCCGTTTCGGGAAATTGCACGCCGGCGGGTGCGACACCGAGACCCCGAAGGCCGAATCGCACGGTAACGGGCGAAGTGACCTCATCACTGTCGGCGGGTGACTGTATGTAGGCCTCCGCACCCTCCGGAGCCGGGGTGCGCAGGCTGTTGTCGGTATCCTGGGCCAGCGTGACGTTGGCGCACATGGATAGAAGCATCCAGGCAATAAGTGGTATTGTTCTCATGAGTAGTTCCTTCACTGAGGTAAGTCTGAAGTCGATACTTTGGCCAAAAAGCGCGCTCCGTCAAACCCTTCGTCATTGGCCTGGAGATTTTGGCACAATACAGGAAGAACGTGCTTAAAGTGAACTTCCAGCCTCGCGAAGGTTACTAAGATATGAGGGGGAGCCGTTTGAGCGGGAGAAGACCATGGGCCTGAACAGTATTCGATGTAAATTGCTCGCGATTTGCGTTGCCGTCCTTCTGGCAGGCTGCGCAAACCAATCGTCCCGGCAATCACCGCCGCCCATGCCTCCTCCACCCAGCGGCGGGATGCCCTCGCCGAGCGGCGGGATGCCCTCGCCGAGCGGCGGGATGCCCTCGCCGAGCGGCGGGATGCCCTCGCCGAGCGGCGGGATGCCCTCGCCGAGCGGCGGGATGCCCTCGCCCAGCGGCGGGATGCCCTCGCCCAGCGGCGGGATGCCCTCCCAGCGGCGGGATGCCCTCACCGAGCGGCGGGATGCCTTCGCCCAGTGGCGGCTTGCCCTCACCCAGTGGTGGAATGCCTTCACCCGGGGAGGGTAGCAGCGGGTCGTCGTCCCCTGGCGACGGCGGGTTCCCGTTCCCGTCCGGAAGTCAGTCGGGCGGCGGACAGGAGCAATCCGGTGGCAGTCAGGGCGATGGCGGTGACGGCCAGTCCGGCGGTCAAATGGGCGGGTCCCAGGGCGACGGCGATGGTCAGGGTGGCGATTCCCGTCAGGCCGGCGGCCAGGGAGCAGGTGGTGACGGTGCCGGCGGCGGCGGTCAGGATGGAGACCAATCCGGTGGTACGGGCGATGGAGATGGCGCCGGTGGCGACTCCCGTCAGGCCGGCGGCCAGGGAGCAGGTGGTGACGGTGCCGGCGGTGAGGGTCAGGACGGAGACCAAGGCGGTGGTTCCGGAGATGGAGATGGCGACGGCGGCGATTCCCGTCAAGCGGGCGGTCAGGGAGCCGGCGGCCAGGAGGCTGGTAACGGTGGACTGGGCGGCGGGGCGGAAGGCTCAGCGGGTGAGAGTGGTTCCTGGCCCGGGGGCGGCGCCGGCGGTAGCGGTGCGGCCGGCCGCGTATCCGAGGCCGAGAGCATCTTCAACGAATCCCTGGAAGACTTCGACGAAATCATGGGTGCCGAACAGGAGGCGATCGCCAGGAGCGGCGTAGGCACGGCGGCGGACGAGGGTTTCGGAAGCGGCGGAGCAGCCGGTGCCGGCGGCAGCGGGGGCGAAGGCTCTGCCGATGGCGGTGGTATGCCGACCGGCGGGCAGGCCGGTGGATCCGGCCAAAGCGATGCCCCCAACCAGAGACCTGTGCTGGCGCGTGCCGTGCTGCCGGACGAGCCACCGGCAACGGTCGAGGGCTGCGAGGATAACGATACGGTCGCACGCCAGCTTTGCGAGGCGGCTACCAAGGAGGAGGATCCGCTGTTGCGAGCGGCACTCTGGGATGAATACAACGAATACAAGAAGATATTGGCTAGCCAATAGGTGGAAAACGTGATGAAACAAGTTGGCATAGTCCTGTTGAGTATCGGGTTGCTCGCCGGGTGCAGCAGCAACCAGGTGCTCATTCCGCATTCGGTTTCGCTCGTGGCTGAAACCGAAACCGTGCCTGAAGACGAGTTGCTGGACGTGGGTATCGTAGTATTCAACCCCGGCGTCCCGGAAGGTGAAATCGAAAGGGAACTACTGGAAGAACTGTTGCGTGACGGCACGTTTGTCCACATTCGGCGTACCGAAGCCCGTTTCATGGCCGTCCATCTTCGAGACACGCTGCAGTCCAGCGGCCACTGGGGGGCGGTGTGGGCCTTGCCGCAAGAGTCCACCGCGGCGGACCTCAACGTCGCCGCCGAGATCCTGCAATCCGACGGCAGCCGGCTGCGGTTGCAGGTACGCGCTTCCGACTCCACCGGCAAGGTGTGGGTGGAAGGCGAGTACGGGATGGAAACGGCGGCGGGTTCGTTCAACCGCCAGCAGTACCCCGGAATGGATCCCTACCAGGACGTATTCAATCGCATTGCCAACGATCTGGCCGCGGCAAAGAATGCAATGTCAGCGGCGCAAAAGCGCAATATCCGGACCGTGTCTCAGCTGCGCTTCGCCGGGGAGCTTAGCCCGGATGCGTTCGGCGACTACATTGCTCAGCAGCGTAACGGAACCTACTCCCTGAACCGATTGCCGGCGGAAGACGATCCCCAGTTCGAGCGAACCCAGTTGGTACGTGAGCGCGAGCATCTCTTCGTGGAGACACTCAACGAGCACTACGTGGACTTCTATCAGAGTTCGTTGGATCCCTACCACGGGTGGCGGGAATTCGCCCGCGAAGAGTCGATCGCCATCCGGGAACTGCAGCGTTCGAGCCGCTGGCGCACAGGATTGGGAATCGCGGGCATCGTCGCCTCGGTGCTTTACGGTGCGAGCAGCGATGGCGATTTTGCGGATCGGGTCGTACGAGATTCGATCATGTACATGAGCATGGAAATGCTCCAGAGCGGCATGCTGCGCCGGCAGGAGAAACAACTGCATAGCTCGGCGCTCGAAGAGCTTTCCGTCAGCTTCGACGACGAGGTCAAGCCCCTTGTGGTAGAGATCGAGGGTATCCAGCATCGGTTTACCGGGACCGCCGAAGTCCAGTATGAGGATTGGCGTGAGCTGCTGCGACAGATCTATATCGAAGAGACCGGCCTTGCCAGCGTGGATATGTACACCGAGGCGTTGCCGGATGAGGCGACGGCGGCGGATTCGGAACCGGCAGCGATCGACCCGGAGTCTGCCGAGCTTGAAGACGAGCTGACTGCGCCGGCGGATGTCACGGACGCGAGTCCCGCGGGCGTTTGAGGGATCGCTCCGGGGGACGGCTGCCACGGGAGCGATGTGTGCGGCGGCACGGGGCTCTCACGACGAATATCGGCGAGAGATCCGGGCTGGACGGGTTGAAGCTCGGTGTGCTGCTGGGTCAGGGCGGGATGTGCGAGGTCCGCCTCGCCACCACCGCCACCGGCGAGCGAGTAGCTGTCAAATTTCCCCGGTCCGACGGGGTAAATCGCGCCGCGGCGCGTGCGCTGGTACGCCGCGAATTCAGGTTTCTCAATGAATTTTCGCATCCGAATGTCGTTGCCGTCCTGGCGCTCGCCCGCTTGCCTTTTCGAGCAGCGCTCCCGGAGCCGGAATTCGGGATCGTGATGGAGTACGTCGGCGGCGGCGACCTGGTGTCCCTGGCCGGGTCTCCGCCGCGTCATTGGGTCCCGGTGTCGGCACGGATCGCGCGGGCTCTCGACTGCTTGCACGGCGCCGGAGTCGTACACGGCGACATCAAGCCACGCAACGTTCTGGTACGCGATGGAGACGTGCCGTGCCTTATCGATTTCGCCCTGTCTGTGCGTATTGGCTGTGCCGCGCCCAAGGGCGGCGGGACCCCGGCGTATCAGCGGCGCAGACCCGTGGGCGAGGCCGAGAGCGCCGCCGACGTCCATGCATTTGCGGTAATGGTCTACGAACTGTGGACCGGCCGCCTGCCGTTTGGAAATAATAGGCTGCCGCGGTCCCGCGAACGTTGGCGGGGAATGCCGGAGTGCGACCCGACACCGGGGGTTCACGGCCTCGAGCAGGTCGCCGCGGCGGTTTCCGATGTGATTGAAACAAACCGGATCGCTCAGGATTCGGGCGTCAGACCCTTGCGGCATGCCTTAGAATCAGTAGTGATCGAGGAGTAGAGGATTCTTTCTTGGCTGAGACGGAATCACAGAACCCACAACACGACGAGACCATCGTCCCGGTAGAGCCCGGCTTTTCCAGGGCTGGCGCGGCCGTTCGGCGGCAAGCGCCACGGCGGGGCCGGACCCTGCCGGTACGGCTCATTGCGTTGGGTGCGCTGGTGGTTGCCGCCGCCGTTGTCTTCGTTGTCTTGCCGCGTTGGGTCGACGAGCAGCAGGCGCCCGTCGTTGAGGCGGCGCCACCGCCGGAGCCCCCGGAAGACGAAGGTCCGGTCTATACGGCTGAGGAACTGGAAGCGTTTCGCGTCGAGGCTGACGGCCTGTTGGCGCGCGTGTTGAACCAGCAGGCGCAACTCGAACGGCGGTCGGCGCTGGAGTGGGGGGGCGACTCTTACGAAACCTACGAGCAACTCGCGAGACAGGGTGACGATGCCTATCTCGCGGATACGTACTTCGACGCGGTTGCCGCCTATCGAGACGCGCTTGATATAGGCGAGGCATTGCTGCAACGCTCGCTTGAGCTTATCGAAGCGGCGCTCGAGGCGGCCGACGAAGCGCTCGATGCCGGTAACGCCACAGTGGCGGCCGAGCAGTTTTCACTGGTCCTGCGAATCGAAGCGGACAACGAACGCGCCCAGGCCGGGCTGCTCAGAGCGCAACAGTTGCCCGAGGTGCTGGCGCTGATGCAGGAAGGCGACGCGCTGGAACGGTCCGGAAATCTGGATGAAGCGGTTCGCGCGTACCGCGATGCCCTGGCTCTGGACGGACTCTGGGCGCCGGCGCGGTCCGCATTGAACGCCCTGGAAGCGCGCCTGAGTGCACGGCAATTCGAAGCACTGATGTCCGGCGGACTGAATGCCATGGCGGAAGAGGAATACGACGACGCTCACGAACTGTTCTCCCAGGCGCTGGAACTGCGCCCCGATTCCCAGGATGCGCTGAACGCGCAGACTCAAGCTGAACAAAGCAGCAAGCTTGAGCAAATTGCCTTGGTGGAAGCGCGCGCGCTGGCATTTGAGCTGCGGGAGCGCTGGGCGGATGCGGCGCGCCTGTACGGCGATGCGTTGCAAACGGACGGCACGCTGGCATTCGCCCAGGAGGGATTGAAGCGGGCGCAATACCATGTGGATCTGGATCTGAAGTTGAACAATCTCATCGACAATCCCGATCTGCTCTTCAATGACGGTATATTGCGCGATGCTCAACGGCTGGCGGCCGAAGTCCGTGCCCTTTCGACTGTGGGGCCGCGTCTGGGTGAGCAAGTGGAGGCGTTGGAGGGGCTTGTTCGGCTGGCCTCGACCCCGCTACCGGTGCAACTGCAATCCGATGAGCGGACCGAAGTGACGCTTTACCGTGTCGGCAACCTGGGCCAGTTCGCGTTGAAGGAACTGGAGTTGCGCCCCGGCGTCTATACCGTGGTCGGCAGCCGCGGAGGTTACCGCGACGTGCGAACGACGTTCACGGTGCTCCCGGGACAGGAATTTGCTCCGGTTCGTGTGGAATGCGTGGAGCCGATCCAATGAGCGATTTTGGCGACTGGGTATTGACCGCGGAGGTGGATGGCGAGGTTCGCCGGTTCACCGTCGGCGAATTGCCGCTTTCCATCGGCGGCGGCGTGGAATGCGACATGCGGCTCCAAGGCATATCGGGGTCACTCCAGATCGGCACCCTGGACGGTGCCTTCTTCGTGCAGCCGGGCAAGGATACGCGCGGCATGCGCCTCGACGGCGAGCCGGTCACCGGGTCCCGCTGGCTGAAGGATGCACAGACAGTTGCGCTGGACACCGCACGAGTGCGGTGCCGCCTCAACGACGGGCGGCTAAACCTCCTGATCGAGGGTCAGCTCACCGGGGGCGACACGGCGCCGCCGGATCTTGAGGAACTGGCGCGGGAAATGGCCGAAGCCGACGAAGTGGCCGTCGAGCCCATCGCCTTTAAGCCGAAGTTGAACGATGCGGCCCGTTCCGCCACGGGTCGGCCCCGGCGCACCCGTGTCATCGTGGGGTCAGCCTTTGCGATCCTGGTGACAATGGGCTGGTTCGCGTTCACCGCAAAGTCCGTTGAGTTGGTCATCGTGCCGCCGGCAGAGGAAATTGGCTTGCCGGGAACGTTATTCAAGTTCCGCATCGGCGATCGGCACCTGCTGCGCTCCGGATCGCATCGTGTCGTCGCGCGTTTGGCCGGCTATTACCCGCTGGACGAGGTCATCGACGTCGGCCAATCGCCGGCTCAGACCGTGCGGCTCGAATTGACCAAGTTGCCGGGGATCATCGCTTTTTCCACCCAACCGGAGGTGGGCGCAGAGGTGCTGCTCGACGGCGAAACCATCGGCACGGCGCCGCTGACCGATATCGAGGTCGTGCCGGGTCGCCACCGCGTCGAGTTTGTCGCCGAACGCTATTTGTCCGAGGTATTGCAGCTTGACGTCGTCGGCGAAGGGCAAGCTCAGAGCCTGTCGGCCGAATTGACTCCGAATTGGGCGCCGGTCAGTCTGAGTAGCCGGCCCGCGGGCGCCCAGGTCGTCGTCGACGGTGCCGTGCTGGGAACAACGCCGGTGGAGTTGGAGGTGGGCGCCGGTGAGCGGCAGCTGGAGTTGCGGCTTTCCGGATACAACGCCTGGCGGGATTCGATTACGGTGCTCGCCGATCAGCCGCTTAGCGTACCGGAGGTTACCCTCGTCCAGGCCGATGGCCGGGTGGAATTGGTTACCGATCCGCCGGGTGCCGCGGTCAGCGTCAACGGCGAATTTCAGGGGGCAACGCCGTTGACCCTGAGGCTTGCGCCGGGACGTGCCCACAATATCGCGATGAACAAACCCGGCTACGAGCCGGCGACGCGGGAACTCTCGGTGGCGGCGGACAGCGGGCGACGGCTCGAGATACCGCTGGTTGCGCGGCTTGGCGTGATCGAGGTGGTCAGCGACCCGCCGGCAGCGGAGATTTTCGTGGACGGAGAACTTGAAGGCATGACGCCGGCGCAGTTGACCCTGCTCGCCGTGGCGCACGAATTGGAAGTCCGGCTGGAGGGGCATGCGTCGCAGTCCACCACGGTGACGCCGCGAACCGGATTCCCGCAGCGGTGGGAAACGGCCCTGGAAGCACAGGATACCGTCACCGGGGCAGGGTACCCGCGGATCGTTCAAACCAGCCTGGAGCAGGAATTGCGGCTGGTGCTGCCCGGCGAATTCACCATGGGGTCGTCCCGTCGCGAGCAGGGCCGCCGTTCCAACGAAGCGCTGCGCGCCATCACGCTCACCGAGGGTTTTTATCTCGGCGTCAAGGAGGTCGGCAACGCGGAATTCCGGCAGTTCGATCCTGAACATGACTCGGGCGCGTTCGCCAGCGTCTCGCTCAACGACGACGAACAACCGGCGGTCAGGATCACCTGGGAGCAAGTGGCGCAGTTCATGAACTGGTTGAGCATCATGGATTCGCTGCAGCCGGTTTACGAAGAAGCCGACGGCGCCTGGCGCCCGGTCCGGCCGCTGCGCAACGGCTATCGCCTGCCCACGGAAGCCGAATGGGCGTGGGCGGCGCGCTTCGCGGGTCGCGAAGAACCCCTTGTATTCGCCTGGGGAGCGGCGCTGCCGCCACCTGACCGCGTCGGCAACTACGCCGATATTTCCGCCCGGCAGTTGCTACCGACGACGCTGGTCACTTATAACGACGGCTTCGGCGTGGCGGCGCCCTCCGGAAGCTTCCCGGCCAACGCCCTGGGCATATTCGATCTGGGGGGAAACGTCTCGGAGTGGGTTCAGGACTTCTATGAGGTGGGCAGAACCGAAACAGAAATCGTTGCCGAGGATCCGCTCGGGCCCGAGAGCGGACGGTTTCATGTGGTCAGGGGCCCGAGCTGGCGAGGCGCAACGGTCACCAACCTGCGCATGGCCTCGCGCAACTTCAGCGCCGATGGCGACGAACGGATCGGGTTCAGAATCGCCCGAAATCTGGAATAATCTGGATTTGGTATTGTCTAACAGTTTCCAGCAGTGTATTCGGCGGCTGGGGAGGTGCGATCGTGGGTAAAGCAAGGTGGATTTTGGCCATCGGTCTGATGACGATGTGGTCGATTGTTGCCGGGCCTCAGGAGGCTCAACCGGAAGCTGCGTCCGACGCCGCACCGCAGTCCGTGCCGCCGGCAGCGTCCGCGCCACCAGCCGGGGCCTCGCCGGAAGCAGGCGCGCCGGAAGCAGGCACGCCAGAAGCCGACACGCCAGAAGCCGGTGAGGGGCAACCGGTGCCGGAGAGTGCGCCTCTGGACGAACTCTTTATCCCCAGCAAAGAAATCGCCGCGGACGAAGAAGTCATCTTTCCAGTAAACATCTAGACGAGTAAACATCTACACCAGTAACCATCTGGATATGAACCGATACATATGAACCGAAGTTTTTCCGGAGAATTCCTCTACCAGGTATTCGCGCTGATCATCGCGGTGATCGTGGTGCACGCGGTTTACGTGACACTGGTGCGCCCCCAGGCCACCGCGATCATGGCTGAGCAGGCCCAGTTGATCGCGGAAGACGAGACCTACACTCCAGAGCGCTCCCTGTACGTGCTCATCCGCGACTTCGAGCAGGAATCGTGTTTCGTGCTCGCGCTGTGGGCCTTCTCGATCATGGGCTTCAAGGCGTACAGAGCCGTGGGCGAGCGCAAGCTTCTCCTGGAGGAACTCATCCCGGTCAGCGAAGGCGTGCGCATTCTCCCTGAAGACACCCGGGAGTACGCACGCACCATCCAGTCCTTGCCGGATCGGGTGCGGGTGATGCTGCTGCCGCGCGTGCTGTTGTCTGCCCTGGGGCGATTCGGATCGACGTGCAACGTTCAGGACGTCTCCTCGGTTGCCAACACGCTGTGCCAGTCCGAGGGCGAACGCCTGGAGTCGGAACTGTCCATGATCCGGTATATCGCCTGGGCGATTCCGTCGGTGGGGTTCATCGGCACGGTGCGCGGTATCGGCGAAGCGCTGAGTCAGGTCCACCGGGCGGTGGATGGTGACATCGCCGGCGTCACGGAGAGCCTGGGCACGGCATTCAACAGTACCTTCGTCGCCCTGTTGATTTCCATTGTGGTGATGTTCCTGGTTCACCAACTGCAACTGCTCCAGGAGCGGCAGGTCTTCGATACCCAGACATACATCGACCACAATCTCATCCGTCATATGCAGGCGCGGGGCGGAAACTGAACGGTAATTTGCAAGCGGGACCCAGGGAACAGTGAATACGCTGGCCATCGAGATCAACGACGCCGAGGTGACCGTCGCCGATGGCTCCGGCGTGCTGGCGACCGAGCCCGGTTACGCGGCGCTCGTCGACGGGGAGATCGTCACCGGCGCCAGGGCGTGTGCCCAGGCGCGGCTGCGGCCACGCCAGACCAGCAACCGGTACTGGGAAGATCTGAGTCTCGAACCGCGGAGCGCCGGGATCGAAGGGTTGGGCAGTTCGGCCGAACTCGCCTTTGCTCAACTGGACTCGCTTTGGAAGCGTTTCGGCGGCGACGGCAAGGATGCGGTCGTCATCGTCCCCGGACACTACACGCGCGAGCAACTGGGACTGCTCCTCGGGTTGATCCAGGAATGCCGCATGCCGGTTCGAGCGATGGTCAATCCGGCCGCGGCGGCGAGTGCCCAACCGTGGCCCGGACGCCAACTCATGTACCTGGACGCCGGATTGCACCGGGTAACGGCGACCCGACTCCGACAGGATCGGGCGGTTGCCGCGGATTCGGAAGAAACCTTGAACGGGGTGGGACTGGCCTCGCTGATGGATCAGTGGGCAAAGCGTGTCGCCGAGATGTTCGTCCTGCAGACACGCTTCGACCCCTTCCACCGAGCCGACTCCGAGCAGCTTGTATATGACCGGCTGCCGGAGCGATTGGCTGCACTTTGCGGCGACGGCGATACCGAACTCGAATTGAGCCTCGGCGAAGACGCACTGTGCGTGCGGCTGCGCCGCGATCAGTTGCTCGGCGTGGTGTCCGGAGCCTACCGGGCCGTGGTGCAACTGGTCGCACAGACGCGGGAACCGGGCGCCAGCCTAGTGGTGCAACTGTCCCACCGCCTCCTGGATCTGCCCGGACTGGAAGCTGAATTCAGCCGCCTGGACGATGCGCGCGTCGTGCCCATGGCAAGGGGCGCGGCGGCCCTGGGGGCGCTCGCCTGCGTCGAAGGCGTTGATTCCGGCGCGGGACCGGTCAAGCTGCTCAAGCGGCTCCCGTGGCGGCAGGGCGCGGCGCAGGTCGACCCCGAATCCACCGAACCGCCTCAACCCGCGGCCGCCCCGGCGCCGATCGCGGTGGCCGCTCCGACCCATATAGTCCACCAGGGGGTTGCCCTGCCGGTGGGTCGGAGTGTGCTGCATATCGGCCGGGAAGCCGTCAACGGGCACCGTAGCATTGTGGTCGATGATCGCCACCAGGCGGTGTCTCGATCCCACTGCGAGCTCGTGCGCAGGGACGGCGAATTGCGCCTGACAGACCGAAGCCGCTTTGGAACCTTTGTCAACGAGAAGCGGGTCAGCGGTGAGACGGTGCTCCGCCCCGCGGACATCATCCGCGTCGGCTCGCCCGGGGAGGAGCTGCAAGTCATCGCAGTGGAGGTGCACGATGGCTCGTAAGCCGATGAACGTGTTCTCGCTTTCGTTTCTGGACGCGATGACCTGCGGATTCGGCGCGGTGATCCTGTTGTTCATGATCATCAACACCAACATCGACCTGCGCCGCGAGGATACGCTGGTGAATCTGGCCAGCGAAGTGGACCGGATGGAGCTGAAAGTGCTCACCGGACGGAAGAATCTGGTCGAATTGAAGGAAGATCTGGTTCGAATGATCGAACAGTGGGCGTTCCTGCGGGATCGTCGAGAGGAAATCGCCGAGGAACTCCAGGCCATGGACGCGGAGTCCGACGCCATCGATGAGGATCAGGCGACACGCGATGATCTCATCGAGCGCCTGCGCGCCGAGCTGGAACAACTTGAGACGGAAACCCAGCGGTTGGCCGACGCCCGCGAGACACCGCAGGTGCAGGGCGATCGCCTGCGCAGCTTCACCGGTGACGGCAACCGGCAGTATCTGACGGGTCTGCGCATGGGTGGAGAGCGGGCGGTCATCCTTGTGGATGCCTCCGGGAGTATGTTGGATCGCACGCTCGTCAACATCATCAGGCGCCGGAACATGAGTGATGAACGGCAGCTCAGGTCACCCAAGTGGCGGCAGGTCGTGGACACCCTGGACTGGCTGACGACCCAGATTCAGCCCGGCACCCGGATCCAGATATTTGCCTTCAACGACACGGCCTGGTCGTTGCTGGACGGCAGCGACGGGCTCTGGCACACCGTGGCCGATGGCGGTCGCCTGGATGAGGCCGTCGCGAAGCTCGGGGAGACGGTGCCTACGGGTCCGACCAGCCTGCACGCCGCCTTTGCCGCCATGCGTCCGCTGGATCCCCGACCCGACAACATCTACCTGCTGGTGGATGGCTTGCCCACCATGGGTGAGATTCCCCCCAACCGGGCCGGTGTCACCGGCGAGGAGCGGCGGCGCCACTTGCAGCGCGCCGTTCGGGAGCTGCCCTTCAATGTGCCGGTGAACGTGATTCTCTACGCCATGGAGGGCGATCCATTTGCAGCGCCGGGGTACTGGGAGCTGGCGCTCATAACGGGGGGCTCCATGATGGCCCCTTCGGAGGACTGGCCATGAAAAAAACCCGCCGCGACATTGAGACCGGTAGCCTCTCCTTTCTGGATGTGGTCTGCTGCGGATTCGGCGCCGTCGTTCTGCTTCTGGTCATCGCCAAGATCTTCGAACCCATCCGCCTGGAAGAGAGCCACGTGGAGTTGGAAGGCCTGGTTGCCAAGTATGAACAGGAGCTGGAGGAGA
This sequence comes from Candidatus Rariloculaceae bacterium, assembly GCA_965237785.1. GTDB lineage: Bacteria > Pseudomonadota > Gammaproteobacteria > Steroidobacterales > Rariloculaceae > UBA6522. Next base: position 4,331,756 of record OZ250159.1, read on the forward strand.
TTCTGGGTGAGACCGATGAGGTGGTTCGCGAGCGGATCGAGACCACGGCACAGGTGGACGTCGACGAGGTCCAGGTTGCACGGCTCGAAGAGGAGCTTGAGAGGATTCGCGCGGAGTTGCTCGCCACCCTGGACGATACCGACCTGTCCAACGAGGTGCAGAACGAGTTGGTGCTGGCGCGGCAGCGGTTGACCGATGAAATGCAACGGTTGCTTACCGACTACCGGCCGGCCCCCGACGAGTACATGGTGGGCGGTATCCCCGTGGACAGCGAGTACATCATCTTCATCATCGATACGTCCGGGAGCATGCAGCAGTACGCCTGGCCCCGGGTGCAACAGCAGATTCGCGAGACGTTGGAGGTCTATCCCCAGGTGAGGGGGATCCAGGTGTTCAACGACATGGGCGAGTACATGTTCAGGAGCTACCGGAACGAGTGGATTCCGGATACGCCGTCGATTCGCGAATCGATTCTCGGCGCGCTGCGCAACTGGCGGGCTTTCTCCAATTCGAGTCCCCGTGAGGGCATCCTGGAGGCGATCGATACGTTCTACGATACCGACAAGAAGATCAGTCTCTACGTTTTCAGCGACGACTTCGCTTCCGGATCGATCGACGCGGTCGTGCGGGAGGTGGACCGGCGCAACCGGGTCGGTGCAGACGGCAGTCGCCGGGTGCGAATCCACGCGGTGGCGTTCCCGGTCTTGTACGAGGCGTTGAATGGCCAAATGGGGACCGCCGCCCGGTACGCGATCCTGATGCGCGAGTTGTGCCAGCGAAACGGCGGCACCTTCGTGGCGTTGCCGTCGCTGCGGGGCTGAGCCCCCCGTACCTCACCAGTCTGCGGTTTTGGGCGTACGCGGACAGCACTCGCTCGCTAGCCTCGCCGCGCCGTCACAATTCGTCATATTTCCCCGCATTCTCGCCCGGATCGGTCACCGATCCGGCCGTGGTGTCGGCTTCAATGTTCACGTGCATCAATGCACGGCCTGGCAACAGAGGAGCAACGCCATGATCAGAAACGCCATCGTACTAATTTCTATCGCCGCATTTTCGGCCAGCGGCTGGGCGGCGGACGAGAGCCATGCCTCCAGGCATGAAACCATCGGTCTGGGTAGCGGAGGGGCCGTCGGTGCGGCTGCCGGAGGCCCGGTCGGGTTCATTGTCGGCGCGGCGCTGGGCGCCTGGTTGGGCGATCAATTCAATCGGCAACATCGCGCGCGGACAGAATTTGAGCAGAACTGGATGGCGTCCGAGGCCGAGGTCGCCGAACTGAACGGGTTGCTGCAAGGCGCCGCGCAGCGTACTTCGTCGATGCAATCGCAAGTGTCGACGCTCGAGTCACGGCTTCGCCGCGAGTCCCGGCAGATGCGGGACACGATTCGCGCTGCTCTCGATCTGCAGGTGCTCTTCAAGACCGATGAAGATACGGTTTCGCCGGAAACCCAGGCGCGGCTGGTGCGTTTGGCAGCGCTGCTGGCGGGGATGGAAGACATGCTGGTGCGCATTGAAGGTCACGCGGATGCCCGCGGGGACATCGAGCACAACGCGCAACTCTCGGCGCAGCGCGCCGCGACCGTCAGGGGAATGCTGATACGCGCGGGCGTGCCGGCCGACAGGATCAGTGTGGATGCCTACGGCGAGCAGTTTTCATCCGCGCCCGAGAATGACCTCGATTCGCTTGCCCTGGAGAGGCGCGTCCAATTGACATTGATATCAGGCGACGACGACGCACGCGTTGCGCGCGAATAGCGGCCTGGCTGGGGGGCGTCGGGTGACGGTGCCCCCAGTTTTCAAGTCAATAGGTCACCGCGCCGGTAACGACAGCGGCTTTTTCGTTCAGTCAACTCATCTGGCCGTTGCCTCCAATTCCAAAAACTGACCACAGTGCGAGTGTCTGTACGCACTTCTACTGTCCCCGCGGGCGATTTTCTGTGCCAGAATCGGTACCAGTTTCATTTTGCCGATGAGTAAGATCACCCCGTGATTCAAGATATAAATTCCGCACTCGCCAATGCGGGAGGAGAAAAAAATGTGGGACGACAACAATAAAGTGAGCCGCGTGGCAGTTTCAGCGTTGCTGGCACTGGTTTGCGCCGTGTCGACAGCGCAGGCGCAATCCTGGAGTCCTCCGGCGGAAGCCGACCGCTGCCCCGCCAAGTGGGGAGCGGACGACGAGCGCGGCTCGGGGAACCACATGGGCTCCGCTTCCGTGTTGCGGGCCGCGAGCTTGATACGCAGCGGCGAGGTCGTCGAACTCGGTCACGAATTGCACGGATCGATACCGCTCGGCAATCGCCATTTCGATCTTTACCCCAAGCCGACGGCGATGAATCCGCAGAGCAATCAGAGGGGCTCGAACGAAGAACTCGTCGTCACCGAACTCGGCCAGGTCGGCACGCAGTTCGACGGTTTCAGTCACCAGACAATCGGCGATACGCTGTACAACTGCATTCGCGTCAGTGAGACCCTGACGCGGTCGGGTTTCACCCGGCTCGGCATAGAGAACGTGGGTATGCTCATGACACGGGGTGTGTTGCTCGATATCGCCAGGCTGAAGGGCGTGGACATTCTGCCCGACGACTATGAGATCACGACGGAAGATTTGCAGCAGGCGCTGGCGCTGGCGGAACTGACGCTGGAGCCCGGCGATGCCGTAATCATCAATACCGGATGGGGACAACTCTGGGAAAACGATGTCGAGCGCTTCCTGGGCAGAGCCCCAGGTATCAGCGTAGCTGCCGCGGAGTGGCTCGCGACCCAGGACCCGATGCTCGTGGGCGCCGATAATCAGCCCGTGGAAATTCAACCCAATCCTGATTCCAGCGTCTCATTGCCCGTCCATCAGATCATGCTCGTCGTCAACGGGATCCATCTGCTGGAGCGTATGAAACTGGACGAGCTTGCCGCACGGGAAGTGTACGAGTTTGCGTTTGTCATGCAGCCTTTGAAGATCAGGGGGGCGACAGGATCGACGGTAGTCCCCGCCGCAATTTACTGACGGAGCACGCCACGGCACCGCGGGCGCATCGGCGGTCGCAGTCGAAATTCGGTGCGCGATACGCTTTAAAGGTAGGGCGCCAACAGCGGTAGGAGGTCCGCAGCTTCACGGGGCGCGCCGAGGCGACCGAGAACATGGACCGGCGCCGAGCCGCTGAAGCGGCGGATGACCGCGGCTGTTTCCTCCAGCGTCACCGGCTGCGTGTCGGAAGCGTTGACGACGATGCCGGCGAGTTCCACCTTGCGGGTCAGCAGCATGCCTGCCGCTGTGAGCGTGTGGCTCAGAGCGCCGAGATAGCTTCCCGTCACGAGGATCGTTGGAACCTCCAGGGCCGCGATCCAGTCGAGCACGGTGTGCCGCGGGTCCAGTGGAACCATCACCCCGCCGATTCCTTCGATCAGCGTGACGTCGGCGTCGCGGTCGGCGGCGCAAAAGGTAACCAAATCGTCGAAGGGGATCGACCTGTTCTCCCGCGCGGCCGCCATGTCGGGGGATAGCGGCTCCTCGAAGCGCCAAGGCGAGATCGAGGCGATTCCAGCGGAGTCCACAGGCAATCCGAGTGCCGTCAGAAGGGTGCCGCTGTCGCTGTCCGCCAACGCGTCGGGTTGCATGCCGGTCGCCACCGGTTTCAGCGCACGGACGCTGAAACTTCGCCGTCGCAGTTGGTGGAGCAGGGCGCAGGTGACAAAGGTCTTGCCGATTTCAGTGCCCGAAGCGGTGATGAAAAACTTCGTCATTCAATGCTCACGGCTTCTGCGACCGCCGCGGCCACGCGGTCGACATCGTCCTCCCCATGGCAAGCGGCGAACGTGAAGCGCAGCCGAGCAGTCCCCTCGGGCACCGTTGGCGGCCGGATGGCGCCCACCAAAAATCCCCGTTGCTTCAGCCGCTCGGCGGCTCGCATCGTGCGGTCCGCCGCACCGAGGACGATCGGCACGATCGGGCTCCGCGGCGTCGGCAAGCCGACGCGCGCGGCGAAGCGCCGCGCCCGCTGCAATGGTTTCTCGACCAATTGGGCGTCCGTCTCGATGATATCGAGCGCCGCCGTTGCGGCGGCCAGCGTTCCCGGTGGCAGGCCCGTCGTGTAGTGAAAGCTTCTGGCCCGGTTACGGATCAGTTCCGCTACCTCCCGGCTGGTGCACACGTAGCCGCCATAGGCGCCGACGGCTTTGGAAAGCGTACCCATCTGCAGCGGCACCCGGACTGCCCGTCCATCGACGAAACTGGAGCCGCGGCCGTTCTCGACAACGCCCAGGCCGTGGGCGTCATCGGTCATTAGCCACGCATCGTGTGCTTCGCAGATCGCCTGCAATTCATCCACCGGCGCCCGGTCGCCGTCCATGCTGAAGACGCCATCGGTGAGTACCAGGCAATGACGGTACGACGACCTGTGTTCACGGAGAAGACCAGCCAATTCCGCCGTATTCCGATGACCGAAACGGATCGTTCGGCAACGCGCCAGCGTGGCGCCGGCAAAGAGACACGCATGACACAACTCATCCAGGAGGATCAGATCCTGTCGCGCCGCCACGGCCGGTATCACGCCTATATTGGCGAGATAGCCACTGCCGAAAACCACCGCATCCTCGGTTCCTTTGAGTCGCGCCAACGCCGACTCCAGCGGGGTATAAAGTGGACTATTCCCCGTTATCAGACGCGATGCGCCGGCGCCGGCGCCGTAGGTTTTCGTCGCTTCCCGGCTTGCGGCGATAACCTTGGGATGGTGCGACAGACCGAGGTAGTCATTGCAGGCGAAGGAGATGAGGTCCCTTGTGTCGTGACGTGTTTTAGCGTCCGGGTAGCGCTCGGAGTCGGTCAGGATACGCAACAGGTGACGGCTACCCAGCTCCGCCAGCTTCTCTCGCGCGAACCTCCTCAACCGCTCCTCGCTCAATGCCTGCGCTCCCTGGTAGGCCGAATGTCCAACTGCCCGGCTCAGTCAATCCGCACCCCTTAATCGATGATGTGGTGCACGGGCGCCGTTTTCAACTCCCAACTCCCGGATTCACGATCGTAGCGGGACAAGGTGAAGCAATGCCAATCGGTATCGTCCAGCTTCGGATGATCGCCACGATAGTAATACCCCGGCCACCGGGTTTCCTTTCGGAACATCGTGTGATGCGTCACGGATTCGGAGGCTATGACGCGGTGGTGTAGTTCCCACGCCCGCTGAAGCTGGTGCAGGTCTTCGGCGCCGAGATGGTCGAGGTCCTCCTTGAGCATCTCCAGCAGCTCCAGCCCGCGGGTGAGCAATGGTTCGTTGGTGAGGTAGTTTGCGCCGATGCCGCCGACGTATTCGTCCATGATCTGCTCGAGACGTTGAAGACCCTGCATCGGCAGGAGATAGCTCGGCGAAACGGTGCCCGCGACGATCTCGTTGCGGCCGACCGTGTAATTTTCCATGGGCCGGTAGATCACCTTCTTCAGCGCCTGGTACTCCGCCTCACTGACCTGAGGCCGCTCCTTGCCCAGGTCGTTCACGTAGTTGACCGCCGCCTTGGCCGCGATCCTGCCTTCCGCGAAGGATCCCGAAGAGAACTTGTGGGCCGCCCCGCCGATGGTGTCGCCGGCGCCGAAAAGCCCGTCGACGGTCATCATCCGGTTGTATCCCCACTGGTAATCCGAGGGCGCGCAGTCTTCCGGCCCGCTCGCCCACGCGCCGGAGCAGGTGGCGTGGGAGCCCATGACGTAGGGCTCGGATGTGGTCAACTCGGGATTGGTATGCTTGGGATCGATATTCTGGGACGCCCAGACCACCGCTTGCCCGATGGTCATGCCGAGGAAGTTTTCCCAGCCGACGGTCTCCTTATGCGGATCCTGGAAGGCCTCCTTCGTCACCATGCGGATCGGGCCTCTGCCGGCCTTGACCTCCTCCAGGAGGGCATGGTTCCGGAGACAGGTCGGCACCGGGTGCCGATCGACGTAGTCCCCGACCAGTTCCCTGGTGTGCTCGTACCAATTGGACTCGTATTCATTCCCGTATGCGTTTTCCGTGTACGTCTTCAGATGCAGGAAGTAGGCGCCGACCGGACCGTAGCCGTCCTTGAATCGGGTGAGGACGATCCGGTTCTCCATCTGCGTCATCGTGGCGCCGACGTGGATCGGCAACGCATACGCGGAGGCGCTGCTCCATGGCGCATACCATGTCCGTCCCATGCCCTCGCCGACGGCGCGGGGCTTGTAGATGTGCGATGCGCCGCCGGCGCAGACGATCACGGCCGTCGCGCGGAAGACGTAGAAATTGCCGCTCCGGACATTGAAGCCGACAGCCCCGGCGACCCGGTTGGGCTTTGTCGTGTCCATCAGCAGGTGGGTCACCATGATCCGGTTATAGACCTCGGTGGCGGCCTTGGTGGCGGCCTCGGCGACGATCGGCTTGTAACTTTCGCCGTGAATCATGATCTGCCATTTGCCTTCGCGCTGATACCGCCCGGTTTCCGGGTCTCTCATCATCGGCAGGCCCCACTCCTCGAACTTGTGCACGCAGGAGTCGACATGCCGGGCGATGTCGTAGCCCAGGTCCTCGCGCACGAGGCCCATGAGGTCGTTGCGGGCGTAGCGGACATGGTCCTCGGGCTGGTTCTCATCCCACTGCATGCCCATGTAGGTGTTGATCGCATACAAGCCCTGAGCAACGGCGCCGCTGCGCTCGATATTCGCCTTCTCGACGCACACAATCTTGAGGTCGCGCCCCCAATACCTGGATTCGTACGTGGCCCCGCAGCCAGCCATGCCGCCGCCGATGACGAGGATATCGGAATCCACAAAAACCGTTTTTCTGCGCGTGAACAAGCCCATCAGGCGTTCCCTTGCTTGAGGTTTTTCGGAGTCAACGCGGGTAACTCTTCGATGTTGAGCGCTTCGGGTTCGTGCGCGAGTTCCTGGTTCTTGAAGGCATCCTTGCCCGGTGCTTCGTATTCAGACGGTGATTTGATCGATCCCCATGGCGTGGTCCGGATCGGGGAAACGAAATCTTTCTCCCTGCCGTCCCGGAACTTGATCTTCCAGGAGACGGTTCCCTTCTCCTCCTCCCGCAGCACCCGAACACTGTGACCCAAGGGGGCAAAGTCGGCATAACCGCGCACGTCGATCGCGTTTTGCGGACAAGCCTTCACGCAGGAGTAACACTCCCAGCACATATTCGGCTCGATGTTGTAGGCACGGCGATGGACGGGGTCGATGTGCATGATGTCGGACGGGCAGATATCGACACAATATCCGCAGCCGTCGCAACGAGTCATGTAAACAAACGTCGGCATGAGTTTCCCTTCTCCCTAGTATCGAAGGCCCAACGGAGCTATCCCGGATAGCGTTGACAGGCCCTTATCAATAATTTCGAGACCTTTGGCGGGCGCTGCCAAATGATTTCGGTACTTCGGCCGGGGGCGGCAGGTTGCTCCTCGAGCCGTTCGCTTCCTCCACCCGTTTCTGAAAGGCCGCCGCGGGCTTGAAGAACATATGTGCGAATTTGGACCACGCAACGGACCCGAAGAGCACCGTCGTGGCGATGATGTGCAAACCGGAGACCAGGCTCGCCCACGAGCTGCCTGTCGCCTGGAGGTACCCCCAGATGAGGGCCAATGTCGCGCTCGCGACAAGCGACAGGATGAACAGGTCAGCGCGCACAACGCGGAACGGTGAATTGCCCTCGGCGGCGACGTCGACCCGAATGAAAAACCAGAACCAGTAACCGCCGAGACAAACCATCAGGGCCCCGAGGTACCACAACAGCGGCAGGATGGCGGGCGTGGGGGTGGCGGGCGTCGGGTACCGGAACACCATGATGGCGGTCGTGATCGCGTACGCCAGGAAGCCGTACATCGTCAGCAGGTGGGCCAGTCTGCGCCGCATATTGCAGAATTCACCGGACATCAGGCCCTCCACGACAACGGTTTGGATCGCCAGGGACGCCATTTGCCCGGCACTGACCCGTTGGGACCCCTTACTGCTTGCATTTCGCCAGTTGTTGAAGAAGTACGTGGCGCTCTTCTTGTGCAGCGTGTCGTACAACGTGCCGCCCGCGACCAGGAGGATCATGACGACAACGTACGTCTGAATGACGGAGGGCGGTATCGACGCCGAAAGCTCGGCGAACGGATTGCTGGTGAACATCAAACGACCCCAATTTTAGCCGGCTATTACCACCGCTATTACAACCGCGTGGATCGACGCCAGGCTGACCGAAAAACCAAGGCGCGCCAGTATACCGAACTCCGGAAGGACGCGTCATTGGTCGGAAGACCCGGAGTTCCCAACTTGAATTGCTCCCCCCGTGCGATAGAGTGTCGATCGGACTTTCAATTGAGGCAGGTCATGTCCAAACCCGATTCATCCGACAATCAGCAGGTCGTGGAACACCTCGCGGAAGAGGCCTTGTCTTCCGAAAAGCGCGAGGATATCTGGGCCATTCTAATCGCCGCGGGCATTCTTCTGCTCAGCGTCGCTTTTCCCACCCAGATCTATCATTTCTTCAGCCGGATCCTGTATCTCTTCTGACGACGGCATCTGACTGGTTTCTATCCGTATTCGATTGCATGAGGCTCAAGTGAAGCGACTAAAAGTTCTTTTCGTTCCCGACTGGGGCAAATTCGTTCCAGGATTCCTTTTTTGTCTGGGGTTTGCCTACTTTGGCATGAACCTGGATCGTCTCATCGACAACTATCATACCGCCGGCGTGGCCTGGGCCACCTTTCTTTACGAAAGCGCGCAACTGAATTACGTGGCGATCCTGCTATTGGGCGGCATTTTGATACGCAACACTCTGCCGATACCGAAAATACTGTATCCGGGAATCGGCATTGCCCGTCCGATCATCAAGCCCGGCATCATTATCCTGGGTGTGCACTACGTCTGGGCCGATGTCGTCAGGGTCGGTAGCGTGGGCCTGGCCCTGACGGTCGTATTCATCTTCGGCACCGCCATTATTGTCATGTGGTTGTGCAAGAAATGGGGCGTCTCCGACGGGTTGGGGGGCATCATGGGCGCCGGAACCGGCGTATGCGGAGTCTCCGCGATCATTGCCACCTCACCCGTGGTCAAGGCAAGTCCGCTGGAAATGGCCTATGCCATCGGGACGGTTCTGCTCTTTGGAACCCTGATGTTGTTCACCATGCCTTATATAGGCGCCGGCATCGATTTATCGGAATCGCAGTTCGGCGCCTGGACCGCCGTTGCGATCCTGAATACGGCGCAACTGGTGGCGGCGGCCGAGTGGTACGGCCCGGAGTCCAGGGATACCGCGGTGCTGATCAACGTGGCGCGAATCATGTTTTTGCCCGTAGTGGTGTTGTTCTCCCTTTGGTTCTACGTCCTGCGCACCGGCAGGCAGGAACCGGGTCGGGAAATCAACAAATGGCAGTTGATGAAAGACAAGTTTCCCATCTTTATCCTTGGCTTTTTTCTGCTGGTGCTCCTGAACAGCCTGAATATCGAGTCGCTTGGCGGCCCCGGGATCGCAGGTTCACCCTTCTGGGCCATGAACGCGGTCTATACATGGTGCTTCGCCATCGGGTTTGCCGGCATCGGCCTTTCCATCTCCATTGATGATATGAAGCAGGCCGGTGGCACGGCCTTCACGATCGGCATGGCGGCGTCCCTGGTGAAGATGGTATTGGGCCTGGGCGCGGTGCTGCTTATCGGCAGCCAGTTGCTGCGGGTGATTGGGGGTTGACGGTTCATTGGGGGTTGATGGCTCATTGCCGTGAAGATTCTTGTCTGTCTCGATGGCGAACCGCATAGCAGGAAGGCCATTCAACGGGCGATTCACCTGGGCCTGTCGCAGTCGGCAGAGGTCACGGGCCTGCATGTCGTCGACCCCTGGCTGAAAAAGTTCTACAACGAACTTTATGCCCAGGGGCGCAGGCAATACCTGGAATATGTGGATGAGTGCCTGCAGGCCAAAGCGGAGCAGGTGCGCAGGGAATTTAACGAGTTGTGCCTGGGGGAAGGATTGGAAGCCGGCTTCAGGGTTCGGCATGGGGAGCCGGTGACGGAAATCCTTGACGAAGTGCGCCGGGTTGCCCCGGACCTGCTCATCACCGGGAGCAAGGAGTTGAGCGGTTGGAGCAGGTTCCGGTCCGGGAATTTGCCGTTACGGCTCAGGAAGAAGGTAGGCAGGCAGACTTCAGTGGAGACTTGTCCGCCTTAGCCTGAAGTTCCCGCCATTTTCTCCGGTGATACTTGGTTAAGCGCTTGATTCAGATACAAAAGTCGCGCCACGCAGCCGCAGCGGCTCACGGTGAAGGCGGCTGCACCATCCCTCCCGCCGGAATCGCGCCGACCGGCCGCTTCAGAGTTGCCCCGGCATTTACCAGCGCACGGCGCCCTGCAGTTTGATGGCATCCTCGGACAAGCCGCCGGCGACCGCCCGCCGGCCGATCTCGAGTCCCGCCTTGAAGTTCGGACCCGAGGTGAGCTTCAGGCCCATCCTGTAAGCCTGTTGCCCGGCCGACGTTTCCGCGCCGAAAAACGGGACCCAGAGCGCGCGGCCCTTGCGGCGATTTCTGGTTTCGTACGCCAATATTGACGTACGTCAATATACACGTATAATGGCCGCCCAGGAGGAAAGTGCCGTGCAGATAAACCCCGGAGGGCGTCTGAACACCCAAGACGTGATGGGCCGAGACAACGAGATTGCCAGATACTGGAGCGTCCTTGAGCGCCAAGGACTCATCATCTCGGCAGAGCGGCGCATCGGCAAAACCCACATTGTCCTGAAAATGCGGGACGAGCGACGAAGCGGTTACCTGCCCATCTACCAGGACCTTGAGGCCGTACACTCGATAGCGGATCTCATCCGCTCAATCTACGGCATCGTTCAACAGTCCTCAGGCACGCCGCCCAGTCTCAGGGCTCGCATCGTCAAATGGTCCGGCATGCTCCCAGGAAAAATTGCCGGTGTCGACCTGCCCACGACCGACAACACCTGGCAGATTCTTCTTTCCGAAGCATTCGATGAACTCATCAGCATTGGCGACGACAAGCTCGTTCTAATGTTGTGGGATGAATTCCCGCTCATGCTGCACAACCTCAAAAACAGCCAGGGGCCCGACTCGGCCATACAACTTCTCGACTTCCTGCGCGCCCTGCGCCTTGCCCGCGCCGACCGCCTTCGCTTCCTGTTTACTGGTTCAATCGGCCTCCACCTCGTGCTCCGATCTTTGCGTAACGCGGGAAATGCCAACGACTCCGTCAACGACATGCTGTCCCTCACCGTCCCGCCCATGGCCGATCGTGACACCCGCGACCTTGCCGCGGCACTACTCAAGGAGACCCGTGCCGCCACGGCGCAGATCCCGGACCTGGCCAGGCGAATAGCCGGCGAGGTTGGCGGTTTTCCCTACTATGTCCACCATGTCGTCGACCAGCTCGACCAACTACGGCGCCCGCCTGAGCCCCAAGACGTCTCCTCGGCCATCGACAAGCTCGTTTACGACCCCCACGACCCGGCGAACCTCAACTACTACCTAACCCGCCTCGCTGCGTACTACACCAAAAACGAGCGGTCGCTCGCCCTGGTGGTACTCGACACCATGGCTGGCCTGTCGTCGCCGACACCGGCCCGGGAACTCCTCAATTTGTGCAAGCACCGGGATCCATCGCTAGAGGATGAACAGCTTCGTGAAGTTCTGACGGTCTTGGCCGAGGACCACTACATCGCGCCTGCAAAACACACCGACGGAGCGTCATACGACTTCCGTTGGCAGATCGTAAAGAGATGGTGGAAGGAGACACGGCCATGAGACAGGGTTTGCTTCGGAGTTCACGCTATAGCCCGGGAAACATGAATCGTGAGTCCCTGGAGGCCCTATTCGTCGGGCGTCGCGATGTCATGGAAGACGTGCTGTCCCGCGTTACCACGTCGATACGAAGCCCAGAGAAACACTACGTTCTACTGGTCGGACCAAGGGGTTCGGGGAAGACTCACTTCCTCTCCCTTGCCTACCATCAACTGATGGATCGGTTCGAGGCGGCCAACGCCCGCGACAGCGTCGCCGTTGCCTTTCTCAATGAGGAAGAGTGGGGAGTCGCGTCATATCTCGACCTTGTTGTCCGGATCCTGAGAGCCCTTGCCGGTCAAGCGCCAGATCTCAATGCCGAAATCGCCGGTATTTACGACAGATTCTCGAAAGACCCCTCCGACGCCGAGGCCTTCGCCGTGGCACTGCTTCGAAAACACACCCGGGGCAAGACGCTCCTGCTTCTGTGTGAGAACCTCGTTGACCTATTTCACGGCCTGGATAAAGAAGGACAGAAGCGGTGGCGAGCTACAATTCAGGAGGACGGCAACTGGACCATCGTGGCCTCAACCCCCTCACTATTCTCCGCCCTCACGTTGCAGGACAACCCCTTCTACGGCTTCTTCACCATCCGTGCGCTGCAGAAGATCGACTTCGATACCGGACTCGAGCTCCTCGCCAAGAAGGCTCTGCACGAGGGCAAGACGGAACTCGCGAAATTTCTCCGTACGCCTCTCGGCCGCGCGCGGGCGCGCGCCATCCACCATCTCGCCGCCGGCAACCACCGGGCGTACGTCGTGCTGTTCGACTTCCTCGACAAGGAATCGCTCGATGACCTCATCGGCCCGTTTATGCACATGGTCGATGATCTGACGCCCTACTACCAGGACAGGATGCGTCAACTTCCCCCGGCCCAGCGCAAGATCGTGGAGTTCCTGTGCCTTGCGGGCAAGCCGGCGACCATCAAGGACATATGTACGCCCTGCCTCATGTCGCACCAGACCGCCGCCAAACAGATCGGCGGACTTGAGACCGCCGGGTTCGTCAGCCGGACGCGCTCCGGACGCAACACCTTCTGCGAGCTCTCGGAGCCATTGATGCGGATCTGCATCGAGGTCAAGGACAACAAGACCCAGCACTTTCGTCTCTTCGTCGAGTTCCTTTGCCACTGGTTCACCACCCGCGAACTCGAGCGGCGGCATGCGGCGTTCCAGCATGACGACCACGCCGCCGATCTGGATCGTGTTCATGTTGAAGAGGCAGTCAGGTGCTCACTTGCGGATAGACACGAACCGCTCGTCGAGGCGCTTCACGACGAAGCGGATGGGTGTTGGGATGCCGGCGACTACGGGGGCCTCGCAACAATTCAGGAAACCCTCGTGCGGGATAGCGGTAGCGCCGAAGACTATTCCACCTGGGTATTGGCTCTCGTGGAGGCGGGCGACGCCCAGTCTGCAATCGCGGCCGGACAGGATGGCGCCGCAAAATGCATTGGGGACGCGAGCCTCCAATACTGGCTCACCCATGCATATTGCATGGAGGAGCGATTCGTCGAGGCCCTCTCCGCCATCGATCGCGCTATCGCTCTCGACGGCAATGAGCCCGCCTACTTCTGCCTCCGGGCCGACGTCCTGCTGGGGCTTGAGCAGTTCGAGGAGGCGATCCACGACGCGCAAGCCGTACTCGACATGGAGCCCGATCACTGGCACAGCTTCGAACAGATGATTAATGCGGCAGTCGCTATGGACCGTCCTCAGGATGCCGAAGCCCACGCTAGGGAGCTGGTTCGGCTTGCGCCCACCGAGCTGGGAGCGCTACTCGCCGCGTCACGATTCCACCGATCCCAGGACCGGCTGGATAAGGCCCTGGAACTCGTCGACAAGGCGCTGAACATCAACATCGGCGACCAGCAGGCGCGCCATTTGCGCGGCCTCGTACTCTTCGATATGGAGGATTACCGCCGAGCGAGCAAAGAGTTGCGGCAGGTCGCGTCTCATAACCCACATTCCGTATCTGTGCACTGCCGGCTGGCTGACTCGTTGCTCCTTTCCGGGGACTGGGAGGAAGCCATCGACGCCGCGGAACACCTCATCGAAATCGACCCGGCGCACCCCCACGCGCACTATGTGCGTGGAGAGGCATTGACTGAGCTGGATCGTCCCGCAGATGCGATCGCGGCCTTCGATGAACTCCTGCCTACGAGCGATTGCCGTTCATTGCTGTTCGCTGCCTCATGTGTTCGTGGATTCGGCGACTTTGCGTCGGCCGGCAAGTACCTCAATCGGGCTGCCGAACTGCAGCCCGACAATCGAGAACTCTGGATCGAACGCACGCATCTCCACATCGACGAGGGCGCGTTCGACGCCGCGTCTGGGAGTGCTGCCAGGATCGAAGCGCTGCCCGGCGGCTCGCTCCTGGGACGCCTGCTTGCCGCGCAGGCGGCCGCCGCCACCGAGCCGCTGCAAGTGGCGCTCGACACGACGCTTGGGGCTGTCCTTGACCCTGAAGACTTCGAGAGCGACGAACCGCTGCATCGCGAAGCCACTGTGGGGATCCTGACCGTCTCGGTGCGCAATTTCGGTCCGCAGTATCTTCCTCAAGGCGTGACGAAGCTCCGGGACCTGTTTATGGACCTGCTCGACGAGGGCGTCGTCGGCGGCATACTGACCGGTTTCCTGATCGAGAATATCAATGGCGGTTTTCCGGGGTCTCTTGCGGATTGGGAGAGTGTATTAAAGAATCTCGCTTCCTCCTTGATCGGCCTCCCAGATTGCCGCATCCCTGTCGAGATGCTTGAGGTGGCAGTGAGGTACACCAAGACGGGTGACGAGAGGTACCTATTGAGCCTGCCGCTCGAACAGCGCCAATTGCTGGAGAACGTCCTACCGCCTGCCGCTCGCTCGCTCGCCAACGGAGCCTGAACGACCAAGGGGCGCGCTCCTCGCCCACGACGCAAGTGCTGTTCGCACACGCCATCGGATAGCGTTAACAGGCCTAACCCGGGCTCCCGCCGATCTCAGCCAGCAACTCGTCCGTGCGGGCGCGCATCAGCGCTTGATCGCCGCGGCTTTCGACGTTGAGCCGCAGTAACGGCTCGGTATTCGATGCACGCAGGTTGAAGCGCCATTGGGGAAACTCGATGCTCAGTCCATCCACGTGGTCGATGCGCACGGCCTTGTCGGCGTAAGCCCGTTCGATCCGCTCAAGCACTTCGGCGGCGTCATCCACCCTGCGATTGATCTCGCCGCTGGCCGGGAACAACGCCATGCGCTCATCCACCAGTGCCGACAGGGGCAGCCCGCGCTCGCCCATGATCTGCGTGACGAGCAGCCAGGGAATCATGCCGCTGTCGGCGTAGGAGAACGAGCGAAAATAGTGGTGGGCGCTCATCTCGCCGCCGTATACGGCGTCTTCATCGCGCATGGTCTGCTTCATGAAGGCGTGCCCGGAGACGCTCTGGACCGCGGTGCCGCCGCTGTTCTCCACCACTTCCAGGGTATTCCACGTGAGCCGGGGATCGTGGACGATGCGCGCATCGGGCGATGCCGCCAGGAAGGACTGGGCCAGCAGACCGACCGCATAGTAGCCCTCGATGAATCGACCGTTCTCGTCGAAGAAGAAACAACGGTCGAAGTCGCCGTCCCAGGCAATCCCCAGATCCGCGCCGGATTCACGGATGCGCTGCGCGGTGGCCAGGCGGTTCTCCTCCACCATCGGGTTGGGGACGCCGTTGGGAAACGTTCCGTCGGGTCGATGATGCATCTTGATGAACTCGAACGGCAGGTGCGGCTCGAGCCGATCGACGATGGGCCCCGCGCCGCCGTTGCCCGCATTGACCACCAACTTGAGCGGGCGGAGTTGGGCCGTTTCGACGTACTCGAGGAGGTGGTTGACGTAGTCCGACCGAAGGTCCACGTGCTGCACGTTGCCGCGCGCGGGCGAATCGGCAAACGCGTTGCGCTCGGCCAACGCCCGGATCTGCTTGAGCCCGGTGTCCGCGCTGATGGGCCGCGCCTCTTCCCTGACGAACTTCATGCCGTTGTAGTTCGGCGGGTTATGACTGGCGGTCACCATGATTCCGCCGTCGAGTCCGCGGGAGAAGGTCGCGAAATACACCATTTCCGTGCCGCCCACGCCGATGTCGGCGACATCCACTCCGGCGTCGACGAGACTGCCGATAAGCACCTCCGTCAGAGCATTGCTCGACAGGCGAATGTCCCGGCCCACGGCCACCCGCCGGGGTTGCAGGAACGCGGCATAGGCGCGCCCGATGCGGTAAACCACGTCCTCGTTCAATTCCTCGGGGACGCGGCCGCGAACGTCGTAGGCCTTGAAGCAATTGATGTTGGACATTGATCCGGGTGAGTCGCGGGGAGCCGGGAGTATATCCGGGGTAACATTGATCAGATACCGATTACCACAAGGTTCGAGATGAAATTCGATCGGCTCTGGTTGCCGTATTGCCAGATGCGGAATGCGCCGCGGCCGCTCGTCGCCGCGCGCACCGAAGGCGTTCGAGTCCACCTCGAGGATGGGCGTTGCCTCATCGACGGCACCGCGTCATGGTGGACCGCCTGCCACGGCTACAATCATCCGCATATCCGCGCGGCCGTATCCGGGCAACTCGATACGATGCCGCATGTCATGCTCGGCGGGTTGGTGCACGATCCGGTGCTCAGGCTGACGGCGCGGCTGACAAAGCTCCTGCCCGGCCGGTTGAACCATGTGTTCTATTCCGAGTCGGGGTCCGTCGCCGTGGAGATCGCCATGAAAATGGCGCTCCAGTATTGGATCAACCAGGGTGTCGCGGGCCGCACGCGGTTCCTGAGCTTCCGCGACGGCTATCACGGCGACACCTTTGCGGCCATGTCCGTATGCGATCCGGAGGACGGCATGCACCGCCTGTTCAAGGGCGCTCTGGCGGATCAGGTCATCGTCGATCTGCCGCGAACCGCCGCCCAGGCCGCTTCGCTGGAACAGGCACTGGCCCGGCACGGCGGTCAACTGGCCGCGGTGATCGTAGAGCCCCTGGTCCAGGCTGCCGCGGGCATGAAGTTTCATGAGCCGGAGGTACTCGCCCAGGTGGCGGATATGGCGCGGCGCCATGATCTGCTCCTGATCCTGGACGAGATCGCGACCGGATTCGGGCGCACCGGCACGATGTTCGCCTGTGAGCAGGCGGGCGTCACACCGGATATCGTGACGTTCTCCAAGGCGCTGACGGGCGGCACGATGCCGCTCGCCGCCACGGTAGCCACGGAGGCGGTGTACCGGGCGTTTCTGTCCGATTCCCAGGACCATGCGCTCATGCATGGACCGACGTATTGCGGCAATCCCCTGGGCTGCGCCGCCGCCAACGCCTCGCTGGATCTATTCGAATCCGAGCCGCGCCTGACTCAGGTCGCGAGTATCGAAGCGCAATTGAGAGACGAACTCGCTGGCTGCGCGGCCGTACCCGGCGTCGCCGACGTTCGCGTCAAAGGCGCCATCGGCGTGGTGGAGCTTGACGGCCGTCCGGACGTTGGCCGTTTGAGGGAACTGTTCGTCGGCGAAGGTGTCTGGGTACGCCCGTTCGGGAACGTGATCTACCTCATGCCGCCTCTGGTCATCGGCGCCGACGACCTGCAGACGCTCACCGGTGCGGTAAATCGGGTGGTACGAACCCGATAACGCGAGGAAGCAATTCCGTCAGTCCCACCCGCGCTGCGATGCTAAACTGATCGCCCCGTAGAATGGATGGATGAAAAAAAGGAAATTTCGATGACGAGCAGATTATTGATGTTCGGCGTGGCCATGACGGTCTTCAGCCTCGCGGCGAACGCGGCGAATGCAGCAGACGGCGAGGGCATCATGTCCAGGCTGGCCGCGCTGGAAGGCGATTGGATCTTGCTGGACGAAAACGGCGAGGAAACCGACATCATCGGCTCGAGTTTCCGGCTCACGTCCGCCGGTTCAGCCCTGATGGAGCGAATGTTCCCGGACAACGCTGAAGGGCACGAAATGCTCAACGTGTTCCACGCCGACGGCGAGCGTGTGTTGATGACACATTACTGTGGCGCCGGCAATCAGCCGCGTCTGGAAGTGATCGCCACGGACGACGAAAACCGACTCGAATTGCAGTTTGAAAGCATCACCAATGTGTCATCCCCCGACGAAGATCACATGCACCAGGCGGAATACGTATTCCATGGCAATGACCGCCTGACCACGCATTGGTACAGCATGATGGACGGCGAACTCTTGGATGAGCACTCAATATCGTTCGAGTTGGAGCGCAAGCGGTAGCCGCGCGCGCATCGCTCACCAATTTTCGTCGCGAGATCGTCGCGAAAGGATCGGCGACCGCAGTAGCAAATCGGAGCGCGGTTCGCGCTAGAACAACTCCGAAGCGTCCGGTTCGGCCGCATCGCGCCCTTCGTGGCGATTGGGGATGAAGTCCCCTGTCAGCATGTCCCGGTAGGACATCCCCGGCGGCACCATGGGATAGACGCCCGCTTCGGGGTCGATGATGACTTCCAGGAAAGCCGCGCCGTCGAATTCAAGGAATTCCTTCAGTACGCGAGGAACGTCCTCGTTGCGCTCAAGGCGTTTCGCGTACTCGAATCCGTCGGCCTGCGCGGCTCTGACGAAGTCCTTCTTGCGTAGCGATTTGTCGCTGGCGGACAGGCGCCCTCTGAAAAATAGCCGTTGCCACTGCATGACCATGCCGTCGCCGTAGTTGTTGAGCACGACGACCTTGATCGGCAGCCCATAGGTGGTCACCGTCTCCAACTCGCCCACGTTCATCCGAATGCTGGCGTCGCCGTCGACGTCGATGACAAGCCGGTCCGGCCGGCCGAACTGGGCGCCGATCGCCGCGGGCAACCCGAAGCCCATGGTCCCCATGCTTCCCGAAGTCAGCCAGAGCCGGGGTTCGCGGAAGTCGAAGTATTGCGCGGCCCACATCTGGTGCTGCCCCACACCCGTTGAAATGATGGCTTCGCCCCCGGTGATTTCGTTGATTTTTTCGATTACGTAGTTGGGTTGGATGAGTTCGCTGTCGCGGTCGTAGTTGAGGGCGTAGGTGGTTTTCAACTCCTCCAATTCGTCGTGCCAACTTGAGAAATCGTTTGCGAATCCGGTTCGCCGGCCATACGCGGTCAGCGCCTCCAGGGCGTCCGCCAGCAAGCCGACATGAAACCAGTCCGCCCGCTTGACCTTGTGAATCTCCGACGGGTCGATGTCGAAGTGCAGCACGCGTTTGGCGTTTCTCGCGAACTTGGGTGGATCGCCGGCGACCCGATCGTCGAAGCGCGCACCGACAGCGATCAGCAGGTCACAGTCGTCTACCGCGTAGTTGGCGTACGCGGTGCCGTGCATGCCCAGCATGTGCAGCGCCAGCGGATGGCGGGTATCGAAGCTGCCAAGCCCCATGAGCGTGGTTGCCACAGGGATTCGGAAGGCCAGCGCAAGCTTGCGCATGGGCGCCGCCGCATTCGCGTTGATGACACCGCCGCCGGCATAGATCAGCGGCCGGCGGCTTTCGCCCAGGAATGAGAAGAATTCCTGGCAGCGCTCATCCGTCATGGTGTTGTCGCGGACCATCTGCATGCGGTGGCGATAGCCCGGCACCGGCAGCAGGCCCTCGCCGCCAAAGGCACCCACCCAGTTCTGCACGTCCTTCGGCACGTCCACGACCACCGGGCCGGGTCGTCCCGACTGAGCGATTTCAAGGGCCGAACGCAAGGTCACTTCCAGACGCGTCGGGTCCGTGACAAGAAAGACGTGTTTGGCGACGGAACCCATCACGCCGCTGACGGGAGCCTCCTGGAATGCATCGGTGCCGATAGCGGACGTGGCCACCTGTCCGCAGATCACAACGATCGGAATCGAATCGGCTATACAGTCCCGAACCGGCGTCACGCAGTTGGTTGCACCCGGTCCAGAGGTCACGATCACAATACCCGGCCGGCCCGTGGCGCGCGCGTATCCGGCGGCCATGAAGCAGGCGCCCTGCTCGTTGGCGGGCACGATCAGCGACATTGCGTCCTGGCCATCGTGGGCGTGTTCGTCGTTGTAGCGGAAGACGGCGTCGTAGGTGGGGAGGATGGCGCCGCCACTGTAGCCGAACAGCGTATCGACACCCTCGTCCGCGAGGATCTGCACGATCATCTCGGCACCGCTCATCGCGGTACCCGACAACGGATGCGGCCTACCCGCGGTTATTTTCGTCTGCAATCTCATCGTTCGTCGGTGCGGCCCCGCGAACAACGCCGATGCACCGGCGACGGTGCTGCTGCGGGACAGGCAACTTCGCGAGTGTTGATGAAAAGATTCTGTATTGCAATAGTCGTTGCACTAAGCCAACATTTGCGGCGAACTTCCAGTGAGGGCGAGAATAAATTGGCTGGCGCCACGCGACACGTCATTTCCATATTGCTCCAGAACGAGGCCGGGGCGTTGGCGCGAGCGGCCAACCTGTTTTCGTCCCGGGGCTACAACATCGAGAGCCTGAATGTTGCGCCGACGCATGACGAAACGGTGTCCCGGTTGACGTTGGTCACCAGCGGTTCGGACACCGTCATCGACCAGATCACCAAACAACTGGGCAAACTCGTAGACGTGGTCAACATCATCGACATGACCGACGACGACCACATCGAGCGGGAAATGGCGTTGTTCAAGATTCAGATGCCTGGAGATGATTGGGAACCCATGGTTGGTGCGGCCAGGGAGTTCGGCGCGACCGTATTGGACGACCGCGAAGGCCATTTCACAGTCGAACTCACGGGTGGAAGCGGCGAAATCGACCGTTTCATCACGGCGATTTCGGCGCGGGCGCGGATGATCACGGTGGTGCGCAGCGGCGCCATGGCGGTTGCCCGCGGTGCGCCTGTTCTGACACCAACCTAGCTGTCGCGCGGCGGCGGATCGCGTGTTTTCCCGGGGTGACCCATGGTCTCTCAATCGCAAAATGCCGAACGACTGGCGCAGTCGAAGCGTTGCGTTCTGAAGATCGGTTCGACGTTGTTCGTCGACCGGGCCACCGGCAAGCTCCAGCGCAGTTGGCTGGAAGCGGTTTGCGCGGAGGTCGCGGCCATGCGCGCCAGCGGCCAGGACATCGTGATCGTATCGTCCGGCGCTATTGCGCTCGGCGCCCGACAGCTGGGGATCGATCCCTGTACGCCGCGGCTGCAGGAAAGCCAGGCCGCGGCGGCGGCCGGTCAGATCAAGTTGGCGCATGCGTACCAGGAGATCCTGGGTGCCCACGGGATCGCGGCGGCGCAGGTCTTGCTTACGCTGGATGACAGCGAGCACCGACGCCGTTATCTCAATTCGGTCAACACGCTGTTCACGCTCCTGAAATGCGGCGCCGTGCCGGTGGTCAACGAGAACGACACGGTCGCGACCCAGGAAATCCGCTACGGCGACAATGACCGACTCGCGGCCCGCGTCGCCCAGATGATCAGCGCCGACTGCCTGATTCTGCTATCGGATGTGGACGGTTTCTATACCGCGGACCCCAACGTGGATGCCACCGCGGAGCACATCCCCGAGATCACCTCTTTGACCGAAGAGCATCTGCGGATGGCTGGCGGACCGGGGTCCGCATATGGCTCCGGTGGGATGCAAACCAAGCTCGATGCCGCGCGCATCGCCATGGGCGCGGGGTGTCGCATGTTGATCGCCTCGGGGCGCGTCCCGCATCCCCTGAGAGCGCTGCGGGAGGGGGCGAGGGCGACGTGGTTCCTTCCCAACTCCACTCCAATGGCATCGCGAAAGCAGTGGATTGCCGGTCGACTGCAGCCGCGGGGCACGGTGATAGTGGACGATGGCGCCAAACGTGCGCTGGTTGCCGGGCGTAGCCTGCTGCCGGCCGGCGTGACCGATGTCAGCGGTGAGTTTGGGCGTGGCGATGCGGTGCGGGTTGTGGATCGGGTCGGGTTGGAACTGGGACGTGGACTGATCGCCTATGCGGCGGACGAGGCCCGTGCCATTGTCGGGCGCCGCTCGGATGCCATCGAGGACATTTTGGGCTATCGTGGCCGGGACGAGATGGTCCACCGCGACGATCTGGCACTGACACTCACCGGGATTCAATCATGATAGCCAACCAGCAAGATGCTGCCATGGATCTGCGCCAGGAGATGATGCGCATGGGAGCGGCGGCGCGCCAGGCCGCCCAGGTACTGGTCCGCGTGAACAGCGCGGACAAGACCCGGGCGCTGCGAGCCGCGGCCCAGGCCATGCGCGACAACATCGCGGACATTCTCGAAGCCAATGGCAGGGACATGGAAGTGGGCCGCCAGCGGCGGCTCACCGCGGCGCTCCTGGACCGTCTCGCGCTTGACGAAGATCGCGTGGAGGCGACGGCCCGGGGCGTCGAGAGCATAGCCGATTTCGCCGATCCCGTGGGCGGGGTCATCGGCGAATGGGAGCGTCCCAACGGCCTGCGGATTCAGCGCGTGCGCGTGCCCCTCGGAGTCATCGGGATCATCTACGAGAGCCGCCCCAACGTTACCGCCGATGCCGGGGCACTGTGCCTCAAGAGCGGCAACGCGGTCATTCTTCGCGGCGGGTCCGAAGCTGCCCACTCCAACGCCGCCATTCACGCCTGCCTGGTGGAGGGATTGGTGGCGGCGGGGCTGCCGCCCGGAGCGGTGCAGCGAGTTCCGACCCAGGATCGGACGGCGGTTGGTATTCTGCTTCGGGAAATGGGCGAGTACCTGGACGTGATCGTGCCCCGGGGCGGCAAGGGCCTCATCGCTCGCGTGCAGCAGGATGCCCGGGTGCCGGTGATGGGTCACCTGGAGGGGATCTGCCACACCTACGTGCACGCATCCGCCGACCTCGATAAGGCGAGCAAGGTGGTCGTCAACGCAAAAATGCGCCGCACGGGAATCTGCGGCGCCACCGAGACGTTGCTTGTGGACCGGGGCGCGCAGGGGACGCACCTGGGGAGGCTCATCGACGATCTGATCGCCGCGGGCTGCGAGGTGCGCGGCGACGAGACCGCTCAGCGCTGCGACAGTCGCGTCAAACCGGCGGCTGACTCGGATTGGGGCAAGGAATATCTCGATGCGGTAATCGCGCTTCGCATGGTGGACGATATCGACGACGCCATGGCGCACATTCGCCGCTACGGCTCAGGCCATACCGAAGCCATCCTCGCCGAGGACACCGCGGCGGCCGAGCGGTTCCTCAGCGAACTGGACAGCGCCATCCTGTTACACAACGCCTCGACCCAGTACGCCGACGGTGGCGAGTTCGGCATGGGCGCGGAGATCGGCATCGCCACGGGCCGGATTCATGCCCGCGGTCCCGTGGGCGCGGAGCAGCTAACCAGCTACAAGTACGTGGTCCGGGGTGACGGTCAGGCGCGGCCGTAACTTTTCCTCGCAGCCTGATTCCGTCGGGTTTCCCAGCGCGGCCGCATCGCGTTCTCAGGCGCCCCGGCCGCTGTGGTCCATGCGGCGGTTTCGGGCGGCGGAAATCGCCTGTATGGCGAATACGCCGGGCGGCGGCGCGGTCATCGTCGGCGTCTCCGACGATGGCGCCCGGATCGGTACCCGGCTCGACGCCGACTGGGTCCGCCATCGCATCTGGGAGCTCACGTCGCATCAGCTAACGGTCGCGGTCGGCGAGGCAAGCCTTGACGGGAGCCGTCTCTTGATCCTGACCTGCATCGAGGCACTCGCCCCCGTCCGGTACCGCGGGAAGCTGAGGTGGCGTGTGGGTACCAACTGCGTCGAGGTCGATCCCGTCGTTTGGCAATCGAGGATGCTGGAGAGGATCGGCTTCGACTGGTCGGATCAGCCTTCCGGCCAGACCCTGAACGATGTGAGCCCGGCCGCCATCGAGGTTGCCCGGCGTTACCTGCGGGAAGCCAACGGCGATGAGCCCGGCGCCGACCTCGCTAGTGCCACGGACGCCGATCTTCTCCGGCGGCTGAATCTGGTCAAGGGCTCGCGCGAACTCACCAACGCCGGGTCGCTGCTGTTCGTGGCGACTCCCTGGCCGGGCGTCGACTACATCCGCCGCGACATGCCGGGGGGCGACAGCGCCCTGCGCATCGAGGACGCGGGACCGCTGCTCATGCAAGTGCGCGAGGTCGAACAGGCAGGCGCGGTGGCCAACCGCGTCACGCACACGCCCGAGGGCTTCGCACACGGCAGGATCCGGGCGATCCCTCCCAGGACGCTGCGCGAGGCGATAGTAAACGGGATTGTCCACCGGGACTGGCTGACGCCGCGGCCCACCGTCATCGAGCATGTCGGCGACACATTGACGGTGACCTCGCCCGGCGGGTTCCTGGGCGGCGTAACGCCCGACAACATCATCACCCACCCGGCGGGTCCCCGCTATCGGAACCTGTCCGAGGCCATGGCCGCGCTGGGTCTGGCCGAACGCGAAGGGATCGGGGTCGACAGGATGGTGCGGGACATGCTCGCCATCGGGCGGCCCGCCCCGGTCATTGCCGAGATCGACGGGCCCTACGTGCGAGTCGTGCTGCTCGGCGGCGCCCCGGATGCCGCCGTCGTCGATCTGGTGGCTGCCCTTACCCCGGCATGGGCCGGAAATGTGGAGTCGCTTCTACTCATCGAACACATGACCCGACACGGTTGGGTGGACGCGGAATCCGCGACTCCGCTTCTCCAGCGATCATCCGTGGAGGAAGCCGGCGCAGCGCTGATTCTCGACTGGAGCCGCGCCCGGGGACGCGTCTCCACGACAGAGGTTGCCGATCTGACCGGGCTCAGCAAGGTCTCCGCCGGAAAGCTCCTGACCAACCTGGCCGATGCCGGCCATCTCCAGGGGGGCGGCCCAGGCGCAGGGGCCGGGGGTTCCATTACGTTCCCGTGAAGCGGGAGGAATGAAAGGCCGCTTGGCTCGTCGTGTCTTGCCTCTAGCGTGTATATGCCGCACTTTATGCCGTCAAATTTCATGCTTGGGATCCCCGATGCACATCGTACCGCAATATTCGTAATCCACTGCCCTGTCCTCATGCGGAACAAACTACAGATCAGTCTCGCCGATACCGGCCCAGTCACCCCCTTCAGCGCCCCCAGGGCGTGATCGCTTCCTTGAGTTGCGCGTAGCCCTGAAGGAATCCGGGGCGTTCCACGGCGTAGACCTGGTCGAAAGTCGCCATTGCCTGATCGAGCCACGCATGCAGTTCCCCGTGCTCGGGATTGGCATCGCGATAGGCATCGCGGATCAATACATAGTGGATGCGCGGGTCGTAGGGCTTCTTGATGCCACCCATGGACTCGTCGCCGTCCAGCAGCCGCAACAGCATCGCGTCGGCGGAACCCAGCGTCTGCTCGTGGATGGGCGGGCCCTGCATGCGGTACATCACCGAGGTCATGTCGCGGCCGTTGCCCGTGGTATAGCCCATGTCTTCCCAGATGTTGTCGGCGCGGGCGCCGACATGGTCGAGCACCTTACCGGCAAAGGCGCGCAGCGGGTCGGATACGTCGGCGAGAAGGTCGGTGAGTCGGTCTCCGTCCAGATCGGTGGCCAGGATGATGGCGTCCTGCTTCTCGATCAGGTCCCAGAGCAAGATGCCGTAGTTGGTGTCGGCGATGTGCTGTTCGATACGCCCGCTCCAGTTCTCCATGCCGTCCTTGAAGTCTGCAGGAAGCAGATTGACGATGCGATCGACCAATTCCCGATGCTCCACGTAACCGTCGACGGCGTAGCGGCGTCCGACCTGGAATCCCGTCCCCTGCAGCATCCAGGACAGGATGCCGGCATTGACGCCGTCCTCTTGCGCCTGGGTGGGCTTGTAGGCGACGCGGCCCACGTATCCGGTCTCGTGCACCATCCGCAGGAAGCGCCGCACCGCGTAAGCCATCTGCACGCCCGGTGTATTCATTTCGCAGTGAATGATGCCCGTCTCGGGGTCGACGTCGAAGACCGACTTGTCCTGGGAGTAGGGCAGACAGGGCATGCAGCGCACCACGGTGATCGGTCCGTAGGGCCGGACGTTGCAATACACGCCCGCCTGGGTCCGCAACGGGGCATTCCCGGACTTGCCCATGACCACCATGCGCTCGCCGCCCGCGCCGTTGACGTAGGCATCGCCCGCGGTGGACCACTTGATTGACGTGCAGGGCATGTTGCCGAACCAACTCAAGGGCGCCAGCTTCATGTCGTGCCGGTATTGCGCCCACATGGGTACCGCGTAATAGGGCAGGCCGAGGATATCGATGGCGGCGATGGTGCCGAGCAGCGCGTAGGCGTCGGTGAGTGAATGGGCGACGGGTTCCACGGCACCGTCGTGATGTCCTCCGCGCCAGATGACGGCGCCGGGATATCCCGCCGGCCGCAGGTCCGTCGGTTCAAAATGGCTCTCAAGGAGACCGAAGAGATCGCCTCCCGCAGCTTCGGTTCGGGCAATATTCATTAAGTCGAGCATGTTTGTCGTTTCCCGGCGGAGTTTGCCGGGACCGATGCCGCCGCAGCGGGGTCCCGGTTCAAAGGGCGGCTATTATACGGAAGGATCGTTGGGGGCGTCGGGCGCCTGTATCGCTTCGTGGATCAAATGCGGCCGGTCGCCGCGCCGGGAGTAGCAATGTTCGCTGGCCATGTCCTTGAGTGTCCGGTCGCGCTCCGCCTTGCTCGCAAACCAGTGAAACTGTTCCCAGTCGGAACCCAGCAGACGGCCGAATGTATCCCCGGCCGGCAGCCGGACGCGGATTCCATAGGGTTTTTCCGATGGCGATTGCCGATTCAGGTTGTGAGCATGGCAGATGTCCATTCCCAAGAGTCCTCCGCAATTCGGCCCGCCGAGCCTGGCGGGGATGACCTGCTACAATTTTACCCGAATATCCAACTTGAATATTTTATCGATGTTCGTCACGAGCGGATCCGTGTACGCCAGTCGGGGTGCGTTTGAGGAGCGGAAGATTTGTCCAGGGTCGTGCAAACGGGTGCGTATTTCGTCGTCGGCGGTGCGGTGCAACCCGATCGGCCCTGCTATATCGCCAGAGCCGCTGATGAGGCGCTCCCACAGGGTATCCGTGATGGGCAGTTCTGCTACGTCCTGGGCCCGAAGGCCAGTGGCAAATCCAGCCTGATGGCACGCGCGGTCCGCGCCCTGCGGGCCGAAGACCAGTTGGTCGCCGTGGTGGATCTTGCGCAGATCGGCGTGGGAGATGAAAGCGCGGAAGCGGGGCGTTGGTCCTACAGCATCGCCTACCGGATACTGCGCGAACTTCGGCTCAGGGTCGACCTGCAGTCCTGGTGGCAGGGAAAGAGCGCGATCGCCGGCGAGCAGCGGCTGGCGGAATTCTTCTGGGAATTGGTACTGCCCAACACGTCGGCGCCCATCACCGTATTCCTGGACGAAATCGAACGCGCCATCGGACTGCCCTTCGCGAAGGAACTGTTTGGCGGTATCCGCTCCTGCTACAGCGGCCGCGCCACGGAACCGGATTTGGAACGACTCAATTTCGTCGTTCTCGGCGTGGCGACCCCGAGCCAGCTTTGCCCCGATCCAACGATTTCGCCGTTTCCGGAAGGTCGGGCCATCGAGCTCGAGGACTTCACCCTGGAAAAATCCTGCGAGTTGGCGCCAGGGTTCGGTCACGACCCGGAACGCGGCCGCGCCGCTCTGCATGCGATCTACGCGTGGGCCGCCGGCCACCCCTTCCTCACCCAGAAGATCGCGCGGGGACTGGCTCGACGCGGTGCCGCACCGGAGGATCTGGAACGCGTCTTGACGGAGCAGTTCCTGGGCCGCGGCGCACGGCGCACCGAGGCGCTGTTGAGTCATATCCGCACGTTCCTGACCGGGCGGTCCCGTGCCCAGCGGCAGGCGCTGGCGAGCCTGGGCCGCGTGGCCAAAGGCGCGCTGGTGTTGTACGACCCGGGGTCCCTCGCGCACCGGGTTCTGCGCCTGTCGGGGGTTGTCAGAATCGGCGTGGAAGGTCAGTTCACTTTCAGGAACAGGCTCTTCGAACGCGTCTTCGATAGTCGATGGATCGAGGCTGCGTTGCCGCTCAACTGGCGAAATTGGTCCACGGCAATCGTCGTGGTTGCCGTACTGGCCAGTGTTACCACCTGGTATTTTCAGTTCGTACCGGCTCCGTACATTGAAACCCTCTCGGACGCCTCGGTAACTTTCGAAGATTCGCTCGACGCTCATGACGGATTGGGCCGTCTGCCTGGATTCGCTCGCTCCGCCGACCGGCGTTTGGCGGAGGTGATGACCCAGCGCAGCCGCGAGGCGCCGACATTCGACGACGTGCAACGTATCGACTCGGTGTTGCGCGGGCTGCCGGGTTATACCGGGTTGGCTGACCGGCTCATGGGCGAGTATTGGACCCGGCGGGCCCGGGAAGCAGCCGGCCGGGAGTTGCGGGACGAAGCGCTGGTGCTGAGCATGCGGGCACTGACGGGAGCGGACGAGCAAGCCCGCCGGTTGATGGCCGAGCTGGTCGGCGAGGACTACCGCTCGTTGCTGCGAAGTTTTCGATTGAATGAAATGCCGGCCCGTTGGGAAGTCGACTGGCAGTCGGAGGAATTGGCACTGGTGGATCAGGCCCACCAGGTGCGTCGACTGCGGCTCAATGGTTTCGGCGCGATGGAGTTCGCGGATCGACTGACGGCCCTGCAACACCTGCCGGTGAGTCGTGAAATCAGCGTCAATGAGCCTGGTTCGGCAGGGATTTTTCAGTTTCGGCTTTGGGTGGATCATCCCGCTCCCGACGAGCTTCTCGCGACCCTTCAGGCACCCAGCGGAGCGCTGGTGAGCTTCACGCCGGGCACCGGGAGTTCCGGCGTCTTTCAGCTCACGTCCAGCGGTCGTTCGCCCCTGGCGGTGCTTGCCGATGAAGATCGGCGGGGCGTGTGGCGGCTGACACTTGTGGATCGTGGTGTGGGCTCCGCCGGTCAACTCATCCGCTGGGGTCTGTACTTCGCGGAGGAAGTGCGCGGTTGGGAAGACCAGCCTCTGGGGCTTGCCATTTCCGACCCGTTGCGAACGGATCAGGTGGATGTGGATCTAAGCGCCGATGGTCGTCTGGCGATTGCTCAACCGTCGCGGCAAAGTGTGGTGGGCGCGGTTGCCCTTTGGGACCTGCGGACGGGCGCCGTGGTCGGCGATGTGCAGCTGGATGCGGAGCCGGAGTTTCTGGCGCTCACCGGCGACACATCGAGGATACTCGCGGTTGCCGGCAACCGGCTGGATCTTTGGGACGCGAGGACCGGCGTGCCGGTGTCGCGCGTGGCGACGCAAACGGGGTTCGTGCTGCCGCCGGCGCTCACCGAGAGCGGCGAGCACGTGGCTATCGCGGAAATCCTTGACGCGCAGGATTCGCTTTACAGCCTGCTGCGTACCGCGGACGGTGACCTGGTTTCCAGCGTCGCCGGATTGGCTGGTGTCACCGACTGGATGCTGGGGCCGGACGCCCGCTACCTGGTGCTGATCGGGCCGTCACGCCTGGTGAGGATCATGGACCCTCGCAGCGGCGAAATAGTCCGGGTTCTGCCCCACGGGCGCGACCCGGTGCGCCTGGTGGCCGCCGCCGGCGGTGACTTGCTGTTGAGCATCGACGACCTTGGCGACATCCTCGCCTGGGACCTCGGAAGCGATGGCGGCGACCAGGACCAGGGAATTCGCCTCGGGCAGACCGGTGACGCCGCCAGTGTCAGCATTGCGGCGGATGCATCGAGCATGGCTTATCTTGCACTCCAGGGCCAGGTCATAGTCCGCGACCTTGCGGGTCGAACGTCGCCAATGAGCGTCAGGGTGAATCAGTCGGGATCGCCGATTCGCACCCGGCTGGCCCCGGATGGGAACCGGCTGCTTACATACAACGGAGGCCTGTTCCAGCTTTGGCGCCTGGCGGATTCGGGGCCGGCGGCGGGCCTGGAATCCGAACTCACCGCGATCCGGCTGGATTCCGGCGACGGCATGGCCGTGCTGGGATTTCGGGACGGTCATGTTCGGGTGATTCGGGACATCCTCGCCGCGATACCGGTGACGGACGATCGGGACGTCGACTACATAGGGCATCAGGGCAGCATCACCAGTATCGCGGCGAATTCGGCGCGGGATGTGATCGTGAGCGGTGGCAGCGACGGTTTGGTGCGGGCCTGGGAGCTTGACACCGGCGCACCCACGGCGCCCTTCATGCGCCATCCCGAGGGGCCGATCCACGCGGTCACCGTCAGCGGGGATGGCCAGTGGTTGGCAAGTGGGGCGGAGTTCAGCGCGCGTGTCTGGCGCGCAGTCGACGGTGAACTGGTGCGCGAAGTACCGGTGACCGGGCGCGTGCTGTCGGTGAGTTTCGCCCCCCGGTCCAGCATCCTCGGAGTGGGGGACGAAGCCGGCAACATCTTCGTGTCCAGGCCCGAGTCGCCAGATCCGCCAGCGTCCCTTCGTGCCTCGGCCGCGGCCACCGCGCTGGCCTTCAATGCCGACGGTACGCGGCTGGTCAGCGGTGACGCCGACGGCAACGTTCAACTGTGGGATCCGGCGTCAGCCACGGCTTTGGCGGAGCCGCACACGTTTCCCCAACCCGTGCGCTGGCTGGGTTTCAGCGACGACGAGGCGTTTCTGCTGGCACAGACGGACCACTGGATCCACCGCTTCGCAATCAGCTCCGAAGGGCTGGCGCTGACGGGAAGTCGGCTGCTTGAGGCGGGGATGGAAGCTGGCGCCGCGCTCTTGAATCCCGATGGCAGCCGGCTGCGGCTCATCGGCGGCCGGGGCACGGGCCAGCCGCGTTTCCACGTGATCGACATGCTGGAATTTCAGACCGAGCCGCTTCCTTCGGATTCGGTGCTCCTCGCCCGGGATTGGGGGCAGATACTCGGTCTCCGGGTGGACGACGGCGGCGACGTCGTGCCCATCGCCCAATGACAGTGCGAATTGCCAGGATGCTGCCGATCACGGGATTTCGTCATCAGTCAGACCCAGGTTGGTTCCTGTACAAGGCTTTGGGTATGACCGTCCGAAACTCCAATACCTTCAAGCTTGGTAGGATCGACTCCCTCAAGGCAGCCTACGTTGATTCCGTACTCCTCGGGGTTTGCACGGCGCTGATGATGCGTATAAATGCCGCAGTTGCTACAAAAGAAATGCCTCGCAGCCTTCGTATTCCACTGATATAGCGAGAGTCGATCCTGGCCACGCAGAAGGCGAAATTTCGCGAGGGGTACGCCCGCCATCACTGCACCCTTGCGGGAGCAAAGCGAACAAGCGCACCGCCGCAAATTAGCCAGTCCGTTGTCCAGTTCAACCTCGAATTCGATCGAACCACAATGGCACGTTCCTCGCTTCACTTCTGTCATGGGTCGTTTCCTCCATCCGCCAATGCCTGGACCATTTGTCCCTTGCCGAATGCCTCTTGCCGTACGTCGTCCAGACCTTTCGGATAGAAAGGGGTGCACCAAAGAGGGTACGCGGCTCATCTGGTGTCATTCAAGCTGATGGTCTACTCTGAGTCGGATCCGCTCGGTCAGCAAGTTCCTGACAAACGCACGTCCAGGTACGCAATATTCGGCCGCATCAAGTCGGGCGAGGTGCCGGTGGTGGCTCCGGCACGGGTTCAGAAAGGTCCCACGGTGGCGGACCTGGCGGACCGATATCTAAAGGAACATGTGGACGTACGCTGTAAGGCAAGCACGGGGAGTAACGTTCGTATGGGGCTCAACCGCTACCTACTTCCCGAGTTCGGTGACGTTCCGGTTGATGCCTTGGAGTCTGAACAGGCCTGGGAGCTGCGCAACAAGCTGCATCATGCGCCCGCGATGGCCAATCACGCTGTCGGTACGCTGTCGGCGATGTTGAATATGGCCGGGACCTGGGGGATGGTTCCCGAGGGAAGCAACCCGTGTCCGCAGGTCACAAAGTACAAGGTTCGCCGATGCGAGCGGTTTCTCACGGAGGCGGAGTTTTCTCGGTTGGGACGGGTGCTGAGAGCGGCGGAAATGCAGAGCGAGGTATCGACGCACGCCGTGGCGGCCATTCGACTGTTGATGCTCACCGGGTGCCGGCGCAACGAAATCCTCGGGTTGTGCTGGAGCGAAGTGGATTTGGAGCGCCAGGAGTTGCGGCTGCGGGACAGTAAGACGGGGCCGCGGACAGTGCCGTTGTCGAAGGCGGCCGCGCGCGTGCTCGCGACGCGGCCGCGGCGGCTGGGCATTCCCTGGGTGATTCCAGGGAGGAACGCGATCCAGCACTACAAGAACATCGGCGTGCCCTGGCGCAAGGTTCGGGCACGAGCGGGGCTGGACGACGTTCGTCTGCATGACTTCAGGCATTCGTTTGCGTCCCGGGCGCTTGCGCTCGGTGAAAGCCTGCTCGTGATCGGCAAGCTGCTGGGGCATACACAGGTGCAGACGACGGCGCGTTACGCGCATCTGGGGGAAGATTTGGTAAAGGAATCGGCGGCCAGGATCGCTGCCAGTATCGGGGAGGATATTCTCAACAGACCGGCGGGGGGGGACGCACAACGCATGTACGCGATTCGGTGGAGTCGCCCGTAGGCAGGTGGACTTGAAACAGAATGAACCCTTTTGACGCAGAAGTGCGGGCCTGTTCCACCGGTTGAGCTTTGGTCGTGTGATGCCGCGTGACGGCGGTCCTCGGCCGATGACCCACGCCGTTGAGCAACTCTTCCAGAGACGCGATCCTTTCCCGGACCCCGAGCTGCACTGCGCAGCGCAGACTGGCTTTGTCAGGGCCGCACAGAAGCCAGCCGTCATTCCCGGCCTAGCGCGTGCGCTCATAGGACTCCTCCCCCCTGTCCAGCGGAATGCCCTGAATCCGAATCGTTAGTTCGGCGCGTTCTCCGTTGCCAACACGATATTCGGCCGCCAGCGACGCCCGTAGCTCGCTGGCAATAAACGACTGCTCCGGCCGTCGCAACTAGAAACTCGGCTGCGTCTCCGTTACAAAGTCTTCAACCGTTTACGCTCGATAGCCACTGGCCAGCGCCCGCCGGGCACCCGTCCCATGCGATTCGATGGTCAGGTTCGTGATCGCGAGCACCCGCATGATGGCGGCAGTCGCCAACGCGTTTAGTGTTCCAAGCTCGCGGGGGCTGCCGGGGGCGAGGTCCGGTGTGCTAGTACATGGAGTTGCCGGCTGTCCGCAAGAGGGCGCTGCTGGCGTAACTCCAGACAGCCACGTGGAAGTCCGAATTGGGTGATGACGGGTGGAATTTTGTGAGAATCGACGACGGCTCGGGCCGTTCGCGGGGATGCGCTTCCCTTGCCATGACGGGTCCGCTAGACTCCGCGAGTCTGAGAAAGGTTGCTGGG
Organism: Candidatus Rariloculaceae bacterium; assembly: GCA_965237785.1. Classification (GTDB taxonomy): domain Bacteria; phylum Pseudomonadota; class Gammaproteobacteria; order Steroidobacterales; family Rariloculaceae; genus UBA6522. The sequence continues at coordinate 4,364,753 of OZ250159.1, forward strand.
GTCCAGCATGTGCAATGTGTGCTTGTTTCCGTCATTGGGTCCAGGGAGTTGGCCGACGCACTTCAAGTGGTGGGACCGCGCTTCCCGTGTGTGATCGGGCGTCGCTGCACGCGGCCACTTCCGCGTTGCGCTTTAGCGGTGACGATATGGATCAGCGCAGCCGTCTCCTCCGCGGGTTTCTGCAGAGTCAGCGATACCCGACGGAGTTCGAGCTTTTCAGCTATGGTGTCGACGAGGGCAGGTGTACTGAATCCTCGTACTTGAGTGCGGTCAGGCTCCGTTCCAATCCCGTCCCGGATAGCGGCGGGATTGGTGCCTCCGCCGAAGGCGAGTTGCTCACACGTTCTCTTGCACAAATGGCGGCGACGTGCCTAAAACGTTGATGGCGTCAAGGGCCGTCCTAAGCAGCCAGCCAAATCCGGCTCACTGTGTCGCGATAACGGACTAATGAATTAGGAGTTCGAATGATATGGCAAGTCTCCTAAAGCTGGAAGCACTCGAAGTCGATGACCTATTCGGGATATTCAACTACCAACTCAAGCTAAACGTGAACGAAGGCGTAACGATACTCCATGGTCTAAATGGGGTAGGCAAAACCACGCTTCTGAAGATGATTGCAGCACTAGTTCGAAATGACCTGTCCTATTTCCATTCTGTGCCGTTCCGCCGCTTTTTTCTTCGTTTTGAAGGCGAAAACTCGCTAGAAATCGTCCCCCAGGAGCGAAATCAGGCAACCTATGTGATTACTTTGGTGGTTGAGGGACGCTCGCAATCTGGTGTTGTCGACATGAACTCTCTCGCCCGAGCCCAGTCTCTAGCAACCACAATCGACTACCTCTCGCGCAGAACTGACGGGTCTAACGAATGGATCGATGAGCGTGATGGCGAAGTCTTGTCGGTATCGGATGTATTGACAAGGTTTGGAGAATCTCGGAATGAACCCGATTCTGGCATTAGCACTCCAACTTGGTTGCAGGAATTTACGGCGCGGGTGGGGGTGCACCTGGTCGAAACACACCGCTTAGAACATCGTGGCGGGAACATTGATCCGGCATCTCGACCTCGGCATTACCGGCATCGGTCATGGCACATCGCTACTTCTAGCGTCAAAGAGTATAGTCGCGGCCTTGCGAATTGGCTTCAGAAGGCGATGGCAGATTATGGGCGCCGTTCGCAGCCCTTAGACCAGTCCTTTCCGACACGGTTGCTTTCCAAGCAGGAGAGTTTTGGGAGCGATGAATTGCGTCGTAGGATGAGATTGATCGATGAGCGTAAAGAGAGCTTGACTTCGCTGGGAGTCTTAGATCAGCCGTTGTTGGAAACGTTTGAATTTGGCGACTTGGGTGAGATCGAGGCGCGTGTGATGACTCAGTATGTTAAGGATACTGAAGAGAAGCTGAGTGTGTTCGACAATCTTGCCGCGCGGAGCCGCGTGCTGCTCGAGAGTCTCAACGGCAAGTTCAGTCATAAGGCATTCAAGCTAGATAGTAAAAAGGGTCTTGTGGCCAACACCGAACGTGGCGTGGTGGCTTTGGACATGCTGTCGTCTGGCGAGCAACACGAGCTAGTGCTCCATTACATACTGCTGTTTCGAGTTCGAGAGAATGAGGTCGTTCTAATTGATGAACCAGAGCTATCGTTTCACGTTACTTGGCAAAAGAGCTTCATCGAAGACTTGCTGGCAATGCGTGAGGTAACGCATTTCGATGCGATTATTGCTACGCACTCGCCATACATAGTTGGTCGGCACTCGGACCTTATGGTTCAGCTGGGAGAGCTAGGCTAAAAGATGTTTAATCATAAGTCGCCTGATATTCTCAAGGCTGAGATTGAGATGACGCGTGCGAAGGGTGATTGTGCCGTACTGCTGGTCGAGGGTCCTGGCGATGAAAAGTTCTGGATACCCCGTTGTGAGTGCGAACTGGTTGTGGGTGAGGGGAAACCGAATGTTCTGGGGTGCATGGAGCAGTTGGATAGCGGGGGATACGTCGGCGTGCTCGGTTTGGTTGATGATGACTTCGACCATGTACTGAACATACAGTGGTCGTCGCCCAATCTGGTTGCAACCGACGCGAGTGATTTGGAATGTTTGCTCTGTCGATCAGATGCATTGGAACGTGTGCTAGCCGAATACGGTGATCCAGACAGGATAGAACGATTCGTAGAGCTGAATGGTACGAGTGTCCGCGACGCGCTCTTGGCGCGAGCTTTGGCCTTCGGGCGCTTGAGATGGGCGGAGAGGCGTTTCGGCATTCAGATCAGCTGGAAGGATCTCGGTGGCATTCAGCGATTCGTGGAAGCGGACAGCTGGAAACTTGATGAGGGCCGGTTGATCGAGGTCGCGTCTAGGGTCTCCGGATTGGACCAAATCTCGCTGGTGAATTTCGTGGGAGGTCTGCCGCGTACGGCGGATCCTTGGTACGTAGCGCGTGGGCACGATGTCGTGGAGCTATTGAGAATTGGGCTCCGAAATGCGCTTGGTAGAGTTAAATCCACCGTAGGTGCTGATGACGTAGCAAGCTGGCTTCGGTTGGCGTTCTCTAGACCGGCATTGGACGCAACGGGACTTGCTAGGCAGATTCGGTGTTGGGAAGGGCGGAACGTACCTTACGGGATATTGGCACCGTGATTAGAAGCTGTTTTACATGGGGATAGCGCGGTGAACGACGTGTGCGGGTCCTTTGGGCACGGCGATGAGTATCATGATGGGGTTGGATCAATCTGGTACGCTCGTCGGTGGGTCTGATCGACCCTGTTTTCTGTGGAGTTATAGAGTGGCGGACAATACGACGAGGTGGCCGGGCAGATCCGGCGCGGAGTACACGTACTTCATTGAGGAGTTGCCTTGGCGACCGCGTGCCGGCCAGGAAGGGAACTACATTTTCGCAAAGGTGGAACAGGGGACCTGGGTGCCGATCTATGTTGGCCATGGCGACCTCCAAGCCCGCTACGACGCCGCGTTGCTAGAGGGATGCATAAAGATGAAAGGAGCAACGCACTACCATGTCCACTTGAATTCCAGCGTGGCTTCTCGAGTCGCAGAAGAGCGTGATGTGATCGAAGGTAATCCGGCATGCCAGTGGCCGAAAGGATGTAACGGTCACGACTAGTACTACATCAACTTTGTATTGATGGCTAAAGTGACTTCAATTTAATGCGTGCATCATCGGTCGTGAATCGCCAGTTGACGTGTACTGCTTCTTTGTTGCGCTGTGTTTGCCATGCATCGATTTCACGTTTCAAGAGGCGTTGGTCTCCCAGGCGGCGATCGAGGCATTGACGCGCCAGGACGCCAATTTCAATTTCGGCCATGTTCAGCCAACTCCCGTGCTTGGGGGTGAAATGAATTTCCAGCCGCTCGGCGACCCGGCGCGCCTGCGCCGGGTCGAAGGCTTCATATAGCGAGGCCAATTTATGGGTGTTCAAATTGTCCATGACCAGCACGATCTTGCGTTTCCCGGGGTAGTGTTCATCCACCAATTCCTCGATTAACTGCGCCCAATCCACCTTCGTGTGACGATCGGTCGCCTTGACGTGCCGCCAACCCTCCAGCGGCGCGCACAGCATGAACAGGTTGCTGACGCCATTGCGCTCGTATTCGTAATCGTATTTCGCCGGATCGCCCGGTCGCGTCGGCACCGGGGTGCGGGTTTCCTCGATGTGTTGCTTACTCGTTTCATCCATGCACACCAGCACCTCGTCCTCGGCAAAATCGCGCCGATACACTTCCAGCACGTCTTCCATTGCGCACCACGCCGGCATGACCGCCTTGCGTGCGACAATCCCGATGCTCTGCCAGCAGATCCTGTACTTCGCTCTCCACCGCTTGAGCGATCAGCTTCCTGGCGCCTTCTTTGAGCAATGCGGTCAACGGATCGGCACGATTAACTCGACGTTCCAGTCCAATAACATTATTCTTTTCCATAGTGGCGTATCTCCTTTGGTTGCTTTGACGTGTTGCAACAACAAATCAACCAGATACGCCGTTTTTTTCAACCGCTCAAACACCAGATTCGGTTATAACTCGTTGGTCTACGGAGATTGCATGATGCGCGGGAGCGCTACAGAGGAGTGCCACGTCCCAGATGGGTTCGAACCCCTCCCGGTACACGCGACCGGATCCTAGTGGTGGTGGGAACCTGCGGGGGGTTTGATTCCCCCCAATCTCCACTTCAAATGGGAGAGAACGAATGCAAATGATCGGCGTGGACGTCTGGACCTTGCTTATTGTAGTGGGGGCCGTGATCGCCATATGGTTATTAACCCGACTTCCGCAACTCGACCGGGATTTCAACTGATTTGATTGGATTTCGGTTGTTCCACAAGGCTTAAGTTGCTGATTTGATTGGGGCGCATGGCGGGCGAACGGTTGTAGTGCCGACCTTGCCCCTTGATTTATGCGGTGTTTGGGGCACGCTATGTGTCCATGTTCGTGCGCGCCAAGAGACGCTTCAAGGACGGCAAGGAGCACCGTTATTGGAGCGTGGTGGAGAACTGCCGCAACCTCGACGGGCGCGTGGTGCAGCGTCAGGTGCTGTATCTCGGGGAGATCAACGACAGCCAACGCTCGGCCTGGTGCCGATCGATCGAGGTGCTGCGGGGGGATTCGGGTTCGGCGCCGATGGCGCTGTTTCCGGCGGATCGGGAGGCGCCGGAGTTGGACTGCGAGGTGGTTCGGATCAACGTCAAGGATCTGAGCCTGCACCGTCCGCGCCAGTGGGGTGCGTGTTGGTTGGCGCTGACATTGTGGGATCGGTTGGAGTTGGATCGGTTCTGGGGTCCGCGGCTGCGACCGAGCCGTCAGGGCACCCGCTGGCTGGATGTATTGAAGACGCTGGTGTGCTACCAGTTGATCGACCCGTGCAGCGAGTGGCGGTTGCACCGGCACTGGTACGAGCACAGCGCCATGCGGGATTTGCTCGGCAGTCCGATGGGCGTCGTCGCCGCCGACACGCTCTACCGCTGTCTGGACAAGTTGTTGACACACAAGCGGGCGTTTTTCACGTTTCTTCGGGAACGCTGGGAGACGCTGTTCGACGCGCGCTTCGACGTGTTGCTTTACGATCTGACCTCCACCTATTTCGAGAGCGATCCTTTGTTCACGGACAAGCGCCGGTTCGGTTACAGCCGCGACAAGCGCTCGGACTGCGTGCAGGTGGTGATTGCCCTGGTCGTGACGCCGCAGGGTTTTCCACTGGCCTATGAGGTGATGGCGGGCAACACCAGCGACAAGACCACGTTGGCGGACTTTCTGGAAAAGATCGAGTCGCAGTACGGTCGCTCGGAGCGGGTTTGGATCATGGACCGGGGCATCCCCACGGAGGAGACGCTGGCGGGGATGCGCGCCGGGGAATCGCCGGTGCATTACTTGGTCGGCACGCCGAAGGGGCGTTTGACGCGGCTGGAGAAGGCGTTTGTGGGTCTGCCCTGGCGCGAGGTCCGCGAATCGGTCCAGGTGAAGCTGTTGGCCGAGGACGGCGAACTGTACATCCTGGCGGAGAGCCGGGCGCGCATCCTGAAGGAGCGCGGCATGCGCCGGCGCCGGCTGAAGAAACTGTGGAGGCGGTTGCACGCGTTGCGCGGGCAGTCGCTGAAGCGCGACGAGCTGCTGCTGAAGCTGGGCGCAGCGAAGAAGGAGGCCGGACGCGCCTGGCACCTGGTGGAGATCCGCCTGCCCAAGGCCCGGCAGGCGGTCACCCCGGAGACGTTCACCTTCTCGTTGCGGCGCGACCGGTTGCGCCAGGCACGGCGTCGCGAGGGCCGCTATCTGCTGCGCTCCAACCTGACCGGCGAGGACCCGGCAACGCTGTGGCGCTACTACATGCAGCTTGCCGAGATCGAGCAGGCGTTCAAGGAACTCAAGCATGACCTGGCCATCCGGCCGATTTTTCACCGGCGCGAATCGCGCATCGAGGCGCACATCTTCGTCGCCTTCATCGCGTACTGCCTGCACGTCACCTTGAAGAACCAGGCCCGGCCTCGGGCGCCGGGATTGACGCCTCGGGCGATCCTGGAGAAGTTCTCCACCATACAGATGGTCGATGTCCATCTGCCGACCGCCGACGGTCGCCACTTGGTGTTGCCTCGCCATACACAACCTGAACGGGATCACCAACTGTTGTTGGATCAACTCAAACTGCGTCTGCCGGAACAGCCGTTACCCAGAATATCGACCTGAATCGACCGCGCCGCCCCCTCCCGTTCGGCACCTTGTAGTGCCGACCTATGGCTTCCATCCACCATAAATCAATCAGTTATGTCCGTATTAGCGCCGAGTTGCGGAAGTCGGGTGTAAGAGTTCGCTCAAGCCGGGATGGTAGCACCATCGCGGACGCACATCGGCTGGTTCAACTGTTCCGTCAGGCGCGGTTCTTTATCGATTGAGGATTCGCTTCCAGTCTCTTCGGAGGGGCCGGAGCCAGATGTCCTTTTTCGGCTTGTCGTATTGTTTGTGCCGGTCGTAGCGCCCGCGCCCCTGGGTGGTTCCGACGCGGATCCAGCCGGATGCGTGGTAGACCGCGCCGGTGTAGCGTGGCGTTTCGACGAACGTTTCGATCAATACGGGCGTGGTGCGGTAGCGCTCGGTCCAGTCCGCGGGCAAGCGCCGGCGGATCATGGCGAGTATGTGCGAGCCCAAGTTGGGGATGGCGATCCAGGGCAGGATAAGGAACCTCGGGTTGTCGAGCACCAGCGGGAGGTTTTTCTCGCGCAGTGGCGGCGTCCATCCGATGAAGCGGTCGCGCGGGGCCAGCTTCCATGCCGCGGTGGAGAAGCCGAGCAGGGCGATCGGCCGACCGTCGCGGTCGTGGACGGTGTAGCGTATCTGGGCGCCGACCAGGGTCTTGTATCCGAGATAGTGGTAGCGGGCGATGAACGCGTTCCACTGCAGGCTCTGGGGCGTGCGCCCGAGTACGGGCCGCAGGTTGAGCGGGCGCACGTCATCAAGGGCGGTCGGCGGCGGTTCCAGCGGTGCGTCGGTGTCGGGTCCGAAGGCGATGGGGCCGGGCCGGTTCTGGCCCCGCGTGGGCGGCGGCAGGACGATGAGGCCGTCGCGGTGCATGTCCAGCATCGTCACCCTGGCCATCATGTCCTTGAGCCCGCCGTCAGGCTTGAGCCAGCCGATGCGCCGGCAAAACGCCTTCGACAGCCGATGGCGGTTCAAAAGCGGCGGGCCGGCGATCAGCGCGCGCAGCAGCGCCATCTCTTCGGTCGTGAAGTCGCGCCCGTAATAGTGGCACTCGACTTGACCGGTCATTGCGGCGTCATGAGGGTGCGCTTGCGCGCCTCGTTCATCGACCAGGGCAGCCATGCGGACAGATCCGGCGGCGCCCGCCCGCCGTTGGCCGCACACGCGTCCAGCCACGCCTGAAGCCAGTGCCGGACATCGATGCCGTTTAACGCGAGGGTGGCGACGACCGAATACATCTGCGCCGTGAAGCGCGCGCCGGTCTCGCTGTCGGACCCGAAGGACAGCCGTCTTCCGATCGCCGGTCCTCTGAGCACGCGTTCGGCCGCACTATGCCGATATCGGCATAGTGCGGCACATGCCGACATCCGTTTTATGCCGACAACGCGGCCCAAGTCATTGATCGACCGGGTCATGTGGCAGGATTTATCGGCATAATCACAAAGCCTCCAGGAATGTCATCAGCTGATCATCGGGCCGGTAGATGCCCTCGGGAACATCGACCGGTCGCGTCCGGTCCATCGCGTCTTTCTTTATCTGCATGTCGGCATGCAGGTAGATTTGCGTGGTTTCAACCGTTTCATGACCAAGCCACAGTGCGATGACGGTGCAGCCGACGCCGCTGCGGAGCAGTTCCATGGCGGCCGAGTGGCGCAGCGTATGCGGACTGACCCGCTTGCTCTTCAATGTCGGGCAGGTCCCGGATGCCATCCGGGCGTATTTGCGCACAATGCGCTCGATTCCGTCGCGACTGAAGCGTCCCCGGCGGGTACTCACGAACAGCGGCCGGTCCGGCGCTGCGGCCGTTTCGCCCAGCCAGCCGCGCAGCGCCTGCACACTGTCGGCGCGCAACGGCGTCGCCCGCTCCTTGCGGCCCTTTCCCCGGCAATGCACGTGTGCTTGGGACTGGGGCTCAAGGACCACGTCGCCAACATTGAGACCGATCGGTTCCGACACCCTGAGACCGGTCTGCAGGGCAACCAGCAACAGGGTTCTGTCTCGCCGCCCGATCCATGTGGACAGGTCGGGTGCGGCGAGCAGTGCGGCGCACTCTCCCCGGTCGAGGTAGTCGATCATGCGTTTGTCATGGCGCTTCGCCGGTATGGCGAGCACCTGCTGGCAGTGATACAGCAGGGCGGGTTCGCGGACCGCGACGAACCGGAAGAACGCCCGGATCGTCGATCGGCGCGCGTTGCGCGTGCGGGGACTGTTCTGCCGGCTGTCTTCGATGAAGCACAGGAACCGCGCCACGAGATCGGCATCGATGTCGGTGACAAGCAGGTCGGTGGGCTCGCGCCCGACTTGTTCACAGGTGTAGTTGAGCAGCAGCCGGAAGGTGTCACGGTAGCTCGCCACCGTGTGAGGACTGGCCCCTTGCTGTGCGATGAGGCGATCGGCGAAGAAGCGCTGCACATAAGCAGGCAATGCATACGTCGTCATGATGCCTCCTTTTGCGCGAATGACCGTTCCGCACGTTCGGTGGCCAGTTGCAGCAGTTCAGGCACCGCCTCCACGTACCAGTAGGTATTGCCCGGACGGCTGTGTCCGAGCCATGTGCTCAGCTTGTACATCTCCCGATCGGGGTTCAGCCCGGACCGGTACCAATCGATGAGGGTGCGGACCGCCATGGTGTGCCGCAGATCGTGCAGGCGCGGCCCCCGGCCGCGGTGGCCGGGCGGTTTGCGCTCCCGCAGGCCGATTCTCTGGCCGACCTTTGCAAAGTTGTATTCGGCTGTGCCGGTGCGGACGCGTTGAAGACGATCTCCGACGAAGAACGCCGGCGTCTCGACCGCGCCAAGGATCCGGTCACGCAATGACCGGTATTGCTCAAGGCGCCGACCGGTGCATGGGGTGAGAGCCAGCACACGGCTTCGGTCATTCTTCGCATGCCGGATATGCACCAGGGCGGCGTCCGTATCGACATCCCCATCGTCGAGCCCGAGCGCCTCGCCGATCCGAAGCCCCGTCACGGCAAGCAGGCCGAACAGCGTCGCATAGGTCGGGCCGCGCAGGCCGGGTTTTGACGGTAGCCGTGCGGCCTCGGTCACGATGGCGGCGATCTCGTTGTCGGTGTAGATGTAAGGCCGTGGCCGTCGCCGACCTGCTGGAATGAGGCCCCGGGGCGGCACTTCGGTCCGTGGATCGACGCTTTGCAGCCAACGGGCAAAGGTGCGCACATGGCTAAAGCGGTAGGACCAGCTTCGATTACTCGCTGAGCCGAACTGCGCTTTCCAGCATAGGAACAGGTCCGTGGTGACCCGTTCGGCGCCCTGGTCTGCCGCGAAGGAAGCAAACTTGCGTAATGCCTGCACAGCACTGGCCGACAGGCCTGTTCCGAAGCGGTCCCGCTGGGCGAGATACTGCTCCACGCGCTCTGTCAGCGGGATCATCGCACCGCTCCCGGCACCGGCCATGACCGCGCAAGCGGTCGCAGTGCATCGATATCGTAGTGGGCGTATACGGCGGTCGATTGGCGGGAGCGGTGACGCAGGACATCGCCAATCTCTTCCAGGGAGGCGCCCCGGCCCAGCAGGTCCATGGCCAGACTGTGCCGCAGCGCATGGGTCCGGGCCTGGCCCCGGGGCGGAGTCAGGCCGGCCCGTTCGTACGCCTGGAGAAGGGCTCTGCGAACGACCGGAGATGATGTGAACGGTCGATACGGCGGCCGCACGGATACAAACAAGTGACGCGACGAGCCCTGCCTGCCATTGCGGATCCAGGCGACCGCCGTCTCTCCCACATCGACGGGCAACGGCATGCGATCCAACTGGCCGGCTTTGCCGCGGACAACAAGCCTGCCGGCCCGCCAGTCGATGTCATCGAGCCGTACCGCGATCGCTTCCTGCCCACGAAGGCCGAGCCTGGCCATCATCAGCAGCATCGCACGATCGCGCCGTTCACGCGGGCTGTCGCCGCGAACCGCTTCGATCAGGTGACGCACCGTGTCGGGTTCGAGATGACGCGGCAGCCCATCGGGCCGGCTCCGTGCCGATCGTGGAACGGCGTCGGTCAGGTCGCGCGCGAGTCTGCCGTTCCAGAAGAGGAACCGCAGGACGTTGCGCAGATACGGCAGTCGCCAGTTGGACTTTCCCGAGAAGCCATCTACAAAAGCGAAGATGCTTTCCGGCGTAATGCCTCTCGGATCGTCCAGCGCCCGGGTGCTCGCACCGCAGAACGTCATGAAGCTCTTCAGAATGCTCCGGTGCGTGCGCAGCCGTCTTCCGAACATCCCACGATGCTGCCGCAGCCAGGCATCGAACTGCGCACTCAACTGTTCCAGCGAGCCCGATGCAGGTGGCGGCGCGGGAAGCATCGGTGCGATCGCGCCGGAATCGACCAGGTAGTCGGCAAACCGTCGTGTGACCGATATCAAATCCCGCTCCATCGAAGGCGATCCCGTTCGCGGACATGCTGCCGAGAGATCCGCAAGTACGCCTGCATCGACATCGTCGGCCGCGAGTCCGCGGGCATCGAGCGCCGCACAGAGCCGGCCGGTCATGAGCCGGTAGGTGGCCAGGGTACGCTCGGCATAGCCTTGTCCGACAAGACAGTTCAGAAACGCGCTGCGATGCGGCGCCCACCAAGAGGAATCCATCGATGCCGATGGAGGCGATATACAACTGGACATGGTTCATCCCTTTCGTGTGAAAACGAAAGAAATGTATGCCAGAACGCGTACAACTTAGAATCCCGTGATTATGCCGACAAATCCTGCCACATGACCCGGTCGATCAATGAGTTGGGCCGCGTTGTCGGCATAAAACGGATGTCGGCATGTGCAAAATTATTGTCCATGGGCACTTGGGGGCGGTCGACGAACAGGCTCAATCCGTCGCGATGGTTCACCAGCGAGCGCAGCGCCTTGCCCTCGCGCGCTTGCGCCGGCAGGGTAGCCAGCTCCCGTTCGGCGCCCGCGAACAGGCCGTCGAGCGCCTCCTTGAGCGTGCCTTGCGCCGCGTCGAACGCCGGTGTCTGGCGCTTGCGACCGGGGTCGTAATCAGCCCGCCGCGCCTCGTTCAAACGGTAGATCGACGCGATCCGCTCGAGCCATCCCTGGCACCACGGCGTCAGCTGCTCCCGACCGGCCGCGCACTCGATAAAATCCCGACGCATATGCGCCCAACAGTATGCCAAAACCAGCACACCCGCGAGATCGCGGGCCAGCTTCTTATAGGCGCCATAGCGGTCGCAGACCAGCACCGTACCGGGCGCGGCATCGCCGAACAGCTTGGCCGCCGCCGCGGCGCTACGCGAGGGGTCGATGTGGAAATAGACCGCGTCCTGGCTGACCGAGGTCCACAGCCAGGCGCGGCTCGAGCGGCCCTGTCCGCGAAGCGACTGGATGCGCCAGCCCGTCTCATCGCCATGGCGCACCGCCGCCTCATTCCGGTGTTCAAGAATCGCCTCGGCGAGCGGCTCGAACAGCGGCTCGAACCGGTGCACGCTGTCGCCCAGCGTGCCCGGCGAAATCGCCAGACCCCGGTCGCGCAGCCACGCGGCGACCCGGTTCATCGGGCGCAAGCAGGCATAGCGCTCGAATAAAAACCGCGCCCACACGCTGGTCCCGTAGGGTGTGTTGACGAACAGCCGCGGCGCCGGGGGCGCCGACACTTCCCGGGGCGAAGTGGCGCAGCGACAGCTCCGGCGCCACCGCCGACGGCGGATCACACGCTTGTGGGCCGCAACATGCACCTCGATGAGGGTGGAAACTTCCCCGCCATTGGCCGCGTAAGCCTTCCCGCAGCTGGCGCAGACGCGCTCGTTCGCCGGCGGGTTGTGCACTTCCATGCGCTCGTCCAGCGCGGGCCGTTGGGTGCGGCCATGGCCGGCGGCGCCGGGCTGGTGGCCGCGCCGGCGCGCCGAGCGCGGCGTCTCCTGCTTCTCGCTCTTGCGCCCGAACAGCGACTTCGACAGCACCGCCCGGGTCGCGCGAACCTTGGCAAGCTGGGCCTCCAGCGACACCGTGCGGATCTCCAACGCCCGCACCGCCTTGCGCAGCCGCCCGACTTCCTTGCGAAGCGACACCATCGTGCTGCGCTTGCTCGACTCCACACCGGCCGCGACAAGCAACTTCGTCAGACGCGCCACTTCGGCCTGCAAGGACAAGGCGTCCCTGGCCGTGCGGCGGACCTCCTTGGTCTCCTCCACCGCCGCCTTCAGCTTCTCCCGGCAGGCGTCGAGCTGCCACTTCAGCCAGCCCGATCGAGAACGCGCGTCCACATCCGACCAGCGAAGCTGTTCAGCGCGGGCCCGCTCCCGCTCGAATAGCAACCGCCAATCCAACTCCCCGCGCAACTGCGTCTCAGAGGGCGCGGACCACCGGCCATCGGGCCTCTCGACTAACGTGATATCCGCCCCAACTGCGTCGTCGAGAATCGTCATGCCGGTACGATACCGCAAGACGAGCTGCGTTACCAGTCCCTTGCCAGGCGCCTCTCATCAGCCCATATCGATCCCCTCGCCATCTACTCATCCCGGCTTGAGCGAATGCTTACCCTTCGGCGAGCGTCGCCCGGGTTGGCCGCCCGCCACGCCCGCACCCGCACCGCATGCTCCGGGCCGCAGAAGTAGTCCCGGTTCTGCGGTTTGGACAGCCAGCGCGCGTGGCTCACCGCCTTGCTCGCCTTGCGGCAATCGGGCGCCGAGCAGTAACGCTGGTGCCGCCGATTGCGCGGGTCCGGGCGAAACAACCGCCCACAGTTCAGACACTTGCGTCGTCTTCGCTTCGTCATCGATCGGCTTCCTCCGACCGCCGATGATGCGGCCATCGGCACCGGACCGGGGCACCGAACGTCAACGGGCCGAAGAAAACGAAGAAAACGAAGAAACGTTTAGTGGAAGCTTTTCGAAGAAGACGCCGCCGAAGAAAACAACAATTTCAGACTGGCAGAATGACTACACTTTCAGATTGGTGCTGGCAGGTTGAAGTCCAATACGGGAACGTCGACCTCATTGAAGGTGGTCCGGGCAAGGTTGATGAAGGAGGTCTTGCCCGAGCCCCACGGGCCAAAAACGCCGACTACGAGGCCCTGACTCGCTGGTAATACCAAGACGCGTCGAGCGAAAGACTTGGCCATTCGGGACCTTTGGAGGACATCGTCCTTGGCGTCTTGAATTGGATGATCGATAGCGATGGCGTTATTGGTCTGTTCGTTGGTCATGTACGCAAAGTTCAGTCGTCAATTGTGATGATGGTTCTGGACGTTGGATTATCGTCGAGGATTTCACTTGAATGAAGGGATATTTATTGGACTGTCAGCCTGTTCAATGTGGGGACGTCGCTCCAAGGTATGGTGGAAAATCAGCACTGCTCTTGTGGTGCCGTCGCGGGTGATATAGTAATTGAGTAAAACTACTCAGAAGGATAACATAGGTCCATGGAGCCATTTGCACGATCGCAGATTAGGAGCTTGCTTGAGCGTTTGGGGGAGGAGCCTCAATGGCTGATCGTCATTACGGGACCGCGGCAATGTGGAAAGACGACGCTTGTCCAACAGGCGCTTGCGGAGATCGGCTGTTTGAACGGTTATGTTTCGGTCGATGAGCCTGCTGGCGCTACATCGGGCACGAGCGGCGCGATTGCTGGTGCTGGGGACGATGAGACAACCGTGCGCACGGGTGATGTCAAAGACGAGCAGTGGCTGATCCAAAAATGGGAGCAGGCGAGAGCCAGGCTTGAGGCCGGCGAAGCGGGCCCTGTTCTCGCAATCGACGAGATTCAGAAAATTTCGAATTGGTCGGAAACGGTCAAGGGTCTGTGGGATGCGGACCGGCGAAGCGCATGCCCTTTGCATGTGGTTTTATTGGGATCGGCGCCGCTGCTCGTACAAAGCGGCGTAAGCGAAAGCCTGGCGGGCCGGCACGAGACGATTCGTCTTTCGCATTGGGCGTTCCCCGAAATGGCGCGAGCGTTCGATGTCGATCTGCCGGGCTACATCTACTTCGGAGGGTATCCGGGTGCGGCATCGCTCGTTCGCGACGAGGAGCGTTGGAGGGCCTTTATTCTGGGCTCGCTTGTGGAGCCGAATATCGAACGCGACATTCTGGCCATGGAGCGGGTGAACAAGCCGGCGCTGCTTAAACAGTTGTTTGAATTGGCGGCAGTTTACTCCGGACAAATCTTGTCCTATACCAAGATGCTCGGACAACTGCACAACGCCGGCAACACCACCACGCTAGCGCGGTACCTGATCCTCCTCTCGAACGCCGTGCTGGTCGCCGGTCTCCAACAGTATGCCGGTAGCGCCGTCCGTAGCAGGGCGTCCAGTCCCAAGCTGATCGTGCTCAATACGGCACTCATGTCGGCGCTGTCCGGGTATACGTTCGAGGAAGCGAAGGCGGACCGGTCCTATTGGGGACGTTTGGTGGAAAGCGCCGTGGGTGCGCACCTGTTCAATACCGCGACGCCGGATATCCGGCTGCACTACTGGAGGGATCGATCCCAAGAGGTCGATTACGTTTTGCAGCTCGGGCGGCGACTCGTGAGCATCGAGGTAAAGAGCGGTCGGCGCAGGCCAAATCTGATGGGTCTTGCAGCGTTTGCGGAACGCTTTGACGTTACAAGAGAAGTCGTTGTCGGAGAAGGCGGAGTGCCTTTGGAGGAGTTTCTGTCGATGCCGGCGGGGGCATGGTTCGAATCGCCGTGAACGATTTCGTTCAGCGTACATGTACCGAGATCAAAACCGGCGTACCCAACTCCGGGGGGGAACGCACGTCGCTGCCACTCGAGAGGTTCGGTGACGCAGGGGCATATGTGCTCCTCGGGGCGCCGGGATCCGGCAAAACGACGGAGTTTCTCCGGCAAGCGGAGGAATCGGGAGGGCGGTTTGTCACGGCACGGGATTTTCTCACGTTCGACGACGATGCCGCATGGCACGGCAACACGCTGTTCATCGATGCGCTTGACGAAGTTCGTGCGGGATGTGCTGACGGGCGGACGGCTATGGATGCGATCCGAGCCAAGCTCGCCCGTTTGGGGTCTCCTCGGTTTCGCCTGTCCTGCCGGGAGGCGGACTGGTTCGGATCCAATGATCGCCATCATTTGGAAGCCGTATCGCCGGACGGAGGGGTCCGCGTTCTGCACCTTGATCCGCTTTCGGAGGAGGGCGCAGAAGAAATTCTGGAAGAGAGCTTCAGGATCGACAAGCCCGAAGCGTTTATCAGGTTGGCCCGCGAACGCGGCGTTGACGGGATGCTGATCAATCCCCAGAGCCTGGGAATGCTGGTGAGAGCGGTCGACGACAACGATTGGCCGTCAACGCGAACAGAAATGTTCGAACTGGCCTGCGGGACGCTGTTGAAGGAGCTCAACCAGGAGCATTGGATAGCAGTGCCGGAGGTGGCCGATACCGGCGGACTGATGCGAGCGGCGGGCAAGCTCTTCGCGGTGCAGCTATTGACGGGCGCGGCGGGATACGAACGATTGAATGGCGAGGGAACGCAGGACTTCCTGGCGTTGGAGGAAATTCCGGACGCGAACGTGGATGTGCTCCGTCGTGCGATTCGCACAAAATTGTTCGAAATGCCGGACGGGGAGCGGGCGCTGCCCTTTCACCGTCAAATAGCGGAATTCGTTGCGGCCCGATATTTGGCGGACCGGATCGCCAAGGGGCTTTCGCCCGGGCGGATTCTGGCGCTAATGACCGGTCACGACGGGTCGGTGGTGACTGACTTGCGTGGCCTGTGCGCTTGGCTTGCGGCGCAGAGCCAGTCGAGCCGAGCGGAACTCATCGCAAGGGATCCGCTCGGAACCGTGCTATACGGTGATGTTCAAGGGTTTTCCGGCGACGAGAAACGCCAGATCCTGGGGCATCTGGAGCATAGTGCGAAGGACAATCCCTGGTTCGTGAGGACCATTCAGATCGATTCGCGGGTCGGAGACCTGATCTTTCCGGGCGTGGAGGATGCGTTCCGGGGTCGGACGCTGGATATGAATCGCGATGACCGGCGCCAAGCGTTTGTATTCCTGCTGGTTGAGATGTTTGCGCACGGGAAGCCGATTGATCGAGTTGCCCGTGGCCTGCTCGACATCATCCAGGATGAAACGTGGTGGCCGAGAATCAGGCACAGGGCGATCGAGGCGTTTGTACGGCAACGGGGCGGGCGAGCGCGGGCGTTGGCGGACCTGAAGGCACTCGCGCAGGACGTGTACGCGGGAGGGATACCGGACCGCGATGACGATCTGCTGGGTTCTCTGTTGGAACGACTTTACCCGGATGAGCTGTCGGAATCGGAAGTGCTCGGCTTCCTGAGGGCGCCGAAGCGGCCCGATCAGATCCTGTCGTACGAATATTTCTGGAGCCGCCAACTTGCGAAGCGCTCGAGTTGCGACCAAATGGCCCGAATACTCGACAAACTGGTTGAAATGCGCGGCTGGCTGCACGCCGAAGTTTGGGAACATGGACGACAGGCGAATATGTTGTGGCGGGTGCCGTCCAATCTTTTGGAGCGATACCTGTCGAACTGTCAGGAGGTGCCGGATCCGCACCGGTTGTTCGACTGGTTGGGCTTGGCCGGATGGGTGGGCGATTGGAAGTACGATGCGAGACCGGGCTCCCATGCGAGGGACCGTATCTGCGCCTGGATTGGCGAGCGTCCTGATTTGTGGAAGTCGATCATGGCTCTCGGGCTCGAACACTGTATTGCAGCAATTGAGCGGTCCGAGTCGCACAATTTTGCGCAGTTGATGTGGATGGAAGAGGAACGCAGGCTTTTTGGTGCACCGCGACCGTCGGATTTCGCGAATTGGTGCCTGGATCAGGCGGTGGCCACGGAGAATTCCACGGCGGCGGCGTGGCTTATGTACAGGGTGGCAGAAGCCGTACACCGCGGTGACGGCAAGAAGAAATGGCGAAATCTCGTGAATGCCCGCATCGCCGGAGTCGCGGAAATGCAGGGCGCACTCGAATTCAGGTTGGCTAAGCTGAATGAATTCGAGGAAGCGGAGCGAAAATCACGAGAGAGGCCTGCACGGAGGGCAAGCGAGCGCCAGTTGGAATGGCAGACGCTTGTGACGAAATACCAGGTCGAATTGCGCGAGAACCGGGCCAGCCTCCGCTTGCTCCACCAGTTGGCGAAGGCGTATCTGGGTGGATTCGGCGATGTTGTCGGACGCACACCGCGGGAGCGGTTGAGCAATCTGCTCGGTGGTGACGATGAGTTGGTCGAGACGGCGATGGCGGGTGTCCGTGGAACCGTATCTCGCGAAGACCTTCCGACGGCCGAAGAGGTGATACGCCTTGGTGTTCAGCAGCGCATGCACTTTCTCTCGTACCCCTTCCTGGCCGGACTTGATGAAATCTTTGAGAAAATTCCAACCAGGGATGTCTTCCTGTTTGGCAATCAGGGGCGACTGGCACTGGCGATGCACTACAACGTCGCGGTTTGGCCGCGTTCATGGGACGAGGCGGACGGGAAGCCGAGATGGCTACCGACATTGCTGAAAGATCACCCGGAACTGGTTGCGAACGTGCTGGTCCGAACCGCGAGGTTGAGGCTGCGCAAGGGATTGGATTTCTCGCAGCATCTATATGACCTGGCGCATTCCGCGGATCATAAGAACGTTGCCTGTCTTTCGGCCTTGCCACTATTGAGCGCATTTCCCGTTCGATGCGCCGAACGGCAGCTTTCGAGCCTGATGCATGTGCTTTTTGCCGCGTGCTTCCACTGCGAACGCGAAATGCTCGTCGAGTTGATCGAAAGGAAATTGGCCTCGCGGAGCATGAACGTGGCTCAGCGCGTCTACTGGCTTGCCGCGGGAGTGATTGTTCGCCCGGAGCACTATCTGGCGGTGCTGGAATCCTATGTTGCCGGGAATGAACGGCGCGTCTGGAGACTTGGTCAATTTTTCTCCAGCAGGTTCGATACGCCGCGGGTTTTGATTGAGCGATTGGACGTTGCGGCATTGTCCTTGTTGATTAGAGTGATCGGCGCTACCCACAGACCGTATTCGCTCGACTCGGATTCCGACGAGGGTGCCAGAGTCACCCTGGGCATGGAGGCGGCAGATCGCGTCCACGGATTGATCAATCAACTCGCCGGCAACTCGCGCGGCGAGGCATCCAAACACCTCGAAAGATTGTCCGTGAATGACACCCTCATCGCCTGGCGCCCTCAACTTGTCGACGCGAAAGACCGTCAAAACGCCCTTCGGCGGGACGCTAGCTTTGTATACGCGGGCGTCGGACAGGTCGTGAACGTGTTGAACAACGAGGAACCGGCGAACGTCGCCGACCTCGCGGCGTTGACACTGGAGCAACTGAGACAAACCGCGAGCTTCATCCGCGTCGGAAACACGGACGACTGGCGCAAGTACTGGAATGTCGATTCACACAATCGCGCTGAGCGCCCGAAACCGGAGAACGCTTGCCGTGACGCGCTGCTGTCCGACTTGCGGCACCGGTTGGGCCCGTTGGGTATTGACGCACAAAGGGAGAGCAGTTACGCGGACGACAAGCGGGCCGATATCCGCGTTTCGTACGGTGACTTCAACGTTCCTATCGAGATCAAGAAAAGTTGCCATCGGGATTTGTGGAGCGCCATCAGAAGACAGCTGATTGCCAAGTACACGCGTGATCCGGACGCGGACGGCCATGGAATCTACGTCGTCTTCTGGTTTGGGGATACGGAACATTGCCGACCGACGCCGGGGACCGGCGGGATACCGATCAGCGCCGCGGACGTTGAGCAACGCCTATTGCATGAACTTTCAGCTGAGGAAAGGAAAAAAATTGCGATTTGTGTGATCGATGTCGCGAAACCTCACGGCTCTCGTTTGCTGATCGCCAGCAAAAAATGATGAGTTGAGATGGGTAGAGACGCTATAGACCAGTTCAGATGTGTCGGAATTCAGGTAGAAACAATTTAAGACTCAAGAATTTTCGTTCACCGTCTCGGGGCGTTCATTGGGTGTCAGGTTCTTAGCAAATGGTGTTAGCGAAGAATTGTTTGAGAGCGCAACTTCGCATTGAGTGTCAGAAGTTACGTGTGTGGGCTACCCCTGGTTGAAGCCATGCCTGCCAGTCGTAGCGGGGCCTCGCCCAAAATCACAACATCGATCGAAGGCGCATGAATAGGTCAAGAACGTGATTTAGACTTCTAGCGAGCACTATCAGGGCAACGAATACCAAAAGGAGCGGTACGGCCATTTTATGGTTTTTTAGCCGGTTGATGGTGCGGTCATATAGTGTCAGCGGCAAATCGTTGGGCTGCGGATTCAGGCCCGAACTATCCGTGAATGCGTGTTCGAGGCTGACCGTGACGCAATCGTGGTCGATCCATTTCGGTGAGTCTGGATAACCGTTGGTGCGTGGGCCGGCGACCGGCGTATGTATAACGTAACCGACGACTTCGGAAATAGTTTTCTTGAGGGGTAACTCGTGTGAGGTCGTTGCTCACCGTGAGTTGATTTAGTAGCGCTTCAAGGTTCGGGTAGTCTAGCGACTGCTCAATAGGGGTAAGTCCCCAATCCGGTGAGTCTGGATAACCGTTGGTGCGTGGGCCGGCGACCGGCGTATGTATAACGTAACCGACGACTTCGGAAATAGTTTCTTGAGACTCGTGTAGGTCGTTGCTCAATTCTGCGATGGTAACTGGACGGTTCTGGTCGTTTTCGTACAGAAGGACCAAACGACGTAGCAATCGATCAGCCACTTTCAAGATCGCTCTCGCTTCCTTTAAGTCGATCAGAGGGAGCGCAACTAGATTCAGGCGGTAGCGCTCTATCGGACCCCAGGTGTGCTGGATGAACTTGTTCTCGAGTTTACGAATTTGGTCGCGTTGATCTTTGAAGTCGATCCTGAAACGCCTTGCATCCACGCCTTGCTGTGATCCTTGGGACCTCAAGAAGAGTTCTGTCAACAACTGAATTCCGGCAGGGCCGGCCATTTTTGCGAGGCGGTCACGAACATCAACTACCATTTTCGAATCCTTCATGGGTCGCACGAAAGCACGAGATATAACGTTGCGAGCAGCAATATATGCAATGTATTGTGTATCGTTACAGAGTACAATATCTGCACGTAGTTTATTGGAGCGTGGTGCTGTGCCTAGAATGCTAGAGAAGTCTACACATCCTGGCACTTTCATCAGGGAACGCGTGCTTCCATCCGGAATGTCGGTAACGGATGCTGCAAAGCGACTGGGCGTGGGTCGCCCCGCCGTATCGAACCTGCTGAATGGGAAGTCGTCATTATCGCCCAGGATGGCCGTCAGGCTGGAGAAAACTTTCGGCGCTGACCGTCAGGAACTTATTGATCTACAGGCCGCGTTTGATGCCGATGAGCGGCGCGGGGACGAGAAGTCCATCGCGGTTCGAGGCTATGTTCCGGGGTTTTTGACAATCAAAGCCGAGCACATCCATCAATGGCCGGACGGCAATCTGGAGGCCCGTCACCTGTTGCCGGTGCTTCTGCGCAAGCTGGTGCATTCAACCGGCCACGATTTGATTGAGGTTGATTTCCCGGGCTACGACAATGCAGAGCGCCGGAGTCGGGACGGCAAAATTGAAGCGGGTGCGGCGACGGCGTGGATTCCCGAGGGAAAATCGTGCTGGGAGTTCGGCGTTAATCAGAAGCCGGGCAGCAAGGCAGAGGGTGACTATTTGGCCCGTGTTCGTTCTGTCTCGCCGTCCGAGCGGCAAAAATGCACCTTTGTTTTTGTCACACCACGCAACTGGCCTGGGAAGACTGAATGGGTCGAGAGCAAGCTCGCTACTGGAGACTGGAAGGGGGTGCGAGCGTACGACGCGAGCGATCTTGAGCAGTGGCTGGAAGAGTCGGTCGCTGCGCAGATTTGGTTTGCCAAGACACTCGAAATGTCAGCTGAAGGATGCGAGGCACTCGATAGATTCTGGCGGCGCTGGAGCGCGGCAAGCGAACCAAAACTCACGCCCGCGATATTCGAGTCTTCGATTACGGCGCACCGCGACACCATTAAGGAATGGCTCGAAAACGAAAGCGTACGCCCGTTGCTGGTCGCGGCCGACTCCAAAGGCGAAGCTCTAGCGTTTCTTGCGTGCATCTTTCAAGACAATTCTATCGAGCCGCGATGGGGAGACGTGGCGGCGATTTTCGAATCGGCGGAGACCCTGCGGAAACTGGCGGCGTCGTCTGCACCGTTCATTCCGATCGTTTGCACTGAAGAAGCCGAACGCGAGCTGACCAATGTCTATCGCCAGCACCATTGCATCGTCGTTCGTCCCCGGAATGCCGTTGATTCAAATCCCGATATCGCGCTTGAGATGTTGGACCAGGACGGATTCGTGAAGGCTCTTTCCACCATGGGGATCGAGGACGACCAGGTCGACAAACTCTCGCGGGAATCGGGACGCTCACCGACCATCCTGCGGCGACGACTCTCATTGGTGGATGCCATCAGAATTCCAGAATGGGCTCAGAATGTGGAGATTGCGAGGAGTTTGATTGCGATGGCCTTGATTGGCGCTTGGCACGCCAATTCTAAAGCGGACCGTGACGTTGTTTCTGTCCTGGGCGATAGGCTCTATGAAGAAATTGAAAAAGACATCGCGCCCATGCTGGAGTTCGATGATGCGCCCGTTTGGTCCGTCGGGCAGTATCGCGGGGTCGCCTCCAAGATCGACGCGCTGTTCGCAATAAACGGGCAGGTTACCGGAAAGGAAATTAATGAATTCTTTTTGCTCGCTGAATATGTACTTTCCGAGACCGATCCAGGACTCGAACTGCCGGAGGACGAGCGATGGACCGCAGTAATTCATGGCAAGGTGCGTGATCACTCGGACGCGCTACGTAAGGGCATTTGTGAAACGCTGGTTATTCTCTCCGTGCATGGCAATAACCTGATTCGTGATCGTTTGGGAATTGATGTTGAGACACGCGTTTTTTTACTTATCGAAAAGCTGCTTACACCGCTAACGCTAGAGAAGCTGCTCTCCTACGACCATGACCTTCCGCTTTTTGCGGAGGCCGCGCCTGAGGCGTTTCTGCAAGTGCTTGAGCATGACTTGCAACAACCTCAGCCAGTCGTTGTTGGCCTGTTGCAGCCTGCCGACAGCGGCCCGTTCGTTAGATGCTGGCGGTCTGGACTTCTGTGGGCGCTGGAATGCCTTGCGTGGAAAAACCTGACACGCGTGTGCTGGATACTCGCACGGTTATCGAAAACGGTGATCAATGACAACGTGGTCAACAAACCGATCACGAGCCTTGGGGCGATTTACAGGTTTTGGATGCCTCAGACAGCCGCTTCGCTCGAAGAACGGATGAGGGCGCTTGAGGTGCTGACGGAGCGGTTTCCGGATATTGGTTGGAAGATCTGTATGGATCAGCTTAACCCTGGTGACAGGATGGCTGTTGCAAGCTACCGGCCACGATGGCGGAGCGATGCGTCCGGTGCAGGCCAGCCCGTTAAAACACCAAACGATATCAGGGAATTTAACGAATTTACCCACAAGGCGCTCAACCTTGTGCTCGCATGGCCAGAGCATAATGAGGAAACGCTCTACGAGCTTGTGAAAGTAGTAGAAGAAATGGACGAGAAAGACCAAACAACGGTTTGGGATCTGGTCGACACGTGGGCGACTTCTGAATCCGATGACAGGGCAAAAGCGGATCTCGCTGAGGAAATTCGCCGGTTCGCGCTCACGCGCCTCGGGCAACGGCGTGGCGTGAATGACGCGATAAAGGACCGGGCGCGCGCAGCGTGCGCGCGTTTGCAGTCGGGCGATACGGTCATTCAGCACGCTTGGCTGTTTGCCCGTCACAGGATTGATCTTTCGACTGACGATACCTATTCATTGGAGCACTATGAAAAAATCCGCGAGCTTCGAGCCACGGCAATGACGGCGATATGTGGGGAACGCGGGTTTGAAGGTGTGATGGCAGTCCTCTCCGCTGGAGGCGTGGCCGATATCGTGGGAGATAGCGCTGCACAAAGTATTACCGACTTCAGCGCACGGACTGGTTTTTTGCAGAGATGCCTGCCAGTCGCCGGCGGCCTTGAGCGGCAAATTGACGGCTGCATGCGGGGCTTTCTGCGATGCATTGACGACGACGTGCGTGGTGCGATCCTTTCAGCCGTGGCCGATGATACAGGCGTCGAGTGGACCGCGCGCTTGTTCCGGTGCGCTCCGTTTAAGCAGAACACGTGGCGTCTGCTCGACGGATACAGTGAAGAAATCAAAAATAAATACTGGCGGGCGGTTGTCCCTCACTGGAATCGGCACAGCGATGCGGAGTTGATCGAACTCACTGACCGATTGCTTGACGCAGAGCGTCCGCGCGCGGCTTTCGATGTGGTGCACTTGGATTGGGACCGAATCGAGACATCGCGTTTAAAGCGCCTCCTTCTCGCCGTCGCCACCGTGAACTCGGAGACCAAAGGGCACTACCAACTTGACGCTTACTACATTTCGGAGGCGTTGAAGTCGCTCCAGGGGCGCAGCGGCGTCAAACCGGATGAGATGGCGCATCTGGAGTTCGTGTATATCGACGCTCTCCGTGGAAGCGAGCACGGTATTCCCAATCTGGAGCGGCGGATCTTTGAATCGCCGGTGATCTTTGTTGAAGCTCTGTCTTTTCTGTTCAAGCGCCGCGACGATGGGCAGGACCCACTTGAATGGAAAATAGAAGACAGCGAGCGGCAGGCAAATTTAGCCCACGCCGGCTACCGCGTTCTTAGTCAAATCAATTTGATAACAAGCACCGGGTCCGGCAGGAAAGTAGATGCAGAAAA